>BJHW01000001.1:0-4800000 GCA_005405945.1 Streptomyces violaceusniger
GGGGACGTTGCGCGCGTTCCTGTCGGACAGCTACAGGGTCATCGACCACCTGGACGTGCTCGCCGCCGCGCTGGAAGGCGTCAAGGAAGCCCGCCACCCGATCAAGATTCTCGGGGCGGACCTCACCGACCGTCGCATGGTCGTGCGGGTGGAGTCCGAAGCCGTCAAGGTGATGGCCCGCGAGTTGCTGAAGGGTTACCGCTCTCCCTTCACCGGGCAGAGTGGCGAGGACCTCCCCGTTGTGTCGGCCGGTTTCGTGCTGGCGAACAGCGAGGTAGGCAGCGGCCGGTACACCATCACTCCTCAGATCGTCGTGCAGGTGTGCACCAACGGCCTGACCATCACCAAGGACGCACTCGGTAGGACCCATCTGGGTGCCAAGCTCGACGAAGGAGTGATCCGGTACTCGGAGGAGACTCAGAGAAGGAACCTCTCCCTGATCACCTCCCAGACGCGGGATGCCGTGGCGATGTTCATGGACCATGCCTATGTGGAGCAGAAGCTGACGGAGATCGAGCGTGAGGCGGGGCGGAAGGTCGAGAAGCCCGCCGAGACCATCGAGTACGTCAGCAAGCGGCTCAGGTTCAGCGACAGCGTGCGTGAGTCCATCTTCGACCACTTCATTGCGGGCGGTCAGGTCACGGCAGGAGGGGTCATGCAGGCCGTCACAGCGACGGCCCAGACACTCAGCGATGGGGATGCGGCCTACGAGCTGCAAGGCCAGGCACTGACGGCTATGTCGCTGGCAGCAGCGGCGTAGCCGCCGTCAACCCCGGCGGGCGCGCCTGGAGCGCTCGCCGGGCCCTCTCTGGGGGCGGCTCCCCCGGTCGCTCCCCAGAGCCCCTCCGGCGCTCTAGCGACCCTCCCTGGGGCGCAGGAGAGCGTAGGTGGGGGTGCTCCCGGTGTGCTGCGGATGCCCTTCGCCTCGGGCTGTTGGTGTGTCCGCATGCGAGCTCGACCGCGGCACCGCCGGTAGAACTGCGGGATACCTCGAGCTGGCCAACGATCCGAGGGGGAATGCGGGGTGCCATAAAAGGAGTTGCCCCCAGCCCGACATATATCTAGTATCGAATTAATGCATTCGCTGAAATCACGAAGGATATCGATCATGGATTTCATCTATGGAAAAGACGGTAGTGGTTCGCTGCCGCCTACCGTCGAGCGGGCCCTGCGCGTCGTCGGGGAGCTGCTACGCAAGGCCGGACCCGGCTTTCACCACCTGGCCTGCGAGGCGGACGTCCCTGGCCGCGATCCGCTGTTCAAATGCGCTCACGCCTATATCGAAGGTGAAGGCGACGACCCGGACGTGGGGGCGCCTGTCAAAGAGATGACGGACTTCACTGAGGTTCTGGCGTGGGGTCTCGCCATTCGCTCCGGCTTACTGCTGCTGGAGACCGAATCGGACTCTGGGACCCGACTTCAGGGGTGGATGATCGACGGAAACGGTCTGACGCCGCTTACCAGAAGTCAACTGCTTGACGCCCTTGCGGACAGCCCTCAGGAGCGGGGAGAAATGGACGAGTTCACCACAGCGTTTCCGATTCACTCGCAGGGACTGTAACCGCACTGATCGTCAGGCGGCGCGTCCAGATACGGGATGCAACTCGTCCGAGTGGGTCTGACCGTACACCGAGTGTCTGAGGGCAGGCGAACCCACAGGGAATAGGGTTCCCCTACCTCCCGTTATATCTAGTATCGAACTTCTTGGGTGACGCCGAGAAGACCGCCGAACGCAAAGGAGTCCAGCGATGGGCTACGACATGCACATGGTCCGAACGCCAGACGGGGAGGAGGAGAGATTCGGGGCGGCACGCCGGGAATTCGACGAGGCCGTAGCGGCTCGGGACGCGCTCTACCTGCCGCCTGGCGACCCCGAGTACAAAGCTGCGCAAGAGAAGGTCAGTGCAGCGTATGACGCCATGTATGAGGCGCACACCTCTTATTTCCGGCTCAGCATCTGGAGCATGAGGGAATGCCGGGCGATCATGCACCACTTCGGGATGCTCTTGGAAACCACCACTCCCCTGAGGCGCCGTCCCTGGAGGCGTACGGCATCAGCCCCGACGAGTACCACGACTCCCTCGGGACCTCGGGGGAGCTGCCGGAGCCGATAGGCCGCTTCCAGGAAGCCATGAATGCGTATCTCGCCTGGGTTCCCGCCCCGGTGAACGGCGTTGCAGTCCACAAGCTCATGAGCAATAGCGGCTGGATCGTCACGGCGGAAGAGATCCGCGCTGCGCTTGCTGCGTACGAAGCGAGCCGGGGGAAGGACCCCGCGTTTCTCTCACAGTTGGTCGAAGAGGCGAGCTGGTGGCCGCAGTGGGTCGCGTACCTCACGGCAGCGGCCGATCATGGGGGATTTCGTGTGTACTGACGCGCAATCGTGGGTGTGAATCCCGCGATGAAGCCAAGGGCAGAAATCTGTTTGCCTCAACATCTAATGTGCATCTAGTATCGAATTAAGCCGCGTTGATCGCGGCCTGAGACCGGTCGGGTCCACCTCCCTTCGGGCCCGACCGTCCCGGCCCGGCGGGTGGTTGAGCGCCCTGCGGTTCCCCCCTCTCCGCATGTAGCCGCTCCCGCCCGCCGGGCCTCCATCAGCAGGCCGCGCAGCCTTTCTTGCGCAAGGAGAACCCCAGCCATGCCTTTCACGCCGTCCGCGTTTCTTTTGACCTGTGACGGCCAGCTCGTAGAGATCGACCTGCCCACTGCCGCGACCGAGGAAGAGAGTGACGCCCGCCAAGCAGTGTTACGCGCAACGCTGCGATGTGACCGCTTCGACGTCGTAGCGCTGACCACGCAGTGGGACATGTGGATCGATGACGAGGGCCTCTTCAACCACCCCGTCAATCCCTTCGCGACCGCTCTCGCCCGGCGCTTCGGGTTCGTCTACCAGGACTATCACGGCCCGGTGCTGCTGACCGGAGGGGCGGACGCGGACGGGCACACGCTGCCGCTGCTCCGGGCCCAGGTGGTCGGCCTCCTCAACACCCTCATGGATCTGTAGAGCCGCAGTGCCCCCGATGCGGAGGTCCTCACCGCACACGCGTCCAGGTAGGCGCCATCACCCTTGGAGGAAACATGGGTTACACCCACTACTTCGCTTACTCGCCTCGCACCGAGGCGTTCCGGACATCATGGCCAGCCATGGTCGCCGACACCCGGGACATCGTGGCTCGCGTCCGGTCGCTCGGCGTCGCGGTCACGGGGCCGATGGGTCGCGGCCAGCCGGAGATCACTGAGCGCTACATCGCCCTCAACGGGCTGATCGGTCACGAGTCGCTGTGGATCCAGCCGGAGCCACCGGAGTACTCCATCGATCCGTACGGGGCCCGTCAGTACGCCTCGCAGGGGTTCGTATGGTCGTTCTGCAAGACGGCGCAGAAGCCGTACGACCTGGCCGTCGCGGCGATCCTCCTTCGCTGCTGGCAGCTGGCTCCCCACGCCTTCGCCATCGCCAGCGATGGCGGCTGGGATGACGACTGGCAGTACGGAGCCCCGGGTCCGCGCTCCCTCGTCGCTTCGCTGTTCCCCCCTGGCGTGGAGGAGTGCCCGTTCAGCGATACCACCCAGGGCCCCCTGCACCGCGATCCTCTGCGGCCTGAGGCCACCTGATGTTCCGCTGCGGCGGGCCGGTGGCGCCGTCAGGCAGCCTGCGGCCCGCCGCGCTCCCCGTTGGATCGGAGATCTTCCATGCACACTCCCCGTCCTCAAGCGTTCGATACCGGTGTCCTGGCGTTTGAAGCGCTGCTCGGCGCTCTCGGTCCTGGACACCATCACCTGCTGATCAGTGCCCATACGCCGGAGGGCGGCAGCGTCGCCACCGCGTCAGTGACCGTTGAGGGTGCCCCCGATGGCCGCGTCCGGGCAGAGCGGGAGGGAGCTCTGATGTTCTGTCACGTGCTCGCCCAGGCATCACTCGCCTTTGAGCGCGGAGCGGTCTTCGCTCGTTCGGTCACTCCCGATAGAGGCGGCAAGGCCGTCGTCCAGGGCTGGGCACTCATTGACGGCTGGCCCCGCTCCATGTCGGCCGCCGAGGTCTTCAACGCGTACTGCACCGACCTGGCTACGGGTGACCCGCTCCCGCCTGAGCCGGACACGGAGTATCTGGCCGGCGCCACGGTTGCGCCGCCTGTCGCCTGAATCCCACCCCGCGCCGACGCGGGCCGACTGCGCCCGGGAAGCGAATGCGGAATTTGCCCAACCCCCCATAATCATCTAGTATCGAATTCACAGTGAAGAGGTGATCCACCCCTCCCATCTGAAGCCGGAGTCGGGACTCTCCCGGCTCCGGCCACCAGGCCGGGAACGGCGTCTCGCACGGCGCCACTTCCCCGGGCCTCATCCTCCGCTCCGCGCTCATCACCGCGCTAGCCGCTGCTGACCATCCGGCAGCACTCCATTCCCCACCCGATGAGGAGACCTGTTCTCATGACCCGAGCCGAACGCCCCGAACCGCTGCCGCCCGGCTGGCCGAAGGGCCGCTACCGGATGACCCACCGGGCCATGAAGGCCCTCCGGATAGCTGACCACCTGCTACGCCGGGGTCTGGCCTACAGCTCCGTCGAAGCAACCGATCACGTCATCCGCACCGCCGCCGCCGCCGAATGCGGCCAGCACGAGCCCTCCAGCACCACCTGCACGCTCGTCCGGGCGGTCCTGGACTTTCTGATCCCGGCCTCTTCGCCCACCACTACCGGCAGCACTCAGCACGCGACGTCCACCGTCGTCGCGGTCACCCTCCATCGCCACACCCCTGAAGCGACCGGACCACAGGCCGCCTCGCCCCAGAGCACAGGAGATTGCCTTGACCAGCACTGTTAAATCCAAGGTCACCCAAAAGACCCGGACTCCATCCACCGACCCCGCAGGGGGCACCCCGGCGACGACGAGCGAATCCCCTCCGCCAGACACTGAGGAGCAACAGCACCTGATCGTCAGGCTCGATCCGTCCCTGATCGTGCGCGACGGTCACAACGCCAGGACCACGGACACCGAGCCCGACGAGAAGCTGATCGCGTCCGTGAAGGAACTCGGCGTCCAGGACGCCATCAGCGTCCGCCCGGCCTCCGATGGCACCTACGGCGCCTTCAAGGGCTGGCGGCGGGCCCAGGCGCTCCAGATCGCCAACACGACGGCGGAGGCCGAGGGCCGACCGGTGCGCCAGGTGCCCGCGATCGTCCGGGACGACCTGGTCGGGCGTGACGCGATGACGCACATGCTGTCGCTCATCGAGAACGACCACCGTGAGCCGATGAACCAGCGCGATCGTGTCCAGGCGATCGAGACTCTGGCTCTGGTGGAAATGAGCGAGGCCGAGCGCGATCAGATGGCCCGCGCGCTGAAGATCAAACGAGCCGAGATCCGGGCCGCCCGCCAGGCTGCCCGGCTGGACGAGGAGGCGTTGCGCCGCGCTGCGCTCCAGGGCTTCGACCTCGTGCAGATGGCAGAGCTGGCTGAGGTCGAAGACCTGCGCGGAGCCGCTCAGATGCTGGAGGAGGCGAAGGCCAAGGACGATGCCGAGAGCGAAGGCGGGCGCGGCCACTGGGACCACGCCCTGGCCCGGCTGAAGCAGACCAAGGCCGACATCCAGGCCCGGGAGAAGGCGCTGAAGGAACTGGAAGAGGCAGGTATTCCGCTCCTGCGGGATCACTTCCCCTGGGGCACGAAGGACACTTCCCGGCCGCTGACCGACCTGTGCACTCAGCTGGGCATGCCGCTCACGGTGGACAAGCATGTCCACTGCGGCGGTCACTCCGCCCGCCTCGACGAGGAGTCGCGCCCGATCTGGTTCTGCTCGGACCCCGCTCAGTACGGGCACAAGCTCAGGCCCCGTGCGCAGAAGCCGAAGCAGTCCATGAGCCTGGAGGAGAAGGAGGCACGGCAGCGCACGATCGCCGGTAACAAGGCGTGGAAGACCGCCCGCACGGTGCGGGAGGAGTTCCTGCGGAAGCGCTGCCAGGGAAGGTCTCTGTCGGAAGCCGCCCGGCTGTTCGCCCTGCGGGTGGTGATGAACTCTCCGTACCTGTGGGCGAAGTGGTGCGAGCGGCAGGACACCGAGACCGTTGCCCGGTACCTGGGCGTGCCGGACCCGAACGCGGACCTCGCCGCGTCAAGCCGCCGGATCGGGGGGCCGTTCGACGAGCTGGTCGAGCGCCACGGCAAGACCAAGGGGTGGCACCAGGTCTACGCCCAGGTCGTCGCAGCGCTGGAGTACAGCCTGCGTGAGCCGAAGGCGTGGCAGAGCCTGGACCGTCAGCAGGCCGCCTATCTGGCGCACCTCCGGGACGAGGGCTACCGACTGTCCGACATCGAGGACCTGGCGCTGTCCCAGAGCTGGCCGCCGCCTTCCTCGGAGGACGCGGCAGACTCGCAGGCCGCCTAACCCTCAGCCACCCGGGCGCGGCGTTCCTGCCCCAGCGCCGCGCCCGGTTCCTCCAGCGGAGTACTCGCCGTGTCCAGCCCCTGCCCCTCCGGCCGGAGGCGATACCCGGACCGTGCATCAGCCCGTGCCGCGCTCGGTGCCGCCATGGCGCGTGGCGCCCCGTGCGCAGCATCCAGGCATGCCCGACCTGTTCCGGATTCCACCTCCTACGCCGACGCCCCTACCACCCCCGCAGGCGCAGAAAGCCCCGTTGACCACCTCGACCTCCTGCGAGGGGCCCACGCGGCAATCACCGTGACGGCCGAGGACAGGTGATCCGTCCCGGCCGTCACGGGCCGACCGTCGTTCCCTCGCCACCGTGCCCCTCCATCCTCCGCTGCGGCAACCAGCGCTGCCGCCGGTCCGTATGGGAGTTTTGATGTCACAGCCCCGCTCTTCACGTATTCCCGGCGATGGTGAACGGCCGCCGCACCCCAGCCCGCGGGCTGCGGGCCGACCCGGTCGGCGAGCGCGGCGGTCGAGGACGCCGCGCCGGGTTCACGCCCCAATCGCCCGACCACCTGGCCATGAGCATCTGCCAGAAGGTGACCCGCGCCTGGCACGGAAGCCGCGATCGAGGCGGCACAGAAGTCCCGGTCGGGGTGGTCGCCTCGCTCGCCCTTCTGGAGCAGCCCGAGGACGGACCCGATGTGACCGCACACCTTCTGCGCTTCAGCCCGCAGCAGCTGGTCGCCCACTACCGCCGTATCTGGGCGATGCTGTGGCTCATCCGGCCGGAGCTCGCCGACTGGGCGCGACCCGTGCGCTCGTGGCTGGAGCAGAGCGAGTTCGGCCGGGAGCGGGCAGACGCTGTCCATGCGGTCACACAGGCCGCGTTACAGGCAGGGCTGCTCGACGTGACCGGGAGCGTGGACCCCTACCGGCGGTCGCAGGTCGACGTGCTCGGCGTTCTGCTCCGGGAGCTGCGCTCCGTCGGCGCCAGCCAGGCGATCGGTGAGTTCCACACTCCCCGGACGCGTCCGATCTGATGGCCCGCCTGACGCTGGAGGACGAACCGCGGCCCGAGCAGTGGTTCGACGACCCCGCCGCCGGCACCGGAGGCTTGCTCCGGGCTACCGCGCAGCGGTTGCGGGAGACCGGCCGCGATCCCGGTGATTTCGGGTGGGCGCTGAATGACGTCGACCCGATCGCCTCGGCGTGCTGCGGTGAACGCGTACCTCTGGCGGCTCGGCCCGAGGGTGCTGGTCGCGTGCAGCGACATCCTTGAGCAGTCCCATCCGTACGCTCAAGCGCTGGAGGAGCGCGCGGCCGCTTTCGCGCGTCGCGCCGCGCTCATCAGCACGGTGGAGCCTTTGGCCATGCTGGAGAAGCAGCTTCCGGACGTCTCCAGCATGAGGTCGGATTGACCGGCGCCATACGTCCCGTTCCGCCGACCACCCGGCCCGGGGCACAAAGGCCCTCTGGCTCTGGGAGTACGCCGCAGCAGGCCAGCAGAACAACGGCCGCAAGTCCGCCGCATGAGCCGCACCACCGCCGCGCTCATCCCCGCCGAACGCCAAGATCCGATTTTCCCTGCCTTCCGAACCGGAGCTCCCCAATGACCCTGTACGGCATCCCTCCCGCCAACATGCGGCGCGTCCTGGCCCCGACACCGGCCGCGCCCACGCTCGCGACATCGTCAGCACCGCCCATGCCTGGTGGCTGGAGAACCGCAGCACGGGCGAGGTACACATCGCCCTCGGGACGATGGCCGCTCTCGCCTTGGCCGCCCCGCCCCACGTCGACGGCCCCGACTACGGTCCACTGCTGATTCCTCTCGATGACGAGGAGTTCATCGAAGCCATGCGCGCTGTATGGAACTCCCTGTGGGCTTCTCGCCCTGACCTGGCTGACGCTGCCCGCCCGCTGCACGAGTGGCTGGCCGCACCGAGCGACGACGACATGCGTGGGCTGGCCGACTACGCACGCGTCCTGGTGCGCGAGGGTCTGCTGGAGTACCGCAGCGACCTCAACCGCTGCGAGGCCGATGACCCGCTCGGCCTCCTCCTCCAGCGCATGTGCAGCTACAGCGAGCGCCAGAAACGCGGGGTGTTCTTCACCCCGGCCAGCGCCGCCGACCTCAACGCAGAGGTCCTCCTGCCATGGGACCTTCCCCGGGTGCGCGGTTCCTCGAACCGTGCGCCGGAACGGGAACCATGATCCGCGCTGCGGCTGCAACGCTCCGATACCGGGGACTGGCCCCTCCTCCTACTGGTGGTGGATGAACGACCCGGATCCGGTCAACACGGCCTGCTGCGCGGTCAACGCGCTGCTCTGGCAACTCGGTCCGCGCGTCATGGTGTCCAGCGGCGACGCCCTGGGCGACACAGAGGAACTTCAAGAGCACGCCCGCCACAACGCCGAGAAGGCGACCCGGGAACAGCGCGGCAGAACGCTCCTCTACCCGACCCGGACCAGATCACCGTATTGGCCCGCATGAGACAGCCCCTTCAGCACCGCGCCCAGCTGACCGGGCGCCCGCCGCGGCTGCCAAAACCGGTGGCCGTGGACCCTGCATCGCCCAGCGGCGGCGCGCTGACACTACCGGCCTCCGTGAACCGCCCGTCATCACAGGGAGCAGTGAGCCCCATGACCGAACCACCCTTCACTTCGTACGACCTTCCCGACGCACGCACCTTGTACCGTGCACGCGTAGCCGCGTACCGCGTCCGCGCCGAAGCACCCGACCGGCTGGCCCGTGTCATGTGCGCCCACCTGGCCGCAGCCGTCTGCGACATCCTGACCGGCTCAACCTTCCGGGGCCCTTTCGATGCCCGTTGGCTGGAGATGACTCTGCACCCGGCCGGAGACGTGGTGGTCTCCGGCCGGTACTGGACACAGGCCGGAGAATGCCGGGATCTTGCCGATGCGGGTGACACGTTCGGCATGGGTGAGTGGGCCGACGAACTAGGTGCCTGGAACCGCGATGGCTGGGCACCGCTGTGCACGGCATCCGACGTCCGCCAGGACGGGACTATCACCTTCCGTCTCGACCTCGTTCGCGCCGCTGAACTCCCTGAGGTTCTGTAGAGCCTGCTCAGGCAGCTGAGCGTCGGTGACCAGCACCACAGCACCATCCGGGGAGGGTTG
This sequence comes from Streptomyces violaceusniger, assembly GCA_005405945.1. Classification (GTDB taxonomy): domain Bacteria; phylum Actinomycetota; class Actinomycetes; order Streptomycetales; family Streptomycetaceae; genus Streptomyces; species Streptomyces violaceusniger. The sequence goes on from BJHW01000001.1 coordinate 9,515, forward strand.
CGCCCTACCTCCAACGCGGGCCATCACAACGAGGTTCTGAAGCCCGCACCTGATCCGCGCCATGGCCGCACTCGTCCCGATGAAGACCCGAGAGGCGCCCTTGGCTTTGTTCGCGACTTCCGGCACCAGGTGTTCATGACTCCGGGAGGCACTCGCCGACGTCCGGCAACGGCGCGATGGCGGGTGCCACCTACGCCCGTAGCCAGCGCTTTCGCCTTGGGCTCCGGACGGGTGGTAGACGGCTTCTCGCCGGTCACCACCGAGCTGCTGCCCGAAGTCATGAACACCTGCTGCCGGAAGCTGCCTCCCGAACTGCTGTCGAAACGCTGCTCTGCGACGTGAACAGAGCCAGCGCCCCACATGGCCAGGTCCGCAACGAGCGCCGGCGCGACGTCCCCGGGCCCGCTGACATCCGCGACACCACCAGGAGCATCTGGAATGTCCCGCAAGCAGAGCCGACACGGCCTGTACTGCCACAGCACCCACAGCCGGTTCGAAGGGAAGTGCAACGCCCCCGCCCGGTGGGTCGTGTATTGGGCCGACGAAGAGACCCGAACCCTGATGACGAACTATGCCTGCGCCCACCATTTGCACAAACTGCTGGTCGGGCTGACCTCGAAGGCCGAGTTCTCCCGGGAGATGTTCCGCGTCATCCCGCTCGACGAACTGGCTGACTGGCTCGGCCGGCAGCAGCGGGGTGTCGGCAGCCGAAGGCCGTGACCGCACCGCTGCTGCTCTGCCTGCCCGGATGGCTGAACACCCGTGACCAGCCCCGCAGCGCCATCAGGAGGCGGTTGCACTCCACCGTATATGCATCTAGTATCGAATTAACCCCCTTCGTGTGCCCACGGCATACAGGAGTGATCCATGCCGATTTTCGCCCCCAGCCTCCACACGCCAGCGCGCCTGGCCCGCACCGCGCACGCCCATGTCCAGCCCACAAGAACACCGCTATGACCGGCGAGACCATCATCACGGTCACTGGCAATCTGGTCGCGGACCCCGAAATACGGTTCACCGAAGCCGGTACAGCCGTCGCCCGCTTCCGGGTCGCCTCCACCCCGCGCGTCTACGACCGCAACGCGGGCCGGTGGACCGACGGGGAACCTCTGTTCATCACGTGCACCACTTGGCGCGGTGTCGCCGAGCACGTCTGCGAATCCCTCGTGCGCGGCATGCGCGTCATCGTTCAGGGCCGCCTGCGTCAGCGCACCTACACCGACCACCAGGGCGTGCGGCGCACCGTCTTCGACTTGGACGCCGACGACGTCGGGCTCAGCCTCCGTCACCGGGTCGCCTACACCGAGCAGAGCCTTCCGCCCGCACTGGTGAACTCGCACAAGGCCCCTTCTCCCGGTTTCAACGGCCAGCAGCCCCCGAACACCGACAGCCGGTAACCGGGTGGGCCGCGTTCGCCACCGTGGCTTCCCGCGCCGTCGCCGACCCCTCCGCCTTCCGCATCGTCTGATCCCCAGGAGCACTCCGTGCCCAGCGACGACCGCCCCTCCCCAGCCCGAGACCATCCTCCCGCAGCCTTCGGACTACCAGCCCGCCGTCAAGGAGGCCCGGCCCGCCCGCATCGCGTTCGAAGGACCGTCAGGGTCCGGCCGCACCCTGACCTCCCTCCTGGTCGCCTCCGCGCTCGGCGGCCCCATCGCCGTCATCGACACCACCGGCGGGACCGCCGCGAAGTACGCCGACACCGTCCCCTTCAACACCCTCGAACTCACCCACTTCGATCCCGAACGGCTCTTCACGGCCCTGGCTGTCGCCGCGATGGGTGCCTACCCGGTACTGATCGTCGACCGGTACAGCGCGTTCTGGAACGGGTCGGGAGGGATGCTGGACAAGGTCGCCGACGAGACACGCTCGGGCTACGGCTCTTCCAACACCGCATGGAACAGGTACCGACCGGTGGACCGACGCGTCACCGCCGCACTGTCCGCCTATCCCGGCCACGTCATCCTCACCCTCAACTCGCGAACCGACGCCGTCATCGACACCGACGCCCAGGGACGCCAGTACGCCCTCCGCCTCAGTCTCAGACCCGAGCAGCGTTCCGATCTCGACTACGACCTCGACGCCGTCGGCACCCTCGGCCCCGTCGCCACCGTGCGCTTCGGCAAGAGCCGGATTCCGCCCCTGACGGGGCAGGTCATCGAGCAACCAGGTGAAGACCTCGGCCGGACCATCGCGCAGTGGGCATCCGAAGGCGTCCCCAACTGGCCGCAGGCATCCTTCATAGAACGCGCCCGCGACCCGGAGGCCACCTTCGACTCGCTCGGCCAGCTGCGCGCCGAAGCCCTCGCCAGCCGGGCCGGGACCATGGCGGTGCTGGATCTGCACGGCGAGCCCACCACGCTCGACGCCCTCATCGTCAAGCGCGGCCGCGAGCTGGCCCCCGCACATGACCGGGCCCCTTCAAGACGAGGAGGCCCACCCCTCACCTAGCTCCCTCTCCGGGTCCCGGGCGCCGCCTGGTCACGGTCCGTGCAGTGCCAGCCTTGGGCTTCATCCGCCCTACCACTGCCTCGGGAACGACTGCCGGATGCCGAAGTCCTCCAGGGCGAAGTCGCACGCTCCTCGGAATCTCGCGCAAGAGCCCTCCTGGGAAGCGGATCCTCTGCTCCCAGGGAAGGGGGAGGAGTAGGGCGCGGCGGCCAGGCAGGCAACGCGTCGGGCCGCCCTTCATCTCCCCAGCGTCCTCCAGCTACTCCCGTCCACCTCGTCCGCCGCCTTCACCGCTCCCGGGTCCCGCGCCGGAGAGATCAATATGCACCCATTTCTTCATTCCCGCCGCACATCGTCCCCTCCACGCCCGGCACGGTTCCTACTCGCCGCGATATGGCTGGCTGCTCAAGACCTACCTCGCCCTGAAGGAGGACCCTCACCTCTTCACATCCGCCGACGCCGTCGTCAGACTCGGTGTCGGCAAGAGCATGGTGGCCTCGATGCGGTTCTGGTCCGCGGCCTTCCGTCTCTCCGATGAAGTCCGCCACCGGCCAGGGGCGGCCAGAGACGTCATACCCACTGACCGAGCCCGGTGGCTGCTGGAGGACGACGGCGCCGATCCGTACCTGGAGAGCGACGGCAGCCTGTGGCTGCTGCACTGGTGACTGCTCTCTCCCCCGTGCATGGTGCCCGCCTGGTACTACACGTTCTGCATGTCACCGTGGACCCGCCTTGAGCGGGAACGGTTCGTACACGGCGTACAAAGCGTGGCCGCCTTCACGGGGTGGAGGTCGACCAGCAACGACATGATCCAGCGGGACGTGAACTGCATGCTCCGCATGTACACCCAGTCACGACCAGGCGGGCAGCCACCGGCCGTCACCGAGGACATCTTCGACCGCCCCTTCAGTGTCCTAGGCCTGATGAGCCACGACCTGGAAGGAACCGTGCTGCTGAGCCGACGGGCGGGGAACAACGCGCCCGCCGCGGTGCTGGCCTACACCTGCCTGGCGTACGCGGCGCGGCATCAGCCAGACCGTCCCGGCCGGATGGCGCTGAGTCGGCTGCTGCACGACGATGCCGGACCGGGCCGCGTGATGCGGGTCGAGCCGGGCGCACTCCGCCGGGCCCTGGAGACCACCGCCCGGGTCCACCGCAAACTCGCTGTCGTCGAAGACGGCCTCGGTCAGCAGATGCTTGCCTTCAGTGCGCCTCCGCTCGCCCTGGCCTGGGAGGTACTCGACGGCCTGTACGGGGACGTACGGCAACGGCTCGGGATCCACCCGGAACGGGAGGACAGCGCAACCTGATCCACTTCCAGGACAGCCACCGACTCCAGGGGCGCCTTCATGCGACTGTGGCTAAAGTGCGGCGCCACGCAGCCGAGGACTGCCGATAGACCGTCTCCTCAGCATCACAGGTACCGCGAAGGCTGATCATCTCAGCTTGAGAATGGCCTCACATTTACGAACTATTCGAGATCATGCGTGGTGATGGCTTGCCACACACCATCATAGCTATCTAGTATCGAATCCTTGCGGCCGCCGGCACCGCCGCGACACCGCTCACGATAGAAAGAGGACCTGATGGAGACCGAAATCACCCAGGACCTGCTGGATTTCGCCGCGGCCGCCTTGTCCTGCAGCGTTGAGCAGCTGCGCGTCGATCTGGAGCGAGGCCACGAGTTGTATTGCGCCGGCCTGGAGGCAACCGCTCAATCGGTACGCGAACGCTGTGCCGGACTGCGCGACCACGACCTGGCCGCCTGGTGCGCCCTGGAGAACGTGCCGTGGCGAGCCGGATCAGCCCGCGAGGACGCGATCGACGAACTCTGCTTCGCCGCGTGGACCAGCACACCCGCCGCCATGGCCTACGCGGCGCTGGCGGACCAGGCCGAGCAGCGCGACGTATGGCTGGTCGACAGCCGCCGTCAGACGCCGTAGCCGCCACGCAGCGCACCCCTATTCCGGAGACGAGTCCAGGAGGACACGATGGGCAACACCACCGGCGACGAGCTTCTGGACGCCCAGCAGATCCGCGATGAGTTCGGTATCAGCCCCTCCCGGCTGAGCGAGCTGCTCCGGGACCGGGAGACCACCGGATGCCCGGAACCGGATGAGGTCGAAGGCCGACGCCGACGCTGGAAGCGTCGGACGATCGCACCCTTCGCCAAGGACTACAAGGAGTCCAAGCGGCAGCTGTCCGGGGCCGACCCGGCGCACCCTCTGCTCGCACAGCTCCCGGACACCCTGCTGTCGACGTCCCAGGTAGGAAAACAGATCCTCGGGCACAAGTCGACGTCGACCCTGCTGGCCTGGCTGGTCGACTCCCCCGGGTACTTCCCCGAGCCGGACGTCGTAGAGACCACATCCGGCGGGCGCAAGCGCCGCTTTTGGCAAGTCGCCACCATCGTGAAGTGGCTCGCCGAGCGCCCCGGCCCCGGAAACCCGCTCAGCAAGGCTCGAGCCACGAAGACGAGCGCACCTCTGGACGAAGGCGACCCCGAAGAACTGATCGACCCCAAACAGGCAGCACCGATCCTCGGCTACGGCAGCCACCTGCAGCTCAACCGCGCCATCGCCCGCGGGATCCTCCCCGAGCTCATGGAGCCTGACGAGGTCATCCAAGGCAGGATCACCACGAACCGATGGAAGCGGCGCCGCATCGTGGATCTCGCACGGGCTCGACGGGAAGCCCCGTCCAGCTCGGAGCTGGCAGAGCGCCGTCTCCACGCCGCCCTCGAGGCGCTCCGGACTGCCGGATCCGCCGCTGCCAGCGTGACGATCGCACAGCTGGCTCAGGCTCACCCTGGCCACGGCAGCGTCGTCGCCTGGGAGGCTTCTCTGGCCGAGGCCCGCCGCGAGCTGGGCGGCACGCGCTGACGGCGTGGCTTCGTTCACTTCAAGCGGTTCTGGCTCAAGTTCTGTGGTCCGTGCACGCTGAGTGATGGCTGACGGCCGGGACGGCTGCCGGAAACTTGCCCGAAAGTAATTATCAACCCCTTGGGCGTGGCCGAAGTTCAGAATCGTGCACGAGGTGCTCCGGCTGGAGAAGTTGCTGTTCCCGTCGATCGCGAACGTCGTGGTGCTGTCGGTCGTCGTGGACGAAGACGTTGTCCGGGTCGACGCGAGGTCCGTGGCGGGAGGAGCCGAGTGTCCTGGCTGTGGAGACCCGTCGAACCGGCTTCATGGCTCCTACCTGCGATTTCCCGCAGATGTGCCAAGTGGGGGCCGCCGTGTGGTGCTATCCCTACGCGTCCGCCGGTTCAGGTGTCACAACGCGTCGTGCGGGCGGCAGAGCTTCGTCGAGCAGATACCGGGGCTGACCCGGCGGCACGGGCAGCGGACCGAACGGTTGCGATCCATGCTGGCGGATGTTGGTCTCGCGCTCGCCGGCCGGGCCGGTGCCCGTCTGGCCCGCGTCTTCGGGGTGCCGGTCAGCCGGAGCACGGTCCTGCGGCTGGTCGAGGCCCTTCCCGCGCCCGACTCGCCGTCCCCAGGGTGGTGGGAGTGGACGAGTACGCAACGCGCAAGGGGCGGAATTACGGAACGGTGCTGGTCGACGTCGAGACGCGTCGTCCGGTGGACCTCCTGCCCGATCGGGAGGCTTCGACTCTGGCCGCATGGCTCGCACAGCGAACGGGGATCGAGGTGGTGTGTCGTGATCAGGCCCCGTTCTTCGCGGAGGGTGCCGCTGCCGGAGCACCGCAGGCCGTGCAGGTCGCCGACCGGTGGCACCTGTGGCACAACCTGAGCGAGGCCGCCGAGCGCGCCGTCGCACAGCACCGCCGCTGCCTACGCGTCCTCGTCCCCGAGGCGCCGCAACCAGTAGTGGCCGACGCTGCCCCAGCCGATGAGCCCTCTGGCTCGCCGTGGCCAACGGGGCACCGTTTCGCCGACCGCACCCGGTCCCGACACGCTGCCGTTCACGAACTTCTGGAGGCTGGCCACAGCCGACGCTCAATCCAGAGGCAGCTCGGCATGACTTACCGCACTGTCCAACGTCTTGCCAACGCCGCGACACCAGAAGAGCTCTTCACCGGTCAGTGGCAGAACCGGACCTCCGTCCTCGACGAGTACAAGCCCTACCTCGACGACCGCTGGAACGACGGCTGCACCAACGCCTGGAAACTCTGGGAGGAGATCGTGCCGCTCGGCTACAAGGGGAGCTACGGACGCGTTCGCGCCTACCTGCACAAGACGCGGACTTCGCCGCGGCCGGTGACGGCCCGGCCGCCCTCGCCCCGCGCCGTTGCGGGATGGATCCTCCGCCGTCCGGAGAGTCTCGCTGAGACGGAAACGCTCCAGCTCAAGACCGTCCGAGCCCACTGCCCCGAACTCGACGCACTCACCCGGCACGTCCGGTCCTTCGCGACCATGCTCACCGACCGCCAAGGCCAGCGTCTGCCCGACTGGCTCGACGCCGTCCGTCAGGACAACCTTCCCAGCCTCCACACCCTCGCCGCCGGCATCGACCGCGACCGCGACGCCGTCATCGCTGGCCTGACGCTGCCCTGGAACTCCGGCGTCGTCGAAGGCCACGTCAACAGGATCAAGATGCTCAAGCGCCAGATGTTCGGCCGCGCAGGCTTCGCCCTCCTACGGAAGCGGGTTCTCATGTCCTGAGCACCGAACACACAGAAGGAACTCGATGGCAGCACCGTCTGGAAATGTGCGAGTCTCCTTTTCCCAGATGTCGATCGAGAAGAATGCGATGACCCGCGACGACGCTCTCAAGCAACTCAGCCACATCGCTCGCGAGAGGGCATTCGGCAGGCACGTCGGGTCCGACCGGCTCATCCAGGCTGGGCTGGACGCGCTGATCGCCGGGGTCGAGAGTCCCTCCCTCGCCATGCTGGCCGGCCTCCTCCGGAGCGAAGAGCCCGAGGCCCCGCAACTCTTCGACGAGGTGCTCGACGAGTTGGGACTGCTCTTCCACCCGCCCGCTGACCCTCGGGCCGCGAAGTGGGCCATGGCCTACTGGGTCGCCGGTCAGATCGCCGACGGATCCCTGGATCCCTCCGTCGGCACCCACCACATCTGGGCAGACATTGCCTATGACCTCGGCTACCCCATAGAACTGGAACCCCTCGTCCACTGCGCGCATAACCTGGACGGCTGGGAGGAGGGCTGGGGAGTCTCCATCGAGGAACTCAACAGGGAAGCGGTTGAGGCCGCGAAGCAGTTCCTCAGCAAGGGGCCCGCAGCCGAGGCAGGGGCCTGACCACCTGACCATTCTCGCCACCGGAATTGGTCACCCGCGAGCTGATCCGCTCACTCAGCGTGGCTCCATCACAGAAGCTGAGCCAGAACCACGACTCGTGAATAGAGCCAACGGCGGAAGCAAGGCCGGCGGAATAGCCCGTCTCGACGGCTATCCTGTCGGTGTACGGCACTCGGTCAGGGCACCCTTTGTGGCCCAGGCGGGCCGAGTGTGTCGGCCGATGGCCGGAGGGAGGTCGTCAACCTCCCTACCGGTACGCCTAGGCGTACCGACCGGCCATCGCTTCTCGTCTCCCGGATGAGCGGAAGCGGGTTCCGATCACCCACCGAACGCAGCGGCTCGGCCTCGAGGACCTCCGCTGCCCCGGTCTGGTAGTACGGCACCGATGCGACTGGCGTCACATCACGATGTGCCGGGAAGCGAAACATCGCGGCGTGGGAATCGATCGGTGAACGTCGCCCGTCTGATCAGGTGGTTGCCGCCTTGGCACGGTCGAGAAGGTCGCGTACAGCCGGTTCGCGCCGGTAGGGGAGGAGCTGCTTGACGGCATCGCGGACGTGGTCGCTGCCCGGCCGGAGTGCACGTCGGCGGCGAGGGTCAGAGCCTGGCTGGTGGATGCGCACGCGGCGTCCACCTGGCGTTGCTGGAGCTGTGCAGTGGCCATGCGGGAGAGGTACAGCACGTGGGTGCGGACATATTCAGGCCCATAGGCGGCGTCCGCCCGGCTGAAGTGGCGCTGTGCGTCCGCTGGCCGGCCGAGGTCGAGCATGCAGCTGCCCGTGAGCATGTCGACTTCTGGCCTCTGTACCCAGTAGGCCCACGGGGGTCGGCCTCGTGGGAGCCCTGGTCGAGGAGGTCGTGGGCACGGTTGAGGGCGTGGAAGCAGCTGCGGGCGTCGCCTGCTTTGGCCAGTGCGCGGGCTTGGCGGGCGGCGAGCATAGCGTCGACCACCGGGGTGGAGCGGCCGCGGACGGCGGTCTGGGCGGTGCGGACCATGTTGTCGGCGTCTGCCGGGTTGCCCACGCTGTAGTGCTGGACGGCGGCGAAGGCGAGGACGTTGGCGCCGAGGAGGACGTCGCCGCTGGTGTGGGCGGCGCGTAATGCCCCGGTGAAGTGGCGCTGGGCGGCGGCGTGCTGGCCGTTGTCGAATCTCATCCAGCCTGCCATACGGCCCAGGTCGGCAGCTTGGGCCCACAGCCGTGCGCGTTGGGTTTCGTCAGGCGAGTTCTTGCTCAGGTAGTGGTGGACCAGTGACAGCAGGGCCTCGACCTCGAAGATCAGGTCTCCGCCGCCGTGGGTGTCGTCATCGCGCTGCAGGTCGGTGATCCGGCCTGCGATGCGGTTGACCATAGAGGCGGGGATGCGGCGGCCCTCGCCCGTGACGGCGTGGGCCATGTCGGGTTGAGTGGTGAGCCAGTCGTGCAGGACCTTGGTCAAGGTGACGCCGGACAGGATGACGAATTGCCTTCGGTCCATGCGGCCGCTCCTCAGCACGGTGTCCAGAACTGCCACGGTACCGGCCGCCGTCCACGGCTCATACAGCTCTGGGAGATCGGGAGCGGGGAGCCACAGAGGCCATGGAATGCCCACCCGTTGGTCGTCAGGCACCTTGAAGACGACGGCGATCAGCTCCTGGGCGGTGTCGTCGGGTTCCCGGCCGCGCTCCCACTCCGAGACAGTCTTTTTGACCCGGCGCTGCTGGCCGGCCCTCCGGATGAGGGCGGCCAGTTCCTCCTGAGAGGAGTCGAGCACCATCCGCCGGGCGTAGGCGAGCGGGTGGCGAAACACGGCGTCGGGTAACACGGATACCCCCGGAATCCCGATAAATGTGTGCGCATCGTAGCCGCGTGATCACCCGGCGGGGAGCGGGTTGGGCAGGACGGCCAGAATCGTCTCCTGGTGAGGAGGGGACCGGCGGGGACTTGACATCCCCGCCCGGTATCGCGGCGAGGGCTTCTTCACCGGGTGGCCGCGCGGCGATGGTTGGTCCGTCGGGTCGACGGTCGCTCCCATCGGGGCGGGCGGGCCCGCGCGATGGATATCGCTCATTCCCGGTTCTGCTGAGACCACCCCTCTCGGGTGCCGTGGTGAAGGAGTCGTCGTGATCAAGGAAGGCTCGCACCTATTCGTCGAAGGGCACGGCCCAGTCGACCCCTACCTGGGCAAATACGCAGTCAAGACACCACGGATCTGGGAGGAGGTCCGGGCGGGGTGGGCACGGGCGGGACTGGATCCGGCGGCGCCGTACCTGCCGATGCGGATCGAGATGGAGCTGACCACCAAGTGCGACGACGCGTGCCCGTCGTGCGGGATGGGGGCGCTGCCGCTGGCCGAGGGCCGCACGCTGACCGATGGGCAGATCCGGTTTCTGCTAGATCAGTTCGTCTCCATCGGCCTGCCGTCGCTGGCGATCACCGGCGGGGAGCCGTTCACCGCCTGGCGTGCCCTGCTCAGCCTGCTGGCGGGCGCCCGCGAACGCGGCATCGACATCTCGAAGCTGACCAGCAACGGCAGCTGGGGCACCGAGCGGCGGTGCGGGCCGGTCTTCGACCGGCTGGAGAAGGCCGGGTTCCTGGACTCACGGCTGTTCGTGCCACTGCTGATGCTGTCCATCGGTGAGCAGACCATCCCGCTGGAGCGCATCGCCCGGATCCTCCACCACGCCGTCACCCACTACACCGACCGTGAGCTCAATGTCGCCCTGTCCTCCCTGGCCGATCCCGCGACCCGCGAGCACAAGGTCGATCCCCTGATCGCCCTGTATGAGCAGCGCTACGGATCGTTCCCGCATGACCGGGTCCACTCCACCATGCGGGTCTATCTCCCCAACGAGCGCCTGACCGACCAGGCCGCGATCGACCGGCCCGGCCTGACTCCGGTATCCCGCTGGATGAACCGCTGCTTCGACTGCTTCGCCCCCACCGTCGGCGCGTACGTCCTGCCCACCTCGCTGCTGAAGCAGGACGGATGCTGGTACACCTGCGCCGCCTTCAACGTCCCCGAGAAACTGGCCATGGGGAACCTGCTGCGCGAGCGCGCCCGGGACGTGATCGCGCGGGCCAACTCCTCGGCGTACGTGGCCCGTGTCCGGGCCGGCGGCGGGCTCAAAGCCCTGCACGAAGTCGTCCCGCGCTCCGTCACCGACACCACACCGGGCACCAGCTTCTGCGGTTCATGCGCCTGGCTGATCGACCGCCACGACGAAATCACCGGCGAGGAGACCGGTCACTCCTCGGGCCCAGTCATCCCCGTTGCCGCGCTGCTGTCCCGTCCCGGCACCGCCGAGGGCGCACGGTGATGGTGAACGTGGAGGTCATCGCCGCAACCGGTGAGGCCCTTGTGCAGGCGACCGGGCAGCCGCAGGCCGCGCAGGCTCAGCCCGAGGCGCTGCTGGAGGACTGGGGCGTGGACAGCCTGGCGCTGCTGGAACTGGTGGAAGCCCTCCAAGTGCGACTCGCCATTGTTGTACCCGATGAAGTCACTGCCCGTATCCGGACGGTTGCAGACTTACAGGATGCGGTGAGCCAGCTGGTCGCCGCCCCCTCGTCCGAGACGATCCCGAAGGGCACTCGATCGTGAGCGCACGCGTCATCGCCCCCGCAACCGCGGCTTCCTGTACCTCGACTCCCACCCCGGCGGCTGCCAGCAGCTGGTGGCCGACATGTGGCAGGCCGTCCCGGACCCCGCACCCGCGCCCCAGGACCGCGAGCGGCCGGTGGCACTGATCCTGGGCTCCTCAGCCGGATACGGGCTCGCCGCCACCATCGCCGGGCTCAAGCGGGCCGGGATCCGCGGCATCGGAGTGTGCTTCGAGAAAGCGCCCACCGAGCGGCGCAGCGCCACGGCGGGCTGGTACCGCACCGCCGCCACCGCCGACCTGGCCCGCCAAATTGGGGCCGACATGACCTGGCTCAACGGGGACGCGTTCTCCGACGGCATGAAGGAGCAGGTCGCCGAGCTGCTCGCGCAGCGCTACGGGGGGAAGCTGGACTACCTGATCTACTCGGTGGCCGCGCCCCGCCGCACCGACCCCGACACCGGCACCGCCTACGCGTCCGTCCTGAAGCCGATCGGGGCGCCGCACCGCACCAAGACCCTGGTCTTCGAGGACGGCGCGCCGGTGATCCGGGAGGTCGAGACCGCTCCGGCCGAGGGCGATGACATCGAGCAGACGGTCGCGGTGATGGGCGGGGCCGACTGGGAACGCTGGATCGACCATCTCGGCGACCGTGGCCTGCTCGCCGACGGCTTCACCACTGCGGCGCTGTCCTACATCGGCTCGCCGCTGACCGCCGCGATCTACCGGCAGGGCACCATCGGCGCGGCCAAGGGCCACCTGGAAGCCACCGCCCGCACCCTCAACGAACGCCTGGACAAGCTCGTCGGCGGCCGCGCGGTGACCTCCGTCAACGGCGCGGCCGTCACCCAGTCCTCCACCGCTATCCCCAGCATCGCCCTGTATGTCGGGCTGCTGCGCGGCGTCCTCGGCGATTCGCTGGTCCCACCGATCGGCCAGCTGACCGACCTGTGGGACCAGCTCACCGGCACCACCCCGCTCGTCCTGGACAACGACGGCCGCGTCCGGCTCGACACCTGGGAGCTGACCGACGACGTCCAGGCCGCCGTCGCCGACCGCTGGCACCAGGCGACCACCGCCACCATCAGCGACCTGGCAAACCTCGACTGGTTCCACGCCGAGGTCCAGCGCCTCTACGGCTTCTCCGTGCCCGGCGTCGACTACCACGCCGCGGTCGAGACCGATACCCCCTGGCCCACCACCACCTGACCCACACCGGGAGGAACGCCATGCCCCTGCCGAGCGACGAGGACCTCATCCGCTGGCAGCAGCAGCTCGAACAGTCACTGGCCCGCTACGCCGACGCCGACCTGCGCCAGGCCACCGCCCGGATCAGCCACCCGGCTGTCCACGACGCGGCCGCCGCCTACCTGATCCGTCCCAGCAAACGACTGCTGGGCATGGCGTTCCTCCACGCCGCCCACACCCTGGACCTCACCGACGTCAACGTCGCTCCCGAGGACCTGACCGCCATCGCGACCGCGCTGGAGATCCGGCACGGCGCCATCCTGCTGCACGACGACATCGTCGACGGCGACACCGTCCGCGGCGGCCACCCCACCGCCCACCACGCCCTCGAGCACTCCTTCCGCGGCGAGGCGCGCAGCGCCGCGCTGTTCGCCGGCGACATCCTCGCCGGGCTCGCCCCCTGCCCCTCCTGCGATCCGGCCTGCCCGACCGGTTACGAGTCCGCCTTACCGACCTGTTCCAGCACACCACCGCCCTGGTCGCCGCCGGACAGACCGAGCAGCTCGACCTGGACACTCGCCGCGACCTCCTGGACGTCACCGAGGCCGACATCCTCCGCGTCCACGGCGGGCAGTTCGGCCCCTACCTGCTGTGCTCCCTCCAACTCGCGGCCGCCCTCGCCGGGCTCGACGACAGCGACATCGACCGCATCACCCGTGCCGGACTCCCCCTGTGCCAGGGCTTCCAGGTGCAAAACGACCTCGCCGGATACACCGAACTCGCCCGCATCCTCGGCGAGGGGACACCACCGAAAGCGCCCTCACTCTGGCCAACACCTCGGACCTGGCCCGGCGCCGCCGCACGGTTCCGGTGCGTACCGCCCTGTCCAAACTCACCGGGCCAGACCGCGACCGGCTGGTCGGCTACTTCACCGGCGCCGAGCTGGACCTCACGGACATCTGCGCCCTGATGGAACAAGCCGAGGTCACCGCGTACTGCTCCTCCCTCATCAGCGACCTGCACACCCACACCCGCGACCGCATCACCGCCGACCCCGACCTCCCGGCCCCGGTACGGACCGCGCTCAGCACCACCTGCACCTACATGACCGCCCTGTACGACCCCGCCTCACCCACCAGCCGCCTCTACCTCAACGCCCGCCCCGATCTGCAGCTCGCTTCATGACGTGCCGCTGATTCAGGTCGGGCTGTGCGCATAGCCCAACCCATTCTGCCCAGGAAGCGCCCGGCGAATTGTCCGGCATTCCAGGGCCCGCCGTCGGATCGCCTCGTACACCACCATGGGGTTGGCCGCACAGCCCCGTGCCAGGAGAGACGACGGGAGGGCTGCCGCCTGATCGACGGCAGCCCTCTGTTCGTTTCTCAGGCCGTTCGTGGGCTACGAGCAGTGCTTCTTCTCGTAGGAGCCATGGGCTTCCGCGCTGTCCCAGCTGGCGTTGTACCTGAAGCCGCCCTCAAGGTTGACGCAGGCGCCGCGGGCCTTCGCGTAGACCGGCCCGGCGAACTTCTTGTAGTTCTCGTTGCCGTATCCGTCCTGGTCCCAGTTGCCCGAGCCGCTCTTGACGATCCTGACGCTGATGTGGTTGGGCTTGTAGATCCCGTTCTTCGGCCGAGCGATGGCGCAGTTTCGGCCGGTGGAGTTGGACCAGTAGACGTCGATGTACCCGACGGTGCGGCCCTTGGTGTCGCTGCCCCAGACGTTCTTGATCGGCCAGGACTTCTTGAAGTGGTAGGCGGAGCCGCAGCGGTTGACCCTGTCGGTGGCGCTCGCGCTCGGCGCGGTCGCGATGGCGACCGTGCTGCCGATCATGGCCACGGCCGAGGCCGCCACGACGGCCTTACGGATCTTACGCATGGATTTCTTACCTTCCGTGATGGCTATTCGTGTTTGTGCTGGTCTGTGTTCTGTCTGCGACGGAGTCGGAGGCCGTCGCGGCGGCGCGCGGCCGCGCGGCCGGATCAGTGCCGTGGACGGCCACCGGTGGGCGGTCCGCATGCGCAGACGGGCCTCGCTTGCGTTGCCGGTGCGGCCAGCCCGCGGGGCGGCCGGGCTGGTGTGATGGGCAGGCGAGGGTGTGTCAGGAGGCATGGGTGGCGTCCTTGGGATCGGGGTTGCGGAGGTGCCACTGGCGCATGTACGTCTCGACCTCGTGGTCCAGGAGCTCGCCCCAGTGGCCGGCGGCGGCCAGGTGCTCGCGGACCCGGTGTGCTTCGCGGGCGGCTGCCGTCTGGTGCTCTTCGTGGGCGGAGGCCAGCTCGGCGTCGCGGGTGAGGCGGTCTTCGACGGCGGCCCGGGCCTGCTCGGCCTGCCGCTGTTCGGCACGGCGTGCCTGGCAGGCGGTGCACGGCCGGTCGGTGCTGAGGATCAGCCCGTCCTCGCAGGAGGGGTCGGGGCACTCGTGGGCGGTGAGGAGGTCGGCGACGTAGCCGACAGGGCGCCGGATGGGGTCCGGGCCGGTGTAGCCGTCAGCTGCTCGTTCGGGGCCGCGGGCGTGGTGCCAGCGTCGGTTGATGCGGGCGATCAGCTGTTCGGGTGTGCGGGGCGGGACCTGGTAAGTGCCGGGTTCGGGTCCGGGGATTCCGGTGAGGGCGGTGCAGATGGCGCGCACCAGGGTCGGTGCGAGGCGTCCGCCGGGGCGGGTGGGCTGGACTTCCTGTGGCAGTGCGGCTGCGACCTGGTCCCATCCGGGGGGCCGTTTGCGCGGCCCGGTGGTGATGGTCTTCGGGGCTTTCTGGGTGGAGGCAGCGCTCTTACCACCCGCACTGGTCCTGCGGACGTCCGGGAGATGGTTCCGCTTGGTGGGCCTTTGTTGACCGGTTATGGAGGGGGTGGGTGTGACACCCAGGGAGGGTGTTGCGGACGACCCCTGGGAGGGGTTGCTGACAGCCCCTGCCCCTGCGACGTAAGAGCCCTGGTCAGAGCAGGGGTTGTCTACGACCCCTGCCTTCGGTGTGGGCCGGGGGATGAACTCGCCGTCGCGGATGGCCGCGTACCGGTCGTCGTGGTCGTGGTAGTGGCTGATCTCGGCGAAGGGTGTGTCGGTGCCGCCCCACTGGTCCCACGGCCCGTGGACGAAGTACCGGTTGGTCGTCTTGGAGCCGTTGCCGCGGTAGCGCTGGCGGGCGGAGAGGTAGCCGTCCCGCCGCAGCTCCCGCAGCAGGGTCCGGGCGCGCTCTTCGCTCACCAGTGCTTCCCCGGCGATCAGGGCGCGGCTGGGGAAGGCGGAGTAGTTCTGGTCGCATCGGGTGGCGATCGCCAGGAGGACGAGCTTGTGCGCCGGTGTGGGCAGGTGCAGCCGCATGACGTAGGCGGCGGCGTCGACTCCGCTCACCTCTGGCCGCCGCGTTCCATCCGGACCCCACGGGCGGAGACGGTGAGCGGAGGCGTAGGCCGTGCCGTGGCGGCCGCAGCGCGGCGGGTCACGTGTACCGCCCGTGGATGCGGGTGGACTCGATGTGGTCGCGGGCTGCGGGGGTGTCGGCCTCGGTCGGCTGCATGCGGATGCGGCCATCGGCCAACAGGTCTTCAGCGCGGCCCTCACCGCCGCTCTGGAGTTCCCAGCCGCAGGCGAGGTCGGCCACCACGGCCCGGGCGAGCATCAGGTACTCCTCCGGGCGGGTCTCGCGTGCCGCGAGCCAGCTGCCGATCTTGCGGGTGTGCTGGCCGACGGCCAGAAGCTCGTGGATCAGCACGGAGGTCGATGGGGTGTCGTGCGCAGCGCAGTCGACAGCGGCCGGGGCGGCCGCCTTGGACGTGCGGTAGTGAGGGACACGTGAGCGGCGGGGCCAGAGCGGCATCGCTCCTCCTCGAGGACGGGTTCTGCTTGGCGATGAGCAGACCCGGGCGCCCTGACCGGATCGGTGGCCAAATCCGGTAGCCAGGAGTCACGTTCGCGTCACGGTGGCCGTGGTCGACGTTGTGGTCAGGCCCGAGGCGATTGCGCAGCCGCGTGGTCGCGTAGCCGGGCTGCGCAACGGCGACCGCGAACAGGGCTGCGCAGCAGGGAAGGAACGACGGAGCCGGAAACGGGAGCGGGCTGCGCAGCCCTTCATCCCCCGGGGTGCCGCCGGGGCCCGGTAGGGGCAGGGAAGGCCACCTGCTGATCGAGAGCCGACAGCAGGGATCGGTAGGCGAGGGTGCGGCCCGGCCGTGGCCGGGCCCCGGCGGGGGCGACAGAGGCGGGGCCGATGGCGACATGGTCAGGGTTGACCGGTTGGTTGACCACGGCGCAGCCAGGCCGATGTGACCCGGTTGTGATGGTGGTCAACGGTGGCTGGCCAGTGGACCGGTCATGGGTGGCGGGTTGTCTCCAGGGATATGACCGATCCGCTTGTGACCTGGAGTTCTCATGCCTGTGTTCCCACGCCGTGAGGCATCTTCTGGATCACCGGTGCCGTCGTCAGAGGCGGCTGTCCCGGTGCGGCTGTTGCGGGCCCGCCGGTGGGTCCGGCTGGGCCAGGTTGCGATGTGGGGGGCTCTGGCCGCCGGCCCGGCCGCGCTGGTGATCATGACGGCTTCGTCCGAGACGGCACCGGTGATCCAGAAGACGCCGGTGCCCCACCAGGCGCGGTCCGCCGACCCGTCTGGGTTGGCCGAGCTGTTCGTCGCGCTGTGGCTGCGCAGCGACAGCCGGAGCGAGCAGAGCGGCGATGAACGCCGGCTGCGCGCGATGGCTCCGGGGTGGATCTGCCCGAGCCACGTGAGGGTGCGCAGCTGAGTGTCGATCGGGTGGTCGCGGTGCACAGTGCGCAGCTGTCCGATGGGGCCTGGTCGGTGACGGTGGCTGTGCAATCGGGTGAGCAGGTGCGCTACTTCGCGGTGCCGCTGGTGGCGTCGGGCGACTCCGGATCGGGAGCGTTCGTCGTTGCGGCAGCCCCGGCCCGGATGCCCGGACCACAGGCGATGCGGGCCCCCGGGTCTGCGTATGGGGTGCCGGTGCCGGAAGGGAGCGAGCTGGCGTCGACGGCGTCGGAGTTCTTGACGGCCTACCTGACCGGAGTAGGTGAGAAGGACCGGTATCTGGCACCGGGAGTGCGGCTGGCACCGCTGGATGCGCCCCGGTACGAGCGGGTCGAGGTCGAGCAGGTCTCGACCGACGACGCCGCAGTGAAGGGGCCGGTGCCGAAGAACGGCACGGTGGCCCGGGTCCAGGTCCGTGTGCGGGCGGTCGATGCGGAAGCCGACTGGCCGTTGGTCTACAGCCTGCGGATGTCGGCACGGGACGGCCGCTGGGAGATCGCGTCGGTGGACACCGGCCCGAAGCCGGTGGGTCACACCCGCGCCCGCGGAGCCAACGTGGACCGGTCGGCTGTGCTGGGCGCGGGCCGGCCGTTGCGCGCGGCTGGTGGTGTGCGGTGAGCGGCACCGTGCTGCTTGCCGGGGCGTTCGACGAGGCGGGCACCGGGTGGCTGGACATGCTGGGTCGCTGGGCCGATAAGGGGCTTCCGACGGCGCTGACGTGGATCGTGATCATCGAGCTGGTGCGGCGGGGGAGCCTGAAGGCCGGGATCGGGGCCCTGCTGGCGATGGCGATCGCCCTGGGCATCTACGCCTCGAAGTTCAGCCTGGCGGCGCTCGTCGAAGACGAGGTCAAGAACCCCTCGAAGTCTGCTCCCGCCGTGACCCGGGTCGTGGACCAGGTGCCCCCGGTGGGGAGCTCGCGATGAGCGCCTCGGAGCGGAGGGTCAGCCGGACGTACACCGCGGCGCGTCGGCATCCGTGGGTGCTGGGACGCGTCGGTGACTGGAAGATCCCGTTGGGCCCGTACACGCCCCCGCAGCTGGTGGTGGCCTTCGTCGGCGCCCTGCTGCTGATCAAGACATTCAGCTGGTGGTCGTGGCTGGGGCCGGTGCCGGTGGCGGGGTGGGCCGTGGCGGTCTGGATGGCCCGGCGGTCCCGGATCGGGGGCCGGTCGCCGTGGGCAGCACTGGGCGGCGTGATCAGTGTGCTGCTCCAGCCGCCTGCCGGGCGCATCGGCGGCCGCCCGGCGCGGGATCGCCGGGCCGCGGCGCTGCTGGGGGCGTTCACCATCGAGCCCGCCGCTGCCGGTCTCCCGCCGTCGATGCCGCGCGGTCCGGTGCTGAGGCGGGCGGGCGGATCGCCGCCGCCGCCGGCGGCGGAACGGAAGAACCGGCCCACGCGCCGAGCTGGGGGCCGTGCACGGCGGCGAGGTCCACAGCAGGTCGCTCCGGCGCCGCGGACCGCACTGCAACAGCTGCTGGATGAACCGGACAACGGGAGGGGTCAGTGATGCGTGTGCCGATCCGGCACCTGGCCGGGCACATTCTGTGGTCCACGCACGGCGGGGTATGGGGGGTCTGGCGCGTCACCGCGATCGGCGGCCGGTACGTCCCGGATCAGGTCAGGGAGGAAGTGCTGGGCCGGGTGACCTCGCTGGTGCGGAGTCTGGCGGGTACGCCGCGGCTGTTCGGGCTGTGCGCGCAGGTCGACCCGGCCGAGATCGCCGAGCGGATGGTCGACGGTGTCGATCTGGAGCGGTGCCCGGCCTGGGCACAGACGGTCGAGGCCGGTCTGGATCTGCTGGAAGAACAGGAGATGCACACCCGGACCCTGTGGCTGGTGGTACCCCTGTCCGCATCCGTGGGCGGCCGGGCCTCGTTGTCAGCAGTGGTCGGCTCCGTCTGGGCGGATACGCAAGCCGCCTTCGGTCTGCCGCCGACACCGATACGCCGGGCGGAGGTCGATGCCTACCGGGAGCAGGCGGACCGGGTGGCGGCAGTGCTGGGCGGCGGACTGCCCCTGCGGCCGGCCACCCCGGCGGAGATCGTGTGGATGGTGCAGCACGCCGTACACCGTGGGATGGATGAGCCGCTGCTGTCCGACGCCGAGACCGACGGCCAGTACGGCGGCCGGATCCGCGACGGGGTGCTGCACTCCCCTTCCTACGCCGACCTGGGCCACGCCCGGCTCGCCGAAGGCGGCCGCGCCCTGGAAACCGGTGCTCCTCAGGAGACCGACGAGGAGCAGATGTCGGGTCCGCAGGAACGTCGAGAGGGACGTCGAGCCGCTGGGAGCCGGAAGCCGTGGTGGCGTGCCGCGGTCCCGTCTCCTCTGCGGCGCAACTGGTTGCAGGTGGAGGCCGAGGCGGGCACCGGGTATCAGGCGCACCTGGTGCTGGCGGAGGTGCCGCCCGCGGTGTCGGAGGGCGTCGCGGACCTGTTCGCCCAGTTGGAGGCCATGCCGTTTCCGGTGGATTTCCTGGTCGAGTTGGAGATCCTCAGCGCGGACCGGGCCAAGGAGCAGTTGCGGAAGAAGAAGAACGAGCTGGTCGACCAGGCCGACCAGTGGGATGCGAAGCCGAGCGGGATGCCCGGTTCGCTGCCGAGCGCGGCAAAGGATCTGGGCGAGGAGGATGCGCGGCTGTCGCGGTCCAGTGTGGAGGTCGAGGTCCAGCCGGTCACGGTGCTGACGGTCTGGGGCCGGGAGGCCGAGACCTGTGATGCGCGGGCCCGCACGCTGACCGGGCTGCTGCGGGGCGCGGACTACCGGGCCGTGCGGGCAGTGGGGCTGCAGGAGCGACTCCTGGCCTTCGGTCTGCCGGGTGCGTCCTGGCCGCCGAATATCCGGCGGGAGTTCCGGCAGGTCCAGCTCGCCGAGGACTGGGCCATGAGCGGGCCGGTCACCGACACCGCGGTGGGCGATCAGCGAGGCGCGCTGATCGGGATCGACCTGGACTGCGGCACCGTGCGGCCCGTGCTCGTCGACATCGCCGATGCGCCGCAGCAGCAGGCGTCCGCGTCGGTGGGGGTCATCGGCGACCTGGGCAGCGGCAAATCCGTCCTGGAGAAGCTGCTGACCATCTCAGTGGTCGACCGCGGCGACCGGGCGATCGTGATTGACCGCACGCCGGTGCGCGAGTGGGCCGCGTTCGCCGAGGCCGCCGCTCCGAATACCTGCCAGGTGATCGACGCGGCCGCGGCGAGGATGTCGATCGACCCGCTGCGGATCTTCGAGGGCCCCGCCGGCGCCCACTACGCGATGAGCTACCTGGCCCTGCAGCTGGGAATCGGGCCGATGACCACGACGGGAGCCGTGCTGCACTGGGCCGTCGAAGAGGCGGCCGCCGCCCCCACCCCGTCCATGGCCGCGGTCCTGACCGCGCTGGCGGCCATGACCGACTCCGACACAGCAGGCCCGGCACGCCGCGACGCAGCTCAGACGCTCACCGATCTGCTGCAGATCGTCGTGGCCAACCCGCTGGCCGGCATGGTCTTCGACCCCGAACTGCCTCCACTGCGCCTGGACGATCCCGGGCACGACCTGGTCGTGCTCACCACGGCCGGGCTGACGCTGCCGCCGATGGAAGCCCTCGCTCAGCCCGAAGTCCTTCGGCAGCAGCCGCTGGAGGCACTGATCGGCCGTGCCGTGATGTATCTGATCGCGGCGATCGCCCGGCAGGCCGCGTTCACCGACCCCTCGAGGTTCTGCCTGATCGTCATGGACGAGTGCTACTGGCTCACCAGCAGCGCCGAAGGCCAGGCCCTGGCACACGAGATCACCTACGACGGCCGCAAGCACAACGCGGCTGCGATCTTCGGCGCCCCCGATGCGAAGCATCTCCACGACGTCAGCGGACTGCTGGCGTACAAGGCACTGGGCCGCACCACCGATCCGGCCCGGGCCCGCCGCGGGCTGGAGTTCCTCGGCCTCAACTCAGAAGACGAGGACCTGGTGCGGCGGGTGACCACCGGCCTGTCCCCGGTCGGGAAACCGGGCCGGGAAGGGGAGATGCTGCTGCGGTTCCCCTCCATGAAGGTGGGCCAGGTCAAGGTCATCGTTCCTGCTGTGGCCCGCATCATGGAGCAGATCTTCACCACCCCTGGTGATCTGCCCGGCCAGCGTGTCGACATGCGCAAGCCGGGACCAGCCACCGCCCCGGCCCCGGGGAGGCAGGCGTGAATCCGCTCCAGCGCGCACGCACCACACGGTCCGGCCGGGTGGCGGTCTCCGTCACCGTGCTGGTGCTGCTGACCGTGGCCGGGGGTGCTCTGGCCTGGGCGCTGCTGTCCGGGACCGAGGCCCTGCTCGATGGCGCACTCCCCCACACCGGCAAGGCGTTCAGCCCCACAGCCACCGCACCCCAGGACGGGAGCGGCCCCGTGCCGGACGCGACGGACAGCTGCGGCTCCTCCTCCCCTGCTCCGGGCCCGGAGGGGTGTCATGAGCCGCTGCCCGGCGAAGCCACCGGCGCCACCCCCGCCGGGCCGTGGTGGGTGATGCTGCTGCTGCCCGCCGGCCTCGGACTGCTGGTCTGCGCGGCCTCCGGGCGCCGGCGGTGATGGCCTGTGAGGCGGCTGGACGGGGCACGCTGCGGGCGGCCGGATTCGTGGTGCTGATCGCGGTCGTGTTCGTGATCGTCAATTCGTCAGTCGCCGCCGCGGCGGACGGTAAGGGGGAGGACGGCGGCGGGCTGTTGGCGCCGCTGAACATCCGCACGGGCGAAGGTGCCCCGCTGAACCGGTACGAGCTCGGCGCCGACGGCGGGAAGGTGACGAACGTCGGCGGGCAGGTGCGCACGCTGCTGCTCGGCGGGCTGTTCACGCTGGTGCGGCTGATGGTGGGCCTGGCCTGCTGGCTCATCAAGACCGCGTTCGACTTTCCGCTGCTCAAGCTCCTGCTGCGGCCCGCGCAGCAGGTGTCCGACGAGTACAACAAGATCGTCGTGGACACGCTCGGCCTCAAAGGGCTGCTGCTGTCCTGGGCGTTCGTCTTCGGGCTGATCCTCTTCCAGCGCGGCAAGGTCGGCCGCGGGCTCGGGGAGATCGTGCTGACGCTGCTGATCGCGGCGATCGCCGCCAGCAGCCTGATCCGTCCTGACTACCTGCTTGGCCGCCACGGGCCCCTGGAGCAGACGCACCAGGCCGCCATGGAGGTCACCCAGATCACGGTGGACAGCCACTGGGGAGACGGCAGCAGCGATGATCCGTGCGACATGGTCATGGGCCCCATCCAGGACGCGTGCAAGAAGACCGACGTCCACGCCGCCTCGGTCGCCCAGCCCATCCAGGACGTGCTCACCGACGTCCTGGTCGTCAAGCCCTACCAGCTGCTCCAGTACGGCCGGATCCTCGACCCGAAAGACCCCGGCGACAAGAAGGCCTACGCCGCCCACCTGAAGTGGGTGCGGGGCAAGGAGTACGACACGGCCGCCAAGCGGGCCGAGCGGGAGAAGGTCTGCAAGGCCGAGCCCGCCCCGCTGACCGGCAGGGCCCTGGAGTACTGCCTGCGGGGAGAGAGCCGCCGGGAGGCGACGCTCCATGAGATCGGCGACACGATCAAGCTCAAAACCGATCCGCTGAGCGCGCTCAACCCCTCCGAGACCGACTTCGACGACTTCATGAAGGACATGGAGGACGCCGGAGACACCGGCAAGGCAGCCGCCGCGTACGCAGAGAATCCGACGTGGGACCGGGTCGGCGCGGTGCTGCTGCTGCTGATCGCCGTCATTCTGATCAACGCGCTGGCCAGCACCATGGCCCTGGTCCTGCTCGGCGCCCAGGGCGCCGACGTCGGCGCGGCCGCGGTCGGCGGCGTCGCCCTGGTCTGGGGCATGCTGCCCGGGCCCAGCCGCATGGTCGTGTGGCGATGGCTGTCGGTCTTCCTCATCTCCGTTCTGTTGATGTTCGTCACCGCCGGCTTTCTGCCCGCCTTCGGGATCGGCGTGGACGCGGTGCTGACCAACGGACCGGACCTGATGGTCGAGCGGCTGCTCCTCGTCGACGCCCTGGCACTGGCCGCCCTCGCTTTCCACCGCCGTCTGCTACGAGGCGCCAGCGAGTTCGGGTCCCGGATGGCGATGCGTATGCGCTACGCCAAGATCGGCGGCACCCATCTGCCCGGCGACACCTCCGAGATCGGCGCGGCCCTGGCCATGCACGGCTCGGCCAGCTTCGGGCGATCCCCCGGGCTGATGGCCCTCGGCGGCGGATCCCCGGCCCACGCCGCCCTGGGCATGCGCCACAAGCTCCTCAACAACGCGATGGCCCTGACCGACGGGACCGGCATGCCCGTCGACTCCGGGCAGTTGCTGGGAGATGCCGCAGCCGAAGCACGCCGCGGTCTGGCACCCGCCCTCATCGCAGGCCGTCTCGCCCTCGGGGGCGCCTACGGTCTGCTGATCGGCCGCCGCCCGGACGACGACAAGCTCGACCGGTGGCGCAAGCCCACCGCCGCCGCGGGCAGCAGCGACGGCGATGACGGCGATGACGATTCGGGGCGGAGGGAACTGACAGCAGAATCCGCTCGAGAGGGAAGCGACAAGAGGATCGTCGACCCGTGGACCGGGCAAATCCTCTATGACCCCAAGGACGGGCGGACCCTGCTGGGCACCCGGGCGCACAACCGGCTGGTGCGCTTCCGCGGATACCGCATCGCCCGGCGGGCTGGGCGCCTGGCCTATTACACAAGCTACGGACTGCCCGCGGCCCTATCCCGCGGCCGCGGCCGCGCCAGCCGGGCGACGCAGGATGCCCGCACTCAGCTGCGGGTCTACAGCCATCAGATACGCACCGATGCCGATCACTGGCAGCCGGTCGGCCGTGCTGTGGGCCGGGCCGCGACTGCCGCGCGGGTCTACGGTCCGGCTGCCTCTGCCGCCGTACGCCGCGGCGTGACAACGGCCGCCACGGCCGCCGTCCTGTCGACTTCGCCGAACCGCCCGCACTCGCACATCGGCGGCTCGCGGCCCGCGGCCTCCTCCAGCGCCGGTGTCGATCCGCGCCGTGAGGCCCGGCGGCAGATCCTCGACGCCCTGATGGAAGCCCAGCGCTCCACCTGGGAGCGGCGGCCCCGGTGGGGCGGCCGCGGCGGCGAGGACGGTGACGAGTCGTGAAACTGAAGATGGGGTGCCTGGGGATGGTGCTGTTCTTCGCGCTGGTGTGCTGCGCGGGGCCGCTGACGATGTCGATGTCGGCGTCCTCCGGCTCGGGCGGAACCGCGGCCAACGCAGCGGCCGCCGCTGACATCCCGGCCCGTATGCTCACCGCCTACATGGCGGCCGCCGAGGGCGTCCGGTCGTTCCGGCCCCGGTGCCGGGGGATGCAGTGGCAGGTTCTGGCGGGGATCGCCAAGGTCGAGTCCGAGCATGCGGCCGGCCACACTGTCAGCTCCGACGGGGATGTCCGGCCGCGCATCCTGGGCCCGAAGCTCGATGGTTCCGGGGCGGGCGGCAACACCACACCGGTGCCGGATGCCGACCATGGCCGGTGGGACGGAGATCCGGACGGCGAGCGAGCCGTCGGCCCCTTCCAGTTCCTGCCCGCCACCTTCCGCACCGTCGGCAAGGACGGCAACGACGATGGAGTGACGGACCCTCACAACGTCGACGACGCGGCGCTGAGCGCGGCGGTCTATCTGTGCGGCAGCGGACGCGGCCGGGACCTGACCCAGCGGCAGCAGCTGGAGACGGCCATCCGCTCCTACAACCACTCCGCCGCCTATGTCGCCGACGTGATGGGATGGATCGCCCGCTATAAGACCACCAGCAGCGCCATGCCGGTCAAAGGAGTCACCGGCAGGGCTCGGACGGTCCTTGCGGCCGCGCTCGGCCAACGCGGCATGCCGTACTCCTGGGGTGGCGGATCCGTCAACGGCCCGTCCTACGGAATCTGTTGCAGCCCGGGCGGATCCTCCGGCGAACGCATCCGGGGGTTCGACTGCTCGGGGTTGACCAGCTACGCCTACGCCCAGGCAGGTATCACCCTGCCACGGACCGCCGCCGCACAGGCCGGGGTGGGACGCCGTATCCCCGCTTCCGCCGGTGTGAAGGCGCTCCGGCCAGGCGACCTGGTGTTCTTCGGCTACGTCCCCACGGCGGACGGGACCATCCACCACGTCGGCATCTACCTCGGCAACGGCAAGATGATCAACGCTCTGCGGCCCGGCACGAAAGTGCGAGTCGACCCGGTGAGCGTCATGTCCGACTACGCCGGAGGAGCCCGGCCATGACGACCTCGACCAGGAAGAGCTCCCAGCCGCACAAGCACCTCCCCACGCGTACCGGACCGGCTCGCCGGTCCCGCCGCCGTGCCGCGGCGATGCTGTGCGCAGCCGCCGTTCTCGCCCTGGTCGGCAGCGTGCTGCTGAGCCAAGGCACCAGCACCCACCACGATGCACCCGCTCAGACCAGCACCCGGCCGAACCCGAAGAAGCCCGTTTCCCCCTCGGTGGGTTCACCGGCTGTGCCGAGGCGGTCGACGGGTCCGACGCTCGGCGATCATGGCCCGCGGAGCGAAGCCGCCCCGTCCGGACACGAGGTGCTGCCGCCGCCCGGTGACGGGCCCGCCGGGGACGCCGCTGTCCAGCACGCGCTCGACCGCTCCTCCTCTCCCGACCTTTCCCCGCAGACCGAGCGGCTCCTGGTCCAGCTCGGGCGCACGGTGTGGATGGCCGAGGTCACTGGCCGCGGCAGGCGGCGCTGGCCCGGCTACTTCACCGATGCAGAGGTCCGCCCCTACCGCCGCTTCCGTGTCCAGGCCGCCATCGCCCGCCGCGCAGGGGGCCGACGGGTGGTGGTGCATCTGGTGTGGGCCGGTGCCTCCCCGGCCGGGACCGACGAGCTCGACAACCGAACGGCACGGGTGTTCTTCACCCAGGATGGAGACAACAAGTGGACACCATCACGCTGATGGCAAGCACGCTGACCGGCTCACCGTCTGATATGCGGCACCTGGCCAGCGCCCTGGGAACTGCGGTCAGCTTCGTGGGGTGGGTGATGGACCAGTGGCTGTGGCTGACGCTGGCCGTACTGCTGCTGTACGGCGTGAGCGGCTGGATCGCACGGCGCCTTGCGGACCGGGCCACCAGCCGGCGCATGGCAGTCGAGCTCGTGCCATCCCGACGCTTCGATCCCTCTCCTGAGGAGATTTTCCGTTACGGAGCACAGCTGTCGCGGGCGGCGGTGGCCGGGCCATGGTGGACACCCCGGCGTGCCAAAGCCGTGCGGATTCGAATGCGCGCGGATGGCTCACGTCCGTTGTCGTACCGGGTGGAGGGTCCGGCCAGTGCGGTCCATCTGCTGCGCACGACTCCGTACGGAGCGGTGCGCTGTGAGAAGTCCGCGCCCGTTGTCCGCGACAAGCGGCGTCTGTTCACCATCAGGGCTCAGTTCGCGCTGCACGGAGGGGCCGGCGCCCGGCTCCGCGAGGTGCCGCTGGTGCCCGATCCGTTGCAGCCGCTGGTGGATGCGGTCGCCGACCTGCGCGCCGATCTGGGGGATCTGGCCGAGGTGTGTCTGGATCTACAGCCCGCGCCTCGCTGGCAGCTCAAGACACGCCGCTGGCAGGTGATTCAGGCCGCTCGTCAAGCAGAGCGCCGCGAAGCGCGTCGAGCGACGCGATGGATGTTTCAGGACGCTCGTGAAGCTGAGGACTCTGTCGCCTACCAGTTGTCGCGTCTGCTGACGCCGCACCGGGAGGCCCGGGAGAGCTACTTGCCACGGCGGATGGCGATGCCGCTGGCTCCGCGGCGGGTCGACCGAGAGCAGGCGCTGGGCAAGTTGACCGAGGACGCGCATCTGGTGCGTGTCCAGCTAATGGTGCGCTGTTCCTCGAATACGGTGGGCCGGGCTGAGCGCCGGATGCGGCAGATCCACGCCGCGCTCGACGTCTTCGCCGCGCGGACACGCTTTGCCTGGATGGGCAGGCTGTGGGGACCGATCCGTGTCGGCCCGGACCGGCTGCCATGGCGCAAGGTGTTCGATCACCGGTGGCGCACCGGGCAGATGCGGCCACCGCGTACCAACTGGGTTCACTTCGAGGAACTCGCCGGGCTGCTGAAGCCTCCGACTGCGCATTGCCGGCTGCCGCTGATGCCGCACGACGTGCCCACCTTCCGGCTGGGGAACCCTGAGCTGCTGTTGCAGGGCTGGCACCGCGCCGCGGACGGCCGGTGGAGGCTGCTGGCCACCCGTGAGCAGGAGACGCTGTTCGAGGTCGCGATCGGCAAGGCCGGTGGCGGCAAGACCGAGCGCGCTCTGTGCCAGGCAGTGGGGCTGGCGCATGCCGGGCACGGGCTGCTGTACGTGGATCCGCACGGGGACTCCTGGAGGCGGGCCGCGCCGTTCCTTGCCCATGAGGAGATCATGGGACGGATCGCGCGGATCGACTTGGCCGTCACGGGTCTGCGGGCGCGGCTGGGGTGCTGGAACCCGTTGGGCATGGATCGCGGGCAGCGGGAGCATGAGGTGGTAGCGGCCGTATCGGACGCTTACGCGTCGGCTCTGGGCTGGAACGACATCACCGCTCCCCGGGCCATCACCATCGCGACGAAAGCGGTGCAGGCCCTGGTCGCCGTCAACGAGGCCGCCTGCCGAGCGCGGATGGCCGCCTGTCAGGCGACGATCTTCCACATCAGGCCGCTGCTGACCGATCCCGTGTTCCGCGGGGCGGTCGTGGGGGCCCTCGACGAGGAGCAGGCCGCTTGGTGGCGCACATCCTTTGCCGCGATCCCTGCTGACGCGTTGCCCACGGTCCTCAATCCCCTGGACCGGCTCGCGTCCAACCCGGTCACCCGTGCCATGCTCGGCAGTCCGGTCGGGGCCTACAACATCCGGGCCGCCATGGACCGCCGCATGGTCGTGTGGATCTGTCCGGCCGGCAACGGCCCGACCGACCGGCTCCTGGTGGCCCTCCTCGTGCGTGACCTCCTCCGAGCCGGTCTGTCCCGACGGGACCTGGACGAACGTCAGCGGGTCCCTTTCCGGGCCTACCTGGATGAGCTCATCTCCCTGGACGGGGCGGCGGACAGCAGCATCGCCGAGATACTCGAACAGCTGAGGAAGTTCCGAGTACGCGTCCACGGCATGACCCAGCTGCTGCAACGGCTGAGCGGCGCGGTCCGCGGCTCACTCCTGCAAAATTCCTCCACCTTGTCCACCACCACCGGATCCCTGGAGGCGATCCGGTGCATCACCAATGAGTGGGGCGATCAAGTCGACGCCGTCGAGGTCACGGAGCTTGACCGCTATCACCACTACATCAGCCTCACCGTCGACGGGCGCCGTGTCGGTCCGCTTCAGATGCGCGGCCCGAGTTGCACGAGACCTTCCGCCGACTGGCACGTCCCCGCGATGTGCCGGCCCTGAACCGCGCCGCGGATGACATGGCATCGGCTCGCCCCGTCGAGGAGCTGATCTCCGTCGCCAATAAGCAGAAGCAGCAGGTGCTCGACTTCCTCACCCACTCGACCCCCGCCGCAGCCACCGCTGCCTCCCATTCGTCCGGCTCCACATCTGATTCTGAAGAGCCCGGCTCATCACCTCGGAGTTTCCAATGACCTCATCCGCGTCTGAGCAGACTGCACGCCTCAGGGTGTCCAGGGACACCCTCGCGCACCGGACCCTCGCGGCGTTGGCCCAGCACCGCATGGTGGACACCCGTCAGTTGCAGGTCATGCTCCTGCCCGGCTCGCGTCAACGGCTGTCGGTCGCCTTGACCACACTGCGCAAGGAACGTCTGGTCGAGTGCATCACCCTGCCCGGAGCCAACCGGCTGCGTGCCTGGTATCTCACCCGCGGCGGTGCGCGGGCCACCGAGGGCTGGCCGGAGTTGCGGGACCGGCCCCGGCATCCGATCACCGGCAAGACGGTGGCATCGCTCATCGCCGCCCACACCCGCACAGTGGTGGACACTCACCTTGCCTTCGTCAAAGATGCCCGGGCGCGGGGAGACGGTCACGGGCCGTGGGACTGGTCGCCGGAGACCACCCACTACCTTGCCGAGGGCGACCTACTCAAGGCCGATGCGCTCTTGCACTACGAGGCCGCCTCGCTGAACGGCGCGAGGGTTCAGCTCCAGGCTTTCGTCGAGGTCGATCGCGCAACCGGGAGCAGCGGAAAGCTCGCGAGCAAGTTGATCAAGTACGCGCGGTTCTACACCCATACCCCGCTGCCGCCCGGCCGCCGCAGTGCCGCGCATCAGCCCACCGCCGCGCCCACCTGGCAGCGCTGGTACCCGGTCTTCCCGAGGCTGCTG
Organism: Streptomyces violaceusniger; assembly: GCA_005405945.1. GTDB lineage: Bacteria > Actinomycetota > Actinomycetes > Streptomycetales > Streptomycetaceae > Streptomyces > Streptomyces violaceusniger. Next base: position 38,966 of record BJHW01000001.1, read on the forward strand.
TTCGTGCTGTCCAATGCACGGGCCGCTTCCTATCAGCACCGGATCGAGGATCTCCAGGCCATGACCGCGGAGCATCCGCTGGTCGCCCGTATGGCGAGCAGGGTGCCGCTCGGCGCCGCGGTGCTGTCCGATCTCGAAGAGTACGGGCCCCGCGCGTCGGTGTGGACGCGCCTGGCGGGCCCTCCGGAGCGCTGGCGCACGCACGAATCCGCGGATCGGTGTGCATGGACAGACCTGTGATCCGGTCACCGATGCGGTCGCGGCGTGCTGGGTCACCCCCATCCGGGTGGTGGCTCGCCGGGCCGATCACCCGGCCGGCGACGTTCCTGTGTCAGGCGGGCGGTTCGAGCGGCACATGGTGCACCGCGCCCGCGGCCCGGATATTAACCCAAAAGACCTGTCTTGTCCGCGAGTTGGGAATCAGAGGTGTCACGAAAACCGGCGCGTCGCTTGCCCTGAGTAGCGGAGTGACCACTAGCATCACGTGCGTCACAGCCGAATCGCGGAATGCGATTCGCAAATCTCGATGCGCGTGGACACGACGTGCGGGGCCGGCAGGCAGAGATAGGAGTGACGTGTCCGAGAGTCCGGCGATACTGCGCAGGGTGTTAGCCAAGCACCTGCACATGCTGCGGGAGCGGGCGGGCCGTAGCTTCGCTCAGGCGGCTGGCCGGCTCGGGGTGCACCACACCACCATCCGGCGCATGGAGCAGGGGCTCGGCAGGCCCCCGCGGCCGCCGGATCTGCGGGAGCTGCTGTCGTTCTACGGCGCGGACGCGGGGGAAGTCAGCGCGCTGGTGGACCTGGCGGAGAGGGCGTCGGGCCGGAACTGGTGGGACGAGTACAGCCTGTCCGAGTCGATGGCGGACTGCGTCATGCTGGAGGGCGGTGCCGAGCGGATCAGGGCCTACGCCCCGTGGGAGGTACCGGCCCTGTTGCAGACGGAGGACTACGCCCGCGCTCTGGGCTCCGGCCCCGATCCTGACCGGTGGCTGGACCTCCTCAAGCGCCGCCAGGCCGTGCTGGACGATGACGCCGGGCCGTTGCTGTGGGCGGTGATCGACGAACCGGTACTGCACTGGCAGGTCGGAAGTCCCGGCATCATGGCCGACCAGCTCACGCATCTGCTGGAGATGGCAGCCCGGCCACGCGTCGACCTCCGAGTGGTGCCGTTCGCCGCCGGGCCCTCGCCGGCGGCCCGAGTCGGCACCTGCGCTGTGTACCGCCTGCGTCTGCGCGAGCTGCCGGACATCGTCTGCGTGCAGCAGCTCGACGGCCTCAACTTCGTGGCCAAGCCCTCAGCCGTCACGCACTACACCGCGGTCCTGGACCAGACCGTCGGGAAGGCCACCCGCCGCGGAAAGCAGACCTGCCTCCTGCTCGAGCGGATCCAAGACCACTGGAGAGCAGCATGATCGATGACACCGCGCACGGGGCGCGGCTGTACGCGCACTTCCTGGGGGACCAGCGCGACGACTGGCCAGGTGATCTCACCCTGGCCCAGCGAATAGAGAGGCGCGTGCCCAACGTGAGCCTCATCGCGCGCAACCAGCGGGCGTTCATCATGCGGGCGGTGGCTACTCTCGCTGGGTACGGCATCCGGCAGTTCCTCGACATCGGCTCCGGACTCGCCCACTCGCCCAACGTCCACGAAGTGGCGCAGGCGGCCGATCCTGACTGCCGGGTGGTCTACGTCGACCAGGACGCGGTGATCACCGCGAACCAGGAGGCGTCGTTCGCCGTGGATGAGCGGGTCCGCCACCTCACCGCCGACGTCCGCGATCCCGATGCGATCCTGCAAGCCCCGGTGGTACGGGAGTTCATCGATTTCGACGAGCCGGTCGGGTTGCTGCTGGCCTCGGTCTTCCTGTTCGTCCCGGACGACGCCGACCCGGCCGGGATCATCAAACGCCTGGTCGGCGCGCTGCCGTCCGGCAGCTACGTGGCCTTCAGCCAGGGCACCTACGACTACGACGACGACCGGCGCCCTGTCCACCACCTGACGCGGATGTATGCCGAGGGCGGGGTGATCGTGACCCCCGGGACAAGGCCACCATCGCCGGATTCCTCGACGGAGCGGGCCTGGCCGTCCTCGCCCCCGGCATCGTGGCCACCAACCGCTGGAGATCCGAGGACCTCCGGCCGGGTGCGGAGGCCGACTCCTGCATTCACGCCGCCCTCGCGTACAAGCCGTAACGGCGCCACCTCTGGCCTTCAGATTGACCGGCTCATGACCATCATCAAGGGAAACAGCATGTTCTGCGCAGTTTTCTCCGCATTTCTTCCCAGAGCGCGGTCCGGGGTCTGCCGACTCCGTCCGCCATCACCCGCACTCGCCCAGGAGGCCCTGTGACAGCTCGATCATCCGCCCGGCCCACTGCCCGCCACGGCCGGAAGACTCGGATCGCACGGTACGGGGCGTTGACGATCGCGATCGGCGTGGCGCTGTCCGTCACCTCGTGCAGTGGCGATGACAAGGAGTCGGAGGAGTCCAAGCAGTCGTCCACGCCCGCATCGACCCCCGAGTCCTCGAAGCCGTCGGCCCCCTCCGATCCCCAGGCCGCCGACAAACGCGACGTGCTCGCAGCATACCGGGACTACTGGAACGAACAGGTCAAGGCGTACTCCAAAGCGAACATCGACGCCACTGACCTCGACAAATACGCCAGCGCCGATGCTCTGGGGCGGGCCAGGAGCGATGTGCTGAGCCTTCAGAAGGCCGGTGTCGTCGCCAAGGGCGCGCCCGTCAACGACCCCGAGGTCACCGAGCTGGACATGGACCGCAAGGTGCCGCGGGCGACCGTCACGGACTGCCTGGACGTCTCGAAGTGGACGCGTGTGAAGAAGAAGACCGGGGACACGGTTGCGTCTCCGAAAGGCCAGCTCAAGAAGTACACAGCCACCATCAAGACCGAGAAGTGGGGGAAACAGTGGATGATCTTAAAGGTCACGCCGAAGCCGCGCTCATGCTGAAACGGCGGCTGGCAGTGGCGGCCGCTGGTGGCGCCCTCATCGGGGCCGTGCTGCCCACGGCGGCGCACGCCGACAGCGGCGGCAACGGAGTATGCGGGGGCACCGACTCCTGGGTGAGCGTCTGCGCGACCGACCCCGGCTCGCCCGGCTCCGACGCGTCGCAGGCCCGGCCCGCCAAGCCCCGCAAAGGCGCCAAGGGCCAGAAGGCGAGCTTCCACTCGTGCGTGGTGAAGAAGCTCGACCCCAACCGCCGGCCGGGAGCGCGATCTGGAAAGGCCATGACCCGGGCGACGGTGCTATCTACACGCGCTCGTGCGTTTTCGACGGGGCCACTTCCGCGGTCACCGCCGGTGTGCCGCTGCCCGGCCAGACGTTCTGGTCTGCCACGCCTCCGGCCGCCGCCGGTCCGGATCCGGCCCAGCTGGCCCAGCAGGCGGTGGACAAGATGCTGCTGAAGGGGCCCGACATCGTCACCCCGGACGCGGCCGGGCGGTGGACGGTGGGCGTGCCGGTGTGGATGCACGCCGGGAAATCACCGGCGACCTACGGGCCGACCTCGGCGTCGGCGACGGCCGGGGCGGTGACGGTGACCGCCACCGCCAGGGTCTCGAGCATCAGGTGGCAGATGGGCGACGGGTCCACCGTGACCTGCACGGGGGCAGGCACGCCGTACCGGAAGGCGTACGGCAAGCGGGCCTCGCCGGACTGCGGCCACACCTATGCGCAGACCTCCGCGTCCAAGCCCGGCAAGAAGTACACGGTGACCGCGACCGCGACCTGGGCGATCGAGTGGAGTGGCGGCGGGCAGTCAGGGGAGCTCACGGAGATCCGGGAGTCCCAGGTCGAGGTGTCGGTCGGAGAGTTGCAGGCTCTCGGCTGAGGCCGGTGTCGGAGGGACGGAGCGGTGAGCAAGACCAAGGAGCGCAGTACACAAGGCGCCGGGGTGCCGGCGCAGCCGAGGGGGCCGGTGGCTCCTCCGCGGGTGTCGGCTCGGCGCAGGAGACCAGGTCTGATCGCCCTGGCCGTGCTGCTGATCACGGGTGGAGGCGCGGGCGGTGCGGTGCTGCTGATGGAGAGCGGGCAGCGCACCGAGGTGGTGACCGTGGTCCGGCATGTCCCGGTGGGCCAGGTCGTCACGGACCGGGATCTGGGGAAGGCGTCGGTCGCGCTCGATCCGGTTCTGAAGGCGGTGAAGGCCGCGGACCGGGGCGATGTGGTGGGCAAGCGGGCCGCTGTGGAGCTGACGCCCGGATCGCTGCTCTCCCGTGGACAGGTGACGGCGGATTCCCTGGTGAAGGCCGGTGAGCAGGTGGTGCCGCTGGGGCTGAAGCCTGAGCAGGTCCCCGCCAGTTCTCTGGCGCCGGGCCAGCGGGTCCAGATCGTGCGCGTGCCCGGCGAGGACCAGCAGGGCAGCCAGACGCAGGCCGATCCCATCCCGGCTCATGTGGTGAAGGTCGGCGACCCCACGCCCGGCACCGGGGCGAGCGTGGTCGACGTCGCCGCGGCGAAGGCCGAGGCGCCGCTGCTGGCTTCGTGGGCGTCCACCGGGAACATCCGGCTGCTGATCGACGGTGGTTCCTGATGCCGGTCATCGCGCTAGCCGGGAGTTCCGGATCGCCCGGAGTGACGACGACGGCACTGGCGCTGCTGCTGTCCTGGCCGCTGGAACCGGGACGCCGGGTGGTGCTGGCCGAGTGTGACCCCGATGGCGGCAGCGTGCTGTACGGGCTGCTGCAAGGGTCGCTCGGCGACCGGTGGGGCTGAAGAACCTGTCGGTGGCCGCCCGCAAGGGCGAGATGACCGAGGCGTTCTGGCGGCAACTCGTCGACATGACCGAGGACGGCAAGACGACGCAGACCGCGGGGGATCGCCTGCTGCTGCCGGGACTCACCGATCCCGCGCAGGCGGCGGCCCTGGCACCGGCCTGGGAGCAGCTGGCCGATCTGATCGCGGGGATCGAGCGTCATGCGCAGTATCCGCATGACGTGCTCATTGACCTGGGCCGCAACGGTGCGTTCGGCCCGTCCGGGGTGCTGGCTCAGCGGGCGGATCTGCTGGTGATGGTGGCGCGCTCCACGATGCGCTCGATTCAGTCGGCGCAGATGCGGATCGAGGCGTTGCAGGAGCGGGTCGGCGAGATCGGGCTGCTGCTGGTGGACGAGGGCCCGTACTCGGCACGGGAAGTGCAACGGCTGCTCAAGACACCGGTGTTGGCAACGTTGCCGTACCGTCCGTCGCTGGCCCGGGTGCTGTCGGACGGGGCGGAGCAGCCGTCCCGCTTCGCTCGGAGCGAGTTGATGCGGGCGGTGGAGGGGGCGACGACGCCGGTGCGGCAGCGGGCTGCGCTGCGGCGTGCCCGGCTGGCGCCGCGCGGTGGGCCGGTGCCCGGCGGAGGGGAGGTGAGGGCCGGTGCGTGGTAGGCCCCTGCATCCCGACCCGAATGTGCGGGTGGCGCGACCGTGGAGCTCGGCCGCCGGCGACGCTGGTCCGGTGGGCTCCCCTCGGGGCCGGAGTGTGGCCACCGATGGCGCGGTGCAGCACCAGGTCCTGGGTGAGGCGGTGCCGGCGCTGGTGGTGGACCGTCAGGCGGTCGCGGCGGTCAAGGACCGTGTCGCCCGGCAGGTGACCGCGTTCCGTAAAGCCACGCCGTCGGTGAGCGCGGCCAGTGTGGAGCAGCGGGCGCGGGACTGGATCAACGAGGCGGTTGCGGAGTGGTCGGACGCTGCCGCTGCCGAGCGCGGAGTCAGTCCCACACCGGCGGAGGACGCGGCGCTGGCCCGCGCGGTGTTCGATGAGCTGTTCCGGGCGGGTCGCCTCCAGCAGCATCTGGACAACCCGCAGGTGGAGAACATTTTCATCAACGGGAATGAGGTGTGGCTGGACCTGGCTGGAGGACGCCGGGAGCGGGTCGAGCCGGTGGCCGACTCCGAGGAGGAGCTCCTGGAGCTGCTGCGGCGGCTGGCCAGTGCCGACGACGGGCAGAGTGAGCGCACCCTGACCACGGCCAATCCGATGCTGGCGCTGCGGCTGGCGGACGGCTCGCGGCTGCAGGCCGTCACGGAGGTGAGCCCGCGGACCTATGTGACCATCCGCCGGCACCGGGTGCAGGATGCGGATCTCGGCGACATGGTGCGGTTGGGCATGGTCAGTCCCACGCTGGCGGCGTTTCTGGCGGCGTGTGTGAAGGCGGAGAAGAACGTGCTGATCGCCGGGCCGCAGGCGGCTGGGAAGACGTCCTTGATGCGGGCGATGCTCAAGGAGATCGACCCGGACGAGCGGTTCGCGACCATCGAGACGGAATTCGAATTGTTCGCCCACGCCAACGGCTTTCACCGGCAGGTCGTGGCGATGGAGGCGCGTGAGTCCAACGGCGAGCGCGGCCCGGACGGGCGGCTGGTCGGTGAGATCACGCTGATGGACCTGATGTACCGGGCGCTGCGGATGTCGCTGTCGCGGATCGTGGTCGGCGAGGTCCGCGGCCCGGAGATCGTGGCGATGCTGCAGGCGATGACCAACGGTCAGGGCGGCAACCTGTGTACCCTGCATGCCGCGCATCCTGGAGTGGTCTTCGACCGGATCGCGGAGCTGTATCTGCTGGCGCAGGGCAACATGTCAGAGCAGCTGGCCTACCGGCAGGCCGCCAACGGCCTGGATTTCATCGTGTTCGTGCGGATGCTGGACGAGACGAAGATCGGCGGGCAGCGTCACCGGTTCGCCACCCACGTCCTGGAGGTCACCGGGACCGGCGAGTTCGGCCGCCCGGCCACCAACGCGATCTTCACCCCCGGTGAGGAGTTCGGCGAAGTCCGCGCGGTTCCGCGGATGCACCCCTCCTGCATGGGCGACCTGCGCCGCGTGGGCTTCCAGGACCACCTGCTGAACCAGGGATACGACAGCTGGGCCGGGCAGCCGCTGGCTCTGAAGGTGGCGACGCCATGAGCACACTGATCATGGTGGTGTGCGGGATGGCCGTCGTCGGCGGCCTGGTGGCCCTGGTCGCCGGACTCGTCGGCACTACCGAACCGGAGCGTTTGGGCCTGGTGGCCCGGTGGCGGGCCAGGACGTCGGGCCAGCTGGACCCGGTGGAACAGCGGATGCGGCGCCAGACCCTGCTGGGGGCCTCGATCGTGCTCGGCCTGGCGGTGTGGCTGGTGACCGGGGTCTTCATGGCCGGGGTCCTGACGGGGCTCGCCGTCGTCGGGGTGCCCTGGCTGCTCTCCCCCGCCAAGTCCTCCCAGGCCCGTATCGTCCAGCTGGAGGCGCTGAGTCATTGGGCGCGTCAGCTGGCGGACGGTCTGCGGGTCGGCCGGGGGCTGCAGCAGGCCCTGATCGCAAGCAGAAAGGGTGCTCCGGCCGTGCTGGAGGAGCCGGTCGCGGCGCTGGCGGACCGGCTCCAGCTCGGCTGGAGTCCCGAGGACGCGCTACGGGAATTCGCTGACGAACTGGGCGATGTCACGGCGGACAAGCTGGTGGCCGCGCTCATCTTGTCGATCTCCGACCGCGGTCCGGGGCTGGCGCAGTCGCTGGAGGACCTGGCCGAGACGGTCCGTGAGGAAGTCGGGAAGCGACGCAAGAGCGAGGCGGACCGGGCCAAGCCACGACAGACCGTGAGATGGATGACCTTCATCACCCTCGGTCTCGTGGCCATGGGCTTCCTGGTGACCAGCTACACCGCCCCGTACGGCACGCTGCTCGGCGAGCTGGTCCTGGCCGCGGTGACCGCCGGGTTCATCGCCGTGCTGACGTGGATGCGGTCGCTGGCCGAGTACCGCCCCATCCCCCGCTTCCTGATTCCCGATCCGCGGAGCCGTGTCCGCAGCATGCCCGAGCCGGCGGCTACTGCGCTGGAGGTGTCATGAGCAGCACGATGTTGGCTGTCGTGGCCGGATGCACCGTGGGCGCGGGCCTGGCCGCGCTGGTACGGGAACTGCTGCGCCCGCAGCCGTCGCTGGCCGCAGCCCTGCGGCGCACCCCTCCGGCGAGTGCGGGGCTGGACGAGGCGCCGGTGGACCGGGACGAGGTGTGGGGGCGCTGGCTGGTCGACCGCCTCGGCGGCCTGCCCGGGGTGCGGATACCGGCGAAGAACCTCAGCCTGCTGAGGCAGACCCCCGAGCGGTTTGTGCTGACCAAGGTCGCTCTGGCCGCTCTGGGGCTGCTGACCCCTGCGGTGGCGACGGCTCCGTGGCTCCTGCTCGGCGTCGGTGTGCCGTTCTATGTGCCGGCCGTGGCCGGTCTGGCGGTCGGCGCTCTGCTGTGGATCGTGCCGGACCTGTCGGTGCGCGACCAGGCCAAGCGGGCGCGGGAGGAGTTCGCCCACGCGCTCACCGCCTACCTGGACCTGGTGGCGCTCAAGCGCTCCGGCGGCTCCGGCCCGACCGAGGCCATGGAACGCGCGGCCGCGGTGGGACGAGGGTGGCCCTTCCAACTCCTGCAGCAGGCCCTGCTGCGGGCCCGTGTCGACCGGATCCCCCCGTGGGAGGCCCTGGAGGGCCTCCACGATGAGCTCGATCTACCTGTGCTGGAGGACATCGCCGAGATCATGCGCCGCTCGGCACATGACGGGGCCGCCGTCTACGCCAGTCTGAGGGCCCGCGCCCAGAGCCTGCGCACCGAACTCCTCGAGGCACAGGCCGCCGAGGCCAACGCCGACAGCGAGAAGATGACCGCCCCCGGTGCCCTCCTGGCCGTGCTGGTCATGCTGCTGATCGCGTTCCCGGCCGTCATCCGCATCCTCGCTTCCTGACCACCCCGCACGACCGACCACGCACATCACCAAAGAGGGGAAAGCCTGTTCATGCACTACCTCGCCGCGAAAACCGCCGTCGCACTGTCCGCCGCCTGGAGCAAAGGGCTACAGGAGGCCAGGCGTCGACCGGACCGGGGGGACATCAGCATCACCACGGTCATCATCTGGGTGGCCGCCATCGGCGGTGCCATCGCGATCGCCGGAACCATCGCCGCCGTGGTGGCGAAGTACAACGGGAAACTCTCGGGCATCTGATGGCGCCCATCACCTCGAGCGTGTGGCAGAAGTGGAGAAGCCGCCTGAACGGCGACCGGGGCGACGCGAGCGTGCAGATGGCCATCGTGTTCCCGTTCGTCATCGTGCTCACGATCACGGTCGTGCAGGCGAGCATGTGGTACTACGCCCGCCAGATCGCCCTGGCCGCCGCACGGGACGGCGTCGCCGCCGGCCGCACCTACCAGGCTGGCCCCAGCGATGCGGCGGACCGCGCCCGCCAGGTGCTGGACCGCACTGCCGGAGACAGCCTCCGCCAGGCCACGGTGGCGACCTCCGGGAGCACCGGCGGGCGGATCCGCGTCCAGGTCCACGGCACAGCCCCGTCGCTGCTGCCATTCGTGCCCGACCTGCCGGTCGCCCAGTCCGCGTCCGGGCCCGTGGAACGCTTCACCACACCGGGAGGCTGAGGATGCCGCGTCTGCGTAGGGTGCGTGAGCGGCTCGGCGATGACCGGGGCAGCGAGGCGGTCCAGGCCGCCATCATCACCCCGCTGCTGATCATGTTCGTGTGTCTGGCGCTCGCCGGAGGCCGCCTGGCCACCTCGGGATCAAAGATCGACGCCGCGGCCGAGGACGCTGCTCGCGAAGCCTCCCTCACGCGGTCGGCCGCCACCGCACAGCACGCGGCCAGCGCGGCGGCCGAGGAATCTCTGGCCGATCAGGGGATCGCCTGCGCGAGCACCAGCGTGTCCGTGGACACCAGCGGCCTCAACGCGCCGCTGGGGCAGGCCGGTTCCGTCACCGTGACGGTGCGGTGCACCGTCGATCTCACCGACCTGCTGCTGCCCGCCCCGGCTCCCGCACGCTGTCCTCGACCTTCACCTCGGTCGTCGACCAGTACCGGCAAAGGGCTCTTGGGTTCGCACATTCTGAGGTGCCGTGGAGTACGGACCGAAGTGTGGGTGCTGAGCGGTGAGTGCGCGAGGGTACTGGGGTTCATGCTCCGTGCGTCGAGCGTGCTTGAGCTCTTGCTTGGCAGGCTGCTCGTGCCGTGAGCCAGACGGTCTCAAACTCTTCGGCGGTGAGGTCCTGCGGGTCGTGTGCGTCCCACTCCTGGACGGGAACCTCCGCCGTGCCGCCGAACGTCGCTTCGTAGTCTCCAAGGGTTCCAGCCCGCTGGGCGGCTTCCCATTCGGCCAACGAGGCGGCGGCGATGGGCTCCTGGAGCGGTCCTTGGAGCTCAACCTGGCGAGCGACCCAGCCGTCGGCGGCGACCTCGAAGTAGAACCAGATGTCTTCCTCGGCCCAGTAGCTGCGGAACCAGCGCGTCATGGCGTCATTGTCCGTGACGTCGCGCGGTCGTGCCGACTGCGCCATGGAGCCCCGTTTTGACCAGCACCACAGCGCGACCTGCGACGGCAGCCGCTACCGAACCTATGGCTTTTCCGACACGCGAAGGAGCGTAGATGCGCCGGAACTTGAGCCTCGCCGCGTTCTGCCGCGCCCGCCGCCCCGTGGGAGACCGGGGCGGTGTGGCGATCTACGTAGCCATCTGCGTCCTGCCACTGCTGGCCATCATCGGCATCGCCGTCGACGGCGGCGGCAAGGCGAGGGCAGTGGAACGCGCTGACGCCCTGGCCACCGAGGCAGCCCGGGCCGGCGGGCAGGCGATCGACCCCTCCCAGGCCATCCCCGGCCGCGCCATCGTCGCCGACCCGCAGGCCGCGCAGGCCGCGGCCCGCTCCTACCTGCGCGCCACCGGCACCCGAGGCAGCGTCACCGTCTCCTCCGACGGCAAGACCCTGACCGTGACCACCCACACCACCTATGCCACCAAGTTCCTGGCCGTGGCCGGGGTCAGCTCTCTTGAGGTGACCGGCCATGGGCAGGCCACCCTCCTCTACGGCGTCGACGTACCCGAGGAAGGCCCGTGATGCCCACTCCCCCACCACCGACGACGCCTCGCCGAGCGGTCCTGCGCGGCCTGGCCAGCCTCCTCGTCCTGGCCGCGGCCGTCGCCGGGCTTCCCGTCCTGCTGGCACAGGTCACCACCGCCCTGTGGGACAGCGGACACGACGACCTGGCCCACCTGCTGGACCGCCAGGACACCGGCGGCGCCTTCCTCCTGACCCTGGTCGCTATCGCGTGGATCGCCTGGGCCCACTTCGCGTTCTGCGTGTTCGCCGAAATCCCCGCACAGCTCCGCGGCCGCTCCTCCCGGCGTGCCCGCCGCCTGAACATCAGCCGGCACGCCGCCGCCACCCTGATCAGCAGCATCCTCGTCCTGCTGCCCACCAGCACCGCGCTGGCCACCCCCTCCACCGCGGTCGCAGCCCCGACCGCTGAGCCCACCCCCGGCACCACCACGGCGGCCGATCACCACCAGGCCCCGGCCCCCACGGCGGACCGCAGCAACGAGCAGCGCACCTACACCGTGCGCGAGGCGCGTCCGGCCGAGAGCCTGTGGAGCATCGCGGAGGCCGAGCTCGGCGACGGCGAACAGTGGAGGCAGATCGCCGCCCTCAACCAGGGCCGCACCATGGCCGACGGCACGCGCTTCGACGTCGACGCCTTCCTTCAGCCCGGCTGGACACTCCTGCTCCCGGACACAGGCAGCACCGACGATCCGGCCGGCTCGCAGCGCGCTCCGTCCCGCTCGGTGACCGTCGCGCCCGGCGACACGCTCTCCGCGATCGCGGAGACCGCCCTCGGGGATCCGGCGCGCTACGACGAGATCTTTGAACTGAACAAGAACCACCTCGGTCCGGACGGCCGCGCCCTCACCGACCCGGACCAGATCTACCCCGGACAACGGCTCGCCCTGCCCCCGCTCGACGGCGACCGTGCCCCGCGACCGGACGACCCGCAGTACCCCTCCAAAGACCACACCGACGACAAGGACAGCACCGAGCCGTCCGGTTCCCCCGCCGGGCCGGACCAGCCGACCCGCAGCCCGGAGGCCAGCCCCCGCCTGCAGACCCCGCCGCAGCACCACGACCGCGGGGACTGGGACAGCGGCAAGGAGTCGGCGCGACCGGCCAGCCCGGCGCCGACCGCCCCACAGCAGCATCCCGACACACCGCACCAGCCCGCACCCGAGCCTTCCGAGTCCTCTGATGGCATCCCGATGCGCGCCATCGCCGGTATCGGTGTGCTGCTGGCCGCCGTCCTGGTCGGCGGCATCGGCATCCTGCGCCTGATCCAGCAGCGCCGCCGCAAGCCGGGCCAGACCATCGCCATGCCGGACGACTCCAGCCGCCTGGAGCAGGCCCTGACTGCCAGCGCCACCCCCGCCAGCGCCGAGCTGCTCGACACCGCGCTGCGCACGCTGGCCCACCACGCCGCCCAGACCGCCACCGCACTGCCCGTCGTGCGCGGCGCGCGCGTCACCGCGCGGACCGTGGAACTCCTCCCCGACGAGCCGGGCGAGGCCATGCCGCCGTTCACCGCCGGGGCCGGCGGCTGGTGGACCCTGGGCGAGCAGACTGATCTGCTGGATGCGGACCAGGCCCGCGAGGTCCCGGCGCCCTATCCGGGGCTGGCGACCCTCGGCACGGGGGAGGACGACAGCCTGTACCTGGCTAACCTCCCCCAGCTGGGTACGGTTCTGGTCGACGGGGACCAGGCCCAGGTGGACGCGGTGTGCACGGCGCTCGCGCTGGAGACGGGGATGAGCCCGTGGGCGGACCAGGCTGACATCCTCCTGATCGGCCTCGGCCGGGAACTCCCCCGTCTGCTGCCCACCAGCCGGGTCCGGCACCTCCCCCACGCCGCCGCGGCCATCCGCGACCTGGGCGAGCGGCTCCTGGAAGCCCACCAGGATCCTGAACTCGGCGCCCAGCTGCCGTGGATGCTGATCTGCGCCGCCCGCATCAGCGAGGACGAGGCATGGCAGCTGGCCGACGCCCTGGACAAGGCCGGTGGCCTGAAGGTCGCAGCCGTCCTCCCGGCGAGCGGCATCGGCCCGCTCTTCCCCGACGCCATAACCCTCGACGCGCGCTCGGACGGGGCCCAGGAGGTTGAGGTCCTCGGCGCGCGGCTGCGGCTGCAGTCCGTCTCCGGCGACGCCTACGGGCAGCTGCTGGCCACCCTGTCGGTCACCGAGCAACCAGCGCGGCCCGCGACCGGAGTGTGGGAAAAGGTGCCGCCCGAGCCAGCCGCGCCCGATGCGCTCCCCTCGCCCGGGGAAGACCCGGCCCTCGAGGAAGAGGACAGTTCCAGGGAGAAGCAGTCACCGGACGCGCCGTTCCCCGCTCTGATCGGGGCCGCCAGCGACCCGGCCGGACTGCGGCTCCTCTCCCCCGCCGTCCCTGCCCAGGACCGTCCGGAACAAGACGGCGATGACACCCCGGACACGGACGCCGCAAGTTCTGGTGCCCAGGCCGCCCCGGACGCCGAGAGCCCGACGGGCACGGGCTCCGCCGAGGACTCCAGCGGCGACGATGAGGCGGAGACACCCGCAGCGCGTGATCTGCTTGCCCCGGAGATCCGGGTCCTGGGCCCGCTCGAAGTGACCGGCGTCGGCGCATCCGGGCACGGCCCCAAGCTCACCGAGCTCGCCGTGCTGCTCTACTTCCGGCCCCACCGGGACGCCGCCGGGATCTGCGAGGCCATGGACCCGATGGCCCCGTGGTCCTCCAGCACCCTCAACTCGCGCATGTACGGGCTGCGCAACAAGCTCGGCACCGACCCCGACGGCAACCCGTACGTTCCCCGCCGGACCCGCGGCTCCGACGGCTATAACCTCTCCCCCGCTGTGCGCTGTGACTGGACAAAATTCCAGCAGCTCGCCGAGCGCGGCCTGGTCGCAGAATCCTCCGCCCCCGCCGTGCGCTGCCTGGAGCAGTCCCTCGGCCTGGTCCGCGGCCGGCCCTTCGGCGGCCGGGACCTGCCCTGGGCCGCACCACTACAGCAGGAAATGATCAGCCGGATCGTCGACGTCGCCCACACTCTGGCCACCTACCGCTCCGACCCCACCAGCGGCCAGTTCGACCTCGACGCCGCCCGCCGCGCCATCGCCGTCGGCATCGACGTCGAACCCACCGCAGAACTGCTCTACCGCGACTGGATGCGCATCGAACACGCCGCGGGCAACCGCGGCGGACTCCACACCGCCATCACCTCCCTCCAGCAGGCCAACCGCGCCCTCGACCTCGACCTCGAACCGGAGACCGAGCACCTGATCAGCCTCCTGCTCACCAACCCCCGTCCACGGAGGCGATGTAGCAGGGCCACACGAAAGACCCGGGGCGGCGGGACCCATCACCCAGACAGATCCAACTCCGCCGCTCTCCCCCTCACCGATACCCGCCCTCGAGGGGCAGGGCCGATGAAGAAAGGGCGCAAGGGTGACCGCAAGGAAGAACACGACGCTCAGCCGGGGCCACCGTGTTCTGGCCGGGGTGGTCGTCACCGGGGCGGTGGTGATCGCCGGGATCGGCTTCGCCGGTTCCTACGCCGCGGTGCGCGATCTCGCCCTCGACAAGGGCTTCGGCCAGTTCGCCAATGTCTTCCCGATCGGCATCGACGCGGGGATCGTGGTCCTGCTCGCGCTGGATCTGCTGCTCACCTGGATCCGCATCCCCTTCCCGCTGCTGCGCCAGACCGCCTGGCTGCTGACCGCCGCCACCATCGCCTTCAACGGCGCGGCCGCCTGGCCGGACCCGGTCGGCGTCGGCATGCACGCCGTGATCCCGATCCTGTTCGTCGTCTCCGTCGAGGCCGCCCGGCACGCGGTCGGCCGGATCGCCGACATCACCGCCGACCGGCACATGGAGTCGGTCCGCATCACCCGCTGGCTGCTCGCGCCGGTGCCCACCTTCCGGCTGTGGCGCCGGATGAAGCTGTGGGAGCTGCGCAGCTACGAGGAGGTCATCAGGCTGGAGCAGGACCGGCTGGTCTACCAGGCCCGGCTGCGAGCCCGCTACGGGCGGTCCTGGCGCCGTAAGGCGCCCGTGGAGTCACTGATGCCGCTGCGGCTGGCGCGGTACGGGGTGCCGCTGGCGGACACCGCCCCGGCGGGGCTCGCGGCGGCCGGTCTGGACCCGTCCACGGTGTCGGCGACCGCGCTCCCCTCGGGCCGGTCGGCCGCGGCGGACGAGACGGAGCCCAAGAGCGCGTCCCTGGCGGCCCAGCCGGGCCCGTACAGCCCGCCGGGGGCCATGGCCAGGGTCAACGGCACTGCCCCCGCCGCCTACCCTGCACCAGCCCCGCAGCACGACCAGCAGGCACCAGACCGGCAGGCCCTGGATCAAGCGGTGCAGCCCAAGCCCCAGCACCCCCAGCCGACGGAACCGATGGGGTCCGGCGACCGTGTGCGGCCACTCGGCGGTGAGGACGCGGAAGGTCAACGGGGCGTCTATATACCGGAGCAGCGCGAGGCCGGGAGATATGTGTATGAGGAGCGGCCAGGGCAGCCGCTGAACCAGCTGCCTCACGACGTCCCGCGCCAGGAGGTCTACTATGCCGCTTTCCGCCAGTTCCTCGCCGACCACAGCCACTATCCGTCGGCGTACCAGTTCGGCCAGCGGCTGCGGGAGACATGCGGCCTGACCGACCTCAGCAACAGCGAACTGACCGCATACATCGAAGACTTCAAACAACGCCTATCAGCCGCTGACCGCTCTCGGAGCGACTGGCACCGTATGAACGGCCACGACCACCCCATGGCCATGCCACAGCAGCGGGAGGAACCACGCACCGGCTATGAGGAGAAGCGGGGCCGGTGGGACCGGGAGTTATCGCAGCCTCGCCGACAGGATCCGACAGGCGACACGCTGCCTGCCGGACACCGCACGAACGACGACCTCGCGTCCATTCCTCAGATCGAGACGGATACTGAGCCGCCTGCGCCACCTGCGGAGGAGCAGGGGGCTGATGTGGGTCCCGGCCCACCACGCGAGCCGCCGAAGAAGCCCGAGCCCGAACAGAAAGCCGACGAGCAACCTCCCGCTGTGGAAACTGTGGCGGACCGCTACTACACCGCCTGGCGCGCCTACCGCGAAAAGCACGGTGCCCCGCCCAACGGAGACCAACTCTCCCAGTGGCTCTACAACAGTGGTGTGACGGGCAGGAACGGCAAAACGATCAGTCCCAGCACTCTGCGCCGGTACATCGCCTCATACCCCTGCTACGAGATCTGGGCCGAGCACGCCGACAGCCACGGTCAAGAGCCGACCGCAGAAGAACTGGAGAAGCTGCTGGCCAACCGCAATGTGATGCGAAACAACGGCGGCACTCCATGGACACTGGCAGACCTACAGCGACTCCTCCCTGCCTTCCAAAAGCGGCGCCGACTGCGCTCCTCCCGCTGAGCGCTGCCCCGATCAGACAACACGCTGGACAGCACAGACCAGTACGGCACGGCGAACAACCCTTAACCCTGCACCAGGAGATGCTATGACGGATCAGTCGAGGCGACAGGAGGCTCCCGACCCGAAGACAGGCTGCCAGCCCTACGATCAACCGGACCCATGGCTCCGCGATACGGAGACTCCACAACACCCACAGGACCAATCCGCCGCAGTCCCGGACCGGCTCGGGCACCCTGACCCGCGCCCGACACACGCGCGCGCCCTGCACATCGACCCCGATGCCACCTTCTCGCACCTCGACCTCCCCGAGGACGCCCATGCGCAACGCGACATCCTCCGCAGCCTGATCGGGGACACCGTGGACCGGGCCATCTACCACCGGCAAGCACTCCTGCATCTCCACGGCAACGGGGCCGGGAGGCGGCTACCGGTGAATCCAGCGGCCTGGGCACTCGCCTGCGCCTGGCGCGGACTGGACCTGCCCTACCTCCTCTACGGCCCGGTCATCGTCACCGGAGGGTCTGTCAAACGAGTGGTGTAACTGGGGCTGATGGTTACTGACGGGCTGCGGAGAGGCGGCCGTCGAAGGTGATGTCGAAGGCGTTCAGCGCGGTCTTCCAACGCATGGTCCAGCGTGCCTGGCCCTTGCCGGTGGGGTCGAGGGACATGATCGCCATGTAGACGCACTTCAGGGCGGCCTGCTCGTTGGGGAAGTGGCCGCGAGCCTTGACCGCCCGGCGGATGCGGGCGTTGACCGATTCGATCGCGTTGGTGGTGCAGACGATGCGGCGGATCTCGGTGTCGAACCGCAGGAACGGGATGAACTCCTCCCAGGCGTTCTCCCACAGCTTCACGATCGCCGGATACTTTCGGCCCCAGACATCGGCGAACTCGGCGAACCGCTCCAGGGCCGCCTCTTCGGCCGGCGCCGTGTAGACGGGCTTCAGAAGCTTGGCGATCTTGTCCCAGTCCTGGCGGGCGGCATAGCGGAAGGAGTTCCGCAGCAGGTGCACCACGCAGGTCTGCACGATCGTCCGCGGCCAGACGGTCTCCACTGCCTCGGGCAGGCCCTTGAGCCCGTCGCAGACGAGCATGAGCACATCACTGACGCCGCGGTTCTTGATTTCGGTGAGGATGTGCAGCCAGTGCTTGGCGCCCTCGCCGCCGTCGCCGGCCCATAGCCCGAGGATCTCGCGCCGGCCTTCGGTGGTGACGGCCAGGGCCACGTAGATGGGCCGGTTGGCGACCGCGCCATCGCGGATCTTCACGTGGATGGCGTCGATGAAGACCACCGGATAGACGGCGTCGAGGGGGCGGCTCTGCCATTCGGCCATGCCCTCCAGGACCTTGTCGGTGATGGTGGAGATGGTCTGACGGGAGACCTCGGCACCATAGACCTCCGCCAGGTGGGCCTGGACCTCGCCGGTGGTCAGGCCCTTCGCAGCCAGCGAGATGACCATCTCATCGACGCCGGTCAGACGCTTCTGCCGCTTCTTGACAATCCTGGGCTCGAAGGAGCCGTCGCGGTCGCGGGGCACGGTTATCTCCACAGGTCCGACGTCGGTCAGGACTGTCTTGGAGCGTTTGCCGTTGCGGGAGTTGCCGCCGTTCTTGCCCGCCGGGTCGTGCTTGTCATAGCCGAGGTGGTCGGTGATTTCACCCTCCAGGGCGGACTCCAACAGCCGCTTGGTCAGCTGCTGCAGCAGCCCGCCCTCACCAGTCAACTGCAGACCCTCGGCCTGGGCCCGGCCCACCAGCTCGTCGATCAACTGGTCGTCCACGGCCTTCGCCGGCACAGCCTCCACGGGCTCGACACCCTCGGAGCCGGGCACGTTCTCACTGGTCATCGATGTATCTTCCATGATCGGGAGTTACACCGAACGTTTTACAGTCCCTCACCGGACCGGACACCCGAGGCGTTCTCCAGACGCTGGCGGACAGCCTGCTAGGGGAAGCCGAGGAGGTCGCCCGCAGGGTGGAGGAACTGCGCTTGGAGTGGTCTACCCGGCCTCCTGCGTCCGAGTCCGCTGCCCGTCATGAACTACTCGCGTACGCGCGACGAGCAACACACCCCTCGTGAACAATTCGGGACTGCAGGCTGGCACAAGCCTCCCCATCACTCCAGGTGATCCCCGATCTGCCCGGTCGGTGTAGCCATCCGCCGTGAACTACACAGCTGTGCCCCGCCAACCCCGGCGGAGCTCCCGGACCAGCACACAGACCACGACGATCAACAACAACAAGCGGTCTGGCCCCGGCGCTCAAGCGGCGAGGCTAGCCTCGAGCTTTCGCGAGGTGGGTTGCCCGAAGCTTGATCACAAACGCGAGAGGTACTCCTGACCTGCAACGATAAGGATTGTCGAGAGTCCCGTTGGCTGCGAAGAGACCTCCAAGGCGACCAAGCCTATCGGGCCCTACCAGCGGTCCGTGTTCTGAGCTGGTTCTTCCTTGGTAGTGGCAGCGTTGAGCGGTAGTGCCCTGGACAACACCGAGGCTGGGAGGCTCGGTTTCTCATTGGCCTCGCAGTAGGCGAGAGCAGGTGAGCCTGGCGGACTCGGTTCGGCTGACGATTCCGGCTTCGAGATAGGCCATCTCCTCATCAGCGAGGGCCTTGAGCCCAGCAAGGACCCGTGCTCGGGCCAGGCCGGGAAGAGCCGAGATGGCTTGCGCGATGGGGAGCATCCATAAGTCCGCTCGTCCGTCGCAGTAGGTGTAGCGAGCAGCGTCGTCGTGGGTGAGGCGCTTGGTGGCTAGGACATATGTGCAGATCTGCCGACGACGCATCTGAACCCAGTCAACGGCGACCCGTCGAAGGACAGGTACACCGCTCGGCACTCCCCGAAGGACTTTTTGGGCGGCCTGTTCCGGGGGCTGCCCGTTGTGAACAGGCCCCGACGGCACGAGCAGGTCGCCACGTAGTTCGGCAACGAGTATGTGGCTGGTCTCGACGGGCGCGAGTATGGACACTCCTACCAGCGGCGGCCGCCAGTTCTCGTAGGGAGCTGTGTTCCGTACGTGCCGCTGCCGAGCAGCCGGAATGGCGGTTGTCGGCGTGGGTGTCCGCGTCATCACCGTGTGCCTGTCACGACGGTGACGAGTTGGCGGAGGTGTTCCAGTGAGCTGGTGCCGGGGATGGGTGCGACGTGGTTCCCGAGGCGAAGCAGCCAGTTGAGAGCCGCGTCGATATGCCCCTGCCGTGCGAGAGTTCCGGCGTCGAGGGGCCGGTACGGCACATAGGGGATGGAGAGGTCGCGGCAGAGTTCGAGCGCCGGGTCGTGCCGGTCCCCGCTCATGTTGAGGACGTTCTGCACGACGGCGATGGTGATGTCGTTGGTGACTGTGCGGATCTGCTCTGGTGTGACCTTCGACAGACCAATGTGCCCGATCTTGCCCTCGTCTTTCAGGGCTTGGAGTGTGCCGATCTGGTCTGCGACGGACACTTCGGGGTCGATGCGGTGGAGGTAGCAGAGGTCGAGCCGGTCCATGCCCAGTCGCCGTAGGCTCGCCTCGACGCATGCGCGCAGGTAGACGGGGTGGCCATGCGGGACCCATGTGTCCGGGGCGGGGCGGGCCAGGCCCACTTTGGTCGCGATCAGTACGTGCTCGGGGTAGGGGTGTAAGGCATCGCGGATGAGGTGTTCGACGGTGTGGGGCCCGTAGGCGTCTGCGGTGTCGATGTGCGTGATGCCGTAGGTGTGGACGGCTTGGCGGAGCACGGTGAGTGCGGTGTCGCGGTCGGCGGGGTCGCCCCAGATGCCGGGTCCGGTCAGGCGCATCGTGCCGAAGCCGAGCCGGGAGACGGCCTTCCCGGCCATGGTGATGGTGCCCGCGGGCAGCGTGGTGGTCATACGACGGCCTCCTGGAGGCAAAGTTGAAGGGCGCGTTCGATGGCGCGGGTCTGGCTTTCGTGGTCGCTGGTGACGCGCTGGTGCGGGATCCCGTCCTCGGCCAAAAGGCCGTGGACGTGACGGTCCACCAGGAGGCGGTAGCGATGGTCGTAGTCGTGGCTCTGGTCGACCGGTACATCCGGGTCCAGCACGGTCGCCAGGAGGAGGCCGTACTTCGGCGCCTGCGTCGCGGCAAGGAGCCGCAGCCGTTCCCTCTCCAGCCGGTGAGAGTGCTCGCCGCGGTACTCAAGGGCCGCGTGGTAGTACGCGAGGGCGTCGAAGGAGGCGCGGTCGACGAGGACGACGTCGGCGCCTTGAGCTGCGGCGGCGATGTCGTCGGCGATCCCCTGAGTAATGATCCACTCGGTAGAAGCCGCGGTGTGGTGCTGCATTTTCGGCAGGCCGATCGCCGCGGCGCGTTTGGCGAG
This sequence comes from Streptomyces violaceusniger, assembly GCA_005405945.1. GTDB lineage: Bacteria > Actinomycetota > Actinomycetes > Streptomycetales > Streptomycetaceae > Streptomyces > Streptomyces violaceusniger. Next base: position 59,528 of record BJHW01000001.1, read on the forward strand.
CCGGCCGGTGCGGGCCACGGTGAGCCCGTGGCCGCGCAGTTCCATCTGGATCCGCTTGAGCAGTGTCGTCTTGCCGGTGGAGTGGGTGCCGAGCACGCCGATGCGGATGGGTGGCTGGTGGGTCACCACAGGGTGGGGTCCTCTTCTGCTTCGGGGACGCCTGGCAGGCCGGGCGGCACGGCCGCGGCGACGAGCTGGTCCCAGGTCTCGTAGTGGCTGGACATCGCAATGAGGAGCTGGGCGGTGGCGTAGGCGTCGTAGGTGGCACGGTGCCGCTGAGCGGGAGCGGCCGTGAGGTCCGGCGCGGTGTGCTTGATCAGGGCGTCGAGGCTGTAGCCGGGCAGCTCCTTGTACGTGGCCTTGGCCAGGCGGAGCGTGTCGAGGACCCCGGCCGGTTCCCAATTCGGCAAGTGTGCCTTGAGCACTCGGTAGTCCGTGTGCGCGTTGTGGGCGCAGATCCATGCCCCGCCGAGGAGCTTGTGGACCTGGTCGGCGATCTCTCCCCACGCTGGAGATTGAGCCAGTAGCCCGTTGGTCAGCCGGTGGATGCTGGCGGCGCGGGGGTGACGGGCCGGGGTGGGCGGATGAGCCACGCCCCGGCTGTGCTGGTGTCCGGCCTGCCGTCGCGAATGGGAAGGGCGGCCACCTCGACCAGGTCGGGTGGGTTGGTGCCGTTGCCTTCGACGTCCACGACGAGCAGGGTGGGCCAGGTGGCGAAGTTCATGGTGCAGGCGTTCCGTTCTCTGTCGGCCAGCCGATGGGGGCTCGGCCGTGCTGGCGGTAGTGATGAGGCTTCTCGCGGTCGTGGCACTGGTAGCCGTAGCCGTGCTGGAGGTAGTAGCGCGGCGGCTCGTCCAGGCCCTCGACGATGATGGCCCGGTCAGTGATCTCAACGGGCCCGGTCGCGCCAAGGGCTCGGGCGCTTTCGGTGACATCCGTGAAGTCAGGCTTGCGCCAGGCCGAGTCGCACAACGTGACCTGCTTCTGGGGGCAGATGTCGCATAGTTCCCAGATGCCGTAGTGGCCGTTGTAGTCGGCCTCTCCGTGGGCGTAGGCCACGCCGCAGCTCGTCTTGCGGAACAGCGCGCCCCACGGGGCGGAGACGTCCTCGGGGATGCGGAAGGCATCGAGCACCCGCTGTTCGGCCGCCTCGGGGAGGATTTTGCGCCGGGCGGTGTCCTCGTACGGCGTGGGCAATCCGTGCGCGTGGTAGTAGGCGGCGATCTCCTGGCGGAAGAACAGGCCGGTGAATACGGTGGCGTGCGCGTGCCGGGACAGCTCGCGCGCCCGCTCCAGGTGGGCGTCGGAGTCGTTGAGGCCGGGGACGATCGGCCGCCAGTACAGGACAGTGCGGTACCGCTCGGCGTGCTCGTAGAGGGTACGCAGGCTCTCGGCGGCGATCTGAGAGTCCACCGGCTCGATGGCCTCATGGTCAATGCCGGAGTGGGTGACCAGCACGGTCAGCCGCAGGTTCTTGAAGCTGTTGAGGACCTCGCAGTCCTCCGGGGAGACGCGCCAGCGGGTGATGACCAGGACATGGTTGGTCAGGCCGCGATAGTCCAGGTGCCGCAGCACGGTGAACAGGTGCGGTTTGACGGCTGGCAGCATGGGGTCGGTCGCCCGATTCAGGAGCTGGAGCGGCGTGGTGTGCGGCCGGAAGTACGGGTGCTCGACGAGCGTGGTGACGGCCGCCTCGTCGCTCATCAGCCGACGGGGGACCTTCATCTCGAAGTTGTCGAAGGTGTGCCGGATGCAGTATCCGCAGTCCAGCGGGCAGCCGATGATCCAGTTCAGGGAGAGGCCGGACTTGCGGTACTCGATCACGTCCGCCAGGGCGGGCTTCAGCTCCCCGATCTTTTCCGTGGGGAGGATGGGTAAGGGGCGTTGCTGGTACGGCTCGCTCATGATGCCTCCAGTTCGAGGGAACGGCGTCAGGTGTCGACAGACGTGCGCTGGCGCGGGGGGTTCGGCGGGGAGAGCAGGGCGCGGCGGCGGGCGCCGTACCAGGTGCCGAAGTCGCGGCGCGCGGCGTCCGGGTCATCACTGGTGTGCACGAGGTTGCGGACCAGGCGCCGCTCGGCGAGCGCCGCGGCCAGACTGTCGTCCCCGAGGTCGCCGCGGATGGTGCCGGGTGCGGCCCGGGTGGGGTCGAAGTGCCCCAGGAGCTGACGAAGGCGGTAGTGCACGCCCGGATTTCCATGGGCCAGTGCCACTGTGACGGGGCGGTTGGCGTACTCCGCGTCCAGGCAGGCGGGGATGTCGCGGTCCGGGAACCAGTCGGCGTCCACCAGCAGGTCCCAGTAGTGGACGTGCGCCTGCCACGCATGAACGGTCAGGTCGAGCCGACCCGACACCGCGACCTGGGCTGCGCCGATCCGGTCCAGGACGGCGTCCACCAGGCCGCGCTCGACCGCGTCGGGCTTGCACAGGATGACCGAGCACCGCTCGAAGTCGGGATCGGCGGGGCGGCCGCCGCCCCTGTACCAGGTGCCGAAGTCGCGGCGGGCGGCCTCCGGGTCGTCGCTGGTGTGCACAAGGTTGCGGACCAGGCGCCGCTCGGCGAGCGCCGCGGCCAGACTGTCGTTTCCGAGGTCGCCGCGGATCGTCCCGGCCACGGCCATCGTGGGGTCGGTGTGCCCGACGAGTTGCCGCAGCCGGGCGTGGATACCGGGCTCACCGTGGGCGAGTGCCACGGACACCGGGCGGTTGGCGAACGCCTCGTCGAGGTAGGTCGGCAGATCACGGGGGGCACGCTTGGTGGCTGCGAGCAGATCGCGGTACACGACGTGGGCCTGCCATGGCTGCGCGACAAGGTCCACGCGGTCCGTGACGGTGACACCACATGCGCGGATCATGTCGAGCACGCGCGGGACCAGGCCGCGTTCCACGCAGTCCGGCTTGCACAGGATGACCGCCCAGCGGTCGAAGTCGATGCCGTCGACCACGGCGCCACTCGGCGGCTTCCGGCTCACTCCTCGCCCCCGTCCAGGACAGCAGCGCAGGCTGACCAGCGGTGGCCGACGAGCCACCGCAGGCCCGGATCCAGAGCGTTGAGGACCTCGGGGTTCACCGTGTCCACGTGGTCGTGCTGTATCTGCCGGTAGACCTCGAACAGCAGCAGGGCCTGCTGCCAGTACGGATCAAGGCCCGATGCCTCGATGTGTGCCACGCTGTAGTGGGCCTTGTTCGTGCGCAGCACCTCCTCGTGCTCAAGGACGCGCGCCACGGTCGCCGCGGTGGTGCCCGCTGGCATCGCCGGGAACGGGAACTGGACCGGCGCGGACCGGGTGACGGCTTCCAGAAGGACTCGGTGGACACGGTCGGCGTTGCGGTCGCAGATGTGGGCCGAGCCGATGAAGTGGGTGTAGGAGCCCAGCTCAAGGCCGAGCTGGACGGCGGCGAACTCCTGAAACATGGTGAAGCTGAAAACGTCCGAAAGCAGACCACAGTCGAGATCGTTGGCCCGCATGTAGCACACCATGTGCAGCCGTTCATCCCGCACCAGGAAGTGCAGCCCGGCGAGGCACGCCATATCCGGGTTGTCACTGATCGCGAGCTCGTCAGCGGTGAAGACGGGAAGGTAGCCCCGCTTGCTGTCCGGCTCGCTGCGGAGCAGCTCCAGGATGCGGTCAAAGGGCGTCACTGTGTCGCCGTCGGCCGGGCTGAAGATCGTGTGACCGTACGCGGAACCACCCACATGGATGCCGTCCCGGGAGCTGGAGCGCATGGACGGCGCGTAGTAGCCGATCATCTCCAGGTCCCTGCGGCCAGCCAGGTACCAGAGTGCCTCCGCGAAATGGAAGACCGGGTTCACCTTACGCGCTGCCAGGAAGGGCAGCCGCTGACGCGGGTCCGACAAGCGGAAGCTCGCGCCGATCACCTCACGGGCGTCGTTTCCACGGGCAGAGATGTGATGATCGTGATCCTCCGATACCAGCCTCAATAAGGCCAGGTATGCCTCTTCGAGACCGGGAAGGCTGAGGGGTGTGAGCATGATTCTCCTTGGATGTGCAGTCGCGGCAGCGACCGGTCGGCGGGGATGCTGAGCCCGGCCGCCCCTTGCCTCACCAAGGGCGGCTGTCGAGGGGCTGTCAGGGACTGAGCGCCAGCCCAGTCGTACGGGTTCGCGGCAGCACAGGGCATTCGGTCAGGTGGCTACCGCGTCAACGGCCACCATGGCCGCGTGCTCGTCGGCCATGATCGCGTTGAAGGCGCGGTCGATGCGGTCCACCGCCTCCTCCTCACGGAAGCTCCCAAGCGTCGCCCAGTACGTCCGGCCGGCCTCGCGTGCCATCACCCACCGCGCCTGGACCCTCAAGGAGGCCGTATCAAGCAGCCCGGCCCGGAATTTGGCCGACAGGAAAGAGATCAGCCGGTTGCAGTGCAGAATCTTCGTGTACTCCTCGTCGGGCAGCTTGCCCGGGGCTGTCCACATCGTCCGCAGCGCGGGGTCGGACAGCGCCTCGGCGATCAGCTCCTGGTGTAACTCCTCGGCGTGGAGGGCGAGCCGCTGCCGGTTCTGCCTCTCGGACTGCACAAGAAGCGCGATACCGACTGCGGCAGCCGCGAGAACGACGCATGAGGTCTTCATCCCACACCTTTCGTAGTGATCGGTTCGTTCGTGAGCCCGGTACGGGGCGTGGTGCCGCGGTTTCGTCGCCAGGAGATCGTGTCCGCTCGGGACACCGGGACCGGTGTCGACCGATGCCCGAGCGGGGCCTATTCGACAGACCCTGGTCCGACTCGCCGGACGCGGTCCTCCAGCTCCTTGACTGGACTGGTTGCCCCCTGTGCAGAGAGGCGAGCGCCGATGCGGGCGGCAGCCTCCACCGCGCCCTTGATCACCTCGCAGCCGTACGAGCCTCCGCGGCGTGTCCGCTGCCAGGGGCTGGACAGCGACAGGACGGCCGCCAGCTCCCCATCGCGGCCGCACACCGCCACCGCCAGAACCAAGCCGCTCTCGTCGGCGCCCTGCACCCAGCCCCGATGCCGTATACGGGAGCAAGCCAGGGCGTCGTCCCCGGTCCCGTGGTCTCGGCTGAAGCGCCGCCATACGAGGAAGACACGCGAGACAGGGTCAGCCGCAATCGCCACTGCCCTGACCGATGTGCGCTCACCAGCCGCCGACCTGAACCGCAGGGCCTCAGCGACGCAGATCCGCTGATCGCCATACCGCTGATGAAGACGAACGCTTGCACCGGTTGTGGCCCGCAGTGCACTGAGCTCCCGCCGAATCTCACGATCCGCCATCGCGTGCTGCGCCACCATGGCCAGGCGGGCCAGCCTGGGACCGACAACGAACTGGCCCTGCTCGTCGGCTTGGACCAGACCCAGCTCCTGCATAGCGAGAACGAGCCGATGCACTGTGGGACGCTTCAGGCCGGTTTCTGAAACCACCGCCGACAGACACGCCGGCCCCTTTTCCAGCACAGCGAGAATCACAGAAATCTTATTCAGTACGCCGACGCTGCTCGGCAGCATACTCGGGGCAGTAATCGCCATCACCTCCCTTAACCGGTTCGCCAGACGGAGCGAGCAGAATGGGCCCGGCGTCGCGCCGTCTCGACTTGCCGACAAGCAGTTTCCCGGACTGGTCCCGTCAGGAGATTCACCCGCGGTCCCTGACAATCGAGGAGCTGGTTGCGTCATCCCGTTTCGGCCCGAGAAGACCGAACCCCCAACCACGGTCTATGAGATGTGCCTCTGTTTGGGCGCCGAGCAGTGTCATCAGCTCACGCACCACTCTGCGTACGACGTCCGCGCGGACCCCGATATTCGCAGCAATCCACCCCAGATCCTGGCCACCCGCCAAGCCCCGGAGAACTTCGTACTGTCCGGCGCTGAGCACGATGTTCGCGTCGTCGATTAACTCGGGCGGGGAGATTTCCCCGAGCATGTAAGCCCGGTGCACGGCACCCGGCCGCTCGGGTGAGCGGAGCTTCGCCGCGGCATATCTCAAACAGTCCGTAACCCTGGCTGTACACACCCCCATTTCCGTGGCCGCTTCTGCCGGAGTCATACCGCTCGCTATGAGCTGGAGGGCTTCGCGCTCGCGAGCAGACAGACTCAAACGACCTGGCGGTTGGCTAGTCACCATGGCCCTTTCCAGTTGCGATACCTATTGGTGCGATGGCACGGGGATGGCTCAGGCGGCTGTCTGCTGGGCCAGGTCTTCAAGGCTCACGACCGTGCAACCGTTGAGCGCGACGACTTCGCGGCAGGCGAGTGTCCAAGGGATTCTCCGGTCGCCATACGCCACGGGCGTGAACTGCTCGCCGTCGCTGGGTACCGGCTTGAGGGTGTCGGGCGCGTACACGATCCCGGCCACACCCCAGACTGTGACGTCCTCCACCAGCACCGCCACACACCCCCTCCGCAACGGAGCGCGGCCCCATACCGCTTCAGGGACACAGCTACCGCAGACAGGCGGCGCAGCGGTTCTCTCTCCATCCGTGATCAGCCTGCCCGTCACGGCGGGCAGCAAGAAGACATACCGCCCATCGGATCGGTCATCAGCCGGGCGGCCGCAGTACTGGCACAGCATGTGAGTCATCGCCTGCCGCTGGCGCAATGCATGAACACGATCCAGCAGTGGCCCGCCAGCCCCAGGCTTTACCGGGACCCTGATCCACAGCACGCCCCGTCGGCGGTCGGCGATCCCGTATTCGTCCGCGTAACCGATCCCCACACCGTCGCAGCCGTGCCGCGTCGTGATCACGGCCCGGGACAGCACGTTTTCGCCTGTCCACGGAGCGATGAACGGCACCCGCACGTTGCCCGCGAAGTACTGACGCGGTCGTGGACGCCGAAGCCGAAGAGGAGCCCTGGGGCAGTCCGGCGGCAGCCAGCCGGTGGTGGACGGGCACTGGTCCCGACGCATCTTCATTCCTCTCGCATGTGTGCTCTTCACGGGTAAAGCCTCTCTTCGGCAGCCTTGAAATTCCGCGGGGGAACGGGGAAGGAAGCGCCGAAGAAGGAGTAGTGGGATTGCGTCACGCCTGGTGTAGCCGCCGCCCCTCCCTTCCTGGCAGTTGGAGCAGGGACGGCGGCCGCCCACCCACCAGACGCAGGGGTGGTCCAGTTGGCACGGTCATGAAGTGACGTCGATGGGCCTGGTCCGGGGAAAGTTCTCCGTCAGTTGCCGACTCCCTGGACGCTGACCGTCGGGGCCACCGCCATCACGACCTGATGTCTGTCTCGCGGCGCGGGTAGAGACGCAGCGCCTCTTCCAAACAGGAGAGAAGGACGACCGCACTGGGCAGTTTCAGCGGAGCTCGTTCGGTGAGGTGCCACGGCGGAGTGTCCCACCGGACGCCGCTCGTCGGCGGCAGAGTAATCCGTGCGTCAGCGCCAGTCATGACCTGGACGCCAGCGAGCGCGGAGACGTGTACCCCGCTGCCGCGAGCGACCAGGAACGTGCCCGTCTCGCCGCGCAAGAGGCATGGCAGTGCTGTACTCCTCCGATCGAGCCGAACCAGCGCAGATGTGGCGGCTTTTCGCGGGGTGGTAACCGCGTCAAACTTGGTGCAGGCGGCCCACAAGACGGCGCTGGAGTCGTGGGCGAAGGCGTTGTCCACCTCGCCCGGCTGCGTCAGCTCGGTGCCGATGCGCAAGGACCAGCCGAGAACCTCCGCATACGCGTGCACGAGGGCAGACCTGTCGCGGGTTCTCGGCGGCCACATAGAAGTCGTCGTCACCGGGTCCCCCAAAGGCTGTGCATTGCTCCAACGCGGAAGGCAGCGCACGGAGCGCCCAGCGCAGCGAACTGGGGGCTGGTCTCCATCAGGTCGCGCTCGCGACGGATGCCCGGCCGGGCATCGCACTCGATCACTGAGGCGTTGTTGGCGTGATTCACGACGCGGCGGCCCGACAAGGGATCAGCCACGTGACCGAGTCCGAGACCGCGCCTCGTGACCATGCATGCCGTCCGCTTCACCTGATGGGTATCCATCCGTGGCTCCTCGTCACTCTCGGTGGCCTCACTCGGATACGAAGACGAACGTAGGGCTGGGTACGACCAAGCCCCAAGAAGATTGCGCGAGTTTGCAGAACACGGATTGACGGGGTCGAACGCCTCATCGAGCATTGTCATACCGCGCAAATCTGCGCAAGACAGCGGACGGGAGAGCAACCATGCGACTACGGTTCCTTGGTAAGAACTCCACCCCCGGAGACAGCCCCACCCTGTACGCCAGCGACCAGAACAGCTACGTCGTCCAAGGCTGGAAGGTGTACGCCAACGATCTGCTCGCACAACTCGACGTGCCGGAAGGGCAGACAATCATCGAGGTGCCACCCGAGCTGTTCGAGCATCTGACGAAGGACGGACACCCAAGCGGCAAGATCAAGAACTTCGCTGCCCCAATCATGCTCGTCACCGAACAGGGCACATGCATCTTGCAGGGCCCGAAAATGCATGACCCCGAAGCCCTGAGCCAGATGCGCATGCCCGACTATGAGACGTGCATCGAGGTCCCCAAGTCCTCGATCGTGGCCCTGTTGGAGGAACACCGTGGACCTGATCACGTCCGCCCAGCGTGACGAGCTGTTCAACAGCTTCAAACGCGACGCCTTCCACCTGGAACTGCGGGACGACTACGGATCTCCCATCGAGGACACGCCGTACACCCGATGGAAGAGGGGCGAGCCGGACGATTACGCGTGGCTCGCCCCTGGATGGCCCTCATGAAGCGCGTTACAGGCGAGGGGAAGACCGTCCGACGAGTCCGCGTCGTCAGTGAGCCCCATTCCCAGTACGTGGAATGGGAGCACTCACTGACCCACCTCAATATCGAGGCCGGCGAGGACATCCGATGGCTACCGCGGCACCAGCTACCCGAAGGCATCACTTTCCCCGCGCAGGGGAACGACTGGTGGCTGTACGACGATCAACTCCTTGCCGTAGGCCACTTCGACTGCGACGGGCGAGTACTCGGGTCAGAGGTCATTGAGGACCCCGCCACCGTGGCCGAGTGCGTCCGCCTGCGCGACCTCCTCTGGGCCGTCGCCATCCCCCACTCCGAGTACAAGCCCTGACCCACCCGTGAGCACGCAAGCAGAAGAGGCACTGCATGCGCTGGGTGCCCGGCTGCGCGGCTTCCGCAAGGATGCCGGATTCGCAAGCGGCCGGGCATTCGCGCGTGCCACCGCCTGGCAGGAGTCAAAAGTCTCCCGCATCGAGAATGGCAAACAGCGCCCCACCGAGGAAGACATCCGCGTCTGGTGCGATAAAACAGGCCAGAACGACCACGTAGGCGACCTCATCGCCATCGTCCGCCACGTCGACGAACTGTGGCTGGAGTGGCGCCGCCTGCTCCAGACCGGCGCAGAGCAGCGACAGAAACAGGGCCTTCAGGTCTACGCCAAGACCAAGGTCTTCCGCATCTGGCACCCTACCGTCGTGTGGGGGACTCTTCAGACGGCGGAGTACGCGTCTGAGACCTTCAAGCAGGTGGTCAGCTACTACGAGATCCCCGACGATGCGGAAGCCGCCACGGCCAAGCGGCTTGAACGTCAGCAGTACCTCTACCGGGGCGACCGGATCTTCAACGTGCTGCTCGGCGAGCAGGCGCTGTACACCAACTTCGGAGGCCCTGAGATCATGAAGGGGCAGCTTGACCGCCTCCTGGCCGTCATGAGACTCCCCCGGCTGAGCCTGGGTATCCTCCCGAGGTCCGCGCCCACCTCCATATGGCCGGGCAACTCGTTCTCGATGTTCGATGACCGGCTGGTCCAGGTCGAGACCTATTCGGCAGAGTTCTCCGTCTCCCAACCCCGAGAGATCGAGCTCTACGCCAGGGCGTTCGCCCTCCTGAGACAGTCAGCCGTCTACGGAACCGCAGTCCGAGACCTCATCCTCGCCGCAATTCAGCACTATGACCGGATGCCCACCGACTAGGAGACTAGGACCTTGACAACGAAACCGAAGTGGCGAACCAGCTCCTACACAAAGTCCGACACTTGCGTCGAAGTATCCGACAACCAGCCCGACTTGGTACTCGTCCGAGACTCAAAAGACCCGGACCGCAGATGCCTGGCCCTTCGGCCAGCCGCCTGGTCATCCTTCGTGGACTTCCTCAGGGCAACGGAGGTACGGCCCGGCCGCGTGCGCTGATGGCTGAGGCTCTCTCCGCTGTCCCCGGCACGGCGGCGGCGAGCAGCTGGGCGATGCGTTTCCACTCCGCGAGTCCTGGGGTGCATCGAACCGGGTGTCCTCGAGGGCGCGTGCGACGGCGCCGGCGTCCATGCCCTTCGCACGGCGGCCGATGCGGGCGAGGTCGACCGGCTCGCGGAGCGCAGCGGCGCGCGGGACGCCGGGGCGGCCAAGGCGTGTTCATCATCGGCCTCGCATTTGTGGTACGGAATCGGCGAACCCGCCTGCCGGGGCGGCCAGGGGGAACCGGGGGCCGGGCTGGCGGGCGTTCCCGCCGGGTCTCCCCGACCACCGTGCTCAGTCGTCCATGGCCTCCTCGTGGAGGCCCCTGGCAAGATCGTCGGCCCCAGTCCCCGGCCCACGCCCGCAGGGCGGCCGTCTCTGCGGCGGGGAGACCGCAGCAGAGGGGACCGGGTGGCTGGGCGTGGCCCCGTACGTGGTTGCTGGGGTCGCCGAACTCCACGTGGAGGCCCCGTCCGTCAGGACTTGTCCCCTGACCGATCAGGCGTTTCGTTGCGGTGTCCTCGACGGGAGGGGCTTGATGGGAGACATAGAGATGAGCCGGGCCGAGGCGGTTGCGCTCGTGCAGCGGATCATGGATGCGGACTACGACTCCGAAGACGAGGTAGACAGCTGGCTGGACTTGCTCGACCGGGCCCTGGTATGCCCGACTGGGCACGTCAGCGGCTTGATCTTCTGGCCGCCGCCGGACCGAGAGCTCTCGGCTGATGAAGTAGTCGCTCAGGCCCTGGCGTATCGGTCGATCGCCTTGTGAGGTCCTGGTTCAGATCCTGATGCAGGCGACGAGGGCTGCGGTGATGGCGGTGCTGGGGAAGACGTAGCCGCGTTCGGCGATGGCAGCGGCCATGGCCCCGGGCAAAGCTTGCAGATGGAGGGCCGATGAGCCAGTACTTCACCATGGGAGAGGAGTCGCTGTGGAATCCGTCCAGCGGGGCGGCTCGATTGTTCCTGCGGCAGACCGCCGTGTTCGAAGCTGAACTCGGTCTCCCGTCGGGCCTGGGGCCCATGGACGACGACGAGTGTCAGATCGACCCCGTTGCGCTCGGTGCCTTCGCCCACGCTGTTCTGACGTACCACGGACGCACGCCTCACGCCGTCATCCTGGCCCTGTCGGAAGGATTCACCGCCACACTGCTGGTCCTCGCCCAACGCGCAGGGGTAGAGGTGTGCTGGACGCCGCCCGACCATGACAAGGACGGCCACCTACGGGATGCGCAGGTCTCCTCACGTCCGCCGGCGTCCCTCGCAGCCGAGCCGAAGACACAGGGGTTGAAGGTGAAGGTGCGAGAGCTGGACCAGCTCATGCCCCGGTGACAGCACATCACTGGATCGAGTCATCGGTTTCAATCCCACCCTGTACAGATCACACTTACTGCTCTGGCCGACCTGCGTCCCACCCTCGATCCAGTTTGGGCTGACAGCACGCTGGGTCACGCCGAGGCAGCTAGAGTGAGCGGCTGAATTCTTCGAAGAAATCCCAGGGATGATTCTTCATATGTCAGGTATCCGGCTCCGGAAGCATCAGGTGGAGACAAAATCCCGGATTCGACAGTGGGTTGGATTCCCTGCAAGATCATCTGTTCCCGAGTGTGGCGCCCGTGCCACCGTGGTGTCGGCCACCGGGTCGGGGAAGACCTACACGGCCGCGGTCGCCGCTCTGGAGTACTTCCCCGGTGGCCGGATCCTGGTGATGGCGGACACCATCGACCTGCTGGTGCAGTCCGTCCAGGCGTGGCGCCGGGTGGGCCACCGCGGGCCGATGGTGGCGGTGTGTTCGCTGGAGAAGGACGAGGTCCTGGAGTGTCTGGGGGTTCGGGCGACCACGAATCCGATCCGGCTGGCGATGTGGGCCGGGACAGGGCCGGTGGTGGTGTTCGCTACGTACGCCTCTTTGGTGGACCGGGAGGACCCGGAAGACCCGACAGGCCAGGGACGCGTCCGCGGGCCGCTGGAAGCTGCTCTGGCGGGCGGAGAGCGGCTGTACGGACAGCGAATGGCCCCGTTCGACCTCACGGTGGTGGACGAGGCCCATATGACCGCCGGGGACGCCGCCCGTCCCTGGGCGGCGATCCACGACAACGCCCGTATTCCTGCTGACTTCCGCCTCTACATGACCGCCACCCCGCGCATCCTCGCCTCCCCCGGCCGCAGAAGGGCAAGGACGGGCAGGAGCTGGAGATCACATCGATGATCTCTGATCCGAACGGTACGTACGGCGAACGGATTTTCGAGCTCGGGCTGGCGGAGGCGGTCGAGCGGACCATCCTCGCCGGTTTTGAGATCGATGTCCTGGAGATCCGCGACCCCGAGCCGGTTCTCGGGTTGTCGGAGGAGGCGCTGCGCGGGCGTCGGCTGGCGCTGCTGCAGGCCGCGCTCCTGGAACATGCGGCCAGGTGGAACCTGAAGACGGTGATGACGTTCCACCAGCGGGTGGAGGAAGCGGCCGCATTCGCCGAGAAGCTGCCCGCGACGGCGGCCGAGCTGTACGCGACCGAGGCATCCGGTCAGGCACTGTCCGAGACCGAGGACCTGCCGGAGTCGTCGATCGACGCGGAGCTGTACGAGTTGGAGGCAGGCCGTCACGTACCGCCGGACCGGGTGTGGTCGGCGTGGCTGTGCGGCGATCACTTGGTGTCCGAGCGGCGCGAGGCCATCTGCCAGTTCGCCAATGGTGTCGACGCATCCGGCCGCCGGGTGCACCGGGCCTTCCTCGCCAGCGTTCGCGTGCTCGGTCAGGGCGTCGACATCGTCGGCACACGGGGGGTCGAGGCCATCTGCTTCGCCGACACCCGCGGCTCCCAGGTCGAGATCGTCCAGAACATCGGCCGCGCGCTCAGGCCGAACCCGGATGGCTCCACCAAGGTCGCGCGGATCATCGTGCCGGTCTTCCTCGAGCCCGGCGAGGACCCCGATGACATGGTCGCCAGCGCCTCGTTCCGCCCCCTGGTCGCGGTGCTCCAGGGCCTGCGCTCACACTCCGAACAACTGGTCGAACAACTCGCGTCCCGCGCCCTCACCCGCAGCCGCCATGAGCGACGCGTGCACGTGAAGCGCGACGCAGAGGGCCGGATCATCGGCGCCAGTGGCGAGGGCCAGGAGGACGAGGGGCGCACCGAGGGTGCTGCCGAGTCCGCGCTGCTGCACTTCTCCAGCCCGCGCGACGCGGCCACCATCGCCGCGTTCCTACGGACCCGGGTCTACCGCCCGGAGTCCCTGGTGTGGCTGGAAGGCCACCAGGCCAGGCGGCGCTGGCGGGAGGAGAACGGCATCACCGGATTCCACCCGACCCCCTACGACGCGGAAACAGCCATCGGCGGGGGCCAGGGCCGGTTCCCGGTGGGGCGCTGGGAGGCCCAGCAGCGTCGCGCGGCCCGCGCCGGGGATCTCGACGCCTGGCGTCGCGAGCTCCTGGACGAGGAAGGCATGGTGTGGGAGCCCGGAGAGGAAGCCTGGGAGGCCAAGCTGGCCCTCTTCCGCTCCTACCGGCGCGCCCACGGGCACCTCGCCCCGCGGCAGGACGCCCTCTGGGGCGAGACCGATGCCGACGCCCAGCCCATCGGCCAGCAGATGGCCAACATCCGCAGGAAGAACGGCCTGGGCAAGAACCCACAGCGCGCTGAAACCCGCGCCGCGCAGCTCACCGCGATCGACCCAGACTGGGACTGCCCTTGGCCTCTGGACTGGCAACGCCACTACCGCGTCCTCGCCCAGCTCGCCGAGGACGAGCCCGACGGCCGCCTGCCCGAGATCCCACCCGGCGTGCTGTTCGATGGGGACGACCTGGGGCGGTGGCTCCAGCAGCAAGCGCACAACTGGACGGGCCTGTCCGCCGAGCAGCAGTGGCGGCTGAACGCGCTGGGCGTGACGCCCGCGGAACGACCCGGCCCCAAGGGCAACAGCAGCAGGAAGACCGCGGAGCATCTGTCAGCGGCCTTCCAGCGCAGTGTGGCGGCTCTCGCACAGTTCATCGCCCGCGAAGGACACCACCGCGTCCCCAGGGGCCATGTAGAGCAGATCCCGGTCGATGACCAGGACGCCCCGGTGTCGGTCCGGTTGGGGGTGTTCATGAGCAACACCAAATCCAGGCGGAACAAACTCACCGAGCCGCAGCGCGCCGCTCTGACCGAACTGGGCGTGGAATGGGCGTAGGAGGGGCGGTCTAAGAGCTTGTCTCACGTGGCGAGTTTGGCGAGCTTCTTGTAGCAGGTCAGGGCTGCCGCGAGCCCGAGGAAGGCGAGGAAGTGGTTCCCCTTTTCGCTCGTATCGCACGGTCAGGCGACAGTAGCCGAAGAGCCAGGAGATCGACCGCTCGATCTTCCAGCGGTGTCGGCCGAGGCGCTCGCTGGACTCAATGCCGGGTCGGGCGATGCGTGGGACTATGCCGCGGCCGCGCAGCCACGAGAGACGATCGGTGGAGTGGTAGGCCTTGTCGGCGCGGAGCCTTCCCGGGCGGCGGCGTCGCGGTCCACGGCGGGAGCGGATAGCGGGTACGCCCACGATCAGCGGAAGGAGTGCCTGGCTGTCGTGGACATTGGCGCCGGAGACGCCGAGGGCGAGAGGTAAGCCTTGCGCGTCGGACAGGACGTGCAGTTTGCTGCCCTTCTTGCCCCGGTCGACCGGATTGCGCCCGGTCAGTGATCCCCTTTTTTCGCACGAACCGAGGCCGCATCCACGATCGCCGAGGTCCAGTCCACCTCACCGCGAGCTCCGAGCTCGTCCAGGACAGCCTGGTGCAGGCGACGCCACAGCCCAGCCTCGGTCCATGCGGCGAACCGGCGATGTGCGGTCGCCGGCGAGACACCGAACGTCTCCGGTAGATGCCGCCAGGCGCAGCCGCTGGTCAGCACGTACACGACGGCCGCGAACACCGCTCGCTCATCAACCGGGGCCGTCCCTCCACCCTGCGGACGCGAGGAGAAAGACGGAAGCAACGGAGCAACAAGCGACCAGAGTTCGTCAGGAACCAACCGCTGCGAAAGATCAACACCCATGGCACAGCATCATGCCGCACCGTTCTGACGCCACGTGAGACAAGCTCTAAGGTGGTGTGTACTTGCACCAATATGGAGGCGTGCACCGACTCGCACGGCACGGAGGGACGGGACCCATGGGGACGTGGGATCATTTCAGCATGCCCCGGAGCAACAACGACCAACTGCCAGCGACGTATGTCGCATCCGGCAATTGGCCGTACGCCCGGCTCGTCGAGGACGCTCCTGACAGCGCGCACTACGGCCAAGCCTTCGCACGGAACCTGGCAGAGGCGATGGAGACGTCCGAGATCGGACTGAGGGCCCTGGGCGACAAAGCAGGGGTCTCGCACGCAACCATCAGCCGGCTGCTACGCGGGATGGTCCTGCCCGACTTGGGACTCTCGCCCGCCTGGAGGTGGCACTGGGAACCAGTCTCTGGCCCGGCCTCACAGCATGGACCGAGCGCGAACACGTCTGAGCTTGCGCTTCGCCGCTGATTGCCATGTCCAAGGCGGGAGCTGAGCGTCGGGCATTCGACATTTCAGTCGTCGTTGCTGCGACTGATGATGGCCACCGACTACGGACGCTTCGCCAGCACCAAGATCCGCTACTGCGGCACAGCGACCATCATGCTGCTCGAACTCATCCCCATGTTCGTCATCATCTTCCTCGGCGCCATGCTCGGTGCGTCTCTCGTCGGCTCCTTCGGGCGAGGCGAAGGCACAGGACCCCGGATTCGTCTTCGTCCACCTGATGGGGCTGCTCGGCGTCGTCTTCGTCGTCATCACCCAGATTCGCATCAACGTCATGAACCTGTACGGCGGTTCGATCACCTTGTCCAGCGGCTTCGACGTCGTCGCGGGGTTCCGTCCCGGACGCCCCTGGTGGATGTTCGGAGTGTAGCTGTTCGGCGTCATCTTCTACGCCACGAACGTCATCAACCACCTCGGCACGTTCCTGGCCGTCACCGGCGCCCTCACCAACACCTGGGTGCTCATCATCCTCGCCGACTACTTCATCTGCCGACGCTGGCTCAAGCTCGGCCGGGCCGAGGGCATCGAATTCCGCGAGGACGACGTGCGGGAGTGGAACACCTGCGGCCTGCTCTCCCTCGGCCTCGCCGTATTCGTCGGCGCCCTCGGCATCCTCGGCATCTACCCCGAGGCGTACGCGTCGTTCATCTCGATGTTCCTCGGCCCCGTCGTCCACGTCATCCTCACCAAGACGACGAAGGGACGCTTCTACGCACCCGCCCACGCCGCCGCCGACCGAATCCCGTCCACAGCAGCCTCAGGGAACTGACAAGCCGTCGAAGTTCACTCTGGTCCCGATGTATCCCCAGGTCGGGTTCTCTCTCGCCAGGCGCTGAATGAGCGCGACTGTTTCTTCCGCCAGCGGTGGTCGGCCGGGCCCGACCGCCGTCTGGTGCCACCTCCAGCGCACCAGACGGCGGTGCCTGGTCAAGGGTGCCCGGGGTAACCAGCCGATGGCGGCGTAAAGCGGTCGGGCAGGAATGGTTCGACCTCCGGAGGAACGGTTCCATCCAGCAGCATCCGCTGGACAAGGTGTCCGGTGACAGGAGCAAGGGTGATGCCGAGCATGGCGTGTCCAGCGGCCACGAGGACGTTGTCGTAGCCGGGCACCGGTCCGATGGCCGGCAGGCCGTCGGGGGTCATCGGGCGCAGGCCCGCCCACGCCCGAGGCCGGGCCGCGGTGGTGCCACAGGTGCGGAAGTAGCGGCCGGCGGAGTCGGCACTGTGCGTGCCTCACATCTGTAGCGGCTTTGTTGGGCACCGAGCACACCGGGAGCGGACGGGCCGGTCATAGCTTCGCGGCAATGCAGCGCCGGCCCCGGCGGGACCCATCCGGCGGTGGGGAGTGCGGCGCCGACCCGGGAGGAGGATCGGATGCGGCTGCTGACGATTGAGGACATGGACGAGCCGGCCCTGGGGGCCACGCTGCTGGGCACCGGCGGCGGAGACCCACCGTGGCCGACGCGTTCGGCGCCGCCATCGCCGACGCCTCCGGAGCCGTGGACCGGGTCTACCGCTACGGGCCCAGCGGGCGCGAGAGCTGCCTCGACGAGGCCCGCCAACTGGCCACCGACGCCGCCGTCCGGGCGGGCGCCGACCCCGCCCGGGTGCGCATCACCGCGGTGACCGAGGTACCGCTGTCCCATCTGCCCGGCGAGACCTGCCGCGTACAGGTCAAGGCCGCCGGCCCCTTGGAGGTACGTGCATGACACCCACCGAAGGCTCCGCGCGCCCGGTCGGCGACGACCCCGCGTCCGTCTACCGCGCCTACAACGACGCCGAGATGCGGCAGGACACCGAGGCTGCCGCCGCTGTGGTCTCACCGGACCTGAGCGTCGAGGTCAACGGCCGTGCGGCCCTGTCCACGGCCGAGGAGGACCGGGCCGCCAACGCCGAACTGCTGCGCCGCTACCCGGACTACCGCCGCGAGATCCTGGACGTGGTGGTCGCCGGCGACCGCGCCGCCGTGCGCTGGCGGATGCTCGGCACGCCCGCCGCGCCCGGTGTCGAGGCCCTGGACGTCCACGGCTGCTCGGTCGTGACCGTACGGGAGGAACGCATCACCGACGCCTTCCTCTACTACGACGGCGCGGCGCTCGACGCGGCACTGGAGGCGGGCTCGTGAACGTCCCGGCAGACCGTCACCACGGCATCCCAATGGCGGACTGCCACGACGACCTGCTGACGGCGCTCAGGCATCTCGGAGAGCGCGGCCATCGCGACCCGTTCGGCGACTTCTGGCTGCCGCAGCGGCGCCAGGGCGGTGTGGTGCGCGCGGCCACCGGAACTCCGACCGCTGCCGCCTCCCTCCGGCGCCCACCGCTCCAGCAGCGGCCCATCGTTTGACGACCCCTCACCTGCTCGCGTACGGGGCCCTCCGCCCCGCACCCGACCCGTGGGCGCCGTGCACACGCACGGACCGCGCACACCGGCCGGCGGCACAGCGATCCCGCGTGCCGTCGACGTCTCGCAGAAAGGAGCTCACTCACATGAGCCCGTACCGCGTCTCGATGGACATCGGGGGCACCTTCACCGATGTCGTCGCCTACGACGAATCCAGCGGCGTCTTCCACGCCGGCAAGTCCTCCACCACGCCCCAGGACCTGACCGAGGGCGTGCTCGCCGCCCTCGGCTCGCTCGTTCAGTCGCCCGCAGACATCGCCTTCATGGTCCACGGCACCACCCAGGGGCTCAACGCCCTGCTGGAGCGCCGCGGCGTGAAGGTCCTGCTGCTGGCCTCGCAGGGCGCGGGCGACACCTACCACGTCGCCCGCGGCCCCCGCACCCGGCTGTACGACCTGCACTTCCGCAAGCCCGAGCCGCTGCTGCCGCTGCGAGACATCGTGGAGGTGGGCGGCCGATTCACTGCCGAGGGGTGGAGCTGCGGGCCCTGGACGAGGCCGCCGTCCGGGCGGCCGCCCGGCGGGCGAAGGAGGAGGGCTTCGGCGCCGTCGCCGTCGGCTACCTGTTCAGCTACAAGAACCCGGCGCACGAGCTGCGCACCCGCGAGATCCTCCGCGAGGAGCTCGGCGAGGACTTCACCATCTCGCTGTCGCACGAGGCGGCCAAGGAATGGCGGGAGTACGAGCGCACCTCCTCCGCCGCCATCGAGGCCTACACCGGCCCGGTCGTACGCCGCTACCTCAGCCGTCTGGAGGCGAGCCTGGAAGAGCAGGGCCTGACCGTACCCCTGCACGTGATGCAGTCCTCCGGCGGCATCCTCAGCGCGGAGTCGGCCCAGCGGCGCCCGCTGCAGACCCTGCTTTCCGGCCCCGTCGGCGGCACCATGGGCGGCGCCGAGCTGGCCAAGGCCCTCGGCCGGCCCAACCTCATCTGCGTCGACATGGGGGCACCTCCTTCGACGTCTCCCTGGTGGTGGACGGCGAGCCCGTCGTGTCTCCCGAGGCCACGCTCGAAGGCCTGCCGATGCTGATGAGCGTCGTCGACATCCACACCATCGGCGCCGGCGGCGGGTCCATCGCCTGGATCGAGGCCGGCGGCCTGCGGGTCGGACCGCAGTCGGCGGGCGCCGACCCGGGTCCCGCCTG
The DNA here is from genome assembly GCA_005405945.1 of Streptomyces violaceusniger. GTDB lineage: Bacteria > Actinomycetota > Actinomycetes > Streptomycetales > Streptomycetaceae > Streptomyces > Streptomyces violaceusniger. The sequence goes on from BJHW01000001.1 coordinate 78,756, forward strand.
CTATGGCCGCGGCGGCACGCAGCCGACCGTCACCGACGCCAACCTGGTGCTCGGCCGCGTGGACGCCGAGTGGTTCGCCGGCGGCCACATGACCCTGGACCTGGGGCGCGCCAAGACCGCCGTCGCCGGGCTCGGTGAACAGCTGGGCCTGGATGTCGTCCAGACCGCGGAGGGCATCTGCGACGTCGCCAACGCCAAGATGGCTCAGGCAATCCGTACGATCACCGTCTCGCGCGGCATCGAGCCCCGCGAGTTCGCGCTCGTCGCCTTCGGCGGCGCCGGCCCCATGCACGCGGTGTTCCTCGCCGAGGAGCTGGGCATCTCCGACGTCATCGTCCCCCGCTTCCCCGGTGCGTTCTCCGCCTGGGGCATGCTGCAGACCGAGATCCGCAAGGACTTCTCCGAGCCGTACTTCTTCGTGGACGAGGACCTGGACCGCGCGGACATGGCCGCCCAGTTCGCGCACCTGGAGCAGGAGGGGCTGACGGGGCTGGCCGGCGAGGGCGTGCCCGAGGGCAGCCGCCGCACCACGCACGCGGTCGACATCCGCTACGCCGCCCAGGAGTACACCCTCACGGTGCCGGTGCTCCGGGCCGACGAGCCGCTCGGTGAGGACTTCCTGGAGGTGGTCGCCCGGCGGTTCGCCGAGATGCACGAGTCCCGCTACGGCCACGCCAACCTCGGCGCCCCCATCGAGTTCGTCACCCTGCGCACCACTGCCTTCGGCGACCTGGGCCGCGCCGAGACCGAACGGATCGACGCCCGGGCCACCGAGGAGCTCCCGCACGAGACCCGCTCGGTGGTCTTCGAACGCGCCGAGCGGGAGACCCTGTTGGTGCGGCGCGACGACCTCGCCCCGGGGCACACCTTCGACGGCCCCGCGATCGTCCTCGAATCCACGGCCACCACCGTCGTGCCTCCCGGGCACCAGGTCACCGCCGACGAGATCGGATCCCTCGTGGTCCGCAGCAAGGAGCAGTGATGAACCGGACGACCAAGCGGACGGCAGAGACGATGACGCGGACCACAGGACAGCAGACCGTCGACCCGGTGGTCGTGGAGATCATCCGCAACGCCCTGGCCTCCGCCGCCGACGACATGAACGCGATCCTCATCCGTTCGGCGTACACCCCGCTCATCTACGAGTGCGGCGACTGCGTCGTCGCACTGCTGGACGACAACCACCAGGTGCTCGGTCAGTCCGCGGGCCTGCCGATCTTCCTCGGCAACCTGGAGACCTGCACCAGGGCCACCGAGGAACGGTTCGGCCGCGAGGTCTGGCAGCCGGGCGACGTGTGGATCCTCAACGACAGCTACCTCGGCGGCACGCACCTCAACGACGTCACGATCTTCGGGCCGGTCTTCGTCGACGACGAACTCGTCGGCTTCACCGCCTCCCGTGCGCACTGGATCGACGTCGGCTCAAAGGATCCCGGCGGGTCCATGGACTCCACGTCGATCTTCCAGGAGGGCCTGCGCCTCGGCCCGCAGAAGCTCGTCGAGGGCGGCCAGGAGGTGCGCCAGCTCATCGACACCATCGCCACCAACGTCCGCTTCCCGTACCCGACGATGGGTGACATGCGCGGCATGATCGCCTGCATCACGATGGGACAGGAGCGCTTGGAGGAGATCGTCCGGCGCTGGGGCGTGGACACCCTGCGCGCGGCCCGCGACGAGATCTTCGCCCAGACCGAGCGGCTGGAGCGGGACATCATCCGCGCCATCCCGGACGGCGTCTACACCGCCGAGGGCTTCCTCGACAACGACGGCGTCGACCTGGACACCAGGATCCCCATCAAGCTCAGAATCACGGTGACGGGCGAGGACATCGACTTCGACGTCACCGAGTCCGCCGACCAGACCGTCGGCCCGGTCAACTGCGGTACCTCGCAGACCGTTTCGGCCTGCCGGGTCGGCTACAAGCTCCTGGTCAGCCCGGACGTGCCCGGCAACGGCGGCTCGTTCCGCCCGATGACCGTGCAGGTCCGCGAGGGCTCGGTGTTCGGCGCGGTGGCTCCCGCCGCGTGCCAGTGGTACTTCTCGCACCTGGGCCTGCTGATCGACCTGGTGGCCAAGGCCCTCGCGCCCGCGCTGCCGGAGAAGGTCGCCGGCGCCAGCCACGGCGACTCGATGATCGTGCTGCTGGCCGGACGCGACCACCGCACCAAGCGCGACTACGTCAGTCTGGAGGCCACGCTGGGCGGTTGGGGCGCATGGGAGGGCTCGGACGGCGAGAGCGCGTTGATCAACAACGTGAACGGTTCGCTGAAGGACATCCCCATCGAGGTCTTCGAGACCCGCTTCCCCCTCCGCATCACCGAATACAAGATCCGCCAGGACTCCGGCGGCGCCGGCAGATGGCGTGGCGGCAACGGGGTGATCCGGCAGTACGAGGCGCTGGAGGACTGCACGGTCTCCCTGTGGTTCGAGCGTTCCGTGACGCCCGCGTGGGGTCTGTTCGGCGGTCAGGACGCCACCCCGCCCGAAGTGATCGTCAACCCCGGCCGCCCGGACGAGCGGCGCCTGCTGAAGTGCAACGGCCTCAAGCTCAGGAAGGGTGACGTGTTCCGCTGCATGACGGGCGGGGGCGGCGGCTTCGGCGACCCGAAGGACCGCGACCCGGAGGCGGTCCGGATCGACATGCTGGACGGCCACGTCTCGGCAATGCGGACCGAGGAGGTCTACGGCGCCGAGGTGTGACGCCTGGGGCGTCGCCGCGACACGAGGGAAGGCGACGACGGAAAGGGGGGTGCCGGACGGCTGCAGGCCGTCCGGCACCCCCGATCTGTGCGCGCTGCCCCCTGAGTGGGTCACCAGCGGATCCCCGATGGCCAACAGGCTCGGCCGGCGTGCCGCGCGGTACGCGGGCGGTTCGCCGGGACGCGCGGTGCCCGGAAACGAGCGGCGGACCGCCGGCGCCGGTGGCACCTCTCGTCAGGCGCCCGCGTCCCGTCCCGCGTCGCCGGTCCCCGCCAGCGTGAAACAGGCGACGTGAATGGCCAGCCGGTGCTCCGGATCGTCGAAATCCACCCCGCGCGCCCGGACCCGCTCCAGCCGCCCCGACACGGTGTTCCGGTGCACCCCCAGCCGTGCCGCCGCCCGGGTCGTGGACCCCCCGCAGTCGAGCACCGCGCCCAGCGTCTGGACCAGCACCTCGCCGTCGGGCGCGGACAGCAGCCCGGACAGCACGGAACGGGCGGCCGGACCCAGTTGTTCCTGGGGGAGTGAGGCCAGGACCACGCGGGGACCGAGCGCGCCGAAGTACTCCACGGTTCCCGGTCGGCCGCGGACGCCCACCGATGCGGCGAGAGCGGCCTCGTGCAGCGAGCCACGCAGGTCTCCCGGCTCGCCCAGGCCCGCGGTCAACGCCAGCGCGCAGCGCACCTTCGGCAACCGCCGGCGCAGCACCGCGCACACGCGTCGGGCGTCGGTGTCGGCGAACCAGCTGACCCATCCGTCCTGATGCGGTACCAGGGGCTGGTCGCCGAACTCCTCGTACCACCCGGCCAGTACGCCGGCCGTGGCGACTTCGGGCGCGACCGCCGGCGCTCCCAGGGCGGGGCGCACGAAGACGGCGATCACATTCTGCGCCAGCTGCCAGCCCAGCTCCTGCGCCTGCCGCTCGGCCTCGTTGCCCGGCTCGTCGGTCAGCAGGGCGTCCAGGAGCAGTCGCTCCTGGGCGCCACGGCGTGCCAGCGACAGCCTGGGCCGGGCGGCGTTGGCGGCGAGCTGGGTCCGGGCGAGCCGCAGGATGGTGGTGACGGTCTCCTCGGCGGAGGCCGAGGGCGCTCCCAGCCGGGCCACCAGCCGCGCCCACGGCCTGCCGTCCACGTCGGGCACGGGGACGGACACGTCGCCGTCGACCGCGGCGGACCTGCCCGCCAGCAGCCGTCCGTCCTCGCCGACCAGGGCGACGGTGGCGCCCGGGAGTTCCGTGTTGAGCACGCCGACGATGCCGCGGAGACTGGACTGCTCGCTAATGGCCGCCGCACAGCGGGCCGCGAGCTGGGCGCGTGCCGCGCCGGGCGCCGCCACCGCCGCGGCCAGGTCGAGAGCGTACTGGGCCGGGTCCTCGTCGATGATGAACAGCGGGATGCGGAGCCGCTCCGCGAGCGCCACGGCGGAACGGTTCACGGTGGCCTCGGCCGGGCCGATGACGCAAGCGGCACCTCGCTCCCACGCGGTGCGCAGCGCCGACTCCAGAGCCCAGCCGCCCTGCGCGGCGGGCATGTGCAGGACGAGCGCGGTATGCGGCCGACAACCGCCCACCTGTTCGAGGTCGGACACCAGAGCGACGTGGTGCACCGGCCCGTCCGGTTGGGCGGCCGCGAGCATCGTGGCCCGGCCGAGCGGGCCGTGGTGGGCCAGTTCGGCGACGGTGAGGACTTCCGGCAGACGCGGGCGGTTCAACTGCGGACCTCCCCCGGGTGGCGGACGCGTCCTTCCCGCGGGTGGCGGATCGGGAAGCCGAATGCGCGCGGGCCGACCAGCGCGAGCCCCTGCGGGGTGTGCCACACGGGTGCGGCCGGCACCGTCACGACCTGGACCTCACGGCCGACCGTCACGGCTTCGATGTCGATGACGGAGCCGTCGTGCGGGTCGATCAGACAGATGACGTCCGGAACGGCCGCCGCGAGGGCGCCGTCCACAAGGGCGAGCAGCAACTCGTTCTGTGCCTCCAGCCGGATGGAACGCACCGGTTGGGCATGGGTGCGTACCACGATGCTCGACGGGTGGGCCGGGTAGTGCGCGTCCGCGGGCCGGGTGCGGTGCTCCAGGTCGACGACTCGGCCGGTACCGAGCACCCGGCTGGCGGTCTGCGCCGCCAGCCGTACGGCGATGTCGTCGACGTCGGCGGCGTCCAGCAGGGCTCGGCCCACCGCCAGGGCGCGGCTGACCGCCCCGACGATCCCGGCCCGGGGCAGGGTCCCCGTGGTGGTGGGGTACAACGCGGTGAACAGCCAGCCGCCGGAGACGTTGACCGCCGCCCGCAGTAGGCGTTCGGCGCGTTCGTCGGCCGCGTCCAGCACCACCGTGTCGCCGGTGGCACCGACGGCCGCCAGCGGGGTGAGGGGCACCCCGGCCAAGGCGTACGAAGTCTGGTGGATGAGCGGGAAGACGCGGCCCATCCCGTCGCAGTCGACCAGGGGCAGCCCGAGCAGGGCCGCGGCGGCCACCGGCAGCAGTGCGTTGACGGTGGCGGTGTCCAGGACGGTCACGGCTCCCAATTGCGTACCGAGCCGGGCCTCCAACGCTCGTACGGCGCGCTCCGGTTCGTCCCCGGCCATGGGCAGTTCGGCCTGCGCGGTCACCGAGCCGACCAGTCCGACCGCGGCGCAGACGGTGTCCTCGGGAACGTCGTCCGGCCGGACCAGGGGGACCGGACCGTGCTCGGCCAGCAGCGCGGACACCCAGTGCAGCACTCCCTCGATGTCGGCCTGTCCGGCACCGGACATCAGGAGGTGAGCGCCGGCCGCGAGCGCCGGCAGGTCCTCGATCGTCACCTCGCTCATGTGGCGGCCCGGGCGGTGGCGCGCACCCGCAGCCGGTAGGTTCCGGCGCGTACGTACGACAGGGCCGTGGCGGTCGATTCGGCGATCCGCTCCGAGCCGGGGGCGGCGCCGCTCAGGGCGAGCATGCCGCGGGCCCGCTCCTCGGTGTCGCGCTGCCGTCGGCGCATGTCGTCGGTGGTGTCGGCGTGCACCACAATGTCGAGCCAGGCGGTCGGCGGGCAACAGGCGGCGCCGACCGTGGCGGGGTCCTCGTCACCGTCCGTGAAGACCGCGGGGATCTCGGGCGAGCCGGGCAGCCAGCGGGACCGGTGGGCAGCGAAGGTCTCACGGCCGACGAGGGTGAGGACCGGCTGCGGCGCTGCGAGCCGCACGCCGAGGCTGCCGGGGAGATCCGCGGCCACCTGCGGCAGCCCATCGCGCACCTCGCCGATGGTGCACACCTCGTCGCTGCGGGCGACGATGGCCGCGGTGTGGTGCCCGTGCAGCGCGGCCGCGCCCAGCAGAGTCATGGCCCACTTCGCCTCAAGACCGAGCACGGGCAGCGCGCGCAGCCGCTCGGCCGAGACCCGGCCGCCGTCGCTCGTGGCGAACCAGCAGGGTAGGGAGCCGGCGGCGCGGCGGCAGCGGTCCACGAGCCGTCCGGCGGCGGGCAGCAGTACGGCGTTGAACACGGCGGCCGTCTCGCGCATCAGCAGGCCGACTCCGCCGACTTCGTGGGAGAGGCAGACGCGCAGTTCGGGGACTGCCTCCAGGACCGCTTCGGCGACCGCCCGCTCATGGCCGGCAGCCCCCACCGCTCCGGTGGCGATCACCGCGACCGCGCCGAGGCCGAGTTCCCGGGCCCCGTGCGCGGCCTCGACCGCGGCGGGCAGGTCCAGCGGCGCCAGGGCCGTACCGAACAGGTCGTGGCCGCCGCGGACAGCGGCCCGGTGCGCGACGAACGACCGCAGGGTGGGCGAGGGGTGACCGGCCAACGCCGCCGTGTGCGCGGGACGCGGCAGCACCCGCAGCACGGAGACGGGGTCGGCGTCCCGCCGGGCGGCGTCCAGCAGCGGATCACTGATGTCGAAGGTCACCGACCGCACGGGGGCCGGAGCCAGCCCGCTGAGCTCACGGACCACACTGCCGGGCGCACGGGCTCCTTCGCCGGTGCTCCGGGCGAGCACCTGACCTTCGTCTGCGAGGACGGCCCGGATCCCGCGACCGCTCAGCCGTGCACCGATGCGCAATGCAACCTCCGGCCGCAGCATGTCACGTGATCCGGGCCTCTTGGATCAGTGAGTGACCGAGATTACCCGCGAGGAGGCCAAAGCGGGGATGAACCATTCGATGTCGGCCTGTTCCGGTCCGGGACGGTCGAAGGAGACGACGTCGACGGATGTCTCCGGGCCGACGGCGTCGGAGAAGGATTCGGCCAGCGCCTTGTCGTAGGCGTCGGTGCACAGCGGGTTGACCCAGAGGATGCGGCTCACTCGAGTTCCTTTCCTTCGGTCTCCGGTAGCGTCAGCCCGAGCAGGGCGGTCGCCACCAGGAACAGATCGATGAAGACAACGGTGGTCGAAAAGCCGCCGGCGTGGGCGAGCAGGAAGCCCACCAGGCTGGGGGCGACGGTGTTGGCGACGCGCTGCCCGAAGACGCCCAGGCTGTAGCCCATGCCCCGGACGGGTGACGGATACAGCTCGCCCATCCAGGTGTCCCACACGCCCCAGGCGCCGAGGCTGAAGAACGACAGCAGGAAACTGCCCGCGTACAACTCGGTCAGGGAGCCCGCGCTCGCAAAGTAGAAGCCGCCCAGCGCAGCCGCGGCCACGTAGACGATGAAGACCTTCTTGCGCCCGAACCGTCCGGTGAGCACGGAGGCGCTGACGTAGCCCGGGATCATGAACACGGCGCTGATGGCGACGAATCCGAGGCTGGAGGAGGCTGAGAGTCCACGGTCGGCGAGCAGCGTCGGCAGCCAGGTCTGCAGGCCCCAGTAGCCCCAGGAGAAGAGGAAGTTGACGGTGGTCTGGATGATGGTGACGCGCTTCAGGGAGCCGCGCAGCATCGTCGTGAGCGACCCGGGCCGCAGGTCCGGCACCGTGAGGGTGGCGCGGCGGTCCAGGCCGGTGACGCCGAGCCGGGCGAGCACTTCATGGGCCTCGTCGGAGCGCCCCTGCTGGGCCAGCCAGTACGGCGACTCGGGCACCCAGCGGCGTACCACCAGCATCCACAGGCTGGCGCCCGCGCTGACGGCCACCACCCAGCGCCAGCCGTGAGCGCCGACCAGCGCCGCGGTGCCGACGGCACAGAGCACACCGAACGGCCAGCCGGAGGCCAGGAACACCGACGCACGGCCCCGGTTGCGCACCGGAAGCATCTCCTCGAAGTACGGGAAGGTGATCGTGAAGACACCGGCGAAGGCGAATCCCGACAGCAGCCGGGTGGTCATCAGCAGTTCGTAGTTGGGCATCATGCTGCCGGCCAGTGTGAGCACTCCGTAGCCGGCGAAGCTGTACATGCAGGTCCGCCGCCGCCCGATCCGGTCGGCGATCGACCCCCAGACCAGCGCGCCGGGGATCATGCCGAGGAAGAGCGCCGAGATCACCAGGCCCAGCTGGGATGTGCTGATGCCCAGGTCACGCTCAATGTCGGCGGACACATAGGTGAGGGTGAGCATCTCCCAGGACTCGATGGCGAACGCCACGAACAGCGCGATGCCGATCTTGACGTGGGAGGCGCCGAGGGTCATGTCGGCGAAGGCCGCGCCGACGGGCAGCGTCGCCGACGGAGCGGGACGGGACTGCAGAACATCATCGGTGCTCATCGAACACCTCCATTGAGGGCTGGACGGGATCGGGTACCGGATGAGTCGGGGACTGTAGGCAGCGCCGCGCGGGAGGCATTGTGCACGGTGAACAGTTCGCGGCGTGGGAATGTGCGGGCCGCAGCATCTTGGCCGCTTCCGGACCGCCCACTTCCGGCGCTCGGCCCCGTGAAGCCCTCGGGCCGGCCGGGTTCCCGCTGCGCCGCGGTGTGCGTCCGTCGCGCCGGCGCATCGAGCACGATAGGCGTGACCTCAGCGGCGACGGTCACGATCGCAGTCGCCTTGGCGTGCGCCCGGTCCCGGCTCGGCGACACGCGTCTCAGGTGGTACTGGCCGCGCTCCCCCGCTTCGACCGGGCCGGGCGGGACTGGTCCCGCCACTGGTCCTGGGTCCCGCGTCGGGCTTCGCGAACGCCGCCGCCGCGCGGCCGCGACCGCCCAGGGGGTTGGTCGACTGGATCTTCTTCCAGTGCCGTTCGGGGAAGTCCGCGAAGGCGGTGAGGTCGGCCTTCGCTTCCAGGAGCATGGCCTTCACCTCGGGGAACTGCCGTCCGAGCATGTCGGCGACGGTGTCGAACTGGGCGCGGACGGCCTCGGCGGTGGGCTGGGCGAAGATCGTGCGGATGGTCGCGGCCACCATCTCGGCGGCGTCTTTGGGGATCATCGCGAAGACGTTGCGCAGGAAACTCACATGAAGGGCGTGAAGTCCCGTTGCCACTGAGCGACAGCTGACGCTTGGCCTGCCATGAGCCGTGGGACCACTGTGGTCGCGGAAAACGCCTACATCACAAGGGGAGAACCATGCTCGACAGCCCGCTTGATTCGGTGAGTCTGGACGACGTCGAGTTGGCCTATCGCGTCGCGGGTGACGGGCCGAACCTGGTGGTTCTACTCCACGGGTGGCCGCAGACGAGCGCGTGCTGGCGCCATCTCATGGGGCCGCTGAGCAGTGGCCATACCGTCGTCGCACCGGACCTTCGCGGGTACGGAGCCTCGGGGCTGGTACGGTCCGGGGCCTATGACAAGCGCGCCACCGCTGCCGACGTGAGCGGTCTGATTCGCCATCTGGGGTTCGAGAGGGCAGTGGTGATCGGCCATGACCGCGGCGCCCGCGTCGCGCACCGCTGGGCACTTGACCACCCCATGGAGGCCGAGGCGCTTGTGCTCCTGGACATCCTGCCCACCCGAGTCGTCATGGACTCGTTCGACCGTGACTCGGCGAGTGCGATGTGGCACTGGTTCTTCCACCGGAATGCGGACCTGGCGGCCAGGCTGGTATCCGGTGACGTCGAAGCCTATCTCCGCCACTTCTTCGCGGGGGTTCTCGAATCCGGTGCCGTCGAACCGGAGACCTTCAAGCATTACGTTGCCGCCTTCAGCGATCCGGCACACCTGCGGGCGTCCTTCGAGGACTACCGGACCGGCTTCTCGACCGATCGCGAACGGGACGAGGCGGATCACGCCAGCGGCCTGCGGCTACGGGCCCCTTTGCTCGCTCTGTGGGGGCAGGACGGCGGTCTCGGCGGGAGCGACGTCGTGGACATCTGGAAGGAACATCACGCCGATCCCTCCATGGTGAGCGGCCACGCCGTGCCCGGAGGCCACTATGTCCCGGAAGAAGCGCCCGGGGAAACGATGCGGGCCATCGAGGCGTTCCTAGGCCGGGTGAATACGGCGACCTGATCACCCGTCACCAGGCTGGGCCCCTCCCGGGTGGCCGCTGTCCGAAGTGATCGCTGCCGTGTTGCCCGAGATGGTGCCCTCGGGTAGCGGAGGGCCGAGACCGTGCGGCGCAGGCGGCCAGGCACCAACCGGTCGTACCGGCACCGCCGGACCACTCGCTGGAAGAGCTCCGCCGCACGGTCCCGGCCCGTTCAAGAGCGCAGGCACCCGGTCAGACCGCGGTCAGACCGCCGTCGACCAGGATCTCCACACCGGTCACGTAGGAAGCCTCGTCGCTGGCGAGGAAGAGGACGACGTCGGCGACCTCCTGCACCTCTCCCGCTCGCTTCATCGGAACCCCGTCAATCTGTTGGGCTCTCCACTTCGGATCGGCGGAGCCGCGGGATGTGCGCATCGGAGGCAGCATGCCCGGTGCGACCGCGTTGACTCGGATCCCGGCATCGGCGTAGTGCACCGCCGCGGTGGTGGTCATCGACTTCACGGCGGCCTTGGAGGCGCCGTAGCCCAGGTGCACACCGTGCTGGCCGATCGAGGCGGAGATCGAGGAGAGATTGACGATCGCACCCCCGTCGGAGCGGGTCATGGCCACGGCGCCGTGCTTGATGCCGAGGAAGACGCCCTTGGCGTTGACCAGCATAAGCTGGTCGAAGAACCGGGTGCTGGTGAGGTCGGGGTCGAAGGTGCCGCTGATCCCGGCGTTGTTGACCAGTACGTCGAGTCGTCCGAACTGCTCCAGGATCGCGTCGATGGACGCAGTCCACGAGTTCTCATCGGTGACGTCGAGGTGCAGGTACTTCGCCCCTCCGCCCGCCTGCTGGATTTCCTCGGCCACCACGGCACCGTCCTCGTCGACGATGTCGGCCACGACGACGGTCGCACCTTCACGCGCGAACGTTTCGGCGGTGGCACGTCCCATTCCGCTGGAAGCGCCGGTGATCAGGGCGACTTTGTCTTGCAGACGCATGGATGTCCTTTCTCAGCTGGCCCGGGCCAGTTCTTGCGCGGTGGGGAGGGCGTCCTCGGAGGCATACCGCGCCTTGACAACGAGCGCGGCAATGCAGACGGCGGCCGGTACGAGCAGGGAGACGAAGACCTGCCGGTAGTTGAGGCCCATCGCGACGAGAACGGTGCCGACCGCCGCACCCGAGATGGCCCCGAAGCGGGCGATGCCGGTCGCCCAGCTGGTTCCGGTCGCACGAATCGAGGTGGGATAGAAGGCGGCGGACAGGATGGGAAAGCCGGTTCCTACGGTGTTGGTGAACATGCCCAGCACGAACACGAGCGCCCCGAGGACGAGCACTTGCTGCGGAACAAGGGCGATGACGATCAGCAGGACCGCGGCGCAGGCCATGGCGGCCCCCACCGTGCGGTGCAGCCCGAACCCGTCCATCAGCCAGCCGATGCCGAGGTTGCCGACGGTGCCCCCGGCCTGCAGCAGTAGCCCCATCGTCGCCGCGGCGGTCAGGGAGAAGCCCACATCGGTCATCATGATCGGCATCCAGCTGTTCATGAGGTACACGATGAAGAAGGCGGCGACGAACCCGGCCCAGAGGGTGATCGTCCCGATCCGGAAGCGAGGGGTGACCAGTCCCGCGACTTTGACCTTGGCGGCGACGGCGGGCTCGTCGAGGAAGAACCGGGTCTCCGCAGGGAAATCTCTCCGGCACGAGGCGGTTCATCAGGGCGACGAGCTCGCCCTGTCGGTCGTTCTGGCGAGCAAGGAACTTCGGCGACTCGGGCAGCGCGACCGCGACGGCCACGGCGCACACGAGCGGAAGGACCCCGCCGGCGACCAGGGCCCAGTGCCAACTGGCCACCTGAACGAAGAAGTTGGTGAGGTAACCCGCGAGCGCGCCCCCCAGAGTCATTCCGCAGTAGGTCAGCCCCATCATCTGGCTCCGTCGCCGCGAAGGGGCGTACTCGGAGACCAGCGTCGTCGCGTTGGGGAGGGCCGCGCCGAGGCCGATCCCCGTCAGCACGCGCAGGATCGAGAACCACACGATGGCCGTGCTCAGCGCCGTCGCCGCACTCATCAGCCCGAAGAAGACCAGCGACGCGAGGATGACCTTGCGGCGGCCGACGCGGTCGGCGAGCGGCCCCGCGAAGAGCGAGCCGAGCGCCAGCCCGAGGAGTCCGCTGGTGACGACAGGGCCGAGCTCGGCTTTCGTGATGTCCCAGTCCGCGATGAGCGAGGGGCCGATGTAGCTGACCATCGCGACGTCGATCCCGTCCAGGGTCACCACGGCGAAGCACAGCACCAGGACCCGGCGTTGCAGGTAGCCGACTTTGTGCCGGTCTATGACGCTTTGCAAATCGAGTCCGGGCATGTGTCCTCCATTGGACAGGTGAGCGGGTTGCGGCGCGGGGGGTGGGTGGTGTGCGTCAGCGCGTGGCAGAAGAGGTGCCGGGGGACGGCCCCCGTCATGGGACGGGTGAGCGGGCTACTATGCGGGCGCGGCACCGCTGAAGGCGTTGCCGACAATGTGCCGGATATCGGCTTCCGTGAAGGGCCGGGGGTTGGCATAGGGAGCGGCAAGTACTTGCTCCACAACGGTTTCCAAGCCGTCGTCCGGCATACCCAGCGCCTTGAGCGACATTTCGGCGCCGAGATCCTGCGCGAGGTGAAACAGGTGCGAGGCCGGGTCAGTGGCGCCGAGCGCGGTCTTGAGCGCGGATCGGGCCTGTGACGCCGCGGGCAGGTTGAAGGCGAGCACGTGCGGGAGCACAACGGTGTGGGTCCCGGCGTGCGGCATGTCGAAGGTACCGCCGAGGATGTGGCAGAGCTTGTGGTGCAAGGACATCGTGGTCGCACCCAGCACACTGCCGGCCAGCCAAGCCCCGTAGAGGGCTTCCGAGCGGCCGCCGATGTCGCGTGGATCGGCGTGCACACGCGGGAGCGCCCCTGCCAGGGAACGCGCCGATTCCGCTGCCATCAGCGCGGTGATCGGAGAGCCGTCGGGCGCGTAAAGAGCCTCGGCGGCGTGCGCGAGGGCGTTCATACCGCTGGTGACCGACGACCTGGGCGGGAGCGTCACGGTCAGCTCCGGGTCGTACACCACCAGGGAGGGAAGCACCAGGGGATCCCGGCCTGTGGTCTTCCGGCCGTCGCTGGTCAGGCCCCAGATCGGCGTCATCTCCGATCCGGCGTAGGTGGTGGGCAGGGCCACGATGGGCAGCGCGGTGTCCTTCGCCACGGCTTTGGCCAGACCGATCGCCGAGCCGCCACCGATCGCCAGACAGCCGTCCGCGCCGACCTGTCTCGCTCGCGCCACGGCCCGTTCGGCGACCGCTACCGGCACGTGCATCGTGGCGTGCGGGTGCAGTTCGGCGATCCGGCCGCCCAAAGCATCCGAGAGTTCGGCGACAAGGTCCTTGTGCGTCGGCGCGGACACGACGATCAGCCGGCGCAGGCCGAGTCGGTCGATCTCCTCGGGCAGCCGGGTTCGCGCCCCCACCGCGAAGACGACACGGCCGGGACGGCTCTCATGGACGAAATCACGGCTCATGACTGCACTCGATCCAGAACGACGTCGAATTCCAGGAGTCTGAAGGGGCGGGGACGCCATAGCGCTCGGCCCGAAGGGGATCGTCGATGGTCACGACGGGCCTGATCAACGTCTCCTTCACCCCGAACACCGTGTCGGAGTCGAGGTACGGGCTGCCCTCGACAAAGACGTGGGTGACGAGGGAGGCGTGGCCCGCGGCCTCGGCGATGACGTGGATGTGCGCGGGCCGGTTGGGATGCCGTTCGGTGGCGGTGAGCAGCTGCCCGACCGGCCCGTCGTCCGGGATCGGGTAATAGCGGGGAACGACGGTCCGGAGCCAGAACCGGCCTTCCTCATCCGTAAGGAACAGTCCTCTCAGGTTGCGTTCGGGCTGGATGCCGGGTTGCTGGACGTCGTAGAAGCCGGCTCCGTTGGCCTGCCACACGTCCACCCACGCTCCGGCCAGCGGTGTCCCGTCGGATGACCGGACCTGCCCCGCGAACACACAGGATTCACCGTTGCCGTCGAGCGAGATGTCGGCGCCCAATTCACGGCGCGGGGATTCGACCATGTGGAACGGGCCGAGCACCGTTGTGTCGGTGGCGTCCGCGGACTTCCGGTTGTTGATCGCGTCGACCAGCATCGACACCCCGAGCACGTCGGACAGCAGGACGAACTCCTGACGGGTGCTGTCGCACATGTGCCCCGTCGCCGTGAGGAAGTCGACGGCCTGTTGCCACTCCTCCTCGGTGGGCTCGATGTCCTTGACGAACGCGTGCAGGTGCTCGACCAGGCTCGTCATGACCTGCTTCAGCCGTACGTCCGGCGTGCCGGCGAAGCTCGCGGCGACGACCTGGGCCGAGCTCTTCTCCGAAAAGCCGGTGGTCTGCCTGTTCATCGGGCCTCCGCAAGAGTCGTGGCCCAAGGCGGCGCGGTGACACCGGCGCGGTCGAGCACCGTGACGCCCGATTCGAAGGCCAGCCGGGCCGCCTGCGTGGCGGGCTGTGCGTCGAGATCGTCGGAGAAGACCTCCACGGAAGCCGGCGCGGAGACACCGTGCTCCCGCAGCGCCCGGAGCACACCGAGTGTGTCCCCCGCGCCCTGGCCGGGGAGCAGCCGCCGATGCCGGGCCTCCTCGGTCATGTCGGGGCCGGGTTCGGCGAGTACGTCGCACATTTGCAGGGTGATGATCGCGGAGGCCGGGACATCGGTGAGGTCCCGTGGCCGGGCACCGGAACGGAACCAGTGCCAGAGGTCGAGCGTGATGCCGCCGTTGGGCCGGCCGGCGTCGGCGACCACCTGCCATGCCTCGCCGATCGTGCGCACGTGACTGTAGGGCAGGAACTCGAAGCCGATGAGGAGGCCGTGCTCGGCCGCGCGGTCGCACAGTGCCGCGAAGGGTGCCACGAGATCCGGCAACGAGTGCGTGAAGAACATCGGGACGTTGATGTGGCGGGCGCCGATCCGGTCGGCGAAGGTAAACATGGCGGCCTCGGCGGGATCCTCGCCCTGTGCCCAGTCCCAGAGGTGTTCCAGTTCGAGGACCCGGATGCCGTGCTGGTCGAGAAGGTCGCGGATCTGCCCATCGGGCATCTCGGCGCCGAGGTAGTCGCTCAGCCGCAGACCGATGCCGTCGAATCCGGCCTCGGCCGCCGCCTCGACCCGGGTCGTGAGGTCGGCGTGGCGCAGGGTGTTTGCACTACAGGTAAGGGATTGCTTGGTCATGTCGATGCTCACTGTTCGGTGGGGTCCCCCGGGGTGGCTGAGCCCGCGAGCCACTTTGAGCCCTCGTCGTAGAGGCGCCGTACCGCTTCCCCGGTCAGGCCCGGCAGCCCTGTCTTGACCCTGAATCCGGCCTTGGTCTGGAGGTAGCCCAAGTGCCGGTACCCCGTGGGGAATCGGTCGAGCAGCACAGGGTCGAGCTCCAGCCGTGCGGCCGGGTCGACCGGGTCCAGCCGGTCCTTCTCGTAGATCGGCTGCCTGCGCACGATCTTCCACTGGCCGTCGTGGCGGGCGCAGAAGTCGTAGAAGCGGCCGGTGCAGACCACGTCGACCTCCACGCCGTCGACGCTCGCACGTTGGCTGATCGTCATCTTCGTCTGGGCGATGGCGCGGTCGCCGTTGATGTCGGCGGTATGTCCGCCCAAGAAGTGCAGGATGCTCACACCCCGGTCGAATCCCTCCTTGCTCACCGAGATGAAGTCGGCGGCCGGCCCCTGGAACCAGGTGGCGCTCATCCATCCGTCGGTCGGGTGCCACACAGTGGCGAAGCGCTCCCAGTCCGCGGCATCGCGCCACACGGCCCAGTTCTCGACCAACTCGCGAAGTGCCAGCCTGTCATCGAGGCTTGTCGACACGTTCAGAACCTCCTGGTGTTGTTGACGGGATCGTCGTTGTCGTTCATTGGACGGCCGGCGCCAGTTGGGTTCCGGCGGCCACGTGAAGTACCTCGCCGGTGATGTTCCGGGCGCGATCTGATACGAGGAACGCCACGGCGTTGGCGACGTCGACCGGCTCCACCAGTCGGCCCAGCGGCGAGGCTTCGGCGAACCTGCCGACGTAGGAATCGAGGAACGCCGCCTCGGCCTTCTGGGCGTTGAACGCGGTGTGCAAGAAGCTAGGCGCGACGACGTTGACGGTGACCCCGAGCGGACCGAGTTCGCGGCACGCCGTCCGGGTCAGGCCGACGAGGCCCGCCTTCGACGCGGAGTAGGCAGGAGTCCAGCCCCCGCCGAGCCACACACGCGAGCCGATGGAGACCACCCGCCCGCCGCCTTGGCGCCGCCACATGGGGACACAGTGCTTGATCATCAGCGCCGGCCCGGTCAGGTTGACGTCGAGCGTCGCCTGCCAGGTGCCCAGCTCCATGCCCTCCAGCGAATGAGCCGGCTCGATGCCGGCGTTGTTGACCAGCGCGTCCACCCGGCCCCAGGTCGTGTCCACCCGCTCGACCGCGGCCCGGACGGATTCCTCGTCGGACACGTCCGCCTCGACGCCGATGGCCTCGCCGGTGCGGGCAAGCCGGTCAGCGGCGTCCGCCGCCCCGCGGCGGTCGAACAGCGCGACCCGGAATCCGTCGTCGAGCAGGGTGGTGGCGATGGCGACACCGAGAGCGCCTGCTCCGCCTGTCACGATCGCGACGGGGGCGCTCACGAGGCACGCTCCGGATATGGGTACTGCCTCGTTGTTCGCCGGCGTTCGGATTCGAACTCGGCGATCGTGCACACCAGCGCCTCCGGCATGGACAGCATCGGAGAATGGCCCGACTCGAGCTCAGTCGACGAGTTGACCCGGGCAGCCATCATCCGCTGGACCTCCGGCGTGCATGCCCGGTCCAGGGTGCACACGACGAAGTGCGAGGGCACTGAGCGCCACGCGGCGTTCGAGACGATCGCCACCCGCGCGCCAGCGTGCTCCGGTGTGAGACGCCCGGCGGCGTTCGTCGCCTCGTCCGGCGTGCAGTCGTGGTAAAACGCGTTCCGCGCGACTTCCGGATCGATGACCAGGTAGTCGCCGACCTGGCGGATGTCGTCCTTACCCGCCTGCGATCCCGCCTTGGCGTCGTTGACCGACGCGACCGACTCCCCGGGCTCGAGGCAGAATGCACTGACGAACACCATGGCGCGTACGTTGAGTGCGCCGCCGACCTCTCCCAGCAGGGCTCCGGAGTAGGAGTGCCCTACGAGAACGACGTCACCGGGGATGTCGGCGAGGACTTGGACGAGGTGGTCGCAGTGTCCCCGGAACGTGAGGTCGCCAGGAGCGCGGTCTTTGCCGGGCAATGTGACCCGCACGCATGGGTAGCCGTCCACTTCGAGCAGCGCCGCGACCCGTTCCCAGGCCCAGCCGCCGTGCCACATCCCGTGCAGAAGGACGATGGTCGGCAGGGCCTCGCAGGCCCTCTCCTGTTTCGGCACCAGGATCTCCCTCGTCCGCGAAGTCATCGGTTGGTGGGCAGGACTGGAGGAGGACGGGAGATCGGCACTGCCCACCGGATCAGTGTCCCGGGTGCGCAGGCCGTAGGTCAGCCCGATGCTGATGACATAGAGGCCGGCGATGACCCAGAGCGTTGCGGCGATTCCGATCGGCGCCACGAGCCCGGCTACCACAGGTCCCATGAACTGGCTCACCCCCGCGCCCAGGTTCAGGATCGCGAGGGCGCTGCCGACGCGGTGCGGAGCCAATGCGGGCATGACCGCGTTCAGCGGAACAAAACCGGCGAGCGCGGCTCCGTAGACGATGCCGACCACGAGAATTGCCCAGAAGTTCGGGCCGAGCAGTTTCGGCACGTAGTAGAAGGCGGGCGTGCTTACTGCGCAGAGTAGTCCGCCGAACCACGCCACTGTCCGGATACGGCCGATCTTGTCGGAGACATACCCGAGCACTACGTTTGCGACGATGTTGCTCAGTGTCAGCGTCCCCCACACCGTTTGCCATTCGGGGGTGGACAGCCCGACATCATGGATCATGAAGGTGCTCAGGAATACGACGAACGCGTAGAAGCCCAAGGTGTTGATCACCCGGACGATGCCGCCGGTACCCACCTTCGGCCGTTCGACGACGATGGTGAACGCACCGAGAACCGAGCGCATGCTGGTCGCAAGGTCGGTCGGTTGCTGCCTGCGAGCCTTGACCAGGACAAACATCATGGTTCCGCCCACCACGATGAAGACCAGCGATGAGGCCAGCGTCGCGAACTCGCCGAAGAGCGGGATGACGGCGCCCGCGTAGTAGGAGCTGATCACCCCGAGGCCGAGCACGAAGAAGGCCCAGTACCAGCCCATGGCCTTGCCCATCACCGCCTCGGGGGTGTCCAGGGCCACCCAGACGAGGAACCCGTACGAGAACAGCGGATAGCCCAGGCCGCGGATGCCGAAACTGACCAGCATGAACGTGAAATCGCCCTGGGCCAGCGCGACCAGGAACGCGATCTCGAGGACGACCCAGATCCCGAACCCGGCGAGCATCACCCGCCGGGGGCCGAACGCTTCGGCGAGCGCACCCGAAAGCCACGCCGCGACCGCGACGACGAACCCGTAAACGCCCCACAACAGGGATGCCTGGCCCGAGCCGAACCCGTGCTCGTCGAGGTACGGGGACAGGAAGCCGGACTCGATCCCGTCACCGATCATGAAAACGGTGAGCGCCACGAACCCCCAGCGGAGGTTCGGGACGATGCCGTGGCGTGTCCAGAAGGTGGTCGTTTCGGGGGAGGCGGAGGCTGCCGGTGATGAAATCATCGGCACCCCCCGGCTTGCTTCCACCCAGTGGCAATACCATTCCGGATGACTGCACCCCGGTCCGGCGCCCAGTACCCGGCCGCCCCCCGTGGGGCCAGTCCGTCTTCGCGGCTCGTCAACACCCTCAGAACCTCCTTGTTCTCTACCGGCCTCCCGACACGAGGTTTCACCCTCGGCGACCGGACAAGGTTGCAAGCTCCCGCAATGCAGCGATAGTGCGGCCGTAGCCTGGCCGCACACCAGGTTTCATTGCCATTGAGTGGCAATGAACTTTAAGCTCGTAGGCAGTGCGGTCCAATGGCGGGCCAGAGGCAGCCGGACGAAAGTGAGAATGTGGCCGGACGAACGAAAGTCCCAGGTCAGACCGTCTCCCGACGGTTGCTCGCCGTCCTTGACTGCTTTGACGTGGCTCATCCCGCGCTGTCGCTCACCGAGGTGGCCACACGAAGCGGTCTACCTGTCTCGACCGCCCGTCGGCTCATCGGCGAACTCTGCAAATGGGGCGGGCTGGAGCGCCTCGACGACGGCCGCTATCGCATCGGGATCCGGCTGTGGACGATCGGCACTCTCGCTCCGCAGCAGCGCGGGCTCCGTGAGGCGGCCCTCCCCTACATGCACGATCTGTTTCAGGCGACCCAGGAGAACATCCAGCTGACGGTCCTGGACGGCCACGAAGCCCTCTGCATTGAGAAGATCTCCAGCGACAAGGCCGTTCCCACGCAGACCCGCATCGGTGGTCGGCTCCCCCTGCACGCGACCGGGGTCGGGAAGGCTCTCTTGGCCTTCTCAGCGAGGGAGTTGTTCGATGCCGTCACCGAGGCGGGCCTGGCCCGAATGACCCCACACACCATCATCCAGCCCGGCCGGCTTGCGGCGGCACTGGCCGAGGTGCGCAAGTCAGGAGTGGCCTACTCCTGCGAAGAGATGACCTTGGGAGCCGTGTCCGTCGCGGCCCCGATCCTCAGCTTGGATGGCGGAGTACGCGCCGCACTCGGCATCGTGGCGCACTCCCGGGCTGCCGCCGACCGGGCGACCCTGGACCGGCTTGCCCCCGCCGTGCGGACTGCGGCGCTCGGTGTCGCTCGTTCGAGCAACTGAGCCGGGACGGACGGCGCATCAGTCGACAACGACGATGCACGCAAGGGCGCACGAAGTGGCTTGCGACGTCCATGCCGTCGTCGACAACCGCAGTCCCTTTTCTTGAGCGTACGATCCAGATAGGTTACGGTGGGGTCATGGCAAGGACCCGGGAGTTCGACACCGAGGCGGCGGTGAGCCGCGCGATGGAGCTGTTCTGGACGCGCGGCTACGAGGCCACCTCGGTGCGCGACCTGACCGGGCACCTGGGGATCGGGCAGGGGTCCTTGTATGCCGCGTTCGGCGACAAGGACGGCCTGTACCGGGCGGCGCTGGAGCACTACCGCACCACCCTCGCGGCGGCCGCCCTGCGCAGCCTGGAGGAGGGGGCGGACGCCCGGTCGGCGATCCGCACGATGCTGGTCGAGCGGGTCCGGATCGCCGCGGAGGACAACGGCCGGGGTTGCCTGGTGGTCAATGCCGCCTGCGAGCGCCTGCCGAAGGATGCAGGGACCCGGCGCACCGTGCGCGACATGCAGGACGCCAGCCGGGACGCGCTCGCCGAAGTGCTGCGGGTCGCGGCGGAGCGCGGCGAGATCGCGAAGCGGCACGACCCGTACACCCTCGCCGCTTTCCTCGTCACCTTCCTCAACGGACTGCTGGTCTCCGCGAAGATCACGCCGGACGTCCGCGCCCTCGAACCCCTTGTGGAGGTCGCGCTGGCCGCCCTCGACTGACTTTTTCATGCCCGGAATCTGTATCAGACGATCCAGAAAAACCGCCGGAGGCCGCTCGGACACGGGATCCGGCGACCCCGCCCCGCTTCAATCGAAGACTTCGGAGGACCCATGCCCCGCGCATTCATCCCGGGTACGCCCGCTCTCGGCGGCAGCCGCTGGAACACCTTCCCCGTGGCCGGCACCACCCTGACCGCCCGCGAGTTCTTCACCGCCACCGAGCCGCTGCTACAGGGCATCATCGACGACAACGCCCTCACCAGCGCCGACAGCGAGGTGCTGGAGGGCCAGATCCGCGCGGCACTCGCCCTCGGCACCCGGGAGACCTCCCTCCCGCTGTCCCTCGGCCCGGACAGTGCCCCGGCAGCGCGCGAACTGGGCGCGCAGGCCGAGACGATCGGCCAGGAGCTTGCCTCCTGGTCGACCGAGGCGCTGGAGAGGCTGCTCACCGATCCGGTACCGCTGCCCGCCGGCCCGCTGGTCGTGCGCAGCCACTGCTACGGCCACCTGCTCACCCCTCCCGCAGCCGATCTTCTCCGCGGACGTCGCGGTGGACCGGTCACGATGCAGCTCTACAACGAGTGGCTCCACCAGATGGTCCTGCTGCGCGACGCCCTGCTGCCCTTCACCAACTGGCAGGACGTCCCACTCTTGATCACCCCGACCGGGCTGCGGCACACCGAACCGGCCCGCGACGCGTTCCTCACCGAACTCCTGGTACGGCAGATCCGGCACACCAGCATCGTGGCCTTCGCCCGCAACGTCGTCACCGGCATCTCCGGCCCGGCCGGCTACGGCTTCGAGGCGGGTGGCGGCACCGCCCTGCCCGCCGTCCTCGACCAGTCACCCCTGACCGCGCCCCGGCACCTGCTGACCTGGCGCTCCGACCCGGCCGTCGGTGAAGCCGCCACGTATGTCCCCGAGGTACAGGACTACTACGCCGCACCCCGCACCCTCGTCGAGGACCTGCCGCCCGCAACCACCACATCCGGCCCGCTCACCGCCCGTACCGTCACCGGGCCGGTCGCCGACGGGACGCGCACCGCCCGCATCGAGGTCACCCACGACGGCACCACCGCCCACGTCGACCTCGGCCAGGCCCTGCGCGGCCACCGTTTTGCCCACCGTGAGGACCCCGCCGCAGGCGAAGCATCCGGCACCGCCGACGTCTGGTCCGCGCTGCGCGCGCCGGGACTGGTGTGGACGCAGAGCGGCGACGTCACCCTGGACGCCACCGGCCAGGACGACCTCGTCGTACTGGCCCTGCTCGGCCGGCTCTACCCGGAGAACGTCACCCTGCTCCCCGCCGGCCGTTCCGCTGCCCGGACAACCGCGGACGGCACCGGACCGAGCCGTCTGGTGACCCTCGTCGACCCTCCGCAAGCCCGCTGACACCCGCATCGCGACGTACACCAGGAAGGTTGAAAAACATGATGTTCGACCATGACGGAACGCCCGTCCGCACGGGCCGAGCCGCCGTGAACGGAACGAGTCTGCACTACCGCACAGCCGGGTCCGGCCCCGCGGTGGTGCTCCTGCACGGCGTACCCAAGACCAGCTACCACTGGCGCCACCTCGTTCCCAAGCTGACGCCCCGCTACACCGTCGTCGTGCCGGACCTTCGCGGTCTCGGCGACTCCGCCCGCCCGTCGGACGGCTACGACTCCGCGACGATGAGCGACGACATCGCCGAGCTGATGACCCACCTCGGACACGAGACGTACGCCGTGGCGGGCGAGGACTGGGGAGCGGTGATCGGCTACCAACTCGCCGCCCGCCACCGTGACCACGTCACCGCTCTCGTGTTCGCCGAGGCCCTGTTCCCCGGATTCGGCTTCGAGGACCACACCGCACTCACCCCCGAGAACATCTCCAGCGGCATGCACCTGTGGCACCTGGGCTTCTACTTCCAGCCGGACATACCCGAGATGCTGATCGCCGGACACGAGCGCGAGCTGATCACCTACATGATCAAGTACGAACGCAGCCACCCCGACACCGCCACCCCCGACGCGATCGAGGAATACGTGCGCTGCTACTCCATGCCCGGCGGCATCCGCGCGATGCTCTCCATCTACCGGGCCATGCTCGTCGACGCCGAACAGAACCGGCAGACCGCACAGAAGAAACTGGACATCCCGGTCCTGGCCCTCGGCGGATCCGCGTTCATCGGCGACCGCAACGAGTCCCAGATGCGGCTCATGGCCCACGACGTCACCGGACACACCTTCGACGCCGGCCACGACCTCGCAGAGGAAGTACCCGACGAGATGGCCGACGTCCTCCTGCCCTTCCTGGCCACGCACCAGTAACCGCACCCGGCCGCCGGCCCGCGAGCTGGAGCGGCCCGCACGCCGTGGGGGCCTCGTGGCCGAGCGGACCTGCCCGGTCCCGCCCTGCCACGAGGCCCGGCGGCTCCCGACGGCTCTCCGGTCGAGGTACGCCCGGCAATCCTCATGAGTCGAAATCGATCACCATTCACACCCCGTGAATCTGGGAATATCACTGTGAAACATCATCCCGCGCTGATCACCGCCGCGCTCTTCTGCGCGACGTTCACGGCAGGAGTGGCCGAATACATCCTGTCGGGGCAGCTTGACCTCGTCGCCCGAGGGCTCGGAGTCAGTGAGGCGACCACGGGCCAGCTCGTCACCGTCTTCTCCCTTGCGTACGGGCTCATGACCCCTGCTCTTGTCGTGATGACGGCGCGAGTCGAACGACGCCTCCTCATATCAGCGGCTCTGCTCGTCTTCGCGGCCGCGAACCTCATGTCCTGGCTGAGTCCCACCCTCCTGACGATCACGGCGCTCCGGGTCGTGATGGCGGCGAGTACCGGTCTCATCGTCGTCACAGCACTCAGCGTCGTGGTACGCCTCGTGGCTCCAAAGCGCCGCGCCCGAGCGGTCGCAACCGTCATGATGGGAGTGACTGCGTCGCTCGTCCTTGGAGTGCCTGCGGGGCGCGTAGTCGCCCAACACTGGGACTGGAAGACCACCTTCCCGCTCAACGCCGCACTTGCGGTATTCGTGGCAGGAATAGTGTGGATGGCCCTCCCCCGTACCGCTCCCCATGCTCCTGTGCCGCTCCGCCGCCAACTCGCCCTGCTCGCCAGCGCGCGCACCATCCTCGGCTTGACGGTCACCTTTCTCTGGCTCGGCGGCTACGCGGCATTGAACACGTACTTCACGCCATACCTGGTCAGTGTCGTCGGTCTTGATGGTGACGCAGTGAGCCTCGTCCTCCTCCTCTTCGGCCTCGCCAGCATCGTCGGCATACAAGCCGGCGGGTTTCTGACGGACCGCGTAGGAACTCATCGAACGCTGACGGTGACCAAAGCCTTCCATGTGCTGGTGCTCATCGCCCTCCCGGTACTCGGAGTCGCAACCGGCAGTGCAGTAGGCGCAGTTCTGCTGTGGGGCATCGCTGCATGGGAAGTACTTCCGCGCAGCAGATCCGCGTGGCCTCGTTGGCCCCCGATGCCTCCGACGTGTTGATGAGTTTGAACCAGTCGGCCATGCAAATCGCCATCGCGGCCGGGGCAGGAGGAGGTGGTCTTCTGGTCACGCAGAACCTGAAACTACTGCCCTTGATCGCAGCCGCAGGTGTCGCCGCCTCACTCGTCCTCCTGCTCCTCACCCAGCGATGTGACCGAACTTCGCCCAACCCATCAGCAGCGCTTACCGAGTGTCCGCAGCCATGACGTGGTGACCCGTGATGTGGCAAGGACGGCGAGTTTGCAGCCGCGAGGCCACCGGTCTGTTGCGCTTGAGCGGTTGCTTGCGCACTCAACTGTGTGGCGGGCCGTGTGGGGGCCTGACGGTCGAGGCAGGAGACCGCCGCTGGCTGTTCCGCGTCGCTTGGGGTTCCCGGCCTGGTTGGCTGGTCTCGGGACCGAGTGCCGAATTCCGGGGTTGCGTGGGCATTACCAGTTCGCGCGGGACGATGTCTTAAGGCGATACACGGTGCCGGCGGAGCTGTCAGCCTGCCAGCCGAGCTTTCCAGATCTCCTCGCTGGGCCATTGCTGAGCCCAGTCGGCGGAAACTTCTAGGTAGTCCCGCGCAGACTGGGGTGCCTGAATCTCAATCAGATCCTCAACGACGAAGTCGCAGGCCCGCAGCAGACGGAGCATCTCACCGTGCGGCAGGACGAACTCTACGTGATTCCCCCAGTCCAACCGCGTCAGGCCGAATTGGCCGCGGGACAGAGTGGTGGATGCCGGTCCCTCAGGCGGTACACACAGCGCGAACAGCGGCGAGTAGCGCGAGAACACCGGCCGGCCTCCGGGAACGAGAAGCCGGGCTGCCTCCGGGATCCACTGGTAAGGGTCGCACCACAGCGAGGCGCCGTACTCGCCGATCGCCAGTTCGAACGAGTTGTCCTCGTAGGGCACCTTCTCGGCATTGCCCAGGACAAGGGGGAAGTCGAGGCCGAACTCCGCCTGCATCGCGCGAGCAGTGGCGAGCTGCTTCTCCGAGAGGTCGATCCCGACCGGGTGGGCTCCTGCTCTGGCCAGCCAAGCGGAAACGTAGGCAGTACCGCAGCCCAACTCAATGGTGCGCATCCCCTCGATGCCGTCGGGAAGCAAGGAAACCTGCGACTCAGGGGTGGCCCACAATCCCCAGGACGGTTCCACCTGCGCCCACTGGTCACGGGCGAGCGGCCCGTGCCACGCAGCCGCCTCGTCATCCCAAAAGCGTCGGTTCTGCTCCACATGGTCCGCCGGGGCGTCATGAGCCATGGAGACATTTGATCGACGATGCCGCTGCTCCGGCAACGGAATTTCTCACGGCGCGCTGGACTCCCTCGAGACAGCCGGCCTCCCGCCAAGGCGAGAGGGACTGATCATCTCGACACTGCCGATCAGCAGTGCCACCAACGCCTCTCTCCCAGCCGTCGATACGGTACGACTCCGGATGCACTATGGGTGCAGGACGATCTTTCCCACGTGCGCCCTGCGGGCGAGTTCGTCCTGCGCCTGAGCGGCCTGATCCAGGGGGAACGTCGCGGCGATAACGGGCTGGATCTCCCCTGACGCGCAAGGTTCATGAGGAGATCGAAGTGCTTGGGCGTGTGCATCGCGGAGCCGATGACCTGCGCATTGTGCAGGTAGAGACGGCGCACATCAAAGGTCACGGTGTATCCGCCGAGTGCGCCGGCGATGACCCACCGGCCACCTTCACGCAGCAGAGGCAGCCCCTCGCTCAACAGATCCCCGGCGACGACGTCGAGTGCGACATCGATACCGTCCGGGGCGGCAGCGCGGATCTGCTCGGCAACGTTCCGAGCACGGTCAACGACGTCATGTGCGCCGGCCTCGCGTACCGCGTCAATCTTGGATTCGCTGCTGACAGCGAGCACCCGCGCACCGCGCGCACGGGCGATCTGCACCAGCGCGAGGCCGACACCGCCGGAGGCTCCCGAAACCAGGACCGTCTCTCCCTCCCGCAGCCGGCCCCGCTCGATCATGCCCAGCGCCGTGCCGTAGGCGGTCGGCAACGTCGCGAGCTGGTCGTCGGCCAGCGGGGATGTTGTCACGTCATGTACACGCTCCGCCGACGCGGTCACGTACTCGGCGTAACCACCGTCGCGTTCGCTCCCCATCAGGCCCACCGGGTTCGCATCCGGTCCTTCGGCGTCGTAGATGGCAGGGTCGACGACCACTCGGCGACCGACGAGGCACTGGTCCACGTCGCCGCCGACCGCCACGACCCGGCCGGCCACGTCGGCGCCCTGGACGCGCGGGAAGTCGACGGGGCCCCGCCAGCCCGACAGCGCCTCTGGGTCTCCCGGGCGGCCGTAGGCGCCCTCCCGGGTCCACAGGTCGGTGTTGTTCAGCGCCACCGCGCTGACCTGGACCAGTACCTCTCCGGCCTGTGGAGTGGGCACGGCCACTTCCGTCACCTCAAGAACCTCCGGACCTCCGTGCTCTGCGATCCGCACCGCGCGCATGGTCTCGGGCATGCCCATCACATGAACCTCCTCAGAGGTATACTGATCTGTGAACATTGCCTACGCTACACCGATCAGTAAAGGGCGCAAGGTGCAGGAAGCGCGGACCATGACACCGGCCGGCCGCCGCATAGTCGCGGCGGCCGAGGAACTGTTCTACAACCGCGGCATCACAGCAGTCGGCGTGGATCTGATCGCAGAGCAGTCGGGCGTGACCAAGCGAACCCTGTACAACCAGTTCGGTTCGAAGGACCACCTCGTAGCGACCTACCTCGCGGAACGTGACCAGCGCTGGCGGTCACTCGTCCGCGCCACCGTCGACACCTGCGAGCGCCCCGTCGAGGCCGTCACCGCACCCTTCGACGCGCTGCGGACCTGGAGCGAGACCAATACCCGCGGGTGTGCGTTCATCAACGCGCTGGCCGAACTCCCCGACCCCTCGCATCCCGCACACCGCATCGCCGCGAACCAGAAGCTCTGGCTGCTGAACCTGTTCAAGGAGCTCGCCACCGCAGCCGACTGCTCGGACCCCGCTACCCTCGCCACCCAGCTCCTCCTGCTGCACGAAGGCGCTCTCGCCACTCAGCCGCTCCCGATCGACACTCTTTCGGAAACTGCTGACCTGGCACGAGCCCTGGTGCGAGCGAGCGAGCGCCCCCACCAGTAAGAGCTTGTCTCACGTGGCGAGTTTGGCGAGCTTCTTGTAGCAGGTCAGGGCTGCCGCGAGCCCGAGGAAGGCGAGGAAGTGGTTCCCTTTTCGCTCGTATCGCACGGTCAGGCGACGGTAGCCGAAGAGCCAGGAGATCGACCGCTCGATCTTCCAGCGGTGTCGGCCGAGGCGCTCGCTGGACTCAATGCCGGGTCGGGCGACGCGTGGGACTATGCCGCGGCCGCGCAGCCACGAGAGACGATCGGTGGAGTGGTAGGCCTTGTCGGCGCGGAGCCTTCCCGGGCGGCGGCGTCGCGGTCCACGGCGGGAGCGGATAGCGGGTACGCCCACGATCAGCGGAAGGAGTGCCTGGCTGTCGTGGACATTGGCGCCGGAGACGCCGAGGGCGAGAGGTAAGCCTTGCGCGTCGGACAGGACGTGCAGTTTGCTGCCCTTCTTGCCCCGGTCGACCGGATTGCGCCCGGTCAGTGATCCCCTTTTTTCGCACGAACCGAGGCCGCATCCACGATCGCCGAGGTCCAGTCCACCTCACCGCGAGCTCCGAGCTCGTCCAGGACAGCCTGGTGCAGGCGACGCCACAGCCCAGCCTCGGTCCATGCGGCGAACCGGCGCTGTGCGGTCGCCGGCGAGACACCGAACGTCTCCGGTAGATGCCGCCAGGCGCAGCCGCTGGTCAGCACGTACACGACGGCCGCGAACACCGCTCGCTCATCAACCGGGGCCGTCCCTCCACCCTGCGGACGCGAGGAGAAAGACGGAAGCAACGGAGCAACAAGCGACCAGAGTTCGTCAGGAACCAACCGCTGCGAAAGATCAACACCCATGGCACAGCATCATGCCGCACCGTTCTGACGCCACGTGAGACAAGCTCTAAGCGGCTGCTGCCCAGCTCAGGGGACCGATCACGGCTGAGGAGCCGGGGCGGGTTCCGCCGTCTGCGCTGTGCGGGGCGCGGGGAATTCGCCGTTCTGGAGGTCGGCGAAGTCGGCGTGGGCCTGCTCGACGGCTTCGGGGTACGCCTCGCGCTTGGCGTGCTCGGCGAGCGCCCGGTAGATGCTGGCGACCGAGGGGCTTTGGCCCTTGCGCTTGCCTGTGGGGATGATCAGGTCGGGCTGGATCTGCTCGACGGACTCACCGCCAGCCCGGCGCCGGAGCACGGTGTGCAGCATGTCGTCGGTGATGACGGGGGTCGGCCGCCGTACTTGCCCTTGCGGACCGCGGTGTCGAGCCCCTCCAGCGTGGACTCCCGGATGTTCTTCCCGCTCGGTCTCGGCCATCGCCGCGAAGAACGCGAACAGCAGCTTGCCCGGCCCACTCGGGTCGTACATCCCCGGCAGCGGACCGGCGAGCATCTCCAGCACCAGGCCGTGCGCGGTGAGGTGGTCGGCGAGCGCGGTCAGCTCGGCCGCGTCCCGGCCCAGCCGCTTCCTCTCGAACACGGTGAAGAGCACCCGGCAGTGCGGGGCGTGGGCCTTGATCTCCGGGGCGGTCTTGAGGGCCTGTTCGAACTGGGGGCGGACCCGGATGCGGGTGCTGATCTTCTCGCTGAAGATTTTGTCGCGGGGGATGCCGTGCCCGGCGAGTGCGTCGATCTGGGTCTGGAGTTCCTGGCTGCGGTGCGAGCATCTCGCGTACCCGATGCGGATGTCCGCGCTCGGCAGGTCTGGGTCGACGGGGGCCGGGGCGGGGTCGGCCGGGGTGGGCACCCGCAGCTTCTTCGCGAGCCGGGGCACCTTGGTGAACCGGCCGGTGTGGTAGGCGGAAGTGACGGCGCCGCCGCGCGAGCGGCACGGCGAACCGGGCTGTGCGTCACACTTCGGGCAGGGGTGCCGTTCGACGTCGTCCGCGTCTGACGCGTCGGTGCCGGAGGGCTCGTGAGGGGCCGTCATGGGCTCGGATTTTCGCACAATGCAAGTCGCAGAAGGGGGTTGACCCTCCTTTTGAGTGCGAACGGGTTGTGAGAACCGATCGGAGATCATCGGGGTCCGGCGGCTCGTGTTTGATCTTGCTCGGGCAAGGGTCGTTTGTTAGAACGCTAGCCACGTACAGCGGCTAGCACGGCAGAGCGAGTGCAACCGCCACAGGGCGAACGTTGCCTGATACGGCCCCAGGAACGACGCCCAGGCCGGCGTCCTGCGCCGGTTGCACGTCCCGCTCGCCGCAGGCCGGGGCCGAACCTTGGGACGGTCCGGGCCGAGCACGCGACAGCGGGGCAAGGGCGGCTATTCGGCCTGAGTACGCGCAGCTCTTGGCTGAAGGGGCCTGTCGGCGCAACGCACCGAACAGAGAACCTTGAACGGGCCACTGGCCAAAGGGGAGTTAAAGCGCGCCAGTACGGGGGTTTGTCCCAGCTGTGCCCGGGTGGTCCATGCGGCGCCGTCAGGGGCTGATGTGCCGGGTGAGGACTGCACCCGAGCGGGCCCGCCCCACCGCACGATCCGATCCATCCGATCCAAGGGAGAGGCATGAGGAAACTGAGAAGAACCTTATGGCGGGGTGCCGTCCCGCGATGGCGCCCCGGGCCGCCGGGTGCCGGCAGGAGGCCACGCCGGCGCACTGTCACAGCCGGATTCATCGCGCTGGCCACACTTGCGGCCTCCGTGGTGCTCGTGACGGTTCCGGCAGGAACCGCCCAGGCCGCACCGCTGTGGGACACGCCGCTGATCACGAACAACATGCAAGGCGCCGACAGCGGGTCGGACACCAAGTGGACCACCTCGATCGGCCGCTACATCAGGGCCGCCGAAATCGTGGCGGTACAGGAGGCGGGACCGCTCCCACCTGGAGAGTTCGTCGACAACAGCGCCAACTTCGCGGGCCTGCCGGCGATCGGGCGGGGCAATTACATCCAGCACCACCGCTGGAGGTTCGGCCGGGAGAACTACGAGGTCTACTTCCTGCAGACCGACCAGAACGGCGGCACCTACGTGGGCGGCCGCAACAACGTGGCGCTGCTCACCCAGCGGGAGCCCGACGAGGTCACGGCGATCGCCAACCCTTACAGCGGAGGACGCGCGGCCATCGGGGTCCGCTTCGGCAACGACTGGTACTTCAGCTACCACGCCCTCAGCGGCAACGAGGTCACCGGCGGTCGTGACGCGCCGACCATGCTCGCCCTCGTCGACGACTTCGTGCGCCGGCGGCCGGGCAACGAAAGGTGGACCGTGCTGGGCGACTTCAACAGGGAGCCGACCAACCTCGCCATTCCGGTCGGCTCGCACCTGTACAACACGGGCCAGCCCACCCATTTCGGCAGCGGGAGAGACAGAGAGCTGGACTTCGCCGTGTCCTCTACCGACATCCCCGGCCATCCGACGGATCGGCTGGCGGGGCCACACCCGACCATGCCGCCGTCTCGGTCGGCATCACGCGCGTTCCGACCGCGCTGACCTCGATGTTCAGCGCCTCCCGCTACATCGAGAGCATGCGGACCGGCACGGTGCTGGCTCCCACGGCCGCACCGTGGGGCGACGGTGAATGGCTTGCCACGCAGACGCGCGACCCCGAGGACGCTTCCCAGCGGTTCAATATCGAGTTCGACGGCAACGACGGCGTCCGGATCCGAGAGCCCGGCGGGAGGTGCGCCACGGTCACAGACCTTGCACCGCACACCCTGTCCCTGCGTGACTGTTCCGTCTCCCTCTCTCACGAGCGGTTCGACCTTGTGTCGCTGGGCAATGAGCAGTACCAGATCCGTAGCGTGCGCACCGGGCGATGTGTGGAGCAGAGGCGCGGCCAGACATCCTATGTGGGGATGGAGCGGTGCGCGAACGTCGATGCACAGCACTGGACCCTTCCGCAGACGCACCAAGACCTCAGCGAGCCCAATTTCGAGACGCGGGATCTGCCGGTCGCCTACACGCGGCCGGAGGGTCTGCAGAATGTCTACACCGGCCAGATGCTGACCAGCGAGCCCCGCGGCCTGCCGGCCACGCGGGTGCGCGCCGAGCCGCGCACGACTGCCTTCCCCAGCAGCGCGGACTGGCGGCTGGATTGGGTGGGCGAGTATCTGCGGCTGCGGGACCGGGGCACCGGCCGGTGCGTCGAGATCAGCGATCCGCCTCCCGGTAGTGACGCGGCGGCCGGCGTCGATCTGAAGTCCTGCACGGACTCCTCCGCGCAGCTGTGGAAGGTGGACCCGTACTCCGGGAAGCCTTCCGGCTGGAGAGCAGGTGGGATGTCGTGCCGGGCGGGGTCTGCCTGGCCCTGGACCCGGAGGACGAGCACGGGGATCCCTTCGACATCGTGCAGGCCACGGAGTGCGCAACCGGCCATGGATCGCAGATCTGGTCCTTCGCCCCGTACTCCACCGCGACCGACCAGAGCCCCCAACACCGTGACGCCATAGGAGCGTTCGGGAACTGTCCCTGCTCGGGCCGGCCGCTCGCGGCGGGCAAGGCGGCCGTGTTCGTGACGCACAGCCTGGGAAACGCCCGGATCGCGGACCGCATCATCGTCCTCGACGGCGGCCGCGTACGGGAACAAGGTGACTTCCAGGCCCTGATGGATCTTGGGGGCTCTTCGCGGAGCTGTACAAACTCGCCCAAGACCGGTGAGGTGCCCGTTAGGGTGATCGGACCGTCGGCCCCGGTGCCGCCCTTCCCCCGTGGGGCGGCACCGGGGCCGGCCACTGTCTACAGCCCGGCTCCTGGCTCGTCCACCGTCACGGTGCGCAGGGGCCGGTGGCCCTGGTCGTCGAGCTGGGCGAGTTCGCGGTCGTAGTCGACGGTGATGGAGCCGTAGTAGTTGACCGCCGAGCTGCGGGCCGGGGAGATGTGGGCCAGGACCTCGGCGTCCACTTCACGGCCAGCCGCACGGAGTTCGCCGACGGCCAGGCCCATGTACTCCGTGTGCCAGCACACGACCGCGTTCGTTACGACGGTCAGGCACCACGCCTGATCGTTCTGCTGCTCGGGCTGGCGACGGGTGACCTTGCCCTCGCGGGCGTAGAATCTTGCCCGGGCCGTGCACCGCCCTGTGCCACGGGGCGAGCGCCGTCGACAGCGCGGCGTCCAGGCGCGTGGCGCGGGCGGTCTCCACCAGCAAGACCGCCCCGGCCTGCGGGACCACTGCGCGGCTGTTGCCCTCGACACGGACAGGCGGGTACAACCCACTGCGCTTCTTCACCTGGGAAGTGACTCCGACGGGCACAGGAACACGGAACCTCGACAGTCCTCATTCTTGCTGGGCAGAGGCGATTTTCGCTTATCCGATCACCTGCCGGACAGCCCACTAGGCCGTGTATCGGAAGTCCCAGGCAGGAAGGCTCGGGGTTCCTCTGTGAGCCAGAATGCTCGGATGGTCATGCTTGAGACTCCCCGATTAGTCCTGCGTCGTTGGCGCGCGGATGACGTTGTGCCCATGGCTGCTGTCAATGCAGATCCCGAGGTGATGCGGTGGATCGGTGACGGCAGTGTCCGTGACGTACAGCAGACTCGCCGCGGCATCGAGGCAGCGGAGCGCGAGTGGGACAGGCAGGGCTTCGGCCTGTTCGCCGTGGAGATTCGCTCGACTGGCGAACTGGCCGGGTTCACCGGTCTTTCGGTCCCCGAGTTCATGCCGGAGCTCCTGCCTGCGGTTGAGGTTGGCTGGCGGCTGGGGCGTGCCTACTGGGGGCAGGGCCTGGCTACGGAGGCCGCTGCGGCTGCAGTGCGATTCGGGTTCGAGGACTGCGGACTGGGCCGGATTGTCAGCATCGTCCAGCTGGACAACGGCGCCTCTGAACGAATCATGACGAAACTGGGGATGCATCCGGTCGGTGAGGCCGTCGATCCCAGCTGTGGTCGTCGGGTTCGGGTGTTCGAACTGTCGTCGGACCAGTACGTCACAACCACTCGTTGATGGCGGCAACGAGGACTGTCGCCTCATAGCGAACCGCCCGCTTGTCGTAGCGCGTGGCGACGGCGCGGTGTCTCTTGAGGCGGTTGATTCCGCACTCGACCGCGTGGCGCTCGCGGTAGTCGTCTGGGTCGAAGTGTGGTGGTCGGCCGCCGCGGGAGCCGAGCTTCTGCCGGTGGCGGGCCTGGTCGGCGTTGTCGGGAATGGTGCAGCGGATGCCGCGGCGGCGCAGGTAGGCGCGGTTCTTACGGGAGGCGTACGCCTTATCCGCCCGCACGCGGTCGGGGCGGATGCGTGGCCGGCCCGGCCCGATGCGAGGCACGCGAACCTTTGCCAGCACAGGCTCGAACTGCGGCGAGTCTCCACGCTGTCCTGCCGTCACCACGATCGACATGGGCTTCTGACCTTGCTCGACGGCCAGGTGGAGCTTGGTGGTGAACCCGCCGCGCGACCTTCCCAGCCCGTGATCACGGGGCTGAGCGAAGAGGCCACCCGGTGGTTCCTTCTGCAGGTCGCCCTGCTTGCGGGCTCCGGCCGCGTGCTGGTGCGCGCGGCAGACGGTGGAGTCCACGCTCAGGTCCCAGACGATCGTGCCTTTCGCGTCGGCTGGGGACTGGAGGTGGGTGAGGATCCGGTACCAGGTGCCGTTCCGCTGCCATCGGCGGAACAGGTCGTAGATCCGGCCCCACGGCCCGTACTCGACAGGTACATCCCGCCACGGAACGCCGGTCCGGACCCTGAACCGTATGCCGTCGATCAGCTGCCGCCGAGGCCAGACAGGCGGCCGCCCCTCCCTGGCGCCCTTTGGCAACAGCGGCTCCAGCACCGCCCACTGCTCGTCCGTGAGATCTCCCCGGCCCATGAACCATGATCATTGACGGCTCAAGATCCACTTTCGATACACGACCTAGGGCTGGACAGGCGGGTGGTAGGGCAGCGTGGTGGACAGCAGGGTGAGCAGGCCGAGCACGATGGGCAGCAGGGCGACGAGGTAGAGGAAGGTGTAGCCGAC
Organism: Streptomyces violaceusniger; assembly: GCA_005405945.1. Classification (GTDB taxonomy): domain Bacteria; phylum Actinomycetota; class Actinomycetes; order Streptomycetales; family Streptomycetaceae; genus Streptomyces; species Streptomyces violaceusniger. The sequence continues at coordinate 112,766 of BJHW01000001.1, forward strand.
GATGTCGCGGGCCTTGAGGCCGAGGACGCCCAGCAGCGGGAGCATCCAGAACGGGTTGATGAGGTTGGGAAGTGCTTCGGCCGCGTTGTAGACCTGGACGGTCCAGCCGAGGTTGACGTTGAGGTCGTTGGCGGCTTGCATGACGTAGGGCGCCTCGATGATCCACTTCCCGCCGCCGGAGGGGATGAGGAAACCCAGGACGACGGAGTAGGCGCCCATCATCAGTGGGAAGAGGGTCGAGGATCCGACGCCGGTGAAGGCCGAGGCCAGGTAGTGGGACAGGCTGTCGCCGCCGCCGTTGGTGGCCTGGGTCATGATGGCGGCGATGCCGGCGTAGAAGGGGAACTGGATGAGCACGCCGGCTGTGGCCGGAACCGCCTTGGTCACCGCCGCGAGGAACCGGCGCGGGCGCCAGTGCAGCAGCATGCCGAGCGTCAGGAAGAGCAGGTTGTAGGTGTTCAGTGCGGAGATCGCGACGATGGGGTCCTTGTCGGCGAACTCCTGCACGGCCCATCCGGCGACGAGGGCGACGACGACGAAGGTGAGCAGAGGGCTGTACTCCAGCCACTCCCCCGGCCGGGTGCGGGGCTCGTCGTCTTCGACCGGGTCGCTGGGGTCAATGCCGAGGTCGGCCGCGGTGCGCACGCTGTCGCCACGTGGCGCGGTGAGGTAGGCGACGGACACGCAGACGACGATCACGACAGCCGAGAGGGTGAGGGACTGCCAGGTGAAGATGGTTTCCCGGAAGGGGATGACGCCGGTGATCGACAGCAGGGAGGGCGACAGGCTCTCCGCGTTGGCCTGGAGCTGAGCGGCCGAGGAGCTGAGACCGAGCGCCCAGGTGCCGCCCAAGCCGAGGTACGCGGCCGCTGAGGCGGCCCGGTAGTCGACGCGCAGATTGTCGCGTTCGGCCAGGCGCCTGACCAGCAGGGCGCTGAAGATGAGGCTGAGTCCCCAGTTCAGCAGGGCGGAGGTGAGGCTGATGGTGGCGACCATGGCGACGGCACCCCGCTCTGTAGCGGGGATCTGGGCCAGGCGGACGATGACTCGCTGGACGGGGCGGGAGGTGGCCACGACATAACCGCCGATAGCGACCATGGCCATCTGCATGGTGAAGGGGATCAGGTCCAGAAGCCGTTGCCGAAGACAGAGGCGACCTTTGCCGGGCCTGATCCGATGCCCATCGCCGCGATGGCCACGACAGCCACGGTGAGGAGTGCGAAGACGAGGGTGTTGGGGAACCACCGCTCGGCCACGGCCGCGCTGCGGGTAGCGGCGCGGGCGAGGATTCCATCGCGTGGGGGTTGCTGCGGTGCGGAGTCGTCGCCCCCTTTGGGCCTCTGCTCGATCATGATGGCTCCTGGCGGGTGTGGGCCCGAGGGGACGGGCCGTGTGAGCGGTAGACCGCCGAGGCGGCGGTGAGGTCGGCGAGTGCGCTGCCGACCGCTTTGAAGACGGTGATCTCTTCCTGGGTGCGGCGGCCGGGGATGGCGCCGGCGCACAGGTCGGGCAGGGTGCCGGCGATGTCGTCCGGGGTGAGGAGGCCGGCGTCGATGGGCTGCGTCAGATCACCGGATTCGTGCAGCGCCTGTGGCGTGTCGATGAAAATGGTGCCGCGGCGTATGCACTGGTCGTCAGCCTCTCGCATGGTGGGGCGGAAGCTGCCGATGAGGTCGAGGTGGGTGCCGGGTTCCAGCCAGTCGCCCTTGATGACTGGCTCGGTGGCGAGGGTGGCACAGCTGATGATGTCGGCTTCGGCGGCCGCGGGGCCAGGTCGGCGACGGCACGGGCATCGAGCCCCTGTTGGTTCAGGGTGTCGGCCAGGCGATGGGCGTGGCCGGAGGACCGGTCGTGGACGAGCACTGTCCGGATGTCGAAGACGCTGCGGTAGGCCTCGGCGACGAGGCTGCCCACATGCCCTGCTCCGACCACCAGGTGGGTGGTGCTCTCGGGCCGTGCGAGGTAGGTGGCGGCCAGAGCGGAGGTCGCCACGGTGCGGCGCCGGGTCAGTTCATTGCCGTCGATGATGGCCAGGTGCTCCCCGGTGGCGGCGCTGGCCAGGACGAATGCGGAGGACAGGGCCGGCCTGCCGTGGAGGCCGTTGGCGGGGAAGACGTTGACGAGTTTGACACCCAGGAACTCGCCATGGGACCAGGCGGGCATGAGCAGGAGGGTGGCGTCGGTGTCGGCGTCGACGGTGTGGTGGTGGCGGGCCGGAGTACTGGCGCCGTGAACGAAGCCTTGCCGGAGCGCGGGGATGAGGTCGTGGAACGGCAGTGCGGTGATGGTCTGTTGGGCGTCGATATTCAGCATCGTCGTCTTTCGATCAGGCGGTCAAGCGGTCAAGCGTCGAGAGTGACGTCGGTCACGGGCATGGCCTGGCAGGTCAGGCACTGGTCGTCGGCCAGGTCCTCCGGGCGGGTGACCAGATGCGCGACGCGCCCGTCCAGGACGGTGATGGCGCAGCTTTCGCACTGGCCCAAGCGGCAGCCGCTGGGCAGGCGGATCCCTTCCCGCTCCGCCAGTTGCAGCAGAGTGCCGTCTTCTCTGCGCCAGGTGACCTCGCGGTTGGCGCGGGTGAAGCGGACGGTGGCCTGTGCGCTGTCGGGGATGTCGACGCGCTGTGGGGCGGCGTGGAACCTTTCGGCGAAGATGTCGAAGCGCGGCACGCCTCGGGCGACAAGGCCGACGGTGAGGTCGGAGAGCATGTCCTCCGGTCCGCAGAGGTAGAACCGGGCGCGGCGTTCGATGAGTCGGGCATCGACGTCGGTGGCGCTGATGCGTCCGAAGTGATGGTAGTCGCGGCCGAGGGCGTCGTGGGGTTCCGGTCGGCTGTAATGGGTGTGGACGCGTAGCTGCGGGATGGCGTCCCGTAGTTCGCTCGTGCGGTCCCGGAAGGCGTGTGAGGTGGAATTTCGGCTGCCGTAGTGCAGTACGACCTCGGGGACGCTGCCGCCGCTGCGGGCCAGCGTCTCGAGGTAGCCGATGAACGGCGTGATCCCGATTCCGGAGGCGAGGAGCACGACTGGCCGGCTGATGTCGGCCGGGATGGCGAAGAGTCCTGCCGGCGCCGTCAGTTGCACGCGTTTCCCCGCGCGGGCGGTCGCGTGCACCTGGCCGGAGACCTGTCCGTCCGGTACGCGGCGTACGGCGATGCTGTACGAGGTGCGGTCCTTGTCCTGCGCGGGGCCGGTCAGGGAGTAACAGCGTGCCGGTGATCGTTCCGCGCCTGCGGGGCCGGTGGTGGGGAAGCCGAGGGTGATGTGCTGTCCTGGCCTGAAATCGGGCAGCTCAGAACCGTCGGCGGGTTCCATGCTCAAAGCCAGGACATCGGCTCCCTCCGGTACGGCGGAGACGATGACGAACTCCTTGACTCCTTCCCAATGAGACGTCGCGATGGGCCGGATGTCGCAGCTGCCGGACCTCATCGGCACCGAACCGCTGATCGGGTCGCGTACGTCGTCGCCGATCAGGAGGTTGTAGTTGCTGCCGGCTTCGTCATAGGGATCGAAACTCGGTAGTGCCAGGTCCGGAGCCTGCTGCCACCAGCCGTATTCGGCGCATACGACGTCCTCGTGCAGATCGTGGTCGATACGTGCGCGCATGCGGATCGTCCCCATGCGTGTGGACAGCGCCACCCACTGGCCATCGCTGATGTCGCGCCGCTGTGCCAGTGCCCCGCTGATGTCGACAGTGGGTTCCGGGCTGCGCTTACGCAGGGAGGACAACCCGCGGTGCTGGCTGTGGCAGAAGTAGCCGTTCTTCGCGCACGTCAGCGACAACGGGTAGCGGGAGTCGGGTTCGGTACCGGGCGCGGAATGGATGGGGACAGCGGAGTAGCCGTGCGACGCGAGCCGTTCCGAGTACAGCTCGACCCGTCGGGTCGGGGTGGCGAACCCGGTGGCCTGGCCGTCTTCCGTGCTCTGGGCGTACTTTCGGTAGACCGTTTCGAGTGGGACCCGGAGGCCGCGAGGATGGCGGCGGAGTTCGTCGACGGTCAGCCCCAGGGGCCCCAGTTGATGATTCCAGCCGGCCGTGACGTCGCCGTTGAAGAAGTCGGAGCCCATGCCCAGACGCTGCGCGAGGTCGAAGACGACTTCGGTGTCGGAGCGGGACTGGCCCACCGGCTCCACCATGCGCGGCCGGAGCTGGACGTGTTCCTGAGCCCGCCGGCTGATCTCGAATCCCGCCCTGATCGCCTCGTGTTCCCAGGGGCTGTTGACCGGAAGCACAATGTCGGCGAACTGGGAGGTGGGGTTGGGGAAGAGGTCGAGGTGTACGTAGAAGTCGAGGTGGCGAAGAGCGGCGGCGGTGCGTCGCGGATCCGGCTGTGAGAGCACCAGGTTGCTGCCGAATCCGACCAGGGCTCGTACCGGGTAGGGATCCTGCGACAGGATCGCGCGGCACAGATCCCGGCCACTGATCCAGCCCTGGGCAGGGGGGCCGAGCGGGTGTTCCACCATGCCGAGGGCCTTGGCCCGCTGGTCGTGCGGGAGCTGGGCCAGGTCGGTGGCCGGGTTCAGGGCGTGCCGCGGCCATATGACGTTGCCTCCGGGCGCGTCGTAGCTGCCGGTCAGCGCGTACAGCGTGGCGATGGCCCGCTCGGTCTGGGTGGCATTGGCGTGTTGCCCGACGCCGGTCCACGCGTGGTAGGACACGGACCGTGCCCGGATGAGTGCGTCGGCGAAGGCGGTCAGCTCCGCCGGTTCGATGCCGGTGGTGCGGGCGGTTTCCTCCACGGTCCATGGCCGGCAGGCGTCGCGGTACCGCTCGAAGGCGGGCTCGCAGTCGACCGTGCCGCCGGTGCGGGTGCGCACTCGATGGGTGCCGTGCAGGGCGAAGCGGCCGGGGTTCCGCGCGGCGCGGAGGGTGTCGTATGACCGCCAGGTGTCGCCAGCGGTGTCCCAGACGACGTAGCCGTCGAGGTCCGGATCGACCTCTTGGGCACGCAGAAAGCGTCCTGTGTCACGGCGAACGAGCAGGGGAGCGTTTGTCCAGGCCCGAACGAATTCGTCGTCGTAGCCGTGACGTTCCAGCACGAGCCGGGCGATACCCAGGGCGAGGGCCGCGTCCGCACCGGGGCGGACCCGCAGCCAGTGGTCCGCTTCCAGCGCACTGGTCGAGCGGCGGGGGTCGATGACCGCCAGGCGGGCTCCATCGGCTCGGGCTCGCGCCAGGGCCGCCGACTGAGCCAGCCATGTCTTGGCGGGGTTGTGGCCCCAGAGCACGGCGAGGTCTGTCGCGGCGAAGTCCGCGGTCGGCAGTGAACTTCCGAACGTGAAGGCGTGAGCCCAGTCCTTGTGCCAGTTGCAGACTTCAGTGGAGTAACAGGTGTTGGGGCTGCCGAAGAGACGGATGAAACGCTCGATCCAGTCGATGGAGTCCGACAGTGGGGTACCGCTGGGCGACGTCACGGCGAAGGCCACAGCTTCCGCGCCGTCCTGAGCCTTGATCCGTCCCAGTTTTTCGGCGGTCTCTCTCAGTGCCTCCTCCCAGCCGATGGGCTCCCACTTGGGGTCCGGATCGGACTTGGGAGTGGTCCGCCGAAGCGGCTGGGTCAGGCGGTCGGGGCTGTGCACGATCTCTGGTGCCGCCCGTCCTTTCGGGCACATCGCCGCACCCGTCGGATGCTCGGGGTCGGGCCGCACTCCCCGCAGAGCGCCTGCCTCAATGGTGTAGACGGCACCGCATCGAGAGCGGCACAGAGTGCAGTATCCGTGCTTCTCAGTCATCATTACTCCTGAGTAACCGGTTACCGGCCACGTGTCGCCGGTAAGATGCTAAGATGCATCCAAGTGGGAGCCACGTCAAGAAGAGATGAACGGAGAGCCGATGGCACCCGACGCGCTCACCGGACCGCTTCAGCGCACGAACCTGCGCGAACAGGTCCTTGCCCTGGTCCGACAGGCCTTGGTATCCGGGGAGATCCGACCGGGAGACATCTATTCGGCCGCGGCCCTGGCGACCAGGCTGGGTGTCTCCAGCAGTCCGGTCCGGGAAGCCATGCTGACACTGGTGAACGAGGGCCTTATGGAGCCCGTCCGCAACCGCGGCTACCGAGTGATCCCCATGAGCGAACACGACCTCGACGAGGTCTACACCATGCGGTTGCTGTTGGAGGTCCCCGGCACTCTGCAAGCGGCTGCGAATGCCCAGCCTGAGGATCTCACTCGCCTGACGGTTATCGCGGACGAGATCGAGAAAACGGCTCGGGAAGGTGATGTCGTCGGCTTCCTCGAAGCGGACCGACGCTTCCATCTCGGCCTGCTCCAACTGTGTGACAACCGGCGCTTGGTGGACACTGTCACCGCGATGCGGGATCAGACCCGGCTGTACGGCCTCGAGGCACTCGCGGAACGGGGGGTTCTCGACAACTCCGCCCACGAGCACCATCACATGCTCGAAGCCATCGCCCGCAACGACATGGACAGCCTGGAGAACCTGATCCGCCACCACCTGCTGCATGTCCGCTCCGACTGGGCGCGACCTGACAGCGTCTCCCCCGCTGGCGATCGTCGGCCGCGAGCGGGCGGGAAGCATGACATTCGGGGGACTTCAGCGATTGAGGGCTGAGTGGCCGCGAGGAGCGCTGGAGGCGCGGGCTATCCCTCCAGCACGGCCAGCGCCTCCTTATCGAACATGACGTCGGCGGCGGCGAGGTTCTTCTCGAGGTGGTCGATGCTGCGGGTGCCGGGGATGAGAAGCGTCTGCGGCCCCCGGGTGAGCACCCATGCCAGCCCGACCTGGGACGGGGTTGCGCCCAGCCGCGTCGCTACCTCCCGCACGGCGGGCTGGTCGGCGACCTTCGGCAGCTCCGGGAACCCCGACCCGAGCGGGAAGTACGGCGCCCAGGCAATGCCGTGCTCGCGGCAGAGGTCGAGCACCGGCTCGGACGAACGGTCGACGAGGCTGTAGGCGTTCTGTACGCAGACGACGCCGGCCGGCAGGGCGTGCCGTAGCTGATCGGCGTCGACGTGGCTGAGGCCGATTCCGCCGAGCAGCCCGGCGTCGCGCAGGGCGATCAGCTCGGCGAGCTGGTCGTCGAGATTCCATGCGTCCCGTACATCGGGTAGATGTTGACCACGTCGAGGCGCTCGACGCCCAGGGTGCGCAGGTTCGCCGCCAGCTCGGAGCGCAGTTCGGCGGGCCTTTGCGCCGGACGCAGCCCGTACTGGCCGCCCGGGTCGCTGGTGGCACCGACCTTGCCGGCCAGCACCAGATGCCCGGGTAGGGATGCAGCGCGGCTCGGATGCGCCCGTTGACGCGGCCCGCTCCGTAGAACTCGGCGGTGTCGATGTGGTCGACGCCCAGCTCGACGGCCCGACGCAGCACGGCGAGGGCGCGCTCCTGGTCACCGTGCTCGAGCTGCATCGCGCCGTAGCCGATGCGGGCGACAGGACGCCCGGCGAGAGACGCGAGCCCGCCGGGGTGTGGGCGTGCGCCCGAAGTGGTGCGAGTGGTGGTCATGGTCGGACTCCCCTGGAAGGTTAGGCTCACGGTTAAGCGGAGGGGCCTCCGCAACGCAGCACAATCGGAGGTGCCTCCGCTTCATGGCCGCTGTCTCCGCGGAGCGGTCGCCGACGCGCAAGCCGCGGAAGAAGACCGACACAGCCAGCGGCAAGCGGAAGGGAACGGAGCCGGGCGGGAACCGCACCAGGCGGGTGCGAGAAGCGGGTGCGCCCACCCTCCGGGACCTCATCCGTGATGACCTCATCCAGCACGGTGAACCGCGCTCCGCGGCCGAGGTCACCGCCGCCCTCACCCAGACCCTCCCGGACCGCGAGATCAAGGCCACGGTCGTGCGCAGCACTCTCGAAACACTCGTCGCCAAGGGCGAAGCTCACCGCACCAAGCAGCAGAGGTCCGTCTTGTACTCGGCTGCCGCCCCGGCCGCGGCCGCTGGTGCGGCTGAGCGCAGCGCGGCATCTCCTTCCTGAGAGTTGCAGGCTGGCCGCACAGGGCTCGAGAAGTCCAGCCAGCCTCGATGGGGGCTCGTGAGGGATTGGCACGCGTATGGCTGGGTGGGCGCCTTCCCCTGCACTGCCCTGCCGCTGACCCACGGCAATACCTCTCACACGTGTGGAGCTGCTCCTCCTTGCCCGTCGCACTACATCCTTGTCGGATCGTAGGTGGGTTAGTGGGTTATGGTGCCCGCATGAGCGGACGGTTCACCGGCTGGCCGGAGCGAGCCATGGACGTGTTGGCGCACCTGCAGGGCGAGCCATCACGCGTGGTGCGCGAGCAGTACCGCGCGGATCGCGAACGTCTCGTCCGGCAGCCGATGATCGCGCTGCTCAGTGATGTGGCAGACGTCGATCCCCGGTACGAGGACTTCTCTGTCTGGCACTACCGCACAAACTCCTGGTGGTGGCAGCATCAGGGCGCAGTGATCCGGCTCGGCCGCAAAATTGAGATCGGTCTGCGGTTCGACCTGGACGGCCTGCGGATCCAGGGCGCTTGGTGGTATCCCGACCCTGGCCAGGTCAGCATGTTCCGCAAGGCCGTCGCCGCCGAGGGAAGCGGCCACGAACTCTCCGCCATCGTCGAGGACTTGAAGGCGAAGGGCTACGACATCTCCGGGGACGTGATGAAGCGCCCCCCAAGGGGTTATCCGTCCGACCACTCCCGCACGGACCTGCTGCGCCACCGTTCACTGATCGCTGCCTATCCCCTCGGCTGCGACGAGTGGCTCCACACTCCTGAAGTGGTCGGCAAAGTCCTCGCGGGCGCCGACGACCTCGACTCCATGCTCACGTGGCTGATCCGTTACGTGAACAGCTCCGCCTGACTCGAGAAGAACCAGGGTCGGCATACACCGTCCGGGAAACTGGCACACGTCGCTGACAGGAGAGGGACGCATACGGGACCATTTCTTCCCAGGCCGTCGCCGAGCTCAGACCCCTGCTCACGCTAGGTGCATACAGGGTGCGCTGAGCGCGGCCGGACGCAGCGCTGGCGTGGACGGCGTCGAGTCCTGGCGCTGTCTGTCCTCCCCTCCCCGTGTCGCCATCATCTGGGCCTGACCGTGGCGATGAAGAGCCGAATGCCGATGGCAGCGTCGGGATCAGGACTGCGGAAGATGTCGATGTGCTCGATCTCGAAGCCGTACGTGTCGCGGAGGCTCGGCCGGCTGCTCATGCCCACGGGTCTGATGTGCCTGCCGGGGTACACCGATGACGGCCATACGGCCTTCCGGTGGTTAACGGAAGAGCCGCGAGGCGGGAGCCAAAAGGGCTCCGACGGCCACCATGCCCGCGAGCAGTGGCACCGGTAGGTGGGCGCCTGGCGTGTACTTCAGGTGGTTGAGGTTGTATCCGGCTCCGAGCAACCAGAGCAGACTGCCGACTATGATCAGCAGGTAGTTGCCCCTTTCGCGGAGAATGCGCATTCCTGCCCAGAGCAGCAGCGGCATGACGAGTAAGATCCCCAGTACGAATGTGACCAGGTGGATTTCGTCGGGTATCCATGAGTCGTCGGAGTTTGCGCGGCTCTGGGCCCGTGCGGCGGCGTAACCGGCGCTGAGGATGAGGTGGCATACGAGTACCGCCACAGCCGTGACTGCCGCTCCCTTGAGGGGCTGTACCGCTCGGGACATGTTTTATTCCACGCTTTCCATAGGCCGTGGGGTCCTGCGTACGGTACGCAGGACCCCACGGTTTCCTCATGATGAGGTGTTACTCGTCCTTGAGTGTCTTCTCAAGGGAGTCGGCGTACAGGCGGGCACCCGCGGGCTTGGGGTGGAACGACTGCATGGACGGCTCCGGCAGGTCGTTGTCCGCCTTCGCCTGGCCGGATATCACGATGCCATGCACCGACTCCGGATCGCCACAGATCGCTTTGCCGGTGAACACTCCGCGCGGCCCGAGTTGTCCATTGAGGTCGTCGAACCGCCCGTCCTGCCCCCGCAGGGCACCGTGATCGAGTTCGACGTGCGGGTGCCGCCCAGCGGCGAGATCACCCTGGTCACGGGGAGGCAGCGAGTCGGCATCCACCAGGCACTGGCAGGCCGGACGCTGACAGTCTGGGCGAACCACCGCAGCGTTCACTTCCTCCTCGACGGGCACCTCGTCACCACGGTCCCGTCCCGGCTGCGGCCGGAGGACCTCGCCTACCTGACCATGCGCTACGGAGCCCGTCCGGCCGGTCCCGAGCCCGCACCCGGCGCCCCCGCCCAGGGCCCGCAGCGGCACGGCCATCCTCGCCGCCGGCGAACCCGTCGAGGTCGACCGCAAGGTCCATCGCGACGGGATCGTCTGCCTGGCCGGCGGCCGCTACCAGGTCGGATTCGCCCTCGCCTGCCGCACGATCACCCTCCGTCTCGACGGACACCTCATGCACGCCATCGCCGACAACGCCCTGATGGGAACGTGGCCCTGCCCCGTGCCGACCGACCATCTGGGGCAGATCGACGGGGCACGGACGGCGACGTCCCCGCTGCCGCCTCCGCCCCTGCCCGCTGGTGCCATCCGGGCCCAGCGCAAGGTGCATGCCAGCGGCCGCTTCATGATCAACGGCCAGTTCATCAAGCCCGGCCCGCGGCATGCGGGAAAGATCGTCACCGTCGTTATCGAGGACACCCACTACCGGATCCTGCACGGGGAGGACGAACTCGCCGTCAGGCCCCGCAAGAACCTCGGCCCGATCACCAGGCTTTACGTCAAAGGCATGGGCACCCAGCACGACCGTCAAGGATCTCCTGACGACAAACCGTCAAGGAAGTCCTGAGACCTCACACCGACAAGGCCCGGATCAGCTCAGCGGGCGAAAGCGGCGCGGCGGCCACAAAGGGGCCTGGGTAACACGATCGCATCGAATGCCAGCGTGGGGCGATGACTCCGGCTCCGGGGCGTGTCGCGAACTCGGCGTCCACACGGTCGGGGCTGGCGATCACGACATGCGAGGCGAGCGGGTGCGCTCCGGGCCTGGGGCACAGCTGGCGGTCGTCCCTTCCAGGCAGGTGCAGCCGCTGCAGGCGTGTTCGTGATAGCCGCCGTGCAGGCCGCCTCAGGGGTGTCCGTGCATGCACCGGGCCACGAGGGAAGCGCCTCGGTGTGAGCGGGGCACAGCTGGAGGAGCCAAGCCGGGCCGGCGCCAGCGTCGGGGCCCTGGCGCAGCGCCGTGGCGAATGTGGAGCAGTCCAGGACGGTCCGTAGTCTGGTGACCTCTCTTCCCGCACCCGGCCGACGGCCTACCTTCGCGTCGGACTCCCGAGGGACAACGTGCCGGTAGGCCCCAGGTGAAGATGGACTGATCATCACGTCGACAGCATCAAGCAGACCGAAGCGGCTAGGCCTAGACCGCCGAAAACTGCCATGCCGAGGATCCATACCAGGTGAGGCTTAGGTTTGGCCAGAAACGGTGTCTTGATTTTTACATCCTTGGCCCGCAGATCTGCGTCCTTGTGGGCGGACGCCCAGCGACGTCGGAATTCAAAATTGCTGAGCCATGCCTTGTCGGCCTCTTGATTGCGCCGCTGCCTCAAAAGCAGGTTCGACGCTATGAGGGCAGCTCCAGCGGTGAGGAACCCGGCGACGATCCGATCGATGCGGACGATATTCTCACTTGCCGCTGCAGTGAGCAACACTGCTTGAGCGGCGAGCGTGATCGCCGGGACTTGCCATATCTTTTCCTCGTAGGACTGGCGCCTGGCGGCGACCACCTGATACTGAACGATCGATGGATTGCCGGTCGGTTCGGATGGTGTAGTTGGCGCGGGTCGCATCGGCCGGGCCATCCACCGGGTGAGGAGTATAGCGAGGATACCCACAATGACTGGGTTAAAGACAGGCCGGTTTCCGGCGCGCACGAGCATACTCCGCGTCGAGCGAGATGCTTGACGGACGACCATCAGAAGAAGTCTGCGCCAGCAGAATTGAAGTCGGCCCAGGCACCAGGACTGTCCACACCGAAAGCTAGGTGCACGGAAACACCCACACCCCACCGGATTTCCGGTTGATCGGGCACCTGGAAACGTTCGACTCGGTTCGCCCCTCGCAGAGAAAGATTCTCGTGGATGGCGATACGGTTATCGCCATCCCAAATGTGAACCGCATCGATGGTTGCTTGTTCGCCTGTGAAAAACCTCAGGAGCGCCGAATCGATCCTAAGCCTACGATCCGAGACAATGACGGGTGTCGGAATCGCAAAGTGGCACCATCCTTGCTCGCCGGTCCTCGCGATGTGGCCTGCGTTGCCGGTCCGTCGCACCGCCCAAGATGGGTTCTCCGTCTGAACCGCATGTCCGTGTGTCCACATTGCCTGTGTAATGGCCACGACAGTAGTCCTCGGATGCTAGGAGACGTCATGCTCCAGCCCATCGTGCTCGACGAAAGTCGGGCGCGGTATCCGCCGGACGAGTCGTGTCACACGGTCACGGGGAGCCGGGCCCCTCCTCGAGGCTGGCACTGGCGACTGATCTGTGGGGCCACTCGGAGGAGGGCACTCACGGCGGCCGGGACCAAGTGCGTGGTTGTCGGCCCGCACTCCTGTGGTGGGAGGCCGTTCGGCGGCGTGACTGGCAGTCGCGCAGGTCTTCAGGCCACGGGGCGGTCGTAGAGCTTTTGCCAGCGGGATCCACTGAAACCTCCGGAGCGGTCTTCAGTAGTGATCACCGTGGTGGTTACGCCCCCCAGCCCAGGTGTGAGCGTGAGGGTGCCCTGAGACCGGGTTCCGCTGGGCCCCATCGGTACATCGGCCCAGTCGCCGGCGATGCTGCCGTCCATGATCCGGCCGTGGAACACGTTGGCGAAGCTGCGTCCTTGGTCTCGGCTGAGTCCTAGCCACCACAACTCCGTACCGCCGAGGTCGCGCAGGTAGTACGTTCCCACATCGTCGGCATGCCAGGCGCCGGTCAGGGATGCGCTCGAACGGCGGCGGGAGAAGTCCTGAAGGATGTCCAGCGCGTAGACGGGGTGGATCTCCGGCAGGTGAGCGAGCAGTTTCGCGGGGTCGGTGGTGTCCGGGCACTCGTGATGGTCCAGAGCCAAGCAGCCGGAGATGCGCAGGGTCATCGGTGGTCGCAGGATCAGCTCGGGTATCTGCGTCCCTGTCGCTGGGTGGAAGGGATCCGGTAGCAGGACGTTCTCGGCGAAGTCCTGCTGCAGCCCGCCGTTGAGGGGCTGGCCGTTGATCAGGACGCTGTCGCCTGCGTCTTCCATCCAGCCGGGCATGAGGATGCCTGGCTGGCCGGCGCAGTGGTCTTCGTCGTTGTCCCGGCCGTACATGATGGTCTCGGGACGCAGCCGGTTGTTCGGGGTGCCGTCCGGTTGCCGGGCGTCGAATCGGTTGCGGATGTAGGCGGCCGGCTGGACCCAGCCCTGATCCCAGAAATGTGGTTGGGCGTCGAGGTCGTTCCGGTGGATCCGGACAACCATGTCGAAGTCGCCGTCCTGGTCCTCGCCGCCAATGCGGAGCCAGCTGAAGACCCAAGTGCAGTAGTCCCGTGGCATCGGCGGTTCCGCCCATCCGAGGTCTGCGCCTTCCAGATCGGCGAAGGCGACGGTGAAGTCCCGGTATGGCGTCACGTGGTCGGAGAAGACGTTGTGGTCGTTGCGTCTGGTGTTGGCGAAGCGGTAGTCAAGGGGCAGCGGACCCCATTGGCCGCCTCCGCGATTCCACACCGAGCCGCCGAAACCTCCGGTGCCGCTGGTCTTCCGCAATTGGAACTGCGGCTTGCCGGGTTTGCCATCGTCACCGTTGCGGTCGCCGTTGGGCGGGATATTGGGAACCGCTGGGCCGGGCAGCGCCTCGTGGGCTCGGACCGCCTGCGTACCGCTGATCTTGACGACGTCGAGACTGAGGTTTCCTTGCTGCAAGGTGTTGTTGCCGCGCGGGACGTCCGCCCATGCCCCTGTCAGAGTCATACGGCCAGGATCGAAGGTGCCGCGGAAGACGTTGGTGAACGCCAGTCCTGCGTGGAAGAACCATGGTGCGCTCAGCCCGGCCCACCAGACGGTGTTGTCAGGGAGGTGACGAACGTAGTAGACACCCTGGTCGTCGGCTTGCCAGGCGCCACTGAGATCGATTCGCTGGACCATCTGCGCCACCTCGGGTAGGTACGCACGGATTCGTCTCCGTGCATTCATTACAACCTCGGATCGCCCTTGATCACATGTGCGCCGTCACCAGCCTCGCCCCTGGCCAGGCCAGCCTGGCCCGGCGACGCCAGGATGGTGATGTCGTAGCTGGCCTGTCCACCAGGCGGACGGGCTTCGGCTTGTCACCTGGCTCCCAAGGTCACAGGTGCTGCCGCGGGCGGGAGCCGCCCGGCACGGCATTGATGCCGCCCACCGCCTGGTCCGTGGCCTCAGCGAGCTCGACCGTCGGCGGCGTGGGCCTGCCGGTATTCACCGATGGCCTTGTCGGCCAGTTCGGTGGCACGTTCCCGCTCGACCTCGGTCAGTACGGCGGTGCCCGGTCCGGAGCAGTCGCTGTTGCGGGCGTCGCGGATCGTGGCGCAGGAGGACCAGCCGGACCCGATGGTGACGGTGGCGCCACAGTCCCGGCAGGTGCCTTCGAAGCAGAGGGTGTGGTCGGCGGTCGGGCGCGGCAGCCGCTTCCAGGTGAGGGTGTGGCCGCGGTCGGCGGCCTGGGTGTCCATGCCCTGCTTCACCAGGGTCCACCATCGCTGAGCCATCGCGATCTTCTCCGTTCGGCCGCATACCCACTACCAAAAAGTGGCTTGCCACTAATATACCCTTGAAAGTGGCAAGCCACTTATGGCGTGATCTTTCCATGAGTAGCCAGCACCGTGATCCCTCCATGACCATCCGACCGCCGGCCGACCTGAAGGCAGCCGCGCAGGCCGCCCTCGGGGATCGCGAAATGCGCGCGTTCGTCGTCGCATGTCTTGCCGCCCTGGTCGCCGACCCGGATCAGTTCCTCGCCCACCTGGACAATCACTGGCCCGAGGAGAAGCCCCGCGGCCGCCCGCGACGTACACCAGCCCCTTGACGGCACTGCTGGTACCCCGACGGGCTGATATGGCGGGGCATCCCAACGCCCGGCTGACGCCGGAAGGGCGCCGCCGATTATGCGAGCGCGTGGACGCCGGACGGCCGATCGCGCACGTCGCGGCGGAAGTTGCGAGGGGGCGCCGGTATCGGCTTCCTGTGCGAGGTGGGCAGCCTGGCCGATGGATCCTGGTCCTCTTCCAGGGTGTCGGTGATGCCGCGGAAGTCGTAGGTGCTGGCCCCGAGTTCGTAGGCGTCGGACATCATCCGCCACTGGATGGCGTTGTTCGGCTGGACCTCGCGCTTGCGGCTGGTCGAGGCGCCGTAGGAGTACCAGACGTGCTCACCGACGGTGAGCATCGTGGCAGCGGCGAGCACCTCGCCCTCGTGATGGGCGAGGTAGAGGCGCATCCGGTCGTCGCCCTCGGCCCGCAGTGTGGTCCACATGCGCTGGAAGTAGGCCAGAGGGCGCGGGATGAACCGGTCCCGCTCGGCGGTCTCGACGTAGATCTCGTGAAAGGCGGGCAGGTCGTCGTAGCCGCCCTGCACCACTTTGACGCCGGCCTTCTCCGACTTCTTGATGTTGCGCCGCCACTGCTGGTTGAGATCCCGGTGGACCTCCTCCAGGGTCCGTCCGGCGAAGGGGACCTGGAACACGTAGCGCGGCTGGCCCGCGGCGAAGCCGTCCTCACCGCCGGGCTCGGTCCGCTGCCAGCCCATCCGGCGCAGCCGGTCGGCGAGGTCGAAGGCCCGCGGCTCGTGCGTGGTGGCCTCCACATCGCGCAGCTTCCTGGCCTGCGGGTCGGCGATTGCGGCCTTGACCGCCTCGGCGCTCCAGCGGCGGGTGACCACGGGCGGTCCCATCTTCACCGAGAAGGCGCCTTGCTCCTTCAAGTACGCGAGCATCGGCTGAAGCCACCGCTCGACGTCGGGAGCAGCCCAGTCGATGACGGGTCCCTCGGGCAGGTAGGCGAGGTACCGCTTCAACTTCGGCAACGGCCGCAGCAGCACCAGCCCGGCCCCGACGAGCCGGTCATCCTCGTCGAACCAGCCCAGGCTCTCCGCCCGCCAGTCCGGCTTCACATCCCCCCATGCGGGAACCTGCATGTGGCTCACCGAGGGCTGAGCCGAGACGAAGGCCAGATGCTCCTCGCGGGTGATCGCCTTCAGGCGAAAGCTCATGCGCAGTGCTCCTTTGTTCGACGCACAAGCCTACTGAGGCATACGACACGTCCAGGTCCTTCATGCACACGGTGTCGTCGTGCATGAAGCAGAAGCAGACTGCCCAGCAAGATCACGGGTCATACCCATCGCGAGTGTCGCCAACCCCCGCCTTCGTACTCATACAGCGAGTCGTCCAACAGTGGAACAGGCGAGGACCGCGGTAACGGACTCCCCGATGTACTGAGCGGGTGGTCAAAGAGACAGCTATCACGAGCCTGATCCTGCGCAGCGGCAACGGCGCAGTGACGACCAGCCACTACCGGGAGCACATGCTCACTTCCTATCAGCACACCTCCGATCGGGTGGCGGGCACCTGGGCCTGGCTCAGAGTCTCGTTCCCTGCGTAACCCGGCTGTGCTTCAATGCGTTCAATGAAGGCGAAGAAGTACGCGCTTACCTTCCCCGTCAGCGAGCCGGGTACGTTCCTTTCCACCCGCGGGGAGGGGGCACACAAACGCAGCGCTCTGCAGGCCGCGCTCAGATCAGCCGGTCCGGCCCCCGTACTGGAAATCGACTTCACCGGCACCGAAGCCATGACCCACAGCTTCGTGGACGAGTTCCTCGGCAAGTTCTACGTGTCCCTTGCAGTCGGCGACGTGCAAGTAGCTGGCGTCATCCTGATCGGGCTGATCAAGGAAACCCGTGAGTCCGTCGCCGTGTGCCTGGAGCGACGCAAGCAGTTCGCCGTGCAGGGCGAAGACCATACGCTGCTGGGCGACACCAACGTCATACCAGACACCTACGCCCGGGCACGCAAGCTGGGCGCCTTCCGCGCCCAGGAACTGGCCGAAGCACTCGGCATCTCCGTCACCAACGCGAACAACCGACTCAAACGCCTTGTCCAAGCAGGAGTCTTGAGCCGCGACCGCGCCCCCGGCCCCGAGCGGGGTGGCAAGGAGTTCCTGTACACCCTGCCGTAGGAACGCCGCGTCACTAGGCAGGCTCCTCTAGCCAGCAAATCCACGCCTTTGAAAGACCAGTCGGCAGAAGCCTGCGCTCGCCACTCAGACCCCTCGCCTCACTGCCGCACCGCAGGTCTGCGAAGCTAAGGTCAGCCTCCATCGCAGTCCTCTTAATCCGAGCGCTTACCGATGGAGTTGCAATATCTACCTTCCAAAATGCCGCACCGCAGGTCAGAGGCTTGATCTCAAACGATGCACTGTCTTCACTGCAGGTCAGGTGCCTAAGAGCTTGTCTCACGTGGCGAGTTTGGCGAGCTTCTTGTAGCAGGTCAGGGCTGCCGCGAGCCCGAGGAAGGCGAGGAAGTGGTTCCCTTTTCGCTCGTATCGCACGGTCAGGCGACGGTAGCCGAAGAGCCAGGAGATCGACCGCTCGATCTTCCAGCGGTGTCGGCCGAGGCGCTCGCTGGACTCAATGCCGGGTCGGGCGATGCGTGGGACTATGCCGCGGCCGCGCAGCCACGAGAGACGATCGGTGGAGTGGTAGGCCTTGTCGGCGCGGAGCCTTCCCGGGCGGCGGCGTCGCGGTCCACGGCGGGAGCGGATAGCGGGTACGCCCACGATCAGCGGAAGGAGTGCCTGGCTGTCGTGGACATTGGCGCCGGAGACGCCGAGGGCGAGAGGTAAGCCTTGCGCGTCGGACAGGACGTGCAGTTTGCTGCCCTTCTTGCCCCGGTCGACCGGATTGCGCCCGGTCAGTGATCCCCTTTTTTCGCACGAACCGAGGCCGCATCCACGATCGCCGAGGTCCAGTCCACCTCACCGCGAGCTCCGAGCTCGTCCAGGACAGCCTGGTGCAGGCGACGCCACAGCCCAGCCTCGGTCCATGCGGCGAACCGGCGATGTGCGGTCGCCGGCGAGACACCGAACGTCTCCGGTAGATGCCGCCAGGCGCAGCCGCTGGTCAGCACGTACACGACGGCCGCGAACACCGCTCGCTCATCAACCGGGGCCGTCCCTCCACCCTGCGGACGCGAGGAGAAAGACGGAAGCAACGGAGCAACAAGCGACCAGAGTTCGTCAGGAACCAACCGCTGCGAAAGATCAACACCCATGGCACAGCATCATGCCGCACCGTTCTGACGCCACGTGAGACAAGCTCTAAGCACTGACTACCGACAGAACTACCGCACCACAGGTCACAGCAAGATATGTGTTGCAACTACGCAGGTAGGCGACAGTCGAGGGGATCATCTACCGGTTCAGGCGCGGGCTGGCCCGGCGAGACGTCCCAGCGAAGTTCGGGCCGTCTCGCCATGCCGATGGATCAGATCAGTTCAGGAAATCGGCGGAGGGGTGCGACCGCGGAAAAGTTCGCAGGTACTCGAAGAAGCGAGCAAGTACTCGATCACCACGCGTAAGGTTTCCCGGGGTGTAATGCATACCGGCGAAGACCGGTACGTCCTCGCTGGCGATCGACATCTCCAGATTCAGCACGTAGTCGAGGAACTCGCCGGTTTGCTCAGGCGTCTCGTCAGGTTCGGGCTGAGCGCAGATCGTGTAAAACACGGTGGTTTGACCAGGAGTCGGGATCCCCATCCAAGTGGACCACCCAAACCAGCGACCATCGACCGTTCCGTTCTGGTGGAACAAGTTCGTTCCGTGGATCTCGGGACGAATGTCGAGAACCGGGCCGGCCGGAGTCAACGCATGGATGGGGAAGGTGGCCGAGTAGTCCTGCCAAGTGACATCCTCGTACGGATCATTACGCACGTCGAACTGATGTAGCTCAGTGACGTGCAACAGATCAGGAGTGTTGGCACAGATGACCCAGGGGTCAACCTGGAACCGATCGGGGAAAGTCCCCGACTTGAGGACCAATGAATCCTCCGTGTGATCGAATTCCGGAATCGAGAAGCGCGGCGTCAAGCCATTGAATGCGAAGACAATGCCATACCGCTCCACGACCGGGAACCGGTAGAGCGACGCTCGAGGCGGGACCGGGTCGCCAGACGGGAGATACGCGCACTGCCCGCTTTCACCGTCGTACTCCCAGCCGTGGAACGCGCACCGGATGTTGCCGGAGTCGGTGACTTTTCCGATCGACAGGTCCGCTCCAACGTGCAGACAGTAGGCACTGAACACGCGAACATCTCCGCGCCGATCGCGCGAAACGATCACCCGTCCATCGAGAAAATCGGTGCCGTATACCCCTCGCGCCGGGACGTCGGAACTCAGACAGACCGGAAACCAAGTCTCACTGAAAACACCTCCGTCGCCTTCCGCTGGTATCTCGCGTCCCTTGAGTCGACGCTGTGAAGCCGCATCCTGGGCTTGATTTTCCTGAGTTGTCGTCACTTGTGCACCCCTATTCCGTGGTCTACGCATTCCGCACTCAGAAAGCACACCTGGCGCAAAGTGAGCGTGGTGTGAGCCTGCTCGCTGTACCAGGCGGTTAGAGCCTAAGCTCTAGGGCGGCCGACGGTCAACCGGACCTTGTTGCACCACATGTTCCAGCCCTCACTGCACCACATGTTAGAGTCTGAGCTCTAGAGTGGCCGGTGGCCAACCAGCCCTTGTCAGCATGGAGGCTTCTTTGTCAGAGCCGAGAATTCCTGTCGTTGTGACCGCGACCTGGACGGCGGCACGTCACGTGCTAGCTCTCGACGTGGGCGCGGATTCAGATCGTGCGCTGCCGGACTGGACCCCCGGTAGTCACGTCACGATTCACACCCCTGCCGGTTCCTGCCCTTTGTCGCTGTGCGGTCGCCCGGCCGATGATTATTGGCGGCTAGGTGTGAGGAATCGCGAAGACGGAGCCGCGCGGTGGTTGCACGACAATGCCGCGGTAGGCACCTCCCTGGAGGCCAGCTCACCGTTGAACACGTTTGGGATCGATCCAGGTAGCGATAACCACATCCTGATCGCCGGCGGTGTAGGAATAACCCCGATACTCGCCATGGCTCTTGAGCTCGCCAAGCGAAAGTCATCCTGGCGTCTGCTGTATATCGGCTCGTCCCGGCAGGAGATGGCTTTCCTTGATCACCTTCGGGGTGTTCGAGAGAGGGTGACTGTATGGGAGACGGCGTTGCGCGGACGACCGAACGTCGCCGCCTTGGTGAGGGAGTGGATCGAGGGGCCGTCGACCACCCTCTACTGCTGCGGTCCGACCGGGCTGATCGAGTCAGTCTCCAGTGACTTCTCGAGCCACGACGGCGTGCGCGTCATTTCCGAGCGCTTCGCTGCCACTCCTGAGCTGGACGGGAGTTTCGAGGTCGAGCTCGGTCGATCCGGTGAACGGGTGAGGGTTCCTGCTGGCGTGAGCGTCCTGGACGTCCTCGAAGAACGAGGAGTTGATATACCGTGGTCGTGTCGAGCTGGCATCTGCGGAACATGCGAAACGCCGTTGATTTCCGGTCAGACCGACCACGGTGACAGTCTCGTCGGCATGACTCGTGCCGCCGACGTCTGTTTCCCCTGCGTGGTCCGTGCAGTCGACGACGACGTCATCGTGCTCGACATCTAGCCCACAGATATCGCCTGGTCGTGCCATCCGTGGGTGAATGACGAAGAAGTCCTAGTCCTGCAAGATCGAAACAACGGGGTGCGGCGATCAGGCTTGTACCGGTATCGGCTGTGGTCTTCCGCGTGAACGTCAGTCCCCTCGCCGACGCGCCAGGCGCGGTCGGCGCTCTCACCTGGGGTCTCCTCAAGGGCCGTCAATAGTACATCCTTGAACACCGCGACACTGGAGGGTTGCTCGCCGAGGACCGGGAAGTGGTAGCCGCATTTCGGGCACTGCTCCGACAGTACGGCCAGCTCCAACACAGGTTCGTAGGCATTGTCCTGCAATTCGCCGCAACAGGGGCAGATGCGCAACAGTCGAGTCCCCACCAGGTCAAAGTTGGTGATGGTGTCTTACATGATCGCGCCGTTGGCGGCCCATGCCTTCGCATGCTTGTGGCAGGTGTCCATGCGCCAGTCGTAGAGGGCTTCCTTGCTGGCCCAGAAGCTGCACTCGTTGAACCAGCCTCGGTCGTCGGGGTGCTCCCACCAAGTGAGATGGAGGAAGCCCGGACGTAGTCGTGCGACGTTCGGCGGCCAGGCGGGCGATTTCACATTCGAGGAACATGCGGAACTCAATCAGCTCGGCCCTTCGGGCGCTGCTCACTGATTGCGAACCCGCTGCCGTCGGCGGCTCATCTCAGACGTAGCTACCTGAACCGGGACGTGTCTCGACGATGCCCAGGTGCCCCAACACTTTGAGTGCCTCCCGGACGGTCGAACGCCCTACGCTCAGTTGCGGCCGAGTGCAGCTTCCGACGGCAGCCGACCCCCTTTGGCCACCTCGCCGTTGCCGATCAGGCTCCGGACGTAAGCGACGGCCTGATCAACGAGATGCATCCGCCTCAGGGTAGGCGTCGACCTGGCCGGCCCGACCCTCGACTCCGGCTCCACGCCAGCCTCACTGCCCGCCCGACCCGACCTTCTCGCCACGCTGGATAGTCTAGGGGCACGCCGGTGGCACGCCATCGATCGTTCCATAAGCGGTAATCCGGTCGATCTCGGACGTGACCTCGCTCGCAAAGTTTTCAGTCAGGTGCGGCTCAACGATCGAGAACGCCTGCCGAGCACCCTCTCCCAAATGAGTGTGGGTGGCCGCTCGTTCCCCGCAGATTGCTCCAAGGTACTGCCACCACCCGACGAACACCACCGCGGTGGTCGACGCGCACCGCCCGACAGTGCTTCCCGGAAGGTCGGGGCACCGAAAGTGCCCAAGTGCTCGCAATTCCTCGAACAACGCGATCAAGCGGTCGGTCGCCCATGATAGGGATTTTTGATGCCGGGAAGCGATGGAAGGACTCGCGCGCATTAGTGTCGTCGAATCGGCGAAGACAAATCGGAACCGCTGGATTATACCAAGAGCAACTACGTATATTGTCGCCACCCCGGCGGCCGTCACTGGTGAATCCCAGGATCCATTTCTGCGTACTTCGTCCGTCATTTGAGAGTACAGCTCTGAGGCAATCTCTTCTTTATTGCGGAAATAGTAGTACAGGTTCCCCGGGCTAATCTCTAGCTCTTTGGATATCTGGTTGGTGCTGACGAGATCGAATCCGTTCTCGTTAAACAGTCGGAGCCCCTCGATCACGATTCGCTCTCTATTGCCCATTACGGCCTTCCATCACCCGGTTATCGCTCCGTGTCGACGGTCGTGTCAATTGGTGACCGCCCAGCTTATCGCGTGTTGCCGATACCTATCCACTCTTGTGGCCTTAGAGCTTGTCTCACGTGGCGTCAGAACGGTGCGGCATGATGCTGTGCCATGGGTGTTGATCTTTCGCAGCGGTTGGTTCCTGACGAACTCTGGTCGCTTGTTGCTCCGTTGCTTCCGTCTTTCTCCTCGCGTCCGCAGGGTGGAGGGACGGCCCCGGTTGATGAGCGAGCGGTGTTCGCGGCCGTCGTGTACGTGCTGACCAGCGGCTGCGCCTGGCGGCATCTACCGGAGACGTTCGGTGTCTCGCCGGCGACCGCACAGCGCCGGTTCGCCGCATGGACCGAGGCTGGGCTGTGGCGTCGCCTGCACCAGGCTGTCCTGGACGAGCTCGGAGCTCGCGGTGAGGTGGACTGGACCTCGGCGATCGTGGATGCGGCCTCGGTTCGTGCGAAAAAAGGGGATCACTGACCGGGCGCAATCCGGTCGACCGGGGCAAGAAGGGCAGCAAACTGCACGTCCTGTCCGACGCGCAAGGCTTACCTCTCGCCCTCGGCGTCTCCGGCGCCAATGTCCACGACAGCCAGGCACTCCTTCCGCTGATCGTGGGCGTACCCGCTATCCGCTCCCGCCGTGGACCGCGACGCCGCCGCCCGGGAAGGCTCCGCGCCGACAAGGCCTACCACTCCACCGATCGTCTCTCGTGGCTGCGCGGCCGCGGCATAGTCCCACGCATCGCCCGACCCGGCATTGAGTCCAGCGAGCGCCTCGGCCGACACCGCTGGAAGATCGAGCGGTCGATCTCCTGGCTCTTCGGCTACCGTCGCCTGACCGTGCGATACGAGCGAAAAGGGAACCACTTCCTCGCCTTCCTCGGGCTCGCGGCAGCCCTGACCTGCTACAAGAAGCTCGCCAAACTCGCCACGTGAGACAAGCTCTTAGATCCTGTGGGGGAAAATTCTATCCTAACTCCGCTAGTCTCCCTGTTTCGCTTCGGGTGGCTAAGCTGGTCGGATCGCGGTGAAGCGGTGGTTTCGGTTGCCCGTGGCCGGGCGGGCATGGCCGGGGCCCGACGCGCTGGTCGGGTTCTCCAGAGTTCCTCGGGTCGTGGGTGGGCAGGGACAGTGCCGCGGTTCAGGTGGCCGGCCGTTGGGCGCCGGGATGCGGGCACTCACGCCGCACGAGGATCCGCGTGCCCGCGGGGTGGCCGTCCAGTTCCACAAGGCCGGTCGGCTCGGCGACCTCCGCGCCGGTGCGCAGGGAGCCGTCCTGCTCCAGCGCGGGATGCCAGACGTGCTCGGGCAGGGCGCGGATCGCGCGGCGGACCGGTTCAGTGACGGGACAACCGACCGAGAAGAACGTGTGGATGCCGCGCGAGCGCAAGCGGCGCAGGTGGGTCAGGAATGCCTTCGCGCCTCCGGCGCTGTCGGTGCGGATGAGGATGGCGGTGCCGTGGCGGTGGGCGTCGGGGATCTGGGCCAGGGCCTGCTCGAGAACGGCGACGTGATCGGCGGCGGTGTTGGCCCCAGCGTTGCCCGGCCGCAGCACTCCGGCCAGGGCTTCTCCGGTGTTGTCCAGGAAGCACAGCAGCGGGTGGTGGCCGAAGCCGCGTTTATAGGTGGCCGCCGCCTGCTCCTTCTCGGAGTGGCAGGTGACGAGTGTGGCGTCGATGTCCAGGACCAGGCTCGCAAGGTCGCGTCCGCCCGCGGGGGCCGCGGGTATCCCGGGACCGGTGTCGGCGGCCTGCATCCAGGCGACTTCGCGGGCGGCGGCGCGGGCCGCCCGCAGTGCCGCAAGGGCGGCAGGATCGATGCCGGCCAGCAGCCGCCAGGCGGTCGCAGTGGAGGCCACCGGACCGAACACCTCGGCCTGATCGCGCAGTAGAGCCAGGTCCGTGATGGCCTCGCCGCCGTCGGCGAGCATCACCGCCAGATCCACCGCGATTCTTCCAGGGGCGTGCCCGGTGCCGCGTGGCCGCAGCCGGCGCAGCACGTCGGTGAAGGATGCGGTCAGGCCGGTGGCATCGGCGAGATCGGCCAGCAGGCGGGTCCCAGCGTGGTTGATCACTCCGCGCCCGTCGGACGAGACGACGAGCTTGGGGCGCGACCCGGTAGTGTGCACGCAGAAAGTGCCTTCCCGCTGGAACGACCGAGACCTTAGACAAGCCTCATCGTCCCAGCTCAGAAGGCACTTTCGCGTTCCCGCTCAAGATCCGGACACCGTGGCAAGTGAAACGCGCAGGTTGGTGGCCCTGAAGATACGGAGACGCAATGTCAAAGAGGTGTGCACGCGGTGTAAAAGACTTTCTTTTGCCGACAGGACAACCTGGCTACAGTCGCGAAGAGCGCCAGGGAGCTCCCTGAACCTGCACTGTACCTTCATTCGCCTTCGATCATTGGAGTGCAACGTGACACGACTGCGTCAAGTAGCCGCCACCTGTGCGTTATCGGCGGCGCTGTCCAGCGTCTTCATCGCCCCGGCCGTGGCTAGCTCGCGCATGGACAGTGCACAGCAGGCCGCGGCGCCGGGGGACAACCGGGGTACGAGCGCACCGGCCTCGGTCTTCGAGACCCTGTGCGGATATGCGGACGCGACAGTTCCCATGCGTGAAAAGCCATCGACCGATGCGCCTCTTATCAACCGCATCCTCCAAGGGACGAGGATGTGCGGCGACGTCGTGACTGGCAAGGAGTACACGGCGTGTGGCCACACATCGAAGCTCTGGCTGAAGTTCCCTCCGACCGTGAGTCGGCCACAGGTCGGCTATTCGGCTGCCTGGTGTTTCCACTGACACCTCGCTGTCCTCTCATCACTGCGGAGACGGGCAGCGACTCCAGCTGCTCGCGGATGCCGGGATCGGTGAGGCGCAGCAGCTCGGGGATCACGGCTGTCGTGGCGTTGGAGTCGGCTATGGAGCGGGCCGGCTGTGCCCATGGCGGAGGCTTGGGGGACTGCTGCAGGGTTGGGTGACACCTGACCTGGCTTGCTGAGAGGCAGCCTGGAAGGATGTTGCAGTGCCCAAGCCGTATCCGAAGGAGTTCCGCGAGAACGTCGTGCGGGTCGCGCGCAATCGCGAGCCAGGCGTCACGCTGGAACAGATCGCCGCCGACTTCGGCGTCCACCCGATCACGCTCTCAAAGTGGCTGCGCCGCGCCGACACCGACGAGAGCGCCAGGCCCGCAGCGGCGTCTGGTGAGTCGGCCGAGCTGCGCGAGGCCGGCAAAAGGATCCGGTTGCTGGAGCAGGAGAACGAGGTGCTCAGGAGGGCTGCGGCGTATCTGCCGCAGGCGAATCCGCCTGCAAAATGATGTACCCGCTCGTCCGCGAGCCGGCCGCCGCCGCTGCCCCTTACCGGGTGCCGGTGGCGGTGACGTGCCGGGTGCCCGGGCCGGCCCGCCAGCCCTACTACCGGTGGCTGGACAGGCCGGTCGCCGATGCCGAGATGGCCGAGGCATACCGGGCCGACGCCCTGTTCGACGCTCACCGCGACGATCCCGAGTTCGGCCACCGGTTCCTCCGCCCGCGAGGCCCGCGCCGTCGGCGAGCCGATGGCCGAGCGGACCGCCTGGCGGATCTGCCGGGACAACGGCTGGTGGAGCACCTTCGGCAAGCGAAGAGGCCGCGGCAAGAACACCCAAGCCGGGCCACCGGGCCATGACGACCTGGTGCGCCGCAACTTCACCGCCGATGGGTCGAACCGGCTGTGGCTCACGGACATCACCGAGCACCCCACCGGCGAGGGCAAGCTGTATCTGTGCGCAGTCAAGGACGCCTTCTCGGGCCGCATCATGGGCTACTCCATCGACCCTCGGATGCAGTCGAGCCTGGCAGTGAGAGCCCTGGAGTCCGCCGTCGCCCGCCGCGGCCAGGCAGCCGGATGCGTGGTGCATTCGGACCGCGGCTCACAATTTCGGTCACGGAAGTTCGTTGCCGCTCTCGTCCGTCACGGCATGGCCGGCTCGATGGGCCGGGTCGGTGCGGCGGATGACAACGCCGCGATGGAGAGCTTCTTCGCGCTGCTGCAGAAGAACGTCCTCGACCCCCGCACCTGGGCCACCCGCCAGGAGTTGAGAATCGCGATCGTGATCTGGATCGAGCGCACCTACCACCGGCGCCGACGCCAGAAACGCCTGGCCCGATTGACCCCCGTCGAGTACGAGACCACCATGACCCCACCCGCAGCCCTGGCTGCGTAAACCCCGCTGCCACCCGATCATGCAGCAGTCCCGACGTCTCGGTGACCGGTACACACGTCACGGGCCGACTGCGCGAGCGGGGCGCTGCACGGGGCCGGCCACCGCTGGCCCTGTCGGGTGACAACCTGCTGACACGGCCCGCCTACGCTGCGGGACGTGAGTCCGGGACATTCTGACGGCCGCCTCACCGGCTCCCGATCAGTGTCCGGACCCGCTGGCACCATGAAGCCATGAGCCACATCATCACGATGACCACCGCCGACCAGAACGACATTGTGTCCTACCTGCGAGGAGACGAACTCGACGCCAACCAGCAGCGCATGCTCGACGATCACATACGCAAGGACGCCCACAGCGACCAGCTCAGCCTCGAGCGTCAGGGCATCGATCTGGGGCTGACCATCCCCGAGGCACTCGACCACCTCCTCGCGCGCCACGCCAACGCGGACGGCGAACACGTGGGCATCGCCTACTACAAGGCGCTCCAGCACATCATCGACTGGAGCGGGTCCGACCCCATCGACTTCGGGGTGTACTCCAAGCCCTCCACGTTCTTCGGGCGCATGAGCGACGAACTGGGGCGCCTCGGGGTCCCCGCCGACCTGCTGCCGATCGATTTCCTGTTCGCCGGGCCGCCCGAGGAGATCCCCTTCCACGTCCCGACGCCAGTGGACGGGTACCCGGCCATCGGCCGTCTGCCGCTGGCCAAGGCCGAGCCACTCGCCGACGCCTACACCGCAGCCCTGGACCGCGTGGACAACGCCTTCACCTACGAAACCAAGAAGATCATCGATACGATGCGGGTCGAGCACGACGAATGGCAGAGCGCTCTCCAGCACGGGCACACCATGGACACGCTGTTCTTCTCCATCCAGGGCTGAGAGGCACCGGTTCACCCCCGGCCCGACGCGCAGCCACGAACCCCCACCCCTCGCCCGGGCTACCCCGGCCAGCCCGGCCCTCCGCCCCGCGGCCACGAGCGACCGGAAGACAGCGGGGAAGCCGTCAGCAGCATTGGGCGTGCAAGGGGGCGGCGGCGTGACGCTCCTCGGGCCGGGCGTTCCCGGCCGTACTGCGGCCCGTCACGGGGATCCCGTCCGGCGCGCTCCATTGCGGCGCAGTCCGGAAGCGAGCCGCATCCGTAGCGGGCGATGGTCTTGGTGAGGATCTCCTCGTCCGCGACTTCGACGAGCTCGGGGTGGCGACGGACCACCTCGGCATTGCTGCTCGTCCGGCTGCTGGAAGCGGACAGTGGTGGCGGTCAGCAACGCAAGCCGACGATGCCCCAGCCGCGGTGCTCTGCTTCCGTGACGACCTTCCCCCAGTCGGTGAGAAGGTCGGTGAACGATTCGAAGGTCGTGATCCAGCCGCTGGGAACTGCGGCATGCTGGGTGAACGGCTCGCGCAGAACTTCCAGGTATGGTGCCGCCTGCTGCCACCATCCAGCGATCAGCGCTACGTGATCAGGCGGGCACCACAGCAGCAGATCCGCGTCCCAGGTGCACGGCTGATCCGGGAGATCCGAACCGACCCCGGTGGTGTCTTCCAGACGATGCCAGAACAGCGCGTCGTTGAACCGGTCCAAACAGTCGCGCAGCTCCGGCTCGACGAAGTCGCGCATGTGGTCCCAGCGGTGACCGGCCCAAAAGTGCGGTTTGTACGAGCCGAGCGCGTTCCGAAAGGCGTACCTGCCATACCAGGCATTACCCGGCTGCGCGGGCCACGACCAGCCATGCTCCAAGAGGTCGTCGCTGTACACCTCTCCGAAGGCGGCATCGATCAGCGACTGCTCCCGGTCGCCGGGCGCGGCCGCCTCCACCTGCGGCCAGTCCACGATCAGGACTTCCATCCCCACACCCATCACCTCAGCGTAGGACAGGGAAACGGGCGCTGATCACCGCAGCCGAATGCCCCATGCCATCGATCTCTGAGGCGATTGCCACGGAAGGTCGACGGATCGCGCCCGACTCGCTGATCTTTCGTGTCCCTGCTCGCCCGGTCACGGCCATCGAGGACATCGACTACCCGAACGTGCCGACCCAATGGGAACGCCTGCCAGACCTACCGCCCCGCGTCTCCCCCGCCGCCCCGGGCAGGTGCCAGTGGAGGTGCAGCACCTGCCCGCGCCCGCTGGCGTTCCCGGCTGCCGCGTGGTCCACCGCCAGTCGTGCTGGGTACCGACCGGTGATGCGAACGGACCTCACGCTCGACCAGGCGCTCCGCGATCTCACCCGCCCGGACAGCGGAACATGCACCGTCTCCGCATTTTGTGGTCGGGTAGCCGGAGACCAGCAATGGTCTCCGGCTACCCGACCACAGAATTTCCGGGCTCGCGGGTGTCAGGGATGCTACAGGTCGAACTCCAGGTGCTCGATGTCCGTGAAGCGGACCTCCTCCAACTGGCCGGCGCGGCGGCCGTTGTCCTGGAAGTAGACCTCCTTGAGCGCTTCGGCGGCGATCTCCCGCAGTTGCTGGTCGCCGGCGCCGGCTTCCTGTGCGTCGAAGAGGCGGGCGGCGTAGCGGGGCGGCAGGGCGACGGTCAGGTGCCGGACGCGGTCCTGGTCCGTGGTCCCGATCGGTGCGGTGTAGCCGAGGCGGGCGCGGGTGTCGATGACGATGCCGCCTGTAGCCGCCGCCGTCTGCCGGGCCTTGGCGCGGATCTGCGGTTGCCACCGCTTCTTCACCTCGCGCTCCAGGCGTGCGGCGAGATCGGGGCGAGGCTTTTTGATCTGGTCTTTCACGTACCGCTCCACGGTGCGCTGGGATACCCGCAGCAGTTGGGCGACCGCCCTGGTGCCCTTGAGCTGCTTGACCAGGTACCGCATCTGCGCGGGTGCGCTCTTGGGCGCCGGGCGGGTGAACGCCTTCTGCACCGCGGCGTCCAGGCCGTCCCCGAACAGGCTCATCGCCCTCCCCTACTCTCCGTTGTCGACATCGGTGACGGTGCCGTCCTTGATGTACCGGGCGAGGTTGAGCTCCGGGGCGTTGAACTGCTCGCGGACTCCTTCGCCCCACAGGACGGTCTGGGTGCCCTCGTGCTTGACCAGGCCGGGGTTGACGCCGAGCTTGAAGCCGCCGGGCAGCGGCTTGCCGTCCCGGTAGGGCAGGAAGTCCAGCGGGCTGGTGCCGTCGGCCGCGTACACGACGCAGTCGGACAGGATCGCGACCGGGTACTGGCCGGTGAACGCCGCATGCTTGACGATCTTACGGTGCAGGTTGATCCGGGTGCGGGAGATGACCGCCGCGCGGATGTCCGGCCGCCACGTCGGGCGGGACAGGGCCCGCCACGGCTCACCGGGCCGCCATCCCTCCCCGCGGGGGCGTTCACGCAGCTTGCCCAGACCGCCCTTGACCGTCGCCTTGACGCCGAGACGACGATCGCCAGCTGAGGGTCGCGCTCCTTGTAGCCGTCCATCGCCGCCAGGAAGTCGGCCGGTGCCAGGTCCGCGCCGACGCCGAGGTCGGCCATCGTGGCCAGGTAGGCGTCGCGCAGCCGCTGGTACCAGCCGTCCAGGTAGCGGCCGTTGTCGTAGCGGACGTACGCCTCGATCGGCGCGACGCCGTAGCCCAGTTCCACCGCGTAGGCGACAGTGGGCGTCGCGTACCAGGCCGGGCCGTCGGGGCGCTCGCCCTTCGGCGTGAACGGACTGGGCAGCAGACTGGGGTCCAGGTCCGCCCACGTGTCCTTGCCAACCTTGACCCGGGACAGGTCGACGTGGGACAGGTCGACCAGCCACGAGCCGGGCAGCTTCGCGTCGAACACCGGCGCCTTGACGTACGTGGGCGCGCCGAGGCCGACGATCAGGCCGTTGGCGCCGGCGGCGAAGGCCATGTTCACGTCGATGCCGACCAGGTGCCGCAGGGTGCATTCGGCGTCGGTCATCGGCCGGGCCCAGTCGTATGCCTCCTCGAACAGCTTCTCGCCGGGGCCGCGGATGTGGAACCGCGGCAGGTCCGCCAGGAGCGGGTGACCGTCCGGGGCCTCGCACGGCGCGCACTCCACCGGGTCCTTCCCCAGACTGCCGGGGTTGTGCTCGGAGTGCCGCTTGCCGTCGGCGTCGGGCTCGGAGGCGCGGGTCGGCGGGTGCAGGGCGGTCATCAGCTCCAGGCCGGTCACGGCGGTGGAACCGCGCGGCGTCATCACACGGGAGGCGTACGCGCCCAGGAGCCGGGCGAGTTCCGCCGGCGGGAGTTGCGCGGCCTCGCCCCAGTGGCGGGAGTCCAGCGCGTGCCAGGAGGGGATGCACAGTTGGACGCAGGCCCGCTCCGAACCCTTCGCCGGGCGGTAGATCCGCGCCCACGGGCCGAACCCGCGCTTGGTCAGCTTCCAGTCGGCGCGCGCCAGCTGCTTGATGACCTTGTGGCCCTCCGGGATCCGTCCGGCGAGCCGCTCGGTCTCCGTGAGGGCGACCGGCAGGCCGTAACGCTCCAGCGCGGCTTCGGTGAGCACGAGCAGCGGGTCGGCGTCCTTGCCCGGCCCGGACAGCTTCGGCTGCCCGAGCTCGCCTCCTTCAGAGCCCAGTCCACCAGGGCCGGAATCGACTTGGCAGGCACGTCCAGGACCAGGCCGTCGACGCAGTACGCCACGATCTTACGGTCGGCTTCGGCGTCGATGACGGCGAGCGGACCGTGGGCGAACCGCGGATCGGCAGCGTCCGTCACCGTGGTGACCTTGTTCGGGACGGCCTTCTTCGCCCCCGGACGCCGGGACGTCGACGTCGGCCTGGGGACGGCCGCCGGGCGTACCGCAGTGGCCGGAGCGGGCGCGGCGTGTAGTGCGGTGGTCTCCGAAGCCGTTTCCCGGGCGGGCGTGGCGGTTGGGCCGGCGCTCGCGGTCGGGGTGTTGTCGGTCGGCCCGGGCGCGGGGAAGCGGGCAGCGAGGCCCTCGAGGAGCCGGGCGTATGCGGCACGCTTCGGCGGCCGCGGCTCGGTACGGCCAGCTTCCCAGTTCCCCACCGCCTCGCGCCGGGTCCGCAGAGCCTCCGCAACCTGGTCCTGCGTCAGCCCGGCCGCTTCGCGCAGACGCTTACGCTCCGCAGGTTCCGGCAGCGGATCCCGCACAGCCTGCTCCAGCAGCGCGTCAACGGCACTGAACAGCGTTTCCTCGTTGGACAAGACCTCACCTCCCAGCCACGCCCTACCGCAAATCGCACATTGATCGCCTGCGAATCGCATGCCAAACGCTCATTCGAGCGTAGGCAGGGTGCCCTGCCGCTGCAGAGGCTGTGGCGATTCGGATGCGAGGGCGAAGCGGCCGCCTCCCTGTACGTACGGACCGCTGTAGCACTCGTACGGGAGCTCTTCTCCCGATCACCAGTAGCCTTCGTGTCGCGAAGTTCGGAGCGGGTTGCAGAGGGGCGGGACGAATTGCCGATCGTCGACGAGGTGCAGCAACGGTGGCGCGCACGGCAGGCACCCGACGCGGACGCCATCGTGTTCGCCGACGGCTCGCTAGTAGGACTCCGTTAGGTCCGTCTTGATCTTGGCCTGCCCCTGCTGGGCAGAGGTTGGTGGCAGGTGCTGCAGATGCCGGTCCAGCAGTTCAGCAGGTCTTGGAGGGCGTCGAGGATCTGGTAGAGGGTGAGTCCGGTGTGTCGGCTTTTGGGGCCAGCCGCTGCTCGGTGAGGAAGGCGTGGGCGGCGGTGACCAGGGTGGCGTGGTGGTGCCAGCCGGTCCAGGAGCGGCCTTCGAAGTGGTCCAGGCCCAGGCCGTGCTTGAGTTCCCGGTAGTCGTGCTCGATGCGCCAGCGGATCTTTGCCAGGCGGACCAGTTCGGCGATCGGGGTGTCCCCGGGCAGGTCCGACAGCCAGAACCGGGTCGGTTCCTCCTCGCCGTCGGGCCATTCGGCCAGCAGCCGCACCTGGGGCAGGACGCCGTCCCACCGGCCGTGCCCGGCCACCGCGGCGGCCTGGGCCAGCCGGCGCGAGCGCACCCCGGACGGCCGGACCCGCATCGCGAGGAAGCGGGAGGTCATCGGGCCACGGGAGCCCTGGCGCCAGGTCACCTCGCTGAAGGCTTGCCGTCCGGCGGCCGCGGCCAGTTCCGCCACTGGCACCGGTGGCTGCCGGTAGCGGGGCTGGGGCCTGCGGCCGTTGCCGGACCAGGCCGGGGCCGTGGGGTGCGCGTCATGCGGCTGGACGGTGATATCGCCGCGGATACCGACCACGTACGCGTGTCCCCGCTCGGCCAGGCCGGCGCGGAAGTCGGCGTTCTGGCCATAGCCGGCATCCGCCACCACCACCGGCGGCACCAGTCCCCATCCGGCCAGCTCATCCAGAGCGTCCAGTGCCAGGCGCCACTTCTCCCGGTGCCCGACGTCCTTGGGCACGCCGGTCCGCTGCCGCCGGACGGCGTCATCCACCCACTCCTGGGGCAGGAACAGCCGCCAGTTCAGCGGGCACGAGGCCGCATCGGAGACCGCGTGCACACTGACCGCCACCTGGCAGTTCGCCTGCTTGCCCAGCGCACCGCAGTACTGATGCCCGACACCGACCGACATCCGTCCGTCCTTGGGGAAGGACACGTCATCGACCGCCCAGGCGTCCGGGCCGATCCGCGTCACCATCCGCTCGGCGATCCGCCGACGCACCGGCACCGGATCCCAGGTGGACTGGTTCACGAACTGCTGCAGGTTCTGCTCGTTGCCGTCCGGCAGCCGAGCGGCCATGGCCTGGATGGACTTGCGTCGACCGTCCAGCATCAGTCCCCGCAGATAGCAGTCGCCCTTGGCCCGCTGGTCCTTGCGCGGTATCGAGGCGAACACATCCGCCACGAATAACGCCAACGACGCCCGAGCACGGTTCACTTCATGTGCATCCACACACCCACCATGCCCCTGAACACAACCACCGCCAAGACCTAACGGAGTCCTACTAGCGGTGATGCACCTGGTGCATGTGTCCCCGCCCGATCGTCGCAATGGCCCGCGGGCCGGCCGATGGCAATGGCAGGAGATCCTGCGGGCCACCGCATGGAGCACTCCTGCCTGGGTGGACATCGACACGACGCACGCATCGTGCACCCATGCCGGAACGCTCGCCCTGGCAGGAGAATCAACAGACCACGGCAGCATCGGCTGGGTCGCTCTGACACAGGACAACGACGAAAGCGCGCTACGGTGGCTGGCCGTCTGTCAAACGTCGAACCCTTTCCACGAGGTCACCCTCGACGACCATCTGGTGACTGCCACCAGCACCTCAGGCCGTATATGGGCGTTCCCGCGAGAAGCCCCCCAGCAAGTGAAGATCATCGAGGACCCTGCGTACCCGCACCGCTGACGGGCGACGCAGTTCACCGGAAGTCCCCGGACCCGTCCCCGTTGCCGGACTTTGTCGGGACTCCCGCGAGTTCCTTGTGCTCGGCCCGTCACCTTCTGACCTGCGGCACTGGTGAGCGGGGGTTCACTCGATCGTCTGGAGACTTCGACGTTCCGTCGGAATTTCTGACGCTTCGCCGCCATCCATGACGCATGGTCGTTCGTAGTGAGCTGAGGCACCGATGACGCTCGCGGTCGTCCGGTCGATCGGTACGCCGCGGCGACTGACGACGGCGCAGGAGTAGGAGGACTTCGAGCAGGAGCTGGTCGACCAGTTTCTGCTTGCCGGGGTTGGCGCCGGGATGGCGGACGGTTCGATCGCCGACGACCGGCGGGTGATCTTCGAGTACGTGCGGTTTCTCGGCCGGCCGGTATGGACGAGCGGTCCGGAGGATGCTGACCGGTTCCTCGCGGACCAGCGCAAGGTCAGACGGCTCGCGCACAGCACCGTCCAGAGCAAGGCATGGACGCTCGCGCAGTTCTTCGACTTCCTGATCACCCGCTACCAGGGCGACATCGGTCACGTGCTCGTGCAGCCGATCGACGAGTTCAACCGGCCGGCCAAGAGCGAGTACGGAACGCAGCGCATCCCGCCCTCCGAGGCGGAGGTGGACCAGCTGTTCAACGGGTGGCGGGAGTCGTTGGGGAGCGCGAGGAAGTTCCTGCCCGCGGCCCGGGACTACATGGTCGCCTCGCTGTGGCGGCGGGTCGGGACGCGCATGACCGAGACGCTCAAGCTGGACATCCGGGATTGGCGGCCGGACCTGGGCGACTTCGGCAAGCTGCACGTCCGGCACGGCAAGGGCAGTCGCGGGCGCGGACCGAAGGGACGCCTGGTGCCAGCCATCAACTCGACCGACACCCTGGTGGACTGGTGGCTCGGCGATGTGCGGCATCAGTTCGGCGATGACGACGCCAACCCCGACGCCCCGATGTTCCCCAGCGAGCGCCGCGACCCCCTGACCGGGTTCTGCCTCCGGGCGGGTGACGACGCGCTGCGGTCGGGCCTGAAGGGTGCGGTGGCGGCCTTCCTGCCCGCGTGGGCCGGGCGTCTGACACCGCACGTACTGCGGCACTTCTGCGCGTCCTCGCTCTACCTGCACGGCGTCGATCTGAAGGCGGTCCAGGAGCTTTGGGGCCACGAATGGCTGTCCACGACGACCCGGTACATCCACGTACACGAGAACCACATCGAGCAGACGTGGGCGACGGCGAACCAGCGGGTTGCGACCCGGCTGGGCCTGGGCTGAGGGAGAGGATATGCGCTGGAACTTGCGGATGAAGGCCGCCGAGCGGGGGATCTGGAAATCCACCGAGATGCGCCGGCGCCTGGCGGAGGCCGGGCTGGAGATCAGCACGGGCAAGATGTCGGCGCTGTGGACGGGGACGCCGACGACGGTCCGGCTCGATGACCTGGACATCATCTGCCTGGTGCTTCAGTGCACCACGGCGGAACTGCTCGTGCACGAGCCGGAAGTGGCGGCGGCCAGGAGGCCACAGGCCGAGCCGCGGGCCGCGGCCGGGTCCGCGTCGGTGGTGCCGCGGCTGGGCCGCGGCCGGACCTTTCCTCCGCTGTAATGGCGCCGCCGAGGACGTGCCCACGGTGCCGCCAGCGGCCCGTGTCGAGCCAGGGCGCGAAGTACTGCCACCGATGCCGGCCGAAGCCCTGCGACCCGCCTCCGTGTCGACAGTGCGGGTCGACCGAGGATTACTGGACGGCGTTCAAGTGCCGTGATTCTTACCGCGGTTCGTCAGCCGAGCGTCCGGCGTCCTGCCCGGACTGCTTCGCTGGGGGATGCTGCGGCGCTACGGCCGGATGTGCGTGGGGTGCCGTGCCTGGCGTCGGCTCTACCCGACCACCGGCCCCTGCCGGATCTGCGGGCGCGACCTGCACCTGGGCGAGAGCGGCGCGTGCCGGCTGTGCATGAAGCAGGCTCAGATGCTCGGCCCCGCCGCCAGGCCCTGGACCTGGAAGGGGCGAACCGGCACGGGCAGCAGCTGTTCTTCGCGGATGCCGAACGGCGCCTACAACTGCTGAACCCGAAGGGGTCACGGCGTCGGCCCGAGCCGGTCCCGCAGTCTCCGCCCCCGCTGGTGCCAGCAGAACACCAGCAGCTTGTCCTGTTCCCTCCGTCCGGCCGGGATCTGCGGCGCGGCCAAGAGCGGGGCTTTCCCGAGATCGAGGCGCCCGAGGTCGCAGCGGCGCTGAAGGCCGCGGTCGACGACTACGCGCAACGCCACGAGCTGGGGTACTGCACCGCCTACGGCCTGGACCGCGGGCTGCGTGTCCTGCTGAGCATCCAGGAGACGCCCGGCGCCCGGTTCCGGGCGTCCGACGTGCTGTTGCTGCGTGACATGCTTCCTCCGGTCAGACCCCTGCTGAAGCTGCTGGCTCAGCTCGACATGCTGGACGACGACCGCACCCCCGGCATCGTCCTCTGGTTTCGGGAGCGCACCGCCGGCCTTCCCGAACCGATGCTCGGCGAGCTCACCGCCTGGTTCGAGCTGAAGTTGTCCGGCAGCACGACCGCGCCGCGCGTTCAAGCGCGTCCGCCCCGGTGGATTCAGCGGATGGTGACGCACGCGCTTCCCGCCCTGCGAACCTGGGCGGACCAGGGCAAGGACTCGCTCCGGTCCGTCACCCGTGACGATGTCCTCGCAGTCCTGCCCGACAGCGGCACCCCGCGCGTGGACATGCTGCAGGGCCTGCGACACATCCTGCGGCCGCTGAAGAACCGGCTGATCATCTTCACCGACCCCACCGCCCGTGTCTTCTGCGGCATGCCGACCCCCACCATTCCACTGCCCGTCGAGGTCCATGCCCTCCGGGCAGTCCTCCACGACCGGGAGGCTCCGCGGGCTGCCCTGGCCGCCCTGATCATCTTCCACGCGCTCACCTCCGGGCAGCTGCGCGGGCTGAAGACCACTGACCTGCGCGACGGACGCCTGTTCCTGCCCAACCGGCCTGTCCTGCTCGCCGAGCCCGTACGTACCCGCGTGGCGGCCTACCTGGACTACCGAAACCACCGCTGGCCCCGCACTGCCAACCCTCACCTGTTCGTCTCCCAGACCACCGGCTGCGGCGTCGAGCCGGTCAGCAACGTCTGGATCAACGACGTGCTCGGCATGTCCGCCCGCCGGCTCCGCGAGGACCGCCTCCTCCACGAGGCCGAGGCCACCGGCGGCGACCCTCGCCGCATCTGCGGTTTGTTCGGGCTGTCCGTCGGCGGGGCCCTGCGCTACACCGGCATCATCGACCAACCCGGACTCATCGAGTACAACCTCCGCAATGCGGGGCCGGCACCGAGGCCAGCACCCGAGTAGGAAACCGGCACCCCTGGTCAGCGCACCACATGACGTACGCATGACGCCGGGGGCTCCGTTACCTGCTCTCGCCCTCACACAGGCCAGCCTTGTTCACTTCCTCATCGTTCCACCAAATGATATTGGTAAGCAGATCACCAACCGGGGATGATGAGCGTTCATCTAGACCTTTTGCCGTACGGATCCAACCTCTCCCACTGCTGTCGACGAAATACATAGACCCAACTTTCCAGGAAAATTGATCGGAAAGCTTGGGCCACTCATCCAGAGACGCGATGTGGTTGCGGGGGATTTGTTCCAACCGCATCTTGGGTGCCAGGTACACGGTCTCGGCGCACGGGCCCAGGTTGGCCAAGTCCAGCACCCACAGTTCTTCCTCCTCCCCTTCGGGGAGGTGATGTTCTCCGTCGGGGCCACGTCTCTGCGAAAGACGCGAAGCACGATCTGAACCTCGGAGACCGGGTCAGGCGACCTGTTCAGAACATGGAGCTTCACGTTTTCTCGACGCCCTGCCGGATGCTCGACCCAGAAGGTCACTTTCGATGCTTGATCTCGCATCTGGCGAACACTTTCTTCCTTGGACTGGGATAGCTGATCTTTTGCCGTCTGCTGACTCCAGTACGAGGCAACGGCTTGGGCCCAAAGCCCTCCGATAGCTGCGACGGCAGCGAGCGCTGTCCCCATGACCGTGATGGCGTGCGCCCAGCTGGCCCGCCGTATGCGTTGCCAAGCCCTCCGTACCCGTGAGGCCCCAGTCTCGGGCTGCGGCTCGGGGCGTTCCTCACGCAGCCGTACTCGGACGTGGTTCGGCACCGGCCGTTGCCGCGCGAGACGTAACCGGTCCCGCCTCTGCGGTTCGTTAGTCACTGGTCCCCCTCGATTCGTCAAGCGCATAGACGCTCCCACAACTCAAACGGCCCCGCAGCTCTTGCTGGAGGGCAGCCGGAGTACGCCAGAAACAGGCAATAGGGCCGCAGCGAGCTCGGTCTGACGCAGGCAAGATCACCTGAGCCGTACCCCGCCGTCGTACCGGCAACCTCAAAGGCGTGTTTGACATGTTGGCCCTAAGGCCTGTCCGGCGGATCACTGATTGAGCGGTGTGGGTCGCGTGGCCGTTTCCATGGTCATGGGACGAGGTGATCTGACGAACGCGGAGTGGGCTCGTCTGAAGCCCCATCTGCCCGCGACAGGGCAGCGGGGCGGGCGTTGGGCGAGCCACCGCAAGGTGATCAACGGCATCCTCTTCCGTCAGCGCACGGGTGTTCCGTGGCGGGACCTGCCGACTCGGTTCGGCAGTTGGAAGACCGTCTATGAGCGGCACAGACGCTGGTCGGCGGACGGCACCTGGGACCGTATCCTCCAAGGCGTGCAGGCCGACGCGGATGCGGGAGGCCGGATCGACTGGAACATGGTGAGCGTGGACTCCACCTCCTGCCGCGCTCACCAGCACGCTGCCGGTGCCCGGAAGAAGGCACCGCGTGTCCCGAAAAAAGAACAAGGCCCCGGCAGCACCGCTCCGACGAGGGTCTCGGACGATCACGGGGCGGGCTGACCTGCAAGATCCACCTCGCCGGTGAAGGCGGACGCCGCCCCCTGGCCCTGCTGATCACGCCGGGCCAGTGGGGCGACGCCCCGCAGCTCATCCCGGTGCTCGAACGCGTCCGTGTCGCCCGCGCCGGTGGCGGCCATCCGCGAACCCGGCCGGACCACCTGGGGGGCGACAAGGCCTATTCTTCCCGCCGTAACCGCCGCTACCTGCGACGACGGCACATCACGCACACCATCCCCGAGCCGAGGGACCAGCGAGCCAACCGCCGACGCCGCGGCAGCAAGGGCGGCCGACCCACCAGCTTCGACAAGGCGCTCTACAAACGCCGCAACGAAGTCGAGCGGACCATCAACCGACTCAAGAACTTCCGGGCCCTGGCCACGAGGTACGACAAGCGGGCCTACGTCTTCCACGGCACTGTCACCCTGGCAGCCATCCGGTTATGGCTCCGGCCATGATCCGCCGGACAGGCCTTAGGTGACCGTCAAAGTCACCGGCCCACCCGGCATCGGGGTGCCGTTCGGGAAACCGAAGGACGAGGACTTGCGCGCCTGGTCGGATAGGCGCAGGGCGATGGTGTACGTCCCGGGGGCCACGTCGGAGGGGAGTGGGAAGGAGAGGGTCAACGGGCCACTGAAGGTCGGTGAGGTACCGCCGAACACGGCCGGGATCCACTGCCCCGAGGAGTCGATCAGGTAGACGTCATAGCCATTGACACCCGCGGTGGTGCCCGAGACGTTGACGGTGAGGCGGAGGTCCGTGAAGTGGTCCGTTGCCGGGATGGTGGTGGGCGAGAGCGTGGCCCGGTCGATCTGGGGCAGCACCGTGTCGGGTGCCGAAGCGATCGTCAGACCGGTCTCCGGTGCGCCGAACTCCGAGCCGTACAGGGCGACGTTCCCGGCGTTGTCCGTGATGGTCACGCCGGTGATGTGGCAGGTGAAGGTCCCCCGCGGCACGTCGTACTTCACCGAGACGGTCCCGTCCGCCGCGGTCGTCGCCGTGGTG
This sequence comes from Streptomyces violaceusniger, assembly GCA_005405945.1. Taxonomy (GTDB): domain Bacteria; phylum Actinomycetota; class Actinomycetes; order Streptomycetales; family Streptomycetaceae; genus Streptomyces; species Streptomyces violaceusniger. Next base: position 152,444 of record BJHW01000001.1, read on the forward strand.
GAGGTCTGCCGGCAGCCGTTGCCACTGCCGGAGTTCACGACCGCCGACGCGACTTCGCCCTGGTCTCCGTGGGGCCGGAAACCGACCTTGATCGTCCGGGCGCCGTGCCAGGTGTCGACCGGGTTCGGCGTCGCCGTGAAACCGTCCGCGGAGAGCACGTCGTTGGAGGTGACGTGGACGGGGGCGGCTGAGAGGTTGTTGTAGGTGCTGGTGTTGCCCGCGTTGTCGGTGAGCTTGACCTGCGAGACGGTCCACGTGCCTGATGCCGCGTGCGCGGGGAAGGTCACGGACACGCGGCAGGACCCGGCGTACGTCTGGCCCCACTCGATGTAGCCACACCCCTGGTACCCCGCGTCCCAGGTCCAATCGATCGCGAACGAGCCGGTCAGGTGCTGCCCGCCGGGGCCGGTCACCGTCAGGGTGCCGCCGGAGATGCCGGCCTGGGGGTCCTGCACGTCGAGATCGTAGGTCATGCTCGACGAGTCCTCGCCGACGTAGACGTACGGCTCCCGTTCGTGGTTCACCTCGAGATCGTCGTACGTCGGGCCCTGTGTGTCGGCGAGCGTCTTCGCCTCGAACGTGTTGTGGAAAGCACCCAGCCGGGTGGCGTCCCAGTCCAGCGAGGTGCCCTCGGTATCCCAGGCCTGTAAGCGGGTAACGGCCCAGGTCACCGACGTCCCGGCCGCGTGCTGCGGAACGGCCAGGGTCCACTCATAAGTAGCCTCTTCAGGCGTCGAACCGGGCACCACGGTGATGTCCTGGCCAGAGGAGCCCACGTCATAGGTCCCGACCAGCGGCACGCCCAGGTAGGTGCCGGCCGTCGCGCCCTGGCGGTGCAGGTAGACCCGCGCGCTCATGCCGTCGGTCTCTGGGGTGGTGTCCGTCATCGTCCAGCGGAGCGTGACGGTCTGGCCGCCAGGCGTCGCGTCCACTACGGACGGGGTGAAGTCCATGTCGGTCACGGCCATGGTGCCCGTCTCCTGCGCCACCGCGGTCCCCGTGATCGGCGTCAGGGCCAGCGCGAGCCCCACCCCGATCGCCGCGATCATCCGTCTCAGTCGTATGCGCAACTCCGGTCCCCTCATTCTGTTTTCCGTCGTGTCCCCGCACTCGGGCAAGCGGACTGTAACAGTGCGGTGACTGATCTGTTCGGCTGCGCCCGTCCCAGCTCGCAGCGCACAACTACGGACCGCGCACCTGGCTGCGTTCGGGCGCCGACGGAGATGTCGCGTCCGCCGTGGACCAAGCGCTTGACCTCTTGGACCGCTTGGACCGCACCTGGGGTGAGACCGGTGAGACGCTCGTGGTCGTGGCCAGGGCCAGCACCCCGATGTGGCAGATCGTCCAACGCATCGAGAGCCTGTAGACCGAGCGCGGCCGGGCCGATACCGAGTAGCGGCCGAGAGGACACTCAATGCCCTGGCGGGGGCCTCAGTCGCTATGGGCGACCAGGTCGTAGGCGGCGAACAGGTGCCGCACCCCGTGCGGGCGGGTGTAGGTCGCGCGGCGGCGTGGGCGTGGCTCGCGGTCCGGGTCCCTGCCCTTGCCACCGCGCTCGGCCCACTGGCGGCCGGAGTGCGGCTGAAGGTTGAGCAGCCCGAACTCGTCCATGCAGAAGACGACTTCTGGCTCGCCCTCCTCAGGTATGACCTCGCCGTCGGCAATGGCGTAGAGGTGCTCGACGCGGGCCTTCTTGACCGCGCAATCGGGGTCGCGGGATGCCTTCATGTTCGCCGGGACACTGCGCGCGGGCTGGCCCGTCGGGCTGGCGTTCGTCCATCCCCGTGTCCCCGGGATCGTCCTGGTCATCGCCGTCCAACTCGACCTGGTGACCTGCTGCGCCCTGTACAACTCCCTGCTGGCCCCCTCCCGGCTCGACCACACCGACCCCGGCCGGGTCGCCCGCACCCTGACCGCGTGGTCGGTCAGCAGCAGCGCCGCCATCGCGGCCGTCACCGCCCTGTGGGGTCTGCTGGCCGCCGCCACCAGCCCCCGTACCGCCATCGCCGCCGCCGGCGTCCTCCTCCTGGCCACCCCTCTGCTGCTCCCGCGCCGCGAGAACGCGGCCGACCGCCCGTCTTGTCGACATCCCCGAACCGGCACCCTTCCCTCAGATCGGCGTCACCGGGCTCGCCGTGATAGGCAGCAATCTCGCCCGCAATTTCCACCCATCATCTTTGACTCGGTTGCCCTGACGACCAGCCGACTTGGGTCCGGGGCCCAAGGAAGGTCAGTTCTCCTTCAGATAGGTACGAGTACGTGCATACGGCCGGAACCCCATACCCTGGTAGAGGATTTGCGGGATCGGATAAGCAGCGTCGCCGCGGGGGTAGACAATGGCAGTGCTGGCGCCCACGTCGCGCAAGGCGTGCAGAGCGGCGAGGCAGACGGCCCGCGACAGTCCGCGCCGACGGAATTGCGGATCTGTGCCCACCGGTTCAATCAACCCCACGCCGTTGCGGTCGTCGTACCAGATCAGGCAGTTGGCCGCGAAACGCCCTTCCACGTCCTCGACGACCCAGTCCAGCTCGGGCCGGTACGGCCAGGAGGACATGACGACCTGATAGGACTCGGTCGTCACCCGGACGGAGTTCCATGCGGCCTGGTGCACGGCAACCCGCCGTTCCAGGTCTTCCGCCCCCCGCACGGAACGCGCGACGAAACCCGCCGGCAGTTCCGGTTCCGGCAGGTCGGCCAACGGGCGCGAGTGATAGGCGAAGAAGGACGCGCCCTCCTGCCCTTCGTATCCCCGGCGCCGCAGTAAGCCGCACAGGTCCGTCTCCGCCTCAAGGAGAGTGATCTCTCGGGGCCCGCCTGCGGCGAGCTCGTCAAACCAGTCCAGTACCTCATGGGCCAGCTCTGGGTAGTCCGGGTCCACCTGCATCCGCAGGTCGTCGGGCAGCGCGGCCCAGGCCCACGCCAGGGACGCGTCCGTCCGCCTCCCACAGGGCGATGGGCCAATCCGCCGCCTCGGGGCTGAGCATGAAGCGGCCCCACGCCAGATCACCCACGTGATGAGTGTTCGCGGAAGACCACAGCCGTTGCGTCAGGTCCCGCATCGCACGGAGATCGGCTGGTCCGGCGTACCGTCGCATCGTCGTCCTCATGACATTCCTCCCTTCCAAGCGCCGTGCGGGCCGGGCACGCTGCCGCCGCATCGCACGACGCCGCTCTGCGGCCGATTTCATGTCGTTCTCGGCCATTTCCTCAGTCCCCTTCTCCAACTGCCCGGCGAGGCCGTTCACCGTCATGTGCTGGAAGAGATCCACCAGTTGGAGCTCAGGCCCCACGGTCGCCCGGAGCTCCTTCAGCATGTGCACCAACAGCAGCGAATTCCCGTTCGTGTCAAAGAAGTTGGCGTCCGGGGCGATCTCTTCCCGCTTCAGCGCCTGCCTCCATATGGCCACGATCGTTTCGGTCACCGACTCGTCGCCCCGCAGTCCCACGACAGCCGACCCATGGCTGTACGGCTGGTTCACTTACGGGGTGAACCACCGAGCGTCGGCGGGCTGGCCTGCACCCGGCCGCCCCTTCCCCAGCAGGGTGGAGTTGGGCACCCCGTTCAGCGCGCCGCGACGGCGCACACCACGTCGTACGTGCCTGAGCCGCCGTCATCCAGCCACCAGCCGACCCCGGCCTCGTACCGCCAGCGCTCGGCCCACTCCGGGAAGAATTCGGGATCAACCCCCTCGACAACACGGGCCGACTCGGTTCGCAGGGTTCCCGCCGTCCCGGCTCCCTCCAGGATCCTGTGCCAAGCGGGCACCTGCGCGGCGACCCTGCGGTTCGGAACCCCGGCGACGACCATCGCGTCCGGCCGTTGGTCCGCGAGCACTGCCTCCAGTTCGTCAGCGGACGTCCACTGCCCCCGTACGGGCTCCGCCACAGGTGTGCCGACCGCCGGTGGTCCGACGTACAGGATCGCGTCGTAGCGGAAGTAGTTCATCTCCGTGTCGTGGCTCCCGGTGCGGGAAGGCGCCATCGAGACCACCCGCGACGGCGGCACGGTGTTTCTGGGCGATCTGCGGAACAATGCGTTGCTGGAAGTTTTCCACGGCGCAGTGGAATTGCACAGGGCCCAGGACGCCGCCCCGGCGCAAGAGGTGCGTGCCCGGGCAGAGGGGAAACTGGCGGTAGGCAGCGTCGGGGAAGTACTGCGCGACGGAGTTGATCACGACGGTGTCGTGCGATCTCGGCGACAGACCGGTGAAGTCCGCCGCGTGCCGCAGGCTCAGCTCGACCCGCGGGGAGAGTCGGTCAGGCGCGCGACGACCTGGGTCTTGAAGCCCTGGTCGACCAGAGCCTCGGCGCCGGCGCGGGGCGGTGACCGCCCCGCGCTACCGCGGCAGGTGCCGGGGCTCCGCGCAGGGCCAGGGCGCGTTCACCAGGCCCGGAACGTGGCGTCCGGCCGGTCTTCGGCGGCGACGCGCCCGACGCGCAGGAGCGATGCACGGTGGCTCAGGTGCTGCCCCGGGGCGGCGTAGGACTCGAAGGACGTCAAAGACGGGTCGGACAGTCCCGGCACCCGCCGCCAGGTCGCATCGGCGCGGAAGGCGTCGTCGTCGGTGAGCGCGTCGCTCCACACGCCGTTGCCCTTCCGCCGCAAGTAGTGGCCGGGATAGTTGGCCGATTCCAGGGACACCGCGGCCGGGTCCGCCAGTCCCGGAACGACTTTCCACCGCATGTCGGCGTACGGTGTGACGTTCGGGTCGACCCGGCCGCGGCTCTCGTAGTGCCGGACGAAGCGGTTCGGTGCGCCGGCCGCCTCGAAGCTGTAGACGTTCGACCGGATCCAGACATTATCGAAGCGGGCGAGGGGCCGGCCGGCTGCCGCGCCGTCCGCCGCGGTATCGGCCCCGCGCAGGCCCGCCCGCACACCGTTGGCTCCCGAGGCGAAGCTCGTGTCCGTCACGCTGAGCCTGGGCTCCGCCATGCCATCGACGTAGACCTTGATCGACGAGCCGATGGCCTCGATCTTCACATGGTGGGTCTTGCCGACCGCCACACGGAACCGAGCGCGGGCCAATTCCATTCGCTCGTCGCCGGTGGACTTGCCCAGGACCAGGCCCTTGGTGGTGAGGACGGCGTAGTAGCCGCGGAAGCCCTCACTTCCGGTGCCGGGCTCCGTGACGCGGAAGGTGAGCCCGGACGCGCTGCGGCCGTGCATGAGCGTGAGGTCGGCTTCGTAGACGAGGTCCGAGAAGTTGGTGTCCTGCAGCGCCAGCCCGCCGGACCCCGCGGCGGAGTACGCCCCGCGTGTCGCCGACCAATGGGCGTCGCCGTAGGTGCGCCATCCCACGGCGTTGTCGTCGCCGAAGTCGTCGTGGACCTTCATGGTGACCGGCCTGATGGTGCCGTCCTCGTTGAAGTACATCCGGTCGTAGGCGAGTTGGCGATGGTTGCCTTCGGTGTCGCTGAGCGGGCGGCGGTGGTACACGATGTACCAGATGTCGGTACCGGGCACGTTGACGACCGAGTTGTGGCCCGAGCCGCGGGCGACGGCGGGGTCCTGCCCGAGCACCTTGTCGATCTTCTTGAAGGGGCCGGTGGGCGAGTCGGACATGGCGTAAGAGACGGAGTAGTCCGGGCCGGTCCAGCCTCCCTCGGACCACATCAAGTAGTACTTGCCGTTCCGTTTGAACATGAAGGAGCCCTCGGTGTAGTTCTCCGGGGTGATCTCCTTGTAGGTGGTGCCCTCGGCGAAGGTGCCGAGGCTGGTCATGTCCGGGTTGAGCTTGACGACGTTGGCGTGGTGCCAGCCGCCGTAGTACATGTACGCCTGGCCGTTGTCGTCGATGAAGACGTCCTGGTCGATGGGCTGGGCCCCATTGTGGAACTGCGAGATGAGGGGTTTGCCGAGAGCGTCCTTGTAAGGGCCTTCGGGGCGATCGGCGACGGCCACCCCGATGCCGCCGAGCTCGGAGTTGTTCTGGATGTCGTTGGCCGCGAAGTACAGGTAGTACTTGCCGTTCCGCTCGACCGGCGCGGGCGCCCAGAGGGCACGTCTGGCCCAGGGGATGTCGGCGATGTCGAGGACCTTTGGGTGTTCGGTCCAGTGGACCATGTCGGTCGAGGAGAACGCGTTCAGATACGTCTGCTGGTCGTACTCCTGGGACGTGGTCGGATAGATCCAGTACCGGCCGTCGTAGACCGCGATGTCGGGATCGGCATACCAGCCGTCGACGATCGGATTGCCGGACTCGGCCGTGCCGTAGTCGGGTACGACCGTGGGGGCTTTCGGTGCGCTCGCGGCGTCGGCCGCCACGGAGGCGGGCGGGAAGCCGAGCAGCAGGGCGGCGGACAGCGCGACGGAGAAGGTGCCTATTCCGCGAGTTCTGCGAGTTCTGCGAGTTCTGCCAGTCAACGTACTGCCTTTCGGGAGGGGGCGGAGCACCGGGAAAGCGGGCGGGCGACGACGGGTACCGCCCGCGGGGCGTGAGGATGCCCGGTAACCGGTCCTCCCGGCACCGTCGGCGTCTCGGTGTCATCAGCGGTTGGAGACCTTGAAGGCGCCGTGGCCCTGGGCCGTCACATCCAGGGCCCCCCGATGCCGTTCGCGCAGCGTTCCGTCGGGCGGTGCGTCGTCGGACGAAGGGCGGTGTCGGCATGAGGTCCCCGCAGGCGCACCTAGGGCGCTGACAACGTTAACGAACATCAGCGCCTCGGTTTCAATGGAGACAACGATGTCACAGATGGATCTCATGGAGAGTTCCAGCTGCTGCGGCCAGTGTCAATACGTCGCAACGCGTCGCGGAGCGGGTGAAGTTGATCCCGATGACGGTGCGCTGGTCATTGCCGTGGAAGCGCTGGATTGCCGCAGTTCGCGGTGGCGGTGCGGGTGGTGACCGCTGGCTGGGGCCATGTCTGCGGCTTGGCGAAGCGGAACTTTGGCCCGTGCTTGGGCGGCCGACCGTTCGTCCTCGGGCAGCCGCGGCGGCTTCGGTAACCGCATCACGCGGTCGCCGCGGATGCGGCCGACCAGCTCGACCGGAAGGTCGCGCAGGACCCAGGCCAGGCGGGTGACGTCGTAGCCGGCGTCGGTCACGATCAGGATGTCCGGCTCGCCGGGCTACCACTGGCCTGCGTCGACGACATCGGGGAGCTGGACGGCGGTGACTGCGGTGGCGTGGTCGGCCGGGCCGAGCCGGACGGCGTCCAGGAGCTGGGTCCAGGACGTGGCGCCCATCTCCAGCACCGCGACGAACGAGTACGGCCGGCCCGGGAATGCACTGCGAGGCGATCTTCGCCCGGCCGTAGAGGTGGCAGAACAGCCGTTCCGGCGAGCACGGCGAGTCCGACCGCAGCCACGGAGATACATCCGCCGCCAGCACCAGACGCCCGTCGGGGAACCGGGGCTGGGTCAGGCCGGCCGGCGTCGGCCGCAGCCGGTCGGTATCGACTCGGCCCTGGTTGAGGCCGTCGTACATCGCGCTGTGCCCGCGCCGGTGCTCGGCCGTCAAGGTCAGGTCCACTGGTGCGGTCACCGGCCCGTCCTTGCACAACAGCGCGTCGGTCAGCTCGGACAGCACGTCCCTGCGGACGGTCAGGCAATCGAGGAAGTCGTCCCGGAAGTGTGATGCCACCGCGAACGGCCCTCGCATGGCCTCGTGGTGCAGCAAACTAGTTCCCTCACGGCCTTTGTACTGGTCAGTGCGTCCTTGGTCGGAGCACAGGATCAGCTGAAGGCCGTGTCCATGTCAGGCGAATCCCTACCGGTTGATCGAGTACGGGACGCCGTTCGAAGCCGGGGGATTAAGCAAAAGCTCAGCTTGACCCCGCCGCCGTTCGGACCGCCGCCCGGGAGGCCGCGGACGGCTCCGGAGGAGTGATGAGCCCCACCAAGCTCTTCTCCGGTTATGACAAGCAGTTCCGGACTGCGCTGATCATTCTGGCGATGTTCGTGGTGATCGCGGTGGTCACCGCAGCCGTCGTGCTCCACCTCGCCTAGCGGCTCGCGCTGAACGACGCGCGGCCCACCCTGGCGAGGATGCGACTCGTCGGAGTGCGCACAAAGGACCTGATGCTCGGCTCGGCCGCAGTGATGGTCCCGGTACTGCTGGCGAGTTATGCGATCAGCGCGGCCCTCGGCGTCCTGGTCGGCATCCGGATGAGTTCCTTCACCAAGCAGATCACCGAACTGACTCAGCAGGCAGTGGCCCCAGGGGTGCTCTGGCGAACGCCCGTCACCGGATCCTTTGTCGCGGCGCTGCTGATGTTCGGCGCGGCCTGGCTCTCCGGATTGCGCCACTTCGTCAAGATCGCTCCGATCGACGCGGTGACCGGACGGGACGAGTCCGTGCCCCGGGCCGGCGGAGCCAGATCCCCGTTGCTGGCCGGAATGGCCTTCGTCGTCCTGGGCTGGGGCATCGTACTCATCGCTCCGGAAGAAATCCGGATGGCGGCGCTACTTCCCTTACTGGGTGGCGCGGCGCTGGTCAGCATCGTCCTGCCGGTCGCCATCGGCGGCTTGCTGCGCAGCGGCGAACCGCGTGCGGTCCGTATGCTCGCCGGACGGCAACTGCAGGTCGCGTGGCGGCGCAACGCGACACTGAGCGTGGCCTTCGCGGTGGCCATCATGATGGCCCTGTGCATGGCGGGCGTGGCCGGCAGCATCAAGGAAACGGTCGGGGCCTCGGTCGAACGATGGACGCCCGCACAGCTCTACGTCCAGGCGGCCCGCGTCGGTCACAACCTCCAGAACGAGATGTTTCCCGCCTCCTTCGAGGAGGAGTTGCGGTCGGTGGACGGTGTGGACGCGACATGCTCCTACTCCTACTCCAACGTCGGTATCGGCGACCGGCGCGTCCAGATGTGGAGCTGGGGGGCGACAAGACCGTGCGAAACCCTCACCGACCTGCGGGTGAGCCGAGGTTCCCGGGACTTTCTGACCAGGTTGGGGAGGGACGAGATCGCGATCTCGTCGAACTTCGCGCGGACCCGGCACATGTCCGTTGGCAGCACCGTGCGGATGCCGCTGCCCACAGGCCACCGAACGGTCACGGTCAAGGCCGTGGTCGACGACTCGGCATCGGACGGCGGGATGATCATCGCCGGGTCACGGCTCTACCACGAAGTGACGGCGAGCTCCGGTTCCTACGCGTTCTACGTCGCACTGCGCCCAGGCGCCGACGCCGCCAAGGTCAAGCGGTCGATCGAGAACCTCTTCGGCACACACCACCCCAGGGCAGTGGTACTCACCCAACACCAACTGCGCACCATCTTCGCTTCCATCGTGGCGCGGCTGGTGAGCGCCTTCGAGGCGGTCGCGTGGGTGATGTTCGTGCTCGCCGTGCTGGTCGGTGCCACCACGCTCGCGTCGGGTCTCAGGGAGCGACAACACGCACTGGCGCTGACCCGGCTGACGAGGGCCACCGCGAAACTGGTCGGCAGACAGATCGTTCTCGAGTCCCTGCTGGTCGCGTTCGCCGCCTGGGCGGTCGCGATGCCCGTCGGTCTTCTGTCCATCAGGCCGATGCTCGACGCCCAGGCTTTGCAGAGCGGTGTGCTCCCCCCGGTCACGGTACCCATGTGGCTGACCGCCTTGAGCCTGCCGCTGGTGGCCCTGTGCATCCTGCTCGCCCTGCTGATCGCCAATCCCAAGCGGGCCAATACCCCACTCCGCGCATTACTCGCCCAGGAGTGAAGCATCGCGGGTGGGCATCCGCGGACCCCATGGGTCTTGGGACTCAGCCGCACCGGCGACGATCCCCGAGGGGGTGCCATGATTCCTTGAACGTCGGCACCAGCCGTGTCGGTCGCCGTCGGTAAAGCCCTTGGCAGTTCGCCATGCGACGTAGGCGTCTTCCCAGGGCCAGCCGGCGGATGCCGACCTGTTCGACCTGTGCGGCGGCGTCGTCGCCCGGCGCCAGACGCAGTGCGTCCAGTGGTGCGGTCCACGAGCTGCGGCCCGCCTCCAGCGCGCAGATGATCGAGTAAGGCCGCCTCACCGTACAGCAGTTGCCAGCGCAAGTGAACAAGTACGAGACGCCGTTCGAGGCCCGAGATTTAAGCCAGCGACGACTGGTACCTCGCACTGCGCGAGGCCGGACTGGCCTACATGGTCGCGCTCAAGCCGCACCGCGGCACCTGGGCTCCGGCCGACCAGCCGCACCCCCAGCGAGGCCGCTCACAGCCTGGCCTGGCGGGAAGCCGAGAGTCCCGGCGAGCGGACACCCGTGGAGCGTCACGTCCGCGACGGGCACACCGAGACCTGGTGAGCCGCCGACGCCCGCCTGGGCGGCTACGGACCCGACTCACCCTGCCGACTGGTCGTGGCCACCACCGACCCAGCCGGACTCGGCCCACCGGTCGGTCATGACCCGCAGTTCGGCGGCCAGGTCACTTTCGGGAGCGAGACGGTGCAGGTCACGGCGCATACGTGCCTGATCTGCGATGACCCGGGCGTCCTTCGCATCCGTCTTGCCCAGGCCGCGGTAGCCGACGGAGGCCCGGTTCACGGCAAGGCCGGGCAGACAGACGATCGTCTGCCCATGGTTGAGCAGGAGATTGACCAGCAGGCAAGCCATGCCGTCGGCGACGTCGACCGCCCACACCACATCCTCGCCGAGCTCGAGCACGCAGCCGACAAGGCTCAGCAGTTCCGGCTCGTCATTGACCACTACTCAGCGATACCCGTGGGCCCGCAGCTCCTCATCAGTGGTCGAGTCGTCGTACGGCCCCGGGCGGCCAGGTGTCACAAGGAGCCATCACAGGCAACCACCCCCAAGCCATACCCGGAGCCAGTGAATCCTCCGGACCGTACGACAGCCCATCCGACCCATCAACAACGTAGGACCACCCCGGATCATGGACGCCCAAGCGCCGTCGACAGGGGGCAACAGTCATGCCGGGCCCGGAGGCCGGGAACCCCATTGCGAGGCCACGAAAAAGGTAACGGGGGATGCCGTGGTTCCAGAGGAGGAGCAGGGCGGTTCGACGGCGCGACCCCGATTCAGCGCCCCTCCACACCGTTCGGTGGACAGGCGGCTTCGGCCGGACCTGGTAGCCGCCTGTGGTTGGGCAGGTCGCGCCCCGAGGCCACTTCTCACGGCATCGGAGGCCCTACGCTCCCGGAGCGTTGATTGCTAGACTTTGAAAGTCTAGTCTTGATGATATACACCGTGGCTGGCCCCCGATGGAGGAAACGTGAGAGCCGCCGACAGCACGGCGCGCGTTGGCCGTCTGGTCTGGATGGACATGGACCTGTGGAAGCGGCGGGTGAAGCAGCGCGCCGAGGGCAACGGCCTGGCCCGCGCCCGCTCGCGGGTCCTCGAAGCACTTCTGGCGGCGTACGCCGAAGGGTCGCTCGGCGCGCCCGTGCCGGCCGGCAGCACGTTCGGCACGGTGGAGCGGGGCGGGTGCCGCGTCTACCTCGATGAGAGCGTGTGCGAGAGGGCGGAGGCCAGGTGGAAGATTCAGGAGCAGGCGCGTCGAGGAGGCGACCCCGGGTTCGGACTGCTGTGTGAGGTCCTGCTGAGGGAGTATGCCGAGGGGCGCGTCGAGCTGCGGATCACCGCGGCTCCCGCCGGGAGCGCTGGAAGCGTGGCGGCATGAGCGAGGCAGCAGCGGACGGGCACGAAGCCCTGATTCCGCAGCCCAATACCACGGCGGAGGACCTGCGCGCGGCTGTGGTGCAGATCGCGCCGAACCAGGTGGCCGTGTTCGACGCCGAGCGGACGGCAGCGGTGGAGGCGGCCCGCAGCCAGGTCGACGCTGCCCCCATGCGCCGGTTCCTGAGGCGGTGGGCGCTCACGGTGGCGATCGAGCGCGTTCCGGCGCGGGCGGCGCGACTGAGCGAGTTGGAGGCCCGAGCAGGGCAGGTGGAGGATCTGGCCGAGGGACGTGCCATCGCCGCCGAGGTGGCGGCCATCCACGCGGAGGCAGCGGCCGAGGCCGGGATCGACAGGCGGACCGCCGGGTGAACGAAGACGCCGGACAGGGGTGGCGCTGGGAGTACGAGCCCGACTACGAGCACGTGGCGAAGGGGCTGTCCGAACGCGTGGTCGCGGAGGTGGAGCGGCTCGCCGGGCAGCTCGTGGACCTGGCCGAGATGGGCATCGACATCACGGCCATCGGAGACGGCCCGAGGCCGGGAGCCGCAGGCGGTGTGCGACGCCTTTCGGTCCTGGACGACGGGTTCATGCTGGTCCTGCCACTCCCCCGTCTGCAACTCGTCGCCGTCACATACATCTGCCCACCATTCGCCGACCTGTAGCCGCTTTCGCGCCCCGCACTGCCGGCCGTCGCCGTGCCAACCGTCAGGGGCGAGGTCGGCGGCACGGGGGGACCCCGGCACACTCATCGCGTTCGCGGACGACCTGGCCACCGCACGCTCGGTCAGCTACCGCGACCTGGACCGGAGTCGGCCAGCACGCCGACGCGACACAGACCGAACACGCCATCGCCGCCCTGTACGCGCTCACCGGCTGCTACGACGCGCCCGGTGGGAACGTCGTCCTGCCGCAGCAATCGCTCGCCAGGGTGGCCCTGCCGCCGACACCCGAGCAGGCGGCGAAGGCGTTGGGTCTCGACGAGCACCCTCTGGGGCCCCCGGGCATCCGGCTGGGTCACCGCACGGGCCCTGTGCAGGTCGATCATCGACGGGGATCCGTACCGGGTGCGGGCCCTGGTCTCCTTCGGCGGGAACCTGCTGCTCTCCCGGCCCGATCCGGTGCGCACGGCCGAGGCCCTGCGGCGGCCCGAATTCGGCGCGCACATCGATCTGTTCGAGAATCCCACGGCGCGGTTCGCCGACATCCTCCTGCCCGCCAATACTCCCTGGGAGCGAGAAGGTCTGCGAGCGGGCTTCGAGGTCTCGCACCGTGCCCAGCAGCGCGTGCAGCTGCGCCCCCGCATGCTCGACCCGCTCGGCGAGTCCCGCTCCGACCTCGGCATCGTCTTCGGCCTCGCCGACCGGCTGGGTCTTGGAGACGAGTTCTTCGGCGGTGACATCCAGGCGGCGTGGAACCATCAGCTCGAGCCCCTCGGCCTGACCGTGGACGAGCTCCGCGCGGCCCCCGGCGGCGTGGACGTGCCGCTGCCGACACCGTACCGGAAGTACGCCGAGACCGCGCCCGATGGGCAGGTCACCACATTCGCGACACCGACCGAGCGGGTGGAGCTGTACTCACAGCGGCTGCGAGACCACGGCTACTCCCCGGTGCCCACATCCGCCGGACCAGCCACCGACCCGGACTTGTCACTCACCTTGAGCTGCGCCAGGAACGGCTACTTCCGCCACAGCCAGCACCGCGGGCTGTCGTCACTGCGCAAGCGCTTCCCCGAACCCCTCGTCGACATCGGCGAGCAGGCTGCCGCAGACCGGGGCATCGCCGAGGGTGACCTGGTGGAGATCACGACGCGCAACGCCGTCGTGCGGTGCCCGGGTCGACCCCGGCCTGCACTCCGACACGGTGGTCGCCGGGTCCGGGTGGTGGCAGAGCGCTCCCGATCTCGCACTACCCGGATCGGCGCCGCTGGCAGGCGGCGGACAGAACTACAACCCGCTCATCGACGGCACCTCGCACGATCCGATCAGCGGCTCGGTACCGATGCGCTCGACACCCTGTGACGTCCGTCGGATATCGACCGCGACATGGGCCGGGCCGCACGAGTTCGTCGTGGAGTCGGCCGACGACGTGACCGAGGACATCCGGGAGCTGCTCCGTCCGGGCGACGGCGGTCCGCTGCCGGAGTTCCGGCCCGGCCGGCACATCACCCTCGCCGAGGCCGGCGCCCCGGGCACCACCCGCACGTGCTCGCTGACCGGCGCGGCACGGAGCAATGGACGTCGTGCTTGATATCCAGGGGCAGTCGGCCAGGAGGTCGACCCCCGTACCCGCCCGGCATCGCTGTCTCCTTGTGTTTGTGAGGATGCTGTGGGTGACAGGACATAGGGGCTTCCGGCCTCCGGCGCCCTTCCCTACCCTCCGTTGTTCATGGCGATGAACAACGCGCAGCAGTCCCAAGGGCACAACGGACACAGCCGCAGACGCTTCCTGACGGCGACCGGGGGCGCCGTCGCCGGAGTCGTCGGCGGGGGAACGGTCGGCGCCTTGGGGGCCGCCGGCAGCGCGGCCGCGGCCTCCTCCGGCAAACGCGTCGCGGTCCTCGGCGGTGGAGTCTCCGGCCTCAGCGCCGCCCACGAACTCGCCGAACGCGGCTACGAGGTCACGGTCTACGAGTACTACGACGCCCTCGGCGGCAAGGCCCGCTCAATGGACGTCCCCGGGACCGGAACGGGCGGCCGCAAGCCGCTTCCCGGCGAGCACGGCTTCCGTTTCTTCCCCGGCTTCTACCGGAATCTGCCGGACACCATGCGCCGCATCCCCTTCCCGGGCAACGCGAACGGCGTCCACGGCAACCTCCGCGGTGGTACGGAGGAGTTGTTCGCGCGCGGCTCGGGCCGCCCGGATCTGCACTTCCCGCTCCGCCGGGCCACCACCCCACCCGCCCCCGGCGACCTCACCCCGTCCTGGATCCGCGACCAGATCCTGTCGGTGCTGGATCTCGCCACTCACCTGCCCGGCGACGAGGCCGCCTACTTCGCCGGCCGCCTCCTGGTCCACCTCACTAGTTGCGACGCCCGCCGCGAGGGGCAGTGGGAAAAGGTCCCATGGTGGGACTTCATCCGGGCCGGCGAGATGAGCCGCGAGTACCAGGTGCTTCTCGGCATCGGCCAGACCCGCAACCTCGTCGCCACCCGCGCCGAGATCGCCTCCACGCGCACCGTCGGCCGCGTCATCATCGAGGCCCTCATCCTGTGGGGCCTGCTCGGCCGCGGCATGGACGGCGACGCGGACATCGACCGGGTGCTGAACGCCCCGACCAGCGAGGCGTGGATCGACCCCTGGGAGCGGCATCTGCGCTCCCTGAGCGTCGAGTTCGTGCTCGGCACCGAGGTCCGGGAGGTGGTGTACGACGGCGGTCGGGTGACCGGCGTACGGGTGGCGGCTCGCGACGGCGGCCGGCAGCGCACCATCACCGCCGACCATTACATCTCCGCCCTCCCGGTCGAGCACGCGCGCGTGACCTGGGGCCCGGCCCTGCGGGCCGCCGACCCGCAGCTCGGGCGGTGCGACGCGCTGAAGACGGACTGGATGACCGGCGTGATGTTCTACCTGCGCACGCCCACCCCCGTCGTGCACGGCCACATCAACTGTCTCGACTCCCCGTGGGCGGTCACCGGAATCGGCCAGACACAGTTCTGGGACGTACGGGACTTCTCACGCGACTACGGGGACGGGCGGGCCCACGAGTGCCTGTCCGCGATCATCTCCGAGTGGGACAAGCCCGGCATCCTGTACGGCAAGACGGCCCGTGAGTGCACCAAGGACGAGATCGTCACCGAACTGTGGGCCCAGCTGAAGGACGGGCTGAACGACTCCGGCAAGACGGCGCTCAGGGACGATGACCGGCTCGGCTGGTTCATGGACCCGGCGGTGACGGGCCTCGGCGGCCCCGATCCACAGAACCGCGAACAGCTCCTCATCCACCCCACCGGCACCCTCTACAACCGCCCGTCGGCGAGGACAGCGGTGCCGAACTTCTTCCTCGCGGGTGACTACGTCCGTACGGATGTGGACCTGGCGACCATGGAGGGCGCCAACGAGTCCGCGCGACGTGCCGTCAACGCACTCCTGGACGCGGACAATTCGGGCGCCGAGCGGTGTCACATCTGGGAGTTGTTCCGGCCGCCGGAGATGGAGCCCCTGAAGCGGATCGACGAAGTGCGCTATCGGCTGGGGCTG
Organism: Streptomyces violaceusniger; assembly: GCA_005405945.1. GTDB lineage: Bacteria > Actinomycetota > Actinomycetes > Streptomycetales > Streptomycetaceae > Streptomyces > Streptomyces violaceusniger. The sequence continues at coordinate 168,193 of BJHW01000001.1, forward strand.
CCCAACACCTTCGACCTGGGGTAGCCGCCGGCATCGAATCCCCGGCGACGAGCACGGCTTCCGATGGGGCTCCGTCCAGGCCCAGCCTCCTGTGGAGCGGGCCTGTCCGGTAGTCCGCTACAGACGCGGGGTGCGCGCCTCGATCCGGTAGTCGAAGGCGGCACCGCCGACACCGACCGTGGTCACCCCGCCGTCGACGGTGAGGACGGCCCCGTTGACGTAGGACGCGGCGGGCGACAGCACCCACGGGTCCGACGTGCGGGAGCCTCGTGCGTCATACGTGCGTCGCTCGCGGGCCTGATCCCTTGGGGTAGCGGAACTGGGCATCGCGGTCCGGGGCCGACTGCCCTCGGTTGTTGGACCACCTGCCCGCGCGGCAAAACGCTGCGGGCCTCACGGCCGGAGAACCGTAAGGCCCGGAGCGGCTACATCCAATACTGCCCAGGGGTATCGCGTCTGTGGACCTCTGAGAATCGGGTCGCAGTGCCACCGCAACGGGGCAGCCCGGATGGCGCCCCGCCGCGGTGTCCCCGCGTGCCGGTCAGTCGGCCGGGGTCAGGGCGACCTCGGCGCTGCCCGAGAGGGACGGCAGGCCGTCCGGGGGCGTGTCCGTGTAGGTGGCGTTGAAGACCGCCTTGAGGTTGTCCGAACCGGAGTGACCGCCGTCCACGAACGTCTTGAACGATCCGGAGCAGCCGTTGCTCGTCGACAGCGGGTGGCCGTGCGAGTCGTGGCCGAGGATGAACGAGACGCTGACCTTCGAGCAGTCCACCGGCTGGTCATCGGTGACGGTGACCTGCCAGGTGACCGTGTCGCCCCAGTGGAACGCCGTGCCGCCGTGCGGAGCCGGGTCGGTGGTGAGTGAGACGACCGGCGCCTTGTTGCCGACGACGACGGGAACGGACGCGGAGGCCGAGCGCCCGGTGCTGTCGGTGACCTTCAGCGTGGCGTCGTAGACGCCGTTCTTGGTGAACGTGTGCTTCGGGTTCGCCTCCCTGGAGTCCACGGTGCCGTCGGCGTCGAAGTCCCACGCGTAGCGGAGGGCGTCACCGTCGGCGTCCTTCGTGCCGGCGCTGGAGAGCTGGACCGTCAGCGGGCTGGTGCCGTTGACCACGTCCGCGGCGACCTTGGGCTCCGGGGTGCGGTTGCCCCGAGTGAAGTCGATGCGGGAGAGCTGGGCCTCGGGCAGTTCCGCGAAGTACCCGGTGCCGTACTCGAGGACGTACAGCGCGCCGTCCGGGCCGAATTCGGCGTCGATCGGGCCGTCCGTTTTGATCGAGGGGATCGCGTCCTCGATCTTCTGGACCTCGTTCTTCTTGCCGAGGGTGATGGCCTTCATCTGGTCGCGGGTCCACTCGTAGAAGAGCGGCTTGCCGTCGAAGTACTGGGGCCAGCGGTTCTGGGCCTTGTTCCGCTGGTCGTAGCGGTACGCCGGGCCGCCCATGGGGCCGATGCCGCCCGTGCCGAGCTCGGGGAACGTCGGGAGGCGTCGTAGCCGTAGACGATCTCCGCGTCCGTGACCGGGGGCAGCACGCTCCGGCCGGTGTTGTGGCGCGAGTCGTTGACCGGCTTGGCGCAGTTGAACGCGCCGCTGGAGGTCTTGGTGGCGAAGTCGTAGTCCTGGTACGGGTCGTCCTGAGTCACGCAGAACGGCCAGCCGTAGTTGGCGGGGCGGTCGATGACCATCCAGCGCCCCTGGCCGACGGGGCCGCGGTCGGGACTGGCGGTTTTGGCGTCGGGTGAGTAGTCGCCGACGTAGACCTCGCCCGTCTTGTCGTCCACCCCGAAGCGGAACGGGTTGCGCAGACCCATGGCGTAGATCTCCGGACGGGTCTTCGGGGTGCCCGGCGCGAAGAGGTTGCCGTCCGGTATCGCGTAGCCGCCGTCGCGCTTGGCCTTGATGCGCAGGACCTTTCCGCGCAGGTCGTTGGTGCTGCCCGCGGTGCGCCGCGCGTCGTAGGCCGGGTTGCGGTCGGGTCGGTCGTCGAGCGGGGCGTAGCCGTCGGAGGAAAACGGATTGGTGTCGTCGCCGGTCGACAGGAACAGGTTGCCCTTGTGGTCGAAGTCGATCTTGCCGCCGACGTGGCAGCAGAGGCCGCGGTCGGCCGGCACGTCGATGATCTTCTGCTCGGTGCCGTAGTCGAGCTTGTCGCCCACGAGCTTGAACCGCGACAGCCGTGTGACGCCCTTGTACTTGGCGAAGTCCTCGGCCGTGCCGGACTGCGGTGCGTCCCCTTCGTTGACGCCCGGGGTGGCCGGGTCGTCCATGGGGGTGTCGAGGCGGGGCGAGTAGTAGAGGTAGACCCAGTGGTTCTTGGCGAATCCGGGGTCGACGGCGATGCCCTGCACGCCTTCTTCGTCGTGCTGGTAGAGCCCGGCGGGGCTCTTCTTCATGTCGGCGGCGAGGAAGTTCACGCCGCTCTTGGGGTCGTGGATGCGGACCTCTCCCGTACGCGCCGTGTGCAGCACCCGCCGGTCGGGCAGGACCGCCAGGGCCATGGGCTCGCCCGGGCGGTCGTTGAGGGTGACCTTCTGGAAGTCCGACGAAGCCGGCGGCACGGGGTCTGATGGGGCGGCTTGGGCTACGGAGAGGGGCAGGAGCCCGACGGCTCCGGCCAACGCAGCCGCCCCCACGAGTGTGACGATCCGTCTGTTGCGCACTCAGAACTCCTTTGGTTCGGCCAGAGGGTGATAGCCAGGCGGATGGGCGGGCATGGGGTATGGCGCCGCGTCAGCTACGGGCGCGCAGGGCCGCGAGGTTGTTGTAGCCGACCCGGGCGTACTCCAGGGACTGACCGGGAACGCTCGCGCTCGGTGCGGTGTCCTGCTCGACCATCGGGTTGTGGTAGTTCTTCGCACCCACCCGGGTGAAGAACGTCCGGTAGTCGATGTCGCCTGTGCCAAAGGGCACCATGTCGTAGCCCAGGCCGCTCTGCGGATTGACCACGCCGTCCTTCGCGTGGAAGAGCGGGAAGCGATTGGTGTTGCGGACCACGAGTCCGGCCGGATCGAAGACACTCTCACGCTGCGAGCCGTCGTGGGCGGTGTACGTGTGGAACTTGTACTGGGCCACGTGCGCCCAGAAGACGTCCAGCTCCAGATAGACGCTCTTGCGGTCCGTCGCCTTCAGGAAGTACTCCAGCTTCCGGATACCGGAGCTGCGGGTCAGCCGGCCCTGGGCGTCGAGCGGGCCGCCGTCGAGCAGGAAGTCGTAGGCACTGTCGTGGTTGTGGGTGTAGAGCTTGATGCCTTCACGGCGGGCGATGGCGCCCAGGGTGTTCCACTTCTGCGCGGCGACGTCCCAGTCGGCCCGGTAGGGGGTGTTGGTGGGGTCACCGCCGGTCCCCATGTGCTCCATGCCAAGGATGTTGGCGATCTCCAGGAAGCGCTTGAAGGTGTCCAGGTCGGACGGGGTCAGCGGCCAGGACGAGGGGATGAAGCCGTGGCTGCCCTGCGCCCGCAGGCCGTACTCGTCGAGCCAGGAGCGCAGCAGCTTCGCGCCCTGGACGGTACCCAGATCGGCGCCGCCCGGCGCGTTGGCGTGCTGACCGTAGCCGGCGAACTCCACCTGGCGGTAGCCGTAGCGCGACAGCTGCTTGAACACCTCACGGAAACCGGAGGGCAGATCGGAGGCCAACGGGTCACGGCCGATCGCGTCACGCACGGTGTAGAGGATGATGCCGCGCTTGTGCGGCGGGACCAGAGCGGAACGCCCACCGTCATGGCCGGCGGCTTCCGCTCCGTCCTGCGCCAGAGCGGGCGCGGCGCCGAAGACGGGGGCGGCCACCGCCGCGGCGGTGGCCGCCGTGCAGGTGCTGAGGAAACGGCGGCGGCTGACGCCGAGTGCGCGACGCAGGGCGTCGCCGGTGACGGCTTCGTCGTTGAACGCGGTCACAGTGGTTCTCTCTTTCGTTGTCGCAGTACTGCAGGTGCCCGACGGCTACCGCCTCAGGAGAGTCCGGCGAGCCGCAGGAGCAGGGACTTCACCTCGGTGGCCGCTACGCGGCCGGATACTGCGGGGGGGGTGGAGACCAGGACGAGCGGACCTTCTTCGTCGCTCGTGGGGAGGCGGCCGTGGCTGCCGCGTAGGGGTGAGGCGTCAAGGGATGAGACGGCGAGCCGGTAGCGCATGCCGAGCTTGTTGCGGGCCACGGGGGCGGCAGGCCTGTGCCGTCGTACGGCGGAGTCTCGGTGACCATGCCGGTCGGCGGCTGCAGTCCGGCGGTGATCGCCGCGCATCCCGGCGACGGCGGTGGCGGCAACCGATCCGCGGGCTGCGACGAACCAGACACCGGTGCGTGCGGTCCGCCCGCCGATGCGGGGCTCCGATGCGTTCCCGTCGTTGCTCACGGGCTGCCTCCCTGCCATGTCGATGTTCCGATGTGGTTGGAGGACGGTGGGTGGGGACTCGGGGGCCTCCCGCCCACCGCCGGCATTGGGGCGGCTTCGGCCGCGACCGAGGAGGGCTGCTCCGTGGTTGGCGCGGTGACGGCGTGTGAGTGGGCGGCAACGGGCCGCCGGTGAGAAATGCGGGGTACCTGAGAGTTCTCGGCCCTGCGCGGTATCGGGCCGTCCTCCGTAGGCCGGTCAAACAAGCGGCGCGCCGCGCGACCTGAACGCGCCGTCAGTCTCGAACCACTGTGTGGTCCCTGTGCAGAAGGGACCGTAGTCTTGTTCGTCCTTGACCGGAACCCCTTGCGCAACGAAGACGGCAAACTTCTTCCCGAGTCAGGACAAAGCCGTGTCCGGGCAGCCCGGACCAGCCCGGCGGAGCGTCTAGTTGTCGCTGCCTCCGAAGGCGGCGTCGAAGGATGCCGAAGGCGGGTCGAAGTCGAATCGCTTCAGATGGGCGAGTGCCTGCGGCGCACCGACGAGGCGGTCCATGCCGACGTCCTCCCACTCCACGGAGATCGGCCCGTCACAGCGGATCGAGCGCAGCATCCGGAACACGTCCTCCCAGGGGACGTCGCCGTGCCCGGCGGAGACGAAGTCCCAACCCCGCCGCGGGTCACCCCAGGGCAGATGGGAGCCGAGCCGCCCGTTGCGCCCGTCCAGACGCTTGCGGGCCTCCTTGCAGTCGACGTGGTAGATCCGGTCCCGGAAGTCGTAGAGGAAGCCGACCGGGTCCAGGTCCTGCCAGACGAAGTGGCTGGGGTCGAAGTTGAGCCCGAAGGCCGGGCGGTTGTCCACCGCCTCCAAGGCGCGTTTGGTGGTCCAGTAGTCGTAGGCGATCTCGCTCGATGGACTTCGTGGGCGAAGCGGACGCCCTCGGCGTCGAACACGTCCAGGATCGGATTCCAGCGCTCCGCGAAGTCCTCGTAACCGCGCTCGATCATCCGCTCCGGTACCGGCGGGAACATCGCCACCAGATGCCAGATCGACGATCCGGTGAAACCGACGACCGTGTCGACGCCGAAGGCGGCCGCGGCCCGCGCCGTGTTCCCGATCTCGGCCGCGGCCCGTCGGCGTACGCCCTCTGGCTCCCCGTCGCCCCAGATCCGGGCGGGCAGGATGCCCTGGTGCCGTTCGTCGATGGGATGGTCACAGACGGCGAGGACACCGTCTTCGCGACCAAGCGGGAACTGGCCCGCACGATGATCGAACGGTTCCTGGACGCCGGACACCACGTCGGCTGGGTCACCGGGGACGAGGTCTACGGCGGCAACCCGAAACTCCGCACGGCTCTGCAGGAACACGGCATCGGCTACGTCCTGGCGGTGGCCTGCTCGGCCGAAGTCTCCACCGGCGCGGGGAAGTTCCGCGCGGAGGCCCTGTCGGCGAAGCTGCCGAAGCGGGCCTGGCAGAAGCTCCCGGCCGGACACGGCGCGAAGGGGCACCGCTTCTACGACTGGGCGGTCATCGACCTGGCCGACCCCGACCCGGGCCACCACCAGCTACTGATCCGCCGGAACCGCGCCACCGGCGAACTCGCCTACTACCGCTGCTTCTCACCCCGGCTGGTGCCGCTGAGCGAGCTGGTGCAGGTCGCCGGATCCAGATGGCGGGTGGAGGAAACCTTCCAGAGTGAGAAGAGGCTGGCCGGGCTGGATGAGCACCAGGTCCGCCGCTACCCCTCCTGGACCCGCTGGGTCACCCTCGCCATGCTCGCCCACGCCTTCCTCGCCGTCGTCCGTGCCGACGAACACGCCCGCCGTCCCGGACCTGCCGACCTGGTCCCGCTGTCCTGCAACGAGATCCAGCGCCTGTTCGTCACGCTCATCGTCCAGCCCGTCCACGACGCAGCCCACCGGCTCGGCTGGTCCGACTGGCGACGCCGCCACCAAGCCCGGTCGCGCACCAGCCATTACCAGCGGCAGGCCGCATCCCAGACACGGCGTGGTCATGCGAAGGGGTGCACCCGAGTGGGGCGCGGCAGAGGTCGCCGATGAGCGGCGCCAACTGATCAATGTGGCCTACCGTTGCTCGGCTCGCTGGCTGAGGCCGAGGACGCCGTACAGGAGGCGTACGCCCGCTGGTACGCGCAGCCGCGGAGCAAGCGGGAGGCCATCATGTCTCCCGGTGCCTGGCTGACGACGGTGACCGGGCGCGTCTGCCTGGACGTGCTCTGCTCGGCGCAGACCCGGCGCGAGCGCTACGTCGGCGCATGGCTTCCCGAGCCGCTGCCCGACCGCGGGGAGTGGATCGGCGGGCGCGGCACCGACGCCGCCGACCCGGCCGACCAGATCACTCTGGACGAGTCGGTGACCATGGCCGGCCTCGTCGTCCTGGAATCGATGACGCCCGCCGAGCGGGTCGCGTTCGTACTGCACGACGTGTTCCGCTACCCCTTCTCCGAGATCGCCGGGATCGTCGGCCGCACCCCGGAGGCCTGCCGGGAGCAGGCGAGCTCGGCCCGGCGGCGGGTGCGTGCCGCGCGCGTCCCGGTGGCCGCGACAGCGGCAGAGCAGGCCCAGGTGGTGCGGCACGTCAAGGAGGCGTGGGAGGCCGAGGACATCGCGGCTCTCGTGGGCCTACTCGATCCCGAGGCCGTCATGACCGCCGACGGCGGCGGCCTGGTCGGCACCGCCCTGCGTCCGGTCGAGGGAGGGGCGCGCATCGCCCAGTGCATGGTCGCGATCGCCGACAAAGCCCCCGGGCTTCGGCTCCTGGAACGTTCGGTGGCCGGCGCGCCCGGCCTGGTCGCCCAGCACGCGGGCGTCACCGTGACGGTGGCCGCGTTCGGCGCCTCCGGCGGCCGCGCCACCCGGATCTGGGTGGTCCGCAACCCGGAGAAACTTCGCCTGTGGACGCCGGATGAGCCCTGGCCAGGCGGTTCGTTCAGATCATCCGATCACGCACGGCCGCGGGCCTCGGTGGGGGTAGCGTTCCCCGGCTCCCGACAGGGCAACGTTCAGTAACGGACCTCGGCCCTGCCGAGCCTCCTGGCTCACCCGCTCCCCCCTGCGCCGGGTCACCAAGCCTGGGATGACCTGTGGTTTCGCTTTCGTCTCGGTATCCGGGAGCAACTTGACATAGTGCGGCTTATGGAAGATAAAGAAATCTCTTTGGGTTTAACTTCACGCAGCGTGATACTTCGAGGCGTGACAGGCAGCGATTGTCTACGTGAATGAGTGAAGCCGTGTCCCACGCCGCCCTGGATCAGCCGACCCTCGACCCCGCCGGGGAGTGGGAGGCGTGGCGCATCGAGCGCCGTCGCTCGGTGACCTCACCCACGGGAAACCTCGCCCTCGTCGAGACCCGCTGGTTTCCCGCCGGTGAGCGCCCCGATCTCGACGTGGCCCGCGCCGGAGCACCGGAAGGTGTGACGGTCACCACGCTCGAGCGCACCGACCTCGTCACCGGTCGCCCCGAGCACGGCCTGCGCTTCTGGGACGCCCGGTCACCGGCGATCCGGAACTTCGAGCGCATCGAGGTCTTCCCGTACGACCCGGCGTGGGTCCTGGAGGCTTCGTATACGCCGGTTCCGGGCGCCAGGCGGGTCGCGTTCGAGCACATCCGGGACAATGGCGGCACCCGTGACCTCGTCGTGCCGGGGGACATCTCGCTCACCGTGGACGGCCATGACTACACGCTGAGCGCCTTCGACGACGACGGCACGCTGCTGCTGGTCTTCGGCGACCCCACCAACGGGGAGAGCACCTACGGCGCCGGACGCTTCCTCTTCGTCACCCACACCGGCGAGGGCAGGGTCCGCCTTGACTTCAACCGTGCTTTCGTGCCGCCCTGCGGCTTCTCCGACCAGTACAACTGTCCGATGCCGCCGCGGCAGAACCGGTTCCACCTGCCCGTCCGGGCCGGTGAGAAGCGGCCCGTCTTCCGCGACGGCTTCCCGGCGCAGCACTGATCACCCCGCGACTTCCCTCTCGCAGCACGAAAGCGTTCCCCTCATGAACATCACGAAGATATCCCTGTACAGCGGTGCCGCCCTCCTCGGCCTGACCCTGACCGCCTGCGGCGGTGGCGCCGGCGGAAGCGGCGCCGCGGGCGGGGCGTACGACAAGAACGCCACCGTCAATATCGGCTCGCTCTACGAACCGCAGAACCTCGACAACACCGCGGGCGGCGGTCAGGGCGTCACCGAGGCGCTGAACGGCAATGTCTACGAAGGGCTGTTCAAGCTCACCGACACCGGCAAGGTCGAGAAGCTGCTCGCGAAGGACTACAAGGTCAGCCCCGACGGGCTCACGTACACCTTCACCCTGCGCGACGGAGTGACGTTCCACAGCGGAAAGAAGCTCACCAGCGAGGATGTGAAGTACAGCCTGGAGAAGGTGCTCGCGAAGGACTCGCAGTCCGCGCGCAAGAGCAATCTCGAGGTCGTCAAGTCCATCGCGACACCGGACGCGCGCACGGTGCGCGTCCGGCTGTCGAAGAAGTCGATCTCCTTCGTCTACAACCTCTCCTACGTCTGGATCGTCAACTCCCAGGCGAAGAACCTCAAGACGAGCGAGGACGGCACGGGCCCGTACCGGCTGCGCAAGTGGACCCGCGGCTCCGCCCTCGCCCTCGACCGGTTCGCGGGCTACTGGGGCGGCGCGGCCCGCAACAAGCAGGCGGTCTTCCACTACTACAAGGACGCCACGGCGCTGAACAACGCGCTGCTGACGGGGGCCGTCGACGTGGTCACCAGCGAGCAGTCGCCCGACGCCCTCGACCAGTTCAAGAACAACCAGAACTACAAGGTCAGCGACGGCAATTCCACCACCAAGCTGTTGCTCGCCTTCAACGACAAGGCCAAGCCGTTCACGGACGTCAAGGTCCGCCAGGCCGTCTCCTCGGCCATCGACGACAAGAAGCTGCTGGAGTCCGTCTGGGGCGGCTACGGCAAGCTCATCGGCTCCATGGTGCCGCCCACCGACCCGTGGTACGAGGACCTCACCAAGGTCAACGCGTACGACCCCGCCCGCGCCAAGAGACTGCTCGCCGAGGCGGGATACAAGAAGGGTTTCACCTTCACCCTGGAGACCCCCAACTACGACCCGCACCCGATAGCGGCCACCTTCATCAAGTCGCAGCTCGCCAAGGTCGGCGTCACCGTCAAGATCAACACGATCACGCCGGACCAGTGGTACACGAAGGTCTACCAGAACCGCGACTTCACGGCCACGCTCCAGGAACACGTCAACGACCGTGACCTGGTCTGGTACGGCGACCCCAATTTCTACTGGGGTTATGACAACAAGCAGGTCACCCAGTGGGTCGATCAGGCCGAGCAGGCGTCCACCACGGCCGAGCAGACCCGGCTGCTGAAGAAGGTCAACCGTAAGACCGCCGAGGACGCGGCCAGCGACTGGCTGTACCTGTACCCGCAAATCGTCGTGGCCAACAGCAAGCTGTCCGGCTATCCGGTGAACGGCCTGAACTCCCAGTTCTACGCCTACGACATCAAGAAGGGCTGATGGCCCGGTACATCCTGCGCCGCCTCGCCTTCCTGCTGGTGTCGCTGGCGCTCGCGAGCGTGGTGCTGTTCGTGCTGCTGCGCCTGTTGCCGGGCGACCCCGCCAACGCGCTCACCTCGGTGGGCGCCGCCCCCGAGCAGATCGCGGCCGCCCGGCACTCCATCGGCTCCGACAGACCCCTGCCCGAGCAATTCGCCCACTGGATCGGGCAGTTGGCCAGTGGCGACCTGGGCACGTCCTTCATCAGCTCGCTCCCGGTCGGGCCCGAGGTCGGCGCGCGGCTGAGGGTGACGGTCCCGCTCACCCTCGCCGCGTTCGTCCTGGCGGTGCTCATCGCCGTACCGGCCGGATTCCTCGCCGCGTACAAGCGGCGGACCTGGTACGGCGCGCTGCTCAACGGGGTCTCCCAGCTGGGCATCGCCGTCCCGGTGTTCTGGCTGGGCATGGTCCTGATCGCCGTCTTCGCGCTGAACGGCGGCTGGCTTCCCGCCGGTGGTTTCCCCCAGGACGGCTGGGCGGAGCCCGCCGAGGCGATGCGCTCCCTCGTGCTGCCGGTCGCCACCATCGCGCTCGTCATGAGCGCCTCGCTGATCCGGTACGTCAGGTCGGCCACGCTCGACGTGCTGGGGAGCGACTATCTGCGCACCGCCCGGGCCCTGGGCTCGTCGTTCGGGCGGGCCATGTGGCGGCACGGACTGCGCAACGCCGCCGTACCGGTGATCTCCATCCTCGGCATCGAGCTGGCGTCCACGCTGCTCGGCGCGGTCGTCGTGGAGTCCGTGTACGCACTGCCCGGCCTCGGCTCCCTGCTCGCGACGGGCATCGCACAGCACGACTACCCCGTCATCCAGGGCGTGCTGTTCGTCTCCACGCTCGCGGTGCTGCTCATCGGCTTCGCCGCCGACATCCTCCAGCGGATCATCGATCCGCGCCTGCGGGGCAGGCTCTCGGGAGGTGCCCGATGAGCCGCCCGTCCACCAGGCACTCGGCCACGCTGATCGCCGGATGTGTGACGGCCGGACTGATCGCCCTGCTCGCCCTCGTCTCGCTCCTGTGGGTGCCGTACGCTCCCGACGACACCTCCGGTGGACGGCTCGCGGGCCCCGGCGGGGGCCATCTCCTGGGGACCGACAAGCTCGGCCGCGATCTGTTCACCCAGCTGATGACCGGCTCCCGGATCGCCTTCGAAGCGGGCCTGGGATCGGTCCTCATCGCGGCCGCCATCGGCATCACCCTGGGCGTCCTGGCCGCGTTCACCCGCGGCTGGCTCGACGACACGCTCGCCGCGCTCCTCGACATCCTCATCGCCTTCCCTACCCTGCTCCTCGCGATGCTCGTGGTCGCCGCCCGCTCGGCCACCCTGGCGTCCGCCGTCCTGGCCATCGGCCTCGCACAGAGCGCGGTCGTGGGACGGCTGGTGCGCATCCTGGTCAAACGGGTCCTGGCGCAGGACTACATCACGGCCGCACGCACCTCGGGCACCTCCTGGCCGCGCATCGTGGCCGGGCATGTGCTGCCCAACATCTGGCCCACGCTCGTGGTGAACCTGGCCCTCCAGTTCGGGCTCGCGATCCTGGCCGAGGCCGGTCTGTCCTACCTCGGCCTGGGAGCACCGCCGCCCAATGCCTCATGGGGGCGCATGCTGCAGGAAGCGCAGGCCACCTTCACCACCGCCCCGGCGGGCGCGCTCGCCCCGGGCATCCTGCTCGTGATGCTCGTCATCGGTGTCAACCTGATCGCCGACGGTCTGCGCGACACTCTCGACCCGGCGGCCCGGGGGAGGCGCTGATGAACATCCTCGACGTACGCGGCCTCACCATCCAGGGCACGGACCGACGCGTCCTCGTCGATGACATCTCGTTGACCATCGCCCCGGGGGAACGACTCGGTCTCATCGGCGAGTCGGGGTCCGGCAAATCACTGACCGCGCTCGCCCTCCTCGGCCTACTGCCCGAAGGCATGGCCGCGGCGGGCAGCGTCGAACTCGCCGGCACCCAGGTCGTGGGCGCGAGCGACAGGCAGCTGACGGGCGTACGCGGCCGTGACGCCGCCATCGTCTTCCAGGAGCCCCTCACCGCCCTCGACCCGCTGATGCGCGTCGGCAGGCAGGTCGCCGAACCGCTCGGCACACGGCGCCGGTTGCGGGGCTCCGCGCTGAAACGCGCTGTCGTGGCCGCACTGGAGCAGGTACGGCTGCCCGAGCCCGAACGCATCGCCCGCTCTTTCCCGCACGAGATCTCCGGCGGACAGCGTCAGCGCGTCGCCCTCGCCATGGCGCTGGCCTGTGACCCGAAGCTGCTCATCGCGGACGAGCCGACCACCGCGCTCGACGTGTCCGTGCAGGCCGAGATGCTCGACTTGATCGACACCCTGGTACGCGAACGGGACATGGCGGTCCTCTTCATCAGCCACGACCTCGCGGTCGTCGCGAAGGTCACTGACCGTGCCCTGGTGATGAAGGACGGCCGTGCCGTGGAGGAGGGCGACATCCGCGAGATCGTGCGGGCCCCGCGCGCGCCCTACACCAAGGCGCTGGTGGACAGCGCGCGCACGCTGGAGTCCGCCCTCGACCTCAGGAGCCCGCGATGACCGCCGTACTGGAACTGAGCGAAACCGCCCTGCGCTACCGGGCCGGCGCCCAGCCCGTCGTCGAGGACGTCTCGCTGGCCGTCGAGGCCGGGCACAGCCTCGCCCTCGTCGGCGAGTCCGGCGCCGGAAAGACGACGCTGCTGCGTCTGCTGCTCGGGCTCGCCCGGCCCACCTCGGGCACGGTGCGCTTCGACGGGGAGGAACTGAAGCTCCGCGACCGCGACCAGGTGCGGCGGTTCCGGCGCAGCGTCCAGTGTGTCTTTCAGGACCCGTACTCATCGCTCGACCCGCGACAGCGGGTGAACGGCATCGTGTCCGAGCCACTGCGCTCCCTAGGTATCGCCACCAAGCGCACGGCCGGGCCCAAGGTGGCCGAAGCCCTGGAACGGGTCGGACTGCCGGCCGATGCCGCGGAGCGCTATCCGCACGAGTTCTCCGGCGGACAGCGTCAGCGCATCGCGATAGCCCGCGCGACCGTGTGCGACCCGCGGGTGCTGCTCGCCGACGAACCCGTCAGCGCACTCGACATCACGACCCGGGTCAAGGTCGTCGACCTGCTGAACGAGCTGAAGCGGGAGCAGGGCCTCACGCTCGTCATGGTCTCCCACGATCTGTCGGTCGTCGCCTCGCTCTGCGAACGCACCGCCGTCCTGGAGCGCGGCCGCATCGTCGAGCAGGGCGACACCTCCCAGGTCCTGGGTGCCCCGAGCATCCGTACACCCGCCACCTCCTCGCCGGGGTTCCGCGACTGCCGGCGTGACGGCGTGAGTGAACGCCCCGGCGCGTCCGCGCACGGAAGGGCATCTTCCAGTGCCCTGTGAGGAGAATCGGGATGACCGCGCCACTGAAGTGTGTGGTGAGCGGTGGCATACGGGCGTGAACAGGACGTCCGGCCGTGGAACGGGGGTGGAACGGTGTCTATGCAAGCGGGCTCGGGGGCGGATGTCCCCGCCGGAACAGCGCGAGGTGGCCCAAGCGGCGTTTCCCAAGGGCTGCTTGGCCACGCGGATCCGGGATGCCCTCGGCCCGCTGTTCTCGGACGAGGAGTTCCGGGAAGCCTTCGGAGTCCGGGGGCGTCCCGGTATCTCCCCTGGTCGGCTGGCTTTGGTCAGTATCCTGCAGTTCGCCGAGAACCTCACCGACCGCCAGGCCGCGCACGCGGTGCGGGCCAGGATCGATGTGAAGTACCTGCTCGGCCTGGAGCTGACCGATCCCGGCTTCGACCACACCGTATTGACCGGCTTCCGGGACAGTCTCCTGGCACACGGCCTGGAGGGCAGGATCTTGGACCTGCTCCTGGGACGGCTGGCCGACATGGGGCCGGTTGCCGCCGGCGGCGGCAGCGCACCGACTCCACACATGTCCTGGCTGCGGTCCGGACCCTCAACCGCCTGGAGTTCGTCGGGGAGACGCTGCGGGCCGCGCTGGAGGCGCTCGCCGCGGCGGCGCCGGACTGGATGCGCGCGTGGATTGCCCCTGACTGGCAGGACCGCTACGGGACACGGGTCGACGCCTACCGGCTGCCAACCGACGAGCAGGGACGCCGCGAGCTCGCCCAGCAGATCGCAGCCGACGGATACCGCCTCCTCGAAGCGGCTTTCGCACCGACGACGCCGGCATGGCTGCGTCAGGTGCCCGCCGTCGGTGTTCTGCGCACGGTGTGGGTGCAGCGTGTGTCCGCACGCACTGGCCGTCAGCGACGCATCTCACCTGGGTTCGATGGAGTACGAGGCGCCGTCGAACGTCCATCCGTCGGTGCCTTCGCCGATGCTCCGGCGGATGGTGGGCGCCTGCGATCTGACCCGCGAGATCAGCCGACACCCGGGCAGCCTGCCGACCGCTGGCGAAGTACGGCAGTGTGCTTCGCTCCTTCGTCGACGAGATCCAGGCCGAAGTGAATCCGCGTCTCCCGCGGCTGGGCATGCATAGAGATAGCGGGCGGCCGTGCCGGTCATGGGCAGCCTCCATTGGAGTCGATCTTGCTGGCTTCTGGGGGCACGCCGACCCGCGCAGGCTGGTTCCTCGAAGGACTGGGTCTGTCTTCAGGCGATCAACGCGTCGCGAGCCCCGCAAGATCCGGAAGATTGGCCCTGATGGCCGGTCAGCTGTCGGCCGACACGGGTTTTCTTGGCCGGCTTGGGGGTAGCGCCTTCCCGGGCGAGGCGTCTGGTCATGAAGGTGATGGCGGCCCAAGCACGGTTTCTCGCGTACGAGACGTCTCGGTGTCGGCAGCGACGGCGCCGTGGATGGCGGGCAACGTCCAGGGCCGGTGAGGCGCGCGGCTGAGGCCGAACTCCGCTTGGCGTGTGACTCCCACGAGGCGTGGCCAAGCGGGTCCGGCGATAACCCCTGTCAACGATCACCCACCCATCGCGCGTCCGCCGGCCAGGATCCCGTTCCGACGATGTGCTCCACGAGCCGCAACGCCTCACCAATAGGAACCGTGTCCTCGTCCGGGTACTCGTCGTCCTGCTGCCCGCTCCCGATCCTCGACCGAAGTACCTCCAGCACCGCTTCGCCCGGCGCAGGGGAGGGCTGCCGTCATTGATCGTTCAAGACTCGTTCACGAGCTGGACAATCTCATGGACGGGCCGCGAAACAGCCCCAGTGCCGGTGCCCCAGGGGGCTGGGCACGGGACCCGTCGTAACCGGCGCAACCGCCGAAGGGAGCTGATGCGGTTCCTCGTCGATTGCTGGGCCTCTTGTGACGTGATCCGTTGCCGGCCTTCCGCCCGGCGGGAAACGATGTCAGTGTTTCGTAAGAGTTCGACCGATGAGAGATCTGCCAATCCCCCCTAGGGTGTTGGTCGGAACCGCTGGTTCAACGTTGCGGGCCGCCACAAGTCCTTTTCGGACAGGGCGTACGCCTCCCGCGCGAACCGCGCCTACCTCCGGCGGCGTAGCATCCGCTGCACCATCCCGGACAAGGCCGACCAGGCGCAAAACCGCAAGAAGCGGGGCTCTCACGGTGGTCGGCCGCCGAAGTTCGACCCCGTTGACTACCGCGCGAGGCATGCGGTCGAGTGCGGCATCAATCGCCTCAAGAGACACCGGGCAGTGGCCACACGGTATGACAAGTTGGCGGTCCGCTACCAGGCGACCGCCCTCGTCGCGGCCATCAACGAGTGGCTATGACCAGCGCATTCGATAGCCCTATTCCTCGCCGGAGAAACGCTCCCACGCGGACTGGCGGGTCATCCCCAGAGTCTCCCCGATGCGCGCCCAGGTCACTCCCAGCGCACGCGCCTTGAGCACCCATTGAGCGAGGTTTCGCTCGACCTGTGCCCCCGCAGCTGCGATCAGTGGCAGACTCGCCAGCACCACCTCGGGACTCGTCACCTGGTCCCAGGGGGCAAGTTGCGGTCCGCCCTCCGCGGGCTTCCCCTCGATCACCGTCGAGCAGAGAGTCACGCACTCATCACAGATAAACACTCCCGGTCCGGCCACGAGCGTACCCACCTCGGTGTTCCGCTTCTGGCAGAACGAGCACGCTGCGATCACGGATTCTTTTACTGCGGGCGACATCCGATCACCTCCCCTTCCGTGTCAGGCATTTCCTGACGGCGGCAGGCGTGACATTACATCGTCAGGAGATGCCTGACAACGGAAGTCGTGCAATCCCACGCGGGCTCGCCAGAACCGGTCTTTCGACACACGCCCTAGTTGTGCTGTCTGGGGACGTTGGTGCCGACCGCGGTGCGACGCATGGGCTGGCCTCGCTGAGCTCGTCCGATCAGGGGCCGGCCGAGGTCCTGCTCGAGCCGGTTGATCTGGGTGACCAGGGTGGACTGGCTGATGCCGAGGGCTTGGGCTGCTTTCCGCATGGTGTCGTGGGACAGTGCGGCGATGAACCGCTCCAGCCGGTCCCATGCATATGTGCTGTTCAGGGCCTCACGGAGGAAGGCCGGCGCTTGTGTGGCGTGCTCCGCCGCCCGGAGGGTGGCATTGTGGGAGGCTTCGCCGCAGTGGGATGTTGTGGGTGTTCGCCCAGCGGTTCATGTGCGCCGGGCTCATGCCCTTCTCGCGGGCGAGGTCTCGCAGAGTCCTCCGGCGGTGAACGTACTGCTCGAAGAGCCAGTTCGCCTCGACCTCCGCGTGGCGCTTGTAGTCCCGGAGACCGCTGCTTCGCAAGGGGATTCCCTACTCACCGGCGAGTCGGGTGAGCAGGCCGCGGGGAGATGCCGGTGAGGTCGGCGATCTGTTGAAGAGAGAGGTGTTCGTCGAGGTAGAGACGGGTCAGTTCAGCCTCGGGCAGGTCTTCCATCGCCCTGTTGAAGGCTCTGCCGGCGGCTCTGGCCTGGGTTTTCGTCACCGGGATCGCGGGAGCGGGATGCTGGTCGAGCAGGTGCCTGACTGCTGCGGCGCTGGTGTCGAGCACTGCGGCGGCGTGTTGGGCGGGGTGCTCGCGTTGGCGGACGAGCTTGTGCGGGAGGTGGATGTCGACGACAGGTCGGCTGACCGGGGAACCGGCCATCACCCCGGCCGACGCGGGGCCGTGGTCGAGCTGCGTACCTCCAGTCGGGAGCCGACGCGGATGAGCCGGCCGACGCCCTCCGGGCCGGGGTCGCCATTGTCGGGGCGGCTGTCGATGCGGCGCAGGAGTTGCTCCGCGGCGAGTTCGCCGAGGTCGCGGGCGCCGTTGTCGACGACGGTGATCGGCGGGTGCCAGTACGGAAACCAGGGCGCCTCCTCGTGGCACACGAGAGAGAGCTGCTCCGGCACCCGGACGCCGAGCTGCACCAGGGCTCCGAGCGCCCCGAACGTCGCTTCGTGGTTGGCGCTGTACAACGCGGTGGGCGGGTCGTCCGCGGCCATCACCCGCATGACCGCCTCCGCGCCGAACGGCACGGTGTACGGGCCACGCGCGCAGAGCGTGGGGTCGGGTTCGAGTCCGGCGGCGGTCAGGGCGGCGGCGAATCCTACGTAACGGTCGCGTCCGGAGTCGACGCTCGGCGGGCCGCCGATGAAGGCGATGCGCCGGTGTCCGAGGCCGAGCAGGTGCTGGGCGGCCAGTTCGGCGCCTTCCCGGTCGCCGGCCATCACGGAGTCACCGGGAGCGCCGTCAGGTGTGCGCATCAGGTTGACCACGGGGATGCCGGCCGCGCTCACCTGCCGGACCGTCGCGGTGTTGTCACCGGTGCCACGATGATCAGGCCGTCGACGCGGTGGTCCAACAGCATGTCCAGGTAACGGCGTTCACGCACCGGGTCGGAGTCGGTGACACACAGCAGCACCTGGTAGCCGCACTCGTCCAGCCGCTGCTGGAGCACCCCGGTGATGGTGTGGAAGGAGGCGTTCACCAGGTTGGTGATCACTAGCCCTATGAGGTTGCTGCGCCGCGTACGCAGTCCGCTGGCGATCCGGTTCGGGCGGTAGCCGAGGCGTTCCGCCGCGGACTGCACCGCCCGCTTCGTCCGGTCGCTGACCCGGCTGGAGCCGCTCAGCACTCGCGAGGCCGTGCTCTTGGAGACCCCCGCCGCGTCCGCCACCTGGTCCAAGGTGACCGCCACCGGTCCACCTCCGATCATGCAATCGATCCCATACGACTCTCCACACCCTGAGTCGATGGGCGTCATCATGTCAGACACCTTGAAGTCAGTGGCGTAAAACTTACGTTTCTCCGACAATTTCAGGCCAATCCTAGGTTGACCTCGCACGAGCTGGCTGCGACGGTTCTGTGCAATCGATCCCACAAGATGGCGCCCTGAAGGCGTCATAAAGGGACAGATACTCGATTGGAGCTCACCATGACCCCCACGGGTGCCGTCTCCTGGCGCGGCTACTGGCCAGCAGCACCCACGCCGTTCGCCGCCGACGGCTCGCTCGACCAGAGCGCCTGGCGCGAACTGCTGCGGCTGTACGCGGAACACGGCGTACACGGGGTCCTGGTGAACGGCACGACCGGCGAGTGGTTCTCGCAGACCCCCGACGAGCGCCGCCGGGTGGCCGAGATCGCGGTCACCGAACTCTCCGGACAGATACCGGTGGTGATCGGCTGCGGCGCGTACACCGCGGACGAGTCCGCGCGATACGGCGAGCACGCCCGCTCGATCGGCGCGGACGGCATCCTCACTACCCCGCCGCCCTACGTCCATCCGAGTCAGGACGAGATCCACGCTTTCTACGCCACCCTCGCCCGGGCGGTCGACCTGCCGCTCATGGTCTACAACTGGCCGCGCGGCACCGCCGTCGACATCACGGTCGACACCCTGGCCAAGCTGGCCGATCTCGACACCGTGGTGGCCGTCAAGGACAGCTCCGGCGACGAGCTGAAGGTCGCGGACACCTGCGCCGCCCTGGCCGGGAAGGTCCAGGTCTTCGGCCGCTTCATCCACCGCCGGGGCATGGCCGTCATGGCCGAGTTCGGCGGCGCCGGAAACATCGACGGCGGCGGCCTCGGCGCCCTCTTCGCCGTCCCCTTCTATGAGGCCTACTGGGCCGGTGACCTCGACCGGGCCCGGGAATGGTCCGCACGCTACGAACGGCTTGTGAACCTGCTCGTCAACGACGACTACAGCTCGCGGTTCGCCTCACCCACCTCGCAGCTCAAAGCCGCCATGCGGCTGCTCGGGCAGCCCGGGGGCACGTACGCCCCCGCTGCTCCCCCTGGAGGACCCGTCCGCGCTGCTCAGCCTGTCCGCGGCGCTCGACGAGGCCGGGCTGCATCCCTGTTCCACCAGCACCGGAAAAAGGTGAACCGACCGTGCGCAGACTTCTCATCGCGGCCTCCTCCGCCGCCCTGCTTCTGACCGTGGCGGCCTGCGGCAGCGAGGACTCGTCCTCGTCGTCCGCCGCCGCGGCCCCGACCGGCTGCACGCCCAAGGTGGGCAAGTCGGACCTGGTCAAGGCGGGCACGTTGACGATTTCGACCAACGCGACCCTGCCGCCCATGCAGTACCTGGACGCCTCCAAAAAGATCGTCGGCATGCGGGTGGATCTTGGCAACGAGATAGCCAAACTCCTCTGTCTCACCCCGAAGTTCGTCAACATCCCCTTCGACGCGCAGATCCCCGGCGTGCAGTCCGGACGCTGGGACATGATCGACACCGGCATGTTCTACACACCGGAGCGGGCCGAGACCGTCACGCTCGTCCCGTACGAGATCCAGGGCGTCTCCGTCTCTGTCGCCAAGGGCAACCCGAAGAAGATCACCTCCGAGGACGACCTGTCCGGCAAGGCCATCGCCGTGGAGGCGCCGGGCTACGAGTTCGACACCCTCACCGCGCTCAACAAGAAGCTGAAAACCGCCGGGAAGCCGCAGGTCACCATCCGCACCTTCACCACCACCGCCGACGCCTACCAGGCACTGTCCGCGGGCCAGGTCGAAGGCGTGGCCATCGTCGAGTCGGTCACCAGCTACTACCAGAAGGACGGCCGCTTCGAGACGGCGGTAAAGGGCATGAACCCCGCGCCGCTCGCCCTCGGTTTCGGCAAGCAGAAGACCGCCGACGCGGTCGCGGGCGCGCTCAACACCCTGCGCGACAAAGGCTACTTGGCCACGTTGTTCAAGAAATACGGCGTCACGCCCTACACCGGCGACCTCAAGGTGACCACCGGCGCGATCAGCGCGAAGTAACCAGCGAAGGGCGAGAGCCATGTGGTCCTGGGATGCCTTCTTTTCCTTCCTCAGCAATCCTCAGCTCATTCAGGGAGCTTGGACGACGATCTGGTTGACTACGGTCAGCATGGCGCTCGCCCTTCCGCTCGCCGTGCTCGTGGCGCTCGGCAGAGCGTCCCGGATCGCGCCGATCCGGATCGTCACCGGCTTCTACGTGTGGCTGATGCGCGGCACCCCACTGCTGGTCCAACTGGTCATCATTTACACGGGGTTGCCCCAGGTGGGCCTGCGCCTCGGCGTGATCAGCGCGGCGCTGACCGGCCTGGTCCTCAACGAGGCGGCGTACCTCTCGGAGATCGTCCGCGCCGGGGTCCTCTCGGTCGCGCGCGGCCAGTCCGAGGCGGCCCGCGCGCTGGGCATGCCGCCCTGGAAGGTGTTCCGGGTGGTGGTCATGCCGCAGGCGCTGCGGGTGATGGTCCCGCCGCTCGGCAACAGCTTCAACGGCCTGCTCAAGACGACCACGCTCGTCTCGGTGATCTCCGTCGAAGAACTGCTGCGCCGCACCCAGTTCGCCGTCCAGACCAACTTCCGCGTCCTGGAGGGCCTCACCGCGGCGGCCCTGTACTACCTGGCGATGACCACCTTGTGGGGTCTGGTCCAGAGGTGGCTGGAGGTCCGGGTCGGCCGCGGTCACCAGACGGGGCCGAGCCGTAGCCGCCGCATCAAACGCGCCACCGTACCAGCACTCGAATTGGAGGCCCGATGACCGTCGAGAAGACAGCGGTTCCCCTGGTCGTCGAAGCGCGCCAGATCCGCAAGTCGTACGGCGAAGTCGAGGTCCTCAAGGGCATCGACCTGACGGTCCGGCAGGGCGAGGTCGTCCTCATCCTGGGTCCGTCGGGCGGCGGCAAGAGCACGTTCCTGCGCACCCTCAATCACCTGGAGACCCCCGACTCGGGCGCCGTCAGCATCTGCGGCGAACGCATCGGCTACGGCGACCGGGCCGGACGCCAGGTCCCCCTCCGGGAGCGCCGGATCGCCGTCCAGCGGCGACGCACCGGCATGGTGTTCCAGCAGTTCAACCTGTTCCCGAACATGACCGCCCTGGACAACGTGGCATCCGGCCCCGTGCACGTGAACGACGTCCCCAAGGCCGAAGCCCGCGCCGCCGCCCGCGAGTTGCTGGCCATGGTGGGCCTCGCCGACAAGACCGGCTCCTACCCCGCCCAGCTCTCCGGCGGCCAGCAGCAGCGGGTGGCCATCGCCCGCGCCCTGGCGATGCGCCCCGAACTGCTGCTCTTCGACGAACCCACGTCGGCGCTCGACCCGGAGATGGTCGGCGAGGTGCTCGACGTCATGGTCCGGCTCCGCGAGGAGGGCATGACCATGATCGTCGTCAGTCATGAGATGGGCTTCGCCCGCGCGGCGGCCGACCGGGTGGTGTTCATCGCCGACGGCCTGGTGGTGGAGGACAAGTCCCCGGACCTGTTCTTCTCCGCGCCGGAACACGAACGCACCCGCCAGTTCCTGGAGCGGATCCTGTGAACCCCCCACCCCCTTGAGCCCTGTGAGCACAGCCATGAGCACCAGCCCCCTGCCGGAGACGGTCACCGTGACCATCGACGGCACCCCCACCCAGGCATGGGCGGGCCAGTCCGTGACCGCGGTCCTGGTCGCGGCCGGCATCTGGCCGCTGCGCCGCAACCCGGTCAACGGTCAGTTGCGCGGCCCGTTCTGCGGAATGGGTGTCTGTCTGGAGTGCGAGGTGACGATCGACGGCCGCCCCGGCTCCCGCAGTTGCACCGCGCATGTCGCGGACGGCACCGACATCCGCACCCACACCGAGCCCGTGCCGACGGCCGCGCATGACTGACCACCCCGAGGAGCCGGAGACGGACGTCGCGGTGGTCGGCGGCGGCCCCGCCGGACTGCACGCGGCGCTGGTCCTCGCCCGGGGCGGACTGCGCGTGGCCCTGCTCGACGAGTCCGACACCCTCGGCGGCCAGTACTACAAGCGCCGAGCCGAGCAACTCGCCGCCGCCTTCGGTGACTTCCGCCCACGCGGCACCGAACTGATCCGCCAGGTACGGGCCACCGGGGTCGTCTGTCGTACCGGCACCCTGGTCTGGGGCGCCGAGGACGCCGGCCGCACCCTGTTCACCTGCGACGTGCGCACCGGCGCCCTGGGACGGGTGCGCGCCCGTGCCACGCTCGCCGCCACCGGCGCGTACGAACGCACCCTGCCCTTCCCCGGGTGGACGCTGCCGGGTGTGGTCACCCCCGGGTTCGCCCTGCATCTGGCCACCATGGACCGGGTCCCCGTGGGCCGACGGGTGGTGCTCGCCGGGACGGGGCCGTTTCTTCTCCCGGTCGCCTGCGCCCTGCTGGAGGCGGGCGCCAGGATCGAGGCGCTGCTCGAGCTGAACCACCCGTACCGCCCTCGGGGCGCTGTGATCGGCGGCGCCCTGCGGCAGCCTGCGCGGCTCGCGGAGGCCGCCCGCTACCTGCTGACCCTCGCCCGTCACGGCGTCCGCGTCGAGCAGGGCTCCCGCGTACTGGCGGCGTACGGCGACACCCGGGTCACCGCCGTGGACATCGGCAGCGCGGACGGCGGCGTCCGCCGGATCGAGACCGACGCGCTGTGCGTGGGCTTCGGCTTCCGCCCCAGCACCGAACTCCCCCGACTGCTGGGCTGCCGTACCGAGCCCGACCCGGCGGGCACGGAGCGGCTCCCGGTCGTGGACGCGGACGGCGCGACCTCGGTGGACGGGCTGTACGTCGCCGGGGACTGCGCCGGCATCGCGGGCGTGCATGCGGCAGGCGTACGAGGACAGCTCGCCGCCCATGCGATCCTGCGCCGTCTGGCACCCGGACACGCGAACGTGCGGGTGACCGGCCTCCGCCGCCGGGCCCGTGCCCTGGATCGTTTCGCTGCGCTGGCCGACCGCCTCTACCCCCTGCCCGCCGACGCCATGGCGGACATCTCCGACGCCACCCAGGTCTGCCGCTGCGAAGGGGTCACCGCCGGCGAGATCCGACGAGCCGTCGCGACGGGCTGGAACGACCTGCACGGCACCAAGGCCGCCACCCGCGCCGGGATGGGCCCCTGCCAGGGCCGCGAATGCGGCCACATCGTCGCGGCGCTGGCCACGCGGGGCTCCGGGCCGGACCGGGCAGCGGAGTGCTTCGCGGCCCGTATGCCGCTGCGACCGCTGCCCATGACCACCACGGTCGAAGGGCGGGAGGTGACGGACCAGTGACCGACGCACAGCCCGACGTCATCGTCATCGGCGCCGGCATCCTCGGCGCCAGTACCGCCTTCCACCTCGCCGAACGCGGTTACCGCGTCGTGGTACTGGATCGCGGCGCCCCCAACAGGGAAGGCTCCGGCACCACCGCGGGCAACCTCCACATCCAGGCCATCCACACCCGTCGCCCCGGCCAAGAGGTCCCGGTCGACAGCGCCCGCCTGCTGCCACTGCAACGCCGGGCATCCGAACACTGGTCCCAGATCGAGGAGCGTCTCGACGCGGACGTGGAACTGCGCCGCGGCGGCGGCTTCATGGTCGCCGAAACCGCCGCACAGGAAGAGGAGTTGAGGGAGAAGCACGAGTGGGAGCACCGGGTGGGCATCCGCACCGAAGTGCTCACCGGCGACGAGGCCCGCAACCACATGCCCCTGCTCTCGGACCGCGTACGCGCCGCCAGTTGGTGCTCGCTCGATGGATATGCCAACCCGCTCCTGATCACCCCCGCCTATCTGACCGCCGCCCGCCGCCTCGGCGCCCAACTGCACGCCTTCACCCCGGTCACCGGCATCCAAAGGGTCGGCGACGGCTACAAGGTGCTATCGGGCGACCGCAGCTGGACCGCGCCCTCGGTCGTCAACGTGGCCGGCCCGTGGATCACAGAGATCTCCGAGCTGGCCGGAATCCACGTCCGCATGTCGCCGGTCGCGATCCAGATGCACGTGACCGTGCGGGTGCCGCCGGTGATGCACCACCTGGTCCAGCACATCGGCGAGGGCCTGTCGGTCAAGCAGGTCAGTGCCGGCAACCTGCTGATCGGCGGCGGTTGGCCCGCCGCCGCGCTGGACATGGCGGGCCGCAGCACCGTCAGTCCCGTCAGCATGGCCGGCAACCTCGCCCAGGCCGGGCGGATCCTGCCGTTCCTCGGCGGGCTGCGCCTGCTGCGCATGTGGGCCGGACCACTGGCCGCGACCCCGGACGAGATGCCGGTGATCGGCGAAGTCCCCGGGCACCCCGGGTTCTTCGTCGCGGGCGGCACGTACGCGTTCACCCTCGCCCCGGTGTGGGGCGACACGCTGTGCCGCCAGATCGCGGGGGAGCCCCCGGCCGACCCGGTGGACGACCTGGGCCCCGACCGCCTGCTGTACAACGCCGCCACCACTCCCGTATCGCCCTGAAAGGCACTCACTCATGACCTTGAAGATGTTCGTCAACGGCCAGGCGATGTCCGGAGGCAGTCTCAACCACGCGCTGGTGGGCGCCCGCCCGCTGGGCCCCGCCCGCACGGCGCCCGCCTACCGCTTCTTTTCCGTACGCGACGAGTTCCCCGGCCTGCACCCGGTCGCGGAGGGCGGCGCGGCGATCAACGGCGAGGTGTACGAAGTCAGTTACGAGGTGCTGCGCGATCAGCTGCTCCCCGAGGAGCCCCAGGAACTCGAACTGGGCGTCATCACCCTGGAGGACGGGTCGGGTTCCTTCTCGATGCGCATGCGTGCCTCCGCGCTGACGGCCCCCGGTGTCCTCGACATCACCGCTCACGGCGGCTGGCACACCTACCTCGCCACGCTCTGACCCCCATCCCCCTTACTGGAGGCTCACCATGTCCCCTTCCGAACCGGTCAACCTCGTCGTTCGAGGCGGCACCGTGGTCAACGCCGACTGGCAGGGCGCCGCGGACGTCCTGGTCGGCGGCGGAAAGGTCCTGGGGGTGGTGGAACCGGGCGCGTACCGTTCCGCACAGCCGCCCGGCATCACCCAGATCGACGCCACCGGACGCCTCGTACTGCCCGGCGGGGTGGACCCGCACTGCCATGTCGGTTTCACCTCGGGGACTTCACCTCCCTCGACGACTACCGGCAGGCCACGACCGCCGCCGTCTTCGGCGGTACGACCACGATCGTCGACTTCGCGATCCCCCGCCCCGGGCAGAACCCGGCCGATGTCGCGGCGGCCCAACGCGCCAAGGCGGGACAGGGGTTGTGCGACAGCGCACTGCACGCGTGTGTGGTCCAGTGGGACGACACCGTGCCGGAGCAGCTGCGCTCACTGACCTCCGACGGCATCGTCACGGTCAAGATGTTCACCACCTACCGCGGCGAGACCATGGCCGACGAGAAGACCATCCTCAACGTGATGACCACGCTGAGGGACCTCGGCGGCATGGTGGTCATCCACTGCGAGGCCGACCACATCATCTCCGACGTGCAGGAACGCGGTGAAGCGGCCGACGCGATCAGTGCCTGCCACCACGCCGGCACCAGGCCGGAACTGGCCGAGAACGCCTCCGTCGCCGAGATCCTCGCCATCGCCGAATCGGTCGCGGCCCCCGTGTACTTCGTGCACCAGTCCACGCCCGAGGCCGTCGACCTGGTGGCGCGCGCTCGCAGCCGAGGGGTGCGCGCCTTCACCGAGACCGTCGCCCATCATCTGGTCCTTGACGACACGGCGTACGCGGGCCCGCACCCGGAGCGGTTCGTGTGCTGCCCTCCGCTGCGCGCCGCCGACACCGTCGCCGGGTTGCGCTCGCGGGTTCTGATGGGTCAGGTCGCCACCGTCGGCAGCGACCACTGCTGCTATGACACGGCCCAGAAGGAATCGGTGAGCCACGACGTACGGGCGATGCCCAACGGTCTACCGGGAGTGGAGACCCGTATGCCGGTGATCTTCAGCGAGCTGGTGCTCAAGGGCGGTCTGCCGACGGGCCGCTTCGTCGAATTGATGTGCGCCAACCCGGCCAGGCTCAATGGCCTGTACCCCCGCAAGGGAATCATCGCGCCCGGCTCGGACGCGGACCTGGCGATCTGGGACCCCACAGCCACCCGGACCGTCCGCAGCGCAGGCCTGCACATGGCCACGGACTACACGCCGTACGAGGGCATGACGGTCACCGGCTGGCCGGAGACCGTCGTGGTGGGCGGCCGCCCCGTCGTCGAGGCCGGCCGGCTGACGGACGCCGAGCCCCGCGGCCGTCATCTGCGCTCAGGCCCGCTGGGCCGGTCCCTGGTCTGCTGATCCCGCGGATTCCCTTGATGCGGCGGACGTCGCGGCAGAAGAACCCTAACGATCACGCAACTGTGATCGAGCGGCCGCCAAGCCCCTCAAGCCCATTACCTTCCTTGTAGGCCCGGTTCGGGTTCGTGGCCCCAGGCCCGGTAGGACACTTTGCCCTGTTGATGATGACCCCAGGCGCTGTCGCCGGCCTCGGTGGCATCGGGGCCGGCCGCCACACCATCCCGGAGAAGGCCGACAGCCAGGTGGCCCGCCTGCGCAAGGACGCACGTGGCGGACGGCCACCCGGCTTCGATGAGGACCGCTGCAAGAAGCGCAACACCGCCGGGCGGACGGTCAACCGCTTGAAGCAGTCCCGGGCGATCGCGACTCGCTATGGCAAGCGCGGCTACGTCTTCCTCGGCACCGCCACCGCGGCGTCCGCCGCCATCTGGCTCCGGCCCTGACCTCCTAGGCAACTCAGCAGCAGACGCTCTGGCTCTGGCGCCGAGCGTGCTGATGAGAACAGCCAGATCACTCACGATCGCGTCGGCGATCTTTGTGACGTGTTCGGCTGATCCCAGCAGGACCGGTGTCACAGACGCGCGGACATGGCTCAGGCCGAGACAGGCGTACGGGACAGGGCGGTGCGCAGTGCGAAGACGCCGAGCAAGCCGCCTGACGCGAACCGCTGAGCGGTCATCGCCCGGGGCCGGGCGGCCAGAAACCCCGACACTCGTGCCGCGCCCAGCATGATCAGAGCGTTCACGGAGATCCCCACGACGATCTGTACACCACCGAGCTGGAGCAGTTGCGCCCAGTCCGGGCCCGCCTGCGGATCCATGAACTGGGGCAGAAGAGCGGCGTACAAGAGAGCGATCTTGGGGTTGAGTAGGTTGGTCAGGAGTCCCATCGAGAACAGACGGGCGTCAGAGACCGGAGGCAGGTCCTGGGCCGGGGCGAAGGGCGAGCGGCCACCGGGCTTGAGCATGCCCCAGGCCAGGTAGGCCAGGTAGGCGGCGCCGGCGAGCTTGACCACCGTGAACGCCAGCGGCACGGCGGCGAACAACGCGGACAGGCCCGCGGCCGCGGCCAGCAGGTAGCACAGGAATCCCACGGCGGTCCCGCTCAGGCTGACCAGGCCCGCCCTGCGGCCTTGAGTGATCGCGCGAGAGGCGAGGTGGATCATGTTCGGTCCCGGAGTCAGGGCCATGCCCAGTTCGACCAGGGCCACTCCCCCACTGCGGCCAGACTGATCACCGGCTATCTCCTGATCGTTTGTCGGGTGCCTGATACCCGAAGCGGGGCGGCGCCCGGCTGCGACGGGCGGCTGCGACGCATCGGCAGTGCCTGCATCGCCTGCCTCAGGATACGGCCCTGCCGTTCGGTGTCTCCGTGCCCCCTGACTCCAGCCGGCCGATGACATCAACGACTACAGCCGGATCGCCCACGATCGCGTCGGCCATTTCTCGTGAACATCCACGAGTCCGCTGATCACTGGCCAGGACGGCTCCGCCGTCGACCAGGTCGATACCCCAGGTCACCTTGTCGTCCAGGGCCAGGACGCGGGGCGAGGAATTCGGGTTCGTCGTTGGCAACGGGTCGGGACAGCCATCGGCGGCCGTCCTCGTCGATCGCGACGCAGAGGTGGTGGATCTTGCCCGCGTGGATGCCGACCCAGATCGCGGCCGTGTGGTGCCTCCGTGAGGTGGGGTGCTGGTGACTCCCGACGGACGACCTCGCTGTCGATTCCCTACGGAGCGATCATTCGCGATTCCTCATTGCAGCCGAGTCGTCGTGGGACGTCGGGGCCAATCGATACCAGCCACGAGTGGCAGAAGGTTGAAAGCCAAGGTTGAACGAGTCTCCTATTGGTCGAGGCGAGGCATCCGGACGACCGCAGTTCCTCCGTTCAGATCCACCGTTGTCCTGTTCGGCGGAGCCCCGTCATCCTCGTTGTCCGGCATGACCAGTGCCGACTGCCGCTCCTTCAACTCGTTCTGTTTGCCAGGCGAAAGGCTCGCGTGCAGCTGCTCGAACCCGGTCGCTGATATCTGTCCCTGCCGTGCGCTGTTCCGCCACGGCAGCACTCCAGCCCGTCCCGCGCGCAACAGCAGCTGGTCGGCGAAAGCCAGCAGGGTCAGCATGATGACCAGCCCGGGCAGAGTCATGAAGAAGACGAATCCCATGCCTCAGTATCCGGGCCGCGGCGTGCCAGCGGTCAACCTTCGACGCCACGAACTCGAGGTTCGCTGTCACTGGGCAGTGGCGGTTGGATGTGGAGTGACGTCCGATCCGAACGCTGTGATCGCCCAGCTGGCGCAGGCTGATGAGGACACCGTCCGGGATGTCATCCACCGGTTCAACGAGATCGGCCTGGCCTGCTTCCCGGTACTGGCACCGGTCTGCCGCCACTTTTCCGCGAGCGCGGGCTCGGGGTCGGGGTCGCCGTTCGCGTCGAGCGTGGTCAGTGTCTCCGCGGTCGGCGTGGCATTGGCCGCCGTGGTGAGCGGATGGGCCACGTCCTGGGCCCTGACCTTTGTGCCGTCGTGGAAGGTGATGCCCTGACGGACGGTGAACGAAGCCACGCATCCTCGATGGCGTCGAACTGACCGTCACCGCCAGGGACAATACCGTGACGGTCACCACGGCCGAGAGTATCGGCACATCCAGCCCAACGACCCGCAGCCCGCGCGCTCCCGGGCCACCAGCCCTAACAGGGACCGTCGAGTGTGATCACCCCGTCAGGGAACAGCCGTGGATCCCTGGGATCAGCCCAGGTCAGCCCCTGACTGCCGGTCAGTACCGGCCAGTCGTGCCTGTCGTCCATTCCATCCGGCCGGTGCAGACACCGGCCCTCCCCCAGCGCCGCAGCAATCTCCTCCAGCCAGTCCACCAGCGGCCAACTCCCCCGCCCCAGCGGGTACAGATCATCTCCACCGTCGATCGACCAGTGCCCCAGGTCGCCATAGGAGGGCTCGCCCCCACGCGCGTCCACATACCAGCCGGACCAGGTGTCCCCGGCCGTCCGCGCGAACGGCAGAATGCCGGTCTCCCGCTCCCAGTCCCGTGTACGTATCCGGTACTCATCCACCAGGTCAGCGAGCGGCAACATCGTCATACTGGACGGCAAAATCCCAGCACCATGACCCTCCTCAAAACCGTCATGGACCCGATACCAGGCCGCCAGCGTCGCCGGGAGCTCCACTCCTATGGCCACCTCCGCCGCCGCGATGTCGGCTTCACTGTTGACCTCCTGCGCGCGGGTACACTCACCGCGCCGGCCGCGACGTCTGAACGCGTGGCGGCCTCACCGCTCCCCCTATCCCGGGTACGCCGTCTCCAACCAACATCTGTTGTCACCGGGTCTGACCCGGCGCCGGCTCCGGCCACCGCGCTCCGTGGAGACGCTGGGAGAACACGGGGGTGACGGGCTCGTCACGCCCGTGCTGTCACCCTTCGTCGGGGAGTGTCAGCGGGACGCCACGTTCCTGTCGGCACCGACATGCGTGGGAGGGGTTCCGTCCGATGCCACCGCCGAAGGCTCTCGCCCTGCGGCCCAGGGTGTCGAAGACGCTACCGGCCCCCGCACAGGATCGGCCAGATGTGCGCGCGGATCGGCCAGATGTGCGCGCCCCCGGGCGACGCCAGGTGCCCCTGTCCAACGCGGCGGTGACGGCCGCCCTGTCCGGCGGACACGGACCGGCGGCGCCCCCGCTCTCCTCCACCCGGTTGCGGCCCGCCGGGCAGGACACGGTCGGCAATGGCGCGGTCGCGGCGGCCCGCCGTACCGAGACCGCCCCCGGCAGCAGCCGCCCACGGTCGAAGCGGCGCGGGGGACACGGCCGAAGCGGCGCGGGGGACACGGTCGAAGCGGCGCGGGGGACACGGCGGAGCCGGCGCCCGCCGGCGCGGCCTCCGCCACCGCTCCCGAGGTCAAGGCGCGTCCCGGCCCCGGAGCGGACCCGAAGTTCGCGACACTCAAGAAGGACGTACGGAGTAAGCAGCGCTCGGTGGCGGCCTCGCACCCGCCCCCGAAGGCGGAGGCTGGTGCCGCGCAGGACGCCGCCCGGCCGCCCAAGGACGACGAAGAGGCGCAGGGCAAGACCGCCAACGCCGAGAAGATGAACGAGGCCAAGCCGAAGGACTTCGACAAGGACGCGTTCATCAAGGCGGTCGAGAAGGCGATCGCCGAGAAGGCACCGAAGAACCTCGACGAGGCGGACAAGTTCGCCGACTCCGGCAAGGCCGACGAGGTGAAGGCCGAGGTGCACGGCAAGGTCGGCGAGGGCAAGACGGATTCGGCCGAGCAGATCGCCACGACGACCGCCGCTCCCCCGGACACCTCGGCTGCCGTGCCCAAGAAGGTCGTACCGATGGCCCCGGACCGCCCGCCCGGGACCCCGGGCACGCCGAATCCGGCGAACGCCGTCCCCGACAAGCTGCCGGAGTCGGCCACCGACTTGTCCGCCGGTCCCGCGCGGGTCGACCGGCAGATGGCGGATGCCCAGGTCACCGAGGTGCAGTTGAAGAAGTCCAACGAGCCCACCTTCAAGAACGCCCTGGGCGAGAAGAAGGCCGCCGAACGGCACTCCGAGGCGGCCCCCGGCCGGATGCGCGGGCACGAGAAGAAGGAGCTGCGTGCCGCCACCGCACAGGCCCAGCGGCTCGGCGCCGCCGCCATGGGCGCAATAGGCGCCCAGCGGGTGCGGACCGGGCAGCAGGTCGGCGCGGGCAAGACCGGGGCCAAGGGGCGGGACGAGGAGAAGCGGGCCCAGGTCACGGCGATCCTGCAGGGCGTCTTCGACACCATGAAGAAGGAAGTCGAGGCGATCCTCGACGGCCTCGACAAGCTCGTCGACGAGCAGTTCAGCAGGGAAGAGAAGGCGGCGCGGGACGCGTTCACCGCCGAGCACAAGCGGAAGATGGAGGAGTACAAGGACCGGCGCTACTCCGGCTGGACGGGCAAGGCGCGCTGGGTCCGGGACCTGTTCGCCGGACTGCCCGCCGAAGCCGACAAGATCTTCCAGGAGGCCCGCGACAACTACGTCCGGCGGATGCGGCAGGTCATCTCCGATGTCGCCGACACCATCGGCGGCGAGCTGAACCGAGCGAAGCGCCGCATCGCCCAAGGCCGTACCGAAATGCAGGCCGCCGTGCGCAAGCTCCCGGCCGACCTGCGGTCCATCGGGCAGCAGGCGGCCGCAGAGTTCTCCGACAAGTTCGACGAACTCACCCAGTCCGTGGACGACAAGGGCACCCAGCTCGTCGACACGCTGGCCACCAAGTACACCGACGCGCTCAAGTCCGTCGACGACGAGATCGCCGCGGAGAAGGAGAAGAACAAGGGCCTGGTGGCCAAGGCCGTGGACGCGGTCAAGTCCGTCATCAACACCATCCTGGAGCTGAAGCGGCTCCTGCTGTCGGTCCTGGCCAAGGCCGCGTCGGCGGTCATGCTGATCCTCAAGGACCCGATCGGTTTCCTGCGCAACCTGGTCTCGGCCGTCGGCGCCGGCCTCAAGCAGTTCCTGGCGAACATCGGCCGCCACTTGCAACAGGGCATCATGTCCTGGCTGCTGGGCAAGACGGCCGAGGCGGGCCTCGAACTGCCGTCGAAGTTCGACGCACAGGGCGTCCTGAAGATGCTCGCCTCCCTGCTCGGGCTGACCTGGCAGAACATCCGCTCCCGGATCGTCCGCAAGGTCCCCAAGATGGAACCGGCCGTCGCGGCGGCCGAAACCGCGATCCCGCTGGTCTCGGAGGTCCGCAAGCGCGGCGTCGCGGGCATGTGGGACGACCTCAAGACGCGCGTGGGCGACCTGAAGAAGGACCTCCTCGACAAGGTCATCGCCTATGTGACGCCCACGATCATCCAGGCCGGGATCATGTGGGTGCTCTCGCTGCTCAACCCCGCGTCCGCGTTCGTCCGGGCGGTGAAGCTGATCATCGACTTCGTCCGCTTCATCGTCACCCAGGCGCGCCAGATCTTCGAGTTCGTCAACTCCGTGCTCGACGCGGTCATCGCGATCGCGAGAGGCGGCAGCGGCGGCGTCCCAGGCCTCATCGAACGCGCCCTGGCCCGCTCCATCCCGGTCCTGCTGGGCGTGCTGGCGGCGGTCCTGGGCGTCGGCGGCATCGCGGCCAAGGTCAAGCAGATCGTCCAAGCCCTGTCCAAGCCGGTGAACCGGGCCGTGGACTGGGTGATCGACAAGGTCGTCGGCCTGGTGAAGAAGCTGTGGGCGAAGCTCCAGCAGAAGCTGAGAAAGCACAGAAGCAGCAAACGACCGCCGGATCCTGCGACGCCTGGCGGCCGCCTCAGCCCAGGCGAGGTGAAAGCCAAGGCCGCCCACGAGCTGCGGGCCAGGCTCGGTTCTGGAGTGGACTCAGCCGACCAACTGGGATCCGTCGTACAGGCCGTCTACCGCATCAACAGACCCCTGGGGCTGCGCAGCGTCAATGTCAAGTCGGGCGCCTTCGGGAAGTTCAAGATCTACGTTGCTGCGTCACCTGACGAATTGGCCGTCACCACAGATTTCGACAAAGCCATCAAGTTCCGCAAGAAGGACTTCGCGGTACGCGTATCAAAGAAGACGGGACGGGCGACAGGAATTCCGCACACGGCGTTGGTAGGCAAGTGGAACGGCGAACCTCTGCCCCGGCAGGAGAGCTTCGACAAGGACCACCATGCTGAGGACGTGCTCACAGCATTTATCGAGGCGAACCGGGACCGACTCCCCAAGGCCCCGGTCGGCCAAAAGGACCGACTGGACGTGACCATAACCAAGAGTCCCTGCGAGCGTTGCGGCGGACGGCTGCGGTTGTACGCCTCCACCAAGAACGTCCGCCTGGCCCTGTCGATAATCGGCCTCTATCGCGGCAAGGGAACCAACCAGGAGAAGCAGGCGAGCATCAACGCCATGATCGAACTACGGAGCGACGGACATGAACTGTCCGTCCCGACTCTGGCAGAAGTGTTGAGCCTGTACGGCGGCGAAGAACTGGACGACATTTCCAAGAAGGCACTGCAGGGTCGACTTGACGGCCTGAAGCCCATTGTCGACAATATCAACGTCGAAGCAGCAAAAATGGGATCGATCAAGGCTGGTACCTGACGCATGACGACATCGCCCGGACAGAGTGACCTGATCGACGACATCCAGGGCTGGCTGGAGAGCTGCGGATGGCATGCGGAGAGCGGCGAAGGGTGGCGCTGGGTCGACCACACGTACGAGAACGATGACGCGACGCTGCGGATCCGGTACCTGCCCAACGTCGATGTGATCCGATTCGATTTCGAATCCGAGGAGCATCTGGCGCAGCTCTCCATCTCCTTCGAAGACTCCCCGAACCCGATTCTCGATTTGATCACCGGCAGGCAGTCGTCGCTATCTGACGAGACCTGGCGGGTGTTCATCGCTTCACTGATCGAATTGTCTCCCCGGATCCTCTCGCTGGCTGACGAGAACGCCGAGGATGAGCTGATCACCGACCCGGACGAGGGCGTGGCCGCACTGCGTGAGCTTGACTGGGAGTGAGAATCCGTTACTTGCCTAAGTAGTTGTCTCGTGACCGAGCGCGGCCCAATGTCCCCCCATGTGAAGCGGAGTTGAGCGGGCTCAGGTCTCACATACCGGCGCGACTCCCCCGCTTCCGTGACACGCACATGGACCATGGGCCATCCTGAACGGCGCCCATACGACCGGGCTCGTCCGCATGGCCGCTTTGGCTACCGCCGCGTTGCCCGTCTGGTCCTGGGCAGCCCCGGTCATCGGCGCCCCGTGGGCCGGTTGCTTCGCCTGGGCACTGTGCGCCACTACCGCGTTGCTCGCCGCCGCCGGGACCAGGACGACGGGCGTCCGGGGCTGCGGGGCGATCCCGACGGTTCGGTTCTCGTGAACCGTTGCCGGGGGGACCGGGGCTATCAGGCGGTGTAGGGAGAGCGGGGGTTCGGTGGGCAGCATCGGTGTCACCCCGGGGTTCCGTCGTCGAGCAGGTGGGCGTGCGGGCCGAGTTCGGTCGGGCGGAGGAGGCGGGCCTCGCGCTGGAACTGGCGGGCTACGCCGCGGACGATGTGGCGCATACCGATCGTAGCGCTGTCGGCGTCTGCGGCGGAGAGGGCGGCGGTGCGGGCCGCCGCGGTGATGCCCGCGCCGGTCATGTCGAGGCGGGCCAGGGCGTCCAGGTCCACGTCGGGGGCGAGCGGGGCCTCTTCGGGGAAGGCTACGCGCCACAGCCGGCGGCGTTCGGGGCGGCCGGGCGGGGGAAGTGGACGACGAAGTGGAAGCGGCGGGTGAAGGCGGGGTCGATGTTGTCCTTCAGGTTGCTGGTGAGGATCACCAGACCGTCGCTGGCCTCCAGGCGCTGTAGGAGATAGCCGACCTCCAGGTTGGCATACCGGTCGGTGCCGTGCTTCACCTCGCCGCGTTTGCCGAACAGGGCGTCGGCCTCGTCGAAGAGGAGCACGGCGTGGCTCTCCTCGGCCTGCCGGAACGCGGTCTCCATGTTCTTCTCCGTCTCCCCCACCCACTTGGAGACGACCTGGGCGAGGTCCACCTTGAGCAGTTCCAGGCCCAGCATGCCGGTGACGATCTCGGCGGACATGGTCTTGCCGGTGCCGGGCTCTCCGGTGAAGAGCGCCTTGACCCCGCCGTGGCCCGAGCGGCGGGCGAAGCCCCAGCTCTCGGCGATCCGGGGCCAGGCGCGGAAGGCGGAGGCGATCTCGAGGATCTGGCGGAACTGGACGTCGGGCAGGACCAGGTCGTCGACCGTGCGGCGGGGCGCGATGGAGTGGACGGCGCTGCCGCTGCGGCCTCGGGTGACGGTGGCGATGGCGGGTTCGACGTGGTCGGCGACCGGCTCCGGGCGGCCGTTGCCGGCCAGGCGCGCCCCGGCGTCGGCGACCGAGGCCACGGCGCGCAGTTCGCCGCCGCTCATGCGGTAGCGGACGGCGAGGTCTTCGAGGAGGGTACCGTTCAGGTCCGGGAGGGCGGCCGACCACATGGCGCGCCGGTCGGTGAAGCCGGGTACGGGGACGGTGAGTTCGGCGTAGGCGCGGGCGGCGAGCAGGCCGGCCGGGCGCCAGGGTTTCACGCCGGTCAGGCACACCGGTACGCGGGAGCGCAGCAGCGCGGCGGAGATCGCGTCGGCGTGGGGCCGCCGCTGCTCGCCGTGCAGGTCGTCGGTGGGGATCCACAGCACCGCGCCCAGCGCGGCGGCCGTCCGCAGGTCGGCCTCGGGGTCGGCGGTCAGGGTCCGCAGCGGTGCTCCCGCGGCTTGGGCCAGCGCCTGGACTGCGTCGAGCTGGCCGTCGGGCGGGCAGCCCCACAGCCCGGCCAGGTCGATGTCGCCCGCGGCGAGGGCGCGGCCGAGCCGGGTGAGTTCGTCCGAGGAGAGGTACGGGGAGAGCACGCGCGGTTCCGGTGGCGCGACCTCGCCGGGGTCGTGGCCGAGCAGTCCGACGTCACCGCCCCAGCCCAGCAGGAAGTCCAGCACCCCGGGGCCGAGGATCAGTTCCTGGGACAGTTCGACCGCGGACTCGCCGTGCGCGTGCAGCAGGCCGTAGCGGCGCAGCGGCGCGGCCGGGCCGAGGGAGCGGCGGAGGGCGAGACGGGCCGCCGCGCTGTCCGCGCCCACGGTCACGATCAGTTCGACGCTGGGGAGGCGGCGGTTGAGGTTGTCGACGATGTAGGCGTAGATCCGCTCGTAGCCGCGGTCGAGTTCGGGCGCGGCGACCAGCAGCAGCGCGTCCTGCTCGGCGCGGGACAGGCCGAAACGGGTGGCGAGGGCGTCCAGCGGCAAGGTGGTGCCCTCGGCGGAGGCTCGGCGGCGCAGGTCGCGTTCGGCCTCGGACTCCGGCCGCGGGGGACGTACGCTTCCGCCATGGTGTCGGTGAAGGCGTGCACCTCGCCGAGGAGTACGTCGACCTGTTCGTCGGTGACGCAGTACGGGGTGAGATCCGGCCTGGTGAGCCGGGCCGCGAGCTGCGCCTGCCGCTCGACGGCGGCGCGCAGGGCCCGGTGGGTGTCGGCCAGCCGGATCCGCAGGTGTTCCACCGCTCGTTCGCCCATGTGTCTCACCCGGCCGAGAAGGTCAGGGTCCGGCCGCCCAGCCAGACCACGTCGGGCACGTCGGCGAGCAGGCCGCCGCGCAGGAGGTCCGCGTGGCGCCGTCCCATCGGTACGCGGACCCGGACGGCCGCGGGCTCGAACCGCACCGTGGCCTCCAGGTCGGCGAAGCGGTGCAAGGCCAGGAGCGGATCCGGTGTCTCGCGGTCGCGCCAGAGCGTCCAGGCGACCGTGGACAGGCCGAGCGCCGCGGCCAGGGTGACGGTGTGCTCCAGGCCGCCGTCCGGCGCGAGCGGTACCGCCCGGCGTTCGGTGACCAGGGCGGTGACCATGGCCGCGAATCGTTCGGCGTGGGTGGGGAGTTCGGCGGCCGAGCGCGGGTCCGGGGTTGTCCCCGTGGCGGCCCACAGGGGTGTGCGCCAGGGCAGCCGCGTCGCCGGGTCGCCGCGCAGAGGGCGTACGCCGGTGAGGAACGGAACCCCAGCCGAGGCGAGGTCGCGCAGCGTGCCCGGGGCAGGGGCCGTCACAGAGCAGTACGGTCGGCCGCCCGCACGCCTGCCAGTACGGCAGCAGCCCAGCGGCGTCCGCGGCCCAGGCGATGGGGAACATGCCCTGGGCGTCGACGAGGAGCAGCGCGTCGTCCGCTCCGGTGATCAGGAGCGGGTCGGCGGGGTCGTGGCCGCGGCACACCGACAGCGCGAGGACGCCGTCGAGGACCGGGAGCGCGGGGCGCGCTTGGCGGGCGAAGGCGGTCAGGTGCTCCTCGGCGACGGGTGGGTGGAGGCCCGCGAAGGCGGCCGCGGCCTCGGTGTCCCTTTCGGTGCGGCGCCAGCCCCGCGCGGTGGAGCCCAGCACCTTGTACGCGAGGGCCACCGCGAACAGCGGTGCGTCCTCGGCGAGTTCGAGCCCTGCCAGGGCGGGGCCGATGGCGTCGAGGTAGCCGATGCGTGCCAGGGGCCCGGCGAGGAGGAAGGGCAGCGCGGACCACACCCGTACGTCGCCGGTGGTGCGAGGGGCCATCGCGGTGGCGCCCGGGCCAGAGGCTGCGGCGCAACGGCGATGGCGGGCGGTTCCTGGGCGGGCGAGCCGGGCGGGTCGGTCAGGGTCCGGGCCAGACGGACCGCCTCCTCGGGGTCCGCGGACGCTACGTAAGCGGCGAGCGCCCGGGGCAGGCCGGCGGCGTCGCTGCCCGCGACCGCGGTACGCAACGGCTCGGGCAGCGCCTCGGCCGGCCCGGCGGCCAGCGCTCGCCCGACGAGTTCGGCGAGCAGCCGGGCGGCCGTCGTGTCGTCGGCGCCGAGGAGGGCGGGCAGATACGCCCGTACGGACTCGTCCGGCAGCAGCGCGAGCAGCGCGTCCAGTTCGCCGCGCTCGGCGAGTTCTGCGAAGAGCGCGGCGGCGCCGGGGCGGTCCACGGTTCGGGCGGCGCCGCGAAGGAGTCCTCGAGCGACATGGCGTCGGTGTCGGCCTCGGCGTCGGGCGCGTCGGCGTGGATCTCCACCATCGGCGCGGGCGCGAAGTGGACCTCGACGGGTGGCCCACCGTTCGTGGCCTGGTGAAGCGTTCCGTTACGGCCCGGCCCAACGGTGACGATCAGCGGTTCGGTGATCTCCACATCCGGCCCGTCGGCCGCCAGCCGTTCGGCGAAGTGGTCCGCCAGCAGTTCCGGGAGGGAATCCACCACGCGGCGGACCAGGCCGTGTGGATCGGGGCCCCAGCTCCACCCACCGCGCCGGACGACCGTCACGGTGCACCGGTGCACCGTGATGTCGCCGGACTCGCCGGTCCCGCCGATGGCCGGCGCGGTGGGGGCGCTCATGTCACCTTCTCCATCCCCAGGTGGCCCGACCAGCCCGCCGCGAGCACCAGCACACCGTGCTCGCTGCCCGCGGTGAGGGTCACCGGCAGCTTCACCTGGGCCTGCTGGGCCGGGATCTCCCCGGTCAGCACATGGGTGTCCTGCTCGTCGGAGATCAGGGCCACCACGGGAGTGATGCGGTTGGCCGGGACCTGCACCTTGATGGTGATCCCGTCCTTGGCCAGCGCGACATCGTCGTCCCACTCCGCCAGGCGCACCAGCTCAGGTTTGGGTTTGTCCTCGGACGTCAGCTCGACGCCGAAGGCCAACGGATCGGCGAGAGCACCGGGTTCGTCGTCCACGGCCGCCACGCCGAGCTTTCCGGCGCTCAGCGGCAGGGTCGCGATGCTGCCGTCGCTCAGGGCGACGCGCAACGGCAGCGCGCGTCCGACGAGTGCGGCCGCGTCGGCCGGGGCGTCGGCGCCGGTGTGGGCCAGGGCGCCCACGACGTGGCCGGTGCCGATCGCGTACACCACGTGAAGAGTCATCGTCAGCCACCGCCGTTCGTTGCCGCGACTGTCGCCACCACCAGGAAGTCGGCCGCCCCGGGCTGGTCGACGACCTCCCCCGGGGCGGCGACGGGGTCGTACACGCGCACCCGGCACCGGACCCGCCGGTCGCCGTCCACGGTGGCCTCCACCGGGCTGAACAGCGCCGTGTTGCCCAAGGGCGGTGTGCGCGGGTCAGATGGACGTGGAGCACGGCCCGCCCGTCGGCGACCTGTTGCGGGGTGACGCCGGACGGCAGGGGCAGCAGCATCCCGTCGGTGGCGGTCCCGGACGCGACCAGCGTGCTGCCGGCCTGGGTCCCGCCGCTGAAGCTGCCCTCGATCGTGAGGTTGCCGTTGGCCGCCACGGTCATCAGCGGGGCGACCGTGCCACTGCCCTGGTACAGGCCGAAGACCAGGTTCGGCGTCTCGCCGCCGGTCAGGACGAGCGCGGGCTTGCCCTCCTGGGCCTCCGGGGCCGTGCGCAGGGTCAGCGCGCCGGACGCGGCCGAGACGCTGTCCGCGCGTACGCCCACGAACCGCGTCGCGACGCCGCGCGCCTCGGTCACGACGCCGCTGAAGTGGCCGTCCGTCCACTGGACGTAGCCCAGCAGGATGAGCCAGCGGACGGGCGGATCGGCCGGTGGGGCGCCGATCGCGGGCGGCTGCTGCTCCGCGACCAGCCGCTCGTCGCCGAGGCGGCCGAAGAGGAGCTGGTACGACTCCTCCACCCGGGTCTTCGTGGCGCCGCCGGAGCAGGAGACCGGAGCGGCGGACCGGTCCGGTTCGCGGTCGGCGGCGGTGAGGAAGACCGGGTAGGGCTCTGCCGTGAGCTGGTCCGCGCCGTTGACCTCGTCGAAGTCGCTCTCGCGCAGCACCACCGGCTCGGTGACGACCACCTCGCGGCCGGTCCCGTCGACGGCGATCCCCGGCGACACGCTCACCTCGACGTAACGGACGCCCGTGGCCGGGTCGGTACGGGGCTGGGTGACGAGGCCGAGCCCTTCGGCGATGCCCCATTCGTGCAGGTGCCGGGCGTGGCGGGCGGCCGGTCCGCGCGCGTACTCGACCGCGGCCGACAGGTCGGCGGCGGCCAGTACCTGCCCCTCGTGGAAGGCGGGGCGCAGCGGGCCCGTCATGGCGTCTCACCGGGCTTCTGGTTACGGGAGCGGGGCGACCGAGTGCGTTTGACCGGCGGCTTGGGCGGCTCGGCGGCGCTGTCGGGCGCCTGGTCCGCTCCCGCGTCTGCGTCTGCGTCTGCGTCCGCGTCCGGGGCCTGGTCCGGTGTGCCCTCGCGATCGGCGAGGCGTTCCTGTAAGTGCGTGACCTGCGTCTGGGCGCTGCCCAGGTGGGCGCGCAGCCCCTCCACGGAGGCGGTCAGATCGGCGACCTGGGTCCTGAGCCGGGCGAGTTCCTGCATGCTGTCGGTGACTTCGCTGGGGGTCGTGTAGACCTGTTCGTGCAGCGCCTTGGGCGGTGTCTCGCCAGGCGCGGGGGTCAGCAGGAGGGACAGCATCTCCTCCAGATCCCCGGTGCGCGGCCAGTCGCCGAGCAGGCCCTCGGCGTACGGGAGCGCGACCGGGCCCTCGGTCGGGAGCGGCAGCGTCCGGTACACGGACAGGGGCTCGCAGCACACGCGCTCGGCGAGTTCGCGCAGCCGGTAGAGCTTGGGCAGCCATTCGCCGTAGGCCGAGCCGCCGGGCAGCACCTGTTCCCGGGTGGCGGAGCAGACCCGTACGACGTCGCAGCCGTCCAGCTCCACATGGGCGAGGAGGACGTCGGTGTCGGTGCAGTCGCCGCACGGCGGGTTCAGCGTGGCGCACGCCGCGTCGGTCAGGAACCGGCGCACCGCGGTGGCCAGCGCCGTGGCCGCTTGGGCGATCTGCTGTACCTCGGCGATGGTCGCCTTCTCGGTACTGTCCGGCGGCGGGGCCGGGAGCAGCGGCGGTACGTCGGCGGTGGCGATGTCGTGGCGAAGCGTGCAGTCGGCGAGGTCGGCGGACAGGTCCAGGCGGCACAGCAGCCATTCGCGGATCAGGCCGAGGTCCGCGCGGAACTCCACCCGCAGGGCGTGGCCGAGCGGGAGGCCCTGGGCGAGCATGCGCACTTCCAGTGGCGCATCCGGGTCGCCCCGCTCCGGTACGACCCGGGCGGCGGTCTCGGTGACGACGGCGCGGGCGATCGTACGGTGCAGCGGGTCGGGCCACGCGGCTTCCAGGTCGGCGTCCCGGAGCCGTGCGCACGCCGTGCCCAGGGCGCCGCGGGCCTCCCCCACGGTGGCGAGGTCCGGGTAGTTCTGCCCGAGCTGGTCCTGCCCGGCCGCGTCGTAGGTGTCGAAGCGGGCGACGGCGGCGGCGAGCCCGCGTACGTGCTCGGTCATCTCGCGGGCCGTCGGCGGGGCGGTGGGCCCTCGCCGCCCGCGTTCTGGCGCAGCCACGCCAGCGCGGTGGCGTACCGCTGTGCGTCGGCGGCGTCGAAGCGGAAGGTGCGGCCGGTACCGGTCGCCGCGGCGGTCAGGGCGTCGGCGTAGAACGCGAGCCGCCGGTCGCGGGTGCGCGCCTGGTCGGCCCGGGCCAGGTCGCCGATGCTCGCGAGGAGCCGGGTGCCGGGGTTGTGGCGGTGGTCCTCGAAGTCGTCGCACTTGACGACGAAGCGGTACCCCTCCTGGACCCTGGAGGGCACGCATCCCGGTGAGGGACAGGGCTCCTCCGTGGCGTACGGCGCCACCGGTTCGACGGGAAGCTCCTGGTACTGCACGTAGAGCCCGTAGCGGCGGCCGCCCTCGTCGGCGTCGTTGCCGCAGTTTTCCCCACATTCCACACCGAGGGCTTGCACGCGCCGCTCCTGCACCAGGGCGGTGACGTCGACGCGTTCGGTGCAGGCGACGACGATGTCGTTCCCGGCGCAGTCGAGGGCGTGCCCGGGGTGGACGGCCACGGTTCCGCCGCCGCACGGGTCGCAGGTGACGCCGAGGCCGCAGATGACGCCCGGCCCGTACAGGGAGCGGTTGTGGAGTCTGCGCTTCGCCGTCGTGTACTCGACCAGCAGGCTGAGGTCGTCCTCGGTCAGCAGTTGCCCTGCGAAGAAGCGAGGACGTACGAAGGCGGAGGTCCGGGTGGCGTCGCCACCGCAGCCGCATCCGCAGTCTGTTCGCATGATCAGCGCTCCTTCACAAAGAACCAGCTCTCGAAGACGTCCCCGCCCGCACCGGTGCCGGACGTCCAGGGGCCGATGCCCGAGGGTGGGAGGTCGCAGCCGCCGTGCGCGGCGTCGGACCGGGTGTTGTGGTCGTCGATGGTCGGTACGCGTCCGCCGACATGGGTGCCGTCGACCGGGCGGCAGCAGCGGTCGAGGAGGAACGCGGCGCGGACGGTGATCAGGAGGCGGTCGCCGTCCTGCAGCGTCTCGCGGGTGGTCTGGCGGTAGCGGAACTGCTCGGTGAACTCGTCGCATTCGCCGTCTGTTTCGGGATCCGGTCCGATGTCGGGGTCGGCGAACCTGCCGCCCATGTACCAGGTGGAGGCGTTGCGTCCGCTGCCGCCCTCGATCACTTGGAGTTCCACCACACCGGGCCGCAGCGTGTCGGTCCGTACGCCGGAGGAGAACCGCACCACGAGGCCGCCGTCCTCGTCCTGGGTGCCCAGGAGGGCCTTGGCCTCGTCGATGGTGTAGGTGTGTCCGTGGATCCAGTTGATGCCGGTGATCACGGTGGGCACGTGGCGGCCGAAGGGGCGGCGTACGTTCATGTGGATCTGGTGGCGGCGCACCGGCTCGTACCAGTCCACGCAGTCGATCCTGGCCAGCCACAGCACCTTGTGCTCGCATGCCGAGCAGCAGGTGTCGCAGCGCTCGTCCGCCGGCGGCTCGCACCCGGTGACCCGTACCGTGTAGCACTCCTCCGTCCAGCCGAACTCGCAGTCGGACGTGTCCGCGCAGGCGTCGTTGTAGACGGCGCGGGTGGGCTCGACGGGCCGTTCGGCGTACTCGATGCCGATCCAGACGGTGTCGGTGTCCCGTTCGTGCGGTGGCAGCGCCTTCCACAGGTCGATCGCGCAGCCGCCGCGCACCACGACCTCGTTGCCCTCGCAGTCCACGGCCAGGCCGGGGCTGATCGTCACCTTGGCCCTGCGCCGGGTGTGCCGCGATTCGGCATCGCTCTCGCTGCGCTCGGCGGGTGGCGTTTCCTCGCCGGTGGCCGACGGGCAGTCGTCCTCGTCGCCCGGTGCCGGTTCCACGTACAGTCCGCACACCACGCCGTAGCCGAGCAGACAGCGCATGCGCAGCTTCAGCTTCTCGCGGTGGTAGTCCTGTTCACGCTGGAAGTCCCGCGCGCCCAGCATCTGGCCGTGGAAGTACCGCAGCCGGCGCAGCGGTGGCGCGTCGAACTCCTCCGTGCATGACCTCGATGTCTCTGTCTCCGTCATCGCCACGTCCTCTCACGACACCTGTGTGTGCACACCGACGGCGGAGACGACTCCCACGCCCACCCCTCGGCGCAATCCTCTGGGCCCCGGCCTCAGCACCCCGTCGCGGTTCAGCCGCAGGGGTTGCGCGCCGCCCAGTACGGGCGGCGGAAGCGGGACGAACGCGGTGTCCACGCCGACCGTGGACCGCGAACCGACCACGAAACCGGCGCCACCGGTCCGTACCGACCCCACCGTGTGCGCGGGCGCCTGCCGCTCCACCAGCCGCGCGAGCGCCGTCCCGTCCGCCGACCCGGCGGGCAGGGCCAGCCGGAACCGGTGCGCGTGCGCGGTGAACGGGTCGCTGTCGGGGGCGCCGAACGCGCGCAGCGGCGCCGCGCCCAGCGCCGAGCCACCGACCCGGAACCGGCTCGCGGACCGGCCGAACAGCCGTATGGCGCCCAGCCCCTGGTCCTGTCCCGGCCCCGCGCCGGAGCCGCCGACGGCCGCGCGCAGGTGTGCCCAGCGGCGGTCCGTCGCCAGTTCGTCGATGACCGGGGTCACCCCGAATACGATGCGCACCGCCTTCCGCAGCGCCCACGGCGTGCCCCGGCGCCGGTACAGCTCCGGGGCGGCGGCCAGCAGCTTGCGCCGGGTGCGGGCGTCCCAGCCCGCCTCGTACGACAGGCCCAGCAGCCCGGCGAGCCACGGCAGTACCCGGTCGGGGACACCGGCCGGGTCGAGGAGGGCCGGATACCGCTCGATGACCCGGTCGAGCTGGGCGAGCGTGGCGTCGAACAGCGACAGGAAGCGTTCGGTGAAGTCGTCGGCCGCGGGGTCCTCGCGGAAGGCGGGCGGCAGCAGATCGGCGCTGGTGACCCGGGGAAGTCCAGCCGGATCCGGCGGACGACCGGGGTCGCGGCGCCGTCGCCGGAGAGTCGCAGCCGCAACCGCAGGTAGCGGCCGGGCGGCTGGTCCACGAGGAAGTCCGTGGATCCCGGGGCCGACGCCTGCCAGTCGCTGTCGTCGTAGTGGCTGTCCTCGGTCACCACGATCTGTACGGCGACGGCTGTCCCGTCGGGC
This sequence comes from Streptomyces violaceusniger, assembly GCA_005405945.1. GTDB lineage: Bacteria > Actinomycetota > Actinomycetes > Streptomycetales > Streptomycetaceae > Streptomyces > Streptomyces violaceusniger. The sequence continues at coordinate 212,331 of BJHW01000001.1, forward strand.
ACGTCGGCGTCCACGCGGACGCGGTGCCAGCGGCACCGCGAGATGCCGCTGTCGATCAGGGCGGTGACGTACGACCCGCTGGTCAGGTACGCGTCGGTGGCGGGCGGCGCGGGGTCCCTGGGCCGGCCCCGCCAGGTGTAACAGGTGGTCCGGGGGCCGTCGGGGCCCTGCTCGCTCAAGCAGAACCCGTCGTCGTCGGCCGAGGTGAGGGCGGACGGCGGAAGGGCGGCGGCCAGCTCGTCCATGGTGACGGTGTCGAAGTGGCGGCGGTGGCCGCCCCGGTGGATGGTGAGCCGTCCGCCGTCGTCGGTGAGCAGCCACACGGTCCGCTCCGGTCCGGTGCGCAGGCCGATGACCTCGCCGCGGGCGCCGGTGCGGAGCACGCCGCGGAAGCGGCCCGTCTGGTCGTACCGCCTCACGTCCGTGCTGCCCTGGCAGGCCACCAGGATCTCGTCGCCGGGGCGGGGACGGCCCAGCGAGCCTGCTCGGCCCGGATCACCCCGGCGAGTTGGGCGCCCTCGCGGTGCCACACCAGGACACGTCCTAAGTCCACGACCGCCAGCCGGTGTCCACGCGCGGCGACCGAGACCGGCTCGCGCAGCAGGCCGGGATCGCAGCCGGGCGACCAGACCGGGGTGAAGGCGCCGCAGGAGTCGCGGCGCAGCAGCCGCCCCTCGCCGGGGATGAGCAGGTACCAGGCACACGGCCCGCACCCGGGCGCGAGGCGGGGGTCGGGGAACCAGGGCAGCAGCTGTCCCCTGGTGGGGCCTTCGGGGGCGGTGCCGGGGTGGGCGAGGCGGAGGCCGGACGGGTCGCCGAAACCGACGATGTCCTGGGCCTCCTGCTCGTCCCAGCCGACGTAGGCGTCGAGCAGACGGAAGGTCGCGGGGTGTGGGGTGCACGTCATGGCTGGTCTCCTACCGGGATCAGCAGCGGGCGCTCCGGCCAGACGAGGGTGTGGGGCGGGAGGGCGTGGTCGGTGCAGGGCGGCAGGCGCACGCCGTCGACGGTGAGCGAGAGCCGGGTGACGGCCAGCACCCCGTCCACCGCCAGGAGCCGCCGGACCAGCGCGGTGTGCCGCAGCGCGCCACCGAACGGCCAGCCCGCGCCGTCCTCCCCGCCGCGCAGCGGATCCAGGTAGGTGCGCACCGCGTCGCCCGCCCCGGCCAGGACCGCAGCCCGGTCGAGGTCCGGGTCGAGCGTGACCCAGGACTCCACCCCGACGCGACGGTAGGGGGCGGGGCGGCGACCACCGTGACCCCGGCGGGTGCGGCGTCGCGCGACAGGTAGTCGGCGACGGCCCGCAGGGTGGCGGCGGTGGGGACGGGCGGTTCGGCGGCGTCGTCGCCCGGCGGTACGGGGGGTACGACGAGGACGCCCACGACGCCGGGGATCGGCTTCCCGGCGAAGTCGGGGTGCAGGCCGGGCACGCCCCGGGCGCGGGCAACCGAGGCGCCGGGCGCGCGGAGGGCGAGCTGCCCGTAGTCGGCGGGGGCCACGGCCCGGCCGTGGGCCCGTAGTTCGCCGACGCCGCGGCGCATGGCGTCGGCGTCGGGTTCGGCGTCCGAGCCGCCGGCGGCCGGGAAGGGGTTGCCCACGCCGGTGACGAACGGCAGCGCGGTCACCACTCCGCTCACGGCTCCCGCCCGTACGGCGCCGGCGCTGCCGCCGCCCACGCGGTAGCGCACGGCGCGGACGTTGCGGAAGCCGGGCGGGACGGCCATGCCGTTGACGCCGTCCCCGAAGGTCACTTCGCCGCTGTCGTGGTCCACGGTGAACACGCGGTCGTCGGCGCCGTACCCGGCCAGGCTCTCCACCTCGCGCCACCGGGTGGAGGTTCCGGCGGTGGTGCCGAACACGTCGCCGCCCGTGTCGTCGTCCACCTCGATGACCACCGATCCGGCGAGGATGGGCACCTGGCTGAGCTTCATGCGCCGCCGCGCGGTCGCCGTACCGTCCTGGACGGGCTGGAGCGGCTCGTCGCGGATGGTGCGGGCGGCGGTGGCGGTGACCACGTTCAGCCGCAGTCCGGAGAGGACCGGCGCCGGGCCGGGGAAGGCGCCGTGGGCGATCCGCAGGCGTAGCCAGCGCAGCAGGGGCCGGGGCCGGGTGCCGGGCGGGCTGCCCGGCTGCCACGAGCGCGGCACGCGCAGCTCGACGGTCCCGTTGGCGCTGAGCCCGGCCGTGGAGTCCCGCAGCACCTCGGCGGGGACGAGCCGGGTGCCGTCCAGCACGTCCCAGCGCAGCAGCGGAGCGGGCGGCAGCGGCAGGGGCGTCAGTCCGCCGGAGGCCGCGGGTGCGGGGGGCGCGGCGACGACCACGAAGCCCAGCGACAGCCGGGGGTAGGGGCCGGCCGGTCCGGCGAGTCCGATCCACAGCCCGTTGCCGGGCTCCGGGTCGCGGCCGAAGGGCGTGAAGGGGCGGCTGGGCCCGGACGGCCCCAGCGGCAGGGTCTCCAGCCGTCCGGCCTCCTGGACGGCGAGGGCGCCGAGGGTGGCCGGTGTGGCGTACAGGTCCTGGTCCGTCTCGTAGACGACCTGCCCCGCCGGGGTGGAGGCCGCGCTCTGGAACCCGGCGGGGACGAGGACGGAGGAGCCGTCGGGCGGATTGACGGTGAACTCGAGGAGCGCGGCCGCCGCTCCGGCGGGGCGCCGCCGCACCCCCGCCGTCGCCAGGTGTTCGGCGAGCACCTTCTCCGGGAGCCGGTTGACGCGGCCCAGTACCGGTTCGGCGAGGGTGCCGAAGAGGCGGACGAGCGCGACGCCCGCGTCCTGGCGGTCGGGGTCGGTCCAGTCCGGGGTGTAGCCCGCGATGCGTCCGCGGACGGCGGTGCGGACCGCCTCGCGGGTGGCGTCGACGAGTTCGGGCTGGACGCCGCTGGGCCCGGGGCCTGGCACGGTCCGGCCGTCCGCCCGCTCCTGTTCCCGGGCGTCCCGCTCCCACCACACGTCGCCGGTCATGTCAGCCCCTCCCCGGTTCGACGGCGGGCACGATCCGGGTGCGGACCGTGCGCAGGACGGGAAGTTCCCCGGCCGCGAGCGGCACCTCGTCGCAGGCTTCGTCCGCGTCGGCTCCGTCGAGGCCGATCGCGACGGCGGCGACGTCCGCGAGGTCCCCAGCGCCCGTTGCGCGGCCCGCAGCAGGGCCGAGGGCCGCAGCGGCTGCCCGAACGGCCAGCCGTCCTGGTCGTCGCCGCCCACCAGCGGGTCGAGGAAGCGGCGCAGCGCCGCGGTGACCGCGGTGGCCACGCGGGTGCGGTCGGCGGGGTCGCCGGAGAGGTCGACGCGCAGGGCGACATCGCGGTAGCGGGGCGCGCGGACGAAGACCTCGGAGGTGAGCAGCCGCGCCTTTTCGAGACGGGCGGCGACCGCGCACAGCATGCCCGGGTCGGGCATCGGCGCGGCGACGAAGTCCTCGCGGGCGAGGTCGTCGCGGGGTACGGCCGGGACGATGCGCACGGTCACCGCGCCGGGTACCGTGGCGCACGGGAAGCCGGGGTGCTCGCCGAGGGCCGGGTAGGCGCGGGCCACGGCGACGCCCGGGGTCGTACGGGCCAGGGTGACGAAGTCCTCGGCGGTGACCGCGCGGGTCACCTCGCCGAGCGACGCGGCCGCGCGCTGCCGCGCCTGGGGAACCGTTTCCGGGTCCGCGCCGCCTTCGGCCCGTACGAGGTTGGCGGCCGAGACCGCGCCGATCCCGGCCGGGTCGTCGGCGGCCGGGAGCCAGTTGGCGGTCATGCCGCCGTTGCCGTCCCTGCCGCCGCCGGTCACGTAGGCCACGTGCACGTCCGGGTCCGGGTGGGGGATGCGTCCGGCGAGTCCGTCGCCGAACACCAGCGCGCCCTCGGCCCGGTCGAGCACGAAGATGCGGTCGGCCGGTGCGCCGAAGGTGAAGTCCGGCACAGGCGTCCACTCATCGCCCGCCAGGCGCACGGTGGTGGCCTCCAGGAGGCGGTCGGCGGCGTCCGGCAGGACGAGGTGCTGTCCGGGCAGCCTGAGCCAGGCCTCGATCTGCTCCTGGAGGTCGGCGCCGTCCGCGGTGCGGTACGTGCGGTGGTGTGCGGCGGACACGTTGATGGCGAGTTGGAGGAGGCGGGGCGGGGCCGCGTAGGTGGCGGCGGGGGTCGACACCAGGAGCCCGGTGTCCTGGGTGGTCCAGTCGGCGGGAGGGTGGAACCGGACGATTCCGGACCGGCGGAGGCCGGCCGTGCCGTCCTCGATCTTCTCGAAGCTGCCGGAGATGTCCGTGCCCGGGCGGAACCAGGACCAGGTCAGCTCGGCGGGCGGGGTGACGTCGGCGACCGCGCCGGGCAGCCACGACGCCACGGACGCGGCGGGCGCGTCCAGTTCGACCAGCAGCCCGATCGGGCCGGGCGCCGGGTCCGCTCCGGTGAGCGGCAGGGTGAACCGGGCCTCGGCCGGGGCGCCGTCGCTCGCCAGTAGGGCGACGCCACGCCGGGCCCGCAGGTCCGCCGTGCGGTCGCGGTCGGTCCACACCGTGACCTCGCCGCCCTCGGCGAGCGGGAGGACCGCCACGTCGTCGTCGAGGGTGAACACGATCCGGCCCGTGGGGTCCCGGGTCAGCGCCGTTCCGGCGGGGACGAGGGATACGGCGGTGCCCTCCTGCCGTGCGGCCAGGCGCAGCACGGTGGCGGCGGGGCGGGCGGGGCGCGGCGGTTCGAGGCCGAGCAGCCTCAGGATGGCGACCACGAGCGCGTCCGGTACCTGGTCGAGCCAGTACAGCCGCTGTTCGAGGAGGTAGGCGAAGAGTTCGAGGAGGGTGACGCCGGGGTCGACGGGCGCGTGCAGTGTCCAGGTGCCGTCCGACTCGGCGGGGATGCGGCGGCGGATGGCCGCCATCATGTCGGCCCACGTGAGGTCGTCCAGCTTGGGCGCGGGCAGCGTCATGGCGTCCCCCAATGGATCCCGTGAGGCCCGTGAGCCCGGTGTAGAACGGGAACACCAGGTTCGCCTTGGTGTTGCTGCGCCGGATGCGATAGACGATCGAGACGGTGATCCGCGACTCGTCGGCCGGGTCGGCCTCCGCGCGGACCTCCTCCAGTTCCACGCGCGGCTCGTGGTCGCGGACGGCGGCGGCGATCGAGTGCTCCAGGTCGCGCAGGTTCTGCACGCTGCCGGGCGCGAACAGCAACTCATGGGCGCGAGTGCCCAGTTCGGGTTGCATGACGCGCTCGCCGGTGCCGGTGAGCAGCAGCGCCCGCAGGCAGTGCTCGATGCTCTCCTCGCCGACGGCGTAGCCGAGCCGCCCGGACGCGTCGGGCAGGATCGGGAACCGCCAGCCGGTGCCGAGGAATTCCTCGCTCATGCCGTCCTCGCCTTCTTGGCCAGCACGGCGGGGGTGAGCGGCGGGGCCGGCGGGCCGGTCGGCCCGGCCGCGGAGGGGTGGGTGTGCGTGTTGAACGCCTGGAGCAGCGCGTTGCCGAGGACGAGGGGTTCGGTGGCGCCGCCGCCGAGGTCGATGGAGGGCGAGTCGAGCGTCACCTTGGGCGCCTTGAGGGTGACCTCGCCCTGGGCGGTCACGGTGACGCTGCCGCCCTCGGCCGCGGTGATGTGGATCGCCTTGCCCTGGTCGTCCAGTTCCACCACGTGTCCGGCGGCGGAGGTGATCCGGACGGCGGCCTTGGACTCCGTGTCGTCCAGGAGCACTTCATGGCCGTGCTTGGTCCGGATGATCTTCTGATCGCGGCCTTCGGTACGGGCGGTCGGCGGTTTGTCCTTGCCGTTGTAGAGGCCGCCCAGGACGATCGGGTACCGCATGTCGCCGTGCACGAAGGCGACCAGCACCTCGTCGCCCTTCTCGGGCAGGAACACCGAGCCGTAGCCGTTGCCCGCGTACAGCTGGCTGACCCGGATCCAGTCGGTGACGGTGGTGTCGTCGAACCAGGGGAACTTCAGCTTGACCTGGCCCTCGTCGTCGCCCTCGTTCTCCACCACGAGCGCCTCGACCACTCCGTAGTAGCGCTTGTCGGTGGAGCGGGCGCGTGGCGTGCCCCTCATGGTCACTGGTCCCCCTGATGGATCCGCCGTGCGGTGAACTGGGTGAAGAAACCGCTGGTGTTGAGGGTGTGCTCGACGCGTTTGACGAAGTAGGTGCCGGAGAAGCGGCGGCCCAGTCCGTAGATCTCCAGGTTGTCGCCGGGCCGCAGTTCGGGCAGGCCCGCCACCTTGCCGGTGGCGGTGATGAACTCGTACGCCCGCTCGCGCAGCAGGCTGATCGCCAGTTCGCGGGCCTCCTGGTCGCTGCCGACGGGCGCGTCGACCATGACCTCCTGGCGGCCCTGCAGCGTGGACTCGGCGGCCTGCGGTCCGCTCTGCCCGTCGGCCGTGTTCTGCCCGGCGGGAAGGTTCTCGGCGGTCGCGGTGAACGCGATGGGCTGTTTGGTACGAGGGTCCCAGCCGCGCACGGTGACCTTGCTGACCTGCTGGGACACCGTCAGCGTCGGGGTGAACTCGATCAGGTTGGGGATCAGCCCCGCGGGCTGGCCGGTGGGGCCGGTGGTCAGTCCCGGTGCGTACGCCAGCCGGTACACGCGGATCGGGCGGCCGTCGCGGCCGTCGGTCGGCTTGATGAAGTACAGCGTGTCCTCGCCGGTCTTCGCGTCCGGCAGGATGTAGCAGTCGAAGTCCAGCCGCTTGGCCCGCTCCAGCAGGAACGTGGCGTCGTCCTGGTTCTTCTGCACGACCACGTCGTGGGTCGGCCCTTCGCGGGTGACCTCGATGCGCAAGTGGTTGCGCTGGGCGATCTGCTCGGCGATGCGCCAGTCGGGCAGATTGCGGTAGATCTTGGTCTCGTTCTCGGTGGGCTTGCGGTCCTTCAGCCGCAGCAGCCCGTCCACGCCGCTGACCTGCACGGTGGGCGAGGCGCCGTCGGTGAACTTCGGGCTGAGCGTGGAGATGGTGCCGGTGGCGACGGTGAGCAGCTTGTCGGCGTAGCCGAGCCGGACCGAGACCCGGCCGCCGAGTCGGAAGCTCGCCGAATCGCTGTGCTTGAACCGCAGATGCGCATCGTCCCAGTTGTTCAGGGTGAGATCGAAGCCGGACATCTCGTCGATGTCGCGGTTCACCTTGATGTCGATGATGTCGTTCTTGGTGGACGGGTCCATCTCCAGGCCCTCGATGCGCACGTCGAACTCGGGCGCGTACCGGTCGGGCGGCGCCACCTCGGGTGCGGGGGTGCTCATCACGCCCTCCTCACGGCAGCCGGGGCACGGTCAGCACCCGCCCCGGCCGCAGGTCGCGCGGGTCGCTGATGCCGTTGGCGCGCGCCAGCTCCCGCCAGGCGTCGGGCCGCCGGTACAGCGCGGCGGAGATGGAGCTGAGCGTGTCGCCGCGGCGCACCACATAGCTCTTCTCCACCGTGGGCGAGGAGCGCGGCGTCTCGGCGACCTGCACGGCGGCCGTACGGAACTCCTTGAGCGAGAGGTCCAGCATGGCGCGCAGCGGCACTCCGTCCGGCCGGAACAGCTGGTAGTTGACGTCCAGCTTCTCCACGACGCCGGTGAAGACCTCCTCGTCCCACACGAAGCGGACGACCGGAGGTGCGTGTTCGCGGCTGTCGGGCCGCAGCAGATTGCGCAGCGCGTTGACGTAGGCGGTGCGTACGTTCTCCAGGGTGTCGGAGGTGTCCACCAGCGCCTGGAGGTTAAGCGTTTCCGTGCCGCCGCGGACGTACTGCAGGGGCGGGGTCTCCAGGCCGGGGATGGTGATCTCGGCGAACGTGTTGCTCTTGCTCAGCTTGTAGTCGGTGGGGTTGAACCGCAGCGGGATGCGCCGCTGCCGCTCGTCGGCGATGACCGGGCGGACGATCTCCAGCCGGGCCCGGGCGGCGCCCTGCCGGGCGAAGGACACAGGAGTCACACTCATTGTTGTGCCTCCCCGTCGCCGAAGCTCCGTTCCGTCCGGGTACGTTCGGCGCGGGCGCACTGGTCCTCGTAGAGCTTCGCCCAGGCCTGGATGTGCTTGTTGAACAGCTTCGTGAACACGGCACCGTCGTCGCCGTCCACCTGGAACCGGACCTCCAGCTGGTGAATGGTCACCTTCGGCACGCCGGTCACCTCCCTCGGCCCAGCCGCGACAGGGCGTCCGCCGCGGCGTCCTGCAGGACCTTCGTCAGCCCCTCGTGCGCGATCTCCAGCGACTCGACGGCGATCGCGTTCTGCTCCGCGTGCAGGTCCGGGCCGCTCCACTTGGCGGCGAGCCCACCGTGGAAGGCCCACGCCGCGCCCGGCACCCCGTCCGGGCCGAGCACGATCACCGCGCCGTCGCGGCGGGCGCCCAGCGAATCGGCGAGCCCGGCCTGGTACCAGGACCACAGCCCCGGGTCGCGCACCACCCCCCGCTTGAGCGTGATGCGGTTCCAGGAGTGGCGCAGCGGCAGCTGGTGCACCGAGTCGTTGCGGCCGCCCTCCGGGTAGCTGGTCACCTCCAGCTGCGCGCCGAGCCCGGTGACCTCCTGGAACGCGCCGGAGGCTGCCAGCGGCAGCAGCAGGGCCTGCGCGGGCGGCAGATACGCGTCGCCGGGGTCGAGGGTGACCAGGAAGCGGTATTTGGGCAGGGGATCCAGGGTCATGCCTCGATTACCTCCAGGTCTCGGTCCTGGCCGAGTACGAGACGGAGCCGGATGAACTCCATGGGGACGGCGGGGGCGACCTCGATCTCGCAGACCAGCTGCCCCGGGTCCTGCTCGGGCGGGTTGTTGGTGTCGTCGCACACCACCCGGAACGCCTGCTCGGGCCGCGCCCCGGCGAGCGCCCCGGCCCGGAAGGCCGACAGCAGGACGGAGGTCAGCGCCCGTACCAGGGTCAGCCGCAGCTCGGGCGAGTTGACGTCGAACACCAGCGGGGCGGCCGCCCGCCGGATGGCCCGCACCAGCAGGTGCACCAGCCTGCGGTGTGCGATGTAGCGGGTGCGCGGGTCGGCGGACAGGGTGCGCCCGCCCCACACCATCAGCCCCCGCCCGCGGGTGCACCGGATCAGGTCCACACCGGCGTCGAACAGCCGGACCTGCTGCGGTTCGGGGTACTCGGCGGCGAGGTCGACCGCCTCCAGGATCACGGCGTTCGCGGGCGTGTGGTGTGCGCCGCGCTCTCCGTCGAGGCGGGCGATGACGCCGAGGACGTGCCCGGACGCCGGGACGGTGCGCAGGTCGTGCCCGTCGGGGACGCGCAGCGGCGGATGGTAGGCGGCGGCGCAGCCGAGCAGCCCGGCGTCGCCGGTGGCCGTCAGGGCCTCCGCCCAGCCGGCCGCCTCGTCCACGGAGGTCAGGCCGGGCGGCACGTCCAGCACGGCGAGCCGGTCGTGCAACGGCTCGATGGTGCGGAGCAGTTCGAGCACCAGCTCGGCGCGGGTGGTGCCGGACAGGTCCGCGCCGAGGTCCGGCAGCGCCACCAGCGCCGGTTCCGGCAGTTCGGCCTGTACGGTCACGGCCTCCGCGTACGCGTCGCGGTCGGGCGCCGCGTCGGTGCCGTCCGCGAGCGTCAGATCCCAGGACAGCGAGATCGGGCCGGGCCGCCCCGGCGGTGGTGGCGGCCCGTCCGGGACCAGCCGGATGTAGCGGGAGGTGGTCAGCCGGTCGGCCACGTCGGCGAGCGGCACTCCGGGGAAGGTCTCGGGCGGCTCGCCGGGCAGCATGACCCGTACGCCCACGGTGGGCGGCCCGGCGACCGTGCTGGCCTGGTAGCGGATGGCGACGCGCGCGCCGTTGGCCCACGCGCCCGGGCTGGTGGCGACCACCTGGTAGCCGGTGGCGGCCAGCCCGCTCAGCGGACCGGCCGCCCACCGGGCCCGGGCGGTGGTGGCGGGCCCCGACACCCGGAGCACCCAGGCGGTGCGGCCGCCGTTCTCGAAGAAGCCGCGCAGGGCGTACGGGGTGGCGAAGGCGCCGTCCGGCGGTCCGAAGGCGGCCACGACGTCGTTCCAGCTCTCCACGCGCACCGGAGTGCCGACCGGGCCGCGCCGGAGCCGGCCCAGGAACGCCGCCACGTCGGTGCGCAGCGGCTCCGGGTCGGGGCCACGGGTCGCGGACGTCAGGGATACGCCGGGAAGCGCTTCGCCGGCCATGTCAGGCGTCGATCTCCAGCTTCTCGACCGCCAGGACGAGGGTCTCCATGGCGATCTCGTTCTTGGTGGCGCTGAGGGTCGGGCCGGTGTACTTGGTCGGCCAGCCGCGGTCGAAGTTCCAGCGCATGGCCTCCTGGCGGTTCTCGTCCAGCAGCACGATCGACCCGGAGGTGCGCCGCACCTTGCCGTTGAGCGCCTCGACCACCCAGTTCCAGAAGCCGACGTGGCCGGTGATGCCGCGCTTGAAGGTGAGGTTGGTGAACTTCTTCAGCCCCGGGATCTTGCGGACGGTGATGTCCTCGCTCCCGGTGCGGTACTCGATCGGCGGAACCTCCAGCTCCAGCCCGCTCACCTCGGTGAAGGACCCGCTCACCGCGACCCCGTCGTCGCTGACGTTGGTCACGATGATCTGGAAGTTGTAGGACGCGTACGGATCGTCCCTGGTAACGGGCGGCATGGTGGCCTCTCTTCAGTCCTCGGTCCTCGAATCGGGCACTCAGGCGAGCCGGGACTCGCGGGTCTTCTGCTGGATCCGGAAGATCACGAACTCCGCCGGGAAGACCGGCGCGACGCCGATGGCACAGATGAGCCGGCCATTGGCCAGGTCGTCCTCGGTCATCGTGGTGCGGTCGCAGGCGACGAAGAACGCCTCGTCGGCGGTCGTCCCGGCGAGCGCGCCGGTGCGCCAGACGGTGGTGAGGAAGTTCGTGACCGTCTGGCGGACCAGGGCCCACAGCGCCTCGTCGTTCGGCTCGAACACCACCCACTGGGTGCCCTCGTCGATCGACTCCTCCAGGTAGAGGAACAGCCGCCGGACATTGATGTACTTCCACGAGCTGTCCGAGGAGAGCGTGCGCGCGCCCCAGACCCGGTGGCCCATGCCAGGGAAGAACCGCAGCGCGTTGATGCCCTTGGGGTTGAGCAGGTCCTGATGGCGCTTGGTGACGTCCTGGGCGATGCCGTCGGTGAGCCGGATGCCCCGGATGACCGCGTTCGCCGGTGCCTTGTGCACCCCGCGCTCCACGTCGGTGCGTGCGTAGATCCCGGCCATGTGGCCCGACGGCGGAACCTCGGTGTCGCGGCCCGTGGAGGGGTCGCGGGTGACCAGCCACGGGTGGTAGAGCGCGGCGTACTTGGTGTCGAACGGCTCGCGGAACGCCAGGATGCCCTCGGTGTCCAGGCCGTCCTGCGGATCGAGGATCGCGAACCGGTCCTTGAGCAGCTCGCAGTGGGTGACCAGGGCCGATTCGACCGTCCCCGACCACATGCCCGGCACGGCGCAGACGGCCACCTCGTCGATGTCCTCCAGCGCGGCGATCCCGGTGCGCTTGCCGCTGCCGCCGTCCTCGCCGACGAAGTCGGCCACGCTCAGGCTCCCGTAGGCATCATCGCCGTCCTCCAGGGTCACCCATGAGCCGATCGCGGGCACGGGGAACTTCGCCGGGTCGGCGGACAGGCCGGACAGCGCGGTCGCCCGCACCAGCTGCGAGCGGGCGGCCAGGGTGGTCACCAGGTTCGACGGCGCGTCGCCGGTGAGCCTCAGGTTGGCGAACGTCTCCGTCACCTGGGCCCCGGACGGGTCGGTGAACCGGGCGTCGACCTGCGCCTCGATCAGATGCAGCCGGTCGGTTTCGAACAGCGTGCCGGGCACGTTCCCGTCGAAGGTGACGAGGTCGTCGGCGACCGACTGGACGGTGCGGATGGTCAGACTGGTGCCGTCGTCGAGCTGGACGACGGCGCCCCTGTACAGCCTGCTCGCCCCACCGACCCGCAGCGCCGGCCCGGCCGAGGTGTTGCCCCGGCGCACCCGGCGCACCAGCAGCCCCTTGCGCCACGCCTCATGGGACGTAGCCGAAGGCAGGGTCAGCGTCACCTTCCCGTCCGCGGGCTGACCGAGCTGGACCTTGAACCGGCCGGAGCCGATCTGCACCCAGACGTCGGCGGGCAGGTCGTCGGGGTCGAGCCCGGTCCGCGCGGCGACCTCGACCGTCTCGCTGTCCGCGGCGGCGTCCGCGGCCAGCTGGGTGACGAACAGCGCGCCCTCCTGCGGATCCGGCAGCACCGGCAGCGCGGCCGAGGCCGTGGGCTGGATCCGCACCTGGACGCCGCCGCCCCACGAGCCGGGGCTGACGGCGGTGAACTCCAGTGTCTCCTCCGCGCTGCGCGTCCCGATCTGCACGTAGTCGCCGCGGGCCGTCCTGACCTCCGCGGGCAGCGCGGCGTCGAGTTCGATCCGGTGGGCGGTCGCGTCGTACGCGGCGACACCGGCGGTGTGGATCGACTGCTGGTCGTCGCCACGGAAGATCTGGATCTGCTGCCCGACTCCGGTGAAGCCGATCAGGTGGCCGAGTTCCAGGCGGGTGGCGCCCTTGGCGGCGTCACGGGCGACCGGGCTCACCAGGCCGTGGCCCAGGACGCGCGAGGCCGGTGTCGCCTGCTTGCCGGCGACCCGCTTGACGTACAGCCGCTGGCCGCCGTTGTCGAAGAAGCCCTTGACCGCCAGTGGGAACAGCCACCAGCGGCCGCCCTCGGCCGGATCGCCCGCCCAGGTGTCCCGGATCGAGGCGTCCGGCTCGGGGACGAACCCGCCGAACGTGTTCTGGAACTCCAGGAAGTTGGTGACCAGTTTGGGCTTGCCGGTGTACGGACCGCGCACGGTGACCCCGGCCATTCCGGCCGTACTGGTGCTCACCCCCGCGATCGGCCGTGGGCCCGCGTCGATCTCCTCGATGTAGACCCCGGGGCTCAGATACTCCGCCATGGACGGCTCCTTAACTATCGCGGATCTCTATGACGTGCCGGCGCTCGGTGTCCTGGGGCAGCCGCACGACCAGCGATCCGGACCGGCCCGGCCGCTCGGTGGCCTGGAGGCGGAATGTCTCCTCGACGGCGTGCTCGTCGGCCTTCTCGCCCTCCCACCGAAGGGCCAGCCGGAAGGCGCCCGCGGCGTCGGACAGGGTGCGCTCGTGCCATGGCGTCAGGTCCCGGCTGGTCTGTCCCCTGGCCTCGATCAGCGCATTGGCGACGGGCGCCTTCGTGGCCGCGTCGACCACGGCGCCGTGCACCGTGCGCAGCCCCGGCGGATAGGGGAAGGAGACGCTCGGCAGCAGCCGGACCAGCCGGGGCTCGGTCACCACCGGCGGCGGGTGGCCGTCGTCATGCGGGTGCACCAGGAACTCGACGCCCACCAGAGCGGCCGAGAACGGCTGTCCGTCGGCCGGGTACAGCGGCTGGTAGCCCGGGGCCGTGAAGCGGGCCCGGTGGCGCCGCGGCCGGGCCGCCCACGGCTCGGCGCAGCGGCCGAGACCCGGATACACGAAGGCGGCGCTGGGGGTGCGCACCGCCGTGTCGTCCAACGGCAGCCAGTCGCCGTCGTCGTACCGGTCCAGCTGGACGGCGACCCCGGCGGCGCGCACCCGCCGAGCGTAGTCGTCGAAGGGTATGAACCAGGCCGGGCTGTAGAGCGTCGACCGCTCCAGCGGCAGGAAGCGGCTCATGGCAGCCCCGCCCCGCTGATGACCCGGCTGTGCACCGGGTGGACCGGTGTCTCGACGGCGGAGTCCAGGTTGACCACGCGGACCTCGTAGTTGAGCGACAGCCGGTACGGCTTCTGGATCGCGTACCAGACCCAGGACTTCTGGTCCAAGGTGAGCGGGGTGAGGCTGAGGTGGAGCGCGTCGGTGCTCGCCGCCAGGCTGCCGGACAGCTGTGCGCCGTCCAGGATCGCGTCGTCGTAGAACGTCTGGAGAGCCCGTCCGAGCATCCGGTGCTGGGTGGCCTGGTCACCGCCCCAGGGGGTGACCAAGTAGCGCAGCAGCAGGGCCATCGGCGGCTTGCGGGTGGTCGGTGGGTCGGGTGGCTGGGAGCGCACCGGCGGCCGGTTGCGCGAGGTGGGGTCCTCGGCGATCTCGTAGAGGAACACCGTGAGTTTGGGCGGTGGTGTCTGGACCGTCTCGGAGAGGTCGTTGAGTTCCGCGATCGGCGGTTCCACCTGGCTGAGCCCGCGCAGGGCCTGGGTCAGGCTGTCCACGATGACCGTGGAGACGTCGGCGATGACGCCGAAGTCGCCCATGCGAATGCTCCCCCTCTCCGCGCTCGAAAGCGTGCTCCGAGAGCATGCCGGGACCGGCGTGGCCGGACCGCGATACGCACATCACACGAACGTCACCGGTGCGTTTTCGTGACCGCCGATGACGAGCCCGGACACACATCGACAACGCCGAGGTGACACCGACGGGCATATTCTCCCTTCATGGAAATCCCCTCGGAACGGACCGGTGTCCTGATCCTCCGGGTCTGGGTGGAAGGCGGCAGGCCGGATGGGTTCCGTGCGCGCATCGTGCCGGCCGGGGGCGGGCATCAGACGGCCCCGAGCGCGGTGAGCGCGGTCGACGATGTGCTCACGGCCGTGCGCGCCTGGCTCGACCAGTTGCTCGAGCCGGAGGGGTGACGCTGCCGCGACGTTCCGGTGATGGTCGGCCATATAGCGTCCTTTAGCGGGAAGACCGGACACACGATCATGATCTGCTCGTAACATGGTTTTAGGGCATCCCGACGGGACGCACGGGATGGGTCACTGGAGCCGATATCGCCCGGGGGCCGATGAGCGCAGAAGGCCACGTCATGACGTTGAGACTGCTCAAGAGTTTCGCGTTGTCGGTCGATCAGAGTCGCGTTCCCATATCCTCCAGCGCCCAGCGCCTGCTCGCGTTCCTCGCCCTCCAGAACATGCCACGCAGCCGGACCTATGTGGCCGGGATGCTGTGGCCGGATGTCACGGCCTCCCGCGCCAACGCCAATCTCCGGTCGTCGTTATGGCGCGCCACACGCACGGGGCATCAGGTCATCGACGCCTCCGCGCAGGAACTGGCGATCTGCAAACACATCGACGTGGATATCCATGTGGCGGCGACCCGCGCGCACCGGCTGCTCGATATGTCGCGGCCGTGCGATGACATCCTCACCGCGCAGACCCGTGAGGACCTCTCCGCCGATCTCCTACCGGAGTGGTCGGAGAACGAGTGGGTGCTGGTCGAGCAGGAGCAATACCATGAACTCCGGCTGTATGCCCTGGAGGCCATGACCGAACGGCTGACGGCGGCGGGCCGCCATGGCGAGGCCGTCGCCGCCGGACTCGCCGCCGTACGCGCGGAACCCCTGCGGGAGAGCGCTCATCGCGTACTCATGAACGCGCATCTCGCCGCCGGCAACAGGGGCGCGGCGCTGCGGCAGTACGAGCAATGCCGCCGGGTGCTGCTCGAGGAGCTGGGCCTGGAGCCCTCCCAGACGCTGAGGAACCTGGTGCCGGCTCACTCCGGGGCGGGGACGCCACCATACCGACGCCCTCCGGGAGCGGGGCGCCGCTCCGGAGCTCCCGACACGTCGGGTCGTCTGCCATCCGGCGAGCCAGACCCCGGCGCAGGGCACGGACACCTCGGCCCCGGTCGGCACCGTGCCCGCGTGACCCATGGCTCGTTCAGGAGGTTCCACAGAGGGCTTCGGGCGCTAGACGGCGGGGACCACCGGCGACAGATGGGCGTCGCGCCGCACCAGTGCGGCGTGGCGTCCGTCCTTATACCGCTTCGAGTACTGACTACCCACCTGGACTAGGTGTACGCCCCGGCGACCACGATCGGTAACGATTGCCTGCGCCATCAGGCCATTGCCCCGGGAACACCGACCACCTGATCACCGGGCCCTACCAGTCCGGGACCCCTACTCGGGCAAGACCTCCCCGTCGACGACCCGCGAGTACAGGACCGGCGTCAGGGGAGCGATCAGGCCCCAGCGGCAGCTCAGCCCGTGGCCGAGTCCAGCAGCCTTTCTGCTGCGGTTTCGACACGGTCGCGGTCGTCGGTGACCAGAAGGTCCTGGCACAGGCCGCGCAGCCCGGAGACCACGAGCGTGGCCCGCGCCGCGGCCTCTCCCGGCGGGAAGCCCACCCGCTCGAAGGCGGACGCGATGGGCTCCGTCATCGCGTGCACGGCCGTGACGGCGAAGGACCCGTAGGTCTCCGGCTGCGTGGTGGCCAGGCTGAGTACTTGCAGCAGCATCCGAATACTGCGGTGCTGGTTGCCCTTGGTGATTGCGTGCCACAGTGCCTCGACGGCACTGCGCAGCCCCTCACGGTCCTGCACGTCGTCGAAGATCTCCGTCACGTTCGGCCGGCTCGCCGCCAGCGCCTCTGACAGGAGCGCGCCCCGGCCCTCGAAGTAGTACAGCAGCATCCGCTTGCTCGTGCCGAGGCGCTGGGCAAGCGGAGCCAGGGAGAGGTCCGCCACGCCATGCTCCTGCAGGTGTTCCACTATCGCCCGCAGCAGTTCGGCGCGCTTGTTCATATCCGGAGTCCTAGGCATGACTTGACTGTACCGATCGGTACGTGTAAATTCAAAACGTACCGCCCGGTACATGAATCCCTCAGGAGAGGCGCATCATCATGCAGGGCAAGATTGCTCTCGAGGAGCACTGGGAGGCCCCGGAGTTCCCCGCTACCGGCAGCCACGACTTCACCGCGAAGGACTACTTCACCGACGTACAGCGCCGCCTCCGCGAGGTGGACCAGCGCGTCGAGGACATGGACCGCAACGGGATCGGCATCTCCATCCTGTCGCTCACCCAGCCGGGCATCGAAGGCGTCACCGACACCAAGCAGGCCATCGACCTGGCCCGCCGCATGAACGACCACGCCGCGGAGAATCTCGTGGCCCGCCACCCGGACAGGCTGCGCGCCTTCGCCGCGGTGCCGCTGCAGGATCCGCAGAAGGCCGCCGACGAACTCGAGCGCGCCGTCCGGGACCTCGGCTTCCTCGGCGCCCTCATCAACGGCTACAGCAACATCGGGGACGAGAACACCGCCCAGTACCTCGACGAACCCCAGGTCGAGCCCTTCTGGGCAAAGGTGGAAGAGCTCGGCGTGCCGGTCTACCTGCACCCCCGTATCCCGCTTCCCAACCAGCAGCGGATCTACCAGGGCTACGAAGGCCTGCTGGGCTCGGCCTGGGGCTTCGGCTTCGAGACCGCCACCCACGCACTGCGCCTGATCCTCAGCGGACTGTTCGACCGCCACCCGAACGTCAACGTCATCCTCGGCCACCTCGGCGAAGCGCTGCCCTTCACCCTCCCTCGCGTCGAGCACCGGCTGCGCCACCAGCGCCGCGAGACCCACGGCGCACACGAGAAGGCCCCGACCGAGTACCTGAGCAACAACTTCTACATCACCACCAGCGGCATCTTGCGCACACAGGCCCTGCTGGACAGCCTCCTCGAGGTCGGCTCCGACCGCATCCTGTTCTCCGTCGACTACCCCTACGAGTCGATGGACGAGATCTCCCCTGGTTCGACACCACCGTCATCAGCGAGAACGACCGCCTGAAGATCGGGCGGACCAACTCCGAGAAGCTGTTCGGACTCAACCAGCTCCCGACTGCCTGACCCTCACCTGCGGCATACCCCGGAGGACTCTCTGCCCCCGGGGGCAGCCTCATCAATCTCCACCCCCCATCGCAAACCTCACCGCGTTTTCGGAAAGTGACAGCCCGGGGCGTACGCTGACAGTCGGTGATCGTGGTCCAGGCTCGCGGACGATGACCGTCAGGCACGCGTCGGCTGCGACACTTCGACGACGAGCTCATCGAGCGGGTCGGCAACCGCTAGCTAGCTGGCACTACTTCCTCTGGAACCTCGTCCCAGTCTCCAGGTGTCCACGATCAAGGGGAAGCTTCAGACCCGGTCGCGCCGGTGGCCGCGCTCGCCTTCTCCACGCTCCAGGCGGTGCAGCAGACGGCGCCGGAGTACCGGCGGGGCGCCGTGGAGATGCTGGGCCGGACCGAGGAAACCGAAGCCGAGGCGCGCCGGGCGTACGCGACCGAGCAGAACCACCGCTGGTTCCGCGCGAACCTGACCGGCGCGGACGCGGTGCCGCCACGCGAAGGCTGCCGAGGCACATAGAGGAGAGGCCGAGGGGGGCTCGGAGGCGGGCGCCGCGCAGGATCAGTCGGGTGGCGGGCAGGCCGCCACCGAGGGCGGCGGCAGGGCGCACGCGGGCGTCGAGCGCTGCCGCACCGAAACCTGGAAGCCGCCTTCGCCACGGGCCAGGACGCGCTCCCGGTGCTGGAGGACGGCGGGACGACCGCCACCATCGTCCTGATGAACAAGGGCTCCTACTCCTGCCGGATCGGCGGCTTCCCCGGTGTGGACCTGACCTCGATGAACGGCGACGAGCGCTGGTCCCTGGTCCGCTCCTCGCAAAAGTGGAGCCCGGTGGAGGTGGAGGCCGGCCAGAGCACCGAGTTCACCCTCAACCTCGCCTTCACAGGGGAGCAAGAGGGCCTCTACCAGCCGGCCTGGGTCGAGATCACCCCGCCCGACGAGACCAAGGCCCTCAAGATCGAGTGGCCCTGGGAAACCGGCACCCTCGTCGACCAGCGCAGCGCCACCCACCCCGGCACCTTCGTCAACCCCATCGGCTGACCAGCTCACAGCCGCGCCACGAAGGCCCACAGCCCCGCTGCCCTGGTGAGTGACAGCACCAGGGCAGCGGACGATCCGCCCCACGGCCCGCGCCCCCTTCGTGACCGCTGCCGACATGCTTCTCCCACCTCCCACCTCCCACCTCCCACCTCCCGCCCCAGCTCCACGTGACCGCGACTGCGTTCCCAATCGCGACTGCGTTCCCATCACCACCTCCGCCAGGGTGGTTGATCATGCAGCTTGCTCTGGGCAGGTCCTGGCCGTTCAGCGGAAGAGCTGTTCCTCGCCGAACGGCTCCTGTCCGGCAGCGTGCTCCTCGATCACGTCGTCGGTCTGGAGCACCCGGCCGTCGCGGATCAGCAGCGGTGCCGGGTGGCCCGCGTTGACCCATTGCAGGCGGCCCGTTGCGGTGTCCAGGCGCATCATCTGCGCGGTGACGAAGCGATCGGGACCGAACTGCCCGGCGATCGCCCGGTCCATGAACGCGTAGATCTCGGCCAGGTCGACGTCGGCGCGCCTGGCGTGGCGGTAGGCGCCGATGGCGATGGTGGTCATCGCGGCGGCCCCGAGATCGTGGCCCATCGCATCGATCATGGCCACGTGCAGGACGCTTTCCTTGAGGGCGTAGTCGAAACTGTCGCCGGCGATGCGGTAGGCGGGTTCGAGGATCCCGGCCACCGCGACCTGCGGGACGGACATGGCCGGCGGGGGCAGCAGGGACCACTGGATCTCGGCGGCCACGCTCATCGGTTCGCGACGCCGGGCCTGGAAGAACTGGTCGGTGTAGGTGTGCTTGGTGACCAGGATGTCGGCGACCAGGCTGGCCAGCCTGCGCAGCAGCCGTCGGTCGTCGTCGACGACGGTGTCCAGGGTGAGGGCCAGCACCCCGACCTGGTCACTGCCGTCCAGCAACGGCAGGTACATCCGGACGCTGCCATCGTCGTGCGCTACCTCGACGGGAGCCGCCGTCAGGAAGGCCTCCCCGGCGTGGGAGTCGCTGATCAGCTCGGGTCCGGCGACCACCAGTCTCCGGCCCGGCAACGGAGCGAGCGCCAGCTGGGCGTAGTCCTGCAAAAGGATGGAGACGTCACGGTCCCCGACTTTGGCCACCACTTCCGCGATCAGCGGAGCGATCAGCTGCGGCGGCATCTCGTGGGCCCGGTCCAGCAGCGCCCCCAGCAGGCGCTCGCCGAATCCCTCCGACCGGTCCACCATGCCCCTGCCGGGGCTCCCGCTCACCTTCAGGCCATAGCCGCAGGGTGCCCCAGCCACTGGCACAGCCGGTCCATTACGCCAACGGCGGCCACGTCAGGTGACCCGGCGTCGAGGCGTGAGGGCTCGGCTCTTCTCGAGCTTCATCGCATCCCTGCTCTTCCAGGAATACGTACCGTTCCCCGATCGTATGGTTTCGCCTACCAGCGCCCGCCCGGGCGGAGCGGTGGTCTTTCAATGTGGGCGTGACCTATCTCTCCCGCGGCCTGGCGGCCGCCGCGCCGACCGTGTCCCTCCTGGCCGCTGGGGCTCCCGTTGCCGTCCCGGCGGACGCCAGGCCGGCAGAGATCGACTGTCCCGACGGCTACGTGTGCATCTACCCCGAGATCGGCTTCGGCGGGCAGCCGTGGGTGAAGCGGGCCGTCGACGGCAGTGTGAAGGACCTGCCCTCCGCCATCCGCGACCGCGGCAGCTCAGTTACGGACCGGGGGCCATGCGGCGCCATGGCGTCAACACCCCGGCCACACAGGGGCCAGCTCCAGGGCCCGAAGGGGGTCAGCGGCACCTCCGCCCCGGCTTCCAGATGACCACCGCACCGGAGCACCCGGGTCATGCCGCGGCGGAACCGCTCCCGCGCCATGACCTTCCCACTGCCGACCGGACTCCTCGACGCCGCCGATCGCCCCGGCCTCCGAGCGAGCCAGGAAGGCGCGTCAGCGGCCGCAACGCCGTTCATCAGCTTCTACACTCCGCAGGGCATGCTGACGCTGGCCCGCGAAGCGGGCTTCCAGGACGCCCGGCATGTGCCGGAAGCTCCCCTCGCCCGACCGCTACTTCGCCAGTCGCGGAGAGGACTTGGCGGTGGCAAGCACCTGACGAGGCATCGTATCGGTGGCTCGTCAGGTGTCGCAGTGCTCGGCGGACGTGGTCACCGTGAAGCGCGACCGGCAGAGAGAGCCGAGAGCAGGATCCGTGGGGTCAGTACGGATGCCGGGCCCTTGGCAAGGGTGAAGACATCCACGAAAGCACGTGCGACATGGGGATCGACAACCGCGGCGCGCAACACCCAGTCGGCGTAGGCGTTCCCCAGGCGTGCCGCAGCCGATAGGGGCGGACCTACGACGGCTGGATGCTGAAGGTCGTCGTTGACCGACTGAGTCCAGGCCGCGTCGGCCGCCCGCGAGACGGCGCGCTGCACGCGGCGCGCGGAGCCCGGGCGGTCGCCGAGGCGCGCCAAGCACTCCCGGAAGGCGACGATGCCCAGGGCCGCGACGGTCATGCCGTGTGCATGGGCCGGGTTGAGGGTACAGGCGGCGTCGCCGACCACCACGAGGCCCTCCGGCCATGTCGGCAGCCGGTCCAGGCGCGGACGGCGGTTGACCATGCCGCGGAAGCCACGTATACGTCCCAGGGGGGTGGCCGCCGACATCAGATCGTGCAGCGCCGGGTGAGCAAGCCCCTTGGCGTACGCCATGAACTCGCCCTCTTCCAAGGGGGGCTCGGTGCCGCGCATGCCCATGAGGGTGAGACTCCACCGGTCGCCCTCCAGCGGCAGGACCACTCCGCCCATCGCGGCGCCGGTGGGGTCCCCGGCGATGCTCACGACGGGTGCGAGGGGGCCGGTCGCCTGGTCGGCGCGGAAGAGCCGGGTGGCGTAGGCGGTTCCCACGTCCACCACCTCCTCGGGGACAGGGGGCAGGCCGAGGCCGTCGAGCCAATCGCCGATACGCGTCGAGCGGCCGGTGGCAACGGCCACGCGATCCGCTTCGATGTGGCCCCGCTCGCCATTGCCGCGCCCTTGGACCAAGGCGCCGGTCACCCGGGAGGCGTTCCCGGTGAGTTCCACCACATCCGTGTTCTGGAGGACGGTGATGCGCTCGTCGTGCAGGACTTGCTCGCGCACCGCCCAGTCGACCAGGTCCCTGCTGCAGCACAGGATGAATTCGCTGTGTCGGGTACGAGGGATCCAGCCGTGCTTGGTGTGCACCGCGACCTCGGCCGGCATCTCCACCCGGCGTGCACCGGCCGCGAGCAGCATGGCGAGGGTGCCGGGGATCACAGACTCCATGGCCCGCACCCCAGTGCCCAGGAACAGGTGGGTGTGGCGCGCGTGCGGCATGCCCTTGCGCGCCTGCGGGCCCTCGGGATACGCATCACGTTCCACCACAGTGACCTTGCCCATACGGGCCGCGAGGACACGCGCCGCCAGCAACCCTGCGAGTCCCCCGCCGAGCACCAGCCCGTGCCGTCCGCTAAAGGCAGGCATACCTGGCTCCTTTCACGGCGCGCCGCGCGGGGCCATGCGCCGAGGCGATCTCAACAGTTCCGTCTTCCCTGACCCGGCCGTACCGTCCTGAGCGCCGCAGCACGGACCCGTCGGCCGTACCGGGGCCGTGTGCGATCGCGCGGATGATGTCACAGGGCAGGGCGTCACCCGTGGCGCACACCTCGCCGGTGCCGCCATGTGGCACGAGGAGGCCGTCGGGGCTCAGCACCCGCACCCGGACGCCCGGTGCGGGACGTCCGACGTTCAGCCACGGTGGGCAGTGTGGGTCGATGTCGGGTGCTCCGGCGTGCGCTTGGTCATGTGCCACCCGCCGCGTCGTCCACGGCAACACACCACCCACCGGTGTGAATTCGCACCACAGCCGGACTGCGGGCAACAGCGCGAAGTGCCGCTCGGCGAGGCAAGGCGGACAGGGATCGCCCATGAGCACGATGACGCGGGGGACCTGCCCCGTCCCCGCGCTCACCACACCATCCAGGAACCTGGCGTACTCACGCGGGCTGAACACGGCGGCGTCAGCCCGCAAGGTGAGGGGCCCAGGCATCTGTTCGTGGCGGAATCCCGTATGGAAGGTGCCACCGGTGGCGAACGCCCACCACAGGGCGGACAGGCTTCTCGCTCCCATCGGCGGCTCGTGCGCCACCACGGTCATCGTGCCTCCGCCCGAACCGCGGGGACGGGCGGACAGTGCGATCGACCACGCCCGATGGTCGATCAGTTGTGCGTCATGGTCGGTGCTGTCCTCGTCCGCGCCGAACAGATGCGCCCCCTCCAGAGGGCCTGACCGAGGCAACGAACGGTCCACTCGCATCGCGCCGATCCGCTGCCACGTCTCCTCGTCGAGGACGATGACACGGCCCCGCTCCATCCACGCCGCCACGACGGAGGATCCACACAGCACCAGACGGGCACCGACCAGCCGGGCCAGCCGTTGGAACGCGTCACGGGACGTGTGCAAAGGGGCCGGCACACACACCCCTCCGGCTTTGAGGACCGCGAGTTGTGCCACTGTTGCCCGGCGGTGATCCGAGCAGTGGATGAGCACCGGGTCGCCCAGTTGCACACCGTTGCCGATGAGAGCCGAGGCGAGTTGCGCCGCCCGCATCTCGGCCCGGCCATAGGCGAGTTCGTAGGGTCCGTCCTTCACTGCGACGGCTCCAGGGCTGCGACGGGCCGTTCGGGCGAAGACGGTGTCCAGTGTGTTCGCCGCAGTCTCGGTCCGCTGCGGACGGTCCGGTGCGGGCCGGAGTGGACGCATGCCGGCCTCGGCTATCCCTCGATCAGTGATCACACAGTCCCTCTGTTCTGCCGATAGCGTGCGGAGCGTCGGGGTCGTCAGTCGTGACGTTCAACAGGTGCGTTCAGAAGACGAAATCGCAGTCGAGAGAGCCGCTCTCGGCCCTCTCCGGCCAGGTGGTGAAGCGCCGCAGCCCGTAGAGCAGCGGCCTCGGTGCGCACAGCGCGGTCACCGTGGAGACCTTGCCCATGATCACGGCGTGGTCGCCCACGGTCTGGTCGCTGATCACTGAGCAGTCGGCGATGGCGTGCGCCGTCCGGTGGAGGTGGGGCCCCGCCGTACCCGTGCCGCCCCGCCACGCGACGTGCTCGAAGCGGTCCTGGGTACCCGACGCGAACAGTTCGGCGACGGGCTGACCTTGTACGGGTATCAGATTGACCGCGAAAGTACCGCTGAAGCGCACCGCCTCGAGGGTGAGGCTGGCGGAGTTCAGACAGACCAGGAGCACGGGTGGATCCAGAGAGACACTGCACAACGAACTGCAGGTCATGCCCCGGGGCCTGCCGTCGGCGGTGATCGATGTGACGATGCAGACCCCGGTGGGGAAGCCGGCCATGAAGGGACGGATGTCGGCGGCGGAGTCCTGGACGGTGGCACTCAGTCGGAGGGGCTCCGGGCAGACTGGAGCGTGCGACTCGGCGTCGGTGTGCTGTGTGCACACACGCTTTGACTTCACAACAGGTACCTCCTGACGGTAGGGGCGTGAGTCGCGCGAGGTCCCCGCTTCACACCACCTCGCGGAACGGGGCGGCGCGTGCGGAGGCGGAAGAGCCGATAACATGCTGGATCTCCTCGACGAGCACTTCACCGAGCCTGGCGAAAGCGTCGTCCAGGAAGTGGAAATGTCCTCCGGGGAAGATCCGTTGGCGCAGTTCCCCGGTCGTCTCGCGCCCCCAGGCGCCCAGCTCGGCCAGGGGTGCCAGCGGGTCGGAGGTCGCACTCATGGCGGTCAGCGCAGCGGTGAGCCGACGGCGGCCGGGTGCCGGCCGGTAGGACGCGAGGGCCCGCAGGTCGGATCGTAGGAGGCGTAGGAAGCGTTCCCGGAAGCCGGGCACTTCGTCGATCCGCGCGGGAATGCCCCCCATCTCCTTCAGTCTCTTCATGAGGTGGTCGTCCGCCATGTCGGGATGCAGCCTTCCGGCCACTTCACGCGCATTGGGGGCCGGTCTTCCGGAGACACCGACCCAGACGGGTGCTGTGCCCCCGTCCTCCAGGCAGCGCGCGGTCTCTGCCGCGACCAGGGCTCCCAGACTGTGCCCGAAGAGTGCCAGCGGTGGCCCCGTGGCCCATGGCTCGACGGCCTCCGCGGCCGTCTCCGCGAGCCGTGCCATGCTCTCCAGAGGCGCCTCGGCATGCCGCTTACCCCGGCCGGGGAGGTCGAGCAGGAGCAGTTCCCAGTCGTGTGGAAGGTGGTGGATCAGCGGGTGGTAGGCGGCGGCCGAGCCGCCCGCATGGTGGATGACGACCAGACGAAGCACGGGGTCATCGAGGCGCCGGGGCCTTACGAAAGCATTCATGCCGACGGCTCCCGTTCCGCCTCATCGCCACGGAGGGTGACGCTTGCGGCCAGTTTGCTGATCATCTCCGCCAGGGGCAGATCGAGAGGCAGTTCCTCCGGGGTGAGGCCGACGTGGAAGCGCTCCTCCACCTTGGTGATGAACAGCGTGGAGGTGAAGGAGTCGCCGCCCGCGTCCAGGAACGACCTCTCCGGGTCGAGTTCCCCGGTCTCCTGGAGCACCTCGCGGAGCTCGGCCAGGAGATAGGCCTCCATCTCGGCGGGAGACAGCGAGGCCAAGGAGACGGGCACGCCGGTGGCGGCGGGTGCCCCGAGGCCGGACGTGCCCGCATCGGGCGCCGCCGCGTCCGCCCCCCAGTGTGGTTCCTCGATCCAGTAGCGCCTGCGGCGGAACGGGTACGTCGGCAGGTCGCTCAGCAGCCGCGCTCCCGGGGCGCGGAGCCGGTCCCAGCGCAGCTCCGCGCCGAAGGTGAACAGCGCGGCGGCGGCGTCCAGCAGCGGTGCCACCGGGTTCCGCTCCCCGCTCTCCAGGGGCATGGACACGGTGGGGCCGCCCGCGACCGCCCACTCCAGGGTCGCCGCCACTCCCGCGGCGTCGGCGTCCCGGCGTACCTCGACCGTGAGGCCCAGACCGTGGATCATGTCCGCCAGCGTCTCCACGGATCCGGATCCGTCCGGCTCGGCTGGGGAAGGGGCAGTGCCTTCCCCGGCGAGGGCGGGGAAGGCACTGGCCCACCCGGTGACAACCCTGTCGAGCGCCGCCTGGTCCTCGCCCACGCGGAGAACGATCGTCCGCAGCGGCGGCACTGGATCGGTCGGTGCGGCCAATGCGTTGTCCAGCGCCTCCGTCAGCTCGGTGGCGTCCGCGCCCGTGACCGCCAGCCGATGACCGAAAGCGGCCCGTCCGGCCCGCAGGGTGTGACAGATGGACGAGACGGACGTGGCGTCAGCCGTTGTCAGGCACGCCCGGACGGCAGCGGCGAGTTCGGTCAGCGCCGAGTGGTCCCTCGCCGAGAGTGCCAGCACCTCCCTGGTGGCGCGGCCCTCCTGGGTCGGCTCGAGCGGCGCGGCCGGTTCGTAGGCCTCCAGTACGGCGTGCACGTTGGTGCCGCTCATACCGAAGGAATTGATTCCCGCTACCCTCCGGGGTAGCTCCGCGGGCCAGAGGCGATGCTGACGGGGCACCGTGAAGTTCATGCGGTCCCACGCGATGTGGGGGTTCAGCTTGCCGTCGTCCGGCGAGGCGGCGGCCGGTATCTCCCCGTGCCGCAGCATCAGCACCGTCTTGATCAGGCTCGCCACGCCGGAGGCGGCTTCCAAATGGCCGATACGCGACTTGACGCTGCCCAGTGCGAGCGGGATCCCGCGGTCGCGCACCGCCTCTCCGACGACCGCGTCCAGCGCGCCCATCTCGATCGGGTCGCCCAGAGCGGTGCCGGTGCCGTGCGCCTCGATCCAGCCCAGATCCGCCGCTTGGACGCCCGCGTCCGCGAGCGCCGCCGCGATCACTTCCTGCTGGGCGGGGCCGTTCGGCGCGGTGAGGCCGGAAGCCGCGCCGTCGTGCCCCATCGCCGTGCCCCGTACGACAGCGAGCACGGGGCGGCCCTCGCGCTCAGCGTCCGCCAGCCGCATCAGGATGAGAGCCCCGACACCCTCGCCGCGCCCGTAGCCGTCGGCCGAGGCGAGGAAGGCCTTGGATCGCCCTTCGGGCGAAAGCGCCCTCGCCTGGCTCAGCGACACCATCAGGTCGGCGGACAGCAACAGGTTGGATCCGCAGACCAGCGCGTAGCGACACTCATGGCCGCGCAGTCCGCGCACGGCCAGGTGCAGTGCGGTCAGGGAGGAGGAGCAGGCGGTGTCGACGCTGACCGCCGGGCCGGAGAAGCCCATCACGTAGCTGATCCGACCGGCTCCGAAGCACAGCCCTCCGCCGGTGGTGTAGTACGGGTCGATCCGGCTCGCGTCCCCCCGGTCCTTGAGCCGCTCGGTGTATTCGGAGGCCATTATTCCCAGGTAGACCCCGACGTCGAGCCGGTCCGACCGGTGCACGGCGATACCGGCCCTCTCCAGAGCCTCCCACGACACCTCCAGGAGCATGCGCTGCTGCGGGTCGAGAAGCCTGGCCTCACGCCGTGAGATCCCGAAGAACTCCGCGTCGAAATGGGCGATGTCATTGAGGAAGCCCGCGCGGTCGACGTAGGAGCGGCCCGGCTTGCCGGGCGTGGGGTCGTACACGGCACGCAGCCCGGGGCGGTCCTCGGGGAGGCCGGAGAGCGCTACTCCATCCCCACGCAGAAAGTCCCAGTACTCCTCGGGTGAACTCAGGTCCGGGGGGAGACGCAGCCCCATGCCGACCACGGCCAGCGGGGCGTGCTTCTCCTCCTCCAACTCGCGGATCCGTTCCCGAAGCCGCCGGGACAGACGGAGCTGGTCTTCCATCAACGTGCGTATCTCCGCGGGGTCCATCGTGTCCGTCATGACCTCTCCGTCTTCTGTGCTCGCACGTCTGCCGCGACGGCCCGGACGAGTTCTTCGAACGACAGGCTCGCCGTGTCCTCGGGCTCCGTGGCCCCGACTGCCGCGTCCTCGGGTGCGTCCCCGACCGGGTCCGCGCACTCCTGACTCCGCTCGGCCGCGGCAGGGTCGGCGGGAAACACCAGGTCCGCCACGTACCTGGACAGACGTGTGACGGTCGGGTGATCCAGCGCGACCGTGGCGGCCAGATCCACGCCCAGCGCGTGCGACAGCCGGGTGCGCAGATCGATGACCATGATGGAGTCCAGGCCCAGATCGCCGAACCCCACGTCGTCGGCGATGGCCGAGCCATCGCCCAGGACCGCCCCAGCCATCTCCCGGACGGTCTCCACCAGGCGCTGCTCGCGTACATCCGCGGTCAGCCCGTGCAGCGGCTCTTGGAGCCACCCGCGCGGCCGGGCTGCCGCCGTCCGGCCTGAAGGCGCCGGTCCGGCGCCCCGGAACAGCGCGACCCTGGGGTGTCCAGCGAGTTGTTCGGCGTACCGCTTCCGGTCGATCGACACGGCCACCAGCCGGGGTGCCGTGCTGGTCATCGCCAACCGCAGCAGCTCCCCGGCCTCGCTGTCGGTCAGGGGCCGGATGCCGACCCGTTCGGCGGCCTGCACAGCCGCCGATGAGGCCGCGAGGCCGCCCGCGAACGCCGGGATCCAGGGGCCCCAGTTGACACTCGTGGCCGGGACCCCGGAAGCCCGCAGCGAAGCGGCGAGCCCGTCGAGGAAGCCGTTGGCGGCAGCGTAATTGGCCTGCCCCGCCGAGCCGAGAACGCTGGATGCGGAGGAGAACAGGACGAAGGCGTTCAGGTGGTGACCGCGCAACGCCTCTGCCAGGTGGACGGCACCGTACGCCTTCGCGGCGAAGACCTCCTCGAAGTCCTCCTCGGTCAATTGCTCGAAGGCACGGTCGACGGTGGTACCGGCGAGGTGCAGGACGGTGCGCAGTGGGACGTGTTCGCCCGCCCTGGCCACAGCCGCCCGGCAGAACTCGGGGTCGGTCACATCGCCCCTGACCACCGTGACCCGGATGCCGTTCGCGGTCAGCTCGTCGATGACCTCACGCGCCGCCGGACCGGGGTCGGAGCGGCCCACCAGCGTCACGCAGGTGGTGCCCTGCCGAGCGAGGATCCGCGCGGCGCTCAGCCCCAGCGCTCCAAGCCCGCCGGTGATCAATGCGGCGCCCTGGCGGATCGGCGCGCCGTCGGAACCGGCCCGGTCCGCGTCCCTCGAGTACGGGCTCAGGCGTGCCGCTTTCACCGTGCCGCAATCGATCTCCAGGCGGGTCTCGGTGATACCGTCGGCCAGCGAGCGGCTCAGTTCCAGGGCAAGGAGATCGGCGTCCCCGGCGCCGGAGAGGCCGACCGGCAGGAGGCGGCGCTCGCGCTCTTCGGCCGACAGGGAGGCCAGCATGCCACGGAGCGCTTCGTGGAGCGGCGCCGTCCCAGCTTCCCCGGCACCGCCCGTGTCCCCGACGACGACGTAGGGTACGTGGGCGGGCGTCACGCGAAGAGACCGGGCCAGTTCCACCACAGCGGCCAGGGCTCCCCGCGCGCCGACGGGCGCGGTGCCGGCACAGAACCGGGCGTCGACGATCAGATCCGTATCCGGACCGTGCTCCTCCTGACCTCCGGACACGGACAGCTGGTGACCCAGCCGCTCGAACGCCCGGTGCAGAGCTCGCGCGACAGGTCCCGTGCCGAGGACCGTCACGCTCCGGCCGCGCGCCGCTTGGGCAAGTTGGGCGGGGGAGGCAGTGGCGCGCTCGCTCCACCGCCATTCGTAGGCGTGCCGGACGCGCTCGCGCAGCGACCTCTGGAGCAGTTCGCGGGGCGCGCGACGGAAGCGGAAGCCGTCCACGGCCAGCACGATCGTCCCCTCGTCATCGAACAGACGCAGATCGGCCGAGCTGACCTGGGACAAGCCGGTCCGGTTGCTCTCCTCGCGCTCTGCTCGGACGTGGCCCCACAGCTCACGGCCGGAGACGGGCCGTCCGGGGAACGCCAACCGGTCCGCGGCGAACGGAATGGCCAGCGAGGTCTCCTCCCCCACCCGGTCCTGGTCCCCGAGGCCGACCGCGAAGCCGACCGTGCTCTGAAGGCACGAGTCGAGCAAACCGGGGTGGATCTCATATCGCGCGGCGGGCTCGTTCATGTCCCGCGGCTCGGCGTAGCGGACCAGGGCCTGGTTTCCGTGTATCCACATGTCGCGGATCCAGCGGAAGGACGGGCCCAGGTGGTATCCGAGCGACCGTAGGTGACGATAGAAGTCATCCCCCGCCAGGTGCCGGTCGGCCTCGGCGATGAAGGCGTCACGGACCGCCCGGCTCCGCGGCATGTCCGCCCCGTCGGGATCCGGACCGGCTCCGTTCCGCGTCGGGTCCGCGCCGTTCCGCATCGGGTCGGCCCCGTCCGGGAGTGCCGCACCGACCACCCTGGCGGCCAAGTGCTCCTGCCAGCGTCCCTGTTCCTCGTCGACGAGGCTGGCGACACCCACCGTGCGGGTACCGTGTTCCTGTTCGATGTCGGTGATCTGGAGCTCATAGCGCTCTCCCTCGCGCAACACCAGCGCCCGGGGGAAGTGCAGGTCCTTCAGGGTGACCGGCGCTCCGTCCCCGCCGAGCGCGGACAGTACGGTCGCTGTCTGGGACGCGCCCGGCACCGAGACCGTCCCGAAGAGCCGGTGGTCCGTGAGGTGCGGCGGATAGACCGAGCTGCGCTCGGTGCGGAAGACCCGCCCGCGCAACGCGGGCGAGCGCAGCTCGGTTCCCCAGGGCGGCGCGGTCGCGTCTTCAGCGGCCCCCCGTGCCGGGGCGGTGATGGCCGTCGCTCCCTGCGGCCAGTGCCTCTGCCCGCCGAACGGATAGCGTGGCGCGTCCGCTGCCACTCCGCGCCCCGCATACGCGTCCAGCGCGTGGACACACCGCCAGTCCAGATCCTGGCCTCGCTCGTACAATGTCCGCGCCGCGGTGAGCATTCCGGTCCGGTCCGCCTTGCCCCGTCGCAGCGAGGAGACCAGGTTCTCGGCTGGTTGGGTTCCCCCGACCCTCAGCAGGTTGATGAGGGTCCGGTCGGGTCCGATCTCGAGGCACAGGTCCACGTCGAGTGCGGCAAGCCGTCGCGACCCGCTGAGGAAGCGGACCGGGTTACGGGCATGCTCGCACCAGTAGCGGGCGTCGTACGTATCCGGACCCGCGAGATCCCCCGTCAGGTTGGCGACCACCGGGAGCGCCGGGGGCCGGAACTCCAACGGCGCCAGGCATGTGGCTAATTCGCCCATGACAGGGTCGAGCAGGCGCGAGTGGAAGGCGTGGGACACGCTGAGCCTGCGGGCGCGGATACCCTCTGCCTTGAGCCGCTCGGCCAGCGCATCGACGGCCTCGGGGCGCCGGCCACCACGGTGGCGTCCGGGGCGTTGACGGCGGCGATGTCCAGACCGCTGTCCTCTATCCACTCCAGCACCCGGTCCTCGGGTGCCGTCACGGACAGCATCGCGCCGCGTTCGGTGCCCTGCATCAGCCGTGACCGGTCGGCGATCAGACGCATTCCGGTCGGGAGGTCCATCACCCCGGCGTGCAGCGCGGCGGCGATCTCACCGACGCTGTGCCCCATGACGGCAGCCGGGGTCACGCCCCATGACTCCCAGAGTCGGGCGAGGGCGATCTCGAGCGCGACCAAGGCCGGCTGGGTCACTCGGGTCTGGTTGACGGCCCCCGTGTCCTCTCCGTAGAAAACCAGGTCGGCGAGCGAGGCGCCTATCACGGGGATCACGGCACGGTCGCAGGCGTCGAAGACCTCCCGGAACACCGGCTCGGTCTCGTACAGCTCCCGGCCCATGCCGAAGTACTGGCTGCCCTGGCCGGAAAACAGGAAGGCGACGCGCGGTGCGCGGCTGACAGGACCGGCGGGCGGGGTGCCGTCCAACGCGCTCAGGAGTTGCTCACGGTTCCCGCCCCACAGGGTTCTGCGGTAGGGGAAGTGTGCCCGACCCGCCCCTGCGGTGGCGGTGAGAGCGGACAGTTCGCCGGAGTCGGCCCTCATCAGCCGCTCCGCCCAGGCGGCCGTGAGTCGCTCCAGCCCTTCCGGGTCCGGGGCGGACAGCGGAAGCAGCCGCATGGTCTCCGTCGCATCCCGGGCAGGCCCATCCGACGTCGGGTGCGTGGCACCGACCGGCGGCGCCGCTTCATCGCCGATCGCGACGTCGTCGGAGAGCAGCACGTGCGCATTGGTTCCGGTGAAACCGAATCCGGAGACTCCCGCGACGCGGGGCGTGTTCCCCGCGCGCCAGGGCGTGGGTGAATCCACCACGCGGACGTTCATGTCGGCCCAGGGCACCAGCGGGTTGGGTTCGTCGAAATGGAGGTTGGCGGGGATCCTGCCGTGCCGTAGCGCGAGCACGGTCTTGATGACCCCCGCCACCCCGGCCGCTGACTCGCAGTGCCCGATGTTGCTCTTCACCGAGCCCACGTGCAGCGGCTCGCCGGGCCGCCGGCCGGGGCCCAGCACGCGCCAGCTCGCACCGAGCTCGATCGGGTCGCCGACGGCGGTGCCGGTACCGTGTGCTTCCAGATAGGAGACCTTGGAGCCCTCGATGCCCGCGTCAGCGAGGGCGTCGCGCAGCATCAGTTCCTGTGCGCTGCCGCTCGGCGCGGTAAGGCCCGAGGAGGCGCCGTCCTGGTTCACGGCGGTGCCACGGATCACGGCGAGGACCCGGTTCCCGTCCCGGCGGGCGTCGCCCAGCCTCTTGAGCACGAGGACTCCACAGCCTTCGGAACGGACGAAGCCGTTGGCGTCAGCCGAGAAGGTGCGACAGCGGCCGTCGGGAGAGAGCATATGGGCCCGGCTGACGGCGACCCAGGACATCGGGTCCAGAAGGACGTTGACTCCTCCGGCCAGCGCCGCGTCGGTCTCGCCCGAGCGCAGGGAGCGCACGGCCAGGTGCAGCGCGACGAGCGAGGAGGAGCAGGCCGTATCGACCGCGAGCGCCGGTCCGTTGAGCCCGAGGGTGTAGGCGATGCGGCCCGCCACGGCGTTGAGCGCGGTGCCCGTGCCGTAGTAGGCGTCGAGCCCCTCGGGCCCGGCCTGTGCCAGCAGTCGCGCATAGTCGTTGGAGCTGACGCCGACGAACACACCCGTACGCGAATTCTTGAGCAGGTGCGGGTCGATGCCACCGTCCTCCAGAGCGTGCCAGGCCGATTCCAGCAGGAGCCTCTGCTGGGGGTCGAGGTTCTCGGCCTCGCGTGCGGGGATCCCGAAGAACGAGGCGTCGAAACGGGCCAGGTCGCTCAGGAAGCCGCCCTGATCGGTGGTGATCCGGCCGTCGTCCGGGGCGTCGTCGCCGGGCACCGTGGCGCGGAACGCCTCGGTGTCCCAGCGGCCGTCCGGCACGGTCCGGACTCCGTCACGGCCCTCGCTGAGCAGGTTCCACAGCTGTTCGACGGAGTCGGCACCGGGGAACCGCCCCGCCATGCCGACGATGGCGACGGGCTCGGCGGGCCCGTGCGCAACCGCTCCTGCCCCGCTGTGAAGCACACCTGGTGTCGTGGTGACGGGCCGGGGGTGTTCGGTGGCCGGCCTCGTCGGCGGTCCGGCCACGCTCTTGGTGTTCTCGGGGGCATGCGAACGCCGCAGCAGGTGGTCGGCCAGTTCGATGATGGTGGGGTGGTCGAAGACATCGGTGACCGACAGGTCGGTGCCGAATGCCTGGGACAACCGTTCCGCCAGGTCGACGGCCGTGATCGAGTCCAGGCCGAGGTCGAGGAAACCCACGTCCTCACGGAGCCGTGTGGCTTCCTCGTGGCCGAGTTGCGCCGCGAGCACGCGGGCGACATGAGCACGGGCCGCACCCGGCCGGGCCTTCTCCGGCAGGGCCGTCAGCTCGCTGACGACGGACGGCTCGGGCTCGGCAAGGGCCGCCTCTTCCAGCGCGTACGGAACCCTCCGCGCACCCGGGGCCTCCGTCGCGTCCGGGGCAACGAGGTGCCCGGCGTACAGGCCGCGTGGGCGCAGCCCCGACATGATCCGGTGGAAGCGGGTCGCATCGAGTCGGCACGAGATGATATGGCCGTCCACGCCCGGCACTTCGGCCGTCAGGGCGGCGCAGGCCTCCCGGGAGTCCTGCGCCGCGACGCCGACCCGTTCGAAGGACTCGCGCGAGGCGTCGTCCGCCATGCCTGCGCCGTCCAGGTGCCAGGGACCGTATGCCAGGCTCACCGCGGGCAGACCGAGGCCCCGACGGTGGGCGGCCAGAGCGTCCAGTGCCCCATTGGCGGCCGAGTACGCCGCACAGTGCTCGGTGCCCCACACCGCGGACACCGAGGAGACCAGCACGAAGAAGTCCAGCGGCCATTCGCGCGAGGCCAGGTGCAGCCACCAGGCGGGGGTGTACTTCGCCCGCAGCGCCGCGGTGAAGTCCTCGGCACCAACCCGTGTCACGGGCACCCGGTCGAGGGTGCCCGCGGCATGCACCACGCCGCGTACGGGAGGCATCGCACGCAGTCGGGCTCTGATCGCCTCCCACACCGCCGGAGTGTCGCAACCGCCGCTTTGGTAGACGATGTCCGCGCCCGACGAGCGGAGCTCGCCGAGCAAGGCGCGGGCCTGCTCGCCGAGCGCGGCCTGCGGGCGACGGCCGACGAGCAGCAGATGACGAGCACCGCGCCGCACGAGGTCGGCGGTCAGTTCGCGGCCCACGGCGCCGAGTCCGCCCGTGACCAGATAGGTGGCGTCGCCTCGCACACTCAGCTCCGGGGTGTGCGCTTCCACCGCGACCAGCCGGGCCACCCGCACCTGACCACCGCGCACGGCCGCGAGGTCCTCGAACCTGTCCGGCCGGCTGGACTCCGCCGCGTGCCGCTCCCCGGTGAACGCCAGCAGGGCCTGCAGGTCCTCGGCTTCCGGAAGCAGCGGCAGATCCACCACACCGCCCCAGACCGAGGGGAGTTCGAGGCCCAGAACCGGTGCGAGCCCGTGCAGCGGGCCATGACCGACGCCATCGGCCCGCTCCCCCCTTGCGATACGACGGGCTCCTCGAGTGAGGACGAAGGCACGGTGCTGCCCGCCCGTGGCGGCAAGCGCGGCCACCGCGACGGCCACCGAGTCGCACAGAGCGCCCGCGTCGCGTACGGGATCGTGGTCCCCTTGGCCAGGGGGGTCCGAAAGACCGAGGGTCCGAGGCACGAGCAGGAGGGTGCTGCGCTGCGATGGACCCTGCCAGAACCGGCGCCAGTCCTCGGCGGTGCGGGGCAGCGCGCCACGCTCCCAGTCCTGAGGCCCCGGCGCGGGGAACGGGGTGAGCATGGTGCCGCGCACGCCCCGCGCGGCGGCCTCACGCGCCGTACGCTCCACCAGTTCCATCTCGTCACCCGCGATGACAAGCCCGGTGGGCGGGGCGGCGGTGGCCGTTTCCATGCTCTCCCAGCGGAGTCGGTACGCCATGGGGGACGGAGCGGAAGGAGAGGGGCAGGGGGGCTCCGCCGTGGAGTTCTCGGCGAGGGCCTGAGCTGGTGCCGGATCCGGGGCGTACCTGCGGCGCTGCCACGGGTAGGCGGGCAGGGTTATGACATGACGGGGCAGCGGGGCGCCGCTGTCGTGGAGAGCGTCCCCGTCGCCTTCGCCGGCGTCGGTCCGTGTACCGGCATCGGTCGAGGTGACAGCGGGCGAGGGGGTACCCGCCGCAACGGACCGCAGGGCTTCGGCGGCTGCCCGCGTGTCCGCCGCCACGATCCGGGCGCCGACGTCATGCCGGGTCCTGCCGTGGGTGGCGGTGTAGGCGAATGCCGCGTAGTCGTCCGCCGGTAGGGTCTCCACATGGTCGGCGTAGCGCGCCGCCAGGGACCGCAGCGCCTCCTCGGTCCGCGCCGAGATCTCGAACCCCTCGACGCGGAGGGATCCGTCCCGCGGCGCGGCCCATTCGCCCTCGCCGGTACCCGCTGGGGGACGGCTCAGCACGATCTGCGCGTTGGTCCCGCTCATGCCGAAGGAGCTGACCGCCGCGTACCGCCCGCCGTGCCGGCCCCAGTCCATCAGCTCGGTCGGCACCGTGATGCCCGTTCCGGACAGGTCGATGCGCGGGTTGAGGGTGCGGAAGTGGACGACCGGGGGCACCTTGCGGTGCCGCAGGCACAGCACCGCCTTGATCAGGCCCGCCACACCCGCCGCGCTCTCCAGGTGACCGAAGTTGGTCTTGACGGCACCGACGGGCAACCGGGCGCCGCCGTTACGACGGCCAAGGGCCGTTGCCAAGGCCTCCATCTCGATCGGATCGCCCAGCGCCGTACCGGTGCCGTGCGCCTCCACATAACCGATGTCCGACGGCTCCAGGCCGGCTCGGGCCAGTACCGCTTCGGTGAGCGCGACCTGGGAGAGCACATTGGGCACCGTGAATCCGCCCGACCGCCCGTCCTGGTTGACCGCGGAGCCGTGCAACACGGCGTGCACGCGGTCCTGATCGCGCACCGCATGGTCCAGGCGCTTCAGGACCAGGACACCACAGCCCTCGCCACGGGTGAAGCCGTTGGCGCGCGCGTCGAACGCCTTGCACAGGCCGTCGGGCGCCAAGGAGCGCGTCTCCTGCACCAGCCGCATGGAACGAGGGGACATGATCAGGTTGGCTCCGGCGGCGAACGCGATCTCGCACTCTCCGCGTCGCAGCGCCTGCGCCGCGAGATGGACGGCGACCAGTGAGGAGGAACAGGCGGTGTCCACCGAGACCGCGGGACCGTCGAGCCCAAGGGCGTACGCGATGCGTCCGGCGGCGAAGTTGTGGCCGTTTCCCGTGGTCGCGTACACGTCGGGCTTGCGTTCCAGCCAGTCGCGGAAGTCCTGCCACATGATGCCGAGGTAGACCCCACCGGAGGCGCCTGCGATCCGGCCTGCGGGCAGACCCGCGTCTTCCATGGCCTCCCAGGCCACCTCCAGCAGCAGCCGGTGCTGCGGGTCGAGGTGGCGGGCCTCGCGCGGGCTGATGCCGAAGTGGTGGGCGTCGAAGTCCAGAACCTCATCGAGGAATCCGCCTCGCTGGGGAAGGCCCTCCCAGGCTTGTGCGAAGGGCCCCTTGCGCGAGGCCGGCATCTCGGTGACCAAGTCCCGGCCGGCGGCCAGTGCCTCCCAGTAGCCGTCCAGATCGGTAATGCCGCCCGGCAGTCTCAGCCCTATGCCGACCACCGCGATCGGCTGGGTGCCTTCGTGTTCGGCCAGCCGCCGGCGAAGGTCGCGGATGGTGTCCATGGCGCGGGTGAGCGGAGTCTGCTTGCCGCCCGTGGGGGCGTGGTTCTCGCGATCGTCGTTCTCTGTCATCAGTGCGCCTCCTCCGTCAGCGCCAATTGGTCGCACAGCGCGCCGGCCAGTGCTTGGGTGTTCCCATACGTCCACAGGAGGGTCGGGGAGAGCTTCATCCCGAACGCCGCCTCCAGTCGGTTGCGCAGTTCGAGACTCATCAGGGAATCCAGACCCAGCGCCTTGAAGGGGCTGTCCGGCTCGACGCGGTCCGGGTCGAGCCGGAGCACCCGGCCCGCCAGCTCTCGCACTTTGTCCTGCGCCAGCTTCACGCGGCCGTCCCGGGGAACGGCCAGGAGACGTACGCGGAAAGCGCCGTCGGCCGCGGGCCGGCCCTCCGACTCCTCCCGCGCCGCGGCGTACAGACGGCTCCAGCTCGCCAGTGCCGCGGTGTCCGGGTTCGCGTCGAACCACTGGCGCGGGTTGATCGGGACATAGCCGACGACCGGCTCTTGGATCTCCAGCAGGCGGGCCAGCGCGGGCCAGGCCTCGGACGTCGGGAAGCCGCCCATGCCGCGCTCCGCCAGCCGTGATCCGCGCCGTTCGTCGCTCGCGGCCAGGCCGATATCGGTGAACGGCCCCCACTGGATACTCAGCGCGGGCTGCCCGCGGCGGCGGCGGAGCTCGGCCAGCGCGTCCAAAGAGGCGTTGCCGGCCGCGTAGGCCGCCTGTCCGGCGTTGCCGACCAGGGCGGCGGCGGAAGAGAACAGGACGAAGAGGTCGAGTGGGTCGTCGGCCGTCACCCGGTCCAGGCAGCGGGCACCCAGTGTCTTCGGTGCCAGCACGTCGGTGAGCTGGCGCTCGGTCAGGGTGCTGATCATGCCGTCGTCGAGCAGGCCCGCGGCGTGCACGACCCCGCGCAACGGCGGTAGCGCGGCCCGCACCTCGTCCAGGCTTGAGCGCACCGCTTCCTCATCGGCGACATCGCACCGCAATGTCTCGACCCGGACTCCGGCGGCGCGCAGGGCCGCCACACGTTCCGCCGCCTCGGGCCGTGGGTCGGAGCGGCCGAGCAGCACCAGGGCACCGGCGCCCCGCGCGGCGAAGAACTCGGCGAGCGAGAGACCCAAGGCACCCAGCCCGCCACTGATCAGATACGTCCCGTCCGCGCGGAAGCGGCCGTGTGGCATCGGCTCGGCGCTGACGCGGCCGACCGTGTCCGGTTCGGTGACCACCTCGCGCCCGATCCAGGCGCCGGCGGCCATCGTCCGCAGCGCGGCGTCGACCTCGGCGAAGGGGCGCGGGTGCACGGCCAGTGGTTCCAGCTTCCCGGTGGCCAGCATCTCCCAGGTGGCCGCGAGGATGCGGGCGAACCGGTCGGGGTGCCGTGTGACGAGTCCGTTCACGTCCACGGCGGAGAGGGTGATGCCCTTGTGGAATGCGGCGAGGCTGATGGACCGTCCGGCGAGGATGTTCTGCCTGCCGGTCTCCAGGAACCGGCCGTCCTCCGCGAGCACGGCGAGCCCCGCCCGCAGTGCCGCCGCCCCGCTGAGGGAGTTGAGGACGACGTCGACGCCCCGGCCGCCGGTGGCGGCGCGCGCCTCGTCCGCCCAGGACAGATCCGAGCTGTCGTACACCTCGGCGATCCCGCTCTCGCCCAGGTGTGCGCGCTCCGACGGGGTTGCCGCCGTAGCGAGGATCCGGGCGCCGAGTACCCGGGCGACCTGTATCGCCGCGAATCCGGCGGGGCCGGCGGCGTGGTGGATCAGAACGGTCTCGGACGCGCCGAGCCTCCCGACCTCCCCCAGCGCGTACCAGCCGGCCGCCATCACCAGGGCCTGCGCACAGGCCTGGGCGTCAGTCAGCCCGTGCGGGATCCGCAGCGCGTGATCGGCGCGGACCGTGACGTGGGAGGCGAGCGCCCCGAAGGCGCACGCCGCCACCCGGTCGCCCACGGCGATCTCGGTCACCTCGCTGCCCACGGCGGTGACCCGGCCGGCGCACTCGCCACCCAGGATGTCGCCGCCGGGGAGCGACGCCGGGTAGCGGCCCGCCCACTTCAGTACGTCGCTGGGGTTGAGCGCGGCCGCGGTGACCTCGACCTCGATCTCATGGGGCTCCGGCGCCCGCCGGGCCAAGGGCAGGAAGGCGGTGCCGGGTCCACGCCCCGCGGCCCGCGGACCCACCCGGAAGGGCTGGTGGCCGGTGGTCGGCACGGGCAGCGCGGGCGCCGCCGAGGTGCGGTCGGGGCCCCGGGTCAGCCGTGCCGCGAGCCGGCGTCCGCCGCGCAGCGCCGTCTGGTCCTCGGTCGGGTCGCCGCCGAGCAGCGCGGCGCCGCAGATCGTGGCCCAATCGGGCTCGGTGACGTCGACGTCCACGATCCGCGGGCTCAGTTCGTCGTGCTCTCGGCGCAGCACTCGGGCGTAGCCCCAGTAGAGCGCGGAGCCGGGGTCCGGCAGGTCGGCTTCGGTGAGCGCCTGGGCCCGGTCGGTCAGGACGGTCAGCGCGGGCGGAGCGGGCAACGCCGCGCACGCGCGGACGAGTTCGGTGAGACGGTACAGGCCGCGCTGCTGCGCGCCGAGGCCCTCGCCGGCGCCCGGCGCGACGAAGACCACGGCGTCGACGGGCTTGTCCCCGCCCAATGCGCGGCCGGGATCTGCGGCGTCGGCGCTGACCGCTTGGGCCCCGGCGGCCACCAGAGCTGTCGCGAGGGTCTGGGCCGGCTGTCCGTCCCCGCAGATGATCCAGCGCCCGGCCGTGCCCGGGGAGGCTGTGCCGGTACGCGTCTGGGTGATGTCGGTCCATTCCAGGCGGTGCAGGCACTCGTCGAAGCGGTCGAGGTCACCGGCCCCGGGCAGCGGCGTCAGCTCCAGTCCCCGCATGACCAGCAACGGTGTGCGTTCCTCAGAGAAGAGGTGCACGTCGCACAGGCCGTCCTCGCGGCGTACGGCGTGCGACCAGACGGTGGTCACGGGGTCTACGAGATCGGCCAACAGGTCGATCCGGGCGACCGCCGTCGGCACCAGGGCCGCCTGGGTGTCGTAGAGGCACAGGGCGACCTGCAGGGCACCATCCCACAAAGCGGGATGGAGTAGGTGCTTCCGGCCCCCGGCGCGCAGTGGTCCGGGCAGTACGACCTCGCCCGCGGCCTCGTGCCGCGTGGGGTGCTGGTACAGGGTTCGCACGCCGCGGAAGGCCGGACCGTACTCCAGCCCGCGATCGTGGCAGGCCTGGTAGAAAGCCGCCGCCGACGACGGCTCGGTTTCCCCCGGCCAGGCGGGGAAGGTCGGTACGGGGCGCTCTCCGCGCGACCTGTGGATCCGCGCGGTGGCGTTCGTCTCCCAGGCGTCGGCGCC
The DNA here is from genome assembly GCA_005405945.1 of Streptomyces violaceusniger. Taxonomy (GTDB): domain Bacteria; phylum Actinomycetota; class Actinomycetes; order Streptomycetales; family Streptomycetaceae; genus Streptomyces; species Streptomyces violaceusniger. The sequence goes on from BJHW01000001.1 coordinate 252,287, forward strand.
TTCGGTGAGGGAGGAGAGGGTGAAGGTGCCGATGTCGGGTGTGTCGTCCTGCCAGCGTGTGTTGAGCCGCGCGGATCGCTCCCCCAGCGAGACCTCCTTGTGGAAGGCGACGCATTCGAGGCGGGCGGGGGACGCTCCGGTCCTGGCCCGCGCGGTGTTCACCGCGAGGGTCAGCGTGGCGGTGCCCGGCAGCACCGGGGTTCCATAGACCTGATGGTCGCCGAGCCAGGGCAGGTCCGCGACGGACAGTTCGAGGGTCCCCTGCCGGATCCCGGGCTCGCCGGGGGCGGGCTCCAGGGACACCTCGAAGCCGCGGGCCGAGCCGGGGCCGGCCCCGCGGTCCGGTGTCCAGTGGCTGTCCTGGCGCAGCGGGTGTCCCGGCAGCGGCACGAGGGCACCACGGGGGAGCCCGGCGAAGGGGGCGAGACCGGAGGTGTAGGCGCGGCCGATGGCCTGCGCGACCTCGCCAGGACCGCCCCTGTCGCGCCGCAGTGTGGTCAGGACGGCCACGGGCTCCGTACGGTCCGCCGCGAGCTGTTCGACGGCGGGGGCGAGCACGGGGTGCGGGCTGATCTCCACGACGTGCGTGACGCCCTCGTCGAACAGGGCGGTCATGGAGTCCGCGAACAACACGGGCCTGCGCAGGTTCTCCGCCCAGTACGCGGCGTCCATCTCGGGTCCGGCCAGCAGGTTGACACGCACCGTCGACATCAGGTCGATCCGGCCCTTCCGGGGCTGGGCCGGGGCCAGCGCGCTCAGCAGGTCCTCGCGCAGCGGATCCATCTGGGGGCTGTGCGAGGCGTAGTCGACGTTGACCAGGCGGCAGTACGTGCCATCCGCCTCCAGCAGCTCCTTCAGCATCAGCACCGCGTCCTCGTCCCCGGACAGCACGGAGGCGCTGGGGCCGTTGTGCACGGCGAGGGACACGACCTCCTCGAAGCCATCGAGGGTGGCGAGCGCCGCGTCCCGGTCCAGGTCGACAGCGAGCATCCGGCCGTGGCCGGAGGCGCGGCGGGCTATGGCGCTGCGCCGGGCCATCACCAAAGCCGCGTCCTCGTAGGACAGCACGCCGGCGAGGGTGGCCGCGGTGATCTCGCCCTGGCTGTGGCCCAGAACCACATCGGGTTCGACGCCATGGGCCCGCCACAGTTCGGCCAGGCCCAACGACATGGTCCACAGGACGGGTTGCAGCATGTCGATCCGGGACATCCACTCATCGGAAGCACCGGATCGGAAGACGTCCAGCGGGTCCCAGGAGACGTGCGGACGCAGCGCTGCGGCGCAGCGCTCGACGACGTCGGCGAACAGAGGGCTGACCGCGTAAAGTTCGCGGCCCATACCGCTCCACTGGGAACCCTGGCCGGGAAAGACGAAGGCGGTACGGCCCACGGGCAGGGCCTTGCCCGTGACCAGGCCGGGCGTCTGGCTCCCGGTGCCGCCCGCCGCCAATTCCGTCAGCGCGACGTGCAGTTCAGCGGGTTCGGTGACCAGGGCGGCGGCACGGTGCGGGAAGTGGTCGCGGCGCCAGGCCAGCGTGCCGGCCAGCGCGCGCAGCCCGGCTCCGCCGGCGTCGGCGGCGTGCTGGTCCCGCGCCGCGGTGTGCCCGGCGCAGGGCAGCGCGGTGGGCAGGGCTTCCAGGAGGTCCGCGGCCCGCCGGGTCAGTTCGGGTGCCTGCCGGGCGGACAGCGGCACGAGAGCGGGCAGCCCCGTGTCGGGCGGCGGCGGTGTCTCGGCAGGGCCGCTCTCCGGCGGGCTCATGAGGACCACATGGGCGTTGGTGCCGCCCCAGCCGAAAGAGTTGAGGCCGAGGGTCACGGGGCCCTGGGCAGGCAACGGGCTGGGCTCGCGCACGACTTCGAGATTGAGGTCGTCGAAGTCGATGACCGGGTTGGTCCGCTCGCTGTGCAGGCTCGGCGGGACGACGCGGTGCCGCAGGGCGAGCAGCAGTTTGAACATCCCGGCCATGCCTGCCCCGGCTTCCAAGTGCCCGATGTTGGTCTTGATCGAGCCGATCAGCAGCGGGTCCCCGGACCGGCCGGCACCGAGCACCCGGCCGATGGCCCTGGCTTCGGCGGGATCGCCGCGGCCGGTTCCGGTGCCGTGTGCCTCGATGTACGAGGGCTGCGGCACCGACGCCCTGCCCTCGGGGTAGGCGCGGCGCAGCAGGTCCTCCTGGCCCTCCTGACTCGGTGTCACCAGACTTTCGCCTCCACCGTCGTTGTTGACGACCGTGCGCACGATGACACCGTGTATCCGGTCCCCGTCGGCGAGAGCGCGACGCAGCGTCTTGACGTAGAGCGCCGCCACGCCCTCCCCGCGCACGAAGCCGTTGGCATCGGCGGCGAAGGCCTTGCACCGGCCGTCGGGCGACAGAGCGCCGAAGTGGGTGAGTCCGACGGTCACATGGGGGTCGACCATCAGGTTGACGCCGCCCACGATCGCCGCGTCGACCTCTCCCTGGCGCAGCGCCTGGACGGCCAGGTGCAGGGCGACCAGCGAGGAGGAACAGCCGGTTTCCACTGTCATGCTGGGTCCGCGCAGCTTCAGGAAGTACGACAGCCTGGCGGCGATGACGTCGAGCGCGTTGCCGACCAGGCTGTGCGGGGTCGGGCGGGCGCCGCGCGCCGCGCGCAGGATCTCGTAGTCGTGCCAGGAGGCGCCGACGTACACGCCGGTGCGGGTGCCGGCCAGCCCCGCAGCGGGCTGACCGGCGTCCTCCAGCGCGCGCCAGCCCACTTCGAGCATGAGACGCTGCTGGGGATCGATGGCGGCGGCCTCGCGGGGGGAGATTCCGAAGAAGCCGGCGTCGAACCGGTCCACGCCGTCCAGGAATCCACCGACCGCCTGGATATCGTGCTCGGGGTCCAGGGGGGCGGTGGTGTCCCAGCGGTCGGCCGGGACCGGGCCGATCGCGTCGCCCCGGTCCATCAAGAGCGCCCACAGACTCTCCGCGTCCGGCGCCTGGGGGAACTTTCCCGCCATCCCGACGACGGCGATCAGGTCTGCGGGATCGTGCGCGCTGTTGGCGTCCATACCCTGCCTTCTCGTCCTGGTGCGATCCGCGGGAAATCATTTCCCCACGTCAACCCGTCAATTAATCGCAGCCTAATTCGCCATCGCCGGCCAACAACACCCCTGACATTCAGGGTGTTTTCCAGCACCCCCCTAGCATCTGAATAGGGGGATTCAGAGGCCTCCTCGTATGCGCATGCCCACCAGCCCCTTCGACGCGTTGATCATGCGCTTCCCCATCTCCGGCGGAGCGTCCGTCCTGCACCACACGGCGTTCCTCATCATCTTCATCGGAGACATGTTGAAGCAACGCATGTCCCGTTCCCCAAAGCCGAATACCGACGGAATGAAGTCGGCACCCTTGATATGCTCCAGAATGCGCGCAGCGGCGTCACCCGGACCCGTCTTCCCCTCCTCGACCGACCGGCACAGATCGCGGGTGAGAATGCCCATCTCGTTGAACGAGGCACTGACCGGAAGCGGAGATCCCGGGCGGTCGCTCGCCTCCAGGTCCTTGAATATCGAATCGTCACCGGTCTTCGAGAAGCGGAAGTGCGCGTCTTCGAGCATGACGTTCCCGAGCATGGTGCCGAGCATCCAGGTGCGGTTGACCGCGTTCCACAGTTCATAGTCCCTGAATCCCACGAACGAGCTGTGCACGAGATCGTCGTGGAAGTCGAAGAGGCCCTGCTGCAGCGCTTCGAGGTAACCGAATCGCTCCAGCGACCAGTCGCCGTCCCTGGAGGCGGCGATGAGGCGCCACCCCAGTGCGTTGACCAGTTCCAGGGTGTTGGTCAGACCGCGCGAGTACAGCGCGTCGATGAATCCGGCGGCGTGCGAGGTGAGGCAGAACCGCTCCCCCACGACCTGCTTGGCGGAGTACTGGAGCCGGCCGGTGGCCACCCAGGGGCGGACCGCAGCCGCGCCTCGGAACTGCCAGGCGATCTCGGGGAACCGGGCCAGGAAGTCGTCGAACTCCTGCTGGGGTGTGCCTTCCCCCTTGGGGTGAACGCGGGGGTCCAGGGTCAGCCCGACGCTGCACAGGGGGTTCACCGCGCCGGCGTGGTTGTCGAAGGGGATCACCCACAGCCAGCCGCCGTCGAAGACGTGGTGCAGCGTTCCGTGGTGCCAGGGATTGGGCTGGTCGTGACCGCGCGCGGCGGGTGCGTCATCGAAGGGCCGTACGCCGACCATGTGCGTGAACAGGGTGCGGCTGTGCGTGCGTGCCCGGGTGGGTGTCTCGCGCAGAGACAGCTTCTCGGCCAGCGGGGAGCGGAATCCGCTGCCGTCCACGACATAGCTGGCCCGGAATTCCTGACCGCCCTCGGTGCGCAACACCGCCCCCTGATCGGGGTCGATCTCGATGTCCGCTATACGGGTCGCGAGCTGCGGTTGCGCACCGTACTTGACGGCGAGGTGGAACAAATAGGCGTCGATGTCCTGACGAAAGAGATGAGTTTCCGTCCGCAACGCCGCCGGCACCACCATCTGGTTGATCTTGCCCGAGTCCTGGGGACGCCCTTCCTCGTGGTAGACGAATCCGAAGTTCTGCTTCTGACCGCAGTTCCTCGACACCTTCCGCATGATGCCCTTGAAGCTGGAAAGCGGCTTGATCTCCGGCACGTTGTACCGGTCGGCGATGATGCGGGTGATCCCCGATGTGTAGGGAATCGTGGACTCACCAACAGCGAAGCGCGGATGTGTTCCGGCGTCCAGCAGCAGCACTTTGACACCGTTGCGTGCGAGGACCGCCCCCAGCATGCCTCCGGCCATTCCGCTCCCGAGGATCGCGACATCGTAGTGCGGGCTCCGACGCTGTCCGCCAGTACTCTTCTGCATTCCCTGGCCTTCCTTTCCCTGATTCGGATGTGGCGCGGATTTATCAGGCGTCGAGGACCGTCTCGGCCGGCAGTTCCTGGCGTGACCTGACGCCGAGCTTCCGGAATATCCGAGTGAGATGCTGTTCCACCGTGCTCGCGGTGATCGTGAGCCGCTCGGAGATCTCCCGGTTGGTGCACCCGCGTGCGGCCAGCGCCGCCACCCGGCGCTCCGACCCGCTCAGCGCGGCGACCGCCGCCTCCGGCAGTCTCGACGCGGTGCGCAGGGCGGCGATCCGCTGTGCCTGCTCGCGCAGATCGCCGAGCGAGGCCGCGATACCGGCCTCGTCGGCGAGGAGCAGTGCCATCTCCAGGACGGGCTGGGCACGTTCGGGTCGGCCCGCCGCCATATGGGCGCGCGCCAGGTCGGCGAGTGCGCCCGCCAGACGGACCCGATCCCCCGCCTTCTGGAGGTTCTCCACCGCCTCGGTGAGCCGCCCGACGCGCGCCGCGGACGGCCCGACCGCGGCCAGTGCGCACAGGGCTACGCCCCGGGCACGCGAATGCCCGGGGCCGGTCATCTCCAGCTCCTCGTGGGCGAGCGCCTGGGCACGCTGCTGGTCGCCAACGGCGAAGTGCGCCCGCGCCGCCTCGGAGCGCCAGGGCACCACTGTCGGGTGGTCGAACTCCCACCGGCGCATCTGGTCACCGCACGTCGTGAAGTCGTCCAGGGCCGCGTACGGGTGTCCGGCCGCGAGGTGGTAGCGCCCGCGCGCGTGCAGCAGGTACAGCCCGAAGCGGGTGTTGAACACCCCTTCGGTGATGGGGATCTGCAGATACTCGGCGGCCGCCTGGTGATCGCCGATGTCGACCGCGGCTTGGACCAGATTGGCCACCGGGCCGCCCAGACACACCCCCCAGCTCTCCGCGGGCACCCGCTCCAGGGCGACCTGCGCGAGCCTGCGGGCCAGCAGCGGATCGCCCTGCCGGAGCGCGATGCCCGCCCGCAGCGACGAGAACTCGGCCTCCCACAGGGGGACATGGCGAGCTCGCGCCTCTCCCAGCCAGTGGTCGCACCAGATCGCCGCGGATTCAAGACGGTCGGCGAAGGACAGCGCCGAGACAGCGCACATCAGCCATTCCTGCGTGTCCCCGCTCAGCCGCAGTGTCCGCAGCGCGGCCTCCGCGTCCACCACCGCCCGGTCGTCGGGGCCGTGCGCGAGCACATGGGACAGCGAGGCGACGCCCCGGATGCGCGGGTCGGCCGCGTCCTCAGGACCGGGGCGCAGCGCCGCGACCAGACCGGGGTACGTCGCGGACAGCAGTCCCCGGGTGGCGCGCAACTCGCCGCCCGCGGCCGGGTCGTCGTCGTGTCCGCGCGCCTCCATCCGTTCGATCGCGTGTCCCGCCTCCTGGAACCTGCCGTGCCAGAGAAGGTACTTGGCAAGCTTCAGGGCATGCTGGTCCGGCAGGCGGCCCGCGCGCAGGGCGACCGCTAGTTCGCCGAGGTGGCGGGCGCTCATGGAGGGATTGAGCATCCAGGCCGTACTGGCGACGAGGGCGCGCAGCACCACGCGCTCGGCGTCGTCGTCACACGCCCGCAGCGCCGTGTCGAGGCAAGCGTGCGCGTCCGCCGCCCGGTTCGCCAGGAGATAGCGCTCCGCGGCTTCGCGCAGCACGGGTACGGTCCAGGTGCACGCGACCGCTTCGCCTCGGATCACATGCTCTGCGACCCGGGTGGCAGCGGCTCCCTCCTCGTACAGCGCCGTCGCCCACCAGTTGTGCAGTGCGCGGCGTTCGCCGACTCCCAGACTCTCGAGGACCATCTTCCGGGCCAGGGGGTGCCGCAGTCGTCCTCCGTCGAGGAGCCCCGCATTCTCCAGGGCGTGGATGGCGCGGGCCACGACGGTGGCGTCCTCGTCGAGTACCCGGGCGAGGCGGCCCGGATCGGTGTGCCGCTCGTCGATCAGGGCGAGCGCCTGCGCCACCCGGAGCAGCACGGGACGCCCGCGGTGCAGGCAGCTCAGGACCGTGTCACCGTAGGACTCCCCCACCACGAGCTGGGTCGGTGCCCGGTCGAACACGGCTGCCGCCCTGCGGTGGTCCTCCGTCAGCGCCCGTACGAGGAGGGGGTTGCCACCGCTGACGGCGTGGCACTGGCCGCCCAGTTCCCGCGCGAGGGGGTCACCGAGCGCTTGGCTGAGTAGCTCGGTCACCCCGTCCGGGGTGAGCCGGGGCACGGTCAGGGCCACATAATGGGGCTGGCGCAGCAGTTCCGAGTGGAGCTGAGGGTGGGCTTGCCGGGACAGTGTGCAGTCGGTGAGAACGAGCATGATCCGCGCGGAGCGCAGTACACGGAGCAGATGCACGATCCAGTGCATGGAGAGCGGGTCGGCGAACTGGACATCGTCGACGCAGAGCAGCACGGGTACGCGGGCGGCCGTCCTGGTCACCTGGGTGCACAGTCCGTGCAGGGCCGCGGCCGTGGCGGAGTCCAGGGGCTGCTCACCGAAGGGTGCGCCGCCCGCGGGGGCCTCGGCCGCGCGCTTGACGACCTCGCCGACGACCGATCGGCATGCGGCCAGCATCGGTTCGTCGCACAGGAGTTGGCTGAGCACGGCGCCCGGGGAGCGTCGTTCGGGCCAGGAGCCGACGGCGCTCAGCCGCAGGAACCCGGCGTCGGCCGCGCGACTTTTGAGGACGGTCAGCAGCTCGGTCTTGCCGCAGCCGATTCCGCCCCTGATGACCACGGCCCCGCCGGTGCCCCGCCCGCTCGCGTCGAGGACCTCGGTGAGCACGCGCAGTTCCTCGTCACGTTCGGCCAAGCGCATGGTTCTCCCCTCTGCTGTCCTTCCCCTCGATGACGTCCGGCGCGCCGGGGGCCGCGGCCGGAGCCAGGCCCTTCCCGTCGCGCCCTGCGCCGCCCTCGGGGATCTCCACCTTCTTGCGGTAGACGAGGGTGAGGAGCGGGCCGGTCATGGCGGTGGTCACCAGAGCCATGGCCACCATGAGCCCGTACAGCGACTCGTTGAGCAGGCCGGCGTCCAGGCCGACGCCCAGGATGATCAGCTCGGTCAGACCGCGGGTGTTCATGAGCGTGGCAAGGGCTACCGAGGGCCGCTCGGGCAGGCCTTGAAGCCGCGCTCCGAGATATGTGCCGCCGAACTTTCCGGCGACCGCGACCAACATGATGGCGGCGAACTGGTTGAGTTCGGAGACGCCGACCCCGCTGAGGTCGACCTTGAGGCCGGCCACCACGAAGTAGACCGGCAGCAGCAGCGAAGTGATGTGCTGCACCCTGCCACTGATCGAGTCACGCAGTTCAAGGGCGCCTTCCCTGGGCATCACGATGCCGAAGAGGAACGCTCCGAAGATGTAGTGCATGCCCATGGCCTCGGTGGCGGCACCGGAGCACAGCGCCCCGGTCAGCACCACCGAGAACCATCCCGGGGTCAGCGCCGCAGCCTTGTCGCCCGGCACCAGGAAGCGGCGCAGGAGCGGACGCACCACCGTCAGCATGACGGCGATGAACGGGAGGATCAGTGCTACGCGCCAGTGCTCCCCGGCGCCGCCGACAGAAGCCTGCAGGCCGGCGAGCGCCGCCCAGGCGACGATGTCGACCACCGCCGCCGTGGCCAGGGCGATGGCGCCGAGCGCGGTGCGCGACAGCTTCCGGTCGTCCAGGATCCTGGCGAGGACGGGAAAGGCGGTCACCGACACGGCCAGGGCGATGAAGACCGTGAACGCGACGGGCTGGTCCGTAGGGTGCAGACGCATCAGGTAGTACGCCAGGGCGAGGCCGACACCGAAGGGGACCAGCGTGGATCCGATGGCCGCTCCCGCGGCAAGCCTTCCCCTGCCGCGCAGGGTGACGTGGTCGATCTCCAGGCCGACGGCGAACATGAACAGCGCGACCCCGATGTTGGCCAGTGCCGTCAGCAGCGGACGTATATCCGCGGGGAACAGGGTTTCGGCCATGACGCCGTCGAAGAGCGTCGGGCCGAGCAGAATGCCCGTAAGGATTTCACCGACCACGGGCGGCTGGCGCAGCCTTGCCGCCAGGGCCGACAGTGTTCTGGCCAGGAACAGGATCAACGCAACGTCGGCGAACAGGATCTGCACCTGGTAACTCGTCATGTACGCGCCGCCCAACCCATTTTCTTCCTTCGTCGTGAACTTACGCCGACAGGGGTTCAGAAGCGTCGCCCACGAGGTCCTCGAGGGTGATGTTCAGCATGGGGTGCTTTCCGCTGAGCCCGGATATCAGGGTGACGAAGTCGGCGCTGGGCTCGTTCGTGCGCTCGGGGTCGACCATCTCCTGTGCGAGGCTGTAGTAGAACTCCTTGTACTTCGTCCTGTCGTAGAAACGCTCGACGAAGGTGCGAATCTCGTCGAAGAAGGACCTGTAGGCGGTCGAATAGCGGGCGAGCGCCTCCTCCTCGATATCCGGGTGCTGGAGTACCTGGTCGACGATCGTGGAAAGGGTGCTGCCGGCGAGGGTTGCCAGCGCGACGCCGGTCGAGAACAGCGGGTCGACGAACGCAGCCGCATCTCCCACCAGTACCCAGCCGTTACCGTGGAATCGCGAGCTGGTGTAGGACCAGTCGCGTGCCGTGCGGAATCCGGCGGACTGACGGGCGTTGCCCAGCATCTTCTTGAGCTTGGTGGACTTCTCCACCTCCTCGTGGAAGAGGTCCTCCAGGGACTGCCCGGCGGCTCCCGCCGTGGCGGACCGGGTCACATAGCCGACGCTGATGGTGCCCTTGTCGATGGGAATGGCCCAGAACCACCCCTCGTCGAGTCCCTCGATGAGGATGTTGGTGTACTCGTCGCCCGGCAGCCGCTCGCAGTTGTCGAAGTACGTCCACACGGCGACGTTCTGCAACTGGTCGTGCCAGGAGATGTCGGAGAGTTTCCTGCTGAGCACCCTGGCCTGACCGGACGCATCCACCACCAGCGAGGCGCGGGCCTCTTGAATGCCGTCCAGTCCCCGGAGCGTGAAGCGGACGCCGGTGACCCGGCCGTCCTCCTGGATCGCCTCCTTCACGGTGGCGTCCTCGATGATGTAGGCGCCCAACTCGCGCGCCCGGTCCAGGATCAGGGCGTCCATGTCGGCGCGCCGGGTGTGGTACGCGTAGGCGTGCGGGCCGCCCTTGATGAAGGAGAAGTTCCAGGGAATCTGTTCGTTCCCCCACACCAGGGTGCCGCCGTACTTGCGCTCGAACCCGCGCTGATCCATCCGCTCGGTGAGGCCCATTTCCTTCATGGGACGCATGAACGCTGGAATGAGCGACTCTCCCACGTGATAACGAGGAAATCGCTCCCTGTCGAGGACCAGAACCCGGTGCCCGCGTTTGGCCAGCAGGCCCGCGGTCGTCGCACCGGCGGGGCCGCCGCCGATGACGATGACATCGAATCGGTCAGGAACTCCATAGAGCGTGGACGCCATTACTGACCCTCTCTGGCTGCGATCCGGAAGCGCCTGCGGGGGAAGGCGGAACGCGGAGTGACGCAGGAGCGCGCACATCCGCAGCAGGCCGGGTCAGCTTGCGGCAGGCCCGCTGAATGGGATCTACAGGCCCTCTGGATGATGTCTTACAGATCTCTTCTGAGAACCCGGGACCTGCCAGGACACCCGGCGCGGCGGCGTATGCGTCCGGACTCTGAGCAATTTGGAAGGTGCGGCCCGCAGCTTGGTCCGCACATCATCGGCAGTCATCAGCATTCCGAAATCGAGAATAAGGAGCGGGCCTGGTGGAACAAGAACACCCCCTGGCAGAGAGGGAAATCACCGTCGATGTCGCGGTCGTGGGCTCGGGGGCAAGTGGCCTGTCCGCCGCTGTCCGCGCTCGCGCCCTCGGGCTCGACCCCCTGGTTATCGACATCGCCGACCGGTTCGGTGGCACCGTGCCGCTGTCCAGCGGGGCGCTGTGGGTACCGGACAACCCGGTGATGAGGGCGGCTGGGGTCACCGACTCGGCCGAGGCCGGACTGCGGTATCTGGAGGCGTGCGTCGGAGACGAGGGCCCTGTCACGTCGCGCAAGCGGAAGGCCGCCTTCGTGCACGAGGGGCCACGGCTCGTCGAGTTCCTGATGAAGCAGGGCGTCGACTTCCAGTACTCCGATCCGTATCCGGACTACTTCCCCGAGCTACCCGGCGGCCACGAGCGGGGGCGCATCATTCTGCCCAGGCCGTTCGACCTGCGCAGGCTCGGATCCTGGAGCGGGCGCGTCGCGACCGTGCCCGGTTTCACGATGAAGCTCCTGGTGAACAGCGTACGGGAAGCGATGGACCTGCCCTTCGCCGCGGTCGCCCCGCAGGGCCGCCGCGCCCTCGCCTCCGTGCTCTCTCGCACGCTGTGGAGCAGGGCGCGCGGCCGCTCCGAAGTAAGTCTCGGGCAGGCCCTGGTCGCCCATATGCTGCTCGCGGCGCAGCACCTGGGTGTGCGGTTCGCCCCCCGGACCGCACTCCGCGACCTCATCGTCGAGAACGGCGAGGTGGCGGGGGTGACAGTGAGCGCCGGAGGGCTGTCACGGACCATCCGCGCCCGGCGCGGCGTGATCCTTGCCGCGGGCGGCTTCGCCCGAAACGATGAGATGCGCAAGCGGTATCACCCTCAGCCCTCCTCCGCCCGGTGGACCACCGTCGGACCTCACGACGTCGGCGACGGCATCCGCGCCGCTGTCGGGGTCGGCGCCGCCACCGCGTTGATGGACGAGGCGGTGTGGACACCCGTCTCGGTACTGCCCGACGGATCCGTCGCGGGAACGGTGTGGGAACGCGAGACCCCGTACTGCATCATGGTGAACGGGGATGGCGACCGTTTTTGCAACGAGTCCGCCAACTACATGGAGATCGGTCAGAAGATGTACGAGCAGGACAACGCGTCCTGCTGGCTGATTATGGACAACCGGCACCGGAGGCGCTACCCGTATGGGGATGCGCTGCCCGGACGGACCCCCAAGGAGTGGCTGCGCAGCGGCTATCTGCGCAAGGCCGACTCCCTGGAGGAGCTGGCACGGCTATGCGGTCTCCCCCGGAGCGGCTGCGCGCGACGGTGGAGCGGTTCAACAAGTTGGCCGACGCGGGCTTCGACAAGGACTTCGGACGCGCGCGCAGCGCCTACGACCGGGCCGGAGGCGACCAAGGGCACCGGCCGGACCCCAACCTGGGCGCGCTGCGCAAGGCGCCGTTCTATGCGGTCGAGCAGTTCCCCGGCGACACCGGCACCTGCGGCGGACTGCTGACGGACGAGCACGCCCGGGTCGTCAGCGAGGACGGCTCGGTGATCGGCGGACTCTACGCCGCGGGTTCGACCGCCGCCCGCGTGACGGGACGGGCCTATCCCGGTGGCGGCGCCTCGCTGGCCACGGCCATGGTCTTCGGATTCATCGCGGCCAACCACGTGGCAGACCGGGTGACGGCCGGCCGATGACCCACGAGCGCCGCGTCGCCTTGCCCCGGCACGAACGGGGGCGAGGTGATGCGGCGCGTCATCGCGGGCAGACCGCGGTGCGTTCACCGCTCACCCGTCGTGGCGGACCCGGCGGGCGGCGCGAAGGGTGCGGAACACGTTCGCGGGGCGCATGATGGCCGACGGCGGCGCGAGCAAGTGCTGCATGTTGAGCATGACGCGGTGCACCTCGATCGAGGTCTGGCTGGCCCGCATGGCCTGCTTGACGTACCAGTTGATCAGGTTGATCCCCGGCGGCTTCGGCCCCTGGGTCTCCGGGTAAATGAAGTCTCCACCGGTCGCCATCTGCCATGGGGTGTCGATCACCTTGCCCGCCAGCCGATAGTAGCGCCGGGCCATCTCGGCCGAGGGACTCCCGGCCTGGTCCAGGCAACGGCCGAGTTGGAGCGCCTCCAGGGCCGCGACCGTCATCCCCTGGCCGTAGAGTGGGTTGAAGCTGCAGATGGCGTCGCCCAGCGCGACGAAGCCGGACGGCAACTCCCGCAACCGCTCGAAGTAGCGTCGGCGGGCGGCCGGGAAGGTGAACCTGCGGGCGTCGCGGTCGTCCACCGGCTCGGCACGGCGCAGCAGTTCGGCGACGTGTGGGGCGCGCAGATCGGCCGCGAACTTCTCGAAGCCGGCCGGGTCCACCGGCGCATGGGCCTTGTGCCAGCCGCCTAGCGTGACCATCCAGTGATTGTCCTCTATCGCGAAGACGGCCGCCGCCCGCTTGTCGTGCGGTGGGATGGCACTCATGAGATACAGCAGCCCTCCCTCGTGCAGATCACCGGGCCGCCGATGGAAGATCCGGGTCGTGTAGCCCACGTCGATCTTCACCGTGTCGACCTCGGGCGCCGCACAGCCGAGGCCCTCCAGCCAGCCGTCGGGCCCCCCGCCGCCGCGGCCGGTCGCGTTGACGACCAGGTCGGTGTCGAGCACCTCACCACCTTCCACCACGACGCCCCGGATCCGTCCCGCGCGGCCCGTGAGCCCGACCACGTTCGTACGGTCCCGCACTGTCACGTTCGCCAGCTCCACGACCCTGCGCCGCACTGAGTATTCAAGCAGCGCGCGACTGAGGCTGATCCCCAGCTTCCCGCTGTTGAACCGGGCACGCAGGCCGCCCATCTGGTAGAAGAGCAGATCCTGACCGGGGTCGAAGCGCACGGCTCCCGCCCCCACGAGTTCGTCGCCAAGGCCGGGGAAGAGCTGTTCCAGAGCTCGCAGACCACGTATCAGCAGCGCGTGGGCGTGACCTCCGTGGGGTACCGCGCGCCGGGTGCGCGGCTCATCGGGCAGCGTGTCCCGGTCCAGCACCGTGACGCGTTCGAATCGGTCGGCCAGTGCGCGAGCGGCGACCAGCCCGCCCATCGATCCGCCAATGACCACCGCATGCCGACCAACCGGACCCATGGGTTTCCTCCTGATGAACGTCCACATACCAGGCAGTTCATGCCTGAGGTTTCCTCCGATTTTCCGGGATCCGGGGGCTCAGCGCCTTATCCCAAGTTGCGCAATCCGCTGGTCCGCCGCCACGGTGCACGTTTCGAGCAATTCAGGAGAGGACAGCAACGCGCACGTCGCCCATTCTGAACGCAGGAATTTGTTTGTGCCACCGACACGGCGTCCCACGGCATCGGAGCCCCCATGACTGAGCCCCCTTACTTCCACATCGGCGTCGTGGTGCCCGACCTCGAAGAGGCCATGACCCAATTCTCTCTGCACTACGGGATTGCTTTTCCCGAACCGGCAGCCATCCACATTCCCGACCCGAGCGGTTCGGCGGCCGGCCATGAGATCCGAGTTGTCTACTCCAAGGAGGGCCCGCCCTTCTACGAGCTCATCGAAGCCACTGTCGCCGGGGTGTTCCCCGCGGTGGCACAAGGAGAGGTGCACCACGTCGGCGTATGGGAAGAGGACATGGCGAAGCGGGTCCTGGAACTCAAGGCCAAGGGCATCGGCATCGAGGCCAGCGGCATCGGCCTGGAGGGCAGGACGGGCCTGGTCGAGGGGGCCGCGCCGCACTGGGTCATCACCGAGCCCGGACCCACGGGGCTCCGTTTCGAGTATGTCGACGCCGGCATGCGCGTCGGCATCGAGGCGTGGCGGGAGCTGGGACGCTTCCCCGGCTGAGCAGGGCGGCGAGGGCCGAGGAGGGCGGCTGATCCGCCCGGCGGGCGACATGCGGACGCACCGGCGTCAACCGACCGGGCTGGGCCGCTCCAGGAAGGGCAGCACCGAAAGCAGCGGCGGCCGGCTCCAGTCCGGGCGCCGCACGGTCAACTCCGGGCACCGTACAGTCACCCCCGGCGCGAGCTGCAGCGGGCCCGCCGAATCGGCGGCCGGCCCATCCACGGAGCCCCGGCCTGTGCCGAGCGTGTCCCGGGCGACGGCATGCACATACCAGCGCCCGGCGGGGACCCGGTTCAGCGTGAAGAGGCCTGGACCCACGAGAGTCGTCCAGGCCGCGGGGCGCCCCTGGAATATCGGACCGTTGAAGACCCCGATGTAATAGGAGCCCGCACTCACCTCGTCCGCCGACACGCAGCCCAGGAGCGACCCATGGGGGCCGACGTCGGAACGGCAGACGTCACCGCCATCCAGGAGAGGTGCTGTGTCGACCTCGAGCCTGCGATATTGAATGGGTGACATTCCCACCGTTTCGGTGAAGCGGCGGGCGAAACTCCCGACGCTCCCATAGCCTACACGCGCCGAAATCTCCACCACGGTGAGTCCGGTGTCACTGAGCAAGCGTTTCGCCTCGGCCAGCCGAACAACGCTCAGGAAGCGCCCGGGTGTTATGCCGACGACCCGGGTGAAAACTCGAAGAAAGTAGAACTTGCTCACCAATGCCGCATCGGCGAGATCATCAAGAGTCAGCGGCTCGCTGTATCGCTCTCGCACGACGGACACCGCCCTGTGCACGGCGCTCTCCACCTTGGACCCCCGCTACTGGAGACAAAACCGCATGTTGCGGTACGCCCAGCCATTGTGTGCCCCGCTCTCTGGCGATACTCTGCACGGCCTCTGGATTGTCGGCGATCTCCTGGATACCTTCGGCGGCGTAGAAGGCAACCAGTCCATGGAACCTGTAGAGGTCGAGCCCGGTCTCCTCCAGCAGGTGGCTGTCGGCCAGCGTCTCGAGTTGCCTTCGGGCCTCGTCCCAGCTGAGGCCCGCCAGAGAGGCCGCCGCCGAGACGCTGATCACCGCCGCATGGTAGTGCCCCAGGAGGCGGAACATGCGGGCCGCGTCAAGCGGCAGGGCCCGGTACATCGCCTGGAAGGTCGTACGCAGACTGATCGTGGCGTCGTCCTCCATCGCCGCGTGGTCCAGGCACTCCCGTTCCACCGCGTACCGCGCCGCCTGCGTCGCCACGGAGATGCTCGGGTTCGCCGCGAGAACCTCCGAAGCGATCCGCAGTGCCAGGGGCAGGCGTCCGCACATCTGGGCGAGCTGGGCGACTCCCTCTTCCTGACCGGCCGTCCGCTCCGGTCCGACAAGGCAGGTGATCAGCTCGGTGGACTCCTCCAGTTTCAGCGGCCCGAGCCGGACGCGATGCGCACCCTCCCGCGCCGCCAAGCTGCTCTGCCGGTGGTCCCGGCTGGTGACCAGTACGCAGGAGGGGCCCCGCGGGATAAGCGGGCGGAGCTGCTCGGGATTGAGGGCGTCATCGAGGATCAGGAGCATCTGACGCCCGAACAACAGGCTGCGGTACAGCGCGGTCCTGGCGGCGAGACTCGCCGGAATCCGCGCCTCCTCGACGCCCAGACTGCCCAGCAGCAGCCCCAGTGCCTCGTGTGCGGTGAGCGGCACCTGCTGGGGATGGGTTCCACTCAGGTCGACGAAGAGCTGGCCATCCCGGTAGTGGTCGGTCACCTCGTGGGCCAACCGCAGGGCCAGCTCGGTCTTGCCCACACCCACCGGTCCCTCTATCACGACGGTGCACGTGGTGGTGCCGACCCGGGGCTCGCCGCCACGCGGCACCACAATCTGCCGCAGGGCGGCCAGCTCGGCGGTCCGTCCCACGAACCCCCGGGCTCCACTGGGCAGTTGGGCTGGGCGCGGGACATCCACCGACAGCGGTCCCCGCAGAGGCAGTTTCGGCACGGTCGGTGCAGGGGAGGACCGCACCGCGGTCTTGGCCACCGTGCCGAGCGGCTCGGCCCCGACGGTGGCGCTGTCCCCCACGCTGATCCTGGGGTCTCCGGCGAGGATCTGCGCGTGCAGGCGGCGCAGTTCACTGCCCGGTTCGATCCCCAGCTCGATCTGCAGGATCCGCCGAGTCTCCTGGTACACCGAGAGCGCCTGCGCCTGCCGACCGCAGCGGTAGAGCGCGAGCATGAGCAGCCACCGTAAGCGCTCCCGCAGCTGCTCGACCACCAAGGCCTCGGACAGGACGGCGACCGTCTCCGAATGGCGGCCCATACGCAGCATGTCGGCCGCCCATTCCTCGATGGCCGTCAGCCGCAGCTCCCGCAGTCTGGTGCGCTCGACATCGGCGAACGGTCCGGGAACCCCGGCGTACGCGTCCCCCCTCCACAGCTTGAGCGCGGTGTCCAACTGCGCCACGGCACCCGCCAGATCACCCTCGGTCCGCAGCCTGCGGGCCTCTTGGTGCGCCCGGACGAACACCGCGGCATCGATCGCGTCCGCCTCCATGCGAAGGAGGTAGCCGCCGCCCACAGAGGCCACCACCCCCCTGGACGCGCGGCGGTCACGCCCGGGCTCCAACACCCTGCGCAGCCCTGCGACATAGGTGTGGACGCCGTTGACCGCCGTCTGCGGAACATCTGTGCCCCACACGGCGTCGACCACCTGCTCGACACCTACGACCTCGTTCACCCGGCTTGCCAGCAAACCGAGTACGGCACGTTGCTTGGGCGGACCCAGTACTATCTCTTCAGCTCCCCGCCAGGCTCGTATCGGCCCCAGCAGTTGCAGAGCCAGGTCTCCATCACTCACCTGTACTCGTCTCCCGCTCCCAATGTTCAAGTCAATGGACAGGCAACGCCCGCTACGCAATACCCTGAGCTCCGTCACTCATCGCCCGGCGCTCCGAGAGGTGCGGGGGTCTCCGGGGCAGCACCGGGTGATCCCGCTCAGCTCTGCGGTGCCCTCGGAGTTCAGCTTCCGGCCGGACGCGCACGTGCGTCCGTCACCCGAACCCGCGACCGCCTCTCCCCGACCGGGGCCCTCGTTCGCCATGAGCCGCGGCGTCTTTGAGTCGCTCGCGACAATCGTACGGAGCGGCGCGGCACGGTAACGGGCCCGCGGGTCCGGGCTCCTGCATGGCTGTCTCCTCGTGTCGCGTGGGATACGCAGACCAAGCCGCATGGATGGGATCAGACGGCGAGAGGGGAAGAATGGGCGCGGGGCCATGGGGGCCACACCTTTGCGGGAGGACGTCACGGCAAAGGGCGGGATGAATCGAGCACACACGGTGGCGGCCGGCCGAGCCCGTAGGACCGATTCGATCGGCCACCTCCGGCTCGGGCAGCTCCTTCTACGCGTCTATCGCGGTGATCGCGAGCCCGTCGGCGGGACCGCGACAGCCGACTTCGGCGGTCGACGACCAATCCCTGCCATACATCCGACGACTCACCGCTCCAGTGACCGACACCACAATGAGGGCAACATAAAAGCGGTAACCAGGACACACAGTCCACTTGAAATTCCCCCGCGTCCCACTTAAGCATAGCCAGAAGCCGACGCGCTCATCACGCGTTCGGCGGACGGTCAGCCGAAGATCACTTCCAAGCGAGCACCTGGTCTCACGCCCCGGAAGAGGACAGCTGCCGCATTTCCGTCGAGCCACTACCTGCTAGGCCTGCCTTGAGTCCAATAACTAACCTTTCCCCGATTCGACTGTTCGGATTTCGGCGAGATTCGCACCCGTACGACCAGAGGTCTCGCCCCAGCCTTAAACCGCGATGCGGCGGACACGAGCCTGCGCTATCGTCTCAGGCGGTCGAGCGCCTCGAAACAATGTTCAACATACCCGACCACTCACTCTCATCTCAATAACTTTTCGCTCATTTGTAGTTCGCTGGGTGCACCAACTCCTGGCAGGGCCCCAATTCGATGATGTCCGCTTCATGATTCGCCGAAGAATCACCCTTGACAGACGCCCAATGCCCGACCGCGAACGGCCGGGCACCACGGCCCCGGGCGCGCGGGGCACATACACATCGGCTCAGCCTCGCACCTCCGTCGCCTCCACCGAGGCCGAGGAGCCGTCTTCTCCGGGCCCGGTCCCTCGCACGACGGCACCCCCCGCAGGCTCCGACGAGGCCGAGCGGTCGCCGGTGGGCAGGATGAACACGGCAGTCAGCGCCGCGACCACCAGGATGCCGCCGGAAATGGCCAAACCGAGCGAGAATCCGCTGGTCATCGCTTCCTTCACCGAATCGCCTTCCGCCAGGCGGGAGTTGGTCCGCTGGGTCTGCAGCGTGACGACAGCAGCCAGACCGATGGCCCCGCCGATCTGCCGCGAGCTGTTCAGCAGAGCGGACGCCATGCCCGCCTCATGCGGCGGAAGCCCTCCGGTGGCCGCACCCGTGAGCGGGACGAAGCACACCCCGATACCGAAGCCGGCGACCAAGGAAGGGCCGAGTACATCGACAGCGAAAGCTCCCGACGCCTCGAGTGTCGCGAACCAACCGAAACCAGCCGCACCGATCAGGCCGCCGGGCACCAAAAGGGCCTTGGCGCCAAGCCTCGATACGAGCCGCGTGGAGACCACGGTGCCGGCAATCACTCCGAAACAGAAAGGAAGGAACGCGGTTCCGGCCACCGCAGGCTTCATGTCCAGAACCTGCTGGAGGTACAGTGCAATGAAGTAAAAAGCGGCGAACTGGCCGGCGCAGAGGAAAAGCATGAAGATGTTGGCCCCGCCCACGCTCCGCTTGGCCAGGAGGCCGAGCCTCAGCAGCGGGTCGGACTTGGCCCGGCCCTCGACGGCAACGAAGGCGACGATCAGGAGCAAAGCCCCGGCCAGCGTGGTCAGCGTGGTCCCCGAGGTCCAGGCATAGTCGGTCGTACGGACAACGCCGAACACGAGAAGGCTGACACCGAGCGTGGCCAGAATGCCACCCAGCACGTCCAGTCGGCGACGGGCGCCGACGATCCCGGCCGGGACATGACGCATCGCCAGCCATATCACCACGAGCGCCATCGGCACATTGACGAGCATGATCCAGCGCCAGCCCAGATACTCGGTGAGCAGCCCGCCCAGCAGGACCCCGAAGGTGCCGCCCACGGCCGAGACGCCCGCGTAGACACCGAAGGCCTTGGTGCGTTCCGCCCCGTCACGATGGGTGGTCGTCAGGAGCGCCAGGGCCGCGGGGGCCATGGCGGCCGCTCCTGCCCCCTGCACCACCCTCGCGGCCAGCAACTGCACGTCGTTCTGTGCGAGGCCGCCGACCAGCGAGGCGACGGCGAACAGCACAGTGCCGCCCACCAGCAGGCGGCGCTGACCGAAGACGTCAGCGGCACGGCCTCCGAGCAGCAACAGCCCACCGAACGTCAGGGCATAGGAGTTGACCACCCACTGGAGCTGGTCCGGCTCGAAGTCGAGGCCGGTCTGGATCGCGGGAAGCGCCACGTTCACGATCGACATCACGAGCATCACGAGGAACTGGGCTAATGCGACCGCCAGTAGGACCTTGCCCTTGTTCACACGCTCCAAGTCCACTGCGCCTCCAGGGCTTTTTGTACTTGTAGGTTGTACGCGTAAGATAACGCTAGCCCGCCGACCTCCGGTTGTCACTCTCCTAAGTTGCCGTCACGTCAGGACGGAGCCCCGCCCTTGATCGAAAAAGGCCCACTGCTCGACGAAGACCGACTGCTCAGCCGCACAATGGCCAGGCGACGCAAGGAATCCGGCGAGCAAGCAACCGCGCAGCGCTGCACCGGCCGACCGCGGCGCAACGGGGCTCGATGGCCGAAGACCTTCATATGCTCCTGCCAGGTACGAGTACACCACGGCCGGGCGACCGCCCCGCGGGCCTGAGAACGGGAGAACCTGATGCGAACACCGGCGTCAAGGCGTGGAAAGGGCAGCAATCCCTCGGCCCTGTCCCAACAGGTGATCACCGATGCCGCACAACGGATCCTCGACGAGGAGGGTCATGAGAGCCTGTCGATGCGGCGCCTGGCGCGGAGCCTGTCCATCACACCGATGGCTCTCTACCACCACGTGCGCGACAAGGACGAGTTGCTGATCCTCCTCCTGGCGAAGAAGGCCCAGTCCTACCCCCGGCCCGAGCTTCCCGAAGAGCCGCGCGAGCGACTGGTCGCCGCCTCCCAACTGCTCTACGACCTCCTGTCCGAGGCGGCCTTTCTCTCCGAGATCCTCACCTCCCCCGACCTTTTGGCCGTTGCGGTCTCATGGATCACGGACTCCATCACGGAAGCCGCGGCCGCGTGCGGCCTCCGTCCAGAGGACGCCACGAAGGCCCAGCAACTCATCTGGCGGTACACGGCAGGTGAGTTGCTGGCGCTTCAGTCTCGACGCCGTCTGAAGCAGGGCACCTCGAAGCGCCCCTCCTCGGCCATCGCCGAAGCCTCCGCGGAGAAACACCCAAGGATCACGTCCATGTCCGCGCGCTGGCCGGACCTCATCGCCCAGAACACCCACCGTCGGGGACTGGAGAACATCGTCGACGGGATCCTCGCCGCCCACAGGCGGGACGCACACCTCCCATCAGGCTGACGACCAGCGGCAGCAACCGCCGATAAGGACATCGCACATGTGGCAGCCCAAGCGCGAGCATGCACTCCAGGACCGTCCTCCAGGCGTACCCTCCAAGCGTGCCGCGGACTCGCGGTCGGACACGGGAGCCCCGGCGCGGAACCACCAGGGACCGGTGGTCGGCATCGTAGGCGGCTACGGCGCCGTCGGGCGGGCCGCGGCCCGCTGCCTCGCCGCCGAGGGATTCCGGTTGCGCGTCGGCGGGCGCTCCGCACAGGCAGCCTGGTCCTTAGCTCACCAGCTCGGCGGCGCCACCCAGGCGAGAGTGGTGGACGCCATGGACGACCAGAGCCTGCGGCACTTCAGCCGGGGCTGCCTGACGGTGCTCGACTGTACCGGCGGCGGCGCCTCGACGCTCCCCCGGATCCGCCGTGCCGCGATGGACGCGGGCGCTCACTTCGTCAGCACCCTGACCGATCCCACCGTTGCCGCGCGTCCGGGAGACAGGTGCGTCGTGCTGGCGGCCGGCTTCTCTCCCGGCCTGTCCGAGATGCTCGACGAGTTACTCTCGGCCCGACTGGCCAATGACACGCACTTCACCGGTTACTACGGAGGGTTGCGCGTCTTCAACCATTCCGCTGCGCTTGAGTGCCTGCGCGGCCTGGCCCTTGCGCACGGCTCCGCGCCCGGCTCCGGGACCGACCCGCTGGCGGGTCTCCCGCGGCTGTTCCCCGACTCCTCGCGCCCGATCGTCTGTCACCGCACCGTCCTGCCCGGCGCACAGACCCCCGTAAGCGCCAAGGACCAGAATGCCGCCGCGCGCTGGTACCGGGCCTTCGATGGCACGCACGTGCTCGGCGCACTCGCCCGCTTCACCGCGGGAGGCCCGCGGCGGAATCTGGAGAGCGCCAGCCACGAACTGGCCAGGGCGAGCGCGCTGGACTGCGCAGGTGCCACTCCGTACCACCTGGTGTACGGCGTCGTGGAGGGGCGCACGCCCGACGGCTCGACGGTGCGGCGCGACCTGCTGATCCGTGACATCGACGGCTCGGGGCTGGTGGGGGCGACAGCGGCGGCGGCCGTCGTCAAGGTGTCCGCGGGCAGGGTCCCCCTCGGCACACATCACGCGGCCGACGTGCTCGCGGCGCGGGACGTCATCACCCGGGTCCGGCGTCATCTCCCGGACAGCACGGTCCGCATGACACGCCGCCCCGCCTCAGGCACCGCCACGGACGACTCGCTGCCAGCCCGCAGTTGAACCACCCAGCCTACACGGCGGCACGGACACTGGACAACACCCGGGCCAACACGGCCTCGCTCTGCTCCTCCAGGTAGAAATGGGCTCCGGGGAAGACAACGACCGTGCAGTCGCCCTCGGTCACTTCGTGCCAGGCGTCGGCCTCGTCGCCCAGGACCTCCTCATCCTCGTCGCCGTAGAGGACGGTGATCGGTATCCGCAGCTTGGCGCCCGGTTGCCAGCGGTAGGTCTCGATTGCCTGGTAGTCGCGTCTGATCGTCGGCAGCATGACCTCCATCAGATCGTCGTTGTCGAGCAGGTTCCCCGCCGTGCCGCCCAATCGACGCAGGTCCGCCAGCAGTTCGGCGTCCGTACCCTGGTGCACCGTGGCACCACGCGCCAGGGAGGGGGCCGGGTGGCCCGAGACGATCAGGGCAGCGGGGTGCTGTCCCCGTGCACTGAGCCGGCGGGCCGTCTCGTACGCGGCCACGGCACCCATGCTGTGCCCGAACAGCACCAGGGCCTCCGGAGCCGCCGCGAACCCCGCCCGGACGAGATCGGTCGCGATGGGGCCGACGAGGTCGCCCATGTTCTCGGCGGCCTCCTCGTGGTAGCGGTCGCCACGGCCGGCGTACTGCACCGCGCACACCTCGACATCGGCCGGGGCCTGCACCGCCCACGTACGGTACGTGCCGGCCGATCCCCCGGCATGCGGGAAACAGACGAGCCTGATCGGCGCGTGGCCGCGGGGGGAGAACCTCCGCAGGCTCGGAGCAGGGGCGCCGACGGCGGGGGAGCCACCACGCATCGAAGATTCCACAGAACTCACAGGGTTCCCTTCCCGAACTCCTTGTAGCTATCGTCGTCTTGCGTGCCCGGCGCACCGCCGGAGCTCCTGAGGGGGCCACGCCGGCCTTCGATCAGCGCGCTCATCGCCGCGACCGTCGGCACCCGCAGCAATTCCGGCATCGTCAGCTCGACTCCCAGACGGCGTCTGATCGCCAAGGCGAGCCGGGCGGCCAGTAAGCTGTCCCCTCCGTCCAGGAAGAAGTCCGTGTCACGCCCCGTCACCGGAACACCCAGGCTCTGCGTCCACAGGGCGGCAACCGCCTTTTCCAATGGTCCACGGGGCGGGTCGCTGTGCGCCTGCACCTGCTCCGCGGAGCCCGCGAGGAGCTGCCGCACCCATCTTCTGTCCACCTTCCGGTTCCGGCTGAGGGACAGCATGGGCAACCCGACGATCGAGCCCGGGATCATGTGGGTGGGAAGCCTGTCCGCCAGCCAGTCCCGGAACGCACGTGTGTCGAGGTATCCGTGTGTGCTGGTCCTGGCCTGGACGAGAACCACCCCGTCGGGCTCCTCCCGGGTCACCTCAACCTCGGCCAGACCCGCACCGGTCAGGAACTCGGCCCACTCCTCGGCTCCGACCGGTGTGAGTGGCTCCGGGGACGAGATGCCTGTGAGCAGCGCCAGCGGGGAGGGGGAGACACGGGTCAGGAGGTAGAGCCGACCACCCGGTTTGAGGACCATGTTGAGTGCGGCTGCGGTCGCCTGGGGGTGCGGCGTCCGGCTGATCACATCGTTCACCAACACCGCGTCGTAGCGGTGCAATTGATCCTCGGGGACGCGCGAGACGTCCTGGCGTAGCGTCCGTACCACATGCGCGCCGGCTGCCAGCCGTGCCTCGGCGTCGGCCAGCCGCGCCTCCGAGGGGTCGAGAAGCGTGAAATCGATCGTGCCCGACGGCAGTGCCGCCAGCAGCCGAACGGCGCTCCTGCCGCTCATTCCCGCCCACTCCGCGACGGCGAGCGGTTCGGGCCGCCGCTCGGCATCGGCAGCCAGCTCACGGGCGACGGCGACGAGGCTTTCCCGTGCACCGTCCAATGCCGCGCACAAGTGTTCAGGCGACAGGTCGGAATCGTCGTACAGCACCGCTGGGGAGGTCTCTCCGGCGAGAATGCCCCGCAGCAAGGGCAGCGCCCGTGACCACGCCTGAGCCGTCCGCTCCAGCGGGGTGCCGCGCACCTCCTCCCGCAGGAGCCCGGCGCGCGCCTCGTCGCGTACCTCGGCCCAGCGGGGTCCCACCGTCAGCACGTCACCCGTCGTGTGCAGGACTTCGCGCCCGGTGAGATAGTCCAGCCAGAGTTCGAGATGGGGGCGCCGGTCCTCGGCGACCGAGAGCGACCTGACGGCGAGCCGGCCCCGTTGGTCCCCCATGTACTCGGCGACGTGCGAGGCAAGGACGGTCTCGGTCAGTGCGTGCTCGACGGACAGGGCGGCACAGTCACTCGCCAGGGCGCGCGTACGGCCTGCGCGGCCCTCCGCCCGTGTCCCGGTCAACGGCTTGGGGCAAGCGACGGCCGCGACCAGTTCGCGGCGCCGCTCACCGACCGGTACCACGATCGCACGCGCGATCTGGGGTGGCCCAGAAGCACGGCCTCGATCTCGTCGAGCTCGACCGGCAGTCCCTCGATCCTGAGCTGCTGTCCCATCCGGCCCAGGAACTCCAGGCTCCCATCGGGCCAGTAGCGGCCCATGCCACCGGAGCGGAACCATCGCTCGCCCGCCACCTCGCAGAACCGCTCGGCCGTCAACCCGGGATCGCCGCGGTACCCCTGGGCCAACCCGCTGCCGCCGATCCACAGCTCGCCCGCGACCCAGTCGGGGGAATCCCTGCCCTGCGGGTCGACGACCCGAAACTTCTGGCCGGGCAGGGGCGTTATAAAGGGTACGGCGCGCCACTGCGACGGCACGAAGCGCATCTCGTATGTGTTCGCCCAGATCACGGTCTCGGCGGCGCCGCCGAGAGTGACGAGCCGGCATCGGCCGTGCGTCGCGGCCCGCGTCCACCTCTCGAGGTCGGTCCTCCTCCAGTCGCCGGACAGCAGTGCCAGGCGCAGGCTGCGTGGCAGCCCCTCCGTTTCGGCGACGGCGATGAGCATGTCCATCAGGGGAGGGACGCTGTTCCACACGGTCACGCGGTGCCGTTCGCACAGCGCCAGCCAGGCGAAGGCGTCCCGCAGGTCCGCCTCCCCGACCAGGACCAACGCCCCGCCCTCGGTGAGCGGGCCGAACATGTCCCAGACAGCGAGGTCGGAGTCCGGTGCCGAGACGGCCAACACGCGGTCCAGCGGACCGATGTCTAATCGTTTGGCGATGTCGTCGACGGTGTGCACCGCCGCGCGGTGCGTGACCTCGACGACCCGGGGCATTGCCGATGGCCCCAGGGCGAAGATCGCATACGCGATGTCCTCCGGGTCGGCAGGCACAGGTGCGGCGAGCGGATCCGCCAGTAGCGCGTCGCCTATCGACAGCACGTCGGTGGGCAGGCCGCCCGGGACCGGTGCGTCCGTTCCGGCCAGGACCAGCCGGGCACCGCTCACGCGCGCGATCCACTCCTGGTGTTCGGCGGGCTGATCGGCGCTGAGGGGCATGTACGTGCCGCCTGCGGCGAGCACTCCGAGGACGGCCGCGATCTGCTGCCTGCGCTGCGACGCCGTAACAATCACGCTGTCGCCCCGCCCGATTCCCCGCTCGTACAGTGCGCGGGCGATGCGCAGTGCCTGGTCGGCGAGGGTCTGGTGGGTGAGTACTCCGCTCATGCCCCAGAGCAGCGCCGGGGCGTCGGAGCGTTCCCGAGACCGTTCGAAGAAGGTCTGGTGCAGCAGCCGCCCAGGATCCGGGCGCGGCTCGGCGCCCGTGGCCTTACGGCGTTCCCGCTGGGCGGCGGGAAGTTCGGCAGCGGGCCGAGTGCTCCAGTCCATGGCCGCCAGATCGCGCAGCAGCGCCGCCTGGCCGGACATCATGGCGTCCAGCAGGCCCTCGGGGAACAGCTCCTCCACCGCGTCCCAAGCCAGCAGCACACCACCTTCGCGGGTGCGGTAGGCCTGCGAACTGAGCCAGACATGAGGGATCTGGGACACCATCCAGGACAACTCGCCGAAGCGCTCGGCGAACGCGTCGGGCACGAGCGGGTCCTCGGTGTCGCACGTGAAGACAACGGGCGCGGCGCGTGGTGTGTCACCGTCCTCGCGGATCATGTCGCGCAGGACGTCGATGCCGGTGTAGGCCGCGTTGTCGATGTCCTCGTGCAACTGCCGTTGGACGGCCTGGGCGCGCTCCAGGAAGCCGGTACCCCGGGTCAGGTCGACCTCCAGCAGCACCAGACCGGTGAAGTCGCCGACGATGCGGTCGGCTTCCGGGTGCACGGACTGGTCACGGTCGCAGAGCGGCACACTGAGCAGGAAGTGCTGCTGAGAGCTCCACCGCCCGAGGATCTCGGCGAAGGCGGTGGCGAGCAGCACGGCAGGGGTGATCCCGTGTTCCGAGGCCCGGACGCGCAACGTGGCCCACTCCTGCCAGGTGAGCTCATGTGTGCGCCGTTGGAACCGGGGCCGGACCACGCCATCGGGCTCGACCGCCAGAGGAAGCCGGGGACCGCCGGGCAGTTCGGGGAGCCGCCGCCGCCAGTATTCCCTGCTCCGTTCCCGCTCCTCGGAGCGATCGCTCGCGCAGTCTGCGAGGTACTGCGGAAAGGTGTAGGTCAGGTCCTCCAGCGATGTGGGGTCGTCGTAGAGGGCGGCGAGGTCGTCCAACAGCAGCCGAATGCCTTGAATATCGCAGGCGAGCAGATCGACATTGATATGGATGCGGTCGATCGCATGGGGCAGCCGGCTCAGCTGAACGTCCAAGACCTCCCCTCGGGAGATCTCGAGCCGACGGTGCGACAGGGCGGTACGGATCTTGAGCACCGCCTTCTCGACGGCATCCCCGGGCTGCCTGCGGTGGTCGTACACCGTCAGCCCGGGCCAGGCCGGGGTGTCCGCTACGCGCTGGGTGCCCCACTCGGTGAAGCAGGCCCGGAGCATCGAATGGCGGGCGTGCAGGGCGTGAATGGCGCACTCCAGGCGCTCGGGGTCCAGTTGTGGGCTATCGATCTCCAGGTAGACGTGGCAGCCAACCCCGCCCAGCGATCGGTCGTCACGGCGTCCGACCCAGTACGCCTGTTGGACAGGGGTCAGCGCGAACGGCTGGTGAGGATCAGCCCGGACGCCCACCTTCGCGGGCCCGGAGGGCAAAGTGGCCGCCCCGTTCACCGATGCAGGACCCGCTTCCTCGTCGGTCCCGGCGGGTTCTGGGGCACTGTTCACCAGCGCGTGCCAGGCCGTCAGGCGTGCGTCCCGGGCGAGCGCGGCGAACGACACTGGGGCTCCGGATCGCTTCAGCCAGCGGGTCAGCCTCATCAACTGCAGGGATCCAAGACCCAGTTCGAAGAGGTTTGACGTGTCCCCAACCTGCTCGTCGGGCACGCCCATGAGCTCACAGACGTCCCCTTTGAGCGATGCCATGGTCCAGGCGCCAACTGTCTGGACGGCGACCCCGGGAATCCGACGCGGCTCACTCTTCCGTGACATCCCTACCTCTTGCTTCATTGTGGTCCCCAACGTGCGAGCCGTAAGCCTGGTCGCTTCCTGCCCCTCAGGTGGTGCCACGTTCGGCGATGCCCCCGAGTTCAGCGCGCTCGGCGTCCCATGCGTCGGCCGGCGAGGCGATCAATGGCCCGCTCCAGCTTCTCCGCCGCGCGCTGGACACAGTGGCACCCCGGAGGCGAAGCTGGTCTGCACATCCTCTACCGTGACCACAGCCCCTCCCCCTCAGGCGTGACCGTCTGGCGCAAAAACCCTCCGACACCGCAGCCGTCCGTTCTACTGCCCTGTGCAGGCGGGCGCAGGAACCCGGCAGGCGGGAGCCCGGCGCCGTGCCGCGCAGCGCCACCAGGTACCTGCCTGTGGCCCCGCCGGAGCCGCATCGGGCCAGGTCGATCGTGTGTTGAGTGCAGCCCTTACCGTTCCCTGCCACGTATTTATACACGTACAACAAGAGCGGTCGCAATGACTCGGAGGCCAGCGGTCCGCCACAGGGGCAGACGGGCTGGGGCTCTCTACCGGAAGGACGAAGGCGCTCTCAGGGCCCCGTAGTTGGCGGGCGTGGTCGCGTGGGCGAACGAAAGGGGCCGGGGTCAGCCCGCCGCCAACAGGGACTGTTCAAAAAAGGGCAGCGCGGACAGCACCGGTGGACAGCTCCAACATGGCGGGCGCAACGTCAGCTCCACCTCGCGCCCCATTCCCTCGGTGACCACGGGCCCCACCGCGTCCGTCATGATCGCGCCGTCGGTTTCGCCCGGATTCCTGGGCGCGTCGGGCCTGCGGGCGAGAGCGTGCACGTACCAACTCCCGGAGGGCACACCCGTCAGGGTGAAAGTACCTGGACGCGGCACGGCCGTCCAGGCACGGGGACGCCCCTGAAGGATCGGGCTGTCGAAGACACCGACATAGACCACGCCTTCCACCTCGCTGTCGGCCAGCACCCTGCCCGACAGCGAGCCGCAGCCCGTCGCGCCGCCGTCGGCGAAGCCGTGTCGGGCCGCTGCCGGCAACACCCCGGCGTCGAGGCGCCGGTACTGCGTGGGAGACAGCCCGACCGCCTCGGTGAAGCGCCGGGCGAAACTGCCGGGGCTGCCATAGCCGACCCGCTCCGATACCTCGGCGACGGTCAGGTCCGTGCTGTTCAACAGTCGCTTCGCCTCGTGCAACCGGACGGCGCTCAGGAACCTTCCTGGAGTCACACCCACCACGCGACTGAAGACGCGCAGAAGATGAAACTTGCTCATCAAGGCCGCGTCGGCAAGGTCATCAAGGGTCAGCGGTTCGCTGTACCGCTCGCGCATGGTGTCGACGACGCACTGGACGACGCTCTCCACTCCGGACTCCCACGATCGGGCCGCCTGCTGCGGCATGCCCGGCCATCATGGTGCGCGCCTCTGATGAGGATCTGTGCTTCCTCTGGATGCCGACGCACAGAGCGGAATCACCGCGCCCTGGTTCGGACCCCGGCTCCCCGTCAGGCCTATCGTCACCCAGGCCGCGATTCGTAATGGGAGAATAGAGCGATGCAGCCCGTATCCCCACGTGCCGGCAGTGTCGGCCGCCCGCCCCGCTTGTCCAAGGAAGCGCTGCTCCAGGCGGCTCACCGCGTTCTGGAGGCGGAAGGCCCGGGCAATCTGACGATGCGACGCTTGGCGAGGGAACTGTCGAGCACGCCGATGGCCCTCTACTACTACGTGCGGGACAAGGACGAACTCCTCCTGCTCCTGCTGGAGGAGCGGGCCCAGCGTTTTCCTCGTCCCCAGCTACCCACCGACCACCGCGAGCGACTGCTCTGCGCGGCCCAGGTCCTGCACGACATGTTCGTGGGCTGCCCGTGGATCGCCGAAGTCCTCACGGCGGACGATCTCATGGCCGTTTCGGCGCTGTGGGTCGTGGAGGCGATGATCGACTCCTGCATCGCTTGCGGGCTCAGCCCTGAGGCGGCCGTCTACAGCTACCGGGTCATCTGGCACTACACGGTCGGCAGGCTCGTGGTCCCCACCGTCCCCGAGCAGCCCCGCCCGCAGACCGAGCAGCCACCCGGCCGGGCACGCGCGGCCACCGCCCCGCCCCTGAAGCGCTCCCCCATCCGACGTCCGAACCGGAGGAGCCCGACCCGCAGGACACGCACCGTCAGGAGCTGGGGATCATCGTGGCAGGCCTGCTATCCGGCGCGGGGCGCTGACCCGCGGGGCCCGTCGCATGCCTCGTCGCGCGACAACCGCCCCATGGCCTCATCTCGCTACGACGTGGCCTAGTAGAGCATCGCGGCCAGGCCGGTGGATACCTAGGGTGGACGCATGTGTCTTATTCCCCCTTGCCGAGAACGTCACCGTCGCCGTACGGCTCCGATGACGGGACGTTCGGCATGACCTCGACATCATTCTCGACCCAAGGCGCCAATCGCCGTGGCGCCGCCCTGGTCGTGCTCTGTTTAGTCCAGTTCATGCTCATTCTCGACGACAACGTGGTGAACGTCGCCCTCCCCAGCATCCGGGACGATCTCGGTTTCAGTTCCGCGGGCCTGGCCTGGGTGGTCAACGCGTACTTCCTCGCATTCGGCGGGCTGCTGCTGTTGTTCGGCCGCATGGCCGACTTGCTGGGCCGACGGCGGATCTTCCTCATCGGTGTCACGCTGTTCAGCTCGGCGAGCCTGTTGTGCGGCCTCGCGCAGCAGCCATGGCAACTGGTCCTCGGACGGCTTGTCCAAGGCATGGGGTCTGCCATGGCCAGCCCGGCGTCCCTGTCGCTCATCACGCTCCTGTACCCAGGTGACCGGGAGCGGGCCAAGGCGATGAGTATCTGGGGCGGCATCGCCGGTCTGGGCGCGACGCTCGGTCTAGTGATCTCCGGAGCGCTGACCGGACTCGCGTCCTGGCGCTGGATCTTCTTCATCAATGTGCCGGTGGCCGTGCTGGCCCTCGCCCTGCTCCCCCGCCTGATCCCCGAGAGCAGGGCCTCCCAGCGCATGCGCCTGGACGTACCCGGCGCCGTGCTGGGAACCGGCGCCGTGACGTCCCTGGTCTACGCGCTGCTCCGGGCCGGGGATTCGGGCTGGGGCGACGTGGGCAGCTTCGGGCCGCTGGTCCTCGCCGTGGTCCTGGCCGCCTCGTTCGTCGTCGTCGAGTCCCGCACGGCCGAGCCGCTGGTTCCGCTGGCCTTCCTGGCCCACCGCACGCGAGCCATCGCCGACCTCACGACCCTGGTCTTCTGCGCCGCCTTGTACGCGATGTCCTTCTTGCTGATGGTGCACCTGCAGACAGTCGTCGGCTACAGCCCACTCAGGGTCGGCTTCGCGTACCTGCCGTACTGCGCCGGCATCCTCGCGGGGATGTGGCTCTCCTCCCGCATAGCGCTCAGGTTCGGGACCCGCCAGAGCCTCGTGGTGTCGTTCCTGATCACGGCGGCGGGGGTGATGCTGCTGTCCGGTGTGGAGCCGAACGACAGCTATGCCTTGGGCATCCTCCCGGGCATGCTCGTCACCAGTCTCGGCAATGGCCTGTCCCTGCCCGTCATCAGCATGGCGGCGGTCTCCGGGACGACCGGGGAGAACGCGGGTCTTGGATCCGCCCTCTTCAGCTCCGTCCAGCAGATCGGTGGCGCCTCCGGGGTGGCGTTGGTCGTCATGCTGGCCACCCGCCGCACGGACACGCTGACGGAGTCGGAGGGCTCGGTGCGCGCCGCCACGGACGGCTACTCATTCGGCATGCAGATCGCCGCCGCCTTGATCGCGGTCGGAGCCATCGCCATCGCCGCGCTGCTCGGCAAGGCCCCGCCCGAGGCCGAGACCGAGGCCGACGAACCTCAGCCCAACGCGCGCGAGACCTCGCGGCAGTAGGCAGCGGAGCTTCTCTCTCGAACCCGGAACGGCGTCGAATGCGGCGGACCGGTCGCGGAACGCGGCCGGTCCGCCGCCCCGAACAGTGCCCGGAGTGAGGTGCAGGTCAGGCATCTTCCAAGGCCGAACGGGCCGGGGCCCGATGGGCCGGGCGGCCGAGGCCGAGCCTGTCCCGCAGCATCTCACCGTCCCGCACGGGCCGCAGCAGCCCACGCCGGTCAAGCTCCGGCACGACCAGATCCACGAAGTTGTCCAGCGCGCCGGGCAGATACGGAGGGATGACGGTGAAGCCGTCGGCGGCGCGCGTCTCGAACCACTCCTGGATGTGGTCGGCGACCTCGGTGGCACTGCCCACGAGTGTATCGGCCCTGTCCTGCCGGAGAGCTAGCTCCCGGACCGTGAGATTGTCCGCCTTCGCCTCGGCCACCAGCCGGTCCTGCGCACTCCGGCTGGCATTCGACGGCGGCAATGGCGGCAGCGGCTCGTCCAGTGCGAAACCGGACGCGTCGCAGCCGAGGTAGAAGGAGAGATTCGCCAGCATCACCTTGGGGTCCGCGGTGGCCTCCAACCGATCCATGGCGTCCTCGGCCTCGCTCCGGGTTCGGCCCGGCACCACAGTGAGCGCCGGCAGGAAAAGCGGGCCCCGATCCGTACGACCCAAGTCCTCAGCGAGGGAACGGAGTTCGGCAGCTTGCTGAATCGCGCGTTCCCGGTCGGCCTCGATGGCGAACACCAGGTCGGCCACCCGCGCGGCGAGTCGCCGCCCGCCCGCAGAAGCGCCGGCCTGAGCGATCACCGGCCTACCCTGCGGGGGCCGGGAGAGGGTCAGCGGACCGTCGACCTCGAAGTACTCTCCTCGGTGCCGGGGCGCGAAGATCTTTTCCGGGTCGAACATCCGGCCGGACTCTTTGTCGTAGAGGAAGGCGTCGTCCGCGAAGCTGTCCCACAGCCGACACACCACGTCGTAGCTCTCTTCGGCACGGGCCAGCCTCTCGGCGTGGGCGGGATGGTGCTCACGGCCGAAGTTCCACGCCTCGGTGTCGGTCAGCGAGGTCACCAGGTTCCAGCCTGCCCGACCTCCGCTGAGGTGATCGAGCGACGCGAAGTAGCGCGCCAAGTGGTAAGGCTCGTTGTAGGTGGTGGACGCGGTGATCGTCAGGCCGATGTTCTTCGTCAGCGGCGCCAGTGCCGACGCCAGCAGCAGGGGGTCGACGACATCGGCCTGCTGCCCGTGGCGGTGCGCGATCTCCTGATCGGTCCATGGCATGGCCAGCGCATCGGGGAAGAACAGTGTGTCGAACCGGCCGCGCTCGGCGGTCTTCGCCACCTGAATCGCGGTGGCCATGTCGATGCCGGCGTCCGCGGGGACCTCGGGAAGCCGCCACGACGACGCGTAGCTGCCCCCGGGCTTGATGAACGCGCACAAGCGCAGGTGGTCCTGCCTGCTCATCAGCGCCACACCTCCTTCGGCCTAGGCAACCCGAGATTGTCGCGCAGTGTCCTACCAGGGTATTCGGAGCGGTACAGCCCACGTCGCTGCAACTCGGGGACGACCTCATCGACGAAGAGGCGCAGGTTCGACGGCAGGAAGGGGAAGGCCAGCAGGAAGCCGTCCACGGCGTCTCCCTCGAACCACTCCTGGAGTTCGTCGGCTATGCGCGCCGGGCTGCCCACGACCATGCCGCTTCCGGCGACCTGCAGGACGATGTCGCGAATGGTAGGCCGGTTCAGGCCCCCCATCCCGTGCAACAGATCCTGGCGGCTGTCCTCAGTGTCGGCC
The DNA here is from genome assembly GCA_005405945.1 of Streptomyces violaceusniger. Taxonomy (GTDB): domain Bacteria; phylum Actinomycetota; class Actinomycetes; order Streptomycetales; family Streptomycetaceae; genus Streptomyces; species Streptomyces violaceusniger. The sequence goes on from BJHW01000001.1 coordinate 285,544, forward strand.
AGTTCCGGCAGCGGGTCGTCCAGCGAGCAGCCGGAGAAGTCGACTTCCGCAAGCGGCCCCCTGACCAGGTCCCACATCACGTCCTCGTGCAACAGGCCGTTGAGCTCCTCCATCATGGCGTCGGCCTCCGCCTGGGTCGGCGCGACCAGCGGCGCGAAGCCGCGCCAGATCCGCACATGGTCTGGGTCGCGGCCGCACGCGACGGCTCTTTCCTTGATGTCCCGGTAGTACTCCTGAGCCTCCCCCAGATCGCTCTGCGCTGTGAAGAGCACCTCACCGTGCCGGGAGGCGAAATCCCTTCCGCGCGGCGAGTTCCCGGCCTGGAAGATCACGGGATGGCCCTGCGGCGGGCGCGAGATGTTCAGCGGACCGCGCACATCGAAGTGTTTTCCGCTGTGCTCCGTCAGGTGCAGCTCTCCGGGGTCGTAGTATCTGCCGGTCGCCCTGTCGCGCAGCATCGCCTCGTCGGAGTAGCTGTCCCAGAGGCTTTTCACCACGCCGATGAACTCCTCCGCCCGGTCGTAGCGGTGGTCACGGGAGGGGAAGGGATCGGTGCCGAAGCTGCGCGACTCCGCAGGCACCAGCGAGGTGACCAGGTTCCAGCCGATCCGGCCCCGGCTGATGTGGTCCAATGAGGCGAACTTCCTGGCCACGTGGTACGGGTGGTTGTACGTGGTGGTGGCCGTGGCCACCAGTCCGATCCGCTCGGTCACCGAGGACAGCGCGGCCATCATCGTGGTCGGCTCGAAATGTTCCCCGCGCGCTGTACGCGACATGACCTCCGGGACTCCCACCCATGGGGCCAGGGAGTCGGCAAGGAACATCGCGTCCATGACGCCCCGCTCGCACAACTGAGCCATCTCCGCCAGGAACGGGAAGTCGAGGCTTGCGCGCTCGTTGGCCAAAGGGTGCCGCCAGCCGGCCATGTGCTGCCCACCCGCCTCCAGAAAGCAGGCCAGGCTCATCGTAGTTACCCCACCGGAGCGCATGTCAGTCCCTCGCATCCCGGCGTACTGTGCGCAGCACTTCCGGCGCCGCGTCGACACCGGGGAGGGCCAGCATCGCGGCCCGCGCGGCCCGGCTGCGCCAGGCCAGCTCGGCGTCGGCCAGCGAGCCGACGATGCGCTCGGCAAGTTGCCCGGCGTCCAGCCCGGAGACTGTGGAGCCCAGGCCGAGCCGGGTGATCGCGGCCGCGTTCGCGGGCTGGTCGAGGGTGGACGGGCGCACCAGCATGGGCACACCGGCCCGGATCGCCTCGCGGATTCCGTTGTAGCCACCGTGACTGCAAAACAACTGGGCTGCTTCCAGCAACAGTTGTTGGGGCAGATGGTCGTGGACCTCGACGTGCGGTCCGCGCGGCATCCCTTCGGTGTCCATACCGCCCGAGGAGACCAGCGCGGTGCACTCCACCTCGGACAGCGCCGCGAGCAGATCGGCCATGGCGCGATACGGGTCGTCCCCGCCGGACACCCCCAGGTCCCGCCATGTGCGCCATCCCGTGCCGATCGCTGCGTAGACCAGTGGCCGTTCACCGGTGGCCGCCACCTCGGGCAGCCGCGCGCCGACCTCATTGCGGCGCGGCTGGCGGAAGCGCAGGGTCCTGGGCGCGGGCGCGGCGCTGAAGGCCACCGATTCGGGCATGTAGTCCAGCAGCGCGCCCGGGTAGAGACCGCTGGGGCCGGTCAGGGCGGGCAGCCCGAGTTCGGTGCGGAACAGGTTGAACACGGTGGTCAAGTCGTCATGGTTGTACGTGTTGCTCATCGCGCCCGCCAGGCAGACGACCGGCAGGCGCAGCAGCTCGGCGGCGAGATACCCGGCGTATTCGGAGTCGTCGCGGATCACCAGATCGGCCCCGAAGCTCTCGGCCAGCGCGGCGATCTCCTTGGTCCGGGTGAGCAGTTCCGAGGTGTCGAGCAGGGCCGCCATCTTGTCGGCGAGCAGCGAGCCGAGCGGGGGGCGGCCGGTGCTGCCCGCCTGGAAGGGACTGGTGGGGTCCTGGAGGACCGTCTCCACCCGGGCCCCGGTGGCGCCGACCTTGGGTGCCAGCTGTTCCGTGGTGGCGACCAGCACCTCGTCGCCCGCGGCCCGCAGGGAGCGCACCAGCGGCAGCAGGGGTTCCAGGTGGGAGTTCACACTCCACACTGTGCACAACACTCGCATGTCGAGTCCTCTTCGTATCCTGGCTGGTTGGATGTGGAACTACGCTGGCCGTGCCTCCAGCACCGATTCGCTGTCGGGGAAGTTCCACTGGTCGGTGGCCGTCAGGTTCACCTGGGTGAAGAGCTCCTGATACTCGTCGTAGGAGCGCAGGCGGGCGCCGAGCAGGGCGAACATGTACAGGTCGAGCTGGCGGGGATAGTGCGTGCGGTCGCTCGCACTCGGCATCTGGCCGACGATGACCATCCGGCTGTCCGGCTTCATCACGGCGCGCACGGCGGCGAGGATGCGCAGCGAGTCCGCGTCGTTCCAGTTCCCGATCACGCGGGACAGCAGATAGACGTCGCCGGCGGGCGGGATCTCGTCGAAGAAGCTGCCGGGAACGAGGGTGACGCGGTCGGCGACTCCCGCCTCGGCCATGATGCCTTCGGCGTTCGCCACGACGTGCGGCAGATCCAGGAGCGTACCTGTGAGGTGCGGGTTGTTCTTGAGGAGGCTGGCCAGCATGGCTCCCCTCCCGCCGCCGACGTCGACGACGTGGCGGGCCCGGGAGAAGTCGTAGCTGGACAGCAGGTTGTCGACGGCCGCCGACGAGGTCATGGCCTTGTCGAACAGCGTCGCGAACTCCCGGTTCGACGCCATGTATTCGAAGAAGGGCTTTCCGTAGGGCACGGAGAAGCACGGTTCGCCGGTGCGGGCCGTGTGTATCGCGTTCGCCCAGGTGCGGTTGAACTCCTCCCGGCAGGTCAGCGCGCACATGTTCCGCATGCTGGTCGGGTGGTCGGACTTCAGGACCTGGCCCACCTCGGTCAGCTCGAAAGTCCTGGGTGCCGGCTCGGAGAGCACTCCGGCGGCACACGCGGCGCGCAGGAACGGCAGCAGTCCCTCCGCGTCGGCGTCCACTTCCTCGGCGATGTCGGTGTTGGAACGCGGGATGGACAGCACGTCGGGCACATTCAGTTCGCACAGCACTGAAACGGCCTGCGACAGAAGTCCAGTGGTCATCAGCTCGCGGACCCGCAGCGCGGCCGGAACGGACTCGACGTCGTATGAAGTGGTCACGCTTCCTTCTCCTCCAGCACAGTGGCAATCCCGGAAACGGTCAGCCGGTCGTTCACGTACAGCTCGCGGATGGACATGTTGACGGTGAAGTGCTCGCGCAGACTGGCGACCACACGCATGAGCAGCAGGGACTCGCCTCCCAGTTCGAAGAAGTTGTCGTCGGCCCCGATGGCGTCGATGCCGAGCGACTTCCGCCAGATCGCCGCCACGCGTCGCTCCATCTCGTTGCGCGGCGGTACGTACGGTGTGCTGAGCGGCGGCCGGGCCCGGCCCTCCTGGTCATCGGGCCGCCCGGCGTCCGCTTCCCCGTCGGCCGCGTGGTCACCGACGGTCGCGCGGCCCTCAATGGCGATGGTCCCGCTCCCAGGCGCGACGGTGAGTACGGGATGGCCGGGGGTACGCAGCGCGGCGGCGAGGGCATCGGCGGCGAGCCGGCTCCACGCGCTGATCTCCTCGTCGCCGTCCTCCCGCAATGGCTCGTCTGTCCATTCGGGGCCCCTTCGCCACCGCAGGAGCCGCCACGGCAGCCCTTCCGCCGCCGCCGCCTCCACGCACGCCTCGGCGAAGCCGCTCACCGCCGCCTGCTCGGCGGACGGCCGCTCGGCCAAGGGGTCGACCAGAACGACGACGCCGAACGACTGTTCCGCGCGGCGCTGCCACAGGTCGCGTAGCCAGTCCAGGGTTGCCGCCGGTGCCTGGGCGTCTTCGCCGTCGGGCGCGTGATCGAGCAGCCTCAGAAGTCCGGGGCGGTCTCCGTCCGCCGAAGCGGGCTCGGTGTCGGCGAAGTCGCTGATGGCCACCTCGCCGTCGAACGCCGCCGACAGAAAGGACACATACCGTCGCGCGGGCAGGAGATGGCCGTCGGGAACGATCCAGTGACGGGGCAGCGCTCCCAGGTCGTCCGCCGTCGGTTCCACCGGCACGGAGCCCGCCGTCCACCGGTGGCCGCCCCGGTGGGCCACGGCCGCGTCGGCTCCCGGGCGGCGCAGCTCGTCCAGCAGCGTCTGCCACGTCCTGTCGTCGAACCGGCCGGAGGGAAGACCGTCGATATCGACGTGTGTGGCGTCGACACGTGACTCCTCGTGCTGCCAGTGCCGCAACAGGCCATATGTGAACCGGCGTTCGGGCGAGGTTTCGGCGGCCCCCAAGTCGAAGGCGCCATTGCTGACGATGACGGCTCGCAGTCGCCGTTCCTCTCCACCGAGAGCGGCAAGGAGGCCTTCCGCGAAGTCCGCGGAGGCGGTGACCGTCTTCAGCGGGTCTTTCGGGTCGGTAACGGCGGAGATGTCGAGCAGCCGGACGTCGGCGTCCTGGACGCCGTCGGCGCACACGCGTTCGCACAGGGCACGCAGGTGGGCCGGTGCCGCGGGGTCGAGTTCGTAGCGGTCCGGGCGCGGGTTGCCGAACGTCTCGGCGAAGCGGACGGAGACCACGTGCTCGCACTCGCCCAGGAGCGCGGTGGGGGGAGCGTCTGCCGCGGAGCCGACCAGCATGAGGACGGTCTCCCGGGTCGGCGCGGGGGCCTGTCCGGTGTGCCGGTCCGGTACGCCGGAGCCGCTCCACACGCGGGCGGTGAGCAGCGATTCGGCAGACCGCCCCCGCTCGGCGGCGTCTGGCGGGAGGACCGTGCGCTCCACCCAGAAGCGCTTGCGCTGGAACGGGTATCCGGGCAGCGGGACGGTCCGGCCGGGCCGTCCCTCCCGGGCCGCCGCCCAATCGACCTCCACGCCGGTCGTCCACAGCAGGGCCACGGCGTTGAGCAGTACGCGCGGGTCGGACTGTTCCCCGTAGGCGTGCCGGATCGCGGCGACGGCCGGTGTGGAAGCCCCGAGGGTATATTCGGCCAGCTTGACCAGCCCACCGCTGGGCCCGGCCTCCAGCAGGGCAGGGGGTGGTCGGCGGCCAGCGTCTGGAGGCATTCGCGGAACCTCACGGTTCCACGAGTGTGCTTCACCCAGTGCTCGGGGTCGCCTGCCGCCTCAGCGGTCAGCCAGTCGCCGGTCAGGTTGGACACGATCGGGACCGCCGGCTCGCGCAGGGTCACCTTTTTCAAGGCGTCGCGCAGCTCGTCGAGCACCGGATCGAGCGCCACCGAGTGCACCGCACCGGGAACGCGCAGCCGGTGCTGGTCGATCCCCTGCTCCGTGAGATGCTTCTCCATCTCCATGATGGCCTCGCGGGTCCCGGAGACGGTGCACATACCAGGGGCGTTGACAGCCGCCAAGGACGTTCCCGGAACCAGGTGCGGACCGACGTCCTCCCCGTCGAGCAGCACGCTCAGCGTCATACCGCCCGCCTTCTCGATCAACCGCTCACGCTCGGCGACCAGCGGAAGCATGTCCTCCAGGTCCATGATTCCGGCGACACAGGCCGCCGTGTACTCGCCGAGGCTGTGGCCGACCACGGCGGTGGGGCGTATGCCCCAAGACGCCAGCAAGGCGGTCAGGGACCATTCGGTGGCGGCGATCGCCGGCAGACGGCAGACGGGAACGTCGATGTTCTCCCTGCTGGGCCGCGCGTCACCGGGCGGATAGAGGGCTGCCAGCAGATCCATACCGCAGGAGGACTCGACGATATGTGCGCAACGGTCCATCTCGCGCCGGAAGACGGGGTAGGTCTCGTACAGCTGCTGGCCCATGCGCTGGTACTGCGCTCCGCCGCCGGGGTACATGAACACCACGCTGCGGGGCCGACCGCCGGTGTCCCCCTGGAACCCGTCGCCACCGCGCAGCGCCTCGGCGAGGTCCTGGGAGCTGTCGGCGACGACAGCGCGCCGATGGTGCATGTGCCGTCGGCCGGTCTGGAGCGTGTGGGCGATGTCCCCGATGGCCAGGTCGGGGCCGCGGGAGACATGCTCCCGCAGTTCCTCCCCCATCTCGCTCAACGCCTTCGGCGTCGCGGCGGATAGGAGGATGACCTCCGGGAACCCGTCCTGCTCCTGGGCAGGCCGCAGTGGTGCCTCTTCGAGCACCACGTGCGCATTGGTGCCGCCCACACCGAACGAGCTCACTCCGGCCAGCCGTGGTACGGAGGTGCGTTCCCACTTCCGCAGCCCGCCGGAGACCACGAAGGGCGAGCCCGCGAAGTCGATCAGTTCATTGGGCTTGTCGAAGTGCACCGTCGGCGGAATCGCCTCGTTCTCGAGCGCGAGGACGGCCTTGATCAGGCCGGCGATCCCGGCGGCGGCGTCCAGGTGTCCGAGGTTGGACTTCACCGAGCCGAGGACGCAGTACCCCTTCTTGTCGGTGCTCGCGGCGAACGCCTTTGTCAGGGCGCTGACCTCGATCGGGTCCCCGACGGGGGTGGCGGTGCCATGTCCCTCGACGTAGCCGATGGCGTCGGCCGTCACGCCCGCCATCGCGTGGGCCGCCAGGATGACGTCGCGCTGCCCCTTCACGCTGGGGGCGGTGAAACCGACCTTGCGGGAGCCGTCGTTGTTGATCGCCGACCCCTTGATCACGGCACGGATGTTGTCGCCGTCGGCCAGCGCGTCCTCCAGCCGCTTGAGCAGGACGACGCCGACGCCGTCACCGGGAGACATGCCCGCGCCCTCGGAGGAGTACGGGCGGCAGTGGCCGTCGGGCGAGAACGGACCGCCGGGCACGTACTGGTAGCCGAGCCGCGCGCTGGGGTTCACGGAGGCACCGCCCGCCAGCGCGAGATCGCACCGATAATCCAGCAGGTCCTGGCAGGCGGCGTGCACGGCGACCAGGGACGTCGAGCAGGCGGTCTGCACCGCGACGCTCGGCCCCGTGAGGTTGAGGAGGTAGGAGACACGGGTGACCAGCGCGCTGCTGGCGTTGGCCACCGCGCCGATGAAGGAGTCGACGGTGCCGGGCTTGCGGGCGTACATCGGGTAAACGTGGTCCAGGTAGTACTGGCTCAGCGAGGCTCCCGCGTAGACGCCGATGGACCCGTCGTACGCGTCGGGAAGGCACCCGGCCTGTTCGAAGGCGTGCTGGGCGCACTCCAGGAAAACCCGCTGCTGAGGGTCGAGGAGTTCGGCCTCGGCCGGCTGGAACCCGAAGAACTCGGCGTCGAACCGGTCGATGTCCTCCAAGGTGCACTCGACCCTGACCAGGTTGGGGTCCGTCAGCCGGTCCGGTGCCCCGCCGGCCGCGATGAAGTCCCTGTCGTCGACCGGCCGGATCGCTTCCTTGCCGGCCTTCAGCACCTCCCAGAACTCCCGGAGCGTGGGCGCTCCGGGGAATCTGCCCTCCATCGCGATCACGGCGACGTCGGGCGCGCCCATGGCCTCGCCATCGGTGCCCGTGTCCGTGCTCATGGCGCCTCCTTCACACTGGTCGTCCGGCCCCGTCCGGCTCGCGCCCGGCGCTGCCGGTCGGCGCGGCCGCGTATCTTCTCGACCTCACGCGTGTCTTCGTCTCCAGGGACGCCCGTGCCCGTCTCGAGCTGCCGGGCCACTGAGGCGACCGTCGGGTTCTCGAACAGGGCGACTACGGAAATGTCGCGGCCGAGGTCGCGGTGAATCTCGGTCTGTACCCTCACGACCAGGAGGGAGTGGCCGCCGAGGTCGAAGAAGTTCTCGTGCACACCCACCTGTTCGACGCCGAGCGTTCGCGCCCAGATGGCCGCGATGGCCTCCTGCAGCTCGCCCTGCGGGGCGGTGTACGCCGTCTTCCTGCGCTCGTCCTCCGGGATGTCGACCGACCCCAACTCGTCCCTGTCGACCTTGCCCGAGCTCTTCAGGGGGAGCCTCGGCATCAGCACGACGGTCGAGGGGACCATGTACGACGGCACCCGTTCGGTGAGCCACGACCGGAGTTCCTCGGGGGTGACGGCGCTGTCGCCGGTGGCGACGAAGGCCACCAGGTGACGGCCGAGTCGACCGCGGGTGCGGACCAGGACACAGACCTGCCGGACTCCGGGGTGCGCGGCCAGTTTGGCCTCGATCTCCTCCAGTTCGATGCGCCGTCCATTGAGCTTGACCTGGTTGTCGGCCCGGCCGACGAACTCGATCTGCCCATCGGCCCGGTGCCGGGCCAGGTCGCCGGTTCGGTAGACCCGTTCACCGGGCAGGAACGGGTTGTCCACGAACCGTTCGGCGGTCCGCTCCGGGTCGTTGAGATAGCCGCGGGCCAGCGGGAGACCACCGACGTGGATCTCGCCGACCGTGCCCACCGGAACCGGCTTCCGCGCGCCGTCCAGCAGATAGATGCGTGTGTTCGGGTTGGGCCTGCCGATGGTGATGTCCCGCACGTGGTCGGCGGTCTCGTAGACGCGACAGGTGACGCCGATGGTCGCCTCCGCCGGGCCGTAGCCGTGGTACATGCGGGCGCCGCACCGCTGCCTGAACCGGAGGTACAGCTCCGGGGAGAGCACCTCTCCCCCGCACCAGACGTGCCGCAGGCCGCGGAAGGCCTCGGTCGCGTCGTCGCGTTGGACCATCAGGTCGAGCATGGAGGAGACCAGGTAGACGAAGGTGACCCGATGTTCGGCGATGGTGGAGAGCAGATACGAGACGTCGCCCTCCCCACCCGGCTTGGCGAGCACGAGGCGACAGCCGCTCGCCAGCGGCAGGAAGATCTCGTTGATGGAGATGTCGAAGCTGACCGGAGCCTTGTGCAGGACGGTGTCGGACTCCGTCAGCTCCAGCAGATCCGCCTGCCAGGGCAGCCGGTTGACGATCCCCGCGTGAGTGATCATCGCGCCCTTGGGAACCCCGGTGGAGCCGGACGTGTAGATGACGTACGCGACGTCCTCCAGGGCCGTCGCGACCTCCATAGCCTGCCGGTCCAGCCCCGCGACGAGATCGCCGTCGGCCGCCAGATCCACGTGTGGGACCCGAGGTGCCATGGCGGCCAGCTCGCCCTTGGAGAGCATCCCACCGGTCGTCACGCAGGCGGAAAGGCCCGCTGTCGAGATCAGTTCCCGCTTGCGCAGCGCCGGCCAGGCCGGGTCGAGGGCCACGAAGGCAGCGCCGGACTTGAGCACCGCCAGCATGGTCACGACCAGTTCGGGCGACCGCTCGAGGAGCACACCGACGAGGCCGCCGGGCGCCACGCCGGACGCCACCAGGTGGCGGGCCAGCTGGTTGGCCCGGCCATCCAGTTCGGCGTAGCTGAGGCGCTGGTCATCGAAGACCAGCGCTTCGGCGTCCGGCCGGCGGCGCACCTGCTCGGCGAAGAGCCCGGGCAGGGTGGTCCTCGGCAGATACTCCGGACGGTCGGTGGCGTTCCACTCGTGTACGATACGGTGGTACTCCGCATCGGGCAGCAGCGGAAGCTCACTGAGGCGCCTCGTGGGGTCGGCGAGCACCCCCTCCATCAGCGTGGCCAGGTGGCCGAGCACCCGATCGATGCCCTCGGCGTCGAATATCCGGTGCGCACCGGTGCCGGTCAGGACCAGTCCGTCGCGCCCCGACGCCACCTCGACGGCGAGATCGAAGCGCGTCGTGCCGTTGAATACCGGGACCTCCCGCCAGGTCTGGCCGGCGAAGGTGATGTCCAGCGGCAGGGTGAGACCGCGCTGGGTGAACATCACGTTGAACAGGCCGGAACCGTCCCGCTTCCGCGGTGGGCGGACGGCTTCCACGACCTGGTCGAAGGGCACCTCCTGCTGCCCGAACGCGTCGATGCAGCGCTTCCGGACCTGCGCCAGCAGGTCCGAGAAGCGCGGGTCCCCTCCGGCGTCGAACCGCAGCATCAGCGTATTGCCGAAGTTGCCGACCAGCGGCTCGAATTCGGGGCTCGGCCGGTGCACGGCGACCGTGCCCACGGCGAGGTCGCCGCTGTCCGAGTACCGGCTGAGCACGGCGGCCAGACAGGCCAGGGTCGTCATGAACAGCGAGGCACCGGAGGCCTTGGCGAAGGCGCTGATCGCGGCGCTCGTCCGCTGCGACAGCGTGAGATGGCGCCGCACCCCCTTCTCGGACCGCTCCCCGAGGACGCCGCCGGCCATCGGCAGCGCGGCCGCGGCGGGCCACGGGTCGAGCCGGTCGCGCCAGAAAACCAGCGACTCCTCGAACTCGCCCGAGGCGACCCGTCGCTGCTCCCACTCGGCGAACTGTGCATAGGTGACCGTGGATGGGAGCACCGCGGCGGCGGGCTGCCCCGCCGCGTCCGAACGGTAGTATTCCGCCACTGCGTTGAGCAGGGGCGCCCAGCTCTGGTCGTCGATGGCGATGTGGTGCGCACTGAGCACCAGGGCGTGCTCGCGTGCGCCCAGTTCGATGAGCAGCAGCCGCAGCGGGCAGTCCTCGGCCAGATCGAAGGCGAGGCGGCCGTGCTCCCCCGCCAGCCGTTCGACCTCTTCCTCGAGGTGGGCACCCGTCGGCAGGGCCTGGCAGTCGACGGTCCGCCACGGCATGTCGAGGGTAGGCAGGACCAGTTGTACCGGGAGGCCGTCGGCACCGGTCCGGTACACGGTCCGCAGGACGTCCTGGTGTGCGACGACCGATTCGAAGGCGCGACGGAGCCTCGCCGGGTCAAGATCGCCACTGATCCTGAAGCCCACACAGATGTTGTACGAGGCGCTGCCGGGGTTCCGCTGCTGCGCGAACCACATGCGCCGCTGGGCCGAGGACAGCCCATGGGGACCCGGCCCGAGCCGTGGGAAGCGATCCGCCCCGGACGCACCGCCCCATGGCCGAAGCCCCGCTCGGCGAGCAGCCGACGGATGCGCTCCTGCCGGACCGTCGTACCGCTCGCCCGATCAGACCCCTCCCCGTCCCGACCCGGGTGTTCGTCAGTCATACCCTTGCCTTCTGTAGTCGGACCATGATCGCGTCAGGTGTGGCGGAACGGGCACGCGGGCGGCTTCGCCTCGTTCTCGTCGAAGAGGAAGTACTGCCGCCACTCCCGGTTCTCCGGGTCGCCGTAGTTGCCGAGTTCGGGTGAGGGCTCACCGCCGTCGAAGGCGCGCAGCCTGTTGCGGATGACCCGGCGCGCGGACCAGCCCCGTGGGGTGTCGGGGTCGAGGTCCTCGAAGACCCACCGTGGCTGGAAAGTGATCATGAAGCAAGGGTTCGACCTGCTCTTGCGGGCCGTGTGGGCGGGCGTGTTGCACACGACGAAGATGGGTGTGCCGCCAAAGCTGAACTCCCAGTGGCTGTGGTCGGTGTCCTTGGGTATCTCCGCCGGCCAGGCCTCTGTGTCGTGCTCGTGCAGGAACTGGAGGACATCCCAGAACTTCTGGTAGTAGTCGCCGACCTTGCCGTCCTCTTCCTGGCCGGGGCGGAAGAGAACGATGAGGGAGGTCTCCCTGGAGATGCTCTGGTAGGTCTCCAGGTACGAGCGGATGATGTCGGGGAGCGCTTCCCAGGATCGCTGATCGTGCTCGTCGTCGATGAACCCGAACCGCAGCCCCGACTTCTTCGCGGCCGAGACCGCGAAGGTGCAGGGGAAAGGCGCGTCCGTGGAGGTCAGCGTCTGCAGCAGGTCCCTCGCGTAGGGAATTCCCCATGCGGGAAGTCCACCGATCACCTGGGAGGCGAGATGCTCCTCGACCGGCTGCGTCGTCGAAGACATGTGTTCACTCCCGCCCTTTACACGTGCTGCCCGGAGCGAATCCGAAGATTTCCTTGAGCAGGTCGTCGCTGATGATGGGCTGGTGGTAGGTGCACTCGCCGGAGAGCACGGTGGAGCCGTGCAGCCGAGACACCGGGATCAGAAGCTTGTCCCCCTGGTTCAGCTCGATCTTGTGCGTCACGTTGTTCCAGAAGTGCATCTGACCGGCCTCGATGACGACCAGTCGGTGCTCGTCGTGCACATGAGTGGTGGAGGTCTCCTCCCACGACTCGACGAACGTGTCCAAGTCGATCTCGATGCCCTCGTCCTTGAGGTACTCGTCGATCGTGTGGGCCTTGTCCTTGTAGGAGGGGATCCTGTCGGCCCAGTTCACCTGGTCCGTCACGTCCTGCTCCCAGAGGTCGGCGTACCAGGCCGCGTCGGTGAACCCTCGGTGGAAACCTTCGACGACGGCCTGCTCGCCGTACCGGTCGGCCAGAGGCGCGAGCAGGCGGCCCATGATCTCGCTCAGCCCGGCCTCGGTGACGTCGGGGACGTGGCGGAAGAAGCCCGTGTCGGTCTTCAGGCACTCGGTGAAGACCGCCTCGAACGGGTCGCGGTTGACGGCGTCGTCGATCCTCTTGTGCACCAGGGCGCCGAGGAAGGCGAAGAGGTGCTCCCGGTTCACCGAGAGGTAGTGGAGGTAGTTTCCGCGCGCCAGTGAGGTGTTCAGATAGAGCTGCCAGTAGGCGGCGGCCGCCGTCTTCAGCCCGGCGCCGTCGAGCAGCTTGGCGTAGTCCGGCGAGGCGGAGACCCAGGCACCGTACCGCTCCACCAGAAATGGCCGGAGCGCGTCGTGCGCGAGGTCGAACTCACCGAGCGCGGTCCTGCCGACCGCGGTGTTCATGGCGGGCGCGAAGGCACTCAGCTGAAGCAGCAGGAAGGTCGCGGCCTCTCGTTTGTCCCGGGTGTTCAGGACCGCTTCGATGCCCCTGTTCGGGCGGCTCTTGCGCTCCTCCAGGTATCCGACGACATGACGCTCCAAAGCGGCGCGTGTCGGCTTCCGCAGCGGTGTCCTCTCCCCGTCGAGCAGGGTGAACAGATGCCGTTCGAGGACCGGCTTGGCAAGGGCGCTCAGCTCCCTGTTCCGGCTCGAGTAGAAGGCCTCCTGGTCGGACTTGACGGTCACGACGTCTTGTGGCGGCAGGTAGAGAGCGTCGAGGTCGTAGACGTTGCGCAGCATGCGGTGACCCAGGAAGCCGCTCAGCTTGAGCACATCGGCGGAGGGCAGGGGCGGCTGTAGTCGAGCCAGGCCAGGTCGTCGGGCCTGACCGGCCGCCGATAGGGGTTTCCCTCCGTCGTCAGTTCATCCCACCCCGCGGCTCGGAACGCCCTGTTGGCGGCGAACGCCTTCAGGATCTCGTTCGGGTCCTGTTCTTCGTAGGGAAGCGCGTATTCCTTCGCCTGTGCCACTCTGCTTGTCCCTTCGGTATGACGGTCAGCCAGGTGGAAAGAGCGTCTGAGAGCCGAGCCGGCCGGGGTCACCGGTCCATGGACCGCGATGCGGCCAGGAGTTCCTCTTCGGTCATCGACGCGACCTCGCGGTAGATCGTCGCGGCCTGCTCGATGCGTCCCGGCACGCTCTGCTTCTTCGCAAGGCGTACGGCGAGAGCACGTACCGTCCGGGCCGCGAACAGGTCCGCCACCTTCGGCTCGGTGGTGTCGAGCCACTCCCGGATCTGGGCGATCGCCTTCGTGGCCAGGACGGAGTCGCCGCCGACGGCGAAGAAGTCGTCCTCGACACTGATCCGGTCGGCCACGAGCACCTTCCGCACGATCTCCACGAGTACGGTCTCCAGGTCACCGGCCGGCTCGACGTAGGGCTCCTCGGGCGGGGCGCCGGCCCGCAGGACCGCGCTGACCGACGCGCGATCGAGCTTGCCGTTCGGCGTCAGGGGGAACTCCTGGAGGACCTCAAGCCGTTCCGGGACCATGTGCGGCGGCAGCAAGTCCGCCACGACACTCAGCACCGTCGCTTCGTCGGTCTCCGCGGTCAGGGTGACCGCGGCGATGAGCTTCTGTGACGTCGTGCCGACCACCTCGGCCACGGCGTGGTGCACGGCGGGCACGGCGCGCAGCGCCGCCTCGACCTCGCCGAGCTCGATGCGGTAGCCGCGCAACTTCACCTGGTTGTCGCGTCGGCCCAAGAACTCCAGGGTCCCATCGGGCCAGTACCGGCCCAGGTCGCCGGTGCGGTACCAGCGGTCTCCCGCGTAGGTGACGAAGCGGTCGGCCGTGCGTTCCGGGTCATTGCGGTATCCGTTGGCCACGCTCCGGCCACCGATCCACAGCTCGCCCGGCACCCAGTCCGGGCAGTCCCGGCCCCGGGCGTCGACCACCCGGAACCGCTGGTTGCTCAGCGGCCTACCATAGGGGATGGAGCGCCAGTGGGCCGGTACCCCCGCGATCTCCTGGAAGTTGGACCAGATCCCGGCCTCGGTGGCGCCGCCGAGGCCCACGAGCGCGCACCGTCCGTCGGAGGCGTCGCGCAGGGCGTCCGGCAGGTCGAGGCCGATCCAGTCGCCGGAGAGGAGCGCCAGGCGGAGGGATTCCGGCAGCGGATCCGTGCCCGTGGCGGTCAGCAGCATCTCCATCAGCGCAGGCACGGTGTCCCACACCGTGACCTGGTGCCGACGGCACAGGTTCAGCCACTGCTGTGCGTCGCGGCGGTCGGACTCCGCCACCAGGACGAGGGCGCCCCCCGCACCCAGCAGACCGAAGATGTCCCACACCGACAGGTCGAAGTCCAGGGCCGACACCGCGAGGACCCGGTCCTCGGCGGTGATGCCGAACCGCTCGTTGATGTCCTCCACCGTGTTGAGCGCGGCCCGGTGGCACATCTCCACGCCCTTGGGCATGCCGGTGGAGCCGGAGGTGAAGATGACGTAGGCGATCTGGTCGGGGTCGGGCGTGACGGGGTTCGCGGGCGGCACGTCGAACCCCGCGGCCTCGCGAATGCCCAGGGCGTCGTCCCGGCCCACTGCCGCGTCGTCGTCGCAGAGCGTCAGGACCACGTCACCCGCCTGCTCGATTTGCGCGCGCCGGGCTGCGGGCTGTTCGACTCCGATGGGGACGTAGCAGGCGCCCGCGGCGAGGACGCCGAGGACCGCGGCTATCTGATCGGGTCCCTTGGGGATGTGGACGGACACCGCGTCGCCGGGGCGCACTCCGCGGGCGGCGAGCGCACCGGAGATCCGCAGGGCGCTGTCGCGCAGCTCGGCGTAGGACATCCGTCCGTCAGTGCCCCAAAGGAGAGCGGTCGCGTCCGGCGTGTCGGCCGCGCGGGCGAAGAAGCCTTCGTGGAGCAACCCGTCGGGCACCGGCCGCACGACACTGTTGACCTTCGCGCGTACGTCCCGCTGCTCCGGCGGGAGGCCCTCGCCGAAGAACCGGTCCCAGTTCTCGTCATCGCCGAGCAGCTCGTCGATCATCTCCCGGTGACGACGGAACATCGTGTCCATCATCCCTGCGGGGAAGGCGTGTTCACGTACGTCCCAGTTGAGCAGCAGACCGCCGCGCAGCTCCACCACCTGTGCGTCGAGCACGACCTGCGGCCCCTGGGAGATGATCCACGCGGGCTCGCCGAACGCGCCGATGACGCTGTCGCGGAACAGCTCTCCCAGGTCGAGTCCGCTGGTGTAGACGACCGAGGCCAGGACGGGTTCGCCACGCAACCGGCCCAGGTCGCGCAGGACGTCGAGGCCGGGGTAGGCGGCGTGCGACGCCTGGGTGTGCAGGGTGTGCTGGAAGCCCCTGGCACGTTCGAGCAGGGTCGAGGAGCCGGTGACGTCCACGTCGAGGAGCACCGAGCTGCTGAAGTCGCCGACCAGCTTCTCCACATCGGGGTGCAGGGGTTCGCGGTTGAACAGCGGCAGGTTGAGCAGGAACCGCTGCTCGCTCGACCACTGGCCGACGATCTCGGCGAAGACCGAAGCCAGGACCGTGGCCGGGGTGACGCCGTACGTTCGCGCCCGTTCGATGAGCCGCCGCTTGCTCTCCGGGTCGAGCCAGTGCTCGTAGCGGACACTGCGGAGCGGATCCTTCTGCTCCGATTCCGGTATCAGCGGTAGCGCCGGGGCGCCCGGCAGCTGTGGCAGTACCTCGCGCCACCACTCCTGCTCGCGCTTGTGCGCCGAGGCGTTGACCGTGGCGTAATCGGCGAGGTAGTCGCGGAAGTTGTACGACAGCGTGCCAAGGTCGTCTGTCCCGCTCGTGTAGAACTCCGCGAGATCCGCCAGCAGGATGCGATAGCTCAGCGCGTCGGCCGCCATCATGTCCACGTCCACGTGCAGCCGCGTCCGGCCACCGGGCAGCAGTGTCAGGGAGATGTCGACCAGTTGGCCGAGATCGGCCCGCATGCGCTGGTGCGTCTTCTCCTGACGGATCCTCTCCAGGCTCTTCTCCACCTCCGACGGATCAGCGTCGCGCAGATCGGTCACGGACCACACCGGAACTCCGGGCTGGTCGAGCACCCTCTGGGTCCCGTCGTCCAGGAACTGGCTGCGCAGCATGGCGTGCCGACGGATCAGGGCGGCCACGGCGCGCTCGAGGCGTGCGGGGTCCACGCCCTGGCCATCGAACTCCGCGTAGAGGTGGGAGGCGACTCCGCCGAGGGCTTGCTCGTCCTTGCGGCCGATCCAGTAACCGTGCTGCATCGTCGCCAGGCCGAACGGCTCGCTGTCCGAGGGGCGTTCGTCCTGCTTCGGGTCCGGCGGAGCCTGCTTCGGCCGCGTCCCGGCCCTGCCGCCCGCCCGTTCCGCCACCAGGTCGGCCCAGGCCTGGACGGAGGGCTGCAGGGCCAGCTCGGAGAAGTTGACGCGGATCCCCTGGCGTCGCAGGCCGGCGGCGATCTTGATCATCCGCATCGAGTGCAAACCCAGCGTGACCAGGTTGTCGTCCATACCGACCTCGACGGGATCCAGCTCGAGCTCGCCGGCCACCAGCGCGCGGATCCCCTCTCGGCCCAACACAACGTCTCCCACGGTCGTTCCTCCGATGGTCGGATCGGGTTGGCAGGTTTCAGGCAGCGCCGAGTGGCCCTGGGCAGGAGCCGTCGGGCGGGCATCACCGTCACTGCCGGCCGCCGAGACGAAGCAGTACCGCGGACATGTCCAAAGCTGCGGATTGGAATTGATTTCACGAGTAACGGCGGTCCGGGATCATTAACCTACGGCGCCGCCAATGGAATTGTCAACCAATCAGGGAACGCCTCGAAAAGCCGGACGAGAATTCACCTAGTCATTCCTCCTACAGGATTTTCCCTACGGTGCTTCCTCTTACGGAAAATACCCTGCAGCACTTTCCGCATCGCAGGAAGATTCAGCAACTCACCACATACACCCTCGTCAGGGGCGCGTTGACCTCGTCTACGGCGGTGCGTTACCGTCGACCGGCGCCATGAAATGAAGAATTAGAGTATCGACACATGCATTTACTTCCGGCACATTGAATCGCCCAGCCCGCGCAGTCCGGAATCGCATGACAGAAGGGGCCTTCTCCATGGCCATAGATATGACCCCTTGGCCCGGCACAGACGTCGAGAAGTACCGAGCCGCGGGTTACTGGCGAGGGGAGACATTCGCCGGTTTCCTCGCCTCCCGGGCCCGCGCGCACGGCAACCGCGTCGCCCTGGTCGACGACCGGACGCGCCTTACGTACGCCGAACTCGACGAGCGAACGGACCACGTGGCGCATGGACTGCGCGGGCTCGGCCTCGGCAGCGACGACCGCGTTCTGCTCCAGCTGCCCAACCGTGCGGAATTCCTCCTGCTCTGGTTCGCGCTGATGAAGATCGGCGCGGTCCCGGTGCACACCCAGCCGGGCCACCGCCGAAGCGAGATGGTGCACCTCGCGCAGCACTCGGACGCGGCCGCCTACGTCATCCCCGATCTCCATGCCGGTTTCGACCACCGCGAACTCGCCGCCGAGGTACGGTCGGTGAGCCCCTCCCTCAAGCACGTCATCGTGGTCGGCGACCCGGGTACCGGTACCGGATTCACACCCTTCACCGACCTGCTGACGTCCGCGCCCGAGGCGGGCCCCGCCATCACCTCGCGGGCGAGCGGCGGCGACGCGGCCCTGCTGCTGCTCTCCGGAGGCACCACCGGACTGCCCAAGCTGATCCCGCGCACCCACGACGACTACCTCTACAACTCGCGCGCCGCCGGCGAGGTGTGTGAGCTGACCGAGGAATCGGTGTACCTCGCGGCGCTGCCCGTGGCGTTCAACTACACGATGAACTGCCCCGGTGTGCTGGGTGCGCTCAGCGTCGGCGGACGGGTCGTGCTGGCGGGCAACCCCGACCCGGGCTACTGCTTCGACCTGATCGAGCGGGAGGGCGTCACGATCGCCGCCATCAACCCGCAGCTCGCCCCGGTCTGGCTGGACGAGGCGGCCGTGACCGACGCGGACCTATCCACCCTGCGAGTCCTTCAGGTCGGCAGTGCCCGTCTGGCCGACGAGACGGCCCGGAAGATGGTGGCCGAGTTGGGGTGCGTGATCCAGCAGGTGTTCGGCATGGCCGAAGGACTCCTGTGCCTGACCCGGCTCTCCGATCCGCCGGAGATCATCACCACCACGCAGGGCAGGCCCATCTCGCCGGCCGATGAGATAAAGGTGGCCGGGCCGGACGACCAGGAAGTGCCGGACGGTGAAGAGGGGAGCTGCTCGTCCGCGGACCGTACACGCTGCGCGGCTACTACCACGCCGACGAACACAACGCCAAGAGTTTCACCCACGACGGCTTCTACCGTTCCGGCGACCGCGTACGCCGCCGCCCGACGGGACACCTCGTCGTGGTGGGCCGGTCGAAGGACCAGATCAACCGCGGCGGTGAGAAGATCCCGGCCACCGAGGTCGAGGGGCATCTGCTGGCCCATCCCGCGATTCAGTCCGCCGCGCTGCTGCCCGCGCCCGACCCCGACCTGGGCGAGCGCTCCGTCGCCTTCCTCGTCCTCGACGGCGGTCCCGACGCTGTTCCCGCACCGGACCGCAAGGAACTCGCTGCCTTCCTCGACAAGCGGGGCGTGGCCGCCTTCAAGGCCCCCGATGAGGTGCGGATCCTCGACGTGATGCCGCTGACGCCGGTCGGGAAGATGGACAAGAAGGTCCTGGCCGCGCAGATCAAGGCCGAGCGGAGCAAGAGCGGGCCGCCCGCGTGAGCCGGACCGACCCGTGGGGTCCTCTCGACGCGCTCCTGGCGAGCGCCGCGCACCGCCATCCGGACCGGGCTGCCGTGACAGAGGGACAACAGCTGCTCACCTACCGGGAGTTGGAGTCGCGCGTCCGCGAACTGGCCACCGGTCTGCGAGCCGCCGGCATGCGCCCAGGTGACCGCGTAGGGGTGTACGTGCCCAAGAGCACGGATGCCATGGTCGCCATCTATGCGGCCCTGCGGTGCGGCGCCGTCGCCGCACCGCTGGATGTGAAGGGCCCTCCCGAGCGGACCGCCCGAATGGCCGTCAACGCCGCCCTCGGCTTCCTGGTCACCACCGACCGCGCCGCCGCATCGGCCACCCGCGTCCGGGAGATCACCGATCAGGGCCCGGGTGAGGTCAGGAGGCTCGTGTCGGGCCTCGGGATCCTGCCCCTCGGTCCGTCCGGAGCCCCTGTGCCCCAGGGCGGCGACGGCGGGTACCTGCTGTTCACCTCGGGCAGCACCGGCTGGCCCAAGGGCGTGCTCCTCTCGCACGGGAACGTGCTGCACTTCGCCCGGTGGACCGTGGACCAGTTCGGGCTCACATCCTCGGACAGGGTCGGCTCCCAGGCGTCGCTGACATTCGACCTGAGCACGTTCGACATCTTCGGCAGCGCCCTGTCGGGGGCGTGCCTCGTCCTGCTCCCCGAGTCCCTCAAAGCCTTCCCGCAGGACGTGGTGAGCTGGCTGCGCACACACCGGATCTCCGCCTTCTACGCGGTCCCGACGCTGTACCAGGCACTACTGCACCACGGGGGCATCAGCACAACACGGCTGCCCGATCTCCGCATCATCGCATTCGCCGGGGAGCCCTTCCCGGCGGGAGACCTCGAACGCTACGTGGGCATCTTCGAGACAGCGGAGTTCTACAACCTCTACGGCCCGACGGAGACGAACGTCTGCACCTTCGAGAGGGTGCCTCGCGGATGGTCGGCCCAGGATGGTCTCTCCATCGGCAAGGAGATAGCCGGTGTCCAGGTCGAACTCGTCGACGACCAGCGTCGCGTCACCTCCGATGAGGGCGAGATCGCCGTCTCGGGGCCGACGGTGGCCCTGGGCTACCTCCAGGACGGTCAGCACCGCGAACTCACCTCTTTGATCCACCTGTCCGACGGCCGTACGCGACCGGCGTACCTCACCGGCGATCTCGGCTACTACGGAGACGAGGGCAAGATCTACCTGCGGGGGCGCAGGGACCACCAGATCAAGCGGCGGGGCTACCGGATCGACCTCCAGGACATCGAGAGCGTGGTGCAGGAGTTCTCCTCGGTGCGCGGTTGCGCGGCGATCTGGACTCCGGAAGGCGGTGGCGAGCTACGGCTCCATGTCGCCGCGGACAGCGTCACGGAGGGACAGCTCCGTGAGCAGCTGGCCTCCTCCCTCCCCCGCCATATGCTTCCCGACCGCATCCACCTGGCGGAGCGGCTTCCGTTGACGGAGCGAGGGAAAGTCGACCGCGAAGCGCTGGCTTCGGCAGAACCGACCCGGGAGAGAGGCCATGAAAAACGCTGACGAGCTGTGTTCACTGATACAGGAGATCATCGACGAAGCCAGCGGGCACGCCGACGAGAAGGTCGACCCCAGCACTCCGCTGCTCATATCGGGGCTCGTGGACTCCCTGACCATCATGCGGATCGTCGCCCGGGTCGAGCAGCGGATCGGCATCTCGTTCCCGGAGACCGAGGTCGTCGCGGCGAACTTCCGTACGCCCACGGCCCTCTGGGACGCCATCGAGGCCGTGAAGGGCGCTTCCCACTCCGAGGGCGCGGTATGACGGCACAAGGACAGACCTCGGTGGTCGAGAACGCGGTCGCGAGCGCGGCGAAGTCGGCGCGGTCCGCGCTGTCGCGGACCACGGGCGCCGACTTCCGCACCCGGTGGAAGGCCCTCGCCGCCGAGGGCCTGTTGAGCGACGCCCCGCGGCCGCCGTCCGGCCGCGCCGCCGGCCTCGGGCCGGTCACCACAGCGCTGGCCGGCATCGAGGGAATCGGCCTCGCAGGCGCGCCGGCCGGGCTGTGCTACGCGCTGGCCTCGCAGCGGTTCGGCATCCAGTGCCCCCTTCGGCCGGTGCTGTCCCAGGAGGTTCGGCACAGCCTCGGGGATGTGGCGGGCGGCGATGTCCTCCTGTGCCACGCGCTGACCGAAGAGGGCGGCGGCAGCGATCCGCTGTCCATGTCCACCTCGGCCGAGCGCCAGGAGGACGGCAGCTACGTGCTCACGGGCATGAAGGCGTTCGTCACCGCGGCGCCCATCGCGGACGTCGGCCTAGTGTTCGCCCGCACCTCGGCCGACCGCACCCCTTTCGCCCTGTCGGCCTTCCTGGTCGACCTACGGGTGCCCGAGGTCAAGCGGAGCGATCCGTTCCGCAAGACGGCCCTCACCGAGGTCCCGATGGGGTCCCTGACGTTCGGCGGAGTGCGGCTGGCACCGGACAGGCTGGTGGGTCACGAGGGCTCGGGCCTGGCGCTGCTGACCGTCACCACGGCCTGGGAGCGCGCCATGCTCCTGTCGTACGCGCTCGGTCCCATGCGCCGGGTCCTCGAACGCACCGTCGACTGGTGCAAGTCGCGGGAGCACTTCGGCCGCAAGATGGGGTCCAGTCACCTGGTGGCGGCGCGGGTGGCCGACATGGCCCTCGCGCTGCACCGCTCCCGTGAGCTCGTCTACCGGATGGCCGCGAGGCTGGACGCCGGCGAGCGGCCCAGACAGCTGGCGGCCGACGCGGCGCTGACCAAGATCTCCGTCGCCGAGGACTATGTGATGTTCACCCAGCAGGCCACCATGCTCGGCGGCGTGCGCTCCTTCATCGAGGACTCCGGGCTCTGTCCCGATCTGATCAGCCCCATGGCGGCATCGACGTACGCGGGCCCCAACGACCTGCTGCGGGTCACGGTCGCCCGTGAACTGGGGCTCCCTGTCGAGAATTGATCCTCCCGGTCGGACGAAAAGGACCCCATGCGAGTCATCGACGCACAGGACACCGGAACCGTCGACGAACGCGTACGCGCGGCCGCGGAGGAGCTGTCGGCGGTCGCCGCCGATATCGACCGCGGTCGCGTCGGCCCGGACGGCAACTACCAACTGATGCGAGAATTCGGTCTGTTGAGGATCCTGATCCCCTGGGAGGCCGGTGGCGAAGGGCTGTCGTTCCTGGCCTATACCAAGGCCCTGGAGACCCTGGCCACCGGTGACGGTGCGACCGCGCTCGGCTTCAACATGCACAACGTGGCCATCGGCTCGCTGTGCGAGACGGCGAAGTCTCCTCTGCCGGAGGCGGCCGAGCGCTTCCGCACGTGGGTCTTCAAGGAGGTCGTGGAGAACGGCAGGATGTTCGCCTCGGCGACCTCCGAAACCGGTACGGGGGCGAAACTCCGCCAGCTACAGGCCACGTACCGGGCGTCCGGCGACGCGTACGTCCTCAACGGCACCAAGTCCTTCGTCTCCCTGGCCGGTATCGCCGACTACTACGTCGTGGCGGCCAGGGAGGAGGGCTGCTCCGAGGCGGAGGAGGTGTCGCACTTCGTGGTGTCGAGGCTCGACGACGGCGTGGCCTTCTCCGATCCCTGGGACAGCGCGGCGCTGCGCGGGACGCAGACAGCACAGATGTCGCTCAAGGACGTCCGGATCCCCCGCGCCCGGCTCTTCCTGGGCGTCGAGGGGCTCTCGCTCTTCAAACTGATGCGGGAGCCGCACTGGATGGTATCCGGCTACATGGGCGCCTACCTGGGCATCGCCGAGTCCATCCTGTGTCTGGTGGTGCGCCTGCTCATGGGCAACGAGCGCCGTCGCAGTTCCCCCGTCCTGCAGGCGCAGGTCGGCAGGCTCGCCGTGGAGCTCAAAGCGGCCAGGGCGCTGGTCTACTCGGCAGCGCGTCTGGTCGACGAGGAGAAGGGCAGCCTGGAGGCCAACACCGCGGTGCACGCGGCGAAGTACTGCATCGGCGAGCTGGCACCACGGCTCGCCCTCGACGCCGTACGCATCTGCGGCTCCGGCTCCTTGCGGGCGAGCGAGCCGCTGGAGCGCCTGCTGCGGGAGGCCGCCTTCTGCTCGGTGATGCCGGCCAAGCCCGACGAGTGCCTGGAGTACGTCGGGAAGGCCACTTTGGGCTTCAACATGTTCGACGCACGGAACTTCAACTGGTGAGGGGAGAGTGATGTGGCGGTCATCGAGCTTCGGGACGGCCCCGTCGAGTACCGGCGTATCGAAGGACACGCGGATCTGCGGCCGCTGGTGTTCCTGCACGAAGGGCTCGGGTGCGTCGCCATGTGGGCGCGCTTCCCCCACGCCCTCGCGCGCGCGACCGGTCGGCCTGCGCTGGTCTACTCCCGGCACGGGTACGGCGGCTCGGGGCCGGCCCGCGTCCCCCGCCCCGTTACGTACCTGCACAACGAAGCGACCCGCGTACTCCCCGAGTTGCTGGACCGGCTGTCCGTGGAGAACCCCGTGCTCGTCGGCCACAGCGACGGCGCCTCCATCGCGCTGCTGTACGCGAGCGAGCGGCCCGTCAGCGCCATCGTCGCGCTGGCGCCTCATGTGTTCATCGAGCCGGAGACCCTGGCGGGGATCAGAAGGGCCCGCGCGTCCTTCGAGGCCGGGGAGCTGTCCCGGAGGCTCGCGCGGTTCCACGACGCTCCCGACACCGTCTTCGGTGCGTGGTCGGATGTGTGGCTCTCGCCGGAGTTCCGCGGCTGGAACATCGAGGACAGTCTGCCGGGCATCACGAGTCCGACGCTCCTGATCCAGGGCGACCGGGACCAGTACGCCACGCTCCGTCAGCTCGACGCCCTGGAGAAGGGCCTGGGCGGCAGCGCCCAGCGGGTCGAACTCACGCACTGCGGGCACTCCCCGCACCTGGAACGGCCAGAGGAGACACAGGAGGCGATCGCCCGTTTCCTGAGCGCGTCCGTCATGACCGACCGCGCGTCAGTGACGGCTTGCTGACGTCCCGTTCCGTACGCGCGAGGCCCTGTGACCGTGGCGGCTTGCCGCGGTCACGGGGCCGCTTCTCGGGTCCCGCCCTGTGACCGTGGCTATCGCGACTCGGTGACCGCCGGGCGGAAGCGCCATCCTTCGACACGGCTCCGCTCCTCCCAGAAGCGCCGGTAGATCCCGTCTCCGGCACGCAGCTCCTCGTGGGTCCCCGACTCGACTATCCTGCCCTGGTCAAGGACGAGGATCCGGTCCGCGGCCACCACGGTCGGCAGCCGGTGCGCGATGACCAGCAGAGTGCAACGCCCACTCAGCGCACGCACGGTGTCGGAGATCGCCATCTCATTGACCGGGTCGAGCGCCGAGGTGGCCTCGTCGAGGATCAGAATCGGCGCCCGCTTGACGATGGCCCTGGCCAGTGAGACGCGTTGACGCTCCCCACCCGAGAGGGCGGTGCCGCCCTCCCCGACTGCCGTGTTCCAGCCGTTCGGAAGCCGCGCGACGATCTCGTCCACGCGCGCGAGACGAGCGGCCTCCGCGACGTCCTCGTCGGGCGCGTCCGGACGGCCGACGCGTACATTGTCCGCGATCGTGGCCTCGAACAGGTAGACATCCTGGAAGACCATGGCGACGTTCGACGTCAACCGGTTCCCGCTGATCTGGCGCACGTCCACGCCGCCGATGCGAACCGCTCCCTCGTCCACGTCCCAGAAGCGGGCGATCAGCCGGGTCACGGTCGTCTTCCCCGACCCTGAAGGCCCGACGAGCGCGGTCATGCTGCCCGGTGGAATGGTCACGTCGAGCCCGTCGAGGACGAGTGGGGACGTGGCGCTTCCGCCGTTTCCGCCATTTCCGGCGCCCCCGGATAGCGGAAGCGGACCCCGGACAGCTCGATGCCGGCGTCGGCCGGGCTGCGCGGTGCCGTGGGCTCAGGCAGTGACGGGGTCTGGAAGATCTCGTCCATCTGATTCAGCCTGTGCCGCACCATGCGCAGGGCTCCGCCGGCCTCGCTGAGCGCCACCACCGGCTCGCTGAACCGGACGAGCAGCACGGCGAGAGCGATGAGCTGCGCGGCATCGACCGTACCGCGCAGGGCGAGCATGGTGGTGAAGGCGATCAGTGCCGTGATCGACAGCTGGACCGTCACGCCGAACGCCCCGCGCGCGACGGTCGTCCTGCGCAACCGCCGACGCCCGATGTCGTGCTGCTCGGTCATCGCCTCGTCGAGCCAGTCGTTCTCCTTCTGCGCGCGGCCGAAGGCGCGGATGACGGGCTGGGACTGGGCGAACTCGAAGATGCGGTTGTTGGCCTGGGCGATGGCCTCGTCGACCACCTCGTCGGTCCTGGCGACAGCGGCGGTCGACCAGCGGTAGGTGACATGGAGGAGCGGAATCGTCGCCGCCATGGCCGCGGCGAGCCGCCAGTCGAGGAACAGCATCACCACCAGCACGGTCAAAGGACTGACGATGGAGGTGATGAGGGGCTGCAGCGCGTGGGCGAACAGTGTGTTGATCTCGCCGACTCCGGCCGTGGCGAGCCGTGTCAGCGGGCCGAGCCTCGCCTCGGAGAACCAACCGACGCTGAGCTGCGCGAGGCGGTCACCGAACCTGCGGTAGAGCGCGCCCGTGCTCGACACGGCGGTCGCGAAGCCTTGCTTCGCCTGTACGTAGTACGCGACACAGGTCGCGGCGGTCACCGCCCCGAGCACGCCGAGCCAGCGCGCGGCCCCTTCTTCATCGCTGTCCAGGAGCGCGCGCAGCACCGGCACCAGCAGCGCGAAGGCCGTTCCCTGAAGCGCCGCGTAGATGGTCACGGCGATGGCGTGGGACCTCATCGGGCGGATCTGGTCGGCGCCGAGGACGCGGATGAGTTGTCGGATCACAGCGCTGCCTCCGGAGCGTCGATGCGGTTGCCCTGCGCGTGCGCGCCCGACTCCGTGTAGGCCTCCCACAGGCGTCGGTACACCCCTGCCGAATCCAACAGTTCGGTGTGGGTCCCTCGCTCCGCGACGCGTCCGTGTTCGAGGACGACGATCTGGTCCGCGTCCACGATGGTGTGCAGACGGTGGGCGACGAACAGCACGGTGCGCCCGGCGATCAGGGCCGAGAGCGCGTCGTAAATGCCCGCCTCCGCCTCGGGGTCGACGAAGGCAGTGGCCTCGTCGAGCACGATGATGGGGGTATCGGCCAGCAACGCCCGTGCGATGGCGATCCGTTGGGACTCCCCGCCGGACAGCACGGCGTCCTCGCCGACCACGGAGTCGTAGCCCCGGGGCAGTTCCAGGATACGGTCGTGGCAGCGGGCGGCCCGCGCCGCCGCCTGGACCTCGGCGCTCGTGGCGTTCGGACGAGCCATTTTGATGTTGTCGGCGACGGTGGCCCTCAGCAGGCGAACGTCCTGGAAGACAAAGGCCACATGGCTGTACAGCTCCTGTGCGGCCATGTCGCGGAGGTCGATCCCGCCGACGCGTACGGAGCCCTGGTCGGGGTCGAAGAAGCGGGGCAGCAGCGCGGCCAAGGTTGACTTACCGGCGCCGGACGGTCCCACCAGGGCGGTGACCGTGCCGGGTTCGAGGGTGAGGTCGATGTTCCGCAGCACGGGGCTGCCGGCGGTGTACCCGAAGGTGACGTCGTGGAACTCCGCGACGTGGCCGGACGGGGTGAGCGGCCGCTCGGGCTCGGCGAGGGTCGGCGTGGCCAGGAGTTCGGCCACGCGGTCGGCGGCCTGCCGGGCCTGGCCCAGGGCTTGGGGCGCATAGGTGACGACCACCAGGGGTGCGCTGATCGCCAGCCCCAGCAGCACAAAAGGCAGTATGTCTACGGGCCGCGTCCAGTCCGCGGCGACGAAGAGGGTGCCGCCGCCCAGAGATGCGGCGAGCATCGCGGCAGGGCTGACCGATGCGTACGCGAGCGAACTGAGCGACATCAGCGGGCCCTTGACCGCGGTGAAGGTGGTCATGTAGTCGTCCACTGCCTTGTTGAAGCGCTCGCTGGCCTTGTCACGCTGCCCGAAGGCCTTGATCACGGAGATGCCCTGGACGAACTCGATCACCGCGGTGTTGATGCCGACGATCGCTCCCGCCAGGCGCTCGTGCTGCCGTCCGCCGCGCTTGCCCGTCATGCGGAACAGCACGCCGAACACGGGTGTCGTCACCAGGGTGACCAGCGCCAGCCGCCAATCGAGGGCGAAGAGATAGACGAGTGCGGCGACCGGCGTGACCAGGGCCATCGTCAAGTCCGGCAGAGCATGGGCAACCAGGTAGTGCATGGAATCGACATCGTCGGCGAGCGCCTTCTTGACGGTCGCGCTGTTCCGGCTGGAGTACCATCCCAGCGGCACCCGGCTGAGCCGGTCGGCGATCCGGCGCCGCAGGCGGAGCTGGAACTCCATGTCCGCGTCGTGCATGAGGAGATAGCTCAGCGATTGGGCGACGAACCGCACCACCAGTGCGAGCGCCGCGGACGCGACGATCCACCACACCGTGGACCCGTCGGGCTCGTCCGCCAGCAGGGCGACGGCCAGCGGGTAGATCGCCACGAACGACCCCAGCGAGGCGATCCCCGCGAGCGCCTGTAACGCCACTCCGGCAGTGATGCGGCCTCGCACGGGGCGCAGCAGGGCCCGCAGCGCGGCGCCTTCTTCTCTCCGGTTCACGCTCACGGCCTCGCCCCTCCGCGCCGGACCGGGCCGCCCGCTGCGCCGCACGGCATGCCGTCGACATCGCGTTGAGCCTCGTCCGGCCCGCGGTCGGCCCCGGTGCCACTCTCATCGATATGAAGAACTCTCGCGCACACACTTTACAACACCCTGTCAGAAAGTAGGAGGCACCTGCCCCCGGACCTGTGGGCGAGGTCGTGCGACGTCAGCGGGCCAGCGACGCCACGCCGAGCAGGAACAGATTCAGCTTCCGCTCGAACCAGTCCGCCGAGGGCCCCGATACGGCCTCGGCCAGCACGTCGCGCAGACGCGGGTCGAAGGCGCCCAACCACGGTTCGATCAGCTCGCGCCGCCGTGACTGCACGGCGTCGACGGTCTGTTCACCGGCCGCGCCCGGCGCGGCCGCCCCGTCGTCCCCGTCGTCCCGTACCGGTGGGACCGCCAGAAACGCCTGGATAACGAGTTCGGCCAGCATATCCACGATCAGGGCTGCGTCCTGCGGTGCGAACCCGAAACGCAGCAGGGCGACGCCGGTACGGTTGTCGCGGTCCACCAGCGCCGGGCCGGTGAGCCGCAGCGCGGTGATCTCCTTGGCGAGCCCTGGATTCGCGGCGTGCAGACGCCAGTGCGCCCAGGCCGTCGCGGTGAGGAAGGCACGCCAGTCGTCGCCGGGCTCGGGCCACTCGATGGCGCGGACGGCGTGATCGGCCGCCGCGGCGGCGAGGGCGTCCCGGCTGGGGAAGTAGCGGTACAGCGTGGAGTGCGAGACACCGAGTCGCTCCGCGACGGCGGACATGGACAGACCGGAGAACCCAATGCTCAGAGCCGCGCCGATGACGGCCTCCTGGTCGGCCATCGGCGGACGGCCCATCCGCCGCGGCCGTGCACCCGCACCGGCCGCTTCCGCTCGCCGCGCTCCCATCCGAATCCACCTTTCCTTGCGCCGGAAAGGCGACGATACCGGCAGCGGAGGCATCCGTGGCCCGGCGCAGAGGCCGCAGCGGCTATTGCCGCACCGGAACCCCCACAGGGATCCCGCCCTCGAGTAGCCATTTGGCGACAATGGCCGCCCTGCTCCGCACACCATACCGGTCATAGAGGCGCTGCAGGTGGGAATCAACCGTGCGAACGGACATACCGAGAAGTTTGGCTATCTCTTTGTCACGATGACCATTGGCGATGAGAGAGAGAATCTCGATCTGCCGCGGACTGAGCTGCATTGCCATCATCCTTACGCTCAACCCTCTCGGACTCGAATCGACTCAATGACGACAGTCACACGGCGCCGCGTGAGCGACCGGAGCACGGAGGGATGAAGCTTTTCCATCCCACACCCCTCCGGACGATCGCAAGTGAAGCCATCAAGGACATTTACCGAAGGTAAGGTGCACCTCGCACGCGGTCAAGCACTCATATTGCTCTTAGGAGCTGCACAGAATCGACGTGGTGCCCCTGCCCCGGCGCTCGTTGACCTGGTAAGCAGGCGGAGCTGGGCACCGGGGACGGCGGGCGCTCCTACGGACGATCAGCCGCATGCCCGCCGGAACTCGGCTCGTGCCTGCCGGTCGGCGAGAGCCTGGGCCACGAGGACGGCGACGGGCCTGCGGTGCGATAGGTTCCCGTGCTCGAAGTATGGCGAAGCATTGAACCTATTGTCCGCCGGAAGACGGAGCCGAATCCTATACACTTAAAGCTCCTTAACGAGTCCCGCAATCCGACGCGTTATCGGCACGCATTCGCCGGAAGCCACAACCCATCGCGTCCTCAAGGCCGGAGGAATCATGGCGACACAAGCAATAGTAGTGGGCGAGTACGGAGGGCCAGAGGTCCTCGAAGTGGTCGAGACACCGGTCCGCGAGCCGGGGCCGTGCGAAATCCGGGTGACCGTGGATGCGGTGGGCGTGAACTTCCGCGACATCTACCAGCGCACAGGCATCTCCGCCCAGGAGACTCCGTTCGTGCTCGGCCTCGAGGGCGCCGGGACGGTCAACGCGCTCGGGGAGGGCGTGACCGAGCTCGCCGTAGGACAGCGGGTCGCCTGGGCGGACGCCCCGGGGAGCTATGCGGGGGAAGTGGTACTCCATGCCGAACGGGCCGTTCCCCTGCCCGAGGGAGTACCTACCGACGTCGCGGCCGCCGCGCTGGCACAAGGCATGACGGCCCATTACCTGACGCACTCCACCTACCCGGTCCAGGCCGGTGACACCGTGCTGGTCCACGCCGCGGCAGGAGGCACCGGCCTGCTGCTCGTCCAGCTCGCCAAGCACCTCGGCGCCCGGGTCCTCGCCACCGTTTCCACCGACGACAAGGAGCGCCTCGCCCGCGGCGCCGGAGCCGACGAGGTGATCCGGTACGACGAGCTGAGCTGCGCAGAACTCGCGGCCGAGGCCCGCCGCCGGACCGATGGCGAGGGCGTTGGAGTTGTGTACGACGGCGTCGGCGCGGCAACCTTCGAGGCGAGCCTAGCCAGCCTGCGCCCTCGCGGGATGCTGGTCCTGTTCGGCGCCGCCAGCGGCATGGTTCCGCCGTTCGACCTTCAGCGGCTCATCGGAGCCGGCTCGCTGTTCGTCACCCGGCCCATCGGCGCCCACTACCTCGCTACGCGCGAGGAGCTGTGCGAGCGCGCCGACGCGGTACTGAGCTGGATCCAGGAGGGCACTCTCGACATCCGCATCGGCGGCCGCTATCCGCTGGCGAAGGCGGCCGAGGCCCACATCGCCCTCGCGTCCCGTCGCACCACCGGCAAGCTGTTGCTGATCCCCTGACCGACATGCCCGACCGGGCCGGGGGTGGGTGGCGGCGACGGCCTGCACACCGCGCCCCAGGCCGTCCGCCGTCGACAGTCACGGTAGGGTGCTGCCCATGTGCGCGGCGATATCATGGCCCCTCTGACCGGCCTTGTGGCATGCCGAGTTCCGCATCAAGGGCGCAGACGTGGGTGAGGCTTTCGTGACCACTGTGGAGGACACGGCCGACACCGTGCCGAACTCCGTCGGGGCGATCATGGTCGCCAACTTCCCCCTCTCCCCCGGGCAATGGCTCCCCGCGCACAGCCACACCCATCACCAGTTGGCCTTGACCCGCAGCGACGTGCTGGGGGTCGGCGTCGGAGACGACTACTGGGTCTTGCCGCCCAATCGGGCACTGTGGCTGCCGGCCGGTGTGGTGCACCGGACCGGCGCGACCCGCGACGCCGTGCTATGCAGTCTCTACCTCGACCCGGAGCGGTGCAGCCTGAACTGGACCGAGCCCACGCCGGTCGGGGTCGACGGGCTGCTGGCGGAGCTGATCGGTTACCTGGACCGGGAGGATCTCGCGGACGACGCGCGGCTGCGGGCCGAGGCGGTCGTGCTGGATCTGCTGAGTCCCGTGCCGGTCACCCCGCTTGACGTACCCCACCCCCGTGACGACCGCGTGAGAGCCGTAGCGAACGCGTTGCTCCGCAACGCCGCGGACAGGCGGAGCCTGGAGGCTCACGCACGGGCCGTCGGGGTGAGCCGCCGGACCATGACGCGGCTCTTCATGCAGGACACCGGCATGACCTTCGACCGCTGGCGCACCCACCTGCGGCTGCGTGCCGCGCTGCCGCTCCTGGCCGAGGGCTGTCCCGTGTCCCAAGTCGCGCATGCGGTGGGCTATACGACGGCGAGCGCGTTCCTCGCGGCGTTCAGGAGGACCCTCGGCACTGCCCCGGGGCGTTACCTCAAGGGGATCTCGCCCCCGCCGCGGAGTCCGGGACTCGGGTACGGGCGAGGACGCCGACTGACGAACTGTCCCCTCCAGGAGACCTCATATGAAACTTCTCGTATCTCCGGAAGCCCGGGGACTCGGGGTGCGCCACTCCCGAGCGTGGCGGCTTACCGCCGACACCTCGCTGCTCGGCGGGGACGGCCTGACCGCCGAGCAGGTGGCCGCCGCCTGTCGGAAAGTCGTAGAGGCTGCGCTACGGCCGTCTCTCGGCCTCATGTCACGCGGCTGAGATACTGCCCCGCCTCGCCTGGTGCAACGGCACGGGCGGCGGTGATGAACTCAGAAGCTCAGGACCAAGGCGTACACGCTCTGCTCGCCCGCGAACCAGCGCATGGGATGGCCAAAGGCGCCACGGGCTGTCCGGGGGCACGGAACGACGCCCAGGTCGGTGTAGTCGCCGTGCCGGAACAGAACGTCCCGAAGCGCCTCGTGGGAGCGAGGAGGCATTGGGTGGCCGGAAAGAGCCGCTGCGATTCCGGCCGGAAGCGTGCCCAGCACCGTGCCTTCCCATGCGAAGACGCGTGCCCGGGAATCACCGAGAGCGGCCCGCTCTTGGATCTGTACGTGTGCGCGTTCCGCACCGCTCAAGATCAGGGCCCACAGAGTGCCCTCCACCAGGTCACGCGGGAGGCCGTACAAGTGTCTCGCCACCACGTCCGGACTTCCGGCGAAGGCGTGGAACTCCACACCGGCGTGAACAAGCGAGCTGTCGGGGGACACGGACCCATCCGCCACGGTCATCGTTCTCGCCTCACTCACCTGGGTCGTTGATACGGCGATCACCGCTTTCCAGCTTCGCCCATCCGGGTGCGACGCCTGTGATCCACCCTAGAGTCACTCAGAGGAAACGGGCAGCCGCGACGATCCCTGTCCGTTGTTTCCACCACGGCGCGCGGCCTGCGCCCCGGGCACGTGCGGCTATACGCTCGCCTCATGCTGGACTTCGATCGCCTCCGGGTGCTGATCGCCGTTGCGGAGCAAGGGTCCATGACGGGGGCGGCGACCGTGCTGTGCCGCACCCAGCCGGCCGTGTCCCGCCAGATAGCCGCCTTGGAGCGGCAGACCGGCACCCGCCTGCTGGTGCGGGATCCCTCCGGTGTGCGGCTGACACCGGCCGGTGAACTGCTGGTCATTCACACCAGAGGGATGATGGAGCGGATGCGGCGAGCGGAGACCCAGCTGGCGGCCCTGAACAGCGAAACGGGGCGCGGACCCCGCATCGGCTCGTTTGGCAGTGCGAACACCACACTGGTCCCCCACGCCGTGGTCGAGTTCATCCGGCGCCACCCTCGGTCGGCGCCACCGGTGGTTTCCGCCGCCCATCCCGAAACGCACGTAACGGTTCTGCGATCGGGAGAGTTGGACCTCGCGCTGGTCACCGAATGGGACCTCGCGCACCAGAACCTGGACGGGATCGAGCTGATCCCGCTGGTCGAAGACGAGCTGCTCCTGGCCCTGGCACGGGATCACCCCCGTGCGCGTGGGCGCGTGCGACTGGCAGATGTACGCGCCGAGGTGTGGATCGACGGGGCTCACCCCGACTGTCTCGGTCCGCTGGAAGGGCTGCTCGGGGGCCCAGAACCGATGCGGACATCATCCAGTGCGACGATTGGACGGCCAAACAGGGACTGGTCGCCTACGGCGCGGGCGTCATGCTCTTCCCCGCACTCGCCCGCCACACCGTCCGGCCCGACATCGTCCTGACCCGTCTCGACGGTGAACTCCCCAGGCGGCGCATCTACCTCGCGTGCCCGGACGGTGGCAAGAGGGTTCCCCAGGTCGCCGCACTGATCGACGTGATACAGGAGGCAGCTCAGCGTTGGGCCGTCTCATCGTGAAAGCGCCCGGTTTCGCCTCCGCCACTGGTACGACGCTCCGGACGACTCGCCGCGAGGGCCATTGAACCCGCGGCGACCAGTGCGGCAGTCGCCGCCACTACCATGCCCAGGCCGGGGGAGGCGTATTGGATGGCGAGTCCGGCCACGAAACTGCCGGTCGCGAACCCCACCCAGTTGGAGGCGACGAGTACCGCGAATGCCTGGGAGCGAGCGGATACGGCCGAGTACCTGCCGACCAGCAACGTCTCGATGGCGTCGGCCGGGCCGTTGACGAAGCCCACGAGCAGCAGCAGGATTCCGGTGAGAGGTGCGGCCGGACCCATGCCCAGGGCCAGAATCGCCGCCCCGTAAAGAAGTAGCACCGCCGCGAGTTGCGCGGGTGCGGAGCCGGGCAGTCTCAGCCCGCCGTAACAAAAGCTTCCCAGCGTGCCACCGCAGGCCAGGGCTGCCATGAGGAGTCCGGCGCTGGCGTCGAGTTCGTCGGCGCGAGCCACCACGGACACCTGCAGTCCACCGATTGCGAAGGCGGCTGCCGCAACCACCATCTGGATGTGAAGCTGCCGCCGGTTCCAGTCCAGACGCAGTCCGGGCCCGGCCAGGCCCGGGCGTTCACGGTCCATGGCCTCCACCGCGGGGGCCGCTCGAAGCCACCACACACCGAGCGAGGACACGACCGCGGTGATCACGATGGCGTAGACCGCGGGCAGGACGGCCACGATGGCGGCGACGAGCAGTGGGCCGCCCACGAAGACCGCCTCGGTCATCAGTCCCGACAGCGCGAAGAGGCTGCGCCGGTCATCCTCTCCGGGAACGACCTCCATGAGTACCGCGTTTGACACCGCCGCGGCCGGCGGGGTGGCGGCACCGGCCAGAAAGGCGGTCGAGACGAGCAGCGGCGGCCACGCCGTGGTGACGGCCGCCACCACGAAGAGCCCGAAGAAGAACGACTGCAGGGAAGTCGCCCATGCCAACGCGGCTCGAGGGCCGCGCCGATCGGCGATGCGACCCCACAGCGGTGAGGTGAAAGCCAGCGCGATGGCATAGGCGCCGGAGACAAAGCCCGCTTGGGCATAACTTCCGCTGGCGTCCTCGGCGACCAGGAGCAACGCCAGGCTGACCATACCCGCCAACATGCGGCAGGCGAAGGCGGCCAGAATGACGCGGGCCGCACCGGGGTGAGCGAGCGCGACCTGATAGCGCGCCATAACGATCATCTCGGCTGCCTCCCCCCAACGGCCGGCTTGCGAGGGCCGGACAGTTACCAAAAGCCCGCCTGAATCATGAGGCTCGGGTGATGGGAGGTCAAATTACCTCTGCTAAGGGGGGTATGTTCTGCGCGCATAGCCGCTGTGAGCTGCGGCGCTGTTCTTCCACTGACCGGGGAATTTCGGACGCGACAGGTCTCGAAGAACGGCGATAGCTTTGATGTCGCTCCAGCGACCCATCCGAAAAAGCAGGAGGTATCGCTGCAATGACGACCGAGACGATAAGGACCACCGAGACAGTTACCCATGCCACCGCCAAGGCCTGCGCGACGGCGGCATGGGACTGCCAGACCCACACATTCCTCGGGTCACCCGAGACCGTGGTCCAGCATCTGGCCGGACTGCCCGACGAGCTTGTCGGCCGACGCGTGTACATGCTGATGGTCGAGGGCGACACCCGTTCAGAGGCCCGCATCTTCGAGCGGTTCAACATCGAGGACATCGAGGGTACGGTTGCCCAGTGGCCCGAGGACGACATGAGTGGCCTGGTCACTCAGATCACCGAAGTGCTCGCCGCCAACCGTGGTGTGCACTGCCCGGGCGAGCAGGTCAAGGCGACGCTCGAGAGTGAGCGCGAGCTGAGCGTGGCCGCACCGGCGCCCGCCCCGAGGTCCGCGGCCGCGGCCTTCGGCCCCGTGCTCGCCGGATTCGAGGGCGACACGTTCGTGCGGGCGACGGTGATGGTGCTCTGCTGACCGAGGGCGGGTACGGGAGGGACGGCCACTCCGCGGTCGTCCCTCCCTCTTGTCCGCGGCGAGGTCGGCTATGAAGTGGCCGGAACGTCATCATTGAGTACGGGACACGCCATGCGGATGGCCGCCCTCCTATGAGAGCCAAGCCTGTCGACCGGACGATCGCAAACAAAAGTAGCGGATTCAAGAACGCACCGCAGCAGAACTATTTCCTACCCGTGAATCCAATGAGGGAAACCTATGGACTCTTTGCGGCGCACACCCTACGGCACATGGCCTTCTCCCATCACCGCGGAAGTCGTGGCGCGTGCCCGCCTTCGTCTGGATTTCCCAACCGCCGCAGACGGTCTGGTGTGGTGGCAGGAGGTCCGGCCCGAAGAAGGGGGGCGGACGACGGTCGTGGTACGGACCCGCACCGGCGAGAGGACAACGCTGCTGGAGTCCCCTGGGACGCCCGCACTCGGGTCCATGAATACGGCGGCATGTCCTACCTACCGGTGCAGGCGCCCGCGGACGGAGTTTGGCGCGTGGTGTTCGCGCACTTTCCGGACCAGCGCCTCTACATCACTCAGCCGCAGGGGCCGCCCCGGCCGCTCACACCGGTGCCGACGGCTCCCGGCGCCCTTCGCTACGCCGACTTCGCGCTCTCAACCGATGGCAGTGAGGTGTGGTGCGTCCGGGAATCCCACTTCGACGGTGGGCGGATCGAGCGGTCGATTGTCGCGGTTCCCCTCGACGGCTCCGCCGCCCGGGTTCCGGAGGCCATCCGTGAGGTGGCCAGCGGAGCGGACTTCTTCGCCTTTCCGACCCCGTCCCCGGACGGTCGACAGCTGGCCTGGGTTTGCTGGGACCATCCCCATATGCCGTGGGACGCCACTGAGTTGCGTGTCGGTACGACCGACGGAAGTCGTCCGATCAGCGGCCGAAAGATCATGGGCGGTGAGGCGGAGTCGGTGCTGGCGCCGTGTTGGCGCGATGAGACGACCCTGTACGCGGTCTCCGACCGTTCAGGGTGGTGGAATCTCCACGAAGTGGATGTGACCGGGGAACGGTCACGCAACCTGCACCCGGTGGCCGAGGAGTTCGCCGCCCCGTTGTGGGATCTGGGCGGACGGCCGTTCGCCCCCCTCGCCGACGGCCGGCTCGCCGTGGTGCACGGGCGAGGTGACCAGCGGCTGGGCTTACTGGATCCGATGACCGGCGAACTGTCCAGTGTCGACTGCGGATACCCGGTGTTCTCGCCAGTACTCTCGGCCGACCACGACATCGTGGTCGGCCTGGCCGGTGGTCCCCAGAAGCCTCCCTGCGTCGTATGCGTGGACGTCGTCACCGGTGCCGCTGAGGAACTGCGTTGCGAGCTGGAGGACATCCCGTCCCCGGCGTATCTGCCGACACCCTGTCCGGCCCAGTTCACCGCCACCTCGGGTCAGGTGGTACACGCGCTGGTCTATCCCCCTGCCCATCCGAGCGCGTGTGCGCCGGACGGTGAACTCCCGCCGTACGTGGTGTGGGCGCACGGCGGGCCGACGGGACACGAAACAGGGACGCTCGACCTGTCCAAGGCGTACTTCACCAGTCGTGGCATCGGCGTCGTGGCGGTGAACTACGGTGGATCCAGCGGCTACGGTCGCGCCTACCGCGAACAGCTCCATCGAAAGTGGGGCATCGTCGACGTGGCGGATGTGATCGTCGTGGCCCGCCGTCTCGCCGAGTGCGGTGAGGCGGATGAGCGGCGACTGGCTATCCGCGGTCCCTCGGCCGGCGGTTGGACCGCGTTGACCGCTGTCACCACCGGTGCCGCGGTGCACGGTCCCGTGTTCAAGGCGGCGACCTCCTACTTCGGCGTCGCCGACCTCGAACAGCTCGCCGCTCATCTGCATGACTTCGAATCCCGTTACCTGGACGGCCTGGTCGGACCGCTGCCGGAGTGTGCCGGGGTCTACAGGGAGCGGTCTCCCATCGGCCATGTGGGGAAGGACACCTGCCCGGTGTTGCTGCTTCAGGGGCTGGACGACCCCATCGTGCCCCCGGCGCAAGCAAGGGCCTTCTCGGACGAGCTCGAGGCGCAAGGCATCGGCCACGCTCTCCGGGCCTTCGCCGAGGAGTCCCACGGCTTCCGAAAAGCCACCACGACAATCGCCGCTCTCGAGACCGAGCTTGCCTTCTACGGGCGCACACTCGGCTTTACCCCGGCCGATGTGCCTCCCCTCGAGCTGAAGTAGGGTGCGGAGCGGAATTCTCCCCGGGCCGTCGCCCGGGGAAGGAAACCACAATGTGCTCCGACCACATTGGCGCGCTCAATGTGCTCAAGAGGGTCGGGCTGATCGGGTGCGCCCGGGTCTCCACCGGCGGCCAGAAGCTCGAACGGCAGATCGACGCCCTCACCGCCGCCGGATGCCGGAGGAGCTTCGCCGACAAGAAGTCCGGCAAGGCCGCCTCGTTCTGTGGGGAGCGCTCGGAGTCGGCGGCCGATGCGCGCGCAGTCGTCGTCGGTGACCATGCCGCCGCGCAGGTGGTGCAGCCCCACCCGGGTCTCGGCGGACAGCACCCGCATGCCGATCTCGTCCCCTGCCGATCTCCAGCGAGACCAGCGCCACGCCCAGACCGTTGCCGATCGCGGCCGCGCGGGTGAAGTCCAGAACGACGGTGGACTTGCCCATAGCCGCGCGCCCGGCGAGCACGACCAGCGGACCCGGCTGCCAGCCCTTGGTCAGCGCGTCCAGATCGCTGTAGCCGGTGGGCAGCGCCCCGCCGGTCTCGGGCTTCAGACTCTCCTTCGGGGAGGGCCGGTCGACCGGCCGCCCGCGTTCTCGTCATCTCCCCCGGACCAGTCCATGGACCCTACGGCGGACGATCCCGCCACCCGCGATCACCGCGAGCGCCACGACGCCCGCGACCGCGGCTCTGCGCCGCGAACCGGGCTTCTTCGATGGCCCCGGCGGGGTCGAGGGCGTGGACGCTTGCGAGGGCTCGGCGGTCGGCAGGCGATCGGAGGGAGGGAGCCGAAGCCCGTACGGGGCGGGCCGAGGGGCTGCGGAGGGATCGCCTCCACGCCTGCTGCGCGTTCCGTCGCAACACCCAGCGCAACAGATAGACGCACCACTGTGCGCACTATCTGTCGCAACGGTGCCCAGGTCAGCGGTCCAGTGCGGGCAGGTGGGCCAGGCCGGTGTCGAGCATGATGCGGTCGACGGTCTCCTGCAGGGCGCTGTCGGCGCCGATGACGGTCTCGATGCCGCCGGGCAGCAGATCGCGCGGCCGGTACCGGTCACGCAGTTGCGCCTCGTTGACGTCATCGGCGATCGGCTTGGTGGCATGCCGGGCGAGGGTTTCGCCGAACGGCACGTCCAGGTAGTAGCCGTGGGTCGGGCCGCGATGGTCGTCGCGCAGCTGGGCGAGCATGCCGCCGTAGCGGTCGGCGTAGAGGATGCCTTCGACGACGATGTGACATCGGCTCCAGCCACCGCTCCGGATCCGGGGCCGCCCAGTCGATGACCGGCCCCTCGGGCGGATAAGCGAGGTACCGCTTCAGCTTCGGCAGCGGCCGCAGCAGCACCAGCCCCACTCCGACGAGGCGGCCGCTCTCGTCGAACCAGCCCAAGCCCTCCGCCTGCCGGTCCGGCTTCACCTTCCCCCGCGAGGGAACCTGCAGATGGTTCACCGAGGCACGCGACCGGACGAAGGCCACACCTCGGCGCTCATCCAGCCTCGCTGCGAGCCGGAGATCGTGTTCACTCTGGGTCGGGACCTCAAAGGCCCGCACGTCACCGCGGCCGATGTCGTCGCCGCGTCGTCGGGGTCGCCGTCGGTATCGAGGTCCTCGACTCCCGATTCATGGACTACGGCTTCACCATGGCCGACGTTGTCGCGGACAACACCTCGGCGAGCCGGTTCGTCGTCGGGGTGCCGGTCACGACGTCCGGGGTCGACCTGCGCCTGGTGGGCGTCCTCCTGGAGAAGAACGGTGAGGTGGTCGCGACCGCCTCCGGAGCGGCGTCGCTGGGCCACCCGGCAGCCGCGGTCGCCTGGCTCGTCCGGCAGCTCGCCGCCGAGGACGAAGGCCTGGCCGCCGGGCAGATCGTGCTGCTCTCCGGCGGACTCACCGCCGCCGTCCCGGCCAGGCCCGGGGACGTCGTCACCGCGACCATCGATCGCCTCGGCTCAGTAGAGCTGGGCTGCCGGTGACCCAACGCCGCAAGCAGGGCGAGCACGTCACGGCGACGTCCTGCCGGTGGCCCGGGGTCCAGAGCTCCGGGGAGCGGAGGGCCGCGAGCATCGCGCGGAATGCGCCGCCGAGGCCATGGCCACCGCCGTCGAGGCCGGCTGCACCGGTCCGCGCGTCCTGCGCACGGACTCCCAGTTCTCCAACGCCGGTGTCATCGCCGCCTGCCGCCGGACAGCTGCCCGCTTCTCCTCACACCTGCCGCGTGAACCCTCCATCAAACGGGCCGTCGCCGCCATCGACGACACCACGTGACAGCAGATCACCTACCCACCGCCATGCCCCACCCCGCCACCGGCGAGCTCGTCTTCGACGCCGAAGTCGCCGAAATACCCGCCTGCGCCGCCTTCGCCGGCCGCAAGAAGAGTGACGCTCAGTCATCGGCAGGTGAGCCGGAAGGGCAAGCCCCGTCTGGGAGTGGCAGCCTCGCCGCTTCTCGCCGCCGTGTCCGCGGCCGCGTCGTGGTTCATCATCGCCCGGCCACCCACCGCCATGCCTTCCCCGACGTCCGATCGCCTGTGCTGCCGCACGACCGGAACAAGGCAACGGCGACAGCAAACCTCACGACGCGGACGACGTGTCACTCACCGCCCGGCCGCCCGCTGACGCTGACCAAGCGGATGGCGCGAGCCCGTCATGCCCGGACCAGTCGGCCATGGGCAGGTGTGACTGAGCATGCCCGGCCGACCCCTGTGGCGATCCTCGGCCAGCCACCAGGAGTCACATCGGGTGGGCGACCTCGGTCCCGCTCACCACATACGCTGCTGTATCAGGCCCGCTTCCCCGTCCGGGGAACTGCGTCCGATAGCGGACGGGCTGATTGTTCGATGGTCTGAAGGCCTATGAGATGTTCGGGGTTGTGAGCGGCGGCGCCAGGCGCCGGGTGCCACGCCCTCATGGCGGCGGAACGCCCGGCTGAAGGTGGCGTCCGTGTCGTAGCCCACGTCAGCCGCGATCTTCGTGAGGCTGAGACTGGTGTCGCGCAGCAGGGCCTTGGCCCGGTACATGCGCCAGTACGTCACGTAGTCGATCGGCGAGCGGCCCGTCTTGCGCTTGAAGGCGGAGGCGAACGCCGCCCGTGACATGCCCGCCCGGCGGGCCAGCGCTTCCACCGTCCACGGGTGAGCGAGGTCAGCGTGCAGGGCATGCAGCGCGGGGGCGAGACCGGGGTCGGCGAGTGCGGCGAACCAGCCGTGCGCGCGCCCGCTTTCGGACAGCGCGTATGCCCGCAGCGCGTAGACGAACAGCAGGTCGGCCAAGTGGCTCGTGACCTGTCCGGCGCCGATTGCGGAGGGATCGCGCTCCAGGTCCAGCAGGGCGAAGGTGGACCGCAGGGCCTGCCCGCCCGCCTCGTCCAGACGCAGCCGGGCCACCGGCGGCAGCGCCGCCAGCAGGGGTTCGGCGGCCTCAGCGCGGTAGGAGAAGCGGGCTGCGGCGATCCGGGTCACCGGTTCCCCGGCGGGCGGCTTCTCTGCGACGACGAGGTCCTCGAAGTTGACCAGGGGCCGCCCCGGTCTGTCCGCTACCTCGAACCGGGCGCCCGGCTGGACCAGGAAGCAGTCGCCGGGGCCAAGCCGCTCGCTGGAACCGTGCTGCACGCAGCTTCCCGACTCGATCAGCACCAGCCAGGTCGTGTGGAGGTTGAACGAGATGCCCCACGCCCCGCGCGCCTCGACCCACGCGTATCCGGAGCTCTCCACGCACATCGCCGTCAGCGTGTCATTGACCGCCTTCATACGAGAAGCGTAGACGATCGGCAAAGAAACGAAGACATCTGGCGTTCTCGCGTCCAATCTCCCGTCCGTAGGGTCGGAGTGGTCCGGCGGTCCTGCCGGGAACGGATACAAGGGAGTGGTCCTGCCATGGCCGAATACATGCTCGCCCAACTGCGCCTGCGGTACGGGTTCGCCACGTTGGAGCGGTACAACGCGACGATGCCGCTGGTGCGCGACCTGTTCGAGAGCCAGGGCATCCGCCTGCGGCACGGCGTGGTCACCCGCGTGGGACCGCTGTTCGAGGCATGGAACCTCTGGGAGATCGAGGACCAGGGGCATGTGGCCCGCGCGTTCGCCGCGCTGGCGTCATCGCCTTCGCCGGAGTTCGAGACCGTTGCCCAGGCTCTCGACGAGATCGTGGTGTCCGAGGACGTCCGCTATCTGGAGAGCCTGCCATTCTCGCCGGTGTGACCCGGCCCCGGCCGACCGCGCTGGTACACAAAATGCTCTGATCGATCCGTGAGCAGATTCCCGGACTGCTGAAGCCTCATCAGTGCCGCAGGGGTCGACGAGGGTGGGCCGGTAGGCAGGGGTGAGGCGCAGGGCCTGGGGTTCGGGCATGCGGGCATGGCGTTTGACGGTGTTCAGGGCCAGGCCCAGACGGCGAGAACAGTCGAGCAGGCCGATACCTTGGCCGCGGTGATCGTGGATCTTGTTCCAGCGTTCGCGGGTGGTCTGCTCGCGTACTCCGCCGGGGCGAGGCGGGTTGATGGTGGCCCAGCAGCCGGCATGCGCGCGGACCTCGAGCTGGGCATTGTCGCAGAGGTTGCGCCAGAGATGCCATCGGTCGCTGACCTGCACCGCGTCGGGCAGGGCGCGGCGGACGGCCTCGGCGTAGGTGGCCGAGCCGTCCCGGCACACGACCTCGACAGTGGGATGCTCGTGCGGCCAGGACTCCAGGGTGGCCATCTCTCGGTCGGGCAGGACCGCGATGCGTCGTCCGGTCTCGGCGCCCGTGACGATCGTGGCGCAGCGGTGGCGGCGCAGGGCGAAATCGTCCACACCGATCACCCGTGGGATGGCCTGCGTGGGCAGCGGCAGGCGTCGCAGATGGCGCAATGCGGTGCTGCGGGAGACGGGCACGGCCGGCAGAGCGGCCAGGCGTGCGGCCGCCCGGCCACATAACTCCCGCGCCACCTGCGCTATCTGCCCGGCGAGACGCACAGTGCGGCGCTGATGAGGCTTCAGCAGTCCGGGAATCTGCTCACGGAAGGTCTGCCGGGAGCAACCCAGCTGCGGCAGAATCCCGAGCCCATGAGCCCACGGCAGCCCCGCCCCACGCACCTCGCGAACCTCGACCTCAACCTCCTGGTGACGCTCCGAGCGCTGCTGCGCGAGCGGAACGTCACCCGGGCCGCCCGGAACCTCGGCGTCACCCAGCCCGCCGTCAGCGCGGCGCTGTCCCGGCTGCGCCGGCACTTCGGGGACGAGCTGCTCGCCCGGGTACACGGTGCCTACGTCCTGACGCCGCTCGCCGCGCAGCTGGCCGGTCAGGTCGAGACGGTGTGCGCGGCCGCCGAAAGGCTCTTCGCGACCGGCAGGGCGTTCGACCCCGCGACCACCGAGCGGGAGTTCACCCTGCTGATGGCCGACTACCCGGCGACGGTCCTGGGCCCCCGCTGTCCCGGCTGTTCGACCACGAGGCGCCGCATGCGGCGCTCCACCTCCAGCTCATCAGGGAGACCCTGGGCAGTGGCGCGGGCGACGCGATCCGGCTCGTCGACGCCATGGTCTCCCCGCCGCTCGGCCACTTCCGCACCCCGGGGGTCGAGTCGGCTCCCCTCTTCCACGACCGGTGGGTCTGCGTCGCGTCCGCCGGCAATCCGCTGTGCGAGGCCGAGTCGTTCGGCATCGAGGACCTGGCACGGCTGCCGTGGGTGGTGCCCTACCACCGGGACGAGGGCTACCCGTCGGCCGCTCCGGCGACCCGGCAGCTGACCGCCCTGGGTATCCGGCCACGCATCGCCGTACGCGTGGAGAGCTACCGGGCCGTACCCGACTTCATCACCGGAACGCGGCGGGTGGCGCTCGTTCCTGAGCGGCTCGCCGCACCCATCGCGTCCGCGCGCGGGCTGCGCACGCTCACCTGCCCGGTACCGCTCGATCCGCTGGAAGAGCATCTCTGGTGGGACGCGAGCCACGACGAGGACCCGGCACACAGCTGGCTGCGCGACCTGATGGTCCGGGCCTCCGCCTGCCTCGGAGCATAAACATCGTTGATGCCACCCAGTCGAACGCTCTATTGACCCGGCCATTCCTTCCGGTGAAGCGGGCTGCCTACGGTGCGGGGCACGCGATGAGAGCCGCGTCGCGGCACAGCCCCCTTCCCCAGGAGCCCTCATGCCCCATGCCCTGACAGAGCTGCGGTCGTCACCGGCGTCCCCATCGTGGCCGACTTCACCGGCGAGGAGGCGGCCATGAGCGCCACCCGACCCGTCGTGGAAGTGGCCCCGATCGTCGAGCGCCAGCGTGCGAGCCGCTACTGGCTGCTGATGTACGCCGTCTGCTGTCTGATCACCTTCCTCGACGGGTTCGACTTCCAGATCCTGTCGTTCGCCGCCACCTACATCCGCAAGGACTTCGGGTTCACCGGGACCCAGCTCGGCACCCTGGCCACGGTCGGTCTCTTCGGCACCATGATCGGCGCACTGATCATGGGTTATCTGGCGGACCGGATCGGGCGCCGTCCCACCATCGTCGCGTCCGTCGCTGGTTTCGGCCTCTTCATGCTCGGTTTCGCCTATGCGGAGACCTACGCCCACCTGTTCGCCCTGCGGTTCGTGTCCGGGCTCTTCCTCGGCGGGGTGCTCCCGCTGACCTGGGCCCTGGCGGCCGAGTACGCGCCGAAGCGGTTCCGGGTGACCGCCGTGTCCATCATCATGGTCGGCTACACGCTCGGCGGCGCCGCCGGTGGTCCCGTCTCCAACTGGCTGATCCCCGAGTACGGCTGGCGATCGGTGTTCGTCGTCGGCGGCGTCTGCTCCCTGCTCACCGTCCTCGCGGTGCTGCCGCTGGTGCCCGAGTCGGTGAAGTTCCTGGTCCTGAAGGCCCGCCCCGGCAGCGATGAGCGCGTTTCCCGCATCCT
Source organism: Streptomyces violaceusniger (assembly GCA_005405945.1). Lineage (GTDB taxonomy): Bacteria > Actinomycetota > Actinomycetes > Streptomycetales > Streptomycetaceae > Streptomyces > Streptomyces violaceusniger. The sequence goes on from BJHW01000001.1 coordinate 329,699, forward strand.
GCGCCGCCTCCAGCCGGGCCTGTCCATCGAGCCCGGGACCCGCTTCACCACCGAGGCCCAGGAGCAGGCGCACTCGGGGAAGCGGTTCACCCCCACCCAGCTCTTCCGCGGCCACCTCGCCGCCATCACACCCCTGCTGTGGCTGGTCTACCTCCTCTCCTCGGCACTGATCTACTTCCTGGTCTTCTGGACCCCGATGATCAACGAGCAGATGGGCTTCAGCGTGAGCGCGGCCGCCACCATCGCCGCCCTGGCGAGCGTCGCGGGCGCCGTGGCGCAGCTGTGCATCAGCCGGTTCGTGGACCGCAAGGGGCGGGCATCATCCTGTGGATGCCGCTCGCGGCCGTCGTCTGCATGCTGACACTGGGAACGGGAGTTCTCGGCCCGGCCGTCTACGTCGCCTTCGTCATCGGCACCAAGATGTTCGTCAACGGAGGTCATGGCGGTATCACCAGCATCGCCGGCACCTTCTACCCGACGGGCATCCGCGCCAACGGCGCCGCCTGGGCCTCCTCGGTCGCCAAGGTCGGCGCCATGGTCGGCCCCTGGCTCGGCGGCGTCATCCTCGACGCCGGTCTCGGGGCACACGGCGCGTTCACCATGTTCGCGGCCTGCCCAGCCGTGATGGTGCTGGTGCTCTTCGTGCTCGGCCGGGTCCAGCGCCGGCTGCCGGCCGGGGCGGAGGGGGCGCTGTCCGTGGAAGCGCCCACGACCGGCGTGGCGCCGGTGAAGACGGCGGCCCTCCTCCTGACAAACGCCTCCGCCCCGGAAGCAACCACGAAGAACGGGGAAGGAGTGTAGAGGTGTCCACCGAACCGCGCAGCAACCATCCGGTCGGGTCGTCTCGCTGGGCGACGACGCGTACCCAGTGGAAGGCGCTGGGCTACGACGACGAGGAGATCCGTCGGCCCAAGATCGCCATTGTCAACTCCTCTTCCGGACTCGCGCCGTGCTTCGCCCATCTCGACAAGGTCGCGGAGGCCGTCCGCCGGTCGGTGTACGACGCCGGCGGGCTGGGCTTCGAGATCCGCACCGTCGCGCCGACCGACTTCATCATGGCCGCCGGCCGGGGTGGCGGCTATGTGCTCTCGGGCCGCGACCTGGTGTCCTACGACATCGAGGCGGTTGTCGAGGGCGCGAAGCTCGACGGGATGATCTGCCTAGCGTCGTGCGACAAGACGACGCCCGGCCAGCTGATGGCGGCCGCTCGGACCGACGTCCCCACCGTGATCGTCGCCTGCGGCTACCAGAGCTGCGGTGTCCTCGACAACGGCCGCCGCGTCGACATCGAGGAGGTCTTCGCCGATGCCGGCAAGCTCGCCGCGGGCGCCATCGGCTTCGACGACCTGTGCCGGATGTCCGACCGCGCCATCACCGGCCCCGGTGTCTGCCAGGGGATGGGCACCGCCAACACCATGCACATCGTCGCCGAGGCGCTCGGCATGGCGCTGCCCGGCTCGGCCCCCACCCAGGCCAACAGCGAGACGATGTGGGCGGCCGCGCGGGCCGCGGGGCCGGCCGTCATGGCGGCAGTCGAGGCAGACCGGCGCCCCAGCACGGTGATGACGCCCACCGCGTTCCGCAACGCGGTGACGGCGGTCATCGCGGTCAGCGGCTCGATCAACGCGGTCAAGCATCTGGAGGCGATCGCCGCGGAGTCGCCGTACGACATCGATGTTCACCGGCTCTTCGAGGAGATCGGGCGGGACGTCGGGCCGATAGCGGCGGTCCAGCCCAACGGGCCCACGACGATCGACGAGTTCGACGCCGCGGGCGGCACTCGCGGTGTGCTCCGGCAGCTCGGCGACAGGATCGACGGCTCGGCCATGACGGTCTCGGGCGCGTCGATGGCCGAGGTCGTCGCCGGTGCCCCCGTCGACGCGGAGGTGATCCGCGCCGAGCCGATGCGCCCCGAGTCCACCATCGTCGTGATGCGCGGCAACCTGTGCCCCGACACCGGAATCGTGAAGCTGTCGGTCACCGAGAACCGGGCCCGCACCTTCCGCGGTACGGCGCGCGTCTTCGAGTCCGCGCCCAAGGCCACCGAGGCGATCGAGCGCGGCGAGGTGCTGCCGGGCGAGGTCCTTGTGCTGCGGGGTCTTGGCGTCACCGGCACACCGGGGATGGGCATGGCCTCCAACGTGGTCTTCGCGCTGGGTGGCGCGGGCCTGAGCGAGCGGGTGGCGTTCGTGACCGACGGGCAGCTCTCGGGCCTCGTCAACAAGGGCATCGTCGTCGGCGAGATCTCGCCGGAGGGAGGCGTGCCGGGCCCGCTGGGGACCGTCCGCACCGGTGACGAGATCGCGATCGACGTTCCGAACCGGACCGTCGACCTCCTGATCGACGCCGAGGAGCTGACCCGCCGGATCGAGGCGTACGCCGAAACACGCGCGCCGCGGACCTGGCCGGCGCGGCCCGGCTCCTGGCTCGGTGTGTACGCCGGAGCCGTGGAGCCGCTCGACCGGGGCGCCACACTGCGCCGGGCCGCCGCCAACTGACCAACCACCTTCCGGGAGAAGACCACACCATGCCCCACCCCCTGTCCGATCTCGTCGTCCACACGGTCACCAAGCCGGCCGACGCTCCAGCCGAACGGCTCGACGCCGACATCCTCGTCGTCGGCGCCGGCATCGCCGGGCTCTCGGCGGCCATCCAGGCGCGCCGCCTCGGCCGCGATGTCGTCCTCGTCGACGCGCTCCCGGTCCTCGGCGGCCAGTGCGTCAATTCGATGATCGGACTCTTCTGCGGGATCTACGGCAACGCGCCCGACTACCGCCAGCTCACCCACGGGATCTTCGGCGAGCTCTTCGAGGCGCTGGAGAAGACCGACGACCTCCACTACAACCGCACCCACACCCAGACGGTGACCTACGACGAGGTCGCCCTCGGCCGCTGGTTCGAGAACATCGTGGACGAGCTCGGCATCCGAGTGGTCCTCGGCGCCTCCGTCAGCGGCGTCGGGATCGAGGGCGGCGTCATCGAGCGGGTCGACTTCGCCACGCGCTTCGGCCCGGTGAGCGTCACCGCCCGCGGTGTCGTCGACGCGACCGGCGACGCGGCGCTCGCCTGGGAGGCGGGGCTGCCCTGCCAGGTCCCGGACCGTACCGTCTGGGGTTCCCAGCAGATCCGGCTGGAGGGACTGGACGAGTCCGGCAAGCCGGAGCCCGTCGAGCTGGTGGCCCGGGTCGATGAGAAGGCCGCCCAGTACGGCCTGGTCCGCCGTGACGGGCTGGCGTTCTTCTTCCCGGGCCGCGACACGGCGGTGATGAACATGACCCACGTCGAGGCCCCCTTGGGCGCGGTCGAGGCCGCCGACGCGCAACTGCGGGGCCGCGCCCAGGCGGACCGGGTCGTGGAGTTCCTCCGGCGGGAGTTCCCGGCGGCGTTCCGGAACGCCCGGGTCCGCGCCTATGGGTTCCCGGGGCGCCGGCAGACCCGCTGGCTCGCCGCAGCCCACCGGCTGACCCTCGACGAGGTGCGGGGAGAGACGAGGTTCGAGGACGCCGTCGCCCGGACGGCCTGGCCGGTCGAGCTGCACGACCGGGTCGAGGGCTATGTCTGGGAGACCTTCGGCCCCGATCACGTCCACTACGTCCCGCTGCGCAGCATGCTCTCGCCGCGGGCGCGCAACCTCGTGGCCGCGGGCCGCTGTGTCGACGGGGACGCCGCCGCGCTCTCGAGTGTCCGGGTGATGGGTCCCTGCTCGGCGATGGGCCTCGCCGCCGCTCACGCCCTCGATCTGACCCTGGGCGAGGACGTCCACCGGGTCGATCTGACAGCGCTGCGCGACCGCGTCCGCGAGAACGTCGAGGGCTGAGGAGGAGTCGATGGTCACGCTGACGGACGAGGAGAAGGCCATGCGCGACGGTCGTGACGGCGATGCCGTCGCGGCGGCGATGGACCTGCTCATCAGATACGCCGACGCACTCGGTGCCGCGCACCTGTGCGAGACCCGCAACGTGGCGGGGACCAACACCCAGCCCTCACCGGCCAAGACGAAGCTGTTCGAGGAGGGCGGCTGGTCGAAGGCGTTCGCGGTGATCAGCCTCGACTGCGACGACGACATCGAGGTGCCGCCGATGAAGGTGCCGACCTGCCAGCTCCAGCACGGCTTCGGCGACGACGCGCTGGGGATCATGCCGTACTCCGAGCGCAACATCGAGCTCCAGGCCGACGCCGAGTCGTTCTACAGTTCCAAGGGCGTCAACGTCCTGGCCACATGCACCCCGTACCAGGTGGGCAATCTGCCGACCTACGGCGAGCACATCGCCTGGATGGAGTCCTCGGCGGTGGTCTACGCCAACTCGGTCCTCGGCGCGCGCACCAACTGCGAAGGGGGCGCCTCGACCGGGTCGGCGAGCATCACGGGCCGGATCCCCTGCTGGGGCAACCACCTGGTGGAAAACCGCTACGGAACCCATCTGATCGAGTCCGGGTTGCGGATGACCGGATTTCAGGACTGGGGCATGTTCGGCTACTTCGTCGGCGACGCGGTTCAGGAAGCGCGTCCGGTCATGGTCGGCGACCTCGGCCAGCCCGACCTGGCGGACCTGAAGCACTTCGGAGCGGCCGCCGCCTCCTCGGGCGGCGTCGAGATGTACCACATCCCGGGACGCACCCCCGATGCGCCGACGCTGGAGGCGGCCTTCGGCGGCGCCGCCCCGCCCGAGCCGCTGCGCTACGGCGAGGCGGAGCGCCGCGCGATCTACGACTCGCTCAACTCCATCGGGAACAGCGAAGATATCGACTTCGTGCTGATCGGCTGCCCGCACGCCTCGCTCGAGCAGATCGGCCGGGTCGCGCGGGCACTCGAAGGCCGCACGCTGTCGGCCGGGACCGAACTGTGGGTCATGACGCCGCGCGCACTGCGTGCCGTCTCGGACCGCAACGGGTGGACGGCCACCATCGAGCGCGCCGGGGGCCGGGTCCTGACCGACTCCTGCCCGGCCATGTCGCGGGTCGCGCCAACCGGCACCAAGGTGTTCGCCACGGACTCGGCCAAGCAGGCGCACTACCTTCCGGCGATCCTCGGCATCGAAGCCTGGTTCGGCACCACCGAGGAGTGCGTCGATGCCGCCGTGACCGGTCGCTGGCGTGGCTCGCTGACGCCCGCGGCGGTGGTCCGATGACCAGCGTCGCGGGGACCCGGCTCGTGCTCCGCGGCCGCGGCATCGTCCCGGGGCGCGTGGCGGGCCGGGCCCTGGTCTCCCACGAGACCATCTCCGGCTGGGGCGGGATCGAGCCGGCCACCGGCACCATCATCGAGCGCAGACACGAGCTCTACGGGGTCTGCTTCACCGGCAAGGTGCTGGTCTTCCCGGGAGCGAAGGGTTCCTCGGGCTGGTCCGGCTTCTTCCAGTCGACCCGTCTGATGGGCACCGCTCCGCTGGCGATGGTCTTCACCAACCTGACCACGAAGGCCGCCCTCGGCGCGATCGTGACCCGCGTCCCCACCGTGACCGAGTTCGACGACGACCCGGTCGCCAAGATCACGACCGGCGACCGGGTCGAGGTCGACGCCGACAACGGACTGGTGGTCGTGTACGGACCGCGGCCAGGTCATCCGCGATGACGAGCCCGCGCTCCACGGCCGTCGTCGAAGCGGCCCACTCCGGCCAGTACAGCTTCCGTTCCAAGATGACCGGTTCCAAGGGTCGCGATCGTAGGGGGTGAGCGAACGGAGGGTGTCTCGTGCGGTGTGGTCGTCGTGCCAGATCACGGCGGTCAGTGCGAGTATTCGCTGCATGACACGGGCGATGACACCTCCAGGCGTGCGCGCTCGGTGCTGTTCGAGGTCGAGTTGCCCCTTGGAGGTCTCGTTGACCGACTCGATGACCTGCCGCAACGGCGTGAACAGGGTTCCGCCGGGCCGCTGCCGTTCGCCCTCGCGGGTCGGCCGCAGCAACTGGATGCCCTGCTGGGCGCGTTCCTGTTCGGCGGTGCGGCCGGAGTGGTGCTTGTCGCCGATCAACGTCTGGCCGGGCCGGGCGGCGAGGAGGTGGGGGTTTCGGCGGTGAGCACAGGTCCAGCAGTGTTGCGCGGGCTTTGGCTCGGGTCAGGGCGAAGGCTGCGGGCAGACCCTGGAGGGTGCACACGAGGCGGGGACGCGGCCCCCAGAAGAAGCGGCTGTGAACGACCGGTCACGGTCCGGGTGCCGCTCAGCGGGCGGGGCGCCCGCTTCGCGTATCCGCGGATGCGCAGCGCCACCAACGGCAATCGCCCCGGACACGCCGCCGACCTCGACAGAGGTCCGGCATATCGATCAACCTTCCAGCGAGGACTGACCGGCCACTGAGTCGCTCCATGTTCACGGCGATGGCCGTGCGTACGTGTTGCAGGTGGGCTTCAGCTGACCGCGGTATCGGCAGCGGCGCATCCCGTGTCCATGGGCAAGCTCGTTGATGGCGCTCTCCACTCCGGAGCGGACCGCGTAGCGGGCGTGTGGAAGTTTCGCCGGAAGTACACCGCCGGACTGTCCACTCCAAGATCGGCGCGATCGACCCGCCCGGTAAGGATCGTGTGGTCGCCGCCGTCGTACGTCGCATGCCGACTGCAGTGCAAAGTGGCGGATGCGTTCGCGATGACCGGCAGGCCGTCGTCGTCCAACTCGAACTCGGTCTCCGCGAACTTGTCCACGCCGGGCGAGTTCCTTGGGAAGGAGGTGAACGATCCACGCGCCGCTCCCGCTGAAGGCGGGGTGGCATTCCGCTCCCTTGGCCAGACACACCAGTACGTACTGGGCCAGAGCACCGGTCGGAGAGCCGCATCCGATGGTCGACACGTTGCGGTCGACGACCTCGCACAGGACCGGGTAGCCGAACTCGCACGGCGAGCTCAGGCCCGGCGACCGCATCCCCTCCGGACGGGCTCTGCAGAAGCGCTTCGCCGATCGCCAGCTCCACTGTGCGGCTCCCGCGCGAGGAGGGCCTGGCCACACCATGCAGGGCCCGGCTCCTTCGGTGCCGATCCACTCCCTCCGGCCAAGACGCCGAACCCGGCAGAAACCGCGCCTGGCCACATCTCCAGCCCCGAGTACACCGAACTCGGAGACGAACTGAGGCCATTGCCTTGGTCAATTGCCACCCGGCGGAGGGCCGGTGACTCTACGTTGTGTCCCAAGGCCAACAATGTGTACGCACTCAGGAGGTTGCCCAGTGACCGAGCACTCGTCCGCCCCCGCCACGGACCCGTTAGCGATGATCGACACGACGGTGCCGCATTCCGCCCGGATCTGGAACTACTGGCTGGGCGGGAAGGACAATTACCCCATCGACCACGTGGCAGGCGACGCCTTCCGCGAGGTCTTCCCCGGCATCACCGATCTCGCCCGCGACTCGCGCGCCTTCCTCGGCCGGGCCGTGAGGTATCTGGCGGGCGAGGAAGGGATCCGGCAGTTCCTCGACATCGGCACCGGCCTGCCGACGGCCGACAACACCCACCAGATCGCCCAGCGGGTGGCCCCCGAGGCACGCATCGTCTACGTCGACAACGACCCCCTGGTGCTGGCCCACGCCCGCGCCCTGCTCACCAGCGCCCCGCAGGGCGCCACCGACTACATCGACGCCGATCTGCACGACCCCGACACCATCCTGCGTGAAGCGGCCAAGACCCTGGACCTCAGCCAGCCGGTCGCCCTGACCCTGATGCAGGTCTCGGGACACATATCCGACTACGACGAGGCCCGTACGATCGTGGGCACGATACTGCGGGCGCTGCCGCCCGGCAGCTATCTGGCGTTCAACGACAGTGTGGACACCAACAAAGCCAACGCCGAGGCCACTCGCCGTTACAACGACAGCGGTGCGGTCCCCTACCACTTGCGCAGTCCGGAGCGGCTGGCCGGCTTCTTCGAGGGTCTGGAACTGCTGAAGCCCGGTGTCGTACCACTGGCCGAGTGGCGGCCCGAGCCAGGCGCGGGCGCCGCCCCCGGAGAGGTCGTCGCCATCGGAGGCATAGGGCGCAAGGCGTAGGCCCGCGCGTCGGCGGAGCATGCCTTGGGGGCTGCCGCACAATTGCGGCGTCCAGCCTCCTCCCGCCGCGGGGACGGCACGCGACGGCGGGCGGGGTCGGGTGCGATAGTCCCGATGCGGAAGCGGCGGTCGCTTGACCTCCGAGTGAGGGCCTTACCCGCATTGCGTCGAAAGCGTCGCTTCGATACACGCTGCCCGTCGCCGACTGCCTCTGTATCCCCCTGGTCCTGCACACGTAAATCAGCACGGAGGGCACCGTGGGTGGTCCAGCTCGGCGCCCTCCGCTGTCCGTCGTCGGTCTTCTGCGCTATGACCAGGGCAGGACCAGGGCGCCCCAGGCGACGACGGGGCCGAGGGCGACGATTCCGCCGGTGTAGCCGATGACCTGGCGGTAGAAGCGGCGGGTGTCCACCCCACGGGCGTTGCTGAGGACGAGTGCTCCGTTGGTCGAGAAGGGAGAGGTGTCGACGATCGTCGTGGAGACGGCGAGCGCGGCGATCAGTCCGGCGCTGCTGAGGTGGCTGGAGAGCAGCAGCGGTACGGCGATGGGGATGATCGCTGTGAGGATCGCGGTGGAGGAGGCGAAGGCGGAGGTGATGGCCACGGTGAAGCACAGCAGCAGGGCGACGACGAGCGGGGCGCCCAGGTTGGCGGCATGTTCGGAGATCCCCTCGATGATGCCGGCCTTCTCCAGCATCGCGATGTACGTCATCATGCCCGCGACCAGAAGCAGGGTGGACCAGCTGACACCGTCCACGGCCTTCTCCTGCCGCTTCATGTCCACCAGGGCCAGCAGGGCGCCGGCAGCCAGCGCAAGGAAGCCGATCTCCAAGTGGAAGCCGAGCGCGCCGACGACGAGGGCCACCAGAGAGGCGAGGGTGAGCCACTGCCGCCAATCGGGCCTGCCGGAGACGGCGACGTCCTCGTCGTCGGCTGCCTCCGCGGCACCCTCGACCAGCGGGGCGGGACGCTTGGCGAGCAGGGCGTAGGTGAGGAGCGAGAGCACCAGGTTGATCACGAAGCTGGCGCTGAACAGCGCCACGGCGGAGACCTGCAGATCGGTCTTGTCGACGAGGCCGAGCACCAGCGCACCGGAGACGGCCAGCGGGGAGAACGCGCCCGCGTGCCCGCCGCTGATCACCATCATGCCGACGACGAGCGGGTTGAGCTTGTAGCGGTAGGCGAAGTTCATGCCGATCGGCGCGAGGATCGCGACTGCGGCCGGGGTGAACGTACCGAACGCCGTCAGCAGGGCGGCCACGAGGAACAGTACCCAGGGGATGAGCTGGACCTTGCCGCGTACCAGCCGCACCCCGGCCGCGACGAGCCAGTCGATGGTGCCGTTGCGGCGGGCGACGGAGAACAGGTAGGTGACTCCGACGATGGTGACGAAGAGCTTGGCCGGGAACCCCTCGAAGATCTCGTCCTCGGTGAGGCCGAGCGAGGCGGTGCCGACCATGAAGGTGGCGACGAAGGCGAGGATGCCCAGGTTGATCGGCAGCACGGTGCCGACCACGAACATCACCAGCAGCGCGCCTATGGAGATCACTTCAGCAGACATCTTTGTCCTTGGTGCAGTGGGGACGGGGGGGGCGCGCCCCGAGGGCGCGAGGGTATCCGGGGGCGGACGGCTGGGAGCCGGCCTGACCGAGGTGATGTTCGTCGCGGCTCAGGCGGCTTGCGGGCTGCCTGCTTCCGGTACGTAGATGCGGGCGTCGGCGAGCAGACGGGCCGCGCGCTGCACGGTGACCCGGTGCGGCAGACCGTCCTTTACATCGGTGCAGCGGACCGCCACGACGCCGGCGGGCGTGCCGAGGCGCAACCACTCGTCGGTCGGGCCGCCCGTGGTCCGGGAGACCACGGACTCCTCCAGCAGCCCGGCCGCCGCGACGGCGACGGCAGAGGTCAGGCCGATCGCGGGGTGCGGGGCGTTCATGGTGAGCATGCGCACCGACACGTCGTAGTCCTCGGCATCGATCGGTTCACCGAGGGTGGTGGTGTACGGCACCGACGGGCCGACCAGGCCCACCTTGGGCACCGCGTCGCCCGGTTCCTCGCCCGGCTGGAGCAGCCCCATCAGGGGCGCGGCGGTATGACGGACGGTGCGCAGCCAGGGGACGTCTGCGCTCATCCGCTCCAGTGACTCGGCACCGGTACGCCCGGCACTGGCGGCGTCGACGAGGACGACCGGAGCTCCTGCGGTCACCATGCTCACGCGTACCGGCTCGGCGTCGCCGACCCGCAGGTCCTGGGCGGCCTGGCCGGTGGGGAGCAGTAAGGCAGTGGTACCGGCGGGGTTGCGGAAGGTGAGGCCGACCGCGACCCCGCCGGCACGGGTGCCGGGTACCGTCTGGCGGCCGAAGTGGTGTACCACGCCTCCGGGGGTGTCGACGATCCCTTCGAGGACCGCGCCGGTATTGGTGTTGCGCATCACCACGCGCGTCCGGTCGCCGGTGACCGGAACCATTCCTTTGGTCACCGCGTACAGGGCGACGCCGGTGGCGCAGTTGCCGCAGTTGCTCGTCCACTCCACCGAGCCCGTCCCGATGCCGACTTGGGCGAACAGGTAGTCGACGTCGACGCCGGGCTCGGGTGAGGCGCTGACCACGGCCGCTTTCGAGGTGGTGGGGGTCGCCCCGCCCACACCGTCCAGCTCCACGGGATCGGTGGCGCCGTACGCGGCGACCAGCAGCCTTTCGAGGTCGCCACGGTCGGTCGGGACTTCGACCTGGTTGAACAGCCAGCACTTGCTTGTGCCGCCACGCACCAGGGTCGCGGGAATGTGCACGTCTGAGGCTCTTCCTGGGTCAACGGAGGTAGGGAAAAGGGCCGAGGCAGCGGTTACGGGCGCATTGCGGGCCGGTGAACCGCTCGGCGATTGCGGAGACCTTCGCAGAGGCATGACTTCGGAACAATCGCAGTTCGCTTCACCTGGGTTTAGCTCAGCTAAAGTCGACGGCATGCTCAATGTGCGTCGCCTGCTGCTGCTCACCGAGGCCACCGAACGCGGATCACTCACTGCCGCGGCGGAAGCCCTCGGCATGACCACCTCCGCCGCCTCCCAGCAGATGTCCCTACTGGAGCAGGAGGCAGGGCAGCCCCTCATCGAGCGGCTGCCACGCGGTATCCGCCCCACCCCGCCAGGTGCCGCGCTGGCCGAACGCGGTCAGGCCATCCGCCGGGAGCTCCGTGCCGCCCAGGCCGACCTGGACTCCTTCACCGCCCTCGACCAGGGCACCTTGCGGCTCGGTTCCTTCCCCACGGCGAGCGCATCCCTGCTGCCGCTGGCGCTCACGCGTTTCCGACGCCGCCACGCCGGCATCCGCATCGAGGTACGCGCCGGAGTCCTCGCGGAGCTCAGGGAGATGCTGCACACCGGCGAGGTGGAGCAGGGGCTGCTCTGGGACTACGAATGGAACCGCCACGACGATCCGGCGCTCTCCCTCACCCACCTGCTGGACGACCCCACGGTGCTGGTCGTCCCTGCCGACTCACCCCTGCGCACACATCCCTCCGTGCGCCTCGGCGACCTCGCCGACCAGGAGTGGATCATCCGCGCCGACAACCACCCCGTCGCCGACGTCCTGCGCCGAAGCTGTCGCCAGGCGGGATTCGAGCCGCGCATCGCCTACTCATCGCACGACTACCAGGAGGCGCAGGCCATGGTCGCCGCCGGTCTCGGCATCGCGCTCGCACCCCGCCTGGCCCTCACCAGCCGACGCAGCGACGTACGCCTCCTGCCGTTCGCCTCCGACGTCCCGGCCCCCACCCGCCGCATCCTCCTCGCACGCGCCGCGGCACGCCCCGCCACCCCACCCGCCCAGGCGATGGCTCGCGTCCTGCGCGCGGTGGCGCAGCGATTCACCGCCCCGGACCTGCACCGGGCCCAGCTCGGGGCGGTCCGGCGGGGCTGACGCTGCGGCCACGAGCTGCGCCCCAGCCAAGCCGCGAGTTGCCTTGCTTACCTGAAGCCCTTGACCGACTGCGAGTCGACGTGGGAAGCGGAAGACCGTCAGCCACGGCCGCTTCCAACCAGCCGGGTGCGCTGACCGGCCTTGCGGCAGACCAGGCCCGCCATGGAGATACGGCCCGAGTCGGCCGCCCGGACCCGGACCAGGGGCGGACAGCCACGGCGGGACCAGGTGCACGCCTTCGGCGGCCGCAGCAGCTGCCCTGCCTCGTCCGCGAAGCACAGCCAGGCGTCCTGGTCCCTCACCGTCTTTCCACCTGCGGCCACGTCTCCTTGATCCACGTGGCCACGGCCTTCTCGTCACGCTCGGCGGCCCGCCGCACCGGGCCTGTACCGAAAAACCCATCTGGTGCAGAATGCGCCAGGTCTGCGCCGAACTGAAGCGCACGTGGAAGCGCCGGGCGATCACCGTGGCCACCCGGGCCAGGTCCACCGCTGGTCCTCCGTCCAGCCGTGCGCGGCCGGCCCCTTCTCCAGCTCCGCCGCCGGCCAGGCCCGCCACTCCGGCTTCATCCGTGACGGACACCCGGACGGCCCTTTGCTCCGCAGGGCCTCAACACCGCTGTTCCACCAGCGGGCATGCCAGGCATAAGCGCACTTGCGTGAGACCCGTAACCGCCGCGCGACCTGCGGCGGTGTCACCCCGTGCGCGAATAACCCGGCAGCCTCACACCGCACTTGCTCCCGCCGGGCCCGCTGCTTCGCGGTCAAGCCACCCCCATCGGGATACCGCATCCTCCAGGGATACACCCACCCGCGAGATCACTGTCAGATCAGCGACTGCCCCCGCTGCACGCGGCGGGCCCTGGCTCAGGGCGTCGTCACCGCTGCCGGCGACGACCCGGTGGTCTTCTGCTTCAGCTGCGCCGCCCCGTCCCCGGCCCAGAAACCGGCGAGCTGCCGGCTGCATCGATCCGGACTACTCACCCACCCCCGGCTACACCGAGGAAGAGTGGACCACCCTGCTGGTCACCGCCCGCGACCACCACCGGGCCTCGACGTACCACAAGCGGACATACGCGCTGCTGCTCGTGCTCTACGCCTGCTGCCTGCGCATCGACTCCTGCTCAACGCCCGGGCGCGGAACCCAGGCGGCGGGCCCTATCACCCTCGCCACAGCCACACTGCGCACCGCCCTCCGCTCGGTGGCACAGTAGGGCCTATCATCAATATTGTGGTGTTTGTACCATATGCCGCTCTACAGTGTGCAGCCATTTCCCGGGCACTGGGAGATCGCGCAGGTGGCAGGTGAGCGATGAGTGGCGAGCGCCCTTACGGGGGTCGGCTCGACCTGCTCAGGGCCGTGGGCGACGAGACCGGTGGCCGCAAGGCGCTCCGCATCGCCCTCGACCAGGCGGTGGCGGGACTCGCAGGGCTGGGCGGCATGGTCCACCTGGGCGGTCCCGGAAGCGGACACCTCTACCTCGCGGCCCACAGCGGGCTCTCCGAAGCGCAGGCCGAGGCGTGGCAGAGCATCCGCTGCGAGGAGCGGGTCGCCCCCGCCCTCGCGCTGTGCGGCGACACGGCCGCCTGGAGCCCGCTGCCCTCCGACGCCGGAAGCGGGGAACGGCCCCGGACCTTCTCCGTCGGCACCGGGCTCACCGCCGCCCCCATCACCACACCGGGAGGGCCACAGGGGGCGCTGTCCGTCCTCGTCACCACCCCGGACGGACCGGGGGCGCGGGAGCGGTCCCTGTTGCGGGCCGTGGCCCGATGGGCCTCGGACCGGCTGAGCAGACCGGCCGTTCCGGGCGGCGTGGCCGCCGCATGGGCCCCGCTCTCGCACTCCCGCCTCCAGCGGAGCCGGACCGGGACCGGCATCGGCGCCTGGACCTGGGATTTCGCCACCGGCGCCATGACCTGGGACGACACCGCGCTGGCGATCCTCAGCGCCGCCCCGGGCCCGTACGACGGCCGCTTCGAGGCATGGATGAGCCGCGTACACCCGGAGGATCTGCCGGGCGTACTCGCCGCCGGCGAACGGGCGATCCGTACGGGGAGCCCCTTCGGCGTCGAGTACCGGGTGCGCCGGCCGGACGGACGCTACCGGTGGGTCGAGGCCCGTGGCCGTACGCTCCTCGGGGAGGACGGCGCCCCGTACCGCATGGTCGGCACCCTTCAGGACATCACGGGCCGCCATGCCGCCTCGCCCTCCGAACCCGTACCGGCTCCCGCGGCGGAAGGCGTCCTCACCCTCGACCGCGCCGGGTGCGTCAGCTATCTCAGCCAGGAGGCCGAGCATCTGCTCGCCCCCTCGCCCCCGCCGCTCGGCGCGGTGCTGTGGGAGGCGGTGCCCGAGCTGCGCGCGCTGGGGCTGGAGGCGGCGTGCTGGCAAGCCGTCGCCGACGGCCTGCCCCTGGGATTCGACACACGGTGGCCCACCGCCGCGGACTCCCACCACATCCGGCTGGACCCGGTCCCCGATGGCCTGAGCGTCCACATCAGCGACGCCACCCGCGAACGCGACGCCGAGCGGGCTCTCGGCCAGCGGGCCAACCGGCTGGAGGAGCTGGCCGGCGCCCTTGCCGCGGCGGCCACCGTGCAGGCCGTCGTCGACGCGTTCGCCGACCGTGCGCTGCCGCTGTTCGGGGCCACCGGGTTGCTGGTCCAGCGCGTCAAGGGGGCGTACTTCGAGACGGTGGGCTCCCGGGGGTACACCCACGACTTCGTCAAGCTGCTGGAGGCGCCCGGGCATCCGCGCACCAACCCACTGACCGAGGCGCTCCGCTCGGCCGTTCCCCTCTTCATCGCCTCACCGGAGGAGTTCGTCGAGCGCTTTCCCGAACTCGGCCATCTGCCCGCGGCCTCCGGGAAGAACGCCTGGGCGTTCCTCCCGCTGATCGTCTCGGGTGAGCCGATCGGCTACTGCTCGGTTTCCTTCGGCCATCCCCGCGTCCTCACCGGCGAGGAGCGCACGCTGCTCACCGCCCTCAGCGGGCTCCTCGCCCAGGCTCTGGCGCGGGCCCGCCTTTACGACGCCGAGCACCGCCACGCCCAGGAACTCCAGCGCGAGCTGCTCCCCCGCAGCCTGCCCGCCCTGCCCACCGTCACCGCCTCGGCACGCTATCTGCCGGTCAGCGAGAGCGCGGAGGTCGGCGGCGACTGGTACGACCTCATCCCGCTCTCGGGCGGCCGGGTCGCCCTCGTCATCGGGGACGTCATGGGGCACGGCCTGTCCGAGGCCGCCACCATGGGGCGGCTGCGCACTGCCGTCCGCACCCTGGCCGACCTCGAGATGTCCCCGGACGAGCTGCTGTCCCACCTCAACGACCTCGTCAGCGGGCTCGGCGACGACTTCTACGCCACCTGCCTGTATGCCGAGTACGACCCCACCAGCCAGATCTGCTCCCTCGCCCGCGCCGGACACCCGTCGCCCGCCGTGGTCCGCGCCGACGGCACCGTGGCCTTCCCCGAACTCCCCATCGCCCCGCCCCTGGGAGCCGCCACTCCCCCGTTCGACACGTGCGAACTCACCCTGGCCGGAGACTCCTTGCTCGTGCTCTACACCGACGGTCTCGTGGAGGCACCCGGCCGCGACATCGAACACGGCATGGGCGATCTCGCCCGCAACATCACTGCCGCGCTCGGCCACACCCCGCCCGGCAGCGTCGTACTGGAGCGGTTGTGCGACACCCTGCTCGCCGCCCTGCTGCCCGCGGGGCAGCGGACCAACGACGACGCGGCCCTGCTCATCGCCCGGCTGCGCCCCATGTCCGGGGATGACATCGCCTCCTGGGCGCTCCCCGACGACCCCCAGGCGGCGGGCCAGGCCCGGGACCTGGTGCGCGGCCAGCTCGGCGTATGGGGCATCGACTCGCTCACCACGACCACCGAACTCCTGGTGAGCGAGCTCGTGGGCAATGTGGTCCGGCATGCCAAGGGCCCCGTCGGACTGCGGCTGCTCCACAGCCGTACCCTGATCTGCGAGGTGTCCGACGGCAGCCCCGCCACCCCCAGGATCCGGCGTGCGGCCGACACCGACGAAGGAGGTCGCGGTCTCCAGCTGGTCGCGGCCCTCGCCCATCGGTGGGGCGCGCGCTACACCCTCGAGGGCAAGTGCATCTGGACGGAGCAGCTCTTGCCGTGACGCGCGGGCACGGCGGCTCGGGCGCGGCAGCCCGGGCGCGCCGCGCGAGGATGCTCAGCGCGTTGAGCCGCGACAATGGCGCCGATGCTCATCCGCTCCGGCCGGCTCAGGACCTGCCTCGGGCCAGCCCTTCCCACCAGGGCGGCGAGGACGGGGTTGGACACTCATGAAAGGCCCGAACGCGGGCTTTCGCGATCGCCGATGCCCGCCCGGCCCGCTGCGCGGCTGCCCCGCCGTACGAGCCTTCTGACATGGCCGCTGGGCGTGTATGTCATCCGTCTCTCGCCGGCGCACCGCTTGTCAGCCGTCGGTGCGGTGTTTGTGCGGGCGCCGGCTGAGGTCGTCGGACCAGTCCCGGGCCCAGGCGCGCAAGGTGGCGGTGTCCGCTACGGTGAGGCCGTAGGCGGTCCTCGTCCTCGTACCACTCGGTGCTGGCCAGGCGGGCTTGGAGCCTCGAGGCAGAACTCGTCCCGGGCGTGGCGGCGGCCGAGTGCCTCCAGGTCGGCTGTGGTGTGGTGGCGGGAGGCGGCGTGGACGTCGATGAGGTCGCGGACGGTTCCGCGGTCGGCCAGCGCTCGCACCTTGGTGCCGATGACATCGTCGAAAGCGAGGACGGGCCATACTCGGTAGCTGTGGGCGGGCGCCAGAAGGCTTCTTCGAGGATGCCGACCTCGCACTCCTCGCCGCTGACCTGCCGGCCGCACTCGGTCAGCCCGACGGTGAGGGTGCGGGTGATCTGCGCCATGGGGGGCTAGGATCTCCGTGAACGACGTCGAGATCTGCCGGGCGGGCGGCGGCCAGCTCGGGGAACGCGGCTTCCCATACGTCGCGGATGGCGCGGCTGATCAGCGTGCGGAGCACGGGCCACTAGGGCGTGTATCGGAAGTGGATTTTGATGTCTGTCAGTGGGGCTGGTGGACCATGATGACGAGGTCGGAGGCAGTGCCATCGGGCTCGACGATCGCGTTCCTGAGCGTTTCCCGGACAACGAATCCTGAGGTTTCGTACAGCGAGCGTGCGCGTCGATTGTGCCTCTTTACGTCCAGCCAGACCGTCTGCGCGCCGTGGTGCTGGTAGGCCCGGTCGAGCACGGTCTGCAGCAGGGCACGCCCTTGCCCTGCTCCACGGTGAGTTGGGGCGACCACCATCCTGCGCAGTTCGATGCCCTCGCTGCGGCGTAGGCCCGCGAGTACGGCGAAACCCACGAGGGTTTCGCCGTCCACGGCGATGACGTGCTCCTGGTCGGGATCGGCCAGGACGCGCGCGTGCCAGGCGGGACCGGTCTCGCCCAGCCACCTCGAGGTGTCTGGTTCGCTCTCCCAGCCTGTCAGGTCGTGGAGGTCGTCTGGGGCGGCGGAGCGGACCATCAGCATGGCGGCACGGTAGCAGCGGGGCGTGGCCGATGGTGTCACAGCCACTCGTTGATGACCGCGACCAGCACTGTTGCCTCGAAGCGGACCGCGAGCTTGTCGTATCTCGTGGCCACGGCCCGGTGCTTCTTGAGGCGGTTGATCCCACACTCCACCGCGTGGCGCCCGCACTCCGGCCCAGCTCAGCTCGATCATCCGGGCTCGCATCACCAGATCCGGCGGCGCCTTGCGCGCCCGCGCCAGCCGTTGCACAACGGTCTCCTCATCCACATCACGGCTCCGCCGTGCCCGTAACACCACCCCGTCGCACCTGAACACCCCGCCACCGGTACATGCACCCATCGAAAGCGGAATTCAGCACTAAGGGCTGTCCCGTAAATGATCTTTGACGTGCCTGGTGGCCTGCTGGTTTCTGCGTCATCCGGCAAGGACGAGGTTGTGCAGGCGGGCGATGCCGAGCATGGCGTGGTGAACGCCGTCGCCTTTCAGCCGGCAGTCGCGAAGGATCTTCCAGCCCTTCATCCGGGCGAAGACGTGCTCCACACGGGCACGGACTTTGCGGTGGGAGGCGTTGTGCTCCTCCTTCCAGTCCGGGAGTTCGCTCTGGCCTCTCTCGCGGCGGTGCGGGATGACAAGGCCGGTGCCCCGGTAGCCGCCATCGGCGATGACCGTGGTCTTGCCGACGGCGTCTTTCGCGCCGGACAGCTCCCATGCCCTGCAGTCGTTGCGGTTGCCTGCGACCGGTCGGCCGATGGCGACGACGAGCCGGGTGTCGGCGTCGATGACGACCTGGTGGTTGGTGGAGTACCGGTAGTTCTTGGACTGCTCGGCGATGGTGTGGTCGCGGGTGGGGACCAGGGTGCCGTCCACGATCAGCACGGTGTGCATGCGGAATCGCTTTCGCTGCTGGAGCGCGAGCGCGGGTCCGAGGTGGTCGATGATGCGGTCGGCCGCCGACTTGGACACCCCGAACAGCGGGGCCAGTTGGCGCAGGGTCAGGTTGGTGCGCCAGTACGCGGCGACCAGGAGCACGCGGTCCTCCAGCGGCAGGCTCCAGGGCCGGCCCTTGCGCACCGGGTCCGCACCCTCACGCCGGAGTGCAGTGATCAGCTTGCCGAACTGGCGCGGGCTCAGCCCGGTGAACGGGGCTATCCAGGAGGGCTCCGACGCCGTGATCACACCAGACACGGCAAGATCATCTCACCTGTGACCAGCAGTTACGGGACAGCCCTTAGTACTCCAGTTGCAGTTCGCTATTCCTGCTGGTCAGGAGTCTGTTTCTGAGTGTAGCGAGCTGGCGTGGCGTCATGTGGCGGAAGTTCGTGACCAGCGGTGTGTGATCGCTGTTGTTCTGATCGTGCAAGATGATGTACAGCCTGATGAGTGGGCGAGGGAGCTCGAGGAGGTGCTGCTGCGGGTCGGTCACCGGTTCGGCCGGGCTGATCTGCGGCGGCGGATGCGTGCCTACGTACACGGTCTGCTGGGTCCGGTGGGCAGGAAGAATGGCTGGCAGCTGGCCGAGTACGTCGGTCACAGTTCCCCGGCCGGGCTCCAGCACCTTCTGAACCGAGCCCGGTGGGACGCTGACGAGATCCGCGACGATGTACAGGCGTATGTCGCCGAGCGGCTTGGCGAGGACGACGGTGTCCTCGTGATCGACGAGACGGGCTTTCTCAAGAAGGGCGATACCTCGGCCGGGGTTCAGCGGCAGTATTCGGGTACGGCAGGCCGTACCGAGAACTGCCAGGTCGCGGTCTTCGCCGCCTATGCCTCGTCCCGGGGCAGGACGCTGGTGGACCGGGAGTTGTACCTGCCGAAGTCCTGGACGTCGGACCGGGAACGGTGCCGGGAGGCGAAGGTGCCCGACGGCCGCGGTTTCGCCACCAAGACCGAGCTGGCGCGGGTCCTGGTGGCCCGGGCACTGTCCTCGCCGCTGCCCATCTCCTGGGTGACCGCGGACGCGCTCTACGGCCAGGACTGGCACTTCCGTCACATGGTCGAGGAGGCCGGCCTCGGCTATGTCGTCGCGGTCCCGAAATCGCAGCAGGTCAAGTCGCTTGCCGGGTGCTGGCGCATCGACCAACTTGTCGGGGACGCCCCAGATGAAGCCTGGGAGCGGCTGTCCTGCGGCGAGGGCGCCAAGGGCCCACGCGTCTACGACTGGGCCGCCGCCCAGCTTCCCGCCATCCCGTTCTTCGACGGCGGCGAGCCGTCCCACCGCAGGTGGGTCATGGCCCGCCGCAGCATCGCCCGCCCCGACGAGATCGCCTACTACCTCGCCTACGCTCCCACCGGCACGGCAGTCAGCCAGCTCGTGAAGGTGGCCGGCAGCCGCTGGTCCATCGAGTCCTGCTTCCAGAGCGCGAAGAACGAGTGCGGGCTGGACCAGTACGAAGTCCGTCGCTACGTCGGCTGGTACCGGCACATCACCCTGGCCATGCTCGCGCATGCCTTCCTCGCCGCCACGACCGCCCACGCACGAACGGCAAGGGGGCTGGAGAAACGGATCGCCCCTCGCCCCGCTCAGCCTGGCAGAAATCCGCAGGCTCATGGCAGCTTGCCGCCCCGAGACCGGCCATCACCAACGGCGCCGCACCGACCAGGCGCTGAGATGGTCCTCCTGGCGCCGCCGACACCAGGCCACCGCCAGACACTGCCACTACAAACGCCGCACTGCTGGTCACGAACTTCCGCCACATGACGCCACGTCAGCTCGCTACAGCTCAGAAACAGACTCCTGACCAGCAGGAATAGCGAACTGCAACTGGAGTATTAGAGCTTGTCTCACGTGGCGAGTTTGGCGAGCTTCTTGTAGCAGGTCAGGGCTGCCGCGAGCCCGAGGAAGGCGAGGAAGTGGTTCCCTTTTCGCTCGTATCGCACGGTCAGGCGACGGTAGCCGAAGAGCCAGGAGATCGACCGCTCGATCTTCCAGCGGTGTCGGCCGAGGCGCTCGCTGGACTCAATGCCGGGTCGGGCGATGCGTGGGACTATGCCGCGGCCGCGCAGCCACGAGAGACGATCGGTGGAGTGGTAGGCCTTGTCGGCGCGGAGCCTTCCCGGGCGGCGGCGTCGCGGTCCACGGCGGGAGCGGATAGCGGGTACGCCCACGATCAGCGGAAGGAGTGCCTGGCTGTCGTGGACATTGGCGCCGGAGACGCCGAGGGCGAGAGGTAAGCCTTGCGCGTCGGACAGGACGTGCAGTTTGCTGCCCTTCTTGCCCCGGTCGACCGGATTGCGCCCGGTCAGTGATCCCCTTTTTTCGCACGAACCGAGGCCGCATCCACGATCGCCGAGGTCCAGTCCACCTCACCGCGAGCTCCGAGCTCGTCCAGGACAGCCTGGTGCAGGCGACGCCACAGCCCAGCCTCGGTCCATGCGGCGAACCGGCGATGTGCGGTCGCCGGCGAGACACCGAACGTCTCCGGTAGATGCCGCCAGGCGCAGCCGCTGGTCAGCACGTACACGACGGCCGCGAACACCGCTCGCTCATCAACCGGGGCCGTCCCTCCACCCTGCGGACGCGAGGAGAAAGACGGAAGCAACGGAGCAACAAGCGACCAGAGTTCGTCAGGAACCAACCGCTGCGAAAGATCAACACCCATGGCACAGCATCATGCCGCACCGTTCTGACGCCACGTGAGACAAGCTCTTAGTGTCCTGCGCCAGAGATTCGTCGGCAGAATTGGGCGAGAGATTCGAGGATCTCCTCGGCGGTCTTGGTCCAGATGAACGGCTTCGGGTCTGTGTTCCAGTTCTTGACCCAGGCGCGGATATCGGCTTCCAGGGCCTGGACGTTCTTGTGTGCGCCGCGGCGGATCTTCTGGTCGGCCAGGAAGCCGAACCACCGCTCGACCTGGTTGATCCATGAGGATCCGGTCGGGGTGAAGTGCATGTGGAAGCGTGGGTGCTTGGTCAGCCACGTCCTGATCGCAGGTGTCTTGTGGGTGCCGTAGTTGTCGCAGATGAGGTGGATCTGGAGGTGTGCGGGCACCTCCTTGTCGATCTTGATCAGGAACTTCTTGAACTCCGCTGCCCGGTGGCGTCGGTGCAGGGAGCTGATGACCTCGCCGGTGGCGACATCGAAGGCAGCGAACAGCGTGGTCAGGCCGTTGCGGACGTAGTCGTGGGTGCGCCGCTCGGGCATGCCGGGCATTATCGGCAGCACGGGCTGGGACCGGTCCAGGGCCTGGATCTGGGACTTCTCGTCCACCGAGAGGACCACCGCACCCTCGGGCGGGTTGAAGTACAGCCCGACCACGTCAAAAACGACTGCTACCTGCGGGGACTGATGCTGGACGGCCGCCGCAAGTCGATCCAGGCCATGGCCGCTCGGCTGCCGGACGGCAACGAACAGAACCTGCAGCAGTTCGTGAACCAGTCCACCTGGGACCCGGCGCCGGTGGCGCGGCGGATCTGCGAACGCATGCTGCCACTGGTCAACCCGACGGCCTGGGTGATCGACGACGTGTCGCTACCCAAGGACGGAAGAATGTCGGTCGCCGTGGCCCGGCAGTACTGCGGAGCCCTGGGCAAACGCGCCAACTGCCAGGTCGCGGTCAGCGTCCACGCCGCCAGTGACACGGCCTCCTGTCCACTTCAGTGGCGGCTGTTCCTGCCCAGGGAGTGGGCGGCGGACACCGCCCGCAGGACCGTCACCCGCGTCCCGCCCGAGGCCGGGCACCGCGAGAAGTGGCGGCTGGCTCTGGACATGCTCGACACGCTTGCCGACTGGGGAATGAGGCCGCCGGCCGTCGTGGCCGACGCCGCCTACGGCACCAACGCACACCTACGGGCCGCCCTGGCAGAGCGGGGAATCGACTACATGCTGGCCGTCCGCGCGGACGTGACCGCCCACCCATTCGACGCCCAACCGACAACCCCGGACCGCAAGGGCCCCGTCGGCTGCCGGCCCCAGCCCCGCTACCGCCACCCCGCACTCTCAGTGGCAGCCCTCGCCACCGGCCTCGGACAGGAGGCGTTCACCTCCCTCGCCTGGCGGCAGGGCTCACGCGGCGAGTTACGTTCCCGCTTCGCCGCCGTGCGCGTGAGGCCCGCAGGCCAAGCCGTCGAGCGCCCTGTCCGGGCCGCCGCCTCGGCCGAACAGGGCTGGTGGGACGGCATCCTGCCCGACTGCTGGCTGCTGGTCGAATGGCCCGAAGAGGCCGAGGCCCCCACCGACTACTGGCTGTCCGACCTGCCGGCCGACACCCCGATCGCCGACCTGGTCCGCCTGGCCAAGGTCCGCCGGCGCGTCGAGCACGACTACCGCGAACTCAAGCACGGCCTGGGCCTGGACCACTTCGAAGGCCGCTCCTGGCCCGGCTGGCACCACCACATCACCCTCGTGACCGCCGCCCACGCCTTCCTCACCGAACAACGTCTGGCCCCAAAAGCACCTGAACCGCACTCACCCTCTACCAGATCCTCGACGCACTCCAAGACATCCTGAGGTGCTGGACCGGCACCTGCACCACCTGCCACCAGCCCCTCCCCACCAGGACCACAACACCTAGATCAAGACAGACCTGACGGAGTCCTATCTAGGGCGTCCGACGGCAGTTGCCCTACGAGGATCACCGGGCTGCGCGTGCTCGCCCTGTCCCCCGGCGACCAGCACCGAGTTCTTCGACGACGCACCTCACCAGGCCACGCGCGCCCGCCGTATCCGCAAGGAACCGCAACTGCATGACTGGCTGGGCACCGTTCGGATCTCACCGCGCGGAGGGAACACGTGGCGCGTATCGTCGTAAACGGACCTTCGGAGGGGGATGTCTCCCTGCGCCGCCCTCGTTTTCGGGACGGACAGGCGGCGCCACGTCACCAGAGAGGTCAGTGATTGCCATGGCTACGGTGAGCAGCGTCCGGTACGTTTCCCCCTTCTCCTGGGTCGCTCTCAACGCGAGCGAAGGACTGGAGGTCTTCGCCCGCGCTTTCGACGGCACCGTTCAGCACAACTGGCAGACGGCCCCGAACCGCAACGAATGGTCGGGGTGGTACTCGCTCGGCGGCGACCTGGAAAGCGACCCGGTCGTGGCCACGAACCTCGATGCCCGGTTGGAGGTTTTCGCCCGCACTGCGGACGGCAAGGTCCAGCATGTCTGGCAAAACACCCCCCACAGCGGTGAATGGTCGGGGTGGTACTCGCTCCCCGGCGACCCCTCCGCGGCGAGCGTCCCGACCGTCGCCAGGAACTTCGATGGCCATCTGGAGGTTTTCGTCCGTGCCACGGACGGTTCCGTCCAGCACATCTGGCAAACCGCCCCGAACAACGGATGGAGAGACGATTGGGAAACTCTCTTCTTCAGCGGAGTGGTGGGCGACACGGCGGTCCTACAGGACGCCGATGGTCGGCTGGAGGCTTTCGCCCGCGCCTACGGCGACGTGGAAGAGGAACTCACCGTTCTGCACGCCTATCAGCGCCCCAACATCGGAGGATGGGCCCTCGGCGAACTCGCCGGCACCCCGCAGGGTGACCCGACGGTCGTCCTGAACACCTCTGGCCAGCAGGAGGTCTTCGTCCTCGCCCCGGGCGGCTTCGTCGAGCACATCTGGCAGACGGAACCCGGCAACGGATGGGCCTCGGACTGGCATGCGCTCGGCGGCGACAGTCCGATGGGTACCCCTGCCGTCGGCGTGAACATCGATGGTCGGCTGGACGTCGTCGTCCGGCAGGAAGGCGGCGCCCTCCAGCACAAATGGCAGACCAGCCCCGCCCCCGAGGGCGCATGGTCGCCCGATTGGGCATCGCTCGACAGCGGCGGCCTGCTCGTGATCGGCGACCCGGTGGTCGTCTCGAACGCCGATGGCCGCCTGGAGGTCTTCGCCCTCTTCGGCGACGGGACCATCAGGTGCACCTGGCAGAACACCGCCGGTGACGACACCGACTGGTCGGCCTGGCAGTCGCTCGGCGTCCCCGGACAGTAGCCTCCTGCGGTCCCGGGGTCCGGTCCGGTCGTACCTCGGGGCCGGGTCACTGGGTGAAGAAGGACGGCGGGTGGGTGGGGCCGGTCGTGTAGAGGAAGAGGCCCACGTGGCTGCCACGTCCCACCGACATGCCGGTCGGTTCGCGCGCCGCGTCGAAGGCCGGGGTGCCCGGTGCGAGGTGGCGTTCCTCCAGCGGCCAGAACCGGTCCGGGTCCCCGCCGTGGTTCAGCCCGAACTCGTACGTGTCGAAATGGAGGAAGAGCGAGAGCGGGTCCCCGCACACCCCGCACGTCAGCGAGAACTGCATGTCCGTCGTCGCCCAGCACATGCTGCCGCCGAGCTTGCAGTCGGGGAACGTCGACACCTCGTCGCACGTGTCGTCCAGCCGCTCCCGGAGGGCTTCCGGCGCCTACGACCTCCGGCACCTGTGGCGGTTCTTCGAGAACCGGGACCTGAGTCGGGAGCGGTTCGGTCCGCCGGACGCGATCGCGCTGCTGGAGTACCTGCGGTCGGTGCCGTCCCGTCGGCCGCGCCGACGGATGACGCTGTCGGTGGTGACCTTGGACGCCGACGGCCCGGCGACCAAGCTCGCGGCGAGCACGGTCAACCGGATCCTGGCGGCGGTGTCCTCGTTCTACGAGTACGCGATCCTGGCCGGACTGCTGGAGCGGGCCAACCCGATCGAGAAGCGCCTGGATCCCGCCTTGCAGCGCGTCTCCGACCGGCACCGCCCACTCATGGGCCGTGCCAGCCGGCAGCGCCCCGTCCGCCGGGCGGTACGTGTCAAGACCGTTCAGCGGGTGCCCCGCCCCCTGGACGACGAGCAGCTCCAGTTGCTGCTCGCGCAGCTGCGAGGGCTGCGCGACCGGGCGATCGTGCTGCTGATGCTCCATGGCGGGCTGAGGCCCGGCGAGGTCCTTGGCCTGCACCTCGACGACCTGGCCTACGAGCGGCGGCGCGTGGTGGTCCGGCATCGTGACAACCATCCCAAGCGCGCCCGGTCGAAGTCCCGCCAGGAACGGGTCGTGAACCTGCACGAGGCGGAGACCCTGGCCACGGTCAGCGCCTACGTGATGAACGAGCGACCGCAGGACGCCGACAGCCGACTGTTGTTCCTGATCGGCGGCCGCGGCACCCGCCGTCTGGAGCCGCTCGGCTACGACGGGCTGGTGCGGATGTTCTCCCGGGCCGGCATCCGCGAGCCCTGGGTGCCCCCCATGCTCTGCGCCACACTCACGCGACCCGCATGTGGGAGGGCGGGATGCGGGAGCTGACGCTGCAGAAGCGACTCGGTCACGCATCGCCGGAATCGACGCGTCTTTACACCCAGGTCTCCGACCCTGCCGTCGTCGCCGACTACCACCAGGCCCTGGACGCCCTGGGCAAGCCCCGCGAGGCCACCTCATGAGGGGTGGCCCGACCTCCACCGCGGCCATGGCAGCCACCCCAGGCCCGGTCCGCCGACAACGTCCCCGGCACTGCCCCGAGCAGGAGTACGTGAGGTTCGTCCGCAGTCAGGACGGCTTCAACCACCATTATCTCAACGCCAAACTGCGCTACTACCGGGCCTTTCGCGAACGGTGGCCGGACCTGGCCACGTGGTTCGCCGAGCCGCTGGCCAAGCGGGTGGGCCGACTGCCCGGCGAGTCCTTCCACCGCCTCTCGTTCCCCGCCTCGCACAGGGCCCGGCCCTACCTGACCTACCTCGGCCTGCGCGGATACGCGACGTTCGACTACCCGTGGATGTTCGCCGTCGGCCAGCTGCGTGTCCACGACCAAGCCGCGCTCGCCGGGATCGACCTGGGCACCGCGCCGCTGGTCGTGGAGGCGCTCGCTCTCGGCTACAGCAGCCCGGCGGCGAAGCAGGCAATGCACTGGTCGATTGCCCGCATCGTGCTCCGCAACGGCCTGCCCGACGTCGCCGACATCACCGGCGAGCACATCACCGAGGTCCTCGAAGCGATCCGGCTCGTCCCCGAGGATCCGGAGTTCGCGGCCTGCTACCCATCGGCCGAGCAGTTCTACGAGGGCCCGGCCAAGTGCTGGATCACGCACCTGCACCAGCTGGAGGTGGTGCTCTTCCACCGCGGACAGGTCGCCGTTCAGCCGCGCAAGCTGATGCCGTCGTGGGAGCCGCCCCTGGAACTGCAGCCCCGGATGCAGGCCGTCGCGGAGGAGTGGCTCGCGGCCCGCAGGCTGACCGACGCACCCTCGACGGTGGACAAGCTGGAACTCGCGGTGCGGGTCTTCGGGCAGTGGCTCGGTGAACACCATCCCGGCATCACGACATTCGCCGACGTCACGCGCCCGCACTGCCTTGACTGGATCGGCCACATCGCCGAGGCACCGGCCCCGACCACGGGCAAACCCCTGGGCGTCATGTCGCGGATCCAGCGGATCTCCGGGCTGTCGCAGTTCTTCCGGGACACTGCGCTCTGGCAGTACGAGGACGTGCCCGGCCACACCCTCATCGGCGCCGGTGACGCCCCGAAGTACCCGCGGAAGGTGCCGCGGTTCATCCCCGAGCAGGACCTCGACCGGCTGATGCCCGCCATCGACGCGATCGCCTGCCCGTTCCAGCGGGCTGCCTTGCTGGTCGCCCGCTGGTCCGGAGCCCGCCGCACCGAGATCCGGCGCCTTCCGATCGACTGTCAGTGGGAGAGGGATCGCGCGGCCGTCTTGCGGAGCACCGTGCCGGGACGGTGCGTCGTGAAGGCGCCGTCGCGCAATACGGGGCGGCCATTGACGAGGACGTGGCGGGTGCCCTCGGCGTAGGAGAGCGGTGCGTCGTATGTGGCGGTGTCGCTGACTGTCTCGGCATCGAAGACGGCGAGGTCGGCGACCATGCCTTCGCTCAGGGTGCCCCGGTCTGTGAGGCCGAGGCGGGCCGCGGGCAGTGCGCTCATCTTACGGACGGCCTCCTGGAAGGTGAGGACCTCGCGGTCGCGGGTGTAGCGGGCGAGGACCCTGGCGAACGCGCCGAAGTGACGGGGGTGGGGGTGGCCGTCGGTGTCCGTGTCCAGTTCCCAGCCGTCGCTGACCACTGCGCTCAGGGGATGGCGCAGCACTGTCTCCACGTCCGCCTCGGACATCGCGTGGTTGATGATCCAGACCTGAGCCTGGTGGGCATGCAGCACGTCGAGGGATGCCTCGGCTGGGTCTCGGCCGGTGGCGGCGGCGATGTCCTGGACGGTGCTTCCCACCCAAGAGGAGTAGCGGCCCGGCGGCAGCGCGGCGATGACGGTGCCTTCGGGAAGGAAGGTGTGTCCGGTCTTCGCGCGGAGTTCTGCGGCGATCTCCTCGCGGGTCTTCGGGTTGTTCAGTCGGGCGAGGAGCGCGTCGAGGCCGCCGTCCAGCGCCCAGTCGGGAAGGCGAGAAGTGAGCCGGGTGGAGGACGCGGCGTAGGGGTAGACGTCGCACGCCACATCCAGTCCTTCCTCGACGGCGGAGTCGATGAGAGCCAGCGCTTTGTGCACCTTGCCGTGATTGGCGGGGCCCATCGCCTTGAGGTGGGAGATCTGGAGGCGCACGCCGCTGTGCCGGGCGGTGTCCAGCGCTTCGGTCACGGCCTCGAGGAGATGGTCGCCCTCATCGCGTATATGGGTGCTGTAGAGCAGCCCGGCCCGCTGCGCCTCGGTCGCCAGCGCCACCACCTCGTCGGTTGCGGCGAACGACCCGGGGGCATAGATGAGGCCAGTGGACAGACCGAACACTCCCTGTCCGGCAGCCCGGGCGAGGAGCCCCCGCATGAGGACGGTTTCGTTGGCTGTCGCGGGGCGCAGTTCGGTGCCGACCGCGGCGACGCGGAGGGCCGAGTGGCCGACCAGGGCGGCGAGGTTGACGCAGGGTTCGGCCTCCTCGACCGCGCGTGCGAAGCCGTCGAAGTCTTCCCAAGGCATGTCGCCGCTGCCGGTGCGGGCGAGCGTGGTGTCCACCGCGTGGCGTCGCTCCGGGACGACGGGGAAGGGGGAACTGCCGCAGTTGCCCGTGACGATGGTGGTCACGCCCTGTCTGATGCACGCTTCGGCGCTGGGCACGTCCCGCACGGTGAAGTCGGCGTGCGAGTGCAAGTCGATGAAGCCGGGCACGACGACGTGGCCGGTGCAGTCAAGCACCTCCCGCGCGCTGGCGTGGGGCGTGGCCCGGCCCAGGAAGACGATCCGGTCGCCGCGGATGCCGACATCGCCCCGTCGGGCGGGGCCGCCGGTGCCGTCGATGACGGTGCCGCCGACGGCGAGTACGTCGTACTCGTACAATTTTCTTCCTTCTCAGGGGGATTCGGTGCGGTGCCCGGAAGCGCGGTCACTCAGAGGAGCACCGCAAGGATGAGGGCGTACATGACCGCTGCTGGGACGAGGAGCGTCCACCCCACCGAGAGCAGGGTCCTGAGCCGGGTACCTTCGGCGAAGCCAAGAGCGGCCATCATGTTCGGGTTGGGGTAAGGGCCGTAGGTATCGGCCTTCGACCCCCACAGATAGGTCACCGCCCAGGCGGTGGGTGTGAGGCCGATGCTGGTACCGAGCGGCCCGAAGACCTTGTTGAGCAACACCACGTGCGCGGCCGTCGCTCCCGGGACACCGAGCCAGCCCAGGAGCGCCACCGCGATCGCGAAGGGCAGCGGGGCAAGGCCGTGCAGCTGGGGGCCGAAGCGGTGCAGGAGAACGTCGTAGGGCTTGAGTTCGTTGACCGTCAGGAAGAACGCGGCGAGCATCCAGAACAGCAGGAACGTCTCGACCATGCGTGCCGCGCCCCGGCAGAACGCGTCGATGGTGTCCTTGACGGACAGGCCGCCCGCGGCGGCGGTGAGCGCGGCCATGGCCGGCAGGGCCAGCAGCGGGAATGCCGTACCGGACGTGCTGGCGGTGGCATACCCGACGGAAAATACGAGCACCACCGAGAACGCCCAGGTGGCGCGCACACCACGGGCCTCGGAGGGCTGGTCGCCCGCGCCTGTGTCGATGTCCGTGTAGAAGTCGTCGCCGCTGGCTGCGGAGCGGCGCTGGACGCGTGGGACGACGAGGAGCGCGAGCGCCAGGGACAGGACGGTGAGCGGGCCGGCGCCGACGAGGACATACGTGCCGTAGTCCAGGCCGGAGGCGTCGAGGATGGCGATGTTGGATCCGGCGAAGGGGGCCAGGGCCAGTCCCGCGCAGCCGCCAAGGAACATGACGGTCGCGGTCGTGGAGCGGGTGAGGCCCGCGCGGGCCGTGACGGGGATGACGATCGGAGCCACGATCGCCAACGCTCCCGCAAGGGTGCCCAGGGCGAACGTGAGGACCAGACAGGACATCATCACGCTGAGGCATATCGCGAGCTGGCTTTCCCGGCGGGCCATGCGCAGGATGCCCCGGACCAGGATGCCGGCCGCGCCGGTCTGCCGCAGCACCTCGCCCAGGCCGGCGCCGAGCAGGCAGATGAGGCCGATGAGGGTGACGGTGTCGCCGAGCGAGGTGCCAAGGAGGGTGCCGACGTCGGTGGGTGGGCGGTGGACGAGGAGGATCGCGGCCAGCAGGGAGACCACGGTGGCCAGCAGAAGGTTCATTCCGCACAGCGAGAGCACGGCGTACATGATGATCGGGAGCAGGCCCCAGATCGTCGGCGCGTGGACGACGAAGCCGAGTATCAGTGCGCCGATCAGTCCCGCGACGGCGATGGCGTAGGGTGCGGCTGCCTTGGCCGCGGGCCTACGGCGGACGGGCGTCGCGGGCGCTTCGGTCAGTGCCACGTCAGGCTCCTGTCTGCACGAGGCGTGCGTGGGCCGCGGTGCTGTCCGCGTTCCGGAAGAGGAGTGCGTCTGCCTGGCTGGCGCCGCTTTCGGCCAGGATCTCGGCGAGAGTCTGCTCCCGGCGGACCGTGGCGAACCGTATCTCTGGTCCGTGTGTGGTGAAGCCGTGTACGGCGGGACGGGCGAGGCTGTTGTACGACCAGGGCGTGGAGAAGTAGTAGCCGCCGGTGTCCAGCAGCACCACGACATCACCGGGCGCCAGCTCGGGCAGCGTGCGCCCGCGGGCGACGAGGTCCCCGGCGAAGCAGCACGGGCCCGCGACGTCCTGAACGCACTCGGGAGCGTGCTTGGGTCTGCCGTCGGAGTCGTACACGGCGATCCGCAGCGGCCACGCCTCCGGCATGAAGACGGTACGGGTGGCGATGTGCGCGCCCGCATGCGTCAGCGCGATGCGGCGGCCTCCGGTGTCCTTGGTGTACTCCACGACCGCGGCCGTGAAGCCGTTCTTGGCGACCAGCGAACGGCCGAACTCGGTAACCAAGCCGTAGCGTCCACTCAGGAGTTCGGGAACGGCGGCGCGCAGCTGCCGGACGTAGTCCGCGTACGTCGGGCGGATCTCGTCGTCGTCGAAGTTGACCGGCAGGCCGCCGCCGATGTCCAGACTGGTGACCTGCTGCCGCCCCGCCACCGTGTTGATCTCCTCGGCGAGTTCAAAGGCGGCGCGCACACCTTCGCCGATGAGTTCCAGGGAGCAGCCCTGCGAACCGACGTGCACATGCAGCCGGGTGAGCCAGGGCCGCTCGGCGAACGCCTTGAGGATGCGCTGCCGTGCCCCCAGGTCCCGCAGTGGCACGCCGAACTTCGAGCTGAGCGAGGCGGTACTCATCGCGTCGATGGCTCCGGCGCCGACCTGCGGGTTGATCCGCAGGCCAAGCACCGAGGTGCTCATCTTCGCAGCGAGCAGTTCGCCTATGCGGTCAAGCTCGGCGAAGTTATCGGCGTTCACCGACACCCCCAGGGCGAGCGCGTGGGCCAGTTCGGCGCGGGTCTTCGCCGGTGAGTCGAGCACGATGCGGTCCGGCGGGAAGCCGGCAACGACGGCCTGGGCCAGCTCGCCCGGGCTGGCGACCTCGCACCCCATGCCGGACCGGGCGAGCAGCCGCAGCACGGGGACCAGCGACGCGGCCTTGGCGGCGAACGTGTGCAGTACCGGCGCGTCGCCGAAGGCCCGGCGCAGGTCGCGCACGGACTCCTGGATCCCGTCGGCGTCGACGAACCCCGCCACCACATGGGCGGAGCCGACCAGACCGGACCGCACCGCCTCGCGTACGACCCGGTTGCGCCGCTGCCGGCCGCCTCCACCGTCCTGGTCGACTCTCGCAACCCTCACGATCTGGGACCTCCTTAATGACACTGAGCGTGTTCGGGCCACCAGAATCGTCAGGCCGCGCAGAACGGCCGACGATACGCAGCATTCCGTCACGACCATCCGATGAACAGGGTTATCCACTGAGTCGCACCCTGTGATAAGCAGGGGCATGCCGCACGATTCCGTCGATGAGAAGGACCTGGAGCTGATCAACGCGCTCCAGCTCAGTCCGCGCGCCTCCTGGGCCCAGTTGGGCCGGGCCCTCGCGCTCGATCCGGTGACGGTGGCGCGCCGTTGGGAACAGCTGAACGAAGCGGGGCTGGCGTGGGTCACCTGCGTGGTCGGCCCGGCCCTGCACAGCGAATTCTGCATGGCCTACATCGAGATCGAGTGCATTCCCGACCGGCTGGACGACACGGCCACCGCGTTGAGTGCCGAGCCCCAGGTGCGCTACGTCCACCACCTCACAGGCCCATACGACCTGCTGGCCGTGGCGGCGTTGCGCACACCCGCAGAGGTATCGGCGTACCTGCGCGGCACGGTGGGACGGCTGCCCGGTGTCCGGGCATACCGAGCGCAGATGCGGACCGTGGGCTACAGCGAGCCGAGCCGGTGGCGGCTGCGCAGCCTCGAACGGTCGCAGCAACGCGCGCTGGAACCGGCCGGCGCACCGTCCGCGACGGTAGGCGGTGCGCGGGTGGACACAGTGGACCGGGAGCTGTACCGCCTGCTGCACGAGGACGGCCGCATGTCCTACGCCGAGCTCGCCGACCGCGCCGGGATCAGCGAGCCCACCGCGCGCCGCCGCGTCAAGCGCCTGCTCGCCCACCGGTTGCTCCGGCTGCGTTGCGAGATGGCTCAGTCCCTGTCGGGCTGGCCCGACTCGGCCGTCCTGTGGGCGAGCGTGGCATCGCAGCACCTGGAGGCCACGGCGCGGTCGCTCACCACTCTCCCTGACGTACGCCTGTGCTGCGCCCTCACGGGAGAGCGGAATCTCCTGATGATGGTCTGGCTACGGTCGCTCGGAGATCTGCCGCAGCTGGAGGCAACGCTCACTGAACGCTCCCGACATCTGTGCATCGTGGACCGGGCCGCCTGCCTGCACACCGTGAAACAGATGGGCCGACTGCTCGACAGCGAGGGCCGCAGCGTCGGGCATGTGCCGCCCAATGCGGAGGTGTTCCTGGGCGCCTGACTGGCTGGTCTCTATCCGTCCGTGTGGTCGGTGGGATTCAAACAAGGGCCTGTTCTGGTGAGTCAGTTCGGTGCGGGTGCATCGGTGGCGCGTAGACCTCGGGAGATGTCGCGTACGTCATCCAGACGGCGCTCGGCGCCAGCCCGGCTCATCCGCGGCCCCGCACGGCCGACCCCACGCGCCCGCTTCCCACTCACGCGTGCGGTAGCCGTCGCGGTGGTTGACGCGCTCCTCGCTGACCTGGCCGTACTCGGCACCGCATACGGCATCGGCCTCGGCTGACATCAGTGCGTCGGCGAATGTTTTGACCATCGCGCGGAGTAGATCTGGACTCGCCCAAGCGAGATTGTCCTCGGTCAGGGCATGTAGAGGCACACTGTCAGGTGCGGTCATCGTGCTGATCTCCTTCAAGATCTTCGTCGTTCTCGAAGGATCAGCCGGTGGCCGTCTGTCTATACGGGCCCTCACGCCGATGCCGAGGAAAACCCCCGGATCAGGCGGAACCCGGTACACCACTTCCAAAGACGCAACCCCGCGTTCGCGCCGCGGGCGGGTGGTATCCCCTGGTCGGCTTGCTGCTGATCTGCGCCTTGCGCAGTAGTCTCCGGCGCCCGGACCATCACCAAGATCACCGAGTGGGGACAGCGCGCCACTACTACGGTGCTGGAACACCTCGGCATCCGCCGCCACCTGCTCGGACGTCGACGTGCCCCGTCCCAGGCCACCCTCACCCGGCTCCCGGCCGACCTCGACGGCGATGCCCTGGATCCATGATCGGCGTCTATCTGGCCGGACACGGCCACACCGGCACCGGCTCGGCGCCGCGGCCGGCGATCGCGGTGGACAGCAAGGCGCTGTCCGGCTCCGCGCACCGGCAGCAGCGCCACCGGCACCTGCTGTCCGCTGTCACCCACGCTCCCACCGTCACCTTGGCCCAGCGGGAGGTGAGGCCAAGACCAACGAGACGGCTGCCTTCCGCCCGCTGCTGGAACCACTCGATCTGGCCGGCACCGTGGTCACCTTCGACACCCTGCACAGCGTCAAGGACCAGGTGCGCTGGCTGGTGCGGAGAAGAAAGCCCACTACCTCGCGGTGATCAAGGGAAACCAGCCGACCCGTCGGCCCAGCTCAAGGCCCTGCCACGCCGGTCGACCGCCCACGTGATCACGGCTTCTGCCTCACCCCGGTGGCGGACCGTCCTGCTGTCGGCCGCCCTCGCGCGGGTGCCCCGGTCCGGATGATCGCCGCTTTCCTCAAGCAGACATGCCAAGCCGTGCCCCTCGGCACGGAGCACCGTCACCTCAACCTCGACCGTCTCGTTTTCCGCCTCGCCCAGGACGTCGTATAACCAGCCGGGCCACACACCGCCCAGGTGTCCGATCCAGTTCCGTCGATGACCGTGGGTTCGAGGCCGGCCCGCCACCGGACGAACGGGAGAGCGCCAGGCCCGCACGACCGGCCCATCTCCTCATCCCTTTGCTTGTCACAGAGAGGATCGTCATGGACTGGTGCAGCGACTGCGCCCCGAGGAGCCCCCGGCCGACCACGGCAGTCTTCGAGCGGACCTTCAGGCGTGGGCGGAGCAGTTCCTGGAGGAGATGTCCTCGCAGGTGGGCGTGGTCTACATTCGCGATGCGCTGGCCGGTGACCCGGCGGGCGGCGCCGCCGCCCGCTGCTCCGACTACGCGGTCGAGCAGCTGAAGGCCATCGGGGTGCGCGCCGCCGGGCGCGGAGAGGCGGTGCCGGACGTGGAGAGTCTGCTGGACCGCGTGGTGGCGCCGGTGATGTACCGCATCCTCTTCCGCCCCGACGGCCTGTCGACGGAGTACGTCAACCGCCTGGTGGCGGCCGTGCTCGACCCGTCCTGAGCGTCCGGAGGCGTGCGGCCGGTCCCCCACTGCCCGCGCGTCGGCGCGTCGGCACGTGGCGCGTGGGCGGCGTGCACCGGCGACGGCCGCTCCGGGCGCGCCCGCCGCGAAACACAAAAGCTAATCTGTTGCGTTAATGACCCGAGGGGCGCTAAAGTTCTTATCGCAAAGATGTTGCTTTAATCGCTTGGAGGCGTCCGTGTCCGTTGCCACCGCCACCCCGTCCCGCCCCCGCGCTCTGCTGCGTCGCGGAGGATCGTTCGCGCTCCAGGCCTCCGTCCTGATCGGTCTCCTGGCCGCCTCGAGTGCGCCCACCCCGCTGTACGCCCTCTACCAGGCCGAGTGGCACTTCTCGGCGCTCACGGTCACGGTCGTGTTCAGCGCCTACGCGCTCGCCCTGCTCGTGGCGCTGCTCGCCGCCGGCACCCTCTCCGACCACCTGGGCCGGCGCCCGGTGCTGGCCGGAGCGCTGCTTGCCGAGGCCGCCTCCATGGCGATCTTCGCCACCGCGCACGGGGTGGCCGACCTCATCACCGCCCGGGTCGTCCAGGGCCTGGCCACCGGCGCGGCATCCGGAGCCGCCGGGGCCGCGCTGCTCGACTTCGAGCACCCCCATCGCCCGGGCCGGGCCGCACTGGCCAACAGCGTCACCCCGGTGAGCGGCATGGCGGCCGGCGTTCTGGCGTCAACCGCTCTCGTGCAGTTCGCACCCGCGCCCATCCGCACCGTGTACCTCATCCTGCTCGTACTGTTCACCGCCCAGGCCGCCGCTGTCGCCCTCACCCCCGAGACGGCGCATCCGCACCCCGGCGCGTGGCACTCGCTGCGCCCCAGCATCGCCATCGCCCCCTCCGCCCGCCGGACGATGCTGCTCACCGCCCCCGGCGTCATCGCCGCCTGGGCCCTCGGCGGCTTCTACTCCTCGCTCGGCCCCTCCCTGGCCCGTACGATCGCCCCCCTCACGCCCCGGGCCGTCGGCGGCCTGGTGTTCTTCACTCTGAGCTTCGCCGCCGCGCTGGCAGTGCTCGCTGCCAGGTCACTGCCGGCGAGCACGGCGAGCATCGCCGGCTCGGCCCTGCTCATCCCCGGCGCCCTGCTCACCCTCAGCAGCCCCTACGAGCACAGCCTGCTCGCACTGTTCGCCGGCACGGTGCTGGCCGGGGTGGGCTTCGGGTCGGTGACGCAGGGCGCGCTGCGCCGGCTGCTGTCCAGGACGCAAGCCGACGAGAGCGCGGGGACCCTCGCGGCCTACTACGTCCTGAGCTACCTCGCCATGAGCATCCCGGCGATCCTCGCCGGAGTCCTGACGAACCGGTACGGCCTCACCACCGCCGTGTCCCTCTACGGCGCCACAGTCATCCTCCTGGCCCTGGCCGCCCTCGCCATACCGCTCCTGACCCGGCACCACACCGCACCTCGCTGAACCCGCCCGCACACACCCCGCACCCCGCCGCACCAGCCGGACGGCACACCGAAAGGCACAACGATGAACCAGCCCGCCCCCGCCGCCACCGACACCCCGCTCTCCTGGGACCTCGGCGGGATCACCGTCCGCCGCATCGACGAGATCGCCCTACCGCCGCAGACCGGCCCCTGGCTGCTCCCCGGAGCCACCAAGGAGGTCATCGACCAGGCGCCATGGCTGCGCCCGCACTTCGCCGACGCCGAGGTGCCGTACCTCGCCAGTCACACCTTCGCCGTCGAGGCCCATGGCCTGCGGATCCTCGTGGACACGGGCATCGGCAACGGCAAGGAACGCGCCAACCCCGCCTGGAACGGCCTTGACACCGACTACCTGCGGCGCCTCACGGCTGCAGGATTCGCGCCCGAGTCGGTGGACCTGGTGATCGTCACGCACCTGCACACCGACCACGTCGGCTGGAACACCCGCCTGGACGGCGACCAATGGGTGCCGACCTTTCCCAACGCCCGTTACCTCACCAGCCGTACGGAGTGGGACTACTGGACCGCCGCCGACCTGGACGCCAACCGCCGCCAGATGTTCCGCGACTCCGTCCTGCCCGTCCACGACCACGGGCAGTTCGACCTCGCCGACATCCCCGCCGAAGGACACCAGGTGGAGACGGGTATCCGCCTGGCGCCGGCCGCCGGGCACACCCCCGGCCAGATCGCCGTGGAACTGCACGGCACCAACCGCTCGGGCCTGATCACCGGCGACAGCATCCACCACCCCGTGCAGCTCTCCCACCCCCACCTGACCAGTTGCGTCGACATCGACCCCGAGCAGGCCGTAAGCAGCCGGCACCGCCTCCTCAACCGTCTGGCCGACACCGACGACCTGCTGCTCGGCACCCACTTCCCCACCCAACCGCCGGCCTGGTCCGGCACGAACAGGGCCGCTACCGCCTGCTGCCGGAGCCGGGGACAGGGATGAGCTGACCCCGGATTCGTGGAGTCCCTGAAGCCAGGCTTATGGTCCTGGCCCGAAGGAGAAGCACGAGCAGTGCCAGCACCACGCAAATACCCGGACGAACTCCCTGAGCGGGCCGTCCGTGAGGTCCGCACCACCAGCCGTCCGATCGCCCATGTCGCGAAGGACTTGGGTATCCATAAGGAGGCCCTGCGCGGCTGGGTCCGCCAGGCCGAGGCGGACGCCGGGGAACGCGACGACCGGCTAACCGCCGCGGAGCACGAGGAGTTGAAGCAACTTCGCGAAGAAGCAGCGGAGCTGAGGCGGGCGAACGAGATCCTCAAAGCGGCGAGTGCGCCTTTTGCCCAGGAACTCGACCGTCCCCGGACGAGGCCGACCAGGCGATCGACAGCCTGAAGGAAGACGGCTTCGGGGTCGGGTCCCCCTCGTATACGCCTGTTACAAGCGTCTCCGGACCTGCTCATATCTCGCGCAGCCGCTCCACGATCTCACGCAGCAGCCCCGGGTCCACGCCCGGGCCGGTCGCCGGGGAGCGGCGGGGTGCGTCGATGCGGATCAGGCCCGACTCGGCAAATGTCCCACGCCGAAGGCCACATCTCCTGCGCCCTCAGGTCTCCAGTAACGATCAAGGCGGGGCCTGAGCCGGCCTCGACCGGAGCGAGGCACGACACATACCGGGGCCTGCGCGGCCAGCACCGCGACAACGTCCCCTCCGGCCCGCACAACAGCAGCCGACCTGGCTAGCCGCCCCGCATCCGCATCAAGACGTCCATGCCGCTCTTCTGCTGACACCTACCCGCTGCCACCCCAACGGGTTCCCGGCTGCCGCGCTGCCTCGGTGTTCACCTGCCTAGCTCCGTTCAGGCATCTACTTGCCTGAACGGAAGTACCTGGAAGTAGTGATGGCTTCTCAACCGACGCCCGAGGAAGCGGCCGACATGCTGCGGAACGTCAACCGGCGCACCGAGCAGGCACGTGGATCGTTGCGTGCCGCGCCAACGCCACGGTGGCTGGACTGGCTCTTCGGCATGGCGATCTTCCTGTACGGCGCGTCCCACGGCTTCTTCCCCAACAGCGCCGTGTGGGGTGGATGGGCCTTCGGCGCACTGGTCGTCGGATACGTCGTCCTGCTCCGTACCAGGCGAGGGTCAGCGCTGCTGGGTCAGCCCGTGCGGATCCGCCGGCAGGCGATCTCGTCGAGGTTCGTTCTCATCGCACGGCTGACCATCGCCGCGGTGGTAGCGGCCTCCGTGGTGATGGTGGTGCTCGATATCCACGTGCCCTACCTGAGCACGAACCTCGGTGCGGTCCTGGCCATCGCACTGATCGGGTTCGGTCCCCGACTCCGCGCCGGCCTGGCCGCGCTGGCAGGCAGCGGCCCCCGCGCGAGAAGCTTCTTCCATGGCTGAAGCCGAGTTGTCCCCGCTGCTGGTGGATCCGACACGGTTGCCCTTCCCCCTCGGTGACGAGCCGCTGACTCGGACCGCCGCGCATGGGGACGCCGACCGTGTGTCCGCACGCACTGGCCGTCAGCGACGCATCTCACCTGGGTTCTATGGAGTACGAGGCGCCGTCGAACGTGTGCTCCACGAGCCGCAACGCCTCACCAATAGGAACCGTGTCCTCGTCCGGGTACTCGTCGTCCTGCTACGCGCTCCCGATCCTCGACCGAAGTACCTCCAGCACCGCTTCGCCCGGCGCAGGGGAGGGCTGCCGTCAATGATCATTCAAGACTCGTTCACGAGCTGGACAATCTCATGGACGGGCCGCGAAACAGCCCCAGTGCCGGTGCCCCAGGGGGCTGGGCACGGGACCCGTCGTAACCGGCGCAACCGCCGAAGGGAGCTGATGCGGTTCCTCGTCGATTGCTGGGCCTCTTGTGACGTGATCCGTTGCCGGCCTTCCGCCCGGCGGGAAACGATGTCAGTGTTTCGTAATAGCTCGACCGATGAGAGATCTGCCAATCCCCCCTAGGGTGTTGGGCGGAACCGCTGGTTCAACGTTGCGGGCCGCCACAAGTCCTTTGTGTCGTCTGTGAGCTGCCGAACCGGAAGCCATGACCACTCAACCCTCGAAAGGGGATAGCTTTGCGTAAACCGTTAGCTGAATTCGTCGGTGCGTTATTCCTGGTTTTCACCATCACCGCGACAGTACTGTCCAAAGCGGCCCTCGCGCCCTTGGCGATTGGCGCGTCCCTCATGGTGATGGTGTACGCCGGAGGCCATGTCTCGGGTGCTCACTTCAACCCGGCTGTCACGCTCGGCGTCTTCGTGAGAGGCCGCATCAAGGGGGGTGAGGCCATGGCTTACGTGGTGGCACAGGTGGCGGGCGGACTAGTGGGAGGACTGATCGGTCGCTGGGTCGTCGATCCGGATGAGGTGACAGCCGTCTCCTTGTCGGGGCGTCAGATCGGAGCAGCGCTCGTAGCGGAAGCACTTTTGACCTTCATGCTGGCCTATGTGGTTCTCAATGTCGCCACCAGCAGCGACCACCCGCAGAATTCTTTCTACGGCCTGGCCATTGGTTTTACCGTCCTCGCAGGTGCGGTGGCAGTGGGGGGCATATCAGGAGGGGTCTTCAACCCGGCTGTTGCCGTGGGCGGTTCTGTGGCCGGATTGTTCTCCTGGTCGTCGCTGTGGGTATATCTCATAGCTCAAGGTGTCGGCGGTACACTCGCGGGCTTCGTTTTTCTCGCGCTGAACCCTGATGAGCGCGAGACGCCACGGGCAGAGCCGGACACGGCGGTGCGTGACGTCGATGCGCCGGGCACAGGAGCCCCCGCTCAGACCTGACTTCTCACCACCTCCGAGCGGAGATCGCTCCGCTGGTGCCCTCGAGGCCTCCACGCGCCCGGGGCGCGTGGGGGAACGACGAAGACCGACAGGGACGACTACTGGTCCCCGCCGGCCGCTTCTGCCAGCGAGCACCGGTCTCCACGGCACGCTCGTGAAGAACAGTCCTCCGCCTGCGTCACCGGACGGTGTTCGACGGCCACTGAGCAACGAAGCGCGCGGCGAGGTCACCTGCCGGGCTCTGTTCTGCCCGCTTCTCGTCATGCGTGAGCACGTACCTGACCCATCTCTTTGGTCCACTCTCCAGAAGGATTGCCATGTCCGAGAACCACGATGCCATCGTGACCGACGCGAAGACCGAGGAGTCGGGCGGCTGCCCGGTCGCCCACGGTCGCGCCGCGCACCCCACCCAGGGTGGCGGCAACCGCCAGTGGTGGCCGGAACGGCTCAACCTGAAGATCCTCGCCAAGGACCCTGTGGTCGCCAACCCGCTCGGTGCGG
Organism: Streptomyces violaceusniger; assembly: GCA_005405945.1. Lineage (GTDB taxonomy): Bacteria > Actinomycetota > Actinomycetes > Streptomycetales > Streptomycetaceae > Streptomyces > Streptomyces violaceusniger. The sequence continues at coordinate 369,862 of BJHW01000001.1, forward strand.
AGTTCGACTACGCGCAGGCATTCGCCGGCCTCGACCTTGCGGCCGTGAAACGGGACATCGCCGAGGTGCTGACCACCTCGCAGGACTGGTGGCCCGCGGACTTCGGCAATTACGGCCCGCTGATGATCCGTATGGCCTGGCACAGCGCCGGCACCTACCGCATCAGCGACGGCCGCGGCGGTGCCGGCCGTGGTCAGCAGCGCTTCGCCCCTCTGAATAGCTGGCCGGACAACGGCAACCTCGACAAGGCCCGCCGTCTGCTGTGGCCGGTCAAGAAGAAGTACGGCCAGTCCATCTCCTGGGCCGACCTCCTCATCCTCACCGGAAACGTCGCCCTGGAGACGATGGGCTTTACGACGTTCGGTTTCGGCGGCGGCCGCGCCGACGTCTGGGAGGCCGACGAGGACGTGTACTGGGGTCCCGAGACCACCTGGCTCGACGATCAGCGCCACACCGGCGACCGTGAGCTGGAGAACCCGCTCGGCGCGGTCCAGATGGGTCTGATCTACGTCAACCCCGAGGGCCCGAACGGCAACCCGGACCCGATCGCCGCGGCCCGCGACATCCGCGAGACGTTCCGCCGGATGGCGATGAACGACGAGGAGACCGTCGCCCTGATCGCCGGTGGTCACACCTTCGGCAAGACCCACGGCGCCGGCCCCGCCGACGCCGTCGGCAACGACCCCGAGGCCGCCTCGATGGAGCAGCAGGGCCTGGGCTGGAAGTCGACCTATGGCACCGGCAAGGGCGGTGACGCGATCACCAGTGGTCTGGAGGTCACCTGGACCACCAAGCCCACCCAGTGGAGCAACGACTTCTTCGACATCCTCTTCGGCTACGAGTGGGAGCTGACCCAGTCCCCGGCCGGCGCCAACCAGTGGGTGGCCAAGGACGCGCAGGAGATCATCCCCGACGCGCACGACCCGTCGAAGAAGCGTCTGCCCACGATGCTCACGACGGACCTCTCGCTGCGCTTCGACCCGATCTACGGCCCGATCTCGAAGCGCTTCCACGAGAACCCGGCCGAGTTCGGGGACGCCTTCGCCCGCGCCTGGTACAAGCTCACCCACCGTGACCTGGGCCCGAAGTCCCTGTACCTCGGCCCGGAGGTCCCGGCGGAGACCCTGCTGTGGCAGGACCCGCTGCCCGAGGCCCAGGGCGAGGCCATCGACGCCGAGGACGTCGCGGTCCTCAAGACCAAGCTCCTCGAGTCCGGCTTGTCCGTCGCGCAACTGGTATCCACCGCGTGGGCTTCGGCGTCCACCTTCCGCGGCAGCGACAAGCGCGGCGGAGCGAACGGCGCCCGTATCCGCCTTCAGCCGCAGCGCGGCTGGGAGGTCAACGACCCGGACGAGCTCGCCCAGGTCCTGCGCACCCTGGAGAACATCCAGGGCGAGTTCAACTCGGGCGCCAAGAAGGTCTCCCTGGCCGACCTGATCGTCCTCGGCGGCTCCGCCGCCGTGGAGAAAGCCGCCAAGGAGGCCGGTTTCCAGGTCGAGGTGCCCTTCACCGCGGGTCGGGTGGACGCGAGGGAGGAGCACACCGACGCGGAGTCGTTCGAGGCGCTCGAGCCGACCGCCGACGGGTTCCGCAACTACCACGGCAAGGGCAACCGGCTGCCGGCCGAGTACCTGCTCCTCGACCGGGCCAACCTGCTCACCCTGAGCGCGCCCGAGATGACCGTCCTGGTCGGTGGTCTGCGCGTCCTCGGAGCAGGCCATCAGCAGTCCCGGCTCGGTGCCTTCACGCGCACGCCCGGCTCACTGACCAACGACTTCTTCGTCAACCTGCTCGACCTGGGCACTACATGGACATCGACGTCCGAGGACCAGACCACGTTCGAGGGCCGCGACGCCGCCACGGGCGAGGTCAAGTGGACCGGCACCCGCGCCGACCTCGTCTTCGGCTCGAACTCCGAGCTGCGGGCGCTCGCCGAGGTCTACGCGAGCGACGACGCCAAGGAGAAGTTCGTCCATGACTTCGCGGCCGCCTGGGTCAAGGTCATGAACCTCGACCGGTTCGACCTGGCCTGACCGGACGCCGTCCGGGTCGGCCGGTGCGTCACCAGCCGACCCGGACAGGCCGTCGAGCGCATCGAGGTTCGGCGGGGTTTCGTTCGGATGGCGACGAAGTCAGGGCCTCGGTCAAGACCTCATTCGTCGCGCAAGTGGCGCGCTGAGGAGCCTAGTCCGGTACCGGTGCACTGCCTCGGTCTGCGTCAGAGGCGTCCCAGATCTGTCCGGATGCGTCGCCGCCCAGTCGGTCGACCAGCGAGCGGGCGGATCGCTCCGGGGTGATCAGTCTGCCTTCCTCGTGATTGCGCACGAAGCGTGTGTACGTGGGTTCGTCCAGCTGGCCCGCGCCCTTCTGGCGGATCGTGGCCTGCATCGCCGTGTCGACGGTTCCCGGACGGAAGGCGTTCACCGTGACTCCCGTATCCGTCGAGTTCGGCGGCGAGGTGAGGGTGTGGGCCTCCAACGCGGCCTTCGTGGCGACGTAGACGTTACCGCCGATCATCGAGGCCGGCCCACGCCTTCCAGCCGGGAGGCCATTTCGGTGTAAGAGGCCCTCACAGAATGCGTCATTTGTGGCGCGGCTGATTCCATCGCGATTCGGCGCTGAAGTGCCCTAGAGTCGCCGCATGCGGCGAAGAACAGGAAGACGTGGACCGCATCAAGATCGCCTCCCAGCCGGCTCATGCGCTCAAGGCCCGCGCGTACTTGCGGCGGCAGCGCCCCGATCTGGCAGAGAGGCTGGTGCGCGCGCATGACTACCGCCCTGGCGAGTGGATGGTTGTCAAACCGCTGCTGGCTCTGTACGGACTTTGGACACTCCGCGGCCTCAAGGCCGACGAACGGAAGGTCTCGCCGTAGCCAGCCGTTGTCGCTTGGCGTCAGGCATGGTGGCTCTTGCCCCGGGGAGTCGGTGGCAACGTCCTCGCCCGGTTCGGGGACATCCTCGTCGCAGCCGCGCCTGAACTGACCGGCCACGTAAGCGTGTCGCGTTCGATGCCGGCACCGGCCGCCTGAACGGCGTGGTCGGCCACCTGTGCAAGAGTCAGTCGTTTGGGGTCACGTGGAAGGCGAAGTAGGCACCCGGTACGGGCGGTGGCTGCGCCGCGTAGACGCCTGATGTGAAATCGGTGCTTCTCGATTCGGCTCGTGTAGTCTCGCCGGCCATGCCGCCCGCATCTGAACCGGTCCGGCCCGGCCGTAAGCGCAGTGAGGACAGCAGCGCCGCGATTCTCGGCGCCGAGCAACGGCATTGACATGCGTGCGACAAGGGAGAAGCTCATACCGACTCCAGAGGCCGGGCGCCCCATTGCGGGGCCACCAAGAAGGTAATTGTGATGGTTGAGCTGCGGCCCGGGTAGCGCGGTGGCGCAGGTAGACCCGGCAGCCGAGGGTCAGTGCACAGACGCATGTCTACTGCTTCCTGACCGCCCTCGCAGCTGACGCGGCTCCCGGCCGACCCATCGGTCCCGACCACCCCGTCCGCGGCAGGCTAAACTTCCCCGCGGTGTGTCGGCGAGTAGCGCTCGGGGCGGAATTCGGCGAGGAGCGGGTGTCTGTCGCCGGTGAGCACTTCGTGCGTGGTCAGCTCGCCGGCGATGAGGCCGAGGGTGGCACCTGAGTGGGTGAACGCGACGTGGCAGCCGGGGACGGTAGCCAGCTCGCCGAAGACAGGCTGGCCGTCACCGGGGATCGGCTTGCGGCCTAGCTTCCAGGAGGCCGGGATCAGCGGCTCGGCGTCGTCGAGCAGGGCGGATGCCTCGCCGACGAGTTCGTTGACGGTGGCTTCGTCGATCGACCAGGTGCCGTCTTCGTGCTCGACGATCCGGTCCTCGTACCAGCTGTGATCGATGGCGAATGTCTCGCCGGGGTTGGGGCGCATCGCCACGCGCGGGGTGTTGAGCACCGACCTCGCCTCGGCACGTGCCGGTTCGGCGATGACGAGCATGGAGGGCACGGACCCGTCGGGGATGTACACGCCGAGCTCCGCGACCACCGCCGGGGTGTCCGAACCGCAGGCGACCACGACGGCGTCGCCGTGCCAGGACCGGCCGTTCTCGCTGCGTACCCCGCTCACTCGTCCATTCTCGCGCTCTGCCTCCACCGGGCAGCGCCCCGCGCCGGTGACGAGCTGCCCGCCGAGTTCGGCGAACTCCGTTGCCAGTGCGTCGATCAGGTGCGGGAGCGACACCCAGCCTTCGCCCGGGTTGTGGATGGCGAGCTGGTCACGCGGACCGGGGGCGAGGTGGTGGGCGGTGAGGTCGGCGCGGCTGACCAGGTGTGAGGCGTAGCCCCGTTGCACCTGGTGGGCGTGCCGAATGATGTCCAGGACGGTGACGGCGTCACTCGGGTCGACGGGCGGTTCCGTGCCCTCGCGCAGCGCCTCGCCGAGCAAACGGTAGAACTCGGCGTAGTTGCCGCGCTCAGGTTTGACCGGCGTCGCCTTGTCGGCCTCGCCGAGCACGCCCCAGTGCTCCTCCGGCTCCTGCCCGAAGGCCGGGTCGGCCGGGCTCATCCGTTCTTCAGCGCGGGTTCCTGGCCGTCCAGGCCGTGCTTGACGTATCCGGCGCGGGAGCCGAGGACCCGGAGGCGCGGGCCGGGCAGCGCGGCGACGCTGCTCATGGTCAGTCGGGAGCTCGTGCCCGAGGCGTGGCGCAGGACGATGACGGTGTCCTCGTCGGCGTCGCAGTCCTCTCGGGTGTCGCGCCGGTTGATGTCGGCGAGCACGTCGGTGACCGGGCCGAACAGCTGCAGCGCCTGGTCGATCAGGTGCGTGCCGAGGTCGAACAGGATGCCCCCGCCGTCGGCGATCGCCGTCTGCCCCTTCCAGCCGCGCATCCCGCCCGGCTGCCACCACTCGAAGCGCGACTCGAATGTGTGCACGGTACCGAGCGCGTTCCCGTCGAGCAGGCGGCGCAGAGTGAGGAAGTCCGCGTCCCACCGGCGGTTCTGGAAGCCGTTAGCCGTCGATCACGTTCGGCCGCGAGGGCGATCAGCTTCCGGCCCTCTGTGCTGCTCGGCGCGAACGGCTTGTCCACGACGACGTCAAGCCCGGCGCTCAGCGCGTTCGAGGCCAGTTTGACGTGCGAGTGATGTTCGAGGACGCCGCACCCGCGGACGAGGACAGGCGCGACCCTGACACGGGTTTGCCGAACTTGAAGTGGTACGACGTGTGGTTGAGCGAACAGGAGCCGAGCACTATCCACGAACTCCGGATGTGTCACATCCGGCTCGTGCCTGTGCGTCATGACGACGTCGAAAGTAGATGGTGTTGTAGCGGTACTCGTAGATGAGTTCGCAGAAGAGCCCGCCCAGCACCAGCGGCGTAACTGCCGACGGCCCTGCCCGCAGTGCCCTCACGTGCCTCCGCCTCACTATGACCGCTGTCCTTCGGTCATTGAACTGGCGGCTCAGTGCTTCTCTCCGTTGCAGTGCCACGCCCCGTCAAAAGAAACATTGACGGCTGATACGCGCAGGAAATCGAGCTGTTCCGCCGCCTTCGTTGCCGCTGCTGTGGTGTAGATGACGATTTTGAGGTCAGATCCGGGGATCGTGAGGACATCGCAGTCGAGAGTGATGTCTCCGACGAGGGGATGGCTGACGGTTTTACGGTCGTGCAGATGGTGCCCTGCGGCACCTTCGGCCCACAACTGAGCGAAACGCCGGCTGCGTGCCCGGCATTCACTGATCATCTGATCCAGGGTCGGGTCGTCAGAGAAATTTCCCTGTGCGGTGCGTAAATCTGCGACAAGGGCGGCTTCAATGGCTTCCTGGCCGCGCTCCGAACGTACACGCCAACGCTTGTGTTCAGGATCGGGCAGGAACGTTTCGAGAACGAAATTGCGTCGGCTTCTTGGAATGAGCGCGGGGTCGCCGACGAGTGAGGCCCACAGCGGCGTCCAGGTGATGAGAGTCCAGTCCGCGGCGAAAACCGCGACAGGTTGTTCTCTCAGGCCGGCGATCAGGCGTTGCACGCTGGGAGGGATGTGTGTCGAGATCTGACCCGAGGACGGCGACGGCAGATGCGCGAGCTGGTAGAGGTGATCACGTTCGGCTTCATCCAGCTGAAGGGCGCGAGTCAAAGCGTCCACAATTTGATCCGACGGTCGAGTCGCGCGGCCCTGCTCGAGTCGCATCAGGTAATCCACGGAGATTCCGGCAAGCGCCGCCAGCTCCTCGCGTCGCAGTCCCGAGACGCGGCGCTTACCGACCTGCGGCAGTCCTGCGTCTGATGGCGAAAGTCGGTTGCGCCACCGTCGGATGGCGGCACCCAATCGATTTCCCTCATCGCTCACATACCCAGTATGAGCGCACTGCTCTTGAAAAGGGTAGTACTGCGAGTCCTATGGTCGCACAAGGCTCTGGCCGACGTCGGCCAACCGAGCCAGGATGAGAGCACCTAGGGCGAGCAGATGCCCGGCAGGACGAATGCTGGGATCGCTGCCCTTCGAACCCCTGCCGAGAGGAAGAAACTGATGCCTGTCAGCGTTTCCGGCCTTCTGGACGGCAAGTCCACTCTCATCATCGGCGCCAGCCAGGGTATTGGCGCGGCCGCCGCCCGCCATTTCGCTGCCCAGGGCGCCCGCCTCGTCATCGGTGCGCGTAATCTCGAGACGCTTGAGAACTTGCGCGACGAACTGCGCGCCCAAGGTCATGAGGTGGAGGCCGTTCGTGTGGACGTCACCGACCGCGCCAGCATCGACGCCGCTGTTCAGAGGGCCGTCGATGCCTACGGTCGGCTGGACGCGGCGTTCAACAACGCCGGGATCGATGCCGTGGCGCCGTTCCACGAGCACACCGAAGAAACGTATGACCGTGTGATGGACATCGACCTCAAGGGCGTCTTCCTGTCGATGCAAGCCGAGATCAAAGCGATGCTCGTCGCCGAGGGTGGCGCGATTGTCAACACCAGCAGTGTCGGCGGTTTGATCGGCAACTACGGTCTGGCCCCCTACATCGCCGCGAAGCACGGTGTGATAGGCCTGACCAAATCCGCTGCTTTTGAATACGGTCAGCAGAACCTGCGTGTCAACGTCGTGGCCCTGGGTCCACCGCCACCGAGATGTTCTTGGGCGGCATGGAACACGCGCCTGCCGAGATCGTCGCGCAGTTCAACACCTTCAGCCCGATGCACCGGCTGGGCCAGCCGGTGGAAGTCGCCGCAGCAGTTGCCTGGCTCCTGTCGGACCAGGCGAGTTTCGTCACCGGCGCCACTGTTCCCGTCGACGGTGGCTTCACCGCAGCCTGACTCACAACACGGCATCGGTTGGGCAGGGCGACGGGCAGCGCTTGGGACCAGCGGCGACGATCTCGCCATCGGCCAGCAGAGAGGCCACTCGTCCCAAGGAATGGGCGACACCGGTGGTTTGTCGACGTCGGGCAGTCGCCTCAGTAGAAGGACGAGCAGGGGTGCTCGCCGCGGCCGTTCGTCGTCCGTGCCCACCGGCGCCGGGGCCGCTCGAGAACTGAGCCTGGTGTTAACCTCGACCGTTCGCCTGACCTGCTGATCTTGATTCTTTCCCGGGGCAGCAGGGCGGCCGTCCTTCACCCTTCGAGGTGCCGAGCAACGTCGTGTGGAGGAACGGCCACTGATGTAGAGCCTCGCGGCTGAACAGTCCGCTGACGCCGCGTCGGGCGTCCTGTCCCACTTTCGTGTCGAGTTCTTACGACTGCCTCTACACCCGGGCGGATGCGCTCTTCGAACTCACCGACGCGGTTCTGTGCACGGACGGGCTGGTGACGCTCGCTGGTCGAGTTGACGCTCACGGCCGAGCACCGGCGTGGGCACGGGGCAATGTACGACGCGGTCAATCACGGCTGGCCGGAGTCGCGCCACCTGCGCGGGCTGCCGGCCTCCACGCCGCTGCCGCGGGCCGCCGACGGGTAGACCGTGCTCGCGGTGGATGTGCGCAACTGACCGCGTCCCGACGCCTCCACCAGCCCTGGCTTGCTCCGCGGTGACCGCCACCCGGCTGCGCGAGGTGGTCACCCGGCTCGTTCCGCCGGAACCACCTCGTCTTCGTCCCGGAAGTCGACTCCCTCGCCGAACTCAACGCGATGGTGGAGCGGTGGGATACAGACCACCACCGCCCACCAGCCTGCCTCGCCGTTGCGGGCGACGACAACGGGGGTGGAGGGTGATTATGGCTTGATGCCGACGCCGACCCACAGGCTGACGTCGGCGTCGTTCGGCGTGGGGGTGTCTCCAGGGGCGTCTTCGCGGCTTTCGGTGGACGGCCGCCAGTGGTGGCCGACGGTGATACCGGGCTCGATCAGGTCGAGGCCGGTGAAGAAGTCCGCCACGGCGGCCTTGTCGCGGAACTGTACCGGGGTTCCGGCGCGGTCGTAGATGTCGGTGACTTTCTGCCAGGTCTGGGGGTCGAAGTCCGGTGTGCAGTGGCTGAGTGCGAGGGCGCTTCCCGGGGCAGTGCGCCCATCAGGCGGCGGACGATCCCGTGTGCGTCCTGTGCGTCGGTGACGAAGTGCATGAGCGCGTTGAGGCTGAGGGCCACGGGCTTGGTCAGGTCCAGCGTCTCGATGAGCTCGGGGGACTGGAGGATGGCGTCGGGTTCGTTGACATCCGCCCTGATGTAGGCGGTGCGGCCCTCCGCGGAACTGGTGAGGAGGCTCTGCGCGTGTACGAGGACGATCGGGTCGTTGTCCACGTAGACGATGCGGGCGTCGGGTGCCACGGACTGTGCCACCTCGTGCAGATTGGGCTTGGTCGGAATGCCGGTGCCGATGTCGAGCCACTGCCGGATGCCGTGGTCCCGGGCGAGCACGCGCGTGGCGCGGTGCATGAACGCACGGTTCTCCCTGGCGCATACGAAGATGCCGGGGTACGCGGCCGCGACCTTGCCGGCCGCTTCCCGGTCCGCCTCGTAGTTGTCCTTCCCACCGAGGTAGAAGTCGTACATCCGGGCGGAGTGCGCCTTGTCCGTGCGCAGATTCAAGGCATTGGGCAGTTCGTGAGACATGCGGCTCCGGGGTGGGGGCGCGTCCGTGATCATCAAGTAGCCCGGCCAGGATAGGCCCCTCTCTCGGGCATATGCACGAGAGTCGGCCAACCCCCGGTAGAGGTAAGGAAGTTGCGGAGCTGAGGGGAAGAGGAGATGTTCCGCTAACGCTGCGCGTAGGCGCAAGCTGCGGGCCATCGGGGCAACCGCGTCCACGGCCGGCCCTGTCACGGGCCTGTGGAGCGGCGGCCGAGCCGGCAGCCCGCCCTGCCCGCGATCTCGACCTGGGTCCTGAAGTCCTCGTAGCCCACGCCCGCGGAGAGGATGACCCACGGCATGTCGACGCCCGCGTCGAGCTCCCGGCAGGCGCCCGCCGCGGCCTCCTCGCCCGCCGAGGTGCCCACGTACCCCGGGAACTCGACCTTGAGCATGTCGACACCAAGCGCGTTGGCGTCGAAAGCAGAGGTGAGGATGGTCCGGACACGGGCCTGCCGCCATGCCTCGCTCGCCGGGTCCTCACCGGCGACGGGATACCAGATCGGCTCGACGACCAGCGGCAGGCTGAGCCTGGCGCACTCCTCGACCAGACCACGGACGACACAGCGCTGGTGCTCGGCAGTAGCGGCATCCAGATCCGGGCGGTAGAACCAGAGAAGCTTGGCGACATCGGCACCCGCGAGCTTGATCTGCTTCAGGCTCCAGCCCTCACGGTAACGAGTGCGGCGCGGGCCGTCGGGGAGCTTGTAGTCCTCGTCCTCGATGGTCGACATCAGTCCGACCGTCCCCGGCAGTGAGCCGCTGGCGACCGTGTGCAGGCCGTAGCGTGCGTCCAGCAGGAAGGCGGAGCAACTCGCGGAGAGCGAGGCGACGAGCTGGTCCTTGGCGGTGACCACGTCCTCGAAGGTCACCGAGGACGGATACACCTCCGTAGGCCTCGGTGCGCACCGCGTCTTCGTCGCCGACGTGTGTTGCAGTGATGAAATGTCAGCCTGGCTTCAGGGCGCGCGAACAAGGCGAGAACCTGAGGAAGGACGTCACGGGGGAGGTTGAACAGTGACCACCACCCGAGCACGCCGCCAAGGGAGGCTTCACCAAGGTCGAGGTCGGTGGCAGAGGCCACGCTGAAGCGGCATCGCGGATGGAGACGGCGCGGGTTCTCGATCATGCGAGGAGAGAGATCGGCTCCGGACACGTCGAGTCCGCGTTCGGCAAGGTAGGCGGTCACCGTTCCGGGTCCGCAGCCGACGTCGAGGACAGGGCCAAGGCCGCTCACGGTGTCGGCGAAGGCGTCGATTGATGCCTTGAGCCATGGATGTCTACGGATGGCGCCCATTCCCCTCGTCAGCACCATGTGGGCGTAGTTGTCGGCCATGTCGTCGTCGGCCTTGGGGCGCCCGCCGTGGCGGCCGCGCTCGCGAGCGAAGGCCTGGCCTTCCAGAGACCTCTCCCGGATGCACTCGCGCTCGGGCTCGGCCATGCTGGCGACACCCTGCCCATCCCAGTCCTGAGCGAGACTCTGGACAACAGCGTCACCGCAGCATTCCAATGGACCCGCCGGGCTGCTCGCAGCTGGAAAACCCACCCTATGGCGAGAGCTGTGGGTGACACGGGTCTGTCCAGTGAACGGCGTCTCTGGAGATGTCCGGGTTCAAGCGGAGAACGGAGTCGACCATGGCCGAGATTCCGGGGCGCTCAGTAACGAGCAAGGTCGTCGCGCTTTTCGACGCCTTCGGCCCTGACTCCCCTGAGCTCACCCTCAACGAGCTCAGCGCCCGCACCGGGCTGCCCCTGTCGACGGCGCACCGGCTGGCCACCGAGCTCGTCGCGTGGGCGGACTGGAGCGCTGTGACGGTGCCGGCTACCGGGTCGGGCTACGCATGTGGGAGCTCGGATCGCTCGCCCCTCGCGGCGAGTCGCTGCGCGACGTCGCCCTCTCGGTCATGCAGGACCTGTTCGAGGGGACCAAGGAGAACGTTCATCTCGCCGTCTGTCAGGACAGTCAGGCGCTCTACATAGAGAAGATCTCCGGGGCCGGTGCGCTGCTGGTGAAGTCGCGCCGCGGCGGGCGCCTGCCGCTGCACGCCACCGGGGTCGGCAAGGTGCTGCTGGCTCATGCGCCCAAAGAGGTGCAGGCCAATGTGCTGGCGGGGCCGCTGGCGCGCTTCACCCGACACACCATCGTCGAACCCGGCCGGCTCGTCCGGGTCCTCGACGACGTACGCGGGACGGGCGTCGCCTTCGCCTACGAGGAGCTCACACTCGGGTCACTGTCGGTCGCCGCGCCCATTCGAGACGCCTCGGGAGCGGTTGTCGCAGCACTCGATGTCGTCCTGCACACCACTGGTGGACGCCCGGAACGGCTGGCGCCCGCGGTGCGCACCGCCGCCATTTCCATTTCCCGCTCGCTACGTGACCAGCAGATTCGCTCCCATCCCTGACTTTTCCGCCCTGCACTCCCGCTCAATGGGAACGCAGGCTTTCGCCGCACCTGCCGCAGCCGCGACTGTGACCTTCGCCACCGAAACGGGAAGGTCACCTATGACTGGCGGTACACCGGACACCGAGGGCGCGGTCCCCACCACGGAGCAGCAGCACGAGATCGACCATTACCTGCAGACCTATCGCGAGATGGCGGGCTTCGTGCCACCCCGCATCCAGGCCCGTTTCGACAGCCTGGGCCGGACGAACCCGGAGCTGCTGCTCGCGCAGGAGAAGGTCCGCAACCTCGTCACCTACACCGATGTACTGGATCAGAAGACCGTCCAGCTGATCCTGTTCGCCGTGCTGACGGTGCAGCTGCGGGACGCGGCGAAGATCCACGGACATGCGGCCCGGCGGGCCGGGGCGAGCTGGGAAGAGCTGCAGGCTGCGATCAACCTCGCCTACCTCTTCGGCGGGGTCTCGATCGCCAATCACGCGCCGTCCATCCTGGAGGGCGTCGCCGAGCTGGAAGCCAAGGCCATCGCCGAGGAAGGCACGGTGCGATGAGCAGCCGCCCGGAGCCGATCTACGACATCGCCCAGCTCGGCCACGCCGAGCTGCTCACGCCCCGGCTCGAGGAGTCCGTCGCGTTCTTCACCGACGTCTACGGGCTGACCCTCGTCGGCGAGGAGCCCGGCCGGGCGCACCTGCGTGCCTGGAACGACGACGTCCTGACCTCACTCACTCTGACGGGCGCCCCCGAGGCAGGTCTGGGCCACGTGGCGTGGCGGGCGACCAGCCCGCAGGCCCTCGAGCGACGCGTCGCCGCGCTGGAGAAGCACGGCGTCGAGGGCACCTGGCATGACGGCGACTTCGGCCACGGCAAGGCCTACCGCTACACCGGCGTCGGCGGGCACATCCACGAGGTGTACTTCGAGACCGAGAAGTACGTGCCGCCGCCCGGCGAGGCGCCGGCCCTTCCGAACCAGCCGCAGCGCTTCGCCCCAAGGGCGCCGCTGCCGCGCGCATCGACCACATCAACCTGCTGGTGCCGGACGTCGCCGAGGCGAGCCGCTTCCAGCAGGAGCTCCTCGGGTTCAAGCCGCGTGAGCGGCTCGTCCCCGCCGGGGCGACGAGGTCGGAGCTTGGCTGTCGGTCATGACGAAGGCCCACGACCTCGCGCTCACGAAAGAACCCGCCCCCACCACCGGACGGCTGCACCACCTGGCCTACGCCGTGCCCGAGACCTCGGATGTGATCCGCGCCGCCGACGTCTTCCTCGAGAACGACGTGTTCATCGAGTTCGGTCCCGCCAAGCACTCGCGCACTCAAGGCTTCTTCCTCTACGTGTATGAGCCCGGTGGCAACCGCGTCGAGGTGTTCACCGGCGGGATCCACATCTTCGCGCCGGACTTCGAGACCGTCACGTGGGACACCGAGTCGCAAGGCCGCGGCACCGCGTGGGGCCTGGGCGTGCCGGAGTCGTTCCACACCCACGCGACCCCGCCGTTCGGAGGGGCGCCCGCGTGACCGGGCTGACCGCGAGCTACGTGACGCTGCACGGGGCCGGGTTCACCGATCCGGCGCGCACTCCTTTCGCCGCGCGGGCCGCCGCTGCCGCGAGGGCGGGATTCACCGGGATCGGTGTGCAGTTCGCCGACCTCGCGGCGCACGGCGGGGTCGGTGCCGTGCGCACCGTGGCCGCCGATGCCGGGCTCACCGTCACCGAGGCCGAGTTCCTCGGTGGGTGGGCGCTCGCCGAGTCGGTTGCGGCGCCGTCGGGCGCCGAGGTCACGCTCGCCGAGGCCGCGCGCGCCTGGGGGCCGCTCCGGGTCACCTCCGGCGAGTTCGCCGCCGGACCGGCCGATCCCGGACGCGCGGCCGACCGCCTCGCCGAGCTGGCTGCCCGGTTGGCCCCCTGGGCGTCACCCTGGCGGTGGAGGCATTCGCCTGGGGCGCCCTGTGCGACTATCCCGCGGCACTCGACGTGGTCCGGCGCAGCGGGGCGCCGAACGCGGGGGTGATGATCGACGTCTGGCACTGGTTCGCCACCGGTGCCGACGCCGCCGTGCTCCACGACATCGACGCCCGGGAAGTCGTCGGCGTCCAGCTCAACGACGGTCCCGGGTCCGCCCGGACGACCCGGACATGCTGCACAAGGCCCGTTCGACCCGGTTACTGCCGGGCAAGGGTGAGCTCCCCGTCCGCGCGCTGGTCGCGGAGCTCCGCGACCTCGGCTACACCGGCCCCTGGTCGGTCGAGGTCAACGATCCGTGGTTCCGCGCCCTGCCGGTCGACGAGGCCGCCCGGCAGGCCTTCGATTCCGCCACCGCCGTTCTCAACGGCTGACCCGCGGACCTCCGTTCGCCCCGGCGTGAATCCGGCACATATTCCAGCTCGAACCTGACACAAGGAAGTGTCTCGTGTCCCATACGACGACAACGGGCCAAACACCCCGGAAGGCCGCGCTCGCGTCTTTCCTGGGCAGCATGGTCGAGTACTACGACTTCTTCATTTACGGATCGGCATCGGCGCTGGTCTTCAGCCATGTGTTCTTCCCCGACGCCGGCGCGTCCACCGGCATGCTGGCCGCGCTGGCGACCTTCGCGGTCGCCTACATCGCCCGGCCGATCGGCTCGTTCTTCCTCGGCCACTTCGGCGACCGGATCGGCCGCAAGCGCGTCCTGATCTTCACGCTGGCCACCATGGGCGGTTCGACCTTCCTGATCGGCTGCCTTCCCAGCTACTCCGTCATCGGCGTCTGGGCACCGATCCTGCTGGTGCTGTGCCGCGTGGCGCAGGGGGTCTCCGCCGCGGGCGAGCAGAGCGGCGCGAGCTCGATGACCCTCGAGCATTCTCCCGAGGGCAGGCGCGGCTACTTCACCAGCTTCACTCTCTCCGGGACCCAGGCCGGGCTGGTCGTGGCGACACTGGCCTTCATCCCGGTCGCGGCCCTGCCGACCGAGGCCCTCTATTCCTGGGGCTGGCGGGTGCCGTTCTGGGCCAGCGCGATCGTGGTGATCGTCGCGATGATCGTGCGTCGCACGCTGGAGGAGCCGCCCGCCTTCGAGGAGATGAAGGAGAGCCAGGAGGTCGTCAAGTTCCCGCTGATGGTCTTCATTCGCCACTACTGGGGCTCGTTCCTTCGGATCGTCGTCTGCCACCTCTACGCCACGATCTCCACCACCGTGACCGTGTTCGGCCTGGGGTACGCGGTGGAGCAGTGGAACATCTCGCGCTCCTCGATGCTGTGGACGATCGTGATCTCCAACATCGGCCAGGTCGTCACGATCCCGTTGTGGGCCAAGCTGTCGGACAAGATCGGCCGCCGCCCGGTGTTCGCCGTGGGCGCCCTGGGCTGCGCCGCGTCGGTGTTCGTCTACTTCTGGGCCATCACGACCTCGAACTGGTCGCTCGTCGTGCTCGCCTCGGTCCTGCTGGGCTCGGTGTGCTACGCCGCGCCGAACGGCGTCTGGCCGTCGCTGTACGCGGAGATGTTCGATGCCCGGGTCCGCTACACCGGCCTGGCGGTCTCGACCCAGTTCGCGAACGTGCCCCAGGGCTTCCTGCCCACCATCGCCGCGCTCATGATCGGCACGGGTGCGTTCGGCTGGGTTCCGCTCGCGATCCTGCTCGCCGTGCTCTGCGTGCTTGCCGCGGCGGCGGCCTTCGCCGGCCGCGAGACCGCCCACGTGCCGTTGAAACAGCTGGGGCGCACCCCGCGGACGACCGCGGCGGCCCCGCGGCCCGCGTGACCACCACCTTGTGAGGAGCCTCCATGCGACACGGCCGCCTGCTGATCCTGAACGGCCCGAACCTGAACCTGCTCGGGACCCGTGAGCCCGCCCTCTACGGTGCCGACACCCTCGCCGACGTCGAGCGGATCACCGCGCAACGCGCGGAGGCGCTCGGATACAAAGCCGACTTCTTGCAAAGCAATTGGGAGGGCGCGCTGGTCGACCGGCTCCACGAGGCGCGCGGGAACACGGACG
Source organism: Streptomyces violaceusniger (assembly GCA_005405945.1). Taxonomy (GTDB): domain Bacteria; phylum Actinomycetota; class Actinomycetes; order Streptomycetales; family Streptomycetaceae; genus Streptomyces; species Streptomyces violaceusniger. The sequence goes on from BJHW01000001.1 coordinate 385,243, forward strand.
GCGTCGTGATCAACCCCGGTGCGTTCACCCACACGTCCGTGGCGTTGCGTGACGCGCTGCTCGCCTCCGAACTGCTCATCGCCGAGGTGCACATCACCAACGTGCACAAGCGCGAGGCGTTCCGGCACCACTCCTACGTCTCCGACATCGCCGAGGCAGTCTTCGTCGGAGCCGGGATCCAGGGCTACGTCTACGGGGTCGAGGCGCTGGACCGTGCCCTCGTACGGAGGGACGCCCTATGAGCGCGCTGCGGACCGGCATCATCGGAACCGGGATCCCCGTCAACCACGCCGCCGCGCTTCGGGCGGTCCCCGGTGTCGACCCGGTGGGCGTCGACGACATCGAGCCCGTACTCGCCTCGGCCGACCCCGAGGGGGAATCGTGACGACTCTGCTGACGGGCCTGATCGGAAGCGGGATCGGGTTCTCGCTGTCCCCCGCGATGCACGAGCGGGAGGCTGCGGTCCTCGGCCTCGAGCTGCGCTACGACCTGTGGGACCTCCACGCCCTGGGGGCCTCTCCGGGTGATGTCGGCGACCTGCTGCTGCGAGCCAGGGATGCCGGCTACCGGGGCCTCAACATCACCCATCCCTGCAAACAGCTGGTCCTCGCGCACCTGGACACCCTGTCCCCTGACGCGGCGGCGATCGGCGCGGTGAACACCGTGGTCATCGGTGAGGACGGCTTCGCGGGCCACAACACCGACTGGACCGGCTTCCGGCGCGGCCTCGTCGACGGGCTCGCGGGCGCCCCGCTGGACCGGGTCGTCCTCGTCGGCGCGGGCGGGGCGGGCGCCGCGGCAGCCTACGCGCTGCTCGACCTGGGTACCGAGCGACTCGACGTCGTCGACGCCGACCCGGACCGGGCGGCTCGTCTCGCCGCCGACCTCGACCCGTACCGGGTCCGCGGTGGCAGACTCACCGAGCTCCCGGCGCTGCTCGGACACGCGCACGGGGTCGTGCACGCAACCCCGGTCGGGATGTCTGGTCACCCCGGCCAGTCAGTGCCCGGCAACTGCCTGCGGCCCGACCTCTGGGTCGCCGAGATCGTGTTCCGGCCGCTCCACACCGCTCTGCTCGCGGCCGCCGCCGAGGCGGGCGCGGCCTTCCTCGACGGCGGCCGGATGAACGCCCATCAGGCCGCGGATGCCTTCCGGCTGTTCACCGGCCTGGAGCCGGATCCCTCGCGGATGTACGCCCACCTGCGCGAACTCGTCGCCCCTGAAGTTTCCCGCGCTCCGCTGAGCGGGGCGCTCTCGCCCCACCCGACCGAGAGGATGTGACGGTCCCACCATGGGACAGCAGAAGATCCCGGCGGCCATAGTCGGCCCCGGGAACATAGGTACCGACCTGCTGGCGAAGCTCGTCCACAGCCCGGTGATCGACGTCCGGTATGTCGTGGGCATCCTCGAGTCCGACGGCCTGGCCCGCGCCCGCGCCCGCGGCATCGAGGCCAGCGCGGAGGGGGTGGACTGGCTGCTCCGGCAGAATCCGCTCCCGCAGATCGTGTTCGAGGCAATCTCGGCCAAGGCCCACGCCGCCAGCGCCCCGCGCTACGCGGAAGCGGGCATCCAGACTGTCGACCTCACCCCGGCGCACCTGGGCCCCATGGTCTCGCCGGCCGTCAACGGCGCCGACCACATCGCGTCGCCCAACATCTCGATGATCACCTGCGGCGGCCGGGCCACGGTCCCGATCGTGCACGCCGTCTCCCGGATCACACCGGTGTCCTATGCGGAGATCGTCGCATCCATCGCCTCCCGCTCGGCGGGTGCGGGCACCCGCGCGAACATCGACGAGTTCACGCACGCCACCGGGGCAGGCCGTGGCCGAAGTCGGTGGCGCGACCCGTGGCAAGGCGATCATCATCCTCAACCCGGTCGAGCCGCCGATGATCATGCGGGACACCGTGTTCTGCATGATCGGCGACGACGCCGACCGAGCAGCGATCACCGCCTCGGTCCACGAGATGGTCGCCGCGGTACAGGAATACGTGCCCGGCTACACCCTGCGCGCCGAGCCCCAGTTCGACGAGCCGACCGAGGCCTGGGATGGGCACGCCCGGGTCGCGGTGTTCCTCGAGGTGAAGGGCAACGGCGACTACCTGCCGCCCTTCGCCGGGAACCTCGACATCATGACCGCCGCGGCTGCCCGGATCGGCGAGCTGATGGCCCGCGCCAAGCTGGAGGCCTCCGCATGACCCGCCCCGTGCTGCGCGGCGACGTCCGCATCATCGACACCACCTTGCGCGACGGCAGCCACGCCGTGGCGCACCGCTCCACCGAAACCCAAGTTCGCGACACGGTCCGCGCGCATGACGCCGCCGGGATGGAATGGATCGAGGTCAGCCACGGCGACGGCGTCGGCGGCTCGTCATTCAACTACGGCTTCTCCGGCACCGACGAGATGAGCCTGATCAACGCCGCCCGCGAGGAGGCCCGCCGGGCGAAGATCGCCGTCCTGCCGGTCCCCGGCATCGGCACGGTCGACGACCTCAAACGTGCCCACGACGCCGGCGCCGAGATGGTCCGCGTGGCCACCCACTGCACCGAGGCCGACGTCTCCCCGCAGCATTTCGCCGTGGACGACGCGCGCGCTCGCTTCGAGGCCCTGGTCGCCGAGGTCGGTGACGAGGCCTGGGTCGGCTACCACGGTCATCAGAACATGGGTTTGGGCGTCGCGAACTCCGTGATCGCGCACGAGGCCGGCGTCCGCTACATCGACGGCTCACTGTGCGCGCTCGGTGCCGGCGCGGGAAACTCCCCCACCGAGGTGCTCGGGGCGGTGTTCGACCGGCTCGGCGTCGCGACCGGGCTCGACGCTGGGCTGCTGCTCGACGCTGCCGAAGAGGTCGTCCGGCCGTACCTGAGCCGGTGGCCGAAGATGGACCGCAACGCGATCGTGCAGGGCTGGGCAGGGGTCTACTCAAGCTTCCTGCTGCACGCCGAGCGCGCGGCCGAGCGGTACAAGGTCCCCGCGCACGCCATCTTGCGCCGCTGCGGCGAGCGCGGCTACGTCGGCGGCCAGGAGGACATGATCATCGCCATCGGGCTGGCCGAGGAGCAGACCACATGACTGATACGACGGCCAAGGCCCACGCTCTCTACGAGGCCCGGCGCACGCGTACCGCGATCCCGCCGTTCACCGACGCCGAACCCGGTATCGGCATGGACGACGGCTACGCCGTCCAGCAGGAGCTTGTGCGACTCCTGCTCGCCGACGGCGATCGGGTCGTGGGGCACAAAGTCGGGCTCACCGCTGCCCCGATGCGCAAGGCGCTCGGCATCGACACTCCCGATTACGGACCGGTTCTGGCCTCCACCGCCTACCGCGACGGGGACGCGGTCCCGCTCGACGCGTTCGTGGCACCCAAGGTCGAGGCCGAGATCGTCTTCGTTCTGGGCGACCGGCTCGAGGGCCCGGGTGTCACCGTCACCCAGGCCCGGGCCGCCATCGCGGGTGCCGTGGCCGGGATGGAGATCATCGACTCCAGGATCGCGGACTGGCGGATCAAACTCGCCGACACCGTCGCCGACCTGGCGTCGAACGGCGCCATGGCCACCTCGAGCCGCATCGTGCCTCTCGACGATGGTCCCAACGGCTGGGATCCCCGGCTGGTCGGGATGGTTCTGACCCGCAACGGCGAATTGGTCGACACGGGCGCCGGCGCCGCCGCGCTGGGAGACCCGGTCGCCGTCGTCGCATGGCTGGCGAACACCCTGGGCGAGCACGGAGTTGCCCTGGAGCCTGGGCACCTGATCCTGACGGGCGCGCTGCACGCGGCCCTCCCCATGAACCCGGGCGACGTGTTCCGGGCCGAATTCGACCGGCTGGGCCCGGTGACAGTGAGGATCGCATGAGCGTGAACGTCAGCGAGTTGGCCGCCCGGCTGAGCAAGGCCGTTGCGGATCGTACCGCCATCACCAAGCTGACCGACGAGTTCCCCGAACTCGACATCCCCACCGGCTATCGGGTGCAGCGCGAGCTACGGTCCGCGACCGGACAGATCGCCGGCTGGAAGCTCGGCGTCACCTCACGTGCCAAGCAAGCCCAGGTCGGAGTGGACAGCCCGATCTACGGCTTCCTGCCGACCGCGGGGGCGGTGGACCTCGGCGAGCCGCTGGACACCTCGGCGCTCATCCAGCCGCGCTGCGAGCCGGAGATCGTGTTCACTCTGGGTCGGGACCTCAAAGGCCCGCACGTCACCGCGGCCGATGTCGTCGCCGCGTCGTCGGGGGTCGCCGTCGGTATCGAGGTCCTCGACTCCCGATTCATGGACTACGGCTTCACCATGGCCGACGTTGTCGCGGACAACACCTCGGCGAGCCGGTTCGTCGTCGGGGTGCCGGTCACGACGTCCGGGGTCGACCTGCGCCTGGTGGGCGTCCTCCTGGAGAAGAACGGTGAGGTGGTCGCGACCGCCTCCGGAGCGGCGTCGCTGGGCCACCCGGCAGCCGCGGTCGCCTGGCTCGTCCGGCAGCTCGCCGCCGAGGACGAAGGCCTGGCCGCCGGGCAGATCGTGCTCTCCGGCGGACTCACCGCCGCCGTCCCGGTCAGGCCCGGGGACGTCGTCACCGCGACCATCGATCGCCTCGGCTCAGTAGAGCTGGGCTGCCGGTGACCCAACGCCGCAAGCAGGGCGGGCACGGCCGTACGCCGCAGCCGTGGTCCCCACGCGGCCAAGGTGCGATCGGTGCGTCCACGGCGACGTATCACCCCAGCCCAACCGCACGGTCGTTCCGGCGACGGCCACCACGGAGTGCTCCACCGCCGAAGACCACCCGGTCCCCGACCTTCAGCAGCGGACGCGGCCTCACCGCCTGTCCTCCACCGCGAGACGCACCACCGTGCGGTCGCTGAGCAGCACCGACAGGTCACTGAGCAGTTCCTGGCGCCACATCAGGTGTCGGCGAACGCGGCGAACCGCGCCAGGGCGGCCTCTTCGAACGGCGCCGTGTAGACGGGCTTCAGAAGCTTGGCGATCTTGTCCCAGTCCTGGCGGGCGGCATAGCGGAAAATGCTCGTCCTGCCTGCGCTGCGCCGTACCGTCACCCGGGGTGACATCGGTCCGGCCCCGTGACCACCTCTGCGCGTCCACCATCCAGGTGTGATCGTGTAGTCCGGTCGGCACCTGTCGGCAGGACCTCCAGGCGACCGGTCGCACTGTCGAGCCGCTGATGCACCTCAGGCAGGATCCTCGGCGGGCCGGCGAGGGGTTGGCGCCGCATTGCGCAACGCGCTGCGGAGCCGTGCCGGTTCGGGCACGGTCCGGTGTCCGTGCCACTGACCAAGCGCCGTCTCTCGCGGAAAGTACGTAGCACGGGTCGCGGCCCTGATCATCACCGGGGGCGTTTCATCGGGTCGGGAGCCAGGTGTCGATGGCTGCGGCCAGTTCGTCGAGTTTGGTGAAGACGTGTCCGTTCATACCGGTGGCCCGTGCCGCCCGTACGTTCTCTTCGCGGTCGTCGACGAAGAGGAAGTCGGCGGGCGCGGCCTGCATGGAGACGACGCAGTGGTGGAACGTCGCTGGGTCTGGTTTCGCCGCATTGATCTTTCCGGAGAAGGCGGCGTGGTCAAGGTGCTTCAGCCAGGGTTGTGCGGCCAGGAAGGCGTCCGCGTGGTCTGCGGGGATGTTGGACAGCAGGGCGACCTCGGCGACGTCCCGCAGGGACTGCACGTAGGCGACCATGCGGTGGTCGACGCGTGACCAGCTGTCGATGTCGGCGAGCCGCAGCTCCTCGATCGTGTCGGCGTCGACGGGAAGTGACAGCCACCGCAGCACGGCCGTCCAGTACTCGGGCGCGGACCACTGCGCGGCGTCGTAGGGCGGGCGGCAGTCCCAATAGGCCTCGGCGAAGGCGTCCGCGGGTGCGGCGCACCGGGCGGCCATCTCCGCCAGGGCGCCCGGGCGTTGGTGGAGGGCGCTGACCCCGAAGAGATCGAACAGCACGATCCGTCGGTCGGTGGACATGGCGGCTCCTCCGGGGGCAGCGGTTTTGGGCTCTTCGGCTCAGGGGCGGGGATCCAGCACGCGGGCGAGTGAGTCGAGGGACGCCAGGGCGTCAGGGCCGGTGGGAGTGAGGACGACGCTGGTCGCGCCCGCTGCGTGGCGGGCTGTGATCGCTTCGCGTGCCTGGTCGGGGGTGCCGGCGATGCTCAGTTGGCGGACCCAGGCGGCGGGCATGGTCTGGGCGAATTGCCGGGCGTCGGCGCAGGCGGCGCGGTGTTCGCGCAGCCGCGCGGCGAACGGCAGGGGGTCGATGTGGGCAGCCCAGGCCGGCTCGCCGATGGCGGTCAGTCCGTCGCGGACGCGGGCGAGAGCGGCGTCCTCGTCGTCATCGACGGCGGCGGCGTCGTAGGTGACGACTTCGGGCGCGCTCGCATCGGAGCTGCTGCACAGGTGCCGGAGTGAGGAGGCGATGTAGGCGGGGGCCGCGGGCTCGGCCAGGAGGAGCCCATCGGCCACCTCGCCCGCGGCTGCCTGCGATTTGGGACCGCGTACGCCGAGGACGACCGGGGGGACGATGTCGGGGGTCTCGGTGATGACGACGCCTTCGCAGCGCACGTAGCGGCCGCCTGCCGGGCCGGGCTCGCCGCGCATGAGCAGGCGCAGCGCGGTCGTGTACTCCTTGATCAGCGTCAGGGGGCTGGTGGGCCAGGCTCCCGCCTGACGCATCCAGTCGGGCATGCCGTGGCCGATACCGGCGATCAGGCGACCGGGGTAGAGCTGGGCGAGGGTGGCCAGTTCCATCGCGGCGAAGCACACGTTGCGGGCGCCGGCGGGCATGATGCCGATACCGACGCTGATGCTGGTGGTGCTGGCGAGGACGGGGCCGGCCTGCGCGAGTCCGCCGCGCCAGCCGAGGTCCTCCACCACCCACACCTGGTCGAACCCCAGCTCTTCGGCTCGCCGCGCGTACGGCAGCACGTCCCGTACGGGCAGGTCGCGGGGAAGCATGATCCCGACACGGCCGCGAGCGGGGATGGTATCGGTCTCGGGCATCAAGGGCTCCTTCTGGTGGCGGTGGGTTCTCCCCCACCGGTCTTGCGGCCGGCCGGGGCGAGCGTGGGGGCCGGTGTGCGGCACACGGTGTCAGGTACCGTGCCGCACAGGCGGTCAGTGGCTGCTCCGCGCCGGCTCGCGTATGCGGTGTGACGGCTCGCGCGTGCGGTCGGATCCGGTGCGCAGGATTCGGGCGGCCGCAGCGGTGATGGCGCACAGCACGGTCAGCAGCACGAAGGCGTGGTCCAACGCCACGAGATGGGTCAGCCGGCCGATGACGGCGGGTCCGGGGAGCATGCCCAGGTAGCCGAGCCCGGCGTTGCGGGAGACGTCGGCGCCGACGGCGGAGGCGTTGGCGTGCCCGACCGCGTCGAAGAGCTGAGGGACGCAGCCGGACAGTCCCAGGCCGAACGACGCCCAGCCCGCGAACGCGGCCCATATCCACGGCGAGACGGCCACGCTCGTGACCCGGCGGCCGCCCATGCCCTCTCCACGTACACGGAGTGGGCGTTCATGCTCACGTCGGGACAGCCGTTGCAGAAACCGAAGACCAGCAGGGTATTCGCCGGCGTCCGGGGATCCCGGGGCAGGCCGGGCAGTCCACCGCCGTGCCGCACAGGACGAAGGAGAAGAAGTTCGCCACACGGGCGGACCGAAGCGAGCGTTCCATGTCGCCCACCATAACGAACACACTTTGTGATTGGAAAGCCTATAAACGAACAGCTTGTTTGTTCGTTACGAGGTGATGTTCAATCGCGGTATGAGCAACGCAGGCCGACACAGGCTGATCGCCCAGGCCGTCGGAGAGTCAGGAAGTGCCACGGTCCAGGAACTCGCCGCGCTGACCGGCACCTCGGAGATGACCATCCGGCGCGACCTCGACACACTGGCCGCCCACGGCGTCCTCGAACGCGTCCGCGGCGGGGCACGCACCCTGCTGCTCAGGGGCGAGGAGCCGCCCTTCGCGCTGCGCGCCCCCGAAGCCATCGACGCCAAGCGCCGGATCGCGGCCGAGGTGTCCTCGCTCATCGCCGACGGCGAGTCCGTCCTCCTCGACAGCGGCACCACCTGCCTGGAGGTCGCCCGTCTGCTGCGTGGCCGGCAGGTCACCGTGATGCCCCTGTCGTTGCAGGCAATTCACGTACTCAGCGACGCCCCGGGTCCGACCACGCTGATGGTGCCGGGCGGGCAGCCCCGCGCCGCCGAGGGGGCCCTGACCGGCCCCCTCGCGCTCGCCTCCCTGGCGGCACTGCGCTTCGACACCGCGGTCATCGGCTGCTGCGGCCTGAGCGCGGCCGAGGGCTTGACCGCCTACGACCTCGACGACGCGGCGGTGAAGAAGGCCGGCATCGCCTCCGCGCGCCGTATCATCGTCGCCGCGGACGGCAGCAAACTAGGCCGCACCGCCTACGCCCACGTCGGCCCCCCCACGCTCCTCAACACCCTTGTCACCGACACCACGGCACCTGCCGACGAGGTGACCGCGCTCGAAAGCGGCGGCACCGTCGTCAAGACCGCCTGACAAGTCAACAACGCGGGCTACATGTCGATCCGCGGTGGCCAGCGCAAGCAGACCTCCCGCCGCATGGGCACGGAGTTCCGCGGGAACGTGTCAGGCGACACGCCGTATCAAGCGCAGCGCCGCCGCCGGCCTCCCCCACCTGCGCCCCGGGGCGGAACAGCGTTCGAACGGACGAGTCAGGTGGGGCCGGGGGTTCGTGGCCGACGCAGAGGGTGCCCAGGAGGACCGCGCCGCGCAAGCGGCAGCTATGCGAGATGACCGGGACCACGCCGGTCCCACTGCCGGGTCCCGCGTTCAGTCACCGTGGGGCCGATGGCCGTTGTCCGCGCGCGGAGGGGAGGGGCCTGCCCGGCGCCGTCGGTGCGCACGGCCTTCGGCACGCCTGGAGCGGGGCGGCTGCCCGCGGTCGGCTGGGGGCGAGGCGTGAGTGTCGGTGCGGACGTCACGGCCGCCACCGGGAACCTCCGGCAGGGCCTGGAAGCGTGGTCGAGCGAGCTGGACGTCGCCATCGGGGCCCCGGCGTGCGGCCGTTCCTGAGCGTCGCGCTTGGGCCGCGTGGAGGGCCCCCGGAGCCTGCCGCGCCTACACCTATGTGTCCGGGTCCTCGGACTCGTCAGCCGCGCCGGGCAGTTGGGTCAGGTGCCGGTGCAGGACGGCCCGGATGGTGTCCGGACTCAGGCGGTCGGGGTGGAGTGTCGCACCGAGGGCGAGTCCGTCGAGTACCGCGGCGAGATGCTCCACCGCCACCGGATCGTCCACACCCAGACGGTGCAGCAGGCGCCCGGCGACGTCCCGCAGCCCGTCGTGGAGTTCGGCGGCGATCTCGCCCAGGGCGGGGTCGGTGCGGGCAGCCGCGACGAAGTCCAGCCAGACCGCGGTCTCCTCGGCGCGTGCCGAGTCGAGCGGCAGGAACTGGCCCACCACCTCCTGCGCCACCAGGCACAGGTCGTCCCCGGGGTGCCGCCGCTCCCGCTGGGCCGCCACTCGGACGTCCACCCGGCGCACCATCTCGCGGGCCGCGGCCATCAGGAGCTCGCGGTGGCTGGCGAAGTAGTGCCGTACGGACCCGACGGCGAGGCCGGCCTCGGCGGCGACGTTCCGGAGAGTGGCCTGCTGGATGCCGCCGCGGGCCACGACCCGGAAGACGGCGTCCACGACCTCGCGGCGGCGCTCCTCGGGATCCACCATCTTTGGCACCCGGCTTTTATAGCACGACCGTGCTACGTTTTATTTAGCACGAAGATGCTAAAAAAGATTGGGCGGACGCCGCAGCCCGCCGTCCCGGTGACCAGGATCAAGGAGAAGCCATGGACCCCTCGGAGCCGACCTCTTCGCCGTCAGTACCGCAGCCGGCCCGGCCGTCGGCGCCCGCGCGCCGGCGCCGCCTCGGCCGCCTGGCCCGCTTGGCCCTCGACCTGGGCATCTCGCCCCTTGCGTACTACGGCTGCCTCGTCGCGGGTGTGGCCACACTCCCCGCGCTCCTGACCGCGACCGGAGTGGCGGCCCTCTGGCTCGCCGCCACCGTCCTGCACGACCGGCGTGCCGACGGCCTGGCCCTTGCCATGCTCCTCATGTACGGATTGTCGGCCGCCTTCGCCGCCGTGACCTCCCAACCCCAGCCGCTGCTCCTGCGTGACCCACTGATCAGCGCCCTCGCCGGATCGGTGTTCCTCATAAGCTGCCTCACCGCCACGCCCGCCACCGCCTATCTGGCCGGCAGGCTGCACGGTCAACCGCCGCACGAGCCGATCCTGCTCCGCGCGCACCGCACCGAGACGCTGGTGTGCGGTGCCGGACTCATGGCAGAGGCCGTGGCGCGTGTGCTGCTCGTGCTGACCCTGCCGGTGTCCACGGCCGCCTCGCTCACGCCACCGCTGGAATTCGCCGTCCTCATCCCGCTCGTCGTGTGGATGATCCGCCACCGCAGGAACGCGCACACCCGTATCACCGCCCGAGTGCCTTCGCGGACGCGGGACCCCGAGCCCGCGCCGCCGTCGGTCGCCTTCGTCCTCGAACGCCACCGCGGGGGCGCGCGATGAGGACCGTGGACAGCACGCCCACCGCGGACGGCTTCCGCATGCCGGCGGAATGGGAGCCGCACGACGGATGCTGGATGGCGTGGCCGCAGAACGGTTACGTCTGGCGCGACGGAGCCCGCCCCGCGCAGCACGCCCTCGCCGCCCTCGCCAACGCCGTCGCGGACACCGGGGAGGCAGTCACCGTCACCGTCACCGGCGACCAGTACGCACACGCCCGCTCCCGCCTCGACTCCCGCGTCCGCGTGGTGGAGACGACCAGTTGGCTGGGCTGGGCCCGGGACATCGCCCCCACCTTCGTGGTCGACGGCACCGGGCGGCGCCGGGGCGTGGACTTCGCCTTCAACGGCTACGGCAACCGCTACCCGTACTGGGCCACCGACGACCAGTACGCCCAAAGGGTGCTCGACCTCACCGACACCGACCGCTACCGCGCCCCGCTCGTGCTGGAGGGCGGCTCCTTCCACGTCGACGGGCAGGGAACCGCCCTCGTCACGGCCGAGACCCTGCTCGACCCCGCCCGCAACGAGGTCCCCTCACGCACCGCCATGCATCACCTCATGGCCGCCTACCTCGGAGTGACCCGCACCGTGTGGATCGAGTGGGGCCTCGCCGACGACGGCACGCGCGGCCATGTGGACAACATCGCGTGCTTCGCCGCCCCCGGGGTGGTCTGTCTGGCCTGGACCGACGACACGAGCGACCCCCAGTACGAGCGCAGCGCACGCGCCCTGGAAGACCTGAGAAACGTCCAGGACGCCAGAGGCCGCACCCTCCGGGTGGAGAAACTGCCGCTGCCCGGCCCGCTGTACGCCACCGAGGCCGAGCTTCGAGGCATCGACCGTCACGGCGTCCCGACCGCCGGCACCGTGCCACGCCCCCGGCTCGCCGCCTCCTACACCAACTTCTACGCAACGCAGGACCACCTCTTCGTCCCCCTGCTCGACCCCGAACACGACGACGAGGCCCTCGCCCGCCTCGCCAGGATCCACCCGCACCACACAGTCGTCGGCCTCCCCACCCGCGAACTCCTCCTCGGCGGCGGCAACATCCACTGCGCCACCCAGCAGATACCGAGCAGCGGTGCGGTGGCGACGGGGCCTGGCAGTGGAGCCGGGCGGCGCCCACGATCGAACCATTCGTACGCCAGGAATCCCGTCGAACACCCTGTCCGGTGACCGAGTCGGCGGGGGCGCGTCGCCTCGCACGCCGGACGGATGGTGATGCCCACCAGATCGCCCACCGCGACGCGCGGAGCTGTCCCGGCGTATGAGGTGTGGTGCGTGCCGTGCTCGCCGAACGGCCGTTGGTGCCGGCGGCGCTCCGCTGCCGCGGGGCGGGCCTTGGCTGGTGGCGTTCCCAGGGCACCGAGTGCGTCGCCTTCGGAATTGCCAGGGCTGACGGAACGGCGTGAGGGGTCCGGCCAGTCCGCGCTGAGAGGAATCCGCAGCCGCACCCGGTAGCCGCCCTCCGTGGTCGGGCCCTCCTCCAGGGTGCCGTGCAGGATGTCGGCCGTTCCCGCAGACCGACCAGGCCCTGCTGAGAACCGGGGAGGGAGAGGGAGGGACGCGTGGGACGGGTGTTGGTGACGGTCACTCCGACGTCGTCGCCGTCCTGCCCCAGCTCGACGCGAGCGGTGGTGCCGGGGGCGTGGTTGCGGACGTTGGTCAGCGCCTCCTGGACCGTGCGGTAGAGGGCCCGCTGGGCGGGTGTGCCCACGCCGGGCGGGAGTTCACCCGTCAGCTCCGTGTGAGTGCCGCTTGATTCCACGAGTTTACGCAGGTCGGCCAGGGTGGGCTGGGGCGTCAGCTCGGTGGCGTGGCCGCCGGAGGCGCGCAGCAGCGTGACCATGGTGCGCAGTTCGTCGAGCGTGGTGACGCTCGGCGAACGGATTGTGCGGGCGGCCTCTTTGACGTCCGCGTCCTTGGCGGCGGCCTGGAGGGCTCCGGCCCGTACGGTGATCAGGCCGACCTGGTGGGAGACCACGTCGTGCATCTCACGGGCCAGTTGGGCGCGCTCGCGGGCGAGCACCGCCTGGGGGTGCAGTGCCCGCTCGTGCTCCCTGGCTTCCTCGATCTCGACAAGCCGCCGCGCCAAGTCCGGTGCGTCTGGAGAAGTTGAGCGATGAGGACCGGTGCGGCGGCGGTCGCCAGGCTGTACACGAAGGTGACCAGCGTCATGGTCCGGCCGACCTCGGTGAGGCCGGCCAGGGGCCACGGACTGCCGTTCGCGACGGCGGTCAGGGCGACGCACACCGCGAGGAGCCGGCGGTTGCGGGAGCGCTCGGCCAGCGTGAACAGCGCCGCGAGCGGGGCAACGGCCACACGGGCTGCGTCAGCGCGATGGGCAGGGTGAGCAGGAACACGCCGAGCGGGAACCTGCGCCGGAAGGCCAGTGCGGCGCAGCCGAGCGTGGCCGGCGCGACGCCGAGGCGCGAGTCGTCCCACAGGTTCAGCCACACGTCCGCGGCCGTCCTGCGAGGCACCCCGAATGAGTTCGAAGCCCGAGCGGACCAGCGCCTCGTCATCCACCACCACTACCCGGATCACGCGCTCCGCCTCACCTTTGTTCATGCCGTCCGGCCCATGCCGCCTCGACCCTAAGGCCATGCGGAGCCCCGGCGGCCCGACGACCGGCAGCTCCAGCCACACGGCGGGGCAGCACCCACCAGTCGGCAGGGGCATCACAGCCGCCTGCCGGATAGTCCATGATCGGCCCCGTCTCCAGTCTGAGGGGCATGACACCTCACGCGGACTCCCCGCTGCCCCCTGCCGGTCGTGCCGACCCTCGCCTTCTACGGACTGTTCTTCCTGCTGGTGCTGGTGCTGTACCGGCTGGGCACCAAGCCGCTGGCGCTGGTTGCCGCGGGTTGGGCCCTGATGGGCCCGCGGCTGCTGTACCTGAGGAAGCCGGTGGTCGGTGACCGTTCGTTCCCCGCCGCCGGCCAGGCCGACGGCATCGTCTCGCTGCTCCTCACCGGCGGCTACCCGGCCCTGACCTGGGTCCCGTTCGTCATCGCCGGTATGGCTGCCGCCCGCCTCGACCTGGCCGCGACGGCTGTCCGGATACGCCTCGCCCTCACCGGCGTCGCCCTTGCCGTCACCGGCTATGGCGGCTCCTGGCTGGCGCCTGCCCGGCTTCATCGCGTCCGTCACCGTCCTCGCCACCCGCTGGTCCCGCTTCTTCCAGCGAGGGCCGCTCGAACGGCTGATGGGCAGGGCGACCGGGATCGCCCGACGCATTCGAAAGGACCGCGTCCTACGTGGTGAGGCGGTCGTTGACCCGGTATGGGGCAGGGTACGTGGAGTTTGGTCGGGCCGGACGGGCTGTGGGACATGGCGAAGCCGCACCGTTCGGCGTGGCCCTGCCGGTCACCTCCGCCTCGGCGTCGGAGGCGGTCCTCTCCGAGGCACCGCCTGGGCGTTGCCGCTCGTGGCACCGGGCAGCACGCAAGGCGGTGCCCTGTCCGGTTCCGCCGTGTCGTCAGGCGACGCGGCGGATCGGTGGAGCGGCGTCAACCGGTGCGTCCTGGGCTCACCGGGCAGGGCGAACGACGGCCACCACCGATCACCTCCGCCGAGTGGCACCGGTCCGAACCAGGTGGCCATCCCCGGGGACGATGATCGCCGACGGCCAACAGACCACACCACCCAGCCGCGGCCACGTGGCGCGGGCGGCAGACGCCGCGGGTGGCGGCCGACAACGACATCACCACTTGGTGAAGGCGCAAGGTCGCGGTGACAGGTCATACGGCGTCGCTCGGCAGTCCGGGAGACCGGGCGATCTCCTGTTCGGCGGCTTCGATGATGGCCAGTACGGCCGCGGCCGCGGCCGCGGGATCGCGGGCCTCGACGGCTTCCACGATGGCGCGGTGACCCGGCAGCGAGGCTTCCACCGCGCCGGGGGTCTGGGTGCTCACGAGAAAGCTGTGTTCCAGCGCGATGTCGACAGCGCGGCCCAGTGAGCCGAGCAGACGGTTGCCGCTGGCGTCGAGCAGGGCCCGGTGGAAGGCGATGTCGGCCTCGACGTAGCCGCCGCGGCCGGGTTCCGCCGCTGCGGCCTCCATGGCCGCCAGGGAGTCGTACAGGACTCGTACATCGTCGGGGCCGGCCCGGTCGGCGGCGAGCCGGGCCGCCTCGGGCTCGACGATCCGGCGCAGTTCACCCGTATCGCGCAGCAGAACCGTCGCGTCCCCGGCCTGTTTCCAGCGCAGCACGTCACGGTCCAGGTGGTTCCAGTGCTCCGGGGGCAGCACCCGTGTGCCGGTGCGCGGGCGTACGTGCAGCATCCCCTTGGCCACCAGCGCCTTGACCGCTTCCCGCAACACGCCGCGGCTGACGCCGAGCTCGGCCGCGAGCGCGTCCTCGACCGGCAACGGATCCCCCGGCTCCCACGCGCCACCCACGATGCGCCGCCCGAGTTCGTCGACCACGCGCTGGTGCGTGGTCGGGAAGTGCGCCACGATCTCTGCTCGCCCCCTGGACGCCATTCATCGAATCATTTAATGATTGAGGTCCAGGGTACGGCCTGCGGGTCCTCACCCGACATCGCCCCACCGCCAAGAGCGGACGACGCGAGAGCCACGGGAGTGTCTCCATGACCGACGGGCAGAAGACCAGCCGCCGCAGCCAGGCCTGGTTCGGCGCACAGGGCCGCAGCGGGATGGTGTACCGCTCCTGGATGCGCAACCAGGGATTCGGGCACGAGGTGTTCGACGGGCGTCCCGTCATCGGTATCGCGACCAGCGCCTCCGAACTCGCCCCGTGCAACACCCATCTCACCCGCGTCGCCGAAGCCGTCAAACGCGGCGTGTGGCAGGCGGGCGGCCTGCCGCTCCAGTTCCCCACCATGGCCACCGGCGAGACCCTGATGCGCCCCACCGCCATGCTGTACCGCAACCTCATGGCCATGGAGGTCGAGGAGCTGATCCGGGCCAATCCGCTCGACGGTGTCGTGCTGCTGTCCGGCTGCGACAAGACGACCCCCGCCATGCTCATGGGCGCCGCCAGCGTCGACCTGCCCGCCGTCATGGTCACCGGCGGGCCGATGCTCAACGGGAAGTACCGGGGCCAGGACGTGGGATCCGGCACCCATGTGTGGAAGTTCGAGGAAGACCTGAAGACCGGCCGGATGACCGAGGAGGAGTGCTTCTTCGCGGAAGGCTGCATGGCCCGCTCAAACGGCCACTGCATGACGATGGGGACCGCCTCGACGATGGCCTGCATGGCCGAGGCGCTCGGCATGCAGCTGCCGGGCTCGGCCGCCTGGCCCGCGGTCGACTCCCGGCGGATGGAGACCGCGCAGACGGCGGGGCAGCGCATCGTAGCGATGGTGGAGGAGGAGCTGCGCCCCTCGCAGATCCTGACCCGGGAGGCGTTCGAGAACGCCATCCGGGTCAACGCGGCCATCGGCGGCTCCACGAACGCCATCATCCACCTCACCGCCATCGCCGGACGCGTCGGCGTCGACCTGCGTCTGCGGGACTTCGACGACCTGGTCCGCGCGGTGCCGACCCTGGTCAACCTGATGCCCAGCGGCACGTACCTCATGGAGGACTTCTGCTACGCGGGCGGGCTGCCCGCCGTCATGGCCGAGCTGCTCCGCGGCACGCTGCTGCACGGCGAACAGCTCACGGTCACCGGACGCACCGTCGCCGAGAACACCGAGGGCGCCGAACGCGTCAACTCCGATGTCATCACCGGCCTCGACACCCCCTTCCAGCCGGCCGGCACCGGTACCGCCGTCCTCCGCGGCAACCTGTGCCCCGACGGCGCCGTGATCAAGCAGTCCGCCGCGTCACCGCATCTGCTCACCCACCGCGGCCCCGCGCGCGTCTTCGACTCCCCCGAGGCCTATCACGAGGTGGCCGACGACCCGGAACTCGACATCGACGAGAACACCGTCATCGTCATCCGCAACGCCGGCCCCAAGGGCTACCCCGGCATGCCCGAGGTCTCCAACGTCCCGCTGCCCGCCAAGCTGCTGAAGGCCGGCGTCACGGACATGGTGCGCATCTGCGACGGCCGGATGAGCGGCACCGGGTACGGGACGGTGGTCTTGCACATAAGCCCCGAGGCCGCCGTCGGCGGACCTCTCGCCCTGGTCCGCGACGGGGACCCCGTCGCCCTCGACGTCCCGAACCGCACCCTGCGCCTGGACGTGGACGACGCCGAGCTCACCCGGCGCCGGGAGGCATGGCGGGCCCCCGCCCAGCGGCACACCAGCGGCTACGCCTGGCTCTACACCCAGAACGTGGAACAGGCCGACCAGGGCGCCGACTTCGGTTTCCTGCGCGGAAGCCGTGGCCACGAGGTCCCCCGCGACTCCCACTGATCCCGCCCCAGGTGACCGCACCCCTCGCATCCAGGAGAGCATCGATCGTGGAATCGGCAGCAGCGCGCCCTCGTCCGGTCCTCGACTCCGGCTCCGTCCTGCCGGAGGACCCCGGCCGAGCCGCCCTCGTCGCGCGCGTCCACCACCCGGAGGCGGACGGACCATGTGTGGCCGCGGTCCGCGGCGATCAGGTCGTCGACCTGACGGCCATCGCACCCACCGTCTCCGACCTGATGGAACGCGACGACGCGGCGGCAGTCGTCCGGGAGGCCGACGGCGGGCACACCTGGCGCCTGGACGCACTGCTTCAGGCACCGCCCGGCCGCCGTGACGTTCCTCATCTGCTCGCCCCCGTCGACCTGCAAGTGATCAAAGCAGCGGGTGTCACCTTCGCGCGGAGCCTGCTGGAACGCGTCATCGAGGAGCGTACGGGCGGCGATCCGGCGCAGGCCGCGCGGGTGCGGGCCCACGTCGGGCAGGTGGTGGGCGGCGCGCTCGACGGCATCCGCCCCGGATCGCCGGAAGCGGACAAGGCCAGGGAACTGCTCGTCGCCGAGGGACTGTGGTCGCAGTACCTGGAGGTCGGGATCGGACCGGACCCGGAAGTGTTCACCAAGGCCCCGGTCCTGTCCGCGGTCGGCACCGGCGCCGACATCGGAGTGCTCGGCGCGTCGGTGTGGAACAACCCCGAGCCCGAGGTCGTCCTCGTGGTGGACTCAGGCGGCCGGGTACGCGGCGCGACGCTCGGCAACGACGTCAACCTCCGCGACATCGAGGGACGCAGCGCCCTGCTGCTGTCCCGTGCGAAGGACAACAACGCCTCCTGCGCGATCGGCCCGTTCATCCGTCTGCTCGACGACGGCTTCGACCTCGACACCGTACGCGGGCTCGACGTCGGCCTGCGGGTCGACGGACCGGACGGCTACGTCCTGCACGGCAGCAGCTCCATGCGCGAGATCAGCCGCGACGTGCTGGACCTGGTGGCCGCCGCCCACGGTGCGCACCATCAATACCCGGACGGCTTCGTGCTGTTCACCGGGACGTTGTTCGCCCCCACCGAGGACCGACAGGCACCCGGCGCGGGCTTCACTCACGAGTACGGCGACATCGTGCGGATCTCCAGCCCACGGCTCGGCGCTCTGGTCAACACCGTCCTTCCCAGTGAGCGGGCCACGCCGTGGACGTTCGGCGTACGAGCGCTGATGCGCAACCTCGCCCGGCGCGGCCTGCTGTGAAATGACCGCGGGCCTGGCCGCGCGGTCCGGTGTGCGCAGCGCCGCCGCCGCGGCGCGCGCCGCGCACACCCGGCTCATGACCGGGCGACCGGCTCCTGCCCGAACGTGGTGTGCAGGCGTCGCGTGTGATCCACATGGCGCTCGGCTCCGGTCAGCGAGACCCGGGCCGTCAGGCGCGGATCCGCGCTGGAGGCGGCCAACCGCACCTCCAGCTCACCCGGTTCGACGATGCGCCGACCGTCACGTCCGGTGAAGGAAGCGAGGTCGGCCGGGACCGTGACACGGACCCGGCGGGCCTCGTCCGGCGCCAGTTCGACGCGGGTGTAGCCGATGAGGCGCTGCACCGGCTGGACGACGGAGGCGACCGGGTCGTGCAGATAGACCTGGACGACCTCGGTTCCGGACCGCTCGCCCGCGTTGCGGACGGTGAACGCGAGGGTGAGCTCGCCGTCCGTCGGCGCCTCCTGGACATCCACGGTCAGGTCCGCCCAGTCGAACCGCGTATAGGACAGGCCGTGGCCGAAGGCGAACGCGGGGGTCGGGTCGATATTGGACACCTCGCTGGCGTGCGCCAGCCGCGCCCCGAAGTACGTGGTCGGCTGGGAGCCCGGCCCGCGCGGCACGCTGACCGGGAGACGCCCCGAGGGATTGGTACGGCCGCTGAGCACCCCGGCGATCGCGTGTGTGCCCTCCTCGCCCGGGAAGAAGGACTGCACGATCGCGGCGGACTCCTCCACGGCGCGGCCGAGGGCATACGGCCGTCCCGCGAGCAGCACGGTGACCACGGGGGTCTCCAGGTCGAGCAGGGTGTCGAGCAGATGCTGCTGCGCACCGGGCAGCACCAGCGCCTCGGCGTCGCATCCCTCGCCGCTGGTGCCCCGCCCGAAGAGCCCGGCGCGGTCGCCGAGCACCACCAGGGCGACGTCGGCCTCGCGTGCCACCCGGGCGGCCTCGCGGATTCCGGAGAGGTCTCCGTCGTCGATTCCGGTGCCGCGGGCGACCGTGATCTCGGCGGCGGGGAACTCGGCGGCGAGCGTGTCGCGCAGCGTGGGCAGCTCGATGCCGAGCGGGGTCCCGGGGTGGCGGACGCCGATGTGCTGGGGGAAGGAGTAGCAGCCCAGTACGGCGGTGGGCTCGTCGGCGTTGGGGCCGATCAGGGCGATGCGGCGCGGCCTCGCGAGCGGCAGGGTGCCGTCGTTGCTCAGCAGCACGACTGCCTCCTCGGCGATCGTGCGGGCCAGTGCGCGGTTCTCCGGACCGTCCAGGTCGATCCGGCCGCGCAGGACGGCCGGGTCGTCCAGGTCGATCCCGTCGAGCACGGCCGGCAGGGGGTTCCAGTCCGGGTCGAGCAGGCCGAGCATGACCTTCTGCGTCAGTACCCGGCGCAGGGCGCGATCGACCCACGCCTCCGGTATGCGGCCGTCGGCGACGGCCTCGGCCAGGGGCGCTCCGTACGTCTTGACGGTGGGCAGTTCGACGTCGATACCGGCGTGCAGCGCCGCGCCTGCGGCACCGGCCCAGTCGGCCGCGAGGCCGTGCAGGGTCTTCAGGAAGGCGATGGCGAAGTAGTCGGCGACGACCGTGCCGTCGAAGCCCCACGTGTCGCGCAGGAGCCCGGTGAGCAGGTCCTCGTCGGCCGCGGAGGGTATCCCGTCGGTGTCGGTGTAGGCGTTCATCACCGACCGGGCGCCGCCTTCACGGATCGCCATCTCGAAGGGGGGCAGCAGAAGGTCGGCGCGTTCACGCGGGCCCACGGAGGAGGGGGCGAGGTTACGACCGGCGCGGGAGGCCGAGTAGCCGACGAAGTGCTTGAGGGTGGCGACGATCCCGGCCGACTCGAGGCCCTGCACATAGGCCGTCCCGATGGTGCCGACGAGGTACGGGTCCTCGCCGATGGTCTCCTCGACCCGGCCCCAGCGGGCGTCGCGCACCACGTCCAGGACGGGCGCGAGCCCCTGGTGGACGCCGACGGCGCGCATGTCGCGGCCGATGGCGGCGGCCATGCGCCGCACCGTGTCCGGGTCGAAGGTGGCGCCCCAGGACAGCGGAACAGGGTAGGCCGTCGCCCCCCAGGCGGCGAAGCCGGCCAGACACTCGTCATGCGCGAGAGCCGGGATGCCGAACCGGTTCGTGGCGGCGATACGGGTCTGGGTACGGGCCAGGGAGAGCGCGCCCAGAGCGGGGTCGACGGGGACCGTGCCGAAGGGCCGGGTCAGCTGGCCCAGTCCGGTGGGCAGGAGCGCGTCGAGATCGACGGCCTCCTCCATGTCGTGCTGATGGGGAGCCACTTCACCACCCTGGTCGGAGGCGCCCACCCACACTCCGTACAGCTGGGCGGTCTTCTCCTGAAGGGTCATCGCGTCGATCAGGGCGTCGACTCTCGCGGTGACGGGAACGGTGGGGTCGTTCCAGAGGGAGATGTCCGGGGTGTTCTCTACGGCCACGTTGGCGTTCACTTTCCTCCCACGCCCGTCAGACCCTGAACCAGGGCGTGACGGGCGAACCGGTATGCGGGTCATGCCGCCCGAGCCACAGGCCGACCACGGCCACAGCGTCGGTCCCGGCGTCGGCGTCGGTCAGCGGCTGAATCCGGCGGTCAGACCGCTCAGCAGCTGGCGGCGGCCGAACGCGTACAGGATCAGGACGGGCAGTGTGGTGAGGACGACGGCGGCGAGAACGGCGGGGACATTGACCCCGTACTGGCCCTGGAAGGTCCACAGCGCGAGCGGCAGGGTCCGGCGGTCAGGGCTCTGCGTGAGGACCAGCGGCAGCAGAAATCCGTTCCAGATGGTCAGTGCGTTGAAGATGGTCACGGTGAGGATGGCCGGTCGGGTGAGCGGTGCCGCCAGGCGCCACAGTGTCGTCCATTCGGTGGCTCCGTCGACCCGCATCGAGTCGAACAGTTCTTTGGGCACATCGCGGATGAAGTTGGCGAGCACCAGCACGGACAGCGGGATGGCGAAGGCGATCGACGGGAGGATCAGCGCCAGCAGGCTGTCGTACAGACGTAGTTTGATGATGATCAGGTAGACCGGGATCACCGTCGCCTGTAGTGGGATGGCCAGACCCGTGAGGAACAGCCCGTTCATCGCGCGCAGGACCCTCATGCGCCAACCACGGACGATCGCGTAAGCGGCCATGAAGGAGAACGCGACCGCCGGCACCACGGCGCCCGCGGTGACCACGACGCTGTTCACGAAGTAGCGAAGGAAGTCGGACTCGATGACCAGCCGGTAGTTCTCCAGCGTAGGGTCAGCCGAAGGCACCAGCGGGTTGCTCGCGTAGTAGCGGCTCTGGGGCTTGAGGCTGGTGATGAGGGTCCAGTACAGGGGGACGGCGACGACGACGAGCCAGAGCCATCCGGCCAGACCGCCGGCCCAGTTGCGTCGGCGGGCCGCCGGACGGGAGGGGCGTTGCCGCTCCCGGTGGGTGGCCTTCCGCGGTCGTCGCGGCTCGGTCAGCGTGGTGGACACGTCAGACCCCCTCGAGTTGGCTCGCACCGGCGTCCCGGCCCCCGAGCCGGCGCAGCAGCAGGGCGAGGGTCAGACCCACCAGGACGAGGATGACCGCGATGGCGCTGGCCGGTCCCATCAGGCTGGCCTGGAATCCCCGCTTGTACATGTCCAGTGCGAGGACCCGGGTGGCGTCTCCGGGTCCGCCCTCGGTCAGGACGAAGATGAGGTCGAAGAAGGTCAGCGACCCGACCACCATCAGCGTGGACGAGGTGATGATGGTGTATTTCAGCTGCGGCAGCGTGATGCTGAAGAACTGCCGGATCCGTCCGGCCCCGTCCAACTGCGCTGCTTCGTAGAGGGACTTCGGAATCTGCTGGACACCGCCCTGGTAGATCAGTGAGTGGAACGGGACGAACTGCCAGGAGACGACGAAGACGATGACCCCGAACGCGAGGCCGGGCCGCCCCAGCCAGTCCTGGCTGAGCGCCTGGATCTTCAGCCCGGCACCGAGCCCGAAGTTGGGGTCCAGCAGGGCCTTGTACGCGATCGCGATCGCCGCGGAGCTGAGCATCAGCGGGATGAAGTACACCACGCCCAGCACCGCACGGTAGCGCTGACGGCCGGCCAGGAACGTGCCGAGCAGAATGCTCAGCGGCGTCTGAACGGCCCAGGAGACGGCCATCACCAGGAACGTCACCCAGAGGGCGTGCGGTAGCCCGGGGTCGGTGAGTACCGTGCGCCAGCTGGTCAGCCCCGACGGGTGGATGGATCCGATCCCGTCCCACGTGGTGAAGCTCAGCGCGAAGACACCGACGAGCGGTATCACGGCGAAGCCGACGAAGACCACCAGCGCCGGCGTGGCCAGCCACGGCAGGATGCTGCGCGGTTCGCGACGCGGCGGATGGCCGGTGTGCGCGCTCATGTGCCGGTGACCGCGTTGAGGTTGCGGGCGAACCCCTGCGGCGAGATGGACAGCTGGAACAACTTCACGATGTTGTCCAGCAGGGCCTCGGCGGCCGCCGGGCTGAGCGCTTGGTCCCAGGACTGGCCGAACACCTTGGCCTTGCTGGCGATGTCGTAGGTGAACTTCAGGAAATCGGCGCTCTTGGAGGCGGCCAGCAGCTTCTCCGTGCCCAGCCGGATCGGAACCGCCCCGTTGTCGATCCACTTCTTCATCTCGTCCTCCTGGAGGACGCCCGTGGCGAAGAAATCCTTGGCGATCTTCTTCTGCTCGGCGCTGGCCTTCGAGGAGATGGACAGGTACTGGGCGGGGTTGCCGACGGTGTCACTCGGATCGCCCTTACCGCCTTCAACGGGCGGGAAGTTCATGTAGCCCAGCCCGCCGCTGGAGACGAAGTCCCCGCCCTGGGTCTGCTGGATGCCGTACGACCAGGAGCCGTGCAGCATCATCGCGGCCCTGCCGGAGTACAGCAGCGCCTGGTCGGCGTTGGAGTCCGCGGTGATCGAGGAGAAGCCCTTGATGAACCCGTGGGCCTTGACCAGATCCTGCACCTTGGTCAGCGCGGTGATGGCGTCCGGCTGGGACCAGGCGTTCTTCTCGCCCTCGGTGATGGCCTGGAACACCTCCGGACCGCCGATGCGGTCGAACAGGAACTCAAGCCACATCATGTTCGTCCACCGGGACTGGCCACCGAGAGCGAACGGCGCTATGCCCTTCGCGTTGAACCTGGGCACCAGCGCCATGATGTCGTCCCAGGACTTCGGTGGCTCCACGCCGACCTGGTCGAAGACCTTCCTGTTGTAGTAGAGGACGATCGGCTGCACGACATCGCACGGCATCGCGTAGATCTTGCCGTCGACGGTCGCTGCGGCGAACGAGGACGGGAACAGGCGTTTCTTGACCTCGGGGTGTTCGCCGAACCACGAGGTGAGGTCCTCGACCTGGCCCGCTTTCGCGTAGGTGCGCAGCGTCCCGCCTCCCCAACCCCAGATGATGGTGGGCGCCTTCCCCGCCCCGATAGCGGTCTTGATCTTCGTCTTGTACGCGTCGTTCTGGAAGGTGGTGTCTGTGATCTGCTCCTTGGGGTGGGCCTTGTTGAACGCGTCCACCGCGCCGCCCCTGACACCCTCATTCGGCTGGCCGCTTATGTACCAGTACGTGGCCCCACCACCGCTCTTGCCGGGGCCGGACGAGCCGCATGCCGCCAGCGCCGCGGAGACCGGCACGCCGGCGGCCAGGCCGAGGAGGGTACGTCGAGAGAGAGGGATCGTCATGTCTTTTCTCCGCACTCGAGAGCCATCGGCTTCTCGTGAGCCATAGTGAAAACTTTTCGAAAAATCCTTCTTCGAGTTCCGTTCGTGCAAATTAGGTTTCGGGCTGACACCCTGTCAAGGCATGTGCAGGCACGTTGTCGGCCAGGAGACAGCCACGTAGTATCCGGCGGGCAACGGACTTTGAGGACCCGTGACCGGGACCGAAAGTTTTTCGAAAACAGACGGGTTGAGGGCGGGGACGATGCGATGGTCGCGGCTGACACACTGTCGGCGCAGGTCATGCCGCACCGGCAGAGCCCGGTACCCCCGACGCCGGACCGGATCGTTCGCCGGACCGGATCGTCGCCCTCCCGGCCGGATGGGGATGGGCACGGTCAGACAGCTCGGCAGTCGGCGGGGCGGCACCAGAGTCCCCCGCCGTCCGGGCGGTGGGGCCCGGACGGTCCGGCAGACCCACTTCGCCCGGGGCACGGCTGGAGTCGGGTGCGAACGCACGCGGATCGTCGGACGTGCCGGGGTCGAGGGGGCGTCGGCACCTCCCCGGACGAGCTCCGTGCCAGGTTGCCGTACGGTTGACCGGTTCCACCATCGTTGCCGCCCCGACCGGCGGCTCACCGCACCGGTGGACGTACAGCTGGGAGGAACCGATGCGACCGAAGCCCAGGCGCACCACTTTGGCGGACATCGCCCAAGCGGCCGGGGTCTCCGTCGCGACCGTGTCCAAAGTGGTCAACGGTCGCGGTGACGTGGCGCCGCGGACCCGCGCCCGGGTGCAGGAACTGCTGCATCAGCACCGCTACCTCGCGCCCGTGTTCCGCCACACCGAGGCCGTCGAAAGCCCGACCATCGAGGTGCAGTTCCAGGGCGGCCTCAAGTCGTACGTGGCCGAGGCCCTGGAAGGCATCATCGGCTCCGCCGCCGAATCGGGGGCCTCGGTGGTGATCAGCAAGGCGTCCCGCGCCCCACACTGGGCACGGGATCTGGTCTCAGCCGGGCGCCGCGCCGTCATCGCGGTCACCAGCGTATACACCACAGCGCACCTGAACGAACTGGCCCGGGCCGGGCTGCCGCTGGTCGTGCTGGACCCATTGCACCTGCCGGACAGCCGGGTCAACAGCGTCGGGGCGACCAACTTCGCCGGCGGCCTGGCCGCGACCCAGCACCTGCTCTCCCTGGGCCACCGCCGCGTCGCCTATCTCGGCGGGCCGACCATGGCGGTATGCAACCAGGCACGCATGCACGGCTACCGCGCCGCCATGGAGGCGGAAGGAACGCAGGTACCCGACGCCTACGTCCGGCCCGGAGAATTCACGTACGAGACCGGGTTGCTCGGCGCCGCGGCGCTCCTGGACCTGTGTGAGCCACCGACGGCGATCTTCGCCGGCAACGACGAGATCGCCCTCGGTGTCATCGAGACGGCCCGCGCCCGAGGTCTGCGCATCCCCGAAGACCTGAGCGTGGTCGGCTTCGACGACACAAGCCTCGCCCAGATGGCCTCACCACCACTGACCACCGTGCGCCAGCCGCTACGGGAGATGGGCGGTGCAGCCCTGCGCACCGCCCTCCGACTGGCCAACGGCGAGAAGGCCGAATCCCACCACATCGAACTCGCCACCGAACTCGTGGTGCGCGCCTCCACTGCACCGCCCCGCGAGGCGACTTCGGCGCGTGGCCTGTCGGTGTAGCTCGGGGCGTTGACGGTCGGGCAGGTGGGGGTCCGGTAACCGGCCAGTCGTGCCCGGGACACCGCGGAAATCATGAAGCCGCCTGTTTTCCCTGCGGATCGCCCGCCAGCGCGAGCGCACCGGCCGAGGCCGGTGCCACCATGTCGAGCGCCTGCTCCGGTGTCCGGGCCACGCGCAGGATGCCGGCGTCGCGTACGAAACCCCTTCTCTCCAGCCGCTCGACGTAGTTGAGCAAGGGCAGCCAGTCGTCGTCCACGTCCAAGAGCACGAGGGGACCGACGTCCTGCCCGAGTGCGGCCATGGACACCACTTCGAGCACCTCGTCGAGCGTGCCGTAGCCGCCCGGAAGCGCGACGAAGGCGTCCGCGCGGTCGATCATGACGCGCTTGCGTTCCAGGAGATCCTCCGTGAGTACTATCTGCTGTGGCGGCAGGTGGTCGTTCATCTCCTTGGCGCGCAGGAACTCCGGGAGGACCCCGAGGATCGGCGCACCGCCCTCGGCGGCACCGCGCGCCACCGCGCCCATCAGGCCGGACCCGCCCGCCCCGTAGACCAGCCGGTGGCCGCGGGCGGCCAGGCCGGCGCCGAGCACGGTGGCGGCCTGGACGTACCGGTCCGACGGTCCCGTGGAGAAGCCGCAGAAGACTCCGAGCGCCAGGGAGCTTTCAGAGGTATCCATAACTGAGCCAGCCTCCATCGACGACCACGGTCTGGCCGTTTATGTAGTCGGCCGCAGGGGAGGCCAGGAAATCGAGGAGTTGTGGGGCGACCGCCCGCCCCGACGCCCAACGGCCGCCCTGCACACGTACATCTGCCATCTGCGCCGTGCGCTCAGCTTCGGCGCGAGGCCGGGAGGCCGGGAGGCCGGGAGGCCCGTCGATGCTGGTGCGCCACCAGTCGCCCGGCTACGTCCTCGCCCTCGACCCAGACCAGGTCGACGCTCGACGCCCACCGGTTCGAGCGGTTGGTGAGCCAGGCACGGCGCGACATGGCGACCCAGAACCACCGGGTGGCGCAGGACCGGCTCAGCGCCGCCCTGGCCTTATGGCGGGGCGCCCCCTACCTGGAGCTCGTCGACTACGCCCCGATGGCCGAGGAGAGCGCCCGGCTGGAGCAGGCGCGGTTGGCCGCCGTGGAGTTGCACGCCGAGGCGTCCCTCGCCCTCGGGGAGAACGACGCCGTCGTGGCGCGGCTCCTTCCGGAGTCCCAGCGGCACCCGATGCGCGAATGCCTGATCGCTTATCTGATGACCGGCCTGTACCGGCTGGGCCGACAGGCCGACGCGCTGCAACTGTTCGAGCGGACGCGTGCGCATTTGGCGGAGGAACTGGGAGTGGACGCCGGCGCCGAACTCCAGCGGGTCCACGCCGCCATACTGCGGCAGGAGCTGCCGTTCGGGGACCGTCCCGCCACGCGTGTGGACGTGACCACGAGCGAGGACCGGGCTGACGCGACGGCCTTACCGCAGGCGGAACACCCCACGGGTGGCGGCCACAAGGACATGGTTGCGTACGGCGCGCGGACGGCCCGGTCGGCCCTCTCCCATGAGCGGGCGGAGCCGGGTGCCCGGGCTGCGGTTCCGCACACTGCCGGCGTCCCGCACAGTGCCGCCGTTGGGCACAGCGCCCGGGTTCCTCACGCTCTGACATCGTTGCCATTCGTCGGCCGCACCTATGAGTTGACCGTACTCGGCGCCTGGGCGGACGCCGCCCTCTCCGGCGAGGGCGGTCTGGCCGCGGTGACGGGCCAATCAGGGATCGGCAAGACCGAGTTGACGGTGGAAGTCACGCGTGGGGCGCGGGAGGCCGGGCACGAAGTGATCGGCGTCTCCTGCCCCGGGAAGGACGGTCCGGGGTACGGGGTGTGGGCCCGGGTACTGCGGCAGCTCTCCCACACACGCCCCGAGGCCTTCCGTACGGTCAGCGCACGGTACAGCGGTCTGCTCGGTGGCCTCCTGTCCGAGGTGCCGTCAGACGCGGCGGAGGACGTGCAGCCGCCCTTCCTCGTCGAGGACGCCGTATGCGTCATCCTCGTAGCGCTGGCCCGGCAGGAGCCGTTCCTGCTGGTGCTGGACGATCTGCAGTCGGCCGACTACTCCTCCCTGAACCTGCTGCACCTGCTCACGTGCAGATTGCCCGAGGTGCCGCTGGGCGTCCTGGTGACCAGCGCCGACCCGGGCCCTGCTTCCGAGGGCACACCGCAGACGGCGCTGGACCATCTGCTGAACAGCGCCCGGACGTTGATCCTGCGGCTGGGCGGCCTCTCCGAGCAGGCGGTCGCCGCACTGGTGGCCACCCACGTCGACGCCGACGTCGATGCCGAGGCGACGCTGGCGCTGCACAAGCGCAGCGGGGGCAGCCCGTGCGCTCTGCGCCGGCTGTTGTAGCCGGCCTGAGGAAAGTCCGCGCCCAGGGCGTGTCCGCTCTACTCGCTCGCGAAGCCCGCGTCCATGGCGCCTGTGAGCGCCTTCGGGCGGGGCGTTGCGGCCTGGCGCAGTACGGGACCTGCACCGGTTCCGTGAAGGTCCCAAGAGACCATGTAGAGCGCCTGGAGGACGGCACCGAAAACGCCAACTCAGACCGCCCCGACCCGACCATCCCGTCGCCGACCTCTCGCAAGAGAGGATCAAGCGTCGACCCGCCCTCGGAGGACTTATCAATGAGTATGAAAGGGCCGGATAAGTTCGCAGGTCAGTGCGGCGGCCCTGTTTCGGAACCCACAGGCAGACGTCCTTCAAAAACGCCGTCATGAGCAGCCCTCAAGGAGGCGAACAGGCCGTGCCGCAGGTCACGCGAACCTCACGCAGCGGCCACAGTCGGCGGCAGTCCACGGTCAGCACCGTGTCACGCTCGCGCGCAACGCCCTATTCGGGTGGCCTGCGGGGCAGCCCACATGTGTCGCGGACTCACCCCGCCTCGATCGCCCGCATCAGGAGTGGAAACGCCTTCTCGAGCTCACGCGCCCAGTAGGGCCACGTGTGCGAGCCAGTGCAGGTCTCGAAGGTCACGTCGAGACCAAGGCGGGTCGCCCGCTTGACAAACTCCTGATTTTGCCGCAATTGGACAGCTTCGTACCGGACAGAGACGTCAGAAGGATCGGTTCCGGGCGGATCCAACGGTCCGATCCGCCCGTTACCGCAGGACACGAACAACTTCGTGCCACGCAGGTCCTTGACGAGATCTGCCGGGTTGTGCGCCGCCCAGATGGCGTGCTGTGCCGTTGGATCGCCGAAGAGGCTGAGCGCGTCGTACCCGTTGGGCGCGATATGCGTCTGCAATAGCCACATCGCGAACGGGTCGGAGGAGACTGGCTCGGCGGTCGGGTGGAGCGTGTCCAGCGTGCCGCTGAAGGACGCTGCGGCACGGAAGAAACCGGGATGGCGAGCCGCGTACGACATCGCGCCGAAGCCCCCCATGGACAGACCCGCGATCGCGCGCCGGTCGGCGGCGTGGAGCCCCCGCGCGAGGATCTGTGAGAGCTCCACCAAGTGGAACGTCTCCCAGCCCGGCTTGCTACCCGCACCGCGGGCCCACCAGTCCGTGTAGAAACCGAGCGCTCCGCCATCCGGCATGACGACCAGTACGTCGCGCTTGCGGACCAGACGCGCGACGTCGCTGTGCCGCGCCCAGTCCGTGTAGTCGCCGTAACCGCCATGGAGAAGGTAGAGCACCGGCCATGAGGCGCCGGCCCGCGAGCCGAACCGATTCGGAAGGATGATGCGCACCGACGCGGTGTGGCCGAGCGCAACCGAATCGATCGTGATGTCCACCGTGCGCGGGTCAAGGAAGTTCTGCGCGATCACGCTCGCGCCACTGTCGGCCTGGACTCCGATGAGGTGCGGGTTTCGCTCATCTCCGCCGCTCGCCACAGCGACACCCTGCGACGTCGTCACGGCCACTCCGGCCGTCGAAGCAACCCCGAAGAAACGCCTTCGATTGAGTGTCGTCATTGACCTCTCCTCATGCGAAGCGGATCGCCACCCCGTCGTGCGGCACTGCGGCGACAAGCAGTCGAAGTGAATTCAATTTGCTGCCCCGCTTCGTGCATGTCAAGAGTGACCCAAGACGAGATCGACGAAGCCCTGGCCGCATCGAGGCCGGACAGGAAGGGCACCGTCTGCCGCGGATCCCCCGACGGCCCGACCCCGGCGGGCAATCGAATACCCACGTCATGTACTGATCGCAGGCTCGGACAGCCGCCCCTCCACACGAGCGAAGGCCCCTCACACCGGCCGCACAGCACACGCGGCGGCCCCGGAGGCGGAGCAACCCCGTGCAACGCGGCCAGCAGATAGATCACGAAACCGCACCGAAACACCAGGCGGGCGCTGCCCTCTTCGCGCGGTGGACTCAGTGGACCGTCGGGGCCGGCGGCGCGACCGCCTCGCACAGCTCAGCGGCCGCCTGTGCGACGAGCTCGGAGAGCGTCGCCTCCGGCTCGGCCAACCAGCGTGACGTGGCGCGCCGGGAAATCGCAATCGCCACGTCGATGATGAAGCGTGCCGCGCCGGGCTCGACGCCGCGGCGCTCGAGCGCCCGCGCCAGCGCGTCGGCGATGTCGGCGAGCTTGATCAGATCGCGCTCGGCCAGTGCGGGGTTGGCGGCGATCACCTTGATACGGCGCAGCAGAAACTCGCGCGGACGAAAAATCTCATCTGCGGTCCCCAGCGCGGTCAGCAGCGCCTCGAACGGCGTGAGGCTCGGGTCGGCCGCCTCGACCTGGGCGACGAGGTGGGCCTCGAGCTTCTTGTCGGCGAAGAGCACTTCCCGTTTGTCGGGGAAGTAGCGGTAGAAGGAGCGCTCGGTCAGACCGGCGGTGCGCGCGATCTGTGCGACCGAGGTGCGCTCGAACCCCTGCGTCTCGAACAGGTCGAGCGCCGCGCGCTCGAGCCGGCCCTGTGCGTCGGACTCCCATCGTGGCATGCCGACCAGGATATGACAGCAGACGCTGTCGTCACGGTGCTACCGTCAATGACAACAGATGCTGTCATCGGCAGGAGATCGTCATGAAGGCTCTTCAGTTCGACCGGTTCGGATCCCCGGACGTGATCGTGCTCCGCGACGTCCCGAAGCCGGAGCCGGGACCCGGCCAGATCCGGATCGCCGTGCGGGCGTGCGGCCTGACCCCGGCCGACTGGGCGGTGGTCGACGGCCTCTTGGCCGACCAGCTGCCGCCGCTGCCACGCGGGCTCGGCTTCGAGGTCGCCGGCACCGTCGACGCGCTCGGTGAGGGCGCCACCGGTGTCGAGATCGGCGACGGTGTGTTCGGCCCGGCGCCCTTCGACGGCCCGACGGCCGGGGCCGCCGAGTACGCGCTGATGTCGGCCTGGGCGCGCATTCCCCAGGGCGTCACCGCCGAACAGGCCGCCGCACTGCCGGTGGCGGCCGAGACGGCGTGGCACGCCCTCGACGACCTCGGCGTCCAGCCGGGCGAGCTACTGCTCGTCCACGGCGCGGGCTCCACCGTGGGCGAGGCGGCGGTGCGCCTCGCGCTGCGCCGGGGTATCCGGGTGATCGCCACCTCCGGGCCGACCCGGGCCGCCGCCCTGGAAGAGATCGGCGCCCAGGTGACCGGCTACGGCGACGGCATGGCCGAACGCGTCGCCTCACTGGCCGCAGGCCGCGTCGACCGCGCCCTGGACACAGCCCCCACCGGCGGCCGGATCGACCGCACCGACCAGGCCAGCCCGGCCGGCGGCTCACTGCCGACCCTGATCGGACTGACCGGTGCCCCCGACCGCGTCCTCACCGTCTCGGACTTCGCCGCAGCGGCCGAACTGGGCACCCGGATCACCCAAATCGACCTGCGCTACGACCTGATGGATGAGTTCGCCCGACTGGCCGGCGAGGGCATCCTGGCCGTATCGGTCGCCCGCACCTACACCCTCGACCAGATCCAGGAGGCAGCCGAGCTCAGCCAGTCCCGCCGATCCGGCGGCAAGCTCATACTCGCCCTGTGATCGCCTTGCCGACCTGGCCAGACGAGAGTGTTCGACAGCGGTCCGAGCAGATAGGCGCGGGCAGTCGCCCACGGTTCCACCCGCCCGAACCCGCCCGCGATCCGGGTTATGGCCTGGTCTGACATCGCCCGCCACCGGACAGGGTTTTACGCCAAGGCCCGTGGCCACCCACGATCTTCAGAAGTCCGCACAACCTCCTATGATCACGCGGTGGCCGTACCCGTTCCCAGACTGAATCCCTACAAGATCGCGAAGTCACACTGGAGTATCAGGGCGTGTCTCTCCGATCGGGTGACTCATGCGCCGACGGCGCCGCCGTTGACCTCGGCCACAGCCCACGCGTGGTCAGCCGCGGCCGAGCAGCGGCTCGGCCGTCGGCAAGGTCGCTGCGCCTCGGTGACTTCCTGACCGGGCGCCAGGCCAAGGCGGGCCAGTCCCCGGCCCATCCAACGCCCTGCCGCCGCCCCAAGTGCCCGCCGGACGGGAAGCTCCTCCGGCCGGACAGCCCGTGTCATCGCTCTCCGGCGGCACCACCCCTCACCTCACCGAAGACCCCCGCCTGCACCACCCTGAGCACCCACCAACAACCGCCGAAGAGCCACGGGCAACTACGAGACATACGGACAACTACGAGACATCTCGAGGCGCGAGGGCGGCCGTGCCTGCTGTCCGGGGGATGGCGAACCCCGGCGCGAGCCGAACCGCACCGGGGTTCAACGACGGGCTCAGTACCGCGTGGGGAACAGCTGGAGGCCGGCCCTATTGCCGGAGACCGACTTCACCCAGATCTTCAGGTTGTTGAACTTGACGGTGCCGCCCGGGCTGGTGCTGCCGCTGAGGCTCCCGCCGGCGGCCGACATCTTCACGGACCGGGAGCTTACGCTCGTGATCTTCAACTTTCCGAACCCGAACTTGCGGCTGTCGACCGTGATGGTCTTGGGCGCCGACACGGTGGTCTTGCACCGCCCGTCGTAGCAGGGCCGGTTGGCGGCAGACGCCGTCGGCGTCATCAGGCCGAACGCGAGTGTGCCCCCCATGGCCAGCGTCACGGCGGTCGTCGCGGCCCGTCGGCGCGTACCGGTACTCATCTGTTGGACCTCCTGTGTTCAAGGGGGAATTGTGCTCGACTTTCCTATCCCGCCGGGCCCGGGACCCCTCCCGGGGAGACATCCGAACGCCGACGTGGTCAACGCCGCGCGACGCCTCACGCCGGCGCCGTATGCCGTATGCCGTATGCCGTATGCCGTCCAGAAGCGCAGGTCAAGGTCGCTGCGGACGGGATCGCCGGACGCACGTATCGGTTCCACCACCGTCTCCCCAAGCAGGCAGGCCCCAGCGGCCAGTCGCCACGACGCCGAAGAGCACCGGCCCACTGGGAGCTGTGTCGCGTGGCCGCATGCGGGCGACGGCGACCGAACACGCCAAGTCGGCCGGACTGAACAGGTTCGGGGTGGAGCTACGAGCGATCGCGAACCGCTCCAATGCGGCCTCCGCTTCCCGCAACTCGGCCTGAAGAGCCTCCACCCGCTGCCGGGCGACACGTTCCCTGGCGGGGCGGGGAGTGGCGGGGCATACCGGGTTCACGGGCACCCGCCCGGTGGTCGACCGCGCCTCGGGCTGCCACTTGGCACTTCTGGCGAACACCGTCCACCCGCGCCGCCCCGGAAACAGTGCCCGTCGCGTGGCGGCGGCGCTTGCCCGCGCACTGAGGCAGCAGTCCCGCATAGTTGTGGGACGGAGACGTTCTGGCGGTTGGTCCGATCGGGTCCCACGGTTAGCCTATGCCTCTCGCTGTACCAGCGGCCGCGCTGATCCACCGCTCCAAGGAAGACTTCGTGACGAATCTCCAGGACCCACAGGATGTTCCGGACCCTCAGGACATGCCCGACGGCACGGGCTCGGTGGTGCCGCCTCCCGGCTGCCCCGCCCACGGCGGCGCCTCGCCGTTGTACGGGCGGCAGTTTCTGCGGAATCCGACCGAGAGCTACCAGCGGATGAGGCGCGACCACGGGCAGGTCGCCCCGGTCCTGCTCGAGGCCGACATCCCCGCGTGGCTCGTCCTCGGCTACCGCGAGATGCGCCAGGTCCTCGGCGACACCCAGACCTACGGCCGTGACCCCCGTCGCTGGAACCGCTGGGACGAGGTTCCGCCCGACTGGTCCCTCATGCCCTGGGTGGCCTACAGCCCCATGATCCATTTTACGGAGGGGGACGAGCACCGGCGGCGCTCGGCGGCCGTCAGCGATGCTCTCTCCACCGTCGATCCCTTCGAGTTGCGTGCGCGCTGCGAGCGCTTCGCCGACGGTCTGATCGACAAGTTCGCCGGCAGCGGCAAGGCGGACCTGGTGTCCGACTACGTCTACTCGGTGCCCGCCCTCGCCGTGGGCATGATGTTCGGCCTGCCCGAGGACCAGCTCGAGGACATGGCGCAGGCCCTGACCGCGAGCCTTGACGCCAGCGGGGACGCCATCTCGGCCCAGCAGCGGGCCGCCGAGATAGTGGGGCGGCTGGTGACGGCCAAGCGTGATGCCCCGGGCCCGGACGTCACCTCCCGGTTCATCCAGAGCTCCCCGAACCTCACCGACGAGCAGTTGGTCGGAGACATCATGGTGATGATGGTCGCGGGCTTTCCCGCCACGTCGTACTGGATCGGCAGCACCGTCCGGCTGATGCTCACCGACAACCGGTTCGCCGTGACCCTCGCGGGCGGCCGAAGGAGTATCGGCGAGGCCATGGCCGAGGTGCTGTGGGCGGACTCCCCCGTCCCGAACGCCATCGGGCGCTTCGCCATTCGGGACACCATGCTCGGAGGTCAGCGCATCCGCACCGGTGACCTCCTCGTCCTCGGCCTCGCCGCCGCGAACATGGACCCGCTGCTGTGGCCCGACACGACGGCGGGCTTCGCCGGGAACAACGCGTATCTGTCCTTCACCGGCGGCGACTACGGATGCCCGGCGGGGGCGCCCGAGCTGGCCAGGATCATCGCGGAGACGGCGATCGAAGTGCTGCTCGACCGGGTTCCGGATCTGACCCTGGCCGTCGAGCCCGAGGAGCTCGAGTGGGTTGACTCCCTGTGGTGCCGAGCCCCGTCCAGCCTTCCCGTCACCTTCACCCCTACGCACATCAACGCGGGCTAGCCAGAGGGTGTCCGAGAAGCTCCGGTCAGAGCGTTCTTGCGGGTCAGAGCGGCCTTCCGACGGGGCGTGGCAGGAGCATCACGGCGGGCAGATGGATCGCGGTCTCCCGGCCGGCGGAACCGGCGGCCGTACGAGCCGGGCTCCCGATTGAACCGCCGTCGGCACACGCCCGTTGGTACTGGAGACCGACCGTCCATCGCAAGTGGAGGTCCTGTGCAATCCTGGCGTTCCCGTATCGCCGCCGGCTTCGCCATCGGTGCCGCCGTCGTCACCATTCCCCTGACCGCGGGCACCGCGTCCGCCGATGACCCTGTTCCCCCGCTCCGCCCGGTCGCCGGTGGCTATGACTCGTATGGGGAGTGCATGGCGGACGGGGCGGCGTGGGTACCGAAGTTCGACGACTTCCAGTGTGCCAAGCAGCCGAGCGGCAAGTACATGCTGTTCGCGCGGTAGTCGCCCTCGCATGGCAGTGACGTGCTTCTTCTGCCCGCCTCCGGACCGGAGGCGGGCAGAAGTTTGTCGGACGCCGTAGGCCGGTTGACGGCGGCGTGACCGTACCGGTCCGGTCGCGCCGCCGACTTCGGCGACGGAGCCCACGTCCTGCCTGCCTTACACCTGATCAGGAGGTACCGGACCGCTCGGTCGTATGGCCCCAACCGGCGCGAGAGGGCCCGCGGCCGGGATACATGGCCGTGTGCGGTGACGATGTCGCCGGGCACGGCCATGTCCGCGATGGAGGTGCCGTCACCGTCAGCTCCGACCCTCCTGCACGACGCGGCCCGGACCGCGTGTCATGTGCGCGCTGTCGGGACGACGCAGCGCTGGTCCACTCACCAGGAGGCCGGGAGGGAGGTCGGTCCGCGCACCACCGCCTCGGGTGGGCGGTAGCCGAGATCTGCGGGGTCGGCCTCCAGAGAGAGATGGGGAGCGACCCTGATCAGTTCCTCCAGGGCGATGCGCATCTGGAGCCTGGCCAGCCGGGCGCCGAGACAGACATGGGGGCCGTGTCCGAACGTCAGGTGCCGTGCGGTGCGCCGGTCGACCCGCAGGACATCGGGATCCGGATGTTCCCGGGGGTCGAAATTGGCGTGCAACAGAGAGACCAGGACAGCCTCGCCGGCACGAATGCGCTCGCCGGCCAGCTCGGTGTCGTGGCGCGCCACGCGCGTGAAGCTGATGGGGACGACCGGTGCGTAGCGCAGAAGTTCCTCCACCGCACCGGGTACGTGCTCCGGCCGGTTCACCAGGAAACGCCACTGTTCGGGGTGTTCGAGGAGGGCCAGGACCGCCAGCGACGTCTGCCCGATCGTGGTCTCGTATCCGGCGTCCAGCAACAGTTCGACCAGACTGGCCAGCTCACGAATGGTCAGCGCCGCATCCCGCTGCCGGGCCAGGCGCAAGGTTCCGAGCAGGCTCGTGTCCGCTTCGTAGTGGCCGTCGGCCACCAACCCGGCCACGTAGGCCCGGAGTTCCTCGCGCGAGGCGGCGGACTCCTCGGGTGAGCACGGGGTGATGCCGTGGGCCCGGTCGGCCAGGGCCGAGAACCGGTCCTGCTCGGCCCACGGGATGCCCAGCACCCGGCAGATGGCGGTCGCGGCCAACACCATGAGGTAGTCGGGGACGAGGTCCGCGGCCCGTTTGCCCGCGAGCAGCTCACGGGCGGTCTGCCGCAGTGTGCTCTCCAGGGCCGCTACGGCCGGTGGGGTGAAGGCATGGCTGACCAGGCCCCGCAGTCTTCCGTGGTCGGGCGGATCGAGGCTGGTCAGTGCCGTCGGTTCCGGCCGTAGCGGGTGGTTGGCGGGCGCCTGCGGCGCGACGGCCAGGGCGCGGCTGAACCGGTCCTCGGCGAGTACCTGGCGCCCGAGCCTCCGGCTGGTCACCAGCCAGAGGCGATCGCCGGTGGGTGCGAGGATCCGCATCAGCTCAGGTGGGGGGTTCGGCAGAGTGAGGTAGGAGGGCAACGGCCCTCGTTGTACGACGACTGCGTGTTCCATCGTGGGACGCTTCCCTACTTGACGCCGACGACCATGTGCTCGGGGCCGTCCAGGTGGTGGGATGTGATGTTCCGGAAACCTGCCTCGGCCATCCGTTCTCGGCACTCGGCACCGGTGCGGCCGAGTCCGTCGGCCGCGCCCGAGGAATCGTCGAGGCCGGCCGGCGGGCCCGTGGCGGTGACGTGGCGATCGCCGTCGAAGAGCGACCCGTGGATCAGCAGTGATCCGCCGGGCCCCAGCGCGTCGTACGCCTTGCGGATGAGCAGCCGTTCGATGTCCGGGTTCCCGTCGCGCAGGACAGGGCCGAGGACGAGCACGTCGCCGGACGGCAGTGGGTCGGTGAGGAGGTCACCGGCGACGAACCGGGCCCGGTCGGCCACCCCTGAGTCGTCGAGGTAGCCGGTGAAACGGTCCCTCACCGCCGGCAGGTCGAAGCCGATGCCGTGCAGATGGGGATGGGCGCCCAGCAGATGGGCCAGGAGGGCGCCTTCGGAACTGCCGACATCGACCACGGCGCCGACCGGCGTCCAGTCGAACCTGGTGGCCAAGGCCTTGTAGGCGGCCGGGCTGTAGCCGGTGATGGCGCGTACGAATCCGGCGATCTGGTCGGGAGTGGGGAACGCGGCACCGAAGCCGTCGCTCTGGGTATCGGCCGCTACCGGAGCACCGCCACCACCGTTCACACCGCCGGAGGAGGACAGGGCATCGGTGAAGTCCAGCCGGTCACCGCTGAGCACGTCCTCGGTGAGCCGGGACCACTCCGCGAAGCCGGGGTTGAGGAATGCGAGATAGCCGGAGATATCGCCCTCCGGCCTGAGCGGATTGAGGTAGGCGTCGGCGTGCGGCGCGTTTCGGTACACGCCGCTGTCGCTACGGTCCAGCAGTTCGAGGGAGACCAGGGAGTCGAAGAGGTCCGCCGTCCCGCGCCCCTCGATGCTCAGGTCAGCGCGGAGTTCCTCCCCGGTGCGGGGCCGTTCGGCCAGCGCGCGGAAGACACCGAGTTCGAGGGCGCTCAGCAGCACCTTCGAACTCCAGAACGCGGTGGCGAGGGCGATGATTTTATGGGGTGACAGGTCGTTCCGCGGGAGTGTGGTCATCGGAGCTCCGGATGAGGCGGCGTGGCCCTGGGGGCGGGAGGTGAGTGGTCGGGGGCTGCTCGACCGGGGGTGACTAGCCGGAGAGGCCGAGGTCCTCGTAGACGGCGTCACAGACGGCGAGCGTCCGCCGCTGGTGCTCGCTCTGGAGCGTCTTGCCATTGAGATGCAGGGCGAGCACGAGCCGCGCCTCCGGGTCGGCGAAGGCGACGGACGTCCACAGCCCGTAGTGACCGAAGGTCCGCAGCGACGCGTACCGGCTGAAGGCCGTGTACTCCTCGCCCAGATGGCGGGACTCCACCCGGAATCCCAGCCCCCAGTCCGCGTTGCCGAACGCGTCGGTGAGACCCACTCGGTGGCGGGCCGTCATGGCCACGACGGTCTGGGGCCGCAGGACCCGGCCGCCGGGCCCCTGTCCGCCGGCGAGCAGTGTGCCGAAGAAGCGCCCGAGGTCGCGCATGGGCCCGCGGATGTTCAGTCCGGGGATGGGCCGAGTACACGACGCTTCGGTGGCGTACCAGTGGGTGGGCTGGGCCGGGAAGCCGCCTCCGGCGATG
This sequence comes from Streptomyces violaceusniger, assembly GCA_005405945.1. Lineage (GTDB taxonomy): Bacteria > Actinomycetota > Actinomycetes > Streptomycetales > Streptomycetaceae > Streptomyces > Streptomyces violaceusniger. The sequence continues at coordinate 423,486 of BJHW01000001.1, forward strand.
TGGATCAGCGGGAGCCGGTCGGCCACCTCGCGGTATTCCCTCGTATCGAGCACCACGCGCGTATCCGTCATGCCGCAGGGCGCGAGCACCTCCTCGGCCAGGTACCGCTCGTAGGAGCGGCCATCGACTGCCCGGACCAGCTCGGCGAGCAGGAACCATGCCCACCACGGCGAGTAGTTGATCCGCTCGCCCGCCCGGGCGAGCGGCGGGATCGTCATGGTCCGCAACAGCTCGCGGCGTACCGCCCGCGGTGCGGCGAAGCCGCCGTGCAGCGGGTCCAGAGCCATGGGCACCGGTGTGGTGTGCGTCAGCAGTTCGTGGAGGGTGATCCGCTCGCGCCCGTCGCCGTCGAACCACGGCACATACGCGGCGACCGCTTGCCAGGGGTCCACCAGGCCCCTTTCCCACAGACGCCCGACGGCCACCGCCCCGACCGCCTTCGAGCAGCAGTACCAGATGGGCCGTGACCCGCGAGTGAAGGGCACACCGGGCCGACTCTCCCCGACGGCCACGGAGAGGGTGACACCGGATGGCGGGCAGGACACGTACAGCTGGGCCCCCGGGGTGGTCCGGCCGAGTTCGGCACACAGCGCCTCCATGGTGCGCGGCAGCGCCTGCCACGCGTCCCGTACCGCACTCGCCTCCCCCTCCGGCGGGTCGCAGGGGGCCGATGCCGGCCAGGGCGTGGACGCGTCCGGTGCGGCGGGCAGGTCCGCGGTCCTGGCCCGCAGGTCGGCCAGGGCCCCGGACACGTCCTGCGCCAACAGCCGGTCGAGGAAGAACACGAACAGGAACGCGCCCTCCAGCCGCAGTCCGCCGGGTTCGAACAGGCGGGTGCGCTGGTCCTGGCGGCCGAAGAGCAGCGTGGTGGCGTCCGAGTACGGGAGGGTGAAGGCGAGGGTCGGGCGTTCCGGTGGCGGGCCCGCCCGGAACCGGAGCGCCCCGGTGGTCAGATCGGCGAGCATCACCAGGGTGTCGGCGGCACCCCGGGGCACGTCGGTCACGTGCAGCGCGACGCTTACCGCCGTGTCCTCGTCGCACGGCAGCCGGTCGAACACGGTGGCGGCGCAGGTGAACCACTCGGGGGAGAACAGTGCGTGGCGCGTCCCGACGGCCGCGGTGGCCGGAGCCGCCCTCATCGTTCCCTCCGGGCGAGGGTGAACCGTACCTTGGAGGTGCTGTACAGGCCTCCGTCCGGGGACTCCAGCCCGGCGAGCTCGGCGTTCACGGCGGCCTCGGCGGCAGCGCGCGACTCCTCAGGCACTGTTTCCCAGAACTGGCGGCCCGCGGTGGACCACACCCAGCTCCACCACTGCTCGCGGTTCGCGAAGCGGGTGACGCAGTCCTCCTCGGTCGTCTCCACGTCGGTGAACCCGGCGGTGGAGAGCACGGCGTGGAACGTCTCGATCGAGCGGAACGGGCTGTCGTCGGGCAACGCGTGCGAGGACGGTCCCCGGCCGTACGGGGCGCTGGCCGCGAACACCCGGTCCCAACGGGGGTCCGGCCGTCCCCACCAGGACACGGCGATCCGTCCTCCCGGTTTGAGCAGCCGGTGGTACCGGGCCACGGCGGTCCGCGGGCGGGGGAAGAAGAACAGGCTGATGCCCGCCAGAACGGCGTCGAACGAGCCGGGGCCGACCGGAGCGTCTTCCAGGGCGACGGTCTCCGCGTCGCCGACCAGCGCTCGGGCGTGGTGCAGTCCGTGCCGGGTAAGTTCCTCCCGGGCGCGGGCGACCATGCCCGCTGAGATGTCGACCCCGATGGCCTCCCCTCGCTCCCCGACCGCGCGAGCGGCGGGCACGAGCACGGCACCCGTGCCACATCCCACATCCAGAACACGCTGCCCGCCGGTGAGTTCGGCGTACGCGACCAGGCGCCGTCCCAGGTCCGCGAAGTGCTCCACGCCGACGCGTTCGTACGTCGGCGCGCTGCGGTCGAAGAGCTGGGCCAGTGCCCGCTTGCGGTCACCGATGTCCTCTCGCCGAGCCCGCTCTGTCGTGGCGGGGCGGACCGTGTCGCTCATCGTGTCTTCTCCTCGTCGCGGTCATGTGCGAACGTGTCGATCTCCAGCCGTCGCAGGCACCCGTCCCACGATGTCGCGGGCCGCGCTCAATGCCAGATGAAGACGGCTGCCGCCGCGTTCATCCCGCCCCCTACACTTGCCACCAGGATGCGCTCACCGCGCCGGATGGGGCGGCTTTCATGGGCCGCGCGCAGCGTGAGCGGAATGGACGCGGCGCCCGTATTGCCGAATTCCGGCGCGGTCGTCGGAACCCGGACCGGATCGATTCCCAGTTCAGCCACCACTTTTTCCAGCAGCCGCGTGTTGGCCTGATGAAAAATGAAGCGGTCGATCTCGCCAAGGGTCAGTGAACTTTCCTTCAATGTGTCGTCGATGACCTCGGGCAGGGTGCTGAACATGTAGCGGGAGATGGCTTTGCCGTCCATCCGCAGGGTGTGCTCCCCGGCGCGGCGCGCGCGGGACGTCAACGGTTTTCGCGTGCCACCCGCCCACACCCCGATCAGGGGCCACAGGCTGCCGTGGGACACCAGGCGTGACGCGCGGATCCCGTACCCGTCGGGCACTGGACCGAGGAGAACCGCGCCGGCACCGTCGCCGAAGAGACTGACCGTCCGCCGATCGCTCCGGTCCATGACCGAGGAGAACTTGTCGGCGCCTACGACCAGGGCGTACGGCCGTTGGGCGGGGTTCGCCGCCAGCAGTCCCGCGCCGGTCGCCACCGCGTAGACGAAGCCGGAACAGACGGCGTTCAGGTCGAAGGCCGCCGCTCCGTCGAGGCCGAGCCGATCCTGCAGGACCGCGGCCGTCGCGGGCTGCGGCTGGTCCGGGGTGGCGGTGGCCACCACGAGCCACCCGATCTCCGCTTCGATACCGGGCCTCTTGGACAGCAGCTCCGAAACCGCCTCATAGGCCAGGTCGGACGTCGCCGTGTCCGGTGACGCGTACCGCCTTTCCTTGATTCCGGTGCGTTCCGTCACCCATTCTTCCGGCACTTCGGCCCACTGGCTGATGTGACCATTGCCGATGACCCGGTCCGGAACATGAGCGCCGATTTCAAGGATGCCAACCGGCATAAAGACCTCCATTTTTCGCGGAGCCAAGATGGCGAACGGACAGCGCGGCCAGACGGCCGAGGCGCACCCGTATTCCCCCGGACGACTTCACGTTACGCAGGGCCTCTTGGGGATTTCAGGACCCCTATACCCCCTATCACCTCCTATTTTCGGCATGAGGTGGCGATTTCGTGTGGGCTGCTGAAGACGGGCCGAGCTCAGCGCGACGACAGCAGGAGATCGGAGAGATCCGAGCGGCGACGGACCTTGAGTTTGCGGTATACACGGGTCAGGTGCTGCTCGACCGTGCTTACCGTGACGTACAGCTTCTTGGCGATCTGCCGGTTGGACTTGCCCTCGGCGGCCAGCGAGGCGACCCGCCATTCCGCTTCGGACAGATTCGACGAGGCTGGGCCGCCGCTCTGCTGGAAGACGATCTCGTCCAGCGTCACGGACTGTAAGGGGCGCAGACCGGTCGGCAGGGGCGACGTCAGCGGCCAGAGGTCGAGTGACTCTTCCGGCACACCGCACTGGTGGGACAGGTCCAGCGCCTCGTTCCGGCGCGCGCGGGCCTCAGCCGTGTTGCCCTCGGCAAGGTCGAGCCTGCTCAACCGGGTGAGCACACCGGCCAGTGACAGTCGGCTGCCGGTGGGCCTGAGGGCTCGCTCCGCCTCCTCCAGGTGGGCTCTGCGCCGTTCCTGGGCGTCGACCTGGGCCAAGACCGTCAGGGCGCGGCCCCGAGCGTCCGCAGGTTCGGTACCCAGCGCGGCGATCTCCGCTCGCGCCATGTCCCGAGCCTCCTCGAACTCGCCGAGCGCCAGGTATGCCTCCGCTGCACTGGCACGCCAGCCGAGCAGGTCGAACCCCCTGGTATGGGGCGGCTTGCACGCCGGAGGGCAGGAGAGGAAGGCCTCCAGCGCGGCGCTCGCCTGACCCGTGCTCAGGAGCCAGCGACCGTGGGCCATGTGGTACAGCGCGCCGAAGAACGACCCTTGCATCCCCGCGGGGAGCGGGCGGTCCAGGTAGTCGGCGGCACGGTCCACCTCGCCCAGCATGGTGTGGACGTTTATCAGGACCGACAGGGGGAGACCGATGGCGATGCCCCAACTGTGGTCGGGCAGGAGGTTGAGCGCCGACGCGGCATTCGCCAGGGCGGTGCGCAGGTCACCGAGACTCCAGCGGACGTGGGCGTGCAGACCGGCCAGAAAGGCGTGGCCGGCCGGGAGACCGCTGAGGGGCACACGGTCCGGCAATTCGGCGCAGGCGCGGTCGGCGAGCTTCATCTCGCCTTCCCACACCAGTCTGAGGATGGCCACGAGGCCGCGTTCCAAGGACCGGGAGTAGTCGGTGGGTTCTCCGTGCTGCAGGGTGGGATCAGCGGGACTGGATGCCGGGGACTCCCGCTGATGGGGGCGGTGTCCGCCGGACTGTGCGCCGGAGGACGCGGCGAACAGGGCGGGGTCGCCGAGCAATTCCGGCCGCATGAAGCCGACCAGCACCTGGAAGTTCCGTTCCATGTCGCTGTGGTCGTGACCGGGCCCGCACAGCTCGGCTATCCGGGCCAGGAGCTCCTGCGCGGGATCGCGCCAATTGCAGTCGTACCAGAGGAACCAGGCCAGGAGCAGGCGCAGCGCGCAGCAGCGGACCTGGCCTTTGCGCGCCGCGGCCAGCAGGCGCCGTACTTCCGGCTCCGCCGCCACGGGGTTGACCCACTGCAGGGTGCCGATCAACGCGATGGCCACTTCGTTGCGGCACCAGCCGTCGATGTCAGCCCGGTCGGCCAGGCGCAGACAGGCGACGGCTTCCTCGACGTGCCCCGTGACCAGCAGCTGGCGCGAGGCGTGCCACAGCACACGCACCTGCGAGACGCTTGGTGTGTCGTCGGCGATGACGAGGTACCGGGCGACGACGGTCGCCGGCGCGCCATCGTAAAGGAGGATCTCGCCGGCCCGCAGGTGCAGGCGTCGCAGCCGGGTGCCGTCCATCGAGCCCAGCACGAAACCCGGGACGGCCTGGTGCCGGAACGCGCCCCCGTCGAGCAGACCTGCCCCCTCCAGCTCTTCGAGGTGCGTCCGCGTCACCTCGGGGGACTGGTTCAGCAACCTGGCCGTCCGGCCCGGGTCGGCGTTGTCGCCGAGTACGGCCAGAGCCTCGACGCATGCGGCGAGGTGTGGATGGCGGACCAGCCCGCCGAGGTAGGCGGTCCGGAAGCCCTCGCCGACCGGGACGGGGTCCCCCGGGCGCGGGGGCCACCGGCCTGGACCAGGTCGTGGGCGAGTGCCGTGACCAGGGAAGGGTTTCCGCCGGTGATCGCATGGACGCGGTGTGCCAGCCGGATGGCGCTGCCCACGTCGGTCCGCTCCTCCAGCAGTTGCCGCACCTCGGCCTCCGGCATCGTGGCGGTCTCGATCAGACGGGCACCGAGGCCGACAAGCGTCAGCGGATCGAGGATGTCGCCGCGGAAGGCGCGGGGAAAGGCCAGCACCACGGTGATGTCATGGGATTCGACGCGCCGGATGATGTGCAGGAGACAGGACTGCGAGGCCGGGTCCGCCTGATGGGCATCATCGACGACGAGGAAAAGGGGTTGCCGGGCGGCACACGCGGCCATTTCGGCCACGACTTCCCGCAGCAGCCGTACGGGTATGTGGCCCGAGGGCTCGGCGCACGCTGCCTGGTCCATGAGGCGTAACAGAGAGGATTGCAGACCCTCTGGGACTCCCGGTGCATGCGTGAACTGGCAAAGAGTGGCAAAGCGGATTAATCGTTCGTCGTGGAATCCGCTCGCGGTCAGACATAACGCCCCGGACTCCGAGGCCCGCTGTCTGATTTCTGCCAGGGTGTGGGTTTTGCCCGTTCGAGGGCCGCCTTGAATCACCTGGACAGCCATCGCACCGTCCCATCCGCATTGCTCCTTGAACCGATCAGCTTCGATGTGCAGGGCATACGGGTCTCCCGTGCGTCGTGATCAAGTCCAGGCCGCAGTGCCTATGTGTCGGACGCCGGATGCCCGAGTTCGCATTCCTCTCCCTTTCGTCGGTTCGGAAGATCTGGTGGGGCCGCTCCCTCACTTCGTGCCGAGGACCATGTATTCGGGCCCGTCGAGATGGCTGACGGACACCTCGCGGAAGCCCGCCCCGGTCAGCCACGCCCGGCACTGGGCACCGGTGTAGCCGAGCCCGCCGGCCGACACCAGGGAGACATTGAGGCTGGTCAGCATCCCCGTTGTGTTGCTACGCCGCTCGTCGTCGATCAGCATTTCGTAGACCAGAAGGGAACCGCCCGGCCGCAGCGCCTGGTACGCCTTGCGGATCAGCATGTGCTTGATGTCCAGGTTCCAGTCGTGCAGGACGTGACCCATCACCAGGACGTCCCCGGACGGCAACGGGTCCGTGAAGAAGTCGCCGGCCGCGAACCGGGCCCGGTCGGTGATGCCCACGCCCTCCAGATAGGTCCGGAAGCGGTCGGCGACCTGCGGAAGGTCGAATCCGGTACCGGTCAAGTGCGGGTGGGCGGCCAGCACATGGCCGAGAAACGCGCCCTCGGAGCATCCGATGTCGACCACCTCACGCACCTGTGACCAGTCGAAGGCGGACGTCAGCGCCTGGTGGGCGCCCAGGCTGAATCCGGTCATCGAGCGGACGAAACTGGTCACCCGATCGGGGACGGCGAAGGCATCGCCGAAGGTGTCGGCCTCGGAGTCCGCCTCCGCGAGCACGGCACCCGAGGCCGTCTCGGCTCCGCCGTGCGCCGCCGCCCGAAGGGCCTCGGAGAAGTCGAGCCGGTCACCGCTGCGCAGTACCGCCGACATCTGGGACCAGGCCGGAAAGGCGGAGTTGAGGTACTCCAGATAGCCGGAGATGTCCTGGGCGGGCTTGCCCGGGTCCAGGTAGGTGTCCGCCACCTCCGCGTTGCGGTACGCCCCGTCGTCCGCGCGCTCCAGCAGCCCGATGGAGACAAGGACGTCCAGGAAGTCCGGCACGCCCCGCCCCTTCAGGCCCAGCCGCGCGCATAACTCCTCACAGGTGAGCGGTCCCTTCACCAACTCCGCGAAGACGCCCAGTTCCACCGCGCTCAGCAGCGCCTTCGAGGTCCAGAACGCGGTGGCGACGGAGATGATCTCGTGCGGGGACCGCCGACCGTGCGTGTCCGTATCCGTGCTCATGTGGTGACCGCCTTTCGTGAGGATGGGATGAGGACGGTGAGTGAATGAGGTGCGTCGTTCGCCCGGTCCGGTGGCGAACCGCCACGACCAGTACACGGTGCCCGGGTTCGAGCAGGGCCCCTTTTCCCGGCCGCGTCGATGCCGTCCGCGTCGGGGGCGCGCTGCTCACGGGAGCTCCCCCGAAGAGGCGTGCGCCGGTGCCCGCGCCTCCACCTGTTGGGGCCGACCGGTCGCGGCGGACGCGTAGACCGCGCTCACCACGGCCACCGCCCGCCGCCCGGCCGCTCCGTCGACCAGCGGTGGCCGGCCCTCGCGTACCGCGTCGCAGAAATCCACGAGTTGGTCGCGGTGCGGCTGGTACAGCAGGCCGCAGGCGTCGCGGGCGGTGTCACGGCCCAGCGCCGCCCTGTGCCCGGCGGACTGGTCGGTGGCACCGAACGCCCCGTACACGGGTGCTTGCTCGCCCTCCGCCGCAAGGTGCAGGTAGGCGAGTTCGTCGTCGTCGATGACGACCGAACCCCGATCGCCGTGCACCGCCACGCGGGCGGTACGGCCCGGGTAGGCGCCGGTGGTGGCGAGCAGTGTGCCCAGAGCGCCGCTCGCGAAGCGAAGGGATGCGGTGGCCACGTCCTCCACCTCGATACCGGGGTGGGCGAGGCACGCGGTGTGCGCGTGGACCTCCACCACCGGGCCGGCCAGCCACTGCACCAGGTCCACCGCGTGGATCGCCTGGTTCATCAGGGCGCCGCCGCCGTCCAGGTCGCGGGTGCCTCGCCAGGTCCCGGAAGCGTAGTAGGCGGGGGCCCGCCACCAGGCGAGCTCGGCCGACACGGAGGTGATGCGCCCGAGCCGGCCCGCCCGCACCGCCTCATGGGCGAGTCGGGCGGCCGGGTCGAAGCGGTGCTGTGACACCACGCCGAGCATCCGATCCTCCGCACGGGCCGTGGCGATCAGCCGGTCGGCGGCCTCGGGCGTGACATCGACGGGCTTCTCCACCAGCACGTGCTTGCCCGCGCGCAGTGCGGCCTGGGCCAGTTCGGCATGGGTGCCGCTCGGGGTGCACACGAGGACGGCGTCCACGTCCGGCCGGGCCAGCAGACCCGGCACGTCCAGCGCCGCGCACCCCACCTCCGCCGCCGCGTCCCGGGCCCGGGACGCGTCCCGGCCGGCGATCGCGGCGAGCCGGGCCCGGCCCGCCAGCAAGGCGTCGTCGCGGATGAGGAGCCGTGCGAGAAAGCGGCCGATCGACCCGCATCCCACGATGCCGAAGGTCAGCACGGTCACCTCACCCGGCCACGGCCAAGGCGTTGGCCAAAAAGTTGGGCAGGGCGGTGAGGCGGCGCTCCTGGTCGTCGAGGTCCGCCGGATACCGCTCGCGGTAGCGGCGGGTCACCTCGCGGACCTCCTCCCAACTGGCGGGCGGGGTACCGCCGTTGAGACCTGCGGCCAGCTGGTCGTAGAGCGGGGTGCCGGGGCGCAGGAACAGCTGGTTGATGCCGAACCAGGCAGGGATGTCGGCCGCCCAGTCGACCAGCCAGTCCGACATGCAGGCGTCGTCGTCGGGCAGGCCGAGGAGGACGAACGCGAAGGGAGCGATACCCGCGTCCTTCAGTTTGAGCACAGCGTCGCGGATCTGCCGCTCGGTGACCCGCTTGTGCACCCCGGTACCGGCCACCGAGGGGGACTCGGCTCCCAGCCACATGCCTTGGCAGCCCGCCTCGGCCCACTGCCGGACATCGGACTTGAGGACGATCTCCGCCCGGGTCTGGCCCATCCAGCCGATGCCCCGGCCCTTGAGCCGGTCGCAGATCTCGCCGTAGAAGCCCTTGGTGATGCCGAAGACGTAGTCGAGGAAGAACAGGAACTCCAGTCCGCCGCGCTGTTGCGCGTCCACCTCGGCCAGCACACGGTCGACCGACTGCGGCCGCATACGGGCACCGAAGGGCAGATGGCAGAAGGTGCACCCGTAAGTGCAGCCGCGGGCGGCCAGAACCATGCCGCAGGGGCCCGGCTGCGGAATGCCGTCGACGATGACCTCGGCCGTGTACCGCTCCAGGGGACCAGGTCATAGGCGGGCATCGCCCATTCGTCCGGGTCGAGGTTGGGGTAGGGCGGGGGCTGTTGCCCACGACGGTGAGGGCCGTACCGGCGGTCGGCAGGTCCGCGTACAGCACCGGGGCGGTGATCCCGGCCTCCAGCCCGCGGACGCCGTGCACGGTGGCGGAGTCGGCTTCGCCGACGGCCACGTGATCCACTGCCAGCTCGATCAGGGTCGCCCCGGGCAGTTGGGTCCCGTGCGGGCCGACCGCCATGGTGCGGGCGGTGGGGAAGTGCTGCCGGGCCCGGTCGACGGCGGCGCGGACCGGGTCGAGGTCCAGCGGGTAGCACTGGGCGCGGTCGGCGATGGCGGTGGAGACCACCAGCAGGTCGGGCGCCTCGCCGTCCGGGGGCGCGTCCTGCAGACGCTGATCCCAGACGGTGACCGTGTGCCCGTCGGCACGCAGTCGACCGGCCGCGGTCAGGACGTCCAGCGGGACCTGGATGAAGTACCGGTCGAATCGATTGGTGGGAATGACCAGGCAAATACGCATGGGAGTGTGGACCTCACAGGAGGACGGAGGGCGTGTCGGCCGGAAGCCGGCGGGGGGCCGGCGGTACGCAGGAAGAACGAGCCGCCTCGGCCAGTAGAGCTATCCGCGACACACCGCGCAGGTCGAGGTCGGGCGGGTCGGACGAGGACAGCAGGGCGGCGATCGACCAGCGCAGGGCGTTGTCCAGCGGGAGTCATGGACGAACCACTCGTGCCGCAGATCGGGTCCGGTCGCGGTCAGCCGGTGGGTGTTGCGCGGCAACCGGGTACCTCGTGGCAGGGTCACCGGGTCCAGGGCCAGGCCGAACCGGACCGGTCCGGCCTCGACTTCGACGTAGCGCTGTCGGCTCTCGCCGGCCGCGTCGGGCAGGTCGAACCAGCCGGGCACCGGCACCTGGCCACGGGCTTCGGAACCCACCACCGTGGAGTACAGCTCGATCTCGACCCCGCGGACCGCCGTCACTTCGTGTGCGGCGGCGCTGACCAGCTCGGGGTCGGCGGCCACGCGCAGTCGGCCCGGCTCGGGGCGGCGCTCAGATAGGCGCGGTAATACTCCGGCGGCAGGACCCCGCGAAGCAGGGCCAGCATGTGCAGCCACTCGTAGCCGAAAACGCCGTAGTCCCGGTCGACGAACCGGCCCGCGGCGATGTCCGCCCGCCGGTCCTTGCCGAACCCGACGCGCACCGCCAGCAGCGGGTGCCCGGGGGCCAGCTCTCGTAGCAGCGACCGCAGCAGAACCGTCGACGTGGCGTGCCCGTACTGGTCCATGACCACCAGACGGGCCCCGGGATGGGCCGCGCGTAGCGCGGTGAGCCGGGGGATCTCCCAGGGGCGGCACAGCGGTTTCTCCACCAGCAGCCGGGCCGCGGGGTCTGCTTCCAAGACCGCCGCCACGGTGTCCACATGAGTGGCGGTCGGCGAGCACACCGACCAGACGTCCACGTGGCGGTGTCGCGCGGCGGCGTCGATCCGGTCGAAGGCCCGCACCCCTGGGGCGGGGTGACGGTGGCCGGGTCGACCACGCTCAGGGCGAAGCCGAGGTCGCCGAGCAGACGCAGGTGCAGGCGGCCGGCGGCGCCGTGACCGACGACGCAGACATGCGCTCCCGAAGCGTGCGGGGCGCCTGGACGGCCGGGGGCCTCGGGCGCCGTCATCGGGTCTCCGGGGCCGTGCCGTCCTGCGCCGGGGCGGCCGGGCGGCGGCTGCCCGAGGCCAGGTACTGCTCGTAGTATGCGGCGAACAGCCCAGCCTCGTCGATCGCGTGGTCGACGGGCTCCAGATGGAGTCCGGGACCGAGCCTGCCCGCCTCGCGGCACAGTAGCCTCGCGGCGATCAGGGTGCCCGCCCGGTAGGCGTCGTAGCCCCGGTTGGCGATGCCCTCGTATTCGAACAGGTTGAGCGAACGACCGTCGCCGAGGAGGGTGGCCGTGGTGCCGGTGGGCAGGGTGTAGCGCACTCCCACGTGCGGGATCTCCGTGGAGCGCAGTCCCTCGAACCCCTCGCTGAGCAGACTGAAGTCCTTGGTGGCGAATCCCGCCAAGTAGACCCCGTCCGGCAGGAGCGGCAACTCCTCCTCGGTGAGGGCGAGTTCACCGGTGTTCCCGATGACAAGGAAGGGTGAGTGGGCACGCAGCGCCTCCGCCGCGCTGGTGTAGGTCTCGTAGCCGTGCTCGGCGGCCGCGATCAGCGCGAGCATGTCGGTGTCCACCACCGCGACCCGGACGCCCTGGGAGCGCAGGTAGTGAGCCACGCGCGCGCCGAGCGTGCCGAAGCCGATCAGCAGCACATGTCGGCCGAGGAACTTCTCGCCGGGCAGGATCGCCCGCAGTCTGCGGACGCAGGAGTCGGCGATCTCGTGATAGCCGAGCATGGTCTTCAGCCGGGAGCGTGCCATGTTCAGAACGGGTACGGTCAGCTCGCCCGGTGCGTTGACGATGCGCTTCAGACCGCTGACCGTCAACTCCAGTGCGCCGTCGATGCGCTCGTCCAGCACGCCGTCGGCGCCATAGCCCTGGGCGAGCAGTCCGCCGTCGTCGATGACCAGAACCTTGCGCCCCGAGGCGTGTGCCTCCCGGATGAACTGGTCCACCTGTTCGTTGACGGCGAGGGCGTAGGCGCGCTCGGCCGTGTCCGCCGAGCCGTTGATGACCGAGTTGTCGAGGATGTCGCTGCGGTATCCGCGATGCAGGAACCAGGCGTGCACCCGGTCCCGGTGCAGGGTCCGGTCACCCTTGGAGAGTGCGAAGATCCACTTCGGGTCGATTCCGACGCGCTCGATGCCGAGCAGGAAACCGACGCTGTTTTCCACGTAGTGGTCGCGGAAGATCAACGCCCAGTCCCGCAAGGCCGGTTCCGGGGTCGCGTACCGGTCGACCAGCGGCATGCCCCGGACGATTGTGTCGATCTCCGCGCTGGTGTAGCACTGCCCGCGCAGGCGCACGGCCCGCACCAGCCGGTCAAAAACGACCTCGGCCTTCTCGGAGAGCGCTCCGGCGGCGGCGAACAACACCTGGGTACGGGCGGTCGGCGGGTCGACGGCCTCGAGAGTGCCAGGGGCGGCGTCCGCGACCGCCCGGCTGCGAATCCGCACGGGAGTGCTGTCCAGAACGATCCGGTATTCACCATTGCCTGGTTTACCGGTCTCGTGGAGTTCATCGACTGGTATTCCCTCTCCGCGCAGCACCGAGAGCACGGTGTCGAGCACGTCCGCCGTCGCCATTCGGCCATCGAGGATTTCATATCGGCCATCCTGGGAATGCGCAGCAGATCCGTCCTCGACCATGGTGCTCGCGGATTCGCTCGCAGAAAACTCCATCAACTCGACCTCTTCTTGTGAGTTGTTTCGGTTCGCCCCGAGAGTCACTTGGAAGCCTACGCAGACCAGGAACGGATCCCCCACCCCCTATAACCCCTACGAACCCCTATCCGGAAGCGACCCGTCCGGGCCTGGCATCCAGTCGCTTTGCTAATGAGAAATTCCCAGCGAATGACGGCTTCCAGGGAGCCTCCTCGAGTTCGGCGCGGGCGCAGAGGAGGGAGGGTAGTGGTAGGGACATTACTAAATTCTAGAGTTCGGAGGGCGTCCTTGCGGGCGGTATTGCCGGGCCGTGGTCCGGATGGCCGGCACTCCGACACGGCACTGGGCGGCCCAACACGGGCAACGGTGAAAGCATTCGAGGCACACCACGATGTCGAGTCCTCCGGCCCGCGCGATCGGCACCTCTTCGCGGCGGGTGACCACGGTGGTGTGCGCCCCTTCTGCGGCCCACCCGGTGGCACTACCCACCGGGGGCCGAGCGGCGCTGCAGAGCACGCGGAAGTGATCGGCAATCAGTGCCGGGGGCTGAGTTCGGTCGCGGGTTCTGGCCGCGCGTCGGCCGCTGGGGACTTGGCCAACCGCTCGCCTTCTATGTCGACGTTGGGCAGGACGCGGTCGATCCAGGCGGGCAGGGACCACGCCCGGCGGCCGAGGAGGGTCAGGACCGCCGGCACGATGGTCATGCGGACGATGAAGGCGTCGAGGGCGACAGCGACCGCGAGACCGAGCCCGAGGGCCGCGATGACGGAGTCGGTGGAGCTCATGAAGCCCGCGAACACGCAGATCATGATGAGGGCCGCGGCCGTGACCACCTTGGCGCTGTGCTCGAAGCCCGTGACGACGGCCTGACGCGGATCGGCGCCGTGGACATATGCCTCGCGGATGCGGGTGACCAGGAAGACCTGGTAGTCCATGGCCAGGCCGAAGACGATGCCGACGGTGAGGATGGGCATCAGGCTCATGATCGGCCCGGGCTGTTCGACGCCGAACAGGTCTTTCAGCCACCCCCACTGGAAGACGGCTACCACGGCGCCGAGCGAGGCCAGGACGGACAGCAGGAAGCCCAGTGCCGCCTTCAACGGCACGAGCAGGGAGCGGAAGACGAGGATCAGGACCAGGAAGGCCAGTCCGACGACGACCAGGAGGTAGGGCATCAGGGCGGCGCTGAACTTGTCGGAGACATCGATGTTCAGCGCGGCGGTGCCGGTGACCATGCTCTGGGCGCCGATGGAGCGCTCCGTCGCTGTCGCCAGGGAACGGATGTCGTTGACGAGGTCCTTGGTCGCGTCGTCGGACGGCGCGCTGTCGGGGATGACGGTGATGATGGCCGTGTCACCGGAGGTGTTGAACACGGCGGGGGTCGCCACGGCCACATCGTCCAGTTCGCGGATCTTCGAGCCCATGGTGGCGGCGGCCTTTTTGGCGGTGGCCGCGGCTCGGTCGGTGACGACCACGGTCAGGGGGCCGTTGAAGCCCTTTCCGAAGGACTGCGCGAGCATGTCGTATGCCTTGCGCTGGGTGGTGGACGGCGGCTTGGAGCCGTCGTCGGGCAGGCCGAGCTCCAGACCGCTGACCGGGAGCGCCACCACGATCAGTGCTGCCCAGCGGGGACGAGAACCCGTACCGGTCGGCGCACCACCGCCGTGACCCACCGTCGGCCGAACTGCGCCTTGGCCTCACGGCTGTCGCGGCCCTCCGCGCGGTCGCGGGAACGTCCACGGACGCGTTCGGGGGCGAAGCCGAGCATGGCCGGGATCAGCGTGATGGCGACGAGGACGGCGACGGCGACGGCTCCGGCGGCGGCGATGCCCATGGCGGTCAGCACCGGGAGGTTGACCACGGCCAGGCCGACGAGGGCGATCATGACGGTGAGGCCGGCGAAGACGACGGCCGACCCCGCGGTGCCGTTCGCCCGGCCCGCCGCCTCGCGGGCGTCGTGGCCCGCGGCACGTTCGGAGCGGTAGCGCGAGACGATGAACAGCGCGTAGTCGATCCCGACCGCGATGCCCAGCATCGAGGCGAGTGCCGAGGTGCTGCTGTTCAGATCGAAGACCGGGCCCAGCGCTGTGACTGCGGAGAGGCTGATGGCCACTCCGACCACGGCCGTCAGCAGCGGAAGACCTGCGGCGATCAATGAGCCGAGGGTGATGAGGAGGATGACCGCCGCCAGGGCGAAGCCGATGGCCTCGGCCGAGGTGCCTTCCTCCTCCGTGGCGACCGCGTTGCCGGAGGCTTCGACCGTCAGCCCGGTCTTCCTGCCCTCGCTCAGAGCGTCGTCGAATCGCTCGTGGTCACGATCGGTGAGCTCCGCGGTCGTGATCCGGTAGGTGACCGTGGTGTAGGCGGTCGCGCCGTCCTTGCTGACCGTTCCGCTCTTGACGGGGTCACTGACGGTAGCGATCCGGGAAGAGGAGGCCGCCAGGTTCTTCAGGGTCGTGGCCACCGAGGCATAGTTGCCCTTACTTGTGATCTTTTCCCCGTGCGGGGCCCGCAGCACCACGCGGGCGGTGGCGCCGCTCGCGTTGGCCTCGGGGAATTTGTCGCCCAGCAGGTCGTTCGCGCGTTGTGACTCGGTGCCGGGCAGGGTGATGGCGGACGTCGAACCGCTGGTGGTCTGCGCGGCGGCGGCGCCCACAGCGGCAACGACGATGCCCCAAAAGAGAAGCACCAGCCAGCGCCGCTTGAAAGCGGTCCGACCTATCCAGTGCAAGAAGGTGGCCATGAGGGTGCGGAAAACTTTCTACTCATGCGATGTTGGGACGGGAGGCTGGGACAGGGAAGTGCCGCACACGCCGCTTCCTTGGACGGCGCTGGTCGCAGGCCGACCCTTGGTGAATGTCGCCGACCGCCCGCGATCACCATCGTCGGCCCGGCGCACGGGGCGGCACGTCAGCCCTACGTACCGTGTGGGCGCGCGGCTGTCGGTCGTTCGGCCGACAGCCGCGCGCCCACCCACCCTCCTACGCTGAACATCGTGGATCGACATCTTCCGCGTACTCCGCACGTCAGACGACTGATCACCGTCAGCGGCCTGTTCGCGTTCGTTCTCACCTGGCTGGCGGACATCACCGTGGTCAGGAGCGACTCCATGACGTTCGGAACCGTCTGGCTGCCCGTCGTGGCCTCCGGCCCCTGATCGCCCTGGCCGTCGCCGAGACCCGCTGGTCGCCGTCGCTGGGCACGTGCGTCGCCGCCGCCGTGTCACTGTCCTTGGCGCTGACCGCTTGGAGCGTGATCGCGCAGAGCACCATGGCGTGGTGGGGAGCACTGGAGACATTGGGCCTGCTGTGCATGGCCCTGCGCACCTCAGCCCAACCCGGCCGGCCGGCCGCCGCGGTGGCGGAAACCGTCCTGATCAGCGTGACCGTACTTCTGCTGCCCCTGCGGGCCGGGTCGTGGCAGGCGTTCACCGGCGGCGGCTATGTGCTGACCGTCGCGCTCGCCGTCTTCATCACGCTCGGCTATACCATCCGAGCCCTGGAAGCGCGGAGAGAGCGCACAGCCCGCGAGGTCCGCTACGGGGAGCGCCTCGCCCTGGCCCGCGATCTGCACGATCTCATCGCCCATCACATGACCGGCATCATCGTGCAGGCCAACGCCGCCTTGTCCATCCAGGCCGCCGCACCGGAGAAGATCGAGCCCATCCTGCGCAACATCGCCGAGGCCGGTGCCGAGACCCTGGAATCCACGCGCCGTCTGGTCCGCGTCCTGCGCGAGGAGAGCAACACTCCATTGCGGCCCGGCGACTTGCTCACCGATCTCGGTGACCTGGTGTCCGCCCACTGCGCCGCCGTGTCGCCCGGTTCCGGGCCCACCGAAGCCGATACGGCCCGCCTCGAAGCCACAGCGGCAGCGCGGGTGGCCCGACTGCGCCCCGAAGTGGGGACCTCCGCCCACCGCGTGGTCCAGGAAGCCCTGACCAACGTACGCCGCCACGCACCGGACGCGCACACCACCGTCCGCCTGGACGCCGACACCGAGCGACTGCGCGTGACCGTCACCAACACTCCACCGCACCGCAGGGCGCTCACGCCGGCCGGGGGCCGGGGCGGCTTCGGCCTGCTCGGGCTCCAAGAGCGCATCGAGGCCCTCGACGGCACCCTGCGCGCCGGGCCGCTGCCCGACGGCGGCTGGGAAGTCTCCGCCGCCCTCCCGCTCGTACAGTCATGACCCCGGGCCGAGCCCTGCCCGAGCCGGGCCCCGACGAAGCGGCCCGGGCCATCTCGACGCAGCCCAGCCCCGCGATGATAGGGACGGTCAGTGCACGAACCCCAGATTGACGTCGTCATCGCCGACGACCAGGAACTGGTGCGGATGGGATTCAGCCTGATCCTTGGTGTGCAACCAGGGATCACGGTGGCCGGTGAGGCGGCAGACGGTGTGGAGTGCGTCGAACTCGCGCGTCGTCTGCGTCCCCGGGTCGTGCTGGCCGACATTCGTATGCCGCGACTGGACGGGCTGGAGGTTGTGCGACAGCTGGCCGGTCCCGGCGTGGCCGATCCGATGAACGTCGTCGTGATCACCACATTCGACCAGGACGACTACGTGCGAACCGCGCTGCGCAACGGCGCATGCGGTTTCCTGCTCAAGGACGCCTCTCCCGCCCTTCTGGTGGAGGCCGTCCAGGCGGCAGCGCGGGGAGACGCCCTCGTCTCCCCCGCGGTCACCGTGCGGCTCCTGCGGAGGCTGGAAGCGACGGAACGCGGGATGGCACAGGCGCCCGCGGCGTCCGATGCCGCCGGCCTCAGCGAACGCGAGCGGGACATCGTCCGGCTGGTGGCCGTAGGGCGCACCAACCAGGAGATCGGCGATGAGTTGTTCCTGTCGCTGTCGACGGTGAAAACGTACCTGGGACGCATCCAGGCCAAGCTCAACGCCCGCAACCGGGTCGAGGTAGCGGCCTGGGCCTGGGAACATGGAGCAGTCCGCGGGAGCCGATGAGACAGCCGGCGGCCGGGGTACGGTGTGCGAGGTTCGCCGCGGCGCCGGTCGTACAGTGCATGCTCAGTTGACGTTTCGTCTACGCCGGTCACCTCCGCGGGCTTGTTCTCGGTAGCTGCTGGGGGAACCCCTCCGCCCGGATCCGCAGGAGACGACCTCTCCGCTGACCGGCCGGGGGACCCGCCGTCCCCGCTCATCACGACACAGACCGACGCCACCCGGGCCACCGTCGGCGCCACCCGCACCTACCCCGGGGCCGACACCACCACCGGCGTCGCCGTGAGCCGGGACCGGCTGCCGGTGACCAACTCCCAGATGTACACGTACTTGGTCCTCGCTGGAGGCGGTGACGGTCTCCTCATCGGGGAACGGGTAGTCGTTGACCTGGTCGCCGCGCCTGGGCCGAGGGCCGACCAGCCGTAGCGGTGGAGCGGGGAGATGGTGGGTGACTGCGGTCCGGGGGTGAGGGCCACGGCCTCTTCTACGTCTTCGGTCCGGGTGTTGTGGGGCTCTGGCGCCGACGATGCGGCTTCGGTCGTCGCCGATCTCGGCGAGCACGCGGGTTCCGGGCAGGAGCCCAGGCCGGGGTCGGAGCGTGATGCTCCCTTTCGTCGCACCGGTGTCCGACTTTCGTCGTACCGGTGTCCGACCGAGGGCTGATGCAACACCCCACGCGCCTGGGCCAAGATCTTCCCCATGACCTCAGACTTCCGCGCCGACAAGGCCCTGCGCACTGCCTTCGGCCCGGTCTACGCAATGCGCCACGTCAGCACACACATCCTGCTGGCCTGCATCAGCAAGGACGAACAGGTCCAGGAGTTCCTCGCCTCGTACGACCTCACGACGCACGTGATCCGCAGGGGCGTCGGGGAGATGGACGAGGAGCCCGGAAGGGTCGAGGTTCCGTTGGCCGAGCAGGAAGACCGCTCGCTCACGCTCAGCACGGCCGGGGCCGCGGCGCTCGCCCGGTGCCAGGAGCAACCGTCCGTGAC
Organism: Streptomyces violaceusniger; assembly: GCA_005405945.1. Lineage (GTDB taxonomy): Bacteria > Actinomycetota > Actinomycetes > Streptomycetales > Streptomycetaceae > Streptomyces > Streptomyces violaceusniger. Next base: position 442,067 of record BJHW01000001.1, read on the forward strand.
CGGTCAGGGCGCCGAGCGCTCGCCGGCCGATCTGCTGGTGGCCATCCTGGACGACCCGTCCTGCGGAGCGGTGAGCTACCTGAACGGATGCGGGGTCGACGTCGTTGCGCTGCAGCGGGCCGTGCGGTCGGGACAGGTCCCTGACGTGGAGGACGCCGTCCCGCCGGAGCTGCGCTCCACCCGGGACGCCTTGGTGGGCCGCCGCCGCTACAAGCCCCGTGAGCTGGGGCAGTTCTGGACGACGCTGCTGGTCAAGGTAATGCCGTTCAACGCCGCGGCGCACCCGGTGCTGTGGGCGCGCCTGGAGGCCGGGGAACTCTCCAGACAGCACGGTGGGAAGGTCCGCACCGACGATGTCCTCCTGGGCATGCTGCGGACGTACGCGGTCGCGCAGGCCTACCCGCACCTGACGAAAGAGGCGAAGGCCGACTACGACGGGGGCCGGGTCCTGGTCGAGACGGGGGTGGACCACGAACGGGTGCGTGCGGTCATGGCGAGTACAGACCTCGGCCAGGACACAGTGCCGCCGCGCGAGTTGCTCAAGGACACGATGGCCGACGGTACCTCCGCCTTGCTGGACCGGCTGCTGAGCGAGCCGGGCAACCGCAGTGTCCGGCTGTTGGCGGCGATCGACGTGGAGCCGGCCGGTCTTCGGCGCCCCGCCGGTTCCTGACCACTGCTGACTTCTCGACAGCGGACACCTGGGTGACCACCGCTTCTGCCAGGTCGTCGCTCAGAATCACGCCTGCCACCGCACCGGCCGACGCGGCTCGTACCTGTCCAGGGTGCGGGCCGCGTAGGCGATCATGACGATCGCGATCACCCAGGCAGCCGGCACCCGCAGCTCGCCCGTGGTGTCCCAGGGACAGGGTTGCCTCATTGCCCCGCCAGCTTCGCCAACCAGGGACGTCCGGGATGAACACGCGTCAGCCACCCGCTGAGCACGATGTCCTGCCGCTCGTCGACGAGGTAGGCGGGTATCGGTCCGAGCCGGTTCAGTAGTCGGCGGGCGCCGGCGGGTACCGGCCTCCGATCGGCGTTCGTGCCGGGCGGGATCTGGCCGGCCAGTCGCGCCAGGTGTTCGCGTTCGGCGGCGGTGAGCCGCAGTGCCGTACCCAGCGCGGCCAGCACCTGCGGGGACGGGCGCGGTGCGCGGGCCTGTTCCAGCCGCTCGTAGTCGTTGACCGACACCCCGGCCAGTGCGGCCACCTCTTCGCGGCGCAGTCCGGGAGTGCGCCGGGCACGGCGGCCCGGTGGGTGGATGGCCGTGGCCGGCACCCGGTCTGGGGGCAGTGCCTCCCGTCGGCGGCGCAGGAAGTCGGCCAGTTCGCTTCTGCTCACCCCATCCATGGTGGCAGGAGGTGCCCGGCGTAGCCACGGACTGGCGGTCCGGGGCTCAGCTGTCCGTTCCCCGGCGGCAGGTCCGCGTCCAGTCTGGACTTCTCACCCCGTTGAACATTGGAGGAGACCATGCCGCGTGCTCCGGAGGAAACGATGCGCCCGCTGCTGGAGCTGATGCTGGCCAAGGACATGGACGCCGTCGCCGGCTTGTGGGCGGAAGACGGCACTGCCGAGTTCCCGTTCGCCGCCGGGGCCTCGCCGCGGCGGCTGGTCGGGCGGGAAGCGGTCCGTGGCTACCTGGTCGGCTTCCAGGAGGTGTATGACGTGCGGGAGATCCCCACGATCACCGTGCACCATACGGAACGGCCGGACACCGGTGTGGTGGAGTACCACGCGATGGGGCGCTCGGTGCGCACCGGAGAGCCCTATCGGATGAAGTACATCGTGGTGATCACCGTCCAGGACGGTCCGATCACCCGCTTCCGGGACTACTGGGACCCGCTGGCCAATGCCACAGCGGCCGGGGCGCTGCCCGAACTGCTCGATTCGCTGCGTTCGGCGGCGGTCCGATGACCGGCGTGCTGGTGACCGGCGGCACCGGGAAGACCAGGAGGGCACTGGTGGAACTGCTGCGCGGCAACGGTGTGCCGGTCCGGGTGGCCAGCCGCAACCCGTCTGCCGGTGATCCCGACGCCGTCCGGTTCGCATGGGAGGACCCGGCTACCCACCCGGCCGCGCTGCGCGGGGCGGACCGGGTCTTCCTGGTGCCTCCGGTGAACACTGTGGACCCGATGGCGCTGGTCGGCCCGTTCCTGGCCGAGGCGCAACGCCTCGGCGTGCGCCGGACCGTACTCCTCGGCTCCGCCATCGTATTGCCCAACGCTCCCGGTGCACTGGAGCTGGCCGCGCAGGTGCGGGCCCGGCCAGGGTGGGTGGTGCTGCGCGCGTCCGGGTTCATGCAGAACTTCCTGAGCCCGCGCCCGGTGGGCGAGCGGATCCGGCGGCACGGCGAGATCCGCACCGCCGCCGGTGACGGCCGAGTGGGCTGGATCGACGCGCGGGACATCGCGGCGGCCGCCTCCGCCCTGCTGGCCGACCCCGGCATCGAGCCGAGCGACCAGCGTGACTACCTGCTCACCGGACCGAAGGCCATGAGCTACCAGGACGCGGCGGCGACCATCACCGCCCGCACCGGACGATCGGTCCGAGTGGTGACCATCGGGACCGACGAGCAGGCGACCATCTACCGGGCCGCAGGCATGTCCGCCGAGTTCGCCGCCGCCATCGCCGCTGTGGAAGACGGCATCAGGGCTGGTCGGGAAGACCAGGTCAGTACCGCGGTGCTGGACCTGACCGGCCGTCCGCCCCGCACCTTCGTCGAATTCGTCCAGGAGCACGCAACCCAGTGGGCGGGCGAGGGGACGCCCGAGCGCTGACCGGTGGTGGTCGACGGCACGGCGAAGGGCCGCCCGGCCGCCTCGAAGGCGAGCGAGCCCCAACCAACTGGCCCGGCGTGCCGTTGGCACGCGCCGCTGCTCGCCGGGCCCCCGCTCATCGCCGGGACCGTGCTCGAGACAGGCTCGGCACATGCACCGCCCTGCGGGGCGCCCAGCGGATCGCGGCCGTCCGGTCCAGCGCGAGATCCTGCCCGCTGAGCCCGGTCGAGAGGGCCATCGCTCCCGCGGCGAGGGCGAGCGCGGGCAGCCGCGGATCACCCGGCCCCCCGCTGCCACCCCGGGCGAATGCCCACACCGTCACCGTACTGATCACCACCGCTGCCAGTGACGCGGGCACCTGACGCGAGCGCGCGTACAACGTCAGCCATCTCACCGGTACCCACCGCCGGTCAGCGCGTCGAGCGCGTCTCCCCCACAGGACAGCGCGGCGGCGCGCATCGCGTCGACCCGCGCGAGCTGCTTCGCCCGTGGCAGCGCCGTGACGCGAGTTGAGGAGCGGATGGAACTCCACGACGTACAAGCGGCCGCCGGGACTCAGCAGTTCGGCGACGACACCGGCCCAGCGGTCCAGGTCGGGGAGGTAGCACAGGGCGCCCATGCCGGGTCCGGGCGTCCCCGTTCGACTGGTTGGCCCCCATCATCCGCTCGTACGCGCCGGTCATGGGCTCGCCATGGCAGGCGTCCGCACACCGCCGGCAGTACCCGCGCACTACCGCAAGACCTCCGCAAATCCATGCCCACTGCCCACGTCGCGCAAGTGGTCGGTTCGTACAGTGAGGTTTGTTTCGGTATGAGGGTTGCGTCGGGGATGCTGGTCGCGGCGGTGGCCTAGACCATGCCGTAGATCATCGGGCATGCGGTGAGATGCGGCGCTCGGCGCGGCGGCGCACCGCAGACCGTGCTGCGGTGCGCCGCGGGAGAAAGCGCGCGGGTTCGCGAGATCTCGGAGGAATCAAGGTAGGAACCCGCGCCAGGTAGCGGTTGCAGGGCTGCTGACGGGCGGGTTCAGGGCCTCTTTCAGAGGTGGCCGCGTTCCGCACGCCGACCTGTGACTACGAGACCTGCTGTGCCCGCCTGCCTACGGCGAGCTCACTCCCATGATGCTGAGGACCTGGTCGCGCAAGGACTGTGCACCGCTGTCCTCCCGCGCGACGGCCGCACTCCAGATGAGGTAGGACAGCCCACTTTCGGCGCGCTGCCGCGCGTCCGGCACTGGCCCGATCACCTTCTCCAGGCGGGCGGTGAGCCCGTCAGCCATCGGCACGAGTTTGGCCTCCCTGGCCACGCGTGCGAGCTCGGAGTCGGGCTGGCTCAGGCAAGCGGCGATCAGGCGGCCGAGGCCGTTCGGCACGGCGTCGGCGATGCGCCCCAGGGCGGCATCCAAGTCGGCGAGCGGGTCGCCGCTCTCGACCTCCTCGTGCTGCGCCATGTCCGCCCGCAGAGCTGCCATGACCAGCTCCTTCTTGCCCGCCCAACGCCGATACAGAGCGCCGAGCCCGATCCCGGCCGACTCGGCCACGTCCTTCATCCGCAGCCCGTCGTATCCGCGCTCCTCCAGCAGACCCAAGGCGTGTTCGAGGGCCAGGCGATCGATGTCTGAGCGGCGGGGTCGGCCGCGGGGCGAGTTCTGCATGCCATTATGGTAACGTCGATTATCGGAAACGATGATTCTCGGAAAGAGTAGCTGATATGGCTTCCACGGACACGACCCGCGCACTCGTCCTGGGCGGGGGCGGCGTCACCGGCATGGGATGGGAGATCGGCGTGCTGGCCGGTCTGCTCGCCGAGGGCGTCGACCTGCGCGACGCGGACACGGTGATCGGAACGTCCGCCGGCTCGTTCGTCGGCACGAACTACACCTCGGGCACGGACTGGGAGGCTCTCTACGCCGACCAGGCCCACGCCGGCGACCACGAGCCGGTCATGCGCACCGATCCCGATGTCTACGCGGGCTGGGCCGAGGCGTTCCGCTCCGGTGCGGGCGATCCCGAGGCCGTGGGGGCAGGATTCGGCCGGGTGGCCCGCAAGTTCGCCCCGGGCGTCGGTACCGGGACTAGGCGTGGCGTGGTGCGGGCACGACTGCGCACCGACAAGTGGCCGGCCAACATGCGCGTCGCGGTCACCGACGCCGACACCGGCCGCCTGGAACTGCTGGGCCCGGACTCGGGCGTCTCGATCGAGACCGCCACCGCGGCCAGTGGCGCCGTCCCCGGTATCTGGCCCAGCGTCTCGTTCAACGGCCATGAGTGGATCGACGCGGGCATGGTCTCCGCCGCCAACGCCACGCTCGCGGCGGGGCACGACCGCATCGTCGTCCTCGCCCCCATGTACGAGGGGTACGCGGGTATCCCCAGTGCCCAGGACGATGTCGACCGTCTCAATCAGGATGCGCGCGCCTTTCTGACCATCCCGGACGAGGACAGCCTCGAGGCGATCGGCCCCAACCCCTATGACCCCCACCGCGCGCAGGCCGCCGCCCAGGCGGGACGTCGCCAGGGCCGTGCCATTGCCGCCGGCGTCAAGGCGCTGTGGGCCTGAATCACCGAGGCCGACCACGTAGTGGCGGCGCCTTCCGTGCGATGCGAAGCCGCAGGCGGCGCACGCTGTCGCGCCGCCATGGCCCCGGCGTGGTTGCGCACGCTGGGAGAAGGGACGTTTGATCATGCTCGAGCTGCCGCAGGACATAGCTGGACTTCAGGCCCTCTACCGGAGTGGAGAGGTGACCGTGAGCGAGATCGTGGCCGCTCACCTGAAGCGCATTGAGGCCCTGGACCCCCAGCTCAATTCCGTCGTCACTCTCAACCGCGCCGCGATGGACGATGCCGCGCGCATCGACGCCGGCACGACACCACGTGGCACGCTCTTCGGCGTACCCGTGGTGCTCAAGGACAACATCGACACCGCGGGGATCGCGACCGCCAGCGGCTCGGCCGCACTCGCCGCCCATGTGCCCGCAGCGGACGCGCACCTGGTGGTCCGGCTGCGGGAGGCGGGCGCGGTGATCCTCGCCAAGACGGCGCTGCCGGACTTCGCCATGTCCTGGCACGGCCACTCGTCCCGCTCCGGCGTCACCCGCAACCCCTACGATCTCTCCCGCGATCCCGGCGGCTCCAGCAGCGGCACCGGGGCAGCAGTAGCGGCCGGCCTGGCGATGGCCGGCGTGGGCACCGACACCGGCGGCTCGATCCGCGTCCCGGCCTCCTTCTGCGGCCTGGCCGGAATCCGGCCCACCGTCGGCCTGGTCAGCCGCCACGGCGTCACCGCGCTGGTTCGCGAGCAGGATTCTCCCGGACCGCTGGCCCGCTCGGTCGCCGACGCCGCCACCCTCCTCGAGGCGATGACCGGCTGGGATCCCGACGATCCCGTCACCGCCCTGGCCAACCTGCCCCACACCGTCGAACAGCGCAGGACCCGCTGCCGCCCGAGGCCCTCAAGGGGGCCAGGATCGGTGTGCTGCGCCAGCTGTGCGCGACAGCGCCCGGTGACGATCCCGACGTCGCGCGGGTGGTCGAGGAGAGCCTCACCGCGATGCGTGAAGCAGGAGCGTCGCTGATCGATGTCGGGATTCCGCGCCTGTCCGACCTGTTGCACCAAACGTCCATGTACCTGCGCCAGTCCCGCCGCGATATCAACCACTCACTGACACGCTCCGGTGCCCCCTTCACCGACATCGCCGACATCGCCGACATCGTCGCCACCGGACGGCTACGGCCCACCGACGCCCTCCTTCGCGCCGTCGCCAAGAGCCCCGAAGATCCCCACCACGACGGCGCCTACGGCCGCGGCCTCGAACTACGCACCCACCTACAGCACCAGATCGCCGGCCTCTTCGCCCAGCACAAGCTGAGCGCCCTGTGCTATCCGAGCGTCAGGATCCCCGCCCCTCCCGCACCGACATCGACGACGGGGCCTTCGACACGAACGCCCCCCACTCACGGCCCATGCCCACCAACACGCTCTTGGCCGCCCAGGCCGCCTTCCCTGCCGTCACCACCCCCACAGGCTCCACCAGCGACGGCCTGCCTGTCGGCATGGAACTCCTCGGCCTGCCCCACCTCGACCGCCACCTGATCGCGCTCGCCACCGACCTGGAACGCATCACCCCCGCCCGTCCCTCCCCCACGCCGACCCCCGCCCCTGGAAGCACCGCATGACGCACACCGAACCTGGTCTCATCGACGTTCACGCCCACTTCTCGCCGCCGACCACCCCCAAGATGCGGCAAAGGATCCTGGAGGCGAGCCACGCCAACAACTTCCTCGTGCCCGAACCATACGAGTGGCGCCTGGACGCCACCCTCGGCTTCATGGACGAGACCGGCACCGCCCTGCAGATGCTCAGCAACATCCCCACCGGGCACCAGGCCCTGCAAACCTCCAACGACTACGGACTGGAGATCGTCGCCCAGCACCCCTCACGGTTCGGCCTGCTGGCCGCCCTGCCCACCGACGACGCACCGGCCGCACTCCAAGAGACCCGACGCGTGAACGGCGCCGACGGCTGGGCGGTGACCACCGTCTACAACGGACGCTCGCTTGCCGAACCTCACCTCGACCCGCTGTGGGAACACCTCGACAGCCAGCACGCCGTGGTCTTCGTCCACCCCAACGCCTACGCCCCCTCCACCGCGGGTCTACCCACACCACTGATCGAAGTCGCTTTCGACACAGGACGCACCATCACCGGCATGCTCTACGCCGGCGTCTTCAACCGATACCCCAACATCACCTTCGTCATCGCCCACGCCGGCGCCACCGTCCCCCTGCTGGCCGGACGCCTCTCACTCCTCGGCGCGGAAGCCTGGGTGCCCAATCCGCGCGGCCTGACCACCCAGGACATCCAAACCGCCCTCAGCCGACTCTGGGTCGACACCGCGGCATCCGCGAGCGACCAGCAAATCGCGGCCGCAGCAACCGTGTTCGGCGACACCCACATCGTCTACGGCTCCGACTGGGGCGCAGCCTGCACCAACACCGCATCGGCCAAACGCAACCTCCACGCCCTGCACACCACCCTGGCCATCACCCCCGATACCCGCGCCGCCATCCCCACCCGCGCGACCAAGCTGTTCCCCCAAGCAGCACGCCGCGCCCAAAGCGCCTGGATGTCATAGGGCGGGTTCATCACCGGCGGACAGGCTGCATCGGCAAGAGGGCGTCCAGGGCCGGTCACTTGGGCAGCTTCGCGGTGCGCTCAGGATGCGCGGCGGTGACGTAACGCATGGCGGTCTGCTCGGTGATGCCGAACAGGCGCATCAGCCGGAGCGGGTCGGCGCTTTCGGCCGCTTCGTCGAGGATGCGGTCTTGTCTCAGGCCGCTCAGCGTCAGCCCGCGGGGAACACCGTCCACGGCATTCTCCACCTGATCCACGGTGATCTCCCTCAGTGAGGTGACGTCGGCGGTCGTGGTCCAGGCGGTGAGGGTGGGCTGGAGGTTGGTGAGATAGCGGCGGATACCGTCGTACCCGCGCGGCTCGCCCTCGCGGGCACCCTGTTCGCGCATGACCTTGACCCAGGTGCGCACTTCGCTCGCGACCGGCTCCGGCAGCGCGGCCAGGGCCGCCTCGATCCACGCCTGATCCGCGTCCCGGTGCAGGTCGGGTCCTCCACCAGCAGGCCGCGCATGCGCAGGAACTGGCAGCCGGGCTTGGCCGCGAGGTTCACGTCGATCCCGGCGAGGTCGTACACGTCGCGCTCGAAGACCGCCGTGTCGGCGCCGAGCCAGTACAGCAGGATCGTGAGCGTGCGGGTGTTCTTCTTGTAGTCCGGCCGCTGCCCAGGCCGTTCCCTGGCGAACTCCTCGACCAGGTGGCGGGCGGTCGCCGTCAGCGGTGGCTCGCCAGCAGGCGTGCTCCACAGCCGGGCAAGCACCGGGGCCCAGTCACGCCGGCTGGTGAACAGCGGCTCCTGTCCGCGGCTCGTGTGCAGAGCAGGTCGCAGCTCGTCGTAGTCCGGCGCCTCCGGGTCTCCCACCGGGAACGCCTCGAACGGCCCGCCCTTGCCGGTCGGCAGGGAGATCACCAGCTGCGTGAACCGCCGGGAGGCGCGGCGGGCTTCGTCGAGAAGGCGGTAGGGATGGCAGCTGCGGCAGCGGTCGTTGCGCAGGGCCAGCCCGTCGCGACCGCAGCGGCAGCACCGGCCCCGCCCGGTCCGCTCCCGCCAGTGACGGCACGGGCCCGTTGGTCGGAAGGTCTCGCAGCATGGCCTCGGGCAGCCGCTCGGCACCTTCGGCCTCACGCACTGCGAGGGCGAGTCGGGCCATCTCGGCGACCTTGCGGCGCCATCCCGCGGTCATCCCGTGCTCGGCCTCGATCGCCTCGATCACCTGCCGGGCTTCCTCCCACCCGGCGACCGGCCGGCCGACGATTGCGCAGTGCCGTAGAACTCGCAGACCTCGATCACTGGCTTGATCAGCCCGTCCAGCGTTGTGGGCGCCAGACCTGCCGCGTCCCGCGCCCACTGGTACTCGGACAGCGTGTCGAGGAAGAAGCTCTCCTCGTCGTGCACCGAGATCCGGGCCTGGCGCCGCCGTTGCAGCGTGACCACGTCCGCGAGCCCGGCCTCCACCGACACGTCGGCCGAGTCCATCACGACTGCCGAGTCCGGAGCCGGGCGCACGAGAGTCAGCACGCGACTTTCAGAATCTGACACAGGAACGCGTATTACTGCGATCACTCGCAGATTTTGCGAGTTACCGCAGAGATCTCACGCGGGCGCTCGAGGGCGTACGGCAGCCTCATTGACATGCTGAGATGCGGGGTCTCAGGCTGTCAGCGCTCCTCCGGAACCCGCGCGTACTCCACTAGGGGCGTGCGGGTGCCCTCACGCGGGCTCGGGAACCCGGCGCCGGGAGGCGACGACCACGAGGCCGCCGATGACGGCGAGGCTCATCAGGACGGTGGCGAAGACGGTCGCGCCGTTGGTCAGTCCGACGGCGTCGCTGAGGTAGCCGGCCGAGACCGGCAGGATGCCCGCCGGTACGTAACCGCCCACGTTGAGGGCCGCGTTGGCCTCGGCGAGCCGCTGTGCCGGGACGGTGGAGTTGAGCAGGGAGAGACCGCCGAGCTGTCCCATGCCCTGGCCGGCGCCAGCCAGCAGCGCGGAGGCGATCAGGACCGGGACCGACGAGGTGCGCACAGTGGTGACGAGTGTGACCATGCTGAGCGTGGTGCTGACCGCTCCGGCGGTGAGGATGGTGCGCCGGGGCAGTTTCTGGACGGCGAACTGCACACCGGTGGCGGCCAGGAACATCACGAACGCCATGGCTCCGGAAAGGATCCGGCTGGTGGTGCCGAGCAGTCCGGCCAGCAGTGACGGACCGAGCGAGAGCACGAACGACGTCGCGGTGATGCCGGGCGCGAACACGGCGATGCCGAGGGCGAGTTGCACGCCGTTGCCGTGCGGTACGCCGGGCACGCGGATCCAGGCGCCCTTGGCGGGGGCGGCGGGGCGTCCTACGGGCATGCGCAGCACAGCGAGGAGCGCGGTGGCGAGCAGCGCCATCTCGACGATGAAGACGGTGACGGTCGGGGCGGGCAGGGTCTCGGACAGGATGCCCGCGAGGAGCGGGCCGAGGCCGGCCCCGAAGACCATGGCGCAGGAGGCGAGCAGGGCCGCGAGCCGCTTGCGGTGCGGGCCGGCGACGTCCGTCACGGCGGCCATGCCCGCGGAGACGACCGCGCCGACGGCGATGCCGGTGAACAACCGGGCCACGATCAGCGCGGCCACGGTGGAGGCGGTCGCGAAGACGAGGCAGGCGGCCAGGGCGAGTGCCAGGGCGGGCAGTAGGACCGTCCTGCGGCCGAGCCGATCGGACACGACGCCGGAGACGAGCAGCGACCCGAGCAAGCCGACGATGTAGAAAGCGAAGACCACGGTCAGGGTCCCCTTGGAGAACCCGATCTCGCGCTGCCACAGCACATACAGCGGAGTGGCCGCGTTGGACAGGATGAAGACCGCCGTCACCGGCCAGGCGGCCAGCCAGACCCACCAGGTGGGAGCGGGGGAGGTGCCCGCCTCCGACGGTCGGCCCACCCCGGAACCCCGCTCGTCCACCGCCTTCACGGGCGCCGTTCGACTCTCCAACATGACAGGTTCCTTCCGCGAGCAAGCAGTACGAGTTTTCTCGAACATAGCATGCAGTACGATCGGAGTCGTACATAGGATTCGGGTCATGAGGAGCTACCTATGCCTTCGACGGCGCGTCCAGTGTTCGTGCGAGTGCCGGATATCAAGGTGCTGCCGGAGCCCGCGGAGCTGCCCGAGCCGCTGCCCGAGCCCGCAGTGGAGGACCTGCGCCTGGAGACGGTGCTGGGGGCCCTGAGCGACCCGCTGCGCCTGCGCATCGTGCGCAAACTCCTCCTGGAGTCGGAGCAGTTCGACCACACATGCGGCTGGTTCGGCCTGGACCGCCCCAAGTCCTCCCTGACCCACCACTTCAAGGCCTTGCGCGAGGCGGGCATCACCCGACAACGCCAGTACGGCCTGGAACGCCGCAGCCACGTCCGTGTCGACGACCTCAACGCCCGCTTCCCCGGCCTCCTGGACCTGATCGCGGCCTGGACGCCGGACGAGCCCTGACACGACGGTCTTCCGGCGGACTACCTGTTCCGGCCAGACACCACAGAACCGGTACCGGTGCCCATGGGAACCGGGACGGGTATACCGGGTGGAGGTCGAGATCTGGCCGACCTGCATCGTCCTGCCCGCGAACTACCGGCTGGGGCTGCAGATCAGCGGCCACGACTTCGAGCGCGAACCCCCGGACGAGCCCCATGAGGCTTGGGTGTCGCGAGGCTCGGGACCGTGGCTCCACACGCATCCGGAAGACCGGCCGGCTGAGGCGTTCGCGGGACGCACCACCGTGCACACCGGCCGGGACACCGATTCCCACCTGCTGATCCCCGTCATTCCGCCGCGCGATGGGACGGTTGCACGGATGTCGACCTGAGCGGTAAGTCGATCCTGATCACTGGCGCCGGACGCGGCATCGAGCACGCCTTCGCGGTCAATCCGGCAGCCGAGGGCGCGAGGATCGGGGTGCTCGAACTCGACCGTGGTCAACAACGGCGGAAGCACGCCGGTAGCCACGCAGGCACACCAGCGGCTGCCGGCCACAGCCGCGAACGGCCACCACCGGGGACGCGTGCCTCCAGGAAATGCAACTCCCGCCAAGGGTCCGCCGCGTTCCGGACAAACTGACCGATGGCCACGTCGCGGAACCTGTCCTCCAGGCCATCACCCATGACTGCGGCACCACCGCCCCCTGTCCTGCCCCGCGAGATCCCGCACGAAGGAACACGTCCCATGCAAGACAACCTGGAAGACCGGCTGCGCGTCGTCGAAGACCGGTTGGCGATCTACGACCTGCTCGCCGCGCACCCACTCAGCGCGGACACCGGCGAGCCCGGATTCATCGAATCCATCTGCACTCCCGACGTCGTGTTCGACCGTGGCGCCGGGCTGGCAGGCGCACGCGGCCGCGACAACATGGTCACCTTCGTCGGAAGCGACGCGCACCACACCGCCATCGCCGGCGGGCCGACGCATTTCGGCAATCTGCCGCTCATCGAACTCAACGGCGACACCGCCATGGCCACTTCCTACATCGCCCTCATCACGCCGGACGAGAAGGGCGAAGAACGAGAACTGGCCAACCACGGAACGTCGACGGGATTCCGCATCCACCGCATCGTCGCCAACCGCTGGTCACTCGTCCGTGAAGACGGATGATGGTCGATCGCGTCCCGGAAGGTCCTGCCCATGGACGGCAGCGGGCCGGCACTGGACATGTTGCGCCAGACCGCCACCTACTACACCGACCGCTGAAGGGCCCACCGTGTGTGAGGCATCCACCGGGCGAACCAGGACCCCGCGGAAGGGTTCTGGCGCTGGACCGGCACGTCGCGGCCGGCCGTCAGGGAACCGGCACAAGCCGGCCGTGAGATGGTTCCGCCGCTGGTGATCGCGCCGGCCCAGCTACTGCGGGTGCTGGACGACACGTCCGTGAACATCGCACTGCCGAGCATCCAGGGCGGGCTCGCCGACACGCCCGCACATCTGCCCTGGACGTGAACGCCTAAGCCCGACACGTGGAGGGCGAGTCCGCGGCGCGCGTCTCCAGGGCCGACAGGAAGCGCGGGCTACCCCTCCAGCGCGGCCAGCGCCTCCTCGTCGAGCACGACGTCGGCGGCGGCGAGGTTCTTCTCGAGGTGGTCGATGCTGCGGGCGCCGGGGATGAGAAGCGTCTGCGGCCCCCGGGTGAGCACCCATGCCAGCCCGACCTGGGACGGGGTTGCGCCCAGCCGCGTCGCTACCTCCCGCACGGCGGGCTGGTCGGCGACCTTCGGCAGCTCCGGGAACCCCGACCCGAGCGGGAAGTACGGCGCCCAGGCAATGCCGTGCTCGCGGCAGAGGTCGAGCACCGGCTCGGACGAACGGTCGACGAGGCTGTAGGCGTTCTGCACGCAGACGACGCCGGCCGGCAGGGCGTGCCGTAGCTGATCGGCGTCGACGTGGCTGAGGCCGATTCCGCCGAGCAGCCCGGCGTCGCGCAGGGCGATCAGCTCGGCGAGCTGGTCGTCGAAGTCGACTCGCTGGCCGGCGGGGATTCCTTGCGTCCCGTACATCGGGTAGATGTTGACCACGTCGAGGCGCTCGACGCCCAGGGTGCGCAGGTTCGCCTCCAGCTCGGAGCGCAGTTCGGCGGGCCTTTGCGCCGGACGCAGCCCGTACTGGCCGCCCGGGTCGCTGGTGGCACCGACCTTGCCGGCCAGCACCAGATGCCCGGGGTAGGGATGCAGCGCGGCTCGGATGCGCCCGTTGACGCGGCCCGCTCCGTAGAACTCGGCGGTGTCGATGTGGTCGACGCCCAGCTCGACGGCCCGACGCAGCACGGCGAGGGCGCGCTCCTGGTCACCGTGCTCGAGCTGCATCGCGCCGTAGCCGATGCGGGCGACGGGACGCCCGGCGAGAGACGCGAGCCCGCCGGGGTGTGGGCGTGCGCCCGAAGTGGTGCGAGTGGTGGTCATGGTCGGACTCCCCTGGAACGGTAGGCTCACGACTAAGCGGAGGAGCCTCCGCAACGTATCACAACCGGAGGCACCTCCGCTTCATGGCCGCTGTCGACCGTGAACCACGCCTGCGGGCCGATGCCCAGCGCAACCGGGCCCGCCTCCTCGAGGTGGCCCGCGCCGCCTTCGCCGACGGACAGACGCCGACCCTGGAGGCCGCCGCCCGCGAGGCCGGCGTAGGGATCGGCACTCTCTACCGGCACTACCCGACCCGTGAGGCGCTCATCGAGGCGGTTTATCGCGCCGAGCGCGCACAGTTGTGCTCGCGCGTGGAACCGCTGCTCGCCGAGCACGAGCCCGTCACCGCACTGCGCACGTGGATGGACCAGCAGGCCACCGCAAGACCGTCTGCACCACTGCCCGATACCTCGGTGCATCAGCCGTGGTCTGGGCATGGGGCACTCACGGTGAAGCCTCCTCGCACCCGCCCTGCGCTCCACACGAGGCATCCCCTCCAAACAGGCGCCGCCCTCAGGAATACCGAGGTCAGCTCACCGCGCAGCTCGCCCTCTGAGCGGGCCCGCCGTCGACAGCACGGCGGGCCTGGCGCGACGTCGCTCATCGAACGACGTGGCGAGCGGTTCCATCCGGCTGTCCGTCGGTCTCTCGCTCGCCCTGGGGGCCGGGTGGCGGGGCAGTGGTTCGCCGCCGGATCAGGTGTGTGGGCAGGACGACGTGCTGTTCGCGGTCCGCCGCGCAAATCGATTTGGGTGATCCGGGTGCCCAGCTCGGCCGCGGCGGCGAAGTCCGAGACGGTGAGGACGCGGTCGGGGTCCCCGGTCAGCCCGGTCAGGGTCGGCAGTGAGCCGCCGGCCGACCCGCCTGGTCGGTGCGGTCGATCCGGCCGCCGGTAGGGGCTGCGTCCAGGGCGCGGTCGACGCGGCCTGCGGCCAGTGCGGCAGCGGCGGCAGCTGGTCGACCAAGAGGCCGCAGACCAACGCCGCGATCCACAGCTACACCGTGGCCTTCCCGGCCACCAGCGCGATCTTCGCCGCCGACGCCGTCAGCTGCGGCGTGATCCCGCGAACCGGCAACCCCAAACCCGCCGGACCCGCCGGACCTGCCTCCGGCGGGTGGCCCAGGCTCAATGACGACGGCCCAGGGCCGGGTGCGAGCCCCTTTGCGCTGCCCTCGATCTGTGCTACAGATAAGCGCAATGGTTGACAGGTTGATAGGTGACTGAATGCCAAGGAGGCATCGTGAAGCTGGCAGTACTGCCCGGCGACGACATAGGTCCCGAGATCACGGCGGCGACTCTGGAAGTACTGGACGCCGCGGACCAACGCTTCGGCCTGGGGCTCGAGTACGACCGGCACGAGGTAGGCATGGCGTCACACCGTGCGAAGGGCACGACGCTGCCCGAATCCGTCCTTCGGGCGGCGCATGAGGCCGACGGGATGGTCCTGGGCCCGGCCGGCATGACCGAGTACCCGCCTCTCGACCAGGGCGGCGTCAACGTCCCCGGTACCGTGCGCAAGCGCTTCGAGCTCTACGCCAACATCCGCCCCGCCCGCTCGCGCATCGGTGTCGCCAACGCCCGACCCGGCCTTGACTGCGTGATCGTCAGGGAGAACACCGAGGGCTTCTACGCCGACCGCAGCCTCTTCAACGGGTACGGCGAGTTCATGCCCACCGAGGACGTCGCGATGTCCATGCGCGTGATCACCGCTCGCGCCTCGCGGCGCATCGCCACGGTGGCCTTCGAACGGGCTCGGCAGCGGCGCGGGCACGTCACGGTGGTGGGCAAGCGCCACGTGTTGCAGGTGACCGATGGCCTGTTCATGGATCAGGTGCGCGCGGTCGCGGCGGACCACCCCGATGTGGAACTGCGTGAGATCGACATAGACGCCATGGCGGCGGCCGTCTACACCCACCCCGGCGACTTCGACGTCATCCTCACCACCAATATGTTCGGCGACATCTTGTCGAACCTGACGGCGGCCCTGTCCGGCGGTCTCGGCCTTTCGGCGTCGCTGAACGTGGGTGACGACTACGCGGCCGCCAACGCCGGCCATGGGTCCGCGCCCGACATCGCGGGCCGCGGAATCGCCAACCCGACCAGCCTGATCCTCTCCAGCGCACTGCTGCTGCGCTGGTGGAGCGGGCGCTCGGGGAACAGCGCGTTCGAGGCCGCCGCTTCCCGGATCGAGGAGGTCGCCGACGAGGTACTGGCCGAGGGCAAGACCGTCACTGCGGACCTCGGCGGCAGCGCGTCGACCATCGAGTACGCGCGCGAGCTGTGCAGCCGCATCGCCGCGGAGTGACCAGCCGCCCGCGCAGCACCCGGTGCGTTCCACTCGTACCGCGCGCCTTCAGACCCCTACGGAGGAGAGAAAACCTTGTTCGCCCTCATCGTTTCGCTTCACGTCCAGCCCGGTGAGCGGGAGGAGTTCCTCCGGGTCATCCAAGCCAATGCGGAGGCTTCCCTGCGGGATGAACCGGGTTGCCTGAGGTTCGACATCATCGAGCAGCACGACGCCGAGAACCGGTTTCTGCTGTACGAGGTGTACCAGGACGAGCAGGCATTTTACGAGGGGCACCGCGGTTCTGCCCACTACGCGCGCTGGCGCGAGCGGATGCCTCACCTCCTCGTCGAGGGCGGACACAGCAATGCCTTCGGCACCACGATCCACCTCTCCTCCCCCGAGACGGCTACGACAAGTTGACGTTCCGCCGCCTGCCCCCTCGCCCCGCACGCCGAGTGTGGCACCGGCACCCTCATGGTCGGGCGGCTGCCGAGTACCCTTTGGATGACAGGTTGATGTCCGGCGTACAAGGGAGCCGGGCCTGCACGAGAGGACTCAGCATGAGCGCCGGCCTGACCCGGGTGGAGCGTGTTCAGCGGGATGCTCCCGCGTTGCAGGTCGCGCGGCAGCTCCTTGGTTATCTCCTGGAGTCCGGAAAGGCTCAGGTGGGCCAGAAGCTGCCGGCCGAGCGGGAACTCGTGGAGACCTTCGGTGTCGGGCGGTCGTCCGTGCGCGAGGCGTTGAAGTCCCTCAGCCTCCTTGGACTGCTGGAGATTCGCCAGGGTGACGGGACGTATGTACGCAATCCCAGCTCGGACCTGCTGCCGCAGGTGATCGAGTGGGGCTTGATGCTGAGCGACCACAAGACGGCTGAGATGATCGAGGCCCGGCTCGTGATCGAGGTTGCCGTAGCCGAGTTCGCCGCGGCCCGCCGCACGGAGGAGGACCTGGCCGATCTCGAGCGACACCTGCGCGGGATGAAGGACAGCGTGGACTCGCCGCAGGACTGGGTCGAGCACGACATGCAGTTCCACTTCGCCGTGGCGCGCGCCTCACACAACGGCGCCCTTGCCGACTACCTGCTGCGGCTGCGCTCCCTGCTCGGGGCGTGGATCAAGCGGAACCAGGAGACCGGCGGCGGCAACGCGGACAAGTACGAAGAGCACCACGCCGTCTACGTCGCGATACGGGATCAGGATGCCACGGCCGCGGGCGTGGCGATGCGCCGCCACATCAACCGGGTGGCCACCCGGTTGGATACCTCTGAGGCCACAGAGGCATCCAGCTGATCTTCCCGCGTGGTGCTGTGCCTCCCGCCCGGGTGAGGCACAGCACGCGATCGCATACAGCACCACCACAAGCACCGTCCGCCATGAGCCGGACCACTCTGGGCGAATTGGTTGACAGGTGGATGGGCGGACGCATCCTGGCGAGGGCCAATTCCCAAAACGACCATCACGGAATGCCGCCCCGGAAGCCGAATTGACACATGCGTCCGGTTTATCGAGAAACTGACCGCCCAACCATTTCTCCGGGGCGACATCCCGTAGAAACCCCCTCAACAACCCGTCTGGCCACGCCGACAGACGGGCCTTTGGGATATCCAAAATAGCGCCCATCGTTGCGCCACAAATTTCCGCGAATTTCCGCGAATTATTGTCGGCAAGAGTCTATGCAGCACTGAATTCAGCAATGTATACAGGGCTCGTTACGGCTGCATAGAGAGGAGATGGCCAATGTTGGTCATCCTGGGATTCGCGATGATCGCGACGTTCCTCTACCTGATTACGACGAAGCGCATGATGCCCGTCGCCGCCCTGATCCTCGTGCCCATCATCTTCGGGCTCATCGCCGGCGGCGGGTTGTCGCTCAGTGACGACATCGCCAAGTCGATCGAGGACGCCGCCCCGACGGCTGCCCTGCTGTTCTTCGCCATCACTTTCTTCGGGGTCATGATCGACGTCGGTCTCTTCGATCCGCTGATCCGCGGCATTCTGCGGGTAGTGCACAACGACCCCGTCAAGGTCGTCGTCGGCACGGCACTGCTGTCTGCGATCGTGTCGCTCGACGGGGACGGCTCGACCACGTTCATCATCGTGACGTCGGCATTCCTGCCGGTCTACCTTCGCCTCGGGATGAGTCCTGTGGTGCTCACCTGCGTCACCTCCACCGCGAACGGTGTTCTGAACACCGTGCCGTGGGGTGGCTCCACCGCTCGTGCGGCGGCGGCCTTGAAGGTCTCCCCCATCGAGATCTTCGTACCGATGATCCCTGCGATCGCAGCCGGACTCGTTGCGACTCTGTTCTTCGCCTATTTCCTCGGCCGCAGCGAGCGTCGCCGACTGGACACCGTGGAGCTACGCGACGGGGTTCTGCGCAAGAACCGTGAGACCAACATGGGCACGAACGACATCCCCGCGCCGACCACTGCCGAGGTTACCGCTTCCAGCGGATCCGGCGGGTCTCGCCCGGACGCTTCTGCGGACCCCGGCCCCTCCCCCAGCGACGCGGCGGACACCGAGGAACAGTCGCTCATCGCCTCCGATGGCCATATTCGTCGGCCCCACGCCCGCCCCAAGCTGCGGTGGGTCAATCTCATCCTGACCCTCAGCGTCATGACGCTGCTGGTCGCGGGCGCGGTCGAGCCGGCCGTCGTCTTCTTCATCGGTGTTTCCTGCGCGTTGATCCTCAACTTCCGGCAGGTGGCCGAACAGCGAGCGCAGTTGGAAGCCCATGCGTCCAGCGTCGTCAACGTCGTCGGCATGGTCTTCGCTGCCACGGTGCTCACCGGCGTGCTGAGCGGCAGCGGCATGGTCGAGGCGATGGCCGAATGGCTCGTCGGCATCATCCCCGAATCCCTCGGCGGGCACTTCCCCATCATCGCCGGTCTTCTGTCGATCCCGATGACCTTCTTCACGAGCAACGACGCCTTCTACTTCGGCATGCTGCCGGTACTCAACGAGACCGCCTCGCACTTCGGCATCACCTCACTGGAAATGGCGCGTGCATCACTGGTCGGCCAGCCGCTGCACCAGTCCAGTCCGATCGTCGCCTCGTTCCTGCTGCTGGTGGGCCTGGCCAAGGTCGACCTCGGCGACCACCACCGCAAGACCATCTGGCGCGCCGCGATGGTGGGGCTGATCATGCTCGGCGTCGGCAGCCTGACACTCGCCTTCCCCATCTGAGCCCGTGGTTGGCGAGGACCGTGGCCGGGAGCGGTGGAAGGCAGCGTGCCGGAAGGCTCCTTGGCCGGCCGGGGGCCGTGGAGGAGCGCTTGGCGGACGGCGTCCGCGCCTTCCCGGTGAGCCAGCGTTGGGTGGCGAGGGATTCCTCAATGGCTTCCGGGACCGGGGCGGAGCGGGATTTCAGGGCGACCACCACGGCCTCGCGGTCGGCCGGCAGCGGCGTTGTTGCGTCGGGCACGCCGAAGACCAGCACGGTGCGCAGGGAGGCAGGGCGTTCATCAGTCGGACTCGACGGGGATGGGATGCCGTGCCAGTAGAGTTGCGCGCAGTGCGCGGGCGGCCGCACCGGCACCGTCGAGGACGGGCACCCCCAAGAGGTCGGACAGCTCGGGTCCGGCCGGGGCCAGCGAGTACTGCGCCATCAGCACGGCCTGCACGGCGTCCGCCCCGGCCGCGTGGAGTGCGTCGGCCAACTGCTGCGCGGCTTGGCGGGGTGTGGGTGCCTTCGCCGCGGTTCCGCTGAGCGCGGCCGTGACTCGGATTGGATTGTCCGGCCGTATCCGCGCCGACAGCTGATCCAGTTGAGCCAGAGCCGCCGGGACGGCCGGCGGGGTGGAAGCGGCGACGCCGAGATGTTCGTAGGGGCCGGCCAGCGCCGCCTGGAACATCGACTCGTCGGACTTCAGTACCGGCACGGTCCACAGCTTGCGCGCGACTTCGGCCACCTCTCCGTAGGAGGAGCAGGTGAGCAGCACGGCCTGGGACCCGCCTTCGACGGCGTGTTCGATCAAGCGGAGCATGCGGCGGCGCAGGCGCTCGTTGAGTCCTCCGGCGGTGTTCGCGTCGACCAGCAACCGGTCGTCCAGCAGGTTCCACAGCCGTGCCTCGGGGAATTCGCGAGCGAAAGCATTCTGCGCGATCCGGGCCGCCGCAGAAACCGCGTGGACCATGGCTATCAACGGCTGCTGCTTCTGCACTGGTTTTCCCCTTTTCGTCAGTGACCGATCCAGTAGGTGCGTGTGTTGGTGAACTCGCGGATGCCCGCGTCCGCCAGTTCGCGGCCGTGGCCGCTGCGCTTGGTACCGCCGAAGGGCAGGCGCGGATCGGAGGCGACGACAGCGTTGACGAACGCGGCGCCGCTGGTGATGCGGCGGGCCACCTCGATGCCGCGGGCGGACCGAGCAGTCCATACGCTCAGCCCGAGACCGAAGCTGGTGGCGTTGGCGAGCCGGACGGCGTCGTCCTCGTCCGAGGCGACGGCGATGGCGGCCAGCGGGCCGAAGGTCTCCTCGTCGAAGGCGGCCATGCCCGGTTCGGTGTCGGCCAGGACGGTCGGCTGGTAGAAGAAGCCGTCGCCCGGGAGGGCCTTGCCTCCGGTCAGCAGCCGGGCGCCGGCGGCGACGGAATCCTCCACTTGCCGCTGAATCGCCTCGCGCAGGTCGTTCCGGGCCAGCGGGCCGACCTGGGTGCCGGGGTCGCGAGGGTCTCCCACCGTGAGTTCCTCGACCCCGGCGACGAATGCCTCGGTGAAGGCGTCGGCCACATCCTGGTGAACGATGAACCGCTTGGCGCACACGCAGCTCTGGCCGGAGTTGGTGAACCGCGCCTTGACCGCGGCCGCGGCCGCCTGCTCGATGTCGGCGTCGGCGAGCACCACGAAGGCGTCGGAGCCGCCGAGTTCGAGGACCGACTTCTTCGCGGCACGTCCGGCGGCCGACCCCACGGCCGCGCCGGCCCGGTTGCTTCCCGTGAGGGTGACGGCGGCGATCCGGTCATCCTCGATGAGGCGTGCCGTGGTCCCGGGCACGTCCGCGTCGGCGATCAGCAGGGCGGTGACCAGGTGTTCGGGAAGCCCGGCCCGCACGCACAAGTCCTGGAGGGCCAGTGCGCTGCCGGTGACGTTGGAGGCGTGCTTGAGGAGGATGCCATTGCCCGCCACCAGCGACGGCAGGGCGAAGCGCATGACCTGCCAGACGGGGAAGTTCCACGGCATGACCGCCAGAACGAGACCGGCGGGCTCGTAGGAGACCCAGGCCTCCGCACCGTCGACCGCGACGCGCACGTCGGCCAGAATGCCCGGACCGTTGGCGGCGTAGTAGTCGGCGGTCAGCGCCGACTTGTCGACCTCGCCGCGGGCTTCGGCCAGCGGCTTGCCCATCTCCTCGACGACGAGCCGGGTCAGATGGCCGGCATGGCTGCGCAGGGCCTGGCCGATGCGGGCGACGCGCGAAGCGCGTTCGGCGACCGGGATCAAGGCCCAGGCGCGGCTTGCGGCGTGGGCGCGCTGGACGGCGGTTTCGATGCGTTCGGCGTCCCATGCCTCATAGCTGGTGATGGGCCGGCCGGTGGCGGGGTTGCTGGTCTGGATGGTGCTCATGAGGTGGGCGCCCCTCCCTTGTCGTTGGCGGAGAGGTGCTCGAAGGTCTCGCCCGTGGCGGTCATGGTGCGGGTGACGTCACGGCCGCCGTAGACCCAGTAGATGCGCATGACGCCCTCGCCGCGGTTCAGGAAGCGGTGAGGGATGCCCGCGGGCACCCATGTGGCGTCTCCTGCCTCGAGGTCGAAGAACTCACCGTCGATCTCGGCGGTGGCCTGGCCTTCGAGGATCAGGACGGACTCCTGGACGTTGTGGCTGTGCAGCGGCAGTCCGTTGCCGGGCTGGAAGACGGTCTGGCCGGTGGTGATGACGGTCTCCTCGGAGTTCCACTTGCCCACGTAGGGAATGGTCGCCACGCCGCCGCCGCGGTCGAAGCGCTCGACCTCGTCGGGGTGGATGAGCAGGTTCGGCTCTGCGGGCTTGGTGCACATGGGCTTTGCTCCGTTCGATCGCGTCAGGAGTGGTGGACAGGACGGCAGGAGAGGGGCACGGTCAGCGCGATCATGCGGGAAACTCCTGCGGGGGTGTGGTCGATACGGTCCGGGGCCTCGGCAATGCGGCGCCCGTGGTCGTGGCGATACGGGCGAGAGAGGCCCAGGTGTCGTCGACGACGGTGATGCCTTCGGTGCGCAGCCGTTCGGCTGTGCGGATCTCCAGCTCGCCGGGGACCAAGATCTCGCTCGTGCCGGGCGCTGTCGGGGTGGACTTCGTCTCTGCGACGAGGGCCTCCATCCGCTGCTCGAACTCGGCCGGATCGGCCATGGCGCGGATGTCGATGCACATCAGCAGGTGTCCCGCGCCGCTGCGGCCGGTGGACCGGTAGGGGCCGACGACCTGGGAGCCGAAGCCGCTGCCGGTCAGCACGCCGGCCAGCACGTCGAACATGAAGGAGATGGCGTAGCCCTTGTGGCCGGCCATCGGCAGGATCAGGCCTTCGACGGCGCGGCGCGGGTCGGTGGTCGCCACGCCGTCGGCGTCCGCGGCCCAGCCCTCGGGTATGGAGGTGCCGCGCTCCTTGGCGGCATAGATTTTGCCGCGAGCCACGGCGGTGTTGGCGATGTCCATCACCACGGTGCCGTATCGGCCGCTGGGGGCGGCGATCGACCAGGGATTGGTACCGATCCGCTTCTCCTTGCCGCCCCACGGGGCCATCGCCGGGCTGGCGTTGGTGGCCAGCAGGGCGACGCAGCCGAGTTCGGCGGCCTTGCGGGTGAAGTAGGCGGCGGTTCCGAAGTGGCCCGAGTTGCGGACGGCTACGGCGCTGATCCCATGCTCGCGGGCCCGCTCCACACCCTCGTGGACGGCATGGCTGGTGAGGACCTGACCCAAGCCGTCGCACCCGTCGATGACCACCACAGCGCCGGTGTCGCTGACCACTTCCGGGGAGGCGGCGGCCGCCGTGGCGCCACTGCTGATCCGGTCGAGATACCAGGGCAGGCGCAGCATCCCATGGGACGGGTGGCCCCACAGCTCGGCCGTCACCAGTGTGTCGGCGAGCAGCCGGGCATCGGCCGCGGGCACTCCGTGAAACTCGGTGGCGGCGGTAGCAAACCGGAGCAAGTCCGCTGCTGAGACGGTACGCGGCATCTGACAGCCTCACTTCGCGTGGCATGTATTCACTACTGTATACATCACAGCTAGCGAAACACAGCACCCCTGCGGGTACTGTCAGCTTTTCGCGCGGCTGGGTGCCGAGGGCGGCCTAGCCAAGCGCGTCGAGGTGCACCTCGGCTCCGAACTCGGCGTACTGGCCGGTCAGGCTGTCGATCAGCGCCTGCAGCGTCTGCGCGAGGTGGTGGCGGCACGCGGCCGACGCCGCGGGTCCGTCCCCGTTGACGATCGCCTCGACCATGGCTCGGTGCTCGTCCAGCGAGATCAGCATCCGCTGTGGCCCGCTGTGCGACAGGTGCCGCAGGCGCACGGTCTGACTGCGCAGGTCACGGATGGTGCGGGCCAGGTAGGCGTTGCGGCAGGCAGCGATGAGTTCCTGATCGAAGATCTCGGTCAGGGCATAGAAGTCCTGGAAGGACTGGGCCTGTTGCGCCTCATCCCTGGCACGGAAGGACCGTTCGAAGCCGTCCAGCCGCGTCAACAGCCGGACAAAAGGCTCTCGTACGGACTCGCGGGCCTGCCCCAGGGCTGCCACCTGCGAAGCCGCTTCCGGCTCGAGCAGCATGCGGAACTCGAACAGGGAATGGACACCGCCGAGAGAGATAGCCGCCACGCGGGCCACCTCGCCCGGCACAAAGTCGACGAGACCCTCGCGAGCCAGACTCCGGATGGCCTCCCGCACCGGAGTGCGCGAGGCACCCAGCTCCTCCCCCAGCTGGATCTCACTCAGCTTGGCTCCCGGCCTGAGCCGCAGAGACTCGATGTCCTGCTTGAGCCGCTCGTAGACAGCTTCGCTCTTGCCAGTTGCCCGAGCCATTTCGCTCCTCGTCGCCAGGGCCGTACCTCGTGCTGTATACAGCCTATCGTCGGGGACCAGGCATCTGCAGACGCCGAACGGACAGGCCAATCCCCGCCCGGACACCGGCCACGTCCCCACCGTGTGCGGGCCCAGGCAGGGCTCGGCCCGCACACGGTGCTCTCGGCTCACCGCTCAGGTGACGGAGAAGTCCTGGAAGCCGGCGATCCCACGGGTGCCGGTCCAGTCGTTGGCGGCCGTCATGAACACCCCGATGTCCTGGGTGTCGGCAACGCCACCCGGGGTGGGCGTGGCGACAGAGGAGAGGCCGAAGGCGGCGACCCGGTGGATCGTGCCGAACTCGTTGGTGCCACCCCATAGATCGGCGCCTCCGCCCTCGATGACGAGTCCGTCCCCGGCTGGCCGAAGACGGCGTCGTTGAAGGAGGTGGTCCGGTAAGGCGGATCCGCCGACAGGCCGACATCCGTCGCCGTACCGAATCCATTGCGGTTGGTGAACGACGCGGTGACCGTGACCGGGCGGCCCTCGGCCAGCGCTCCCCGGTCGGCGGACGCGGTCAGCGCCACCTGGTGGGGGAGCGCGCTGCGTGAGGTCGTGGACCGCGCATTCGCCGATCTCGGCCGGATCGACGTCGTCGTCTCCAATGCCGGCTACGGGCTCTTCGGGGCCAACATCGTCACCGCCGCCCGAAACCGGCTCCGGCCAACTCGCCGCCAAGCTCCACGGCCCCTCCCCCGGCGTGCGGCTCGACGTCACGAGCGAATCCGACTGGGCCGACGCGATCAACCAGACCGAGGCCACTCACCGCACTCTCCTCCGGGCGGACGGCATCACGATCACGGTGGTCACAGCCGCGCTCACGGTGGCTTTGTGAGTCCCGGTCTTCGTTTCCCTGGGCGTACGCCTGGATCGGCGGCCGAGCGCTCGGACATCCACCTCAAGGCAGCCCTGTCGGTGGCCTTTGCCGTGGGACCGGCCGGAGGTGCCGGTGTGGGCGCCGGCTGGGGCAATCCGTGCGGGTATCGCACAGGCCCGTCAGGCGCTGGCGCGGGTGACCAGGTGGGCGGGCAGGATCAGCGGGGTGGGGTCCTGTCCGCTGATGAGTGCGACGAGCATGCGCGCCATCTCCCGGCCGAGAGCCGCTATGGGCTGATGGACGGTGGTGAGGGGCGGATCGGCGATCTGGGCGACGGCCAGGTCGTCGAAGCCGACCACTGCGACGTCGGCGGGGATCAGTCGGCCGGCCTCGCGCAGCGCACGCAGCGCTCCCGCGCCCATGTTGTCGTTGGCGGCGAACACCCCGTCCACGTCGGGGTGGTTCGCCAGCAGTGCGGCCATGGCGGCGGCTCCGCTGGGCTCGGTGAAGTCCCCCTCCTGCGGCGGGAACGGACCGAGGTCGGCCGCCAGCATGGCGTCCCGGTAGCCGCGGTACCGGGCGCGTCCCACCTCGGTGTCCAGACGCCCGCAGATCGCGGCTACGCGAGTCCGGCCGCGCGAGATCAGGTACTCGGTCGCCTCGCGCGCTCCACCGACGTTGTCGACGTCCACGTACCACCGGGGAGTTGTACCGACCGGGCGTCCGCCGAACACGACGGGCATCTCCGCCTCCTGGACCATACGCGCCAGCGGATCGTCCTCGCGCAGCGCCATCAGCATGGCGCCGTCGGCGCCCTTGGACCGAAGGAGCTCCCCCACCCGCTTGCGGCTCCGGTCGGAAGCGGCCAGGCACAGCATCAGATGCAGGTCGGCCTCCTCCAGAGCGGCCGACGCTCCCACGATCACCTGGGCGAAGAACGGATCCGCGAAGATCGACGGGTCTTCTCCCGAGACGACCAGGGCGGCCGCTCCGGTCTGACGGGTGGCCAGAGCGCGGGCGGTCGGATTGGGTACGTAACCGAGTCGCCGGACGGCCCGCTCGACCGCCTCGCGTTTGGCTCGGCTGACGTGCGGTGCGTTGTTGATCGCGCGGGAGGCCACGGAGCGGGAGACGCCGGCGAGTTCGGTGACCTCGTCGAGCGTCGGCTGCCGACGCGGCGCGTCTTCCACCATGAGCCATGAGCCCTTCCCTCTCGATCGGACGGGATGCGTCTCCCTCCGGCTCATGCCGCTGCCACCCGCCCGGTGGCGACGGAGGACGAGTACGGATCCCTCAGGGACCGAAAGTTTGGGAGCGCTTCCAATTGAGGGACTGTAGAGCCTTGTCCTCGCCCTGTGAAGGGCGAGTTGCACGTCGACCCTTGACAGCTTGACCAGCCAGCAACACGATACCGACCACACCCCAAGTGCTCTCAGCACCTCTGGGAGCGCTTCCATTGGGAGCGCTCCCAATCCTCGCTGCCGACCTTCGGCCCTGTCGTCCCTGCCGGAGAGTCGTCGGCACAAGGGGGCGTTGTACCACCGCACTTCCTCAGCGCGCCGCTCGCTCGCGATCGAGAGCGTGCGACACATCCCTGTCAGGAAACCGAGGTACAGTCATGCGCCACAGACTCCGCGGCCTGATGGCAGCGCTCTTCGCTCTGCCGCTGGCGCTCGCCATCGCACCGTCCGCCCACGCGGCCGACCCGACCACCATGACCAACGGGTTCTATGTGGACCCCGACTCCAGCGCGAAGAGGTGGGTCGCCGCCAACCCCGGCGACGGCCGGGCGTCCGCGATCAACGCCTCCATCGCCAATACCCCGATGGCCCGCTGGTTCGGCTCCTGGAGCGGCACCATCGGCACCGCCACCGGCGCGTACGTGGGCGCCGCGGACCAGGGGGACAAACTGCCCATCCTCGTCGCCTACAACGTATACAACCGCGACTACTGCGGCGGGCACTCCGCGGGCGGGGCCGCTTCGCCGTCCGCCTACGCGACCTGGATCGCCCAGTTCGCCGGCGGGATCGCCAACCGCCCGGCTGTCGTCATCCTCGAACCGGACTCTCTCGGGGACTACGGCTGCATGACCCAGGCTCAGATCGACGAACGCGAGGGCATGCTCACCGGCGCCCTCGCCCAGTTCAGCCGCCAGGCCCCCAACACCTGGGTCTACCTCGACGCCGGCAACCCGGGCTGGGCGGACCCGGCGACCATGGCCCGGCGTCTCCACGAAGCCGGCCTCCGACAGGCCCACGGCTTCTCCCTCAACGTATCCAACTACTTCACCACGACCGAGAACACCGCCTACGGCAACGCCGTCAACAGTGAACTCAACGCCCGCTACGGCTACACCAAGCCGTTCGTCGTGGACACCAGCCGCAACGGCAACGGCTCCAACGGCCAGTGGTGCAACCCCTCAGGCCGCCGTATCGGCACGCCCACCCAGCTGGGCGGAGGCGCCGAGATGCTCTTGTGGATCAAGACCCCGGGCGAGTCCGACGGCAACTGTGGCGTCGGAGCCGGCTCCTCGGCCGGACAGTTCCTCCCCGAGGCCGCCTACAAGATGGTCTACGGCTACTGATCCAGGACTGCCGTGGCCTGGTTCATCCCTGCCCCGCGACCGGGCCACGGGCACCGTCCGCAACACCCCGGCCACGAAGTCCCACGCGGCCCCTGTCCCGCTCGGAACTACGATTCCGGGTCGGGCCTGCAGCTTCTCCACGCAGGGCGCGCGGCGGTCTTGGCGTTGCGGCACGAGAACGCGGTGCTGCGCCGCCATCCATAAAGCCCCGCGAGACATTCCGGCGTTGCCCGCGAATCTTACGAGAGGTATTGACGCCGCTCACCGGTCCCCTACCATCCAGGTTGCTCGATACTTCGACCCTTGTTCGATATCGCGAACACAGCACAGCTGCTCCACTCGCACAGCAGGACACTTCCGGGCCACGCCCGCCGGAACGGCCGAGCCGCAAGGAGCCGCCTCATGCACATGCCATGGTCGCCTCAACCCTCCCGTCGTCACGCGCCAGCTGCCGCCACCGGCCGCGCCCAGGGCCCCACGGTGGTGAAGGTCAGCGGGTTGACCAGGGCAGCAACCGGCACCGGCCACGAGCTCAGGAGCGCGGCCCGTTCCGGGCAGCCGCATCCGGCTGCGCACGAACCCGTCCGGACAGCCTCTGACGGGGCCAGCCGGAACCGCTTACTCAAGAATCAAGAGGTCCTCATGCGCGGAGGAAGTTTCAACCGCAAACGTCTGTCTGTGATGCTCGGCGCCTCGGCTGCGGCCCTGGCCTCGTTGGCGGCCACGCTCGTCGCCAACCCGGCTCAGGCGGCCACCAGCGCGTGTTCTCTTCCGTCGACGTACCGGTGGACGTCGACGGGTGTGTTGGCGCAGCCGGCGAACGGGTGGGTCTCACTGAAGGACTTCACCAACGTGGTGTACAACGGCAAGCACCTGGTCTACGCGTCGAACGTGTCGGGGTCGTCTTACGGCTCGATGAGGTTCAGTCCCTTCACGAACTGGTCGGACATGGCGTCGGCCGGCCAGACCGGGATGGGCCAGGCCGCGGTGGCGCCCACGCTGTTCTACTTCGCGCCCAAGAACATCTGGGTGCTGGCGTACCAGTGGGGTGCGTGGCCCTTCATCTACCGCACGTCGAGCGACCCCACCAACCCCAACGGCTGGTCCTCGCCGCAGCCGCTGTTCACCGGCAGCATCTCCGGCTCCGGCACCGGCCCGATCGACCAGACCCTGATCGGTGACGGGCAGAACATGTACCTGTTCTTCGCCGGTGACAACGGCAAGATCTACCGCGCGAGCATGCCGATCGGGAACTTCCCGGGCAGCTTCGGCTCGTCGTACACGACCGTCATGAGCGACTCGACGAACAACCTGTTCGAGGGGGTGCAGGTCTACAAGGTTCAGGACCAGAACCAGTACCTCATGATCGTGGAGGCGATGGGCGCGAAGGGGCGCTACTTCCGCTCGTTCACGGCCTCCAGCCTGAGCGGTTCGTGGACCCCGCAGGCCAGCAGCGAAAGCAACCCCTTCGCGGGCAAGGCCAACAGCGGTGCCACCTGGACCAACGACATCAGCCACGGTGACCTGGTCCGCAACAACCCCGACCAGACCATGACCATCGACCCCTGTAACCTGCAGTTCCTCTACCAGGGCAAGTCCCCCTCCGCCGGCGGCCCCTACGACCAACTGCCCTGGCGACCGGGTGTCCTTACCCTGCAGCGCTGACCTCGCGCATTCATCGGGTGGGCTGTCCGAGGCCTGATCACAAACGTGAGAAGTGCTTCTGACCTGCAACGATAGGGCTTGTAGAGAGTCCTGTTGGTTGCGGGGAAAGAAGCACTTCTCCGGTGACCGAGCATGTCGGGTCATACCCGCGTGTCCGTGTCGAGGGCGACGGCCGTGGAGTGGTGCACGGCCTCGACGTGCTCGCCTGGATGCCCCTGCTCGACCTGACGGGCACCACCCGCCGGTGGACACCCCGCCGCCTGCGCGGATACCGCCTCGGGCGGTGGTCCGACCCGCGACGGGCCGGATAACCGAAATGGCCCCCGGAGAATCCGACGGATCGTCACGAAGATCACCACGGTCCGCACCATCAATCTGCCCCCGGGCTCCCGCACTCGTGGGGCATCTGCCCGGCCCCGAGTCTGGACCACGTGGGGCTGCTCGCCGACACTGTGTCACGGTGCGCTGCTGCAGCCTCAGCACTCGGTACATGCTCGCGCCTCGTGGGCGCACGAACTGCACATCGCATTCAGAGCGGTCCAGGACCGGGAAGTCTATAGCGGACACGCAGAACGGGTCCGCCAGGCAGCCACACTCTTCGACCCGGAAGTGCTCCAGCGGCTGCTCCGAGCCGCCAGGACAACCGCGGCAGCGCCCGTGCGCGCCAGGACCGAACGTGCTGCAACCCTTGCCCGACTCGACGAGATCTTCGCAGGAAGCGTCAACGGCCTCCCGGTCGGCGACGCATCCAGCCCTCCCGCACCGTCCTTTGAGCGTCGGTCACCGACAACGGCGGATCTTCGGACCCGGACGACCGAGTTCGACGCGGCCGGGACCGGTCCGCAGGACCGGGGGGTGAGGTGGTTGGCGCCAATCGTGCGCACCGGCCCATGAATCGCGCCAGCGACCGGAGCGAACACACGCGCTCGACACGGCGGCCGCCGCCGGGCGCGGGTTTCGGCATACCGCCACGGCGGCTGACCAGCGCAAAGGAAACATGGGATGGATCCGGTTCCGATTGAGGCAGACATGCCTATTGACAGTGTGAAGGACCGGTGGAATCACTATGGGACATGGGATGTCTGAGAGTTCTCTGTGGATGCTTTCGGGCGCCCTCATTCCAAGGAAGGGTCACCATGACCTCATCCGGATCGCACCCTCGCCCGAACGCACTGGCGGCAACGCCAACAGGAACGCCCGGGCCCCGCCGGCCATGCCGGTGGCAGCGGCCCCGAGTGTTTCCTCCCGGACGGACACGGCACTCTCTGTCCCCTTCCTCACATATTCAAGGAGCAGAATGCAGCTTTCATCTGTTGCGCTCCGGAGCCCTGTGGCTCGTGGACCACGCTTACCGGCGGCCGCCGCCGTATGCGTGATGGCATCGCTGTCCATGTTGCCGGCGACCGCGCCGACATGGGCGGCATCGATGCCGGCGGTTACGGCCCCCCTGGTGAGCTCGGCGTCGGGGCGGTGTCTGGACGTCGAGGGCAACGTCGGCACGCCGGGAACGGCGTTGGACATCTGGGACTGCAACGACCAGGCGAATCAGGCGTTCGAGTTCACGTCGGCGGGTGAGCTGAGGACGATGAACGGCACCCGGTGCGTGGACGCCCACGACAGCCAGGCGGCTCCGGGAACTCCGCTGATCATTTGGTCGTGCGACGGGCGGTCGACCCAGATGTGGCGGCAGAACTCCGACGGGTCCATCACCGGTGCCCAGTCCGGCTTATGCCTGGACGTCAACGGGGCGGGCACCAGCAACGGCACCGCGGTCATCCTGTGGACCTGCAATGGTCAAAGCAACCAGAAGTGGAGCACACCGACAGCTCCGCCCGGGTCCGGCGGGTCCGGCCCGTGCGACATCTACTCCGAGGGCGGTACGCCGTGCGTGGCCGCGCACAGCACGGTGCGGGCGCTCTACGGTTCGTACAGCGGCAGCCTCTACCAGGTCAGGCGCTCCTCGGACAACGCGACCAGGGACATCGGCGTGCTGGCGCCCGGCGGCTTCGCCAACGCCGCTGCGCAGGACTCGTTCTGCGCGGGTACCTCGTGCGTGATCACGGCGGTCCACGACCAGTCCGGACACGGCAACGACCTGTGGTACCAGGGATCGGCCCAGGTCCCGGGGTCGAGTCAGAGCAGCCCCGCGAAAGCGACCTCCGAGTCGCTGACCGCCGGGGGCACCAAGGCGTACTCGCTGTACATCAACCCCGGGAACAGCTACTGGCGGGACGGTCACCTGACGGGCGTGCCGACCGGTGCCGCACCCGAAGGGGCGTACATGGTGACCAGCGGCACCCACGTCAACAGCGGCTGCTGCTTCGACTACGGCAACAGTGAGACGGACAGGAAGGCCGACGCCGCCGGGGCGATGGACGCGATCAACTTCGGCACCGAGTGCTGGTTCGGCGGCTGCTCGGGAAGCGGTCCCTGGGTGCAGGCCGATCTCGAATGGGGCCTGTATTCCGGAGGCAGCCAGTCCTGGAACACCAACCAGCGGGCCTTCTCCAACAAGTTCGTCACCGCGATGCTCAAGAACAACGGAACGTCGAGATTCGCCCTCAAGGGCGGCAACGCGCAATCCGGTGGCCTGACCACCTTGTGGAACGGCGGGCTTCCCAGCGGTTACAGCCCCATGAAGAAACAAGGAGCCATCGTCCTGGGAAGCGGCGGCGACTGCTGCAAGCCCGGCGGCGGGGCCAACCTGAGCGCCGGCACCTTCTACGAAGGAGCCATCGTCGCCGGCTACCCCTCCGATGCGACCGACAACGCGGTACAGACCAACGTCACGGCGGCCGGCTACCGCTGAGCTTTTCATATCCGCGGGAGGCGGCCCCCGTCCAGCACACGCGCCGCAACGCAGCGGCGCCCCACCGCAGGAGGATCGGATGAGGACGAGAGCGAGACCCGGCCGTCTGACACTGGTGGCCGGCATCGTCCTGGCACTCGTGCTGCCGCTGCTGGCGACGGACACGAGCCAGGCCGCCTCGGCCACGTCGCTGAGTGTGAACCTGGCGTCGGCGCGGGGGCCGTCGACCGGCGTGGGGGAGGGGTTCCTCTACGGCTTCAGCGAAGACGGCAGCCGGCCGGCGGACCAGTTCATCCAGCCGCTGGGGATCAACGCCTTCCGCGGCGGCGGATGGTTCTCCGGCGGCTGGATCAAGGACGGCTACCAGTACGGCTCGGCCACCCGGGCCGACGTCGACTCGATCATCGCACAGGCGAAACGGCTCACCCGGCCCCCTACCACGCGCAGTACCAGGTGCTCGTCAGCGACATCTACGGCGCGAACGGCGGCCAGCCGTCGAACACGAGGTACCCGTGCGACAACGGTGACTGCTCCAACTGGGTCGGCTTCATCGATTCCACCGTGGGAGCGCTACAGGCTTCGGGGCTCACCTTCTCCTACGACATCTGGAACGAGCCCGACATCTCCGCGTTCTGGACCCGGGGCGTCAACAGCGCCCAGTACTTCCAGATGTGGGACACCGCCTACCGGGAGATCCGGCGCATCGCCCCCGGGGCGCGGATCGTCGGCCCGTCATTCGCGTTCACCCCGGAGCGCAACCCGGGTCAATGGCGGACCTGGCTCACGCATGTGAAGGCGGCCGGGACGGTGCCGGACATGATCGCCAACCACAACGAGGGCGATGTCGACGACCCGGTCACCGTCGCGCGGGCCCTGAACGGCGCCCTGACCGCGGCGGGCATCGGCCCGCTGCCGCTGTCCTCCAACGAGTACCAGCCGGCCGACCGGCAGACCGCCGGGGTGACCGCCTGGTACCTGGCGCGGTTCGCGCAGTCCGGGTACACCAACGCGATGCGCGGCAACTGGGTGTGCTGCGTCACCCCGAACCTGACCGGAGTCCTCACCCAGAGCGGGGGCAGCTGGCAGCCGACCGGCAACTGGTGGGCGCTTCGGGACTACGCCGACATGACCGGCACCCTCGTGGACACCTCCGGCCAGGTCGGCTCGACGGCGATCTCGGCCTCCGTGGACTCCTCCGCCAAGCGAGCGGTGGCGATCATCGGCGACTCCAACGGATACACCGGCGCCGCGTCCGTGACGTTCAACGGGCTGGCGTCCCTGCCCTGGCTCGCGAACGACGGCGGCGTGCACATCACCGTGCACCGCATCCCCGACCGGGCACCGCTCGGTGCCCCGCAGATCGTGTACGACCAGAACGTGAGCGCCTCGGGCGGCTCGATCACCGTGCCGTTCACGTTCCAGGACTCGCACGACGCGTTCGCCGTCTATCTGACACCCGCCTCGTCCAGCGGCGGCGGCTTCCCGAACGGCTGCCACCAACTCGTGGTCGCCGGCGACAACGTGTGCACGGACGTGTCCGGCACGAACCAAGACCTCATCCTCCGCTGACCGCGGCTGAACGGACACCGACCCGCGAGGGACCTCCGGCAACCGCGGAGCCGCGGCCACCAGGGGCAGCACGAGCACAGCACAGTCACCGCGTCCCCATGGCCGGACCCGGCGGCCACGGGACGCCTCCGACCTGCGAAAGGAACCCACCGTGTCAGCATTCAGACGGCTGTTCCGGCGTCTGCGCGCCTCGACGGCCGTGCTCACGGGCCTCGTCCTGGCCGCCGGCGGCCTCGTCGGCACGGCTGCCGTGCCGGCCCAGGCAGCCACCTCCATCACGATCAACGGCGCGTCCGGCGGCCGCACCTTCGACGGCGTCGGAGCGATCAGTGGCGGGGGCGGCAACAGCAGACTGCTGATCGACTATCCGGAGCCCGAGCGCGGCCAGATCCTCGACTACCTTTTCCGGCCCGGCTACGGTGCCTCCCTGCAGATCCTCAAAGCGGAGGTCGGCGGGGACACCAACTCCACCTCGGGGGCCGAGCCGAGTCACCAGCACACCCGGTCCGACCTGAACTGCGACCGGGGCTACGAATGGTGGCTGATGGAGCAGGCCAAAGCGCGCAACCCGGACATCAAGCTGTACGGGCTCGCCTGGGGCGCGCCGGGCTGGATCGGTGGCGGGAACTTCTGGTCCACCGACATGATCAACTACCTGCTCTCGTGGCTGGGCTGCGCAAAGCAGCACGGGTTGAGCATCGACTACCTCGGCGGGTGGAACGAGCGAGGCTACAACGTCTCCTGGTACGAGCAGTTACGCAGCGCGCTCAACAGCAACGGATACGGCAACGTCAAGATCGTCGCGGCTGACTCGGACTGGAACGTGGCGAACGACGTCAACTCCAACCCGGCGTTCGCCGCCTCGGTGAGCGCCATCGGCGCGCACTATCCCTGCGGCTACCGGTCGTCGCAGTCCAACTGCTCGGTGCCGTCGGCC
Source organism: Streptomyces violaceusniger (assembly GCA_005405945.1). GTDB lineage: Bacteria > Actinomycetota > Actinomycetes > Streptomycetales > Streptomycetaceae > Streptomyces > Streptomyces violaceusniger. Next base: position 476,591 of record BJHW01000001.1, read on the forward strand.
GCCACATCCTCCGGCAAGCCGCTGTGGGCGAGCGAGAACGGCTCGGACGACTACAACGGGGGAGCACAGGCCGTGGCCCGCGGCATCAACCGCGGATACATCGACGGCCGGATGACGGCGTACCTCAACTGGCCGGTGGTCGCCGCGCTCACACCCAACCTGCCGTACCCCACCATGGGTCTCGCCCTGGCCTCGCAGCCGTGGTCCGGCTCCTACTCGATCGGCAAGAACGCCTGGGTGATGGCACACACCAGCCAGTTCACCGCCCCCGGGTGGCGTTACCTCGACTCCTCCAGCGGCTACATCGGCGGCAACCGGAACAACGGCAGCTACGTCTCACTCAAGTCCACGAACAACTCCGACTACTCCACGGTCATCGAGACGATGGACGCCGGCAGCGCCCAGACGCTGGACTTCAACGTCACCGGGGGGCTGTCCACCGGGACCGTCCACGTATGGTCCACCGACGTCAGGTCCGGCAACACGGCCGACTACTTCGTGCATGCCCCGGACATCACCCCGTCCGGCAGCAATTTCAGCCTGACCGTACAACCCGGCCACATGTACACCCTGACCACCACGACCGGACAGGGCAAGGGCACCGCCACCGGTCCTGCCAAGAGCTCGATGAAGCTACCGTACAGCGACTCCTTCGACGGCAACGCCACCGGCACCGAGGTGAAGTACCTCATGGACTGGCAGGGCGCTTTCGAGGCGGTGGGCTGCGGGGGCGGCCGTAGCGGCAAGTGCGTGCGCCAGATGAGCCCGCAGAAGCCGATCACCTGGGACAAGCTGACCGATCCGCACGCCCTGCTCGGCGACGTGAGCTGGGGCAACTACACGGCCTCGTCGGACGTGATGCTCGAACAGCCCGGATACGTCGAACTGATCGGCCGTGCGGGCGGGCACGACTACGACCGTACCGGAGGGCAGAACGCCTACCGCCTGCGGGTGAGCGACACCGGGGCCTGGTCGATCCTGAACACGAACACAGACGGCACCGTCTCCACCGTGGCCCGCGGCTCGACCGCCGCGCTGGGCACCAACCGGTGGCACACCCTGGGCCTCACCTTCTCCGGCACCACGATCACCGCGGTCATCGACGGTGCCACGGTCGGTTCCGTGAACGACCGCACCTGGGCGACCGGGCAGATCGGCTACGGGACCAGCCAGGGCGAGACGGCGCAGTTCGACAACCTGTCCATCACCCCCGGCAGCGGCGGAAACGACGGCGGCACGACCGGCGCGATCGTCGGGGTGGGTTCCGGCCGGTGCGTGGACGTGCCCAACCAGTCGCAGACGGCCGGCACCCAGGTGGAGCTGTGGGACTGCAACGGCGGCAGCAACCAGCAGTGGACGGACACCTCGGCCGGTGAACTGCGGGTCTACGGCAGCTACTGCCTGGACGCAGCGGGCCAGGGCACCACCCCCGGTACCAAGGTGGACATCTGGGACTGCAACGGCGGCAGCAACCAGAAATGGACGCTCCACGCCGACGGCACGATCAGCGGTGACCAGTCCGGCCTGTGCCTGGACGCCACCGGCGCGGGAACGGCCAACGGCACCCTGCTGCAGCTGTGGACCTGCAACGGCACCAGCAACCAGAAGTGGACACGCGACTGATCCGGTGACCGCTGACGATCACCGACTCCCGCATGCATCACCTCCGTCATCTCCCGCGAGAGGCCCCCACATGTCTTCCTCTTCCCTGCCACTCAGCCGACGCAGACTGCTGGCGGCGGCCGGCGCGGCCACGGCCTTCGGCCTGCTGCGGTTCGCCCCCGAGGCCGCCGCGACCGACGGCCCCGGAAGCTACACCCCGAGCTGGTCCTCCGTGGACCAGCATCCTCCGGCCCCGGCCTGGTTCCAGGACGGCAAGTTCGGCATCTACTACCACTGGGGCGTCTTCAGCGTCCCCGCGTTCGGGAACGAGTGGTATCCGCGCAACATGTACATCGGCGGCTCGGCCGAGAACCGCCACCACATCGACACCTACGGCGACCCCTCGGCCTGGCCGTACCACAACTTCATCGACGGTGCCCGTGACAAGGCCGGCAACCGCGTGCAGTTCGCCCCCAAACTCGCCTCCCAGGGCGGCAACTTCGACCCGGACGCCTGGGCGCGGCTGTTCAAGGCCGCGGGTGCCAGGTTCGCCGGCCCGGTCGCCGAACACCACGACGGCTTCTCCATGTGGAACAGCCGCTCCAACCCGTGGAACTCGGTCCAGCGCGGCCCCAAGCTCGATCTCGTGGGACTGCACGCGCAGGCCATCCGCGGGCAGGGGCTGAAGTTCATGACCGCGCTGCACCACGCCTATCACTTCAACGGCTACTACGACCACGTGCCGAACCAGTCGGACCCGGCGCTGCGCATCCTCTACGGCCAGCAGGGTTCGGCCGCGGAGAACACGCTCTGGTACGACAAGCTGATCGAGATCGTCGACGGTTACCAGCCGGACCTGGTCTATCAGGACTTCGATCTGAACCTGGTGCAGGAGTCCTACCGGCTCCAGTTCCTCGCGCACTACTACAACCAGGCGGTCTCATGGGACAAGGACGTGGTCGCGACCTACAAGGACGGCTTCAACAACAAGGGTGAGGTCTTCGACTTCGAGCGCGGTGGCCCGGCAGGGCTGCTCACCCCCTACTGGCTGACCGACGACAGCATCTCCTCCTCCAGCTGGTGCTACACGGTGGGCATCGGCTACTACTCGACGCAGGCACTGCTCCACTCGCTGATCGACCGGGTCAGCAAGGGCGGCAGCATGCTGCTGAACATCGCTCCGATGGCCGACGGCACCATCCCCTCCGGGCAGCAGTCCATCCTGCTCGCCATGGGCGACTGGCTCGGCCGCTTCGGAGAGGCGGTCTACTCCACCCGCTCCTGGGCCAGTTACGGCGAGGGCCCCACCAAGATGGGCGGCGGCTCGTTCAGCGGACCGGTGGCCGGCAAACCGGCGGACGTCCGGTTCACCCGCAGCCGGGACAACAAGGTCCTCTACGCCACCGCGCTGGGCTGGCAGGGCGGCACCATGACCATCACGACGCTGAACTCGAACCAGATCAACCTCAGCAGCCTGACGGGCGCGCAACTGCTGAACAACACGGCCGGCACCTACATCGACCTGCCCGCGCCGAACCAGGACGCTTCCGGCCTGCACCTCACCATGCCCTCGTCCAACCCGCCGTTCGCCGCCCTGGCCTACACGGTCAAGCTCACCTTCTCCGGTGAGATCCCCGTCCTGGGCGCGCCGGGCGGCTCCACCACCTGGGTGAAGATCGCCAACGTGACCAGCGGACTGGTGCTCGACAGCGGGGGCAACGTCGCCTCCGGCTCCAACCTCAAGCAGTGGAACTACGACGGCAGCACGAACCTGCAGTGGCAGCTGATCGACCTCGGCAACGGCTACTACCGCATCGTGAACCGCACCAACGGCATGGCCGCCGACAGCTGGGGCAACTCCGCCAACGGCGCTCCCGCCCGCCAGGAGGTCTGGAACGGCGGCAACAACCAGCAGTGGTCGCTGGGCAGCCTCGGCGGCAACCGCTATCAGATCATCAATCGGGCCACCGGCACCGCCCTTGACGGCAGTGGCAGCACCACGGCCGGCTCGACCACGGTGATGTGGACTCCGAACTCCAGCACCAACAACGAATGGACCATCACCGGCGTCTGAGCCGTCCCACAGGCAGTGCGGCCCGCTCCGCTTCCAGAGCCCGAGCCGCACTGCCGCCCTGTGCTGATCACTTCATCGCACCTCCCGCGCGTACGGCGCGACGGTGATCCGGTCGATCAGCGGGGCGTAGCGGGAGCGGAGCAGCACTCCGGGGAAGGTGTCCGAGGCGTAGGTGGTGCCGTCGAAGTTCGGCAGTTCCTCGGAGCGGAAGGTGATCGGGTTCTGCCCCTTCCTGAGGTGGACGGGGACGGTCAGCTCCCAGAAGTTGTCCTGGTGGAAGGTGTGGGGGAAGCTGACGCGCCGCATCTCGACGCCGCCCACGGTGATGTCGGCGTGGCGTGCGAGCGGGTCCGGGTTGTAGTGGGTGGCTTCGGACTGCTCGGGATTGGAGTAACGGATGCGCAGCGCGTACAGACCGGCCTTGTCCGCGGCGACCGTGAACGTCGCCGTGTTGCCGTTGCCCGGATCGCCACCTATCCCGGTGATCGCTGTGCCGTCAGTGGCCAGGGGCAGTGAGGTCAGCGTGGCCGAGCCCGCGAGCTTGGCGTCCTGCGCCTCGTACGTACGCGCCTTCAGCCTGCCGGCGCCGGGTGTGACGGTAAGGCGGTCGACGAGGGTGGTGGACGAACCGCCGGTCACCGTCACCTTGTTGACGCCACCCGAGAGGGAGACGGCCACGCTGCCTGTGCCCTTGCCCAGGCGCAGGACCTCGTACCCGTTGACGGAGAGCCGTGCGTCCGCGCCGCCGAGAGTGTCGACCCTGAGGGTGGCCTCGCGGTCGGCGGGCGAGTAGACCCAGAAGGTGGCGGTCTGATCCTTGGCGAGCCGGACCGCCCCCGAGCCGGTGGCAGGGGTTTTGGCCCGCCCGAGAAGGTTGTACACGGGCTGTGCCCCGCCGGCTGTCCAGGCCAGCTCGCCCTCGTACACCTGGGTGGCGGCCGAAGTCCCGGGGAGGGAGAGGGTGAGGCGGTCGACGATGGCGTCGCCCTTGGTGGCGCGCGTACCGTCGGCGCTCTTCGCGGCAAGTGTGAGGGTGTGCTTGCCCTTGGTGAGGTGGACCTCGGTGTCGGTGTGGTCCCAGACCACCCACTTGTAGCCGAGCGGGAGGTACAGTTCCCGCTCACCGTCGGCCTTTCCGTCCACGCGCAGGAAGACGTTGGTGGGGCCCTGTTCCCTCACCTTGTCGAAGGTGTTGAGGGAGTTGGCGAAGACCGCCAGGTCGTAAGTGCCGTCCTTGGGGACGTCCACGGTGAAATCGAGCGTGACGTCCGAGCCGGTGCGCAGGCCGCCGACATCGTAGCCGCCGGAGGTGTAGAACTTCGACACGTCGCGCGGCGAACCCTCCGGGCCGTTCCTGGAGTAGCCGGACCCGGTGTGAGCGGCGTCCTCCGCCTCGTACGACGCCTGCCAGCGCACGGGCGGGGACTGCCTGCCCTTCGCCTTCCCGGCCGGGCTGAGGACGATCTCGTACGCCGAGGACTCCTTCAGCTTCGGCAGCTCGCCGCCACCGAAATCGACCAGGACCGTGCCGTCGTCACCGACCTTCAGGTCCCGTTCACCGAGGAGCCTCGGGCCGGAGGAATCGCCTACCTGACCGCTCCACTCGATCTCCCGCACCCAGGCGTGCACACGGTCCCCGAAGACCTTCTTCGGGACACCCGCGAAGGAGATGTGGCCCTCGCCGGTGGACCCGCCGAAGAGCAGCCGGGCCTGCCGCTTGTTCTCATCCAGCGTGGCGACGCCCTGCATGGTGTAGTTCTCGCCGGGGAAGGGCGGGCTCACCTCCACGGTGTGTCCGCTCATCGAGGCGTACGAGTGCAGCAGCCACCACTGACCGTTTCCCCGGTTGGCCTGTACCGCGGAGTCGGAGAGGTTGCCGTCGATGTTCCAGTACGCGATATCGGCGTCCACCTTGGACTCCTCGATCGCGGACACCCACTGGATCATCTGGCCGGGGACGGAGGTGTGGTAGTTGAAGGCGTACTCGTTGATGTTGACCGGGAGCTGAGTGCCCTCCTCGTCGGTGTCCTGGAACAGCTCCTTCTCCCACGTCCGGTACCTGGTGACGCTCTCGCGCACCGCCTCGGGGTGGCTGAGTTCGTGCCAGGTGACCACGTCGGGGAGGGTGCCGGCGGTCAGAGTATGGGTGAGGAAGCCCTTGACCTGGTCGTACAGGACGCTGGTGTTGGGGCCGGCGACGCGGGCACCGGGCATCTTGCCCTTGATGAGCTTGTAGACGTCGTCCCAGGCCGCGAAGAAGTCGTCCGGGTCGCTCAGCCAGCTGACCTTGTTGTAGCTCCACTCGCCGGTGCCGAACATGTTTCCCTCCGGCTCGTTGAACGGCACGAAGACGATGTGGTCCTGGTACTCCTTCGGCAGTTTCAGCGCCTGGTCGACCTGGTCGGCGAGCTTCTCCTGGTAGAGCTCGAGCTTCTGCCCGGGGGTGTCGCCCGGCCACTCGTAGGGGAAGCCGCGGTGGATGTCGGTCATGTAGATGTACACGTCGCCGCCGGTGGAGTCGGCCAGCGGTCGGACCACCTCCAGCGCGTCGGCACCGGGGTGCTGCGGGCCGTCCTGCGCCTTCGTGGAGACGGTGCGCAGGCCCATGCCCTCGATGAGGTTGCTGGTGGGGACGTCCGGTCCGTACACGCCGTAGAGGGTGCCGGAGGCTCCGCCGTGGAACGTGCCGGTGTCCGAGCCGAGGTCGACATCGAGCTGTCCCTCACGGACCACCGTGACGGTCGCATTCACGGCGCGCCCGGCTGCCGTTCCCGCCACCGTGAACGTGCCCGGCCTGGCGTACTTCTCGGGCCGTACGGCGTCCCAGGCGATCGGCGTGCCGCGGTCGTAGCCGTCGGAGAAGGAGGAGCGGACGACCGCGGGGAGGGTCGGGGCCGTCCCGGTCGCCGTACGGACGTCGAAGCCAGTCCGCGAGAGCCGCTGGAACACGGGCACCTTGCCGACCGTACCGGCCACCTGATGGGCGCTGAGCGCCGCGTGCCACACGGTGAAGTCGTCGATGGCGCCCTTGAACAGCGGATACGAGGAGAAGGACCTGCCGATGTAACCGGCGGCCGTGGCGGAATCGTCCAGGAGATCGCCGGCCCTGACCGTCGTCTCAGCGGAGGAGACCGCCACGCCGTCGAGATAGGTGGTGGCCCGGCCCGCCGAGGCGTCGAGAGTGACGGTCACGGTCCGCCACTCGTCCGCGGGAAGCATCGCGTAACCGCGGACCTGTGTCTCCGCGCCTGTGCCCCCTGTGGTCACGGAGGTCTGCAACCGCCCACTGTCGCTGTGGGGGTGGTGAAGAGGTGCTTGGTGGTGTTGGTGCCCAGGTCGAAGATCCGCTGCCAGGACGACTTGTCACCGCTCCACTTCACGCGGGCCGAGATCGTCAAACCGGTCGCACCGTCCAGCACTTCGCGGGGCAGGCGCACGTACGCACCGCTCGAGGTGGGTGCCCCGCCGGGCAGGGCCAGCGCCCTGCCGCCGTCCGTGCCCGCGACCGACTGCGCGGTGGAGCCGTTCACCAGGGTCGCCGTCAGGCCGTTGCCGGAGCTGTCGGTGATCTTTCCGGACGCGAAGTCGCTGTCATCGAAGGTGTAGTGAGCGGCGGGCCGGGGCGTGCCGACCGCTTGTGCGGGAGCGGCTGGTGCGGCCAGCAGGCCGACGCCGAGGGCCAGCGCCATGGCAGCCGGGGTCCGGCGCCGCGCTGATCTGTCAGCGGATGGCATGGACTGCGTCCTCATTCCTTGAGTAACAGGTTCCGTCGCCCCACCTCGGCCAGCCGCTCGTCCACATGCCGTCTCCGGTGAGAGATCCGGGACGGCGGATGTCGAACCGGTTCGTTCATACGAGCCACACGAGGTTCGGGGCCTTTCGAGTGGCGGAGATGACGGCCCCGCGCTTCAGGTCGGGTTCACTGTTGCTGGAAGGATCGCTTCATCGAACTGGTTCGGCGAAGCTAGCACCGGGCCACCCCGCCAGCAATCCCTCCCGCACAAGGATTTCCCGGTCCGCTGGCGGCTCGCGGCAGCGTGGCCAAGGGTGTTGACAGGCGTTGAGATGGTTCCTACGTTCACTTCACGCGAACCGGTTCGACGACCGGCCGTCGCGCCTCGTTCCCTGGCACAACCTCACGACCGGCGGGCCCGTCCTCCCCGCGGGATGCCGAACCGGTTCGAGCTAGGAGTCGCCGTGAACATTGGTGAGATCGCCCGGCTGGCCGGTGTCTCGCGGAGCACCGTGTCCTACGCGCTGAGCGGCAAGCGCCCGGTCTCGGACGACACACGCCGGAAGATCCAGCAGGTTGTCGATGAGCTGGGCTACCGGCCCAGCGCCAGCGCCCGCGCCCTGGCCAACGGGCGGACCAGGACCCTCGGCCTGGTCTTCCCGCCGGCCGGGAACCACTACACGGGGATGCAGCTGGACTTCATCGGCAGCGTGGTGGAGGCCGCCGCCGCTCACGACTACGACGTCCTGCTGTCGCCCAGTGGTGTGGACAGCGACCGTTCTTTCCAGCGATTGCTGGGGGAACGGCGGGTCGACGGCGCGATCCTGATGGAGATCAGGCTGGCGGACGACCGGGTGGACCATCTGGCCGCCCTTGGCTTCCCCTCCGTCACCATCGGCCGTACCGCTCGTCCCGAAGGCGGGTGGTGGGTGGGCCTGGATCACACCGCGCTGGCGAAGGCGTGCGTCCAGCATCTGGCGGATCTCGGCCACCACCGGGTCGCCCTCGTCAACCGCCCCGAGCAGCTCCTGCGGGCCGGCTACGAGTCCGCACACCGTGGCCTCGAAGGTTTCACGAAGGCCGCCGCCGAACGCGGGCTGACGGTGCGGACGTACGCTTGTGGGGACGACGCCGCCTCGGGTCAGACCTGTGTGCAACGGATCCTGCACGACGACCCGGCCACCACGGCCCTGGTCACGCTGAACGAGGCCGCGCTGGGCGGCCTCTACCGGGGACTGGCCCAGGCCGGCCGGCATGTGCCGCGCGATTTCTCCGTCACCGGGGTCGTGGCCGGTCGCTGGGCGGAGACGGTGACCCCCCAGCTCACCGCGGCGGACGTACCGGCGGCCGAGATGGGCCGGCTCGCCGTCGACCTGCTGGTGGAGCGGCTCGACCATCCCGACGCGGCACCCCGGCAGCATCTCCTCGCGCCGCCGATTTCGCTGCGGGCCAGCACCGGGCCCGCGGGAGCCCCGCCAGGGGCCGCGCCCACCGCGGACGCCGTGCCCCGTACGGCGTTCTGATCACACACGGGACCCCCTGTCCTCGTTCCTCGCCCGCCCGAACTCCCGAACCACGCGTCAGCCCCGTCCGGTGTGCCCCCGGCCACCCGTTGCCCTCGACACCCGCATGCCAGAAACAAAGGAACCCGCGATGAACAGCTTCTCCGGACAGCGCCGTCTGACCGTCGCAGTCCTGACCGCTCTGGCTCTCGCCACCAGTGCCACCGCCTGCGGCTCCGGCCTGGGCGGCACCGGGACAAAGGCGGCGGACAGCGGCACCTACACCGTCTGGGACCCGTACCCCCAATTCGCCGGGGACTCGGCGTGGACGAAGCTGCTGGACGACTGCGGCGGCAAGGCCGGTGTGAAGATCAAGCGGACCGCTTTCGACACCAGCGACCTGTCGAACAAGGTGCTCCTGGCGGCCCAGCAGGACAACTCTCCGGACGTGCTCATCGTGGACAATCCCGTGGTGCCGACCTTGGCGGAGGCCGGTGTTCTCACTACCACCGACGACAACAAGCTGGACACTTCCGAGGTCGACCCCAATCTGCTCGGGGCCGGCCGGTCGGGCGGAAAGACCTACGGAACACCGATCGGGGTCAACACCCTCGCCCTCTACTACAACAAGGACGTCCTCGAGATCGCAGGCGTGGACATCGCCTCGGTCAGGGACTGGACGTCACTGACGGCGGCACTTGCGAAGGTGAAGAAGGCCGGGAAGAAGGGCATCACCTTCTCCGCGATCGGCACCGAGGAGGGAAGCTTCCAGTTCCTGCCCTGGTTCTGGGGTTCGGGCGCGAAGCTGACCCGACTCGACTCTCCCCAGGGCGTGTCGGCACTGTCCCTGTGGACCGACTGGCTGAAGCAGGGCCACGCCCCCAACTCGGTGATCAACAACACCCAGACCACCAGCTGGCAAGAGTTCGCGAGCGGCGACTACGCGTTCGCCGAGAACGGCACCTGGCAGCTGGCCAACGCGGAGGACGTCGGCTTCGACTACGGTGTCCTGCCCGTCCCCGGCGCCGACGGTGGTACCGCCGCGGCGCCGACCGGCGGCGAATTCGTCACCGTCCCCGTCCAGAGCGACACCGGCCGCTACACCACAACGCGGAAGCTGGTCTCCTGCCTGACCGGCGCCGCAAACCTCTACACCACCGACACCACCCTGTCCTACCTGGCACCCACCAGCGAGGTGCGGGACAAGCAGATGGCGGCCGACGCCAAGTTCAAGCCCTGGGCGGAGGCGGTCAAGGCGGCCAAGGGCCGCACCAGTGGTGATCTCGGCACCAAGTACCCCAAGATCTCCGAGCAGATGTGGAAGGCGATCCAGTCCGCCCTCAGCGGATCCAAGTCCCCGAAGGACGCGCTCACCGCCGCGCAGCGCGCGGCCAACTAACCGTACTTCAGGGGTTGTTGATGAGCCATACGACACACCTGCCGGACCGTCGGGCCGTGCCCGACCGGGACGAGGCGGCCGGCGCCGCCCCGGACCGTACGACACCACGCCGCCGCGCCCACTCACGGCACTGGACCGCCTGGGCCTTTCTCGCCCCGGCGGCCCTCTACCTCCTCCTCTTCTACGCCTATCCGCTCTACCGCAACCTCGACCTGAGCCTGCGCGACTACACCGTCCGTTCCTTCGTCCGGGGCGACGCGCCCTTCACCGGTCTCGCCAACTACCAGACCGTGTTCGACGACCCGACGTTCGCACCGGCGCTCGCCCACACCACGGCGTTCGCCGCTGTCTCCCTGCTCTTCCAGTACGCCATCGGCCTGGCCCTCGCGGTCTTCTTCAACGAGCACTTCCGGCTCTCCGCAACCCTGCGCGCCCTGTTCCTCGTGCCGTGGCTACTGCCGCTGATCGTGTCGGCCTCCACCTGGTCGTGGATGCTCAACAGCGACTCGGGCATCGTCAACGCCGCCCTGAACGCGGTCGGCATCGACTCCGTGAACTGGCTGACCTCCCCGTCCTGGTCGCTCACCTCGGTGATCATCGCGAACATCTGGATCGGCGTCCCGTTCAACCTCGTCGTGCTCTACAGCGGGCTGCAGTCGATCCCCTCCAGCCTGTACGAGGCCGCCGCCCTCGACGGCGCCGGCGCCTGGCGACGCTTCCGGAGCATCACCCTCCCGCTCCTGCGCCCGGTGTCCGCCATCACCCTCCTGCTGGGCCTGATCTACACGCTCAAGGTTTTCGACATCATCTGGATCATGACCAAGGGTGGCCCGGCGGACTCGTCCACCACCTTCGCCACCTGGTCCTACCGGCTCGGGTTCGGCAACCTGCTGCCCGCCTTCGGTCCCGGTGCGGCCGTCGGTAACCTGCTCATCGTTGCCGCTCTCGGGTTCGGCCTGATGCATCTGAGGGTCCAGCGAAAGCAGTACGCCTCATGAAAACCATCACGACCCCATCCCGCCCGCGCCGGACACGCGCCACGTGGTGGAAGACGGCCACGGGCCTCCTGCTCACCGGCGTCATGCTCTTCCCGGTCTACTGGATGCTGAACGTGTCCTTCACCCGGAACCAGGACATGCGCAAAGGGCATCCGGACCTGTTCCCCGCCCACGGCACGCTGAGGGGCTACCGGGCCGTCCTGGAGCAGCAGCTGCCCTACCTCGGCACCAGCCTGGTCATCGGCCTGGGCACCGTCGTCCTCACCGTGGCCCTGGCGGCACCCGCAGGCTACGCGCTCGCCAAACTACGCCCGCGCGGGGGCAGCGTGCTCAGCTTCCTCTTCCTGGTCGCCCAGATGATCCCCGGCATCGTCATGGCGATGGGCTTCTACGCGGTCTATCTCAGCCTCGGCTTGCTCCAGTCGGTGCCCGGCCTGATCGTCGCGGACTCCACTCTGGCCGTCCCGTTCGCGGTCCTGGTCCTCACCGCGTTCATGTCCGGCATTCCCGAGGAACTGCTCCAGGCCGCAAAGGCCGACGGAGCCGGCCCTCTGCGCACCTTCCGGTCGATCGTGCTGCCCATGAGCCGCAACGCCGTTGTCACCGTGTCGCTGTTCGCCTTCCTGTGGTCCTGGTCCGACTTCGTCTTCGCCAGCACCCTCGCAGGCGGCAGCACCCATGAGCCGATCACCCTCGGCATCTACCACTACATCGGGAACAACAACCAGGAGTGGAACGCCATCATGGCCACCGCCGTCGTGGCTTCGCTGCCGACGACGGTCATCCTCGTCCTCGCCCAGCGTTACGTCGCCGCCGGCGTGACCGCCGGCGCGATGAAGGACTGACCCGCGCCGATCGCCGGTGACCCCTGCTGAAGAAACGAGTAACCCCCTCATGACCGCCGCCCGATCCGGCCCGGCCTTCTCCATCCACGACATCCCGTTCAGCACCCGCGGCTCCTGGTTCGGCATCTCTTGCGTACTCGCGGAGAACGAGCGTGCCGAAGACCTCCATCTCGTGTCGCACCAGAACGGCATGCAGGCCGTCCTGCGACTCCTCCCCTTCGACCCGGCAACGGGCAACCGGGCCGTCACCCGTATCGAGACGACGCCCGGCCTGCTCCGCTGGACCGGACGCCAGGGCACGATCGACTGCTCCTACGAAACACCGGACACCATCCGCCTGCGCGGCCAAGGACTCGGCCTGCGCATCACCGCGGCCGCAGCGGCCCTGACCCCTTTCACGGGCGCCTATTTCTACCGCGACCCGGTGGACGGAGCGTACGTGTTCACGTCGTACGAGACCGGGCGCCGGTACCGGATCACCGCGCTGTCCGGCGCCGGCGCCGAGGTCTCCGGCAGCCAGGCTCTGGGCAGCGGCGACCGCGGCCTCGCGATCAGCGCGCAGGCCGGCCGAGTCTGGGAGGCCGCTGTCGAGGAAATCGACAGCGCACGCCGCCCTTACGCCTCATCGGCGACGTTTCCGCAGGTCGTGGCCACCGCGGAGCACGCCTTCGCCGCCTTCACCGACACGGTTGCCCCCTGGCGCTCATCCCGCACCCCGGCCGCCGAGCTCGCCGCATACGTCCTGTGGTCGGCGACCGTCGCCCCGGCGGGCCTCGTCACCCGGCCCGCCGTGCTGATGTCCAAGCACTGGATGGACAAGGTCTGGAGCTGGGACCACTGCTTCAACGCCCTCGCCCTGGCTCCCGGGGCGCCCGAACTGGCCTGGGACCAGTTCTTGCTGCCGTTCGACCACCAGGACGAGAGCGGGGCACTGCCCGACTCGGTGACCCACTCGGAGGTCCTCTACAACTTCGTCAAACCACCCGTGCACGGCTGGGCCCTGGCCCGGCTGCGCCGTCGGCTGCCCGAACCGCCGGGCCGCACGGAACTCACCGAGGTCTACCGTCGGCTGGAACGCTGGACGAACTTCTGGCTCACCGCGCGCCGCGCACCACACGCCGCTCTACCCCACTACCAGCACGGCAACGACAGCGGCTGGGACAACGCCACGACCTTCGATCCCGAGCGCGTGGTGGTCACCGCGGACCTGGCCGCGTTCCTCACTCTCCAGCTCCGCGAACTCGCCTCGACAGCGAGCGAGTTGGGTCTTCCCCACGAGGCCCGGCGCTGGAGCCGAACCGCCGATGCGACCCAGGCCGCGATGCTCGACGAGCTGTGGACAGAGGAACGGTTCGTGGCCCGCGGTGTCCACAGCTCGAAGACCTGGAACACCTCCAGCCTGCTCGACCTGATGCCCATAGCGCTGGGCGAGCACCTCCCCGGACACGTCGGCAAGGCCCTGACCGCCCGGCTCGAGGCCCACCTGACTCCGTACGGACTCGCCACCGAACTGCCCAACTCGCCGCACTACCGCCCGGACGGCTACTGGCGCGGTCCGATCTGGGCGCCCACCACCGTCCTCATCGAGGACGGACTGCGCCGCGCCGGACACAGCCGCCTCGCCGACGAGATCAGCGCCCGTTTCCGGCGACTGTGCGAGACCCACGGCTTCGCCGAGAACTTCGACGCCCTCACCGGAACGGGCCTGCGCGACCGCGCCTACACCTGGACCGCCAGCAGCTACCTCCTTCTCGCCGAGGCCCACGAACTCCGCCACCTCGCAACCACGTCACGGACCGGCGCGTAAGCTCCTCCGCACCACGCGCTTCCCCTCGTCGCGGCGAATGCGGCAGGCGCGGGGAGCCGGGCGCACCCGGTGGCGCGGCCGATCCGCGCGTTGAGGCACACCCACATCTCGGTCTGGTTCTTTGCGGCCTCCTACCCCTTGACGTACGGCCGACGTCAGTTGTGCAATCGATTCCGCCATCGATTGCACAAGGAGTTGTGTCATGAGTCCAATGGATCTGCGGGGCCTCGTCCCCGCCCCCGTCACCGCATTCACAGCCGACGGCGAGGTGGACCAAGCGGCCAACGCCGACCTCGCGCGCTGGCTGGTCTCCGTGCAGGGCGTGAAGGGGCTGGTGTGTCTGGGGCACGCCGGCGAGGGGACGTACCTGACGCCGGAGGAGCAGATCACGCTCATCCGCACGCTCGTCGACGCGGTCGAGGGCCGAGTGCCGATCATCGCGGGAATTACCACCGAGGGCACGAGGACCGCGGCCCTGGAGGCGAAGCGAGCCGCGGACGCCGGGGCGATCGGCGCGCTGGTATACCCCTCGCACGGCTGGCTGCGTTTCGGGTTCCAGAAGGGTGCACCACAGGAGCGCTACCGAGCCATCCACGAGGAGTCCGGCCTGCAGAACATCCTCTTCCAGTACCCGGACGCCACCAAGGCCAGTTACGACCTGGAAACCCAACTGGAGATCGCCGCCCAGCCCGGCACCGTCGCCACCAAGAACGGCGTGCGCAACATGCGCCGCTGGGACACCGAGATCCCGGTCCTGCGCGAGCAGTTCCCCGACCTGCAGATCCTCACCTGCCACGACGAATACCTGCTGCACACCATGTTCGACGTCGACGGCGCCCTGGTCGGCTACGGGGGCCTCGCCCCCGAGCCGCTGGTCGAGCTCATCGCCGCGGGCAAGGCCAAGGACTATGCCAAGGCCCGGGAGGTCCACGACCGGCTGCTGCCGGTGACCAAGGCCGTGTACCACCGCGGATCCCACATGGAGGGCACCGTCGCGCTCAAGATCGGCCTCAAGGCCCGCGGGGTCCTGAGGGACGCCACCGTGCGCCAGCCGCTCCAGCCGCTCGGCGAGCGGGCCGCCGCCGAGATCGAGTTCGCCCTGAAGCAGGCCCAGCTCATCTGACCGGCGCTCCGCCCCCCTGCCTGGCCGAGTCCGCTCCCCGTCGCTCGGTCGCAGGCGCCCATGGCCCCCGCCCGGCCGGAGTCTCTCCGTCGGGCCTGGCAGGATCGGCAGCGGGAGCTGCCGATCCTGTGTCCCCATCCGCCGGCCCGCACCGCTCTCCGCGGCCGGCGACCCCTCACCGGCGAGGAACGACAGACATGACAACCTTTGTCGCCGACGGAGAAGCAGCGAAGGCCGCGAACGCCGCGCTGATAGCCCGCCTCGAACGACTTCCCGTCACACGCCGCCTGACCCTGATCCGCGTCATCGTCGGCAGCGCCACCTTCTTCGATGCCTACACCGTCCTTGCCATCGCGTTCGCCATGCCGCAACTGGTGGACGAGTGGAACCTCAGCTCCTCCCAGGTCGGCCTCATCCTCTCGGCCGGATACCTGGGCCAGCTCGTCGGCGCACTCGTCTTCGGAGCACTGGCGGAGAGGATCGGCCGCCTGCACACCCTGCTCATCACCATCGTGCTGTTCGTCTCGATGGACATCGCGTGCCTCTTCGCCTGGAGCGGCACGTCCATGATGATCTTCCGATTCGTACAGGGCGTCGGCACCGGAGGCGAGGTACCGGTGGCCAGCGCCTATATCAACGAGTTCATCGGGGCCCGCAAGCGCGGCCGCTTCTTCCTCATGTACGAGGTCATCTTCCCCGCCGGCCTGATGTTCGCCGGGATCGCCGCCTACTTCCTGGCCCCGGTGTTCGGCTGGCGGGCGCTGTTCGTCGTCGGTCTCATCCCCTCCGTCCTGGCCATCCCGCTGCGCTGGCTGATGCCCGAGTCCCCCGCTGGCTCGCCGCCAAGGGCCGCCACGAGGAGGCCGAGACCGTCGTACGGAAACTGGAGGCCGACGCCACCAAACAGCGCCTGCCGCTGCCCGAGCCGGTCGTCCGCCCGGTGGACACGTTGTCCGCGGCCCGGTCGGACTGGCGCGAGCTCTTCAAAGGCATCTACCTCAAGCGGACCCTCATGATCTGGGTCCTGTGGGTGTGTGTCTACATGATCAACAACGGCCTGGTGACCTGGCTGCCCACCCTCTACAAGCAGGTCTTTCATCTCCCCCTGGAGACCAGCCTCGCCTATGGCTGGATCACCTCGGGCGTGGGCGTCATCGCCTCCGTCTTCTGCGCGCTGCTGATCGACAAGGTCGGCCGCAAGCGGTGGTACGCCGTCGCCTTCTTCGTCACCACCGTGCCGCTCCTCGTCCTCACGGCGCTGGGCGCCACCACCGCGACCCAGGTCGTCGTACTCGCCCCCATCGCCTACGCGATCTTGCAGACCATCGCCTTCTCCCTGTACCTCTACTCCGCCGAGCTGTACCCCACCCGGCTGCGCGCGATCGGCACCGGCTTCGGCAGCGCGTGGCTGCGGGCGGGGTCGTCCATCGGTCCGCTGATGGTGGGCTGGATCGTCGCGGACCTCGGCATCCGCTATGTGTTCACCGCCTTCGCCGCCGTGGCACTCATCGGCGGCCTGGTCACAACGGTCTTCGCCATCGAAACCAAGGGCAGAGTCCTGGAGGAACTGTCACCCTGAGCAATCGCCACTGCGCCCTGTGCCGCCCACGGGCGGCACAGGAGCATCCGCCGAAAGTCGCGCACACCCTTTTGTGCAATCGTTTCCTCTCCGGGTTGCACAGCAGATAGGCTGGTCGTGTCGAGGAGCCGACGGAGGGGACACCAGGACGATGGACAGGCCCGAGACCGGGGACTTCGCGCCCGCGGCCAACGGGGGCAAACCGCCGACCATCGCCGACGTGGCACGGACCGCAGGCGTCAGCCCCTCCACGGTGTCGCGCGCCCTCAACCGCGAGCACCGCTTCTACCGCAGCCCGTCCGCCGCGCGGATCCGTGAGGTCGCCGACACCATCGGCTACGCGCCCAACCCGGTGGCGTCCAACCTCCGCCGCCAGCAGACCAGTACCATCGGCGTGCTGGTACCCCGGCTCACCGACACCGTGATGGCCATGCTCTACGAGGAGATCGCCACCGCCGGCCTCAAACGCGGCTATCACACCCTCGTCGCCACCACACACGATGACCCTACCCGCGAACAGGAGAGCGGCGACGTCCTGCTCCAGCGCCGCGTCGACGGCCTGATCCTCACCACCGCCCGTACCGACGGCGGCTTCTGCCAGGAACTGGCGGACAAGGGCGTGGCGCACGTCCTGGCGCTGCGGGCCTACGGCGGCAGCCCGGCCACGGTGGGCGACGACCGCCTGGGCGGCTATCTCGCCACCCGCCACCTCATCGACCTCGGCCACCGGCGCATCGCCCTGGTCGCGGGCCCTGCCTATGCATCGAGCGCACTGGGCCGCCGCGCCGGCTACGAGGACGCGCTGCGGGAAGCCGGCTTCCCTGCCGACGAACAGGTGATCCTGCCCTCCAGTTTCAGCATGGAAAGTGGCGAGAACGCGGGCCGCCACCTGCTCGACCTCGCACCGAGGCCGACAGCGGTCTTCGCGGTCAACGACAACACGGCCATCGGTGTCCTCTCGGCTGTCCAGCGCGCGGGCCTGCGCGTCCCCGACGACCTCTCGGTGGTGGGTTACAACGACATTCCCCTGGCAGCCCGTCTGCCCGTACCGCTGACGACGGTCCGCGTCCCTTTCGATGCCATCGCCACGGCAGCCGTCGACCAACTCATCGGCCTCATCACCGGAGCACCCGCCGAAACCCGAACCTTCGCCCCCACCCTCATCCCCCGCCGTACCACCGGGCGCGCGGCCTGACCGCCGGCAACGGCCGAATGGGCATCTCCCCCGCCGTCAGCGACGCCAGGCGCGGGCCCTTGGATGGGCGAACCGTTGCGGTCGGGTTCGACGCAAAGCTCGTCGGCGCGAGCGTGGACACGCGCCGGCAAAGACACCGTGCAGCAGACCGATCGCCAGTCCCGGAAATCATCAGGTCAGGCAAACTGCCGAGCTCGCGCAACAGGCTCAGAGGCCGAAGAACTGCACGGCCGCCGCGGCCATGCCACCCATCGGCAGTTGGTGCCCGGCCCCGGAGACGCTGATGGCTTCCAGCCGCACCGCGCCGTCAGTCCCGGCGAAGCGCTGCCGCGTCCAGCTCGGCTGCGGCTGGTCCGTCGAGGTCGGCGTCTGGCTCAGCCCGAAGACGTCCGTCCACTGCTTGGTCTCTTCCTGCATGAGCTGGAACGGCACGAGCGTGTCGTTGGTGCCGTGCCAAAGCTGCACGCGAGGACGGGTGCCGGAGTAGCCCGGGTAGGCCTGCCGGACCAGATTGCCCCATTCCTGTGGCGTCTTGTGCATGTTCCCACCCACGCACTTGCTCGTCCACGGCGGGAAGTCGGCCTCGTTCGCGAAGCAACCGAAGGGGACGCCCATGAACGCCGAGCCGGCCTTGAAGACGTCCGGGTAGTCGGCCAGCAGCGCGCTGGTCTCCATGCCGCCGGACGAGCTACCGGTGACGAAGACCCGCTGCGGGTCGCCATTGTAGTGCTGTTCCACATAAGACACCATCGAGATGACCGAGACCGGGTCGCTGCCGCCGTTGTGGTGTTTGGAGGCATCGGACCACACGTCGAAGCAGTTGCTCATCGCCGTCTGCTTCGTGGCGGTCGGGTAGATGACGACGAAGCCGCGCTGGTCGGCCAGCGACGCGAACTCGCTGCTCTGGTAGAAGCCCGGCCCCGAGCCGCCGCAGCCGTGCATGGCGACCACGATCGCCGGCTTGGCCGGGCGGGAGTCCGGCACGTACACGTGCATGCGCAGGTTGCCCGGGTTGCTGCCGAAGCTGGTCACCTCCACGAGCGAAGCCGCCGTTGCCTGCGGCGCGAAGACAAGACCGGAGACGAGGAGTGCCAAGGCGCCGACGACAGCCGCCAGCACGGTTCTGATTGGGGTCATGGTGCAACCACCTCCTGGTGATCACGAGATTCACTCACGAGATTAGGCATGGCCATGACACCCACACAACGCGGCGTTCAATGTTGGCTCAAGGCACTCCAAGGCACTCCCGGGCACCGAACGCATTATGAAAACTTTCGGAGCTTTTCTAGAGTTTTTTCACTGGTCGTGACTCTCTCGGCAAACCCACACCGCACTTCCACCACGATCAAACAGCCCTCAGGTCAGCTATGTGACGGGGAATCAGCCATCCACACAGGAACGAACGGCAGCCGAAAACTTACGGAAGCTTCCGAGGGTGTCGATCATTGGCGCGCTCGATATGCCGCGGCCACAGAAACGCACCAGCCCTCGCGCCCTTCACGCGTCCGGCTGGCACTGCTATAACCAACACACACTGGTTGAATCGTTTTATCCGCCTGCCCGGCGACACTTGGCCGAGACCCCCGCGAAAGGTCCTCGACGTGCGCGGACGCAGCAGACTCGCATCTGTCCGAGGTGTGCTCGCACCGCTCGGTGCCGCCGCGCTCCTCCTGGCCACGGCGCTGGTCACCGGCAGCCCGACTGCCGTCGCCGACAGCGGGCTCCATGTCAGTGGCGCCACCGTCGACGGCCGGGCCGAACCGCTCGGAGTCGACGCCGCTCGCCCTCTGCTGGGCTGGAAGCTCGACGCCCCGTCGCGCAATGCCATGCAGTCGGCTTACCAGGTCCTGGTCGCCACGTCCGCCGAGCGGTTGGCGCACGACCAGGGCAACGTCTGGGACAGCGGCAAACGACGCTCCGACGAGTCCGTTGGGGTGCCCTACGGCGGTCAGCGGCTCAGCCCACGCACGCGCTACCACTGGAAGGTTCGCGTCTGGGACGAGCACGGCAGGGCGTCGGCGTGGAGTGCCCCCTCCTCGTGGGAGACGGCGCTGCGCGCGCCCGAGGACTGGGAGGGTGCGCGGTGGATCGGCCCCTCTGATCCACAGGCCGGGGCTCCCCTGCTGCGCAAGGAGTTCTCCCTGGACAAGGAGGTGGCCGGCGCGCGGGCGTATGTGGCCGGTCTCGGCTTCCACGAGCTGCGCCTGAACGGTGCGAAGGTCGGCGACCGCGTCCTCGCGCCCGCGAACACACCCTACGACCGGCGGGTGCTGTACGACACGTACGACGTGACGAAGGCGCTGCGCAAAGGTGGCAACACCGTGGGACTGTGGCTGGGCCATGGCTACGGGGAGAACTTCAGCCGGTACGGCTTCCGTTGGAACGGCCGGCGGCAGGCGATCGCGCTGCTGGACGTCACCTTCACCGACGGTACCCGGCGTCACCTCACCACCGACCCGTCCTGGAAGTGGTCCAT
Source organism: Streptomyces violaceusniger (assembly GCA_005405945.1). Taxonomy (GTDB): domain Bacteria; phylum Actinomycetota; class Actinomycetes; order Streptomycetales; family Streptomycetaceae; genus Streptomyces; species Streptomyces violaceusniger. The sequence continues at coordinate 496,924 of BJHW01000001.1, forward strand.
CGGGCCGATCACCGCGGATGATCTGTACGACGGTGAGTCCTACGATGCCCGGAAGGAACAGGATGGCTGGGACGAGTCCGGCTTCGACGACCGTTCCTGGGAAGGCGTGTCGATGGTCGACGCGCCGCGGGGTGCTCTGCGGTCGAATACCATGCCGCCGGTCCGGGTGACGGACACCCTGAGAGCGAGGAAGGTGACCGAGCTCCGACCGGGCACCTACGTCTACGACTTCGGCCAGAACATCGCCGGCTGGGCCCGCCTGAGTGCCAAGGGTGAGGCCGGCACGCGCATCACCCTGCGTACGGCCGAGGAGCTCAACGCCGACGGCACGCTGGACGCCGCCACCAATCGCGATGCCGCGGCGACCGACACCTTCACCCTGGCGGGGACGGGCCGTCGCGAGACCTATGAACCGCGCTTCACCTACCACGGCTTCCGCTACCTGGAGGTCACAGGCTTCCCCGGGACGGCGGGCCTCGGGGACGTGCGCGCACGCGTCGTCCACGCGGACGTGCCGTCGACCGGCGCCTTCAGCTCCTCCAGCGAGGTTCTCAACCGCATCTGGCACAACAACCGCTGGAGCGTCCTCAACAACTCCATGAGCACGCCCACCGACACCCCGGTGCGCGACGAGCGCACCCCTCCGGCCATGGACGTCCAGGCCTACCGGGACGCCGCGACACGCGAATTCGGCATGGGGAGCTTCTACACGAAGTATCTGCGGGACCTGCCACCGGGCACGGCGCTGCCCTCCGACGACGTCAAGGCACAGTACCCCGACATGGCCGGCGGTCAGGTCACCTTGGCCTGGCCCCTGTACGAGCAGTACCGCGATCGGAGCGCCCTGGAGACGGCCTATCCGGACATGAAGCGCTTCGTGAACCGCAACGCCGAAGAGGTGCCCGGGCTCATCTGGCCCGCGGACAAGGGCTTCGGCGACTGGTGCCCGCCCGATCACGGGCCGGAGGCCAACGACGGCATGGGCAGCCCCACCGCCGGGGACTGCTTCAGTGAGGTCTCCTTGGTCAACACCGCCCTCTCCTACCAGCAGGCCGAGGCCACGGCGAAGGCCGCGGGCGTCCTCGGGCACCGGCAGGACGCCCGCCACTTCGAGTCCCTGGCGGGCCGCATCAAGGACGCGTTCAACGCGCGCTTCCTCAACGAGGCCGGCGATACGTACGGCAGCGGACGCCAGGTGACCAGCATCCTCCCGCTGGCGTTCGGGCTGGTGCCCGCCGACAGGGTCGACGACGTCGGCGACCAACTCGCCCGAACCATCGTCGAGCACGACGGCGGCCACCTGGACACCGGCATCTTCGGCACCCGCTACCTGGTTGACGCGCTGGCCCGCACCGGGAGGATCGACCTGGCGATGACCATGCTCCGCCAACGCACCTATCCCGGCTTCGGCTTCCAGCTCGCCAACGGGGCCACCACCACCTGGGAGCAGTGGCTCTACCGCTCCTCGATGGAAACCCACGACCACGCGATGTTCGCCGGTATCAACGCCTCGTTCTACACCGTTCTCGCGGGGATCAGGCCCACCGAGCCCGGCTACCGCGACATCGCGGTCGAGCCGCGGATCCCCGACTCCCTCGACCAGGTGTCCGCCGCGCAGGAGACGGTACGTGGCCGCGTCGCCAGCAGCTGGAAGAAGACACGGGGCACCTTGCGGCTGACCGTCACCATCCCGGCCAACAGCCGTGCGGTGGTACGGGTGCCTCTGACCGACGAGGACCACCGCGTCCAAGCCCCCACCGAAGCGAGGAAGACGCAGGTCACCGACCAAGCGGTCTCATACCGAGTCGGCTCCGGGACCTGGACGTTCACTGTCCAAGCCCATCGACGGTGAACGGGACGGCCCTCAGTGGCCGGCCATGCTGAGGCTTTCCCGGGCCTGCTGGAGCGGCCGGGCAAGGTGCCCCTCACGCGGCGACGAGCAAACTCAAGACCGACTCACTAGGTGAGGGCCGCTTGCCAGGAGGTGCCGTTGCTGGTGGCGTCGCCTTGCAGGCGGTCGCGGGCGGCGGTGTCGCCGTACAGGCCCCAGCGGAACCAGTCCAGGAAGGTGTTCTTGGTCTGGGCGTAGTACCGGTAGTCCGGGGTCAGGTACTGGCCGTGGTCCGCCCCGACGTGAGTGAGGAACGCCTTGGGCGAGGGGAGCTCCGCGTATGCGGCGCGCGCCGAGTTGTAGTCGCAGGTCGGGTCGTGATCACCGTGGATGAACAGCACCTTGGCGTGGAGGCCGGCGGGGTTGCCCATGTCCACGCAGGCGACCGGTACGGCGGCGACGATGCGGTTGTCCGGCCAGGCGGTGAGCAGGCCGTGGGTGGTCATCCCGCCCATCGAGTGGCCGGACACACCGACACCGGCACGGGTGTCGATGTGCCCGGCGAACGGGTCGCCCGCAGTGGTGTTGAGCGCCAGTGTCCGGGTGAGGACCTCGGAGACGTCCTTCGACCAGTTGCCGTTGTAGACGCTGCCGATGTTGGTGTTGTCGGAGAACGAAGGGGCGGGGCAGATGAAGCCCGCGGCGGCCAGATCGTGGGTCTGCGAGGAGTAGCAGTCGGAGTTGCACCCCATGCCATGGCTCCATTCGGCGATGGGGAAGACGCCGTTGGCGATGGGCGCGTTCGGGATGGGATTGCCGCCCGCGGCGCCGGAGGCCGGGTAGAAGATCTTCGTGGTCAGTTGGCGGTTGCCGCGCGACCAGTTGAACTGGCGCACGCCGATGGCGAACTGCGCGGTGGGGGCCTGCCGCGGTGAGGCCATCCGTGGTGACAGGGTGCCGGCGGCCGCGCTGCCGCCGAGCAGGGACGTGCCGACGCCCGTGGCCGCGGCCACGCCGAGACCCAGTAAGGAACGCCGTCGCATCGACATGGGTGACTCCTTGTTGTGTGTAGGGGTGAGCGGGCCACACCGGCGCGGTGCACCAGCGTGAGAGGGGGATCCCGCGGAGATTGCTCAGGGGGTTGGGCCGTCATGTTTGGCCCTGGCCCATGAGGCAGGGGCCGGGCGCTCAGGAGTTGTTGTTGGTCTGGGTGATCATGGGGTCGGGCGGAGGTCCGCCACCCGAATGTCGCCTGGTCCTCGGTGACCGGCACGGCGGCGACGCACGGGGGCCTTACCGGTACGGGTGGTGCGAGTACGGTCGTGGGTGATCTGGAGGAAGGACATCGCGAGCGGGTCCGGTTCGCCAGGGGTTCGAAATATCGAGCAACGATCGACAAGCTGAACAGGAAGCGGTGGCAGATGCCTCCAAGGAGCGTCAGTCCGGCGGTGGCGCGACCACCATCGCCGGAGGCGCGACCCCAGCGGTGGGGCGAAGTGGCCGCCGTCCAGGGCGGTGATGGCCGTCACCACGTGGCCGGTCCGGCATTGTCGCGCCCGAGACGGCGAGGAAGACGCGCCTGTTGATCGTCATGACATGACCTTCCGGCAGCATGTGCGGAGGCGGGAGCGCGGGCACGGGACGGGCAGCAGAGCGCGCCGATACATCCCATGTGCTTCTAGGGGTCCCATGGGATCTTTGGGACTGTCAAGAGACTTGACGTCGAATGACACGGGAGCCTACTGCGGAAGTCGGGACGACAGCCCTGCGACATGAGCGGCGGGAGAGGTCAAACATCACATGTCGCCGACGATTCCGCCCCGCCGGACCACCGCCCGCCTGAGGTTTCATCGCGATCTCCACGCCGGTCCGGTGTGCGGTATTGACAGCCTTCGGAGCTCCCCTATCATCCATCCCTGTCCGGTGTTTCGACGGAGGTTCGAAATATCGAATCACTACTTCTTGTGTCCCACGCCATCCAGTTGACCTGCGGCACGCGCGATATGTCATGCCCCTGATCAGACGCCCTCCAGGAGGAGACGGTGCAGTCCTCATTGGTTTCCGTGCCGGGCGGGGTGTCCCGCGGACGGCGTTCGCCCACCGCCTTGGCCACGGGCTCGGCGCTGATGTTGATCGCGGTACTGGTGGCGGTGTTCGGCCGACCGGTGCCGGCGTCCGCCGCCGGCACCGGCCCCTGTGACATCTACGCCTCGGGCGGCACGCCGTGTGTGGCCGCGCACAGCACGGTGCGGGCGCTCTATGGCTCGTACGCCGGCAAGCTGTACCAAGTCAGGCGCTCGTCCGACAACGCGACCCGGGACATAGGCGCCCTGATGGCAGGCGGCGTCGCCAACGCCGCCGCCCAGGACGCGTTCTGCGCGGGTACCTCATGCGTCATCACCTGGGTCTACGACCAGTCCGGGCACGGCAACAACCTGGGCTACCAGGGGCCGGGTGGAGTCGGCGGCTCCGACACCGCCGCGAACGCGACGAGTGAATCGCTGACGGTCGGGGCAACAGGGCCTACTCGTTGTACATCAACCCGAAGAACAGCTACTGGCGTGACGGCCACACGACAGGCGTCCCCACCGGCAGCGCACCCGAGGCCATGTACATGGTAACCAGCGGCACGCACGTCAACAGCGGCTGCTGCTTCGACTACGGCAACAGCGAGACCACCCGCAAGGCCGACGGCCCCGGAGCCATGGACGCGATCAACTTCAGCACGCAGTGCTGGTTCGGCGGATGTTCCGGGAACGGCCCATGGGTCCAGGCAGACCTCGAATGGGGCCTGTACTCCGGGGGCAGCCAGTCCTGGAACCCGAACCAGAGAGCCTTCACCAGCAAGTTCGTCACCGCCACACTGAAGAACAACGGGACCAGTCGGTTCGCGATCAAGGGCAGCAACGCGCAGTCAGGGAACCTGACCACCCTGTACGCCGGCTCGCTCCCCAGTGGCTACAACCCCATGAAGAAGCAGGGGGCCATCATCCTGGGCAGCGGCGGTGACTGCTGCAACGGCAACACCAACCTCAGCGCCGGCACGTTCTACGAGGGAGCCATGGTCTCCGGCTACCCCTCCGACCAGACGGAGAACGCCGTGCAGGCCAATATCACCACGGCCGGCTACCGCTGAACCGGGGTGCTTCCCGGCCCCGATGAGCGCCGCGAGCGATCGCCTCGATCCTTCCAGGAAGGAACCCTCTCGTGTCGGAACCACGCGGACGATTACTCCGCTTCCTCACGGCTGCCGCGCTGATCGGCACCGTTTTCACCACGACGGCCTCGGGCCACTCGGCCGCCCAGGCGGCCCGGGCAGTCCGGCGCTCACCCCACCGCTGGGCTGGAACAGCTGGAACAGCTTCGGGTGCGGGGTCACCGAGGCACAGGTCCGTCAGGCCGCCGACGCGATGGTCTCCTCGGGCATGCGGGACGCCGGTTACCGATACGTGGTGGTCGACGACTGCTGGTTCGACCCGCAACGCGACACCGCGGGCAACTTGCGGGCCAACCCGACAAAATTCCCGAGCGGAATGAAGGCGCTCGGGACTACATCCACGGGAAAGGCTTGAAGTTCGGCATCTACCAGGTGCCCAACGAGCGCACGTGTGCGCAGGGCGGAGGCAGTTACCCGGGGGCCACCGGCAGCAAGGGCCATGAGACCCAGGACGCTCGCACGTTCGCCTCGTGGGGTGTGGACTACCTCAAGTACGACTGGTGCTCCTCCGCCGGCACCCGGGACGAGCAGGTCGCGCGGTTCACACTCATGCGCGACGCGCTGCGTGAGACCGGGCGCCCGATCGTCTACAGCATCAACCCCAACAGCTACCACGCCATCACCGGCGACACATACAACTGGGGCGAGGTCGCCGACCTGTGGCGGACCACCGAGGACCTGCTCGACATCTGGCAGAACGGCAACACCAACAGCTACCCGATGGGCGTGGGCAACGTCGTGGACGTCACCGCGCCACTGGCCGCGCAGTCGGGTCCGGGCCACTGGAACGACCCCGACATGCTCGTCGTCGGCCGCCCCGGGCTGTCGCTGACCGAGTCCCGCTCCCACTTCGCCCTGTGGGCGCTGATGGCCGCGCCGCTCATGGCGGGCAACGACATCCGCACCATGTCAGCCGATGTGAGCGCGGTCCTGCGCAACCCGCGCCTGCTGGCGGTGAACCAGGACCCGTTGGGCGCGGGCGGGCGCAGGGTGCGCGACGACGGGGACACCGAGGTGTTCACCAAGCCCCTGTCCGACGGCTCGGTCGCCGTGGGCCTGTTCAACCGGGGGAACGGCACGGCGACCGTCAGCGCCACGGCGGCCCAGATCGGCCTGTCCGGCGGATCGTTCACCCTCACCGACCTGTGGACCGGCGGCACATCGAGCACGACCGGACAGGTCTCGGCGAGTGTGCCCGCACACGGTGTCGCCGCGTTCCGGGTGACCGGCGGCACTCCGCTGGCCGCCACCACCTCCCGGCTGCGCGGTGACGGGTCCGGCCGTTGCCTGGACGTGGAGAACGCCTCGACCGCGGCCGGGGCGAGGGCAGTGATCCGGGACTGCCACACGGCCGCCAGCCAGCTGTGGACCACCTGGGCCGGCGGGGAGATACGCGTCTTCGGCGACAAGTGCCTGGACGCCTACGACCAGGGCACCACCAACGGCACACGCGTCATCACCTGGCCCTGCAATGGACAGGACAACCAGAAGTGGACACTCGAGGCGAACGGTTCGGTCCGCAACGTCCACGCCGGTCTGTGCCTGGACGTCGACCAAGCCGGCACGGCCGACGGAACCCCACTGATCCTGTGGACCTGCAACGGTCAGGGCAACCAGCGGTGGACCCGCGGGTGAGCGGCGCCGCACACCGGTCGGCCGGCCCCGGGCCGTCCACCCCCGGCCGCCGGCCCACCCCTTCCGGGCCGTGATGATGCCCGCCGCCGTGCCATCGGCTTGTAGTCCACCCGGCTCCTCCAGGAGGCGCTCATGACCCCGGCACGACCTCGACCCACCCGTACGAGACTTGCCCGAGCGGTCGCCTGGGCGGCGAGTCTCCTGCTGGCCTTCGCCCTCGCGCCCGCCGCGGTGTTTCCCACAGAGGCCAAGGCGGACAACCCGATCGTGCAGCACATCTACACCGCCGACCCCGCACCTTTGGTTTATGACGGCCGCGTCTACCTCTACACCGGGCACGACGAGGACAACTCGACCAACTACACCATGAAAGAGTGGCGGGTGTGGTCCACCGCCGACATGGTCAACTGGACCGACCACGGCTCTCCCCTCAGTGTGGCCTCCTTCAGCTGGGCGTCCGCCAACGCCTGGGCGGGCCAAGTCGTCAGCCGCAACGGAAAGTTCTACTGGTACGTGCCGACGACGGAGCGCGCGACCGGCCGCATGGCCATCGGCGTGGCAGTGTCGGACAGCCCGACCGGACCGTTCCGCGACGCCCTCGGCCACCCGCTGGTGGGGAACGGCGAGATCGACCCGACCGTCTTCATCGACGACGACGGCCAGGCGTATCTGTACTGGGGCAACCCGAACCTGTGGTACGTCAGGCTGAACCCCGACATGATTTCCTACTCCGGCAGCCCGGCCAAGATCCCGCTCACCACGGCGGGCTTCGGTACACGCACCGGTGATCCCAACCGGCCCACCCTGTTCGAGGAAGGGCCCTGGGTCTACAAGCGAGGCGGCCTGTACTACATCGTGTACGCCGCCAAGTGCTGCTCGGAGTTCATTGCCTACTCCACCGCCCCGGTCCGACCGGACCGTGGACCTACCGCGGAACGATCATGCCCACGCAGGGCGCCAGCTTCACCAACCACCCGGGCATCGTGGACTTCAAAGACAGTTCCTATTTCTTCTACCACAACGGCGCGCTTCCGGGCGGGAGCGGCTACACCCGCTCGGTCGCTGTGGAGAAGTTCTCCTACAAGCCCGACGGCACCATCCCGACGATCAACATGACCAGTACCGGGGCGCCGCAGGTCGGCGCACTCGACCCCTACATCCGTCAGGAGGCCGAAACGATCGCCTGGGAGTCCGGGATCGAGACCGAGCCGTCCAGTGAGGGAGGCATGAACGTGGGGTACACCGAGAACGGCGACTACATCAAGGTCAAGGGTGTCGCGTTCGGCTCGGGCCCGTCTTCCTTCACCGCACGCGTGGCCTCGGCGACCGGCGGCGGTTCCATCGAACTGCGTCTGGGCGGCCCCAACGGAACGGTCGTGGGCCGGTGCGGTGTGCCGAACACCGGCGGCTGGCAGACCTGGACGACGGTGTCCTGCCCGGTCAGCGGCCTCACGGGCACGCAGGACCTGTATCTACGGTTTGCGGGCGGCAGCGGCTACCTGGTCAACGCGGACTGGTGGCGGTTCACCGCCGACGCCACCACTGCCCTGCCGGGGCGGCCAGGCGGGTGATGGCCGACGGGCCGGCCCGGGCCGCGCGACCGCCCCTCGTGGTGGCGGTGAGCGCGCCGGGCCCGCCTGACCGCGTGCCGCAGGGCCGGCACCGGTTCCGCGGATCAGCCGAAGACTCTGCGCTGGATCTCGCGGCGGTAGTCATCGAGCGTGTTGTCCAGGTGGACCGTGGCGGCCTCGGCCGCCGCCTCCGGGTCGCCCTCCCGGATGGCCCGGTACATGGCGGCGTGCTCCTCCACCGCTTCCGCGGCATGACCGCCGACCGCGCCGTGCAGTCCGATCGTGCTGGACTGACGCTGCAGTCGGCGTGCCTCACGCACCGCCGCGACGAGGAACGGGTTGTGCGCGGCGGTGGCGATGCCGATGTGGAAATCGTCGTCGCCTCGGTCGAACAGCGCGCGCCGGCCCGTCAGGTGTCCCTCGCGGCACATCTCGGCGGCGGCCTCGATGGCGCGCAGCTCGGCCGGAGTGGCCCTGGTGGCGGCCAGCCGGCTCGCCGCGGCCTCCTGTACCCGCCGGAACTCGAAGAGCTGGTAGACGTGTTCCAGGTCGGTCGGCAGGAAGAAGCCCGCCCAGCGTGAGGACCCCAGCAAGCCCTCGTCGTCCGTCACATAGAGCCCGCGCCCCTTCTGTGCGCGCACCCGGCCGATGGCCGAGAGGATCTTCACGGCCTCCCGCACCACCGTGCGACTGGTGCCCAGGCGCGATGCCAAGTCCTTCTCCGTGGGCATCCGCTCGCCCGGCTCCAGTCGCAACTCGGCGATGAGCTCGAGGATCTGCTCGGCAACCAGCTCGTATCCGGGACGGTAGGGGCCCGTCGGCCCAGCGTCGCGTGGCTCCTGGGGCGGCTTGCCGTCTGCCGCCGCTACAGACTTCTTGTCCAACGGCTTGCCTCCTTCGACGCGGGGCACATCACTCCGTCGGTGGCTGGTCCCCTGCTCCGGGAGCGTACACCTGCGCTTTTCTCTCCAGATGATGAGTCATACTCATTCGGGATGAAGGGTTACCCAATCTGGAAGATTTAGCAGCAAAACACCTTCTCTGTAGGGCGCCCAAGGCAATAGATCTCGGAAATGAGCACGCTCATCCTGTTGACTCACTCAAGTCGACCGGCTCTTATGTGTGACCAAGGCCAGCGCTCCATCCGAGTTGTTCACGAGAGGCTGTCATCCCCGCGGCCCAGCCCTCGGGCCGGGCAAGTGAACCGGACCACCGTCTGCCGGCCGGACATCCGGCCGGTGGCCACGATGAGCGGAGTCGTTCATGTCAGCGAAGGTCCGCGCGGTCGGCGCGAAGAGATCGGGAAAGCGACGCGGACGCCTCGGGGTCATGGCCGCGGGGGCGTGCTCGCCCTGGTGGCCGTTGCCGCCTGCGGCAGCGGATCTGCCGGGACCCGGGACGGCTTCCATCCGGTGAAGCAGACAGACGGCACGTTGACGGTGTGGGTCGACTCCACACGCCTGGCGGCTGCGAAACTGTACAAGGCCCGGCATCCCTCGGTGAAGATGGACATCGTCACCTACGACGGGGACGCCAATGGCTCCACCTACCTGCGCACCAAGGTGAGCCTGTTCAACCGCACCCGCCACGGCTGGCCGGACGTGGTCTTCAGCTCCCAGAACAACGAGACGTCCTGGGCCGCGGGGGCGGGTTTCACCGCCCTCTGGACAAGGGGCTGATCCCCAAGTCCACGCTGGCGGGCTGGGCCAAGGGGCGAACGACCCGTGCACCGTCGACGGAACGCTCTATTGCCTGCGCAACGACCTGGCGCAGACCGTGCTCTGGTACGACGCCGACCTCATGACGAAGTGGGGATACCAGGTCCCCCGCACGTGGGAGGAGTACGAGGCCTTGGGCGAGAAGGTCGCCGCCGAGCATCCCGGCTACCTGATCGGCTCCGCGGGTGACGCGTTCACACCCGAGATCTATCTGTGGGCGGGCAAGTGCGGAGCCAACCACATCACCGGGCCGAAGGCGGTGACGGTCGATACCGGCGGCGCCAACTGCAGGCGCATGGCCGGCCTCCTGGACACCTTGCTCAAGAACAGGACGTTCTCCTCGAGCAGCGTCTTCAGTTCGGACTTCGACAAGAACGCCGCTGACAAAATCCTCATGATGCCCGGCCCGTCGTGGTATGGCGGCTCGCTGTTCCAGGGATCGTTCAGGACTCCGGCTCATCGGATCGCGGTCGCACCGATGCCTCAGTGGTCCGGGGATTCCCGTCCGTCCGTCGGCAACGTCGGGGGAGGCACATGGCTGCTGTCCGCGCACAGTGCGCACCTGAAGGCGGCGACCGCCTTCCTCACCTGGGTGACCACGTCGGACGACTACCAGGGCAAGAAGGCTCCCGGCTATCCCGCGTACGCGCCCGCGGCCAGCACCTGGCTGGCCCAACAGGCGTCCTCCGGGTACTACGCGAACGACATCACCCGTCCTCTGCGGACCGCGGCCAACCAGGTGTGGCCCGGCTGGGGTACGGCCAGTTCAGCCAGGAGGCCATCTGGGCGGCGACCGTCACACCGGAGCTGACCGCGGGGAAGAGCGTGGTCTCGACCCTGCCGGCCTGGGAGCGAGCGATCGTGAACTACGCGCGCGCCGACGGGTACGAGGTGAGCCGGTGAGCGCGCCGTCCGCGGACGCCGGCCGGGCTCGCCGGCCGATCGCCCGCCGGGTCCGGCCGGCCGGCCGTTCCGGCCACGGTTTCGTCGCGGCGTATGCGGTGCTCCTGGTCGCGTTCGGCGTGGTCCCGACCGTCTACGCGGTCCGCTTCGCCTTCACCGACGCGGGTGGCACCTTCGTGGGCCTGTCGAACTTCGCCACGGCCGCGCGGGACTTCCGGTTCGTCGCCGCCGTCGAGCACGTGGGGATCTATCTGGTGTGCTGGCTCGCCAGTCTGGTGGTGTTCTCCGTAGGCCTGGCTCTGCTGCTGCACCGGCTGGCCGCCCAGGGCATGAGCAAGCTGCTGCGCTTCGTCTACTACCTGCCCGGCGCACTGGCGGGCGCGGCGAGCGTGATGGTCTGGCTGTTTGTACTCGACCCCGCGGTCAGTCCGGTCGGTTTCCTGCTGCGCGGGCTCGGTTTCTCCACGTTCGCCCAGGTCATCGCTCCCTCGCACCTCCCCGTCCTGTTCACCCTGATCGCCTTCTGGACCGGGGCAGGTGGATGGATCATCGTGATGTACGGGGCGTTGAACAACATCTCGCCGGACGTCATGGAAGCGGCACGGATCGATGGCGCGGGGCCCTGGCAGACCGCATGGCGGATCCAGATCCCGCTGCTGCGCAAGTGGATCGTCTACATGGTGATCCTCGCCTTCGCGGGCGGCACCCAGCTCTTCGTCGAGCCGCAGCTCCTGTCGCAGGCCAGCGTCGGCGTCGCCGGACGCGACTACTCGCTCAATCAGCTGTCGTACGACTTCGCCTTCCAGAACAACGACGTGAACACCGCGGCGGCCGTCTCGGTGGAGCTGCTGGTGGTCTCCGTCGTCGTCGCCGCGGTCTTCGTCGCCCGATCGGGGTTCTTCGATGCGGACTGACACCCGGACGACCGCTCCCCCGCTTCCGCCTCCCGCGGCGGTACCGCGGCCCCGGGGGAGGCCGCGCCGCGCCACCCGCCGCCTTGGGGTCCAGCCGCTGCCCGCCCTGGTACTCGCGCTGTTCCTGGTCTTCTTCGTGCTCCCCGCGCTGTGGCTGGTGCTGGCCGCCACCAAGACCGACAGCCAGCTGGTGCACAGCAATCCGCTGGCCTTCGGATCCTGGCGGGCGCTGCGGGCGAACTGGGACGCGCTGACGGACTACCAGGACAACGCCGTCTTCCTGTGGCTGCGCAACTCGGCGCTGTACGCGTTCCTCGCCCTGGTCATCACCCTGTGCGTGGCGATCCCGCGGGCTACGGACTGGCGATGACCGAGTTCCGGGGGAGGCACACGCTGTTGATCGCCACCCTGGTGGTGATGCTCATGCCGAACGCCACCCTGGTGGTTCCGCTGTTCCTGGAAGTCAACGCGGTGCATTTGATCGGCTCGATGTGGTCGATCATCCTGCCGTACGCCTTCTATCCCTTCGGCGTGTACCTGACCTACATCTACTTCAGTACCGCACTGCCGCCGGAGCTGCTGGACGCGGCCAGGCTCGACGGCTGCTCCGAGATCGGTGTGTTCCGTCGCGTCGCCCTTCCCCTGGCCGCTCCGGTCGTCGCCCTCGTCGGCTTCTTCAGCTTCGTGGCGAACTGGACGAACTACTTCCTTCCCTACGTCATGCTGCCCGACAGTCGCCAGTTCCCGGTGCAGGTGGGCCTGGGGGACGCTGCTGAACGACGTCCCCAGTTCAACCCCACGGTCGGCTCACTCGCCGTCCAGCGTCCCGAACTGGCACTGGCCACACTGCTGGCCATCACTCCGGTACTGGTCGTCTTCCTCTTCTCCCAACGCTTCCTGGTGGCCGGCATGCTCGCCGGCGCCACGAAGAACTGAGCCCCCGCGCACGCCGTGTCCGGGTGCCGCCTCGCCTGAATGGAGATCCGATGCGCCCCGTCATCACAGCCTCGGTGCCGTTGCTGGAGCCACCGGGCTGGGCCACCGCGCAGCGGGCGCTCTTCGACCTGCTCGACGAGGCCTGGCGCCGGTTCGCGGCGGACTTCACGGAGGGCGACGGGCGGTTGAAGTACCGCGGCCGGCTGAGTTCCCGCGACGGCGCGGACGACTTCTACGAGGCCTTCTTCAACTGGCCGCAGCTCTACCTGCTCGGCGGGCACAGCGATCTGCTCGCGGCGTCCGAACGGCACTGGGAGGGAGTCACCCGGCAGCTGACCGAGCTGGGCATGCTGAGGGACGAGTTCGAACGGGGTTACGACTGGTTCCACCAGGGCGAGAGCATGCTGGCGTTCTACTTCCTGTGCATGGCCGCTCCCGAGCGCTTCTCCCGGCGGGCGCGCCGCTTCGCGGAGCTGTACGTGGACCCGAAGTACGGCAACTACGACCCCGCACACCGCATCATCCGCCGGCCGCACAACGGCAGCGACCCACGGCGCAAGGGGCTGTTCGACGGCGACGCCTATCCCTGGCTCCCGAGGGAAGCCCGGATGTACGGCTTCCCCCTGGAGTGGACGCTGGAGGCGGGGTCCGACACACCGCCGCCGGGCCGTGACCCGCGGCTGGGCGAGGAGATGCGCCGCAGGATGGGCGAGGGAGACACCGCGGTCAATCTGGCCGCGACCGGACTGGTCCTCAACGCCTGGATCCTCACGGGGGAGGACCGCCACCGCGACTGGATCGCCGAGTACGTGGGCGCCTGGCGGGAGCGTGCCGCTGCCCGCGGCGGCGTCCTGCCGGACAACGTGGCCCCCGACGGCACGGTGGGCGGACTGCTGGAGGGCCGCTGGTACGGCGGTCACTACGGCTGGTCCTGGCCACACGGGTGGTACAGCGTGGGGCATGCCGCGATCACCGCCGCCCTGGCCGGGGCAGCGGCCACGGGCGACGACTCCTGCCTGGACCTCGTGCGTCCCGCCCTGGACGAGATCATCGCGCAGGGCAAGGTCATGGCCTTCATGGACTCGGACTCCAGCCTGCGGTCCAAATGGAACGTCCAACTGGGCGAGGACGTGGTCACACCCACGCTGCATGTGCCGTTCCGGCACGCGGACCGGGGCTGGTTCGACTACAACCCGATGCTGATGGCCGTCCCGATGGCTCTGTGGCACCACTCCTCCTCGGCCGCGGACAGGGAACGCCTCGAACGGCTCCGCTCCGCCTGCGGCTACGACTGGCGCACGGTACGCCCCTTCCGCAGCAAGGAGGAGGCCGGGCACGAGGAGCCCTGGTTCGCCTACCTCTGCGGCGACGACCCCTCCTACCCGGAGCGGATCCTGGCCGCCGCGCAGGCCCAGGTCCGCCACCGGCTCACCCGCATGGAACGCTTCCGCGGCACCGACGTGTCCGAAGCCGACATCCACCTGTGGCAGCAGTCGAACCCGGTCGTCACCGAGGCCCTGGTACAGCTCACCTGGGGCGCGCCACAAGTCGTCTACAACGGCGGCCTGCAACAGGCACGGGTGCGGTACTACGACGCCACCGCCGCACGCCCGGGCCTGCCCCCTTCGGTGGCGGCCCTGGTCTCGCGCATCGACCCGGAGGCCACCGTCGTGGACTTGGTCAACCTCGATCCCCAGGCCCCGCGATCGGTGATCGTGCAGGCCGGGGCCTTCGCCGAACACACCATCCGGGCTGTCCACCACACCGCCTGCGAGGACCCCTCCTGGATCGGCGACCTGTACGACTACGGCCACGGCCGGCCCCCCGTCACATCCGCCACCATCCAGGCCGACGCTCCCTGGCTACAGGTGGACCTGCCCCGTTCCACCCGGATCCGCCTGACACTCCAGCTCGACCTGCGCACCCGGCCGCCGTCCTACCGGACGCCGTTCCGCGGACACGACCCCGGGGCGACGTCATGAACGCGCCTGACCCACTCGCCCCACCGCACGGAACGGACCGGCCGTCGCCGACCGACTCCACCACGTCAACCCCGGGACCAGTCATGCATCGATATCCAGGAATGGCCCTCGCGGCCCTCGCCGCGGCCGCCACCGCCCTCACCGGCCTCGCCGCGGCTCCCGCGAACGCCTCGGCCCCCGTGTCGCCACGGTCGTCGTCGCCCCCGGGGGCAGCGACCGCAACCAGGGCACGGCAGACCACCCCGTGGCCACCCTCGACCGGGCCCAGCGCCTCGCGCGTGACCTGTCGGACACCTCCGACGTGGTCGTGGAGCTGTCCGGCGGCACCTACCACCTGGCGAAACCCTGGAAGCTCAGCAGCGCCGACTCGGGCCGCAACGGCCACACCGTCACCTGGCGGGCGCAGCCCGGCGAGACACCCGTCGTGTCCGGCGGCCGACGGGTGACCGGCTGGCGGCTCGAGAACGCGGCGTCGAACATCTACGTCGCACAGGTGCCGACGGGCAAGGATTCACGGCAGCTCTATGTGGACGGCACCCTCGCGCCCCGCGCCTCGATCACCATCTCGCGCAATGACGTGAAGGTGACACAGACCGGGCTGACCATCGTCAATCCCGCGCTGAACTACCTCGCCTCACTGCCCCGGCAGGACCGCATCGAAGTGGAGAGCCAGAACTCCTTCACCGACCGGTACGCGCCCGTGCGAAGCATCAGCGGCACCACCATCGCCATGCAGCAACCGGCCTGGAACAACAACAACTGGGGCTACGACACCCTCGCCAAACCCTTCGCCGGCGGCACCCTCCTGCTGGAGAACTCCTATTCCTTCCTCAAGACCGCGGGCCAGTGGTACCTTGACCCGGACGCGGGCCTCCTCTACTACAAGGCACCCGCCGGCCAAGACCCGAACGACAGGGACATCGAACTGCCGCAGCTTACCTCGCTGCTGCAGATCGGCGGCACCTACGACAACCCGGCCCGGAACATCACCATCGAGGGTGTCCGCTTCGAGTACTCCACCTGGCTCCAGCCGGGCACCTCGACCGGCTACGCCAACCAGCAGAACGGCACCTTCATCCCGTCCGCGTACCCCCAACCCGCCGACGTCCTCACGTCCTGCCAGTCCGGCTGCCCGCTGTTCGAGGGCACCCGCAACGGCTGGCACCAGATACCGGCGGCCGTGCAGGTCTCGGCGGCAAGCGACATCACCTTCACCGGGGACACCTTCACCCATCTGGGCCAGGTGGCCCTCGGCATCGGCAACGACGCGAACGCCCACGCCTCCGGTCTCGGCCTCGGCACATCAGGCATCACCGTCCACGGCAACACCTTCGTCGAAAGCTCCGGAGCGGGCATCGTGGCCGGCGGTGTGCAGCCCGACGCCCACCACCCGTCACATCCCGCGATGGTCAACAAGGACATCACCATCACGGACAACCTGGTGACAAAGGTCGCCCAGGACTACAAGGACATGTCCGGCATCCTGTCCACCTACGTCACCCACGCGGTGATCGAGCACAACGAGGTCTCCGACCTCGCCTACGACGGCATCGACGTCGGCTGGGGCTGGGGCGCCAACGACCCCGGCGGCAGCACGGACTACAAGAACCGCGGCCTGTACAACTACCAACCGGTCTACACCACGCCGACGACGCTCTCGGACAACGTCGTCCGCTACAACCTCATCCACGGCACCAAGAAGGTTTTCCATGACGGCGGCAGCCTGTACAACCTGTCGGCGAGCCCCGGAACCGTCATGGAGGGCAACTACATCTACGACAACCGCAACACCGTCGGCCTCTACCTGGACGAGGGCTCCCGCCACGTCACACTGCGGCACAACGTGATCCAGGACGCCGGCGTGTGGGCCTTCACCAACGCCAGCGGAACCAACAACACCAACGACAGCACGTTCTCGGAGAACTGGTACAACACCGGTGCGACCCAGGTGGCGACCGGCGCTCCGCACAACAACGTCCTGAGCGGCAACGTCAAGGTGAGCGGCGGGAACTGGCCGTCGGCGGCACGCCAGGTCATGGAACAGGCCGGCATCGAACCCGGGCTGCGCGCCGACGCCGGGCACTCCGCGTTGGCGCCGAACGGCGCCGCCCCGAAGCACCGGACCTCCTGAATCCCGCGTCTGGACAGACCGAGCTCCGTGGCCAGCTGCTGCTCGGGCGGCAGCTTGGCGCCCGGCGGCAGTTCGCCGGACTGGATCAGCTCCCTGATGCGGGCGATCGCCTTGTCGGTCAAGGACACAGCGGTGCCCCTCGGTCCGCGATCGCGGACCGAGGGGCACCGGTCGGGTTCGCCCGCCGTCAGCGGAAGCTGAGTCCGGTGGCGGTGGAGAGGTCGCCCAGGTCCACGTACTTGTAGTTGGAGCCCTCCCGGGGCTCACCGTCGTCGCCGGTCACCGTGGGGGTGTCCGGGGCGTCCTGGATCACGGCGAGCCCATGCGGGTATGCCGAACCGAACGACTGGTTGACGATGTCCAGGCTGTCGGTGCCGTCGGCACCGTCGACCGCGCCCTTGCCCGCGACGACCCGGAAGCTCTTCACGAACGGGGTGCCCTTGGCCGGGTCACGGTCGTACATCGCGAAGGTGCTGTCGCCCTGGCTGGAGACGACGACATAGCCACCGCCGCCCGTCCGGTCGAGCAGCGTGATGCCCTCGACGTCCGCGGTGAGGTGGTCCCCGCCGAAGCCGGGGTCCTCGCCGGGGGTGCACTCCCCGGTGGCGGGATCCTGGGTGTATGGGACACCGAAGTCCCTGACCTTGTCGATCAAGGTGGGCTCACCGGTGAGATCGGCGCGCAACCGCCAGACACCCACGTCCTCCTGGCCGGCGTAGAGCATGCCGTTCGCGGGGTCGACCCGCATGCCCTCGAGGTAGGGCTGCTCGCCCGGGTCCTCGCAGGGGGTCCACGTCTTGCCGTTGGGCAGGGTGAAGGTGGTGGGGAAGCCGATGGTGCGGATCTTGCGGTAGCCGTAGTCGCCGTCCGCTTCCTTCGTCAGCTCCAGCAGGGCGACCTGATTGGCCGTTTCCTGGGTGACCACGGCGTAGATCCGGCCCGTCTTCTTGTCCTTCCAGGAGGCCAGCCCGTAGGCGGTGGCCTGCTTGTTCACCTCGTCCTGGTCGGCCGAGAAGATGTACGGGGCGGACTTCTCGGCGGTGACGTCCTTGACGGGGCCCTCCGCACGGCTGCGGTCGATGCTGTAGATGACCAGTTTGTCGCGGCCGCGGTCGGTGGCGATGGCCAGATTGGCGCCGTCGATGACGTCCACGTTGTTGATGCGGCCCGGCTTGTCCTCGGCGCTGGGCGCATTCGGAGCGGGGAGTGACTGGACCTCGTGTGCCGCGAGGTCGTATACCCGCAGACCGCCGACCTTCGCGGTGCCCAGTACCAGACTCTTGGCCGGGTCGTTGGGGTCACGCCAGATCGCCGGGTCGTCAGCGCTGGACTCGCCGCCCGCCGCGTCATCGAACATGCTGGGCGTTTCGGCCTTGGCGGCGACCTCGGCGACCGTCGGGGTGGGGCCCGCCTGAGCGGGCGCGGCGACGGCGGCCATGACCACCGCGGATGCGGTGATCGTCAAGTAGCGCTTATGGAATGCCTTGCGCGCGTGAGACATGAATGCCTTTCCGGAGGTGGGCAGGAGAATGCTTTTGTTCGCAGGTGACAAGCGCGTGCAGGCAGGTTGCCCGCACCGTGGGGCCAACGTGAACGGTAGGGGTGAGCGACGTCAGCGCCTCACCTCGGCCACGCCGTGAGTCAACGGACCGGCTGTGGTCAACGGACCGGCTGTGGTTCGCCGCACGGGCACACACTCCGCCCGGTACGGGCCGCGTGCCCGGGGCGAGGCTGCTGACCAGTCGTCCGGGGTTGGGGCAGCCAATACGGACCAGGCACGGCAAAGCTTCAGGTGTTCGCCACTCCCCCGCCCGCTGCGCGCCATCCAGACAGGGGGTTGATCGCATACCGTTCCGCCCCTCGAATCGATCAACATCCTGGAGGGGATATGAGAAACCGCCTACGGATCGCCGGCCGCGCGGCGGCGGTGGCCATCACGCTGGCGGCAGCAGGGGGAGCCACCGCCGTCCCGGCGGTGGCAGCGCCGACCGCTGTCACCCAAACTGCGTCGGCACCGGCGCCGACGGGCCTGACGTACACCTATGACGCGGCGACCGAGCAGGTGACCGTCAACTGGGACCCGAAGGACTCGGCAGACACGGTGACGACCGGCTACCGCGAGGGGTTCTGCAGCGGTCCCTCGACCGCCGACGGGCCGTGCTTCGTCCGGGCGTCGGGACCGCTGCTGACCGGCAACTCGTTCACGTTCCACCTGGCCGCGGGCCGGACGGTCTACTTCCGGCTGTACGCCGAGAACCCGGCGCACCAGCTCACCGGCTCGGCGCTCCTCACCGTCACCACCTGATTCCCCGTCAGCCCGATGGCCTGCGCGGGCGGCGGTTGGCCAGCACTTCGACGAAGAGCGGCTGCCGGAGCGCCGAGGCTCCCGGCGACGGCCGTCGCTCACGCTCGCCGCTGGGACGGTCGTCGCTGTTGCCCTGCCGCGCCGCGAGGGCTCAGACCTCGCGGACGAGCCGAGTGCCCGCTGTGCCCGCCGGCTCCCCGTCGAGTGGGCGCTACGCCGGGACCACGTTGCGCGAGTCGTCCAGCCACACCCGTCGTCCGGCAGGCGTCACGGCGTTGTCCAGGCAGGAGCCGGTCCGGCCCGCGCTCTGGCGAAGCCCCGACCTGCTACACCTCAGCCCCAACTCTACTTGCTCAGCGTGGAATTGAGCTGCCGTCATTCGCTTCCGCAGTCGCTGTGCGGACACCCTCAAGCACGATGACTGGGATCTGCCTGCCCTGCCCGGCTACGCCCGCCACTGCGCGATCCTGGACAACTTCGCGCTGACCCGGTCGGCCCCCGCCGAGGACGGAAACCCGTCGGCGTCGATCGTGGCCAGGCTTGAGAGCTCCTCGGTGCGCAGCAGCTCGACGACCTCGGCCTCGATCTCCGCGACGGTCGGTTCAGATTTGGACACGGTCACTCCTCGTGCTGAGGTGAAGTTGATAGCCGAGGGGTGCCGGGAAGTTGGTCATCACATGTCACGCCCACAGCAGGAGCGAGGCGGGATGGCATGTGATCCACCATCCGAGATCATCTGAAGGCAGAATTTAGTCGACACAGACGTTGGGTACGGCGGCGCGGCGGAGCACGTGTCGGAAGCAACGCGTTCCCGCAGGGTAGTGGGCGAGCACGGCCTGGAAGCCCGGGTCGGAGAGGGCGTCCCGCAGGGCACCCGCGGTCTCCCGGACCGCCAGGTCGACCAGAACGTTGCTGCTCTCGATGCCCCGGTAGAGCTGGGCCTGAATGAACCCGCTGCGGCCCTTCAGGTGCACACCGGTCTTCTGGTACGCGTGGATGGCCTGGCCGACCGCGCCATCCGGAACGACGAAGATCCCCAGCAGCGTGAAGGCACCATGGGCGGCCCGGAGCTGCTCGGCGAGCGGAACGTCAGGACACACGTCGGCGTACTCGATCGCGGATGCGTCGGCGGCAGCCGACTCCCACACCGCCAAGGTGCGCTCCCGGTCCCACGGTGCGCCCAGGCAGACCCCGGGCACCTCCACCGGCCGCACGAGGTGCGGGTACGCCGCTGATCCGTCCGGGTAGGCCGGGAGCAGTGCCTGGAATTCGGGACTCATGAAGGCGTTCCGCAAGTCCTTCGCCGACTCCCAGGCGGCGACGTTGGTGACGACGCGGCCGGCCGCTCCGCGGTACAGCTGCTGGGAGATGTTCCCCACCTTCGTCTTCATGACCTCCGAGTCCAGGCGCCATACCTCGATGACGTCTTCTTCCACGCCGGGAGGAACGTCCTGAGGGACCCCGTGCTCAAGGACCGCGATCTCGGTCCCATCCGGCGCCAGGTCACGCAGCAGCCCGCCATGCATCTTCTGGTGGACCGGGGCGAGGCCGGCTTGGCGGACCGGCACGGCGAGCCGGGGCGTCACCAGGGTGCAGGCCGCCGTCGATGATGTACCCGTTGTTGGGCACGGTCGGGAGGGCGGCGTGGATACACGCGTGGTCACCGCCGACGACCTCGACCTTGACACCTCGAAGGACGAACGTGCTCTTGGGACCGACGACGCGCATCCGACGTGGTGCGACGTCCCAGAGCCCCGCGAGGGATGCCTGCGTGTGAGCGTTGAGCACGAGCTCGGCCGCGGGGTTGTCGGCCAATAGCTTGCCGAGGCGTTCGCCGTCCACGTGGTCCGCGTGCGCGTGTGTGATGAAGGAAGCGAATGATGTCGTCACCGGTCGAGAGTTCCACCAGCACGCACGCGTGCCCGTCATGCGTCAGCTCCATCGTGGGATTCCTCGCCAGCGGTCCACTACGGGTGGACGATCGTCATCCACATGGGCTTCGTGCGCCGCTGCATCTCCTGGATCGCCGTGACGGTCTCGGCGAGCGTGAAGTGGTGCGTGATCAGGTCGTCGACGTTGACGGCACCGATCTCGAGCAGCTTCAGCACGTCCACGACGTCGTTGCGCGTATTGCCTTTGGTGCCGACGAATCGCCAGCAGTTGCCCATGATCGCGATCGGCGGGATCGGCACCGGGACGGTGTTGCCGCCCATGTGCGCCAAAACGCCGCCCGTGGCCAGGGACGCCATGGCGTGAGCGGTGATCGGGCCGGCCGGCGCGTAGTCGAGGACAGCGTCGGCGCCCTGCGGAACCAGACACCGGATCGCGCGAGTGAGGCCACTGTCGGCCTCCCAGCCCTCGGGCAGATTCTCGATCGCGATGGAGTCGACGGGGATGCCGTCGGCCTCCGCCAGCTTCTCGACGTCCCTGAGACGCTCGGCACTGCGGCCCACCAAGATGAGCCGACCAATGCCGAACCGCTTGGCGAACTTGACGCTCGCGGTGCCCATCGTGCCGGTCGCCGCGGTGATGACCACGGTCGCAGCCTGTGGCAGGTGGCACTCCTTCAGTATGCGGACGGCGTTACCCAGGTCGTGGACCTTCGCGCCGATGTCGAAGCTGACGTTGGCGGGCAACCTGTCGAGCAGCCAGAACGGGACGCGAACGTACTCGGCCAGCCCTCCGTCGTGGTAGCGCTCGTACAGCGGCAGCGGACCGTCGCTGAACGCCGCGTGGCCGATCACCGCGTACTGAGCGCACATGTTCTCGCGGTCGGACCGGCAGTAGACACAGCGGCCACAGGTGAGCTGGGGGTGGACCCGGACGCGCTCGCCTCCAGTGAAGCCCGGTACGTCGGGGCCAACGTCCGAAACGGTGCCTGCCATCTCGTGCCCGAGGATCGTTGGCAGCTGCTTGAAGGCCCCCATCGTGAGCAACGACATCATCCCGGGAGCGAGGCCGGCGGACTCGACCTTGACGATCACTTCGCCGGAAGTCGGCTCGGGAACCGGCACTTCCTCGACGACAAGGGCACTCTCGGCGTCGTAGGCCCGCGCTGCGAGCATTGTGCTCATGTCTGGCTCCTTTCCACGGCTGCGGCCAACCGCTCGGGTGAGTAGGGATCCGCAGTGCGCGTGCTTTCGATGACCTGCGGAAGTTCGAGGTGCGACAAGAGCGAGACGTGGGTCGACCGCTCGTGCGGGATGCCGGCGTGGGCCAGGCCGAGCGGAATCCGCACGAAGTCGCCCGGATGCAGCTCGACGATGCCCCGCTGGGTCGCGAGGGTGCGGGTTCCGGAGACCTGGTATTGGATCTCGTCGGCGTCGAGCGTCCGCCGGTAGCGCCGGCTCCCGTCACCGGCCGTCATGTTGACGTATCCGAGTCGAATCGTCGGTGTGGCGTAGATCCACGTGGTGCCGACACCGCCACCGATCGAGTGCACCCGCATCCGCTCGGGCTCGGCGCGCACGCGCTCTAGGAGCAACGTCTCGTCCGCGGGGAACACCGCGATGTCGTGGCCAACCGTCCCCATGCACTGGGTGACGGCCTCATTGACCTCGCCCGGCTCCCAGCCGGGGAACGGCGGCATCACCGGCTGCGACGTGCGGACCGGCTCGACCAGCTCGTCGACCGGCGCGGGCAGATAGAACAGGAGGTGGCTCTCCTTGCGGCCGTAGTTGTCGTGGCCGACCCCGCGCGGGATCCGGGAGAACTCGCCCGGCCGGTGTTCGATGACCCCGAGCTCGGTCATCAGCGTCCGTTCACCATCGATCTGGTACGAGATCTCATCGACATCGCAGTTGCGGTGGTAGAACGGCTGACGACCGTTCAGGACCTGCCACTCGACCCGGAGCTGGGCGTTCTCGTATACACCGCGTGGGGGCGCGAACTTCTGCTCGACGTACTTCTGCGGGAAGTGAACGACGGGCAGGAGCTCGTGATCATTCCACAGCTTGATCGGTAGCTTGCTCGGGTAGGGAGACGCCAGCAGCAGATGCTCGTCACGGTCGATGCTGCGCAGTGGCCGATCGGATCCGATGACCATCACGTCTTCGATGCCCCTCATGGAGACCTCCTCGTCTCGGAATATGGGCGGTTCCACCGCGGCATCCCCCGTGGCGCCGGACAACGCTCCGAGGTGGCAAATCCGCGATTCGGTGCCGAGTGCGCGTGCCACGCCTCCAGGACCCCGCCTGATCCCGCCCACGACGTCTGCCACCGGGGTGCGACGGTGTGCGGCGAGGACCACGCGACATTACTATCAACTTAGTTGATCTATGTCTACCTAGTTGATGGTCACCGCCTCGCGTCACCCGCACCCACCGGCACGCGCCCCGCCGAGCTCAACGAGACGCGCCGCGCCCGTGGTCACGACGACCTCGACCACGGCGTGGTGCTCCGGAGCCGATCCTCCGCCGGAAAGCCGCGGCGCGTGCGCTCCGGCGATCGCCGGCTCAACCGAGCCTTCGGGGATCCCGAGGCGGAGCGGGACGAGGCACGCGACCCGTTCGACCTCTACGTCGAGCACGGCGACAACTTCATCGACACCGCCAACACCCACACCAATGGCAGTTCCGAGCGCCTGCCGGGCGAATCCACCCGCGACAACCGCGAAAGCCTGGTGTCGCGCATGCAGACGATCATCGCAAGAGTTACGCCCGCACCCCCGTGTAACTGGAGGACGATCCGGGCGCCCAGCGAGGAGCTGGGTGCGGCAGGCGCGTTCGAGCAGCACCGCGTACATGACGGCCGTCCCGATGTCCGGGCCAACGGTCACGGCACCGTGGTGCGGCATCAGTATCGCGTTGGCGTCACCGAGCCCCTCGGCAAGCGCTCGGCCCAGGTCCCTGGTCGCGATCAATGCTCCTGTCCGGCGGTCGCGAGTGCACTGCTGGCGCTCACGATGTCGGCAACGACATTCATCCGGGCGAACCTCCTTCGAACGCGACCGGTGGCCCAGCACCTCCGCCGCATCTCAGCCGTTCTCTTCGCTCAACTGCTGGTCGCGGACACGGACACCACACACATGGCCGGCACCACGGCGAGGGCGATGGCATCCGGTCCCACATAGCCGAGCTGCCGATCACGGCGAACACCACGTTCATCCTCAAGCCGTTCCGAGGTGCCTGAGGCTCCCGTCCCTTCCCCGAGAACCCACGATGTCACCTGGGGCGACACCGTCGTCGTGACCGAGACGGGCGCCGAGCGGCTGGGCACCCGTCGGCGCGAACTGACCGTCGTCGACGAAGCATGACAGCGGGTCCCGGTCGTGGCACGCAGCGGCCTCGCGTCGCACAGTAGGCACCGCGTGGTCGCCATCGTTGACGCGCCCAACGAAATCAGCCGCCTCCGGGCCTCCCCGATGTCGGACCACTCCGCACCGCATCGTCATTCACGCCGGTACCGGAGGCCGACGCCTCGTTGTGCTCGCGAAGCATGGGCGCTACTGCGCTACGTTTCAGCGTGACCGAGCCGTCGATACCCCACTCCCGACGTTGCGCGCATCGATCGCATGGAGC
This sequence comes from Streptomyces violaceusniger, assembly GCA_005405945.1. GTDB lineage: Bacteria > Actinomycetota > Actinomycetes > Streptomycetales > Streptomycetaceae > Streptomyces > Streptomyces violaceusniger. Next base: position 521,586 of record BJHW01000001.1, read on the forward strand.
AGCTTCTTGAGCTCATGTCGCTCGCCGGACGCGAGGTGGGTCATCAGACGGTCGTCGGCGACGCGCACCGCTGCTTCGGCCCGCTTGAACAGGGCCCTGCCCTTGGGCGTCAGCCGGGCGGGCAGGCTCCTGCCCGATGACACCGCAGTCGGCCGCTCGATCGCGCCCATCTCCTGGAGATCCCGCACGACCTTGTTCATCGCCTGCGGCGACACGCCGGCATGGCGGGCCAGCTCAGCGTTGGACTGAGCCGGAAACATGGACAAGTTGCGCATGCACACGAACTCCGGCAATCCGATGCCGAGCGGCTGGAGCTCCGCGGCCGCGAGCGGACGCAGTGCAGCCATCACCTGGTAGAGCAGGAAGCCCAGTGGTTGATCTTCATACTCACGCATATCAAGCAGTTTGACACACCTGGGCCTACTGATCACACGGTGGGGCATCACCACTCACCTGCTCCGCACCCTGCGCGAGGCGGAGGCGGGCTTGCCCGGTTGCCCGTCTGGAACACGTGTCAGGACCGGGTGCGTTCGGCCGAGTCCGGTCTGCCGAGGTGAGTGTGGGCGTACTTGCGGAACGCGGCGACCAGGCGGCTGCGGTCGTCGGCGCGAGTGGCCAGTACGACGTGGGCCGGTTCGACGCCGTCGAGGGGAATCGAGGTGAGGTCGGGACGCAGTGCCTGGGCGCGGTGGCCGACGAAGATGGCCACGGCCTGCCCGGCGGCGACGAGTTCGAGCTTGTCCTCGATGGTGTCGATGAGGGGACCGTCGGGCGCGGGGCGGCCGTTGGGGCGGGGGTCGATGCGCCAGTAGGCGCTCCAGGCCGGATCGGAGTCACGCAGTCGGGGCAGGGGTTCGTCGGCGATGTCGTCGAGGGTGAGGTGTTCCTTGCCTGCCAGTCTGTGGTCCAGTGGCAGGATCACGACGCGTGGTTCGTCGTAGAGAACGGTGACGTGTAGCTGATCGGTGGGGAACGGCAGCCGGCTGACCACCGCGTCCACCCGGTATTCCAGCAGCGCGGCTGGGACGTCGTGGAAGGCCACGTGCTGGGCGCGCACATCGGCGTCGGGGTGGCGGTGGCGCATCTGGCGTACGGCGGGTGTGACGATCAGGCCGGTGGTGTAGCCGACGGTGATGCGACTGGGCTGGGCCGCGGCCTTCGCGCGCGCGATGGCCTCAGCCGCGGCGCGCAGCAGCGCTGTGGCCTGTGGCAGGAACGCCTGGCCCGCCTCGGTGAGGCGGCTGCCTCGCGGAGTGCGGTGCAGGAGGCGGGCGCCGAGTTGCTGTTCCAGGCGGTGGATCTGACGGCTCAGCGACGGCTGGGTGATGTGCAGGGCTTCGGCGGCGCGGCCGAAATGGCGGTGTTCGGCGATGACGGTGAAGCTGTGCACCAGCCGCAGGTCGAGGTCTACGGCCGTCGGCAGGTCGGGCATGCCCCAGGATAGTCCTCGGCCACGTCATGCACGGGTTGGTGAGCTGGGGTGATGCTCATGCCGTATTGCGGGTTACGGAGGTTTCATTGGATCGGGGAGGTCGTGCGGGGGCAGGGTGGACGTACCGGCCCGGCACCTACTCCGGGGCCGGCTTGACAACTCACCTGGCCAAAGGAGTCCGAGACCCATGCGCGTATTCGTCACCGGTGCGACCGGCTTCATCGGGGCCGCGGTCGTGCGGGAGCTGCTGGATGCCGGGCATCAGGTGCTTGGTCTGGCCCGGTCGGACGCCTCCGCTGCCGCGCTGACCGCGACCGGGGCCGAGGTGCACCGCGGCACCCTGGAGGACCTGGACAGCCTGCGCGCCGGAGCGGCGTCGGCCGACGGCGTGATCCACACCGCGTTCATCCATGACTTCTCCGACTTCCACACCTCCGTCGCGGTGGACCTGCGCGCCGTGGAGACCATCGCGCAGGCGCTGGCCGGCACCGATCGCCCCCTGGTGATCAGCTCCGGCACCCCGGGCGTAGCGGGCGGGACAGCGACCGAGGACACCATCCCCGCGCCCGGGACGCCCGCCGCGGCGCGGGGTGGTGCGGAGGAGGCGGTGCTGGCGTTCGCCGACCGCGGCGTGCACGGCTCGGTGGTACGGCTGCCACGGTCGGTGCACGGCGAGGGCGACCGCCACGGCTTCGTCCCCCGGCTGATCGATATAGCCCGCGAGCGGGGGTGTCGGCGTATCCGGGCGATGGGGCAAACGCGTGGCCGGCCGTGCACCGGCTGGACGCCGCGCTGTTGTACCGGCTGGCCCTGGAGCAGGCGCCCGCGGGCGGCCTGCTGCACGCGGTGGGCGATGAGGGCATCCCGGTGCGCCAGATCGCCGAGCGCATCGGCGGCCATCTGAACCTGCCGGTCGCGTCCATCCCGGTGGAACACGCTGCCGAGCACTTCGGCTGGCTCGGTCCGATCTTCGCGATGGACGCACCGGCCTCCAGCGCCCTCACCCAAAAACTGATGGAGTGGCACCCGGCTCGTCCCGGACTGCTCGCGGACCTCGACGCCGGCCACTACTTCACCCACTGACGCACACCGAGCGGCGAATTTCACCATGAAGACCACCATGAGAGCCACCGCGGTCGTGGACAGTGCGCGGCGAACGCTGGGACCGGTCGGCGTATGCCTGCCGGTCTCGTCGACCGCTACAGCCTCGGTCGGCGAAGAGCGGGCCGGGGTCCGGCAGCTGGAACACGCCGGTTACCGGGCCGCCTGGACCAACGAGGTCATCGGCAAGGACGCGCTCACGCAACTGTCCGTACTGCTGGCCGCTACCGAACAGATGGCGTTCGGCACCTGCGTGGCCACCATCTGGGCACGGCCGCCGCAGACCACGCACGCCGCCGCGGCCTACCTCGCACAAGCCCATCCGCACCGGTTCACCCTCGGCCTCGGAGTCGGCTACCGGCAGCAGGCCGAGAGCGTCGGCCGCGGGTTCGGCAGGCCACTGGCCACCCTGCGCGACTACGTCACCGGCATGGACAACCACACCCGGCCACCCGCGCCGGAGGCCGCCTACCCGCGGATCCTCGGCGCGAACGGGCCGAAGATGCTCCAGCTGGCCGCCGAAATCGCCGACGGCGCGCTGCCCGCCGGGCAGCCACCGGAGCACACCGCACGCGCCCGGCAACTGCTCGGCCCGGACAAACTGCTCGTGGTCGGCCAGCTCGTGGTCGTGGACGACGACCACGACCGGGCACGGGCCAGGGCCCGGCAGGTGGTGACCACCTGGTCCACCAGCGCCACCTTCCGGGCCGGCCTGGCCGAACTCGGCTATCCGGCAAAAGAGAGCATCCAGGCCAGCGACCGCGTAGTGGACGCCCTCGTCGCCCACGGCGGACCCGACACGATCGCCGCGAAGGTACACGCGCACCTGGCCGCCGGCGCCGACCACGTCACACTGCTCCTGCCCCTCGGCACCGAGTTCACCCCCGGCATCCACCAGCTCACCCTCGTCGCGCCGGCACTGACCGACCTCACCTGAACCACACGGCACACATCGCGTGCCTGACCTCGATCGGACCTCCCCAGGAGGAATGCCCCCGTGGAAATCATCGACGCCCACCTGCACCTCCCACGGCCATGGTCGCAGTGGAAACACGGCGACGAAGCCTTCTTAGACCTGCAGACCGAGCTCCTGCTCGGACAGATGGACGCCGCAGGCGTGGACGCCGCCGTCATCATCAGCGACCCGCACGCGGCCCCCGCTCACTGGTGCACAGCCGCCACCGCCCGGCACCCCGACCGCCTCGCAACCGTCCTGGTATACGACGAGACCGCACCCGACATCACCGACCAGATAGCCAGCGCGCGAAAAACCCCGGGCGTCCTGGGTCTTCGCATCACCACGGCCTGGCCCCGGGCAACGTCGAGCGTCTGCGGGCGGGCGCCTACGACCGCCTGCTCAGCACAGCCGAACAACACGGCCTACCCGTATGCGTCCTGAGCCCAAGCCACCTCCCCGACATAGCGGCGGTAGCGCGTGCGTACCCCACCCTGCCACTGATCATCGACCACCTCGGACTCAACCAGCCACCCTTCATGCCACCCGACGATCCCCCGTGGCGCGACCTCAGGCAACTCCTGGCCCTCGCCGACCTTCCCAATGTCTCCGTCAAACTCTCCGGGGCACCGACCCTGTCGGACACGCCGTACCCATACCCCGACATCCGGCCCCACCTTGAACAAGTACTCGACGCCTTCGGAACCGACCGCTGCATGTGGGGAACAGACCAGCACCGGGTCTCCGGACGCATCCACGGCTTCGACCCAGTGCCGAGGTATCCCGGCCACCACTCCTACGCCCAAGCACTCCACTACCTGCTCGACCGCGACGAGCTCACCGAAACGGAGAAAACCGCACTCTTCGGCGGCACCCTCCGCAACATCATGAGCTGGACACCCACCCCGGCACCGCCACCCACCCCACACCCCACCAACTGACGGCTGGCGGCTGACGGCTGACGGCTGACGGCTGAAGATCAGCCGCAGTCTGGAGGACGAGCCGTAGTCTTGGAAGAAGCAGGGCCGACGCTTACGTTGCTCGGCACAAGCACAGAGCAGGTGATGGTGATGACGCGGTTGCACTAGCCGCCCGCCCGGAGAGCCCGGGACCCCGGGCGGCTGGTTCCGGAGGAACGAGATGTCCCGCACGGACAAGACCAAACCCTCGTGGGTACGCCACCGCGAGCATGGTGGCCTGCCGCTGCATGACCACCGGCACGGCCCCTGCGACCTTCCGCCACTCCCGCCCCGGCAGGACACCGGCACCCGCTGCCGATGGGCCACGGTCACCGGAATGGCCTCCCCTTGGGCATGCTGTGCGCGCACCCAGGAGCGCTCAGCCTATAAGGAATGGCAGGGGTGGGTGAAGGCTGCCAACCGCAAGGTACGCTACGCCGGTCGCCGCGCTGCACGCCACTGGCAGATGGACATGGATTGACCGGGACAGTCAGTCCCGTATCAAGCAACGCCCATGCACCCTCAAACAACGCTCGACAGGTCATCGGGCCTGCGGAGCCGCAACTCGTGTCCGCTGCGTGGTGGCCGTCGACCACCAACCCGGCCACGCAGGCCCGGAGTTCCTCGCGCGACGTGCGGACTCCCCGGGTGAGCACGGGGTGATGCCGTGGGCCCGGTCGGCCAGGGCCGGTAACCGGTCCTGGCCGACCGGGCCCACGGGACGCCCAGCACCCCGCAGATGGCGGTCACGGCCAGCACCACGAGTTGGTCGGGGACGAGATCCGCAGCCCGTTTGCCCGCGAGCACCTCACCGGCGGACGGTCGGATTGTGCTCGCTGCGGACGTCTCTCGGTGGAACGCAGCACGAAGCACAGGCCGGAACTGGCACGCTGGCAGGGCTCGTGCACACCGCCGATCTGCTCAACGGATGTCGTGCGTGGGCAGGTTGGGGTATCGCAGAAGATCCGGCGAACGGTCAGGTGCACCAGCACCGGCCTGCCGACGACGGGACAGTCGTACAGCTGCCGACCGTAGCGGCTGTGGACCCGGAGGGATGCAATACCGCAGTCCGGGCATGCTCCCGACGAGCGTGTGCTGGACAGCTGGACCAGTGTCCCGTCGACGAGCGCCTGCACACTCTCCACCCGCACACCTGCAGTTCCGGGAAAGAACACGCCCTCGGCCGATAAGCAGACATCCCTCAGCCCAGGGCATTCCCGTCTGCGCAGCCGCTGGACCTTGGCATTCACGAGGTCGCTGACAGAGCCGATGGCAAAGAGTCCCAACGTCGCGCCATCTGCCGACCGTTGGTGAGTTCAGCACGCGGGGCGCGCGGTTTCGGCCTGTGCCTTGCGCAGCCGTGGGAAGAGCTCCGCCGCAGGGGCGTTCTCCTCGAGGCCGAGTTGTGCTTCCTGCAGTGCAGGCGCGTGGCGGAGGGCCTGGGCAAGGCCGGTGACCCCCGGGGCAGGGGTGAACGGGAAGTCGCTTCCGTACAGCAGGCGCGCGGGCGGTACAAGTGCGAGAAGGCCGTCGAGAGCGATGGGGAGCGGCAGTCCGGCCAGGTCGAAGTACAGGCCGTTGAGCAGAGCGGTCGGATCAATCGGTGTGCCGAGCATCCCGGACATCGCGGTGACTCGGTGGACCAGCGGGGGCAGGGCGGCACCGGCGTGCGGGACGATCCAGCGGATGTGTGGATGGTCGGTCAGGACGCCGCTCAGAGCCAGGTCGATGACGCAGCGCGTAGTGTCGAACAGGAACTCGATCATTGGCCGGGGTCTGCCCAGGGCGGTGCGTCGCCAGTCCGGTGGCGAGGTCGGGTGCAGGGTAACGACCGCCGAGCGGGCGTCCAGTTCGGCCAGCACCGGCGCGAAGGCCGGGTCGGACAGATAGCGGCCGTGGTAGTTGGTCTGCAGCGCGACGGCGTCGGTCTGCAACATGTCGTAGGCGTGGACGAGCTCTGCGAGGGCTCCCTCGACGTCGGGCAGCGGGAGCGCACTGGACAGCCCGAACCGGTTCGGGTGGCGGGCCACGATCTCGGCGCCGGCCTCGTTGACGTGCCGGGCCAGGTCCCGGGCCTGCGCGTCCCTGTCGACGCTGTCGTCACCGAAATGCACGCCGGGCGAGGAGATGGACAGCACGGCGGCGGCCACACCGGAGTCGGCCATCACGTCCAGGGCCGCGTCCAGGCTCCAGTGGGGCATGCCCGGCATGCCGTCCGGGCTGCCGTGCCCGGCGTCGGCGCACTCCTCGCTGTACCGCTCGGTGACGTAATGGGCGTGGACGTCCAGCCATCCGCTCATACCGGCGCTCCTTAAGAAGGTGATGCGGTCCGGGAGGACCGGGTTCGCTGCGCGGTCATGTCACCGCACCGGTGTCAGTGTTCTGGCAGCGGCGTGGTGGCGAGGGCGTGCGCCTCGTCGCCGGGGAGGCCGAACATCTTCAGCAGGTTCTCGGCGAGCTGGTCCCCGACCGTGTCGTCGTCCGCGATCTCGGGGTCGGTGAGCGTCATGTGCAGCGTCGCGACCAGCGCTCCCGCCGTCGCAGCCAGGGCCAGCTTGGGGTTGTCGATGCGGAAACGTCCGGCCTTGATGCCGGCCCTGATGTCGCGCAACGCGCGAGGGGCCAGACCGCGCTCGGAATCCATGTAGAACATTGCGTGGCCGACGAGGATCCTGGCGACCTCCGGATGAGTCCGGCCGATGCGGGCCGCCAGACGGACGGACTGAGCGAATTCGGCGGCCGGGTCGCCCAGGGCGCTGCCCAGGCGGTCCAGCAGCTCGCCGGTCTCCTCCAGGACGTCCTCGACGGCGGCCTCGAACAGCGCCGTCTTGCTCGTGAAGTGGTTGTAGAAGGAGCCGAATCCGACGTCGGCGGCCTCGGTGATCTCCTGGATGCTCGCCTGATGCGCGGAGCCGTTCGCCAGCATCGCGCGTGCCGCGTCGACGAGCTTGCGGCGCGTCTGCTCCTTGCGTCGCTCGGTACGGGTGCTGCCGGCGCCGGAGGTCGTGGTCATACCCGCAGTCTACGCATCCTACTGACGTTTTCATCAACCCTGAGCTTCGCAGCGCTTGACTTGCCCCGCATCGAAGCTGATGCTTTCGTCAGAAACGATGAATCTCTCCAGTTGAGGAGGCCCGGACGATGACTCCCGATCCCCGTGCCCCGGATCCGCCCGCGTCGGCGCACCACGGCCTGCACTGTGAGGACGGCGCCCGGCAGGGCGAGCATCCCGGCCGTGCCCGAAATCCGCTGGTCAAGGTGCGCGACCTCGCCTGGCTCCGCTTCGAGAAGCCCGACCTGGACCGGGCGGAGACCTTCGCGCGCGACTTCGGCTTCACCGTGTCGGAGCGCACGGTCGACGAACTGCGCCTGCGCGGCACCTTCGCAGGCACCGACGCCATCGTGATCCGTAAGGGGTCCGTCTCCCGCTTCGTCGGCCCGGTTTTCCAGGCGGAGGATCGCCGGGATCTGGATACGCTGGTCCGGCAGCGCGGGGCGCGGCTGCGTCCGCTGGGCCGAGGCCGCGCCGGCTCGATGGTCGACCTGGTCGACCCCAGCGGCGTTCCCGTCGGTGTGGTGCACGGCGCCGACACGCACACTTCCCTGCCCGGCCAGCGCGCACTGACCATCAATGCCGGGGCGGTGCCCCGCCGGATCAATGCCGCGCAACGCCCGCCACGCGAGCCCGCACTCGTCCAGCGGCTGGGCCACGTGGTGCTGGAAACCCCTCGGTTCCGGGCCGCGCTGGACTGGTACCTCGAGACCCTCGGGCTGATAGTCAGCGACTTCCTGTTCCTGCCCGGGCAGCGGCAGTTCGGGCCGACGATGGCCTTCCTGCGCTGCGACCGCGGAAGCACGCCGGCCGACCACCACACGCTCGCCATGCACCTGGGGCCCGGCCAAGGCTATGTGCATTCGGCCTATCAGGTCACCGACCTGGACGCCGTCGCAGCCGGCGGGGAGTACCTGGGCGAACGTGGATACCGCAGGTCGTGGGGGATCGGTCGGCACATACAGGGCAGCCAGATCTTCGACTACTGGCGGGATCCCGACCGCCTCGTGGTGGAGCACTTCGCCGACGGCGACCTCTTCGACGCCGGTGTCGAGACCGGCTGGGCACCCATGTCCGCCTCCGGTCTCGCCCAGTGGGGACCGCCCGTCACCCGCGAATTCCTCGGCACCGCTCCGACCCCGGCCAAGCTGCGCGAGGTGTACTCCGCGCTCCGTGCCGACGACACAGAACTGACCGCGGCCCGGCTCCTGGCCCTGATGAAGGCGATGTCCCCATGACCGTCTCCGTACTGCGCACCGCCGACCACTGGTGGGTCGAGGACCCCGCGACCGGCCGCGCCCTGGAGATACCCACCACCGCGCGCACCACCGCGGAGCTCCTCACCGACCGCCAGGGTGTCGACGACACCGCAAAGCGTCTCGCCGAGTCCGGCGGCGCGGTGAATGCGGCAGAGCTGGACCTGCTGTCCCCGGTCACCGCCCCGTGCCGGGTGGTCGCCCAGATGGTCAACTACCGCTCCCACGCCAAGGACTCCGGCATGGCCCCGGACACTGTGCCCCAACGTTCTTCCGCAAGGCGTCGGGATCGATCACGGGCCCCCGGTCCACGGTGTTCCGCCCTCCGCATGTGCGTCTGCTCGACTACGAGGTCGAACTCGGCCTTGTCCTTGGCGCGGACCTGCCCCTCAACACGGCCGTCACACCGACGACTCTGCCGAACTACGTCGCCGGCCTGGTCATCGCCGACGACATCAGCGCCCGCGACGTCCAACTGCCCAAGGGGCAGTTCTACGAGAGCAAGTCCTATCCGACCTTCACTCCCGTCGGGCCTCGTCTCGTCCTCCTCGACGCGTCCGAGTTCACGCACATGAACCGGCTCAGGCTGCGCCTGTGGGTCAACGACGTGCTGCGTCAGGACCGCACGGTCGCGGACATGATCGTCCAGCCGGCGAGGGCCCTGACCCTCCTGGCCCGCTTTCAGACGATGACGGCCGGGGACCTGCTGCTCACGGGCACACCGGGCGGCACCGCCCTGAAGGCGCCACCGAAACCGGTCGAGATCGCCGCCGCGTTGCTGCCTCCCGCGGTGAAGTGGCGTGTCTTCCTCGGTCGTCAGGCGAAGAACCCCGCGTACCTGCAGCACGGCGACGTCATCGCGGCCGGAATCGCCACCGACGGCCACGAGATCGACCTGGGCACCCAGCGCACGGCGGTGGAACACCGATGAGCATGGCACCGGACGGCCTGCGGCTTCCCGACCACCGTGGGCCCGACGACCTCGGACGCATCGAGTCGGTGCCACTGAGCGAGTGGGGGCTGCCCCGCAGCACCTGGGAGATCCTGGACCGCGCCGCCGCGCTGTGGCCCGAACGCACGGCGGTCGGTGTCCTGCCGTCCATGGACGACATCGACGCGCCGGTGACCCTCACCTATGCCCGACTCCGCGACGACGTCGTCCGCCTGGCCGACACGCTGGCGCGGCTGGGCGTCGGCCGCGGCAGCGCCGTGAGCATCGTCAGCCCCAACACCGCGGGGGTCGTGTGCGCCACTCTCGCGGCTCAGTCAGTGGGCGTGTCAGCGCCCGTCAACCCGGCGCTGAGCACGGAGCGGCTTGGCGCTCTCGTCGCCGCGGCCGGCTCCCGGGTCCTGATCACTGCCGGCCCAGAGCTCGATGCGGGGGTGTGGCAGGCGGTGACGGAGTTCGCCCCCGGCTCGGGCATCGAGGACGTGCTGGTCCTGCGGCCCGACAACGCGGTGGGATCGCCTCCTGCGTTGTCCGCCCTGGCCGGCGTACGCGTGGCGTACCTGAGCGAAGCCGTACGGGACAGCCCCGGCGCCGCGACGACGTCCGGGCCGCCGCAGCCCGAGGATCCGGCCGCGTACTTCCACACGGGCGGCACCACCGGCACCCCCAAGATCGCTGTGCACACGCATGCCAACGAGGTGGCCATGGCGTGGTCACTCGCCGCCCACCCGGCGTCCGGCAGCGAGGGCACGATGTTCGCGGCGCTCCCACTCTTCCACGTCAACGCCCTGCTCGTCACCTGTCTCGCGCCGATACTGACGGGACGTATGGTGCTGTGGGGACCGCCTGACGGCTACCGCGACCCAGGGCTCTATCCGGCCTTCTGGCGGCTCGTCGCCCGGTACCGGATCACGACGATGTCCGCGGTGCCCACCGTGTACGACGCTCTCGCACGGGTGCCGGTGAACGCCGACATCTCCACCCTGCGCTCGCCCGTCGTCGGCGCGGCACCGCTACCCGACGCCGTGCGCCGCGAGTTCGCCGCCCGCACCGGCGTGGACCTGGTCGAGGGCTACGGCATGACCGAGGCCACGTGTGCCAGCGCCGTCACCCTGCCCGGGCACGCCCGGCCGGGAACGGTCGGGCAACGCCTGCCCTACCAGCGGATCAAGGCCGTCGACACGCACCCCGCAACGGGCGCGTGGAGCGACCTGCCACCCGGCGAACCGGGCCTGTTGGTGATCTCGGGGCCCACGGTCTTCGCCGGCTACCTCCGCGACGGCAGGCCGGACGCCGACGGCGTCGTACGCGATGGATGGCTGGACACCGGCGACCGGGGCTCCGTCGATGAGGACGGGTTCGTAACGCTGGTCGGCCGCGCCAAGGATCTCATCATCCGCGGCGGCCACAACATCGCCCCCGCCGTCATCGAGGAGGCGCTCCTCAGTCATCCGGCGGTGACCGGCGCGGCGGCGGTCGGCAAGCCGGACCGGCACGCTGGAGAAGTGCCCGTCGCCTACGTCACGCTGCGTGGCGGAGCCGACGGGTCCACCGGCGAGGAACTCCGACAGTGGGCTGCGCAGCACGTCCCCGAGCCGGCCGCCGCGCCGAAGGAGGTCATCGTGATCGACGGCCTCCCGACCACCGAGGTGGGCAAGGTCTTCAAGCCCGCACTGCGGGCGGACGCTGCCCGCAGGGCTGTCGCCGCCGAACTGTCGGCCCTCGGCGGCCGAGCACGCCTCGCCGCGCCCGGTGCCGCGGACAACGAGATCTCGATCGGCGTCGTCGCGCCCCGCGCGGAGATCGACCACGTATGCGAACGCCTCGACGGCTACACCGTCCACTGGCACCTCGTCCGCGAGGAGGAACCCGAAGTCCCCGAAGGGGAGACCGAAAAGGAATCGACATGACACCGCCCGTCACCATCGTCGGAGCCGGGCCGATCGGGCTGACCGCGGCGCTGCTGCTGGCTCGCCGCGACATCTCCAGTCTCATCGTCGAGCGCCACGCCACCCCCTATCCGCTGCCCCGTGCGGTGCACATGGACGGCGAGGTCCTGCGCATACTCCAGGAGGCCGGCGTCGCTGACGCATTCCACGCCATCAGCCGGCCGATGCCGGGGCTGCGCCTCGTCGACGCCGACCTGCGCACGATGGCGGAGTTCCGCAGGGACGCACGAGTCGGGCCGAGCGGCCACCCGGAGGCCTCCATGTTCGACCAGCCCGCCCTCGAGCGTGTCCTCCTCGCCGCCGTCGAGGCCGACCCCCGTGTCACCGTGCACCGTGGCGCCGAGGTCACCGCCGTGGAGCACCGGCCGAACGGCGTGACCGTCCGCTGGCAGGACGACACGGGCGCGCACCGCACACAGGCACGAGCCGTCCTTGGCTGCGACGGAGCGGGCAGCACGGTACGGGCAGCGCTCGACATCGGCGTCCGCGACCTGGGCTACACCGAGCCCTGGCTCGTCGTGGACGTCCGCTCCAGCCGACCCCTGCCGATGTGGGACGGCGTCCACCAGGTCTGCGACTCGCAGCGCGCGGCAACCTTCATGCATCTGGTGGGCGACCGCTACCGCTGGGAGTTCCGCGTCCTCGACACCGACGACATCGAGCACCTGACCTCGCCGGCCGGCGTCCACGAACTCATCGCCCCGTGGATGCGCGCCAGCGGCCACGACGACATCGAGATCGTCCGCTGCGTGACCTACACCTTCCGGGCGAGGGTGGCCGAGCGGTGGCGCGAGCGCAGGGTCTTCCTGCTCGGGGACGCCGCGCACCAGACACCGCCGTTCATCGGCCAGGGACTGGGCGCGGGGCTGCGCGACGCCCACAACTTGGTCTGGAAGCTCGAGCGGGTCCTTCGCGGCGACGCGGACGACACGCTCCTCGACACCTATCAGGCCGAACGAGAGCGACACGCGGTCAAGCAGATCCGTGCCGCCATTATGGTCGGCTGGGCCCTGACCGGCGGCAATGGGCACACCGCCGCACTGCGGCGTCAGGTGGTGCGCGCGCTGTGCCGCATCCCGGCCGTCTCCAAGGCTGCGCTGAGTTCGACCTCCCCGCGCCTGCGGCTCGACGGCCGGCGGAGGCCCTCCGTGGTCGGGCGGCAGTGTCCCCAATCCCGTACCGAAGCGGGATGGTTCGATGACCGGCTCGGGGACGGCTTCGCGCTCGTCACCCTGGACCCGCAGCAGCCGATGCCGCGAGACGTGACGGTCGTTGCGGTCCGGCCCAACGACCCGGTCGGGCGCTGGCTGATCCGCCACCGGGTGCGCACCGTGCTGGTGCGCCCGGACAAAGTGGTGTGCGCAACAGGCCGCACGTGGTTGGACCTGGAGGAACGATGACAACAACCAGGAGCGGACCGCTGACTGTCGACGCGGACGACCCGCGGGCCGTCGCGGCACTCGACGCGGAACGGCGACTGTTCGACTTCTACGGTCTCAAGGCCGAGACACACCATGTCCGGCTCCCCGATGTGGACCTCCGGGTCCGGGTGAGCGCGTTCGGCTCGGGCCGGCCAGTGGTCGTCGTACCCGGCAACACCGGGGACGGCTTCCCCCTCGCCCCCCTCGTGGCCGAACTCCCCGAATGCCGCGTCATCCTGATCAACAGGCCGGGCGGCGGATTGAGCGACGGCATGGATCACCGCCGCGTCGACTTCCGCGAACTCGCTGTGAAGACGTTGACCAGCGTACTCGACTACTTCCGGCTCGATCAGGTCCCGGTCATTGCTCACTCGATCGGCGGCCACGGGAGCCTCTGGTTCGCGAGGGACCGGCCGGAACGGGTCTCCGCCCTCATGCTGTTGGGCGTCCCCGGAAACCTGATGGACACCACCCCTCCGCTCGCCCTGCGGCTGCTGACCGTACCCGTGCTCAGCAGCCTGCTGTTCGAGGCGGCAAAGCCGCGCAGCGCCAACCGAGCTCTCAAGGGGCTGTCCTTCATGGGGCATTCACCGGAAACGGTGGCCTCTCTCCCCGAAGCGATGGCCGACTGCTACGTGCGCTTCCAGGACCTGCCCCACTACAAGATTTCCAGCCTCACGCTCATGCGCCGCGTCAATCGTCTGCTCGGATCACGCCCCGGCATCCGGATAGGGCCCACGCAACTCGCCGGAATCCGGCACCCCACCCTGTTCCTGTGGGGAACGAACGATCCCTGGGGCAGCATCGAGACGGGCCGTCGAATCTGTGAGGCAATGCCCGATGCCGAGTTTCATGCCGTTGCCGGCGGTGGCCATCTGCCATGGCTGGACGAGCCAGCCGAGTGCGGCCGCCTGATCCGTGACTTTCTCTCGGATCATTGACGCGGCTTGCCCTGGGACAACGAGTACGTCATTCGTGCACACCGTCGCCGGGCCACCGCTTTCGCCGATCGCCAGTCCCCCGGACGTCCAGCGCTTCACCGACGTCTGCGGCGAGTACCGCGGCAGGCGACGCTGCTGGGCCGGGCAGAGCGGATCAGATCTCCTCATCAGAAAGGCATCACCATGAAGGACCCGGACCTGCCACGCCGCACCGATGAGGTTCCCGGCAGCAGCGGTGAAGGCCGCAACCGGTCGGCGGCCACGAAGCGGCGCTTCCCCCGGCGAGGATTCCTGACCGGAACGGCCGGGGCAGCGGTGGGGGCCACAGCCGTCGGGGCAGGCTGGCTTGTCACCACTCTCAACGAAGCGCCCCTGGTCACCACCGTCCTTCCGACCACGAACAAGCTCGACCACGACATGCTGTGGACGACACTGGGTACCATGGGCGGCCCCATCGCCAGCCCGAGAAGGGCCCAGCCCGCGAACCTCTTGCACAATGCGGACCAAGCGATCCTCGTCGACGCCGGGGACGGCGCCGTGGACCAGCTCGGCAAGGCAGGCGTGGACCTCAAGGCTGTCGAGACGGTCGTTCTCAGCCACCTGCACGTGGATCACACCGCCGGCCTCTATGGCGTGATCGGCAGACGCCTGCAGCAACACATTCCCGGAAAACTGGCCATCTACGGGCCACCCGGCACAAGGCAGGAGGTCGACCGGATCAACTCCTCGCTCACCTATTTGACCGAACTCATGCGCGCTGGGGATGGGCGAGTCGCCGATCTGCCGCCCACCACCGTCGAGGTCACCGAAATCACGGACGGCTCCACCTTTGCGCTAGGGCCCGTTCACGTGACCGCCGCGACCAACTCGCACTACGGCTTCGATTCCGGATCCACACAAGCGGCACGCTTTCAGTCACTGTCCTTCCGCTTCGACACACCCGACCGCTCCATCGCCTACACCGGCGACACGGGCCCCAGTTCGAACGTGGAGCGACTGGCCGCCGGTGCCGACCTCCTGGTGAGCGAGATCATGGACCCGGACCAGACGATGGCGGGGCTGAAGGCTTCGCGCCCGGACATCCCGGCCTACGCGGAGCCGTTCATCAAAAAGCACTTCGCGAAGCAGCACCTCACCGCCGACGAAGTCGGCCTCCTCGCACGGCGATCGGGCGCGAAAGCCCTCGTCCTGACACACAACCCGCTTTACGACGCCAATATCGCGACCGCGCGTGCCGCCATTGCCTCGCACTTCACGGGCCCCACCGCGTTCGCCGAGGACCTCGACAACTACTGACCCCGCTCATCGAAGTGGTGGGCCCTGCCCAGCCGCCGTGATCCAGCCGACGGACACCGTGACCGGCCCGGCCACCACTCGTCCGCGAGCCTCGGCGGCCTGCCGGTCGGTGAGGCTCTCCGAAAACCAAAGCACCGACACCAGCGCCGGCCGCGCGGGCGACAGTACTGGGCTGAGGTGACCCCGGAGTGTGGACACGGGGGTTCAACCGGCCTCGTAGCCCCGGTCGGGATCGCGTGTCGACCAGGCAGGGCACGAGGTGGGGAGGAACGCCGCCCGTCTCCTGCTGGGCCGGATCGCCGACCGCCACAAGCCGTCGGTTCAGGTCAGGCTCACCCCTACGCTGGTTCCGCGCCGGACCACTGCGGTGGCGCCGAAGCAGTCCTTTCAGGGGCCGAGCGACTCGTAGTCGAACCAGTCGACGTGCACGGTGCCCGCCGAGGCGTACATGCCCATGACCCGGCCGGTGGAGCCGCCCGCTACCTCGGTCGACAGATAGCGGCCGTCGAGGGTGGTGAGTTCGACGAACGTGCCGTCCGGCTCCTCGAAGCCGAGGCAGAGGATGTCAGGGCCGGTACGCGCCTCGTTCACGGCCTGTACGGTGGCCACCTCGATCCGCAGAATCAGGGACCCGGTGGGTACCGGCCGGGACGCCACCGCGGTGTGCAGCGGGCCGATGCGGGCGAGCACGCACACCTCACCGGATGCCACCTCGATGTCGTAGTGGTGCCGCTCGTCGAGACGGACGGTTACCGCCGTGACAGCATGTTCCGGCTTGCCCAGCCATCGATACGGTAGTGCTGGCTGACGCGTCTCGCGGCCTGGGCAGACGTGGCTGACCTGGCCACGCGGATCCCCGCCGTCGGCCCCTGGCCGCCCGCCAAGGCTCCCAGCCACAAGCGGCGCCAGGCCGAGATCCTCGTCGTGGCCTGCCATTGGGTGTCGGCCAGTTCCATGCGTGTACGCGTGTCATCGTGCCGAACCAGCGTCGGGCGATGGCCATATCCGTATTGCGATCCCCAAGGGATGGTTGTGATACGGCAAAAACCTTCTTAGGGTGCCGCCATTGCACTGGACAGCGCGGACCGGGCGCCCATCCGAAGAGAGGCGCCCGGCCTGTCTGGTGCGGAACGCGCCGCGCGGCCACGGCTTTCGCAGGCAGGCAGCCGCACGGCGGAAAGGCCACGCAACCAGTTCCCCGGAGGGTACCGTGAGCCACCCCAATCGGCTACGCCATGCCATCGACACAAGCGGCACCACGCCCATGATCGGCGTGTTCGACATGTTCTCCGCATCCGTCGCGGCCCGGCACTACGACGGGATGTTCGTCTCCGGATTCGGCTTCGCCGCGTCCCACTACGGGCTGCCCGACATCGGCTTCATCGCCTGGCCGGACATCGTCGCCTTCGTCCAGCGCCTGAGACTGGCCTTCCCACGACAGCACCTGCTCGTGGACATCGACGACGGCTACGTCGATCCGGAAACCGCGTGCCATGTCGTGCGGAGCCTGGAGGCGATCGGTGCCTCCGGTGTCATCCTGGAGGACCAGAAGCGCCCGCGGCGCTGCGGGCACGTCGACGGCAAGCAGGTGCTGCCACTGGAGGAGTACCTGGAAAAGCTCGACATGGTTCTCACCTCGCGCCATGAGCTCGTCGTGGTGGCCCGCACCGACGCGACCGAGGAGGACGAGATCCTGCGCCGCGCCAAGGCGCTGGCCGCGACTGACGCCGACGTCGTGCTCGTGGACGGAGTGCGCAGCGTCGACTGGATCCACAAGGTACGGCGCGTCATCGGCGACAAGCCCCTGCTGTTCAACCAGATCGCCGGCGGCAAGTCGCCCCGGCTGTCGTTGAGCGAGTTATCGGAACTCGGCGTCGACGTCGCCATCTACAGCACCCCCTGCCTGTTCGCGGCCCAGACCGCCATCGACCGCGCACTGTCCGAGCTGCGGGAGGCCGACGGCCGCCTCCCGCAGACCGGTCCGGACACCGTCGGTGTCGCCGAGTGCCTGGCCCTGCTGGAGAGGAACATCAGCCGCCACCACGCACACGCGCCGGCCTGACGTCCGGTGCCGCCAGGAGGGGACCGCACCCCGCGACATGAGCCGTAAGCGATCCCCGGCCTCTCCCCGGGTCCGGCCTCGGCCTGACCCGGGTCCCATGCCACCGGATTCAAGGCAGGAGCGCATGTCCCGGACCCTCACCCGCGCCCGCCGTCTGGCAGGCCGCGTCGACTGGTACATCGTCGCGCTGTTCAGTGTCATCGGTTTCGCCACCCTCGCCCCGGCCGAGCGGCAGGCGGCGGAGGTCGTCACCTGGCTGACCCAAGTGGCGATCGGAGTGCTGTTCTTCCTCTACGGAGCCAGGCTCTCCCCGTCGGCCGCGCTGGAGGGCGTACGGCACTGGCGGCTGCATCTGCCCGTCCTGGCCCTGACGTTCATTGCCTTCCCGCTGGTCGGACTCGCCATCGCGCTGTTGCCGGACCGGATGCTCGGCGCCGAGCTCACCGTCGGTGTGCTCTTCCTGGCGGTGCTGCCCTCCACCGTCCAGTCCTCCATCGCCTTCACCTCCATGGCCCGCGGCAACGTGGCCGCCGCCGTGTGCTCGGCGTCGTTCTCCACAGTGCTGGGCGTCGTCCTCACCCCCGTGCTGGCGGTCCTGCTGATCCAGCGCTCCGAGGACGGCGGCATTCCGATCGGCTTCGGCCAACTCGGCGATATCGCCGTCCAGTTGTTGCTGCCGTTCCTCGCCGGGCAGATGCTGCGGCGCTGGATCTCCGACTGGCTCGGCCGGCACCGCGCTGTGATCAGCGTCTGCGACCGGGGGTCGATTCTGCTGGTGGTCTACTCGGCGTTCAGCCGGGGCATGACCACCGGCATCTGGCAGCGCGTGTCACCGGCGCGACTGGCGCTCCTCGGCGCGCTGTGCGCCCTGCTGCTGGGTGTCGCCCTGCTCTTGGCCAACCGCAGTGCGCGCCTGTTGCGCCTGCCCCGCGAGGACCGGGTGACCGCGGTCTTCTGTGGCGCCACCAAAAGTCTGGCAAGCGGACTGCCCATGGCCTCCGTACTGTTTCCGGCGGGCCGGGTCGCCATGATCGTACTGCCCCTGATGCTCTACCACACCCTTCAACTCGTGGTCTGTGCCTGGCTGGCCCGCCGCTGGCCAACCACCCTCCACACGGCAACGACCCACCCGACACCCCACACCCCCGACTCGGCCACCAGCCCTCACTCCGGCTCCCCGGCAGGCTGACTCCACGTTTTCCACACCGGGGGCCCGGTCGATGGGAGGCGTTGTCCCCTTGGGTCCACGCCTTCGGCTGCCGTCCCCCGGGTGCGGGACGCCGACGGGGCAGGTGCACGGGTTCCGCAGGAGGAGGGGCGCGGTTGACGAAGCTGGAAGCGTCCGAGGCCAGGAACGTCGCCACGGCGGCGATCTCGTCCGGGCGGTCTATCCTGCCGAGCGGCACCTCAGAGGCGAACTGGTGGAGGGGCCGGGCCACGGCACCGACCAGGCCCGAGGCAGTCGCTGATCGCGGCAATACGGGCGGGCACTCAGCCCGCCCCGCCTCCGCCACGATGAGATCGCCGTGTCCAAGTGACCGCCGCACGGCGGCCCCGCCACCACCACGGGGGCGGAGCAGCAGATCACGTGGCGCGCCCGCGGACACGATGGCGACCTTGGTGTCCTCTCCGCTGCCGCGGCCGGTCCGATCGCCGTGCCGGGCCACGCTGTCGCGGCCGTCGCGGTAGAAGCACAGCGCGGCCATGGTGAACGCTCCCCCAGCTCAGCGGCGTAATGCGCGGACAGCGCGTCCCGGACCCCGGTGAGGACGGGGTGGGGCGGGGCGTCGTCGGCGCCGTAGGAGGCGAGCAGCCGCGGGACGTCCACGGTGCGGTCGCACATCCGCCGCTGCTCGGCCTTCCAGGGGACATCGACGGCGAGCCGTACGCGGGTCATCGGCTCCCCGCAACCACGGGTCGGCAGATCGAGTCCCCAGCTCGGCCCTGCGCACCCCGCGCAGCGGGCCGAGAACGGCGTCGTCGGCCTGGTCGAAGAGCGAGCCCTGGAGATACACGCCCATATCGGCAGTGCACCCAGGTAATCGAGCATGTGTGAGATCGCCCGTCGCCCGCCCGGTGCTATGAGGTCCACCTGATGTCGGGGTTCAGTCGCCCGGTCCAGTTGAAGACGGCCATGTTGTCCCAGCCGTCCCCGCTGTTGTTGATGTCGGCCGGATCCCAGCCGTTGCCCGGGACCGCGTACCAGGTGGGCTCCCAGTAGAAGACACCGATCGCACCGGCGTTGCGGGCGGTGTTCTGTACGTCGGTGAAGTTGGCGGCCTGGCCCGTCCAGGTGAGCGGATAGCCCGAGCAGCCGGAGGTGACCGAGTTACCGGTGCTGTCGGCGTTCGCCGTGGTGAAGGGGTACGCGGTCTCGGCGATGACCACGTCCTTGCCGTACCGGGACCTCATGTCGGCGACAACGTCGTACAGGGTGGACAGCGGGCCGTGCCACATGCAGTAGTACGACAGCCCGGTGATGTCCCAGCTGACGCCCTTCGCCTTGATCCCGTCGTAGAACCAGCGCGCATGGGCGTCGCTGTCCGCGTTCGCGGTGTGGATGATCACCTTGGTGCCGCCGTTGCACGCCTTGGTGGCGTCTGTGCCCGCCTTGAGCAGGAGGCTGAGGTTGGTGAAGTCGTTATTGACCACCTTGCCGTCGTTCCACAGCATGCCGACGTTGATCTCGTTGCCGATCTGCACGCTGTCCGGGGCGGTGCCCTGGGCCTTGAGGCTGTTGCAGACGTCGTAGGTGTAGTTGTAGACGTCGGTCTGCAACGCGCCGATGCCGTGGCTCGCCCAGGCCGCGGGCTTCCGCTGATTGCCCGGGTCGGCCCAGGAGTCCGAGTAGTGGAAGTCGACCAGCAGCTTGAGGCCCTTGGCCTTGACCGTCTTCGCGTACGCCAGCACCTTGGCCTTGTTGTTGTAGCCGCTGGCGGGGTTGTTCCAGATCCGCAGGCGGACGTAGTTCACCCCGGCGCCCTTGAGGATGTCGAGCGGGTCAGCGGCATTGCCGTTCGCGTCGTAGTACGTGGCGCCGAGGTCGAGGGCCCGCTGCGCGGTCGACACATCGGCGCCGCGCATGCTGAGCGCGTTCGCGGCGGACGCTTCGGCCGGCACGGTGAGCAGGGCCGCCGCCAGGGCGATCACGGCGGCGAGCAGGGCAACCTCGAGCGTGCGCATGCGCCCGGGTCCGGGTCCGGGTCGGCACACGGTCACCGCGTCCTCCTCCAATGCGGCACCGCGGCCGCGCCGGGCGCGTGGCCGACCGGGGCCGCGATACGGGCGGCGGCCACGGTGCCGGGGGCGGTGCAGGGCTTGCCGTTCAGAGTGAAGTCACGTGGCGCGGGGTTGCCGCCGGTGTAGTCGCCGTTGAAGCCGACGGTGGTGGAGCCGCCGGTGGCCAGGGTGGCGTTCCAGCCCGCGTCGTCGACGGTGACCGCGGTGGCGTTCTGGCGCCAGGTGCCGTTCCAGCCGCCTGCCACCTTCTGGTTACCGGTGAAGGAGAAGCCGAGACGCCAGCCGTTGAGGGTGGGGCCCTTGTTGGTGAGCGTGACGGTGGCCGTGAAGCCGGTGCCCCAGTCGTTGCCCACCGCGTAGCCGACCGTGCAAGTGGTCGCGGGGGCCGCGGCGGTGATCACCCGGACCGGCGCCGATGGCGGGGAGCTGCGGCCTGCGGTGTCCTTGGCCACGATGCGGAAGGTGTAGGCGGTGGCCGGGGACAGTCCCGTGACGGTGGCGCTCGTGGCGGGGGCGTCGACCGTGGCGACCGGGGCTCCCGCGGTGTCGCCGGAGTACACCTGGTAGCTCGCCACCGGGGACGATCCGGCGGTGGACGCGCCCCAGGTGAGGGTGGCCCGGTCCCAACCGACGGCGGTGGCGGCCGGGGCGCCGGGCGCGGTGGGCGGCTTCGCCTCGGAGGATCCGGCGGGCAGGACGTACTCGGTGATGGAGTAGGCCGGGAAAGTGGTGGTGAAACCGCCGTCGGTCAGCGGCTGATCCGCCAGGTGCTTGATCGCGGTGACATCGTCCTGGCCGTACCGGTAGGCCTGCGCCGAGCCGCCCGGCGCGGTACCGCCGGTGACGGACACCGGGGCGGTCAGATCACCGGTGGTCTTGTTGACGACGATCACGGTCAGCGCCTTGTCGCCGCTGCGCTGGGCCGCGTAGACCGCGAGCTTGTCCTGGTCGGCGCTGGCGGCGTGGACCGCGGTGTCGCCGAAGGAGCCGCCGTTTCCGTCGTAGTTGCGGAACATGCGGAAGGCGAAGGCGCCGGGCTCGGTGGACGTCGGCGGATCCCACAGGGTGGCGAGGTCCAACCCCTCCCGTCCGAAGATGCCGAGCACATCGGCCTGGGCGAGGGCCCCGTTGATGTGGTCCAGCGCGCCCCAGTTGTACTCGGTGATGGCGAGCTTGGTGCCCGGATAGTTCTCGTCGACCAGGGAGCGCATGCGCGGGATGAACTGGACGGGCTGGTTGATCCAGCTCTCGTCCACGTACGTGGGGTCCCACAGCTGCCGTGTGGAGCGCAGCCGCAGGGCCTGGGTCTCCGGGTCGACGTTGCCGCTGAACACCCCCGCCTGCTGGGGGTATATGTGCTCGTCGAAGTAGTCCAGGATGCGGCGGTCGTGCGTCTGCTCGTACGCCTTCATCTGCTGGAGGTACCAGGGGGCGAACAGCTGTCCGCCGTGGGCCGCCCGGTCGGGCGGGTTGGACCAGCAGTCGCCGCCCTTCTCGTTGCAGGTCTTCTGGTCGAGACCGGAGTAGACCAGGGAGTTGAAGCCCCAGCCGACCGGGCCGAGGGTCTTCGCCCCGGGGTCGGCGTCCTTGATGGCGGCGGCGGTGGCGTAGGTGCTTTCGCGCATCTCGTCGTAGCCCGTGCCCTCCGGGTGGACGTCCCGGTGGGTGCTCCACCACAGGTCGGGCTCGTTGTCGAGGTTGTAGAAGCGCACTCCACCGTCGTCCGCGGTGCCGTAGGCGCGGTTCAGATACTGCACCCAGCCCTTGGTGAACTCCGGCCCGGCGGGGACGCTGGTCTCGGCCGGGTCGTTGCCGGTGACGTTCGTACCGTCGGTCTTCACACCGTTGCCGCAGTCCGGGCGCCACTGGGCGTCGTTCGCCTTCTGCGGGCCGTATTTGGCGATGCTGAAGCCGCAGGCGGCGTTGCGCGCCGTGGTCGTCCAGCCGCTCATCGGCACGGTCAGCACGGTGTCGGTGCCGGTGCGGCGGTTCTGCTCGACGAACTTGTCGGCCTCCGAGCCGTTCGGCAGGTCCGCGGTGCCGTTCTCGTAGTACAGGTTCTCGAAGTACCAGTCGGCGCCCGCGTTGTATGCGTCGAGCTTGTAGTTGTAACGGGTGGTGGCGTTTCCGCCCCACCGGCGGACCGGCAGGCGCAGTTCCTTGGCCAGTGCCTCGTCGGCGAAGTTGATCCCGTAGATGTGCGGGTCGATCGCCTTGCGGCCGGTGGTGGTGTCGACGCTGAGGGCGGGGCCTTCCGGTGCGGCGGAGGAGGCGGCGGGCCGCGCTCCTCCACCCGGTAAGGCGCTCGCCTGGTGAGGACCGGCCAGACCGGCGGCAGCCACCAGCAGCACCACGGCCGCCGACGCGGCTCTCGGAGTCATGCGCCTCGGTCTCGAAGTCATGCGCGTGGGTCTCCTTCTCAACGGCCGTGCCGACGACGGGGACAGGACGACGAAACAGGAGTGGGAGCGCTCCCACCCTGCGCATGGTCAGTGAGCCCGGCGAGAGTGTCAACCGTCTCGACCGAACCCGGTCGCACCGGCCACCGTCCCCGCACGTCGTGCGTCATACGCGCTGAGTCGAACCGGCGGCGAGGCACCAGCCGAGGGCCGCGGCGTGCTCGACGAGGTGCTGGCGGCAGCCGCCGTCGACCCATACCTTCCTGATGCCCGGGTGGTCGGCGGTCACCTGGTCGAGGAGCCGGGTGCCGGCCACAGATTCCTGCACGCCGGCCACGGTGACCAGCACCGCGAGCAGGAGGCCGATCGTGTCGATGACGATGCTTCGCTTCCGCCCGACGATCTGATGGGCGCAGTTGGGGTCGCTGAAGCCTATTGATCAGGCGAGCGGTCAGCTCTATGTGTAGACCGGCTCAGCGGCCCCAACTCTCTCTCGCCGCCGGTCGCCGACGTCAGCACGATTCCCGCCGACGATCTGAGCTGCGAGCCCTCAAAGAAGACTGGCGCGTGCTGGCGCTCGCCATCAGCGGCGTGACCGATCAAGTGCTCAACCCCGACGATGATCGTGGTCCAAGCTCCTGCGGGCCCACGTTCCCGGGAGCCGTCGAGCTCCAATGCATCAGAAGGGCGGTGCAGATCTGAGAAGGTTCCTCGAAACCGAGTGTGGGGCCGGGTTCGTGCCGGTCAGGCATAGCGAGAGCGGGCGGCCCGGTAGGCGAGTGGAGGAGCTGCAGACCGAGTTGGAGACGGCGCAGTCGGAGTGGGACGAGTGGCTGATCGCCAGCGGGCGGGTCGGCGAGACCCGGGCCGGTTGTTCCTCCGGGAGGAACGGTCCGCCAAGGTGCTGGCGCCGTAGCATCAGCAGGCCCCGGCCCCCGGACCCGGGCCGTCCTGGGCGTCGGCGTTCGGGGCGGGGCTCAGTCCCACCATGAGTTCCGCGAAGGCGCCCGCGGCGTTGCGGGAGGTGAAGAGGCGGTCGAGCCTGGCGCGGGCCAGCCCTCGTTGGAAGGGGCCGGAGTGGGTGTCGTCACCGGCGTCGTGGAGGGTCCGGGTCAGCCAGTGAGAGAACTCCTGGTCGTTCCAGACCCGGCGGAGGCAGCGCCGTGAGTAGGTACGCAGACCGGTGTCGTCGTGGTCGTGGACGGAGTCCCGGACGGCGCGGGCGAAGAGATCTGCCTCGTAGAGGGCGAGGTTCATGCCTTTGCCGCCCAAGGGAGAGACGATGTGGGCGGCGTCGCCGACGAGGAAGAGGCGGCCGTACTGCATGGGGTCGTGGACGAGGCTTCGGAGCCGGAAGATTTCGCGGTCGGTGATCGGGCCGGAGACGAGAGCGGGGTCGGCGAGCCGGGTGCGCAGGGCCTCCCAGACGCGGCTATCGGGCCAGGCGTCGGGATGGTCGTCGGGTGGGCACTGAAGGTAGTAACGGCTGGTGTGCGGGCCGCGGGCGAAGTGGGCGGCGAAGCCGTACGGACTGACGGCGAGGAGGGGGCGGGCCGGGGCGGGGCGTCGGCGAGTACGGTGAGCCAACCGATGCCGTGGTCGAAGGTGTGGGTTGTGAGAACGCCGTTGGGAACGGCGGCGCGGCTGATGCCATGGTCACCGTCGCAGCCAGCGACGAAGGCACACGTGATGGCGCGGAGAGTGCCGTCGGCGGTGCGGTAGCGGACGGTCGGGCGGTCGCCGACCAGGTCGTCCAGAGAGATGTCGGCGACCTCGAATCGCAGGTCGCCGCCATCGGCAAGGTACGCGGCGGTGAGCCTTTGGACCAGCACCTGCTGGGGACAGAGGCGGGCCCGGGGACCGTCGGAGCCGTCGTCATCGGACACGAGGTGGCTCTCGCCGTCCATCCGGAACTCCAGGAGGCCGTCGGACGGTGGGCCATCGAGGACTTGGTCGGCCAGCCCCCAGGAGTCGAACATCCGGACGGCACGGGTTTCGACGATACCGGCCCGCTGGCGCTGTGCCACGCGCTCGCGGCTCCGGCGTTCCAGGACCACACAATCGATGCCACTGCGCCGCAGCAGGTTGGCGACGGTCAGACCGGCCGGGCCCGCGCCGATCACGGCAACGGTCGTATACTCCGGCGACTCCTGCAACTCCGTGTGTTCTGCGGCCACTTGACCACCTCCTATGTCAGCGTAGCCAAGTATCCGACGTTCGAGCTGACGGACCAACGATGCCACCCCCACCGCGGCCTGGGTGTTCCAGATCTACGACCGAGACCAGGTTGGCCGCTGCCAGGACGTTGTTGAGCAGCTTGACCACATTGCCGGAGCCGGGGCCGCCGAGATGCTGGTACTGGCCGCCGGTCAGGGCCTCGAGGACAGGCCGGGCCGTGTCGAAGGCCTGCTCCGTGGCACCGACGAAGGCGGTCAGCCGGCCTTCCGCGGCTCCGTCGCGGCCGCCCGAGACGGGCGCGTCGACGAAGGCCGCGCCCTGGTCCGCGGCGAGGGAGGAGAGCGAGGCGCTCGTGGCCGGCTCCGACGTCGTGGTGTCGACGATGGCGAGAGTGCCGGGGCGGGACAGCAGCACAGGAACGGTCGTCTCGACCACGTCGGCCGAGGGCAGCGAGAGGACGGCGTAGGGCGTTCCGGCCAGGTGTCCGACGTCGTCCACGGTGCGGATGCCCGCCAGCTTCCTGGTGGCGGCGGCGCGGTCGGCGGCGACCAGCGACGACCGGTCGGTATTGACACAGGACACCTTGGCTGATTCGACCGCGTGGATCACGCTGCCCCGCCTGCCGCTGACGATGTCGCTGAAGGTCTGTGCGTCGATGGCCTGCGCCACCGCGGTGCGCAGGTCGGCCGGTTCGCGAAGACCGAGCCCGGACGCTCGTTGAACAGCAGGTAGGTTGTGGTGTTCGACACGCTGGAGGTGGAGAACCGGGAGTCGCCGTCGAACCGGTTCACGTTCTCGTCGGCGACCACACCCACGTCCAGGCCGTAGGACACCAGCTTGGTGGCGATCGTCGAGTAGTCGGTGATCGGTGTGAGGTCCAGATGCTCGGTGGGAACCCCCCGCAGCGGCTTGGCGAACCTCGGCCAGGCCGCGTAGCCGCTCCGCAGGGTGGTGCCGACCTGGCACGGCAGTCTCCGGCCGTCGCCTGGAGGTATCGGCGGTGCGCTCCCAGGAGGCGTGGATGGCGTAGACGGCTGTCCAGGAGTACCCGGCGTGCAGCAGCTCGGTGGCGGCGGATGCGGCCTGCTCGTGGCCCTGCCGCGCGAACGGCAGGGCTGTGGCCCGGGTGAGCTGTTCCTCGAGCAGCGTGCCGTGCTTACCGATGGATCTGCGCGGATCAGCGCAGTCCGGCGAAGAGATCGTTCTCGGGTACGGCGGCGCCGGTGGCGTCCTTGACACGTACGTAGGTCTCCATGCCCATCAACTCGCCGAACCTCTCCTTGCCCATCTTGAGGAAGAAGATGTTCTCGCCCTGACTGGCGTGCGCGGCCAGCGCATCGAACTTCTGACCGCTGAACGCGGTGGTGTCCACCCACGTGGTGATCTGATCGTCGGGGAGACCGATCTCGGCCATCGCGGCGGCCTCGGCAGGATCCGGCTCCGGCATGTCCTCATGAAACTCGCGCATGGTCTCCCCGAACCGCCGCATCATCGAGCGGGGCATCGTCGTCCAATACACCTTCGGTGTCATCGTGGTCATCTCCAGCGCCGCCATCGTGATGCGGTGGGCCTGGATGTGGTCGGGGTGGCCGTAGAAGCCGTTCTCGTCGTAGGTGACGACCACATCGGGTCGGTAGTGCCGCATGAGTTCCGCGAGTCGGGCGGCGCCTTCCTCCACGGGGGTCTGCCAGAAGGACCCCGGGGCGTCGTTGCTCGGCCAGCCGGTCATCCCGGAGTCGGCATAGTCCAGCATCTCCAGATCGCTGACCTTCAGGACGTCACAGCTCGCCTTGAGTTCTTGACGGCGCATCAAGGCGACGGCCGCCGGATCGTGTCCGGGATCGCCCGGCTTGACACCCCCGGTCCGTCACCGCAACCGCCGTCGGTACACGTCACGAGAACCGTCCGGATGCCCTCCGCCGCGTACCGCGCGAGGACCCCTCCGGTTCCGGTGGCCTCGTCGTCGGGATGGGCGTGTACGGCCATGAGCGTCAAGGGCCGGTCAGTCATGAAACAGTCCTCCTGCAGAAATACGTCTAGATCCAAGTGCGCGGCTGGCGTACCGCGGTCCTGGGGCCCGGATCCTGGCGGGGCGGACGACCTTGTCGTCCCTCGACCAGCCCACCCGAACGGAAGCGTTCAGTCTTGCTTGAGCAGATGCAGTGCCGACAAGGGCCCACCGAGTTGCATCAGCCGTCCCCCGTTGCGCAGGTCGCCGATCGGGACGGCGGCGAAGCCGAACTGCTCGACCAAGGCCCGGACCGCCTCGACGGCGTCTGCGTCGTCTCCGGCCAGGAACAGCACCTGGCGGCCCGCGTCATGGCGCGGGTCGGCCTCAATGTACCGGCCGTACACCGTGTTGAACACCTTCACCACGCGCGCCCCCGGGAGCAGTGACGCGACGTACTCGCTGCCCGTCAGGTCGCCGAGGTCCGCGATGCGCGGTTTCGGTCCGGTCGCCTCGAACTGGTTTGTGGCGTCCATGACGATGCGGCCGTCGAACGGTCCCAGGCCCCGGACGGCGTCGGGATCTCCGGCCATGGCACGGCCAGCAGCACCAGGTCCCCCGCCGCGGCCTCCTCGCGCGTGCCCGCCTTCGCCCCGAGTTCCAAGGCGAGTTCGGCCAGCGCCCGCGGCCCGCGGCTGTTGCTGAGCACGACGTCGTGGCCGTGCCTGAGCGCATGGCGAGCGACCGCGGTCGCGATCTGTCCGGCGCCCAGCGTGCCGATCCTCATGACTGTCCTTCGTGGTGGGTGAGCAGCACCGTTCCGCGCTTACCGGGACGGCCCACGTGGGCGACGGCCTCGGCGTGCTCCGCGAGGTCGTAGGTCGCCGCGACGGTCAGCAGCTCGGGGTGGTCGACAGCGATCCGGACGGCTCTTTCGACGTCGGCGCGGCGTTCTTCAGGCGTGCGCAGGAGCCAGTGTCGTATGGTGACGCCGCGGACCGTGAGGCCGCGGTCGACGAGGTTGAGGGCCTCGACCGGGGTGCTGCCGGAGCCGAGCAACCCGTAGGTGATCAGGGTTCCGCCGTCCATCAGCAGCTCGGCCAGGTCGGCGGTGAGTGATCCGCCGACCGCGTCGAGGACGACCCGCGCGCCACCGCCGATCTGATCGCGCACCCGGTCACGCCAGTCCTCGTCCGATGTGGAGATCGCCCCGTCACCGGGCTCGTTGCGCACCAGATTCACCAGCGGGACGCCGTCGGCCAGCGCGGAGACCAGGGTCCCGACCGACGACCTGGCTGCCGTCTGCACCACCGGTCCACCGCCCGCTTCCGCGATGGCTCGCAGCAGGAGCGAGGCGGTCAGCGGATTGCACAGCATGAGTGCCGCGGTGGCGTCCGAGACGCCCTCGGGCACGGGCACGGCCAGACTCGCCGGCACCGTGACCCACTCCGCCCAGGTCCCGGGCACGGGGAAGAAGGCCACTCGGGCGCCGGGCACCAGGCCGCCGGTGCCGGGGCCGGCCTGCTCGACGACGCCGGTGCCCTCCAGGCCGCCGACCCGGGTCGTGCCGCGCAGCACGGCCAGATCGCCGGGGTGGATCGGCGCGGCGGTGACGCGGACCACGACATGGCCGGGCGGGGGCTCGGGCGGGCGCAGCGCATCCCGTAGCTCAAGGCCGGCCGGGGTGGCGGTAAGGGCTCGCACGGGACTCCTTTGATGTTGATCGACCTTAATCCATGCGAGGTTTATAATGAGAGACGTCATCAAAACTTGTCAAGTGTCGCTCAGGAGTCGCCCGTGCCCCGGATCACCCAGGAGGAGAAGGCCCACAACCGCCGCAACATCGTCGCCGCCGCCGCACGCCTGTTCCGCCTGCACGGCATCGACGGTGTGGGCATCGCGGATCTGATGAAGGAAGCCGGCCTCACGCACGGCGGTTTCTACAACCACTTCCCGTCGAAGGACGCGCTCGCGGTGGAAGTGTGCCGCGCCGCCTTCGAGCAGTCCCTCGGCACGCTCGACGCAATGATCGAGGCGGGCGCGACGCCCGAGGGGACGCCACTGGAACGGGCCGTGGCGGTCTACCTGTCCACCGACCACCGCGACCACCCCGACGGCGGCTGCCCCTCGTCGTCCCTGATCGCAGACGCGGGCCGCGACGGTGAGAGCGTCCAGGGCGCCTATGCGGAAGGAGTGGACGGCTACCTGGCCGGATTCACCGCCGAACTCATCCGGATGGGCCTTTCCGAACAGGACGCCCGGGCACGCGCGATCCGTTTGCTGAGCGAGCTGATCGGCTCGATGATGCTCGCCCGTGCGGTGCGCGAGGTCCGCCCCCAACTGTCCGACGAGATTCTCGGCAGCGTACGAGCACAGGCGCTGCAGATCGACCACGCCCCGAACTGATCACAGAGCCGATCCGCTCAGCGAGCCAGGGCTCTGCGGCAGACGGACGACGAAGCCCTGGTGTTGGAAACGCTGACAGCCGTATCCGTTCGCAGACTGGGCGACCACCGTGGAGCGCGGCGGTAGGTGTCTCAAAGACGTACGGTCGGCCGACAAGCTCGACACGCTCGACGACGGTCCGGACACGGCCCTGTCCGAGGCTGCCGTGCACGCGTGCGTCCGCTCGCGGGCGAGCACCGGCGCCGTGGTGACGATCGCCCACCGCCTGTCGACCGTGCTCGACGCGGAAACGGGGGCTCGTCGGGTCGGCGCCATCGTCTCAGCGTTCCAGCAGCACCCGGACGTCCCAGGACCGCAGCCTCAGCTCCTCCCCCGCCGGGTGCTCCGTACCGTCGAGCACGTCCCGGACCGCGGCGGGGAGCCGGACCACCGCCTCGTCCCAGGACCAGTTGTGGACGAAGCGCACCCTGCGCCCGTCGGCGGCGGTGGCGCCCGTGCAGGTGACGCTCTCCTGGGTGAACCTCCAGTCGCCCGCCCGCTCCGGGACCGCCCACCGGAACAGCGACGCGGCCAGCACCGGGTCCGGCACGGTGCCCACGTACGTCACCCGGCCGGCACCGTGGGCGTGCGTGGTGACGGCGGGCCAGCGGCCGAAGTGCGGATGGTCGTACCCGGCCAGGACCTGTGCGCCGTCGGCCCGGACGCCGTCCGCCCAGCGGGTGGCCGCCGCTCCGTCCGGCAGCGTGAGGGGGGAGCCGGGCGCGGGGTGCACCGGCAGGTCGCCGGAGAGATTGCTGAACTCGTCGTACCAGGCCCCCGCCGCCTCCGCGAGGCGCGCGGGCATCACATCGGTGCGGGCCCTGGCGCCCGGGTCCCCGTACCCGGTGCGCGGGCCGAGCACGAGGTGGCCGCCCGCGGCGGCGTAGTCGGCCAGCCAGTCGAGCGTCGCGTCGTCCACGGCGTACAGACCCGGCGCGACCAGGACCGGGTGCCGCACGGCGGCTTCCCCCGCGGTGGCACCGGTGAGCTGGCCGGTGTGCAGGATGCGGACCTGGAGCCCGGCGTCGAACGCGCCCCGGTAGAAGGGCTCGAACAGGCCCTGGTACGAGCGCCGGTCCGGACCGCCGTCCGGCGCGGCCAGCGGCGGCTGGAACGCCAGCGCCCATTTGCTCGCCGACGAGTAGACCATCGCCACATCCGCGTCCGGTGTCAGCCCGGCGACCAGGTCCCCCGCACTCGCCAGCTCCTGGCCGAGGCGCGCGATCTCCCGGTAGGCACGCCCGGGACGGCCGCTGTGCGGCAGCACACCGCCCCAATAGGTCTCCGTGCCGAAGTGCAGGGTGTGCCAGTGCCAGTATTCGATCATGCGCGCCCCGCGCGAGATCAGCGCCCAGGCGGCCTGACGCCATTGTCCGTCGTAGGCGGGCCGGTTGTGCCAGGAGTGGCCGATGGACTGGGCATCGGTCTCGGTGACCAGGAACGGCTCCTGGCGCGAGGAGAACATCCGGTCCGCGCTCTGGTACAGCGCCCAGGTCCCGTTGGTGGTCCATCCCTGGCCGCCGGTGGCCGGATCGGGCAGCGCCAGGCCGTCCTGCATGGTGTAGTACGGGTTGCCCGCGGTGATGTCGAGCCGGCCGGCCAGGGCCTGGTCGTCCAGCGCGGGCCGGTCGTAGGCGATGCATGTGGTGACGAAGTGTTCCGGGCGGGCGTACTCGCGCACGATGTCCGCCTGCCAGCCGATGAACTCGGTGGTCTGCTCGGCCTGGAAACGCCGCCACGCCAGGTCGTACTGCGGCTGCGCGTTGCCGTCCGGGGTCCACAGGTCGGCCCAGGTGGACAGCCGGTGCGACCAGTAGACCAGACCCCATTCCCGGTTCAGGGTCTCGACGTCGCCGTAAGTCCTGCGCAGGTGGTCCACGAAGCGCTGGAACACACCGTGGTTGTGGAGCAGTTCGTTGCCCGGTTCGTTGTCGACCTGGAAGCCGAGCATCGCGGGGTGTCCGGCGTAGCGGGCCAGGATGGCGCGGACGACGCGCTCCGCGTGGAAGCGGAAGGCGGGGTGGGTGAAGTCCACCTCCTGCCGGGCGCCCCAGGGGATGCGCTCGCCGGTGCGCCGCTCCCCCGCGATCTCGGGGTACAGCCGGGCGAGCCACGGCGGTACGGCATACGTCGGCGTCCCGAGTACGACGCCGATGCCGCGCTCATGCGCCCCGTCGAGCACCGGTCGCAGCCAGTCGAGGTCGAACCGCCCGTTCTCGGGCTCCCAGGTGGACCACACCGATTCGCCGACCCGGATGACGGAGAATCCCGCCCGCGCCATCAGGTCCAGATCGGTCTGAAGCCGTTCGTAGGGCTGGTATTCGTGGTAGTAGGCGGCGCCGAACAGCACGCGCGGGGGAAGCTCGGACACGAGTCCTCCTCTGTCGAGGGTGATGGGAGCGGCCGGGGCGGTGGGGTGAGGGGCGGGTCAGCCCTTGACCGCGCCCGCGGACAGCCCTTCGAGCAGTTGCTTGCGCAGCAGCAGGAAGACCAGGACGGTGGGCACGGTGGCGAGCACCGATCCGGCCAGGACGAGGTCGTACTGGCGGTTCTCCGCCTGGAAGAGGGTCTGAAGCCCCAGCGGGAGGGTGAACTGGTCGTTGTCGGAGATCAGGACCAGGGGCCACAGGAAGCTGTTGTAGCTCTGCAGGAACGTCCAGACCGCGAGCGCGCCCAGCGACGGGCGCAGCAGTGGCAGGACGACCTGGCAGAAGATGCGGAACTCCCCGCAGCCGTCGATCCGGCTCGCCTCCAGCAGTTCGTCCGGGACGCTCTGGATGATGTACTGCTGCATCATGAAGATCCCGAACGCGGGAGCCACCCACGGCACCACCAGGGCGAACCATGGGTTGCCCAGCCCCGTTTTGACCAGGATCACAAACAGTGGCACGAGGATCACGGCGAACGGGATCGACAGCGAACTGAACATCACCGAGAACAGGAACGTCCGCCCGGTGAACCGGTACTTGGCGAAGCCGTACCCGGCCAGCGCGCAGACGAAGACCGACACGGCGGTCGCCACCAGCGCCACCGCGGTGCTGATGAGGAACCAGCTCGGATACGGCTGACTGTCCAGCAGATGCCGGTAGTTGGCCAGGGTCGCCGGGCTCGGCAGCGGCCGGGGCGGGTAGGCGAAGATGTCGCCACGCGGCTTGAACGATCCGCTCAGCGCCCACAGCAGTGGCCCGACGAAGGCCAGCAGCAAGGCTGTCAGTGCGGCGTAGAGCAGTGCGCGCGAGGGGGTCCGGTGCCGGCGGCGGGCGTGCGCCGGTGTGGAGGCGCTCATGAGGCCCTCCCGATGCCGAGCAGCCGGTTGAAGATCTGGCTGATGGTGAAGACCAGGACGAACAGGACGACTCCGGCCGCCGCCGCGTAGCCGAACTGCTGGCGTTCGAAGGCCGCCCGGTAGATGAACATCGCCACCGAGAGCGTGGCGTCGCCCGGTCCGCCATGGGTGAGCAGAAAGGGTTCGTCGAAGATCTGTGCCGCGCTGATGAACGAGGTCACCGCGACGAACCCGGTCACCGGCTTCAGCGCGGGCAGTGTGACGGCGGTGAACGTGACGAACCGGCCCGCTCCGTCCAGCTCGGCCGCCTCGTACAGCGAGCGGGGCACGTTCTGCAGCCCGGCCAGGAAGAAGATCGTCAGATAGCCCGCCCAGCGCCAGAGCATGATCAGGCCGATGCACACCTTGGCCAGGGTGGGATCGCCGAGCCAGTCGAATCCGCCGAGCCCGAACACCGCCCTGAGGACCGAGTTGGCGAGCCCGAACTGCCGGTCGAACACGAGGCTGAAGATGAGGGCGACGACGATGGGCGACACCACCATGGGGATGAAGAAGGCCACCCGGAACAGATCCCGCGCCCGGAGGCCCCGTGCGTTCAGGCCCTGGGCCATCATCAGCGCGACGGGCACGATGACGAGCACGCTCACCAGAACGTACACACCGGTGTTCCCCAGCGCGCGGTGGAAACTGACGTCGGTGAGCAGATGCGCGTAGTTGCGCGGCCCCACCCAGTGCGGGGGCCCGAGCCCGACCCACTCGCACAGGCTCAGATAGACCGCCACCAGGATCGGCACGACCATGAAGAGGACGTAGAGCACATAGAAGGGTGCGATGAACACGTAGGGCGCACGGGCGGGACCGCGCCGTGGGCCCGCGGCGCGGCCACCGATCGTGGTCGCCCTCGGGGGCAGTGAGCGGGGGTCGCGGAGCCGGTCCGCGGGGATGCTGGTCATCTGCGCCTCCTCAGCGGCTCGCCTGGGCACGGAAGTCGGACGTGGCGCGCCGCAGCGCCTCGCGCGGGGAGAGGTCGCCCCGGTACGCACGGATCAGATAGCCGCTGAGGACGTCCATGAGGATGGACTGGTCCGGACTCTGGTAGTACGCGGGCACATGGTCCACCAGCGGGGCGTAGACCTCGAACAGCCGCTGCCCGCCGCAGAACGTGTCCTCCAGGGCCAGGAGTTCGGGGCTGCGGAAGACCGAGCGGCGGGTCGGCAGATAGCCCAGCTCACGGTAGCGGCGGATCTGGGCTTCCTCGGTGAGCCAGGTGGCGGAGAGGAAGCCGGCACCGGCCTCGGTGTTCGCCTTGCCGGTGATCGCGGTGAAGCCCGTGCCCCCGGCCACCGAGGTGCGGCCGCCCCCGGCCGAGAACCTGGGGAGCGCGCGGATGCGCCACCGCCCCGACTGCTCGGGCACGTTGGGCTGGAGCCCGAACGTCTTGTACCAGCTCGCCATCCACAGTCCCGCGACGCTGCCGCGTTTGAGGGCGGTCTGCATGCTGGGGCCGTAGAAGTCGGCGACGTCCACGAGGAAACCGGTGCGCAGTCCGTCGCAGATGAAGCGAAGCGTCTCCTCGGCCTCGGGTGAGTCCAGAGTGGGGTGGGCGTGTGCGTCGAAGAGCGCGCCCCCTCGCTGATAGAGGAGGATGGCGAAGAGCTGCACGACCTGGTTCAGATCACTGCCGGTGGAGACCGCGCCGAGGGAGACCCGGTGTTTGTCGTAGAGCCTCGCGCCGGCTCTCGCCACTTCCTCCCAGGTGCCGAGGTCGGCGGGGATGCCGTACTTCGACAGGAGGTCGTCGCGGTAGTAGTAGACGGTGGCGGGGGTGTCCGAGTCGAGTGCGTAGAGCCTGCCGTCGACCGTGTAGGGGGCGCGTCGCGCCGCGAGCAGGTCGTCGCCGAGCGGGGCGACGTCCTCGGTCCAGTCGCGCAGCAGCCGGGCCGAGAGGTCGCCGCGCAGCATGCGTGCGAAGTTGCCGATCTCGAAGCCCATCAGATCGGGGGTGCCGCGTCCCGCGACGGCCTGGGCCAGGAGTTTGGTCACCAGGTCCTGGGCTCCGGCGCGGGTGACCCGCAGCCGGTAGGAGAACCGGGTGGCGCGGTCGGCCCGGGGCACGGACCGGGCGAAGAAGTCCTGGTACCCCTGGTCATGGGTCCACAGCGACAAGGTCACCGGGCCGGAGGTGCGCACACTGGCCGCCCGGCCGCCCGCACAGGCCGTGGCCGTTCCGGCGGTGGCGAGGGCACCGGCCGCGGCGGCCCACCGCAGCACGGTCCGGCGCGGGGCGGTGCCGGGGACGGGGACGGGGCCGGGGACGGGGCTCGGTGAAGGTGGCGCGCGATGTGGGCCCGGGGTTCCCCGGGGTGTGGGAGGAGAGGGGAGGTTTTTCATCTGCGGCTCCTCATCGAGAGGTGGTGGGTGCCGAGTGATGCGGGCGGGCATGGCCGCTCGTCCGGCCGCGGTGTCCCGGTGGCGGAGAACGGCAGGGGCGCGGTGGTCGAGGGAAAGGCGTCGGTGGCGCGGCCGAGGGGCTTTCAGGGATCGGTGGCGGGGAGCGGCGACCGGCCGCCGGTGCTACGGGCGCGGGGGCGGGCCGCCGGACCGGCGGACCACCAGGCGGGCGGGCGGCTCGCCCCTGACGGGCGCGGGGGCGTCGGGGTTCTCCATCTGATGGACCAGCAGGTCGAGTCCGTGTGCCGCCACGGTGTCGAAGTCCTGGCTCACGGTGGTGAGCGGCGGCGAGAGATAGGCCGCGGCGGGAATGTCGTCGTATCCGACGACGCTGACCTGCTCCGGCACCGCGAGACCGGCCTCGGCCAGACCGCGTATCACACCGATGGCCATGTCGTCGTTGGCGGCGAACACCGCCGTGACCCCCGGGGTGCGGGCCAGTCGCAGTCCGGCCTCGTAGCCGGACGACGGCGACCAGTCGCCCTCGATGCACTCCGGTTCCGGCGCCCCCGCCTCCTGGAGCGCCTTCCGCCAGCCTTCCACGCGGTCACGCGCCGCCCACCAGCGCGCCGGACCGGCCACATGCCATACGGTGGTGTGCCCCTGGGAGAGGAGATGGCGGGTGGCCGCCAGGCCGCCGCCGACCCCGTCCGCCCCCGTGACCAGGGCCCGCGTCCCCGGGGTCACGGCCGGCATCCGGCCGAAGCCGAGGATCGGCACCCCAGGGTCGAGGGGAGCGGCCTCGCCCTCGTCGATCGGCTCGGACAGCACGATGCCGTCCACGCCCTGGTTCAGCAGGGATTCGACGGCCTCCGCGATACCGGCGGGCCGGCCGTTGAGCGTGGTCACGACGCTGAACGAATATCCGGCGGCGCTCGCCGCCCGCTCCAGGGCGAACAGCAGCGACGCGGGCCCGTAGAGCGCGGTCCCCAAGGACACCACGCCGATCCGGCGGAAACGCCCCTGGAGCAGTGCGCGGGCCGCGGTGTTGGGCCGGAACCCCAGCTCGCGGGCGGCCCGCAGCACACGGTCGCGGGCCTGGTCGCTCACATAGGGCTCCCCGTTGACCACTCGGGACACCGTCTTCTGCGACACCCGCGCCAGCCGGGCCACCTCGCGCATCGAAGGGGGCCGCTGTTGTCCCTGCCCTGCCCCGGGAGGCGGGTTCTGAGCCGCGGTGGTGGACACAGCACTCCCTTCGTGCACGATCCGGGAGGTGCCGGATCAGAGGTGTGACTACGTAGTCACACCGGCGAACCGGGTGGTCCGGCCCGCTCTGACTACGTAGTCAGGCGAGTATGCGTCCGCCCTACGGGCGCGTCAACGGTTCGCGCAAGCGTGGCTCCCCGGCGTACCCGGCCACGGTCTGCGCCCCGGCCAGGGCTGCCTGCCCGCGTCGGGTGGCGGCCAGCGGGACGGCACCGGCACCGACTCCGTCGACCCACCGGTCGCTCCAGTCGCCCCGGTAGGTCTCCAGGCGGTCCCCGACGCGCTTCTCGGCGTCCTCGAAGAAGTCCTGGTTACGGGAGGCCCGCAGCCGCGGGTACGCCCACTGCTCGTTCCAGCGGCGCACGGTGTCGGAGATGATGCGGCGCGGCGGGTCGTTGTCCGCGAACTTGCCCAGCACCCGCAGGTGCAGAACGTCCCACGGATAGGGGTCGGCCGTATCGGGCAGGTCGAGGGCGGGGAACCCGGGGATCCCCCGTCCTTCGTGGGGGTAGGGGAACTGGGCCAGGGCGTTGAGGTAGGCGGGCAGCAGGTCGTCGACGCGCAACTCGGTCACCGGGCAGCGAGCGAGTCGACTTTCCCGAACGGCGTACGCTGCTGCTCAGGATCGTCGCCAGTTGCTGGCTGTGCTCCGCGAGCGTCCGCCCGGTGCGGCAAGCCTCCGCCTCCAGGTCCCGCGGCCGCTCGTCATGCCTCGCCGCCTCATACGCCATGCTCACCATCACGGTGGACACCATGCCCAGGCCGGCCATGGCGTCCGGACAGGTGGCAGTGTGCGCTTGCCGGTCGATCGGGAAGTGCGAGGTCCGTCCAGGTGCGCTCGATGTGGTCCAGGCACACGTCCCGGGGTGCGGCCGGGTGCGCCTCCTGCCATTCCGGTGGCCGTGGGGCTTGGCCTGTACGGCTCAGCGTGGCGGGGTCGTCTCCGGCGCGCCGGTGTCGGCGCAGGTGGCGGCGGGGCTCCTGTCCTTGGCGAGAAAGATGGTCTGCGCCATCATCCGGTAGCCCGACATCCCTTCCCGCAGGGTCTCGATGGACTCCTCCGGATGCACCGAGTCGATGACCGCGTTCGGACCGACCGCATTGAACTGGTGTGAGACTCCGCGCGGTATCTGCATGTCCACCCAGGAGTTGGGCGGCACGATCACGTTGTGCCGTTCGCGGCGCACCCCGTCGGGGGTGCCGGGCAGGTCGTCGGCGAAGCATGACAGCGGTGCGAAGCGTCCCGTCGGGGGGCGGACGGTGATCGGCGACAGGCTGGACACGCGGATCGTGGTGTCCGGGCCGGTCATCATGCGCACGAACCGCAGCCCGGTGTGCAGGTGCATGCGCGAGCAGATGTCGCGTGCCGCGGTGTCGTAGAAGTCCATGAGGTAGCGGTCGGCGAAGAAGCCAGGGAAAGGCGGCTCCAGCATGAAGACGTCGCCCTCCTCGAAGACCTGCGCCCGCTTCGGCTCGCCCGTCGGTGCGGGCCGCTCCCCCTCCTCCCGGTGGGCCGCCCGGACCAGGCCGGACAGGGCGTCGACGACGGCCAGGGCGGTCTCCGGGGCAGTTGCACCACCGGGGTGAGCCGGTTGCGGTCGGGGTCCCGGTGACCTCGGACGTCGAGGATCTCGTCCTCGTGGTCGGGCGACCGCTTCATCCGGCCGATGGTCTCGGTGGGCTGCGTCATCCTGTCCCTTCCGTGTGCTCGTTCGGTCCGGAACCCGGGTGACGCGCCCAGAGCACGCCGCCCGCGTCGTGTCGCCCGGCGCGGAGCACCGAGCAGCCGGTCAGGGATGTTCCGCCGTCCCGCTGCCGGGACAGCCACTCCCAGCGGTCCGTTCCGCCGCTGCCGGGGACATCGAGGAAGGACAGCAGCGGGCCCAGCGGCCGGGCCGGGCCACCCGGCGCGGGCCCGTGCGGGAGGAGGACCAGTGCGCCGCCCTCGAGGCGGGTCTCGACGCCCCACGGCACCGGCTCCGCCTCAACACCGTGCCGGGCGGCCAGCTCCGCGGCCAGTTCCCCGTGCACCGAGAACGGCCACGCGGCGAGCAGCTTCGCGCGCCACCGGGCCTTGGCGCGGGCGAGTTCCGCGTCGTCGGGGGCGTGCCAGTGCTCGCGCAGGAAGTCGTAGGCGGCCAGGACGGTGTCGTCCCCGATCGCGGCGTGCCGGGCGGCGGTGTGTTCGGCGAGGGACCGCAGGGCCGGGTCGGGTGTCCCGGAGTCCAGCAGGTGGCGTGCGGTGGCCGCGGCGTGGCGCAGCAGTCGGTCGTACCGTGCGGGCGCCAAGCGGCGGGCGGCCAACGGCCGGCTCATCGCCCGGCGTTGCGGCTTTCCGGTGGCGGTCGCCCGGTATCCGCCGAACTGGACGACCGCGGGCCGCAGCGGCGATCGCTCGTACAGGGTTCGGACCTCGGGCACCGGCTGCTCCGTCGCGATGAGGGCGACGTCGTCGCCGAGCGTGGGCTCGTCCACCGCGACCGCCGCGAACCGGCCGGTGAGGCCCGCCCGGCGCCAGCCGTGCTCGATGTCGAGGGGGTGGTGCTTCTCCCCTCCTCGGTTGATGCGCTCGCCCGCGCGGCCCCGCAGGACGAGGAGTCCGTCCCGGAGCTCGCCCAGGTCGCCGGTGCGCAGCCAGCCATCGTCGGTGACGGTGGCGGAGGTGCTGCGCGGGTCCTGCCAGTAGCCGGTCATCAGGTCAGGGGTCCTGATCCAGACCTCGCCGGATTCCAGGTGGAGTTCGGTGTCGGGCAGTGGTACGCCCACCGGGGGCGTCCGCTCCAGGTAGTGGGTGCGGAAGTCGGCGTCGTCGAGCAGCGGCATGGTGAAGCTGAAGTTGACCGCCTCCGTCAGGCCGTAGCCCTGACGCAGCCTCGGGCCGTAGTGGGAGTGGAAGCGGCGGGCCAGGTCGGCCGTGAGCGGGGCCGCGGCGGTGATCAGGTAATCCAGCCCGTCGGGCCACGCGGGAGCGGCCTCGACCAGGTCCGCGAGGAGGGCCGGGACGATGGAGGCCGTCCTGGCGCCGGAGGCGTCCAGCGCGGCGAAGTAGCCGGCCGGGTCGAAGGCGGGGTGCAGGGTGAGCGGTGTGCCGGTGAGGTGGGTGCCGAGCAGTGACATGACCAGCGCGTTGCAGTGGTACAGCGGCAGGCAGGTGCCGTGCGGGCGGTCCGGCGCGATGCCGTGCAGGACCGCTGTGCGGCGTGCGTTGCCGAGAACCGCCCGGCGGCTGAGCACGACCCCTTTCTGCGGGCCGGTGGAGCCGGAGGTGAACATGATGAGCGCCGTGCCCTCGGGCGCCGGGTGCGCGTCGGGCAGTCCGGTGCGCCGGACTCCGTGGACGTCCACGACGGCCGCGGCGGCGACCCGGGCGGCGCCGGCGGCGAGGTCCGCGTCCCCGGTCCGCGGGTGCAGCGGGACGGCGACGAGTTCCCGGTCGAAGCAGCCGAGCAGGACGTCCGCGAGGCGGTGGCCGCCTGGAAGCCTGATCACCACCCGTGCTCCCGCGGGCAGTTGGTCGAGTGCGGCGCTGTCCGCCTCGTACGTGGTGTCCTCGGTGGCGGTCAACGGGCCCTCCCGAGGGCTTCGGTGAGCTGGACGCCGACGGCGTCCACGTGCTGGGGCTGCATCACTTGGTGGTGCCGTGCGTCGACGTGTCCGACGGTCAGCTCGCCGCCGGCGTATGGCCGCCACAGCTCGTGCGTGGGTGCCGCGCGCCGGGGCTCGCCGACGGCCTCGATGTAGGTGGTGTCGCCCGCGTAGCGTGGGGGGCGGTAGGCGCGCAGCAGAGCGTCGTTGTGCCGGGAGACGGCGATGACGCGGGCGATGTCGTCCTCGGTGAGGCGGGCGAAGAGGCTGCCCTCGCGGCGCAGCAGTGCCGACACGGTGGTGAAGTCGAGGGTCTCCGGGGCGAGGCGGTCGTCGTCGTACCCGGCGGCCGTCAGCAACACCTGGTACACGCGGTGCTCGTCGACGGGCTCGGCGGGCCCGGCCCCGGTGGCGGCGACGGTGTCGACCAGGAACAGCGTCCCTTCGGGCTCGCCGAGTTCCCGCAGCCGGACGGCCATGGCGTGCGCCACCAGTCCGCCGAAGGACCAGCCGACCAGGTGGTACGGGCCGGACGGGCGGACCGTGCGCAGCAGTCGCAGGTAGCGCTCGGCCATCTCCTCGACCGTGCCGGGCAGGTCTGCCACTCCCCCGGTGCCCTCGGCCTGGATGCCGTGGACCGGGTGGTGCCGGCCGACGTGCCGCAGCAGGCCGGCGTAACTCCAGCTCATACCGTTCAGCGGGTGGACACAGAACACCGGCGCGGCCGCTCCGGTGGCCCGGAAGGGCACGAGGTGCGCGGGGGCGGACGCGGTCGGCGGCCCGTCGAGCAATCGGCTCAGGGCGGCCGGGGTGGGGGCCTCGAAGACGTTCCGGAGGGCGGGCGCGAGGCCGAGGACGGCGCGTACCCGCTCGGTCAGCCGGGCGGCGAGCAGCGAGTGGCCGCCCAGTTCGAAGAAGTTGTCCTCGGGCCCGACCCTCGGTACGTCGAGGACCTCGGCGAACTGGCGGCACATCAGGTCCTCACGGAGGTCGCGCGGCGGCTCGCCGTCGGTGGCGGAAGCCCAGTCGGGCTCGGGCAGCCGGTCGCGCAGCAGCTTTCCGTTGACGCCGAGCGGCAGCCGGTCCAGGGCGAGCAGCCGGGCGGGCACCATGTAGTCCGGCAGGTGCCGGGTCAGGTGTGCCCCGATCGCGCCCAGATCCGCGCCCTTCGGGGTGACGTAGCCCACGAGCCGACGGTCGTCGGCGCCGCGGTCGTGCACGGCGACCGCGGCGGCCGTGACCTCCGGATGCCCGCCCAGCGCGGCTTCGACCTCGCCGAGTTCGACGCGGTGCCCGCGGATCTTCACCTGGTCGTCGGTCCGGCCGTGGAAGCGGAGCACCCCGTCGCGGCTCCACGACGCGAGGTCACCGGTACGGTACATCCGCCGGCCGGCCGGTCCGAAGGGGTCCGGCAGGAAGCGGGCGGCCGTCAGTCCGGGGCGGCCGAGGTAGCCGGTCGCGAGGCCCGCGCCGGCCAGGTACAACTCGCCTCTCGTGCCCGGGGGACGGGGCGCAGCCGGTCGTCGAGGACGTAGGCGCGGGTGTTGCGCAGCGGCCGGCCGAGCGGCACGGTACCGTCGGTCCGCGCGCCGACCGGGTGGGTGGTGGACCAGACGGTGGTCTCGGTCGGGCCGTAGCAGGCGAGCAGCGACGCGGTGGCGGCGGCCAGCTCCCCGGCGAGTTCCGCGGGGACCGCCTCGCCGCCGACGACGGCGCGTATGTGACGCAGTTGTCGCGGTCGTCGTGCCACGAGCGTCCGCCAGAGCGACGGGGTCGCCTGCGTCACGGTGACGCGGTGCCGGTCGAGCAGCGCGCACAGCTGGTCGGGGTCGCGCAGCGCGTCCTGGCCGGCGAGGACCATGGCACCGCCGGTGATCAGCGGCAGGTACAGCTCGGGCTTGCACATGTCGAAGCCGATGGGTGCGGAGGCCAGCATCCGGTCGTCGGGGCCGACCGCGAGTTGCTCGCGCAGGGCGAGCAGCAGGTTCACCAGCGCGGCCCGTGGTACGACGACGCCCTTGGGCCGCCCGGTGGAGCCCGAGGTGTACGTGACGTACGCGGTGTCCGGTGGCACCGGCAGCGGTTCGGCCGCCCCGGTCGTGACAACGGGTTCGGCGGCGGATGCGGTGGCGTCGCGCACCACGAGGAGGGGTCGGGCGTCGGCCAGGAGCGCCGTGACGCGCTCGGCCGGCAGGGTGGGGTCGACGGGCAGGTAGGCGGCGCCGGTCGCCTGGACGGCGAGGAGGGTGGCGGGCAGGTCGGGGCCCCGGCGCAGCACCACGGCGACCAGGGCGCCGGGGCCCGCGCCGTGCGTGCGGAGTTTTCCGGCGAGGTGTTCCGCCCGCTCGGACAGGTCCCGGTGGCTGAGCACGGTGTCGCCGTGCAGGACAGCGGGTGCCTCCGGGGTGCGCTGTGCCTGGGCCGCGACGAGCGCCGCCACGGTGGTCTCGGGCGTCTCGCGGTCGGTGCCGCTCCCCTGTCCGGTCAGCCGCTCGTGCTCGCCGTCGACGAGCACCGGCAAGTCGGCGACGGGAAGCTGAGGATCGGCCACGGCCGCGCGGAGCAGCCTCTCCAGGCGGGCGAGCATCAGGCGCGCGGACGTGGGGGTGAACAGTTCGGTGTCGTACTCCAGAAGACCCTCGATCCCGGCCTCACCACCGTGGACCGTGTGGTGCTGCCGCATGCTCCACAGCAGGTCCATCCGGGAGGCGCCGCCGTGCACGGCGACCGGTTCCGTCCGCAGGCCCGGCAGGTCGAACTCGGCCGCCGGGGTGTCCTGGAACGCCAGCATCACCTGGAAGAGGGGGTGGGCGGCGAGGGAACGCGGCGGGTTGACGGCCTCGACCACCCGCTCGAAGGGGACCTCCTGGTGGGCGAAGGCGTCGAGGTCGGTGGCGCGTACCCGCTGGAGGAGTTCGGCGAACGTCGGGGCGCCGCTCAGGTCGGTGCGCAGCACCACGGTATTGACGAAGCAGCCCACGGTGTCGTGCAGCGCGGCGTCGTGCCGTCCTGCGACGGGTGTGCCGACGGGGATGTCATCACCCGCCCCGAGTCGGTGCAGCAGTGCGGCGACCGCGGTGTGCATCACCATGAACAGGCTGGTCCGGGTGGTCGCGGCGAGCCGGTTCAGGCGGGCGTGCAGCGCGGCGTCGAGGGTGAAGGGGACGGTCTCCCCGCGGTGTGCGGAGACCGGCGGCCGGGGACGGTCCAGCGGCAGCCGCAGCACCTCCGGGGCGCTGCGCAGGATCCGCGTCCAGTGGTCGACGCCGGTGTCCGGGTCGCGGTCGAGCAGGCGGAGCGTGTAGTCCGCGTAACTCACGGGTGTGCTCGTCCACTGCGGGGCGTCGCCCGCGGCACGGGCCCGGTAGGCGGTGGACAGGTCACGGGCCAGCGGACCGAGCGACCAGCCGTCGGCGGCGATGTGGTGCAGCAGAAGCAGGAGTACGTGGTGCTCGGGTGCGGTCTCGTGGAGCACGGCGCGGACCGGGAGTTCCGTCTCCAGGTCGAAGACGTGCGCGGACGCGGCGGCGAGCAGTCCGGGCAGTTCCGCCTCCGAGGTGACCACCGTCTGAAACGCCAGGCCGTCGGCGTCGCGAATCCGCTGGTACGGCTCGCCGTGGTGTTCCACCACGGTGGTGCGCAGGCTCTCGTGCCGGTCCAACAGGTCGCCGAGGGCCGCCCGCAGGGCTTCCACACGCAGCGGCCCGGTGAACCGGACGGCGAAGGACATGTTGTACACGGAATTGGGGCCGGCGAACCGGTCGAAGAACCACAGCCGCCGCTGCGCGGGCGAGAGCGGTACGCGCTCCGGTCGCGGGGTTCGCGGGGTGGCGGCCGCCCGGACGGGAGCCACGGCAGCGCCCTCCGGGATGTGGCGTGCCAGGTCGGCGACGACCGGGGCGTCGAAGAGGGTGCGGATACTCAGCTCCCGGCCGGTCTCCGCGCGCAGCCGGTTGATCAGACGGGTGGCGAGCAGCGAGTGTCCGCCCAGGTCGAAGAAGTTGTCCTCGGCGCCGACCTCGGCCAGTCCCAGGGTCTCGGCGAACAGGTCGCACAGCAGCCGTTCTCGCGGG
Source organism: Streptomyces violaceusniger (assembly GCA_005405945.1). Taxonomy (GTDB): domain Bacteria; phylum Actinomycetota; class Actinomycetes; order Streptomycetales; family Streptomycetaceae; genus Streptomyces; species Streptomyces violaceusniger. The sequence continues at coordinate 565,773 of BJHW01000001.1, forward strand.
TTCTCCGGCCCGCGGCTCACCCGCAGCGCGGTCTCCGGAGGCGGCAGGGCGGCGCGGTCCAGCTTGCCGTTCCCGGTCAGCGGGATCTCGTCCACAGGGACGACGAAGGCGGGCACCATGTGCGCGGGCAGCACCGTGCGGGCGTGGGCGCGCAGTTCCGCGGCCGACGGCTTCTCGGCCGGGCCGGTCCCGGCCGGTCGTGTGGCCGGGACGGCGTAGCAGATCAGGCGGCCGCCGTCGGCACCGGCGTCGGCGAGCACCACGGCCCGGTCCACGGCCGGGTGCTGTTCGAGGACGCGCTCGATCTCGCCGGGCTCGATCCGGTAACCGCGGATCTTCACCTGCTGGTCGATCCGTCCGAGGTACTCCAGCGTGCCGTCCGGCCGCTGCCGCGCGAGGTCCCCGGACCGGTACATCCGGGTGCCGGGCGCGCCGAACGGGTCGGGGACGAACCGGCTCGCGGTGAGCGCCGGCCGGTCCAGATAGCCGCGGGTCACGCCGGGGCCGGACACGTGGATCTCGCCGGGGCAGCCCGGCGGCACCGGTCGCAGCGCATGGTCCAGCAGCCGCAGGCGGAGGTCGGGCAGCGCGGTTCCGATGACGCTCGCGGTCTCTTCGGGGTCGGTCAGCTCGGTGTACGTCGCGTGCACGGTGGTCTCGGTGATCCCGTACATGTTGACCAGGGTGGGACGGCCCGGGCCGTGCCAGGAGCGGACGCGGGACGGTTCCAGCGCCTCCCCCGCGCAGACGATCACCCGCAGGTCGGGCAGGGCGTCCGCGCCGGCCTCCTCCTCGGCCCGGAGGAGCTGGTAGAAGGCCGAGGGAGTCTGGTTCAGGGCCGTGACTCGCTCCCGGCGCAGCAGCGCCAGGAGGTCCCTGGGCGAGCGGGCCACGTCGTCCGGCACCACCACCAGCCGCCCGCCGCGGCCGAGAGCCGTCCACATCTCCCAGACGGAGACGTCGAAGGCGTAGGAGTGGAACAGGGCGTGTACATCGGCGTCGAACCGGAACCACTCGTCGGTCGCGGCCAGCAGCCGTACGACATTGCGGTGGGTGACCAGGACGCCCTTGGGCCGGCCGGTGGAACCGGAGGTGTAGATGACGTAGGCGACCGCCTCGGGGTCCACGGTCACGGTGGGCGGGTGCGCCGGGTGGGTGGCGGCCGTGTCGGGGCCGTCGAGGAGGATCTGCGGGTGCGGGACCGGCAGCGGGACGCCCGTCACGACGAGCACGGGGCCGGCTTCCGCGAGCACCCCCCGGATACGCTCCTCCGGGTACGCCGGGTCCAGGGGCAGATAGCCGGCGCCCGACTTCAGCACCGCCAGGATCGCGACGACAAGGTCCGCCGAACGCTCCAGCACCAGGCCGACCAGGCGCTCCGGTCCCGCGCCGCGCTCGATCAGGAGGTGGGCGAGCCGGTTGGCGCGCGCTTCGATGTCCGCGTAGGACAGGGTGGTGCCGCCGTGGGTGAGGGCCGGGGCCGCCGGCCGGCGGCGTACCTGCGCGGCGAACAGGGCGGTCAGCGTGTCCGGCCCGGTGTCCCGGTCCGGGGCGGGGGCTTCGAGGTCGGCGCGCTCGTCGGGCAGCAGCAGGTCGACGCGTCCCAGTGGTGCCGCCGGGTCGTCGGCCATCCGGCCGAGGACGGCGCACAGGCGGTCGAGCAGACGGCCGGCCGCCTCGCCGTCGAACAGGTCGGTGTCGTGGTCGAGTTGGAGCCGCAGCCGGTCGCCGGGCACGGCGATCAGGGTCAGCGGGTAGTGGGTGCCGTCGCGGCCCTGGACCTCCCGCAGCTCCAGGCCGGGTACCAGGGTGGCCAGTTCCTCCTCGTCGACCGGATAGTTCTCGAAGACGACGACGGTGTCGAAGAGTTCGGCGTGCCCGGTGACCGTCTGCAGGGTCGTCAGGTCGGCGTGCTGGTGGTCGAGCATGGACAGTTGCTGGGCCCGCAGGTCCGCCAGGCAGTCGGCGACCGGCCGGTGGGGGTCGAGGCGGACCCGGACCGGTACGGTGTTGATCAGCAGGCCCACGATCCGCTCCGCGCCGGGCAGTTCGGCCGGCCGGCCGGAGACCGTGGCGCCGAACACCACGTCGTCCCGGCCGGTCAGGGCGCCGAGCAGGATCGCCCAGGCCAGTCGCACGACGACGCTGGTCGTCAGGCCGCCTTCCCGCGCCAGGGCCTCGACGCGGGCGGTGCACTCGAGGTCCAGCTCGGCGGTCGTGCGGCGACGTGCCCCGGTCGCGCCGCGCCGGCCGGGGCCGCCGACCAGGGTCGGGCCGTCCACGGACGCCAGCAGCGCGCGCCAGGCCGCCTCGTCCGCGCGGGCGTCCCTCGTGGCCAGCCAGTCGAGGAAATCGCGGTACGGCGTGGCGGGCGGCAGCGGGTGACCGGCGTAGAGCGAGAACAGTTCGTGGACGAGGATGGGCATGGACCAGCCGTCGACCAGGAGGTGGTGCGTGGTCAGGACGAGGGTGTGCCGGTCGGCGGACCTGCGCAGCAGCGCGGCGCGCAGCAGCGGGGGTCGGCGAGGTCGAAGCGGCGCCGGCGGTCGGCGGCGAGGAAGTCCTCCAGGTCCTCCGGTGCGGGCCTCTCGCACCACTCCACGGCGGAGCCCGGTACCACCACCTGGACGGGCCGGCCCGACGCACCGGGCCGGACACCGGCGGAGAGCTGCGGGTGGCGGTGCAACAGGCGGAGCAGCGCGTTCCGCAACGCGTCGGCATCGAGTGTGCCGTCGAGGTCGAAGACGAACTGGACGAGGTAGGGGTCCACCCCGTCGTGGTCGTAGAGCGAGTGGAAGAGCAGGCCCTGGGCCAGCGGCGGCAGCGGCAGTTCACCGGTGGCGCGGGACCGGGCCCGGTCGATCAGCGCGCCCAGGACGTCGAACCACCGCTCGGCCAGGCCGACGACGCGCGTGGCGTCGAGCAGGCCGCCGGGCCACGACCAGTGGGCGACCAGTTCGGGGCCGTCCGGGCGGTCGGTGATCACCGTGTCCAGCTCGACGGCGTGGCTCATGGCCGGCCCGGCCGCGGTGGTCAGGCCCTCATCCGAGGGGGTCCCGGCGGCGGTCACGTCGGTCAGCACCGACCAGGGGCCTTCGCCGCCGACGCCGAAGCGGCCCAGGTAGTTGAAGGCGAACTGCGGCGTGGGGCGGGCGGCGAGGGCGGGAGCGCTCTGCGGGTTGAGATAGCGCAGCAGACCGTGGGTCAGTCCCGCGCGGCCGGAGTCACGGGTGCGGGAGCGCACCTGGGCGACCGCGCCGTCCAGGACGATCGGGTCGGTCCGCGCCTCGGCCCAGGAGCAGCCGGGGTCGAGTACCACGGGATACAGGGTGGTGAACCAGCCGACCGTACGGGACAGGTCGAGGTTGTCCGCGAACTCCTCACGTCCGTGGCCCTCCAGGTCCACGAGCAGCACGTCCGGGCCGTCCCGCCAGTCGGCGGCGGCCAGGGCGAACGCGGTGAGCAGCAGGTCCTGCACCGAGCAGTCGAAAGCCGCGGTCGCGTCGCCCAGCAGGCGCGCGGTGAGTGCGCCGGGCAAGGTGGCGGTGTGGCGGCGCCGGGTGTCCTCGGTGTCCGACGCGGGATCCAGGGGGCGCGCGGCGACCGGTGGTTCCACGGGGTCCGGGCACTCGTGGGAGAACGTGCGGAGCACGGCCGGGTGATGGGCGTACCCCACCAGCGCCTTCGCCCACTGCGCGAAGGACGTCCCGGTCGGTTGCAGCGTCGGGGTCCGGCCCCGGCGTACCGCGTCCCAGGCGGTGTCGAGGTCGTCGCGGAGGATGCGCCAGGAGACGCCGTCGATCCCGAGGTGGTGCACGGTGAGGGTCAGCGCACCCGCCGTCCCGGGTCCGGGGTCCGACCAGCGCGCGTGCACCATCCGGCCGCGCTCCGGGTCGGTCGGCGGGCCCGGCCGGTTCAGCTCGACCGGCACGGTGGGCAGCACCTCCAGCGACCAGATCGGGCCCGTGGTGGTCAGGGAGAGCCGCAGCATGGGGTGGTGGTCGACGAGGGCCTGCACCACCGCGCGGACCTGCTCCTCGGTGATGCCCACCGGGGTGCGTACGGTCAGGGACTGGACGAACCCGTGGAGTGTGCCGCCGCGTTCGCGCAGCCAGTGCATGACGGGCGTCAGCGGCAGCGCGGAGTCGTCCGCGTCGTCCAGCGCGATCCGGTGCGCGGGGAGCCTGTCGTCCGCGAGTGCGGCGGCGAGCCCGGCGACGGTGGGGGTGCGGAAGACGTCCGGGGTGGTGATCGCCAGACCGGCGCGCTGCGCCGCCGCCGCGAGTTGGATCGCCTGGATGCTGTCCCCGCCGAGCCGGAAGAAGTCCTGGTCGAGGGGGACGTCCGGCACGCCGAGCAGCTCGCCCACCAGCCCGGCGAGCAGCTTCTCGGCGGGCGTGCGCGGGGCCGGGCCCCTTCCGGCGCTACGAGCGGCGACCGCGGGCTCCGGCGCGGGCAGCGCGGCCCGGTCCAGCTTGCCGTTGCGGGTCAGGGGCAGCCGGTCCACGGCCACCACTGCGGTCGGCAGCATGTAAGCGGGCAGCCGGTCCCGCGCCCGGTCGAGCAGCGCCTCCGTGTCGAGGCTGTCGGCCGCACCGCCGGACGCGGTCACGTAGGAGACGAGCCGCCGCCCTCCGGGGCACTCCTGTGCGACGGTCGCGGCCTGCCGGACCCGCGGGTCGGCACGTAGCACGGCGTCGATCTCGCCCGTCTCGATCCGGTGACCGCGCAGCTTGACCTGTCCGTCGGCACGACCGGCGAACTCCAGCCGACCGTCCGCACTCCACCGGGCCAGGTCGCCCGTGCGGTAGACGCGCGCCCCCGGCGGCCCCGACGGGTCGGGGACGAAGCGCTCCGCGGTGGCGCCCGCGCTCCCGAGGTAACCGCGCGCCACCCCCGCTCCCCCGAGATACAGCTCCCCCACCGACCCCGGCGGCACGGGGCGCAACGCGTCGTCGAGAAGCAGCACCCGCTTGCCGTCCAGCGGGCCGCCGATGGGGACGGACGCGGCGTCCGCGGGGAGTTCCGGGACCGCGTACCGGGTCGCGAAGACCGTGGTCTCGGTGGGCCCGTAGCCGTTGACGACGGTGAGTCCCGGCAGCGCCCGGCGCACCGCGCGGACGGCGTCCGGGGACACCACGTCCCCTCCGGTCCACACCTGGCGGACACCGGCCAGGCAGGCCGGGTCCTCGGCGGCGATGGCGTGGAAGAGTCCCGCGGTCAGCCACAGCCCGGTCACCCCCGTCTCCGCCACGGTCCGGGCCAGTTCGGCCGGGCCGAGCTGTCCCGGCGCGGCGACGACCACCTCACCACCGGTCAGGAGCGGCACCCATAGCTCCAGGTTGAACGCGTCGAAGGCGTGCGGCGAGTGCAGCAGGACCCTGTCCGCGCCACCCTCGGACCACCAGCGGTCGGCGGCGAGCCCGGCCAGTGCGCCCTGGGTGATGCCGACCCCTTTGGGCCGGCCCGTGGAACCGGATGTGAACATCACGCAGGCCAGAGCGTCCGGTGACGTCCCGGCCCCGGCGGGCGCGTCATCGGCGGGCGCGTCATCGGTGGCCGCGCCGGAGTCGGCTCGCACGTCCAGCAGGCGCAGACCGCGGTCGCGGGCGTACGTCACGATGGCGTCGCCCCTAGTGTGCCGGTCGGTGACCAGCAGCCGCGCGTCCGCGTCGGACAGGACGGTCTGCTGCCGGGGCGACGCGTCGTCCCGGTGCAGGGGCACGTACGCGGCGCCCGCCCGCACCGCGGCGAGAGCGGCGACGACCAGATCCACCGAACGTTCCAGAAGCAGGGCGACGGTGCGCTCCGGACCCGCACCGGCGGCGACCAGCGCGCCCGCCAACGCGGCGGCACGCCCGTCCAGTTCGCGGTAGGTCAGCCGCTCGCCCGTTCCGGCGCAGCGCACCGCGAAGGCGTCCGGGGTACGGCGTACCCGGTCCGCGAACCGGTCGACGGCGGTGTCGGCGGGTGCGGCCGAGGTGGGCGCGCCCGTGCCCAGGGCGACGAGACGGCGTCGCTCCCCCGTGGTGGTGGTCGCCACCCGCGCCAGGGGCGTGTCGCGCTCGGCCCGCGCCACCTGCCTCAGCACGTGCGGGAAGCGGTCGGCCACGCCTCGCAGGAGGTCCTCACCGTGGTTGGCGGGGTTGGCGTCGAAGACGAGGCGCAGTTCGCCGTCACCGCGGTCGTGCGCGAAGAATGACAGGTCCTCGGACGGCGGCGCCTGGAGGTTGCGGACGGTCGCGGTGACCGAACCGAAGCGCAGCGGCCGGTCGAACCGCTGGATGTTGAGGACCGGCCCGAAGAACCTGCGTCCGTCGTCGGGACAGTCCGCCTCCCGGCGCAGGCGCTCGCCCCGGTAGCGCTGGTGCCGGCGTACCGCCCGCAGTTCTTCGGCCACTTCGTCGAGCAGGCGGCCGACGGACGCGGCCGGGTCGACGCGGAGCCGCAGCGGCAGGACGTTGGCCGTCATCGCCGGGACGCGGCGGGCGAGTTCGGCGGACCGGCCGGCGACCGGCAGGCTCATGACGACATCCCGGTCACCGGTCATCGCGTGCAACTGGATCGCGGTGGCCGCGGTGAACAGCCGGGTCCAGCGGTGCCCGAGCCGCCGCGCGCCGTCCTTCAGCTCGACGAACTCCGCCGCCGACACGCCCCTGCTTGTGCGCAGCGACCGGTCCGACGCCGCCGCCGGACCCGCTCCGAGCGTCGGGAAGTGCGACCGGCCCGCCAGCCGCTCCCTCCACCGGTCGCCGTCCGCGTCGTGGTCGGCGGAACCGCGGTATGCCGTCTCGGCGTCGATCAGCGCCCGAAGCCCGCTCCAGCCGCTCCGCGGTACCGGGCTGCCCTCGTGCAGATGGCTGTAGACCTCAGCGACCCGTTCGGCGAACAGGGCCATGCCCGCCCCGTCGAGGGCGATGTGATGGACCCGGTGGAACAGCAGAGTGCGGTCGTCGCCCACGCGCAGCACCGCGCCGAAGAACAACGGCCCCGCGTCGCAGCCTCCCGCCTCGGCCATGGCCGCCCACATCCACTTCAGCGCCGCGGCATCCGGGTCGGGCGTCTTGCGCAGGTCGACCGTCTCGACGACGTGCTCGACATCGGCGACGAGCCGCTGCACGGGGGCCACCGAACCGGCCGCTTTGATACGGACGTTCACCGCCTCACAGTCGGCGGCCGTCCTGGCGACCGCGGCCGCCAGCAGGTCGACGGCGACCGGGCCGTCCAGCTCGAGGTACTCCGCCCACTGGTACGCGCCCGGCGCGCCGAACCCGCCGCGCTCGGCGAGCCATACCCCCATCTGTGCGTCGGTGAGCGGCAGTTCAGCACGGTTGTCAGGCATATGAGCGAGCGTTCCCATCCGTCCCGTCGGTGGTATGCCGACGACTGCCGTCCGATGTGTCCGTGTCGGTCAAGAAACGATGCACACCATCGAAACATGGAAGGCAATGAACGAGTAAAGCGATGGCAATGTGAGAGATCTCACGATTAATCAGCTGACGACAAAGATGCAGGTGGAGATGGTCTTGCGAGATAGAGGGAGGAATTTCGGCCGCGCCCGAGGCCGCTTTACTTCCCTCGCCGATAACTCGACCAAAAAGTCACTCCGGTGGCCGATTAACGCAGCACAGTGACGGCGCCGACCGTCATGTGGCCACGCCATTCGAGTGTCCAGCCGGACGAGTTACTGCTCGTCCACGGCGCGGGCACCACCGTGGGCGAGGCGGCGGTGCGGCTCGCGCTGCGCCGGGGTGTCCGGGTGATCGCCACCGCCGGGCCGACCCGGGCCGCCGCCCTGGAAGAGATCGGCGCCCAGGTGACCGGCTACGGCGACGGCATGGCCGAACGCGTCGCCGCACTGGCCGCAGGCCGCGTCGACCGCGCCCTGGACACGGCCCCCACCGGCGGCCGGATCGACCGCACCGACCAGGCCGGCCCGGCCGGCGGCTCACTGCCGACCCTGACCGGGCTGACCGGTGACCCCGACCGCGTCCTCCCCGTCTCGGACTTCGCCGCCGCGGCCGAACTGGGCACCCGGATCACCCAAATCGACCTGCGCTACGACCTGATGGATGAGTTCGCCCGACTGGCCGGCGAAGGCGTCCTGGCCGTATCGGTCGCCCGCACCCACACCCTCGACCAGATCCAGCAGGCGGCCGAGCTCAGCCGGTCCCGCCGGCCTGGCGGCAAGCTCATACTCGCCCTGTGATCGCCTCGCTGGCCTGGTCAGACGATACGTACCCATCGCCTGGTCGAACATCGTCCGCCATGGACAGGGTTCACCTGGTGAAGAAGTCGATGAGCGTGCGGGCGATGGTGCCGGGCGCGTTCTCCGTGGGGATGTGGTCCGCGTCGGGGATGCGTACGAGGGTGGTGTGCGGCATCTCCGCGGCGAACCGCTCGGCGTACGCCACCTTCTCGTAGGCGTCGTCCTCGCCCCAAAGCAGCAGCTTGGGCGTCGCCGAGCGCCGCAGCGCGGGTACCAGGTCGAGGGTGTAGCGGCTGTCGGCCGCGCCCGCCAGGGCCGTCCAGGAGCGGCGTACCCGAGGGTCGGTCCACGGGGCCAGGTAGTCCGCGACGCGCTGCTCGGTGGCGGCGCCGGCCAGCGCCGCCGTCACCGCCCGTCGGCGGGCGGCGAGGACGTCCTCCGCAGTGGCACCCGGGCCGCGGAAGCGGGCCACATGGGGTGCCGGCCACGAGTCGTAGGTGACCGAGTTGACCAGGGCCAGCCGGGACACCTCCAGCCGGTCGTGAACGAGGAGGTGCTGGGCGATGGCGCCGCCGATGTCATGGCCCGCCACCGGGACCGCTCCACGGATGCCCACCGCGGACGCGAATCTCGCCACCCAGTCCGCGAGGGCCGGGACGGTGGCCGTCTCCTGGGTGAGCTCGCCTCCGGAGCGTCCCAGCCCGGGGAGGTCGACCGCGAGCGGCCGCAGCCCCGCGTCGGCGAGACGGGCCACCACCGGCAGCCAGACCCGGCTCCAGTACGTCCCGTGCAGCAGCAGTACGGCCGGGCCGTCCCGCTCCACGGTCAGGTAGCTGGCCGTCTCCCCGTCCACCTGGACCGTGGTCCTCAGCACTCGCGTTTCGGTGGTGTCACTCATGGGACCACTGCGACCTGGGCCGGTCCCCGTGGCCGAGAGTCCGCAAAGACGCCTGCGGGTACATTTCTGCCATGAGCCTCCATCGGGTAGTGGCCCTGCTCACGGAGCCGCAGTCGCCCTTCGAGGTCGCCTGCGCCGCCGAGGTCTTCGGCGCGGACGTCCCCGAAGTCCCGGCCCGCTACAGCTTCCGCGTCTGCGCCGAGCGACCCGGCCTCCTGCGGACCACCGTCGGCTACTCGATGCTCGTCGACGCGGGGCTGGATGCCGTGCAGGAGGCGGACACCGTGGTCATCCCCGGCTGGCAGCAGCCGGCCGCACCGGTGTCGCCGGCCGTCACCGAAGCGCTGCGGGCCGCCCACGGGCGCGGGGCGAGGATCGTCGCCATCTGCACGGGCGCGTTCGTCCTCGCCCGGACCGGGCTGCTCGACGGCCGCCGCGCCACCACCCACTGGCGCAGCACGGCCCTGCTCGCCGCCGCCTTCCCCGAGGTGCGGGTGGACACCGACGTGCTCTTCGTGGACCACGGCGACGTGGCGACCAGCGCCGGCACCGGCGCGGGTATCGACCTGTGCCTCCACCTCGTACGGACGGACCATGGCGCGGCCCACGCCGCCCGGATCGCCCGAAGCATGGTCCTGCCACCGCACCGCGAGGGCAGCCAGCTCCAGTACGCCACTCCCCCGGTACCGGCCAAGGCGGACGAATCCCTGGCCCCGGTGCTGGAGTGGGCCACCGCGCACCTCGGCACCCGGCTGACCCTCGACCGCCTCGCCGAACGCGCGGGACTGTCCCACCGCACCCTTGCCCGCCGGTTCACCGAACAGCTCGGCACCAGCCCGGGACGGTGGCTGCTCACCCAGCGCATCAACACGGCCCGGGTACTGCTGGAGCAGACCGACCTGCCAGTCGAAGCCATCGCCACCCGGGTCGGCCTCGCCTCGGCGGTCAACCTGCGCCGCCGCTTCAGGGCACACCTGGGCACCACACCCGGCGCCTACCGGCGCGCCTTCGGCGAGACGTGACGCTCTCGCCGCACATCTGCTCGCCGGTGTGCGCCCGCGCGATGCTGAGCGCTGCCACACGCACCCGCGCTCGGCAGGGATCGCCGCCCCGTCCGCTGTCAGGCCCGGCCGATAAGGTCCCGTGCCATGACCTCGGACAACCGACTGGGCGAACTGCGCGAGCTGCTGGCGACGGGCAGGCCGGTCAAGATACGCAAGGCCATCGGGGAACTCGTCCTGATCCGGGACGACGGTACGGCGCTCGACCTGGCCGCCCGGTTCGAACGCGCGGCCGAGTACTCCTCGGAGACGCTGCTACGGCTGTGGCCCAAGGCGGCCGACCCGGACGGCTTCTGCGCCGCCCTCCTCGTCCCCGCCTTCGCGCGCGAGAACCGCACCTCGCTGCGCCTGCGCCGGATGACCTCGCTGACCGGCCTGCGCCACCTCACCACGCTCCGCGCCCTGCACATCGACCGCTGCAAGGAGATCACGGACCTCACCGAGGCCGGTGAACTCACCGGCCTCACCGACCTCGACCTCAACGGCTGCGCGGGCATCGAGGACCTGGCCCCGATCGGCCGTCTCACCGGACTGACCCGGCTCAACCTGCACCGCTGCCGGGCCGTGTCGGACATCGCGCCGCTGCTGACACTCGGGCGGCTGCGCGAGCTGGACCTGAGCATGACCAAGGTGCGGTCCGCCGACGGCTTCGGTACGGCGTTCCCCGCGCTGGAGACCCTGACGCTGCGCGGCTGCCGCTCCTTCAAGGACGCCTCCCCCTGTCCGGGCTGACCCGGCTCACCCACCTCGACCTCGGCTGGACCGGGATCCGCGACCTGACCGGGCTGCGGGACGTCCCCGCCGTGACCCACCTGGACCTGCGCAGCTGCGGCCACCTGCGGGACCTGACCGGCATCGACGCGCTGCCCGCCCTGACCGACCTGACCCTGGACGACTGCCCCCGTCTGAAGACCCTCCACGGGCTCGGCTCCCACCCCGGCCTGGAGTGGCTTGGTATCAATGGCTGCACCGAACTGACCGACCTGAGCGCGCTGTCCGCGCTGACCGGGCTTCGGAGGCTGTTCATCACGGGGGCCGAGCACCTCACCGACCTGCGCGGACTCGAAACCGTCCGCAACCTGGGGCAGGTCTTGCTCGAAGACTGCCCCGCTCTTGGGGACTTCTCCGCGCTCACCCAACTGCCGTCACTGGGCGTGATCAACCTGCGGGGCATCCGGCAACTCCGCGATCTCTCGCCGTTCGCGGGGTCTCCGGCCTGGAGTTCCTCAGCGTCGGACGCTGCGACAACCTGGTCACTCTGGAGGGCCTGGAACGCCAGGACCGGCTGCACGAGTTGTGGGTCTCCCACTGCCGCACCCTGCGCGCCCCCGGCCGCCTCGGTGAACTGCCCGCCCTGCGCGAGGTGCGGATCCAGGACTGCCCCTCGCTGACCGGCCTCGACGGCCTCGGTGACCTGCCCGCGCTGCGCAAACTCAGCGTCGAGGACTGCGCGGTGCTCGTGGACCCCGGCGGCCTGGCCGGTGCCCCGGTGGACGACCTCACCTTCTCCCAGGTGCCGAACCTGGGCTCGCTGCGCGCCCTGGAGGACTGCCCCGACCTGAGGAAACTGGTGCTCGAGGACTGCCCGCGCGTGGCCGACATACCGGCCGGGCCAGTCGTCGACCTCAACATCAAGGGCGTGGGCTGGCGGGACCTCTCTCCCCTGGCCGGTCACAAGAACCTCCGCGTCCTACGGCTGTGGCTGCCCGAACTGAAGGACATCGGCGCGCTGTCCGGCCTGCCCGGCCTCACCGACGTCCACCTGCTCGAGTGCAGGGCTCTTGAGGACGTGAGCACGCTGCTCGACCTGCCGTCCCTGACGAAGGCCGCGCTGCCCTTCCGCTTGACGTGGGAGGCGTACGACGGGCGGCCCGGCCCCCTGCACACCGCACTCACCGAGCGGGGAGTGGACCTGGCCCGCTACTGACCGCGCGCGTCGCCCCCCCGCCGCCCGGCCTCCCCCGCACCGACACGACCCGCCCGCTCTCGGCGTCCTCCGTTTGCCTGGGTCCGGCTGGGCGACCTTGTCGGGGCGCGGGCGCTGTTCGCGGAGAAGGACTGGTAGGGCGCGGTCCTGTCGCGCTGCATTCCGGCACGTTCACCGGCGCCCCGGCCACGGGCAGGCGTGTGGAGTGGGACGAGATCGGCGTGCTGCGCTTCGACGACGAGGGCAGGATCACCGACCTGTGGTGCATGGGCCAGGAGCTGAGCCTGGCCGAGCAGATCGGCTACCGGATGCAGCGCCGGATCGGATGGGATTCCGGCAAGCACAGAGTCTTACGTCCGGATGCTGTGCCGCGCTGGTCAGCCACCGCTGGCGGGCTGTTGTTGGAACACATCGTTCATGATCTTCTCCGCTGTGTCGCCATGGCCGCCGGAGCCGTGACGCGTAGCCATACGCGCGATGGCCTCCGCCATTTCGCGCGTCTGGGCCGTCGTGGCGAACTCCATGCTGACATCCACGATCACCACACCGGCGAACGCGGCAAACAGATAGTCCCGGCCCACGGGCCGCACCTGGGCGATGACGCTGCCCACACTCTGCGCCTGGATGACGGGACCGTGGAACGTACCACCCGATATCTCGTTGCGGCCGCCGCGCGCAGGACCGCTCCCGCGGGCCTCTCCCGGCCTCCGCCGCATGGCCGAACCACCTCCCCCCAGGCAGACCGCAGTCCCATACTGCACGCTCCGTCCGCGAGCGGGCCCCCACGCGGCCCGGCGTTGCGCACCCGTGATCCCGGATACCGGGCCTCCTCAAGCGCTCAGCGAGAGCGACCGGCGCGCGGTTCACTGGTGCACCGCGTCAATGCCCACCTGACCGGGCGCCCCATCGACCGCGGCGGTGAATACACCTCGGCCGAATTCCGAGGTGCGAATAAGGGAGTGGGAACTGAGGCTTTCGCCTTCACCGAGACCTTCTGGAACTGTCGCCGTCTACACAAGCACAAGACCCGCGGCTAAAATCTCACACCAGCCGAGACCAGATAGCGGCAGCAACATGCACTCGCAGCGTAGAGATCGAGTGTCCAAGATCAGGGCAAAACTTCGGTCAAGATGTCCACCTGCGTACCGGTCATCGTCGCCACCAGACTGGGCAAAGGCTCGGCATGCTCCGGGAAGGGAGCCGCATCGCTGCTGTGCCAGGCCCTGGCCACGGTGCGGGCGATGGGCGTCACCGCGCAGATCATCGTCCGCGCCGACTCCGCGCACTTCGCCGGCCCGTGGACCGCCACCGGCCACCGTCTGCGCATCTGACACGGCAGTGGTAGTTCCGGTGTCCGTGCCGGTCGGAGGCCGGTTGAGGGATGAGTACGGCCACCGCGACGCTCACAATTCATGCGGTGGATCGAGACTGCGCGCATTATCACGGTGGGCGAATATAGATCATGGAGTAACCTGCGTGGACGCGGCCTTTCGATGGAAAGCACTACGGAACGCAACCGAAACACTTCAAGATCATTCCCGTGCCCTCCCAGGTTAAAATCCGAGTATCGGGAGCCCAGAGCGGTGATCGCAATCACTGAGATAGCTTCACATGCGCGGACATCAGGGCTAAAGTCTTCTGCGGCTACAGCCATTGACACGGGTATTTTGACGCCACTACGAACAGTAGCGGCAGACGGGGACTTTTCAGAATGGCTCCTGTGGAGTACATGGACGCGCTCTCTCAACTCAGAGACATATATCGAGAAACGTCCGACGGGAATGCAGGCATTGTCCTCGTTCGCGGTGGGATGGCGAGCGGTAAAACCAGACTCCTCTACGATTTCCTGCTGAATTCACGGGACGCGGGGGCGCTCACGTTAATCGCGCACGGCTCCCAGGCCGAGCGCACGGTCCGCGGCGGGGTGATCGAGCAGATCCTGCGCGGCGGGGGCTGGGCATGGACGCCGGCGTGGACGCGTGCGCCGACGACGGCCGCGCCGACCGGCTGGTCCAGCGAGTGTGCGAGCGGCTGCTGGAGGTGTCGAGAAAGCGCCCCGTCGTCATCGGCGTGGACGATGTGCATTTCGCGGACGACGTGTCCCTGCAAGCGCTGCTTCATCTGCACCGCCGCATTCACGGGTCGCGCATTCTCGTGGTGCTCAACATGTGGGAACGATCCCGCCCGACAATGTCCTTGTTCTGCGCCGAGCTGAACCGGCGTCCCGTCCACACGCTGCGGCTCGCGCCGATGTCGCGGGACGCGGTCGTCGAGCTGGCGGCCGGCTCGCTCGGCCGGCAGACGGCGCTGCGCATCGCGCCGGTCCTGATGGAGCAGAGCCGGGGGAACCCGCTGCTGGTGAACGCGCTGGTCGAGGAATGGAGCGTCGACCAGGTCGGCAAGGACGGGCCGCCGGAGCCGGGAACCGAGTTCGGGCTTGCCGTCCTCGGCAGCCTGCACCGCTGGGAACCGCAGCTGCTGGACGTCTGCCACGCGCTGGCCGTGCTCGGCGAGCACGCCACGGAGTCGCTGCTCGTCCAGCTCGCGCAGGCGCCGCCGGAGTACGTCACCGAGGTCATCGACATCCTCGACGCGGCGGGGTTGCTCGCCGACGGGCAGTTCCGGCATTCCGCCGTCCGCCTGGTGGTCCTCGGCGACCTGGCCCCACACACGCGCTCGGCCATGCACCGGCGCGCAGCAGAGCTGCTCCACCAGCGCGGCGTGTCCGCGACCGACATCGCCGAGCACTGCCTCGCCGCGGGCGGCATCAGCGGCCCCTTCCAGATAAGGACCCTGCGGGAGGCCGCCCGGCAGGCGCTCGCCACCGACCGGCCCGCGCGGGCCCAGCGCTACCTTGAGCTCGGTCTGGCGGCCTGCGACGACGAGCAGGAGCGGTTGGAGCTCACCAGGGCGTGCGCCGAGGTCGCCTGGCGGGTCCACCCCTCCACCGCCGCGTACTCGTCCGCGGCGGTCCTCGACCGGGACCTCGGAGCCCTGACCAGCCGGGATGCGGTCACCGTGGTCCAGCGCTCCCTGTGGCACGGCGAGTTCGACACCGCCGCCCGGGTCCTGGCCCGGCTCGGGGAGTCCGGCGTCCTGCCGGAACCGCAGGTCTCAGCCGAGCTGCGCCTGACCCTGCACTGGTACTACGGCGCCACCGTCGACCGCTCCTGCGGGCCGGTCGACATCACGGCGCTCGGCGAGCACTGGACCCCCGCCGACGACCCGTGGACCGCCATCGCCGACTCCCTGAGCACGCTGTGGACCGGAGCCGACAGCAAGGAGGCCGTGGACAGCGCCGAGCATGTCCTGAGGAGCTTCCGGCTCGACGAGATCGGGCTGGAGGTCCTGGCCACCGCACTGCTGGCCCTGGCGTACGCGGGTGAGGGGGACGAGGCGGCCCGCCAGTGCGACCGGCTCATCGACGAGGCCGTGCGGCGCGGCGGCGTCACCTGGCAGGCGCTGCTGCGCGCGGTCCGCGCGGAGATCGCGCTCTCCCAGGACGATCCGGGGTCGGCGACGACGCAGGCGGTCCAGGCGCTGCAGCTGCTGCGTCCCGGGGAGTGGGGGGTGCTCATCGGGTATCCGCTGACGTGCCTGCTGTTGGCCGACGCGGCGCGCGGGCGCGCCGACGCGATCGCCGAACCGCAGCGGCTGATCGTTCCAGAGGCAATGTTCGGCACCGTCATCGGCCTTCGGTACCTGCACGCCCGCGGGAAGTACTACCTGGCCACAGGGCATCTGCTCACCGCGATCACCGACCTGCAAGCGTGCAGACAGATCATGCGCGACCGGGGCCTCGGCGCGCCCATGCTCGTGCCGGTCGACAGCGACCTCGCCGAGGCGCGAATGGCGCTCGGGGCGCCGGAGCCGCCCGTCCTGAGCGACGCCGAGCGCCGGGTCGCGGTGCTGGCCGCCGACGGCCACTCCAATCGGGAGATCAGCCGCAAGCTCTGGATCACCGTCAGCACGGTGGAGCAGCATCTGACGCGCGTCTACCGGAAGCTGGAGGTGAGCGGCCGGCCGCAGCTCCAGGACCGGCTGGCCCGCTGGTCGTCGGTCGGGGCCCAGCCGAGGGGCGCCTGACGTGCCGGCCCGCGACTGGTGCGGCCGCGCGCGGACGGGGCCAGGCCGGTTCCGGCCCCGCAGGAGGGGCCGGAACCGGCGGCACGGCCGCCTGCGGGGGACAGGGGGTCGTGCGCTGGGAAATATGGATTTCTCCGTGGGGCCCCCGCCCCAGCGGATGTCGGACAGAGTGAGGGCGCAGACCTCGCCGATGCGCAGGCCGAGCTCCCACATCAGGCGGCAGGCGATGCAGCCGCGCGCCGCCGCGGGCATGTGCCGGCGGCAGGTGGTCAGTTCCTCGCGTCGGCCCTCACTTTCGTGCGACCGCCGCGGCGTCCCCCTCCTTCTGCCGCTTCGCCGCCGAGACGACGGGGACGCGGCGCAGCAGCAGGCCGACGCCGACAGCGCAGGCGGCGACGACGCCCATGCCGGTGATCGCGGCGACGTTCATCCCCTGGACGAACGCGTCTCTGGCCGTGGCCAGCAGGTCGGCCCCGCCGCTGGGCAGGTGGGCGGCGACCGCGTCGGCGCCGGCGAGCGTGCTGCGCGCGGAGTGGACGGCGTCGCGCGGTGCCCCGGCGACGGTGACGTCCGCCATCTTCTGGTGGTAGACGGCGGCGCCGACGCTGCCGAGGATGGCGAGGCCGAGGGCACTGCCGAACTCGTCGCTCGTCTCGGTGATGGCGGACGCGGCGCCCGCCTGCTCCTCGGGAGCGGAGTTCAGCACGAGGTCGGCCACGATCGGCCCGGTAATCATCACTCCGGAGACGACGGTGCCCGCCCCGACCAGCACGAGCCACAGGTGCGAGTCGGCGGTGATCCGGGTGACCACGACGAGCCCGACACCGATCACCACGAGCCCGCCGATGAGGATCCGCGCGGGGGGCACCTTGGCCGACAGCGCGACGGACGCCACCATCGCGACCATCAGCGCGGGGAACGCGCTGAGCGACCAGAGCGCGGCCTCCAGTGGCCGCATGCCGAGGACGAGTTGCAGGTACTGGTTGGAGAACAGGCTGATGCCGGTCAGCGTAAACGTCGCGATGATCTTCACCAGGACGGACGCGCTGAACATCGGGACACGGAACAGCCGGACGTCGATCAGCGGGGACGGGTGGTGGAGCTGCCGGAGCACGAACAGGGCGCCGAGCGCCAGTCCCACGGCCAGGCTGCCGACCGCGAGGTTGCTGTAGCCGTCGACCGCGAGTTTCTTGGTCCCGTAGATCGCGGCGAGGACGCCGCCGAGCGACAGAGCGGCGCCGAGGAGGTCGAACCTCCCGACGCGCGGAGGCCGGAACTCCGGCAGCAGGATCGGGCCGAGGACGAGCAGCAGCACCATGATCGGCCCGTTGATGAGGAAGACCGACCCCCACCAGAAGTGGTTCAGCAGCAGGCCGCCGATGACCGGGCCGAGGACCGCGCCCGAGGTGAGGGCGCCGGTCCACATGCCAATCGCGCCCTTGCGCTCCTTCTCGTCGCGGAACATGTTGCGGATCAGCGCGAGCGTGGACGGCATGAGGGTCGCGCCGGCGAGTCCGAGCAGCCCGCGCGCGGCGATGAGCATCTCCGCGTTGGGCGCGTAGGCGGCCGCCACCGAAGCGCCGCCGAACGCCGCGGCGCCGAGCAGGAGCAGGCGGCGGCGCCCGATCCGGTCGCCCAGCGCCCCCATCGTGATCAGCATCCCGGCCAGCACGAAGCCGTACATGTCCATGATCCATAACTGCTGGGTACCGGACGGCTCGAGCTCGGCACTGATGAACGGCAGCGCGAAGAACAGCACGCCGATGTCCATGGAGATGAGCAGGCAGGGCAGGACGAGGACCGCCAGGCCGATCCATTCTCTTGAACCTGCCTTAAGGCTCGCGTCAGGCATATGTGTCCCACCTCTCAGGTTGCTGTGCCAGGCTGCGAGAGCGGCACTGATTATGGTGCATACTTTTTAGTATAACCCACATACAGTTGCCTGGCGTATATAGTGCACACAGAAGAGGGTGGGTCGTCAACCCGGGACAGCGAAGAGGGATCTGTGAGAGAGACCGACGGTGCGAAATTGCCGGCTGCCATCGAGGCGGTCTGGGGGCTGCGCGAGCGTCCCCAGAAGGGCCCGAAACCCGGGCTGAGTCTTGAGCGCATCATCGGCGGCGCCGTCGCGATCGCCGAGGCCGAAGGCATCGGCGCGGTCTCGATGAACCGGGTGGCCGTGGACCTCGGCGTCACCACGATGGCGCTCTACCGCTATGTCGGCTCCAAGGACGAACTGCTCGTCCTGATGACCGACGCGGCGTTCGGCGCTCCACCCGACCTGGCGGCCGAGCCCGGCGGCTGGCGGGCCGGGCTGACCCGCTGGTGCTGGGCGCTGCTGCACGTCCAGTGCGAGCACTCCTGGATGCTGCGGATCCCGGTCAACGGCTACCCCACCACGCCGAACCAGCTCGGCTGGCTGGAGACCGGTCTCGCCTCGCTGGGCGACACTCCGCTGGATGAGCACGAGAAGCTGTCGGTGATGCTGACGCTCTCCGGCTTCGTCCGGATCCAGGCGACGCTGGCCTCCGACATCGACGACTACACCCGGGCGACCGGCACCGCGGCCGACGATGCGCCCGCCTCCTACGCCCGGGTGCTGGAGAAGCTCGCGAGCCCCGAACGCTTCCCCGCCCTCAACGCGGTGATCGCGTCCGGCGTCATGGATAGGCACGACGAGCCCGACACCGAGTTCATCTTCGGGCTGGAACGGTTCCTCGACGGAATCGAGCTTCTCGTGCGGGAGAAATCCTGACCCTTCCGGAAGGAAAATGGAACCCCGGGGACGAAGGTGGCCGTACATCGCGGCCCTGTCCCCGGGGAGGTCAGCCGGAGAGTCCGAGCTCGTTGTCGAGGATGCCGAACAGTTCCTCGGCGGTCGCCTCGTCCAGCTCCGGCCCGGACGCGTCCGGTGCCGCGAAGAACTCCGTGTGCAGGTACTCGGCGACCGCCTCCACCGTCGGGTAGTCGAAGACGAGGGTGGGCGGCAGCCGGTGCCCCGTCACGGCGGTGAGCCGGGTCCGCAGTTCCAGGGCGGTCAGCGAGTCGAACCCGATGTCCAGGAACCCCCGGCCGGTGTCGACCGCGCCAGAACGCTCGTGCCCGAGCACCGCGGCGGCCTGCGCCCGCACCTCGTCGAGCAGGACGCGCCGGCGGTCGGCGTCGGACCGTCCGTCGAGCCGTTCCAGCAGCCCGGACCGGGCGGCGGCGTCCACGCCGGCGCTCGCCGAGCGGCGTGCGGACGTGGGCGTGAGGCCGCGCAGCAGTGGCGGGATCTCGCCGGTGCGGGCGCGGAGCGCGGCGTGGTCCACCCGGAGCGGCACCAGCAGCGCGTCGTCGTGGCCGAGGGCGGCGTCGAACAGCGCGAGGGCGTCGTCCACCGGCATCGGCGGCAGGCCCTGGCGGCGCATCCGGTGCCGGTCGGCATCGGTGAGCATCCGCTCCATCCCCGCGCCGCTCCACAGCCCCCAGGCCTGCGACTGCGCGGGGAGACCCGCGGCGCGGCGGTGCGCGGCCAGCGCGTCCAGGAACACGTTCGCCGCCGCGTACGTCGCCTGACCGGCCGCCAGCACCATGCCGCCGGCCGAGGAGAACATCACGAACATCGCCAGGTTCGCGGTGGCGGTCAGATCGTGCAGATGCCACGCCGCGTCGGCCTTCGCGCTCATGACCCGCCCCAGGCCGACGGGCGTCTGCGTCCCGACCAGCGCGTTGTCGATCACCCCGGCGGCGTGCACGATCCCGGTGAGCGGATGCTCGTCCGGAACGGCGTCGAGGGCTTCGGCGAGCCCGTTCCGGTCGCCGACGTCGCAGGCCAGGATGGTCGCCTCGGCGCCCAGCTCGGCCAGCTCCACCCGGAGTTCCGCCGCCCCGGGCGCCGTCGGCCCGCGCCGACTCAGCAGCAGCAGCCTCCGGACGCCGAACCGGGCGGCCAGGTGCCGCGCGACGACCGCGCCGAGCCCGCCGACACCGCCGGTGACCAGCACGGTCCCGTTCCCGTCCAGGCGCGGCGGGGACGCGGCCTCCGCTGCCGCCCGCGCCAGCCGCGGTACCAGCACCCTGCCCTCGCGCAGCGCGCATTCGGGCTCCGCGAGGCCCGCCACGGCGGGAAGCAACCGCGCCGACTCCTCGCTCCCATCGACGTCCACCAGGACGAACCTGCCCGGGTTCTCGGCCTGGGCCGCGCGGACCAGGCCCCACACGGGCGCCGCGCCGAGGTCCACGTCCTCGCCCGGGACGGTCGACATGGCACCGCGTGTCACCACCACCAGCACGGACTCGGCCCGTCGTTGCTCGTCCCCAGCCATTCCTGGAGGGTTCCGAGCGTACGCTCCGCCGTCTCCCGTGCGCGCGCGGGCACGTCCCCGGAGAGCGTCTCGATCTCCAGGACGGTGACGCCGGCGGTGTCCCCGCCGGGCTCGCCAGTAGGGGCGCGGTCGGCGGGCAGCGGCGACCAGGTGACCTGGTACAGGTCGCCGCCGCCCGCATGTCCGGCGCCCAGTTGATCCGCCGTCACGGGGCGGCCGGCGAGCGACCGCGTGGACAGCACCGGCCGCCCGATGCCGTCGGCCACCTCCACCGCGACCGTCCCACGCTCCCCCGGCGCGATCCGCACCCGAAGCACCGAGGCCCCGGTCGCGTGCAGCGCCACGCCCGACCAGGCGAACGGCAGGACCGTCGCCCCGGACGACTCGCCGTCCGCGACGAGCCCGGCGTGCAGCCCCGTGTCCAGCAGCGCGGGATGCAGACCGTACCGCTCCGACTCGGCGTCGACCGGGCGGGCAGCGCCACCTCGGCGAAGACCTCGTCCCCGCGCCGCCAAGCCGCCCGCATCCCCTGGAACGCAGGGCCGTAGCCGTAGCCCTGGTCGGCGAGCCGGTCGTAGAAGCCGTCGAGCACCATCGGGGTCGCGTTGGGCGGCGGCCACTCCGCGAGGTCGAAACCGGGCGGGACCGCGCCGGAGACGAGCGACCCCTCGGCGTGCAGGATCCACGGCAGATCGTCTGCGGCCTCGTCCTGCCGCGAGTACACCTTGACCGTGCGCCGCGCGGTCTCCCCGGACTCGTCCAAGGCACCGACCACGACCTGGACCGACACCCCGCCCCTCTCCGGTAACGCAAGCGGTGCCTGGAGGATCAGGTCCTCAATGAGATCGCAGCCGACGTGGTCGGCGGCGCGCACGGCCATCTCCACGAATGCCGTTCCCGGCAGTAGCACCCTCCCCAGGACGGTGTGATCGGCCAGCCACGGCTGCCCTTCCACCGACACCCTCCCCGTCAGGATCGCCCCGTCCGAGTCCGGACGGGCGATCGCGGCCCGCAACAGGGGGTGCTCCACGGCCCGCTGGCCGATCCGCGAGACGTCGTCGGCGACCTGCGGCTTCAACCAGTAGGAGCGATGCTGGAAGGCGTAGGTGGGGAGGTCGATACGGCGGGCGCCGGTTCCGGCGAAGAACTCCTCCCAGGCGATCGGAACACCGTTGGCATGGAGGCGTGCCAATGCGGTGATGAGGGTGGTCACTTCGTCCCGGTCGCGTCGAGAGGCCGGGACCACCGACGCGTCGTCGACGGTCTGCTCGACCATAGGAGTCAGCGCCGCGTCCGGCCCCACCTCGAGGAACGTACGCGCACCCGCTTCCGCCACATACGCCACCGCATCCGCGAACCGCACCGGACGACGCACCTGACCCACCCAGTAGCGGACGTCGACCTCGCTCAGCGGCTCCCCGGTGACCGTGGAAACGACCGGGATCCGCGGCGACCCGAACCTCATGCCCTCAAGCGCGCGGGCGAACTCCTCCAGCATCGGCTCCATCAACGCCGAGTGGAACGCATGCGACACCCCCAACCGACGCGCCTTCCACCCCCTGCCCGCACACACCCCCACCACCTCGGCAACACCCTCCTCAACACCAGAAACCACCACCGACACCGAACTGTTGACCGCCGCGACCTCCACCCCACCCGGCAACAACGGCACAACCTCACCCACCGCCGCCTGCACCGCCACCATCGCCCCACCACAGGGAAGAGACTGCATCAGACGGCCACGCGCACCAACGAGAACGCACGCGTCGGCGAGCGAAACCATCCCAGCCACATGCGCAGCCGCAACCTCCCCAATCGAATGCCCCACCAGATAATCCGGCCGCACCCCCCACGACTCCAACAAACGGAACAACGCCACCTCGACGGCGAACAAACCCGCCTGCGCCCACACCGTCTCATCCAGCAAACCCCCGTCATCACCCCACACGACCTCGCGCAGCGAACCCTCCAACACACCCTCGAACCCCGCACACACCTCATCGAACGCGGAGGCGAACACCGGAAACGCCCCATACAACTCACGGCCCATCCCCAGCCGCTGCGCACCCTGACCCGTGAACACCCACGCCGACAGACCACCCGCTACCCCGACCACGGCATTCGCCGCAGGTTCACCGGCCACCACCGCCCGCAGACCACCGACCAGTTCATCGCGGTCACGGCCGAAGACAACCGCCCGATGCTCGAACGCGGCACGCAAAACCGCCGACGAATAACCAACATCCACCGGCTCCAGCAACGGCCCGGACTCCACGAACTCCACCAGACGCCCCGCCTGCGCCACAAGAGCCGGAGCGCTCCGCCCCGAGACCACCCACGGAATCACCGGCAGGCCCCTCCCACCGCCGGGCTCCATGGACGCCTCCTCGACAACAGGAGCCTCCTCGAGGATGACGTGAGCATTGGTGCCACTCAACCCGAACGACGACACCCCAGCCCGCCGCGGACGCCCCACAACCGGCCACTCCCGCGCCTCCGTCAACAACTCAACCCCACCCGAGGCCCAATCCACCTGCCGCGACGGCTCATCCACATGAATCGTCCGCGGCAACACCCCATGCCGCATCGCCTCCACCACCTTGATCACACCCGCCACACCAGCAGCCGCCTGCGTATGACCCACATTCGACTTCAACGACCCCAACCACAACGGACGCCCCTCCCCACGACCCCGCCCATAGGTCGCCAGCAACGCCTGCGCCTCGATCGGATCACCCAGCCTCGTCCCCGTCCCATGCGCCTCCACCACATCCACCTCGGACGCCGACACCCCCGCGTTCTCCAACGCCCGCCGGATCACCCGCTGCTGCGACGGACCATTCGGCGCCATCAACCCATTCGACGCACCATCCTGATTCACCGCCGAACCACGCACCACCGCCAACACCCGATGCCCAAAACGACGAGCATCCGACAAACGCTCCACCACCAACACACCCACACCCTCACCCCAACCCGTCCCATCAGCCCCCTCGGCAAACGACCTGCACCGACCATCAACCGACAACCCGCGTTGCCTACTGAAGTCGACGAACGTGCCGGGGGTCGCCATGACGGTGACGCCGCCCGCCAGGGCGAGCGAGCACTCCCCGACCTCAGCGCCTGCATGGCGCCGTGGAGGGCGACGAGCGAGGAGGAGCAGGCCGTGTCGAGGCTGATGGCGGGGCCCTCCAGGCCCAAGGCGTAGGCGACGCGGCCGGACGCGAGCGCTCCGGCGGCGCTGTGGTCGGTGTAGTCGTGGTACATCACGCCCATGTACACGCCAGTTCGGCTGCCCTTCAGCGTCGCCGGGGCAATGCCCGCCGTTTCGAGCGCCTCCCAGGAGACCTCCAGTAATTGCCGCTGCTGGGGTCCATGGCCAGCGCCTCGTTGGGACCAATGCCGAAGAACGCGGCGTCGAAGCCCGCCGCGTCGTCCAGGAAGCCCCCGGTGCGGGCGTAGGTCTTGCCCTCCACGCCCGGTTCGGGGTCGTAGATCCGTTCGAGGTCCCAACCGCGGTCGTCCGGGAAGCCGGAGATCGCGTCCCGGCCGTCCGCGACCAGCCGCCACAGGTCCGCGGGCGTCCGGACGCCGCCGGGATAGCGGCAGGCCATGCCCACGATCACGATCGGATCGTCGCCCGCCGTCGGCGCCACCTCGGCGACGACCGTCTCGCCCTCCTGCCGCGCACCGCTGAGCAGGAGTTCCCTGAGCCGCCCGGCCATCGAGCGCGCGCTCGGATAGTCGAACGCGGACGTCGCGGGAAGGCGCAGACCAGTCGCGGCGGACAGTTCGTTGCGCAGTTCCAATGCGGTCAGCGAGTCGAAGCCGAGGTCCCGGAACGCCCGGTCGGCGGCGACGCCGTCCGGCGAGGCGTGCCCCAGGACGGCGGCCACCTTGCTCCGCACGAGGTCCAGGACGAGACGGTCCCGGTCGGTTTCGGACGCCGCCGCCAGCCGTTCCTCGAAGGCGTTCGGCGCGCCCGGGGCGGCGCCGGGCGCGGGACGGGCGGCCGTCCGCCTCGCAACGGCGGGGACGGCCCCGCGCAGCATGGCCGGGACTTCGGCCGCTCCGGACCGGGCGGCCAGGCGCAGCGACCGCAGGTCGAGCTTGACCGGCGCGAGGACGGCATCGCCCGCGCCCACGGCGGCGTCGAACAGATCCAGGCCCTCGTCGGCGGACAGACCGCCCATGCCGCCGCGGTGCATGCGGTGGACGTCGGTATCGCTGAGCCGGGCGTCCATCCCGCTGATGTCCCAAAGTCCCCATTCCAGGGACTGCGCCGCGAGGCCATTCTCACGGCGGTGGGCCGCGAGAGCGTCCAGGAAGGCGTTGGCGGCGGCGTAGTTGGCCTGGCCGGGGGCGCCGAGCACGGCCGCGGCCGAGGAGAACAGGACGAACGCGGCGGGCGCGTGCTCGCGGGTGAGCTCGTGAAGGTTCCAGGCGGCGTCGGCCTTCGCCCGCAGTACCGTGTCCAGGCGCTCGGGCGTCAGCGCGGTCACCACCCCGTCGTCGATGACTCCCGCCGAATGGATCACGCACGTCAGCGGGTGCTCCGGCGGGATCGCAGCGAGGAGCTCCGCGAGGACGTCCCGGTCCGTGGTGTCGCACGCGACGACCTCCGCGCGAGCGCCCGACTCGGCCAGTTCCGCGCGGAGTTCGGCCATGCCTTCGGCGGCCATGCCGCGGCGGCCCGCGAGGATCAGCTGCCGGACACCGTGCCGGGTGACGAGATGGCGGGCGATCAGCCGTCCGAGGCCGCCCGTCCCGCCCGTGATCAACACGGTCCCGGCGGCGTCCCAGGGCGGGGCGGCGGGCGCCGCTTCGGCCGCGCCGGCACGGACGAAGCGGGGCACGAGGATCTCGCTTCCGCGCACCGCCGCCTCGGGCTCGCCGGACGCCAGGACGGCGGGGAGCAGCGCGGTTCCGGCCGCGTCCGGTTCGAGATCGGCCAGCACAAACCTGCCCGGGTTCTCGGCTTCGGCCGAACGGACCAGACCCCAGACGGGGGCCTGCGCGAGATTCGCCGGGCCGGCCTCGGGAGCGGTGGAAACGGCCCCACGCGTCACGACGGCGAGCGTCGAGGACGCCGTACGCTCGTCCGCCAGCCACGTCTGCAGCGCCGCGAGGATCCGATGCGTCAGCGCCCGCGCCTTGGCGGGGACCGGGTCGTCCGTGTCCTCCGCCGCCACCATGAGCGCCACGGCATCGGGAACGGGACGTCCGGCCTCGACCTCGGCGAGCAGCGCGCCGAGGTCTTCGACCATGGCCCAGCGGTCGGTCGGCACGACGCCGGAGGGCCGGGTGGTCGGTGACCACTCGACGCGGTACAGCGACTCATCGGGCGTCCGGTGCGCGGCCAGGTCCTCGACGGCGGCGGGGCGGACCGCGACGGAACCGATGGAGGCCACGGGCAGGCCGGTCATGTCCGCGAGGTGCAGGGACACGGCGGCACCGTCGAGCGTCGTCACGCGCGTGCGCAGAGCCGCCGCACTGGAGGCGTGCAGCGAGACCGCGTTCCAGACGAAGGGGAGCCGCGGCGGGCCGTCGGCGGCGTCGGTGAGCAACCGGGGATCGTGCAGGGCGGCGTCCAGCAGCGCCGGGTGCAGGCCGTACTCCACAGCCCCCGCCTCGTCGTCGAGTGCCACTTCGGCGAAGAGGTCGTCGCCGCGGCGCCAGGCTTTGCGCAGCCCCTGGAACATCGGCCCGTAGCCGTAGCCGGCGTCGGCGAGCGCGTCGTACACCCCGTCCACCTCGACCTCGACCGCCCCCGCGGGCGGCCACACCGTCAGTTCGGGCTCGGGGGCCGAGACCTTCGGGGTGAGGATGCCCTCGGCGTGGAGGGTCCACGGGGCCTCCGAGTCCGCCGCCCTGGAATGGATCGTCAGGTGACGGGCCGCGGACGACTGCTCGGGCGGGGCCACCGTGACCCGCAGCTGGACGGCGTCCCGTTCGGGGAGGACGAGCGGCGCCAGCAGGGTGAGCTCCTCCACCGTCCCGCAGCCCACCTGGTCACCGGCCCGCAACGCCAGCTCCACGAATCCGGTCCCCGGGAACAGTGGCCTGCCGAGGACGCGGTGGTCGCCGAGCCAGCGCTGGCCCTGGACGGAGAGCCGTCCCGTGAGGACGACCTCGCCGTTCCCCGGCAGCGCCACCACGGCCCCGAGGACCGGGTGCCCGGCCGCTTCAAGGCCTACCGCGGCGGGGTCGCCGCCCGCCGTGCCCTGTGCCTCCCAGTACCGCTCACGCTGGAAGGCGTAGGTCGGGAGATCGACGAGACGGGCTCCCATTCCGTCGAACAGCACCGCCCAGTCGAGGTCGGCGCCGCTGGTGTGGAGCCGGGCCAGCGCGGTGATCAGGGTGGGCACCTCGTCCCGGTCGCGACGGGAGGCCGCCACCGCCGTCGCCTCGCCGGCGGTCTGCTCGACCATCGGGGTCAGCGCCGCGTCCGGCCCGATCTCGAGGAACGTGCGGACGCGCGTCCCGGCCAGGTGCGCGATCGCGTCGGTGAACCTGACCGGGCGGCGGACTTGATCCACCCAGTACTGGGCATCGGCCTCCGTCAGCGGCTCCCCGGTCACGGTCGAGATGACGGGGATCTGCGGCGCCTCGAAGGCGATGCCATCGAGGGCCTTGGCGAAGTCGTCCAGCATCGGCTCCATGAGCGCCGAGTGGAACGCGTGCGACACCGCCAGCCGGCGCGTCTTCCAACCCTTGCCCGCGCACGTCTCGGCCGTCTCGGCGACCGCCTTCCCGGTGCCGGAGACCACGACCGAGGCCGGGCTGTTGACGGCGGCGACCTCCACCCCCAATGGCAGGAGCGACGCGACTTCGGCCTCGGGTGCCTGGACGGCGAGCATCGCCCCGCCGGGTGGGAGAGCCTGCATCAGACGGCCACGCGCACCAACGAGAACGCACGCGTCGGCGAGCGAAACCATCCCGGCGACGTGGGCCGCCGCGATTTCTCCGATGGAGTGACCGACCAGGTGATCGGGGCGGACGCCCCACGACTCCAGCAGGCGGAACAGCGCCACCTCGACGGCGAACAGTCCGGCCTGCGCCCACATCGTCTGGTCGAGCAGGGCCTTGTCGTCGCCCCACACGACCTCGCGCAGCGAACCGTCCAGCACCTCGTCGAACGCGGCGCACACCTCATCGAACGCGGACGCGAACACCGGGAACGCCGCATGCAGCTCACGGCCCATCCCCAGCCGCTGTGCACCCTGCCCCGTGAAGACCAGTGCGCACGTGCCGTGGGCGGCGCGCTCCGGCGCTCCGTCCCGGTGCAGGGCGCGCAGTCCGTCCCGCAGTTCGTCCCGGTCCCGGGCCACCAGCACGGCGCGGTGTTCGAAGACCGCTCGGGAGGCGGCCAGCGAGTAACCGATGTCGGCGACCTCCAGTTCGCCGTGCTCGTCGAGGAACTCGGCCAGCCGCGAGGCCTGCGCTTTCAACGCCGCCGGTGTCCGGCCCGAGACCACCAACGGGATCACCGGCAGGCCCCTCCCACCGCCGGGCTCCATGGACGCCTCCTCGACGGCGGGAGCCTCTTCGAGGATGACGTGGGCATTGGTGCCACTCAACCCGAACGACGACACCCCAGCCCGCCGCGGACGCCCCACAACCGGCCACTCCCGCGTCTCCGTCAACAACTCAACCCCACCCGAGGCCCAATCCACCTGCCGCGACGGCTCATCCACATGAATCGTCCGCGGCAACACCCCATGCCGCATCGCCTCCACCACCTTGATCACACCCGCCACACCAGCAGCCGCCTGCGTATGACCCACATTCGACTTCAACGACCCCAACCACAACGGACGCCCCTCCCCACGCCCCCGCCCATAGGTCGCCAGCAGAGCCTGCGCCTCGATCGGATCACCCAGCCTCGTCCCCGTCCCATGCGCCTCCACCACATCCACCTCGGACGCCGACACCCCCGCGTTCTCCAGCGCCCGCCGGATCACCCGCTGCTGCGACGGACCGTTGGGGGTGGTCATGCCGCTGGAGGCGCCGTCCTGGTTCACCGCGGAGCCGCGCACGATCGCCAGTACCCGGTGGCGATTGCGGTGCGCGTCCGAGAGGCGCTCGACCAGCAGGACGCCTGCGCCCTCGGACAGGCCGGTGCCGTCCGCGGAGTCGGCGAACGACTTGGACCGGCCGTCCCTCGCCAGGCCGCGCTGCCCGCTGAAGTACACGAACATGTCGGGGCCGTCATCACGGTGACGCCGCCGACGAGGGCGAGTTCGCAGTCTCCGCGCCTGAGTCCCTGGGCGGCCATGTGCAGCGCGACCAGCGACGACGAGCACGCCGTGTCGACCGTCACCGCCGGGCCCTCCAGCCCGAGTGTGAAGGCGACCCGCCCGGTGACGAGGCTGCCGTCGCTCGTCCCCGGCCCGTAGTCGTGGTACATCACGCCCGCGTACACGCCCGTCCGGCTGCCGTTGAGCGACGTCGGGTCGATGCGGGCGTTCTCGACGGCCTCCCAGGACACCTCCAGCAGCAGCCGCTGCTGCGGGTCCATCGCCATCGCCTCGCGGGGCGAGATGCCGAAGAACCCCGGGTCGAAATCGGCCATGTCGTAGAGGAACCCGCCCTCGGTGGCGATGCTCTTGCCTGGGACGCCGGGCTCGGGGTCGTACAGGCCGCCGAGGTCCCAGCCGCGGTCGCCGGGAAATGCGGTGATGCAGTCCGCGCCCTCGCTCACGAGCCGCCAGAGGCCGCCGGGCGTGCGGACACCGCCGGGGAGCCGGCAGGCCATGCCGATGATCGCGATCGGCTCGGTGGCGGCCGCGGCGAGGCGGCCGTTCTCCTGGCGCAGCCGCGTGTTCTCCAGCATGTGCTTGCGGAGCGCCTCGACGATCTGCTCGACGGAAGTGTCCACGTTGGGTTCCCCGCTCTCCACTCAGTTCTGCTCGCCGGTCGCGAGCGCGGCGCGTACGAGGTCCTCGACCGACATGTTCCTGATCTCTTCCGCCTCGTCCGCGGCCCCGCCGGACGGGCCGGGTTCCGCCGCCCGGTCGGCGGGGGCGGCAAGCCGCAGCAGCGCGTCCAGCAGGCCGGCCTCGCGCATCCTCGCCACCGGTATCGACGCGATGGACCGCCGGATCGACGCCTCGTCAGGTTCCGTGACCGTCCCCGAGTCCCGGCCCGAGTCCCCGGCGGCCTCGGGCGACGGCAGTTCGTCGAGCAGGTGCTCGGCGAGCGCTCTGGGGTTGGGGTAGTCGAACATCAGTGTCGCCGGGAGGCGGAGTCCGGTCGCCGACTTCAGCCGGTTCCGGAGCTCGATCGCGGCGAGCGAGTCGAGCCCCATCTGGGTGAATCCCGCCGCCATGTCGACCGACTCGGGCGCGTCGTGCCCCACGGCCGCGACGTGCGCGCGGACGAAGTCGAGCACGGCCCTCTCCCGCGCGGTCCCGGACAGTTCGGCGATGCGCTCGGCGAAGGGACGCTCGCCGGCGCCCGGACCGCCCGGTGCCCCACCGTTCGAGGCGGCGAGGACGGCGGCGGCCGGACGGGCGCCTCCGGCCGGTGTGGACGTCGCGGACCGCACGGGCCGTGCGCCGAGCAGGTCGGCCAGCAGCTGTGGCCGCTCCTCGTCGTCGACCTGCGTGGTCTCATCCAGGTGCATCGGGACGAGGACCGCCTCGCCGGTCCGGCACGCCTCGTCGAAGAGAGCGAGGGCGTCCGCGCTCTCCATGGCCGGCATGCCCAGCCTCGCCACCTGCCGGATGTCGGCGTCGGTGACGCCGCCGCCCATCTCTGTCTTCGTCCGCCACAGCCCGAACGCCAGCGACGTCGCGGGCAGCCCGTCGGCGCGGCGGTGCACCGCCAGAGCGTCCAGGAACCGGTTGGCGGCCGCGTAGTTGCCCTGCCCCGCCGACACCAGCAGGCCCGCAGTCGAGGAGAACAGTACGAACGCCGCGAGGTCGAGGTCGCGGGTCAGCTCGTGCAGGTGCCACGCACCGGCCATCTTGGGGGCGAGCACGCGGTCGACCTGCTCGTCCGTCAGGGAGCCGACGAGGGCGTTGTCCATCACGCCTGCCGCGTGCACGACCCCGGTCAGCGGTGCTTCGGCGGGCACGGACGCCAGGAGTTCGGCCACGGCGGCGCGGTCGGCCACGTCGCAGGAGGCGAGCGTCACCTCGGCGCCGAGCCCGGCCAGTTCCTCCCGCAGTCGCGCCGCGCCGGGCGCCGCCGCGCCGCGCCGGGCGGCGAGAAGCAGATGCCTGACCCCGTGCCGGCTCACGAGGTGGCGGGCGACCAGCGCACCGAGCCCGCCCGTCCCGCCGGTGATGAGGACGGTGCCGGAGGGGTTCCAGGGCGTCGGCGCGTCCTCGCCGCTCGGGACGCGGGCGAGGCGCGGCACCCAGATCTCCCCGCCGCGGATCGCTGCCGCGGGCTCGTCCGTCATCGTAAGGGCGGGGAGTAGGCGGGCGGCCCTGGCCGAGTGGTCGGAGTCGACGAGCCGGAATCGGCCCGGATTCTCCTCCTGGGCCGAGCGCAGGAGCCCCCAGACGGGGGCGTGCGCGAGGTCGACCGCGTCACCGTCCCGGGGGCTCACCGCGCCGCGGGTCACGACCATGAGCCGGGCGTCGGCGAGGCGTCGGTCGTCCAGCCACCCGCGCAGGACGTCCAGCACCTGCCCGGCGACCTCGCGGACGCGTGCGGGCACGTCGCCGTCAGGAGCATCGTGCATGAGCGGGTACAGCACCGTCGTGGGAGGTTCGGCGCCCGTGTCCAGGTCCGCGCGCAGGGCGGCGAGGCCGCTGTACCGCCGCACGCCATCGAGTCCGAGAGCGGTGTCGGTGCCCGTGTCGCCGAGCACCGCCCAGCCGTCCGCGACGGTGCCGGCGGCGCCGCCCAGGGGGAGCCGGTTCCAGGCCACCCGGAACACCGAATCGCGCTCGCCCGCCCCTGCGGAGACAGCCGCGTTGACGCGCTGCGCCGTGACAGGCCGGACGACGAGCGACTCGACGGTGGCGACCGGCAGCCCGGCCGGGTCGGCGAGTTCGAGCCGCACCGAGTCCGATCCTTCGGCGGCGCGCTGCTCCCCCGGCGTGATCCGGACCCGGAGCCGGGCCGCGCCTGTGGCGTGCACGCTCACCCCCGCCCAGGCGAAGGGCAGCTGGGTACCGCCGACGTCCTGCGGCTTGCGGCCCTCCATGAAGTCGGTGGCGCTGAGCGCCGCGTCGAGGACGGACGGGTGCAGCCGGAACCCGGCGGCGTCCCCGGCCGCCCAGTCGGGCAGCGCGACCTCGGCGAACGTCTCCCTGCCCCGGGACCAGATGCCGCGCAGCCCCCGGAACATCGGCCCGTAGCCGTAGCCCTGGCTGGTCAGGTAGTCGTAGACGCCGTCGATGTTCACCTCTTCGGCGCCTTCCGGCGGCCACGCCTCCGGGCGGCCCCACTCCGCGGCCGGCGCGGCGGGGCCGGACGGGGCGAGGACGCCCGACGCGTGCCGGTCCCACGGCGCGTCGGCGGGGAGGTCCTCCCGCCGCGAGTACACCGTGAACGTGCGGTGCCCGGACGCCTCCGGCGCGTCCATGACGAGTTGGACCGCCACACCGCCGGTCCGCGGGATCGGCATGATCGCCTCGATGGTGAGTTCGTCGACCACGCCGCAGCCGACCTCTTCCCCGGCCCGCACGGCCAACTCGACGTAGCCGGTCCCGGGGAACACCACGGTGCCGAGCACGTCGTGGTCGGCGAGCCAGCGGTGCGTCTCGACGGAGAGCCGGCCGGTCAGGACGACCGCGCCCGAGCCGGGTACGGGGACGACCGCGCTCAGCAGCGGATGCCCGGCGGGAACCTGACCGATCCCCGTGATGTCGCCCGCCACGACGGCGGGGCCGTCGAGCCAGAACCGGCGGTGCCTGAACGCGTACGTCGGCAGCTCCACCCGGCGCGGGCGCGCCGCCGCGAAGAACGCCGCCCAATCGGGTCCGGCACCCGCGGCGTGCATCCGGGCGACCGCGCGCTGCAGCCCCTCCGGCTCGGGCAGGCCTTTGCGCAGGGCGGGGACGAGCACGGCCGGGGCCTCCTTCAGCTCGCCGCGCTCCTCCAGGTCGTCCAGGCACCTTCCGGCGAGAGCGGTCAGGACGCCGCCCGGCCCCAGCTCGACGAAGCGGGTCGTACCGCGTGAGACGAGGGTGCGCACGCCGTCGGCGAAGCGCACGGCCTCGCGGACGTGCCTGACCCAGTAGCGGGGCGAGCACGCCTGCTCCGCGGTGATCGGCTCACCGGTCACGTTCGAGATCAGGGCAATCCGCGGCGGGCCGAACCGCAGGCCCCGCGCGACCTCCTCGAACTCGTCCAGCATCGGCTCCATCAGCGTCGAGTGGAAGGCGTGCGACACGCGCAGCCGCCGCACGCGCCGACCCGCGCCCTCGAACTTCGCCGCCACCTTCGAGACGGCCTCCTCGGCGCCGGAGACGACCACCGAGCCCGGCTCGTTCAGCGCCGCGATGCTCACCTCGTCACCGGCGGCGGTGGCGGCGGTGGCGGCGAGCACGCCGCGGACCTCGTCCTCGGGGCCTGGATCGCGGCCATCGCGCCGCCGGGCGGGAGCGCCCGCATCAACCGGCCCCGCGCTCCGACCAGCGCGCACGCGTCCGGCAGGGACAGCACGCCCGCGACGTGCGCCGCCGCGATCTCGCCGATCGAGTGACCGAGGAGGACGTCGGGCGCCATGCCCCACGACTCCAGCAGCCGGAACAGCGCCACCTCGAACGCGAACAGCGCGCTCTGCGTGTGCGCCGTCTGGTCCAGGAGGGCGGCCTCGGCGGTGTCCGGCTCCGCGAAAACGACGCCGCGCAGCGGCCGGTCGAGGTGCTCGTCCAAGTGGGCGCAGGCCGCGTCGAAGGCCTCCGCGAAGGCGGGGTGGGCCGCGTGCAGTTCCCGGCCCATTCCGGGCCGCTGCGAGCCCTGCCCGGAGAACAGGAACGCGGTCGCGCCGTCCGTCCGGGCCGTGCCCGTCACCACCGCGGCGGCGCCGACGGCCATCGTGTCCGGGTCGGCCAGGGCCTCCAGGCCCCGTAGGGCGTCCTCACGGTCCCCGGCCACGACGACGGCCCGGTGCGCGAGCGCCGCGCGTCCGGTGGCCAGCGAGAACGCGACGTCGGCGAGCCGCTGCCGCGGGTTCGCCCGAAGGTGCCGCAGGAGCCGCTCCGCCTGGGCGGGCAGCGCCGCCTCCGCCGCGGCGGACACCACCACCGGCAGCGGACCGGCGCCGGCCTGCCCTTCGTCCTCGGGACGCGCGGGCCCGTCCGCCGGGGCCTGCTCGACGATCACGTGGGCGTTGGTGCCGCTGAGGCCGAACGACGACACCCCGGCCCGGCGCGGGCGCCCGCCGTCCGGCCACTCCCGCGCCTCGGTCAACAGCTCCACCGCGCCCGCCGACCAGTCCACCTGCGGGGATGGCTCGTCCACGTGCAGGGTGCGCGGCGCCACTCCGGCGCGGATCGCCATCACCATCTTGATCACGCCGCCCACCCCGGCCGCGGCCTGGGCATGCCCGATGTTCGACTTGATCGAGCCGAGGAGCACGGGCCGACCGTCCGGGCGGTCCTGGCCGTACGTGGCGAGCAGCGCCTGCGCCTCGATCGGGTCGCCGAGCCGCGTCCCGGTGCCGTGCCCCTCGACCACGTCGACGCCGGACGCGGGCACCCCGGCCGCGGCGAGCGCCTGCCGGATCACCCGCTCCTGGGAGGGGCCGTTCGGCGAGCTGAGGCCGTTACTCGCACCGTCCTGATTGATCGCCGAGCCGGGCACGACCGCGAGCACCGGGTGTCCGTCGCGCCGCGCGTCCGAGAGCCGCTCCACCAGCAGGACGCCGACGCCCTCGGCCCAGCCGGTGCCGTCGGCCGCCGCGGCGAACGACTTGCAGCGGCCGTCAGGGGCGAGACCCCGCTGCCTGCTGAAGTCGACGAAGATGTCGGGCGTCGGCATCACCGTCACGCCGCCGGCGAGCGCCATCTCGACCTCACCGCGCCGCAGCGCTTGGCACGCCATGTGCAGCGCGACCAGCGACGACGAGCACGCGGTGTCCACGGTCACGGCGGGCCCCTCCAGCCCGAGCGCGTACGCGACGCGCCCGGAGGCGATGCTCCCGGCGCTGCCGTTCCCGGCGTAGCCCGCCAGGTCCTCCGGCAGGTCGCGCAGGCGGCTTGCGTACTCGTGGTACATCACCCCGGCGTAGACACCGGTCTGGCTGCCACGCAGCGACACCGGGTCGATCCCCGCCCGCTCCATCGCCTCCCAGGACACCTCCAGCAGCAGCCGCTGCTGCGGGTCCATCGCCATCGCCTCGCGCGGCATGATGCCGAAGAAGCCGGGATCGAAGTCGGCCGCGTCGTACAGGAACCCGCCGAGCCGGGTGTAGGTCTTGCCCGACGTGCCGGGCTCGGGCGCGTACAGGCCGTCGACGTCCCACCCGCGGTCGTCCGGGAAGCCGGAGATCGCGTCGCGGCCCTCGGCGACCAGCCGCCACAGGTCCTCGGGCGACGTCACGCCCCCCGGATACCGGCAGGCCATGCCCACGATGGCGATCGGCTCATCCGTTCGCTCCCGGAGCGGGGCCGGTGCCGCCCGGGCCGGCTCGGTCCCGGCGCCGAGGAGGCGGTCCTTGAGGAACGCGGCGGCGGCCCGTGAGTTCGGGTGGTCGAAGGCCAGCGTGGCGGGAAGCCGCAGCCCGGTCGCCGTCGCGAGCAGGTTGCGCAGCTCGACCGCGGCGAGGGAGTCGAACCCGAGCTCGCGGAACGCCCGGTCCGGCTCCACGTCGGCGCCGGACGCGTGCCCGAGGACGGCGGCGGCGTGCTCGCGCACCAGCTCCGTCAGCATCCGGTCGCGGTCGGCCTCTGGCGCCTCCACCAGCTCGCGGGCCAGCGTGGAACGTCCGCCGGTGGCCTCGGCGCCGGAACCGGCGGCGGCGCGGCGGACCGGCGCGCGGACGGCGCCGCGCAGGACCGCCGGCAATTCCTCCGGCCCGCGCGACGCGAGCACAGCCCGGTCGAGCCGGAGCGGGACCGTCACCGGTAGGCCGGTCGTGATGGCGGCGTCGAACAGCTTCAGGCCCTCGGCGACGCCGATCGCGGGCATGCCCAGCCGGTGCATCCGGTCCAGGTCGGCGTCCGTCAGCGCGCCGCCGAGGCCGGTGTCCACGGCCCACATCCCGTACCCCAACGACGAGGCGGGCAGGCCCTCGGCGTGGCGCCGCGCGGCCAGCGCGTCCAGGAAGACATTGGCGGCGGCGTAACCGCCCTGCCCGGCGGCGAGGGCGGTGCCGCCCGCCGAGGAGAACAGCACGAACGCGGACAGGTCCATGCCTCGGGTCAGCTCATGCAGGTTCCACCCGCCGTCCGCCTTGGGCCGCAGCACCGAGGCCACCCGTTCCGGGGTGAGCGCGTCCACAGGGGCGTTGTCGACGACGGCCGCCGCGTGCACCACGCCCCGCAGCGGATGCTCGTCCGGAATCTCCGCCAGCAGCGCGGCCAGCGCGTCCCGGTCGGCGACGTCGCACCGGGCGATCGTCACCTCGGCGCCGAACCCGGCCAGGTCGGCGCGCAGCCGCTCCGCCCCGGGCGTTCCGGCACCGCGCCTGCTCGTGAGCAGCAGCCGGCGCACGCCGTGCTCGGCGACCAGGTGCCGCGCCACCAGCGCGCCAAGCCCGCCCGTCCCACCGGTGATCAGCACGGTGCCCGCGGCGGACCAGGGCGAGGGCCGGGCCGGCGCCGGCCCGGCGACCCGGACGAGCCTCGGGACCCGGATCTGCCCGGCGCGCAGCATCATTTCGGGCTCGCCCGACGCGATGGCCGCGGGCAGCGCCGTCCGCGACTCCGGCGACTGATCGGAGTCGACGAGCACGAACCGGCCGGGGTGCTCGGCCTGTGCGGCCCGCACCACTCCCCATGCGGACGCCTGCGCCGGATCGACCGACCCGTCCTCGTCCTCGCCCGCGACCGCGCGGTTCGTGACGACGACCAGCGGCGGCGCGTCGGGGCGCTCGTCCGACAGCCGGTCCTGGACGGCGCGGAGGACGTCCTCGGTCACCGCTCGGGCCGCGGCGGGCGGGTCTGTGGCCGTGTCCGGCGTTCCCACCATGTGGATCACGGGGTCCATGCCCGCGTCCGGTGCCGTTACCGCGTGCGGGCGCCGCCATTCGATGCGGTGGAGCGATTCCGCGGCCGGCCGCCCGGCACCGAGCTGCTCCGACGTGACCGGCCGGGAGCTGAGCGAGGCGATCTTCGCCACCGGGCGGCCCGCCGGGTCGGCGACCGTCACCGCCGACAGCTCCTCGCCTCGCAACCGCCGGATGTGCGCCCTGACCTTCGAAGCACCGCCCGCGTACAGCGATACCCCGCTCCACGAGAACGGCAGCAGCGTCGTCCCCTCCTCCCCCGGTTCGGCCCCGGCCAGGAGGTCGGCGTGCATGACGGCGTCCAGCAGCGCCGGGTGGATCCCGAACCGGTCGGCGTCCGCGTCGGCACCGGCCGGAAGCTCGACTTCGGCGAAGACGTCGTCGCCGCGCCGCCAGGCGGCCCGCAGCCCCTGGAAGGCGGGTCCATAGGCGTAGCCGCGCCCGGCGAGCGCGCCGTACGCGTCATCGGCGCCGAGCCGGACGGCGCCCGGCGGCGGCCACTCCGCGAGTTCCTCGGGCGCCTCCTCGCTCTCCGCACCGAGGACGCCGGTCGCGTGGCGCGTCCACGCCGCGTCGGCGTCCTCGGCGCGCGAGTAGACGTCGACCGGGCGGAGGCCCGCGCCGTCCTCGGCGCCCACCACGACCCTGAGCGCGACGCCGCCCCGCTCAGGCAGCATCAGGGGCACTTCGAGGGTGAGTTCCTCGATCCGCCCGCAGGCCACCTCGTCGGCGGCGCGGACGGCCAACTCCACGAATCCGGTTCCCGGCAGCAGAACGCCGCCGAGGACGGCGTGGTCCGCAAGCCAGGGCTGCGCGTCCACCGACAGCCGCCCCGTCAGCACGACCTCGCCCGAACCCGGGGAGTTCACGACGGCCGTGAGCATCGGATGACCCGCGTCGTCCAGCCCGGCGGCGCCGAGAGCGGTGCGCGAGCCCAGCGACGGGTCCAGCCAGAAGCGCTTGCGCTGGAAGGCGTAGGTCGGAAGATCGATCCAGCCGGACTCGGGGAAGAAGGCCGCCCAGCCGACGGCGTGGCCGCGGGCGTGGAGCCGTGCCAGGGCCGTGACCGGGGTCTGGGTCTCGTCCCGGCCGCGGCGCCCGGTGGGAACCGCAGTGGCGTCGTCGAGGGTCTGCTCGACCATGGGAGTCAGCGCCGCGTCCGGCCCCACCTCAACGAACGTACGCACACCCGCTTCCGCCACATACGCCACCGCATCCGCGAACCGCACCGGACGACGCACCTGGTCCACCCAGTAGCGGACGTCGACCTCGCTCAGCGGCTCCCCGGTGACCGTGGAAACGACCGGGATCCGCGGCGACCCGAACCTCATGCCCTCAAGCGCGCGGGCGAACTCCTCCAGCATCGGCTCCATCAACGCCGAGTGGAACGCATGCGACACCCCCAACCGACGCGCCTTCCACCCCTGCCCGCACACACCCCCACCACCTCGGCAACACCCTCCTCAACACCAGAAACCACCACCGACACCGGACTGTTGACCGCCGCGACCTCCACCCCACCCGGCAACAACGGCACAACCTCCCCTCCGCCGCCTGGACGGCGAGCATCGCCCCACCGGAGGGAAGCGCCTGCATCAACCGACCACGCACACCGACCAACACACACGCATCCGCCAGCGAAACCATCCCAGCCACATGCGCAGCCGCAACCTCCCCAATCGAATGCCCCACCAGATAGTCCGGCCGCACACCCCACGACTCCAACAAACGGAACAACGCCACCTCGACGGCGAACAAACCCGCCTGCGCCCACACCGTCTCATCCAGCAAACCCCCGTCATCACCCCACAACACCTCCCGCAACACACCGTCCAGCACACCCTCGAACCCCGCACACACCTCATCAAAGGCCGCCGCGAACACCGGAAACGCCCCATACAACCCACGCCCCATCCCCAAACACTGCGCACCCTGACCCGTGAACATCAGTGCGAGTTCTCCGGGGCCGCGATGTCCGTGACCGCGCCGGTACCGGCGGCGACCGTCTCCAGGCCGCGAGCGAGGTCCTCACGGCTGGTGCCGATCACGACGGCGCGGTGCTCGAGGGACGCGCGGGTGGTGGCCAGCGCCCGGCCCGTGGCGATCAGGCGGTCGTCCGTGACGGTGTCGAGGTGGGACCGCAGCCGCTCGGCCTGCGCGCGCAGAGCCTCGGCGGACTTCCCGGACAGGACCCACGGGATGTGGCGCGGCGCGGCCTCGTCCCCGGCCGGCGGTCGGCCGCCGGCGGGCCCATGCTCGGCGGGGGCCTCTTCGAGGATCACGTGGGCGTTGGTGCCGCTGATGCCGAACGAGGAGACGCCGGCGCGGCGCGGCCGGACCTCGGCGTCGGCGGCGGGCCAGGCGACGGGCTCGGAGAGGAGTTCAACGGCGCCGGCGTCCCAGTTCACCTGGTCCGTGGGCGTGTCGGCATGGAGGGTGCGCGGCAGGACGCCGTGGTGCATCGCGTGCACCATCTTGATGACGCCGGCGATTCCGGCGGCGGCCTGGGTGTGCCCCAAGTTGGACTTGATCGATCCCAGCCACAGCGGACGGCCGTCGGCCGGGCGCTCGCGCCCGTAGGTGGCGAGCAGCGCCTGCACCTCGATGGGGTCGCCGAGAGTCGTGCCGGTGCCGTGCCCCTCCACGGCGTCCACGTCGGCCGGCGACAGCCCGGCGGTCGCCAGCGCGCGCATGATCACGCGCTGCTGGGACGGCCCGTTCGGGGCGGTGAGGCCGTTGGAGGCGCCGTCGGAGTTCACCGCCGACCCGCGGAGGATCGCGAGCACCCGGTGCCCGTTGCGGCGGGCCGCGGAGAGCCGCTCCAGCAGCACCATGCCGACGCCCTCGCTCCAGCCGGTACCGTCGGCGCCCGCGCCGAACGACTTGCAGCGGCCGTCAGGGGCGAGGCCACGCTGGCGGCTCATGTCCACGAATGTGTCTGGAGTGGACATGACGGTGACGCCGCCCGCGAGTGCGAGCGAGCAATCGCCGCGCCGCAGCGCCTCGATTGCCCAGTGCATGGCGACCAGGGACGACGAGCAGGCTGTGTCCACGGTGACGGCGGGCCCTTCCAGCCCGAGCGCGTAGGCGACACGTCCGGAGACGACGCTGCCGAGGCTGCCGTTGCCGTGGTAGCCGGCGAGGTCCTCGGGAAGGCGGCCGAGCCGCAGCCCCCAGTCGTGGTACATGACGCCCGCGAACACGCCCGTGTCGGTGCCGTGCACCGAGGACGGGTCGATGCCCGCGCGCTCGAACGTCTCCCAGGAGATCTCCAGGAGGAGCCGCTGCTGCGGGTCCATCGCCTGGGCCTCGCGGGGCCGATACCGAAGAAGGCGGCGTCGAAGTCGGCCGCGTCGTACAGGAAGCCGCCCTCGCGGGTGGAGAGCCCGCCCGGCCCGCCGATCTTCGGGTCGTGGACGGTGACGTCCCAGCCGCGGTCGTCCGGGAAGCCGGAGATCGCGTCGCGGCCCTCGGCGACCAGCCGCCACAGGTCTTCGGGTGACGTCACGCCCCCGGATACCGGCAGGCCATGCCCACGATGGCGATCGGCTCATCCTCCGCCCCGACCGGGACGGCGGCGGGGGCGTGCCTGGTTCCCGGACGGGCGGTGGCGGCCCGGGCGTCGCCGATCTCCTCGGCGAGGTGCGCGGCCAGGGCCCGTGGTGTCGGGTAGTCGAACGTCAGGGTGGGGCTCAGCCGCATCCCGAGGGCGGTCCCGAGCCGGTTGCGCAGCTCGACGGCGGCGAGAGAGTCGAAGCCCAGCTCGTTGAACTGCCGTACGGCGCCGACGGCAGCCTGATCGTCGTGGCCGAGGACGGCGGCGGAGTGCAGCCGGACGAGGTTCAGCAGCGCGGCCTGGCGTTCGACGGCGCCGAGCGCGGCCAGCTCGACGGCGAACGACGGCTCGCCGACCGGGCCGGCGGCGGCCCGGCGACGCGCGGTGGGCGCGAGGCCGCGCAGCAGGGCGGGCATGTCGTCGCGGTCCCGCAGCGCGCGGCGGTCCAGCCGCAGGGCGGCTACGGACGGGACGACGGCGGCCGTGGCGGCGTCCAGCGCCGCAAGCCCCTCGGACGGCCGCAACAGGGTGATGCCGAGCCGGCCCATCCGGCGCAGCGCGGCGCCGTCCAGTCCCTCGCTCATCCCGGCCGCGGCCCACGGCCCCCACGCCACCGATACGGCGGGCAGCCCGGCCGCGCGACGAGACGCGGCCAGGGCGTCCAGGAACGCGTTGGCCGAGGCGTAGTTGCCCTGCCCCGCGCCGTCCAGGATCGCCGCGGTCGAGGAGAACAGCACGAACGCCCGCACGTCGAGGTCTCGGGTCAGCTCGTGGAGGTGCCAGGCGCCGTCGGCCTTGGCGGCCAGCACGGCGTCCAGCCGTTCGGCGGTGAGGGAACCGATCACGCCGTCGTCCAGCACGCCCGCCGCGTGCACGACGCCGCTCAACGGGGCCTCGGCGGGGACGGCGTCCAGCGCGCGGCCCAGGGCGGCGCGGTCGGCGGCGTCGGCGGCGAGGATCGTCACTCCGGCCCCGAGCCTGGTGAGTTCGGCCTCCAGTTCGGCCGCGCCGGGGGCGTCCGGTCCCCGCCTGCTCAGCAGCAGCAGGTGGCGGACGCCGTGCCCGGCGGCCAGGTGGCGGGCGACGAGCGCGCCGAGCCCGCCCGTCCCGCCGGTGATCAGGACGGTTCCGGAACCCCACGTCTCGCCGGGGGACGGTGCCACCGCGGCGAGAGGCGCCAGGCGCGGGACGCGGAGTTCGCCGTCGCGCAGGTCGAGTTCGGGCTCGCCGGTGGCGACGGCGGTGGGCAGCGCGTCCCAGGACGAGGCCGTCCCGTCCACGCCGGCGAGCACGAACCTGCCGGGGTGCTCGGCCTGCGCGGCCCGCACCAGCCCGCGCAGCGCGGCGAGCGCGGGCGAGGGCGCGTCACCGGTTCCGGAGCGGGCCACCAGCACGAGGCGGGACGCGGGAGACCGCTCGTCCGCAAGCCACTCCTGGATGACGTGGAGGGCGCGGTGCGTCACGGCGCGCGTCCGGGCCGGTTCGTCGCCGTCCGCGTCCGGTTCCTCGAACGTCACGAGATCCGGGGCGTCGGCGCCCGCACCGTCCTGCTCCAGCGGGTGCGGAACCCATTGGACGTGCAGGAGCGGCGCCGCCGCCCCGGCGGTGCCGAGGCCGAGGCCGCCGGAGGGGACGGGGCAGACGAGGTAGGAGTCCACCGACGCGACCGGCGCGCCCGCCGGATCGGCCAGGTCGAGCGCGACCTCGTCCGGGCCCCGGGAAGTGATGCGCACGCGGACGGAGGAGGCGCCGGTCGCGTGCAGGGAGACGCCCGTCCAGGCGAACGGGAGCCTCAGCGTGTCCGGGACGGGTTCGGGGGAGGCGAAGTCGGTGGCGTGCAGGACGGCGTCGAGGAGGGCCGGGTGCAGGCCGAAGAGGGCCGCGGACTCCCTCGCCCCGCCCTCCAGGGCGACCTCGGCGAACACCTCGTCCCCCCGGCGCCACACGGCCCGAAGCGCCCGGAAGGAGGGGCCGTAGCCGTAGCCGGCGTCGGCGAGGCGGTCGTACAGGCCGGTGATGTCCACCGGCCGCGCGCCCTCGGGCGGCCACACCGCCAGCGTGGGTGCGGCCCGCTCGCCCGCGGCGCGCGCTCGGGGACCGGCGAGCAGGCCGCCGGCGTGCCGGACCCAGCCGTCGTCGGGCGCCGCGTCGCCGGTGCCGCCCTCGGTCCGCGAGTACAGCTCGATGGTCCGCCGTCCCCGCCCGTCGTCCGGGCCGACGGAGACCTGCAGGGATACCGCGCCGTCCGGCGGCAGTGCCAGCGGCGTCTCCAGTGTCAGCTCGGCGACCTCGTCGCAGTCGGCCAGGTCGGCCGCGCGGAGGGCGAGGTCGAGTAACGCCGTCCCCGGCAGCAGCGTCGTTCCGGCCATGACGTGGTCGGCGAGCCACGGGTGCTCGCGCAGCGAGACCCGTCCGGTCAGCACGACGCCGCCGGCGGCGCCGCCGAGCCCGACGGCGGCGCCGAGGAGCGGATGACCGACAGCCAGCTGGCCGAGGGACGCCGGGTCGTCCTTGGCGGCGGGCGCCTTCAGCCAGAACGTGCGGTGCTGGAAGGCATACGTGGGGAGTTCGACGCGCCGTGCGCCGCGCCCCGCGAAGAACGCGGCCCAGTCCAGGTCGGCGCCGCGCGCATGCGCCAGCGCCGTGGCCGACAGCAGCTCGCGCCGCTCGTCGCGGCCGCGCCGCAGGACCGGGACGAAGACCGCCTCGTCCGCGCGGTCGGCGAGGCAGTCCCGGCCCATCGCGGACAGCACCGGGTCCGGGCCCAGTTCGAGAAAGGTCCCGGCGCGCCGGCCGGCCATCCACCGGACGCCGTCGGCGAAGCGGACCGGTTGCCGGACGTGCCGGACCCAATACTCCGGCGAGCAGAGCTCCGCGGCGGTGGCAAGCCCTCCCGTCACGTTCGACACGACGGGGACCTGCGGGGGCGCGTAGGTGACGATCTGGGCGACCTGCCGGAACTCGGCGAGCATCGGCTCCATCAGCGGCGAGTGGAAGGCATGGCTGACCCGCAGGCGCCTGGTCCGGCGGCCCTCGGCCGCGAACCGCGCGGCGATCTCCAGGACCGCGGACTCCTCGCCGGACAGGACGACCGCGCCGGGTCCGTTGACCGCGGCGATCGCGACGGCGTCCTCGTGCCCGCGCAGCCGCGCCGCCACCTCGTCCTCGTCCGCCTGGACGGCGACCATCGCGCCGCCCCGCGGCAGTTCCTGCATGAGGCGGCCCCGCGCGCCGACGAGGGTCGCCGCGTCCTCCAGCGACAGCACTCCCGCCGCGTGGGCCGCGGTCAGCTCGCCGACCGAGTGCCCGGCGAGGTAGGCGGGCCGGAGACCCCACGATTCCAGAA
This sequence comes from Streptomyces violaceusniger, assembly GCA_005405945.1. Lineage (GTDB taxonomy): Bacteria > Actinomycetota > Actinomycetes > Streptomycetales > Streptomycetaceae > Streptomyces > Streptomyces violaceusniger. Next base: position 609,298 of record BJHW01000001.1, read on the forward strand.
GCCGGAACAGCGACGCCCCGACGGCGAACAGGGCGCTCTGCGCGTACGCGGTCTGGTCGAGGAGCGCGGCGCTCTCGCTGCCGGGTGCTGAGAACAGCACGTCCCACAGGGAGCGGTCGAGCTGGAGGTCGAGATGGCCGATGGCCTCCTCCAGGGTCCGCGCGAAGACGGGGAACGCGTCGTACAGTTCCCGGCCCATTCCGTGCCGCTGGCTGCCCTGGCCGGTGAACAGCAGGGCGAGGGCGCCGCTGTCCGCGGTGCCCCGCACCACACCGGGGGCGTCGCCGGTGCCGGCGGAGATCGCACGGAGGCCGCGCAGCAGGTCGGCGCGGTCGCCCGCCACCACGACGGCGCGGTGATCGAGCGACGCGCGGGTGGTCGCCAGGGAGAAGCCGAGGTCGCCGAGCGCGGGTGCCGCGCCGCCGCCTCCCTCGACGTCTCCCTCGACGAGGGCGAGCAGCCGGGACGCCTGGCCGCGCAGCCCCGCCTCGCTCACGGCGGACACCACGACGGGCGTGGGCGCCTCACTCCCGCCGTCCGGGCCGCCGTCCGGCTCGGACGGGGCGGGTTCGGGCGGCTCCTCCAGGATCACGTGCGCGTTGGTGCCGCTGACACCGAACGACGACACCCCGGCCAAGCGGGGGCGGTCGCCGCGCTCCCACGGGACCGGCCGGGTCAGCAGCTCGACGTGCCCGGCCGACCAGTCGACGTGCGGAGAAGGCCGGTCCACCTGGAGGGTCCGCGGCAGCTCGCCGTGGTGCATCGCCATGACCATCTTGATCACGCCCGCGGCGCCGGCGGCGGCCTGGGCATGGCCGATGTTCGACTTGATCGAGCCGAGCCGCAGCGGGGCGCCGGCTCGCCGGTCGCGCCCGTAGACGGCGATCAGGGCGTCCGCTTCGATCGGGTCGCCGAGCGTCGTTCCGGTGCCGTGGGCCTCGACGGCGTCGACCTGGTCACCGGACACGCCGGCGTCGGCGAGGGCCTGGCGGATGACGGCCCGCTGCGCGGACCCGCTCGGCGCGGTCAGCCCGTTGCTGGCGCCGTCGGAGTTGACGGCCGAGCCGCGGATGAGCGCGAGCACCGGGTGGCCCGCCGCGACGGCGTCGGAGAGGCGTTCCAGCACCAGCACCCCGGCGCCCTCGGCGAACGCGGTGCCGTCGGCGGCCGCCGCGAACGGCTTGGCCACCCCGTCCGGGGCCAGGCCGCGCTGCCGGCTGAACGCGGTGAACGTGCCGGGCGAGCCCATGATCGCCACCCCGCCACCCAGGGCGAGCGCGCATTCGCCGCGGCGCAGCGCCCGCACGGCCAGGTGCAGGGCCACCAGCGACCCCGAGCACGCCGTGTCCACGGTGAGCGCGGGCCCCCGCAGCCCTAGCGTGTAGGCGACCCGGCCGGACAGGACGCTCGGCGCGCCACCGGTCAGCAGGGACCCGTCCAGGCCGTCCGGCGCCTCGTGCAGCCGCGGCCCGTACTCCTGAGGCTCGGCGCCGATGAACACGCCGGACCGGGTGCCGTGCAGCGACCGCGGGTCGATCCCCGCGCGCTCGATCGCCTCCCACGCCGTTTCGAGGACGAGGCGCTGCTGCGGGTCCATCGCGGTCGCCTCGCGCGGACCGATCCCGAAGAACTCGGCGTCGAAGCGGCCGGCCCCGGCGAGGAAGCCGCCGCGCCGCACGTAGGTGGTGCCGGGCTCGTCCGGGTCGTCGGAGAAGAGGCGGTCCAAGTCCCAGCCCCGGTCCTCGGGGAACGCGGAGACGACGTGGGCACCGTCCGCCACCAACCGCCAGAGCAGTTCCGGGGAGTCCGCCCCGCCGGGGAACCGGCAGCCGATGCCCACGATCGCGATCGGCTCGTCCTCGGCGACCCGCGGGCCCGGCGCGACTCCTTCCCCGTCCACACCCTCGTCCGCGCGCCCCAGCAGCTCGGCGCGCAGCCGTGCGGCGAGCGCCGCGGGCTGGGATGGTCGAACGCCACGGTGGCGGGCAGCGCCGTCCCGGTCGCGACGGTGAGCCGCGCGTGCAGGTCGACCAGTGCGAGGGAGTCCAGGCCGATCTCCCGGAACGCCCGCCCGCTCTCGGGCGGCAGGCCGGTCTCGGGCACGCCGTGCCCCATGTGCCGCAGCGCGGCGGTGGTGTGCGCCGTCACCAGCTCGAGCACGACCCGGGCCTGCTCGGCCTCCGGCAGTTCCGCGAGCCTTTCGGCCCATGTTTCCCGGCGCTCCTCCCCTCCAGCGGGAATTGCGGCCCGGCCCTCGGCCACGCCGTCTTCGAGGCCTCCGAAATCACTCATGAGAACGCACTCCGCAAACCCGGTCTTCACCATGAATTTTCGAACATGAACCGACTCCGGACCCTAGGTTCCGCAGCACCGAAACGCCCACCCCTACCGCACCCCTTATCGCGGACCCGGCAATCTTCTCGACCGTTCTGCCAACGCCGGAGAAGCAGCGGTCTCCCCGCTTTCCGGCGCGCACGCATCGTATTTCCGCTGTATATAGAAAAGGTCCTCCAGGAGGCCGGACGAGGTGACGGCGCCGGCCGGGGCGCGCCGCTCGGGCGGCGGGACCGGGAGGGCGCCGGTGTCGGCCCAGCAGAGCCGTCCCGCGCCGTCGAGGGCGCTGCGCGTCCGCCCTCGGTTGTCCGGATGGACGCAGTACGGCACGTCGAGGTAGCCGTGCCGGAACGCCAGCAGCAGCGCCGTACCGATGTCCCTGTGGAGGTTCCGAACGGCGTTGATCAGCGCGTTCGCCTCCTGGTAGGTCGCGGAGTCATCGCCATTCGCGCCGTCGGCGGGCGGGCGGAGCGGGGGGCGCGCCCCAGCTGCCCTGGCGACGTACTCCAGCGCGGCGACGTTCTCGGCGATGGTCGGGATGCGGCGCGACTCGGCGACCGTCTTGACGATGATCCGCTCGGAGCCGGTCGCCAGCGCGAGCCCGGCTGCCTCCCCGAGCAGCCGGTACGCGCCACGGTCCGTCCGCGGGTAAACGCCCATGTACGCGTAGATGACGACATGCCACGAGGACAGGGAAAGGAGCTCTTGGCACAGCCTCCGCAACGCGAGGACGGCTTCGATATCCTGTTCCGGATTGGTCTGCTGGGCGTAACTCACTGAAAGGCTGCGAAGGCCCCGCTGCTGGAAGAACAACGCCTCCAGAACGCTCAGCGCGACGAGGAGTCCCGGCGGGCACAGCTGGCCGAGCATGCATCCGCCGAACGTCTCCAGATGCGGTTCCGATTGGAATTCGCGGAGCGCGGCGAAACGGACGGCGCAATCCGACCAGTTGCGGATCGACTCCGCCAGCGGCGTCCGGCCGTACGGCAGGCAGTACGAGACGGGCCCGCCCTCGGTCGCGGTGAGCCGCAGCGCGATGAGGGCCGAGAAGATGTCGGCCGGGACCGCCGAGCCGTGCCGGACCTGAACCGGGAAGTCTCGGTTCAGGAGGCCCGCGAGGACGGCCGCCGTGGTCTCCGCCGGATGGCTGACGATCGGGTAGCCGTTGAGGTTCGCGCCGCCGTCCGCACGCACCGCCCGCTCGGCGGACGCCAGGTCGCCGACCCGGGTGTAGCTGTCCAGTGTGAGCGTGCCAACGGTGGTGGCGGCGGCGGACCTGGTCGCCGCGAGGCCCGCGCGCATCAGGCCGGGCGGGCCGAAGCCCATGCGGGGCTGGGCGACCAGTTCCCCGGCGTCGGCGGCGCGCCGCACGAACGCCCCGAAGTCGACCTCGCTCGGATGCACGTCGGTGGACACCGTCCGCGGCGCGACATCGCTCACGTCCGGCCTCCGTCGCCCGCGAGCTCCCCGGCCCGCGGCGCCATCGACGCCAGCAGCGTACGGAAGTCCGCGGCGCCCGGGCCGTCGGCGAAGACGGCGTCGAAACCGGCGTCCAGCAGCGCTTCGGTCTGCCCCGCGGCGGCCTCGTGTTCGATGCCGAGCTTGCCGCCGATCACCACGGGGGTGGCGGCCAGCTCGGGACGGGCTCGCAGCCTGTCGATCAACCGCAGCCCCTCCTCCCGGCCGTGGCCGTTGACGCTGCTGATGACGACCATCACGGGGGCGATCCGGCAGCACTCCTCGATCAGCAGGTCGTCGGGGACGCACGGCCCGAGGTTCAGCACCGTGTAGCCGAGTTCCTCGATCAGGAGCTGGAGGAACACCAGATTCCAGGTGTGCGCGTCGGAGGACACGCTGCTGACGACCACGGTGCCCGCCCGCGCGGCAGGCGGGCACCGGTCCGCCGCGCGGGCGGGCACCGGTTCCATCGGGCGGTTCATGGGTGTCCCCCGCCAGGACCGCCGGCCGGGCCGGCGCGGGACCGGTCACCGGCATGTGCGAGCGGTGGTGCTCCAGCCTCGACACCGACACGATCTCGCCGCCGCGCACCGCCACTTCGGCGGGCGCGGGCCGGCCGAGGAACATCAGCAGACTCGCGGTGACCCCGTAGGCCCCGGTGTTCGGGATGGTGACGAGGTCGCCGGGCCCGAGCGCAGGCAGCGGGATCTCCCGGCCGAGGACGTCGCCGGGGGTGCACAGCGGGCCGACCAGGCTGGCGTGCTCCGTCGGCTCCACGTCCGTGCGCACCGACACCGGCAGCAGGCGGCCGAGCCCGGACATGCCACCGAGGACGTTGATGCCCGCGTCGAGAATCACGAACGTGCGTCCCCTGCTCACCTTGACGTTGGTGACCCCGGCGACGAGCGTCCCGGCGGTCCCGACCAGGTGGCGGCCGGACTCGAAGGCGATCCGTGGATCGCCCCTGCGCCACCCGGGCAGCGACGCGTCCAGCGCCGTCGCCAGCGCGTCGCGCAGCCGCGGGTAGACCGGCCGCTCCCCGGGCGCCGCGTACGGCGCGGCGAACCCGCCGCCGATGTCCAGGAACCGCAGCGGCAGGTCCAGTTCCCGCGCCAGCCGTGCGGCGCCGTCGATGGTCTGCTCGAACTCCGCCATGAGGCTCGCCTCGTCGTGGGCGTTGCTCAGCGGGAAGAAGTGCATACCGGCGAGGCGCACCCCGCCCACCCGCCGCAGCGCGGGCAGGACGGCGGGCAGCGCCTCGGCGTCGAACCCGAACTGGGAGGGGGTGCCGGTCATGCGGATGCTGGTGGTGGCACTCCCGGACGCGCTGTTGACGCGCAGCAGGACGTCGGCGGTCGTGCCGTGCTCGCGGGCCGCGGCGCCGACGTGCTCGACGTCGGTGAGCGAGTCGGTGGAGAAGAGCCGGACGCCGCGGCCGACGGCGGCACGCAACTCGCCCGGGTCTTGCCCGGTCCGGTGTAGAGGCAGTCCGCTCCGGCGAAACCGCCGGCGAGGGCCGCATCCAGCTCCCCGGTGGAGCTGATCTCGGCGCGGCAGCGTCCGCCGGGGACGGCACGCAGGGCTGCGACGACGTCGGGATGCGGGTTTGCCTTGAGCGCGTAGAACAGCTCGGTCTCCGCGGGCAGCGCGCCGAGCAGGTCACGGGCCGCCGCGGCGACCTCGTCGAGGTCGTACACGTAGACCGGCGTGCCGAAGCGGGCCGCGAGATCGTCCAGCCGGGTCACCGGGCACCGTCCCCATCGATCAGCGCCACGAGGGCGTCGCGGGCGTTCTTGCCGTGCTGGGTCAGCGGCAGCTCGGGCAGGACCCGGCATTCGGCCGGGACCTTCGCCGGTTCCAGTCGCCGCGCCAGCTCCTTCAGCACGACCTGTGGCGGCAGGTCCCCCGCGACGAAGACCATCAGGTCGCGGTCACCGTCCGGCGGGAGCACCGCCGCGGTCCGGACACCGGTGATGTCCATCGCGGCGGCCTCGATCTCCAAGGTGCTCATCCGGATGCCCTTGCGCTTGAACATGTCGTCGCGGCGGCCCGCGAAGTAGAGGTAACCGTCGGCGTCGAGCCGACCGTAGTCGCCGGTGTGCAGGCGGAGAGCGCCGGTCCGCCCCTCCCGGCGGAACGTGCGGGCCGTCAGCTCCGGGTTGTTCCAGTAGCCGGGCATGACATGCGGCCCGCTCGCAACGATCTCGCCGGTCTCCCCGGCCGGGACGGGCTCGCCGTCCGCGCCGAGGATCTCCACCGTCGTCCCCGGCAGGGCAGGCCCACCGAGTCGGGCCGCTCGCGATCCTCCTCCGGCGGCATGATCGAGATGCGCTTGCACTCGGTCTGCCCGAACTGGCGGACGACGCGCGCGCCGGGGAACGCCGCGCGCAGCGCCTCGATCGTCGCGGGCGGCAGCGCCGCGCCAGTGTTGGTGAACAGCCGCACCGGCGGTGGCGGTTCCCGGTCCCGGCCCGCCATCGTGACGATGATGGACGCGAACGACGGGACGATCGGAACGATGGTCGTCCCGGTCTCCCGCATCCGCCTGAGCAGGGTCAGGTCCGACTCCTCGCCCGCGAGGACGATCTCGCTACGACCGGCGCAGGCGAGCAGGACCTTGTAGAGGCCGTAGTCCCAGGAGATCGGGAACCGGCAGAACACCACGTCGTCGGGCCGGTACCCCAGCACCTCCTGGATGGCCCGGGTGGCGAAGACGATCTGCGCGTGTGGGCACATGACCGCCTTGGGCACCGCGGTGCTACCGGAGGTGTAGACGAGGACGGCGAGGTCGTCCGGGCGGGTGTCGGACGGCGGCACCCGCACGCCCTCCGCGGAAAGCCGCTCCACCTCGTCCCGGACGACCCCGGCGTCGTACACCGGCGCCGCGCCGATTCCGGTCAGCCGGCCGACCGCGGATCCGGGGCGATGACCAGCACCGGATCCGCGTCGGCCAGCACCGACGCCAGGTGGAACTCCTTCATGGCGGGGTTGAGCGGCACGAACACGGCGCCGCACCGGGACGTCCCGTAGAACATGCCGACCAGCTCGCGGCGGCTCGGCAGCTGCACCACGACGCGGTCGCCAGGGGCGACGCCGCGGGCCCGCAGCCAGTGCGCGAACGCGTGCGCGTACACGTCGGTCTGCCGGTAGGTCCAGGTTCCGCCGGAGTCGCTGACGGCCGGGGCATCGGCGGCTTCGGGCGCGGCGGCCAGCGCCTCGTCCAACAGCGCATGAACGAGTTCGCCGCCCGCTTCGGTCTCGTGCCTTTCGTCGCTGGATCGCACAGCCTTCCTTGCTTGGTAGGAGGAGACGGGGCCTTACGGGGTGGTACGGGTCGGGGCGCGGACCGGGTGGTCGCCGCTACCCGTCCTCGACGATCTTCAGGGCGCCGACAGGACAGCTGTGCACCGCTTGGAGCACAGCGTCGCGGTGTTCGGGGCCGGGGGCTTCGTGGAGGAGGAACACCCGCCCGTCCTCCGCGTCCTGGTCGAACACGGCGGGGTCGGAACTGACGCAGGAACCCGAGGAGACGCAGATCTCCCGGTCGACGGCGAGTCGCACGGCGCCGCCTACCACGTGACCGGGAGCTTGTAGAGGCCGTGGATGAGCGAGTCGTTCTTGAGCGGCAGCTCCTCCGCGGGCACGGCGAGCCGGAGCCCGGGGATCCGCTCGAAAAGCCGGGGGAAGATCAGCTCGAGCTGCATCCGCACCATGGTCTGCCCGGAACACTGGTGGACGCCGTGGCCGAACCCGACGTTGCGCACGGACTCCCGCGTGATGTCGAAGCGGTAGGGGTCCGGGAAGAGATCAGGGTCGTGGTTGGCGGCGGCGAGCGAGGCGATGATGCCCTCGCCCTTGCGGATCAGGGTGTCGCCGAGCTGGATGTCCTCCATCGCGACCCGGGAGGTGCCGAAGTCGGAGATGCTGAAGATCCGCATCAGCTCGTCGACGGCGCGGCTCGCGAGCGACCGGTCCTTCATCAGCAGTTCGCGCTGGTCGGGGTGTTCGATCAGGGCCAGGATGCCGAGGCCGATCATGTTCGCGGTGGTCTCGTGGCCGCCTGCGACGATGGCGCGGACGAGGATGCCGATCTCGGCGAGCTCCAGCCCGAAGCCGTCCTCCTCGTTCCGGACGATCAGGTTGCTGACCAAGTCGTCGCCGGGGTTCTCGGAGCGCTCGACCAGCATCCGCTCGATGTAGGCGGCCATCTCCGCCTCGCGGACGGCGATCTGCTCGGGGTCACTGTCCTTGCCGAGGATGCCGGCGACGTACTCGTGGAAGAAGTGGCGGTCCTCGACGGGGATCCCCAGCAGCTCGCAGATGGCCTGTGCCGGGATCGGCATGGCCAGCTCCTCGATCAGGTCGACCGTGCCGCCCTTCGCCAGGATCGCGTCGATGTACTCGTCGATGATCTCCAGGGTGCGCTCGCGCATCGCGTCGATGCGCCGGACGGTGAACTCCGGCATGATCAGGCGCCGCTGCACGGTGTGCTCGGGGTGGTCCAGGTGGAACAGCGCACGCGGCACCGACTTCAGGATTTCCATCGGCACGGGCAGCATGAGCGGGTAACCGTCGTTCGTGATGTCCGCGCTGACCCGGGAGTCGGACAGGATCTCCCGGACGTCGTCGTATCTGGTGACGAGCCATGCCTCCCGGCCGTTCATCGCGAGGCGGACCTTGGAGATGGGGGCCTGCTCGCGGATCTCCTCGTATTCCTTCGGCGGGCCGTAGGGGCAGGACCGCGCCATCGGAAAGGACGGATATTCGGCCTCGGCCTTACTGATTTTGGTCATATTTCCTCCCGAGATGGGAATGGTGGCAGCCGGGAACCAGATGAGCACATGCCTACGCGTGCTCAGCGACGGAGGAAAACGGAATGCGCACGCCGGCCCCCATTCGGAAGGCTAAGAGAGACGGGACTCGGGTCGGCACCCCTAAAGCACCCCTAGCCCGCCGAGGCGCGTTCCTCGAGGGCCTTTCGGTCGGTCTTGCGGTTGGCGTTGAGGGGGAACTCGGGGAGGTGCCGGTAATAGCGCGGCACCAGGTCGTGCGGAAGGCTGCGGCGCAGTTCCCCGGCGAGCCCGGCTGGGGGGACGGGCGTCCCGGTGTAGAAGGCGACGAGCTCGGTGACGCCGTCGTTCGACCGGGCCACGATGACGGCGTCGTCGACGCCGGGGCAGCCGCGCAGCGCGTGCTCGATCTCCGCCGGCTCGACGCGCCGGCCCTGGACCTGGAGCTGGGAGTCCACGCGTCCGAGGTAGGCCAGCTCACCACCGTCGAGCCGGCGGACGCGGTCGCCGGTGCGGTACCAACGCCGACCTCCGTGCTCCAGGAACCGGCCCTCGCCGTCGACGGGATCGAGGTAACCGGGGGTCATCTGTGGTCCGGTGACGCACAGTTCGCCTTCGGCGCCGACCGCGGCGGTGGCGACGTCGGCGGGGCCGCCGGGCCCGAGGAGCAGGCCGTCGTGGCCCTCGTGCAAGGCGCCGATCGGGACGAGCCCGTGTGGCACGTGCGCGGCCGGGACGTCCGGTACGAAGCGGTGCCCGCTGACCGTGACGGTCAGCTCGGTGGGGCCGTACAGATTCTCGATCAGCGCGCCGGGCGCCGCCTTCTGCCAGTCCGCCGCGTCCGAGCACCGCAGTGCCTCGCCGGCGAAGAAGCTCCACCGCAGCGACGGCAGCGCGGCGGGGCGCAGGCCGCCGAGCCGCCGCACGATCGTGATCGCGCTCGGCGTCGAGAACCACACGGTCAGGCCGCGTTCGGCGGCGAACGCGGGCAGGTCCCGGTACGCCTGCGGCGGCACCGTGTGCACCGTGGCGCCGGCGCCCCAGGCGCAGAACAGGTCGAAGATGGCACAGTCGAAGTTGAGGTCGAAGGTCTGCGAGAACGCGTCGGCGGGCGTGAAGTCGTACCGCGCGTCCAGGAGCCGGAAGTAGTGCGCGGCGGCGCCGTGGGTGATCCGGACGCCCTTCGGCCGGCCCGTCGAGCCGGAGGTGAACAGGATGTAGGCGACGTCGTCCGGCCCGGCCGGGCGCGGCTCGGTGAGCGCGTCCCGTGCGCTCACCGGGATCCGCCGAAACGCGCCGGTGTCCAGGCCGGGCGCGAGGACGGGCAGGTCGAGCCCGTCCGGCCCGCCGAGCGGGGCGAGGGCCGCCAGCCCCTCCTCGTCGGCGAGCACCGCGCGGACGCCGGGCAGGTCGAGCATCCGCCGAGTCCGGGCGGCGGGGAATCCGGGGTGCAGCGGGACGACCGTGGCGCCCGCGTACAGGGCGGCCAGCAGGGCGGTGTAGGTCTGCGGGCTCTTGCCGCCGAGAACGCCGACCGCGCCGGGAGGGCCGCCGGCATGCGCGAGCAGCGCGCCCGCCAGGGCGAGCGCCCGTTCATGGGCCTCCGCGTAGCCGAGCGCGGCCGACGCGGTGCGGATCGCCGTGCCGTCCGGGGACGCGGCGAGCCCGCGCAGGAAACGCCCTTGCAGTGCCGCTCCGACCGTTCTGATCATCATCGCTCCCGGAGGAAGTAGGGGTTGTACCCGTCCCGATCGTCGGCTTTCGTAAGCAGCGTCGGCCGGTGGTCCGCGTCGAATTCGCACGCGGACGGATCCGCACACCTGGGAGGAACTATGTGGGACGCACAATTTGAAGAACTGCTGCGCCGTCAGCTGCCTTTTCTCGCGCCCGACGAAACGCTGACGGAAGACGCCGCATTGCGGGATCTCGGACTGGATTCGCTGGGCACGGTGGAATTGCTGGCGGCGTTGGAGAACGCGTACGGCGTTCGTTTCGTGGACGACGCACTCACCGTCGAGACGTTCGCCTCTCCCGCCGTGCTGTGGAATACCCTTTCCGAGATGGCCGCGGCGGCCGCACCCTGATCTCCGCGGCCGCCCCCGGCGGCGGTGACCACGGCGGCGGCCATGTCCTCAGCGCGACGGCGCCGGTCCCCGCCGCCGGGGGCGAAGTGCCGTCCGGGGTCGGCCGGCACCACGGTGAAGTTCCGCCGCGTGACCGGGACCCGGCCGAACAGGGCATCGTGCCCGCAGACGTAGAGCGTGCCGACACCGTGCCGCCGCAGTGCCGCCACGACCCGGGGCCAGCGGACGGGCCGTTCGAAGCCGTCCGCCAGCATCGTCCGCACCTCCTCGCCGGTGTCCACGGCCCGGCCGTCCTGGTCGGCGATCAGCGGCAGCGCCGGGTCGGCGAACCGGAGCCCGCCGAGCACCTCACTCTCGATGCGGCCGCGCAGCGGGCCGAACAGGCTCACGTGCATCGGCGGGTACATCGTGTAGAGCGGCAGGCCACCGGCGGCGCGGATCCGCTTCCCCAGCCAGTCCAGTTCGTCCCGGCCGAGCGACAGCATGTGGAAGTCCTCGTCGACTTCGCACGACACCTCGTGCCAGGCGCCCCGGTCCGCCAGCTCCGCCGTGATGCGCGCCAGTTCGCCGGCGGGGACGCGCGCGAAGGACTGGGTCACCACGTGGCCGTGCTCGCCGGCGGAGAAGTCCTCCAGGAACCGGGCCCACCGCGCGGTCATCAGGACCCCGTCGGCGAACGGCAGCGCGCCCGTGTGGACGGCGGCCGCCTTCCCGCCGAAGCTGGGGCCGGCGCACACCCGCGCGTCCACGCCGTGCTCCTCCCGCGCCCACTCGGCGAGCGCGAGGCAGCCGACCAGGAACGCGACCTGCGCGTACTCGCTGTAGTCGCCGTCGGCCTCGCGCCAGCGATCGATCAGGGGATAGCCGAGGACCTCGCTCGCCTCGGCGGTCATCCTGCGCGCCACGGGGTTGACGAGCAGGAACCTCGCCGCCTCCGCGAACGGCACGGGTCCCATGCCCGGGAAGACCATCGCGCTCGCGTCGCCGCCGCTGTCCATGCGCGGCGCCTCACGGGTCGGGTGGGTCGGACGAGACCGAGCCCGGGGGACTCCCGCGCCCCGGCAGGACCCCGATCGGTCCCCTGCGCGGGGGACCGGAGCCCGTCGAGGTAGGCGCCGAGGACCTCGGCGAACCGTTCCGGCTCCTCCAGGTGCGGAAGGTGGCTGGACTCCTCGAAGATCTCCCAGTGCACGTCCGGGATCAGCTCCTGGAAGGGCCGCACCGTCACCGGCGTCGCCTCGTCATGACGGCCCGACAGCAGCAGCGTCGGGACGGCCACGTCGGCGCAGCGGTTCACGACGCCCCAGTCGCGCAGGCTGCCGATGACATGGAACTCGCTGGGCCCGTTCATCGTGAAGTACACGGTCGGGTCGTCGTAGATCTCGTAGAAGGAGGCCATGTAGTCGCGCGGCCACGGGTCCAGGCGGCAGACGTGCTTCTCGTAGAAGACGCGCAGCGCGGCGTGGTACTCCTCGCTGCCGGTGGTGCCGGCGTCCTCGTGGCACCGCAGGGTGGCGTCCACCCCGGGCGGGAGGGCGCCGCGCAGCACCTTCATCTCCTGTAGCCACAGCGGGTAGGAGGCGGGCGCATTCGCGACGACGAGGCCGCGCAGGCCCGCGGGCCGGGACGCGGCGTGCTCGACGGCGAGCATCCCGCCCCAGGAGTGGCCGAACAGCGCGTAGTCGTCGGCGATGCCGAGCCGGTCGAGGAGGTTGTCGAGCTCGTCCAGGAAGAGCCGCACCGTCCAGAACTCGGGGCCGCGGTCGGGCAGGTGCGTGGACCCGCCGTTGCCGATCTGGTCGTAGTGGACGACCGGCCGGTCCGGCCCGGCCAGGTCCGCCAGGGCGAGCAGGTAGTCGTGGGTGCTGCCCGGGCCGCCGTGGACCACGACGAGCGGCGTGGCGCCCGACCGCAGCTCCCCGGTCACCCGGTACCACGTCTCGTGCTCGCCGAAGGGCACGGTTCCTTTGACACTCGGTAAGGGGGTCATGCTCTGCCACCTCGGTCGTCGGGTTCGGTTCGGCCTCGGGGCACCGGGCCGCCGCCCGGTGCCGTCAAACGGAGCCAGTCCTCGATGACCCGCGCGACCTCCGCCGCCCCCGCCTCGATCAGCGTGAAGTGGTTGGCGGCCACCGTCCGGACGGTGTGGGCCGCGTTCCAGGGCGTGGCCCGCCAGGCGTCCGGGTCGGCGGCCGGGGCGTAGCCGATGTCCGCCGGGTCCGCGGGATCCTCCGCGACGTAGAAGCGCTCGGTGCACTGGACGAAGAGCCCGGGAGCCTTGACCTCGCCGAGCGCGAGGCCGGGGATGATCTCGCCCCACCCCGCCATGGCCGACCACCGGGCGCTGTCGAAGCCGACGCCGAGCGCCGCCTCCGTCTCGAACAGGCCGTCCGCGAGCCGTTCCAGGGGCACCCCCAGCCGCCTCCGCTGTAGGAGTAGCTGTCGAGCAGGACGAGCCCGGCGGGCGGGACGCCGAGGGCCGACTCCAGGTGGGCGGCCGTCGCGTGCGCGATGATCCCTCCGGCGGAGTAGCCGACCAGGACGAACGGCTCCCCTTCGGCAGCCTCCAGGGTGCTGCGGGCGAGCGCCTCGACCGCCGCGTCCGCCGTGGCGGGCAGGCTCTCCCCCGGCGCGAAGCCGGGCAGCGGGACACCGGCGACGTGCCGCGTGTCCGGCAGGGCCGCCGCGATGTGCGCGTACTGGTGGACGCCGCCCGTCGCGGCGGGCGTGCTGAAGCAGATGAGCCTCGGCACGTCCGGTCCCGTGGCGAGCTTCACCGCGGCCGGCGCACGGCCGAGCTCGGCGAGCGAGGCGAAGGACGGCCGGAGGGCGGCGACCGCCTTCAGCAGCGCGAACCCCTCGTTCAGCCGCCCGGACCGCACCGCGTCCCGGAACAGGCCGCCCAGCTCCCTGGACCCCCTCCGCCGGGCGCGCCGCCCGGGACGGCCGGACCGGCCCCGGCGGCCGAGACCTCCCCCGTTCCGGCGGCGGTCAGCTCGCCGAGCAGGCGGCGCGCGAGGTTCGCGGGGTCGCCGCTGTCGAAGACGACCATCGGCGGCAGATCCAGTCCCGTCGCCTGCCCGAGCGCGGTGCGGAGCTCCATCGCGGTGAGGGAGTCGAAGCCGGCCTCAAGAAACCCCCGTTCGGGATCGAGGGCCGTGGTCCCGTCGTGGCCGAGGAGCACGGCGGCGTGCCCGAGGACGACGTCCAGGAGCCTGCGTTCCTGCTCGTCCTCGGCGAGCGCGGCCAGTTCCCGCCGCAGCGCGCCGGCATCGGCGCGGCCGGGCGCGGCCGCGCGGCGCCGCGCCCGGGGGGCGAGGCCACGCAGCAGGGCGGGCGTCTCGTCGGTACGGGCGCGCAGCGCGGCCATGTCCACGAGCAGCGGGGCCAGGACGGGTTCGCCCGCCGCCAGGGCCATGTCGAACAGCGGCAGGGCGTCGTCCACCGGGATCGGCGGCAGCCCTTGGCGGCGCAGGCGGAGCAGGTCGGCGTCCGCCATCCAGCCGGCCATGCCGGTGCCGTTCCACAGCCCCCACGCCATCGAGACGGCGGGCAGCCCGGCGGCGCCTCGGTGGGCGGCGAGCGCGTCGAGGAAGACGTTGGCCGCGGCGTAGTTCGCCTGGCCCGCCGCCATGACCATGCCGCCCGCGGACGACACCAGGACGAACATCGCGAGGTCGATGCCGCGCCGGCGGGTCAGCTCGTGCAGATGCCACGCGGCGTCGGCCTTCGGCGCGAACACCGCGTCCAGCCGCGCGGGCGTCATGGAGCCGACCAGTCCGCCGTCGGCGACCCCGGCGGCGTGCACCACGCCGCGCAGCGCACACTCTGGCGGCAGCCCGTCCAGCAGCGCGGCGACGGCGTCCCGGTCCCCGGCGTCGCAGGCGGCGACCGTCACCTCGACGCCTCGTCCGGCCAGCTCGTCGCGGAGTTCCGCCGCGCCGGGGGCGTCGGGGCCGCGCCTGCTCGTCAGCAGCAGGCGGCGGACGCCGTGGGCGTCGGCCAGATGCCGGGCGATGGCCGCGCCGACGCCGCCGGTACCACCGGTGACCAGCACCGTTTCCTCGGGCTTGAACGCGGGGACGGCGCCGCCGGCTCCGGCCTCGGCGGGAGCGAGACGCGGGGCGAGGACCTCCCCGGCCCGGACGGCGGTTTCCGGCTCCTCGCAGGCCACCGCGTCCGCCAAGCGCGCCCAGGTCTCCGCCCGCCCGTCAACGTCCACGATGAGGAACCGGCCCGGGGTCTCGGCCTGCGCGGCCCGCACCAGGCCCCAGACCGGCGCCTGGGCCAGCGCGATGTCCCCGGCGGCGGATGTCGCGTTGCATGTCACCACGGCGAGGCGGCCTCCGGCGAGACGCTTGTCGGCGATCCACTGCTGGAGCACGTGAAGCACCTGGCCGGCCACGGCGCGCACGTCCGCCGGAACGTCACCGGAGCGGGGTGACGGGCATTCATAGACGACCACTTCAGGCGGCGCGATCGCTCCCGACCCGACCGCCTCGCCCAGCGCGGCCACATCGGCGAAGACCGGCAGGTCGTTCGCGGCGAAGAGGCCGCCGCCTCCTCCGAGGACCGCCCACCGGCCGGTGTCGTGCGCCGCGGCGGCGGCCCGGACCGGCGTCCACTCGACGCGGTAGGGCCGGGCGGCTCCGCCCGTCCGTCCCGAGGGTCTCTGGATCTGCTCGGCGGTGACCGGGCGACCGACGAGCGACGCGACCGTCAGCACCGGCTCTCCGGCCGGGTCCGCCACGCAGACGGCGACGCCGCTCTCCCCGGCGGGCGTGATCCGCACCCGCAGCGCCGACGCGCCGACCGCGTGCAGCGAGACGCCCCTCCAGACGAACGGGACGACCGCGCGTCCGCCGTCGGCGCCGCCGTCCTCCAGCAGGCCCGCGTGCAGCGCGGCGTCCAGGAGGGCGGGATGCACACCGAACCGCCCGGCGTCCGCCTCCGGCCCCGCGGCCAGCGCGACCTCGGCGAACACCTCGTCGCCGGCGACCCAGGCCGCACGGAGCCCCTGGAATGCGGGGCCGTAGCCGAACCCGCGCTCCAGCAGTCGCGTGTACGGGTCCGCCAGCTCGACGGGTTCCGCCCCGGCGGAGGCCATGCCGCCGGCGGCGCCGGCGGCGGTGCGCCGTGTCCGAGGACTCCTTCGGCGTGCAGTGTCCACGGCGCGTCGAGCGGGACGTCCTCGGCTCGGGCGTGGATCCTGATGGCGCGGCGCCCGGTCCCGTCGTCACCGTCGACCGTGACGCGCAGTGCGTGCCCGCCCCGCTCCGGAAGGACGAGCGGAGCGTGCAGCGCCAGTTCCTCGACCGCGTCGCAGCCCGCCGCGTCCGCCGCTTGGAGGGCCAGTTCCACGAACGCGGTTCCGGGCAGCAGGGTCGCGCCCGCCACGACATGGTCGGCGAGCCACGGATGGTCGTCCGCCGACAACCTCCCGGTCAGCAGCACCCCGCCCGGCTCCGGCAGCGACACGACAGCGCGCAGGAACGGATGGTCGGTCGCCCCCAGCCCGGCCCTCTCCACCGCGCCCGTGTCCGCGGAGGCGGTCAGCCAGTACCGCCGCCGCTGGAACGCGTAGGTCGGGAGGTCGACCGGCCGGGCGCCGGTCCGGGCGAAGAACGCCGCCCAGTCGACCGGCACGCCGTGGGCGTACGCCTGCGCAACGGCCGTGACCAACGCACGCTCCTCGGGCCGGTCCCCGCGCAGCACCGCGCAGGCCGGCGCGTCCACCAGGGGCGCCAGGACGGCGCCGGGGCCGACCTCGACGAACGCGCCGACGCCCCGCTCCTTGAGCCACCGCACCCCGTCGGCGAATCTGACCGGACGGCGGACTTGATCCACCCAGTACTGAGCGTCGGCTTCGGTCAGTGTCTCCGCGGTGACGGTGGAGATGATGGGGATCCGGGGCCGGTCGAAGGTGATGCCGCCGAGGGCTTCGGCGAAGTCGTCCAGCATCGGTTCCATGAGCGCGGAGTGGAAGGCGTGCGACACCGCGAGCCCGCGCGTCTTCCAGCCCCTGTCGGCGCAGGCGCCCGCCGTCCGGGCGACGGCGTCCTCGGTACCGGAGACGACCACGGAGGCCGGGCCGTTGACGGCGGCGATCTCCGCACCATCCAGCAGCGGCAGGACCTCGTCCTCGGAGGCCTGCACGGCCAGCATCGCACCACCGGAGGGAAGCGCCTGCATCAAACGGCCACGCGCACCCACCAGCACACACACATCAGGCAACGAGATCATGCCCCCCACATGCGCCGCGGCGACCTCCCCGATGGAATGCCCGACCAGATAGTCAGGTCGCACACCCCACGATTCGAGAAGGCGGAACAACGCGACCTCGACCGCGAACAGCCCGGCCTGAGCCCACACGGTCTGATCGAGCAGCGCCTTGTCCCCACCCCAGAGCACCTCACGAAGCGAACCCTCCAGCACACCCTCGAACCCGGCACACACCTCATCGAAGGCGGAGGCGAACACCGGAAACGCCCCATACAACTCACGACCCATCCCCAAACGCTGCGCACCCTGACCCGTGAAGACGAAAGCCGTGCTGATGTCCGGACGGGCCCGTCCGTGGACGATCCCCTGACCGGGCCTGCCGGACGCGAGATCACTCAACGCGTCGAGCAGTTCCGTCCGATCGGCACCGATGACGGCCGCGCGCTGTTCCAGTCCGGACCGTGAACAAGCGGAGGCAAGGGCCACGTCCGCCATGTCGAGGTCGGGGTACTCATTCAGGAAGTCGCCGAGGCGCTCCGCCTGGGCCGGAAGTGCCTCGGCGCCAGGGGCGGAAACGATGAGGGGAACTGCGGCCCAGGGACCGCGCTCCACCACCTCGGGTTCCTTCAGAGCGGGACCTTCTTCGAGGATGAGGTGGGCGTTGGTGCCGCTGACGCCGAAGGAGGAGATCCCGGCCCGGCGCGGGCGCCCGTCGACCGGCCACTCCCGCGCCTCGGTCAGCAACTCCACCGCGCCAGAGGCCCAATCCACCTGCCGCGACGGCTCATCCACATGAATCGTCCGCGGCAACACCCCATGCCGCATCGCCTCCACCATCTTGATCACACCCGCCACACCAGCAGCCGCCTGCGCATGCCCCATGTTCGACTTCAACGACCCCAACCACAACGGACGCCCCTCCACACGCCCCTGCCCATACGTCGCCAGCAACGCCTGCGCCTCGATCGGATCACCCAACCTCGTCCCCGTCCCATGCGCCTCCACCACATCCACCTCAGCCGCCGACACCCCCGCACTCTCCAACGCCTGCCGAATCACCCGCTGCTGCGCCAGACCATTCGGCGCCGTCAACCCATTCGACGCACCATCCTGATTCACCGCCGAACCACGCACCACCGCCAACACCGGATGACCATGACGACGGGCATCCGACACCCGCTCCAACAACAACATCCCCACACCCTCGGACCAACCCGTACCATCCGCCCCCTCGGCAAACGACTTACAACGCCCATCCCGCGCCAGACCACCCTGCCGAGAAAACTCGATGAACGTATCCGGAGAAGCCATCACCGTCACCCCACCCGCCAACGCCAGCGAACACTCACCCGACCGCAACGCCTGCCCAGCCAAATGCACCGCCACCAACGACGACGAACACGCCGTATCAACCGTCAAAGACGGCCCCTCCAAGCCCAGCACATACGACACACGCCCCGACGCGATCGCCCCCGACGCACTGTTGAAGACATAGTCGTGATACATCATCCCGGCGAACACACCAGTCGAACTGCCACGCAAACCACGAGGATCCACCCCGGCCCGCTCCAACGCCTCCCACGAAACCTCCAACAACAACCGCTGCTGAGGATCCATCGTCAACGCCTCATTCGGACTGACACCAAAGAACCCGGGATCGAACTCCCCCGCCCCATACAAAAACCCACCCTGATCCACATAACTCGAACCAGGACGCTCCCCCGTCACATCCACCAGAGAACCCAGATCCCAACCACGATCCCCCGGAAAACCCGAAACAACATCACGCCCCTCCGCCACCACACCCCACAAATCCTCCGGAGACCCCACCCCACCCGGATACCGACACGCCATCCCAATGATCGCAATCGGCTCGTGCCGCACCGCGGTGAGCCTGCGGTTCTGGGCGCGGAGCTGCTCGGCCTCCTTCAAAGAGGCGCGCAGCGCGGCGACCAGCTTCTGGTTGGACTCAGTCATCGGGTACCTCACCTCTCCGCGGCGGTGTCGCCGGAGCCCTTGAGCGCCAAGTTGATCAACTCATCGGCGTCCATCGAGTCGATCGAGGCGTCCTCGCCCGGCTCGGCGGCCGCACCGTCCGCCAGCGCGAGCAGCCCGTCGATCAGGCCGGCGGCGCGTAGGCGGGCGAGCGGGATCGTCCGGAGGGCCTCCCGGATCGACTGCTCCTCGGGTCGCCGCCCACCGCGTCCTCGTCCGGCACCAGTTCCTGGAGCAGGTGGGCCGCGAGGTCACGGGCGTTGGTGTACTCGAAGACGAGCGTCGCCGGCAGCCTCAGCCCGGTGGCCTCGCCGACGCGGTTGCGGAACTCGACGGCGCTGAGCGAGTCGAAGCCCAGCTCGCTGAAGGCGCGGTCCGGCTCGACGGCGTCGGCTCCGGGGTGCCCGAGGATCTCGGCGGCGCTGCCGCGGACGAGGCCGAGCACCTCGTTCCGCCGTTCGGCCGGGGACAGCGCCGCGAGCCGCCGACGGTAGGCGGCGGGTGTCGCGCCCGCCCGCGCGGCCCCGGCGGCGGACCGGCCATGGACGCGGACCAGCCCGCTGAACATCGGCGGCAGCTGGTCGGCGGACCCGCGCGCCGTCCCGAGGCTGAGCCGGATCGGAATGACCACGGTCTCGTCGATCCCGGTCGCGGCGTCGAAGAGCGCGAGTCCGTCCTCCGCTCGCAGCGGCAGGACACCGCTGCGGCTCATCCGCTGCCGGTCGGCCGCGGAGAGGCCGCCCGCGATGCCGCCCCCGGTGTCCCAGAGCCCCCAGGCGAGCGACTGCGCGGGGAGCCCGCCGGCGCGACGGTGCGCGGCCAACGCGTCCAGGAACGCGTTCGCCGCCGCGTAGTTGCCCTGACCCGACGCGCCCAGCACGCCGGCACCCGATGAGAAGAGCACGAACGCCGACAAGTCCAGGTCCCGGGTGAGGTCGTGAAGGTTCAGTGTCGCGTCCACCTTGGGGGCGAAGACGGTGTCGAGGCGTTCCGGCGTGAGCGAACCGATCACGCCGTCGTCCAGCACGCCCGCCGCGTGAACGACGCCCCGCAGCGGGAACTCCGGCGGGATCGCGGACAGCAGGGCGGCCACGGCGTCCCGGTCGGCCACGTCGCACGCGGCGATCGACACCTCGGCGCCCAACCCGGCCAGCTCGTCCCGGAGTTCGGGTGCGCCCGCCGCCTCCATGCCCCGGCGGCTGGTGAGGACCAGGCGGCGGACACCGTGGACGGCCACCAAATGCCGCGCCACCAGTGCGCCGAGCGCACCCGTGCCACCGGTCACCAGGACCGTCCCCGAGTCGTCGAACACCGGCTTCCGGTCGCCGGCCGGCTGCTCGGCCGCCACTCGCGCCAGGCGGGCGGCGCTCACGGCACCGTCGCGCACGACCACCTGCGGCTCGTCGGAGGCGACCACCAGAGGCAGATCGTCCGGGACGGCGTCGGCGATCGTTATGCGGGCGCCGGGGTTCTCCGCCTGAGCCGAACGCATCAGTCCCCACACCGCGGCGGCGCCAGGGTCCGTGACGTCCTCACCGCCGACGGACACCGCCCCGCGTGTCAGCACCACGAGCCGCGACCCCGCGAACCGATCGTCCGCGAACCAGGACTGGAGGACCCCCAGTACGCGACCGGCCTGCGTCCGGGCATCGCCGCCGCCGACCGTCAGCACAACCACATCGGGCACGGGTCCCGCCTGGACGTCCTCCCAGTGCCGCCAGTCGAGGGGGGCCCGGTCCGAGACCGGGACGGGGAGCCATTCGAGGCGGAACAGCGAGTCATGGAGGGCGGGTCCCGATGCCGCGGGGACCCCGTCCGGAACGGGCCGTGTCACGAACGACGCGGCCGAAAGCACCGGAGCGCCCGTGGCGTCGGCCACATGCAGGCTCAGCCCGTCCGATCCGGTTGGGGAGAGCCTGACGCGTCCGCTCGACGCCCCCACCGCGTAAAGCGTCACCTGGGACCAGGAAAACGGCAGCGCCGCCTCCGCACCGGCCTGGCCGTCCCGCAGCGCGGCCGGATGCAGGCACATGTCCAGCAGTGCCGGGTGCAGCCCGAACCGGTCGGCGTCCTCCCGGCCCTCGTGGGAAAGCTCGACCTCCGCGAAGAGGTCCGCGCCGTCCCGCCAGGCCGCGCGCAGACCTTGGAACGCCCGCCCGTAGTCCAGCCCGGCCGCGGCCATCCCCTCGTAGAAGCCGTCCAGAACCACGGGCTCCGCGCCGGGGGGCGGCCACACGTCCAGGTCGAAGGACGACGTCTGCGGCGCGGCGGAGCTCAGGACGCCCGAAGCGTGACGCGTCCACGGCCCTTCCCAGCCCTCGGGGCGGGAGTGCACGGCGACCCGGCTGCGGCCGTCACCGTCCTCCGCCGCCACGACTACCTGGAGCTGGATCGCGCCCCGGTCGGGGACGGCTAGCGGCGCCTCCAGGACGAGTTCCTCGACGACCTCGCAGCCAACCTGCTCACCGGCCCGCAACGCCAGCCCGACGAACGCGGCCCCCGGCAGGACGACGGTGCCGCGGACGGCGTGGTCGGCAAGCCAGGGCTGATCGGCGAGCGAGATCCGTCCCGCGAGGACGGCACCACCGGAATCCACGAGCGGAACCACCGCACCGAGGAGGGGATGTTCGGCGGAGCCGAGCCCCATCGCCGCCGGGTCCGCACTCGACCGGCCGTTCGGCAACCAGAACCGCTGATGCTGGAAGGCGTAGGTGGGGAGGTCGATGCGGCGGGCGCCGGTTCCGGTGAAGAACTTCTCCCAGTCGACGGTGACGCCGTTGGTGTGGAGGCGGGCGAGTGCGGTGATGAGGGTGGTCGTTTCGTCGCGGTCGCGGCGGGAGCCGGGAATCACCGTCGCGTCGTCGACGGTGTGCTCGACCATGAGGGTGAGCGCCGCGTCCGGGCCGACCTCGAGGAACGTGCCGACGCCTGCTTCCGCCAGGTGTGTGATCGCGTCGGCGAACCGCACCGGCCTGCGGATCTGGTTCGCCCAGTACTGTACGTCGGCTTCGGTCAGCGGCTCCCCGGTCACGGTGGAGATCACCAGGATCCGCGGCGGCTCGAAGGTGATGCCGTCCACCGCGCGGGCGAAGTCGTCCAGCATCGGTTCCATGAGCGCGGAGTGGAAGGCGTGCGACACCGCGAGCCCGCGCGTCTTCCAGCCCCTGTCGGCGCAGGCGCCCGCCGTCCGGGCGACGGCGTCCTCGGTACCGGAGACGACCACGGAGGCCGGGCCGTTGACGGCGGCGATCTCCGCACCGTCCAGCAGCGGCAGGACCTCGTCCTCGGAGGCCTGCACGGCCAGCATCGCACCACCGGAGGGAAGCGCCTGCATCAAACGGCCGCGCGCACCCACCAGCACACACACATCAGGCAACGAGATCATGCCCCCCACATGCGCCGCGGCGACCTCCCCGATGGAATGCCCGACCAGATAGTCGGGTCGCACACCCCACGATTCGAGAAGGCGGAACAACGCGACCTCGACCGCGAACAGCCCGGCCTGAGCCCACACGGTCTGATCGAGCAGCTCCTTGTCCCCACCCCACAGCACCTCACGAAGCGAACCCTCCAGCACACCCTCGAACCCGGCACACACCTCATCGAAGGCGGAGGCGAACACCGGAAACGCCCCATACAACCCACGGCCCATCCCCAAACGCTGCGCACCCTGACCCGTGAACACCCACGCCGACTTCGCAGGCCCGCGCACCTGCCCACGATGCGCGTTCCGTGTCGGCTCGTCGTTGGCCAGGGCACACAGGCCGCTCATCAACTCGTCGCGGTTTCCGGCGATGAGCGCCACTCGTTCGTCGAAGGAGACGCGGGTGGTCGCCAGGGAGAACGCGACGTCGGCGGGGCCGAGGTCGGTCCGACCGTCGAGGTGCGCGGCCAGCCTCCCGGCCTGCTCCTTGAGAGCCTCCTGGGTCTTGGCGGACAGCAGGTACGGGAGGGCGCCGCCGCTCGCCTCCTCCCTCTCCGACGCGCGGACCGGTTCTGCCTGTTCGAGGATGAGGTGGGCGTTGGTGCCGCTGACGCCGAAGGAGGAGATCCCGGCCCGGCGCGGGCGCCCGTCGACCGGCCACTCCCGCGCCTGGGTCAGCAACTCCACCGCGCCCAAGGCCCAATCCACCTGCCGCGACGGCTCATCCACATGAATCGTCCGCGGCAACACCCCATGCCGCATCGCCTCCACCATCTTGATCACACCCGCCACACCAGCAGCCGCCTGCGCATGCCCCATGTTCGACTTCAACGACCCCAACCACAACGGACGCCCCTCCACACGCCCCTGCCCATACGTCGCCAACAGAGCCTGCGCCTCAATCGGATCCCCCAACCTCGTCCCCGTCCCATGCGCCTCCACCACATCCACCTCAGCCGCCGACACCCCCGCGTTCTCCAACGCCTGCCGGATCACCCGCTGCTGCGCCAGACCATTCGGCGCCGTCAGCCCATTCGACGCACCATCCTGATTCACCGCCGAACCACGCACCACCGCCAACACCGGATGACCATGACGACGGGCATCCGACACACGCTCCAACAACAACATCCCCACACCCTCGGACCAACCCGTACCATCCGCCGCCTCGGCAAACGACTTACAACGCCCATCCCGCGCCAGACCACCCTGCCGAGAAAACTCGATGAACGTATCCGGAGAAGCCATCACCGTCACCCCACCCGCCAACGCCAGCGAACACTCACCCGACCGCAGCGCCTGCCCAGCCAAATGCACCGCCACCAACGACGACGAACACGCCGTATCAACCGTCAAAGACGGCCCCTCCAAACCCAGCACATACGACACACGCCCCGACGCGATCGCCCCGGACGCACTGTTGAAGACATAGTCGTGATACATCATCCCGGCGAACACACCGGTCGAACTGCCACGCAGACCACGAGGATCCACCCCGGCCCGCTCCAACGCCTCCCACGAAACCTCCAACAACAACCGCTGCTGAGGATCCATCGTCAACGCCTCATTCGGACTGACACCAAAGAACCCGGGATCGAACTCCCCCGCCCCATACAAAAACCCACCCTGATCCACATAACTCGAACCAGGACGCTCCCCCGTCACATCCACCAAAGAGCCCAGATCCCAACCACGATCCCCCGGAAAACCCGAAACAACATCACGCCCCTCCGCCACCACACCCCACAAATCCTCCGGAGACCCCACCCCACCCGGATACCGACACGCCATCCCAATGATCGCGATCGGCTCGTGCCACGCCGCGTCGACGGACCGCACCCGCACGTCCTGCTGGGTCCCGTGCAGGTCGTCCAGCACCTTCCGCGCCAGCACAGCCGGGGACGGATGGTCGAAGACGAGGGTCGCGGGGAGCCGCAGTCCGGTGGCCTCGTTCAGGGCGTTGCGGAACTGGACGGCGGTCAGCGAGTCGAAGCCCAGCTCGCTGAAGGCGCGCCGGGCATCGACGTCCTTTCCGGACGCGAATCCGAGCACCGCCGCGACCTGGGCGAGGACAAGGTCGAGCACGGCCTGTTCACGCTCGTCCTCCGGCAGGGCGGCCAGCGTCCGCCGCAGCTCCGTCGACCCGGCGCCGGCCGTGCCGCTCCGGCGGCGGGCGGCCGGGACCAGGCCGCGCAGCACCTCGGGGACCTGGTCGCCGTGGCCCCGAAGGGCAGGGAGGTGGAGCTTGATCGGCACCAGTGCCGGGTCGCCGTGCGCCACGGCGGCGTCGAACAGCGCGAGACCGTCGTCGACGGACAGCGGCCGTACGCCGTCGCGCTCGATCCGGTTCCGGTCAGTGTCGTCCAGCTTCGCCGCCATGCCGGTGTCGGTGTCCCAAAGACCCCAGGCGAGCGCTTGCGCGGGAAGCCCATCGGCACGGCGGTGCGCGGCGAGGGCGTCCAGGAAACTGTTCGCCGCAGCGTAGTTCCCCTGACCCGGCGCACCCAGGACACCCGCACCCGCCGAGAACAACACGAACGCCGACAGATCCATGTCCCTGGTCAACTCATGCAGATTCAGCGCCCCGTCCACCTTCGCACGGAACACCGCATCCAACCGCTCCGGCGTGAGCGAACCCATCACACCGTCATCCAGCACACCCGCCGCGTGAACCACACCCCGCACCGGAAACTCCGCCAGAACCTCCGCCAACGCACCCCGGTCCGCCACATCACACGCGACAACCGACACCACCGCACCCAACCCGGCCAACTCATCCCGCAACCCGGACGCACCCGCAGCCTCCACCCCCCTGCGACTGACGAGCACCACACTCCTCACACCATGAACCGCCACCAGATGCCGCGCCACCAGCGCACCCAACGCACCCGTACCACCCGTCACCAACACCGCACCCGAATCATCAAACACCGACCCACCCCCACCCACCGACCCACCCGACACCCGCACAAGACGCCCCACACGCGCAACACCACCCCGAACCACCACCTGCGACTCACCACAAGCCACCACAAGCGGAACATCACCCACCTCCGCATCCGCCAGAATCACACCCGCACCCGGATTCTCCGACTGCGCCGAACGCACCAACCCCCACACCGCAGCAGCACCCAAATCCACCACATCCCCACCACCCACCGACACCGCACCACACGTCAACACCACCAACCGCGAACCCACAAAACGATCACCCACCAACCACGACCGCAACACCTCCAACACACGGCCCGTCAACGTACGCACATCCTCCCCACCAACCCTCAGCACCACCACACCGGGAGCGGATCCACCCTCAAAGACCTCCTCCCAACTCTTCCAGTCCAGCGACGACGGCACGGACACGGAGACCGGCCGCCACTCCAGCCGGAACAGCGAGTCGTGGAACGCGGACGACACGTCGGAGGCCGCCAGCTGACCAGAACTGACCGTTCGCGAGACCAGGGACCCGACGGACAACACGGGGCGCCCGCAGTCGTCCGCGACCGACACCGCCACCTCGTTGTCCCCGGCGGACGTCACGCGGGCCCGCAGGCTGGACGCACCGGCGACGCCCAGCGTGATGTTCGACCACGCGAACGGCAGCGCCGCCTCCTCGACATCGGTGAGGGCGACCGTGTGCAGCGCCGCGTCCAGCAGCGCCGGATGCATGCCGTACCCTCCGGCCTCGGCTCCCTCGGGCGCCGCGATCTCCGAGTAGATGTCATCGCCGAGACGCCACGCGTTGCGCAGCCCCATGAAGGTCGGGCCGTAGTCGAGCCCCACGTCGACGAGCCCGTCGTAGAAGCCGTCCAGCGAGACGGGTTCCGCGCCGGGTGGCGGCCACGCCGACAGATCGAAGGACGGCATCGGGGCTTCGGGCACGAGCCGCCCGGTCGCGTGCGGCGTCCACGGCCCGTCCGCGTCCTCGGCGCGGGAGTGGACCGACACCGGACGCCCGCCCGCCTCGTCCGGCGCGCCGACGACGACCTGTACCTGGACGCCGCCGTGCTCGGGGAGGACGAGGGGCGCCTGGATCGTGAGTTCCTCCACCGTCTCACAGCCGACCTGGTCCCCGGCGCGGAGCGCCAGTTCGACGAACCCTGTACCGGCGAGGAGCACCCGGTCGAGGATGCGGTGGTCGGCCAGCCACGGCTGCGTCTGCACCGACAGCCGGCCCGTCAGGACGACGTCCTGCGAGCCCGCCAGCGTCACGGTCGCGCCGAGCAGCGGATGCTCGGCGGCATCGAGCCCAGCCTCCGTCACGTCTCCCGAGGACTCCTCCAGCAGCCAGTACCGCTGTCGCTGGAACGGGTAGGTCGGGAGATCGGTGAGACGGGCACCCGTCCCGGCGAAGAACGCCGCCCAGTCGACAGCGATCCCGTTGGCGTGAAGCCCGGCCAACGCGGTGACGACGGCGTACGTCCCCTCCTGACTCCGACGCGCAGCAGGCACGGCCACCGCATCATCCACGATCTGCTCGACCATCGAAGTCAGCGCCGCGTCCGGCCCCACCTCAACGAACGTACGCACACCCGCTTCCGCCACATACGCCACCGCATCCGCGAACCGCACCGGACGACGCACCTGACCCACCCAGTAGCGGACGTCAACCTCGCTCAGCAACTCCCCGGTCACCGTCGACACCACCGGGATCCGCGGCGACCCGAACCTCATGCCCTCAAGCGCGCGGGCGAACTCCTCCAGCATCGGCTCCATCAACGCCGAGTGGAACGCATGCGACACCCCCAACCGACGCGTCTTCCACCCCCTGCCCGCACACACCCCCACCACCTCGGCAACACCCTCCTCAACACCAGAAACCACCACCGACACCGGACTGTTGACCGCCGCGACCTCCACCCCACCCGGCAACAACGGCACAACCTCCCCCACCGGCGCCTGCACCGCCACCATCGCCCCACCACAGGGAAGCGCCTGCATCAGACGGCCACGCGCACCCACGAAAACGCACGCGTCGGCGAGCGAAACCATCCCAGCCACATGCGCAACGGCAACCTCCCCGATCGAATGCCCCACCAGATAATCCGGCCGCACCCCCCACGACTCCAACAGACGAAACAGCGCCACCTCCACCGCGAACAAACCCGCCTGAGCCCACACCGTCTGATCGAGCAGCCCCCTGTCCTCACCCCACACGACCTCGCGCAGCGAACCCTCCAGCACACCCTCGAACCCCGCACACACCTCATCGAACGCGGAGGCGAACACCGGAAACGCCCCATACAACCCACGCCCCATCCCCAAACACTGCGCACCCTGACCCGTGAACACCCACGCCGACTTCCCCGCCCCCCGCACCCGCGTCACCGACGCAAGGTCACCCCGCAACGCCTCCACCGCACCCACACGATCACCAGCCACCACCACCGACCGGTACTCGAATACCGAACGCGCACACGCCAGCGAATACCCCACATCCACCAACGCCGGAGCAGAACCCCCCTCCAGCAGATCAGCCAACCGCCCAGCCTGAGCCACCAGAGCATCCTCACTCCTGGCCGACAGCACAAGCGGAACAACCGACGGCACCTCACCGGACCCGCCCTCGCCATCGACCTCAGGCGCCTGCTCGACGATCACGTGGGCATTGGTACCGCTGACGCCGAAGGAGGAGATCCCGGCCCGGCGCGGGCGCCCGTCGACCGGCCACTCCCGCGCCTCGGTCAGCAACTCGACCGCGCCGGAGGCCCAGTCCACCTGCCGGGACGGCTCGTCTACATGGATGGTTCTGGGCAGGATGCCGTGCCGCATCGCCTCGACCATCTTGATCACACCGGCGACACCGGATGCGGTCTGCGGGTGCCCGATGTTGGACTTGATCGATCCGAGCCACAGGGGGCGGTCGTCCGGGCGTTCCTGACCGTAGGTGGCGAGGAGGGCTTGCGCCTCGATCGGGTCGCCCAGCGTCGTGCCGGTCCCGTGCGCCTCGACCGCGTCGACCTCGGACGCCGACAAGCCCGCCACCGCCAGCGCCTGCCGGATCACCCGCTGCTGGGCGAGGCCGTTCGGCGCCGTCAGCCCGTTGGACGCACCGTCCTGGTTCACCGCGGAGCCACGCATCACGGCGAGCACCGGGTGGCCGTTGCGGCGGGCGTCCGAGAGACGCTCCAAGAGCAGCATGCCCACGCCCTCGGACCAGCCCGTACCGTCCGCCGCGTCGGCGAACGCCTTGCAGCGGCCGTCCGGCGCGAGGCCGCGCTGCCGGGAGAACTCGATGAACATCGTCGGTGTGGCCATCACGGCGACCCCGCCGGCGAGCGCGAGGGAGCATTCGCCGGACCGCAGCGCCTGCGCGGCCAGGTGCAGCGCGACCAGCGACGACGAGCACGCCGTGTCCACGGTCACGGCGGGGCCTTCGAGTCCCATGACGTAGGAGATGCGCCCGGAGGCGATCGAGCCCGTGCTGTGGTTGTAGGCGTAGTCGTGGAACGCCATCCCGGCGAATACGCCGGTCGCGCTGCCCTTCAGCGACGCCGGGTCGATGCCCGCGCGTTCGAGCGCCTCCCACGAGGTCTCCAGCAGCAGCCGCTGCTGCGGGTCCATCATCAGCGCCTCATTGGGGCTGATGCCGAAGAAGCCGGCGTCGAAGTCGGCGGCGTCGTAGAGGAACCCGCCCTGGTCGGTGTAGCTGGTGTCGGGGCGCGTGCCGCTCGGGTCGACGAGACGGTTCAAGTCCCAGCCGCGGTCCGTGGGGAGGCCGGAGACGACGTCGAGTTCGTCCCGGACGACCGTCCACAGGTCCTCCGGCGACCCGATCCCTCCGGGGTAGTGGCAGGCCATGCCGACGATGGCGATCGGATCGTCGTCCACGGGGCCGGCCGGAGCGGCGGGGGACGCCGCGCCGTGCTGGAAGCCCGACACCTCGCCCAGCAGGTAGCGGGCGAGCGCCCTCGGCGTCGGGTGGTCGAAGACGAGGGTCGCGGGCAGCCGAAGCCCGGTGACCTCGTTCACCTTGTTGCGGAACTGGACGGCGGTCAGGGAGTCGAATCCGAGATCCTTGAAGGCGCGCTCGGGTTCGAGGGCCTCGGACGAGCTGAACCGCAAGACGAGCGCCACCTGCCCGAGGACGAGGTCGAGCAGGGCCGGTTCCCATTCCGCGGCGGGCAGTGCGGCGAGCCGCCGCCGCAGGAGGCCCGACTCGGCGCCGGTGCCGGCGCGGCGTCGCCGGATGGTGGGCACCAGGGCCCGGAACACCTCCGGCATGCTGTCGCCCTGCGCTCGGAGCGTGCCGATGTCCAATTTGGCGGGCACGAGTGCCGGCTCGTCCGTCGCGAGGGCGACGTCGAGGAGGGGCAGTCCTTCGTCCTCGGTGAGGGCGGACATGCCTGCCTGCGAGATCCGTGTCAGGTCGGTGTCGCTGATGTCCCCGACCATGCCGGTGTCGGTGTCCCAAAGACCCCAGGCGAGCGCTTGCGCGGGAAGCCCATCGGCACGGCGGTGCGCGGCCAGGGCGTCCAGGAAACTGTTCGCCGCAGCGTAGTTCCCCTGACCCGGCGCACCCAGGACACCCGCACCCGCCGAGAACAACACGAACGCCGACAGATCCATGTCCCTGGTCAACTCATGCAGATTCAGCGCCCCGTCCACCTTCGCACGGAACACCGCATCCAACCGCTCCGGCGTGAGCGAACCCATCACACCGTCATCCAGCACACCCGCCGCGTGAACCACACCCCGCACCGGAAACTCCGCCAGAACCTCCGCCAACGCACCCCGGTCCGCCACATCACACGCGACAACCGACACCACCGCACCCAACCCGGCCAACTCATCCCGCAACCCGGACGCACCCGCAGCCTCCACCCCCCTGCGACTGACGAGCACCACACTCCTCACACCATGAACCGCCACCAGATGCCGCGCCACCAGCGCACCCAACGCACCCGTACCACCCGTCACCAACACCGCACCCGAATCATCAAACACCGACCCACCCCCACCCACCGACCCACCCGACACCCGCACAAGACGCCCCACACGCGCAACACCACCCCGAACCACCACCTGCGACTCACCACAAGCCACCACAAGCGGAACATCACCCACCTCCGCATCCGCCAGAATCACACCCGCACCCGGATTCTCCGACTGCGCCGAACGCACCAACCCCCACACCGCAGCAGCACCCAAATCCACCACATCCCCACCACCCACCGACACCGCACCACACGTCAACACCACCAACCGCGAACCCACAAAACGATCACCCACCAACCACGACCGCAACACCTCCAACACACGGCCCGTCAACGTACGCACATCCTCCCCACCAACCCTCAGCACCACCACACCGGGAGCGGATCCACCCTCAAAGACCTCCTCCCAACTCTTCCAGTCCAGCGACGACGGCACGGACACGGAGACCGGCCGCCACTCCAGCCGGAACAGGCACTCGTGAGGGGCCGGGCCCGCCGGGTCCGCTCGCCGGTCGAGGTGAGCTGGCGCGGCGGTGACCGAGCGCGCCGTCAGGACCGGCTGCCCGGCCGGGTCCGCGGCGTGCAGGGACACTCCGCCCGCTTCCCCGGCCCGGAGGTGTACGCGGAGGGACGCGGCGCCGACGGCGTGCAGCACCACGTCCGTCCAGGCGTGCGGCAGGGCGGCCTCGTCGCCGAACACGCCCGCGAACACGGCGGCGTGGAATGCGGCGTCGAGCAGGGCGGGATGCAGGCCGAGCCTGCCCACCTGGTCGCGCTCGTCCGGTGGGAGCTCCACCTCGGCGTAGAGGTCACCGCCGGACTGCCAGGCCGCCTTGAGTCCCTGAAACGCGGGGCCGTACACGAGCCCCGCGTCGGCGAGGGCCGGGTAGGCGGCGCTGACGTCGAGGGGTTCGACGTCCGGCGGCGGCCAGGCCGCCAGGTCGGTGTCGCCGGGCGGTCGTGCCCCGCTGGCGGCCAGGGTGCCGGACGCATGCAGCGTCCACGGAGCCTCGCCGTCAGGGCGGGAGTGGACCGAGATCGGGCGGCGGCCGGTGCCGTCGGGCGCCGACACGGTCACCTGCACGCGCACGCCGCCTCGGGAGGGAAGCGGCAGCGGCGTCTCGACGGTGAGTTCGGCGAGGACACCGCAGCCGACCTGGTCTCCGGCGCGCAGCGCGAGTTCGACGAACGCGGCCCCGGGCAGGACGATCGTCTCGCCCACCCGGTGGTCGGCCATCCACCGCTGCGTCGCCGGGGACAGCAGGCCGGTGAGGACGACGCCGTCCGAATCCGCGAGCGTCACCGCCGCGCCGAGGAGGAGGTGCTCAGCCGCGTCGAGCCCAGCGGCGGCGACGTCCCCGACGTCCGTGCGTGCTTCGAGCCAGTAGCGCTGGTGTTGGAAGGCGTAGGTGGGCAGGTCGACCCGTTCGCCGGGCCGCCCGGTGCAGAACACGGACCAATCGACCGGCGCACCCGCCACATACGCCTCGGCCAACGAACAGGCAAACCTCTCCAGCCCACCCTCACCCCGACGCAGCGACGCCACCGTCACCGCCCCCACACCAACCGCCTCCACCGTCTCACCAATACCAACCAAAAGCCCAGGATGCGGACTGCACTCCACGAAAATGCCATGCCCATCAGCCAGCAAACCCCGCGTCACCCGCTCAAACTCCACCGTCTCCCGAAGATTCGAATACCAATACCCCCCATCCAAACCAGCCGTATCCAACACACCACCCGTCACCGTCGAATAGAACGCCACCTCACCCGACACCGGACAAACACCCGACAACTCCCCCAAAAGCCGATCACGAACCCCCTCCACAAACCCCGAATGCGACGCATAATCCACCGGAATCCAACGCGTCCGCACCCCCACCGACCCCAACCGCCCCGCCAAACCCTCCAACGCCCCCACCGCACCCGACACCACCACCGAACCCGGACCATTCACCGCCGCCAGCTGCAAACTCCCATCACCACCCGCCAAAAACTCCCCCACCCGCCCGGCCGACAACCCAACCGACAACATCCCCCCACACCCGGCCAACTCCTCACCGATCACCCGACTCCGCAACACCACCACCCGAGCCCCATCCACCAACGACAAACCACCCGCCACCACCGCCGCCGCAATCTCCCCCTGCGAATGACCCACCACCGCCGACGGCACCACACCACACGAACGCCACAACCCCGCCAACGACACCATCACCGCCCACAACACCGGCTGCACCACATCCACCGCCTCCAACGACGGCGCACCCGAAACCCCCCGCACCACCTCCAACAAATCCCAATCCACAAACCCACCCAACGCCTCACCACAACGCCCCATCCACCCCGCGAACACCGGCGAAGCATCCAACAACCCCACCGCCATCCCCACCCACTGCGACCCCTGACCCGGAAAAACAAAAACCACATCCGAATCAGAAACAACCGACCCCGTGACGACACCAGGGTGCTGGTCACCGACGGCCAGCGCGTCCAGGCCGGAATGGAGGGCGTCCCGGGTTCCGCCGAGGACGACGGCGCGGTGGGTGAACGCGGTGCGTCCTGTGTGGAGGGCGTGACCGATGTCGCGCGGATCACGGGCGTGCCCGTCCCGGAGGAAGGAGGCGAGCCGTCCCGCCTGCTCCTGGAGGGCCTCGGCGGTCGTGCCCGAGACCGGCAGCGGGATGATCCCTGAGGGGTCCGCCAGGAGCGCGGGCTTGCTCGCGTCCGCAGTGGACTCCTCCGCCGCGGGCTCCTCCTCCGGGGGCTGCTCCGCCGGGGCGGCTTCGAGGATGACATGGGCATTGGTGCCGCTGATGCCGAACGAGGACACCCCGGCCCGGCGCGGATGGTCGTTCTCCGGCCAGTCGATGCGCTCGGTCAGCAGCCTGACGTTCCCCGCCGTCCAGTCGACGTGCGTGCTGGGCCGCGTGACGTGCAGGGTCTCGGGAAGGACGCCCTCCCGGATGGCCATGACCATCTTGATGACGCCACCGACACCGGCCGCCGCCTGCGCGTGCCCGATGTTGGACTTCAACGACCCCAGCCACAGCGGGCGGTCCTCCGGCCGGTCCCGCCCATAGGTCGCCAAAAGCGCCTGCGCCTCGATCGGATCGCCCAGCGTCGTCCCCGTCCCGTGCGCCTCGACCGCGTCCACCTCGGACGCGGGCACGCCCGCCGCCGCCAGCGCCTGCCGGATCACCCGCTGCTGCGACGGCCCGTTCGGCGCGGTCAGCCCGTTGGACGCGCCGTCCTGGTTGATCGCCGAGCCGCGCACGACCGCGAGCACCTCGTGACCGTTGCGCCGAGCATCGGACAGCCGCTCCATGAGCACGACCGCGACGCCCTCGGACCAGGACGTCCCATCCGCCGAGTCGGAGAACGCCTTGCAGCGGCCGTCCGGCGCGAGGCCGCGCTGGCGGCTGAACGCGACGAACGGCGCGAGCGTGGACGTCACCATCACGCCGCCCGCGAGCGCGAGGCCGCACTCGCGGCGGCGCAGCGCCTCGGCGGCCAGGTGGATCGCGACGAGGGAGGACGAGCACGCCGTATCGAGGGTGATGGCGGGGCCCTCGAAACCGAATGTGTAGGCGACCCGGCCGGAGATCACCGACGCGGCGCCGGAGGTGGCCATGTAGGTCTCGGTGACCTCGGGGTCGCTCTCGATGTCGCGGTAGAGCTGCATGCCGGACCCGACGAACACGCCGACGTCACGGCCCCGCTGGGAGCGGGGGTCGATCCCGGCGCGTTCGAACGCCTCCCAGGAGACCTCCAGCAAGAGCCGCTGTTGCGGGTCGGTCGCGAGCGCCTCGGCGGGGCTCATCCCGAAGAAGCCGGGGTCGAAGTCGCCCGCGTTCTCGATGAAGCCGCCCTCCAGCACGGCGGTGGCGCCCGCGGCGTCCGGGTCCGAGCCGGCGCCGACCGCCACGTCGGCGGCGTACCGGTCGAGGTCCCAGTTCCGGTCGGACGGAAACGCGCTGATCGCGTCCCCGCCGGTGGACACGAGCCGCCACAGGTCCTCCGGCGAGCCCACCCCACCCGGGTACCGGCAGCTCATCGCGATGATCGCGATGGGGTCGTGGTCTCGGCGCTCGACCTCCTGGAGGCGGCGGCGGGTCTGGTGCAGGTCGGCGGTGACCCGCTTCAGGTAGTCGAGAAGCCTCTCGTCGTTCGCCATCGGTTCCTCACGCGTCCTTCTGAATGGTCCGGGGAACGGCCTGCCGCCGCCGGCTCAGGAGATTCCGAGCTCGTTGTCGATAAAGTCGAAGACGTCCTGCGCCGAGGCCGTCTCCAGGCGGTCGCCGACCGGCGCTTCGGCGGTGCAACCGAGGATCTCGGTGACCTTGGCGGCGAGGCTGTTCAGCCGCGCCCCGACCCCCGCGTCCTCGATCTCGCCGGGCGCGAGCCCGGTCAGGGCCCCCTCGATCCGGTCGAGCGCCGCGAGGACCCCGGCCGTGCCGGTGGCGTCGCGGCCGTCCCCGCTCAGCTCCGCACGCAGGAACTCCGCGAGCGCGGCGGGCGTGGCGTAGTCGAACACCATCGTGCTCGGTAGGCGGCGGCCGGTCGCGGCGCCGAGCCTCGTCCGCAGGTCGACCGCGGCGACCGAGTCGAAGCCGAGGTCATCGAACGGGCGGGAGGCGTCAAGCGTCCGCGGGTCGTCGTATCCGAGCAGCGCCGCCACGTGAGTCCGGACGAGGTCCAGCAGGACCCGGCCCTGCTCGGCGGACGGGCGGCCGTCGAGCCGCGCCGCCAGCTCCGCCGCGGCCGCCGCCCCGGCCCCGCCCTCCTCCACTCCGGTTCCGCCGGACGCCGCGTCCAGCGCCTCCCGCGCATCGGGCAGCGCGTCCAGCAGCGGCCTCGGCCGGGCGAGCGTGTAGGTCGGCGCGAACCGCGGCCAGTCGAAGTCCGCCACCACCAGTTCACCGACGCCGTCCGCGAGCGCCTGCCGGAACGCCTCGGCGGCGCGTTCCGGCGCCATCGGCGGCGTGCCGACGCGCCGCAGGATCGCCGCGAGCTCCGCGTCCACCAGCCCGCCGTCCCAGGGTCCCCAGGCGAGGGCCGTCGCGGGGCGTCCGAGGGCGCGGCGCCGCTGGGCGACCGCGTCCAGGACGGCGTTCGCGCTCCCGTACGCGGCCTGCCCCGAGCTGCCCCAGATCGCCGACCCGGACGAGAACACCACGAAGGCGTCGAGCGGCGGCCGGTCCCGCAGCAGCTCGTCGAGGTGTGACGCCCCGAGCACCTTGGCGTGCGCGGCGTCGGCGAAGTCGCCGAGGTCGAGGTCGGTGAGCGAGGCGATGCGCTGCCCGGCCCCGGCCGCGTGCACGACCGTGGTCAGCGGCGCGTCCGGCGGCACCGCGTCCAGCAGGCGGGCGAGCGCGTCGCGGTCGGCGACGTCGCAGGCCGCGATGGTGACGCGGGCGCCGCGGGCCTCCAGCTCCGCGGCGAGCTCCGCCGCGCCCTCGGCGCGGGGGCCGCGCCGACTGGCGAGCAGCAGATGCTCCGCGCCGACGGCGGCCAGCACCCGCGCGGTGTGTGCGCCGAGCCCGCCCGTCCCACCGGTGATCAACGTCGTCCCGGCGGGCCGCCACCGCGTGCCATTCGCCGGGGCGCCGGACAGTTCGGCGCGGACCAGCCGACGGCCGTACGCCGCGCCCGCACGGAGCGCGACCTGGTCCTCCCCCGAAGGTCCGGCGAGGACGTCGCACAGCCGCGACACCGACACCGACAGCAGCGCCGACGCGGGCTCCGTGCCCGGGCCCGGGTCGTCGTCGAGCCGCACGTCGATCACGCCGCCCCAGATGTCCGGGTGGTCCAGTGCCATGCTCGACGCCATCCCCCACACCGCCGCCTGCCGCGCGTTCACGACCTCCCGGCCCGGCTCGGCGGCCACCGCGTCGCGGGTCACGCACCACAGGGGCGCCGTCACACCCGCGTCCTGGAGGGCCTGCGCGAGCGTGACTGTGTCGGCGAGCCCGACGGTGAGGACCGGGTACCGGTCGTGCTCCCGGTCGTCCAGGGCGAGCAGCGACAGCACCCCGGCAGGCTCCGCCGCCGCGGCGCGCTCGCGCAGCGTCGCGGCGAGCTCCGCCCGGTCGGAGCCGGACACTTGGACCGGCACGACATCCGCGCCCCGCTCGGCCAGCACTTCCGTGACCGCGCCGGCGAGCCCGCTCCGCTCCACCACCCCCGGGATCATGACCAGCCACGTCCCGGTGAGGGGGGCCGACGGAAGGTCCTTCAGCGGACGCCACGCAACCCGATACCGCCACGAGTCGAGAACGGCCTGCTCCGCCTCGCTCCGCCGCCACTCCGACAGCGCTGGCAGGACCTCGCCGAGCGCCGTCGCCTCGACACCGAGCCGCTGCGCCAGCGAGGCGGTGTCCGCGTCTCCCAGCACTTCCCAGAGCGCGGTGTCAACGGGGTCGGCGGCCGTGCCCGTCTTGGGGGACGCGGGCGGGTCCGCCCAGTACCACTGCCGCTGGAAGGCGTAGGTGGGGAGGTCGATACGGCGGGCGCCGGTTCCGGCGAAGAACTCCTCCCAGGCGATGGGAACACCGTTGGTATGGAGGCGTGCCAATGCGGTGATGAGGGTGGTCACTTCGTCCCGGTCGCGTCGAGAGGCCGGGACCACCGACGCGTCGTCGACGGTCTGCTCGACCATAGGAGTCAGCGCCGCGTCCGGCCCCACCTCGAGGAACGTACGCGCACCCGCTTCCGCCACATACGCCACCGCATCCGCGAACCGCACCGGACGACGCACCTGACCCACCCAGTAGCGGACGTCGACCTCGCTCAGCGGCTCCCCGGTGACCGTGGAAACGACCGGGATCCGCGGCGACCCGAACCTCATGCCCTCAAGCGCGCGGGCGAACTCCTCCAGCATCGGCTCCATCAACGCCGAGTGGAACGCATGCGACACCCCCAACCGACGCGCCTTCCACCCCCTGCCCGCACACACCCCCACCACCTCGGCAACACCCTCCTCAACACCAGAAACCACCACCGACACCGAACTGTTGACCGCCGCGACCTCCACCCCACCCGGCAACAACGGCACAACCTCACCCACCGCCGCCTGCACCGCCACCATCGCCCCACCACAGGGAAGAGACTGCATCAACCGACCACGCACACCCACCAACACACACGCATCCGCCAGCGAAACCATCCCAGCCACATGCGCAGCCGCAACCTCCCCGATCGAATGCCCCACCAGATAGTCCGGCCGCACCCCCACGACTCCAACAAACGGAACAACGCCACCTCGACGGCGAACAAACCCGCCTGCGCCCACACCGTCTCATCCAGCAAACCCCCGTCATCACCCCACACGACCTCGCGCAGCGAACCCTCCAACACACCCTCGAACCCCGCACACACCTCATCGAACGCGGAGGCGAACACCGGAAACGCCCCATACAACTCACGGCCCATCCCCAGCCGCTGCGCACCCTGACCCGTGAACACCCACGCCGACAGACCACCCGCTACCCCGACCACGGCATTCGCCGCAGGTTCACCGGCCACCACCGCCCGCAGACCACCGACCAGTTCATCGCGGTCACGGCCGAAGACAACCGCCCGATGCTCGAACGCGGCACGCAAAACCGCCGACGAATAACCAACATCCACCGGCTCCAGCAACGGCCCGGACTCCACGAACTCCACCAGACGCCCCGCCTGCGCCACAAGAGCCGGAGCGCTCCGCCCCGAGACCACCCACGGAATCACCGGCAGGCCCCTCCCACCGCCGGGCTCCATGGACGCCTCCTCGACAACAGGAGCCTCCTCGAGGATGACGTGAGCATTGGTGCCACTCAACCCGAACGACGACACCCCAGCCCGCCGCGGACGCCCCACAACCGGCCACTCCCGCGCCTCCGTCAACAACTCAACCCCACCCGAGGCCCAATCCACCTGCCGCGACGGCTCATCCACATGAATCGTCCGCGGCAACACCCCATGCCGCATCGCCTCCACCACCTTGATCACACCCGCCACACCAGCAGCCGCCTGCGTATGACCCACATTCGACTTCAACGACCCCAACCACAACGGACGCCCCTCCCCACGCCCCCGCCCATAGGTCGCCAGCAGAGCCTGCGCCTCGATCGGATCACCCAGCCTCGTCCCCGTCCCATGCGCCTCCACCACATCCACCTCAGCCGCCGACACCCCCGCGTTCTCCAACGCCCGCCGGATCACCCGCTGCTGCGACGGACCATTCGGCGCCATCAACCCATTCGACGCACCATCCTGATTCACCGCCGAACCACGCACCACCGCCAACACCCGATGCCCAAAACGACGAGCATCCGACAAACGCTCCACCACCAACACACCCACACCCTCACCCCAACCCGTCCCATCAGCCCCCTCGGCAAACGACCTGCACCGACCATCAACCGACAACCCGCGGTCCTGGCTGAGTCCGACGAAGGCGGTCGGGGTGGCCATGACCGTCGAGCCCCCGACGAGGGCCAGGGAGCAGTCGCCGCTGCGCAGGGAGTGGGCGGCCCAGTGCAGTGCGACGAGGGAGGACGAGCAGGCCGTATCAATGGTCACGGCCGGCCCTTCGAGGCCGAGCTTGTAGGCGATCCGGCCGGAGGCGGCGCTGGCGAGTCCCCCGGTGCCGCCGCCGGAGGGGTAGTCGTGGTAGACGACCCCGGCGAACACGCCGGTGCGGCTTTCCTTGAGGGAGAGCGGGTCGATGCCCGCACGCTCCAGCGCCTCCCAGGACACCTCCAGGAGGAGCCGCTGCTGCGCGTCGGTCTCCTTGGCCTCGCGGGGGCTCATCTTGAAGAAGTCGGCGTCGAAGCGGCCCGCGTCGTGGAGGAATCCGCCGTGCCGGGTGTACGTTTTGCCCGGCGTCGACGGGACGGGGGCGTAGAGACCCTCGATGTCCCAGCCGCGGTCATCCGGGAACAACGTGATGGCTTCGGCGCCGGCCGCCACCAGCTCCCACAGGTCCTCGGGCGACGCGACGCCGCCCGGGAAGCGGCAGCCCATCCCGATGATGGCGATCGGCTCGTGCCGGACCGCCTCGGCCTCGCGCAGGCGTCGCCTGGACTTCTGCAGCTCGGCGGTCGCGCGCTTGAGGTATTCGCGCAGTTTCTCGTCGTTCTCCATTGATCCTCCCTCCCGGTTCAGGACGCGCCGAGCTCGCTGTCGAGCGCTTGGAACAACTCCTCGTCGCTGGCGGTCGCGAAGTCGTCGCCGGGTTCCCCGGCGGCCCGCGGGGACGTGTCCGCGTCCCGCCAGTCGCGCAGCACGGCCTCCAGCCGGGCCGCGATCACGGCCCGTTCCCCGGGGCCGAACCCCGAGAGCGAGGCGCCGAGCTGTTCGATCTCGGCCAGCACCGGCTGGACGGCGTCCGCCGACGCCGGTTGGAGTTCGGCGGCGAGGAACGCCGCCGCGGCCCGTGCGGCCGGGTGGTCGAACACGAAGGTGGCGGGCAGCCGCAGACCGGTGGCCGTGTTCAACAGCCTGCGGAGCCGGACAGCGGCCAGGGAGTCGAATCCGAGTTCCTGGAAGGGCCGGTCCGGTTCGACCGCGGCGATGGACGGGCTGCCGAGCACCGTGGCGGCGTGAGTGCGGACGAGGTCCAGCAGGACGCGTTCCCGCTCCGGCTCGGTCAGCTCTTCCAGGCGCCTGCGGAGCGCGCGCCCGCCGTCGTTCCGGGGACCGGCCTGGGACGGGACCCGGATGAGCACGCGGAGCGGCGCGGGCAACTCGTCGGGCCTGGTACGCAGCACCGCCCGGTCGAGCCCGATCAGTACGAGCAGCGTATCCGGCACGCCGAAGGCGGCGTCGAACAGATCCAGGCCCTCCTCCGCGGTCAGCGGAACGACACCCTCCTGTTCCGGCGCCGTCTCCCATGGACCGAAGGCGAAGGACCTGGCCGGCAGGCCCAGAGACCGCCGGTGCGCGGCGAGGGCGTCCAGGTGGGCGCTCGCAGCGGCGCGGGCAACCCGGCCCGCCCCGTGCATCAGCCCGGCGGACGAGGAGATCATCACGAAGGCGGCGAGGTCACGGTCACGGGTCAGCTCGTGCAGGTTCCACGCCGCCTCGGCGGCGGAACCGAAGACGGCGTCGAGTCGCTCCCCCGTCATCGCCCCGATGGGCCCGTCCCCGTCGGTGGCGTCCGCCGCGTGGACCACGGCGACGAGAGGATGCGATTCCGGGACAGCCGCCACGAGCGCGTCCAGCACCGCCCGGTCGGAGATGTCGCAGTCGGCGGCCGACACCTCGGCGCCCCGCCCGGAGAGTTCGGCCTCCAGTCCGGGGTTCGGCGGGCCGGTGAGCAGCAGACGCCGGACGCCGTGCACGGCGACCAGGTGCCGGGCGACGAGCGCACCCGCCCCGGTCGTGCCGCCGGTGACCAGCACCGTGCCCGGCGTCGTCCAGGGCACCGGGACGTCCGCCGCGGGCTCCGCCTTCGCCAGCCTCGGCACGAGCACCTCACCGGCGCGGACGGCGACCTCCGTCTCCCCCGTCGCGAGCGCCGCCGGGAGTTCCCGGTCCGCGTCACCGGCTTCGTCCAGGTCCACCAGGACGAACCGGTCGGGGTACTCGCTCATCGCGGCACGGACCAGCCCCCAGACCGGCGCCCGGCCCGGGTCCACGGGTTCGCCACCGTCGGCCGCGACCCCGTTCCGCGTGACCACGACGAGCTTCGACGTCGCGGACCGCTCGTCCGCGATCCAGTCCTTGAGGAGCGCCAACGTCTCGCCGAGCGCAGCGGGAGCCGGGGCGACGGCGAAGTCGGGCACGGCCTTCCCGGACAGGGCGGTCTCATGGGACGACCAGGTGAAGTCGGTGAGCATGGCCCCAGCCTCGGCGGCCCCCGGCGCCGGCACCCACTCCAGGCGCAGCAACGACACCGGACGGGTGCCCGCCGCGGAGGCGAGTTCGCCCGCCGACACCGTCCGCGACTCGACCGAGCCAATGGAGATCACGTGTCGTCCGTCGGGCTCGGACAGCGTGATCGACACACCGCCGTCCCCATGGGGTGCGACGTGCGCGCGGAGCACCGCCGAGTCCGTGGCCTGAGCGACCACGCCCCGCCACGCCGACTCCAGTTCGGCGCCGCCGCCTAAACGGGAGAGCTGGACGGCCGCGTCGAGCATCGCGGGATGCAGGACGAAACCGTCCCGGTCGGCGTCCTCCGGGAGCGAGACCTCCGCGAAGAGGTCCTCACCGCGCCGCCACACCGCGTTCAGTGCCTGGAAGGTCGGGCCGTGCCCGTAGCCGATCTCCATCAGCCGCGCGTGGACGCCCGGCACGTCGATTTGCTCGGCTCCGCGCGGCGGCCACTCCGCCGGGACCTCCGGCTCGAACTGCGGCTCACTCGCCAAGACGCCGCCGGCGTGCCGGCGCCACGGAGCGTCGTCCTCGCCGCGGCTGTCCGCACGCGAATAGATCTGGACCGTCCGCTCCCCGGACGGGCTGGCGGCGCCCACGACGACGCGGACCGCAAGCGGCACGTCGCCGGACAGCGGCAGCGGGCTCTCCGCGACGAGTTCCCGCAGCGCGTCGCAGCCGACCTGGCGGCCCGCGTGGAGCGCCATCTCGACGAGCCCGCTCCCGGCGAATGTCACCGTTCCGAGCACGTCGTGATCGGCGAGCCATGGGTGCCGCGTCACCGATAGCTGCCCGGTGAGGACGACCGCGCCCGTGTCCGGCACCGCCACGACCGCGCCCAGAATCGGGTGCCCGGCACCCTTGAGACCCATGACGGCGAGATCCCCGCCAAGGGCGTCCGGCATCTGCCAGTACCGCTGTCGCTGGAACGGGTAGGTCGGGAGATCGGTGAGACGGGCACCCGTCCCGGCGAAGAACGCCGCCCAGTCGACAGCGATCCCGTTGGCGTGAAGCCCGGCCAACGCGGTGACAACGGCGTACGTCCCCTCCTGACTCCGACGCGCAGCAGGCACGGCCACCGCATCATCCACGATCTGCTCGACCATCGAAGTCAGCGCCGCGTCCGGCCCCACCTCAACGAACGTACGCACACCCGCTTCCGCCACATACGCCACCGCATCCGCGAACCGCACCGGACGACGCACCTGACCCACCCAGTAGCGGACGTCAACCTCGCTCAGCAACTCCCCGGTCACCGTCGACACCACCGGGATCCGCGGCGACCCGAACCTCACGCCCTCAAGCGCGCGGGCGAACTCCTCCAGCATCGGCTCCATCAACGCCGAGTGGAACGCATGCGACACCCCCAACCGACGCGTCTTCCACCCCCTGCCCGCACACACCCCCACCACCTCGGCAACACCCTCCTCAACACCAGAAACCACCACCGACACCGGACTGTTGACCGCCGCGACCTCCACCCCACCCGGCAACAACGGCACAACCTCACCCACCGGCGCCTGCACCGCCACCATCGCCCCACCACAGGGAAGCGCCTGCATCAGACGGCCACGCGCACCCACGAGAACGCACGCGTCGGCGAGCGAAACCATCCCAGCCACATGCGCAACGGCAACCTCCCCAATCGAATGCCCCACCAGATAATCCGGCCGCACACCCCACGACTCCAACAGACGAAACAGCGCCACCTCCACCGCGAACAAACCCGCCTGAGCCCACACCGTCTGATCGAGCAGCCCCCTGTCCTCACCCCACACGACCTCGCGCAGCGAACCCTCCAACACACCCTCGAACCCCGCACACACCTCATCGAACGCGGAGGCGAACACCGGAAACGCCCCATACAACCCACGCCCCATCCCCAAACACTGCGCACCCTGACCCGTGAACACCCACGCCGACTTCCCCGCCCCCGCACCCGCGTCACCGACGCAAGGTCACCCCGCAACGCCTCCACCGCACCCACACGATCACCAGCCACCACCACCGACCGGTACTCGAATACCGAACGCGCACACGCCAGCGAATACCCCACATCCACCAACGCCGGAGCAGAACCCCCCTCCAGCAGATCAGCCAACCGCCCAGCCTGAGCCACCAGAGCATCCTCACTCCTGGCCGACAGCACAAGCGGAACAACCGACGGCACCTCACCGGACCCGCTCTCGCCATCGACCTCAGGCGCCTGCTCGACGATCACGTGGGCATTGGTACCGGTCAGCCCGAACGACGACACTCCGGCCCGGCGCGGACGCCCCTCGTCCGGCCACTCCCGCGCCTCGCTCAA
The DNA here is from genome assembly GCA_005405945.1 of Streptomyces violaceusniger. GTDB lineage: Bacteria > Actinomycetota > Actinomycetes > Streptomycetales > Streptomycetaceae > Streptomyces > Streptomyces violaceusniger. The sequence continues at coordinate 652,713 of BJHW01000001.1, forward strand.
CAGCTCGACCGCGCCCGACGTCCAGTCCACTTCTCGGGACGGCTCGTTCAGATGGATGGTCTTGGGCAGGATGCCGCGCCGCATCGCCTCGACCATCTTGATCACACCGGCGACACCGGCCGCCGCCTGCGTGTGACCCATGTTCGACTTCAACGACCCCAACCAGAGCGGACGCCCCTCCACACGCCCCTGCCCATACGTCGCCAGCAGAGCCTGCGCCTCGATCGGATCCCCGAGTCTCGTCCCCGTCCCGTGCGCCTCCACCACGTCCACCTCGGACGCCGGCACCCCCGCGTTCTCCAGCGCCTGCCGGATCACGCGCTGCTGGGCGAGGCCGTTCGGCGCCGTCAGCCCGTTGGACGCACCGTCCTGGTTCACCGCCGAGCCACGCACCACCGCCAGCACCCGATGGCCAAGGCGCCGCGCGTCGGAGAGCCGCTCCAGCAGCAGCATCCCGGCGCCTTCGGACAGGCCGGTGCCGTCCGCCGCGTCGGCGAACGACTTGCAGCGGCCGTCCGCCGCGAGGGCGCGTTGCAGGCCGAAGAACGTGAGGACCTCGGACGTCGCCATGACGGTCGCGCCGCCGGCGAGCGCGAGGGAGCATTCGCCGGACCGCAGCGCCTGCGCGGCCAGGTGCAGCGCGACCAGCGACGACGAGCACGCCGTGTCCACCGTCATCGCGGGGCCTTCGAGGCCGTAGGTGTAGGAGAGGACGCCGGAGGCGACCGCTCCTGCGGAGCTGCTGCCCGCGTAGTCGTGGTGCATGATCCCGACGAACACGCCGGTCCGGCTGCCCTTCAGCGAAGCCGGGCGGATCCCCGCCCGTTCGAGCAGTTCCCAGGACGTCTCCAGCAGCAGCCGCTGCTGCGGGTCCATGCCGAGCGCGTCATGCGGGCTGATTCCGAAGAAGGCGGGGTCGAAGTCGGCGGCGCCGTGCAGGAAGCCGCCCGACCGCGTGTAGGACTTGCCCGCCTTGCCCGGTTCCGGGTCGTAGATCGCGTCGATGTCCCAGCCCCGGTCGGCGGGAAAGCCGGTGATGGCGTCGCGGCCCTCGGCGACCAGCCGCCACAGGTCCTCCGGCGAGCCGACGCCACCGGGATAGCGGCAGGCCATGGCGACGATCGCGATCGGTTCGCCGTCGACGGGCCGCGGCGCCGCGCTGGTCCGCTCGGCGTCCGCGAGGCCGCCGACGCCGAGGAGGAGGTCCGCGAGGTGAGCGCCCACGGCCTCCGCGTCGGGGTGGTCGAACACCAGCGTCGCGGGCAGCCGGAGCCCGGTCGCGAGGTTGAGCTGGTTGCGCAGTTCCAGGGCGGTCAGCGAGTCGAAACCGATCTCCCGGAAGGCGCGGTCCGTGGCAACCTCGTCGGGCGAGGCGTGGCCGAGCACCGTGGCGGCCTTCGCCCGGACGAGGTCCACCAGGAGGGCGCCGCGGTCGGCGGTCGGCACGCCCGCCAGGCGGCGGCGCAGCGCCTCCGGTCCGGCGGAGCCGCCCGCGGCGGCGCGCCGGGACCGGCCGCGCACCAGGCCCTGGAACAGCGGCGGCAGGTCGGCGGCACCGGTCGCGAGCGCGCTGAGGTCGAGGGCGAACGGCACCACCGTCGCGTCGTCGAGCGCGGTGGCCCGGTCGAACAGGTCGAGGCCCTGCTCGGCGGTCATGCCGTCGATGCCGGAACGCCGCATGCGATGCCGGTCGACCGCCGACATCTGGGACGTCATCCCGCTGTCGTCCGCCCACAGGCCCCACGCCAGTGACTGCCCGGCGAGCCCCCGGGAGCGGCGGTGCGCGGCGAGCCCGTCGAGGAAGGCGTTGGCCGCCGCGTAGTTGCCCTGGCCCCCGCTGCCGGAGACCCCCGCTTCGGAGGAGAACAGCACGAACGCCGACAGGTCCATGTCCCTGGTCAGCTCGTGCAGGTGGGCGGCGCCATCGACCTTCGGCCGGAAGACGGCGTCGATCCGCTCCGGGGTCAGCGATCCGATGACGCCGTCGTCGACGGTGCCCGCGGCGTGCACAACGCCGCGCAGCGGGTGGCGGGGGTCGATGCCGGCGAGCAGCGCGGCGACCGCGCCCCGGTCCCCGACGTCGCACGCGACGATCGACGCCTCGGCGCCGAGATCGGCGAGTTGGACACGGAGCGCGGCGGCGTCCTCCGGGACGGTGCGGCCCGTCAGCAGGAGGCGCCGGACGCCGTAGTGCTCGGCCAGATGCCGGGCGAACAGCCGGCCGAGCATGCCCAAGCCGCCGGTGACGAGCACAGTCCCCTCTGGGCCGAACGCGGCGGGAGGTGCGTCGCCGTGGGCGCCGCCCTCGACCGGCAGGCGCGCCAGGCGTGCCTTGTGCGGTGTGCCATCGCGGATCACGAGTTGTGGTTCCCCGGTCGCGGCGAGGGACGCGGTGGCGGGCGCGTCCTCCTGGTCCAAGTCGCCGTCGACGAGCAGAATCCGGCCGGGGTTCTCCAACTGCGCGGAGCGGACGAGCCCCAGACGGCGGCTCCGGCGAGATCCGCGACGGCCTCGCCGGGCAGCGCGACCGCGCCCCGGGTCGCCACGAGCAGCCGGGTCGCGAGGAACCGCTCACCGGCGAGCCACTCCTGCACGGCGGCGAGCACGCGGTGGGTTACGGCGTGGACGGCGTCGAGGCCACTCCCCGGCTCGGTGCGCAGCACAACCAGGTCGGGGACGTCGTCGCCGCCGTCGCTCACCTCCTCCCAGGGACGGGACGAGAGGCCGGGGGCGTCGGCGGGCACCGCGCACGGCGTCCATTCGACGCGGAACAGGGAGTCGTGGACCGCGGCCCCGCCCGCGCCGGCGAGCTGCGCCGCCGAGACCGGGCGGGTCAGCACCGACTCCACTGACAACACCGGGGCGCCGGACTCGTCCGCGACGGCGATGGCGAGCTTCTCCGGCCCCTGCCGGGTGAGCCGCACGCGCAGCGCGGACGCGCCGGTCGCGTGGAGCGCCACCCCGTTCCAGACGAACGGGAGCACCGTCCCGGACTCGCCGGGCCGGTCGTCCTCCAGCAGGGTCGCATGGAGGGCGGCGTCGAGCAGCGCTGGGTGCAGGCCGAAGCGCCGGGCGTCCGCATGCGCCTCCTCCTCGAGGACGACCTCGGCGAACACGTCGTCACCGCGGCGCCACGCGGCCCTGAGGCCCTGGAAGGCCGGGCCGTAGTCGTAACCGCGGGCCTGGAGCAGCTCGTAGGCCCCGTCCACGCGCATCTCGGCGGCCCCGGGTGGCGGCCAGGCGGCGAGGTCGGACGCGGACCCCGCCGCGCGGTCCGCGAGGACCCCCTCCGCACAGCGCGTCCACGGCGCGTCCCCGTTCTCCGACCGCGCGTGGACGGTCACGGTCCGGGCTCCGGCGTCGCCGGGCTCGCCCACCAGCACCTGCACCTGGACGCTGCCGTCCTCGGGAAGGACGAGCGGGCTCCTCAGGGTCAGTTCTTCGAGGAAGCCGCAGCCGACCTCATCACCGGCCCGGACCGCCAGCTCGACGAAGGCCGTCCCGGGCAGCAGCACGGTGCCCAGGGCGACGTGGTCAGCGAGCCATGGATGGGTCTTCAGCGACAGCCGGCTCGTGAACACGCGGCGGTCGCCGTCGGCGGGAGTGATCGCGGCGCCGAGGAGGGGATGGTCGACCGTGTCCTGCCCGAGCACGGACGCCTCGGCCGTCCCCGACGACGACTCAGTCCAGTAGCGCTGGTGTTGGAAGGCGTAGGTGGGCAGGTCGACCCGTTCGCCGGGCCGCCCGGTGCAGAACACGGACCAATCGACCGGCGCACCCGCCACATACGCCTCGGCCAACGAACAGGCAAACCTCTCCAGCCCACCCTCACCCCGACGCAGCGACGCCACCGTCACCGCCCCCGCACCAACCGCCTCCACCGTCTCACCAATACCAACCAAAAGCCCAGGATGCGGACTGCACTCCACGAAAATGCCATGCCCATCAGCCAGCAAACCCCGCGTCACCCGCTCAAACTCCACCGTCTCCCGAAGATTCGAATACCAATACCCCCCATCCAAACCAGCCGTATCCAACACACCACCCGTCACCGTCGAATAGAACGCCACCTCACCCGACACCGGACAAACACCCGACAACTCCCCCAAAAGCCGATCACGAACCCCTCCACAAACCCCGAATGCGACGCATAATCCACCGGAATCCAACGCGTCCGCACCCCCACCGACCCCAACCGCCCCGCCAAACCCTCCAACGCCCCCACCGCACCCGACACCACCACCGAACCCGGACCATTCACCGCCGCCAGCTGCAAACTCCCATCACCACCCGCCAAAAACTCCCCCACCCGCCCGGCCGACAACCCAACCGACAACATCCCCCCACACCCGGCCAACTCCTCACCGATCACCCGACTCCGCAACACCACCACCCGAGCCCCATCCACCAACGACAAACCACCCGCCACCACCGCCGCCGCAATCTCCCCTGCGAATGACCCACCACCGCCGACGGCACCACACCACACGAACGCCACAACCCCGCCAACGACACCATCACCGCCCACAACACCGGCTGCACCACATCCACCGCCTCCAACGACGGCGCACCCGAAACCCCCGCACCACCTCCAACAAATCCCAATCCACAAACCCACCCAACGCCTCACCACAACGCCCCATCCACCCCGCGAACACCGGCGAAGCATCCAACAACCCCACCGCCATCCCCACCCACTGCGACCCCTGACCCGGAAAAACAAAAACCACATCCGAATCAGAAACAACCGACCCCGTGACGACGGTTCCGCCGCTTTCCCCTTCGGCCATTCGCGCGAGTCCCGACAGCAGTTCCTCGCGGCCCGTGCCGACGACCACGCCGCGGTGCTTGAGAGCGGCGCGGGTCGTCGCCAGCGCGGCCGCGATGTCGGCGTGGTCCAGCTCCGGGCGAGCGGCGGCGAAGGCGCGCAGCCGCTCGGCCTGGCCGCGCAGCGCCGCCGGCGAGGCCGCCGACAGGATCCCCGGCACGACCGCGGCGGGCCCCGCGACGGGCTCAGCGGGCTTGGCGGGCTCGACGGGCTTGGCGGGCTCGGCAGGCTTGGCGGGGTCGGCGGGCTTGGCGGGGTCGGCGGGCGGCGCCTCCTCGATGATCACGTGGGCGTTGGTGCCCGACGCGCCGAACGAGGACACTCCCGCCCGGCGCGGGCGGCCGTGGTCGGGCCAGTCGAGCGACTCGGTCAGCAGCCGGACGTTCCCGGCGGACCAGTCGACGTTCGGGCTCGGCTCGTCCACGTGGAGGGTCCGGGGCAGCACACGATTGCGGATGGCTTGGACGGCCTTGATGATGCCGCCGACACCGGCGGCGGCCTGGGTGTGCGCGATGTTGGACTTCAGCGACCCCAGCCACAGCGGGCGGTCCTCCGGCCGGTCCCGCCCATAGGTCGCCAAAAGCGCCTGCGCCTCGATCGGATCGCCCAGCGTCGTCCCCGTCCCGTGCGCCTCGACCATGTCGATGTCGCCGGGCCCCAGGCGCGCCGCCGCCAGCGCCCGCCGGATCACCCGCTGCTGCGACGGCCCGTTCGGCGCGGTCAGGCCGCTGGACGCGCCGTCCTGATTGGTGGCGATCCCCCGCACGACGGCGAGCACGTCATGCCCGTTGCGCCGGGCGTCCGCGAGCCGCTCGACCAGGAGCATGCCGACGCCCTCCGACCAGCCGACCCCGTCGGCGGACGCGGTGAACGACCGGCACCGCCCGTCCGGGGACAGTCCCCGCTGGGCGCTGAACTCCACGAACATGTCCATCGTCGCCATCACGGCGACGCCGCCCGCCATCGCCAGCGAGCACTCGCCGGAGCGCAGCGCCTGGACTGCGAGGTGCAGCGCGACCAGCGACGACGAGCACGCCGTGTCGAGGGTGATGGCAGGGCCCTCCAGCCCGAACGTGTAGGCGACCCGGCCGGAGGCCAGCGAACCCATGCTGTGGTTGCCGGCGTAGTCGTGGTACATCTGCCCGACGAACACCCCGGTGGCGGTGCCCTTCAGGGTGCCGGGGTCGATGCCGGCGCGTTCGAGGACCTCCCATGCGGTCTCCAGGACCAGCCGCTGCTGCGGGTCCATGCCGGCGGCCTCACGCGGGGATATCCCGAAGAAACCGGCGTCGAAGGCGGCGGCGTCCCTCAGGAACCCCCCGCGGCGGACGTAGCTGCGGCCCGCCCGTCCCGGCTCGGGATCGTAGACGGCATCGACGTTCCAGCCGCGGTCGGCGGGGAAGTCCGAGGTCGCGTCGGTCCCGTCCATCACCAGCCGCCACAGGTCCTCGGGTGAGCCCACGTCGGACGCCCCGGGCCCGGCCGGGTAGCGGCACGCCATCCCGACGATGGCGATCGGCTCGTCGTCGCGGCCCGCAGCTTCGTCCAGCGCTGCGATGCGGGCACGCGCCTCGCGCAGGTCCGCGGTCGCCCGTCGCAGATAGCTGAGAAGTCGTTCATCGTCGGCCATGCGACGACCCACCCCCATCGGTGCCGGTGACAGCGCCAGGAACGCTAATCCACGGTCCTGCGGCCCCCAACCCCTGTGATCGGGGCCCCCAACCCCTAGCCGCACGCGCGGGCGGACACCGGGGACACGCATCGGGCGATTAGGGGAGCCGGCACGCATTTAGGGGCCCGGACCAGCCCACACCGGTCTCCGCCGCCGTTCTCATAGGAGGCGGAGGCATCAGCGATGACGACAATGAATCCCGCCGCCAGGGACGACCGCCCCCGCCCGGACGGGCGCCGGCGGCCGACAGGGCGTTCCGGCGTCGGCGAGAGCGGACGAAGGCGCGCGGCTGGAAGCGACGCCGCGCCGCGCGGCCGAGGGTCGAGGTCCTCCGCCTCGTCCTCCGGGAAGAGCGCGGCCAGCAGCGGCCGGGCATTGCCCGAGGGCATCGCCAGGTACTCCAGCCGGGCGGTGCGGCGCACCGCTTCGTCCTCACCAGCGCCTCCTGGGCCCGCTTGTACGCGCGCAGATCCGCGTCGAAGGTGATGCCGCGTTCCTCCTGGCCGAGCCCGGTGGCGAATCGTTGGCCGACGGGCCCTGCCCTTGAGCCCCAGTGCCCTTCGAGCAGCCCCTTCAGTGGTGGAGCCGAGTACACCCCCGATCGGCAAGGGCGCGCCAGGGCGTATGAGGCGTCCGCGCTCCACCGGGGTGTCAGGGGGGCGCATGCGGCTGCGGCCTGCGGCTGTTGTGCGCTGTGGCCCGCGGGATGCGAGGGGAGCGCGCGATGTGAGCACAACCGGGTGAAGGTGGGGGCGAAATAGTGTGTTTCCGCAGCGCACATCCCAGGGAACGATCGCACTTCGTATGTCCGGCATACCTCCAGATCCAGGTGTGCGCGCCGTTGCGGGACGCGCGGTATCGGGTCAACATGACTGGTCAGGGAGCCTCCTGCCCCGCCCTGGCTGTATCGAGGCGCAAGTGGAGCGAAGTGATGTGTGAGTGAACCACCACCGTGTGCGGCACGGTCTTGCCCACCCCGAAGTCCACGGTCGGTTCCGTCTCGTCGTTGCCTTTCGTGAGCAAGGGAGTGTGCCATGGCTGTGCTGTGCCGCCCGGCGGTGTGGGTACCGGAGAACACCATCTCGATGGAGGAGACGCTGGCCCTGGCGCGCCGGCTGCACGCCGGACACCAGAGGCTTCCGCTGGTTCTGCGGATGATCAAGAACACCGGGGTGGCAAAGCGGCACCTGGTCCAGCCGCTGGCCGTCACCCTGACGCATCCGGGGTTCGAGGCCCGTAACCGCTTCTATGTGCGCGAGGCCCGTGCCCGTGTCCCGGACGTGGTCAAGGAGGCGCTGTCCTCGGCGGAGGTGACGGCGCGGGACATCGACACGATCGTGTTCGTCTCGTGCACCGGTTTCACGATGCCGCCCCTGACCTCCTGGATGATCAACGAACTGGGTTTCCGCTCCAACACCCGGCAGATCCCCATCGCGCAGCTGGGCTGTGCGGCCGGCGGGGCGGCCGTCAACCGTGCGCATGACTTCTGCCGCGCGTACCCGGGATCCAACGTACTGATCGTGGCGTGCGAGTTCTGCTCGCTGTGCTACCAGCCGGACGACCTCGACGTCGGCTCGCTGCTGTCCGACGGGCTGTTCGGGGACGCGATCGCCGCCGCGGTCATGCGCGGCAGCGGCGGGGAGGGGATGGAGCTGGTGGGCAACGCCTCGCATCTGGTGCCGGGCACCGAGGACTGGATCGCGTACGAGGTGAAGGCCACCGGATTCCACTTCCGGCTGGACAAGCGGGTCCCGGGCACCATGAACGTGATCGCGCCCGCACTGGACACGCTCGCCGAAGCACATGGCTGGGACGCCACGGACCTGGACTTCTACATCATCCACGCCGGCGGCCCGCGCATCCTGGACGATCTGTGCGGCTATCTGAAGGTGCCGCCGAAGGCCTTCAGGCACAGCCGCGCCACGCTCACCGAGTACGGCAACATCGCCTCGGCCGTCGTCTTCGAGGCACTGCGCCGCCAGTTCGCCGAGGGGCTGCCTCCGGGGGCCCGCGGGCTGCTCGCCGGGTTCGGTCCCGGGATCACCGCCGAATCCTCCCTCGGCACCTGGGTGCACTCCGACCGGGTACGGTCCGGCCGCCGAACGGGCAACGTCGACGCCTTGCCGGTGAAGCTTCCCGTCCCTCCCGAGCCCGACCGGCACAGTGAAACCCCATCTCCGCACAAGCCCAAGAATCGAGGATCCGCGTGACCGCGTCCGTTCCGCATGCGCCCAGGACCGGGGCCACCCTGTCCCTGGGCGGTGACCTGACGGTCAACCGGCTCGGCTACGGTGCCATGCACCTGACCGGGCCCGGCGTCTGGGGCCCGCCCGAAGACCCGGACCAGGCCGTACGCCTGCTGCGCCGCGCCGTGGACGACCTCGGAGTCGACTTCATCGACACCGCCGACTCCTACGGTCCCGGCTACAACGAGGAGCTCATCCGGAAGGCCCTGCACCCATACCCGGACCATCTGGTGATCGCCACCAAGGGCGGCATGCTGCGCACCGGCCCCGACGACTGGGTGAGGGCCGAGGGCCGCAACCCCTACATCGTCGCCCTGGGCAGACCCGAGTATCTGCGCCAGCAGGTCGAGGTCAGCCTGCACCGCCTCGGACTGGAGCGCATCGACCTCTACCAGCTGCACCGCATCGACCCCCTGGTACCGCTGGAGGACCAGCTCGGCGTGCTCGCCGAGCTGCGCGAGCAGGGCAAGATCCGCCATATCGGCCTGTCCGGCCAGCCCGAGGTCACCGTCGACCAGCTCGAACAGGCCGCCGAGATCGTGGACATCGTGGCGGTGGAGAACCTCTACAACATCGCCGACCGGTCCGGCGAGCCGATCCTCCGATACGCCGAACAGCGCGGCATGGTCTTCATCCCGTGGTTCCCGCTCGGCCACGGCGACCTGGTCGGCCCCGGGGGCGTCCTCACCAAGGCCGCCCAACGGTACGGGGTCACCGGAGCCCAGCTGGGGCTGGCCTGGCTGCTGCGCCACGCGTCCAACACCCTCCTCATCCCCGGCACCACATCGGTGACCCACTTGGAGGAGAACCTCCGGGCCCACGAGGTCCGGCTCACCGACAGCCAGTGGGAGGAGATCGAAGCACTCTGCGCCACGGTCACCCCGTGGCGGCCCAAGCCGGTGCGGAAGCACCGGGGAGGGGCGCGATGACCCGCGCCCCCATGCGGGCCGAGCATCCGCACACCGAGATCCTGCGCACCATCTACCGGGATCTGACCAGAATCGCCGACTTCGCCGCGGACGACATCGTGCTGCACCGTGCGGACCGGACCGCTGAAGACCCCCGGGTACGCCGTGGCATCAGGGCCGTACGCGCCCATGAGCAGGCGCTCCTCCGCATGACCGAATACACCCTGGTCATGGACGTGGAGCAGATCACGGCCAACGACCACTTCGGCACCGTTCTCGGGGTGCTGCGGGCCGAGCACCCCCGCGAGATCGCCGTGCCGTTCTGTGGTCTGTGGCGGTTCGTCGACGGCCGGATCGCCGAGCACTGGGAGAACGCCTCCTGCGGACCGGCCGAACTGCGGCGCCTGTTCACCCCACCCCCTTCGTTCTGGCCTCTGGCCGACGCCGGCTGACCCGGACGATTCGGCTCAATGGGGGCCCAGACCAACGGAGCCCTCATGCACACCTCCGACCGCGCCACCACACCCACGCGGGAAGCCCGGGTCATGGCCTTCCTCGGCGGCCATGACCTGGTCGGCATACCGGCCGGCGAACCGAACCTGACGGTACGGGAACTGCTCATCGCGGTGCACCGGGTCGGCGTCGCGCACCCTGCCTTGCCGTGCGCGCCGCCACCGGAGCGGGTGATCCCGCGGTGCGGTCCCGGGCCGGGGGATCCATCGTGGAGGGACCGGTCCGCCGTGCCGCCCGTCCCGGCCGCGTACGACCGGTACGGGCGTGGCGTGCCCCGCGCACGCTCCCGGCCACGCCCTCCAGGTACACGGAGTCCAGCATGAGGCCGAGCAGTTCCGCCTTGCCCGGGACGTAGGTGCAGACGGCTGCGGGCCGCCCGCAACGTCGGCGGCGAAGCGGGCCTGGTTCCGCTCGGCCGGTCGTCTCAGGACCGTGGGCGGTATCACGCCTCCTACTCCGCGATACTTCGGGGTTGACCTGGATCGTGTCCGGCAGCCGGTCGGCATTGAGGATGCGGCAGGTGGGCGGCGTGGTCACGCGGCGCAGCTGAGGGTGTGCGGCCAGGGGGCCACGTCGAACTCGTCGGTGTCGTACACGGCGAGCCAGTTGAGCGTGGGGAACGCCGTACCGACCGGCCCCAGATCCGGCCTCTCGTGGTGTGCCATCAAAAAGACGGTCTCTACCCCTGGAGGAGAACACCGGTGGCAGCGAGACTGGTGAGTTCGGCGCAATTCAGGCTCAGGATTCTCAGTTTCTCCAGGTGCGCGACTGCCTGCCATTCTTCCTTGGTGGGCGGGACGGCGAGGTCCAGTCCGAGTTGGCGCAGTGTGGAGAAGTCGGCCAGGGCGGTCAGCTCACGGGCGTCCTCCGGGAGGAACAGGCAGTCCAGGGGGGATTCGTGCGGCATGATCTCAAGCCCCTGCCACCTTGACCCGGTGCGCAAGCTGAGCATCTTCAGCTGGGTGAGCCGGCGTAGCGGACTCAGGTCCGTGATCCCCGGCAGGTCGGTCAGGACCAGCCGCTCCAGGGGAAGCCTCGTCAGTGGCGCCAGAGAGGAGAGCTTGGGGCATCCGTCGAGGTAGAGCTCCGGCAGGCTCTCCTGGCTCCTCAGGAAGGCCAGATCGGTGACGGAGGTGTTCCTCGTCAGCCTGAGGCTTTGCAACTGTCGGTCGCCGAAGGCCGCCACGATCTGGGCCGGACTGAAGTCGCCCATCAATTCGACCTTCCCGTGGCCTCCCAGTCGGCTGAGCGCCGCGAGTTCTTGCGGTGTACGAATGACGATGACGGCGTCCGTCTTGTCCAGCAAGTGGCAGACAATCTCGCTCGCGTACGTATCGGTATCGAACCGGTCCCAGTAGAAACCCAGCCGATAGTGCACGAATTCGCTCCCGTGCTCCAGATACCGGACCAGGCACGGAAGTGCGGAATCCCCGCCGATCAGGCTTGCGGCGGTGACGACGGAGGCCGCCGTAAGATCGTCGGCGACCTCGTCCGGCCCGGGCAGCAACTCCAACACGATGGGGCCGATCTGGGCGAGTTCCTTCGCCTCCGGGAAACTGCGCGGCGGAATCAGCTCACCAGCCCGCCGTTCCACGTCCGCGCGTACGGCCGGATCCAGTTTCGGGGCGTGTTCCAGGCACGCGGTGGCCAGCAGGTGGAGCCGGGCACGGTGGTCCGGCTCCCGGTCCCCGCGCTCTACCAGACCTCGTAGAATCCGGGCTCGCTCATCCGGGCGCGCGTGGGCGACGGCCATGCGCAGCACGTCTTCCCACTGATCCAAGTGGCCGTGCCGGATGAGCACGTCGAAGTCACGCTCCTCCACGGCTGCCCGTCCTCCCAGGTAGTCCTGGAAGGTGCGGTGTACGAAGTCCACGGCCTCGACGGCCGGTTCGCGCAACAGGCCCGACCGGACGAGCAGATAGCGCAGGATTTCCTCCGCCGAGCCCTGTGCGGCGACGTACGGCATGGAGGGCAGCAGCCGTTCCAGCTGGTGCACGGCGTCTGCCCGGTCCATCTCGGCACGTCCGTTGCGGATCATCCAGTAGGCAAGCCGCTGGAGTAGTTCGACCTGGGACTCCTCGTCCAGTTCCACGGTCAGATCACGTTCGCGGTCCCGGCGTTCCAGGAGCATGGACAGCGCGGCGTCGTACAGGGCCTTGCGGCCACGGGGCAGGAAGCCACGGCGCTCACGGTGCAGCGCACAGATCAGGGCGCACATCAGCGGGTTGGTCGCCAGCCGCCCGAGATCCTGCTTGGTGCGGATGGCGTCCAGCAGCGCCGTGGCCATCGTGTGGTCGGCTCCGGCCGCCTCGTGCCAGCGACGGATGAAGACGGTGACATTGTCGCGGCTCATCGAGGACAGGGTGAGTTCGGTGAAGTTCTCGCTGCCCAGCCATTCCTCCCGTATGGCGGACGGGCGGGACGTGACCAGCCACAGGTTGTCCGGAAAAGCGACCAGGAGGTCGGACAGCCACCGCCGGGTGCGGGCGCGCTCCTGCTCCGGCACCTCGTCCATCCCGTCCACCAGGAGGAGTCCGCGCCCGCCGGAGAGCACGCGGTCGGCCCAGCCGGCCGGCTGCGAGCCGGCGAGCGGGCAGCTCACGGCGCTCAGGAAGTCGCCCGGAACAGGCAGCCGGGCGTCGCCGCGCGTCAGGGTGCGCAGCGGCAGGACGAAGGGCACGCGGCCCATCAGGTGAACCAGTTCACCTGTGAGCCGTTCTTGACGGGCGGTGTTGACCGCCAGCCACTGGACAAGCGTGGTCTTGCCGGAGCCGGCGACGCCACGCAGCAGCACCCGCTCGCTGCTGGCCAACACTTGTTCGACGGGCCGCGGAGCGGACGGCAGCCAGCGCTCGGGCACCGCGATGTCCACGTCGCCCGCCAGGGCGAGGGCGGGGTCGGGCACTGCCTGGTGCTCGGTGTCCCGGGTCGCTTCCAGGCTCAGGTATGCCGCGTCCAGCGGCCAGTCGCGGGACTCGTTCAGATCGATCCCGTAGATCGTCACGCGACTGTGCTTGGCCGCGACGAATCGCGCGTAGCGCTCCTCGAATGCCGCGTCCTGCCCGGTCCGAGAGGCCAAGCGCTCGGTGAGGACATCGGTACGGGTGATCAGCTCGTCGAGCTGCCGACTCTGTTCGACGAGCGTGCGTGCCACGAAGGTCGAGCGCTGGGCGAAGAAGTGCAGGATGTGCAGGCAGGAGCTGTTCAGCAGTTGGGAGTACAGCGAGACGGAATCCTCGCTGAGGAACCGTACGAGTTCTTTGCCGCCCGCTTGTGCGTACAGCCGCGCGGCGAGCGCCTCATGGCCGAGCCGTACGGCTTGTGCGTCGTCCAGATCGAGATCGCCCAAGGCGAGCACGGTCAGCTCCAGGGCATCTGTGACGGCCTCCAACTCCGGCCCATCAAGCGGGGCTTCGCGCGTTTCGCGTGCCGCGCGCTCCACCAGCTCTCGCACGAGCCCCCGCAACTCCGACTCGCCGAGAGTCCGCTTCTCTCCCCTGAACGAGACCAGCCCGGACATCCGCACCGGCCGCTGCACCAACCCCGCCCCGGGCCCTTCCCGTACGAACAGCCTGCGTATCAGTGGCGCGACGAGACTGGAAGCCAGCTTGGTGCCGAGTACTGACGGGTCCATGCTCACTTGCCCCCCGGAAGCAGCTGTTGACGCGGCTCGGCCAGCGTACTTCGCGTGACATTTCGGATCACAGATCTCGCCGTCGAGCCATGGGAAGTCACGGCGCCGAAACAGGCGAGTCTCCCGGACGCGGCGAACGCGCAACGTGCGAGGGCCACGACGCCATGACGCTGAGATGCGCAATGGGGAGGTCAGGTGGTGCGGGCCTTGAGATGGGCCCGCTCTCCCTGGCGTCCGAACAGCACGAGCAGTTCCACGGTCTGGTCGCCATCCGGGCCGAGCCAGTGCGGTACGTGGGTGTCGAACTCCGCGGCTTCCCCGGCTTTGAGGACCAGGCTCTGCTCGCCCAGGATCAGGCGCAGTCGGCCGGCCAGCACGTAGAGCCACTCGAAGCCCTCATGGGTACGCAGCTCCGGCTCGCGTCCCGGCCTCGGCGGAATCAGCAGCTTGTGCGCCTGGACGCCGCCGGGATGGCTCAGCGGTACGTACGTCATGCCGTCGCGGTGCACCGGACGCAGATGGATGCGCGGGTCGCCGGTGCGCGGTGCGCCGACGAGTTGGTCCAGCGGCACGTCGTACAGCTCGGCCAGTGGGAGCAGCAGTTCCAGGGTCGGCCTGCGGGCCCCGCTTTCCAGGCGCGAGAGCGTGCTCTCGTTGACACCGGTCAGTTCGGCCAGCTCGGCCAGAGTCAGGGATTTACGACGCCGCAGCTCCCGCAGGCGGGGTCCGACGGCTGCGAGGACGTTTCGCCGCTGCTGATCATCCATGGATCCCAGGTTGCCAAAACGGCATCCAGCCTTGCAACCGCGGCATGTGGGCGTGCACCGTCGAGATCACCGGCCCGCTGCGCGAGCGGGCCGCACGCTCCCTTCCTTCGCTCAGCACCTCGATTGGACAGTGATGACCGCATCCACCGACTCAGCGGGCCGGGACACCGCGCTCGACCCGCGGCGCCGGCCGACCCCGGCCGTGAGCCTACTGCTGCTGGGCGGGCGCGTCGCCGACTTCGTGGGCCGCAAGTGATCATCCTGCTGATCAAGAAGCACACGCACACCGACGCCCTCGCCGAAACCCCCGTTCACGTCGGCCGACCCCGAGCCGCCCACCGCTGAAAGAGAGCCCCGATGAGTACCGGCAGCGACTCCGCAGCCTTCTGGGAGAACCACTACTCCCGCCTGGACGAACAGTGGGGCACCAGGCCCAACGCCGTCCTCGAGGACCTCGTCACCGCCCTCGCCCCCACGCCCGGTACCGCACTGGACCTGGGCTGCGGGCACGGCGGCGACGCCATCTGGCTCGCCACCCGAGGTTGGGACGTCACCGCCGTCGACGTCTCAGCCACCGCCCTGCGGCGCGTGGCCACCGGAGCCCGCACCAGCGGCGTGGCCGAACGCGTGCACCCTGCCCGCCACGACCTCGCCCACGACTTTCCCGAAGGCCGCTTCGACCTGGTCAACGCCAGCTACTTCCACACCCCCCTCGAGATCTCCCGCGAGAAGGTGCTGCGCCGCGCGGCGGCGGCCGTCGCCACCGGCGGACTGCTGATCATCGTGGAACACGCCTCCGTCGCCCCGTGGTCCTGGCAGACCGGCGAGGACGTGCGCTTCCCCCGCCCCGACGAGGTCCTGGCATCGCTCGAACTGGACGACTCCTGGACGGCCGAGCGTTGCCACGCGCCTCAGCGCACCGCCACCGGTCCCCAGGGGCAGACGGCCACCGTCAGCGAAAACGTCCTGGCCCTGCGCCGCGCATCCTGACCAACGGTCCCCGGGGGCGCCGCTGGACCTCAGCGGCGCCCGGGGGCGTGCTCGTCGACAACTCCGTGCGCTCGGCGACCTGTCCGCAGCGCACACGCTCTCGGCCGTGCCCCGGTCCGGTGGCCCGGGCCGACTACCGCCTCGGTCCCGTGACGGCATAGGCCGTGGTGCCCGCGATCGTGAGGACCAGGGCTGTCCAGGTGCCCGCCGCCGTACCGGGTGGCAGCAGCATCCAGGACGCCACCCGCGCCGGCACACTCGTCGGGGACGGGGCGACGAACGAGAACGAGAGCCAGGCGAACGGCAGCGTCCACGCGTACCGCCCCCCGCACACCGCCGCCCCGACGGCGGCGAGCCCCATCAGTCCCGCACTGTCCCGCACCACGAACCCGGCAGTGGCCAGGCCCTCCCCCGTCCCCTGCACCACCAGCAACACCACGGCAACCACCGCCCCGGCGAGCAGCACATGCACCGCCCTGCGGGGCGCCCAGCGGATCGCGGCCGTCCGGTCCAGCGCGAGATCCTGCCCGCTGAGCCCGGTCGAGAGGGCCATCGCTCCCGCGGCGAGGGCGAGCGCGGGCAGCCGCGGATCACCCGGCCCCCGCTGCCACCCCGGGCGAATGCCCACACCGTCACCGTACTGATCACCACCGCGGCCAGTGACGCGGGCACCTGACGCGAGCGCGCGTACAACGTCAGCCATCTCACCGGTACCCACCGCCGGTCAGCGCGTCGAGCGCGTCTCCCCCACAGGACAGCGCGGCGGCGCGCATCGCGTTGATCCGCGCGAGCTGCTTGGCCCGTGGCAGCGCCGTGAGGTCCTTCCACACCGCGCGGGCCTGGGTGTCGATCTCGCGGCGCACGTTCGGTGACCCCTGGCCGGGCATCGACGTGAGGTCGCCGAGGACCCAGCCCACCGCGACGGTCCGCGCGATGTCCTCTCCCCCGTACCGCTCCAGCCCACGGGGGAACACCCCGGCACCATGCCTTTGGCGATCAGGGCCCAGGTCAGCTCCCCGCCCTTCGCGGCGGCCACGATGTCGTCATCGAAGTCGATGAGCACGGTCTTGCGGGACCACCGCGGCGTGGAACCCTCCGGCAGTACGGCGGTGTTCTCCCGGACCGAGACCGGCGCCTGGCTCCCCAGGGCGCCGTGCAGCAGGCGCAGCGCCTTTTTGCCGTGACGCGCGAGGTCGGTGAGTCGTGCCTGCTGGGTCCTGGTCACGCATACCGGGCCATCGCACACCAGCTCCGCGGCGGCCTTGTCGAGGACATACATCCGGCGCGGGTCGGAGGGGAGGACGAGCAGGGCGACGGCCGCGCCCGCCAGGACGGGCGTCAGGGCGAGCAGCCGGGTGCGCGGGGTCGCGGCGACCAGCAGCGCGAAGCCTGTCGCGGCCAGGCCGAGCAGCCAGATCGTCTGCCCGATGTGCACGGAGGCGGAGAGCGTCACGAGCGCGTCGCGCACCTCATCCACCGCCGGTGACAGCAGCGAGACCTGGTTCGGCTCCGTGCTCGGGACCCCTGTCGCCGTGTCCGTCTCCGTCCGGCCCAGCGACATGTGCATGAGGGCCGTGAACGCGAAGGCGCCCATGGTCAGCAGTGGCGGGGTGAGCGCGGACGGCAGGGCGCGCCCGACCCCCATGCCCAGCACGGCTCCCGCGACGAGTGAGAGTGCCCCCACCAGCGAGATCGGCAGCCATCCGAGGTGGGTGTACTCGGTGTTGGCGAGCACCTGGACCGCGCCCACGAGGACGAGCAGCGCGAAGGCCGAGGCCAGGGTGATCGCCATCGCGCCCGCCAGTGTGGCGGCGCGGTGCCAGGCGGGACGCGAGGTGGTCGTCAGCAGTTCGGATATCTTCGAGCGGTGGTCACGCAGGCCCTGCAACGCGCCGAGCCCCACGGCCAGCGGCCACAGGTAGAACAGCAGAGTGCGGGTCCACAGGGCCAGGGACGTCCACTGGGCCGTCCACGCCGTGGTGCCCCTCCACCATTCGGCGTCCACCAGGTACAGGAACGCCAGCGCGCTCGTCAGGACCACGGCGCCGGCCCAGGGGGCGACGGAGCGCTTCAGCTCGGTTCGCATCACACGCGTCTTCACCAGGCGCCCCTTCCCCGGCCGGGGCCCAGCAGCAGTGCCGAATAGCCGCGCTCCAGCGGGCTGTCGCCCACGTGCTCGGGGCCGCCCGCCGCGGCCAGGTCGTCCGGGGTGCCCTGGAAGACCAGTCGGCCCTCGGCGAAGAGCACCACGTCGGTGCAGGCGGCGGCCACGTCCTCCACGAGGTGGGTCGAGACGACCACGCAGGTGTCCTTGCCCAGTTCCTGCAGCAGTTCGCGAAAGCGCAGCCGTTGCGCCGGGTCCAGGCCGGCCGTGGGCTCGTCCAGCAGCAGGATCGTCGGGTCGTTGACGATGGCCTGGGCGATGCCCACCCGCCGCACCATCCCGCCGGACAGGGTCTTCATCCGCTTGTCGGCACGGTCGGCCAGGCCCACCCGCTCCACGGCATGCTGCACCGCCGCGGGGATGTCCCCCTTGGGCACCTCCTTCAGCCACGCCATGTACTCGACGAACTCGCGGACCGTGAAGCGCTTGTAGTAGCCGAACTCCTGCGGCAGGTAGCCGATCCGCCGGCGCAGCGCACGGTGCTCGCCCATGCCGCCCGCGGACTCGCCGAGCAGTTCCAGGGTGCCCTCGGCGGGGCGCAGTACGGTGGCCAGAGCCCGGATGAGGGTGCTCTTGCCCGCCCCGTTGGGGCCGAGGAGGCCGTGTACGCCGGTGCCCAGCGACAGGTCGAGCCCGTCGACGGCCATGTGGTTCCTGCCGACCCTGACCTTCAGCCCGGTGGCCCGGATCTCCCAGGCGTAGGGCGTCGGTGCGATGTCGGCCGCGCTCGCCGCGGGCATCATGTGGTGTTCCTTTCCGATGGTCAACGATGGGCTCCCAGCACGGAGTACGCGCCCCTGCGGGCGATCACGACACCGATGCCGAGCGCGAGGATCAGCCCCCACACGGGCAGACCGTCCGTCCGCAGGGCGAAGGTCGTACGGCCGGCGGCCAGGGTCGGTGCCACGACCACGGCGGCCCACCCGGCCACCAGCCAGGCGGCGGCGCGGGTCACGCCGACGACACCGCCGAGCGCCAGGGTCGTCGAGGTGAAGGCCAGACAGGGCAGCAGCCATTGCGCGGCCGTCACCCCCGTCGCCCATCCGCCCAGCAGCAGCGCGGGGACGACCACCGCGAGCACGGACGCGGTACGCCGCAGCACCAGGTACAGTCCCGCCCTCGGCGCGGAGGCCGTCAGCTCGTACGCCGGGTCCAGACCGCGCGACCACGACGCCGCGACGCCGAGCACGGGCAGGACCGGGGAGAGCAGCAGCACCAGCGACACCTCGCCGAAGCCGGTGTCGGCCAGGTCGAGCAGCAACGCGAGCAGCGTCACCCCCACGATCATGGCCAGCCACGGCACCATCACGGGCGTCATCCACCTCGACAGCCGCGCCGACCAGCGCCGTCGACGCGGTACCGGGGCGGTGCCGGCGAGCTGGGGTTCGAGGTCGGACCACACCGTGCCGACCAGCGCCGCGACGGCGGGCGCCTGCGCCGTGACGGAGGCCGACAGCCGGTCACGGCACACCCGGCACGCCTCCAGATGGGCCTCCAGGGCCCACACCTCGTCGGCGGCGAGGTCCGTGTCGCCGCGCGCGTAACCGTCGATGATCCGAATCGACGCGTGTTCCACACTCATGCCAGTGCCTTTCGCATCTCGATCCGGGCCCGGCGGGCACGGGTCTTGACCGTGCCCTCGGGCAGTCCCAGCAAGACAGAGGTCTCCCGGACGGACAGCCCGTCGAGCACCATGGCCTGCAGTACCGCTCTGAGCTCCGGTGCGAGGCGTCGCAGCGCGTCCCCGACCTCACCGCCGACGGTCGCCGCGAGCGCCTCCTCCTCGGCGGCGGGCGCCATGGACCGCGGGGCAGCCGCGGGCGGCGGCTCCGCGTGGTGGGCCCTGCGCCGGAACGCGTCGACGAGCCGACGCGCCGCGATCGTCCACAGCCAGCCGACGGCGGTTCCCCCGGCGGCGGTCCCGATGAACGCACCCGCCGCGCGCCACACCGCCAGATACGTCTCCTGCATGACCTCGGCGACGATCTGTTCGTCCGCACAGCGGCGGCGCAGCCGCACCGCCATCCACGGCGACGTACGCCGGTACAGCTCCTCGAACGCGGCACGGTCGCCTCTGGCCACCAGCCGGACGAGATGCTCCTCGTCCAGTTCGTCCGATGTCTTCCTGACTGATCTCACACCCGCAAGACGTCAGGCACGGGCGGCAGGTTTTCCCTCCGCCGTGATCCCCGTCACATACGACGGTTCCCGGAAGCCCCGCCCAGACGGCAGAGGTGGCGCGCTCCGCCGGCCCGGGCTCGCGGCAGCCCCGCCACCGTGTAGGTCGCCACCGTGGCCGTTCGCTCAGCGGGATGCCAACAGCCCGTACAGCAGAGGGATCCGCGGCTCCGGCAGCCGCCACCAGCCGGACGAGCCACGAACCATATGGGGCCAGCGCGGCCAGGGCAGTTCAGGGCTCTCGCGCAGCCGTCGGATGTTGAGACCCGCTCCGATCAGGGCGTTGACGACCTCACCCAGCCCGTGCGTCCACTCGTAGCTGTCGGTGGCGCCCTCGACGGCCGGGCCGTCGGTGTAGGTGTGTGTCGCGTCGCGGTGTACGGGGCCGCTGCCGCCCACGTAGTCATGGCGGAGCAGGAGTTCGGGCCCCTCTTCGGGGGCGGGCTTGGGGCCCAGCGAGTTGAGGAGCGGATGGAACTCCACGACGTACAAGCGGCCGCCGGGACGCAGCAGTTCGGCGACGACACCGGCCCAGCGGTCCAGGTCCGGGAGGTAGCACAGGGCGCCCTTGCCGGTGTAGACGACGTCGAACCGCCGCCCGCCGAGGGCCTCCACGGCGTCGTACACATTGGCCTGTACGTACGTCACGTCGAAGCCCGCACGCGCCGCGATGCCGGTCGCCGCCGTCACGGATGCCGCGGAGAAGTCGAGGCCGACGGTCCGCGCCCCGCGCTCCGCGAAGGCAATCGTCTCCGTGCCGAGGTGGCACTGCAGGTGCAGCACGTCACGGCCGGCCACCTCGCGGAGGTCGTCCCACTCCCACGAGGCGAACCAGCGGGACGGGTCGGGCTCCCCGTCGATCCCGTAGAACCGGCTGGCGAGGTGGACGGGGGTCCGGGCGTCCCAGTTCGACTGGTTGGCCCGCATCATCCGCTCGTACGCGTCGGTCATGGGCTCATGATGGCAGGCGTCCGCGGGAGGCGGGGAACCCCGGGAGGGCCGAGGGCGCGATCTCACAGACCAGGGAACTGCGGTTCACGTACCAGTTCCGCCACCGGTGCGTGCTGCCACGGGCCGAAGTACCTTTCGGCCGTAAGGAGGGCGGAGATCCGCTCCGCCCTGGGGCCGTTTCCGGAACGAGCGGGTCCGCGCCGAACGCAGGCTCTCTCGAGTGGCTCGTCGCCGGCCGTGGCCGCGACCGCGGCCACGGCTGACCTGGCCGACAGCGGGAGGGTGCCCCATGGCACAGGGTCAGAAGCCCACGTCGGCCGGGCGGTATGTCGGCGCTCTGCGGACCCGGTCGGCCCGCTCGTAGGCGTAGGCCAGGCGGAGCAGGGTCGGCTCGCTCCACGCCGTACCCATGAACGTCAGGCCGACCGGCAAGCCGAAGGCGAAGCCTGCCGGGACGCTGATCGCGGGGTAGCCGGCGAGTGCGGCGGGCGTGGACGCGCCGCCGCCGTAGCTGTCCCCGCGAACCAGGTCGATCTTGGCCGGCGGTCCGGTGGTCGGCATCACCAACGCATCGAGACGGAAGCGCCGCAGCACCGCGTCGATGCCTTCGGCACGCGACAGCCGGTGGTTGGTGGCCAGCGCCTCGCGGTACTCGCTCTCGGTGAAGTCCAGCCGGTGCACCGCCTCCAGACCGTCCTGCCGCACATAGCGGAGCTCGCGGTCGGCGTGTGCGCGGTTGAACGCGATCAGCTCCGCCAAGCCGCGCGGGTGGTCGCCGGGGGCTCCGGCCAGATAGGCGTTCAGCGCCCGCTTGATCTCGTACGCCTGAACGATCTTCGAGCTGGGGAGGTCTTCGAGGCGCTCGGCCGTCGGTATGTCGGCCGGGTCGACCACGGTCGCGCCGGCGGCGCGCAGCGTGGCGATCGCCCGCTCCGCGATCTCGTCGGCGTGGTCGCTGTAGCCGAAGTACACGGTTCGCGGTATGCCGATCCGCGCACCACGCAGTCCGTCGGCATCCAGGAAACGGGTGTAGTCACGATGGAAGTGGCCACGGCTCGCCTCGGTCGCCGGGTCACGGTCATCGATGCCGACGAGGACGCCGAGCAGGATCGCGGCGTCGCGGACCGTGCGCGCGATCGGGCCGACACTGTCCTGGCTCGGCACACCGGGGATCACTCCGCCGCGCCCGATCAGTCCAACGGTCGGCTTCATCCCGACGACGCAGTTCGCCGAGGCGGGGTCGATGATCGAACCGTTGGTCTCGGTACCGATCCCGGCGACGCACAGGTTGGCCGCGACGGCGACCGCCGTACCGGAGCTGGACTCGTTCGGAGACCGATCCAGCTTGTAGGGGTTCCGGGTCTGCCCACCGCGGGCGCTCCAGCCGGCGCGGTGGGTGAGCGACATCCCGCCGGCCCACTCGCTCAGGTTGGTCTTGCCGAGGATGACGGCACCGGCCGTCCGCAACTTGGCCGCGACCGTGGCGTCTCTGGCCGGCCGAAGGCCCTCCAGGGCGAGCGATCCGGCGGTTGTGTGCATGCGGTCCGCGGTTTCCACCAGGTCCTTCAGCAGAACGGGCATGCCGTGCAGGGGCCCACGGGGACGTTGCCCGGCATCCAGACGCCGGGCCTCCCGCAGCGCGTCGGGATTGACCTCGATCACCGCGTGCAGGAGCGGATCGACGCGGTCGATCCGCTCCAGGTAGTAGCGGGTCAGCCGTTCCGCGTCGAGCCGCCCTTCGCCCATCCGCCCTCGAAGCTCGGTCATGCCCAGTTCGTCCAGCCTTTCCGGGCTTCTGGTGGCAGGGCGGGCCTGGGCGGGGGCCGCACCCAGCCAGGGTGTGGCTGCCGCGGCGGTGCCGAGCGCGAGCATGCTCCGGCGCGTGGCGTTGTTCCGGTCCATTCGGTACGGCGTGCTCATGGGTCGGAACGCTAGAGGTGTCACCGATGTACCGCGCTCCGACTGCCCCCGGCTCTTCACTGGGGATATCCCCCAGCTCCACCAGGAGAACGCCGGAGACCGGAGGCGCCGGCTCGAGCCCGGCCACGCTCACCCGGTCCGCTGCGGCTCCGTTCGAATGCCTATCGCCTTTGCTTGTGCTTTACTCTCTGGTGTGCTGGTGGTGTCGCCTGGTGACTGCTGATCGGGTGTGGCCGTGAGGTGGACGGCAAGCGGCGTTACGTAGGGGGATAGGCGATGATCGAGGCTGTGTTCCGTACCGATGACTTCCCGACGGCGGATCGCGCCGACGCGTGGCGTGATCAGTTGTCCAGAATGCACGCGCCGTTGGAGGTGATCGGCCACCCGCCTGCCGACTACTACGCCCACCAACGCGTCCTGAACTTGGGGAATGCGCTCGTATGGCCTTCGGTGAGCGAACCTTTGGACGTTCGTCGGACCCCCAGACTCATCCGGCAACTCGACCCTGACGTGTACCACCTCTCACTCATCGTCAGTGGCACGGTGGGGTTCACCATGAGCGGCCAAGACGCCCTGTACGGCGCCTACGACGTGCGCACCAACGACTCCTCGCGCCCATGTGAAATCCGCGTCGGCACCCGCCGGGAACCAGTGAAGGCCATAGGCATCGATCTCCCCAAGGCGCTGTTACCGTTGCCCGTCGCCCAGGCTGACCGGGTGATCGGGCACCGTATGACAGCGAGGAACGGGCCCGGTGCCCTGGTGGCGAGCTTCCTCGCCACCCTGACGGAGAACGCCAGTTCCTACACCGCCGCGGATGCCCCGCGGCTGGAGAGAGTCCTGGTCGACCTCCTCGCAGTGCTCTTCGCCCATGAACTCGACGCGCTGGGCTCCCTGCCGTCCGAAACCTGCCGTCGAGCCCTGACGCTGCGAATCCGCGCCTTCATCCGGCAGCACCTCCACAACCCGGAGCTGACACCGCCCATGATCGCCGATGCTCACCACATTTCGGTGAGCCACCTGCACCGTCTGTTCAAGTCATCGCGGGACAGCGTTGCCGCGTATATTCGCCGCCTGCGGCTGGAGCATATCCGCCGGGATCTCGCCGATCCCACCATGCGCTCCGTGCCCATTTATCGTATCGCCGACCGCTGGGGCTTCACACATCACGCCGTCTTCACTCGTGCCTTTCGCGCCGCATACGGAATCTCGCCACGTGACTTCCGCCATAGCGTCACGGATCATTGACACCCGAGGGATTGAACCTGTCATCGGCGGTCAGCCCGCTCCGAAGACCGCGGGCAGCCAGATGCCCATGTCGGTCAGCATTCCATGTGGCCCTGGCCTTTATCGGCGAATCTGGGTGCCCGGCGCGATCACCTGCGTACGCAACAGCCGTGGAGGCAATGATGAACCCGACCGAACAGGAGTGGGTGCGCGACTACGCGCTGCTCGCCTTACGCCTCAACCGACAGGTCACCAAAGACTCCGGGGGACCGTACTCGTCTACCAGGGGCCGCGGGAGTGGAGCAGGCAGGCGGAGACCGAGGCCCCGCTGCCCGCCGGGCAGCTGGTGGAGGACGCCGACCGGCTGCTGGAGGAACTCCCCTTCGAGCCGCCGCGGTCGCGCTATCTGGCCGCGCAGGTTACCGCGATGCGTGCGGTGGCACGGCAGCAGAACGGGGAGGTGCTGCCACTGCCCGACTACGCCCGGGAGTGCCTTGGCGTGGCGGCGGACTGGGTTCCGGAGTCGCTGTTCGAAGAGGCACACGCGCGGCTGGACGCCGCTCTGCCCGCGGGCGGCGGGTCGTTGGCCGACCGGCTGCACGCCTGGCAGGCCGCGCATACCCTGCCCGCGGCGCGGGTTGAGCAGCGGCTGCCGATGATAGTGGCCAAGGCCGTGGCCGAGACACGCACCCGTACCAGCGCCACCATCATCCCCCTGCCGCCGGACGAGACCGTCGACTGCAAGCTCGTGTCCGGGACACACTTCTGGGGCGCGGGAGCCTACGAGGGCGAGCTGAAGTCGACCATCCACATCAACACCGACATCCCGTTCAACCTGGCCGACCTGCTGTATCTGGTTGCCCACGAGGGCCACCCCGGGCACATCGCCGAGGCGATGCTCAAGGAGATCCACCTGGTCAACCGGCAAGACCGCCTGGAACAGCAGGTCCGGTTCATGCTGTCGCCCTCGTTCGCGCTCGGCGAGGGCTTGGGCCTGCACGCCGAGAGCATCCTCTTTCCCGGCGACCAGGCCCAGGCGTGGCTGACCGACAACGTCCTGACCGGCGAGGGCATCCCGCCGGACGGCAGCCACTTCGCCACCGTCCACGATGTCAAGAACGTCCTGTGGGGCGTCTGGGCCAACGCCGCCCTCCTGGCGGCCGTCGGCCGCCCCGCCTCCGAACTGGCCGCCTACCTGACCCGCTGGGCGCTGTTCGACGAGGCCGAGACCGCCGCCGCGCTCAACTCCGTGCGGGCACCGGGCATGGGTGTGTACGTACTGGGCTACTACCACGGCTGGCGGATCCTGCGCTCCTGGCTGGATGCCCCCGACCGCCACCAGCGCGTCCGCCGCCTGCTCACCGAGCAGTTGCTCCCCGCCGACTTGGAAGCAGGCGCGGCTCACCGGGACGGGTTCCGTTCTGGCCCTTGACGGTGGGTCCGAGGCACGCCAAGGTTCGTTGATGCGCATTACTAATGCGCATTAACGAACCGGTGAGCGAGGGGACGTCAGGGGTGGATCAGCCGAAGAAGCGGGCGAAACCGGGACGGAGTCCGGGGCCCGCGAGCCGTACGTCACGGCCGCGGCAGGCCGAGGTGGCCGGGCTCGCCGGAGTGTCGCAGGCGACGGTGTCACTGGTCCTGTCGGCGCGCGGCGACGGCAAAGCCGCCGCGATCTCCGAGGAGACCCGGCAGCGCGTCCTCGACGCGGCCCGCAGTCTCGGCTACGTGCCGGACCCGGCGGCCCGGCGGCTGGCGGCGGCCAGCAACAACCTGCTGGGCGTCTTCAGCTTCACCGCCACCTTCCCGACCGACGTACAGCACTCGTACTACCCGTTCCTGGTGGGCGTGGAGCGGGAGGCGGCCGCCCGGGCTACGACCTGTTGCTGTTCACGGGGTCGAGCACCGGTGGCGCGGGTGCCGCGGGACCGGACGCGCTGAGCCGGGTCCGGCTGGCCGACGGGTGCCTCTTCCTCGGCCGGCACGTACCGCGGGCCGAACTGAAGCGGCTCGTCGCCGACGGGTTTCCGGTGGTGCATCTGGGCCGCCGCGAGGAGCTGGAGGGGCTGGCCTGGGTCGGTGCCGACTACGTCAGCGCCAGCCGTGAAGTCGTCGCCCACCTGGCCGAGTTGGGGCACCGGCGGATCGTGCTGGTACGGGAGGACGACGACGCTCCCCCGTCCACGGACCGTCAGCAGGGCTTCCTGGACGGCCTGGCGGCGGCGGGCATCGCGGGCGGCCCCGGCGTGGTGCTGCGCTGCGCCGATCCGGCCCGTGAGCTGACCGCGCGGCGGGTGCGGGCCCTGGTGGCGGACGGGGTGACCGCGTTCGTGGCCGAGGAGACCGACACGGGGGCGGCGTGGCGGGCGCTGAACGCCGCCGTCCGGGAGGCCGGGCTCAGCTGCCCGGGCGACGTCTCGCTGGGGCTGCTCGGAAGCCCGCCCGCCGACCTGGCCGCCCGGCCCGTGCCGATGGGGTTCGACATCCCCCGGCACCGGCTCGGCGCCGCGGCCGTCCGGCTGCTCGCCGCGCTGGTGGCCGGCGAGGAAGCACACGAGCCGTTGGTGGCCTGCGAGTTCCGTGCGGGTGAGACGGCGGGCCCGCCCGCCGTCTCACCACGGTAGCTACCTGGGGCCGGGTCAACTGCGCTGCCACAGAACCCAAGTTCACGACCACGAGGAGCACGGTGATACCCCAGCCAGACATCCTGATCGTCGGTGGCGGCCTCGGCGGCGTCGCCGCCGCACTCGCCGCCTGCCGGGCGGGCCGGCGCGTGGTGATGACCGAGGAGACCGACTGGATCGGTGGGCAGCTGACGGCGCAGGCCGTGCCGCCGGACGAGCACCCGTGGGTGGAGCGGTTCGGCACGACGGCGACGTACCGGGCCCTGCGCGAGGGCATCCGGGCCTACTACCGGCAGTGGTATCCGCTGCGGGGTGAAGCACTCGGGCTCGCGGAACTCAACCCGGGCGCCGGCCGCGTCAGCAAACTGTGCCACGAGCCACGCGTCGCGCTCGCCGTCCTGGAGGCGATGCTCGCGCCCCACCGGGCCTCCGGGCTGCTGACCGTCCTGGCCGAGCACCGGGCCGTCTCCGCCGAACACGACAACGACGCCATCACGGCCGTCACGGTACGGGACCTGCGCAGCGGCGCCCTGCGCACCGTCGCCGCCCCCTACGTCATCGACGCCACCGAGACCGGTGAGCTGCTCGAGCTGGCCGGTGTGGAGCACGCGAGCGGGGCCGAGTCGCACGACGAGTTCGGGGAGCCACACGCCCCCGCCCAGGCCCAGCCCGGCAACCAGCAGGGCATCACGGTGTGCTTCGCACTCTCCCACCACGAGGGCGAGGACCACACCGTCGACCGGCCCGAGACTTATCACTTCTGGCGCGCCTACCGCCCCGGCTTCTGGCCGGGGCCGCTGCTCGGGTTCGAGGCTCCCGACCCGCGCACCCTGGAGCCCGTACCGCGCACGTTCGTGCCCAACCCCGAGCTGGATCCGCTGGCCGTCAGCGCGGACCAGAGCGCGGACGCCGGGGACAAGGAGCTGTGGGGTTTCCGCCGGATCCTGGCCCGCAAGCTGCACCGGCCCGGAGCCTTCGACTCGGACATCACACTGGTCAACTGGCCCCTGAACGACTACTGGCTGAAGCCCTTCATCGGCCAGGAGGCCGAAGCGCTCCGCGAGGCACGGCAGTTGTCTCTGTCCGTCCTGTACTGGCTGCAGACCGAGGCGCCGCGCGCGGACGGCGGCACCGGGTTCCCCGGGCTGCGCATCCGCCCCGATGTCACGGGCACGGCGGACGGACTCGCCAAGGGTCCATACGTACGCGAGTCGCGGCGCATCAAGGCGGTGACGACCGTCGTCGAGCAGGACGTCGCCATCGACGTCGTGGGCCCGTACGGCACCAAGCACTACCGGGACTCGGTCGGCGTCGGGGGTACCGCATCGATCTGCACCCCTCGACCGGCGGCGACACCTACATCGACATCGGCTCCGTGCCGTTCGAGATCCCGCTGGGCGCGATGGTCCCGCGCCGGGTGCGGAACCTGCTGCCCGCCGGCAAGAACATCGGCACGACACACATCACCAACGGCTGCTACCGCCTGCACCCGGTGGAATGGAACGTCGGCGAGGTCGCGGGCGCGCTCGCCGCGCACTGCCTGGCCGAGGACGTGGAGCCGCACCAGGTGCAGGCGGACGACAAGCGGTTCGAGGAGTTCGCGCGGGTGCTGGACCGGGCGGGCGTGCAAAGGAGCTGGCCCGACATCCGCGGCTACTGACCGCCTCCCCCATCGGCAACACACGCACGTCAACGCACAAGGAGGTGCCTGGCATGTCCCCTGACCGTCGCGTCCGCGTCGGTATCGACGTGGGCGGCACGTTCACGGACGCCGTGGCCGTCGATGCCACGACGCTCGAACTGGTGGGCCAGGTGAAAGTGCCCACCAGCCACCACCATGAGGACGGCGTCGCCCACGGCATCGTCCAGGCGCTCGGCCGTCTCCTCGAACAGGCCGGGCGCACCCCGGCCGACGTCACGTTCCTGGCGCACGGCACCACCCAGGCCACGAACGCGCTCCTGGAAGGCGACGTGGCGAAGGTCGGGCTCATCGGGATCGGCACCGGGGCGGGTGCCGTGTTCACCCGGCGCCTCGCCGCGTTCGGGAAGCTGGAAGTCGCCCCGGGCAAGCGGCTTCCGCTGGTGTACGCGCATGTGGCGGACCCGTTCGACAGCGATGCGGTGCGGGCGGCCGTCACCCGCGTACAGCAGGAGGGCGCCCACGTCATCGTCGCCACCGAGCCGTTCGGGGTGGACCGGCCCGAAGGGGAACAGGCCGTGCTCGACGTGGCGCGGTCCACGGGGCTGCCGGTCGCGGCGGCACACGAGATCACGTCGCTGTACGGGCTGCACAAGCGGACCCGTACCGCCGTGGTGAACGCGGCGATCCTGCCGCGCATGCTGGCCACGGCCGATCTCGTCGACTCCTCCATCACCAAGGCCGGGGTCACGGCGCCGCTGATGGTGATGCGGTGCGACGGCGGTGTCATGTCGCTGGACGAGATGCGGCGCCGTCCGCTGCTGACGGTCCTGTCGGGGCCGGCGGCGGGTGTGGCGGGGGCGCTGATGCGAGAGCGGATCAGCGAGGGGGTGTTCCTGGAGACGGGTGGCACGTCGACGGACATCAGTGTGGTGCGACGCGGCAAGGTGGCGGTGCGGCACGCGACGATCCTCGGCAAGGCGTCGTACCTCAACGCCCTGGATGTGCGCACCGTCGGTGTCGGTGGCGGGTCCATGGTGCGGGTCTCCGGCGGGAAGGTCACGGGCGTCGGTCCCCGCAGCGCGCACATCGCCGGGCTCCCCTACGCCTGTTTCGCCTCGCTCGGGGAGCTGCGGGACGCGAAGGTCACCACGGTGCGGCCGATGGACGGCGACCCCGACGACCATGTGGTCCTGGACGCGGCGGGCGGCCGGTTCGCCGTGACGATGACGTGTGCGGCGAACGCGCTCGGCCGGGTTCCCGAGGGCGACTTCGCGCACTGCGACCCGGAGGTGGCGCGGGCGGCGCTCGCCCCGCTCGCCGCCGTGCTCGGCATGGATGTGGTGGGCGCGGCGCGGGCCGTGCTGGACGCGGGGACCGCGTCGGTGCGGGCGGTCGTGGACACGATGATCCGCGACTACCGGCTCGGCCGGGAGACCGCCGTCCTGGTGGGCGGGGGTGGCGGAGCGGCGGCCGTGACCCCGCATCTGGCCCGGGCCGCCGGTCTGGAGGGGCGCGTCGCCCGCCACCACGAGGTCATCAGCCCGATCGGGGTGGCGCTCGCGCTGGTCCGCGAGCAGGTCGAGCGGATCATCCCCGGCGCCACCCAGGAGCACATCCTCGCCGTGCGCGGCGAGGCCGAGCGGGCGGTCGTCGCGCAGGGCGCCGCGGCCGACGGCGTGGAGGTCGAGGTGACGGTCGACCCGCAGACCAGCACCGTACGGGCCGTCGCCACCGGCGCGACCGAGCTGCGCACGCGGGACCGGGCCCACCGCGCCGATGACGCCGAGCGGCTGCGCGCGGCCGCCGCCAGCCTCAAGGCGCAGGAGGCGCGGGTGAAGATCCTGGCCGGCACGGACGCGTACACGGTGTACGGCACGGAGGTGCGGCGCCGGCTGCGCGCGGGGCGGCAGCCGGTGCGCGTCGTGGACGCGGACGGGGTGGTGCGGCTCGGGGTGTCCGACGCGCGGGTGAAGGCGACGACCGTGGGCGCGGCCGGCGAGGCGCTCGCCGCGCTGGTGCGGGAGGCCACCTCGTACGGCGACGGCGGGGTGCGGGCGCCCGCGGTGCGCCTGCTGGTCGGCGGCCGGATCGCGGATCTGTCCGGGGTGCTCGAACCCGAAGCGCTGCTCGCGCTGGCCCGCAGCGAGTTGCGTGCGCGCGCGGCCGACGAGCCGGTGGTCGCGGTCGTGGAGTCCCGCGCATGAGTCGCGACCATGGCCGCGACCACGACCGTGGCGCCGGCCACGACCATGGTCCCGGCCACGACCATGGTCCCGGCCACGACCTTGACCTCGCCGTACGGCTGCTCGCGGGGACGCCCACGCACGAGGGTCGCGACCCGCTGGTCCTGCGCCGGTGGGCCGAGGCGGCCGAGGAGTTCGGACGCCGCATGACCCCCGATCCGGTGCCGGTCCGGGTGATCGAGCGGGACGACGGGCTCGCCGCCGGGCTGCTGGCCCGGTACCGGTCGCGGCCGCCGGTGGTCGAGGTGTACGTCGACACGGTCGACCGCGCCGAACGGCTCGTCGCCGAACTCGGCTGGCGCCACTGGTTCCCCGCGGGCTCGGTGCGGGCCGCGGCCCTCGCCCACGAACGGGCGCATGCCTGGCTCCATCACGCGCATGTCCGGTCCGAGTTCAAGCGGGCGCTCGGCCACACCGCGCTGCGGCTCGGGCCGCGTCGCCTGTACGCGCACGTCGCGGGCGCCGACGAACTCGCCGCGCACGCCTACGCCCGCGCCGCCTGCGGCCTGGGCCGCAGCCCCCTGCTGCTCACCGAGGCGCTGGCCGCCGCAATGTCCAAAAAACCAGAGGTGCCCGAAAGCGAGACGGATCGATGGGTGTCGTGATTCTGCTTCTCATGGCGGCGGGTGTCGCCGCCATGCTCACCCGCAGGCTGCCCACCGCGTTCGCGCTGGTGCTGCTCGCCGTGGCGATCGCGTTCGCCGCGGGCGCGCCGCTGACCGGACAGAACAGCGTGCTCGACACGGTGCTCCAGGAGGGCGCGCCCGCGCTGGCGGCCACGATGACCGCGATCCTGCTCGGTTCGTGGCTCGGCAAGCTCCTGGAGGAGACCGGCATCGCGGCCACCCTGGTCCGTAAGATCGTCGAATTCGGCGGCGACCGGCCGGAGTTCGTGGCGCTCGGCGTCCTCGCGGTGTCGGCCCTCGTGGGCACGGTGACGGGGTCCGCGCCCGCGGCGATGCTCGCCGGGCTCATCGGGATCCCGGCCATGATCGCGGTGGGCATCCCGAAGGTGACGGCCGCCGGCACGATCCTCATGGGCATCGCGGTGGGGGTCCCGTTCGAGCTGCCGGTGTGGCAGTTCTTCTCCACGGCGCTGGAACTGCCCGTGGACACCGTGCGCGGCTTCATGGTCAAGCTGTTCCCGTTCGCCCTGGTGGCGGCCGTCGCGTACGTCCTGGTGGAGTCGCGGCGGCGCGGCGTGGAGCACACCTGGTCGCTCACGTCGCTCGAGGGCAGGCCGACGTCACGCGGCCGGCGGCAGCTGCTCGGCGACGCCCCGTGGTACGCGCTGCTGACGCCGGTGGTACCGCTGGTCCTGGCCCTCGGCTTCGAACTGGCCATCATTCCCTCGCTGTTGGCGGGCGTGCTGTACGCACTGGTGACGACGACTCGGCCGCGCGAGATGAACCGACGGCTGCTGCGCACCCTGTACGGCGGTTTCGAGGTGGCGGCGCCCCCGATCACGCTGTTCGTGGCGATCGGCATCCTGCTCGCCGCGGTGAAACTGCCCGGCGCGGTCGACGCGCTGGAGCCGCTGGTCAAGGCGGTCAGCCCACAGAACGCGGTGCTGTTCGTCCTGGTCTTCACGGTGCTGGTGCCGCTGTGCCTGTACCGCGGCCCGCTCAATGTCTTCGGCCTCGGCGCCGGCATCGCGGGCGTCCTCATCGCCACCGGTATCTACCCGGCCACCGCCGTCCTCGGCATGGCGACCTCGTACAACCAGGTCTTCGGCGTCGCCGACCCGACCAGCACCCAGACCGTGTGGGCCGCCCAGTACGCGGGCGTCTCACCGCAACAGGTGATGGTGCGGACGCTGCCGTACGTGTGGGTCGTGGCGCTCGGGGCCTGTGTGTCACCGCCACGACCTATCTCTGACGTCTCTTCCCTCCTTCGCCCCTTCATCAGCAACCGACCTCAGGAGCCGATCATGCAAGAGCCGCAGTCCGGCCCGGATCGTCGTATGTTTCTGCGCGCGACTGCCGTCACCGGCGCCGCGCTCACCCTCGGCGGTCTGTCGACGCAGACCGCGTCGGCCGCGCCCGGAGGCTTCCCCGACTACACCTACGTACGGACGCTGCTGACGCCGTCGCAGCTGAAGTACAACCCGACGGGCGAGATCATCTTTCCGACCGTGCGCGGCGTCTACGACAAGCTGGCGTCCCCGCTCGGCCGTTACTACCTCTACTACGCGCCGCACGACGCGCCCGGCGGCATCTGCCTCGCCTACGGGAACTCGCTGGAGGGCCCGTTCACGGAGTACCCGGCGAACCCGATCGTGTCCAACAAGTGGGCCCCGCACTACTCGGTCAGCCATGTCTCCTCGCCGCATGTGCTGTGGAGGGAGGACGTCAAGGAGTTCTGGCTGTACTTCCACGGCGAGAACACCACGACACGGCTCGCCCGTTCCCGGGACGGCGTCCACTTCACGTACGACAAGGTCGTCCTGTCCACCTCGATGATGCCGTCGGGCACCACCGAGACGTCGTACGCCAGGGTCTTCCGGTACGACCTGCCGTCGCGCGGGGCCCGATACGTGATGCTGTTCATGCTCAACAACACCACCAACCACCGGGACATCTGCTGGGGCTGGTCCGCCGACGGCCGGACCTGGACGTTCGACCAGACCCCGCTGGTGCGCCACTCGGACGTCGGCGCGGTGAACATCGGCGGCCCCCACCTGCTCACGCGCAACGGTTCGGCGTACGTGGTCTACAACAAGGACAAGGAGAGCGGCGGGGACCTCATGATCACCGAGGTGGGGGCGGACTTCTCGCTCCGCCGCCATCTGGGCGTCTTCTACAACTCCCGCTCCGGGCCGCCGGAGAACGGCCGATCGGCGGCGCCGTCGTTCGGCACCGACCGCGGAGTGCCGTACATGATCTACGAGGCGGGGGAACGGCTCCAGGGCTCGATCGCGGTGGCACGAGGATAGTCTCCCCGTCACCGAGCAGGCCGCCCGCGAGAGGACATCGCACCGCGTACCTTACAATTCCCCGGCCACTGGGGAAGCGGACCTGTGGACGGCGGCTTCGTGTCCGCTTCCCGGACGGTGACCGCCCTGGTCAGTTCAGTCAGAGCCAGCGGGTTGCCGTCGGCCTCGTCGAGGATCCGTGACCTCATCCGGCCGGTCGGGGCTGCGACCGCAGGTCCAGCAGCCGACCGGCCGCGGCGCCGTCGAGCGGTCCCAGGGTGAGCGTCGGCACATGCCGGTCGAACCCCCGCAGGTGCTCGCCGACGCGTGCGGCGATCAGCATGGTGACCGGTTCGCCTGCCAGCCGTCTGGCCGCGAAGGACCGTGCGTCCAGGGACGCACGGTCGAACCACTGGGTGTCGTCCAGCACACGACCACAGCCCGTTGGCCCCCAGGGCCGAGAGTAGGCTCAGCACGGCGACACCGATCAGCATGAGGTCGGCTTCCGCCGGGGCCGGCCCCGCTCCGAAGGCGCCGCGCAGCGCCGCGCGCTGCCTCTCCGGCAGCCGGTCCACCTCAGCCGATACCGGCCGCAGCAGCTGGTGCAGGGCGGAGAACGCCAGGTTCGACTCCGACTCACTGCCCTCAGCGCGCAGGACGCGGGCGCCGCTCGCTTCGGCCCGACGCGCCACCCGGTCCAGCAGCGCGCTCTTTCCCATGCCCATGTCACCGAGAAGCACCAGAACCGGGTCGGCCGACGCCGAGTCCACCGCATGAAAGAGGCGTGCCAGCTCCGCGTCCCGGCCGAAGATCGGCCTTTCCCCGGCCGACTCCGGTCCCGCGACCGCACGAAGGCCGGCTGTGTGCTCGTCCACGGGGTCTCCGGGAATTGTGGATCTTCGATCGGAGCCGCCTCGCCCTGTCCCACCCAGGCTACAAGCGGTCTCGCCCGGTGCCCGGCGCTTGCGGGCAGGTGCAGTCACGTGACGGATACCAGGCCACCGGGGCCGCACATACCGTTCGAGGAAAGCCTTCGAATTCTCGAGGAAACACCATGGAACAGATCAAGCTCGGCGACGTCACCATCACCCGGGTCTGGGAATACTACGGTTCCGTCGACATGACGCCCGACACGTTCTTCCCGGAAAGCTCGAAGGAAGTCTGGGAAGAAGGTTCTCCCTGGCTGACCCCGCATTTCCTGGATTCCGAGACCAATATCGTGAATTCCGCGATCCAGACCTGGCTGCTGCGCAGCGAGGGCAGGACCATCCTCGTCGACACGGGCGTGGGCAATCACAAGGAGCGCCCGTACGCGCCGGTCTGGAGCCATCTGGAAACGGACTTCCTGGCCAATCTCGCGCACGCCGGTGTCAAGCCCGAGGACGTGGACATCGTGATCAACACGCATCTCCATGTCGATCACGTCGGCTGGAACACCTACCTGGACGGGCGGCGCTGGGTTCCCACATTCCCCAATGCCACCTATCTGATGCCCAAGGACGACTTCGACTTCTGGAACCCCGAGAACGACCACAAGCCGCTGCTCGGCCGCGGCAACCAGAACGTCTTCGAGGACAGCGTGGCCCCGGTGCACCAGGCCGGCCAGGCGCTGCTGTGGGAGAACAGCCACCAGATCGACGCCGGCCTGCGCCTGGACGCGGCGCCCGGCCACACCCCCGGCTCCTCCGTGCTGACCCTCACCTCCGGGTCGGACCGCGCGGTGTTCGTCGGCGACATGCTGCACAACCCGGTGCAGATCCTCGAACCGGACGCCAACAGCTGCTTCTGCGAGGACCCCGCGGGCGCCCGCGCCACCCGCCGCAAGGTGCTGGGCTGGGTGGCCGACAACAACGCCCTCGTCATCCCCGCGCACCTGGGCGGCCACGGCGCCGCCGAAGTCGTGCGCGAGGGCAGCACGTTCGCCATCAAGGGCTGGGCCCCGTTCACCCCGTACGGCGAGCAGGTCTGAGGCCCGAAGAAAGGCAGGCACCACCGTGAACCACCACACCGACTCCGTCGTGACCACCGCACGGGGAACCGTCCGCGGTCTGCGCCAGGACGACGGCACCGCCGCTTTCCTGAACATCCCCTACGCCGCGCCGCCGCGCGGCGCCGGCCGATTCGCCCCGCCGCGGCCGCACGAGCCCTGGGGCGGCGTACGGGACGCCACCGTGCCGGGGCCCAACGCACCCCAGTCCGAGCGCAGACTCGGCAGCGTGGACATGTCCCCCTACTTCGGCACCGGCTGGAGCCGAGGCGAGGACTACCTCACCGTCAACGTCTTCACCCCCGCGGCCGCCAACGGCGACCTGCCCGTCATGGTGTTCGTCCACGGCGGCGGATTCGTCGCCGGATCGACACGCTCCGCCCTGTACGACGGGTCCGCCTTCGCCCGCGACGGCGTCGTCCTCGTCACCCTCAACTACCGGCTCGGCATCGCCGGGTTCCTCGACATCCCCGGAGCACCCGCCAACCGCGGCCTGCTCGACGTCGTCGCCGCCCTGCGCTGGGTAAGCGAGAACATCGCCGCCTTCGGCGGTGACCCGCACAACGTCACCCTCTTCGGCCAGTCGGCCGGGGCCACCATCGTCGGCGGCGTCCTCGCCACCCGCGAAGCCACGGGCCTCTTCCGCCGGGCGATCGTCCAAAGCGGCAGCGGCCTGGGCGCGTTCACGACCGAACAGGCCGCCCGTGTCACCAAGGCCGCCGCCGAGGTGCTGGGCATCGAGCCCCACGTCGACGCCTTCGCGGACATCCCCGACGAACGCCTGGTCGAGGCCGCCTCCCGGCTCGCGGGCATCGACCTGCGGACCGACACGCACTACGACCCGCTGATCGGTCTCAGCCCTTCAGCCTGGTCCTGGACACCCAGCCCGCCCAATCCGTCGCCGCCGGCCTCGCCGCCGACATCGACCTGCTCATCGGGACCAACACCGAGGAGGGAAACCTCTATCTGGTCCCCGTGGACAAGTACGCCACCTCGACCGCCGACGACGTCGACGACACGGCGGCCCGCTCGCACCCCCACCCGGCGCGGCTCGTCGAGACGTACCGCAAGGCCCGCCCCGACGCGTCCTTCGGCGAGCTGCGCTCGGCCATCATGGGCGACGCGCTGTTCGGCGCGGGCAGCCGGGCCCTGGCCGGCGCACACGCCGCCCATCCCGAGTCCGCCACCTTCGCCTACGAGTTCGCCTGGCGCTCGACGGCCCTGAACGGAGAGCTCGGCGCCACCCACGCGATGGAACTCCCGTTCGTCTTCGACCTCGCGCAGCTCCCCCACTTGCGGGGCGCGGGCGCTCTGCTCGGCCCCGACAAGCCCCCGCGGAGCTCGCCACCCGCATGCACAACACCTGGGTCCGCTTCGCCACCACCGGCGACCCCGGCTGGGACCCGTACGACACCGAGCGCCGGGCCACGATGCGCATCGACGCCGAGTGGACACAGGTCGACGACCCCCGCAACCAGGAACGACGAGCCTGGGTCTGAACCCGCCGCACGGGCCTGCGCCCACGCAACGGCCGCCGGCAAGCCGTTCCCCGCCCGCACCACTGTCTACATGCGGCTTCCTCCCGGACTGCTCGTCGAGGTCGACGCCCTGGCAGTGCTGGACGACTAGCCGGGCACACCGCGCGGCCGGTCCGGCGCGGCTCCCGCACCGCCGTCCGGACCGGCCGATCGTGCCTGCCACGGTCGTGGGCCCTTCCCCTCCGCGCTAGCGGCCCGGCACGCGGCCGAGTGCGCGATCACGGCACTCGCCGCCGGGAGATGCAGCCTCCGAGGCCCTCGGCCGTCGGTCACGACGCGGCGACCTCGAGCACGAGCTTGCCCGTGGTGGTGCCCGATTCGATGCGGCGGTGGGCCTCGGCGGCCTGCTCCAGCGGCAGGGTTTCGACCCGCACCCGCAGATCTCCCGTCGCCGCGGCCGCCACCGCGCGGCCAAGCGCCTGGTTCGTCTCCTTGGGGAAGGCGGCGGAGAAGGCGGCGAGGTTGAAGCCGGAGACGGTCTTGTTGGTGAACCACAGTTCGTTGGCCGGGATGCCGATGTCCTCGGCGCCGGAGGCGTTGCCCATCACCACCAGGCGCCCCATCGGGGCCAGCCGGTCCAGGCCGGCCCGGCGTGCCGGGCCGCCGACCATGTCGACCACGACGTCGAACTCGCCGGCGTCGGCGATCCGGTCCCGCGTGATCACCTCGTGGTAGCCGAAGCGCTTGGCGGTTTCGATCTTGGCCGCGCTGCCGACGGTGCCGACCACGTGGCCCGCGCCCAGCAGGCGGGCGGCCTGACCGAGCTGGCTTCCCACGCCGCCGGCCGCGGCGTGGATCAGAACGCGTTCTCCGGGCTCGATCCGGGCCACCCGGTCGAGTACGAGGAACGCGGTGGTGCTGTTGGACGGCAGCGCCGCGGCGACGTCCATCCCGATCCCGAGGCCGTCCAACGGCACGACCAGGTCCGCCGAGGTGACCACCACCTCGGCGTAACCACCGCTGTCCACGATCGAGAGCGCGGCCACCGGCTGCCCGGCGGTCAGGCCCTCGACGTCCGCGCCGACGGCCCGGATCCGCCCCGCCACCTCGATACCGGGCACGAAGGGAAGCGGCACGTCGACCACGCCGCGCCGGTAGAGAACCTCGGCGAAGTTGGCGCCGGCGTACGCCACGTCGATGGCGACCTGGCCCGGCCCGGGCTCGGGGACGGGAACGGTGGCGACGCGGAGCACCTCGGCGTCGCCGAACTCGGGGATGGTCACTGCCTTCATCATCTGCCTGCTGCTGTTGCTCATGTCCCCGATCCTGCGGGCACGGCGGCGACGCGGGCAGTGTCCCCTCATCCTGGGTGTGGCACCACCAGGCTGTGCTGCCGCAGCAGCGTCTCCAGCCGCCGCTGGGTGTCGGTGCCGGGACGCGGGTTGTGCAGGATCAGATGGTGTCCGGGGTGCTCGGGCAGCGGCAGCAAGGTGGCATCGAAGATCATCGTCCCGGCGTCGGGGTGCTGGACCGCCTTCACCGCGCTGGTGTGCTCGGCCACATCGTGGCGCGCCCACAGCTCGGCGAATTCGGGGCTTGCCGCGGCCAGGGCGGTGGCGATGCGGCCGAACTCCGGATCGTCCGGGTAACGCGCCGCGTCGGCCCGGAAGGCGGCGGCCACATCGGGTGCGGTCTCGGCCCAGTTCTGGTGCAGCACCCGGTAGTGGGCGTTGGTGAAGAAGGAGACCAGGCAGTTGTGGTCGCTCTCGCGATAGCCGAACACCACGCGTGCCGCGTCGTTGACGGCCGTGAAGTTCCAGTGGCGGTCGCGAACATAGCCGGGCCGCGGTGACCACGCGTCCAGCAACCGCCGCACCTCGGGTGAGGGTGCCACCGTGGGCGCGGAGGGGGCCTGCGGCGGATTGAGTCCGGCCAGGCGGTACAGGTGGGCGCGCTCGGCGGAGCCCAGCAGCAGCGCCCGGGCGATCGCGTCGAGGACCTGCTCGGACACCTTGATGTCGCGCCCCTGCTCAAGCCACGTGTACCAGGACACTCCGACGCCTGCGAGCACCGCGACCTCCTCGCGCCGCAGACCCGGTGTGCGCCGCCGGCCACCGTCGGGCATGCCGACATCGGCCGGCGAGACCCGGGCCCGGCGGCTGCGCAGGAACTCCCGCAGCTCGGTGCGCCGGTCGTCGCGGGACTGGGGCGAATGAGGGGTGGCCATGGAGGTTGATCAGCCGTTGACGGTGCGAAGGAAGTGGTCCGCGTCCTCGGGTTCGCCCAGCCGCCCCACTTCCAGCCAGGAGCCGTCGGCGAAGCGGAGCCGGAAGGTGGCGAATCCGCGCGGCTGGCCCGCCTCGCCCTCGACGCGGGCCTGATCGAGGGGGAACTCCGCGACGATCCGGAAGTCGTCGGCCTTGGTGGGCGACAGCCGACGGCGAGGGGAGGTGGCGATGCAGACGCGGTCGCGGGCCAGCATGACCAGGCGTTTGGGGTTGGGTGAGTGCCCGTACCAGTGCAGCAGCAGCTGGCCCGCGGTCAGGTCCCAGTCGCCGTCGAAGACGCCGTTCGTCGGATCCTGTCCGCGGTCGCGATCGCGGCTGCGGCCGGAGCCGGAGGGGCGGGCGTTCGGCCGGTCACGTCGGCCGGTGCTCAGCTTGTCCATCAGCATCACCGGGACGACGACGAAGAAGAACACCACGGCACCGACGTACAGCAGCCAGTGGTGACCGGGCTTCAGCCGTCCCCCGCCCGCGGCGCGGTGTGCCTCTTTGGGCGGCGTGGGAATGGGCTTGTGGACCCCGCACCAGACCAGGGCCACGGGCTCCTCACCCAATATCTTCCGGGCCCGCCGATGGACCGCGCGCTTCGCCATGCCGAAGATCCTAGAGGAGCCTTCCACACGAGCTCCGAGAGGGGCCCGGTATGCGCGTGCTGGGCGGTTTGCTCGATAGGTCTGGTATCCCTGGCGCCGATGCCCTTGATCGATACCAGTTGCCTTCCGGGGTGTTCGACCAGCCGACTAGGGTCCTTCTGACGGATCTCCGTGGAGGAAGGAGCGCCCGCCGCGCAGCGGCCGAGGACCGCAGCCGGGGCGTGCTCTCGGCGTGCCGCGCGGAGGCCCTCGTAACGGAGCCACTCGGGCTTTCGTGCGGTGCGGCGAGAGGGCGTGCCGGGCGTCGCGACGCCGCGGAGATCCGCCAGAAGGACCCTGGCGTCATGGCACACCGAACGGGACGAATCACGGAGGCAGAGTGACGGCGAATCCGCGCTCGGACACGATCGCCGTTTTCGGCGCAGGGGTGATGGGGCGCAGCATCACCGCACTGGCACTGGGCCGTGGGGTGGACGTGGTCCTCGTCGACGTCTCGGACGACGTGTTGCGCGCCGCTGAGGCGGACATCGCCCAGCAGCTGCGGCACGGGCGGTTCATGGGCGCTTTCCCGGATTCCCAGGCGACCGGAACACTGACGACGACGCTGTCCGGCGAGGCCGCGGCGGATGCCACCGCGGTGGTCGAGGCGATCACCGAGGACTCCTCGCTCAAGGCGCGGACGCTGGCGGAGGTCTCCGGCGTGGTCGCCCCCGGGACCACGCTGATCACCAACACCTCGGGGATTCCCATCGACGAGCTGGCGAAGTCGGTGCGGCGGCCCGCGGAGCTGGCCGGGGTGCACTTCATGAATCCGGCCTATCTCATCGAGATGGTGGAGGTGATCCGCGGCCCGCAGACCGCCGAGGACACGGTGGCCGCGGTGTTCTCCCTGCTCGGGCGCCTGGGGAAGAAGGCGGTCGTGGTGCACGACGCGCCCGGGTTCGTCACCAGCAGGCTGCTGCACCCCATGATCAACGAGGCGGCGAGAATCGTGGCCGAGGGCACCGCGAGCGTCGAGTCCGTGGACCGGCTGATGCAGGGGTGCCTCGGCCATCCGACCGGGCCGCTGCGCACCGCCGATCTCATCGGGCTCGACAATCTCGCGGACGCCCTTCGGCTGCTTGCCGAGCGGACCGGAAATACCGCCTTCGCCCCCTGTGACCTGCTGCGGGAGAAGGTGCGCCGCGGCGATCTCGGCCGCAAGACGGGGCGCGGTTTCTATGACTACGAAGGGGTGCTTTCATGAGTGCGGAGCAGGCCATCACCGCTGAGCGGATCGAGCAGGGGATCGCGGGGTTCGTCTCGGGGCGGGTGAACGCGGAGGTCCCCGCCGACCAGGACCTCTTCGCCTCCGGGCTGGTGTCGTCGATGTTCGCGATGGAACTCGTCGTCCACCTGGAGCAGGCGTTCTCGGTGCAGATCCTGGGGGACGACCTCAAGCGGGACAACTTCCGCACCGTCGCGGCCATGACCGCCCTCGTGCTGCGGTTGCGCGACGCCGGGCAGCCCGCCGATGCCTGAGCCGCTCGCCGGTGCGCGCGAGCTCGTCGACGACCTCGTCGGCGACCGGGCCGCGGAGTGGGATCGGACCGGTGAGATCCCCGATGAGGTGCTGCGGACGATGGCGGCCCGCGGGCTGCTGTGCGCGGGGGTGCCGGCGGACTTCGGCGGCCTTGGCGCGACCAGCGCGGCGAACGGCGAGTTCACGGCGTATGTCGGCAGCCGGTGCAGCTCCCTGCGGAGCGTGATGACGTCGCAGGGCATGGCCGCGTGGGCCATCCAGCGCCTGGGCGGCCCGCGGCAGCGAGCGATGTACCTGCCGAAGCTGGCCGGTGGCCAACTCGCCGCCGTGGCGTTCAGCGAGGCGGAGGCGGGCAGCGATCTGTCGGCGATGACCACGACCATCGAACCGGACGGGGACGCGGTCGTCGTCCGCGGGCGGAAGGTGTGGACCACCGCCGCCCACTACGCCGATGTGATCGTCGTCGTCGGCCGCTACGGCTCCGGTGCGGCGGCCGTGGTGGTCCCCGCCTCGGCTCCGGGCGTCACCGTACGCCGGGTGCCGCTGCCGTCCGGCTGCCGGGCGGCGGGCCACGCGGATGTACGCCTCGACGAGGTGCGGCTGCCCGCCGACGCGGTCCTCGGCGGTGGGCAGCCGCTGATGCTGCTGGTGACGACGGCGCTGGCGTACGGGCGGATCTCGGTCGCCTGGGGGTGCGTGGGCATTCTGCGGGCCTGTCTCGACGCCGCCCGCCGCCACGCCCGCGACCGCCGGCAGTTCGGTGAACCACTCGCCCGCCACCAGCTCGTCGGCCGCCACCTGGCGAATCTGCTGACCGCCGAGCAGATCGCCACCCGGGTGTGCGAGCACGCCAGCCGCGGCTGGGACAGCGGCTCTCCCGACATGGTCATCGCCACCGTCCTCGCCAAGCAGGTGAGCGCGGTCCAGGCCGCGCAGGGCGCCGCCACGGCGGTGCAGGTCCTGGGCTCGACCGCGGCGCACGAGGGTCATGTGGTCGAGCGCGCGTACCGCGACGCGAAGCTCATGGAGCTCATCGAGGGCAGCACGGAGATCTGCCAGCTGATCCTCGCCGACCACGCGGTGTCGATGGCAGCGAGCTGAGACGAGGAGAAGCGGTGACGGAACCAGCCACCATCGTCAAGTGCCTGGTGTGGGACCTGGACAACACCCTGTGGCAGGGCACCCTCCTGGAGGACGGCGAGGTGACGCTGCCCGCCTCGGTCGAAAAGCTCATCGCCGAACTGGACAGCCGCGGCATCCTCCAGTCGGTCGCCAGCAAGAACGACCACGACCAGGCGTGGCAGCGGCTCGAAGCGCTGGGCGTGGCCGAGTACTTCCTCCTGCCGCGCATCGGATGGGGCCCGAAGTCGGACTCGGTGCGCGAGATCGCCGCCGAGTTCGGCTTCGCGCTCGGCACGATCGCCTTCGTCGACGACCAGCCCGCGGAGCGGGCGGAGGTCCAATTTCATCTGCCGGAGGTCCGCACGTACACCCCGAGCAGTTGTCCGGCCTCGCCGA
This sequence comes from Streptomyces violaceusniger, assembly GCA_005405945.1. Taxonomy (GTDB): domain Bacteria; phylum Actinomycetota; class Actinomycetes; order Streptomycetales; family Streptomycetaceae; genus Streptomyces; species Streptomyces violaceusniger. The sequence continues at coordinate 695,517 of BJHW01000001.1, forward strand.
CCGGCCGGAGTTCAGCCCGAACATCGTGACCGTGGACGCGGGCCGCCGCCGGCAGATGTACCAGGCCGGATTCCAGCGGAAGTCGGCCGAGGCGGAGTTCACCGGGCCGAGCGAGGACTTCCTGCGCTCCCTCGCCCTGGTGATGCGCATTCAGCGCGCCACCGAGGAGGAACTCTCCCGGGTCGAGGAGCTGACCCTGCGCACCAGCCAGATGAACGCCACGGGTGTGCACTACTCCATCGCCGCCCTGCGCGCGCTGCTGGCCGACCCGCGCCACGAGGTGCTGGTGACCACGCTCACCGACCGGTTCGGGCCGCACGGCGCGGTCGGCCTGCAACTGCTGGAGAAGCACGCGTCCGTCTGGCATCTGAAACTCCTGGCCACCTCCTGCCGCGTGGTGTCGTTCGGCACCGGCTCGGTGATCCTCGGCTGGCTCGTCGGCGAGGCCTCGCGCGCGGGCGTGCACCTGATCGCCGACTTCCGGCGGACCGAGCGCAACCGGATGATGGAGATCGCCTACCGCCTCGCCGGCTTCACCGGAGAGCCGTGCGAGTGCCGGGCCGGACTCGCCCCGCCGCGGGAGCCGGGTGTGGAGCGCCTCCACCTGCTCCCCGAGCCCCATGACTCCCCACCGACGATGGAGCTGCACGCCCCCCGCCTGGCATAGCGCGGGACCGCGCCCAGGCGGACAGCGGCACAGCCCCAGCCCGTTCCGACGAGGAGATGACACAGCATGGCGGACCAGCTGGAGCTCTCGGCCGCGCTCTCGAGGTACATCCGGGAGTTCTCCCTCCGCGAGGACGCCGTCCTCGCGGAGCTGCGCGAGCAGACGTCCCACCTGCGGCGAGGGACGCCGACACCGAAGGGGTCCGCGCGTTCAACGCGCTGGTCCGCGACGACGCCCGCGTGGAGATGCCACTGATCCCCATGGCGGACGGCATCAGCCTGATCCGCAAACGGCGGCTCACAGCCTGAGTCCGGCGGCGACCTCGAGGAGCTGGTGACGGAACCAGCGATGGGCTGCGTCCTGGTTGTTGCGGGGATGCCAGTACATGGCCTCGGTCAGCGTGGTCATGGGCACCGGTAGCGGCATCGTCCTGAGCCCCGACCCCGCGGCTTCGTCCGCGAGGAGTCCCTGGAACACGGTGACCAGCCGGGTCCCGGGCACAACGTGGGGAGCCATGGCGAAACCCCCGACGTCGGCGGCGACCCGGAGCCGGGCGCCCAGGCGGTCGAAGTGGGACTCCACGATCGATGTCATCGGCCCGTTGATCCCGAGGAACGGCAGCCGCCGCAGCTCCTCGACGGTGATGGTGTCACCCACTCCGGGGTGGTTCTCGTCGACGGCCACCACGAACTCGTCGGTGAACAGCGTCTCGCTGAAGAAGCCGGACAGATTCTGGGCAAGGCTGGTCGGCCAGATCAGCAGATCGCACTGTCCCCGGCGGAGCTGGTCGATGAAGTCGGCTTGCGCGGGGAAGACGTTGACGCGGATGTTCAGCGATTCCGCCTCCGCTTTGCGCAGAATGGGGCGGATCAGCACCGTCTGGGCGTAGTCACTGGCGATCACGGTGAAGGTGCGAGGAGGGCCGGTGGCGGGGTCGAAGGTCTTGCTCACCCCATGACGGCCTGTACCGCCGCCAGAGCCTGCTGCGTCGGCCGTACCAGCGACTCGGCCAACGGGGTCAGCGTCATCCCCCGCCCCTGCCTGACGAGCAGCGGATCCCCGAAATGGCTCCTCAGCCGGGCGAGCGAGGCGCTCATCGCCGGTTGTCCCACGAAGACCCGCTCCGCCGCTCGTGTCACGCTGCGTTCGGCCAGCAGAGCGTTCAGGGCGATGAGAATGTTGAGATCGATATTGCCGAGGTCATCCGACATACGCACGCCGCTTTCCCAGGGGTCGGTCATGCCCGCCGGCATGGCGCCCGGCAGGAGGAGGCCCGCGCCCGCGGACACCCGGGGGAACGGCCTCTTCCACATCTTCCGGTCCACCGCGGGCATAGCGTCGGCGAACGAGCAAACGCCAGGCATTTACCCAGGATTCGCCGGTGGTGGAACTGCCCCGGGGCAGTTCCACCACCGGCGTGCACCGGCCGGGCGGGGGCGACGCGTCGGCCTCACAGCACCGTCTGCTCGTCCCCGTGCTCGTCCTCGGCCAGCCACTCGGCCACCAGGGCACTCGTCCGCGAAGCGTGCTCCTCCAGCAGGGTGAAGTGATCACCAGCCGTGGTGCGGACATCCGCGCCCGTGACGACCGGTGCGGAGCCGTCCCCGGCCGGCAGGGGTACGTCGGCCCGTACGGACAGCACCGGCACCGGCGGCGGCGCCGCGGACCATTCCGCGAACAGATCGCAGTTCCAGGCCATCGCCGACAACCCGGTACCGGTCAGGCCGCGCACGACGTCGCGGCGGTCGGTCATGCCGCGCATCAGCGCGGCGACGAACTCGTCCATCCGGTCCGGCTCGGGCAGATACGTGTCCAGGAGCACGACCGACCGCAGCGGTGCGCCGCGTTCGCTCAGCAAAGCGGCCATCGCCAGGGCGAGCAGCCCTCCCGAGGAATATCCCACCAGGACGAACGGGTCGTCCCCGGTCCTGGCGAGGACCCGCTCGGTCTGCACCCGGGCCAGGACCTCCCCCGACTCCGCCAGTGGCTCGCCGTCGAGGAAGCCCGGGGTGGCCAGGACGTCGACCGTGCGCCTGCCCCGGAACCCGGAGGCGAACCGGGCGTAGGTGTAGGCCCCCGCCAGCGGCACCAAGGGGGTCGGACAGACCAGCCGGGGGGCCTCGGCACCCGACCCCAGCGGGGTGAAGGCGGGTGTGCCCGGTTCGGTGCGGAAGGTCGGGCGGTTGCGGGCGACCGTGCGCAGCAGGTCGAACGCCCGCTTCCCGTCGCCCGCCTCGAACGCCGCCGCGCACAGGTCGGCGACCAGGTCGGACGGCGGTGGTGCGGGCGCCGTCGCGGCGGGTTCGACGCTCAGATGGGTCAGGAGGTGCCGGGCGAGCCGGGCCGGAGTCGGGTGGTCGAAGGCGATCGAGGTGGGCAGCCTGAGCGAGGTGGCCGAGGCGAGGCGGTTGCGCAGTTCGACGGCGGTCAGCGAGTCCAGGCCCAGCTCCGCGAACAGGCCTGCCGGGTCGACCTCCTCGGTGCCCGCGTAGCCGAGTACGTCGGCCGCCGTGGCGCGCACCATCTCCAGCAGCCCTTCCTCGGTACGCACCGGCCTCGCGGCGGTGGTGCCCGCCGCCCTGCGCGGTCCGCGCACCAGCCCGGCCATCAGCCGGGGCGGATCCGGCAGCTCGCGGAACACCGCCAGGTTCAGCCGAGCGGCGACGACCTGGGCGTCCCCGCCGGCGGCCACGTTGTCGAAGATCGCATGGCCCTGCTCCTCGGCCAGCGGCATCAAGCCCGACCGCGCGAAGCGCGCGTGGTCAAGGCCCTCGGTCATCGCGCTGGGGAGGTCCCACAGCCCCCAGTCGATCGACACCGCGGGCAGGCCCCGCGCCCGGCGGTGCCGGGCGAGGGCGTCGAGCACGGCGTTGGCGGCGGCGTAGTTCCCCTGCCCCGCCGCGCCGAACACCCCCGCGGCCGAGGAGAACAGCACGAACGCGCTGAGGTCCAGGTCCTGGGTCAGCTCGTGCAGCAGGCGCGCGCCCTGGACCTTGGGCCGCAGCACCGTCTCCAGCCGGTCGGCGTCGAGTTCGCCGATGGTCGCGTCGTCGAGCACGCCCGCGGCGTGCACCACGGCTGTGAGCGGGTGCGCCGCCGGGACGGCGTCGAGGACCCGGCCCAGTGCCGCGCGGTCGGCGATGTCGCAGGCGGTCACGGTGACCGAGGCACCGGCCCCGGTCAGTTCGTCCCGCAGTTCGCGAGCCCCGGGCGCGTCGATCCCCGTACGGCTCACCAGGACCAGACTGCGCACGCCGCGTGCCCGTACGAGATGCCGGGCCAGCGACGCGCCGAGTCCGCCGGTGCCACCGGTGAGCAGCACGGTGCCGTCCGGGTCGAGGTCCCGGCCGACGGTCAGCACCACCTTGCCCACGTGCCTGGCCTGGCTCAGATACCGGAACGCGCTCGGGGCGCGGCGTATGTCCCATGTGGTGACCGGCAGGGTCGCCAGCTTCCCGGTGTCGAACAGGGTGAGCAGTTCGGCCAGCATCTCGCCGATCCGCTCCTCGCCCGCGTCCGACAGGTCGAAGGGCAGGTACTCCACACCGGCGGGGCCGCTCTCGCGGATATCGGTCCTGCCCATCTCCGCGAACCGGCCGCCCGGGCGCAGCAGCCGCAGTGAGGCGTCCACGAACTCGCCCGCGAGCGAGTTCAGCACGGCGTCCACTCCCTTGCCGCCGGTGACCTCGGTGAAGGCCCGCTCGAAGTCGAGCGTCCGGGAGGAGGCGATGTGGTCCCGGGCGACTCCGAGTCCGGCGACGGCGTCCTGTTTGGGCTCGCTCGCGGTGGCGAACACCTCGGCGCCCCACACCGTGGCGAGCTGGATCGCCGCCATCCCGACCCCGCCCGCGCCCGAGTGCACCAGGAGCCGCTGCCCCGGCTGGATGCCCAGCAGATCGCGCAGTGCGTAGTGGGCGGTGAGGAACACGGCGGGCACGCTCGCCGCCCGGGCGAAGCCCCAGCCGTCGGGTATCCGCGCCAGCAAACGCTGGTCGGTGACGGCCGTCGAGCCGAACGCGGCGTCGGCGAGGCCGAACACCCGGTCGCCCGGGCGCAGGGAGCGCACGCCGGGACCGACGTCGAGCACGACTCCCGCGGCCTCCACGCCGAGCCGGGTCAGGTCACCGGGCACCATGCCCAGGGTGATCAGCACGTCCTTGAAGTTCACCCCGACGGCACGGACCGCGATGCGGACCTGTCCGTCGGTCAGCGGCTCGACCGTACGGGGGGCCAGCGCGAGGTCGTCCAGGCTGCCGGTCGGCGAGGCGGTGAGGTTCCACGCCTCGGCGGCGGGCGGCTCCAGCGCGGCCGGCCGCCGGGTCAGCCGTGGCGCGTACCGGTCGGCACCCCGCAGGGCGACCTGCGGTTCCCCGGTCGCCAGGGCGTCGCCGAGGTCGGCCGTGGTCACGGGCCGGTCGCTGTCGAGCAGCACGAACCGTCCGGGGTGCTCGGACTGCGCGGTGCGCAGCAGCCCCCACACCGCGGCCCGGTCGGGCACCGGCTCGTCCGAGGGCCGCACGGCCACCGCGCGATGCGTCAGGACCACGAGCGGTTCGGGACGGTCGGCGGCGATCACGGCCTGTACGGCGGCCAGGATCCGGGGCAGTGAGGACGCGTCGACGGCCGTCAGCACGATCGACGTACCCGGGGCACGGCGGACGGCTCGGCGAACGCGGGAACGCCGAGACCGTGGTCGGCGTCGGGGCCGTCGAGCACCGCCCACTCCCGGTCGGCGGCGGGTTCCGGCTCCGGAAGCGGGGCCCAGTCCACGGTGAACAGCGAGTCCGCGGGCACGGCGCCCGTGCCCGGCCGGGCGAACGGCCGGGTGAGCAGCCTGCCCGCGCGGAACACGAGGGTTCCCTCGTGGTCGACGGCGGTGATCGACATCGCGCCGGACCCGGCCGGGGCGAGGCGGACGAACAGCTCCCGGGCGCCGTGTGCGTGCAGTTCGGCATCGGACCACAGGAACGGCAGCCCCGGCTCGTCCCCACCGGCCAGCGTCATCGCCTGGCAGGCCGCGTCCAGCAGCGCGGGATGCAGCTGGAACCCGTCAGTGGGGACCGTGTCGTCCAAGGCGACCTCGGCAAACAGCTCGTCACCTGACCGCCAGGCCGCGCGCATGCCACGGAACGACGCGCCGTACCGGTAGCCGACGCTGTCGAGTGCACTGTAGAAGTCGTCCACTGCGACCGGTTCGGCGTCCGGCGGCAGCACCGACGTCACCGGAGGAACCGGCGACGCCGACACCGAGAGCCGGCCGGTGGCGTGCCGCGCCCAGTCGTGCTCGCCCCGGCTGTGCACGGAGAACGGCCGGTCCCCCGACGCGTCGGGGCCGTGTACGGTCAGCTGGATCCGGATGTCGCCGCCGGTCAGTACCAGCGGTGTTTCCAGGACGAGTTCGGCGACTCCATGGCAGCCGGTCTCGTCGGCGGCCCGGACCGCCATCTCCAGGAACGCGGTGCCCGGCAGCAGCACCGAGTCCCGCACCACATGGTCGGCCAGCCATGGGTGGGTCCGGGTGGAGAAGGTGCTGGTGAACACCACGTCCGAGGAGCCCGCGAGCTCCTCGGCGGGGCCCAGCAGCGGGTGGGTCTGGCCGGGGCGCCGCGATGGCCCGGCCGTCGGCCAGAACCGCTTGCGCTGGAAGGCGTACGTCGGCAGCGCGACGGCCCTGCCGCCGGGCAGCGCGGGGCGCCAGTCGACCGCCACCCCGTGGGTGTGCGCGTCGGCGAGCGAGCGCAGGAAGCGGTCCATGTCGCCGTCGTCGCGGCGCAGCGACGCGACGGTGTGCACCTGCTGGTCCAGCGCTTCCGCCGTCTGGTGGAGGGCCGCGGCCAGCAGCGGGCGCGGGCTCATCTCGATGAACACCGTGTGCCCGTCCGCGATCAGCCGGCGGCCTGCCGTCTCGAACAGCACCGGGTCGCGCAGATTGCGGTACCAGTAGGGCGCGTCGAGGGCCGCGGTGTCCAGCCTCCCCCGGTCACCGTGGAGTAGAACGGGACGTCGGCGCCCTGGGGGCTCAGTCCGGCCAGCTCCGCGAGCAGCGCGTCCTCGGCCGCCTCGACGGCGGAGGTGTGCGAGGCATAGTCCATCGGCACCCGTTTGGCCGCGGGCACCGCTTCCAGCACGCGCTCGAGTGCGCTGTTGGCCCCGGCGACCACCGTGGACGAGGGCCCGTTGAACGCGGCGATCTCGACCCCGTCGAAGCGGATGTGTTCGGCGGCGACCGGAACGGACAGCACTCCATGGTCGCCGGACAGGCGGTCGGCGATCACCCTGCCGCGTCGCACGACCGCGACCGCCGCCTGTTCGACGGTCAGCGCGCCCGCCACGCACGCGGCGGCGTACTCACCGAGGGAATGCCCGACCACGGCGGCCGGGGTCACGTCGTAGGACTCCCACAGCCGGGCCAGCGACACCATGACCGCGAACAGGGCGGGCTGGACGACGTCGGCCCGCCGCAGCATGTCCTCCTCGCCGAGCACCTCCAGCAGGTCCCATTCGGCCTCGGTGGCCATCGCCCGCGCGCACTCGGCCATCGAGGCCGCGAACACGGGCGAGGACTCGATCAGCGCGCGTCCCATCCCGGCCCAGCTGGAGCCCTGGCCGGGGAAGACGAAGACGGGGCGCGGGTCCTGGGCGGCGGCAGCGGCGGAGACCACCGATGGGGTGGTGGTGCCCGTCGCCAGCGCGGTGAGTGCGGCGGCCAGTTCGGCGCGGTCCCGGCCGAGGGCCACGGCCCGGTGGGATTGCTGCGAGCGCGTGGTGACCAGGGACCAGCCGATGTCGACCGGATCGGCCCCGCCGTCCAGCAGCGCGGACAGCCGCCTCGCCTGCTCCGCGAGGGCGTCCGGCCCCCGGCCGGACACGGCCAGCGGAATCAGCGCCGTCTCCGCGGTCGCCCGCGGCTCGGCGCGCGGTGGGGTGTCCGCCTCCAGCACGACGTGCGCGTTGGTGCCCGAGATGCCGAACGCGGAGACTCCGGCCCGGCGCGGTGCGCCGGTTTCGGGCCACGGGGTCCTGCCGCGGGCCAGCTCGACGCTGCCCGCCGTCCAGTCCACATGGGACGACGCCGTGCCGGCGTGCAGGGTCGCGGGCACCGTGCCGTGGTGCAGGGCCAGCGCCGTCTTGATCACGCCCGCGACGCCGGCGGCGGCCTGGGTGTGGCCGATGTTGGACTTCAGCGTCCCGATGAGCAGCGGCCGTGCCCGGTCCTGCCCGTAGGCCGCCAGCAGGGCGTGGGCCTCGATCGGGTCGCCGAGTGGTGTCCCGGTGCCGTGCGCCTCGACCACGTCGACGTCCCGCGGGGACAGGCGCGCGTTCGCCAGGGCCTGGCGGATGACCTCCCGCTGGGCACGGCCGTTGGGCGCCGACAGGCCGTTGGACAGGCCGTCCTGATTGATCGCCGAGCCACGCACCACGGCCCATACGCGGCGCCCCGCGGCACGGGCGTCGGACAGCCGCTGGAGCACGAGCATGCCCGCGCCCTCGGCGAATCCGGTGCCGTCCGCGGAGTCCGAGAACGCCTTGCACAGGCCGTCGGGGGCCAGTCCGCCCTGGCGGGAGAACTCGGTCAGGCCCGTGGGGGTGGTCATGACCGTCACCCCTCCCACGAGCGCCGTGGCGCACTCGCCGTTCCGCAGGGACTGCGCGGCCAGGTGCAGGGCGACCAGACCGGAGGAGCACGCGGTGTCGACGGTGACGGCGGGTCCCTCGAGTCCGAGCGCGTACGCCACCCGGCCGGAGAGCACCGAGCCCGCGCTGCCCGTGCCCGCGTGACCGGCGGCGCTGTCGGCCGCGGCCCCGGTCAGGAGCGCGTAGTAGTCCTGGCCGGTGCTGCCGAGGAACACACCGGTGCGGCTGCCGGCCAGGCTGCCGGGCGCGATGCCGCCGTGCTCGAGCGCCTCCCACGAGGTCTCCAGGACCAGCCGCTGCTGCGGGTCCATGGCCATGGCCTCCCGGGGGAGATCCCGAAGAACTCCGCGTCGAAGGCCGCGATGTCGTCCAGGTAGGAGGCCGTGGTCACACAGTCGGCGGGCAGTGCGGCGAGGTCCCACCCCCGCTCGGGCGGCGGCGGTCCCACCGTGGTGCGTTCCTCGGCGAGCAGGTCCCACAGCTCGTCGGGCGAGGTGACACCGCCGGGGAGGCGGCAGGCCATTCCGACGATGACCACGGGGTCGGCGGTGAGGTCCGGGCCGGCCACCGGGTGCGCCGGGGTCCCGTCCGGACTGCCGCCACCGAGCTCCGCGCGCACGTGGTCGGCGAGCGCGGCGGGCGTCGGGTGGTCGTAGACCACGGTGGTCACCAGGGACAGCCCCGTCGCGGCGTTGAGGCGGTTGCGGAACTCGACGGCGGTCACCGAGTCGAATCCCAGTTCGTTGAACGGCCGGTACGGCTCGACCTGCGTCCCGGAGGCGTAGCCGAGGACCGCCGCGGTCTGGGCGCGTACGACCGCGAGCGGATCGGTGGCCTCCGCCGGAGCGGTCTCGGTGGTGAGCAGCGACCTGACCTCGGGGATCCGCGAGAGCGCCGGGTTCGGCCGGGACGCGGTGACCGCCGTGTGGTAGCGGTCCCACTCGATGTCGGCCAGCACGATTGCGGCGTCGCCGTGTTCCACTGCCGTCCGCATCGCCGCCGTGGCGTCCCGCGGGGACATTCCCGGTACTCCGTGCCGTCGCGCGGCCTCTCCGAGGGGGCCGTCGCCCATTCCGTCCCCGGCCCACACCCCCCAGCCGATCGACGTGGCCGGCAGTCCCTCGGCCCGCCGCTGTTCGGCCAGCGCGTCCAGGTAGGCGTTGGCCGGTGCGTAGGTGCCCTGGCCCGCGGCGCCGACCGTGCCGGCGAGCGAGGAGAACAGCACGAACGCGTCGAGGTCCAGGTCGCGGGTGAGCTCGTGCAGGTTGGCCGCGCCCCGTGCCTTGACCGCCAGGACCCGGTCGAACTGTTCCATGGTCAGGGTGTCGATCGCGGCGTCGTCCAGTACGGCGGCGGTGTGCACCACGGTGCGCAGCGGTGCCGCCGGGTCGATGGAGTCGATCACCCGGGCGAGGGCGGCGCGGTCGGACAGGTCGCAGGGGACGATGCTGAGTCGCGTGCCCGAGTCGGCGAGGTCCGCGGCCAGTTCGTGCGCGCCGGGAGCGTCCGTCCCGCGCCTGTTCACCACGATCACGTGCTCCGCGCCCTCGGCCGCCAGCCACCGCACGACATGGCTGCCGAGCCCTCCGGTGCCACCGGTCACCAGGGCGGTGTCGCGGACCTGCCAGTCTCCTCCGCCCTCCGGATCCACGGGGGCGCGCACGATCCGCCGTCCGAACGCTCCGGTGCGGTCGATGCGGACCTGGTCCTCGTGGGTGTCGCCCAGCAGCACGGCGGCGATCCGGCGTTGGCCGGTGTCGTCCAGCGGCTGCGGCAGGTCGATGAGACCGCCCCAGGCGCGCGGCCGCTCGAACCCGGCCACCCTGCCGAATCCCCAGGTCATCGCCTGCGCCGGGGATCGTGTCGCGTCCCTGGTCACACACCACAGCGGTGCTTCGACGCCCGCCGCGCCCAACTGCCGCACCAGCCGCACGGTCCGGGCGAAGCCCGCGGGAACGGCGGGGTGGTCCGGCTCGGGGTCCTCGTCGTGGGCCAGCAGCGCGAGGACGCCGGTCGGCTTGGGTACGGCGGCGAGGTCGAGCTCGCCCGGCGCCCGGACGACCACCTCGGCGCCGTACCGCCGCAGCGCGTCGAGGACGCTGTCGGACCAGGCGTCGGCCCCGTCCATGACGACCAGCCAGGTACCGGCCAGGACCGGATCGGCGGACAGCCGCAGCGGCGTCCAGTCGGTCCGGTACCGCAACCGGTCGAGGGGGCTCGCCGCGGGTGCGGGGTCCCCGGTCGTCCGCTCCTCGGGGGCCACCCAGTAGCGCTCGCGCTGAAACGGGTACGTCGGCAGGTCCACGGCGCGGGCCTCGGGCAGCGCCGCGGTCCAGTCCACCGGCAGGCCGTGCAGGTCGGCGGCGGCCAGCGAGGCAAGCATCCGGTGCAGCCCGCCGTCGTCGCGGCGCAGGGTGTCCAGCACCGGGCCCGCGGCGGTGATGTGCGCGAGCACCGGGTGCGGGCTGACCTCGACCATGATCCCGTGTCCGTCCGTCACGAGGACGTCCACCGTGTCGGCGAAGTTCACCGTCCGCCGCAGGTTGCGGCACCAGTACCCGGCGTCCAGCTCCTCGGTGTCCAGGCGGGAGGTGGTCACCGTGGAGTAGAACGGCACCTTCCCCGGACGGGGCCGCACCGGTGCCAGCGCCTCCAGCAGATCGGCCTCGATCCCGTCGACATGGGGCGAGTGGGCGGCGAAGTCCACCCCGGCGAGCCGCCAGCGCATGATCCCGGCGGCGGACAGCCGGCGCTCGATGGCGTCCAGCGCCGCCGGGTCACCGGAGACGGTCACGTTCTGCGGCCCGTTGACGGCCGCGATGGACACGGCGTCCGTCCCGTCGTCCGCCAGCAGTTCGCGCACACGGTCCGGCGAGGCCATCACCGTCATCATCGCCCCGCGCCCGGACAGCCGCTCGTGGATGAGGCGGCTGCGCAGCGCCACGACACGGGCGCCGTCCTCCAGGGACAGGCCACCGCTGACGCAGGCGGCGGCGATCTCGCCCTGGGAATGGCCGATCACCGCGGCGGGCTCGACACCGAACGAGCGCCACAGCGCGGCGAGCGAGACCATGACCGCCCACAGCGCCGGCTGTACGACCTCGGCCCGGGCCAGCGCCCGCTCGTCGGACAGCGCCTCCCGCAGCGGCCAGTCGACGTACGCGGACAGCGCCTGCTCACACTCCCGCATGGCCTCGGCGAACACCGGTGACTCGTCCCACAGCCGAGCGCCCATCGCGGTCCACTGGGAGCCATGTCCGGGGAAGACGAACGCGACCCGCTCCCGGCGGGGCGGGCGGACGGCGCCGAGCGCCCGCTCCCCCAGGGCGACGGCGTGCAGCGCCTCGAGCGCCTCGGCACGGCTCCGCACCGGCAGTACGGCCCGGTGCGGAAACCGCGCGCGCGTGGTCGCCAGCGTGAACGCGACATCGGCGAGCGGCTCCTCGCGCTCGAGCAGATGCGCGCGCAGCCGGGCCGCCTGGGCCCGCAGGGCGCTGTCGGTCCTGCCGGACAGGATGAACGGCACCGGGCCGGAGAGCTCGGTGCGGGGCCGTTCCCCGGGCGCGGGAACGCTCTCGACGATGACGTGCGCATTGGTCCCGCTGATCCCGAACGAGGAGATACCGGCCCGGCGCGGGCGGTCGGCGGCGGGCCACGGCCGGGCCTCGCGCAGCAGGCGCACCGGTCCGGTGGACCAGTCGACATGCCGGGACGGCCGGTCGGCGTGCAGGGTCTTCGGCAGCCGGCCCGCGCGCAGCGCCTGCACCATCTTGATCAGGCCGACCAGACCGGCGGCCGACTGCGTGTGCCCGACATTGGACTTCACCGAGCCCAGCCACAGGGGGTGCTCGCGGTTCCGGCCGTAGGTGGCCAGCAGGGCGTCCGCCTCGATCGGGTCGCCCAGGGTGGTGCCCGTACCGTGCGCCTCGACGGCGTCGACCTCGTCGGCACGGACCCCCGCGTCGGCGAGTGCCTGCCGGATCACCTCCTCCTGCGCGGCGCCGTTGGGCGCGGACAGCCCGTTGGAGGCGCCGTCCTGGTTGATCGCGGACCCTCGCACCACGGCGAGTACCGGATGTCCGAGCCGCTGGGCGTCGGACAGCCGCTCGACGAGCACCGCCGCGACGCCCTCGCCGAAGTTGGTGCCGTCGGCGGCGTCGGCGAACGCCTTGCAGCGTCCGTCGGCGGCCAGGCCGCCCTGCTTGGCGATTTCGACGAAGCCGTAGGGCGCGGACATCACCGAGACGCCGGCGACCAGCGCCTTCGAGCAGTCGCCCGTGCGCAGCGCCTGGGTGGCCAGATGCAGGGCGACCAGGCCCGAGGAGCAGGCGGTGTCGACGGTGACGGCGGGCCCACGCAGGCCGAAGGTGTAGGCGATCCGCCCGGAGGTGACGCTCGGCGCGGTACCGGTGGCGACATAGCCCTCCGCGGCGTCCGGGTTGTCCAGGAGGCGGATCAGGTAGTCGCCCGGTCCCGCGCCGACGAATACGCCCGTGCCGCTGTCCCGCAGCGCGTCGGGCGCGAACCCGGCGCGTTCGAACACCTCCCAGGCGGCCTCCAACAGCAGCCGCTGCTGAGGGTCCATCGCGGCCGCTTCACGGGGGAGATGCCGAACAGGTTCGCGTCGAATCCGCCCACGTCGTCGACGAAGTAGGCGTCCGTGACGAAGGGGCTGAGGGACTCCAGATCCCAGTTCCGGTCCCGGGGCAGCGGCGTGAGCACGTCCGCGCCGGAGTCGACCAGCTGCCACAGCTTCTCCGGCGAGTCGGCGCCGCCGGGCAGCCGGCAGGCCATCGCCACCACGGCGATCGGCTCCGTGGCCGCTTCGGTCAGGGCCCGGTTGTGCTCCCGTAGTCGCTCGGCCTCCTTGACCGATGAGCGCAGCGCGTCGACGAGGCGGTCGGGTGAGACGGTCATGTCGGTCATCCTTCGGATGTGTGCGGTTCGGCCGTGCCGAGCGCGAGGGACATCAGCTCCTCCACGCCGAGGCCGTCGATGTCCACGTCGGTCAGCGCCCCGTCGCGCCTTCGCTCCTCCCCGGCCTGCTCCGAAGCCGCGTCGGCCTGAGGCGCCTCGGCCTCGGGCGCGTCGGCCTCGGGAAACAGCTCGGCGGCCAGCTTCCGGGCCAGCGCCTGGGGGCTGGGGTGGCTGAACACCGTCGTGGCGGGCAGCCGGAGCCCCGTGGCCGCGTTGAGGCGGTTGCGCAGTTCGACCGCGCTGAGCGAGTCGAAACCGATCTCGCCGAACGCCCTCAGCGGGTCCACCCGGTCGGCGTCGTGTCCGAGAACCGCGGCCGTGTGCGCACACACCAGGTCGGTCAGCACCTGTACCCGCTCGGCGGCGGGGACATCGGCCAGCAGGTCGGCGGTCGAGGTCTCGGCCACGGGCGTCGCGGCGACCACCCGGCGGACCCGGCGGCGCACCAGGTCGCGCCACAGCGGCGGCGGTTCCGTCTCGCCGGACGGATCGACGTCGATGGGCAGCAGCAGTGCCTCGTCGCGGGAGAGTGCCCGGTCGAACAGGTCGAGCGCGGCCGCCGCGGACAGCGCGCGAACACCGGAACGGGCGATTCGCGCCCGGCCGGTCTCGCTGAGCGTCGCGGTCAGTTCGCTGGTGTCCGCCCAGAGCCCCCAGGCCAGCGACTGTGCGGGCAGGCCCTCGGCGGCCCTGCGTGCGGCCAGTGCGTCGAGGAACGCGTTGGCGGCGGCGTAGTTCGCCTGTCCGGCGTTGCCGGTGACGCCCGCCGCCGAGGAGAACATCACGAAGCCCGCGAGGTCGTCCGGCCGGGTCAGCTCGTCGAGTACCGCGGCGCCGTCGACCTTGGGGCGGAACACCGCATCGACGTCGGTCCGGTCGAGCGACCCGACCAGACCGTCGCTGAGGGTACCGGCGGCGTGCACGACGGCGGTGAGGGGACGCTGCGGCGGTATCGCGGCCAGGACGCCGCGCACCGCCTCCCGGTCGGCGACGTCACAGGCCGCGAAGGTCACCGAGGACGCGCCGAGGGCGGTGAGCTCCGCCTCCAGCGCGGCGGCTGTCTCCGCGTCCCCGCCCCGGCGGCTGAGCAGCAGCAGATGCCGGACCCCGCGCTCGGCGACCAGGTGCCGGGCGAGTACGCCGCCCAGCGTGCCGCTCGCGCCGGTGAGCAGCACCGTCCCCGCCGGATCCCATGGCCGGGGCACGGTGAGGACGACCTTGCCGACGTGGCGCGCCTGGCTGACGTACCGCAGCGCCTCCGCGGCGCGGCGGACGTCCCACGCGCGGACCGGCAGCGGGGTCAGCGCGCCCCGCCCGATCAGGGCGGCCAGTTCGGCCAGCATCGCCTGGATCCGGTCGGCACCGGCGTCGAGGACCAGGTCGAACGCCCGGTAGCGCACCGAGGGGTGGTGCAGCCCGACCTCGTCGGCGTCGCGGATATCGGTCTTGCCCATCTCCAGGAACCGGCCTCCCTCGGCGGTCAGCCGCAGGGAGGCGTCGACGAACTCGCCGGTCAGCGAGTTCAGTACGACATCGATCCGGCTCTCTCCGAGCACCTCCCGGAAGGCGTGCTCGAACCGGGTGGTCCGCGAGGACGCCAGATGGGAGGCGCTGACACCGGCGGCCCGCACCTCGGACCACTTCGCCGGGCCGGCCGTGGCGAATACCTCGGCCCCCAGGTGCCGTGCGATCTGTACGGCGGCCATACCGACGCCGCCGGCCGCCGCGTGGATCAGCACCCGGTCACCGGGGCGGACGCCTCCGAGGTCGGTGAGCCCGTAGTAGGCGGTGAGGAAGGCGACCGGCGCCGCCGCTCCCTGGGCGTACGTCCAGCCGGTGGGCAACGGCACCAGCGTGCGGTGGTCGGCCACGGCGACCGGCCCGGCGTAGGCGCCGGTGACCAGCCCCATCACCCGGTCGCCGACCGAGAGGCCGGTGACGCCCGGCCCGACCTCGGTGACCACACCGGCCGCCTCGCCGCCCGCGGGCCGGTCCCCACCGGGCACCACGTCGAGGGCGACCAGGACTTCCCGGAAGTTGACGCCCATCGCGCGTACGGCCAGGCGAACCTGGCCCTCCCCCAGTGGCGCCAGCGCGTCGGGCGCGGGCACGATGCCCAGGTCGTCCAGGGTGTGCGCGGAGTCCAGGTCCACGCTCCACGCCTCGGCGTCCGCCGGCACGGTGAGGGCGGGAAGGGGGCGTGCTCCGCGAGACGGGGCACGAACAGCCCGTCGCCCCGCACGGCGACGACGGGTTCGTCACCGGGGACGACGACGACGGCGGCGGCGGGCGGCAGCGCCGGCGGATCGGCGTCGGGATCGAGGTCGATGACCAGGAAGCGCCCCGGGTGCTCGCTCTGCGCCGAACGGATGAACCCCGCGGCGGCGGCCGCGGCCGGATCGGGCCCCCGGCGCTGGCCGGCCGGGAACGCTCCCCTGGTCACGAACGCGAGCGTCGCGTCGGCGAATGTGTCGTCGGACAGCCACGTCCGGATGGCGGCCATGGCGTGTCCGGTGAGCTCGTACCCGTCGGCCACCGCGTCGCCGGACCGCGGCACGAGAGGCAGCAGTACGGCATCGGGCACGGTGCCGGTGCCCATCGCGGCCGCCAGCGTGTCCAGTCCGGCGTACGGGTGGGCGTCGAGACCGTCGAAGGGGGACGGGGCGGATTCGTCGGGCTCCGGCCAACCCGGAAGGACGGCCGTCCTCGGCGGGGGCGAGGTGTCCGCGGGCGCCGGTATCCGGGTGTCCACGGGCGCCGGTACCCAGTCGACGCGCAGCAGCTTCGCGGTCGATCCGCGGTGGGTGGACATCGGCCTGCCGGCGGGGAGCTTCATGGTGACGACCTCGCCGATAGCCAGCACCTGGACGCCCAGGGAGTCGGTGGCCAGCAATGACACACCGCTGTCGCCCCGGGGCTCCATCCGCATCCGCAGCGCGCGGGCGCCGGAGGCGGACACCGAGATGTCCGACCAGGTGAACGGCAGGAACGTCTCGCCCTCCGCCAGGCTGCCGTGCGCCATCACCTGCAGTGCCGCGTCCAGCAGGACGGGATGGAGCACGAAGCCCTCGGGGAGGCCCCTTCCGGCAGGGCGATCTCCGCGTAGCGCACCTCCCCCTCGCGCCACACCCGTCGCACCCCCTGGAACATCGGCCCGTACCGGAGGCCGTCCGCCGCGAGGGCGTCGTAGAAGTCGCCCAGGTCCGCCTCGACGGCGCCCGGGGGTGGCCATGCCTCCCAGCCCGGGGGTGCCGGGGCGGGTTCGCGGGCCACGGTCGCGGTCGCGTGCAGCACCCATGCCGTCGAGGTGCCCGCCGCGCGCGAGTGCACCGTCACCTCGCGGCGCCCGGCGCGGTCGCCTCCCACGGCCACCTGGACGTCGACCCGCTCATGGCCTTCGAACACCAGCGGTGTGTGCAGGGTCAGTTCCTCGATGCGCCCGCAGTCGGCCTCGTCCGCCGCCCTGAGCACCATCTCCACGAAGCCCGCGCCGGGGAACATCACCGAGCCGAGCACGGTGTGATCGACCAGCCAGGGGTGGGAGTCGATGGACAACGAGCCGGTCAGCACGGTGTCCCCGGTCTCGGCGACCTCCAGCACCGCGCCGAGCAGGCCGTGTTCGGCACCGGCCAGGCCGACCGTGGACACGTCGCCGCCCCGGCGTCGGTGAGCCAGTAGCGCTCACGCTGGAAGGCGTAGGTGGGCAGGTCGACGAAGGCGGGCGGGCGGTCCGCCCACAGCGGTCCGAAGTCCACCGCCGCGCCACCGGCGAACGCCGCGGACAGCGCACGCAGAAACTGGTCCATGCCACCGGACCGGCGGCGCAGCGTGCCCACCGTCGTCGCGGGAACGCCTTTGTCCGCGAGTGTGTCCTGCACCCCTGGCAGCACCACGGGATGGCTGCTGACCTCGATGAACGTGTCGAAGCCCGCATCGGCGAGGCCACGTACCGCGGAGTCGAGGCGAACGGGTCGGCGCAGGTTCCGCAGCCAGTACTCGGCGTCCAACGCGGCGGTGGGCTCGAACCGCCCGGTCACCGTGGAGAAGAACGGCACCGTGGCCTGGCGGGGAGTGATGGTGTCCAGGGCGCGCAGCAGCTCGTCGGCGAGGATGTCGACCTGCGCGGAGTGGGAGGCGTAGTCCACGTCGATCCGCCGGGCGGCTACGTCTTCTCGTACGCAGTGGGACATCAGCTCGTCGAGGTCCTCGGGCGCGCCGGATACGACCACCGAGAACGGGCCGTTGACCGCCGCGATCGACAGCTCCGCGTCCCGGGCCGCGAGCAGGTCCTCCACCTCGGCCAGGGGCAGCGGCAGCGACACCATCCCGCCGCGCCCGGCCAACTCCTGTGCGATCAGCTTCGACCGCACGCACACCACCCGCGCGGCGTCCTCCAGCGACAGCGCTCCCGCCACACACGCCGCCGCGATCTCCCCCTGCGAATGCCCCACCACCGCCGCGGGCTCCACCCCGAACGAACGCCACAACCGCGCCAACGACACCATCACCGCGAACAGCACCGGCTGCACCACATCCACCCGCCCCAGCGCCACCTCATCACCCAACACATCCGCCACGGACCACTCCACGAACGGCGCCAACGCCACCGCACACTCCTCCATCGCCGCGGCGAACACCGGCGATTCCCCCCACAACGCCACCGCCATCCCCACCCACTGCGCCCCCTGCCCCGGGAACACGAACACGGCGTCGTGCGCCTCCGCACGGGCGGTGCCGGCGACGACGTCGGCGCTGGGCTGACCGTCGGCCACGGCACGCAGGGCGGCGCGCGCCTGGGCGACGGTGCTCACGACCGACACCGCGCGGGTGCGCAGCGTCGCCCTGGTGGTGCTCAGCGCACGGGCGAGGTCGATCAGGTCGTGGTCGGCCAGGCCGTGGTCGACGACGTCGAGCAGCCGTTCGGCCTGCGCCCGCAGCGCCGCCGGGGTGCTGGCCGTGAGCACCAAGGGCACCACGGCGTTGTCCGGCCGGGACGGCCCGGTGCCGGGACCCGGTGCCTCGGGCCGCGCGGCGGGTTCCGGTTCGGCCTGTTCCAGGATCAGGTGCGCGTTCGTACCCGACGCCCCGAAGGAGGAGACGGCGGCGCGGCGGGGGCGGTCCGCCACAGGCCACGCACGCGCCTGCGTCAACACCCGCACCGATCCCCACTCCACCTTCGACGAGGGCACCTCCACATGCAACGACCGCGGCAACACCCCACACCGCAACGCCATCACCATCTTGATCACACCAGCCACCCCCGCAGCCGCCTGCGCATGACCGATATTCGACTTCACCGACCCCAACCACAACGGCTCACCACCCACCCGCCGCCCATACGTCCCCACCAACGCACCCGCCTCGATCGGATCCCCCAACACCGTCCCCGTCCCATGCCCCTCCACCACATCCACATCCCCCACCGACAACCCGCCCGAAGCCAACGCCGCCCGAATCACCCGCTCCTGCGCCACCCCCGACGGCGCCGTCAACCCATTCGACGCCCCATCCTGATTCACCGCAGAACCCCGCACCACCGCCAACACCCGACGCCCCGAAGCCACCGCATCCGACAACCGCTCCAACACCACCAACCCCGCACCCTCGGAAAACCCCGTCCCATCCGCACCCTCCCCAAACGACTTGCACCGACCATCCACCGCCAACCCCCGCTGCCGCGAAAACTCCACGAAGGCGGCAGGAGTGAACATCTGCGTCGCCCCGCCGGCGAGCGCGAGATCGCACTCCCCGCGGCGCAGGGACTCCCCCGCCAGATGCAACGCCACCAGCGAGGACGAGCACGTGGTGTCGAGGGTCACCGCAGGCCCTTCCAGGCCCAGGGTGTAGGCGATGCGGCCGGAGGCGACGCCACCGGAGTTGCCGGTGCCGAGGTATCCCTCCAGCTCGTCGGGGACGCTGGTGAGGCGGTCGACGTAGTTGTGGTACATGACCCCCGTGAACACGCCCGTCCGGCTGCCACGCAGCGAGTCCGGGGCGATGCCCGACCGTTCCAGGGCCTCCCACGCCAGTTCCAGCAGCACGCGGTGTTGCGGGTCGGTGGCCAGCGCCTCCCTGGGCGAGATGCCGAAGTGCTCGGCGTCGAACCAGTCGCCGTCGGTGAGGAAACCACCGTGTCCGACGTAGGACTTGCCACGGCTGGCGGGGTCGTCGTCCAGGAGCCCGTCCAGGGTCCAGCCCCGGTCGGTGGGCAGCGGTGTGATGGCGTCGCGCTCGTCGGCGACGAGCTGCCACAGCTCCTCGGGTGAGCTGATCCCGCCGGGGTACCGGCAGGCCATGCCCACGATCGCCAGCGGCTCGCGAGTGGCCGACTCGTACTCCTTCAGGCGCTCGCGGGCCTCGTGCAGTTCGGCCGTGACCCAGCGCAGGTGGTTGAGCAGTTCATCCTCGTTCGGCATAAGCGGGAGATCTCCGTGAGACGGGTGTGAGAGGGCGGGGAACGGCTCTACTTCATGCCGAGCTCGTTGTGGATGAAGTCGAAGAGTTCGTCGGCGCCGGCATCCCGCAGCCGCGCGGCGGAGTGCTGCGGCGCGGTGTCGCCGCGCGCGTGCAGCTTCGCCACGCGGTCAGCCAGGACGGTGCGCAGCGCCTCGTCGGTCGACGGCGCGGCGAGTACCGACTCGAGGTGGTCCAGGGCGGCCAGCAGCGCCTCTTCGGGGCCGGTGGCCGAGGCCAGTTCCGCGGCCAGTTTCCCGGCGAGTGCCTCGGGGGTCGGAAAGTCGAAGGTCGTGGTGGCCGGCAGCCGCAGACCGGTGATGGTGTTGAGCCGGTTGCGCAGTTCGACGGCCGTGAGGGAGTCGAACCCGGCCTTCAGGAACGGTTGCCGCGGGTCGATCTCCTCACGCCCGGCGAACCCGAGGATCGACGCGGCCTGCTCGCGCACCAGCTTCAGCAGTTCGCGGCCGCGCTCGGCGGGACCCAGCGCGGCCACGCGCGCGGCGAAGTCCGGCTCGGCGACCACGGCGGCGGCCGCCGGACGCACCGGGCCACGGGCGACCGGCGCCATCCTGACCGGCACGGCCACCGGGTCGGTGCCGCCCAGCACGCGGTCGAACAGCGCAAGGCCCTCGGCCGTCGACAGGGCGCCGACCGCGGCCCGGGGGCGGGTGGCCTGGACCGGGGCGGTCAGCGATGTCGTCTGCTCCCACAGGCCCCAGGCGAGGGAGTGCCCGGCGAGTCCGGCCGCACGCCGCCGGGTGGCCAGTGCGTCGAGGAAGGCGTTGGCCGCCGCGTAGTTCGCCTGTCCCGGGGAGCCGAGGATTCCGGCCGCTGAGGAGAACAAGGCGAACAGCCGCAGGTCCATGCCCTCGGTGAGCTCGTGCAGATGCAGCGCTCCGTGGACCTTCGGTGCGGCGACGGAGCGCAGCCGGTCGGGGGTCAGCGAGGTGATGGCACCGTCGTCGAGTACGGCCGCGGCGTGCACGACACCGGCGAGCGGGAACTCGTCGATGCCCTCGAGCACCGCGCGGACCTGGTCCCGGTCGGCGACATCGCAGGCGACCGCCTCGGCCCGCGCGCCCAGTTCCCCGAGTTCGGCGATCAGCTCGGCCACGCCGTCGGCCCGCGGTCCGGACCGGCTGACGAGGACGAGGTGCCGGACCCCGTGCCGCATGGCCAGATGACGGGCGACCAGGGCGCCGAGGCCGCTGGTTCCACCGGTCACCAGGACCGTCCCGTCGGACGGAATCCGCGGGGGGTCACCTTCGCCCCGGGCACTCACCAACCGGGGGCCAGGATCGCGCCGCGGCGCAGGGCGAGCTGTGGCTCACCGGTCGCGAGAGCGGCGCAGAGGGCGTCGTCCGACCCGTCGTCGATGTCGACGATGACCAGCCGCCCGGGGTGTTCGGCCTGCGCCGAGCGCACCAGTCCCCACACCGGTGCCTGGCAGAGGGCGGAGACCGTGTCGTCGGGGCCGGTCGATACCGCGCCACGCGTCAGCACGACCAGACGGGAGTCCGGCCGGCCCTCGTGCCGCAGCCACTCCTGGACGGCCTCCAGCGCCTGGTTCGCCACCTCGATCGGCGAGTCCGCGACCCCGCACTCGTACCGCACGGTGGGGCCGGGATCCACGGCCGGCCGGTCGGCTTCCACGGGGGTCCACTCCAGGCGGGAGAGCAGGCCGGTCAGCGGGGGATCGAGCTGGTCGGCGCGGAGCGTGCGGGAGCGCACCCGGTCCACGGTGACCACCGGCGCGTTCGCCGGATCGGTGGCCAGCACCGAGATGTCCCCGGCCCGCGTCGCGGCGACACGCACGCGCAACGACCGGGCTCCGGAGGCGTGCACGGAAATCCCCGACCAGGCGAAGGGGAGGGATGTGCGGCCGGGCTCCGCCGCCGCGAAGGCCATCACCTGCAGTGCGGAGTCGAGCAGTGCGGGGTGCAGTACGAACGCGGCCTCCGGCGCCTCGTCCGGCAGCGCCACCTCGGCGTAGTACGCGTCCTCGGACCGCCACATGGCCCGTACACCACGGAAGGCCGGCCCGTAGTCCAGACCGTTGTCCTCCAGAGTCTCGTAGAACCGTTCGATGTCCACCGCTTCCGCCGGTTCCGGCGGCCAGCTCCGCCAGACCGGCGCCTCGCCCGGCCGGTCGGTGGTGACCGCGCTCGCGTGGTGGGTCCAGTCCGATCCGGCTGTCCGGGAGTGGACCTGGACGTGACCGTCGGTGGCCACTGTCACCTGCACGTCCACCCGCCCGTCCGCCGGGATGGCCAGCGGCGCGTGGAGGGTGAGTTCCTCGACGGCCGGGCGGCCCACCTCGTCGCCCGCTCGGACGACCAGCTCGACGAAGGCGGCACCGGGGAGGATCACCGAGCCGCGCACGGTGTGGTCGGCCAGCCATGGATGCGAGGCGAGCGACAGCGACCCGGACAGTACGAGTTCGCCGGAGGCCGCCATGTCGGCCTTCGCGCCGAGCAGTCCGTGGTCCACCGGTGCCAGGCCGACCGCGGACACATCACCACGGGCGGAGCCGCCGTCCAGCCAGAACCGTTCATCGGCGAACGGGTAGGTGGGCAGATCCACCTGCCGGACGCCGGTCGGAAGCGCCGCGCTCCAGTCCACGTCGATTCCGAGGGCACAGGCTTGCGCCGCGGCCCGCAGCATCTGCGCGATGCCACCGGACTGCCTGCGCAGTGTGCCCACGACGGCGATCTCGGTGTCCCCGGCGGTCTGTTCGACGGCCGTGGTCAGCACCGGGTGGGGACTGGGTTCGACGAACGTGCCGTAGCCGTCGGCCAGCAAGGCCGACACCGCTCCCTGGAAGTTCACCGGCTCGCGCAGATTGGTGTACCAGTACTCCGCGTCCATGACCGGCCCGTCGATCGGGCCACCCGTCACCGAGCTGTAGACCGGGACCGTACCCACAGCGGGGGCGATCGGCCCCAGGGCCGCCAGCAACTCCTCACGAAGGCCCTGGACCGCCGGGGAGTGGGAGGCGTAGTCCACCGCGATCCGCCGCGCCCGCGGCTCCCGCTCCACCAAAGCCGCCACCGCCTCGGACGTCCCCGACACCACCACCGACTCAGGACCGTTCACCGCCGCCACCACAAGACCATCACCAAACGGCGCGACCAGCCCCTCCACCTCGGGCAGAGGCAGCGGCAACGACACCATCCCGCCACGCCCGGCCAACTCCTGTGCGATCAACTTCGATCGCACGCACACCACCCGCGCGGCGTCCTCCAACGACAACACCCCCGCCACCACCGCCGCCGCGATCTCCCCCTGCGAATGCCCCACCACCGCCCCAGGCACCACACCGAACGACCGCCACACCTCCGCCAACGACACCATCACCGCCCACAACACCGGCTGCACCACATCAACACGGCTGAGCGCCACCTCATCACCCAACACATCCACCAACGACCACTCCACCAACGGAGCCAACGCATCCGCACACTCACCCAACCGCTCCGCGAACACCGGCGACGACCCCACCAACTCCACCGCCATCCCCACCCACTGCGACCCCTGCCCCGGAAACACCCACACCGGACGGCCCGTGGAGATCGCCTTCCCCGTGACCACCGCGCCACGGGGTTCGCCGACCGCGCAGGCGCCCAGGAGTTCGTCCAGTTCATCGCGGTCCGCGGCGACCAGTACCGCGCGGTGCGGAAACATGGTCCGCGTCGTGGCGAGCGAGTGGGACACGTCCCCGAGGTCGGCCTCGGGATGGCGCTTCAGGTGCTCACGCAACCGCCGTGCCTGCTCCCGGACCCCGACGTCGTTGCGTGCGGACAGCGGATACGGCAACACCCCGGCGTCGACCGGGTCCCGCCGGAGGGGTTCCGGTTCGGCCTGTTCGAGGATCAGGTGCGCGTTCGTACCGGACACCCCGAAGGAGGAGACGGCGGCGCGGCGGGGGCGGTCCGCCACAGGCCACGCACGCGCCTGCGTCAACACCCGCACCGATCCCCACTCCACCTTCGAAGAAGGCACCTCCACATGCAACGACCGCGGCAACACCCCACACCGCAACGCCATCACCATCTTGATCACACCAGCCACCCCCGCAGCCGCCTGCGCATGACCGATATTCGACTTCACCGACCCCAACCACAACGGCTCACCACCCACCCGCCGCCCATACGTCCCCACCAACGCACCCGCCTCGATCGGATCCCCCAACACCGTCCCCGTCCCATGCCCCTCCACCACATCCACATCCCCCACCGACAACCCACCCGAAGCCAACGCCGCCCGAATCACCCGCTCCTGCGCCACCCCCGACGGCGCCGTCAACCCATTCGACGCCCCATCCTGATTCACCGCAGAACCCCGCACCACCGCCAACACCCGACGCCCCGAAGCCACCGCATCCGACAACCGCTCCAACACCACCAACCCCGCACCCTCGGAAAACCCCGTCCCATCCGCACCCTCCCCAAACGACTTGCACCGACCATCCACCGCCAACCCCCGCTGCCGCGAAAACTCCACGAACAGCGCGGGGACCGCCTGTACCGCGACACCACCGGCCAGGGCGAGGTCGCACTCCCCGCGGCGCAGCGACTCCCCCGCCAGATGCAACGCCACCAGCGAGGACGAGCAGGCCGTGTCGACGGTGAGCGCGGGACCGTTCAGGCCGAGCGTGTAGGCGACACGTCCGGAGATCACACTGGACACATTGCCGATCATGACCTCGGAGGCATCGTCGGCGAGCGTGTCATAGCCCTGGTGGGAAGCGCCGACGAACACCCCGGTCGGCCTGCCGTGCAGCGTTTCCGGGACGATGCGGGCGTCTTCCAGCGCCTCCCAGGCGACCTCCAGCACGAGTCGCTGCTGCGGGTCCATCCCCCGCGCCTCGCGCGGTGAGACGCCGAAGAACGCCGGGTCGAAATCGCCCGCCCCGTCGAGGAACGCCCCGCGCTCGGTCAGGCTGTCACCCGGGTCGAGCCGCCATCCGCGGTCCCTGGGGAAGTCCGAGGTGGCGTCCACCTCGCCGGCCACCAGCTCCCACAGGTCCTCGGGGGTCCGGACCCCGCCGGGATACCGGCAGGCCATACCCACGATGGCGAGCGGTTCGGGTGTCGCGGACTCCAGCTCGCGCACCCGGGTGCGCAGGGTGTGCAGTTCCGAGGTCGCCAGCCGCAGGTAATCGCGAAGCTTGTCGTGGTCAGCCATCCGCCCGAGTCCTTGGTCGCGTGTGCTGTGTTGGGTTGACGTGGTCGCGGGGTCACCAGGTGACCGGCAGCGCGCTGACGCCGTTCACCAGTCGTTCGATCCGCCACGGCACCTCGTCGGCGGGGACGGCCAGGCGCAGTTCGGGGAAGCGGCGCACCAGCGTGGTGAGCACCATCTGGAGCTCCGCCCTGGCCAGTTGGTGGCCCAGGCAGTGGTGGGCGCCGTGGCCGAAGGCTATGTGGGCCCGCGCGTCGCGGTCGAAGTCGATACGGTCGGCGTGCTCGAAGACGGTCTCGTCCCGGTTGCCCGCGGCCACGTGCACGATCACCACGTCTCCCGCCCGCACAAGGGTGCCGCCCAGCTCGACGTCCTCGGTGGCCATCCGGGGGAAGTTGCCCGCCGTGGCCAGCGGGGTGTACCGCAGGAGCTCCTCGACCGCCTGAGGCACCAGCCCCGGGTCGTCGACCAGCCGCTGCCACAGCTCGGGGCGGCTCAGCAGCAGGAAGAGGAAGTTGCCGATCTGGTTGGCCGTGGTCTCGTGTCCGGCCAGCAGCAGGGTCATGCCGAAGACGACGAGTTCTTGCTCGCTGAGCCGCTGGTCCTGGTCCCTGGCCTGTATCAGCCTGCTCAGCAGGTCGTCGGCGGGGGCGGCGCGGCGCTCGGCGATGAGCTCGGCGAGGTAGGCGATGAGGCCGTCCCTGGCCTTGTTGATCAGTTCGAGGTCGGTGGAGACCACCGACATGATGTCGTCGGTCCACTGGGCGAACCTCGCGTGGTCGCCGATCGGCACACCGAGCAGACGGCAGATCACCCGCACCGGCAGGGGCCAGGTCAGTGCCTGGGCGAGGTCCGCCGTGGTGCCGTCCGCCTCGATCCGGTCGAGCAGCTCGTTGATGATCTCGTCGATCGCCGGGCGCAGCTGCTCGACCTGGCGCATGGTGAACGCCTGCGCCACCAGCCTGCGCAGCCTCGTGTGGTCCGGAGGGTCCATGGAGAGGATGGACATGTCGGTCTCGATCGCGGGCGTACTGCGCGCGACGTCCTTCCCCAGGGTGGCCGTGCGGCTGAACCGGGGGTCGGACAGCACGACCTTGATGTCGTCGTAGCGGGTGACCAGCCAGCCCGGGCTGCCGTAGGGCATCTGCACCCTGGTCAGCGCACCGGCACGGCGGGATCGTTCATAGCCGGGGTCCTCGTCGAGTCCGAGCTGCGGGCCGAACGGGTAGGTGTGGATCTGGTTGTCGACTGCGGTCATCGCGGGAGTCTCCTTGGGATGGGGCACGAGCGAGGCGAGGCGGGCCTAGGCGTGGTCCTGGTCGATGAAGCTGAACATCTCCTCGTCGCTCGCCGAGGCGAAGTGGTCCGTGGCGAGTGCCGGCGGGCGTCGGCTGCTGAGCAGTGCCTCCATGCCGCCCAGCAGCGTGCCCAGCTCGTCGGGCCCCGCCTCGTCGAGCAGGGATTCCAGGCGGGCCAGCAGTTCCCCGGCGTCGGGGCCGTCACCGCCGAGCCGTCCGGCGAGGTGCTCGCCGAGCTCGGTCACCGTGGGAAAGTCGAACACCACGGTCACGGGCATGCTCAGGCCGGTGAGTTCGGTGAGCCGGTTGCGCAGCCGTACCGACGTGAGCGAGTCGAAGCCGAGTTCGCTGAAGGCACGGCGCGGGTCGACGGCCACCGCGTCGTGGTGACCGAGCGCGTCCGCGACCTCGGCATGGACGAGGTCGCGCACCTTGGCGGTGCGCTGCGCCGCGTCGAGCCCGGCGAGCAGGGTGCGCAGGTCGGTCGCGTCGGGCCTGGGCACGGCCGCCGGGCGGCGGGCCTCGGGCAGCTCGTGCAGCAGGGTGCCGAGGCCGTCGCGGGTGTGGGAGGGCACGCGGTCCCAGTCGGCGTCGAACACGGCGAGGGTGGTGTCCTCGCGGTTGAGCGCGTGTTCCAGCGCGAGCAGCGCGGCCTTGGCGGGCATGGCGGTCAGGCCCATGCGGCGCAGCCGTTCGTCGCCGACCACATGTGTGGCCAGGCCCTCGCCCGCCCATGCGCCCCAAGCCACGGCCAGGGCATGTTCACCGGCCGCCCGGCGGGAGACGGCCAGGGCGTCGAGCATGGCGTTCGCCGCCGCGTACGCGCCGAGACCGGGCACCCCGAACACCCCGGATATCGAGGAGAACAGCACGAAGGCGGACAGGCCGCGACCGCGCGTCAGCTCGTCCAGCACCTGGGCCCCGCGCACCTTGGCCCTGGCGACCGTGGCGAAGCCATCGGGGGTGAGCGTGTCCAGCACACCGTCGTCGAGGCTTGCGGCCAGGTGGAAGACGCTGGTGACCGGGTGCTCGTCGAACACGGCGGCCATCCGCTCCCGGTCGGCGACGTCCGCCGCGACGAACGTGACGCGGGCACCGGCCTGTTCGCACGCCTCGCGCAGCTCCTCGGCACCGGGCGCGTCGGGCCCGCGGCGGCTGAGCAGGATGAGGTGGTCGGCGCCACGGCCCGCCGACCAACGGGCGAGTTCCGCTCCGAGGCCGCCGGTGCCACCGGTGATCAGGACCGTTCCCTCGGGTGTCCAGGCCCGGGCGGGCGCCTCGGGGGCCGCGCGGACGAGCCTGCGCCCGTACAGCCCGGTGGACCGGATCGCCACCTGGTTCTCGGCCTTCTCCTCGGTGAGCAGGGACCGCAGCCTGGCGGCCGCCGCCTCGTCCACCTCCTCGGGGAGATCGACCAGGCCACCCCAGTGGGTGGGGTACTCCCAGGCGGCGACCCGGCCCAGCCCCCACACTCCTGCCTGGTCGACCCGCGGCCGGGGGTCGGCGGAGCCGACGGCCACCGCGGCGCGGGTGGCGATCCAGGTCGGGGTGGCCAGTCCGGCGTCGTCGAGGGCCTGCAGCATGGCCGCGGCCTCCACGGGAGTCCCGGGCATGAGGAGGACCCCGTCGGCGGATGGCTCAGCGCGCAGCCGCTCGGCGAGCTCCGCACGCCGTGCCTCCGCCGGCACCCGGACTGTCTGTTCGCCGAGCGCCCGCACGACCGCGTCGGTCCATGCGGTGCCGGTGGCGCCGAGCACGAGCCAGCGTCCCGGTTCGGCTACGGCCGGGGGCTCGGGCAGCGGGGACCAGTCGATCCGGTGGCGCCAGCGGTCCGTGACGGAGGCGCGGTCACGGGGTGAGGTGACCCAGAAGTGCTGGTGCTGGAAGGCGTACGTGGGCAGGTCGACCACGCGGGCGCCGGGGTAGGCGGGCCGCCAGTCCACGGACACGCCGTGCGCGTACGCCTCCCCCAGCGCCCGGTACACGCGGTCGAGTGTTCCCTCCCCGCGTCGCAGGGTACCCAGCGCGACAGTGTCCGCCGTCTCCTCGATCGACGTGGTCAGCACCGGATGCGGACTCATCTCCAGGAAGACCCGGGACCCGCCCTCCACCAGCCCCGACACCGCACCATGGAAGTTCACCGGCTCGCGCAGATTGGTGTACCAGTACTCCGCGTCCATGACCGGCCCGTCGATCGGGCCACCCGTCACCGAGCTGTAGACCGGGACCGTACCCACAGCGGGGGCGATCGGCCCCAGGGCCGCCAGCAACTCCTCACGAAGGCCCTGGACCGCCGGGGAGTGGGAGGCGTAGTCCACCGCGATCCGCCGCGCCCGCGGCTCCCGCTCCACCAAAGCCGCCACCGCCTCGGACCTCCCCGAGACCACCACCGACTCAGGACCGTTCACCGCAGCCACCACAAGACCATCACCAAACGGCGCGACCAGCCCCTCCACCTCGGCCAGAGGCAGCGGCAACGACACCATCCCGCCACGCCCGGCCAACTCCTGCGCGATCAACTTCGATCGCACGCACACCACCCGCGCGGCGTCCTCCAACGACAACACCCCCGCCACCACCGCCGCCGCGATCTCCCCCTGCGAATGCCCCACCACCGCCCCAGGCACCACACCGAACGACCGCCACACCTCCGCCAACGACACCATCACCGCCCACAACACCGGCTGCACCACATCAACACGGCTGAGCGCCACCTCATCACCCAACACATCCACCAACGACCACTCCACCAACGGAGCCAACGCATCCGCACACTCACCCAACCGCTCCGCGAACACCGGCGACGACCCCAACAACTCCACCGCCATCCCCACCCACTGCGACCCCTGCCCCGGAAACACCCACACCGGACGGGAGTCGAGGGTGCGCATGGCCTGGTCCTGGGTGGCGAGCCGGTCGAGGTCGTCCGGGCCGAAGGCCACGGCACGGCAGGCGAGAGCGGTGCGCGAGGTCGTGAGCGACAGGCCCACATCGACCGGACGCAGGTCGGGACGGTCACGGAGGTGCTCGGCCAGCCGGGCCGCCTGCGCCCGCAGGGCCTCAGGGGTGCGCCCGGAGAGCGGCCAGGGCACCCCGGTCGGCCCGTCGTCGACGGCAGACGCCTCGTCAGGGCGGTCGGGCCCCTGTTCGAGGATGAGGTGCGCGTTGGTGCCGGACACGCCGAACGAGGACACTCCGGCACGACGTGGCCTGTCCGTCTCCGGCCACGCCAGTGTTTCGGTCAGCACCCGGACCCCGGCCGGCCAGTCCACGGCGGGCGCCGGTTCGGTCACGTGCAGGGTGCGCGGCATGAGCCGGTGCGCCAGCGCGGACACCGTCTTGATCACTCCGCCGATGCCCGCCGCCGCGGCGGCATGGCCGATGTTCGACTTCATCGAGCCCAGCCACAGCGGCTGTTCACGGTCCTGCCCGTACGCGGCGATCAGGGCGTTGGCCTCGATGGGGTCGCCGAGCACCGTACCAGTGCCGTGCGCCTCGACCATGTCGACGTCCTGTGGGCGCAGGCGCGCGTTCGCCAGCGCCTGCCGGATCACCCGTTGCTGTGCCACCCCGTTGGGAGCGGACAGACCGTTGGACGCGCCGTCCTGGTTGACCGCCGAACCACGCAGCACGGCGAGCACCCGGTGCCCGTTGCGGGTGGCGGCGGACAGCCGTTCCAGCACCACGAGCCCGGCACCCTCGGCCCAGCCGGTCCCGTCCGCCTCCGCCGAGAACGCCTTGCACCGGCCGTCCGCGGCCAGGCCGCCCTGATGGGTGAACTCCTCGTAGGCGAACGGCGTCGCCATCACGGCGACACCGCCCGCCAGGGCGAGGGTGCTCTCCCCGCTGCGCACGGATTGGGCGGCCATGTGCAGCGCCACCAGCGACGACGAACACGCGGTGTCCACCGTGACCGCGGGTCCCTTCAGGTCCAGCGTGTACGCGATGCGGCCGGACAGCACGGCGGACATCTTGCCGGTCAGGACCAGACCGCCGAGCCCCGCGTTCTCCCCGTCGGCCCCTCCCAGGTAGTCCTGCTGGGACGCGCCCACGAACACACCGGTCGCGCTGCCGCGCAAGGTACTCGGGTCGATCCCGGTCCGCTCCACCGCCTCCCACGCCGTCTCCAGCAGCACGCGCTGCTGGGGGTCCATGGCAAGCGCCTCACGTGGGCTGATGCCGAAGAACTCGGCGTCGAACCCGGCAGCGTCGTGCAGGAACCCGCCCTGCGTGGTCGCACTGGCCAGCATCAGCTGGTCGAGATCCCAGCCGCGGTCGGTCGGGAATCCGGACACGACGTCCCGCTCGTCGACGACGAGACGCCACAGCCCTTCGGGGTCCGCGACGCCGCCGGGGTACCGGCACGCCATGCCGACGATGACCACGGGATCGCCGTCGTCCGCGGCGACCGTGCGCCGGACCGGGGTGTCGGTGACCCCGGTCAGGAACGCGGCGACCGCGGCCGGTGTGGGGTGGTCGAAGGCGAGGCTGATCGGCAGGTCGCGGCCGGTCGCGTCGCTGAGGGCCGTGCGCAGCTGGGTCGCGGTCAGCGAGTCGAGTCCGAGGTCGGAGAAGGCGCGGTCCGCCGGGACATCGGCGGCCCGTCGATGGCCGAGCACGGCGGCGACATGCCCACGGACCAGGCCCAGCATGTCCTGGGGGCCTTCCGCCACCGGGGTGTCATCGACGGCGCCGACAGGATCCGTGGGCCAGAAGCGACTGCGCTGGAAGGCGTAGGTGGGCAGGTCCACGTGAGTGGCGTCGGGGAAGACGGCTTTCCAGTCGACCGTCACTCCATGCACATGGGCGCTGCCCAGCGCGCGGACGAACTGGCCTGGACCGCCTTCGCCGCGCCGCAGGGTGCCCAGGGCGGCGACCGTCGCTCCGGCGGCTTCCGCGGTCCGCTCGACGCTCATGGTGAGTACGGGGTGCGGGCTCATCTCCAGGAACACCTGGCGGCCCGCTCCCAGCAGGGCCGACACGGCCCCGGTGAAGTCGACCGGCTTCCGCAGGTTGGTGTACCAGTACTCCGCGTCCATGGCCGGCCCGTCGATCGGGCCACCCGTCACCGAGCTGTAGACCGGGACCGTACCCACAGCGGGGGCGATCGGCCCCAGGGCCGCCAGCAACTCCTCACGAAGGCCCTGGACCGCCGGGGAGTGGGAGGCGTAGTCCACCGCGATCCGCCGGGCCCGCGGCTCCCGTTCCACCAAGGCCGCAACCGCCTCGGACGTCCCCGAGACCACCACCGACTCAGGACCGTTCACCGCAGCCACCACCAGAGCGTCGCCATACGGCGCGATCAGGTCCTCCACCTCGGGCAGAGGCAGCGGGAACGACACCATCCCGCCACGCCCCGCAAGCCTCTGTGCGATCAGCTTCGACCGCACACACACCACCCGGGCCGCGTCCTCCAACGACAGCGCTCCCGCCACACACGCCGCCGCGATCTCCCCCTGCGAATGCCCCACCACCGCCGCGGGCTCCACCCCGAACGAACGCCACAACCGCGCCAACGACACCATCACCGCGAACAGCACCGGCTGCACCACATCCACCCGCCCCAGCGCCACCTCATCACCCAACACATCCACCAACGACCACTCCACCAACGGAGCCAACGCCACCGCACACTCCTCCATCGCCGCGGCGAACACCGGCGATTCCCCCACAACGCCACCGCCATCCCCACCCACTGCGCCCCCTGCCCCGGAAACACGAACACCGGACCAGCCGCCGACAGCGCCGTTCCCCGCACCAGGTCCGCGGACGGTTCGCCCTCGGCGAGGGCGCGCAGGCCCTCGGGGCTGGTGACCAGGGCACGCCACGTGAAGTGCGTGCGCGAGAGGGCCAGTGCACGGCCGATGTCCCGGGCGGACAGCGTGCGGCCCTTCAGATGCGCGTCGAGCAGCCTCGCCTGCTCGCGCAGCGCGGACGCGTCCTGGCCGGACAGCACCCACGGGCTCGGCCCCTCTTCCCTGGGCCCCTCCCCCGGGGACGCGGCCTGGGGCTGTGGCGCGGCCTGCTCGACGATCACGTGCGCGTTGGTGCCCGAGATGCCGAACGACGACACTCCGGCGCGCCGTGGCCGGTCGGTCTCCGGCCACGGCCGCGCGGCCGTGACCAGTTCGACGGCGCCGTCCGCCCAGTCCACGTGGGAGCTCGCCCGGCTCACGTGCAGCGTCGCCGGGACGATTCCGTGCCGCAGCGCCGCCACCATCTTGATCACGCCGCCGACCCCGGCCGCCGCCTGGGTGTGGCCGATGTTCGACTTCAACGAGCCGAGCAGCAGGGGGCGTTCACGGTCCTGACCGTAGGTGGCCAGCAGCGCCCCGGCCTCGATCGGATCGCCCAGCCTCGTCCCGGTGCCGTGCGCCTCGACCACATCCACGTCGGACGGGCGCAGACCGGCGTTGTCCAGGGCGCTGCTGAGCACGCGGCGCTGAGCGGAGCCATTGGGCGCGGTGAGTCCGTTGGACGCCCCGTCGGAGTTGACCGCCGAGCCCCGCAAGAGCGCCAGCACCTGGTGTCCGTTGCGTGTCGCGTCCGAGAGCCGCTCCAGGACGAGCAGGCCCGCGCCCTCGGAGAAGCTGGTGCCGTCGGCGTCGTCGGAGAACGACTTGCACCGGCCGTCGGGGGCCAGACCTTCCTGCTGGGTGAAGTCGATGAAGGCCGACGGCGTGGACATCACGGTCACCCCGCCCGCCAGGGCAAGGGAGCAGTCCCCGACCGCAGCGCCAGCGTGGCCTGGTGCAGGGCGACCAGCGACGAGGAGCACGCCGTGTCGATGGTGACCGCCGGGCCTTCCAGGCCCAGGGTGTAGGCGATGCGGCCGGACATCACGCTGCACGCGTTGCCCGTCGCGGAGAACCCGGGGGCAGATCGGGCACCTGGTCGAGTACCGACTGGTAGTCCTGGTGCAGCGCGCCGACGAACACACCGGTCCGGCTCTGGCGGAGGGTGCCGGGCACGATCCCGGCGCGCTCCAGCGCCTCCCAGGCCAGCTCCAGCAGCAACCGCTGCTGCGGATCGGTGGCCAGCGCCTCCCTCGGGGACATCCCGAAGAACGCCGGGTCGAACTCGGCCGCGTCGGGCAGGAATCCGCCGGAGCGGGTGCTGGACGGCACCTCGCCCCAGTCCCGGTCGGTGGGGAAGTCGGTGATCGCGTCACCGCCGGACTCGACGAGTTCCCACAGCTGCTCGGGGCTGCGCACACCGCCGGGGTACCGGCAGGCCATGCCGACGATCGCGATGGGTTCGCTGCGCGTGGCCAGGAGCTTGTCCAGTTGGCGGCGAGTGCGCCGCAGGTCCTCGGTGGTCTCCTTGAGGAAGTGCCGCAGCTTGGCCTCTGTGCTGGTCATGAGATACCGAACTCCTTACCGAGCAGCTCGAACATTTCCTCGTCGGTGGCCTCGCCGAGATCGGTGTCCTGGGCCTCGGTGTCGGTCACGAGCAGTGCGGACAGCCTGCGCATCACCTGCTCCCGGATCCCGGGGTCGCCGTCGAACCGGGCGAAGGCGTCCTCCAGCCGGGCCAGTTCGACGAGCACCGGGTTCTCCTGGGGCCGGTCGCCGCCGATGCGGGAGGACAGGTGCTCGGCCAGTGCGGTGGGCGAGGAGTGCTCGAAGACGATGGTGGCGGCCAGCCGCAAGCCGAGTTGGGTGCCGATACGGTTGCGCAGTTCCACGGCGGTCAGCGAGTCGAAGCCGAGGGATGTGAACGGGCGGTCGGCCTCCAGTGACCCGTCGTCGGGGTGGCCGAGCACCGCGGCGGCTTGCGCGCGCACCAGCCTGGTCAGCTCGGCGGCCCGGTCCGCCGGACTCATCCGGGCGAGGCGGTCGCCGAGGGCGCCTTCTCCGGTGTCGGCGTGCCTGCGGCCGGTCGTGCCGGTCAGTGCCCACAGGATGTGCGGTGCCGACGCGGCGGCCCGCAGGGCCGGCAGGTCCAGGCGCATTCCGGCGACCGCGGGCTCGTCCTGCGCCACCGCCGCGTCGAACATGGCCAGCGCCTCGTCGGTGGACAGCGCGGGCAGACCCGAGCGGGCGATCCGGTCGATGTCCCGTGAGGTCAGCGCGCCGGTCATGCCGCTCGCCTCGGACCACAGGCTCCACGCGATCGACGTGGCGGGCAGCCCCGCGGCCTTGCGATGGGTGGCGAGGGCGTCGAGGAAGGCGTTGGCGGCGGCGTAGTTGGCCTGGCCCGCGCTGCCCATCACGGCGGCGGCCGAGGAGTAGAGCACGAACGCGGCGAGGTCGAGGTCTTGGGTCAGCTCGTGCAGGTGCCAGGCGCCGTCGGCCTTGGAGCGCAGGCTGGTGGCCAGCCGTTCGGGGGTCATCGACTGGATCACGCCGTCGTCGAGTACCCCGGCGGCGTGCACGACGGCCGTCAGCGGGTGCTGGGCGGGAATGGTGGCGAGAAGGTCCGCCAGTGCCATCCGGTCGCCGACGTCGCAGGCGCGCACCTGGACCCGGGCCCCGTGCTCGGCCAGCTCCGCGACCAGCCGCGCCGCGCCGGGCGCGTCCGGTCCGCTCCGGCTGACGAGGAGCAGATGCCGTACGCCCCGCGTGGTCACCAGGTGGCGGGCCAGTGACGCGGCCAGGCCGCCGGTGCCGCCGGTGATCAGGACGGTGCCCCGCGGGTTCCAGCGCCGCGGCATGGTCAGCACGACCTTGCCGATGTGCTGGGCACGGCTGATGTGCCGGAACGCCTCACGTCCGCGCCGGACGTCCCAGGTGGACACCGGGAGGGGCTTCAGCACACCGTCGCGGAACAGGTCGAGCAGGGCTTTGAGCCGCTCCTGTACGGCGTCGGGCTCCAGCTCCGCCAGGTCGAAGGCGCGGTAGCCGATGCCGTCCGGCACCTCGGTGCGGATGTCGGTCTTGCCCATCTCGGCGAACCGCCCGCCCCTGGGCAGCAGCCGCAGCGAGGCATCCACGAACTCGCCGGCCAGCGAGTTCAGTACGACATCGACGCCCCGGCCACCGGTGACCTCCAGAAAGCGCCGCTCGAAGTCGAGGGTGCGCGAGGAGGCGATGTGGTCATCGGGAACGCCCAGCCGGCGCAGCACGTGTTGCTTGGGTTCACTGGCGGTGGCGAAGACCTCAAGACCCCAGTGCCGGGCGAGTTGGATGGCCGCCATGCCGACGCCACCGGCGCCCGCGTGCACCAGCAGGGACTGTCCCGCGCGCACCTCGGACAGGTCGAGCAGTCCGTAGTAGGCGGTGAGGAACACGACGGGCACCGATGCCGCCTGCGCGAAGGTCCAGTCGTCGGGCATCGGCGCGAGCAGCCGGTGATCGGTGACGGTCAGCGGCCCGAAGGCGCCGACGGTCAGGCCGAACACGCGGTCGCCGGGGAGCAGACCGGTCACATCCGGCCCGGTCTCCAGCACGACACCGGACACCTCGGCCCCCAGCGGGGTCGCCGCACGCCGGTTCATGCCCAGCGCGTCGAAGACATCGCGGAAGTTCACCCCGGCGGCCCGGACGTCGACCCGGACTTCCTGGGGTCCGAGCGGTTCCTCGGCGCGGGGCCACCGGATCAGGGCGAGGTCGTCGAGGCTGCCCTTCCGCGTGGTCTCCAGGCGCCATGACGGACCGGCCGGTGGCGTCAGCGTGCCGGGCTCGGCCAGCCGGGCCGCGAGCAGGGCGCCGTCGCGCACCGCGAGCTGGGGTTCTCCGCTTGCCAGCGCGCGCGAGATCAGCTCGTCCGGCACCTGGGGCCCGTCCGTGTCCACCAGGACGAACCGGCCCGTGTTCTCGGTCTGCGCGGACCGGATCAGGCCGCGGGCGGCCGCCACCGCGGGTACGACGTCCTCGTCACCGGTGGCCACACCGCCCTCGGTCACGAAGACGAGCGAGACCTCTTCGAGCCGTGGCTCGGCCAGCCATGCCCGCAGCAGGTCGAGCACCCGTGCCGTGAGCCGGTAGGTGGCGGGCAGCGTCTCGTCGTCCACCGGGCCGAGGCGGACCACGGCCGCGTCGGCACCCGCGCTCGCGTCGGGCAGTGCCCAGGTCCGCGGGTCGAGCTCGACGACGGTACGGGCGTGGTCCGGGTCGGCGGGCACCGGCCGCCAGGCGAGCCGGTACAGCGGGGCGTCGATGGCGGAGTCCACGGCGGTGTATCGGCGCAAGTCCAGGGACACGGCGGTCAGCACCGGTGCGCCCGCGGGGTCGACGACGGTCAGCTCGACGGTGTCCGGGCCGATGCTTCGCAGCCGGGCCCGCAGGGAGGTGGCCCCGCTCGCGTGGAGGCGCACCCCACTCCAGGCGAACGGAAGCACACCGGTGCTGCCCAGCAGGCTTGTGGCGTGCAGGACGGCGTCCAGCAGGGCGGGGTGCAGACCGAAGGCGCCCGCCTCGGCCCGCTCGTGCTCGGGAAGCGCCACCTCGGCGCAGACGCCGTCCTCGGTCAGCCATGCGGCGCTCAGGCCCCGGAACGCCGGGCCGTAGCCGTATCCCTCCACGGCGAGAGCGTCGTACACCGCCACCGGCTCGATCTTCTCCGCGCCCGGGGGCGGCCAGGAC
The DNA here is from genome assembly GCA_005405945.1 of Streptomyces violaceusniger. Taxonomy (GTDB): domain Bacteria; phylum Actinomycetota; class Actinomycetes; order Streptomycetales; family Streptomycetaceae; genus Streptomyces; species Streptomyces violaceusniger. The sequence continues at coordinate 732,260 of BJHW01000001.1, forward strand.
GTGATCCCGGATTCGGGTCGCCGCCCTCGTGCTCACCGGTGGACAGGGTGCCGGAGGCGTGTTGCGTCCAGTTGGCTCCACCGCGGGCGAAGACCCGCACGGTCCTGCGGTGATCGGCGGCGGGCCGGTCCACGTGGATCTGTACCTGGACACTCCCCTGTTCCGGCAGGATGAGCGGCTTCTCCAGCACGAGTTCGTCGACCCGGTGGCAACCGACCTCGTCACCCGCGTGGATGACCAGTTCCAGCAGGGCGGTTCCGGGCAGCAGCACCGTCCCGGCCACGGCGTGGTCGGCCAGCCAGGGGTGGGTGGCGAGCGACAGGCGGGCGGTGAACAGGTGGCCGCCGTCACCGGGCAGCTCGGTCCCCGCCCCGAGCAGCGGATGGTCCGGAACGTTCAGTCCCGCCGCGGTGACGTCCACCGCGCTCGAACCGGCACGAGGCCAGTACCGCTGGTACTGGAAGGCGTACGTGGGCAGTTCCACGCGAGTGGCGTCGGGGAAGACGGCGCTCCAGTCCACGGGGATCCCGTGCTGGTGCGCCAGGGCGAGCGAGAGGCGGATCCGGTCGAGTGTCCCCTCGCCACGTCGCAGCGTACCCAGCGCGACAGCCTCCGCCGCCTCCTCGATCGACGTGGTCAGCACGGGATGCGGGCTCATCTCCAGGAAGACCCGGAACCCGCCCTCCCCCAGCCCCGACACCGCGCGCCGAAAGTCCACACGCTCGCGCAAGTTGGTGTACCAGTACTCCGCACCCAGCTCGGCACCGTCCACCCGGCCACCCGTCACCGACGAATAGAACGGCACCTCGGCGGCGACCGGTCGCACCGATGACAGCCCCGCCAGGACCGCGTCCCGGATCCCCGCCACCATCGGGGAGTGGGAGGCGTAGTCCACCGCGATCCGCCGGGCCCGCGGCTCCCGTTCCACCAAGGCCGCCACCGCCTCGGACGTCCCCGAGACCACCACCGACTCAGGACCGTTCACCGCCGCCACCACCAGGCCGTCGCCATACGGCGCGATCAGGTCCTCCACCTCGGCCAGGGACAGCGGCAGCGACACCATCCCGCCACGCCCGGCCAACTCCTGCGCGATCAGCTTCGACCGCACACACACCACCCGGGCCGCGTCCTCCAACGACAGCGCTCCCGCCACACACGCCGCCGCGATCTCCCCCTGCGAATGCCCCACCACCGCCGCGGGCTCCACCCCGAACGAACGCCACAACCGCGCCAACGACACCATCACCGCGAACAGCACCGGCTGCACCACATCCACCCGCCCCAGCGCCACCTCATCACCCAACACATCCACCAACGACCACTCCACCAACGGAGCCAACGCCACCGCACACTCCTCCATCGCCGCGGCGAACACCGGCGATTCCCCCCACAACGCCACCGCCATCCCCACCCACTGCGCCCCCTGCCCCGGAAACACCCACACCGGACGGGAGTCGGTGACCCGGGCGGCGGACAGCGTGAGGGAACCCGGTTCCTCACCACGGGCCATGGCTTCGAAGGCGGTGCACGCGGCCCTCCGGTCCCCGACCACGGTCGCGCTGTACTCGAACCGGGTGCGTGTGGTCGCCAGGGAGTAGGCCAGGTCGGCCGGGGCGAGGTCCGGCCGGGACTCCAGGTGGTCCACCAGCGCCCGTGCCTGGGCGCGCAGCGCGGGCAGGCTCCTGCCGGACAGCTGCCACACCACCCGCTCGTCCCGCGCGAGCGGTCGCCGCTCGGGCGTCTCGGGCTCCGGCGCCTGCTCGAGAATGATGTGCGCGTTGGTGCCGGACACCCCGAACGACGAGACTCCGGCACGTCGCGGCCTGCCGGTCTCCGGCCAGTCGGTGGTGTGCGCCAGCGGGGAGACCGCGCCCGACGCCCAGTCGATACGCGAGGACGGCGTCGAGAAGTGGAGCAGACCGGGCAGCACACCCGTCCGCAGCGCCGCCACCATCTTGATCACGCCGCCGACTCCGGCCGCCGCCTGGGAGTGGCCGATGTTCGACTTCAACGAGCCCAGCAGCAGGGGGCGTTCGCGATCCTGACCGTAGGTGGCCAGCAGCGCCCCGGCCTCGATCGGATCGCCCAGCCTCGTGCCGGTGCCGTGTGCCTCCACGGCGTCCACGTCGGAGGGGGCGAGCCCGGCGTTCTCCAGCGCGCTCCAGATGACCTGCTGCTGTGCGGTGCCGTTCGGCGCGCTCAGACCGTTGGAGGCGCCGTCGGAGTTCATGGCGGAGCCGCGGATCACGGCCAGCACCTCGTGGCCGTCGCGCCGGGCGTCGGACAGCCGTTGCAGGGCGAGCATTCCCGCCCCCTCCGACCATGCCGTGCCGTCCGCGTCGTCGGAGAACGACTTGCACCGGCCGTCCGGGGCGAGGCCGCCCTGTTTGGTGAACTCCAGGAAGGGCGAGAGCGTGGTCATCACGACCACGCCTCCGGCCAGCGCCAGCGAGCACTCCCGGGCACGGAGCGCACGCACCGCCGAGTGGAGCGCGACAAGGGACGCCGAGCATGCCGTGTCCACCGTCAGGGAGGGGCCTTCCAGCCCGAGCGTGTACGAGATCCGGCCCGACATGACGCTGGCGGCGCTGCCGGTGCCGACATAGCCCTCGACCTGGTCGGCGGTGTCCCGCAGCAGTTCCGGGTAGTCCTGGGCACAGGTGCCCACGAACACGCCGGTGTCACTGCCCCGCAGGGAGTCCGGTGCGATGCCCGCGCGCTCGACCGACTCCCACGCGGTCTCCAGCAGCAGCCGCTGCTGGGGGTCCATGGCGACCGCCTCCCGGGGGCTGATCCCGAAGAACTCGGCGTCGAACCGGTCGATGTCCCGCAGGAAGCCACTGGCCTCGGTGGCCACGCGGTCCCGGACCGAGGCCAGGTCCCAGCCACGGTCGGTGGGGAACTCGGTGATCGCGTCCACTTCGGACACGGCGAGCTCCCACAGCTGCTCGGGGGTGCGTACACCGCCCGGGTAGCGGCAGGCCATGCCGACGATGGCGATCGGCTCGGTGGCCATGGCCTCGTAGCGGCGCAGTGACCGGCGGGTGCGCTTGAGGTCGGCGGTGACCCGGTTCAAGTAGTCACGGAGCTTCTGCTCACTCATCGGACACCCAACTCCTCGTCAATCACATCGGACGGCGCGGCGTCGAAGGCGAGCGCCCGGGTAGCGCGGCCACGGGCGCCCGGCCCGTCGCACAGGGACACGTTCACAGCTCGAATTCCTCGTCGATCAGCCGGAACAGCTCCTCGTCGGGGACGCCGTCCACCTCGTCCAGCTCGCCGGGGTCGTCGTCGAGCCGGCTGCTGAGGCTCCGCAGCCGGGCGGCGAGCCGGGAGCGCGCCGCACGGTCGGCGCGTACGGCGGGCAGGGCCGACTCCACGTCGTCGAGCCCGCGGAACACGGCGTCGATCCGCTGCCGGTCGTCGGGCAGGACGACGGTGTCCAGGTACTCCGCCAGCGCCGCCGCGCTGGGATGGTCGAAGGTGATGGCGGTGGGCAGTTCGGTGCCGGCTCGCCTGGCCAGCACGTTGCGCAGCCGGACCGCGGCCAGGGAGTCCATGCCCAGCTCGGCGAACGACACGGTGGGCTCCACCTCGGCGACCGTGCGGTGGCCCAGCACCGTCGCGACGTCCTGGCGGACGACCGACAGCAGCAGACCGGCCCGCTCGGCCCGGGTCAGGGGGCCAGCCGTTCGGCGAGAAGGGGCTCCGGGACCTCATACGGCTCGATGTCAGGTGGCTCCGGGACGTCCGTGGTGTGCTCCGTCGCCACGGCTTCGACGGGCCCTCCGGCCACGTCGCGCTCCGGCCAGTAGCGCTCGCGCTGGAAGGCGTAGGTCGGCAGATCGACGCGTCCGCCTCCACGGCCGTCCAGGACCGAGGGCCACGCGACGGTGACACCTCGCACGAAGAGTTCGGCGAGCGCTCCGGTCAGCGCGGACACCTCGTCGAGGTGACGGCGCAGCGCGGACACGACGACCGTCGAGCCCGGATCGGACACGCTGTCCTCCGCCATCCCGGCGGCGACGCTGTCGGGTCCGAGTTCCAGGATCGCGGTGACGCCGTCGGTCTCGGCCGAGCGCACCCCGTCGGCGAAACGGACGCAGCCGCGCACCTGCCGCACCCAGTACTCCGGGGAGCACAGCTCCTCGTCGCTCGCCACCTTGCCGGTCAGGTTGGACACCACGGGAACGGCCGGCGCCCGGTAGCGGATGCCCTCGGCGACGGTGCGGAACTCGTCCAGCATGCCGTCCAGGTGAGCGGAGTGGAACGCGTGGCTGACCCGCAGCCGGCTCGTTCTGCGTCCGGCCGAGCGCCAGTGCTCGCGGACACGGTCGACTTCGGCGGCGTCCCCGGTGATCACCACGGCGGACGGCCCGTTGACGGCGGCGAGTTCGACGCCGGGACCGAGGCCGGACACGATCTCCTCCTCGGATGCCTCGATCGCGGCCATCGCCCCGACCGCGGGCCGTCCCTGGATGAGCCGGCCCCGTGCGGCGACCAGCGCGCAGGCGTCGGGCAGCGACAGGACTCCGGCGACGTGTGCCGCGGTGAGTTCGCCGATCGAGTGGCCCAGGAGCAGATCGGGGGTGACTCCCCAGTGCTCCACCAGCCGGAACAGGGCCGTTTCCATCGCGAACAGGGCCGGTTGGGTGTACTCGGTGCGGTCGAGGACCTCGGCGTCGGCGTCGAGGACCACATGGCGCAACGGCAGTGCGAGGTGGCGGTCGAACTCGGCACACACCGCGTCGAACGCGGCCGCGTACCGCGGGAAAGCGCGGTACAACTCCCGTCCCATACCGGGCCGCTGGCTGCCCTGTCCGGAGAACACCATGGCGAGCCGCTGTGGCCGGGCCCGGCCGGCGCCGCCGGTGAGCTCGCCGTCGGCGAGGTGGGCCAGTTCGGCCAGCAGGTCTTCGCGGCTGTCGCCGACCAGCACCGCACGGTGCCCCATCAGCGACCGGCCGGTCGCCAGTGACCAGGCGACATCGGCCGGGTCGTGGTCCGGGCGGTCCGTCAGCCAGGAGTGCAGGCGGGTGGCCTGGGCTCGCAGTGCTGCCGCGCCACGGGCGGAGAGCACCCACGGCACCACGCGGGTGGACACCGTGGGAGGCGCCGGTGGGGGCGCGGTCCCGGCCGGGGCCTGTTCGAGGATGACGTGGGCGTTGGTACCGCTGATCCCGAACGAGGAGACCCCGGCCCGGCGGGGCCGGTCGGCCGACGGCCACGGCGTCGGCTCGGTCACCAGGGACACCGCGCCCGCCGACCAGTCCACATGCGGAGTGACCTCATCGACGTGCAGCGTCCTGGGGACGACACCGTGCCGCATGGCCAGCACCGCCTTGATCACCCCGGCGGCGCCCGCGGCGGCCTGGGTGTGGCCCAGGTTGGACTTCACCGAGCCCAGCAGCAGGGGCCGCGCGCGGTCCTGGCCGTAGGTGGCCAGCAGCGCCCCGGCCTCGATCGGATCGCCGAGCGCCGTACCGGTGCCGTGCGCCTCGACCATGTCGACCTCGGAGGGGGCCAGCCGGGCGTCGGCGAGGGCCTGCCGGATGACGCGCTGCTGTGCGGTCCCGTTCGGCGCGGTCAGCCCGTTGGAGGCGCCGTCCTGGTTGACGGCCGTCCCCCGGACCACGGCCAGCACCTGGTGGCCGTTCTTCCTGGCGTCGGAGAGGCGTTCCAGCAGCAGCAGGCCGACTCCCTCGGACCAGCCGGTGCCGTCCGCCGCCGCGGCGAACGCCTTGCAGCGCCCGTCGGGGGCCAGTCCGCGCTGCCGGGAGAACTCGACGAAGGCGTTCGGAGTGGACATCACGGTGACGCCGCCCGCCACCGCGAGCGTACACTCCCCGGCGCGCAGCGCCTTGGCCGCCGCGTCCAGGGCGACCAGCGCGGAGGAGCACGCCGTGTCCATGGTGACCGCGGGCCCCTCGAGGCCCAGGGTGTAGGACAGCCGCCCGGACAGCACGCTCGCCGCGGTTCCGGTGAGCAGGTAGCCCTCGGCGTCCAGGGCCCCGGGGGCGATGCCCGCGCCGTAGTCCTGTCCGTTGGTGCCCATGAACACCCCGCAGCGGCTGCCGCGCTGGGCCTCGGGGTCGAGGCCCGCCCGTTCGAACAGCTCCCACGCGGATTCCAGGACGAGCCGCTGCTGCGGGTCCATGCCCAGCGCCTCGCGCGGGGAGATGCCGAAGAACGCCGCGTCGAAGCGGTCGGCGTCGGGCAGGAAGCCGCCGGTGCGGGCGTAGCTGGTGCCCACCCGGTCCGGGTCGTCGTCGTACAGGCGGTCCAGGTCCCAGCCCCGGTTCCCGGGGAAGGGCGACACCACATCACGGGCCTCGTCGAGGAGCCGCCACAGGTCTTCGGGGGAGGACACGCCGCCGGGGAAACGGCAGGCCATCGACACGATCGCGATCGGGTCGCCGGTCGCGGCCACGGCCGTCGGCGCTTCCGCCGACTCGGCTGCCACGCCCAGCAGTTCGGCCAGCAGATAGTCGGCCAGCGCCGCCGGGCTGGGGTGGTCGAAGACCACGGTGGTGGGCAGTCGCAGCCCCGTGCGCGCACCGAGGCGATTGCGCAGCTCGACGGCGCCCAGCGAGTCGAACCCCAGGTCACGGAAGGGGCGGGTCAGGTCAGGAGAGCCGGACTCGGTGTGCCCGAGGACGGTGAGCACCTCGTCACGGACCACGTCGAGCAGCAGCCGCGGCCGCTCCGGCTCGGGGCGTTCCCGCAGCCGTTCCGCCAACGCGGAGGGCCGCTGGGCCGAGGTGCCGGAGGCCCGGCGCGCCGGGGCCCTGACCAGTCCGCGCAGCAGGGCGGGCAGGGTACCGGCGCCTGCCTGTGCGCGCAGTGCGGAGAGGTTCAGGCGCACCGGTGCCGTCACCGGGTGGCCGGCGCGGAGCGCGGCGTCGAAGAGGGCCAGCCCGTGGTCCGCGGTCAGCGGGTCGATTCCCGCGCGGGCGAGTCGTGCGAGGTCCCCTTCGGCGAGGTGGCCGGTCACACCGCCGCGCTCGGCCCACAGGCCCCACGCCATCGACACGCCCGGCAGGCCCTGTGCGCGCCGGGTCTGCGCGAGTGCGTCGAGGAAGGCGTTGGCCGCGGCGTAGGCGCCCTGCCCGGCGTTGCCCACGAGGCCGGAGTACGAGGAGAACAGCGCGAAGACCTTCAGGTCCGCACCCGTGGCGAGCTCGTGGAGGTTGACCGCGGCCCGCACCTTCGGGCGGTACACCCGTGCCACCTGGTCGTCCGTCATCGAGGTGATGACGGCGTCGTCGACGATTCCGGCCGCGTGGACGACGGCCGTCAGCGGCCGGTCGGCGGGTATGGACGCGAGCAGTGCGGCGAGTGCGCCGCGGTCGGCGGCGTCACAGGCCGCGATGGTGACCTCGGCCCCCATGGACTCCAGCTCGGCGCGCAGCCCGGCGGCGCCCTCGGCGGCCGCACCACGACGGCCGGTCAACAGCAGGTGCCGTACCCCGTGTTCGGCGACGAGGTGGCGTGCGACGAGTGATCCCAGCGCACCGGTTCCGCCCGTGATCAGCGCGGTCCCAGTGAGGGTCGGCGGGGTGCCGTCCACGGCGGGCGCGGCGACGAGCCGTGGTACGCGGGCGTTCCCCTCGCTGAGGACGATCTGCGGCTCGCCCGAGGCGAGCGCGCCCGGCAGTACGCGAAGCGACGCTTCGGTGCCGTCGAGGTCGACGAGGACGAACTGGTCCGGGTGTTCGGTCTGGGCGGTGCGTACCAGCCCCCACACCACGGCCTGGGCGGTGTCCCGGAGTTCGGTGGTGCCGTACACGGCACGGCGGGTGAGGAAGACCAGGCGCGCGCCGGCGGGGTGTTCCTCGGCGAGCCACGTCTGGAGGAGGTTCAGCGCCCGTGAGGTGGCCTCCTGCGCCCTTGCGGCGATGTCCTCCTCTTCGTGGCCGGGCTCTTGGTGTCCGGGTCCGAAGGCGGCGAGCACCACGTCCGCCTGCCCGTCCGCCGTGGGCGGTCGCTCGATACCGGCGTGGACGGCGCGGAGCCCGTGCTCGTCCTCACCGTCCAGGGCCCAGCGGCCCGCTTCCGCGACGGGCAGCCGAGTGACCGTCCACTTGAGTCGGTGGAGCGGCGCGTGGTGCCGGGCCCGCGCGGTGTCCACCGCCGCGAGCGTCACGGACTCGACGGTGTACACGGGCTGACCGGCACCGTCCGTGATCCGCAGCGCGTAGGTGTGCTCGCCGAGCGGCAGCAGATGGACGCGGACCGATGCGGCACCGGCGGCGTGCAGACGTACTCCGTGCCACTGGACGGGGTCTCGTCCTCGGCGGCCATCAGGCTCAGCGCCGCACCGACGAGTTCCGGGTGCAGACCGTACGGTTCCGCCTCGCTCCCCTGCCCCGGAGCGGCCTCCGCGAACAGCTCTCCCCCGGCGCGCCAGACCCGCTCCAGCAGAGGGGACGAGCCGTCCGGGAGGCTCACCGCTTCGGCGTCGGCCGGTGGCCACCGGGTGAGACCGGCCCCGGTGTCCGGGGGCGCGACGACGGCGCTCGCCGTCGCGTTGCGGGTCCACGGGGTCTCCTCGTCCGGCTGCGAGAACACGTCGATGGTGCCGTCGGCGCCCACGCGCACCTGCACACGGAGCATTCCGGAGTCGGGCAGCCGTGGCGGGGCCACCTGGCGCAGGGCGTCGACCCGGTCGAAGCCGGCCTCGGCCGCGGTGTGCACCACCAGTTCCAGCAGTGCGGCGTCCACACCGGCGGGATCGGCCAGCCACGGATGCGCACCGGCGGACAGTACACCGGTGAACACGGTGTCACCCTGGTCCGCCAGGCGCACCGCGGCGCCCAGCAGCGGGTGGTCCACGGCCGTCATGCCCGCGGTCCGCACATCCGCCGCGCCGCCGCTCGGCAGCCAGTAGGGGCGGTGCTGGAAGGCGTACGTCGGCAGCTCGACGGGTCCGTGTCCGGCCCCGGCGAACACCGTGGCCCAGTCGACCGCGACGCCGTGCGCGTGCAGGGCGGACAGCGAGCCGAGGAAGCAGTCGGACTCGTTGCGCTCCCGCCGGAGGGTGCCCTGGACCGCCGCCCCGGCACCGAGTTCGTCGACGGTCTCCTGGATGCCGACCAGCAGCACCGGGTGCGGGCTGCACTCCACGAAGGTGTCGAAGCCGGCGGCCAGCAGCGCCCGGGTGGCCGGTTCGAACTGGATGGGGCTGCGAAGGTTGCGGTACCAGTACTCCCCGGTCAGCTCGGCCGGGTCGATCCAGTCCCCGGTCACGGTGGACATGAACGCCGTGGACGTGGCGGTGGGCCGGACCGGGGCGAGCAGTTCCACCACCCGCTCCCGGATCGTCTCGACGTGGGCGGAGTGGGACGGGTAGTCGATGGGCACCCGCCGCGACCAGACGCCCTCCTCCGACAGGGCGGACTCCAGCCGGGCGAGGGCGGGGAGATCGCCCGCGACCACGGTGGACGTGGGGCCGTTGAGCGCGGCCACACTCACCCGCTCCAGGCCCTCCAGACGGGACCGGACCTCGTCCAGGGGCAGGTTGACCGAGAGCATGCCGCCGCGGCCGGACAGGCCCTCGGCGATGGCCTTGCTGCGCAGCGCGACCGCGCGGGCGGCGTCCTCGAGGGACAGGGCGCCCGCGACGACCGCGGCGGCCATCTCGCCCTGTGAGTGGCCGATCACCGCGTCCGGCACCACCCCGACGGACTTCCACAGCGCTGCCAGCGAGACCATCACCGCGAACAGGACCGGTTGCAGGGCCTCGGTCCGGTCGAACTCCCCGGAACGCACCACGTCGATGAGCGCGAAGTCCACGTGGGGGCCAGTGCGCGCTCGCAGTCGGCCATGGCTTGGGCGAAGACCGGCGAGGTGCCCAGCAGGTCCACCGCCATCCCCGCCCATTGCGGGCCCTGCCCCGGGAAGACGAACACGATCTTGCGTGGGCCCGCCGTGGCGCGTGTGGCGGTGGAGTCGGGCTCGTCGCGGGCCAGTGCGGCCAGCCCCGTGCGGAGCTCCCGCGCCGACCGGCCGAGCAGCACGGCGCGGTGTTCGAAGGCGGTCCTGGCGAGGGCGAGCGAGGCACCGAACGCGGTGAGGTCCGCGTCGTCGGTCAACGCCGCCGACAGCCGGCCGGACTGCGCCCTCAGCGCCTCCGGGGTACGTCCGGACACCACCAGCGGCACGCTGGTCAGGGTCAGCGGTGCGGTGGCCGGCACGGGCTCCGCCGGTTCGGCCGCGGGTGCCTGTTCGATGATGGCGTGGGCGTTGGTGCCGCTGATGCCGAACGAGGACACCGCGGCGCGGCGCGGGCCACGGGTGTCCGGCCAGGGCGCGGGCTCGGTGAGCAGCCGGACCGCGCCGCTGTCCCAGTCCACCAGCGGTGTGGGCCGGTCGATGTGCAGCGTTCTCGGCAGCCGGTCGTGCTGGAGCGCCATCACCATCTTGATGACGCCACCGACCCCGGCCGCGGCCTGGGCGTGGCCGATGTTGGACTTCAGCGAGCCGAGCAGCAGGGGGTGCTCACGGTTCTGTCCGTAGGTGGCCAGCACGGCCTGGGCCTCGATGGGGTCGCCCAGCCTGGTGCCGGTGCCGTGTGCCTCGAGGGCGTGCACATCGGCCGGGGACAGGCCGGCGCCCGCCAGCGCGGCGCGGATCACCCGCTCCTGCGACGGGCCGTTGGGGCGGTGAGGCCACTGCTCGCGCCGTCCTGGTTGACCGCTGTCGACCGGACCAGGGCCAGTACCCGGTGGCCGTGGCGACGCGCGTCCGACAGCCGCTCGAGCACCAGCACCCCGACCCCTTCGGACCAGCCCGTGCCGTCCGCCGCCTCGGCGAAGGACTTGCACCGGCCGTCCGGGGACAGCGCCCGCTGCCGGGAGAACTCCACGAAAGTGCCGGGCGTGGCCATGACGGTGACCCCGGCGGCCAGCGCCAGCGAACACTCACCCGCGCGCAGTGACTGCGCTGCCAGGTGCATCGCCACCATCGACGAGGAGCATGCCGTGTCCACGGTGACCGCCGGCCCCTCGAGACCGAGGGTGTAGGCGACGCGACCGGACAGCACGCTGGCGGTGGTGCCGGTCAGCCGGTGCCCGTCGACCGCGCCCGCGGTGTGTTCCAACGGCGGTCCGTAGTCGTGGTACATCACTCCGGCGAAGATTCCGGTGCGGCTGCCGCGCAGTGTGGACGGGACGAGTCCGGCGCGTTCCAGCGCCTCCCAGGACGCCTCCAGCAGCAGCCGTTGCTGCGGATCCATGGCCAGTGCCTCACGCGGGCCGATGCCGAAGAAGTCGGCGTCGAAGCCGGCCGCGTCGTGCAGGAACCCGCCCCGGTCGCAGTAGGACGTTCCGGGGTGCGACGGGTCCGGGTCGAAGAGCTCGGTCAGCCGCCAGCCCCGGTCGACCGGGAACTCGGTGACGGCGTCGCCTCCTTGCTCGACCAGATCCCACAGGTCTTCGGGCGAGCGGACGCCACCGGGGTAGCGGCAGCTCATTCCCACGATCGCCAGGGGCTCACTCGCGGCGGCGGTGAGCTCGTGGTTCTTCCTGCGCAACCGCTGGACCTCGCGGAGGCTGTCGCGCAACGCGTCGGTGACCGCGGCAGCGGATGATTCGCTCATCGGTGTCGTCTCCCGGCTCGCTCAGGATTCCAGGCTGCGACGGGCGAGCCTGACCAGGTCGTCCGCGTCCAGCTCGTCGAGGCCGTCCAGTTCGTCGAGGCCGCCCAACTCGTCGGCGGCGTCCGACCCGTCGGGACCGCCCACTCCGTCGATACCGTCCGGGGGCGCGGCCTGGGCGGAGGTCTCGGCCACCAGCGTGAGAAGGGGGTCCAGCAGTCCCGCGGTGCGCAGACGGGCCACCGGCAGCGTGGCCAGGGTCCTGCGCAGCGCCTCCTCGTCCACCGGCTCCGGTGCGGCGGGCTGCATCTTCTGGGCGATCAGGGCGGCCAGCCGATGCGGAGTGGGGTGGTCGAAGACGACCGTGGGGGTCAGGGTGAGTCCCGTGACCCGGTTGAGCCGGTTGCGCAGGTCGACCGCGATCAGTGAGTCCACACCCAGTTCCCGGAAGCCGCGGTCGAGGTCGATCGGCTCGTCGGGGCCCTGGCCGAGGCAGCCGGCCAGTTCCCGGCGCACCAGGTCGAGCGGTGAGGCGTCCGGCTCGGGACCTGTCCTCGACACCACCGGAACCAGGCCGCGTGGCGGTGGCCCCGGGTCGTCGGACACGGACCGCGGCTGTCCGGCCTTCCGGCCCACCGCCACCAGCAGCGGGGTGTCCCGTCGCAGCGCGGTGTCGAACAGCGCCAAGCCGTCCTCGGTGGACAGCGTCGGCATGCCGATGTCCGCCAGCCGGTCGAGGTCGGCACGGGACAGCTCGGCGGCCATGCCCGTGTGCTCCCACGGGGCCCATGCGAGCGAGGTGGCGGGCAGCCCGTGGGCCGCTCGGTGCTGGGCCAGGGCGTCCAGGAACGTATTGCCGGCGGCGTAGTTCGCCTGTCCGGCGGCACCGAGGACGCCGGACGCCGAGGAGAACAGCACGAACCCGTCGAGGGCGAGGTGCCGGGTCAGCTCATGGAGGTGCCAGGCCCCGTCCACCTTCGGACGCAGTACCGATGACAGCCGCTCGGTGGTCAGCCCGGAGATCACGGTGTCGTCCAGGACTCCCGCCGCGTGCACCACCGCGGTGAGCGGATGCTCGGCCGGGATCGAGGCCAGCAGCGCGGCCACCGCATCGCGGTCGGTGACGTCGCAGGACCGCCAGCTGACCCCGGGGCCGAACTCCTCCGGGTCCATCGGCCGCCTGCCGGCCAGCACCAGGTGGCGCATGCCGTGCTCGGTGAGCAGCCGCCGGGCGACCATCCGGCCGAGCCCTCCGGACGCGCCGGTGATCAGCACGGTCCCGTCGGGGTTCCATCCGCGGGAGGCGGCGGGCCCGGGGCCGCGCGTGAGCCGAGGCGCGAGGAGTGTTCCGGCGCGCACCGCCAACTGTGGCTCGTCCGGCGGCAGCACGTCCAGGACGGCCCTCGCGGCTTCGACGTCGACGTCCAGGTCGAGCAGGACGAACCGGCCGGGATGCTCACGCTGCGCGGTACGCACCAGACCCCACACCGGGGACTGCGCGAGGCCCGGAACCTCCTCCCCGTCCCGGGTGGCCACCGCCGACCGCGTCACCAGCACCAGCCGAGCCGAGGCGAACCGCTCGTCACCGATCCACGAGTGCACCAGCTCCAGCACACCGGCGGCCGCCGCGTGGGCGGCGCCGGGCAGTGTCGGGTCCTCCTCCGAGGGCACCGGAACCACCACGAGGTCCGGACGCTCCTCCGCGCACCGGGAGAGATCGCCGCTGTCCGGTACGGCGACGCGGTAGGTCATGGACGCCGGGGCGACCGGCGCCCAGTCGACCCTCAGGAACGGATCGCCGTGCGCCACGGGGCCGGCGGTGCGGACACTCAGCGCCTCGACGTCGGCGACCGCTCCCCCGGCGGTGTCGGTGATCCGCAGCGACACCGTGTCGTCACCGGTGCGTCTGATGTGGACCCGGACGGCGGCGGCGCCGGTGGCGTGGACGACCGTCCGCTGCCAGGCGAACGGCAGTTTCCCGCCGTCGAAGAGGCCGAGCGCACCGGCACCGTGCAGACACGCGTCGAGCAGTGCCGGGTGGAGGGCGAACTCGCCGGCCCGCCCGGCGAGGTCCGCGTCCAGTTCGACCTCGGTGATCACCTCGTCGTCGGCGTTCCGGACACGGCGTACGTTGCGGAACCGGGGACCGTACTCCAGCCCGCACCGGGCCAGGCCGCTGTAGAGGTCCCGGGTGGACAACTCGACGGCGGACACCGGCGGCCGGGGACCGAAGTCCGGCTGGGAGGCGGCCGACGCGGGGACGAGAGTGGCGGTCGCGTGCAGTGTCCACCCGGCGTCGCCGTCCGACGGCCTGGAGTGCACGCTCAGCGCACGTCGCCCGTCGGCGTCCTTCTCCCGCACACCCACCCGGAGTTCGACGCTCTCGTGCGGCAGCAGGGCGAGTGGCGCCGGCATCAGCAGCTCCTCGACGGTGCGACAGCCCGTCACGCCAGCGGCGTACACGGCCATCTCGAGGAAGGCGGTGGCCGGGACGAGCACGGTGCCGCCCACGACGTGGTCGGCCAGCCATGGATGCGCCTGCGTGGACAGCACACCGGCGAACTCCACGGCGTCGCCGTCGGGTTGCGCGATCCGCGCGCCGAGCAGGGGGTGCCCGGCCGGGCGCAGCCCGACCGCGCCCGGCGAGGAACCGGTGCCGGGAGCCCGGTCCAGCCAGTAGCGCCTGCGCTGGAACGGATAGGTGGGCACCTGCGTACGGCGTGCCGGGGTGCCGTCGAACACGGCTGCCCAGTCGAGGGCGGCACCGTGTGCGTACAGCCTTGCCACCGCCTCGGTGAGCGTGGCCACCTCCGGGCGGTCGCGGCGCAACGCGGGCACGAACCGCGCGTCCCCGTCGACACACTCCGGCCCGAGCGTCGTCAGCACGGCATCCGGCCCGAGCTCCAGGAAGTCCCTGACGCCGTGGTCGTACAGCCACCGCACACCGTCGCCGAACCGCACGGCCGCGCGCACGTGCCGCACCCAGTACTCCGGGGAGCACAGCTCACCGTCGGCGGCCACCCGGCCGGTCACATTGGACACGATGGGGATCGCCGGTGCGTGGAAGGTCAGCTTCTCCGCGACCGCGCGGAAGTCGGCGAGCATGGGCTCCATGTGCGCGGAGTGGAAGGCGTGGCCGACCCGCAGCCTTCGGGTGCGGCGACCGTGCCGCTCCCAGTGGCGCAGCTGCCCGGTGACGGCCCGCTCGTCCCCGGCGATCACCACGGCCCGCGGCCCGTTGACGGCGGCGATCTCCACGTGTCCGTCCGCCCCCGGCAGCTGGGCCAGCACCTCCTGCTCGGTCGCGGCGATCGCGGCCATACAGCCCGCGCCGGGAAGCGCGTGCATCAGCTTGCCGCGCGCGGCCACCAGCGTCACGGCGTCCGCCAGGCCGAGCACACCGGCCACATGCGCGGCGGCGAGCTCACCGATGGAGTGCCCGACGAGGTAGTCGGGCCGCAGTCCCCAGCTCTCGACCAGCCGGAACAGGGAGACCTCGATCGCGAACAGCGCCGCCTGGGTGTAATCGGTCCGGTCGAGCAGATCCGACCCGTCGAACACCACGGCCTTCAGGCCGGCGTCGAAGTGCTCGTCGAATCCGGCGCACACGCGCTCGAACGTCTCGGCGAACGCCGGGTACCGCACGTGGAGTTCCGCCGCCATCCGGCCGCGCTGGCTTCCCTGGCCCGTGAAGAGGAAGGCGAGTGCACCGGCCGACGCCGTGCACACGTCATGGGCCTCCAGGGAGTCCAGCTCCGCGATGAGCGTGTCGCGGTCCCCGCCGACGACGACCGCGCGGTGCTGCCGGTGCTGCCGGGTGGTGGCCAGTGAGAAGGCGACGTCGTCCGGGGCGGCCCCGGACAGCGTCGCGGCCAGCCGCCGTGCCTGGTCGACCACCGCCTGCCCGGTGTGCCCGGACAGCAGCAGTGGCATGGTGCTGCCGCTGTCCGGTGTCCGGTCGGGATCGGGCGCGGGGACGCCCTCGACGACGATGTGGGCGTTGGTCCCGGAGATGCCGAACGAGGAGACGGCGGCGCGGCGCGGGCGGCCGCGCGACGGCCACGGTGCGGCCTCGGTCAGCGGGCGCACCGTCCCCGCCGACCAGTCCACATGCGCGGTCGGGTCGGTGATGTGCAGGGTCTTCGGCGCGATGCCGTGCCGCATGGCCTGCACCATCTTGATGACCCCGGCGATCCCGGCGGCCGCCTGCGTATGGCCGATGTTCGACTTGAGCGAGCCGAGCAGGAGGGGGTGTTCCCGGTCCTGGCCGTAGGTGGCGAGAATGGCGTGCGCCTCGATCGGATCGCCCAGGACGGTGCCCGTGCCGTGCGCCTCGATCACGTCGACATCGTCCGGCGCCAGCCGGGCCCGGGCCATGGCCTGGCGGATGACCTCCTCCTGCGCCGGCCCGCTGGGCGCCGTGAGCCCGTTGGAGGCCCCGTCCTGGTTCACGGCGGTGCCGCGGATCAGCGCGAGAACGTCATGGCCGTTGCGCCGGGCGTCGGACAGGCGCTCCAGCACCAGCACACCCAGCCCTTCGGCCCAGCCGGTGCCGTCGGCCCCGGCGGAGAACGCCTTGCAGCGCCCGTCCGGTGAGAGACCGCCCTGACGGCTGAACTCCACGAACATGCCCGGGGACGACATCACGGTCACCCCGCAGGCCAGGGCGAGCGAGCACTCCCCCTGCTGCAGCGACCGTACGGCGAGATGCACGGCCACCAGCGAGGACGAACACGCGGTGTCCACGGTGACGGCGGGCCCCCGCAGGCCGAGTGTGTAGGCCACGCGACCGGACAGCACGCTCGGGCTGGTGCCGGTGAGCAGGAAGCCTTCGGCACCGTGCGCGGTTTCGTGCAGACGCGGCCCGTAGTCCTGCGCCGTCGCGCCG
The DNA here is from genome assembly GCA_005405945.1 of Streptomyces violaceusniger. Classification (GTDB taxonomy): domain Bacteria; phylum Actinomycetota; class Actinomycetes; order Streptomycetales; family Streptomycetaceae; genus Streptomyces; species Streptomyces violaceusniger. The sequence continues at coordinate 748,744 of BJHW01000001.1, forward strand.
ACGAACACTCCGGTCCCGGTGGCGCGCAGGCTCTCGGGAACGATTCCGGCCCGTTCGAGCGCCTCCCACGTGCCCTCCAGCAGGAGGCGTTGCTGCGGGTCCATCGCCGTGGCCTCGCGCGGGGAGATGCCGAAGAAGGCCGGGTCGAACTGGTCGATGCCGTCGATGAATCCACCCTGCCGGGTGGCGGTGCTGCCGGGGGCGATCTCCCAGCCTCGGTCGGCGGGGAACCCGCTGATGGCGTCGCGTTCCCGCACCACCAGGTCCCACAGGTCCTCGGGCGAGGTCACCGAGCCCGGCAGCCGGCAGCTCATGGCGACGACGGCGATGGGGTCGTCCGTCGCCGTCGGGATGGCGGCGACCGCCGTCCGGGCGGCCCGGGGGCGCTCACCGCCCAACCGGTCGGCGAGGTGTTCGGCCAGCGCCGCGGGGGTCGGATGGTCGTACAGCACGGCGGCCGAGAGCGGTACGCCGGTCGCCGCGACGAGCCTGTTGCGCAGCTCGACGGAGGTCAGCGAGTCGAAGCCCAGGTCACGGAATGTCTCCGTCACGGCCAGCGACCGCGGATCGTCCCGGTCGAGCAGAACGGCCCCGTGCTCGCGCACCAGGTGCAACGCGGCGTCACGTCGCTGCTCCGCGGTCTGCCGCGACACCCGCGGCGCCCCGCGGCGGACCCGTGAGCCGGCTCGCCGGTCGGCCCGTCAGTCGGCTCATCGGTCGGCTCGCCGGGCCAGTACCTGCTGCGCTGGAACGCGTAGGTGGGCAGATCCACCGGCCGGCCACCCGGGAAGGCGGGCCGCCAGTCCACCTCCGTTCCCCGCACATGGGCCTCGGCGACCGACCGCAGGAAGCGCCCGATGCCGCCGTCGTCACGGCGCAGCGAACCCACGACGACGGCCTCGGACCCGACGCTCTCCTGGACCGGCATGACCAGGGCCGGGTGCGGGCTGCACTCGATGAACCCGGTGAAGCCCTCGGCTTCCAGCGCCCGCACACCGGCTTCGAACCGCACGGTCTCCCGCAGGTTGCGGTACCAGTAGCCGGCGTCGAGTTCGATGCCCTCGGCCCAGCCCCGGTGACGGTGGAGAGCATCGGGACCACGGAGCGGGTGGGGCGGACGGCGCCCAGCTCATCGAGAAGTGCCGACCGGATGTCCGCCACGTGCGGGGAGTGCGAGGCGTACGCGATCGGCACCGTGCGCACCCACACTCCCCGGGCCGACAGGGACTCCAGAAGTTCCCGCACCGGCTCGGTGTCGCCGGACACCACGACCGAACGTGGGCCGTTGACCGCACCGATCGTGACACTCTGCGGCAGCAACGGCTCGACCTCGGCCGCGGGCAGGGCGATCAGGCCCATGCGGCCACGGTCCTTGATCGCCTCGACAACCCTGCTGCGCGACACCACGACACGTGCGGCGTCCTCGAGGCTGAGCGCTCCGGCGACGACAGCGGCGGCGATCTCGCCCTGCGAATGCCCGATCACCGCGTCCGGCCGCACTCCGTGGGAGCGCCACAGTTCGGCCAGCGACACCATGACCGCGAAGGTGGCCGGCTGCACGACATCGTCACCGGTCATCGGTTCGCGCAGGACGTCGAACAGATCCCAGTCGACGAACGGGGACAGCGCCCGTGCGCATGCGCGCATCCGCGCGGCGAACACCGTCGACTCCTCCAGCAGTGCCAGTCCCATACCGGACCACTGGGAGCCCTGACCGGGAAACACGAAGACGGTCCGCCCCGGTTCCCGCGCCGTTCCGAGCGCGGGTCCCGGCCGCTGCTCCCGGAGTGCCACCAGCTCCTCCCGGTCGAAGACCACGGCGCGGTGTTCGAGGGTCGTGCGCGTGGTGGCCAGCGAGTATCCGACGTCGGCGGGCGACGGCTCGTGGCGGTCCAGGTGGTCGAGGAGGCGTTCCGCCTGACCGCGCAGCGCCTGTCGGCTGCGGGCGGACAGGACCCACGGCGTCACCACGGGGGATTCAGTGGACGGCGGCGGCTCGACGGAGGGTGGCTCGGCGAGCACGACGTGGCAGTTGGTGCCCCCGATACCGAAGGAGCTGACCCCCGCCAGCAGCCTCCGGTCCTCGTCCGGCCATGCGGTGGTCTCGGTCTGTACCCGCAGGTTCAGCTCGGACAGCGGGATCGCGGGGTTGGGCCGGGCGAAGTTCAGGCTCGCGGGCAGCCGACGGTGGGTGAGGGCCAGTATCACCTTGAGCAGCCCGGCGATTCCGGCCGCGCCTTCGAGGTGACCGATGTTGGTCTTCACCGAGCCGACCCGTAAGGGCGTGCCCTCCGGCCGTCCGGAGCCGAGTGCCGCTCCCAGCGCGGCCGCCTCGACCGGGTCACCGGCCCTGGTCCCGGTGCCGTGCAGCTCGACGTACTGCACCGCATCGGGTTCGACGCCCGCGGCCCGGTAGGCGGCGCGCAGCACATCGGTCTGTATCGCGGGATCCGGTGTGGTCAGATTCGCCTGACCGGCACCGTCGTTGTTGACGGCGCTGCCGAGGATCACGCCGTGCACGCGGTTCCCGTCCAGCAGCGCGTCGGCGAGCGGCCTGAGCACGATCATGACGCCGCCCTCGCCGCGCACATAGCCGTTCGCCCGTTCGTCGAAGGTGTAGCAGCGGCCGTCCGGGGAGAGGACGCCGAGCGCGTCGACCGCCCGCGCGGAGGCCGGGGCGAGGTTGAGGTTGACCCCGCCGACGAAGGCGTGGTCGACCTCACCGCGGCGGATGCTGTCACAGGCCAGGTGCACCGCCACGAGGGAGGAGGACTGCCCCGAGTCGACGGTGATGCTCGGGCCGCCCAGCCGCAGCAGGTGCGACACCCGGTTGGCGATCATGGAGCGGTGGGTGCCCGTCAGGGTGTAGCGGTCCTCCGCCGTGCGGCGGGCGCGGGTGAGGGCGGACCAGTCGTCGGACGAGACCCCCAGGTACACACCCGAGCGGCTGTCGCGAAGAGGGTCCGCCACGAACCGTGCGGACTCCATCGCCTCCCAGGCCAGTTCGAGCGCGAGCCGCTGCTGTGGATCCATCGCGGCCGCCTCGGCCGCGGTGACTCCGGCGAACTCGGCGTCGAAATGGCCCACTTCGGAGAGGAAGCCGCCTGACTCGGCGGCTTCTTCGGCGCTCCAGCGCCCGTGCGCGGTCCCGTCAACCGCATCCCGCCCGGCATGGAGCAGCCGCCAGAATTCCTCCGGGTTCCGGCCACCGGGGAGACGGCAGGCGATACCTGTGATCGCGATCGGCACCGACGCATGAGCACCCGTGGAGGGCACGACGGACCCGGCCAACCTTTCCTCCCGCGAGATCAGGACAAGCGGCGAGAGGATGTCGTCCGGAAAATGCTTCCCATGCGAGCGGAATGCCGCTGGGCGAAACCAGATCCATCGCCGAGTCAGTGGCAGCGACAGGTTTCGCTGCCTTGACCCGAGACGCTAATCAGCTCACTGATCGCCCGGAAGGCAACTGGCATCGATCACGGCCATCCGCGCCAGGGATACCGGACGTATCACACAAACAGCCCACACCCGCGTACATGGAGCGCGGGGTCACAACCGTGCCGCCATCTCCTGGATACGCTCGCGCAGCCAGCGGTGCGCCGGATCCGCGGTGTGCCTGGGGTCCCAGTACATCGCTTCCGTCAGCTCCCCCACCGGCTCCAGGGGCACCGCCCGCAGGCCCATCGCATGCCCCAGCCGCTCGAAGAGCCGCCGGGGAATCACCGCGACCATCCGGGTGCCGGACACAAGGCAGGCAGCGCCGACAAAGGTGTCGCTCATCGCCACTGTCCGGCCGGACAGGCCGCCTTCGCCGACGGTGAAGCCCGACGACGGCGCGGCCTGCGAGCCGATCCCGATACCGGGCAGGTCGGCCAGTTCCTCCCGGCTCAGGCTCGGGCCCACGTCGGGGTGGTCACCGTCGACGACAGCGACCAGTTCGTCCGGGGGCAGATCGCCGCGGGAGAACGACGTCAGCTCGTCGGCCGGCACGTTCGGCGGCCAGATCAGCAGGTCGGTCTGGCCACGGCGTAATCGGTCGAACATGCCGGTGTGCACTCCGGTGACGCTGACCCGCACATCAGGGGCCACCTCGCCGAGCTCGCTGAGCAACGGACGCAGCATCACTATGGTCACGTAGTCATCGGCGATCAGGTTGAAGGTCCGGGTGCTGGTGGCCGGATCGAACTCCTCCGTGCGGTCCAGGACCCCGTACATCCCGCCCAGGAGCTCCTTGACCGGGTTGACCAGCGACTCCGCCAGCGGGCTGAGGACCATCGCCCGCCCGGCCCGGACCAGCAGCGGATCGTTGAAGTGCCGCCGCAGCTTCGCGAGTGCCGTGCTCATCGCGGGCTGGCTGACGGATACCCGCTCGGCGGCCCTGGTGACACTCCGTTCCGAAAGGAGCGCGCTCAGCGGGATCAGAAGGTTCAGGTCAATCTTGGTGGGCCGATCCGCCACGACGGGCGGCAGGCTCCGCTCGGCCGAGGACGCCGGCCGGCTCCCCCGCCGCCCATGGGCGGCCATCCGCCGGAAGAAGTCGCCGAGATTCCGTACGTCGTGCGGAACGGTCCCCTCATCGGTGATTGCCTCCAGCTCCTCGACCATGGCCGCCGCACGCTCACGCATGGTCTTCTCGTACCCGGCGATCGCCGCCGTAAGGTCGTCACCGGCCCCGATGGCGGCTCGGGCAAGGTCGGCGGCATCCCGCATGGCGAGATTGACGCCCCAGCAGAACGACACCATGCCGTGGGCGGCGTCACCCAGCAGAGTGCGGCCCGGTGTGGTCGGCCAACTGGTGCCGGCGGGAAGGCCGTAGAGGCGGCGGGGCACCATCGCGTCATCGCAGTGGCGGACGAGGTCCGTCAGTTGCGGGGCCCAGTCGGTGAAGTGCTCCAGGATCGCGGCGCGGGCCCGCTCGGGCCGGTCGTAGGGGATGCCGTTCGTGGTCAGCCAGTCCTCGGGAACGCGGAAGGCGATGTGGATGCGCAGGCGGCCATCGGCGGCGCGCTGCGCCATCAGGCCCTTGTCCTCCTGGAGCGCGAACATGGTGCCGCGGCCCACGAGCGCGGCCAGCGCGGGCTGGGTGCGGTGGGCCTCGGGGACACCGATCTCGATGCAGCTGATCCCGGCGTATACGGGCTCGGCATCGGTGAGCGTCGGACGGACACGGGACCAGATGCCGTCCGCTCCGATGAGCAGGTCGCAGGTCTCCACCGCACCGCCCTCGAAGTGGAGTTCGTGGCGGCCGCCCTCCAGGGCGGTGACGGTTCCGAGGGTGTGGCCCCAGCGGACGCTGTCGGGGGCCAGGCCGTCGAGGAGCATGTCGCGCAGGGCGCGGCGATCGATCTCCGGCCGGCCCGTGTCACCTTCGGGGGTGACGTCCTGGGGATGGACCGTGGCGTCCTTGCCGAGGATCTTCACATCCAGACCCCTGGGGCGGGCCCGGGCCCAGAAGTCGTTCTCCAGCCCCGCCTCGCGCAGTGCGTGCAGGCCGAGCTCGGGGTGCAGGTCGAGGGCGCCGCCCTGACCGCAGGCGGCGGCGGACTCGCGCTCGTACACGACCGCGTCGATGCCGTTGACCTGAAGAATGCGCGCGAGGGTGAGGCCGCCTGGGCCACCGCCGACGATGGCGATACGGGGGTGGTGTTCATGACCGAGGAGTCCTTCTCAGACAGCTGGGGGTGTGCGGCAGGATATTCGGAACCCTCGCCGAATTACCTGGCGTTGGCGCTGGTGAAAAGGACAGTCTTTCCGGAGCGGCGCCGAGAATAATCGGCGGACACCTCATTCATCGAGTCAGCCGAGGCTGACGAGCGTCTTTCCAGCCGTTCGGCCGGCGATCATCTCCGTCAGCGCATGCGGAGCCGACTGCAGACCCGCGAAAACGGTCTCGCGATAATCCAGCTCGCCGCTGCGAAGCCACTCGGTCATCCGGCGCCGCATCTGCCCCATGAGATGCAGGTTGCTGCTCCCGCGAAACCCACGAAGGGTCAGGTCCTTGGACACCGCGAGGAACAGGTTCCGCGGCCCGGCCGAGCCGGACTCGTACTCCGAGATCGAGCCACACATCGCTACGCGCCCACCCCTCCTCAGCTGCGACAGGGCGGCCTCGAGGTGGGTCCCCCCGACGGAGTCGAAATAGACGTCGATTCCGTCGGGCGCGATGTCGCCCAGCCTCGCCTCGATGTTCCCAGCCCGGTAGTTGAAGGCGTCGGCGCCCAAGCGGTCGCGCAGCCAGTCGACCTTGTCGTCGGTGCCCGCGCTGGCGACTACCCGGTTGCCCATGAGCCGTGCGATCTGCACGGCCAAGCTGCCCACCGCCCCCGCAGCCGCCGAGACCCAGACCGTTTCCCCACCTCGTAGCGCGTCAACGACGTACAGACCGGCGTAGGCCGTCAAACCCATACCGCCCAGGGGGCCGAGATACCACTGCGGCTCGCATTCATCGACGTCCAGGCGTGTCAGGGTGCCGAGTCCGCCGAGCTGCTCGGCACCCGCGTCCACGACGGCGTACTCGCGCCAGCCCTGGGCGTGCCACACCACGTCGCCCGGGGCGAAGCCCTCGGCCCGGGACTCCACCACCTCCCCCACTGTCATGATGCCGTCCATGGCGCGGCCGAGAGCGAAGGCGGTGAAATAGCCGGAGGGCGCGTCGGGACGTAGCCGCAGCCGAAGGCCGGGGTCCACCGATGTCCACGTGTTGCGTACGAGCACCTGCCCCGGCCCGGGCCGGGGCACAGCGACCTCGACCACCTCGAAGTCGTCCGGGCTGACGCTGCCGGCCGGGTACGTCCTGACCCGGATCTCCCGTCCGGTCCGCATCATGCCGGTACCACCGTGACGGGCGTCATGAGACGTAGTCCAGTTCGTTCAAGCGCATAGGTTGAGGCATGTTGAACCAATATCAGTTTGGTTGGATCGGGCGCAATGGTCAAGCGCGCCCGTGCGGCATACGGTGTCGTACAGCGGTGGCGATTCTGACGGCGGCCTCCCGCCCCTCGGCGATCGCGTGCGCCACACGTCGCGGAACCACGGCGTCGCCAACCGTCAGTACCAGAGGGACGGCGTAGTCCAGGGCGCCGCGCGGACGGCGCTCCCCCACCACGACGACCCGGTCCGCGGGCACGGTGGTGGCCCCTCCGGAGGTCCGGTGAGCGACGGTGACGCCGTCGGGGCTGATGCCGGTCGCCGTGCACAGCGGCAGGATCTCAAGTTCGCAGGTGCCCGACAGACGTTCCAGCAACTGGACGCGGCTCTCGGGCGGGATCGCCCCGGCGAAGGCCGTTCCCGGCGTGACGAATGTGATGCGGGGAACTCCTGCGGCAACGGCCAGTTCTGCGACATCGCACCCCGGCCACCAGCCGAACCCGTCGTCGGCCACGACCACATGCGCGGCACCGGCCAGCGACGGAACTCCCCGCGCCAGCGCGACCGACGAGGCCATGGCACCGGCTTCCAGCAGCGGCGATGTCTCCACCGCGCCCGTGGCCAGCACCACGGCGTCGAATCCTTCGAGTTCGGCACCCGGCTCCGCGGTCTGCCCCAGACGTACGTCGACACTCGCGGCGGACAGCCCCCGTTCGTAGAAGCCGAGCAGCGCGGCCCAACCGGCGCGATGGGGCGCCAGAGCTGCCGTGGCGAGCTGTCCGCCCAGCCGGTCGGCGGCCTCGTAGAGGACGACGTCCGCCACCCCGGCGTGGGCGAGACTCAGCGCGCACTCCAGGCCCGCGGGTCCCGCCCCCACGACGGCGACGCGCTCTCCGGTGGCGCGTGCCGGATCCCACGCGCGCACCAGCGGTGCGGCGGGCCGACGCGGTTCCCCGGGCGGCGCGAGGTCCGGGTTGACCACGCACAGCAGCACTGGGTCGAACGTCCGGCAGTCCTCGTTGCAGGCCACGCAGGGCCGGACCTCCGTCGCACGGCCGGTGAGCACCTTGCGCGGCAGGTCCGGGTCGGCGATGAGTGCGCGCGCCATCCCCACCAGGTCGGCTCCGGCCGCCAGGGCGTCGCCGATCGAGGCCGCGGTACGGAAGGCATGGGACGCCACGAGCGGCCGGGTGACAAGTGGCCGCAGACGCGCCAGATCGTCCAGCACCGGCGGCCTTTCGGTGGCCATGTCACGGACGTACGTGGTCCGCACCCCGACGGTCACGTTGACGTAGTCGACCAGCGGATCCACGGCAGGCAGCAGCTCGGCCAGCTCGTCCGGCCTCAGCGCCACGTCCTCCGAGGCGTCGACGCTGAAACGGATGCCCAGCAACGCGCCGGCCGACAGCCCGCGAATCGCGGCGATCACCCGCTCCAGTACCTCGAACCCGTCATCGCGTGGGTTCGTGCGCGGCGAGAGGAACTGCTCCAGCAGATAGCCGTGCGCGGCGTGCAATTCGATGCCGTCGAACCCCGCCTCCAAGGCGTGGGCGGACGATACCCGGAACGCCTCCACCACCTCGTCGATCTCGCCGCCGCGCAGGGCACGCGGCGCCGTCGGCTCACGGGGAGAGCGTACGGCCGAGGGAGCGACCGGGGCGTAGTACGACTGCGCGCCGAGCGTCTCCCGGCCAAGGTGAACAAGCTGGCAGACGGCGACAGCGCCTTCGGCGTGCATGGCCGCCACCCGCTCCCGCAGCGGACCCACCGCCTCCGGGCGATGGAGCTGAAGGATGTTCCCCTGCCGCGGCGCGGACTCCGGCGCCACCGTCGTACCGCCGCAGACCAGCAGCGCCGCGCCACCGGCCGCCAGACGGCCCCAGTACTCGGCGTCGCCGCCAACCGGCAGCCCGTCCCGTATGAAACCGCTGGCATGGGCCGTGGCGACCAGCCGGTTCCGCAGCGTCGACGAACCGATGACCAGCGGCGCGGCGGCCAAGGGAAGAGGTGAGGCGGCCATGGGCCCTCCGGCATCGGTCGTGATCGTGACTACGCTGGGGTGACGGCGCTCTCGCCCGCGATGGGACCGGCGAGGCGCCCGCGGATGAGGTCCGACAGCCGTTCCGCGGCAGCGATGGTCGGCAGGTTCGTGTTGGCCCGCGGCACTTCCGGGAACACGGAGGCGTCGGCGACCCAGAGTCCGTCGACGCCGATGACGCGGCCGGACGGATCGACCACCGCACGGGGGTCGTCGGGCGCGCCCATGCGGCAGGTTCCGCAGATGTGGCCGGTGTCGCCGATGGTCTCCATCAGCCAGCGGTCGACCGTCGCGTCGTCGGACAGCGCGTCGAGGCCCCGGCCGGCGATGTCGATGGCGATGTGTTCGAAGGCGGTGTCGAACGGTCCGCTGCGCAGCAACTCCACGCAGCGTTTGACACCGTCACGCATCCGGACGAGGTCCGCGGGGTGGCTCAGCAGATCCTGGTCCATCACCGGATGCACATCGGGGTCCGCGGAGGCCAGGCGCAGCACGCCGCGCGAGAACTGCTGGTTCGCCCAGAGACAGAGCAGGCCGGGACCGCCCGCGATGTGGCCGCCGCCTGCGCCGCCCCAGGTTCCGCCGGTGCCTTCCGCGACGAGATGCGAGTCGCCGGGGTCCGGCAGGGCGAGCGTCTGGTTGATCGAGGCGATCATCATGTCGTTCTCACCCGCTCCCTGAAGTCCGGAGGAGTAGCGCAGACAGCAGTTGGTCTGCCGGGCATCCACATGGGGATGCCTCCCGGGCCGGGCGTACAGCCAGAACAGCGCCAGAGGATGTTCCTGCATCCCCTCACCGACCGGGAGCGCCGCCACCGGGCCGTCCGGCCCGATACCGGACCGCAGCAGGATCGCCGGAGAGTGCACCGCTCCGGCGCACAGGACGACGTGCTGGGCACGGACTTCCGTCCAGTCGTTCCCCCGGCGCAGCCGCACCCCAACGGCCCTGCCGCCCTCGACGAGCACCGTGTCCACCGTCGCGCAGCCGAACACCCGCAGGTTGGGGCGCTGTCGGGCCGGCTCGAGGTAACCGTCGTTGGTCGTGACCCGCGCACCGTCGCGGGAGCTGATGGCGTACGGCGAGACGCCGGTCCCCGTCGGCCCGTTGTGGTCGTCACACCAGGCATGGCCCTGTCCCAGCGCGGCCTCGGCGAGCGCGTGGTCGGCAGGGCCCCAGTCCTCGCGGCCGAGCCGCTGCACCGGTATGGGTCCGTGATCGCCGTGGTGAGGGCGGTCGCCGAAGTCCGCGTCGCTCTCCATGCGTCGCAGGTACGGCAGCATGTCCGCGTACGACCAGCCGGGACAGCCGTACGCCGCCCACCGGTCGTAGTCGTCCGGCATGGCCCGGCAGGCGATCATGCCGTTGACCGACGACGATCCGCCGAGGCCCCGTCCGCGCACATGCGGCCGCGGCGCCTGGGCGCGGCTGCGCCGTGACGTAAGACCCGGCCACTGGAACTCCGCGCAGGCCGTCCCGTCCAACGCCCGCCAGCCGTTCATACTGCGCAACTGCGGTGGAGCGTCGGCGGACCGCCAGTCGCGCCCCGCCTCCAGGAGCACGACCTCGCTGGCCGGATCCTCGCTCAGACGCGCCGCCAGCACGCTCCCGGCACTGCCACCACCGACGACCGCCCAGTCGGCCTCCACTGTCGGCGTCATGGTGCCCCCACCTCCATCCACACGCTGGACATCGTCACCTCGTCGAGCGAAGGATCCGTCAACTGGGTGGACATGCGCGGCTCCCCTTGGTGCGACGCTGCGTGCGGTCGGTCAGGTCGGACAGCCGTAGGGGTCGTCGTCCCACGGCGACCCGGGCGCCGGATCGCGCACCCAAGACAGAGATTGAACTAACTTCAATTCTGCGGAGAGCGTACTGCCCCGGACGGAAGAGCGGCAAGACTCGTGACGGACATTGCTCATGCCGGTGACATTGGTCCTGTCACGGCCGAGAGTGGTGGCCAGTTCACTGAAGGACGGCCGATCGGAGGTCAGGACGCACAGCAGCTGGGCCTGCTGAGTGGTCAGGCCGAACTCGCGCCCGATGAGCACGTAGAGGGCGGCGGCCTCGCGGTGCGGCGTACTCCCACGGCCGACCACCGTGGAGTGCCGACTCAGGGCCGCGGAGTCATTTCGCGGGGGAGGGGCCCGCTCGCTCGGACCTCGGCGCCACGGACCTGCTGCGCCCCGGTGTGACCACCGACGGCCTGCGCCCCGACCACCGCGAACCACTTCCCGCCGACGCGGCAGGCCAGTGTGATGCGGCCGGTGGCGGCGGTGCAGCTCACCGATGGCAGTGCCGTCGGCGATGTCGAAGGCGGCGAACAGGCTGGTGCCCACTCAGCCGTGAACGGCGTTGAGGACGGCGGCGAGCTTTCCTGGAGCGCTGATCATTGCCATGTGCCCAGTGTCGAGATCGATGACCTCCGCCCGGAGCAGCGCGATGGATCGCTGCTGGAATTCCTCGACGTAACACTGGTCCCGGGTCAGGTGCACATACGTCCGCGGGATGTCCCGCCGGTAGCCTCTCAGGTTCACGGGCTCGCTCAGCAGAGCGGCCGAATCGTCGGCCAGTCGGCTCAGAGCTGACGCGGCGGTCGCCTCGTCCATGTCGTTGCACAGCATCGCGACAGCACCCACGCGGGCCTGGTGGTAGACCCCAGCGGTGATGGACTGCTCGACCAGCTCACGCACGCCGGGATCAATCTGGTCGAGCACCCGGGACCCGTCGGGAGGTACGACGGCCGACACGAGGACGACCTGCCGGATTCGTTCGGGTATGCGGTCGAGGACGAGCGGCACGGTGACTCCCGCGAAGGAGTGGCCGACCAGCACCACGTCCCGCAAGTCCTTCGCCTCGACGTCCTCGCGGACGGCGTCGGCGCAGTCCGCGAGAGTGACCGTGCCGAGTGCGACGTCAGCCCTCGTCCCGCGCCCCGGAAGGTCGACTGCCAGCGCTTCCGCGCTCAAGTAAGGAATCAACTCGTCCCAGCAGTCCGCGCCGAAACCGGCACCGTGAATGAGAACGAAAGACATACGCGACCTCCCAGACCATAACGGCAACTTTAACTGAATTCAGATCGACCTCCTAGGGTTTCCGATGGCCGGCCCCGTGACGTGAACGCCGCGAGGAAATTCCTGGCTGCCGGACGGGCAGCGCCGGTCCGTGGAGCCGACTGGCGTGTGCGGACGAGCATCATGCGTTGGGCGGTCGGCCTTATGGCACCAACGCGATGCCCCCGTCGACGCGCAGATCGATTCCGTTGATGTAGCCGGCCGGCGGGCTGGCGAGAAACGCGACCGCTGCCGAGATATCCGCCGCGGTGCCGAGCCTGCCCGCCGGGTTCGGGGCATACTCCGCCACCACCAGCGGTTCCAGCTCCGTCCATCGCTCCGGCCAGCCTCGCGCGGCCGCTCCGTCCTCGAACATCCGCCGCATGCCGTCCGTGACGATGACACCGGGGCTCACCGTGTTCGCGGTGATGCCGGATCCGGCCAGATGCCGGGCCAGGCTGGTCGTCATGTTGACCACCGCCGCCTTCGCCGCCGAATACTCGACCATGTTCGGCAACGGAGTCGTCGCGGCCCGGCTGCCCACATTGACCACCCTTCCCCAGCCGCGCTCGCGCATCTGAGGCACCAGGGCCCGGATCATCCGCACCGCGGACACCACGTTCCCGTTCACGGCATCCAGCCACAGCGCCGGCTCGGCGGTCTCCCAGTCGTGCTCGGCGAAGGGGCCGGCGTTGTTGACCAATATCTCCACGCCCCACTCCCGGGCCCGCTCGGCCACCGTCTCGGCGGCAGCGTCATCAGCGAGGTCCCCCAGCACGACGTCCACCACCCCGCCGACGGCACGGAGCCGCTCCGCGACGTCGCCGACACGCACGGGGTCGCGACCGTGCACCAGCACGGCGCACCCCTCGTCGACCAGCCGCCGGGCCACCGCGGCACCGATACCGCCGCTGCTCCCCGTCACCATCGCCCGTCGTCCCGCAAGCTCCAGGTCCATACTCCGCACGCTAGACCACGCCTGTGACAACGGCGCCGGCGAAGAGGACCGAGAGGGTGGGAGCGCTCCCAACCCGCCACTGTAACGGGCACACGACAAGCCGGGAAGACCAACCGCCGTCTTGGTGAGGGACGTTGACGCCTCTGAAAGCGCTTGCTAATTTTCCGACTCGCATTGCCACACCGTCACCCGTCACATCCCGTTCACCTCTGGGCTCTGACGATGGGGAAGGGTCAGCAATCGCTCTCATGTGCTGTCTGTCGTCTCCACGGCAGCTCCCCCACATCAGGAGGTCTCAGCGCCATGAAGCACTCTCGGACATTCCCTCGCACCCTCGTCGCCGCGGCGGCGGTCCTGGTCGCGTCGGCGGGTCTGCTCGCCGTCCATCCGCCCGCCTCACGGGCGCAATCCGCCTCCTTCGACGCCGACGACTTGTTCGTGTCGCCGAAGGGCAGTGCCGACGCCCCCGGGACGGAGTCCTCTCCGACCACACTCGCCTCGGCGATCACCCGTATCACCCCGGGCGGCACGATCTACGTGCGCGGCGGGGCCTACAACCTCTCGCAGACGGTCACCATCGCACCGGGCAACAACGGCACGTCGAGCGCCCGCAAGGAGCTGGTCGCCTACCCCGGCGAGACCCCGGTGCTGAACTTCTCGGCCATGAGCGAGGATTCGGCGAACCGCGGGCTCGCCCTCAACGGGTCGTTCTGGCACGTCTCCGGCATCACCGTCGAACGCGCCGGTGACAACGGAATCTTCGTCGGTGGCAGCAACAACGTCATCGAGCGCACGGTGACCCGCTTCAACCGTGACACCGGGCTCCAGATCTCCCGCATCGCCTCCAGCACCCCGCAGAGCCAGTGGCCGTCGAACAACCTCGTCGTGAGTTCGGAGTCGCATGACAACGCCGACTCCGACGGCGAGGACGCCGATGGATTCGCCGCGAAGCTCACGGTCGGCTCCGGGAACGTGTTCCGCTACGACGTGTCCCACAACAACATCGACGACGGCTGGGACCTCTACACCAAGAAGGACACCGGCCCCATCGGCCCGGTGACCATCGAGGACTCCCTCGCCTACGGCAACGGCACCCTCTCGGACGGCACCCAGAACTCCAACGGCGACCGCAACGGCTACAAGCTCGGCGGCTCGGACATCGCCGTCGACCACGTCATCCGGCGGAGCATCGCCTACCACAACGGCAAGCACGGCTTCACCTACAACAGCAACCCCGGCCATATGTCGGTGTCGGGCAACGTCGGCATCGACAACGGGCAGCGCAACTTCTCGTTCGACGGCGGCACTTCGGTGTTCCGGGACAACGCGTCGTGCCGCGCCGGCAGCAGCGGGACGAAGGACCGCATCATCGGTGACGCCGACGGTTCGAACCAGTTCTGGTCCGGGACGAACGGATCCCGGTGCTCGTCCTACGCCGGCGCGCTGAAGTGGTCCTTCGCCGCGGACGGCAGCCTCCGCGTGAGCTTCGGCGGCCAGGCCCCAGGGCATTCCTGATGACTCTTGGACACCGCCCCCTTCCAGTCGGCAGCGGTCGTCCGCGTTCAGCGCATCACAGCGGACCTTGGCCATCACGAAGTTGAGTGCCTGTCATATTTTGCCGTCGGAGCTCTTGTGAGAGGTACCCACCTTCATTACTTTCCAGTAAGTGGCGCCCGACGACGACAGACCCCCACCTCCGATGGAGTGACCATGGCTCCCGAGCACCGTGGCTCCACCCGAATGCTGCTCTCCCTCGCCGCCGCCGTGGCGCTGGCCGTGACCGGTTCCACGGCGGTCAGCGCCTCCGCACAGCCGAAGTCGGCCGGCCTGCGGGAGGTGATGTTCGTGGGCAACAACTGGGACGGCACCGCCGACGTCATCAAATCCACCGGCGACTTGGCCAGGATCGGCCGGATCAACGTCATACCGGACAAGGACCAGCGGCTCACCGAGATCTACCTCAACCCCATCAAGCTCGCCTTCTTCCTGGGGATCCGGCTGGGGCCGGGTGAAGGACACGACCAGTTCGTGGACGACATGTACTCGACCCCTGACGGCTCGGCCATCGTCGTCTCCCGGCCCAGCTTCGCCGATGTGGTCTCGATCGACGTCGCGACGGGCAAGGTCAACTGGCGCTTCCCCGTGTCGGGGTTCCGCGCGGACCACATGGCCGTGTCCCCCGACGGCAAACGCGTCGCGGTGTCGGCTTCGACGTCGAACACGGTGCATGTCCTCGACATCGTGACGGGGAAGCAGCTCGGTTCGTTCTCCGCCGGTGACAAGCCCCATGAGAACGTCTTCACCGACGGCGGCAAGTATCTCTGGAACATGTCGATCGGCGAGGTCAACACCGCCCTGGACGATCCGTCGATGGACTGGACGAAGGGCGACCGGCACATCACCGTGGTCGACGCGACCACGTATCGGCAGGTGAAGGTCATCGACATGCGCGAACGGCTCGACGCTTTCGGCCGCAAGGACCTGTCCGACGCCGTCCGGCCCGTCGCCTTCACCCCCGACGAGTCCAAGCTCTACTTCCAGGTCTCCTTCTTCAACGGGTTCCTGGAGTACGACGTGGCCAAGGACAAGATCACCCGCGCGAAGACCCTCCCGAAGAACCCTGAGACCAGCGAGGACCGCACCACCTGGGTCAACGACTCCCGCCACCACGGCCTGTCGATGAGCCCCGACGGCAAGAAGCTGTGCGTGGCCGGAACGATGGACGACTACGCGACCGTCGTGGACCGGGAATCGCTCCAGGAGGGCCCTCTGGTGCCGACCTCGAAACCGTACTGGGCGACGGTGAGCGGCGACGGCACCGCGTGCGTCGTCTCCGAGAGCGGTGCCGACCGGGTCACCGCGATCGACTTCGCGACGGGCGAGAAGACCGCGTCCGTGTCGGTGGGCGACCACCCGCAGCGGGTGCGCATCGGCCATGTGGCCGCCGACTGGACCGGACCGTCGGGCTCGTAGCGGTCTCTCGGCGCGTCGCGGCGCGCCGGTGGCCTGGCGGGGGCCGATGCGCCCTACGGCCCCCGCCTCGTCATGCCGACGGCGGTGCTCAGACGACCCCCTGGGCGGTCATGGCCTCGGCGACACGGAGGAAGCCCGCGGTGTTGGCGCCGAGCACGTAGTCGTCGGCGTCACCGCCGTAGGTCTCCGCGGTGGCGCGACACTGCGCGTGCACCTGCCGCATGATGGTGGCGAGCTGGTCCTCGGTGCGTTCGAAGCTCCAGCTCTCGCGGGACGCGTTCTGCCGCATCTCGAGTGCGGAGGTCGCCACCCCGCCCGCGTTGGCGGCATTGCCCGGACCGAACAGGATCCCCGCGCCGCGGAAGACCTCGACCGCCCGGGCGTGCACGGCATGTTCGCGCCCTCGGCCACGGCCAGCACACCGTTCTTCGTCAGCGCGGTGGCGTCCTGCTGGTGCAGCTCGTTCTGTGTCGCGCACGGCAGCGCGACCTGGCACGGCACGTCGAACACCGACCCCGGGCGGAGAACCGGGCGGTCGCCTTCGCCTCGGCGTAGGCGGAGATCCGCTCACGGCGCACCTCCTTGACGTCCTTGAGCAGCTCCAGGTCGATGCCGTCCTCGTCGACCAGGTAGCCGGAGGAGGACCCCCGGAGCCCCGGCTCAGTCCGGCAGCCCCCACGGCTTCGCGTCGCCGACGGCCGGTACGTCGCGCGGCCGCAGATCCGGGTGGGCGCCGCGCGGGGCGACGACGGCCGTCTCGTCCCGGCCGAGCGGGATCTCGATACGGCCGGGGCCCGTCTCCCGGTACGGCAGCCGGTGGCCGTGCTCGTCCCGTACGTCGATGGCGCCGGCGATGCCGTGCTGCAGCACCAGTGGCGCGCCCGCCTCGCTGTGGATCCGCACCCACCGGGTCCTGCCGCCGGAGCGGTCCGCGTCGACGAGGAACGCGCCCTGGGCGCGCAGGGACTGGAACGAGACGTCGGGCCAGCGCCGTGAGACGGAGGGGAAGACCCTGACGACGCCGCCATGGCTCTGCATCCCCATGTCGAGGATCGACTGGGCCGTGGTCAGCGGGCTCTCGATGCCCAGGTTGGTGTCCTCCGCGTACATGGTGTTCGCGGTCATGTAGCAGTCCATGTAGGACTCGTCGAAGCGGTTCCCGGTGAAGGTGGTGAGGAAGTCGAGGGCGTCCTCCGGCCGCCCCATCCGCGACGCCATCGAGGAGGCCGCCGCGTAGCTGTACCCCGCCCAGAGGTCGCGGTCCTCGGTCCAGTGGTCGAAGGTGGTCCGCATGATGTCCCGGTCGGCCGGGCGGTCCCAGGTGAGCTCGTGCAGCGGGTACAGCCACAGCATGTGGGAGAAGTGGCGGTGGGAGTCGGCGAGGGGTACGCCGGCGCCGATCAGGACGCCGTCCGCGCCGCGCGGGTAGTCGACCAGACGCCGCAGGATCTCCCGCCAGCGCCCGGCGCGCGGGTTGTCGGTGCGGAGGATGCGCAGGCAGTCCAGGAGCGTGGCGCAGCCCCAGCGGAGCAGGGAGAGGTCGTAGGTGCAGTCCACCGCGTCCGCGTACTCCGGAGACCGGGTGAGCGGCAGATGCAGCTTGCCGTCACCGCCCTCGTGGAGGAAGTGGTCGTAGTAGTTCACCGCTTTGACGAGGATCGGATAGAGGACGTCGCGCACGATGCGCGTGTCCATGGTGTGCCGGTAGCTGAGCCAGACGTTGTGCATGGCCCAGATGAGATTGCCGTTGTTGTCGGTCTTGGTGGAGGTGCCGGGGACGCCGACGGTGTGGGTGCCGGGGCGCAGCGTCCAGTCGGAGGGGTGGGCCAGGGCGTAGATCTGCTCGTTCGGGATCTCGGGCGGGAGCGACAGCGGCAGGTTCTGCTCGAAGCTCTTGAAGGTGGAGGTGACGGAGTCGAGTTCGAGGTGGTTGGAGCCCTGGATCAGCCAAGTGGCGATCTGGACGTTGAGGTTCCACCAGACCGCGGTCCAACTCCCTCCGGTCTCCGGGTACCAGGGGCCCCATTCGGACATGGAAGGTCCTCCGGCGCGGGTGGCGCAGGCGGCCTTGTAGAGCTGGATCCAGTAGAAGTCCTGAATCCGCTTGTCGGGCACGGAGAGCAGGCTGCGCTCGTAGAAGCGGTTCCACCAGCCGCGGTGCTCGCGCACCAGGTCGTCCGGGTCCTCGGCCAGGGTGCGCGCCACCTCGGCCACGGCGAGTTCGGTGGTCTTCGCGAGGTCGTCGGGGAAGCGGTAGACGATATGCGCGGCGAGCAGCCTGCCGGTGCCGGCTCGGCGTTCCCGCCAGGCGGTGGTCCAGCCGCCACCGGCGATCAACGGCTGTTCGACGTAGTGGGTGGCGCCCGTGGAGCCGGTGCGGGGGTCGGGGTTGCCGGTGTAGTCGGCGGGCTTGTTCTTCGTCCGGGGCGAGGCCGCGGGCATCCATGTGAACGACCAGACGGCGCTCTCCTCCCCCGCGCTGGGCCGGGTGGAGATCAGCAGCGCGGTACGGGCGTTGTGGACCAGCATCGAGAAGCGGACGCTGCCCCGGGTGGTGGTGACGGTGCCGCGCAGCTCGGCGTCCCAGATGTCGAGGGTCCAGTCGACATCGGTCACCTCGCCTGCCAGCGTGAGGTCGAAATGCCCTATGGGCAGCCGTGAGTAGCCGTACGTGGCGGCCCACTGGGGCCGCTGGTCCTGTACCTGATTGTGGCTGACCATCACTTTCACGGAGTTGGCCGTGGCGCCCCGGTAGACGTTCACCCCGAGCAGACCGTTGGCCAGGAAGGGACCGTCCTTCCAGTCGCCGGGCATCCGCCGCCATCGCGGAGCGGCGGCTCTGGCCAGCCGCTCGGTCAGGCTTCCCGACCCGCCGGGCCCCTGGGGCGCGGCCCAGGCGGTGCCGGAGCCGGTCAGCCGGCCTCCGGCACCGAGCGCGACCGCCGAGCCGACCGCGGCCGCCGAGCCGATCACTCCTCTTCGAGAGATCCCGTTCCCTGTCGTCGGGGTCACGTATGTGCCTCCCATATCCGGTGGTGAACTACCCGGCATGGTGCAGGCCGTATGAGCCTCAAGGGAATACCTCCGACGTATCGGAATTCTGCAGGCTCAATAACCGCAGGTGAGTTGGGCCGCTCAGTGGAATCGAAGCGATGGAAGACGCCAGCCAACCGATGTATGACCGCGACTCACCCCGGTGAGCCCCCGAAGTGGAGTAGAGCAGACCCTGTACTCGGTCCGGCGTCAGGGGCCCACATGAAGGTGGGAGGCCCAGAGGTCGGGCCTGTCGGGGTGGGCGCGACGGAGTTCCGCGGTGGCCGTGTGCAGGGCTTGGGCGGCGTGGTCGGGGCCATGGGCCGCGATGACGGTGTAGAAGTGGTCGGCGATCTCGGCCGCCGCCAGGTCGTCGATGCGCCAGTGGGTGCCGATGACATGGCGGAAGCCCGCCAGGTGGAAGGCGCCGGTGACGTGCATGGCTTCGTCGGCGCCCAGGAAGAGGACATCGCTGGTGGCGCAGGCCGACAGGTAGGCGAGATCGGCGTCCAGGCCGAACGGCAGGTCCCTCGGGGTGAGTGGCTGGTCGTGGAGGAGCAGCCGGCTGCGGGTGGGTTCGCGGGTGTCGGCTTGCGCGTGGCAGGCGAAATGGATGATCCGGGTACTGGGCAGGGCCGTCAGGACGGCGTCGCGGGTGGCTCGCTCGTTGTGCAGGACCGTGGCCGAGAGCAGGCGGGAGAGGCTGTTCGCCTCGGATGCGGCACCCGGCAGCGAGGCTTGGCCGGGAGTTCTGCTCATGGCCACCACGAGGGCCTTACCGCCGCGTGCCATGTTCGCCCAGCGCTGGGCCTGCCGCAGATGGCTCTCCTGCATACCGATCAGGAACGGGCTGGGAGTCCCGTCGGTCTCCTCGCCCGGGAACCACTCCCGAAGGTCGCCCGGGGTGCACATATAGCGTCGTGCCCATGCCGTCGCCTGAATGGTTGCGATCTGCAGCAGACCGGACAGGACGAACAGAGCCAGGGCGGCGTTCGGCCATCGGCTGACACCCGCGGTGCCCGGGGCCAGCTGAAGCGCCACCACCGCGAGCGTGAAGCTCCCTCCGGCGAGCAGCGGGGCGGCGAACCCGCCGACCGCCTGGATGCTGTCCAGGTAGCCCATCGGGACGGGTGGCCGCCAGCTCATGTGCCGGCCGCTCTCGGGCACTCCGCGGTGTGATCGCCGTCGACCCCGCCGCAGGAGCAGGAGTAGCCGCGCCCGGCGATGCCCCGGACCTCGGAGACCGCGCGCTCGAAGGTGATCCGGGGCGACGGCAGGGCCAGCACGCCCGCCACCGCCGAGCCGAGGGCGATCAGGTCTGCCGTCTCCGGCACCACGATCAGCATTCGAAGGTCGCCCGGCCCGACCGGCATCACCGCGACGAGGTCCGCGCCGAACCGCGAGAGCGGTACCGACCAGCTCCCTGTCGGGCGGTTCGGTCTGCTGCCACGTCCCGCGTAACCGTACTGTCAATTCTTCCCGCACCGCGCCATCATGCCCGTGCCATGCCCCGGGGATTCACGGAACCGAGGACGGAGCCTCGTTCAGCCGGGCGGCCCGCCGGACACTCCACGCCCGCGTCATGTGTTGTCCAGGCCCTGTCAATTCGGCCTACGGGATAGCTCTCTAGGTTCAGGGCCGTGTGACCCCGCCGTCGGCCGGCGGCGGGGTACGGTCACGGCACTCCTTGGAGCCAGAGTGAAACGTCGCACCCTCCTGCGCGCCGCCGTCATCGGCGGCTCCTCGGCAGCTTTCGGCGGAACCCTGTGGCGCGGCGCCGCGTACGCCGCACCGGCACAGCCGGGCGCCGGCCCGTACGGGGCGCTCGGTTCGCCGGACGCCAACGGCGTACGGCTTCCGGCCGGGTTCACCAGCCGGGTGATCGCCCGTTCGCGGCAGACGGTCGCCGGCACCTCGTACACCTGGCACGACGCCCCGGACGGCGGGGCCTGTTACGCCGACGGCAGCGGTTGGATCTACGTCTCCAACTCGGAGATCAACCCGTCCGGCGGGGCGAGCGCGGTGAGGTTCTCCTCGACCGGGGCGGTCACGGGCGCGTACCGCGTCCTCTCCGGTACCCGGCAGAACTGCGCGGGCGGCAAGACCCCGTGGAACACCTGGCTGTCCTGTGAGGAGGTCGACCGCGGCTATGTGTACGAGACCGACCCGTGGGGCGTGAAGGCCGGGGTGCGGCGCGACGCGATGGGCCGCTTCAAGCACGAGGCGGCGGCGGCCGATCCCGTCCGCCGGACCGTCTACATGACCGAGGACGTCACGGACGGGTGCTTCTACCGTTTCACGCCGACGACGTGGGGTGACCTGTCCTCCGGCAAGCTGGAGGTCATGGTCGCCGGTTCCGGCACCAGCGGCCCCGTCACCTGGGCGACCGTGCCGGACCCGACCGGCGCCACCGCCACCCGCAACCAGGTGTCCGGGGCCAAGCGGTTCAACGGTGGCGAAGGGTGCTACTACGCGAACGCCACCTGCTGGTTCACCACCAAGGGCGACAACCGGGTGTGGCAGTACGACGCGGCCGCCCAGACGATCGAACTGGCCTATGACGATTCGCTGGTGACCGGCGGCACGGCCCCGCTGACCGGCGTGGACAACGTGACCGGGGCGTCCTCCGGCGATCTGTACGTGGCCGAGGACGGCGGGAACATGGAGATCTGCGTCATCACCCCGGGCGACGTGGTGGCCCCGTTCCTGCGCGTCGATGGCCAGTCGGGCTCGGAGATCACCGGCCCCGCGTTCTCGCCGGACGGCAAGCGGCTGTACTTCTCCAGCCAGCGCGGCACCAGCGGCAGCTCGTCAGGCGGCATCACCTATGAGGTGACGGGGCCGTTCCGCGGCTGACGCCGCCGGGGTGACCCGGAGCCGAAGCCGCCGCCGGTCGAGCGCCCGGCGGCGGCTCGGCGGATCACCGGGTGTCGGTCACGGTGACCGGCTCGTCGTTCTTGAGCTCTTGCACAAGCTGTCTGACCTTGGCCTTGTCCCACTGGAGGTTGCCGCCGACGCCGCCGGAGACGGGCATGTTCAGCGACGTGCCGTCGCTGCTGGTGACGTCCTTCATGGCGAAGAACATCTTGGCCAAGTAGTAGGGGTTCATGTCCTTGTCGACGATGAGGGTGTCCAGTCCGGCGCCCATGGTGGGGTAGAGCTTGAAGGGGTTCAGGAGCGTGCCGGGCGTCGCGGTCTGACTGGCCAGCGCGGAGAGGAACTTCTGCTGGTTCTTGGTGCGTTCCAGGTCGCTGGTGGCGAACGCGTGCCGGGTGCGGACGAACGCGAGTGCCTGCCGGCCGTTCAGCGTCTGCTCACCCGCGTCGAAGTCGGCGCCGGACCACTTGTCCTTGAAGCCCTTGTCGAGGGTCATGTCGACGCCGCCGATGTTGTCCACGATGTCGGCGAAGCCGGAGAACCCGACCTCCGCGTAGTGGTCGATGTGCAGGCCGGTGTTGTACTCGACGGTGCGGACCAGGAGCTGTGGGCCGTCGATGGAGTACGCGGCGTTCAGCTTGTTGTCGCCCAGCGGACCCTTCATCTCCCCGGACTCGGAGCCGCGGAACTTCGGGATGGTCACGTTCGAGTCGCGCGGCAGCGATATGAGGGTCGGGCCGGACGCGCCGTCGTGCAGGATCATCATCGAGTCCGTGCGCTTGCCGTCGGCGGAGCCCGTGTGCAGGTCCTTCTTCTGCTGGTCCGACATGCCCTCGCGGCTGTCTGATCCCACGATCAGATAGTTGGTGCCCTCCCCCGTCCCGGGGCGGTCCACCACCTTGCCGAGGTCGACTTCCTTGCGCAGCTGGGAGTCGGCCCAGAAGTACGTTGCCACCGAGACGACCAGCAGAACCAGGACCAGGGCGATCAGGACGCGTATGACCGTCCTGCCACGGCGGCGGTGCGGCCTGCCGCGGTGCCCACCACCGTGCTCCTCGTACGGGAAGTCATCCGGTGGGTACGGGCCATTGGAGGCCGGCGCGGCGTTTCCCCATCCACCGGGGTGCGCGAAGTCGGGGTTTCTGCTGTCTGTCCTTGGGTGCATGCCCGACAGTGTGCATTCCTCGCCCGGCTGAAATGCAAATGGAGGGGATGCGCCTCGGAGTGTTTCCAATTCGATATACAACTCCAAGACGGGCAGGGAAAAGCGCACAGCCGATAATTCCCGTCAGCCGTGACTGCGTATGTGAAGGCCCTGCGACCACTCTGCATTTCGGACATTACCCGTGTGCGCTCTCGGTGAGCCTCCGGCTCTCGTGTGTTGACGTTCTGGAATTTGCCGCGCACGGCTGGGACATGACCCCACGCACCACTCCACGGCGGTGCTGACGGCGCCTTTACCTACAGCGTCGAGCACGCGGATCGTGTTACTCGGCCGGGATCGGACGAGGTGCGCCGGGGGGAAGATTTCCAGGAGTAACACGCGTTTACGGTACGGCGCTGTAGGTAGTGCCGACTGGTCATCGGCGCGCGTCCTCCCTGGTCGATCTCCGGTCCCCCCGGGTTCAGGGACAGCAGGGCGCGTGGCGCGGGCGGGTACCCGCTATCCGCCCGCGCCCCCTCGAGCCCCCCTGCCGGCCCCGGCCGCCAACATCCTCCGCGCGTGGCATCGCCGCTGGTCACCACAGGATCCGGAGCGGCCGTCCGCCCGAACACGACGACGGCCGGTACCCCTCGACACAAGAAGGGGTACCGGCCGTCGAGTCCGCGGAGTCAGAGCCGCCGCACCCAGGCAGCGGCGCCGTGCCCGATCGCCAGGTAAATCACCGCGGGCAGTGCGTAGTTGAAGAAGACGCGCACGGATTCCGTGTCCATCGTGAAGATGTCCTGTGACCAGCCCGCGAGCCAGTCCGCTACACCGTGCACGAAGTCGACGAAGACATTCGCCTGATTCGCATCGAGCATGTACAGCAGGATCCACAACGCCAGAAAACCCGCGGCAATGTCCGCGAGGGTGTGAATGACCAGCGCTGTCCTATCTGCGCCCAGACCCCCTCCATTGCCCGCCCGACGCCGATTGGCGGCGGGATAGCCGGCCGGGTCGGCATGGTATGGGCGATTTCCATCACTGTTGTACTGACTGTTATCCGCTACGCGGTCATGGGGGTAACTCATGGGGCTCCCCCTTGCCGGGTCAGTCCAACCGAAACCTTCTTCACAGTCGTTTCACACACGCGTTCCCGGGGTGTTATGAATTCTGCGGAGAACCGGCCTCGGCCGACATTGTTCGATGCGGCGTCAGTTCTCTTGGGGCGGCGCGGATGGCATGGTCGGGTGTGTGGAGCTACGTCATCTTTCCGGATTCGTCGCCGTCGCCGAGGAACTGCACTTCGGGCGGGCGGCCGAGCGGCTGCACATCGCCCAGTCGCCGCTGAGCCAGCAGATCCGGCTGCTGGAGCGGGACCTCGGGGTCCGGCTGTTCGACCGTACGACCCGGTCCGTGCGGCTCACCGCCGCGGGGCGGGCGCTGCTGGAGCCTGCCCGGCGGCTGCTGGCCGAGGCCTCGGCCGCACGGCGGACCGCGCAGGCGGCGCATCTGGGCGAGGTCGGCCGCGTCACGCTCGGCTTCGCGGGCGCCAGCAGCTACTCCGCCCTGCCGGTGCTGACGCGGGCCGTCACCTCCGAACACCCTGGTATCGAGTTGGTGCTGGAAGGCCAGACCTATGCCGGCGAGGCGCTGGGACGGATCACCGAGGGGTCGCTGGACCTCGGCTTCGTGGCACTGCCCGTACGGCGCGGGATCGGCGCGCGCGTCGTCCGCATGGAGCGGCTGCAGCTGGCGCTGCCGGACCGCCACCCCTCGCGGACCGCGCCGAGCCCGCCCGTCAAGGCCGGATACGCGATGGGGGACCTGGCCGCCGCCCTCTTCGGCCTGACGGGGGTGACCTCCGCGCTCGTCGAGCGGGAGCGGACCGGACGCGGACAGTACGTCACCACCTCGCTGTACGAGTCCCAGCTGGCCCTGCACATCAAGTGGGCGACGGGCTACTTCGCGACCGGGGAACGCCCCGGGCGCCTGGGCTCCGGCCACCCGAGCCTGGTGCCGTACCAGGCCTACCCGGCCGCCGACGGACACTTCGTGATCGCCGTCGGCAACGACGCGTTGTTCCGCCGGCTGTGCGCGGCGCTCCGCCAGCCGCACTGGGCGGACGACCCGCGGTTCACCACCAACCGCGATCGGGTGGCGAACCGCGCCGCCCTCAACGCCAAGCTCCAGGCCGTCCTCGTGGACGACACCGTGGCCCACTGGTGCGCCCTGCTGGGGAGCGAGGGCGTCCCGGTCACCCCCATCCGCCATCTCGACGAGGTCTACGACTGCCCGCAGACCGAGGCACTGGGCATGGTCCGATCCGTCGACCACCCCGCCATCGGGCCGCTGCGGCAGGTCGCCTTCCCCGTCAGCTTCCGCGGCGAGCGCCCACCGGTGCGCACCGCCCCGCCCACACTCGGCCAGCACAGCCGCGACGTACTCGCCGAACACGACTACTCCGAGGCCGAGATCACCCGCCTGCTCGACCATGCGAACCCGCACCCACACCCACACCCACACCCGCACCCACACCCGCGAGGAGCCTGACCATGCCGTCCACCACGCTCGACCCGGTCGACCCGCTCGGCCTGGAATCCCTCCTCACCGACACCGAGCGGGCCGTCCGCGACACCGTGCGCCACTACCTGGCCGACAAGGTGGAACCGCACATCGCCGGACGGTTCGAACAAGGCGAGCTCCCCACCCTGGCCGACCTCGCCCGCGATTTCGGGGAGCTGGGTCTGCTCGGCATGCACCTCGACGGCTACGGCTGTGCGGGCATGTCCGCCCTGACGTACGGAGTGGCCTGTCGTGAGCTGGAGGCCTGCGACTCTGCCCTGCGTTCCTTCGTCTCCGTACAGGGCTCCCTGGCCATGTTCGCGATCCACCGCTTCGGCTCCGAGGAGCAGAAGGACCAGTGGCTGCCGCGCATGGCGGCGGGCGAGGCCATCGGATGCTTCGGCCTGACCGAACCCGACCACGGCTCGGACCCCTCGTCGATGCGCACGCGCGCCCGGCGCGAGGCCGGCGACTGGATCCTCGACGGCCGCAAGACATGGATCACCAATGGTTCGGTGGCGGCGGTCGCCGTCGTCTGGGCACACACCGACGACGGCATCCGCGGCTTCGTCGTACCCACGGACACCCCGGCTTCTCCGCACCCGAGATCAAGCACAAGATGTCGCTGCGGGCCAGCGTCACCAGCGAACTCGTCCTGGACTCCGTCCGGTTGCCCGCATCCGCGACGCTGCCCCGGGCCCATGGCGTCTCCGCCCCGCTCACCTGCCTGAACGAGGCGCGGTACGGCATCGTCTGGGGCGTCACCGGCGCGGCCCGCTCAGCCTGGCCGAATTTCCGGTCATCCGCCACATGAACAACCTGGAGTCCGTCCTCACCTACGAGGGCACGTCCGAGATGCACACCCTCGCGCTCGGTCAGGCGCTGACCGGGCACGCGGCCTTCCGCTGACCCGGACGGCCCCGGCCGCTGCCCCACAGGGTTTCGATGTCTCCGGCCAGGGACAACCCTAGGCCCGCCGGGTGAGCCGCACCCGCAGCGAGCCGGGGCCCCGGGTGAACACCCCTGACTCGGCGGGGACCTCACCACCGGCGAAGGCCATCGTCGGGAAGGCGTCCAGCAGGTCGTTGACGCCCACCTCGACCTCGGTCTTCGCCAGCAGCGCCCCCACACAGAAGTGCCGCCCGAGCGCGAACGCCAGGTGGTCCGCGGCGGCCGAGAAGGCGCTGCCGGTCGTCAGATCCGCACGGAAGATGTTGAACGTGTCGGGGTCGGCGTAACGGCTCTCGTCACGGTTGGCGGCCCCGATCAGACAGGTGACCGTGGCACCCGCCGGAATCGTGCCACCGCTCACCTCCACGTCCTCACATGGCTGACGGAAGATCATGTGCACCGGAGGAGTGAAGCGCAGGGTCTCGGCGAAGGCCGCCGGGATGAGCGTACGGTCCTCGCGCACGGCCGCCAGTTGCTCCGGATGGGCCAGCAGATTGCGGAAGAGACCGGCGATGGCCTTGTCCGTCGTCTCACCTCCCGCCGCGAGCAGCAGGCTGACGAACGCCTTGATGTCCTCGTCGCTCATCCGCGTGCCGTCGATCTCGGCGGTGCACAGGACGGAGAGCAGATCGTCACCCGGGTGCGCGCGTCGGTCCTGGATGATCGGGATCATGTAGGCGGCGAGTTCGTCCCGGGTGCGCAGCCCCGCCGCCGCGATCTCGGGGTCCTGGCTCAGATTGCCCAGGAAGTCGATCATCGAGGTGTACCAGACGTGGAACCGGCCGTGGTCCGCCCGGTCCAGCCCGAGCATGTCGACGATCACGTTGATCGGAAAGCGGGTCGCGTACTGGCCCACCAGATCGGCTTCCGGCGCGTCCCGGAAGGCGTCGACGAGGTCCCGGGAGTTGCGCTCGATGACGGGCAGGAACTTCTCCCGTAAGTCCTTCCCCGGAAGGCGGGCGCCACCAGCGCGCGGCGCACGGAGTGCTCACGGCCGTCCATCTGGAGAATGGTCCGGCCGTGCACCGGCTCGATCTGCCAGTCGTAGTTGTGGCTGGTGAACACCGGGTCCTTGAAGGCCCGGGCGACGTCCTCGTAGCGGGAGATGATGTAGCCGCCGGTCGTGTGGTGGTGGATCAGCGGAAAGTCCGCGCGCATGGTCCGGTAGGCAGGGTACGGGTCCGCCGCGAACTCCGGGGAGAGGATGTCGGGCGCCGTGGAGGGAGTGGTCGTCACGAGGGAGCGCTTCCTGGGCGAGCGGCGGCGATCACCGGCCGTACGCACCCATGGCACACGGCACGGGACATCACGGCAGGGCACGACGACGGCCCCGCTCATGCCACGTGATGGGACGTCAGGTCATGGCCAAGGCTAGACGCAGCGGAACCGGCGGGTCCAGATCCACTCCCAGGCGATCGCGGTACTGGTGTCAGAGGGCAGCCAGGGTCGTGGCGCCCAGGGCGATCAAGGCCGGCACCTTCAGCGCCTCGAGGCCGACGTAGGCGTAATGGGCTCGTGAGCGGGGAGGCTGTTCTCCGGCCGGCACTCGGCTGCCGCGCCGGTGGAGAAACGGCCGGACTCCGGCCAGTTGCACGATCAGCAGCACCACGACGACTCCGGTGAGCACGGCGACGGGCACCGTGGGGCTCGCGGCCAGGACCGCCACCACGATCACGGCGGCGAGGGCCGACGGTTCCACAAAGCGGTCACGCTCGCTCGGCGTGGTCCCATAGCTCCCGCAGTGCGGCATTGGTTCGTTCGGGCTGCTGCGTGTGCGGGTAGTAACCGGGGACGATCAGGTGGTCGGCGCCGATCGCCGCCGCGATGTGGTCGGCGCAGGCGATCAGCGGCTCACCGGCGTGGGGAAGGGCGCCTCGGCCAGCGGCCCGAGGGGGATGTCCGCGTCCCAGCAGGGGCGTTCGGCCATCGAGGCGGCCGCGGCGCGCAGCCGCGCCGGAGTCGGCTCCGGTGTAGCCATGCCGACCGATGCGGTGGCCGCGGTCAGGAACTCCTGGGGCGTGAGGTCGGCGGGCAGCGCCGCGGTGGCCGCGCGGGCCCGCGCCAGCGCCTCGGCGACGACCGGGTGACGTTCGGCGGGCCGCAGCGCGCCGGGCTGGATCAGGGTGAGCGAGCGGACCAGGTCGGGACGGCGTACGGCGGCGGCCATCGCGCTGACCCCGTCGTACGCGTGTCCGACCAGAGGGGCCCCGGTACCGAGGAACCCGACGATGTCCTCGGCATCGACCGACCAGTCGCTGTGCGCGATGTCCGGGCTGCGCCCATAACCTCTGCGGTCCATCACCAGCAGCCGGTGCCGGTCGGCCAGCGGGCGCTGTGCCGCGAAGCCGTATTGCTCGTCGTCACCCCAGGTGAGGATCCCGTGGATCAGGACGACGGACGGGAGGCCCACTCCACCGTCTCCCACACGGTGACGTGTACCGGTCCGGCTGCCTCCGAGTGCTGATGGGTGGATGTGTCGGTCATCGGTCCCCTCCCGGTCTCGTCGCCGCGCCTCGTCACGGCGCGGCCCGCCGATAGTCTGCCCTGCCGTCCACGGAGGAATGAACGCCGCGGTCGGCGATAGGGATGAGCGATGGGCCGACGCGGGATCGTACGGGCCGCGCACCGAGAGGGCGTTCACTCTTCCCATTGGTCCAGGAGGGCGTCGGTCAGCGCGGTGGTGGAGATGATTTTGCCGCGGGCCGTGTAGCGGGTCCCCCAGCGCTGGGCGGACACGGCCTCTTCGCCGACGGGGTCGTCCCGATCCTCCAGAAGCGTGGGCTGTACCACACCGAGTACCCGGCCGACACCCTGCGCGGCAATCTCGGGCTGCCCGTCCCCGTCAACCGCTGGGCATCCACCGAAGCGCGAGTCTGACCAGCCCGGCCACACCCCCACCAACCCTCCTGGAAGCTTCCGGAGACGGACAGGATGGCGGTCATGGCGGGACCCACCACCTCCCGCACCGCGCGACCGCTGCGCCATCTCGACGACCGCCTCCGCCTCCAGGGCCACGACGTGACCGTACTCGACGTGCGCACGCTTCCCGCCGACACACTTCTTGCCGCCGACTTCCGGCACCCGGCCATCGCTCACGCCGCGGCCCGGTTCGAGCGCGCGGACGGCATAGTGATCGGCACTCCCGTCTACGAGGCCGCCTATTCGGGGCTGCTGAAAGCGCTGCTCGACGTACTCCCGCAGTACGCCCTGACCCGTAAGACCGTATGTCGGACCGCTATTCCTTGACCGCCCCGAGTTCGCCCCCTGGACGAAGTAACGCTGGAAGCAGAAGAACAGCGCCGCCACCGGCAGGGTCGCCAGCAGGGCCGCGGCCAGCTTCAGCGGGTACTGCGTACCGCCGCCCAGGCCGCCCGAGACGAACCGCGCGAGCCCGGTCGTCAACGTCTCGTACTGGCCGGACTGCGTGGCCACCAGGAAGTGGGTGAACTCGTTCCACGAGCCCTGGAACGACAGGATCGTCAGGGTGATCAGCGCGGGCCGGGCCATCGGCAGCACCACCGACCAGAAGGTCCGGATCACCCCGGCGCCGTCCACCCGCGCGGCCTCCTCGACCTCCCGGGGGACCGACTCGAAGAATTGCTTCATGATGAAGATCCCAGCCGCGTCCACCATCAGCGGAAGGACCATGCCGGTGTAGGTGTCGAACAGCCCGAAGGTGTTCAGCACCAGGAACTTCGGGATCAGCAGCGCCACCCCGGGCACCGCCATCACCCCGACGACGAAGCCGAACAGCAGCGAGCGGCCCCGGAAGCGCAGCCGCGCCAGCGCGTACCCCGCCATCGAGTCGAACAGCACCCGCCCGGCGGTGACCAGGACCGCGACCAGGGTCGAGTTGCCCAGCCAGCGCAGGAACGGCACCCCGTCCCCGGCCTGGCTCAGCCCGAACAGCCGCTGGTAGGCGGCGGTCGTCGGGGTGGTGGGCACCAGTCCGAGGGGATGCGCCGCCGCATCCGGGTCGGTCTTGAACCCGGTCACCAACTGGAGCACGAACGGCAGCAGGTACACCAGTCCGGCCCCCACCACCAGGGCGTATCCCAGCACCCGCAGCGGCAGCGGGAACCGGCCGAGCACCGGACGCCCCCGCGCCGGTGCGGTGGCCTTGGCCTTGGCCTTGGCCTGGGCGGCGGCCGTGGCCTGGGCGTTCATCGGTTCCTCCCGGGGCGGGGACCGCGCTCCCGCAGCGCCCAGCGCTGCACGGCGGTAATGAACAGGATCAGCGCGAGCAGGATGAAGGCGATGGCCGCGCCCTGCCCGAAGTCGGCGTCGTCGAAGGCCGTCGAGTACGACAGGAAGGCCGGCGTCAGCGTCGTGTTGCCCGGCGCGCCCTGGCCCATCACATACACCTGGTCGAAGACCTGCCAGGTGGCGATCGTCCCCAGGGTGAGGACGAGGAAGAGCACCGGCCGCAGCGCGGGCAGCGTGACGTGGCGCAGCATCTGGCGGCGGTTCACGCCCTCGATGGCGGCCGCCTCCTCCAGCTCGCGCGGGATGTCCTGGAGGGCCGCGAGGAAGATCAGCATGAAGGTGCCGGAGGTCGTCCACACGGCCAGCAGAATGATCGTGCACATCGCGACGGACGGACCGGACAGCCACTCGTACCAGGAAAGGCCCATGAAGGAGTGGTTGGCCAACACCCCCGTGGGGTGGTCGGGGTCGACGATCCCCAGTCCGCCGAGGAGCGCCGAGAGCACCCCGCGCGGGTCGGCGAACCAGTTCGGGCCCTTCACCCCGATCCAGGACAGCAGCGTGTTGACGGCGCCACTGCCCTGGAAGAGGAAGAGGAAGACGGTGGAGACCGCGATCGAGCTGGTGACGGACGGGAAGAAGAACGTGGTGCGCAGGGCGCCCCGCGCGCGCAGCAGCCGCTGGTTGACGATCAGCGCCAGTACCAGCGCCAGCCCGGTCTGCAGCGGCACGGTCAGCGCCACGTAGTAGACGTTGTTGCGCAGCGAGGTCGCGAAGAGGGTGCGGTCGAGGCCGTCCTCGGTGAGCAGCGCCCGGTAGTTGTCCAGGCCCACGAACTTCGCCTGCCCGGTGAACGGGTTGGACTGCCCGTCCCAGTCCAGCAGGCTGACCCACAGGGCCATCAGGATCGGCAGCACCAGGAACAGGCCGAGGATCAGCACCATGGGGCTGACGAACAGCCAGCCCCAGGCGCCTTCGCCGCGGCGGCGCCCCGCGGGCGGGGTGTTCGGGGTGCGGGGCGCCGCCTTGGGGCCGGACCCGCCGGGCGCGTCAGGTGCGCCCGGCGAGCCGGCCGTACGGGGGTCCCCGCCGATGGCCCCGGGGCCGGGCGGGGACCGTACGACGCGCCGCTGGGGACGCGGCGAGCCGTGCGGTGGGTGGTGCGGAAGGGCATGGCGGCTCAGTCGCCCTTCGCGAGGGTCTGTTCGCCGTTGCGCTGGAGGTCGGCGAGGATCTTCTTCGGGTCCGTGGTGCGCAGCGACTGGAGCTGGGTGTTGAACTGGCTGAGCACCTTGTCGAACCCGGCGACGGTCACCGGGCCCTGTGCGTAGGCGCCTGCGTCGGCCCAGGCCTTGGCTTCCGGCTCCTGCTTGGCGTACTCGGCGAGGGCGCTGGTGCGCGAGGGCATCACCCCGAATCCGTCGGCGAACTTCAGCTGCTGCTCACCGGAGCTGAGGTACTTCACCAGGTCCACGGCCGCGGACCGGTGGGCGCTCTCGGCGGCCACGCCCCAGCAGTTGCTGAAGGCCAGCGTGGCCTTCCCGGCCGGTCCCGCGGGCAGCGGGACCACCTTGTACGGCACCTTGGGGTAGTCGAGCTTCATGCCGCCGGTCAGCCAGTTGCCCTCGATGGTCATGGCGGCCTTGCCCTTGCCCAGGGCCTCGCCGCCCCAGCTGGTGTCGACCTGCTTGGCGTACTTCATCGAGCCGGCCCGCAGCAGCGACCGCACGAAGCCGAGCCCCTCGGCGTTCCGCGCGCTGTCGGCGGTCATCTTCGTCTGCTTCGCGTCGGTGATCCAGCCGCCCGCCTGCTTCATGAAGACGCCGAGGCGCTGGTACTCGTCGCTGGTGACCAGGCCGGTGACCCCGTCGCCGGTGAGTTTGCCGGCGACCTTCCTCAGCTCGTCCCAGGAGGTGGGGTAGTCCTTCTCGGTCAGCCCAGCCTTCTTCCACAGGTCGGTGTTGATGGCGAGGGCGAGGGTGGAGGTGTCCTTGGGCAGGCACACCAGCTTCCCGTCGTAGGTGAAGGCGGTGCGCAGGGGCTCGGCGAAGTCGTCCGCGTCCTTGATCTTGTCGCCGTACGCGTAGAGGGAGCCGCCCTTGGCGTAGTTCGCGAACTGGTCGGAGTTGACGTAGAAGACGTCCGGCGGCCGGTGCCCGGCGAAGGACTGGGCCAGTTGCTGGTTCATGTCCTTGGCGGCTTCGACGGTCACCTTGTTGCCGGACTGCTTCTCGTACGCGGCCGCGGCCTCCTTGACCGCCTTGGTCTCGGCGTCGCCCGAGGTGGCTATGAGGACCTTCAGGTGCTGTTCGGCGCCGGTGTCCTGCTGCGTTTCCTTGTCGCCGCCGAAGCTCGACGAGCAGCCGGTGGCGGCCAGGAGCGCCGCGCAGGTGACGAGGGCGGCGGTGGCCGTGCGGGGGGCCATGTTTCCTCCGTGGATTCGGGATGGTACGTGCGGCTCGAGGGGGTGGAGGAGAGGTGAGGTTCGGGGCGCCTCACGGCGCCAACGCGACAGGGCGCCGGTGCGTCAGAGTGGCAACGCGACGGGGCGCCGGTGCGTCAGAGTGCCGGTGCGTCGGAGCCCGGCACCGGGGTGCTGTCGCGGACGACGAGGGACGGCTCCAGCAGGACGCGCTCCGGTGGCGCCGCCGGGTTGGCCATCCGGGCCAGCAGCAGCCGGACGCACTCCCTGCCGACCGCCTCCAGCGGCTGGGCGACCGTGGACAGGGAGGGCGAGAGGATTCCGGCGATCGGCGAGTCGTCGAAGCCGACCACGGCGACGTCCCGGCCCGGGACGGCGTTCCGCTCGCGCAGCGCGTGATAGCAGCCGAGCGCCAGCGTGTCGCTGGCCGCGACCACGGCCGTGGCACCCGCGTCCAGTAAGGGCTTCACGGCGATCCGGGCCGCCTCGACGTCCCCCGCGCTCTCCGCGCGCCGTCCGCGCGTCGGGAGCCCGTGCCGGCGCATGGCCCGCTGCCAGCCCGCGGCACGGTCGTCACCGACGCCGGAGCCGCGCGGCCAGCCCAGGAAGGCGATCCTGCGGTGCCCGAGTGCGACCAGGTGCTCCACGGCGGCGTCCGTGCCCGAGGCACCGTCGACGTCGGCCCAGTCACCGATCTGCCGCCCCGACCACATCCGGCCGAAGCCGACGAACGGTACGCCCCGCTTGGCCAGCCACGCCTGGCGCGGATCCTGGCGGGCGGTGTTGCTGAGCACGAAGCCGTCGACGTCGTGCTGGCCGAGCAGCTCCTCGTACCCTTCCAGGCTCGGGCCGCCGGGCGGGCAGGCGAACAGCAGCATCCGGTAACCGGCCTCGTCGGCGGCCTGCGACAGGGCGTGCAGAAAGCGGTCCATGACGGGGGCCGTGTCGCCCCCCGGAACGGGCTGGATGCCGTAGCCGATCAGCTTGCTGGAGCGGGTGCGCAGCGCCTGCGCGGCACGGCTCGGGCGGTAGCCCATCTCATCGATCACCCCGCGGACTCGCTCCAGGGTCTCGGGGCGCAGCAGCTCCGGCGAGTTGATCGCGTTGGACACGGTCTGCGGGGAGACACCGGCCCGGCGGGCGACCATGGCAAGGGTCACCGGGCCGCCCTTGGGCGAGGGACTGCTGGTGGAGCGGGGCATACGGGTCTCCGGCGTACGAGGGTCTGAACCTGGTCCTACGAGCTTGATTTGAGCGTTCCAAATGCATTGCCAGCGCTCCGAAGAGGCCGTTAGTGTCTTTGGATCGATCTAATGCTGAGAGGTTCTACTCCTTTGGACACCACTGTCAAGGCCCAGGACACCAACGAACCGGCCACGCCCCCCACTTCGGTGGCCACGGACCTGCAGCCGTTCCTGCACGACGCGGTCGTCACGCTGTACGCGCCGAGCTTTGTGATCTCGCGCCCGGACGGGCAGCTCAAGGGGGGTGCGGACGGCTTCTACCACGGCGACGGCAGGGCGCTGGCCCATCTGACCGTCACGGTGGGGGCCATCGCCCTGGCGCCGGTCGGCGGCGGGCTCAGGGGAGCCGACCGGGCGGACTTCCGGGCGATCCTGCGGGGGCTCGGCGAGGTGACGCCCGACCCGGCGGTGGCCCTGAACCGCCGCCGTACCGTCGCCTCCGGGCGGTTGGAGGAGAGCTTCGAGGTCACCAACGCGGGCACCCAGCGGGTCGGTTTCCGGCTCACGGTCACGGCCGGCACGGACCTCGCCCCGATGGAGCGGGTGAAGTCGGGCCACGTCCTGGACCCGGTGCCGGGGCGGGCCGAAGGCGCGGAAGGCGCCGGGGCAGCGGTCTGGCGTGGTCCCGCGACGGGTTCGCCGTGCGCCTGGTCGGCGAGCCCGCGCCGGACGCCCTCGATGCGCCGGAGGGGCGGCTGTCGTACGACGTCGAGCTGGACCCCGGCGCCTCCTGGACGGCGACGCTGCGCTGCACGGCGGCGTACGCGGACGGCGACCAGTTCCCGGCCGCCCCGGCGGACGCCGTACCGTGGCGCAGCCCGACCCTGCGCAGCGCCGACCGGCGCTTCGACCAGTGGCTGGACCAGTCGGTCGCCGACGCGGACCGGCTGCGCCTGATGGACCCCCGGTCCGCGGAGGCGCGCACGGACGGCGTTGATCAGTTCCTGGCCGCCGGAGCCCCGTGGTTTCTGACCCTCTTCGGCCGCGACTCGCTGTGGGCCGCCCGCATGCTGCTCCCGCTCGGCACCGAACTCGCGGCCGGTACGCTGCGCACGCTCGCCCGCCGCCAGGGGGCGGTGGCCGACCCCGCCACGGAGGAGCAGCCGGGGAAGATCCTGCACGAAGTGCGGCGCGGCACCCAGAACTTCACCGACACGTTCGCCGTCCCACCGGTGTACTACGGCACGGTCGACGCGACCCCGCTGTGGATCACCCTGCTCCATGACGCCTGGCGCTGGGGCCTGGCCCCCGAGCAGGTGGAACACCTGCTGCCACACACCGAGTCGGCGCTCGCGTGGATCCGCGACCAGGCGGCCGCGGCCGACGACGGCTTCCTCAGGTACGTCGACCGGACCGGACGGGGCCTGGCCAACCAGGGCTGGAAGGACTCCGGTGACGCCATCCGCCATCGCGACGGCCGGCTCGCCGACCCGCCGATCGCGCTGTGCGAGGTGCAGGCGTACGCGTACGAGGCGGCGCGGGGCGGAGCGGCGCTGCTGCGCGCCTTCGGGCGGCCGGGTGCGGACGCGTGGGAGGAATGGGCGGAAGGGCTCGCCACCCGCTTCCGGAAGCGCTTCTGGGTGGAGGACGCACAGGGCCCGTACCCGGCGGTCGCGCTGGACCGCGACGGCCGGCCGGTGGACTCGGTCACCTCGGGCTTCGGCCACCTTCTGGGCACGGGCCTGCTGAACCAGGAGGAGAGCGCGGCGCTGGCCGCCCGGTTGACCGGCCCCGACCTCGACGCGGGCCACGGTCTGCGCACCCTGAGCAGCGACTCGGTGGGCTTCAACCCGTACGGCTACCACATCGGTTCCATCTGGCCGCACGACACCGCGATCGCCGTGCACGGCCTGGTCAGGGCCGGCTTCCCGGACGCGGCGGCGCCGCTGGCGGCGGGCCTGCTGACGGCGTCGGCGGGGTTCGCCGGACGCCTTCCCGAGCTCTTCGCCGGCCACGGCGCCGCGGCGGGCCCGCACCCCGCCCCTACCCCGCCTCCTGTCGCCCCCAGGCCTGGGCGGCCGCTTCCTCGGTCCTGGTGCTGCGCTCGGCCCTGGGCCTGGACGCTGACGTCCCGGGCGGCACGGTCACCGTGACCCCCGCCTTCGCCGGGGCGTACGCCCCGCTGACGGTGACGGGGCTCCAGGTCGGCGGGGCCCAACTCGACATCACGCTGGCGGCGGACGGAGCGGTGAACGTGACGGCGCCGGAGGGGCTGACGGTGGTCCCGGCCTGACGCGGCGCCCCGGTGCTTCGGCAGCAGTTCCACGAGCTGTGCGTGAACCCGGGGCTTCAGTCCTTGTAGTCGGGGGCGATGCGCTCGACCATCCGGAGCAGTGCCGCCCAGGCGAGGTCGTACGCCTTGTCGTCCTGGAGGTCCGAGCTGTCGTCCTCGCCGGTCAGTTGACGTGCGGTGAGTTCGCAGATGTCGGGGTGGGGGTGATGAGCTCGGAGCCGGCGGCCATGGCCACGGTCTGTATCTCGCATGCCTTGTCGAGGTAATACATGCGCAGGAAGGCTTGGGCGGGGGTTTCGCCGACGGTGAGCAGGCCATGGTTGCGCAGGATCATCGCGGGGTGGTCGTCGAGGTCGGCGACGAGGCGGCGCTGTTCGGCGAGGTTGAGGGCGACGCCCTCGTAGTCGTGGTAGCCGACCCTGCCGTAGAACTCCATGGAGATCTGGTTGAGCGGGAGGAGGCCGTCCTCCTGCGCGGCGACCGCGCAGCCGGCCTTGGTGTGGGTGTGCAGGACGCAGTGGGCGTCGGGCCGGGCGGCGTGGATGGCGCTGTGGATGACGAAACCGGCGGGGTTCACGGGGTAGGGGGTGTCCTCGACGGGGTGGCCGGAGAGGTCGATCTTGACGAGGTTCGATGCGGTGATCTCCTCGAAGAGCAGACCGTAGGGGTTGATCAGGAAGTGGTGCTCGGGTCCGGGGAGCCGGACGGAGATATGCGTGAAGATCAGGTCGGTCATCCGGAAGTGGGCCACCAGGCGGTACACGGCGGCGAGTTCGCGGCGCAGGCGGTGTTCCTCGTCGGAGGTGGCCTGGGCGGTGTGATCGGTGCGGAGTGTCACTTCGGTCATGAGTGATCCTTCTGTCGTGGGCCTGATGGCCGGCGGGGTCCGGGCCGGTTTGCCCGGGGTCCGGGCCGGTTTGCCCAGGGTCCGGGTCGGTGAGTCAGCTGCCGACGCCGTCGGTGTGATCAGACCGCGCTGAATTCGGGGGTGCCGGCGGGCTCGCCCGCCAGGCGGCGGCGCCATGCCGCGACGACGGCTTCTTCGGTCGGCTTGGTCGCGAGGCTGACGGCCACATAGACGATGAGACTGGCGAGCAGGCCATAGTAGACCGGTTCGTTGGCGAGGAGTCCGTCGGCCACCATGAAAGTGATCACCGTGGCACCGCCCGCGATCATCGAGGCCATGGCACCGGGCAGGTTTCCGCGCCGCCAGATCAGGCCGCCGAGGATGGGTACGAGCAGGCCGCCGACGAGCAGGTTGTAGGCGACGGTGAGGGCCTCGATGACGTCCCGAGGAGGCAGGCGATGACCATGGAGGCCACGCCGAGGATGGCGATGGCCAGGCGGTTGGAGCCGACGTCGTCCTGGTCCTCCGGGCCGGCGGGGGCCTCGTGGCGGCCGCGGTGACGCAGCCGGGCCCAGATGTCATTGGTGGCGACGGTGGCGGAGGCGATCAGGGCGCCGCTGGCGGTGGACATCATCGCGGACAGGGCGGCGGCCAGGACCAGGCCCTTGATCCCGGTGGGCAGGGCGTGCTTGACGATGGTGGCGAATGCCTCGTCGGCGCTGGCCAGGTTGGGGTAGAGCACCTTGGTGGCCATGCCGATGAAGGCTCCGGCCAGGGCGTAGACGAGACAGTAGACACCGGCGACGGTGCCGCCCTCGGTGAGCGTGATGGACCACATGCCGCCGAGCGCCGAGTAGCCGACGACGATCGTGCCGCCGATGACGACCGCGACCCAGCGCGGGACGTCGAACAGGACGTCGAAGACGCTGGCGTAGGCGATGGTGGAGGTCACGACCAGCATGAGGGTGTAGACCCGCATGACGATGCCGGAGACGGTGCCGGCGGCGTCGCCGTAGCGCAGGGAGAGCATCTCGGCGACGGTGTAGACCCGCAGCCGGGCGATCCGGGCGGAGAAGAAGACGCTCAGGGCCAGCAGCCCGAGTCCGATGGAGCAGACCATGGCGGCGCCGGAGACGCCGTAGGTGTAGCCCAGGCGCACGCCGCCGATGGTGGAGGCGCCGCCCGGGACGACGGCGGCCATCGTGCCGGTGTACATGAGGGGGCCCAGCCGTCTTCCGGCGACCAGGAAGTCGCTCTTGGAAGCGGCGCGTTTCTTGCCCCACCAGCCCACGCCGACGATGCCCAGCAGGTATCCGGCCATGACGAGGTAGTCGACGGTCATCAGGGTCCTCCGATTCGCTGCGGTCGGCGCCTGATGCGCGAAGCCGTCAAAGGGGCTGTTCGAGGGGAAGGCAACCGCTGCGCGCCAGGTGGGGAGGGCGGCGGCGCGGTGCCGAGGAGAAGAGAGAGGGAGGCAAGGGGATGTGCACATGGGCAAGGGCCGGGGGTGGTGCCCTGCTGGTCACACGACCGTAGCCACCGGTCGTCCTGTTGCTGAAGTGCGGGTTCCATCCAATATGGAGTCATCCGTTGGATAAAAACGGCACTCCCGCGCAGTGCCGCCGGGCTGGGAGGATGCCTCCTCATGACCGAGACCGAGCAGCCGTCCGTTCCCCTCAGCGTGTTGCTGGCCGATCCGGAACTGGGCCTGCGCCAGGTCGCCGGACCGGCCGAGGACCGCCGTATCAGCACGGTCGGCACCACGGAGATCGAGGACCCCACGCCCTACCTCGTCGGCGGCGAACTCCTCCTGACCGCGGGGGTTCGCCTCCCGCGCTCCGCGGACGGTATCGACACCTACCTGCGGCGCGTCGTCGCCGCCGGGGTGGCCGCGCTCGGGTTCGGTGTCGCCCCCGTACACGAGGAGGTTCCACCCGAACTCGCCGCGGCCTGTGACCGCCACGGGCTGCCGCTCCTGCGGCTGCCGCCGGCCACACCGTTCGTGGCGGTCGGGCAGGCCACGTACGCCGCCATCGCCGAGGCCCGCAACCGTGAGCTGAGGGACATCTCCAGGGCTCAGTCGGCTCTCGCCTCCGCTGCCGCCCGCCCGGATGCGCTCCAGTCCGTGCTCGCCCAGCTCAGCGCCCACACCGGGGCCTGGGCGGTGCTTTTCGACGCCCAGGGCAACGAGCTGTTCGGCGCCGGTCCTCGCCCCCGGCTCCCGCACCGCAGCGCGTGCGCGACCTCGCCGTACGCACCCTCGTGCGCACCAGCCGACGTCACACGGCGCACAGACCAGCTCCTCCCGCGGCGGCAGCGGATCACCACGGAGGCATCCACCTGACCGTCCACACCCTGCCCGGCGCCGACGGCGCCACCACGCCGCTGGCCCTTGCCCAGGCCACCACCGCCGCCCCGACCCTGGTTCACCGCCACGTGACCAGTACGGCGACCGTCCTGCTGGCCCTGCTCACCAGCCCGCGGCACGCCCTGGGCACCGACACCCACAGCGTCGGCGCGCTGGTACGGCTGATGCTCGGGGCCACCCCCGCCCAGGTGGCGCCCGCCCTGGCCCCCGCCGGCCGAACGAGCGACGAGCACTGGATCGTGGTCCACGGACGGCACAACCCCGGACGCTCCACACCGCCACCGCCGACCGGTGACGATCCGGCCCAGCTCGCAACGCTGGGCACCGCCCTTGGCACGCCGTACCTGTCCATCGACGGGCCCGGTCTGAGAGCGCTGATCCCCAGCGCACCGGACACCCGGCCCAGCGCCCCCGCACAGGCCGCCGACCTGGGGTGGAGCCTCGGCTTCAGCGCACCCGCGGCCGCCCCCGACCTGCCAGGAGCCGACCGCCAGGCCGAGCGCGCCCTGCAGCGCGCGATCGCCGCCGATGCCCCCGCCGTCGTGCACTCCTCCGACCCACTCAGCCTTGATGCGATCGTCGCGCCCGCCGACGCCCAAGAGCTCGCCCGGACCCGCTTCGCCCCGCTGGACCAGGCCGGCTCACCGGGCGCCACGGTCCTCCTGGGCACCCTGCGGACCTGGCTGAACCTGCACGGCAGCTGGGACCGCGCCGCGGCAGCCCTGGGGGTGCACCGCAACACCGTGCGCCACCGCCTCGCTCGGATCGCCGAACTCCTCGACGTCGACCTGCGGGACCCGGGCGTCCGCATGGAACTCTGGTTCGCCCTGCACTGGCTGCCCGACGACCATCGCACGCACCCTTGACCGGCGACGAGGCCTGTGCCGCGCCCTGTTCGGGGGCCCAGTCAGGACCTGGACCGGGTCGGCCGGGCTGTCAGCGGTAGAGGAGGTAGTGGCGGCGGATGCCGCGGAACACCGCCAGCTCACTCTCCCAGGCCGCCGCCACCTCGTCCGCCCCGGCGCCCGCGTCGATCATCGTGCGGACCCGCGCGCTGCCCGTCAGCCGGTCGATGCTGTGATCGGGCCGCCAGGCGAAGTCGCTCCACACACGCTTCGCGGTCACCAGTAGCGCCACTCCCGTGTGTACGGGGTCGTACACGTCGCGGTCGTGGACGTGGACCTGCACGCCGCCCACCGTCGTCCCCTGGAACTTCGAGAACGTGGGGGCGAAGTACGCCTCACGGAACTCCACCCCCGGCAGGTCGAGGGCGTTCGCGGCCTCGGCCCACCGGGCGTCGATGCCCTCGGCCCCGAGCAGTTCGAAGGGACGGGCCGTGCCGCGCCCCTCCGACATGTTGGTGCCCTCGAAGAGGCACGTCCCGGAGTAGACGAGGGCGGTGTCGGGTGTCGGCATGTTCGGGCTGGGAGGCACCCAGGGCAGACCGGAGACGTCGTGGAAGTCCGAGCGCCGCCATCCGGTCATGGGCACCGTCTCGAGGTGCACCGGGGCCCGCAGGAACTCGCCGTTGAACAGTCGTGCCAGCTCCGCGACCGTCATGCCGTGCGCCTGGGCGATGGGTTGGCGGCCGACGAAAGACGCGAACTCCTTGTGCAGCACGGGGCCGAGCGCGCCGCGTCCCGTCACCGGGTTGGGCCGGTCCAGGACCACGACGCGCTTGCCCGCGAGCTGCGCGGCCTCCATGCAGTCGTAGAGCGTCCAGATGTACGTGTAGAAGCGCGCGCCCACGTCCTGGATGTCGAACACCACGGTGTCGACGCCGGAGGCGGTGAAGATGTCGGCCAGCGGCCCGCCGTTTTTGAGATAGGTGTCGTACACCGGCAGGCCCGTCGCCGGGTCGTCGTAGCGGCCCTCCGATCCGCCCGCCTGCGCGGTTCCGCGGAAACCGTGCTCGGGTCCGAAGACGGCGACCAGGTGCACGCGGTCGTCCGCATGCATCACGTCCACGATGTGGCGTACGTCGCGGGTCACGCCCGTCGGGTTGGTGACGATGCCGACACGTTGGCCGTGGAGCGCTGCGTATCCGTCCTCGGCGAGGCGTTCGAAGCCGGTACGCAGCCGGTGGCCGTTGCCCCGAGCCGCGGCGGCCGGTGCGGCGGCGGCCGCACCCGTGACCGTCAGGGCCCCCGCGGCGGAGCCGGCGGCCAGCAGATTCCGTCGGGACAGGTTCATGGTGTGACCTCCGTGGATCGGGCGGTGGCTTCGTCGAGGAGTTCCAGCACATGCCGGTAGGGGCGACCTGTGGCACGGGTCATGCCCATCTCACAGGTGCGATTGCAGGAGGCGTACGCGTCGTATGTTCCGGCGGTGATCTCGGCGGCCTGGGCCGCGGTGGCGGCCGCTGTGACCTCCGGGTGGAGCAGACCTCGATCCCCGGCGAAGGCACAGCAGCCCCAGTTGTCGGGGACGGTGACCTC
Source organism: Streptomyces violaceusniger (assembly GCA_005405945.1). GTDB lineage: Bacteria > Actinomycetota > Actinomycetes > Streptomycetales > Streptomycetaceae > Streptomyces > Streptomyces violaceusniger. The sequence continues at coordinate 790,958 of BJHW01000001.1, forward strand.
GTCGCCGACGGCCGCCGCCAGGGTGCGCAGGGCGCTCTCGATGCCCAGGTGCACGGTGGAGCAGGTGGGGTGCAGGGCGAGGCTGCGCAGGCGTCGAGGTTCGGGCAGGGCGGGGAGCAGGTGATCGGCGGTGAAGACGACGCTGTCGACGAACCTCAGCGAGGCGAAACGGGCACGGTCGGGCTCCGGGAGTGCGTCGGGCAGTTGCTCCAGGCCGTGGGTGCAGGAGGAAGCGTCGCAGACCACGGGGAGCCTGCCGTGGCCGCTCGCCTCCCACAGCACCTTCAGGGTGCGGGAGGCCATGGTCCGGTAGCCGGTGGTGTAGCCCTTGGACTGCCAGGGAGTGCCGCAGCACAGTCCGGCCAGCTCGCCGGGCACGGTGATGGGAACGCCCGCCCGGTCACACAACCGCAGGAAGGCGGCCGCCGAGCCCGCCGCCCCACCGGGAGCTGCCTCGGGAGCGAAGACGCTGCCGATGCAGGCGGCGAAGAACACCGCACGTGGCTCGGCCGGGCGCCGGGGAGCGGGACGGGCCGGGCCACCGCGGGGGATGTCGTCCGCCCAGGCGGGACCAGCTCCCCCGCCCCGAGCCGGCGGGCCGCACCGGTGGCGGCGCGCAGTACGGGGGCGGGGAGAGCGTGGGCGGTGTTCAGCGCGGCGCGCACGCCCTTGACCGCGGTCGCCCAGTGCCGGGCGGCGGCGTTCCCGGCGCGTTGTGCGACGGCGCCGTGGCTTTCGGCGCGCAGGTGTTTCATGACCGCGCCGGTGTCGATGGCGACCGGGCAGGCGGTGACGCAGAGGCCGTCGGCCGCGCAGCTGTCGACGGCCGCGTAGGTGTAGTCGGTCTCCAGGGCGCGGCGGCGTTCCTCGTCGCCGGCGGCAGTGGCCAGTGCGATCTCCCGCTGGACGGCGATGCGCTGACGAGGCGTCGTGGTGGCATCCGCGGTGGGGCAGACGGGCTCGCAATAGCCGCACTCGACGCAGGAGTCGAGCGCGGGATCGACCTGCGGGACGCTCTTGAGGTTGCGCAGCGGAAGACCGCCTCCCCCACGAAGGCGAGGGTGCCCTCGCTGCCGATCATGAGGTGGGCGAGGATGTCGGCCGGATCACTGTGGTCCAGGAACGAGTTGAGCCCGTAGCCCAGGGTGTTCTTCATCGAGAACAGCCGCTCGATGACCGCACGGGAGACGGCGGAGGCGCGGATGCGGTCGCGCAGCCGCAGGAGTCCCGCGTGCAGTTCGGGCTCGCGGGCGCGCAGTGCCTCGTCGGCGTCGGGGGCCGCGGTGTCGATCACGGTCCCGGACGGCAGCACGAACCGCAGGGACTCCATGGTGCGGTAGGCGTTGTCCCGCGTGCCGCAGTTCATGCCGCTGGAGTTGTTGGCGACCAGGCCGCCGATGGTGCAGGCGGACTCGCTGGCCGGGTCGGGGCCGAGCCGGCGCCCGTACCGGGCGAGGCACGCATTGACCTGGCGCACCGTCAGGCCCGGTTGCAGCCGGATGCGCCGACCCTCGTCGAGGACCTCCGCGCCGCGCCAGTGGCTGTGGACGTCCACGAGGATGCCGTCGCCGCTCGCCTGCCCGGCCAGGCTGGTGCCGCCCGAGCGCAGGATGAGCGGCAGCCCGGCCGCTTCGGCCCCGGCCATCAGGGCGCCCACCTCGGCCGCCGACGCGGCGCGCACCACGGCGCGCGGCGTGAACAGGTACGGCGAGGCGTCGTGGGCGACCGCGGCCCTGCGCGGCACCTCGGTCGTCACCCTGGACGGGTCGCTGACGCACGCGGCCAGAAGCCCGGCCAGACGGGCGTCCCCTTCCGGAGCAGGCGGCGCGGGGGCAGTCGGGGTGGAGGGGGTCATGGGTCCTCGATGCCGGAGTGGGGGTCAGTGCGTGATGCGCAGCAGGTGCGGCGGCTGTGCGGCGGGTCCGCACGGGCGCAGCGGCAGCAGGCCGGGCGTGATGCTGCCGAGGAGCGTGGCGCGGCGGGCTCCGGTGCCCGAGGGGAACGTACCGGGCAGGCCGTTGACGGTGAGGAAGCCGAGGACGGCGAAGGCCAGGGCCTCCTTGGCGTCGGAGGGCAGGCCCAAGGCGTCGCTGGAGCGGACCGGCACGCCCGGCAGTTCCTCGGTGATCGTACGCATCAGCTCCGGGTTGCGGACGCCGCCGCCGGAGACGACGAGTTCGGTGACGCCGTGACCGCGGCAGGCGTCCGCGACGGTGGCGGCGGTGAGCCGGGTCAGGGTGGCCAGGACGTCGTCGGGCCGGGGCGTGGCCACGGCGTCGAGGGCCCTTTGCAGGTAGGGCAGGTGGAAGTGTTCCTTGCCGGTGCTCTTGGGCGCGGGCCTGCGGTAGTAGGGGTCGTTCAGCAGGAAGGCGAGCAGGTCGGGATCGGTTCGGCCGGCGGCGGCCCTGCGGCCGTCCTCGTCGTAGGCGGCGGCGCCCGCGGTGAAGTGCCGTACGGCGGCGTCCAGAAGGGCGTTCGCCGGCCCCGTGTCGAAGGCCAGGGGGTCGGTGCCGGGTGCGACGACGGTGACGTTGGCGATGCCGCCCAGGTTGAGTGCGGCGGGGGTGCCGGGCAGGGCACGCAGGAGCAGTGTGTCGGTCATGGCGACCAGTGGGGCGCCCTGACCACCGGCGGCGACGTCCCGGCTGCGCAGGTCGGAGACGACGGGAAGGCCGGTCGCTTCCGCGATCCAGGCCGGCTGACCGAGTTGGAGGGTGCCGCGTACCGTGCCGTCCTCCACCCAGTGGTGCATGGTCTGGCCGTGCGAGACCACCAGGTCGGCGCTGCCGTCGCAGAGTTCGTGCAGAGCGTGTCGGGCGGCGGCGGCGAAGGCCTGGCCGATGCCGGTGTCCAGGGCGCAGACGGCCTGGACGGTGGTGGCCGCCGGCGGGAGGGTGGCGGCGATCAGGTCGCGCAGGTCGCCGGGGTAGGGACGGGAGAGGTGACCGAGAGGCCGCAGGCGCAGAATGTCGCCGTCCAGGGTGAGGTCGGCGGCGGCTGCTTCGATGGCATCGTAGGAGGTGCCCGACATCAGCCCGATCACGCGCATGGCGCCTCCTGTCCCACGTTCCGCCGCGCGGGCACGGGCGGCTGCGGTTGCTGCATGGCTTCTTCTCCCAAGGGGCTGTCGCTGTACGGGGCGGGGGCCGAGAGACCCCCGCACCGGGCCGGGTGCGTGCTTCGTCACTCCGGGCCGACGGCCACCGCCGCACGGTCGGGTCCGGACTTGCCGGCGCTCTGAGCGGCCCCGGCGGTCTCGGGGCCGCGGTGGAACAGGCTCATCAGGCCGCCGACGACCAGGGTGACCACCACGCCGATCGGGACCAGCCACTGGGCGGCGATCGCGGTGGGCACGGTGGCCCCGGCCACCGTGACGTCGATCTTCACCTCGCGCACGATGTAGGTCATGACCGCGACCGTCACCACGAACGCCACGATGGAGTCGGCCTCGTTGGCGCGCCTGACGAGCCGTCCGAGGAGGAACGCGCCGAGGAGCGCGCCGTAGGTGTAGCCCGCGATGGTCAGGCCCGTGAGATAGACGTTGCCGGTGCTGGTGCTGAAGGCGCAGGCGAACACCGCCATCAGCACTGCCCACACCAGGGTCATCACCCGGGCGAGCCTGAGCAGGAACTCCTCGGTGGGCGCGCTGCGGAAGAAGCTGTGGATGATGTCGGCGACCGTCGAGTTCGACATCGAGTTCAGCGCCGAGGACAACGAGCCCATCGCCGCGCCGAGGATTCCGGCCACGATCAGACCGGAGACCACCACGGGCAGGCCGTGCAGGATGAAGTCCGGGTACAGGTTGTCGGAGCTGGCCAGGCCCAGCTCCTTGAAGCTGCGGCCCCGGTTGTACGACCACAGCAGGGCGCCGACCAGGGAGAACGCGGCGAACTGGACGGTGACGAAGACACCGGAGGCGATCATGGCCTTCTGGCCGTCGCGCAGGGTACGGGTGGCCAGGATGCGCTGGACGATCAGCTGGTCGGAGCCGTGGCTGGCCATCGCGAAGATGGCACCGCCGACGATCGCGGTCGGCAGGGCGAACGGGCTGGTGAGGATGTGGGCGAGCCCGAAGTCGGTGTCGAACAGCTGGAACCTGCCGGAGTGCAGGGCGTCCGCGAAGCCGGCACCACCGACGTGGCTGGACAGCACCGCGATGGCGAGGATCGCGCCACCCAGGTACAGACCCATCTGAATGGCGTCGGTCCAGATGACCGCCTTGATGCCGCCGAGGTAGGTGTAGACGACGGTGATCAGCGTGATGACGACGATGATGACCCGGTAGCCGACGTGCAGTCCGAACTCATCGAGCAGCAGCTTGATCGGGAGCGCGGAGGCGAACAGCCTCACCCCCTCGGCCAGGAGCCGCGTGAAGACGAAGGTCACCGAGGCGAGCCCCTGCATCTTGAGCCCGAACCGGTCACGCAGGTACTGGTAGGCGCTGACGAACCCGCCACGCTTGTAGAGGGGGATGAGCACGATGGCCACGACGACGCGGCCGATGACGTAGCCCAAGGCGAGTTCGACGTTTCCGAAGGCCTGGCCGCTGTAAGCGCCGCCGGGCACGCTGATGACCGTGAGCACGCTGGTCTCGGTGGCCACCACGGAGAACGAGACCGTCCACCACGGCACGTGGCTCTCACCGACGAAATAGTCCTTCGACGTCTTCTGCCGGCCGGCCAGCCGCAGTCCGATCACCGCGATGGCGACCAGATAGACGACGACCACGACGAGGTCGAGTTGGCGCACGCTCACTCCTCAACAGCCGCCGACGATGTCAACGGCGGGGCGGGGACGATGGGCGCCGCCCGCCTTACACGGGCGACGTGGGGTTCGTGCGGTGCCGACACGTCCAGCGCCAGCAGGCCCGCGCCGTCCAGCGGGTCCCCGAGCGGGGACCGCCACTTAAGGGGGTACGGGGAGCCGGTGAGCGCCGACCGCAGCGGACCGAGGAGCGGTTCGCCGAGGCCGGTGAGTCCGCCGGTGACGGTGACGGCGTGGGCGTCGCCGCCGATTCGGCGGGCGGCGGCGAGTACGGCCCCGGAGAGCGCTCCGGCGGCATCCCGGACGATCGCGGATGCCGTCGCGTCACCCTCGGCGGCCGCCCGTGCCACGTCCGGGGCGAAGGACGCGATGGTGCGGGCCTGGTTGCCGTCCCGGCTGACGGCCGAGGGCAGCCGGTCGGGGTCGCCGAAGCGCTCGACGGCGGCGGCCAGCAACGCGGTGGCCGGTCCGCGCCCGTCGTGAGCGCGCAGCGCGGCCCGCAATCCGGCGGCACCGATCCAGGCGCCGCCCCCTCGTCGCCGAGCCAGGGACCCCAGCCGTCGACCCGGGCGTACGACCCGTCGTCCCCGATACCGACGGCGACGGAACCGGTGCCGATCGCGAGCACCACGCCCACGTGACCGCCCAGGGCGCCCGCGTGAGCGGTGACGGCGTCGCTGGTGACGGCCACCTCATGCACGGGCAGGTCCTCCAGGAGCCGGACGGCCAGGGCGCGGGCCGCCTCGGGTGCGGCGGCCGCCCCCGCCGCACCGACGCAGACCGTGGCAGGCCGGAGCGAGGGGTCCCGTTCCAGGAGCGGCAGGACGGCGGCGCGCACGGCCGCACGGGCCGTCACCACTCCGTTTTCGGCGGCGAGCCCAGGAGCTCCGGGCACCTCATGGACGGTACGGGCGGGACCGGCACCGTCGGCCCGTACAACGGCACGGCAGCCGGTCTTGCCCAGGTCCACCGCTATCGCTGCTGTCATACGGCATGCCTTCGGTCGGTGGGGATCCGCCGCATCGGGCGGTCACGGGGCAGGTGGCTGATCGGTGACCGGCGCGGATCGCGGTCCAGCGAGTATCAGAAGGCCGACCTCCACATGTCAATAACTAACCTCGCGAGATTCTTTCCGTAACTTTTTGACCTTCCCCTTGCGGCGCGGTTAGCGTGTGGCCCAGCCACTCAGGAGGGAGCGACCCATGGCCCGCCGGGAACCACCCCGCACCGCCGCCCGGCCCGCGGAGGAAACCTCCCCCGCCGAGACGCTGGCGCGCATCCGCGCGGCACTTCCGTCCCTGGCCCCGCGGAACGGCGAGTGGCGGACATCGCCCTGGCCGACCCGGCTCAGGCGTCGGAGCTGTCCATCAGCGCGCTCGGCAAACGGGCCGACACCTCGGTGGCCACGGTGACACGCTTCTGCCGGGCCGTGGGGATCCCCAACTACCCGCAGCTGCGCCTCGCCCTGGCCGCCGCCGCGGCCCGCGAGCACGCTCTCGGCGGCGAGCGCCCCGTACCGGGCACCGACATCAGCGCCACGGACACACTCGGCGACATCGTCGGCAAGATCATCTACAACGAGGTGCGCGCTCTGGAGGACACCGGCGCGGGGCTGGACGTCGAGGCGCTGGGCCGCGCCGTCACCGCTGTGGCCCAGGCCCGCCGCATCGACATATTCGGCGTCGGCGCCAGCGCCTTCGTCGGCCAGGACCTGCACCAGAAACTCCACCGCATCGGTCACATGGCCTTCGTCTGGACCGACCGGCACGCCGCCCTGACCGCCACGGCGCTCCTCGGGCCCGGCGACGTCGCCCTGGCCATCTCCCACTCCGGGGAGACCGAGGACACCGTCGAGCCCCTCCGGGCCGCCGCCGAACGCGGCGCCACCACCATCGCCCTCACCAACGTCCCGCGCTCCACCCTCGCGCAGAGCGCGGAGGTCGTGCTGACGACCCGCGCCCGGGAGACCCCCTTCCGCTCCGGGGCCACCGTCAGCCGCATCGCCCAACTCGCGCTCATCGACTGCCTGTTCGTCGGCGTCGCCCAGCGATCCTTCGACGCCACGACCACGGCCCTGGAGGAGACCTACGGGGCCGTCCAGCGTCGCCGGCGCCCGCAGGCGCAGCGCCGCACCCCGGCCGACGACTGAACCCCTTTCGCCGACCAACACCTTCTCCGAAAGGATGCCCGCGCCGTGGACCTGAGCACACTCGGCACCGAGGCTCGCAACGAGCGGACCACCGAACTGGACCGCATGCCGGTCTCCGAACTGCTCTCGGTCATGAACGCCGAGGATCAGACCGTCGCCCTCGCCGTCCGCGACGCCCTCCCGCAGATCGAGGCCGCCGTCGAGGCGGTCGCCGAGTCCCTGCGGCGGGGCGGACGGCTCATCTACCTCGGCGCCGGCACCAGCGGCCGCATCGGACTGCTCGACGCCGTCGAGTGCCCCCCGACCTTCGGTACCTCCCCCGATCAGGTCGTGGGCCTGCTCTCCGGCGGCCCGGGCGCCTTCGTCATGGCGGTCGAGGGGCCGAGGACGAACCCGCGAGGGCGGTCGACGACCTCGAGAAGATCGGCGTGAACGACCGCGACACGGTCGTCGGGCTGGCCGCCAGCGGCCGTACTCCCTACGTCGTCGGTGGACTGAAGCACGCCGCCGCCCAGGGTGCCGTCACCGTGTCGGTCGCCTGCAACCGCGACACGGTGGTCAGCCGCTACGCCGACATCCCCATCGAGATCCCCACCGGCCCCGAGGTTCTCACCGGATCGACCCGGCTCAAAGGCGGCACCGCCGAGAAGATGGTCTGCAACATGCTCTCGACCGCGTCGATGGTGCGGGTCGGCAAGGTTTACGGGAACCTCATGGTCGATGTCCGGGCCAGTAACGAAAAGCTCGTCGACCGGGCCCGACGCATCGTCGTCGAAGCCACCGGGACCGATGCCGACACCGCCGCGGAGGCGCTGCGAGCCGCCGACGGACATGCCAAGACGGCCATCGTCATGCTGCTCGCCCGCTGCACCGCCGAGGAGGCCGCCCGGCGCCTGAACCTGGCGCACGGCGACACGCGCACCGCCGTGGGCCACCCATGAGCCGAGGTGAACGACTGAACCAAGGTGAACGACGTGGCCGGTGGCAGCCTCCAGCCAGCGGTGGCCGGCCGGTCCGGCCGTCGTCAGCGGGTGTGCCATGGTGATCGCATGACGTGGAACGGTGAGGAGTACCAGAGCCGGTTCGACCGCATCGCCGTCGAGGGAGGCGATGTCCATGGTGAAGCCGCGCTGGTCCGTTCCTTCGCGCCGGCCACGGTCCTCGACGCGGGCTGTGGCACCGGGCGGGTGGCCATCGAACTGGCCCGCCACGGGATCGCCGTGGCGGGCGTGGACGTCGACGCGTCGAACCCCTACACCGGCGGAGAGTACGCCGTTTCCGTGCACCGCAGGCCCTGACCGCCCGCCGCCGGGCCCGCACTCAGGGCAGCGCGTGCCGGAACGCGTCGGCCAACTCCACCGGACGGTCACGCAGCAGGTCGCGCCCGGAGTGCGACGATCCCTAACGCCGCAGCGCGGTCGGGATACCCAAGACGGTGCGGTTCGCCACCAAACCTCGTCCGGCCGGAGAGATGATCACCGACGCGCTGGACGCCGGGATCACCGCCTCCCGGGTGACCGGCGACGAAGCCTACGGCTGTCCGTAACAGCGACGAACCCGCTGGACAGCTCACGAAACGCACTGGAGTACCAGCTAGGAGTCCTGTCGCCGCCACTCCTGAGGAGACCGGCGAGCCAGGCCCTCGTCGTCTCCCACGAAGTCCGCCAGGTCCATCCGCCCGGTGTTGTGGAACGCCAGGATCTTTCCGTCCCGCACGATCTTCGTCTGGATCGCATGCCACTCCCCCGCTCGCGGCCCCTCGGGAACCCGCAGGGTCGAGACGGTGTGTACGAGCAGGACGCCGTCCGCGAGTTGGCGGCTGTCGAGGCACCGGATCGCGAGCCGGCTGCCCTGGTAGACGGTGTCGAAGATCTTCTGATGCTCCGTGGCGATCACGTCCCGGCCGCGCTGGACGCGACCCACCACGTCGACGAAGTCCGCGTCCTCCGCGAAGTGCGCGGCCCAGGCGGCCCCGTCACCCGCGTTCCAGGCGCGCGCCATCCCGGCGAGTATCTCGTCGACAGGCATGGAAATGGTCATGGCGTCTTCACTCCTGCTAACTTAGACCTTCGATCTACTAATTAGAACAACGTTCTAGCTGGAGCATACATGCCATCCGACCTGCCCGGCATCGTCCGGTTGCGCGACAGGCGTGAGGCGCTGACGCTCCGCGCGATCCTTGACGCGGCACGCGGTCTGTTCGCCGAGCGAGGCTATGCCCGTACGCCGATCCGCCTCATCGCCCAAGAGGCCGGCGTCGCGCCGCAGACCATCTACGCCCACTTCGGTTCAAAGGCTGGTGTGCTCACGGGACTCGTCGACCTGCTGGACGACGAAGCCGGCATCCCCGATCTGATGACAGCCTCGGAGGGAATGACGGACTCGGGCGAACTGCTCGGCATGCTGGCCAAGGCCAGCCGTCAAGTCAGGGAACGCTGCGGTGACATCGTCACCATCCTCGCGTCGGGCGCCGCGGTCGACCCCGACATCGCGGCCACGCAGAACGAAGCCGGGCGGCGTCACCGGCTCGGCGTCGAAATGATCATCGACCGCATCCGCACCTCGGGCCACGCCATCGACCCGCGTGCCGCCGACATCGCGGTCGCCCTGCTGAGCGCCGGTGTCCATGACAGCCTTGTCGCGGACGCCGGCTGGTCCTACGACGACTATGAGGCCTGGCTCAAGCACACCCTCGCGGCCGCCGTGCTGGGTGAGTAGCAAAGGGCGAACACGACGGCGGTCAACGCGTTCGTCCGCGTCGACTACGGGGTGCCGATCAAGGTGCCGGTGATCGACATTGCCGCGATCGGGGCCGACGGCGGCTCGATCGCGTCGGTCGACCGGGCAGGCAGCGTCCGTGAGGCATTGACATTCCCGGGTCCTCGCCCCGCTGGCGGCCGATCGGCCGCCCGCGGGACCGGCACATCGCCATGAACGCTGTACGACACCGGGGATAACAGCGCGGCCACGATTGCGGTGCCGGCCGCAATATGCTGCCACGACCGATCCGTCAACTGCCCCCAGGGATTTATCATTGTCCACAAAAATCGGTCGAACTTTCCACTAATCTTCCTGACTCATCAGCGCCAGCCGCCCGATCCCGGGCGGGAGAGCACTCCACGGGGGAGGAGTTCGTGCGTGAGGACTTGGGGTTCGAGAAGCTGCTCGGCGAGGAGGGTTTCTTCTCGCATCTGCTCGGGCGGTCACCGTCGGGCGCCGGCCGCGATCCGCTGTACGGCCCCGACCTCCCGGTGGTGCTGCTCACCGGTGGGCCCGGCATGGGCAAGGGACGGCTGTTGCACGCGGTGCAGGACCATTTCGCGACCAAGGTGCCGGTAGTCCGTCTGGACTGCGGCTCGCCGGTGTACGCGCACCGGGCGGGACCGGAGCCGGGCGCCCGCTCGGCCGCGACCGAGGCCGTGGTCGAGATGGCCCGGCGGCTGTGCACCTGGCAGGGGACGGGCGGCTCGTTCGCCTTCCCCCGACTCTTCGCGGGCCTCGCGGTGATCGCGACCGGCGCCGCGGGAGGTACCCCCGCGGCGGTCGCGACGGAAGTCGAACGGTACGAGGAGCTGCCCCAGAAGCGGCGCCTGCCCGGTCTGAGGACGGGTGACTTCTGGAAGGGCGTGATCTCCGGATCCCTCCAGAACATCCTGGCGGCCATGGCCGGGCAAGCGCTCGACACGTACTCCGCGGCAGTGGGCAACGCGCTGCTGGAAGCCCTCTTCCAGTCCTTGGCGCCCCGGGGCAGGGTGGAACTGGAGCGCATCTACGGCGGCTATCCCGGCGCGGCCGGCCAGCCCATGCATGGGCTGAGCAATCTGGCCGCCGACTTCCAGGCCCGCGGCGAGGCACGGGAGCTGGCGGAGGGCTTCCTCTTCCGGGCGCTGCGCGAGGATCTGGAGGCGGCCTACGCGTCGGCGTCCGGCTGGCTGCGCCGGGTGGGCCGTCCGGCGTTGCTGCTGGACCACGCCGGGTCGTCGCTGGGGGAACGGCTGCTGCGCGCCGTGCTCACCGACCGCCGGGGCGGGCAGCGCGACCGCGTAGTGATCGTGGGCACGGCGCGCCGGGCGGACGGCGGCGCCTTCCTGCACGGCGGCCTGCCGCCGGAGGAGATGGTGTCCCCGGCGGAGTTCCGCCCCTCCGACTGCGGCCCGCCCGAGTGGTCCCGGCGCCTGGGCGGAGGGTCGGAACGGGCTCCGCTGGCCGACGGGGTGCTACTGCTGCGGATGCCGTTCCTCACCGGGGACCAGCTGCGCCGGGAGACCGAGCGCAGACAGACGCGCGGGGAGCCGGAGGGCGGCGCGCGCCGCCGTCGCATCGACGCCGCCGTGGCGCGGCTGAGCGGCGGCCGGCCGCACACGGTGATCCGGCTGGCCGAGGCCGCCGCCGCCTTCCGGATGTCGGCGGACGCCAACGACCGGGACCTGCTGGAGGCCCCACTGCGGCTCCCCGGCGACAGCGCCCCGAGCGGCCGGTGGCGGACGTGCTGCTCCAGGAACTGCTCATGGACCAGTTGCCGGTGGGGCTGCCGACCGAGCACCGCGGCGAGTGGCTGGATCTGCTCACCCATCTGTCGGTGGCACACGACGAGGAATGCGCCGATGTCCTGCTGCGGCATCATCAGTCGGGCCATGTGAACCGCCTCACCGCGCACCAGGTGTCGAAGCTGCTCACCGACACCGGATGGCCCAGCTGCGAACGGCACTTCGTGGGGGACTTCGGACTGCGCCAGATGCTGGTGCACCGGCTGTACGGGCTGCGCCCCGACGGCGCCGCCTGGTACGCCGACCACCACCTCCTGCGAGACCACTACGCGGAACGGGCGGCGGACGGGAGACCGCCGGACAGTGGGGCGTTCAGTTCGGTCATCGCACACCGTATGAACCACCATCTGGTGTCCGGCGGTACGGACGATGTGGCCGACCATCTGGCCGCCACGCTGCCCGGGCGCCCCCGGGAGTGGTGCGCGGAGCTGCTGGAAATCGCCCAGGCACCGTATCCGGGCGGCGCGGACGCCCGGCGGGAGCGCGCCCAGGGCCTGGTGACGCCGGAGGGACCCGCGCTGCGCCGCACCGTCGACCAGCTGCTGCACGCGGTGTGGCTGTGCGAGGAACGGACCAGGCCGACCGGGCAGGAGACGGCCCGCACACTGGCCAAGCTGCTGGAGCTTCTCTCGATCATGGAGTTCGACGGGGCGGCACAGCTCGGCAAGGTGGCCACCTACTGGAGCGGACTGGCGGCGAACGAGCAACCATTGCTGCGCTGCGCCTGCACCGAACAACTGGGGCGAAGGGGGTAACGGGGATGCCCAGATGGAAGAAGATCCTCTATGCGCTGCTGGCCGTGGGGGCGGCCACGGCGTGTGTTTGGCTGGTGCTGTACTTCATCCAGAAGCCGGACACCTGCGCCGACGGGGTCGAGCGGACCGGTGGCGAGTGCGTCGGCGTCAACGGCCAGGGCTACGATTTCGGCACACCGGAGATCCATGACGTCTCCCGGGCCATCGCACGCGAGAACAAGAGGATCGACGGCCAGCCACATGTCACCGTGGCGGTGATGCTGCCACTCCAGTCGGACAAGGTCGCGCTGCGCCGGCAGATGCTCAGTGACCTCCAGGGGGCGTACCTGGGGCAGCGGCAGGCGAACGAGGGCGAGGGCGAACCGCCGAGGATCCGGCTGGTGCTGGCCAACCCCGGACGGGCGTACAAGCAGCAGCAGAAGGTCGTGGACATTTTGCTACGGATGGCCGACTCGCCCAAGGACCGGCTGCGCGCGGTCACGGGCTTCAACCTCAGCCTCGATGACACGCGAGAGGCGGTCAAGCGGCTGACGAAGCACAAGGTCCCGGTCCTCGCCTCGCGGATCAGCGGAGACGGGATCGCGAACGAGGACCGGACGGACGGTACGGCCGAGCTGCGGTTCCCCGGCCTGGCCCGGTTGATCCCCACCAACCACGACGCGGCCCAGGCACTGGCCAACTTCAGCGGCGAACGGGGCCGGGAGAACCGGAGGACGGTGCTGGTCTACGACAAGCGCAGCGACGCCTACAACGAGTCGCTGGCGAAGGCGTTCAGCGGCATCGACGAGAAGGGCCCGCCCGGTCCCGCCGCGATGCCCTTCGAGTCCCCGGCCATCGACGAGGCCGGCTCGACCGGCAATCAGTTCACCCAGACGGCCAACAATATATGCGACTCCGGCGCCAGCACCATCTACTTCGCGGGCCGCACCCTGCACCTGCGGATCTTCGCGCTCAAGCTCGCCCAGGTGGACTGCCAGAACCGGCACTACACGATCGTCAGCGGCTCCGACGCGGCCTCGCTGCGGCAGGACATGACGGAGAAGGACTGGCAACAGCTGCGCGGCGCGGACGGCAAGGCGAAGGTGACGGTGCAGTACGCCGCCCCGCGCACCCGGACGCCTGGAGTACCGCGCTGGCCGACTGGAAGCGGGAGTGGCGAGCCCACCACGACCGCGAGCCCACCAAGGCGGAGCTCCCCCAGTACCTCACCGAGCCGAAGGCGGCCCTGGACACCCTGAGGAAACGCATCGAGACAACACGCGAGGAGGGCATCGACCTGGGCTCCACCCCGAACCTGGAGGACTCCCGGACGATGCTCGTGTACGACGGCCTCATCACCATCGGAAAGGCGCTGCACCAGGCGCAGGAGGGAGGTGCCGGGGCGGTGCCCAGCCGTGAGGACGTCGGCGCTCAGTGGTCGCTGCTCCAGTCCCGGCACCGGGTGCGCGGTACGAGCGGTCTGATCTGCCTGACCAGCAGCGGCAACGCGTACGACAAACCGGTCGCGGTGGTCCAGCTGGATCCGGGCCGGGGAGGCCGCGGCAAGCTGAAGTTCGTCGGTCTGGGCTGGCCCACCGGCCGGGAACAGCCGAAGAACTGTGTGATTCCCAGCCGCGTTCCCTGAACAGCGCGACGGCCGGACAGCGGCCGGGATGTCACGGGGCGTTGTGCAGCGGCGCGGCCCATTCCACGACGGTGCCGGTCGGCTCGTTCGGACGGAGGGAGAACGAGCCGCCCAGTTCCTCGGCGCGTTGCCTCAGGTTGGCCAGGCCGCTTCGGCGGGTGACGGCCGGGTCGACGCCGTGGCCGTTGTCCGCCACTTTCAGCCGCAGCGCCGTGTCGGTGACCTCCACGCTGACGTCGACGGCGGTGGCCTGGGCGTGCCGGGCCGCGTTGGACAGGGCCTCACCGGCCACGGCCAGCATGTGCTCGGCGTGACCGGCGGGGACGTTGGTGTCCAGCAGGCCGGTCATGCGCAGCGCGGGCGCGAAGCCCAGGGCTTCGGCGGCCCTCTCCATGGCCGCCACCAGCCGGGCGCGCAGCCCTTCGCTCCGGGACCGTTCCTGCTCGCCGAGCGAGTAGATGGTGGAGCGGATGACCTTGATGGTGTCGTCCAGGTCGTCGACCACCCGCTGGACTCGCTCGCCCACCTGCGGCCTGTCGGCGAGGCGGCCGAGCGCGGACTGCAAGGTCAGCGCCCCGGCGAATAACCGCTGGATGACGAGGTCGTGCAGGTCGCGGGCGATCCGGTCACGGTCGTTGAGGACCAGCATGCGCTCGGCGTCCTGCCGGTGCTCGGCGACCTCGAGCGCCAGCGCCGCCTGGTTGCCATACCCGATCACCATGTCGATGACGGCGTCGGTGAAGACCGGGCCGCCCGGCACGTTGGCCACCTGCAGCACGCCCCGCACATGGTCGCGGGTGCCGAGCGGAACGAAGAACGCGGGGCCCAGCTCCACGATCGCGGCACTGCCGCCGGTGGCGCGCGGATCGGCGCTGACCGCGTCGCTGGTGATGGTCTCCCCGGAGGCGAAGACCTTCGCGGCCAGCGTCGCGGCGCCCAGTACCAGACCGCGCGCGTCCTCCGCGCGCGTTCCGGAGGCGGCCTCGATGACCAGCTCCCCGCTGTCGCCGACCGGGATGGCCAGAGTGACCAGGTCCGCACCGGCCATCTCGCGCAGGGTGGCGGTGAAGGATTCCAGCACCGCGGCGGGTTCGGTGCCGGACAGCAGGGTGCGGGTCAGCTCGTTGCTCGCCGCCAGCCACCGCTGCCGGCGGCGGGCGTCGTCGTACAGCCGGGCGTTGTCGATCGCCACACCGGCCGCCGCGGCCAGGGTGCGCAGCACCGCCTCGTCATCGGCGTCGAACTCCGCGGCGCCCTGCTTGTCGGTCAAGTACAGGTTGCCGAAGACCTGCTCGCGCACCTTGATCGGGGTGCCGAGGAAGCTGGTCATCGGCGGGTGCCCGGACGGGAAACCCACGGAAGAGGGATGCCGCGCCAGATTGGCCAGACGCAGCGGCTCCGGGTGGCGGATCAGCAGCCCCAAGATGCCCTCACCGCGCGGATACTGACCGATTTCCGCGATGGTCTCCTCGTCGATGCCGACGGTGAGGAACTGCTTGATCGTGCCTTCCTCACCCAGCACGCCGAGCGCCCCGTACTGCGCGTCGACCAGGCTGACGGCCGACTCCACGATGCGCTGCAGCACCACCTCCAGCTCCAAGTCGGAGCCGATGGCGAGCACGGCGTCCAGCAGCGTATGGATGCGGTCGCGTGCCGACCGCACCTGCGCCACCTGCTGTTGCAGACCCTCCAGCAGCTCATCCAACCGCAACTGGGGCAAGGCCCCGGACACCGGGGTATCGCGGGGCTCCTGGCCACACTCGTCCACCACAGTTGCTCCCCTTTTCCCTCACGCCGACCTCACCAGGATGCCCGACGCGTGGACGCGGATCGACGGCGCCCCGGGGAGCGGTTCGGCGGCGGGTGCACACGCGGTTCCGGCGCCGGGCGCGTGCCGTCGGCTGGTCGAGGGCGCCGGGGCGGAGGGAAGAAGGAAGTGTCAGGCATAGCTGTCAGGTCACGGGGACGGCTCCGGCACGCGGGTGCCGACGCGGGCACGGACCGCCTCGGTCGAGGGTCCCCGCCGGGTGACCGCGTGGCGCACGCCCGTGCCGGTGAAGGCGAGCGCCGCGGCCGCCACCACCGCGAGCAGGACCAGGCCGAGGGCGTACGAGCCGTACAGCGAGCCCATCACCGGCGGCGGGACGAAGCCTCCGAGGCCACCCGCGGCGCCGACGACGCCGGTGACCGATCCGACCTTGTTCGCCGGGGCCAGCAGGGCGACCAGGGCGAACACGGCGCCACTGCCCGCGCCGAGCGCGGCGGCCATGGCCGGGAACGCGATCGTGCCCACCGGCGCCAGGGGCGGTGTGAACGACTGGACGAAGGCCGCGACGAGGACCACGGCCAGCGTCACGGCGAGCACCCGCAACGGGCCGACGCGGTCCGACAGCCGACCGCCGACCGGGCGCATCACGACCGCCGGCAGCACGAAGCCGGCCATCCGGTTCGCCGCGTCCGCCTGGGTCAGGCCGTAGCCCGTCTTCAGGTAGGTGGGCAGATAGACGGAGAAGGCGACGTAGCCGCCGAAGGCCACCGCGTACAGGGCGGACGCCAGCCAGGTGACGCCGAGCCTGAGGGTGGCGGCGAGGCGGCGGCCCAGCGATTCGGTGGGCACCGTACGGCCGGGCGCGTCGCGCAGCGCCAGGGCGGACACCAGTGCGTAGGCCGCCGGCACGGCGGGGGTGATCAGGAAGGGGTTGGCCATGCCGTGTGCCTTCACCAGCCGGACCGTGGTCAGCGCGCTGATCGCGGTGCCGCCCATACCGGCGCCGAAGACACCGATGGCCAGCCCACGCCGCTCCGGCGGGAACCAGGCGCCCACGAACGGCACACCGACGGCGAACGCGGTACCGCCGATACCGAGGAAGAACCCTCCCACCAGCAGGGCCGCGAGCGAGGAGCGCCCGCATCAGCCACGCCCGCCCGGACACGGGCACGGACGTCGCCGGTCCCTCGTTCTGCTTGCCCGACGGCTGAAGCATCGTCAGCCCGTTCCTTCGTGTTCGCAAGTGTGCGGCCCCGGAGATCCGCCCGGGGCCACAGGCCACCTGACCGCGCGGTGCGCACCAGTGGCCCAACGCCACTATCCGCGGGCCGAGTCCGCGGAGGGTGGGCCATCCGGCCTCACCATCCGGCCCGCCGGTCCCCCGGCTTCCCGTCCGGCCGGATCACGAGGTCCGGTACGAGGTCGTCCGCGCGCCCCGGCTGGAACAGCGGGCGCATGGACAGAGGCCCTACGGCCCTAACGGTGCCCCGGCCGGGGAAGGCAGCATGGACTGATGTTCCACAACGAAGGCTTTCGCGTGCTCGATCCGCAGGAGTGCCTGCGCCTGTTGGCCAAGGTGCCGGTCGGTCGCGTCGTGTACACCCGGCAGGCGTTGCCCGCGGTGCTCCCGGTCAACTTCTCCCTGGACGCGGACTCCTCCGTGCTCCTGCGCACCTCGGCCGGCTCGGGTCTCGTGCACGCCGTCGACGGGGTCGTGGTGGCCTTCGAGGCCGACGACTTCGACGCCGCGACCCGCTCCGGGTGGAGCGTCGTCGTCACCGGCCGGGCAACCGTGGTCACCGACCCCGCCCAACACGAACGGCTCTCGCGGGTCGGCCCACGCTCCTGGGTGGTCACGCACGATGACGTCTTCGTCCGCATCGAGTCCGAGATGGTCACCGGCCGGGAGGTTTCCGGCACGCGCGGCGCGGACTGACCGGGCGCGACGGGCAAGCGCGTTCAAGGACACTCATGTCACCGGGACCGGGACCGTCCACGCCGCTTGGCGGGCACGGTCAGTCCCACGTCGTACACGAAGTTCAGGACGTCCTCCGCGTCGGCGGGGGTGAGCGAGCCGAGCCGGCGGCCGCGGCCGGTGGGCACCAGGAAGAAGGCGCTCCACAGCGTCGCGCCGTGCTGGTGCTGTCGGCGGATCGCTCGCGCGCCGCTCATCCGGTCCTCCGTACGGGATGGGTACGCGGTGTGCGTCCGGCCGCCCGGGAGTCAGGGCAGACGTGGCGAGCGGCCGGACGGTGACCGGTCCGGCCCGTGCGCGGCGCCCGCCACGGGGGACGGCGATGGAGACAGCCGAACGGGCGCTCGATGCGGTCGTCCACGGGATATCTCCGGATCGGTCGGCAACCAGCGTCCGTCATCGGGCGGTCCCGGCGCGGCGGCCAATGGGCCCGTCGACAGGGGCCAAGAGTCCTTCGTCCACGTCCGGTGGGAGCCGGGCCGGTCGAGGGCGGTCGGCGCCCGGGCCGAGTGGCCATCGGGCACCGCCCACTCGGCCCTGATCACAGCTCCGGAGAGGGCCGAAGCGGTCTGCCGGTCAGGGACGTTCGACCCCGGGCTCGGCGCGGGGTCCGCGCCTAGCGTTCGTGACCATGGAGAACGACAAAACTGCGCGCCCCTCGCAGCGGCGCGCGGGCGGGGGCTGGCCGCTGGCCGCCCGCGGGCTGCTGACCCGCCGTGAGGTGTCGGCCGACGGACGTGCCGTCTTCGGTGAGGGCGACCCGAAGTGGGAGGGGTCCTACCGGGAACGCTGGGCGCACGACAAGGTGGTGCGCTCCACGCACGGCGTCAACTGCACCGGCTCGTGTTCGTGGATGGTGTACGTCAAGGACGGCATCATCACCTGGCAGCACCAGGCCACCGACTACCCGTCGATCGGCACGGACTGGCCCGAGTACGAGCCGCGGGGCTGCCCACACGGCGCGTCGTTCTCCTGGTACAGCTACTCGCCCAGCCGGGTCCGCCATCCGTATGTGCGGGACGCGCTGCTGAAGCGGTGGCGCGAGGCGCGCCGCCGTCTCGGCGACCCCGTGGCGGCTTCCGGTGGGGGAAGACCGGGCGAGGCCGCTGGAACCTCGACCTCGGCGCCACACCACCGTCTTCGACCTGATGCTCGCCCAGTACGGCGTGGCCCGTCCCGGGCTTCCGGGCACCTGGCCCTCCTCGTACGAGGACGCGAGCGAGCCGTACGCCCCTGCCTGGCAGGAGACGATGACGTCCGTCCCAGCGTAGCAAGTGGCCAGGATCGCACGGGAGTTCACCCGCAACGCCGAGCGCACCCGGGGCCGTTCGATGATCGCGACGGGCGCGGGCACCAACCACTGGTTCCACTCCGACACCATCTACCGGGCCTTTCTGGCGCTGACCACGATGACCGGCTGTCAAGGAGTGAACGGCGGCGGCTGGGCACACTACGTCGGCCAGGAGAAGGTCCGTCCGCTGACCGGCTTCCAGCCCTTGGCGTTCGCCTTCGACTGGCAGCGGCGCGCCGCCGTCACCCGGCTGCGCATCCCGCTGGAGTACCTGGCGGAGCTGTTCACCGCCGGGGACACCGATGTGGTCGCCGGAGTGCTGATGAAGCTGACCGCGCTGCGCTCGTACATGCGTGCACGCGCCCTCGGCGAGCCGGGTCACGAGGCCGTACTGAAGGCGGTGGGCCTCACCCCGCGGAACGGGGAGGAGCTGCACCGGCTGCTCGCCGTCGCGAAGTACGCCGACCGTTACGTCGTTCCCGCGGCGCACAAGGAGGACGCGGCCGCTCTGACCGCGATGGGGAACCGCTGTCCCGTCGAGTCGCCGGACAGCGGTCGCCGACGGGTGCCGCTCGGCATGCCTGTCCCGCGCCGCGACAACCCCGCCGGAGGCCGCCCGTGAGCCCGCTGCCCGCCACCGTGCCCGCCATGGTGCGCACCCGCGTCCGGGCGACCATGCGCCGACTCTTCCGGCTCACCCCGAAGGAGGCCCAGGCGCGCGCCCCGCTGCTGCGGCTGCGCTCTCTGCTGCTGCAGTACCCGGACCGTGAACTCACCGCGCGCCGCATGAGCCGGGCCCGCCCAGGAGAGGCGAGTCGGCGCGTCGGTTGGCTGCTGACCTTGACCGGAGCCGTCGGCTGGCTCGCTTCCTTCCGGCTCGCGGTGGACGACTGGCGGCTGCTGAAGGACCCGGCCTATCAGCCGCCGTGCGACATCAGCCCGGTCGTCAGCTGTGGCAGCGTCATGTCCAGTCCGGAGGGCAGCGTCTTCGGCTTCCCCAACATGCTGCTCGGCCTCGGCGCCTTCGCCGCGGTCGCCGTCCTCGGACTGGCCGTGCTCACCGGGGCACGTCTGCACCGGATGCTGTGGCTGGCCCTGAACGCCGGCGCCCTCGCCGGTGTGGTGTTCGCGCACTGGCTGATCTACCAGTCGCTGTTCGGACTCGGCAGGCTCTGCCCCTACTGCGCCGTGGTCTGGGCCGTCACCATCGCCCTGTTCTGGTACGTCACGCTGCACAACCTGGGGCGGGGAGTCATCCCCGTACCGGCGGTCGGCCGGAGCACCCTCGATCTGGTCCTGGAGACGCGCTGGATGCTCCTGGCGGGCTGGTACGGCGTGATCGCCGTCCTCGTGCTCATCCGCTTCTGGTCCTACTGGAACGGCCTGCTGTGAAACGGGCGCCAGGCCCCACGGGCCGAATGGTCCGTGGGGCCTGTTTCCCGCTCGCCCGGCGGCCGGGCGTCTCAGCCCTCGGCGTGGGCCAGCCACAGGTCGGGGCCGAAGACCTCGTAGCGGATGTGGCGTGCGGGGACACCGGCCTGGAGCAGTTGGGCCCGGGCGGCACGCATGAAGGGGAGCGAACCGCACAGGTACGCGTCGGCGCCGGCGGGCAGGTCCAGGCCATCGAGGTCCATCAGGCCCGTGCGCGCACCGGTTTCCCCGGCCGCGTCCCGCTCGTACCAGAACTCCGCTCGCGCGTCGGGCAGTTGGGACACGAGACGGCGGGTGTCGGCGCGCAGGGCGTGGTCGGCCGGGGCGCGGTCGGCGTGCAGGACACGGACCGGACGGGCCGAACCGGTGGCGGCGAGGTGTTCGAGCATGCCGACCATGGGGGTGCAGCCGATACCGGCGGACACCAGCACGAGCGGGGTGTCGGTGTCATCGAGGACCACGTCCCCGAACGGGGCCGACAGGGTGAGTTCGCCGCCGGTCCGGACGGTGCGGTGCAGCTGGTTGGACACCTCGCCCTCGGGGGCGCCTGCCACGCCCGCCACGCGCTTGACGGTGATGCGCCGCAGCCGGTCGCCGGGGCGTTGGACAGGCTGTACTGGCGGGTCTGGTGGATTCCGTCGGGCATGAGCACCCGGACGCTGACGTACTGACCGGCGCGGGCAGCGGGCAGCGGGCCGTCATCGGCCGGGCGCAGCAGGAAGGATGCCACGTCCGGGGTCTCTTCCCGCCGCTCCACGACGGTCCACCGCCGCCACGGGTGCCGCGGGTCGACCCGGGCTTCCTGGTAGAGGCGGGCCTCCTGGGCGATGAGGGCACCGGCCATCAGCCAGTACGCCTCGTCCCAGGCGGAGACCACCTCCGCGGTGGCGGCCTCGCCCAGCACATCCCCGATGGCGCGGAAGAGGTATTTGTGGACGATCGTGTACTGGTCCTCGGTGACGCCGAGCGCGGCGTGCTTGTGGGCGATCCGGGACAGCAGCGCGTCGGGGCGGGTGTCGGGGTCGGCCAGCAGCGCCTGGGCGAAGGCCGCGATCGACCCCGCCAGGGCCTTGCGCTGCTCGCCGCTGGCCTGGTTGCCGCGGTTGAACAGCCCGTCCAGCAGCTCGGGCTGCTCGGCGAACATGGTGCCGTAGAAACGCGCGGTGATCTCGTCCAGGGCCTCGCCGACAACGGGCAGGGTGGCACGGATGACAGCGGCCGATCCAAGCGAAAGCACGGTTCTCCTCTGTGCGGGCACGTAGGGGGACGGCGCTCACCGCCACAGCGGGCCCGTCGTGTGGATCGCACCGGCACATCGATCGTGCTGGTGGCACCGTGATCCCGAGTAGGGCCGAACTTCCTCGATGCCAGGGACCGTCGGGCCGAGTGGATTTGATGCTCGACCGTTCGCGCGGGCCGACGGAAACCGGAGCGAGATGGCTTTTCCCTCCGCAAGGACCGGTCGGCCCTTTCCGTGTTCCGCCCGGCTCTGGCGCGCCGCGCCCGGGCCCGGAGACGATCAAGCGGACCAGTGGGCGGTGAGGAGAAAGGACAGTCGGGGATGATCGCTGTCGTAGGGCATCCCGATCTCAGCGCGTCGACGCTCGTGCTGGTGGAGGAGGAACTGCGGGCGCGGCTTGCCGAGTTCGCCCGGGCGGGCAGAGCCGGTCTGGTCCGCGCCGGAAAGGGGTTGCCGACGGCATTCGGGAGGGCCGCCCGCAGGGCCGGGCTGGCCCTGGTGACGGTCCTGCCGTCGCGGAACGGCGTGCCCACGCAGTTGGCCGGGCTCGACCCCAGGGCCGTCGGCGAACTGCTGCTGCTGTCGGATCAGGTGCGGCTGGTGGAGTACGACCCGGGCGACCGCGGCTCGTGCGTGACCGCGGACGAGAGCTTGCTGCGCCACTGCGCCCGCGTGCTCGCGGTGTGGGACGGCTCGCCGTCCAACGGCCGCGACGTCACGGCGCATCTGGTGGCCTACGCGCGCAGCCACGGGGTCGATGTCGAGGTGATCTGGCCGCGGGGTGCCATGCACGGGACCGTATCCCGGGAACGGTCATGACCGTTCAGCCTCTTCCTCCCGTTCCCGGCACTCGTATGGTGGAGCTGGACCGGAGGGAATCGCTCAGGCTGCTGATGCGCGTGTCCATGGGGCGGGTGGGCTTCACCCACCAGGCGCTCCCGGTGATCCGGCCGGTCAACCACCTCGTGAACGACGACGGCGACATCGTCATCCGCACCCACGCCGGTGCCGCGCTCCTGGCCACCACGTCTGCGTCCGAAGTGGTGGTGTACGAGGCCGACCAAATCGACGAGGCCACGCACACCGGCTGGAGCGTGATGGTCACCGGCACCGCGAGCCGCGTCACGGATCCGCTGACGCTCGCCCGCTACCGCACCGAGCTCACGCCCTGGATCAACACGGAGATGGAGCACGTGGTCCGCATCCGTGCCGACTTCGTGACCGGCTACCGGCTGGAGACGACGGCGGTGTGAGGCGGCCGCGTCCGGTGGCGGACGCCTCACGGCCACCGCGCGGCGATCCACGACGGGGCCGGGTGGCCCGCGTTACGACCCCGATGGCCCCTCGTCCGGGCCCGGCCGCCGCCGCACGCTGGAGGCGGCAGATTGACAAACCCCTTCCGGGAGGCAGGTCATGAACACCCCCACCATGCTGCGCGCACTGCCCGCCGATCACCGGCGACGGCTCATGCGCCTCCCCCGGGAGGTGTCCTTCCCGCAGGGAACACGCCTGTTCGACGAAGGTGCCCGCGCGGACCGGTTCTGGATCCTTCGCACCGGCTCGGTCGAGCTCGACACGCAGGTGCCCGGTCGGCGTACCGCCGTCATAGAGACGCTGGGTGCAGGCGAACTCGTCGGCTGGTCCTGGCTGTTCGCACCGCATGTGTGGCATCTGGGCGCCACGGCGACGACACCCGTGCGGGCCTACGCATTCGATGCCACGGCTATCCGCTCCATGTGCCAGGACGACCCGGCTCTCGGCCAGGCCGTCACCCAGTGGGTCGGCGAGGTGCTCGCCCACCGGCTGCGTTGTGCCAGGACCCGGCTGCTGGACCTCTCCACCCCGTACGGCGCCGGCAGCGCCGTCTGACCGGGCGAAAGGCGGCGAGGGAGAGCGCGGAGGAAGTCCGTCGAGAAGTCGTGGCGTCCACCGGCCTCGGTCTTCAGCGCCCTTCCCGCCGCTGCCGGTCCTGGGCCTGGGTGGCGATGACCGCGGCCTGGATACGACGTTCCACGCCGAGCTTGGCCAGCAGCCGGGAGATGTGGTTCTTCACCGTCTTCTCGGCCAGGTACAGCCGGTGGCCGATCTGGCGGTTGGTCAGCCCCTCGCCGATCAGAGCCAGGATCTCGCGCTCCCGTTGCGTCAGGCCGGGCAGAGCGTCGGGCTCCTCCTCCTGCCGCTGACCGCCGCGCAGCCGGGCCATCAGCCTGGTGGTGGCGCTCGGGTCGAGCAGGGACTGGCCGTCGGCCAGGGTGCGTACCGCGGACACCAGGTCCGAGCCCTGGATCCGCTTCAGGACGTACCCGGAGGCGCCCGCCATGATCGAGTCCAGCAGGGCCTCCTCCTCGTCGAAGGAGGTCAGCATCAGGCAGGCGAGCTCGGGCATGCGCGAGCGCAACTCCCGGCACACGGACACGCCGTCACCGTCGGGCAGGCGAACGTCGAGAACGGCCACCTGCGGTCGCAGCGCGGGGACACGGACCAGGGCCTGCTCCACCGTCCCGGCCTCACCGACCACGCTGATGTCCGGCTCGTCGTCGAGCAGGTCGCGCACACCGCGCCGTACCACCTCGTGGTCGTCCAGCAGGAAGACCCGGGTGGGGTTGCCGGGGCCCGGCCGCTCGCTGTCCGCCATGGATGACTCCCTGTAGGTTCCGCGTTCCGTCGACGCCCGATCGCGCGGGGATCGGGCACCGAACCGAGATCTTTCTCGCATTCGGGCCGAAGTACCAGGGCCGGTCGGCCCCATTCCGCCTGCGCCGCCGCGCCGGCCGGAGTGCGCGGGCCGAAGTGACCGGTACGGCCGCGGGCCGGCGTCAGTCCGTGGCCGGGAAGCGGCGCGGCGCCAGGAACAGCAGGACCAGGAACGGCAGCGCCGCCGCGCAGCCCGCGCCCAGGTACACGGTGCGGACGGCGTCAGAGACGGCCCGCCGGGCCACCTCCGGCGCGGTCCCGGCGTGGAGCGCCCGGGTCACCGAATCGAGGTCGCCCATGCCCACGAGCCGCGCCGCCAGCACCCCGTTGACGATCGCGCCGAAAGCCGATGCGCCGATGGTCTGGCCGGTCTGGCGGCAGAAGAGCACGGAGGCGGTGGCCGTACCCCGCTCCGACCACCCCACCGTCGACTGGACGCGGCCGTTGCTGGTCCGGGACACGCGCACCGTGGTGCTGACCGTCGACGGTGAAGCCATGGTCGGCTTCGCCCGTTCCATCCTCGCCGCACACGCCCAGGCGGCGGACTACTTCACCGGCACAGGGGTGCGGGGCCGGTTGCGATTCGGAGTGACCGACGATCTCGCATTGACCCAAGTGCCACGGATCCTGCGGGATTTCCGGTACCTCAACCCCGGTGTCACCTTTGGACCTCACCGTCTGCCAAGGGGTCCATCTGCAACGCAGAGTGGAATCCGGCCACGTCGACGTCGCCTTCGTCAAGACGAACGCCGGAGACGGGCGAGGCCGGCTGGTGCGCCGGGACCGGCTGGTCTGGGCAGCCGCCGAGGTCCCGCATAATTGGCGATCTCCGATGAGGGGTCATTGATGCGTGCCGGTCATTTATTTATCCTCCCGCTCGACGAAGGAATCACTTCACGGTAGATGCGGCGGAGCCTACGGTGTGGGCGCACTCCGTTTCCCGGAATGTACCCGCGTGCTTTACCGGAGGTAAACTGATGCGCTCATCCCGTTGTCCGGCCGACGCGACGTGGCCTTTAGGGACCAGATCCCGCGCCGTAATGTTGCTGATCACTCTGGCCACCACCATCGCCCTGGCCCTGCTGACCGGCTCTGCACCGCCGACGGCCGCTGCCGTGCCGTTGTCCCAAGGCGAGACCGCGCATGCGGTCGAGCTGCTGTCGCAGGGCAAACCCGCGACCGCCTCGTCCACCGAGAACACGTCCACTCCCCCGTCCGCGGCGATGGACGGCAACACCGGCGTCTACGGCACACAGCGCGGCACTCCCCATGGCTACTCGCTGTGGGAGTTCCAGGTACACGGATCCGCTGGCGGCACGTCCCCCGGAGCCGGGATACCGGACCCGACAACCGCTTCGCTGGAGGCCACGAACGGGCCGCTGGCCACCGCTGCCTACACCGTTCCCAACCCGAGCGGATACGGGTCCGGCACCATCACCTACCCGACGGCCACGGGCTCGTATCCGGGCGTCGTGCTGATGCCGGGCTACCAGGGCACCCAGCAGAACCTGCAATGGCTCGCACCCCGCCTCGCCTCCTGGGGCTTCGTCGTGATCAACGTCGGCACCAATACGCTGACCGACGATCCCGAATCGCGCGGCCGCCAGATCAGCGCTGCCGGCACCCAACTGCTCGCGCTCGGCAACACCACCGGCAACCCGGTCTCCGGCAAGCTCAACGGCACACTCGGCGCGGCCGGTCACTCGATGGGCGGCGGCGGTGTCATGGCGGCCCTCCGCGACGACTCCCGCTTCAAAGCGGGCGTGCCCACGGCCCCGTTCCACACGAGCCCGAACTTCTCCGGTGTAACCGAGCCCACCTTCTTCCTCACCTGTCAAAGCGATGTCGCCGCTCCCGGCAACAGGTACGCGCTGCCCTGGTACAACTCCATGACCCAGGCCGAGAAGCTCTACATCGAGGTTCCCGGCGACCACCTCTGCCCGATGACCGGGTCCGGCAACAAGGCCAAGCAGGGCAAGTGGATCGTGTCGTTCCTCAGCCGCTGGCTGCGCGCCGACACCCGCTTCAGCCCCTTCCTGTGCGACGCCGTGCGCGACGCCGACAAGAACAACACCTCCCTGGTAACGCGCTGGATGGACACCTGCCCGTTCTGAACCGGGTCACTGGGAGCGCTCCGCGGCCCGCCGCCGGAGCGCTCCGTCGATGCCCACTACTTCCTCGGCTGCGGACTCCGGAGCGCCCCCGGGACGACGTCATGCGCACCCCTGTCGTGTGGCCCCGTACGGATAGGGGCGCAGGGTCCGTGTCAGGGCCGTGCCCTGTGTTGGATCGTCGTTGACGTACTTGGTCGCGGTGATCTCCGTCGGCGCGATGTCCTGTTCGACCCAGCGCACGACCGGCCCGAGTGCGTCGAACACGTTCGGCCCCGGGCCTCCGCCGCAGTGGGTCATGCCAGGCACCGTGAACAGCCGGGCGAACCGCTGCGTCTGCCGGACCGAGTCGGCGCTCCCGGCCGGGCCGGTGGAGGTGGCCCGGATCACCTGTCGGTAGTAGTTGATGGTGTCGTAGGCCGAGACGACCGGGTCGGCCCAGCCCGTGTACATCAGCAGTTTTCCGCCGCCGCGCCGGAAGGGACGCAGATCCGGATCTGTCGCGTCGATGATCGAGCCGAGCTTGGCTCGCGCGAACCGCAGGTCGCGGTGGTAGTCGAAGTTCCACCACCAGTTCCGGTCGCCGAACACCCAGTACCGCCAGAAATTGGCCCGCGCGGGTTCGGTGGTGCCCCAGTACTTGCTCCAACCCGACAGCACGCCACCCGAGGCATCCACCACCGGCGCCTCGCTGCCGACAGGCCAGCCCGGGTAGACCTGCCGTCCGGTTCGCGGGTCACGTGCCCCGGCGTACATCTTCCGTGCCGCCCGCACCTGTGTATCCGTCAGACAGGACGGTCTGTCGTCCATGGCACAGCGCAGGCGCCCCGGGTCGAACGAGCACCGCGTCGGATCGGTGAGGAAGCCATCGGTGGCGCTCCCGCCGTCATGGCCGCGGCACTGCCGCACCGCGGCTGCGGTGAGCAGGCGGAGCTTCGAGGCGGGAATGACGGGACGGCTGTCATCGCCCGCCTCATGGTTGTTCAGGTACTGCCAGAGGAATCCGGCATTGAGGCTGATCCGGTTGTTGCCAGGACTGTCCGCCCTTGCCGCGGGCGAGCAGCAGGACGCCGCGGACCGCCTCGCCGGCACCCATGGGCACCGCCACCGCAGGCCCGAGCCCGGCCCACAGCCCCGCCTCCTCCTCGCCGACGCGCGGATCGTGCGCGAGGTCGGCACTGACGAGAGGTCGGGGGCTGGTGAGGGCGGCCCCGAGGAACCCGTCCCGCTCCGGAGGCCACAGGCCCGTATGCGCCTGCGCGCCCTGACCCACGGCCACGGCAGTCCGCAGCCCGCCCGTGCCCTCGGCCGGTACGACGATGACGCCCAGCACGGCGGACACGTTCTGGCGGGCGTGCTCCGCAACGAGCTCCAGCACCTCGGCCCGCGGCCGCCCTGAAAGCAGGCTGGTCGTGACATCTCCGGCAGCGGCCAGCCACGCCTCCCGGCGCTGCCCCTCCTCGTACAGCCGGGCGTTCTCGATCGCGACCCCCGCCGCGACGGCGAGCGTGGAGACGACCGCTTCGTCCTCCGCGTCGAACTCCTTCGCCGACCGCTTGTTGGTCAGATACAGGTTGCCGAAGACCTCGTCGCGCACCCGAACCGGCACCCCGAGGAACGAATGCATCGGCGGATGGTGCTCGGGAAAGCCGTAGAAGCCCGGATGCTCGGAGATCTCCGCCAGCCGCACCGGCTCCGGCTTCCGGATCAACAGGCCCAGGAGGCCATGCCCCTGTGGCAGCGGGCCGATCCGCTCCCGCACCTCGTCGCCGATCCCGACCGGTACGAACTGCGCCAGCTTCCGGTCCTCGCCGATCACGCCGAGGGCCCCGTACTCGGCGTCCACCAGTACGATCGCCGACTCGACGATGTGCCGCAGCACCTGCTGCAGCTCCAGCCCCCGGCCGACATCCACCACCGCCTGCAGCAGGGAGTGCACCCGGTCGCGGGCCCCGCGGATCGTGTCGACACGCAGCTGCAACTCGTCCACCAGCTCGTCCATGCGCAGCCGCGGGAGCGGCTCGCCCCCCTGTGTGCTGTCCGTACCCACGACACCCTCCGCCTTGCGCCTGGCTCGACGGTTTCAACCGTGTCTGTCCCCACCGTAGAACTGCCTGGCCCACCAGACCAGACACAGACAGCCGAGCTGCTTGGCCAACGCAGGAGAGGGGCTGTTGTGCCCGGCCGACGTCCCCCCTCCTCGCCGCCGGCCGGGCACCGGATTCCCCGCCCGCCACACGGGAGGATCGCGGGCGGGGATGGTTCAGCCGGTCTCAACCAGACGTCGCCTGTCGTGCGACGGCAGGAAGCGGTAGGGAGATCTGTCTCATCGGTGGCCTCCACGCTGGCGTCTTGATCGGCGGGGGCGGGCCGCGGGAGACCGGGCCAGTTCAACACCTCCGCGGCCACACTCGTACTGCGTCGGCCGGGGTCCGGGGCACTGCCAAAGAGCTTACGGCGGTGTCGCTCGTCCGGGTGAGAGTCGGTTTTCCCCGGGAGGCGGGCTCTTCGGCCCATTGACATGCGCATACATCGAAGTGCCGAGACATGAGCGTCAAGAAAATACGTTGAAAACCGTCTGATTACGGGATTCGCATTCGAAGAATCGTCCCTCCTGCAGGCGACCGGCCCAGCCGTAGGCTGGCCGCCTGCTGTCACCCCAGTCCCCGGTGGCTCGTACCGTCATCGCCACCCTCCGGGGGAGTATTTCGGAGGGCCCGGCTCTTCTGGCGGAGCCGCCATGCAGCAGAGGACCGCATGGCCCGTCGGGCACATCCAGGTTCACAAGGTCCACGCCAAGCAGCGGGTCACAGAGCGGGGCGGGCGACTGCTGCTGGTCTGTCCGCACCCACTGATTCTGAAGATCCTGCACCTCGCGGGCCTGAGCAGCCGCCTCGCCGCCGTGCCGACGCTGGAGGAGGTCCTCACGCCCGACGTCCAGGAAACCGCGGGCTGAACCCGGCACGCCTGGGAAACGCAGGCGCGCGCGGGCATCACGCCGGCATCAGGCCCTCGTCGGCCAGCTGTTCTTGTATCTGGCGCATGTGGCGTCGGCACGTGCCTTCGTCGGGCAGGATGGGGTCCAACGGTGCAGGGACGTCGTCCAGCAGCGGGGCGCCCATATCTCGCACGGCGTCCAGCAATGCATGGAACCCAGCCGCGCACTCCTCGTCGTCCCCGGATGCGGCTGCCGTCCGCAGCACGGCATCCAGCTCACCCAGCCTGGCCAGGTGAACGTCGGCGATCTCGTACTGACCCTCGCCAAGAATCCGCAGGATCACGACGGTGCCTCCTCGTCCGGCTTCCGACCGGCTCCACATGGCACGGAGTAGTGCCTCAGCTCCACCCTCCCCCGCTGTCGCCGGGTCCGCATGGGTCTCAAAGACCTTGGCCAGGGCCCGAACGGCCCTCATCCTTGGTCAGGTCGGGCGCCCGGGCCTGAGCGCGAGGCGCCGTCCGAGCCGCCCCACGGCTCCTGACGGATGCGGGCGCGGGTCAGGGTTCGGCCTTGGGAGGCACCCCCGGCCGGTCCTGGCCGGGGACGGGAGCAGGCGTCGCGGGCATGTGGCCGGTTCGGTATGGAGCAGGTTCCTTGGTCACGGAGACGCGGCGCGGAGCGATGGTCTCGCCGACGGGGTGCGCGCCGGGGAGCTGCGTACCCAGCAGGCTGTACACCACGGTGCCATCGACGGTCTCTTGCCTGAGCAGCAGCGAGGCCAGTTCGCCCAGCTCGGTGCGGTGCTGCGTGAGCAGGTCGGTGGCGCGCTGTTCGGCCTCGCGCAGCAGCCGGGCGACCTCCGCGTCGATGGCGGCCTGGGTGGCCTCGGCGAAGGGGCGACTGCTCATCGGGGTCCCTCCACCGCCCAGGAACACCGAGCCGCCCTGCGGGTAACCCACCGGCCCGAGCGCCGGGGACAGACCGAACTCGCGGACCATCTTGGTCGCCAGCTCGGTCGCCCCGGCCAGGTCGTTGGCCGCGCCCGTGGAGCCCTGGCCGAGGACGACCAGCTCAGCGGCGCGACCGCCGAGCCGCACGGCCAGTGTCTGGCTGAGGTAGTCCTCGCCGTACAAGTGACGCTCGACAAGCGGGAGTTGCTCGGTGACGCCGAGGGCCTGACCAGCAGGCAGGATGGTGACCTTGGCCACCGGGTCCGCGCTCGGGGACAGCGCGGCGACCAGCGCATGCCCAGCCTCGTGCACGGCCACGGCCTCCTTCTCCGCAGGCAGCAGCACGTTGGAACCCTCTCGGCGGCCGAGCAGAATCCGGTCGCGGGCCGCATCGAAGTCGCCCGCGGACAGGACCTCGCGGTCCTCCCGTACGGCGACGATGGCGGCCTCGTTGGCCAGATTGGCCAGGTCCGCGCCGGAGAACCCGGGCGTGCCGCGCGCCACCTTCTCCAGATCTACGTCCTTGCCCAGTTGCTTGTCCTGGCAGTGCACGGCCAGGATCGCGGCGCGCTCGGCGAGGGTGGGCAGCGGGATGGTGACCTGGCGGTCGAAGCGACCGGGGCGCAGCAGCGCCGGGTCCAGCACCTCGGGCCGGTTGGTGGCAGCCAGCACCACGATGCCCTCGGCCGCCTCGAACCCGTCCATCTCGGCCAGGAGTTGATTGAGCGTCTGCTCACGCTCGTCGTTCGAGACGACCGCCCCCGCCGCCCCTCGGCGGCCGCCGAGCGCGTCGATCTCGTCGACGAACACGATGACCGGCGCCCGTTTGCGCGCCTCGGCAAACAGATCCCGTACCCGGGCGGCACCCACACCGACGAACATCTCCACGAAGCTGGAGCCGACCACCGACAGGAACGGCACCTCCGCCTCCCCTGCGACCGCGCGGGCCACGAGAGTCTTGCCGGTGCCCGGCGGGCCGACCATCAGCACCCCGCGCGGGGCCATCGCCCCGGCCCGACGGTAGCGTTCCGGCCGCCGCAGGAAGTCGACGACCTCGGCGATCTCGGACTTGACGCCCTCGTACCCGGCGACGTCGGCGAACGTGGTCTCGGGCCGCTCCGCGTCGAACACCTTGACCCGGGATTTACCGACCCCGCCCAGGGCCCCTGTCATCTGCGCGGCCCCGCCCTTGGACAGACGCCGCCAGAACCAGACGATCAGAACGATCGGCCCCAGCAGGATGACCCAGGTCAGGAT
Organism: Streptomyces violaceusniger; assembly: GCA_005405945.1. Lineage (GTDB taxonomy): Bacteria > Actinomycetota > Actinomycetes > Streptomycetales > Streptomycetaceae > Streptomyces > Streptomyces violaceusniger. The sequence continues at coordinate 822,452 of BJHW01000001.1, forward strand.
CTGGGAGCCGAACGACGTAGAGGTGGACGGCTGGGACGCCGTGACCTGGACGTGCTTCGTCTCCAGGCGGCCGAGCAATTGGTCGCCGGCGAGCTGGACGGGGACGACGGTGGTGAAGCGGCGCCCGCCGGTGAGCGTTCCGTTCGTCTCCCCGTCGGTCTTGATGGTGACGGCCTTGACTCTCCCGGCGTCGACGTCGGTGAGGAACGTCGAATACGTCAGGTTCACCCTCTGCGTCTGGGCCGACTGGATTTCCGGCAGCACCGTCCACAGACCGATGGCAAGCAAGATGGCGAGCGGCCACAGCCAGTGCCGCCACGCGGGCGGGGGCGGTGGCACGGTCGGCGTCGGCCGGTCCCCGGGAGGCGGCGGCTGGGCCTGCTTGGTCATGACGTCCTCCGTGCAGTCTCCAGCGTGCCTAGCCGGTCGAGGCGGTGTAACGAACCGGATCGACGTTGAACGCGGACGCGCAGCGGGCGGGGCAGAAGTGGTAGAGCGTCCCGCCCACCTCGCGGTGCGTTGTGGCGCCGTACTTGCTGATCTGCAGGCCGCACACCGGGTCCATGACCATCTCCGCGCTGCTGTGCCGGTGATGGTTGTGACGGCGGATACTCACCTCGACCTCCACTGTCGAGACGCAGTCACGCGTCCTGAGGATGGGCGGCGGGTCATACATCCACTGTCATGGGCACGGGCCCCACTCCATAGGGACCACCGTCCCCGCGTACAGGGCTACCCGGCAAATGCACCACGCGGACCCTCGGGAGACGACGTGCAGGTTCCCGGCGAGGCCCTGTGTTTCGCGTTGTGCGGCGCGGGCAGCACTCAGCCCGTCGGCGGGCTCACCCTCCGGGGATCGGAAGGGCCCGCCGTCGGTGGCGCGAGCCGAGGGGAAAACGCACTCCACCCGAGCCCGACGCAGCCCGGCCCGGCCCCCAGTACAGGGTGATCCGCGAGGAAGACCCGGCGACCGACGAAGCTCTTCGAGGTGATGTTCCGGTGGACACCTCGTCCGGCTCAGAGGAGCGCGAAGGTTCATGATCCGCACTTCCTTTAGGGAAAGGCGGCTGCCGGTCGTGCCCGAGCTCCGCGCAGGGTGGGCCACGCCCGCGCAGGCCGTCGTTCGGCATTCACCGTCCCACCAGGATCCGGTGGCGACGGACGGGCCGGAGGGTCCGGATGCCTCGGGTATGCGCACCGGCCGGTGAGCGAGGTCGTAGCCGTCCGGTCCTGGCGAAGGACGTTCGGCACCTGCCCGGTCCGGCGGCCGGAATGCTGCATGGAGTCATGACTAATGTGCGTGAGATGCCGCCGTCGGCCGCGGCACCGCAGGATAGCGGTGCGGGCAACGGCTGGGTCGCCCTCGTGGTGCTGTGTGTGTCGCTGCTGATCGTGACCTTGGACAACACCATTCTGAACGTCGCGCTGCCCACTCTGGTGAGGGAACTCGGGGCGACGACCACCCAGTTGCAGTGGATCGTAGACGCGTACGCGCTGGTGTTCGCCGGGCTGATGCTGGTCGCGGGCAGCAGCGCGGACCGGTTCGGGCGCCGGAAGGTGTTCTCCGCCGGACTCGCGGTGTTCGGGGCGGCCTCAGCGTGGGCGGCCTACTCAGGCTCGGTGGGGATGCTCATCGCCGCGCGGGCGGGCATGGGCGTGGGTGCTGCCATGATGATGCCGGCCACCCTGTCGATCATCACCGACGTATTCCGGGACCCCGGAGAGCGTCGGCGGGCGATCGGTGTGTGGGCGGGCACGAGCGGCCTCGGGATCGCCATCGGTCCGGTCGCGGGCGGGTTGCTGCTTGAGCACTTCTGGTGGGGATCGGTCTTCTGGGTCAACATCCCCTTCGCGCTGGCCGGTCTGGCGTGCGCCCGTCTGCTGGTGCCCGAGTCCCGCACCCCCTCCGCACTGCGCCCCGACCCGGCGGGCGCGGTGTTGTCGGTCCTGGGCCTCGGTCTGCTGCTCTGGGCGATCATCGAGGCGCCGGTACGCGGCTGGTCGTCGGGGATCGTGCTCGGCGCGGGCGGGGCAGGCCTCGCCGTGCTGGTGTGCTTCGCGCTGTGGGAGCGGGCGACGACCCACCCCATGCTGAACCTCGCCTTCTTCCGGGAGCGCCGGTTCTCGTTCGCCACCTCCTCCGTCGCTCTGGCGATGTTCGGGCTGTTCGGCGCACTGTTCGTGCTCACCCAGTACCTGCAGTTCAGCCTCGGTTACTCGGCCCTGGCGACGGGTGTCCGCATCCTGCCCGTCGCCGGCCTGTTGGCGCTGGTGGCGCCGCTGTCACCCGTGCTGATGCGTGCGGCGGGCACCAAGGTGGTCGTCGGAACCGGCCTGCTGGTGGTCGCCGGCGGGTTGTGGCAGTTGTCCCGCGCGGACGTGTCCTCCGCGTACGGGGATGTACTCGCCGGCATGCTGCTGCTCGGCCTGGGCGCCGGGCTGGTGGTGCCGGCCTCACTGGACTCGCTGATGGGCACGCTGCCGCCGGGCGACACCGGTGTGGGATCGGCATCGAACGGCGTCTCCGTCCAGCTGGGCGGCGCGCTCGGCGTCGCCGTGATCGGCAGCCTGCTGACGACCCGTTACCAGGACCGGATAGGCCCGCCCCTCGCGCCGTACCGGCTCCCGCACGACCTGTCGGACAGCGTCCTCGGCTCCCTAGGCGGCGCCCTCGAACTCGCCCAGCGGGTGGGCGGCACGTCCGGGCCCCTGCTCGCGGCACTGGCCCGCTCGGCCTTCGTCAGCGGGATGGGCCTCGGCCTGACCGTAGGCGCGGCGGTCGCCGCCTGCGGAGCGGCGCTGGCCTTCGCCGCCCTGCCGTCCCGGCCTGCCGCCCGGTCCTCGGCCTCTGGGGATCCGACCGATCCGGTTGAGGACTGATTCTTTGAAAGGGCCTTCCTCATGCCCGCACTGGACCTTGTCAAGGACCACGAAGACCTGTATCGGCCACCCGTCGGCAGGGCGGTGCTCGCCGCGATTCCGGAGCTGAGTTTCCTCATGGCCGACGGCCGGGGCGATCCAAACACGTCCCCTGAATACCGTGTGCCCGTCGAGGCTCTGTACACGGCGTCGTACACCCTGAAGTTCGCGGTAAAACGCGGCCCGTCCGGGTTCGGCTACAAGGTCAAGCCCATGGAAGGGCTGTGGTGGACACCGGACATGGCCGAGTTCTCCGTCGACCGCAAGCAGGACTGGCGGTGGACGATGATGATCGCCCAACCGTCGGTCGTCACGGCCGGCCTTGTCGCGCGGACGCTCGCCGACGCAAAGCTCCGCAAGAAGGCCGAGGCCCTGCCGGGGCTCCGGTTCGAGGCGTTCGAGGAAGGGCTCGTGGCGCAGATCATGCACGTCGGCCCGTACGCCACCGAGGGGCCGACGGTCGCGGCCCTGCACGCCTTCATCGCCGAACGGGATGCACCCCGGCCGGGAAGCACCACGAGATCTACCTCGGCGATCCCCGGCGCACCGCGCCCGAGCGGCTCAGGACCGTCCTGCGTCAGCCGGTCACCGCCCGCTGACGTGCTCAGGCGTCCTCTTCGCCACAGCCGGTCCCGGCGCTTCGGCACTGCGGTGCGATGCCGGCGAGGACCAGGCCGACCACGCCGTCCAGGAAGGCGTCGTCCAGCGGTTCCCGGGTCAGCAGGAGCCGCATGTGGAGGGGGCCCATGAGCGCCTCGAACACGAGGCGGTGATCGATGCCAGCACGCAGTTCCCCCCTCTGTTCGGCGCGGGCCAGCACGGCGGATCCGGCGGCGAAGCGGTGGTGCCAGAACCGCTCGCGGACCTCTTCGTACTCCGCCATGTTCTCCCGCACCGCCATCCGCAGCAGCAGCTCGCCGAGCGGCGTGCGGGAGAACGCCGCGGCGTGGTGCAGCAACGCGTTCAGGTCCGTCCGCAGGGCGCCGGTGTCCGGGACCGGCACCTCCGTCTGCGTCCGGTCGAGCACCGCGTCAAGGGCCAGGCCGGCCCTGGTCCCCCAGCGCCGGTAGATCGACGTCTCGTGCACCCCGGCGCGCCGGGCGACCTCACCGATCGACAGCGCGTCCAAGCCGCCGTCGAGCAGCACGTCCACCGTCGCCGACAGCACCGCAACACGCACCCGGGCACTACGGCCGCCGGGCCGGCGTACGCGTGGCTGACTGCGGGGCGAGTCGACCACTGCCGATACGCTCGTGCCGGCGCAGGGGCGGCTCAAGCTCCAAGAGCCGGGCGCTCTCACTGCCTCCCCATGAGAACCGGCATCTGGCGGACGCATGCTTCCTGGCCTCCGCCATCCAACGAGATCACCAACGCAGTCAAAACCAGTGGGCGAGCGGAGGCCTGTGCACGCACGACTGCGTCACCCGGCCTACGGGTCGCTCCTCGGGGGTCACAGTGCGGCGGCGCCTGCCCGCACCATCGCGGCCACCGGTGACCTCGCCCATTGCACGAGGTCACGCGGCAGGCCGGTGTCGAGCTCGACGCTCACCCGGACGAATCGGGTGTCCAGCCGAGCGACTTCGACGAGACGCGGTACGACCGCCTCCGGGCCGCGCTGCAATGCGGCCCGGTAGGTGTCCTTGCGCTGGTTCATGCCGTGTCCTGTCGCTTGACGAGTTCTTCTGCGAGATCCATGTACGCCGAGCCTTTGGCCACCACCGGACTTCCGAATGACTGGGCGTACAGGTCGAGCCGCGGGATGTGGGTGGACAGCACGTCGAAACCCCGCTCGGTGAGAGCTTCGCGGGCGTCGGCGTCGGGACCGGCCCGCGTGGCGTCGGCCCGGTTCGTTCGGTTCAGCAGGACGGCGGCATGGGCCGGGTGGGCGCGCAGGGACTGTACGTCGCCCATCTCGCCCCCGATGGGCGCCATGCGGTCCAGCTCGATAGGGGCCGGAGTGACCGGCACGATCCATTCGCTCGCGTATCTCATGATGCTGCGGGCGATGTGCGAGTGGTCCTCCATCTGCGGAGCGTCGAACACGACGGCCTGCCGCTCGCCCAGGAAGTCATTCACGCGCCGGTGCACATCGCCCACCGGCAGGGCGACCACGGGCAACGGGAAGCCACCTGCCAATTCGCTCCAGCGCAACGCGGAGGAAGCGGGGTCACTGTCGACCAGCAACGGCGGGATGCCCAACTCGTGAAGTGCGTGGGCCAACCAGACCGCGCTGGTCGTCTTTCCCACTCCGGGCTTCAGGTTCACAAAGGCGTAACTCAGCGTCACACGAGTCAACGTAGGGTCGCGCGCGGCTGCCGACCGCCGACTCGGGCCACACAGTGCCATCGTTCACCCTGCGGCGCTGGTGAATCATCCGTATGGGCCAGTACGGATGTCGTCCTCTTCGGGCGCCCAGGGGAGCGGGACCACCTCAAGTCCCGACGCGGCGCCAGGACTTCCACGTCCTTGTCATGGTCACTCATCGGTAGCAAGGGCAGCACGGCAAACGCGTTCGTCACAGCCAGGTAGGTCAGTCGCAACAGCACGATCGATCATGTTCCCGCAGTTCTCAGCACTCGCGTCAGAGCGCCGCCCCAGGGACCGCCACCAAGCCCCCTCGTCGACAGACGCCAGGTCATCATCCGCCTGCGGGTCCGTAGGTTGGCCTGTCCGGTTCTGGACTGCTGGCGACAGGCCTTCCGCGAGCAGATTCCAGGGCTGTTGGAGCGGGCACCGACTCCGCTGGGACGAGGAGGCAAAGGCGTGGCTGCCTGTCCCTGATGCGCCTGGCCGCGCAGGCGCCGACTGAAGCCTTGACCGCCCGCCAGTAATCCGCGTCGCCCAAGCTTCGATGGCACAAGCTCAAGGTTCACTGTCACAGGAGTGCGCCACGAGGCGCTACGCAATCGAGTGGAGGTGAAAGACCTTCTCCTCCGGGCCGTCGCAGCGGCCTGGTGAAGCTGGGGGCAGCCTGACCCGGGGGACGCCGGGGAGGGTGGCAAGCGGCCCCGACAACGGCGGGACGTGCCGGGACTACCGGACGGCGCGGGTCCGTCTAGCGAGGTCAGAAGGTGCAGCGAGAGCGAACCAGTGGTGGAAGCTCCGTAAGCAGCGAGCCGGCTCAAACCTGGTGGATACGGGCCGGTATGCAGCGCGTGACTCGGCCGTCCTCGGATGGACGGGTCAACTCCGAAGCCGGATTTCCTTTTCCGGTGGGGAGGCCACGTTGAAAGCCTGCGGCGTAGGCGTGGCGATGCTGCCGGAGTAGAGCTGGGCGTCTCCCTGACCGATCGATTGTGTGGTGAACGTGGGAACCATCCGCGGTCGCCCGGGCCGCCGGACAGCCAGTTCGGCGGTGGGCAGGTCCGTTGCCGACTGTTGGCCGTGGGTGGGGCGGAGGCCCCGTAGTAGTCGCGGGAGTAACGACCCGTCGTGGAGACCGGGAAAGCCGGTTGCAGGGCCAAGGGGGCCAGCAAGTCAGTGGCTGAAGTACTGGAATGTCGGGAGGGTCGCCGGTGAATACCGACGAGCTGGAGCGCGCCTTGTACGAGGCGGAGCGCCGGGTACTGAAGATCCAGACCAAGCTGCACCGTTGGGCCCGTGATGATCCTCATCGCAGGTTCGACGACCTGTTCAATCTCGTTGCCGACCCGGGCTTCCTGCTGGTGGCCTGGGATCGGGTGCGGGGCAACAAGGGTGCACGCACGGCCGGGGTGGACGGGCGCACGTCGTCGTCCATCGCACTGTGGGTCGGGGTCGAGGAGTTCCTCGACGTGCTGCGGTCGCGGATCAAGGACCGCAGCTTCCAGCCCATGCCGGTACGGGAGCGGATGATCCCCAAGGCGGGCGGCAAGCTGCGCCGTCTGGGAATCGCGACGATCACCGACCGGGTGGTGCAGGCGTCCTTGAAGCTGGTGCTGGAGCCAATCTTCGAGGCGGATTTCCTCCCGTGTTCCTACGGGTTCCGCCCGAACCGCCGGGCTCATGACGCGGTGGCCGAGGTGCGCCTGCTCACGTCCAAGAAGTACGAGTGGATCGTGGAGGGCGACATCAAAGCCTGCTTCGACGAGATCTCGCACACCGCCCTGATGGAGCGGGTGCGGGCACGCGTCGGGGACAAGCGCGTCCTGGTCCTGGTGAAGGCGTTCCTCAAGGCGGGCATCCTCGGTGAGGACGGCTTGCTGCGGGACAACGACACCGGCACCCCGCAGGGTTCGATCCTGTCGCCGTTGCTCAGCAACGTCGCTCTCTCGGTCTTGGACGAGCACATCGCCCGGGCCCCGGGAGGCGCCGGAACTGATCTCAACGAGCGTCGCAGGCGTCGACGCCGAGGTCTGCCGAACTACCGCCTGGCGCGGTACGCGGACGACTGGTGCCTGATGGTTCATGGCACCAAGGCAGACGCCGAGGCGCTACGCGACGAGATCGCGGAAGTCCTCTCCACGATGGGCTTGCGGCTGTCGCAGGAGAAGACTCTGATCACCCACATCGAGCAGGGCCTGGACTTCCTTGGCTGGCGCATCCAGCGCCACCGGAAACCGGGCACCAACCGGTATTACGTCTACACCTACCCGGCCAAGAAGGCCCTGCGGGCCATCATGGTCAAGGCCAAGACGCTGTGCCGACAGGTCGGAACGAACCAGCCGCTCGATGCCCTGCTCGCCCGGATCAACCCGGCGGTGCGGGGATGGTGCGCCTACTTCCGGCCCGGGGTGTCGTTCGCGACCTTCTCCTACCTGCGCAACTACTTGTGGCGCACGGTGTGGAGATGGGTGCAGCGCAAGCACCCCAAGACGGGTCGGAGGAAGATCTTCCGCCGCTACTGCGGCCGTAGATCCTGGTGGACCAGCGAGAACAGGGAGTTGTTCAACCCGATCACGGTAGGCACCACTCGCTACCGATACCGGGGCCTGGCGATTCCCACTCCCTGGGATGCCACGGGATGAGGGCAAGCATCACGAAGCCCTCGGGGCTTGTGGAGAGCCGGGTGCGGTGCCAAGTCGCATGCCCAGTTCGGGAAGCGGCTCCGGGGAAACGGACCGGTCGAAAGACCGGCACCGCGCCCCGGGCCGACTTCACCACTGGTCTGTGGGCAGAGCCGTGACCTGCGGCGACCGGATCAACCGAGATGCGAGACGGCCGGGCGTCTCAGGTGAACTGGTCTTCGGCGCCCGGGCGTTGGGGGCGTCTCAACCGATCTGGTCCGGCGTCGCGGCAGACTCTCGGGTTACGGTGGACGACGGCTTGATCGGGAGGCGACGGCGATGGCAGACACGGCACGAGCAACACCTGCCCCCGAGTGGGTCCTGAAGTTCATGGACGCCATCGACACACTGGAGTTCGGGGAGGGCTTCGCGCCGCTGACCGAGGACACCGACATGTTCTTCGGCACCGCCCACATCCACGGCGTCGAGGCCATCAAGGCATTCTTCGTCAAGATCGACGAGCCGCTGATCATCACCCATGAGGTCCTGGAGTTCTGGACCGCGGGCGACGGCGTCCGCCTCCTGCGCGGAGAAGCGACCATGGCCAAGAAGAGCGAACCGGACCGCATGGTGCGCGCTCCGTTTGTGCACATCTTCTACCTCGCCGACGAGGAGCCAGTCCGCGTCCGTGAACTGCGCATCACCGCGGGCCCTCTGCAGACCGACGCAGTGATGTAGCTCCTCGCGGTGGCCAGACCGGCCCCGGGTGACAGCCTCACGTTGGTCGGCCTGGCCGTCTCCGCAGCGGCAAGCCGTACTCCTCGCACGCCATTCGCGCCCACCTGCGGCGCCACGTCACCTGAGCCTGCAAGCGAATTGGACCCGATCGACTGATACAGGGCCAGTTCCTTCGAGACGGGACAGGGGTGGACGACCGGCCCAGGCCCTGCTCACTGTCCTGTGTCATCGATTCTTGAGCGTGTGCCACGGATCTTTGAGTGACCTGCACACGCTCGGCCCCTTACTCTCGGCGTTCACGACAGGGGTGAGGGGGCGGAGTGTCCGTAAGTGATGTGGCGACATTGGCGATCTCCATCGTGTCGCTGTGTACGTCCGTGGCCGTTTTCTACTGGCAGCGCCGGCATGGTGACTTCGACTTGGCGCGGATTCTCCACGCGGATCTGACAAGTGGCGAAGCAGCGAAGGCGCGCGACCTGCTCGGGACTCTCCTGCACTCCCCCGACACCTTCGGGGACGATGCACTCCCCGACGTTCGGATCGCGTACTTCACCGTCCTTTGGAGCTTTGAACGGCTCTACGCAGGGCGGTGTGCCATCGAGGACGGCGGTACGGCCGGCCGACGCCCGTTGAAGTTCCTCGACCGCCTGATCAGATGGCCGCTGGCCTACTGGTCCGAGAACCTGCCCCTGGTAAGGGAGGTGCTGGAACAGCGACTGGGGACAGTCGAGGATGACCAGCCGATTGAGGCGTTGGTGGAGCTTAAGCGCGCGGTGCTGCACACGTAAGCCATTCGCGACGCCGCTCAAGGTTGCCCTCGCCGCCCTGCCGATCCCGCCGTCCACGGCCTGCCCCTGCCCGGGCAGCGCACTCGGCCCGGGCCCGGCGCAGTGCAGCGGCCTCGGTGACCACGGCCTGGCGACGACGCTGGGCGCGGGTCACCTCGATCGAGGCCGACGCATCGTCCGGCACGGTCTCGGTCTCGGGGAACACCCGGCGGCTGAGCGAGCGCATCGTACGGTTCTGCCGCTCCTCCAGACCCTCGCCCGCGGCAGTGCGCACTTCGAGCGCGGCCCACTGGCCGCCGCCCAGTCCCCTTCGGCTCGCGGTCGGCGCCGGGGTGGCTGCGGCCGGACTGACCGCCTGGCTCGCCCGGGAAGTGGTCGCAGTGAATGACCTGGCCGACGAAGACCCCGCGCTGGTGAACGCCGAACCGTTCGGCCTGGGCTGGCTGCTCCGGATCAGGAAGGACGGCGGAGCTTCTTCGGCGGGTCTGCTCAGCGTTGACGAGTACATGAGACTGGTGGGCTAGAGCCAATGCCGCGACTCTGTTGGTGATGTTGGTAAGGCGCTGACGGCTGGCTGTGCGCGGTGCTTGGCTGTGAGTGTGCGGGGTGGTGTCGTCGGTGGAGGTGGTCGCGGTGTCGCTGCGGCCGGAGGATCACCAGCGAATCCCGGTGCGGACGGTGCGAACGGCGCGGGCGGCGTGTCCAAAGGGCACCCCGGCCATGGTCATCCGGGACCGGTTGGATGTCTTGTTCGAGGATGAGGAGTTCGCGGGGCTGTATCCGGATGACGGCAGGCCGGGACTGTCGCCGGGGCAGCTCGCGCTGGTGTCGGTGCTGCAGTTCGCGGAGAATTTGTCCGACCGGGCGGCGGTGGACGCGGTCCGCACCCGGATCGACTGGAAATACGCGATCGGCCTTGAGCTGGAGGATCCCGGGTTCGATCACTCGGTGTTGTGCGAGTTTCGGGCCCGGCTGGCCGAACAGGACGGCGCCGCCGACCGGTTACTGGAGTTGATGCTGGACCGCCCGGTGGAGGCCGGCCTGCTCAAGGCCGGTGGCCGGCAGCGTACCGACGCCACCCATGTGCTGGCCGCGGCCCGCACCCTCAGCCGCCTGGAACTGGTCGGGGAGACGCTGCGAGCTGCTTTGGAGGAGTTGGCCGAGGCTGCTCCTGCCTGGCTGGCTCCGCTCATCGAGCCGGAGTGGGCCAAGCGGTATGGGCGCCGGGTGGAGATCGGCAAACTACCGGGCGGGAAGGCGGCCGGCACCGCCCGGGCCGAGGAGTTCGGGCGGGACGGACAGAAGATCCTCACCGCCGCCTGGGCCGCCGATGCCCCACCCCACCTGCGGCTTCTTCCTCAAGTGGAGATTCTGCGACAGGTCTGGGTCCACCACTACTACTGGGACGCACACGGATTACTGCGCTGGCGGGACGGCCACGCGCTGCCGCCCGCCTCGCTGCGGTTCGACTCCCCCTACGACACCGACGCGCACTACTGCGTCAAACGGGACACCGCCTGGAGCGGCTACCGCACACACTTCACGGAAACCTGCGACGAAGAACGCCCCGAGCTGGTGGTCCATGTCGCCACCACCATCTCCACCGTCCAGGACATCGAGATGACCGACACCATCCACGACAACCTCGCCGAGCGGCAGTTGCTGCCCGCTGAGCACGTCGTCGACTCCGGCTACATCTCCCCGGCACGCATCGAGCGGGCACGACGGGTGCACGGCATCACCCTGCTCGGCCCGGTCGTCGCCGACCACAGCAGCCAGGCCAAGGCCCATGCGGGCTTCGACAAGGCGGCCTTCACCATCGACTGGGACAACGAGCAGGCGATCTGCCCACGCGGGGCCACGAGTGTGTCCTGGACCGAGCTGCGGATGAAGGGGAACACCTATCTGCAGGCCCGGTTCGCCGAGGCGGACTGCCGGTCCTGCCCCGACCGCACCCGGTGCACGTCCTCCGCGACCCGGCCCCGCTCGATAGCCGTGCTGCCCGGCCGCTGCATGAGATCCAGACACGAAACCGGCTCGACCAGCAGACCGAGGAATGGCAGGGCCGTTACGCGATCCGCGCCGGCATCGAGGCCACCCTTTCGCAGAACGTCCGGGCCCACGGGCTGCGACGTTCCCGCTATCGCGGCCTGGCCCGCACCCACATCCAGCACGTCCTCACCGCGATGGCCTGCAACGTCGCCCGAATCACCGACTGGATCGACGCCACACCCAGAACACGACACCGGGCCACGCACTTCCGCGCCCTGTGCTCAGCCACCGCATGAACTGCCCAACATCACCAGCAGAGTCCCGGTATTGCGTATAGGCGACCTGACGGTCGCTGTCACCGGCGCCGACCAGCTCCACCACCCGGTGCTCGGTCGCTGACAGGCCCGGCGCCGGCGCCGGCGCGGCTTTCGGTCGCACCCCCAGCTCGGCCAGCATCCGGCGTACCCGGCCGGCCAGGAGGAGACTGCCGCAGGTCTCGGCGAGGTCCAGCGCCTGGGTGAGAACCTGGCGGCCCTGGTCGGCCTCTCCCCTGCGCGACAGCGCGGCGCCCAGCTCGTACCGGGCCCGGGCCAGTGCCAGGCGGGCCGGAGACCGCTCCAGCATGGCGACGGTCTCACGCAGAAGGGACTCCCCCTTGGGGCCGCCCATAACGACACCCAGGCAACGCGACGCCAGGCCGATCACTCGCTCGGTGCCCCAGCGGTGGGCCAGCTCCAGTTCTTCGGTGGCCAGCTGGAGTGCGTCGGTCTGCTGTCCGAGCGCCAGGTGCAGCAGCGCCGCCTGCGACCGCCAGGGCGCCCCGGCCAGGTTCGTCACCTGCGTCCGCTTCTCCTGTGCACCGTACTCCAGCAGGACAGTGAGGGCAGCGGCCGCATTGCCCCGCGCGGCGTGCACCCGGCTGCGCCTGCGCCGTCGAGAACGCCCTGCCGCAGGGGGACAGCTCGCGAGGGTCAGCTCTCCGTCACAGCTCCACAGCGCACTCGATGGCCAGCGCGATGCAGCGTGCGGCACTCGGTGGGGGCCACCTTGGGAGAGGCGGGGACGGTGGCACAGGCCTTTGAGCAATACGATCCGCCGCAGCGGGCATGGCTCAAGTGTGGGTTTTGCGCCATCTTGCCACGAAAGGCGGTGTTAATAATTGGCCATGAAGGGAATTTTGGGCAGATTTCTGCGTCGCCCGTTCACTGCCGCCTCGCCTGATCCACACGGTTCCGCAGATTCGGGCCGTCGACCGGGCGCTGGGCATGAGGACGAGCGCGGCGGCTGCCGCAGTAACACACCCTCCTCGCCCCCGCTCCCCCCACAGGGGGGCCTGAGGCAACCCGCAGGACGGGGGCCAGCCGCCGGATCGACGCTGCACTCCCTTTTCAACATGCGCAGCGCCGCCGGGCAGGTTTTCATTCTGCAGATCGTAGTCGTGCTCCTACTTGTCGTGGCCGCCGTGACCGCCCTTGTACTCCAGGCTGACCGTGGCAGCATGCGGGAGGCCCAACGCCAGACGTTGACCGCTGCTGAGTCGTTTGCCAACGCCCCAGGCATGGTCCAGGCACTGAGAAGCCAGGACCCGACGGCAGTTCTGCAGCCGCGCGCCGAAGCAGCCCGCAAGCGGGCGGGCGTCGACTTCATCGTCGTCACCGACACGAAGGGAATCCGCTACACGCAGCCCGACCCGCGCTTCATCGGGAAGAAATTCATCGGCACCATCGGGCCGGCGCTGCAGGGCCGCACTGTCATCGAACAGGTCACGGGGCCGCCCTTGCGCACGGGGAAGCGCAGTGTCCAGGCAATCGTCCCAGTGTTCGATGCCAGGGGGTCGGTCGTGGGGCTGGTGGCCGCCGGGGTCACCATCCAGAAAGTGAGCGGACTAGTCGATCAGCAGCTGCCGATCATCTTGGCTGCCGGTGTGGGCGCACTTGCCGTGGCCGGCACCGGCACGGGGCTGGTGACGCGGCGACTTCAGCGGCAGACCCACGGCATGGGCCCCGAGGAGATGACCCGGATGTATGACCACCACGACGCGGTGCTGCACGCGGTCCGGGAAGGGGTCCTCATCGTCGACAGCGACAGGCGGCTGCTACTGGCCAATGACGAGGCGCAACGGCTGCTGGATCTGCCGGTAGACGCTGAGTGGCACATCGCTGCGGACTTGAAACTGGATGAGGAGACGGCGCGCCTCCTGGCGTCGGATGAGCCGATTACTGATGGGGTGCACCTCGCTGGAGACCGGTTGCTGGCGGTGAACAAGCGGCCCACCGCCCCGTACGGGGGGCGTGCGGGCTGGGTGGTGACCTTGCGGGACACCACGGAACTGGCGGTGGTGTCGGAGCGGGCGGAGGTGGCCGGGGAGCGGCTGAAGCTGCTGTACGACGCGGGGTGGCGGGTCGGGACGACACTGGATGTCGTGCGCACGGCGGAGGAACTGTCGGAAGTGGCGGTCCCGCGATTCGCCGACAGCGTCATCGTCGACCTGCTGGATGCGGTGCTGCGGGGGCAGGAACCGGCACGGGAGACGCACCGGCACTTGCGGCGCATCGCGGTCAGCGGCGAGCAAGCGATGCGGCCGCTCCATCCGCTCGGGGAGCGGATCACCTATTCGCCGGCGACTGCCCAGATGCGGGCCCTGGAGTCGGGACGGGCAGTGCTGGTTGCGAACCTGCGGGAGGCGAGTGACTGGCAGGAGCAGGCGCCCGAGCGGGAACACGGAGTCCTTCAGCTCGGGTTCCACTCGCTGGTGACCGTGCCTTTGCAGGCACGGGGTGTAGTGCTGGGCATGGCGACCTTCTGGCGGTCGCACAATTCGCCGCCCTTCGAGGAGGAAGATCTGTCTTTCGCTGAGGAGCTGTCGGCGCGCGCGGCAGTCACCATCGACAACGCTCGGCGGTTCACGCGCGAGCACGTCACGGCGGTGACACTGCAGCGCAGCCTGCTGCCCCGAGGCTTGCCGGAACAGGACGCCGTGGAGGTGGCCTGGCGGTACCTGCCAGCGGAGGCCGGGGTGGGCGGCGACTGGTTCGACGTCATCCCGCTGTCCGGGGCCCGCGTCGCGCTCGTCGTCGGCGACGTGGTCGGCCACGGCCTGCATGCGGCCGCGACGATGGGACGGCTACGCACCGCGGTGCACAACTTCTCCGCCCTTGACCTAGCGCCCGAGGAACTGCTCGCGCATGTGGACGAGCTGGTCGCCCGCATCGACAGCGAGGAAGGCACAGCCGAAGCAACGGATGCCTCAGAAGACGAGAGTGTGACGGGGGCGACGTGCCTGTACGCGATCTACGACCCGGTATCGGGTCGGTGCACGCTGGCCCGCGCCGGCCACCCGGGGCCCACCGTCGTTTATCCGGACGGCACCGTCAGCGAACCGGACGTGCCGGCCTCCCCTCCGCTCGGAGTGGGCGGCCACCCCTTCGAGACCTCCGAGCTGCACCTGCCGGAAGGCTCCCACCTGGTGTTGTACACCGACGGGCTGCTCGAGGACCGCGACCGGGACATTGGCACCGGGCTGAATCTGCTGCACAGGGCTCTGGAGGGCCAGGCTGGACGAACCCCGGAGGAGACGTGCCAGGCGGCGATCGAGGGGACGCTGCCGGCGCACCCGTCCGACGACATCGCTTTGATGGTGGCGGGCACCCGCTTGTTCGACCCGTCGAAGGTGGCGGAGTGGGAGGTGCCGTCGGACCCAGCGGCGGTGGCGCCGGTTCGTGCGGAGTGCGGGGCGCGACTGCGCGAGTGGGGGCTGGAAGACATCGCCTTCGCCACGGAGCTGGTCCTCAGCGAGTTGATCACGAATGCCATCCGCTACGGGGCGCCGCCGGTCACGGTGCGGTTGCTGCGTCATCGCAGTCTGGTCTGCGAGGTGTGGGACGGCTCGAGCACCTCCCCGCACCTGCGCCTGGCCAAGACCACCGACGAGGGCGGCCGGGGTCTGTTCCTCGTGGCGCAGTTCACGCACCGGTGGGGGACCCGCTACACGCCGGACGGCAAGGTCATCTGGACTGAACAACGTCTCCACGGCGGGACAGCCCCCACTACGGACGAGGCACCGGCCGACTTGCTGCTGATCCAGTTCGATGACCCTGAACTCTGACCCTCCGGCTGCTCCCGAAGAGACCTGAGCACCGAGATCCACTTCGTCTGCGCCGGCATGGCCGGGGTCCGGCCGCGGCAGCACGTTCGAACAGCGGACCTGGCCGCTGAAGAGAGGGGGCGCTGGTGCCGGTTGGCCTCGCCCACGTTGGCCTACCAGTTTGGTCACGGCTCAGCCAGGTGAAGGGCTGGCCGCGTGTGGCCGGCATCGGCGCAGCGGTGCGAGCGACCGGAGCAGCCGGTCTTCTGCGGAGCGTAGTGGACGCAGGCTGTGACGGCGCCGCGGCTCTCGACGACGGCCAACCCTGGTTCGGGATCACTTTCAGTGCCGGGACCACGGAGGGTCACCCAAACCGCGATCATGAACGGCTGTGGCTGATGTCCTCTTCCAGGACCTGTGGTTCCAGCAGGTCAAAGGTGTCGTGATCGAAAACGTCGTGTCCGAGGGCGAGTTGGTGGCTGTCAATCCCCTCGTACCGTGGAGACGATCTATGCGGCCAGTCCCTCGACGAGGGCGGCTCGGTAGTCACGTTCGTAGTCGATCGGGCTCTTGAACCCGCACACGCTATGTAGCCGCCTGGCGTTGTAGAAGTCGGCGATCCAGGTGGCGATCTTGATGTGGGCCTCGGTGTGGGTGCGGAAGGTGTGCCGGTGGACGTACTCGACCTTCAGCACGCTGTTGAACGCCTCGCTCACGGCATTGTCGAAACATGACCCAACCCGGCCCATGGACTGGATCACGCCGAGTTTGCGGCACGCCCGCTTGAACCGCCGCGAGCAGTACTCGGCGCTGCCCCTGTCCGTGTGCATGATCACGCCGCGCACGTCACCGCCGCGGGTGGCCGCCGCCATGTTCAGGGACGCGACGACCAGGTCCGCGTCATGCCGCGCGGCCATCGCGTAGCCGAGCAGTCGGCAGAAGCGGTGTCCGTGCCGTTCAGATCGCTGATCAGCCCCAACAGGGCGTCTTCGGACGGGTCGTCGATGTGGTCGCCGTTCTCGCTGTCCGCGCAGTAGTAGTCGGCGGCCACGAGACCTCCTCATGCGTGTGCTGCTCGAAGTGCCGGCGACCAGCATGGCACGGCCGCTGGGCCGCCCGGCGGCTTACAGCCACTGGTGGATCGCTGCGATGTGAACCATCGCCTCGTAGCGGACCGCGAGCTTGTCGAACCGGGTGGCCACTGCCCGGTGCTGCTTGAGACGGCTGATCCCGCACTCGACCGCATGACGCTCGCGGTAGTCGCTCTTGTCGAACTTCGGCGGTCGGCCGCCTCGCGAACCACGCTTCTTGCGGTTGCGAACTTGATCGACCTTCTCCGGGATCGTGCAACCGATGCCTCGTCTGCGCAAGTAGGCGCGGTTCGCGCGGGAGCCGTAGGCCTTGTCCGCCCGGACCTTGTCCGGCCGGGATCGCGGCCGGCCAGGACCGATCCGAGGCACCCGTATGGCCTCCAGGACAGGCTGGAACTGGGGGCTGTCGTGCCGGTGCCCCGCGGTGATCAGTAGCCGGGTGGCGTGAGGATACGCGTTGCGGCCCTCCTCGCTCCACCAGCGGCGCAGGCAGGCGACGGCTTTAGTGGCGCCAGAAGGGCGGACCGGCGACTCCCATTGACAGGACCCAATAGCACGCATAACGTCGTGCTACTACGTGACACGCCATACCAAAATACGGCACGGGAGCACCTAGATGGCTACAAGAATTACGGAGGACCGCGAGGTCAGGCGCGCGGAGGACACGATCATTCGATACACAGTCAGCGGTCCGACAGAAGGGCCGACCGCGGTCCTCATCCACGGGTGGGCCTGCGACCGCAGGGATTACGACGAGTTGACCGACTGTCTCCCCGATGACCATCGAGTGATCGCAGTTGACCTCGCCGAGCACGGCGAGTCTCGCTCGGCACGGGACGTCTGGACGATGGCGGAGTTCGCTCGCGACGTCGCTGCGGTGCTCAAGGCCGAATCAGTAGGCGAGTGCACCGTTGTGGGCCACTCCCTCGGCGGCGCAGTTGCCCTCGAAGTCGGCCGACTGCTTCCTGACACGGTCACTCACATTATCGCCCTCGATGCGCTGCACTACCTATTCCTGTTCGGGGATTTGGAGCGACAGCAGGCCGAGGAGCTGGTGCGGGCTGTTCGTGATGACTTTGCCGGGATGGTGCGAAACATGGTCGAGGCAGGCTCGCCGACGGGCACCGATCCAGATCTCAAAAACTCATACTTCGAGAAAATGGTGACCGTGCGGCAGCCGGCGGGCACTCGCGCCTTCGAGGGCCTGGTCGCATGGAATATGGAAGAAGCCCTGGAGGCGGTGAAACAGCCGATCACTGTGTTGGCAGTACGCGACTTGACCACGCAAGAAGCTCTCGACCGTCTCGCAGATCGCATCGACATTATGCTCACAGAGCTGGGGAGTCACCATTTCCATAGGGAATCGCCCGAAGAAACAGCCCAGCTCATCGCCGACATCATGAGCGCGTAGGAAACCCGAAGAGCCGCCGTACCTGCATGCCGACGTTCCCCAGCCGGCGGCATAATAAGTCAGCTTGCGGTGGCATATGAAGGTTGCAGCAACGGCCACAAGGAACCGCTTCTGGGCTTCGGACTGTCGGAACTGTTCAGGATTTCACTCGTAGCGGCATGAGCGTTCGCGTTCATGCCGCCAACTCAGACTGCTCAGCAAGCGCATCAGCAATCGCCCCGGACTGCCGCAAGACCACACCAACTGAAATGGCGTCTCAGCGCCGGCAAGATTCCCGCTCCCCCGCTTCTCCTTGCATGGTCAGGTAGACGAGATCAGACGACTGATCTCGTCCGCTGCCGCAACAACCATCTGCGCGAACTTCTTCTCTTGCGAGCGACGATAACGCATGTCCGGAATGGCCAGGGTGACTGCTGCAATAGGCCGTCCGGCCGAGTTCGTGATTGCCGCGCCAATGGATGAGACGTGCGGGCGGTACCAAGACGACATGTCCAGCGCATATCCCCGCCCAGCGGTCCGAGTGATCTCTTTTCGGAGTTCTTCGGAAGTCGGCATGGGCTTGTCGGCGAACTCGGCAAGTTCAGCCTTGAACAGCTGATCGATTTCGTCCGCTTCGAGCCGCGAAATGATTGCAACGCCTCCGGAACTGGCGCGAAGCGGCACGCGTGTACCAAGATCCATAAAAACTCGGACGAGCTGTGTGCTGTCTTCTCTCGCAATGATGAGCAAGTCGTCGCCGTCGCGTAGACCGAGCAGAACAGTTTCGTTCGTCTCGGCAGCAAGGCGCTTAATAACTGGCCCCGTCAGTTCCCGGAGGTCTTGCTCACCGGTACTACGCAGCCCGAGGACGAGGGCTCTCATGGTCAGACCCCACCGCGTATGCTCAGGTTCCACTACTCTGAGCCAGCCGGCCTGCTGGAGGGTTACCAGGCTCCGTTGTACGGAGCTCTTCGGGATACGCGCCACACGGGACAGCTCCGACACACCGATCGGCTGCCGCATGGCGACCTCTTCGAAGACGCGCAACGTGTTCAACACGCTGTTCATCGAGCGGATGCCGCCGTTCAATCCATCCTGTTTGGCTGTTTCGCCAGCCGAATCCCCTCTGCGCACAAGAAGTGAGCGTACCACATTGCGCATCGTCATGCCGCATCTCGGCACAGCATAACTGACCTTGGGAGTGCGCCGACGGCGCTCCGCAGCATAGTGCGAGTCTCATTTCCGACAGGGTCGGCCACAACGGTGCACTGCACAATATTGGGCAGGAATTGGAGCAAAGCCTGGCGGCCCGCGCCGTTCAATTCCTTATACGGTCAGCACAATATTGCCGTCCGGCTTGCCTTCTGCGGCCTCGTGGGCGAGCGCAATCTGGTCCAGAGAAAATGAAGCTGCGATTGTCGGCTGCAGCTCCCCCTCTCAAGGCCGGTGGTGATTGCCTTGACCGCTGCAGAACGCAAGGCGTCCGGCATTGTGAATACCTGAAGTGTCCTTATCGATACACCCTTGTACTGCAGGGCGTAGTAAGGCAGAGCAGGCTCAGGATCCGAGGTTGAGGAATAGCTGGCGATCGTTCCATATGGCTTGATCATCTCAGCGTCACTCTGAATATTGGCCGCAAAGTCGACTTCGATGATTCGGTCGACACCTCCTGGTGCTACACGCCGGGCCAAGTCAGGAACATCGCTCGTGCGATAGTTCACAATATGGTGGGCTCCAGCGTCTCGCGCGCGCTCCCCTTTATGGTCGGAACTAACAGTCGCGATCACGTTCGCACCGGCCAGGGAAGCGAACTGTACCGCTAGTTCGCCGACGGCACCAGCACCGCCCTGAACTAGAATTGTCTTACCCTCTACCGGGCCGTCCGCAAAGACTGCCGCGTAAGCCGTGAAGGCTGGCACCCCAAGACATGCACCGACCGCAAAGCTCGCCCCGTCGGGAAGGGCACTAACGAATGAGAGGGGGATGGCCACGAATTCCGCAGCTGTTCCCCATTCACGCGGTTCTGGCGCGGCGTAACCATAGCGGTTGACCGCGTTCCACATCCAGACAGAGCGCCCGACCCAAGCTGGATCGACGCCTTCCCCGACGGCCACGACCACCCCCGCTCCATCGCTGTGTGGCACCATCCTGACGTAGGAATTCTTGCCCGTTTGGGCGGCACCACGGCGCTTGTAGTCAGACGGATTGATACCTGAGGCCCTCACCTGGACGAGGACTTCACCACGCCTGGGCTCCGGTGCCGGCAAATGGCCCAGCTCAAGCACGTCTCGCGCCGGCCCGGGACGGTCATACCACGCTGCACGCATGAGAGTGCGCTCCTAAAGTCAAAGCATTCGGAAAGGCCGACGCCGAGTCAGAAACTGCTCGACGGTCTACTGATGCACGATTCGAGCTGCTGGCGATTCCGCTCATTCGGCAGCCCTTCTCGCCGATCAGACAGGCCGTGGAAACACGCTGAGCCGTCGAATGAAAAACAGGTCACATCATTGAGGCCGGAGCAGTCTTCTGCCAGTCATGGACAAGAACCTCTGATTCGACTCTGAGGCCGACCGTATTTCCATTTTGTGGAACACTGTGCCACAATGCAGCACGATGTTAGGTGCAGTATCGCTCGCTGTCAACGGGAATCCAGCTTGCGGGGCAGGCCGAGGGCGCCCAGCAGGTCCAAGCCGCCTGCCACACGGCGTAGTTGGGGGCAGACGGCACTCTCGAGCTGCCTGTCCCCAGTGCGCACACCACACATGACGCATGGGTCTCAGTCCGGTTGAGACCGGTAGGGCCAGCGTCAGGTTGCGGTGTGCGGCGCCTGGGGCGCCGCCAGAATGCGCCGCGCTCGTTCCAGTACTGGCTTGTCGATCATGTGGCCGTCAACCGTAGTGACGGACTCTCCCGCACCGAGGACGGCGCGTGCCCACTCCAGTTCCCGCGCCGAAGGCGCGAAACCCTCTGCGACGGCTGCGAGTTGGTTGGGATGAATGCAGAGTTTGCCGGTAAAGCCCAGCCGTCGTCCGTGGGCGATGTCGGCGCGGAGTACATCGGCATCGCGTACGGCGGTGGTGACACCCTCGATCGGCGGAGCGATCCCCGCTGCAGCCGAGGCGACGACGAGTCGCTGGCGGGCGTAAGCCAGTGCTGTGTGGTCATCATGGGCAACACCGAGTTGTGCGGCCAAGTCGACGTTACCGAAGGCGGCTCGTGCCACGCCGGAGGTGGCGCACACCTCGTGAACGCGCTCCACGCCGAGAGCCGTCTCGACGAGTGCGACGAGGTCACACCGGCCAGCTGTACGGGCGGCAAGTTCCGCAAGGATGACTGGGTCTTCGGCTTTGGGCACCATGACTGAGCTGCCGTGTTCGGCAGCCATCGCGAGGTCCGCTTCCGACCACGGCGTTCCTGGTGCATTGATCCGCACGACGGCCCGGTTGCCGAGTGCCAGCCAGGCCGCGGCATTCTCGCGGGCGCGCTCCTTGTTGTTGGCGGCCACGGCGTCTTCGAGGTCGATGATGACCAGGTCGGCTCCGGAGGCGGCTGCCTTGTCAAAACGGTCAGGCTGGTCTCCCGGCACGAACAGCAGGCTCCTGGCTGCGGCGATGCGGTTGCGCAGGGCGGTCATCCGAAGGTCACCTCCGCCGTGGCGTACTGCGCCTCCTGGTGGGTGGCGATGGACAGCTGGGCGCCACTGCCGGTCGGAGTGCCGCAAGCCGAGATGCGCTCGCCGGCGAACACTGGTCGCCGGAGCCGGTAGGACAGGGAGCGCACTTGCTTTCCTGGTGCGTGGCGGCGAGGCAGTTCGAGCATGAGCAGGACGAGCAAGGGACCGTGGACGACGAGGCCGGGGTAGCCCTCGTCGTTCCGGCAGTACGGGGCGTCGTAGTGAATGCGGTGTGCATTCGCGGTCAGGGCACTGAAGCGGAACAGCAGCGCCGGGTCGGGGCGGAGGGGAAGCTGCCAGAGTGAGTCGGTCTGGGGAAGGGCTGACTCGTCTAGCTCGCCGGGGTGTTGTGCCGCGCTGCGTCCCGATCGGTAGACGATGTCCTGTTCTTCGACGAGACAGGTACGGCCGCTTTGCCGGAACTCACGACGCTCGGTGACGAAGAGCAGTTCCCCTGTGCGTCCGTGCTTGGAGGTCACCGAGCTCAAGCTGCTGATGCGTTCGGCGGGTTCACCGAGGCGGAGCGGTTCGGTGATCTCGCAGCGGCCGCCGGCCCACATGCGCTGTCGATTGGGGATGGGCGGCAGGAAGTGCCCGTTCATTGGGTGACCGTCGACGCCGAGCTCGCCGTGCGCCGGCCAGTTCAAGAAGTGCAGCCAGTGCCACATCGGCGGAATCGGGTCCCCAGCCTCCGCAGCGCTGTAGGGCAGGTCAAAAACGGCCGACAGCGCTGCCACCGGTCCGGCATGCAGGGGATCTTCGTCCCTGACCGACACAGGAGCCCATGACTCCAGGTACGAGCCGAGCGAGGCTGTCCCGGACAGGTCACTGGGAGTGGGGGACATCGTCGACCTCCAGGGGCGGATGAGAACGGTTCGATTTCGCGGAAGCGGCCATGCTGGGATGCCAAGGTGGCGCGGACCGCCCGTCTTGCATCTATCATTAGCCGTGATAGCGCAGATTGAATAATAGAAATCCGTGATGCCGCCATGCCGTACGGACATGGCCAGCAGTGCTCCGTGCCCAGTTCTGCGGTCAGGGGCGCCGATGAAGCCGTTCGACGTGAAGACCCGCGCCCATCCGGTGTTCCGTGAAGCGGGGGCAGCCTGGCTGCAGGAGAACAGGTGAGTCGAATGCGGCCGCATGGCAGACCCGCCATGATCGCTGCGCAGGGCCAGGACGGACAAGGTGATGGGAGGGTCAAGCACGTTCGGCGGGACCGTCGGTCTCCTGGATGGCGGAGGGCCATCTTCCTTGAGTCACCGCCAAGTTGACCTGCCGGACCAATTCCTGCGCGACAACGTCCACCGCAGGCGGCGTGCGCCCGAACCTCGGTGTGCCCAGGACGATCGAGCGCCACACGTCAGGTTCGCTCAACGGTGCGGCACTGATCGTGCCCTGCGTGACGTCCTCGGCAATACCCAGGCCAGGCAGCACCGTCCAGCCCCGCCCTGCGAGGACAAGTTGCTTCTGCAGGCGCATGGAGTTGGTCTGCACGACGACGTCCAGGTCAACTCCCGCTCGTACCACCGCCGCATCGATCAGACTGCGCAATGCGTGCCCCGAGGTAGGCATCACCAGCGGATGCCTGGCCGCTTCCTCCAATGGCACGGGCCGGTCGACGCGCAGGCCGGCGGAAGCCGGAGCAACGGCCCAAAGGCGCTCGCGCACAAGGGGGCGGGCACTGAGCGAGGGAGTGCTGTCCAGGTTGTACAGCAGCGTCAGATCGAGGTCCCCGTCGTCAAGCCATTGCTGCAGATGTCCTGAGTATGCGGTCATCAGCCGTAGCTGAACGCCGGGGTGGTGGCGTGCGACCGCCGACACCAGCGGCTCGGCAAGTAGATCGATGGTGCTTTCCAGCAAGCCGACCGTGACGATGCCGGTCACCGCGCCCGGGGTCGGCCGTACCTCGGCACGCGCTCGCTCCAGCTCGCCCAGCGCGCGCCGCGCGCGGTCCACCATGATCGTTCCAGCTCCGGTGAGCCGCATACCCTGCGCGGTCCGCTCGAAGAGCGAAACGCCGAGCTCTTGCTCCAGGGTGCGGATCTGCCGGGTGACAGCGGGCTGCACCAGGTGCAGCAGCTCTGCAGCCCGCGTCACGCTGCCGACCTCGGCCACCGTAACGATCGCTTTGAGCTGCTTGACGTCCATGACGCCTGCCTTTCAGGCCGGTATCCCATGCACGTATAGGGACATCACCAATTGCTATTTCCCTTGATAGTCCATGAGTCTTCATGATGGTAGTCCGGATGCAGGGATTGCACCTTCTTGGAGTCAGTCATGACCGAGCACCCCGAAGAACTGCCGCTGAGCGGCATCACCGTGGTCAGCATCGAGCAGGCAGTGGCCGCTCCGTTCGCTACCCGCCAGCTGGCCGACCTCGGCGCCCGCGTCATCAAGGTGGAGCGGCCGGGCGGTGGTGACTTCGCTCGTCGCTACGACACCACGGTGCACGGCGAGTCCAGCTACTTCGTATGGCTTAACCGATCCAAGGAATCCGTGACACTAGACCTCAAATCGGACGCGGGCCGGGTGATCTTGGAGCAGCTGCTCGCGGAAGCAGACGTGTTCGTGCAAAACCTCGCTCCGGGCGCGGCCGGCCGGATGGGCCTGGGCGCGAAGGACCTGGCCGAGCGCTTCCCCTCACTCATCCCCTGCTCGATCTCCGGTTACGGAACCAGCGGCCCGTGGGCCAACCGCAAGGCCTACGACATGCTGGTGCAGTGCCAGACGGGCCTGGTCTCGCTCACCGGGAACGAACACGGCTCCGCCCGGGTCGGAGTGTCGATCGCCGACATCGCCGCCGGTATGTACGCCTACTCGGGCATCCTCACCGCCTTGTTCAAGCGAGCGACCACAGGGGGCGCGGGAGCGGTCGAGGTGTCGTTGTTCGAAGCGCTGGCCGAGTGGGTCAGCCAGCCCGCCTACTACACCCGCTTCGGCGGCACCCAGCCTCCCCGCATCGGCACGCAGCACGCCACCATCGCCCCCTACGGCGCCTACACGGCTGCCGACGGCAAGGACGTACTGCTCACCGTTCAGAACGAGCGCGAGTGGGCTGCGCTGTGCGAGCAGTTCCTGCACCGCTCCGAGCTGGTCGCAGACGAGCGCTTCGCCTCTACCTCCGACCGGGTGGCTCGCCGGGCGGAACTGAACGCGATCCTGGCAGCCCGCTTCACCGAGCTCAGCAGCCAGGAAGCCATGGAGCTCCTGGACCAGGCGGACATCGCCAATGCCGGCGTCAACGACATCGAGGACTTCCTGGCCCACCCCGTACTGGAAGAACGTGGCCGCTGGCGGGATGTGCAGCTCCCCGGCGGAGTGACCGTGCCTGCCCTGGTGCCCCCAGCCGATCTGGCCGGCGTCTCCCCGCGCATGGGCGCTGTGCCCGCAGCGGGCGAACACACAGACAGCATCCTGGGCGGGCTGGGATACAACTCAGCTGCGATGGACCGGCTGCGTGCCGAGCACGTCATCTGAACCACCCACCGACATCAACCCCATGGCTCGGGAAGGAGCGTCACGGCATGAGCACTCTGGACATCCTGTCCGACGACGAACAATTCATGGTCAGGACGGTGCAGGACTTCGTCGACAAGGAGGTGAAGCCCGTCGTCCAGGAACTTGAGCACTCCAACTCCTACCCCGAGGCCCTCATCGAGCAGATGAAGCGGCTCGGTATCTACGGTCTCGCCGTACCCGAGGAGTATGGAGGCACCCCCGTCTCCACACCCTGCTACGTCCTCATCACTGAGGAGTTGGCCCGCGGCTGGATGAGCCTGGCCGGCGCGATGGGCGGACACACCGTGGTCGCCAAGCTTCTGCTGCACTTTGGCACCGAGGAGCAAAAGCGCCGCTGGCTTCCGAGGATGGCCACCGGTGAGATCCGGGCAACCATGGCGCTGACCGAGCCGGGCGGCGGCTCAGATCTGCAGGCCATTCGCACGGTCGCCCGCAAGGACACCGACGGCTACGTCGTCAACGGGGTGAAGACCTGGATCACCAACTCCCGCCGCTCACAGCTGATTGCCCTGCTGTGCAAGACCGACCCCGCGGCGAGCCCGGCACACCAGGGCATCTCCATCCTGCTCGTGGGACATGGTCCAGGGCTGACCGTCTCGCGGGACCTGCCCAAGCTCGGCTACAAGGGCGTGGAGAGCTGCGAGCTGTCCTTCGACGACTTCCGCGCGCCTGCGGAAGCCCTGCTCGGCGGAGTCGAGGGCAAGGGTTTTGCGCAGATGATGAAGGGGCTGGAGACCGGCCGTCTTCAGGTCGCCGCCCGCGCCCTCGGTGTGGGTCGCGCGGCGCTGGAGGACGCCCTCGCCTATGCCCAAGAGCGCGAATCGTTCGGCAAGCCGATCTGGAAGCATCAGTCGATTGGTAACTACCTCGCAGACATGGCGACTTCACTGACAGCGGCTCGCCAGCTCACCCTGTACGCGGCCCGGGAGGCCGAGGCCGGCCGGCGCGTCGACATGGAGGCTGGCATGGCGAAGCTGTTCGCCTCCGAAACCGCCATGCAGATCGCCCTCAACGCCGTCCGTGTCCACGGTGGTTACGGCTACTCCACCGAATTCGACGTCGAACGCTACTTCCGCGACGCACCCTTGATGATCGTCGGCGAGGGCACCAACGAGATCCAGCGGAACGTCATCGCCAGTCAGCTCGTCAAGCGGGGAGGCTTGGAGGCATGAGGATCGTTGTCACTGTGAAGTACGTGCCCGACGCCACTGGCGACCGGCACTTCGCCGATGACCTGACCGTCGACCGGGACGACGTGGACGGTCTGCTCTCCGAGCTCGACGAGTACGCGGTCGAACAGGCGCTGCAGATCTCGGAGAACTCCGACGACGACGTGGAGATCACCGTCCTGACGGTGGGCCCCGAGGACGCCAAGGACGCCCTGCGCAAGGCGCTGTCCATGGGCGCCGACAAGGCCATCCACGTCGAGGACGACGACCTGAACGGCACCGACGCCCTGGGCACCTCGCTGGTGCTGGCCAAGGCGGTCGAGAAGGCCGGTTACGATCTGGTGATCTCCGGCATGGCCTCCACCGACGGCACCATGGGCGTCGTACCGGCCCTGCTCGCCGAGCGCCTCGGTGTCCCGCAGGTCACCCTGCTGTCCGAGGTCTGGGTCGAGGACGGCACGGTCACGGGCCGCCGAGACGGGGATGCCGCATCCGAGCAGCTGGAGGCTTCGCTGCCGGCGGTGATGTCGGTGACCGACCAGTCCGGCGAGGCGCGCTACCCCTCGTTCAAGGGGATCATGGCCGCCAAGAAGAAGCCGGTCGAGTCCTGGGACCTGTCCGACCTGGACATCGAGGCCGATCAGGTCGGTCTCGAGGGTGCGTGGACCAAGGTCGACTCCGCGGCCGAGCGTCCGGCGCGTACCGCGGGCACGATCGTGAAGGACGAGGGTGAGGGCGGCAAGCAGCTCGCCGCCTTCCTCGCGGAGCGAAAGTTCGTCTGACACAGCCTCGCGAGCCAGAAGTTCATCTGAGCTCGACTTCGCTGACCGCCCCTCAACCTCGTTACGCAGGAGAGCAAATCCCATGGCTGAAGTTCTCGTCTACGTCGACCACGTGGACGGCGCCGTCCGCAAGTCCACCCTGGAGCTGCTGACCCTGGCCCGCCGCATAGGCGAGCCGGTCGCCGTCGCGCTGGGCAACGGCGCCGCCGACACCGCCGCCACCCTCGCCGAGCACGGCGCCGTCAAGGTCCTCACCCACGAGGCCGCCGAGTACGCCGACTACCTGGTCGTCCCGAAGGTGGACGCCCTCCAGGCCGCCGTCGAGGCCGTCTCCCCGGCCGCCGTGCTGGTGCCGTCCTCCGCCGAGGGCAAGGAGGTCGCCGCGCGTCTGGCGCTGCGCATCGGCTCCGGCATCACCACCGACGCCGTCGATCTGGAGGTCGGCGACGAGGGCCCGGTGGCCACCCAGTCGGTGTTCGCCGCCTCCTTCACCACCAAGTCCCGTGTCTCCAAGGGCACCCCGGTCATCACGGTCAAGCCCAACAGCGCGGCCGTGGAGGCCGCCCCGGCCGCTGGTGCGGTCGAGGCCCTCGCCGTGACCTTCTCCGTCCAGGCCACCGGCACCAAGGTGACCGCGCGCACGCCTCGTGAGTCGACCGGGCGTCCGGAGCTGACCGAGGCCGCGATCGTGGTCTCCGGTGGCCGTGGTGTCAACGGCGCGGAGAACTTCGCGATCATCGAGGCGCTGGCCGACTCCCTCGGGGCGGCCGTCGGTGCCTCGCGTGCCGCGGTGGACGCGGGCTGGTACCCGCACACCAGCCAGATCGGCCAGACCGGTAAGTCGGTCTCGCCGCAGCTGTACATCGCCTCCGGTATCTCCGGCGCGATCCAACACCGGGCGGGTATGCAGACCTCGAAGACGATCGTGGCGATCAACAAGGACGCCGAGGCCCCGATCTTCGACCTGGTCGACTACGGCGTCGTCGGCGACCTCTTCGACGTCGTCCCGCAGCTCACCGAGGAGATCAAAACCCGCAAGGGCTGATCGATCCGCGACATCCAAGGTATCCAATCCTTGCAACTCGCCGCGATCATCGTGTCTCTCGTTCTGATCGTGGTGGGCGCGGCACTGTTCGTCCGTGCCCTCCTGCAGATCTACAACTTCATGCGGCTCGGCCAGAACGTGCCCGCCGGCACCCGTACGGACGAGCCGGCGCAGCGCACCCTCACCGTGGCCAGGGAGTTCCTCGGCCACACCCGGATGAACCGCTGGGGCGTGGTCGGCATCGCCCACTGGTTCGTGGCGGTCGGCTTCTTCTCGCTGCTGCTGACGATCGTGAACGCCATCGGCCAGCTGTTCCAGGCCGACTGGATCCTGCCGGTCATCGGTGACTGGGCGCCCTACAACGTCTTCGTCGAGTTCATCGGCACGATGACGGTCCTCGGCATCCTCGTCCTGATTGTCATCCGCTAGCTGACGCACCCGCGCAAGCCGGGCCGCAAGTCCCGCTTTTCCGTCTCCAACTTCGGCCAGGCGTACTTCGTCGAGGCCGTCATCCTCATCGTCGGCGTCTGCATCTTCATGCTGCACGCCCTCGAAGGCGCCCAGCACCACGTCGACGGTTACGAGGCCTCCTTCTTCATCTCGTACCCGGTCGTCAGCGGGCTCGAGGGCCTGGACGTCTCCACGCTCCAGAACCTCACCTACTTCTTCGCCGGCCTGAAGATCGCGACCTCCTTCATCTGGATGATCACGGTCGCCCTCAAGACCGACATGGGTGTCGCCTGGCACCGCTTCCTCGCCTTCCCCAACATCTGGTTCAAGCGCAACGCCAAGGGCGAGTCCTCGCTCGGCGCGCTGCTCCCGATGACCTCCGGCGGCGAGCCGATCGACTTCGAGGACCCGGACGAGGACGACGTCCACGGCGTCAGCCAGCTCGAGCACTTCTCCTGGATGGGCCTGCTGGACTTCTCCACCTGCACCGAGTGCGGCCGCTGCCAGTCGCAGTGCCCCGCCTGGAACACGGGCAAGCCGCTCTCCCCCAAGCTGCTGATCATGTCGCTGCGCGACCACGCGCACGCCAAGGCCCCGTACCTGCTGGCCGGCGGCGGCAAGTCCATGGAGGGCGAGGAGAAGGCGTCCGAGGAGCAGCTCGCCTCGGTGCCGAAGGCAGCGCTGGAAGAGGCCGAGCGCCCCCTCATCGGCACCGCGGAAGAGAACGGCGTCATCGACCCGGACGTCCTGTGGTCCTGCGGCGCCTGCGTCGAGCAGTGCCCGGTGGACATCGAGCACGTCGACCACATCGTCGACATGCGCCGCTACCAGGTGATGATCGAGTCCGCGTTCCCGTCCGAGGCGGGCACGATGCTCAAGAACATGGAGAAGAAGGGCAACCCCTGGGGCCTGGCCAAGAAGCAGCGCCTGGAGTGGACCAAGGAGGTCGACTTCGAGATCCCGGTGGTCGGCAAGGACATCGAGGACCTCACCGAGGTCGAGTACCTGTACTGGGTCGGCTGCGCCGGCGCCCTCGAGGACCGCGCGAAGAAGACCACCAAGGCCTTCGCCGAGCTGCTGCACATCGCGGGCGTCAAGTTCGCGATCATGGGCGGCGACGAGAAGTGCACCGGTGACTCCGCCAGCCGCCTCGCCGACGAGCCCGTGTTCCAGCAGCTCGGCCAGGAGAACGTCATGGCGCTGATCATGGCTTTCGGCGAGGAGTGTGACGACGACGGCAAGGTCACCGCCGAGTCGAAGAAGCCGCGCACGGCGAAGAAGATCGTCGCCACCTGCCCGCACTGCCTCAACACGATCGGCAACGAGTACCTGCAGCTCGACGGCGACTACGAGGTCATCCACCACACCCAGCTGCTCCAGCACCTGGTCGACGAGGGCAAGCTGATCCCCGTCACCCCGGTCGAGGGCATCATCACCTACCACGACCCCTGCTACCTGGGCCGCCGCAACAAGATCTACACGCCCCCGCGCGAGATCACCGCCAACGTCCCGGGCCTCAGGAACGAGGAGATGCACCGCCACAAGGAGCGCGGCTTCTGCTGCGGCGCCGGCGGCGCCCGGATGTGGATGGAGGAGCGGATCGGCAAGCGCATCAACAACGAGCGCGTCGACGAAGCTCTCTCTGAACCCCGACATCGTGTCGACGGCCTGCCCGCTCTGCCTGATCATGCTGACCGACTCGGTCAACGGCAAGAAGAACGACGGCAAGGCCAAGGAGTCCATCCAGGTCGTCGACGTTGCCCAGCTGATCGGCGAACTGGAGCGCCACAGCGAGGAGTTCGCCCGCCTCTGGGCGGAGCGCGAGGTGGCGGTCAAGCGCAGCGACCGCAAGCGCGTCCGTCACCCCTCACTGGGGATTCTGCACATGAACTGCCTCAACCTGTTGAGTGAGGACGGCCGTCAACGCCTGCTGTGGTTCACCCCGGTGTCCGGCACCGACACCGGGGAGAAGCTGGAGTTGCTGGCCGTCCTGGGCACCCAGGATCTACGGGCCGGGGTGTAGGCGTCAGGCGACCGCCGTGTAACCCCATCGACAGGGAGAAACGCGCCGTGCACGTAGGCAGCCTGCGAGGACGCGAGGTACGCGACCGCGGCGGCAACCTCGTCCGGCTCCGTGAGCCGGCGAGCCGGGGCCCGGTCGGCGAGGGCCTCGAAGAACCCGCGTGCGGGTGCGATCATCGGGGTCTCTGCGGAGCCGGGCACCACGGCGTTGACGCGCACGCCGCGGGAGCCGTACTCGGCGGCCCAGCTACGCGTCAGCTGGTCGATCGCCGCCTTGCTGGCGGCGTATGCGGCCAGGCCGTCGATCCCGCGGCCGCTGGCGATTCTGGAGACGTTGACGATCACTCCGTCACCGCGGTCGGCCATGGCGGGGGCGAGTTGCCCGGTCAGCAGATACGGGACCCTGACATTGAGCGCGAAGACCCGGTCGAACTCGGATTCCGTTGTCTTCTCGGTCGGGCCGAGGGTCCCTGTGCCGGCGCTGTGGACAAGGACATCGACGTGACCGCCTCCGGCCTCGGTCGCTCGCCGCGCCAGATCGCGGACCGAAGTCTCGTCGTGCAGATCGGCGGCAACGAAATGTGCTGTACCGCCCTCGGCCCGAATTTCCGAGACGGTCTTCTCGCCCCGTGACTGATCGCGACCGGAGACCACGACCGTGAGACCGTCGCGTGCCAGGCGGCAAGCCACGGCCCGCCCGATCCCGCTTGTCGCCCCGGTGATCAGTGCAACGCGACCAGTCGATTCTTTGGGAGCCATTCCGCGATGCATTCTCTGTGTCCGCCTGCATCAGGCGATCGTGATCGCCCCATCAACATGCATGGCGATATTCCAGCGCGGCCCACACCGACAAGGTCAACTCGCTTTCCCTGACGTGCAGTTACCTCGCGCACCTGAACGGTAACACGGCTGGTCAGAGGCGGGATCAGCGTCAGTCGACAGCCTTGTTCTTCGTCTCGGGCATGGTCAGGTAAACCGCGAGCCCGATGACGGCGGCTATCGCGCAGTAGAACGCAACCCAGTTCGTCTGGCCATTGGTGGTCAGCCACGTCACGAGGTACGGCGTGGTACCGCCGAAGAGGGCAACAGCCAGGGCGTACGGCAGACCGATGCCGGTCGCACGCACTTCCGGAGGGAACTGCTCGGCCATGATGGCTGCCACGTTGCCCGTGTATCCGAGAAGCAACACCAAGCCGACAACCTGCACCAGGAGGAGCGTCCAGAAGCTGCCGTCGAGGAGTTGGAACGCGGGCCATGCGAAGATCAGGAATCCGGCGGCGAAGGCTGCCATGGTGGGCTTGCGTCCCACCCTGTCGGAGAGGGCGCCCGCGAAAGGCAGCAGCACCACGTACAGGACGATCCCGATGACGTTGGCGATCAGGGCCTGGTTCAGCGGAATCCCTGTGGCGACAGACGCATACGTGGGCATGTAGGTCACCCACATGTTGTAGAGCAGTACGCCTGCGATATTGATGCCGAACACACGCAGAGTCGCCTTCGGGTGCTGCCGGATCATTCGCACAAACGCGTTGCGGTGCTCTCCGGAACCGGTGCTGCGGGATTCACCGCGGTGGAACGAATCGGTTTCCTCCACCGAGCGGCGCACCCAGAGACCGACCAGCCCCAGCGATGCGACCACCACGAACGCGAGCCGCCAGCCCCAGCTCTGGACGGCATCCGAGGGAAGCGCTGTCGTGACGATCGCACCCAGAGCCGAGGCAGTGAGAATGCCGATACCAACCGATACCTGCTGCCACGAACCGGCAAATGCCCGGCGTCCAGGTGCAGCCGACTCCACGAGGAACGCAGAAGCCGATCCGAATTCCCCGCCGGCGGAGAATCCCTGAACCATCCGCGCAACCACGAGAATGATGGGCGCCAGAATCCCGACCTGCTGATACGTGGGCGAAAGGCCGATCACGAGCGTCGCCCCCGCCATCAGGCCGATCGTGAGCACCAGGCTCTTCTTGCGACCGTACCGGTCTGCGTATGCCCCCATGACTGCGGCACCGACGGGGCGAATAGCAAACCCCACGGCGAAGATTGCCAGCGTGGACAACAGTGCCGCCGCATCGTTGCCTGGCGGAAAGAATTGGTGCGCGAAGACGGACGAGAAGGTTGAGTAGACCGCCCAGTCAACGAACTCGACGGCGTTCCCTATGCTTCCGGCGATGATCGCCTTGCGCTGTCTGCTCCTGGGCTTTGCTGTGTCGACAGTTACAGATTCGACTACGGTCATGGGCGTCTCCTGCATCACTAGCGTCACGACCTCTCACATGGATCGGTGTTGTGGCATGCCCTTGCCAACAGAGGGCAGAGGCTGCTGCCTGAGCGATAGGAAGGTGCGAATGATCGAGTGGGGCCCCCGGCGCTCGGGGCGCGGGATGTTAGAGCTCCGGGCGGGACTCACCGCTGTTTGCGGGTGAGTCCCGCCCGGGGGTTCGACCGCCGTGGCGGGTGCCGAGCAGACGGCCTTGTGAACGCCGAACTACCTGTGGGGTTCGACTAGTTGTTGCGGTCCGAGCCGGCAGCGAGCCTGGCGGCTTCGGCCTTCAGGCTCACCCGGAGCGACTCGGACTGCGCGACGTCGGCCACGGTGAGGGCGATCGCCAGTCCACCGTCGTGCACGAACTTGTCGCCCTCCGGGCCGCGGGCGGCGACGGTGAAGTCGGCGGTGTGGGTGCCGACCCCCGGCGGAACGTCGAACGAGAGCATGGGGTG
This sequence comes from Streptomyces violaceusniger, assembly GCA_005405945.1. GTDB lineage: Bacteria > Actinomycetota > Actinomycetes > Streptomycetales > Streptomycetaceae > Streptomyces > Streptomyces violaceusniger. The sequence continues at coordinate 855,763 of BJHW01000001.1, forward strand.
CAGTGCGGGGATTTCCAGCGACACGTTGCCCATGTCCGTCGAGCCGAACAACTTGTCCGGGTACTCCGGGAACGTCCGGCCGATGGCTTCCGCGTGGGACTGGAAGAGGGGGCGAGAACCTGGTCGTGATGGAACTCGCGGTACAGAGACGGCAGCAGTTCGATCTCCGCACTGGTTCCGGCCGCGAGGGCGCCGGCCTCGAAGCACCGCTTCACGCGCTCCCACACCTCGTCGACCTCTTCAATCGTGTCGGCGCGGATCATGCACTCCATCACGGTGGTGGCCGGGATGACGTTGACGGCCCCTCCGGGGTCCTTCACGACGTGATGCACCAGGATGCCGTCACGGAGCTGCTGGCGCAGCAGACCGATTGCGGTCTGCGCCACCACCGTCGAGTCGGCGGCGTTCAGGGTGTCCCACGGCCGCGAGGCATGTCCGCCACGGCCGGTGTACGTGATCCGCCAGGAACGCGAAGCGCGGAACTTCGGGTCGACGACGTTCTTCAGCGAAGGGTGGACCATCATGGCGGCGTGTGTCCCCTGGAAGACACCGCGCCTCAGCATGACCTCCTTGCCCGTGCCCTTCTCCTCGGCCGGCGTGCCGAACACCCGCAGGGTGATCCCCAGCTCGTCGACGAACGGGGCCAGTGCCAGCGCGGCTCCCACGGACGACGCGGCGATGGCGTTGTGGCCGCAACCGTGACCGATGTCAGGCAGGGCGTCCATCTCCGCGCAGATGCCGAACACGAAGTCTCCGGAGCCGGCGGTCGCGACGAACGCCGTCGGCAGATCGGCCACCCCGCGCTCCACCTCGAAGGCGCCACTGCCCTCAAGGGCCGCGATGACGCGTGCCGACGTGTCGTGCTCTTCGAAAGCCAGCTCCGGGTGGGCGCTGATTTCGTGCGAGAGTTCCGTGACCGAGTCCAGGTTCTTCTGAAACTCACGCGTCACGCGTTCGTTTATTTCAGTCATCGCCATACCTCGTTCAGCACTCGGAGAATATTCCCTCCAAGAACGGCTTGGATTTCACTGTCGCTGTACCCGTGCTTGACGAGCCAGCCAGTGATGTTACGGAAGTTCTCGCTCGGGTTTTCCATGCCGTCGACGTGCGTGACGCGCTCGTATTCAGAGCCGTCTCCCGGATCAAGCATCCCCGAGAGACCGAGGCCTCCGCTGACGGCCTGATGGAAGCCGGCGTGGTCGCCGTAGAGTGAATCCGGGCCGAAAGCGACGTGCTCGATGCCCATCAGCTCGACCGCATAGGTGAAGTGATCCATCACCGCGTCGATCGTGTGAACCCGGTGGTCGTACGACACGGTCGTGTGCGGCGCTGCTTCGATACCCAGCACACCGCTCCGCTCCGCGCACGCCTTCAGCACCTCGTCGGTCTTCATGCGCGGGGTCGGCCAGACCGAGCGAGCACCGGCGTGCGTGATGGCAACCGGCTTGGAGGAGGCCTCGATGGCGTCCAGCGATGTCTGGTCACCTGCGTGGGAGACATCGATGAGGATGCCCAGCGCGTTCATGCGCTCCACGGCTCGGCGACCGAAAGCCGTCAAGCCTGCGTCGCGCTGCTCCGCCTGCCCGCTTCCGAGCGTGTTCGCGGCGGAGTGCACCAGGCCCATCTGCCTGACCCCCAGACCGTAGAGCACATCGATACGGTCCAGCTCGTTCTCGATCGGCCCTGCGGACTCGGTGCCCATGACGAAGGCGACGCGACCGTCGCGCTTGGCGTCGAGGATGTCCTGCACGGTGCGGGCGACCACCGCGCTGTCCTGGTGGGCGAGGTCCGCGAGGCGCATGCCGAGCGCCGTGATCAGGTCGTCCCACTTCCAGCCGGACTTGGAGGCGGTCCCGAGGACGCCGAACCAGTTGTCGAAGACGGCCGTCATACCGGACTTCCGCAGCTCGGTGAAGGCCGTGAACACCTGCGGGGTCCGCAGATACGTGGGCACATCCGCCATGTCCGCCGGAAGCAGCTGCGGGTGGTCGTGGAAGCTGATGACCACGTTCTCTGCGAGCAACCGTTCAGCTCGCGCGGTCTGCTCTGCGTTCAGCTCGAGGGCGAAGCGGCTCCGGCGGTGACTGGGGTCGGACAGCTCAATGGCCGGAAAGTCGACACCGCGCCGTACGTAGGGAAACGCCTCGTAGTCCGCTGGTTTGGCGGCAGGACTGCTCATCGAAAGGGACCTTTCTGAATTTCTCATGCCGTCACTTCATTCCACATTGCGGCATGCCGTGCCGTTGTACAACAGAACTGATGATCAACGCTGTGGCAGGCTCTTTCCTCAGAGCTGCCTCATGCCGGCGCCCCCTTCAGATGACCCTCATGTCGCACAGATCCGTCGGCGTCCACCACGATGGACGGATCCAACTCCCGCGACGCCTCCGCGAAACGAGCGAGGATCGACTGTGCCACCTCGGGCCTGGGCATGATCGGCTGACTGTCCGAGTCGAGCTCGATGGGCTCGAGGCGAAGCCGAGGCCCGCCCGTCCCACCCAGCTGCACACGGAACACCGCTCCCTCGTACCAGGGCCCCTTCATCAGGGCTGGCTGATAGGGCGCGGCAGGATGCGCATCCTCCTTCGCGACCATCGAATCCGGGCTCCACCCGTCGCACCAGTCGAAGACGAAGTTTCCCGTCGAGTACAGAATCAGCCCGTTCTTGTAGAACTCCACGGGATGGATGCAATGGGGGTGGTGCCCGATGATGAGGTCCGCCCCCGCGTCGATCAAGCGCCGCGCAAGCGGCTGCTGATACTGGGCCAGCGGCCCCTGCGAATCAGGCAGGTAACAGAACGGCACACCCCAGTGCAGTGCCACGACGACGACGTCGTTGCGCTCCTTGGCTTCCCTGATCACGCTCTCGGCTGCCCGGACATCCGGTTCATGCGCACTGGAGTGCACAAAGGGCGGGGTACCCGGCGTCTCGTCCATGAAGCCGCTGTCGTACTCAAAGGACTGACGCACGCGGATCGCGCCGATACCTGCCCGCTCGGCAGTTGCGTTGTATCCCAGCGGAAGAGCCGAGCACAAACTGAAAAAGGCCAAGCTTCTGTCACCGACGGACACCACTCGAGGGCGCGTCGCCTCGGCAACCGACTCCCCGAATCCGGCGTGCAGAACTTCGGCGCCGTCCAGCGCTTCCACCGTGTCACGCATACCGGCCGCCCCGTAGTCGAGCGCATGGTTCGTGGCCAGCGACACCAGGTCGAAGCCGAGCTCCGCAAGCTCTGCCGCACCCGACTGCGGTGTGCGCATGGCAACCAGCTTCTCGGCCCGCTCCTCCGAGTCCGTGAGCGGAGCTTCCAGATTGCCGATGGCCAGATCACCGCTCCGCAGCAGGCCGAATGCCGAATCACCCGGTCCAGCACTCTCCACAAGCCGACGCCGAGGGAACCCCGATACGACGACATCTCCCACGATGGTCAAGTCCACGACGGCATCCGTTCCGCTATACGACACGCTGTGCCGCAACATAGTCCGGACGATCCGCCGCTGCAAGGGTCAGAGCCATACCGGATGAGAGACGGCTGCGCAGCGGCTCACGCAGAGCAGGCGGGCCATAACCCCGACACGCGCGGCAGGCCTGGCGTGCAAGCACCCCCGGACACGCGGACGGCAGCCTCGGACAGTCGCCGGGAAACGAGTCGGCCGCTCACACTCAACTCCCTGCCGATGTCCTGCGATTCGCGTCGCAGCACCAGACACTGGCGAGCGAACTGGCCTACAGGCAGAGGGAGTTCGCACCAAACACCTCGGGCTGGATACCGTGCCGGCCCAGGACAAGCGAACACCGGCCTGTCGCGTCCGGCCACGAGTTCGGGATGCACGCCTGAACGCGCCGGGCGGAGCCCCGCCACACGCGAGAACACCGGTCGGCCAACCAGGCGGGCATGAGCGCCCGTGATCGGCACAAGATCGCTGGCTCTACGCGCAGGTCCATCGACCCCAAATCTCACGGACTCGCCGGCCGGCCTGGCCGCCTGGATCGTGGAGAAACTGCAGTCCTGGGGCACCTGCGGCGATGATCTGGAGTCCGTCTACACGCGGGACGAGATCCTTGATCTGCTCACCGAGTACTGGGTGACGGGCCCGATCGGCTCGTCGATCCGCTCCTACGGGGCGATGGTGGAGAACCCGGCGGAGCAGCTCTCCCGGCGGGTCGAGGTTCCCTCCGGCTTCACGATGTTCCCCCACGACTTCAAGAACGCTCCGCAGGCCTTTCTCGAACGGATGACGAACCTCGTCCACCTCAGCGAGCCCGAACGCGGAGGGCACTTCGCCCCGTTCGAGGAACCAGACCTCTACGTTCAGGAGTTGCGGACCTTTTTCGGTGTCGCCTTGAGTCGGCAGTGAACGGTTCGGTCACCAGGGCGCAGAACCCGTCAGGCGGCACGAAACCACTCAGAAACTCACAAGCCGGCCTGTGAGGAGCCCGTCGACTCCAAGCAGGAAGGTCTCGCACGCCAGGTTCGGATCGACGAGGGAGCCGGCAGCCATTGCTCCGTCGCGCATCATCACGAAGTGGCGGGCGGAGGTTTCGGCGGGAAGCCCCGGAATCCCGGCCAGGAGCCCGGTGACCGTATCGAGGAATCACTGACGGTGCGCGAGGACGGCCAGGTGCACCGGATGATCGGGGTCGGGGTACTCGGAGGCAGCGTTGAGGAAGGCGCACCCCAGGAAACCTGAGGACTGGATGCCCTGGGCCAAATACGCACTGACCGTCCGAAGGGTATCGGCCGCCGGGAGCCCGGCGGCGACGGCAGTGTCGACCAGGTCGCGCATGGCGCGGTCGGCCTCGTTCAGGTAGGCGACGACGAGAGCTTCACGTCAGGGCGCCACCCATGTGCCGCACGGCATGTCGGATGCGTCACCAGCACGCGGCCGGGGTCCACAGAAGGGCGACCCGGCGGCGAACCGGACGAAACGGTGCGGGCCCTTGCCATGGCCCGCACCGTCGTCCTGTCGGGTTCCCCCCGGTCATCCCGGTGCCGGAAGGGGGAAACCGTCCGCGCTCGTCCCTACTTCGTTGCCACGTCGGCCAGGAGCTTCGCAGTACCCTCGGGCGCCTCCACTGGGAAGTGGTGGCTGCCCAGGTCGGCCAGGAGGAATTCGACGCGGTCCCCGTAGCGGTCGATCGCTTCCTGCGACATCAGGTCGGGTATCGCGAACACGGTGATCGGCTGCTTCGTCTCGCGCAGAGCCGCATCCATGTCCCAGCGCACCAGGCCCTCGATGGAATGCAGACCCGCGGGCTGCCGCACTGCGACCATCTTCTCGAAGTACGCGTCCTTGAGGGCAGGGTCGGTGCCCTCCGGCGAACCCGACTCGACCATGGCCCGCACGCCTACGGCGAAGTCCTCATGGAACATGTTCATCATCGCGCCGGCCTGCTCCTCGCTCTGCACGGGGAACAAGGTCATGTAGTGCAGCGAGTCGAGTCCGACCACATGCGAGACCGTGTCGGGGAGCAGTCGGCCGACCTCGACCGCGACCGCCCCGCCGAGGGAGTGTCCGGCCACGATGCACTCGGCCACCGACTCGGCTTCCAGGACTGCCGCCACATCGTGGGCGAACTCCTCCATGGTCCAGACGTCCCGCGTCGAACGCGACTCACCGTGCTCGGCAAGGTCGATCGCGAGGACGCGGTAGTTCTCGGGCAGATGGTTGGTCACCGCGTCGTAGTCGCCGCGGTTGCACGCCCAGCCGTGGATGAGAGCCAGGGTCGGTCCACCGACGGGGCCACTGGCCGTGTACCGGATCGTCGTGTGGTCCGCTCGCTGGATCTCGAGGTGCTGCTTGGTCCTGCTTGAATTCGTCATGCTGTCTCCATGTTTCGGATAGCGGGTTATGGGTCAGGGAGATGAAGCGGTGTTGCCGGGTTCTGTGCCGAACCGGCGGCTCACTTGCCCGGGGCAGTGACGGCGCGGGGCTCGGCCCGAACCTGGGTCAGACGCAGAACGAGAGCGGTACCGGTGAGCAGCACGATCGCCACCACGTATCCCTCGGTGGCCGTCCGCAGCCCCACGGCAGTGACGGCTATTCCGCCGAGCACCGAGGGCACGCTGTTTCCGAGGTAGGCGATGATGTTCGCAACGGCAAAGATCGCGCTGCGCTCATGCGGCTTGGCGACCCGGGCGAAGGTACCGAACGTCGCCAGCACCGACGCGCCGAAACCAACACCCGCGACAACCGTGCCGACGGCGGAGAGCCAGGCGGTCTCCTGCGTGATCCCGGCGAGCGAGATCAGGGTGCCGAGGCCGAGCAGTCCGGCCGAAGGAGCCAGCAGCGAGGTCGCCGGGCGGGAGCGTAGCAGGAAGATCGTGAGCGCTCCGACGCCCGCCAGGAGAACGACGAGGACGCCGCTGACCAGCGGGTTGGTCAGCCCCAACAGCTGGGCCGCGACATTCGGGCCGAGCGAGAGGTACATGGCGGCCAGAGCCCAGCCGGCGATCATCACCGGCACCACGGGGAGGATGTCCCCACGGAGGTACGCGGGCAGCGCGAACCGCGGGCGCAGGGAGGCGGCGGCTCCCGGCCGCCGGGGCGAGGTCTCCGGCAGAAGGGCGACGATAACCGCGGCCAGTACCATTCCGCCGAACAGCAGTGCGTAGACCAGCCGGGTCGGGGCGGGGCCGAACGCCACCAGCACACCGCTGCCGAGGGCACCCAGAGCGAGTCCGGTCAGGGGAGCCGACGAGGTGACAACACCAGTGCGGCCGGGGGCGTGCGGCGGTGCGAGATCGGCAAGAGTGGCACTCAGGGCAGTCACGGCCGCTCCGGTCGCGATGCCTTGCAGCACCCGGGCGATGGCCAGGACGAGTACGTCTCCTGCGAAGTAGAACAGGACGAGCGAGCCCAGCTCAAGGGCGATCGCCGCGACGAGCACCGGCCGACGGCCGAGATGGTCCGACAGCCCTCCGACGACGAGCAGGGAGCCCAGCAGGCCAATCACGTAGACGGCGAAGACGACGGTCAGCACCCACGCCGTGAACTGCCATTGATCCTGGTAGATCCGGTAGAGCGGGGACGGCGCGCTGGAAGCGGCCTGGAAGAGGACGTAGATGGCAGCCACGGAAGGGAATGCGCCCTTCCAGGGCCGACGGTGTGAACCGGTGGCGGGCGGTGCGACGGCCGCACCGGACTTAACAGACATGTTTTCTCGCAATGATGTGTGCGTTAGTGGCTCCAAGCTAGCACAAACGCAACGGTCACTGCGGCAATAACGCAGTGATCAATGCCATAATGGTCACATGTCCACTCCGGCTCCCCCCTCGCCCCACGTCGGCAGCCGGCCCGGCGGCCGCTCCGCCCGAGTTCGCGCAGCCGTCCAGCGGGCCACCCAGGAGCTACTCGCCGATGAGACCAATGAACCGCTGACGATCCCGGTCGTAGCCGCACGCGCAGGCGTACACGCCACCACGGTCTACCGCCGTTGGGGCTCCATCGGCGAACTGCTCACCGACGTCGCGAGCAGCCGCTTCTCCGGCGCCATCGTGGTGCCGGACACCGGAAGCCTCCGCGGGGACCTGGAACGCTATGCGTCCGACCTCGCCAAGGATCTCGGTGACCCGGACAGCCTCCCCCTGGTACGCGCCACCATCGGCGCAGGTGGAGAACAAGGCGCCAGCGCATGCACCCGAGAACGCCAACAACAGCTCGAAGCGATACTCGAACGGGAACAGGCCCGGGGCAATCAGACCCCGACCGTCCAACACGTCATAGACGCCGTGCTCGCCCCCCTCTACTACCGGGCCATCTTCACCGACAAGGCCCTCACCCCCGATTGGACACGCACCCTCGTGTCACATGTGCTGCCGGACTGACAACGCCCGTCACCCGAGCGGGACTCAGGGTTCAGCGCGAGCGGCAGACGAGGCCAGGGCGGTCAGCGGCGGGTCGTGCGGGCGGCGGCCCGGAGCAGGCGCGCCGCCACGATGTGCCCGGACTCCTCGGTGCCGGAGCTCTCGTATATCCCTCGGCCCAGGGAAAGCGGCGCCGGGCCAGGTTCGCTGTCCCGCGTGCGAGGTTGCCGCCGAGGAGTGCCCGGACCAAGGGGTTCCAGGCAATGACGCCGTAGGCGGCGTCGGTGACGATGGTGCCGGTCTCCAGCGGCCGCGCCGGCATTCCGGGTGTGAGTAGTTGCGGTACAGAAAGTGCCGCTGAGATTGATCTTGCTCGACTAGCACACCTGCCGGGGCCCTCGCTGGGGTTCCCGGACAGATCGTCGGGCGGGCGTTGGTGCTGGCTACGGTCCGGCCGTGCCGGTGGAGTTTCTGACTGATGAGCAGGCCGAGGCGTACGGGACGTTCACCGAGGTGCCCACGCGCCCGAAGCTGGAGCGGTTTTTCTTCCTCGATGACGACGACCGCGATCTGATCGCGCTGCGGCGTACGGACGCGCACCGGCTGGGCATGGCCGTGCAGATCTGCACGGTCCGCTACATCGGCCGGTTCCTTGGGGAGGACCCGCTCGCGGTGCCGTGGGAGGTTGTGGAGTACGTGGCCGGGCAGCTCGGCATCGAGGACGCCTCGTGCGTGAAGCGGTACCCGGAGCGCCGCAGGACGCCGTACGAACACGCGGACGAGATCCAGCAGCGCTTCAAGTACCGGGACTTCACCGACCGCAGGTGGGGGCGGGAGTTCCGCAGCTTCCTGTACGGGCGGGCGTGGACGCACGCCGAGGGGCCGGTGGCGCTGTTCAACCACGCGGTGACGTGGCTGCGCAAGAACCGGGTGCTGCTGCCGGGTGTCTCGGTGCTGGCCCGGCAGGTGTCGGAGGCCCGCACGGCAGCCGAGCGGCGCCTGTACGAGGCGGTGGCACGGGCCGCGCACCGGGCCGATCCCGCGCTCGCGCCGGCGCTGGCGGAGCTGCTGGCGGTGCCGGAGGACAAGCGGGTCTCGGAGCTGGAGCGGCTGCGCACGCCGCCGACGAAGTCGACGGGCACGGCGATGGTGCGGGCCATGGAGAGGGTGGAGGAGATCTTCGCGTTCGCGCTGGGCCGGGTGAACCTGTCGCGGGTGCCGGTGAACCGGCTGTCCGCGCTGGCCCGGTACGGGCAGCTGAGCAAGGCGCAGACAATCGAGCGGGCGCCGGAGCCGCGGCGGACCGCGCTGCTGACGGCGGTGGTGCGACAGCTGGAGGCGCAGGCGGTCGACGACGCGTTGGACCTGTTCGCGGTGCTGATGGCGAACCGGCTGATCAGCCCCGCCCGGCGGGCGTCGGACCGGGAGCGCCTGGCGATGCTGCCGCAGCTGGAGAAGGCGGCCCGCATCCTGGCGAAGGCGTCGAAGATCCTCACCGAGGAGCTGGACCTGGTCGCCGAGGCCGAGGCGGACCTGGACGTGGCCGCGCTGTGGGCGGCGGTGGAGGAGGCCGTACCGCGTGCGGCGGTCTCCTCGGCGGTCGCGACGGTGGAGGCCCTGGTACCCGAGGACGACGGGTCGGCCGAGGCGGCGATGCGGGAGAAGCTGGCCCTGCGCTACAACACCGTGCGCCCGTTCCTGTCGCTGCTGGGCGAGTCGGACGCGCTGGGTGCCGCGCCGGCCGGGCGGCGCATCCTGAAGGCGGTGCGCCGTCTCCCCGCGCTGTCGCGGCGGCGGGTCAAGGACCGGCCGCTGCTGCCCCGCGAGGTCGACGCCGAGCTGGTCCCGGCGATGTGGAAGCGCGCGGTGTTCTCCAACGCCAAACTGCCGCAGGGCGCGGTCGACCGCGACGCGTACGTGGTGTGCGTGCTGGAGCAGCTGCACCGCGCCCTGAACCGGCGCGACGTGTTCGCCGCCCCGTCCAACCGGTGGGCCGACCCGCGCGCCCGGCTTATCGACGGGCCGCGGTGGGAGGCGATGCGCGCGGACGTACTCGCGGGCCTGTCCCTGACCGAAGACGCCGGCGAGCACCTGGCCCAGCTCACCCGAGGGCTGGACGCGGCGTGGCGGCAGATGGCCGACCGGCTGGGGGAGGCCGGCGCCGACGCGAAGGTGGAGATCGTCGTCCCCGAGGGCGGCGGACGCGCCCGCCTGTCGGTGGACAAGCTCGGCGCGGTGGGCGAGCCGGAGTCTCTGACCTGGCTGAAGACCACCACGGAGGCGATGCTGCCGAGGATCGACCTGCCGGACCTGCTGTTCGAGGTCCACTCCTGGACGTCGTTCCTCGACGCCTTCGGGCACGTTTCCGAGCGGCGCACCCGGATGGAGGGCCTGCTCGTCTCCCTGGTCGCGCTGCTGGTGGCGGAGAGCTGCAACATCGGCCTGACCCCGGTCCTCGACCCGGAGAACAGAGCGCTGTCCCGCTCGCGGCTGTCCCACGTCGACCAGAACTACCTGCGTGCCGACACCATCGCCGCGGCGAACGCCGCGCTTATCACCGCCCAGTCCCGCATTGAGCTGGCCCAGATGTGGGGCGGCGGGCTGCTCGCCTCCGTCGACGGCCTGCGGTTCGTCGTCCCCGTCAAGAGCATCAACACCGGGCCCTCGCCCAAGTACTACGGCTACAAGCGCGGCGTGACCTGGCTCAACGCCGTCAACGACCAGGTCGCCGGGATCGGCGCGATGGTTGTGCGCGGCACCCCGCGCGACAGCCTCTACACGCTGGACACGCTGCTGAACCTCGACGGCGGGGTGAAGCCGGAGATGGTCGCGACCGACAACGCCTCGTACTCCGACATGGCCTTCGGCCTGTACAAGATACTTGGCTTCCGCTTCGCCCCGCGCTTCCGCGACCTCGCGGACCAGAGGTTCTGGCGAGCCGACGCGCCCGACGGCGAGGCGCCGGTCGCCGGGTATGGGCCGCTGGAGGCCGTCGCCTGCAACAAGGTGAACCTGGGGCGGATCGCCACGCACTGGCCGGACATGCTCCGCGTCGCCGGGTCCCTCATCACCAACCAGGTCCGCGCCTACGACCTGCTGCGGATGTTCGGCCGCGAGGGGCACCCCACCCCGCTCGGCGCCGCGTTCGCCGAGTACGGACGGATCGACAAGACCATGCACCTGCTCGCGCTGGTCGACCCGGTCGACGACACCTACCGCCGGCTGATGAACCGGCAGCTGACCGTGCAGGAGTCCCGCCACCGCCTGGCCCGCGCGATCTGCCACGGCGGCCGGGGCCAGATCCGCCAGGCGTACCGCGAGGGGCAGGAGGACCAGCTCGCCGCCCTCGGCCTGGTCCTCAATGCCGTAGTGCTGTGGAACACCCGCTACCTCGACGCGGCCGTCGCCCAGCTCCGCGCAGAGGGCCACGAGATCAAGGACGAGGACGTCGCCCGGCTCTCCCCGCTCAAGGACCGGCACATCAACTTCCTGGGCCGCTACCTGTTCAACATCAAGGCCAGCGGCCCCGGCCGAGGCCTGCGTCCTCTGCGGGACCCGAACGCCCCCGACGAAGACGACGACGCCGAACACTAGGGCGCGACGACCGACGGTCAGTCAGCGTGGCTGGTCACGCGAGCCTTGCTGCCGTGGGCCACGGTGTTGCGCAGATGTCGGCGTGAGCCGCGGAGGGTGGCAGTGGGGGCGGTGAGTACGGCGAGACAGGCGATGACGAGGGCGATACCCATCCATCCGGCGGCGGGCAGGCGTTCGCCGACGACCAGGACGGCGAGTAGGGCGGCGACGGCCGGTTCGAGCAGGGACAGGGTGGTGGCGGTGCTGGCAGGTACGTGGGTGAGGCCCCAGCCGAAGAGGACGTATCCGGCGAATATGGGGACAAGAGCCATGTAGGCGCCGACGGCGGCATTGGACCAGGACGCGACGAGCGGGGCGCCCGTGGCGAGGAGGACGGGCAGGAGGAGCAGGCCCCCGAGTCCGAAGACGGCGCCCATCGCCGCCCGGGAGGGGACCTGGCGGGTGATGAGCCGGTGCGCGGCCCAGGCGTAGAGAGCGTACGTGGCAGCGGCGACAAGGCCGAGGCCGATGCCAAGCAGCGTCGTCGCCACGGACCCCTGCCCCGGGCCGCCGGTCGCATGGGCGGCCTCGGCGACGCAGAGCAGGATGGTGCCCAGCAGGCCGAGGGTGGCCGCGAGCATCCAGCGGCGAGTGAGCCGGTGACCGTCCACGACGCGTTCGATCAGCGCGGAGGCCAGAGGAGCGGTGCCGATCGACACGACCGTGCCGACGGCGACTCCGGCCAGGTGCATGGAGTTGTAGAACGCCAGGGGATAGACCGCCACTGAGACAGCGCCGACCAGGACCGTGCCGCGCTGGTCACGCAGCCGGGCTGCGTGGCGGCTGATCTGCGGTGCCGCTATGAGGGCCTGGAGCAGTCCGCCGAGGCCCATCGCGACGGCCCCGATCGCGAGCGGGCCCACGTCCGGGGCGAGGGTGGCGGCCGTGCCCGTCGTACCCCACAGGACGGAAGCGGCGAGCACACACATTGCCCCGACGCCCGCGGACCGGCCGCGGCCGACGCTGCTCACAGCCGGTCCAGCAGTGCCGCAGCCATCGAGCGGGCGTGCTGGACACGGTCGCCGTCGCCCTCCAGGCCGGCACGGGCCATCGCCCCCTCCAGGAGGAAGGACAGGTGCTCGGCGGTCGCGTGCGCCTCGCCGGGACGGTCGGGCAGGAGCCGCTCCAGGTGACCGGCGATCAGCTGCTCGACCTCCTCCTTGTGGGCGCGGACCACGGCCCGGCCCTCGTCGCCGGCCGGGAGCTCGGCGGCGGCGTTGAGCAGGCCGCAGCCGCGGAAGCCATGCTCGTAGGCGAAGGCCGCGTGATCGGCGTACGCGTCGAAGACGGCCAGCACCCCCTCGCGCGGTCCGTCGGCGGCCTCCAACCGGGCCCGGTAGAGACCGAGCCACTCCTCGTGTCGGGCGTCCAGGTAGGCGCGGACCAGGTCGGCCTTGGAAGAGAAATTGTTGTAGAGGCTCATCTTCGCCACGCCCGCCTCGGCGGTGATCGTGTCGATGCCGGTCGCAGCGACCCCATCCGCGTAGAAGCGACGGGCCGCCGCCTCCAGCAACCGCTGGCGGGCGGGACGACGCCGCCCGTTCCCCGCCGTGTTCACATCAGTCGCGCTCATTACAATCCAAATTAGGTAGGTAGGTCTACCTATCATATCAGTGGGATCGCGCCCGTCGGCGAGCTGGGAGAACGATGACGGTGGTCGGCCACTTGACCCCGGACATGCTCTTGCTGGCAGACCGTGCCTTCGACAGCAACGAACTGCTCGCAGACATCGCAGCCCAGGGGGCGCAGTTCCTGATTCGTGCCACCAGCACCCGACGCCCGCCGGTGCTGGCGCTGCTACCCGACGGCTCCTACCTGACCCGGATCGCGGGCCTCCCGCTACGGGTGATCGAGGCCGAGATCCACTCCCGCACCGCCGACGGCGGCGACTTCGGTGGGACCTACCGCCTACTGACCACGCTCAGCGACCACCGCACCGATCCCGCCCACCACCTGGTGCGTCTCTACCACGAGCGCTGGGGTGCGACACGAAGTCGCACGAGTTCGAGTGAATTGCCTGAAGGGGGACGACAGTTGATGTCGACAGCGTAGTTCCGGGCCAGTGCTCAAGGCCTGTCCCCACTTCGGCATGCGTCGCCGGTAACGGCGGGGTGTGAAGCCCGGAGGAGAAGCCCAAGGACTCCCGTTCCATCCGGGGGTTACAGGCAAGGGGAAGACCGGACGGGTGAACGCGAGTGAACCCCTGATGATGCTTCGTGATCGTGGGCCCCGCCGATGGGAGGTTCCAGCGGGGTGCAGGACTGGCCGCTGAGAAGCGGCAGGCGCCGGCTGAACACCCAACGTCAGCCGGGAGAGCATCGCCGTCCCGGAGTTTAGGGGGCACCCACCCCGGTCGTATCTCACTCGTGTGGAACGTGGAAACCCCGTTGGGGTCCGGGCGCGAAGCGCCCGGTCAGCCGACCGTGAGGAAGGCTCAACTCCCCAGCGGGCACAGGATGACCCAAGAAGCCAATGCCGGTGGCCGAAAGGCAGCGGGAAACCGAAGCACGTGGCCAGCACCTCCGCTGGCCGCTTCGGATAACCGGCCGGATACGGGATCTGCCCGGACCCGAAAGGGTGCTGACGTGGGTCAGGTGGGCCTGTGGGGAACCGATGACCATCAGCACCGGAACCGAAGGACAAGTTGGACGCTGTGACGACACGAACACCCGAGGCGAGAACCGCCACGGACAGTGCCAGTGCGGCGAACGGACCGGAGGACGACTCCACCGACTGGCAGTCGATCGACTGGCAGCGCGCGGAGGAGGAAGTACGGCGGTTGCGGCAGCGGATCTTCACGGCAACACAGGCAGGGGACCTCAAGAAGGTCCGCAATCTCCAGAAACTGATGCTCCGTTCCCGCTCCAACACGCTGGTGAGCGTGCGACGGGCGACGGAGATCAACGCTGGCCGCAAGACGGCAGGGGTCGACGGACGAGTCGTCCTGCTGCCCCAGGGCAAGGCCGAGGTGGCCGACTGGATGCAGCACCGGGCGGCCGTCTGGAAGCCCCTGCCCGTCAGGCGGGTCTTCGTGCCGAAAGCCAACGGCCGCCAGCGCGGCCTGGGTATTCCCGTGATCATCGACCGGTGTCTTCAAGCCGTCGCGCTGAACGCGTTGGAGCCTGAGTGGGAGGCACGGTTCGAGCCGAGGTCCTACGGATTTCGGCCGGGCCGCGGCTGCCATGACGCGATCGGAGCGATCTTCCTGGCCGCCAAGGGCAAGAGCCCCAAACGGCAGTGGATCCTCGACGCGGACCTGGCGGCGGCGTTCGACCGCATCGACCATGATCGCCTACTGGCCGCCATCGGACAGTTCCCCGCCCGGGGGCTGGTCGAGCAGTGGCTCAAGGCGGGAATGATCGACCGCGGTCGCTTCGCTCCGACCGGGGAAGGGGTCCCGCAAGGCGGGATCATTTCCCCCGCGCTGATGAACGTGGCCCTGCACGGGATGGAAGAGGCTGCCGGAGTCCGCTACCGCCCCACCGGCCCCCGCGCCGGTGAACTGGCAGTGGGCTCACCGACCTTGATCAGGTACGCCGACGACCTGGTGGTGCTCTGTCACAGCCGTGATGAAGCCCAGCAGGTCAAGGAACGGCTTGCCGTGTGGCTGGCGCCCAGGGGCCTGGCCTTCAACGAGGACAAGACGCGCATCGCGCATCTCGACGAAGGCTGCGACTTCCTGGGGTTCACCGTCCGCCGCTACCACGGCATGCTGCTGATCAAGCCGAGTAAGGCAGCCGTGCGACGGATCCGGGCACGGCTCACCGCCGAAGTGCTGGCCCTTCGGGGGCAGAACGCGGCAGCGGTGATCGCCAAGCTCAACCCCATCATCCGGGGCTGGGCTGCCTACTATCGGGGTGTGGTCTCCAGTGAGGTGTTCACCTCACTGGACAACCACGTGTGGAAGCTGGTCTACAAATGGGCCAGGCACACGCACCCGAACAAGCCGAATGGCTGGGTGACAGCCCGGTACTTCGGCCGGTTCAACACCTCCAGGCAGGACCGGTGGGTCTTCGGCGACCGGGAGACCGGCCGCTATCTCACCAAGTTCGCCTGGACAAAGATCGTCAGACACCAGTTGGTCATCAAGGGCGCGTCCGTCGACGACCCGGCACTGACCGACTACTGGGCCTTGCGACGGCGCAGGAACAAGCCCCCGCTGAGTCCGTTCGGGCTGCGCCTGCTCCAGGAGCAGCACGGGCGGTGCCCCCTCTGCGGAGGTTTCCTCCTGCACGCCGACCAGGAGCCCCAGAGCCCTCAGGAATGGGAGCAGTGGCTGCGGGCGACCCGGACGGCGGTGCGCAAGAACGCGATCACCGTCGACTCGGGCGGAGGCCACTCTGGCGATCATGCCGCCTTCCGAATGACCCATGTCCACTGCCACCGCTGGCGCGGTAGCCGTGGACCGGCAAATCTGGCTGCCCGTGGGCCTTCAGAGCCTGCTTGAGCCGGATGCGGTCAACGCCGCCCGTCCGGTTCTGAGGGGGGTGCGGCGCAGCAATGCGCCGCACCTACCCGACAGATCGAGATCACCTACCTGGCGCTCCGTCACACCCTGCTCAGAGGCCGAGTCCTACGGTCGAAGGACCCAGTGGGTCTCAACCAGGACATGTGGGGACTGCTCACCCTCTACCAGGCCCTGCGCTCGGTCATGGTGACCGCCGTGGAGACAATGCCCGGCTGCGATCCCGACCGGGCCGGCTTCACCATCGCTCTGGAGGCCGCCCGCGACACGGTGGTCAGCCTTGTCGGAACGACCCCGGCCTCAAGGCCGAGCAGCCGCTCCGACCTGGTGGGACACATCGGCGTCCGTGTCCTGCACGCGCTGCTCCCCGGGCGTCGGCTGCGGCTGTCCGCCCGCATCGTCAAGTGCGGAACCTCCCGCTACAACATCTGGAACCGCGACGGGCGTCCACGCGACAGCACACCGATCACCGCTATCGAGATCACCGTGCATCCACCGGCTCTCCCCAGTGAGATCGTTTCATCCTGAAGTCGCAGGTCGCGGTACTGGTGTGAGTCTGTGACGGGGTGCTCGTGTTGGCAGGAGTCGTGATCGTCAGCGGGAGATCGTCCGTCAGCGTTGGACTTCGGAGTTCGCCAGGACGAGCAGTGCCCGCAGCAGGATGGTGGCGTGACGGGTGTTCATGCGGACCTTGGCCAGGACGCGCCAGGTCTTGAGATTCGCGAAACCGTGCTCGTTGGCCGCGCGTTCGCGGCTGACCAGGCGGTTCGCCTCCTTCTCGGCCTCGGTGAGGCGGTGGGAGCGGGTGGTTTTGAAGCCGGTGATGATGACGGGATCGTCGTCGGGGTGGTCGTCCAGGCCGACGAAGCCGAGGTCGGCCAGGGCCCCGAGGCCGGCCTCGCGCAGATGCGCGGTGATCTTGTCATGGCGGGCGGCGGTGATCTCACTGGCCCGTCCGGGGCGAGCCGAGGAGATCCAGATCAGGTTGCCCCTCTCGTCGGTGAGGGCGAGGAAGAGCAGGCCGTGGGCCTTATGTTTCCCGCTGTAGTTCTTGCGGTTGGCTGTCCCGGTGCGGCGCCGGGTGCGGACCAGGGTGCCGTCCAGCAGGACCACCACCCCGCCCCGCCTGGCGATCTTCTTCAGAGCACGGTCCAGGCGCGGGGCCCGGGCGGACAGCAGACCGATCACCTCCAGGACCCAACGGCGCACGGTGGCGGCCGACACGTTGTTGCCGCCGGCCATGTCGGCCAGGCGCTGGTCGTGGCGCAGGACGGCGAGCACGACGATCGCCTGGGTGCCGGGAGCGGCCTTGCGCCAGCGGGTGCCCAGCTGCTTGCGCCTGCGGCGTATCAGGCCGGCGACGAGATCGACGATCCGCTTCGACAGGGGAAGCCGGACCTGGTAGACAACGCCGGGAGAGCCCTCGGCGGGCGGCTGCTTCTTCACACAGGCGCCAACTCCCGCCGGGGGCCCTCGCGTTACGGCCGGAACCGGCCGGACCGCCGCCGGTGGTCAGCGCGGCAGACAGCGTCCCGAGCCCGTGCGCGACAGCCAGCCCCGGTCCGATAGCTTGCGCAACTGGCCGCGGACCGGCTCGACCTTGCCCGGGGTGTTCTCCCGGCCCAGCGCGAGCGCGACGTCCTTGGCCATCACAGGCCCTGACGCAGTCGTCACGATCTCCATGATCCGCCGGTACTCCGGCGTGAGCGCCTCTGTCCCCCCCTCCTCGCGGTCCGGGATCAGCCGCATCCCGGCCGCCCCGGGTGTCGCCACCACCCGCTCCGGATCCGGCCCGGGCTCCACGGCCGGCGACGACTGCCGTCCGCCGTCCGTCGCCTCGGCCCACTGCCCGAACACCACCTCGGCGGCTTCCAGCCGGGCCAGCTCGGCGTCGGTTTCCGCCAGTTCCTTGCGCAACACTTCGGCCCGCTCAGCCAGCTGCATCCGCCGCTCGATCGTCCACGTCAGCACGTCCACCCTGTGCCTCCCTCCTGCCGCGGAGGCTACGAGGCACCCCGGCAAACCACCCAAGAACCCGGGAAGTCCCCCGTGGCAGACGATCACCTGCTACCGATCAGCCCTCGGAGCACCACGAGCACACCACTCTCCGCCCACACCAGCGGCCTGGCCTGCGAATTCAGGATGAAAATGGATCAACAGGAGCAGTTTCCGCCGCCCGATGCGGTTGATCACGGCGAGTCCGGCGAGGGTGCCGAGCAGGAAGAGGACGTTGATACCCGCCTCCCCGACGTTCGAGAGGGCACCGTCGAGGTGGAGGGCGTCGAACAGCGTCGGCCCGAACGCGTAGATCGCGAAGAGGGGGATGATGGAGCAGGTCCAAAAGGCGATGATGAACGCGAGCCGTCCGAGGTAGCCGGAGCACACCAGCGCTCGTGCCGGCAGTGGTGTCATCTCCTCGGGGAGGTCCGACAGCCGTGCGCCCGGGCCGAAGACCTTCCGCAGCAGCTGCTGGGCCTCGTTGTAGCGGCCTTGCTTGAGTAGCCAGCGTGGTGACACCGGGGTTCCGAACCGGAGGAGCGCGATGCCCGTTGCAGGGATGGCTGGGCTGAGCAAGAGCCAGCGCCACCCGTCGGGTCCTAGGTTCTGTCGTCAAATGTCACGCCCACATCAGCAGGGCTGCGAGGGTGACTGCTGCTTGGTAGGACTCGGTGGTCTTGTCGTACCGGGTGGCGATGCCGCGCCACTGCTTCAGCTTGTTGAAGCACCGTTCCACCACGTTGCGCCGCTTGTAGGCGTCGCGGTCGAAGGCCGGGGGCCGTCCACCACGGCTGCCGCGGTTCAACCGGTTGCGGACCTGGTCGGCTCGCTCGGGAATGGTGTGGCTGATCCCGCGCCGACGCAGCCAGCTTCGGATCGCCCTGGAGCTGTAGCCCTTGTCGCCCAGGACGTGTGAGGGCCGCACCCGGGGCCGTCCCGGACCCATCCTGGGCACCCGGATCGCCTCCATCACGGCGATGAACTGGGTGCAGTCGTTGGTGTTGCCGCCCGTGACGGTGAAGGCGAGCGGGCGGCCGGCGCCGTCGCAGGCCAGGTGAATCTTGCTGGTCAGGCCGCCTCGGGAGCGTCCGAGCGCCGGGTTGCGGAGCCCCCTTTTCGGGCGCCGGCGGCATGCTGGTGGGCGCGGACGATCGTGGAGTCGACCGACACAAGCCAGTCGATGTCCCCGGCGGCGTCCGCCCGGACCTGGGCGGCGCGGAGCATCCGCTCGAACGTGCCGTCCGCCGCCCACCGGCGAAAACGGGTGTGCAGCGTGGCCCACGGCCCGTACCGCTCGGGCACGTCCCGCCAGGCCGTGCCTGTACGGAACTTCCACACGATCCCGTTGAGGACCCTGCGGTCGTCCAGCCGCTTGCGCCCACGCGACGACACGGGCAGCAACGGCCGGACGAACTCCCATTCGGCATCGGACAGTTCATGGCGACGTATCACCCGACCATGATCCACCACTCAAGATCATTTGAATACACTGCCTAGAGCCTGCAGCGCGATTCCGACCAGGTAGGCGACAGTGGCTCCGAGGAACCAGACGGCGATCATGGCGCCCAGCATCGGCCCGCGGTAGCGGCGTGGCATGAACTCGGCGAGCAGCGAGGTCGCGATCGGGTAGTCTGCCCCGACCGCGATGCCGGTCAGCAGCCGCAGGACAAACAGCGCAAGTGCGCCTTCGATGAAGTACTGCGCCACCGACGTCGCGATGATCAGGAGAAGGTCCACTGTGTACATGGCCTGGCGGCCGAAACGGTCGGTGAGGAAGCCGAACACTACGCCGCCGAAGAGCATGCCGATGAGGGCGGAGGCGCCGATCAGGCCCTGCCACGCGGCCGAGAGGCCGAACTTCGGGACGATCTGCACGAGGGAACGGCCCGCCCGAGCTGTAGACGGCCAGTCGTTTGTGGAAGGGACCGAAGGGCGCGTCGTCAAGGACGCTTCTGTTCGCCGGGGGCCGGTGTCCGTCGGGTCGGCCTGCCGGATCCGTGTGGGGAGGCGATCGTCGGAGTGATTACTCATCGTTTGTCGTCTTCCAACTGGGACACCGCGGTCGGCTGGGCGGGATCCTGAGGGGACAGGGCGCTTGCCTCGTCGAGTTCCAGCCCACCGGTCTCGGGAGCCCAACGCAGCGAGGCGAGGAACCCGACGACGAGGATGGCGGCGGCGAGGATCATGGTCGGGCCGATGCTGAGCGAGGCGAGGGCGATGGGGACGACGTAGACGCCGATCGCGGAGCCGATGCGGGTGATGGCGGTGACCAGTCCGACCGCGGTTCCGCGCACGCTGGTCGGGAACAGTTCGTTGGGATACACCCAGGTCAGCACCTGCGGGCCGCCGTTGAACACCGAGAAGCCAGCGAACGCGAGCAGGACGACCCAGGTCGGGGCGCTGGGAAAGAGCCCCATGACCAGCAGCATGAGCCCGGCGAGCAGGGAGCCCCAGATGACCATGGGCCGCCTGCCGGTCCGGTTGATCACGAGCAACGCGACGACGACACCGATCAGGAAAAGCACGCTGAGCGCTGCCGAGCCGATGTTGGCGTTCGCCTTGCCGAGCCCCAGCGCGTCCAGGATCTGAGGCCCGAAGGCGTAGATCGCGAACACCGGGATGTTCGAGCAGGTGTAGAAGGTGACGACGTAGGCGAGACGACCGAGGTAGCCACCGCGCAGGAGGTCTCGCGCGGTCGTTGGCGCGGTCGACGGGACGGCCAGATCGGTGGTAGTCACGGTGTCGCCGTACACATCGCGCAGGACCTGGGCGGCCTCGGCGTCCCGTCCGCGGGACAGCAGCCACCGCGGCGACTCGGGGGTGCCGAGCCGGAGGAATAGCAGCACGGCCGCAGGGACGGCCGAGCTGAGCAGCATCCATCGCCAGCCGTTCGGGCCGAGCACAGTCAGGGCGTTGCCGACTACGTAGGCCGCGACGGCGCCGACGAAGAACATGCACACCAGCCCGCTCAGCATCGGTCCGCGGTACCGGCGTGGCATGAACTCCGTGACTAGCGAGGACGCCATCGGATAGTCGCCGGCGACGAAGACGCCGAGCAGCAGCCGCAGGACAAGTAGCTGGGGCACGTCGGTCACGAAGAACTGCAGGATCGACAGCACCGCGATCGCGCCTAGGTCGAGGGTGTACATGACCTGACGGCCGAACCGGTCGGTCAGCCACCCGAACACGCTCCCGCCGATCAGCATGCCGACCAGCGACGCGGCGCCGAGCAGGCCCTCCATGCCGGGGGAGACGCCCAGCTGCGGCGTGATCTGGACCAGTGCGACCCAGGATGTAGCCGTCAAGGAACGGTCCGCCAGCCGCGTAGAGGGCCAGGCGCTTATGGAATCCGGACAGTGGCATGTCGTCCAGGGCGTGCGAGCTCACGATGACTCCCCTTGTCGTGTCGAGCGATGGCCCGAGCCGACCCGGACGGCGAAGTGGCGCCGAACGGAGCCGAGGCGCAAGTGTCGAGGTACCTTCGATTACCAGGAGTTACTGGTCTGGCCAGTAATGAGAGGCAACTGTGAGGTGGCCCAGGTCATATGTCAAGGCGCGAAACATGACCTTGACAAGCAGGGAAGAGTTTCCGACGCTAGTGGTCAGGCCAGTGAACTAAGGAGAGGTCAATGAGTACCTTTGAACTCGAGAAGGACGTCAGGGCAGACGACACCGCCGCGGCGTTCGGCGCCCATTTCCCCGCTGCGGCGTCCACGCCGTTCGTGCTGGGGCTTGCGGAGGTGGCCTGTCACAATGCCGTCGCCGATGAGCTTGAGCCCGGTGAGGTGACAGTCGGGGTCTCGGCGACGATCGAGCACCTGCTGCCCAGTCCGGTGGGTGCCCGGCTCGTCGCTCGCGCCCGGCTCGTGGAGCGCAGCGGTCGGCGCCTGGTGTTCACTGTCGAGATCTACGACGGCGACGACCTGTGCGCGCGAATCCAGCACAGGCGCGCTATCGCGTCGACCGCCCGCCTGGCCGAGAAACTGGCGGCCTCGCGGTGACCAGGCCGGAGACCCGTGCGGCCGGGCCGATGAGCGACAACTGGCTGACGTTCGACTGTTACGGCACTCTGGTCGACTGGCGCTCCGGGATGCTCGGCGACCTGCATGCGGTGGCTGGCGCCCGTGCGGGCGAGCTGCTGGATGCCTACCACCGGCACGAACCCGCGGTGCAGGCGGAAAATCCCGCCGCGAGCTACCGCGAAGTCCTCGCCGAGTCGCTGCGCCGGGCCGCGGCCGACACGGCGATACCCCTTCCCCCGGGTGGCGACCAGGTATTCGGCGACGGTCTGACCCGGTGGCCGCGATTCCCCGAGACCGACGAGGTCCTCGCGGCGCTGGCGGACGCCGGCTTCCGGCTCGGAATCCTCTCCAACGTCGACCGGGAGCTCATCGAGGTCACGGTCGACGGTTTCCCCGTACCCATCGACCTGGTCCTGACCAGCGAGGACGTGGGTTCCTACAAGCCCGCCGCAGGACACTTCGCCACGTTCGCCCAGCGGGCCGGCGTCGCACCCGGGCGATGGGCGCACGTCGCGTGCAGTTGGTTCCACGACGTCGAGCCGGCGCAGCGGCACGGCGCACTGGCGGTGTGTGTCGAGCGTGAGCCGGACGGCAGGGATACTCGTGGTGCAGCAGCGGTCATCTCCAGCTTGGAACCGCTGCCCGACATCGCGAGGGCGTTGTTCAAGGGCACGCCCCATACCGAGGAGTGACCTGGTGCAGCACGAGGCGTCCGCCGACCGGCCCACTTTCATCCCCGCCCGGCCCGTCCGGGCGTACGAGAGCATCGTGCGCCAGATCGAGGATGCGATATACCGGGGCGAGCTCCGGCCCGGCCAGCGGCTGCCGAGCGAGCGCGAGATGACCGCGCAGTTCGCGGTGAGCAGGCCGACCGTCCGGGAGGCGCTGCGGGTGCTCGAGAGCTCGGGCCTCGTGCGGTCGCGTCAGGGTGACGCCACCGGCGGCGCCAAGGTGCAGCCCTTCTCGCCGGACAACCTCCGCCGGTCGATGACCGCGCTCGTACACCTCGAGCAGTCGGACCTGGCCGACGTCGTGCAGTTCCGGATGATCATCGAGGGCTCCACAACCTACCTGGCCGCGACCGAGCACACCGAGGAGGA
The DNA here is from genome assembly GCA_005405945.1 of Streptomyces violaceusniger. Lineage (GTDB taxonomy): Bacteria > Actinomycetota > Actinomycetes > Streptomycetales > Streptomycetaceae > Streptomyces > Streptomyces violaceusniger. The sequence goes on from BJHW01000001.1 coordinate 878,789, forward strand.
GCTGGCTCGGATGCTGGACGCCCACAAGCGGCTGGCCGCCAGCATCGCACGGGGCCACGAGGCGTTCTCGCGCGCCGACGTCGAGTTCCACCAGACGATCGCGGAGGCCGCGCACAGTGGGCTGCTGCGGGTGTGCAACGAGGTCGCGCGCGGCGTGGTCGCCAACCTGATCGAGTCGAAGCTGTCGTTCACCTCGGACAGCGAGCAGCTGATGCGCGATAGCTGCGCCCGGCACGAGCGGGTGTTGGGCGCCATCGTCGCGCGCGACGGCGAGACCGCTGCCCGGCTCGCCCGGGAAGACATGATCGACCACTTCGGCCGGTTCCTGCCCGAGGAGCGCGCCGCACGCCTGCGGGTCTTTGCCTCCCGGGTTCCGCCCATCCTCTGACGCGCCGAGTTCCGCGCATGGCCTTCACGCGCCATGTCCAGAGGTCTGACCAGTAATAGGAGTGTTTCTAGTGAACTATCAGACACCAGTGCTCGTCGATCACCAGGATCGCGTCGCGGTAGTCACGCTGAACCGCCCCTCATCACTCAACGCGATCAACCTCGCTCTGCTGACCGGGCTCGTGGAGGCGCTCCGCACCGTCCAGGACGCCGACGCGATCGTCGTCCAGGCCTCGGGCCGCGCGTTTTGTGCGGGCGAGGACCTGAAGGAGACGCTGGCGCCGACGAGCGGATCACTGGAGGAGCTTCGCCGCTCGTTCGACCTGCTGCAGGACGTGACCCGGCTGATGGCCGGGGCGCCGTGCCCGGTGGTCAGCGCGGTCCAGGGCTACGCCGTGGGGGCGGCGCCGAGATCGCGCTGGCCGCCGACCACGTGGTGGCCGGGCCGCAGGCGCGGCTGAAGTTCCCCGAGGCGTCCATCGGACACGCGCCCACGGGCGGCATCACCTCCCGGCTGCCCGCCATGGTCGGCCTGCTGCGAGCCAAGGAGCTGCTGCTCAGCGGACGCTGGGTCGAGCCAGAGGAGGGCCTTCGCATCGGCCTGTACACCGAGCTGCACGACGAGCCGTCCGCGCGAGCCGTCCAGGTGGCGGCCACCTATGCGGCCGCGCCGCAGCGCTCGCAATCAGCCGTGAAGCGCGCGATCGAGCTAGCTGCGGCCCCGACCTTGGAGACCAACCTCCGCCTTGAGGTTGAGACCGCCACCTACTGCTTCCAGTCGCCCGAGACCGCCGAAAGCTTCGTCCGGTTCGGGGCCAAGGGCCGGCCCTGAACCAACCCTGACCACCTCGAAGGGAATCCAGCCCGATGAACGACGACACGACCGGCACCCGGACGCCCGACCTGCCCATCTTCGCCGACACAACGCTTAACTCAGCGCTGCAGCACGCCGTGACAGCCTGGCCCGACCGGCCCTTCCTGCGGATTGACGGCCGCGACGTGACCTTCGCGCAGTTCGACGACGCGGTCGGCAGGCTCGCCGCGGGGCTGCGCGCGCGGTTCGGCATCGGAAGCGGCGACCGCGTCGCGGTGTTCCTCCGCAACTCCCTGCTGTGCGAGCACACCTGGTTCGCGGCGAACCGGCTCGGCGCCGTGTGGGTCCCGATCAACACCGAGTTCCGCGGGCTCGGGCTGGAGAACGCCGTCCGGCTCGCCGAGGCCACGGTGATTTTCGCCGACCCCGACCTCCGGGCACCCCTCGAGGAGGCGTTGGCGAGCTGTGGTATGGAGACGAGTGTGGTCGTCGCGCATGAGGACGGCGGCACCGACGACCGGAACCTGCTGCGCGCCAGCGAGCTGTACCTGGACACGCCGGTCCCGCCGCTGGAGGTGGCCGCGTCCGACCTGTCGGCCCTGCTTTACACCTCCGGGACGACCGGCCGGTCGAAGGCCTGCATGCTCTCGCACCGGTACTTCGTCTCCCAGGCGAGCATCGCTGCCCGGGACTTCGGACTGACCCACGACGATGTCCTCTACTGCCCCTTCCCGCTCTTCCACGCCGACGCCACCGCCCTGACCACCGTGCCAGCGTTGCTGTTGGGCGCGACGGCTGCGATCGGGCGGCGGTTCAGCGCCTCCCGCTTCTGGCAGGAGGTCCGGGAGACCGGTGCCACGGTCTTCGACTTCATGGGGGCGACGCTGTCGATCCTCTGGAAGGCAGAGCCGCGGCCCGACGACGCCGACAACCCGGTCCGGCTCGCCTGGGGAGTCCCGGTCCCCGATTGGGCCCCGAAGTTCGAGGAGCGGTTCGGGCTCACGATCGTCGAACTCTACGGCTCCGTCGAGGCCAACATCCCCGTCACGCAGCGGTTCGACCAGCCTCGGGTGACCGGCTCGTGTGGCCGGGTCACCCCCGACTTCGAGATCCGGATCGCCGACGACCAAGACCACGAGCTGCCCGCCAACGAGGTCGGCGAGCTGCTGATCCGTCCCCGCCACCCCGACACAATGTTCTCCGGATACCACTCCAACCCTCTGGCGACCGTCGCGGCCACCCGCAACCTGTGGTTCCACAGCGGCGACCTGGCCTGGGTCGACGAAGACGGGAACGTCTACTTCGTCGGCCGGAAGAAGGAGGCAATCCGGCGCCGCGGTGAGAACATCTCCGCCTTCGAAGTGGAGGAGGGAGTCCGCCAACACCCGGCCGTGCTCGACTGCGCGGCGTTCGGCGTCCCCTCCGAACTCACCGAGGAGGAGATCAAGATCGCAGTCGTGGCGAAGGCGGGGCATACCCTCAGTGCCCGGGAGATCTGGGACTTCACCCGCGCCACCATGGCCAGGTTCCAGGTCCCCCGCTACGTGGAGATCGTCCCCGCCTTGCCGGTAACCCCCACCGGCAAGGTCGAGAAGTTCCGGCTCCAGGAGCAGCCGTTCACCCAGAACACCCACGATTTTCAGCTGTCTCCTTCGGACCGGGCCGCCGTCTCCTGACGACGGAGGTCCATTAACGAAGGAGACACGGACGATTTCGCTCTGAACCTGGTCGCCAAGGCACGCATCCACGCGCTCACCAGGACGGACGCCACTTCGTGGTGGGCTGGTCAAATCTCCGCCCTCACGCGCTACCGCGCGAACTGGCAACGAGGGGCCAGTTCCACCGAGACCCGACCATGCGTACCACGGGCGGAGAAGCCCGCCACTGATTTCCAAAGACAGAGCGAAAAGGACCCAGTGCCGGCACCAAGGTCCCCCACCGCACGGCCGGGAACTCGTCGCGTCCGAGGTCGGCGAGCTGCGTCAACTGCGGAAACCCCTGCGGCAGTTCGTCACCGGGCCCGGACGCGCCGAGGTCTTTCTGGAGGGCGAGCTACGCGCCCTGGGCCTCACCGTCGAGATGTGGCCCGGCTTCGACGCGTACGACCTTCGCATCACCTTCCCCGACGGTCATGTGTGGGCCGTCGACGTCAAGGACTGGGCACACCCCGCCTTCCTCGGACGCGCGGCCACCGCCGTCCGACCCGAGCCCCCGTACGACGAAGCATGTTGGGTGGTGCCCGCGTTCCGGGTGTGCGCCCGCCGTGACTACCTGGCCATATACGCCAAGGAGCGGGGCGTGAGGGCGGGCGGTCTTCGGCTGCTGACGGACGACCAGCTGAAACAGACCGCGCGGCTGCGGCTCTCCGGTGAACGCGGGCCGGACGCGTCCATCGCGCCCCTGCACACCGTGCCTCCGGCCAGGGAGTGTGACCGCAGCAGCTGGTACCAGCCGATCGTCGCCGCTCTGAAGCCTTGGCCCGAAGAACACGCAGGGACTCGCCCCGCTCTGCTCTGCCAGGTCGAGCTCGCCCTGCGGCTGATGGAGACCGTGGCGCCCGGTCACGCTGCCGCCGGGGCGTGGACGCTCCTCGGCGGCTACGGCCTCGCCTTCGCACGAGCCTCGAAGCTCGGCACCGGCACCACCGAACAGGTCGCGTTGGCCGCGGCCCGTCACCTGCTCTGGCCGATGCGCCGCGGCCGGATGTGGCAGCAGAGCCTGGACGCCTACCTGGAATTGCCCGAACGGCTGCGCGCGTACCGCGTCCCGGCAGCCGGGGAGCCCGCCTATCGGGTCCCCCTCAAGGTGGCGGCCGACCGCTTCACCACCTACGACGACGCTCTCGCGAAACTCCCTGGCTTCGCCACGAAGGCGCTTCCCCCGGCGGAGGCGGGCGAGCACCGCTTCATGGACCGCCGTAACCGACGTACTTCCGTCACTGTCCCCGACGATCTCGTTCGGGACCCCTTCCCCGGCCACCCTCTCACCGCCGAACGCCCGGCCACCGCAGGCCCCCTCGACGTGCCACTCGACGAACTCGCCGACATCGCACGGTGGATGGACGCGGAGGAGCAGCGGCGTGGGCTCAAGGCGGGGAACTGGGAGCAGCGTCTCGCTCAACTCGACCTCGACACCCGTACCCCGGACGGGACAGTCTTCGAAGCGGCGTCCGCCCTGCCGCTCGACCGGCTCACCCACCTCGTCGGCATGGTCGGCGCCGGCAAGTCGACCTTGATGACCCTGCTCGCCGTCTGGGCGTACCACAACGGCCTGCGGATCACTCTCGTCGTCGGCGACGTGGCCGAACAGCTGACGCTGACCGAGCTGTTCCGCACGCTCGGCCTGAGCGCCGCCCTGGTGCAGGGGGGCACGACGCGGCCCCAGCACACCCAGCGGCTGCACCGCAGACTCGCTGCACGGGGAGAACACTCACTACTGGCGCACACCGGACCAGTCTTCGCCCACCTCAGCACCGCCTGTCCGCTGGATGCCCTGCGCGCGCTCGACACGTCCGAGCCGCTGCGCTACACCGACGCGCCTTGCGGTGCTCTTCACCCCACCCGGCGCCAGGGGACCGCCGAGGAGCCCGCGGCCGAGCGCGCAGTACGCGAGCTCGAACGAGCCCGAGGCGCCGTCGACGGGGAGGGCGCCACGGACGACACCGACACCGACGAGGAGGACCTGGGCACCCCGCACGCCTGCCCCCTGTGGAGCGTCTGCCCCCGGCACTCCGCCGCGCGTGACCTCGTGGACGCGCTGATCTGGGTAGCCAACCCAGCCAGTCTCGTCCAGACGGCGGTTCCGCGGCAGCTCAACGCCGAGCGCCTGCGCTATCTGGAGCTGGCCTGCCTGCGCAGCGACATCGTCGTCGTCGACGAGGCCGACCGCGTACAGATGCAGCTCGACCAGATGTTCGCCCCGTCGGCCACGCTCGTCACCACCGGTGTCTCCGACTCCTGGCTCGACCAGCTGCAGACCCACGAGATCGCCGAACTCGCCCGGCAGGGACGGCTGCAGCTCTCCGACCAGGACGTGGAACGGTGGTCCGCCGCCCTGGACGTCGTAGGTTCCGCCGCGGACCGGCTGTACGCCATGCTCATCGACGACGGAAGCCTGCGGGACTGGGCGCAGATCGACTACTTCAGTGCGTGGACTCTCCAGGAGAAGCTTCTGCACGCCTGGTACCCGCTGGCGCGAGGCGAGGCCACCGGGCGACCGGACAGCACGAACGAACGGGACGTCGAGGACGAGGGCGCACTTTACGAGGACGAGGATGGGCTCGGGGCCGATGGCGACTCCACCGTCCCCGACGCTCCCTGGGCGCGGCGACGCACCGAGATCACCGGGTTCTTCGACACGTTCCGCGACGATCCGCTCGGCGGACGCGGCCCCTACGGGACCCCCGCCGACGAACTCACCGCCCTTGCCCACGACGTCCTGCACACCCTCGACGAGAAACAGACACGGCGCCGTGTCCGCGCGCTCCTGGACTCCCTCCTGGTCGGAGCGCCGGGCCCGGAACAGCGCCCCATGCCCGCTGCCGAGCGAGGCAAGGAGCCCGCCCCCGAGGACGTACCGCTCACCGAGGAGTGGCGGGAACTCAACGCGCGGCGGCTGGAGTTCACCCTCGTCCTCGCCGCCCTACACCAACGGCTGGACCGGGTGACGTTCCTCTGGCCTCAGGTGGAGGCCGCGCTACGGCTGGACTCGGCGGCCCACGAGCTGACCCGCCGCCCGCCGCTCGACTACGCGCCACTGCTGCCCGAAGCGCCCATGGGCAACGTCCTGGGCTTCCAGTACCTGGTGGACGAACGGGCTGCCGCGCGCAACGAGGACGGACACCGCACCGGCACCCTGCGCTTCTTCCGTTGCGCGGGCGTGGGCCGGGAACTGCTCCTGCTCCTGGGACTTCCTCAGCTCGGCGCCGACCCGGGCCTCGGGAAGGCAGGCCCACACGTGCTGCTGATGTCGGGCACCAGTTGGGCCGGCACCTCTACCCGGGCCCATGTCCTCGCTCCCGTCCGCGCCGTGCTGAAGCCGCAGCGCAAGGCTCTCGACGCCATCCGGGAGACCGTGTTCCGCACCGAGTTCCTCTACGACGCCGCAGGACAGCCGATCCGGCTCTCCGGCCAGGGCCCCGACCAGCGCGAGGATGTCTTGCGCCTGATGATCGACCGGCTCGCCCGGTCCCGGAGCGACGGCAATTCCTCCCCTCTCCAGAGCGAACTCGCCCGAATCCCCGACCAGCGCCGCAAGCGTGCCCTGCTTTTGGTGGGCAGCTACGCGGAAGCCAAGGTAGCCGCCACCACCCTGAACGAGATCCCGCGCTGGCGTGGCCGGGTCCGCGTCCTGGCCGCAGACGACGCCGAACTGGAGGCCGCCATCGACGGGACGGCACCGGCGCGGAGCCAGACGCCGGGCACGGGATGGGGTGCGGGAGCGGTCCGGCGTGGAGACCTCGCGTCCTTCGCCGATGACCCGGACGCCGAACTGCTCGTGGCGCCCCTCCTCGCCGTGGAGCGAGGGCACAACATCCTCACCACCCCCCAGCGGCCCGGCGAGGAGAAGGTGGCGGCGTTCGGGACGGTGTTCTTCCTGGTCCGCCCGCACCCCCGCCCCGACGACCTCTCCCTGGCGGTCTTCGCCATCAACGACTGGGCGACGCGGTTCGTACGCGGTCAACTGAAGCTGCCGGACGAAGGGACGTTCAGCGACATGGTCACCCAGGCGGGGGACCTGAACGCGGCGAGCAGTGCTTTCAGGACCACCGCACGCGGCGTTTGGCGGCACGTGCTGTCACGGCCCTACATCTACTCTTCGCTCTCCGATGACGAGAAGAAGTCCTTCGTCTGGGACCAGCTCGTCACCATCTGGCAGGTCATCGGGCGCCTCGTCCTCGGTGGCGTGCCCGCCCGCGTCGTGTTCGTCGACGCTGCCTTCGCACCCCGACTCGCTGCGGGACAAGCGCCCTTCACTGGCCAGAACCGGCGTCCACGCCGCTCGGGCGACCCGGGGCTGCTGGTCAGGCTAAGGGACGTTCTGGCTCCGTACTTCGCCCAGACCGACACGGACACCGACGCCGTCTGGTACGGCGCGTGCACCGATCCCGCCGACGCCGCACTCGTCCAGTTGCTCTACCGCCCGCTCTACGAAGCACTGTGCGCCATGGGGACGTCACCCGGCCCGCGACCGGTCGACTGAAACACGTCGACCACCGCCCCGAGCAGCGCTGTTGGCGATCTACCCCATCGCCTACGCATGGACATCGCAGGGAGAACCGACATGTACAAGAACATCCGCCGATCCGCGTACCACCTGGCCGAGGAGGGCAACCCCTGGACCGAAGACTTCCACGCACTCCCCTTCCCCGAACACTGGCATGCCGGACTCCTCGAACTGCACAACCACGGGCGGGACGAGGAGAAGCGGCAGCAGACGCTGCCCACCCGCCGACTCGACGGCGTGCTCCAGACCCTCGCCCCCGACGTGATCGTCCGCCCCCGACCACGTATCCCCGTCGAGCCGGGGCCGCAGGCCGCCGAGGACTTCTGGATGTACGTACCGGCCTCAGCACCTGACCCCCTACCGGGCCGTTCCATGCAGCAACTCCTCGATGCCTGGCTCCGTACCCTCGGTCCCAAGGACTCCGCACAGGATCCCCGGTTCCGCTCACTGTTGCTCGCGAGCAGCACCGAGCTGAAGCGGAACCTGCCCGAGTGGCAGCCGGTCACCGGCGTCGAACTTCTCACCACCCCGACCACTCAGGGCGGCACCGCCGCCCCGGAACCGCGCCAGTTCCAACTCGCCACCGACGCCCTGGCACGCCGCATCCTGACCCTCGATCCCTTCCCGTTCGAGGGCGGGGAGCTGCGGTTCCGAGCGCTGCCCCGCGGACCTCGCGACCAGGGTGCGGAACTCATGTCGCAGCCTCTGTGCCGGACCGTCAAACGCAAGGAGTGGTGGTTCTCCGTCATCCTGAACATCTCCCTGCACACCACGCCGTTCGACCCCAGGCCGCGGCTCCACCTGCACTGGGGTGTACGCCGCTGGGCGACCCACCCTCGGGCCACCACCAAACGCCTCAACCTGCCCTACCGGGAGGCCACCACGGTCTACCTGCGGCCCACCATCCCCTGGCTGCCCGGCGCACCGGCCACCGAACGCTACGCACTGGCACGCCTGCGCCGCGACAGGGCCGCCGACACCTTCGTCTGGTCGGAGAACGACACCGCCGGCATCCTGCGCGGCCTCAGCCTCGCCGGCAACTTCCCCGACCCCGAACAGCTCCTTACCGAACCGGTCTCCTGGATCAGCGAGGGCCGCGGCGTCCGCGGCGCCGTGGTCCACAGCACCAGGATGGGCAAGCATGAGATCGGCACCGGCTTCATGCCCAACCAGCGAGCCCAGCTCACCGAATGGGCTGAGCAGGCCCTCCCTGAAACACTGGCCCGAGTACCCGACCTCACGCGCGGACGCGGCAAGGGCATCGGCGCGCCGGAGAACCGACGGCCCAAGCCCAGAACCGACGAGGCCAAGAAGGCCGAGCTGCTGCGCGAGACCCAGGCACGGCGCGTGGCACTCGCCGCACAGGCCCGGATCGCCTCCCACGGCCCGGAACAGGCCGGCACGCCCGTAGTGGAGGCCCGTCTGCTGTGGCAGTCGCCCGAGGTACGCGGCGAGGCAGTGGAACAGTTCGCCAAAGCCCTGGGCCTCGACGGCGACGGCGGCGCCAGTGCCGCCCACGTCACCGACCGGGACTTCGACGAGGCCACGCCCGGAGCACCGGTCGTCCTGGAGTGGCGGACGGCGGAGGTCACACTCCGGCTGCGCTGCCTGCCCCTCGCCGACGGACTGGGCGACCGGCTCGTGCCCGACCCGGTGGCCAAGGGCAAAGGCGCGGCGCTCGCGGCAGCCGTTGCCAAACGGCGCCGCGCCCTGCGCGCCTGGCTGCGCGCGGACGGCGCGGACCCCTCCCGCCCTGAACTCGCCCTCGTGGAAGTCGCACACCGCAGCACTTTCCGCCCGGCGTCGACGGACCCCAAGTTCGCCATCCGCCTCGGGTGCGCCGACGCGGGCCTGCTGACTCAGTTCGTCGTCACCCCGTCCACCGACCGGCAGATCGACAATGCGGAAAGCCTCGACCACCGCACGTACAGCTCGTGGCTCGACGGACTGCGCCAGCTCGGCGTCCGCGTCCTGCCCCAGCACACCCTCGGTGACGATCTTCCGGACTCGCTGCAATACGCGGCGGTGTGGATGGTGAAACGTCGCAAGGACGGCCCGACCCGGTTGCCCAAGCACCTGCCTGTGGCCGTGCTCGTCACCCCGCTCCCGGCAGGGGAAGGCCTCGCGGCTGTACGCGGCTGGGATGACACCGCGGGGGAATGGGTGCCCTATCCGCAGTTCCTCCTCGGTCTGGTGAAACAGGCGGAGATCGGCCCCGAAGCGTTCACGGAACCCGAGACTTCAGACGATGACGCGCGTCCCGATGCCCCTCGGGTCACCGGCAAGCAGTGGCGCAGTAACCTCGCCCAACAGCGCAGGGAGACCGCGGCATTCCTCCAGCGCGTGCTGCACTCCCTCCGAGGACAACCCACCGCACTGATCACCCACGCTCAGAACAGCCGACTGCACTGGCCATGGCTCCAGGACGGCCAGACCGAACGCGACCTGATCAAAACCGGCCATGCCTCGGCAGGCCGGCTGGACGACGAACTCCGCCTCGTACGTGTGCGCGGGTGCGGCGGTCGCGAGAGCGCCCAATGGTGGGGCCTGGCCGACCCGGGCAAGCCCCACGGACAGCCGGCCGGCTTCTGGGCACAGAATCCACAGCAGCGGTACAGCGACGGGGCTTCGTCGCGCGAGCGGGTCTTCTACAGCACCACCGAACGCCCAGGAACCCATGCAATCTCCCCCGCACTCGACCGCCTCGCCACACGGGTCAACGCGGCAGGCAACCTCACCTCGCAGGCGGGCACCAGCGCCTGGAACCCGACCCTGGTGGAGATCGCGGTACTGGGCTGCCACGAAGACGACGACTCAGCGGCCCCTGTACTGGAAAAGCCCGACGACCCCGAGGCTCTGGCCCTCGCCATGCACCAGCTCCGGCAGGCCCCGGACTACGCCGCCGCCCTGTCTCTCCCCCTCCCCCTCCACCTCGCGGGGCTGGCCCAGGCATATGTCCTCCCGACACTCGCCGACATCGACCGGACTTCGAGCGAGGAGTCGGACACACCTGCTGGAAACCAGAGCTTGGAGGACCCAGACCTCGCCGACGCGGCCGGGCTGTCCACGACGCCGGACGACGAGGCCGAGACTGCCAACGACTGACGACGGCATCGACACATGCGCAGTGCCTGACGCCGGAGGACACCGGTATCCACAGGGCCTGTGTTCTGAGAGACCGACGACAGCCCCTCCGTGCACCCTTCTCTACTCGTGTGCGCGGTCCAGCGGAGGAAGGCGGAACACTGGGGTGACCGTGACCAGTTCTGGTCTGGCCGCAGCGTCGGTCACGTCGCCATCGGTACCCTCGCCGCCGGCGCGGTCAGGCCTTTCTCCTCGCTCATCCCGTTCCAGGGTTCGAACCTGCAACCGCTCACTCGACAGCACGTCTGACGAGCCAAGTCACGCTCTACTGGCCGTTCCCGCATCTCACAACCGTTGCACAGTTACGCGGGAACTCTTGGGAATGGGCAGGTAGAAGGGGAACCCCCTCAACAAAAGACATCCCTGACCTGGGTAAACTCCCAGGTCAGGGCCATGGGGCAGACGAGTCGGGCTGTATGCCGGAGACTCAACCATGAACGTGGCCATTGCGGCTCGCGCGCAGCAATGCGACCAACTCCCTCGACCGTGCCGCGCCGATGCGCAATTCCTTACGCAGCGACTCAGCCGACACGGGCCGCTGATGCAACTCCCGGTGCCGGGCGTCCACTTGCCGGGCGCGCACAAAGAGTGGATCACCAACTCCGGCACCTTCGTCCACGCGTGGTTCCGCAATTGCAATCTCCGTCTGATCGCCGGAGCGGTGGGCAAGAAGCTCCACCGCGAGCAGAAGCGCCACCGGCGGCCACCCCGCCACCAGGACCGGCTTCCACGCCAGGGCAGGCGCCGCGGCCATGTTGGCCGCGAGGGAGACAGCGATCCCGAGGAGGAAAGCCAGCCGCACCACATACCGCGTGCGCCGGTCACACGCGGCTGGCTGCTTCAGGACACCAGCGGTCGCCAACAGGAGCAAACCGTCGACCGACAGCGGCCACAGAGACGCACTGACCCGATCCGCCCCGCCCTGCAGCGCGAACTCACTCCGATGGATATACGAGGCATACGCCGCCACCCCCGCGACCACCAACGCTCCCGTACACCGAACCCACATCTCCAGATCGGCTCCGGGCCGTCCGACGGGCCGCCTCACCGGGCCGCCCTCCCCCGCGCCGTAGGGCAGAAGCTCCCCTCAACGACGAGTTTCCCCACCGAAACGCCCAGTTCAGACCGCCATCCTTCTGCGACGCGCCCCGCCCAGGACTCGAACCTGCGGCCACGTGCGGCCTCGGGACAGCCATGACGTCCAGCCAACCGGTCCGTGGGGGCAACGACATGGCCGTTCGCCGCATCCAGGCCCCAGGGCGCGATTACCCGAAGGGCTCGGCCCACGCGGGCATACAGGCCGCACCTCCGAACCGACTCGCCGTTCAGCTACATCCAGCAGCGATCCAGCCAGCGTGCGGGGAAGGACGGACGACAACAGGTGACGAAGCGTCAGTTTATCCAGCCAAAATCCAGCCAGGGGCGCGTGAGCGGAGTCGACCCGAATTCGGGTCGACTCCGCCTGACCTGGCGTTTTGCCAATTCGCCGAACCCACGTTAATGCGTGGCCTATACATTGAAGCGGACTCCACCACGTTCCGCCCTGCATCACGTAGTTCTACGCGATCTTCCATCGATGCCTCGCCCTTGACGCAGTCCTTGGCCGCCGAGCTGGCCTCCAACAAGTCCTTGGCCGCCGCAAGATGGCAAATCTGCCGTGCGACATCTCTATAGGGGACATGCAAGGGACAGCCCAGTTCCCTGGCCTCGGCGCCCAACCGCACGTACCCCCAGCCGGCATCCGAGCAGGACCCGGGCCCGGGTTCCTCGGGGCGGACCCAGGTGGTCCTCCCCGAGGAGCCGCCCGAGGTGACTGAGCCGGTCGCTGCCGCCCTTCTGCAGCTCCTTCGCATCCTGATCGCCGATTCGAGCCAGCAGCACCCCGAGCCCGGCAACGGCTAACCGAGAGACGCCGGCCGCCGCTGGCTCTTCTCCCCCATTCGAGGTACGACAGAACGCCATATAACACCCGCAGCGCGCCCATGCCGCGCGCCCGCACCGGGAGTCTCACCGCACGTGATCCGTTTCGCCTTCGCCGGACGCTGTTCGACCGAGGACCTCCAAGACCCCGAGGCCTCCAGAAACTGGCAGCTCACCCGCGCCCGAGCCCTGATCGAACCCGCCGGCGGTCACATCGTCACCGAGTACTTCGATGTCGGCCACAGCCGCTCGCTTCCCTGGCAGCGCCGCCCACGCGCCAACGACCTCCTCCAGGCCCTCCGCAACCCCAACCGCGGCTTCGACGCCGTCGTGATCGGCGAGCCGCAGCGCACCTTCTACAGCAATCAGTTCGGCAACACCTTCCCCGTCTTCGTCCACTTCCACATCCCCCTGTGGGTCCCGGAGATCGGCGGCCCGATCGACCCGGACAATGAAGCCCACGACCTCGTCATGTCCGTCTTCGGCGGCATGAGCAAGGGCGAACGCAACCGCATCAAGATCCGGGTCCGGACCGCCATGAGCTCCCAGGCCCAGCTCCAGGGCCGCTACCTCGGCGGAAGACCTCCCTACGGCTACCGGATCACTGACGCCGGACCCCACCCCAACCCCTCCAAAGCCGCCGTCGGCCAGCGCATCCACAAACTCGAACCCGATCCCGCCGCCGCACCCGTCGTGCAGCGGATCTTCTGCTTGTACATCGACGGCATGAGCGACAAAGCCATCGCCGCTCAGCTCACCCGCGACGGCATCCCCTGTCCCTCCGCCCACGACGCCGCCCGCAACCCGCACCGCAAGAAGACCGCGTGGCAGCAGGGCGCCGTGCGCGCCATCATCATCAACCCCCGCTACACCGGCTACGAGATCTGGAACAAGCAACGCAAGGAAGAACGCCTCCTCGACGTCGACGACGTCACCCTCGGCCACCGCACCAGCATGACCCACAACCCGGTCGGGGAGTGGATCCGCTCCAACGAACCCGCCCACGAAGCGATCATCAGCTCCAACCGGTTCGACACCGTCCAAACCCTCCGCAGACAGCGCGCCCGCAACCAGGGACGCCAGGAACGAGCCGGAAAACAAGGCGGACGCCCCTACGCCCTGCGCGGACGGGTCCGCTGCACCCTGTGCGGACGCAAGATGCAGCCCGCCACCATCCGCAACCACGTCTACTACCGCTGCGAATTCAAAGACCAGGAACAAGCCCTCTACCCCGGCCTCACCCACCCGCGCACCGTCAACCTGCGCGAAGACGTGGTGTGCCGTGCCCTGGACCAGTGGATCGCCCGGGCCTTCGCCCCCGACCGGCTCACCGTCACCCTCACCGCCCTCACCCATGCCAGCGCCGCGGCGAGCACCGCAGAAACCCACACACCCGAGCAGGCCCAGGCAAGCCAGGCGATCAAGGACTGCGAGCGACGACTCGCCCGCTACCAGGCAGCCCTCGAAGCCGGAGCGGACCCAGCCGTCGTCACCCAGTGGATCAACGCAGCACAGCAAGACAAGGAGACGGCGCAGAGGAATCTCGACGCGCTCCCCACCCTCACCCGGAAGAAGCAATCCCCACTCGACGCCCAGCAGATCCGCGAGATCACTGACAGCCTTGGAGACATTGCACAGCGCATCCAGACGGCCGAGGTCGACAAGAAAGGCCCGCTCTACGAAGCCCTCGGCATCACCATCAGTTACGAACACGCAAAGAGGACCGCGACCGTAAGGTCGAGGCCCTCATCACCGTATCGTCAGTGGTTGTGTCCGAGGACCGACACTGGGCCAACGTAACGCAGGCCACGGCTGGATGGCTCCTGTCTGGGGCCGGATCAGCCCGCTCGCCGGTGGGGCCCCGGCACTTGCTCACTGTGCCCCGCGTGCGGGGACCTGATCGCCGGGGTGGGCAGGGGGCTCACCGGGCGGGAGGTTCCGTGCGGGTGAGCTGCGGTGCGCCCGGACGCGAGTGCCGCGATCAGCGCAGCCGCGACAGCCGTGGCCGCCATGCCGGCCGCCACGATGAGCGTGAACGACATCCAGAAGCCTTCGGGGAGAAGCATGAGTCTCTCACCCCCACAAACGCAGTTCTCCTTGCATTAATAGTGTCCCGCTCTCCGCCGTCTCCTGCAAGGCGCCTTCTGACACAGCGAGTTGCCGCCGCGGGTGGCACCCGTCACCGGTGTGACCGGCCACGTGTCCGGAGGGTTAGGGCAAGCCGGCACACGCCGGCACACCCAGCCGATCGGCTACCCGGCCCAGAAACTCACCGCCCGGTACCGGAGCGTCGCGGCGATCGCCGAGGCCGACGGCAGGCCGTTCAGCACCAGGAGCGCGGACAGGCTCGTCTCCACCACGCCGAGGCTGCCAGGAGTCAGCCGCAGACTGCCGGGGATCTGGGTGAGGGCGTAGGCGAGCAGCAGCCCGTGACAGGGCACGCCGACGTCCAGCGCCCACAGGGCGGCGGCCAGGCAGGCGACATCGAGAGCCCAGTTCAGCAAGGCGAGCGTGAACGGGCGCCACCATGCTCGCAGGCCACGGGCCTGCTCGACCAGGCGGGCCAGCGCCTGCTGCCCCTGCCGGATGCGACGCGAGCGCAGACCCGCTCGCTCCCACGTCCGCTCCACCACCCCACGGAAGCCGGCGAGCGGGACGCCCCGAACACCGCCAGGACGATCCCCAGCACCGGCAGCAGGACGACAAGCGGGAGCAGTACGGTGCGCAGCCCCGCCAGCCTGCGGCGACCACGCCGGCCACGAACAGGACGGCCTTGCTCAGTACGGACAGCACACCGGCCATGACCGCACGGGCACCGCCAGCCGCCGCAGTGCCGCGCCGGGCCCGTTGAGCTGGTCGAGGTGGCGGCTATCCCACCGGCACGCGGGCCCGCGCGATGTCCGGGTGCCGCATCTGCAACAGGGTCGCGCCCAACCCGTAGGCAACGAACTGGCCGTCGGGGACGATCTCGATGATCCGGCTCCCGGCCAGCCGTCCGGCGGGCAGTTTCTTCGCCAGTTCCTCGGGGATCTTCAGCGCGTCCGCCGGATGGACCGTCGCCGTGGCGTGGAAGCTGACGGTGGCGGGCGGGATCGGCATCAGCAGGGCGAGGAGCCCGCCCCGGCGTATCGGCACCGTCACCGCGACGCGCCCGTGGGCGGTGATGTGCCGGGCCTTCCAGCTGTCGGGCGCGACGACCGTGTACAGCCGCCGCCCGGCGACGGCGTAGAGCACGCCGCTCGATCGGGGCTCGCCCGTCGGCGTGACATGGCTGAGGACAGCGAACGACGCCTTCGCGATCTGCCGCCACACCCGCTCGCCGGTCAGCCCGGACATGCTCGCCGTGTCACCATCCCCGACGGCCTTCACGGTGTCAGGCTCTCCTTTGTCCGCCATGAACGGCACCTCCTCGTCACGCACTCGACCGGGGCCATACTCATGGACACCCCACACCGTGTTTCCAGCGCCGGGCCAGGGCCCAACGGCACGACCCGACCGGGCCGTTCGTCCCGATCCCCCTTCGGACGGGGTGCCCGAACTCGTCGACCCAGCGGGCGATCCTTGGCTTGGCCAAGCCGTCGCGATCGTCGCGACGTGGTCCACGTCGCCCTGTTCATCTGCCACGCCCTCGCCCCGTGTGCGGCGAAGCGCGGGCCTCTTTGCAGGCGTTGGCGATGGGCTCCTCCCGCGTCTTCGCCACGGCCCCGTGCAACGTCCGCGAGGTGCGGCGTGCGGGTGCCGGACTTCCCGGAGGAGTCTCCGCACTGCCGATGCGCGGGCGTCTTGTGTTCGACGCCGTTGGACCGATCGGCCGGACCAGTGCCCACTGGGCCCGTGCGTCGCGTGACGTGAGCGCACCACGCTGGTGTTGAGGGCGGAGAAGCGACCTGGCATGCCGTCGGCCGGACCGGCGGTCCCACGCCGCGGGTCTGCCGCGGAGGAAAGTCCCGTCGGACCAGGAGGAAGAGAAAGGGGGGCGAACTCTGATGCCGAACACAACGTTCATGTCCCCGGTGGGCATCTGCTGTCGGCAGGCAGCAGATACGTCCGGACCAAGTCCCCGGCGGCTTGCCCATGGCCACCAGATCAGGCAGGGCACGGTGCATCCGGCAGCACAAACACGGCGGACAAGGACGAGCATCGGCGGGAAGTGAACATGCTGGACGAGTGCCAGACCCTCTGGGACTACGGCAAGTACGCACCGGGAGCAGGCATGTGCTGCTCGGAGTGGACAGATCGGCCGAGGCGGTGCGTGCCCTGGACCACGCGATCGTGGAGGCGCGGGCTCGCTACGCGCCGCTGGAAGTCCTGCAGGGCTGGCCGTGGGCCAAGCATGCCGAAGCCGGGCCGAGCGGAGAGGGCGCGCCCTCTCTCATCGACCGTGCGCACGGTGTGCTGGAGTCCGCCGTCGAGCGGGTTCGCGAGCGTGCTCCCGAGCTGGACGTGACACCGGTCCTGAGCCCGGAGCCGGCGGCGGCAGCACTGGTGTGCCGCGGCGCACACGCCGCGCTGGCGGTCATCGGCAATCGTGGCCCGGGCGAGGTCACCGGGCCGTTGGCGGACTCCGTGAGCCTGCGGTGGCTGTCCACTGCGTGGGCCCGCTGCTCGTGGTGCGGGGGAGGGGCGGCGTACGGCCTGCTCGAACACGGCACCGTGCTGGTGGGTGTGGCCGACGACACCGATACGGACGCCGGGCGGTTCGCCTTCGAACTGGCCCAGCAACGGGGAGCCCGGGTTCGGGTCCTGCACGCCAGCGCCCTCCCGGCGTCGCTGGGCGGCGCACCTGCCGTTCACTCCGATCCGGTCCACCGGGCATGCAGCGTGAGTGCAGCGTCAGCGGTCCTAACCTCATCATCGGACAAGGGAGTTGAGGACCATGTCTTCATCCATCACACTGCGTGGCCTGCTCGGCCTCAGCGACCGGCCGGCGGCGCTCAAGGACTCCGTACTGATCATGATCGACTGCCAGAACACCTATCGGCAGGGCGTCATGCAACTCGACGGCGTCGAGGAGGCACTCGCCGAGGCGGCCCATCTGCTGTCCCGGGCACGGGCGTTGGGCATCCCGGTCGTCCACGTCATGCACGACGCGGGCAAGGGCTCTCCCTACGACGTCACCGCCTCCATCGGCCGGATCAGCGACGAAGTGGCACCGCACCCCGGGGAACCCGTCATCGTCAAGAACCACCCCAGCTCGTTCTTCAGCACCGACCTGGACGAACGTCTGCAACAGACGCAACGAAACGACCTCGTCCTCGCCGGGTTCATGACCCACATGTGCGTCAACTCGACCGCCCGTGACGCCTTCAACCTGGGTTACCACCCCACCATCGTGGCCGCCGCCACCGCCACTCGCGACCTCGCCGGCCCGGACGGCGCACCGGTGCCCGCAGCGGCACTCCAGACGGCAACGCTCGCCGGAATCACCGACCTGTTCGCCCTCGTCGTCGGTAAAGCCGACGAGATCCCCGACTGAGAAACGGGGGCCGAACGGTGTCGCCTTCACCGCTCCGACTCCGACGACGCACCCCGGGGCACGACGGCCGGTGCAAGCCCTTCGCCGTCAGAGTCCGCACCCAACGGCCCTCCCGCGTCCTGCCCGCCACATTCTCCCGTGGAAGCGGAAAGGACGAACTCGACGACTGAAACGGCAGTACCGGCCATGACGAATCCCACCCGCACGCCAGTCGACCACGCGGCCTACTACCTGGTCCACGCGGCCGTCACTGCGCCGTCCCTCCACAACACCCAGCCCTGGCGCTTCGTGCACCAGGACGGCGAACTGCAGCTGTACACCGACGCCTCGCGCCGCCTCCCCGTCGCCGACCGGGACGGCCGCGAGCTGGTCATCAGCTGCGGCGCCGCCCTGTTCAACGTGCTCCTGGCCATGCGCCACCTCGGCTTCCTGCCTCACGTACACGCTTTCCCCGACCCCGCCACACCAGATCTCCTCGCCTCCATCCGCTGGGGACCGTACGCCAGGCCCACCACCGCGGGGGAGGCGATGTACGCCACGCTCCTCCACCGCCACACCCACCGCGGCCCGTTCCGGACCGACCCGCTCCCCGCCACCCTGATCGACGAGCTGCGGGAACACGCCCACCACGAGAACACCGACCTGTGGCCGCTGACCCGGACTGACGAGCTGCGGCGGCTCTCCGCACTCATCCGCGCCGCGGAGACCCGTCAACGCGATCACCCCGCGTACACCGCGGAGCTGGCCAACTGGACCCCGCCGCCCCATAGCCTTCGCCGCGACGGAGTACCCGCCGACGCCTACCCGCGCGACCCGGACTCCACCGCCTTCGCCGGACGCGACTTCGCCGCCCACGCCAGGATGGGCTACGGCGACAAGGAGATGCCGCCCGCCGCCCGCCGGAGCCTCGGTCTGGCCACCGTGCTGAGCACCGGATGCGACCGGCGCGACGACTGGCTGCGGGCCGGGCAGGGCCTTCAACGCGTCCTGCTGCACGCCGCCGCCCACCACGTCTCGGCCGCCTTCCACACCCAGCCGCTCGAACTGCCCGAGCTGCGAGAACAACTGCGCCCGGCAGCCATGACCAACCACTACCAACAGGTGGTCCTCCGGCTCGGCTACCACGCTCACCCCCACCCGACGCCCCGGCGCCCCGTCCACGATGTCCTCGCCCACCGGGCACTCCTGCCCACCCCACCTGCGAGAAACGGGGCCGAACGGCCCTCACGCCCGGCACCGTCCAGCCCTGTGCAAGCACGGGGGCAGACATAAGCTGGAAGCAGCCTGCGGGGCGAGCGAGGGAGTCCGCCCGGAACGGCCGCCTCCAACAAGGGAGATTCCGCCCCTGTCAGGAGAGGGGGTCGAAATGTCGACGGGCGGACTGAGAGGCCGGAAGGTCGAAAGACCGGACGGCGACCTCCACCACCTGATCCGGACCATGCCGGCGAAGGGAGCCCACCTCGCAGGTTTCCGTCGTCGTTCCCACCCACCGCAGCCCGGGGCAGCCTGCGCGGAGCGTCCCCGACGCAGCCGAACGCCGACCCGTGTCGATCCGCCGGCCCCGCGTACTCCGCCCAAGCCACCCTTCGGTCAAAGAGCCGTACGCCATCGCGCTCCCCCACCCCTACGCAGGCCGTCCATCCGGACTCGGCCCGCAACCGGATGATGGGATTCCGCACCCTGTCGCAGCGTCCGCCCTTCCACACTGGCCAGCCGCTGCTGGAGACCGCCCGCGCCGTCCTCGCCCGCGAACTGTTCCTGACCGCCAACCACCCTCCCCAAGGCGACCACAGGTCCTGAACCGGCGCAGATACTCCGCGCTGCCACCGTGACTTCCCCTCGCAATGAGCCTTCGCCAACTTGAAGTTGCTGGTCACGGGCCTCGTGTGGGTCGTTGATCGTGTGCTCGTGCAGGTCGCGGGCGGCTGCCTGCGGACAAGATCGTCTGCCAGTGGGCGACCTCGGTGTTGGTCAGCATGAGCAGCGCCCGAAGCAGCATGGTCGCCCAGTGCGCGAATATTCGGAGCTTGGTGAGAATCGCCAGTTCTTCGGGTTCGGGCGGGCGCTGTATCGAGGTCCCTCGCAGAGCTGCCTCCCGGCGCTTGAGGTCGTGACCGACGCACGTCAGCTCGGACGGCATGACCTGCACCCTCATCTGCTACCGACGACTCGCCGAATGAGATGAGCCGTTGGCGCAGATCTCACCGGGATGAGCAAGGAAGGGATACGCCGCGGACAGGGCAGCTCTTGCCCGATTGAGCCGTTCGGCCCATGGCCCGACCGGGTCAGCAGGCCGAGGGTTTTACAAGGCGCTCTACTTGCTCTCAGACTTCGAGGGGAGCCGGCCCATGACAGGACATCCGCACTCCGTCGAGCGCGTGCTTTCCGCGCCCATCGATCTCAACGGCACCGGGCACTATGTGCACTGGGGCGTGGTGCAACTGTCCGTCGCCAACCTCCTGGTGATCGGGGTGATGCTGATCGTCTTCGCGGCTGCCCTGCTCCTGCCCTTCCCCCGGAGGCGAGGTCGGCAATGAGCGAGCTGGGCGGGGCCGGCGGAGGCTGGACCGGAGCGGTCCGGCGGCGAGCGGTGCGGGCGCTGCCTCCGGACAAGCTGCTGCCGGACACCCAGCCCGCGTACATGGCCTCATGGATCTACGTCTTCGGTGTGCTCACCCTGGCCGCGCTGATCGTCGTCCTGGCCACCGGCGGGGTGCTGGCCCTGAAGGGGCCCGCGTGGTGGCACGTCTCGGGGACCGGCAAGTACGTGAACGGCCTGCACCTGTGGAGTGTCGAGCTGTTCATGTTCTTCATGGTCATCCACCTGTGGGGCAAGTTCTTCATGGCCGCCTGGCGCGGTCGGCGGGCGCTGACCTGGGTCACCGGTACGGTGTGCTTCTTCGCCTCGATCGGTACTGCCTTCACCGGCTACCTGGTCCAGCAGAACTTCGACTCCCAGTGGATCGCCGGGCAGGCCAAGGACGGGCTCAACTCGGTCGGCATCGGGGCGTTCTTCAACGTGCTGGACTTCGGGCAGATGCTGATGTGGCACATCGTCCTGCTGCCCTTCGTCCTCGGCCTGCTGACGGCCTGGCACATCCTGCTGGTCCGGCGACACGGGATCGTCCCGCCGATCGACGCCACCGATCCCGCGGCCGTAACCACGGGGGAGGCAGCGCGATGAACCGGCGCCCCCGGAAGCCCGCCGTGCCCGACCCGGCCGCCTTCCCCACCAGACCGTATGACCTGATCAAGGAGTTCACGATCGCGCTGGTCGTGGTCGCGCTGCTCACCGCGGGCCTGGCCGCCGTCTTCTCCTCGCCCGACGTCAAGCCGGTGACGCTGGCCTCCTGGTCGCGGGCAGACGGCGCCGACTTCACGGCGACCGCCGTGACCGAACTCGGCGGCACCAATGGAACGGCCGAGTACGGGCCGCCGTACAACCACACGCCGGGCGCGGCGCAAAAACTCGGCCCGGTCGGGCTGCAGAGCGCCGCGGGGGTCCGCATCCCGGTAGACACGGCCAACGACTTCGTGCTCCGCCCGCTGCGCGATGCCCCAGAACCGCCCGCCGTCACCGCGGCCCTCGCCACCTGGACCGCCGCCCCGGCCGCCCGGCAGCAGGCATGGACCAAGGCCTATTCCGATGCCCTGGCCAAGGCCGGTGGCGGCGCCCCCGCCAAGGGCGACTACGGCCCGATCCCCGTCCTCACCTCGCGCCTGCTCGGTCTGGCTCGCAGCGGCGCGCTGGACGGCGAACTCCAGGCGGAGGGCAAGTTCTACCAGACCGACTACACCCGCCCGCTGCTCTTCCTCTCCGACGGTTCCTACCTGGAGTCCCGGGCTCGTGCCGAGCACCTCGGCGGTGACCAGTGGGGATGATGAACGAGACCGGGAACTACCCGGGCCAGGCGTGGCTGTGGCTGTACACCTTCTGGTACCAGATCGAGCCCTTCAAGTCCTCGGGCAACGCCGACGCCCTGATCTGGGGTCTGATGGCGCTGCTCAGCCTGGGCCTGATGCTCGTGCCCTTCATCCCCGGCGTGCGATCCGTACCGCGCTGGACGCGGGTGCACCGGCTGATCTGGCGCACGTACTACCGCGAACAAGTTGTGGAACGGGACCGGCAGGAGTGATCTTCGCTCCGGCGTACGCTCGCTGCGGGCGGTTGCACCACTTGTTCCGCTGTGAACGCTCCATGAGGTATCGCACCCATGAGATGGGCCGCCGCCTGGGGCCGCCCTCCGGGAACCGACGCCGTCACCGTCACTGGATCGCCTGTCCCGGACACCGCTCCCCGGCGCGATCCCGCCTACCGCACCTCAGGGGGCACATGTGTCCCCGCTTCCAGTTCAGCGTTTGGGATGCGGAACGACGATGACCGGGCACTGAGCGTGGTGCAGCACCCCCTGGCTGACGGACCCGAGGAGCATGCCGGCGAAACCGCCATGGCCTCGGGTCCCGACCACCAGGCCCAGCGCATGCGCGGACTCCTTGGCCAGAACCTGGACCGGGTGACCGCTCACGACCTCGTGGTGCACCTCCACGTTCGGATGGGCGGCCGTGCGGCCGGCCACCGTCTCCGAGAGGAGCCTGCGGCATTCCTGCACCGCCGCCGCCTCGTCCAGCACGCCCAGGAGCGGCCGGTGCCACACATACAGGGCCCGCAGCACGGCACCGCGCAGGTCCGCCTCCTCGTACGCGTAGTCCACGGCAGCCACCGAGGCGGGGCTGCCGTCCACACCGACCACGAAGAAGGACGGCTGCTGGGTGATGTGCTCCGCCTCCCGCACGACCACCACCGGGCAGCGCGCATGGGCGACCACCGGCAGGGCCACGGCCGTCGAGCCGAAAAGCTCCTGCGCGGGTGTCAGGTGCCACGAGCCGAGCACGACCGCCGCGGCCTCCTCCGCCTGCCCGCCCAGCACCCACGCCGTGTCCCCCTCCGCAAGGACGGTCCACACCTCCACGTCCGGGTGGCGGTCGGCGACGAATGCGGCTGCCAGCTCCAGGGTGCGTTCCCCGGCCGTGTGCAGTGCCGCGTTCCACCGCTCCCACGACGGTCTCACCTCGGTCATCCGGTACCCGCCGGTCGGCGTGCCCTGGGCGTGCACCAGACGCAGCGGCAGGCGCCGGCGGTGCGCCTCATCGGCGGCCCAGGCCAGCGCGGCCCGCTTGGCAGGATCGGGATCGACACCCATCACGATCGGCCGGACACCAGGTTGACTCGTCATGCCTGCCTCCCGGCGTGACCTCTGTGCCGCTGTTCGCTCGCGATCAGCGGCACGCCCGACGACGATCTGCTGCGGTCCCCTCTCCACCCGTGTCCGCTTTCCAGCGTGACCCCGTCCGCCGCGTGGCGCCACAGCGCCTGTCCAAGGCGCCCGGTCGGCTCAGGTACAGAGGTCGACATGCCGGACGGCCAGGACGTGCGCGGCGGCGTCGATCAGACGGTTGCGTGCGAGGGAGCCGTCCGCCACCGCGGTCGTGATCGCCGAGGTGATCGCGGAGGTCTCGGTACCGACGTGCTTCAGCAGCCCGAACATGACCATGCCGGTGCCGGAGAACAAGATCACGGCCATTCGTATGCGTACGCCGCCGACGCCACGCACCAACAGCACCGGTGACCACCACCCAGTGGCCCCAGCCCGGCGGGCAGCCGCCGCGGTGGGGCGCCGGGCTCGCGGCACGGTCCAGACGACCCGGTACCAAGCCCACGGCAAGGGGGGCAAGCCACGCCGGGCGCAGTCCCCCACCGCGCCGGCCCGATGCCCGGCTGGGCACGGACCCGTGGGACAGAGCGCGACCGGCTGCGACGATCATCGGCACCGCCTGCCACAGACAGGCCGTCATGACCATCGGGTTGAGCGGCCGACCAGCGCCCGGGCCCGGGCCGAAGAACCGACCAAGGCCGACTGAACTCCTCTCCAGCCCCTCAACACCGCTGGATCGGCCTGTGCGGGCCGAATCGCGGGCTGTCGCCCGGCGGCGACACCGTTCTCGGCTGCGCTGCCGAAGGGGCGGGCATCCGTCCCTCCCAGCCTCCAGTCACCGAGCAACGAGCGACCTCACCGCACACTTCGGACGGCCGGAGCCCGCCTCCTCCCGCGTGAGCCTTCAGCAGGCTCCGGCCCAGCCTCCGCCATCGCCGACAACCGCCACGCCCTGACCTTCCCAGTGACCGGTCCGTCCGCACACCCGTCCGCCCTCACCGATCCGGCGGCCCCTGGCGCCACTGCATGAGGGTCCGGCTGGCCTCGACGATGCAGGCGTGTTCATGCCTGAGCTGATAGTTCTCGTCCTGCAGCCGGCGGCTCTCCTCGATCAGCAGACGAGCTGTCCTCCGCAGCTCACGGGCGCACTCACGCGTGCCTTTCAGATGCTCCCGCAGGGTCCACTGCGCGTCCGCTGCCATGAGGACCGGCTTCCCCGATCCGGCCCTGCCATGTCGGCATCAGCCTCTGACCCGACTCAGCTGTGAAGTGACGGCGTTTCTCGTGAACATCCACGATCCCCAAGATCACGAACTGCTGCCCGAACCGGCATCCAAACGCAGCTGCTTGAAGTGACCGGAGCCAAGGGGCCGTTCCGCTGCTGCTGCGCCTGTGCCGGCTGTCCGGGGTCGACCGGCGGGCTGCCGCCGAGCAGTATGGAGGGAGCAGACAGTCCTGTTCCCTTTCCCTCCCCTTGGAGGTGAACTGCGATGACTCTGCCCGTACGACACCGGCACGGCAGCCTGCTGGAGCGGGCCTTCCCGTGGCGGGAGCCGATGGCCACCGAATTCGACGAGCTGTTCGAGAGGATGAACCGGTTCCTGGAGGCCGCCGCGCCTACATGGACCGAGACGATGGCCTGGGCCCCGCTCGCAGACCTGTGCGAGACCGACGACGCGTACCTTGTCGAATGCGAGCTGCCCGGCCTCAAGCGCGAGGACATCGACGTCGAGGTCGGCGACCGGGAACTGCACATCACCGGAGAACTGAAGGAAAGCGAACGCGAAGGCGTGCTGCGCCGCTCCACGCGCCGCACCGGGCGTTTCGAGTACCGGGCCCTGCTGCCCGCCGAAGTCAAGTCCGACCAGGTCAGCGCGTCGCTGACCGAAGGGGTCCTGACCGTGACCATCCCCAAGGCGCAAGGCACCAAGCCCCGCCACATCGAGATCACCACCTGACCGCTGCCCCGCCGTGAAGGGATCGGGGTACGTGGCCCACCGACCGGTGCGGCTAGGTCGATGGTCTTCCCCTCCGCACAGGTCTGTGGGCCACCGCGACCCGCTGTCGACCCGGGCCATGCTGAAGTGGCTCGGACAGTTTCTGTGGTCGAGCCAGATCTTTCCTTGACCTGTGGCTGCAGCTGAGATGGGCGCAATTCCCACACCCATCGCGGATGTGCGACAGCGGGCCGTCAGTGTATGGCCGTGTCAACGGACTTGGTCAGGCGGGCGTAGACCACGACGTTCGCCTGGTAGCCGGTGGCCTTGGTGTAGGCGCCGCCGCAGGTGATGACGCGCAGTTCCGGCTGCTGCGTGGCGCCGTAGACACGGTCGTTGGGGAAAGCATTCTTCGCGTAGATCTCGATGCCGTACACGAAGAACACCGCTGTGCTGCGGTCAGCACGTGTGACGGTGATGATGTCGCCCTTGCGCAAGGCGCCCAGAGAGTAGAAGACGCCTGGCCCCCGCGCGGTGTCGACGTGCCCGGCGATGATGGCATTTCCTGTACTTCCGGGACGTGCACCGTCCCGGTACCAGCCCACCACGTTGCTGGGGCTCGTCGGCGGGGTCTGGAGATGCCCGGCCTGGTCTGCGTGAAGGCCGATGACTGGTGCGTCGACCCCGATCCTCGGGATGCGGATGCGCGTGGGCGGCGATTCCGCCATCGGCTTCATGTACGGCGCCGTTGCCTGGACGGACCGCGAAACTGCCTGCGCGGCATCGGGCAGCGGCGGACTCTCGGTACGCCCACCTGCGTAGATCATCCAACTGCCGGCCACGAACGCCACAGCGGCCGCGGCGAGCCCTGCTTGCGGGCCGTACGGACGTGATGCTGCCGGTCGGGGGCGCCTGCCGGACGGTGCCCCCGACCACTGGCCGCTCAGAGCCGGCCGCTGGCCGCGGCACCGCGGCGACGCAGCAGAACCACCCCGCCGACGAGCGCGGCCGCGGCAAGTCCGCCGCCCCCCAGCACCACGGCCGTGTTCACTCCGGACACCGCACCTCCAACACCGGCCTTCACCCCGTTCTTCAGACTGGTGGGGGCACGAACGCCGTGGTGGTGGGGAAGAGTTCCTTCCCACAGGTGACCTCGGCGCTGACTCCGCCGACGGACACCTTCACGGTTCCCTGCCGGACCGTCTTGACCTGAGTGCCTGCCGACGTCGTGAACGTCGTACCGGCACCGTCGGCGTCGCGTATGACCCCGTTGGACTGCACGACCTGCAGTTGTCCGGCCCCCGCACAGGCGATGATGTCGCCGTCCTTGAGGATGAGGCTGCCGCCCTCAGTGCGGCCCGTGAACGGCGTCGCCTGTGTGCTCGGGGGCCCACCCGCATATGAAGGGCCCGCGAGGGCTACGGTCGCCGCGAAGGCTCCCGCCGCCGCCATGGTGGCTGCACACGTCGCTGCCTTCCTCTTGGTTGCCGTGGGCATTCAAGTCTCCTGTCACGCGGCGAAGCCAGCGGGGAATTCCGCTGGCCTTCGTGCCTCATGAGTTCCGCGGACATAACGGAAAATATATAGCCCAAACGGGTATTTCTTCGTATCGCTCGGCGTGGCTCGGTGACAGGACAGTCAGGGTCTGCCCTCCACCCTCGGGGAGGCTCAGGTGCATATGGGGCCTCGGGCATGTCCGGGATCACGTTGTCATCCGTATGAACAGAAGCTTCTGGTCAAGCGGTGAAGTCGTATTCCTGGGGCTAGCGTTTGAGGTGGAGGCGGTGGTGCTCGCGGGTGGCATGAGGCGCCAGCGGACGTCGAGATCGCCGTTGCCGATGATCTTCTTCACCTCCGCGGGCAGCCCTCCGTGGCACGACCTGTTCCGCCCGCACCGGCCCTGGAGCGTCCTGGACCACCTCCACAATGTCCCGCTACACCTGCGTCATCACCTCCACCCCATCCCCGGCTGCCACTTGGGCACGGTCAACACCCCACCACCCGCCGCTCCGCACCGCGTACGGACAGGACTCCCGATCACCGCCTGCCGGCTCGCGCTCCGGCCCCACCAAGGCGTCCGCCGAAATCTCGGCCATCACCTCGGCCACCTTCTCCCGGGCGATCCGCAACGGGCTCCAGAGTCCCGCGATCCTGCTCCAACTGCCCAGCCAACTCTGCCAGTTCGACAGAGTCGTCGGGGTGTGACGAGGGCAGGCCCGGCCGGGTTCGCACCGCACCCGGCTGAGATCGTGCCGGACCGGATCCGCGGGCGACCCCACGCACCGATTCGTGCCAGAACCCGCCAAGAGACGGTGGGCTGCAACGCCCGCAGGCGTCACCCGCCGGCGGGCGGCAGGGCCGAAGGCGCCGCAGCCGGAGGCAGTTGCCTCTGAGCAGCCTCGTCCGCGCAGACCACAGCCGCCCGATCCGCCCGCAGCCGCCCAGGAAGAGACAGAGCCGAAGTACCCGCAACATCGCCTACGAAGCCGAACCTCAGCCCGTGCTGGTCTGCCAGAGTGCGCGCCAGGTGCAACACGCTGAGGCCACTGGCACCCAGCTCGGCGGTGCGCCGCAGATCGACCAGGACCGCGGTGCCGCCGGGACGGATCGCGGCGTGCAGCAGGCGGCCCAGATGGGGTTCGGCGGCCGGACCCACCTCCTGCCGCACCTCGATCACCAGGCACCCGGAGTAGCAGCGGATCGCGATGGGCGAAGGGCCCGGGCTGGGATCGATGGCCCGCGCCGCCCACAGCCGGGACGGCAGCACGCGCCGTCGACGGGACAGGAGTGCCGCCCGCGGGCGGATGGCGAGAGGAACGCTCCACGTCATGGTGCCCCCTGAGCACGAACGGAGAGGTGGAACCGCAGCAGCACGTAACTGAACAAAGAGTCCCGCCGTCGACCAGCGGGCGACAGGGACCGATGGTCCCGAACCAGGGCCGATCGCCCCTGCCCCCTTGCTTCACCCGGCGCCGCAATGAAGGAGTCAACTGACTTGTGCGGCACGGCGGTCGAGTGCCATCGGCCACGGTGGGCGCGCGAGGAGGCGGCACTCATGCGTTGCGACGACCGCCGGGCCGCCGGACGGCAGCCGGCCTGGCTCTGGAGTTTCTGCGCGGAAAGACGCAAATCGATCACGCCGCGTCTGCGCCCAGCTGGCACTGGGCCAGTCCATCGCCCAGATCATGGTTGAGATCAGCGCAGGTATCGACCTGGAACATGTGCTCGATGACCCTGACCTCCAAGCCCTCGAGCGGGCCGACAACAACCGTGCCGCGGCAAGGACTGGAGCGAGGCCACCGCCGATGGCCTGTGGGGCTTCGAGGACTGGCGAACCCGGCCGCCTAGAATGCAAGCCGTCAACTCAGCTCTGCCTGCGACACGTTGATCGGTTGTCCGTCGGCAAAGCGCGTCGGGGTGCGACACCAGGCAGCGATAGTCATATTTGCCGCCCGACGAGTGCGGGTGCACTTGTGAATGCGCCCCGTGTCCGAGCTCCTCGACCATGTCCCGCTCGTGCCCCCTTTTGCTTCTGTTGCTCCCTCGTCCCGGCCCTGAGTGAGCAGGACGGTTGAAGTGTGAACCGCTTTTCGGGCTAACAGGAGGCACGTATGCGAGCGGCTGTCCGAAGTGAGGACGGGCAGGTCAGCGCCGCGAACGTACCGGACGCCGAGGTGAAGTCGCCGTCCGACGCCCTGGTGCGCGTCGTCCTGTCGGCCGTGTGCGGGACCGACTTGTGGGGGCTGAGAGGTTTCCCCGCCATTCCTCCCGGGCCTCGGGCCGGGCAGGGGTTCATCGGTGTCGTGGAGGACATCGGTGCCGATGTGCGGTTCCTCAAGCCTGGCAACGTGCTACTGGCACCGTTCTGGTGGTCGGACGGGACCTGCGTCGCGTGCAAGGCCGGTCTGCCCACGTCGTGTCCGAACGGCGGCATGCAGGAAGGCGGTCAGGGAGAGGCGGTGCGGGTGTCGGCAGCGGCAGGAACGGTTCGGGGCTCGACGGATCCCACTCGCCCACGGACTCGTCGCCATAGTTCCCGACACCCGCGATCAGAATCCGCACCAAGGTCCTGCCAACCCCCCGCTCCAGTCCCCTCCACTTACGTCTGCCTGGATGGCATCTACTAGATCAGGATGCGCGTCCACACCGCCTTGCCCTGGCCTTGCGGGCTCCCCCCAGACCGCTGGCAGGCCGGCTACGACGTTCAGCCCCCGCCCTTCGGTGGCCGGGTTGTCGGCCGTACCCTACGGGGTAGCGGGGTCCGTACGGTCCACGGCATCTGGACCGGGTGGCCCTGTGGAACGAGGCCCCGCGCCGGGCAGAGTCGGACCGCGGGCACGCGCGTCGAGTGCCGTCCCGGCGATCTGGAGTGCAGGCCATGTCCACCACAGACCCCTCAGCGACGTCCCGGCCACCGGGCGAGCCCCGTGAGGAAGACGAAGGGGCCAGCGCAGTGAGCAGGCGACGAGTGCTCCACAGCGCCGGCATCGGTGCACTGACCGTCGCGGTGACCGGCACCGGCATGCTGTCCTACCGGGCCTACGACAACCGGGTGCTCGGCGCGGACGGCGGCGCGGCATTCGATGCCTGGCGGCACTGGAGGGACGACGCCGGCCCGCGCGGCGTGCTGGCGGCGGCCGTGCTGGCGGCGAGCCCGCACAACACCCAGCCCTGGCTGTTCCACCTCAGCGGCGACGACCGCATTGAGCTGCATGCCGACCTGAGCCGACGGATCGGAAGCGTGGATCCCTACGCCTGCGAAACGCACGTCGGACTGGGATGCGCGCTGGAGAACCTGGCCCTGGCCGCCCACGCGCGGGGCCTTGAGCCCCGCATCACGCTACGGCCCGAACCGGGCCGTCCATCGCTGGTCGCACCGGCCGACCTGACCAAGGCCACCCAGCAGCATTCGCCCCTGTACGACGCGATCGGGTACCGCCACACCAACCGCGGCCCCTACCGCGACCGGCCCATCGACACCGCCGTACTGACAGATCTGGCGGCGCTGGCCGACGACCCAAGGGCGTCGGTCATCTGGGTCACCACACGCGCGGGCCGGGACGACCTCGGCGACCTCATGATCCGGGCCGCCCGCGCGGTGACCGAGGACGAGCAGCAGTCGCGGGAGAACTTCGCCTGGTTCCGCGGCAGCGCGGACGCCATCGAGAAGCACAAGGACGGGCTCACCCTCGACGGGCAGGGCCTGTCCGCCGTGGTCACCTCGGCCGCCAAGCTGATGCCCGCCACCTCGCGCACCAGCGGGGATGCATTCTGGGTGAAGCAGACCCGCACGGTGCACACCGCCACCGCCACCGTCTACGGCCTGGTCCTGGTACCGGACCGCTACGACCCGCTGCACCAGCTCACCGGCGGACGGCTGCTGGAGCGCATCCACCTCGCGGTCACCGCACGCGGCCTGGCACTGCAGCACATGAACCAGATCACCGAACGCATCGACCGCGACCGCAGCCAGGGCCGCGACCCGGTGTTCGGACCACCACTCGCGGCGCTGGCCGACCGGGCGGGCGGTGACGGCCGTCAGGTGCTGGCCGCGTTCCGCCTCGGTCATCCGGTACGGCCCGGCCGGCGTTCACCCCGCCGTCCCGCGACGCAGGTGCTGCGATGAGCCGCGACCAGGCCGCCGCGCTCGCCGGTACGGCTGGCGGGCTTCTCGGCGTCGCCGCCGGGCTGACCGCCGCCGTCTGGGGCGACCGGCTCGGCGCCTGGGCCGGCGACAAGCAGGACCCCACCACGCTCGGGTTGTTCACGGTGGCCCTGTCCGCCGTCGCCTTGGCCGGTGCTCTCCTGCTGCTGCGCGATCGCGGAGCGGGCCCTGGGTGGAGAGCTGCTGTTGGTGCTGGTCTGCTGCTGCCGGGCCTGCTGGGCTTCACCACCGTCGGACGCCTGTGGTGGATCCCGGGTGCCCTGCTCGTGCTCGCCGCGGGCTCCACGGTCTGCGTCGCGCCGCGGGCGGTCGGCCGGGCGGTGCGTGACCGGTGGGCGGGCGTGCTCACCGCGGCCCTGGGAGCGTGCCTGGTCCTGGTCGCCGTCGACGCATCGGCGCCTCTTGTGGCGGTGGCCGCAGTGAGCGGCGGGCTGGTGGCCGCCGCGCCGTGGGTGGCCCGCGGTCCGCGTCGGCTCGCCACGGCGATGCTGCTCGCGGGGACGCTGCCGTTCGCCGCACTCACCTGGTGGACCCTCGTCACACCGGCAATCGCCCTGCTGTCCCTGACAGCCGGGTTCACGGCCCTGCGCACCAGCGGACCGGACTGACCACGTGCGGACCTCGATGCCGTTGCCCTCGCCACCGATGTCGGGGGCGGCCCACATCGTGATCGTGTCGCCATCGGTGGCCAGTTTGAGGGGATTGCGGGCTTCTGGGTCGCAGGAGTTCGCAACGGGCTTCGCCTCGGGCCCGCCGATGAACGCGGTGCAGCCAAGGGTGGTTGGGGTGTCCGACAGACCGCTGTGACGTGACCGTCGGATGTCAGCGGTTGAGGTCGAGGACGGGCACGCCCCGACCCTCGTATGCCTTCGGCGCCACCGTGGGGACCAGCGCGCCCGCGCCCCACTCGCGGGGAGCAGTCTCAGGAGCTTTACGTCGTTGCGGGGCAGGGCCATCCCCGCGGGTGCGGGGAGCAGTTGTTCCGCGTGCGCGAAGGTGGACTGTCCTCAAGCACCAGGAGTCCCGAGCGAGCACGGTCTGCGCTCGGCAGGTAGCCCAGGGCTCCCTCCACATCGTCGAGGGCAGGCGCCGTCCAGCCCGTTGGCGTCACAGCCAGCCGTTGCGCTTGAAGCCGCGGTGGAGGAAGAAGCAGGCGAGGGCGATGGCGCCGAGTGCGAGGGGGTAGCCGAAGCGCCAGCGGAGTTCGGGCATGTGGTCGAAGTTCATGCCGTACATGCCGGTGACCATGGTGGGTACTGCGATGATCGCGGCCCGGGCGGTGATCTTGCGGGCGTCGTCGTTCTGGGCGACGGCGACCTGGGCGAGGTGGGCCTGGAGGATGGAGTCGATCAGGGCGTCGAAGCCGGTGATCTGGTCGGTGACGCGGGCCTGGTGGTCGGCGACGTCACGGAATTAGGCGCGTATGGCGGGGTCGATGGAGGGCAGCGGCTGGCTGGAGAGCGTTTCCGAGGGGCGGCTGAGGGGGGCCACGGCGCGCTTGAGTTCGAGGAGTTCGCGCTTGAGCTGGTAGATGCAGCCGGCGTCGGCGGTCTGGTTGCTCTGGGGCGAGAAGACCGTCCAGGCAGTTGGCCGACCGGATCTTTGCCGTGTCGGCCAAGGAGGCGCGCAGGGAAGCGAGGTGGGCAGTGTGGCCCACGCCCGGGATCTCCGTCGTGCCGCAGCAGCGGCAGGGGCAAGAAGGCTGGTCCGCCGGTGCACGGCGATCTCGTGAGCCGCAACTTCATTGCGGCCAGCCCGAACCGGCTGTGGCTCGCCGACATCACCGAACACGCCACGGGCCAAGGCAAGCTGTACCTCTGCGCGCTCAAAGATGTCTTCAGCAACAGGATCGTGGGCTACTCCATCGACGCGCGGACGAAGTCCCGCCTGGCCGTAGCCGCGCTGGACAACGCGGTGGCCCGGCGTGAACACGTCGACGGGTGCATCCTGCACAGCGACCGCGGATCAATTCCGGTCCCGGAAGTTCGTCCAGACCGGCGACCCTCTCGAAGAACTCGGCCTGCGGCTCGGTCGCCCGCTTCGGCGCCGCATCAGTCCGATTCCGGCTCAGCGTTCGTGATCCAGCAGAGCGATCGAGTACGCAAGCGTCTTGGGCCCGCGCACGCGGACGCAACGGTGTTCCTCTCAGCCCTGCGGGAGTACGCCGATCTCTGAGAGGGCGGCAATATAGCGGTGAATCCCCGGTTACCGAAACCGGGGATCCGCCGAATACTTGTAGATCCACCGCCATTCCCTGACCGCCCCGTCGAAAGGCAGTATCACGACGATCCACAACTTCACCTGGGAAGCGCACATGGCCACGCGGGCCATTGCTCTTTCACGCCGCGGCGTAGCTGAGCCGGAACAGGTCCTGGGCTCGCTCCAGGTCTCGCTGAGTGCACAGTTCCACCTCCAGGTCCCCCGTGCCGTGGTGGCCGAGTCCCGTCACGTCCCGGGTGAAAGCGGGTACGAGGTCGACCACCTTCGGATCGGCCTTCAGGTAGACCAGCGCCTTGGTCGGCTGGGGCGGGATCAGTCAGGCGAAGTTCCGCAGCCACTGGTATGCGGCGTACGGCTTGCGCTGGACCCGGGTAACACCATCCCCGAGGCCGAGAAGCACTTCGTCGGCAGCGTCGGCCAGCTGCGCCATGGCCCCTGTCTGCTCCCGGGGCGCTTCCAGAACGGCTGCGCGCCGACGCACGCGCCTGTCCGGAGACGACTTTCCGTGGCGGAGGCACTCGTTGCACGACGCACCCGCGATTACGGGCCGTCGTCGATGCCGACCGCGCCGCGCGAGCCAAGACGCTGGCCTTCCCAGGGGTCGATGCGCTGCTGCGCGAGTTGCACCCACCATCTCCTGGGAGCCGCCCTTCCTCGTGCTGTCCTTCCATGAAGAGTCAGCTTTTCGGCTTCAGGGGTGGGGTGTGCTAATCAGCGGCCCCGACTTCTGCTGGCCGCGGCCGCGCGTGCAGATGAACGACGTGGGCGCGCCCGGGCCCGCGTCCTGATAGCCATCGTCGAGGCACCGAACAGCGGCACGGCCGACCTCGCCCGACGGCTAGGCATGTCCATGACCTCGATGTCGGCACACGCCACCGTCCTGCGTCAGGCGGGCCTCTCCACAGCCACGGACCGTCCACCACTCGACAGGTAGAGCCTCCTCGCCCGAGGTGCCCCCGAGGCAGTGGCACCCCAGTCGGAGTTGTCTGGGGCGCCCCTGCCGCGACGACCGTTTCCCAGTGCCTCGGCACGTCCGTCCAGCGCCCCACTGGGTGCTCGGGAGGAGCGTGAGTCCGGTCAGACAGATATGACGGCCGGCCGTTCAGCCCTGGGTGTCGTCTCGGTCGACCGGGTACCTCCAAGCTCGCTGGGGCGACTCAAAGGGAGGACAACCAGGAGCGACTCTGCCAAGGACCCTGACATCAGTTCTGACATCTGCCGCCGTGGGCGACAGTGGGTTTGGACGGTCGTCAATGGTCCGACGAACTGCCGCTGACCGCCTTGCGCCCAAGGTCACAGCGGTAGGCCCGGGAGACGCAGATCCGGATCTGTCGCGTCGATGATCGAGCCGAGCTTGGCTCGCGCGAACCGCAGGTCGCGGTGGTAGTCGAAGTTCCACCAGTTCCAGTTCCGGTCGCCGAACACCCAGTACCGCCAGAAATTGGCCCGCGCGGGTTCGGTGGTGCCCCAGTACTTGCTCCAACCCGACAGCACGCCACCCGAGGCATCCACCACCGGCGCCTCGCTGCCGACAGGCCAGCCCGGGTAGACCTGCCGTCCGGTTCGCGGGTCACGTGCCCCGGCGTACATCTTCCGTGCCGCCCGCACCTGTGTATCCGTCAGACAGGACGGTCTGTCGTCCATGGCACAGCGCAGGCGCCCCGGGTCGAACGAGCACCGCGTCGGATCGGTGAGGAAGCCATCGGTGGCGCTCCCGCCGTCATGGCCGCGGCACTGCCGCACCGCGGCTGCGGTGAGCAGGCGGAGCTTCGAGGCGGGAATGACGGGACGGCTGTCATCGCCCGCCTCATGGTTGTTCAGGTACTGCCAGAGGAATCCGGCATTGAGGCTGATCCGGTTGTTGCCAGGGGCCCCGGCCACGATGCCGTCGAAATCGTTCGGATAACGCTGTGCCTCCATCAGCGCCTGCTGACCGCCCGTGGAACAGCCGACGAAATAGGAATAGCTCGGTTTCGCACCGGTGAACGCCTTCACCACTCGCTTCGCATTCACGATGGACTCATGTACCGCACGGTGCCCCCAGTCCACGATGATCTCCGGGTTGGCCGCGCCCTGCATGAAGACGTCCGGGTCATCGCCAGTGTGCCCGGTATCCGTGCCGACGGTGACGTATCCGGCGGACAGCAGACGGCCCATGGAACCGAAGTCGATGGCCGAGCTGTATCCGCCGTTGCCGAACATGACCAATCGGTCGTTCCAGCCCCGCTGGGGCAGCCAGACTTCGAACCCGATAGTCGAATCCGGTACTGGTTTGGCGACTCCGCGCACCCGACAGAACGCCGGTACGGGCATCGTCCGGCCGTCGGGGGCGATGTACTGCCCGGCGGGCACGGACTCAGCGACGCTCACCGTCGCGTCCGGCAGCCGGAGGCCGGTCAGATCGGCGCATCCGCTTCGAGAATCGTCAGCCGTGGCCACGGTCGGCAGAATCAGCAACAGCACCGCCGAGGTGGAGGCCAGGGTGGCCAGAACGCGCCGAAACCATGCGAACGCGATCATCATCAGTCCTCCATCAGGGGGAACAGGCCATGGACAGCGCGGTCATGGGCGCTACGCGAGAGTCTCCGGACAACACCGAATCGGCGTCCAGCATCAAACCGACATCTCTTCATGCCATGTGCACATAAATCTCGGTTGCCGAGATCGTCGCGCACTGTTCGGTTCAGCGGGCGCGAGGGAATCAGCACCTCTTCACCAGGGTCACCGACCCGAGTGTCCTGACCTCGGCCGGCTCGATCACGTAGTTACCGCAGCGATGAGTTACCGTGGCGATCCGCGTCCGGCCAGCTCATTGAACCAGCGCGCCACCTGGGGTGCCGACACCGCGAAGGACCCGAAGTGGTCCACCTCGCCCTGGTTCACGACGGGAACGTGTGCCTGGTGAGCGGCAAGCTGGAGCGCACAACTGCGCGCGTTCCCGATCGGCACGTCGGTGTCGGCCGCCCCCGCGTACAGCCGCACCGGGGCGTCGGGCTTCCAGTCGCAGGTGTGATCGGCCGAGCGCATGGCGTCCAGCAGCGGGCCGCTCGGGTGCCGCAGACGGTCGTGGAAAGCGGGCGTGAGCAGTTGCTTCACCGAGGGGGCGAGGCCCTTGATCACGTCATCCTCATCGTGCGTTCCGTCGAAGAGTGACTCCACGCGGCTCGCGTACGGCGCACGGAAGACCTCGCCCGGGTCCTTGTAGAAGTGATGCAGCCGGTTCTGGGCGACCAGCCAGTACGAGATGTAGAAGACGCCGCTGGTGTCGTTGACCCGACCGTCGAACAGGGCCGGGACCTCCTGGCCCACCAGGTCGTACGGCCCGCTCACCGGGGCCAGCGCCTTCAGCCGGAAGTGCTTGTCCGCACCCCCGTCCAGCGCCCGGCCGAGCGCCATCGCGACCTGGCCGCCCTGCGAGAATCCGGTCGCGTAGACGTCACCGGTGAGCGGACGGCCGAGCCGGTCCGCGGTCGCGCGGGCGGCGCGCAGCATATCGACGGAGGCGGTGACGGCGGAGCGGGTGTCCATGTACGGGTGCGGGCCCGGCCCCTCACCGAGCCCCAGGTAGTCGGGCGCGGCTACCGCACGCCCGGCCGATGCGTTCAGATACGACGGCACGCGGCCCAAGTCCTCGCTCGCGGAGGGCGCGTAGGTGCGCTTGACCATGGTGCCATGCATGTCCGAGACGAGGTCGAGCCGCTGGGTTCCGCCCTTGGGAAGGGTGAGGAGACCGGTTGCCGTCGTGGGTTTCCCATATGGGTCCACGGTCCGGTACGTCAGCCGGTACGCCCGTACGCCGTACCGCACCGAATCGGTCGCGATGTCACTCCCGGCCAGGAATTCCCTGACCTGCCCGGCGTCACGGTCGGCGACCGGGACGACGGAGACGACAGTGCCGCGGTGGGCGGTGTCGCGGTCGGCGGTGTCGCGGTGGGCGGTGTCGCGGTGGGCGGTGTCGCGCTCCGCCGCCGTGGCGACCGGCGCGACGGCGAATCCGGCGAGGAGTATGGCCGCCACGCCGGAGAGCCTTTTCCGCATCGGCCAACTGGTCCGTCTTTCTTGGGTTTTGCATCTCTCATCACTCATGTCGGAGACGTTACGGACTCACTGTTCGCATCGACATCCGAGACGCCCCCGTGTCCATGGTGCACTCAAGCCCACCATGGACAAGACGATCCCGTCCTCGGCCACCGGACCCGCGGTGGCGCACCGACCGCGCGGCCGGTGCGCCGGGTGCGCACCGCACCGACCGCGAGCCGGGTCACGGCGGGGACTGAGCCGGTCTCCTGATGACCTTCCCGCCACGACGTCACCTTTCGAGCATTGCCTATACCAGTCAGATCACAGCATGGTCTGTGGCGTAACTGGTCTGCGTAAGAGTTGACCGAGAGGGAGTTCCTCCTGTGCGGGTGTCGCCGATCGTCTTCCCCGACCCAGAGACCCTGGGACGTAAGCTGGCCGCGGAGATCGCCCTGGAAATCGAGGATGCCGCGCGAGCGGGGCGGCCGTATGTGCTCGGATGTCCGGGCGGGCGCAGCGCCGCCAGCACGTACCGGGCACTGGCGGACGAGGTGGCCGCGCGGCGGCTGGATCTGGGACACGTCGTCATCGTAATGATGGACGAGTACGTCGAGGCCACGCCGCTGGGTTCGCATCGCTGGGAGTACCACGCGATCGACCCCGGTTTGCCGCACAGCTGCCTTCGCTTCGGGCGGGCGCCGACCATGCTGGACACCATCAACCGCGCCATGCAGAACGCGCTGGCCGGAAGGTCCACGCCGAAAGCGGTGGTCACCGCCGCCGACGAGGACGCCACCGCCTTTGTGAAGGGCCTGGCGAGGTAGCCATGGCCACACTCAACGAAAGCCATACCTCCGAGGCCGTCTCCGTGGCCGCGCCCGACACCGCGGGCCCCGAAGCCATCCGTCCCTCACGGCGCACGAACCGCCCTCGGCGGTCCTCGCGTCGGCGCCGCCGCCAGTTGGGGCTGGTGTACCTCGCCCCCGCACTGCTGATCTACGCATGCGTGGTGCTGCTACCGGCCGGGCAGGGGGTGCTGTCCTTCTACCACTGGGATGGAATCACCGCGGCCACCTGGGCGGGGCTGGAGAACTACACCGACTTCTTCTCCCATCCGACGCTGCGGCAGGCGGTCGGCCACACCCTGTTCTTCATCGTTTTCTTCTCTCTCCTGCCGGTCATCCTGGGGATGGTGAGTGCGGCACTGACCGCGCGCAAGGACACGCGCGGTGCCGGGGTCTACCGCTGGATCATCTTCCTTCCCCAGGTGCTCACCCCGGCCGTCGTCGCGGTGGTGTGGAAGCAGATCTAGGCCCCGGGCAGGCCCCTCAACAGCGTGCTCACCGCCTTCGAACGCGATCCTCGGCTACCAGAAGCACTCCGAGTTGCACCAGTTCGCCGAGCACACCAGCGCCATCGACATCACCGCAGTTCCACGTTCGGCGAAACACCCCACCACCAGCAGCGCCGAGAACACGGCGGCCGAGCCGCACACCGCGAAGCCGAGGCGTCAGGCGAGCCCGTTCCCGGCGACGCGCGCCAGGAGCGTGTGCAGCGTCTCCCGTTCGGCGGGGGCGAGCGGGATGAGCAGTTCGTCGGTCACCTGCCGGCCCGCCTGATCCGTGTCGCGGAGGAACGCGCGGCCGTCCTCGGTGAGGACGACGATGCGGCTGCGGCGGTCGTCGGGGGCGGGGCGGCGCTCGGCGAAGCCCAGCTTCTCCAGGTCGTCCACCAGGCCGACGATCGCGCTCGGGTCATAGCCGAGCCGGGCGCTGAGCTCTCGCTGCAGCGCGCCCTCGCAGGTGGCGAGGTAGCGCAGCACGGCGTAGTGCCGCAGCCGCAGCCCCGACTCCTGGAGGAAGGTGTTGAACAGCTGACCCGAGCGCAGGCCCAGGCGGTACAGCAGATAGCCCGTGTCCGCGTGCAGCGCCCGCATCCACGGTTCGTCCGCGTCGATGGGGGGCGGGGTGTCGGTGTGCCGGCGGGCGATGGCGGGCTCCCTGGTCTCGGCCCCGGGGTGCCGGTCTCGGCTCTCCCGGAGGGTGGGTCTCGTGTGCAGAGTCCAGCATGACGCACCCGAGGTGGACAACAACTGTTGACGATACCAATTATTGCGCTTAGCTTCGATCTCGCCGCCGCACTCCGCGCCGCACCGGCGCACCCATGCGAAGGGACCCGCTCGTGCCCACCATCGATCTGACCGGCAAGTCCGCCGTCGTCACCGGTAGCGGCCGGGGCCTCGGCCTCGCCTACGCACACGCCCTCGCCGCCCACGGCGCGTCCGTGGTCGTCAACGACATCGACGAAGCCGTGGCCGAACAGGCCGTCAAATCCATCACCGAGGCCGGTGGCGCCGCCGTGGCCGAGGTGGTCCCGGTCGGCTCCGCCGAGGCCGCCGACCGGCTGGTGAGCCGTGCCGTCGAGGAGTTCGGCCGGCTCGACGTCCTGGTCACCAACGCGGGCATCCTGCGTGACAAGGTGCTGTGGAAGATGACCGACGAGGACTTCGACGCGGTCATCACCACCCATCTGCGCGCCACCTTCACCTGCGCCCGCGCCGCCGCCGTGCGCATGCGCGAGCAGGGCGAAGGCGGCACACTCGTCCTCGTCGGCTCCCCGGCCGGGCAGCGCGGCAACTTCGGCCAGACCAACTACGCCGCCGCCAAGGCCGGAATCGCCGCCATGGCCCGCACCTGGTCCATGGAACTGTCCCGCGCGAACATCACCGTCAACGCGATCGTGCCGGTCGCCGCCACCGCGATGACCGAGACCATTCCCGCCTTCGCCCCGTATGTGGAGGCCCTGAGGAGGGGAGAAC
The DNA here is from genome assembly GCA_005405945.1 of Streptomyces violaceusniger. Classification (GTDB taxonomy): domain Bacteria; phylum Actinomycetota; class Actinomycetes; order Streptomycetales; family Streptomycetaceae; genus Streptomyces; species Streptomyces violaceusniger. The sequence continues at coordinate 918,628 of BJHW01000001.1, forward strand.
CGCTGCCGGACTTCCTGCGCAAGGGCGAGGGATTCGGCACCCCGGAGGACTGCGCCGCCCTCGTCCCCTTCCTGGCCTCCGACGCCGCCCGCGGCATCACCGGCCAGTGCGTGGGCATCGGCGGCGACAAGGTGGCGCTCTGGTCGCATCCGCAGGAGATCCGGACCGCCTACGCCGACGGCGGCTGGACCGCCGAGGCCCTCGCCGCCGCCTGGCCCACATCGGTCGGCGCCGAGCCGCAGACGGTGGGCATCCCCGCGCCGAAGACTCCGGAGGCGTGATGGACCTGGAGAATCTGGTCGCCATCGACGTCCACACCCATGCGGAGGTGTCCGCCAAGGGCCACTCCTCCCTGGACGACGATCTGCACGACGCCTCCTCCGCCTACTTCAAGGTCGAGGGCAAACGGAAGCCCACTCTCGAGGAGACGGCCGCCTACTACCGCGAGCGGCGGATGGCCGCCGTCATCTTCACGGTGGACGCCGAGTCCGCCACCGGCACCGTGCCCGTCCCGAACGAGGAGGTCGCCGAGGCCGCCGCCGCCAACGCGGACGTCCTCATCCCCTTCGCCTCCATCGACCCCTTCCGGGGAAGGCGGGCGTGCGGCGGGCCCGGCGGCTGGTCGCGGAGTACGGGGTGAAGGGCTTCAAGTTCCACCCCAGCATCCAGGGCTTCTTTCCCAACGACCGCTCGGTGGCTTACGGCCTGTACGAGGTGATCGAGGAGACCGGCACCATCGCTCTGTTCCACACCGGCCAGACCGGCATCGGCGCCGGTGTTCCCGGCGGGGCGGCATCCGCCTGAAGTATTCCAACCCGCTCCATGTGGACGACGTGGCCGCCGACTTCCCGCATCTGAAGATCATCCTGGCGCATCCGTCGTTCCCCTGGCAGGACGAGGCGCTGGCGGTGGCGACCCACAAGCCCGGCGTGCACATCGACCTGTCCGGCTGGTCGCCGAAGTACTTCCCGCCGCAGCTCGTGCAGTATGCCAACACGCTGCTGAAGGACAAGGTCCTGTTCGGTTCGGACTTCCCGGTGCTCACCCCGGACCGATGGCTGGCCGACTTCGACAAGCTCTCCATCAAGGACGCGGTCAAGCCGAAGATCCTCAAAGAGAACGCGGCCCGGCTGCTCGGGCTGACCACACCGTAAGGGGTGCCAGATGCGCAACGAGGGACTGGGGTCATGGCCCGCACGCCGGGCCCGCAAGACCCCGCACCGCACGGCCCTGATCCACGGCGAGCAGTCGACCGACTACCGCACCCTGCACACCCGCACCACCCGTCTGGCCCACGCCCTGCGCGCCCGGGGCATCAGGCGTGGCGACCGCATCGCCCACCTCGGCCCCAACCACCCCGCCTATCTGGAGACCCTGTTCGCCGCCGGTCTCCTCGGCGCCGTCTTCGTCCCCTCAACACCCGGCTCTCCGGCCCCGAGATCACCTACCAGCTCGCCGACTCCGGCGCCAGGGCCCTCATCCACGGCGCGGCACACGCCGGGCTCGTCGCCGGACTGCCGGCCGGCATCGATGTACGGATCCACGTCGAGATCGGCGACGCATACGAAGCGGCCCTGGCAGCCGCGTCGGCCGAGCCGATCGACGAACCGGTCTCCCCCGACGACACCTGCCTCATCATGTACACCTCGGGGACGACCGGCCACCCCAAGGGCGCGATGCTCACCCACTCCAACATCATCTGGAACGCCGTCAATGTCCTGGTCGACCACGATCTGTTCGCCGACGAGCGCGCCCTGGTGTCCGCCCCGCTGTTCCACACCGCCGGACTGAACATGATCACCTTGCCGGTACTGCTCAAGGGTGGCGCCTGCGTCCTGGTGGAGGCCTTCGACCCGGGGACGACCCTCGACCTGATCGAACGGCATCGCATCACCTTCATGTTCGGAGTGCCGACGATGTTCGACCAGGTGGCCCGGCACCCCCGCTGGGCGAACGCCGATCTGTCCTCGCTCCGCATCCTCACCTGCGGCGGATCCCCGGTGCCGACCCCGCTCATCGCCACCTACCAGGAACGCGGGCTCACCTTCCTCCAGGGCTACGGCATGACCGAGGCCGCGCCCGGCACACTCTTCCTGGACGCCGAGCACGCCGCCGACAAGGCGGGCTCGGCAGGCGTACCGCACTTCTTCAGCGACGTACGGGTCGTACGGCCCGACCTCACCCCGGTCGGCACCGGCGAGACCGGCGAAGTGGTGGTGCGCGGACCCCATGTGATGTCCGGCTACTGGGGGCTGCCCGAGGAGACGGAGGCCGCCTTCGCGGACGGCTGGTTCCGCAGCGGGGACGCGGCCCGGGTCGATGACGACGGTTATGTGTATATCGTCGACCGGATCAAGGACATGATCATCTCCGGCGGCGAGAACATCTACCCCGCCGAGATCGAGGACCTCCTGCTCGCCCACCCGGGCGTCGCCGAGTGCGCGGTGATCGGTGTCCCGGACGACACGTGGGGCGAGGTGCCCCGCGCGGTCGTCGTCCCGGCAGCGGGTATCGGACTGGACCCGGAGCAGGTGCTGGCATCACTGTCCGGCCGGCTCGCCAAGTACAAGATTCCCAAGTCGGTGGTGGTCGCGGACGACCTTCCGCGCACCGCCTCCGGAAAGCTCCTCAAGTCCCGGGTGCGCGACCGCTACGGCACCCCTGCCCCTGAACAGGAAGCCGATTCATGAGCATCACCGTCAACGGCCTGGACGAACTGAAGAAGCTCGCCGACGCGGACCTCGGCACCAGCGAGTGGATCGAGGTCACACAGGACCGCATCGACACCTTCGCCGATGCCACCGACGATCACCAGTGGATCCACACCGACCCGGAGCGAGCGGCCCGGGGCCCCTTCGGCGCGCCGATCGCGCACGGCTACCTCACGCTGTCGCTGTTCATCCCTCTCTTCACCCAACTGCTGGACGTACGGGGCGTGACCACCAAGGTCAACTACGGCCTGAACAAGGTGCGCTTCCCCGCACCGGTGACGGCCGGATCCCGGATACGGCTCGTGGCCCGGCTCGCCTCGGTCGAGGACGTACCCGGCGGCGTCCAGATCACCGTCGACGGCACGATCGAGGTGGACGGCGGCACGAAGCCCGCGGCCGTGGTGCAGAGCCTGTCCCGCTTCTACGTCTGACCTGCCGCAATGCCAGCCAGGCAAGGGCGTGCGGGGCCTAGGGTCCTTCTGACGGATCTCCGTGGAGGAAGGACCCTAGCCGCCCATCAGGCGGCGAGCGCCTGTGCCACCGCCCTCGCGGGCAGGGGCGCCGACGGAATGCGTACCGGCGCGACCGGGCCATGAGCGGGCCACACGCGGTATGTGGTCTTGGCCGGATCCACCAGGGGCTCACCGAGAGTGATCCGCCCCTGGGAGTACAGCCTGTCGCATACGGGGGTGGGCAGCGCGACGTAGCAGCCTCCCCTGTTGGTGACGGAGTCGTACGGCTGCCAGTAGCCGTACCGGCGTCGTCCACTGGCGTGCACGGTGCAGAACACCGGAGTGCGGGAGTTGGACATGACGCGGAGAACACCGGCGTCGGCAGCCTCGAACGGGACCTCGGAGCGGGAGCGGGCGGGGTAGAGGACCGGGGACATCAAGGCTGCCTTTCCGAGGGGCCGGGGCTCAAGATCAGCTACCCAATTAAAGCAGTGATTTGATCTCGATGACACAACTCCCGCCCTAGGCAGTGTATTCAAATGATCTTGAGTGGTGGATCATGGTCGGGTGATACGTCGCCATGAACTGTCCGATGCCGAATGGGAGTTCGTCCGGCCGTTGCTGCCCGTGTCGTCGCGTGGGCGCAAGCGGCTGGACGACCGCAGGGTCCTCAACGGGATCGTGTGGAAGTTCCGTACAGGCACGGCCTGGCGGGACGTGCCCGAGCGGTACGGGCCGTGGGCCACGCTGCACACCCGTTTTCGCCGGTGGGCGGCGGACGGCACGTTCGAGCGGATGCTCCGCGCCGCCCAGGTCCGGGCGGACGCCGCCGGGGACATCGACTGGCTTGTGTCGGTCGACTCCACGATCGTCCGCGCCCACCAGCATGCCGCCGGCGCCCGAAAAGGGGGCTCCGCAACCCGGCGCTCGGACGCTCCCGAGGCGGCCTGACCAGCAAGATTCACCTGGCCTGCGACGGCGCCGGCCGCCCGCTCGCCTTCACCGTCACGGGCGGCAACACCAACGACTGCACCCAGTTCATCGCCGTGATGGAGGCGATCCGGGTGCCCAGGATGGGTCCGGGACGGCCCCGGGTGCGGCCCTCACACGTCCTGGGCGACAAGGGCTACAGCTCCAGGGCGATCCGAAGCTGGCTGCGTCGGCGCGGGATCAGCCACACCATTCCCGAGCGAGCCGACCAGGTCCGCAACCGGTTGAACCGCGGCAGCCGTGGTGGACGGCCCCCGGCCTTCGACCGCGACGCCTACAAGCGGCGCAACGTGGTGGAACGGTGCTTCAACAAGCTGAAGCAGTGGCGCGGCATCGCCACCCGGTACGACAAGACCACCGAGTCCTACCAAGCAGCAGTCACCCTCGCAGCCCTGCTGATGTGGGCGTGACATTTGACGACAGAACCTAGTGGCAGGACTTGGCTTGAGCACACAACCCACGCACCCGCGGCACAGCCGTGAAGGACCGGCGTTCCTAGTAGCATTGCAGGACTACTTTTACTTCGAGACTACTACGGGACCACCGAAGAGGAGAAGCCGTGTCCGACCATGGGAGCCGCGTCACCTTCCAGCACGGCCAGGAGTTCCTGGCCGCGATCTCCGAGCGCTGGAACTACCAGATCCTTCGGGAGGTGTTCTTCGGCGTCGGCCGGTTCGGCGAGCTCAAGCGGGCCCTGGGCATCTCGGCGAACATCCTCACCGCGCGACTGAACAGCCTGACCGAACTGGGTCTGCTCACCAGGCGGGCCTACCGCCCGGACAAGCCGTGGTACGAGTACGAGCTCACCGACAGCGCCCGCGAGCTCGTCGTCCCCGCCATCGCGGCCATCACGCGCTGGGCCGAGAGTCATGCGACCGACGATGACGTCACACATCACCCACTGATGCACACGGTGTGCGGCAAGCCGACCAATCCGTACCTCGCGTGCAGCAGCTGCCATCAGCCGGTCGAGGCCACGACGCTGCGGCCGGTGCCCGCCGAGGAAGGAGGCACCCGCTGACCCCTCGCTCCGGGGGCGACCGAGGAGACTAGTAGCGTTTTGGAACTAGTAGCAGTACGCTACTAGTGACTTGAACGTCCCCTCGGTCACGGAGAGGACTGATCATGAGCACCAACTGGCTCGAAGGGGTCACCGAGAAGCTGATCCCGACCTCACTCGGCCTGATCAATGTGCGCGTCGGCGGCCGTCCCGACGGCCCGGCCATGGTGTGCTGGCCCAGCCTGATGATGGACGGCACCATGTGGCGGTACCAGTACGAGCACTTCGCCCCGACCCACCGCGTCGTGCTCATCGACAGCCCCGGACACGGCAAGTCCGACGCGCTACGCAAGATCATCGACCTCAAGGACTCCTCCGACGCGCTCGCCGAGATCCTCGACGCGCTCGACATCGACACCTGCGTCCTGGTGGGCAACAGCTGGGGCGGCATGCTCGCCGGGGTCTTCCCGGCCTACTATCCGCAGCGGACCGCGGCGGCGATCGGCATCAACTGCACCGCCTCCCTGCCCACCATGTTCGAGAGCGTCTGGGCCACCGCGCTGTCCACGTTCCTCTCGCTGCACGCGAAGATGCCCCCACTGGCCGCCCGCGCGGCTCGCGCCGCGTTCGCCGGCCCCACCGCCGAGGCCACCAACCCCGAGTTCGTGGAGTTCACCAAGTTCGTGCTGCGGAACGACCCGAAGTCGGTGGCATGGGCGCTGCGCTCCATCCTCATCGGCCGCAAGGACGAGCACCGCCGCCTGAACACCATCAGGAACGTGCCCGTCCTGATCATCGCCGGCGAGGAGGACAGCCAGTTCCCCGTCCACGTGGTGCGGAAGATGGCCGACGCCATTGAGGACAGCACCTTCCGCTTGCTGCAACACACCGCCCACCTCGCCGCCCGCGAGAACCCCGACGCCGTCAACGCCGAGATCGACGCCTTCCTCGCCGCCCTGCCCGCAGCGGCCTGACCAGGAGACCACCACCATGACAAACACGGCACAAGCGACATCGGTGCCCGACTGGGTCCTGAAGTTCATGGACGCCATCGACACCCTGGAGTTCGACGAGGGCTTCGCGCCGCTGACCGAGGACACCGACATGTTCTTCGGCACCGCGCACATCCACGGCGTCGAGGCCATCAAGGCGTTCTTCGTCAAGATCGACGCGCCGCTGATCATCACCCACGAGGTCCTGGAGTTCTGGACCGCAGGCGGCGGCGTCCGCCTGTTGCGCGGCGAGGCGACCATGGCCAAGAAGAGTGAGCCGGACCGGGTCGTGCGAGCCCCGTTCACGCACATCTTCTACCTCGACCAGGAGGACCCGGTTCGCGTCCGGACCCTGCGCATCACCGCGGGCCCGCTTCAGACCGACGCCGTGATGTGACGTCCGCCGGGGGCGGCCACCGCCCCCGGCGGAGCAGCCGGTTGCCGCCCACGCGCGGCGCCCACCCCCATCGACGCCCCGCCGCTCCACGGCACACATCCGCATGCTTGCCATTGTCTTCGCATGCTTATATTTTGCCAGCATGCTTATGAACGGGCGAATGTCAAGCTTCCTCACTGCGGAGGTCGGCCCATGACGGCCCTGTCCCTGCCCGACGCCCGCGCACTCGTCATGGCGGCGATGACCGCCTGCGGGCATTCCGCCGGGGCCGCCGAGACCATCGCCGATCATCTGCTCGACTGCGAACTGCGCGGGCTGTCCTTCGGCGGTCTCGCCCGCGCGCTGTCCATCGCGGAGCGCATGCGCACAACCGAGGCGCCGCCGCGGCCGCTCCAGGTCGTCTCCGAGACGCCGGTGTCCGCCACCGTGGACGGCGGCGACCAGGTCGGCTACCTGGTCGGCATGCATGCGCTGCGGCTGGCCATGGCGAAGGCCCGCGCCCAGGGAGTCGCGGTCGTCGGCGCGCGCAACACCTGGTACACCGGGATGTTCTCGTACTACCTGGAGAAAGCCGCGGTGGCCGGGCTCGCCGGGATGATCGCGGGCAGCGGACCGGCGGTGGTGGCCCCGCACGGCGGCACCGAAGCCCGGTTCGGCACCAACCCGATCGCTTTCGGGGTCCCGGCCACCCCGACTCCGATCATCTGGGACATCGGTACCTCCGCAGTGATGTACGGGGAGGTGCGGCTGAAGGCGCGGCTCGGAGAGAAGCTGGCGCCCGGCCAGGCCTACGACGCGACCGGGACCCCGACACTCGACCCGGCCGCCGCGCTCGAGGGCGCGTTCGGTGTGTGGGGTGCCCACAAGGGTTCCGGGCTCGCCCTGGTCGTCCAGCTGCTCGGCATGATGACCGGCGCGGCCGCCGACCCGCCGGGCGTTTCGGACTGCGGCTTCTTCGTCGTGCTGTTCGATCCCGGCGTGCTCACCGACCGGGACGACTATCGACAGCGGGTCGCGGCATTCGCCGAATCGGTCCGCGCCACCCGTCCCATCGAGGACGGCCACGCGGTCCGGATGCCGTTCGACCGCTCGGCGGCCCGCCGGAACGAGACGCTCCGGCGCGGTGCCATCGATGTACCCGAAGCGGTGGTGGCGGCCCTGCGCGCGGAGGCCGTAAGTGGCTGAGGACCCCGACGCCTTCGCAGTCGAGCCCTCTCCGTCCGGCCGGTTCCTGTGCGGCGGCTGCGCTCCGCACGACGCCTGCCGTCTGGGCGTCGAGATCGCCGATGCGCGGGACGACGCGGTGCGGTTCGAGGTCGTCTGCCCACCGTTCTGGCACGGCGGACCCGGCGTCGCGCACGGTGGCTGGATCGCCGCGGTGTTCGACGACGCGCTCAACGTGGTCGCACTGCGGATCGAACCGCGACTGGTCACAAAGTCACTGACGGTCTCCTATCTCCGCCCGGTCCCGGTCGGGCGGCCCGTGGAGGTCTCCGCGCGGATCGATCGGCACGCCGGCAGGCAGTGGGAGGTCTCCGCCGAAATGACGCTCGCCGACACCGCGCTGGCCACCGCCCGGGCCGAGCTGCGGACCCGCCGACCGCTCCACTTCGCCCACCACCAGGCCCGGCTCACCCGCCCATCACCGTCCGGCAACGGACCCCGCACAGAGAGCTGAGAACGCCATGGTCGAATTCTTCACCGGGCTACAGCCCCTCCAGACCGACGAAACCGACCCCGACCTCATGATCTCCAGGATCCAGGAACTGGACCGTTCGCAGGTCATCGACCGGATCCTCCTCGGGTACTCCTCCACCTGGCCGCACAACCACGCCACCGCGCCGTTCGCGCTGGCGATGTCGGAGAGGTTCTCGCCGATCGTCGCCCACCGTCCGGGCGTGATGGCTCCGGTGGCCGCCGCGCGCTACTTCGCCACCCTCGACGTGCTCGCCCGGGGCAGGCTCGCCATCAACGTGGTCGTGGGCGGCTCCGACAAGGACCTGCGCCGCGAGTCGGACGACCTGTCCAAGACCGACCGCTACCGGCGGGCGATCGAGTACCTCGACATCATCCGCCGCGCCTGGACCGAAACCGAGCCCTTCGACCACCGCGGCGAGTACTACACGGCCGAGGCGGTGAAGCTGCGGACCAAGCCGTTGCAGGGCCAGGTGCCCATCCTCATGGGCGGCGAGAGCGCCGACGCCGTGGACTTCGGCGCCCGCCACGCCGACCTGTACATGCTGTGGGGGGAACCGCTCGCCGGCACGAAGGAACGCATCGACCGGGTCACGGCGGCGGCCGAACGCCACGGCCGTGCCATGCGCTTCTCGCTGAGCCTGCGCCTGTTCATCGGTGACACCGACGACGACGCCTGGGCCCGGGCCCGGGCCGTGGAACGGCAGATCGCCGATGCCGCCGGAACCCCGGCCTTCCTGCGCTCGTCGTCGACCGACACCTCCGTCGGGCGGCAACGGGCTCTCGCGCTCACCGACCACGAGCTGCACGACGACTGCTTCTGGACCGGGCTGACCAAGCTCCTGGGCGGCTTCGCCAACTCCCAGGCGCTCGTCGGCACCGAGGAGCGCGTGCTGGACACCCTCGGCAGGTACCGGGAGCTCGGAGTCGACGCGTTCTTGGTGACCACCGGCGCCGAAGCGGCCTGGGACCCGTCGCTGGAGGGCTTCCTGGCCCGTGCGAAGAAGGAGCTGGCATGACGGTATCCACCGCTCGGGGCAACGGCGCCCAGGGCCTGGAGGGATTCTCCGATCTCGCCGACGGCACGGTCGGCGGGCTCATCGCCGCCCGCGCAGCGCTGCACCCCGACAAACCCGCGCTCGTCTTCGAGAACAGCGAACTGACCTACGGCGCACTCGACACGGCAGTCACCGACGTGGCACGCGGTCTGATATCGGCGGGCGCCGCCCCGGGCTGCTCAGTCGGGATCCTCCTGCCCAACCGGCTCGAATACCTGCTCGCCTGGCTGGGAGCGGCCCGCGCCGGCGCCGTCGAGGTCCCGATCAACATCGCCTACAAGGGCTCGTTCCTCGATCACGCGCTCCGCAGCACCGGCGTGCGGGTGCTGGTCACCGACGCGGCCCTGTTGGAACTCGTCGCCGACCTGCCGGGCCCACCTCACACCCTCGAGACCGTCGTACTGCTCGACGGCGACCGCCACCGCCGCACCCCGCCCGGGGTGACGGTACTGACCTGGAACGACCTGCTCGCGGCCGGCGACCCAGCGGTGGAGCTCCCCCGCGTCGCACCGCGGGACCCGGTCGCCATCATGCTTACGTCCGGAACGACGGGACGCAGCAAAGGAGTTGTGCAGCCGCATCTGATGCCGCTGGTCGCCGCGCGCGAGTGCGCGGCACAGATGGCCACGACCGCCGATGAGCGGCTCTACACCTGCCTGCCGCTCTTCCACGGCGCCGCGCAGATCAACATATCCCTGCACGCCTTCTACGCGGGGGCGACCGTGGTCCTCGGCCGCCGGTTCAGCGCCAGCAGGTTCTGGGACGAGCTGCGCGCCCACCGGGTCACCCAGTTCAACGCGCTCGGTTCCGTCCTGCCGATGCTCCTGGCCCAGCCCCCGTCCGACCGCGATCGCGACCACCGGGCGACGAAGGTGTTCGCCGCGCCCGCCCCACCGCAAGTACTCCATCCGTTCGAGGAGCGCTTCGGGGTACACGTCGTCGAGGGCTACGGGCTCACCGAGATCAAGAATGTTCTCTACAACCCTCTTGGCGCCCGGAAGGTCGGCTCGCTGGGCCTGCCCACCGCCTCGTCCGTTCTGGAGATCCACGACGAGTCCGGGCACCGTGCCGCGCCCGGCCGAGCCGGGGAGATCGTGTACCGGCCCCGCCTGCCGGACATCATGTTCTCCGGCTACCACCGCGATCCCGAAGCGACGCTCGCCACCATGAAGGACCTCTGGTGGCACACCGGCGACCTGGGTTACACGGACACAGACGGCTACTTCTACTTCATCGACCGCAAAAAGGACGCGTTGCGCCGCCGCGGTGAGAACATCTCCTCCCACGAGATCGAATCGGTCCTGCTCGCCCACCCCGGCGTCGTGGCCGCCGCCGCCATCGGCACACCGTCGGAGCTGGGCGAGGACGAGGTCCTCGTCGTCGTGCAACCCGAACCCGGCCAAGAGCTGGACCTCACTGAGCTGTTCGCTCACTGCGACCGTTCGATGCCGCACTTCATGGTCCCCCGCTACTACCGCGTCGCGGACCGGCTTCCCGTCACCCCGAACGGCAAGGTGCGCAAACACCAGCTGCGTGACCAGGGCCGCACCGGAGCCTGGGATGCGTCGGCCGCCGGATTCAAACCCACTCGCCACGCCTGAGGAACCACCATGTCCCTGCCCGACGGAGTGCGCATCCGTGAGATCGCGCCCCGGTTGACCTTCCAGGACCATGTGGTCCCGACCGACGTCAAGGTCGAACTCGTGCGGCGGCTGATCGATGCCGGCGTCCGCGTGTTCGAGCTGTCCTCCTTCGTCCGGCCCGATTTCGTACCGGGCCTCGCCGACGCCGCGGAGGTGTTCGCCCGCGTGCCGCGAGCGGCCGGGCTCAGCCTCGGCTGCTGCGTCGGCAATGTGCGCGGGCTCGCCCGCGCCGTCGACGCGGGGGCCGACTCGGCGTACTTCCTGCTCTCCGCCGACGAAGAATTCGCCCGCGCCAACATCGGACGGTCCACCGCGGACTCGTTGCGCGAGCTGGAGCGCATGGCCGCGTACGCCGCGAAAGAGAACATCCTGCTCGGCACCTACCTCATCTTCGCCTGGGGCGGGCCGACCGGCCCCGCACGCACCGGCGAGGATCTCCAGCCGCTGGCACGGCGCCTCCTCGACATCGGGGTGGAGCACTGGATCCTCGCGGACTCCTCCGGCTACGCGGCACCGCCCCAGATCCGCGGACTCGTCACCGCCGCGCTCAGGCACGTACCACCCGGGAACCTGACCGTGCAGATCCACGACGACCGCGGCATGGGCCTCGCCGCTCTGCTCCCGCTCCTCGAACTCGGCGTCCGCGCCATCGACACCTCCCTCGCCGGCAGCGGCGGCCACCCGGCGATGCCCGGCGCCCAGGGCGGGGGACTGTGCACCGAGGACGCCGTGCAGATGCTCGAACTGTGCGGTGTGGAGACCGGTATCGATCTGCCCCGCCTCATCGAGACGGCGAACTGGCTCACCGCCGAGGTCGGCGTGGCGGGGAAGGGGTTCGTCCGGCACACCGGTCGCGTGCCGGGCAGGGCCGGCACCGGCTATCCGCTCGCCTTCACCTGGTGACGGCCCGGCGAGAGTCCGCGCCTGGCTCGCCACAGCCACGTCGACCCACGCATACCGGTTCAGCACGAATCAAGAAGGGCCAGTGACGTATACCCGTACGCCCACGATCGTCGTCGCCGGCGCCGGGCTGACCGGCCTCTCCGCGGCGATTTCCGCCCGGGAGGCCGGCGCCCGCGTCGTGCTGCTGGAGAACGGCAGCCGCGAGGACGTCGGCGGGAACGCCGCCTTTTCCGGCGGTCTGTTTCCGTTCTGCTATGACGGGCCGGACGATCTGACGTCGATCACGGAGGACTTCGAGCCGGGCATGAAAGCCGACCGAATCGAGGCACCGCCCTACACCCGCCCTGCCTACGCGGCCGAGCTGTCGGCGATGAGCGGCGGCCAGGCCGAGCCGCGGCTGGTCAACGCGCTCGCCGCACGGTCGTTGGACAGGTCCGCTGGCTGGCCGCGAAGGGCGTCCGCTTCACGTTCAACCGCACCCTGGGGGCCGAGGTCCGCGGCGGTGTCCTGCACATCCCGCCCGGCCAAGTGCTGACCTGCGTCGGCGAAGGAATGTCGCGCGGGCCTGACGACCACGGCGGCGGGTTGGAGCCAGGCTCGGGCCCGCCGTCGCGCGGCCGAGCGCGACGAGGGCGCCGCCCCTCGACAGGGGGCCGGACTGTCCCCGCGCGCGGTCCACCCGCGCGTCTACTCCTCCGAGCGGCCCATGTCCCGCAGTTCGTTCTCCACCACGAGCGCGGCCTGCCGCAGGCGGCCATCAGTGGCGACGACGTCGTCCCGCCCCAGCGTGGCGTTCAACGTGTCGCTGATCTTGAGGACCTCGTTGCTCATCTCCTCCAAGGCGGCCAAGCCAGCCTCGGTGACCCGGAGCGAGAGTGCCCGTTCGCTCTCCGGATGCGCGTCGCGGGCCACGAAACCTCGGCTTTCCAGTTGGGTGACCATCCGCGTCATGGTCTGCGGCCGCGCATAGCAGCGTCGTGACAGCTGGGCGAGGCTGAGATGGGGCTGATTGGCCAGGATGCGGAGAGCGGTGTAGCTGGACAGCGTCATCTTCCACGGGCGCAGTCGTGTGTTCCCGATCCTGGTGACCGCCCGCTCGAACCGGAAGACGGCATCGATCATCGAGGACGCTTCGTCCATGTCGGCGGCGGCCTCGGTCGGCGAGCGACCGTCGTCGAACGGGTTGATGTAGGGGAGAGGGCTTGTCACTCGTACAGGATACGGCCTGCGTGACCGGACATCAGCATGCTTGCATTTTAGTAAGCATACTTCTATTTTATAAGCATGCTTACATCAACGAGTTCTCGGCGGCCGGGCCCCGACACCGCGCGTTTCCGGGCCGTCCTCGGGCACTTCCCCAGCGGCATCACCGCGATCACTTCGCGCGACGCGCAAGGCGGGCCGGTGGGCATGACCGTCGCATCGTTCACTTCGGTCTCGCTCACCCCTCCGCTCGTGGCGTTCCTGCCCGGAAAGACGTCAGCGACCTTCCCGGTCATCGCCGAGCGCGGCACCTTCTGCGTGAACGTCCTCGCCGTCGACCAGGAGCGGATCTGCCGTGCGCTGTCGGTGTCGGGAGGCGACAAGTTCGCCGAAGTGCCCTGGCGGCCCGGGCCGCACGGAGACCCGGTCATCGACGGCGTGGTCGCCTGGATCCACTGCGGCATCGAAGCCGTGCACGACGCCGGTGACCACTACATCGTCATCGGGCGCGTCACCGACCTCGACGCCGACAGCACGGCGCCACCCCTGCTGTTCTTCCGAAGCCGCTACAACCAACTCGTATCCGCCTGACCGCCGGGCGGCCGCCCGGTGCGGCTGCCTGACGGACAGCCCGCCCCTTGCCGCGGGGCGGTCCGGCCCCCGCACTGATTCGGTCAGGGCCGAGGGTGGGCGTCATGGGTGAGGAGGGCCAGCTGGACGCGGTTGTCCAGGTCCAGTTTGGCCAAGGCGCTGGAGAGATGGGCCTTGACCGTGCCGAGGGAAAGGTGCAGGCGGGCGCCGATGTCGGTGTTGGACAGGCCTTCGGCGACCGCCTCGGCCACCTCGCGCTCGCGTTCGGTGAGCAACGCCAGCCGCTGCCGGGCCAGTTCGGAGCGGTCGCCCGGCCCGCCCGCCGCGTGCCGGATGAGGGCACGCGCGGCGGACGGCGACAGCGCGGGCTCGTCGCGGGCGGCCCGTCGCACCGCCTCGACGATTTCCTCGGGCACGGCGTGTTTGACGAGGTACCCGGCGGCACCGGCGCGCATCGCCTCCAGCACCAGGCCGTGTTCGTCGAAGGTGGTCAGCACGATCACCTGTGGGGCCTGGGCACCGCCGAGGGCAAGCGCCCGAGTGGCCGCGAGGCCGTCCATGACCGGCATCCGGATGTCCATCAGGACCACATCGGGCGTGTGTTCGCGGACGGCGGCGGCCACCTCGGCGCCATCCGACGCCTCCCCCACGACCTCGATACCGTCCGCCCCGCGCAGCATCAGCTTCAGCCCGGTCCGCACCAGGGGGTCGTCGTCGGCCAGCAGCACTCGGATCATTGCGTCACCTCGCGGGCCACGGTAGCCGGGCGCGCAGCGTGAAGGTGCCATCGGTGGCGGTGTGGTCGAGGGTGCCGCCGTCGAGACGGACCCGCTCGGCGAGCCCGGTCAGACCCGCTCCGGTGCCCGGGACCGCCCCGTCGGCGCGGGGCGCGGCGGGCAGCCCGTTGCGGACCTCCACCGTGAGGCCGCCGCCGGGACCTCCGGCCAGACGTACCTTGACGGGTGTACCGGGCGCGTGCTTGCGGGCGTTGGTCAGGCCCTCCTGGGCCACGCGGTAGACGGTCCGGTGCATTTGCCACCGCAGGTCGCGGACGGCGTCGGCGGTCAGCTCGGTACGGAAGTCCACCGGCTGGCCGGTGGCACGGGCGTCCGCGACCAGACCGTCGATGTCCGCGATCCGTGGCAGCAGCGACACCGGCTCGCCGCCGCCGTCCGCCCGCAGCACGTTCAGCACCTCCTGCAACTCCTCCACGGCCTGGTGCGCGTTCCCCCGGATCACCTCGGCGCTCTCGGCGACCTCGGCACTGCTCAGCGCGGGACCGGCGCCCGCCTCCGCCTGCCGGGTGCGGTAGGCCAACGCGCCCGCGTGCACGGAGAGCAGGGAGATGCGGTGCGCCAGCACGTCGTGCATCTCGCGGGCGATGGCCTGGCGTTCGCCTCGGCGGGCGTCGGCGAGCCGGCGCTCGTGTTCGGCCCGGGCCCGCTCGGCGTCCACGCGCAGCCGCTCGACGAGCAGCCGCCGGGAACGCAGGGCGCTGCCCGAGGCGAAGGCGGTCAGGAGGTAGGCCAGCGAGAACGCGGCGTCGAACCACAGGTCGTCGGCCGCTCCCGACAGCAGCGGACCGGAGGGCACCATGCACACCACGTACGCACCGAGCATCAGCAGCGCCTGCCGCCAGCGGAGGCGGAGCGCGAGGTTGGTGACGATCACCGCGCCGGCAGGCAGAGCGCTGGTCGCCAGCGCCACCGCGGGCAGCCCGATCAGCGCCACGGCGAGCGGGGAACCGCGCCGCCACCACAGCGCACAGCAGGCCACGAGCCCCAGCAGCGGGTCCACTTCCGCCGCCCACCCCGGCAGATCGCCCTGCTCCTTCACCACGCCGAGCACGACCATGCCGAGGAGGACGGCCACGCAGCAGAGGACCGCGTCCACCGCCCGGTCGCGCCAGGTGCGCCCGGCCGGGAGGGCGAGGTCGAGGCCGTTGGTCATGAGGTGAGGGTATGCGGGCCACGAAGGGCGGCACATCGGCCAACCGGCCAGACGCCCCCTGGCCATCGGTCCAACTCCCGCCCCCTCCTTGTGGACCATCGGCGAATGGTGCCGACCCCGGTGGCTCCCGCAGGCTGCTTGCATCCGGAAGACGGGAGAGGACGAGATGGGTGCAGCCAAGGTCAACAGGGCGCGGTTTCTGCGGCTCGCGGGGGCCGTCGCAGTCGGCGCGGCACTGCCCACCGGGTACGCCGCCGCGACGGAGTGGCACGACAGCGCACGTACCCCGGCCGATCGGAAGCGGGCGGGGGACGCCCGGCCGGGTGGGGTGCGATATCGCGGAGTCGTCTACGAGGTGGGGGAAGGCGAGACGCCCGCGACGGCGTGGAGCGCGGCACGCACCCGCGCCGATCTGCGGGCGATTCGCCGCGAGTTGCACGCCGACACGGTGAAGATCACCGGCGATGGCGTCGAACGGCTCACCCGCACCGCGGCCGAGGCGGCCGAGCACGGACTGCATGTCTGGCTGGAGCCGACCCTCGGCGATGTGCCCGCTTCGGACATCCTCGATCACCTCGCGGAGACCGGACGGTTCGCCGAACGACTGCGTCGGCAGGGCGTGCGGGTGCACCTCAACGTGGGTTGTGAGTTTCTGCTGTTCGTCCCCGGGATCGTGCCTGGCGCCACCGCGACCGAGCGGATCGAGAACCTGGTCAAGGGTAACTACGACCCGGTGAAGACCGCCCGGCGACTGCGCCGCTTCACCGCACGTGCCGCCACCGTCGGCCGCTCGGTCTTCCACGGGACGCTGTCGTACGGGGCCGCGCAGGACGAGGAGGTGGACTGGGACCTGTTCGACCTGGTGTGCATCGACTACTACGGCTGGTTTCCGAACCGCGCCGGGCACGTCAAGGAGCTGCGTACATACCAGCGCCACGGCAAGCCGCTCGCGATCACCGAGTTCGGCTGCTGCACCTTCGAGGGCGCACCCCGCCTGGGCGGTATGGCCTGGGACGTCGTCGACTACGACACGACGCCGCCGCGGGTCAAGAAGGGGTTGGTGCGCAGCGAGCACACACAGGCGGCGTATCTCACCGATGTGCTCGACGTGTTCGAGTCGATGAACCTGTACGCGGCCATGGCCTACACCTTCGTCACACCCGACGCCCCACACCGCCGCGAGCCGCGACTCGACCTGGACATGGCCGCCTACAGCCTGGTGAAAGTGATCCGGGACCGCCCGGCGGAGCCGGATTCTCCCTGGCACTGGGAGCCCAAGGAATCCTTCCGGGCCCTGGCCGGCGAATACGCCCGCCACCGACGGCGTCTCTGAGAGGCACCGGTGAAAGGCCCCGGTCTGCTATCTCTGGCCAACGGTGCAACGTCGCTACCGCCGCCGCGCCCGCGCGTTCAGGGCAGGGGGATGAGTGCGTCCTCCAGCGCCGCCCGCGCGCCGCGCAGGGCGAGACGGAGCTGGTCCGGTCTACGGCGGACTTGGGCCAGCAGGAGACCTCCCTGGATCGCGGCCATGGTGAGGTCGGCCAACTCCGTCACGTCCGCGTCCGGGCGCAGCTCGCCCGACTCCTGCATCCGGCGCAGACCCGCGATGAGGGGGCCTCCCAGCGCGCGAAGGCGTCCACGAACGCCTGTCGGGTGAGGTCGTCCCGACCGCTGAGCTGGCTGGCCAACGAACCGATCGCGCAGCCGCCCACCGCGTCCTGCCGCGTTCCGTTGGCCACGATCGCGTCGAACCAGCGGTCGATGCCGGCCAGTGAGTCGACCTCCAGGAGCAGCGGTTCCTGCGCGGCCAGCACCGTGTCCACGGTGGAATGAACCACGGAGCGGATGAGATCGTCCCGGTCGTCGAAGTAGTGGTAGAGCTGGCTGCGGCCGACCCCCGCGGCGCGTTCGACATCGTCCAGCGTCACCGCCGCGACGCCGCGCCGCTGGATGAGGTCTGCTGCCGAACCGAGGATGCGCTCTCTGGTCGCGCGCCCCCGTGCGGTGGTCGGTGTGTGTCCCATGGAGCCCCTTCCGTGTTCCGCGCCTCACAGCACAGAGGTTTTGTACTTGCTGATACAGTCTGCGACAGACCTTTTGTACTCTGCAATACAGTCCGCGGCGGCGAGACCAACGAGACCAAGGAGAAGCTGTGAGTCGGTTCGCGATCACGAACACACGAGTTTTCACCGGGACGGACATAGCCGATGCCTCGGTGGTCGTCGTCGAGGACGGGACGATCGCCGCGGTCGGCCACGAGGTCCCCGACGGTGTGGAGGAACTCGACGGCGGGGGCGGGACCGTGCTGCCGGGTCTGATCGACGCCCACACCCACACGGACGAGGACGGTCTGCGCACGGCCCTGCGCTTCGGCGTGACCACCGAGCTGGACATGATGTCGGTGCCGGACGCGATGAACCCGGTACGGAAGAAGGCGCGGACCGAGTTCGATCTGGCCGACGTCCGCACCGCCTCGTGGGGCCTCGCCCACCCCGACGGACATCCCCACCAGCTGCGGCGCGACCTGGACGACCCGGTGTGGCCCACCGCCACCGTCCCGAGCGAGGCGCCTGCCTTCGTTGAGGGGCGCCTGTCCGAGGGCGCGGACTACATCAAGATCATGGTCGAGGACGGCACCGCGTTCGGCACCTCGCTGCCCGTGGTGCCGCCCGAGGTCGTCGCCGCGACGGTCGAGGCGGCCCACGAGCGCGGGGTGATGGCCCTGGTCCACGCCCTCACCGCCACGGCTACACGGGTGGCTGTCGAGGCGGGTGCGGACGGCGTGACCCACCTGCACTATGACGAGGTCATCAGCGACGATCTGATCGCCCGGATGCGCGAACAGGGCATGTTCGTCATCAGCACCCTGGCCGTCACCGCCTCCGGCGCCTCCGACGGCGCCGGCCCACGCCTGGGCGCCGACCTGCGTGTGGCATCCCGCCTGGACGCGGCGTGGCGCGACAACCTGGGGCGCGAGTTCGCCTGGAACGCCCAGTTGCCCAACGCCCTGCGCTCGGTCGGGCTGCTCCACGCCGCCGGCGTCGAGATCCTGGCCGGTACCGATGCGGCCCACCTCGGTGCCCCGGGCCTCGCTCACGGCGCCAGCCTGCACGACGAGCTACGCCTGCTCGAGGCCGGCGGGCTGAGTCCGGTCGAGGCGCTCACCGCGGCGACGCGGCGTACCGCTGACCGGTTCGGCCTTACCGACCGCGGGCGGATCGAGCCCGGCGCCGTGGCGGACCTGGTGCTCGTGGACGGTGACCCGACCTCACAGCTCTCCTCGACGCTGAACACCCGCGCGGTGTGGCGCCGGGGGCACCGTCTGGCACCGGCCGGGGTGACGGGTGAGCGTGACACCTGAGCGCTCGCTGGTTGACGTCCACGCCCCGCCGGTCACGGCCGCCACGAGTGATTCATGCGCGCTCGTACGACCCGCCCGCACCGTACCGGCGCAGCAGCCACAGGCCGTACACCAGGTGGAAGGCGTATACGCTCGCCTGCCACCCGTCCGGGGCCGAGCCGGGCGAGCGGATCTGGAAGAAGTCGTCGAGGCCGTGGATGACCACCATCGGCCAGATCGAGCCGATCGCGTAGCGCAGCGCGGCGCAGGTGAAGCCAAGCCGAAGAATCCGGCGGCCAGCATCTGCCACAGCGTGTCGTCGAGCGGGTCACCGAAGAACAGGAAGTTCTGGATGTGGCCCGCTCCGAAGAGGACGGCGACGCCGACGGCCGCGCGGACCGGGCCCAGTGGGCCGAGGGCCTGCTGGACCAGCCCCCGGCTGTACATCTCCTCGTTGATGCCGACCCACAGCAGCGACACCAGACCGCTGACGACAACGGTCGCACGGCCGTCGAGGCCGGCCACGGTGTACGAGCAGGCGATCAGCAGCATCGGCGCGGCCAGCCACCAGCGGCGCGGACGGCCGAGCGTGGCCACCCCAGTGGATGACGGATGACGTGGTCTTTCCACGGCTGCATCACGGGGACGAGCGTAGCCACGGGCAGGGGAAAGGAAACGCGGAGCTTGCGGTGATCGAGATGGTCCGATCTTGCCCGCTACTCCTGGCTGGACTTTCGGCACCGGGCTTCCTACGCCGGGCGGGGCCGGCGGGCGCGGTAGGCGCGTTGGCGGCAGGCGTCGGAGCAGTAGGTGCGTGGACGGCCGGTGGCGGCGGGGCGAGGTACGGGGTTGCCGCATTGCGGACAGGGAGTTTCGTAACGCCTTGATGTTTCGTCGCGACGATTGGACTGGTTCCGGACGAACGTCTCGATGCTGTCCAGCACGAGCCGGAGGCCGAACTCGAAGCCACGGTCGCGGGGGTGACGCAGGGCACCGGCGGCGCGGAGGCTCGCCACCACGGGATAGCGCGCCGGGACGAAGACGGCGTCCCAGAAGTGGGCGCGGGCGGCCCACCACTGCTCGTCGGTCAGGCCGGAGTGGCGCTCGACGGCGGCCGCGTCGAGGGCGTCGCGGGCGGCGCCACGCACATAGGCGTCGACCAGGTCGAAAACGTGGACCAGCGCCGATGGGGGCAGACCGGTCGCGGTGAGCACCCGCAGGACGGACTCGTACCAGGCGAGGCCGTGGGGACCCAGGGCGGGACGCCCGGCCGGAAGGCGCAGGATCCAGGGGTGACGGTGGTAGAGGCCCCAGTCGGCGCGGGCGGACAGCTCCAGCCTGGTCCGCCAGTCGCCCGGGGCGGCATCGGCGGGCGGGACCTCGCCCATCACGGCGTCCGTCATGAGGTCGAGCAGCTCGGCCTTGCCGGGCACGTACCGGTAGAGCGACATCGTGGTGCAGCCGAGCCGTTCGGCGACCCGGCGCATGGACACGGCGGCCAGTCCTTGTGCGTCGGCGATCCCGACGGCGGTACGCACGATCTCCTCAAGGGTGAAGGCGGGGCGCCGGCCTCGGTTGGGGCGCTCGCCCAGCCCCAGAGCAGTTCCAGGCCGCGCACGGCGCTCGCTTCCCCGCTGTGGCCGGATCGCATCCGCCCTCACCCCGCCCAACGTTGACCACCACTCAGCGTATGCGTACAGCATAAACAATGAAATCCAACCGAATGACTCGTTCAACCATCGTTCTCGTCTGTCTCGCCGCCACCCTCTCCGGGACTCTCGCCGCCGGACCTCAGGACCGGGCGGTGGCCCTGTCCCGGGAGCCGGTCGGCATGGACCCGGCCTGGCGACAGCAGCTGCCGCGCGTCCCCGGCACCTTCGTGCGGCCCACCTCGGTGACGGTCGAGGGAGACGGTGGCACCGTCACCGGCGCCGATGGGGCGTTACGGGAGGACGGCGCGGCGGCGATCCTCACCACGACCGCACCACGGGGCGCGCGACTGGTGCTCGACCTCGGTGTACTGGCCGGAGGATACGTCGAGTTGGGGATCCGGAGGGCGTCGGGCGCGCCGATCAGAGCGTCGTACGCGGAGGCGCGCCAGTACCTCGGCCCGGCCGGCGACGCCGATCCCGACCCCGGCGGTTTCTTCTACCGGGGCCGGTCCCTGGGCACCGACGACGATCCCGACGGACGGGCGGACGTCTACGCCCCGCCGCGCGGATCCACCGTGCTGCGCAGCCCCGGTCTGCGCGGCTCCCAGCGGTACGTCGCGATCACGCTGGACGGACCCGGCTCGCTCGCCCTGGACTTCGTACGGGTGCGGCAGACGACCTTTCCCGGCGCGTACGACGGGCACTTCCTCTCCAGCGACCCGGTGCTCAACCGTGCCTGGTACGCGAGCGCCTACGGCCTGGATCTGTCGACGGCCCGTGGACGTCGTACCGCCGTGGGGCGGCCGTGGGTCGTCATGGACGGCCCCAAGCGGGACCGCACCGTGTACGCGGGCGACGTCCAGCTCGTGGCCCTGGCCGCGTACCAGCAGGGCGGCGCGTACCGCCGCGTACTGCGCGACACCATCAACCTGTTCGCCTGCCAGCAGCGGCCAGACGGCACGCTTCCGGCCACCAGCCTCATCGACGTGCCGTGCGAACTCGGCGACCCCGGCCCGCCGGACGGGTCGCCGGAGGGGTTCGAACCGCCGGGCGCGGCCGGGAAGGTCAGGCTCGACAGCTTCACCCTCCTGTGGGTCGTCAGCGTGGCCAACTACCTGCACTTCACCGGGGACAGTGCCTTTGTGAGGCCGCTGCTGCCCGTCGCACGCCGCGCCCTGCGGTTCTTCGGCGAACACGCCCCGAACGCCGACGGCGGGCTGTTCCGGACCGCCGATTACGACGGGCTGCCCGCCCAGAACTGGCACACCCCGGACCGGGCCGCCGGCGTCGACGCCACCACCAACGCCGCCTACTACGCGGCTCTGCGCTCACTGGCCCGGCTCGAACGGTCCGTGGCGGGCGACCGGGCGCCGCGGCGGCGCTCGACCGCCGGGCGGACCGGGTCCGGGCCGCGCTCCTCACCAGGCTGTGGGATCCGGAGGCCGGGGCCATGACGCTCAACACCGACGATCCGCGCCGCGACCACACCGCCGATGCCAACGCCGCCGCCCTCGCCTTCGGGGTGCTCGACGGCCCGCGGGCCCGGCGCGCCATCGCGTACCTGGACACGCACCTCAGCGGTCCGTACGGCACGCTCACCACCCGGCACACCGACAACCCGTACATGACGCGGTACATCTCCCCGTATGTGATGTCCCAGGAGAGCCTGGGACGGTTCCGCCACGGGGACGGCGCCGGGGCGCTCCGGCTGATCCGCACCGCCTGGGACCACATGATCCGCAACGGTCCCGGAACGCCGTGGGAGGAGGTCGGTGCCGACGGGAAGCCGGCCGTGCCCCGGCCCGGCACATCGCTGGCCTGGGGCGGACACGTCGGTATGGCCCACGCCTGGAGCACCGCGGTGCCCGCGCTGTCGATGAACGTGCTCGGCGTCCGACCGCTCGCCGACGGCTACCGCAGGTGGGCGGTGGAGCCCGACCCGGTCGACCTGGGCTGGGCACAGGGCGACGTCCCGGTACCGGCGGGCGCGTTGTCCGTACGGTGGCGGCGCGGGACGGGCGACGACTCGTTCGTCCTCACGGTCCGGGCACCGGAAGGCACGACCGGCCGGGTCGCGGTGCCCCTCCTCCACAAGGACCGCACCATCGCCGTGGACGGCCGGATCGCCTGGCACGACGGCCGCCCGTCGGGGGATGCGGGCCGGGGCGCCCACCGCGTGGGGGACACGGTCGTCTTCGAGGGAGTACGCGGAACCGCCACCTTCGCCTGGGCGGGGTAGGTCCCGGGGCCGCCGACGATCGGCGACGTCGTACCGCGTCCGGCCCGAGCACGCGCCGCTGGTGCTCCTGCGGCACGGTGGCGGCACCCACGAGAAGGCCCCGGCGATGGTGGGCCCTGCGGAACGGTCCGGTCTGGCGTCGTTCGACGCCTTCGCCTCGAAGGAGAAGACGTTGCACGCCAACGCGGGCCGGCCCAAGGAGGTGCCCAGGCTCGAGGCCGACAGCGCGGTCCGGTTCTTCGCCCGGCACCTCGGCCGGGCCGTCACCTCACCGGCCTGAGGTGGCGGGCATCGGCGTCCGGCCACCGGCCGGGCGCCGATGCCCGCCGAGGGTGTTCCGGGGGCGGAAGCGGAGGCGAGGAGGGCGACGAGTGCGGCGGCGGTGACCCCTCGAGGTGGCTTGCCGAAACGGCAAGGTTCCTCGCCACTGTGTGACGCCCCGCCGAGACTGGCCCCACCGACACCGAGGGCCGCCCCGACGAGCGCCACACGAGGAGTACGCCGTGCCCACCGCCTCCCGCCGCAAGGACACCCCGCCGCCCCGCACCGCGAACAGCGAAGCGGACGTCCTGCGCGGCTTCCTCGACTATCTGCGTGCCTCGATCGCCGCGAAGGTCGACGGAGCCGCGGAACCTCAGGCCCGGACACCGGCGGTGCCCTCGGGCACGAGCCTGCTCGGCCTGCTCAACCATTTGATCGCCGTCGAGAGCGCGACATTCCTCGGCGAGGAGGTCACTGATTGGCAGGCGACGCTCCGGCCCGCCCCGAGGACGGCGTCTCCGATGTCGTCAGGCGCTACCGGGCGACCGTCGAGCGCGCGAACAAGGTGCTCGACGCATGCGCCGACCTCGGCGCGCCGCTGCCCCGGGCGGGACGTCCGGGCCCGGCTCCGAGTGTTCGCTGGGCACTCACCCACATGATCGAGGAAACCGGTCGCCACGCCGGTCACGCGGACATCCTGCGCGAACTCATCGACGGCAGCACCGGGCGCTGAGCCGCCTGCCGCATCCCCGGGGCCTCCCGCCTGCCGCGGGCCTACCGCGGGTAGGCGGTGTCGCGAGCGGTCTTCTCCCAGGTGGTGACGTCGGAGCGGATGGCGTCGAGGTGACTGAGGACCGCGTCGACCGCGTCGCTGCCCAGGGGCAGACGCAGCGGCGTCCGCTCGGCGTCCAGCGCGGCCAGGATCGCCGCCGCGGCCCTGGCCGGGTCGCCCGGCTCCGCGCCCCCGGCGGTCTGGGTCATCCGCCGGGTGGGCCCGACCGTCTCGGCGTAGTCGGCGATCTCCTCGCTCGCGCCGGCGCATGGCGGGAAGCACGGCCACGACCAGGGCGGCGGGGCCGAAGACATGCAGGTCGAACAGCGAACGCAACTCGGCGTCGGTGGATTCGTCGGCCGCGCCGACGTGGCCGCGCCCCGCGTTGTTGACCAGGACGTCGAACCTGCCGTGACGGCTCACCACATCCCGCACGGTGGCCTGGATCCCGGCGGTATCAGTGACGTCCAGCGTCAGCGGTGCCGAGATCGCCAGCACCGAGGAGACGTACGAGGCGCTGGTGGCCGGGCGCGGGCTCTGCCTGCTGGCCAGCGGGAACGCACCGCTCATCACCCCGGGGCGGGGTCGTCACCCGGCCGGTGCGCGGCATCTCGCCCAGCCAGTACGCGCTCGCCCGGCGTGCCGACGACCACCGTCCCCTGGTGCTGGACTACGTACGCGCCTGCCGGCAGGCGACCGGGCAGCTCTGACCCGCGGTCCGACGGTACGGCCCTGGTGGGACCGGGCGCTTCCGCGGAGGTCAGCCCTCCACGTGCGGCGGGCCGTCCGCGCCACCTGCTCGTCCTCACCAGCGCGGTCCGCGGTCGGTGACCTTGGGGGAAGCACCCGCGGTGGGGCGACTCACCGGCGAAGGCGTGGGCCGGCGCGACGAGGTATCGCTCGAGTCACGCCCTAAGCGCACCGTGCCGACCGTCTGAGGCGGCTGGGCCGCCTCGCCGTCCGCATTGGCCTGATCCCTGTGGTTTCCCTCTCACCGCGCCGGACACGATGGGCCTCATGTGACCGATCCACGGACACGAGGGGGAAAGCACCATGCACGAGAAGAAGCACACGCCGATGGCCTCATCGACTGCGACGGCCGCGGCGGAGTCGCGAGAGCTGATCACCAGGAAACCCGGCCCCGCCGCGCGCGAGCATGTGCTGGGATACCGGGGCTTCCGGTTCGGGGCGCGCCAGCCCCGATGTCGGCTGCTGGTGCCGGACGGTGTGGTGAAGGTGATGCTCGGGTTCGGCGAGTCGGTACGGATCGCCGACGCGGTGGATCCCCGCCAGTCCGTCACCGGAACCTCGATGATCAACGGGTTACGGGCCACGGCCACGCTGGGCGAGCACACCGGCCAGTTATCCGGCGTGACGGTCATGCTGACGCCGATCGCGGCCTTCCGCTTCTTCGGCGTGCCGATGGCCGAGCTGGCGGAGCGCAATCTGGATCCGGCCGATCTCCTCGGCCGGGAGGCGGGCCGCCTCCTCTGCCGCCTGGCCGAGTGCCGCGACTGGGCATCGCGCTTCGCCCTGCTCGACGGGGTGTTCGCGGCCCGGGCCCAGGCCGGGCCGGAGTGCGCGACCGAGGTGGTCTGGGCATGGCGGCGGCTGGGACGCACCCACGGCCGGATACGCGTGGCGGACCTGGCCACCGAGACCGGCTGGAGCCGCCGACGGCTGGAGCGCCGCTTCCGCGAGCAAGTCGGCCTTCCGCCCAAGCAGTTCGCCCAGGTGCTGCGGCTGCAGGAGGCGCTGCGCCTACAGGACGGCGGCCTGCCGTGGGCGGAGGCGGCGGCCCTCGCGGGCTACTACGACCAGGCCCATTTCACCCGGGCCTTCAGGGACCGGGTCGGCTGTACGCCGGGCCGGTTCGGAACCCGCCGGGCGTCCTCCAAGCCCGGCGACCCGCTGGACTTCCTGCCCGACCAGGTCACCAGCGTTCTGCTCGCCGAGTGAGGGCGTCCCGCGCGCCGAGTCGCGGCGTCTCCTTCAGCGTCGCATTCGTACAAGACATCCTTCCCGCCGGATCGCGAGGGTGGCGGAGTCGGCAGGCGCCGTCTGTCGGCTCGACCCGACATCGGCCCGTGCCCAGTCCACAGAGCCGGGCCGGACTCGACGGAAGGAGGGTGGACATGTACAGGACGCTCACCACGATGGGCAGCAGGCTGCTCGGCCTGTTCGTTCCCCAGGTGGAGGCCTCTGCCGTGCAGGTGAAGCAGTGCTGGCCGCAATGCTGGCAGTGCAACAGGCAGTACGGCGGTCCGTGCGGCTGCAACGCCCGGTGCTGCAAGAACTCGGCCGGAGGCTTCGACTGCAACGGTTGCGTGGGCTGCTGAGACCACGCGGGGCCGCGCCGACCACCGTCCGCTCCAGGACGACGGTGTACGCGGCGCACCGCTGAACGACAGCGGACAGGCGGCCCCCGAGTGGCCAACGGGGCATTCGGGGGCCGTCTTCACGCTCAGCCCGCACCCCTACCTCGAGTGAAAGGGTTGCCGTGCAGTATCTGGTGATCGCGGTCCGGGCCATGATCGGTGTGGTCTTCCTGATCGCCTTCCTGAGCAAGTCGGCGGGGCGGGGCAGGTTCGCGGCCTTCGTGGAGTCGCTGCCCGCCATGGGAGTGGTGCCGCCGCGGCTGGTCGGCCCCGCGGCGGGGGCCGTGGTCACCGCGGAGGGCGCCGTCTGTGCCCTGCTCATCGCGCCGTCCGAGGGCGCCACCGTGACCGGACTGGCCCTCGCGGCGGGACTGTTGAGCGTTTTCGCGGCGGCGATGGCCCGCACGATACGGCGGGGAACGGGCGCCGCCTGCCGGTGTTTCGGGGCCTCGGCGGCCCCGCTCGGCCGCCGCCACCTCCTGCGCAATGTGCTGCTGACCGCCGTCGCGGCGGCGGCCGGCCTGATGACACTGGCGGACCGGGCGCCGACGACGGCGACGGGAGCGCTCGTGGCGGCGGCGGCCGGGCTCGTCGCGGGTGCCCTGGTGACCGTACTCGACGACCTGGCCGCGCTCTTCGGCCCGTCCAGGGCCCGGCAGATCCCCGATTCGACGCGCGCACACACCATCCGAAGGCCATCCGGGATATCCGGTACATCCGGGAGGAACCATGCCAGTCCTGATCAGCGCCGTGGTGCTCGTGGGGGCACTGTGTTCGCTGGATCTGATCCTCACCCTGGGCGTGATCAAGCGCCTGCGGGAGCACGGCGAGCTGCTGGCGGCGAGGGCCGTCGACCGGCCACGCTCGGCGATCGAACTCGGCGAGCCGGTCGGTGAGTTCGCCACCCACACCGTGGACGGCGAGCCGCTGAGCCGCGCCACGATGACCGGGACCACCTTGGTGGGCTTCTTCACGCCGACCTGCGGACCGTGCAAGGAGCAGCTGCCGAAGTTCGTGGAGTACGCCCGTACGATGCCCGGCGGACGCGATCGGGTGCTGGCCGCCGTGGTGGGCGATGCGGACCTGGCCGCGCCCATGGTCGCCGAACTGCGGTCGGTGGCGAAGGTCGTGACCCAGACCCGCAACGAGGAACCCATGGGTGCGGCATTCGAGATCATGGCGTTTCCCACGGTGCTCATGGTCGCGCCGGATGCCGAGGGCGATGTCGTGGTCACCGACGACGCGGTGGACCTGTCCCGGCCGACGCTTCCGGTGTGAGCACCGTGCGCGGGCGAGGCGGCCACGAGGAGTCGGCGGACACCGCTTACGCCCCTTCGGGCGCCCCGGGCGGGCGCGCCGTGATCGCGCTGCGGCGGCTCGCCGCCGTCTGCGCGGTCACCGCCCGCGCCGCTCCCGGCACCCTGCTGCTCCACATTGGACTGTCGCTGCTGGTGAGCGCGTTGCCGGTGGTGACGGCCTGGCTGATGAAGCTGGTCCTGGACGACCTGGCGAGCGGTGCCCGAGCACGCTGCTGTGGCCCGGTACGGCGATGGCCTGCCTCGGTGTGACGGCGGTGGTGGCCTCGCAGGCCATGCGATACGCACGAGCGGAGCTGGACCGCCGGGTGGGGCTGGAGATGCAGGACCGGCTGTTCGCCGCCGTCGATGGTTTCGTCGGGCTGGGGAAGTTCGAGAACCCGCACTTCCTGGACCGCCTGCGGCTGGCCCAGCAGGCGGGCCACGAGACGGCCACCCATGTCGCGGAGAGCATCCTGGGCGTCGTGCGCGCCGGGGCGACCATCGGTGGATTCCTCGGCTCGCTCCTCCTCGTCAGTCCCGTGATGGCCGGGATTCTGCTGGTGGCGGGGGTGCCCGTGCTGTGGTCGGAGGTCGCCCTGGCACGGCGGCGGGCGCGGATGCTGTGGGAGGTCGGGCCGGTCGAGCGGCGGGAGTTCTTCTACGCCGATCTGCTGTCGAGCGTGGAGGCGGCCAAGGAGGTCCGGCTCTTCGGCATCGGCCCGTTTCTGCGCGGGCGGATGCTGACGGAACGGCGTACGGCCAACGCCGCGAAGCGGGCCATGGACCGGCGCGAAATCGCCGTGCAGACGGGGCTGGGCGGACTGGCGGCGCTGGTCTCCGGCGGTGGGCTGCTCTGGGCGGTCCTCGCGGCGCGTGGCGGGGCGCTGTCGGTGGGCGATGTGACCATGTTCGTGGCCGCGATCGCGGGTGTGCAGGGGGCGCTGGCCTCGCTGGCGGGCGACGCGGCGCAGGGCCGGCAGACGCTGCTGATGTTCGACCACTACACGGCGGTGACGCAGGCCACCTCGGACCTCCCGGTCGCGGACCGGCCCCGCCCGCTGCCCGTGCTGCGCCGCGGAATCGAGCTCCGGGACGTCTGGTTCCGCTATTCCCCCGATCTCCCCTGGGTGCTGCGCGGCGTCGACCTGCACATTCCGCAGGGCCGTGCACTGGCCCTCGTCGGGCTCAACGGGGCGGGCAAGTCCACTCTGGTGAAGCTGCTCTGCCGGTTCTACGACCCGACGCGCGGCGCGATCCTGTGGGACGGCGTGGACATCCGTGAGGTCGATCCGGCGCGGTTGCGGGAACGCGTGGGCGCGGTGTTCCAGGACTATATGCAGTACGACATGACGGCGGCGGAGAACATCGCCCTCGGCGACCTCACGGTGCTGACGGATCGGGACCGATCGCCTGAGCGGATGCGCCAGGCCGCCCAACGGGCCGGGATCGACCGGCAGTTGGCCGCACTCCCGCGGGGGTACGGCACATTGCTGACCCGGATGTTCTTCACGGAGGAGGACAAGGGCAACCCGGAGACGGGCGTGGTCCTCTCCGGCGGTCAGTGGCAACGGCTGGCACTGGCGAGGGCGTTCCTGCGCGATGCGTGTACGCGTCGGGAACTGATGATCCTCGACGAGCCCTCGGCAGGGCTCGACGCGGAAGCGGAGCACGAGATCCACGCGTCCCTGCGACGTGACCGGAGTGCCCGCACCAGCCTGCTGATCTCGCACCGGCTCAGCGCGCTGCGGGACGCGGACACCATCGTCGTGCTCAAGGACGGGCGGGTCGCGGAGCGAGGGAACCACACCCTGCTGATGGCGGCGGGCGGCGAGTACGCCCGGCTCTTCACCCTCCAGGCCGGTGGCTATCAGCTCTCCGCCGAAGAGTCCCCGGCAGCGCCGGAAGAGGCCGTGTGATGGGTCTGATCGTGCTCGGGCTGGGAATGGTCATCACCGGAGCGGTACTGCGGCGGACGCTCGTGGTCGTGACCGTACGGGGCGGGAGCATGGAACCCACGTACCGTGACGGGGAGCGAGTGCTGGTGCGGCGCGGCGGACGGTGTGCGGTCGGGCACGTGGTCGTCGTGCGACAGGAGGCCGACGGGCACTCGTCACCCACCCCCGGCCAGGCGGTAGCGGCCGTCGGTACCGCACACGAGTGGATGATCAAGCGGGTGGCGGCCGCGGCGGGCGACCGACCACCCCCGGGAGCCCTCCCCGGCCCGTACGCCACCGGTGGCCCCGTCCCGCCCGGAGCACTGGTCCTCCTGGGCGACAACACCCACAACAGCTACGACTCCCGCGAGGCGGGCTACTTCCCCACGACCCACGTCCTGGGCACGGTCATCCGGCCCCGCCCCGGCCGACGTAAGAAGCCGACGTGAGAAGAGGACACGACGGCCGCGGGGATGCCAAGATGCGCACACGAGGAGCTGCTAGCGTCCGGCACCGTGAGCGACAGCGTGTACGTGGGCAACGCGGGCAAGGATGCGGCACTGGACCGGGGGTGGCTCCTCGGACACTTCAAGGACGTCGGCGATCCACGCCACAGCGAGGCCGTGGAGATCAAATGGGGCGTCCACCCTCGTGGCGACGAACGAGCGGAGTGGGTGAGAGGCGAGGAACGCACAGCCCTGCTGGTTCTCATCAGCGGCCGGTTCCGCGTGGCACTCCCCGGCCGCGGCGTTCTCCTGGAAGAGCAGGGCGATTACGTCGTGTGGGGGCACGGAGTCGACCATTCGTGGTTCGCGGAGGAGGAGTCGGTGGTGCTGACCGTCCGATGGCCGTCCGTGCCCGGTTACGCGGTGGCAGAGAACGGTGAAGCGCGACCGCGGAGCTGAGCACGCCGGCCACCATCCGCTACTCGGCCACCGAAAACGGGGAGATCACCATGACACGCGATGCCGACGAGGGACTCGTGGCGGCACACCTGGGCCTGCCCGAGGCCACCGGCAGCCGAAGGATGGACTGGGCGGCGATGCCGCGTGAAGTGACGGCCCGTATCGGGCAGCTGCTCGGCAGCCCGGTGGCCGATGCGATCAGCCAGCGGGGCGGCTTTTCCGAGGGGCTCGCCGCACGAGTGCGTCTGGAGAACGGCAAGCGTGCCTTCATCAAGGCGGCCAGCTCGCTGATGGCACCGGCGGTGGCGGACTTCCACCGCCGGGAGATCGCCGTGTCCGAGCGGCTTCCCAGGGAGGTGCCGGCGCCCCGGTTGCTCGAAGCGTACGACGACGGCACCTGGGTCGTGCTGACCTTCGAGGAGATCCTGGGACACCTGCCCGCCCAGCCGTGGCAGCGGGAAGAACTCGACAGAGTGCTCGCGGCAGTGACCGATATGGCGGAGGTCCTGACGCCATCGCCGGTGGATGAGGCGATCTTGGGCAAGCCGCGCTTGGGAGGATGGCGGGCGATGGCGGACGATACCGCCGTCAGAGACAAGGTCGCGGAGCTGTCACCGTGGGCAGCTCACCATTTCGACCAACTCACCGCCCTGGAAGAGAACGCTTCGCTGGATGGCGCCACTCTCCTGCACGGAGACTTGTACGCGTTCAACATCATGCTGACCACGGACCGTGTCTTCGTCGTCGACTGGCCGCACGCCTGGATCGGCCCCCGTCACTGTGACGTGGTCACCCTGATGTCGAGCGCCTCCCTCAGCGGCGTGGACCCGCGGCCGATCGCCGAGAACCACCCGCTGACCCGCGATCTCGACCCCGTCCAGATCAACGAGATGCTCGCCCTGCACGCCGGATTTCTGCTGCGCACCGCTGCCGCGGCCGGGCCGGCCGCGGATCCCAACATCGTGGCCATGATGAACGCGCTGGGCCTCGCCTCGCTGCGCTGGCTGCGCAGTGCTCAGATGTAGACATACCGGCGACCGGGCGGGGCGGGCCCGTCCGGTCGCCGGGGTGGTCAGCCTGCGCTATCCGCCGACCGCTGTGAACCGGGTCGCCCGGTAGGGGTCCAGCACGTCCACCCTGACGTCGTCCAGGACCTCCGTGGCCAGCAGTTGCGCGAGACAGGGGCCGAGGGTGATACCCGCGTTCGTGGTGACGCTGTGGACGTTGTGATACAGGGGGCTGCGGCCGATGACGGGCAGGCCGTCGGCGGGAACGATGCGGCGCCCGACGGTGACCTTCTCGATCTCCGCCCCCCGCAGCGGCGGCAGCACCGCGGCCGCGTCGGCCAGGAGCCCCTCGCCGTCCAGCCCCGCCGGGTCGGAGACCGGCGTGCCGGTGTAGTGCTTGGCCAGCACCACCCGCCCGTCCGCGCGCTGGATGGCGTGGATGTCCGAGGAGAGGAGCACCCGCTCCAGGAAGTGCGGCAGCGGGGCGAGATGGACGATGGTGCCGGAGGAATCGGCCAACGGCACGGTGATGCCCAACGGGTCCAGCAGTGACGGCGAGTCCGCGCCACAGGCGACGACCACGTGGTCGCACTCGATCCGCCCGCTCGGGGTGACCACGGCGCGGGCGCGGTCCCCGGCGCCCTCGACAGCCGTGACCTCGGCGCCGTAGCGGAAGTCCACCCCGAGCCTCGTGCCGGCGTCCACCAGCGCGGCGACGGCCCTGGCGGGGTCGACGGAGCCCTCGTCGGGTGTGAAGAAGCCGACGGCGTCGTCGGCGACGACGGCTCCGGGGAGCAGTTCCCTGGCCTCGGTGGCGGTGATGGCGCGGGAGGGGCTGCCCCAGGCCAGCCGACGGTGCAGGTCACTGCGGAGAAGGTCGTGTTCCGCGCCGTGGCCGGGTGCGAGCTGCACCGTTCCGCCCCAGCGGACCGCCAGGGCATCGCCGAGCTCGTGGTGCAGTCGCCGCCAGGCGCCGAGCGCGAGACGGTGCAGGCCGAAGTAGTGCCGGGACGTGCCGTCCGACAGCGAGGTGCCGTTGCGGAAGTACGTCTGGTTGGTGAGCCAGGCGAAGGCGGCGGACGTGGCCCCGGCCGCGGGACCCTCGCGGTCCAGGACGGTCACGCGGGCGCCGCTCAGGGCGAGCTGCCGGGCCAGCGCGGTGCCGACGATCCCGGCGCCGACGACCACCACATGGGCGGAGGAGGAGGAAGGGAGGGGTGGCATGAGTCTCCTTGCTCGTTGTGGTCTCTGGTGACGGATGGGCTATGGGGTCGGCTGACCCGGCCGTGGGGTCTCGGTCGGCTGATCCGGCCGTGGAGTGTCGGTCGGTTGCCCCTGCCGCGTGGTGTCGGTCGGCTGCCGCGGTCCGTGGCCCCGCTCCTCGTCCCCGCTCGCCTGGGCGAGGCTGAGCCGGCGGGTTTCCGGCGCCATGCGCCACGAGACGGCGAGCCCGATCGTTCCGATGCCCGCGGCGATGTACAGACCGGTGCCGGCGCCCCATCGGTCGGTGGTGAGGGGCAGCAGGAACGTGCCCGTGGCCGACCCGATGCGGCTCACGGCCGTGGCCACGCCCATGCCCGTGCCGCGCAGATCGGTGGGGAACAGCTCGTTGGGGTAGACGAACTGCAGCGCCGCGCCGGCCGCCTCGGCCAGGTTGAACACGATGAACAGCGTGATCACCAGCCCGCTGGTGGCCCATGGATTGATCCCGAGGACCAGCAGCGCCACGGTGAACACGGCCGTGGAGGCGAGCAGCAGCGTCCTGCGGCCGAGCGCGTTGATGACGAGCATGCCGAGGGCGGTGCCCACGATCGCGAACGACTGCACCAGCACACTGGCCCCAGCGCGTTGTCCACCCCGAGCGAGGTGAGCAGCTGCGGCTGGAAGGTCTTCACCGCGAACGAGGGCGCCACCTGGCAGACCCAGAAGATCGAGCAGAACGCCAGCATCGGCCCGTAGCCACGGCGGAACAGCTCACCGATGCCGCTCAGCGCCGGGCCCTTCCGCACGGGGGCGGCGCGCGTCTCGGCGACCAGCGCCTCGAAGTCGGCCCGCGGACCGAGGTGTTCGGCGACGACCGCGCGCGCTTCGTCGGTGCGGCCGACGCTCAGCAGCCAGCGCGGGACTCGGGGGTGCCCAGCCGCAGCAGCAGGAAGACGAGCGAGGGGACGGCCGCACTGGCCAGCATCCAGCGCCAGGCTCCGTCACCGAGACCGGCCATCAGGTAGCCGACGGCGTAGCTCGCGGTGAAACCCACCCACAGGACCAGCACCAGCGAGGCGAGCACCGGCCCGCGCAGCCGCCGGGGCAGGAATTCGGTGGCCAGGGCCGTGGCAATGGGATAGTCGGCGCCGAGCGCCACCCCCATGACGAAGCGCATGAGGAACAGGGACACGGCGTCCACGGCGAAGAACTGGAGCGCGGAACACACCACGAACACCATGAGGTTCACGGTGTACATCCCGCTGCGTCCGAGCCGGTCGGTGAGCGGGCCGAAGATCAGGCCGCCGAGGAACATGCCCATCAGCGCCGAGGCGCCGATGAGTCCCTCGCCCAGCGAGCCGATCCCCAGATCCGTGGCGATCGTGGGCAGCGCCACGGCGATGATGCCGAGGAGGTAGCCGTCGCAGAAGGGGCCGCCCGCCGCGACGAAGGCGACCTTGCGATGGAATCGGCAGGTGGGCAGGTCGTCCAGGGGGACTTTGCGCGTGTCCACAGTCTCATCTCCCCAGGGGAATCGGCAGTCGGATGTGACGTAGGTCTCCGGCCGGTGGACACACGTTAGGTCGGGCTTAAGATGCCTGTCACGCTCAAGTTTTCGACACCGAATATCGACGGGATCGATATGTTCGTCGTAGAGGAGGTCGAGACTTTCCTCGCGATCGCCCGCTCGGGAAGCCTCGCCCAAGCCGCCCGGATCGTGCACACCTCCCAGTCGACCGTGAGCTACCGCCTGGAGCGGCTGGAAAAGCGCCTGGGGCGGCGGCTTGTCCTCCGGGCACGAGGAGCGAAGGGGATCGGGCTGACGGCCGCGGGTGAGCGCTATCGCGAGCTCGCCGAGCAGTGGGAGCGGCTCGTCGGCGAGGCCGCCCGGATCCGCGAGGCGCCGGACGCGGCCCTGGCGGTGGGGGCGCCGACGCCATCAGCATCTATGTGTTCGACTCGCTCGTCGCAGAACTGCGCGCGCGGCTCCCCCAGTTGCGGCTCACCTTGGAAAGCGGGCGCAGCACGGCGCTGTGCGACCGCGTCGTCGCCGGCCATCTCGACGTGGCCTTCGTCTTCTACGAGCCGGTCCACACCGACCTTCGGGTGCGTCCACTCGCGCGGTATCCGATGCTCGCCGCCGTCAACTCACCGTCGATGGACGACGCATACCGGGGAGCGGCCGGGGCGCTGCCGCTCTCCGCGCTGTCCCAGTCGAACGAGATATATCTGCCCTGGGGCCCCGACTACGACCTGTGGCGGGAGCGCAACCTGCTGCGGGAGCCCGTCCACACGGTCACCATGGTGCATACGCTGCTACCGCTGCTGCGCACCCCGGACTGCTGGACCGTCGCCCCCTCGTTCATGGCCGACGACCTGAGGGCGCGAACGGGATGCCGTGTCGTCCCGCTGCGCGACGGGCCACCGGACCGGACCATCTACTGGGTGGAGCACAAGCGCCGCCGGGCCGACAACGCCACGGCGTTGCGAGCCCTGGAAGACCTGCTCGCCCGGCGTTGAAGCGGTGGTCCGACCTCGGGAACATCGGTATGACAGCACCCGGCCCTACTGGCGGACCAAGAGGGCGATCGCGTCGTCTACGAGGGAGTCACCATCCTCCGCGGAGATGCGGCGGGTGGTGACGAGGGAGGCGATTCCCTGCATGACGGCGGCGAAGAGCAGCTGTAGTCGGTAGGGGTCCTGGGGCCTGAGCTCTCCGGCCTCGGTGCTGCGCTCGATCAGGTCACCGAAGGCCGCGAAAAGCCGTTCCGAGGCGGCGCGCAGCCCCTCGGGGGCGTTGCCGTTCTTCGCGGTGAACATGAGGTCCAGGAGTGCGGCGTCCGTGACGGCGAAGTGCACGTATGCGGTCGCGATGGCGCGGAAACGTTGCTTGTAGTCCGCGGCGTCGGAACCGATCACTGCCTCCACTTCATCGGCGAGGCGGTTGAAGCCTCGCTCGGCGAGCGCGTCCAGGAGTGACTGCCGGTCGACGAAGTGGCTCCGGGGTGCGCCGTGACTGACACCGGCCTTCCGCGCCAGCTCACGCAGCGACAGCGCGTCGATGCCGCCCTCGCGCAAGGTTTGCTCGGCCTGGTCCAGCAGGACGGCTCGCAGGTTGCCGTGGTGGAAGGGCTTGTGGCTCACTCCCCCAGCCTACCCCTAACTAGACATTGACTACTTACTAGGCAGTGTCTAGTCTCGCTGCCATGAGTCTCACTGCCATGACCCCAGACCTCACAGGCAAGACAGTCATCGTGACCGGCGCGAACGGCGGAATCGGCCTCGCCACCGCCCAGGCCTTCGCCAGGTACGGCGCGCGCGTCGTCTTCGCGGTGCGTAACACGGCGAAGGGTGCGAGCGCCGCCAGGACGGCGCCCGGCCTCACCGAAGTGCGTCAGCTGGATCTGGCCGACCTGGCGTCGATCCGCCGCTTCGCCGCCGATTGGCAGGAGCCGATCCATCTGCTGATCAACAACGCGGGCACCTCGGTCCCCGAACTCGAAAGGACCGCCGACGGATTCGAGCTGCAATTCGGAACCAATCACCTTGGCCCGTTCGCCCTGACGAACCTGCTCCTGCCCTACATCACCGGACGAGTGGTAACCCTGTCGTCACAGGCGGAGCGAATGGGGCGGATCAACTTCGACGATCTCAACTGGGAACGCACCCGCTACAAGCAGTCCAGCGCCTATGCCACGTCGAAGCTGGCGAACGTGCTGTTCTCATCGGAGCTGCAACGCCGGCTGACCGCCGCCGGGTCGAAGGTGCTGGCCGTCACGGCACACCCCGGCTTCGTCGCCACGAACATCTACGACCGGTCGCCGGGGCTCGGTACGAAGCTGATGCTCCGCCTGCTCGCGCAGGGCCCGGAGGACGGCGCTCTGCCGGTACTGCACGCCGCCACCGGCCATGTCCCCGGTGACAGCTTCATCGGACCGGAGCACTGGATGCACATGCGGGGTGGTGCCGAACCGATCGGCCGGTCCAAGGCCGCGCAGGACACGGAGGTTGCCCGGCGGCTCTGGGACGCCTCGGAGAAGCTCACAGGCGTGTCGTTCAGCCTCTGACAGCCGGAGTCACATCGTCCTGGTGATCGTTTCAATCGCTGCGTCTACCAAGGGACGGTCTGGCCGAAGCGGTCCAGATACGCCAGGCCGGGCGTGCCCAGTCGGGAGAGCAGGGTGTCCACCAGCAAGGGGACGGTCTCCTCGATGGTGAACGGCGCGTCCGGACCACCCAGGGCGGTGCGTATCCAGCCCGGCGCCATGAGCACGAAGGCGCGCCGCGTCTCACCTTGCCGGGCCGCGAAGCTCCGCAGGAACATGTTCAGGGCCGCTTTGCTCCCCCGGTAGACCTCACGGCCTCCGGTCGTGTTGTTCGTGATGCTGCCCTGCCCGGAGGACATCACCCCGATGAGCCCCGCCGGGGACACCAGGTCTTCGAGGGCCTCGATGACGCGCATGGGGCTGAGCGCGTTGGTGACCATCACGTCGATGAAGTCGGCTGTCGCGACCGCGCCGACGGGCGTCCGCTCGTTGTTGGTGGTGCCCGCGTTGACGAAGAGCACGTCGAGTCGGCGGTGCGCCAGACGTTCGTGCAGCGGGGGCAGTTGGCCGGGGACGTTGATGTCGAGATGTTCGATGGTCACCCGCCCGTCGGCGTGGTCCGCGAGATCGTGCAGCGGCGTTCGGGCAGTGGTGTCGCGAACGGTGCCGACGACGTTCCAGCCCCTGTCGAGGAACTCCGCCGCCATCGCGTGGCCGAGGCCGCGCGAGGCCCCGACGATGAGAGCGGTCGGTGGGTGTTGTTCGGTGCCAGTGGATGACATCCAGCACATCTCCGTTCTTCGAGCGTTGTACTCCGTTCCGTGCGTTTCAGTGTTTCGTCCGCACCGCATCGCAGGCGAGCCACGAGCGCTCGTTTGTACGATTGACGGCATGGCAAGGGTGCTCATGACGGAATCCGCTTCGATAGAGCTCGATGATGTGCGAATCATTCGGGCGCTGCAGATCGCTCCGCGGGCTTCGTTCGCCGCGATCGCGACCGCCCTCGGCCTGCCCGAGAGCGCCGTCAACCGTCGGTACCGACGCCTGCGCGCCGACGGCGTCATCCGCGTGGCCGGCGTGGTCAACCCGGGCGCCCTGGGACAGAGCAGGTGGCTGGTGCGCCTGCGCTGCCGCCCTGGCAGCGTCGCGGCGATCGCCGACGCGCTCGCCGAGCGTGACGACGTCAACTGGGTAGCCCTGAGCGCGGCGGGCTGCGAGATCACCTGCGCGACGCAATCCCGGACCCGGGAACAACGCGAGGACCTCCTGGGGCAGCGGCTTCCCCGCACCGCAGCGGTGATCGACATCAACGCCTTCGCCATGCTCCGCCAATTCCTCGGAGGCCGCGCCCACTACTGGTCCGCCCTACAGGGCACACTGTCCCCGAACGAGGAAGAGGCGTTGGGGAGCGGCGGGCCCCCCTTCACCGAGTCACCGGTCGTCGCTCGCGAGCCCCTGCGCCTCACTCCCGAGGACGAGACGGTGCTCGGTGCGCTCGCCGCGGACGGCCGCGCCAGTCTCGTCGATCTCGCCAGAGCCGCCGACCTCACTCCGGGACGCGTCTCGCGCCGCCTTGATGCTCTGCTCCAGCACCGGGTCGTCCACATCGACGTCGAGATCGCCGCGGCGGCCTTGGGCTATCACGCTCGCGCGAACCTCTGGCTTCGCGTGCACCCGTCGGCGGTGAAGAGCGCGTGCCGCACACTCGCGGAGGAACCCGAGATCGCCTTCGTCGCGGCCATCTCCGGGCCCTGGAACATCCACGCCGTCGCACACTGCCGGGACCTCGACGAACTGTTCGAGTTCACCGCGGATCGCATGGGGTCCCTGACCGGACTGCAGAGCATGGAGGTCTCACCCGTGCTGAGACACATCAAGCAGGCCGGCACTCGGCTCTCCGACGATCGCCTCGTCGAGCCATCCAGCAGCGCTCGCGCGCGACGCTGATCCGATCCCGCGCCGGGCGGGCGGCAGCGGGGGTCAGCTCTCCTCGTCCTCCACGAGCGCGAGCAGCGGCCCCGCTCGTTCTCGGGGACGTAGCCGGCGTAGTACTCGTAGAGCTTGCGCCGGGAGATGCGTGCCGCCGCCTGGCCGTCCCCCGCCCGGATCGCCCCGAGCACCTCCTGATGGTGGCGGAGGGACTCCCGCATGAGCGCCGCGCTGTTGTGCGCATGGGCGACCTTGTCCGAGATCAGCGCGAGGACGGCGCCCCTGACCACCTGGTTGCAGACCTCGATCAGGGAGTTACGGCTGGCCACGGCCACCGCCTCGTGGAACGCGACGTCGGCCTTGCTGAACTCCTCGTACCCGGCCTCGATCGCATCCGACATGACGGCGATCGTCCGTTCCATGGCGGACAGCTCCTCCTCGGACCGCAGCCGGGCCGCCAGCGAGCTCGCCGACCCGTCGAGGATCATGCGGAACGAGATCAGCTCGGCCATCGACACGTTGTCGAACTGGACGAGCCGGGTCATCTGCTTGGTCAGGCCGGCCGACGAGAAGGGCAGGATCTCCGGGCCGTTCGGGTCACCCGGGCGGGACCGGACGAGGCCGTCGCTCTCCAGCACGCGCAACGCCTCGCGCACCGTGGGACGGCTGGCCCCGAACTGCGCCACCAACTCCCGCTCGCTCGGCAGCCGTTGACCGGGCTTGAGGTCACCGCGCACGATCGCCTGCTCGATCTGCTCGACGATGCGCTGGTAGAGCCGTACCGGCGAGACCTGCCGGAACTGTGCCCCGTCGCTCAAGGCTTCCCCCTTCGGGCGTGGTCGATGTCGTCTTCTCCCCCGTCTTCTGTCCCGTGGGCGCCCCGTGGGCGCTGTCCGGCCAGTGCGGGACCGCCTCGGCGGGCCGGTTCCGTTCGTACCACGCCGCCGCCCTCAGGACGCCCAGATCGTCGAAACGGCGGCCCGCGATCTGCACCCCGATGGGCCGGCGGTCCGCGGTGAAGCCGCAGTTGACGGTCGCGGCCGGCTGGCCCGACATGTTGTACGGCGCGGTGAAGCCGATATGGGCCATGGTCTTCTCGTCCCCCGGGAAGGGCATCGGCTGCTCGGCGGGAAACGCCGCCACCGGCGCCACCGGCGAGAGCACCAGATCGTACGGGAGCGTGGCCGCCACGGTCCGCGCCTGGATGCCCATGATCTGCTGGTAGCACTGGAGGACCCGCGTACCCGGCACATCGGCGCCCCCTGGCACCACCGGATGATGTGGGGGTGGACGCGCAGCCGGGCCTCGGGCTCCAGGGCGCGGAAGTCGTTCCAGGACCGCACCCGCCAGAACAGGTCCAGGTCGTCCAGGAACGTTTGGGTCATAAACGGTCCGACCGGCTCCACGACGGCTCCCGCCGCCTCGAAGAGCTCGGCGGCACGGTTCACCGCGGCGAGGATCTCGGCGTCGCACGGCTCCCCGCAGCCGGCGTCCAGGTGCACTCCCACCCGCAGTCCGCGCACCTCGCCGTCCAGCGCCGACCAGTCGATGTCCTGCGGCGGCAGGCTCGACCAGTCACGGGGATCGGGTTGGCTCAGGACCCGCATGAACAGGGCCGCGTCCGCCACGGTGCGGGCCATGGGTCCGGCGGCGCGCCCCAGGTACGGGGTGTCCAGCGGGATCCTCCCGTAGCTGGGCTTGAGCGTGGCGAGGCCCAGCCAGGTGCCCGGCAGCCGGATCGATCCCCCGATGTCGGTGCCGACGTGGAGCGGACCGTATCCCCGGCGGCCGCGGCCCCCGCGCCTGAGCTGGAACCGCCCGTCGTCCACTCCGGGTTCCAGGGGCTGCGCGAAATGCCGTGCCGGCTGGAGACGCCCGAGGAGAGCATGCCCCAGTCCGGCATCACGGTCGACCCGAGTATCACCCCGCCGGATTCGAGGACGCGCGCGGTGATGGGCGCGTCCGCCTCGGGGACGACCGGTTCGGTCCCCGCGTTGCCCGAGGGCATCGGAACGCCCCTGCGGGCGACGTTCTCCTTGAGCGTCACGGGCACGCCGTCGATGAGCCCGAGCGGTTCCCCCGCCGCCCATCGGGCCTCGCTGGCCAGGGCCGCCTTACGGGACTCGTCCGGATCCCGCGCCCAGAACGCGTTGAGCACACTCTCGCGTGCCTCGATCACCGACTGGACGGCGTCGTGGACCTCGACCGGCGACAACGTGCGGTCGGCGAATCCTGCCACCATCTCGACGGCCGACATGGCGGCCAGGCCCTGTTCCGTGAGCACTCGCACTCTCCTTACTCCCCCAGCGACCGCTGGGCGGCGCCCCTCGCGATGCCCGAGGGCGTTCGGACCCTTGACAAGTACAGCTTCAATCGCCACGGTACCTGCCAAGTGAGCTTACTGGTCAGGCCAGTGATAACGGAAGGTTCCACCATGGCGATCGAAAGCCAGGAGTAGGACGTATGAGACATGACGGGCGGCCGACGCGGGGAACCGGGGCGGTCGCGGCCACGCTCGCGTGCCTGCTGCTGGCATCCTGCTCGGCCGGGTCCACGGCGACCGGCAGCACGGGGAAGAACTCCCTGAACATCGGCCTCACCGCGGAGCCGGCCAACTTCGACTTCACCAGGACCGAAGGTGCCGCCATTCCGCAGGCACTGCTCTACAACGTCTACGAGACGCTGGTGAAGCTGGACCAGTCCGGGAAGATCCGGCCCCAACTGGCCACGTCCTGGAGCCTGTCCAAGGACCGCAGGACGTACACGTTCCACCTGGTGAAGAACGCCACGTTCAGCAATGGCGCACGGTTCACGGCCGAGGACGCCAAGTTCTCCATCGAACGCGTCACCACCGACTGGACGCTGGTGCAGAAGACCCAGATGGATGTCGTCGACGCGGTGCGGGCGGTGTCGCCCACCGAACTCGAGGTCACCCTGAAGCGGCCGAGCAACGACTGGCTGTACCGGATGACCACCCGCGTCGGCGCGATGTTCAGCCGGACCGGGGTGGGCAAGCTGGCCACCGAGCCGGTGGGCACCGGCCCGTACGCGGTGAAGAACTGGAACCGCGGCGACTCGATCACGCTGGCCCGTCGTCATGGCTACTGGGGGCGCACCCCGCACTTCGCGTCGGTCACCCTCAAGTACTTCAAGGACCCGACGGCCATGAACAACGCGCTGCTCACGGGCACCATCAATGTGATCGGCCAGATGCAGTCCCCGGAGTCCTTGTACCGGTTCCAGAACAACTCGAAGTACAAGGTGATCGAGGGCACGACCAACGGCGAGGTGGTCCTCTCCCTCAACAACGGCTCGGGCCCGATGAAGAATCGGAAGGCCCGCCAGGCGGTCCGCTACGCCATCGACCACAAGGCCCTGATGGACACCTGCTGGGCGGGGCGCGGCAAGCTCATCGGCAGCATGGTCCCGCCGACCGACCCGTGGTACCAGAACCTCACCGACCTGTACCGTTACGACCGCGACAAGGCCAAGAAGCTCCTCGAGGAGTCCGGCGAAGCCGGGCGTACGCTGCGGCTGCGGATTCCGACGCTGCCGTATGCCACCGCGTGCGGCACCGTGGTCAAGAGCCAGCTCGAACAGGCCGGGTTCAAGGTCAAGCTGGACCAGCTGGAGTTCCCCGCCGCATGGCTGACCACCGTGTTCAAGAACGCCGACTACGACATGTCCATCATCGGCCATGTGGAGCCCCGCGACATGCAGACGGTGTTCGGGAACGAGAAGTCCTACATCCGCTACGACAACCCCGAGTTCCGGGCGTTGCTGGCGAAGGCGGACCAGGGCACCCGGGAGCAGCAGATCACCGACATGCGGGCGGCTGCCCGGCTGGTGTCCAAGGACGCGGCGGCCGACTGGCTGTTCCTGCTGCCCAACCTGATGGTGGCGGACGAGGACATCACCGGCCTGCCCGTGAACTCCGTGTCCGAGTCACTGGATCTCACCGGCCTGGGCCGGTCCTGAAAGGCGGCGTGAACCAATGATCGTCCGTCTCGTACAGCGGATCGGCATCCTCCTGGCCAGCCTGGCCGTGAGCTCCGTATTGGTGTTCGCGTTCATGGCGGTGCTGCCGGGAGATCCGGCCCGTGTCGCCCTGGGAACCAGCGCGTCGGACTCGGCGGTGGCGCAACTGCGCGAACAGTTCGGGCTCGACCGGCCACTCGTGGCACAGTACCTCCACTGGATACACGGGCTGCTGACCTTCGACCCGGGGAACTCCTACATCTCCCAGGCGCCGATCGGCCCGCAGCTCGCCGACCGTCTCCAGGTCACCCTGTGGCTCGTCGGCACCGGAATGGTGATCGCCTGCGTTCTGGCCCTTCCCATGGGCACGCTCATGGCCGTGCGGCACCGCAAGCCGTCCGGGCTGGTTCTCTCGGCCCTCTCCCAAGTCGGCGTGGCCATCCCGGCCTTCCTCGCCGGCATTCTCCTGATCACCGTGTTCGCGGTGGGGCTCGGGTGGCTGCCGGCGAACGGCTGGACACCTCCGGTGCAGGATCCGGTCCTGTTCCTCAAACAGCTGCTGATGCCCGCGCTGTCCCTCGGCATCGTGCAGGCGGCGGTGCTCACCCGCTATGTCCGCAGCGCCGTGCTCGATGTCCTCCGGGAGGACTATCTGCGCACCGCCCGGGCCAAGGGACTTCGTCCGACGCGGGCGCTGCTGCGGCACGGGCTGCGGAACGCGGCGGTGCCCGTGGTCACCGTCCTGGCCCTGCAGCTCGCCACGCTGCTGGTGGGCTCCGTCGTCATCGAACGGGTCTTCGTCATCCCCGGGCTGGGCAGCCTGCTGCTGGACAGCGTCGCCAACCGGGACCTCATCGTGGTGCAGGACGTGGTCATGATCATCGCAATGGCGGTGCTGCTCGTGAACTTCCTGGTGGACTTGGTCTATCTGCTGATCGACCCACGGCTCAGGGGAGGTGCGTCATGAGCGCTCCGGAGAGGGAAGCCACCGTGGCGTCCGCGGTGCCCGCCGGCCGCCGCCGGCGCCGCCCGGTCACGGGCAGCCTCCTGGT
Organism: Streptomyces violaceusniger; assembly: GCA_005405945.1. Taxonomy (GTDB): domain Bacteria; phylum Actinomycetota; class Actinomycetes; order Streptomycetales; family Streptomycetaceae; genus Streptomyces; species Streptomyces violaceusniger. The sequence goes on from BJHW01000001.1 coordinate 962,207, forward strand.
GGGCGGCCTCGTCGTCGCGATCGTGATCGGCATGGCGCTGCTGTCCTTCGTGTGGACCCCGCACGACCCGACCCTGGTGGATCCCTCGGTGCGGCTGCGGGAGCCGTCGCCCGACTACTGGTTCGGCACGGACAAATTCGGCCGCGATGTGTTCAGCCAGATCCTGATGGGCTCGCGCACCACGCTGTTCGTCGGCTTCGTGGCGGTGGGGGTCGCCGCCGTGGTCGGCGTGCCCCTCGGCATCGTCGCCGGAATGGCGCCCCGCTGGTTCGGCGAGCTGCTGATGCGCGGCAACGACCTGCTGCTCGCCTTCCCGGCGCTCCTGCTGGCCATCATGTTCGCGGCCGTGTACGGCGCCGGCACGCTGGTCGCGATGATCGCCATCGGCATCGCGTCCATTCCCCATTTCGCCCGGCTGATCCGCGGTGGCACGTTGCAGGTCATGGAGACCGAGTACGTCACCGCCGCGCGCGCGGCGGGCCGTGGACCGTTCGCCATCGCCGTGCGGCATGTCCTGCCCAACGTCACCAGTCTGGTCATCGTGCAGGCGTCGGTCGGTTTCGCCATCGCTGTACTCGCCGAAGCCGCGCTGTCCTTCCTGGGCTTCGGAACCCCGCCGCCCACACCGTCCTGGGGCCGGATGCTCCAGGAGAGCCAGGAGCTGCTGTCGATCGCGCCCCGGCTCGCCGTGTTCCCGGGCGTGGCGATCGCGGTGGCGGTGCTCGGATTCAATCTGCTCGGTGACGGCCTGCGCGACCGTTTCGACCCCAAGCTGGAGGACCGCCGATGACCCCGGTACCTGAGACGGGACCGGCCGCCGCCGCACCTGGCTCCCCCGATGACGTGTTGGCCGTGCGGAACCTCGGCGTCACGGTGGGCGGGCGCAAGCTCGTCGAAGACGTCGACTTCACCATCCGGGCGGGCGAGCGGGTCGGCCTGATCGGTGAGTCGGGGTCGGGCAAGTCGCTGACCGCGCTGAGCGTCATGGGCCTGCTCCCGGAGGGGCTGCGGGCCTCGGGTTCGGTACGGCTCGCCGGAGTCGGCCATGACCTGGTGGGTGCCGACGAGGCGCGGATGTCCCGGGTGCGGGGCAAGGAGATCGCCATGGTCTTCCAGGAGCCCATGACCGCTCTGAACCCCACGATGCGGGTCGGGCGGCAGATCGCCGAGGTGCTGCTGATCCACCGGACCAGGCCCGACCGCGCGTCCGCCCGGGCCGCCGCCGTGGAACTGCTCGCCCAGGTGGGGCTCCCCGATCCCGCGGCCGCCGCGCAGGCCTATCCGCACCAGTTCTCCGGCGGCCAGCGGCAGCGGGTGGTGCTGGCCATCGCCCTCGCGAACGACCCCGCGCTCCTGGTGTGCGACGAACCCACCACCGCGCTCGACGTCACGGTGCAGGCGCGGGTGCTCGACCTGATCGTGCGGGGCGTCCAGGACCGCAGATCGGCCATGCTCTTCATCACCCACGACCTGGCCGTGGTGGCCACCGCCTGCGAGCGGGTCATGGTCATGTACGGCGGGCGGCTGGTCGAGTCCGGCCCGGTCCGGGAGGTGTTCACACGCCCCCGGCACCGCTATACCCAGGGCCTGATCGGCGCGTCGGATCTGACCGTGGTCGACGACCGCGGCCGGCTGGCCACGATCCCCGGGTCGGTTCCGGCGGCGGGGCGGTTCCCCGCCGGATGCGTCTTCAGAAACAGATGCGCCCAGGCGACCGACGTGTGCGCCACCAGACCGGAATGGGTCCCGACCGGGCCGGACTCCGGCTACGCCTGCTTCCACCCGGTGCCCGCCGGAAGCGGCGCGCCCGGGACCGGCAGCCCCACGAACCAGGAGGCCGGCCGTGGCTGAGCAGCCGACCAGTGCCCCCTCGCGCCCGCGTCGGGTACCGGCCCCGTGGACGCCATCAGCGTCCGCGACGTCACCCGCGTCTATGGGCGGCCTCGTACCTCACTGCGCCATCCCAGCCCGTCGGTGCGTGCCCTGCGCGGGGTCAGCTTCGACATCCCGCAGGGGCAGCGGTTCGGCATCGTGGGCGAGTCGGGGTGCGGGAAGTCGACGCTGCTGCGGATCCTGGCCGGGCTCGACAGCCCCACCAGTGGCAGCGTCGCGATCGACGGCCGGGACATCACCGGGCTCCGGGAGAGACGGCTGAAGTTCGTCCGCGAGCGGCTCCAGCTCGTCTTCCAGGATCCGATGAGCTCGCTGGACCCGCGCATGCGCGTCGGCGACATCGTGGCCGAGCCGCTGGTCGCGCAGGGACACCGGAACCGCCGGGAGCGGGTGGCCGAGTTGCTCGAGGCCGTCGGCCTGCGGGCCGACGCGGCGGACCGGTATCCGCACCAGTTCTCCGGCGGCCAGCGGCAGCGCATCTCGATCGCACGCGCACTCGCCCCCGCCCCAAGATCATCGTGGCCGATGAGCCGGTGAGCGCCCTGGACGTGTCCGTACGGGCCCAGGTGCTCAACCTCATCGCCGACCTCGTCGACGAGCTGTCCCTCACGCTGGTCTTCGTCTCCCACGACCTGTCCGTGGTCCGCCATGTGTGCGATCGGGTCGCGGTCATGCACGCCGGGCAGATCGTGGAGAGCGGGTCCACGGAGCAGGTGTACGAGGACCCGCAGCATTCCTACACACGCAGGCTGATCGCCGCCGTTCCGACGCTGGGCAAGGCACTGTCCGGAGTGTCGGCGGCCGACCTCAACCGGGAGTAGCGACCGTGACCACCCACGTCAAACCCGCCGATGGCGAATCCCCCGTGGTGAGGGAGTTTCCCGAGGGCCTTCCCATCGGCGACCACTGGGCCGAGGCACCCGCCGGCGGGGACGTCCGCTTTCCCTACGACGGGACGTTCGTCGCCCGGGCCCCCGTCGGGGACACCGGTCTCGCACGCCAGGCGGTGGACGCCGCCGTCGCGGTGCGCGAGCGGGTCGGACGGCTCCCCTCGCACACCCGGAGGGCGGCGCTGCTCGCCACGCACGAGGCGATCGCCTCCCGACGCGCGGACTTCGAGCGGCTTCTGGTCCTGGAGACCGGAAAGCCGCTGGTCGACTGCCGTGTGGAAGTGGATCGCACGCTGCTGACGCTGCTGACGGCGGCCGAGGAGGTGGCCCGGCTGCACGGGGAGACGGTGCCGCTGGACCTGCTGCCGTCGGGTGAGGGGCTGCTCGGCTTCTGGACCCGCAAGCCGATAGGTGTGGTGGTGGGCATCGCGGGCTTCAACTACCCGCTGCTGCTCGCCGCGCACAAGGTCGCGCCCTCGCTGGCCGCCGGCTGCCCGGTCATCGTCAAGCCCGCCCCGCAGACGCCCCTGGCCACCCTGTGGCTGGTGCACCTCCTCCGCGAGGCCCTGGGCGCCGCCGACGCGCCGCGCGCCGCGGTCCAGTTGGTGACCGGGGGCCCCGAGGTGGGTGCCGCGCTGACCTGCGACCGCCGGATCGGTGCGGTGTCCTTCACCGGTTCCGCCGCCGTTGGCCACCGGATCGCCCGGGACGCGGCACCCACCAAGGTGCTGCTCGAACTCGGCTCCAACGCCGCCCTGGTGGTGGCCGCCGACGCCGACCTCGACGCCGCCGCCGACGCGGTGGTGCGCGGCGGGTACTACGCGTCGGGCCAGGCGTGTATCAGTGTGCAGCGGGTCATCGTGGTGGACGCCGTGCGCGAGGAGTTCATGGCCCGTCTGACGGAGCGCGTGGCCCAGGTGGCCGTGGGCGACCCCCGCGATCCGCGGACGCGTGTCTCGGCACTCATCGACAAGCGGTCGACCGAGCGGGTGCGCGCGTGGCTGGACGAGGCGGTGGCGGCGGGTGCCTCGCTCGTCGCCGGAGGCGGTGTCACCGACGGGGTGATCGAGCCCACCGTGCTGCTCGACGTGGACCGCGCCCTCCCCGTGTGGAACGAGGAGGTCTTCGCCCCCGTGGTCGCGGTACGGTCCGTCCCCGATCTGGACACGGCCCTGGACCTGGTCAACGACGCGCGCTACGGCCTGCACGCGAGCGTCTACACCAGCGCCCTGGAGACGGCGTTCACCGCTCTCGACCGCCTGGAGGTGGGTGGAGTGGTCGTCAACGAAGTTCCCGGTTTCCGGTCCGATGTCATGCCGTACGGGGGTGTGAAGGACTCCGGGGCCGGACGGGAGGGCCCGAGGTTCGCCGTCGAAGAGCTCACCGTCACCCGTATGGCAGTGATCCGCCCGACGACGAGGAAGCCGTGAGGACCACAGTGCGAGCGAAGGACCACACCGATGCGGTGGACGCGTACTCCCGCCTGTTCAGGCTCGACGGCCGCAAGGCCGTCGTGGTGGGCGCGGGCAGTGGAATCGGCCGCGAGAGCGCCCTGGCGCTCGCGGCACACGGCGCCACGGTGGTGTGCGCCGACCGTGATCTGACGGCGGCCGAGGAGTCGGCGTCGATGGGGCCCGGCCTTGCCGCGTACGCCCTCGATGTGCTCGACGGCGAGGCGGTCGCGCGTGCCGCCGAGGAGCTCGGCCCCGTCGACGTGCTCGTCTTCACCGCCGCGACGAATGTGCGCAAGCCCCTGCTGGACTACACGGCGGAGGAATTCGAGCGGGTCGTGGCGCTCAATCTGCGCGCGTCCTTCGACTTGGTGCGGGCGTTCGGCCGTGGCATGGCCGAACGCGGCGGGGGAAGCATCATCGGCTTCAGCTCGATCCGCGCGGTGGCCGTCGAGCCGGGCCAGGGGGTGTACGCGGCCACGAAGGCCGGCCTCGTCCAGCTGCTGCGGACCGCTGCGGCCGAGCTGGGCCCGTCGGGTGTGCGGGTGAACACCATCGCCCCGGGCGTCGTGGACACCCCGCTGACCGCGCAGATCAGGGCGGTGCCGGAGTGGTCGGAGGCCTACGCCAGCAAGAGCGCCCTGGGCCGCTGGTCCCGGGCCGACGAGCTGGCCGGCGCCGTCGTCTACCTCGCGTCGGACGCGTCGTCCTTCGTCACGGGGAGCCAGCTCTTCGTGGACGGGGGCTGGACGGCGATCGACGGGCGCTTCACACCGCCCAGCTGACCGCAACGTCGCGCATGCTTCAGGCCCCTCTTCCGGAGGTGTTCAACCCGGAAGAGGGGCCTGAAGCCGTCGGGGGCCGGATCAGTCGACGCGCTCGAAGGGTACGGTGCCCTCTTCGTCCGGGGCGACCGTGAACACGACCTTCTCGAACCCTCCGGTGAAGGCGAATTCACCTTCGTAGTGGGGCGAGGAGGGCGACAGGGTGTCCCGGCCGACGTCGAGCCCCTGCCATCCCAGGAAGTGCGGGAGGACCCGCGGAATGTCCCCGGCGCCCACCGGCCTGCCCGACACATAGAGGTGTCCGACGCCCCGCATGTCGCCGGTCTTGACGAATGCGAAGGTCAGCTCCGCCGGGCCGGTCGGGAGTTCTTCCACCGAGGTCACCGTGTACCGGGTGCCGAGGAAGTTGTACTCGTAGACCAGCCGGTTGTCCTTGACGTACAGGACGTATCCGCTGCTGATGTTGCCCAGGGACACCAGGACACCCTCGTCCGCCGCGGTGGCCCGGTCGACATGCGCGGTGATGCGGTGTGCGCGGTTCATCACCGGAGGCACCGCGGCGACGGGCAGATGGGCCATGCCGGGGTAGTAGGTGAAGGTGGTGCGCCTGCGCGGGGAGCCGGGGCGCGGAATCTTCGCCCGGTAGGCGAATCCGTTGTCGTCCAGCGGCAGCACATCGTACTTCCCCGCCTCCACCCAGAAGCGGGCGATCATCTTCTGGAGTTGTTCGGGGTGGGTCCGCGCCAGGTCGTCGCACTCCGAGAAGTCGGTGTCGTGGTGGTACAGCTCCCACTGGTCGTCGTCGAAGGACGTTCCGCGCTGGTGGAAGGCGACGGCCTTCCAGCCGTCGTGCCAGATCGCGCGGTGCCCGAACATCTCGAAGTACTGGGCTTCCTTGCGCGTGGGCGCGGTCGGCGAGCCGAAGGTGTACGCCATGCTGACACCGTGGAGCGGCAGTTGGGGGATGCCGTTGTGCACCTCGGGAGCCCGCACACCGAGTACCTCGAAGAGGGTCGGGACGATGTCGTTGACATGGTGGAACTGCTGCCTGACCTCGCCGGTGCGCGGCAGCCCCCGGGGCCACCGCACGATGAGCGGACAGCGGACGCCGCCTTCGTGGGTGTTCTGCTTGTAGCGCTTGAACGGGGTGTTGCCCGCCTGTGCCCAGCCCCAGGGGTAGTTGGCGTGAGCGCGGGTGGTGCCGATGTCATCGATCCGCGCCACCATCTCCTCGACGTCCTCGGCGATGCCGTTCTGGAACGCGGTGGGGTTGAGCGAACCCTTCTGCCCGCCTTCCTGGCTGGCCCCGTTGTCCGAGAGCAGGATGGTGATGGTGTTCTCCATCTGGCCTATCCGCTCCAGGAACTCCATGAGCCGGCCGATGTGGTGGTCGGTGTGGTCGAGCATCGCCGCGTAGGCCTCCTGGAGGCGTACGGACAGCTTCCTCTCGTCGTCCGACAGCTCGTCGAACGGAACGACCCCGGGGTTGCGCGGCGCCAGTTCGGTGCCGGGTGGCAGGATGCCCCGTTCGATCTGGCGGGCGTGGCGAGTGGCGCGCTCGGCGTCCCAGCCGTGGTCGAACCGGCCACGGTACTTCTCCAAGTACTCCTGGGGAGCCTGGTGCGGGGCGTGCGCCGCGCCGAATGCCAGGTAGAGGAAGAAGGGCTTCTCCGGAGTGACCGACGTCTGGTCGCGGACGAACTCGATCGCCCGGTCGACCAGGTCCTCACTGAGGTGATAGCCCTCCTCCGGGGTCTTCGGCGGGTCCACGGCGTGGTTGTCGTAGAACAGCTCCGGGTGGAAGCTGTCCGTCTCGGCCTCCAGGAATCCGTAGTAGCGCTCGAACCCGCGCGACAGCGGCCACTGGGTGTACGGCCCGGACGGGGTGGTCTGCTCCATCGGCGCCAGATGCCACTTGCCGACGGCCATGGTGTTGAAGCCGTTCTCGCGCAGCACCTCGGGCAGGGTCGCGGCGGCCGTGGTGATCCGCCCCGGCCGCTGGGGAAGCCGGTGTCGAAGTTGGACAGCATCCGCATGCCGACGGAGTGGTGGTTCCGGCCGGTCAGCAGGGAGGCGCGGGTCGGCGAACACAGCGTGGTGGTGTGGAAGTTGGCGTAACGAAGGCCACCGGTGGCGAGGGCGTCCATGGCGGGGGTGTCGATGTCCGAGCCGAAGCAGCCGAGATCGGAGAAGCCGACGTCGTCGAGCACGATGACCACGACGTTGGGCGTGTCCTCGGGAAGCGTCTGCTGCTCGGGCCACCAGGGAGTCGACTCCTCGTAGGTGGTGCCGATCCTGCCTTGGAAGGTGCCGCCCACGGACGGCGCATGAGGAGAGGCGTTGGTCATCCAGGACGCTCCTTGGCGTGGACGTTTCGATCCGAGGACGCTCCAGTTAACTGGTCTTACCAGTAGGCGGTGTAAGTCTCACCCGCGCCCGAAGTGGTGTCAACCAAGGCGCCGTCAGCGGGTCGGAGGCAGATCCGCCGCGCAGCGGAACCCCATGTGGCCGGTGGAGCTGTCCGGTGTGTTGGACGTGCGCGCGGCGACGCGGTAGCGGTTGCAGTACGACGCGTGGCACAGGTAGGAGCCGCCGCGGATCACCTTCGCCTCCCCGGTGGGAGGTCCGGCCGGGTCCTGGCGGGTCTCCGGGCGGTCGGCCACCTGCCATGTGGTGCTCCACCAGTCGGAGCACCATTCCCACACATTGCCGGATGTGTTGTACAGGCCGAAGTTGTTGGGCCGGTAGGCCTTGACCGGCGCGGTGCCCAGATACCCGTCCTCACCGGTGTTGACCTGCGGGAACTGCCCCTGCCAAATGTTGCAGCGGTGCTGTCCCCGAGGCAGGAGCTCATCCCCCAGGGGTAACGGGAGCGCTCCAGGCCGCCACGCGCCGCCCTCTCCCACTCCGCCTCCGTGGGCAGGCGTTTGCCCGCCCACTCCGCGTAGGCGGACGCGTCGCGCCAGGAGACGTGGACGACGGGGTGGTTCGACAGATCGGTCCATGACGACCCCGGCCCGTACGGAGCCCGCCAGCACGCCCCGTCGACCGCGAGCCACCAGGGCGCCTGCGCCACCGTGCCGTCGCGCACCATGCGCCGGGCGTCGGGGTGGACGAGTGCGTAGAACACGAAGGACCAGCCGTGGCGCTCGGCGTCGGTCCGGTAGCCGCTGCTGCGCACGAACGTCGCGAACTGCCTGTTGGTGACGGTGGTCGCGTCGATGAGGAACGGTGACAGCCGCACCTCCCGGACCGGGCCTTCACCGTCCTCGGGAAACGCGTCCGCGTCGTCACCCCCCATCCGGAACGTCCCTCCGGGGATGCGCACCATGGCGCGCATCCCCCGCACCCGGTCCCGCTCCGGGGCCCGGGCCCGCACGGCGGACGCTTCGGGAATCTCCTCGCCGCCCCGGACGTGGGGGCACAACACGCGCCTGACATCGCTCCTCCGACCGCGGGCTGCTGTTGCTGCTGTTCCTTGCCCGGCTGACCACACATTCTCCGTCGGCTCGAGCGTACGGCCCACCGACGCCGCCCCGACCGGCGGCCGGGGGGCGCCGGTGCGGCCGGTTCGGATCGCGAAACAACTGTCCCGGTTGTTCACCTTCCCGGTCCGGTCTCGTTGGCCGTCGGCAGTTTGTCCGGACGAGTGGGCCGATCACAGTTCCCGGGGTGAGTGCGACCAGGTATCCGGAGATCGCGGAGCGGTTCGGCGGCTGGGTACGGAGAGCGGCCGGCCCGCCTGGCTGGTGGAGAGCGTCAGCCGGGACGAGGCGATCGGCGACGTCCTGATGTACGGCCGTACCCGGACCCGCGCCGACGCCGTCCGGGTCGTGGTCGAGCTCGACGACCGTACGGCCATCGCCGACGTGGCCGTCACACCGCAGAGAGTCGTCACACCGCGATGAACCAGGAGAAGTGGTGACATACGTCATGAGCAGGGGCATCGCTGTGCCGTGCTGGCCGAGGCCGAGCGGGCCGAACTGATCGAACTGGCCGACGCCTGCCTCGCCGACGGCGCGCGGGTACGAGTGCTGGTGGGGCCCGAGGTCGGCTGCGACCGCGGCCAAGCTGCGCCCCGCCCAGGCACAGGGCGTCTTCCGCGCCGTGCTCGACGCCCTGGCGCGGCCGGGCACGGTGACCCGGTTCCCCTCGGACGTCCCCGGCGTGGTGCGGCTGCGGATCGACGCGATGGCCGTGGTCCACCAGGACCCGGCCGTCGGGCTCGACCTGCGGGTCTCCGCCGGTGGCAACATCGCCGAGCGGCTGACCGCGGCGGGCTGGCGCGGCTACCGCGCCATCCGGCGCCGCGCGGCGAAGCTGCTGGACCGGGTCGAGGTGCCGCTGTCCCGCATGGACGACCCGGTGCACACCTTCTCCGGCGGTGAGCGCCAGCGGGTGAACCTCGCCGCGGGCACGGTGCGGCCGCCCCGGCTGCTGCTGCTCGACGAGCCGGTGTCCGCACTGGACCCGGCCAACCGGGAGGCGGCGCTGGAGCTGGTCGACTCGCTGGCGGGGCAGGGCGTCGCCGTCCTCGCCGTCTTCCACGACATGGACGCCATCCGGCGGCTGGCGTCCAGGGTGGTGTTCGTCGGCGACGGCCGGATCGCCCGGCAGGGCGCGCCGGATCGGATGCTGGAGGCGGCGGCATGAGCACGGGACTGGTGAGCAGGGGGCCGGCCGAGGCGCCGGCCCAGGGCTGGACGCTGGGCGGTCCGCCCCGGGACTACGTGCTGGGACACGTACGGGCGGTGCTGCCGGACCGGGTGCTGGACGACGCGCTGGTCGCGGTCCGGGGCGGCAGGATCGCGGAGGTCGCACCGCACCCGGCCGGTGTGGAGGCCGACGTAGACGGCCAGGGGATGCTGTGTCTGCCCGGTCCGGTGGATGTGCACAGCGACGGTCTGGAGAAGGAGCTGCTGCCGCGCCCCGGGGCCGAACTGCCCCTGGAATTCGCGCTGTTGTCCTTCGAGGGCAAGCTGCGCGCGGCCGGTGTCACCACGGCGTACCACGGCGCGGCGTTCGAGGAGAGCGGCGGGCGCGGCATGCGCCGCACCCTGGAGAACGCGCGACGGATCTGCGCGGCCGTGGCGAGCCGCGCCGACGAGGGCCTGGTGGACCACCGGATCCTGCACCGGCTGGACGTCCGCTGCCCGGAGGGTCTGGCCGGGCTGCGGCAGCGGCTGGAGCGGATCGGGGGCGCCGAGCGCGGACCGGTCCTGGTGTCGCACGAGGACCACACCCCGGGCCAGGGGCAGTACGCGGACCCCGGCTACTACGAGCGGTATCTCCTCGGCACCCGCGGGGTCACCGACGACGAGGCCCGCGGCTACGTGGACCGGCTCATCGAGGACCGGGACGGCCGGCTCGACGTCCGCGAGGAGGCGCTGGACTGGCTCGGCGAGCAGGCCCGCGCGGGCCATATCCGGCTGCTCGGCCACGACCCAGCTCGGCGAGGGAGATCGAGGAGCTACGGAGGCGGGGTGGCGCGGTGGCGGAGTTCCCCACCACGGTGGCCGCCGCCAAGGCCGCATACGAGCACGGCATGCCGACGGTGATGGGCGCGCCCAACGTGCTGCGCGGCAACTCGCACAACGGCAACGCCTCCGGCCGCGAGTTGGTCGGCCGCGGCCTGGTCACCGCGCTCGCCTCCGACTACCTGCCGTCGGGGCTGCTCTCGGCGGCACTGCTGCTCGCCGAGGAGGGGCTGGCGCCGCTGCCCGCGGCGGTCGGCCTGGTCACCGGCGGCGCGGCGGCCGTCGCCGGTCTCCCCGACCGCGGCCGGCTCGAGGAGGGTCTGCGGGCGAACGCCGCCTCGGGTGTCCCGCTGTCCGCGTTCGCGGGTGTCATCGCGGTGGACGGTGTGCCGACCGAGGCGCTGACCAGTTGGCTGGACACCGGGCGCTGCTGGCACACGGTGGCGGGTCAGCCGTCCCGTACCGCACGAGCGGCCGTACGGAGCTGGACGGCGCGGCGGTGAGTCTGCTGCGGCCGCAGCGGCACATCGCCGACGCGTGGTGGCGGGTGGCGACGCGGGCGGCCAGGATCCGCATCCTGTCCACGAGTTGCCTGGAGACGGTGCTGGTGGCCGAGGGGTCCACGGACGCGTTCGCCGACGCCGGTTCCGACACCCACCGGATCGTGGACCTGGCGGCCGCGATGGTGACCGTCCCCGCGGCGGGCGGCGCGGTGATCGATGTGCGCGGCCGCCCGCTGGAGCTCGACCCCGACCTCACCCGCCGCTGGTCGGGTGTGGTCGCGGCCACCCCGCGGCTCGCGGAGGAATTGGCGGAGACCATCCGCGGCACGGAGGAGCGATGACCACCCGTATCCCCCTGGACCCACTGACGGACGAGGAACTGACCGCGCTCGTGGACGGCCTCGCGGGCCTGCCGTACGGCGGAGAGGCCGTCGACCAGCGGACACACGCGCTGCAGACGGCGTGGCTGGCGATGGACGCGGGCGCGGACGACGAACTGGTGGTGGCCTCGGCGCTGCACGACATCGGCCGGGCCCGGCCGGTCCGGGCCGAACACCCGGGTCTGCCGTACGAGATGGCGGGCGCCGAGTTCGCCCGCCGCCGGGTGAGCGAACGGGCGGCGTGGCTCATCGCCCAGCACGTACCGGCCAAGCGCTGTCTGGTGGCGACCGACGCGGCGTACCACGCCCTGCTCAGCCCGGCGTCGGTCGCGTCCCTGAAGGCCCAGGGCGGCCCGATGGACGAGCGCGAGGTGTCGGAGTTCGCGGCCCATCCGCCGGCCGCGGACGCGGTCGCGCTGCGCCGCTGGGACGACGCGGCCAAGGACCCGGACGGCCCGCGACTCGCGATGCCGACCCTCCTGGCGGCCCACGCCCGCTGCGTGGCGGCGCGGCGGGCCTGAGAGTGGTTGCGCCCGGGGGCAGGCCGCTCGGCCTGCCCCCGGGACGCTGCGCACATGCCCTCCGGAGCGATGCGCTCCCCGCCCGCTTTGACAAAACGGAACGCCGCTCCGTACATTAATCGGAACGACGATCCGTTTTCGGCGCTGCTCGGCTGCCCGACCGCCCGAAGCCGGACGCTCCTGACCGCCTCATCCACCCCGGCCGAACGAGACCGGCGGCAGAGGCCATTGAAGGGATATGCGCACCTCATGAGTGAATCGACATACGCGGCCGACGTCTTCGGCTCACCCACTCCCGTCCTCTCGGTCAGCCCGGTGGTGGTGCCGGCTCCCGGCCGGGCGGTGGACCTGGAAATACGCGTATCCGCGCCCGTGACCGGGGGCGACCTGCCGGTCATCCTCCTCTCGCACGGCCAGGGCTACTCGAACCACCTCTCCTCGCTGAACGGATACGCCCCTCTCGTCAACTTCTGGGCCGCACACGGCTTCGTCGTGATCCAGCCCACCCATCTGAGCTCGCGAACGCTGAGCCTGGACCCCAACACCCCCGGCGCGCCGCTGTTCTGGCGATCGCGGGCCGAGGACATGATGCGCGTCCTCGACCAGCTCGACGCGATCGAGGCCGCCGTTCCACAGCTCCTCGGGCGCCTTGACCGGAGCAAGGTGGCCGTGGCCGGGCACTCGATGGGCGGGCACACCGCGAGCCTGCTGCTGGGCGCCCGGCTCACCGATCCGGACGACGGCACGGAAGTGAACCTGACCGAGCCCCGGATCATCGCGGGTATGCTGCTCGCCGCGCCCGGCAGGGGCGGCGATGCCCTCACCGGGTCCACGGCCGAGAACTTCCCCTTCTTCCTGACCACGGACTTCTCCACGATGACCACGCCCGCGCTGGTGGTCGCCGGCGACAAGGACGCCTCTCCCCACCTGACGGTCCGGGGCCCGGAATGGCACACCGATCCGTACCTCCTCTCCCCCGGCCCCAAGTCCCTGCTCACCCTGTTCGACGCGGAGCACGGACTCGGCGGGGTCTCCGGCTACGACGTCGCCGAGACCACCGACGAGAGCCCCGAGCGCGTGTCCGCGGTCCAGCGGCTCACCTCGGCCTACCTCCGCACGCAGCTGAACCCCGGGGATTCCGCGTGGCAGGCGGCGTGCCACGCGCTGGCGGCCGGCCCCCGCCCGCTCGGACGAGTCGAATCGAAGTAAGTCGGGAGGAGATCAACGGAACCAGACCAACACCGGGACGCGGATCTCGCGGAGTTCGGGGAGGACGAGGTATTCGAAGACGACCGCTCGCCGCCGATCCGCAGGCCGTACCGGGCGTCGAGGTCGTCCATGGGGTCACCGGGGGCTGTCGGCGTGTCAGCGGGCGCTGCCCAGACCTCGGTCGGCGTCGGCGCCCTCGAGCATGAGGGTGGTCTCCTCGATGCGGCGGAAGCGCCCGTCAGGGGCGAACTCGGCGAAGAGGTAGACCTCCGTGCGCACGGTGGAGCCGTCGGCCTTGACGACGTCGATGACATGACGGTCCGCGTAGCGGTCGCCCTGCGCGAGCTCGTCGAGGACCTGGACCGATCCGTCGGTGACGATCGTACGCAGGTGGGCGATATGGGCCATGAACGCATCGCGGTCGTCCCAGCGGCCGTCGGTGCGCTGGCGGTAGTCGGGGGCGAAGTGCCGGTCGACGGCCTCGGTCAGTTCGAGACCGGGGGTGAAGAGCAGGTCGGTGAGGGCCGTGGCGATGTCGGTACGGGAGGTGGGGGTGGCGGTGGCAGGGGTCATGACGGTGCCCTTCGGTTTCGGAGGATCGAAAACTGCGTGCGCCGAGCACGCGTTTGCACCGTATCGCATATTGCGTGCGCCGCGCACGCTAGTCTGGGAGTCATGCCGAACGATGTGGGACACGAGATCGCCGACGCGCTGGGAACGCTGCTCAAGCGCAGCACCCGTGAGCAGATCCACCGACGCCTGACCGAGGGCCTGGGCGAGGCCGTGGACGAGGTGACCTACCCCGTGCTCAGCGGGCTCGCCCGCAGCGGCCCGCGCAGCGCCGCCGGTCTCGCCGACGAGATCGGCCTGGACCGCTCCGGCGTCACCCGCCGCGCGACCCGCCTGGAGGAAGCCGGTCTGCTACGCCGCGAGCCCGACCCGGCCGACCGGCGCGCCACCCTGCTCGCCCTGACCGATGCCGGGCGAGCGGCGATCGAAACGACGCGGCAGCGCCTCGCCGCGCACATCGAGGACTCCCTCGCCTCCTGGCCGCCCGGCGAGGCGCGGACCTTCGCCCGCCAGCTGCACCGCTTCGTCGACCACGGGCCCTTCACCGCGTAGATCGCTCGCGCGGGCCGGTCCGGGCCACCGCCGCCCGCATCAGGTCCGCCGTGGCGCGGATCGGCGAGGGCGCGCTCGGGTGTGGCGGGCCGCCCCGTAGCGGCCCGCGGGTCAGGAGAGCCAGTCGGCGTAGCGGGTGGGGGCGAGGTCGGCGCCCGCGTCGGTGAGGACGTCACCCTTGACCGCGCCGAACATGCCGGCGGTCGGGTCGGTGACGACGGTGCGGTTGTCCCCCTTGGCGGACAGGGCGATCCGGCCCAGCTCGTCCAGGGGGAAGACCTCGGGACCCGCGATGTTGCGAATGCCGTGCAGTGGGGACCCTGGGCCACATCCGTCACCGCGGCGGCCACGTCCCTGGCGGCGATCGGCTGGATCGGCGTGGCGGGCAGCCGGACGGTCTCGCTATCGGCGGTCCAGGACATGGTGGCGTCCATGAACTCCATGAACTGCGTCGCCCGGACGATCGAGTAGGGGATCGGCCCGGTCGCGAGGAGCTCCTCCTGGAGCGCCTTCGCCCGGTAGTAGTCCAGCTCCGGCACCTGGTCCACCCCGACGATCGAGAGGATCACGAAGTGGCCGACGCCGGCCTTCTGGGACGCGGCCAGCAGGTTCTCCATCGAAGTCCGGAAGAAGGCCAGGGAGGCTTCGTCGAAGGTCGGGGAGTTCGCCACGTTGACGAGGACGTCGGCCCCCGCCAAGGCCTCGTCCAGCCCCTTGCCGCTGATGATGTCGACTCCCGTGGATGGCGAATGCGGTACCGCCTCGTGCCCGGCGGCTTTCAGATTCTTGACGACCTGCGACCCGATGAGCCCGGTGCCGCCGATGACCGCGAACTTCATGACAGGCCTTTCGTCGAAGTATGTCCGTAACGGGATGGATAGCCCCCATACGTCAATCCATGCACCGAGCTCGAACACGTTCCGTCCAAGGCCGTCCACGGTCTTGGAGGGGATGGCTCCCGGGATGTCGCCTCGCTCAAAGATCGACGAGCGGGGGCGGGGGCTCTGTGCGCACGGTAGAGGTGGCGTCGCGGGACTCTCCCGGGTCCGGGTGCGCCGGGCGGCGCACGCACGCACACCCCCACACACGCATGCACACACATTGGGGAGACAGGCATCATGGCCAAGAGCACCGTGCGGACTCCTGCCACTCCGGACGCGCTGATGGATCCACTCCTCAACCGTGGCGTGGCGTTCACACGGCCGGAGCGGGACGAGCTGGGCCTGACCGGGCGGCTGCCGTCCGGGGTGCTGACGCTGGAGCAGCAGGCGCAACGCGCCCACCAGCAGTTGCGATCTCAGGGCAGCGACCTGGCCAAGAACGTGTACCTGGAGCAGCTGCACGACCGCAACGAAACCCTGTACTTCAAGGTGCTCACCGACCACCTCGTGGAGCTGTTGCCGATCGTGTACGACCCCACGGTCGGCGAGGCGATCGAGAAGTACTCCCATGAGTACCGCCGCCCCCGTGGCGTCTTCCTCTCCATCGACGACCCGGAGGGCATGGAGAAGGCTTTCGCCACGCTGCGGCTCGGGCCCGAGGACGTTGACCTGATCGTGTGCACCGACGCCGAGCAGATCCTGGGCATCGGCGACTGGGGCGTGGGCGGGATCCAGATCTCGGTCGGCAAGCTGGCGGTCTACACCGCGGCGGCCGGTATCGACCCGCGCCGTGTCGTCGCCGTGTCACTGGACGTGGGCACGGACCGCGAGTCGCTGCTGAAGGACCCGTTGTACCTCGGCAACCGGCATCCCAGGGTCCGCGGCGCCGACTACGACGCGTTCATCGAGACGTATCTGCGGACGGCCTCGTCGATGTTCCCGGGCGCGCTGCTGCACTTCGAGGACTTCGGCCCGAGCAACGCCCGGCGGATCCTGGAGACGTACGGCCGCAGCTACCGGATCTTCAACGACGACATGCAGGGCACCGGGGCGATCACCCTGGCCGCGGCCCTGTCGGCGGTCAAGGCCGGCGGGGTGCCGATGCGCGACCACAAGCTCGTGGTCTTCGGCGCGGGCACCGCCGGGGTGGGCATCGCCGACCAGCTCCGCGATGCCATGATCCGCGACGGCGCGAGCCCCGAGCAGGCCACCTCGCAGGTCTGGCTGATCGACAAACAGGGTCTGCTCACACGTGACATGACCGACCTGCGCGACTTCCAGCAGCCCTACGCGCGCGACCCGTCGGAGGTCGCCGACTGGGCCGCCGACGGCGGCGCGATCCCCCTGCTGGAGACCGTGCGCCGGGCCGAGCCGACGATCCTGCTCGGCACCTCCACCGTGCACGGGGCGTTCACCCGTGAGGTCGTCGAGGCCATGGCCGCGGGGACCGAGCGCCCGATCGTCTTCCCGCTCTCCAACCCGACCTCGCGCATCGAGGCCATGCCGGACGACATCATCGCCTGGTCGCAGGGCAAGGCCCTGATAGCGACCGGCATCCCCGTCCCACCCGTGGAACACGACGGGGTGACCTACCGGATCGCGCAGGCCAACAACGCGCTGCTGTACCCCGGACTGGGCCTGGGCACGATCGTCTCCGGAGTGTCCACGGTGACCGCGGACATGCTGCTCGCGGCCGCTCAAGCGGTGGCCGACCAGGTCGACCTCGGGCAACCGGGCGCTTCCCTGCTGCCGCCGGTGGAGAACCTGCGGGAGTCCTCGGCGGCCACCGCGACGGCGGTGGTCAAGGCGGCGGTCGGCGAGGGCGTCGCCACCAGCGAGCCGGCCGATCCCGCCCAGGCCGTCCGCCAGGCCATGTGGGAGCCCGTCTACGGCGACGGAGCGGCGTCATGACCGCGCGGCACCCCGCCTCGGCCGGGGGCGGCGACGACGCCCCGGAGATCCTCGACCTGCCCATCGGTCTGCACGCGGCCGGGACCCGCCGGGAGACCGACTCGATGGGCGCCATCGACGTCCCGGCGGACCGGTACTGGGGCGCGCAGACACAGCGGTCCCTGATCCACTTCTCCATCGGGGACGACCGGATGCCCAAGTCCGTCTACCACGCCTACGGCCACGTCAAGAAGGCCGCCGCGGTCGTCAACGGGCGGGCCGGGCGGCTGCCGGCCTGGAAGGCCGATCTGATCCGGCGGGTGGCCGACGAGGTCATCGCGGGCAGGCTCGATGACCACTTCCCGTTGTACGTGTGGCAGACCGGGTCGGGAACGCAGTCCAACATGAACACCAACGAGGTGATCAGCAACCGGGCGATCCAGCTGGTCGGTGGCGAGTTGGGCAGCAAGTCGCCCATCCACCCCAACGACCACGTCAACATGGGGCAGTCCTCGAACGACACCTTCCCCACCGCCATGCACGTGGCCGCGGTCAAGGCGGTCCACGAACGTCTGCTGCCCAGCGTGCGGGCGCTCCAGCGGGCGATCGAGGCCAAGGCGGACCAATGGCGCGAAGTGGTGAAGATCGGGCGCACCCACCTGGAGGACGCGGTCCCGCTCACCGTCGGACAGCAGTGGTCCGGCTATGCCCGTCAACTGGACCAGGCCGCCGACCGGGTCGCCCGGTCCGCGGAAGGACTGCACGAACTCGCCGCGGGCGGCACGGCGGTCGGCACGGGGCTGAACGCGCCGCCGGACTTCGGCGAGCGGATCGCCGCCGAGATCGCTTCGGCCACCGGCTACCCGTTCACCACCGCCGCCAACAAGTTCGCCGCGCAAGGCGGCCTGGACGCCATGGTCGGCGCCTCGGCCGGGCTGCGGGCCCTTGCCGTGCCGCTGATGAAAATCGCCAACGACATCCGGTGGCTGGCCTCGGGCCCCGCTGCGGCCTCGGTGAACTGCGCCTCCCGGCGAACGAGCCGGGATCCTCGATCATGCCGGGCAAGGTCAACCCGACCCAGTGCGAGGCGATGGTCATGGTCTGCATCCAGGTGCTGTCCGAGGACTCGGCCATCGCCTTCGCGGGCTCACAGGGCAACTTCGAGCTCAACGCCATGCGCCCGGTCATCATCAACAACTTCCTGCACGCGGCCACCATCCTCACCGACGCCTGCGCCAGGCTGCGCCAGTACTGCATCGAGGGCGCCCGGCTCAACCGCGACCGGATCGACGATGACGTCAACCGGTCCCTCATGCTGGTCACCGCGCTCTCCCCCGTCATCGGCTACGACAGGGCCTCGGCCATCGCGCACAAGGCCGACGACGAGGGCACCACCCTGCGCGAGGCCGCGCTGGCCTCCGGCGACGTCACCCCGGAGGACTTCGACCGCATCGCCGACCCGGCCGCCATGGTCGGCCCGGTCGAGCGGCGCGGGTGACGGGACATCGTGCGGGCCGTCGAGTTCCGGTTGTAGATATATGCGTCTGTCTCACTCGGAACACACGCTTCCGCACCTATGGCGTGCCACACTGTGAGCGGCCCTCACCGCATCCCCCGTCGGTGAGGGCCACTCACGTCAGGGGGCCTCGGCCACGAGCTCCTGGCGGACGAAATCCACCGGGAGCTCGCGCATGGTCCCGATGGTCATGCCGACTGGCGGCGAATGCGCCCAGCCCCGGGCGCGTAGCCCCCGACGGCGCTTCAGGGTAAGTGGAGGGCAACAGTCGTGATCTTTCGACTGCGTCCTCGACGACGGCACGACCTACTCCAGCGATCCCCGTTACGCATGGATGAACTGGGCGGCCCTGCTCCTCGCGCTGTCCGGTGCGTTGCTCGCCATTGGCGCGGGCTACGTGACCGAGTTCCGTACCCGGAAGCGCGCGTTGGTTCACTGATACCGCGTCGATCGGGCCGTTCCTCCCGATGGGCGGGAACCGCCCGTGGCGCTGATCCGGGACGGGGACTGTGGAAAACCCGAAGCCGAGACCTCGGGTTGGCCGGATGGCTGGTCCGACACGCCCGTTTCTAGGCTCGGACGCATGTCGATGACCCGTCGCAGGACCACCTGCCGGACAGTAACCATCGTCGCTGCCGCGTCCCTTGTCGCACTCGGCCCGGCGGGGTCCGGAACCGCAGCCACCGCTCGCCCTTCCCCACTCCAGCAGGACACCGACGCACTTCATGCCGAGGGTGTCACGGGGGTGTCGGTCACCCTGGAAACGCCCGAAGGAGTGCGAACGGCCCGCAGCGGGGTCGGTGACCTCAGCACCGGACGGCCGGTGCCTCGGAACGGCTATGTGAGGATCGGCAGCACCACGAAGACGTTCGTGGCGACCGTGTTGCTCCAACTCGTCGGCGAAGGACGGCTGTCGCTGGACGACACGGTGGACAGCTGGCTGCCGGGCGTCGTGCACGGCCAAGGCAACGACGGACGCAGGATCACTCTGCGCCAACTGCTTCAGCACACCAGCGGGCTGCCCGACTACGTCGGTGACGTCGTCCCGGACCTCAGCGCCGCCGGATATCGCGAGAATCGCTGGACCACCTATACCTCCGAGGAACGCGTTGCCTTCGCCATGCGGCACCCGCCGTCCTTCGCACCCGGCACCGGCTGGAAGTACTCCAACACCAATTACCTCCTCGTGGGCATGGTGATCAAAGCGGTCACCGGCCATGGTTGGGAACAGGAGGTTCAGGACAGAATCGTGCGTCCCTTGGGGCTCACGCACACGTTCGCCCCGGCAACTGGCCCCACATCCCTGGCCCCCACGCCCGCAACTACCAGCAGTTCGAGCCGGGCGGCGCCATGACCGACACCACCATCGCCTACTTGCCCTTCGACGGTGACGCCGACGGGTCGATGATCAGCACGAAGGAGGACACCAACAGGTTCTTCACCGCGCTGGTAGGAGGTGAGCTTCTGGCCCCCGCGCAGTTGGCCGAGATGCAGCACACGGTCGAAGTGCCCCCGACCACGGATCCCCGCCGGGCACACGCTACGGCCTCGGCCTCGAGTGGACCCCGCTGTCCTGCGGCGGTGGGTACTGGGGGCACAGCGGCAATGGATTCGGCTATACGGCGTGGCCGGCCTCCGACGGGCGAAGCGCCATCACCGTTTCCTTGCACAGCCGACCGGGCGATGAGGACACCGAAGGTCGCCAGCTCCGGGATGTCGCCGGCCTCGTCGACCACGCTCTGTGTTCCTCGGAGTAGGGGCCGACCCTCCCATCGTGGCCATCGGTGCGCATGAGCGTCGCTGTCAGCCCCCTCTGGAAACATCAGGGGCGTTCCGGCACCGAGCGAAGGGCCAGCAGGCCGGTGTCGGTGGGTCCGCACCACCACATCCAGAGGGGGACGACGACCTCGCCGGACCCGTTCCCGAGGTCAGGGCAGCGGCTGCTCGCACCAGATGAGCTTGCCGCCCGGTGTCTGCCTCGTGCCCCAGCGCTGAGTGAGCTGTGCCACGAGCATCAGGCCACGGCCGCCTTCGTCGAACACCCGGGCTCTGCGCAGATGCGGCGCGGTGCTGCTGCCGTCGAATACTTCGCAGATCAGTGAGCGGTCGCGAATGAGCCGCAGCTCAATGGGCGCCCCACCGTGGCGAACGGCGTTCGTGACCAGCTCGCTGACCACCAGCTCGGTGACGTAGCCGGCTGTTTCGAAGCCCCACTCACGCATTTGACCGACGGCCCGCGCACGAGCGCCCGACACCGCCTCGGGCTCGGCGGGCACATCCCAGGTGGCGACCCGGTCCACGTCGAGGCGCTGGACCCGGGCCAGCAGCAGCGCGGCGTCATCGGCGGGGTGGTCGGGGAACAGCGCCCTGGAGACCCGGTCGCACAGGGCGTCGGGCGAGGCACTCCCACCGGTCAGTTCGCGCAGCAGTCGATTGACTCCCGTGGCCGCGTCGCGCTGCCGGGATTCGATGAGGCCGTCGGTGTAGAGCGCGAGGAGGCTGCCCGTCGGCAGTTCCACGTCGATCGACTCGAACGGCAGGCCACCCAGGCCCAGCGGAGGGCCGCCGGGCAGTTCCAGCAGCTCCGCTGTCCCGTCCGGCCACACCACCGCGGGGAGCGGATGCCCCGCGCGGGCGAGACAGCAGTGGCCGGCCACCGGGTCGTATACGGCATACAGGCAGGTGGCGCCGGTGTCTCCGGGCGCGATCCCCTCCGCCCCGTCTCGGACTCGGTGGCCAGCCGGATGACGAGATCGTCGAGCCGGGTCAGCAATTCGGCCGGAGCCAGATCGACGTCCGCGAGAGTCCGCACGGCGGTGCGCAACCGACCCATGGTCGCGGATGCCTGGAGACCGTGGCCGACGACGTCACCGACGACGAGCGCCACCCGCGCGCCGGACAGCGGAATCACATCGAACCAGTCGCCGCCCACACCGAGTTCGGGGGCGCCCGGCAGATACCGGAACGCCGCGTGGACCGCGGATTGTTCCGGCAGCCGCTGGGGCAGGAGGCTCCGCTGCAGTGTCAGGGCCGCCATGTGCTCGCGGGTGAAGCGCCGGGCGTTGTCCAGGCAGACGGCGGCCCGCGCGACCAGTTCCTCGGCGAGGGACAGATCCTCGGCCTCGAAAGGCTCACCACGTCGCGACCGGAGAAACATCGCCACACCCAGCGTCGTGCCCCGGGCACGCACGGGCACGATCATCCAGGAGTGGATCCCGTACTCCTTCACCTTGGCCAGGCGCGCCGGATCCTCCGCGATCCAGGAGACCGCCTCGCGCATGGTCCGGTACAGCGCGGACCGACCAGTGGCCAGGCAGCGGGCCTGTGCCGAGTTCGCCGTGTACCAGTCCACCTCCCCCACCCTGACCACGGCCTCCGGCGTGCCCTCCCGAACGGACCGGTGCGCCACCCGGCGCAGCACCACCCCGTGGACCGGGCCCGGCGGCGGCTCCTCGCCGGTCAGCAGCGCTTCCACCAGGTCGACGCAGACGAAGTCGGCGAGCCGGGGAACCACCAGGTCGGTCAGCTCCTGTCCCGTGCGCATCACATCGAGGGTGCTGCCGACACGCGTGCTGGCCTCGTTCAGCAGGGCCAGCCGTTCCCGGGCTCTGTACTGCTCGGTCGAGTCGATCATCGTGGCGCAGACACCGACCACGTGGCCGGCCCGGTCGCACAGCGGGGAAGCGGACACGGTGAAACGCCTGTCGTGGTCGGGGTCGCGCACGGTTCTCCCGGAGAGGAGGAAACCCTCCTCGGCCCGCCCCGTGTCCAGCACCCGGCGCATCCGCGCCTCCCACTCCCCGACATCGGCCCCGGTCACGGCCGCGGACAGGCCCTGACCGATCCGCTCCTCGTCGGGTACGCCCGTCAGCCGGCGCATCGCTTCGTTCTGCCGTACACAACGCATCCCGGTGTCGTAGACCGCCACGGCGACAGGAGAGCCGGTCAGGACCCAGTCCGCCAGCGCCTCGGCCGTCGGGGACACCTGCTCCGCCCGGGACACCGTCCCCGGCTCCAGGACCAGCAGCCAGAGCGGCCCTCGGCGGCCCCTCCCACGAGGCAATACGCCCGGCCCCGCACCTGCCGGCGCCGGCCTTCCGGGCTCCGGACCCCGAGTGTGCCGCGCCACTCGTCCGCGCCTGAGGTCCGCCAGTGGGGATGGGTGTCGAGCAGGTCGGCCACCGGACGGCCGACGGCATCACCGGCGCCGAGGCCGGTCAACCGCGCCGCATCGGCGCTCCACGCCACGACACGGCCCAGCGCGTCCGTCACAGCCAGTGGTGTTCCCGTGTCTCCGGGCAGCGCGGGCCCCTCGTCGGACGGCGTCACGCGGTCCTTCATGCACTCCAGAGTGCCCCCAGGGCCATGCGCAATCAACCAAAGGGCCGGTCGGCCGCGGGGCGGCGGCGACGCCCCGCGGTGCGATCAGCAGGTGGGGTTGGTCTGGGTCAGGAGGCCGAGGCGCCAGGGCAGGGTGTTAGTACCCGGAGGAGCTGGCGACGCTGGCGAACACGTGCCACTTGCCGTTGTGGTAGACCACGGTCGGGTCCTTGAGCCCGGCGATGTTGTGGGTGGCGTCCGATTTCGGTGCGATCAGTGAACCGCTGGAGCTCCATCGGAAGCTGGACGGCAGCGAGGCGGCTGGGGAGGCGGACGATGCGGGGGACGCCGGTGAGGCCGTGGCCCTGGCCGCGGGAGTGCCGCCCAAGGCGGTCAGAGTGGCGTTGTAGGCAGGCTTCTTGTTGCCACTGCCGTTGAAGAGCAGGGGGTTCTCCCCGGCGCGCCAGGAGTCGGTGTCCCGGATGCCCCAGACGGTGATGCCGGCGCAGCGCGCGACATTCATGCAGGCCTTTACCGTGTTGGCGTACGCGGTCGTCGGCGCCTGGGCGATGTCCAGTTCGGTGATCTGCACGTCCACACCGAGGGCGGCGAAGTTGGCCAGGGTGGTCTGGAAGCTCGCCGGCGGGCCGCCGGTGCCGAAGTGGGCCTGGAAGCCGACGCAGTCGATGGGTACGCCGCGTGACGTGAAGTCGCGCACCATCCGATAGACGCCCTGGGTCTTCGCGTCGCTCCAGTTCTCGATGTTGTAGTCGTTGTAGCAGAGCTTGGCCGCGGGGTCGGCCGAGCGCGCGGTGCGGAAGGCCTGCTCGATGAAGCCGTCGCCCAGCAGGTTCTGGAAGACCGAGGGGCGGTGCTGGCCGCTGCCGCCGTCGGCGAACGCCTCGTTGACCACGTCCCAGGCGTAGACCTTGCCCTTGTAGTGGGCCATCTGCGTGGTGATGTGGTTGTTCATCACGCTGCGCAGGGTGTTCGCGTCGCCGATGGAGCTGACCCAGCCGGGCAGCTGGGAGTGCCAGACCAGGGTGTGGCCCCGTACGCGCTGCCCGCGCGAGAGGGCACGGTTGACGATCTGGTCGGCGGGGCCGAAGTTGAACGAGCCGCGGGACCGCTCGGTGGTGTCCCACTTCATCTCGTTCTCGGGTGTGACCATGTTGAACTCGCGGTCCAGGATGGTCGAGTACGTCGAGTCGCCGAGCTTGCCCGCGGCCACGGCGGCCCCGAAGTACCGCCCGGACTGGGCCGCCTGTGCGCCCAGGGTGGAAGCCTTGGCGGATGAGGGTGCGGACCCGGATGCGGATGCGGGTACGGCGGTGGCGGTCCCGGCCACCGCCATGACACCGGCGGCGATGAGCCCTAACGCCGAGGCGCGGCGTAGGTTGCGTCGACTGCGCCGTTCGTGTCGTTCGCGTCGTTCATGAAGGTTCATCTCTCTCCTCGAATGGGTGGGAGTTACCTTGGGAGCGCTCCCAAAATTGGCCGTACGAGTGCGCTCGCGCCCGTGTCCGGACAGTGGCCCAAAGAGGGCCGGTCAGGGGGTGGTGAGTTCGAACTGGGAGACGTCGACCGAGCCGCCGAGCGCCTGGGTGGCGTGGTTGAAGATGGCGTACCGGTAGCCCATGAAGAACCGCCAGTCGTTGCCCATGGTGAACGAGGGTCCGAGACGGGTGAAGCGAGTGCCGTCGGTGCTGTAGGAGAAGGTGCCCGGCCGTCCCGCGCCGGGGCGGATGTCGGCGGTGGCGCGCAGCCAGATGCGGCCGCCCTGGACAGCGGCGCTCGCGAGTTCCTTTCCGGTGCCGGTGGTGTTCCAGTTGCCGTCCATGGTCAGCCCGCTCACCATCGCCACCCGGGTCGCACCGCCGTCCCGTTTCACACCGATCCACGCGGACGAGTCGCGCAGCAGCGCCAGTCCGGCCCGGTCGCCGTCTCGCATCGCGGAATAGTCGAGCTGGACGGTGGCGGTGGAGGTGGGCCCCTGGATCCGGTGGGTGAGGGTGTTGCGGGCCCCGTACAGGTCGTTCGTGACCGTCGCGGTGCGCAAGGTCAGGCCGTTGTTCACCGACCACTTGGTGTTGTCCGGGTTGTGGTTCCACTCCCACGTCGGCTTCAGGGTCGTACCGTCGAAGGTGTCGACGCCGGTCAGCGGGGCGGCCCGGAGGGGCGGGGCCGGGACGGCGGCAGGGCTGGGATATGACGCGCCCCAGGCACCGTTGACCAGCTGCACCACCGGCCAGCCGTCGGAGGTCCAGGTGACCGGGGCCAGTACCGGGATCCGGCCGCCGGGGTAGGCGTCCACGAAGGCCATGTAATACCAGGCGCCGCCGGGAGTCTGTACGAGCCCGCCCTGGTGCGGCACCCCGCCGCCCGGGACCGGACCGCGCAGGTCGAGCAGGACCTGCCGCATCGTGTAGGGGCCGAACGGGCCACTGGTCGACTTCAGGATGTACTGGCCGTTCGCCGGACGGGTGAGGAAGATGTAGTAGTTGCCGTTGATCTTGTAGAAACGGGAGCCCTCCAGGGTCCCGACGCTCGACGGCGTGGTGAACACCCGCTGCGCACGGACCTGGCCACGCCCGTCGGCGGTGAGCTGGGCCACGCTGATGGTGGTGTTCCCGTACGACACGTACATGGTGTCGTCGCTGTCGATGAGCAGACCAGCGTCGTAGTAGGCGTTGTTGATGGTCGTGAGCCTGTTCCAGGGCCCTTCGACGGACGGGGCGGTGTAGATGTACGACGTGGAGAACTCCACGCAGCCGAGCCAGTAGAACGTCCGGTTGCTCGGGCGGTAGGCCAGCGACGACGCCCAGACGCCCTTGACGTAGGCCCGGGAGCCACCCAGGTCGTACGCCGGGCCGAAGTCCAGCACCGGCACCGAGTGGCCGGCGAATTCCCAGTTGACCAGGTCGTACGAGCGGAGGATGGGCGCACCCGGCGAGTAGTGCATCGTAGAGGCCGAGTAGTAGTAGGCGTTGCCGACGCGGATGATGTCGATGTCCGCGAAGTCCTGCCAGATCACCGGATTGGTGTATTGCGCCGCGGTGGCCGTGGGGGCGGCGATCGCGGCGTTGCCGCTGGAGGCGGCGGCGCGAGCCGCGAAGGCGGCGGGGGCCGCGGCCCCCGCGATCAGGCCGGTGGCCGTTGCCAGGGCCGCGCGGCGGCTGTGCTCGTGATGACGCCATGACATGGAGGATCACTCTCCTTCTGACATGAGCGGAGAAGTCACAGGGGCGACGATGGACGTACGGCATCACATGCGCGCGGATGTGCCTCGTGCCATGGCATGCCCGCCCCACTCGATGGCCGTTCGAGATGTCGAACGACAATCGGCAGTTCGGACAACCATGGATGATAGGCAGGCGGCGAGAGACGTCAACACCCCTCGCGCAACCGGTGTTTCCTGCCCGCACCTTGCCGGCGGGCGATCCGCCGCCGCTGGGGCCGTCCCGATGCCCTGACCCGCGAGGTGCCGTGCCGCGCCCCGGCCGGCCCGAGGCCCGCGATGAGGCTGGGCGGCACGGGCGCGCCCGACCCGGCCGTCCCGTCGAGGAGTTCGGGGCTGTGCGGTGCCGGGCGGGGCCGGATTGATGCACATGACGCATCGACAGATCCCGGTCCGGATGCTGGACACCGTTCGGCCACGGCTTGGAGACTCACCCTGATACGGCGACGCCCCGCCACCTGCCTCGCCATCTGCCCCGCCCCCGGAACGACGCCGCCCCGCCACGCGTCGGCGCGCACCACGCCGTACGGCTCTTCCTCGGTTCACCGCACCAGGCGAACGGCTCCACGTCCGGCCCTCCCCGGGCCGCCCGACACCATACGGAGGACCCATGCGCGACCTCACCAGACGTACGGCGCTCACCATCGCCGCGGGTACCGTCACCGCCTCGGCGGTGAGCAACGCGGCCACCGCGGCGGCCGATGCCCCGGCGCCGCGCCGGCCGACGGCGTCCGGAGCCGGTCCCGCTCTGCGGACCGCCCTCGTCACGCGGGTGACACCCAGGAACAACTGGCGGGTGACCGCCGTCGCCATCCACTACGCGAACCCCATCGACCCGCGCGGCGGCGTCATCCCACCCTCCGCGTTCCAGGTCACCGCCGGCCTCGGCAGGCAGAGCGCGGCCCGGACGGTCACCCGGGTCTACCCGAACACCGCGGCCGGGACGGACGACCACCACACCCCGGGACGGCCGGGCAGATACCTCATCATCGAGCTCGACCCGAACGACCCCAATGCGCAGGCCTCCGGCACCGACCCCCTTCCGCTCCATCGCGCCTACGCCATCAGGCAGGTGGCCGATGTGCGGACCCCGGACGGCGACCTGGTGCTCGCGGCCGGCCCGCTGGCGATCCGGAACGACGACGTCATCACCCCGGTGGTCGACGACTTCACGGCGGGATCGTTCACCGACTCCACGGGATTCGAGCTGGCCTTCCGGCTCCACCAGCCGGAGGGCTTCGTACGGAGGCCGGGGGCGGCCACCCGGTATCCGCTCGTCGTCACCCTGCACGGCGGCGGCGAGGTGGCCGACAACAACATGACCCAGCTCACGGCCAATCGCGTCGCCGTCACCTTCGCCAAGCCGGAACGCCAGCGTCGGCACCCGGCGTTCGTACTCGCCCCACAAATCCCACTCCCCGCCCCATGGACGGACCCGACGGTACGGACTGGACGGACCCCAGGGTCCGGGCGGCGCTGGTCGAACTCATCGACACCTTCACCACACAGCGCCCCGTCGACGCGGATCGGATCTATCTCGTCGGCCTGTCATCGGGCGGGCGAGGCATCTTCGACCTGCTCCCGAGGCGCCCCGACACCTTCGCCGCAGCCCTGGCCACCGCCGGCTGGGGCGACCCGTCCACCATGGGCGGGATCACACACATCCCGATCTGGGCCGATCACTCCATCGACGACCCGGTGGTCCCCTACCGCGAGGGACGGTTCGGAAAGCCCGGCACCTGGACGCTGATGAACGCGCTGGAGAGCGCCGGTGCGCGGATCACCCGCGGGGAGTGGGCCAACGACCTGCCCAAAGCGGAGTTCGAAGCCCGGTCCAGGGCCCTGCTGAACCGGGCCCGCCGGGCCGGCAGCCATGTGCTGTTCACCAGCTACACGCCCGGAACGACGCCGGTGAGCCCGCACTTCGCGTGGGCACAGACCTACGAGAACGACGTCGTCATCGACTGGCTCTTCGATCAGTCGCGTTAGGCCCCTGACGCCGAGGTCCAACCATCGCCCCCGGTCAACGTCACCCGGGCTCCGCGACGAGCCGGCGGTGATGGCGCAGGCCGGGGCGTCCGCCAACGGTGGCGTCCGCCACGACGGTGAATCCATTGCGGCCGAGCACGGTCCTGGAGGCCACGTTGTCGAAGGTGGTGTACGCGGTGAGGGCGGAGAGCCGGTACCCCGTGGCGGCCAGGCGGCACACCTCTTCCACCGCGGCGGTCGCCATCCCCCGGCCCGCGGCGCGCTCGCCGATCCGGTAGCCGAGTTCGGCGCCCCCTTCCTCGACGTCCACGAGATTGACGCGGCCGACCAACTCCCCCTGGTCGTCCACGACGACATGGAAGTGACATACACCGGCGTCCTGCTCGGCGAGCCGGGCACGGTGCACGGATGCGAACTCCTCGAAGTAGGCGTCCCCCCGGTCCGAGATCGTCCGAGCGAAGTACTCCCGGTTCTCGCGCTCGAAGTCCAGCAGGGCGGGCGCGTGGTCGGCCCGGAGCCGTTCCAACCTCAACATGCGCAAAAGTATACGTAAGAAAGGCCGCGTCGGCCCGCCATCCGGGCCCGTCAAGCATTCGGCGCGGAATTCTCTCCGGTCCGCCGTATCCCGGGTCCGCGGTATCTCCCGGTCCGCCGTATCCCGGGAAAGAAATCCACGAACTGCCTGTGCATCATGCCTATCCCTCAAGTATCCGGCCCGAGTAGCCTGTTCTTCCGCCGATACCGTCGTGCTTGGGAGGCTGAGAGCCAGTGATCGTACTCGGTTACAACGGATTCAGCAGAGGTGCGGAGCTTTTCGGGCGTCTCTACGGGGCGACTGGTGTCGGCCGTAATCTCTTGGTGGGTCATGACGCCGCGGCGGCTCTGGTGATCGACGGCGAGGTGGTGGCGGCGGTCGAGGAGGAGCGGCTGAGCCGGGTCAAGAAGACCTCCGATTTCCCGGCCCACGCAATCACCTGGTGTCTGAACTCCGCCGGTGTCGACCTCGACCAGGTCGACGTTTTCGCTTTCCCCTGGCGGTTTTCGCCGACGGTGGCCGAGGAGATGATTTCGGGGATATGTGACTCCGACATGCCGGTCACCGCCAAGTTCGACGCCCTGCGCAGCACGGGTGAGCTCTACACCGGCATGCTCAGCCCCGACGCGGTGTACCACGACTTCGTCGAGCGCACCGGCCACGAGCTGGATCCCAACAAGCTCACCCTGGTGCCCCACCATCTGGCCCATCTCATGTGCGGCGCCTACCTGGCCGGCGGGGGCGACGCCGCCTTCGTGGTGAGCGACGGCCGGGCGGAGACCCTGTCCTCGGTCATGGGCGAGCTGCGGAACGGCGTGGTCCGCCTGTTCGACGAGACCGCGGTCCCCATGACCAGCTCGCTCGGGGTGACGTTCGGGAGGATCACCCGCTATCTGGGGTTCGTACCGAACAACGACGAGTACAAGGTGATGGGCCTGGCCGCGTACGGCCCGCCGCCGCAGCACAACCCGCTGCTCCAGCGCGTTGTGCGGCTGCACGAGAACGGCTCGTACACCATCTCCACCCCACGGGACATTTCGGCCTACTACGCACTGTTCGACGAGCTTTTCGGCGGTGACAGCGAGAAGCGCGAGCAGTTCGACTTCCGCGTCAAGGTCGCCGGGCTGGCACAGCACATGGTCGAGGCCGTCACCGCTCATCAGGTACGGGCGCTGACCGCGGCCTCCGGCCTGGACACCCTGCTCTTCGAGGGCGGGCTGGCGCTGAACTGCGTGGCCAACACAAAGATGCTGGAGAGATCGTCGTTCACCGGCATGGAGGTCAGCTTCGGGGCCAGCGATCCCGGGGTCGCCATCGGCGCGGCCGTGTACGCCGCCGGTCTCAGGAATCGGCCGGCCGACGCGGTCACCACCCCCTACCTGGGGCCTTCGTACGACGAGCGGCAGGTCCAGGACGCGCTGGCGGAGTACGCGGACCGCGTCGAGTGGCAGGAGGAGCCCGACGCCGCCTCGATCGCCGACCGGACGGCGGAGCTGCTGGCCGGGAAGAACGTCGTGGGATGGTTCCAGGGCCGGACCGAGTTCGGGCCGCGTGCGCTGGGCAACCGCAGCATCCTCGCCAACCCGGCCTTCCCCGACATCAAGGACATCATCAATCTCCGGGTGAAACACCGGGAGCCCTTCCGGCCGTTCGCGCCCGTCATCCTCGAGTCGGAGGCGCCACGTGTCTTCTCGATGGGCAAGAAGACCTCGTCCCCGTACATGACCTTCGTCTTTCCGGTGCGGAAGGAGTACCAGGAGCGGATCCCCGGCGCCTGCCACGTGGACGGCACGGCGCGGGCCCAGACGGTGAACGAGCGGCAGAACCCCGCGCTCGCCCGGCTGTTGCGTGCCTTCACGGCGCGGACGGATGTGCCCTGCCTGCTCAACACGTCCTTCAACGTGGCCGGTGAGCCCATCGTCTGCTCGCCGCGGGACGCGTTGGAGTGCTTCCTCGCCACCGAGATCGACTATCTGGTCATCGACCGGTTCGTGATCACCAAGAAGGGGAGCTGAGCCGCCGGCCCGCGGGGCGCATGCGCCCGCGGGCCGGCACTCCTCAATCCTTCGGGAGCTGAATGGGCTCGTTCGGCCCGCCCTTTGTCTCGATGGTCAGGAACGACAGGACGTCATCGCCGATGTTTTTCAGGTCATGAAGATGGTATCGCCCCGCGGGGCAGCGGAAATGCTGAGTCTGTCCACGGTCATAAGAGATCTCGTGGGTGGTGCCATCGCTCGAGTGCTGGCGGGCCCGGCCGTTTGTCAGGGCTATCCAGAAATAGTCGAGCACATGCCGGTGGACGGGAATGCGTTCTCCCGGCCGAAGGTGGGTCTCCCAGATGCGCAGTGAATCGCTCTCTTTCACCAGCGTCTGGCCGATCCACCCATGATGGGCGTTGGTGTCGAATTCCTTGTGCAGCTGCGGGCTCCAGCGGGCGTAACCCTCGGCGACGACAGTGCTGGACACGGGTATATCGGAGCGAGAATCTTTACCCACGAGCGGGATCCTTTCACTGAACGATACGGCTCACAGAGCGGAGGAGAGTGCATCGAGCAGGGCGGTGTTCGCGCGCCGATCGCCGATGGTGATGCGGCAGGTGTCCGGGATCACCCGCCCGGTGTCGGCGACGACGATGCCCGCGCCCCGAAGCTGGTCCATCACGCGCTCGTGCTTGTGCAGCCGGACGAGGAGGAAGTTGGTCTCGGAGGGGAACACCCGGGCCACCGCGGGGTGCTCGGTCAGCGCCGAGGCCATCCGGTCGCGTTCGGTGCGGATGCGCTGGATGCCGGCGAGCACCCGCCGTACGTCGGTCAGCCGGTCCCGCACGGCGTGCTGGGAGGCGTTGGTGAACCCGAAGGGCACCTGCACCCGGCGCAGCGCCTCGATGATGCCGGGCTGGGCCAGGGCGATCCCGCAGCGCGCGCCGGCGAGTCCCCATGCCTTGGAGAGTGTTCTGAGCACGATGAGGTTGTCATGCTGGGCGATCAGCCGGGCGTACGAGGGCTTCTCGCTGAACTCGACATAGGCTTCGTCGATCACCACCAGCCCACGGCCGCGCGCCACCAGTTCGTGGACCTGCTCCGGGTCGAGCCTGGTCCCGACGGGGTTGTTGGGGTCGCACAGGATGGTCACCCGTGGATCGGCCGCCAGGATGCGGTCGGCGTCGAGCTGGGACAGGTCGTCGCCGCGCAGCGGTACGTCGACGACGGGCAGGCGCAGGAGGTGGGCGAAGTGGCCGTAGAGCGGGAAGGTGGGTGGCGTGACGCAGACGCGCTCGCCGGGCGACGCCAGCGCCGCCAGGAGCAGCATGACGCCGTCCACCGAGCCGCTGCTGAACAGCAGGTGGTCCGCGCTCAGCGATTCCACGCCCGCGTGGCCGGGCAATGCCGCGATCGTGGTCAGGTAGGTGGCGGCCAGCTCTGTCGTGTCGAGGTGGGGATACTCGCCCGCGGCGCCCAGGAACGGGTTGGTGTTGCTGGACAGGTCGATCGTGTCGAACCGGGGCACTTGGCGGAAGCGGGCCGGGCCCGGGACCGGCACCCCCGTGACGGAGGGAGCCGCGTACTCCGACAGCGTGTGTTCCGCGCCCCCTCCCCCGGGGACGCGAGGCCGGGGGCGCGCAGCCAGTGGTCGAGGGGCACGAACAGATCGGCTCCGAGGCGGCGCGCGCGGGGGACGTCTCCCCGGCCGAGGTGGACCCACTCCAGGCCGGAGCGCCGGGCGTGGAGGTACAGCCGGTACACGGACGCGGCGAGGAGGCCGTCCCGTGCGGCGGGGTCGTCGTGGTCAATGGCCTGTGTGAGGGAGTAGATCCCCGGCCGTTGTGGGACGTGGTGAGGAGCCCGGCCTGGACCACGGCGTCCTGTCTGCGGCGCACGAGCATCTCGGTGCGTTTCGCCAACGGGCCGTGTGCCAGGGCGTCGAGGGCGTCGGCGCTGTACAGCAGGTTGTCGCGGCCGCCGCGGCGATCGGCCTGACGCTGGTGGAGCGTGACGAAGGCGTCTCGCGCCCAGGGACTCCCGTCGAGTTCGCTCAGCCGGATCCGCTCCCAGGTCATCTCGAGGGAGACCTCGCGGTCGCGGCGGCGGAGGCCGTTGAGTCGCTCGGCGCCGATACGGCTCCGCAGGACCTCGTCCACGTCCCCGGTCAGCCGGACGACACACTCGCTCTCGGTGGCGATCGGAACGAGCCCCGCCGCCCGCAGCGCGCCGGTGTCGTCGCTGCGGCGCACGTTGGGCACCAGGATCTGGGACACCCCCAGTGCCTCGGCACGGCGGACCAGTTCATCGAGGGCGTGGCGGGCGGGGGCGGGGCTGGTCGGGTGGTACGGGGACCCGCCGCCCACCAGGGTGGGGCGCTCGAGCACCGCGGGGTCCAGGGCGGCGAACACGCCCGCCCCTTGGTCCAGTCGGGCCAAGGAGCACACCGGGTCCGGGGACCCGAGGGCGGCGGACAGCACATGCTGAAGCGCGTCGATATCTGCGGACCTGCGCATGCTCGTTCTCCACTCCTCGTGGTCACTGGGGTGTCCCGGCCCGGTGCGCGTCCATGTACGCGTCGATGCGGTCGCGGTACTCCTCGAACAGGTCGGCCACGGTGCGGGCGATACCGGCCCGCCAGCCGATGGTGCAGTCGCCGATCAGGCGCCGGCGGACGTCGTGGTCGAAGATGGCCGTTTCCCGGCTGTAGTCGCCGCGGTCCAGCCGCACCGGCACGCCGGTGAGCGCGGACAGGTACTCCAGCAGGTCGGTGATGCCGACCTCCTCGTCCCCGCCCCAGTTCACGACCCGCGCGGGCGCCCGCGCCACGTCCCACAGCAGCGGCACCTGGCGCACGACGTCATCGGTGTGCAGCAGATTGCAGTAGTTCTGGCCCTCGCGGGGCACCGCGCAGGGCTGCCCCTTGCGCATCTGGTGGAGCAGGATCACGGGCACGCCGCCGTGGCCGTACGGGCCGTAGGCGATGTTGAGGCGGGCGATCACCGTTGGCAGCCCGAGTGTCTCGGCCAGACCGCGTGCCACGCCTTCGGCGGTGATCTTGGCGACGGGGTAGGTCGGCAGCCATGGCGCGGCCCCGCCCAGCGGATCGCTCTCCCGGTAGCGATGGGTCCGATCGGCTCGGTCGTAGACCACGCCGGACGAGACGTACAGGAACGACTCGGCGGCGGAGCAGTGGGTCATCAGCCGTGCGGTGCCGACCGCGTTGACGCGCGCGGTGTCCTCGAAGTCCTTGCCGTCGCCCCGGTGCACCGCCGAGTGCAGCACATGGGTGAAGTCGCGCGGCAGGCCCTCCAGGTCATCGGTGGCCATGTCCCAGGTGGCGGTGTGGGCGCCCGCTTCCTCCAGCGCCTCGCGGGCGTGGGGGTCGCCGAACCGGCCCAGGCACCACACCTCGTTGTCGACGGCGAGCGATTCGGCGACGGGCCTCGCGACCTGTCCGGTCCCCCCGGTGATGAGTATCTTCTTGCCTCGCATGATGGGCGGCTCCTGATGGTGTCAGCGTTGCCTTTCCCGGTTCTCAGCCGAGCGCGCGGGCCAGTTCGTGCCGCAGGGTCGCCTGGAAGGTGTGCACATGCCGCGGGCTCATCAGGGTGTAGTGCTCCCCTTCGACCTCGATATAGGTGTTGGGGTCGCGGGTGAACTCGTCCCAGTGGCTGAGCTGGTGGTCCAGCCACTCCTCCTTGGTGCCGCGCAGCGGAGTGCAGTAGAAGACCTTCACCCGGCCGACCGAGCCCGACGGTTCGTAGGTGCGGCCCAGGTGCACCATGCTCTGTGCGAGGTGCACCCAGTCGGCGAACCGCTCGAGGGTGAGGTCGAGTTCGGTCAGCCGCCGCTTCGGGGCGTGGTCGATCAGATGGGCCAGCTGATCGGCCTCGGGCAGTGGCCGGAGGGTGGCGGTCAGCCGCTCGATGTCGGTGGCGTCGATGAGTTCGAGGAAGAGCGCCAGGTTGATCGCGCCATCGGTGAAGGTGATCTCGTTCATGCGGTCGGAGATCCGCGGTGGCAGGTTGAAGACGCCCACGAAGTCGACCTTGTCGCCGTCGGCTTCCAGCCGCTTGGCGATCTCGAATGCCACCGCCCCGCCGTAGGAGTATCCCGCGACGGCGTAGGGGCCGCTGGGCTGCGCCCGCCGGATGGCCTCGACGTAGGTGGACACCATCTCGTCGAACGACCCGAAGTGGGTCTCCCCCTCCCCGAATCCACGGGCCCGCAGCGCGTAGAACGGCCGCTCGCCGGTGAAGTACTTGGCCAGATTGACGAACACCAGCACCTCCCCCAGACCGGGGTGGACGCAGAAGAGCGGCGTCCCGTCCCCGGTGATCTGCAGCGGCACCAGCGGATCGTAGGTGGCGTCCCCGCCGGCGCCCTGCCCGGCGGTCAGGCGGCCGGCCAGCGCTCGTACGGTCGGGGCCTGGAGGAGCGTGGACATCGGCACGTCCTCGATGCCGAACGCGGCCTGGATCTCCAGCTTGAGCCGCAGTACGTCCAGCGAGGTGCCGCCCAGGTCGAAGAAGCCGGCAGCGGCCGACAC
Source organism: Streptomyces violaceusniger (assembly GCA_005405945.1). Lineage (GTDB taxonomy): Bacteria > Actinomycetota > Actinomycetes > Streptomycetales > Streptomycetaceae > Streptomyces > Streptomyces violaceusniger. The sequence goes on from BJHW01000001.1 coordinate 997,338, forward strand.
CGCCCTGGTGTCCAGGACGCGGGCGTAGATCTCGGCCAGTGCGGCCTCCACCTCGCCCTCCGGCGCCACATGGCCGCCGAGGAACCGGGTGCTGATCTCGTCCGACCGACGGGCCGCCTCGTCCAGACTTCGGTTCTCGACGGCCGCGCGCAGCCGGGACCGCTGGATCTTGCCGAGGTTGCCACGGGGGATCTCGTCCGCGGCGACGGGGAGGATCAGCTGGGGACGGAACCCCCAGTGCATGACGGTGGAGCTGCGGATCGCCACGATGGCCCGGTACACCGCGACCTCGTCGGCGGCGTCGCCCGCCGGGACGAACGCGATGGCGAGCTGTTCGGTGTCGGCCCCCTCGGGCCGGATCGGGAACGCGGCGACGTGGCCGCGCTTCACCCCGTCCAGCTCGTCCAGGACCGCTTCCAGGTCGTGGCTGTAGTAGTTGACACCGCTGACGATGATGGAGTCCTTGGTGCGCCCGACCAGCATCAACCGGCCGTCGGGGTCGAGGTGGCCCAGGTCTCCGGTGCGGAACCAGCCGTCGGCGGTGAACGCCTGCGCGGTGGCCCGCTCATCGCCGAAGTAGCCGCCCGAGACCATCGGGCCGTGCAGCTGCACCTCCCCCGGCTCGGCCGCTCCGGGCCGGTCGGTGGAGGCCAGCACCGTGCCGTCGTCGTCGGTGATGCGAATCCGCAGGCCACGCACCGGGCGGCCCAGCGGGGGAACTCCGTCTCCCGGTCCCGGGTGGCGAAGTCGCGGTTGAACACACTGCCCGCGCACGTCTCGGTCATCCCGAACGCGGGCACGATCACATCTCCGCGCAGCCCGTAGGGCGCGAGGGTGTCCAGGAACGCCCGTACGGTGGCGGTCACGGTGGCCTCGCCGCCGGAGATGATGTGCCGCACCTGTGACAGGTCCACCTCCTGCCGCGACGGGGGCCGCCCGGCGAGTGCCTGGTTGATCTGCCCGAAGAGGAAGTTGGGGGTGAACGTCACTCTCACCCGATGAGCCGTGAGCAGCCTGAGGAACTCCACGGGGTCGGCCAGCACGGTGGCCGGCACCGTCATGACCTGGGCGGCGCCGTTGAACATCGGCAGCAGATGCGCCTCTATGGCGGCGATGTGATCGACCGAGATCCAGTTCAATGAGGTGTCGTCGGGCCCGAGGTCCAGCGCCCCCGACTTACCGGCCTGCGCCGCCAGCAGATTGGTGTGGGTGAGCCTGACCGCCTTGCTCGATCCGGTGGACCCGGAGGTGAGCATCAGCAGGGCGAGATCGTCCGGCGCGGGCACATGGAGCTGATCGGGCCCGGCCGCGGCGTGGCTCAGCTCCTCGACCGTCACGGACCGCAGTCCGGCCTCGGGCAGCTCTCCATGCGCCGTCTTGGACACGATCACCAACGGGTCGCCCAGGAGCGTGCGCAGCTGCTCCAGCTGGGCACGCCACCGGGAAGGGTCGGCCTGCGGCGCGATCGGGCACGGCACGGCACCGGTGAGTACGCATCCCCAGAAGGCGCGGAAGAAGATCTCCGGATCACTGGCCGCGATCAGCACTCGGTCGCCCGGAGCGGTGCCGCGCTCCCGCAGCCCTTGCGCGATCCGGCAGGCGCACTCCCGCAGCTCGCCGTAGGAGAGGAACGGGCCGCCGATGAACGCGATGCCGTGAGTCGTGTCGCGGGCCGCACGCTCGAGCAGCTGCGGGAGTGTCGAAGCATGACGTTGATCCGGCATGGGGGAAGTCCTCCGATCGGAAGGGACGGAAAACCGTGGCGAGCAGGGCTGGGGGCGCTGGGCGCGACGCCGCGCCGGAGAGGGGCACCAGGGCCGGGCTGTGACATCCCCATCGACGGTGGTGCGCATCGAGGGGCGCGGCTGCACGCGGCCGGGGCGGGCGCAGCTTGGCGCCCGCGGCACGTGTGATCGAGGTGACGCGATCGCGTCGGCGCCGGGGTGTCCCGGGCCGGTGGCCCGGCCGGTCCGGCCGTCAGATCAGGCGGATCCGACCTCGTTGAATCGCACGACGTCCTCGATCGTCTTCCGCAGTTTCAGCTCATCCGGATCGGAGACGATGGCCTGTCCCACGCGGCCATACGGCCCGACCGGCGCATCAGGCGATGAATCGTAGACGATCTCATCGAAAAGGAAGTTCCGCTCAAAGTCGCTCTGGGTCACATCGCATCCGCTGGGGCGACGCAGAAGAATATATCCATGGAAGCGCTCCGGGGTGCGCTGGTCGGCCAGGGCCCGAGTCGCCCCCTCCCCAGCGCGAGACTGATTTCGACGTCAAAGAGATCGACGCCGTATGTCAGCTGGTTGACCTGAGGGGACAGCGCCCCGGGGAGGCGGATGGCGCACTCGCCGAAGGTCAGCCCCTCTTCTGTCGTGAACGCTTCCATATGGAATACGCAATCAGGCGCGTTCAGGCTGGCGAGCGCTTGCCCGGCGAGCGTCTCCATCTCCTGAAACAAGGCGGAATGCCGCCTCCGGTCCAGGAGGTACGCGGACAGAATGCCGCCCTGTACGGCCCTGAGCGGTGAGGTGTGATAGCCGCTCATGGACGACCACTGAAGGCCTCCCTTTTCCCAGACGCCGTCGAGATAGACCTCGGGAGCGTCCATGAAGGACTCGGCGACGATCTCGACATCCGACTGGCCGGTGAAGGGCGTCAGGGCCTGTGCGTACTCTTCCGGTGTGCGGACGATGTTCGTACGGAGAGCGCCGGCCCCGGTCGCCGGCTTGACCACGAAGACCTCTCCCAGATCGTCGGCGAGGTCCGTGAAAGACGTGCCCAGGGCCACATGACGGCAGCGCGCTCGCTTGACCTGGGGCGGCAGCATGCTCTTCTGGAGGTACTTGTCCCGGAAGCGGAGAGCCGTCCCGGAATCGGCATTCCCGGGAAGGTTCAGCTGCTGCCGTAAGTAGGTTGCTCCGAATACGCCCATTTCATGGACGCTCAGCACCCCGGCCGGATCGTCAATGCCCGCGGCCAGCACTGCTCGGAAAATTTCCTGGGCGTTCTCCATGTCGGCGACCCATGTGAATCTCCGACTTTTCGGCGGGCTCGCCGGCGCCTGGACAATGTAGTAAGGATCAATGCCGCGGCGCCGCAGTGCCTGATCGAGATCGCCTCTGTACCCGATAACAATCATCGTCGGCATTCTCGCCTCCCCGTCACGGCTAGCCAAAACTTGAAGAAGTCATTTGCCGTACTGCCACCCGGCGTGGATTCGGGTGGACCGGTGGATCGGTGATGTCTCGCGATGAGCTACTTCGAGGCCGGCACCGAGGCATCGTTTCACAGGGATACGACAATGCGATCCATAGAGGATGAGCTTGTGGCGCAAGTCACAAGCCAGGCAATGAGCGTGAATGGAATTACTCCTTCCATTCGTGCTCATGGAGTGTATTCGCCATTCCGGTCATGCCTCGCATAGCGCTACATGGAGAAAACGGCGCGGGTCCCCCGCCGAAGAGTGCTCCACGGACCGGCCAGGACGCCCTCTGCCTGGGTGCGACACACCCAGGCAGCCGGTCGCGGCGTTTCGTAACCTGGCGGCATGGGTGACAACGACCTGGGAGAATTCCTGCGAAGCCGCAGGTCAGGGCTGCGGCCCGAAGAAGTCGGGATGGCGAGCCACGGCGCCCGCCGCGTTCCCGGGCTGCGCCGTGAGGAGGTCGCGGTGCTGGCCGGTGTCAACGCCGACTACTACACCCGCCTGGAACAAGGCCGGGAGCGCCACCCCTCCGGGCAGGTGCTCGACGCGCTCAGCCGCGCGCTGCGCCTCGACGGCGACGCCCGGGACCATCTGTTCCGGCTCGGCGGCACGGTGCCCGACACCCCCTCCGTCCACGTGTCCGACCAGGTCAGTCCCGGGTTGCGGCAACTGATGGACGGCTATCCGCACACCCCTGCCTTCGTGCTCAACCGGACCCTGGACATCCTGGCCACCAACGCGCTGGCCGACGCCCTCTACTCGCCGTTCCACCCGGCGGACAACCTGGCCCGCATGGCGTTCGCGGACCCCGCGGGCCGCGCCTTCTACCAGGACTGGGACCGGGCGGCCCAGGCCACCGTCGGGAATCTGCGCCAAGCGGCGGGCCACGAGCCGGACAACCCGCGCCTGCGCGAGCTCGTGGACACCCTCAGCGAGGACAGCGCGGACTTCGCGCGCCTGTGGAACAGCCACACCGTGCGGGGCAAGACCCAGGAGGCCAAGCGGTTCCTGCACCCCGACGTCGGTCCCCTCACGCTCAGCTACCAGGCGTTTGACGTACGGGAGGCCCCGGGCCGGCAACTCGTCATCTACCACGCGGAGCCCGGAAGCGGCAGCGCGGAGGCCCTGCATCTGCTCGGGTCCATCCACGCGACACGCACCCGGCCCTCCCCGCGCGGCGCGGACCGCACCTGAATGCGTGGCTCGGACGCAACGCCTGCCGGCGGTGAAGGGCCGGTGGGTGCCGGCCCCTCACGGTCGGTCAGTCGGCGCGCTCAGTCGCGCGCGAGCAGTTCGAGCGTGTCGATGACGCGGTTCGAGAAGCCCCACTCGTTGTCGTACCAGGCCACCACCTTGATGTGCTTTCCGTCGACGCGGGTGAGGGCGGCGTCGAAGATGGACGACGCCGGCCGGCGGGTGATGTCGCTGGAGACCAGCGGCTCGTCGGAGTAGTCGAGGATGCCCTTGAGCTTGCCGTCGGCGGCGGCGCGGTAGGCCGCGAGCACCTCGTCGCGGCTGACCTCCCGGGAGACCGCGGTGTTCAGCTCCACGATCGAGCCCACCGGCACCGGTACGCGGATCGAGTCGCCCGACAGCTTGCCGTCGAGGTTCGGCAGCACCAGGCCGATGGCCTTGGCGGCCCCGGTGGTGGTGGGCACGATGTTCACCCCGGCGGCGCGGGCGCGGCGCAGGTCGCGGTGGGGGCCGTCCTGGAGGTTCTGCTCCTGGGTGTAGGCGTGCACCGTGGTCATGAAGCCGTGCTCGATACCCGCCAGGTCGTCCAGCACGGCGGCCAGCGGGGCCAGCGCGTTCGTGGTGCACGAGGCGTTCGAGACGATCACGTGCTCGGCCGGGTCGTAGGCCTCGGTGTTCACGCCGTAGGCGAGCGTCACATCGGCACCGGCGGAGGGGGCGCTCACCAGCACGCGCCGGGCACCGGCGCGCAGGTGTGCGCGGGCGGCGTCCGCCGCGGTGAAGCGGCCGGTGGACTCGAGCACGATGTCGACGCCGAGCTCGGCCCACGGCAGGTCGGCGGGCTCGCGCTCGGCGAGCACCTTGATGCGACGGCCGTCGACGACGAGGTCGGTTCCGTCGACCTCGACGGAGCGGCCGAGGGGCCCGAGCGCGCTGTCGTACTTGAGCAGGTGGGCGAGGGACTCGGGAGCGGTGAGGTCGTTGACGGCGACCACCTCGAGGGCGCTGTCGCGCTCGAGCAGGGCGCGGAGGGTGTTGCGTCCGATGCGGCCGAATCCGTTGACGGCGATGCGGGTCATGGAGATTCCTTTCGTTTCCGTCCCCATCGTCGGCATCCGGCCCCCGGGCCAACAGCGGCATGAACGCCACCACACGCAAGGATCCCGCCACGGCCCTCGCGGCCTTCGGACGAACGGCGCTCGGAAGGGGTCTCAGGCCGAGAAGGTGTGGCGGTACTCCGTCGGGGAGGTGCCGAGAATGCGGTGGAAGTGCAGACGCAGATTCGCGCCGGTGCCGAGCCCGACCCGGTCGGCGATCTGCTCCACGCTCAGATCGGTGCGTTCGAGCAGCTCACGGGCCAAGTCCACGCGCGCCCTGAGCACCCACTGCATCGGCGTGTAGCCGGTGTCCTCCACGAACCGCCGGGAGAAGGTGCGCGCCGACACCCGCGCGTTGCGGGCGAGCGCTTCGAGCGTCAGCGGTTCGGCGAGGTGCGCCAGAGCCCACTCCCGCGTGCTCGCGAACAGGTCGCCGAGCGGCTCGGGCACACTCCGGGGCACGTACTGCGCCTGTCCCCCGCTGCGGTAGGGCGCCGCCACCAGCCGTCTCGCCACATGGTTGGAGAGCCCGACGCCGTGGTCGCGCCGCACCAGGTGCAGGCACAGGTCGATACCGGATGCCGCGCCCGCCGAGGTGAGCACGTCGCCCTCGTCCACGAACAGCACGTTCTCGTCCACCCGGACGAGCGGATGGCGCTCGGCGAGAGCCTTCGTGTAGTGCCAGTGGGTCGTCGCCCGTTTGCCGTCGAGAAGGCCCGTGGCCGCCAGCGCGAACGCCCCGGTGGAGATGGCCGCGAGCCGGGTGCCACGCTCGTGGGCGGCCATGAGCGCGCTGACCACCGCCGCCGGTGGTTCCGTGGTGGCCGGCTCCCGGTAGCCGGGGATGAAGATGGTGTCGGCGTGCTCGAACGCCTCGAGGCCCTCGGCCACGTGGTACGAGAGTCCTTCGCCACCGGTCACCGGTCCGGGCGCGGCGCCGCACACCCGCAGCTCATAGGGCATGCTCGGCCGGTTGGAGAACACCTGCGCGGGGATGCCGACGTCGAGTGGCTTCGCGCCGTCGAGCACGAGCACGACGACGTGGTGGTTCTTCCGGCTCATCGGGCTCCTTCGGCTTCCCGCGATCGAACGGGGGCCCCGCGCGCACCCGTGACCTCGATGACGACTACCGCGAGCATCCTGCCACTGGCCGCCAGGCCGTCTGGCCACCCAGCACCCAGCTGAGGTCGTGTTCGGTGTGTTCCCGCGAGCGGGCGCTGAGCTGGTCGCCGATCCACATCTTGGTGGCCCGCGGCACCCGCGGATGGGCGACAAGTGCTTCCAGGTCCTGGCGCGTTGTCGCGTACGAGCGGCGGATCGCGCAGCTCACCAGCCCCAGGGCGTACCGCTCCGGAAAGACCACGCGGTCGGCGTCGTCCTCCGGGCCGCGCTCCTTGAGGTGCTCCCACAGTCTGCGGTACACGGCCGGGGAACCGTGGTCGAAGATGCTGTCCATCGCGCCGCGGAGGGACTTCGCGAGGTGGTTCTCCGCGGCACGGCCCTGTTGCGCGGCCACGGCCGCGCAGATGACACGGATCAGCAGTTCGGCGGCGGGCCCCGCGCCGTGTGCGGCGCTGAGCCGCCGCACCAGCTGACCGAGCCCGCTGATCAGTCCGGCGTCGGTCGGTGGGGCGAAGGCCAGGTCCAGGGCCGTGGTGAGGGCCGTGGGGGTGAGCGGGCCGGACTCGCAGGCGGCGTGGAGCAGGGCCTTGCGGGCGGCGTTCCGGGTGGCGGCCGACGCGTCGTCGAGGAGGGGGATGTCTCCCGCGGCGTCGAACACCAGCTCCGAGAGGAAGGTGTGTGCCGTGGTGTACTGCGTGGGTTCGCGCGCCGTGATGGTTCCCACCAGCCCGAGGAAGGCCGCCCGGGTCTTCTGGTCGGAGAAGGTGGCGTAGCGCGGCAGGAGTTCGGTCAGGCCGGGCGCGGGGAGGACGCCGGTGGCCACCGAGCATTCCCAGAGCGTGAGTGCCTGGCGCTGACGCTTTCCGCTGTTGCCCTCGGCGATCTCGTCCGCGATCAGCCCGGTGAGGGCCGGGGCCGATGCCCGCAGTGCGGCCAGCACCCGCTCATGGGCGAGGGGCAGCAATGGACCTGTTCCCTTCTTGGCCCGGCCGGTGGTGAGGGCCTCCAGGAGCACGGTGTCGGCGTCCATGAGCGCCAGGTTCACCAGCAGGCCGATGTGGCGCTCGGTGTGTGGCCCGGCGTCCGTGACCGCCCGGTGCAGGGACTGGCGGACGAGGCTCCGGGCTGCGGCCGGGGCGGTCGTCGCCTTCTCGATCCTGCTCACCGCGGTGGGGTGACCGCCGAGCGCGGCCGGCAGGAGGAGTGTGGCCAGGCCGTCCCGGGACAGCCACAGCTCGGAGTCGGCGTCCCAGCCGGCGTGTTCCAGGACCTGCCGGACGCGGTGCGGGGGTACGTCCCGGTGGGCGAGGACGCGGCGGGCCACAAGCGCGAGCCGTTGCGAGGGGGTGACCGGCTGGTTCTCGGGGCAGGGCAGCGCCTTGAGCATGGCGGCGAGCCGGTGGACGAGGCGTTCCGCGGCGGCGCAGTCGGCGCTGAGCAACAGGGGGAAGACCATCCGGTGCTGGAGTGCGTGCGGCGCTCCCGGCCCGGCCATCGCCAGACAGCGGTCGAGGGTGGCCTCGATGGCCCAGTGGCCGCGCGGCAGCGTGGTCAGGATGGCTGTGGCGGCGATGAGTCCGGCGTTGCCCGCGGTGTCGTGGTCGTCCGCCTCGAGGAGCGCCACCGCGGTGTCGAGGCGGCGCAGCCAGGGGTGGGATGCGGTGGCCTGACCGCCGTCGGGGTTGTCGGGGCGGTCGGGGTCGTCGGCGGGGAGTCGATTGTCGCCAGGGAGTCCGTGGTCATGGGTCCACGAGGCGGCCACCACCCTGGCCAGGGCCGTTTGGAAGAGCTCGACGTCGTACGACTTCCGCGCGAGGCGCACACGCCGGAGTCGCTCCTGGACGGCGGTGGCCCACTCCGCCGAGCCCAGTGTTTCCCAGTGCCTGGCCCATAGGGTCATGACGCCGGACGCCAGCTCCGACAGCCCACGGGCCAGGGCGAAGTCGAGCATTTCCATGAGACCTGTCCGTGCTGACGTCACATCGACGTGTGACGTCAGCACGAGCAGCCGAGGCAGGACGTCGAGGCCCGCGCCGGCCGTACGACGCCCGGTCAGCTCCCGGACGCAGCCCCAGTCGGCCAGGGCGGCGTGGACCGCGAGCGAGTTCTGGGCGGCCAGCCGTTCCAGCGCTTCGAGCACGGCCTCCTCCAGACTTGGCTCCTTCCGCTCCCACAGCCCGTGGAGCCGTGGCAGCAGGGCGTCCACGTCCGTGTCGCGCACGGTCGGGGCCAGGACCGCGTACCGACGCGCGACACCGTGCGGCGCCGTCGCGAGCAGGGGCTCGACGGGCACGCCCACGGCCGGGTTCCGCGCCGCGACGGCCACGGCGACGGTGTGCAGGATCACGGCGTCCTCGTGCGCCGCCATGCGGATCAGCGTGTCCCGTACCGGGTCGCGATACCGTTCGGACCCCGCGGCGAGCATGAGGAGCTGTTCAAGGATCGCCCCGACGAAGAAGTCACGGGGGTGGGACCCGATCCACTCGCACAGCGACAGCAGCGCCCGCGCCCCGGTGAGGTGCAGCAGGCCGCGCGCGGCCGCGTACTCGAACATGGTCTGGTGGAAGAAGTGGATGCCGTCCGAGGCTCCCCTGCCCAGCACGCCCCGGTCGATCAGCAGGTCCAGGGACGACCGAACGCGGGCGGGTTCGTACGGCCACGCGGGGCGGGGGCCGCCGTGCGGCGAGGTGAGCCGCTCGACCAGGTCCTCGCGGGACAGCTCGGTACGGCCGGCCGACATCAGCACGACGGCGATCGCGCCGGTGATCGAGGAAAGGTCCTCCGGCGCCGTGGCGCCGCGGTTGCCGTGATGGCGCCGGTCGGTGACGACCCGGTGGTCCCAGTAGCGGCGGTAGAGGCCGGTGGCGTCGATCTCGGCGCTGGGGAACGCCCCGTCGTCCCGGGCGAGTTCGAACAGCAGCCGCAGCTGGAGGGGGCTGCGGCACACCTCGCGCACCGGCAGTCCGCGGGCCACGGGCTCCATCAGCCTCCGCACCCGTGCCCCGTCGTCCCGGGGGACGGCGTCGGGGCAGTAGAACGCGGCGTGGCCACGGATGGCGTGCGGGATCTCGCCGTCGTCGTAGGGGCCCAGCGACATCCGGAGGAAGCCGGTGCGCAGCCGGTTCGCCTCCTCCGGCCGGGAGGTCAGCACCAGGCGGACACCGGCGGCGGCGAGGTCCTCGCACAGGTCGAGCAGCGTCATCTCGTGGTGGTCGTCGTGCAGCAGCAGATCGGCGGTGTCGAGGAGCACGACGGGTGTGCGCCCCCGCGTCCTGGCGTGAGTGGCCCCGGACACGACGGTCGCGGGGGTCAGCATGGGCGTTGCGGAGGCGCCGCTCAAGGGGCGCAGCAGCCAGGCGGCGTTCACCAGGAAGACCTCGGCGTCCTCCAGAACGGTCAGGTCCCGGGCGAGGCCCCACAGCAGGCTGCTCTTGCCGTTTCCGGCGTCCCCGGTCACCAGGACCGCCTTCGGATCATCGTCGTACAGGGCTTCCACCACCCGGTCCTGGATGGCACGCCGCACATACAGCCCACCGCTGAGCTGCGGCGGGGAGCCGGTGTCGCCGTCCGGCCGCGGGGAGTCCACGAGGTCCAGGTCGTCCGCGAACCTCCGGGCCCAGCGGAGGAGTTGGCGGTGTGCGGCCGGTCCGGTGTCCGGTGGGGTTCCCGCGTCTTGGAAGGGGTGCGGGACCGGCGCCGTCGGACCTTCCGGGAAGGGTGCATCCGCCGGGCCCGTGGGAGTGCCCGGCCCGGGTGCGGTGGCCGGACCACCGCCGGGCGGCAGTTCACGGAGGACGGAGAAGGCGAAGGCGGCGGCGTGGCGCGCCGCGCGGGACTGCCAGCCCTCGGCGTCCGCGTCGTACTTCTTCCCGTCGGCCCGGTCGCTGACCCCGCGGACGATCAGGGCGGGTAACGCGGCGTTGAGGTGGGCGGCCTGCGCCACGCCCGCGCCCTCCATCTCGATGGCGGCGGCGTCCTGGTAGTTCCGGCGCAGTTGCCGTCTCAGGGGCGAGTCCGCCGAGTTGAGGACGACCTCGCCGGCGGCCACGGGCTTGAGGTGGACGGTCGGGCGGGAGCCGCCGGGCGGGCGGTCCCGCAGCAGTTCGGTCCACGTACCGGATCTGCGGGCCATGCGGGCCAGCTGGTCGAGTTCCTGACGCACCGGCCAGACCCTCGGGCGGGAGTGGAGCTCGCCGTCCTCGTCCTTGCCGCCGTGGTACGCGTACACATGCGTGGCCATGACGACGTCCCCGAGCTGGATATCGCCCTTGAGGGCGCCCGCCACTCCGACGAACGCCACGGCGCACGGACGGAACATGGTGATCGCCCGCTCGGTGAGCACGGCCGCCCCCTGGTTGCCGTCGCCGAGTTCGGCGAGCGCCACCCGCCACGGCGTACCGTCGAGCCGGCCGACCTCGAACAGGGTGCCCGCCGGGTGGAGTCGCGGCCGCGGATCGACCAGGTGTGCCCGGACCGCCTCGTACTCCACGTCCAGCGCGGTCAGCACGACGAGTGAGTGGCTGTGATGCCCGGTGCTCTCCACGTCTCCCCCCGGCCACGGTCGACCCTCGTGCGGCCCGCGGCGAAATGCTACCGTCCGCGATCGCCTGGGGCGGGGACCAGCATGGGGTACCAACGCTTGCGCGGCGCCGCAACGGACGTACGAGCCGCGGCAACCATCGGTATCGCCGGGGCGGTGCCGGGTGCTTGGATGCGCGGTATGGACCTCCCCCACACAAGCCCCTCTGCCCCGAGGCCGATGGCGGTGCCTCCCTTCGACCCCGAGCTGAGCGTCGCGCTGGAGTCCTTGGGCAACGGGCCGAGAGAGCCGGTCACTCCGGGAAATCTCGCGGCCCGGCAGGAGCGGGACGCCGCGACCCGGCCCAGGCCGACGGCCGAGGACCTCCGGGCCGATGGCCGTTTCGAGGTGGCGGAGCTGTCCGTCCCGGGGCTGCGGGACGGGCCCGATGTCACGCTGGTGAGCGTGCGGCCCGCCGGGCGCGAAGGACCGCTGCCGCTGCTGTACTACCTGCACGGCGGCGCGATGATCATGGGCAACGCATGGTCGGTGCTTCCGCGGATCCTTCGCGAATGGGTCCTCCCGCTGGACATGGCCGTCATCTCGGTCGAGTACCGGCTGGCGCCGCGGACGCGGTACCCCGGACCGCTGGAGGACTGCTACGCGGGGCTCCTCTGGGCCGCCGGGCACGCCGCCGAACTGGGCATCGACGCGGACCGCGTCATCGTCGGCGGGAAGAGCGCGGGCGGCGGCCTCGCCGCGGCCCTCGCCCTGCTGATCCGTGACCGCGGCGGCCCCGGCATCCTCGGGCAGCTCCTGCTGTGTCCGATGCTCGACGACCGCGGACACACCTTCTCCAGCCACCAGATGTCGGGCCTCGGTCTGTGGGACCTCATCTCCGGCGAGACCGCCTGGAAGGCGCTGCTGGGTGACCGCTACGGCGCGGCGGACGTGCCACCCTACGCGGCGCCTGCCCGCGCCACGGACCTCTCCGGTCTTCCTCCGGCGTTCATCGACGTCGGCTCGGCGGAGATGTTCCGCGACGAGGACGTGGCGTACGCGAACGGGATCTGGCAGGCCGGGGGCCAGGCGGAACTGCACGTATGGCCCGGCGCGTACCACGGCTTCGACGGCATGGCACCGCAGGCGGCCATCAGCAAGGACGCACGCGACGCCCGCACCCGCTGGCTCAGGCGCCTCCTCGCTCACTCCAGTAGCTCCAGGTAGCTCCAGGAACACCGAGCCGGGGCGCGCCGCATGAGCCGTGCGGGACGGTTGTGGGCGACCGGTGCCGCCACCAGCGTCGCCCCCACCCGGGCGTACGACCGGTGAAGCGGTAAGGCCCGCCAGCCACGCGTACGCTCAGGCACCGGCTTCAGGCGGCGTCCGACCGCCGCTTGACCGACACGGCCGTCGGCCGGGGGCGCGATTCCCGCGCCCCGCCGGGAATCAACCGCAGATGACGCCGCTCACGTGCGTGCCGCGGGGCCGAGGACGCCCCGGACAGCCAGTCCTCGACACGGTCCATGACCAGCAGCATCAAAACCAGTGTGGGCAGCACTGAGACCGCTACAACGATCACGACGAAGGCCCCTTCCTCAGCAGGCGACCCCGGCCGAGTGCCCGCCACACCCCAGCGCGTCAACGGTGACGTGGGGGATCGTGTGAAGGTCGAGCGCGGTACCGGCCGCATGGGCGAATTCGGGCCCTGGTCCCGGAACCCATGGCCCGGAACCCGGGGCAAATTCAGTGGACATCGCGCAGCCCAGCGGTGAAGGGTGACGGCATGAATCAGGAGGAGATCTGGGACGTCGACGCCGCGCAGCGCTATGACACGCCCGGCACGGGCATGTTCGCGCCCGAGGTCCTGGGGCCGGCACTGGACCGCCTGGCCGAGCTCGCAGGCGGTGGAGCGGCGCTCGAGTTCGCCATCGGCACCGGCCGGGTGGCCGTCCCGCTCGCCGAACGAGGGGTCCCCGTCACCGGCATCGAGCTGTCGCGTCCGATGGTCCGGCAGTTGCGCACCAGGGCCGACGAAGCGACGATCCCGGTGATCGTGGGCGACATGGCGACGGCCGTGGCTCCCGGGAAGTTCACGCTCGTCTATCTCGTCTACAACACCATCTCCAACCTGCTCACCCAGGCCGAGCAGGTCGAGTGCTTCCGCAACGCCGCCCGCCACCTCGAGCCCGGTGGCAGGTTCGTGATCGAGCTCTGGGTGCCCGAGCTGCGCAAGCTGCCGCCGGGCCAGGCGGCCACCGTCTGGCAGACCGAGCCCGGCTACATCGGGTTGGACACCTACGACGTACTGCGCCAGCACGTCGTCTCCCACCACTTCCGGTTCGACGACACCCGGCAGGCCCGGCTGACCCGCAGCCCGCACCGCTACATCTGGCCTGCCGAACTCGACCTGATGGCCCAGCTGGCGGGATTCGAGTTGGAGAGCAGGCACGCGGACTGGTCCGGCGCCGAATTCACCGCCGAGTCACGCTCCCACGTCTCCGTCTACCGCATCCCGCCGAACCAGTAGCCCCGCTCCCATATGGGCCGGTGGAAGCCAGCCATGATCAGGACACCGAAACGTCGGCCACCCGCTCCGCGAGCCATCGGTTCGGGGTCTCACCCGCAACGGCGTGGTAGAGCGGTTTCCTTCAGCTCGGCAGCGTGCTGATCTCGCCGCCGTCGGCGAAGAGGATCGCGCCGTTGATGTAGCTGCTCGCGGGACTGGCGAGGAAGACGACGATCTCGGCGATCTCGGACGGCTCACCCACCCGGCCCCGGGCGTTGACCTGGTCCAGACCAGGCCCGCCGGCTGCGCCTGCTCCTGACCCGCGTCGCCCAGACCGCGCAGCGGGAGTCGCCGGCCCCCGAGGCCATCGCGGGCAGGGCGGCGTACAGCGTCCGCCGCCCCTCGGGGCTCAGCTTGTCGATTCGGCCCGCCCCCGTGCACACGCCGCCCACCCCGCAGCAACGACGCCACCGCGGCCACCAGACACGCCGCGATGGCGAAGTCGAACGCGGCGGACAGCCTCTGGGAGAACGGCGGCGAGATCACGGCGCGCCCACAGCCTCCACTGCTCCGGCCACCGCTCACGGCACAGTGGAGGCATGAACGCAGACGACAGGGGCGCTCTGGCCCGGGGACGTGTGGCGACCAGGCTTCCGGCGCAGGACCTCGACCGGGCGCGGCGTTTCTATTCCGAGCAGCTCGGCCTGGAGCCGGTTGACGAACGGCCCGGCGGGTTGCTGTATCGCTGCGGAGGCGTGGACTTCGTCCTCTTCCGCTCGACGGGAGCCTCGTCCGGCACGTTCACCCAGATGGCGTGGGAAGTGGACGACATCGAGGCGGCCGTGCGGGAACTCAGGCAACGCGGCGTGGTGTTCGAGGACGTCGATGTGGCCGGGTTCCGGACGCGGAATGGCATCGCCGAGGTGGAGGGGAACTATCCCAGCAAGGGTGCGCGGGGGGAGCGCGGGGCCTGGTTCCGTGACAGCGAGGGGAACCTGCTGGGCGTCGGCCAGCCGGTGCTCTGAGGAGCGCGGCCGGGCAGTCGACGTAGCGTCGGCCGCGGGTAGGCCGACGATGGCTCGCGTCTCGTGCGCCTTCTCCTTTCTCCTTGGTCTGCGATTGTGGAGGGCGCGGCCGAGGAGATCCGCGAGCGGGGTGTCACCGGAACGACCCTCGACGACATCCGAGCCCGCACCGCGACCGGCAAGAGCCAGATCTTCCACTACTTCCCCGGCGGAACGGAGGAACTGCTGCTGGCGGTGGCCGCCAGCGAGGCCGAGCGCGTCCTCGAAGACCAAGAACCGCACATCAGCCGCCTGGGCACATGGTCGGCGTGGCAGAACTGGCGCGACGCGGTCGTGCGGCGGTACGAGCTGCGGGGCGTCAACTGCCCCCTCGGCGTGCTGATCACCGAGCTGGGCCGCACCACTCCGGCCGCACAGGCGCTCACGGGCCAGTTGATCAGCCAGTGGCAGGCAGCCCTGCGCACCGGTGTCCAGCGCATGCGGGACAGCGGCGAGGTCGACCGGCAGCTGGATGCCGACCGTACGGCGGCCGCACTCGTCGCCGCGGTACAGGGCGGGGTGAACCCGTGCCATCCGCGGTACCCACTTATTTGTGGGTACTTGGCAGCGGCGGACGACCGGGCGAATCTGGTGGCGGGCGGTCGGAGGGCCGCCGGATCGGATGACACGGAGGTGGCGTTGCGTCAGGGTGCCGACTGGGCCTCGGCCAGCTTCTCCAGGCGGCGGTGTCCCCAATCGGACAGGGGGGCCAACGCCTCGGAGAGGTCGCGGCCGAACGCGGTGAGGGAGTACACGGTCTTCAGTGGCAGCACATCGTGGACTTCCCGGTGCACCAGCCCGTCCGTCTCCATCTCACGGAGCGCCTGAGTCAGAACCTTCTCACTGAGGCCCGGCAACCGCCGGCGTAGCTCACCGGGGCGATACGGACCGGACTCCAGCGCCCAGAGCAGGGCGGTCTTCCACTTGCCGTCGATCACGGCGATCGCGGCGGTCACTCCGCAGACATTGGTGTCCTGAGCACGGCTGCGTGTCATCTTCGCTCTATTTCCTTTGCGCTGTGTACGCGTATATCCATATGGGGGTTGAGTCATGTCCATGTACTCCGAACAGTCTGCCGTCACCGTGCTCGGCCTGGGGCCGATGGGCCGCGCCCTGGCCGGTGCGTTCCTGGACGCCGGGCTGCGGATCACGGTCTGGAACCGGACGCCGGGCAGGGATCGGGAGCTGATCGAGCGGGGCGCGGTTGCCGCGCCATCGGCGGAAGAGGCGGTCGCCGCAAGCGCGTTGACCGTGGTCTGTGTGGTGAACTACGACGCGTCGGATGCGATCCTGCGGCGGGACGCGGTCACCGACGCGCTCAAGGGACGCACTGTGGTGAACCTGAGCGCGGACACTCCGGACCGGGCCCGGGACACCGCGGACTGGGCGGCCGGGCGCGGCATCCGCTACCTCGACGGTGCGATCATGACGCCGACCACCACCATCGGCACGCCTGCCTCGGTGTTCATCCACAGCGGCCCGGCGGACCTCTACCAGGAGCACCGGCCGGTACTGGAGGCGCTGGGCGGCGCCCATACCCACCTCGGCGAGGAGATCGGCCGGGCGGCGGCGTACGACATCGCGCTGCTCGACATCTTCTGGACGGCGATGGCGGGCTATGCCCACGCTCTGGCGGTGGCGCGGGCGGAGGGGATCAGCGCGCGGGAGTTGGCGCCCTTCGCCAAGGGCATCGGCGCGATCCTTCCGCCGCTCTTCGAAGAGACCGCGGAGGAGATGGACCGCGGCACCTTCTCCGGTGAGGGCAACCCGATCACCTCGGGCGCATCGTCCATGGCTCATATCATCCACACCTCCGAGGGGCACGGCATCGACGCGGGCGTGATGCGCGCGGCCGAGGGCATGGCCCGCCGCGCCATCGGGCTGGGGCATGGCACGGACGGGTTCATTCGCGTGGCCGAGGTGCTGGGCCGCCGCTGAGATTCCTCAGGTTGTCGGCAACCGGGCGAGCAGCACCTGTGTGGACGCGCGGTGGACGGCCGCCTCGTCCGCACCGTCGCACAGATGCTCTCGCCCCTGACCTGCTGGGCGATGCCATCCACACCCACAACACGACGACACGAGCCGTGCCGCTCCTTACAGGTCGATCTCGATGTAGTCGATGTCGGTGAACTCCACCAGCAGGCCCTGGGCGCGGCGCCCGCGGTCCTTGAAGTAGATCTCCTGCAGCCCCTCGGCGGCGATGTCGAGCAGTTGCTGTTCGGCGGCGCCCTCTTCCTGGGCGTCGAAGAGGCGGGCGGCGTACTGCGGCGGCAGCGCCTGCGTGATGTGGCGCAGCCGGGCGTCGTCGGTGGTGCCGGGGCGGCGGTGAAGCCGAAGCGTGCGCGGGTGTCGAGGACGATGCCGCCGGTGGTGGCGGCCTGTTTCTTGGCCCTGGCGCGCACCTGTGGCTGCCACCGCTTCCTCACCTCGCGTTCTATGCGGATGGCGAGGGGCTTACGGGGCCGCTTGAGCTGGTCCTTGACGTACCGCTCGACGGTGCGCTGGGAGATGCCGAGCAGATCGGCCACCGGCCGGGTGCCCTTGAGCTGTCTGACCAGATACCGCATCTGCGCACCGGCCGACTTGGGGACGGGACGGGTGAAGGCACCCTCCACCGCCTTGTCCAGGCCCTCCCCGAGCTTGCCCATCGTCGTCTCTACTCTCCGTTGTCCGCGGCGGTGACGTGGCCGTCCTTGATGTACCGGGCGAGGTTGAGGTCATCGCCGTGTTCCTCGCGCACGCCCTCGGCCCACAGGGTCGTCTGGGTGCCCTCGTGCTTGACCATCCCCGGACTCACACCGATCCGGAAGCCGCCCGGCAGCGGTTTGCCGCCCTTGTGGGGGAGGAAGTCCAGCGGGCTGGGTCCGTCGGAGGGGTAGACGGCGCAGTCCGAGAGGACCGCCACCGGGTACTGACCGGTGGCCGCCGCCGTCTTGAGCATCTTGCGGTGCATATTGATCCGCGCCTTGGAGATGACCGCCGCGCGGATGTCGGGCCGCCACGTCGGGCGCTGGAGCGCCGGCCAGGGCCGGCCCGGGCGCCAGCCACCGCCACGGGGGCGTTCACGCAGCTTGCCGATGCCGCCCTTGACGGTCGCCTTGATCGCGGAAAGGACGATCGCCATCCTCGGGTCGGCCTGCCGGTGGCCGTCCATCGCGGTCAGGAACTCCGCCGGCTCCATGCCGGTGGTGACCCCAGGTCGGCCATCGTGGCGACATAGGCGTCCCGCAGCCGTGTGTACCAGGCGTCCAGATAGCGGCCGTTGTCCGGGCGGAGGTACGCCTCGATGGGGGCGACGCCGTAGCCGAGTTCGACGGCGTAGGCGACGGTCGGCGTGGCGTACCAGGCGGGTCCCGACGGCCGCTCCCCGGTCGGGGTGAAAGGGCTCGGCAGACGCGGATCCAGCTCGACGTGGGAGAGGTCCACCAGCCATGAGCCGGGGACCTTCGGATCGAACGGTGGTTGCTTGGCGTGCACGGGCGCGCCGAGGCCGAAGACGGTGCCGTTGGCGGCCGCGGCGAAGGCCATGTTGACGTCGATGCCCACCACATAGCGCTTGGCGCACTCCTCGTCGGTGAGCGGTCGCGCCCAGTCGTACGCCTCCTCCACCAGGACCTCTTCGGGGGTGCGCTGGTGGAAGCGCGGCAGGTGGGCCAGGAGCGGGTGGCCGTCCGGGGCCTCGGGCGGGGCGCACTGCACCGGCTGGGTGCCCAGCGAGCCGGGGTTGTGCTCGCTGTGCCGCCGGCCGTCGCTGTCCGGCTCACCGGCGCGGGTGGGCGGGTGCAGAGCGGTCATCAGCTCCAGGCCGGTGACGGCGGTGGAGCCGCAGGGGGTCATGACACGGTCGGCGTACGTGCCCAGCAGCTGCGCCAGATCGGCGGGCGGCAGTTGCGCGGCCTCGCCCCAGGAGCGCGCGTCAAGGGCGTCCCAGCCCAGGACGCACAGCTGGACGCAGGCGCGCCGCACGCCCTCGGCGGGGCGGTAGATCCGCGCCCACGGGCCGAGTCCACGCCGGGTGAGCCGCCAGTCGGCCTTCTCCAGCTGCTTGAGGACCTTGTGGCCCTCGGACAGCCTGCCCGCCCGCCGCTCCTCGTCGGTCAGCCGGGCCGGGAGGCCGAAACGCATCGCGGCGGCGTCGGTGAGCACCAGCACCGGGTCGGCGTCCCTGCCGTTGCGGTTCAGCCGTGGGGCACCCAGGCGCGCCTCGGCCAGAGTCCACTCCACGAGAGCGGGGAGGGACTTGGCCGGGATGTCGAGGATCAGGCCGCCGGGGCAGTACGCCGCGAGTCGGCCCTCCGCGAAGTCCACGACGGCCAGCGGGCCGTTGGCGAAGCGCGGGTCCACGGCGGGGGTGGCGGCAGTGGTCTTGGCACCCGCCGTCGTCGGCGCTGTCGCGGGTTGCCGCGCGTGCGGACCCCGCGAAGTGGCCGGCCGGGGCGGGCGGCCCCGCCGCGGTGCCGGGGACGTGGCGGGTGGCCGGGCCGTGTCCGGTGCGGCGGTCGCCCCGGGCGCGTGATGACTCCGCCCGGCGGAATGCCCCTGGGCCTGGCCCTGGTGTGGGGGCGGGGTCTGCGCCGGGATGGCCTGGTCGGGAGGCGACGGCTCGCGGGCGGCGGGGGCCGAGCTCGTTCGCGGCGCCTCCACGGCAGGGGCGGGGAAGCCCGACGGCTCCGCGGCCGGGGCGGGGAGGCCGGACGGCTCCGCGGCCGGGGCGGGGAAGCGGGCGGCCAGGCCCTTCAGGAGCCGGGCGTAGGCGGCGCGCTTCGGCTGCCGCGGCTCGGTCCTGCCGGATTCCCAATGGCCCACCGCTTCCCGGCGGATGTCCAGCGCCCTGGCGATGTCGGCCTGGCTCAGCCCGGCGGCCTCACGCAGCCTCTTGCGCTCGGCGGGTGCCGGCAGATCGTCCTGGGCGACCTGCTCCAGCAGCGCGTCGACAGCGCTGAACAACTCGTCCTCAGCGGGCACAGGGCTCACCTCCGGGCAGACCCTATCCCAATCGCTCGACGCAGCGCACGCTTCATCGCACGCTCAATCACTCCTATCGCAAACGGGTCGGCCGAAAGGGACGGCCGACCCGGCGATCGGGGGTGACGACAAACTCGTCAGTCAAGACGAACTGATTAATCGTCAACGCACTTCGGGTACTTCGAGCCCCGATTGCAGTCGTGATAGTCGTACTTACTGACGCGGAACTTCTTCTCCTCGCCTCCCTTGGCCGGCTTGACGACCAAGTAGAACTTCTTCCCGTCCTTGACCTTGTCGGTCACCTGCCCGTCAGGGCCCCGGTCGAAATCCTGCGCGCAGCCGGCGAGCGAGGCAAAAGCGGTCATTACCAAAAGGGCGGCGGCAAGGCGACGCATACGGTGCTCCGATCAACTTGGGGACCGGCACAGTCTAAGAGAGACGCGTCCTCGGCAGCACCGGGCTCTTTTCGGCTTGCGTTTCTTGTGCGATCCCCCCGTTACGGGTTGGTGACAGTGGGGACGGAGCCGTAACGGTGCACGGGGACAACTCAAGGGCCGGGTCACGGGTCGTAGTGACCGGGAAATCAACCCACGGCACTTCAACCGACAGCACCGACACCATACGAACGGGGACCCACCCATGACGCACATCAAGCGCGCCCTGGCCGTCGCGGCAGTGACCGGCGCCGGCGCGGCCGCCCTCATGGTGGCCGCGCCCGCGGCCTCCGCGGCGCCCTCGCACGCGGCGTACAACGGCGCCTGCGGCTCCGGCTACACGGTCGTCAACTCCACCGAGGTCGGGGGCAAGGGTACGGCGTATCTCACCTACAGCTCCGCCACGGGCAAGAACTGCCTGGTCGCGATCCGGAACGTCGCCGGTGAGCCGGTTCCGATGACCATCTACCTCTCGCGGAGCGACACGGAGATCCACAACATCTACGACAGCGGCAACTACCGCTCCTACGCCGGGCCCATCTACACGAACGCCCGAGGCACCTGCGTGGACTGGTGGGGCTGGATCGACGGTGTGCGCTTCGAGAAGGCCAACACCAACTGCGGCTGACATCCGCCTCACTCGGTGCCCCGCACGCCGTGGCGTGTGGGGCACCGCTGTCGGACGAGCGTGACGCCGCCCGGCGGCATGAGCTACGCGGTCACCTTGGCGAGGAACGCGGCGACGTTCGCCACGGTCCGCTCGATCTTCTCCTCCAGGGTGAGCGACTCCTGCGGGCGTGATCCGGCGCCCGCGTCCTTCTTGCCCCGTACATACAGCGAGCAGGCGAGGTCGCTGCATATGTAGGCGCCCACCGAGTCGCCCCGCTGCCTGGCCTTCCCCGCCTTCGGCGCCACCATCAGGGACACGCCACCCGTATGGGCGGTCAGACACATCGAGCACATGCTGCGCCGCGCCTGCCAGGAGGCGGGGCCGGGACAGCGCAGCGCGAGGGCGGTCGGGCGGCCGTCCAGCACGGTGACCAGATAGGCACGGTCGGGAGCCTGCGGATCTCGCCAGCCGAGGTAGTCCAGGTCGTCCCAGGGCCGGTCGGCCAGGTCGCGCGGGACGGACAGGCGCTTCGCCTCGCCCTTGGTGCAGTTCACGAACGCGGCACGGATCTCTTGCTCAGTCATCGGCTTCATGAACCGCACGCTAATTTGCCTAAACAATTTAGGCAAACGCATAATCGGTTCTGGTCGAGGAGAGGATGGGTATGGCACGGGTAGGACTGACCACGGAACGCCTGACCCGGGCGGGGGCGGAGCTGGCGGACGAGGTCGGCTTCGACCAGGTGACCGTCTCGGCGCTGGCCAGACGGTTCGACGTCAAGGTCGCGAGCCTCTACTCGCACCTGAAGAACTCCCAGGACCTCAAGACCAGGATCGCCCTGCTCGCCCTGGAGGAGCTCGCCGACCGGGCCGCCGACGCCCTGGCGGGCCGGGCCGGGAAGGACGCCCTGACCGCCTTCGCCAACGTCTACCGCGACTACGCCCGCGAGCATCCCGGCCGCTACACCGCGGCCCGGCTCAGACTCGACCCCGAGGCGGCGGCCGCCAGCGCCGGGGTCAGACACGCACAGATGACACGGGCGATCCTGCGCGGCTACGACCTGGCCGAACCGGACCAGACGCATGCGGTGCGGCTGCTGGGCAGCGTCTTCCACGGCTACGTCAGTCTCGAGATGGCGGGCGGGTTCAGCCACAGCGCCCCCGACAGCCAGGAGAGCTGGTCGCGGACCCTGGACGCCCTCGACGCCCTGCTGCGGAACTGGCCCGCGCCCTGACGAGACGCGTATCGCTCATCGCGTGTCCGCGCACCACCGAATCCGAACCATCCACCCATACATCCCTGATCAACAGGCTGGAACGATGCACACCACCGAGCACGGCTGGATCACCACGCCCATCACCGCCGACATCCTGCGGGGCGCCCTCGACCTGGAGCGCACCGCCCACGGGCTGCTGCCGCACCGGCTGCCCGCCTGGGCCCGCACCCAGTACACCGATGGGCAGCTCGCCATGGCGGAGGCCCAGCCGTCCGGCGTACGGCTGGCCTTCCGGACCCGGGCCACCGCCGTCGAACTGGACACGTTGCCCACCAAGCGGGTCTACGCGGGCGCCCCGCCCCGCCCGGACGGCGTCTACGACCTGCTGATCGACGGCCGTCTGACCGCCCAGTCCACGGTGGCCGGCGGCAACACCCTGGCCATCGACCTGGCGACCGGGGCCGCCGAGAGCCACCCCGGCCCGGCCGGCACCCTCCGCTTCGCCGATCTGCCCGGCGGCGTCAAGGACGTCGAGATCTGGCTGCCGCACAACGAGACCACCGAACTCGTCGCCCTGCGCACCGACGCCCCCGTCGAGCCCGTACCGGACCGGGGCCGCAGGGTGTGGCTGCACCACGGCAGTTCGATCAGCCACGGCTCCGACGCCGCGAGCCCCACCGCCGTCTGGCCCGCGCTCGCCGCCTCCCTCGGCGGTGTGGAACTGATCAATCTGGGCCTGGGCGGCAGCGCCCTGCTCGACCCGTTCACCGCACGGACGATGCGCGACACCCCCGCCGACCTGATCAGCGTCAAGATCGGCATCAATCTGGTCAACGCCGACCTGATGCGGCTGCGCGCCTTCACCCCGGCGGTGCACGGCTTCCTCGACACGATCCGCGAGGGGCATCCCACCACGCCCCTGCTGGTCGTCTCCCCCATCCTGTGCCCCATCCACGAGGACACCCCCGGCCCCGCGTCCTTCGACTTCGGCGCGCTCAGCGCCGGAAAGCTGCGGTTCCTGGCCACCGGCGACCCCGCCGAGCGCGCCGCCGGGAAGCTGACGCTGGGCGTCATCCGGGATGAGCTGTCCCGGATCGTCAAGCAGCGGGCGGCCGACGACCCCCACCTCCACTACCTCGACGGACGCGACCTCTACGGCGAGGCCGACGCCGCCGAGCTGCCGCTGCCCGACGAGCTCCACCCGGACGCGGCCACCCACCGCCGTATCGGGGAGCGCTTCGCCACGCTGGCCTTCGCCGCCGATGGTCCGTTCGCGGACCACGGCGCCTGACGCCGGGCTCGGTCCGGTACAACGGGAAGGAACGAGAAGGAGCCTCGGCGCCGGTGCGAGGGAGGGCCGCGATGACGCCCGATGTGTGGGTGCGGGTCAACAGCGCGACGTTCGGCGGCCGCATGGTGCGCGCCGACACCATCGAGCAGGTCAGATGGGACAGGAAGACACCCCAGTACCTGATCCTGACCCTCCACAGCGGTGAAGAGGTCCGTCAGGACGTACGGGCCGGCGCGCCGGTCGACGACATGGACGACGCCGAGGGCCCCGACCTCGCCGAGCGGTTGGTGAGCGCGATCGCGCGGGCCTCGGACCGGCCCGGTGGCCACATGCTGGAGCTGACGCCCGACGAGAGCGCCGGGGGCGTCGGGTGGCTCCGGACACCGCTGGTGGACAAGCCCTGGGCGGGGTGAGCCGGGATCTCCCCGGGCGGCCCGCCCCTGCGCCACCGCGGAGCCAGGCCCTACCCTGGTGGCCGTGCACATCTGCTTTGTCTGCAGCGGGAACATCTGCCGGTCGCCGTCCGCCGCGCTGGTCTTCGCCGAGCGGCTGCGCCGGGCGGGACTCGACGGCGCGGTACGGGTCAGCAGCGCCGGTATCGGCCCCTGGCACGCCGGTGAGCCCATCGACGAACGGGCCGGCGAGCTGCTGGCACGGCACGGCTATCCGGTCGAGCATGTCGCGGCCCAGATCGGTGCCGAGCACCGGGACGCCGAGCTGTTGCTGGCGATGGACCGCGGCCACGAGAAGGCGCTACGGCGGCTGGTCGACGATCCGTCCCGGGTCAGGATGTTGCGGTCCTTCGACCCGGACGCCACCGGTGACCTGGACGTTCCCGATCCGTACTACGGCGGCCCCGAGGGGTTCGACGAGGTGCTGGCCATGATCGAAGCCTCGGTGCCCGGCCTGCTGGCCTGGGTGCGCGAGCGCCTCGGTTCATGAGCACCCGTGCCGAGGCCGGGACGGGCGAGGACCCCGGTGCCGCGGCGGCCCGCCTCACCGGCCGTCCGGCGACCCGCCGACGGCCGCTGTCCGCCGTGCTCACCGAGGTCACCCTCGACGGCGGGCAGACGGTGATGGTCAAACGGGGTGACGATCCCGGCGCGGTGGAGGCCGAGGCGGCGGGGCTGCGCTGGCTGGCCGACGCCGGTACGGTCCGCGTCCCGGCGGTGCACGGCCACGACCGCCACTGGCTGGTCACCGACCAGGTGCCGGTCGGCCGGCCGGGCGCCCGGGCGGCGGCCCGGTTCGGCCGCGACCTGGCCGCCCTGCACGCCGTCGGCGCGCCCGCGTTCGGCGCCCCGCCGCCCGACGGCCCCACGGACGCGTACATCGGCATGGCCCCGATGCGCAATGTCACGGGCACCGACTGGTCGCGCTGGTACGCCGAACACCGGGTGCTGCCCTATCTGCGGCGCGCCGTCGACGACGGCACGGTGCGCCACGGCGAGGCCGAGGTGATCGAACGCGCATGTGAGCGGCTGCCCGAGCTGGCCGGACCCGCCGAGCCACCCGCCCGGCTGCACGGCGACCTGTGGAACGGGAACGTCCTGTGGGGCGCCGACGGGCAGGCGTGGCTGATCGACCCGGCCGCGCACGGTGGCCACCGGGAGACCGATCTGGCGATGCTCCACCTGTTCGGCTGCCCGCATCTCGACCAGGTGCTGGACGGCTACCAGGAGGTGGCGCCGCTCGCCGGGGGCTGGGCCGACCGCGTCGGACTGCACCAGCTCTTCCCGCTGCTGGTGCACACCGTGCTGTTCGGCCGCGGCTACGCCGGTCAGGCGGTCACGGTGGCCCGGGCGGCCCTGGCGCGGTGACCTGCCGCAATTCCTCGTACAGCCCTTCCAGGGCGGTGTGGTCGTCGTCCGTGCCGGTGTGCGGGGCGGCGAACCAGCGCGCGTACTCGGCGATCTCGGAGAGGCGCCAGTCGAGGGCGAACAGCTCGGCCATCGCCGGGTCGGCGCTCAGCCGGTCGCCCGCGCCGGCCGCGAGCAGATCGGCGTAGTCCCGCTCGCGGGGCGCGAGGGCCAGCGACTCCCAGTCGACGAGCTTCAGCCCGCACGCGCCCACGACCTGGTTGTCGTTGTGCGGCTCGCCGTGGGTGGTCACCCATTGGTCCCGGCGGGAGTGGGCGAGGTCAGCGAGTTCGAGGTAGCGGTCCGTCCAGCGGGTGATCGCGGCATCGTGTGCGGCGATCGCGGCCCGCGCCTCCTCCGCCAGCGGCCCGGACGTCCAGGGCCGCGCGGTCCGGGCCCGTAGCTCGCCCGCGAACTCGGGGCCGACCTGGGCAGTCCAGTGCCGCAGACCGGGTGGCGGTGTGGCGCGGTGCAGCGTGGCCAGTGCGGCTTCGACCTCGCGGACGTGCCGGGGCCGGTTCGCCTCCTCCTCGGTGGGGCTGCGCCCGTCCAGCCACGGCGTCACGCTGAGCGCGCCCGCCTCGACGCCGACGGTGAACCGGCCGGAGGACCGGGCGGGCAGCGGCGCGCACACCACGTCCACACCGGCGGCGGCCAGCGCCGCCGCCCCCGCATAGGCGGCCTCCAGCGTCGCCTCGGTGTGCCGCGGCTCCAGCTGATCCAGCGTCACGAACAGGGTCGTGCCGCCACCGGCCACCCGCCAGTGGTGTGCGCCGAAACCCCAGGGCAGATACACGATCTCGGCGACGTCCGGCAGCCAATGCGCGGCGACGGCGTGCGCGATCGCTTCGTCACTGATGAAGGAGGGACGGGAGAGCACGAGATCCGATCCTAGTGAGCGGGCATGGCCACCGTCACCGGAATTTCCGGTGGCCTGTGCCGCCACCTCCGCGAACAGAAACCGATGCGCCTGGTGGCCCGTCTTGGGGTACGGAATCAGTCTTGGGGGCGGAGCCACACGGATGGGAAGCCATGGTGGAACGGGTGGACAGCGGTACGACGCGGGTGGACAGCGGTACGACGGCGCCGGTGCGGGCGGGGGTGCCCCGGCGGGCCGGTCGCTGGGTGGCACGGTGGGCCCGATGGGCCCACCGGGGTGACGCGGCGGGGGACGACACGGGAGGCCGGTCGTCCTGGGCCCGGGGGCGGGTGCTCGCCGTACTGGCGGTGCTGACGGCCGGGTTGCTGGCGTTCCACCGGACGGTGCCCAACTCCGTGGGTCATGTGGGCAGTTTGCTGGAGGCGTTCCTGCCGTGGCTCGGCGTGGTGGTCGTGGTGCTGCTCGGCCTGGCGCTGCTGCGCCGTTCGACCCTCGCGCTGGTGGCGCTCCTGCTGCCGGTGGCGGCGTGGACGTATCTCTTCGGCGGGCTGTTCCTGCCCGGGGCGGAGCCCGGCCCGCGTGACCTGCTGGTGGTGCAGCACAACGTCAGCGATGAGAACGCCGATCCGGCGGGTACGGCCCGCGCCCTGGCCGACGCCGGGCCCGATCTCATCGCGCTGGAGGAGCTGGTGCCCAGCGCGCTGCCGGTCTACGAGAAGACCCTCGCCCCGGACTACCCCTACCACGCCGTGCGGGGCACCGTCGGGCTCTGGTCGAAGCATCCGCTCACCGATGCGCGGCCGCTGGACATCAAACCCCAAGGGATCGCGGAGGGGTGGAATCGCGGACTGCGGACCGCAGTCCGCACACCGCACGGCGAGATCGCGGCGTATGTCGCACACCTGCCGTCGGTGCGCATCCGGGCGAGTGGCCTCGCGTCCTCCTGGCGTGACGAGAGCGCCGGTCTGCTGGGCGAGGCCATCGCCGCCGAGAGGCGCGATCGGGTGGTCCTGCTGGGCGATCTCAACGGCACCGTCGACGACCGTGGGCTGGCCCCGCTGACCTCGCGGCTGAACGTGGCGGAGCGGGGCTTCGCCTTCAGCTTCCCCTCGGGCTTCCCGCTGGCCCGGATCGACCAGGTCATGGCCCGCTCGGCAGCCGTCGCCGACATCCGCGCCCTGCCCGCCACCGGCAGCGACCACCTGCCGGTCGCCGCCAGGATCGCGTGGGGGTAACCGGAGCCCGGCCCGACCACGCCCCCGCCACCGCGCCGCGGGGTCTCCTCGGGAGCGGTCCCGGGACCCGCGGGTGAGAAATGCCGCGCACGCATTCTACGACGGGCGGTGCACGGTCACCGTGTCCGTGTCCAGGCCCACGAGCATCAAGGTCGACAGCCACCGGTTCGGGTCCTGCCGTCCTGACCTCCTGACTGGCCGTCAACCCCCTGTGGAACCCCCATGCACGCGTCTGCGCCGGGGTTCCATCCGTAGTACGGTTCCGTCGTCACGCGCCGCGAACCGGATTCCTGCTCACCCAGGACTCGCCTCGGCCGCCCATTCCGGCCCGATCATGACGAGGACCCAGAGCGATGCCACCGTCCCTCAGCAACTTCAACATGGACCTCCTGGTCCCACTGCACGCCCTGCTGATGGAACGGAGTGTGACCAAGGCGGCGGAGCGGGTGGAGGTCACCCAACCCTCGATGAGCACCTCGCTCGCCAAGCTCCGCCGCCACTTCAATGAGCCGCTGCTGGTCAGGGACGGTCGCCGCATGGTGCTGACTCCCTTCGCGGAGTCGCTGGTCCAGCCGGTCACCGAGATGCTGGAGGCGATCAGGGAGGTGGTGGGCGCCAACGCGGCCTTCGACCCGACCACCGACCGCCGGGTGTTCACCGTGACCGCCAGCGACTACGTGGCCATCGTTCTGCTGCGGCCGCTGCTGCGGGAGATCGACACCGCCTACCCCCATGTGCAGATCAAGGTCGCCCCGCTGAGCCACGGCATGGTCGACCAGCTCCGCAGAGGCCAGTGCGATCTGGTCATCTGGCCGCCCATGATCCAGGACAAGGAGCTGGAGACCTTCTCCAGCTCCACGTTGTTCACCGATGAGTTCGTGGCCGTGGTGGACCAGGACCACCCCGAAGTCGGTGATGTCCTGACTTCCGATCAGCTCTGCTCTCTGCCGTACGTCCAGATCGGGGGGCCGCAGCCCACGATCGCCGACACCGTGCTCGCTCAACTCGGCCTGCCCCTGCGGGCCGTCGCCGCCACCGACAACTTCACCAACGCGGCCTGCCTGCTCCCTGGCACCCGCATGGTCACGGTGATACAGCGGCGCCTGTTCGACCAGCTCGGCCCGCGCATCGGTCTTCGGACCGTGGCGCTCGATGTGCCGCTGCCACGCCTCGTCGAGTCGATGTACTGGCACCCCAAGAACACCATCGATCCCGCCCACCGATGGCTGCGCGAGCGGGTCCTGCGCCTGTGCGCCACCGACCTTCCGGACCGGCCGCCCGGCGACACCGGCCCTTCGCGGGGCTCGCGGCCCGACGGCTGATCAGTTCGCGGGCGCGGCGAGAGCGGGGGCCCGGGTGCGGCCCCGATCCGGCGTCCGGTTCCCTTCCACCGACATGCTCAGGCCGACGCCGTTCATCTCCTCGAGGAAGCGTGGATAGGAGCCGCGGTAGGCGTTCGGGTAGGTGAGCCGGGTCTCGCCGTCGGCCGCCGTGCCCGCGACGGCCAGCGACATCAGCACCCGGTGGTCGTTGAACGAGGACAGTTCGGCCCCGGTCAGCCGCTCGACACCGTGGCAGAGCAGTCGCTGCCCGCGCTGTTCGATCCGGGCGCCCATCCTGGTGAGCTGCAGCATCGCCGCCACCCGGTCCGACTCCTTGAGCCTGACGTGGGCCACGTTGTCGAGCACGGTGGTGCCGTCCGCCAGCGCCCCGAGCACGGACAGCGCGGGCAGCATGTCGGGCACCGCCCGGCAGTCGGCCCGGGCGGGGCGCAGCCTGATCCCGTCGTGGCGGACCCGCACCATGCCGGTCGCCGGGTCGGCCGTCATCGGCAGCCCCATCCCGGCCACGATGTTCAGCAGATCCGCCTCGGGGTGGTCCACCTGGTCCACGGGGAGCGCGGGCAGCCCCGGAACAGCACATCGGCCGGGTGCAGCGCCGTCATGGCCAGGCCGAAGGCCGCCGCGCCGACATCGGGGGGCAGCACCACGGTTGCCGGGGTCGGGCATTGGCCCGGCTCGATGTCGAACCGCCGCCCGTTCTCGGAGACCTCGACCCGCAGCCCGAACCGCCGCATCATCCGGACCGTCAGATCCACATAGGAGCGTTCGTTGAACTCGCCCTCCACGGTGATGGTGCTCGGCCCGGTCGCGAACGGCGCCACCATGAGCAATCCGGAAATCCACTGCGAGAGAATGCCCTCGATACGCGCGTGGCCCCCTTTCGGGCGGCGCGGCCGCACGGAAATCGGCGGGCCGCCCGTGAGCGAATCGAGGTCAACGCCGAGATCGGACAGGGCCTGTAGCAGTGGGCCTATCAGACGCCGGTGGAATGACTTCTGCCCCACGATGGTCACCGGCGCGCTCGCGAGAGAGGCGAGCCCGGTGAGGAAATACAGCGCCGTACCCGAACTGCCCACCGAGACCTGCGATCGCAGCGGTCGGTACGGACCCCCGTGCACGAGGAAGTCGTCCCCGTCCATCTCGATCCTCGTACCGAGACCGCGCAGCGCGGTGATGGTGTGCCGGACGTGTTGCGCGTTCGACAGCCCTACGATGCGGCTGCTCCCGGGGGCGAGCGACGCCAGTATCAAGGCGCGATGCGCGTGGTATTTCGAGGTCGGAACGGCGATCTGCCCTTTGACCTGATCCGATGACCGCTTCACGAGCAGTCGCATCCCACTCCCCCGATCCACCCGTTTACTCGAATGCCCCCTTGGCGGCGTCGAGGTTCACGCTAGCGACCGCACAGCGCGCCGGAAATCCCGATGTGCTTATGGCCGGCATCGCCCTCCGGGATATAACCCATCCGCCCACAGAAGCCGCCGAACCCGGCACATCGCCTCCGCGGTCACTTTTCGGTGATGCGAGCGGTCAGACGGGTCAGCAGGGGTACGCAGTCCCGCAGTCGCCGCTGCTCGTCGGGGCTGAGCGCGTCGCGGATGGCGGTGCCCAGCCAGCCGGCGCGCTGGGCGCGCTCCCGCTGAAGCCGGGCGCGGCCGGCGTCGGTGATGTGCAGCAGGAGTTTGCGTCCGTCGCTGGGGTGGGGCTCGGTGCGCACCAGGCCCTCGCCGAGCAGTTCCTTGACGGATTTGGCGGCCGACTGGTGGGTCACTCCGCGCCGGTGCGCGAGGTCGGCCGTGGTCTGCGGGCCACCGCGGTCGAGGTGGCCGAGGATGGCGGCCCCTCCGGAGGGCATGGTGTCGGCGGCCCGTACGGCGCGGACGAGTTCGCCGACCGCTTGCCGCAGGTCTTCAGCCAGTGCGTCGTCTTCCATGGCCCCACCCTACCCAGGTCATGAAGGCAGGTTGTACAACCATGTTGTACAGTTTAGTTGCGCAACGCGGTTGTATAGTTTTGCCAAGGATCAAGGAGACCCGCCATGCAGCTCACCAAGTTCGGCCATGCCTGCGTCCGTATCGACAAGGACAACCGCCGCCTGGTCGTGGACCCGGGCGGCCTCACCGAACCGCACGCACTGGACGGCGCGGACGCGGTCCTGGTCACCCACGAACACTTCGACCACTTCTCCGAGGAGGTGCTCCGCAAGGCCGCGGAGAACAATCCGGCCCTGCGCATCTGGACCAACGCCTCAGTCGCCAAGCAACTGGACGGCCTCGGCACCCGGGTCACCACCGTCGGCGAGGGCGAGTCCTTCACCGCGGCCGGTTTCGAGGTGAAGGTCTACGGCACCTGGCACGCGCCCATCCACCCCGACATCCCGCCGGTCGGCAACGTCGGCTTCCTCGTCGACGACACCCTCTTCCACCCCGGAGACGCGCTCACCGTCCCCGACGCCACCGTCGACACCCTGCTGCTGCCCGTGCACGGCCCCTGGTCCACCACCGGGCAGCTGATCGACTATGTGCGGGAGGTGGCCCCACGGGACGCCTACGCCATCCACGACGGCGCCCTCAACGATGTCGGCAACGCGATGCTCGGCGGGTTCCTGGGCGACAACGGCCCCGGCACAGGCGCCCGCTACCACGGGCTGGCGGCGGGCACCTCCGTCGACATCGGCTGAGTTCACGTCCTCGGCGCGGCACGGTCGTCGGCCGCTCACGTCGGCGCGGGGCCGACCGCGCGGTCGATGCCGCGGCGACCGGGCCGAGCCTGGCCAGTCGACCAATCACGAGCGGTGTGGACGACCTCGGGCCGCTCACCCCGGGCCGAGCCGGACACATCACGCCCGGCCGCGCCGCATCCCACCCGCCCCCCTCATCCCACCCCATGTGACGGACGTCACAGTATGCGGGAGCCTTGTCTTCAGGTCATCATATGACCCGATCGCCGCAGGTGACCGGGGCCGATGACGCCCCGGCCGCCACGGCAAGGGCAGCGGCACTCCCCATAACCACAGCAAGGATGAGGAGGGGCATGAGCGACCAGGACGGACCGGCGCGGCCGCGCGTGGGCGTGGTGGGGCTCGGGGCCATGGGACTCGGCATGGCGCGCAGCCTGCGCACGGCGGGCTACGACGTCGGGGTCCACGATCTGCGACCGGAAGTGGCCGAGGACTTCGCCCGCGACGGCGGGACGGCGTACGCCTCCCCCGGCGACCTGGCGGCCGCGGTGGACATCGTGGTCGGTGTCGTGGTCAACGCGGCGCAGGTGGAGTCGGTGCTGTTCGGCGCCGACGGGGCCGCCGACCGGCTCCGCCCGGGGGCCGTCTTCGTGATGTGCTCCACGGTCGACCCGGGGTGGTCGGCGGAGCTCGGGGGACGCCTGGCCGAGCGGGGCGCACTCTATCTGGACGCCCCCATCTCCGGTGGCGCCGCGCGTGCGGCGGCCGGTGAGCTGACCATGATGACGTCGGGCCCCGCCGCGGCGTACGCGGTCGCCGACCCGGTGCTCGAGGCCATGAGCAGCACGGTCTACCGCCTGGGCGAGCAGCCCGGCCTCGGCTCGAAGGTCAAGATCGTGAACCAGCTGCTCGCGGGGGTGCACATCGCCGCGGCGGCCGAGGCGATGGCCCTGGGCCTGAAGGCAGGCGTTCCCGCCGAGGCGCTATACGAGGTCATCACGCACAGCGCGGGCAACTCCTGGATGTTCGAGAACCGGATGGCGCATGTGCTCGCCGGTGATTACACCCCGCTCTCCGCGGTGGACATCTTCGTCAAGGACCTGGGGCTCGTCCTCGATTCGGCGAGGCCGGAGAGGTTCCCGCTCCCCCTGGCCGCCACCGCTCACCAGATGTTCCTCCAGGCGTCGGCGTCCGGGCTGGGCTCCGAGGACGACAGCGCGATCATCAAGATCTTCCCCGGGATCGACCTGCCCCAGCCGGTGGAGGCCTGACATGGGCATCCGACTCGGCTGTATCGCCGACGACTTCACCGGCGCCACGGACCTGGCCAACAACCTGGTGCGGGCGGGCATGCGCGTGGTCCAGCTGATCGACGTACCGCCGCCCGGCGCCGAGCGGCCGGTGGACGCGGACGCCGCGGTCATCGCGCTCAAGTCGCGGACCGCTCCGGCCGACGACGCCGTCGACGCGTCGCTGCGGGCCCTCGCCTGGCTGCGGTCCGCGGGTGCCGAGCAGATCTACTTCAAGTACTGCTCCACCTTCGACTCGACGCCCGCCGGCAATATCGGGCCGGTCACCGAGGCCCTGATGGACGCGCTCGGCACCGACTTCACCATTGCCACGCCCGCGTTCCCCGACAACGGGCGCACGGTCTTCAAGGGCCATCTCTTCGTCGGCGATGTGCTGCTCAGCGAGAGCGGTATGCGCCATCACCCGCTCACCCCGATGACGGACCCCAATCTGGTCTCGGTCCTCGGCGCGCAGACGACACGAGCGGTCGGCCTGATCGACCACACGGTGGTCGGCCGCGATGCCACGGCGGTCCGGGCGCGGATCGACGAACTGCGCGAGCAGGGTGCCGGAATCGCCATCGTCGACGCCGTCTCCAACGACGACCTGGTGCGCCTCGGGGCGGCGGTCCAGGGGATGCCGCTGGTGACCGCCGGTTCGGGCCTGGCCATCGGGCTGCCCGCGAACTGGGGGTTCACACCGTCCCACGCCGCCGCACAGTTGCCCCCGCCCGGTGGCCACCGGGCGGTCATCTCCGGGTCGGTCTCCACCGCCACCAACCAGCAGGTCCAGGAGTTCCTGCGCACCGGCCGGCCCGCGTTCAGCGTGGATCCGCTGCGGGTCGCGGCCGGTGAGGACGTGTCCGGCCAGGCGCTCGCCTTCGCCGAGGCGCGGCTGGCCGACGGGCCCGTCCTCTTCTACTCCACCGAGGCGCCCGCCGCGGTCCGCACCGTCCAGACCCGACTCGGCGCCGCCGAGGCCGGCGAGCTGGTGGAGCGGACCCTGGCCCGCGTGGCCGAGGGCCTGGTGGAACGCGGTGTGCGCCAACTCGTCGTCGCGGGCGGCGAGACCTCGGGAGCGGTCGTCCGGGCGCTCGGCATCACCGGACTGCGCATCGGACCGCAGATCGACCCCGGTGTGCCCTGGTGCGCGGCGGCGCTGCCCGGCGAGGACACGCTCCACATCACGCTGAAGTCCGGCAACTTCGGTGGCCCCGCGTTCTTCACCGACGCCTTCGCCCTGCTCGACCGGGAGGTCTCATGACCGGGCTCCTCGACACCGCCGTGGACGAGGCACGTGACGAGATCGTCCGGGTGGGCACCAGCCTGTTCGACCGGGGCTATGTGCACGCCAGCGCCGGGAACATCAGCGCCCGGGTCGGCGACGGCCATCTGATCACGCCCACCGACGCCGCCCTGGGCTTTCTCGAGCGCGACCGCCTCGCACTGGTCGACGCCCGGGGCGAGCAGCGCGCGGGCGACCGGGCGAGCAAGACCCTGACGCTCCATCGGCGCATCTACGCGGCCGACCCCACGGCCCGGTTCATCATCCACACCCACTCCACCCACCTGGTCGCGCTCACCCTGGCCGGGGTGTGGAGCCAGGACGACGTACTCCCGCCCATCACGCCGTACTTCGTGATGAAGGTGGGGCACGTTCCGCTCATCCCCTACCACCGGCCCGGCGACCCGCGCGTGGCCGACCTGGTGACCGCCCGGATCGCCGGCCACCTGGCGAGCCACACGCCGATCAGGGCCGTCCTGCTCGACCGGCTCGGCCCCGTGGTCTGGGGCCCGAACGCG
This sequence comes from Streptomyces violaceusniger, assembly GCA_005405945.1. Lineage (GTDB taxonomy): Bacteria > Actinomycetota > Actinomycetes > Streptomycetales > Streptomycetaceae > Streptomyces > Streptomyces violaceusniger. The sequence continues at coordinate 1,031,656 of BJHW01000001.1, forward strand.
GCCGCCGCCCTCGCCGTCCTCGAAGAACTCGAGGAGACGGCACGTCTCTGGCTCCTGACCGACCGTCGGCCGGAGCCGCTCACCACCGACGCGATCGACGAACTGAGGTCCACGTTCGGCGCCGCTTGGTGACCTGTCGCTCCCCCGTCCCCGTTCCCTCCCCTCCCCGTAGTTCTCTCCTCCTCCCCGTCCCCGTCGCAGAATCCCTGAGCCGCAGAAGGATTCCGTCATGCCCATGCCCGCAGTGGCGGCCGAGACGCCCGCGCTCGCCCGCGAGAACGCCGTCTACCGCAAGGTCGTACGCCGCATCGTCCCCTTCCTCATCCTGGCTTACGTGGCCTCCTACCTGGACCGGGTCAACGTCGGCTTCGCGAAGCTCCAGATGTCCGACGACCTCGGGTTCAGCGAGGCGGCGTACGGCCTGGGGCGGGCCTGTTCTTCATCGGGTACTTCCTCCTGGAGGTGCCCTCGAACCTGATGCTGCAACGCGTCGGAGCCCGCACCTGGATCGCCCGCATCATGATCAGCTGGGGCCTGGTCTCGGCGGCGTTCATGTTCGTCACCAACGAGGCGACGTTCTATGTCCTGAGGTTTCTGCTCGGTGCCGCCGAGGCGGGGTTCTACCCCGGGGTGATCCTCTACTGCACCTACTGGTTCCCCTCGCACCGCCGCGCCCGGGTGATCGCGATGTTCATGTCGGCCATCCCGGTGGCGGGCATCTTCGGCAACCCGCTCTCCGGCTGGATCATGGACAGTTTCCAGGGGTGAACGGCTGGCAGGGCTGGCAGTGGATGTTCCTGCTGGAGGCGGTCCCCGCGCTCCTCGTCGGTGTCCTCACGCTCTTCTACCTGGACGACGGCGTGCGGGACGCGAAGTGGCTGACCGATGAGGAGAAGGCCGTCGTCGAGCGGGCGGTCGCCGACGACAGCGCGCACCGGACGGTACACGGCCGGGTCCGGGACGCCTTCCGTGAGCCCAGGGTGTGGCTGATGTGCCTCATCTACTTCTGCTTCGTGATGGGCCAGTACGCCCTGACCTTCTGGATGCCCACGTTCGTCGAGTCCACCGGTATTGACGGCAACCTCGCGATCGGCGTGCTCAGCGCCGTGCCATTCCTGGCCGCGCTCGTCGCGATGAACCTGTTCGGCCGATCGGCGGACAAGCGCCGCGAGCGCCGCTGGCACCTGGTCATCCCGAGCCTGATGGGCGCCGTCGGGTTCTCGCTGTCCGCCGTCTGGAACGGGTCGACCGCGCTGTCCCTGACCGCGCTGTCCGTGGCCGCGGCAGGGGTGCTGACCTGCGCTCCGCTGTTCTGGTCGCTCCCCACCGCGTTCCTGGGCGGCACCGCGGCGGCGGCCGGCCTTGCCATCATCAACTCGGTGGGCAACCTCGCCGGTTTCGTCAGCCCCTACATGATCGGCGCGCTCAAGGACGCCACCGGCTCGGCGTCGATCCCGATGTACGTCCTGGCCCTCACCCTGGTCGTGGGCGCCGTCGCGGTGCTCACCACCGAGAAGCAGGTCGTCAACCGCTGACCGGGACGTCCCGGCCCGAACGCAGGAGCCAGCATGCCGAGGTTCGCCGCGAACCTGTCCATGATGTACACCGAACACGACTTCCTCGACCGCTTCGCCGCGGCGGCGGCGGACGGCTTCGAGGCCGTCGAGTACCTCTTCCCCTACCCGTACGACGCCGCCGAACTGCGCCGCAGGCTCGACGACCACGGTCTGAGGCAGGTGCTCTTCAACGCGCCTCCCGGTGCCTGGGAGTCCGGGGAGCGCGGGATCGCGGCGCTGCCCGGACGCGAGGCGGAGGTGCGCTCCGGGATCGGCCGGGCCCTGGAGTACGCGGCGGAGCTCGGCTGCCCGCGAGTACATGTGATGGCCGGGCTGGTGGGGGCGGGCGATTCGGCCAAGCACCGCGACACCTATCTGGCCAATCTCGCCTGGGCCGCGGAACGGGCCGCCGCGGCGGGCGTCGACATACTGATCGAGCCGATCAACGGCCGCGACATGCCCGGCTACTTCCTGAACCGGCAGGCCGAAGCGCACACCGTGGTGGGCGAGGTGGCAGCCCCGAACCTCAAGGTGCAGCTCGACCTCTACCACTGCCAGATCGTCGAGGGCGACCTCACCACGACCCTGCGCCGTGACCTGCCGACCGGCCGGGTCGGCCATCTGCAGATCGCGGGCGTACCCGATCGCCATGAGCCCGACCGGGGCGAGCTCAACATCCGCCATCTGTTCGGCGTCATCGACGACCTGGGATTCGACGGGTGGATCGGCTGTGAGTACATCCCCCGCGCCGGAACGAGCGAGGGGCTCGGCTGGCGACACGACTACCGAGGAGACAACGCATGAGGATCGTCATCACGGGTGGCTTCGGCTTCCTGGGCCGGCGGGTCGCCGCCGCACTGCTCACGTCACGGACGTTCCGCGGTGCGCCGATCGACCGGCTGGTGCTCGCCGACCGCGTGGTGCCGCCCGGTTCGGCGGCGGACGACCCCCTCGTGGAGATCGTCCAGGGCGATCTGGCCGACCGGCTGGACGAGGTGTTCGCGGAGCCGGTGGATGTGCTCATCCACCTCGCCTCCGCGGTCTCGGCCGAGTGCGAGGCCGACTTCGATCTCGGTATGAGCGCCAATGTGGACACCACCCGCGCCGTGCTGGAGGCCGCGCGGGCCCAGTCGGCCGCCGGCGGGCCGGTGCCGCGGGTGGTGTTCTCCAGCAGTGTCGCCGTGTACGGTGCCGATCCCGCTCTGCCGCTGCCGCCGGTCGTCAGCGAGTCGACCCTGCCCACACCGCGGTCGAGCTACGGGATCCAGAAGCTCGTCTGCGAGCAGCTGATCGCGGACTACACCCGACGCGGTTTCCTGGACGGGCGCGTCGCCCGCCTGATGACCGTGTCGGTACGGCCGGGCAAGCCGAACGCGGCCGCCTCCGGCTTCCTGTCCGGCATCATCCGCGAGCCGCTCGCGGGTCTCCCCGCCATCTGCCCGGTCCACCCCGAGCTGAAGGTGGCCCTGGCCTCGCCACGGCGCACCGTCGAGGGCATCCTCCGCGTCGCGGAGGCCGAGCGCGGCGCCGGGCCGGGCCGGATCGACGGCGGGGTGCCGGTCAACCTTCCGGCGCTCACGGTCTCGGTCGCCGACATGCTGAGCACGCTGCGGCAGGTGGCCGGCGACGCCGTCGCCGGCCTGGTGACGATCGCGCCCGACCCCGACGTCGAGGCCATCGTCGGCTCGTGGCCCGCCGTGTTCGACAACGCGCGCGCCGCCGCGCTCGGGCTGGCCCCCGACCCGGATTTCGCCTCGGTGGTGCGCGCCTACACCGAAGACCACGCCGACGCGGTCGTGGACGGTGCGCGCTCTTAGGGGTGTCCGGCGGATGTTGACGCCTGCGGCGGGCTGTCCCCTCCCCGCCCCTTCCCACAACTGGGGCTCCGCCCCAGACCCCGGGAGCCAGGGGCGAAGCCCCCGCCACGCGGCGAAGCCGCAGCCCGATACCGCGGGAAGGGGCGGGGAGGGGGAAGCATCGATATGCGGCTCCGCCGCGTGGGGGCTCCGCCCCAGACCCCGGGGCCAGGGGCGAAGCCCCTGCCACGAGGCGAAGCCCCTGCCACGAGGCGGAGCCGCATGGTCCGCCGGACACCCGTAGCGGCCGGGGCGGCCGGGACGGTGCCGATAAACTGAAGACCATGTTCTCCAAGGTGAGCGGTCCCGTGCGGCTCGCGGATCGGGTCGCGGCGATACTCTCGGAAGAGATCGAGTCCGGACGGCTGGCCGAGGGCGACAAGCTCCCGACCGAGGTGGAGCTGGTCAAGCAGCTGGGCGTCAGCCGGACCGTCGTACGCGAGGCCGTGTCCCGGCTGCGCAACGCGGGCCTGGTCGAACCCCGTCAAGGGCTCGGCGTGTTCGTGATGCCGCGCCGTACCCGGCCGCTGGACCTGGAGGCCGAGACCGCCGAGGACACCAAGTCCAAGGTGCGGCAGATCGTGGAGGTGCGCCGCCCCATCGAGGGCGAGGCGGCGTACCTCGCGGCCACTCGGGCCACCGCGGCCGACCTCGCCCGGATGCGTCAGTCCCTGGAGGCCATCGACACGGCGGTGGCGGCCGGTGGCGACGGCGTGGACGAGGATCTCGCCTTCCACCGCTCCATCGCCGAATCGACCGGGAACGCGGTGATGCTCTCCACGGTGCGTTACCTCGGCGAGGTGCTGCGCGGCGGAATCCGCGTCACGCGTGCGAACGAGGCGCGCCGCGGCGACTTCCTCGAAGCGGTCCGGCAGGAGCACCACGCCATCCTGGCCGCCATCGAGGCCCGCGACGCCGAGGCGGCACGCGACGCCGCGCTGGTCCACCTGAGGCACGCGGCGTCCCGGTTGCAGGACGCGGACGAGGGGTTCTGGACCGAGACCGAGAACCTCGAGGTGGATCTCGACGCCGCGCCCTGAGGCACGGTGTGCGGCACGCGCCGCTCATCAACTGGGGGGTGGCGTCGTGGACCCACTGGGCGCCTCGGCCGCGGCGTCGGCGAAGCGGCGGGCCAGGTGCGCGAAGGCTTCCCTCAGCTCGGGTGGCCCGACGACCTCGATGTCGGCGTCGAACCTGCCGATGGTGGCGGCGAGTCCGGGCCATGACCACGCGCCCAGGACCAGTCGGCAACGGTCCGGGCCGAGTTCCTCGACGACTCCGTCCCGGGTGTAGGTGGACACGACGGTGGCGGGCAGGGCGAGGATGACCTCGCCTCGGCACGGCCAGCCGCCCGAGCCGTCGGAGCCCTGGAACCTGCTCGCGACGAAGGCGGCCACGTCCCCTCCGGGCACATCGCGCGGGGTGAAGCGCGGCCCGGTGGGGGTGCGCGGGGTGATCCGGTCGACGCGGAAGGTGCGCCAGTCGTCGCGGTCGAGGTCCCAGGCGACGAGATACCAGCGCCCGCCCCGGGTGACGAGGTGGTGTGGCTCCGCCCGCCGCGGCGCAGTGGCGGCGGGGTCGGCGTCGGAGGCACCCGGTGCGGACGCGGGAGCGTAGTCGAAGCGCAGCACCTCGCGGGCGCGGACGGCCGCGCTGAGGGCCATGAGCACCTGCGGGCCGACCCGCGGATTCGGCCGGGCCCCCGCGCCGTCGACGGCGGTGACCCGGAGGGCGTCGATGCGATGGCGCAGCCGTGCGGGCATCACCTGCCGGACGGTGCTCAGCGCACGCGCCGCCGCTTCCTCGATCCCCGCCCCGGTGACGGTGGCGGTCTGCAACGCCACGGCGAGGGCCACGGCCTGGTCGTCGTCGAACAGCAGTGGCGGCAGATCCGAACCGGCGCCGAGCCGATAGCCCCCGTCAGGGCCTTTGGCGGCCACGATGGGATAGCCGAGCTCGCGCAGGCGGTCGACATCGCGGCGCACGGTGCGCGGGCTGACGTCCAGCCGCTCGGCCAGCAGTTGCCCGGGCCAGTCCCGGCGCGCCTGGAGCAGCGAGAGCAGTGAGAGCAGTCGCGCTGAGGTCTTCGGCATGACTCCCATTCTGCTCCGAATAGCGGCCACAACCTGTCCGCTTCCCCTGCGACTGTTGTCTCCGTCAGACCAACCAGTACGACCAGAAGGACCCCATCACCGTGACCGCCACCACCATGCCCTCCTCCGAGCTCGACAGCGAGCGGGCCGATCTGCTCGCCGAGCTCGCCGCCGCGCGATCCGCCCTCACCAACACGGTGCGCGGGCTCACCGACGAGCAGGCAGGCGAACGCCCGACGGCCAGCACGCTGTGCCTGGGCGGGCTGATCAAGCATGTCGCGGCCATCGAGGAAGGCTGGCTGCGCTTCGTCCTCGAAGGCCCTTCGGCACTGCGTTACGACCTGCCCGACGGTGTCACCTGGGCCGACCTCGCGGCCGGTACCGCACGGGAGATCCCGCAGTGGGCGATCGACAACCAGAACAACTTCCAGATGCTGCCCGGTGAGACGCTGGCCGGGATCCTCCGGCGCTATGAGGAGGTCGCCGCCCGGAGCGAGGAGATCATCACCGCCGTCCCCGATCTGTCGGCGACGCATCCGCTGCCGGAGGCGCCCTGGAACGAGCCGGGCGCGGCGCACAGCGTGCGCCGGGTGCTGATGCACGTCATCGCCGAGACCGCCCAGCACGCCGGGCACGCGGACATCATCCGCGAGTCGCTCGACGGGCAGAAGGCCGGCTGACCGCCTGACCGGATCTCCTCGGAACCGTGCCGGTGACGGCTGTCCCCGGCACGGTTCCGGAACCCAAGAGCCAAGGAACCGAAGGGAACGGCGCGACTGTGAAGACGCGTGAGCTGGGGCGGACCGGTATCCGGGTCAGCCCCTACTGCCTGGGCACGATGATGTTCGGCCGGGCGGGCAACCCCGATCACGACGGCTGTGTCCGGATCATCCACCGGGCGCTGGACTCGGGGATCAACTTCATCGACACCGCCGATGTGTACGGACCCCACGGGGAGTCCGAGGACATCGTGGGCAAGGCACTGAAGGGTCGGCGTGCCGGCATCGTGCTGGCCACCAAGGTCAACGGCACGATGAGTGCGGACCCCAACCGTGGCGGCAGCTCCCGGCGCTGGATCATCGCCGAGGTCGAGCAGTCGCTGCGGCGCCTTGGGACCGACCACATCGACCTCTATCAGGTCCACCACCCCGACCCGCACACCGATATCGAGGAGACGCTCTCCGCCCTCACCGATCTGGTGCGCAGCGGCAAGGTGCGCGCCATCGGGTCCTCCAACCTCCCGGCCTCGCAGATCGTCGAGGCGCAATGGGTCGCCGACCGGCGCGGACTGCACCGCTTCCGCACCGAGCAGCCTCCGTACTCCATCCTCAACCGCGGCATCGAGCGGGAGGTCCTGCCGGTCTGCCGGGCTTACGGCATGGGCGTGCTGGTGTGGAGTCCGCTGGCGATGGGCCTGCTCACCGGCCGCTACCGCAAGGGCGGGCCCACGGTGCGGAACGCGCGGATGAAGTGGGTGCCCCGGCATCTGACCGACGAGCGCAAACTCGACGCCGTGGAGCAGCTCATCCCGCTGGCCGAGGAGGCCGGTCTGTCGCTGACCCACCTGGCGATGGCCTTCGCCATCACCCACCCCGGCGTCACCTCGGCCATCATCGGGCCACGCACCATGGAACATCTGGAGGATCTCCTGGCCGGGGCCGCGGTCACCCTCGATGACGAGGTCCTCGACCGGATCGATCGGATCGTGGCGCCCGGAACCGACATCGGCCCGATCGATGTGTCCTACACCCCGCCGTCCGTCCAGCACCCGGCGCTGCGGCGACGGTCGGCCGACGAGCGCGCCGCGGTAGCACGATGACCGTTCTCGACCACCGGGCGCTGGGCCGGGCGACGCTCGCCCGGCAGTTGCTGCTCGATCGGGCCGATATGCCGGTCCGCGACGCCGTCGCGCAGCTGTGCGGCATGCAGGCGCAGGAACCACAGGAGCCGTTCACCGGGCTCTGGTCGCGGCTGCGCGCGTTCGACCCGGCGGCCCTCTCGGGCCTGCTGACCGGGCGGAGCGTGGTGCGGACCCATCTCATGCGCCGCACCGTCCACCTCGTCACCGCCGATGACATCGTGGCCTGGCGAGCGCGCCACGACGCCATGCTGCGCCAGCGGGTGCTCGGGACCTACCGTCGCGAGCTGGAGGGGGTGGACCTCGACGAGCTCGCCGCCGCGGGCCGGGCGGTGATGGCCGACGGCGAGCCGCGCTCGATGGCCGAGCTGGTGCGGGCGCTGGCCGACCGCTGGCCCGCCCCGGCGCCGCGGGCACTGGGCGAGATGCTGATCGCCGCCCTCGTGCCGGTGGCGCAGACGCCGCCGCGCGGGCTGTGGCGCTCCCGGGGAGGGGTGCGTAACGTCCTGCTCTCCTCCTGGCTGGGCCGGCAGGTGGACGCGCCCGCGCCCGACGGCGCGGACCCGGTCGGGCAGGCCCTGGTACGGCGCTATCTGGCCGCCTTCGGCCCCGCTGCCTCGGCCGATCTGCGCGCCTGGTGCGGCCTCGCCGGGCTCCCGGCCGCGGTGGCCGCGCTACGGGAGGAACTGGTCACCTTCCGCGATGAACGCGGCCGGGAGCTGTTCGACCTCCCCGACGCGCCGCGCCCCGACCCCGACACGCCCGCGCCGGTGCGGTTCCTGCCGGCGTTCGACAACGCGATCCTCGGCTACCACGACCGCGGCCGGATCATCGACGACGCCCACCGCGGCCTGTCGGTCGCCGGGGAGCGGGTGGTGCTGGTGGACGGCCGCGTCGCCGCGACCTGGAGGGTGGACGCCGCCACCGTGGTCGTCACCCCGCTGGGCCGCCTCTCCTCGGCCGACCGTAACGCCGTCGGAGCGGAGGGCCGGGAACTGGCGTCGTTCCTCTCCGACGGCGAAAGCCACCGCGTACGCGTCGCCACGTCGCCGGACTGAGCGGTGCGCACGGGCCGCCCGCGTCAAGGCGCGGGGTCCTGCTGGCGCAGGGGTGCGGTCCGGTCGCCGGGCGCGGGGCTCGCGGCCGATACGGAACGGCCGCGGGGGCGGGCGAAGTGGCGCATCATCGGCACCTCGACACCGCGCCACAGCAGCAGCGACACCGCCACACAGAACGCCGACACCCCCAGGGACAACAGCGCGGCGGTCACCGTGTCGAACGTCCGCCGGTCCAGCAGCACCCTGATCTCGTACAGCAGCGGGAAGTGGACCATGTACAGCGCGAACGACGCCTCGCCCAGCAGCACCGGGCCACGGCGCCCCAGCCGGCTCCCCAGCCCCTCGATATCGCGGATGGCGAGGGCCGGGATGAGGGCGGCCATCGGCAGACAGGTCGCGGCCCCCCACAGGTACTCCTCCGGCAGCTCCGTCCGCGCCGCGAAGACTCCCGCCAGGGCGAGCAGCGGCCAGCGCGGACGCAGCGTGGGCCAGCGGTCGAGCTGGACCGCCCGGGCGAGCACCAGTCCGAGGACGAACTCCAGCAGCCGCACCGGCGGGAAGAAGTAGATCAGCCACCAGCGCTCCGTCGACAGCGGCGACCAACTCCCGGGTGCCGCCTCGTCGGTGACGGCCATCGCCACCAGCGGCATCGTCACCACCAGCCCCGCCACCAGGGCGATCACCGGCCGGAGCAGCCGGGCCGGGAGCGCGCGCACCGGCCGGATCAGCAGGGGGAAGAGGAGGTAGAAGAACGCCTCGCAGGAGATGGACCAGGTCACCGGATTGACGCTGCTGAAATCGGCCATGTCCGGCACCCAGGCGTGCACCAGCAGCAGATTCCGGACCGCCTCCCCGGGCCCCGGATCCGGCACCGGAAGCAGCGCGGCGGTGCCCGTCGCCATCAGCAGGCCCAGCATCAGCGTCCAGGTCACCACATGGTTGGGGAAGATCTTCACCAGCCGGCGGCGCCAGAACCGGACGGCGGTGTCGGCCGGAGAGGCGTTCCACGCCAGTACGAAGCCACTGAGCAGGAAGAACGAGGAGACCGCCGCCGCGCTCGCCATGGACGAGGCGTCGGCGGCCTCATAGACCCCCTGGTCCTCGAAGAATCTGCCCAGCGTCAGCACATGGCCCGCCAACACCACACCGGCCAGCAGAAAGCGAAGCCCCGTCAACGACGGCAGCCGATCGCCACGCGGCAACACACCGGCCAAAGGAGACCCCTTCCCGATACGAAACAGGCACAGCACCCACGAGCCTGCCCGTCGCACCGCCCCGGCCCCAATACCGCCCCTACGGGAACATCCAGGCGAACACCACCACTCCCGGAGGGACGCGCGTCAGCGCGCGCGCGGGGCACGGGCGAGAGCCGGTAGGCGTTCCCGTGGGTGATCACATGACCGGCGGTGGGCGGCGGGAAGTGGGTGCCGAGCAGGAGGGTGCCCGTGTCGGCGAGGGCGCCGAAGAGCGTGTGGCGGGTGGCCTCGGACTGCTCGGGGCGATGTCCACGCACGAGCCGATGGCGGGGTGGGCGAGCTGGACGGGGTGGTGGACGCAGTCGCCGGTGATCACGGCCCGCTCGTCGCGGCTGTCGAGCCGGAGGGCGATATGGCCGGGGGTGTGCCCGGGCGTGGGGATCAGCCGCAGTCCGGGGATGACCTCGGTGCCCTCTTCGGGGACGTCGACCAGGTCGAGCCGTCCCGCGTCCTCGACCGGAATCACGGAGTCGAGGAACATCTGGGTGCGCGGCTCGTCCATGTCGTAGGCCGCCCAGAACTCCCGCTCGGTGCGGGAGGTGAGGTAGCGCGCGCACGGAAAGGTGGGCACCCATGCGCCGTCCACCTCATGGGTGTTCCAGCCGACGTGGTCGGTGTGCAGATGGGTGAGGATCACCAGGTCGATGGATTCCGGGGGAACCCGGCGGCGGCCAGGCGCTCCAGGTAGTCGGTCCGCAGATCGTGCCAGGCCGGGTTGGCCCGCGTCTTGCCGTTGCCGATGCCGGTGTCGACCAGGACCCGCGTCCCGCCCACCTCGAAGGCGAAGCTGTGGCTGGCGATGCGCAGGGTGCCGTCCTGGTCGGCGAAGTCGGGGCGCAGCCAGTCCTGGCGCGAGACCACGTCCGCGGAGGCGTCGGGCAGCAGCCACGGCCCGGTCTGCGGGGGCAGGAGCACCTCGTCGATGCGGTGGACGGCGACGTCGCCCACGGTCCAGAAGGGGATGTCGACGGCCTGGGGTGTGTGCATGGCCCACTCTCTCTAACGCAATCCGTTTGCCTTAAGCCACCGTAGGTCTTACAGTCGACTAACGCAAACAGTTAGCTTTTATCTCGTTGAGATCTCGCCGAGGGAGACACCTTGTCCGCCGCCGAACTCACCCCTCCGGAGGCGGCCCGCTGGGCCGCACGCGCCGGGCTCCCGCTGCCGGCCGAGCGCCACGCCGCCGCGGCGGCCACCGCCAACCACATCCACTCCGTCGTCGCCGTCCTGCGCGAGCTGGACTTCGGCGACACCCCGCCCGCCCCCGCCTACCGCGCGGGAGAGGAGCAGCACGATGCGGCCGTATGAATTGTCCCTCACCGCCGCCGCCGACGCGATCCGGACCGGCCGGCTGTCCCCCGTCGAGCTGATCGACTCCGTCCTGGACCGCGTCGAGCGGCTGGAACCCCACCTGAACGCCTACGCCACGGTGACGGCGGAGCAGGCGCGCCGGGCGGCGCGCGAGGCCGCGGACGCCGCCGCGGTCGGCCGCATCCGCGGCCCGCTGCACGGCATCCCGATGGGCCTGAAGGACCTGATCGACGTCGCGGGCGTGGCCACCACCGCGAGCTCCCGGGTCCGCGCCGACCACCGCGCCCAGGCGGACAGCACGGTCGCCGCCCGGCTGAGCGCGTCCGGCGCGGTCCTGGTCGGCAAGACCCACACCCATGAGTTCGCCTACGGGCTGACCACTCCGCAGACCCACAACGCCTGGGACACCGGCCGGGTCGCGGGCGGCTCCAGCGGCGGATCCGCCGTGGCCGTCGCCGCGGGCACCGCGGCCTTCGCCCTGGGCACCGACACCGGCGGATCCATCCGCGTCCCCGCCGCGCTCAACGGGGTCGTCGGCCTCAAGCCGACGTACGGCCTCGTCCCCCGCCACGGCGTCACCTCCCTGTCGTGGTCGCTGGACCACGTCGGTCCCCTCACCCGCACCGTCGAGGACCAGGCCCTGGTCCTGGCGGTCCTGGCCGGGCACGACCCCCGCGACCCCGCCTCCCTGGCCGTTCCCGCGCGGGACTACCGGCCGGGCGCGGTCGAGGACCTGACGGGACTGCGCGTCGGCGTGCCGCGCAACTACTACTTCGAGCACGTCGACGCGGAGGTGGAGGCCGCGGTCCGGCGGGCCGTCGACCGGCTCGAGGCCCTCGGCGCCCGCCTCGTCGAGGTCGAGATCCCCATGACCCGCTACATCCAGGCCACGCAGTGGGGCCTGATGGTGCCGGAGGCCACCGCCTACCACGAGCGCACCCTGCGCGCGGCGCCGGAGCTGTACCAGGCGGATGTGCGCACCCTGCTGGAGGCGGGCGAGCTGATGCCCGCCGGGGACTATCTGCGCGCCCAGCGCTCCCGGACGCTGATGCGGCGGGAGTGGGCGCGCATGCTGGAGGACGTCGATGTGATCGCCGCCCCGACGGTCCCGGCGACCGCGGTGAAGGCCGACCAGGAGACGATCACCTGGCCGGACGGCACCGTCGAGGCCGTCTCCGACGCCTATGTGCGCCTCTCGGCCCCCGCCAACCTCACCGGGGTGCCGTCGCTGTCCGTCCCGGTCGGCCACGACACGGCGGGCCTGCCGATCGGCATGCAGTTGCTCGGACGGCCGCTCGGGGAGAGCGTGCTCCTGCGGGTCGGTCACGCCTACGAGCGGACACGGCCCGCCCGAGAGTTGGCATCGGCGGCCTGACGCGTCCACCGAGTGCCCCCGGGCTCCACCGAGTGCCCCGGGCTCCACCGAGTGCTCCCCCCGGCTCCGCCGAGTGCCCCCGGGCGCACCGCTTCCCCAGAAGCAACGGAATTGCTTTAAGGTGGGATGAATGAGCAGGCAGATGGTGCGCCCCGGGGGCGCAGCGCCCGGGTCCAGGCATCGGTGCACACCGCCGTGCGCGAACTGGAGGCGGAGGTCGGCCGCGACGGTCTCACGGTGCCGCTGATCGCCCAGCGCGCGGGCGTCACCCCCTCCACGATCTACCGTCGCTGGGGAGACCTCGGCCAACTGCTGTCGGACGTGGCGGTCGAGCGTCTGCGGCCCGACACCACGCCCCGGGACCACGGCGGTCTGGCGTCCGATCTGACGGCCTGGGCCGAGCAGTTCCTCGACGAGATGGCCTCTCCGGCCGGGCGTGCCTACATCCGCGACGCCCTGCTCGGCGACCCGGACGGCAGTAACGCCGGCCAGTGCTCGGCCTACGCCGCAGACCAGATCGATGTCATCCTGACCCGTGCGGCCGAGCGCGGCGAGGACACCCCCGGCGTCGAGACGGTCGTCGACCACGTCGTGGCGCCTCTGATGTACCGCATCCTCTTCCGCCCCGCCGGGCTCGACGCCGCGCATGCCCGCGGACTGGTGGCAAGGCTTCTCGAAGGGCACACCGCCGAGAAGTGAGACCGGCCGGTGAGCGCCGGGTGAGTCAGCCGCGCGGGGCCGGAGTGCGCAGGAAGTCCGAGAGCGCCTCCAGCAGCCGGTCCACGTCCTCGGTGCTGGTGTAGGGGGCCAGGCCGATGCGCAGCCCTCCGGTGTCGCCCAGGCCCAGCCTGCGGGACGCCTCCACCGCGTAGAACGAGCCGGAGGGGGCGTCGACGCCACGGCTCGCGAGACAGCGGTAGGCGTCGGTGGTGTCATGGCCGTCGATGGTCAGCAGCACGGTCGGGGTGCGGTTCGCGGCCCGGGAGTGGACGGTGATGGGGTCGAGGGCGGCCAGGCCCTCGTCGATGCGCCCGCGCAGGGTGGCCTCGTGCTCTTCGAGGGCCGCGAACGACGACGCCAGCCGCTCCCTGCGGCTGCCTTCGGCGCCGGGGTCCAAGGTGGCGAGGAAGTCGACGGCGGCGCGGGTGCCGGCGAGGAATTCATAGGGCAGGGTGCCGAATTCGAAGCGCTCGGGAACGGCGTTCGTCGACGGGAGCAGTTTGTCCGGGGTCAGGGTCTCCAGGAGCTCGGGGCTGCCCGCCAGGACGCCGAGGTGGGGGCCGAGGAACTTGTAGGGGGAGCAGACGAAGAAGTCCGCTCCGAGCCGCCGGACGTCGACGTGGGCGTGGGCGGCGTAGTGCACGCCGTCGACGTGGAGCAGCGCCCCGGCCGCGTGCGCCCGGCGGGAGATCTCCGGGATGTCCGGGCGGGTGCCGATCAGGTTCGAGGCGGCGGTGACCGCCACCAGCCGGGTGCGGTCGCCGAGCTGGGCGCTGATGTCATCGGGGGTCAGCTCGCCGGTGGCGGGGTCGAAGTCGGCCCAGCGCACGGTGGCCCCGGCGGCTTCGGCCGCCTGGACCCAGGGCCGGATGTTGGAGTCGTGGTCCAGCCGGGACACCACCACCTCGTCCCCCGGCGACCAGGTCTTGGCGAGGGTGCGGGAGAAGTCGTAGATGAGGGCGGTGGCGCTGCGCCCGAAGACGATCCCGCCCGGGTCGGCGCCGAGCAGATCGGCCATCGCCTGCCGGGCCGACCGGACAAGGGCCTCGGCGTTGCGCTCCCCCGCGGTGAGGTGGCCGCGGTTGGCCAGGGGGTTGGCCAGCGCGTCGGAGATGGCCTCGATGACGGGGAGCGGGGTCTGGGTGCCTCCCGGGCCGTCGAAGTGGGCCGACCCGGCCTTCAGTGCGGGGAACTGTGCGCGGACGGCGGTGATGTCGTATGTCACGAGCGGCTCCTTGCAGAGGGCCTTGGCGAGGGGGTGACCAGGGCGATCTTAGGCAGGCACGGACGCGGAACGGCAGGGGGCGAGGATGCCCGCCGCGCCGGAGAGAGGTGTCCGCCGCGCCGGGGAGAGGACGGGCCGCCGCGCCGGGGAGAGGTGTCCGGCGCCCGGGCGGCCGCCCTGATTGAATCTGTGCGTATGGGGATGAATCGCCATCCTCTTCCGCCGCGCAGGACCGGGACGCAGAAGGCGGTGGCGCCGACGTGAGCAGCGACTCTCCTCCCCCGCCCGAGCGACCGGGAGGGCGGGGCGTACGCCCTCGGCGTGGCACGGCCGGCGGACCGGCGGGGCGCGCCTCGCGGGCGGTGGCGCGGGCCCGCCGCTCCGGCTCCGCGGCCCTGGCGGCGGCGGTGCGCCGGGCCGGGGACGAGCGCGGGCGGGTCCATCCCGGGCTGCGGCTGGCCGCCGCGTACGCATGGCGCCTGGTGGCCATCGGGGTGGCCGTCTATCTGGGGTTCACGGTACTGGGGCGGTTCGAGCTCGTCGCGATCGCGGTGTTCCTGGCACTGGTGGCCACCGCCTTGCTGCGGCCGCTGGCCGATCTGCTGGCGCGGGTGTTCCCCAGGCCGCTGGCGGTGGCGCTGGCGGTGTTCGGCACGCTGTTCGCGGTGCTGGGACTGCTGGCGCTGGTGGGGAGCGCGGCGGCCGCGGAGGCGGGCCGCCTGGTGGGTGAGTTGCGCGGCGGGATCGGCCGGATCGAGCGATGGCTGGAGGGGCCCCCGTTCCATGTGCGGCGCGGTGTGCTGTCGGGGGCCCACGACAAGGTCACCGCCTTTGTGTCACAGCATCGCGCGGCGCTGATCAGCAGGGCGCTCAGCAGTGCCGGGCGGGTCGTGGAGGCGGGCACGGCGGTGTTCCTGGCCCTGTTCTGTTCGATCTTCTTCATCCATTCCGGCGACCGGATGTGGCAGTGGTTCCGGGGCCAGCTCCCCGAGCGCGCCCGGTCCCCGTGGGACCGTGCGGCGCGGGCGGCGTGGACCACCTTCGCCGGATACACCCGGGGCATCATCGTCGTGGCGGCCTCCAACGCGACCCTGGTCGGCATCGCCCTGTTCCTGCTGCGGGTGCCACTGGCCCTGCCGCTGACGCTGCTGGTCTTCTTCGCGACGTTCATCCCGCTGATCGGTTCGCCGATCGCGCTGGCGGTGGCCACGGTGGTTGCTCTGGCCGGGCGGGGTCCGGCCATCGCGGGCGTGGTGCTGTTGCTGATCGTGGCGGTCGGTCAGTTCGAGGGCCATGTCCTGCATCCGCTGGTGATGAGCTGGGCGGTACGGCTCCATCCGGTGGTGGTGGCGATTTCGGTCATCGCCGGATCCCTCGTGGCGGGGGTGGTCGGGGCGGTGGTGGCCGTGCCCATGGTGTCCGTCGCCTGGTCGGTGACGCGGGCGCTACGCGGGCGGCCGCCCGGCGAAGCCTGACCGGCGCCCCGGAACACCCGCGCGCAAGCGGCCGGGACATCCACGCGTCAGCGGCGGGACCACCCGTACATCAGCGGCGGGAACCCGCCCCTATAAATTGCAAACAAGATTCGCATTATCGTAATCTGCCGCCATGCGGCTGACGAAGTCAACGGACCTGGCGCTCCGCACGATCATGCGGCTGGCGGTCACCGGCACCGAGCCCTGCACCGCCCGGCAGATCGCCGGGGAGATGCAGGTGCCCTACAGCCATCTGGCCAAGGTGGCGGCCCGGCTCCAGCACCTGGGCCTGATCGCGACACGGCGCGGCCGGGGCGGCGGGCTGACGCTCACCGCGACCGGGCGCACCGCCTCGGTCGGCCAGCTGGTCCGGGACCTCGAGGGGGTCGGCGACGTCGTCGACTGCGAGGGGGACGTGCCGTGTCCGCTGCGGCAGGGCTGCCGGCTGCGGATGGCGCTGCGCCGGGCGCAGGAGGCGTTCCTCGCCTCGCTCGATCCCCTCACGGTCGACGATCTGGTGGCGTCCCCGACCGGCCCGGTGCTGCTGGGGCTGGTCGGGCGCACGCCCGGCTTGTCCCCATGAGGCAGCCGTCCGGGTTGCGGAACCCGGATCCCGCCCCGCCGAGCCGTAATGACGAAGGGGTCACCATGCCCGGTTCACTCATGCCGCTGAATACGAATCTGAGACACCAGTTAGGCCCGCTCATGCTCTCCCAGAAGTCCGCCGAGACCGTCCGCGCCACGCTGCCCGCCGTCGGTGAGGCCATCGGCACCATCACCGAGCTGTTCTACCGGAAGCTCTTCACGGCCCACCCCGAACTGCTGAGGAACATGTTCAACCGGGCCAACCAGGCCGCGGGCACCCAACGGCAGGCCCTCGCGGGCGCGATCGCCGCGTTCACCACCGCCCTGGTGGAGCGGCCGGGCACCCGTCCCGACGCCCTGCTGAGCCGGATCGCCCACAAGCACGCCTCGCTCGGGGTGAGCGCCGCGCAGTATCCGGTGGTGCACCGCCATCTGTCCGCCGCCATCGCGGAGGTGCTCGGCGACGCGGCCACCGAGGAGGTGGCCGCCGCCTGGGACGAGGTCTACTGGCTGATGGCCAACGCCCTGATCGAGATCGAGCGGCGGCTGTACGCGGAGCGGGGCGTGCTGGTCGGCGGGACCTGGCGGCAGTGGGAGGTGGTCGAGCGGACCCGGGAGACGGCGGATGTGGTCACCTTCCGGATCAGGCCGGCGGACGGCCGCCCCGCCCCGGCGTTCAAGGCGGGCCAGTACGTCTCGGTGCAGGTGGAACTGGCCGACGGGGCCCGGCAGATCCGCCAGTACAGCCTGACCAACGGCCCCGGTGCCACCGTGCACTCCTTCTCCGTCAAGCGCGAGGACGCGGGCGAGGGCCCGGCCGGTGAGGTCTCCGGCCATCTCCACGACCATGTCCACGAGGGCGACGAGCTCACCGTCTCCGCGCCCTACGGCGACGTCGTGCTCGACACCACGGACTCACCGCTGCTGCTCGCCTCCGCCGGGATCGGCTGCACCCCGGTCGTGGCCATGCTGGAGGAACTGGCGGCCAGAGGCCACCAGGCCCCGGTCGTCGCCGTCCACGCCGACCGCTCCCCCGCCGACCACGCGCTGCGCGCCGACCAGGAGCGGCTGGTCACCAAGCTGGCGCGGGGCACCGCCCACACCTGGTACGAGCGGCCCGAGGGCGACTGGCCGGCCGAGCGCACCGGCCGCGTCGACCTGTCCGGCATCGAGATCCCGGATGGCGTCCAGGCGTATCTGTGCGGGCCGCTGCCCTTCATGCGATCGGTGCGGACCCAGCTGCTGGAGCGGGGTGTGCACCCCTCCGCGATCCACTACGAGGTCTTCGGCCCCGATCTGTGGCTGACGCGGGACGACGGCGAGGGCCACTGACGCCCACCGGCGCCCGTCCGCCCGATGTTGGCCGAATGAACTCGAATGGCCCAGAGGCCGGTCGCTTTTGCCGAGGGGAACGTGGGACCGTACGGACACGGGTTCTGTCCATTCCATGCGCAACCGTACGGAATGGTCCGTATGGTCCGTCCGGTACCCCCACATCGACGAGGAACCATGGATCGCGAAAAGATCACTCTCAGCGGCGCTCAGGAGACCTTGCTCGCCACGCTGTACGGCAGGGCGCTGGACAGCCGTTCACCGGACTCCGTCCTGCACGACCACGCGGCCCGGGAGGCCGTGGAGCGCGTGGCCTACGACTTCGGCAAAACGGGGATGACGGACACGACGGCGATCGGCATCGCCCTGCGGGCGAAACAGCTCGACGACTGGGCCATGGAGTTCCTGGCCGAGCACCAGAAGGCGACCGTGCTCCACCTCGCGTGCGGTCTCGACACCCGGGTGCAGCGCCTCGACCCGCCCGCATCGGTGCGCTGGCTCGACGTCGACTACCCCGAGGTGATCGATCTGCGCCGACGGCTGCTTCCCGAGCCGTCGGGGACCTACGAGATGGTCGGCGCCTCGGTGACCGATGAGGCTTGGCTGCGCGAGGTGCCCGACGACCGGCCCACCGTGGTCGTCGCCGAGGGGCTGACGATGTATCTGCGCAAGGAGGAGGGCAAGCGGCTGATCCAGCGGATCACCGAGCGATTCCCCAGCGGCCAGCTGCTCTTCGACGTCTACGGGCCGCTGGGCATCCGGCTCCAGAAGATGGTCCC
Organism: Streptomyces violaceusniger; assembly: GCA_005405945.1. Classification (GTDB taxonomy): domain Bacteria; phylum Actinomycetota; class Actinomycetes; order Streptomycetales; family Streptomycetaceae; genus Streptomyces; species Streptomyces violaceusniger. The sequence goes on from BJHW01000001.1 coordinate 1,050,135, forward strand.
CGCGGTGCGCAACGCGGGCGCCACCCTCCACTGGGGCCTGGACGACCCCCATGAGGTCGAGACCTGGCACCCGGGGCTGACCTGCCTCGACGCGGTGCGCAGCGTGGACATGCCGGGGGTGGAGAAGATGCCCGCCTCCGGCCGGATGAGCATGCGGGTGATGGCGCGTCTGCCCGGTTTCCGGGATGTGGGCCGGATCCTGCGCTACCGCTTCTAGCGGCTCCGGTCCGGCGCCGGGTGGGCCCGGCGCCGGGCCGGGCGGCTGACCGCTCTTTGACGCCCACCAACGCTGACCGCTATTTGATGCCCACCAACATGGAGTAGCCGTCCGTCAGCGGTTCGATCCAGCTGTCGCGGAACCCCGTCTCCGCCAGCCAGGCGCGGCCGTCTGCGGCCGTGTACCGGGGTGGCGCTGGGCCACCGCCACCGGGACGCAGCCCACCGCCCCGCCGACGTCCAGCACGGTCCGGTGGTCGGCCCAGGGGAACCGCTCGGCTATCACCATCGCCTTGCCCATGCTGAGCCCGGTCATTCCGTGCAGGAATCGCTCGAGGCCCTCCTGGTCGTGGTAGATGGCGTCGAAGACATCGCCGCCGTGCTTGTGCTCGTTCTGCGGTTTCCCGGTCCGCAGCGCCTCGGTGAGCGAGGCCCAGAAGGGATACAGCCTGCTGTTGGCCATCTCCAGGATGCCGCCCGCGTAGGTGGCCTTCTTACGGTCGAGAAAGGTGTCGGCGGACGGGCTGTTGCGGTACACGCCCTCGGACCGCTCCAGGAATCCGAGCGTCACCAGCGCGTCGAGGAAGTCGGCGGCGCCGCGCGGGTGCAGTCCAAGAGCCTCGGCCAGGTCACCGCCGGTGCGGGGGCCTTCGACGAGCCGGGAGAAGAGATCCAGTTCCACCGCGGTGAGCAGCGCCTTCGACGCCATGAAGCCAAGCCCGACCTCAAGAATGGGCTCGGGGCTGATCTCGTGCCGCATAAGGCTCCCTCACTGTTCCCGGATGTGCGCTCTCACCGCACCTGACCGTATGTGGACCTCCTTACGCTACCGACTCGTTGCCCCCTACACGGTTCGCCGCCCGGACGGCCGGGACGGGCGAGACGGACCCTTGACACCCCGTACGACAGCGTTTTCTGTTCGACGAATGACATCGGGACGACGATCCGTCAGACGCAGCCGACGGCCGCTCGGCCTTCTCGCGGCCGCCGTCCTCGGCGCGGCCACCCTGGTCGCGCACCCCGCCGCCGCACACACCAACACAGACCACGCGGACCGCACCGGCGGCCAAGGGCACCACCTCCTACGTCGACTCCCGCTCCGGGGACGACGGGGGCCCTGGCACCAGCGCCGTCGGCGCCTGGCGCAGCCTGGACCGCGTCGGCCGGACCACCTTCCGGGAACTCCACGGTGCGCGACACCTCGTTCGCGGGCATCGTCGTCGAGCAGTACACCGGCGACGCGAAGGACGCCACCGACCCCACCGCGCGCACGGGCGACCCGCTGCTGGTGAACCCGGAGGTGTCCGGGCCGTACGGCACGGCCGACAGCGGACCACGGCCGGGCACCGCGCTGGGCTTCGCTCCCCGGCCGGGCTCACCGCTGATCGGCAACGGCACCGTCGTCCCGGACAACGGTGGCCGTGACTACCGTGGCGCCCCGCCCTACCGCGGCCGCCCCGATGTCGGCGCCGTCGAGGGAGCGCCGGACGGCCGCGCTTGACCTTGCCGCAGCGGCAGGGTTTCTACTGGCCGCATGCGCATCGGAGAAATCGCCGCGCTCGTCGGAGTCACCTCCCGGACGGTGCGGCACTACCACCACATCGGTCTGCTGCCCGAGCCCCGGCGGCGCGCCAACGGATACCGGGTCTACACCCTCCGGGACGCCGTTCTGCTGTCCCGGATCCGGCGGCTGACCGAGCTCGGGCTCGCCCTGGACGAGGTGCGGGACGTCCTCGCGGACGACGCCGGGCGTGAGCTGGCCGAGGTACTGGGCGAGTTGGACGCCGATCTCGCCCGCCAGGAACACGAGATCCAGCAGCGCCGCAGGGTGCTGGCGGCTCTGCTGGACGGCCCGCTCACACCCGACGCGCCACTCTCCCCCGCCCTCGGCGAACTCCTGAAGGCGGCGCCCGCCACCTCCTCGCCGACCGCCGCCAAGGACCGCGAGCACCTGATGCTGCTCGAGGGGGTGATCGGCGGGGACGCGGTGTACGCGGCGCTGCGGCCGCTGGCCGATAACCCCGCCGTGCTCCCGATGTACGAGCGGCTGGACGAACTGGAGGGGGCCGCGGCGGACGATCCCCGGATCGCGCCGCTGGCCGAGGAACTGGTCGCCGCCGTACCGGACGAGGTGCTGGCGGCCATCCCGGAGCGCGGCCCGACGGCGACCGGCTTCGAGCAGGCGCTGCTCGACGACTACTCGCCCGCGCAGGCCGCGGTGGTGCGCCGGGTGATGGAGGGACTGACCGGCCGGCTGGGCGGGAGGGCGTCATGAACCGGCCGTTCGCACGGGCGGCGGCATGGGCGAAAGGCGTGGCGGAGACCCTGGTCCCGCCGGTCGCGCGCCGGCTCGTCCTGCACGAGGCCCGGGCTCTGCACAGCCTCGGACTGTGGGTGCTGCGCCGCCGCCACCAGGTTCCCGAGGGGGCGCTGGCCGTCGCCTACACCGGACCCCAGACGGCCATGATGTACGGGATGATCTTCGTGTCGGTCATCGAGACGGTGGCGCTGGCCCTGGTGATCCCCTGGCCGGTGGTGCACGCGGTCCTGCTCGTCCTCGATGTGTACGGGGTGGTGCTGGTCCTCGCCCTGCACGCGGCCTGTGTGGTCCGGCCGCATGTCGTGGGTTCCGACGGCTCGCTGCGCATCCGCTACGGCGCACTGTTCGACCTGCGGGTTCCGGCCGCCACCATCGCCGCCGCCCGGGTCGACCGGCGCTATCCGGACGGACGGCTGGTGCGGCTGGGCCCGGACGGGGTGCTCGACCTCGCGGTGGGCAGCCAGACCACGGTGACGGTGGAGCTGACGGAGCCGGTGACGTTCGTACGGCCCCTCGGGCGCCGGGGCGTCGCCCGTACGCTCCGGTTCCACGCGGACGATCCGCGGGAAGCGGTCGCCGCGCTCACGCGGGTACGGGCAGAGGTGGCGCCGGACCCGTCAGCGGCGCCGCAGTGACGGGTCGAGCAGCGCGGGCGGAGTGTCGTGCTTCTCATGAGCGGCGAGGTCGGTGCCGGGGGCCACGATCGCGTCGATCGCGTCGAGCACATCGGCGGAGAGCACGGTGTCGGCGGCGGCGAGTTGTGTGTGCAGATGGTCCCGTGTGCGGGGGCCGATGAGCGCGCTGGTCACGGCGGGGTGCGCGGTGACGAATCCGAGCGCGAGCTGGATCATGGTCAGACCGGCCTCGTCGGCGACCTCGGCCAGCCGCTCGACGGCGTCGAGCCGGGCCCGGTTGGAGGGGATGGTGACGTCGAAGCGCTCCGGCATGAACGCCGAGCGGCTGGTGGTGATGGACCGGCCCTCGCGGATGGCGCCCGACAGCCAGCCCGAGGCCAGCGGGGACCACACCAGCACGCCGAGCCCGTACTCCTCGGTGACGGGCAGTACGTCGCGCTCGATTCCGCGCTGCAGGATCGAGTAGCTGGGCTGTTCGGTGACATAACGGCTCAGGTGGTGCTCGCGGGCGGCCCACTGGGCCTGGACGACGCGGTAGGCGGGGAAGGTCGAGGAGCCGAAGTAGCGGATCTTCCCCGCGCGCTGGAGGTCGGTGAGCGCCGAGAGCGTCTCCTCGTCGCTGGTGGCCGGGTCCCACCGGTGGATCTGGTAGAGGTCCACGTGGTCGACGCCGAGCCGGCGCAGGCTGTTGTCGAGCTCGGTGACCAGCCAGCGGCGTGAGCTGCCCCGGTGGTTGGGCTCGTCGCCCATGGCAGGCCCGCCTTCGTGGCCAGCACGATGTCGTCGCGGCGGCCGGCGATGGCCTTGCCGACCATCTCCTCCGACTCGCCGGCGCTGTACATGTCGGCGGTGTCGATGAGGTTGATTCCGGCCTCGAGGGCGGCGTCGACGAGGGCGGTGGCCTCGTCCTGGGTGGTGCGTCCGATCCTGCCGAAGTTCATCGCGCCGAGCGCGAGGGAGCTGACCTGCACACCGGTGCGGCCCAAGGTGCGGTACTGCATGACCGTGTTCCTCCACTGCGGGAAGCGTGGTGGCATTGCGCGGCGGCAACGCGTGGGTTGGTTGCCGGGCCCCTGCTCTGGCATCATAAGCAAACGGAACCTGGCTCCGGTAAAGATACGGAACGCCGTTCCGCTTGGCAAGGCCGACAGTGGAGGGAGCGGCGCGGTGAACGGCGCGGACAAGGGAGCGGGGCCCTCGGCCCGGTCCAAGCGGGCGGACGCCCGGCGCAATCAGGAGACCCTGCTCGACGCGGCCGCCTCGGTCTTCGTCGCCGCGGGCGTGGAAGCGCCGGTGCGCGACATCGCGGCCAAGGCCGGTGTCGGGGTGGGCACGATCTACCGTCACTTCCCGACGCGGGCGGACCTGATCATCGCCGTCTACCGGCACCAGGTCGAGGCCTGCGCCGAGGCCGGTCCGGCCCTGCTGGCGAGCAGCGCGACCCCGCACGCCGCGCTGGGCCAGTGGATCAATCTCTTTGTCGACTTCCTGGTCACCAAGCACGGCCTCGCCGCCGTGCTGCGGTCCGACAACGCGGGCTTCGACACGCTGCACTCGTACTTCCTCGACCGCCTCCTGCCCGTGTGCACCCAGTTGCTCGACGCGGCGGCCGACGCCGGTGAGATCCGGCCCGGTCTGAAGGCGTACGAGCTCATGCGCGGCGTCGGAAACCTCTGCATCGGCGCCGAGAACGACCGCGACTATGACGCACGCCGACTGGTCGCGCTCCTCGTCGAGGGACTGCGCCAACCGCACTGACGGCACCCGATTTCTGAGTACGCACCTGAGTATCCGGGCGGATGCGGAGCCGACCGCATCCGCCCATCCTTGTCCGCATGAGTGAGACACCGGTCAAGCAGCAGAGCACGGCCGCGTTCTACGGCCAGGCGATCGCCTCCTTCGCCGTCGCCATGGCCGCCACCGCCATCGGCATCTTCCAGCTGAGCGCCGACGCCTGGGTGCGCGGCTTCCTCGCCATCTCCGTGCTCTACCTGGTGACCTCCGCCTTCACCCTGGCCAAGGTGATCCGGGACCGGCAGGAGGCCGGGCAGATCGTCAGCCGGGTCGATCAGGCGCGGGTGGAGAAGCTGCTGGCGAACCACGATCCCTTCGAGAAGCTGTAGACCTGGCGCGCGCCACCCGGCGCTACTCGTCGATGACGAGCCCCTTGGCCTCGAGCACCGCCGCCAGCCGACTGACCTCGATCACGCTCTTCCCCGCGCGGTAGGCGGCGATATAGGCGTCTTCCGCGTCGACGCGAACCCGGGACTTGGCTATGACGTCCTTCAGGTCTTCGCGGCGCACCACGACGACCCCGTCGGCGTCCACGCGCACCACGTCTCCCGGGCGGACGATCTCGCCACCGATCAGGACGGGTCCGGCCATCGGGCCGACGGTCTCCTTGACCGTGCCCTTCATGCTGACGCTGTACGAGAACACCGGGAAGCCCAGCTTCCGCAGCTCCTGTGTGTCGCGGACGCCGGTGTCGGTGACGAGACCGCCGAGGCCCCTGGCCACACACGCGTTGGCCAGTACATCGCCGAAGGAGCCCGCCTCGGCGTACTGGCCCGCGGAGACCACGATGACATCGCCGGGGCGTGCGTGGGCGATGGCCACCTGGAGCACGATGTTGTCCCGTGGCGCGCAGCGCACGGTGAAGGCGGGGCCGCAGGCCGACATGGTGGGATCGATCGGCTTGATGGTGGAGTCCAGGGCGCCGAGGCGGCCCTGGGCCTCGTGGACGGTGGCGGCGGAGTACCCGCTCAGCTGGTCGACGAGGGCGGGGTCGGGCCGGTCGAACCGGGTGGTGACGCGCAGCATGTGGCTCCTTGAGGGTTCAGGAAAGGTCAGCACAGGCGTGGGCGATGCCCTCGCAGGCCGCGGTGAGGACGTCGTGGGAGGTCGCGAAGGAGATGCGGAAGTACCCCGGTGAGCCGTACGCGGCGCCGTGGATCACCGCCACTCGCCGTGACTCCAGCAGATGGGCGGCGAAGTCCTCGTCGGTGCGGATCTCGTCGCCGGACGGGGTGCGCCTGCCGATGACTCCGGCGCGGTTGACGAAGGCGTAGAAGCCACCGCTGGGCGGGGTGCAGGAGAGACCGGGGGTGTCATTGATCCGTTTGACCACGTCGTCGCGGCGGCCGCGGTAGACGGACACGCAGTCGCGGACGAAGCTCTGGTCACCGGTGAGCGCGGCGGTGGCGGCTGCCTGGCTGATGGACGAGGGGCGGGAGGAGATCTGGGACTGGAGGGTGTTGATGGCGCCGACGAGTTCGGCGTTGCCCGCGCCGTATCCGATCCGCCAGCCGGTCATCGCGTAGGTCTTGGAGACGCCGTTGGTGAGGAAGACCCGGTCGGTCAGGCGCGGTTCGACGCCCGCTATGCTGGGGACGCGGCCCGGCCCGTACCAGATCTCGTCGTAGATCTCGTCGGTGAGCACCTGGACGTGGGGGTGGTCGAGCAGCACCTCGGCGAGCGCGCGCAGTTCCCCGGCGGTGTAGGCGGCGCCCGTCGGGTTGCTCGGGGAGTTGAGGACGACCCAGCGGGTGCGGTCGGTGAGGGCATGGGCGAGCCGCTCCGGGGTCAGCTTGAATCCGTCCGCCTCCGGGCAGTCCACGATGACCGGTGTGCCGTCGTTGGCGAGCACCATGTCCGGGTAGGACACCCAGTACGGGGCGGGGATGACGACCTCGTCACCCGCGTCCAGGGTGGCCATCAGGGCGAGGAAGATGACCTGCTTCCCGCCGCCGCCGACCACGATCCGGTCTCGGGGGCAGTCCAGTCCGTGGCGCAGCCGGAGCCGGTCCGCGATGGCGGCCCGCAGATCCGGGGTGCCGTTGACGGGGGTGTACTTGGTGGCGCCCCGCCGCATCGCCTCGATCGCGGCGTCCTTCACATGGGCGGGGGTGTCGAAGTCGGGCTCGCCCACGGTGAGGTCGAGGATGTCCAGGCCCTGGGCCTTGAGCTCGCGGACCCGCTGGGCGGCCGCCGTGCTCGGTGAGGGCTTGACGCGGCTCACGCGCTGCGCGGTGCTCATTCAGTCCGTCCTCCGCTCGAAGTTGAGGCCGCCGGGCACCTGGAAGGTGGGCAGGATCTCCACATGGCCGATGTTCACGTGGCGCGGTGATCCGACCGCGTACTCGACGGCGTCGGCGATGTCCTCCGGCTTCAGCGACTCGTAGCCGTCGTAGTACCGCCGCCGCGCCTCCTCCATGTCGCCCAGCAGCCGGCCGAAGATCTCCGTTTCCACCCGCCCGGGCAGATCTCGGTGACCCGGACGCGGCGGCCGTACGCGTCGACCCGGAGCTGGCGGGAGAGGGTGTGCACGGCCGATTTGGTGGCGTGGTAGATGGTGTTTCCGGCGAAGTTGTAGACGGCGGCGATGGAGCTGATGTTCACGATGTGTCCGAGGTCGCGTGCGACCATCCCGGGCATGACCAGCCGCACCAGGTGCAGGACGGCTTGGACGTTGACCGCTATCTGCTCGTCGATGGCGAACTCGTCGGCGGTGAGGATGTTTCCGGAGCGCGATACCCCGGCGTTGTTGACGAGCAGGTCGACGTCGACGCCGTGCAGTTCTCCGGTGAGCGCGGAGGTGTCCGTGATGTCGACGGCGTGCGGAACACAGCCGGTCCGCCGGGCGAGGTCGTTCAGCCGGTCGGCGTCGCGGGCGAGCGCGTGGACCTCGAGGCCCTGCTTCGCCAGCCGTTCGACGACCACCGCTCCGATACCGGTGGAGGCACCGGTCACGAGTGCGGTCTTGTAGTCGGAAAAGGGCATGTGGGCTTCACGACTCCGCTGAGGCTGGAGGCCCCTCCATGGACACCAGGCGTCTGTACTCGTTCGTGAAGATCGTCGACGCCGGGAGCATCACGCGCGCGGCCGACATCCTGCATATCGCCCAGCCCGCGCTCAGCCAGCAACTCTCCATGCTGGAAGCCCAGTTCAAACAGCAACTGCTGATCCGCAGCAAACGCGGGGTGGCGCCCACCGAGGCGGGCCGGGCGCTGTACCGGCACGCGCAGCTCATCCTGCGCCAGGTCGATCTGGCACATGCGGCGGTCGATGTCTCGGGGCGCACCCCGGCCGGCAGTGTCTCGGTGGGCCTGGCCCCGTACAGCATGGGCGCGGCGCTCGCGCTTCCCCTGCTCAGGAGCGTGCGCGAGCGCTACCCCGACATCCTGCTGCACATCAACGAGAACTTCGGCGGGGTCATCATCGAAGCGATCATGACCGGCCGGATGGACATGGCCTTCATCTACGGGCCGGTCCGCTCCGGGGAGTGCAGTTCGAGCCGCTGCGCACCGAGGATCTGTTTCTGATCGCCGCGCCGGGCGCGGACATTCCGGGTGGGGACGGCGAGGTGGCGCTGAAGGAGCTCGTCGACGTCGGTCTGCTGCTGCCCAGCCGTATTCACACCATCCGCCAGGTGGTGGAAGCCGCGTTCCAGCAGGCGTCGCTCCAGCCCCGGGTGATCGGTGAGCTCGAATCGGTCCTGACCCTGGTCAGCGCCGTAGGCGCGGATCTCGGGGCGACGGTGCTGCCCTGGTCGGCGGCGCGCGCCATCCTCGATGTGCGCAACCTGGAGGTGCGGCGGATCGTCGAGCCGGCCATCCAGGTCAAGCTGTCCCTCTGTACCTCCGACCATCAGCCGCTGTCGGAACCCGCCCATGCCGTGCACGACCTGTTCCACGAGCTGATCACCGACTTCGGCTAGGGTCCTTCTGGCGGATCTCCGTGGAGGAAGGAGCGCCCGCCGCGCAGCGGCCGAAGACCGCAGCCGGGGCGTGCTCTCGGCGTGCCGCGCGGAGGCCCTCGTAGCGGAGCTACTCGGGCTTTCGTGCGGTGCGGCGAGAGGGCGTGCCGGGCGTCGCGACGCCGCGGAGATCCGCCAGAAGGGCCCTAGCCCGCCTCGCGTTCACCCACCCGGAGGCGGCCCGCTGGTGCCCCGTACCGTCAGTTTCGGGTCCAGCACCGCCTCCCTCGGCTCCGCCACCGGGTTCTCCAACCGCTCCACGGCGAACCGCACCGCGTACTCGGCCATGAGCACCGCGTCCTGGCGGACCGTGGTCAGGCCGATCGGCATCAGATGGGAGAGGTGGCTGTCGTCGTAGCCCACGACGGACAGATCGCGCGGAACCTCGACACCCGCCTGTGCCAGGGTCATCAACAGCCCCATCGCACAACGGTCGTTGCCCGCGAGCACCGCCGTCGGCAGGGGCCGGCCGTGGTCGCGCTCGTCCAGCAGCAGCCGCCCCGCGTCGATGCCCGACTGCTCGGTGTGCTCACCCGGGATCACCCGTAGCTCCGGCTCCAGACCATGGCGGCGCATCGCGGCCCGGTAGGCGCGGCGGCGCTCGGCCGAGCCCGGTCCGCGACCGCCGTCGATGTGCACGATCCCGCGGTGGCCCAGTTCCACGAGGTGCTCCATGGCCTGCCGTACGCCCTTGCCCTCGGCCGTGTGCACGCTGTCGACACGGGCGTGGGGCACCCGGCGGCCGACGGAGACGGCGACCGTGCGGTGTCCCAGTGCGTCGATGTCCGCGGGCTGCGCGCCGGGGCCGAGCAGGACCACGGCCTCGCAGCGGTGGCCGAGCAGCGCCTCGACGGCCTTGGCCTCGCCACGCCCCTGAGCGGTGGCGGAGAGCAGGACGTCGTAGCCGAGCCGCTCGGCCTCGGGGTAGATGCCCTCGACGAGGTCGGCGTGGAAGGGCTGGCGCACGGTGAACATCACGCCGAGCGTGCGGCTGCGGCCACGGGCCAGCAGCCGGGCCGCGCTGTCCGGCCGGTAGCCGATCTCGTCGGCCACGCGCAGCACCCGGTCGCGGGTCTGCGGGCTCGCCCCCGGCTGATCGCGGAAGACGATCGAGACCAGTGCCCGGGACACGCCCGCCTTCTCAGCGACATCCGCCATGGTGGGCCGCTGCTTGCCCGATGTTTCCACCTGTGACCACCCTCCGACGCAGCCCAACCTTACGGGCAGTCCTGAAATCCCCCGGCAACACGCTATTGACATGACATTCGGACAGCAGTCATCGTACTCGCCTGGAGCGTGCTAGTAGAGCGCGCTAGTCGATCCGTTCTCCCCCGAGATCCCAGGTCCCCGGAGCGAAGGAACAACAGCGTGATGCCGTTCGAAGTGCTGGCGCCGACACCGGTCACCTTCTGCGAGATCTTCCCGCCGGACGACTTCCCGCTGCACTTCTACCGGCTGCCGAGCGCGCCCGACCTGGATCTTCATCCGGGTGAGCTGGATCTGGCGGCGGTGCGCGAGGCCGGTGTCTTCTGGGTGACCGGCACCGGCCTGTGCGAGGAGCCGAGCCGCTCGGCCACCCTCGCCGCCCTGGCACACCGGGCCGCGTTCGCGGTGAAGCACTGGGCCGAGCCGCTGGTGGCCGACGCCCGGCTGGGCCTCGATGCCCTCGCGGACACCCTGGCCGACTGGGGGCCGGCCACGGCCACCGCGACCGGGTACACGAACTCGTCGCCCGCACCCGGCGGATCGAGCGGGAGTGCTTCGCCCCGGACCGCCACACCGGCGAGCTGCCCGCCCAGACCCGGGTCCTCGGCGGCCGTGACGTGGTCATCAACGCGGCCTGGTCCATGCCCGGCGACCTCCAGCAGCTGTGGCGGGCCCGGGACCCGAAGGCGTACCACGTGGCACCAAGAACCACACCGTCGTCCTCCCCGACGCCGACCTGGAGTTCGCCACCAACCACATCACGGCCGGGGCCTACGTTTCGGCCGGGGAGCGCTGCATGGCCGTGTCCGTGGCCGTGGCGGTCGGCTCCGCGGCCGACGGCCTGGTCGAAGTGCTCGAGCGCAAGGCGCGCGAGATGGCCGCCTACCAGGAGGAGCTGTTCGGTCCGGTCCTCGCCGTCATCCGCGTCGCCGACTCCCCGATCCACGGCCCCGAGGGCATCCGTTTCCACACCCGTCCCAAGGTCGTGACCACCCGCTGGCCCCGGCCCACGCAGCAGGTGGCCGCCGGGTTCACCTTCCCGACCCCCAGCTGACCCCGCCCCCCTTCCCCCTCCGCAGAAGGACACTCCATGGCAACGGCGCCATCCCCCCTCCGCACCACCGCGGGCAACCTGTGCCTGGGCTCCGCCCCCGACTCCTGGGGCGTCTGGTTCCCCGAGGACGAACACCAGGTGGCGTACACCCGCTTCCTCGACGAACTGGCCACGGCCGGCTACCAGTGGCTGGAGCTCGGCCCGTACGGCTATCTGCCCACCGACCCACGGCGGCTGAAGGCCGAGCTCGACGCGCGCGGTCTGCGGGTCTCCGGCGGCACCGCGTTCGGGGCGCTGCACCGCCCCGACGCCTGGGACGAGATGCTCGCACACGTGCGCCAGGTGGCCGAGCTGACCGCCGCCGCGGGGGCTCACCACCTGGTCCTGATCCCGCCCATGTTCCGGGACGAGAAGACCGGTGACTACACCGAGCCGCCCGAGCTGACCGCCGAGCAGTGGGCGGGCTTCGGCCGGTCCGCCGACCGGCTGGGCAAGCGGGCGAGGCCGTCAAGCGGGGCGTGTGTGTCTCGCCGCCCGCGGGCGTGCCGAACCCGGCCGATGTGGTGGCCGAACTCAACGCGCTCGACTCCGAGTTGTTCGTCATCGTCGAGCAGGATCTGTACCCGTGCGCTCCCGATGTGCCGCTGCCCATCGCCGTCAGCACCCGTGAGCACCTGGCCGGCTGCGGCCTCACCGGAACCCGACGCCCGGCCCTCGACCGGTAGGAGGCGGCCATGGACGTCAGGGACGACGCGACACGGGCCCCCATCCCGGCCACCGCCGTCAGCGACCCCGCCCCGCCGACGGTCTCCCGGCGGCTGCGCATCGTCACCGTCCGGTCCCTGGAGTCTGGCGGCCAGATCATCCCCGTCGACATGAAGCCCCGACCCGCGTTCTACGGAGCCACCTCGTGAAGATCGCCCTCGACCCCCATATGCTCCGCGCGCTGCCGCTCGACGAGATGGTGCGCACGGTCGCCGAACTCGGCTACGAATACATCGAGTTGTCCCCGCGCGACGACTTCATGCCGTTCTTCCTCCACCCGCGGGCGGACGACGAGCGCGTCGCGGAGCTGAAGCGGGCTCTGCGCACGCACGGCGTCCAGCTCTCCTCCGTGCTGCCGCTGTACAAGTGGTCCTCGCCCGACGAGACGGAGCGGCAGGCCGCCGTCCGCTACTGGAAGCGGGTGATCGAGATCACCGCCGACCTCGAATGCCCGCTGATGAACTCGGAGTTCAACGGCCGTCCCGAGCGCGCCGCCGAGAGCGAGGCCGCCTTCTGGCGTTCGCTGGAGGAGCTGCTGCCGCTCTTCGAACGCGAGGGCATCGCCCTCAACCTCGAGGCCCACCCGGACGACTTCTGCGAGGAGAACACCCCGCGGTCGACCTGGTCCGCGCCATCAACAAGCCGTGGGTGAACTACCTCTACTGCGCTCCGCACACCTTCCACCTCTCCGGTGCCGAGCCGACGGCGGACATCGCGGCGATGATGGCTTACGCGGGCGACAAGCTCCAGCACGTGCACATCGCGGACTCCTTCAACCACAAGGGCTCATCCGGGCTGCGCTACATCCTCAACCCGCCCGGCACCCCCGCCCGCATCCACCAGCACCTGGACATCGGCCAGGGCGAGGTCGACTGGGACACCTTCTTCGGCACCCTCCGCGAGCTGAATTTCGACGGTGTCGCCACCTCCTGCGTCTTCGCCTGGGAGGAACGGGCGCGGGAGTCCTCCGCCTTCATGCTGGACCGCATCCGCAAGGAGCTCGCGGCGTGAGACACGGCGGCCGGGCCCGGGTGGAGCGCCACCCGGGCCCGGCCCGCCGCACCTCGGGCCGCCGCCACCTCGGTGCGGAGCGGGCGGCCGCAAGAATCCCGTCAAAGGTGGTGAGGGCGGCGTAAGGGGAGCATCAGGGTGCGTTCCACCCTTCCTGCGCCCGGCCTAGCGTGCCCGTATGGAACGGCTGATGGGTCGGCCCGCCCGGACGCCCGGTGGCCGTCGACAGCGTGCGGACGCGCGGTGGGCGGTGTGGCTCACGCTGGCGTTCGCCGGGGTGACGACGGTGCTCGACGGGGCCTCGGGCGGGCTCACGGTGGCGCGGGCCGATCTGTGGGCCCTGCTCGGGGTGGCGGTGTTCGCCGTGCTGCGGCCACCGCGGGTGACGGCGGGCGGTGGCCGACTCACGGTACGGGGCCTGGTACGCGTCCGCCGGGTGCGCACCGACGCCCTGGCCGGGGTGCGGCGGGACGGCCGGATCGCCACTCGTCTGCTCCTGTGGGACGTCGACGGCCACCGGGTGACGCTCGATCTGCGCGTCCTGGTCGCGGATCCGTTGCTCCTGCACGAGCTGGACACCGGTGCCCGGCGCTCGCTCGAAGCGGGCACGTTGCGGCACGGCGCGGAGATCCTGCGGCTGCTGGGCCGGCGCCTGGATGACACGGCCATCCAGGGCATCCTCGACGCCTCCGGCCCGGAGTAGGCGGGCGGGTCAGCCGCGCAGGGCCCGCAAATGCGCGCCGCGGACATCGGCGGTCTGACCCTGCACCACCAGGAACAGGCCCTCCCGGGCCAGTCGCTGGGCGGGGCTGCCGAGGCCGAAGGCCCGGCCGCCGCCCGCCACGATCGCCGCGGTGGTGGCGGCGCGCAGCACGTCGTAGGCCCGGGTCTTCACCGCGAGCCGGTCCGCCAGGCGCTCGCCCGCCGGTACCTCGTCCACCAGCGCGTACGCCTCCCGTCGCACCGCGCGCAGCCGCTCGCCCAGTACCTGCGCCGTCTCCTTCGCCTCCGCGTCCCCGGCGGACTCCAGCAGATCCAGGGCGGCGCCGGCCACGCCGAACACGGCCGGGTTCGGGTTGGTGTTCTTCGGCCGGTCCGCGACCGCCCACTCCTCGTAGGGACGGCTCCAGACCACCGAGTCCTCGGGCACCACCAGTCCGTCCAGCGCCAGGCCGACCGTGCGGGTGCCGGTGAGCGCGGCGAGCTCGAGCCGCGGTGTGGGCCGCAGACCGGGCTGCTCCCGGGCGTCCACGCAGGCGAACAGCGCCTCGCCGTCGTCGGTGACCCCGGCGAGCAGCATCACGTCGTTCAGGCCCCAGCCGGTGTACCACGGCACCCGGCCGTCGAAGCGCCTGCCCCCGGGACCCGGGTGACCCGCACCGGTGTGCGGGGGAAGGCCCGCAGATGGGAGAAGGCGATACCGGACAGCAGTGTGCCGTCGCACAGCGGCCGCAGCAGCCGTTCACGCGCCGGGGAGTCGGAGGCGGCGAGCATCCTGACCGGGCTGTGGTGCTGGGCCTGGACGAAATAGGTGGAGCAGCACGCCCCGGCGAGGATTTCGGCGATCTCGCGGGCCACCGCGTCCGGCGCCTGTGCCCCGCCGTACGCCGCCGGGCCACTCACCCCGAGCACCCCGGACCTCTTGACCTCGTCGATCGTGGCCGGGGAGACGCCCTCGCGGTCGGCGGCCTCGGCGCCGGGAGCCAGCACCTCGCGGGCGAGGCGCCGGGCCGCCTCGATCAGCGTGGGGGCCGGGGCGGTCATGACCGCTCCTGAGCGTCGGAGGACGTGAGACCGGCCAGCAGCAGGCGCATGCCACGGCGGAAGTGGGAGTCCCAGTCGTCCTCCTCCAGGAGCGGGAAGTGACCGGCGAGGGTGGGGTATTCATCGATGTGGGCGCGGATGTGTGCGTCCACGGCCGAGCGGGTCGCCGCTTCGTCGGAGCGCTGCCGCCACACCGCTTCGGAGGAGGCGGAGCCGATCACATAGTGGGTGATGGTGGCCGCGGCGGACGACAGGTGGACCCCTTCGAAGCCGCCGGTGGTGAGCGCGGTGTAGGCGAACTCCGAGGAGCGCAGGGCGTTGGGCCCCATGAGGGGGCGGGAGTTCGCCAGGCCCGCGGCCCACGGGTGGCGCAGCAGGACGGAGCGCAGGCCGGTCATGAACGCCTCGACGTCCTCCTGCCATGCGGCGCTGTGCTCCTCGGGGAGGTCGAGTTCGGCGAAGACCGCGTCGAGAGCGAGGTCGAGGACGTCGTCCTTGGTGGCCACATGCCAGTAGAGGCTGGTCGCGTGGGCACCGAGCCGCTCGGCGAGCCGACGCATGCTCAGTTTCCGCACGCCGTCGCGGTCCAGCAGCTCGACGGCGGTGGCGGTGATTCGCTCATGTGACAGCTGAGGCCGTGGGCGGGAGGTCTTCTCCGCGCGGAACCACACCGCTCCCGGCGCGTTGTCCGGCACCTTCTTCTCCTGGTCCGCGTCCGTTCCCTGGTTCCCGTCCGGCTTCGCGCTCACGAGCCCGCAGCCTACCCCGTTGCCGTCACCGCTCCGTCTCTCCTACAGTGCTGGATGAAATCCAACACTGTAGGAGAAGCAGGACGAGGGAGGGCCATGAGCGAGGAGGAAGGTCATCCGCGGCGGTGGGCGATCCTGGTGGCCCTGTGTGCCGCTCTGCTCGTGATCGTCATCGACAACACCGTCCTGCATGTCGCGGTGCCCGCCATCGGCAATGCCTTCGACGCCTCGACGGACCAGCTCCAGGCGGTGATCGACGCCTATGTCGTGGTCTTCGCCGGGCTCCTCATCACCGCGGGTGTGCTCTCCGACCGCTACGGCAGGCGGCGCACCCTCGTGGTGGGGCTGCTGGTCTTCGGGGCGGCGTCGGCGCTGGCCGCGGCGGCACCGTCGGTGTGGTGGCTGATCGCGGCGCGGGCGCTCATGGGGGTGGGCGCGGCGCTGGTGATGCCCGCGACACTCGCGGTGCTCGTCGTGGTCTTCCCCGAGCGGGAGCGCCCGCGGGCCTTCGCGGTGTGGAGCGCGGTCGCCTCCGTCGGCATGGCGGCGGGGCCCCTGCTCGGTGGCGCCCTGGTGGACATGTGGAGCTGGGCGGGGGTCTTCCTGATCAATGTGCCCGTGGTGGCGGTGGCCCTGTTCGGGGTGGTACGGCTGGTGCCCGAGACGCGGGCGGCCGACGGCCGCGGGCTGGATCTGTACGGCACAGTCCTGGTCACCGCGGGCATGACCGGTCTGGTGTGGGCATTGATCGAGGCCCCGGCGTACGGGTACACCGCGCCCGCGGTGCCGACCGGGGCGGCGGTGGCGGTGATGGCGCTGATCGGGTTCGGCGTCCGGCAGCGCCGCTCCGCGACGCCGATGGTCGATCTGCGGCTCTACCGCGACCGGCGGTTCTCCGGGGCCGGCTTCGCGGTGGCGGTGATGACGATCGCCACGGGCAGCACCCTCTTCGTCCTGAGCCAGTATCTGCAACTGGTGCTGGGTTACAGTGCGTTCGAAACCGGGCTCGCCGCGGTGCCGCTCGCGGCGGGGGTCGTCGCGGGCTCGACGGTGGGCGGCCGGGCCCCGGCCAGATTCGGGGCGCGGGCCTGCATCGTCGCCGGGTTCGCCGTCACCGCGGCCGGATTCGTGGTGCTGGCCTCGCTCTCCGAGGGCAGCGGCTATGCGACGGTGTCCATCGGGCTGGGGCTGGCGGGTCTCGGATCCGGTGTCGCGGGGCCCTCGGCGACCAGCACGGTGCTGGGGGCGGTACCGCCCGAGCGGGCCGGTATGGGCTCCGCGCTGAACGACACCCACCAGCAACTCGGCATCGCCCTGGGCGTGGCCGGGCTGGGCAGCCTGCTCGCCACGGTCTACCGGGGCAAGCTGCCGGACGGTCTGCCCGAGGACGCGATGTCCTCGCTCGGCGCCACCCTCTCGCACGCCGGGGACCGCGCGGACGGTGGGGCGCTGGCCGACGCGGCCCGCTCGGCCTTCACCGAAGCCCAGTCCCTCACGATGAGCGTCGGGGTGGCGGCCGCCCTGATCGGCGCGGCCGTGGCACTGCTCGCCCTGCCTGGCCGCACCCGCGCGGTGGCGCCCGAGCCGGAGTCCGAGGAGGTCGGCCAGCCGGGATCACGGCGGGACGCGGAGTGAGGAACGGCCCTTCCGCCAGGTGTCCAGGACCTCATCGGCGAAGCGGTCTTCCAGGAACACGGTGGCGTCGACGCCGAACGCCACATCCGCGGCCAGCCCGGGTTCGCGCTTCAGGAGGTCGTCGATCACCCCATGGCGTACGACCTGCTCGTGTACGGCGTCGGCCTCCACGTGCTCGGTGTAGAAGAACACCGCCGCCTCGCCCGCGCCCAGCCGTCGCAGGGCCTGGACCAGCCGGTCGGAGGCGGGCGAGGAGGTGATCTCGACGGTGGCGAAGTGGCCCACCAGGGCGCCGCGCAGCGCCCTGTGCAGGCCCAGCAGCGACATCATGTTGACCACCGCCAGCATCCGGGCCGACGTGGCGTCCAGGTAGTGGTTGTACGCCGGGTCCAGACCCAGGTCGGCCATCAGATCGGCGAACAGCTCCGCATGTACGCGGTCCCCGTGCCCGGCCCCGAACTCGTCGTACTCCACCGCCGCCATCGCGGCTTTCGCCTGGCCCCGGAGCCGGGGCAGGACCCACGCATGCGGGTCGGCCTCCTTGAGCTGGTAGAGCGACCGATGCGCGATGTACTCACGCATCTGCCACAGCTCACCCTCGTCCCGGAGAAAGTGCGACACGCCCGTCCCGTCGGCGGGCTCCACCAGCAGCTCGGCCACGGCGGCGTCCGGGCCGTCGTGCGTGGTGGCGTCGGAACGCAGCGCGTCCAGGAAGTGCCGCTCCAGCGCCTGCCGCAGCCGGAGCAGGTCGGGGTCCCACTCCCATGCGTCGTCCACACCGCGGAAGCCCTGGTAGTGGAGTTCGTAGCACACATACAGCGCGAGCTGCAGATCGTCGCCGTACGGATCGGCCTCCCGAGCGACCGGCCGCCGGGCAGCGTCGCCCCGCCGGGCTCGCGCGCGAGGGCGTCGACGAGCGCGCCGGACACCTCTCCCCGCGCCGTGGGCAAGGGCATCGGCCGGGTGGTCGTCGCGGGATGCGTTTCGCTCACAGTTCCTTCCGCTCCGTCCGCCTCAGTCGGCTCCGGTCCCTTCGACCAGGACGCGGATGGTGTCCAGTCCGGGGTCGGCCGCGTCGGGGAGGTTCATCCCGGCCTTCACCCCGGACCGCAGATAGTCCAGGACCGGCTGATTCAGCACCTCACCGGGCAGCACGGCCGGTATGCCCGGCGGGTAGGGAGTGATCATCTCGGCCGCCACCCGTCCTGCCGCACGGGCCACGGGCAGGTCCTCCGTGGCACCGAAGTAGGCGTCCCGCGGCAGTCGGGACTGCTCCAACCGCAACTCGTCCGGTGCCGGCACGGCCACCTCGGGAGCGGGCCGCAGATCCTCCGCGTGGTCGGCCAGCTCGCCCAGCGCCGTCAGCAGCGCGCCGGTCGTCGAGGGGTCGTCGGCGTGGGTGAGCTGGGTGCTGATCCGGCGGTGGTCGGCCAGATGGGCGTTGACGGCGTGCTGTTCCCGGAGCCAGTCGGCCGCGCGGTAGCCACTCACCCCGAGACCGGTCAGGTCGATGACGACCGGAAACGGATCGAAGTCACTGCCCAGCCCTGGGCCCACGTAGTCCGCGCGCCCGTCCACGTGCAGTCCGTCGATGGCCGCGATCTCGTCGCGCACCGCATGCGCCCGGCGCAGGGCCGCGCCGAGCAGTTCCTCGCCGTGCAGCATCATCTGCCGACGCCACCCGTCCATTCCCGCGTAGAGGAGCACGGACGGACTCGTGGTGCCGAGCAGATCGGCGCGGGACTTCAGGGCGGCCGGTTCGATCAGGTCGCCCCGGAGATGGAACACCGAGCCCTGCTCCAGGCCACTGCCCATCTTGTGGATGCTGGTCACGCAGACGTCGGCACCCGCGTCCATGGCCCAGCTCGGCAGCTCGGAGCAGAACGGCAGATGCGCTCCCCACGCCTCGTCGACGATCAGCGGGCGGCCACGCCGGTGGCAGACTTCGGCGATCCCCGCCAGGTCGGCGCAGGACCCGTACGGAGTGGGGCTGGTCACCAGGGCACCCCTGGCCTCCGGGTGCTCATCGAATGCCCGCTCGAAGGCCGCGGCCGACGGCGGATGCGCGATGTGGCGGGCACCGTCCCATTCCGGGTCCACCCAGATCGGCCGGACACCGGAGATGATCAGGCCGGAGACCACCGATTTGTGCGCGTCCCGGCCCACCAGCAGGGTCTCGTGGGGCCGGCCACCGCCAGCATCGCCGCCTTGACGGAGAGCGAGCTGCCGCAGGTCGAGAAGAAGGTGTGCTCGGCGTGCACCGCGTCCGCCATCAGCTCCTCCGCGCGCTCCAGCACACGGCCCGACCCCAGCCGGTCGTCAAGGCCGCCGAAGGCCAGGAGGTCGGTGCGGAACACCTCCTCCCCCAGGACCTTGACGACCTCCGGGTCAGCGCCCCTGCCCTGCTTGTGCCCGGGCGGAGTGAACGGAAGAGCCCCCGCTCGTGGTAGCGAGCCAGGGCCTCCAGAATCGGAGCCTCCATGTGGTCCATGCCGGACGAGTGCCCCGCCACCTGCGAAGAAAACGGCCCCCATGCGTTGCTCGACGCTCCTCAGCACTGCCCAGCGCTCCTCAGCGCTTCTTGCGCGAGCGGTGGAAAAGCCACGCCGCGGGTACGAACCAGCAGATCACGAACCAGAGCAGGGCCGCGACGGCCAGCCAGAAGGCGGTGGTACCGGCCACGACGACACGCAGGATCAGCAGCAGCGCCGACGCCACCGTGCACAGCAACAGCACCAGCCCGGCCACGGTGAAGCGGGAGGCCCAGTCCACCGTTTCCGGCTTCAGCCGGCGTCCGGTGACGATCCGGTGCAAGGAAACCGGTGCGATCAACGCGCCGGTCGCCGCCGCCCCCAGGAGGACGGTCACGACGTAGATGTCCCGGTCCACCTGGCCCAGGTCCTGGAAGCGCGGGGTGAAGGCGACCGTGAGCAGGAACGCGAACAGAATCTGCACGCCCGTCTGCGTCACCCTCACCTCCTGGAGCAACTCGGCCCACTTGCGGTCGGCCCGCTCCTCGCGGGTCTCCACACGGCCGGACCGAGCCTCACGGCCGCCGTTCCTCGGCGCTTCGTGGTCGTCGTGCATCAGCGTGGCCTCCTTCGCGTCCACCCCCGTGTTCCCAGCCGGTCCGAAAGGCGAACGTCACCCGCGATCAGCGGCGCGAGCACGGCCGATCCATGCATCACCCAGGCCGTCAGGGGCACTCGGCCCTGAGTCAGTGGAAAGGAGAGAGACACCATGACCCACACCGCCGAAACCGGCGAGGCCACCGGCACGAAGGACAAGGACTACAACCTCGTCTGGTACGTCGAGGCATGCCTGAGCAACGCGCTGCGCATGGAGACCTACATCAGGGACGCGGAACGGGAGAAGGACACCGAGGTCGCGGAGCTGTTCCGCAAGGCCCAGGCGGACAGCCGCAAGGGAGCTGAGCTGGGCAAGCAGCTCCTGAAGGCCCGCTTCGGCAGCTGATCCGCTGACGGGAAGATCTCCCACGGCCCCGAGGGCTTGGCCCTCGGGGCCGTGGCATGCCGCGAGGGGGGCCGATGTTCGCGTTCACCCCGACTCGCCTCAGATCACCCCAGCACGGCGACCGCGAACGCGATGCAGAAGGTCACGAACAGCGCCACGAAGAGCCAAATGACGATCGTGGGACCCTTCGACCAGCCCTTCGTGGGGTTGTACGTCTCGCGGGGGCCCGCTTCCGAGAGGCCACCCTCGGCCGGTGGGGTCTCGCCCGGGGCACGCCCACGCTCGGCCGAAGTCCAGGAGACCCAGGACTTCCGGGGGGCCCGGGAGGCCCGGCAGACCCGGGAGGCCCGGGAGGCCCGGGAGGCCCGGGAGTGCGGTCAGGGTGCGGATTCTGCTGGTCCATGTCCGATGCGCTCCTTTCCGCCCGCGGCGCGCCGGCTCCCCCGGTCCGCCACCCCGTTCGAGGCGCCGGTGGACTCTTCCCACCATACGGCGGAAGAGTGGCCGGACACCGCCCGGCGTTCGCGGCACACCGTGAGCGTCACAGTTGCTTGGCGTTCGAGGCGGTGTCGGTGTGGAACACCAGCTGTCCGTCCGCGACCTCCACCCGGGCCCGGGCGCCGGCCGGGATCTCGCCGTCCAGCAGCAGCCGCGACAGACGGTTGTCCACCTCCCGCTGGATGGTGCGGCGCAGCGGCCGGGCACCGTACGCGGGTTCGTGGCCGCGCCGCGCGACCCAGTCGACGGCCTCCGGGGCGAACTCCACGGTGACGTCCTGGGCGTGCAGCCGGCGGCGGGTCTCCTCCAGCAGCAGATCGGTGATCTGGCGCAGATGCTCGTCCGTGAGCTGCCGGAAGACCACGATCTCGTCGATGCGGTTGAGGAACTCGGGGCGGAAGTGCTCGCGCAGCGGCCGCAGGACGCGCTCGCGCCGGGCCTGCTCGTCCGTCTCGGCGTCCGCGGTCCCGAAGCCGAGGGCGCCGCGCCCGCCGATGGCCTCGGAACCGAGGTTGCTGGTCATCACGACGACCGTGTTGCGGAAGTCGACCGTGCGGCCGTGGGCGTCGGTGAGCCGGCCGTCGTCGAGCACCTGGAGCAGTGTGTTGAACACGTCCGGATGTGCCTTCTCGATCTCGTCGAACAGGAGCAGCGCGTAGGGGCGGCGGCGCACCGCCTCGGTGAGCTGCCCGGCCTCCTCGTGGCCGACGTACCCGGGTGGGGCGCCGACCAGCCGGCTGACGGTGTGCCGCTCCTGGTACTCGCTCATGTCCAGGCGGACCATCAGGTCCTCGCTGCCGAACAGCGCCTCGGCCAGCGCCCGCGCGAGTTCGGTCTTGCCCACACCGGTCGGGCCGAGGAAGAGGAAGCTGCCGATGGGGCGGCCGGGGTCGGCGAGGCCGGCCCGGGAGCGCAGCACCGCCTCGGCGACCGCGCCGACGGCCTCGTCCTGCCCGATGACCCGCTCGCGGAGGTGTTCCTCCAGGCCGAGCAGGCGCTGCTTCTCCTCCTGGGTGAGGCTGCTGACCGGGATCCCGGTCTGGCGGGAGACCACCTCGGCGATGTCCTCGGCGGTGACCTCCAGGCTCTGCCCGTCGTCGGGCTCGGTGCCGCCGTCGGCCTCGATCCGGCGGCTCAACTCGCCGATGCGGTCGCGCAGTTCGCCGGCCCGCTCGTACTCCTCCGCGGCCACCGCCTGGTCCTTGTCCCGGGTCAGCTGCTCGACCTCGCGCTCCAGGCTGCGGGTGTCGGTGCCCTTGGTACGCGAGCGCAGCCGCACCCGGGCACCGGCCTGGTCCACCAGGTCGATGGCCTTGTCGGGCAGGAACCGGTCGGTGAGGTAGCGGTCGGACAGCTCCACGGCGGCGAGCAGCGCCTCATCGGTGAAGCGGACCTGGTGATGGGCCTCGTAGCGGTCGCGCAGACCGCGCAGGATCTCCACCGCGTCGGTGGCGGAGGGCTCCGGGACCAGGATGGGCTGGAAGCGCCGGGCCAGCGCCGCGTCCTTCTCGATGTGGCGGCGGTACTCCTCCAGTGTGGTGGCGCCGATGACATGCAGCTCGCCACGGGCCAGGGCGGGCTTGAGCATGTTGCCCGCGTCCATGGAACCGCCCTCGCCACCGCTCGCTCCCGCGCCGACCACGGTGTGCAACTCGTCGATGAAGACGATCAGCTCCTCGGAGTGGGTGCGGATCTCGTCGATGATGCCGCTCAGCCGCTCCTCGAAGTCGCCGCGGTAGCGGGTGCCGGCGACGACCGCGGACATGTCCAGGGCGACCACCCGGCGGTCCAGCAGGATGTCGGGGACGTCTCCCTCGGCCACGCGCTGGGCGAGCCCTTCCACGATGGCGGTCTTGCCGACACCGGCGTCGCCGATCAGCACGGGGTTGTTCTTGCCCCGGCGGGACAGCACCTCGACGGTCTGCTCGATCTCCTGCTCGCGGCCGATGACCGGGTCGATCCGCCCCGCGCGGGCGAGGTCGGTCAGATCGCGGCTGAACTTGTCGAGGGTGGGTGTGTTCTGCCGTCGTCCGGACTGCTGCCCGGCCGCCCTGCCGGCCGACGGCTGGCCCGGTGCGCTCTGCGGTCCGCCCTGGGCCGCCGCGGGGTCCAGGGGCAGGGAGTTGAGGATGCGGCCGGCCGTGGAGTCGTGGTTGGCGGCCAGCGCCCCGAGCACATGCTCGGGGCCGATGTAGGAGGCGCCGTTCGCACGGGCCAGTTCGTGCGCGTCCAGCAGGGCGCGCTTGACCGCGGGGGTGACGGACAGCTGGGTGCGCCGCGGCCCCTCGCCGCTCATCCGGTCGATCTCCGCGGCCAGCGCGTCGGTGTCGGCGCCCGCCCCCGCCAGCAGCCCCCGGGTCGGCTCGGTGGCCAGCGCCGCACGCAGCAGATGCTTGGTGTCCAGATCGGCACTGCCGTGCTCGGCGGCGTAGGTGGCCGCGTTGGCGACGAGTTGCCGGGCAGGGTCGCTCATCAGGCGGCCGATGTCGATATGGCGGAGGCCGGGGCGCGGTCCGCCGCCGAGGAACCGTGCCATGAATTCCTCGAACGGGTCTGGACCGAAGTCCCCCGGACCCATGAAACCGCTGCTCATGGCCTTCCGTTCCGCGGTCCCGGCCAGGCATTGCGGACCGGGCCCGCTCTCTTGACAGGCGTGATCCTTATCGAGGGCGCGGGTGCCCGGGAGCCGCCCGTATTACACCTGCGGTCCCCGGGGCGCGGACGGCCACGGCACCGTCAGCCACCAAGAAGCGACCCACCGTCACCGACGTCCTCGCGGTGCGACGTCCGCCTTCTTGCGAGAGCCTGGAGACAGGGCGCGTGCCCGGCAGTCGCGCCGCACATCCGGGGTGACGCCTACACCTGCACCTAGTGAGGAAGGCGGGCCGTGATGAGCGCTTCGGATACGCACGCCATGCGGCGGGGCCAGGGCGAGATGGCCCCGCCCTCGGCGATCAAGCTGAACATCAACGATCAGGTGCGGCAGCTCGAGGTGGATCCGCGGACCTCGCTGCTCGACGCGCTGCGCGAACATCTGCGCCTGAGCGGGACCAAGAAGGGGTGTGATCACGGGCAGTGCGGCGCCTGCACGGTGCTGATCAACGGCCGACGCGTCCTCTCCTGCCTGACACTCGCCGTGATGCACGAGGACGACGAGATCATGACGATCGAGGGCTTGGGCGACCCCGACCATCTGCACCCCATGCAACGGGCCTTCGTCGAGTGCGACGGCTTCCAGTGCGGCTACTGCACCCCCGGCCAGATCTGTTCGGCCGTCGGCATGCTCGCCGAGGTGGAGGCGGGCTGGCCCAGCCATGTCACCGCCGATGTGTCCTCGCCACGGGTCGCGTTGACCGACGACGAGATCCGCGAGCGGATGAGCGGCAACATCTGCCGGTGCGCCGCCTATCCGAACATCGTCGCGGCCATCCGCGGCAGCGCGGAGGGAGGCGCCACATGAGGTCCTTCACCTACGAGCGGGCAACCGACACCCGGGCCGCCGTCGCCGCGGTGGCCCGGCCGGGCGCGAAGTTCATCAGCGGCGGCACCAATCTGCTCGACCTGATGAAGCTCGACGTCGAATACCCCAGCCATCTGGTCGACATCAGCCGGCTTCCGCTGCGGGACATCGAGGAACTGCCGGACGGCGGACTGCGCATCGGCGCCCAGGCGCGGAACTCCGACGTGGCCGCCGATCCCCGCGTGCGCACCCGCTATCCGGCGCTGTCGGAGGCGCTGGTGTCGGGCGCCTCGGGGCAGCTGCGCAACAAGGCGTCCACCGGGGGAAACCTGGTGCAGCGCACGCGCTGTCCCTACTTCTACGACACGGCCGCGGACTGCAACAAGCGCGACCCCGGATCGGGGTGTGCGGCGATCGGCGGGTTCAACCGGATCCACGCGATCCTCGGCGCGAGCGAGTCCTGCATCGCCACCCACCCCTCGGACATGGCCGTCGCGATGACCGCGCTCGACGCGGAGATCGAGCTGCTGCGGGCCGATGGATCGGCGCGCCGCGTCGCCATCACGGATTTCTACCGGCTGCCGGGCGATACGCCGCACATCGAGACCGTGCTGGGTGACGACGAGATGATCACGGGCGTGCTGCTGCCCCCGCCCCTGCCGGGCCGGCAGGTCTACCGCAAGGTGCGGGACCGGGCGTCGTACGAGTTCGCGCTGGTCTCGGTGGCGGCCGTGGTCTCGGCCGACCGGGGAACGATCCGAGAGGCGCGGGTGGCGCTCGGCGGTGTGGCGCACAAGCCGTGGCGGTCCGTCGAGGCGGAGGACGCGCTGACCGACCGCCCGGCCACGATGGACACCTATCGCGCCGCCGCCGAGGCGGCGCTGCGCGGCGCGGTCGGGCGGGGCCACAACGACTTCAAGATCGAGCTGGCCAAGCGCACGCTGTGCCGCACGCTGGCGCAAGCGGCCGGGGCAAGCCGAGAGCCTGTGTCATATCCCCGGCCGGATCAGCGTGCGGCGTCAGGGGGCACCTCCCAGCGGTAGCTGGGGGCGCGTGCCAGACGTCGCACGCCCGGCCGGGGATATGACACAGCCTTTGAGGAGGCGAGATGATCGGGCAAGCTGTGAACCGCGTCGACGGCCCGCTGAAGGCCACCGGCCGGGCCGCCTACGCCTACGAGCACTGGGAGGCCGGCCAGCCGCTCTACGGTTTCATCGTCGGCGCGACGATCGGCAAGGGCCGCATCACCGGGATCGACACCGAGGACGCGGAAGGCGCGCCCGGTGTCCACCTGGTGATGACCCACCGCAACGCCCCGGCGCAGGGCCCCCGCGACGAGTCCATTTCGTTCGAATACTGGCGCGCACAGCCGATGTTGACCGGCCCCGACATCCACTTCTACGGCGAGCCGGTGGCGCTGGTCGTCGCCGAGACCTTCGAGCAGGCCCGGGACGCGGCCGACCTGGTCGAGGTCGAATACCGCGTCGGGCGGGGCCGTTTCGACTTCGGCGAGTTCGAGGACGACACCTACATCCCGAAGACGGTCAACGCCGGTCTCCCCACCGACACCGCGGTCGGCGACTTCGACGCCGGGTTCGCGGGTGCGGAGGTCAAGGTCGACCAGCGGTACACGACGCCGTACGAGTTCTCGATGCCGATCGAGCCGAACGCGTCCATGGTGGCACCGCGCGGCGAGGACCTGGTGGTCTACGTCAGCTGCCAGATCACCGACGCGGCGCGGGACTCGGTCGCCGGCACGCTGATGATGGACCCGGAGCGGGTGCACATCGTCACCCCCTTCGTCGGCGGCGGCTTCGGCTCCAAGCTGGGCATCCATTCCGAGACGATCCTGGCGGCGCTCGCCGCCCGCACGCTGGACCGGCCGGTCAAGGTCACGCTGACCCGCCAGCAGGTCTTCCAGCTCGTGGGCATGCGCCCCACGTCGGACCAGCGGGTCCGGCTGGGCGCGGGGCGCGATGGGCGGCTGGCCGCGATCGCCCACGACGTCACCATGCACACCAACCCCGACGTCGAGTACGCCGAGCAGACCGCCGCCACCGTCCGCAGCCTCTACGCCGCGCCCCACCGGCTGACCAGCCACCGCCTGACGGCGCTCGACCTGCCGCGCGGGACGGACGTCCGCGCGCCGGGCGAGGCACCGGGCATGCTCTCGGTCGAGTCGGCGATGGACGAGCTGGCCGATGCGCTCGGGATGGACCCGGTCGAGCTGCGGATCCGCAACGAGCCCACCGTCGATCCCGAGCGGAACGTGCCGTACAGCGACCGGCACCTGGTGGAGTGCCTGCGCGAAGGCGCGCGCCGGTTCGGTTGGGAGAACCGCCCGGCCACGCCCGCGAGTGTGCGCGAGGGCCGGTGGCTGATCGGCTACGGCATGTCGGCCGCCATCCGGGGACACTTCCAGGGGCCGACGACCGTGCGGGTGCGGCTGGAGCCGGACGGCACCGCCGTCATCCAGACGGACATGACCGACATCGGTACGGGCACGTACACCATTCTGACCCAGGTCGGAGCCGAGGGACTCGGGCTGCCGCTGGAACGGGTGCGGGTCGACCTCGGGCGTTCCGATCACCCCTCCAGCTGGGGGTCCGGCGGCTCGTGGGGCGCCACCAATTCGTCCACCGCGGTGCACCGGGCGTGCGCGGCCCTGCGCACGAGGCTACTGGACGCGGCCTGCGGCGACACACGCTCCCCGCTGCACGGCCAGGACCCGGCGGAGGCCGTGTTCTCCGAGGGCGACGTGACCATCGGTGGCGCGTCCGAGGCGCTGCGCGAGATCGTCGCGCGCCACCATCCCGACGGTGTGGAGGCGGAGGGCCAGACCCGCTTCATGGGCGACGATCCGAACTACTCGAACTACTCGATCAACACCTACGGGGCCCATTTCGCCGAAGTGGGCGTCGACGCGGACACCGCCGAGATCCGGCTGCGGCGGATGCTCAGCGTGTTCTCGGTGGGCCGTGTGTTCAACCCGAAGACGGCCCGTTCGCAGCTGATCGGCGGCATGATCTGGGGTGTCGGCGCGGCCCTCGAGGAAGAGGCCGTCGTCGACCCGCGATCCGGCGCCTTCGTCAACCGGGACTTCGCGGGGTATCTGGTGCCGGTCCACGGCGACATCCCCGCCGACATCGATGCCGTCGTCCTCGAGGGCTACGACGACAAGGCCAATGTCCTCGGCGCGAAGGGCATCGGTGAGGTGGGCATCTGCGGATCCGGTGCGGCGGTGGCCAACGCGGTGTTCAACGCCACGGGAGTGCGTGTGCGGGACTTCCCCATCACGCTCGAGAAGCTGTTGCCCGGATTGCCGGCCATGGCCGCCTGACCCTCCGGGCGCAGCTTGCCGGTCGGACGTGGCGGGGCCGTAGCGTCGTCCCATGACGCTGCGCGCCGCCGTGGCGGCGCACCGCGGCGATGTCGCGGCCCTGGCCCCGCTGACCGGGCCGCGCGGCCGGTCCCACCCGCCGGGCGGGGGCCTGACGCCTCGATCACCCCGCGTGGGCCTCGGCGTCAGGCGCCTCGCTCCCGGGCCTGGGCGGTACGCAGAACCACGCGAGACCCGCGGCGGTCAGATAGGCGAGCGCGCCGATGGCCATGCTGGTGCGCAGTCCCTCACTGTAGTCGGCGGCCGTGGCGAGCAAGGTGCCGCCGAGCGCCACGCCGGTGGCGCTGCCGAGCTGGCGGGTGGTGTTGAACAGCGCGGAGGCGGTCCCCGCGTACGCCGGGGGCGCGGCGCCCATGACGGTGGAGGCGGAGCCGGTGAGCGCGAACGAGGTGCCGAATCCCGCTGCCATCATCGGGGCCACCAGCAGCGGGTAGCCGGGCTCGGCTCCCGCCGCGACCCAGCCCGCCAGCCCCAGGGCCGCCAGAAGCATGCCGGTGCACACCAGCGGACGGTCGCCGGTCGTGCGGGCCAGCCGTCCGGACAGGACGGACGCGAACATGGTCATCGCGACCGCGGGGAACAGCGCCAGGCCGGTGGCGAGGGCGCTGTAGCCGCGCTGGTGCTGGAAGTCCAGGCTGGCGGTGAACACCATGCCGTAGAAGCCGAAATTGAACAGCAGGCCGATGACGGCTCCGCCGCCCAGCGCGCGGGAGCGCAGCAGGCTCGTCGGCAGGGCGGGGAAGCGGGCCAGTCGCTCGCGCACCACGAACGCCGTGGCGGCCAGTACGGACAGGCCCACCCCGGCGAGAACGGCGGGATCGGACCATCCGCGCCGGCCGGCCTCGTTGAGCGCGGCGGTCAGCGAGGCCACCGCCGCCACGACGGCGCACTGTGCCGGCCAGTCGAGAGGCCGGGTGGTGAGCCGGCCGGAGGGGGCCACGCGACGCAGCGTCAGCGCCAGACAGGCGACGCCGACGGGCAGATTGATGAGGAACACCCACCGCCAGCCCACGGTGGAGACCAGCAGCCCGCCCAGCAGCGGCCCCGTCGAGGCCGCGATCCCCGCGATGGAGCCCCACACCCCGAACGCCCGCGAGCGGGCGTTCGGAGCCGGATACGCCTGCTGGAGAAGGGCCAGCGAGCCGGACACGATCAGCGCCGCGCCGAGGCCCTCCGCCACCCGGGCGGCGACGAGGAAGGGGGCACTCGGCGCGAAGGCGCACGCGGCCGAGGACACCGTGAACACCACCACGCCGGTGCAGAAGATCCGGCGGTTTCCCAGCCTGTCCCCCAGCGCACCGCCGCTCAGCAGGAACCCGGCGAAGACCAGGGTGTATCCGTCAGTGATCCACTGGATGCCGGTGAGCGAGGCCGACAGCTCCCGGCCGATCACGGGTACGGCCACGTTGATGACCGTCACGTCCAGGATGACCATGAAGTACCCGGCACACACGGCCAGCAGCGGTACCAGGGAGCCCATGCCGGACACGAAGGCCATGTCCCGACTCCGTCCCGCTCACGAAGGCTCTGCAACAAAAGGCACAATAGGGGATGAATGGCCCATGTAGCGGGAATCGGGTGTCCCCTCCTGCCTCAAGAAACGCAAGTCCACGCACCTCACACCGGGGATACTGGGCACGTGGCCCATATGCGCGAGGATCCGCGGCCCCTCCCCACCGAACCGCGGCCCTATCTGGAAGAACTCGTCCGGCGCACCCGCACGGTGTGCGGGCCGCATCTGGTGAGTGTCCTCGCGGTCGGTTCCCTCGCGCTCGGGGACTACCGGCATGGGCGCAGCGACATCGATGTGACGGTCGTCGTGGAGCCGTCACTGCCCGGTCCGGCCCTGCACGACCTGGCCGGGGCCCTCGCCCACCCCCATCTGCCCTGCCCGGCGGCGGGGCTGGAACTGGTGGTCTACGGAACGGATTTCGTCCGCCACCCCTCCGGTGCTGCCGGGTACCTTCTGGACCTCAACACCGGCCCGTTGCTGCCGAACCGGGCCGACGTCGACGCGGCGCGCTCCCCGGCGTTCTGGTACGTCATCGACCGTTCCGTGGCCCATCAGACCGGGCTGACGCTGTTCGGCCGCCCGGCCCGTGAGGTGATCGCCGCACCGGATCGCCCGGATCTGCTCGCCGCGGTCCGCGCCTCCGTCCGTGAGCACAGCGACGGCGAAGGTCACCTCGCGGACAACCGCGTGCTCAACGGCTGCCGCTCGGTGGTGTTCTGCCGTACGGGCCGCTGGATGGCCAAGCGCACGGCGGCGCGGGAAGTCGCCCTGGCCGAGGAGGAGTTCCGGCCGCTCGTCGAGGCCGCGGTGCGCAGCTTCGAGCGCCCCCGCTCCTCCGCGATTCCACTGCCCACCGCGGAGGTGCGGGCCTTCCTGGCCTGGGTACGCGCACGGGTCGAGCAAACCGCCCGCGCGGCCGGGATATGACACAGGCTCTCAGCTTGTTCTTTATCTACCAAGATCTTCCGGGCTTGCCGATGGCCTTGAGGGTCTCGGGGCGTTTGACGGTCTTGCCGACGTCGTAGCGGGGTGCCCGGTGTTTGTTCTTGGCGCCGGGCGGCCGTCCGGGGCCGGCTCCTCGCGGTTTGGGAACACGGGCCGGGCAGGCGAGGTGAGCGCGGATGTTCCTGAACCCTCGGCGGACCCGGACCGGGGTGAGCCGGTCGGGGACGGTGGGTTTCTCCCAGGGCCGACGGAGGTCCGCGGCGAGCGGGCGGGCGAGCCGGAGCTGGGCGTGAGCAACAATCAGGATCCAGGTCCAGCGGTCCGCCGCCTCGGGAGTACGGAGTTTCAAAGTGGTCCAGCCCAGGGTCTGCTTCGCGAACCGGAAGGTGTGCTCCAGATCGAAGCGACGGAGAAATGCCTGCCAGAAGCGGTCTACGTCGTCCGGGGTGGCATCGGTCTTGGAGGACCATAACCACACCGGCGCTGCTTCCCGGTCCTTCGACAGATGCTCGGCCTTCAACCGCGTCAACGTCCCCTCGACCAGGGGCAGTTCACCGTCGTGGTCGAGCCAGGAGGAGCGGTGGGTGAGCCTTGGGTGGACCCGGTCCCACGCCTGGGTCTCGGCCTTGCCGTAGTTGGTGGTGTCGTTGACGGTGGTGATCGCGGGCTCGGGCCAGGTCTCCGGCTTGGTGAAGCGGAATTCCGGGCCGTGCTTGGGTGGCCGGCCGTTGACGCCGCGCATCCGTGGTGGTTTCGGTAGGCGCATGACGCGGTCGGAGCGGACGCGGCCGACCAGTTCGACCGGCAGGTCGCGCAGGACCCAGGCCAGGCGGGTGACGTCGTAGCCCGCATCGCTCACGATCAGGATGTTCGGATCGCCAGCCTGCCACTGGCCTGCGGCGATGAGCCGTTCAACGACTCCTCGGAGCTGGGCGGCGGTGATCGCGGTCGCGTCGTCCGCCGGGCCCAGCCGGACCGCGTCCAGGATCGCGGTCCAGGACGTGGCGCCCGGCTCCAGCAGGGCCACGAAGGAGTAGGGCCAGCCCGGAATGAACTGCGATGCCGTCTTGGCGCGGCCGTAGACGTGGCAGAACAGGCGCTCCGCCGAACACGGCGCGTCCGACCGAAGCCACGGTGACACATCAACCGCCAGGACCAGACGCCCGCCGTCGAAACGCGGCAGCGGCAGGCCGGCCAGCACCGTCCGTAGCCGGCCAACGTCGATCCGGCCGTGGTTCAAGCCGCCGTACATCGCTCCATGCCCACGACGATGCTCGGGCACCAGCGTCAAGTCCACGGGGGACTTCACCGCACCGTCCGCACACAGCACCGCGTCCACCAGCTCGAACAACTCGTCGCGCCGCGTGGTCAGACACTCGTAGAACTCGCCCCGGAAGCGTGACGCTTCCGCGAAAGCTTCCCTCCGGACAACATCAGGCAGCAGACTCACCCTCACGGCCTTCGTCGTGGTCACGTGCACCTTGGTCGGAGCACATGATCAGACGAAGGCCGCTCCCACGTCCGGCGAACCCCCAGCTGAGCGACTCAGTTCGACACGCCATTCGAGGCCGGAAGAAAAAGAACAAGCTCAGGGCCGCAGCAGGATGCGGATCGGGTTGCCCTCCCGCTCCCGCAACCGGCGGATGCCCTCGTTCACTTCCTCCAGTGGCAGGATCGCGCTGACCGACCCGGAGATGTCCAGACGGCCCCGGGCGGTGAGCTCGACCAGGTCCTCCAGATGCTCCATGCGATACCCGATGTGTCCGATCACCGTGTGGCGGTTGCGCACGAAGTGGAGCTCCGGGCCCACGGCCAGAGGGTCGGGCGAGATCCCGACGAGCACCAGGCGGCCCCGGTGGCCGAGGGCGCGCTCCGCCTGGGTGAAGGAGGGCGTACGGCCGACGCAGTCGAAGGCGACGTCCAGCCCCTTGCCTGCCGTGATCTCCTTCAGCCTGACCTTGGTGTCACCGTCCGTCGGGTCGAGCGCGAAGTCGGCGCCCAGGGCGAGGGCGCGCTCGCGGGCGGCGGGGAGGGGGTCGAGGGCGACGATCGGGGAGGCGCCGCAGACGCGGGTGAGCTGCACGAGGTGGGTGCCCAGCCCGCCCAGCCCCCAGATGCCCACGGATTCGGCGGACCGCAGCTGGGCGGTGTCGATGGCGCCGTACGGGGTGGAGACGGCGTCGGCGAGCACGGCGGCGTGTTCCAGGGGTACGGACTCGGGCACGGCGATGAGCGTGGTGGCGTCGGTCAGGACGTACTCGGCCCAGGCCCCGTCGTAGTGGAAGGCCATCACCTGAAGGTCCTCACAGGTGTTCGTGCCACCGCCGAACCGGCAGGCGGGACACGTCCCGCACGCCTTCCCCGCGCCCAGAACCACCCGGTCCCCCGCCTTCCAGTGCCCGGCGCCGTCGCCGGCCGCCGCCACCACGCCCGACGCCTCGTGCCCTGGGGTGACCACCGGCAGCCGGGGCGGGATATGGCCGTCGAGCTGGCTCAGGTCCGACTGGCAGATGCCGCACGCGGCCACCTTGACCACGACCTCGCCCACTCCGGGCCGGGGCACCGGCACATTCTCGACCTTCAAGGTGCCCGCCGCCGTGTCGAACCGCGCCGCGCGCATCGTGGCGGGGAGGTCGTCCGCCACCGCGCCCGCCGTTGAGTCCGCGCCGGTGCGTATCGGTCGTGCGTCCAAGGTCATCCGTGGTTCCTTTCACATGCTTGGCCGGTTGGCGGCGCGCCGAGCACCGCGCCGGTCCGGGACGACGAGTGATCATGATGCCGCACGCGGTCTGCCTCCCGCAGGTGTGTTCATCGTGTTCGCACGGCCGTTGGGGACTGCGAGCGACCGACGCGGGCGGCACGGATCGCGAGGACAAGACGGAGGATGAGGGTCGCGGCTCCGGCGGCCGCCGCGACACATACGGATATGAAGATGTCGGGCACCCAGTTGATGAGCTGTTCCGGGCTCATCCGGTCCACGGCCCAGGCCAGGGCGGCGCACGGCAGCCCGCCCGCCACGCACCACACGACGGTCAGGATGGTGCGGCGCGGCCCGGCACCGGGCGTGGCAGGGCGGAGCAGGAGCAGGGCCGAGCGAACAGCCGTCAGGATCAGGGTCATGGCACACGCGGTGGCGCCGAAAACGGTCCAGTAGTACGGGGACGCGAATGTGGTACTCGTGGGCGCCTGGCCGCCCGCGAGGATCCGAGCGGCGCCGAAGCCGACCCGCATGACCGCCTCGTCATCGAGGAGCCCGTAAAGGTTCTGCTGAAGGACGATGGCGATGTCACGCTTCGGCAAGAGGAACAGCATGGCCGAGTAGCCAGGAGTGGCACCCGTGTGCCAGATGGCGTCGCCGAGTGGTGCGTCCAGCCCGCCGACCCGCCAGCCCAATCCGTAGCCCGTCGCGGTGCCGGTGGGCCAGAGCCTGCCCTCCGCACGCATCAGCCTCACGGATTCGGGGGTGAGGACGGTGTCACCGTCGGCGGTCGTACCGCCGCGGAGCTGCAACGCGGCGAAGGCGGCCAGGTCGTGGAGGCTCCCGCCCAGATAGCCGTAGCCCGCGCCGTGGTCGTCCACGCCGTCGGCGATCGCGGCCGGCACACCCCACAGGAGCTGGTGTCCCGGGGCAGGTTCTGGTGGCGCGCCGATGCCTGGTCGGCGATGGCGTCGTCCATGCCCGCCGGGTCGAGCACGGCCTGCCTGAGGTGGTCCGCGAAGGAGCGACCTGTCACGGCCTCGACCACGGCGGTGAGGACGAGGTAATTGGCGCTGGTGTAGGCGTACTTGGTGCCGGGCGGGCCGATCGGCCGCACGCCGTTGAGGGCGCGCGTGCGCTCCGCCGGGCGGGGGCAGTCGGGGCGAAGCAGTCGGTGACGTGGAGGGTGGCCGACCCGGGTATGCCGGAGGTCTGGTTGAGGAGGTGGCGGACCGTGACCCTGGACGCGTGTGCGGCACCCCCGAACCGGAAGTCCGGCACATGGTCGACCACCCGGTCGTCGAGGCGGAGCCGTCCGTTCTGCACGAGCACCATCACACTGGTGGCGGCGATCGGCTTGGCGACCGAGCCCCACAGGAAAGGCGTTTCGGCCGTGACGCGCCGTCCGCGCCCGTCGGTTCCCCAGGATCGCTGATGGACCGGCCCCCGGGGCCGACCACCGCGTATGAGATCCCGGGTGCGTGGGTGGCTTTCATCCGGTCACGGATGTAGTCGTCGATGGCGGCATAACGGCCGGGCCGGCCCGAGGCCGTGTGGGCGGAAGCCGCGGCGGCAGGGGCGGCGGGCATGGACAGCAGCAGCCCGAGCACCAGGGCCACGGTGCTCGCGGCCGCGCGCCGTAAGCGGTGGCGCATGGGGTTCCTCACGTTTCCTCCAGAGACGGAACGAATAACCGTATGGCCATACGGTTATTACCGTACGGTGATACGGTTATCAAGTGCCGAGGACCGCCGACCATGACGAGCGCCGACACCAGATCGCCCGTAGCGTCTGCGGGCTCATCTCTGAACAGGGGCTCGACGCCGTCACCATCGCCCGTACCGCCGCCGCGGCCGGGATGTCCGTCGGACTGGTGCAGCACTACTTCCGCAGCAAGGACGAGATGCTGCTGCACGCCTTCCACGAGGTCAGCGCCGCCATCCGGAGCCGGGCCGACGAGCGGATCCGGGCCGGGGCCGAGCACCAGCAGCCCATCTCACACGTACTGGCCGAGGCGATGACCGAGTTCATCCCCCTGGACGAGACGCGCCGCACCGAATTCCGGGTCACCAGGGCGTTCGCCGGCCGCGCCCTGGACGCCCCCGCCCTCGCCGAGGTCGACGTCGAGACGGGTCGGCAGTTGCGCAAGGACATCGCCCAGGCCGTCCACAACGGCAAGGAGTGCGGCGAGGTCGCGGCGGAGCTGGATCCGTGGCCCGTGGCTGTTCGCCTCGCCGCGGTGACGGAAGGGCTTGCGCTGCAGGTTTACCGCGATCCGGCCGGGGTGAACGGAGTGTCCGCGGCTGAGCTGTCGGCGTCGGTGATCGCCTCCGAGTTGGCCACCGTCTTCACCGGAGAGTGCCGCCAGTACGCCAAGAGGGCCCGAGCGTGACCGGGCTCGGCCCGGAGGTGTGTCGTCGCAACGTTCGGAGTCTGGCTGACGGTACGTCAGGACGTGGCTTGCGAGGCTCAACCACGGGATCAGGCTCCACGTGGCATTCACACGGATGTACCATCCAGCACCAACGTGCAACGTGCCCAGATAAGGGAGCTCGTAGTGGACACTCCTGCCGATAGCGCCAGCCTGAAGTCCCAGTACGCGGCTCAGGTCGCCGCCGATCTGGAACGCAACTCCGCCGAGCAAGAACGTCTCCGCTCCGACATCGCGGCGCTGCAAGAGCAATTGGCGGTACTGGAAGACAACCGGGCGCTGCTGCTCAGCATGCGGCAAACCCTTGGTGGCGACGCCGCCGGTGACACGACGGAGAACGGTGAGGCCGGTGACTCCGGGGACGGTTCGTCCGCGAAGCGCGAGGTCGCGACGCTGTCCGCCACGCGCAAGGCGAGGAAGAAGGCCAACGCGGCCGGTGGCAAGCGGAAGGGGGCGGAGTCGGGCGGGAGCCGTCCGCGCCGTCAGCGAGTGCGGGAAGCGGGGGCACCCACGCTTCGGGAGCTTGTGCGTGATGCCCTCGCCCAGCACGGGGAGCCCCGCTCCGCGGCCGAGGTGACCGCCGCGCTGAGTCAGACTTTTCCGGAGCGCGAGATCAAGCCCACAGTCGTGCGCAGCACTCTCGAATCGCTTGTCGCCAAGGGACGAGCACACCGCACCAAGCAGCAGAAGTCCGTCTTCTATTCGGCTGTCACCACGGATGCGGCCACCACGGGTGCGGCCGCCGACGCGGGCGAGCCCAACGAGGCGCGCGCATCCTGAGATGCCATGGACCGCGAGGTGTGCTGTTCCGTCCACCGGCTCGGTGGCCTCGCGTGCGTGTGGTGGTCAGCGCAGGTGACGGGCGCCGCGGCGCTCCCGGAGCAGTACCCGCGCGGTGGCCGGTAGGGGCGGACGGGCGGGGGCGCGGAGAAGACCGGGGCCCTTGGTGACGGCTGCCGTGATCGTAAGGAGCTCGATCTCGATCATCGCGCGGAAGAGCGGACGGCCCTCGGGCGGTGCGAGGCCGACCAGGCCTCGGCTGGTGGACAAGCGCTCGCGGGCCTCGCCGAGCAGGTGCGCCAGGAGGCCCCGAATCGCCGTGGTGTCCCGGGCGTTCTCCAGGAACTCCAGCTCCATGGCGGTCGTGTCGAGGAAGTCCTCGACGCGGCCGCGCATCCCGGGGTGCGCGGAGACGGTGTGCAGCAGCGGCCGTACGGCGGCATGGTCGCTCTCGCCACCGGCCAGGCCGTCACGTACCTCCTTCACCCACTCCGCGCAGGCCCCGGCGCGCTCCGCGGCGGGGCCGCTGTCGAGGAGGGAGTCGGTGCGGTGCATCAAGGCGGTCGCCGCGATCACGTGCGGCAGCAGCGGCGGAGGCAGCAGCAGGCGTGCGGCGAGGTAGGAGCTGCGCCGGTAGCCCGCGACGAGTTTCCGCTGCCGCGTATAGTCCTCCCGCAACCTGGGGTCGCTGATCCCCGCTCCATCCAGCGCCCTGTCCCACAGGCCCATGCCCGGCCCTCCAGATTCCTCGGTCTCGCGGCGGTCGGCCGCCGGAACACGACGCGGGCCGGTCGGCCCTGAGTGGTGTCTTCACGTGATCTTGTGTGGCGCCGCGGGGGCCAGGCGTGCCACCGGCGGCAGCGGTGAGTGCTGCGGGGAGGCTTGGAACGCCTGGATCACGAGCGCGGCGAAGCGCCGGGATGCCGCTACCCGGGCGCCCTTCGACGGGGTGTGGAGGCCTCGGTTGGCCATCAGCACGAGGACCAGGTCGTCCACGACGAAGTCGGGGCGCAGATGGCCGGTGTCCTTGGCGCGGTGGGCCAGTTCGGCGATCGACCTCAGCGCGTATTCGCGCTCCGCGACGAAGTCCATCGCATCGGGGAAGGTCGCCATGAAGGCTTCGGTGAAGCCCCGGCTGCGGGCGTGCAGCTCACAGGTCTTCTCGATCACGAGGCAGAAGCCGCGCCACGGATCCGGCTCGGCACTCCCCTCGTCGACGATGGCGCGGCATGCGCGCATCTCGTCCGTGAAGGCTTCGGTGGCCAGCGTCTGCTTGGTCGGGAAACGGCGGTACAGCGTGGCGGGGCCGACTCCGGCGTGCCGGGCGATCTCCCGCATCGGCACCTTCAGCCCTTCGGTGGCGAACAGCGTGCGGGCAGCTTCGAGGATGCGCTCCCGGTTGTCCGAGGCGTCGGAGCGCAGGGTGTGAGGCAAAGGGTCGGTCACCGCTCTCACTTTAGCCAAAGTGGACGGGGGCGTCCGCTAGCGTCCCACGCGCCGGTTCCGATCGATCCCGTCGATCACACCGATCCCGTCGATCACACCGACCCCCACCGACCCCATCGAACCCAGAGCAAGGAGACGACCTTGAAGGCAGTCGCGATCCAGGCGTTCGGACCTCCCGAAGGTCTGGCAGTCATCGACCTCCCCGTCCCGGCTCCCGCCGCCGGACAGGTGCTGATCGCCAATGAGGCGATCGGTGTCGGCGGCTCCGACGCCGTGATCCGCCGCGGGACCCTCGCCGGCTACGGCTTCAAGGAAGGCCATATCCCCGGCAGCGAGGTGGCGGGCACCGTGACCGCGGTCGGCGACGGCGTCGATACGTCATGGGTCGGTCAGCGCGTGTGGGCGTTCACCGGCGTCAACGGCGGCTACGTCGAACAGGCGATCGCCGCGGTCGAGGAGATCCTTCCCCTCCCCGCGGGCCTCTCCGCTGTCGACGCGGTGACGCTGGGGAGCTCCGGAATCGTGGCCCACTTCGGCCTGTCCCATGCCCACTTCGCTCCCGGCGAGTCGGTGCTGGTGCGGGGCGCGGCCGGCAGCATCGGCATCATGACGGTCCAGCTCGCGGCGCGTGGCGGTGCCGGGGCGGTGGCGGTCACGACGTCGTCGGCCGAGCGCGGCGACCGGTTGCGCAAGCTCGGCGCCACCCATGTGCTGGACCGCTCCGGCGAGGGAGGCGACGACGCTCCCTCCGGCTACGACGTCATCATCGACATCATCGCCGGTGCGGACATGCCGTCCTTCTTCGCCAGGCTCAACCCCAACGGTCGCATGGTGGCCGTCGGCGCGGTCGGAGGCATGCCACCGGCGGACTTCGGTATGGCGATGATGGCGGCGTTCCAGAAGTCGATGTCGTTCGCCGCCTTCAGCGCCGCCACCGTGGCCGAGCCCGATCGACGTGCCGTGCGGACCGAGCAGTTCGACGCCGCGTGCCGCGGCGAACTGCATACGGTGGTGCACGAGCTGCTGCCGTTGGAGCAAGCCGCGCTGGCGCACCGGAAGATGGACACCGGCGAGGTGTTCGGCAGGATCGTGCTGACACCGTAATCCGCGATGCGATACCGGCGACCGTGGGACACGTGGCACCGTACCCACCCCGGGGAGCTTCCCGGGGTGGGTGTAGGGAGGGCGCGTGGAATCGGTGAGCGGGCAGGGCGACGGCGGCACGTGGCCCACGGGCCTGGACGAGGCGATACGCGCCACCGCGGCCGACATCGCCGCCACGCTGCGCGGCGCATCCGACACCGGGGCTCCGGTGCCCGGGTCGCGGTGGACGGTCGGGGAGGCGGCGGCGCACCTGGCGCAGGCCAATGAGCTGATGGCGCACCTCGCGGACGGGAGGGAACGCGGCTACGGGGACGGCACACCGCAGGGGCTGGCGGAGGCGAACCAGCGCGCGCTCGCCGCGTTCGCCGAACGCCGGGCCGAGCCGCTGGCCGCCATGATCGCGGAGCAGGCCGACGCCTTCCTCCAGTCGGCGGCCCGGCCCGCGTCACAAGCGTCACACAAGTCACAAGCGTCACACGGCGAACTCGTCACGCCGATGGGCCCGATGAGCCTGGAGGTACTGGGGTCGTATCTGCTGACCCATATGCTCGGCCACGGCTATGACCTCGCCCGTGCGCTGGGCCGCCCGCATATGCTCAACCGGGCCCGGGTCGAGCTGACCCTGCCCTTCCTGATCACGGCCATGCCACGGGTGCTCGACACCACGGCCGCCGCCGGGCTCACCGCCCGCTACGCCATCCACCTGAGGGGTGGCGCCTGCTTCGGCGCCACCTTCGCCGATGGCACGGTGACCATCACACCGCGCCCGCCGAGCCGCCCGGACTGCACCATCCGCACCGAGCCCGTGGCCTTCCTCCTCATGGCGCTGGGCCGCCTCGGGCCGTGGAGCGCCGTCGCCAGGGGCCGCGTCCTCACATCGGGCCGCAGGCCCTGGCTGGCGCCCCGCTTCCCCGCGCTCTTCACCCCACCCTGATCCGCCCCGTGGCTCAGGTGGCGCAGGACGGATGACCCCAGCCGTCGGGTTCTTGCTGATGCTCTCGCCCTTGCCGTAGGGCGTGCCGCAGCGGCACCGGCCGGGGAACTTGGCCTTGATGGACCCCTTCGAGCCGGTGCTCCTCTTGGAGCCGGTGGCCCTCCCCCGCCCTTGCGCCGCCGCCGTACGCGGACGCACCGCGCCGCCGCGACCGGCCGAGCGTGTCGCCGTCCGGTCCTCGGGCGGTGGCAGTGCGGAGCCGAGCGAGGTGCCCGCGGGCTGCTGGGTACGGGCCGCGTGGCTGGCCGCGCGGTCGGCGGCCGCGTTGAACGGGTCACCGTCGATCTGGTGGGCCGGAACGTACACGAACTCCACCGTGCGGCCGTCCAGCAGCTCGTCGATGCGCATCACGAGCTCGCGGTTGGCCACCGGCGACCCCGAGGCGGTCTTCCACCCCTTCTTCCGCCACCCCGGCAGCCATGTGGTGACCGCCTTCATCGCGTACTGGGAGTCCATGCGCACCTCCAGCGGCACGCCCGCGTCGGTGGACTCCAGCAGCTCTCGCAGCGCGGTCAGCTCGGCGACGTTGTTGGTCGCGGTGCCCAGCGGCCCGGCCTCCCAGCGCTCCACCTCACCGTCGGTGCCCGCGATGACCCATGCCCAGGCCGCGGGCCCGGGGTTTCCCTTCGATGCCCCGTCACACGCGGCGATGATCTGTTCAGCCATACGCCGATACTGCCAGCTCCGCTGATCCGGCCCGACGGCAGACCCGTCGGTCGGCCCACTCCGCACCCCCGGGGCGTTCACCGGATTCACGCTGAACAGGCACATGGCGTACACACGTTCGGGCGTCACACATGCGAGTCTCCGAGAGCTTGTGCCTTGAACGTCCGTACTCGCGGCGCCAGTTGGCGGTCCGGGTACTCGTCTCGGAGAGGACACCCCCCACATCATGTCCACTCATCGCCCGCGCCGGTCACGGCGCCTCCCCCTGCTGGCCGTCGTGGCCGCGGCCGGTGTGGCCGCCCTTCGGTCGCCGCCGCCGACACACCGGCCACGGCGGACACCACCCGGCCCACGGCCGTGCAGGCGCCCGACGACTACTACCAGGACGCGACGGGCAAGAGCGGCCCGGAGCTGAAGGCGGCGCTGCACACGATCATCAGCGAGCAGACCAAGCTGTCCTACGACGAGGTGTGGGACGCGCTGAAGTCCACGGACGAGGACCCGGACAACCCGTCGAACGTCATCCTCCTCTACTCCGGCCGCTCCCAGGCCAAGGACGCGAGCGGCGGCAACCCCGACGACTGGAACCGCGAACACGTCTGGGCGAAGTCGCACGGCGACTTCGGCACGGCCACCGGGCCCGGCACCGATCTGCACCACCTGCGCCCGGCCAATGTGACGGTGAACAGCACCCGCGGCAACAAGGACTTCGACAACGGCGGCGAGGAGGTGCCCGACGCCCCGGGCAACCGCACCGACGACGACTCCTTCGAACCGCGTGACCAGGTCAAGGGCGATGTCGCCCGGATGATCCTCTACATGGCCGTCCGCTACGACGGAGAGGACGGCTTCCCCGACCTCGAGCCCAACGACAAGGTCGACAACGGCTCCGCGCCCAACATCGGCCGTCTCTCCGTACTGAAGCAGTGGAGCGCCGAGGACCCGCCCGACGACTTCGAGAAGAACCGCAACGAGGTCATCTACGAAAAGTTCCAGCACAACCGCAACCCGTTCATCGACCACCCGGAGTGGGTCGACTCCATCTGGAAGTAAATCCGCGTGGCCGCACCGTGGCCCCGCCCCTGCCCCGGCACACGCGCCGGGGCGGGGGCGGCGCGGGTTGTGGCTGATCCCGCCGTAACTCACCACGCACGAAGACCATCGCCGTCGGGCAGAGCGCGGCGGTGGCACTCGTCGTAGGCGTACGGCGGGTCGAGATCCGGTCGTTCCGACCGTCAGCCCGGCCTCCTCCATCCACGCGATGGCCTGACGCCGCCCGGCGGCGTCGGCGTCGGTGAGGGCCAGGCGGTTCACCCCGCCCAGCCCGGTGTGCTCGTCGTCGTACGCACCGATCTCGGCGAGGTCCATCGGCGACTGCCACAGTCGGTGGCCGTCGACGGTGATGGTGTCGGAGGTGGGGCTGGTGATGTTCTGTCTCCCGGGAATGGTCGGTTGGACCCGAGGGTGGTCGGACGCGGATGGGTGTTCAGGTGTCCGCGGTGGTGGCGGCGGGGTTGGCGGCGCTGCCCTCGGTGCTCAGCAGCACCACGGCGGAGGCGGGGCCGAGGCCCAGTGCGGCGCGGCGCTCGTCGGCGCCGTCGCCGGTGAGCGCGGCGCGCAGTCCGGCGAGCGAGGCGGCGCCGCAGGGGCCGCTGGAGACGCCGAGCCGGGCGAGGTCGCCCGCCGCACGGGCGCTCGCGGCGTCGGGGATGGCGATGGCCGCGTCGAGACCGTCGCGCAGCCGGGGCCAGGCGATGCTGGAGGGGGTGCCGCAGTTCAGTCCGGCCATGATGGTCTCGCCGGTGGTGACGCTGACCGGTTCGCCACGTGTCAGGCTCTCGATGACGCAGGGGCGGCCGTGGGTTCCACCGACAGCAGTGCCGTGGGCGGCCCGGCCGGGCGGCTGCGGTAGTGGGTGACGACGGCGTGGGCCGGCGAGCCCACGCCCACCGGGATGGCGATGAGGTCGGGTGTCCCCCTCCGGCGGCCGCGAGTTGCTCGTCGATTTCGGCGCAGAGGGTGGAGTAGCCCTCGACGATCCAGCCCGGTATCCGTTCATAGCCGGGCCAAGCGGTGTCCTGGACCAGGAG
The DNA here is from genome assembly GCA_005405945.1 of Streptomyces violaceusniger. Lineage (GTDB taxonomy): Bacteria > Actinomycetota > Actinomycetes > Streptomycetales > Streptomycetaceae > Streptomyces > Streptomyces violaceusniger. The sequence goes on from BJHW01000001.1 coordinate 1,092,744, forward strand.
CGCGTCCGGTACGGCGGCGGCCTCGGCGGCCTGGCGCACTGCCTCGTCGTACGCGTCCGTGACCTGGGAGACCTCCGCCCCCTCCGCGGCGATGGCCGCCACGGCCTCCGGGTGGACACCGCGTGGGACGAAGATCCGGGCGCGGTGGCCGAGCAGGCGTGCCGTCCGGGCCACGGCGCGGCCGTGGTTGCCGTCGGTGGCGCTCACCAGGGTGACGGGCGCGGTGGCATCGCCGCGTGCGGCCCGTGCGGCGAGGGCGCGGTGCACGGCCCAGGACGCGCCCAGGGCCTTGAAAGCGGGCAGGCCCAGACGGCCCGACTCGTCCTTGACGAAGACCCGCCCGATCCCCAATTCGGTGGCGAGCGGGGGAGTTCGGTGAGCGGGGTGGGGGCGTAACCGGACAGGGAGGCGTGGAAATCCCGTACCTCGGTGGGGGCGGGCGGACAAGTCCAGGCCCGGGCGGCGGGCCGGGCAAACCACGGCGGCTCGGCGGTGGAGGAAACGTATGCAGGCACACAGCCAGCGTGCGGCTGCTACCTCCCATCGGTCCAGCGAATGTTTTCCAGCTATATTCATCGGCGGAACTGATGAATGGCGAGCCCTTCGAAGCGAGGAGAGAGGGGCCCGTGTTCGACCTGCACCGGCTGCGCCTGCTGCGCGAGCTCAAGCACTGCGGCACCCTCGCGGCCGTCGCCGCCGCCCTGACCGATCTGACCGGCGCCCTGCGCATCGCCTCGTTCCAGACGGCCACCCTCGCCCTGGCGCCCAGCATGCTGGGCCTGCTGCGCGACCGCCATCCCGGCCTTCGGGCACACGTCACACAGATGCCGCCGGAAACGGCGCTCCCCGCGCTTCAGGCCCACGATTTCGACCTGGTCGTCGCCGAGGAGTACCCGGGCAACCCCAACCCCGGCCGCCCGGTCTGGAGCGTCGGCCCCGACCGCTGGGGCGGTCGGGGCCGACGATGAGTGCGCTCGGGCTCAATCGCCCTTAGGGCCCTTCCGACGGATCTCCGCAGCGTCGCGACGATCCGTCAGGAGGACCCTAGTCGTCAACGCACTTGGGGTACTTCGAGCCACGGTTGCAGTCGTGGTAGTCGTACTTGCTGACCCGGAACTTCTTCTCCTCGCCGCCCTTGGCCGGATCGACGACCAGGTAGAACTTCTTCCCGTCCTTGACCTTGTCGGTGACTGTCCCATCAGGGCCCCGGTCAAAGTCCTGCGCGCACCCGGCGAGTGTGAGGGCTGAACATGCCAGGAGGGCAAGGGCAAGGCGACGCATGTCGTGCTCCGATCAACGTGAGGATTGCGAGACAGTCTAGGGGGCATCGGATCATGGTCCGGCCAGGGGTCACATTCGCTCATATGCGGGGAAACGCCTGATGGACGGCGGCGGGAGAAGGGGAGAAAAACGCCCGGCAAGGGTCGTCCGGGGTGCCCTACAGTATGTCCGGGCCGTGACTGGCGCTGAGGTGGAGCACCACCGGGGAGCGGCCTGACGATCGGGTCGATGCCGTGCGCCTGGGCGAGTAGTCGGTAACGCCTGGGAGGCGACCTTGTCCTCGACACAGACGGCCCAGCTCATGGATGGCGCCGGTCTCGCCCGGCGCATCGTGGCGGAAGCGGCGCGCCACGCTTCGGAGATCACTCGACGTACGGGAGTCACTCCCTGCCTGGCAACGGTGCTGGTGGGCGAGGATCCCGCCTCGGCCACGTACGTCCGCATGAAACGCGCGCGTTGCGCCAGGGCGGGGATCGCATCGCGGTTCGTCGGCTTGCCGGCCGCCACGACGACCGCGGAGTTGGTCGACACCCTCGGCTCTCTGTCCCAGGACCCCGATGTGCACGGCATCCTGCTGCAGCATCCCGTCGGGGCTCATATCGATGAGCGGGCGGCGTTCGAGGCCATCGCTCCCGAGAAGGATGTCGACGGCGTCACCATGAACTCCTTCGGGGCGATGAGCTTCGGGTTGCCGGGGTTCACGTCGTGCACTCCCGGAGGGATCATGCGTCTCCTGGACGAGTACCGCGTCGAGCTCGCGGGGCGGCATGCGGTGGTGGTGGGCCGCAGTCCGATCCTGGGCAAGCCCGTGGGAATGCTCCTGCTGGCCCGGGACGCGACGGTGACGTATTGCCACTCCAGGACCGCCGACCTGGGCGCGGTGCTCCGGGAAGCGGATGTCGTCGTGGCGGCGGTGGGTCGGCCCCGGCTCATCCGTGGCGAGGACATCAAGCCAGGCGCCGTGGTGATCGATGCCGGATACAACCCCGGCAACGTCGGCGATGTCGACTTCGATTCCGCGTGTGAACGTGCCCGGCTGATCACCCCGGTGCCGGGCGGGGTGGGGCCCATGACCATCGCCGTTCTGCTGGCACAGACCGTGGACGCCGCCCGGCAGCAGACGGGTGCGACGACGGACGTACGGGCGGAATGCTGAGCGGTCAGCCGCCGCGCCGGGCTCGCGTCAGGTGGCGGACACCAACTGGTCAAGGAGATGCGGCTCGATGGCCGCGCGGCCGGGGAAGCGGCGGGGGCGCCCTTTCGGACGCCCCCGTGGCTGGTGGCCCCGTGGCCAGAGCCGGTGGCTACGGGCGGATGTAGGGCCGGGTGATGATCTCCATGTTGTGGCCGCTGGGATCGTCGAAGTACGCGCCACGGCCGCCGAAGAGACGGTTGATCCGGCCGGGGTCGGTGTGGCCGGGGTCGGCGTAGTAGGTGACGCCGACCGCTTCCAGACGGGCGATCATCGCGTCGAACCGCTCATCGGGCACGAGGAACGCGTAGTGCTGCGGCTGTATGGGCTCGTCGCGCTTCTCGTAGTAGTCGAGCGTCACGCCGTTGCCGAGGTCGACGGGCAGAAACGGGCCGAACGGCGCTCCGACCTCCACTCCCAGGATCGCGGCGATGAACTCGGCGGACAGCTGCCGGTCGTGCGCGTAGACGGCGGTGTGGTTCAGCTGGACGGCGATGGCCGGGGGCTCGGAGTCGTGCTGGGGCTGGGCGTGGTGTGGCATCTGTGGTGGTGTCTCCGCATCGTGGAATCCGCTGGAACAGGCGCCACGTACGGGCGCCAGGAGGAAGGACACGGAGGAAGTGGCGGGGCTCTGGCCCGCCTCGCGCTCACGCCGAGGCCGGGCGCCTCACTCGTGCGTGGCCCATGGCCGACCCGGCAGTCACGTCACCGAACTTACCATCGACGGTCTGACTCCGTTACTCCGTGACGCCGCGACTCCGTACAACAGTCGTCCACCGCACTGGAGCTGCCCCCGGCCACGTCCGCCCGAGCGTGTCCGCTAGCCTCCGGTCCCGGGTCCGTGCACCACGGGTGCCGGGGGATGAGCGGCGAAGCCCCCTGGTACGCGCCGGACACCCGCGGCACCGGACCGCGCACGCCCCTCCCCCACGGCTGCACGATTCCCCCCGGCCCGGCCCCGGTCGCCACGGAGCCGAGCCGCGAGCGCCATGTCCGATTTCCGCCAGCACACCTCCCTCCCAAGGCGCACAGTGGAGGTGTGATGAGCGACGACAGCAGGTACGAGGCGGTGTGCAGCCGCGACGCGCGGTTCGACGGCGAGTTCTTCTTCGGCGTCGCCACGACCGGGATCTACTGCCGGCCGAGCTGCCCCGCCACCACGCCCCGGCGCAAGAACGTCCGGTTCTTCCCGACCTCGGCCGCCGCGCAGGGCGCGGGGTTCCGGGCCTGCCGCCGCTGCCGGCCGGACGCCGTGCCCGGCTCCGCCGACTGGAACGCGCGGGCGGACGCCGTCGGCCGCGCCATGCGGATGATCGGGGACGGGGTGGTGGACCGGGAGGGGGTGTCCGGGCTCGCCTCGCGGCTCGGGTACAGCGCCCGGCAGGTGCAACGGCAGCTGACCGCCGAGCTCGGTGCCGGGCCGGTGGCGCTCGCCCGCGCCCAGCGCGCCCACACCGCGCGGATCCTGCTGCAGACCACCGCGCTGCGGGCCTCGGAGATCGCGTTCGCGGCCGGGTTCTCCAGCGTCCGGCAGTTCAATGACACCCTGCGCGAGATCTACGCCGCCACCCCCACCGAACTGCGCGCCGCCCGGCCGGAGAAGTCCTCCCGGTCCAGGCCCGCGGGGGCGCCCGGCGGGGTGCTGGGGATCAACGGCGGGGCCGGCGGCGGAACGGCCGGGGTGCCGCTGCGGCTCGCCTACCGCGGTCCGTACGACACCACACAGGTCTTCGACTACCTCGCCCGGCGTGCCCTCACCGGCCTGGAGGAGATGGTGGGCGCGCCGGGCGCCCGGACCTACCGCCGCACGCTGCGACTGCCGCACGCCTGCGCCATCGTCGAGGTCGACGAACGGCCCGGCGACGGCTGGCTGGAGTGCCGGCTGCGCCTGACCGAGCTGCGCGATCTGACCACCGCCATCCAGCGGATCCGGCGCCTGTTCGACCTGGACGCCGATCCGTACGCGGTCGCCGAGCGCCTCGGCGCCGATGCCGCGCTCGCGCCGCTGCTGGCCGCGCGACCAGGGCTGCGTTCGCCGGGCACCGCCGACCCGCATGAGCTCGCCCTTCGCGCCGTGCTCGGCCAGCAGGTCTCGGTGGCCGCCGGGCGCCTGCTGGGCGATGGGCTGGTCACCGCGTACGGCAAACCCCTGGAGCGGCCCGACGGCGGGCTCACCCATCACTTCCCGAGCGCGGAGGACCTGGCCGAGGCGCCGCTCGCCGAGCTCGGCATGCCGGAGAGCCGGCGCGCCACGCTGCGCACGCTCGCCGCCGCGCTCGCGGACGGCACGGTGCGGCTGGACGCGGGCGCCGACCGCGACCGGACCGAGAAGGAGCTGCTGGGGCTGCGCGGCATCGGCCCCTGGACGTCCGGTTACATCCGGATGCGGGCACTGAGCGACCCGGATGTGCTGCTGGAGTCGGATGTCGCCGTACGGGCCGGGGCTCGCGGCGCCGGGGCCCATCTGGAGGACTCCGAGCGCTGGCGCCCCTGGCGCTCGTACGCCATGCACCACCTCTGGAACGCCCCGCGGCCCCGGCCCGCGTGATCCCGCCGGGAGACGCCCACCGCGAGACACCCGCTGGGAGACACCCACTGCGAGACACCCGCCGAGCGACACCCGCCGAGCGGCACCGCGCCCGCCAACTCATCGCCGGGAACGTCCCGATGACATCGCCGTGAGGTCGATGACCCCGGCGTGAAGAACGACGACCCATTCTGAAACCCCGGTCCGCCGCCGCTTTACGGCCCCTTTATGCCGCTGAGAGCGTGCGCAGCGAGCACTCTCGACGAGCGCGAGACGAGCGCGAACTGGGGGAGATCGTCAATGGGACACAGAAGAGGCCGCGTTGTCCAAGGGATCCTGGCAGTCGGGGCCCTGCTGGGCGCGCTGCTCGGGATTCCGCAACAGGCCCACGCCGATCCGGCGCCGCCTCAGCCGACCGTCTGCAAGCCGTGGGTGGTCATCTCCGCCTATGGCGCGGATGCCTCGGCCGGGCCGGGTGCGCCCTGGGGCAGCCCGGTCAACAGCCAGTACATCGGCGGGATCACCGAGGCCCTGAAGGCGAAGGGCATCGGCACCGCCGCTCGTGATCCGGACGGCAATCCGCGGGCGGACGACGCCGTGGACATCCGCAATCTCTCCTACCCCGCGAACGCGTTGCGGTACTGGCCCTGGGAGCCGGGCTACGACGAGTCGCTGAGGCTGGGGAAGGAGAAGCTCGCCCAGGAGGTGAGCTGGTACAACACCACCTGCGGCAAGGGCACCAACCTCATCCTGCTCGGGTACTCCATGGGTGCCCATCTGATGAAGCAGGCGATGCAGGATCCGCTGCTCCAGGCCAATCAGGAGGCCGTGGCCGCCGTGGTGAACGTCGCCGATCCCAGCCGGAGCAACGGCCAGGCCGGGATGGCGCAGAGCGGCCAGATGCGGACCGTGACACCGGACTTCGCCCCGGCGGAGGCCCAGGCGGCCGACGGCGGGCTGTTGCAGCGGGCCACGGTGCCGGAGACCTTCTCCGGCTTCCTCGGCGACGGCCGGTACCACGACATCTGCCGCACGGACGACCAGTTCTGCAACCGCCCCGGTCAGACCCTGCCCGGGGACTGGGTGGACATCGCCAAGCGGGCCGCGGACAGCGAGGGGCCGCACGGCGACTACGCACGCGGCGCCGACTCCACCGGCGCCCAGGCGGTGGAATCCGCGCTGACCCACCAGGCCGAACGGAACACCGTGCCTCCGGGGCCGCCACCGGCCCCCGGGACCGGTGACACCAACCCGCCGGACACCCCACCGCCCCCGCAGGGCCGGCCGGACGACCCTCCGGCGCCGCCGCACGACCCGAACGACACGTCCTGCGCACCGCACGGCGACACCGACGCGACGGGCGCCGCGGCCATCAAGGAGGCGTGCGCGGTGGTCGGGGCCGACACCTGGTACACCTGGGGCGGCGGCCACGGGGTGGATCCGCCGGGGGCCACCTTCGGCCATGTGGACTCCTCGGACCCGGAGCGAAGCAGGGACGACCCGAACCGCAAGGGCTTCGACTGCTCGGGCTTCGTCCGCTACGCGTTCTACAAGGCCACCGGCTATGACGTGCTGGGCGACCGCACGGCGGAGCAGATGTACAACGCCTCGTGGCCGGTGCGGATGACGGCGGGGCAGGGCGAGGGGGCGCTGCGCCCCGGCGATCTGGTGTTCTTCGGCACCGCGGGCAATATCCACCACACCGCGATCTATCTGGGCAACGGGCAGATCGCCGAGGCCCCGCAGTCCGATGAGAAGATCCGGGTGGCCCCGCTGCGCAGCCATGACGACTACACCGGTGCCGTGCGGATCAGTGGCGCGGGTGGTGGCGGCGGTGGCGACGCCCCCCAATCCACCTGGGGCACCAATGTGCGCACCCACACCGAGCCGTCCGTCGGCTCCGCGGTGCACTCCACCTTCCCCGGGCCGACGGGGATCCGCGTCGACTGCCAGCGGCGTGCCGAGCGGGTCACCTCCGAGGGCTACACCAGCGATGTGTGGTCGCGTCTGCCGGACGACGGCGGCAGTTGGGTCAGCAACATCTATGTGAAGGGGCCGGAGTGGATTCCGGGTGTCCCCGCGTGTGACGGGGATCCGGGCCAGGGCGGTCCGCCCGGTGACGGCGCCGGATCGCAGCGCCAGACCTGGGGCACCGATGTCACGTTGCGCAGCGGCCCTTCCTCCAAGGCCCAGGCGACGGACGCGCTGGCGAAGCCGACGACGGTGCGCGTCGACTGCCAGGCGCGGGGCGAGGAGGTCAGTGCGGACGGTGTCACCAACGACGCGTGGGCGCATCTGCCGGACCGCAACGCGTGGGTGTCCAACATCTACCTCCGGGGCGGCGCCTGGCTGGAGGGCGTTCCCGAATGCGACACCGACCAGGGCGGGGGCTACGGCGACAACGTCGACTTCCGCAACACCTGGGGCGATGACGTACGGGTCCACCGGGAGCCCGCGCAGGGCTCACCGGACGTGACCACGCTTCAGGGTCCCAGCCAGGTGCGGGTCCAATGCCAGGTCCACGCGGAGCAGGTGACGGCCGAGGGCTACACCAACGACGCCTGGAGCTATCTCTCCGACCGCCGGGGATGGATCAGCAACATCTATCTCAAGGGCGGTGCGTGGCAGGACGGTGTGCCGCTCTGCGCGCCGGGCAATCCGCCGCCGGGGCGGTGAACGGTCGGTCGCCGATGTCACCGCCGGGGAGATGAGCGAGGTCAGCCGGCCGCCAGGTCGCGCACCGTGCGCAGCCCGGCGGTGACATCGGCGATGGTCGCGCAGTCGCCCACCGCCGCCCCCGCGGGCAGGACGAGGTCCGTCGGGGGCCGGCGGGTGGCGACGGCGTCGGCCAGGTCGGACAGCGCGGCCCGCAGCCGGGCCGCGAGCGCGGGATCGGGCTGTGGGGCGCCCTGGTCGAGCCGTACGCCGCAGGCCGTGACCGCGTCCACGATCTTCTCCAGGGCCAGTACCACCGGCGCCCAGGCCGCCAGGTCCCGGCCGAACGGCGGGTGTTCCGCGCTGGCCACCTCCACCGCGCGGCGGGCGTCGGCGAGCGCGCGGTAGGCCTCGCGGCGCAGCCGCAGCCGGGTGGCGTACGGCGCCTCGGCGGTGAGCACCCGGTCGAGGTGGTCGCGGGTGGCGCGGACCGCGAGCGACAGCCGCACCGAGACCTGGGCGCGCGGGCCGCCGAGCCCGGGCAGCGCCCCGGCGGCCAGGACCACACCGCAGGCCAGCAGCGTGTCGGTGAGCCGGGTGAACCCCGGGTCGGTGTCACCGCCGAGGTAGACCAGGGAGAGCAGCAGCGGGGTGAGCACGGCGGTCTGCAGCGCGAAGTGGCGTACGGAGACGGGGATCAGCGCGGAGCAGACCGCCGCGACGGCCACCGGCCAGTTGCCGGGGCCGCCCGCGCCGGGGGCGAGCAGCGTGGCGAGGGCGCCGAAGACCGCCACGCCCACGGCGGTGCCGAGGGCGCGGGAGAGGGCCCGGGAGACCAGCGGGCCCATGTCGGGCTTGACCAGGAAGGCGGCCGTGGCGGGGAGCCAGTACCAGTGGGCGCCCGGCAGTTGCTGGGCGAGGGCGGTGCTGACGCCCACGCACAGGGCCACCCGGGCGGCGTACTCCCGGCCCGCCGGGCCGAGCGCGCGGCGCAGCCGCTGCCGGTGGCCGGGGACCACCGCGCCGACGGGCGGCGCCGGTTCGCCGTCGAACACCCGGGCGGCGAGCAGCACGGCCCGGTGCATGGCCACATTGCCCGCGGTGTCGGGCACCGGGGCGGGCAGCCGGCCCGGTGGCAGTCCGGTCCGTATCGAGCGGGCCAGTTGGGCGGGGGTGCGCGCGAGGCGTTCGGGTACGGGTTCGTCCTCCCACAGGAGGGTCAGGATGCCCTCGCTGAGTGCTCCGGCCACCGCCAGCCGGTCGCGCAGCCGCCGTTCCTCCTCGTCGACGCGGTGCAGGGGGAGCCGATGGGCGTAGAGGGCTTCGTACGCCGCGTCGTAGGCGGCGGTGAGCTTGCGCCGGGCGGCCTGGCCGTCGTCGGTGCCGACCGCGGTCATCAGGTCGGCCAGGGCGTCGTACACGGCGGCCACCGTCTCCCGTTCGCCGGAGGGCGCGGCCTGGCGTCCGGGGATGACGCGTGGCAGCAGCGCGGCCATGGCGATCACCCATGCGGCGCCGATGAGCAGCAGGCCCGCCCGGGCCGGCGGGGACACCGGGAGGGGCATGCCCGCGCCGACCACGGCGAGCACCATCAGCTGCACCCCGGCGGAGGAGCAGACCGGGCCGATGGCGCTGAGCGCGCCGGAGACCAGTCCGACGGGGGCGAGGGCGAGCGCGATCCAGATCCCGAGGCCCAGCGTGCCCAGCCAGGCCCCGGTCAGCAGCCCGACGGCGCCGGCGAGGGCGGGCAGGCCGATGCGCACGACGCGGGTGGCGCGGGTGGCGGGGCGGTCGTTGATATGGGCGAACATCGCCCCCAGCCCGGCGAGCATCCCGAACGAGGTGTGTTCCGACGCCACGCCGACGGCCACCACCGGCCCCACGCCGAGGGCTCCGCGGAGCACCGCCGCCCAGGGCACGGGGCCCCGCAGCGCCCGCACCCCGCGCAGGGGGTGCGTCAGCCAGTCGGGCGGTGTGACGAGCGCGCGCAAGGGTCCTCCGTGCGGTGGAAATCATGGGCCTCTTCGAACCGTACGTGAGCAATACGGAACTTTCGTAACCTGCGTATTTCCGCCATGTGAGCCGCTGATGCCCCATCCCGCGCACAACCGGCACCCGGTCCGCGGACCCGGGTGTGACCTGGTGTTTTGTACAGTCTTCCCGGACCGGCCGGTCGGCCTGTTCGGGGTGCACATGCCAGGCTCATATGTCTCACTCCGTGGCCAGCTTCTTGCGGAGCGTGTTGTGCTGGGTACGCGGGAGAACTAGCCTCCCTTCCGCCCGTTACCGAACATTCGTCTGGTAACCGCCTTCCGTTGATCCCCAGCGCCGGAGAACGCCATGCAGGTGACCTTGCATCAGGACAAATGCGTCGCCTCGGGGCAGTGCGTCCTCGCCGCCCAGGACGTGTTCGACCAGCGCGGCGAGGACGGTGTCGCCGTACTCCTCGACGACCGTCCGCCGGCGGAGCTGCACGACGACGTCCGTCACGCGGCCGCCGTCTGCCCCGCCCTGGCGATCGCACTGGCCGACTCGTGAGCGCACCGCGGAACGTCGTGATCGTGGGTGCCTCGGTCGCGGGGCTCACCGCGGCCGTCACACTGCGCGGCGAGGGCTACGACGGAAGGCTCACCCTCATCGGCGACGAGCCCCACACTCCCTACAACCGGCCGCCGTTGTCCAAGCAGATCCTGGCGGGCACCTGGGAGCCGGACCGGATCAAGCTGCGCACCGACGAGGAGCTGTCCGCCCTCGACGCGCGGCTGCTCTTCGGCAGATCCGCCTCCGGTCTGGACACCGCCGCCCGCCGGGTGGTGCTGGACGGCGGCGTCGGCGTCTCCTACGACGCCCTGGTCATCGCCACCGGTGTCACCCCCAACAGCCTGCCCGGCGCCCACCATCTGGCCGGGGTGCACCTGCTGCGCACCCTCGACGACGCCCTCGCCCTGCGCGCCGATCTGCGCCGCGAGCCCGATGTGAAGGTGGCGGTGGTCGGCGCGGGCTTCCTCGGCTCGGAGGCCGCGGCGGCGGCCCGCAGGATGCGGCTGGACGTCACCATGATCGACCCCCGGCCGGTGCCGATGCGGCGGCAGTTCGGCGACCGGATAGCCGCCCTGGTCGGGCAGTTGCACAAGAAGAACGGGGTGTCCATGCGCTGTGGCACCGGGGTGCGGCGGTTCTTCGAGTCCGGCGGCCGGGTGACCGGTCTCGAACTCACCGACGGCACACTGCTCGACGCCGATGTGGTGGTGGTCGCCATCGGCGCCGCACCGGCGGTCGGCTGGCTGGCCGGATCCGGCCTCGAGCTGGGCAACGGCGTCGAATGCGATCCCACCTGCCGCGCGGCGCCCGGCGTCTACGCGGCCGGTGATGTCGCCTCGTGGCACAACAACCACTTCGGCTGCCGGATGCGGCTGGAACACCGGCTGAACGCCACGGAACAGGCGCGGGCCGTCGCCCACAATGTGCTCGGCGAGAACCAGCCGTTCGCCCCCGTGCCGTACTTCTGGACCGATCAGTACGACGCCCATATCCAGGCGTACGGCATCTTTCCCGCCGACGCCGAGCTCGCCGTGCTCCACGGCGAGCTCGAGGGCGGCCACTTCGTCGTCGCCTATGGGCACCGGGACCGGGTGGTCGGGGTGCTCGGCTGGAACAGCCCGTGCGAGCTGCGCAAACTGCGTCAACTCGTGGTCGACCGGGCACCGTGGACATCGATCCTGCCCGCTCCCCAGGCGGTGTGGCCCGGCCGACACCTCTCGGCCAGTCTCCGGTGACCGCGACGTCAATTTCCGGCCATGCGCTCTCGCGAGGCTGGCCGGGTGCTGGTCCGTCGTCTTCTCCCGCAACGTGTCGCCGTCGCTCCTGGTCACTGCCGGCTCCTCGGGCTCGCCGGGTCGGTGGCCCTGGCGGCGGGCGGGGCGACGGCCGGAGCGCTACCGGTGGGGGACGCCCTCACCCCTGACTCCGGGAGAGAGGCGCTCGGGCTGATCAGCACCTACTTCGGGCTGGTGCTGCTGATCGCGGCGTGGTGGCTCCTGGGGCGCGAGGTGCGCGGGCCGCGGCCGCCCGGCCCCCGCTCGCTGCTGATCACGCTCGCCACCTGGGCGGCTCCCCTGCTGCCCGGGCCGCCGCTGTTCAGCCGGGATGTGTACAGCTATCTCGCCCAGGGCGCGATGGTGCACGCCCGCATCGACGTCTACACCCATGGCCCCATCCGCCTCGGCGGGCCGCTGGCCGACCAGGTGGCGCCGGTGTGGCAGCACACCCCGACGCCGTACGGCCCGGTCTCGCTGGCCTTCGAATCGGCCGTCGCCCACGCCTCGCGCGCCGAGCCGTCGCTCGGGGTGATCGGGCTGCGGCTGATCGCACTGCTCGGGGTGGCGCTGATGGTGCTCGCCCTGCCCGTTCTGGCCCGCCGCTGTGGCACCGACCCGAGCGCCGCCCTGTGGCTGGGCGGCCTCAACCCGCTCCTGCTGCTGCATCTGGTGGGCGGGGCGCACAATGATGCCGTGATGCTCGGGCTGCTCGGGGCCGGGCTGGTGGCCGCGACGGGCCGATGGCCGGCCTGTGGCGCGGTGCTGGTCACGCTCGCCGCCCTGGTCAAGGCCCCGGCGGCGCTGGGGCTGCTGGCGGTCGCCACGCTGTGGGCGCGCCGGGTGGAGGGCCGCAGGCGCCGCGCCGGCGCCGTGGCGGCCACCGCCGCGCTGTCCCTGGCCACCACCGGGGTGGCGACGGCCGTCACCGGCACCGGATACGGCTGGATCTCCGCGCTCACCACCCCGGCCTCACCGGACAACTGGGCGCTGACCAGCACGCTCGGCCGCGCCACCGGCGCCCTGCTGGAGGCCGTCGGGAGCGGTCTGGCGCCACTGGCCGCGCCCGCCTGGCACGGTCTGGGGCTGCTGGCCACCGCCGTGGCCATCGGGGCCGCCTGGCTGCGCCCGCCCCGCCCCGGCCGGTGTACGCGCTGGGGCTGAGCCTGATCGCGGTGGCCGTGCTGGGCCCGGCGATCCGGCCCTGGTACGTGCTGTGGGGGCTGTTCGTGATCGCGGCGGCCGGTCCGGGCGGAACGGTGCGCAAGGCGGTGGTGGCCGGGAGCGGCGTGCTCGCGCTGGCCGTGCTGCCCAATGGGTTCGCGCCGGATTCGCGGCAGCTGACGTACGCCGTGTGCGGGGGTGCGCTGGCGGTGTGTGCGCTGTGGTGCGTACGGCACGCGCCGGGGTTCGCCACCGGCAACGCGCTGCCCGCCGTCTCCGGCGGCCACCGATCGGAGCGTTCGGCATGACGGGGCCCACCACCTCACGCGGACGGCTGGTCCTGGCGCTCGCCCTCACCGGGGCAGTGGCGCTGTTCCTGGCCTTCGTCCCGCTGCACCGGCACTGGTTCGACCTCAACGTCTACTACGACGCCGTGGGCCACTGGCTGCGGGACGGCCGCATCTACGACTTCACCATCCCCGGCGCGGACGGGGCGGACTACGGCTTCACCTATCCGCCCTTCGCCGCGCTGTGCATGCTGCCGATGGCCCTGTTCACCTGGCCGGCCGCGATCACGCTGAGCCTGGTGCTCAACGTGGCCGCCTCGGCCACCCTGCTCACCTGGCTGATCGGGCCGATCGTCCAGCGGCACGGCTGGAACAAGTGGTTCGCCTTCGTGGTGGCGGCCTGTCTGTTCGTCCTGCTGGAGCCGGTGCGGGACACCTTCAGCTTCGGTCAGGTCAATCTGCTGCTGCTGGTGCTGGTGTTCTTCGACGCCTGGCTGCTGTCCACGGGGCGCGGCCGGTTCGCCGGCTGCGGTATCGGGCTCGCCGCCGCCATCAAGCTCACCCCGGCGATCTTCATCGGCTATCTGCTGATCACCCGGCGGTGGCGCGCCGCCGCGACCGCCACGGGCACCGCCGCGGCCGCCACCCTGCTGGCCCTGGCGGTGGCTCCGGGCGCCTCGCGGGTCTACTGGACCGAGGCGCTGTGGGACACCGACCGGATCGGGGTGCTCTCCTACGTCTCCAACCAGTCGTGGGAAGGGGTGCTGGCCCGGCTGGTCGATCCGGTGCCGCCGAGCGGGGTGGTGTGGGCGCTCGGGGTGCTCGCGGTGCTGGCCGTCTGGGCGCACCGGGTGCGCCGCGCGGTGGCCGTCGGGGACGAGCGGGCCGGGTTCGCGCTGACCGGGGTGGCCGCCTGTCTGATCAGCCCGATCACCTGGGTGCACCATCTGGTGTGGCTGATTCCGGCCCTGGCGGTGCTGGCCGACAGCGGGCTGCGGCCGGACGCGCCACCGGCCCGGCGCAGGCTGCTGCTCCGGGTCGGTGCGCTGGTGTACGTGCTGCTGTGCAGCAGTGTGGTGTGGCTGTGGCGGTTCGACTCCACCGGGGTGGACGGCTTCCTCGGCAGCAACACCTATGTGTGGATCTGCCTCGGCCTGCTGATCGCGCTCCCGCTGCGCGGTGCGCGTTCCGCGACGATGCTGGGCCAAGAGCCATATCCGGCACGTATCCCATGACGACAGGAGTGTCCGGACCGATGCCTGAAGCGATGTCGCGCCCCGTGGAGCAGCCCCTGGACCGGCCCGCGGAACGGGCGGAGCGCCGGCCACTGTACCGGCGGCTGCCGCTGCGCCAGATCCTGTGTCTGCTGCCGCTGCTCGTCGTCGGCGTCTGGGTGGTCCAGCACCGGTCGCTGATCGGCTCCGGCGCCCGTCAGATGTTCACCGCCAATCCGTACTGGCTGCTGACGGCGGTGGCGACCACCGGGCTCGGCTGGGTGGCGGTGTCGTTCGCCCGGCAGGGCACGGTGCTGGAGCGGCTGCCGGCGAGGCGGCTGTTCGCCACCCAGTTCGCCGCGGGGGCGGCCAACCATCTGCTGCCGTCGGGGATCGGCGCCAGTGCGGTCAACATCCGGTTCATGACGGGCTGCGGGCTGCCGCCCGCCCGCTCCTCGGCGGCGCTGGCCCTGTACTTCCTGGCGGAGGCCACGGCCCGGGTGGGGTTGCTGCTGGTGCTGCTCGTGGCGTTTCCCGAGGCGCTGCGGCTGGGCCCGCTGCTCCCGGAATCGGTGAGCGGGACGGTGGTGGCCGGGGTGGTGGCGGCGGCCGGGGTGCTGGTGGCCGGGGTGGCGCTGGTCCGTCCGGTGCGCCGGCTCGTGGTGACGTTCCTGCGCACCGCGCTGGCCGACGCCCGTTCGCTGCACATGCGGCCGTCCAGGGCGCTGGCGTTGTGGGGTGGTTCGCTGGCGTTTCCGCTGCTCCAGGCGACGGGGCTGGTGGCGGTCGCGCTGGCGCTGGAGCTCGAGGTGCGGCCGGCGCATGTGATGCTCGCGTATCTGGCCGCCACGGCGGTGGCCGCCGTCGTCCCCGCCCCCGGTGGTATCGGCTCGGTCGACGCGGCGCTGGTCATCGCGCTGGTGGCGGCGGGTGCGCCGGTCGAGTCGGCCACGTCCACGGTGCTGGCGTACCGCTTCATCACGGTGTGGCTGCCGCTGATCCCCGGGGCGCTGGTGCTGGGCGGGCTGGTGCGCTCGAAGATCGTCTGACCGGCGGGGTCAGGGTCCGCGCAGGGTGAGGACGTCGTCGGGCCGGACGTCGATGTGCGAGCCGAGGAAGGCCCCGACCCGATCGAGGGTTCCGCCCAGCCATGCGGCGTCGTCGTGGCCGGTGCGCTCCAGCCGCATCCGCCGTGACCGCAGGGGAACCATGCGCAGGCTCACCAGGCGACCGGTGTCCGGGTCGAGCTCGGGGAAGTAGAGCAGCCGCAGATCGTCGCGGTACCGCTCGTAGCCGCCGATGCCCTCGTAGTCGTCGACCATGTCGCCGCAGCCGTAGAGGACCAGCTTGCCGCGGTACACCTCGAGGGGGCGGGGGTGGTGGGAGGAGTGGCCGTGGACGAGGTCCACACCGCCGTCGATCAGGGCGTGGGCGAAGTGGATCTGGTCAGGTGAGACGCCGTACCCCCAGTTGCCGCCCCAGTGGACCGACGCGACGGCGATGTCCCCGGGGCGCTTGAGCTGCCGTACGCGCTCGGTGATTCCGGCCGCGCGGGCGTCCGAGAGCTCGGGCAGGAAGTCGACCCCCGACCGGTTCTCGGTCGCGGCCCACCGGCCCGGAATGCCGCTGGAGGCCGCGCCGAACGAGAAGACCAGCACCCGGCGGTGGTCCCCGGCGGGGACGACGGCGGGGCGCCGCGCGGCGGCCGCGTCACGGCCCGCTCCGGCCACCCGGAGCCCGGCGGCGGCCAGGGAGTCGAGCGTTTCGTCGAGCCCGCGCCGGCCGCCGTCGAGCACATGGTTGTTGGCCAGGACGCAGACATCGGGCCGGACCGCGGTCAGGCAGGGGAGGTTGTCCGGGCTCATCCGGTAGTGGACGTCCTTCCCCGGGGCGAACTCATCACTGCGGGTGACGCTCGTCTCCAGGTTGAGCACCCGCACCTCGGGCGCCTCCTCGTCCAGCACCGCCAGGGCGTCGCCCCAGGGCCAGGAGAAGTCCACCGGCCGCGGGATCGGGCCGTTCGTCTCCTCGGCCAGCTCCACATAGGCCCGGGAGTCGCGGATGTAGGGCTCGTGGAGCTCCGGATCGCCGGGATGCGGCAGGATCTGGTCGACACCGCGGGCGAGCATCACATCGCCGCAGAGGAACAGCGTCACCGCCGTGTCGTGCATATCTCAACGATAGGCGTGCGTCGCCATGAGTGAGCGTGGCCGGGGCGGGGACCCGGAGGAGGCCGCGGCCCTGCTGGAACGGACCGTCGCGGCGCTCGACCGGCGGGAGCGGGGAGCGGGGCCGGGCGGCTGATGAGGCGCGCCCCGCCCACGGCGTACGCCCCGGCCACGGCATCGGCGCCACCCACGGCGTCCGGCCTGCCCACGGCGTCCGGCCGCGCGGCCGTGGCCGCCGCCGGGGTGAACATGACGCGGGCCGTGGGCGTCACGCGGCACGGGCGCCGACCTCCTGGCCCAGGCGGGCGCAGGTGCGGTTGATGAGCCGGGAGACATGCATCTGGGAGATGCCGAGCCGATCGGCGATCCGGCTCTGGGTCTCGTCACAGAAGAACCGCAGGTAGAGGATCTCCCGCTCGCGCGCGGGAAGCCTGCGCAGGCACGGCTTGAGGGATTCGCGCTGGACCACCCGCTCGTAGGAGGACTCGGTGGAGCCGAGGGTGTCCACCAGCGTGTAGCCGTCGTCCGCGCCGCGCAGTGCGGCGTCCAGCGACAGCGTGCGGAAGCTGTCGAGCGCCTCCATGCCGACGAGGACGTCCTCCTCGGTCATGCCGGTGTGCCGGGCGATGTCCTTGACGCTGGGCGAGCGGTCGTCCGGTGAGCGGGTCAGCTCCTGGATGGCGGTGCGGACCCGGTTGCGCAGCTCCTGGACCCGGCGCGGGACGTGCAGGCCCCACATGTGGTCGCGGAAGTGCCGCTTGACCTCCCCGACCACGGTCGGGACGGCGTAGCTCTCGAAGGCCGAACCCCGGTCCGGCTCATAGCGCTTGACCGCCTTGACCAGGCCGACCATGGCCACCTGCCGCAGGTCCTCGGGGCTTTCACCGCGGTTGCGGAACTGTGAGGCGATGCGCTCGGCCATCGGCATCCAGGCCCGGACGACATCCTGCCGCAGGTTCTCCTTCTCCTGACCGTCCGGCAGGTCGGCGATCCGGCGGAAGTCGGCGGAGGTGTCGGGGGCGTCGTCGTGTGCGTGCTTGGGGTGTGTGCGGGGGTGTGCTCGTGCGGACGTCATGGGGCTGTCTCCCTTGGGCTGTCGTCGGTGTCACCACGGGCTCTGGCAATCCGGACAACTCGGGCGACCGTGAACACGCCTTGCGCAGCCGGGCTGCTCCCATGGCGTGCCTCCGGTCCGAAGCACACTGTGCGCGTGCCCCTCCTCGGCATGGCGAAACGGAGTTCGTCCCCATGGATGCCGGTACACCCGGTGCGTCGTACGTCACATCGGTCCGGTGCGTGGCCCGTATGGGCTGCGGGCCGGCCCGCGACAAGGATTCGGTCCACGACCAAGATTTACGGAGGCTTTCCCGCCGTTTCGCCCGTGTGCCGTTGTCCGTACCGTCTCGGCGGAAGAGACTGCACCGGTCCCCCCGCTTCCCTTCGAACGCCACAGGAGACCGGAGCGTCATGACCTCCATAGACCGTCGAAGATTCATGCAACTTGCCGGCACCGGCACGGCCATGTCCCTCCTCTCCGCCAGCATCGCCCGCGCCGCGGAGATTCCGGCGAACCGCCGGACCGGAAGCCTGCGGGACATCGAGCACATCGTCGTGCTGATGCAGGAGAACCGCTCCTTCGACCACTACTTCGGCACCCTGCGCGGGGTACGGGGATTCGGCGATCCGCGGCCGGTCCGGCTGCCGAACGGCAAGCCGGTGTGGCACCAGTCCGACGGCTCCAAGGAGGTCCTGCCGTTCCGCCCCGAGGTGAACGACCTCGGGCTGCAGTTCCTCCAGGACCTGCCGCACGGCTGGGGCGACGGCCATGCGGCGTTCAACGACGGCAAGTACGACAAGTGGGTGCCCTCGAAGTCGGCCACCACCATGGCGTATCTGACCCGCGAGGACATTCCGTTCCACTACGCGCTGGCCGACGCCTTCACCATCTGCGACGCCTACCACTGCTCGTTCATCGGCTCCACGGACCCCAACCGCTACTACCTGTGGTCC
The DNA here is from genome assembly GCA_005405945.1 of Streptomyces violaceusniger. GTDB lineage: Bacteria > Actinomycetota > Actinomycetes > Streptomycetales > Streptomycetaceae > Streptomyces > Streptomyces violaceusniger. The sequence continues at coordinate 1,111,057 of BJHW01000001.1, forward strand.
GGTTACACCGGGAACGACGGCAAGGGCGGCGGCCCGGTGCTGGACAACGCGGAGGCCGGCTACGGCTGGACCACCTACCCCGAGCGCCTGGAGAAGGCCGGGATCTCCTGGAAGATCTACCAGGACATCGGCGACGGGCTCGACGCCAAGGGCGGCTGGGGCTGGATCGAGGACGCCTACCGCGGCAACTACGGCGACAACTCGCTGCTGTACTTCAACCAGTACCGCGCCGCGCGGCCCGGCGACCCGCTGTACGACAAGGCCCGCACCGGTACCGACGCCAAGAACGGCGACGGCTTCTTCGACGTCCTGCGGGCCGATGTGAAGGCCGGGAAGCTGCCGCAGATCTCCTGGATCGCGGCGCCCGAGGCCTTCACCGAGCATCCCAACTGGCCCGCCAACTACGGCGCCTGGTACGTCGCCCAGGTGCTCGACGCGCTCACCTCCAACCCCGAGGTGTGGAGCAGGACCGCGCTGCTCATCACCTACGACGAGAACGACGGCTTCTTCGACCACGTGGTGCCGCCGTACGCGCCCGCCGCCAAGCGGGGCGCCTCGACCGTGGACACCACCGGGGAGCTGTACGTCGGCTCCTCCTCGCAGCCCGCGGGCCCGTACGGGCTGGGGCAGCGGGTGCCGATGCTGGTGGTGTCGCCGTGGAGCAAGGGCGGCTGGGTGTGCTCGCAGACGCTGGACCACACCTCGGTCATCCGGCTCATGGAGCGGCGCTTCGGCGTCGAGGAGCCGAACATCTCGCCGTGGCGGCGGGCGGTGTGCGGCGACCTGACCGAGGCCTTCGACTTCTCCCGGACCGATGTGAAGGTCCCGGCCCTGCCGGACACCAGCGGCTACCGGCCCAAGGACAACGAGCGTCACCCGGACTACGTGCCGGCGCTCCCGGCACACCCCTCGCTGCCCCGGCAGGAGTCCGGGCTGCGCCCTGCCAGGCCGCTGCCGTACGACCTGTCGGCCGATGCCACGACCGGCGCCGACGGCGGTCTGCGGGTCGACTTCGTCCACCACGGCAAGGGCACCGCCGCGCACTTCCACGTGACGTCCGCGAGCCATGAGGGCGGGCCGTGGGGCTACACCGTCGAGGCGGGCAAGCGGCTGTCCGGCAGCTGGCAGCGCTCCTCGGCGGACAACGGCGCCTATGACCTCCAGGTGCACGGTCCGGCCGGTTTCCTGCGCCACTTCACCGGCCACGCCACCGGCGAGGGTCCCGAGGTGAGCGCCCGTCACGACCGGGCGACCGGGGACGTCAGGCTGACCCTCGTCAACCGGGGCGACGCGACGGTGCGGCTCACCGTCGGGGACGGCTACCACAAGGAGAAGCCGGTGAACTACCGGCTCCGGCCGGGCGCGCGGGTCGTGCACACCGCGCGGACCGGGCGCAGCCACCAGTGGTACGACCTGTCGGTGGTCTCCGACCACGACAGCGGCTATCTGCGCCGGCTGGCCGGGCATGTGGAGACCGGCCGTGCGGGGATGAGCGACCCCGCGCTCTCGGCGGACTGAGCCTCCGCCACCGGTCCCTCGTCGCGCGCCCGTCCGGCTCCCCGCCGGGCGGGCGCGCGGTGCGTTTTCCCCGCCGCATGCGGTGCTCGGGCCGTCGGCGTCACGCGTGACGCTCGGGCCGTCGCCATCGCATGTGACGCGCGGGCCGTCAGTGCCGCGCGCCCGAGGCGCGGACGCGGAACCCGGCCGGGGTCTCGCCCGAGCGCCGCCGGAAGAACTTGGTGAAGACGGTGGCGTCCGGGAAGCCCAGCCGCTCGCCGATGGCCGTGGCGGACAGATCGGTGTGCACCAGCAGCCGCTTGGCCTCGAGCAGCACCCGGTCGTCGATGAACCGCTTGGCACCGCATCCCACGGTGGCGCGGGTGGCCCGGGTCAGCGTGCGGACGCTGTAGCCCAGCTGGTCCGCGTAAGCCTCGACCCGGTGGGTGCGGGTGTAATCGCGCTCCACGGCCTGCTGGAAGCGGCGGAACGCCTCGCTGCCCGCCGTGTCCCCGCTCCGGGTGCCGGGCAGATGGGCCAGCCGCAGCACGAGGACGGCGACGAGGTGGCGCACCACCTCGACATGCGCCTCCAGCGGCCCGGCCACCGTCCGGTACTCGCTCTCCAGCAGGTTCAGGACGCCACGGACGGCCTCGGCGTCGGCACCCTCGGGCACCACCAGCGGGGACCGCGAGGCGGGCCGGTCCAGCCGGGCGACCGCGGCGGTGGCGGCGCCGAGATAGCCGGGCGGGAAGAGCACGGCGGTGCCGTCCGCCGCGCCGAGGGCGGACCGGAACTGGTGGATCTGCCCGGGGCGCACCCACATCCAGCCGCCCTCGGTCAGCTCGTGCTCGGTGAAGTCCACCGAGCAGCGGAGCGTCCCGGAACGCACGGTGATCAGCTGGTGGAAGGCGAGCCGCATCGGGGCGTGGACATCGAGGCCATGGCTCCGGGCGCGGGCGGCGAGTCCGGGGAAGTCCAGGACGGCCGCTCCCGGCGGGGCTCCCACGGAGGGCCGGAACGGAACCTCGGTGACATCATGGTGTCCGTTTCTGTCCATAGCGCGTCTTCAGTGTACGGCTGGTGTGCCCTGGTCCGCATCTAGCGTGGAGAGCGGTGCGGTGAACGGGTGACCGAAAGAGTCCCCGTGGTCACCGTTTCGCCTTCCACACCGAGAGCATTCCACCGAGAGCAGCCGAGGGAGCGCGCAGCCGTGCGATTGATCGTGGGCATGACAGGAGCAACGGGTGCCGTGTTCGGCGTCCGGCTGCTGGAGACGCTGGCCGAGCTGCCCGAGGTGGAGACCCATCTGGTGCTCAGCCGCTGGGCGCGCACCACGATCGAGCTGGAGACCGGCCGGTCCTCCCGCGAGGTGGCCGGGCTCGCCGATGTGACCCACTCCCCCGAGGACCAGGGCGCCACCATCTCGTCCGGCTCCTTCCGCACCGACGGCATGATCATCGCGCCGTGCTCGATGAAGACCCTCGCCGGGATCCGCGCCGGATACGCCGACGGTCTGGTGGGCCGCGCCGCGGACGTGGTCCTCAAGGAGCGGCGCCGGCTCGTCCTCGTACCGAGGGAGACCCCGCTCAGCGAGATCCACCTCGAGAACATGCTGGCGCTCTCCCGGATGGGCGTGCGGATGGTCCCGCCCATGCCCGCCTTCTACAACCACCCCCGGTCGGTGGACGACATCGTCGAGCACATCACGGCCCGCCTCCTCGACCAGTTCGACCTGCCCGCGCCCGCCGCCAAACGGTGGGAGGGCATGCGCGCCGCCCGCGGCCCGAAGCCCACCGCCGCCTGATTCCCCCCACCCCTCCCCAGTTTGGAGTTCCCATGGCCTACGACGACTTCCGCGGCTTCCTCGACACCCTCCGGAAGGAGGGTCAGCTGCTGCACATCGACGACGAGGTGATGCCCGAGCCGGACATCGCCGCCGCCGCGAACGCCGCCCCGCGCCTGGGCGGCCACGCCCCCGCCCTGTACTTCGACCACGTCAAGGGCTTCACCGACGCGCGGATCGCGCTCAATGTGCACGGCTCCTGGGCCAATCACGCGCTCGCGCTCGGGCTGCCCAAGGAGACCGGCACCAAGGAGCAGGTGGAGGAGTTCATCCGCCGCTGGGACACCTTCCCGGTGGCCCCCGAGTGGCGCGAGAACCCGGTGTGGGCCGAGAACACCCTGGAGGGCGAGGACGCCGACATCTTCCGGGTGCTTCCGCTGATCCGGCTCAACGACGGCGACGGCGGCTTCTACCTCGACAAGGCGGCCGTGATCTCCAAGGACCCCGCCGACCCCGAGCACAGCGGCAAGCAGAACGTCGGCATCTACCGCATCGAGGTCAAGGGCAGGCGCACGCTCGCCATCCAACCGGTGCCGATGCATGACATCGCCCAGCACCTGCACACCGCCGAGGAGCGGGGCGAGGACCTGCCCGTGGCCATCACGCTCGGCAATGAGCCGGTGATCTCCATCGTGGCCTCCACCCCCATGGAGTACGAGCAGAACGAGTACGAGCTGGCCGGCGCCCTGCGCGGCGCCCCTGCCCCGATCTCCAGGGCACCGCTCACCGGGCTGCCCGTGCCGTGGGGCAGCGAGGTGGTCATCGAGGGCGTCATCGAGGGCCGCAAGCGGGAGATCGAGGGGCCGTTCGGCGAGTTCACCGGCCACTACTCCGGCGGCCGGAACATGCCCGTCATCCGCATCGACCGGATCTCCTACCGCACCAGCCCCATCTTCGAGCACCTCTACCTCGGCATGCCGTGGACCGAGGTGGACTATCTGATCGCCGCCAACACCTGTGTGCCGCTGTACAAGCAGCTGCGCCGCGACTTCCCCGAGGTCCAGGCGGTCAACGCGATGTACACCCACGGGCTGGTGGTCATCGTGTCCACCAAGAAGCGCTACGGGGGCTTCGCCAAGGCCGTCGGCATGCGGGTGCTCACCACTCCGCACGGCCTCGGCTACGCCGCCACCGTGATCGTGGTGGACGAGGACGTCGACCCGTTCGACCTCCCCCAGGTGATGTGGGCGCTGTCCACGAAGATGAACCCGGCGGGCGATCTGGTGCGGATCCCCAATCTGTCGGTGCTGGAGCTGGCCCCGCAGGCCATCACGCCCGGTATCACCGACAAGCTCATCATCGACGCCACCACCCCCGTCGCCCCCGACCACCGCGGCAACTACGGCACCCAGGTTCGCGATCTGCCCGAGACCGCCGAGTGGCTGGCCCGGCTGCAGAGGCTCGCCGCCGCCCGCTGACCACACCACACCCCCGCCCCACCTCACCCCACCTCACGGAAGGACCTCCGATGTCCGACAACACCACTCCCCCGCGCCCCACCGCCCTGTGCCCGCGGTGTGCCCACGAGACGATCGAGCACATCACCGGCTCCCCTGCCCCCGGCGTCTGGGAGGTGCTCCAGTGCGCACGGTGCCTGTACATGTGGCGCACCAGCGAGCCCGCACGGCGCACCCGGCGCGACGCCTACCCCGCGGAGTTCATGCTGACGCCCGAGGACATCGGCGCCGCGCCGGAGGTCCCGGCCGTTCCGCCGCTGCGCGGGCCCGAAGCCGGAACGGCTACCAGGTGACGGGGAGTTCGTACACTCCGTAGATCACCGCGTCGTACTTGAACGGGATGTCCGCCAGGTCCGCCGCCATCCGCAGGGTGGGGACGCGGCGGAACAGAGCGGGGTAGACCACCTGGAGTTCCATCCGGGCCGGCGGCTGGCCGAGGCAGTGGTGGGTGCCCGCGCCGAACGCCTGGTGGTGGCGGGCGTCCGGCCGATGTCCAGCCGGTCCGGGTCCGGGAAGACGGCCGGGTCCCGGTTGGCCAGTTCGCCGAGGAGGATCACCCCTGACCGGCCCGGATGGTCCGGCCATCTCCCGCACGACCGGGCGCATCGCCTCGACCCGCTTGATCGTGAAGGCGCCGCTGACCATGCGGCGCAGCCGGGCGTGCTCCGGATCGTCCATGCCGACGAAGCTCAGGTCGGTGGAGGGCCGTCCGCCGCCCGTGTGCGGGGGCTCGGGAAGCCGGGGTGGGAGAAGTCGGCGCTGAGCCGGGGTCGGAGAGCAGGGTCTTCTGCTCGGCGTGGCCGGTCACCACCCAGGGGGTGCTGTCGTTCCAGGACCGGACCCGGGTCAGCGGGCCCCGGCTCGCCAGCCCGCGCAGCTCCGGAGACGGGTCGAAGGGGCAGACCGCGGCGCGCGGCTGGGGGGAGGCGGGGATCTCGGCCGACGCGTCGTCGGCCACGGGCGAGGTGGCCATGGTCTTCCTCCGATGGTCGGTCGGGAGTGGGCCCCCGCGGTGGAGGCACCGGCCATCACCACCACGCTCGACGGCATGGTCACGTGGACTCGCTCAGCTGGATCGCGGCGGCCGGGCAGACGCTCGCGGCCTCCCGGACGGCGGTGTGACGGGGGCGAGGAGCAGGCCGGTGATGGCGTCGGTGAGCGCGCCGGCCGTGTCGTCCCAGGACGGCTGGCGCGTACTGGCCCCCTCGGCGAGGGCGCGCTCCCGTTCGGCACAGGTGTGGGTGATCAACTGGCGGGCCATGTCGCCGCGTTCGGCCCTCACCTCGGCGGGCAGCGCGTCCAGGCAGCCGCCCAGGCCGTAGAGGGTCTCCCGCAGCGGCTCCCGGGTGAGGGCCTCGTCGGTGACGATCGCCCGCAGCACGGGGTCGGTCATCACCTGGACGGCGAACCGGGCGTACCAGGAGGGGGCGCCCAGGGTGGCCAGGTGCTCGGTGGCGGGGCGCACCAGGCAGGCGACCCAGTCCCGGACCTCCTCGCTGCCGCGGGTCTCCTCCACCATCCGCTGCCGGATCTCCTCGATCGCCTCGGAGTGCTTGCGCATGATGGCGCGCACCAGATCCGCCCTGGTGCCGAAGTGATAGCCGACCGCGGCCACATTGCCCTGCCCGGCCGCCTCGCTGATCTGCCGGTTCGACACCGCGACCAGGCCGTGCCCGGCGTAGAGCCGCTCCGCCGCGGCCATGATGGCCTCGCGGGTCCCGGCGGAGCGGACGGTGCGTGCGTCGGCCACCGTGGCCTCCCGTCTCCGTGGTTCCTGTGAGCTGTGGCGGCCACTCTAAAACGCATGAATTAAATAAAGCAACTGATTGAAGTGAGAGCCAAGAGACATCGGATCTGTGACCGGGATCCTTTATGCTGATTGCGGTAACTACGCGGGAAACATGCCCTAGTTACCTCGACACGCCTCCAGCCATTTCCTCTCCAGCCGTTGACCCCATCCGATGTTTCTTCTACGTTGCGGTCGAATCGCAACCGGGGAGGCTGTAGATGAGACCCGCGCTCAGGCGCATATCCGTGGTCGCCGCGGCAGCGGCGGTCCTGACCGCGCTGCCGGGCGCCGCATCGGCCGAAGGACGGCCCCAGGGGCGTACGTATCACGTCGCCACCTGGGGCGCCGACCACGACAGCGGCAGCTCGCTCCATCCGTTCCGCACCATCGGCCGCTGCACCGAACAGGTGCGGCCCGGGGACACCTGTCTGATCCACCGTGGCCGCTACCAGGAGCGGGTCGCCCCGCCCTCGGGCACCGAGGACGCGCCGATCACACTCGCCGCGTACGGCGACGGCACGGTCACGGTGGACGGCACGAGGACCGTCACCGGCTGGAAGGGCGCGGGTGGCGGTCTGGTGGCCGCCGATGTGGACCTCCCGCTCGACCGCAGCGAGAACGCGCTGTTCCTGGACGGCGAGCGCGCCATGGAGGGCCGCTGGCCCAACTCCGGCCCCGATCCGCTCAATCCGTCCTGGGCGGTGGCCGAGCGCTCCTCCACGGATCAGCACATCGACGACCCGGACCTAGCGGACGGCGACTTCACCGGCGCCACCGTCCATCTGTGGGCCGGCTCCAACCCGTGGAGCCAGCAGACCGGCACCGTGACCGCCACGTCGGAGGGCGCCCTCGACTTCAAGGGCGGCAACTACCGCTGCACCCCGCTGTGCATGGGCGACCAGAACTACCGCAACTACTACCTGGTCGGCGCCAAGGCCACGCTGGACCAGCCCGGTGAGTGGTACTACGACAAGGACGCGCGCCGCCTGTATCTGGTCCCGCCCAAGGGCGGTGTCGCGGGCCACACCGTGACCGCGAAGTACGAGAGCTGGGGCGTGGACCTCTCGCGCAGCTCCCATGTCACCGTCCGCGGCCTCGATCTGTGGGGCACCTCGCTGCGTACCGGCGCCGACAGCACCGGTGTGCTGGTCGAGGGGATCCGGGCCCGCTACATCTCGGAGTTCTCCACGCTCCCCATGCCACGCGACGACGAACTGGCCATCCCGCCGGGCGAGGGCCACATCGTCGCCTCGCGGGTGCTGAACTCCGGTGTCCAGATCCTCGGCCGGGGCAACACCCTGCGCGACAGCGACATCGGCTACTCCGCGGGCACGGGTGTGCTGCTGCGCGGCAGCGGCAACACCGTCACCGGCAACTACATCCACGACGTGGGCTGGATGGGCAGCTACACCCCCGGTATCGAGGTCAACGGCAGTGGCCAGACCGTCACCCACAACACCATCCGGCGCACCGGCCGGGCGAGCATCGACACCGCCTGGCAGCTGAACGGTGTGCCCTTCCACGACAACCGGATCGCCTACAACGACCTCTCCGAGGCGATGCGCACCTCGCGCGACGGCAGCCCGTTCTATGTGTGCTGCAACCTGGACGCCACGGGCACCAGCGTGGACCACAACACCGTGCATGACGCGGACGGCCAGGTGGGCTACTACATCGACAACTCCTCCAGCAACTTCCTGCTGCACCACAACGTGGCGTACAACACCGGCACCCGCGGCACCTTCTTCAACGGCCACAGCGGTGTCAGCCTCGGCAACCGCGACCACAACTCCTCGTACGGCACGGGCATTTCCACCGCCGCCGTCCGGCTGAGCGGCGCCACCGACGCCACCGGGACGTATGTGAGCAACGACGTGGCGCGCACGCCGATGGAGATCTCCGGCCCCGGCGACCCCGCCCCCGTCGTACGGAACAACCTGCTGCCGCCCACCGATCCGCGCTACGCCGACGCACGCAACGGCGAACTCTGGCCGCGCGCGGACTCCCCCGCCATCGACGCGGGAGAGAAGGTCGAGGGGGTGACCGGCGAGGTCCGGGGCGACGGGCCGGACCAGGGCGCGTACGAGTACGGCGAGCCCATCTGGTCGTCCGGCTGTCGGCTGGCGGGCTGTGAGTCCCGGGTCCGCAACGACGGCTGGAAGGCGACCGCCTCGGGTGGCGCCGATGCCTCGGCCGCCGTGGACGGGGTGCAGACCACCCAGTGGAAGGGCGACGCTCCCCAGGCCGCCGGTCAGTCGCTCACCGTCGATCTGGGCACCGCCAAGACCTTCGGCCGGCTGGCGATCGACGCGGGTCTTGACGCCACCGGACACCCCTATGGCTTCACCGTCTCGGTCAGCCGCGACGGTGAGCGCTGGGGGACGCCGGTGGCCCGGGTCAGCGGCCGCTCCTTCACCCAGGACGCCGTCTTCGAGCAGCGCACCGCCCGCTATCTGCGGATCGAGCTGACGAAGCCGGGCGAGAACCCGTGGGCGGTGAACGAGATCCGGCTCTACGCCGACGGCCCCGACGCGGCCGCCACCCTTCAGGCCGAGCGCGCCGAGGTGGCCCGGGGCGTCGAGCGCGGCGAGGCGGCCACCTCGGTCCTCGGAACGGGGGACGCGATCGGCTTCCGGGGCGTGCGGTTCGGCGCGGGCGCGGACACGCTGACGGTGCGGCTGGCGTCCGGCGGCTGCGGGGACTGCTCCCTGCGACTGCGCCTGGACTCACCCGAAGGTCCGGTGGCGGCCACGCTTCCGGTGCGCGGGACCGGTGGCACCGACGAGTGGCGGGAGCGTTCGGTGCGTCTCCCCCGCGCGGTGACCGGCTCCCGTGATGTCTACCTCGTCGCCACGGGCGGCCAGCGGGTGGCCGCCGTGGACTGGCTGACGTTGCGTTAGACGCGAGGAGGTGGGGCGTGGCCGCTCCCTGGCGGACCGCGCGCCCCACCTCAGTCCGCAGCGCGATGAACTCCGGCAGCCCCCGGGTGGCGATCTGGTCGCGCTCGGCGGGCAGCGCCACCGGCAGGTCCGCCCGCACCCGGCCCGGCCCCGCAGCCAGCACCACCACCCGGTCCGCCACATAGACGCTCTCGTCGATGTCATGGGTGACCAGCAGAATCGTCATCCCCTCGGCCCGGTGCAACCGCAGCAGCAGATCCTCCAGGTCCTCCCGGGTCTGGGCGTCCAGCGCGCCGAACGGCTCGTCCATCAGCAGCAGCGCGGGCCGGGCGGCCAGGGCGCGGGCCAGCGCGACGCGCTGCTGCATGCCGCCCGACAGCTGCCAGGGGTGGCGGCGGGCGGCGTCGGCCAGGCCCACCTGCTCCAGCATGGCCACCGCCGCCGCGTGGCGTTCCGCGCGGGGCAGTCCGCGCCGCCGCAGCGGAAGGGCCACGTTCTCCCGCACCGAGAGCCAGGGGAAGAGCGAGCGGCTGTAGTCCTGGAAGACCACTCCGAGCCGGTCCGGGACGCCGTCCACCGCCTCCCCGTCCAGGGTGATCCGCCCGGCGGAGGGGCGGAGGAGGCCCGCGACACAGCGCAGCAGAGTGGACTTGCCACAGCCGGAGGGGCCGACGAGGGTGAGCAACTGCCCGTCGGGGACGGTGAGTTCGATGTCCCGGAGCACATCGGGGCCGTCGCCGTAGCGATGGCTGAGACGGTCGATCCGCAGCATGTCCACCTCACCGGGCCCAGGGCTCGTACGCCGGGGAGTCGTCGGCGGGGACCCGCACCTGGAGCAGCAGCGGGCCGTCGTCGCGGCCGAGGGCGAGGGCCCGGTCGAGGGCCTTGGGAAGGCGGTCGGGGCGCTCCACCCGTTCGGCCGGGCAGCCGAAGGACCCGGCGAGCGCGGCGAAGTCGATGCCGCCGATGTCGGTGCCCGGCACGGGGGCGATGCCGATGCGGTGGCCCAGCGCCTTGACCGCGCCGTAGCCGCCGTTGTCCAGCAGGACGTAGCTCACCGGGGCGCGGTGCCGGGCCGCGGTCCACAGCGCCTGCACCGAGTAGAGCGCCGAGCCGTCGCCGACAACGCACACCACCCGTTCGCCGTCCGCGAGGGCGCGGCCGACCGCGAGCGGCAGCCCCCAGCCCAGCGCGCCGCTGCCGGTGGTGAGGAAGCGGCCCTCGCCGCTGATGGGGAGGCGGGCGTGGAGGGCGTCGCGGTGACTGGGGGCCTCCTCGACCAGCACGGTGTCCCGGGGCAGCCGCTCGCGCAGCAGGTCCATCACCAGCTCGGCGGAGATCTCCTCCGCCGAAGTGGCCGGCAGCGGCCCGGGGGCGGGCCGCGGCGGTGGCGCGGGCCGGTCGGCGGGCCGGACGAGATCGGTGAGGGTGCGCAGGGCGGGGCGGAGGGTGGTGACCATGCTGGTGCCCACCGGGAGCCACGCGGCCTGCGCGGGGTCGCAGTCGAGGTGGTACAGCTCGGTGCCGTCGGCGAGCGGCGGGGCCTCGGTGTGCACATGGTAGGTGAAGAGTGGCGCGCCGAGCGCCACCACCACGTCATGGGTGGCCAGCCGCTGCGCCAGCTGGTCGGCGACGGGCGGCAGAAAGCCCTGGAAGAGCGGGTGGCGTTCGTCGAAGCCGGAGCGTCCGGAGAGCGGGCTGATCCACACCGCGGCCCGCAGCCGCTCGGCCAGCTCCGCCACCTCCCGTACCGCGCGCTCGTCGTCCACGCCCGGCCCGACGACCAGCGCGGGGCATGCCGAGGCGTCGAGTGCGCGGGCGAGACCGGTGAGCGCGGCGGGGTCGGCGGTGTAGCCGCCGTGGACGGTGCGCGGGGCGACCGGCTCGGCGGGGCGGTCCCAGTCGTCCTCCGGTACGGAGAGGAAGACCGGGCCCCGGGGGTGGCTCATGGCGACGCGGTGGGCCTCGGCGAGCGCGGCCGGCACATCGTCGGCCCGCTCCGGCTGCCGGCTGAACTTCACGTACGGGCGCGGGAACCGGGCCGGTTCGTCGGCGCCGAGGAAGGGCCGCAGCGGGAGCAGCGCACGGGACTGCTGCCCCGCGATGATCACCACCGGCACCCGGTCCCGGTAGGCGTTGAACACCGCTCCCAGGGAGTGGCCCACTCCCCGGCGGAGTGCAGGCTGACCAGCGCCGCCCGCCCGGTGCCCAGGGCGTGGCCCGCGGCCATGGCGACGGCGGTGGACTCCTGCAAGCCGAGCACATAGCGGAAGTCCTCGGGCCAGTCGCGGAACATCCGCAACTCGGTGGAGCCGGGGTTGCCGAAGACGGTCGTCATCCCGGTGGCGCGGCACAGGGCCAGCACCGCCTCGCGGACCGTGGTGGTCGGGGGGTGGGCGGTGGGCTCGGCCATGGGGCCACCTCCTCTGCTGGGTGTGGGGGCGGGTCCTGCCTCTGCTGGATGGGGGCGTGTCCCGCGTACGTACGGGTGGTCAGGTGCGGTGCGCGGCGCGGTGTCTGCCGAGAGCCAGGCGCTCGACGGCGAGCAGTGCGGTGTTGAGCAGGTGCCCGAGCGCGCCGAGCAGCACCATCACGGCCCACACCGTGAGCAGATCGGAGCGGGTCTGCGCGTCGGTGAGCGAGAAGCCTATGCCGTCGGCGGTGCCGGGCAGCAGCTCCGAGAACACCATCAGGATGAGCGAGAGCGACAGGCTCAGCCGCAGCCCGGCGAAGATACGCGGGAGCGCGGCGGGCAGATACAGCAGCACGATCCGCTCGGCCGGCCGCATCCGCACGGTGGCGGCGACGTCCAGCCGCAGCGGGTCGATGCCGCGGACCCCCTCGGCCGTGTTGATCAGTACGGGCCAGATGGCGCCGAAGACGATGGAGGCCAGCTGCATCGGCGTGCCGAGGTCGAAGACCACGACGAAGACGGGCACCAGCGCGGGCGGGGCACGGCGCGGGCGAACTGCAGCACCGGATCGCACAGCGCGTACACGGTGCGCGAGCGGCCCAGCGCGAGCCCCAGCACGATGCCACCGGCCGCGGCGAGGGCGAATCCGGCGAGCACCCGGCCGAGGCTGGGCAGCAGATCGCGGACCGCCGCGTCGGTGAGGAACGCCCGTTCGGCGGGGCCGGAGAACCACAGGTGAAAGCCGTGTTCGACGATCCGGGAGGGCGTCGGGAAGAAGACGCTGCCATGGGCCCGCGCGGCGAGTTGCCACAGCACCACCGCCACCGCCGGGACGCCGAGCCGCAGCGCGAGGGTCCGGGGCAGCCGCCGTGCGGCCCCGGCCGAAGCGGCCGGCGTGTTCATGCGCGGCTCCCGCGGTGCTCGGGCGCCCAGGGGAACAGCCGCCGTTCGACCGCGGTGAGCGCGAGGTTGATGACGAGGCCGAGCGCTCCCGCCCACACCACTCCGGCCAGCACATCGCGGGTGCCGTCGGTGGCCATGCCCGCCTGGGCGATGAAGGTGCCAAGACCCTCGCCGAATCCGGCCAGGATCTCGCTGGCCACGGCGAGGATCAGGGCGGTGGCCGCCGCGATGCGCACCCCGGCGGCGATGAACGGGGCGGCCGACGGCAGACCGGCCATCAAGAGGACGGCGAGCCGCCCGAAGCCGAAGGCGCGCAGCGTGTCCTTGGCCAGCGGGTCGGTCTCGCCGAGCCCGTAGACGGTGTTGAACAGCACGGGCCAGACACACGCGTAGGTGACGAGGGCGACCGTGGTCTCGCTGCCGGCGCCGAGCAGCAGCGACACCAGGGGGATGAGGGCCACCGACGGCACCGGGCGCAGGAACTCGATCAGCACCCGCGCGGCCTGCGCGGCCGTCGGCACACTGCCCAGCAGCAGCCCGAGGGGGATCGCGAGGGCGCAGGCGAGGGCGAGCCCGGTGGCCCATGCCTCGAGGGTGGCGCCGACGCCGTTCAGGAAGGCGGTGTCGCCGCCGAGTTCGACGGCCCGTACCAGCACCTCGGAGGCGGGCGGCAGGTAGGCGCGCCGCACCGTCCCGGAGCGGCCCAGGGCCTCGCAGGCGGCGAAGGCCACCAGCACGCCGACGGCGCCGAGCAGCGCGCTCCTGGCCCGCCCGGTGCGCTTCCGCCCGGCCGTCGTGGGGCTCACTCGGCGGGCTGGTAGAGGACGGCGGCGGGGTCGAGGTCCTTGGTGAGCAGCTTCTGCGCCCGCATCAGGGAGATGAGCCGCTTCAGCTGGGCGGCGCTGGAGGTGACCGGGTAGTCGGGCAGGCCGATGGCGGCGGCCTCCGCCGGCTTGATCTTCGTATAGCCGGGCAGCGCCTTCTCCACGGCGTCACGGTCCTTGGCGGCCACGGCCTGGGCGGCGGAGATGGCGCGCTGGAAGGCGGCGGCGGTCTTGGGGTACTTGTCGATGAAGGTGTCGGTGGTGACATAGCCGCTGAGCGGCAGTCCCGCGACGGGCGCCGCGTTGCCGTCGACCACCGTACGGGCCTTCAGCTCGCGCTTGAGCGCGGTGACGAACGGCTCGGCGGCGTGCACGGCGTCCACCTGGCCCCGCTCCAGCACCGAGCCCATCTGAGGGAACGGCACCTGCCGGTACTCGGGCCGGCCGGCTCCGGCCTTTCCGAGGGTGGCGTTGAGGGTGAGCGACTGGATGTTGTTGAGGATGTTGACCGCGACCTTCTTGCCCTCGAGGTCCCGCGGCTCCTTGATCGTGGAGTCGGAGGGCACCAGCACATCCATCATGTGCGGGGCGTTGCGCGCGCCCTCGGCCAGCACCCGGGTGGCCAGGGTGCCCTTCTCGCGGGCCTGGAGGAACGTCACGAAGTTGGCGCCGCCGATGACGTCCACCTGGCCGTGGGCGAGCGCGGGCAGCGCCTGGACGCTCTGCTGGACCGGCTGGACGCGAACGTCCAGCCCTTCCTTCGCGAAGAGCTCGCGGTCCATGGCGATGTGCAGGGCGGCCACATCGGCGAGCGGCAGTCCGGCCACCATGATCGTCTTCTTCTCCGGCCCGCCCGGGGCGCCGGAGTCCTGGTCGGAGCCGCCGCATCCGGCGAGGAGCACGGCGGTGACCGTGGCGGTCGCGGCCAACTTTGCCGGGGGCAAGCGCAGTTGGACTCTCATGGCATTTCACCATAGGGGCCGTGCGCCGTTCACACCATGGTCGGGAACACCTCGTCGAACAGGTCGAGCATGGCCCGCCAGGCGCGTTCGGCGGAGGGCCGGTGGTAGCCGATCCCCGGGCGGGCCACGGGATCGGGTTCGAGGTCGGGGTGGGTGAAGCTGTGCAGGGCGCCGCCGTGGAGGTGCGTGCGCCAGTCCACCCCGGCGGCCCACATCTCCTCCTCGAAGGCCAGACGCCGCTCGACCGGGATGAACGGGTCCTCGGACCCCACACAGACCAGGACCTTGCCGGTGATGCTGGCGGCGTCCTCGGGCCGGGTGCTCGTCAGACCGGGGTGGAAGCCGACCACGGCCTTGAGGTCCGCGCCGCTCCGGGCGAGTTCGAGGGCCATGGTGCCGCCCAGGCAGTAGCCGATGGCGGCGAGCCGCGAGGTGTCGGCCCGGGGCTCCGCGGTCAGCACCGCGAGCCCGGCTCCGGCTAGGGCGCGCATGCGGTCGGGGTCGGCGAGCAGTTCGTCGACCCGTGCGAACATCTCCTCGCGGTCCTCGATGAACCGTCCGCCGCCGTGGTAGTCGAGGGCGAAGGCCACATAGCCGAGTTCGGCGAGCCGGTCGGCGCGCTCGCGCTGGTGGTCGGTGATGCCGGGGCCCTCATGGGCGATCAGCACCGCGGGGCGCGGGTCCGTGCCCCCGGGCAGTGCCAGATGGCCCACCATGGTCGTGCCGTCCACGGGGTATTCGATGCGTCTGGTCGTCACCATCGCCGCGTTTCCTTGTCCTTGGCCTTGTCCTTGGGCTTGGGCTGGGGCTTCTGGGGCTTCTGGGCGTCGAAGTGTGTGCTCTGGGGCGTTCCTGGAATTCGATCCGGATGGGGGAAGCTAACAGCGGCGGCGTGCCGGGCCCGTGCCGCTTCGCCGGGGGCCGATTCGGTCTGCCGACAGCGAAGGCGCACCGAGTGGCCGGGCGGCGTACGGCAACGGCGGTCGGCGCCTGGCAGAGTGCGGGCCATGGACCATTCAGCCCATTTCCACCGTGAGATCGTGGCGTTCGAGCAGGCGGCCCGTGGCGCCGCCGACGGGGCGGACGCGCCGCTGATCCCCTCCTGCCCCGGCTGGACGATGTCGGATCTGGTGCTGCACCTGGGCGGGGTACATCGCCTGGTCGCCCGCGTCATCCGGGAACGGCTCGACCAGCAGCCGGACATCACGGACGCCACCCTCTTCGAGCTTCCCGGGGACCGCGAGGGCTGGCCGGCGCCCACGGGCGGGCCGCATCACGGCCCGGTGCCGGTGAGCCTGGTCGACTGGTTCGCCGAAGGGGCCGCCCGGCTCGAGGCGCTGTTCCGGAGCGAGGATCCGGGGCTGGCGGTGTGGACCTGGTCGGCGGAGCGGACCGTGGGATTCTGGCTGCGGATGCAGACCATCGAGGCGGCCCTGCACCGCTGGGACGCCGAGCAGGCGGCCGGCGGGCGGGCCCGGCCGGTGGAGCCCGACCTCGCGGTGGACGCCGTGGCCCAGACCTTCGAGGTGATGGCCCCGGCCCGGCGGGCGTGGCGGGAGGCCCCGGCAGGGGCGGGCGAGTCGTTCCGGTTCCGCCGGACCGACGGTCCGGAGCTGTGGGCGGTCCGCTTCGACGGCGACGACGTACGGCTCACCACCGGCGCCGCGGACGAGGACACCGACGGGGCGTCCCACGATGTCGAGCTGGCCGGGACCGCGTCGGACCTGATGCTGTTCCTGTGGCAGCGGCTCCCCGCGGACCGGCTCGACAAGGTGACCGGCGACCAGGCGGTGCTCGACCGCTACTTCACCCTCGTCCCGCCCGTGTGAACCGCCTCAGCGAGCCCGTGTGAGCCGTGCCCGGCGCGTCGGCACCCCGCGGCCCAGGCCGCGGGGTGCGACCATGGCCGGGAGCTGACCACGAGCGAGGGAGCCGCGAATGAACAGCGCCGATCTGCTGGCCGACGCCTTCGAGCGGGTGCGCGAGGAGGTGCGGTCGGCCGTGGACGGGCTCTCGGAGGACGAGCTGGCCGTACGGCTCGACAGCGGGGCCAACTCGATCGCCTGGCTGGTATGGCACCTGACCCGGATCCAGGACGACCACATCGCCGACGCCGCGGGCACCGAACAGCTGTGGACATCCGAGGGCTGGGCCGAGCGGTTCGGCCTGCCGTTCCCGCCCGAGGCCACCGGCTACGGCCACCGGAGCAAGGACGTGGCGGCGGTGCGGGCGGACGCCGAGCTGCTCACCGGGTACTACGACGCCGTCCACGAGAACACCCTGGCGTACGTGCGCGGCCTGCGCGACTCCGATCTCGACCGGATCGTGGACGAGCGGTGGACCCCGGCGGTGACCCTCGGTGTCCGGCTGGTCAGTGTGATCGCGGACGATCTGCAGCACGCCGGGCAGGCGGCGTTCATCCGCGGCGCGATCCGCCGGCGATAGCGCGACATCACCGGGAACAGAGACCGTCGCCTCGCTCGCATTGACATGCAGGCAATCGCCTGCATAACGTTCGGTGTGAGCTCAGAGATGGACAAGGTCTTCAAGGCGCTGGCCGACCAGACCCGGCGGTATCTGCTGGACCGGCTGCATGAGCACAACGGCCAGACGCTGGGCGAGCTGTGCCGGCGGCTGGAGATGACCCGCCAGTCGGCGACCCAGCATCTGGCCGTCCTCGAGGCCGCCAATCTGGTCAGCACGGTGCGGCGGGGCCGCGAAAAACTCCACTACCTCAACCCCGTCCCCCTCAATGAGATCCAGGAGCGCTGGATCGACAAGTTCGAGCGCCCGCGGCTGCGCGCGCTGAGCCTGGTGAAGCGACAAGCGGAGGAAGCGATGGCCGACAAGCCCGCGTTCGTGTACGTCATCTACATCGAGAGCACCCCGGAGAAGGTCTGGCACGCGCTGACCGACGCCGACCTCACGGCCGAGTACTGGGGCCACCGCAATGTGTCGGACTGGCAGGTCGGCTCCCCGTGGGAGCATCAGCGGACGGACGGCTCCGGCACCGCCGATGTCGTCGGCACGGTCGTGGAGAGCTCACCGCCCACCCGGCTGGTGACCACCTGGGCCGCGCCCGACGCCGATGCCACCGCCGAGCCCTCCCGGGTCACCTTCGACATCCAGCCGCACGGCGACATCGTCCGGCTGACCGTGACCCATGAGAACCTGGCCGACGAGGCCGAGCGGACCGCGGTGGCCGGTGGCTGGGCCGCGGTGCTGTCCAATCTGAAGTCGCTGATCGAGACGGGGAGCCCGCTGCCGCAGCAGCCCTGGCTGATCCCCCGGTGAACCTCGGCCCGCGTGGGACGTGGGGCGTGGGACGTGGGGGGGCTCGCCGGGTCTCACCGCGCGGCCCCACCGTCCCGCACCGCGATCCCCAAGGCGTCGGCGAGCATCGGCGCGAGCTCCATCAACTGCCCGCTGTCGATGGTGGCGCCGCGCAGCGCGTCATAGCCGTCGGCGATCTCCAGCCGGGTGGCCCCCCGCAGATCGACCTTCGCCATCCGCGCCTTGCCGAACCGCACACCCTCCAGCGCCGACCCCGGAAACGCCACCTCCGTCAGCCCCGCGCCACCGAGGTCCACATCGCGCAGCAGACAGTCCACGAAGGTGACGTTCCGCAGCGTGGCGGTGCGGAGATTCACCGATTCCAGCTTGCATCGGTGAAAGGTCACCCGGTGCAGCCGCGCGGAGAACATCTCAAGACCGGCCAGCACACAGCCGCCCAGCTCGCCGTCCAGCCAGTCGGTGTCCGCCAGGTCGGTGCCGACCCATCGCACCCCGTCCAGCCACACCTCGTTGAACCGGGCCCCGCGGCCACGGCCCCCGGTGAAGGTCACCGAGGAGAACGCGGACTCCAGGAACCGGGCGTGGTCGCACACGGCGTCGTCGAAGGCGTCGCCGTCCAGATGAACGGTGTCGTAGTCGCCTCCTTCCGCCAAGTCCCCGTCGAACGGCCGCAGATGGTCCGCGAAGGGCAGATCGGCGAGTTCACGGGGGACGGCACCATGCGGGGCTCACTTTCCTGGGGCGGACCGCGTACGAGGCCGATACTGCCACCCGCGACCGACATCCCCTCCGGGCCGCCGGAGGGACAGGCCCCGGACCGCCATACGCTCACCTGAGGGCGATAACGTGCGCCGGATGGCCCACTCTCCGGTGTGCTGAACGCATTTCCCCAGGACTTCCTCCGTTAAATCGGACCGTCCGATTTATTCGCTCTGCGACCCGACACGGAGGAATCCATGCAGATCGCGAAGAAGGCCGCCCTGCTGGCCGCCACCGCCGGCACCCTGGTGCTCCTCGGCACCGGAACCGCGGCCGCCAACGGCTACGGCGGCAGCTCCGAGAGGAGCACCGGCGTCCCCACCAGCTTCGACATCGACAGCTTCATCTTCCAGAGCAACGACTGCGACACCGCCACCGGCACCACCGTCTCCAGCGCCGTCGGCGCTCCGACGGGTGAGATCAACATCGGCAGCACCTGCGCCAACATCATCGGCGGCTGACGCCGGAACAGGGGCCGACGACCACGGTCACCGGCCCACCGCGCTCCTCTCGCCCCTCGGGGGCGGGGGAGCGCACCCATCTTCGACTCGATGGCTTGGTACGCCGAACGGGCCACTCTCCGGTGCGCTTACCCGACTTTCTCCGGATTTCCTTCGTTAAATCTGATCGTCAGATATCTCGCTCCGCGACCCAACACGGAGGAAACGATGCAGATCGCGAAGAAGGCCGTTCTGCTGGCCGCCACCGCCGGCACCCTGGTGCTCCTCGGCACCGGAACCGCGGCCGCCAACGGCTACGGCTCGGAGAGAAGCGCCGACATCCCCACCACCTTCAACCTGTCCAGCCTCATCTTCCAGAGCAACGACTGCGACACCGCCACCGGTGTGACGAGCTCCGCGGCCGGGACAGGCCCGACGGGTGACATCACCATCGGCAGCACCTGCATCAACGCCATCGGCGGCTGACGCGGGGCAGGGGCCGACGACCACGGTCACCGGCCCACCGCGCTCCCCTCGGCCCTCCGGGTCGGGGGAGCGCGCCTCACCGCCGTACCTGGATCAGCGCATGGGCGCCGCTGGTGCGCCAGTGATCCTCATGGGCGTCCAGCGCGGCCACGGTCCGCTCGTCGAGCCCGACGACGACATCCGACTTCAGGGTGCGCAGCGCGGCCACCGGGCCGGGGAAGTACGCGGTGCGGTCGGCGAAGGAGGTGGTCGGGGGCCACAGCCGGTCGCCGACGAGGCGGCGGTAGTTCAGATCGCCCTTCATGACGGTGAGCGTGGCCCCGGCGAACTCGCTCCGCAGATCGTCCGGCATCTCCTCGTACGGCAGTGGGGCGCGGAAGAAGTCGTGCGCCCGCACCGTGAGCCGCCCGTCGCCCATGGCGGCCCACAGCCGTCCGCCGGTCCCGGAAGCGGCGCCCTCCGCCCGCACCAGACGGCGCAGACAGTCGACGACATCCTCGGTGGTGGCGTCCGAGACGTAGTACGGATACGGCTTCACCTGGAGCACCACCCGCTCGGCGCGCCCGTGGTGGAGCACATGGTCGATGAGGACGAGGTCGGGGAGCAGCTCCCGCCCGGCGTTGTCCGCCACCACGCACAGCGTGGCCGGGGCGCCGACGGGCAGCAGCGACCACAGCGCCTCCGAGTCGTCCGCGACCAGCGGCGGGGTGTCGGCGCCGGGCGCGGCCGCGGCCGACGAGGAGATGCGGAAGCCCAGGTCCGCGCGGTTGCCCCAGAGCGAGCCGTGCACCAGCGCGTCCGCCTGCTCCCCGGCGGGCTTGCGCAGGATGTCGTCGAGCGCGGCCAGTTCGGCCTCCGCCTCGGGGGTGTCCAGCTCGGCCTGTTTGAAGGGGCGGAACGGGTCGACGCCCCGCCAGGGGCCGTCCGCGAAGTAGCCCACGGCCTCCAGGAGCCGGCGGTAGAAGTAGCTCTCCGCCCACAGGAACGGGACGTCGAACCAGGACCGGCCGAAGTGCTCCCGGCCCCACACCGCCCACCGGTCGTGGTCGTACGCGGTGGGCGGGAGCGGGGCGATGGTGCCCTCGGCGGCGTTGTCGCGCAGCGCGTCGAGGGCGCGGTGCTGCCCGGGGCCGTACGGGAAGGCGTCGCGCACCTTCTCGATCAGTGCGGGGTGGCGCTCGGCCAGCACGCTCCGGGCGAACGATCCGGGTTCATCGCTGCGGATCACGGGCGCGTCGACGGTGTCGGACATGGCAGCCAGGGTCGCACACCGTGCGCTGGCGCGGCGGGGTCACCACCAGTGCGCGCGGCGGGGTCACCAGTGCGCGGGGCGGGTGAGGGACGGCGGCAGCCGGGTGGCGGCGTCGCCCTTGGCCGCGTTCAGCTGGGCCTGGGTGAGGAAGACGGCTCCCCGCAGGTCGGCCGCGCTCAGGTCGGCATCCCGGACGTCGGCCCCGATCAGATCGGCCGCCGTCAGATCGGCCCGGGTGAGGTTCGCCGCGATGAGACAGGCGCCGCGGAGGTTGGCGCCCCGCAGATCGGCTCCCCTCAGGTCGGCGCCGATGAGATCGGCTCCCCTGCGGTTCTTCTTGTTGCCCGGGATCCGGGCCCGTACCAGCTCGCTCGTGCGCAGCAGCAGCTGGTTGACCCGGTCGCGGTGGGCCGCCACATCGAGCTCCCTCAGCTCGGAGGCGCTGCCGAGGGTGAGGCGCTCGGTCTCCCGCAGCGCCTCGCGGAGGGCGCCGTGGACGGGCCGGGCGGCCGGCAGGGCCAGCGCCTCGGTGAGGTACCAGAGCAGCTCGTGCAGGTGGCGCATGACGGGAAAGACGGCGAACATCTCCGAGGCCGTCCCGGGGTGCCGCCGCCAGTCCCGGCCCTCGAAGGTGAGCTGGGAGACCTTCTGCCCGGCGCCGAAGCAGTCGTAGACCGTGCAGCCCGGGAAGCCCTCCGCGCGCAGCCGGGAGTGGATTCCGCAGCGGAAGTCGGCCCGGAGGTTGCGGCAGGGCTCCCCCGCGTCCTTGCCGATCGCGAAGTCCGTGGAGGCCGCGAAGGGCAGAGCGACACAGCACAGCCCGAAGCAGTCGGCGCAGTCGGCCCGCAGGGCGGGTCGGTCCGCGGCGGCCGGGCCGGCGGAGGGGGGTTCGGTCGTATCTGACACCGTGCGTGATCTCCCGCATGGACCGGAGCACCGCGGGGCGGGCGGTGCTCGATGACGTTCCATTGTCGCAAGCGGGCTCAGCCGGGAACGATCAGGTCGATTCCGTAGGCGGCGATCGCCAGGCAGGCGGCGAAGCACACCACCGCCGCGGCCGTCGCCACCGTGTCGAGACGGCCGCGGCGCGCCCCGTGGCGCGGTATGCCGCCACCGGCGCGGGCCCAGGCCGCGACGCCGAGGGAGAACATGACGACGACCAGGACGGTGACCCCGAGGCTGACCCCGAAGACCCCGCCGATCGTGCCCCAGGTGGTGCCCATGCGGATCAGCTCCTTGACGAGGGTCGTGGCCGGGTCAGACGGTCGTGTCCAGGGTGCGCCCGGCGGGCTCGGCGACGCGCGGCTCGTTGACGTTGTCCGGGTTCACCGGGCGCCGGCGCGAGAGCGCGTAGAAGCCGACCGCCGCCGCGACGGCCACGCCCGCCACCAGGACCACCCCCGCGTTGCCCTGGCCCGCCACCCAGGCCGCGACACCTCCCACGGCCGCCGCCGCGGGCAGGGTCAGCAGCCAGGACACCGCGATCCGCCCGGCGATCCCCCAGCGCACCTGGGCCAGCCTGCGGCCGAGCCCGGCGCCCAGGATGCTGCCCGTGCACACCTGGGTGGTGGAGAGCGGGAAGCCCAGGTGGGAGGAGGCCAGGATCACCGCGGTGGCGCTGGTCTCGGCGGCGAAGCCCTGAGGGGGCTGGATGTCGGTCAGCCCCTTGCCCATGGTCCGGATGATCCGCCACCCGCCGACATAGGTGCCCAGCGAGATCGCCAGACCGGCGGTGAGCACCACCCACCACGGTGGCCCGGAGCCGTGGCCGAGCACACCACCGGCGATGAGGGTGAGGGTGATGACCCCATCGTCTTCTGCGCGTCGTTGGTGCCGTGGGCGAGGGCCACCAGGGACGCGGATCCCACCTGGCCCGCGCGGAAGCCCTTCCGGGCCACGGGGGCGGCCGCGCGGTGGGTGATCACATACGCGAGATAGGTCGCCAGCATGGCCACCACACAGGCCACCACCGGTGAGGCGACCGCCGGAATCACGATCTTCTCGACGATCGCGGTGAAGCGCACCGCGGACTCCCCGGCGCCCACCCACACCGCGCCGATCAGCCCGCCGAACAGGGCGTGCGAGGAGCTCGACGGCAGTCCGGCGAGCCAGGTGATCAGGTTCCACAGGATCGCCCCGATCAGCCCCGCGAAGATCATGACCGGGGAGACCTTGGCGTCGTCGACGATGCCGCCTGAGATCGTCTTGGCCACTTCCGTGGAGAGAAAGGCCCCGGCCAGATTGAGCACCGCGGCGACGAGGACGGCGAGCCGGGGCGACAGCGCCCCCGTGGCGATGGATGTGGCCATCGAATTGGCCGTGTCGTGGAAGCCGTTGGTGAAGTCGAAGGCCAGTGCCGTGAGGATGACGGCCACCAGAAGGAAGGAGACGGAGTCCATTCCCGACCTCCCGCACCAGGAGTGGTCCGGCACCTCGACCGCGTCGGACCGTCTCGTGAGGACCGCTGTCTGATGTCCACGCTAAGGGCGGTGTCAGACGGGCGCCAACGCTGGCGCCCGGCCCAACGGCCGGGCCGGGTCGGCGCCGTGGATATACGGCCCCGCCCGGCTCCGGTGCCGTACCGCCCGCCGGTCGGACGCTCACCGGCGGCTCAGGGAGGGGCGGGCGTTGAGCGTGCGCACATCGGCTCCCGTGGTGTCCCGGTAGGTGTCGGTGACGCGGGCGAGCTCCTCGGGGGTCCGGGCACCGGCCCGGTTCATGGCCCGGTTCGCCCGTACGACGGCCGCCGTCGCCTCGCGGCGCTCGGCCTCGTAGCGGGCCAGCGCGGTGGGCACGTCGTCCGCCCGCGCGAGTTCGCGGGCGAGGACGCGGGCGTCCACGACGGCCTGGGACGCGCCGTTGGCCCCCACCGGATACATCGGATGCGCGGCGTCGCCGAGCAGGGTCACCCGGCCACTCCCCCACCACGGCAGCGGCTCCCGGTCGACCATCGGGTATTCGAGGATCTCGCCGCCGCCGGTCAGCAGACCGGGCACATCGAGCCAGCCCAGCCGCCAGTCCTCGAAGTACGGCAGCACATCGGCGAGCCGCCCCGCCTGGTTCCAGGCCGCGTCACCGGTGAGCGGCCCGGGCTCGGCCACCCGCACCTGGCAGACCCAATTGACCCGGCCGCCGCGGATCGGATACGCGACCAGCTCGGCGTCCCCGTCGTGCACGATCACCATCGAGCGCCCGGTCAGAAACGGCTCGGCCGGTGTCGTGCCCCGCCACATCCGGATGCCCGACCACAGCAGCGGGCCGTCCTGCGGGTGCAGCGCGGCGCGGACCGTCGAGTGCAGCCCGTCGGCGCCGATCAGCGCCCGCGCGGCCGTCTCCTCGACCGTCCCCGTCGCCCGGTCGAGGAGGCGTACGCGTACGCTCTCCCGCTGCCCCGAGTCGTCGAATCCCACCACCCGTGCCCCGGTGCGGACCGCGTCCGCGCCCAGGCGCTCGCGGACCGCCGCGAGGAGCAGCCGCTGGAGCTCCCCGCGGTGGACCGAGTACTGCGGCCAGCGGTAGCCCTGGGCCATGCCCCGCGGCTCGGTGAAGATCCGCCTGCCGAACCGGTCGCAGTACACGTTCTCGGCGGTGGCCACGCCGATGGCGGCGAGCTCGTCGCCGAGGCCGAGTTCGATGAGCTCGCGCACGGCGTGCGGCAGCAGATTGATCCCGACGCCGAGCGGCCGGATCTCGCGGGCGCTCTCGACGACCGCCGTCTCGACCCCGGCCGCGTGGAGGCTCAGGGCGGTGGCCAGCCCGCCGATCCCGCCCCCGGCGATGAGCACACGCATCACTTCGCTCCGGACTCCGGGCGGATCTCGGGGCGGTCGATGATGCGCAGCCAGGTGCCGTCCGGCTGGCGGCGGGCCACCTGCACCCGGCCGCCGGTGTTGTCGGCGGGGCGGGTCGAGGTGAGCGCCAGATCGCCGTAGCGGACGGTGGGCAGCGCCTCCTCCACCCGGAAGGGGCGCGGGGCGTGCGCCAGCATCCGCTCGCACACGGCGCGGATCGCCTCGCGGCCGACGGTGGTGGCACCCGGCGGGTAGGCGAGCACCGCGTCGGGCTCGTAGAGCTCGGCCAGCCCCTCGGCGTCCCCGGCGTTGGCGCGCTCCACGAACAGCCGGGCCAGATCCTCGGGGTGGTGGCGCGGGTACGGGTCTCGGTCATGGTCGTCTCCTTTCCTTCCCCTCCACCCTCCGGCGGGCGCTGCCAGAAGTCCAAGAGATGGTTGGTCTGGTTGCTAGAATCATCTGTTATGGAGCTGCGTCAGCTTGAGTACTTCGTGGCGGTGGCCGAGGAGCGGAACTTCACCCGGGCCGCGGAGAAGGTGCACGTGGCCCAGCCGGGCGTCAGCGCACAGATCCGCCGGCTGGAGCGCGAGCTGGGCGAGCAGCTGCTGGATCGCTCGGGCCGCTCGGTGCGGCTGACCGAGGCGGGCGCGGCGGTGCTGCCCTACGCACGGGCCGCGCTCGCGGCGGTGGAGGGCGCCCGGCTCGCGGTGGACGAGCTGACCGGACTGCTGCGCGGGCATGTGGCGGTCGGGATGGTCACCTCGCACAGCGTGGATCTGCCGGGGCTGCTGGCGGAGTTCCACGACGCCCATCCGGCGGTGGAGATCACCCTCACCGAGGCCACATCGGACGAGCTGCTGGAGGGTCTGCGCACCGGACGGCTCGACGCGGCGATCGTCAGCGTGGGCGCCACGACCCCGGCCGGGGTCGAGCTGGAGGTGATCACGGACCAGCCGATCGTGGCCGCGGTCAGCCCCGACCACGAGCTCGCCGTGCACTCGGCCATCTCGCTGGACACCCTGCGAGGCCGTGCGCTGATCAGCCTGCCGCGCGGCACGGGGCTGCGCAGCCGGATCGACGAGGCGTGCGCGGCCGCCGGTTTCACCCCGCACATCGCCTTCGAGGCCAGCGATCCGGAGGTGCTGGCGCAGCTCGCCGAGCGGGGTCTTGGCGCGGCGATCCTGCCCGGGGCGTTCGCCGAGGCCTGGTCGGACCGGCTGCGGTCGCTCCGCATCGACCGGCCGGCCCTGCGGGGCGGCTGGCCTTCGCCTGGCGGGCGGGCGGCCCGAGCGGCCCGGCCGGCCGGGCCCTGGTCGAGCGCGCCCGCACCGCGTTGGCGTCCGCCTCGTCCCCTGAACGCGCCGCTGGGTGAGCCCTCGCCTTCCGTGCGCCCGCACCGCACTCCCCGTGGCCACCATTGACAGCTCACCAGGGCGGATCCCACAATTGCGCTCATGATCAGGCACCGGTTCGACGCGACGGGACTCCTACGCGCCCCGGACCGGACCGGGTGTGAGCGCTCGGGCCTCTGAACGGGACTCTCCGCGTCCCGCGGCCACCGCCCCCGCGCCCCGAAGCCACGCCGGTCATTCCTCTCGCGATCGCCGGTCGCCCCCTGACGATCCGCACATCGCGACGCTCCGGACGACACTCCCGTGGTCTCCCCCGCGGCACGAGGGCACCTCCCCACCCCGCCTGCCCCCCCTGTCCGCCGTCACGCATGAGGAGACGCCATGACCGTCGTCGACACCCCCTCCACGACTCTTCGCGAAGCCACCATCCCGCCGGACGGCATGTACGAGGGCCCGCGCGTTCTGCGGCGGCTGCCCGAGGGATGGGAGGAGCGTCCGTACGAGCGGTTCGAGATCGTGCCCCTCGGGCGCGTCATCGGCGCCGAGATCCGCGGCCTGGACCTCTCCCGGCCGCTGGAGCCCGCGCTGCGCGAGGAGCTGAACCGCGCCCTGCTGGAGTGGAAGGTGCTCTTCTTCCGCGGTCAGCACCTCACCTCGGAGCAGCAGCGCGGATTCGCCCGCCACTGGGGCGAGTTGGAGACCAATCCGCTGCTCGCCGCCGGTTCCAGCGAGGACGTGGTCCGCTTCGACAAGGCGTCCGGCGCCACGCCGACCTTCGAGAACGTCTGGCACACCGACGTCACCTTCCGCACCCGGCCCGCGCTCGGCGCCGTGCTCCAGCTGCGCGAGGTGCCGCCGGTGGGCGGGGACACCATGTGGGCCGACATGGCGGCGGCGTACGACAACCTCCCGGCGGAGGTGAGGGAACGCGTCGACGACGCCACCGCCGTCCACGACGTCATCCCCGGCTTCATCCGCTTCTACGGGCCGGAGCGGCTGGCCCCGTTCCAGGAGATGTTCCCGCCGGTGGAGCACCCGGTGGTGCGCACCCATCCGGAGACCGGGCGGCGGATGCTGTTCGTCAACACCTCCTTCACCACCCGGATCGCCGGGATGGAGCGGGAGGAGAGCGACCGGCTGCTGAGCTACCTGTGCCGGCAGGCGCATGTCCCCGAGTACCAGGTGCGCTTCCACTGGCAGCCGGGCGACATCGCGTTCTGGGACAACCGGGCCACACAGCACTACGCGGTCAACGACTACGCCCCGCATCGCAGGGTCGCCGAGCGCGTCGCCATCGAGGGTGACCGGCCGTTCTGACGTCGACCGCTCCGCCACGGCTCCTGGTGCGGCGTTTTTCGGCCATCCGCGCGAGCCCGTACCCGGCGCGGGCTTGTCCCCGGCGGATGAAACGATGCCCGGCAGCGGCCACATCGGAGGTATAACCATTGCGGAGTGGTCAGTTGACTGAGCCTATGGAAGGGGACGGGTGCGATACCGGGTCCTGGGGCGCTTGAGCTGCGCGACGGCGAGGGGTGGGCCTCCCTGGGGCCGGCCAAGTGGCGGACGCTGCTCGCGGTGCTGCTGTGCCACGCCAACCAGACCGTCTCCACCGAACGGCTCCTGGACGAGCTCTGGGGCGAGGACCGGGCGCCCCAGAGCGCCACCAAGCTGCTGCAGACCTATGTCTCCCGGCTCCGCCAGACCCTGGGCGACGAGGCCGGGAAGACCCTGATCACCGAGAAGCAGGGCTACAAGGCGCAGGGCTACCGACTGGCGGTGGAGGCCGCCGAGTTCGACGCCCACCGCTTCGAGCAGCTGATCGAGGAGGGGCGGCGGGCCCTCGACCGGGAGGCGCCCGAGACCGCGGCGGAGCGGCTGCGCGAGGCGCTGGCGATGTGGCGCGGCACCCCGTTCGCCGATGTGCCCCCGACCCCGGCGGTGACGGCGGAGGCCACCCGGCTCGAGGAGTGCCGGCTCCAGGCCGTGGACGCCCGGATCGACGCGGACCTGCGGTGCGGGCGCCATACGGCCGTCCTGGGCGAGCTGGAGGCGCTGACCGCCGAGCATCCGTTCCGCGAGGAGCTGCGCGGCCGATTGATGCTGGCGCTGTACCGGTCCGGCCGGCAGGCCGACGCCCTGGCCGCCTACCGCGATCTGCACCGGCTGCTGAGCGAGGAACTGGGGGTCGAGCCGACCCCGCCGCTGCGCGGGCTCCACGAGCGGATCCTGAACGCCGACGCCTCCCTGATGGCCGCGCCCGCCCCGGAGGCGGACCGGCCCGACCCCGCCGCCGCTGCCCGCAAGGCCCACCGGGGGCCCCGCCAACTGCCGCCCGCCAGCCCCGCGTTCACCGGGCGCCACGGCGAGGTCGCGGTGATCCAGGCGCTGATGGACGCGGCCGGGGACCCGGAGGCGGGCGAGGGCGGGCGGTCGGTGGTGCTCGCGGCCATCGACGGCACGGGCGGGGTCGGCAAGTCGACCCTGGCCATCCACGCCGCGCACCAGCTCGCCGACCGCTTCCCCGACGGCCAGCTCTACGTGGATCTGTACGGGGCGACCGCCGGGCAGTCGGCCCTGGACCCCGGTGAGGTGCTCGGCCGGTTCCTGCGCGCCCTCGGCGTGGACGGCTCCAGCGTGCCGAGCGACACCGACGAGGCGTCCGCGCAGTTCCGTTCGCTGGCGGCGGGCCGGAGACTGCTGGTGATCCTCGACAACGCCGCCAGTGTGGACCAGGTACGGCCGCTGATCCCCGCCGGGCCGGGCTGCGCCGCGCTGGTCACCAGCCGCGAGATGCTGACCACCCTGGAGGGCGCCACCCATCTGCACCTGGACGTGCTCCCTCAGGACCAGGCGGTGGCGCTGCTGGAGCGGGTCGTGGGCGCGGAGCGGGTGCGGGCCGAGCCCGCCGAGGCGGAGGAGATCACCCGGCTGTGCGGCTGGCTGCCGCTGGCGCTGCGGATCGCCGGCGCCCGGCTGGCCGCCCGCCCCGCATGGCCGCTGCGCACCCTCGTGACCAAGCTGGCCGACGCCCGCGGCCGGCTGGACGAGCTGCGGTTCGGCGATCTGGCCGTCCGCGTCAGCTTCCAGGTGAGCTACGAGGGCTTCCGGCTCGGCCGGCGCTCCGACGACCTGGACGCGGTCCGCGCCTTCCGGCTGCTCAGCGTGGTGCACGGGCACGATATGAGCCTGCCGGTGGCCGCCGCGCTGCTGGACCTGCCAGCCGACCGCACCGAGAACGCGCTGGAGCGGCTGGTCGACGCCCAGCTCCTGGAGAGCCGGGACTCCATCCGCTACCACATGCACGATCTGCTGCGGCTGTTCGCGTCGGAGCAGGCGGAGCAGGAGGAGCCCGAGGCGGAGCGCTCGGCGGCGCTGGAGCGGGCGCTGTCCGCTTACGCGGCCACCGCGCAGCGGGCGGTCACCCTGCTCGACCCGCTCCGCCCCTGGCCGCGGCACCCGGTCGAGGGCCCGGGGGTGCCGCTGACCGGCCAGGACGAGGCCGAGGGCTGGCTGAAGGACGAGCTGCCCAATCTGCTGGCCGCCGTCGCGCACGCGGCCGAGCCCGCCCAGCCCGAGCCGATCGCGCGCCTGGGGCTGCGGCTGGCGCGGGCGCTCCAGTGGTTCCTCTTCCCCGGGCCCACGCCCAGGACCTCCAGACGGTCAACGAGCTGGCCCTCGAGACCGCCCGCCGCCTGGGCGACCCGGAGAGCGAGGCATGGGCGCTGGACGGCCTCTCCGCCGCGTACTGGCTGCAGCACAGCTATGACGAGGTACGCACCGCCCTGGAGTCGGCGCTGGAGATCTGGCGCGAACTGGGCCATCGGGAGGGCGAGTTGCGCACCGCGTGCAATCTCGCGGACGCGCTGTGCGAACTGGGCCTGTACGAGGAGGCCATCACGGTGCAGGAGCGGCAGCTGGCCCTCGCCCGGGAGGTCGGCGATCTGCCGGCCGAGGTGATAGGCCTGGGCAACCTCGGCCGGGCCCACCGGGGCCTGGGCCGCCCCGAGGACGCCCTGACCTGTTTCAAGGAGAGCCTGGAGTACGCCCGCCACACGGGCAACATCCACCATGAGGGCTTCGCCCTCTACGAGATGGGGATCACCTATATGGAACAGGGCAGGTTCCCCGAGGGCCGGGCCCATATGGACCAGGCCCTGCCGGTGTGGAAGCGCCCCGGTACGTACGAGAGTTGGCGCGGGCACACCTGGAGCGGACTCTTCCCTGCCTGTATGACCCTGCAGATCGGCCCCGGCCCGCGCTGAGGCGGGGTCCGGGGCGTACGTCGAGCGAAGGGGCGGCCGGGGCTACGGCTGGAGGGGCGGCCGGGGCTTACGGTCGAAGGCGCGGCCGGGGGCTACGGCTTGCGGGCCACCCCGCCGTAGGCCCACACCCGGCTCGGGTCGGACTCGGCGCCGATGCCCGGGCGCCAGGAGGGCAGTTGCACCAGGCCCGGGGCGAGCAGGTCGAGCCCGGTGAAGAACTCCATGATCCCGGCCCGGTCGCGGGCGACCAGGGACACCGGGCCCTCGAAGCTGATGACCTCCCAGTCCCGGTCGATGTCGAGGGTGAAGTCACCGGTGGCGTGGGAGAGGACCAGACAGCTGCCCGGCGCGGCCCAGTCCATGAGCCGGCGGACGATGCCGACGGGGTTCGCCAGGTCCTCGATGTAGTCCAGGACGAGCGTCAGCAGGATCGCGACCGGCTGTGCGGGGTCGAGCAGCCGCCGCAGCTCCTCATGGCCCAGAAGGTCCTCGGGCGAGCGGATGTCGGCCTTGATCATCGTGGTGCCGGAGACCGAGAGCCGGGCCTGGCCGTGGCTCGCCACGATGGGGTCGTTGTCGGCGTAGACCACCCGGGCCCGGGGATTCACGGCCTGGGCGATTTCATGCACATTCGGGGTGGCCGGCAATCCCGCGCCGATATCAAGGAATTGGCTGATTCCATTGGCGGCGAGATAGCGGACGGCGCGGTGCAGAAATCTCCGATTGGAGAGCGCGGTGTCGCGGACTTCCGGTGCGACACCGAGAAAACGCTGGGCCTGCTCGTAATCGGCGAGGTAATTGTCCTTGCCGCCGACGAGATAGTTGTAGACCCTGGCCGGGTTCGCCTGGCTGACCGCAAGACGTCCGTGGTCGGCCGGCCGCCACTCCCTCGTCCTGAGCCCGATGCCGGGTCCGCTGCTCTTCATCGTGATTCCCTTACCACTAGCACTGCCTCGCCTCACCGCCGACGGCTTGCGGATCACTGCGGGTGCGGAGCCGCACCCGGACGCCACGTGACCGTCTTCCTCGGCCCCGGTTCGGCCCAGGCGACCGGATCCCGCGCCCACAGATGGAAGGGCAGGTCGACATCGGCGGACACCCGGCTGAGCTGGCCCCAGGAGTACGCGCCGGAGTGGGCCGCGGTGGCCTGGAGTGCCGCTTCGAGACAGGCACGGGCGGTGCGTTCGGCCCGGCAGGTGCCGCTCGGGCCGGACCCCTCCACTCCGCCGCAGAGCTGGAAGGTGCTCCAGGCGTAGAGGGGTTCGTCCCCGACATGAGGCTGGTGCTGCTGGTCGACGTTCACAGGCCCTCTCCAGACGCGTCCCTACCGGGCGGCTGTAGCGATGCGTCC
Organism: Streptomyces violaceusniger; assembly: GCA_005405945.1. GTDB lineage: Bacteria > Actinomycetota > Actinomycetes > Streptomycetales > Streptomycetaceae > Streptomyces > Streptomyces violaceusniger. The sequence continues at coordinate 1,142,635 of BJHW01000001.1, forward strand.
AGCATGGAAGAGGGCGGATCAGCGGCGGTATACCGGCGGTAAAGCGAGGGCCGCGGCGGCTCGACCGGGTCCGCCCGGTCGGGGTACCGCCGCGGCCTCATCGCGTTCCGCGTCGGAAAAGGCCCTGGTCACACGCCTATGACGGCATGGCGTGGGCTCAGGGCCGCCGGGTCACCCGGCGAGCCAGGCCAGGACCTCCCGGTTGATCCGCTCGGGGCGCTCCAGGTGGAGGAAGTGCCCTGCGCCGTCGACCAGCTCCATCCGCGAGCCCGCGGGCAGGTGGTCCGGGGCCCCCTGGACGACATCGGCGCCTATGCAGCCGTCGTCGGTGCCGTGCAGATAGAGGATGGGGACCTCCCCGGTCGCGGTGACCGCCTCCTGCTCGGCCGCGTACGCCTCCACATGGCGCGACGGGTCGAACAGCGCCCGGTAGTAGCCGATCGCGGCGGCGAGGTGGGCCGGGTCCCGCAGGCTCTCCTTGACGTGCGCGATGTCCTCGGCGGCGTCCTTGTACCCGGGCGACCAGTCGCGCCACAGGCCGTCGATCAGGGCCATGTCGTGCGCCGCCGCCCCGGCCTCGGCCAGCGGCGTCTGGAACAGGAAGATGTAGAAGGAGCGCTTGAACTGGCCGTAGTCATAGTTGAAGAAGTCGGCCAGCACCCCGCCCAGCGGGGCACCGACATCGTGACCGCGCGCCGCCAGCGCTCGGGGGCGCTGCCGGTGGCGCCGTACGCGGCGATGGCGCCCCAGTCGTGGCCGATGAGCACGGCGTCGCCGTCGCCGCCGAACGCCTCGTGGAGCGCGTTGGCGTCCGCGGCGATCGCCCCCGCCTGGTAGGCGCCGTCGGCGGGGATGCCGCTGGGCGCGTAGCCCCTCATAAAGGGCGCCACGGCGTGGTAGCCCGCGCCCGCGAGCGCGGGAAGCAGATGACGCCAGGAGTGCGCGGAGTCGGGGAAGCCGTGCAAGCAGAGTGCCAATGGGGCGTCCGCCGGGCCCGCTTCGAAATACCCGAAATCAAGTCCATTTGCGTTGATGTTCTTCAGCTCTGTCACGCCCGAGGATGCTAATGCACCGTCAGGACGCCGTCCATGTATGGCCGGAACGGGTGCGCGCCGGTTCGGGGAAGTGGCAGACTGCGCCATACCGTCCGGAAATTCGATGACGCACCGCGTGTTTTCGCCGGCCGAGCCCCAGGGAGGCCCGATGACCAGCCCGAGCAGCCCCGTCGCGGACCACCGCGACGCGATGATGCACCGCGGATTCCTCTACCGCGACGAGGAGGAAGTGGTCGACATCTGCGTCCCGTTCCTCCGCGAGGGCCTGGAGGCGGACGACGCCGTGGCCGTCGTCGCGGCCACCTCCAACATCGACGCGCTGCGGGACGCGCTCGGGCAGGACGCCAAGGCGGTGCAGTTCGAGGAGGCGCTCAGCTGGTACCAGCACCCGGTCAAGACCATCGCCGCCTATGACTCCTTCGTGAAGGCCGAGAAGCCGCGCCGGGTCCGGGTGATCGCCGAACCGGTGTGGCAGGGCCGCACCCCGCTCGAGGTGGTGGAGTGGGCGCGCTACGAGTCGATCGTCAACGCGGCCTTCGCCCACTCCGGCGCCCGCGCCATCTGCTGCTACGACCGGCGTCTGCTGCACCCCGAGATCCTCGCCTACGCGCGCCAGACCCACCCCGAGATCATCGACGGTCACGGGCCGGAGAGGAGCGACGCCTACACCGCCCCCGGCCCGTTCAGCGCCACCTGCGACCGGCGCCCCCTGCCGTCCGCCCCGCGCACGGCCGAGTCCGTGCCGATCGTCTCGACCGACCTGGACGCCGTGCGCGCCTTCGTGGCCGAGCGGGCGAGCCGGCACGGGATGGGCCATGACGCGCTGCGCAACATGGTCGCGGCCGTGAGCGAGGTGTCCACCACCGCGATCCGGCACGGCGGGGCCCCGGCACGGCTGAGCACCTGGGTTCACGACGGCGATCTGGTCTGCGAGATCTCCGGGCCCGGCCACTGGTACCCGGACGCGCTGTGGGGGTTCACCCCGCCGGCCGACTCCGAGCCCGGGTTCGGGCTGTGGGGCGTCCGCATGCTGTGCGACGTGGTGCAGATGCAGGCCGACGCGGACGGCACCGTCATCCGGCTGCGCACCCGGATCTGACGTCCCGGAGGGCCGGACTGACGGCCGGGGTCAGACGACGGCGATGGCCCCGGTGAGGACGGCGAGGGCGAGCTAGCCGAGGGAGACGGGCACGACGCCCACCCGACGGCCGGACCGACCCGGGCGCCGCCGCCTCCGGCCGGATGCGGCCGGGCCGGTGCGGAGCGACACTGGCGGGGAGGGCAACAGCCGTGATGCGGAGTGTGCGTATGGATGGGCTGCCATCCGTCTGGGAGAGCACGCGATGAACACGCCCCACCGGCGCCGGGGCGCCCAGGGCACCCCGAGGGTGCGGGACCTGCCCACCCGCATCGACGCCACCGGCACCCGACCGGAGACGGACGCGCTGGGGACCGTCGAGGTCCCGGCCGACCGGTACTGGGGCGCCCAGACTCAGCGCGCCCTGGTCCACTTCGCGATCGGTGACGACCGCATGCCCAAGGCGGTCTACCACGCGTACGGCTATGTGAAGAAGGCCGCCGCGCTGGTCAACGGCCGGGAGGGGCGGCTGGCGGGGTGGCAGGCGGATCTGATCGCGCATGTGGCCGACGAGGTGGTCTCCGGCGCGCTGGACGACCACTTCCCGCTGTACGTGTGGCAGGCCGGTTCCGGCACCCAGACCAACATGAACGTCAACGAGGTCATCAGCAATCGCGCGATCCAGCTGGTCGGCGGCCTCGTGGGCAGCAAGGAGCCGGTGCACCCCAACGACCACGTCAATCTGGGCCAGTCCTCCAATGACACCTTCCCCACGGCCATGCACATCGCCGCGGTGCGCGTCCTGCACGACCCGCTGCTGCCGCAGGTCAGTCTGCTCCAGGAGGCCATCGCCGCCAAGTCCCGCGCCTGGTACGACATCGTCAAGACCGGCCGCACCCATCTGCGGGACGCGGTCCCCCTCTCCGTGGGGCAGGAGTGGTCCGGCTATGCCGCCCAGCTCTCCGACGCGCTGGAGCGGCTGCGGGCCACCCTGCCGGATCTGTACCAGCTGGCCATCGGTGGCACGGCTGTCGGCACCGGTCTGGGCGCCCCCGAGGGCTTCGGTCCGGCGGTGGCGCGGGAGATCTCCGGGGCCACCGGCCATCCGTTCAAGGTGGCGTCCAACTCCTTCGCGGCGCAGAGCGGTGTGGATGCCATGGTGGCAGCCTCCGCCGGGCTACGGGGGCTCGCCGTCCCCCTGATGAAGATCGCCGACGATATCCGCTGGCTCGCCTCCGGCCCGCACGGCGGGATCGGGGAGCTCACACTGCCCGCGAACGAGCCCGGCAGCTCCAGCATGCCCGGCAAGGTCAACCCGACCCAGTGCGAGGCCATGATGATGGTGTGCACCCAGGTGCTCTCCGACGACGCCGCCGTGGCACACGCGGGCACCCGGGGGAACTTCCAGCTCAACGCGGCACGGCCGCTGGTCATCAGCGACTTCCTGCACTCCGCCCGCATCCTCGCCGACGCCTGCGAGAAGCTGCGCGCCTACTGCGTCGAGGGCATCGAGCTGAACCGCGAGCGGATCGACGAGTACCTGGCCCGTTCGCTGATGCTGGTCACCGCGCTGACCCCGCGGATCGGCCACGACAAGGCCGCCGAGATCGCCCGTAAGGCCGCCGCCGAGGGAACGACCCTGCGCGAGGCGGCCATCGCCAGCGGCCACATCGGCGCCGAGGACTTCGACCGGATCGTGGACCCCCGGAAGATGGCCCGCCTGCGCGACGGCTGAGACTCAGTTCATCGGCGTATCCCGTGCTCGGCCAGCGGCCCCACCTCCAGGCCCGCCGCCCGGCACTCCGCCACCACCACGGGCAGCGCGGCCAGCGTGGCGCGCCAGCAGCCCGTGGCCGCGGCGCGGTCGGTGTCGTGCAGCAGAACGGTGGCCCCGCCGCGCAGATCGCGCCGTACGGCGGCGGCCACCGAACCCGGGGTGGCGTCCTCGGTCCAGTCGCGCCCCCAGGCCGACCACAGGACCGGGGTGAGCCCGGCCCGTGCCGCCGCCAGCCAGCGGCCGCCGGTGAGGATGCCGTACGGCGGCCGGTACCACCGCGGCACCGCGCCGGTGGCCAGCCGGATCGCGCGGGCGGCCCGGGCCACCTCGTGGGCGTCCCTGGACACCGTGGCCAGCCAGGGGCGGCTGTGGGTCCAGCCGTGGACGGCGAGCTCATGGCCCCGGCGGACGATGTCCAGCGTGGTGTGCGGGGAGCGCGTCACGGCGTCCCCCAGGACGAAGAAGGTGGCGCGGACGCCGAGCTCGTCGAGCACCTGGAGGAAGCGCGGGGTGGTGCGTGGATCGGGTCCGTCGTCGAAGGTGAGGGCCACGTGGTCGCGCCGTCCGCGGCCCGCCAGGGCGGGGAACAGGGCGCGCCGGGGCCCGGGCAGCCAGGTACCGGCGGGGGCGAGGTGCGCGGCCACCGCGAGCAGCGCGGCGTCGCGCACCAGGACACCGGAGCGGTGGCGGACGCTCATGGTGTTCCCTCGCCGCCGGGCCCGCTCCGCCCGCCGGGGAGCGGTGTCCCGGTGTTCCGCCGCGGTTCGGGGACGGCCTGGTCCCAGCCGCCGCACATGGCGGGCGAGCGGGTCAGGCCCACGATGCCGATGGCCATCAGCAGGATGCCGACCACCTCGGGCACGATGCGCGGCCCCAGCTCGATGCGCTCGCCGAACAGCATCCAGCCAAGCGCGATGCTGACCAGGGCGTCGCCGAGGGTGAGCGCGGGCTGCGAGGCGGCCAGGGTGCCCGCGCGCAGGGTGCTCTGCAGCAGCAGGAAGCTCAGCAGTCCCACGGCGCACACCGCGTACAGCGGCCAGTCGGTGAGCACCGCCACCACCCCACCGGCGAACCGCCCGGTCAGCTCCTTGATCAGCGCCGCCGTGCAGGCGAAGCAGACGGCGGTGGCGCTGCCGAGGGCGGCGGCGCGTGCGGCCCCGCGCAGCACCCGGGCCACCGCGATCAGGGCGCCCGCGGCGATCGCCACCACCACCCCCACGGACATCCAGTGGCCGCCCAGTGCCGTGGGCGAGCCGCTGGAGGGGTCGGCCGCCACCAGGAAGAGCGCGAGCCCGGCGGCGAGCATCACGAACGACAGCCAGGTCCGGCCGTCCGGGCGGTGGCGGAACACCAGACTGCCGACCACCAGGGTGAACAGCAGCTCGCTGACCAGCAGCGGCTGGACCACCGAGAGCCGCCCGACCGCCAGCGCGCCCACCTGCGCCAGCGCCGACACCACCATGGCGGCAAGGCCGGCCAGCCAGAACGGGCGGCGCAGCAGCCGCGCCAGCCGCAGCAGGCTCCGCATCGGCCCGCCGTCACCCCGTTCCTCCCTGACCTGGTCCATCGCGGCACGCCGCTGCAGTACCGAGGCCGCGCCGTTGCCCAGGGCGGACAGCAGGGCCAGCACGACGGTCAGGGCGCTCACCGGGGGTCACCCGAAGCGTGTGGCCAACCGGTGGTACAGCCGGGGGTCAGGGCCCGGACCACCGCGGGCAGCCGCATCCAGGCCGGTACGTACACCTCGTCCCGCCCGCGCTCGACGGCGTCCCAGACCGCGTCGGCGATCCGCTCGGGCGGCAGCGGGCGGGGCAGCCGCCGGGTGTACGGGGCGCCGCGCCGGGCGAAGAACGGGGTGTCCACCACGCCGGGGACCACATGGGTGACACGCACACCGGCCCGGCTCAGCTCGTGGCGCAGGGCGTCGGCGAAGACGCCGAGCGCGGCCTTGGCCGCGGAGTACACCGCCTCACCGCGCACCCCGACGGTCCCGGCCACCGAGCCGATCAGCACGATGTGTCCGCGCCGCTCGGCCTCCATCCGGGGGACGACCATGCGGACCAGGCGCATCGCGGCGAGCAGATCCACGCGGACCACCTGGTCGATGGCGGCGGGCGGCATGGTGGCGAAGGGGCCCGCCCAGCCCACGCCCGCCCCCGCGACCAGCAGATCCACCCGTCCGGCGGCACGGAGGGCGTCGTGGACGAGCGCCTCCGGACCCTCCGGCGCGGCCAGGTCGACGGGGAGGGCGAGCGCCGACGTCCTGGCGGCCACGCGGTCGAGCCGTTCCCGGTGGCGGCCGCTGACCAGCAGCCGCCATCCGCCCTCGGCCGCGATCCGGTCGGCGACGGCGGCCCCGATGCCCGAGGAGGCGCCGGTCACCAGCGCGACCCTCGTCCCGGTGGCTGCCGGATGCCCGGTGTCCCGCACATGGCCGCGATCCAGGGGGTGTCCGGGAGGGGGCGGATCATGGCATCTCCCTGTCTCGCCGCCGACCGGCCGCTGGTCCTGGGTCACCGGCCGTCGAGCGCGCGGTTTGACGGCATGCGGGGCGGATACCTCCAGTGAGCCATGAGGAGCCGCGCCTCGCACCATCGGAGGTGGTCATGCACCCGCCGTCGGCACGCTTTCTCGTTGTCAGCGCCGGAATGGGGGCCGGACACGACGCGGTCGCCGCCGAGCTGGTCCGCAGGCTGGAGGACCGGGGTCAGGGGGCCGGCCGGGTGGATGTGCTGGAGTTGCTGCCGCACCGGCTCGGGCGGGGCTGCGTTCGTTCTATCGGACGACCATCCGCCGCGCCCCGGTGGTGTACGAGGGCATCTACCGGGCGTTCTTCCGCCCCGGCAGGGGCCCCCGGCCGGGCAGCGCCCCGCTGGCCGCGCTCGCCGAGGACCGGCTGCTGGCGCTGGTGGAGCGGGAGCGGCCGGACGTCGTCGTCCCGGTGTTCCATCTGGCCGCGCAGCTGACCGGCAGGCTGCGGGCGCGCGGGGCCCTGGAGGTGCCCAGCGCGGTCGTGGTGACCGATTTCGCGGTGCACCGCCAGTGGCTGCACCCGGGCAACGATCTGCATCTGTGTATCACCCCGGACGCCGCGGACACGGTGCGCCGGGCGCTGGGCCGCCCGTCGGTGGCCACCGGACCGGTGGTGGCGTCGCGCTTCTTCGGCCCGGCGCGGGGGGCGGCGCGGTGGCGGCGGCGCCTGGGCGCGCTCGGGCCCGGGAGGCCGCCGGTGCTGCTGTCCGTGGGGGCGTGGGGCGCGGGCACCCGCGTGGCGGACACCGCGCGGCTGGTGTCCGGGGCGGGGTATCTGCCGGTGGTGCTGTGCGGCCGGGACGAACGGCTGCGCGCCGAGCTGTCGCGCCGCCCGGAGGTGGCGGCCCTCGGCTGGGAGCCGGACATGCCGGGTCTGCTGGCCGCCGTACGGGCCGTGGTGGACAACGCGGCCGGTCAGACCGCCCTGGAGGCGCTGGCCACCGGGGTGCCCGTGATCGGCTACCGCCCCATCCCGGGCCACGGCCGCGAGGGCGTCCGGCGGATGGCGGCGCTGGGGCTCTCGGACCACGCGCGGGACGCGTGGGACCTGGTGCGGCTGCTCGATACGCTCACCGAGCCCTCCGCCTGGCGGGAGCGCCGTGTCGCGGCGGGCCGCCGGCTGTTCGCCGACGACGCCGCCGCCCGGCTGATCGACAACAGGGTCGCCGCCTGAGCGGCCCCGGGAGGAGCTAAGCGCTCCGCTGGAAGTGCCCTGACCCCCCGTCGATCGTCCGCGGAGCCGTCGTGGCTGGTCGCGCCCGCGCGGCGGAGCCGCATATCGACACAGCCCCGCGCTCCTTCGGGGCGCACCGAACCGCAGCCGACGTCCGCCGATCCGCTTAGCCCGCCTTCTTGACGAACTCGGTGGTGTAGGTCTTCTTCAGATCCACCGTGGCGTTCTTCAGGTTGGGGTTGAACGCCTTGAGGACGCGCTCGACGGTCGCCGGGCCGTCCGCCGGCATCACCCCGTCCTTGGTGAACATCGGCAGGGTGCTCTTGATGGCCTCCGCGTAGAGCTTGGCGCCGCCCTGCGCGTAGTCGCTCGGCATCTTGGCGGCGATGTCCTCGGCCGAGTGGGTGGACATCCACTTGAGGGTCTTCACGAAGGCGTTGGCCAGCTTCTGCACCGTGTCCTTGTGGCTGTTCACCCAGTCGGTGTTCATGTACAGCGAGGAGGAGGGGTACAGACCGCCGAGCGCCTGCTTGGAGCCCTCGGGGGTACGCATGTCGATCAGGACCTTGCCGATCTTCTGCTCCACGATCTGGGCGACCGTCGGATCGGTGGTCATACCGCCCTGGATGGAGCCCTGCTTGAGGGCCGAGATGAAGGTCTGGCCCGCGCCGACCGCCACCGGGGTGAACTCGCTGGTCTTCACGCCGCTGTCGACCGCGAGGTACTTGGTCAGGAAGTCCGTGGAGGAGCCCAGACCGGTGACACCGAGCTTCTTGCCCTTGAAGTCCTCGGGCGATTTCAGCTCGCCCGCCGCCTTGTTGGAGACCACCTCGACCTCGCCGGGGCCTGGGCGAGCTGGACGACGGACTCCACCTGCTTGCCCTTGACCTGCAGATCGAGGGTGTGGTCGTAGAAGCCGACGACGCCCTGGACATCGCCCGCGACCAGCGAGGTGGTGGCCTGCACCCCGGCGGGCTCGGTGAGCAGCTGGACCTTGAGGCCCTCGGCCTTGAAGTAGCCGAGCCGCTGGGTGAGCATCGCGGGCATGTAGATGACCTTGTCCAGGCCACCCACCATGATCTTGACCTTGCCGTCGTCGCCACCGGAGGCGCTGGAGTCGCCGCCGCAGGCGGTGAGGGTGGTCAGAGCGAGCGCCGCGGCGACCGCGGCCGCGGAGAACTTGGCACTGCTGCGCATGAGGTCACGTCCTTGTGAGCGGTGATGAGCGGGGAGAAGGAGGGTGGGGGCTCGGCGGGAGCCGGGAAGAAGGAGGCGGGGCTCAGCGGTCCTCGCCGGGCTGGGCGGGCTTCCAGCGGAAGAGCCGCTTCTCGAGGAAGGTCAGCAGCCCCTCGGCGAGCAGGGCCACCACGGCGAGGATCACCATGGCGGCGTACACACCGGCGGCGTTGAAGGTGCCCTGCGAGGAGGACACCAGCAGGCCGAGCCCCTTGGTGGCGCCGATGTACTCGCCGACGATGGCGCCGATGAGGGCGAAGCCGAAGCTGACGTGGAGGCTGGTGAAGATCCATGAGGTGGCGGAGGGAATCACCACCTGGAGGGTGACCTGGCGGTTGCTCGCGCCGAGGATCCGGGAGTTGGCCACCAGGTTGCGGTCGACCTCCCGGGCGCCCTGGAAGGCGTTGAAGAAGACCGGGAAGAAGACCAGGACGACGGCCGAGGCCACCTTCGAGGCCGGGCCGAGGCCGAACCAGATGAGGAAGATGGGCGCGAGCACGATCCGCGGCAGCGCGTTGAGCACCTTGATGTACGGGCCGAGCACATCGGCGAGGAAGGCGATCCGGCCGAACGCGATCCCCAGGACCACACCGGCCACGACGCCGATGCCCCAGCCCAGGAGCGCCTCGTAGAGCGTGTACCAGATCTGCTCCCACAGCGAGCCCTGCGCGGTGCCGTGCAGCGCCCACTGCTTGAGCTGCTCCCAGATCTTCGAGGGCATCGAGAAGTTGAAGGGGTCGATGACGGAGGCGCGGGCCAGCCATTCCCACAGCCCGATGACGCCGAGGAGCACCAGGGCGCGGGTGCTCTGGACGAGGATGGCGCGGTTGCGCGCGGCGCGCGCCCGGGCCCTGGAGCGCTCCGTACCGGGTGTCTTGCCGACAGCGGGGGCGGCCGTGGCGGAGATGGTCTCAGGCATCGACGGCACCCCTCTCGCGGGTGATGCGGACCTCTTCGCCGAGCGAGGACCAGATCTCCCGGTAGATCTCCACGAACCGCGGCTCCAGCCGCACCGACTCCACCTTGCGGGGCCGGGGCAGATCGATCTCGAAGACCTCCTTGACGGTGGCCGGTCCGGCCGTCATCACCACGACCTTGTCGGCCAGGGCGATGGACTCCTCCAGGTCGTGGGTGACGAAGACGACGCACGCGCCGGTTCCCGCCCACAGCTCCAGGAGTTCGTCCGACATCAGCGCACGGGTCTGCACGTCGAGCGCCGAGAACGGCTCGTCCATGAGCAGGATCTCGGGGTCGTTGACGAAGGTGGACGCGAGCGCCACGCGCTTGCGCTGACCGCCCGAGAGCTGGTGCGGATAGCGGTCCTCGAAGGAGGTCAGGCCGACCCGGGCCAGCCACTCACGGGCCCGCTCCTTCGCCTCCGCCTTGGGCACACCGCGGAAGCGCGGACCGGCCATCACGTTCGACAGCACGCTGCGCCAGGGGAAGACCGCGTCCTGCTGGAAGACGAAGCCGACGTTGGAGGCGATGCCGCGGACCGGCTCACCGGCCACCAGCACATCGCCATCGGTGGGCTCCTCCAACCCGCTGACCAGCGTCAGCGTCGTGGACTTGCCGCAGCCGGTGGGCCCGACGACGGCGACGAACTCACCGTGTCCGACGGTCAGGTCCAGATCCCTGACCGCGGTGTGGAGGGCCCCGGACGGAGTCCGGAACGCCTTGCTCGTTCCCCGCAGCTCAATGGCGGGACTGGTGTGGCTGCTCATGGCCGGGAGGGTAGGAGTGACCCGCGCCACAGCGGCAGTCTTGTGAGCACAACGCGCCCTTGCGCTCACAAACCGCGTTCTGCTCGTTTTGCTCGCGCCCGCGCAACGAAAACGCTACGGAGACTGGGCATACGCCCCGGGCGCCTTTACGGTGCCTTCACAGCACCATAAACGGACGAAGTACTACCGCTCGCGTACGGGACCACACGGGACCTCGAGACGGGAGACAGGGGGCCCATCATGCGTATCCAATGGCCCCGGCGTGTCTCCGGTCAGGTGCTCGCCGCGCAGCTGTCCATCACCGCCGGGGTGATGGTGCTGGCGACCGCGCTGTTCCTGGCCCCGCTCAGCTCCGAGATCGACGACCAGGCGATGCACCAGGCGCTCGCCATCGCCCAGACCACCGCGGCCGATCCGGACATCGCCCGGGACCTCGCCGCCACGAAGCCCACCCCGTCGGGTCCGGTGCAGCGGGCGGCGGAGCGGATCCGCCGGGCCACCGGGGCGCTGTACATCGTGGTGATGGACCCCCGTGGGGTGCGCTGGTCGCACACCACCACCGCCCGGATCGGCGAACACGTCTCCACCGATCCGCGCGAGGCGCTCTCCGGCCGGGAGGTCCTGCAGATCGACGTGGGGACGCTCGGCCGCTCGGCCCGCGCCAAGGTGCCGCTGCGGGCCAGGGACGGCCGGATCATCGGGGCGGTGTCGGTGGGCATCGGCTACGGCAGCGTGCGCGACCAGCTGCTGGCGGCGGTGCCCCGGCTGCTGCTGTACGCGGGGGCGGCGCTCGCGGTGGGCGTCCTCGCGGCGATCGCCGTCTCGCGCCAGCTGCGCCGCCGCACCCACGGTGTGGCGTTCGCGGACATCTCGGCGCTGCTCGACGAGCGGGAGGCGATGCTGCACGGTATCCGCGAAGGGGTGGTGGCCTTCGACCGGCAGGGCCGGATCCGCCTGGTCAACGACGAGGCCGGACGGCTGCTGGGGATCCACCCGGACGCCACCGGCCGCACCCTGGAGGAGTCAATGCCCCCGGGCCGTACCACCGATGTGCTGGCGGGGCGGGTGGACGGGGCGGATCTGCTGACCGTCAGCGGCGGCCGGGTGCTGGTGGCCAACCGGATGCCGACCAAGGACGGCGGGGCGGTGGCGACGCTGCGCGACCGCACCGAGCTGGAGTTGCTGGGCCGCGAGCTGGACAGCACCCGCGGCCTGCTGGACGCGCTGCGCGCCCAGGACCACGAACACGCCAACCGACTGCACACCCTGCTGGGGCTGCTGGAGCTCGGACTGCACGAGCGGGCGGCACAGTTCGTGGCCGAGCTGACCAACGCCCGGCGCGCCTCGGCCGAGCAGATCTCCGAACGGGTGCACGATCCGATGCTGTCGGCGCTGCTGGTCGGCAAGTCGGCGATCGTGGCCGAGCGCGGGGTCGCCCTGCGCATCTCCCCCGCCACCCTGCTGCCGGGGCGGGTGGTCGACCCGCGCGATCTGGTGACCGTGCTCGGCAACCTCATCGACAACGCGCTGGACGCGGTGGCCGCGCACCCCTCGCCCACCCCGTTCATCGAGGTCGAGCTGAGGGCCGAGGGCACCACCGCCGTGCTGCGGGTGAGCGACACCGGCCCGGGGGTGCCGCCGGGGATGCGCGAGCAGATCTTCACCGAGGGCTGGTCCACCAAACGGCCCGCCCGTCCCGGCTCACCGGACGGCCCCGATGCCCACGAGGGGTCCGCCGGGGTGTCGCCGCGCGGCCGTGGCATCGGACTGGCCCTGGTACGGCGGCTGGCCGAGCGCTACGGAGGAATGGCCCGGGTCACCGCCCGGGCGGGTGGCGGGGCGGTGTTCACCGTCGTCCTGCCCGAGGCCCTCACCGGGGACGACACACCCACACATGAGTTCACCGCAGCAGGAGAGTCACGATGATCGACGTTCTTGTCGTGGACGACGACTTCCACGTCGCCGAGATCAACGCTGCGTATGTGGCCCAGGTGCCCGGCTACCGGGTCACCGCCCGCGCCCATACCGCCGCCCAGGCCCTCGCGACCCTCGAACGCACCCCGGTCGACCTCGTCCTGTTGGACCACTACCTGCCGGACGAGACCGGGCTGACGCTGGTGCGCCGGATGCGTCAGCTCGGCCACCACGCCGACGTCATCATGGTGACGGCGGCGTGTGATGTGGCCACCGTGCAGGCCGCCATGCGCCATGGCGCACTGCAGTACCTGGTCAAGCCGTTCAGCTTCGCCGGACTGCGGGCCAAGCTGGACGGCTACGCGGGACTGCGCCGCACCCTCGAGGGCGTCGGCGGGCGCGGTGAGACCGGCCAGGAGAGGGTGGACCGGATCTTCGGCGCCTTCGCGGCCGCCGACACCTCCGGTCCCGCCCTCCCCAAGGGCCACTCCGCGCCCACCGTCGACCTCATACGCCGGGTCCTGGACCAGGCCGACCACCCGCTCTCCGCCCATGAAGTGGCGGAGCGCACCGGCATCAGCCGCTCCACGGCCCAGCGCTATCTGAAGTACCTCGAGCATGCGGGCCGTATCAGCCTCACGCTCAAGTACGGGGACACCGGACGTCCCGAACACCGCTACACATGGGTGGCGGTGAACTGACGGCACCCTCAGCTGGTGGCCGCGGCCTCGTACAGGCCACGGCCGGAGCGCTGGGCCCGGTCCGAGGAGCGCAGCCGCTCGAGGGTGTTGCGCACCGAGTTCACATTGGTGCGGGTCTCGTCGCGGCCCAGGGCCTCGTTGACCTCGGAGGCCCGCATGGGGCGGCCGGCCTTGCGCAGCGCGGCCAGCACGCTGTCGGAGAGCCCGGTGGAGCGCTCGGAGGTGGTGACCGTCTCCTTGGTGGCCTTCTCCGCCGGCTTCTCCGCCGCCTTGGTGCTCTTGGCGGTCTTGGCCGTGGCCTTGGTGGCCTTCACCGTGGCCTTGGCGGACTTGGGAGCCTTGGCCGTGGCCTTCGCGGCGGTCTTCTTGGCGGCGGTCTTCTTGGCCGCAGCCTTGGTGGCCCGTCCGGTGGCCGGCGCCTTGCCCGCCTTGCCGCCACTGCGCTGACGGCCGATGGCCGCCTTGCGGGTGGCGGCGGAGGTACGGCCGGTGGTGGCCGTGTCCTCGCCGGACTCCGGCTCGGCGGCCTCGGTGACCGACTCCGCGGCCGACTGGGCCTCGGTGGCCTGGGCCACGGGCTCCGCCACCGCCACCGGGGCGCCGTCGCCGCCCTGCTCGGGCGCCGCGGAGGTGGAGAGCGCCTGAAGGCTGCTCAGGGCGGTGCTGACCGCCTCCAGCCGCTTGGTGACGGCCTCCAAATCACCCTTGAGTGCCTCCTGTTGCTTCTGCAAGTGGGGGAGTTCGGCCTCCAGTACCTCGATGGTCGAACCGACACTGCTGTCCGCGCTCAACGCGTTCACTTCACTTCGTCCCCTTTCTGGGCGTCTGCGCCCATCGCAGCAGCGATTATGCCTGCTGTCAGTGGTGTGCGGTGCCCTGTGTGCCACTACGCAAAACAACCACACATGTCTCAGCACCCCATGAGAGGCCAACTTTCGGTGAAAACACACGCCTGTGACAACAGGCCCGCACGACCGATGTCATCCGGAAGGGTGGCGCCGCAAACGCGGTGACGACATGTCAGGCCCCCGTTTCCGGGGTGGCTTCACACGGGTGGTAGAAACACGGTACCTGTCCGAGAAGACCGAGGTAGCCGAGGTAGTCCCATGAAGTTGCGCTGCGCCGTGCTCGACGACTATCAGGACGTGGCGCTGTCGGCGGCCGACTGGTCGGGGGTGCTCGACGCGGTGGACGTGGTGCCGGTCCATGAGCACATCGCCGGTGAGGACGCGGTGGCCGAGGCGATCGGGGACTGTGAGATCGTGGTCATCATGCGGGAGCGCACTCCCTTTCCCGCGTCGCTCTATCCCCGGCTGCCACGGCTGAAGCTGCTGGTCACCACGGGGATGCGCAATGCGTCGGTGGACCTGGAGGCCGCCGCCCGGCACGGCGTCACCGTGTGCGGCACGGGCAGCGGCTCGCAACCGCCCGCCGAGCTCACCTGGGCACTGATCCTGGGGCTCGCCCGCCACGTGGTGCCGGAGAGCACGGCGCTGCGGGACGGCGGGCCGTGGCAGAGCACCGTCGGCACCGATCTGTACGGCCGCCGCCTGGGGTTGCTGGGTCTTGGCAGGATCGGCACCCAGGTGGCGCGGGTCGGCCGGGCCTTCGGCATGGAGGTGGCCGCCTGGAGCGAGAACCTGACGGCCGAGCGCGCGGCGGCGGAGGGGGTCCGGGCGGCAGACTCCAAGGAGGAACTGCTGGAGACCAGCGACATCGTCTCGGTGCATCTGGTGCTCGGCGACCGCACCCGGGGGCTGCTGGGCGCGCGGGAGCTGAGGCGGATGCGTCCCACGGCGCTGCTGGTGAACACCTCCCGCGCCGCGATCGTGGACCAGGCCGCGCTCGCGCGGGCGCTGCGGGACGGCTGGATCGCGGGCGCGGGGGTCGATGTGTTCGAGCGGGAGCCGCTGCCGCCGGGCGATCCGTTCCGTACGCTGCCGAATCTGCTGGCCACTCCGCATCTCGGCTATGTCACCCGGGGCAACTACGAGCGGTTCTACCGGGATGCGGTGGAGGACATCCGCGGCTATCTGGCGGGCGAGCCGATCCGCCGGCTGACCCCGCCCGCACCGGCCGGCTGACCGCCCCGGAGCCGCGGCCCCGGGCGGGACCGATCGCGAGGAGCCTCAAGAAGGTCTGCCCCCGGGCGAGTTGAGGGCATCGGCGGCCGTCCGGCCTGGTTCGCACGTCCGGCGCCGGGCCATCGGCCGACTGCCGGGGCCGAAAGCGACGCATGCCCTCCGCCCGGTGGACACTATTCCGTTTCGCCTTCGTCATACCGGACAGGCTGCCTGGCACGGACAACCCATCGGCCCGCACAACGCCACCGGTGCCCGGTCCACCGACCCGGCACCGCGGACGGAGGGAACGTGGCTCACAGCACATCCGGAAAGCCGACGACCGACGGGGCACCGGCCGGGCAGCACGCCCTGCGGTACGGCGACGGAGGCGGCGGCGGAGGATCGGGGACCCCGCCACCGACCCGGCGCGGCATGCTCTCGGTGGCCGCGGCGGCCGGGCTCGGCCTGCTCGCCGGCTGCGGCGAGGAGTCGGCCGGCTCCGCCTCCGGAGCGGACCCGCAGGGGTCCACGAAGGCGGACCGCTCCCCGTCCGCCACCCCGTCCGAGCGCTCGCCCTCGCCCACCCCGAAACCGCGGCCCGAACTGCCGCGAGGCGGCCGGGAGCTGTCCCGCTACCGGCTGGTGGGCTACTGCGGGCTGCCCGGGGCCGCCGCGCTCGGCCGGCTCGGCATCGGCGACCTCGACGACCAGGTGCGCCAGATCGAGAAGACCGCCCGGGCCTACGCGGCGGACCGGGAACCGCAGCCGGTGCTCGAACTCCTCGCGACCGTCGCCAACAGCACCGCGGGCCCCGGCGGCACCTACCGCTCACGCACCTCCCCCGACACGATCCGCCGCTTCCACGACGCGGCCAAGCGCCACCGCGCCCTGCTGCTGCTGAACATCCAGCCGGGCCGGGCCTCGGTCCTCGGCGAGGTCAAGGCGCTGCGCGAGTGGCTGGTCCATCCCGATGTCGGCATAGCCCTGGACCCGGAGTGGGAGATGGGTCCCGGTGAGGTGCCGGGGAACACCTACGGTCACACCAGCGGCCAGGAGCTCACCGATGTGGCCCGCTATCTCTCCGGGATCGTCGACGAACACGACCTGCCGCAGAAGCCGCTCGTCTTCCACCAGGTGGCCGTGTCCGTCGTCCGCGACCAGTCCGGCTTGCGCCCGCAGCCCGGTGTGGTGCTCATCAAGAGCGCGGACGGCATCGGATCGCCGGGGATGAAGCGGGACACCTGGCGGCAGCTGGTCAGGAACCAGCCCGAGGGCCTGCGCACCGGCTTCAAGCTCTTCTACGAGGAGGACACCGAGGGGAGCCGGCTGATGACCCCGGAGGAGGTGCTGGCCCTGCGGCCACGCCCGGACTACGTCATGTTCGAGTGACCGCGGCGGCCCGCGCCACGCGTTGGGCGGCCCGCGCCACGCAACGCGGCCGCCCCCGGCCGGAGGACGGCCGGGGGCGGCTGGGACGGCCGGGGGCGGCTGAGGCGGCTGGGGAAGGAGCGCTCAGGGGCGCGGCGCCGTCCGCACGGCGAGGGGTTCCTGGGCGGCGACGCCGCCGGGGCCGCGGCGGGTGAAGCGCATGGCCGCACAGGCACCCGCGTACAGCACCGCCACCACCAGCAGCAGCGCCTGATAGCCCGTGAGCAGGGCCAGATACTCCAGGGTGCCGCCGAACAGGGAGCCCAGCAGGTTGGCGCCGAACGCCGCCGTGGGGTCGGCGGCCGCCGCCAGCCGGTCGGAGAAGATGAGGTTGGCGCAGAAGATGGGGGCGAAGGCCAGCGCGATCGCGGCGGCCAGCCGGGGTGCGAAGGGCAGCCCCAGCACCGCGTGGGACGGGATCAGCCAGGCGATCGCGAGGCTGGAGAAGAGCATCAGTTGCAGCACCAGCTGATTGACCCGGCGCAGCCTGCGCCGGACCTCCACCGCGCACAGCACGGCGAGCAGCACCCCGCGAAGACCATCGCGTTGACCAGCCAGGTGGTGCCGAAGTAGAGGGCGAACCCGATCACGTTCTTGGTCTCCAGCAGCATGAACGCCGCGCCGAGCAGGAACATGTCCACATAGCGGGCGGTACGCCTCAGCCGGACCCCGGTCAGCCGTACCGACACCAGCGTCACCAGCAGGATCGCGCCCAGGACCCCGATGTAGAGGGTGGGGATGGTGCGGTGCAGCAGATACGGGAAGGGGTGGTCGTCACCGGCGGCCGAGGGCACCGGACCGGAGGGGCGCCACGCGGAGGCGGTGCAGGACTGGTCGCCGGAGGTGACACCGGCCACCAGGATGGCCGCCTTCTTGCCCCGTAGTGGGTGATGCAGGGGGCGTGTCCGAAGACGGAGGTGAGCGTGGAGCCGAACCGGTCGATGAGCCAGTTCTGCCGGTAGTAGTTGTACATGGCGAACGCGCCGCCGGGGGCGAGGTGGCGGTGTGCCGCCTCGAACGCCTCCCGGGTGAACAGATAGCTCTCCAGGCGCAGGTTGCTCGCGCCGGACACCAGGGTCAGGGAGTCGGGCAGAGCGAGGACGACCAGGTCATAGCGGGTGTTGGTGCGCTCGAGGAAGGCCCGGCCGTCGTTGATGTGCACGTGCACCCGGGGGTTGTCGTAGGGCCGGGCCGGGTGCAGTGACGCGCCGATCTCCTGCAGCCGGGGGTCGATCTCCACGGCGTCCACCCGCTGGGCGCCGTGGGCGAGCGCCATCGCCACGTCGTTGCCGTTGCCCGCCCCGATGACCAGCACCCGGCGGTGGGAGTTCCGCGGGGTCTCGCGGTAGGGCCGCTCGTACGGGGAGTCGGGGCGTCTGAGCACCTTCAGCGGGGCGATGGACTGGTGCGGCACGCCATTGGCGGAGATCTTGTAGTCCCGGCTGCCCGAGGTCGGCCTGGTGACCTCGATCTTGTAGTACGGGGACCAGGAGATGCCACTGGCCGCCGTCTCCAGCGCCAGGATGGCCACCATCAGCGCGAGTGGTACCGAATACCTGATGCTGTTGCGGCGGCCGCCGAGGGTCAGCAGCGCCGCCGCGGCGATCACCCCCCACACCACCGACGGTGCGCGCAGCCACGACAGCAGCGCGAAGGACACCGAGCCGGTGAGCGAGCCCAGCAGGTCGAAGCGGTACGCCTCCAGCGAGGGCAGCAGGCGGAACTGATCGGCCGTCATCTTGCCGATGGCCATCATGATCAGCGCGGTCAGCCCGAAGAGCACCGGCAGGGTCACCCACTGGGGCAGACCGGTGGTCTTCACGGCGGTGAAGTAGATGACCTCGCCGCTGGTCTGCCGCACCTGCACGGGGAACTCGCGCACCAGGACGACGAGAACGGCGAGCGGGACGGGCGTCCAGCGAGCCAGCCACTGCCCACGGCCGGCGGGCAGCAGGAATCCCAGGCCGATCCCGAGGAACGAGCCCAAGAGGATGAAGTTCGAGAAATAGCTCAGATGGACGATATTGGCGCCGGTCCACCGGATCAGCGCCAGCTCGACGAAGAGCATGGTGGCGCTGGCCAGCAGCAGCCTCGCGCGCACGTTTTGCGGTCCTGGGCTGTGCTCCATGTCGGCCACGCTGTCATCCGGGGCGGGGCAGGTCGAGCACCCACACGGGCCGTGCCGTCGGCCGGATGGCGGGCGCCCGGTGCGTCGGAGAGTGGCCCGGGCCGCCCGTCTTCCGTCCGTGCGTCGCCTCGCCACCGCGCCACCGCCGGGGCCGTCGACGCAGGTCAGCGGCGTGGCTTGGGATGCGGTGCAACGGCCGTGCGGGGTGGGGTGGTCACGCCCCGGTACGTGCCCTGGGCCCACTCCCTGGGCCCCCGCCGTACGGCGTTCGGGTCATGGCCGGGCCGATGTCCGTCACCTGCCCGGGCCAACGGCGGACGCCCGCGCGGCGGAGGCGGATGGCGGAGCGGGGTGGCGCCGTGTGCGCCTGGCGAGCACCACCGCGGCGGCCACGGTGCCGGCGAGCACGCCCCAGGAGACGATGTCGCCCGTGCGGGAGTACGGGGTGCGCGAGCCGTGGGTGGGAACGTCGGCGTACCAGATCCCTGCCTCGGTGGTGGTGTCCTGCGTGGACAGCAGCCGCCCGGTGGCGTCGTAGGCGCTGGACTGGCCATTGAAGTCCTGCCGGACCAGCGCGTAGCCGTTCTCGATCGCGCGCAGCCCGGCCATGGCGGTGTGGGTGCGCCCCATCTCGGGCCAGTCGCCGCCGGGGACGAAGACGATGTCGGCGTCGATGTGATTGCCCGCCGGGAAGTCGGCGTCGTAGCAGATGACGTTCGCCAGCCGTCCGTACGGGGTGTCGACGACGGGCACGCGACCGTCGCCGGGTGTGTAGATCTCGAGCCCGGGGATGGGCCGGGCCTTTTCGTAATCCCACAGCTTCCTGCCGTCGGGGCCGAAGAGATGGGTCTCGTCCCTGCCGTGGGGCGCGTCCGGCAGATAGGTCAGGTCGGCCACCAGGAGGTAGACGTTTTGGGCGTCCGCTGTCGCCGATGCCTGCCGCAGGAACGCGCGGTGGTCCTCGTCGGCCACCCGCGCGGCGTTCTCCGACCAGACGACGATCCGCGCACCGGCCGCGGCCGCCCGGGCGGTCTGGCGGACGAGGTCGTCCAGGAGCGGTCGCATGGCCCGGCGCACATCGGCCCGGTCGACGCGGCGCGGGTCGGTGACGGCGAGCCGGGAGGCACCGTGCACCGCCGTCTCGGCGTCGATGGCCGCCTGGCTCGGATTGATGCCGGCCACTTTGACGGTGTCGCCGCCCGTGTCCGTTGACATCGTGCGGAGCTGCCCGCCGACGACGATCAGCGCGACGGCCGCGGCGTAGGCGGCGGCCCAGTGGGCCACGGGCCGGTGCAACCCCCGCTCCCAGACCAGATTGCCGACCGTCGCTCCCGCCCCGATGACGAACGCGATGACGTACGGCCCGGTCAGCGCGGTGATCTGGAGCAGCGCTGTGCTCGCGTGCTGGGACGCGGCCCGCATGCCGTAGGCGGTGCCGAACGGGCCGTACGTGCCGAGGAGGAATTCCACGGACATGGCCGCCGCGGGGAACAGCAGCACCCGGCCGAGGGTGCCGGCGCGCGGGCCGAGCAGCCGGTCGACCACATACGGCAGACCGTAGGCCACTCCGAAGGCCACATCGCCCAGAAAGGTGAGCCAGGTGATGGGCACGGCGAGTTCGACCATCCACACCGCGGCCGACGCCACCGTCACGGCGAACACCGCGGGCAGGGCCACCAGCGGACGGGTGTGGCGCAGGAAGCGGAGGAGGAGCAGCGGCGCCACCCATGCGGCCAGGGGGACGTCGAACCGGCCGCCGACGGACAGCAAGGACGCCGCGGCGCCGCCCCACAGGCACAGCCAGGGGCGTTGAGCGGGTGGGACGAGTCGTTCGGTCATCGGGCACTCCTGTGCGCGGGCCGCGTCCCCACGGACCGGCCCGCATCGATGTGTACGATGCCCACATTGAAGGATGGAGGTGTGGACACTGTCAACATCCACTGGCTCGGGATACCACCACGGGGATCTGCGAGCGGCCCTGCTGGACTCCGCCCTGGCACTCCTCGACACCGAGGGCCCGGGTGAGCTGTCGCTGCGCGCGGTCGCCCGGCACGCCGGGGTCTCCCCGAACGCCCCCTACCGCCACTACCGCGACAAGGAGGCGCTGCTCGCCGCCCTCGCCGCCCGGGGCTTCACGGAGCTGGGCGAACGCCTCGCCGCGGTCGCCCCCGGGGACGCCCCCGACGCGGAGGTCATCGCCATGGCGTGCGCGGCGGTCGACTACGCGCTGGACCACCCCGGGGTGTACCGCCTGATGTTCGGGCAGGCGTGCAGCAGCCACCCCGACACCATCGCCGCCTCCGACGCCGCGATCGCCATCGTGGCGGAGCGCATCGCGGCCATCGCGGAACCGGAGCGGCGCGAGCCACTGCGGATCGGGATCTGGGCCCTCGTCCACGGGCTGAGCACACTGCTGCTCGACGAACGGCTCGGCACACCGACGCGCGCCGAGGCCGACGCCCTGGTGGAGACGGTGGTGCGCACCATGCTGGGCACCGGCCCCGACGTCAGTGCTCCGGGGCGGTGGGGCGCGCCATGATCTCGTCGCCCCCGTTCCTCCTTCTCAGCGATCCTCTCAGCGGACCTCTCAGCGGACCTCTCAGCAGACCTCTCAGCGGAAGGCGCCGCTGTAGGCGTTGAGCGCGGGCTGGCCACCGAGGTGGGCGTAGAGCACGTTGGAGTCCTTGGGTATGTCGCCGTCGCGGACGAGGTCGATGAGCCCGGCCATGGACTTGCCCTCGTAGACCGGGTCGAGGATCACCCCTTCGAGGCTTCCGGTGAGCCGGATCGCCTCAAGGGTGGAGTCGACCGGGACGCCGTAGAGGTCCCCGGCCCAGCCCTCCAGCACGGTGATCTCCTCGTCGCGCAGCTCCCGGCCGAGACCGATCAGCCCGGCGGTCTCGCGTGCGATCTTCTCCACCTGGGCGCGGGTCTCGGCCGGCTTGGCGGAGGCGTCGATGCCCAGGACCCGGCGGGGGCGGTCCTGGCCCGCGAAGCCCGCGATCATGCCCGCCTGGGTTGAGCCGGTGACGCTGCACACCACGATGGTGTCGAAGAAGACCCCCAGCTCCCGCTCCTGCGCCCGCACCTCCCGCGCCCAGTTGGCGAAGCCCAGGCCGCCCAGCGGATGGTCGGAGGCCCCGGCGGGGATCGGATACGGCGTGCCGCCCGCGGCGCGGACGTCCTCCAGGGCCTGGGTCCAGCTGTCCTTGAAGCCGATGCCGAATCCGGCGTCGACCAGCTCCACCCGCGCGCCCATGATCCGGGAGAGCAGGATGTTGCCCACCTTGTCGTTGACCGAGTCGGGCCAGTCCACCCAGCTCTCCTGCACCAGGACCGCCTTCAGCCCCAGCTTCGCCGCCACCGCGGCGACCTGGCGGGTGTGGTTGGACTGCACACCGCCGATGCTCACCAGGGTGTCCGCGCCCTTCCGGAGCGCGTCGGGGACGAGGTACTCCAGCTTGCGGGTCTTGTTGCCGCCGAAGGCCAGTCCGCTGTTGCAGTCCTCGCGCTTGGCCCAGACGCGCGCCCCGCCGAGACGCTCGCTCAGCCGGTCCAGGGGGTGGATCGGGCTGGGGCCGAACAACAGGGGGTGGCGCTCGAAGTCATCGAGGGACATGGGTGACTCCCTGTGGGTGGTGCCGGATGTCCGCCGATCCCTACCCCGCCCCTCCCCCTCGGTACACGAGTCCCCTCCACCGTCCCCTCGGCACACGCTCCACCGTCCGCTCGGCACCCGAGCCGAGCCCTCCCGGCCCCTCCCCGGCCGCCCCGTCAGTACCCGACCGGCGTATGCCAGTAGGCCGTTGGGGTCCCGCTGCTGTCCAGCCTGAGCACCCTGCCGCCGGGTCGCGGCGACGATCTGTGCCTGAGCCCTCATACCGCCGAGACGGCGCTCGACCGCCGAGTCCACCCCGTCCGCCCCACTCGCCCAGGGAGCCGAGACCATGCCCCAGTACTTCCGCGACTCGCCCGAGTCTCTCGTTCCCGACGCGCTCGCGGGCTTCGCCGCCGCCCATGCCGATCTCGTCGCCTACCACCCCGACCACGGATACTTCCGCACCCGCCACACCGCACCCACCCGCCGCGTCGGGCTGGTCTCGGGCGGCGGCTCCGGCCATGAACCGCTGCACTCCGGCTTCCTCGGGACGGGGATGCTGGACGCCGCCTGCCCCGGCCGGATCTTCGCCTCGCCCCACAACCGGCAGATCTTCGAGGCCAGCCGGGCCGTCGCCCGGCCCGACGGGGTGCTGCACATCGTCAAGAACTACACCGGCGACCGCATCAACTTCGGCATCGCCGCCGAGCGCCTGGCCCACGAGGGCATCCACTGCGCCCGGGTCCTCATCGACGACGACCTCGCCACCGACTCCGACGACATCGCGGTCGGCCGCCGCGGCACCGGCGCGACCCTGATCGTCGAGAAGATCCTCGGCGCCGCCGCCGACGAGGGGCGCGGCCTGGAGGACCTGGTCGCGCTCGGCACCGATGTGACCCGGCGGGCCCGCAGCCTCGCCGTCGCCGCGGCCGCCCACACCACGCCCCAGTCCGGGACACCGGCCTTCACCCTGCCCGACAACGTCCTGGAGTTCGGGGTCGGCATCCACGGCGAGCGGGCCGAGGGGACCACCCCGCACGCACCGCTCGGCAAGCTGGTCGAGACCATGGCCGACCAGCTGCTGGCCGCGCTGCCCGACAGCGCCGGAACACGGGTGCTCGCCCTGGTCAACGGGCTGGGCTCGATCACCTCGCTGGAGCTGTACGGCATCCGCCACGCGGTCGCCAAGGCCCTGGACGACCGCGGTGTCGGCCTCGACCGCTCCCTGACCGGCACCTTCGTGAGCGCCCTGGACATGCGGGGCTTCTCGCTGACCCTGTTCGCCACCGACGCGGAGGCGCTGCGGCTGTGGGACGCCCCCGCCCGCACCCCCGCCTGGCCCCTGTGATCCGACCGGCCCCCGTGACCCCGCCACCGCCTCGAGGAGTTGCCCCGCCCATGCCCGACCAGCCCGGCCCCAAGGGTCTCACCCACACCGCCGTCATGGACTGGATGACCCGGTTCGCCGCCACCGTACGTTCCGTGGAGCCCGAGCTCACCGCGCTCGACCAGAAGGCGGGCGACGGGGACTTCGGCGCCAATCTGGTCACCGGGATGGACGGTGTCCGCCGCGCGCTGGACGCCCTGGCGGCGGGCGCGGGGAACGGCGAGCGGGACCGGAGGGGCCCGGACGCACCGCTGGACGCCGCCGCACGGGTCTTCCTCGACGACGTGGGCGGCACCAGCGGCCCCCTGTTCGGGCTGCTCTTCCAGGAGCTCGCCGACGCGCTGGGGATGGCCGCCGACCCGCCCGGGACCGCGGCGCTGGCCCTCGGCACCGCCGCGGGCGCGGCCGCGATCCAGCGGGTCGGCGAGGCCGAGGTGGGCGACAAGACGATGGTGGACGCCCTCGTCCCCGCCGCGCGCGCCCTCGCCTCCTGCGCACCCACCGCCGACCCCGCGCACGCGCTCCATGTGGCCGCGGTGGCGGCCCACCAGGGCGCCCGCTCCACGACCGAGCTGCGCGCCCGCCGCGGGCGCGCCAGCTACACCGGCGACCATTCGCGCGGCGTGCCGGACCCGGGCGCCCTGGCCGTCGCCCTGCTGTTCGCCTCCGCACACGCCGAGCTCACCTCGCTCAGCCGGCTCCCCGTGTCCTGAGGAGGAAGGCCGAGGCCATGAGGGGATCCCCGGGACGTGCCGCCCGCCGGTGAACACCGCGGCCGGGCCGCACGTACTGGGATCCGAGTCCCGGGCCGCATGAGCGGAGCGAAGCGGGGCAGACGACCAGGATTCCACTGTCGGCTCGATCGAAGGTGTCCGGGAGAATCTGTGCAGCAGGAGACCTCCACCCGTGTGACCGCACCACCGGCCGTCCCACGGCCGCGCGATGGCGGCGCGTCCGGGGGCCGGACGCGCGACCCGTACTTCGACAACGCGAAGTACCTCACCATCGTGCTGGTGGCGTGTGGCCACGCATGGGAACCGCTCACCTACGGCAGCCGGGCGGCCACCGCGATCTACCTGATGGTGTATGCGTTCCACATGCCCGCGTTCGCCCTCATATCGGGCTACTTCTCGCGGAGTTTCGACATGGCGCCGGGGCGGGTGAAGCGGCTGCTCTCGGGTGTCGTGGTGCCGTACGTGGTCTTCGAGGTGGCGTACACGCTCTTCTACCGCTGGGCGCAGGACGATCCGGGCTATCCGATCAGCCTGCTCGACCCCTGGTATGTGATGTGGTTCCTGGCCGCGCTGTTCATCTGGCGGATCACCACCCCGCTGTGGCTCGCGCTGCGCCATCCGGTGCCGGTCGCGCTGGCGGTGGCCGCGCTGGCCTCGATCTCGCCGGAGGCGGGCGGGGATCTCGGTTTCCAGCGGGTGCTGGCGTTCCTCCCGTTCTTCGTGGTCGGGCTCACCCTGCGCCCGGACCACTTCACCCGGCTGCGGACCCGGCGGGTCCGGCTGGCCGCCCTTCCGGTGGCGGCCTTCGCCCTGGGCACGGCGTACGCGGTGGCGCCCTGGATGGACGCCGAGTGGTTCTACCACCGCAAGAGCGTCGCCAAGCTGGACGGCGTACCGTCCTGGGCCGGTCTGCTCACCACACCCGCCCTCTTCGGTCTGGCGCTGGTGCTGACGGCCTGCTTCCTGGCCTGGGTACCGGGGCGCCGGACCTGGTTCACCGCGCTCGGCTCGGGCACGCTCTACGGCTATCTGCTGCACGGCTTCATCATCAAGTCGTCCCGTTTCTGGGACTGGTACGACCATCCGTGGCTGCACACCCCGCTCGGGGAGCTCACCGTCACGGCGGCCGCGGTGCTCATGATCACCGCACTGTGCACGGAACCGGTGCGACGGGTCCTGCGCGCTCTGGTGGAGCCACGCATGGACTGGGCGTTCCGGCGCACCGGTTCGTCAGCCGCTTCCTGAGGGCGGGGCGCTTCCCGAGGGCGGCGGGGCGCTTCCTCGTCGGCGGCCGGGAACCGCCGTCAGCGGCGGCGGACCTTCACGGTGTTGTCGGTGCGGGTGGCCGGCTTTCCTTCGGGGTCGGTCATCCTCTCCTCGTGCACCTCGCTGACGAGGACGTCCCACTCCCCGTCCGCGAGGTCCAGCCCGGCGAGCACCTCCTCGGGGGTGGGGAAGTGGAAGTCCGGGTCGGGGTCCGTCACCCAGGACGGGAATCCGGCGTGTCCGGTGATCAGCAGCACTCCGCCCGGTGCGACGGCACCCGCGGCGCCGCGCAGGATCCGCTCCCGGGGCAGCTCGAGCCAGGAGTGGAGGAAGTGGGCGGAGACCAGGTCGAAGGTGCCGGCCGGGAAGGACACGGACAGGTCGTGCGGCTGCCATGCGATGCGGTCGCCGACGCCTTCCGACGCCGCGTGTCCGGCGCCGCGGTCCAGGGCCACCCGGGAGACGTCGACGGCGGTGACCCGCCAACCCTGCCGGGCGAGCCAGATGGCGTCGGCGCCCTCGCCGCAGCCCAGGTCCAGTGCGTGGCCGGGGGTCAGCCCGGTGACCTCACGCACCAGGGCGGCGTTGGGCCTGCCGCTCCAGACGCGGTCCTCGGCGCCGTAAAAGGTGTCCCAGAACTCCCCGTGCGTGGTGCCGGGCGGGATGTCGGGCTTGGTGGTCATATCGGTTGCGCTCCCTTCGTTGGGTCAAGAGAGTGCGTCCGGCCGTGGCCACTTGACAAACTTCTTTGCCGGGGTGGCAAATGAAGACATGGCTGACGAAGACCTCACCGAGGTGCTGACCGCCGTAGGACCCCGGCTGCGGGCGCTGCGGCGCACCCGTGGCACCACCCTCGCCCAGCTCAGCGAGACGACGGGCATCTCGCTGAGCACCCTGTCGCGGCTGGAGTCGGGGCAGCGCAAACCGACCCTGGAGCTGCTGCTGCCGCTGGCCAAGGCGTACGGAGTGCAGCTGGACGAGCTGGTGGGGGCGCCGGCCACCGGGGATCCCCGCGTCCATCCACGGCCGTTCACCCGGAACGGCCAGACGTTCATTCCGCTGACCCGCTATCTGGGCGGGCTGCACGCGTACAAGCAGATCATGCCGCCCCGGCCGCAGGACAGGAGCGACGAACCGCTGGAGCAGCGGGTGCACGAGGGCTATGAGTGGCTCTATGTGCTCTCCGGGCGGCTACGGCTGGCGCTGGGTGAGCACGATCTGGTGCTCACGGCCGGCGAGGCCGCCGAATTCGACACCCGCACCCCCCATGGCTTCGCCAGCGCCGGGGACCAGCCGGTGGAGTTCCTCTCCCTGTTCGGGGCGCAGGGCGAGCGCATCCATGTCCGCGCCCGCCCCGCCGGTACCTGACCCGCCCCCGTTGTGACGCCCGGGGCGTTCACCCCGAAGGCTCGTCCGGGACGGGCTGCTCGGGGTGCACGCTCCCGGTCTGCGGCCTCCCCTGCCGCCCGGTGCCGGACTCGTCCGTCTCGGGGACGTCGTCCGCGTCGTCCGGCTCGTCGCCGGCGCCCGCCACGTCCAGGCGGTCGGGCCCGTCCTGCGCCTGCTGGTCGGGGAAGTCCCTGGGGATCCCGCCCCGCTCCTCGCGTTCCTCCGGTCGCCGGTCGTCGCTCACGATGCCGCTCCTTTCGTCGATTCGTCGATGGAGGGGGCACAGCAGAGGCGATTACCCACGAGCGCCGGGCGGATGCACGGCCGGCCGGTCCGATGCCGTCATCCGTGCGCGCGGCCGGTCACTCCCCGCGCCCCAGCACATACAGCTCCGGCAGGTTGACCACGATGGCCTCCTGGGTGCTGCGGGCGATGACCACCACCGCCTCGTCGTCGGGGTCCGGGTTCTCCTCCCGGTGCGGCACATACGGCGGTACGAAGATGTAGTCACCCGGCCGGGTGCGCAGCCGCACCTCCTCGACGTGTCCGTCCCGCTCCTCGGCGAAGACGAACTCGGGGTGGCCCCGCACCACGAAGATGGCCGTCTCGGACGCGCCGTGGTGGTGATTGTCGGAGGCGGTGTCCGGCGCCACATGGGTCTGGCCCATCCAGAGCCGCTCGGACCCCACCGACTGACCGCTGATCGCGGCGAACCGCCGCATGCCCTCGGTCTGGGCGGTGCCGGGGTCGACGTCCTCGGTGCGGATGTGGTGCAGACGCGACCGCAACGGACCGTCGGGGGCGGTGGCCTTCAGATGAGGGTGGAACGCGTCATGCTGCTGCGCGGGGTCGCCGCCGGGCGTCGTCATGCCCCCGACCGTAGAAAGCACCGGCAATGGATGTCAACAGGTGTCCTTTCGCTCACCAGGCACAACACCGTGGAATCCACGCTGCATAATGGCCGTATGCAGATCTCGGCGAAGGCGGACTACGCGGTCCGGGCGCTGGCGGAGCTGGCCGCGGACACCGGCAGGCCACTCACGTGTGAGGCGATAGCGACCTCCCAGGACATCCCCTTCCGGTTCCTCAAGGCCGTCTTCCGCGATCTGCGCCAGGCCGGTCTGGTGCGCAGCCAGCGCGGCTGCGAGGGTGGCTACTGGCTCGCCCGCGACCCCGCCGAGACCACACTCGCGGACATCGTGCTCGCGGTGGACGGGGCGTTCCTGACGCTGCGCGGCGAGCGGCTGGACGACCTCGGCTACCGCGGCCCGGCGGCCGGGCTGCCCGGGATGTGGCGCGGGGTGGAGGACCATGTGCGCCAGGTGCTGACCTCCACCGCCCTGAGCGATCTGGTCCGCGAGCGGCTGGCCGCATGACGTCCGCGAGCCCGGACCGGCCCCGGAGCGCCGAGACGGACCGCGACGGTGCCGTCGACATCGTGGAGTACACCGATCCGGCCTGCCCGTGGGCATGGGGTTCCGAGCCCGCGTTCCGCCTGCTGCGGGCGCTCACCGCGGGGCGGGCCCGCTGGCGCCGGGTGTTCGGCATCCTCTTCGACGAGGACGACGATCCGGCGCCGGATCCGGCCGCCGAGACCGCCTGGTACGGCCGCTACATCGCCGATATCGCCCGCCACACGCGGGCGCCCTACGCCCACCGGCTGCGCTGGGTGGCAGCCACCAGCCGACCGGCCTCGCTCGCCGCGAAGGCGGCCGAGCGGCAGGGCGCGACGGCCGCGGAGCGGGTGCTGCGGCGGCTGCGCGAGACCACGTTCGTGCTGGGCGCTCCGGCCGATACGGCGGAGCGGGTGCTCGGCGCCCTGGCCGGCCTCGACGGAGTCGATGTGGGGCGGCTGGGCGCGGAGATGGACGACCCGGAGGTGGTGGCGGCCGTCCGGCGGGACCACGCCGAGGCCCGTGACCCCATCCCGGAGGCGCGCGCCTTCCACGCCCCGGGGCCGCATGGCACGGGGGTGAAGGAAACCGACGACGGGGTGCGCTACGCGCTGCCCACGCTGGTCTTCTCCGGCCCCGGCGGGCGCGTGGCCGCACCCGGCCGGCGGAGCATGGCCGAGTACCTGGCGGCGCTGCGCACGGTGGCTCCCCGTCAGCTCTGGGAGGCGGCCCCGATCGGCCCCGAGGAGGCCCTGGCCGAGTACCGCAGCCTGACCGGGCCCGATCTGTCCCTGCTGACGGGGGGAACCACTCCCCCGCCCACGGCCGTACGGCTGGATACGGCGGGCGGGCCGCTGTGGCTGCACCCGGACGAGGCGGCCACCCATCCGGCGCTCATCGCCGCCGAGGAGCCGAAAAGCCCCAGGTCGTAGCCATCTTGGCCAATGAGACATCGAAAGGTGTCCATTGACTTCGCCGGTCCTCGCCCCTCACCATGGGCACATGCTGACGACGCACCCCGGTGTGGTGTGCCGATACGTGGACTTCCGGCGCACCGCCAGCGCCATCTGTCGCTGATCGCCCTCTTCCGCTTCCGCGATCCGCCACGATCCGCCGCGTCCTGAGCGCCTCGTGCCGCTCGTATCCCTGGTTTCCCCCGTTTTCCTCCCGGGCCCACCGCTTCCGGCCTTCATGACCGCTGCCCGTCCGCGTGCCCCTCGCTGACGTGTGTGTGGCCATGGGTCCCCGCGGTCCGGGGCAGTTGACCCCACGAAAGGCGACGTCCAGCCATGACTCCCGCCGCCCCGCCGCATCCCGTCCGCCGTCCGCCCGATCCGCCACCGGGCCCCGCTCCGGCCCCGGCACCGGACCGGCGCTCCGTGCTCGGGCTCGCCCTGGGGGCGGGTGGCTCCCTGCTGCTGGCCGCCTGCGGCGGGGTGGCGACCACCGGCGCGGGCGGCGGGGGCGAGACCCTGCGCTGGGGCTGGGACCTTCCCTCCACCTGGGACCCGGTGTTCTCCTCCAAGGGCTGGGATGTCCATCTGCTGTCGCTCGTCTACTCCGGGCTGACCCAACTCGACGCCAAGGGCGGCGCCGAGCCCGCGCTCGCCTCCTCCTGGCGCTACTCCCACGACGGCCGGCGCCTCACCTTCACCCTCCGCCGGGGCCTGCGGTTCTCCGACGGCACACCGGTGAACGCCGAGGCGGTCAAGAAGAGCCTCGAACGCGGCAAGAACCACCCCAAGTCCCTGATCGCCTCCCAGCTGACCACCATCGACACGGTGCGGGCGCCCGACCCGCACACCGTGGTCCTCCACCTCACCGAGGCCGACTACCAGTTGCCCGCGCTGCTGGCCGGGAAGACCGGCATGGTGGTCAGCCCCACCGCGTTCGGGAAGGACGAGGCGCGGCTGGCCACCAGGCCGGTCGGCCACGGCCCGTTCCGGCTGGTGTCGTACACCCAGAACTCCATGGCGAGCCTGCGCCGCGACCCCGGCTACTGGAACGCCGAGCACATCGCCGTCGAACGCTTCGAGGCGTTTCCCAAGCCCGATGAGACCACGGCGCTCGCCGCGCTCCAGTCCGGGCGGCTCAACGTGGCCCAGATCCCGTTCAGCCAGGTCGAGGCGGCGCGTGAGGCCGGTTTCACGGTGCAGCTCATCCCGTCGATGGTGGTGCGCGTCCTGGATGTGAACACCTCCATGAAGCCCTTCGACGACCCGGTCGTCCTCAAGGCCCTGAAGTACGCCGTGGACCGCCAAGCCCTGCTGGACAGCGAGCAGTTCGGCCACGGCGAGGTTGACCACCAGCCCTTCCCGCCCGGCTACACGGGCTTCGACCCGTCGCTCGGCGCGGTGTACCGGCACGATCCGGAGCGGGCGCGCGCACTGCTCGAGGAGGCCGGGTATCACGACGGCGTCCCGGTGACCATCACCACCGCCCAGCCGCAGGGCGCGCCCGAGCAGCTGCAGGCCCAGCTGAACCGGGTCGGGTTCCGGGCCCGGATCGAGGTCATCCCCGAGGCGCGGGCGTCGCAGGTGGTGTACGTCCAGCACTCCCGCGCCCTGTACATCGACCAGTTCGCGGGGCGGGAGTCACCGGTACAGGCGATGCAGGTGCTCTTCGGCGCGGAGGGGCTGATGAACCCCTCCCGCCGTACCACGCCCGAACTGGACGCGGCCGTGGCCGCGGTGCGCCGCACCCCGCTGGAGTCGCCGCGCTATCCGGAGGTGCTGCGGGCGGCCACCGCGGTGGCGGTGCGCACGATGCCGAACGTGTTCCTCTACACGGTGCCGCGCGCCCTCGCCCGTACCTCCTCCGTCTCCGCCATCCCCTCGCTCCCGGTGGTGCAGCGGTTCGAGGGGGTGACGGCCGGATGACCGCGCTCACCGCACATCTCGCACGTACGCGAGGTAAGGCCGTACGCCCGGCCCGGCTGCCGCGCTCACTCGGCCGGGTCCTCGCCACGGCGGGCACGGTGTTCCTGCTGTCGTCCGCGCTCACCTTCGGTCTCGGCGCGCTCTCGGGGGCCAATCCGGCGGCGGCCGTGCTCGGCGAGACGGCGACGCCCGCCGACATCGCCCGGATGAACCATCAGTTCGGCCTCGACCGGCCCCTGTGGGAGCAGTACGTGTCCTGGCTGGGGCATGCCTTCACCGGGGACCTGGGCCGCTCGTGGTTCACCACGGTCCCGGTGGCGACGAGCATCCGGCAGGCCATTCCGGTGGATCTGTCCATCGCCGGGCTCGCACTGCTGATGGCCGTGGTGCTGGGCGGGGCCGCCGGTGTCGCCGCCGCGCTCAGGGCGGGCGGACGGCTGGACCGCGCCGTCACCGCGCTGTGCGCGCTGCTCGGCACCCTGCCCGGTTTCGTCGTGGCCATCGCGCTGGTCACGGTGTTCTCGCTGAGGTTGGGGTGGCTGCCGTCCGGTGGCTATGTGCCGCTGGACATGGACCCCGCGCAGTGGCTGCGGTACACCGTGATGCCCGCGTTCGCGCTGAGCCTGGAGGCCGCGGCCGCCATCGCCCGTCAGCTGCGCACCTCGCTGGTGGGGACGTTGCGGGAGAACTATGTGACGGGCGCGGTGATGCGTGGACTGCCCGCCCGGCGGGTGGTGTTCGGCCACGCCCTGCGCAACGCCGCGGGGCCCGCGCTGACGGCGCTGGGGATGAGCGTGCCGATGCTGCTCGGCGGTGCGGTGGTCACCCAGCAGATCTTCGCCCTGCCCGGGCTCGCCCAGCTCACCCTGCAGTCGGCGGAGCAGCACGACATCCCGGTGATCCAGGGGACGCTGCTGGTGACCATCGCGGTGGTCCTGGTGGTCAATGTGGCCGTCAACGCGGCACTGCTCGCGCTGAATCCGGCCGCCCGGCGCCGGGAGGTGACGCGCGGATGAGGACGCTGCGACGGGCGTGGCGGCCGGCCTCCGCCAAGGTGGCGCTGCTGGTGCTGCTGGCCATCGCCCTGCTGGCGGTGTTCGGCGGCTGGCTCGCGCCCCATGACCCGCTGGCCCAGAACCCCCGGAACATGCTGCGCGGGCCCGGCCCCGGCCATCTTCTGGGCACCGACTACCTGGGCCGCGATGTGCTCAGCCGGCTGCTGGAGGGCAGTGGCCGCTCGGTGGCGGGCGCCGTGGAGGCGGTGGCCGCCGCGATGGCGGTGGGGGTGCCGACCGGGCTGGCCTCGCTGTGGATGGGGCGGGTGGGCGAGTGGCTCGCGCAGCGCGCCGTGGACGCGCTGATGACGCTGCCGTTCACCGTGTTCGCCATCGCGGTGGTGGGCGCGCTGGGCAACGGGATGCACCAGGCCATGCTGGCGCTCGGGGTGCTCTACGCCCCGCTGTTCTTCCGGATGACCCGTGCCGCCGGCTTGAGCCTGCGGCACGCCCAGTACGTGGAGTCGGCCGAGCTGTTCGGCGCCTCGGTGGGGCGGGTGCTGCGCACCCACATCTGGAGCAAGGTCCTGCCGACGGTCATCGTCACGGCCGCCCACGCGCTGGCCACCGCTCTGCTGGTGGTCTCCTCGCTGACCTTCCTCGGGGTCGGTGTGCAGCCGCCCGCGGCCACCTGGGGCGGGATGCTCGCCACCGATCTGGGCTTCCTCACCCAGCAGATCTGGGCGCCGGTGTTCCCGGCCGCGCTGATCGTCGTCACCGCCGGTGCGCTCAATCTGCTGGCCGACGCCGTACGGGACGCCGGGGCGGACCAGTTGCTGCCCGGCGGCGCTCCGGACCCGGCCACCGGCTCCCCCGGCGCCACCGCCGAATCCCCCGACACCACCAAGGAGCGGGCCGATGCCACACTCCCCGTCGTCTGACCCCGCCGCGCCCGCTGACCCGTCAGCCGCACTGTCGGTCCAGGGGCTCGGCGTCACCGTCTCGTCCGGGCGGCTGACGGCCGTACGCGATGTGTCGTTCACCGTGGGCCGCGGTGAGGCCGTCGGCCTGGTCGGCGAGTCCGGCAGCGGCAAGACCCTCATCTGCCGGTCGGTGCTCGGGCTGCTGCCCGCGGGCTGCGCGGTGTCCGAGGGCGAGATCACACTGGCCGGTGAGGCGCTGACCGGGCTGTCCCGCCGGGAGTGGGACCGCGTACGCGGCACCCGGGTGGGCGCCGTCTTCCAGGACCCCGCCTCGTATCTCAACCCCTCGCTGGCCGTGGGGCGTCAGCTGACCGAGGTGCTGCGGGTGAAGCTCGGGCTGGACCGGGCGCGGGCCGATGCGCGGGCCGTCGAGCTGTTCGCCGCCGTCGGGCTGCACGACCCCGCCGAGGTGGCCCGGCGCCATCCGTACGAGCTGTCCGGCGGAATGCTCCAGCGTGTGCTGATCGCCGTGGCGGTGGCCTGCGCACCGGATCTGCTGGTGGCCGACGAGGCGACCACCGCACTGGATGTGGTGGTCCAGGCCGAGGTCCTGGAGCTGCTGGCCCGGATGCGCGCCGAGCATGATCTGGCGCTGCTGCTGGTCAGCCACGACCTGGCGGTGATCGCCGAGGTGTGCGACCGCGTTCTGGTGGCGTACGCCGGGGAGCTGGTCGAGGACGGCCCGGCCGAGCGGGTGCTGAACGACCCCCTGCATCCGTACACCGAGGCGCTGTTGCGCGTGGCCACGGTCGGCGACTGGGAGCGGCGCGAGCTGGAGGTGATCCCCGGCGCGCCGCCCGAGGTGGGCGCGCGGCTGCCGGGCTGCCGGTTCGCCGACCGCTGCGCGTTCGCCGCCCCCGAGTGCCTCAGCGGTCCGGTGCCCCTGCGGCAGACCGCCGACGGACGGCGGGTGCGGTGTGTCCGCGGCGGGGAGCTGGATCTGTCCCGGGCCGGTGCGCGCTCCACCCGGGAGGTGGCGGTATGAGCGGGCTGCTGGAGCTCTCCGGGCTGACTGTGGCCTTCGGCCGGCGGGGCGCGCGGCCGGTGCTCGATGGCGTGGAACTGTCCGTGGGTGAAGGGGAGATCATCGGGGTCATCGGGGAGACCGGCTCCGGCAAGACCACACTGGCGCGTACGGCCGTGGGCCTCGTCCCGCCGCGCTCGGGCCGGGTGGTCTTCGACGGGCGCGCGATCTCCGGGCTGCGGGGGCGGGCGCTGCGCGCGTTCCGCCGTTCGGGGCAGCTGAGTTACGCCTTCCAGGATCCGCTGCGGGCGCTGGACCCGGAGCTGACGGTCCGGCGGGCCGTGGCCGAGCCGCTCGCCGTGGCGGGGGACCTCGGCGACGCGGAGATCGCCGCCCGTGTGGAGGAGGCGCTGGAGACGGTGGGCCTGGACGCGGCGCGCCTCGGCGATCGGCTGCCGGGCGCGATCTCCGGGGGTCAGCGCCAGCGGGTGCTGCTCGCGCGGGCGATCGTCACCCGGCCCCGGTTGCTGATCGCCGATGAGCCGGTGAGCGCCCTGGACGCCTCCAACCGCAATCGGGTGCTGCGGCTGCTGGACCGGCTGCGCACCGAGCGCGGGATGGCCGTCGTGGTCATCTCGCACGACCTCAGCTCGCTGGCGGGCATCGCCGACCGGGTGGCGGTGCTCTACCGCGGCCGGGTGGTGGAACAGGGGCCCGTACGCGAGGTGTTCGACCGGCCGTCGCATCCGTACACCGCGCTGCTCATCGCCTCCGCGCCGAGCGTACGGGCCGAGGGCGGGCCGGGCGCGGCGGCGCTGCGCCGGTCGGCCGAACCGCCCGCGTGGACGGCGCGGGAGGGCTGTGTCTTCGGCCACCGCTGCCCGTTCGTCACCGACGCCTGCCGCACCGCGCCCGTACCGGCCCCGGTGGGCCGGGGGCGTACGGCCGCCTGCCACCGGGTGCCCGAGTGGCGTGAGCTGATCGCCGCCCCGGTCACCGCGCAGGGTCCGCCGGGGACCGGCCTGCTGGAGGCGGCCCCGTAAAGATCTCCTAAATCACTCTGAACGCAACTCGTGCGCCGCCCGTATCCACTGCCGGGTCGTGCTCGTCGCGGATGAGCGGATCCCGTAACCCCCAACAGGAGGTCATGAGTTGAGCCACAAACGGGTACCCAAGCGAAAGATCGTGTTCGCGGGGCCGGGGCCGCCGCCGTGGCGGCAGCCGCGATCATCCTGCCCAACGCCAACGCCTCACAGGACGACAAGGCCGAGGCGGCCCAGCCCAAGAAGGTGGACGCCGCGTCGGCGGCGGACATCGCCGCGGAACTCGCGTCGCAGCTGGGCGAGGCGTTCGGCGGGGCCTACTACGACAAGGACAAGCAGCAGGTCATCGTCAATGTCGTCGGCGACAACAACAATGTGAACGTCCAGGTCAAGAGCGCCGGGGCGGTGGCCAGAAAGGTCGACAACAGCACCAAGGCGCTGCAGACCGCCGCCAAGACCCTCAAGACCAAGGCGACCATCCCGGGCACCGCCTGGTCGGTGGACCCCAAGACCAATGAGCTGCGGGTCACCGCGGACTCCACGGTCACCGGGGCGAAGTGGGACACCCTCGAGTCCACCGTGAAGTCGCTGGGCGACGGCATGGCCACCCTGAAGAAGTCCACGGGCGAGTTCAAGCCCTTCGTCGCGGGCGGCGACGCCATCTTCGGCGGCGGCGCGCGCTGCTCGCTCGGCTTCAACGTCACCACGGACAGCGGCGCCCCGGCGTTCCTCACCGCCGGTCACTGCGGCGTCGCCGCCGAGCAGTGGTCGGACTCGCAGAACGGCGCGGCGATCGGCACCGTGCAGGACGCCACCTTCCCCGGTGACGGGGACTTCGCGCTGGTCACCTACGACGACGCCAACACCGAGGCCCCCAGCACGGTGAACACCGGTGACCAGACCGTGGACATCACCGGGGCGGGCGAGGCCACGGTGGGCCAGCAGGTGCAGCGCATGGGCAGCACCACCGGGCTGAACGACGGCTCGGTCACCGGTCTCGACGCGACGGTCAACTACCCCGAGGGCACGGTCAGCGGGCTCATCCAGACCGATGTCTGCGCGGAGCCCGGCGACAGCGGCGGCCCGCTGTTCAGCGCGGACGGCCAGGCCATCGGCCTGACCTCCGGCGGCAGCGGTGACTGCACCTCCGGCGGTGAGACCTTCTTCCAGCCGGTGACGACCGCGCTGGAGGCGGTCGGCGCGCAGATCGGGGACGGTGGCGCGGCCGGAGGCGGCGGCGCGGCGGACGACGGTGGCGCGGCGGACCAGGGTGGCGCGGCGGACGGCGGCGCCGCTGACGGCTCCGGGGCCGCCGGTGACGGCGCGGGCGCGGACGGCGCCGGTGGGGCAGCCGACAACGGCTGATCCCACGCGACCGGGTGTCCCGCGCCGTCACCGCGGGACACCCCGGGAGCCGTGACACGGGAGCCGCGACGGGCCGGGCGGCCGCTCAGCGGGCGGAGGGCCCCACGGAGAACCCGGCGGACGGCCCCGCGGAGAGCCCAGCGCGCACCCGCTCCACCGTGATCGGCAGATCGCGGACCCGTACCCCCGTGGCGTGGTACACCGCGTTGGCGATCGCCGCCGCCGTGCCGACGATGCCCAGCTCCCCGATGCCCTTGCTGCCCATCGGGTTGAGCTCGTCGTCGTTCTCCTCGAGCCAGTGCGCCTGGACGTCCCGCACATCCGCGTTCGCCGCGATGTGATACGTGGCGAGGTCGTGGTTGGCGAAGTCGCCGAACCGCGGATCCGTCTCCAGGTTTTCGTGCAGCGCCATCGACAGCCCCATGCACATGCCGCCGCGCAGCTGCGAACCCGCCGTCCGGGGGTTGATGACGCGTCCGGCGGCGAACATCCCCAGCAGCCGGTCGACCCGCACCTGGCCGGTCACGGCGTCCACCCGCACCTCCGCGAACTGGGCGCCGTAGGCGTGGCGCGAGAACGCCCGGCGCGCCTCGAGGTCCTCGGCGGTGTCCGCCCGCTCCTCAAGACCGCCGGGCGGGACCGCGCCGGAGACCTCGTCCAGCCGCTTGGTCAGCGCCCGGCACGCCTTGGACACCGCCCAGCCCCAGGAGCTGAGGCCCATCGAGCCGCCCGCCCACGGCGCCTGGCCGTAGGCGCTGCGGCCGATGTCGAGGGTGACCCGGTCGATCTCCACACCGAGTTCGTCCGCCGCCACCTGGGTCAGCGCGGTGCGGGCGCCGGTGCCGATGTCGGCCGCGGCGATCCGTACGGTGAAGCCCCCGCCTGGCTCGGCGCGGGCGGTCGCGGTGGAGGGCCAGGTGAGCGCGGGGTAGTTGCACGCCGCCACTCCGGTGCCGGCCAGCCACTGCCCCTCCCGGCGGCGCCCCGGCGCGGGGTCGCGGCCCGCCCAGCCGAAGCGCGCCGCGCCCTCCCGCAGACACGCCACCAGATTGCGGCTGCTGAAGGGCTGACCGGTCCCGGGGTCCACGGACGGCTCGTTGGCCATCCGCAGCTCGATGGGGTCCATGCCCAGCTCCACGGCCAGCTCGTCCATCGCGCTCTCCAGCGCGAACATCCCGGGCGCCTCGCCGGGGGCGCGCATCCACGAGGGCGTCGGCACATCCAGCTGCGCCAGTCGGTGGGTGGTCCTGCGGTGGCGGGCGGCGTACATGACGCGGGTGCAGGTGACCGTCTGCTCGCAGTACGGGGTGAGCGTGGAGCTCTGCTGGAGCGCGTCGTGCCAGATGGCGGTGAGCCTGCCGTCCCGTTCGGCGCCGAGCCGGATGCGCTGGAGGGTGGGCGTGCGGTACGAGACCATGGTGAACATCTGCTGCCGGGTGGCCGCCACCTTGACCGGGCGGCCCACGGCGCGGGCGGCCAGCGCGGCGAGCACCGTGGGCGGCCGGGGAATCGCCTTGGAGCCGAAGCCGCCGCCGGTGTGGTCGGCGACGACGCGGACGGCGCCCTCGGGCAGGCCGAACAGCTCGGCCACCCTGGCGGCCGTCATCCAGGGGCCCTGGTCTCCGTTGTAGAGGGTGAGCGTGTCCCCGTCCCAGACGGCGATGGTGGCATGCGGCTCCATCGTGGCCGTGTGCTCGGGGGGTGTGGTGTACGTGGCGTCGAGGACGACCGGCGCCGCGGCGAGGGCGGCGTCCACATCCCCGGTCTCCGTGTGTCCCGGGTAGCCGCCGTTGACCGTCTCGGGGACGAAGATCCGCGGATCGCCGTCCATCAGCTCGGAGTCGTGGTCGTCCACGTCGTACTCGACCCGCACGGCGGCCGCCGCCTGACGGGCCGTCTCGAAGGTGTCCGCCACCACGGCGGCCACGATCTGCCCCCGGTAGGCCACCTCGGGGGACTGGAGAACGGCCAGTTCGGGGGTGTCGGTCGGGCGCAGCCGGACCACGTTGCGGCTGTCGAGCACGGCCACCACGCCCGGCAGGGACAGTGCCGCGACGGCGTCGACGGCGCGCACCGTGCCGCGCGGGACGGTGGACTGCACCGGCCACGCGTACAGGGCGTCCGGCACCGGGTACTCGTATGCGTAGAGCGCGGCACCGGTGACCTTCTCGCGCCCTTCGACGCGGGTCACCTCCGCGCCCACGGTCCGCTGGAGCGTGGTCATCGCCGCTGCCCTCCCACGAGGTCGCGCACGGCCGCGGTGATGACGTCCACGGCGAGGTCGATCTTGAACGCGTTCCGCGGCAGCGGGCGCGCCGTGGCGAACTCGGCCCGTGCCGCCTCCCGCAGCCGCTCCTCGGTCGGCTGCCGGCCGGTCAGCAGCCGCTCGGTCTCGCGGGCCCGCCAGGGGCGGGTGCCCACTCCACCGAGCCCCAGCCGGATCTCCCGCAGTGTGCCGTCGGCCTCGGTGGCCACGACGGCGGCCACCGACACCAGCGCGAAGGCGTAGGACCAGCGGTCGCGGACCTTGCGGTAGGTCATGGCGGCGCCCTCGGGGGCGGCGGCAACTCGACACCGGTGATCAGGTCGCCGGGCTGCAGCACCGTCTCGCGGTGCGGGGTGTCACCGGGGAGCAGATAGAAGTCGTTCAGCGGCACCGTACGGGGGCTGCCGTTCACCCGCCGCAGATGGACGACCGCGTCGAGCGCGGCCATCGCCACCGCCATGTCCGAGGGGTGGCCCGCCACGCAGAAGTCGGAGGTGCCGAGCACGGCCAGGTCGCGGTGGAGGCCCTGGACGGCCGAACAGCCGGTCTCCGGCCGCCGCTTGTTGCAGGGTTTGGTCACGTCCTGGAAGTACACGCAGCGGGTGCGCTGGAGCAGATTGCCACCGGTGGTGGCCACGGTCCTCAGCTGCCCGGAGGCGCCGGACAGCAGCGCTTCGGCCAGCGCCGGGAACCGCTCGCGGATGCCCAGGTCCCCGGCGAGGCGGCTGCCCGGAACCAGCGCGCCGATGAGCACACCGCCGTCCGGGCGGTGCTCGACGGTGTCGTACGGGAGCCCGGTGATGTCGACGAGCAGGGCGGGCTCGGTCACCCCGAGCTTCATCAGGTCCACCAGGTTGGTGCCCCCGGCCAGGTACACCGCCTCGGTGGAGTCGGCCACGAGCGTGGCGGCGGCCTGGGGGTCGGTGGCGCGCTCGTAGCCGAAGGGCTTCATCGGGCCCCTCCCGCCGCTCCGGCGCGGGCGGGCGCCCCGCCGCCGTCGGCCCCGGCGACCTCGCGGATGGCGGCCACGATGCCGGAGTACGCCCCGCAGCGGCACAGGTTGCCGCTCATCCGCTCCCGGATCTCGTCGGCGTCCATCTCACCCGGCGCGCCGACCCCGGCCGCCATGTCCTCCGTGACATGGCTGGGCCAGCCGCGCGCGGCCTCGGTGAGCGCGCCGATGGCCGAACAGATCTGGCCGGGCGTGCAGTAGCCGCACTGGAAGCCGTCGTGGTCCAGGAACGCCCGCTGCAGCGGGTGGAGTTCCCCGGGCGCGGCGAGCCCGGCCACGCCCTCGATGGTGGTGATGTCCCGGCCCTGGGCGGCCACGGCGAACACCAGGCAGCTGTTGACGCGCTCCCCGTCGATCAGGACGGTGCAGGCCCCGCACTGCCCGTGGTCGCACCCCTTCTTGACCCCGGTCAGCGCCAGGTGTTCGCGGAGCGCGTCCAGCAGGGTCACCCGGTGGTCGAGGGTGAGGGGGCGGTCGGCACCGTTGACACGCAGCGCGAAGTCGCTGTGAAACGCGTGGGCTGTCACATCCCTCAGCCTGGCACCGGGGTGTGCGCCCCGCATCTTCAGCGTGGGCCGTCCGGTCCCGGCTCCGCCGCGTCGTCGGGCACCGGGGGCAGCCGCAGATGGGCCAGGTCCGGCGGGACCGGGGAGCTGGGGCGGTAGAACGGCGGGGCCGGGTCGGCCGCGGGCGAGTCGGCCAGCCGGAAGCGGTCCCGCAGCCGGTGGTAGAACTGCGTCGGCACCAGCCGTACCAGCCGCAGCCGGACCGGTGCCCGGTAGGCCGCCACCCAGTCGCCCGGGTTCAGCACCCCGCGCAGCTGCCCGTCGAGGCTGACCGCCACCTGCCCGGAGGTCGGCAGGACCCGTACGGCGATGGGTTCGTCCACCGCGGCCACCACGGTGCGGTCGAAGGCGATGTGCGGGGCGACCGGGGTGAAGACCACCGCGTCCAGGTACGGCGAGACCACCGGCCCGCCGGCGGCGAAACTGTAGGCGGTGGAGCCGGTCGGGGTCGCCACGATGATCGCGTCGGCCGAGTACGAGGCGAGCAGCTGCGTGGACACATATACGCCGAGACCGGCCTGGCGGTCGCGGGCGAGCTTTTCGAAGACCACGTCGTTGACGGCGTTGACATCCAGCGGGATGCCCCAGCCGGCCTCCTCGGGCCGCGGCCGGGGCGGACCTTGGGCGGGGGCGGTACGGGGCCCCGCCCGTAGCGCAGCAGCGCCTCCATGCCCTCGGGCATCTCCAGCGGCCGGGACGCCCGCAGGGTGAGCAGCATGCGCTCCTCGATCGTGGCACGGCCCTCGTGGACGGCGTTCAGCGCGTCCTCCACCTGGTCGACGCTGATCTCGGTGAGGAAGCCGACCCGCCCCACGTTCACGCCCAGCGCCGCGGCCCCGTTCCTGGCGGCGAGCCGGGCGCCGCGCAGAAAGGTGCCGTCGCCGCCGAAGGTGACGATCAGATCGGGGTGGCCGGCGGCCGCGGACTCCTCCTGGGCGCTGCGCCGGGGCTGGTCGCCGCGCCAGACGTCCAGCTCGAAGCAGGAGATGCCATGGGCAGCGGCCCATGCGCGGGCGGTGCGGGCCGCCGCGACGGCGCTGGGGCGGGCCTGGTGGACGACCATGCCGAGCCGGTTGACAGCCATGGCCCTTCCACCGTAGGTCGGCCGACCCCGACCCGCCCATCGGGCGGGCCCGGGGCGGGCTCGGGCGGGCCCGGGGCGGGCGCCCTGGAGCCGTACATCCGTCCTGATCTATGGTGTTCAGCGGCACGGAAACCCGCGCGGGAACCACAGCGCATCCGTACGGAGCCAGGGGATGGTGCAGCAGATGGCGAGCGAGAGACGAACCGCCCTGGTCGAGGAGCTGATGGAGCGTTTCCCCCAGGTGCCCCGGGAGGCCGTGCTCAAGGAGGACCTGCTGCGCGGCGGCATGGCCTTCGACGAGTCCGCGCTCAGCGGCAACGAGGACGGCGACGTCAAGCCGAAGTCGTACTTCATCTTCTCGTTCGACCACCGCACCCTGCCGGAGCTGGGGGCCGCGGCCCTCAACCGGCCGCCCGAGGAGATCGTGCTCACCGGCGGGCCGTACGAGCTGCGCCGCACCGTGGTGTCCGTCCGCGTCAACCCCACCTCGCCGTATGTGGTCCGGGCCGGGGAGGACGGTGCGCTGGGGCTGTATCTGGACGGTGCGCGCATCGCCGACGTGGGGCTGCCGCCGATGCCGGACTACTACCGCCACACCCTGTCCAACGGCAAGTCGGTGATGGAGGTCGCGCCGACCATCCAGTGGGGCTATCTGGTCTATCTGACGGTCTTCCGGGTGTGCCAGTACTTCGGCGCCAAGGAGGAGTGCCAGTACTGCGACATCAACCACAACTGGCGTCAGCACAAGGCGGCGGGCCGCCCGTACACCGGGGTGAAGCCGGTCGAGGAGGTGCTGGAGGCGCTGGAGATCATCGATCGTCATGACACCGCCCGCGCCTCGCAGGCGTACACCCTCACCGGCGGCGCCATCACCTCGCATGTGGGCGGCCGTGACGAGGCCGACTTCTACGGTCAGTACGCGAAGGCCATCGAGGAGCGCTTCCCGGGCCGGTGGATCGGCAAGGTGGTGGCGCAGGCGCTGCCCAAGGCCGATGTCCAGCGGTTCCACGACTACGGGGTGCGGATCTACCACCCCAACTTCGAGGTGTGGGACCGGCGGCTGTTCGAGCTGTACTGCCCGGGCAAGGAGCGCTACATCGGCCGGGACGAGTGGCACCGCCGGATCCTGGACTCGGCCGAGGTGTTCGGCGCCCGGAATGTGATCCCCAACTTCGTGGCGGGCGTGGAGATGGCCCAGCCGCTCGGCTTCGCGTCCGTGGCCGAGGCGATCGACTCCACCGCCGAGGGGCTGCGCTTCTTCATGTCGCACGGGGTCGTGCCCCGGTTCACCACCTGGTGCCCCGAGCCGACGACACCGCTGGGCAAGGAGAATCCACAGGGTGCCCCGCTGGAGTACCACATCCGGCTGCTGGAGACCTACCGGGCGACGCTCGAGGACTTCGGGCTGTCCTCGCCGCCCGGATACGGCCCGCCGGGGCCGGGGCGGGCGGTGTTCTCGGTGAGCTCGTTCATGGACAGCCTGCCCGCCGTGGACCCGGAGCCGGTGGCGCCCTGACCGGACGCCGGTGGC
This sequence comes from Streptomyces violaceusniger, assembly GCA_005405945.1. Taxonomy (GTDB): domain Bacteria; phylum Actinomycetota; class Actinomycetes; order Streptomycetales; family Streptomycetaceae; genus Streptomyces; species Streptomyces violaceusniger. Next base: position 1,185,901 of record BJHW01000001.1, read on the forward strand.
GCCGGACACCGACGGCCCCTGACACGGCGGCCGCCCCCGCGCTCGGCGGGACCCGTTCAGCCGACGTGGACGTGGGGGCGGTGGCCGCGGTCGGGCTCGGCCTCGCGGAGCACCTCACGGGTGACCGGGGCGAGCTCTCCCTGGCCGAAGAGGAAGAAGCGCAGGAAGTGGGCCAGCGGATGGCCCTCCGTCCACTCGAAGTAGATGTGCGGGCGCTGCCCGGTCATGTCCCGCACCCGCAGCAGCAGCGCCGCCAGCGCGTTGGGGATGGTGGCGCTCTGCAGGGTCAGCACGCGGTAGCGGCCGTGCGCCACCTCGCCGCACACCCGCAGCTCGCTCTCGAACTCGGACGGGTCGGCCACCGTGACCTCGACGAAGATGATGTCGTCCTCGGGCGGGATGTCGTTGTCCGCCCGGATCTGGTGCTGCTTCTCGCGGTATTCGGCCAGGTCGCGGCGTTCCGGTTTGTTGGCGATGAAGCGGATCCTGCGGTGGGCGGTGTCGCGGATGAACCGCTCGGCCAGGGGGTCGAACGTCACGCTGGTGACCCGTAGCTCGAACGCCCTGGCCACCCGGGACAGCAGCGATACGGCCAGGATGCCCGCGATGAAGCAGGCGCCGATCTTGACGCCGTCGGGCCGCTCGATGACGTTGACCGCGGTGGTGTACAGGAAGATCACCGAGATGACGCCGAAGCCGATGGTCCAACCGCGCTGCCGGGCGCGCCGGGCCGCGATGGTCACGGCGATGGCGGCCGAGGTGATGAGCACGAGCACCCCGGTGGCGTAGGCGCCGCCCTGGGCGTCCACATCCGCCTTGAAGATCCAGGTCACCAGGTACGCGATGGCGATGAACACCAGCACCATGGGGCGGACCGCGCGCGCCCAGTGGGGTGCCATGCCGTAGCGCGGCAGATAGCGGGGCATCAGGTTGAGCAACCCGGCCATGGCCGAGGCGCCGGCGAACCAGAGGATGGCGATGGTGGAGGCGTCGTAGACGCTGCCGAACGCCGAGCCCAGGTACTCATGGGCGAGATAGGCCAGGGCTCGCCCATTGGCCGCGCCACCCGGTTCGAACGCCCGCTGCGGGATCAGCAGGGTCGTGATGAAACTGGAGGTGATGAGGAAGACGCTCATGATCACCGCGGCGGTGGTCAGCAGCTTCCGGGCGCCCTGGACGCGTCCGGCGGGGCGCTCCTCGGTGTCGCCCGGCTTGCCCTCGATATGCGGCATGACGGCCACGCCCGTCTCGAACCCGGACAGGCCCAGGGCCAGCTTCGGGAAGATCACCAGCGCCACGCCGACCATCACCAGGGGACTGCCGCGCTCGGCGACCAGCGCATGGGACCAGTCGGGGACCACATGGGGCGCGGTGCCCACATGCCACAGCCCGACCGCCACCACGACGGCGTTGAGCAGCAGATAGGCCGCGACCAGCGCCACCGCGATCCCGATGGCCTCGGTGAACCCCTTGAGGAACACCGCGCCGAGCATTCCCACCAGGACCAGGGTGATGGCCACCTCGTGGCCGCGCAGGGTCGCGGCGAAATGCGGGTTCTCCACCAGGTGGGCGGTGGCGTCGGCGGCGGAGAGGGTGATGGTGATGAGGAAGTCGGTGGCCGCGAAGCCCAGCAGGGTGAGGACGAACAGCTTGCCCTTCCAGAAGGTCAGCAACCGCTCCAGCATCGCGATCGAGCCCTGGCCGTGCGGGCTCTCCTCGGCCACCCTGCGGTACACCGGCAGCGCGCCCACCAGGGTCACCACCACCAGCACCACGGTGGCCAGCGGGGACAGCAGCCCGGCCGCCAGGGCGGCGATACCGGGCTGGTAGCCGAGGGTGGAGAAGTAGTCCAGACCGGTCAGGCACATCACCCGCCACCACGGCTGGCCCCGGTGTACGCCCTCCGGCTCGGCGTGCGGGCCGGGCTGGCGCTTGGCGATGTCGGTCAGGCCCTCCAGCAGCCATGCGCGCAGCCGGTGCCGTGCCCCGCCGTCGGAGGCGGCGCCGCCAGAGGTGGAGGAGACCACGAGGTGCTCCCGTCGTACGGCGAGGGGGTCCCGGCCATCGGTGAGACCCTTCGGTCAGCGTATGCGGCGCGGCCGGCCACCACCCGGCCGGTGCCGCCGGCCGAAGGACATCGCTTTCTCAGTGGGTTTTCATCTTCGGTCCGTACGGTTGCGGCACATGGACACCACCAAGACCGACCAACCGACCGACACCGCACCACAGCCCGCAGAGGCCGAGGAAGCCACTGCGGAGAGTGTCCCGGACGCTGTTTCGGACCAGCGGGAAACCCCCGACCCGCTGGAAACGTCCGGCCACGCCGACGACATCGCGACCCCTCCCCCGGCCACCACACCGGGCGTCCTCCCCGGCGCCGCCTCGGTCGTCGCCGCGGGTCTCGGGCTCGCCTCGCTCTCCGGCACCTGGCTCGGCACCATGCTCCAGGAACGCAAGCAGCTGACCGGCCAGATCAAGGCCCAGTCCGGGTCGGCCGCCGATCAGATCTCCGCGGTGTACGGCACTCCGTGGCACACCACTGCCCTCGTCAACGGGCTGTTCGCGCTGGCCGCCGTGGTGATCGCCGCCGTGGTGCTGCTGCGGCAGCGGCGGCCCGTCCCGGCCGGGGCACCCTGGGTGACCGCGGTGGCCTGGGGAGCGGTGGCGCTGGGCGTGATCGGTCTGCTGATCGCCGCCGCCATGGGGCTCGATGTCTTCAGCGACCTGCCGAAGGTGCCCGCGACCCCGAACGCCCCGGCCGGCTGATCCCATCCGAGCGCGCCCTGGACCGGATGGACCCGGCGGGGCGCGCTCCCTCGGCGGGCGTGTCAGGATTGAGGTCCCGACATCGGGACACACGCGAAGGGGACAGGCCGTCCGGCCGCCCCGGCGGAGAGGGCCACAGGGACGGCACGGACTTCCCGCAGACGGAGTTTCCCGCCGATGAGCCGTTCCACCACGCACTCCTCCGACCGGCACGGAACACCGCGTACGCCGCGCACACCGCGCGCACCGCATACGCAGGACCCGCCGGAGACCTCGCGCACGCCGAACGCACCTGACGCACCCGACGCACCCGACAGAGACCACGGGCCGGACGGGTCCGGCGCGCGGCAGGGCGAGGACTCCCGGACCGCCGTCACCGTCTTCGTCGCGCTCGGCGCCAACCTGGTCATCGCGCTGGCCAAGGCCGTCGGCGGAATCTTCGCCGGCTCCCCCGCACTGCTCTCGGAGGCCGCTCACTCCGTCGCGGACAGCCTCAACGAGGTGTTCCTGCTCGCCTCCCTCAAACGCAGCAAGCGGGCCCCCGACGACCAGCACCCGTTCGGCTACGGCAAGGAGCGCTACTTCTGGGCGCTGCTGGCCGCCGTCGGCATCTTCGTCATGGGCGGCTGCTTCTCCTTCTTCCAGGGCGCCGAGGCGCTGAGTGCGGGCAGTTCCGAGGACCGCAGTGGCTATGTGGTGGGCCTCGCGGTCCTGGGCGTGGCGCTCATCGCCGAGGGCTCGTCGCTGGTCCGGGCGCTGGTCCAGGTGCGCGGGCACGCCCGGGAGACGGGCCGCGGCATGGTGACCGAGCTGCGCAGGGGGACGACCCCACGCTGCGCACCGTCCTGGCCGAGGACTCCACCGCCTGTCTCGGCGTGGTGTTCGCCCTGCTCGGCATGTGGCTGCACATGGTCACCGGCCAGGTGGTCTACGAGGCCGCGGCCTCCTTCCTCATCGGGGCGCTGCTGGTCTACGTGGCCTACCGGCTGGCCAGGGAGTCGCGCGGGCAGCTCATCGGCGAGGCGATCGACCCGGTCCAGCGCCGGGAGCTCCGCCGGTTCCTCGAGACCCAGCCGGAGATCGACACCGTGACCACGCTGCTGACGATGCGTCTGGGCAACGACTCGACGCTGGTGGCGGCCCGGATCGATCTCAACCCCGGTCGCGACAGCGAGGAGGTCGAGGAGGTCCTGGTACGCGTCAAGACGGCGATGGCGAAGCTCTGGCCGCATGCCGACCAGATCTTCCTCGATGTCACCGACGCCTCGGCCAGGGACCGGGCGAAGGCGCGTGCGGACCGCCAGGCGCTGGAGGAGGCGGTGGCGGCCGTGGAGCGCGAGGACGGCGGGGCGTGAGATTGGCCCCGGCGGGCCTGGGTACCCGGTGACGACCAGCCCACAACAGCGAACTCATGTACGGAGGCAGAACTGATGGGCCTCGGCGGTTGCATTTTGATGATCGCGGTGGGAGGGATTCTCACCTTCGCCACCGACTGGAACGCCAACGGCTTCAACGTCCACCTGGTCGGCCTGATCCTGATGGCAGTCGGCATCATCGGCACATGCGCGTATGTGAGTGTCTACAAGCGCCGGCGCATCGTCGAGCCGGGCGCCGTGGCACCCCCGGTGGTCGAGGAGCCCGAGCATCACCGGCACCACCACCACTACGACTACTGAGTGACGGCCAGTCCCCTTTCCGACGAGGTGGTCCCCGCCGCGGGCGGGGGCCACCTCGTCGTTCGTACGAGCTGAGCCCCCGGCCCCCTGCGGGACCCTTGACAGTTCCCTGTTTGAAACTGTCAGAATCTGGTGCGCAAAGGGCTGTTGTGGTCGGTCATCGCCCCTCACACACCACACGAGCTCTTGCACACCACACAATCGAAGAGAAGGGGATCGCGATGGCGGTCACGCGCAGATCGTTACTGATCGCAGGCACCGCCGCCCCGATGGCCAGGGCACTGGTCACGGCCGGTCCCGCCCAGGCCGCCACCGCGTCCCGCGCCACGGGCGGCCGGACCGTCCCGCTCACGGACGGCTGGCGCTTCGCACTCGTCAACCCCGGCGGCATCACCGACCCGACCGGCGCGTACGAAAACGCCCACGACCCGGCGTACGACGACTCGGCCTGGCGCGAGGTCGCGGTTCCGCACGACTGGAGCATCGAGCTCGCCCCCACCACCGACCACGGCACCAGCGGCGGCACCGGCTTCCTGCCCGGCGGACTCGGCTGGTACCGCACCACCTTCACCCTGCCGCGCGCCCTCGAGGGCAAGCGGATCTCCGTCGAGTTCGACGGCGTCTACATGGACTCGTCCGTGTACTGCAACGGACGGCTCATCGGCGAGCACCCCTACGGATACACCGGCTTCGCCCTCGACCTCACCGAGGTGGCCCACACCGACGGCGCCACACCGAACGTCCTCGCCGTCAAGGTGCGCAACCGGCTTCCCAGCAGCCGCTGGTACTCGGGCAGCGGCATCTACCGCCACGCCCGGCTCCAGGTCACCGACCCGGTCCATGTGGCCCGGTGGGGCACGTACATCACCACCCCCGGCCTGGCCACCACCCTGCGCGCCGGATATGCCACGGTGCGGGCGCGAACCCTCGTGGTCAATGAGTCGGACGGCCGGAAGCCGGTGACCGTGGTCTCCACGGTCAAGGACCCCGACGGGCACATGGTGGTCCAGGCGCACTCCACCCTCACCGTCGGGGCGGGTGACACCCGTACCGCCACCCAGGAGCTGCGGATCGACCGGCCGCGGCTGTGGTCGTTCGACACCCCGCGGCGCTACGTCCTGGAGACCGAACTGCGGGTCGGCCAGGACACCACCGACCGCTACCACACCCCCTTCGGGCTCCGCCATGCCACCTTCGACCCCGACCACGGATTCTCGCTGAACGGCCGGTACGCCAAGCTCCGGGGCGTCGACCTCCACCACGACCTGGGCGCGCTCGGCGCCGCCGTCAGCGCCGACGCCGTGCTGCGCCAGCTGACCATCATGAAGAGCATGGGCGTCAACGCCCTGCGCACCTCGCACAATCCGCCCGCGCCGGAGCTGATCGAGGCCTGCGAGCGGCTCGGCATCGTGATGCTGGTGGAGGCGTTCGACTGCTGGCGCACCGGCAAGAACACCTATGACTACGGGCGCTTCTTCGACGAGCACTGCGAGGCGGACATCACCGAGATGGTGCGCGTCGCCCGCAACTCCCCCGCCGTCGTCATGTGGTCCGTCGGCAATGAGATCCCCGACTCCACCAGCGCCCCGGGGCTGGAGATGGCCCAGCGGCTCATCGACGCCGTGCGCGCGGCCGATGACACCAGACCCGTGGTGATCGGCTCGGACAAGTACCGCACGCTGCCCGCCGAGGGCTCCCCCGCCGATCTGATGCTGGCCAAGCTGGACGGACTGGGCCTCAACTACAACACCGCCGCCTCGGTGGACGCCCTGCACGCCCGCTATCCGCATCTGTTCCTCTTCGAGTCCGAGTCCTCCTCGGAAACCTCCACCCGAGGCGCCTATCAGGAGCCCGAACACCTCAACACGGGTGAGAACCACACCCCCGGCAGGCGCCAGACCTCCTCTTACGACAACAACCTCGCCTCCTGGACGATGAGCGGCGAGTACGGGCTGAAGAAGGACCGGGACCGGAAGTTCTTCGCCGGGCAGTTCCTGTGGTCGGGCATCGACTACATCGGTGAGCCCACGCCGTACGACGTGTTCCCGGTGAAGGCGTCGTTCTTCGGCGCGGTGGACACCGCGGGCTTCCCCAAGGACATGTACCACCTCTTCAGGAGCCAGTGGACGAGCGAACCGATGGTCCATCTGGTCCCCATGGACTGGACCGGCCACCGGCCGGGCGAGACCGTCGAGGTGTGGGCCTACTCCAACGTCGCCACGGTGGAGCTGTTTCTCAACGGCCGATCGCTGGGCGTCCGGGAGTTCGACACCAAGAAGACCACGGATGGCCGCGCCTACCTGGAGACCACCGAGCCGACCGGCGACGACAAGACCGTCACCTCCGGCCCCTACCCCGGCAGCTACACCAGCCCGGGCGGCAGCGCCGGAAAGCTCCACCTCACCTGGAAGGTGCCGTTCGCACCGGGCGAGTTGAAGGCCGTGGCCCGGCGCGGTGGCCGGGTGGTGGCCACCGATGTGCTGCGCACGGCGGGACGCCCGCACACCGTACGGCTCACCCCCGACCGCGAGACCGTCGACGCCGACGGCCGCTCGCTGTGCTTCGTGACCGCCGAAGTCGTCGACGCCCACGGTGTGGTGGTGCCGGACGCCGACCATCTGATCGCCTTCAAGGTCACCGGAGGCTCCCTGGCCGGGGTCGACAACGGCCGCCAGGAGAGCGCCGAGCGCTACCAGGCGAGCACCCGCACCGCCTTCCACGGCAAGGCCCTGGCCATCGTCCGCGCCGGCACCGAGGCCGGGCCGCTGACCATCACCGCCCGCTCGGCGGGGCTGCGCACCGCCACCGCCACCGTCCGCGCCACCGGCGGGACCTCGGAGCCGGTCACCCGCCCCACGCCGTTCACACCCGATCCCGGCCCCGGCGCTCCTCGCCACCCACTGGCCGACGCGAGCTATTCGGGCGCGCCGACGACCCTGCCCTCGGCGATGCTGGACGGCGATCCGGCCACCGGCTGGTCCAACGCCTTCCACAAGCCCGCCACGGCGCTGCTCCCCGCCTTCGACGGCGCACGGAAGGCCGACTGGGTCTCGGTGACCTGGAGCGGGAGGCGGCGGCTGAGCCGCGTCGAGGTGTCCTTCACCGTGGACGCCGAGCACACCCTGCCCGCCTCGATCGAGGTCTCGGCGTGGAACGGCCACGCGTACGTCCCGGTGCGCGGGGCGTCCATCACCTGGGCCACCGCCTCCGGCACCCCGACCGTCATCGCCTTCGACCCGGTGCGCACCTCACGGCTGCGGCTGGACCTCACCAGCCGTCATCCGGGCGCGGCGGACGGCGCCCAGCGCATCGTCGCCCTCGAGGCCGATGACGGCCGAGGAGGTGGCTGAGGAGCCGGCTGAGTGAGCCGCCGCGTCACACGCTGAGCCACCGAGTCACACGCTGAGGCGCGCCACGCCGGACGGGTGGAAGCCTCCCGCGGCCGTTTGTCCGCGGCACGAAGAGGGCACCCGACTTCTCCGACGTCGTGCTGGAGGCGAGATGACTCTTTCCCGTAGCCCGGTGACCCGTGCCTGGCGGCGGTGGCGGCGGCCACGCGATCTGGAGGTGCCGCGCAACGCCGTGGACGTCGAGGACGCCAACCGGCGGTTCCTGATGTACGGGGTGATGCCGCTGTGGTTCGTCCCGGCGGTGGCGGACTGGCTCATGCACCGCCGGACCAGGATCGAGGAGACGTCGGGCACCAAGGAGTCGGCGATCCACGCCCTGATGATGACGGAGGCCGGTGTCCCCGTGGCGATGGGGCTGCTGGCCCGGGTCAATCCGCTGGTGCTGTCGGTGATGGGCGGAGCGGCCGTCGCCCATGGCGCCACGGCGCTGTGGGATGTGAGCCTGGCCGCCGAGGAGCGCGAGGTGCGCCCGGTGGAACAGCACATCCACAGCTTCCTGGAGGTGCTGCCGCTGTCGGCGATGGCGTTCACCTGCTGTCTGCACTGGGACCAGGTCCGCGCGGCGCTGCGCGGCGGGGACCGGCCCGAGGACTGGAAGCTGCTGCCCAAGGACAACCCGCTGCCCGTTCGCTATCTGGCGGCGATCGGGCTCGGCATCGGCGCCTGTGTGGTGCTGCCCTACGCCGAGGAGATGCGGCGGTGCCTCAGGGCGGCCAAGGCAGTCAAGGCGGCGTGAGCCCATGCCGCGCACGCGAGCCGGTACGTGGCCCCGATCCCGTACGCGGACGGGCGTGGCGGCCGAACCGCTGCCGTGTCCACGCGTCCTGGCGCCGGAGGCGCACGGGCCGGAACACGTCGCCGTCGACGCGGAGGGCCGGATCCTCACCGGGACGGCGGACGGGGCCGTCCGGCGGCTGACGCTGTCCCCGAACCATGAACTCGTCCGCTCCGAGGTGCTCGCGCACACCGGTGGCCGGCCGCTGGGGCTCGTCCCCTGCCCCGACGGCGGGCTGCTGGTGTGCGACGCGCGGCGCGGGCTGCTGCGGATCGGGCCGGACGACGGGTCCGTACGGGTGGTGGCCCGCGAGGTGAACGGCAGGTCGCTGCGGTTCTGCAGCAATGTCGCCACCGCGGAGGACGGCACGGTGTACTTCACCGTGTCCAGCCGCCGCCACGGCCTGGAGGACTGGCTCGGCGACATCCTGGAGAACACCGCCACCGGGCAGCTGCTCCGGCTGCGGCCGGGCGGCCGCCCGGAAGTGGTGCTGGACGGGCTGCGGTTCGCCAACGGGGTCGCCCTCGCCGCCGACGAGTCGTATGTGGCCGTGGTCGAGAGCGGCGCCTACCGGATCAGCCGGCTGTGGCTGACCGGCCGCCGGGCGGGGACACGGGACCTTCTCCTCCGCGATCTGCCGGGCTTCCCGGACAATCTCACCCGCGGCCCCGACGGCGTCATCTGGGTGGCCATGGCCGCGCCACGGGAGCCCGCCCTCGATCTGCTGCACCGCGCACCCGCCCCGCTCAGGAGGGCGGCGGTGCCCGTCGCCACCCGGCTCCGGCCCCGCCCGCGGCGCACGGTGCGCGCCCTGGCGATCGGCCCCGACGGCCGGGTCGTCCGCCATCTGGTGCGGCGCCGGAGCCCGTACCGGATGGCCACGAGCGTGTGTGCGCTCGGCGGCCTCCTCGTCATGGGCAGCCTCCTCGAACGGGGCATCGCGGTCTGCCCGCTGCCACCACCCCGGGAGGCCACCTCACCGGCTCACCCCCAGCCGGTGGAGTAGCCGCGGTAGCGGCGCCGCCGGGGCCGGATGGTCAGCGTGGACAGCAGCCCCACGAACCCCACCACGATGACGGCCAGACCGGGGCCGAAGCTCTGGGCGTACGCCACGACGTCGTCGAGCGTCGAGACGCCGTCGTCGATCCCCGAGCCGCCGGAGGCGCCGGAGGCGATGGACGGGTTGGGGCTCTGGGCCTTGGCACCCGGGATGGATACCCCGAGCGCGGTCAGCGCCTTGGTCACGGGCTGGAAGAAGGTCACCCCGCCCCGGTCGCAGTCGCCGCTGCCGCCGGAGGTGACACCGAGCGCCACGCCCTGGGCGAAGAGCGGCCCACCGCTGTCGCCGGGCTCGGCGCACACGGTGGTCTGGACGAGCCCGGTGACCGTGCCCTCGGGGTAGTTGACCGTCGCGTTGAGCCCGGTCACCTTGCCCGAGCGCAGCCCGGTGGTGCTGCCGCTGCGGAACACCTCCTGGCCCACGACCGGATCGGCCACACCGGTGACCCGCACCGTCCGGCCGCCACCGACATCGACCACGCTGCGCTGGTCGAGCGAGGCGTTGTCGTAGCGGATCAGCGAGAAGTCATTGCCGGGGAAGCTGCTCTGGACCGTGGTGCCGATGCGGGTGGAGCCGGTGCCGTCGGTGAACCAGGGGGTGCCGTCGGGGCCGCAGTGTCCCGCCGTCAGGATGAAACCGGTCTGGCCGTTGGTCACGTTGAAACCGGCCGAGCAGCGGCTGCCGTTGGTGAACATGGGCGAGGCACCGGCGGCTCTGGTGGTGAAGGAGCCCTCCGTCCGCTGTGCGCGCACCTCGCCGCCCACCTCCGCGGCGAGGTCCTTCATCTTCGACCAGCGGGCGGTGGAGACGGTGCTGTCGCCGACCAGCACCACCTGGTTGGACTTGGGGTCCACCATCCAGGCGGTGCCCGCCACCCGGGGCGCCGAGCGCAGCTTCTGGGTCGCGGAGTCCAGGTCCGCCATGCTGTAGCGCACCCGTTTGGCGGTGACCCCGGCCCGGCTGACCTCGTCCGCCGCCCTGTCGTCCGTCACCGCGACCACCGGGCGGCCGTCGGCGCCGATCCAGTTGCCCGCCGTACGGGAGGCGCCGAGCGCGGACACCAGCCGTCCGCCCGCATCGTCCGTCCGGTCCGCGCTCAGGGCTCTCGTACCGTCGCTTCCGGTCGTCCCGTGGGCCGATCCGCCCGGCCCGGCCTGCGAGACCATCACCCCGCCACAGACCAGTGCCCCGACAGCCGCGAACCGCACGACCCGGCGCACGCCGCGCCGCATGTGCTTCACCACCCTGTCTCCTTACGTCGATCCAGCCGGGGCCTCGGACGGCGAAGGCCCACCCCCTCATACGTAAGGAAGCGACGTCCTGCTCACTCCCCGGACGTAAGCCGCGGATCCCCGTGGGGCCCGCGGCTCCCGGGATCAGCGCCGGTCGCCGTAGCGCTTGCCGAGGACCCCCCGACCAGGGCGGCCGTGCCGCCGCCGAGGATGGCCGCGCCCTGGGTGGCGGCGTGGTGGGCGAGGAAGTACGTGGCCACCCAGATGTACGCCACGACCGTGCCCGCGCCCAGCAGCGAGCCGAACGCCTGCAGCCCCGTGTGGACCCAGTCCATGCGGCGGCGGTGCTCACGCTCCCGCTGGAGCTCGGTGAGCATCCACTCCACCGTGCCGGGCCTGACCGCCTCCCACTCCCTGGCCTGCTCCACCGGCAGCCGGTCGCCCCAGGGCACCGCCGTCTCCGGCGGGCTGCCCGGCGTGGGGTTCTCACTCGTGTTCTCGGTCACGGAGCCTCCCCCGGACGGTCCGGACGGGGTGCGGAGTCCGGGCCCGCCGCCCGTGGCGGTGGCGGGCCGAGCGCGGTGAGGAAGTCGGCCATGTCCCGCTCCATCTCTCGCTCCACCGGACGTCGCGCCCGCCGGGCCGGGGGCTGCGGCACCGCCAGGGACGCCAGATATCCCTCGCGCAGCGCCTGCCAGGGCCCGGCGGGGCGGGCGGGTCCCTCCCCGGCGTCCGGTCGCAGGGCGTCGAGCCAGCGCGCCCGCCGGTCCCGCTGTCTGGCCGACGCGAAGCCGCGCGCCGCGAGCCCCAGCCACAGCAGGCCGAGACATCCGGGCCCCACCCACCCGGGGACGTCGTCCCAGGAGCCCGGGCTCAGTGAGGGCAGGGCCACCGCCCCGGAAACGGCCAGGAGGACCCCCAGCACGGCGGCGATCGGGGCGAGGCTTCCGGCGCCCGCGCGGCTCGCCCGGGGGGCCGACGGCGTCGCGGCCCCCGCGGGGCCGGGAGGGCCGCCGCCCCGGCCATGGGGGCGGACATGGGCTCACCCCGGGCCAGGTCGCGGAGCACCGCCTCGACCTGGTCGGCCGTCAGCCGTCCTTCGGGGTCCTTGACCAGCAGACCTTCGATCAGCGGCCGCAGCGGACCCGCGTATCTCATGGGCGGCGGCGGGTCGTTGAGCACCGCGCTCATCACCTCGGACACCGTGTCCCCCTCGAACGGTGCGCGGCCCTCGACGGCCTCGTACAGGGTCACGCCCAGGGACCACAGGTCGGCCTCGATCATCGCTTCCTCGGCCGCCGGGGAGGACGGGGGCGTGAACCGTTCCGGTGCCATGTAGCGGGGTGTCCCGGCCACCATGCCCTCGCGCTCGAAGACCAGGCCGAGATGGTCCACCAGCACCGGGCCGCCGTGCGGGCGGAAGAGGATGTTCAGCGGCTTGACGTCCCCGTGGGCCATGCCCATCGCGTACAGCGCGCGCAATCCGCCCAGCACCCCCAGGCCGATCCGGGCGATCTCGGAGACGTCCGGCCGCCCGTACCACTCCCGCAGCCGGTCCGCCAGCGAACGCCGGTCGAGGCGCTCCATGACGATCCAGACCCGGCGGTCCCGCTCGGCCAGGTCGTAGATGGCGGGCAGGTGCTCATGCGCGGTCGTGGCGAGGAGGCGCACCTCACGGCGCAGCCGTTCGACCCACCGCCGGTACTCCGCCGGGTCCGGATCCTCGACCGGGTGGAGCTCCGTGACGGTGACCGGGTGGCCCAACACCGCATCGTAGGCGTCCCACACCGTGCTCAGGCCGCCCCTGCCCATGCGCTCCCGCAGCTCGTACCGGCCGCCGATCACGGTCCCGTGCGGCGATCCCGGACCACTCCCCCGCTCATCCTCACCTGAGGTTCCCCCGGTCGTCATCCGCCTCCCCTCACCGGCCGACTGACGCCCACAGTAAGGCGTCGTCGGGGCCGGGCGAAGAGGGTCGCGCGCACGGACACGCGTGCGGTGGAGCGCCTGGGCTCATGAGCCGCCCTTGCCGTAGGGCGCGCTGGTGAACACCACCGTGTCATCGGTGCCGTCGGTCACCCAGAACCGTTGCGGCTTCTCCCCGTAGAGCGTGAAGAGCGGGTCCGGCCCCCAGGCCAGCACGACCTCGTCCTTGCCGTCGTGGTCGAAGTCCCCGGCGCCGTAGAGCCTGACGGCGCGCCGCTTCTTCGGCACCTCGCGGCCGTCCACGCGGGACGGGACGGCGCGGTCGAGGGTGCGGCGGTGGGCGATCTCTCCGGGGGCGTCCGGGCGGATCGTCAGCAGTTCGGTGCCGCCGGTGCGCAGCGAGACGGCCAGTTCGTCGGTGCCGTCGCCATCGGTGTCGGCGGCGGCGAGCACATCGCCGCCCAGCGCGGGGATCCTGATCGGCTCGGGGGTCGATCCGGCCGTGCGCCGGGTGTACACGCTCACCGACTGGCTGACGTCCGCGGGTTCGGTCTCATAGCCCGGTTCGTCATTGCGGCTGCCGGTGTCGGCGACCGCCACATCCCGCTTCCCGTCGCCGTCGAAGTCGCCGAAGGCGATCGCGTTGCCCTTGCGGAGAGGGCGGCCGGTGGTGGCGAGGCCGTCCGGACCCGCCGTGAGCAGCGCGGACCTCATCTGGTCGGCGTCGCCCTGCTCGTGCACCACCAGACCGGTGGGCCGGTCGCCGTCGATGGCGTCGGCGTACAGCTCCGCGATCTGGCCGCCGGGGCCGAGGGGGTTGGCGTACGTCTCGGTGCGGGCCGCCTTGCCGTCGCGGCCGAACGGGCCGTACAGCACGTGGAAGTCCTTGCCGCTCTGGCGCGCGGCGGCCAGGTCGTGGTGTCCGTCCCCGTTGAAGTCGCCCGTCGCCAGGGGCCGCGAGGTCCCGAGGCCGTCGTCGGCGTCGGCCAGCCGCACCGGAGTGGCGGGGGTTCCCCGGCGTGGCCCGTCGGGGCCGCCCCAGGCGATGTAGGGCAGCGTCTGGGTGGTGATGTGCACGCGTTCGCCACTGGCCGGATCGCGCTCCTTGGTGGCAGTGACGATCACATCGGCGTAGCCGTCGCCGTCGAGATCGGCGGTGGTCGCGGAGTCCATCTCGCCCGCGGTGCCCTTCCACCCGGCGCCCGTGGGGAGGCCGAGGTCGTCACGGCCGAGCACGGTGCGGACGGCGGGGTCGGGGCCCTTCGCCGAGCCGTACACATAGGCGATGCGGCGCAGGCCGCCGAGTCCCTCGTCGCCGGAGACGATCGGGATTCGGAGCTCGGGGCGGCCGTCGCCGTTGAGGTCGTCCGCCAGCGCGCTGCCCTTGCCCCGGGGGACGGGAGCGGTCGCGGTGGGGGTGACGACGGGGGAGGCCGTGCTCTTCCCGGCCCCGTCGCCACCCTTGGTCTCGTCCTCGCCACCACCACCGCCGCACGCGGTGAGCAGCGCCAGCGCGGCGGCGCAGAGGGTGGCGGTGGCGGGGCGGAGCCCGGTGGTGGGGGATGCCATCAGGACACGACAGCGCATCCGGTGGCGACACGCCATCGGAGAGATCATTTCGTTACGGCGCGCTCCCCGCCAGCGGGTGTCCGCAGCGCAGATTCCACCGGCCCGCGCGGCCGCTGAGCTCCGTCGCGGTGAGCGGGGCGACGTCCAGCCGCCAGAAGGTGGGCGCGGGAAGGCCGAGGGCGTGGACGAGCGCGGCCCGGACCACGGCCGGTTCCACGACGGCGAGCAGCCGCGCCTCACGGGCGGGGTCGGGCGGTGCGGCCGGGGGCGGGCCTTCCCGGCGTATCTCACCGGCGGGGGTCGGCGGTGCGGCCGGTGCCGGGCTTTCCCTGCGCGTCGCACGGGCGGGGGCGGCTTGTGCCGGGTCCTCCCGCCGCGTCTCCAGCCAGGCACCGATCCGTTCCACCAGCTCCAGGAGCGTTTCGCCGCCGTGCGGCGCCGCGGCCGGGTCGGACAGCCACGCGGCCACCTCCTCCGGCGCCTCCTGCCCCACCTCGTCCAGCGAACGGCCCCGCCAGCGGCCCACGTCGAGATCGCCCAGCTCGGGCGCCACGGCGGCGTCGAGCCCCAGGGCCGTGGCGGTACCGCGGCAGCGCTCGGAGGGCGCGGTGAACGCCATGTCGTGGTGGGGCAGCGCCGCGGCCGCCGCCGCGGCCCGGCGCAATCCGGCCGCGTCCGGCGCGGCGTCGTCGAACCGCACCTGCCGCAGCGCCGCGTTGACGGCGGGCGCGACCAACGTGATCCGCACCACCCAGCCCCTCCTCATCCGCGATCCGCACCCTTCGCCCACGTGGAGGGCGCCTTCCGGGATCCGCGCCGGAGCGGCGGACGACCGTCGCGCCCACCGTCTCATGGCGGAGACACCGGCGTGACCCGGGTGGCGGATTGCGCCACCCGGCAAGCCCAGCCGCGGATGCACACGGCCATGAACCCCGACAGGGTGGAGATATCGGACATCACCGACCGGTTTGGGGTGCTGTGGTATGCGCGTGACCGGACTTGGGCATGCTGGGCTGTTCATCGAGACCGCGGCGGGGTCGGTGCTCTGCGATCCATGGGCCAACCCCGCCTTCTTCGGCTCCTGGTTTCCCTTCCCCGACAACACCGATCTGGACTGGGCGCACTACGGGCGCGCGGCGGACTATCTCTATGTCTCTCATCTCCACCGCGACCACTTCGACGCGGAGAACCTGCGCCGGAGCGTGCGCAAGAACGTCACCGTGCTGCTTCCGGCCTTCGCCACCGATGAGCTGGAACGCGCGCTGAGCGCGCTCGGTTTCACCAACTTCCTCCGCGTCCCCTCCGGGACACCGGTCGAGCGCGACGGTCTGCGCATCATGATCACCGCGCTGACCGGCCCCGGGGACGGACCCATCGGAGACTCCGCGCTCTCGCTGGACGACGGCCGGACCGTGCTGCTCAACCAGAACGACGCCCATCCGCTGGACATCGCGGCGATCCGGGAGTTCGGCGAGGTGGACGCGTACTTCGTCCAGTTCTCCGGGGCGATCTGGTACCCGATGGTGTACCAGCTGCCGCTCTCCGCCAAGAAGGAGTTCGCCGCGCGCAAGCGGCAGGGGCAGTTCGACCGGGCGCTGCGCTACATCGACGCGGTGGAAGCCAAGCATGTGTTCCCCAACGCGGGCCCGCCGTGCTTCCTGGACGACGAGCTCTTCGAGCACAACGGCACCGGTCAGGACGGGGAGAGCATCTTCGTGGACCAGCTGGAGTTCCTGCGCCAGCTGGGCCGGGCGCGCCCGCGGGTGACGGCGCATCTGCTGCTGCCGGGGACGGTGGCGGAGCCGGAGGGCACCGCGTGCAAGCTCACCCACCGCTACACCGAGACGGAGATCGAGCACATCTTCGGCGAGAAGCCCGCGTACCTGCGGGAGTTCGCCCGCCGGCAGCAGCCCGCGCTCGCCGCCGAGCGCGCCTCACGGTCCCCCGCACTGCCGCGCGAGCGGCTGCTGGCCGAGCTGAAGCAGTGGTGGGAACCGCTGCTGACCAGGGCCGACCGGATCTGCGCGGGCGTCGGCGGCCCGGCGCGGCTGGATGTGGGCGAGGTGCCGATCGTGATCGACTTCCCGGCGCGGGAAGTCCGCCTCTGGGACGGTGAGCGCTGCCGCTACACGCTCTCCACCTCGGCCGATCTGGTGGCCACCAACATCGAGCGGCGCGAGGTGGACTGGTCCAACAGCCTGCTGCTGTCAATGCGGTTCACCGCCAGCCGGATCGGGCCGTACAACGAGTTCCTGTACGTGTTCTTCAAGTGCCTGTCGATGGAGCGCATCGAGTACGTGGAGAACTACTACGACTCCTGCCAGGACGACGGCCAGGACATCGTGCTGGACGGCTGGCGGGTGCAGCGGCGCTGTCCCCATCTGCGGGCCGACCTCGGCCGGTTCGGGCAGATCGAGGGCGAGGTGCTCACCTGCACCCTGCACGGCTGGCGCTACGACCTGACCACGGGCCGCTGTCTGACCGCGGACGGACACGACATCCGCGCCTCGGCCGTGTCGTGACCCGCCGGGCCGGGCCGTGACCCCCGCCGGGCCGGGCCGTGGCGGCGATCGCCACCACGGCCCGCCGAGTTGCCCTGGAGCGCTCTTCAACTCCTAGCGTCGGCGCACGTCACGACACGACCGACGCAAGGGGACCACCATGCGCTGCACACTGTTCGGCAGGACCGGCCTCCGGGTGAGCGAGCTGAGCCTGGGTGCCATGACCTTCGGCGAGGACTGGGGCTGGGGGGCCGCCAAGGAGACCAGCCGACGGCTGCTGGACCGCTACGCGGAGGCGGGCGGCAACTTCGTCGACACCGCCAACAACTACACCGGCGGCAGTTCGGAGGCCATTCTCGGCGAGCTGCTCCAGGGCCGCCGGGACAGCTTCGTCCTGGCCAGCAAGTACACCTGCGCGACCCACGCGGGCGATGTGAACGCGGCGGGCAATCACCGCAAGAACCTGGTCCGTTCGGTGGAGGACAGCCTGGAGCGGCTGCGCACCGACCGCCTCGATGTCCTGTGGGTGCACGCCCGGGACAACTTCACCCCCGTCGAGGAGGTGATGCGGGCGCTCGACGATCTGGTACGGGCCGGAAAGGTGCTGTACATCGGGGTGTCCGACTGGCCCGCCTGGGAGATCGCCCAGGCCAACACGCTCGCCGAACTGCGCGGCTGGACCTGCTTCGCGGGCTCGCAGCTCCGCTACAACCTGTTGGAGCGCACCCCCGAGCGCGAACTCCTCCCGCAGGCGCGCGCCTTCGACCTGGCCGTGCTGGCGTGGGGCCCGCTCGCGGGCGGCAAGCTCACCGGCAAGTACCGCCGTGGTGAACCGGGACGGCTGTCCACCCACGCCACCTGGGACGACCGCACGGAACACAACGAGGAGGCCACCATCACCGCGGTGCTGGAGATCGCCGAACAGGGCGGCTGGACCCCGGCCCAGGTGGCGCTGGCCTGGCTGCGCGGCCGCCCCGGCACCGTGGTCCCGATCGTCGGCGTCACCCGGGAGTCCCAGCTCGCCGACGCCCTCGGATCCGTCGACGTCCGGCTCGACGCCGCCGCCGTGGCGCGGCTGGACGAGGTCAGCGCGGTGCCGCTGGGCTTCCCGCACGACTTCGTACGGGACCCGGGCATCACCGAGAACATCTACGGCGACCGCTGGGCCGAGATCGATGACCGCCGCTCCACCCACCGCCGCGCCACGAGCGGAATCCTCTAGGGGGTGTCCGACGGGTCTCGACGCCTGGGGCGAGCTGTTCCCCTCCCCGCCCCTTCCCTCAACTGGAGCTCCGCCCGGACCCCGGGGCGCGGGGGCGAAGCTCCTGCCACGCGGCGGCCACCCCGTAGGAGCGCGTTCGGCGGCAGCGCGCGCCGCGCCCCGGTGGCACGGGCCGTCCCTACGATGGGTGGGGCCAGCGACGACCTGTACGACAGGAGCGATCCGCCATGCCCGAGGCCCGAAGCCGACCGGCTCCCCCGCCCGCCAGAACGTCACCTTCCCCAGCGCCGGGGCCACCGCGCACGGCTATCTGGCGCTGCCGCCGTCCGGGCAGGGCCCCGGGTTGATCGTCATCCAGGAGTGGTGGGGCCTGGACCACCACATCGCCGATGTCACCGACCGGCTGGCCGCTGAGGGCTTCGTCGCGCTGGCGCCCGATCTGTACGGGGGCAGCGTCGCCCATAACGCCGACGAGGCGTACCGGATGATGCGGGAACTGCCGGTGGGCCGCGGGGTCGAGCTGCTCTCCGGGGCGGTGGACCATCTCCTCGGCCGACCCGAGGTCACCTCCGCCGCCGTGGGGGCGGTCGGCTTCTGCATGGGCGGCGGCTTCGTGCTGTATCTGGCCGCCGCCGATTCCCGGGTCAGCGCGGCGGTGCCCTTCTACGGCGTCATCCAGGGCGAGCTGCCGGACTTCTCCGGACTGCGGGCCGACATCCTGGGCCATTTCGGAGAGAACGACAACTCCATTCCGCTGGACGGTCTGGAGCGGCTGCGCCGGGTCGTGCGGGAGGAGTCCGGCGTGGAGCCGGATTTCCGGCTCTACCCCGCGGGTCACGCCTTCTTCAATGACGAGCGCCCGTCCTATCACGCGGAATCCGCGGCATCCGCCTGGCGGAGCACGCTGGGCTTCCTGCACCAGCGGCTGGACTGATGAAATCGGCTTGCCCCCGGAAAGGGCCTTAAGGCTTCATGAAGCCTTAAGGCCCTTTTAAGGTCGGGCCCGGAGAACCCACCGCCGTTCAATTCTCAACCACATTTCCCCGAAAAATTACCGCCCGGCCCTGAGACGACTCCGGCATCCGCCCGTATGGCATGGCGGACAGCTCGAAAAGGAGTCGACATGACACGCAAAAGGACACTCAGCGGCAAGAAGAAGCTCGGCCTGCTGATCGGTTCGCTGGCGCTGGCGGGCACCGGCGCCGGGGTGCTGGCCGCCACCAGCAACGCCAGCACCGAGGGGGCGGCGCAGTCCTCGACGGCCTGCGCCGGGCTGGAGCAGGCTCTGGCCAACAACGAGAAGTTCATCGCCGATCAGCAGGCCAACCCGGATGCGCAGTCACCGGCGCGGATAGCCAACCGGCAGGACGTCATCGAGGAGATCAAGCGGAAGCAGCGGGCTTCGGGCTGCGCCGTCGACGAGGCCGCGGGCCAGGCGGAGGGGGTCGCGGGCCAGGACGAGGCGGCGGCCCCGGCCGAGGGCGGCGCCTCCGCATCGGCCTCCGCATCGGCGGGGGCCTCGGACTCCGGGGCCGGTGACGCCGGGGCCTCGGGCGAGGTCGTCTGCGCGGGGTCGACCGTCACCCTGTCCGGCGAGGGCGGGGCCCCGGCCGCCTCCAGCAATGAGTTCCCGGTCGGCACCAAGCTCAAGGTGACCAACCTCGACAACGACAAGTCGACAACCGTCTCCGTCACTTCGACCTCGGGCAGCTGCGCCCTGCTCAACAACGCCGCCTTCGAGCAGGTCCGTGAGCCGGGCAAATTCCTGATCCGCAACGCGCGCATCGAACGCGTGGGCTGATCCGGCCACACCGGCCGCCGCGCGGCGGCCGCGGCCGGTGTGCCACGGGGGTGCACACCGGCCGTTCGGCGGTCCGTCCCGCATGGGCGCGAACCGCCGATCTGAGCACCATGTCCCACTGTGACCGGTATCGCAGGGTGAGGCCGCCACACCTGGGTACCCGCTCGCCATGGACAGAAATGAGCAGCCGATGCTCACTCCCGATCTGCCGCCGGTCGTCGACGTACCGGACCTGACCTTCCCCCCTCAGGGACGTCACTCCGATGAGTCGAAGCGCGCGGCGGAGCGGAACGGTGACAAGGAAACCCCCACCTCCGCCCCCACCCCTCCCCGGAGCAGCGCCGCTTGGCGGCGTGACGGACGCCCCCCAGCCCGCGACCGATCCCCTCGCGTCGCCGCCCCGACGGCCGGAGCCGCCGGGATGATCTCGCGCACTCCCCGTGTTGTTCATCGGCACGGGGAGACGCAAGGCGAGTCTTCGCACACGAGACGAGGGGACGGACATCATGCCGTTGCAGGGTGAGTACGAGCCGAGCCCGGAGAAGTTCGTACGCGATCAGGTCGAGCTGATCGAGAGCTCCGGTGGCACCGAGGGAACGACCATGCGGGGCATGCCCGTGGTCGTCCTGACGACGCTGGGCGCGAAGAGCGGAAAGATCCGCAAGACCCCGCTGATGCGGGTGGAGCACAACGGCACCTACGCGGTCGTCGCCTCGCTGGGCGGCTCCCCAAGCACCCGGTCTGGTACTACAACGTCGTGGCCGACCCGCGGGTAGAGCTGCAGGACGGCCCGCTGCGGCAGGACATGATCGCGCGCGAGGTCACCGGCGAGGAGAAGGCCCGGTGGTGGGAGCGCGCGGTCGAGGCGTACCCGGACTACGCCGACTACCAGACCAAGACCGACCGCCAGATCCCGGTCTTCGTGCTGGAGCCGGCCGCCACCGCGCACTGACCCGCGGGTCCCGGCGCGCTCCGGCGCGCCGGGGCGCCTGTGGATCACCGGGAGCCCCCATGTGATCGACGTCAAAGCATGCCTGTTGGATAGATCGGGTAGCCGGGAGCCGACCCGGAATCCGTACCCCAAGGAAGTGCGCCACATGACCACGACAGACACATCAGACTTCGCGCCGATCTACGACAGCCTCGTGGCGGAGCACGGCGACGTCCCCGCGGAGGCCCGGGAGGCGGCCGAGGAGATCCAGCGCGAGGCCGCCGAGGCCCTGGACTGGAGCAAGGTGCGCGGCGGCGGCTGACGCACCCCGGCCCCATCGCCCGGGGCCACCGCATCCGGCTCCATGAGCGGCCGTCCGTCATCTGCCCGGAAGGCCGCTCGACGCCCCTCACCTTCGATAAGCTGCCGACGACGCACTGTGCTTGATGGCGTCGACACTTATCTCACGAGGGGAAACAGTTGACTACAGGGGTCGAGACTTTCGAGTTTCAGGTCGAGGCACGACAGCTTCTGCAGTTGATGATCCATTCGATCTACTCGAACAAGGACGTCTTTCTGCGCGAGCTCATCTCCAACGCGTCCGACGCGCTGGACAGACTGCGCCTCGAATCGCTCCGCGACGAAAGCCTTCAGGCGGACACCTCTGATCTCCATATCGCCATTGAGATCGACCAGGAGTCACGCACGCTGACCGTCCGCGACAATGGCATCGGCATGTCGCATGAGGGGGTCGTGGAGCTCATCGGCACGATCGCGAACTCCGGCACCGCGAAATTCCTCAAGGAGCTGCGGGAGTCGAAGGACGCGGCCGCTTCCGCGGATCTCATCGGGCAGTTCGGGGTGGGCTTCTACTCCAGCTTCATGGTGGCCGACGAGGTGACCATGGAGACCCGTCACGCCGGGGAGAGCCAGGGCACCCGCTGGGTCTCCAGCGGCGAGGGCACCTACACGATCGAGCCGATCGACGACGCTCCCCAGGGCACCTCCGTGACGCTGAAGCTCAAGCCGGAGGACACCGAGGACCACCTCTACGACTACGCCTCGCCCTGGAAGATCCGGGAGATCGTCAAGCAGCACTCGGACTTCATCACCTGGCCGATCAGGATGGCCCCCGCCCAGGCCCCGGCCACCACGGACGAGGCGGAGAAGGCGGAGGAGGGCGAGGAGAAGGCGCCCGAGCTCGAGACCGTCAACTCGATGAAGGCGCTGTGGGCCCGTCCCAAGGACGAGGTCACCGACGAGGAATACCACGAGTTCTACAAGCACATCAGCCACGACTGGGTCGATCCGCTCGAGACCATCCGCATGCAGGCGGAGGGCACCTTCGAATACCAGTCGCTGCTGTTCATTCCGGCCCGGGCACCGCAGGACCTGTATATGCAGGACCGCAAGCGGGGTGTGCAGCTCTATGTGAAGCGCGTCTTCATCATGGACGACTGCGAAGCGCTGATGCCGGAATACCTCCGCTTCGTCAAGGGCGTGGTGGACGCCGCGGACCTCTCGCTGAACGTCTCGCGGGAAACCCTTCAGCAGGACCGCCAGATTCAGCTGATGCGGCGCCGCCTGGTGAAGAAGGTGCTCTCGACGGTGAAGGACATCATGTCCTCCGACGCCGAGCGCTACGCGACCTTCTGGAAGGAATTCGGCCGCGTTCTCAAGGAAGGTCTCCTCAGCGATCTGGAGAACCGCGAGGCGATTCTCGAGGTGTGTTCCTTCGCCTCGACCCATGACGCCGAGCAGCCGACCACGCTGCGCGGCTATGTCGAGCGCATGAAGGACGGGCAGGAGCACATCTACTACATGACCGGAGAGTCCCGGTCGATCGTGGAGAGCTCGCCCCATATGGAGGCGTTCCGGGACAAGGGTTTCGAGGTGCTCCTCCTCACCGACCCCATCGACGAGCTGTGGGTCGACGCCGTGCCGGAGTTCGACGGCAAGCAGCTCCGCTCCATCGCCAAGGGGCAGGTGGACCTCGACTCGAAGGACGAGAAGGACGAGGAGGCGGAGGCCGAGCGGGAGCAGCGGCAGAAGGACTTCGCCGAGCTGCTCTCCTGGATGACGTCGACGCTGAGCGAGCAGGTCAAGGAGGTGCGGCTGTCCTCGCGGCTGACCACCTCCCCGGCCTGCATCGTCGGGGACACCTTTGATGTCACCCCGGCCCTGGAGAACATCTACCGCTCCATGGGCCAGAACCTGCCCCAGATCAAGCGCATCCTGGAGCTGAACCCCAACCATCCGCTGGTCAGTGGGTTGCGCAAGGCCCACGCCGAGCGCAAGGACGACAGCGATCTCGGGGAGACGGCCGAGCTGCTCTACAGCATGGCGCTGCTCGCCGAGGGCGGTGAGCTGAGCGATCCGTCGCGCTTCATCAAGCTGGTGGCGGAGCGGGTGCAGCAGACGCTGTAGCCATTCCTCGGCGTGAAGCGGGGCGGGTCCACTCGGGGCCCGCCCCGCTTCGCGTCGGTCACGGCCCGAGGCAGGCCGCCGCGGAGGCGTCGATCAGCTGTCGCAGCGCGCCGTGGTAGACCTCGTGGTCGGTCTGCGTGGACACGACCACGTCCAGGTGTCCGGTGAGGGCCGGGAAGTCCTCGGGGTCCAGCGCGGCGAGCGCGGTGCGCGCGGCGGTGCGCACCTGCTTCGCGTTGCGGTGGTCGACGAAGGCGACGGCGCCGAGGGTGAGCAGATACAGCCGCCGGTAGACCCGGATCGCCGCCTCGGGCGTCATTCCGGCGGCGATGCTGTGCGCCAGCTGTGGCTCCACGAGGCGGCTGAGCAGATGGGGCCCCACCAGGCGCGGCCCGACCGCAGCGCCACCAGCCCGGGATGTTCGATCAGCGCCTCGTAGAACGCGCGGAAGCGGGCCTCGGTGGCGGTGACCCAGTCCTGGTCCCGTCCCATCAGCGGCATCCGCGCGGCCAGCCGGTCCGCGCACGCGTTCACCAGGCCGTCGAAGTCGCCACAGCGGCGGAAGACCGTGGCGTGGGAGACCCCCAGCAGCTGCGCCACCCTGCGGAAGCTCAGCGCCTCGGGCCCCTCGTCGTCGACGACGGTCAGGGCGGCTTCGGCGATGGCCTCCAGGGTGGGCTGGTCGGCTCGGTCCCGGTTGTTTCGCACGCCCCGAGCGTACCAGTGGTTGTTACAGTGTTTCAGTGACAGTTTCCATTGAGGACGTAACCGCCGCGGCCGAGCGGGTCGCGGGACATATCCGGCCCGTGGCGCTTGCGCCGGTGGAGCAGGGGCATGGGGTCCGGCCGAGGGATGGCTGGCCCTGGAGTTCCTTCAGTACACGGGCACCTTCAAGGCGCGGGGCGCGTTCAACTTCATCAGGGCCCACCGGGAGGCGGGCACCCTGCCGGACGCGGGTGCCATCATCGCCTCGGGCGGAAACGCCGGGCTCGCATGCGCCTGGGCGGCCGCCCGGCACTCCGTGCCCGCCACCGTGTTCGTGCCCGAGACCGCGCCCGCGGTGAAGCTGGACCGGCTGCGCCGGCTCGGCGCCGAGGTCCATCAAATCGGCACCGAGTACGCCGACGCGCGGGACGCCGCCCAGAAGCACGCCGCCGAGACCGGTGCCCTGCTCTCGCACGCGTACGACCACCCGCTGATCGCCGCCGGGGCGGGCACCGTGATGGAGGAGATCCTCCAGGCCCGGCCCGACCTGGACACCGTGGTGGTGGCGGTCGGGGGCGGCGGGCTGTTCACCGGGGTCGCGGTGTCCGCCCTGGAGCGCGGCGTGGAGGTCGTCGCGGTGGAGCCGTACGGCTGCCGGGCCCTGAACGCCGCGCTGGAGGCCGGTGCGGTGGCCGACGTCCCGGTGGACTCGGTGGCGGCGGACGCGCTCGGGGCCCGCCATGTGTCCTCGGCCGCGCTGGAGTGGGCCCGCAAGGACGGGGTGCGGTCCGTCCTGGTGTCCGACGAGGCGATCGTCTCCGCGCGCCAGGCGCTGTGGGACGACCGCAGGATCGCGGTCGAGCACGCGGCGGCCACGGCGCTGTCGGCCCTGACCTCCGGCACGTACCGGCCGCGCCCCGGGGAGAAGGTCGCGGTGCTCCTCTGCGGCGCCAACACCGACCCCGCGGACCTCACCCACGTCAGCTGGGCGGCGTCCGACGGAGCGTGACGCCTGCGGCGCGCTGTTCCCCTCCCGCCCCTTCCCGCTACCAGGGGCTTCGCCCCCTGGACCCCGGGTCTGGGCGGAGCCCCAGTTGTGGGAAGGGGCGGGGAGGGGAAGGACTCGGCGGACGCACCCGTAGGGCAGGCTGACGGATGCCGTAACGGGCGGCCGTCCACCACGATGGACTACGCGCCGTCGTAGGCCGCCTGGAGCGCGGCGATGTCGAGCTTGCCCATCTTCATCATCGCCTCGATGGCCCGCTTGGCCCTCCGCGGGTCCGCGTCGCCGATCATGTCGAGCAGGACGGTGGGGACGACCTGCCAGGACACCCCGAATTTGTCCTTCACCCAGCCGCAGGGCCCCTCCTCGCCGCCCTCGGAGAGCTTGCTCCAGTAGTAGTCCACCTCGTCCTGGTCCGCGCAGTGGACCTGGAAGGAGATGGCCTCGTTGAAGGTGAACTCCGGCCCGCCGTTGAGCCCCACGAACTTCTGTCCGTTGGCCTCGAACTCGACGGTCAGCACGCTCCCCGCCGGGCCGCCGGGCTCGACCCCGGTGTAGTGCGTGATCCGTCCGAGCCTGGAGTTCTTGAAGATCGAGACGTAGTGCTGCGCCGCCTCTTCGGCCCGGCCGTCGAACCACAGGCACGTGGTGAATCCGTCGCTGGCCATCGGTACCTCCTGCGCTGGGGAGCGTTTACCCATGGAGACCGCTCCCCCGCCGGGAACTCATCGGTCCTCGGCCGACCCGTTTTCCGTCAGGTAGTGGTGCAGCCGGCAGGAGCCTTCGAGCATCGCCGTGGCGCGCTGGGCGAGCCCTTCCTGACGTCGGGCGATGACCGTGCGCAGGGCCTCGCTGCCGCCCGTGCGGCGCAGCCCGTCGAGGACGGGCCGGATCTGCGGCAGCGGATAGCGGACCTGCCGCAGCAGGTCGATCATCCGGGCGTCCCGGACGTCGGACGGCCCGTAGACGCGATAGCCGGTGCTCCGGTCGCGCCGCGGGCGCAGCAGACCGGCGGACTCCCACACCCGCAGGGCCGAGGTGCGCAGCCCCAGACGTGCGGCCACCTCGCCGATGCGCAGCGGCCCGGAGCGTGACGGCACCGAGGTGTCCGGGGTCTGCTCGGCGACCGCTTCGAGCGCCTTCCCCGCCGCCTCGAGGGAGAGCCGCTGATCGTGGAGCGCGGCATGGCCGGCGTTGACCAGGGTGAGCGCCAGGGCGACGTCCCCGTCGTGGACGGCCCTCATGACCGCGCGGGCGGTCTCCGCGCCGTACCCCGGCATCAGGGCCCGATAGGTCACCAGGGCTCTGCGGTGCCGGTCGTCGAGTCTGCGGTATCCGGCGGGGGTGCGGGTGGCCGGGGGCAGGATGCCCGCGTCGACGTAGTTGCGGATCTGCTGGGTGGAGACACCCGCCATACGGGCCAGATCGACGGGGCGCAGCGCGGCGTCCGTACGGCTCACGGTTCGTCACCTTCGAGTCGGGGGTTCACGGGCGAGTTGAAGGTTAGCGTCGGCTCCATCGCGGTGCGTCCGGCGGGGTTGGGCAGAAAGCCGGGAAAAGTCTCAACGTGCACTTCAATGAAACACTTGAAGGCATGGATGTCAGCGAAATCAAGGTCCGTGGCGCCAGGGAAAACAACCTCCGGGGCGTGAGTGTGAATATTCCCAAGCAGCGGCTCACGGTCTTCACCGGTGTCTCCGGATCCGGTAAGTCCTCGCTCGTCTTCGACACCATCGCCGCGGAGTCGAGGCGGCTGATCAATGAGACCTATACGGCGTTCGTCCAGAACTTCATGCCGACACTCGGCCGTCCGGACGTCGACTCGCTGCGGAATCTGAGCGCGGCGATCATCGTGGACCAGGAGCCGATGGGCGCCAACTCCCGTTCCACCGTGGGCACCGCCACCGACGCCCACACCCTGCTGCGGATCCTGTTCAGCCGGATCGGCAGCCCGTACGTCGGCCCTCCCCTCGCCTTCAGCTTCAACACCGCCGAGGGCATGTGTCCGCGGTGCGAGGGGCTCGGCCGGGTCACCGACATCGACATCGGCCAACTCATCGACAGGGAGAAGTCGTTGAAGGAGGGGGCGATCACCGTCCCCGGATTCGAGGTGGACAGCTGGCACTGGCAGGTTATGGCGGCCTCCGGCCTTTTCGACCCCGATACCAGGCTCCGGGACTACACCCCGGCCCAGTGGGAGGACTTCCTCCACAAATCGGCCACCAAGATCAAGGTGGGGAAGAACAACCTCACCTACGAGGGGCTGGTGACCAAGGTCCGTCGGCAGTACCTGGCGAAGGACCGGGAGACGATGCAGCCGCGCATGCGCGCGTTCGCCGACCGGGCCATGACCCTGACCGAGTGTTCCGAGTGTGAGGGTGCCCGGCTGTGCGAGGCCGTCCGGTCCTGCCGGATCGACGGCCGCTCCATCGCGGACTGCTCGGCCCTGCAGATCAGCGATCTGGCGGAGTTCGTGCGCGGGATCCGGGACGATTCCGTCGGGCCGGTGCTGGAGAGCCTGCGCGCGCTCCTCGACTCACTGGTCGAGATCGGCCTGGGGTATCTGAGCCTGGACCGGGAGTCCGGCACCCTGTCCGGCGGCGAGGCCCAGCGGGTGCGGATGGTCCGGCACCTGGGCTCCAGCCTCACCGATGTCACCTATGTCTTCGACGAGCCCACGGTCGGCCTGCACCCGCATGACATCGAGCGCATGAACCGGCTGCTGCTCCAGCTGCGGGACAAGGGCAACACGGTGCTGGTGGTGGAGCACAAACCGGAGACCATCCGGATCGCCGACCATGTGGTGGACCTGGGGCCCGGCGCCGGAGTGGCGGGCGGGCGCATCTGCTACCAGGGCGATCTGGCGGGCCTGCGCGCCTCCGACACCCTGACCGGGCGCTATCTGGACCACCGGGTGCGGCTGCAGGAGAAGGTGCGGCAGCCCACCGGGCACCTGCCGGTCCGGGGCGCGCGGCTGCACAATCTGCGGGATGTGAGCGTGGACATCCCGCTCGGTGTGCTCACCGTCGTCACCGGTGTCGCCGGATCGGGCAAGAGCTCCCTGATCCACGGGTCGCTGTCCGGGCGGGAGGAGGTGATCGTCGCGGACCAGTCGGCGATCCGTGGCTCCCGCCGCAGCAACCCGGCCACCTATACGGGGCTCCTCGATCCGATCCGGACGGCGTTCGCCAAGGCCAACCGCGTCAAACCGGGGCTGTTCAGCGCCAATTCGGAGGGCGCCTGCCCGCGGTGCAAGGGCATCGGGCTGATCTACACCGATCTCGCCATGATGGCCGAGGTGGCCTCGGTGTGCGAGGACTGCGAGGGGAGGCGGTTCCGGCCCGAGGTGCTGACGTACCGGCTGCGCGGGCGGAACATCAGTGAGGTCCTGGGCATGTCGGTGGCCGAGGCGCTGGAGTTCTTCACCACCGGTCAGGCCCGGGTGATCCTGGACCGGCTGGCCGCGGTGGGGCTGGGCTATCTGGCGCTGGGCCAGCCGCTCACCACGCTCTCCGGGGGCGAGCGCCAGCGGCTGAAGCTGGCCATCCACATGGCGCGGAGCGGCACGACATACGTCCTGGACGAGCCGACCACCGGACTGCACCTCGCCGATGTGGACCAGTTGCTCGCCCTGCTCGACCGGCTTGTCGACACGGGCAACACGGTCGTCGTCATCGAGCACCACCAGGCCGTGATGGCCCATGCGGACTGGATCGTCGACATGGGTCCGGGGGCGGGGCACGACGGCGGTCAGGTGGTGTTCACCGGCACCCCCGCCGACCTCGTGGACACCGGTGGCTCCCTCACCGCCGTCCACCTGCGCGACTACGTCAAGCAGGCGTGAGCCCCCCGCCCTGGTGGTCCCGCCGACGGGACCACCAGGGCGGCACGCCGCGTCAGGGCGCGGGCGGGGGTGCGGGAGCGCCCGCGGGCGGCGGGATCTTGGCGTAGGCGGCCGTGGTGGTGCCCGGTTCGGCCGGCGCCACCGCGCTCTCGCGCGGCATCAGGGCGTCACGCGCCGCGCCCGGGTCCCAGCCGGTGTCGACCACCCGCTTCTGCACCAGGATCGCGGCCCCGAGGACCGCGAGGCCGAGCAGCACGATGACCACGATCCCGGCGGCGCCACCGGCCTTGCCCGCGTTGCCGATGAGCGCGCCGAACCAGCCGAAGTCGGCGTCGCCGAAGGTGGTGTTCTGGTCGCCGAACGCGCCGAGCACCTTGAGCAGCAGGGCGGGCAGGAAGGTGATGAGCAGCCCGTTGAGGAACGCCCCACCACCGCGCCGCGCCGGCCGCCGGTCGCGTTGCCGTAGACCCCGGCCGCGCCGCCGGTGAAGAAGTGCGGCACCAGACCGGGCAGCACCAGGGCAAGGCCGAAGGCCGGGTTGAAAACCCAGGTGAGCAGGGCCAGACCGATCAGCCCGCCGGTGAAGCTCGAGATGAAGCCGATCAGCACCGCGTTCTGCGCGTACGGGAAGACGATGGGCGCGTCCAGCGCGGGCAGGGCGCCGGGGACGACCTTCTGGGCGATCCCCTGGAACGCGGGCACGAGCTCACCGAGGATGGTACGGACGCCGAAGAGGATCACCGCGACCGCGATGCCGAACTGGAGCCCCTGCATCACGGACTGCATCAGGTAGTTGCCGGTGTCGGTGGCCACCGTGCCACCGGTGCCCGTGGCGAACGCCTTGAAGGCGGCCTTCTGTCCCTCCTTGACGAGCAGGAGGACCGCCATGACCAGGTAAATCAGCAGCATCGACAGGGCGGTGGCCACCATCGAGTCGCGCAGGAAGCGCAGCCCCTCGGGGAGCTTCATCTCCTCGGTGGAGCGGCTGCGCTTGCCGACCACCTTTCCGGCCGCGCCCGCCACGATGTACCCGGCCGTGCCGAAGTGGCCGATGGCGACGGTGTCGCTGCCGGTGACGCGCTTGGTCCAGGGGTGCGCGAAGGCGGGCATCGCGACCAGCATGATGCCCAGCAGCACACCGCCGACGGCCACCACGGCGATGGTCGAGCGGCCGCCGCCTGCCAGGACCACGGTCAGCAGCGTGGCCATGAAGAGCATGTGGTGCCCGGTCAGAAAGACATAGCGGAGCGGGGTGAACCGGGCCAGCAGCAGGCTGACCACGAAGCCCAGGATCATCAGCCAGGCGACCCGTGCGCCGAACTGGTCCTGGGCGATGCCGACGATGGCCTCGTTGGTGGGGATGACGCCGTGGGCGCCGGTGACGCCCTGGATCATGGTGCCCAGCGGGGCGAGGGAGTCGGTGACCAGCCCCGCTCCCGCGCCGATCAGCAGAAAGCCGAGGGTCGCCTTGATGGCGCCGCCGATGATCTGCCCGGTGCTCTTCTTCATCGCGATGAGTCCGACGGCGGTGATGATGCCGATCAGATACGCGGGCTCGCTCAGAATCTCATTGACGAGAAACGTGGCAAGGGTGACAAACCAGCCCATGGTGCTTCCTCTGTCCCCGTCGTTCAGACGTCGTACGTGTCCCGGAGCACCGCGTCCACCTCGGCGGTGCTGGTGAAGTCCTGGACGACCTTGACCGGCCGTCCCACATCGCCCAGGGTCCTGGCGATCTCACGGGAGGTGAGCAGGGCCACGGCCTCGGACGCCTTGCCCTTCGCGGAGATGGTGTCGGTGGCCTCCACGGTGACGAACCTCGACCAGCCCCAGCGGTCCAGCACCTGCTCCAGGGTGTTCTTGAGGAACAGGCTGGTGCCCACGCCGTTGCCGCAGACGGTGAGGATCTTGTGCAGCGAGCCCGCCCGGGGCTCGGAGGGTTCGGGGGTAGTGGAGGGTTCCGGGGTGGTGGGTTCCGGGGTGGTGGGTTCCGGGGTGGTGGAGGGTTCGGACGTCTCGGGGCCGTCCTCCGGCCGCTCCCCGGCCAGTACGGCGTGCAGCGCCTCCGGGGTGGGCGCGGCCGCGAGGGCGGCCGCCGTGTCGGGGTCGCCCAGGAGCCGCGCCAGGCTCGCCATCGCGGAGGTGTGCGCCGTGGAGTCCTGGGCGGCCAGGGCGACGACGAGGGTGACGGGGTCGTTGGACTCATGCCCGAATTCCACGGGCTCGGCGAGCCGGACCCAGGACATCCCGGTGGACAGCACCGCCGGGGACGGCCGGGAGTGGGCGAAGGCCACGCCCGGCGCGATGACGATGTACGGCCCGTTCTCCTCGACGTTGGCGACCATCTCGCGGGTGTACTCGTCGGTGGTGGCTCCCGTTTCCACCATCAGACGGCCGGCGGCGCCTATCGCCGCACGCCAGTCGGCCGCCCGTACGTCGAGCCGGACGGCTTCGACGGGGAGCAGGTCTTTCACATCTTCCATGCAGGTCATCATGGATGACATGGCTCTGTCACACAGCCCCGGGGGCGAAAACGGAGCGTCAGCCTCCGCAGGGTCCGGCAAGCATACGAAGACCAGAACCGCGAACGCCTCGCACCCCCCGGCAACCACCAGGGCGCCGGGCAGCGACCAGGTGGCGAGCGGACCGGCGAGGACCGCGCCGAGGGCGAAGCCGGTGATCTTCAGACTGGCGCCGGTGGTGAAGACCTGGCCGCGCAGCCGCTCGGGCGCCTCCCGATGGCGGATCGCGAACAGGGCCGTGAGCTGGGGGCCCTCGGCGGCACCGGTGAGCAGCACGGCGGCGATCAGCGCGGCCGGGTGGCCGGTGGCCGCGAGCAGGGGCGCGAGGACGAGCAGCAGGGTGCCGCCGAGGAGCACGGTGTCCGGGCGCGGCGGGCGGGGGTGGCGGGAGAGTACCGCGCCCGCAACGAGGGCCGACGCGGCGGTGGCGGACAGCAGCAGGGCGCCGCGGTCGGCGCCGCCGAGCACGGCCGCGCCGAGCGGTGGCCAGCAGGTGAGCAGCGCGCCCTGGCCCACGCAGGAGACGACGGAGGTGGCGGTGGCCCGGGCCAGGGGCCGGTTGCGGACGATGGCCCGCAGCCCGGCGGTGAGATCGGCGACGACCGACGCGCCCGACAGTGGGGCCGACGCGCCCAGCAGTGCGGCCGACGCGCCCGGCAATGGGGCCGGCAGTGCGGATCGCGCGGGCGCGGGGAGCATCCAGGCGGCGGGCAGCGCGAGGCCGATCAGCGCGATCGACACCGCCACGGCGGCCGGTGCCCCGGCCGTCCCCGCGACGGCCCCGGCGAGTGCGGGCCCCACCAGCGCGGCGAGGCTGAACGTCATCGCGTCGAGCGCCGTGGCGCGAGGGAGGCCCGGTGGCGGTGCCACTCGGGGCAGTTGGGAGGTCCATCCGCCGGACAGGGCGGGTCCCAGCAGCCCCGCGCCCACCGCTAGGAGAACCGTGAGGGCGAACGGCACCCGTCCCAGGCCCAGGAGGATCGCGGCCAGCCCCGCCGCGTAGAGGGCGAGCGCCGCGGCCAGCAGTCGGCCGGGCCGGGCGGAGCGGTCGAGCACCACCCCGAAGAGGGGTCCGCCGACCGCGGCCGCGGCCATGATCCCCGCCAGCAGCGATGAGCCGGAGGAGGGCGAGCCGGTGAGCACCGGCCCGGCCAGCAGCAGCGCGGGGCCGGACATCTCGTCCCCCGCCCGGGCGGCGGCCGCCCCGCCCAGATAGCACCCCAGCGCGTAACGCTTCATCATGCCGAGCACGTTACGGGGCTAACGCAAAACCTCACCAGATGCGTTACATTGAGCCACGTGTCACCGCCTTCGAACGACGACTGGGCCACCCGGCATTCGGTGCGGGCCACCGCCCGGCGCACCGCCGCCCTCGTCAACGCCCTGACCGCGGAGCCGAGCCCGGACCCCGCCGCGATCGCCGGGCTCCTGCTCGACCACGGTGAGTCCGGCCCGCTCGAGCTCACCGCCGACGATGTCGCGGGGATGCGCGCCGCGGCGCTGCGGCTGCGCGAGGTGTTCGCCGCCGGTCGTGTCGACGAGGCCGCCGGGGTGCTGAACCGGCTGCTGCGCGAGGGCACGGGCCCGCTCCGGCTCAGCTCGCACGACGGCCGCTCGCCCTGGCACCCGCACCTGGACAGCGATGACGAGGCGCCCTGGTGCGAGTGGTTCCTCGCCTCGTCGTGCATGGCGCTGACCGTGCTGCTCTGGGAGGGTCAGCGCCCACCGGGCGGTCTGTGCTCCTCCCCCAGCTGCGGCGATGTCTTCCTCACCGTGGGCAGCGGACCGGAGCGCCGCTACTGCTCACGCCGGTGCGCGACCCGTGAGCGGGTGGCCGCCCACCGGCGCGCCAAGGCCAGGGCCGGAGCCCGAACCCCGTAAAGGAACCCATGCGAAGGGATCCACGTGAAGGGACCCACGTAAAGGGATCCACGTGAAGGGATCCACGTGAAGGGATCCACCCGTCAGCCGGTGTGCATCGCATACGACGTGTCCCCCTGCGCCGGTTCCTCAACATGCCGGGCCCGCCGTCCGCCGCCTCCGATCCGGGAGCCGAGCCAGCCGAGCAGAAACCCGGCGGGGATGGCGATCAGGCCCGGATCGCGGAGCGGGAACCAGTGGAAGTCGCGCTCGGGGAAGACCGCGAGCGGATTGCCGGAGATCGCCGGGGAGAAGGCCATGGCCACGGCGGTGAGCAGAAGCCCCCGTACAGCGCCCAGCGCAGCCCGTTCACCGTGAAGCCGCGCCAGAGGGTGCCGTAGAGCACGACCGGCAGCAGGGCCGAGGCGGCGGCCGCGAAGGTGAAGGAGATCAGGCGCAATGCGCAGCTCAACGCGGCAGCGTGAGGCGACGGCCAGGTTGATACCAGAGCCAGCACGGCTATTGCACCATCGACATACCGGCGGGTCGGCGCCTTCCGCGAATTCTCCCGTGCGCCCGGCCCGCGGCGGCGCGCAGCCGGAGCGCGGAGTGGGTCGCGGCGCGGACCGGCATCGAGGGCCGCCGAGCGCCCGGCGCAGCCGGTCGTCCAGAAGGCTGTCGGCGGCGCCGCCCGCGAGGGGGCCGAGCACACCGGGAACCCGCCCGGCGAGCAGTTCCCGAGTGGATCCCCACAGGGCACGGGCCTCGGGGGTGAAGGTGAAGTGAGCCCGCTCGAAGTCCTCAGTCCACGCCTCGAACTCCCGCCGGTCCGGCGGGACGTCCGGAATGCCCATGCGCTCGGCCAGGGCGAGATAGAGGGTGTGGGACGCATCCCGTTCGGCGTCGGTGGGCGCCCGCCAGGCGTAGGCGGCGCACCAGCGCATCGGGGCGAGGTCGAAGCAGGCCAGTACATAGCGGTAGGCGTCGTCGCTGATGGCCCAGGGGGCGTGCAGACGCTTCAGCGTGGTGACGGTCCACTCGCCCTCCTCGCCGTCCAGACCGTGCCGGAACATCCGGTACATCAGCTCGCCGGTCGCCTTGGCGCGGGCCCGGGTGTGCCGGGTCATCCGGCCAGTGGCGGTGAGCACCCAGGCGATCTCCGGTACCGCGAAGGTACGGCAGAACCCGAGGTTGAGCCCCATCTTCAGATCCTGGGCGAAGGTGTCGAACGCCAGCCGGCGGTAGATCTCCTCCGCCTGCCGCAGTGCGCCGGGCGGGGACGTCATCGGCCCGCCTCGACGGTGTCATGGCGGCGTAGGGGATGGTCATGGACGACGGGCATGGGGCCACCGTACTGGCGCCCGCGGGATATGCTGTCGATCACTTGAATCTTCGGGGGAGAGTTCCGCATGCTCGATCGTCTGGCGGTCCATGAACTGATCCACCGCTGGTGGTTCGCCTTCGACGAGGGGCAGTTCGACGTCTGGCCGGAGCTGCTGACCGAGGACGTCCACATGACCTCCCGCTCGGACACGGGGAAGTCCCCGTACGAGGAGTTCATCGCCTCCGACAACCGGGGCCGCGAGCAGGTGATCTCCTGGCAGCGGCAGCACCGCGAGGCGGCCGGCCATCCGCTGCGCCACAACGCCTCGAACATCCACATCGAGCGGGTCGACGGCGATGACATCTCGGTGGTGTCGTACATGTACGCCACCAACATCACCGACGGCCAGGTGACCCCGATCGCAAGCGGTGTGGTCCGCTGCGTGGTCCGCTCCGACGGCGCCGCCTACCGCCTCGCGGAGCTCCACATCGTGCTGGACACCCACGCGGTGGCCTTCACCGAGCGCCAGGCCTGAGCCGGCTGGTGCGGCTCGCGCCGCACCACGATGGCGGCGGCCACCTCGAAGAGGTGGCCACCGCTCCCCCGTGTGTTCCCCCGTCGGCTCTGCCTGTCGTGTGGCTTCGGGCTTACCAGCCCTTGGTCACGCGGTAGGCCTTCAGGGATCCGCAGTTCGATCCGTAGGTCCAGGTGGACTGGTTGTCGATGCCCCCGGCCCAGTCCACGCACTTGCCGCGCCCATCGCCGTACACCGGGCCCGCGTACGAGGTGTACGCGCCGCCGTCCTCGGCCGACTCGTCGGCGCCCTGAACGTACAGGTAGGCGAACATGGGAACCGGCTTGCCCGTGGCGTTCCGAACGGTGACCACGCAGTTCTTGCCCTTGGCGGAGTTGTAGGTGAGGAAGACGGTGCCCTTGGAGCCGATGGGCGCCGAGTTCACCACCTTGTACCCGCTGCCGCACACCCCGTTGTACGCGGCCCTGGTGGCGGCCGACGCCTGCGGCGTCAGGGCCACGGTGCCCGCGACGGCGGTGGCGAGGACCGCGATGGCGGCCATACGGCGAGAAAGATTCATTTGTCCCCCTTAATGATTCTTCATGGGCGAAGGCGCTGTTTGCGTCTGCCTAGGGAGACATGCGGGGATGATGGATGGTTGTACGCCGTCATGACGCGGTTCACTACGGCCCGTTGAACGTAACGACCGGGCTTCCCGTACTCCCCGGGACGGGCGAACCGCCCGTCGCCGCACCGACCCCGGAGGGCCGCACCGGATGATCACGTACCGCACCGCCGCCGTGGGCGCTCTTCTCGGGGCCCTCCCTCTGTTCACGGCTCTGGCCGCTCCGCCCGCGCAGGCGCACGGGGCGCCGACCGACCCGGTGAGTCGGACATTCGCCTGCTCACCCGAGGGCGGGGGCGCGGCGCGGTCGGCGGCGTGCCGGGCGGCCCGGGCCGCGGGCGACCCGGAGGCGGCGGACTGGGACAACCTGCGGATCGCGGGGGTGGCGGGCAAGGACCGGGAGCGGATCCCGGACGGAAAGCTGTGCAGCGGGGGCCTGGAAGCGTACCGGGGTCTGGACCTGCCGCGCGCCGACTGGCCTGCGACGCGGCTGTCGCCCGGGGCGGACCTCACGCTCACCTACCGGTCGACGATCCCGCACACGGGGACCTTCGAGCTGTATCTCACCAAGGAGGGCTACGACCCGACGCGGCCGCTGACGTGGGCCGATCTGGAGGCGAAACCTTTCGCCACGGCCAAGGATCCCGCGCTGGTGGACGACGCGTACCACATCGAGGCAACGCTGCCCGCCAACCGGACCGGTCGTCAGCTGCTCTACACGATCTGGCGGAACACCAGCACCCCGGACACCTACTACTCCTGCTCCGATGTGGTGTTGAGGGCCCCGGCGAAGGGCTCCTCGGGCGCGGCCCCGTCGTCCGGGGCCGCCGCGCCTCCGTCTCAGGCCGCCACGGAGCCGTCGCGTGCCGCCGCCCCGCCCTCCCGCGCCACCTCCGACGCCTCCGCCGCCGACGAGGGCAACGGCAACACCACTCCGGTGCTGCTCGCCGGTGGCGTGTCCGTGCTGGTGCTCGGCGCGGGTGTCGCCGCCACCGTACGACGGCGACGCCCGAGCCGCTGACCGGCCTGACGAGGCTGACGGGCCTGGCGGGCCTGCCGGGCCCGACGGATGCGACGGTCCTGACGGGCCGTCACCGGTAGCCGTACCGGGCCGTGACGTGGCGCGGGTAGTAGCGCTCGTCGGGCGCGGGCCGGTACTCCTTCCAGCGCGGGGTGTCGCCGGTGGGCTGGTCGCCGAGGACGGTCACCCGCTGCCCCCTGCGGGGCCCGGTGTAGTCGTTGACGGCCAGGTGCTGGGTGGCGCGGTTGTCCCACATCGCGACGGCGCCGGGCTGCCAGCGGTAGCGGCAGTTGAACCGGGGCGACTCGGAGTGCTCGAAGAGGTACTGCAGCAGCGCGTCGCTCTCCGGGCGGCTGAGCTGCGGGATGTGCGAGGTCCACATGCGCGTCACGTACAGCGAGCGCCTGCCGGTCTCGGGGTGGATCCGCACCACCGGGTGTTCGGCGGAGTGCTCGCCGGTCTGCGGGGTGTTGAGGACGTGGACGGCGGTGAGCCCGTCGAGGAGTTCGCGCATCGGCTCGGAGAGCGTCTCGTAGACCAGGTACTGGTTGCTCCACATGGTGTCGCCACCGGAGGCGGGGCACACCTGGAGGTGGAGGATCGAGGCGACCGGCGGATTGGGCTGGAAGGTCACGTCGATGTGCCACTCGTCGGCCTTGGCGCCCTGGTCCGCGTCCAGGACGACGATCTCGGGATGGCCCTCGACCTTCGGCAGGAACGGATGGACCTCCAGCTCCCCCAGCCGCCGCCCCAGGGCGATATGCGCCTCCGGCGAGAGGTGTTCCTGGTCCGGGAAGAAGACCACCAGGTGCTTGAGCAGCAACTGGTGGATGCGCTCGAAGAGTTCGTCGGTGAGCTCGGTCAGATCGACACCGCGGATCTCCGCGCCGAGCGCTCCGGAGACGGGGGTCACGACCAGTTCGGGGGTGGGCATGGGAAACCGTCCTCACATGGGTTGCGGTCGGCCGGCCGGTGCGGCCGGCACTCGGTGGGCGCGCGGATCGGGGAGGAGACCGAGCTGCTGAAGCCGGTCCAGCAGGGTCAGCGGGCGCGGGCCGAGGCCCGACATGTTGTGGGTGACGGTGTGCAGCAGCCGGGGGTTGGCGCCGGTGTGACGGACGGCCCGGCGGCCCAGCACCCGGCCGCGCCACGACAGATCGGTGACCATCCGCGCCGCGTTGCCGCTCGTCGTGGCCGCCTGGGCGAGCAGGGGCAACTGCCGGTCGTGGTAGTCGCGCAGTGCGCCGTCCACCGCCGCGGCCGACATCTCGCCGGTGCGCTCAAGATGGCCCGACAGCCGCTCGGCGAGGGCACCGGCGCTGGTGATGGCGGTGTTCATGCCCTGCGCGGCCATCGGGTGGACGGCGTACGCGGCCTCGCCGACCAGTGCGAGGCCCCGGCCGGCCAGCCGGGGCGACAGCAGCCGTCCGACGGGGAGTGTCTGACGGCTGTCGAGATGCGCGAGCAGGGGCGCGGTCAGCGGCTCCAGGGCGGGCACCTGGGAC
The DNA here is from genome assembly GCA_005405945.1 of Streptomyces violaceusniger. GTDB lineage: Bacteria > Actinomycetota > Actinomycetes > Streptomycetales > Streptomycetaceae > Streptomyces > Streptomyces violaceusniger. Next base: position 1,224,120 of record BJHW01000001.1, read on the forward strand.
AGCGCCCTGGCCGCCCAGTCGGCCAGCTCCCCGCGTGCCGTGACACCGCGCAGCTCATCGGGTCCGGTCTGGAGGTAGAGCCGCAGCCGGCCGCCCGGCAGCGGATAGAGCAGCCGCAGCCCCCGGTCGGTGACGTACGCGGAGAAGTCGTCGGCCCGCGCCGCCGCGTCGGCGTCGCCGATGTCGAAGGAGACCAGCCGGTGCGAGTAGTCGACCCGTCGGGCCTCGATGCCCGCCCAGGACCGCAGCCGTGAGGAGATGCCGTCGGCGGCGACCACGAGCGGGGCCCGCTCCTCGTGGACCCTGCCGCCCTCGGCCAGCCGCAGTCCGGTGATCCGGCCGGAGTCGTCGCGCAGCGGCGCCTCCGCGCGCACCCCCCGGCGCAGTTCCACGCCCGGCCCCAGGCTCTCGGCCAGGGCGGCGAGGATGGTCGTGTGGTCATGGGCCAGCAACCACTGGTCGGGGGCGGGCAGTTGGCCGTAGTCGAGGGACATCAGCGCGGTGCCGCGCGGATCGCGGACCACCAGCCGTCCGAGCCGGACCGCGCCCTGGGCGTCGAGCCGCTTCTCCACGCCCCAGGAGCGCAAGCGGCGCAGCGCGCCCGGCTGGAGCACCTCGCCCTTGGCGATCGGGCGGATCCTCGGCTGCTTGTCGACCACCAGGACGTCCAGTCCGAGGCCGCCGAGGGCGCGGGCCGCCGCGAGACCGCCGACGCCCGCCCCGCACACCAGCACATCGGGGCTCATCGCCCGCCTCCTTCGCCGGTGCCGGTTCGGCCGGTCCCGGTATTGCGAGTGGCTTCCACGGCGGCCTCCGCCGAGCGGTAGTGGGCGAGGGTCCGCACCGCCAGCCCCGCCGCGATGCCGTCGTCGGCGTAGCGCGCACAGCCGCGGATGTACTCGTTGACCGGAGCCGGGGTCCAGCCGCCGTCCGCCCGCTGGGCGTCGACGAGCCAGCGGGCCGCCGCCGCGAGGGCGGGGTCGGTGGGGTTCAGCCCGGCGGCGAGCAGCCCGCGCAGCGCCCAGGCGGTCTCCTCGACGGTGCCCCGCCGGGTGGTGCCCGGCCCGGTGCGCTCGCCCGTGCCCCACGAGCCGTCGGGGTGCCGGGTGCGCAGCAGCCAGTCCCTGGCCCGGGCCGCCGCCCGGTGGTGTTCCTCGGTGCGGCCCGCCCGGCTGAGCGCCTCCAGCGCCGCGGCCGTCCCGGGCGTGCCGCCGCGGTACCACATGGCCTCGTACGAGCCGTCGGGGCGCTGCCGGCCGACCAGCCAGCGCACCGCCCTGACCACGCGTGGGTCGTCGGCCCCGGCCCCGGAGTCGAGCAGGGCGCCCACGACCTTGGCGGTCATCTGGGGGCAGGGTCCGAAGCCGCCCGGTTTGCTGTTCCGTACGGCGAGGCTCCAGGACCCGGCCGCGTCCTGGGTGGCGGTCAGCCACCCCAGCCCGGCGCGCGCGTGGCGGTCGTCCGCGCCGCCGGGCAGCCGCAGCAGGATGGCGGCGGCCTCGGCCGTCTCCAGCGCCATCGGCCAGCTGCGCGGGCTGGAGAACCCCCAGTAGCCGGCCGGGCAGCCGAGCGCGTCGAACGGCTGGGGCTGCTGGTGGCGGTGGAGCATCTCGCGGGTGCCGATCAGCTGGGGGTCGTCGGCGTGACCGGCCTCGATCAGCGCGGCGGTGGCGAAGTTCGTCCAGGTCACATCGAGGGGCATCAGATCCCAGGAGCCGTCGGGGCCGGCCGCCGAGCGCAGCCAGCGGGCGGCGGTGCCGACCAGGCCGGGCGCCTGACCGGAGCGGGCGAGGCCGAGGCAGATGAGTCCGGTGAGCCAGGGGTCGGTGCTGAACCCGCCGGTGGCGCCCTCGCGTTCGTACGCGTCACGGACGATGGCCAGGGCCCTCGGCCGGGCCAGCCGGTCCAGGGCGCGGCCGGCCGGGCCGCGGCGGCGGTGGGCGGACTGGGCGAGCGCCTGGCTCGCGTAGATGGGCAGCCGCAGGCTGAGCAGGCGGCGGCTGAGGCCGGGGAAGAGCAGCAGCTCCAGGGGGAGTCGGCGCTGGGCGCCGTCGTGGGGCAGTCCGGCGAAGGTGTGGAACTGGCGGATGAGGGCGGTCATCGCGGGTTCCGGGACGGCCGCGGAGCCGCCGAGCTCCTCGAACCGGGCCCGTGCGGCGCGTACGGCCGACGCCGCCCGGCGGGGGGCGAGCAGGTGGAGCGCCGCGGCGGCGAGCGCGGTGGTGAGGGGTTCGGTGGGCACGGAGCGCATGGCCCAGCCGCCGTCGTCCCGCTGGGTCTCGCACAGCCAGGTGACACCGCGCTCGATGGTCTCCGCCGAGCCCTCGGGGTCGGCGAAGTGCAGTGCGGTGAGGGCTCCGGCGGTGTTCAGCGGGGAGGCGTGGTGCGCGCCGAAGACGAAGGCGCCGTCGTCGCGCCGGTGGGCGAGGAGCGCCTCGGCACCGGTGGTGACGGCCGTGCCGACGCTCTCGGTCAAGGCGGAAGCGGGCATGCGATCGGACCCTTCTGCTGGTGGCGCGCCGTCTCAGGGGCGGGGATCGGGGAGGCCGGGCCCGCCGTCGGCCAGGGGTGGCACGGGGAATTCGTGGCGGGACCGCATCCGGCTCTGGGTGATGACGCTGACCGCGAGGAGCGGCGTCAGCAGCGCCAGGGCGGGTGCCGCGCCGGCGCCCGCGGCCACCACCGCCGCGGCCAGCACCAGGCGTTCGGCGACGAGGACGGCGTGGGCGCGCAGCGCCAGCGCGGGGGCGAGGTGCCCCGGTGACCGCAGCAGCAGCCCGAAGGCGCCCGCGCCGCACAGCGCCGCCGCCGACAGCAGCACGAGGTACCCGGCCGGGTCCCTGGGCACCAGCCCGGTGGCGGCGCAGGCCACGGCCACGGCGGCCAGATACAGCGCGGCCGCGATGTGGGTGGCGCGCCGGAGGCCCCGGCGCACGGGCACGGTGGCGTAGCCGCCCTCGCGGTCGCCGTCGATGTCGCGGAGGGTGCCGACGAGGTTGGACGCGGTGTCATGGGCCAGGAACACCAGGGCGAAGGGCAGCGCCCGCCATGGTGGCCACGGCTGGACGGCCATCGCGCCGAAGAGCACGGTGAGCGCGGTCAGCACGCCGCGGATGAGATTGCCCGGCAGGCCCCGCCCCTTGAGGACCCGGCTGTACGCCACGATGCCCGCCATGGCGGCGGCGGCCACGGCCACGGCGCGCCAGTTCGCCCACAGGGCCAGCACGGCGACGGCCAGGATGCAGCCGATACCCGTGGCCACGGCCGTACGCGGGCTCAACCGCCCCGACGGTATGGGGCGTTGGGGCTTGCTGAGGGCGTCGAGGTCACGGTCGTAGTAGTCGCCGAGGTAGTGGCCGGCGACCCAGCCGAGGGTCGGCGCGGCCCAGGCCACCGTCAACTGCCCCGTGGTGGGGTGGGCTCCGGTGAGCGTGGCCCCGGCGAGTCCGACCAGCCCCGGGTACCAGAGGGTGTACGGGCGCCAGGTCTGCAGATGGGCCAGGAGCGCGGTGCGCGGGGCCGCCACGGCGTCACCGGTCCCGGCTGACCGACAGATCGGCCACCGCCGCGAGTACGGCGGTGGCCCGGGAGCGGGGCAGCCGCTCCAGACAGGACTTGGCGCGGTCGGCCTGGGCCGTGGCCCGGTCCCGCGCGGCGGTGAGCGCGCCGGTCGTCTCCAGCAGCTCGTGCACCGTCCCCAGCGCGTCGGCGGCGGGCAGGGCGCCACCGAGCGCCGCCTCCAGCCGGGCGCGGGCCGGGGCGCCGGCCATGGCGTGGCAGAGCAGGACGGGGAAGGTGGGCCGGGCGGCCGCGATGTCGCTGAGCGCGGACTTGCCGGCGGTGCGGCTGTCGCTGGTGTACGGCAGCAGGTCGTCGTGCATCTGGAAGGCCAGCCCCAGATGTTCGGCGTAGGAGGTGAGCGCGTGCTGCTGGGCGGGGGATCCGCCGCCCAGGATCGCCCCGCCCCGGCAGGCGGCCCGGAACAGCGCCCCGGTCTTCAGGGCGATCATGGTGAGGTAGCGGTCGAGTCCGCACCCGAGGTCGCCCCTGAGCTCGCCCTCCATCGCCTGGCCGCGGCACAGATCGACGCCCGCCCGGGCGAAGACCCGCACCGCCCCGAGAACCCGGTCCGGCGGCGGCCCGGCGGAGTCCCCGGTGAGCGGTCCGGCGTCCTCGGCGCCGTCGGTGAGCACGCCGAACACGCCCAGCATCAGGGCGTCCCCGGTGACGATGGCGTCGGTGGTGCCGTAGCGCGCCGCGACGGACGGGCGGCCCCGCCGCATGGTGTCGCCGTCGATGACATCGTCGTGGACGAGGGATCCCACATGCAGGTACTCCACGCTCAGCGCGGCCGGGACGACGGCCGGTCCGCCGCCGCCCACCGCCTCTGCCGACTCCATGAGCAGCAGCGGGCGCAGCAGCTTCCCGGCCGGGAGCAGGGCGTACCGGGAGATCTGGTGGAGGCGTTCGGCCTCCCGCGGCCAGCGCCGGTCGAGCTCGCGCAGCAGGAGTTCCATGGTCGGGGCGGCCTCGGCCAGCGGGTCGGCCACCTCGGTGACCGCGACGTCGGGCAGGGTCATACGAACGCCTCCCGGTACTTCCCGGCGAGCTCCGCGAACGCCTGGTTGGCCTCGGGCTCGGCGACGGTCACCCGTATCCCCTCGCCCGGTTTGCCGCACACCACCACGCCGTGGTCCGCGCAGAACTGGGTGAAGCGCTCCACACCGGACGTCATGGGCAGCCACAGGAAGTTGCCCTGGCTCGCGGGCGCCTCCCAGCCCTGGTCGAGCAGGGTCCGGTGGAGCCGGTCGCGCTCCTCGGCGGTCTCGGCGCACTGCCGGAGCACCCGCTCATGGGCGCCGAGCGCGGCGACGGCGGCCTCCTGCGCCACGGCGCTCACCCGGTAGAAGGGCAGGATCGTGCGGAGCGGGGCGAGCACGGGCTCATGCGCCACGAGGTAGCCGACCCGCAGGCTGAGCAGCCCGTACGACTTGGAGAACGTCCGCACCACACAGACCCGTTCGTCGGCGCGGTGCAGGGCGATGCCGTCGGCGATGGCGGCGGGGTCGGCGAAGTCCCGGTACGCCTCGTCGATGACGACGGTGACGTGGGCGGGGAGCCGGTCGAGGAAGCGAAGGATCCGGTCATGGTCCAGCGCGGTGCCGGTGGGGTTGTTGGGGGTACACAGCAGGACCATGCGGGTGCGGTCGGTGACGGCGTCGGCCATCGCCTTCAGGTCGTGGTCGTATCCGGTGAGCGGCACCCGGACGGTGGTGGATCCGGCGTTGGCCGCCATCATGGGGTACGCCTCCCAGGAGGGCCAGGCGTGCACCGTGTCGGTGTCGGGTCCGGTGAGGGTGGAGAAGAGCTGCTGGAGGAGCGCGCCGGAACCCGGTCCGGCGAACACGTGCCCCGGTTCCACTCCCAGATGTGCGGCGAGGGCCTGACACAGCCCGCCGCCGAGGGCGTCCAGGGTACGGTGGGCGGTCCGCGCGGTGCGCAGGACGGCGTCCACCACTTCCGGCAGCGGCGGGTGAACGGTTTCGTTGAGCGACATCTGATGGAAGGGATTGTTCTCCGCGACCACCGGAGTCATGCGATTCCAGCCATCGTGCATCGGGCACCATCCATCCATTCCAGCGGGGATTCGGGCGGAGGGAGGAATGTCACCGCGCCTGGTTCCCCTTGCCGGTCCGGCCGGATCAGTGGGAAGGAAACCGTCGTGGGCGGGCTGTGACCGTACGGTCAGCCAGTGCGGATGAGGCCGTGTCCGATCGGTCAGTTCAATGGGCGAGTACGGGCGAAATCCGTCACGATGATTTTGACGGTGTATCGATCACGCGTCCAATTAAAGTCTTTCGGGAATTGATAAACGATTTTTATCTTCCTGTAGTGATCGAACTTCGCCAGCTCACCGTGCTCGCAGAGGTCTGTCGCTCCGGCTCGTACAGCGCCGCGGCGGACCACCTCGGTTACACCCAACCGGCCATCAGCTATCACATGCGCGCGCTGGAACGTGCCGTGGGCGTGCCGCTGACGGTCAAGGCGGGGCGGGGGGTGCGGCTCACGCCCGCGGGCCACAGACTCGCCGAGCGCGCCCGGGGGTGCTGGCCGGGCTGCGGGACGTGGAGAACGAGTTCGAGGCGCTCGCCGCGCGCACCCGTGGCCGGGTGCGGATGTCCTCCGTGCAGAGCGTCTGTGTCGCCGTGCTGCCCGCGGCGCTGGCCCGGCTGGGCGCCTCCCGGATCGAGGTGGAGGTCGAGCTGGGCCAGACCACCTCCCATGACGCGTACCGGCTGCTGGACGCGGGCGAGACGGATCTGGCGATCGTCGCCGACGACGAGCCGGGAGAGGCGGAGCCCGCGTGGGCCCCGCTGCGCCGGGTCCCGCTGCTGGTCGACCGCCGCCATGTGCTGCTGCCGCGCGGCCACGCGCTCGCCGGGCGGCGCAGTCTCCGCCTCGCCGATCTGGCGCGGGAGCGGTGGATCCTGGAGCGGGACCGCGAGCGGCTGCTGCGGCGCTGCGCTGAGGCGGGGTTCGAGCCCCGGGTGGTGACCACGACCGATGACCAGGCGACGACCCTCGGCCTGGTGGGCGACGGGGTGGGGATCGCCCTGATGGACGGCCTCGGGCTGCTCCCCCGGCCCGATCCGCGGGTCGAGCCGCGCCCGCTGGACGACTGGCCCCGGCGCCATGTCCGCGCGCTGCTGCGGCCGGAGACGGCCAGGGTGCCCGCGGTGGCCGCCCTGCTGGAGGCGCTGCGGGCGGTGGCGGTCGAGCAGTCGGGGGGTGCGAGGGAAGCGGCGACGGCCTGACGCCGGATCTACCTCAGCCGCCACGCACCGGGCTGTGGGCCCCGCTCACCCGCCGTGGGCCAGGCTCAGCGCGCGGGCGCCGGGGGCGCAGCTCTCGCGGAGGGCGGCCAGTTCGGCGGGCGGCAGGGTCGCGGCGGCCGTGCCCCGGCGGTCGCCGTCGAGCAGGGCGCGTCCGGCCGCCAGCCACTCCGGGAGGGGTTCCACCCCGAGGTGCTGGGCCAGCCGGGTGAGCTCTCGCTCGGGCGCGTCGAGAAGGCCCTCGTACGACAGGGACATCCGGATCGCGGCGGGGAGCCGCGACAGATGCCCCAGCCCCTCGACGATCGTGCTCGACCACAGCTCGCCGAACTCGGCCACCGGCACGGACCGTTGGTACAGCGGACGCAGATCGGCCTCGTCGTCGCTGAGCAGCGCCGCGAGACCGGCCGGAAGGTCCTCGGTGCTCGTGGCGCGCTCCGTCATCAGCTGGATCAGCCGGAATCCGGGGTGACAGCTCATGGAGAGCGCGCAGTCCGCGCCGTCCCGGTGCAGGTGGACGAACCGGGCCTCGGGGAAGACCTCCCTCAGCCGGGGCACCGACCGCAGCGAATAGCCGGACCGCTCCACGACGGCCCGCCGGCCGAACCGCTCCCCCAGCAGGTCGAAGAGCGCCCGGTAGTGATCGGCCACCGGCGCCGCGGGCCGCCGGGACAGCTCCGGCTCCAGCGCGTCGAACAGCGCGTCGGGGTCGTCGGTGAGATGCGGCAGCGTCATCATGCACACCGCCGGAATGCCACCGCCCGCCACCGAGAACCGCCCCTTGACATGCGGATACCGGTATTCGGGCAGCGGGATGCCATCGCGGATGACACGGTTGGCGAACGACCGCGGAGTGGCGAGGATCCGCCAGAACTCCGCCCCGGTCAGCGGCGCCTCGGGAAGCGCGTCCGGCTCCAGGGAGGCGATCAGCTCGCTCACGCTCAGCAGATCCGGATGCAGCCGCAGGACGCGCGACAGAGCGGTCGAACCGCATCGTCCGGTCCCCACGACGAAGGTCAGCGGCCGTACGGTCACCCCGGGTGCCCCTTCCGTCTCCGACGACTACCGGCCTCCTTACCCATCGGTGCCCCCGCGCACCCCCGGCCACTCCCGTCACTCGTGGGGCCCCTCGTCACCGGTGGTCTCCGCAGGCACTCTTGAGGTCGGCTCGGCGTGACCGTACGTTCCATCGCACGGCCACCGCAGGACACACCCCCCACACCACGGGGTCCGACACTGAAGGCCGTCACCGCACCTTCAAGACCTTGGAGGAGCCATGCCCGCACCTGTGTTCAGCCGCCGTCACGGTATGCGCGCCGCGGCCGCGGCGGCCGTCGCGCTTCCGCTCGCCTCGCAGCCGCAGAACGTGGCCGCGGCCGCCCCCATCGCCACGATCGCCCCCGCCGACGGTCCCCGGCTGGCCGTCATGACGTTCAATCTGCGCTACGCCAGTGACGCCGAACCCAACTCCTGGGGGCAGCGCCGCCCCGTCATGCGGGAGCTGCTGCGTCGGGCCCGGCCCCATCTGCTGGGTACCCAGGAGGGGCTGTACGGCCAGCTGCGCGACATCGCCCACGACCTCGGGCAGCGCTACTCGTGGATCGGCACCGGGCGGATGGGGGGCAGCCGGGACGAGTTCATGGCCGTCTTCTACGACACCGAGCGGCTCGAACCCCTGGAGTACGACCACTTCTGGCTGTCCGACACCCCGAATGTGATCGGCTCCAACACCTGGGGCGGGGCCGTGGTCCGGATGGTCACCTGGGTGCGCTTCCACGACCGGCACACCGGCGAGGAGTTCTACGCCCTCAACACCCATCTGGACCACCGTAGCCAGAACGCCCGTGAGCGCTCCGCCGCGCTGATCACCGAGCGGCTCGGCGGTCTGGACTCCGCGCTCCCCCGCATCGTGACCGGTGACTTCAATGTGGCGGCCCACGGCAACCCGGTCTACGACGCCATGCTGAACGGCGGCACGCTGGTGGACGCCTGGGACACCGCCGAGCGGCGCGGCCCGCTGTACGGGACGTTCCACGGCTTCGGCCCGCTGGTCCCGGACGGTGACCGGATCGACTGGATCCTGACCTCACCCGGTGTGCGCACCCGCCACGCCGTCATCGACACCTACGCACGGGACGGCCAGTTCCCCAGCGACCATCTGCCGGTGCGGACGGTCCTGGAGCTGTAACGGGGCTCCCTCAGCGGCCGGAACCGGGGGCCGGGCTTCAGTGGCCGGTCCCCGGCGGTCGTGCCTCAACGACCGGCCCCGGTGGCCGGGCCTCAGCGGCCGGGCGCCTCCGCGGAGAGCGCCCGCAGCCGCAGCAGGGTGGCCACGGCCAGCAGGGCCACACAGCCCGTGAAGATCAGCCCGGCGGACCGCAGCCCGACCGCGACCGTCAGCGCGCCCACGCCGATCACCGGAATCGAGATCGCCAGATACATCAGCACGAACAGGGCGGAGGTGACCTCGGCGCGGTGGTCGGCCGGGCTGCGCTCCGTCACCACCCGCACCGCCGCGTGGAACGACAGCCCCTGCCCCGTCCCGGCGATGACGGCGCCCAACACCAGCAGCGCCAGTGACGCGCTCGCGAGCGAGGCGGCGATGGCCGCCATGCCTGCCACCAGCACCGCACATCCCCCGGGCAGCGAACGTCCCGGGCCCAGCCGCCGCCCCAGCGCCTGCCCGGCGATCGAGGCGGCGAACACCGAGAACGCCACGGCACCGGCGACCGCGAGATTGCTCTCCCCCTCCACCTCGCTCAGGAACGTGGGCGACACCGAGGTGAACAGGCCCAGCGTGGCGAAGCCCGCGAACCCCGCCATGGCCGCGGCCGCGAACGTCGAGCGCATCTCCTTGGGCACCCGCAGCCGCTGCGGCCTCAGCGGCGGGCGGCTCCGCTTCCGTACGGTCTCCGGGAGGGCGAGCACCGCGGCGGCGCCCACCGCCACCAGCACCAGGTCCACCACGAACACCAGCTTCAGCGGGGCCGGGGCGTACTGCGCCAGCACCCCCGCCAGCAACGGGCCGAGGCCGAGCCCGCCCAGGTTGGCCCCGGTCGCGAGGAGGGTGGCGCCACGGCGCCGGCGCTCGGGCGCCAGCTCGATCACCGTCACGGTGGCGGTGCCGGTGGCCAGACCGGCGGACAGCCCCGACAGGGTGCGGCCCGCGAACAGCTCCGGCAGTCCCTGGGCGAGGAGGAAGCACACCGCGCTCAGCCCCGACAGCACCAGCGCGGCCAGCATGACGGGCCGTCGCCCGATGAAGTCGGACACACTTCCGAGCAGCAGCAGCGCGACGATGACCCCCGCCGCGTACACCGCGAAGATCACCGTGACCATGAACGAGGAGAAGCCGAACTCCCGCTGGTAGAGCGAGTAGAGCGGGGTGGGCAGCGTCGTGCCGCACATCGTGACCACGAAGGCGTACGCGGCCGCGAGGAACGGCCATCCCCGCTCCACGTCGCCCACATCACCGCGGCGGCTGTCCATACGACCCGATTCCACCACACAACACCTGTGCGTCAAACGCGGTGGCGCGCCGCCCCGAGGCTGGCGGGTTACATGCGGTAGCGGGGCATCCCGTCATTCGGCCCTCATCGCATACGGCAGGATGGCACCTCACGCCGGAGCCGTACACATGTGCGCCCGGCATCCCCCGTAGAACCCAGGCACGAGCAGGTGACATGGTGATTCCACAGAACTCCAGACCGGAGGCCGCCCCGACGACGGCATGCCGCACGGCCGCTTCTGACGCGCTTTCCGGCATAGCGGACGGTGGCCGATGAACCGGGCTCTCACCTTGCACGATGTCATCGTCGTCGGAGCGGCGCTGGTCTGCGGCGCGGCCGGTGGTGTGCTGTTGCGCATGGCGCTGCGCTGGCTGGGTGAGCGGGCCCGGTCCACCCGGTGGAGCGGTGACGACATCATCGTCGACACGCTGCGCACCCTGGCTCCGTGGGCGTCGATGGCCGCCGGTGTCGCCGCCGCGGCCGCCGCGCTGCCGCTGAACCGCACGGTCGGCCACGACGTCAATCAGACGCTGGTGGCCGTGCTGATCCTGGTCACCACGGTCACGGCGGCCCGCGTGGTGGCCGACCTGGTGCGCTCGCTGGCGCTGTCCCGCTCCGGGGTGGCGGGAACGGCCAGCATCTTCGTCAACATCACACGGATCGCCGTCCTGGCGATGGGTGTGCTGATCCTGCTGGAGACGCTGGGCGTCTCGATCGCTCCCCTGCTCACCGCCCTCGGCGTGGGTGGTCTGGCGGTCGCCCTGGCCCTTCAGGACACGCTGGCGAACCTCTTCGCGGGGGTGCACATCCTGGCCTCCAAGACGGTGCAGCCCGGCCACTACATCCGGCTCAGCAGCGGGGAGGAGGGGTACGTGGTCGACATCAACTGGCGCAACACGGCGGTGCGGCAGCTGTCGGACAACCTCGTCATCATCCCGAACGCCAAGCTGGGCAACACCATCATGACCAACTTTCACCAGCCCGAGCAGCAGATGTCGGTCATGGTCCAGGCCAGGGTCGGCTACGGAAGCGATCTGGACCATGTCGAGCGGGTGACCATCGAGGTCGCCGGGAAGGTGATGTCCGGGGTCGAGGGCGGGGTCGTCGACCACGAGACGAGTGTGCGCTTCCACACCTTCGGAGAGTCCGGCATCGACTTCTCGGTGTTTCTGCGGGCCCTGGAGTTCAGCGACCAGTACCTCATCAAGCATGAGTTCATGAAGGAACTGCACCGCCGGTTCCGCGCCGAGGGCATCGAGATCCCGCTGCCCACGCGGACGCTCGTCCTGCCCGACCAGGACCGGGCGCCGCTGCCGGGCCGACCCGCGATCTGACGTGATCTGACGCGGTCAGCCCTCAGCCCTCAGCCCTCAGCCCTCGGCCCTCAAGGCAGCAATCGCCGCTCGGTGGCCACCGCCACTGCCCCGGCCCGGGTCTCGACCCCCAATTTCCCGTAGATCCGTCCCAGATGGGTCTTGACCGTGGCCTCGCTGATGAACAGGGCCCGGGCGATCTCCCGGTTGCCCAGGCCGCGGGCCAGCTGCCGGAGGATGTCGCGCTCCCGCTCGGACAGCCCGGGGCGCGGGCTGCGCATCCGGGCGAGCACCCGGTCGGCGACCGGGGCCGACAGCGCGGTACGGCCGGAGGCGGCGTTCCGGATCGCCGCGAACAGCTCCTCCGGCCGCTCGGCCTTGAGCAGATAGCCGGTGGCCCCGGCCTCGATGGCACGGGTGATGTCGGCGTCGGTGTCGAACATGGTGAGCACCAGCACGCGCGGCGCGGGCGGGTCGCCGGAGACCAGCCGCCGGGTGGCGGTCACCCCGTCCATCCCCTCCCCGAGTTGCAGATCCATCAGCACCACATCGGGCCGGAGCCGGGCGGCCATGGCGAGGGCCTCCTCGCCGCTGCCCGCCTCGCCGACCACCTCGATGCCGTCGGTGCTGGCCAGCAGCGCCCGCAGCCCGGCCCGCACCACGGCGTGGTCGTCGCAGAGCAGCAGCCGGATGGCGGGGGTGGCCGACGGCGTCGGGGACGGGGACGGCGTCGGGGACGAGGGCGGGCTCACGGCGTGGCCTCCACGGGACGGTCGGAGACGAGGGCGGGAAGGGGTTCGAGGGGGATCGCGGCCGAGACGACGGTCCCCTCGCCCGGTGCGGACTCGACGGTGAGGGTGCCGCCCAGCTGCCGTACGCGGGCCCGCATGGCCGGCAGCCCGTGGCCGCGCGACCGGTCCGCGCCGGGGGCCGGGACGGCGTCGGTGTCGAAGCCGCGGCCGTCATCGGCGATGTCCAGACAGATCTGGTCGCCCAGGCAGGTCAGGGTGAGCGCGGCCCGGCTCGCCCCGGCGTGCTCCCGCACATTGGCCAGCGCGCCCTGGGCGATGCGCAGCAGCGCCGCCTCCACCCGCTCGGGCAGCGGGCCGAGGGCTCCGTCGAGCCGGAAGTCCACCGCCGGTCCGGCACCGCTCTCCCGCTCGGCGAGCGCGCCGAGCGCCTGGGCCAGGGAGCGCTCGGCGAGGTCGGCCGGGGCCAGGTCCTGGACGAACCGGCGGGCCTCGGCGAGGCTGCGGGACGCGATCTCCGCCGCGTTCCGCATATGTCCCCGGGCGGCCTCCGGGTCCGTCTCCCAGGTGCGGTCGGCGGCCTGGAGCAGCATCCGCTGGCTGGACAGGCCCTGGGCGAGGGTGTCGTGGATCTCCGAGGACAGCCGCTGGCGCTCGGCCAGGATCCCCGCCCGCCGCTCGGTCGCGGCCAGATCGCGGCGGGTGCGGACCAGGTCGTCGATCAGCACTCGCTGGCGGGCCGACTGGCGCCGCAGATGGATCAGGACGGCGGCGGCCACGGCGGCGATGGCGGGCGGCGCGATCAGCGCGTTGGGGTCGAAGCCGTCGTGCATGAACCGCAGTTTGGAGGCGACGACCAGCGCCGTGAGCACGGCCGCCAGGGGCACCGCGAACCGGGTGGGCAGGGTGTGCAGACCGGTGAAGAACAGCGGCATGGCACACCAGGCGGCGCTCGGCGCGAGGACCAGCAGCGCGACCCATGCGGCGAGCACCGCGGTCAGCCAGACCAGATAGCGGCCGGAGGGCCGGCCACCGGGGCTCGGCGCGGGCGCCGGCCACCGGCCGGGCAGATAGAGCGCGCCGAAGGCCACGAAGAGGGCGATGACCCAGCCGTTGGGCGCGCTGCCGGTGTCCCGGATCAGATAGCGCACCAGCGAGGACCCCAGCAGCAGGAAGAACGCGATGTGCAGGACCGCCGTCAGCCACCGCTCGTCCGGATCGTCCGGCCCGTCGGACCCGGACCGCCCGGACCACGCCGACCACGGTGTCGACCACGCCTTCGGCCACGGCGCCCACCCGGACCGCCCGACCACCCCGACCGCCGACCGCACCCCGGCCCCTCCCCTGCTCTCCGGTCCACCCGGTTCTTCTCGGGTTTCCTCTTGGGTTCGCTTCGGTTCACTCCCCCACCAGTCCTAACGCGCCGGACCCGACGCCGCATCATCCGATCGGTTGATACGGCGGTCCCCCGGACCGCCTCCTGACCAGGGCCGCTCCGCCGATCCCCGCCGCCGCCACGGCGCCGAGGCTGGTACCGACCACGACGACGCGGGAACACATGGGCCGCCAGGCTGCCGCGTCCCCACCACCAGCACGAGAGAGTTCCCATGCCCGCCAAGAACCTCAGCGTCAACCGCTCCGCCCTCGGCCACCGGGTCTCCTACGCGCTCCGCCATCCGCAGCGCGTACCGCGCCATCTGGTCCGTGCCACCAGGGACGCCTGGCTGCGCTACCGGTACCCGGACCATGTCGCTTACTACCGCGCGGTGATGCGGTCGGACACCCGTACCAGTCCGGAGGCGGCGGTCGGCAGCCGCAGTCATGAGCGGTGGCTGGCGCTGGGCGCGATGCAGTTCGACTATCTCCTCGGCCACGGTCTGCGGCCGGAGCACCGGATGCTGGAGATCGGCTGTGGCAATCTGCGGGCGGGCTGGCGGTTCATCAGCCATCTGGAGCCCGGCCACTACTACGGCATCGACATCTCGCCCGACATCCTGGCGGCCGCGCAGGACACGCTGGTGCGCCAGGGGCTCCAGAGCCGCCTGCCCACCCTCACCCCGGTCCGCGATCTGACGCTGCGGTTCCTGCCCGACGCCCACTTCGACGTGGTGCACGCGCACAGTGTGTTCTCACACTCGCCGCTGCCGGTCATCGAGGAGTGCCTGGCGCACGTCGGCCGCGTCATGGCGCCGGGCGGCTGGTTCGACTTCACCTTCGACCGCACCGAGGGCGTCGAACACCAGGTGCTGCGGGAGGACTTCTACTACCGCACCGAGACGCTCATCGCCCTGGCCGAGAAACACGGCCTGGCCGCGCGCTTCATGGCGGACTGGGAGGAGCTGCCACACGGCCAGTCGAAGATCCGCGTCACCCACCGCGAGGGCGGACCGGCGTCCTGACCCGACGGGCGGTCAAGACCGGTGGTCCGCCTCGGAACACCGAGGCGGACCCGGTGCTCCCCCGGAACAGGCCGACTATTCGAAGACGCAATTCCTGAGGCATATGTTGCCTTCGAGGCCTGTGACACACTTCATATCGCCCTACACAGGACAAAATCGTTGCTAGTCGGTGCCGTAGACTTTTAGTACGTACTGTTGCGTGGTGGATAGACGAATACATGGAGCACCAAGAGGTCACTCATGCAGCCCTTCGTACTGAAGCACGCAATCCCCGCCGAGCGGTCGTCGGCCAGTGTTCCCTACGCCTATAACGCCGCCCTGCAGTTGAATGTCCTCTCCGACGGCCGTCCGGCCATCGCCGACCGGGCGGTGCTGCTGGCGACCGGCACGACCACGTCCACAGCCGGCTCCAAGACACACTTCGACGACTGACCTGCGCCTACGTCGATGACGGTACTCATCCTGACCTGCCGCCAGGATGTCACGGCCGACTTGGTGGTGGCGGAGCTGCGCGAACAAGGCGTCCCTCTGATGCGTTTCGATCCGGCCGACCTTCCGGATCAGGCCGCCCTGTCGGTCGAATTCGACCGTGGAGACTTCACGGGATATCTGTCGACCGAGGGACGCCTCGTCAGCATCCACGGCCTGCGGTCCATCTGGGTGCGCAGGCCGGGGCGGCCGGCGGCGCACGCGGCGAATCCGTCGGAGTGGCTGACGGCCGAGTGCGGACAGGCCCTGTACGGGATGCTCTACGCGACAACGGCACGCTGGATGAACCATCCGGCGGCCGCCGAGCCGGCCCGCCACAAACCCTTCCAGTTGCGGGTCGCCCAGCACAGCGGTTTCGCCGTGCCCTCGACTCTTGTCACCACCTATCCGCGCGCGGCGCGCGATTTCGCCGTCCAGTACTCGGACATCGTGGTGAAATCCGCCTCCGGTCCGCCGTCCGTCGAGCCGCCGGTCGCGCTGCCCACCACCCGTATCGGACCGGACACGGATTTCTCCGATGTCGCGGCCGGGGCGACCCTTCTTCAGCGCTACATTCCCAAAGCGGCGGACATCCGGCTGATCTGCGTCGGCAGCCAGTTATTCGCCGCGCGCAAGACCGCCGCCTCCGGCCAGGTGGACGGGCGCTATGGCTGTCATGGACACCACTGGGAAGCCGTGGACGTGCCCGCCAGAATCGTGCGCTCGGTGCATGAGTACATGACGCTCACCGGTCTTGCCTACGGGGCCTTCGACTTCGCCGAGGACGCCGAGGGCGTGTGGTGGTTCCTGGAGTGCAACCAGGGCGGCCAATTCGGCTTTGTCGAGCTCGAGACCGGTCAGCCCATCGCGGCGGCGGTCGCGTCCTGGCTGGCGGCCCCAGCGCCGCCCTGCACTGAGGGCCGGGAGCCCGCCGGGCTCCCGGCCCGCCGGGTATCCCGCCCCCGCGGCCACACACGGTGACGGCCGGTGACGCGGAGGCGGCGCCCGCGGCCCGTCGCGTGCGGCGCGGGCGCCGCGGTGGGCCGTGGGCGCCGCGGTGGGCCGGGCGCTGCGCCGGACCGGTCCGGCGGTCGTATGGTGAAGTGAGAGTCCGCGCCGCCCAAGGGTCCCCAGCCCCTCCCTCCAGCGCGGGAGGTTCCGATGACCGTCGCCGAGAGCATCCGCCACCCGACGGACGCGTCCCGCTATGTGCCGATCGCCGAGCACGGTCTGATCGGCGATCTGCGCACCGCCGCGCTCGTGGACACGCGCGGCACCATCGACTGGTACTGCCCGGTCCGCTTCGACGCCCCCAGTGTGTTCGCGTCGATCCTCGACGCCGACCGCGGCGGCTCCTTCCAGCTCACACCCGAGGTGCCCGCCCGGACGAAGCAGTTCTACTTCCCGGACACCAACATCCTCATCACCCGCTTCTTCGCGGACGACGGCGTCGCCGAGGTCCAGGACTTCATGCCGATCGTGGACGACTCGCGCGAGGCGGACCGGCACCGGCTGATCCGCCGGGTGCTGTGCGTCCGCGGCTCCCTGCCCTTCACCGCACGGGTGGCGCCCCGGTTCGACTACGGCCGTCAGTCGCACACGGTGCGCGCCGAGAAGGGGCTCACGATCTTCGAGTCCCCGGAGCTGTCGCTGGCGCTGACCTCCGGCGTCACCGTGGAGATCGACGGACCCGATGTGGTGTCCACGTTCAAGCTGGTCGAGGGCGAGGCCACGGTGTTCGCGCTGGACCGGATCGGCGGTATGGTGCAGCCGCGACACTGCCCGCAGGGGGAGGCGGAGGAGCTGTTCGACGCCACCGTGCGCTACTGGCGCCGCTGGCTCGCGCAGTCCCGCTACCGCGGGCGGTGGCGGGAGATGGTGCACCGCTCGGCGCTCACCCTCAAGCTGCTCACCTACGCGCCGACCGGCGCCATCGTGGCGGCCCCGACGACCAGCCTGCCCGAGCAGATCGGCGGCGAGCGCAACTGGGACTACCGATACGTCTGGGTCCGCGATGCCGCGTTCTGCATCTACGCGCTGCTGAGGCTGGGCTTCACCCAGGAGGCCGAAGCGTTCGTGCGCTTCCTGTCCGAGGGCATCGCCCTCGGGGACGGCCCCGGCGGCCCGCTGCAGATCATGTACGGCATCGACGGCCGCAGCGAGATCCCCGAGGAGATGCTCTCCCACCTGGAGGGGCATCTGGGCTCGTCCCCGGTCCGGGTCGGCAACGCGGCGGTCCACCAGCTCCAACTGGACATCTACGGGGCGCTGGTGGACTCCCTCTACCTCTACGACAAGTGGGGTCAGCCGCTGTCCAGCGACCACTGGGACGCCGTGTGCAAGCTGGTCGGCTGGGTGTGCGACAACTGGGACCGGCCCGATATGAGCGTCTGGGAGACCCGCGCCGGTCCACAGCGCTTCCTGTACTCGCAGCTGATGTGCTGGGTCGCGATCGAGCGGGCGATGCGCATCGCCCGCCACCGCGGACTGCCCGCGGACATGTCCCGCTGGTCGACGTCGCGCGATGACATCTACCGCCGGATCATGCGCTGCGGCTGGTCGCCGCGGCGGCGCGCCTTCGTGCAGCGCGAGGGCGAGGAGGTACTCGACGCCTCGCTGCTGATGATGCCGCTGTCGAAGTTCATCTCCCCCACCGATCCCAAGTGGCTGTCCACCCTGGACGCGCTGGGCGAGGAGCTGGTGGCCGATTCACTGGTGTACCGCTACGACCCCACGGTGAGTCCGGACGGGCTGCGTGGGGAGGAGGGCACCTTCTCGATCTGCTCGTTCTGGTACGTCGAGGCGCTGTCCCGGGCCGGCCGGGTGGACGAGGCGCGGCTGGCCTTCGAGAAGATGCTCACCTACGCCAACCATGTCGGGCTGTACGCCGAGGAGATCGGCCGCACCGGTGAGCAGATCGGCAACTTCCCGCAGGCGTTCACCCATCTGGCGCTCATCAGCGCCGCGTTCAACCTGGACCGGGCCCTGGGCTGACGGCGGGGGCACGCCCCGGCGGTGTCACCGGCCACCGACGCGGTCCTCGGCCAGCACCCGGGCCATGGTGCGCTCGGCCAGGGCGGTGATGGTGACGAACGGATTGACGCCGATGGAGCCCGGGATCAGGGAGCCGTCGGTCACATAGAGCCCGTCGTAGCCGGTCACCCGGCCGTACGCGTCGGTGGCCCGGCCCAGGACGCAGCCGCCCAGCGGGTGGTAGCAGAAGTCGTCGGCGAAGGCCCGGGTGTCGCCGAAGAGGTCATAGCGGTAGATCGTGACGTTGGCGGAGTTGACGCGGTCGAAGAGCGCCTTGGCCGCGGCCACGGAGGGCGCGCTCTGGGCGCGGGTCCAGTTGAGCACGACGGTGTCCTTCGCCGCGTCATAGGTGAAGGTGGCGCGCTCGGGGTTCCGGGTGATGGCGAGGTAGAGGCTGACCCAGGTCTCGATGCCGGCCGGCAGCGGGGCGATCTCGGCGAAGACCGGATTGGTGGCGTTGGACCAGTCGTCGATCGCCATCACCGGGATGGTGGACTGGTGGGCGCCGGTCGGGTTCCACACGTGGTTGGCGCGGCCGAGCATGACGTTGCCGTTGCCGCCCCAGCCCCGGCCGACCTCCGCGCTCAGCTCGGGGAGGGCGCCGGTCTCGCGGGCGCGCAGCAGGAGTTCGGTGGTGCCGAGGCTGCCCGCGCCGAGGAAGAGCGACCCGCAGGTGATCTCGTCGGTGGCGACGACGGTGCCGGTGGTGTCGACGCGATCCACCGTGAGGACGTAGGTGCCGTCCGGTGCCCGGCGCAGGGCGCGGGCCCGGCTCAGCGTGTGCAGGGTGACCTGGCCGGTGCCGAGCGCGGCGGCGAGATAGGTCTTGTCGAGGCTGCGCTTGCCGAAGTTGTTGCCGTAGATGACCTCTTGGGCGAGCGCGGACTTGGTCGCCGTTCCGTCGGCCTCACGCCGCATGTAGTCGAAGTCGTAGACGTTGGGCACGAAGACGGTCTTCAGACCCGCCTCGGCGGCCTGGGCGCGGGCGACCCGGGCGTAGGTGTACCACTCCGTGGCCTCGAACCACGCGGACGGCACGGTGGTAGCGCCGAGCATGCGGTTGGCCAGCGGGAAGTACGTGTCGTACATCGGGTCCGCGGCCACCTGCGGCAGCATCTGCTGGAAGTACGAGCGCGGCGGGGTGACCGCGATACCGCCGTTGACCAGCGACCCGCCGCCGACGCCGCGGCCCACGTAGACGGACATGCCGGGGTAGCGGACACGGTCCAGGACGCCGGGGTAGGGGGTGATGTCCCTGTTGATGACGTCCAGCCACAGGAAGGTGGACAGGGGTGCCTCGGTCCTCTCCTTGAACCACATGGAGCGCTGGTCGGGGGCGGTCATCGAACAGTAGACCCGGCCGTCGGGGCCCGGGGTGTCCCATAACCGCCCCATCTCCACGACGAGGGTTCTTATGCCCGCCTCGCCGAGCCGGAGCGCGGCCACGGCCGCGCCGTAGCCGGAGCCGATGACGACGGCGGGGAAGTGGTCGGCGCTCTCGGCGGCGGCCGCCGGGGTGAGGCCGATGCGGGTGAGTCCGAGGGCCGCCGCGCTCTGCAGGGCGGCCAGACCGAGAATGTGACGGCGCGTCAGGTTTGCTGTCATGGCGGCATGATGGGCGGAATCGCCGGAACTCGCCATGGCGCGGCGCAAGGTCTTTTTCGGCCCTGCGGACACGCACGAGTTCTCATTACTTATCGTTTGTTCTCACAGCCGCGCCCCTCCTATGGTCGAGGGGCGGGCCGACCGGGTCCGCGCCGCGGTCGAGGTGCTCACGGAGTATCTGATCGGCCAGGACCCGACACGGATCGAGGACCACTGGCAAGTGATGACCAAGGGCGGCTTCTACCGTGGCGGGCCGGTCCTCTCCAGCGCCGTCTCCGGGCTCGACCAGGCGCTGTGGGACACAAGGGCAAGCACTACGGCGTACCGGTGTACCAGCTGCTCGGCGGCCCGGTGCGGGACATGCGGGCGGCATCTCCGAGCTGCGGCGCATCGCGGCCCTCGCCGAGCCCCACGGAGCCCAGCTCGTCCCGCACTGCCCGCTCGGGCCGGTGGCGCTCGCCGCCAGGCCGCGGTGCGCGCCGCCGACCGCCGCGGGCACGTCTGGCGGAATCCGGTGTGACGCCACGCGGACGGCTCACTCGCCGAGTGGTGAGCCCGGTCGCCTTCGGGAGCCGTGGGCGACCATGGATGACGAGGGCCGGATGCCGTGCCGCACCAGCCACGAGAACTCGATCACACCCCGGGCGTCCCACGTGGCGGGCGGCAGTAGGGTTCGCCGACAAGCGTGTGTTGGTTACGGGCAGGTAGAAGGGATCGGGCATGTTCCGCAAGGTGCTGGTCGCCAATCGTGGTGAGATCGCCATTCGCGCCTTCCGCGCCGGCTATGAGCTGGGCGCGAGAACCGTCGCCGTGTTCCCGCACGAGGACCGCAACTCACTGCACCGGCTCAAGGCCGATGAGGCGTACGAGATCGGCGAGCCGGGCCATCCGGTGCGGGCCTATCTCTCCGTCGAGGAGATCGTCAACGCGGCGCGCGAGGCGGGCGCGGACGCGGTGTACCCCGGGTACGGCTTCCTTTCCGAGAACCCCGATCTCGCGCGCGCGTGCGAGGAAGCGGGGATCACGTTCGTGGGGCCCAGCGCGCAGACCCTGGAACTCACCGGGAACAAGGCACGCGCGGTGGCCGCGGCCCGTGCGGCCGGGGTGCCGGTGCTGGGCTCCTCCGAGCCGTCGACCGATGTGGACGACCTGGTCCGGGCCGCGGACGAGCTCGGCTTCCCGGTGTTCGTCAAGGCCGTCGCCGGTGGTGGCGGGCGCGGGATGCGCAGGGTCGAGAGCCGGGAGACGCTGCGCGAGTCCATCGAGGCGGCGGCGCGGGAGGCCGAGTCCGCCTTCGGCGATCCCACGGTCTTCCTGGAGAAGGCGGTGGTGGAGCCCCGCCATATCGAGGTGCAGATCCTCGCCGACGGGCAGGGCGATGTCATCCATCTGTTCGAGCGCGACTGTTCGGTGCAGCGGCGCCACCAGAAGGTGATCGAGCTGGCCCCGGCGCCCAACCTCGATCCGGAGCTGCGGGCCCGGATCTGCGAGGACGCGGTGAAGTTCGCCCGGGAGATCGGCTATCGCAACGCCGGCACGGTGGAGTTCCTGCTCGACCGCGACGGCCGCCATGTGTTCATCGAGATGAATCCGCGGATCCAGGTCGAGCACACGGTGACCGAGGAGATCACCGATGTGGACCTCGTCCAGTCGCAGCTGCGGATCGCCGCCGGTCAGACGCTGTCCGACCTCGGCCTCGCCCAGGACACCGTATATCTGCGGGGCGCGGCGCTGCAGTGCCGGATCACCACCGAGGACCCGGCCAACGGCTTCCGCCCGGACACCGGGATGATCAGCGCGTACCGCTCCCCGGGCGGTTCGGGCATCCGGCTGGACGGTGGCACCACCCACGCCGGTGCGGAGATCAGCGCCCACTTCGACTCGATGCTGGTCAAGCTGACCTGCCGGGGGCGGGACTTCGCCACCGCGGTCGGCCGCGCCCGGCGCGCGGTGGCCGAGTTCCGCATCCGCGGTGTGTCCACCAACATCCCCTTCCTCCAGGCGGTGCTGGACGATCCGGACTTCCGGGCCGGGCAGGTCACCACGTCGTTCATCGAGCAGCGGCCGCATCTGCTGACGGCGCGTCACTCCGCCGACCGCGGCACCAAGCTGCTCACCTATCTCGCCGACATCACGGTGAACAAGCCCCACGGCGAGCGGCCCCATCTGATCGACGCGACCACCAAGCTGCCCCCGGTGCCGGACACCGAGCCGCCCGCCGGCTCCAAGCAGCGGCTCACCGAGCTGGGCCCGGAGGGCTTCGCGCGCCTGCTGCGCGAGTCGCCCACGATCGGTGTCACCGACACCACCTTCCGGGACGCGCACCAGTCGCTGCTGGCCACCCGGGTCCGCAGCAAGGACCTGCTGGCCGTGGCCCCGGTGGTGGCGCGGACCGTGCCGCAGTTGCTGTCGCTGGAGTGCTGGGGCGGCGCCACCTACGACGTGGCGCTGCGCTTCCTCGCCGAGGATCCCTGGGAGCGGCTGGCCAAGCTGCGCGAGGCGGTGCCCAACATCTGTCTGCAGATGCTGCTGCGCGGCCGCAACACCGTGGGCTACACGCCGTATCCGACCGAAGTGACCACCGCCTTCGTACGGGAGGCCACGGCCACCGGGATCGACATCTTCCGGATCTTCGACGCGCTGAACGACATCGGGCAGATGCGGCCCGCGATCGACGCGGTACGGGAGACCGGCTCGGCCATCGCCGAGGTGGCGCTCTGCTACACCTCCGACCTGTCCGATCCCTCGGAGCGGCTCTACACCCTCGACTACTATCTGCGGCTCGCCGAGCAGATCGTGGACGCGGGCGCGCATGTGCTGGCCATCAAGGACATGGCGGGGCTGCTGCGCGCCCCGGCCGCGGCGAAGCTGGTCTCCGCGCTGCGCCGGGAGTTCGACCTGCCGGTGCACATCCACACCCATGACACCGCGGGCGGTCAGCTCGCCACCTATCTCGCGGCGGTCCAGGCCGGTGCGGACGCGGTGGACGGCGCGGTGGCCTCCATGGCCGGCACCACCTCCCAGCCGTCGCTGTCGGCGATCGTGGCCGCCACCGACCACTCCGACCGGCCGACCGGGCTCGACCTCGAGGCGATCGGCGGCCTGGAGCCGTACTGGGAGGCCGTGCGCAAGATCTACGCACCGTTCGAGGCGGGGCTCGCCTCACCGACCGGACGGGTGTACCACCACGAGATCCCCGGTGGCCAGCTGTCCAATCTGCGCACCCAGGCCATCGCGCTCGGCCTCGGCGACCGCTTCGAGGACATCGAGGCGATGTACACCGCCGCGGACCGGATCCTGGGCCACCTGGTGAAGGTCACCCCGTCGTCGAAGGTGGTCGGCGATCTGGCGCTGCACCTGGTGGGGGCGGGGGTGTCGCCGGAGGACTTCGAGGCGGAGCCGGGCCGGTACGACATCCCGGACTCGGTCATCGGATTCCTCCGCGGCGAGCTGGGCAATCCGCCGGGCGGCTGGCCCGAGCCGTTCCGCAGCAAGGCGCTGGAGGGCCGCGCCGCCGCCAAGCCGGTGGCCGCGGAGCTGTCCGCCGAGGACCGCGAGCAGCTGGAGAAGGACCCGCGGGCCACACTGAACCGGCTGCTGTTCCCCGGCCCGACCAAGGAGTTCGAGGCACACCGGCAGGCCCACGGCGACACCAGCGTGCTGGACAGCAAGGACTTCTTCTACGGACTGCGCCCGCGGCACGAGTACACGGTGGACCTCGAGCCCGGTGTCCGGCTGCTGATCGAGCTGGAGGCCATCGGCGACGCGGACGAGCGCGGTATGCGCACGGTGATGGCCTCGCTGAACGGCCAGTTGCGCCCGGTCCAGGTGCGGGACACCTCGGTGGCCTCCGATGTGCCGGCCACCGAGAAGGCCGACCGGAGCAACCCCGGCCATGTGGCGGCGCCCTTCGCGGGTGTGGTGACGCTGGCGGTGGCCGAGGGCGACCAGGTGGAGGCCGGTGCCACCATCGGCACGATCGAGGCGATGAAGATGGAGGCCACCATCGCGGCCCCGAAGAGCGGGACCGTGTCGCGCATCGCCATCAACGCGATTCAGCAGGTGGAGGGCGGCGATCTGCTGGTCGCCCTCGCTTGAGCCGACAACACCTGCCACGCGCCGCCGCCACCGGTCCCCTCGCCCTCGGGTCAGGGGTGGCCGGTGGCGGCGGTTTCGTAGGCCCGCAGAAAGGTGTCCACCGCGGACCGGGCGACCGTGCGCGTCCCGGCCGCGGAGACCTTGCGGATGCCCAGCCGGGACCGCACCTCCATGGGGCCGGTGAGCAGCGCGAGCTACGACCGCGAGGTTCTCCGCGCCTGTCTCCGCCGAGGGCTTCACCCACGCCTACCGCGCGGCGGTGACCGATCTGGCGGCGCTGGACCGGTGTCCGCACGACCGGTGCACATCAGGCGCTCGACGCGATCTCGGACCTCGGGGGTCCGTCCGGGAGCCCTTCCACCGGCTGATCCCCGGGCGGTCGCGTCGCCGTACGGCCCGGCAGCCTGGTGGCGAGCAGCGCACCGGCCGCGGCCACGGCCGCGAGGACCGTCAGCGCCGGTCCCATCGCCGAGAGGAAGACACCGGCCGCCCAGCGCGGTCCGTCGCCGGGCGGCCGTCCGGTGGTGTCGCCCCGCCCGGCCACGCTCATCAGCGTGGTCGCGGCGGCGACCCCCAGCGCGGGCCCGATGTTCATGGCGGTCTGCTGGAGGCCGCCCGCCACCCCGGCGGTGTCCACGGACGCGTCCCGCACGACCACGGTGGTCGCGGTGACCATCACGGTGGCGAAACCCGAGCCCAGCAGGAGGAAGCAGCCGCCGATCGCCTCGGCGCCCGAGCCCCGGCCGAGACGGGACATCAGCAGCACACCGGCCACCACCAGAACCATCCCCGCCACCGCCGTCCGGCGGGGCCCCTGACGGCGCGTCAGCGTCGCCGCCACCGGCGCGCCCAGCACCATCATCACCGCGAGCGGCAGCGCCCGCAGCCCGCTGTCGAGCGGATCCAGCGCGAGCGCGTCCTGCACGTAGTACGTGCCGAGGAACAGCGCCCCGAACAGTGCGGCCGACGCGGCCACCAGCACACCGAGCGCCGGGCCCGCGGAGCCCGACCGCAGCACGCCGGGCGGCACCAGCGGATCCTCCGTCCGGCGCTCATGCCGCACGAAGACGCCTCCGGCCACTGCGGCGCACCCGAGCCCGAGCGTGGTCGCCACCGTCCAGCCGGTTCCGGGGATCCCGACGAGCGTGTGCACCAGCCCGGCCAGCGCCACCGCGAGCAGCCCCGCACCGGGCAGATCGAGCCGCGGCCGGGCGGTCTCACGGGGCGCCGCCGGGGCACGGACGGCGAGGGCCCCCGGGGCCTGGGCGGCGAGGGCCGAAGGGGCCCGGACGGCGAGGGCCGCCAGGCCCATGGCGAGGGCGGGCGCGACATTGACGAAGAACACCGCCCGCCACCCCAGATGGGTGGTCAGCGCCCCGCCGACCAGCGGACCGGCCACGGCCGCCAGCCCGATGGCGCCGGTCCGCACCGCGACCGGCCGGCCGAGCCGGTCGGGCGGATACGCGGCCCGCAGCATCCCGAGGGTGGCGGGTTGCAGCAGCGCCCCGAAAACCCCCTGGGCGACCCGCAACCCGATCACCCAGCCGATGCCACCCGCGAGCCCGATGCCCGCCGAGGCGGCGCCGAAGCCCAGCATCCCGAGGGCGAAGACGTGCCGATGGCCGTAGCGGTCGCCGAGGCGGCCCGCGAAGACCAGCAGACTCGCCACCGCGATCAGATATCCCGTACTGGTCCACTGGACCTGGGCGAACGTGGCGTTCAGGTCCCGTTGCAGCCGGGGCTGGGCCACGGTCAGCACCGTGCCGTCCAGCGCGACGACCACGGCTCCGGTGACGCTCGCGACGAGGGTGAGGCGCTGTCCGCGCGGGGAGCTCACCGGACCCCCTGACCGAGGTGGGCGTCGAGCGCGGCCCGCAGCAACGGCTCGGGGTCATCGGCTCCCACCGCGAGCTGAAGGCTGCCCCAGCCCCACAGTTGGGCGATGCCGTGCAGATTCGCCCACAGCGCGCCCGCGACGATCCGTGGCTCCGCGCCGGAGTCCGGCCGCGCCCTGGCCACCAGGTCGACGAGGGTGCCGAAGAGCGGCAGGCTCGTCTCCCGCAGACCCAGATGGCCGCTCTCCAGCAGATCGTGACGGAACATCAGCTCGAACATGCCGCGGTTGGTCAGCGCGAAGTCGAGCCAGCTCCGCGCCAGCGCCGTCACCTGTTCGCGGGGATCGCCCTCATGAGCGGCGATCGCCTCACCGGCCTGGATGGCCAGACCCTCGAAGCCGCGGCGCGCGATGGCGGACAGCAGGGACAGATGCGTCGGGAAGTACCGCCGCGGCGCGCCGTGGGACACCCCGGCCCGGCGGGCGATCTCCCGCAGCGAAAGGGCCCCGGCCCCCTCCTCGTCCACCAGCTCCACTCCGACGTCCACCAGTCGGGACCGGAGACCCGTGTCCTGCTCACGCTCAGCCATGGACACTGTCTACCAGACGTGCGTAGACACTGTCTACGCGTTCATAAGAACGAACAAACGCTCAAAATGAGGGATGGAGATGCGCCATATGCCCCAGAAAGCGGCAGATTTTGTTCAGCCAGCTGAATAAATTCTCGAGTAAAGAACCGTCCGCAAGGCTTGACGGTCCATTTGGTCCGGTCCAATCTGCGTGGTGCGCCATGAGCACGCCACTCCTTTACCGGATCAGGAAGGAAGTCAACGACCATGGCAGAACTCCCCCCTCTCCGCCCGTTGAGCCGCCGCCGGGTCCTCGGTTCGATGGCCGCGGCAGCCGTCGGAACACCGATCGCCCTCGGGCAGCTGACCTCGGGCGCCACCTCGGCCTCCGCCGCCTCGCGCGCCGCGGCCGCGCAGTTGCTCTGGCACCCTGACCCGTCCAGCGACGGGCTCAAGGCGTTCGAGGGCATCGAGGCCGACCGCGGCGGCGCCCACCCCGACCGGAAGTACGTGATCGTCGAGGGCGGTGACCACTACCGCTTCAACATATGGAAGGACGACCGGGACACCACCGGGGACGGCGACCGCCAGCGCACCGAGTCCAGGGGCATGGTGCAGGGCGGCTCCAAGGTGAAGATGCGCGACGGTGAGACGTGGAGCCTCAGCTACGAGATGTTCATGCCCACCTCGCTGCACGGCACCAGCAAGTTCACCCACATCTTCCAGACCAAGACCCCGGTGGACAACGGCGGTCCGTACATCACCCTGGACCTCGGCCGCAGCGGCAGCACGGAGCTCCTGCGGGCCCGTGCGTACGCCAACTCCGGCTCACCGGACATCGCCTCGACCAATCTGGCGCCGCTGCGCAACAAGTGGATCACCATCGAGTGGACGTTCACCGTCGGCTCGAACGGCAAGGCGGCCTGCGTGGTGCGCAACGGCACCGGGTCCGGCGCCCCGGTGGCGGTCCAGGGCAGCATGTCCAATGTGAAGATGCCCGACCAGGACGACTACCAGCGGCCCAAGTGGGGCATCTACCGCTCGGTCGAAAGCGCCTCGTCGGACATCCTCGACACCTATCTGCTGCTCCGGAACTTCCGGGCGTCCAAGGCGTAGCCGACGGCCCCTCGCGCGGCGCGGCACACCCGCGGCGGTGACGCGGGGCCGGTGGCGCCCCGGCCCCGCGTCACCGATCGCCGGACACCCCGGGCACGCCGGACGCCTCGGACCCGCCGAGCGCCTCGGACGCGCCGGACACCCCGGGCTCGCCGGACATCGGCAGATGGCGGGCCACTGAGGCGTTGAGCCGCTCCAGGTAGTCCGTCAACCGGGCGAGGTCCTCGTCCGGCCAGTCCGCGATGGCCTCGCCCAGCAGCCGGGTCCGCCGGGCGGCCGCCAGGGCGACATGGCGGCGTCCGGTGTCGGTCAGCGCCACCCTCCGTATCCGCCGGTCCACGGTGTCCCGCACCCGGGTCACCAGCCCCGCCGCCGCCAGCCGGTCCACGACCCGCACGGCGCGGGCCCGGTCGGACAGCAGCAGGGCGGCGATGTCGGACACGGTGGGCGGCGGCGGGGTGCTGGCCTCGACGAAGCGCAGCACCCGGTAGCCGGTCGGGGTGACGCCCTCGGGCAGCCCGCCCAGGAAGCGCTCCCGCACCAGCGGTCCGTACAGCCCGTAACGGGCGTGGCGCAGCTCCCGCAGCACCGCGTCCAGTCCGCGCAGTTCCTCGTCCCGATCGCTCACGGACACCAGCGTGCGGCGCCACCACCGCCCCTGGCAACGCACATCCGCCACCGTCCATCGAGATGGT
Source organism: Streptomyces violaceusniger (assembly GCA_005405945.1). Taxonomy (GTDB): domain Bacteria; phylum Actinomycetota; class Actinomycetes; order Streptomycetales; family Streptomycetaceae; genus Streptomyces; species Streptomyces violaceusniger. The sequence goes on from BJHW01000001.1 coordinate 1,252,341, forward strand.
TGTCGGGGTTCGCCGTCCGGTCGCCCGCCGGTAGCCCGCCGTGGGGCGCTGTTCACGGCGCCACGGTGTCCGGTGACGGCGGGCGCGTGGGAGCTTCGCCCCATGACGACGACACCGAAGAACACGGCCACCACATCGGCAGCGTCGGCCACCAGATCGGCGGCGCCGGCCACCACATCGACCACGTCCCGGGTGAGCCGCCGGGGCTGCTGGGCGTGGCGGGCGCCGCGGCGGCCGGTGCGGGCACGTATCTGTCCCAGCAGCAGGCGGTGGCGGCCTCGCCGGTGCTGTGGACCCGGCCGGAGGGGTCCGGGATGCCACCGGTGAGCGGGCTGCATCTGCAGTTCGGGGCCGACGCCGCCCGGGAGGTCGTGGTGTCCTGGCAGACGCCGGTCCCGGTGAAACGGCCGCGTGTCATGCTCGGCACCCCGTCCCATGGCATGGGCACCGAGGTCACCGCGCGGACCACCTTCTACCGGGACGCCAAGTCCCAACAGAGCATGTACGTACACCACGCCCGGCTGAGCCGGCTGCGCCCCGGCACCGACTACGTCTACGCCGCCGTCCACGACGGGGCGACGCCGGAGGCGGGGTCGTTCCGCACCGGGCCGGGCGGCCGGGCGCCGTTCACCTTCACCAGCTTCGGCGACCAGGGCACGCCCACGGTGGGCAAGCTGAACGGACCCAAGCCGCCGAAGATCACCGAGAAGCTCACCTATCTCAACGACAACCTCGGCTCGCCGTACGCCAACGACGTGACCACCGCCGTCGAGCGGGTCGCGCCCCTGTTCCACCTGATCAACGGCGATCTGTGCTACGCCAATCTGTCCGAGGACCGGCTGCGCACCTGGGCGGACTGGTTCGACATGACCAGCCGGTCCTCGCGGTTCCGGCCGTGGATGCCCGCGGCCGGCAACCACGAGAACGAGCTGGGCAACGGACCGATCGGGTTCGCCGCCTACCAGGCGTACTTCGCGCTGCCCGGCAACGGCGGCGACGACGAGACCCAGGGGCTGTGGTACGCCTTCACCGTCGGCTCGGTGCGCGTCGTGAGCCTGGCCAATGACGACGTGGCCCTTCAGGACGCCGGAAACTCCTATGTGCGGGGCTACTCCGGCGGGGCCCAGCGGCGCTGGCTGGAGGCCGAGCTCACCCGGGCCCGGGCCGACCGGGACATCGACTGGATCGTGGTCGTCATGCACCAGGTGGTCGTCTCCACGGCCGACCACCCGGGCAACGGCGCCGACCTCGGCATCCGGCAGGAGTGGCTGCCGCTCTTCGACCGTTACGGCGTCGACCTGGTCGTCTGCGGCCACGAACACCACTACGAGCGCTCCCACCCGATCCGCGGCCGGGAGCCCAACGACACGATGACGCCGACCCCCGCCGCCACCCGCACCGATCTGGTGGACACCACCGGGGAACGGTGCACATGGTCATCGGCGGCGGTGGCACCTCGGTCCCGTCGATGGACGTCCTGTTCGACACCCCGCGGTGCAATGTCATCACCGGGGTGGGCGACGCCGGTGCGAACGGCCACAAGACCCCGGTCTATGTGAAGGAGGCGGCCCCTGGTCGGCGGTGCGCGACCGGGTGAACCCCTACGGCTTCGCCGCGTTCACCGTCGACCCCGGCACCGAGCCGGGCGGCCCCACCACCATGTCGGTGACCTACTACGCGGTCACCGGGCTCTACGGCCGCATCGAGCCCGTGGACACCTTCACGCTCCGGCGGACCCGTAGCGACGGTGAGCGACGCCGCTGACGGTGAGCCGCGCCGATCAGGGCATGAGGTGATCCATTTCGGGAACGCGGGAGGGCATGCAGACGCTGAACCGATGGGAACGGGCGATAGAGCGCTGGGAGGCATCGCTGCTCGCCAAGGTGGTCCGCAGCGAACCCGTCGAACTCCTCGGCGCGCTGAAACGTGAATGCGACAGCCACACCGTGGTGTGCGGACCAACCCGGGTGGTCGTGCCCAACGTCTATGACGTCGAGCTCGCCGACGCGGTCCACGAGGAGCTCACCCGGCGTGGCTGTCATGTGGGGCAGGAGCTGACGGACCATCTGATGCGCCACGCGGAGGACAAGGGCTATGAGTGGGCCGGCCCGCTCACCGTGCACGTCTCCCGGTCCGACCGGGTGCCCAACGGCAGGTACCGGGTGGTGGGCCGGCCCATGACCCATATCCGCGCCGACACGTTCGCCGACGCGACGGCCTAACGCGTCAGCGGGGCAGCCGCCCCGGGGCGGTGGCCCAGCCGGTGTCGGGCCGGTCGGCCAGGTCGAAGGAGAGCGAACCGCCCCGGCGCACGACGGAGCCGTCCAGCCATGAGGCGTCGTGCGGCCGGCCGTTCACCCGCACCGCGTGCACATAGGGGTGGATGTCGGACGCGTCCGGGGCGTCGATGGTCAGGGCGCGCCGCTGCCCCGCCGGGGCGATCACCGCGCGGGGAAGAGCGGACCGGTGAGCAGTGCCTCGGCGCGCCCCGGGGCCTGCGGATAGAGGCCGAGCGCCGCGAACACGTACCACGCGGACATGGTGCCCAGGTCGTCGTTGCCGGGCAGCCCCTTCGGCCCGGTGCCGTAGACGGTGGTGACGATCTGGCGCACGGTCTCCTGGGTCTTCCAGGGCTGCCCGAGCGCGTTGTAGAGCCAGGGGGCGTGGATACCCGGCTCGTTGGTGGGGTCGTAGCGGAGCGGGTCGCCGCCGCGGACCGACCAGGAGCCGTCGGGCTTGTGGAAGAAGCCGTCCAGCCGGGCCGCCGCCTTCTCGCGGCCGCCCATGGCCTCGGCGAGCCCCTGGACGTCCTGCGGCACCATCCAGGTGTACGTGGCGGCGCTGCCCTGGGCGAAGCCCCGGTCGGACGCCGGGTCGAAGGGGGTCACCCAGGAGCCGTCGCGGTTCCTGGCCTGGATGTAGCCCGCCGCGCCGGTGGCCTGGGGGTTGAACACATTGCGCCAGTAGCCGCCGCGTGCGCCGAGCTCATCGGCCTCCTTCGTGCGGCCGAGCAGCCGGGCCCAGCGGGCGAGCGCGTCATCGGCGACGGAGTCCTCCAGGGTCTCCGCGGCGCCGCCCCAGCAGTGGCAGGCGTCCTGTGCGGCGTACCGGGATTCCAGGTACTGGGCGAGGCCCGGGCGCTGGCCCTCGCACTGCCCCGGGCAGCCCTTGTCGGAGAGCCCGTCGGGGTGGGGGACGGTGGCCTGGCGGTAGAGGGAGTCGAAGGCGCCCTTGGCGTCGAAGTTCCGTACCCCCATGGCGTAGAAGGTGGCGAGCGTGGCGGCGGAGGGGTCGCCGGTCATCACATGGGTGGCGCCGCTGATGTGCACCCAGCGGTCCCACACCCCGCCGTTCTGCCGGGCGAAGTTGTACAGCGACTGGGCGAAGTCCCCGGCGACCTCGGGCTGGAGCAGGGCGAGCAGCTGCACCTGGGCGCGGTACTGGTCCCAGCCGGAGAAGTTGCTGTACTGCGCCGTCTGCCCGCGCTCGACGCGGTGCGGTGTGCCGTCCATGCCCGGGTAGCGGCCGTCGGTGTCGCTGATCAGGTTGGGCTGCTGGAGCGCGTGGTAGAGGGCGGTGTAGAACGCGGTGCGACGGGGCTCACCGCCGCCGCTGATCCGGACGGCGCGCAGCCGGCGGTCCCAGGCGGCCCGTCCCGCGGCGGCCACGTCGGCGACGCTCGCCCGGGGCGCTATCTCGGCGCGGAGGTTGGCCTCGGCGCCCGCGAGGGAGACGTACGAGATGCCGAGCCGCATCCGGACATCGTTGTCCGCGGCGGTGTCGAAGCCCACGTATCCGCCGGAGCCGCGCCCGGCCCGGTCGGCGCCGGTGAGATAGCCCTCGCCACCGTCGGCGGTGGTGGCGCCGGGTGAGAGCCGGTCGTTCTCCCAGGTGCCCACGGTGGAGAAGGCGCGGTCGAACGAGGCTTGGAAGTAGAGGCGGTAGTAGGTCTTGCGGTTGTTCTCGCCGCCGTTGGCGCGCCGTCCGCAGAACGCGCCGGTGAGCACCCAGCCGGTGACCTTGTGGCGCTCGCGGTCGATCTCGATGTGGGCGTTCTCGCTGCCGTTGAGCGAGTTGGAGGTGCGGAACAGCAGCCGGGCCGGGGCGTCCCGCGGGAAGGAGAAGTCGGCGACACCGGCCCGACGGCTCACCGCGAGATCGGCGGTCGCGCCCGAGTCGAGCCCCACCCGGTAGTGGCCGGGCTCGGCCTTCTCCTTCTCGTGCGAGAAGGTGGCGGCGTACTTCTGGTCCTTGGTGTCGGCGGTGGGAGAGCTGTCGACCTCGCCCACGAACGGCATGATCGGCACATCGCCCGCGGCTCCGGGGTGGCAACCCGCGCCGTTGACATGGGTGAGGCTGAAGCCCCGGACCCGGGTGGTGTCGTACGAATAGCCGTTGGCCGCCGCGGTGTTGGTCTGATCGCCGGTGGTGCTGGTCGGGGACCAGGCGATCATGCCGAACGGCAGGGTGGCACCGGGGTAGGTGTTGCCACCGCCCGCGGAGCCGATCAGCGGGTCCACGTAGTCGACGGGGTGACGTACCTCGTCGGCCCGTGGCGCCGCGCTCGCCGCGGGGGCCTCGACGAGCGGGGCGAGCAGCGCGCCGATCGCCATCGCCACTCCCCGCCGACCAGCGCCGGCCGGCATCTGAATCTCTTTCGCCGTGCTCTGTGCGTCTCCATCGGGGATCACGCCCTTCCATGTGTCGGGGTGAACCTAGGGGCGTACGGTGACGATGGGGTGAACCGGACGCCGGCGGTGCACGGCTGACGGCGGGACCGGTCCCCGGGGTTCCGCTCTACGGTTCCCGCCATGCGGATCACTTGGAGACTCGTCCTCGGCCTTCTCGCCGTCTCGGTCCTCGCGCTCCTGGCCGCCCTGGCGCGTCCGTCATGGCCCCAGGAGCGGGGCGCCGCCGCGCCGACGGCGTCGCTCACCACCGGGAGGGGGCCGAGCGCTGCACCCTGCACGCCGCCACCCCGCGGGAGGCGGCGCGCCGGGCGAAGCCGGGTGACACCGTCTGCTTCGACGGCGATCTGTCCCGGCGGCGGCTGGTCATCACCAAGGGCGGGAGCCGGGAGCGCCCGATCACCTACGCCGGGGGCGGGGACGCCGTGGACGGCATCACCGTCGAGGCCGACGATGTGATCGTGGACGGGTTCCGGTCCGTCCGGCCTGAGGCGCCCGGGATCGAGCTGACCGGCCACCGCGTCACCGTGCGGAACAACACCGTGATCGGCCCGAGGGGCGGGGACGGCGACGGCATCCGGTTCTTCGGCGACGATCTGACCATCGCGCACAACACCGTCCGCGACACGGGCAACAGCCATGGCCGGCACGCCGACTGCATGCAGACCTTCGCCAGCGACACCCCGCCCAGCCACCGTGTCCGCATCGAGGACAACCGCTGCGAGGACATCGACAACATGTGCCTGATGGCCGAGGGCCCCAACGACGGCGAGGGCGACGGCCGGGGCACCACCGGCGACTTCACCATCAGGGGCAACCACTGCGAGACGCTGCGCGCCTCCCAGGCCCTGATGTTCGAGGACGTGCGGAACGCCACCATCACCGGCAATGAGTTCGCCGCCCCCACCCACCACGCCATCGGCCTCGCCCACCACTCGACCGGCGCCCGGGTCGACGGCAACACCCTCCACCCCGGAATCCGCTACGAGGTGGGCATCGACGCCTCGTCCCGGGCGGGTTACCGGGGCCCGGAGCCGGGCGGCCTGCCGTAGGAGCCTCTGGGAGGAGGAGCCGGGGGAGCGAGGGCGCGGGGTTCTCCCGCTCCCCCCGGGATACCCGGGATACGTGCTCCGGCTCTTACCGGGACGGACGACGTCCGGTCATGCGGCGGCACCGAGGAGGCCCGGTCATGCGGCGCCCGCCGCGCCGCGTGCCGCGGCCAGATCCGCCACCAGGCGCTTCTCGACCGGGACACCGGGGTCGGAGTACTGCCCGGACAGACACACCGGGCCCGTATAGCCGAGCTCCGCCAGTTGCCCCAGCGCCGCCGACCAGTCGGCCAGCCCCTCGGGGCCGGGGACGAACCAGGGTTTCCAGTGCCCGCCGACGGCCTCACCGGCCGGTTCGGTGCGCACATGGATGGCGTTCTTGAGGTTGACGACGCCGAGCCGCTCGGCGACCAGCGGCAGGGTGACCCGTGGATCGTCACCCGCCAGCGCGTCATGGGCGGCGTCCCAGACGACACGGAAGTGCTGGACCGGCAGGCCGTCGAGGAGGTCCATCACGCCCAGCGCGGAGGACACATAGCGCCCGTGGTGCGGCTGCACCCCGACCTGGACGCCGTAACCCTCGGCGAGCGGCGCCGCCTCCTCCAGCCGTCGCCGTACCCGCCGGACCGAGGCGGCGTAGCCGTCGGGGCCCAGTTCGGCCATGACCCGGATCATCGGCACGCCCGCCTCCCGGCAGGCCGCGAAGACGGGTTCGCGGAGATCGCTCGCGACGCTGATCACCTCGACGCCCTCCGCCCGCAGCCGCGCGGTGAACTCCGGCAGCAGCCGTCCGGCGTCGCCCGGGGTGACGTACGCGGTGTCCCGGACCGGGACCTCGGCGCCGGTGAAGCCGAGGCCGGACACCAGCCGGCCCAGGGTGTCTCCGGGCAGCGTGGCCCAGGGTTTGGTGAACACGGACCAGAGAAATGTCATGGTGTCAGCGGCCTCCGAGTCCGCTCATGGTGATGCCTTTGACGAACCAGCGCTGGGTGAGGAAGAAGAGCACGATGAGCGGCACGGTGGTGATGGCGGCCGCCATCAGCAGCAGATTCCACTGGGTGCCATTGGTGGACTGGAACACCTGGAGGCCGACCGCCGCGGTCCTGGTGGAGTCGCTGTTGGATATCACCAGCGGCCAGAGCAGGTTGTTCCACTGGCTGATGAACTTGAACACCGCCAGGGTGGCGATGGCCGGGACGGCGAGCGGGACGATCACCCGGATGAACGTCTGCCACCGGTTCGCCCCGTCGAGGCGGGCGGCCTCCTCGTAGTCGCGGGGCACGCCCAGGAAGAACTGGCGGAGCAGGAACACCCCGAGCGCGGTGAAGGCGTGCGGCAGGATCATGCCCGGCCAGGTGTCCACCCCGTGCAACTTCGCCACCAGGATGAACTGCGGGATCAGCGTGACCTGCGAGGGGATCATCAAGGTGGTGAGATACACGCCGAACAGCACGCTCCGGCCCCGGAAGCGCAGCCGGGCGAAGGCGTACGCGGCCAGCGCCGCGGTGACCGTCTCCAGGAGCGCCGTACCACCGGCGAAGAAGACGGTGTTCAGCAGATAGCGGCCCAGCGGGACGAGGTCGAAGGCGCGGCCGATGTTCTCCGGATGCCAGCTGCCGGGCCAGAACGACGGCCGTGCCGCCATCGACTCGGCGTCGGACTGGAAGGCCACCAGCACCATCATCACGATGGGGGTCAGGGTGACCGCGGTGACCAGGAAACAGGTGAACACCAGCAGCCGCCGGGCCGCCACCGGCGAACGGCGGAGGGCCGCGAGCGCGGGCACGTCAGAGGTCATAGTGCACCAGCCTCCGCTGGAGCAGGAACTGCGCCGCGGTGATGACGACGATGAAGGCGAACAGCACCATCGATTGCGCGGCCGCGTAGCCCTGCTCGTAGTTCTGGAATCCGGTCCGGTAGATGTACATCACGAGCGTGGTGGTGCTGGTTCCCGGCCCGCCGTCCGTCATCACCAGCGCCTGGTCGAAGACCTGGAAGGAGCCGATGACCGAGGTGACCACGGTGAAGAACACCGAGGGCGACAGCAGGGGCAGCGTCACCGCGCGGAAGGTCCGCCAGGGCGAGGCACCGTCCACCCTGGCCGCCTCGTAGAGCTGCTGTGGGATGGCCTGGAGCCCGGCGAGGAAGATCACCATGCCGAAGCCGAAGCTCTTCCAGACGCTCATCAGGATGAGGGCGGGCATGGCCCAGTCGTCCGAGATCAGCCAGGCCGGGCCGTCGATCCCGAAGCCGCCGAGCACCGCGTTGATCAGCCCGTCGTGCGGGATGTAGAGCCAGACCCAGACGAAGGCCACCGCCACGGTGATCGTCGCGTAGGGCAGCAGGAGCAGCGACCGGAACACCGCCATGCGCCGCAGCCCCTGGTTGAGCAGCAGCGCCAGGCCCAGGCTGACCAGCAGCGTCAGCGGCACACTGACGAAGGTGAAGTACGCGGTGTTGAGAAGCGCCGACCAGAAGGTGGCGTCCGGGCCGAGCCGGGCGAAGTTGTCCAGCCCGATGAAGTGGGGCGGGCTGAACAGGTTCCAGTCCAGCAGCGAGATCACCCCGGCCGCGACCACGGGACCGGCGGTGAAGACCAGGAACCCGGCCAGGCTCGGCAGGAGGAACAGCCAGGCGGCGAGCGTCTCCGAGCCGTGCCGCCAGAACCGGGGGCGGCGCAGCGGGCCACGCGGGGCGGGCTGTGGGGTCACGGTCGCCGCGGTGGGGGTTTCGACAGCCATCGTGGTCCTCCTCAGGTGGCCTGGCGGACGGCGTCACGGTGCTGGCGCATCAGGGCGTTCAGCCGTGGCATCACACCGTCGATCGCGTCGCGGACGCTCACCTGGCCGAGGAAGGCCCGGGGCAGGTCCTGGCCCAGCAGCAGCCGGACGCGGTTCCAGTTGGTGGTGACGTTGAAGGGATGGCCGCCGGCGACCTCGCCCTTCAGGATCCGCTGGACGATGCCGAGGTTGGCGGGCGGCGGTTCGAAGGCGCTCGCGGCGGAGAGCCGCGCGGGGTTGTTGCGCCCGGCCCGTGCGTAGATGTCGAGCGCGCCCGTGCTGGTGAGGGTCTTCAGCAGCCGCCACGCCAGGTCGAGGTCGTCGTCCTTGACGCCCGAGGGGATGGCGAAGCCGGAGCCCGACACCCGTGGTATGGATCCGGCCGGTCCGGCGGGGAAGGGCACGATGTCCCATTCGAAGGAGGCCTTGCGGACGTTGAGCACCTGCCAGGGGCCGTTCTGCATGAAGGCCACGTTGCCCTGGAGGAAGTTGGCCAGGGAGGCGCCGGAGGCGTTCTGGGCGACCAGATTGTCGATCGGCGGGGTGACCCGGTCCTTGACGAACAGGTCGACCACGTAGTGGATGGCCCGCAGGGACTCGGGGGCGTCCAGGAGGCTGGTGTCGCGGTCCCCGTCGAGGACGTCGCCACCGGCGCAGTAGATCCAGGACACCAGGTCGTCGATGGTCGGGGCGCAGGTGAAGCCGTACTGGTCCTTCGGCTTGCTCAGCTCGGTGGCCAGATCCCGGAAGGTGTCCCAGCTCATGGGCTCGGTCGGGGACGGCGGATCGACGCCGTTCCGCTCCAGCAGCGTCTTGTTGTAGTAGAGCACGGTCGGCGCCACGTCGAAGCCGATGGCGTAGGTGTGGCCGGCGAACGAGGAGATGGACCGGATGGCGGGGTAGAAGTCGTCCAGGTCGAAGTCGGGATCGGCGGCGATGAGATCGTCCAGCGGCCGGTGTGCGCCGCGTGAGGCGTAGGTGGGGATCAGCCAGCCGTTCAGGGCGGTGACCATGCCGGCCGTTCCGCTGACGAGTTGCAGGTCGAGCTTGGTGGGATAGCCGTCGGAAGGGGTGAGGGTCGAGGCCGATCTGACGCGCATGCGCCGCTCGACGTAAGCCCCGAAGTCGGCCCAGACCCGGTTCTCCTCCGGGCTGCTGGACCACATCGACCAGGTGGCCGTACCGGGCGGCGGACCGGAGGAGCAGCCGCTGAGGGCTCCCGTGGTGGCGAGCCCGCCGAGGACCGCCCCCTTGAGCAGAGCACGCCGGGGAAGGCTGGAAGACATCGTCGTCTCCTCGCTGCTGGGGCTGGGTGCGCGGGTGTTCAGGACCAGGCCAGGTCCAGGGATTCGGCGCGGATGCGTTCCTCGTCGACCTCGACGCCGAGACCGGGACCGGAGGGGACGGTGGCGGTGGCCGCGACGATGTCCAGGTTCTCCACGTAGAGGTCGGCCAGCAGCTCCGGTCCGTTCAGTTCGGCGGGCAGGGCCAGTTCCAGCTGGCTGAAGAGGTGCAGCGCGGCCGCGAAGCCGATACCGCAGTCGGTCAGCCCGCTGGCCAGCACCTCCAGGCCGCCCGCCAGTGCGACCTGGGCGGTCTTCAGCGCGTTGCGCAGCCCACCGGACTTGCAGATCTTGACGACCACCAGATCGGCGGCGTCCAGGCGGAGGGTGCGGGCCAGGTCCTGGGCGGTGAAGCTGCCCTCGTCGATGGCCACCGGCAGGCCGATCAGGTCCCGCACCCGGCGCAGGGCGAGGGTGTCGGTGCCCGGTACGGGCTGTTCCACGCAGTGGAGGTGCGGCACCTCGCGCACCGCGTCCATCAGGCGGGTGAGGGCGGCCGGCCGGTAGGACTGATTGGCGTCCAGCCAGAGGGGTTTGCCCGCGGCGACCTCCGCGACGGCGGTGATGGCCGCGGTGTCCGCCGCGGGATCGCCGCCGATCTTCACCTTGTAGGCGGTGTAGTCCGAGGACTGGTGGGCGTGTTCGCGGACGGCGGCGGGCTCGCCCACGCCGATGGCCGAGCAGAGCGGCACCGTGTCCCGGAGCTTGCCGCCCAGCAGGGCGTGGACCGGCAGCCCGGCCAGTTTGCCGGCGGCGTCGTGCAGGGCGATGTCCACCGCGGCGCGGGCGAACGGAAAGCCGTTGGACACCGAGGGGCTCATCCGCCGGCTCGCCCGGGCGTGGAACAACTCCACGTCGAACGGGGTGAGTTCGAGGAGGATGGGGGCCAGATGGCGCTTGATGACCACGGCGATCGTCTCGGCGGTCTCATAGCTCCAGCTGGGCAGGGCGCGCTGTTCGCCCCAGCCGACCACCCCGTCCTCGGTGGTCAGCTTGACGAAGATGACCGACCCCGCCTGATCGGGGGTGCCGACGGCGCCGCTGCCCAGCACGAACCGCCGGGCGAACGGCACGGCCACGGGGAAGACCTCGACCGCCGTGATACGCGACATGGTGAAGTGACTCCTGACATGAGGTCGATGACGCGAGCGGCCGGATGCGGAGCGCGGGGGCGCGCGGCGGCGGGCTGTGCCGCCGACGCCAGCACTGGGGCACCCGGTCAGGCGGCGATGGGCCAGGAGGCGGGGTCCACGAAGCTCGGACCGCGGACGCCCTTGTCCAGCCAGTCGGCCACATCCGCCATCACATATCCGGCCAGCGCCAGATGCCCGTCCACGGTGTCCCCGGCGATATGCGGGGTGAGCAGCAGATGCGGGCAGCGCAGCACGGACTCGCCGAGCTGCGGCGGCTCGGGGTCGAAGACGTCCAGCGCGGCGAACAGCCGCCCCGCCAGCGCCTGTTCGAGCAGTGCGCCCTGGTCGACGGCCGGTCCCCGGGCGGAGTTGACGACCACGGCGTGGTCGGGGATCCGCTCGATGAGCCGGGCGCTCACCAGCCCGCGGGTGTCGGGGAGATCGGGCACATGGACGGAGACGAACGGGCAGCCGAGCGCCTCCTCGAGCGTGGCGGTCCGCACCCCCAGCGCGGCGGCCGCCTCCTGGTCCAGATACGGGTCGTACACCACCACATCGCAGCGGAACGGCCTGAGCAGGGTGATCAGGGCGCGGGCCGTGGAGCTCGCGCCGAGGATGCCCACCCGCCGGCCGGTGAGCTCACCGCCCCGGAAGCCGCTCTGCTTCCAGCCACCCGCGCGCATCGCGGTGTCGAACAGCGGCAGCCGACGGGCCAGGGTGAGCATCGCCGCCAGGCAGTACTCCCCCACGGACCAGGCGATCCGCCCGGCGGCCGAGAAGACCGCGACGCCCTGGTCGAGCACCTCGCGGTCGATGAGCTTCTTTACCGTCCCGGCGGCGTGTGCCACCACCCGGGGGCCACCGCCACCGGCCCATATCGCCCGGTCCAGACGGGGCGTGCCCCAGCTGGTCAGCAGCACATCGCTGCCGGTGGCGAGCCGGGCCACCGCGTCCGCGGTCAGCGGCTCATCGGCCCAGCTCACCTCGTAACGTTTCTCCATCAGCCGCCGGGCATCGGCGCTGATCACATCGGCGGCACGCTGGGGGGTCATGGCGACGGCGAGTCTGGACAACCTGGCTCCTCGGACGGGATCGGCGCGGATCTGCCCTGTGGCGGTCGTCATGACCGTAGGGGCGCGCCGCCATGCCCGTCCAAGCCCACTTTCGCATCGCCCCATACCGTGAGGGCATGAACCTCTCCCTGCAGCAGCTCCGCGGCTTCGTGGCGGTGGCGGAGGAGCGGCACTTCGGCCGCGCCGCCGCCCGCCTCAACATGACCCAGCCCCCGCTGACCCGTCAGATCCAGGCGCTGGAACGCGCCCTGGACGTCGTCCTGTTCGAGCGCACCGGACGAGGCGCCCGGATCACCGCGGCGGGCCGGGTCTTCCTCGACCACTGCCACCGGGTGCTGGCCCTGCTGGACGCCGCGCCGACCGCCACCCGCCGCGCCGCCGAGGGCCGCACCGGCACCCTGCGGCTGGCCTTCACCGCGATCGGCGCGTACGCCATCCTTGCCGATGTGCTGGACCTGGTGAAGCGGCACCTCCCCGATGTCACCGTCGAGTTGACCGAGCTGGTCAGCCCCGATCAGTTCGCCGCCCTCTCGGAGCTGCGCATCGACCTGGGTCTGGTGCGGCCGCCCATCCCCGAGGGGTACGCGTCGCTCCTGGTCCACTCCGAGGACCTCGTCCTCGCGGTGCCCTCCGGCCATCCGCTGGCCCATGACGACGCCGACGCCCCCGTCGCCCTGACCGACGTGGCCGATGACTACATCGGGTACAGCCCCGAGGGCTCCCGCTATCTGCACGACATCTGCGCCGCGATGATCGGCGTGGACCGCTACGCGGTCAGCCAGTTGACCTCCCAGGTCCCCACCATGCTCGCCCTGGTCCGCGCGGGCCTGGGCTGCGCCCTGATCCCCCGCTCGATCATGACCATGGGCGTCCACGGCGTCCGCTACCGCGAACTGGCCCCGGCCGACGCCCACTCCGTCACCCTCCACGCCTGCTGGAGCCCCGACAGCCCCAACCCGGCCCTCCAGCGGCTGGTGGACGTCCTCAGCCAGGAGCGCTCGGGAGGTGGCTGTGAGATAGGCCATATGCGGCGGTAAGTAACGGTCCAAAGACATATAAACAGCCGCCAGGCCATTGAGCAGAAGGCCCTCGTGATCCGTATTCGCCGGTGCAAGCACGGGCAGACACTGCTCCGCACAACGACCGGCGTCCCCGCCAGGAGGCTCTATGCGATCCCGGTACTTCGTGACAGGTACCTCCCTCCTCATAGGTTCCGTGGTGGTCACCCTCGGCGTGATCATGTCGCCCGTCCTGACGGGTGTGCAGCAGACGAACCAGACGAACCTGGCGAAGACGAGCTCGACGCAGTACGGACCGCTCACCGGCGCCGACCGGGACTTCGTGGTCAAGGTCCGGCTCGCCGGACTGTGGGAGTACCCCGTCGGCGAGCTGGCCCTGAAGAAGGGCACCACGGCGGCGGTGAAGACGGCCGGTGAGCATCTGATCGTGGGGCATGCGAACCTGGACGCCGCCTCACGGGACATCGCGCCCAAACTCGGCATCACCCTGCCCAACAAACCCACGCCGCAGCAGCAGGGGTTCCTGGACACCCTGACGGCCGCCACGGGCAAGAACTTCGACGGCCAGATGGCCCAGATCCTGCGCATCACCCACGGCCAGATCTTCAGCTCCATCGCCAAGATCCGGGCGACCACCAAGAACACCCTGGTGCGTCAGCTCGCCAATCAGGCCAACACCACGGTGCTGGACCACATCACGCAGATGGAGAACACCGGGATGGTGGACTACCAGAAGCTTCCCGCCCAGATCACCGCGACCCCGACCCAGGGCCCGAACTTCACCAAGCCGGTGATGCCCAAGCCCGGTGAGCCCATGGTCGTCCTGAAGAAGCCGGCCTCGCTCGAGGGCAAGGGCGAACCGCCCACGCCGTCCCCGCCCGCCCCGGTCGACGACGCGCCGGGCTCCTCGGCCTCCCCGACCACTCCGGGCGCCACCTCCTCCCCCGCCGCGCCCGCCGTTCCGTAACGCACCGTCAGGAGAGCGCAGACAAGCCGGGTGAAACGCGGGCGGTTTCCGCCACATCGGTACCGTCAAATCGCGCCACTCTGTGCGCCGCGGGGGTGGGAAAACGGCTCCGGAAGAGCCTCATGACCACCCCCGGCGGGCACCGCGCCGCGTCCCGGCTCCCCGCGAATGCGTACTCGACCATCGCACGACCGTCTACTGACCCATCCACCACGCCTGCAATAGGACGGTGGAATATGCGCCCGCCCGCCTGTGGCCCGGCGGCCCCGGACCCGCTAGGAATCATCCGGAGGGCCGATGACCGGGCCCGGCGCCGTCTCCGGCCGGGGCCGCCGGGATCTACGGGACCCATGGGGCGGCGGACTCTACTACGCGTCGCCCGCCATTTCCGGGTATTACTGGATTTGACCCCCAACGGCTGAACCCTGCGTAACCTCACCGTCACTGGCGAAGCGCCACCGGTGGGCGCCCGCCATGGGTGACGCAGGGAGGGGAGGCCGCATGCCCGGAATCGACGAGTGCTTACTGGAAGCGATGACCGTGAACGGCGCGCGCGGAGCCGCCGTGATCGAGTGGACCACCGGACTCGCACTCGGCATGGTCGGCGAGGTGCGCGACGAGGACCCCGAGGCCACCGCGGCGGAGACGGCGGAGCTGGCCCGGATGGCCGCCGAGCAGCGGGCGTTCGCCGCGCTCGGCCTCGGGAGCGGCAAGAGCGGCGCCGACGCGGACGAGACGGACGGCGAGCCCGCTGTCGAGGACGTCATCGTCACCACCCGCACCTGCACCACCTGCTGCGCTTCGTCGACACGGCCTTCGACAGCGGCGTCTTCTTCTATCTGTGGCTCGACCGCCGGGAGGGGAATCTGGCGCTCGCCCGGATCCGGCTGCGCGACATGTGCGGGCGGCTGGCGCTGATATGAGCCTGCCGCACCGGACCGGGGCGCGGACCGGACACGCCCCCAGTCTCGCCGGGCTTGCCGCCGAGCGGGCCAGCGGCGCCCTGCTGTGCGACGCGGGCACGGTCTATCTCCGGGACGGCCAGGTGGTGCACGCCGAGAGCCCCGTGGCCCCCGGGATCGAGGTGCTGCTCACCACCGGCGGGCGGCTGACCGCCGACAGCTGGCGGGAGGCGGCGGGCCGGGCCGGTGGGGTCGGGCGGTTTCTCGTCGACAGCGGCCGGCTGTCGGACGCGGAGCTGGAGATCTGCCATCTTGGCGCGCTGTTCGACGCGGCGTACTTCGCGCTGGGGCACGGCAGCGGCCCTCGTGGCTTCCAACGGGGCGCGGCCCACTGGCTCGGGCCGGTGCGCCCGGTGGGCGCGGTGGCCGTGGAGCGCGAGACCCGGCGCCGCGGCAAGCTGCTGGCTGCCCTGTGGCCGTATCCGCAGGTGGACACGGAGCCGGTGGTGCTGCGCCGCCCCGATGGCCGCGCCCCGGCCGTCACCCCCCGTCAGCGCGCGGTGCTGGCGCTGGCCGACGGGGTCCGCACCCCGGCCCGTATCGCCCGGGAGCTGGGCCGTCCCGCCTTCCACACGCTGATCGACATACGGCGGCTGGCGGCGGCGGGCCATGTCGCCACCCCACGCCCCACGCGTCCGGAACATCCGGACCGCTCCGGTCCGCCCGCCCGGTACGCCGCTTCCGCGCCGCCCGCCCCGGACCGCGGTCCCGGCGCCGTCGTCTTCACCGATCCCGATATCGACCTGCTGCGTCGGCTCCGCGACGCCTTGGAGGCAACCCTGTGATTCCCCCGACCGCCCCGCCCGCCCCGTGCGCGGCGTCATGAGGCTCACCCTGCGGCAGCGCACGGAGCGCAAGTGGCTGCTGACCGCCGAGCCCGAAGTGCTGGAGGAGCTGCGCCGGCTGCGGGCCCGGGTGACCCATGTGACCGGCGCCCTCGCCGCCACCAGCGACGGCGTGGTGCTGGCGCATGACACTGCCACCGTCGAGCCCGAGGGCGTGGCGGCGCTGACCGCCGCGGCCCTCGGGGTGGCGCAGTCGCTGGCGGGTGCCACCGGGCGGGGCGCCTTCCGTGAGCTGCTGGTCCGCGGTGAGAACGGCTATGTGGCCACCTACGCCGCGGGTTCCACGGCCGTGCTGACCGTGCTGGCCGGTGACCGCACCAACGTCGGCCGCCTCCATATGGAGGCGCGGCGCTCGGGCGCCCGTCTCGCCGATCTGGTGGGCGTCGCCCTCAGCAGGGCCGAGCAGCCCTGACCCCACGATCTCCCCCGCCCGGCGCGCACCCCGCGCGCCGAGATCCAACCGGACATCACTGACATCGAAAGGAACAGCCACGATCATGGCGAACACCCAGACCGCGCTCAAAGAGGCGATGACGTCCATCGAGGGCTCCCTCGGCGCCGCGCTGGTCGACTACTCCAGCGGGATGGCCCTCGGCACCGTGGGCGGAGGAAAGGACCTCGACCTGACCGTGGCCGCGGCGGGCAACACCGATGTGGTGCGCGCCAAGGCCCGGACCATGGAGCAGCTCGGTCTGCAGGACAGCATCGAGGACATCCTCATCACCCTCGGCAGCCAGTACCACCTGATCCGGCTGCTGAAGGGCCGGGACAGCCAGGGCCTCTTCCTCTATCTGGCGCTGGACAAGAACCGGGCCAACCTGGCGATGGCACGTCACCAGCTGCGCAAGATCGAGGCCGACCTGGAGGTCTGAGCCGTTACGGCCCCGATCCGGGTCGAGGCGCATCCGGTGGGTCGGTCCGACCCACCGGATGGGGCACGCTAACGCACCAGGCAGGGTCGCTTGTTGTCGAAGGTCCAGCCCGGAATGAGATAGCGCATGCCCACCGCGTCGTCCCGCGCCCCAGCGCCTTCTCCTGGTAGAGGGCGTGGGCGGCGAGAAGCCGGTCGCGGTCGAGCCGGATCCCCAGCCCGGGGGCGTCCGGGATGGCGATCTCGCCACCGGCGATCCTCGGCGGCTCGACGGTGAGCCGCTCCAGCCCCTCCTGCCAGATCCAGTGGGTGTCCAGGGCGTTGTACGCGCCCGGGGCGGCGGCTCCGCAGTGGGCCACCATCGCCAGGGAGATGTCGAAGTGGTTGTTGGAGTGGCAGCCCCAGGTCAGGCCCATCTCATGGCAGAGCTGGGCCACCCGTACCGACCCCTGCATGGTCCAGAAGTGGGGGTCGGCCAGCGGGATGGAGACGGACTGGAGCGCCAGCGCGTGGGTCATCTGCCGCCAGTCCGTGGCGATCATGTTGGTGGCCGTGGGCAGTCCGGTGGCGCGCCGGAACTCGGCCAGGATCTCCCGGCCCGAGTAGCCGTCCTCGGCGCCGCACGGGTCCTCGGCATAGGCGAGCGTGCCGAGCAGCGGTCGGCACAGCTCGATCGCCTCGCGGAGCGACCAGGCGCCGTTGGGGTCGAGGGTGATACGGGCCTCGGGGAACCGCTCCTTGAGCGCTCGTACCGCCTTGACCTCCTCGTTTCCCTCCAGGACCCCGCCCTTGAGCTTGAAGTCCGCGAAGCCGTAGAGGTCGTAGGTGGCCTCGGCCTGACGGACGATCGCCTCGGGGGTCAGCGCCTCCTCGTGGCGGATGCGGTACCACTCGGCGTCGGCGTCGGGCTCCCGGACGTACTCCAGATCGGTCCGGTCGGGGTCGCCGACGTAGAACAGATAGCCCAGGACCCGTACCGCGTCGCGCTGCTGCCCGTCGCCCAGGAGCGCCGCGACGGGCACCTCCAGATGCTGTCCCAGCAGGTCCAGCAGGGCCGACTCGACGGCGGTGACGGCGTGCACGGTGGTGCGCAGATCGAAGGTCTGGGTGCCCCGGCCCCCGGCGTCGCGGTCGCCGAACCGCTGCCCGATCTCGCGCAGCACCCGCTTGTAGTCGCCCACCCGCGCCCCGACCACGAGGGATTCGGCGTCCCGCAGCGTCTGGGTGATCTTCTCACCGCCAGGGACCTCGCCCAGTCCGGTACGGCCCTCGGAGTCCTCGAGGACCACCACGTTGCGGGTGAAGTAGGGGCCGTGGGCGCCGGAGAGGTTCAGCTCCATGCTGTCCCGGCCGGCTACCGGGTAGACGGAGAACGAGGTGACGGTCGGCTGGCTCATCGTGGCGTCCTTGGGTCGGTGGAGATCATACGTCAAAAGGCTTCGAGGACGGCCTCGACGGCCAGCACGCCGCCGAGGCCGAGGACCGCGAGCACGGTGGTGTAGGTGGTGCGCGCCTTGATGGCGTCGATGACGGAGAGGTTGAAGTACTCCTTGAACATCCAGAAGCCGGGGTCGTTCACATGGCTGAACGCGATCGATCCACAGGAGACGGCGAGGACCATCAGCTCGGGCTGGACTCCGCCGTTCTCCAGGAGCGGCTGCACCACACCGGCGGCGGTGACCACGGCGACCGTGGCGGATCCGAGCGCCACCCGCAGGACGACGGCGATGAGCCAGGCGAGGATGATCGGCGAGATGGACCAGTCGTCGGTGAGGTCCTTGATGTAGTCGGATATCCCGCCCTCGACCAGGACGTTCTTGAACGCGCCACCGGCCCCGATGACCAGCAGGATCATCGCCATCGCCTGAGCGGCGGAGTTGCAGGAGGCGCTGACCTCGGACAGGCTCCGGCCGATCCGGGGGCCGAACGCCCACACCGCCAGCAGCAGGGTCAGCAGCAGGGCAATCGGGGCGGATCCGATGAAGGTGACGAAGTGCAGGACCGGGCTGTCGCCGGAGGCGGCCATGTCGGTCACCGCGGCGCCGGCGATCAGCACCACCGGGACCAGGGCCACGAACAGGGACCAGCCGAGGCCCGGCATCTCCTCCTCGGTGAAGGTTCGCTCGCTGACCAGGCCCTTGGGGATCTCGGGGTCCATCCGGCGGACGAACGGCAGGCGCGGCCACACCAGGGCGATCAGCGCACCGGCCGGGACGGCGATGAACAGCCCGTAGAACAGGGTCAGGCCGACGGAGGCGTGGAAGGTCGAGGCCACCGCGGTGGGGCCGGGGTGGGGCGGCAGGAAGCTGTGCATGGTGGACAGGGCGATGGACATCGGAAGGCCGACCCACAGCAGGTTCTTGCGGGTGACCCGGACGATGGTGAACGCCACCGGCACGATGATGACGAAGGCCACCTCGTAGAACATGGTCACGCCGATGAGCATGGCGGTGACCACCATCGCCACCTGGACCCAGCGCAGTCCGAAGGTGTCGATGAGGGTGTTGGCTATGCGCTGGGCGGCGCCGCAGTCGCCCATGACCCGGCCGACCATGGCGCCCAGACCGACGACGAGCATGGTGTCGCCGATCTGACCCCCGACGCCCTCTCCGAGGACATCGGGGATCTTCTCCATCTCGACCCCCTGCACCAGCGCGACGCCGACGGCCACGAGGAGCAGGGCGATGAAGCCGTTGAGCTTCAGCTTGGTCATGAGAAACAGCAGGATCGCCACGCTGATTCCGACGACGACTAGAGGCATGTCTTCAGTTCCCTTTGAACTGCGGCCGGTTGAGCCGGAGACTCGAACGGCTGCCAGACGGACCAAGGAGTCCACGTACATGCACTCCGTCTATATATGCAGATGGAGGCTAGAGGGGTGAACACCGCCGGTCAATGGGTATGGCCATGGGATCCATGACCGGCGCGGGCGCGAAACGGGCTTATCGGGCGCCGAACTCCGCCTCGGCACCCGTCCAGGCGCGGGCCTGCTCGCTGAGGGTGATGCCGAGACCGGGCCGTGCGGACACCCGCATCCGGCCGTCGCGGATCTCCAGCCGCTCGTTGAACAGCGGCTCCAGCCAGTCGAAGTGCTCCACCCACGGCTCCTGCGGATAGGCGGCCGCGAGATGGAGGTGAATCTCCATCGCGAAGTGCGGGGCGAGTTGCAGATGGTGCTGCTCGGCGAGGGTGGCCAGCTTGAGGAACTGGGTGATGCCGCCGATGCGCGGTGCGTCGGGCTGAATGATGTCCGCCGCGCTGTGGCGTATCAGCTCCCAGTGTTCGGCCACGCTGGCCAGCATCTCCCCGGTGGCCACGGAGGTGTCCAGCGAGGCGGCGAGGGCCGCGTGACCGGCAGCGTCATAGGCGTCCAGCGGCTCCTCGATCCAGACCAGGCCGAACTCCTCGAAGGCGCGCCCCATGCGCTGTGCGGTGGGCCGGTCCCACTGCTGATTGGCGTCCACCATGAGCGGTACGTCGTCGCCCAGGTGCTCCCGTACGGCGGTCAGCCGGCGCAGGTCCTCCTTGCCGTCCGGCTGGCCCACCTTGATCTTGATACCGCCGATTCCGCTGGCCAGGGAGGCCGTCGCGTTCTCCAGCAGTTGCTCGGTCGGCGTGTGCAGAAAGCCACCGGAGGTGTTGTAGCAGCGGACGGTGTCGCGGTGTGCGCCCAGCAGCTTGGCCAGCGGCAGCCCGGCCCGCTTGGCCTTGAGGTCCCACAGGGCGATGTCGAAGGCCGCGATCGCCTGCGTGGACAGCCCGCTGCGGCCCACGGAGGCGCCGGCCCACACCAGTTTCGTCCAGATCTTGGCGATGTCGCTGGGGTCCTCGCCGAGGAGGGTGGGCGCGATCTCCCGGGCGTGGGCGAACTGGCCGGGCCCTCCGGCGCGCTTGGAGTAGCTGAAGCCGATGCCCTCGTGTCCCTCCTCGGTGGCGAGTTCGACGAAGAGGAAGGCCACTTCCGTCATCGGCTTCTGGCGCCCGGTGAGCACCTTGGCGTCGCTGATGGGAGTGGCCAGGGGAAGGACGACCGAGGACACTCGGATCCAGGAGACCCGGTCGAGGGTCGCCTCACCTGCCTGCTGCGCGGCCTGCGTTGCCGTATGCGATGTGGTCACCACGTGTTGTCCCTGTGTATGAGCCCGTGTGCGGGGCGAGTGGATGTCGTCGGAACCGCCCCGGGCGGCCGACGAGCTCCTTTGCAAGCTAAGGTCGCCGGACGATCTACGTCTAACTTAAAATTGGCATGCGTTGATACCGGGAGAGCATCGTTGTTCACGCTCATGCAACTCACCAGCTTTGTGACGGTCGCCGAGGAGCTGCATTTCACCCGGGCCGCGGAGCGGCTGAAGATGACCCAGCCGCCGCTGAGCCGCCAGATCCAGCTGCTGGAGACCGAGTTGCGGGTCCAGTTGCTGGAGCGCACCAACCGCTCGGTGCGGCTCACCCCCGCGGGACGCGCCTTCCTCACCGAGGCCCGCCGCATCCTGCGCCAGTCCGAGCACGCCGTGCTCGCCGCCCAGCAGGTGGCCACGGGCGAGGCGGGGAGCATCGCCATCGGCTTCACCGCGGCCAGCGCCCACTCCGTGCTCGGCACACTGCTGGAGATCGCGCGTGCGGCCATGCCGGGCGCGGAGATCACCCTGCGCGAGATGGTCACCCGTGACCAGCTGGAGGCCGTCACCGAGCAGAGCCTGGACCTGGGCCTGGTGCGGCCCTCGGTCACCGGACCGGATCTGCGCTCCCGGCCCGCGGCCCGGGAGCGGCTGCTCGCCGCCCTGCCGACCGGGCATCCGCTGGCGGCGGGTGAAGGGCCGCTGAGAGTGGCCGACTTCGACGGGCAGGAACTGCTGATGTACTCGCCCATCGAGGCGCGCTACTTCAACGAGCTGCTCATCAGCATCTTCCGTGCCGCACACGCCACCCCGGTCTTCTCCCAGTACCTGAGCCAGGTCCACACCATCCTGGCGCTGGTGAACGGCGGCTGGGGAGTGGCCCTGGTCCCGGAGACCGCCGCCCGGCCGCGCTACCCGGGCATCGTCTTCAAATCGGTGGAGTTGACCACTCCGGAGCCGGTAGAACTCAACCTCGTGTGGCGCAAGAACAACGACAACCCGGCCCTGCACGCGCTTCTCCGCCACGCGGCCGCCCTTCTTCCCGACCGAGGAGCCTGACCGGCGTGACTCCCAGACCCCCCGGTCGCCTGCTGCGGCGCCACCGCGACTTCCGGCTGCTGTGGTGCGGTGAGACCGCGGGGAAGTACGGTTCGGCCGTCACCGTTGTGACGATGCCGCTGATCGCGGTCTCCACCCTGCACGCGGACACCTTCGAGGTCGGTCTGCTGGCCGCCACCGCCTGGGCCCCGTGGCTGCTCATCGGCCTTCCGGCGGGGGCGTGGGTGGACCGGCTGCCCAGAAGGCCGGTCATGGTGGCCGCCGCGGTGGTCTCGCTGGTGCTGTTCGCGTCCGTCCCGGTGGCCGCCCGGTCCGGTCTGCTGAGCGTCGGAGTGCTGCTGGCCGTCGCCCTGCTGACGGGTACGGCGGCGGTGTTCTTCCAAACCGCCTACAGCGCGTATCTCGCCGGGCTCCTGGACCCCGCCGACCAGCCCGAGGGCAATGCCAAACTGCACGGCAGCGCGTCCGCCGCGCAGATCGCCGGACAGGGCTCCGGCGGTCTGATCGCACAGCTGGCGGGCGCGGTGAACGGGATGTTCGTCAACGCCGCGACCTTATCGGTCTCCCTTCTCTGCCTGACCGGCATCCGCTTCCGCGAACCGCGCGTCCCCCGGGCCGAGCGCCCGCCCGCGCGCTGGCCCGCGAGGTGGCCGAGGGGCTGCGGCTGATCGCAGGCGACCGGTGGCTGCGCACCCTGACGCTCTTCGCGGCCGCGTCCAATCTGGCGCTGATGGGATACCAGTCGATTCAGGTGGTCTTCCTGGTCCGGACCATCGGTCTGTCACCGGGGCTGGTCGGCGGCCTCATCTCGGCCGTCAGCCTCGGAGGCGTCGCCGGGGCGTTCTGCGCCCGCCGCGTCGCCGCCCGGGTCGGCGACGCACGGGCGACCCTCGTGTTCGAAGTGGGGCTGGCCGTGGGCGCCCTGCTCATGCCGATGACCGTCGAGGGGCCCGGATTGGTGCTCTTCGTGGCGGGCGGTGTCTGCGTCACCGCCGGTGTGGTGGGCGGCAATGTGATCAAGGCGAGCTTTCAGCAGCGCTACTGCCCGCCGGAGCTCCTCGGGCGGCTCACCGCGACATCGGCGTTCGTCAGCTATGGAACGCTGCCCCTCGGGGCTCTGCTCGGCGGTGCGCTCGGCACCGCGCTGGGCCTGCGCGCCGCCATGTGGATCACCTCGGCGGGCATTCCGCTCGCCGGGCTGATCCTTCTCTTCTCCCCCATCCGGCGCTCCCGGGACCTCCCGGGGTCCACCCCGCCCCGGCCACACCATGAAGCCCCCGCCACAGCGTGAAGGCCCCTCCACATCATGAAGGCCACGGCGAGCGGTGCCGCACCGGCCCGGGAAACCGCCCGCGATGGGGGCCCGTTGCCGTATGCCGTATGCCGTATGCCGTAGGGCTCGCGTCGCCCGGCCCACCGTGCGGAGCTAGGCTCGAAAGGGAGGGACTCGGTTCGCCTTCGAAGGGAGCGTTTCCGTGTCCGTCACATCACGCGCGTCGGCTCCGGCGCCGCTGCCCAGACACCGCGACTGCCCCTTCGACCCGCCCGGTGCCTACGCGGCGCTGCGGGAGGAGGGCGGGGCCAGTCGGCTGGCCTTTCCGGACGGCAAGGCGGGCTGGCTGCTCACCCGGCACGAGGACGTGACGCGGCTGCTGGCGGACGACCGCTTCAGCTCGGACCGCCGCCGCGCCTCCTCACCGGTGCACGCGTTTCCGGTCCGCCCGGACGACCGCCGCATGCTGGGCTCGTTCATCGGCATGGACCCACCCGAGCACACCCGCTACCGGCGACTGCTGAGCAAGTGGTTCACCGCGCGGGGGCTGCGGGGCTGGGACCGCGGATCGAGGAGATCGTCGAGGACCACCTGGCCGCGATGGAGCGCTCCGGTCCCCGGCCGACCTGGTGACCTCCTTCGCCCAGCCGATCCCGTCGCTGGTGATCTGCGAGCTGCTGGGGGTGCCGTACGAGGACCGGGCCGACTTCCAGCGGTGGGCCACCGTTCTGCTCCGGCTCGGCCAGCGCGAGGAGGAGGTCTACGCGGCCCGGGACGCGCTGTGGGAGTACATGCGGGGGCTGATCGGCGCCAAGCGGCACCGGCCGGACGAGGCGCTGCTCTCGCGTCTGGTCAACGGCGATAACGGCACGCCCGGCGGCCCCGGCAGCGCCACGGCGGCCGGGCTGACCGCCGAGGAGCTGACCGGTGTGGGGCTGCTGCTGCTCGTCGCGGGCCATGAGACGACGGCGAACATGCTGTCCCTGGGCACCTACGCGCTGCTGCGCCACCCCGAGCAGTCGCGCGGGGTGCGCGAGCGGCCCGAGCTGATCGACCACGCGGTCGAGGAGCTGCTGCGGTATCTGACCATCGTCCAGTTCGGGATCGTACGGGTCGCCCGGGAGGACCTCGAGATCGCCGGGGCGCGGGTACGGGCCGGGGAGACGGTGGTCGGGGCGCTGGCCTCGGCCAACCGGGACCCCTCGCGGTTCGCCGCCCCGGACACCCTGGACGTCACCCGCGACCCGGGCGATCAGATCGCCTTCGGCCACGGCATCCACCAGTGTCTGGGCCAGCATCTGGCGCGGATGGAGATGCGGACGGGCTTTCCGGCCCTGCTGCGGCGCTTCCCCACGCTCCGCCTGGCGGTGCCGCCCGACGAGGTGCCGCTGCGCCACGACATGCTGATCTACGGAGTCCACCGGCTCCCGGTCACCTGGGACCGGGCCGTCGGTTAGGGTCCTTCTGGCGGATCTCCGTGGAGGAAGGAGCGCCCGCCGCGCAGCGGCCGAAGACCGCAGCCGGGGCGTGCTCTCGGCGCGCCGCGCGGAGGCCCTCGTAGCGGAGCTACTCGGGCTTTCGTGCGGTGCGGCGAGAGGGCGTGCCGGGCGCCGCGACGCCACGGAGATCCGTCAGAAGGACTAGGCGGCCGGCAGGTCCGCCCACCAGGTGATGCCCTCATGGCAGGTGTGGCTGCCGTGGCGCGTGGACAGCGCGGTGACGATGCCGAGCCCGCGGCCGTGCTCATCCGGCTCGATGTCCTCGTCCGCCCGCTGATCGGCGGGGATCGGGCCACCGTCGGTGACCTCGATGCGCAGGCCCGCGCGGCCCTCGCACTCGGTCCAGCTCAGCCGCAGCACGGCCGGGGGCAGGGCGTGCAGGATCGCGTTGGTGACCAGCTCCGAGATCACCATGAGCGCCTCGTCGAGCCGGTCGGCCGACAGCTCCCATTCGGACAGCAGCGCGTGCGCCCGCCGCCGTACGGTGGCGACGGCCTCGCAGATGTGCGGGACGGGCAGGACATGGTCGCCGGCCTCGTCCGCCGAGGGCCGGTCCGGGGCCTCATCGCGCATCGCCGCCGGCGGTCGGCCCGGGATTTCGCCGCGGGTAGCCGCCGACGCCATCGGGGAGGCCGGGTCCGGCGCCTGGGAGCCGATGAGACGGACGTCGGTGAGATCGACGGGCCCCGCGACCTGCTCGGTCACGCCGTGCCCGGTGATACCGGGACCGGTGGCGCCGGGCGTCGGCAGGCTCAGTTGTTCCGACACGTCTCCTCCTCTCCAAGCCGGGTGGTGTCGCTCTGCCGGGCACCCTTCGGGCCACCCATCGGCATACTGGTCTTCTTGTCCCGATACGGACGCTATGGGTCCCATCCTCCGGGGTCAACGAATCCTGGTCGGCATTGCCGAACGTTCGACGTTCTCGCCGACAGGCTGTGCCACTGGCCGAAGAGCTACGATCGCGACATGGCCGGCCCGGTGCAGTCCATCGAGCGGGCGGCGGCGATCCTGCGGCTGCTCGCCCAGGGTTCGGGTCGGCTCAGCCTGGGCGAGGTGGCGGCCTCGCTCGGCCTCGCGAAGGGCACCGCGCACGGCATCCTGCGCACGCTGCAGAGCGTCGACTTCGTCGAACAGGACAAGGCGACGGGAAAGTACCAGCTCGGCGCGGCGCTGCTGCACCTGGGGACCAGCTATCTCGACATCAACGAGCTGCGGTCCCGCTCCATCAACTGGACCGACGCCCTGGCCGCGCGCAGCGGTGAGGCGGTCCGCCTCGGAGTGCCCCTGGAGGGCAAGGTCCTCATCGTCCACCACGTCTTCCGGCCCGATGACACCTTCCAGACCCTGGACGTGGGCTCGCTGCTACCCCTGCACGCCAGCGCGCTGGGCAAGATCCTGCTGGCGTACGGGACGACTCCCCTGGAGCCGCTCATGGAAACCGAACTGGAGCGCTACACCCGGCACACGCTGGACTCGCCCCAGCAGCTGAGCCGGGCGCTGGCCGAGATCCGCGACATCGGGTGGGCGTTCGCGGCACAGGAAATGATGATGGGCGAGGCGGACATCGCCGCGCCGATCCGCGGACAGGGCGGCCTGGTGGTGGGCGCCGTCGGCGTCTCCGGCGCCGTGGACCGCCTCTGCGACAGCAAGGGACGGCCGCACGGCTCGCTCGTCGGGCTGACGCGCGACGCCGCCCGGGCGATCTCCCGCGATCTCGGCGCGGGCCGCTGGTGATGCCCCGTGCCCTGCTCCAACCCGCCCGAAGGCAGGCCAGGCCATGGTTGAACGCTATGTGATGTCCATCGACCAGGGCACCATGTCCACCCGGTGCATCCTCTTCGACCACCAGGGACGGCTGGTCTCGGTCGGCCAGCGAGAACACGAGCAGTACTTCGCCAGGCCCGGCTGGGCCGAGCACGACCCCACCGAGATCTGGTCCCATCTGCGCCGTGTCGTCGTCCCCCGGGCCCTGGAGGGCGCGGGGATAAGGCCCGAGCAGATCGCCGCGATCGGCATCGCCAACCAGCGCGAGACCACGGTGGTCTGGGACCGCCGCACCGGCGTTCCCGTGGGCCATGCCATCACCTGGCAGGACACCCGCACCAGCGGCTATGTCGAGGAGCTGCGGCGGACCACCGGTGACGACTTCTTCCTGGAGCGCTGCGGTCTGTCGCCCACGACCTACTTCTCCGCGCCACGGCTGCGCTGGCTGTTCGACCACGTCGACGGCTTGCGCGAGCGCGCGGAGCGCGGCGAGGTGCTGTTCGGCACGATGGAGAGCTGGCTGATCTGGAACCTCACCGGAGGGCCCGACGGCGGACTGCACCTGACCGACGCCACCAACGCAAGCCGCACCATGCTGA
The DNA here is from genome assembly GCA_005405945.1 of Streptomyces violaceusniger. Lineage (GTDB taxonomy): Bacteria > Actinomycetota > Actinomycetes > Streptomycetales > Streptomycetaceae > Streptomyces > Streptomyces violaceusniger. The sequence continues at coordinate 1,279,380 of BJHW01000001.1, forward strand.
TGAACATCCGCAGCCTGGCCTGGGACGATGAACTGCTGGCCTATTTCGATGTGCCCCGGGCGATGCTGCCGGAGATCCGCTCCTCCGCCGAGTGCTACGGCATGGCCCGCGCCCTGCTGCCGGACGTCCCGATCTGCGCGGCCCTCGGCGATCAGCAGGCGGCCCTGTTCGGGCAGACGTGCTTCGCCCCCGGCGAGGCCAAGTGCACCTATGGCACCGGCAGCTTCCTCCTGGTCAACACCGGCACCGAGCTCGTACGGTCCCGGCACGGGCTGCTGACCACGGTGGGCTACAAGGTCGGCGGCGAACCGCCGGTCTACGCCCTGGAGGGCCCGATCGCCGTCACCGGCTCCCTGGTGCAGTGGTTCCGCGACCGCCTGGGGCTGATCCACAGCGCCCCGGAGATCGAGACCCTCGCCCGGGGCGTCGAGGACAACGGCGGCTGCTACATCGTCCCCGCCTTCTCCGGGCTGTTCGCCCCGCACTGGCGCAGCGACGCGCGCGGGGTGATCGTCGGGCTCACCTCGTACATCACCAAGGGGCATCTGGCCCGGGCCGTCCTGGAGGCCACCGGGTGGCAGACCCGGGAGGTGGTCGACGCCATGAACGCCGACTCGCCTCGGCCGCTGCGCCAACTGAAGGTGGACGGCGGGATGACCTCGAACAATCTGCTGATGCAGTTCCTGGCCGACGTCCTGGACATGCCCGTGGTGCGCCCCATGGTCTCCGAGACCGTCTCCCTCGGCGCGGCCTACGCCGCCGGGCTCGCCTCCGGCTACTGGCCGGATCTGGAGGGGCTGCGCCGCAACTGGCACCGCGCGGCCCAGTGGATGCCCACGATGGACCCCGCGCGGCGGGAGGCGGAGTACGAGAGCTGGCGGCGGGCGGTCGAGCGGTCGCTGGGCTGGGCCAGGTCGTAGCCCGGGGCATATTCCTCGCGGCCCGCGGAGGAATCGAGGCGGAACGGAACGTGTGAGTTCCCTGAGGCGGGGTATTCGAGCCAGCCGCGGCTGTTCACTCGAGCCGCTCTGGGACCCAGAAACCCATGAAGACCCAAACCCGATCCATGGACGGAATCATGACCAGCCCTTCCGATGAAAACGTCTCCGCCACCCAGCAGGCCCTCGGCGAGCTGGCGGCCGACCGGGCGGACGAGTCGGCGCTGAACACCCTTGCCAACAGTGAGGTTCTCCTCCCCTCCGCCGAGACCGGAGAGGAGACGGACCCGCAGGCCGTGACCCTGCCCGTGTTCCAGCAGGAGGACGGCGCGCAGCTGGTACCGGTCTTCACCACCCCGGCCCGGATGCACCAGGCCCTGCCCCAGATCGAGCGGTACCACCTGGTGCCGCTGGGCGCGCTGGCCCAGGGATGGCCCTCCGAAGAGCTCTCGCTGACCATCGACGCGGGCGCCCCGGAGGCCGTCACCCTCTCGGCCAACGGTGTGCGGAGCCTGCTCAGCGGCTCCGGTCCGGCCGCCTGACCTCCCGCGGCGGCCCGTGCCCCACTCCGTACGGGCACGGGCCGCGGCGATGCCCGATCTCGGCGGGCCGTTCGCTTCGCTGATTGGCCACCGTGCCGATCCATCGTCTACCGTCCCGTGGACAACCGATCACGGAAAGACACCGGCGGGACGGATCACGTGAGCGCGATCAACATCGGACAGGCCGTCGTTCTCGGCGTCGTGGAGGGGGTCACGGAATTCCTCCCGGTCTCGTCCACCGGCCACCTCAAGATCACTGAGGGGCTGATGGACATCCCGGTGGACGACACGTCCGTCGTGGCCTTCACCGCGGTGATCCAGGTCGGCGCCATCGCCGCCGTCCTGCTGTACTTCTTCCGCGACATCCGCCGCTTCGCCACCGCGTGGGCGCGGGGGCTGGTCAACCGCGAGGAGCGGTACCACCACGACTACAAATTCGCCTGGTGGGTCATCTACGCCACCATCCCCATCGTGGTCGTGGGCCTGGCGGCCAAGCCGCTGATCGAGGGCCCGCTCGCCTCCCTGTGGGTGGTGGCCACCTCGCTGATCGTGGGCAGCGGGCTGATGTGGCTGGCCGACCGGATGGGCCGCCACAAGCGCGGGGAGGACGACACCAGCGTCAAGGACGCGATGCTGGTCGGCTCCTCGCAGATCCTCGCGCTGCTCTTCCCCGGCTTCTCCCGCTCGGGCGCCACGATGGCCACCGGCCTCATGCTCGACCTGGACCGGGTGGCCGCCACCCGGCTCTCGTTCTTCCTGGGCATTCCGTCGCTGACCGGCGCGGGGCTCTACGAGCTCAAGGACGCCATGGGCGGTGGCGTGGGCACGATGCCGCTCGCGGTGGGCACGGTGGTGTCCTTCGCCGTGGCCTACGTCTCGATCGCCTGGCTGCTGAAGTTCGTCGCCAAGCATTCGTTCAACGCCTTCGTGCTCTACCGGATCGTGATCGGCGCGGCGCTGTTCGGGCTGCTCGGCGCGGGCGTCCTCAACGCCTGACGCCGTCCCCCAGCGGCTCGCCGGATAGTCGACATGGCCGCCCGCCCCGCCGGTGTAGTACGTGCCCGGGTCGCCCGCCGCCAGCTCGTGGTCCAGGGCGAACCGGGCCACGAGGTCGGGGTTGGCCACGAAGTGGGTGGCGTAGGAGACGGCGTCCGCGAGCCCGGCCCCGATCACCGCGTTGCCGGTCTCCCGGTCGAAGCCGTGGTTGGCGATCAGCGGGCCGTCGAAGAGGCGGCGGTAACGGGCGAAGGCGTCGTGGTCGGGGGCGGCGCCGGGCGCGGCGGGGGCCGGTCCGCGCAGATGCAGATAGGCCAGGGAGCGATCGCCCAGTTCGTCCACGAGCGCGTCGTAGTCCGCGAGGGTCCGCGCGTCGGCGGTGAACCGCTCGGCGGTCCAGTACGGCGACAGGCGCACGCCCACCCGGCGGCCCTCCCAGACCGCGGCCACCGCGTCGACGATCTCCATCAGCAGTCGCCGCCGCCCGGCCGGGTCGCCGCCGTAGGCGTCGCGGCGGAGGTTCAGCCGTGGATTGAGGAACTGCGGGATCAGGAACGAGCCCAGGGCGTGGATCTCGACTCCGTCGAAACCGGCGCGGCTGGCGTTCACCGCGGCCGCGCGGTACTCCGCCACCGTGTCCCGGATGTCGGTGATCGTCATCTCCCGCGGGGTGACCGTGGCCTTGGGCCCGCCGGGGGTGTGGATCCGCTCCCGGGGGTCGACCGCCGACGGTCCGGCCGGAAGGGGGCTGGCGGAGCGGTTCGAAACCCACCGCGGCCGGCTGCGGGCGATCGCCTACCGGATGCTCGGCTCGCTCAGCGAGGCGGACGACGCCGTGCAGGAGACATGGCTGCGACTCAGCCGCGCCGACGCCGAGGCGGTCGGGAACCTGGCCGGCTGGCTGCGCACGCCCCGGACGGGGCCGGGGGCAAAGCCCCAGCATCGAGGCCACTGGGGCGGAGCCCCGGGGCGGGGTCTGGGGCGCCCCAGTTTCGGGAAGGGGCGGGGAGGGGAGAAGCCCGCCGCAGGCGGCACGATGCGTCGGACGCCCCTAGGACGTCGCGGCCACCGGGTAGTCAGCTCCGAGGGTCACCTCGCGCCAGGTGTCGAAGGTGACCCTGAGGGAGTCCAGCCGGGCCTGCGCGATGTCGTAGGCGGCCTTGCCCAGCAGCAGCCGCAGCGGGGGTTCCGCCGCCTCCACCGCGCCGATGATGGCCTCGCTCGCGCGGACCGGGTCGCCGGGCTGGTGGCCATAGGTGGCGAGGGTGCCGGCGCGCCGTGCGCCCGCGGTTCCGGCGTAGTCGTCGATGGTGCGGGCGGACTGGCGCATGGAGGGGCCGGACCAGTTGGTGCGGAAGGCGGCCGGTTCGACGATCGTCACCTTGATGCCCAGCGGGGCCACCTCGGCGGCGAGCGATTCGGACAGGCCCTCCACGGCGAACTTGGTGGCGTGGTAATAGCCGGTGGCGCCGAAGGCGGCCAGGCCGCCGAGGGAGGAGATGTTCACGATGTGGCCGGCGCGGCGGGCGCGCATGCCCGGCAGCACCGCGCGGGTAACGTCCACCAGGCCGAAGACATTGGTGTCGAACAGGGCCCGGACCTCCTCGTCCTCGCCCTCCTCGATTGCGGCGAGATAACCGTAACCGGCGTTGTTGACGAGTACGTCGATGCGGCCGAAGGCGGTTTCCGCCTCCCGCACCGCCTCCGCCACCCGGTCCTTGTCGGTGACGTCGAGCGCCAGGGCCAGCGCGCGGTCCCCGTGCCCGGCGACGATGTCGGCCACCTGCCGGGGGTCACGGGCGGTGACCACCGCGCGGTGGCCGTGGCCGAGGACGGCGGTGGCCAGTGCCCGGCCCAGACCGGTGGAGCAGCCGGTGATGAACCAGACGGGCGAGTCATTGACGGTCATGCGGAAGAGTCCTTCGTCGTGGTGCTCATGGGGTCGTGGGGCGCCTCCACCACGTCGGCGGTGAGGCTGCCCAGCAGGGCCAGCGCCTGCTCGGACGGGCTGCCCGGCTCGGCCTGGTAGACGATGAGCTGCTGGCCGGGGGCGCTGTTCACGGTCAGTGCCTCGTACTCCAGCGTCAGCTCACCGACCAGGCGGTGCCGGAAGCGCTTGGTCTCATGCGTCTTCTGGCGGATGTCATGGCGGGCCCACAGCCGCCGGAAGGTCTCGCTCTTCAGCGACAACTCCCCGACGACGGCGACCAGTTCGGGGTCATCGGCGTCGACTCCGGCCGCCGCGCGGAGCCCGCCGACGGTGTTGACCGCCACCCGGTCCCAGTCGGGGTAGAACTCCCGCGCGTCCGGGTCGAGGAAGACCAGCCGCACCAGGTCCCGGCTGTGGGTGTGCCCGTCGAAGAGGGCCCCGCCCAGGGTGTTGTGGGCCAGTACGGTCAGACAGCGCCCCAGGACCACGGCCGGGGTCCGCGGCCAGCCCTCCATCATCCGCAGCAGGGTCGGGCTCACCCGCTCCCGCCGCGCGGCCGGGCGGCGCCGACCGGGGGCCGGACGGGCCAGCCGGTGCAGATGGGCGGCCGCGTCCTCCTCCAGCACCAGCGCCCGGGCCAGCGCCTCGACCACCTGCGCCGACGGATGCCGCTCCCGGCCCTGCTCCAGCCGTACGTAGTAGTCGGTGCTGACCCCGGCCAGCAGGGCGACCTCCTCCCGGCGCAGCCCCGCCACCCGGCGCCGGCCGACGGGCGGGATGTCCACGTCCTCGGGCCGCACTCGTTCACGGCGGGCGCGCAGAAAGCGCCCCAGAGGGTTCTCGCTGTCCATGAAAGGGAGCGTAGACCGGGGAAAGCACGGTCAGGGCCTCGTAAGGTGGCCGCGCTACTCCTAGTCTGGGCGTCGCGCTACTCCTAGTCTGGGCCGGGAGGTGCCGCCCATGGACCACTACGGGGAGCGCAGGGTCGGCCGGGGGCCGGACGGAGACGGCTGTCCGGTGCGGTGGGGGCCCGACGGGATCTGGCAGGTGTCCGGCTACGAGGAGGCCCGCGCCGTGCTGCGCGCCACCGCCACCGTGCAGGCCGGGCTCGGCGTCGAGACGGTGGAGAAGCTGCCGTCCCGGTTCCGGCGTCCGGTGCTCTACCGGGGCGGTCCGGAACACCGCGAGGACCGGCGGCAGACCGCCCGTTTCTTCACCCGCCCGCGGCGGGCGCGGGTCAGCACGGGTACAGCTGCCGCCGGGCCGTGGTGAAGCGGGCGAGGGCGTCCGGGAGCGGGTCGATGCCGATGCCGGGCGCGGTGGGCACCGGGAGGTGGCCGTCCTGGAGGACGAACGGCTCGGTGATGTCCTCGGCGAAGTACCGGCTTGAGGCCGAGGTGTCACCGGGCAGGGTACAGCCGGGCAGGGCGGCGAGGGCCAGGTTGGGGGCGCGTCCGATACCGGTCTCCAGCATGCCCCCGCACCACACCGGGACGCCGTGGGCGGCGGCGAGGTCGTGGATGCGGCGGGCCTCCGGATAGCCGCCGACCCGGGCCGGTTTGATGTTGATGACCCGGCAGGCGTCCATCGCGATCGCGGACGCGGCGTCGCGCGCGTTGTGGATGGACTCGTCCAGGCAGACCGGGGTGGTCAGCCGCCGCTGCAGCCGGGCGTGGGCGTGGAGGTTGTTCTCCTCCAGCGGCTCCTCGATGAGCAGCAACCCGAACTCGTCGAGTTTCCTGAGGTGTTCGGCGTCGGCGAGGGTGTACGCGGTGTTGGCGTCGACCTGCAGCGGCAGCGCCTCGCCGAACCGCCTCCGTACCGCGCGCACCGGCTCCACGTCCCAGCCCGGCTCGATCTTCAGCTTGATGCGCACATAGCCCTCGGCGAGATACCGCTCGACGTCGTCGATCAGCTCGGGGAGGGAGTCCTTGATGCCCACGGACACCCCGGCGGGCACCCGCTCGCGCACCGAGCCGAGGAAGGTGGCGAGCGGCATGCCGTGGGCGCGGAGTTCCGCGTCGAGCAGCGCGGTCTCCAGGGCTGCCTTGGCCAGCTCATGGCCCTTGACGACGGCCATGGCGGGGGCGAGGGCCGCCGTCGTGAGGGTGGGGAGGGCGGCCACCCGGGGCAGCAGGAAGTCTCGGATCACGATCTCGGCGCCGGCGATGAACTCCGCGCAGTACAGCGGCTCCGGGTCGGCGGCGAACTCCGACCAGCCCTCGGCCCGGTCGGTGACGATATGCAGCAGAAAGGTGTCCTTGCCGGTCATCGTCCCGAAGGAGGTGCGGAAGGGAGTGATCAGCGGAAGGGAGACATGGAGCAGTTCGGCACGTTCGAGCCTCATGGCCGCGGGTCCTCTCCGGGGGGGTCGGGGCGGGGTTCCGGATGAGCCGGTACCAGCCGTCGCGGGACATCGCGGTCGCCCGGAAGCCCTCGGCGTAAGCCTCGGTGAAGACCTCGCGCACGGCGTGCCGCCAGTGCAGCGCCAGGGCCGGGTCTGCGGTGCGCAGCGCGACGACGTCCCCGGGCACCCTGCACCACAGCCGGTCCGCGTGGCGGGCGGCGAGCGGGCCGCCGTCGGGGGCGTGGCGGACGACCGGGGCGGCTGACCGGTCGTCGGTGTCGTCGGCGGGGTCGGGTGCGGGTGCGGGTGCGGGCGCGGGTGCGGGCGCGGGCGCGGGCGCGGGCGCGGGTGCGGGTGCGGGTCGGGCGAGGAGGTCCCAGCGGGCGGTGAGCCGGTCGCTCTCGTCGCCGTCGTTCACCCCGTCGTTCATGGGGCCGTAGAGGTCGACCAGGTACTCGACCCCGACGGCGCCCAGCTTGACCAGGTTGAAGCGGGCGTTGCGGGCGACCAGCGGGTCGAAGGTCCAGCGCATGGTGTGGGCCCCGCGCTCCAGGGCCCAGCCGCGCTGGGCCTGTTTGACGGCGTGGCCGACGCCCCGGTCGGAGGCGGTGGCGGCGGCCACGAGCGAGTACGCCTCCCGGTCGGCCGGCGGGCCGAAGACCGCGACCGCGGCACCGGACAGCCGCTCGCCGCCCGGTCCGGTCGTATACGCGGCGTGCACCGCGCCGCCCGCGTGGACGATGCTGTGCAGCACCTCGGCCGGGTAGGGCGGGTTGGCGCGCGGCAGCCGCCACACCTCGGCGAAGAAGTCGGCCACCGCCTGGACACCGGCCACGTCGTGGACGGTGCGGACGGCGACCCCGGCGGCGCGGGCGGCGGCGGTGGCCAGCGCCTCGGCGTCCATCGTCACTGATGTCATGGGCCCGAGTCTCCCGGGGCGTGCCCGCGCCCGGCTTGTCCGGACGCACAAGCGCGGCCTAGGGTCCTGTTGCGATCAGCCAATCGCCTCGCGCGTCAGCCCCCTGGAAGGCCCGGTACCCCCCATGGACACCCGCACCCTCGGGGAGCTTCTGGACACGCTGGGCGAGCCCGCGCTGCGACTGCTCACCGCCCCTGCCGGGCTCACCACACCCGTCACCGAGGTGCTGCTGTACGACGCCCACGCCCCGTTCCCGGACCGGGCGCCCGGCGCCCTGCTGCTGGCGGTCGGGGTGCGGGCGGACGCGGCCGCGGCGCTGGTGGACGAGGCGGCGGCCGCGCGGATGGTAGGTCTCGTCGTACGCGGCGGGGACGGGTCCTCATCCGGGCAGGGACCCTCATCCGGGCAGGGACCCTCATCCGGGCAGGGACCCTCGTCCGGGCACGTGCTCGCGTCCGAGCAGGGACCCTCGTCCCCGCAGGGGCTCGCGGACGCCGCCGACCGGGCGCGGGAGCGGGGGCTGGCCCTGCTCACCGTGGACGAGGATGCCGCCTGGCACCATGTCCATCTGCTGCTGGCCGGGGCGGTCGGGGCCCGGCCCTCCCCCGCGGGCGGCGCCGCGCTCGGCGATCTGTTCTCGCTCGCGGGCGCCGTGGCCACGGCCGTGGGCGGCGCCACCGTGATCGAGGATCCGCGCCAGCGCATCCTCGCCCACTCCACCATCCCCGGGCAGCCCGTGGACGAGCCCCGGCGCCAGGGCATCCTGGGCCGTCAGGTGCCGGGCAGCCCCGAGAACACCGAGCAGTACCGGGTGCTGTTCGCCTCCCAGGGGCCGGTGCGCCTGCCCGCCCTCAGCGCCGAGGAACTGCCGCGGCTGGCCGTGGCCGTACGGGCGGGCGGTGAGACCCTCGGCTCGCTGTGGGTCGTCGACGACGGGACCCTCGCGCCGGACGCCGAGGAGGCGCTGGCCCAGGGCGCGTCCACGGCCGCCCTGCTCCTGCTGCGGGCGCGGGCGGCGCAGGAGCTGTCCCGCCATATGACCGGCGATCTGCTGCGCCGTCTCCTGGACGGCACCGCCGAGCCCGCCACCGCCGCCGAGCGCCTGGGGCTCGCCCCCGGCACACCGGTGCGGGTGGCCGCCTTCGCGCTGGAGGGGCGGCGGCGGGCGCGCCGGACGGGGAGCAGGCCGCGCTGCGGCTGCTGGACCTCGTACGGCTCCAGTGCGAGGCGCGGTACGGGCGGCATGCCTGTGTGCTGGTCGACGGGGTGGTGTACGCGCTGCTGCCGGGGGCGTACGGGCGGGCCGGGGAGCGGCAGCGCAGGCTGGCCGAGGACATCGTGCGCCGCGCGGGTCAGGCGCTGAGGGTGCCGGTGCGGGCCGGTCTGGGCGATGTGGTGCCCGAGGTGGCGGAGGTCCGCGGCTCGCGGGAGGACGCCGATCTGGTGCTGCGGGTGCTCGGCCCGGAGGAGACGGTGGCCGCCATGGAGGAGGTCCGGGCCCGCGCCGTACTGCTCCGGCTCAGCGAACTCCTCGGCGAGCGGCGGGAGTTGGCGGCCGGGGCATGGCGCGACATCATGGCGTACGACGCCGGGCACGGCACGGACTACGCCCGGACGCTGGTGTGCTGGCTGGACGCCGGATGCGATATGGCGCGGGCGGCGCGGCTGCTGGCCGTCCACCCCAACACCTGCCGCTACCGGCTGCGGCAGGCGCGGGCACAGTTGGGCATCGACCTGGACGACCCGGACGAGCGGCTGGTGCTCTGGCTCCAGCTGCGCACGCTCGCCGGGCTGCGGGGTGCGAACGCCTGAGCGCTCCGCTGGAAGTGCCCCGACCTGCCGTCGATCGTCCGCGGCGGCGTCGTGGCTGGTCGCACCCGCGCGGCGGAGCCGCACATCGGCACAGCCCGCGCCCCTGCGGGGCTTCAGCCGAGCCAGCCCATGAGCCGGGCCTCGCACTCCCGCAGCTGCTCCACCGGCACGTACTCGCCCGCGGTGTGGGCCAGGGACGGGTCGCCGGGGCCGTAGTTGAGCGCCGGTGTGCCGAGCGCGGCGAAGCGGGCGACATCGGTCCAGCCCAGTTTGGGGCGGGGCGCCGCGCCGAGGTACGCCACGAGCGAGGCGGCCGCCTCCCGGTCCAGGCCGGGGAGGGCGCCCGGGGTGTTCTCGGTGATCTCGACCTCGTACTCCGGGAAGAGGTCGCGTACGTATGCCTCGGCCTCCCGCGGTGAACGGCTGGGCGCGAACCGCAGGTTGACCGTGATGACGCACAGGTCGGGCACCACGTTCCCGGCCACGCCCGCGCGCACGGCCACGGCGCTCAGCCCCTCGCGGTACTCCAGCCCGTCGATGGTGATCCGCTCGGCGGTGTGGTCGTCCAGGCGCCGCAGGACGGCGGCGGCGCGGTGGGCGGCGTTGACCCCCTTCCAGGCGCGGGCGGTGTGCGCCCGCTCGCCGCGTACGACGATGTCCGCCATCAGCACGCCCTGGCAGCCCGCCTCGACACCGGCGTCCGAGGGCTCCATGAGGATCGCCAGATCGGCCCCGACCAGCGCCGGGCGTTCCGCGGCGATCCTGGCCAGGCCATTGCGGTCGCCGGCCACCTCCTCGCATTCGTAGAACACGTAGGTGATGTCGTGCGTGGGCGCGGGGAGCGCCGCCGCGAGCCGGAGGGCCACCGCGACACCGCCCTTCATGTCGCAGGCCCCGAGGCCGTACAGCAGTCCCCCGTCCAGCCGGGAGGGGAGGTTGTCCGCGTCCGGGACGGTGTCCAGGTGCCCGGCGATGACCACTCTCCGGTCGCGGCCCAAGTGGGTGCGGGCCACGACGGAGTGGCCGATCCGCTCGACGGTCAGCCACGGCAGGGCGCGCAGCGCGCTCTCGACGGCGTCGGCGAGCGGGGCCTCGTGGCCGCTTTCCGAGGGGATGTCGACCAGGGCGCGGGTGAGCGCGAGCACATCGGCGGCGGGATCGAGCGGGGTCATGGGGTGGTCTCCGGTTCGGGGGCGGGTCGGTCGAGGGTGGAGTGCCGGATGCCGTAGAGCCCGTAGACCGCGAGGCCGGCCGCCATCCAGGCGCCGAAGGCGATCCAGGTGTCGGCCCCCAGCCCGTACATCACATACCCGCAGCAGGCCACTCCCAGCAGGGGTGTCACGGGCGCGAACGGCACCCGGAAGCCGCGTGGTGCGTCCGGCTTGCGCCGGCGCAGGATCAGCACGGCCAGGTTGACCAGGGCGAAGGCGAAGAGGGTGCCGATGCTGGTGGCATCGGCGAGGTCGCCGAGCGGGATGAGCGCCGCGAGGACGGCCACGAAGGCGGAGACGATGACGGTGCCCGCGCGCGGCACCCCGGTGCGCCGGTGGACCCTGGAGAAGAGGCCGGGGACGAGCCCGTCGCGGGACATCGAGAACAGGATGCGGATCTGCCCGTACTGCACGGTGAGGACCACGCTGGTGGTGGCGACGACCGCGCCGATGGACAGCAGGATCGGCCACAGGTCGCCACCGCCGACGGAGCGGACGAGGACCTGGCTGAGCGTGGCCTCGGTGCCCGCGAACCGCTGCCAGGGCATCGCGCCGACCGCCGCCAGCGCGACCGCGCAGTACAGGGCGGTGACCAGCCCGAGCGAGAGGACGATGGCGCGCGGCAGATCGCGCTGTGGGTGCTTGGCCTCCTCCCCGCCGTGGAGGCGGCGTCGAAGCCGATGTAGGAGAAGAAGAGCGAGGAGGCGCCCGCGGTCATCCCGGCCGTGCCGAGAGGGAAGAGCGGCCGGAAGTTCCCGGCGTGGAAGGCGGTGAAGGCCACCGCGCAGAAGATGACGAGCGCGGCCAGCTTCACCGCCACCATCACGGTGTTGACCACCGCGCTCTCCCGGGCGCCGCGCAACAGCACCACCATGGCGAGGACGACGATGGCGGCGGCGGGGACGTTCAGCACCCCACCGTCGCCGGGCGGGGCGGCGAGCGCGTCGGGCAGGGTCCGGCCGACGGTCAGCTGGAGCAGTTCGTTGACGTACTGGCCCCAGCCGACCGCGACCGCGGCCACGGAGACGCCGTACTCGAGGATCAGACACCAGCCGCACACCCAGGCCACCAGCTCGCCCAAGGTGGCGTAGGTGTAGCTGTACGAGGACCCGGCGCCCGGGATCATGCCCGCGAGCTCGGCGTAGGACAGGGCGGAGAACAGCGCGGTGACCCCGGCGAGGACGAAGGAGAGCACCACCGCCGGGCCCGCCTGGGGCACCGCCTCGCCGAGCACCACGAAGATCCCGGTGCCGAGCGTGGCGCCGACGCTGAGCAGGGTGAGCTGGGTCAGGCCCAGGGTGCGGCGGAGCGGACCGCCGCCGGCCTCGGCGACCAGCTCCGCCACCTCCCGGCGGCGGGTCAGCCTGCCGACCCGACCGGTGGCCTGCGCCGGGGCCCGCCGGCCGTGTGGTCGTGTTCGCACACCGTTCACATTGCCTCCCTTGTCCGCGCCACCGCGCTGTACGGCCCCTGATGATGGGGTGAGCGAGCGGGCGGGGAGGTGCACGCATCGGCCAAAGACCCGGCCGTGGCTTTGACCGTTCGGCCAAGGCCCGGCGGCGGCTATGCCGTCCGCGAGCGGTTCAGCAGCGCCAGGGAGCAGATGAGGGACACGGCCACCAGCACCATCTGGTAGATGACGACCGGCACGATCGATCCGCCGGTCGAGTGCAGCAGCCACTCGCCGACCAGGGGTGCCGTACCGCCGATGAGCGCCGAGCACAGCTGGTAGGAGAGGGAGATACCGGTGTAGCGCACGGAGATCGGGAAAGCGGCGGCGAGCAGTCCGGCCAGGATCGCGTAGTTCATCGCGCCGGTGATGCCCAGCAGACAGATGCCGAGCCCCACGACGACCGGCTGGGTCGTCGAGACACAGGCGTACATCACCGGCACCAAAAGGAAGTTGAGGCTCAGCAGGGCCGCCACGGTGCGGCGCGGGCCGAAGCGGGCGGCCAGCACCACCCCGAAGGGCTGGGTGAAGAACTGCAGGACGCTGTACACGAGCAGCACGTTCAGCATGGTGGAGCGCTCCATGCCGAGGCTGTCGGTGGACCAGGACAGGACGAAGGTGGTGATGAAGTACGTGGCGGCGATGCCGATGGAGCTGGCGAGCACACCGAGCACGAGGGATCCGGGGTGGCCGGTGACCAGCTCCCGCAGGGGCACCTTCGCGACCCGCTTCTCGTCGCGCAGCCGGGCGAACTCCGGGGACTCCTCGACCTTGAGCCGCACCACCAGGCCGATGACCACCATCACGGCGGAGAAGAGGAACGGCACGCGCCAGCCCCAGGCGTCGAAGTCGTCGTCCGGCAGCTGGGTGAGCAGCGCGAACATCCCGGTGGCCAGGATCGATCCGGCCGGGGACCCCTGCTGGGCGAAGGCGCCGAAGGACAGCGCCTTCTCCTTGGGCGCGTGTTCGCTGGCGATGAGGACGGCGCCACCCCATTCGCCACCCACCGCGATGCCCTGCACCATGCGCAGCAGCACCAGCGCGATGGGCGCGGCGACGCCCACCTCGTCGTAGCCGGGCAGCAGCCCGATCAGGGTGGTGGCGATGCCCATCATCAGCAACGTGGTGACCAGGGTCTTCTTCCGGCCGATCCGGTCGCCGAGGTGGCCGAAGACGATGCCGCCGACCGGCCGGGCGAGGAAGCCGAGCCACAGGCTGCCGAACGCCTCCAGCGCGCCGGTGGTGTCACCGCCGCCGCCGAAGAAGATCTTGCCGAGGACGAGCGCGGAGGCGGTGGAGTAGATGTAGAAGTCGTACCACTCGACGGTGGTGCCGATGAACGAGGCGAGACCGGCCTTGCGGGCGGTCCGCTCGCGGTCGGTGGCCGGGGCGCGGTCCGTGGCCGCGGCGGTGGCGGTGGGCTTGCTCATGGTCAGCGTCCAGAGATGCGGTCGGCGAAACGGGCGATGGGGGATGTGGTGGTGCGGCCGGAGGACTCCGAGCGGTCGGCGGCGCGGTACGCGGCGTACATGCCGTGCACCCCGATCCACCGGAACGGCTCGGGCTCCCAGCGCCGGGTGCGGTGGCCGACCCAGGGCAGCGCGGTCAGCTCGGTGGAGTGGCCGAGCAGCAGATCGCGCAGGGTCCGCCCGGCGAGGTTGGTGGCGGCCACGCCGTGGCCGACGTATCCACCGGCGAAACCGACGCCGGTGGCGGGGTCGTAGCCGATCGAGGCGCACCAGTCGCGGGGCACGGCCAGCACCCCGACCAGGTGTGGTCGATGGTGGCTTCGGCGGTGTCCGGGAAGAGTCCGGTGAGGATGCGCCGCAGGGCGCGCACGGTGTCCGCGCTGGTCTGCCCCGCCCGGTCGGTGCGGGAGCCGAACTTGTAGGGCACTCCGCGGCCGCCGATGGCGATACGGCCGTCTGCGGTGCGCTGTCCGTAGGTGTACGCGTGGGTGGCGTCGCTGAGCAGTTCCTGTCCCTCCCAGCCGAGCCGCTTCCACAGTTCGTCGGGGAGCGGCTCGGTGACGATCATCGAGGAGTTCATCGGCAGCCAGGTGCGCCGCTCGCCCTCGATGCCGCTGGTGAAGCCCTCGGTGGCGCGGACGATCCGGTCCGCGCGGATGGTGCCGAACGGGGTGCTGACCCGGCCGGGGGCGATGGCGGTGACCGGGGTGGACTCCAGGATCCGTACCCCCCGTGCCTCCACCGCGTCGGCCAGGCCGCGCACCAGCTTGGCCGGGTGGACCCGGGCGCAGTGCGGATTGTGGTAGCCGGCCAGCGCCCCGTCCAGGCGCAGCCGCTCGGCGAGCCGGGGTGCGCTCAGCCACTCCAGGTCCTGCCCGCCCCAGTGGCGCAGCTGGTCGTACGCGGTGCGCAGCCGGGGCAGTTGGGCGGCGCCGTGGGCGACGGTGAGATAGCCGCTCTTGACGATGTCGGCCTCGATGCCCTCGGTACGGGCCACCGAGATCACCTCGTCCACGGTGTGGATCATCTCCCGCTGGAGGGCGAGCACGGCCTCGCGCCCGCGCTTCCTCGCATAGGTCCCGGCCGATCCGGCGATCTTGCAGCTGAGCCAGCCGGCGTTCCGCCCCGAGGCGCCGAATCCGGCGAACTCCCGCTCCACGACGGTGACGTCGAGCTCGGGGTCGGCCTGTTTGAGGTAGTACGCGGTCCACAGCCCGGTGAAGCCCCCGCCCACGACGCACACATCGGTGGCGAGGTCGCCGTCGAGCGGTGGACGCCGTTCGGGGAAGCCGGTCTGGCGGTACCAGAAGGACACATTTCCGTTCAGCACTGCGGCACTCAGCCAATCGTGGTCGAACGGCCGCTGGTCGGGCGGCCTGGGATGGCCCCGGTTTCGTCGCGGATGAGGGGAAGGCGAGTGGTGTGAGATGGGGGCGTGTGGCGTGAGGAGGGGGCGGGTCAGTAGCTGGGCGGGCTGATCACCCACAGCACCCGGGCGGCCGCCCGGCCGTCTCCCTCAGCCGGTGGGGTACGGCCGAGGAGTAGCGGATGCTGTCACCGGCCCCGAGGGTGAAGGAGCGGTCGCCGAGCTGGAGTCCGACCGTGCCCTCGAGGACGTACAGGAACTCCTCCGAGTCGCCGTGGCTGTACAGGGTGTCTCCCGTGGAGCCATGGGCGTCGAACTCTCCCAGGAACACTTCGAGGTGGTGCTGCGGCCCCGGGGTCAGCCGGAACTTGCGCCCGCCGAGCACCCCGAGGGCGAGCCGGGGCGCCTCCTCGGCGCGCAGCACGCTCGGGCCGCTGGTGAAGTCGTCGCCGAACAGGTCGGCCACCTTCAGGCCGAGCGCGGCGGCGACCTGCTGGAGGGTGGCGATGCTGGGATTGGCCTGCCCGCGCTCTATCTGGCTGAGATAGCCCTCACTGATCCCGGCGGCCTCGGCGACGGTCCGCAGCGTCAGCCGGCGCGCCTTGCGCAGCGCACGCAGCCGGTCGCCCACGGACTCGTCGCCGGTTCCCACGGCCTGATCCGCGGGGTGTTCGTTCTCCATGGCCGCACACGCTAAGAGCGCTGAGCGGCTGGCACAAGTGCCTGAACTGAAAACTCAGAAATCTTTACTGACCCGATCCGGCGCTCAGCCCGTCCAGGGTGAGGTCGAGAAGGCGGTCGGCCTGCTCCCGCTGTTCGGGCTTCCCCGAGGCGAGGGCGATGCCGGTGAGGGCGGCGAACATGTCGATGGCACCGATGTCCGAGCGGATCACACCGGCCGCGACGGCGGCGTCCATCAGCCGCGAGAGGGCGTCCTGGATCATCTCGTGGCTCTGGGCGTACGGATTGACGCCCGTCGCGACCACGCCCCGCAGCGCGTCCGCCATGCCCAGCTTGGCGTTGACGTAGTCCATGAAGCGGCCCAGCCACGCCCGCAGGGCCTCGCGCGGGGCAGGGCCGCCAGCAGCTCGGGGCGGCACCGCAGAGCCGGGCCAGCTCATTGCGGTAGGCGGCCTCGATCAGCAGCTCACGGGTCGGGAAGTTCCGGTAGAGAGTGCCGGTACCCACCCCCGCCTCCTTGGCGATGCGCTCGAGATGGGCGTCCAGCCCTTCCTCGGCGAACACCCGCACCGCTACGGAGAGGATCTTCTCCCGGTTGCGCTGCGCGTCAGCCCGCAGTGGGCGCCCTGGATCCCTGACCATCGACGGCTCTCCTCATTCCCGGTTTGCTAAGTGGAGGCGCACCCACTTAGTGTGAGTCGAAGTGGCGGCGCCTCCACTTCTCACTGTAGGCCATCCCCGCCCCTCCCTCTCCCCTGCCCTCCCACGGCTTTCTCCGGAAGGAACCTCATGACATCGGATATCGAAGGCAAGGTCGTCGCCATTACGGGCGCGAGCAGCGGCATCGGCGAGGCGACCACGCTGCTGCTGGCCGGGCTCGGCGCCAGGGTCGTCCTCGCGGCGCGGCGGTCGGACCGCATCGAGGCACTGGCGGCCCGGATCGCCGGGGCGGGCGGCGAGGCCGTCGCCGTCGTCACGGACGTGAAGCGGCGCGCGGATCTGTCCCGTCTGGTCGCGACGGCACGCGACCGGTACGGAAGGCTGGACGTCCTGGTCAGCAACGCCGGTATCAGCCCGATCTCCGCCCTCGACGATCTGCGCGTC
Organism: Streptomyces violaceusniger; assembly: GCA_005405945.1. Classification (GTDB taxonomy): domain Bacteria; phylum Actinomycetota; class Actinomycetes; order Streptomycetales; family Streptomycetaceae; genus Streptomyces; species Streptomyces violaceusniger. The sequence continues at coordinate 1,296,145 of BJHW01000001.1, forward strand.
GAGGACTGGGAGGCGATGGTCGACGTCAACGTCAAGGGAGTGCTGTACGGCATCGCCGAGGCCCTGCCCGTCTTCCGGGAGCAGGGCTCCGGGCATTTCGTACACACCCTCTCCACCGCCGGGCTGAGCATCGTCCCGACGATGTCGGTCTACGCCGGCACCAAGAACGCCGTGCGCGCCATCTCCGAGGGGCTGCGGCAGGAAGCCGGCGAGACCCTGCGGGTGACCACCGTCTCGCCGGGGTTCACCCGGACGGAGCTCGCGGGATCCATCACCGACCCGGACGCGAGGAGCGCGATCGAGGACGGCATGGACAAGATCGCGATGCCGCCGGAGGCCATCGCCCGCGCGATCGCGTTCGCCATCGAGCAGCCGGCCGGTGTCGACGTCGGCGAGATCGTGGTCCGTCCCACCGCGCAGAGCTGAGCTGAGCCGCGCGCCCGGGGGTCAACCGGCGGGCGTGCGGCCGGTGTCCAGGAGCGCGGCATGGACGGCGGCGGTGAGCACCACGGCCGCGAGTGTCCATGAGATCCAGTCCCCGGGTCCGGCAGCCACTGCCGTCCGAGCGCGATCGCATAGATGACCACCGCGTATCCGACGGGTACGGCACGCGGCACGATCCCCTTTCGGGCGGCGCCGAGGAATAACAGCGGGGCCAGCAGCCCGGCCGAAAACACCACGCCCACCACCCACAGCACCCGGTGCCGCCGACTACCGTACAGAGCGGGCCGCGAGAATGTTCCGGTGGAATATTCGTTCACGATCGCCTTTCGTTCGATGCGGAGTGCAGACGATTGAGTGCGTGACGCGCGCTCACGGCGCCGATACCGTCCAGATCACGAAGCTGACGCGCGGAGAAACCGGAGAGTAGTTCGAGATTGTCGATACCGGCCCTGAGTAATGCATTGGCCAAACGATGTCCGATTCTGTCGTGTCCGAGGGCGTCGAAGAGTTCGCCTCCCTCACAGGAACCGCAGCGCCGTCCGGGCGCGCTCGGCGTTATTTCCCGGGCGCCGCACCCACCGCACATATCGATCACCCGGCCATCCCATCGCGCCCTCGACCAGCTCATTTGGACGATGACTTCGCGGAGCGCGCCGACGCTGTCGGCCGCTGAAGAGGAATGAGTGGCGCCACAGATGTCACATCGAATGGTGATCGAATGGCTCATGTGAGCATGATGGCAGAGAGCCTTCCCCGGAGCCTTCCCCGTCATCGCTTTGCGGCCGCTCGGCCGCCCATGGGGACATGCGTTTCTCACAGCCGCTTGATGACAAATGCGACTGTTACGCCGCCCGGAGTGGTGAAAGCGTGAGCTAACAGTGGACAGCGAAGAGTCCGGGGGAGTCCGCGCGAGCCGTTGTCAGCGGCTTGAATCCCGTCTGCGCGACGGGGAACGCACCAGCGACAATCCGGTATCCGGCCGAGTGCTGTCACCGCGAGCCCCACCGGGCTCACTTGACCGACAACGGGAACGGCTGGGTGATGACAGACAACGCGACGGACAAGGGTGCGGCCGATACCAGAGGGCGCCGTCACCGGAGATGGCGCGTATCCGCGGCGCTGGGTCTGACGGCGGTGCTGGCGGGCGGCGGGATCGCCGCCCTCCGGACGACCGGATCGCCCGCGCCCGATGCCCCGGAGCCCGCGGCCGTCGTCGCCTCACACACCGGCCGGCTGACCCCTGAGGAATCGCGCGAGGCGTCCCGTATCGCCATCGACGCCGCCATCCGGCCCGGGACCGCGAAGGACCGTCAGCGGACGAGGAAAGACACCGGTGGCGGGGAGCGGAACGCCGCGGGCGGCCCCGGTGCCGAGCCGCTGGACACCCGCCGTCCGCCCCGGGCCAAGTCGGCGTCCTCCGCCACCGACAGCCGGGCCGAGGTCCAGCTCTACGACTACGCCTCGGACACCCTCATCACCCGGCTGGTCGATCTGCGCTCCAAGAAGATCCTCGACTCCAGCCGCCGGCACGGCGTCCAGCCGCCTCCCACCCTGGCCGAGGCCCGCGAGGCGGTGAAGGTCATCCTCGCCGACCGCCGGCTCGGTCCGGGGATGCGCGAGTCCTACGCCTCGCAGACCGGGAAGCGGCTGACCTCCCCCACCCAACTGCGCCTCCAGAGCATGTCGTTCCTCGGCTCGCGGGCCGAGGGGGTGGACGGCGCCCGGAAGGTGGCCCGGTGCGGTGAGCACCGGTGTGTGCAGCTGTTCGTGCGCATTCCGGGTGGCAAGTGGATCGACACCAGCCGGATCGTCATCGATCTGTCGGCCAGGCGCGCCGCCGTCATCGGCCTGTGAGAGGAGCCCTGGCCGTGTCCAGTCTGTTTCGGCGTGCCCATGTGTTTCGACGTGCCCATGTGTCTCGGCGTGCGCTTCGGCATGGCCGTGTGCTGATCGCCGTGGTGGGATTGCTGGCCCTGTGGGTGCCGGGCCCGGCGTCCGCCGCGCCCGCGAGGGCCGCGGCGGCCCCGTCCTGCCCCGTCGCGGATCGCATCGACACGACCCTCAAGAACGGTGCCCGGTGGCAGATGTGCTGGGACATCGACCGCAACACCGGTGCGGTCCTGAGCGATGTGACCTACACCCCGAACCGCGGCGCCCCCACCCGGGTCCTCGCAAGCGCCTCGCTGGCCGAGGTGCATGTGCCCTACGACAGCGGTCAGCCGCGCTTCTACGACGTCTCGTCGATCGGCTTCGGCGATCTGGAGCAGGCCACGCTCACCCGGCTCAGCGCCAAGGACTGCCCCGACGGGCGGCTGCGCGACTTCCGTGCCACCCCGGTGCTGTGCGTCGAGGAGCAGCCCCGGCCGTTCGCCTACAAGAGCGCCGTGGAGAAGGGCGTTCTGCACGGCACCGACCTGGTCGTCTTCTCGGTCTCCGAGATCGGCTGGTACGACTACATCACCGAGTGGCGCTTCTCGGACGACGGCTCCATCACCCCCCGGTCGGGCGCCACCGGAAGCCTCTCGCCGTTCCAGTTCTCCGACGCGGGCAGCGGCTGGCCGACCGGGGTGGGCTCCACCCGGTTCAGCGAGAACCACTCCCACAACGTCTTCTGGCGGCTGGACTTCGACGTCGACGGACAGTCGAAGAACACCGTGGAGCAGTACGACTTCCTGGGCAGCGGTACGGCCACGCGCACCACCAAGCGCACGGTGTTATCCCGTGAGACCGCGGCGGACCTCGCGCCCACCCGCTTCTGGCGGGTGGTGAACCCCACCGCCGAGAACTCCGACGGCCACGCCAAGTCCTGGGAGATCGACAACCACCACAGCGATCAGTACCGGGGGCCGCGCGAGACCGAGGAGTTCACCCACCACGACATGTACTTCACGCAGTACCGGGAGTGCGAGCGGCTGGCCTACGGCAACACCGCCCCGGACTGCGCCACCTCGGTCGACAAGTACACCGGCGGCGAGAAGCTCACCGACCCGGTCGCCTGGGTCAGTGTCGACTTCCACCATGTGCCCAGGGACGAGGACCAGGACCCCATGCCCACCCACTGGCAGGGCTTCACCATCGTGCCCCGGGACGTCACGGCCACGAGCCAGCTGCCATGACCCGGCCCCCGTCGCCCGTCCCGTCCCCCGGCAAGGAGTGCATCGTGTTACGTCCGACCCCGAGCCCGTCCGTCGAGGAGCGGTCGAAGATACGCCGCGTCCTCGAGGACCGACTGACCGCCCTGGCCCGCGCCCATCAGGTGCCCGGGGCCCAACTCGCCGTGCACAGCGGCGGAATGACCCTCGCCGTGGAGACCGGCGTCCTGGACGCGGACACCGGCGAGCCGTGCACCGCCGACGCGGCCGTGCCCATCGGCTCCATCACCAAGGCGTACACCGCGACCGTGGTGATGCTCCTGGTGGCGGACGGCGATGTGGAGCTGGACGACCGGCTCGGCGACCATGTGCCGGAGCTGCGCCGGGCCGGTCCGCCGTGCACGGTCCGCCAGGTGCTCAGCCACACCGCGGGGCTTCCGTCCGGGCCCGACTCCGACCAGGTGGCCTCGGTGACCGCCGCCCGCTATCTGCTGGACCACTGCACCGACCGCAGCCTGGTGATGCCCCCGGGGACGGACTTCTCCTACTCCAACGCGGGCTATGTGGCCGCGGGCCGGCTGATCGAGACGGTCACCGGGATGAGCTGGCAGGAGGCCATGCGGTCCGTTCTGCTCGATCCGCTGGGCACCGTGCCGTCCTTCATCGGCACGGCCGGCGCCCCGCACCGCCCCACGGCGCGCGGCCACTCGGCCAACAAGGCCACGGGCCGGACGCGGCCGGTGCGGCAGAACCTCGCCCCCGCCGAGGCCGCGGCAGGCGCTCTGAGGGCCAGTGCCCTCGATCTGGTGGCACTGGGCCGGGCCCATCTCGGCGACGGCGCCGCGGGGTTGCTGCCCCGCGAGCTCGCGGAGGAGATGCGCCGCCCGGTGCCCGGCGCCGACCCCGGTGTGCTGGCCGACGGCTGGGGCCTGGGCTGGGGGCTCTTCGGGCACGGCGACACCCTGTGGTTCGGGCACGACGGCAACGCCCAGGGCACCTCCTGCTTCCTGCGGGCCGACCCCGCCACCGGGGCGGTGGTCGGCTTCACCGCCAACGCGGGCACCGGCACCGAGCTGTGGAACGAACTGACCGATGTCCTCGGCGAGATCACCGGCGTCCGGGTGCCCGCCGCCCCCGCCCCACGGCGCCGGGCCATCCCCATGGCCGCGACCTCGCAGTGCACCGGGATCTACCTCAACGGCGACATCGAGTACCAGGTGACCATCGGCGACGGCGGCGGCCTCGCCCTGTCCGTGGACGGCGACCTCCCCGCGCCGCTGGTCTGCCACGAGGACCTCACCTGCGATCTGGTGGACCCCTCCTCCGGACGCCGGCTCCCCGGCGGACGCTTCGTCCGCGATCCGCGGACCGGCGCCGTGGACCGGATCCAGCTCTCGGGCCGGATGGCCCGTAAGAGCGCCCTGGTCTGAGGCCCCCACCGCCCGCACACGGCCGTTCTCCCCACATCTCCCCCGGCCGGGCGCGGGCGCCACGGCTCGGCGCCGGCCGGCCCGAGCCGCCCCCCATCCGCCCGTTCAACCGCTCTGAAGGGCCACAACCCACCATGACGGACCACTACGAGACCTCATCGGTGTCCGCACCCCACCCCGTCCCGGACCTCCCCCGGAGGCGTGGACCGCCACGGATCGCGCCGTCTCCCGCGCACCGCTCGGCGAGCTCTTCGCCGTGTGGGCGGAGCGCACCCCCAAGGCGCCGGCCCTGGTGGCGGACGGGCGCGAGTGGTCCTTCGGGGAGGTCGAGCGCTGGGCGAACCGGCTGGCCCACCACCTCATCGGGCAGGGCGTGGGGCCGGAGCGCGTGGTGGCGCTGGTGCTGCCCCGCTCGGCGGAACTGGTGGTGGCCGAGCTGGCGGTGGCGAAGGCCGGTGGCGCGTACCTCCCGATCGACCCCGCGCACCCCGAGGAGCGCCGGGCCATGATGCTGGCCGACGCCCGGCCGGTGGCCGTGCTGGACGACCCGGCGCGGATCCGTGAGGTGGGGGCCGGGGCGGGCCCGGACCACGCGCCCGGCCGCGGGGAACTGCTCGACCCGCTGTGCCCCGAGCATCCCGCGTATGTCATCTACACCTCCGGCTCCACGGGCGTGCCCAAGGGCGTGCTGGTGCCGCACGCCGGTCTGGGCAACTTCTCGGCCGCGACGGCGGCCCACTACCGGGTCCGGCCGGGCGACCGGGTGCTGCAGTTCTCCTCGCCCAGCTTCGACGCCTCCGTCCTGGAGCTGTGCTCCTCCCTGCTGGCCGGGGCGGCGCTGGTGGTGCCCCCGGAGGGGCCCCTGCTGGGCGCCGAGCTGGCGTCGGTGCTGCGGGAGAGGCGGGTGACCCACGCCCTGATCCCCCCGGCGGCGCTCGCCACCGTGCCCCCGGAAGAGCTCCACGACGGGCTGCCCGGCTTCCGCACCCTGATCGTGGGCGCGGAGGCGTGCCCCGCCGATCTGGTGGACCTGTGGGCGCCCGGGCGGCGGATGGTCAACTCCTACGGTCCGACGGAGGCCACGGTCGTGGCCAGCTGGACCGACGCCCTGGCGGCGGGCTCCGGCGCCCCGCCGATCGGCCGTCCGCTGCCCAATACCCGGGTGTTCGTACTGGACGAGGCGGCGCGGCAGGTGCCGGTCGGCGCCACGGGAGAGCTGTGCATCGGCGGCGCGGGCCTGGCCCGCGGCTATCTCGACCGGCCGGGGCTGACCGCCGAGCGGTTCACCGCCTGCCCGTTCGGCCCGCCCGGCTCGCGGATGTACCGCACCGGTGACCTGGTCCGCTGGAACGCCGACGGCCAACTGGAATTCCTCGGCCGGGCCGACCACCAGGTGAAGATCCGCGGCTTCCGCATCGAACTGGGCGAGGTGGAGGCCGCGTTGGCCCGCCACCCCGGGTGGGGTCCGCCGTGGTCACCGTGCGGGAGGACGAGCCCGGGCAGAAGCGGCTGGTCGCCTATGTGGTGCCGCCGAGCGGCGGGACCCCGCCGAAGGTCGCCGAGGTGCGCGCCGCGGTGGCCCGGGTACTCCCGGCGCACATGGTGCCGTCCGCCTACGTCGTACTGGACGCGTTCCCCTCACCCCGCACCGCAAGATCGACCGGCAGGCGCTGCCCGCCCCGCGCTCCGCGCCGGACGGCGACTCGCGCCACACCGCCCCGCGCACCCCCGCCGAGGAGGCCCTGGCCCGCATCTGGTCCCAGGTGCTGCCGGTGGACACCGTCGGTGTGGAGGACGACTTCCTGGGCCTGGGCGGCGACTCCATCCTCGGCGTGCGGCTGCTGACCCGCATCCGGGCCGAGCTGGGCGTGGAGCTCTCGCTGCGCGATCTGCTCGACGCCAGGACGGTGGCGCGGCTGGCCGGCAAGCTCCCCGCCGAGGCGGCCGAGACGGCCGAGACGCCCGAGGCGCCGATCCCGCCCGCGCCGCGCGACGGTCCGCTGCCGCTGTCCTCCGCCCAGCGGCGGCTGTGGTTCCTGGACGATCTGACCTCCGGCGGAACCGAGTACAACACCGGGGCCGGACTGCGACTCGACGGCCCACTGGACGCGGCCGCGCTGGACCGGGCGCTGGACCGGCTCGCCGCCCGCCACGACGCCCTGCGCACCACCTTCGCCACCGTGGACGGGCACGGGGTGCAGCAGGTGGCCGCGCACGGGACCGTGACCCTCGACCGGCTCGACCTCGGCGGGCATCCGGCGATGCGGCGCGCCGAGGAGCTCGACGCCACGCTGACCGCCGAGCTGAACCGCCCCTATGACCTGAGACAGGGCCCGCTGACCAGGGCGCTGCTGATCCGGCTCGCCGACGAGGAGCACATCCTGCTGCTGGCGCAGCACCACATCGTCACCGACGGCTGGTCGGTCGGGCTGCTGGTGCGCGAACTGGCCGCGCTCTACGCCGCCGAGGTGTCCGGCACCGAGGCCGCGCTGCCCGAACCGGCCCTGCAGTACCCGGACTTCGCGCTGTGGGAGCGGAGCCGTCCCGCCACCGCCGGTGAGGACGCCGATCTGGAGTACTGGCGGGGCCGGCTGGCCGGGATGCAGACGCTGGAGCTGCCCACCGACCGCCCGCGCCCACCGGTGCGCACCACGGCGGGCGCGGTGCACCGCCGCGAGCTGCCCGCCGAGTTGGTGGCGGGGCTGGCCCGGCTCGGCAGGGAGCGGGACACCACGCAGTTCACCCTGCTCGCGGCCGCCGCCGCGGTGCTGTTCTCCCGCTACTCGGGCCAGCGGGACATCGCCTTCGGCACCGTCAGCGCCGGGCGCCACCGCGCGGAGCTGGAGTCGGTCGCCGGGTTCTTCGTCAACACCCTGGTGCTGCGGGCCGATGTGGACGGGGACAGCACGGTCGAGCGGTTCCTGGACGCGATGCGCGAGACGGTGCTGGACGCCTTCGGCCATGACCGGCTGCCGTTCGAGCGGGTCGTCGAGGAGCTGGCGCCGCGCCGCGACCCCAGCCGCAATCCGCTGGTGCAGGCGCTGGTCGTCCAGCAGAGCGCCATGGTGCCCGCCCGGGAGGCGGGGGGTGTGCGGATCACCGAGCACTCCCTGCCGCGCCCGGCCGCGCGGTTCGATCTGGTGCTGGAGTTCCTGCCCCGCGACGACGGCTCGCTGGGGCTGACCGTGGAGTTCAACTCCGATCTGTTCGACGCGGCCACGATCGAGCGGATGGCCGGGCATCTGCACCGGCTGCTGACCGCCATGGTGGCCGATCCGGGCGCCACCCTGATCGAGCTGCGGATGCTGGCGGACGCCGAGTGGCATGCGATGCTCGACACCTGGAACGGGCCGGAGCGCGCCGCGGTCGAGGCCACCCTGCCCGACCTGTTCGCCGCCCAGGTGCCGCGGCGGCCCACGGCCACCGCCGTGACCTGCGGGGACACCAGTCTCTCCTACGACGAGGTGAACCGGCGCGCCAACCGGCTGGCGCGGCTGCTCATCGACCGGGGCGCCGGTCCCGAGCGGCTGGTGGCCCTCGCCCTGCCCCGCTCGGCCGAGCTCGTCGTCGTCCTGCTGGCGGTGCTCAAGGCGGGCGCCGGATATCTGCCGGTGGACCCCGAATACCCCGCCGAGCGCATCGCGTTCATGCTGGCGGACGCCGCACCCGGAGCCGTCCTCACCACCACCGGGGCGGCCGGCTGCCTGCCCGCGGACGCCGCACCGCTGGTGCTGGACGACCCGGAGGTACGCGCCCGGCTGGACGGGCTCGCGGACGGCGACATCACCGACGCCGAACGACGCGGGCCACTGGTCCCGGCCCATCCCGCCTACGTCATCTACACCTCCGGATCCACCGGCCGGCCCAAGGGCGTGGTGATCACCCACCGCGGTGTGGCGGGGCTCGCGGCCTGGGCCGCGGCGGAGCTGGGGCGGGAGCGGCTGACCGACGTGGTCGCCTCGACCTCGCTCAACTTCGATGTGTCGGTCTTCGAGATCCTCTGCCCGTTGCTGGCCGGCGGCAGCGTCGAGGTGGTGCGGGATCTGCTCGCCCTCGTCGATCCCGAGGCGCGGCCGCGGGCGACGGGGCTGCTCAGCGGGGTGCCCTCGGTGTTCTCCCGGCTGCTGGGCCAGGATCGCCCGGCGGACTGGGCCCGGACCGTCGTGCTGGCGGGCGAGGCGCTGCCCGCCCAGACCGTACGGGGCATCCGGGAGGCCATGCCGTCCTGCCGGATCGCCAATCTCTATGGGCCGACCGAGGCCACGGTGTACGCCACCGGCTGGTTCTGCGACGGCCAGGCGCCCCCGCAGGCCCCGCCGATCGGCCGCCCGGTCGCGGGCACCCGCGCGTACGTCCTGGACCCGACGCTGCGGCTGGTGCCGCCCGGGGTGACCGGTGAGCTGTACCTGGGCGGGCAGGGCCTGGCCCGGGGCTATCTGCGGCGGCCCGGGCTGACCGCCCACCGCTTTCTCGCGGACCCCTTCGGGCCGCCCGGCAGCCGGATGTACCGCACCGGTGACCTGGTCCGCTGGAACGGCGAGGGCCAGCTGGAGTACGTGGGCAGAGCCGATGACCAGGTGAAGATCCGCGGCTTCCGCATCGAGCTGGGCGAGGTGGAGACGGCGCTGCTGCGCCACCCCGACATCGCCGAGGCGGCGGCCGTCGCCCGGGAGACGGACGGCCACCGGCGGCTGATCGCCTATGTGGTGGCCGCCGCTGGCGCCGAGCCCGACCCCTCGGGGCTGCGGCGGTTCCTGCGGCGCTCGCTGCCGGACTACATGGTGCCCGCCTCCGTCGTCGTCCTGGAGCGGATGCCCCTCAACCCCAACGGCAAGCTGGACCGCGGCCGGCTCCCCGAGCCGGACTGGGCCGGGGCCGCGGCACCGGGCTATGTGGCGCCCCGGACCGCCACCGAGCGGACCCTGGCGACGGTCTGGGCCCGGATCCTGCGGGTGGAGCGGGTGGGGATGGAGGACAACTTCTTCTCCCTCGGCGGCGATTCGATCCTCAGCATCCAGCTGGTCTCCCAGGCACGGCAGGCCGGGCTCGCCGTCACCTCGCGCGATGTCTACCGCCATCAGACGATCGCCGCGCTGGCCCTGCACCTGGACACCACCACGGCCCCGGCCGAACCCACCGCCGAGGGGGACGGGACGGCCACCGGGGAGCTGCCACTGACCCCCATTCAGCACTGGCTGTTCACCGCCGACCCCGAGCGGGCCGGCCACTTCAACCAGACCATCTCCCTGGTGCTGCCCGAGGACGTGGACGAGGACGCGCTGCGGCACGCCCTGGACGCGCTGGTGGACCACCATGACGCGCTGCGCTCCCGCTTCCACCGCCGGGACGGCGGCTGGTACCAGCGGATCGAGGACGCGGCGGCCGTCCGCGTACCGCTTCAGCCCACCGGCGCCGGGCACCTGGGCCGCTTCGACCTGGCCGAGGGGCCGCTGATGCGGGCGGTGCTCGACCGGGACGCCGGGCCGCGCCCGGTCCTCCACCTCACCATCCATCACGCGGTGGTGGACGGGGTGTCCTGGCGCGTCCTCCTGGAGGATCTTGACAGCGCCTACCGGCGGGCGGCCCGGGACGAGGGGGCCGGGCTTCCCGCGAAGTCCTCGCCGCTGCGCCGCTGGGCGCTGCGGCTGGGCGCCCATGCCGGGGAAGGCGGGTTCGCCGACGAGGAGGCGTACTGGACCGGCCTGGCCGGGGACTGCGACCCCTCGCTGCCGACGGACCTGAACGGGACGGCCGGGACGAACACCTACGCCTCGGCCCGGTCGGTCACCGTCCGGCTCGGCCCGGAGGAGACCACCGCACTCCTCCAGACGCTGCCCGAGGTCTACCGCACACAGGTCAACGACGTGCTGCTGAGCGCGCTGGCCCGGGTGCTGCGCCGCTGGACCGGGCGCGCCCGGGTGCCGGTGGACGTGGAGGGCCACGGCCGCGAGGAGCTTTTCGCGGACCTGGATCTGTCCCGTACGGTCGGCTGGTTCACCACCCGCTTCCCGGTGGCGCTGGACCTTCCCGACACCGGCTGGGGCGAGGTCCTCAAGTCCGTCAAGGAGCAGATGCGGGCCGTACCGCGGCGTGGTCTGGGGTACGGGGTGCGGCGCCATCTGCTCGATGGCGCGGGCCTCCCCGACGGCCCCACCGCCGGGATCAGCTTCAACTACCTCGGCCGGTTCGAGGCACCGGGCGGCGGCGACGGGCTCTTCCGCGGTCTGCACCGGGAGTTGGCCCTGGACGCCGACCCCACCTCGCCGCGCCCCCATCCGCTGGAGGTGGTGGGCCGGGCCTGGGGGGACCACCTGGAGTTCACCTGGTTCTACTCCGCGAACCTGCACCGGGAGGAGACGGTCGCCCGGCTCGCCGGGGAGTTCCGCGAGGCGCTGTGCGAGATCGCCCGGCACGGCGGCGCGCCCGGCGCGGGCGGCCGCACCCCGTCCGACTTCCCGCTCGCCGCCCTCGACCAGGCCGCCGTGGACCGGCTGGCCGGGAACGGCGGCACGGTGGAGGACATCTACCCGCTCACCCCCACCCAGGCGGGCATGCTGTTCCACGCGCTGGCGCAAGGCGACCGGCGGGCCTACTTCCAGCAGCTCACCTTCGTCCTCGACGGGGTGCCGGACCCGGCGGCGCTGGCCGCGGCCTGGCAGCAGGTCGCCGACCGCACCCAGGTGCTGCGCGCCCGGGCGGTGTGGGAGGGGGTGCCCGAGCCGGTCCAGGTGGTGGAGCGCGGGGTCCGGATCCCGGTGACCCTGCTCGACTGGCGCCATCTGTCCGGGCCGGACGAGCGCCGCGAGGAGCTGCGGAGGTTCCTCGCCGAGGACCGGGAGCGCGGTCTCGACCTGGCCGCCGCCCCGCTGACGCGGCTGGCGCTGGCCCGGCTGTCGGAGACCGAGGTCCAGGTGGTGTGGACGTTCCACCATCTGATCCTGGACGGCTGGAGCCTGTTCCAGGTGCTCTCCGACGTCTTCCACTGCCATGCGCGGGCGCGTGACGGGGCATCCGGTGCGGCCATGGCGGCCGGGCTGCCCGGCCGCCGCCCGTTCGGCGACTATGTGGCCTGGCTGCGGGAGCGCGACGGGGCCCTGGCCGAGGAGCACTGGCGGGGCCGGCTGGGCGATCTCACCGAGCCCACCCCGCTGCCGTACGACCGGGAGCCCACCGAGACCCATCACGCCGAGTCCACCGAGGACCTGCGCGTGACCCTGCCCGCCGCCACCACCCAGCGGCTCCGGGCCCTGGCCCGGGACGAGGGGCTCACCCTGAACACCGTGGTGCAGGGCGCCTGGGCGCTGCTGCTGGCCCGCCAGTCCGGCCGCGAGGACGTGGTCTTCGGGACGACGGTGTCCGGACGGCCGCCGGAGCTACCAGGCGTGGAGACGATGAACGGGCTGTTCATCACCACCGTGCCGACCCGCCTCACGGTGTCGGCCGGGTCCACCCTGCTGTCCTGGCTGAGCGCGGTGCAGTCCGGGCAGACCGAGGACCGGCGGTTCGACTTCGTACCGCTCACCCGGCTGCGGTCCTGGAGCGGTCTGCCCGAGCGGGTGAACCTCTTCGACTCCATCGTGGTCTTCGAGAACTATCCGATCGGCGGGGACCTCGCCGCCGCGCACGGTCTCGCCCTGCGCGAGCTGAACGGCGTCGAGACCACCAACTACCCGCTGTCCCTGGTGGTCTACCCCGGGGAGGAGCTGGCGCTGCGGCTCGGCTACGACCCGGCGCTGTTCGACGAGGCCACCGCCCGGCGGATGGCGGAGTATCTGACGGTACTGCTGACGGCCATGGCCGACACCCCGGACCGGGCGCCCGCACACCTTCCGATGCTCACCGCCGCCCGGCGCCACCAGGTGCTCCGGGAGTGGAACGACACCGCGGTCCCGCTGCCCGAGTCCACGGTGGCCGGGCTGTTCGCCGAGCGGGTGCGGTGTGCGCCGGACGCGACGGCCCTGGACGGCGAGGCGGGTCCGGTGAGCTACCGGGAGCTGGACACCCGCGCCAACCGGCTGGCCCACCGGCTCATCGGACACGGCGTCGGCCCGGAGCGCCCGGTGGCCGTCCTGATGGACCGGTCGGTGGAACTGGTGGTGGCGCTGCTGGCGGTCGTCAAGGCGGGCGGGGTGTACGTACCGCTGGACACCCGCGCCCCAGGGACCGGCTGCGGAGCGTGCTGGCGGAGGCGGGCGCGGAGGTGCTGCTGACCGACCGGGCCTGGGAGCGCACGGCGGCGGACATCTCGGACACCGTGCGGACCCTGCTCGTGGAGCCCGGGTCCGGCGACGGCGACGGCGAAGCCCCTCGGAGCCGCCGAACGTGGCGCTCTCCCCCGACAACGCCCTGTATCTGATGTTCACTTCGGGCTCCACCGGGCGGCCCAAGGGCGTCGCGGTGCGCCACCGCGATGTGACCGCCCTCGTCGCGGACCGCGCCTTCGCGGACCACGACCGGGTGCTGGTGCACTCGCCCCAGGCGTTCGACGCCTCGACGTACGAGCTGTGGGTGCCGCTGCTGCGCGGCGGCCGGGCCGTGCTGGCGCCCGCCGGGGACGTGGACGCGGACACCGTGCGCCGGGCGATCGCCGAGCACGGGGTGAACTGCCTGTGGCTGACCGCCGGGCTGTTCCGGCTGCTCGCGCAGGAGGCGCCGGAGTGTCTGCGCGGCGCCCGGGAGGTGTGGACCGGCGGTGAGGCGGTGCCCCCGGGCGCGGTGCGCCGGGTGCTCGCGGCCTGCCCCGATCTGACGGTGATGGACGGCTACGGGCCCACCGAGACCACGACCTTCGCCACCCGGCGCCCCTTCCGCGCCGGGCAGGAGCTGCCGCGCTCGCTGCCCATCGGACGGCCGCTGGACAACACCCGCACGTACGTCCTCGACGGCGCCCTCCAGCCACAACCGCCCGGCGTTCCGGGCGAGTTGTTCATCGCGGGCGCCGGGGTGGCGCGCGGCTACCACGGCCGCCCCGGCGCCACCGCGGAGCGGTACCTCGCCGACCCGTTCGGGCCGCCCGGCTCCCGGATGTACCGCACCGGGGACATCGTGGCCTGGACCGACGACGGTGAACTGCGCTTCGTGGGCCGCGCCGACGACCAGCTGAAGGTCCGGGGCTTCCGCATCGAGCCGGGCGAGATCGAGACCGCGCTGACCCGCCACGAGGCCGTGGCGGAGGCGGTCGTCGCGCTCTCCCGGGTGGGCGACCGCACGCTGCTGACCGGCTACGCGGTGCCGGTGGCAGGGGCCGAGGTGCCGGACGCCGGGGAGCTGCGGTCCTTCCTGGGCGGCCTGCTGCCCGACTACATGGTGCCCTCGGCGTTCGTCGCCCTCGACGCGCTGCCGCTCACCCGCAACGGCAAGGTGGACCGCCGCCGGCTGCCCGCGCCCGACCCGGCGGCGGCCGGGACGGCCGCGTATGTGGCGCCCCGTACCGACACCGAGCGGGCCCTCGCGGAGATCTGGGGCACCCTGCTGGGCCGGGAGCGGATCGGCGCGGAGGACAACTTCTTCCATCTGGGCGGGGATTCGATCCTCAGCATCCAGGTGGCCTCCCGCGCCCGGCAGGCGGGGCTGGCCCTCACCCCCCGCGAGCTCTTCCGGCATCCGACCATCGCCGCGCTCGCCGCCGTCACCACGCCCACCACCACGCCCGCCGCCGACACCGGGCCGGTGACCGGTGAGGTGCCGCTCACTCCGATCCAGCACTGGTTCTTCGGGATGCGGACGGCCCGGCCCGGCCACTTCAACCAGTCCGTGGTGGTGGAGCTCCAGCGGGAACCGGACCTCCGGGCGCTGCGCGCGGCGCTCGACACGCTGCTGGTCCACCATGACGCGCTGCGCACGCGGTTCGAGCCCGGCGCCGACGGAGGCCCGCGGCAGTACTGCCCGCAGCCGGACCTGACGGCCCCGGCGCCCCTGCGGGAGCACGACCTGTCGGGGCTCGACGCGGACCGGTGCCGGGCCGCCGAGGACGCGGCGATGGCGGAGGCGCAGGCCGGGTTCGACCTGGCGCGGGGCCCGCTGCTGGCCGCGCGGCTGTTCCACCGCGGCGACGGACAGCGGCCGACGCTCTTCCTCACCGCCCACCACCTCGTGGTGGACGGCGTCTCCTGGCGGGTGCTGCTGGAGGATCTGAACACCGCGTACCAGCGGCTGCTCGCGGGCGGCCGGGCCGACCTCGGCCCGCGCACCACCTCCGTACGGGACTGGTCCCGAAGGCTCACCGAGCACACCGCCGCCGGTGGTTTCGACGCCGAACTCCCCCACTGGCGTGCGGTGACCGCGGAGTGCGCCGCGGGGCTGCCCGTGGACGGCGAGGGGGACAACACGGTGGCGTCCATGGCCTCGGTCACCGTCCGTCTCGACCGGGAGCGCACCGAGGCGCTGCTGCGGCAGGTCCCCGGGGTCTACCGCACCCGCGTGGACGACGTACTGCTCGCGGCGCTGGGCCGGGTGCTCGGCGACTGGACCGGGCGGCGCCGGATCGCCGTGGACCTGGAGGGCCACGGCCGGGAGGAGCACCTGCTGGACGGGGTGGACCTGTCCCGCACCGTCGGCTGGTTCACCAGCCTCTATCCGGTCGCCCTGGACGTCCCGGGCGGCGGCTGGGGCGAGACGCTGAAGTCCGTCAAGGAGCAGCTGCGGGCGGTGCCCGCACGGGGCATCGGCTACGGCGCGCTGCGCCACCTCTCCCCCGGCTCCGGGCTCCAGGGCGCTGCCGAGCCCGGCATCAGCTTCAACTACCTCGGGCAGTTCGACTGGTCGGCGGCGGATGACGACACCGGTCTCGTCCGCACCGTACGGGACGGTCTTGGCGGTGACGCCGCGCCCGACACCGCCCGGGCGCATCTGCTGGACGTCGTGGGCCGGGTGGAGCGCCGGTGCCTGGAGATCACCTGGTACTACGGTTCGGGCACCCACACCGAGGAGACGGTGGCCGGGCTGGCGCGGGGGATGCTCCGCGCGCTGGAGGAGATCATCGGCCACTGCGCCGACCCCGCGGCGGGCGGCCGCACCCCCTCGGACTTCCCGCTGGCCCGGCTCGACCAGGCCGCGGTGGACCGGATCGCCGCCGACGGCCGGGCGGTGGAGGACATCTATCCGCTGACCCCGACCCAGGCCGGGATGCTGTTCCACGGGCTGATGGATCCGGCGTCGGACGCGTATGTCAACCAGGTCCAGCTGACGCTGACCGGGGTGGGCGAGCCATCGGCGCTGGCCACCGCGTGGCGGCGGACGGTGGACGCCAATCCGATCCTGCGCACCCATCTGGTGTGGGCGGACACCCCGGAGCCGCTCCAGGTCGTGACGCACCGGGCGGCGCTCCGGATCGTCCACCACGACTGGACGCGGCGGCCCGAGGAGTGGCGCGAGGCCGAGCTGCTCCGGATGCTCGCCGAGGACCGGGCCGAGGGGATCGACCTCGCCACGGCCCCGCTGATGCGGCTGGCGCTGATCCGGCTGTCCGCCGACGAGGTGCGGATCGTCTGGACCTTCCACCATGTGCTGCTCGACGGCTGGAGCGCGGCACAGGTCTTCGACGAGGTCTGCGAGCGGTACGCGGCGCTGACGGCGGGACGGGCGCCCGTGGTGCCCGCCCGCCGGCCGTTCCGCGAGTACCTGGGCTGGCTCGGCGAGCAGGACACGGCGGAGGCCGAGCGGTACTGGCGTACGGCGCTGGCCGGGTTCGCCTCGCCCACCGAACTGCCGCGGGACCGGCCCGCGTCGGAGGCGCACCGCAGCGCCTCCTCGGGCTCGCACCGGGTCACGCTGGGCGCCGAGGAGTCCGCCCGGCTCCGGACGACCGCGCAGCGGGGCGGGCTGACCATGAACACGGTGGTGCAGGGCGCCTGGGCGCTGCTGCTGTCCCGGTACAGCGGGGCCGAAGACCTGTGCTTCGGCACCACCGTCTCGGGGCGGCCGGCCGCGCTGCCGGGCGTCGAGTCCATGGTCGGGGTGTTCATCAACACCATCCCCACCCGGGTCCGGGTGGCCGGGGGGAGCAGGCTGCTGGACTGGCTGCGGGAACTGCAGTCGGCGCAGTCGGAGTCCCGGCTCTTCGAGTTCGTGTCCCTGGCGCAGCTGGGGAGCTGGAGCGAGGTGCCCGGCGGGGTGAGCCTCTTCGACTCGATCGTGGTCTTCGAGAACTACCCGTTCGACAGCGAGGCCATCGCGGCCCATGGCCTGGGCATCCGGCAGGAGCGGGATGTGGAGCCCACCAACTACGCGCTCAGCGTGGTGGTGGCGCCCGAGGAGCGGCTGTCGATCTGCCTGGACTACGACCCCGATGCGTTCGACGCCACGACGATCGAGCGGCTGGGCGGCTGTCTGCGGAATCTGCTGGTGGAGATGGCCGCCGATCCGGAGCGGCGGCTGGATGAACTGCCGCTGATCGGCGAGGCCGAGACGCGCGGCATCCTCGACCGCTTCAGCGGCCCGGTCTCCGCCGCGCCGGACGCGGTGCTGCCCGCGCTCTTCGAGGCGCGGGCGGCCCGTACCCCGGACGCGGTGGCGGTGATGGGCGACGGCGGACCGCTGACCTACCGGGAGCTGAACGAGCGTGCCAACCGGCTGGCCCGGCTGCTGATCGCCTCGGGCGCCGGGCCGGAGCGCTTCGTGGCCCTGGCGCTGCCGCGCACACCGGAGCTGGTGGTGGCGGTGCTGGCGGTGCTCAAGAGCGGGGCGGCCTATCTCCCGGTCGACCCGGCGTATCCGGCGGAGCGGATCGCCTTCATGCTCGGCGACATCGCCCCGGACACGGTGGTGACCACCGGGGAGGTGGCGGACCGGATCCCCGCCGGTGCGGGCGGCGGCCGGATCCTGCTGGACGACGCGGAGTTCCGGGGGCGGCTGGCGCGGCTGCCCGCCCAGGACGTCGGCGACGCCGAGCGGCGCGGCCCGCTGCTCCCCGGCCATCCGGCGTACGCCATCCACACCTCGGGGTCGACCGGTACGCCCAAGGGCGTCGTGGTCACCCATGAGAGCGTGGCGGCGCTGGCCGCGTGGGCGCGGGAGGAGTTCGGCGCCCAGGGGCTCTCCCACGTGGTGGCCTCGACCTCCCTCAACTTCGATGTGTCGGTCTTCGAGATCCTCTGCCCGCTGCTGGCCGGTGGCGCCATCGAGATCGTCCGCGATCTGCTCACCCTGGCCGAGCGGACGAAGGCCTGGACGGCGAGCCTGATCAGCGCCGTGCCGTCGGCGCTCGGGCAGGTGCTCGGCAAGGGAGCGGTCTCGGTGACGGCGGGCACCGTGGTGCTGGCGGGCGAGGGGCTCGCCGCCCGCACCGTCAAGGAGGTCCGGGCGGCCATCCCCGGCTGCCGGGTGGCGAACATCTACGGGCCCACCGAGGCCACCGTCTACGCCACCGCCTGGACCTGCGACCCCGCCGATCCGGACCGCACCCCGCCCATCGGCGCCCCGGTGGCCGCCACCCGGGCCTACGCGCTGGACGCGCGGATGCGGCCGGTGCCGGTCGGGGTGCCGGGAGAGCTCTATCTGGCCGGGCCGGGCCTGGCCCGGGGGTACTTCGGCCGGCCGGGGCTGACCGCGCAGCGGTTCACGGCCGATCCGTTCGGGCCCCCGGGTGGCCGGATGTACCGCACCGGCGACCTGGTCCGCTGGGACGAGCGGGGGCAGCTGGCGTACCTCGGCAGAACCGACGACCAGGTCAAGGTGCGCGGTTTCCGTATCGAACTGGGCGAGGTCGAGGCGGCGCTGGCGCGCCACCCCGGCGTCGCCGAGGCGGCCGCTACGGTCGTCGACACCGGCGGTCACAAGCGGCTGGCCGGTTATGTGGTGCGGGTCCCGGGCTCCCCGCCGGTGGACACCGCCGCGATCCGCGCCTTCCTCGCCACGAGCCTGCCGGACCACATGGTTCCCTCGGCCGTGGTCGTCCTGGACCGGCTGCCGCTGGGGTCCAGCGGCAAGCTGGACCGGCGTGCGCTGCCCGCGCCCGTCTGGGCGGCCCGCGCCACCGGTCATGTGGAGCCGCGCACGGAGACCGAGCAGGCCCTCGCCGCCATCTGGGCGGAGGTCCTGGGGGTCGAGCGGATCGGCGTGGAGGACAACTACTTCGCCCTCGGCGGCGATTCCATCCTCAGCATCCAGATCGTCTCCGCCGCCCGGCGGGCCGGGATCGAGCTGACCCCGCGCCATCTCTTCGTCCACCAGACCGTGGCGGACCTGGCGGCGGCCGCGCGGGAGGCCCCGGCCACGGCGGCCGAGGGCGAGCGGGGTCCGGTGGTCGGCGAGGTGCCGCTGACCCCGATCCAGCACTGGCTCTTCGACCAACTCGGCGCCACGGCAGGACACTTCACCCAGTCGGTCTCGGCCGAGCTGACCACCCCGGTGGACGAGGGCGCGCTGTGCTCCGCCCTGTCCACGGTGCTGACCCACCATGACGCCCTGCGGCTGCGCTTCGAGCGGACCGAGGACGGCGCCGTACGCCAGCACAACGCCCCGCCGGACGCGGAGCCGGCTTGGGACGTCCACGACCTGTCCACCGTGGCGCCGGAGCGGCGGGACGCGGTGATGCGGGAGACGGCGCGGCGGATCCGGGCCGGGTTCGACCTGGCCCGGGGACCGCTGCTGCGCGCCGTGCTCTTCACCCGGGGCGAGGGGATACGGCCCGTACTGCTGCTGACGGCCCACCATCTGGTGGTGGACGCCGTCTCCTGGCGCATCGTGCTGGAGGACCTGGACACCGCCTACCGGCAGATCGTCGCGGGCCGGACGCCGGAGCCGGGCCCCAAGACCACGTCCTTCCGCACCTGGGCGCTGCGTCTGGCCGAGCACACCGCCGCCGGGGGCTTCGACGCCGAACGCGACTACTGGGCGGCCTCCCACGATGTCACCGATCTCCCCACGGACGGTGAGGGCCCGGGCACCGCCGCCTCGGAGGCGGAGGTGACCGTCCGGCTCGACGCCGAGGAGACCCGGCTGCTGCTGCAGGAGGTGCCGGGCGCGTACCGGACCCGCGTCAACGACGTGCTGCTGTGCGCCCTGGGACGGGTGCTGGCCCGCTGGACCGGCCGGGACACGGTGGCGGTGGCCCTGGAAGGGCACGGCCGGGAGGAGATCTTCGACGGGGTCGATCTGTCCCGTACGGTCGGCTGGTTCACCTCCATGTTCCCCGTCGCGCTGGAGGCCCCCGCCTCCTCAGGGCTGGAGCGGACGCTGAAGGCCGTCAAGGAGCGGCTGCGGGCGGTCCCCGGGAACGGTCTGGGCCACGGCGCGCTGCGCCATCTGTCCGGCGCGGCCGCCTCCGGGCTCCCCGCCGCCCCGAAGATCAGCTTCAACTACCTGGGCCAGCAGGACTGGGAGCCCCCGGCGGGTGGTCTGCTGCACGCCCTGGCCGGTGGGCTGGAGGGCGATATGAGCCCGGAGGCGCCCCGGCCGCATCTGCTCGATGTGATCGGCCGGGTGACGGACCGGCGGCTCGAGCTCAGCTGGTCCTACTCCCGGTCGCTGCACCAACGCGCCACGGTGCGCCGGCTCGCCGAGGAGATGGCCGAGGAGCTGCGGGCGATCATCCGGCTGTGCACCCGCCCCGACGCGGGCGGGCGGACACCGTCGGACTTCCCGCTGGCCGGGCTCGACCAGGAGACCGTCGACCGGTTGGCGGGCGACGGCCGGGACGTGGCCGACATCCATCCGCTGACCCCGACCCAGTCCGGGCTGGTCTTCCACGCCCTGGCCCAGCGGGACCAAGGGCTCTATGTGGAGCAGGCGACCTTCGTTCTGGACGGGGTCGGCGACTCCGGAGTGCTGGCCGCCGCCTGGCAGCATGTCGTGGACCGCACCCCGGTGCTGCGCGGCGCGGTGGTGATGCACGATGTTCCCGAGCCGCTGATGATCGTGCGCCGCACCGCGGCCGTACCGGTCGAGGAGCTCGACTGGAGCGGCCTCACGGAGGACGAGCGCACGGCCGAGCTGGAGCGGCTGCTGGACCGGGACCGCGCCCGCGGGATCGAGCTCACCGCGGCCCCGCTGCTCCGCGTCACCCTGGCCCGGCTCTCCCCCGGTGAGGTGCGGGTGCTGTGGACCTTCCACCATGTGCTGCTGGACGGCTGGAGCGTCTTCCAGGTGCTCGGCGATGTCTTCGCCGCCCATGCCGCCCTGGCCGCCGGTGAGCAGCCAAGGCTGCCGGCCCGCCGACCGTTCGCCGACTATGTGGCCTGGCTCGCCCGTCAGGACCGCACGCGTGCCGAGGCGCACTGGCGGCAGGCCCTGGAGGGCTTCACCACTCCCACTCCCCTCCCCTATGACCGCAGGCCGACGCCGGAGATCGCCACCAGGTCCTCGCGCTGGCTGTCGCACCGGCTCGGTGAGCGGGACACCGCCGCCCTCCAGGACTTCGCACGGCGGCACCGGCTCACGCTGAATACGATCGTGCAGGGCGCTTGGGCATTGCTCGTATCTCGCTTGAGCGGTGAGTCGGACGTCTGCTTCGGGACGACGGTCTCCGGGCGGCCCGCGGAGCTGCCCGGCGCGGACGACATCACCGGCATCTTCATCAACACCCTCCCGGTGCGGTGCGCGGTGGAGGGCACCGCCGGTACCGCCGCCTGGCTGCGCGAGCTCCAGGCCGAGCAGGCGGACGCGCGGGGCTTCGGCCATGTGCCGCTGGCCCAGCTGCGGGGCTGGAGCGAACTGCCCGCCGGGATGGACCTCTTCGAGAGCCTGGTGGTGTTCGAGAACTACCCCATCAACAGCTCCGCCGCGGCCGAGCACGGGCTGCGGGTGCGCGATCTGAACGCCCTGGAGTCCACCAACTACGCGCTGACCGTGGTGGTCTCGCCCGGATCCGAACTGTCCGTGGAACTCGGCTACGACCCGCGGCTGTTCGAGGAGTCCACCGCCGGGGCGCTGGCCGACCGGCTCAGCCACCTCCTCGGCGCGCTGGCCGCGGCCCCCGACGAGCTGCCGCTGGACCGGATCGACATCCTCCCGGCCGCCGAGCGCCACCGGCTCCTGGTGGAGTGGAACGACACCGCCCGGCAGGTGCCCCGGGCGACCTGGGCGGAGCTCGTCGAGGCGGCGGCGGACCGCCGGCCCGACGCGACGGCGGTGGACTCCCCCGGCCTCCGGCTGACCTACGCGGAGCTGGACGGCTGGGCCAACCGCCTCGCCCACCGCCTCATCGGGCAGGGCGTGGGCCCCGGCCGGATCGTCGCGCTGGTGCTGCCCCGCTCGGTGGAGTCCGTCGTGGCCCGGCTCGCGGTGGCCAAGGCCGGTGGCGCCTATCTGCCCATCGACCCCGACTACCCGGCCGAGCGCATCGAGCTGATGCTCAAGGACTCCGCCCCGCATCTGGTGATCGAGCGGGCCGCCGGGGTCCAGGCGCCGGACGACCCGGCGCACCGCCCCACGGACGAGGACCGGCTCACCGCCGTCCACCCGGACGACCCCGCCTATGTGATCTACACCTCCGGGTCCACCGGAACGCCCAAGGGCGTGGTCGTCACCCACCGCGGGATCGCCGGGTTCGCCGCCGCCGAGGCCGAGCACTTCCAGGTGCGGCCGGGCGACCGGGTGCTGCGGTTCTCCTCGCCCGGTTTCGACGCCTCCGTGCTGGAGCTGTGCATGGCGCTGCCGTCCGGGGCCACGCTGGTGGTGCCCGAGCCCGGCCCGCTGCTGGGCGGCCATCTCGCGGAGGTCCTGCGGCGGCAGCGGATCACCCACACCCTCATCCCGCCCGCGGCCCTCGCGACACTGCCCCCGGGCACCGAGCGGGAGCTGCCCGATCTGCGCACGCTGATCGTGGGAGGGGACGCCTGCGGCGCGGAGCTCGCCGCCCGCTGGGCGCCGCACCACCGCATGATCAACGCGTACGGGCCGACCGAGACCACCGTGGTGGCCACCTGGTCCGAGCCGCTCGCCCCGGACGGCGCCCCGCCGCCGATCGGGCGGCCCCTCCCCAACACCCGGGTCCATCTGCTCGACGCGCGGCTGCGCCCGGTGCCGGTGGGGGTGGTCGGCGAGCTGTGGGTCAGCGGTCCGTCGCTCGCCCGCGGCTATCTGGGCCGCGCCGGGCTGACCGCCGCCCGCTTCGTCGCCGACCCGTTCGGGCCGCCCGGCTCCCGGATGTACCGCACCGGTGACCTCGCCCGCTACGACGCGGACGGCCGCCTGCACCATCTGGGGCGCGGCGATCACCAGCTCAAGCTGCACGGCCATCGCATCGAGGCCGGTGAGGTGGAGACGGCGCTGTGTGGTCACCCCGCCGTCGCGGAGGCCGTGGTGACGGTGCGGGAGGACGAGCCCGGGGTGCGCCGGCTGGTGGCCCATCTGGTCCTCGCGCCCGGGGCCGGTGCCCCGGCCGACACCGAGCTGCGCACCCATCTGGGCCGGACGCTTCCGGGCCCGATGGTCCCGTCGGCGTTCGCCGTGCTGGACGGGCTGCCGCTCAACCAGAACGGCAAGACCGACCGCGCGGCGCTGCCCGCGCCCGGCCCCGCCACCACCACCGCCGCACCGGCCGCCCACATCGCCCCGCGCACCCCCACCGAGGAGGTCGTCGCGGAGATCTGGTCGGAGGTGCTGGAGGTCTCGCCGGTCGGCGCGGAGGACGAGTTCTTCGCGCTGGGCGGTGACTCGGTCCGCAGTCTGCTGATCGCCTCCCGCGCCAAGGAGGCGTTCGCCGTCGATCTGACCCCGCGGGACATTCTGACCGCGCGCACCGTCTCCGCCCTCGCCGACCTGGTCGAGGAGCACATCCTGCGCGAACTCGAAGACGCCGCTTCCGGCGGCAGCGACCACGACGACCGGTGAGGAAGGACGACAATGACGTCTTCGAGGAAGGATCGCGCCGCCGCCCTGCCCGAGGAGCTGCGGGAGGCGCTGCGCCGTCGGCTCGCGGGCAAGGCCGGGCGCGCCGAGGCCATCCCCCGCGCGGACCGCGCGCGGCCGCTGCCGCTGTCCTTCGCCCAGGAGCGGCTGTGGTTTCTGCACACCCTCCAGCCGGAGGAGGCGGGGTACAACAGCGCGCTGGCGCTGCGGCTGACCGGCGCCCTGGACGTGGCGGCGCTCTCCCAGGCGCTGGATGCCCTGGTGGAGCGCCATGAGGCGCTGCGGACCACGTTCGACGACCGCGACGGCCGGCCGGCCCAGCTGGTGCGCCCGGCCGCGCCCGTCCCGCTGCCGGTGGCCGACCTCACCGGCGAGGGCGGGGACGCCGGGGCGCTGGACCGGCTCCTGCTGGCCGAGTACGCCAGGCCGTTCGATCTGCGGACCGGTCCGGCGCTGCGGGCGCTGCTGATCCGCCTGGCCGAGGACACGCACGTGTTGCTGCTCACGGCCCATCACATCGTCACCGACGGCTGGTCGATGGGGGTGCTGCAGGACGAGCTGTGCGCGCTGTACGACGCCGGGCCCGGCGCGGACCCGCTGCCCCCGGTGCCGGTGCAGTACCCGGACTTCGCCGTGTGGCAGCGGGAGCGGCTCTCGGGGGCCGCACTGGACCGCCAGCTCGACCACTGGAAAGGGCGGCTGGACGGCGTCGTCCCCCTGGAGCTGCCCACCGACAGGCCCCGGCCCGCGGCGCCCACCTCGGCGGGCGCGATCCACGAGTTCACCGTGGACCGCGCCACCGCGGACCGGCTGCGCGCGCTCGCGGCACACGAGCGGACCACGCTGTTCACGGCGCTGGTCGCCGCCTGCCAGGGGCTGTTCGCCCGCTGGTCGGGGCAGGACGACATCGCCATCGGCACCGTCACCTCCGGCCGTGGCCGCACCGAACTCGAGCGCGCCGTCGGCTTCTTCGTCAACACGGTGGTGCTGCGCTCCGCGGTGGACACGGCCCGCTCCTACCGTGAGCTGCTGGCCGACGCCGGGGCCACGGTGCTGGACGCCTTCGCCCATGACGAGGCGCCGTACCAGCGGCTGGTGGAGGCCGTGGGGGCGCGCCGGGAGGCGGGCCGCAATCCGCTGTTCGATGTGATGGTGCTGCTGCACAGCGCCCCGAGGAGCGCGCCCCGGCTGTCCGGGCTCGCCTCGACGAGCGTGGCCGTGCCCCGCCGGTCGGCCACCTTCGACCTCAGCGTGGAGTTCGTCGAGGACGGGGAGGAGCTGCGGGGGCTGCTGGAGTACAGCACCGAGCTGTTCGATCGGGCGACCGCCGAGCGGATGGCGGGACATCTGCTGGTGCTGCTCGACGGGGTGGCCGCCGAACCGGACCGGCCGGTGCGCGAGCTGCCGCTGCTCACGGACGGGGAGCGGCGGCGGATGACGGCCGCCGGGCACGGCCCGGCGCTCGCGGTCGAACCGGCCACGTTCCCGGCGGTGTTCGAGGCGACGGCGGCCCGTACCCCGGGGGCCACGGCGCTGGTGGCCTGCGACGCCACCTACGACTTCGCGGGGCTGAACGCGGCCGCCAACCGGCTGGCGCACCATCTGATCGCCCAGGGCGTGGGCCCGGAGCGCGTGGTCGGGGTGAAGCTGCCCCGGACCTCCGACATGATCGTGGCGATCCTGGGTGTGCTCAAGGCGGGCGGGGTCTATCTGCCCCTCGATCCCGAACTCCCCGCCGAGCGCGTCGCGTTCCTGCTGTCCGACGCCGAGCCCGCGCTGGTGCTCGACGAGGCCGCGCTGCGCGCCGTCCCCGCCACGCTGCCGGTGGCGAATCCCACGGACGCGGACCGGACCGCCGCACTGCACCCCGATGGCGCCGCCTACGTCCTGTACACCTCGGGCTCCACCGGCCGCCCCAAGGGGGTGGCCGTGGAACACCGGTCGCTGGTCAATCTGCTGGTCGGCCACCGCGAGGGCTTTGTGGCCGAGGCGGGCGGCGGGCCGCTGCGCGCGGCGCTGACCGCGTCGTTCTCCTTCGACACCTCGCTGGAGGGGTTGCTGCTGCTGGCCGACGGCCATGAGCTGCACCTCATCGACGAGGCCACCCGGCTCGATCCGGCCGCGCTCGTGGCACGCGTGGCCGAGCACCGCGTCGACTTCCTCGACCTCACCCCCTCGTATCTGCGGCAGCTCCTCCCGGCCGGGCTGCTGGACCACCCCCGGCACCGGCCGCGGGTGCTGATGCTGGGCGGCGAGGCCATCGGTCCGTCGCTGTGGCGGCGGCTGGCGGACACGCCGGGGACGACGGCGTACAACTTCTACGGTCCGACCGAGTGCACCATCGACGCGCTCGCCGCCCGGATCGGCGGCGCGGGGCGCCCGGTGGTGGGCCGCCCGCTGGGCAACCTGCGCGGCTACGTACTGGACTCCCGGCTCCAGCCGGTGCCGGTGGGGGTGGCGGGTGAGCTGTATCTGGCGGGTGAGCAGGTGGCCCGGGGGTACCGGGGCCGTCCGGGGCTGACCGCGTCCCGCTTCGTGGCCGATCCTTACGGGCCCGCCGGGAGCCGGATGTACCGCACCGGCGACCTGGCCCGCTGGACCGCGGACGGGGATCTTGACTACCTCGGCCGGGCCGATGACCAGGTGAAGATCCGGGGCCACCGGATCGAACCGGGCGAGGTCGAGGCGGCGTTGCTCGATCTGCCGGCCGTCGCCGAGGCGGCCGTCGTCGCCGTGACCGACGACCGCGGCCGCGCCCGGCTGGCCGCCTACTACGTGCCCGCCCCCGGCGGCGAGCCGCCCGCCCCCGGTGAGCTGCGCGCGGCCCTCGGGCGCACCCTGCCCGGCCATATGGTCCCCGGCGCCTTCGTCGCCCTCGACGCCATGCCGCTGGGCACCAGCGGCAAGCTGGACCGCCGGGCGCTGCCCGCGCCGCGGCCGGACGTGGACCGGCCGGAGCGGGACGCCACCGCGCCGCGCACCGAGGCGGAGCGGGAGCTGGCGCGGATCTGGGCCGAGGTGCTGGGCGCCCGGACTGTGGGGGTGAACGACAACTTCTTCGAGCTGGGCGGCGATTCGATCCTCAGCATCCAGATCGTCTCCCGGGCCCGCCAGGCCGGACTCGCGCTCACCTCGCGGGATGTCTTCCTGCACCAGACCGTCGCCGAGCTGGCCGCCGCCGTGGCACCGCGCGGTGCGCCCGAAGCCGCGGGGGACGAGCCGGCGGCGGTGACGGGTCCGGCCCCGCTCACCCCGATCCAGCACTGGTTCTTCGCCACCCACGGCCCGCTGCGCCACTTCACCATGTCGATGGTCCTGGATCTGCCGCACGATCTGGACGAGGGCGCGCTGGAGGCCGCGCTGGACGCCGTGGTCGCGCACCACCCGGCCCTGCGCACCCGGTTCGTCCGGGGCGACGACGGCGGGTGGCGGCAGCTCGCGGACGGCGTGCCGGGCGGGCCGGTGCTGCGCCGCCACGATCTGTCCGGGCTCGGCGGCGCGGAGGAGACGGCCGCGGCCGAGGCGGCCGCGGCGGCCGCCCGCGCCGAACTCGACCTGGCCACGGGCGCGTTGCTCCGGGGCGCGCTGCTGCGGCGCGGGGCGGGGGCCCGGCCGCGGCTGTTCCTCACCGTGCACCACCTGGCCGTGGACAGCGTCTCGTGGCGCATTCTGCTGGGCGATCTGGAGAGCGCCTACCGGCGGGCCGCCGCCGGGGAGCCGGTGCGCCTGGAGCCCGCCTCCACCCCCTTCACCACCTGGGCCCACCGGCTGGGCGAGCGGGTGCGGGAGGGCGCGCTGGACGGCGATCTGCCGTACTGGGAGGGCGTATGCCGGGCGGGCGGCGCGGACCTTCCGGTGGACCGTCCCGGCACGGCCACGGCCGGGTCCACCCACACCGTGCGCGTGACGCTCGACCGCGAGGCCACCGACGGGCTGCTGCGCCGGGTGCCCGGGGTGTACCGGACGCGGATCGACGATGTGCTCCTCGGCGCGCTCGGGCGAGTGCTCGCCGGGTGGACGGGCGAGGACCGGGTGCTGGTGGCCATGGAGGGCCACGGCCGCGAGGAGCTGGACGCGGCCGTCGATCTGTCCCGGACCGTGGGCTGGTTCACCACGCAGTACCCGGTGGCGCTGACGCTGTCCGGCGACGGCTGGGGCGCGGTGCTGAAGTCGGTGAAGGAGCAGCTGCGCGCGGTGCCGCACCGGGGGCTGAGCCATGAGGCGCTGGCGTATCTGAGCGCCCCGGACTCCCCCGCGCGGGCGCTCGCCGACGCGCCGCTGCCCGGCATCTGCTTCAACTACCACGGCCAGTGGGACTCGGGCGGGGACGGCGGCGCGTTCACGCTCACCGGGGAGAGCCTGGGGCGGGAGCTGGCCGCCGACGAGCCGTCGGTGTATCCGCTGGATGTGTCCGCGGTGGTGGCGGACGGTGAGCTGGAGCTGACCTGGCTGTACTCCGACCGGGTCCACGACGTGGCAACGGTGCGGGGGCTCGCGGACGGGATGCTCACGGCGCTGCGGGAGATCGTGGCGCACTGCGACGGACCGGACGCGGGCGGCCGGACCCCCTCCGACTTCCCGCTGGCCCGCCTTGACCAGGCCGCCGTCGACCGGCTGGTGGGCGACGGACGCCAGGTCGAGGACGTCTATCCGCTGACCCCGCTTCAGGAGGGCATGCTCTTCCATCGCCTGGTCGGCGGCGCGGAGGACGTCTACCTCGACCAGGCCACGCTGGTCCTGGACGGGGTGGGCGACCCGGAGGCGTTCGCCCGGGCCTGGCAGGAGACGGTGGACCGCACACCGGTGCTCCGTACCGGCGTCGTCTGGGAGGGGGTCGAGCGGCCGCTGCAGATCGTCCGCCACCGGGCCGAGGTGCCCGTGGCCCAGCTGGACTGGCGCGGGCTGCCGGAGGAGCGGCGCGAGGCCGCGCTGGAGCGGTTCCGGGCCGAGGACCTGGCCGTGGGCATCGATCTCGCCGCGCCGCCGCTGATGCGGCTGGCCATCGCCCGGCTGACCGACGCCCGGGTGGCGCTGATCTGGACCTCGCACCATCTGGTCCTGGACGGCTGGAGCCTGGCGCAGGTGTTCACCGAGGTGTGCGAGCGGTACACCGCGGCCGCCCGGGGCCGTGCTCCGGCCCTTCCCGCCCGCCGCCCGTTCCGCGACTATCTGCAGTGGCTGGACGGGCGGGACGGGCAGGAGGCCGAGCGCCACTGGCGGGATGTGCTCGCCGGATTCACCGCGCCGACCCCGCTGCCCGCCGACCGCAAGGCCGTGGAGTCCCACCGGGCAAGGTCCTCGGCCACCGTGGCGGTGTCGCTCACCCGCGAGGTGTCGGAGGAGCTGCGCCGTACGGCCCGGAGCGGCGGCCTGACCGTCAACACGATCGTGCAGGGCGCCTGGGCGCTGCTGCTGTCCCGGTACGGCGGCGAGGAGGACGTGGTCTTCGGCACCACCGTCTCGGGCCGCCCGGCGGAGCTGGCCGGGGTCGAGTCGATGGTGGGGATGTTCATCAACACCCTGCCGACCCGGGTGCGGGTGGACGCCGCCCGGAACACCGGGGACTGGCTGCGGGACCTCCAGATGGCGCAGTCCGCGTCCCGCCGCCACGAGTCCGTCTCGCTGGCGCAGGTGGCGGGCTGGAGCGAGATACCGGCCGGGACCTCGCTCTTCGACTCGATGGTGGCCTTCGAGAACTACCCCTTTGACGACTCCTCGGCGCGCGAGGCGGGCCTGCGGATCGTCGAGGTCCGCTCGATCGACGCCACCAACTTCGGCCTGAGTCTGCGGGCCCATCTCTCCGACCGGCTGGGCTTCGACCTCGGCTATGACCCGGGGCTGTTCGACGCCCGGACCGCGGCCGCGCTCGCCGACCGGCTGGGTCTGCTGCTGACCGCGATCGCGGCCGACCCGGATCGTCCGCTGCGGGCGCTTGAGTGGACCACCGCGGAGGAGCGGCGGCGGATCCTGGTGGAGTGGGGCGGCGGCGCGGCCCCCGAGGCGCCGGAGCGGACGCTGGTGGACCTGTTCGAGGAGCAGGCCGCCCGCGCCCCCGGTGCCATCGCCGTCTCGTGTGCCGGGGTGTCGCTTTCGTACGCCGAACTCGACGCGCGGGCGGGCCGGTTGGCGCATCGGCTGATCGCCGAGGGCGCCGGGCGGGAGCGGTATGTGGCGCTGGCGCTGCCCCGTTCGCCGGAGATGATCGTGGCGATCGTGGCGGTGCTGAAGACGGGGGCGGCCTATCTGCCCCTCGACCCGGACCAGCCGTCCGGCCGGATCGCCCGGATGCTCGCCGACGCCGAACCGGTGGCCCTGCTGACCACCTCGGCCTTCGCGGCACGGCTGGGCGGGGACGACGACGCGGACACCCGCGTGACCCGGCTGTGCCTGGACGATCCCGCCCTGCGCGCCGATCTGGAGCGCCGTCCCGCCGCCCTCCCGGCCGGTTCCGGGCCGCTGCCGGAGAGCCCCGCCTACGCCATCTACACCTCCGGGTCCACGGGCCTGCCCAAGGGCGTGGTGGTCCCGCACTCCAATGTGGTCCGGCTGTTCTCCCGGACCCGGGAGTGGTTCTCGTACGACGAGAGCGACGTGTGGACGCTGTTCCACGCTTACGCCTTCGACTTCTCCGTCTGGGAGATCTGGGGGCCGCTGCTGCACGGCGGCCGGCTCGCGGTCGTCCCGTACGCCGTCTCCCGCTCCCCGAGGAGTTCCTGCGGCTGCTGGCGGAGGAGCGGGTGACGGTGCTCAGCCAGACGCCGTCCGCCTTCCAGGGGCTGATGCGCGCCGACGAGGAGCACCCCGGAGCCCAACTCGCCCTGCGCCGAGTGGTGTTCGGCGGTGAGGCGCTCGACACGCGGCGGCTGGCGGGCTGGTACGCGCGGCATCCGGACACCGCGCCGGTGCTGGTCAACATGTACGGGATCACCGAGACCACCGTGCATGTCACCTACGCCCCGCTGGACCGCTCGGCACCGTCCGTCGCGGCGAGCGCCATCGGCACCGGCATCCCCGATCTGCGGGTGTATGTGCTGGACGAGGCGCTGGCGCCGGTGCCGCCGGGGGCGGTCGGCGAACTGCATGTGGCGGGGGCCGGACTCGCCCGGGGCTATCTGCGCCGCCCGGGCCTGACCGCGTCCCGCTTCGTGGCCGATCCGTACGGGCCCGCCGGGAGCCGGATGTACCGCACCGGCGACCGGGCGCGCTGGACGGCGGACGGGACGCTGGAGTATCTGGGCCGCGCCGACGACCAGGTGAAGATCCGTGGGTTCCGGATCGAGCCCGGGGAGATCGAGGCCGCGCTGGCCGCCCATCCGGGGTCGGCGACGCGGTGGTGACGGTGCGGGAGGATCAGCCCGGGGTGCGGCGGCTGGCGGCCTATGTGGTGGCCGCCGGTTCGGGCGCGCCACCGCAGGCCGGTGAGTTGCGGGCGTTCCTCCAGCGGTCGCTGCCCGCGCAGATGATCCCGGCGGCGTTCGTGGCGCTGGACGCGCTGCCGCTGACCGCCAACGGCAAGCTGGACCGGCGTGCGCTGCCCGCGCCGGGCCTCGACGGTTTCGCGGCGAGCGCCGAGCGGATCGCCCCGCGCACCGAGGCCGAGCGCACGGTGGCGCGGGTGTGGGCCGAGGTGCTCCCGGTCGAGGAGGCCGGGGCGACGGACGACTTCTTCGCCCTGGGTGGCGATTCGATCCTGGCCATCCGGGTGGCCTCCCGGCTGCGGGCGGCCTTCGGCACGGAGGTCACCCCGCGCGCGCTGTTCACCCACACCACCGTGGCCGAGCTCGCCGCCGCGCTGGGCGCTTCGGAGGAGAGCGGAGCACCGGAGGACGGCGGGGCGGCGGATGCCATCCCCGCCGTGCCACGGGACGGGGAGCTGCCGCTGTCGTATCCGCAGGCACGGCTGTGGTTCCTGGACTCCTTCGACGGCGGCGGCACGGAGTATGTGACGCCGTTCGCGCTGCGGCTGCGCGGCCGCCTGGACACCGCCGCGCTGCGCACCGCCCTGGACGGCCTGGTGGCCCGGCACGAGCCGCTGCGCACCACCTTCGCCGAGGTGGACGGCCGCGGGGTGCAGCGGGTGCACGACCCGTACCCGGTGGCGCTGCCGGTGCACGACCTCACGGCCCGCCCCGTGGCCGAGCGCGAGCGGGAGCTGGAGCGGCTGCTGGAGCGGGACGGCGCCACCCCCTTCGACCTGCGCACCGGGCCGCTGCTGAGGGCGTCCCTGATCCGGCTGGACGACGAGGAGCACGTGCTCACCCTGACGATGCACCACATCGTCACGGACGGCTGGTCCACGGCCGTCATCAGCGCCGACCTGAGCGAGCTGTACGGCGCGGCGGTCATGGCGCGGCGGCCCGCGCTCGCCCCGCTGCCGCTGGGGTACGCCGACTACGCGGCGTGGCAGCGCGATCCGCTCGGCGGCGCGGCGCGGATGGAGCCGCAGCTGGAGTACTGGCGGGAGCGGCTGGCGGAGCTGGCGCCGCTGGAGCTGCCGACCGACCGTCCGCGGCCGGCCGTGCAGACCAGATGCGGGGCACTGCTGGAGTTCACCCTGCCCGCCGCGCTGGTGGAGCGGCTGCGCGCGGCAGGGCGGCGCCGCGACGGCACCCTCTTCATGACGCTCCTCGCCACCTGCCAGGTGCTACTGGCCCGCTGGTCGGGGCAGGAGGACATCGCGGTGGGCACCGTGACCTCGGGACGGGAGCGGCCCGAACTGGAGCATCTGGTCGGGATGTTCGTGAACACGCTGGTGCTGCGCACCCGGGTGGCGGCCGACGAGTCGTTCGAGGAGCTGCTCACCCGGGTGCGGGGCACCGTGCTGGACGCCTTCGCCCACCAGGACGTGCCGTTCGAGCGGATCGTGGACGCGCTCCAGCCGGAGCGGGACACCAGCCGCACCCCGCTGTTCCAGGTCATGGTGGCGCTGCACAACCTGGGCGCCGAGGTGCCCGACCTGCCCGGTCTCACCGTGGAGTCCGTACGGGTCCCGGGCCGGACCGCCGGTTTCGACCTGGGCTTCGACTTCGTGGCGGGCCCCGGCGGCCTGACCGGCTTCGTGGAGTACAACACCGATCTGTTCGACGCGGCCACCGTGCGGCGAATGGCCCGTCAGCTGCGGCTGTTGCTGGAAGCGGTGGCCGAGGACCCCGGGCTCCGGGTGGGCGAACTGCCGCTGCTGACCGCCGGGGAGCGGCGGACGGTGCTGGAGGAGTGGAACGACACCGCGCTCGCCGTGCCGGACACCACCTTCCCCGGCTCTTCGAGGAGCAGGCCGCCCGCGCCCCGGGCGCCACCGCGCTGGTGGCCTCCGACGCCGGCTACGACTTCGCGGGGCTGAACGCGGCCGCCAACCGGCTGGCCCACCATCTGATCGCCCTCGGCGTGGGCCCGGAGAAGATGGTCGCGGTCAGGCTTCCGCGCACCGCCGATTCTGTGGTGGCCCTGCTCGCGGTCCTCAAGGCGGGCGGTACACACGTGTACGTGGACCCCGGGCTGCCCGCGACACGCGCCCGGTTCCTGCTGGACGACGCGGCGCCCGAGGTCGTCCTCACCCCCGATGTCCTGCGGGACGCGCCCCTCGACGCGCTGCCGGACACCGATCCCACCGACGCGGACCGGCTGTGCCCGCTGCTGCCCGGGCACACCGCGTACATCACCTACACCTCGGGGTCCACCGGCCGCCCCAAGGGTGTCGCCGTCGAACACCGCCAGCTGGTCAACCTCTGTCTCGACCACCGGGCCGGGCTCATCGCACCGCACCAGGCCGAGGCGGGCCGTCCGCTGCGTTCGGCGCTGACCGCCGCGTTCTCCTTCGACACCTCCTGGGAGGGCGCGGTGTTCCTGGCCTCGGGCCAGGAGGTGCATCTGGTGGACGACGCGGTACGCCTGGACCCGGCCGCGCTCGTGGCGCTGGTCGAGGACCGTGGCCTGGACTTCCTCGACGTCACCCCGTCGTATCTCCATGAGCTGATGGCGGCCGGGCTGTTCGCCGGGGACCGCCACCGCCCCCGGATCGTCATGGTGGGCGGCGAGGCCCTCGGGGCGGCGCTGTGGCGGGAGCTGCGCGCGGTGCCGGGCGTGGCGGCGTACAACTTCTACGGGCCCACCGAATGCGCCGTGGACGCGGTCTACGGCGACCTGGCCGGTCTCGGCGACCGTCCGCTGATCGGGCGCCCCGGCCGTAATCTGCGGGCGTACGTCCTGGACGGCGCGCTGCGGCCGGTGCCGCCCGGCGTCCCCGGTGAACTCCACCTGGCCGGGGCGCAGGTCGCCCGTGGCTATCTGCGCCGCCCCGGGCTCACCGCAGGCCATTTCGTGGCCGATCCGTACGGCCCTCCCGGCAGCCGGATGTACCGCACCGGCGACCGGGCGCGCTGGACGGCGGACGGGACGCTGGAGTTCCTGGGCCGCGCCGACGACCAGGTGAAGATCCGTGGTTTCCGGATCGAGCCCGGGGAGATCGAGGCGGCGCTGCTGGGCCATCCGGAGGTCCAGGAGGCGGTGGTCGTGGCCCGCGAGGACACCGGCCACCGGCGGCTGGTGGCCTACCTGGTGACCTGCTCCGACGACTCAACCGGCTCCCCCGATCCGGTGGAGTTGCGCGCCCTGCTCAAGCGCACCCTGCCCGACTACATGGTCCCGGCCGCCTTCGTGACGGTGGACCGGATGCCCCGCACCGACAGCGGCAAGGTGGACCGGCGCGCCCTGCCCGCTCCCCCGGACCGGCCGGAGCAGGGCTCGCCGTACGTGGCGCCCCGGACCCCGGCCGAGACGGTGCTGGCGGGCGTGTGGGCCGAGGTGCTGGGCGTCCCCGCGGTGGGGGCGGAGGACAACTTCTTCGCGCTGGGCGGCGATTCGATCCTCAGCATCCAGATCGTCTCCCGCGCGCGCCAGGCCGGGCTGACGCTCACCTCCAAGGACGTCTTCCGCCACCAGACCGTGGCGGAGCTCGCGCTGAGCGTCGAGTCCACCCGGCGGCGGCCGCCCGCCGAAACGGCCGGGGCGGTGACCGGACCGGCGCCGCTGACGCCCATCCAGCACTGGTACCTGGACGGGCGGCGGCCCGGCGACCGGCACCACTTCACCATGAGCCACCGCCTGGAGCTCACCGGCGACCTCGACGAGGCCGCCCTGCGGCAGGCGGTGGACGCCCTGGTGGCGCACCACGCCGCGCTGCGCACCCGCTTCCTGGTCGTCGACGGGCAGTGGCGCCAGGAGGTCCTGCCCACCGCCCCCGTCGGTGTCCTGGAGCGGTACGACCTGTCCGGGCTGGACGACGCGGCACGCGCCGAGGCGGTACGGGAGGCCACGGTCGCGGCCCAGACGGGGCTGGACATCG
Source organism: Streptomyces violaceusniger (assembly GCA_005405945.1). Lineage (GTDB taxonomy): Bacteria > Actinomycetota > Actinomycetes > Streptomycetales > Streptomycetaceae > Streptomyces > Streptomyces violaceusniger. The sequence goes on from BJHW01000001.1 coordinate 1,331,241, forward strand.
CCGAGGGGGCCGTGCTGCGGGCGCTGCTGTTCACCTTCGGCCCCGGGCAGGCGCCCCAGTTGCTGCTCACCGCCCACCATCTGGTGGTGGACGGCGTCTCCTGGCGCGTCCTGCTCGGCGATCTGGAGACCGCCTACCGCGGCGCCGCCGCCGGTGGCGCGCCCACTCTGCCCCCGGCGAGCAGCGCCTTCACCCGGTGGGCCGCCCGGCTGGCGGACCATGTGCGCTCCGGCGGGCTCGACGGCGACCTGGCGTACTGGACGGGCGTGGCGCGCTGCGCGCCCGCCGCGCTCCCCGTCGACCGCGAGGGCCCCAACACCCATGAGACGGCGGCCACGGTGACCACGGTCCTCGGCCGTGCCGAGACCGAGGCGCTGCTGCGCCAGGTCCCCGGCGTCTACCGGACACGGATCGACGACGTGCTGCTCGCCGCGCTCGGCCGGAACCTGGCGCGCTGGACCGGCGGGGACACGGTGCTGATCGGGGTGGAGGGGCACGGCCGCGAGGACCTCTTCGAGGACCTGGACCTCTCCCGTACGGTCGGCTGGTTCACCGCCGAGTACCCGCTCGCGCTGGCCGTCGACGCCGGGGCGGGGTGGCGTGACACCCTCCGGTCGGTCAAGGAGCAGCTGCGGGCCGTTCCGCACCACGGGCTCGGCCACGGAGCGCTGCGCCATCTGGCCGCCGAGGACTCCCCGGCCGGGGAGCTGCGGGGCGGGCCGTCGCCGCGGATCGTCTTCAACTACCACGGCCAGTGGGACGTGGCCGCGGACGGCGAAAGCGCCCCGGGCCTGTACCGCGCCGCCCTCCCCGTGACCGGCCAGGACGCCGCGCCCGGGGAGACCCGCCCGTGTCTGCTGGAAGTCACCGGCGCGGTCCAGGACGGCCGTCTGGAGCTGGGCTGGAGCTATCCGGCCCGGATGTACGACGAGGCGACCGTGCGCCGGGTCGCGGAGGACTGCCTGGCCGCGCTGAAGGAGATCGTCGCGCACTGCGCCGAGCCCGGCGCGGGAGGGCGCACCCCGTCCGACTTCCCGCTCGCCCGGCTCGACCAGCGCCAGGTGGATCTGATCGCCGGTGACGGCGGCGCGGTGGAGGACGTGTATCCGCTGACCCCGCTCCAGGCGGGCATGCTCTTCCACGGCCTCGTGGACACCGGTGGCGCCTACTTCGACCAGATCGCCATCCGGATCGGCGGGATCGCCGACCCGGACGCCTTCGCGGCCGCCTGGCAGCGGGTGGTGGACCGTACGCCGGGCTTACGGAGCTCCGTCCGCTGGGAGGGTCTGGCCGAGCCGGTGCAGGTCGTCCACCGCCGGGCCGACCTGCCCACCGTCCGGCTGGACTGGCGGGAGTTGACGCCGTCCGCGCGGGAGGAGGCGCTGCGGCGGCTGCTGGCCGAGGACCGCGCCGCCGGGATGGAGCTCACCTCCGCCCCGCTGAGCCGGATCACGGTGGCCGGGCTGCCCGGTGACGAGGTCATGCTGGTGTGGACCTCGCACCATCTGATGCTCGACGGCTGGAGCACCGGCCAGATCTTCGCCGAGGTGTGCGGGACCTACGCGGCCCTCGTGGCCGGGCGCTCGCCCCAGCCGCCCGCCCGCCGGGCCTTCCGGGACTTCCTGCGCTGGCTGGGTGAGCAGGACCAGGAGCGCGCGGAGGGCCATTGGCGCCACGTGCTGGCGGGGTTCGGCGCCCGTACACCGCTGCCGTACGACCGGCCGCCCCGGGAGGCGCATCGCACCGCCTCGACCGCGCTGACCCGGCTGGAGCTGACCGAGGAGGTGTCCGCCCGGCTGCGGGAGACCGCGCGCGGCGGCGGGCTGACGGTCAACACGGTGGTGCAGGGCGCGTGGGCGCTGCTGCTGTCGCGGTACGGCGGTGTGCGCGACGTGGTGTTCGGCACCACAGTCTCGGGCCGCCCGGAGGGGCTGCCGGGCGTGGAGACGATGGTCGGCATGTTCATCAACACGGTCCCCACCCGGGCCGTGGCCGAGGGCGGCCGTGAGGTCGTGGCGTGGCTGCGGGAGCTTCAGGAGCAGCAGAGCGAGTCCCGCCGCTTCGACTTCGTCGCCCTCCCCCGGATCCAGGCCCTCAGCGCGGTCCCGGCCGGTGAGGCGCTCTTCGACAGCATGGTGGTGTTCGAGAACTACCCCTTCGACGAGGCGTCGGCGGCCGGTGCCGGGATCCGGGTGCGGGAGGTGCGGGCCGAGGACTCCACCAGTTTCCCGCTGTGTCTGCGCGCCTATCTCGGCGACCGGCTGGGCTTCGACCTCGGCTACGATCCGGCGCTGTTCGACGCGGCCACGGTGGAGCGGGCGGCGGCCCATCTGGAGACGCTGCTCACCGGGATCGCGGACGGCGCCGGGCGGTCGCTGGACGAGCTGCCGCTGGTGACGGAGGCGGAGCGCCTTCGGGCGGCCGGCGAGTGGAATGCCACCGCCCGGCCGCTGCCGGAGGGTTCGCTGGCGGAGCTGTTCGCCGAGCGGGTCCGCCGCGGCCCGGACGCCGTGGCCGTCACCGACGGGGCCACCTCGCTCAGCTATGCCCAACTGGACGAGTGGGCAGGGCGGTTGGCGGGTCACCTGCTGCGGTCCGGGGTGCGTCCCGAGGACCGGGTGGCGCTGCTCATGGACCGGTCGGTGGAGCTGGTCGTGGCCGAGCTGGCGGTGGTCAGGGCCGGTGGGGTGTACGTACCGGTGGACGCCCGCGCCCCGCGCGACCGGCGGCGCGCCCTGCTGGACCAGGCGGGCGCCGCGGTCGTGCTGACGCCGGAGGAGGTGGCCGCCGCCCGGGAGGGCGAGCCGGTGGCGCCCGCGGTGCCGGTGCACCGGGACCAGCTGGCGTATGTGATGTTCACCTCGGGGTCGACCGGTGTGCCGAAGGCCGTGGGGGTGCGCCATCGCGATGTGGCGGCGCTCGCCCTGGACCGCGCCTTCGCCGGTGGCGGGCATGAGCGGGTGCCGCTGCACTCGCCGGTGGCCTTCGACGCCGCCACCTACGAGATGTGGGTGCCGCTGCTGACCGGTGGCCGGGTTGTGGTGACACCGGGCGGGCTGGACGCCGCCGCGGTGCGTCGCCTGGTGGCCGAGCAGGGGGTGACGGGGCTCTGGCTGACCGCCGGGCTGTTCCGGCTGCTTTCGCAGGACGCGCCGGACTGCTTCACGGGGCTGCGCGAGGTGTGGACCGGCGGCGATGTGGTGCCCGCGGCCTCGGTGCGCCGGGTGCTGGAGCGCTGCCCCGGGCTGACCGTGGTGGACGGCTACGGGCCGACCGAGACCACGACCTTCGCCACGTGCTTCCCGATGTCCCGCGCCGACGAGGTGCCCGAGGTGGTGCCGATCGGCCGGCCGCTGGACAACACGCGCGTCCACGTCCTGGACTCCAGGATGCGGATCGTGCCGCCGGGTGTGGTCGGCGAGCTCTTCGTCGCCGGCGATGGGGTGGCCCGTGGCTACCTCGGCCGTCCCGGTCCGACCTCGGCGGCGTTCCTCCCCGATCCGTACGGGCCCCCCGGGGAGCGGATGTACCGCACCGGCGATCTGGCGCGGCGACGCCCGGACGGCACGGTGGAGTTCCTCGGCCGCGCCGACGACCAGGTCAAGGTCCGTGGCTTCCGGATCGAGCCGGGCGAGGTGGAGGGTGCGCTGGCCGGGCATCCGCGGGTGGCGGATGTCGCGGTGGTGGCCCGCGAGGACGGTCCCGGTGGCAAGCGGCTGGTGGCCTATGTGGTGGCCGCCGGCGACGGCCCGGTGGAGGGTGGCCTGCTGCGGGCGTACGCGGCCGAACGGCTGCCGGACTACATGGTGCCGTCGGCCGTCGTCCCGCTGGAGGCGCTGCCGCTCGGCCCCACCGGGAAGCTGGACCGCGCGGCGCTGCCCGCCCCGGCCCCGGACACCCGCCGCACGCCTTACCGGGCGCCGCGCGAGGGGGTCGAACGGGCCGTGGCGGCGGTCTGGGCCGAGGTGTTGGAGGTGGAACGGGTCGGCGCCGGGGACAACTTCTTCGAGCTCGGCGGCGACTCGATCCTCTCCATCCGGCTCGCCTCACGGCTGCGGGAGGTGCTGGGGGTGGAGCCGTCGCCCCGTCTGGTGTTCACCCATCCGACCGTCGCCGCCCTGGCGGAGGCGCTCGGTGGCGCGGACGGCCGCGGGGCGGACGGGCCCGCCCCGATCACACCGGTGGCCCGCGACGGCGAGCTGCCGCTGTCCTATCCGCAGCAACGTCTGTGGTTCCTGGACGCCTTCGCCCCGACAGCGCCGAGTACATCACCCCGCTGGCGCTGCGGATACGGGGAGCCCTCGATGTGGACGCGCTCAGTGCGGCGCTGACCGCGCTGGTGGCCCGGCACGAGTCGCTGCGGACCACCTTCGACGCGGTGGACGGCCGCGGGGTGCAGATCGTGCACGACCCCCGGGAGATCCGGCTCGACCCGTACGACCTGTCCCATCTCCCCGCCGACGAACGGGAGGCGGAGCTGCGGGAGCTGCTGGCGTACGAACGGGCGCGCCCGTTCGATCTGCGGCGCGGCCCGCTGCTGCGGACCGGGCTGATCCGGCTCGGCGCCCAGGAGCACGTGCTGAGCCTGACGCTGCATCACATCATCACGGACGGCTGGTCCACCGGTGTGCTCACCGGCGATCTGCGGGAGCTGTACCGGGCGGCGCTGAGCGGTGAGCCCGCGGCGCTGCCCCCGCTCCCGGTGAGTTACGCGGACTTCGCCGCCTGGCAGCGGACCGAACTCACCGCTCCCCGCGCCGATGAGGAACTGGCCTACTGGACACGGCAGTTGGCCGGGGTGCCACCGCTGGAGGTGCCCACCGACCGGCCCCGCCCGGCGGTGCGGACGAAGAACGGCGCCACCGTGGAGTTCACCGTGCCCGCCGGGGTGAACTCGCGCCTGAAGGAGTTCGGGCAGACGCGGGGCACCACCTTGTTCATGACGCTGGTGGCGGCGGCCCAGATCCTGCTGGCCCGGCTGTCCGGCGGGCGGGACATCGCGGTGGGCACCGTCACCTCGGGCCGGGAGCGCCCGGAGGTGGAACGGCTGATCGGCTTCTTCGTCAACACCCTGGTGCTGCGCTCCACCGTCGATCCGCACGCCCGCTTCGACGACTTCCTGGCCGAGGTGCGCGGCACCGTGCTGGACGCCTTCGCCCATCAGGCGGTGCCGTTCGAGCGGGTGGTGGACGAGGTGCGGCCGGTGCGGGACACCAGCCGGACACCGCTGTTCCAGGCGATGGTGGTGCTCCAGAACGCCCCGGGCCGGGCGCTGGAGCTGCCCGGTCTGGAACTGGCGGACGTGGAACTCGACACGCAGACCGCCGCCTTCGACCTCACCTTCGAGTTCGCCGAGGCCGAGGGGGTGTGCTGCGCGGACTGATCGGCTACAGCACCGATCTGTTCGACGCCTCGACCGTGGAGCGGATGGGCACCGCCCTGCGGGCGCTGCTCGCCGGGATCGCCGAGGACCCTAAGCGTCCGGTGGGCGCGCTGCCGCTGGCCACGCGGGCCGAGCTGCGGCGCACCCTGGTCGAGTGGAACGACACCCGCCTGGAGGTGGACCGGGCCACGCTGCGCGAGCTGTTCGAGCGGCAGGTGGCCGTCTCGCCGGACGCCACGGCCGTGCGGTACGGGAAGGGCGATCTCACCTTCGCCGAGCTGGAGGTGGCCGCGAACCGGCTGGCGCACCGGCTGATCGGCCGGGGCGTGGGCCCGGAGCGGCTGGTGGCGCTGGTGCTGCCGCGTTCGGTGGAAATGCTGGTGGCGCAGCTGGCCGTGGCGAAGGCGGGCGGTGCGTTCCTGCCGGTCGACCCCGGCTATCCGAAGGAGCGGGTGGCGTTCATGCTGCGGGACGCCGCGCCCTCGGTGGTGCTCGACGACACGGCCTCGATCTGGGCCGAGGACGGCCCCGACGGGCCGCCGCCGCTCCGTGGCCTGACGCCGGACCATCCGGCGTATGTCATCTACACCTCCGGCTCCACCGGTGTGCCCAAGGCGGTCGTGGTCACCCATGCCGGGCTGGCAAGCTTCTCGACCGCGGCAGCCGCGCACTACGACGTACGGACCGGGGACCGGGTGCTGCAGTTCTCCTCGCCCAGCTTCGACGCCTCCGTCCTGGAGCTGTGTGTCTCGCTGCCCCGTGGCGCGGCGCTGGTGATCGGTGACGAGGGCCCGCTGCTGGGCGAGCGGCTGGCCGAGGTGCTCGGCGAGCAGGGGATCACCCATGCGCTGATCCCCCGGCCGCGCTGGCCACCGTGGAGGAGGCGGATGGGCGGACGGACCTGCCGGATCTGCGGACCCTGATCGTCGGCGCCGACGCCTGCTCCGCGGAGCTGGTGGACCGCTGGGCGCCGGGCCGGCGGATGGTCAACTCCTACGGCCCGACGGAGGCCACGGTGGTGAGCACCTGGTCCGGGCCGCTGACCGCCGGGACGGGGGTGCCGCCGATCGGCCGGCCGATTCCGAACACCCGGGTCTACGTACTGGACGAGGCGCTGCGCCCGGTGCCGGTGGGCGTGGCCGGGGAGCTGTATGTGGCGGGCACGGGCCTGGCGCGGGGCTACCTCGGCCGTCCGGGGCTGACCGCCGCGCGGTTCGTGGCCGATCCGTTCGGCCCGGCGGGCGGCCGGATGTACCGCACCGGCGATGTGGTGCGGTGGACCGGCGACGGTGAGCTCGCGTTCCTGGGCCGCGCCGACGACCAGGTCAAGGTGCGGGGCTTCCGGATCGAACTCGGCGAGGTGGAGAGCGCGCTGCGGCGCAGCCCGGAGGTGTGGGAAGCGGTGGTCGCCGTACGGGAGACCGCCCCGGTCCCGGAGTGGCCCTCCGGCGGGAAGCGCCTGGTGGGCTATGTCGTCCCGGCGCCGGGCGCCTCGCCGACCGCCGCCTCGCTGCGCGACGTCCTGGGCCGGACCCTTCCGTCCCACATGGTGCCGTCCGCGTTCGCCATCCTGGACGCCCTTCCGCTCACGGCCAACGGCAAGGTGGACCGCCGGGCGCTGCCCGACCCGGACCCGGTGCCCGTCACCTGCGGTGCGGGCCATGTCGCCCCGCGCACCCCGATGGAGCGCCGGATCGCGGACATCTGGGCCGATGTGCTCGGTCTGGAACGGGTGGGCGTGGAGGACAACTTCTTCGAGCTCGGCGGGGATTCCATCCTCAGCATCCAGGTGGTCTCCCGCGCCCGCCAGGCCGGGCTGCGGCTGACCACCAAGGATCTGTTCACCCATCAGACGGTGGCCGCGCTCGCCACCGTGGCCACGGCCGAGCGGGACGAGGGCCGTGCGGAGCCGGTGACCGGGTCGCATCCGCTGGCCCCGATCCAGCGCTGGTTCTTCGCCACCCACACCGTGAATCCACGCCACTTCAACCAGTCCACGCTGCTGGAGCTGCACCAGGAGCCGGACGAGAAGGCGCTGGAGGGGGCGCTGGCCGCGCTCCTGGTCCACCACGACGCGCTGCGCACCCGGTTCACCGAGGACGGCGGCGAGTGGCACGGCCACGTCCCGGAACCGGATGGCGACGGTGCCGTCCTGGACCGCCACGACCTGTCCGGTCTGCCGGCGCGGGAGGCGGACGCGGCGATGGAGAAGGCGGCCGACGCCCTCCACGCGGGCTTCGACCTGGGCCGGGGGCCGCTGCTGCGGGCCGCGCTGTTCCGCTTCGGCGAGGCCCGGCGGCCGTTCCTCTTCCTGACCGCGCACCACCTGGTCGTCGACGGGGTGTCCTGGCGGATCCTGCTGGACGACCTGGACATCGCCTATCAGCAGGGCGTGCGGGGCGAACCGGTGGACCTCGGCCCCAGGACCACCGCCTTCCGCGACTGGGCGCGGCGGCTCGCGGAGCATGTCGCCGAGGGCGGCCTGGACCACGAGGCCGACCACTGGTGCGAGGCCCTCGACGCCCGGCCGCTGCCGGTCGACCACCAGGTGGCCGTGCCGGGGCCCGAGATCGGTACGGTGCCGGTCGAGCTCGACGAGCGGGACACCGAGGCGCTGCTGCGCTCGGCGCCCACCGCCTATCGCACCCGGATCAACGATGTGCTGCTCGCCGCGCTCGCGCTCGCGCTGTCCCGCTGGACGGGCCGGCGGCGGGTGTCGGTGGAGCTGGAGGGCCACGGGCGCGAGGACGTCCTGGACGGCGTCGATCTCTCCCGTACGGTCGGCTGGTTCACCACCATGTATCCGGTCTCCTTCGAGCTGCCGGACCTCCCCGACGGCGGGCCGGCCGACTGGCGAGGGCTGGTGAAGTCGGTGCGGCGGCGGCTGCGGACCGTCCCCGGAGGTGGCTTCGGCTTCGGGGCGCTGCGCGCCTTCGGCCCACCCGAGCTGCGCGAGCGGCTGTCCCGGCACGGCGCCGGGCCGCAGATCGTGTTCAACTACCTCGGCCAGTGGGACGCCCGGTCGGCCGAGTCCCAGGGCGGTCTGGTCCACGCCGAGCACGGATCGTTCGGCCAGGACCACGATCCGCGCGAGGGCGGCTCCCATCTGCTGGAGGTGGTGGGCGCGGTGCAGGACGGCCGGCTCGGCTTCACCTGGCGCTACCACCCCGATGTGCACGAGAGGGCGACCGTGGAGGCGGTGGCCGGGGACTTCGCGGAGGCGCTGCGCCGGATCGCCGCGGACTGCCGGGGCGCCGTATGACCGCGGCCCCGCCGGTGTCCCCGCCGGTTCCGCTGTCGCGCAACCGGGACTACCGGCTGCTGTGGGGCAGTCAGGCGCTCTCGGAGTTCGGCTTCCACACGGCACTGATCGCGTTTCCGCTGCTGGTGCTCGCGCTCACCGGCTCGGGCGCCGCCTCCGGTCTGGTCATGGGCACCATCGCCGCCGCGCAGATGGTGGCCGGGCTCCCGGCGGGTGTCCTGGTGGACGCTTACGACCGCAAGGCCATCATGCTGGGTTGTGAGGCGGCCCAGGCGGTCTCCGCCGTCAGCCTGGTGGCCGCCGTGTGGGCGGGCGCGGCCACCGTCTGGCACATGGTCGTCGTGGCGGCGGTGTTCGGGGCGAGCGCGGCGCTCTTCGAACCGGCGGAGAGCGCGTCGCTGCCCGCCCTGGTGGCGGACGAGCACCTGCCCACGGCGGTGGCGATGAACACGGCACGGGCCTCGATGGGGCAGCTGGCGGGCACCGCGACCGGCGGGTTCCTGTTCGCCGTGGGGCGGTTCGTGCCCTTCCTGGTGGACGCCGTGACCCATACGCTCTCCTTCGTCGCGCTGCTCTTCGTCCGGCTGCCCCGGCGCGAGCGGTCCGCCGACGGGGTGGGTCCGCTGGGCCGGGAGGCGCTGGCCGGGCTGCGGTGGGTGTGGCGGGAACGCCGGATCCGGGTCACGGTGGTGTGCGCGGTGGTGCTCAACCTGTTCTTCAGCGCGTTCTACCTCGTCGTCATCGTGCTCGCCGAGTCCCGGGGGTGCCCTCCGGGGAGGTCGGTGTGATGGCGGCCATGCTGGGGGTGGGCGGGGTGGCGGGCGCGCTGCTGGCGCCCGTACTGCACCGGCGGCTGGGCCCGTACGGCGGCATCATCGCGGTGTTCTGGGCGCTGGCCGTGCTCGCCCCGGTCACCGTGCTGATGGACAGCGGCTATCTCATCGGGGTGCTGTTCGCCCTGATGGCGCTGTTCCCGCCGACGGCGAACACCGCCATCATGACCGACCAGCTGCTGCGCACCCCGGACGAGCTGCGCGGCAGGCTCACCAGCACACTCGTCCTGGCCTGCGGGGCGGCGGGCGCGGCGGGCCCCGCGCTGGGCGGGTCGCTCGCCCAGGTCCTGCCGGGCGACCGGGCGATCCTGCTCTGCTCGGCGGGGATGGCCGCCGCGGCCGTCCTGGCCACCGTCAGCCCGACCCTGCGCACGCTGTCCCGCCGCCACGAGACCGGGCGGCCGGCTGACTGACCGCCATCCGACACTTCACCGACCATTTCCGATATGACCGATCGTCGACAGGAGAGACCGACCATGGACGACAACGCCCGCTACCAGGTGCTGCGCAACGACGAGGACCAGTACTCGCTGTGGCCTGCCGACCTCGAGGTGCCCGAGGGCTGGCACCCCGTCGGCAAGGAGGGCACCAAGGACGAGTGCTCCGCGTACGTCGACGAGGTGTGGACCGACATGCGACCGCGCAGCCTGCGCGAACGCATGGACAACGTGGCCTCCTGACCCGGGCCCCGTGACGCGGCGCGGTCGGCGCGTGATGGCGCCGACCGCACCGGGCCCCTCAACTCCCCCCTACGATCACGCGGTTACCATCCTGTGAACAGTCGGCCGCGGGCGTGAGGGATCGCGCCCGGATACGGAGGAGAACACCACGTGACCGCGCAAGGGGTAGCATCCCAGACCGGAAGCGGGCCGGAGCCCCCCAACACCCCCCTCAACCAGGGGCGACCGCACAGCGCCCGGATGTACGACTACTTCCTGGGCGGCAAGGACAACTACGTCGCCGACCGTGAGGCCGCGGCCAAGGTGCTCACCCTGTGGCCGGGCGTCATGATCGCCGCCCGGACCAACCGGGCCTGGATGCACCGCGCGATCCGGTTCCTCGCCGCCGAGCGGGGCATCCGCCAGTTCCTCGACATCGGCACCGGCATTCCCACCCGGCCGAATCTGCACGAGGTCGCCCAGGGGATCGCCCCGGAGTCCCGGGTCGTCTACGCGGACAACGACCCCATCGTCCTCGCCCATGCCCAGGCCCTGCTCAAGAGCCACCCCGAGGGCCGCACCGCCTATGTGCACGGGGACGTCACCGAGCCCGAGTCCATCCTCGCCTCGCCCGACCTCACCGAGGTGCTGGACCTGTCCCAGCCGGTCGCGCTGAGCCTGGTCTCGCTCCTGCACTTCGTCCCCGACGAGTGGGGCCCGTACGACCTCGTCCAGCGGCTGGTCGACGCGCTCGCCCCCGGCTCCTTCCTGGTGCTGAGCCACATCACCCCGGACTTCGACCCCGAGGCCACCCAGAAGACCGTGCAGGTCTACCACAGCGGCGGCATCCAGGGGAAGATCCGCACCAGGGACGAGGTGGAGCGCTTCTTCACCGGTCTGGAGATGGTCGAACCGGGCCTGGAGGTGCCGCACCGCTGGCGGACCGACCTGGCCGAAAGCGACTCCCATGTGGAGACCGGCGATGTGACCGACGAAGAGGTGTCCTTCTGGGCGGGCGTCGCGCGGAAGTCCTGACGCGGGGTCTCCCGGGCAGGGTTCAGGGACGCGGTCCGACGGTCCTGGTGCCGTCGCGGATGGTGATCGCCAGCGCGGGACAGGAGTCCGCCGCGTCCAGCACCCGCTCCTCCTCCGGGACCTCCTCGCGTCGAGGCCGGGCGTGCTCCCCGTCGAGGGCGAACAGGTCGGGGGCGAGTCCGGCACACATGCCGGACGCCATACACCGGCCGCCGTCGACCTCCGCCTTCCAGGTCATCCGGCTCACCACCCGATGGGCATGACACGGGGCCCGCGGACCAGCATCTGGCCCTTCCACTCCACATCCCCGGCCAGCCGCAGGTTCGGGAAGCGGGTGATCAGCGCGCCGAGCGCCTCCTGGAGCTCCAGCCGGGCCAGGGGCGCGCCCAGGCAGTGGTGCACACCGTGGCCGAAGCCGAGGTGCTGGGTGGCGGGGCGGGCGACGTTCAGGGTGCCCGGCTCGTCGAAGCGCAGCGCGTCGCGGTTGGCCGAGCCGACCGCGACGAGCACGGGTTCCCCGGCGCGCACCAGGGTGCCGCCCACCTCGATGTCCTCGGTGGCGTAGCGGGGGAAGGAGGCGGCCATGCCCAGCGGGACGAAGCGCAGCAGCTCCTCGACGGCGCCGTGCAGCAGTGCGTGCTCCTCGCGCAGCCTGCGCAGTTCGTCCGGGTGGTCCAGGAGCGTCAGCACGAAGTTGGGGATCTGGGTGGCCGTGGTCTCGTGCCCGGCCACCAGGATGCCCACGCACAGATCGACGAGCTCGAGCTCGGACAGCCGGTCACCCGCGTCCCTCGCCTCGATCAGCGACGTCATGATGTCGTCCCGTGGGCTGACGCGATGGTCCTCGATCAGCCCGGCCATGTAGGCGCGCAGCTCCTCGGTGTTGCGGTTGAACTCGTCGGCGGTCAGGGAGCTGGTGGACAGCGCGGCGTCGCTCCAGACGCGGAACTTGGGCCGGTCCTCCTCCGGGACGCCGAGCAGGGCGCAGATGACCCCGACCGGAATGGGCAGGGCGTAGCGGTCCACGAGATCGGCGGGTGGCCCCGCGGCCTCGAGGCCGTCGAGCAGGTCATGGGTCAACTGCCGGACCCACGGGCGGAGTTTCTCCACCTGGTGGACGGTGAACGCCTTGGCGACGAGGGTGCGCAGCCGGGTGTGGTCGGGCGGGTCCATGGTCAGGATGCCGCCGCTGTCGCGCCGGCCCTCGGACTGCCGTGGCTCGTCGTGGTGGAGCGCCGCGGCCCGGCTGAAGCGCCGGTCCCCGAGCACCAGCCGGGCGTCGGCGTACCGCGTGGCCAGCCAGGCGGGCTCGCCATAGGGCATGCGCACCCGGAGTAATCCGGTGCGGTTCCTGGCCTGTTCGTACGCCTCGCTGAGCTCAAGCCCCTCGGCCGAGTTGAAGGGATAGGCGATGGGTGTCGTCTCCGCTGTGGTCATCGTGACCTCCCTTGCGTAAGCACGTGCTTACAAACGTAGGAGGCGGCGGCTGGTACGGTCAACGGCCCCTTTGCGCCGTTGATCTGACGGGACGTGAGGGAAGACGCCGGAGGCAGACGAGAGGGGTGTCGTGATGGGGACGACCGTGTCCGAGGGACAGCGCCGGGACGCGCGGAACACACGTCGGCGGCTGTTGGAGGCCGCGGCGGCGCTGTTCGCCGAGCGGGGCTATGAACGGGCGACGGTCCGGGACATCGCCGATCGCGCGGGGGTCAACCAGGCGCTGTTGTTCCGCTACTTCGGCTCGAAGAGAGCGCTGTTCGGCGAGGTGATCGCACACAACGGGGAGGCGCAGCTGCGCACCACCCCACCCCATGAGCTGCTGGAGGCCGCCCTACGCGGGCTGCTGGGCCACGGCGGCGGGGACCCGGGCAGCCGCGCGCTGGCCACGCTGCTGCGCTCGGTGGCCAGCGGCGACGAGATCGGTACGGCGGTGCGCGCCATCAGCGACGACTACGCGCGGGTGCTGGCCTCCCTGTCCAGCGCCGACAACCACGAGCTGCGGGCGGATCTGGCGCTGGCCTGGCTGCTCGGCATAGGGACGATGCGGGTGCTGGTGGGCAAGGAACCGCTGGCGGACGCGGACCCGGACGAGGTGTGCGCGCTGGTGACGGCCGCGCTCGGCACGCTCCTGGACGGCCTTCCGGCGGCAGGCGGCAGGCCGTAGGAGGCCGTGCCGGGGCAGGGACAGGTCGGAGGAGGACCAAGCCGGAGGAGCCCGGGCGCTATGCGCGGAACTCCCCGCGGGGCGTGGTGACGACGCGCCGGGCCCGGGCCGGGGTGACCACCTCGCGGAAGGCCGGATCGGTGAGCAGGACCACCGGGGCGATGCGGTGCGGGGAGTCGCAGTGCCAGTGCGGCAGGGCGGCCTCGATCACGGCCCAGGACTGGTCGGTGGCGCCGCGGTCGGCCAGGGCCCTGGCCAGGTCCAGGGCCTGCTGGAAGGTGCGGGATTCGGGCAGGGCGGGCGGGACGAAGGCGGCGGCCCTGGCCATCCAGGCGGCGGTGTCGTCGCCCTCGGTGGCGGCGCCGCTCGCGGCCACACCGCCCACGCCCACGACACCGCCCACGCCGTCGGGAAGCCGCGGCAGGATGTCGCCGAGGGCCGAGAGATAGCCACCGGGGGCGCCGGTCCACTCCTCGGCCGCGCAGCGCAGATACAGCGGGGCGGCCTCGGCCCGTAACTGCTCCATGCCGATCGCCTCGAGGACGCGCGGGTCCCCGAGGATGCCGGTGCGTATCCAGTGGTGGGCGGCGCTGATGTCGAGGAACGCCCCCAGGATGATGCCCAGGTACGCGCCGGCGCCCGAGCCCTTGACCGCGGCCTGCTCGAAGGTGGCCATCGCCTTGCGCACCTCGCCCCGCAGGGCCTGCGCCCTGCCCTCGGCCACCAGCTCCTCGGCCGTACTGGGACGCCCCGTACGGACCTCATGGACCGCCTGGTCCTCGAAGCCGGTGCGCTCCTCGGCGACCAGCTCGGCGAACGAGGCGTGCCGGTCCCCCAGGGCCGGGTACCAGCTCGCCCAGATGTACGCGGCCCACTCCCCGTCCTCGGACACATCGGCGGGGTCCAGCAGCCAGTGCTGGGCGTCGCCCTCCTCGGAGACCAGCAGCGCGCGGTCCATGAACGCGGTGTCGTCCCAGTCCTCGCCCTCGCCGCCCCGGATGACGCTCCAGGTCTCGGGGTCGGCCTCGCGCAGCCAGCCGACGGTCTTGGCCTGGCGCATCCGCCACATGAACGGACTGATGTTCAGCCAGCCGTCGGAGGCGCCCAGGAAGGCGCGGTAGCTCGGCGGGAGCCGGGTGCCGAGCCGCTCCTCCAGGGCGAGGATGCTCTCCTCGTCCGCGCCCTCGAACCCGAGCCACCCGGCGGCCCGCTGCTCGTCACTGACCTCGCTCAGCTCCTCCTCGTCGGCCACCCGCAGGATGGTCGCGCTGTACTCGGCCAGATAGGACCGCCACTGCTCGACGGTCCGCGGCGGCGCGGTCACGGACTCCGGATCCGGGGTGGCCGACACCGATGTGCCGCGGTATCCGGTGGGCGCCTCGCCCGCCCGCTGGTAGTGGCCGATGAAGCCCTTCGGCTGGGGGGCGGAGGTGAAGAGGCGGACCTGGGAGAGCTGGATCTGGTCCTCCCCGCGTTCCGGGTGATCTCCAGGCGGTAGTGGCGGTAGTCCGTGGTGGCGGCGAAGGTGAATCCCCGGGGCTGATGGCGGTACGCGAAGCTCTCCTCGACGCGGGAGTCCAGGTCCACCCAGTGCTCCCCGTCGTTGGAACCCTTGAGGGTCCAGTCCTTCGGATCGCGGCCCGGGACGTCGTTGGCCGACGTCAGGACGTAGTGGCCGACGGCCACCGGCCGCCGCAGGGTGAACTCCAGCCAGGCGCGGTCGCCATGGCCCAGCCACTTGTGCCACGAGTCGTGCAGCAGGTTCTCCGCGACCTCGCCCGCCTCGGTGAACTCGCTGTGCGCCCGGACCCTGGTGACCAGGTCGGTCACCTCGGCCTCCGGACCGGGCTCGGCGGCCAGCAGCGACACCGTGCCCGAGTGCCCCGCCGGATCGCCCCAGATGACCCGCTCGACGGGCGGTCCCCCGTCCTCGATCAGCAGGCGCAGCTCCTGGCGGAGGCCCGGGCTCCCTGATCCACCGCCCTCCACCGTGCGGAAGCGGTGCATCACCTCCTCCAGCGCGCTGTCCCGCAGCGGCGAGCGGCCCTCCAGCAGCCCCCGGTACTCGGTGAGCGTGCCATCGGCGGCCCGGCGGTGTCCGTAGAACTCCGTCATCGCCGGCTGGAAGCCGATCGACGCCTCCGCGCCGTCCTGCGCGCGCCAGGCGAGGCGGACGGGGAGCGAGCCCTCGCCCCGGTCGAGATGGACCAGCAGTCGCGGGGCGGGCCGCCATTCGGCGGAGCCCGGGGCGCGCCACTCGGTGCGGTAGGCGCACACCGCCGCCTCGGCGGGCCGCTCCTCCGCCATCAGGTGCATACGGGCGCAGATGCGCGAGGGCTCGACGGTGATCCGGTACAGCCAGAGCAGCCCGCGCGCCTCGGCACAGCCGCGGACGCACAGCGTGTTCACGCCCGCCACCAGCGCCTCACCGGGGACCGCGAAGGCCACCTCCCGGGGCGGGCGCCACCGGGCACGGTGAACCGCGAGATCACCGCATGCCCGTTGACGGTGATGTCGATGGGCGCCCATCCCAGGGATTCCCCAGCGGTGAGACCCGCGCGATCAGGGTCAGCGTCAGCTGCTCCGGCAGTTCGCCACCGTCCAGCGCGAAGTCGAGCTCGACACGTCCGCCCGCGCCGATCGCGAGACGGTCCCGGTCGGGATGGCACCGCGTGTACCGGGCCGTGCCATTGCCGAATCGAGGCGGATCGATGGTGAAATCCGCGAAAGTCGCTCGCACGCTGTGCTCCTGGTAGGGCCGTCTGGTCCATTGACATGTCGTCGGGGCATGGGTGCGGGTGGCCTCACCACACCCGGATGCTGCCGATGCTAGGGCGGCCGATCGGCACCGTCCGTGATCCGCGACGATCACTAGGGGGATGCGGGTCGGCCCCTCCCTCCCCCGCGCAGCACGGCCCCGAGGACGGCGGGGCGCATCAGCGCGGTGGGCGCGGCGACCATCGACATCACCTCGTGCAGGGCCTTGCAGACCCCCGGGTCGACGGTGGCCCGCCGGATGACCCGGTCCAGATAGCGGTGCTGGGCCCGCACCCCCACTCCGGCGGGGCCGCCCGTGGTGGTGGGGAAGCGCACGTCCTCGCTGGAGGACAGCACCCACGCGCTGTCCGCGGCCGCAGCGATGCCCTTACGGGCGGTGTGCGCCGTACGGTGGCCGATGCCACCGTGGCGCTCGGCGGCGGCCCGCAGGGCGCGGGCGCCGAGCGCGGACACGGTGATGCCCTGGCCGTAGACCGGGTTGAAGGTGCACACGGCGTCGCCGATGGCGACCAGCCCCCGCGGCGCCCGGCGCTCGTAGTGACGCCGCACACCGGGGCCGGGCCAGAAGCCGCGGACCGCGCCGGCGGGCTCGGCCCCGGTCAGCAGCTCGCGCAGGCTCGGGTCCCGCAGCAGAGCCAGCTGCCGGTCGAAACCGGCCACGCCCGGCTCGGCCTGCGCTCCCCGCATGCTGCCGACGCTGGCGATCCACCGGTCACCCTCCACGGGCAGCACCACGCCGAGCCTGGGCGCGTCGGGGCCTTGGTCTGCAGATAGAGCGCGTCGAAGCCCGGATCCACCCCGGCCGGGCGGTGGTACATCCGGCTGGCGTACGACACCCCCGCGTCGACGCGCTCCTCGGGATGGGCGGGCAGCCCAGCCGGGCCAGCCAGGCGGGGACCGAGGAGGTGCGCCCGGAGGCGTCGACCACCATCTCCGCGCCCAGCTCGCGCACCCTGGCGCGGGCGTCGCCCCGCGCCCGGACCTGGACGCCCGTCAGCTCGCCCGGGGTGCCGAGGAGGCCGACGACGTCGGTGTTCTCCAGCCAGCGCACCGAGGGCTCGGCGCGCACCCGGCGCAGCACCGTGTGGTCGAGCAGCGGTCTGGTGCAGGAGAGGAACGCCACCTCGCTCTCGTACTCCGCGAGCCACCCGGCCGCGCTGAGCCAGCGCACGCCCGACATCGGCACCCGCACCGCGCCGGCGGCCAGCAACTCCTCGCGCGCGCCGGGCATCAGCTCCTCCAGCGCCCGATGCCCGGCCTCGAGCAGCAGATGCGCGTGACGCGCCTGCGGAACGCCCGAGCGGAACGCGGGCCCCTCGGGATAGCGGTCACGCTCGACTATGACAATGCGCTCGGCATATCCCCGCAGCGCCCATGCGGCCAGTAGCCCGGCGAGACCTCCGCCGATCACCACCGCGGTCCCTCGCTCCATACCTTCCCCCGGTACCCCCATGCTACGGAGCGTAGTGCAGATTCATCCGAGAGTCACCACCTCCAAGGGTGGCAATACAACCGCTTCGACGGCTCAGGCGGTCTTGGGGGCCCCGGCGCCTCCGGCCGCCTCGGCGATGAAGGTGTCGAGCACCCCGTCGGCGATGCGCACCGGGCCCTCGGGGCGGGTCTCGCCCGGAATGGTGCGGATCTCCCCGGCCCGCCGCGCGTCGGCCGCCGCATCGGCGAACCACCGTGCCGCCTGGGCGTCATGGCCGTCAAGACGAGCGCCCAGCGCGTCCAGGGTGCGCTCGAAGGCGCGCCCCCACAGCGACAGCGCGTCCAGCCAGGGCGCGCAGTCCGCGACGAATCCCCGGTCCGCGACACCGGCTCTGATGCGCTCGGGGCGGCGGCGAGCAGCCGCGCGTACGGGCGCAGCTCCCGCAGGGCCGCCCGTTCGCGCCCCGCCTCCCAGGCGGAGTGGAACCGGTCCAGCCGGAAGGCGAGTTCGGGGGCCTGCGGCTGCCAGGGTTCGGCGCCGAAGGTGGGCGCGAGGTGCTGGGTGTCGAAGAAGGCCAGCAGCGAGCGAACGGTCCCGTCCGTACGGCCCCGATGCGCGCCGGGTCCGTCCCCGGCGAGGTGGCGGGCGGCGGCCTCCCAGGCGCGGGTGGCGTCGTAGCCGGTGTCGTTCCAGGCGAAGTACGCTCCGCCGAAGAGGACGACCTTGCTGGCGGCGGCCTGGGGTTTCCATAGGTGGCGTGGTCGGACTCGCAGTTCCAGCGGGTTTGACTTCCGCTCCCCGGCCTAAAGACCAAGGCCATGAAGTTACGGGTCTGAGCGTGGCTGCAAGTGGGGACTGATCTGGAAGAAGCCCGGACGCGGGAAGCGGAGCCCCGGTAGAACTGGCTGGTCCGCCAAGACAAGCCGTTCACAGCACCGGAGGCTCCGCTGTCAGGTCAGTGTGTCATCACCCGCAAGATCGCGGTAGCCGAGGATGTCTTCGCTCCGGGGCATCTGGGCGAGCTGACGCAGATCGTGCCGTTCGAGATGGTCGACGAGGTCCTCATCGAGTGTGGCGCCACCCAGCAGCGGCTGCGGAAACTACCCGCCCGGGTGGTGGTCTACCTGCTGCTGGCCGCTGCGCTGTTCGAGGAGTGCGGCTACCCGGCTGTGTGGTCCAAGCTCACCGGCGCGCTGGGCAGCCTGCCTCTGCCGAAGATCACCGCGACCGGACTGTGGCATGCCCGGTGCCGTCTGGGGGTGCGCCCGCTGCGGGCCCTGTTCGACCTGCTCCGCGGTCCGGCCAGCGCGGTCCGAACCGCCGGCGCCCGCTGGGCCGGGCTGCTGGTGGTTGCCGTCGACGGCACGTATCTGGACGTCGCCGACGACCCGGACGTGCGGGCCAAGCTGGGCAAGGGCGCCAACCAGTACACCGCCGCCTCCGGCTACCCGCAGGTCCTGCTCATCGCCCTGGTGGCCTGCGGCACCCGGACAGTCATCGACGCGGTCTTCGGCCCCCGCAAGCCCGGCGAACCCGTCCTCGGGCGTCGCCTGATGCGCTCGATGCGCCAGGGCATGGTCGTACTGCTGGACCGGGGCTTCGCCACCAACGCCTTCCTGCAGGCCGTGGACGACACCGGTGCCGACTTCCTGGCCCGGCTCTCCGCCGCGCGCAAGCCGCCCGTCCTGCGACGGCTCGACGATGGCTCCTTCCTCTCCAGGATCGGCACCGTGGAGGTCCGCATCATCGAGTGCGAGATCGCCGTCACCACCGCCGCCGGGCGGCACACAGGCGTCTACCGCCTGGCCACGACCCTGCTCGATCACCGCCGTTGCCCAGCGTTCGAGCTGGTCAGGCTGTACCACGAGCGGTGGGAAGTGGAGTCCGCCTATTTCGCCATCAAGCAGTCCATGCTCGGCCGCCGTGTACTGCGGGCCCGTACCCTGCCGGGCATCGCCCAGGAGATCTATGCGTTGCTGACGGCCTACCAGATGATCAGGATCGCCATCGCCGACACCACCTGCACCGTTCCTGGAGCCGACCCGGACCGGGCCAGCTTCAGCGTCGCCTTTCAGACCGCCCGTGACCAGGTCATCCAAGCCGCGAACGTGTTCGCCGACACCACCGTCGACCTCATAGGCGCTATCGGGCGGGCGGTCCTGGAGCACCTCCTTCCCGCACGCCGCCTGCGCCTCAGCCCCCGCGCCGTCAAACGCCCCATGTCCCGCTACGCGTACAAGAGCCTGCGCGTCGATCGTCGCACCTATAAGGCCACCATCAGCATCGACATCCTGTTGACACAGCTGATCAGCCCATAACTTCATGGCCTTGGCCTAAAGACCGGGGATTCCTGCCACGGTCGGCTGACCGTCTCGGTGGGTTCCTGCTTCACCGCGCTGGGCCGGTAGGAGTACCGGTCTTACCTGCGCTCGACAGGCTGACACCGCCAGTCCGGCGGCCTTGGCGACGTTGACCGCCGCGTTGATGTCCCGGTCGAGGACGGCTCCGCAGGCCCGGCATTCCCACACTCGGATGTGCAGGGACTTGGGGCCGTCCTTGACACCGCACTGCGAGCAGACCTGGGAGGTCGGCTCGAACCGTCCGATGCGGTGGAAGCCGCGGCCGAACTTCGCGGCCTTGTACTCCAGCATCGTCACGAACGCGGACCATCCAGCGTCGTGCACGGACTTGGCCAGGCGCGTACGGGCGAGCCCCTTCACCGCCAGGTCTTCCACCGCGACCGCTTGGTTATCGCGGATCAGCCGGGTGGAGAGCTGGTGGTGGAACTCGCGCCGCGCATCGGTGACCCGCGCGTGAGCGCGGGCGACCTTGATGCGGGCCTTGTTCCGGTTGTTCGAGCCCTTCGCCTTGCGGCTGAGGGCCTGCTGTGCGCGCTTGAGCTTCTTCTCGGCCCGGCGCAGGAAGCGAGGAGCATCGATCTTCGTGCCGTCGGACAAGACGGTGAAATGCCCCAGCCCCAGGTCGATGCCGACGGCCCTGTCGCTCTCGACCGACGTGACGGGCTCGGTCTCCACAACGAAGCTCGCGAAGTACCTTCCGGCCGCGTCCTTGATCACGGTCACCGTGGAGGGGACCGAGGGAAGGCCGCGGGACCACTTCACCCGCACGTCCCCGATCTTCGGCAAGGACAAGTCGCCGCCGGCGGTGACCTTCCATCGGGCGTTCGCGGTGAACCGTACGGTCTGCCGGTTGTCCTTGCGGGACTTCAACCGGGGCGCGCCCATGCGCGGGCGCTTGCCCTTCAGCCCGTCGAAGAAGTTCCGGTACGCGGCGTCCAGGTCCCGCAGGGACTGCTGGAGCACGACAGCGGACACCTCGCCGAGCCACGCACGCTCCTCGGTGAGCTTGGCCTCGGTGATCAGCAGCTTGGACAGGTCCCCGGTCTTCGGGAACGCGTCGCCTGCGGCGCGGGCGGTCTCACGGGCGCGAAGCGCATCGTTGTAGACCACCCGCGCACACCCGAACGCCCTGGCCAGCGCCGCGCGCTGAGGACCGTTCGGGTACAGGCGGAAGCTGTACCTCAACTGCATCTCAATCACTCTACGACGGCTGGGTTATGGCCGAGTATCAGAACATCCGTTCCGGTCGGCACTGCACTACCGGCGGGGCGGGGCGGCCGTCACCCCTTCAGCAACGCGTCGACCACCCGGCCGAAGAGCAGGCGGCCCGACCAGGCCGTGGCCGGGTCGAACAGGCGGGGCAGTCCCCGGAGCCGGGCCTCCTCGCGCCACACCACCTCGGATCCGCCGCCCCGGGGGCGGACCTCGATCTCGGCCCATCCGAGGACCACCGCACCGCGCTTCTCCAGCCTGCAGTTGCCCGGGGTGCCCTCGGTGGGCGGGTCCCAGCGCACGACCTCCATCGGGTCGTCGAATCCGGCGCGGCCGACGCCGGTGCGCACCACGACCACGGTGCCCACCCCGGTCGGCCCCGCCGGGCGCACGGTGACGCCGCTCAGCGGCACATGGGCGCCGTGGCGCGGCCAGTCGGTGAGCCGCCGCCAGGTCTCGCCGGCGGGCAGTGGGGAGCGCCGCTCGATACGGAAGGGGGCCACAGCGGGATGGTAGGCGATCGGCAGGCGGGGAGGCGGTCGTGGCGGCGGCACGCCGAGCGCGTCGTCCCCGCCGTGCGGCGGCTGAGGCCATTGACAGCCCGGATCCGCCTGTTACCTTCCACAGAAGGAGAGAGATCCTACCTATCTGGTCCGGCATAGACGGAAGTCGCCCCGCCAGAGGGATCCTCGCAGCTCAAGCAGGTCCAGACCTACTAACACGTCGGATCTCCATGGCTCCACAGGAGAAGGAGAACGAGAGATGAAGAGACTCGCCGCAGGCGCGGCGCTCGCCCTCGCCGCCGTCTTCGGGTTAGCGCAGGTGCCGCAGGCGGCCGCCGTCCCCGCGCAGGAGACGGCCACCACCGCGGCACCGGTGTTCAGCGTGATGGACTACGGCGCGAAGGCCGACGGTTCGTCCAATGACTCGGCCGCCATCGAGAAGGCCATCACGGCGGCCAACAGCGCCGGGGGCGGAATCGTCCGCTTCCCGTCCGGACAGTACAAGTCCAAGAACACCGTCCACCTCAAGAGCGAGGTGACCCTCCAGCTGGACTCCGGGGCCACCATCCTCGGTTCGAGCGCGGACACCTACGACAAGCCCGAGTCCAATCCGAACGACGACTACCAGGACTACGGCCACAGCCACTTCCACAACGCGATGTTCTACGGCGACAAGCTCACCAACATCGGGTTCACCGGCTCCGGCACCATCGACGGCGCGGGCAACCTCATCACCGGCAACCCCGACTCCGGCGAGGCGGACAAGATCATTTCGCTGACCCGCTGTGACGGGCTGACCCTCGACGGGATCACCCTGCGGCGCGGCGGCCACTTCGCGGCCCTCATCAACGGCTGCAAGAACGTGACCTCGGACCACCTCACCATCGACACGGCGAGCGACCGCGACGGCTGGAACATCATCAGCACCACCAATGTGACCATCACCCATGCCGATATCGCCGCCAACGACGACGCGCTCGTCTTCAAGAGCGACTACGCCCTGGGCGCCAAGCTCCCCAACGGCCATGTGAAGGTGACCGATTCACATCTCTCCGCGAAGTGCTGCAACGCCCTGATGTTCGGCTCCGAGACCTGTGGGGACTTCTCGGACTACGACTTCCAGGGCATCACCATCACCGGTGCGGACAAGTCCGGGCTCGGCATGGTCTCGATGGACGGCGCCACCATCTCCGATGTGCACTACCGCGACATCACCATGACCAATGTGCACTCCCCCATCATGCAGAAGATCGGGACGAGAAAACGGTGTGGCGGAAATCCGGGAGTCGGCCACATCAGCGACATCACCTACGACAACATCACCGGGACCGGGAACACCCCCTCCTTCAGCCCGACGCTGTGGGGCGAGTCCGGTGACAACCACATCAGCGGCGTCACCTTCAACCAGGTGAATCTCACCGTGCCCGGCGGCAACGGCACCATGTCCACCGGTGTTCCCAGCAACACTTCCGACGACTACAACCCGAAGAGCATCGGCACCCGTCCCGCCTTCGGCTGGTACCTGCACAACGCTGATCACATCACCTTCAACGACAGCTCGGTGCGGTTCGCCAAGAACGACGGCCGTCCGGCGGTCATCGCCAACTCCGGTGGCGCGCTGCGCTTCGACCACTTCACCGCACAGCGCGGCAGCGACAGCCCGGCGGACGTCGTCGTCCAGAACGTGTCCGGCTACTGCCTCACCGACAGCGCCAACACCTCCGGCGGAGCGCTGCGGGTGAGCACCAGCGGATCCAGCGAGAACTGCTCCCCGTGACCTATACCGTCCCTCGGAGCCGTCGGCCGCCTCGTGACCGGCCGGGTCGGCCGGGTCGGTGGGGTCCGCCGGGTCGGTGAGGTCCGCCGGGTCGGTGAGGTCCGCCGGGTCGGTGAGGTCCGCCGGGTCGGTGAGGTCCGCCGGGTCGGTGAGGTCCGCCGGGTCGGTGAGGTCGCGCAGCCCTTCCGGCAGCGGCCCGGTGTGCACCACGCCCAGTCGCTGGGTGGCCCGGGTGAGCGCCACATAGAGGTCGCTGGTGCCGAACTCCGCGGGCTCGGCCACGATCACGGTGTCGAACTCCAGCCCCTTGGCCTGTCGGGGGTCGAGCA
The DNA here is from genome assembly GCA_005405945.1 of Streptomyces violaceusniger. GTDB lineage: Bacteria > Actinomycetota > Actinomycetes > Streptomycetales > Streptomycetaceae > Streptomyces > Streptomyces violaceusniger. Next base: position 1,354,968 of record BJHW01000001.1, read on the forward strand.
GCACCACCGCGCTGGTCAGGTCCGGGGACCGGCCGGTGGACGCCTGCGGGAGTGCGGCTGACAGCGCGTCATGGCGGTCCTTCGGGGCGATCACCGCGAGACGGCCCTCGGCGCGGGTCTCCCGCGCCACGGCCGCGGCCACCGCACCGGGCAGTTCGCCGGTGTGCTCCGCCCAGGGCCGCACCCCGGTGGCGCGGACCGAGCGCGGGGGCTCGAAGGCGGGGTCGACGGTACGGGCCACCCGCGCCGCGACCTCCATGATCTCGGTCGGGGTGCGGTAGTTGACGCCGAGTCGGCTGTGCTTCCAGCGGTCGCCGACGTACGGCTCCAGGATCGAGGACCAGGAGCCGCAGCCACCCGGCTCCGCGGTCTGCGCGGGGTCGCCGACCAGGGTCATCGAACGGGTCGGGCTGCGCCGCATCAGCAGCCGCCACGCCATCGCGGACAGCTCCTGGGCCTCGTCCACGATGATGTGGCCGAAGGCCCAGGTGCGGTCGGCGGCGGCGCGTTCGGCGGCGCTGCGGTGGTCGCGCTCCTCGGCGCGGTCGGCCAGCCGCTCGGCGTCGATGAGGTCGTGGGCGGCCAGCACCTCCGACTCCTCGTCCTCGCGGTCCTCGAACTCCTGGGTGCGGGAGCCGTAGGAGAGGTCGAGGACGCCCTGTGCGTACTCGATGCGCTCCTGGCGTTCGGCCTCCGCGGCGGCGCGGGCCGCCGCGTCGTCGTGGCCGAGGAGTTCGGCGGCCTCGTCCAGCAACGGCACGTCGGCGGGGTCCATTCGCCGTCGGTGCGGCGGATCGCGGCGGCGTCGGCCTCGGAGAGGTGGACGGGGTCGCTGAGGAAGTCGGCCACGAGCTGCTGCGGGGTGAGGACCGGCCACAGCTCCGCGATGGCCGCGTGCACCTCGGGGTTGACCGCGATCGCCTTGCCGAGCTGGGCGACGTCGTCCGCGCCGAGGAGGTTGGGCCCGCCGAGGGGGTCCGCGCCGATCCGGTCCACGAGCTGGTCGGTGAGGGAGTCGATGACACGGAAGGCGAAGTGCGGACGGGCGAGGTTGTGGGGCAGCCCGGTCTCCCGGGCCTTGTGGCCCGCCTCGGACGCGATGTCCCTGTCCAGCACCAGATCGCCGTCGTCGTGCTCGATGACGATCGCGGGGTCGGGCAGCGTCTGCCGGTCCCGTACGTAGCGGGCCAGGGCGTCCGCCATCTCCGCGCGGCCCTTGACCTCGGCGGCCTCGGGGTGTCGGTGCCGGTGGCCGTCACCCCGGGGAAGAGCTCGCCGAGCGTGGCCAGGAGCACACCGGTCTCGCCGAGCGACGGCAGCACCTCGCCGATGTAGCCGAGGAACGCCGGGTTGGGCCCGACGATCAGCACCGCGCGGCGGGCCAGCGACTCCCGGTGCGCGTAGAGCAGATACGCGGCCCGGTGCAGCGCCACGACGGTCTTGCCGGTGCCGGGGCCGCCCTCCACGACGTGGACGCCGTGGTGCGGGGCGCGGATGATCTGGTCCTGCTCGGCCTGGATGGTCTGCACGATGTCATGCATCCGGCCGGTGCGGGCGGCGTCGAGCGCGGCGAGCAGCACGGCGTCCGCGTCGGATCCCTCATGTCCGGTCCGTATGGTGTCCGAGAGGTCCAGGATCTCGTCGTGCAGCCCGGTGACCTTGGGGCCCTCGGTGGTGATGTGGCGTCTGCGGCGCAGCCCCATGGGCGTGTGCCCGGTGGCGAGGTAGAACGGACGCGCCACATCGGCCCGCCAGTCGATGACCAGCGGGGTGCGGTCCGCGTCATCGCGCCGGATGCCGATGCGGCCGATGTGGTAGTCGCGGCCGTCGCGGAACAGCAGCCGGCCGAAACACAGCCCGCGCTCCCCCGCCTCGAACGCGGCGAGCAGCCCGGACCGCTCGGCCACCAGCACATCGCGCTCCAGCCGCGCCTGGAAGGTGGTGCCCTCCAAGGACAGGGCCTCGGTCACCGACTCCTCGGCTCGTGCCCTGAGCTCGGCGAGGCGCCCGTTGAGCAGGGCAAGGAATTCTTGCTCACGGTCCCATTCCTCGTTTGACAATTCGACTCCCGCCGGGATACGATGACTTCATCAGGTTTCCTCATGCCACAAATTCAATGACACAAGGAAACCCCCAATATACGTCGAGAAACGCCCCGGCCGTCAAGGCAGCCGGGGCGTTTCTCTGTTTTACGGCCTCATTTCACCTGGATGACGTGTTTGCCACGGACACCGCCGGCCTCCATGGCGCGGTGGGCCTTCGCGATGTCGGAGAGCGGATGGACGGTGTCGACGACCGGCCGGATCGCCCCGTTCTCCACATACGCGGCGAGGTCCGCGAAGAGCTGGTGCAGGGGGTTTCCCGAGAAGAACCGCACCCGCCGTGCGCCGTGCAGGGTGGACAGGAGCACGGCGCCCAGCGAAGACAGCGGGCGGTCGGTGTCGAAGGCGATGGCCACCATCCGCCCGCCGGGCGCCAGCAGCCCGCGATAGGCACCGAGCTCGGTGCCCACCGTGTCCAGCACGGCGTCGAACGGCCCGAGGTCGGCCGGGCCGGTGGTCCGGTAGTCATGCGCCTCATCGGCGCCGAGCTCCCGGACGAAGTCGAGCGCCTTCGCACCGGCGAGCGCTGTGACATGGGCGCCGAGCGCGTGTCCGAGCTGGACGGCGACGCTGCCGACACCGCCGGCCGCGCCACGCACCAGCAGCCGCTCGCCACTCATCAGGCCGATCTTGTCACGCAGCGCCGTGATGGCCGTGGTGCCGACGCCGGGCAGGGCGGCGGCCCGGACGAGATCGATGCCCTCGGGGGCGTAGGAGAGCTGACGGGGCCGGACGGCCACGTACTCGGCGGCCGCCCCGAACCTGAAGTGCGGCATCGTGCCCCACACCCGTTCACCCACCGCCAGATGACGCACGGAGGAGCCCACCTCGGCGATCTCCCCGGCGATGTCGACGCCGGTGCCCTGCGGGAACTTCCGCCCGGTCACCAGCTTCACCTTGCCCGCCCGGCCCGAGAGCTCGCCGCCGTTCACACTCGTGGCGTGCACGCGCACCAGCACCTCGCCCGGACCGGCCACCGGCTTCGGCAGTGTGCCTTCGTACAGCACCTCGGGGGGTCCGTACCGGTCGTACCGGGCCGCGCGCATCTCACTCATCGTCCTCATCGTCCCTTTCGCACATCGGGGTTGCCGTCACGCTAATGCGCGCGAAAGGGGAAACCGCCCTGTCGGCGTAAGGTGAGAAACATGCCTGCCGACGTCTCTCAGATAGCGCCCGCCACCGGCGTTCGGGACACCGAAAGTCCGGGGTTGCGGTCCGACGCGGCGTCCAACCGCCGACGCGTTCTCGAGGCGGCCCGGGCGCTGTTCGCCTCGCGTGGGCTCGATGTGCCGATGGCCACCATCGCCCGTCATGCCGGGGTCGGGGTGGCCACGCTCTACCGGCGTTTCCCCACCCGGGAGGCGCTGGTCACGGAGGTGTTCTCGGACGAGTTCTCCGCCTGTGCGGCGATCGTCGACGACGCCCTGGCCGACGACGACGCGTGGCGCGCCTTCCGCCGGGCCATCGAGACGGTGTGTGCTTCGCAGACGCGGGACCGGGAGTTCAACGACGCCTTGCTGTCGTCGTTCCCCGACACGGTCGGCTTCGAGCGGGAGCGGCTGCGCATCGAAGAGGGCTTCGCCGAGGTGGTCCGGCGCGCCAAGGCCGCAGGAAGGCTCCGCGAGGACTTCGACGTGTCCGACCTGAGCCTCGTCTTCCTGGCCAACAGGGGTGTCATCGGCGATCCGGCAACCGCACCGGCCGCGTCCCGGCGGCTGGTCGCCCACCTCCTGCGGTCCTTCGAGGCGGGGCGGGCCGCACCGGCCCGCCCCTTCCGCCACCCGCCCCGCTGGGGCTGGGCCGGTTGCCCCGGGCATCCGGGGATGAGCTATCGGGCGGTGCCGAAGTCCTGCGTCCAGTAGTTGCCGGGCTGCGCCAGGCCGACGCCGATCTCCTTGAAGTCGCAGTTCAGGATGTTGGCCTTGTGGCCGGAGCTGTTCATCCAGCCCTCCATGACGCTCTTGGGCGAGTCATAGCCGTAGGCCACGTTCTCGCCGTAGGAGCTCCAGGAGTAGCCCGCGCGCTCGATCCGGTCGCCCGGGGATGAGCCGTCGGAGCCGGTGTGCGACATGTTGCCGTGGGCCGCCATGTCCTCGCTGTGGTCCTGGGCGGCCTTGGTCAGCTTCTCGTTCACGGTCAGCGGCTTACAACCGGCCTTGTCGCGCTCGCTGTTGACGAGATCCACCACTTCCTGCTGGTCGGTCGCGGCCGCGGAGGTGGCGGAGGGGGAGCCGGCGGGTGCGGCGGACTGCGACGCCATCGCGGCCGAGGGAACGCCCACGGCAGCCACGGCGAGCGTGGCGATGGCTATCTTGCGGCGGTGCGTCGTGCTGCTGCGGTGCTTGCTCATTCGGGACCTCACACTCGGTTGAGGTCCGTCATTCTTGGAGCCGTCCGCCACACGGGCAACACACGTGTTCGTACGACACGGGTTCGTAGCGAGGACGGAACTTGCGCTCAGCGGCGAGTCATGCTGAGCGGGTTCCGGGGAGGGCCACGGTGGCCCGAGGCGCCATCAGAAGTCGCGGCAACCAGGCAACTGGGAGGAAGGGCCCGACGTGCCGGGGGCGGGGCGACAGGGAATCCCCCATGTCCGGCAGGGCAGACAAAAGCCACTATGCCGCCTAGTCGGTATGCACCGCTACGCACCCTTTACTCCGGCGCTCGATGTGAGAGATGTCATGACATGGCGGTGGGCGGTCAGCGGCGGTAGATGGTGATCGAGTGGCCGACCTCGTCGATCGGCTCGCTGCCGTCGATCAGCGCCGCCAGCCGTCCGGTGGCCTGGGCGATCGAGGAGTCCGAGACCACCAGCAGCCCGCGCACCTCGTCCGGGGCGGCACGGCGCGGGTCGGACGCGTGGATGCCGTAGGCGGACGGCACACCGCTGCCCTTGTAGACGAGCCAGATCCGCTCGCCCCGGTAGCGCTCGCGGAGGCGGTCGGCCAGCCGCCCCAGGTCCTGCCCCAGTCGACGTTCGAGTCATGCAGCCGCAGATGGGTTCGGGACGGGCCGCCGAACGCCTCGTTGGAGTACGGCAGGTAGTACGGATACGTCCGCAGCGAGCTGACCGCGACGAACAGGACCAGCGCCAGAGTGGCCCCGTACGCCCACCGCCGGCGCACGGCCATCAGCCCGGCCGCCGCCACCGCCAGGAACATCGGCAGGAAGATGGCGTACCGCACCCCGAGGTTGCGGGCCCCGTCCAGGGCGGCGAGCAGCAGCACGGCCGCAGGGACGAGCACATACGGCGCGGCGGGCCGCAGCCGGGGCACCACCAGCATCGTGACCGCCCCGGCCGACCAGAGCGCCAGCATGCCCAGCGGCGTCTTCACCAGCAGCGCGACGGGCAGGTAGTACCACAGCGACCCGAGGTAGCGGCGGCCGAGCAGAAAGCCACGCCAGGTGTCCCGCTCGAAACCGAACTGGATGCGCATCCCGTCGCGGTACGCCTCCGGGAGCGGCAGCCAGTGGACGGCGAGCCCGCGCAAGCCCTGGACGGCGGGCAGTGGCCCGGTGGGTGTCCAGCGCAGCCGGGGGTCGACCAGGAAGTAGGTGGCCCACACCACGGCCACCGCGATCAGCGCCATGGCCACCGCCGCCGCCACTCCGATCCCGAGCGACCGCATGTGGTCGCGCGGTGTGCGGTGGTGCGTACGGCGGGCGTACCAGACCGAGAGCACGGCCAGGAGCAGCAGTACCGGGACCGCGGCCAGCATGCTCATCTTCGTGGCCAGGGCCGCGCCGAGCGCCACCCCCGCGAGGGGAAGGTGCCATCGCGGCCGCCGCCGCGTCCGCCACAGCAGCCAGACCGAGGTCAGCAGGAAACCGGCCGCCGGTACGTCGAGCGTGGCGAGCGAGCCGTGGGCGATGACGTCCGGCGAGAAGGCGTAGAGGGCGAGGGCCACCGCTCCGCCCACGGGGCCGGTCAGATCGCGGGCGAACGCGAACACCACCAGCCCGAACAGCAGCGTCAGCGCGATCATCGGCAGCCGTGCGCACAGCATCAGCCGCCAGGGGTCGTTGCCCGCCTCGTACAGCACATGCCGCCCGAGCGCCGTCTGGTCACCGGTGAAGCCGGCGTCGAGGTGCGGCCGGGTGAACGCCACCCCCGTCGTGATGATGAGCTTGCCCAGCGGTGGGTGCTCGGGGTTGTAGCGCACCCGGTGATGGTGCAGGGAGTCCACCGCCGCGCCGACGTACACCGGCTCGTCGATGGTCGGCGTCTGCTCCACCGCCGTGGTGACCATCGCGACGGCCATCTGGACCAGGAGCGCCGCGACGGCGGCCACCACCAGCCACCGCCGATGCCGCGCCGGCGCCGCCGACCACCGGCCCTTCGACCCGCCGACGGTCCTGGTCACGCTGTCGATCACACCGGCCCACCGCATAGCGACAGACGCTAACGCCCTCGTGCCCCCGCATCCGGCATCCGCCCGAAACTTGCGCCAAGTCCGCAAACGGGGTCGGGACGTTGCCCTGGGCTTCGTCCAACCGGCCGCTAACCGGCCGCGGACCAACCGTGCTCGAGGAGGGCGAAGGCGGCCTCGATGGCCTGCCGGGCGTCGGCCCGGCCCCGGGCGAAGCTGACGGTTTCCAGCGCGAAGTGGGCGAGCGCCGCACATCCGGGGTCGTCCTCGGGGGCGCCGGTGGCCTCGGCGATGGCGGCGGCGAGAGCGGCCTCGTGGCGCATCCACATGCGGCGGCCGTACTCCCGCAGCGCCGGGGTGCTCTCCGTCAGCTCGACGAACCGCGCCATCTCGGGGTCGCCCGCGCCGCCGGGGTGCATCCGCAGCGTGTGCTCGCGCAGCGCCCGGGGGACGGACATCCCCTCGGGCCGGTCGCGCACGGCGGCTATGAGGGCGGCCTCCCGGTCGGAGTCCTGGTCGAAGAGCAGGGCCTCCTTGCTGGGGAAGTGCTTGAAGACCGTGGTGGTGGAGACGTCGGCGGCCTCCGCGACGTCCCGCACGCTCACCTGGTCGAAGCCGCGGTCGAGGAACAGCCTCAGGGCCGCGTCCGCCAGCGCCTGGCGGGTGGCGGCCTTCTTGCGCTCACGGCGCCCCATCGTCTCGCTCACGGGACCACTCTACCCGGAGGTGGACCGAATGGAAAAGTTGAGTCGTTGCACTTTTTTAGTCAGTGTGCTCTTCTGTTCGGGGCCCCGCCCTTTCGGCTCCCCTCTTTCGTAAACCCCGCGCCGAGCGCGTTGAGAAGGAAGTGATCAGCCATGTCCGTATCCGACGCACCGCCGTCCGGCAGTCCCGCCCCGCCGGAGACCACCCCGAAAAGCGTCCGTCTGGCCCTGCTCGGTGTGCTGCTCGCGATGCTGCTGTCGATGCTCGACTCCACGATCGTCGGCACCGCGATGCCGACGATCGTCGGCGACCTCGGCGGCCTGGAGCACATCTCCTGGGTGGTGACCGCCTACACCCTGGCCACCGCCGCCTCCACCCCCGTCTGGGGCAAGTTCGGCGATCTGTACGGCCGCAAGCACATGTATCTGATCGCCGTCGTCGTCTTCGTGCTCGGCTCGGCGCTGTCCGGCGCGGCCCACACGATGACCCAGCTGATCGTCTTCCGGGCGCTGCAGGGCCTGGGCGCGGGCGGGATCGGCGCCGGTGCCTTCGCCCTGATCGCCTCGCTGGTGCCGCCCCGGGAGCGGGGCCACTACCAGGGCATGACCGCCTCCATCATGGCCATCGGCACCATCGGCGGCCCGCTGCTCGGCGGCTTCGTCACCGGCCACCTCGGCTGGCGCTGGGCCTTCCTCATCAATCTGCCGCTCGGCGTCCTCACCGTGGTCTGGTGTCAGCTGATGCTGCGGCTGCCCGCCACCCGCGCCAAGGCCCGTATCGACTGGCCGGGGATCACCGTGATGACGACGACCGTGTGCGCCCTCACCCTGGCCGCCACCTGGGCCGGCTCCACCTACGCGTGGAGCTCGTGGCAGATCCTGGGCCTGTTCGCCCTGGCCGCGGTGGGTGTGGCCGGTTTCGTGGCCCGGCAGCGGCGCGCGCCCGAACCGCTCATGCCACTGCGCATCTTCACCGGACACCGCAACTTCTCCCTGGCCTCCTCGCTGATCCTGGTGGGCGGGGTGGTGATGTTCGGCTGCTCGCTCTATCTGCCGCTGTACCAGCAGACCGTCCAGGGCGTCTCCGCCTCCCGCTCCGGTCTGCTGCTGCTCCCCCTGATGATCCCCGTGGTGATCATGTCCCAGGTCGGCGGCAAGGTCATGTCCGCCACCGGCCGGTACAAGATCTTCCCCGTCGTGGGCACCGTCTGCATGGCCGTCGGCCTGTTCCTGCTGGCCACCATGGACACCACGACCTCCCGCACGGCCACCGGGTGCTTCATGGCCCTGGTGGGCACGGGCATGGGCTGTCAGATGCAGATGGTCACCACGATCGCGCAGAACAGTGTGGAGATGCGCGACATGGGCGCCGCCTCCGCGTCGGTCACCCTCTTCCGCACCATCGGCGGCTCCCTGGGCGTGGCGGTCTTCGGCTCGCTCTTCACCGGCGCCGTGCGGGGCCGCGCGCCCGCCGGGGCGGAGACGATCGAGGCCCGGCCCGATCCGGCGGCGCTGGCCCGGCTGCCGGAGTCCGTCCGGGACGGCTATCTCCATGCGGTGGCCACCGGCACCCAGCGGATCTTCCTGACCGCGGCCGTCGTGTGCACCGTGGCCTTCGTCGCCGCCCTGTGCGTCCAGGAGGTCCCGCTGCGGGGCAAGCCGGGCCCGGTGGCCCAGCCGCACAAGGCCGGGGAGGCCGAGGAGGCCGCCACCCCGGCCGCCCCGTAAGCGCCGCGGACGCTCCGCCGTCCCGGCCGCCCCGTAGCGCCGAGGGGCCGTCAGCTCAGGGCGGGGATGACCTCCTTCTCGTAGGCATCCATCGTGGACTCCACACCGTCGTGCATCGCGTACAGGGCGAACTGGTCCACGCCCAGGTCACGCAGCCGCTTGAGCTTGTCGATCTGGGCGCCGGCCGGGCCGAGGAGGCAGAAGCGGTCGACGATCTCGTCGGGCACGAAGGCGGTGTCCGGGTTGCCGGAGCGGCCGTGGTGAGCGTAGTCGTAGCCTTCACGAGCCTTGATGTACTCGGTCAGTTCGGCCGGCACCATGCCGGAGCTCTGACCGTAGCGCGTCACGAGGTCGGCGACATGGTTGCCGACCATCCCGCCGAACCAGCGGCACTGCTCGCGGGCGTGGTCCAGATCGTCGCCGACGTACGCGGGGGCGGCGACGCAGATGGTGACCGCGTCCGGGTCGCGTCCGGCCTCGGCGGCGGCGTCCCGTACCGCCTTGACCATCCACTCCGTCAGATAAGGGTCGGCGAGTTGCAAGATGAATCCGTCGGCCTGACGGCCGGTCAGTGCGAGGGCTTTGGGGCCGTACGCCGCCATCCACACCGGCAGGCTGCCGCCCCTCACCCAGGGCAGCCGCACGGTGTTGCCGTCCACCGTGGCCTCACGGCCCTCGGCCAGCTCCTTGATGGTGTGCATGGCCTCGCCGAGGCGGGCCAGGGTGTTGGGCTTGCGGCCGGCCACCCGCATCGCCGAGTCGCCACGGCCGATACCGCACACGGTGCGGTTGCCGTACATGTCGTTGAGGGTGGCGAAGGTGGAGGCGGTCACCTCCCAGGTGCGGGTCCCGGGGTTGGTGACCATCGGCCCGACGATCAGCCGCTCGGTGTGTTCGAGGATACGGCTGTAGATGACGAACGGCTCCTGCCACAACACGGCCGAGTCGAACGTCCAGCCATAGGTGAATCCCGCGTCCTCCGCGCGCCGCATCCGGTCGACGACCGCGGAGGCGGGGGGATCGGTCTGCAGGACGATTCCGAAGTCCATCGCATGCTCCGTGTGGTGGTTGCTAGAGGTACTGGCAGGTGGCGCGGGGCAGATACCGGCCGTGCCCCGTCCGGCCGAGGTACGCGTCGCCGTCGACGACGACGTGTCCCCGCGAGAGGACGGTGCGCACCCGCCCGGTGATCTGCCTGCCCTCATATGCCGAGTAGTCGACGTTCATGTGGTGGGTCCGGGCGGACAGGGTCTGCCGGGCCTGCGGGTCGTAGATGACGATGTCGGCGTCGGCCCCGGGCGCGATGGTGCCCTTGCGCGGGTAGAGGCCGAACATCCTGGCCGGGGTGGCGCAGGCGATCTCGATCCAGCGGCGGCGGGAGATGTGGCCGTCCACCACGGCCTGGTGGAGCAGGTCCATCCGGTGCTCCACGCCCGGCATGCCGTTGGGGATCTTGGAGAAGTCGCCCCGGCCCAGCTCCTTCTGCCCGGCGAAGCAGAACGGGCAGTGGTCGGTGGAGACCACCGACAGGTCATTGGTCCGCAGCCCCCGCCACAGCGCGGCCTGGTGCAGAGCGGGCCGCAGCGGGGTGGAGCAGACGTACTTGGCGCCCTCGAAGTCCGGTTCGGCGAGGTTGTCCGTGGACAGGAACAGATACTGCGGACACGTCTCGGCGAACACCGGCAGACCCAGGTCACGGGCTCCCGTGATCTCCTGGACGGCCTGCTCGGCGGAGACATGGACGATGTAGAGCGGTGCGCCGGCCACCCGGGCGAGCTGGATGGCGCGATGGGTCGCCTCCGACTCCAGCAGCTCCCGGCGGACCTCACCGTGGTGGCGGGGGTCGGTCCTGCCCTCGGCCAGGGCCTGCTCCACCAGGACGTCGATGGCGATGCCGTTCTCGGCGTGCATCATGACCAGTCCGCCGTTGGCGGCGCCGCGCTGCATGGCCCGCAGGATCTTGCCGTCGTCGCTGTAGAAGACACCGGGGTAGGCCATGAACAGCTTGAAGCTGGTCACGCCCTCGTCCACGAGAGCGTCCATCTCCTTGAGCGAGTGCTCGTCGACATCGGCGAGGATCATGTGGAACCCGTAGTCGATCGCGCACTGGCCCTCGGACTTGGCGTGCCACCCGTCCAGCCCCTCGCGCAGCGAGGCGCCGACGGACTGGATGGCGAAGTCCACGATGGTGGTGGTGCCGCCCCAGGCCGCCGCCCGGGTGCCGGTCTCGAAGGTGTCGGAGGCGAACGTGCCGCCGAACGGCATCTCCATATGGGTGTGGGCGTCCACCCCGCCCGGAATGACATACAGCCCGGTGGCGTCGATGACCCGGTCCGCTCCGCGCGCCCAGGTCTCGGTGACCTCGGTGCCCGAGGCAGCGACGGCCGCGACGCGCTCACCGTCCACGAGGACGTCGGCGGACAGCTCTTCGCCGGCGGTGATGACCAGCCCGTCCTGGATCAGTGTGCGGGTCACGGCCGCACCAGCCCCTCGTAGGCGTCGGGGCGCCGGTCGCGGTAGAACGCCCACTGCCGGCGCACCTCGTCGATCAGACCGAAGTCGAGGTCGCGGACGATCAGCTCCTCCTCCTTGTCACTGGCCACGTCGCCGACGAACTGGCCGCGCGGATCGACGAAGTAGCTGGTGCCGTAGAAGTCGTTGTCGCCGTACTCCTCGGTGCCGACGCGGTTGATGGCGGCGATGAAGTACTCGTTGGCGACGGCCGCGGCGGGCTGCTCCAGCTGCCAGAGGTAGGCCGACAGGCCGCGGGAGGTGGCCGAGGGGTTGTAGACCAGCTGCGCCCCGGCCAGGCCCAGCTCGCGCCAGCCCTCGGGGAAGTGGCGGTCGTAGCAGATGTACACCCCGACCTTGCCCACGGCGGTGTCGAACACCGGCCAGCCCAGGTTCCCCGGCTTGAAATAGTACTTCTCCCAGAACCCCTTGACCTGCGGGATGTGGTGCTTGCGGTACTTGCCCAGATAGCTGCCGTCCGCGTCGATCACGGCGGCGGTGTTGTAGTAGAAGCCCGACTGCTCGACCTCGTACACCGGCACCACGATCACCATGCCGGTCTCCCGGGCCAGCTCCCGCATCCGCCGCACGGTCGGCCCGTCCGGCACCGCCTCCGCCCAACGGTAGTGTTCCGCCTCCTGCACCTGGCAGAAGTACGGCGCGTTGAACACCTCCTGGAAGCCGATCACCTTGGCGCCCTGTTCCGCGGCGGCGCGGGCGTACTTCTCATGGAGCTCGATCATTGATTCGCTGTCGCCCGTCCACTTCGTCTGAACCAGGGCGGCGCGCACGATATTGGCCATTGTGAACTTCCCTCATGAAGCCGCGACGCGCTGGGTCGCGGGCTGGGGCAGGGATAAACGGCTGCGGCAAGACCGTAAGCCGAAAGTACGAGTCCGTAAATGGCCACGGCAATATTCTGCGAGTTTCTTTTGCGTTTCCCACAGGTAAGAAACTGACGCTCCGTCAAGCGGAGAGCGCGCGGCCGGGTCCGGCGCCGGCGACCGCGACGCCACCCCTTGACATGTTGAAGAACTTCATTATGGTGAAGTCACCGTTCCATGGTGGCCGGACGAGGAGCGACGCATGAACAGCAGCAACGCGGGCGACAAGGACAACCGTCCCGACGCCGATGCGTCCATCGCCTCGTTGGGCGAACAGATCCGATCCCTCCGCAAACATCTCGGACTCACCCTGGAGGAGCTGAGCAGCCGATCGAATGTGAGCACGGGCCTCATCAGTCTGCTGGAGCGGGGGAAGGGAAATCCCTCCTTCGCGAGTCTGATTCAATTGGCCCATGGGCTCGATGTGCCGATCGGCCGACTTTTCCATGGTGAAAACCCTGCCAGTCCTGTGGTGCGCGCAAAAGAGCGCCGCACTCTGGAATGGCATGGAAATGAAAAGCTCGACGGTGCCCGTTACCAGCTCCTCACCCCGTCCCTGAAAGGGGCGCTCGAGGTGGTCTGGGTGGAGACCGAGCCCGGCCATGACACCAGCGGCACTCCCTTCCGTCACAACGGCGAGGAGTTCGGCATCGTTCTGTCCGGGGTGAAGGACGTCTTCCTCGACGGTGTCCGGCACCGACTCGAGGCGGGTGACTCCATCACCTACTCGTCGAGCATTCCGCACTGGTACGTCGCGGTCGGCGATGAGCCGTCGACCGCGATCTGGGTGATCACCCCGCCCACCTGGTAGAGCCAGGTCCTCGGCCGCTCACCCCGCTCTCCGATCCGGTACGCGTCAGGGCAGCGTCGCCCGCGCCACTCGTGTTGCCCCCGCCTCCCACCCGGCTTCCCCGCCTCCAGCCCGGGTTTCCCCCGCCTCCCGCCCGGCATTGAGGGCGAGGGCGTTCCCCGACCCATCTCGCGGTACGCCCGCGTGTCCGGTTTTCCCTCCGGGCGCCCGTGCGCCGTCCGCCCCTTCCCGATCACCGTTTCCCGCCGTGGCCCATCGCCCGTTGGCGCGGCACGGCGGCCTCCGCGGCGCCCGTGGCCGGGCTCCCGGACAGGCACGCCCGATCCACGGACGTCCGGTGACGCGACGCCGTCTTCGACAGACGCCGTATTCGAAAGGAGACAACGTGGCCGACCTCAACGGGTCCGTGACTCTGGAGGCCATCGACGCACCGATCGTGCGCCGCAGTGACGTCGTCGTCGTGGGCGGAGGTCCGGCGGGTGTCAGCGCCGCGGTCGCCGCCGCGCGGGCCGGTGCCGAGGTGACGCTCCTGGAGCGCTACGCCGCCCTCGGTGGCCTCGCCTCCGGCGGTATGGTCCTGGTGCTCGACGACATGTGCAACGCCGATGAGATCACCGTGACGGGTGTGGTGGACGAGTACGTCGAGCGCATGGCCGCCATGGACCTGGCCGTCTACCCGCCCCCGGAGGAACGGGTCTCCTCGCCCGAGGCATGGGCCAAGTGGAGCCGGTGGGGCGCGTTCGACTTCCACTCCCACGCCAGTCCCAAGCCCATCTGCTACGCCGTCGCCTTCGACCCGGACGGCTGGAAGCGGGTCTCCAACGACCTGGTGCGCGAGAGCGGCGTCCACCTGCGCCTGCACAGCTGGTTCTCCCGGCCGGTGGTCCAGGACGGCGCGATCAAGGGCGTGGTGTGCGAGACCAAGGCGGGCCCACAGGCCGTCCTCGGTGATGTCGTCATCGACACCAGTGGCGACATCGACGTGGCCTCGCGCGCCGGAGCCCCCTTCACCGAGGGCCGCTACATCGTCACCCTCGTCTCCCGCCTCGGCGGTGTGGACACCGACACGGCGCAGCGCTTCGAGACCGAGAACCCCCGTGAGTTCCGGGCCGTCAACCGCAAGATCAAGCGCATGTTGGGGGGCGCCTGGGACCTGTGGTGGCTCAAGACCCCGGTTCCGGGCGTCGTGTGGTGCAACTGCCCGCATCTGACCGGTTACGACGGCGCCGACCCGACCTCCCTGACCGAGGCGGAGTTCGACGCCAGGGCGCGGATGGGAGCCGTGGTGGAGTACGCCAGGCAGTACCTCCCCGGCTTCGAGAACTGCTATCTGCTCGACGTCGCCGAGCAGATGGGCGTCCGGCAGACCCGGCTGCTCGACGGGGAGTACGTCGTCACCAAGGACGACATCGTCTCGCGCCGCCACTTTCCCGACACCGTCGCCCGCGGCCGTGACTACTACTACCCCTATCGCTCGTTCGTTCCGCGGAGCGTCGACCAGCTCCTCGTCGCCGGACGGCACTACTCCGCCACGCCGGACGCCCAGCGGATGTCCCGGGAGATCCCACCCTGCATGGCGATGGGCCAGGCCACGGGTATCGCCGCGAGCATCGCGGCCGACCGCGGCATCCTCGTCCGCGACGTACCGACGCGGGATATCCGGAAGCTGATGCGCGAACAGGGTGCCGACCCGGGCGACATCCCCTCGGAGAACGCCACGATCGACGAGACGAACAGCGAGGCGGCCGCATGAACACGCGACGGCTCCCGCTCGACGGCGTGGTCGTCGTCGACTTCACCCAGGTGTACGCCGGTCCCTCCTGCACCCAGATGCTCGGCGACTTCGGCGCGGACGTGATCAAGATCGAGCGCCCCGGCACCGGCGATCTGTCCCGCACCTCCTTCCCCGACGAAGCGGGTCTCGACAACCCCGTCTTCTGGAGCATCAACCGCAACAAGCGCAGCGTCAGCCTCGACACCCGAACCGAGGAGGGCAAACAGGCGGTGCTCGACCTCGTCGCCCGCGCCGACGTGGTGACCTCCAACTTCCGGGCCGGCGTCATGGACCGGATCGGCTTCGGCTACGAGGCGCTGCGTGCCGTCAACCCTCGCGTCATCTGGGCCTCCGCGACCGGATTCGGAGAGAAGGGCCCGTACGCCCACAAGGGCGGCCAGGACATCCTGACGCAGGCGTACACCGGGGTCATGTGGCGCAGGGCCTCCGACGACACTCCGGTCAGCATCTATCCCACCAGCCTGTGCGACTACACCACGGGCATGCACATGGTGCAGGGCATCCTCCTGGCGCTGCTCCACCGCGAACGCACCGGGGAGGGGCAGAAGGTGGAGATCGCCATGTACGACTCCATCCTCCATATGCAGATGCAGGAGGCGGCCACCCGGATGAACCGGGGCGCGGAGATCAACTGGGCCGCGATGCCGCTCACCGGGGCGTTTCAGACGACCGATGGCGCCGTGGTCATGGTCGGGGCGTTCAAACAGAACCCGCTCCGGGACATCTGCGCCGCCCTGGAGATCGGCGAGGACCTTTCGCTCCGCCCGGAGTACGCCACCCCGAAGGGACAACAGCGGCACCGCCCCGAGCTGCGGCGGCTGTTCGCCGAGCGGTTCGCCACCGGGACCACCGCCCACTGGATGAAGCGGCTGGAGGCACAGGACCTGCTGTGCGCGCCCGTGCGCACCATGGAGGAGGCGCTCCGCGATGAACAGACCATCGTCAACGGCATGATCGTCGAGATGGAGCACCCCGTCGAGGGCTCGGTGCGGGTCCTGGGCAATCCGGTGCATCTGTCCGCCACCCCGGCCGAGGTGCGCAGGGTGCCTCCGGGGCTCGGTGCCCACGGTGACGAGGTGCTGGGCGAGGCCGGATACGACGCGGCCCGGCTGCGCGCCCTGCGCGAGGCGGGGGTGCTGCGATGAGCGGCGACGAGGCGGTGCGCGACGAGGTGCGCTGCGTAAGGGAGCACGACGGGCGGGTGGCGCGTGTCGTCATCGACCGTTCCCGGGTCCTCAACGCCGTGGACCGGGCCACCACCGAGCGGCTGAAGGAGATCTGGGCCGGGATCGAGGCCGACCGCGACATCCGCGCGGTCGTCGTCACCGGGGCGGGCGAGCGGGCGTTCTCCACCGGGGCCGACATGTCGGCGGGCGCGACAGCGAAGAGCGGTCTGGAGTACTGGGCCGGGCTGGACCCCGATGGCTTCGGGGCCTTGAGCCTGCGCGAGACCCTCGATGTCCCGGTCATCGCGAGGGTCAACGGCTATGCCCTGGGCGGTGGCATGGAGATGGTGCTGGGCTGCGACATCGTGATCGCCGCCGAACACGCGCGGTTCGGCCTCACCGAGCCCAGGGTCGGGCGGATCCCCCTCGACGGAGGGGTGTTCCGGCTCATGGAGCGGGTTCCGCACACCCAGGCCATGGGACTGCTGCTCACCGGCCGCAAGGTCCCGGCCGCGGAGATGTACCGGATGGGCCTGGTGAACGAGGTCGTGCCCGGGGAGCGGCTCGATGAGGCCGTGGACCGCTGGCTCGCCGAGGTGCTGGCCTGCTCGCCGGTGTCCCTGCGCGCGATCAAGCAGATGGCACGCGCCGGGACCGGGCTCACCGCCCGTCAGGCGCACGCGCTACGGCTGCCCGCACTGATGGACGCGGTGGACAGCGAGGACGCGGCGGAGGGCGTACGCGCCTTCCAGGAGAAGCGGCCACCCGTCTGGCCCGGCCGCTGAACCCGGCCCCGATCGAATACCACGGCCACCGGAACAGGCCGAACAGCGAGGAGAGAGCCTATGTCCATCCCACCGCAGCCACTGCCCCCCGGTGTCTGGGGCGTCGTGGCGACGCCCTTCGCCGGTTCGACCCTCGACGTCGATGAATCTGCCCTGGCCCGGTTGGTCGAGCACTACGCGGAGCTCGGTGTCACCGGGCTGACCGTGCTCGGTGTCTTCGGCGAGGCCGCGCAGCTCTCCCGCCCCGAGCGCCGGGCCGTCCTGGAGGTCGTCCGCGACAGCGTCGAGCTGCCGCTGGTGGTCGGGGCCACCGGTCTGTCCACCGCGCCGGTCGTCGAGGAGGCCGAGCTGATCGGCGAGGTGCTGGGCGACCGGGTCGCCGGGCTGATGACGCAGGTCAACTCCCCGCGCCCGGAGACGGTCACGGCCCATTTCAACGCCGTGCACGAGGCCACCGGGCTCGGGCTCGTCATCCAGGACTACCCGGCGGCCAGCGGGGTCGCCATCCGCCCCGGGGACCTGGCCACCGTCGTGCGCCGGGTGCCGTCGGCGGTCGCGGTGAAGGCGGAGGCGCCACCGACGCCCGCCGTCATCGGCCTCCTGGCGGAACGGACCGACATCCCCGTCTTCGGCGGGCTCGGCGGACTCGGTCTGCTGGACGAGCTGGCCGCGGGGGCCGCCGGGGCGATGACCGGCTTCTCGGCACCGGAAGGGCTGATCGCCTGCGTCGACGCCCACCGGTCCGGTGGGTACGAAGCGGCGCGCGAGGCGTACCTGCCGTATCTGCCGCTGGTCAACTTCGAGGCGCAGGCGGGGATCGGGCTCGCGCTGCGCAAGGAGGCGCTCCGGCAGCGCGGCCTGATCATGGAGGCCGGGGTCCGGCCCCCCGCCCGTGCGCTCCCCGAGAGCCTCGTCCCCAGCTCCTCCGGCATCTCACCGCGCTGCCCCCGGCCGAGCGCGTACCGCAAGGGGCACGCTGATGGATCTGGGGCTGACGGGACGTACCGCCGTGGTCGCCGCGTCCACCGGAGGGCTCGGCCGCGCGGTGGCGGAGGCGCTGGCCGCCGAGGGGACACGGGTGGTGGTCTCCGGCAGGCGCGGGGACGTCGCCAAGGGAGTGGCCGCCGGGCTGCCCGAAGCGATCGGTGTCGAGGTGGACCTCACCGCGCCGGGCGGCCCGCGCACCCTCATGGACGCGGCGTACGCGGCGTACGGGCACGTGGACATCCTCGTCCTCAACGGTCCCGGCCCCGCACCCGGCCCGGCGGCGGACGTGGGCGCCACCGAGCTGGCCGGGGCGGCGGAGAGTCTGCTGCTCGCGCAGGCGCGCCTGGTGGCGGCCGCGCTGCCCGCGATGCGTGAACGTGGCTGGGGCAGGATTCTGGCGATCGGTTCCAGCGGTGTCACCGCGCCGCTGCCGGGCCTCGCCCTGTCCAACGCGGGCCGGGCGGCGCTGGCCGGTTATCTCAAGACGCTGGCCGCGGAGACCGCCGCGGACGGGGTGACCGTCAACCTGCTGTTGCCGGGCCGGATCGCCACCGACCGGGTCGCCCGGTTGGACGCGGCCAAGGCCGAACGGGAGGGGCGCACCGCCGAAGAGGTGGCGGCCGCCTCGCGCGCCACGATCCCGGCCGGACGGTACGGCACCACCGAGGAGTTCGGCGCCGTGGCCGCTTTCCTGTGCGGGGCGCCCGCCTCGTATCTGACCGGTACCGCCGTGCGCTGCGACGGCGGTCTGGTGCGCAGTCTGTGATCCGCGGCGCGATGAACCGAGAGGCACACCGATGACCCAGTCCACCACTCTGCGGATAGCCAACCACCTCGCCGGTTCGGCGGTGGGGGTACCCACGGTCGAGCGCCGCAACCCCGCGGATCCCGCCGACCTCGTGGCGGTGACCCCCGCCTCCGACGCGGCCGCGGTGGCCGATGCGGTCACGGCCGCCGAGGGGGCGCAGCCCGGCTGGGCCGCGCTGCCCGCCCCGGCGCGAGGCGCCGTCCTGATGGACGCGGCCGAGATCCTGCGCGGCCGGCACGAGGTGGTGGCCCGCGACCTGACCAGGGAGGAGGGCAAGACCCTGGCCGAGGCGCGCGGCGAGGTGCGGCGCGCCATCGACGTGCTGCGCTACTTCGGTGCCGCGGGCTGGCGGCTCGGCGGGCAGACTTTCCCCAGCGCCACACCCGATACGACGGTGCACACCCGGCTGGAACCGATGGGGGTGGCCGGGCTGATCACCCCGTGGAACTTCCCCATCGCCATCCCCGCCTGGAAGATGGCACCCGCCCTGGTGAGCGGGAACAGCGTGGTCATCAAGCCCGCCGAGCTGACCCCGGTGTCGGTGCGCCATCTCACGACGGCCCTGGTCGAGGCGGGGCTGCCGCCCGGTGTGCTGAACGTGGTGCACGGCAAGGGGTCGGTGGTGGGCGAGGCGCTGGTCGCCGACCCGCGGGTGGCGGCGGTCTCCTTCACCGGCTCCACCGGTGTGGGCAACCGGATCCGTGAGACGGTCGAGCGCCGTCACGGCCGGGTCCAGTTGGAGATGGGCGGCAAGAACGCCGTGGTGGTGCTCGACGACGCCGATGTGAAGGAGGCCGCCGGGCTGGCGGCGGCGGGGGGCTTCGGCCTCACCGGGCAGGCGTGCACGGCCTCTTCGCGGATCATCTGCACCCCGGGGGTGCATGACGCGTTCGTCGAGGCGCTGGCCGAACAGGCGGCCCGCTACCGGCCGGGCGACGGGCTCGCGGCGGGAACGGCGATGGGCCCCGTGGTCAGCGCCTCTCAACTGGAGACGGATGTGGCGGCGGTGGAGCGGGCGCGGGCCGAGGGCGCCACCGTCGTGGCGGGCGGAGAGGCCCCGGACGGGCTGTTCCTGGCGCCGACAGTGCTCGCGGGGGTCGGCCCCGGCCATTCCTCGGCCCGGGACGAGATCTTCGGCCCGGTGGTGGCGGTGCTCCCGGCCGAGGGCCTGGACGAGGCGATCAGTCTGGTCAACGATTCGGCGTACGGCCTCGCGGCAAGTATCTGCACCCGGGATCTGGCGGCCGCCCAGCGTTTCGTGGCGCGGGTGCGGGCAGGGGTCGTCAAGGTCAACCGTCCCACGACCGGGCTCGATTTGAACGTCCCGTTCGGCGGGGTCAAGGACTCCTCCACCAATACCTTCCGGGAACAGGGTCCGACCGCCGTGGAGTTCTTCACCTGGTCGAAATCTGTCTATCTCGGGTGGTGAGTTTCACCGCCGTAAACAATGCCGTTCGAGAACGTTCCGCCATTGCCGACCCGAAGAAATGCTGATGTAGTGAAGGAAGCCATCGGAAGCAGCAGTTCCGCTTCGTTGTTTCCGCCTCCGGAATTGAGGTAGTCATGAGCGACAAGGTATCCCGACGGAGATTCCTCGCGGTCGGCGGCGGTCTCGCCGTGGGCGGTTTCGTCACGGCCTGCGGCGGTGGGCCCGGCGGAGCGGGCGGCACCGCGAAGTACCAGATCGCCTGGACGGGTGACAACGGCGTTCTCGGCGAGGTCGTCGCCGAAGCGAAGGGCTGGTACAAGGAGGCCGGGGTCAAGCTCACCTTCCAGCCCGGCGGCCCCAATGTGAACGGTGTGACGCTGGTCTCCGGCGGCGCCGCGGCCTTCGGCCAGAACGCGTCCAGCCCCGCCGTCATGATGGCGCGCTCCCAGGGGCAGCCGGTGCGCGCGTTCGCCGTGGGGGTGCAGCAGCATCCGCTGGCCTACATCTCCCTGCCCGGCAATCCGGTCAGAAAGCCGGAGGACTTCATCGGCAAGACCGTCGGCATACAGGCGGGCGGCGATGTGATCCTCGACGCGGTGCTGGCGGCGAACAACATCGATAAATCCAAGGTCAAGGTCCAGGTGGTCGGTTCCGACTTCACTCCGCTCAAGCGCGGAAAGGTCGATGCCATGGCGGGCTGGATCACCAACCTCGAGGCGTTCTCCATCCTGGACGAATACGAAACGCTACGGGTGTGGGACTCGGGCGTGCATCTCTACGGCAATGTCTATTTCGCCACCGACTCGACGATAGAGAAGCGTACGAAAATGCTCCAGGGATTCGTGGAGGCGACCGCCCGTGGCTATGAATACGCCCATGGGCATCTCGACGAGGCCGTCGATCTGCTGGTGAAGAAGTATCCAGGACTGAAGAAGGAATCCCAGTTCAAGGCCAGCGAGGTACTGATGAAGCTCATCTTCACCGAAGCCACCGCCAAGGACGGGTGGGGCGCCATGAGCAGGGACCTCTGGCAGCGGCAGATCAGCCAGTACACACAGCTCAAGCAGTTCACGTCCAAGCCGCCGACCGTGGACAAGGTCATGACGACCGACGTTCTGCGGGCCACGGCGGCATCCCGACCCAAGCTCGGCTGACCACCTCCGAGGGAGGAACTCCCGTGACAGCCAAGACAGCCATGGCAGCTGGATCAGCGACCGCGGCGGACACCGCGGACTCCACGGACTCCACGACGACAACGCCGGACGGGGCCGAACCCCGGAACAGCGTCGAACTGGAGAACATCACGGTCACCTTCGCCACCGAACGCGGGGAGGTGACCGCCCTGCGCGACATCAGCCTCGCCGTCGAGAACGGCGGCTTCGTCTCGCTCCTGGGACCGTCCGGATGCGGCAAGTCCACGCTGCTGCGCGTGGTGGCGGATCTGCTCTCCCCCACCGCGGGCACGGTCGCGGTGCTCGGCACCTCGGCACATCAAGCGCGCACCTCCCGCCGGCTGGGGTTCGTCTTCCAGGACTCGGCGCTGCTCCCCTGGCGCACCGCGGTGGAGAACGTCCGGCTGCCGCTCCAGGTCGGCGGCGGCACCAAAGCCGTACCGGACGCGGCGGACTCCCCGTCCCCCGAGGAACTGCTGGCGCTGGTGGGTCTCGCGGGGCGGGAAAACGCCTATCCGCATGAACTGTCCGGCGGAATGCGCCAGCGCGTCTCGATCGCCCGCGCGCTGGTGTGCCGACCGCGAGTGCTGCTGATGGACGAGCCCTTCGGCGCCCTGGACGAGATCACCCGCGACCGGCTCAACGAGGAGCTGCTGCGCATCTGGGAGGCGACCGGGACCACCATCCTCTTCGTCACCCACAGCATCACCGAAGCCGTGTTCATGTCGCAGCGGGTCCTGGTGCTCTCCGCCCATCCGGGGCGGGTCCGTGAGCTGGTCCCGGTGGACCTGCCGTATCCACGCACCCTCGACGTCCGCGAGACCCCCGAGTTCACCACGCTCGCCGCCCGCCTTCGCCGCCTGCTGGAGGACTGCTGATGTCGACCGCCATCACCTCGACGCCGTCGGCGGCCGAGGACCCCGATGTGAAGTCCGCCGGGCGCGGACGAGGTTCCGTCCGTGGCGGCGCCCGTCCGCTCCGCGCGCTGCTGCCGGTGTCCGCGGCGCTCGTCCTGCTCGCTCTGTGGGAGGTCGGCTGTCGCCTCTTCTCGGTGCCCCAGTACGTGCTGCCGATGCCCTCGGACATCTGGGGCTCCCTCAACGACGACTCGGCCCTGCTGATGGACAACGCCTGGCCGACCATCGTCGAATCCGCCCTGGGCTTCGCGGTGGGCAACGCGGTGGCGGTGCTGCTGGCCGTCGTCTTCGTCCACTACCGGCCGGTGGAGCGGGCCCTGATGCCCGTCGCGCTGTTCATCCGCACCATCCCCATCGTGGCCATCGCGCCCGTCCTCGTCATCATGATGGGCAACGGCTATGCCCCGAAGGTGGCCATCGGCGCGCTGATCTCCTTCTTCCCCACGCTGGTCAACATGGTGCGCGGGCTCCAGGCGGTGGACAAGCAGTCGCTGGAGCTGCTGCGAGTGCTGTCCGCCTCCCCGTGGGAGGTCCTGTTCAAGGTGCGGATGTACGCCTCGCTGCCCTATCTCTTCTCCTCCCTGAAGATCGCCACCGGCAACTGTGTGATCGGCGCGATCGTGGCCGAGTGGATCGGCTCCCAGCAGGGGCTCGGCTATCTCATCATCCAGACCACCTACAACTTCAACACCCCGCAGCTGTACGCCGTGATGGTCATCGCCTCCGCCATCGCGATCGTCTTCTACGCGCTGGTCGGCACGGCGGAGCGGCTGACGGTGCGCTGGGAGGCAAAGGCTCCCTGATGGAACGCAGACCACTGATCGCGGCCGACTTCCGGGCCCTGCCGAAGGCCGAACTGCATCTGCACACCGAGGCCGCGATGCGTCCGGACACCGCGCGGGAGTTCGCCGAACGGTACGGACTGCCGTTGCCGCCGCTGAGCGACGCGTATCCGACCTGGCCGGAGTTCAACCGCGCCTATGAGAGCTGCCGCGCGCTGGTGGGTTCGCTCGACGATCTGCGCCGAGTGGTCGGGGAGGTCTTCGACGCGGCCCCGGACGCCGGCGTCGTCTGGACGGAGCTCCATCTGGGCCCGCATCTCTACCAGGGCCGGCTGGGCCCGCCCGAGGCCCTGGTGGAGGCCGCGCTGGACGGCCTGGCCGCTGCGCGCGGCGACGGCGGCATGATCCTGGGGATCGGGCGCGACCGGAGCCCGGTGGACGCGGCCGAGGTGGCCGCGCTCGCGGTCCGCCACCGCGACCGCGGCATCGTGGCGATGGGCCTGACCGGAAACGAGGCGGGCCACCCCGCCGACGACTTCGCCGAGGCGTTCCGCATCGCGCGCGAGGGAGGGCTCGCGGTGGTCCCGCACGCCGGGGAGAGCGGCCCCGCCTCGAGCGTGCGGAACACCGTGGACCTCCTCACTCCGGATCGGGTGTGCCACGGCGTACGCGCCGTCGAGGATCCCGGGCTCGTCCGTGAGCTGGCCGAGCGGCGCATCTGCCTGGACCTCGCCCTCACCGGCAACGTCATGCTGAAGGCGGTCGAGTCGGCCGCGGCCCATCCACTGCCGGCCCTGGTCCGCGCGGGCGTCCCGGTGACGCTGAACAGCGACGCGCCGTATCTGTACGGCATCGGCATCCTCGACGAGTACGCCACGGCGCACAGCCGCTACGGCCTGAGCGCCACCGACCTCGCCCGGATCGCCGCGGACTCGCTCCGCTTCTCGGCCGCCGGGCCGGATCTCGCGGCCCGGATGCGGGACCGGATCGACGCCTGGGCGGCCCACCACGGTCGACCGTAGCGGAGTTGCTAGGGCGTTTCGGCAACGCCGCGAGAGGGGGCACCTCCCAGCGGTAGCTGGGGGAGCGTGCCACGCCCCGCGAGCCCAGATCACAACTCCGGACAGCACACCTAGAGCGTCTGGCGCCGCACCAGCTCGTGCAGCTTGCCGCCCGGGATGGCCATCAGCTCGGCCGGGGCGCCCTGCTCCACGATCCGGCCGTCCTCCATGACCAGCACCCGGTCGGCGTCCATGACGGTCGACAGCCGGTGTGCGATCACCAGCCGGCTGGCGTTGAGCCGGCGGGTGCTTTCGATGACGATGCGCTGGGTCTCGTTGTCCAGGGCGCTGGTGGCCTCGTCGAAGAAGAGGATGCGCGGACGGCGGATGAGGGCCTGGGCGATCATCAGCCGCTGCCGCTGGCCGCCGGAGATGGCGCCGCTGCCGGAGATCATGGTCTGGAGCCCCATGGGCATCTGCCGGATGTCCTCGGCCAGTCCCGCCAGTTCGGCGGCCTCCATGGCCTCCTCGGGGGTGTACGGCTCGGCGCCGCGGATGCAGTCGAGGATCGTACCGCCCAGCGGCTGGGCGTTCTGGAGGACCACCCCGCACTGGCGGCGCACGGCCGCCTGGTCGAGGGCGGCGAGGTCCTGACCGTCGTAGAGCACACTGCCGGACACCGGCCGTTCGAAGCCGATGAGCAACCGCAGCAGGGTCGACTTGCCACAGCCGCTCGGGCCGACGACGGCCACGAACTCGCCCGGCCGGATCTCCAGCGAGACATTGTCGAGCACCAGCGGCCCGTCGTCGCCGTAGCGGAAGGTGAGGTCGCGGGCCCGGAGGTCACCGGAGAGCCGCCCCGGCTGGGCGCTGCCGCCGCGCACCTCGGGCGGCTCGTCCAGGATCGGCTTGACCTGCTCGAACATGGGCAGGACGGCCACCACCGAGACCAGCGAGTTGGTGAGCTGCGTGAGGGAGGTGAGCAGCATGGTCACCGAGGTGTTGAAGGTCAGGAAGGCACCCGCCGACATGCTCCCCCGCGCCGGACCGGCCAGCAGCATGAACACGGCGAGGGAGACCAGCGGGAGGTAGACGGAGTCCAGCACCTGGGTGAGGTTCTTGATGCGCCCGGTGCGCTGGTGCAGATCCCGGGAGTGGGCGAAGCCACGGGCCCAGGCCGCGTAGGCGAAGTTCTCGGCCGCGGCGACCCGCAGCTTGGGCAGGCCGCGCAGGGTCTGGAACGCCTGGTTGTTGAGCTTGTTCTCGCTCTCCACCAGCCGTCGCTGCCAGCGCACCTGCCACAGCCCCATCCCGAGGAAGACCCCGGAGACCACCAGCAGTACGGCGACCACCGCGAGCGCCAGTGAGGCGCTGTAGTACAGCAGCAGGGCGAGGTTCATCACGCCCACGGTGCCGGCCTGGAGGATCGTCGGGGCGATCCCGGACATCACCCGGCGCATGGTGCTGATGCCCAGTGCCGCGCTGGCCAGCTCGCCGGTGGAGCGCTGGGCGAAGAAGGTGGTGGGCAGCCGCAGCAGCCGGTCCCACACCGCGGGCTGGAGGGTGGACTCCAGCCGCCCCTCGAGGCGCAGCAGGGTCAGGTTCTGCAGCAGCATGAAGGCGGCCGCCACGACGCCGGCGACGATCAGGGCCAGGGAGATCTGGACGATGGGGCTCTTCTCGGCGCGGGGCACGAAGCCGCCCAGCACCTGGCCGGTGGCGAGCGGCACCAGGGCGCCGAGCGCCACCGTCACCAGCCCGCCGATGAGGAGGTTGCGGACGTCCCCGGCGGCGCCGCGCACGCTGAAGCGCATCAGCCGCCACACCGTCATCGGCCGGTCGGGCAGCGGGCGGTAGAACATCACGCCCCGCGGCTCGAACTCCTCCGCGTTGCCGCCGCCCACCCGGATCCGCAGGCCGGAGGCGGGGTTGACCGCCTCGTACCGGCCGCGCCGCCACAGCAGCGCCACCGGGGCCCCGGACTTGGCGCGGTAGCCCACCAGCGGTCCGGCGTCCTCCCGCCACCACTGGCCCTCAAGACGGACGGCGCGGGTGCGGATCCGGGCGTGGGCGGCGATGCGCTCCACCGGGTCCGTACGGTCGTCGGTGGCGTGGCCCCTGGGCGGGTCGGGCAGGGTGATCCCGGCGGCCTCCGCCACGGCGCGGCACACCGCGTGCACGGCGTCGTCGGTGCTCTCCTCCGACGGCCGCCGGTCCCGTCGCGGCCCTCCGATGGAGGCGATCAGCGCCTGGTCGGCGCGGGTGCGCACGGCCTCGCCGGCCCGGATACCGGCCGCCGTACGGTCCGCGTGGGCCCGCTCCATGGTCTCGATCCAGCGGTCCACGGCGGTGCCGAGGCGGTACTGCTGGTTGACCATCCGCTGCCACAGCGCGCCGTCGATCAGCAGGTCACCGGCGGCCTGGGCGCTGTACTCGGCACCGTAAGCCACACTGCCGGGCGGCACCGGAAGCCAGAGCAGGTCCTCGTCGGCCGCCTCCGCCTCGGGCGCGGCCCCGCCGTCCAGGGGGCCTGGAAGAGGACGCCGAGGCTGCGGCTCACCCCGAGCGCCACGGCGTGCTCCAGCGGGGTGGGCGGGGTGTCCTGGAATCCGCCGCCCCCGTACGTGGCGTACGGATCGCCGGCTTGAGCCGTGCCGTACGCGTCAAAGCCTTCCGGCCGGTACAGCTCGCGCAGCGGGATGCGGCGCACCAGGCAGTCCTGCGAGGGGCGGCCCAGCAGGGTGTGGCGCGGCCCCTCGACCGGGCCGGGGAGCGCCGCGCCGGTCTCCAGGCGGCCGAGGAAGTGCCACTGCCCCTCCTCGGCGGCGTCCACCGCGAACAGGTCGAGGGCGCCGCCGACGACGAGCCAGAGCACCTGCGGGCCCTCCAGCGGGAGGCTGCGCAGCCCGGCGCAGTCGACGGGCGTGCCGAGGGCGCCCAGCGCCTGGACCACCGCGTCGCCGCCGTCCGCGGCCACCGCCGCGGCCGGGTGAACGGACGCCATGTCAGTGCTCCTTCATCAGCTCGGCGTACGGGCCTCCGGCGGCGGCGAGGTACTCGTGCCGCCCGCGTTCGACGACCGTGCCGCGGTTCAGGACGAGGATCTCGTCGCTGTCCCGCACGGTGCTGAGCCGGTGGGCGATCACCACACACGCACAGCCGCGGCGGCGCAGGTTGTCCATGACGAGCTGCTCGGTCCTCGCGTCCAGGGCGCTGGTGACCTCGTCCAGCACCAGCACGCTGGGGCGGCGCACCAGGGCGCGGGCGATCTCCAGCCGCTGCCGCTGGCCGCCGGAGAAGTTGCGGCCGTCCTGCTCCACCCGGCAGTGGATCCCCTCCGGGCGCCGCGCGATCACATCGTCGTAGAGCGCGGCGTCCCGCAGGGCCTCGACCACCGCCTCGTCCGGGATCGACGGGTCCCACAGCGCCACGTTGTCCCGCACGGTCCCCTCGAACAGGAAGATCTCCTGGTCGACGAAGGAGACGGAGGCGGCCAGGGCGCCGCGGGGGATGTCCTCCAGCCGCTGTCCGTCGATGCGGATGACCCCTCCCAGGGGGTGTAGAGGCCGGAGACGAGCCGGGAGACGGTGGACTTGCCGCTGCCGGAGGCGCCGACCAGCGCCACCTGACGGCCGGGGCCGACGGACAGCGAGAAGTCGCGCAGCAGCGGCTCGTCCAGCGGGTTGTAGCCGAAGGTGATGTTCTCCAGGGTCACCTGCCCGGTCAGCCGGCGGGTGTCCTCGCGCGGCTCGTCGCGGGTGTAGAGGGAGTCCACCGGGAAGTTCTCCACGTCCTTGAGCCGGGCCACGTCGGCGGAGAAGTCCTGGATGCGCCCGGCCACCGAGTTGAGCCGGGTGATGGGCGCGGTGAAGCGGGTCACCAGCGCCTGGAAGGCCACCAGCAGACCGATGGAGATGTGGCCCTCGACGGCCCGCAGCCCGCCGATCCAGAGGATGAGGGCGCTGTTGAGCGTGGCGAGGGTGGGGGCGACCACGGCCAGTACGGAGCTCGGCACGCCGAGGCGCTGCTGCTCCTCCAGGGTGACGGCGTGCTGACCGGCCCAGCGGCGGAAGTAGCCCGCCTCGCCGCCGGTGGCCTTCACCGTCTCGATGAGCTGGAGACCGGTGTACGAGGTGGTGGTCAGCCGCGCGGTGTCGGCCCGCAGCTTCTGGGTCCTGGTGGCCCGCAGCCGCACCACCACCCGTATCGCCACCACGTTCAGCAGCGCCAACCCGACGCCGATGACGGTGAGTTGGGGGTCGTAGGTCCACAGCAGCACGGCGTAGAGCACCACGACGACCCCGTCGACGGCCGCGGCGGCCAGATCGCGGGCGAGCGTCTCGGCGACGGTGTCGTTGGAGCGCAGCCGCTGGACCAGGTCGGCCGGGCTGCGCTGGGCGAAGAAGGTGACGGGCAGCCGCAACAGATGGCGCAGGAACCGCGCGCTGCTGAGGGTGGAGGAGATGATGCGCCCGCGCAGCAGGTTCGCCTGCTGCACACCGGTGAGCACGGCGGTGAGGAACACCGCCACGGCCATCGACGCGAACAGCGGCTGAAGCGTCGAGTCCTGGCCGGCGATCAGGAAGGTGTCGATGAAGGTGCGGCTGAGCGCCGGGACTGCGGCCCCCACCGCCACCAGCAGCAGGCTGGCCAGCAGCGACGCGAGCAGGGTGCCGGTGGTGCCGCGCATGCGCGGGGGCAGGGCGCCCAGCACCCCCGGGCGGCGCCCGCCCCGGCGGAAGGACTCCTCGGGTTCGAAGACCAGGACCACACCGGTGAAGCTGGTGTCGAACTCCTCGATGGGGACGAAGCGGCGCCCCTTGTCGGGGTCGTTGATGTGCACGCCGCGCTTGCCGAACCGCCGCCCCATGCCGTCGTAGACGACGTAGTGGTTGAACTCCCAGAACAGGATGGCCGGGGCCTGGACCTCCACCAGGGCCTCGGGCTCCATCTGCATGCCCTTGGCGCGCAGACCGTAGCTCCGGGCGGCCTTGAGCAGATTGCTGGCGCGCGAGCCGTCCCGGGAGACACCGCAGGCGATCCGCAGCTCCTCCAGCGGCACATGGCGCCCGTAGTGTCCGAGAACCATGGCGAGCGACGCCGCGCCGCACTCCAGGGCCTCCATCTGGAGGACGGTGGGGGTGCGTACGGCACGGCGCCGGGGCTTCCTCGGCCCGGCTCCGCCACGCGGGCGCGCCGCCGTCCGCGGGCCGGCTGGGGGCGGCGTGCCCCGCTGCTTCCGGCGGGTGCGGGCCGGGGCGGTCCGGCCTCGTTCGTCGCGGTCACGGGAGCAGCCAATCGATGGGGTGCTGGGCGTCCAGGTGGACGGTGCCGTCGGTCAGGGTCATGGAGCCGAGGGCGAACGGCGGGCCCTCGGGGACGACCAGCGGTAGCCGGAGCGGGTGCCGCGCTCGCGGTCGAGGCGCACCTGGACGGCGACCGGCGGGCCGTGCTTGGAGAACTCCTCGCCGAGTTGCTCACTGCCGAGGTAGGAGCCGATCTGCTGGCTGGACTGGGCGGTCCGGCCCACGGCCCGCACCTCGCCGCGGAGCACACCGTAGGTCTGCGTCGGCGCGGACTGCACACTGAGGTCGACCGAGGCGCCCACCCTCACCGAGGCCGCCCGGTTCGCGGGGACGTACAGGGTCGCGACCAGAGGGTCGTCGGAGTGGCGGACCCGCTCCACGGAGGCCACGTTCGCGCCGGTGTTCAGCACGGAGCCGATCGAGGCGGAGAGGGTGGTGAGCCGGCCGGCGGCGATGGTGCGCACGACGGTGGTACCACGGGTGGTGCGGACCTTCAGCAGTGGCGCGCCCGCCGGGAGGGTGCTGCCCTCCTGCGCGAGAACGGAGGTCACCTGGCCCGCGATCGGGCTCTGCAGCACATAGCTGCCCTGCCCGTGGGTGAGGATCCCGGTGGCGTCGAGGGTGTTGGACACGGTGCCCGTGACGGCCCATACGGCGGCCCCGGCCATGACCACCACCGTGACCGCCAGCGCCAGCCATCCCTGGGGGCGGGCGTAGCGCACCGGCAGGTCGATGTCCTCTGCCGACTGCGCCTTGGAGAGTGCCTGCTGGCGGAACTGCACGAGAGTCTTTACCTCAACCGCGAAGAAAGTGATCCAAAAGGGCGCCGTGGACCGCCGAGTGCCCCGGACCAGGCAGGCCCGGGGCACAGGGAAGGCGGTGTGTCAGCCTCAGAGGCTGCCGACGACCCCACCGACGATGCCGGTGGTGTTCAGGCCGGTGAGACCGTCAACCGTGCCGGTGGCGGTGCCGACGGCGCCGGTCACCGGGCCGGTGACGGTGTCGACGGTGCCGAGGACGTCGCCCACCGGGTTGCCGATCCCGCCGGCCACGTTGTCCAGCTCGGCGTCGGAGATCTCCTGGGTCGCGACCTTGGGCGCGTTGTTCATTGTTGCGTCTCCCTTGGGTGACTGTCTCGTTGAGCTTGCACCAGCGCGTGGCAGCCGAGGGGAATCGGCTCCCGTGGCATGGTCACGGGGCTCCGGGAGGAACCGGGGATCCGTGGATGCCGAGCGCGGATTGGGATGTAATCACGGGGCTCGCCACGCTGCGAATCAGCCACGGTCCGGAACCGGGCATTCCGCCACTTTCCGATCACACGACGGGCACAAGCGCGCACCTCATCGTCGCCGTTTCCTCACAGAAAGGTCACCGAACTCACCCGGCGTCGCGCCCCTTCTGCGAGGTGACGCGCGTCATGTCGGACCCGACCGGCACGGCTGGGGCCGAGGTGGCACACGGGCCGGGGCGTACACATGGCATCTGTGTAACAGGTGTGCCGATCACTTGAAGACCGGGCGAACGAAGCGACATGCGGCGCCGGGCGGCACGGGAATGCGACATGTGCGACTTCAAGCCACCCGGCCCTCCTGCGGCACCTCCTCGCCGTCCGGCACCGGTCCGGGCGCCGTGCCGTCGCCGAACGGGCTCCCGCCCAGCTCCTCACGGTGATGCGGCGTCAGCCACCCGGAGAGATCGGGACCGAGCGGAACGATGCGGCGGGGGTTGATGTTGGTGTGCACCTGGTAGTAGTGGCGCTTGATGTGGTCGAAGTCGACGGTGTCCCCGAAACCCGGCGTCTGGAAGAGATCACGGACATACCCCCACAGCACCGGGTCCTCGCTGAGCTTGTTGCGGTTGCACTTGAAGTGGCCGTGATACACGGCGTCGAACCGGACCAGCGTGGTGAACAGCCGGATGTCGGCCTCGGTGATGGTGTCGCCGACCAGATAGCGCCGCGTGGCCAGCCGCTCGGACAGCTCGTCGAGGCGGGCGAAGAGCCGCCGGTACGCGTCCTCGTAGGTGTGCTGGTGCTCGGCGAAGCCCGCGCGGTACACGCCGTTGTTCACATCGCGGTAGATGCCCTCCGCCACGTCGTCGATCTCGTCGCGGTGCTCCTCGGGGTACAGGTCCGGGGCGCCCTCGCGGTGGAGGGCGGTCCACTCGGTGGCGAGGTCCAGGGTGATCCGGTGGTAGTCGTTGGTGACCAGTTGGCCACTGGGCACGTCCACCACCGCGGGCACGCTCACGCCGCCCGGATATCCCGTCTCGCGGGCGTCGTACGCCTCGCTGAGGAAGCCGATGCCCAGCACCGGGTCCCGGTCCCCCGGGTCCAGGGTGAAGCGCCAGCTGCGCTCGTCCTGGATGGGGTCGGTGATGGCCAGCGACAGGGCCGGCTCCAGGCCGAGCAGCCGCCGTGAGACCAGCGCGCGGCTCGCCCAGGGGCAGGCCCGGCTGACCACCAGCCGATAGCGCCCGGCCTCCACCGGCCAGCCGTCCCGGCCGTCGGCGGTGATCCGGTCGGCGAAGTGCGGCGCGGAGCGGCGGAACTCCTCGCGCTCGCGGGGTGTCTCCTGATCAGCGGTGTTCAACGGGACCACCTACCACCTTCCGAAGCGGGAACCGTCGTGGACGGTCCGGGTCACGGGTCGGCTGCCGAGGCTCTGGTGCCACGGGTGACACCTACCCGGTTCCACATCCCGGGAAGGGGTATTCCTCACGGAGCGGACAGGGTGGCGATGCGGAACGGGTGGCGCCGGGGCGGCGCACCAGCGTTCAAGACCGGGGGCGAGGCCACGGGCCAGGGTCGGGGCATGCCTGAAGACAAGGGTTGGAAGAGCCCGTACCTCCTGCTCACGGTCACCATGCTGCTGTGGGGCAGCGCCTTCTCCAGCTCCAAGTCGGTGGTGGCCCAGCTGCCGCACACCGTGGCGGCGCTGCTGCGCTTCGGTGGCGGGGCGGTCGCCCTGCTGGCGGCGGTGGCGGTCTTCGGCAAGCCGGCGGCCGCCCGGCCGCGGCCACCCCGGCTTCCGCGCGTGGCGGCGGGCGGCGGGCGGCGCTCGCGGGCGTCCTGGGGGTCTTCGCCTACAACGGCTTCTTCTTCTGGGGGCTTTCGCTGGCGCCCTCGCTCGACGCGGGCATCGTCATCCCCGTGCTCAGCCCGGTTCTGACCAGCGCCTTCCTCCTGGTCACCGGCCGTGAGCGGGCCTCCGGGGGCGGCTGGCGGGGCTCGCCCTCGGGCTCGCCGGGGCGGTGGTGTTCTTCTTCGGCGCGGGCGGCAGCGCACACGGCGGCGCCACCCGGCTCACGGGCGATCTGCTGTATCTGCTCAGCGCGGTGTGCTGGGCCGCGTACACGCTCATCGGGCCCCGGGTGCTGGCCGGGATCGACCCGCTGCGCGCCACGACGTACGCGACGTGTGCGGGGGCGGTGCTGCTGGGGGTGCTCGCCGCGCCCGACCTGGGCGAGGTGCGCTGGGACGGGCTGCCGGCCGGCCTCTGGCTGAACGTGGTGTTCCTCGCCATCGGCCCGGCCGCCGTGGCCAATCTCCTGTACTACCGGGGAGTGGGGGCGGTGGGCCCCGCGTCCGCGTCCTTGATGATGTTCATGGTCCCGGTGGTCAACACCGTGTGCGCCATGGTCTTCCTGGGCGAGTCCTTCGGCGGTCTGCAGGCCCTGGGCGCCCTGGTGCTGCTGTCGGGCGCGGTGCTCGCCGTCACTCGGGGACGTGTACCGGCACGTCCCCGAGCGCGAACCGCGCCCACCGCGGGAAAGGAGCCCTCGGAGCTGTGAGCGCCGTACGGCACCGGCCTGCATCACTCCCCTCGTGGTGATACAGACCGCCCGCCACGCTGGGAGGCCGGGCTCCGTTTCCGCGCGGTGCGGCAGGAGTGACGCTAAAGCCGATCATGCGGGCGGGCAACGGTGCACGGTGCGCATCGCCCGCCCGCGACATGTGCACGGTGCGCAGTCAGACCGCCGGGTGGAGCCCGGTGATGTGCAGGGCGTGCACCAGGTCGTGGATCCCGGAGCCGGTGGTGAGCAGATCCCGGCCGAGCAGGTGTTCGGCGGCCCGCAGATGGGCCCTGACGGTGTTCCGGCTGAGACCGAGGTGGCGGGCGGTCCGCTGGGCATCGGTGTTCGCGTCGATCCAGGCGCGCAGGGTGGTGTGCAGATCGCGGCCGCGGGTGTCCCGGAGCGGGCGGAGGAACTCCCGCGCCCAGGCGTGGGCGGGCCCGGTGCGGAACAGCTCCTCCAGGGTGGGCACCGGCCGCCCGTGCTCGGCGCCGAAGCCACCACCAGAGGCGAAGCCGCCACCAGGGCCGAAGCCGCCCTCGGGGCCCGAGCCGCCCTCGGCGCAGAAGCCGCCGTCCGGCTGCCCTCCGGTCAGGCCGAACGCCAGGTCGAGGGCGGCCCGGGTGCGTACGTCGCCCAGGTCCAGGCCGAGGGTGGCCTCCACCCGGCTGAGGTGGTGGGACACGGTGTTGCGGCTGATGTCCAGCAGCCGGGCCACCGCCGACCGGGGGAAGGTGACGGCGAGCCGGGTGATGTCCAGGGTGGCTCTCGGAGTGGATTCCAGTGGCCGCAGCAGGGCGCGCGCCCAGGTGTCCGCCTCCGGGTGGGGCAGCAGGGGCATCAGCGGTGTCCGGCCGAGGTACGCGGCCACCCGCTCGGGCGTATGGCGCGCCGCGGCCAGGGCGTGCAGGGCCTGACCGTACGCCTCGGCGGTCGCGCCGAGCGGATACGGGCTGCTGATGCCCAGCGCGTAGTGCGAGTTGTCCCGCACCAGGCGGCGCAGCACCGCGCCCTGGCCGTGAGCCGTCTCGGGGTCGTCGGCGCGGCCGTGGGGGTCGGCGTCGGGCTCGGCGTCGGGCTCGGCGTCGGGCTCGGCGTCGAACCGGCCACCGGCCTCGTCGGCGAACTCGTCGCCGGATCCGTCGGCGGACCCGTCCGCGACGAGACAGATGAGGTGTTCCTTGAAGGCCGGGCAGTGCACCATCAGGCCGGTGCCGTGATAGCCCGAGCCGTCCTGGTAGGTCTGCGCCAGCCGGTCCCGGTCCTCCGGCGGGCAGTGCAGCAGATAGACGCGCAGCCGTTCGGCGTCCAGCAGCGCGGGGACGGCGCCGGTGGTCATCCGGCGGGCCAGGGTGAGATCTCCCGCCAGCAGGGCGCTGAAGACGGCGAACCGCAGCTGCCGCGCCTTGTACTGATAGCCGCGGAAGGTGGTGTCCGCGCCCCGCGCCCGGTCCAGGAGCGCGATGAGACTCCCGGCGTGCGAGACCAGCGACGCCGCTTCCCGGCTGGGCGCCGAGGCGCCCGCCACCACCAGCACCGGTCGTGGCGCATGCGGGCCGAGCGCCTCAAGGCGCACCTGAAGGGCGCCGCTCTCGGTGGCCACCGCGGCCATCTGCCCGCCGGACAGCCGTGCCAGCGTCGGTTCGAGTGAGGGCAGGATCCGCCGGGGGAAGCGCGCGGTGCAGGTCTCGACCGCGCCCGCGCCGCCGACCAGCGCGACATCGGCGTCGATCTGCCGACCCAGCCAGTCGAGTACCGGCCGCGGGTCCGCCCCGGAACCTCGGCTCATCTGTCGCCGCACCTCGTGCAGCAGCTCGTCCAGCCGGCCGGTGTGCGCCCGTGCCTCCACAGCCGTACTCCTCCTCACCCCCGTACCGCGTCATCCCGCGCGGACCGATCGGCGGTCCGCGCATCGACGTACTTTATTGGCCCCGTACACGAGACCTCGCGGCCACTGCCGTACGCATCAAGCCGGTCTCACGGGGCGGGCTTGCCGCATCGGGGATGTGTCCGCGCAGGCCAGGGCCCTTCATGGGGCCACGGCGTGGCCTGTTAGGTTGACGTGCTCAGTTTGTACGGGGAAAGGAGTTCACGTGCGCAAGGCAGTGCACATGGCGGTCACTTCGGTCATTGTCGGCCTTGTCGTCAGCGGCTGCGGAGGCGGCGACGACGGGAAGAAGGAATCGAAGCCGAGCGGCGGCGCCACCAAGGCCACTCAGTCCGCCCAGCAGTCGCCGAGCTCGGGTCCGTCGGCCCGGGGCACGATCATGGAGCGCTCGGCGGGCTCCTGGAAGTCCATCGTGGCGGCGAAGTCCGCCGACGACCTGGAGACCCTCACCATCGCGGACGGCAAGGTCACGGCAAAGGGCCCGAAGCTCGACTGCACGGGCACGCTCAAGGGCGGCGAGGACGAGCCCTCCCTGACCCTGTCGTGCAAGGGCGGCAGCGATGGAGGGCGGGGCCAGGGCACCGTCGGGATGAAGGGCGACGACGCCCTGGCAATCAACTGGAAGGGCCCCGAGGGCGGCTTCGGCGGCCCCATCGACAGCTTCCGCAGGGCGGGCTGACCGCCAGGCTCAGGACGCATCAGCGTTCAGCCGCTTGACGAAGCACCACGCCGAACGACTCGGGACCGGGCTTCAGGCCACCGAGCGGAACAGGCCCTCCAGCACCCTCGCCACCTGCTCGGTGGAGAGCGGGTCGTCGACGCCGCCCGCGGCGTAGATGCCCCGGTCCAGCTTGACGCCCCGCGTCATCGCGCCGAGCAGCGCGGCCAGTTCGGTGCCCCGCAGGGCGGGCCGGTGGCCGGCCCGGTCGAAGAGCCCGTCCAGCATGGTGCCGATGCGGCGGCTGAACCGCTTCT
The DNA here is from genome assembly GCA_005405945.1 of Streptomyces violaceusniger. Classification (GTDB taxonomy): domain Bacteria; phylum Actinomycetota; class Actinomycetes; order Streptomycetales; family Streptomycetaceae; genus Streptomyces; species Streptomyces violaceusniger. The sequence continues at coordinate 1,390,884 of BJHW01000001.1, forward strand.
CGTGGTCCACCAGCGCGACGGCGGCGTCGCCGTCCCGGAGCGCCATCAGCCGGAATTCGAGGTGGATGAAGACCCAGCGGGTGTCCAGGTGCTCACCGTTGAAGATCTCGGCGAAGGTCCGGGCGAGCTGGGGGCCAGGTCCCGCCCGGTGTCCATCTCGTCGATCCGCTCCCCGATGTAGTCGGCGGTGCGGTCGCTGTGCCGCCGGAAGACATCGAGGAAGAGCTTCAGCTTGCTGTCGTAGTTGGAGTAGAAGGCCCCGGTGGTCCTGCCCGCGCACTGGCAGATGTAGCCGATCGACGCCCCGTGGAAGCCGCGTTCGGCGAACGCTCGCTCCGCCCCGACGATCAGCGCTTCCACGGTCTTTGACCGCTGCGGCGGCATCGGTGTGCCCCTCTCCACCAACTGTTCGGAAACCTGGCCAGATCCGTACGGTAGCCGATCCGTCCCCCTGTTCAGTAGGGAACCCTATCGGTAGCGTTCCCTATCGAAGCTGCGACCGACGGCTCCGGGACGTACGCCCCGGGACGGTTCGAGGATCACGAAGGAGAGCCATCGTGAACGCTCCGATGCCCGCCGCCCATGACGACCTGCGAGATCTCCAAGACCTCCCTTCGTATCCGAAAGAGCGGGACGACTACATCAACCCGGCACGCGCCCTGCTCACCGGGCCGCCGATCAGCCCGCTGCGGTTCGCAGGCGGCAGCGTCGGCTGGCTGGTGACCGGGTATCACGAGGCGCGGGAGGTGCTGCGGGATCCCCGGTTCAGCGCCGAGCGCTGGCGTGGCGACGACGCGATGCGGCCGGTCCCCGAGTCGGTCCGCAGGGACCGGAGCAGCGGGGCGGGGTCGTTCCTGGCCATGGACGCGCCGGAGCACGGCCACTACCGGGGGCAGCTCACGCGGTACTTCACGGTGCGTCGGATGCGGGAGCTGGAGGCCCGCATCGAGGACATCGTGGCCGACCAGCTGGACGCGCTGGAGGCGGCGGGCAAACCGGCCGATCTGGTGCGGCACTTCGCCCTGCCCATCCCCTCGCTGGTGATCTGCGAGATGCTCGGCGTGCCGTACGAGGAGCGGGAGCTCTTCCAGTCCGTCGCCGCGCGGCTGCTCCGCCAGGACCGCACCGATGAGGAGTTCGTCGCCGGGAAGACCGAGCTCGACACCTTCCTGCGCACCCTGGTCGAGGCCAAGCGCAAGGACCCGCGCGACGATCTGATCTCCCTGCTGACCGCCGTCGACGAGCTCAACGACGAGGAGATCGGCGGCATCGCGGGGCTGCTGCTGATCGCCGGCCACGAGACCACCACCAACATGCTCAGCCTCGGCACCTTCGCCCTGCTGCGGGACCCCGGGCAGCTGGAGCGGCTGCGGGCCGACGAGTCGCTCCTCCCCCAGGCCGTCGAGGAGCTGCTGCGCTACCTGAGCATCGTCAACGCCTTCCCGGTCCGTATCGCGCTGGAGGACGTCGTCGTCGGCGGTGTCACCATCACGGCGGGCCAGTCCGTGGCCGTCTCGGTCCCGGCGGCGAACCGGGACCCGGCGCTGGTGGACGACCCCGACACGCTCGACGTCGGACGGCCCCGCAGCAGCCACCTCGCCTTCGGCTACGGCATCCATCAGTGTCTGGGGCAGCATCTGGCCAGGATCGAGCTGGTGGCGGGCTACCGCGGACTGCTCCGGCGGTTCCCGGGGCTGCGGCTCGCCGTGCCCCGGAGGAGGTCCGGATGCGCAGCGACATGGTCATCTACGGAGCCCACGAACTGCCCGTCACCTGGTGACGGCGCCGGGCCGGACCGGGCCCGGCCTCCGCACGGCCGAAATCGTCACATGGGCTCCACACACGCGGAGTTCATGTGATGATTCGGTGACCCCGGCCCGTCCGGTCCGGGGGTGTGGAGGGGAAATACACGTGAAGTCAACGACCTTCAGATCCGCCGTGGGGGCCGTGCTGACGGCGGCCCTGTCCGCCGTGGTCCTGCCCGCCTCCGCCGCGAGCGCGGCGGAGAGCCCGGCGGCGGCCGGCACCGTGGACACCGCGACCGCGCGGTCCTTCGGACGGCTGGCCGACGCGGTGCTGACCCAGCGCACGGCGGCTCTGCTGGACAACAACGAGCAGTCGGTGCGGCGCGCGGCCCCGCTCGCCGAGAAGAACGTCCGCCTGTCGGCCGGGCAGACCCGGACCGAGGACACCGCGCTGTCCACACTGCGCACCCGCAAGGCGCGGCTCGCGGCCCTGGGCGAGGCGTACACCTCCGCCGACACCCGGGTGGCGGTGGACCGGATACGGGTCGAGGCCGGGCACGCCACGGTCCAGGCCACCGAGACCACGACGCTGACCTACAAGAAGATACGCGGCGACGAGCCCGCGACCACCGGCTTCCAGGCGCACCACCGGCTGAGCTTCGCCGCCACGGCGGACGGGAAGTGGCAGCTGACCGGCCTCACCTCGACCGACGACGGCCCGCTGGCGGTCAACGAGCCCGCCACGTCGCGGGTGGCGACGGCCAGGACGACGGCCCTGCCCGAGGCGACGCCCGCCGCCATCTCCAAGCCGTCCCAGCCGCAGACGAAGCCCGCCGGAAGCTACAACTACGCGGCGATGGCCTCGTACGCGGAGAAGTACTGGCAGAACTACAACCCCGCCTACCGGAAGTTCAACGAGGCCGGCGGGGACTGCACCAACTTCGTGAGCCAGTCCCTGAAGGCGGGCGGCTGGGCCAACAAGTCCGGCGACGCCGAGGACTACCGCAGCTGGTGGTACGACACCTCGTACCAGTCGACGTCCTGGGTGGGCACCAACGAGTGGTCCTGGTTCACCCTGGACGCCAAGCGGGCCACCAACCTGGCGAACGTCTACTACATGGGCGTCGGTGACGTCATGCAGATGGACTTCGACAAGGACGGGTCCAAGGACCACACCATGATCGTCACCTACCGGAGCTCCAGCGGTGTGCCGTACCTGACCTACCACTCGGTGAACACCTACCGGAAGTCCGTGGCCAGCATCATCGCCTCGTACCCGAACTCGCTCTACTACGCCTACCGCATCTGAGGCGCCCAGCGCCCACCCGTGTCCCCGTGACGGTGGACCCCGCCCCCGGGCGGGGTCCACCGCGTTTCACCGCGGATCTGTCCACCCAGGGCACACGCTGACCGGCGACACCTCGATCCCGAAACCCGGCGTACCCCGACGAGCGGCCGACCCCGTGATGTGATGTCCGCACGGTGTTCACCCGACGGACACCGGAGCCACGTCAGCACGCCTGCGTACACACACGTCTTCGAGCCGCGAGAGATGGAGTGACGCCATGCCGGGCGCCCTGTCACGCCGTTCCGCCCTGTCCTTCCTGGGAGGGGCGATGGCCGTCACCGCCACCGGGGGGAGTGGATGGCCGGTGGCCGCCGCCGAGCCCGCTTCCGGCCCCGGAACCGCCACCGGAACCGCCACCGGGCTCGCCCCCGAGCCCGGCTCCCGGGTGGACTCCCTCGTCGGCCGGATGACGCTCGAGGAGAAGCTTGCGCTGCTGCACGGCGCGAAGGATCCCCACGGCCTCGGGCAGGCGGGGTACACCCCCGGTGTCCCCCGGCTCGGCATTCCGCCACTCCGGCTCGCGGACGGGCCCGCCGGGGTACGGGTCACCCGGCATGCCACCGCGCTGCCCGCGCCGGTGCTGCTCGCCTCCGCCTTCGACCCGGCCCTGGCGCGGGAGTACGGGCGCACCATCGGGCGCGAGGGCCGTGCGCTGGGCCAGGACGTGCTGCTCTCCCCCATGGTCAATCTCATCCGCACCCCCTACGCCGGGCGCAACTTCGAGACCTTCGGCGAGGACCCGCTGCTCGCCTCCGAGCTGGTGGCCGAGGAGGTGCGCGGCATCCAGGGCGAGGGCCTGATCGCCACCGTCAAGCACTTCGCCATGAACAACCAGGAGTACGAGCGGGAGTCGATCGACGTCATCGTCGACGAGCGGACGATGCGGGAGATGGAGCTGCCCGGCTTCGAAGCGGCGGTACGGGCGGGAGCGGGGGCGGTCATGGGCGCCTACAACAAGGTCAACGGGGTCTTCGCCGGTGAGAGCGGGCCACTGCTGACCGGCGTGCTGCGCGAGGACTGGGGCTTCGACGGCTGGGTGATGACCGACTGGCACGCCGCCCACAGCACCGCGGCGGCCCTCGGCGCCGGGCTCGACATGGAGATGCCGGACGGAAAGTACTTCGGCGACGCCCTGCGCGAGGCGGTGGCCGACGGGACCGTACCGGAGGCCGAGGTGGACCGCGCCGTCGGCCGCGTCCTGACCGTCATGGACCGCTTCGGCCTGCTGGACGGCGGCGCCCCGCCCCGGCCCGGCCGGGATCCCGGGGCCGGGGCGCGCACCGCGCTGAAGGTCGCCACGGCGGGCGGCGTCCTGCTGCGCAATGAGCGCGGCACCCTGCCGCTGACCGGGTCCGCCGCCCGCTCGATCGCCGTCGTCGGGCCCACCGGCTCCATCCCCTTCGTCAGTGGCGGCGGCAGCGCCCATGTGGTCCCCGACCACGCCGCGAGCCCGCTGGAGGCGATCCGGGAGCGCGCGGGGAAGAGGGCCCGGGTGGACTACGCCCTGGGCGAGGACGTGTTCGGCAAGGAGATCCCCGCCTCCGCGCTCTCCCCGGCCGCCGGGCTGGAGAAGCGGAAGGTGGCGGCGGGGAAGAGCTGGACGTACGAGTCCACCCTCACCGTGGCCGAGGCCGATGAGTGGACATTCGTCCTGCACTTCAGCGGCCCGCCCACCGGCCGCCCGGGGGTGCTGCTGGACGGCGAGGAGCTGTTCCCGTTCCGGCCCGGCCTGGGCGAGTACTTCACCGGTGGCTTCGTCAGCGCCGCCCCGGACGGCCTCGCCGTGCGCCGGGCGGCCGTCGAGCTGACGGCGGGGAAGCACCGGCTGAAGGTCACCGCCAAGGGTGGCGGGAAGGGGCTGACCTTCCGGCTGCGCCGCACCACCTCCGCCACCCGCGCCGCCGATGTGGCCGAGGCCGTGCGCGCCGCCCGGGCCGCGCACAGCGTGGTGCTCTTCGCGTACGAGGACGCCACCGAGGGCAGGGACCGGACCACCATCGCCCTCCCTGGCCACCAGAACGCGCTGATCGACGCCGTCGCCAAGGCCAATCCGCGCACCACCGTCGTCCTCAACACCTCCTCGTGCGCCTCGATGCCCTGGCTGAGGCACACCGGCGCCGTCCTCCAGATGTACTACCCCGGTCAGGAGGGCGCCGCCGCCACCACCGCCCTGCTCTTCGGCGACGCCAACCCCGGCGGCAGGCTCACCCAGTCCTTCCCCGTCTCCGACGACCGCCATCCGATGGCCGGAGACCCCCGGCGCTACCCCGGGGTGAACGGCCGCGAGGAGTACTCCGAGGGCATCCGTGTCGGCTATCGGTGGTACGACGCCGAGGGCGTGCGGCCCCTCTTCCCCTTCGGCCACGGCCTGTCGTACACCACCTTCGCCTATGCGGGGCTGCGGCTGCGGCGGCGCGGAAGCGGTCTGGAGGCGGTCTTCACCGTGCGCAACACCGGGCGGCGGGCCGGGGCGGAGGTGGCCCAGGTGTATGTGGGGCCCTCGCCCGATCTGCCGCTCGACCAGGCCGAGCGGGTTCTGGCGGGCTTCCGGCGGGTCCGTCTGCGGCCCGGCCAGGCGCGGAAGGTGACGGTGCGGGTGGCCGCGCGGGCGCTGTCCGCATGGGACTCCGAACGCCATGCATGGGTACTGGGCACGGGGCGCCGGACCGTGGAGGTGGGCTCCTCCTCCCGCGATCCGAGGCTGCGGGGACGTATCGAGGTCCGCCATGGGTCGTGAGCGGCCACGGCCGTCGTCGCATCGGGCTGCGCTAGTATGGCGCGTGTGCAAATAAAGGCGCACGCAAGCAATAAGATATCGACGAAGGAGCGCCGTGCAGATCGACCTTTCCGGTAAGACCGCCCTGGTCACCGGCTCCACGCAGGGCATCGGATTCGCCATCGCCGCCGGGCTGGCGCGGGCGGGTGCCCGTGTCGCCGTGAACGGGCGCAGGGAGGAGTCCGTCGAGGCCGCCATCCAGAAGCTGGAGGAGGACACGGAGGGCGGCTCGTTCGTCTCCGCCCCCGGCGACATCACCTCCGAGGACGGCGCCCGCCAGGTCACCAGTGCCGTGCCGGACGCCGATATCCTGGTCAACAACCTCGGCATCTTCGGGGCCACTCCGCCGCTGGAGATCAGCGACGATGAGTGGCGACGCTATTTCGAGGTGAACGTCCTGGCCGCCGTCCGGATGATCCGCGGCTTCCTGCCCGGGATGAAGGACCGCTCCTGGGGCCGGATCCTGAACGTCGCCAGTGACTCCGCCGTCGTCATCCCCGCCGAGATGATCCACTACGGGATGTCGAAGACCGCGCTGCTCGCCGTCACCCGTGGCTTCGCCAAGGACGCCGCCGGTACCGGGGTCACGGTCAACTCGCTGATCGCCGGGCCGACCCACACCGGCGGGGTCGAGGACTTCGTCTACGAACTGGTGGACCCGGAGCTGCCCTGGGACGAGGCCCAGCGGGAGTTCATGGCCAAGCACCGGCCGCAGTCGCTGCTCCAGCGGCTGATCGAGCCCGAGGAGATCGCCCACATGGCGGTCTATCTGAGCTCCCCCTTCGCCTCGGCCACCACCGGCGGAGCCGTGCGCGTCGACGGCGGCTACGTCGACTCGATCCTCCCCTGACGCTCGCCACGGCGCCTTCCTGACGCCTGTTTCGGCGCCCCCTCTGATTCCCGCTCCCGCGCGCCCTTCCGGTGGGAACCGTTCCGCGTGGGCCGGGGTTCCTAGGAAGCGAGGAAGCAGACGACCTGGGGGGTTCTGTTGAGCAATGACGCACTCGCGCATCCCGACCGCATCAGGGCGAGCCACTGGATCACCGTCCTGGTACGGCAATTCCCCGAGCTCCAGGCGGAGTTGACGCCCTCCCCGCACCGCCCCGGCCTCGGCCGGCAGCGGGGAGGCACCGACCGCCGCGGGCCCTTGGAACCGCTGCGCCTGAGGGTCTCCGACACCGTACGCGACATCACCGACGGCGTCGTGGAGCTGGAGGAGGCCGTGCACGACCGGCTCGGGCTGCCGCCCGCGGGCAGGGGAACGGTCGAGGTCAGACTGGCCCGTCTCGCGGGGTTGCTGGAACGGGTCGAGGCCGACCCGGTGCTGATGCGCCATCTGCTGGACGAGGTCAGCGGAATGGCGCGGCGCTGCGCGGGCGTGCTCGGGGACGCCGAGCCCGTGGTCCGGCTGCGCGGACGGTGCCCGCTGTGCGCCTCGGTCTCGCTGCGGGCCTTTCCGCTGCGCCGGGCGGTGCTGTGCATCAACCCCGGCTGCCGCTGCCCGCACACCGCGTGCGGCTGCCACGCGGACCGGGCACACCGGCACTCCTGGCCGGAGGGCGAGTGGGCGGAGCTGGCGGCCGGCGGCGCGCTCGCCCTGGAGGAGATCACCGCAGCCCTGGACGGAGGTTCCCCCGTCGTGGCGGTGAGCCGATGAGGACCACGCAGGCGCCCGAGTATCCGCTGCTGACCGCCGCCGTGGCCGCCGTGGAGGTGGGTGTCGCCCCGGCCACCATCCGCAAGTGGGTGCAGTTGAAGCATCTGCGGCCCGCGGGGCGGCAGGGCAAGGCGTTCCTCTATCGGCTGGAGGATGTGTTCGCGGCCGAGCGGGCCACACGACGACGTACGTGACCTGCGGGGCCCGTGATCATCTAGGCATAAGTGACGACAAGTGGTTGTCAATGGGCATCCGGTGCATCACACTTGGTGCCAGCGGCGGAGCTGTGCCCCTGAAGGGGCCACGGCCCCGCCGCTTTTCGCTGTGCGCAGCCCTGACCACAGCAAGGAGTGCGCGCATGACCGAGCCCTTGGTGATCTTTCCCGACGTCGAACGCCTCGTCGTCGAGCATCTGAAGAACCGCCCCGAGCTGACCGGGGTACTCGTGGACAACCGGACCCCGCCGGACTTCGACGGGACCCAGAAGGCCGTACTGGTCTCCCGGGCCGGCGGCGTCTGGGTGGAGGACATCCACCTGGACCAGCCGCTGGTCGACCTCGAGGTGTACGGCCCGGACAAACCCACGGCCCACACCGTCGCCACGGCCGCCCGTACGGCGCTGTTCACGGTGCGCGGCACCACGTTCGGCACCGCCTGTGTCACCGATGTCTCCGAGGTGGACGGCCCCCGGTGGCTGCCCGACTACCTGCACGCCGCGGCCAGCCGCTATCTGTCCACGGTCCGGCTCTCCATCCGCCCGGCGTAGGCCACGTCACCGCCGACCGCTCGCCCTCATCACCACGCCACAAGGAGCAATCGCATGCCCGGAATGAACCCCAATGAGATCCGTGTCGCGGGGACCGGCCGCATCCTGACCGCCCCGCTCGGCACCACCGTCCCGCCCGATGTCTCCACGGCGTGGGCGGCGGGCTGGAAGGACCTCGGGTACACCACCACCGACGGCATCAAGTTCAACAAGAAGGACAAGATCGACCCGGTGGACACCTGGCAGTCGGTCAGCCCGGCCCGCTTCGTCTACTCCGACCGCGACCTCACCGTGAAGTTCCAGCTGCTCCAGCTGAACGAGGACACCCTGCCGTTCTTCTTCGGCGGCGACGCGGTGGCGGAGACGGCGGCCGGTTCGAAGGTGTACCGCTACGAACTCGCCGCCGAGCCGAAGAAGGACGAGCGGATGCTGGGCGTGGAGTTCGCCGACGGCGATGTCATCAAGTACCGGTTCGTGCTCCGCCGTGGCCAGGTCACCGAGACCGAGGAACTCCAGCTCACCCGCACGGCCGCGGTCCGGCTCGGGGTCACCTTCACGGCGCTGGCCGTGGACAACGACACCCCGCTGGCCACCTGGCTGATGAACGACCCGGCGTTCGCCGGATCCTGATCCCCTCCCCCGCCACGTCGATCGCGAAGGAGCCTCGCCATGGCCGCGTTCAACGTCAACGCCGCCCGCGCCCAGCGCCTGGAGGCGCTGGGCCTGACCTGGGACTTCGAGGTGGACGGGGAGACGTTCTCCCTGCCCACCGAGATCCCCCGCCGCTCGGCGCACGCGCTGGCCGAGCTGAAGGACAACGACCTGGACGGGCTGCTCGCCCTCCTCATGGGCGAGCAGAGCTACCAGCGGCTGTGCGAACACGAGGTGAGCGTGCAGGACATCGCCGCCATCCTCGAGGCGTACGGCCAGGACACCGGGCTCGGCGTGGGGGAAGGCTGAGCCTCGGCGCGCTCGTGGAGGAGCACGCCGAGGCGCTGGAGGCCGATCTGCTGCGGTACTACGGCGTCGACCTGCTCGACTGGCACCGCGAGGCGCTGTCCTCGCGGCGCCTGGCGGTCCTGGTGCGCCACCTTCCGCCGGACTCGGCGTTCGTACGGGCGCGGGAGGGCGAGGCCGCGGAGTGGGGGCTGACGGACCACCTGCTGGCGGCGGTCGTGGACCACTTGGCGATCGCCAACTGGATGTTCGCGTCGGCCAACCGCGACGAGTACGCGGACCCGCCGGAGGCGCCGGTGCCGGTACCCCGCCCAGGGGCAACCGATATGTCCGACGGCCCGCCCGCCGACCGAGCCGCCGACGACCACGCGCCGACGGCGGCGGAGTTGGCGCGGTTCTTCGGGTGACCTGTTGGAGGGATGATGGCGGACATCGTGCGGGACCTGCTCGGTACGGTGCAGGACCTGCGACAGACACTGGACAAGAAGCTCAAGGAATGGAACGTCGAGCACGCCTGGGTGAAACAGGCGATCACCGGCTTGAACTCGGAGGCCAACGCCCTGAAGGCGGAGGTCACCGGTATCACTGGGGCCGCCAAGTGGGGCTCAGCCGAAGTCACCGGTGCCTCCGCCGGATTCAAACTGTTCAACTTCGAGAAGACGCTGTTCGACGTGCAGGAGATGCGCGACAAGGCGAAGGGTCTGGATGCCGAATCCCTCAAGAGCAGCATCCAGGCCGTCCGTCAGATCGCCGAAAAGGCCGAGGCCGCCGAGTCCGTCAAGAGCAGCATCAGAGCCGTCCGTGAGATCGCAGAGAAGGCCGAGCGGGACAGCCAGCAAGCCCTGCGAAGGGGCAAGGACGCACTACAGAAGGCGGAGGCCGCCCACCGGCGGCAGCGCACGGCCGCGAGCAACGCCCGCGGCCCCATGCCACCCGGCCGGGTGTCGAACGTGCAGGACATCAATGAGGCGAGCCGGGCCATCAACGAGCTGGAGCGACGCCTGAGCGGTCTCGTCAGGGCTCTCGGCTGAGGAGGAGGCCGTTCATGTCGTTGGTGCAAGCGCTCAACCGATCCGTCTCCGGCTTCCGCGGCCTGCGCAGCACCGTGGGCCAGACCGATACCAGCGTCTCCAAGTTCGCCCGTACCGCGACGCAGGCGGGCTCCGCCGTGGGCCGCGTCAAGGGCGACATCGACAAATCGGCCAACTCCATGCGCACCCTGCAGCGAGAGGCCAACGCCGCCGAACGCAGCGTGGCCAAGAGCGGCCGTTCCATGACCACCGCGGGGCGTAGCGCGGCGACCGGGGGCGGGCTGATGGGGCGGATGAGGACGGGGCTGCAGGGGGTGACCACGGCCCAGAAGGGGCTGAACACCGCCATGAAGTCGAACGTCTTCGGGGCCGTCATGGCGCTGCTGATGCCGCTGATCATGAAGCTCGTCGACATGGCGATGCAGTCCAAGACGGTCCAGCGCATCGTCCAGGCCGCCTTCAGGATCATCGGCCAGGTCATCGGCACCACGATGCGCGTGGCGAAACAAGTGGTGCAGACGACCTGGAACGGCATCAAGACGGCGTTCACGGTCGTGCTGAAGGTCATCTGGACCGTGGTGAAGACCTACTTCAACATCTACAAGACCATCATCACCACGGTCATCCACGCCATCATGGCCGTGGTCCGGCCCCTGCTGTCCTTCTTCTCGGAGCGGATCCCGGGCGCCTTCCGCTCCGCCCGTAACGGCATCCAGCGCGCCTTCAACGGGCTGGCGGACATCGTCCGGGGTGCGTTCAGCGCCGTGCTCGGGGCCGTGCGCGGGCCGCTCAACGGGGTGATCGGGCTGGTCAACCGGGCGATCGGGGCGCTGAACCGGGTCAAGGTCTCGGTGCCCTCATGGGTGCCGGGGATCGGCGGCCAGTCGTTCGGGGTGAACATCCCCACCATCCCCACGCTCGCCCAGGGCGGCATCGTGCTGCCCCGTCCCGGCGGCACGCTGGCGCTGCTCGCCGAGGGCGGCCAGGCCGAGGCGGTGCTGCCGCTGAACCGGCTGAGCACCCTGCTCGCCCGCACCGGGCCCACGCCGGCCCTGGCGGGATCCGGCAGGCCGGGCGGCGGATTCGTCATCGAGCACTACCACGAAGCCCCGGGCGCCAGCGCCCGGCAGACCGCCGAGGATCTGATGTTCCTGATGAAGGCGAGGGGGTGACATGACGGACGAGACCACCGCCACCGAGCCGGGGCCGCTGATCACAACCGACGGGCAGGTGCAGTGGGCCGGGCTTCTCATGGGCCCCGGCACCGATTACTGGATCGCCGCCGAAGGGCTCACCGGCTGGGAGGAGTTGCCCGCCCTGGACACCTCCGACGCGGACCGCCCGGTGGGGCACGGCGGCTGGCCGGGTTCGCAGTGGGCGCAGGCCCGTACGGTCACCGCGCAGGTGTGGTTCGCACCCGATCCGGACGCCGGGCCGGAGGCCGTGCGCGACGCGCTGCGCGCCCTGCGCGCCGCCACCGCCGTACGCGACGAGGAGGAGTGGCTGGCCGTACGCCTGCACGGCGAGACGCTGGCCGTACGGGCCCGGGTCACCCAGCGCGTGGTCCCCACCGACCGGCAGTTCGCCGCGAGCCGCCTGGCGAAGATGACGCTGCAGTGGAAGGCGAGCGATCCACGCCGTTACGAGGCGGTGGGGCGGCGGGAGACCGTCGGTCTCCCCCGGCCCGAGCCCGGGCTGTCCTGGCCACTCGGCTGGCCGCTGACCTGGGGCACTCCGGAGTCCACCGGCGATCTGAACGTGGAGAACACCGGCAGCGCCCCCGCCCACCCCGTGATCACCTTCACCGGTCCGTGTACCACGCCACGGCTGGCCAACCGCACCACCGGCGACTGGCTGGAGTACGCCATCACCCTGGCCTCCGACGACCGGCTCGTCGTGGACACCGCCGAAGGCACCGTGGTGTTCAACGACACCGCCTCCCGCCGGCACACCGCGACACCGGGCAGCGCCCCCGAGGAGTCGTTCACCCTGCCGCCCGGCACCTCTCAGCTGTCGTTCCGGGCCGAGTCCGCGCCCGATGGGACGGCGGACGTCACCGTCGCCTGGCGCGGCGCCGAGTGGTGACCGGCTGAACCGCCCACCGGCCCGAATTCGACCTCTTCCCGTATCCAGGAGCCGTTTCATGACCGTTCGTTCCGCCTGGCATCTGCCCAATGGACAGACCCGTGAGGACACCCGGCTGGCCGTCGGCCTCGGCATGGCGTCCGCCGGACCGCTGCTGACCCGGGCGGGGTGTGTGTTCGGCGGGCTGCGCCTCACCGGCACCGCCGCCACCAGCATGCAGGCCAAGCTCTCCCCCGGCCAGGTGTGGATACCCGGCACCTCCACCGGGGCGCAGGGCGGCTATCCCGTGACCGTGGACGCCGACACCCTGCTGACCTTCGCCGACGGCCACGCCAGTCTGCCGCGGGTGGACGCGGTCGTCGTACGGGTCTACGACACCGATTACGACGGCTCGGGCCGGTACGGTGCGGCGCTGGAGGTCCTCCAGGGGACGGCGGCGAGCTCGCCCACCGCCCCGGCCGTGCCCAAGAACGCCGAACTCCTCTACGAGGTCGCCGTTCCCGCCGGGACCTCCGCCGCCAAGGGCATCACCTGGGCCTCCGCCATCACCGACCGCCGTCGCTACACGGCCGCGCTGGGTGGCATCGTCCCCACGGCGGGCGGCGCGCCGCACAACGGGGCGTACGCCGGGCAGTACCGCGACGTGGACGGCCGGCTGGAGCGCTGGGACGGCGCCCAGTGGGCGAAGCTCATTCCCGACGCCGTGCTCCGGCACACCGCGGACTGGGGTGCCACCACCTCCGCCACCTACCAGGAGATGCTCACCGACACCGTCGCCACGCTCACCGCCACCTTCACCGCCCCGGCTTCCCGCTGGGTGTCCCTCACCTTCGGCGCCTTCACGGCCGCCGACGGAGGCGCCATCGCCTACATCTCGTTCCGGCTCAGGACACAGAGCGGCACCGAGGTGCTCGCTCCGTCCGACGACCGCGCGGCGATCCTCGACGGTGCCGGACGGGCCTCCATCTCCACGTGTTTCCCAGTGGGGAGCCTCACCCCAGGCGCCGTCTACACCGCGACCGCCGCCTACCGCTCCTCGATCGCGGGGACGCGGGTGCACTTCGACAACCGCTTCGTCCGCGTGGACCCGGTGGCGTGAGGCGCCGTGGACGCCCGCTACCGCGCCGTCTTCACCGATCTGCGCACCGACCAGGCCATCGACGTACTACCCCTGCGGGAGGTGGAGTACGACGACTACCTCGGCAAGCCCGGTTCGCTCACCGCGACCATTCCGGTGCCCGACGCCCGTATGGCCCGGCGGGTCCGGGAGCTGGTGGAGGGGCGCACCGCCGTCTATCTGGAGCGGGGGGACGAGGTCTGCTGGGGTGGCATCGTCTGGACGCTGACTCCGGCCACGGACGACCGGGGCCTGACCACGGTCGGGCTCCAGGCGGCCACCTTCGACTCCTACGCGGGCCGTCGCTACATCCGCGCGAACCTGAGCTTCACCGCGCTCGACCATCTGGAGATCGTCCGCCGGCTGTGGGACTACATGCAGGGGTCCGAGGGCGGCCACATCGGCGTGGAGTACGAGCCGACGGCCCCCACCGCGACCCGTACGGTGGCCTACAGCGACGGTGACGAGACCCTGGTGGAGGAGGCCATCGGGCAACTCGCGGCGATGGAGCCGGGTTTCGAGCACCGGATCGCGGTGTACCGGGACCCGGTGACCGGGCGGCGGGTGAAGCTGCTCCGGCTGGGCTCTCCGACGATCCGGGTGGGCAGCCAGCCGGTGATGCTGGACCTGCCGGGCGATGTGCTGTCGTACTCCTTCCCCCGCGACGCCACGCGCGGCGGGACGACCGCGCGGGCCAGGGGCGGCACCCCGGAGGGCGGGGCGGGTGGCCCGGTGATGTCCGGGGAACAGGTGGCCGGGGACCTCCTCGCGGCCGGGTTCCCCCGCCTGGACACCTCGTCCGACCACAGCAATGTCACCGACAAGGCGACGCTCGACGCGTTCGCCCGGTCCGAACTCGCCGCCCTGCGCGGCACGGTGGTCATCCCCTCGGTGCGGATCCGCCTCGGCTCGGGCACCACGCCCGCGCTGCTCGGCGCGACCGTGCGGCTGCGCATCAAGGACGTGTGGTTCTCCGAGGGGCTGGACGCCCGCTACCGCGTCGTCGGCATCAAGGTCACCGCCCCGGAGCGGGGACGTCCGGAGACCGCCGATCTGTATCTGGAGGAGGCCGACTGATGGCGAACCTGCCCGAGGACATCGTGGACCGGATCAGGGCCCTGGAACGTCAGGTGCACCGGCTCACCACCTACGTCAACAGCAAGCCCGGCGGGGTGCAGACGGCCCTGGCGGCCACCGAACCGCCACCGTCGCAGGCCCAGGAGACGTCCGGGGAGGAGCCGCCGCGGCCCGACGGCACGGCGACGGGACCCTGACGTCCGGCCCCGCCGGGGTGGCTCAACCGCCGCCCGGGCCGGTCACCATGTCGTGGTAGGGGTCCTTGGGCGCGGGGACACGGCGGACGGCGGTGGCGTCCAGGGCGGGGCTCGCGCCGTCCGTGCCCACCTCTCCGGTGGGATGCCAGGTGCCGGTGACGGTCACCCAGGCGTCTGCGGGCGGCGCCGAGGCCCCGTGCACCAGCACCTTGCGCACCTGGGCGTCGGCGGCGCAGCAGCTGATGACGAGCCGGCTGACGTACCAGGTGCCGTGGCGCCCGGGGGTGACGAAGCCGGTGAGCCGGACGGTACGGCCCTTGAGGGTGCCGTCGGTGTCCCAGACCGCACGGAAGCTGAAGTCGTTCAGCGTCATCGGCACCACACCGGTGTCCGGCAGGGCCGGGAAGAGGCTGTCGCCGCTGTCGCCCGAGGAGGAGGGGGCCCCGGGGCCTTCGCCTCGTCACGGGATGCGGTGTACGAGCCGAGCGCGGGCGGCGCCAGGAAGAGGATGGTCAGGGCCGGTATGTACAGCAGCCAGGCGACCTTCGGGCCGCCCGCGTGGCTGTGGCCGTGCCCGTGTCCGTCGTCGTGGCTCTGGCCGTGTCCGTCGCCATTGCTCTGGTCGCCGTCGTGGCTCTGGTCGCCGTCCGTGCGGGGGCGGTTGAACGGGAAGCCGTCGCGGGCCGCGCTCACCGAGCCGAGCGCGATCAGCGACACCCCGGAGGCGATGAGCGCGGGCCGCAGGCCAGGGCGCCACCACCCCACCAGAGCGCTGCACGCCACCGCCACCACCCAGGTGGCCGCCGAGAAGCGCACCGCGAAGGCGCGCCCGAAGGTGCGGCCCTCCGGCCCCCTCGGCCTCGACAGCGCCATGCATCGCCCCTCCCCCGGGCCCCGGAGCGGGACCCGGGGCCGCCTTAACGGGGCCGGGACGGGCGGAGGCATCACACCGGGCCACCACCCGATAGGCGTTGGACATCTTGCCGAGCCCCGCCAGCGGTTTGAGCAGCACGCGGTCGAGGGTGGTCGCGACCACGAGGGCGGGCACGCCCGCCAGCAGGATCGCGCAGCGCAGCAGCCATCGGAGCCGACCGGGCGGCCTGGCCAGGGAGGGGCGTCATCGGGCGGGGCGATCGCGTTGAGCGCCAGCCAGACGGCGCCGAGCAGGTCGACGGTGTCCGACGGCCCGCGGTGCTGTTCGTCGGTCACGGTGAAGCCCAGTGCGGACAGTTCCTCGCGGAGGTTGGCCACCGGAACGAAGTGCAGATGCTGGGGCTGGAGCCAGGGGAGCCAGAACCGGCCGAGGAGCCGGCCGAACCAGCACTCCGGGTCGGGCACCTCGATCAGCAGATGGCCGCCGGGCCGCAGGGCACGGCGGGCGGCGCGGAGTTCGGCGCGGGGGTCCGTGCTGTGTTCCAGGTAGTGGAACATGCTCACCACGTCGTAGCTCCCGGCCAGCCGCTCCTCGGCCAGCTCGGGGAAGCTGCCGCGGATGGCCCGGTCGATGCGGCCCGTACGCTCGGCCAGTTCGACACCGGCGGTGAAGTCCAGTCCGTCGAAGCGGGTGCCGGGGAAGACGGTACGGGCCACCTCGGGGAAGTGGCCGTGTCCGGTGCCGACATCGAGCCAGGTCTTCGGCGGCTCGGCGGAGGGCTCCTGGAACATCGCGCGCCGACGGTACACCTTGTCCCGCCCGGAGAACACGTTGCCGAGTTCGATCTCCCCCATCCCGTCGTAGAAGTCGCGGTAGTAGAACTCCAGGCCGTCGTCGTTCAGCCGTGGATTCTGGAAGACATGGCGGCAGTCCCGGCATCTGTCGAGCCGGAAGTGGCCGGGTTTGCTCTGGTACCGGTCCTTGGTGCGCAGCCGCCGCGCCAGCCGCGTGGAGCCGCACCACGGGCAGTCCGTGCGGCGGGGTTCGAAGAACCGCTCGGTGCCCCGCGCCAGATCGGCCTGGTAGCGGGGGCGCAGCGCGGCGACGGTCTCGGCGCGGGACGGCTTCTCCGGTGTGCGGGGTACGGCACTCTCGCGGCTCATCGGTCCCCTTCCGGGTTCGCGGTGGCGTGGGTGGCGGCGCTCGCGGTGGGATGGGTGGCGGCGCTCGCGGTGGGATGGGTGACGCCCGCTGTGGCGGCGGCGCTCGCGGGGGCGTGGGTGGCGCCCGCTGTGGCCAGCCGCTCCAGGTGGGTGGCGGCCGCGGTGGCGCCGCCCGCCGCGCGGAAGGACGCGCCCACGCGCTCGGCCGCGGCGCGGTAGCGCGGTTCGTGCAGTACGGCGTCGAGTGCCTCGCCGATGGCCGCCGCCCGCGCCCTGCCGAAGCGCACCCGGATGCCCGCGCCCGCGTCCACCACCTGGGCGGCCACCACCGGCTGGTCGTCCCGGATGGGCGCCACGACGAGCGGTACGCCGTGCCAGAGGGTTTCGCAGACCGTGTTGTGGCCGGCGTGGCACACGACCGCGTTCACCCGTCGCAGCAGGGGGAGTTGGGGGACGTAGCGGCACACCAGGACGTCGTTGCCGTCCGGGGGCGCGGGCCTGCTCCGGGTGTCCCGGGCGGCCCGAGCGAGTACGTCGTCGGGGTCGACGACGACCGTCTGGAAACGACCGGCCCGGGCCCGTACGGCCTCCAGGCACTCGGTGAGGAAGCGCGCCCCGGCGTCGGTGTTCGCGGTGCCGAGCGTGATGAGGACCGCGGGGCGCGCGGGGTCCAGCCACTCCCAGGGGAAGTCCGTCGTGGCCGGTCGCTCGGCGATCGACGGCCCCACATAGTGGATGCGGTCGCCCGCCCGGGCCGGTCGTCCGGCCAGTTCCTCGGTGGTGAAGGCGAGGACGAGATCCGGTGCGAACCGGGGGTCGGCCGTGCCCTCCGGGTCGCCGATCCGGCCCCGCACCTCGTGCAGCAGCCCATCCAGCCAGGCGTCGATCTTGGGCATCCCGTCCAGCGCGCCGGTGAACTCCGCCGAGGTGGTGGCGGATGTGGCCCAGCGCACCCCCAGCCGTTCGGCCACCAACGCGCCCGCCACGGTCTGCTGGTCGGCGATCACCACATCGGGGCGGAACGCCTCGATGGCCTTGGCCACGCCCGGAGCCATGGCCTCGGCGAGCGGCACCAGGAACCGCTCCCACAGGAACTTCAGCGCCGCCGGACCGCGTACGTCCGGTGGCCGGCCCGCCCCGCCCTCACCGAGCACCGGCCCGGCGCAGCGGTAGACCGTCGTTCCCCGCCCGGTCAGCCGCTCGACGACCTCGGGCATCCCGGCCCAGGCCACCCGGTGCCCCCGGGCGGTGAGTTCGGCCGCGACGCCGACGGTGGGGTTGACGTGGCCGACGAGCGGCGGCACGACGAAGAGAAAGCGGCGGGGTGTGCGGGGTGAGGCTTCCGGATCCCTGCTCGGTTCACTCATCAGGCATCGGCCTCCAGGGCCGCTCCCGCCGCCGGGGCGCCGGTGGCCGCATGGCGCCCGTGTTCACGTTCGCGCTCGTCGATCCAGGACAGCAGCAGTTCGCGGATGCGGGTGGGCGCCTCGGCGAGGACCGAGTGGCCCTGGCCCGGCAGGACGACGGTCCGGGCGCCGGGCAGCACCGCCTCCAACCACCGTTGCTGCCCCGCGAGTTCGGAATCGGCGCCGTAGACGGCCAGCACCGGGCAGCGCATCGCGCGGACCTGCTCCTCGCTCACCACCTGGCTCGCCGGTACGTCCTCGGCGATGGTGGTCGTACGGACCAGGCGGGCGGCCGACTTGGCGAGCCGCGCGGTGTGGGCGCCCCGGTGGGCGCTCACCCAGGCCAGCGACTCGGCCTCATGGACGACCAGTTCCTCCTCGACACGCCGCAGGATCCCACTGATCTCGGTCAACCAGCTCTCGGTGGCGGGTTTCGCCTCGATCACCGCGATACCGGCCACCCGCTCCGGATGACGCATGGCGTAGGCGAACGCCACCGTGCCGCCGAAGCAGTTGCCCACGAGATGGACCGGACCGGTGATGTCCAGCCGGTCGAGCAGCCGCGCCAGATCGGTGACGAAGGTGTCCAGCCGGTAGCCGGAGCCGGGGCGCTCGCTGCGGCCGTGTCCCCGCTGGTCGTACATCACCACCTCCAGTCCGGCGGCGGCGAGGTCCGGGGCCACCGTGAAGTACCAGCTGGCGAGGGAGTCGGTGAGCAGACCGTGGATGAGTACGACGGTGGCGATGGGCGGACGGCCGTCGGGCGGGGACAGCCGTTGGACATGCAGTCGGACGCCGTCCGTCCCGGTATGCGGGCCGTCGTGGTCGGTGGCGTGTTCGGTGTCGATCATCGCCATGGCTCAGCGCTCCCGGGCGGCTCTGAGGCACCGGACGACATACTCGACGAGCTGCCCCACGGTGAGGTCGATGATCTCGTCGAGCTCGAGGTCGGCCACGAACTCGGCGAAGTTGACCTGTCTGCCGTACCGCGCCTCCAGGCTGCCGGCCAGCGTCACCAGGTCGATGCTCTCCAGCTCCAGATCCTCGGTGAAGCGGGTCTCCATGGTCACCTCGATATCGTCGAGGCCGTATTCGTCGAGCATCGTCCGGAGCATCCCGGATATCTCCGCGAGCACGGCCTGTGCGTCGGCCGGTGCGCTGACCGATGCCTCGGCCGGTGCGTCGGCGGCAGGTGACGGGGCGGTCTGATTGACGGTGGTCACTGATCGCTCTCCTCGTCCTGTTCATGGTGGTCCGGGCCGGTCGTCCAGGCCACGGCGTAGTCCCGGTCCGGCAGTCCGGGTGGGTTGGCGATGGTGATGGTGTGGACTTCGTAGCGGCGCGGGGGCTGCCCGGGGATGGTGGCCGCCACGTCCACGATGAGCCGGGCCGGTGGCGCGTCGGGGTAGTCCGCACCGGGCCGTACCTCGGCGATGGTCAGGTCCCGTGGCCGGTCGCGGAGCCCGGTCCCCTCAGCCGTGGCCACCGCCTCCTTCGCGGCCCGGAAGGCGCTGGCCCAGCGGGCGTGTGATCCCCCGCTCCGGGACGTCACCGCCGCGAGGAGTTCCCGCTCCGCCCGGCCGAACGCGACCGCGAGGGCGTGGTCGTCGTGGTCGGCGACCTCTTCGAGGGCGATACCGGGGCCCGCGGCGCCGTTCGCGTGGCGCGGCACCACCAGAGCGACCCCGGTCTCGGCCCGGTGTGCCAGCGAAAGCGCCAGTTCGGGCAGGGTCCGGCCGTGCACGCCGACGGCGTACGGGCGCCCCTGGGCGTCCTCGCGGATCCCGATCTCGGCGGGGAAGACCGGCCCTTCGCCCTGGTCCCAGAGCCACCGGCGCACGGCGTCCTTGGCCGCGATCCTGCCCAGCAGCCACTGTCTGCGGCCGCGTGGCGGCTGGTGTTCATAGGCGGTGCGCTCGTCGCTGCCCAGGTGGTTACGCATGATCAGGTCGCGGGAGGCCAGATCGGGCCAGCGCTCATGGAGCAGCACCCAGCCGCCCGGCTGGGGCCGGGACAGCGTGTTGCGCTGCGGGAAGCGCTCCACGGGCCGGGTTTCGGGGTGGTTGTCGAACCGGCGGTCCTGCCAGCCGGACAGCTCCGCCCACACCTCGCCGTCGATCAGCAGCTGTGCGTCGGCCTCGAGCGTGGTATCGGTCAGCGAGGTGATCCTGATCAGGCACTCCACCGGTGTGCCGGGGGCCGGATGCGGGCCGAAGAAGCGCATCAGACGCATGCCGACCGGGAACACCACGGTCCGTTCGGTGCGGGTCGCCATGATCCAGTAGCCGAGGAGCTGTCCGACGTTGTCCAGCAGGGCCCCGGGCGCGGGGGGTGTGGTGATCGTGCCGCGCATGTGCGATGCGCCGATCGCACTGAGTTCGGTGAGCCCTTGGAAGGCCGGTCCGTGGAACATCCAGCGCTCGGTGTAGATGAGCCGTGCGGTGTGGTCGGGTGTGCGCTCGGTGGCGGGGTCGACGCTCCAGGGCGCGGGGCGGATGCCGGGGTGGCGGGCGGCCACTTCCACGGTGGCGCGGGCGCTGCGGCCGAAGGCGACGGTGTGGTGAGTCGCGGAGGCGGGGGTCGCGGTGACCTGGACGGTGGTGGGTGGCGACGCCGTCACCCACTGGTCGAAGCGGGCGCCGTGTACGGCGACGGCCACGGGGTTGTTGCCCGCCGTGCGTTCCGCCGTGTCCATGAGGTGCTGGACGATCGTGGTGGCCGGGACCACGGGCCAGCGGTCCAACTCATCCGGCCAGTCGGCGCGTTGGGGAAGAAGCAGTGGTCGCGGAGGTAGGGCATGGTCTCGGTGGAGACCCGCAGATCGTGGGTGTGCGGGGTCGGTGGGCGGCTTGCCGCGATGACCGCTGTCGCGGTGGCGGCGGTCTCGCTGAGCAGGGCGTCGAGTTCGGCTACCCAACCCGGTGGTGGGCAATCGTTCCTCCCCCGGCTACCGCCGGGAGGTGCCCCCTGGGCGGAACGGGTGGGCGCCAACCCACCCGCACCCGGCAACGGCGGCCACGTACCACGGTGCGGCCCCGCTCCCCGGGGCAGCGCCCGCGACAGCTCACCGCGCAGCTCGCTCAACCTCGCCGCGCCGAGCGAGATCAGCGAACCGCTCAGGTCCAGCCGCACCGCGGCAAGCGCTGGTTTAGCCCGCGAGGCTTCAGCCTCGCTCCGCAGCGCGGGATCCACCTCCACCCCCTCGGCCCACAGCGCCGTGGCCACGCGCCGAAGTTGGGACACCCCGTCCCGGTGGGGCGAGTTGGCGGCCACCACCAGGTGGTCACGCCCCTGCAGGGTGTCCCCGATGAGCGACCCCAACTGCCCCGTACCGACCTGGACGAACGCGCGGAACCCCGCCTCGTACAGGGCTTCCGTCAGCAGCCGGAAGCGCACCGGCTCCAGCAGATGCCGGATGAACAGTGCGCGCACCTCCGCCTCGGTCGCCGGATACGGGGCGGCGGTCGTCCCGGACCAGACGGGGGTCCTGGGTGGCAGGAGCAGCTCGAAGCGTTCCGTCACGGCTCGGATGGGATCGAGGTAGGGCGCCAGCATCGGGGTGTGGAAGCCGGACTGGAAGGGCAGGAGCTGAGCGATCACGCCCTCGGCGCGCATGGCCCGGACGAACTCCTCGACGTCGCCACGCGGCCCGCACACCATCGACTGGCTGGGCGCGTTGTCGTGCGAGAGCACGATCCGGCCGTCCGCCCGCTCGGTGAGCGCGTCGGACACCCGCCGCGCACCCGCGCCGAGGACGGCGAAGGCCAGACCGGGCACCCGCAGCGCGTCCGGGTCGAAGGAGTCGAGGAAGGCGTCGACCTCCTCGCCCGCGTAGAGGCCCCCCACGACCAGCGCGGTCCACTCCCCCACGCTGTGCCCGGCCACCGCGTCCGGCACGACCCCCATCCGCCGCAGCGCCGCGTCCAGCAGCCGACCGACGCCGAACACGCCGACGCCATGGCGACCGATGTCGCCCACGCGCGCCGCCTCGCCGAAACGGTCCCCGACGGGCCGGGAGAGCCCGAAGTACTCCGCGACACCGTCCACGCGGGGACGAACTCGGCTTCGAGACCGGGGAAGACGAAGGCGAGCTTCCCCTCGGCGCCGCGCCCGCGCCGAGCAGTGGCGCGGACGTGAACCAGATGTCGTTACGGCCCCGCCACGGGCGGCCCTTGGCCACCATGCGCCGGGCGAGCGCGAGCCGTTTGGCGGTGGGGTCGACGATGCCCAGCCGGGTACGGGCGGTACGGGCGTCCCGCCCCGTCACCGCTGTCCGGACGGTCGTATCGTCCGCCGACAGCAGCTCGGCCAACCGCTCCGGGGTGTCCGCCGCCAGCGCCAGCACCCGCTCCGGTTCGATGACGAGGGTCGTGGCGCGCCGCGTCTCCGGCACCGGCGGCGGCTGCTCCAGCACCACATGGGCGTTGATCCCGCCGAATCCGAAGGCGTTGACGGCGGCGCGCCGTACGGGAGCGTCCCAGGGCTCGGCCGCGTCGAGCACCGAGAAGCGGGTGGCCGCGAGCGCCGGGTGGGGGTCGTCGCAGTGCAGGGTGGGCAGCAGCCGGCCGTGGTGGACCGCGAGGGCGGCCTTCACCAGGCCCGCGACACCGGCGGCGGGCATGGTGTGGCCGATCATCGACTTCACCGAGCCGATGGCGGCCTTCTCCCCCGGCATGTCACCGGGGCCGAACACCTCGCCCAGCGTGGCGAGTTCGGCCGCGTCCCCGGCGGGCGTCGCGGTGCCGTGCGCCTCGAGCAGCCCGAGGGCGCCCGGCTCGCGCGGATCGAGGCCCGCGGCCCGCCACGCCTGCCGTACGGCACGGGTCTGACCGCCCGGGTCGGGGTTGACCAGACCGGTGGCGCGGCCGTCGGAGGCCACGCCGGTGCCGCGGATCACCGCGTAGACGCGGTCGCCGTCGCGGAGTGCGTCGGCGAGCCGTTTGAGGACGACCACACCGGTGCCCTCGCCGATCAGCAGGCCGTCGGCCGCGCGGTGGAAGGGCCGGATGCGCTGGCTCGGCGACAGCGCGCGCAACTGGGAGAAGACGCTCCACAGGGTGATGTCGTGGCAGTGGTGCACCCCGCCCGCGAGCATCACATCGCACCGGCCCGAGGCCAGCTCCCCCACCGCCTGGTCGACGGCGACGAGCGAGGAGGCGCAGGCGGCGTCCACGGTGTACGCGGGGCCGCGCAGATCGAGCCGGTTGGCGATGCGCGAGGCGGCGAGGTTGGGCACCAGGCCGATGGCCGCCTCGGGCCGGTCGGGGCCGAGCCGTTCGGTGAACGCCTCCCGTACCCGGTCGAGTTGGCCGGGCCCGAGGTCGGGCAGCAGCTCGCCGAGGGTCCGTACGAGCTGGTGGGCGGTGCGCACCCGCTGGTCGAGCCGGACCAGCCCGGGGGTGAGATAGCCACCCCGGCCCAGCACCACGCCCACCCGCTGCCGGTCGGGCAGCCGGTCCTCGCCGCCCGCGTCGGCGATGGCCGCCGCCGCGACACCCAGGGCGATCAGCTGGTCGGGTTCGGTGCCGGACACCGAGTTCGGCATGATTCCGAACCGGGCGGCCTCGACCCGGGCGAACTCGTCGACGAACCCGCCCCGGCGGCAGTACACCCGGTCGGGCGCCCCCGGCGTGTCGCCACCGCCGTCCGGGGCGTAGAAACCGGCGTCCCACCGCCCGGCCGGGACGTCGCTGATCGCGTCCACGCCACCGACCAGGTTGCGCCAGTACGTGTCCAGGTCGGGCGAGCCGGGCAGCAGCACGGACATCCCGACGATGGCCACCGGCGGCTGCCGGTGCGGCTGCTCGTCCGTCACGCTCACCAGCCCGAGGCGGTGTAGACGACGGACCCCGTGGACTCCTCGCCCCAGGCCAGCTCGCGCAGCAGCGCCAGCGTGCCCTCCTCGGGGTCGATGAGCGAGATGCCGCGCCGGGCGTATTCGCGGCCGAGTTCGGGTGTGACCATCCCGCCGTGGGCTCCGGCCGGTGCCCAGGGACCCCAGTGCACGGTCAGCGCCCGGCGGCCGGTGCGATCCCGCCACCGCGCGCCGAGGGTTTCCAGCGCGTCGTTGGCCGCCGCGTAGTCCACCTGGCCACGGTTGCCGAGGACGGCGGCGATACTGCCGAACAACACGGCGAACGCCGGGGGTTCGGGCAGTTCGGCCAGCGCGTCCAGCAGCGTCCGGGCCCCCTCCACCTTGGTGCGGTACACCCGCTGGAAGGACTCGGCGGACTTCTCCGCGATCAGCCGGTCCTCGATCACACCGGCCCCGTAGACCACACCGTCCAGCCGTCCGTGGTCGGCGTGGATCTGCTTCACCGCCTGGAGCACCGCCTCGGCGTCGCGGACATCCACCGAGCGATAGCGGACACGGGCGCCGAGCGCGGTCAACTCCTCGACGGTGCAGGCCACTTCGCGCCGCGCCAGGATCCGGGCGACCTCCCGCTGGATCTCGGCGGGCCCGAGCCCGCCACGGGCCGCGAGCGCCGCGCGCAGGGCGGTCTCGTCGCGGGCCCCGGCGGTGGCCGGGTCCTCGGAGCCGACGGGCTCCGGCGTACGGGCGAGCAGTTCGATCCGGCAGCGGGCGGCGGACGCCAGGGTGGCGGCGAACCGCGCGGTGATGCCCCGCGCCCCACCGACCAGGACCACCACCGCGTCCCGGTCCAGCCCGAGCGCGGCGGCCTCCGCAGCGCCGTCCCCGGCGGGCCCGGCCCCCGAACCGGCGAGCGCGCCCAACGGGGCCTCCACGAGGTCCAGCCGGTGACGCCGCCCTTCCGCGGTGCGCAGAACGACGGGCGTACGGTCCGGGGCAAGCAGCTCATCGAGCAGCCCGTCGGCCACGGCGTGGGCGGACATGGCCGCGCAAGTGGATCCGGCCGCGCGAGTGGATCCGCCCGCGTCGGCGGACTCGGTCGCATCGGCAGACCCGACCACGTCAACGGGCCCGACCACATCGGCAGACCCGACCACATCGGCAGACCCGGCTACATCAGCGGGCCCGGTCGCATCGGCGGACCTGCCCACATCGGCAGACCCGACCGCCTCGGCGGACCTGCCCACGTCAACGGACCCGGCCACATCGGTGGAGCCGACCACGTCGGCGAGTCCTGTCGGCTCGGCGGGGAACTCCACCAGCCGGGTAACCGTGTCCGGGTACTCCCTGGCCACCGTGCGGAACACGCCACGCAGCCCCGCCGTGCGCGCGGCGAGCGGGTCGGTGCGGCGGAGCGCCAGCAGCCACTGCGGGGCGCGCCGCAGCGCCGACTGGAGGACCGTGAACGCCTCGGGCAGCACCGGCGCGCCGGAGGCGGCCAGCGGATCGAGCAGCAGCACACCGTCCACCCGGCCGTCGTTCTCGGTGAGCTGATGACCGGCGGGGAGGATGACGGCCTCGGCACCGCGCTCGCCGAGACGGGAGGCCACCGCCTCGGCCACCCCGTCGCCGTCCCCGCCGAGCAGGGCGAAGCGCCGACCGGTCAGGGCGGGCGGCGCGGCGGCGCCCTCGTCCGGTGCGCCGAGGGGCACGGGCACCAGCCGCATCCGCTTGGGCGCCACGCCGGGCACGGCCACAGGCATGGGCTCCGCCACCCGCTCGGGCGCCGGCCTCGGTTCGTCGGGCGGCCCGGCGGTCGCGAGGCTGGCGGGGCGGGCGCGAGACGGGCGGTGAGCCAGTCGGTGACGGCGGCCGTGGTACGGGCCTTGGCCAGCTCCTCCAGCTCCTCATCGCCCAGCGTGGCGGTGTCCGCGCCCGCGACACCGAGGCGCCGCGCCAACTCGCCCGCGATCTCGGCGCGTTTGATGGAGTCGATGCTGAGATCTGCCTCGAGGTCGAGGTCCGGTTCGATCATGTCGACCGGGTAGCCGGTACGTTCGCTGATGATCTCGGAGACCGCACGCAGCACATCGGGCCCGGTGGCGGGCGCGGGTGAGGCAGGAGCCACGTCGGCGACCGGGGACGGTGCCTCCGGGGACGGTGCCTTAGATGCGGCGGCCACCGGGACGAGTTCGGAGGGCAGGGCCGGGGCCGGGGCCACCGGGGACGGTGGCGCCGCGCGCCGTTCGCCCGGCGCGCCACCGAAGTACGTAAGGAGCACATCGCGCTGGGCGGCGATCATCTCCCGGCTGGTTCTCAGGAACTCCGAGATCAGGGCGTCTCTGTCGCCGTACTCGCCGCCCCCCGTCCTATCCGTCTGGCTCACCGTAGCCTCCATGACACGTCGGGCCGGTGCCAGCGCACCGGGCAGGAGCTCGCCGTCCGCGGTGCGGACGAGGTGTCCGTCGACCGTCCAGCCGGGCCGCTTCGGTGGTGTGGCGGATCCCGCCGCCACCGCGTCCCGGCCGTGGAACAGCCAAGCCGTGCGCACCGGAACGCCCGCGACGGCCAGCCGGGCGAGGGTGTCGAGAAACCCACGCGGCCCGGCGGCGCCGGACCGCCGTCCCTCGCAGGCGAGGGCGAGATGCGGACGGCCATCGAGGATCTCCCCCACCAGCCGGGTGAGCACCGTCCCCGGACCAGCCTCCACGAAGATCCGTGCGCCCGCCTCGTACATGGCCTCGATCTGCGCCACGAAGCGGACCGGCGCGCCGATCTGGGCGGCGAGTTCGGCGCGGATGGCATGCGGTTCCGCGCCGTGCGGGGCAGCGGTGCGGTTCGCCCAGACGGGGAACTCCGCCTCGCGCACCGGATGTCGGGCCAGCGCCTCCGCGAATCGCGCACCGGCCCCGGCCACCAGCGGGCTGTGGAAGGCGCAGGCCACCGGGATCCGTTTGACCGAGTGCCCGGCCTCCCGCAGCAGCCGCACCGCCTCCTCGACGTCCCGCTGGGGCCCGGAGATCGCGGTCTGCCGTGGCGCGTTGTGGTTGGCGGCCACCACACGTCCGTCGAGCCCGGCCGCGCGCAGCACCGGCTCGATCTCGTCGGGGCCGCGGTCACGGCCGCCATCGTGCCGGGCTCCTCCCCGTCGGCCTCGGCGGCGCCGAGGATGGCGGCCGCCCGCTCGGCGCTCAGCTGCGGCAGCGTACGGGGGTCGAGCGCGCCCGCGGCGCACAGCGCGACCAGCTCGCCGTAGCTGTGTCCGGCCGCCATGTCGGGCCGTACCCCGGCCGAGGTCAGCAGGGTGTACGCGGCGAGCCCGACGATGCCCAGTGCGGGCTGGGCCACCCGGGTGTCGGTGATCGCGGTGCGCCGCGCCGACTCCCCGGCCCCGTCGAAGGCGGCGGGGGATACAGCGCGTCGGCGTAGTCGCGTCCGTGGCGCAGATGGCGCTGGAGCTCGGGGAAGGTGATGAAGGCGTCGGCGAACATCCCGGGTCGCTGGCTGCCCTGCCCGGGGAAGAGAAACGCGACCTTGCCGCGCCCCGGCCCGCCCCCGGCTTCCCCGCTGTCCCCGCTGTCCCCGCTGTCCCCGCTGTCCCCGTTCTCCTCAGCCTCCCCGCTCTCCCCGGCCTCCTCCCTCTTCTCGGGCTCGTCCGGGGCCGTATACAGCCCATCCGTTCCGCGCGGGCCCTGGCCCGGCGGATCGCCCGCGAGCGCCTGGCGTAATCGTGCGGCCAGGTCGTCCAGGTCCGAGGCCACGACGGCCACCCGGACCGGTTCCCGGCCGGCATCGGCCCGCCGGGAGGCGGTCAGCGCGAGGTCGCGCAGCCGCCACGGCCGACCCGCCGCGTCATTGGCCATGAGCTGATCGAGTGTCTCCTGGACCACCCGCAGCGCCGCCGCCCGGTCGGCTCCGCGGAAGAGGAACAGCTCGGCGGGCCAGGCATCCAGCCCCTGCGCGGGTGGCGCCCCGCGGCCGTGTGCGGCGAGCACCACGTGGAAGTTGGTCCCGCCGAAGCCGAACGCGCTGACCCCTGCCACCCGCTCGGCCGGCGCGGCGGCCCATGGCCGGGCCCGGGTGTGGAAGGCGAAGGGGCTGCGGTCCGCGTCCCATGCCTCGTTGGGCCGGGTCAGATGCAGGGTCGGCGGTGTGATGCCCGTGTGCAGCGCCATCGCGGCCTTCACCAGCCCGGCGAGACCCGCGGCGCATTTGGTGTGCCCGATCTGGGACTTCACCGAGCCCAGCGCACACGCCCCGGGTTCGGCCCCGGCCTCGGTGAACACCTCGCCCAGGACGGTGAGTTCGGTGCGGTCGCCGACGACCGTACCGGTGCCGTGCGCCTCGATCAGGCCGACGTCGGCGGGCGAGACGCGGGCATTGGCGTAGGCGCGCTCCAGTGCGGCCCGCTGGCCCTCGGGGCGCGGGGCGGTCA
This sequence comes from Streptomyces violaceusniger, assembly GCA_005405945.1. Taxonomy (GTDB): domain Bacteria; phylum Actinomycetota; class Actinomycetes; order Streptomycetales; family Streptomycetaceae; genus Streptomyces; species Streptomyces violaceusniger. The sequence continues at coordinate 1,419,330 of BJHW01000001.1, forward strand.
GCCCGAGCGAGCGGCCGTCGCTGGAGGAGCCGACGCCCTTGACGACGGCGTAGACGCGGTCGCCGTCCCGTTCGGCGTCGGCCAGCCGTTTGAGGACGACACACGCGACACCCTCGCCGAGCGCGATCCCGTCGGCCGAGCTGTCGAAGGTCCGGGAGCGGCCCGTCGGGGAGAGGGCGTGCACGGAGGAGAAGAGCACGTAGTCGTTGATGCCGTTGTGCAGATCGGCGCCGCCGCACAGCACGAGGTCGCTGGTGCCCGCGGTCAGCTCCTTGCAGGCCACGTCCACGGCGGCCAGCGATGACGCGCAGGCCGCGTCCACGGTGTAGTTGGCGCCGCCGAGGTCGAGCCGGTTGGCGATCCGCCCGGAGATGACGTTGGCGAGCATGCCGGGGAAGGAGTCCTCGGTGAGCCGGGGCAGCTGGTCCGCCAGGGCCTGCGGCACCTCGTGGACGTAGGACGGCAGGACGGCGCGCAGCGTCTGGGCGTTGGACAGATCACTGCCCGCCTCGGCGCCGAACACCACGGAGGTGCGGGAGCGGTCGAAGGTCCGGCCGCCGTCGCACGGGTCGCCGTATCCGGCGTCGTCCAGGGCCCGGCGGGCGGCCTCCAGGGCCAGCAGCTGTACGGGTTCGATGCTGCCGAGCGAGGCCGGGGGATGCCGTAGCGCAGCGGGTCGAAGGGGATGGGGGCAGAAAGCCGCCCCATTGGGAGGCGGAGGCGCCGTCCTTGCCGCCGGTGTAGTGGACGGCGGGATCCCAGCGCTCGGCGGGCACCTCGGTGACGGTGTCCACACCGCCCACCACATTGGCCCAGAACGAGGCGAGGTCGGGTGCCTGCGGAAACATGCACGCCATGCCGACGACGGCCACGTCCAGCGGCTCGGGTGCCTCGGCCGCTGCCGGGGCCGTGGCCACGCCCAGGCGCTCGCACACGGCCTCCGCGCGTGCGGTGAGGAAGTCGGCGGCGCCGGGGCCCACCGCATGGTGCAGGGCGGCGATCGTGGTGGTGGCCGAGCGCATCACGGCCGCCTGCCCGGCCATGAACATCCCGCCGCTGAGCTGGCCTTCCTCGTCCACCGGGGTCAACGCGCCGTCGGGTCCGCGGTCCACGCCCTTGCTGGCGATCCTCAGCCGTCCCACATTCAGCCGCTCCAGCCGCTCCCAGACCTCCCGGTCCGGCAGGCCATCGTGGCGCAGACGCTCCTTCACGGTGTCGAAGCTCTCGGTGAAGGGGCTGGGCACGCAGCGTGTGGCATGGCCGGGGGCGGTCTCCAGCAGCACGGTGTGCTCGGCCGCCACCACCTGGCGCTGGAAGAGCGGCTGTACGGCGCCGTGTGCCACCGCCTCCTCGGTGAACAGGTACGCGGTGCCCATCAGCGATCCGACGGCGACGCCGCGCCGGGTGAGCGGGGCGGCGAGCGCGGCCACCATCGCGGCGGAGCGTTCGTCGTGCACTCCCCCGGCGAAGAAGATCTCGATGCCCGCGCCGTCGGTGCCATCGGTCGCGTCGGTGCCGTCGGTGCCATCGGTCGCGTCGGCGCCGTCCGTACCCGCCGTGTGACGCGGGTGGTGTGCGGCCTCGTCGAGGAAGTCCTCGATGACGGCGATCTGGGCCTCCCACAGCGGGAAGCTGTTGCGCGGCCCCACGTGGCCGCCGCATTCGGAGCCCTCGAAGACGAACCGCCGGGCACCGGCCTGGAGGAACTGGCGCAGCAGCCCCGGCGAGGGCACATGCAGATAGGTGGCGATGCCGTCCCGCTCCAGCGCCTTGGCCTGGGACGGCCGTCCGCCCGCGATGATCGCGTGGCTGGGACGGATCTCCCGTACGGCCTCGAGCTGGGCGTTCCTGATCTCCTCGGGTGCGAAGCCGAGGACACCGACGCCCCAGGGGCGTCCCTCCAGCGCCGCCGCGGCCTCCTCCAACATGGTGCGCGCCTGCTCGCGTCCGGCCAGGGCGAGCGCGATGAACGGCAGCGCTCCCCCGGCGGCGACGGCGGAGGCGAACGCGCCCTGGTCGCTGACCCGGGTCATCGGGCCCTGTGCGAGAGGCAGCCGGGTGCCGAGGCGGGTGCTCAGGGGGCGCCGGGGCGCAGCGCCGATACAACGGCGGAGCCGGTCCGTACGGCCTCGTGTGCGGCCTCCCGGACGGCGTCCGCGATGCCCCGGACCGTCCGGCCGACGTCCCGCCACCGCTCGGCGAACCGCGCGGCCAGGAAGCCGTCCTGACCGACCATCAGGTCTGGCCCGATGTGCGGGGCGCGCCCCCGTCGCCGCAGGATCCGGTGTCCGTCGAGGACGGTGGTCTCGGAGCCGTCCATGGAGCGGATGGCGGCGGCACGGTCCTCCAGGAGCCCGGATTCGGCGAGCAGAGCCAGCTGGGTGTCGAGGACGACCCCGGCCGCGCCGCCGAGCACGGACGCGGCGGCGGTACGCGGGCCGATGCCGCCGCAGGCCCACACCGGTAAGGACACCCGGGGGTCGGCGAGGAGCCGCTGGAGCAGGACGAAGGTGCCCAGCGGCCCGATCCGGCCGCCGCTCTCGCTCCCTCGGGCGATCAGCCCGTGCGCACCGGCGCCGATGGCATCGAGGGCTCCGTCCAGATCGGTGACCTCGACCAGCACGCGGCAGCGGTCGGCAACGGCCTCCACCGGCCAGGGCGAGTCCGCGCCGAGCACCACCGTATGCGGACCGGGCGCGCCACCGTGCGAGCCGCCCGTGGGGGTGCCGGTGGACCGGACGTCCAGTAGGTCCGCGGGGGTGAGGCGGCAGCCCGCCGCGACCCGCACGCCGTACCGGCCACCGGCCGCCCACTCGCGGATGTCCTCCCACGCCTGGAGGGCTTCACGGCCCGCCGTTCCCAGGTCGAGGACGCCGAGACCGCCCGCGCGGCCGACCGCCGCGGCGAGTCTCGCGTCCGGTTCCCCGAGCGGAGTGGTGCCGATGACAAGATCGCCTGCGTCCACGGCGGTTGACATGTTTTCTCCAAAAAAATCGCTAGCGCGGCAGGAAATGGAGATAATTCGGGCAACTCACGTCGAACATATGGCATGGCAATCTCGCGAAACGGCGCCGACTGAAATTAGCCACGTCATTACTGAAGAGTCAACAAGCAGTCGTTCACGCTCTCGTCGCGACGGGCTGAATCTCGCCAGACGCGAGGACACGGGCCGCGCCGCCACCTTCTCTCCCCCTGTTAAACGTTCATATATTTCATGTGAACGAGATCGTTTTCGAAGGTAGGCCAGGACGCATGAGTCAACCTTGAATGCGCCTTAACGTGCGCGAACGCTGGATCTTCATTTCGCTGTCGCGAATTTCGAATCCGGAACGGAGCGGCGGGGCGCCCGGCCTGGAGGCCAGGCGGGTGCGCCCCGCCCTCGGAAGAGCCCCGACGGGCTCGGTCTCAGCCCGTTTCCGTCACTTCCCTTGCCGCGGATGTCGTCTCGAGCACCTCCCGGACCTCGTCGGCGGCGATGTCCCGCAACTCCTCGCCGACCAGCAGCCACCGGGTGATGCCGATCGACTCCAGGAACGGCAGATCGTGGCTGGCGACCACGAGCGCGCCCTGGTAGGAGTCCAGCGCGCTCGTCAGCTGTCGCGCACTGGCCAGGTCGAGGTTGTTGGTCGGCTCGTCGAGCAGCAGCAACTGCGGGGCCGGTGCGGCGAGCATGGTGGCCGCGAGGGCGGCCCGGAAGCGTTCGCCACCGGAGAGGGTGCCCGCCGGCTGCTCCGCACGCGCGCCCTTGAAGAGGAAGCGCGCGAGCTGGGCGCGGATGTGGTTGTCGGTGACACCGGGCGCCCGGCGCGCCACGTTGGCCGCCACGCTCAGCTCGTCGTCCAGCACGTCCAGCCGCTGGGGGAGGAACCGCAGCGGTACGTACGTCCTGGCCTCGCCGGACAGCGGGGCGAGCTCGCCGGTGAGGGTGCGCAGCAGCGTGGTCTTACCGGCCCCGTTGCGCCCGACCAGCGCGATGCGTTCGGGCCCGTGCACGTGGAGGGTGGCATGGCGCAACGCGCCGTACCGGGGGCGCAGTTCACTCAGGCTGAGCACGGTGCGGCCCGCGGGTACGGCGGTGTGCGGCAGGCTCACCCGGATCTCGGCGTCGTCGCGGACCGCGTCCGCGGCCTCCTCACGCCGCTCGCGCGCCTCGTGGAGGCGGTCCTCGTGCAGATCGCGGAGCTTGCCGGCCGACTCCTGCGCGGCCCGCTTGCGGGCACCGGCGACGATTCTCGGGGCCCGCCGCTCGATGTCCATCTTCTTGCTGTTCCGCTGACGGCGTGCCAGTTTGATGTGGGTCTCCTCCAGTTCGCGCTTTTGCCGCCGCACATCCGCCTCGGCGGCCCGCAGCATGCGCGCTGCCGCCTCCTGCTGGGTGGCCAGCGCCTCCTGGTAGGCGGACCAGCCGCCGCCGTACCAGGTCACCGCCCCGGCCCGCAGTTCGGCGATGCGGTCCACCCGCTCCAGCAGCTCACGGTCGTGGCTGACCACGACCAGCACACCGGAGCGCCAGGAGTCCACGGCGTCGTAGAGCCGGCGCCGCGCGAACAGGTCGAGGTTGTTGGTGGGTTCGTCGAGCAGCAGGACGTCGGGACGCTCCAGGAGCAGGGCGGCCAGGCGCAGCAGCACGGTCTCCCCGCCGGACAGATGGCCGACGGTGCGGTCCAGTTCGACATCGCCGAGCCCGAGTTGGCCCAGTGTCGCCAGGGCCCGCTCCTCGACGTCCCAGTCGTCGCCGATCGTCTCGAAGTGGGCCTCGTCGACGTCCCCGGCCTCGATGGCGCGCAGGGCGGCGCGCCGCTCGGCGATGCCCAGGGCCTGGTCCACGCGGAGGGTGGTGTCGAGCGTGATGTTCTGCGGAAGGTAGGCGAGGCTGCCGCCGACGGTCACCGACCCCTGGGCGGGGCGCAACCGGCCGGCGACCAGCCGCAGCAATGTGGACTTGCCACTGCCGTTGGTGCCCACGAGGCCGGTGCGGCCGCGTCCGATGCCGAGCGAGAGCCCGTCGAAGACGGGCGTGCCGTCCGGCCACTGGAAGGACACGGCCGAGCAGGTCACGGAGGCGCTGGGGGTGGGGGATGCTGCCATGGTGTTCTCGCATTCGTAAGCGCTGTGAACAAGGGGCTACGTATGCGAGCACCACGCGGCGACCAAGCCGGGGAATCGGGTGCGGCCCTCCGAAGGGTGAGGGACGGCATATGCGCCGAGGTCGCATCCACGCGGGTCACGGGCGGCAAGAAGGCCGGCTACGGCGTGACGGGTTACGGCTTGTGCCGTACCGCGCGATGATCGCGAACCTCAGATACGCAACGTCCACCTCTATCGGAGACAACAGGACCCGGGCAGTGTACCCCAGCCGTGGGGTGTGATGTCGTGGCCGCGGCCGGGCGGGGGCCGCGCTGCCACCTTCCTGCCAACCTTTCCCCCTCCCCCGCTGCCGCGTACGACCGCCGTTACGATCACCGCGTGACCTGGCGGCACACCCGCACCGAGGTGCGCCGCCCGTTTCGGGTCGCATCGGATCATCGGATCAAGGGGCGTGAGAAGTGAACAGCCGGTTAAGCATCGCGGCCGTGTCGGCCGTCTCCCTGGTGGCGCTCCTGGGCGGCACGACGGTGGCGACGGCGCAGGAGTCCGACCCGGCGCCGAAGTCCTGTGACGGTGTCCGGCTGACCGGCGAGCTCCCCGCTCCGGCGCCCGGCCAGGCCGTTTCGGGGCAGATCACCATTGGCGCGGACTGCAAGCCGGAGCGGGTCCCCGCCCAGCGCGGCCCGGCGTCGGCCCGCTCGGCCGTCGCCGCGACCGCCTCGGCCGCTGCGGGCACCAGCGCCACGGCCACCGCCGCCGGCCATCAGCTACGTGGCTGGAACGAGATGTACGACTGCTGCAACATACGGATGACGGGCCTGTACACCGCCTCCTCATGGGACACGGCCAACGGGCGCATCACCACGGGCGGCACCACGGCCACCCAGGAGTGGAACCGCGAGCCGTGGGACGCCGGTTGGTCGCTCACCTCGCGGACCGCGAAGGACGACTGCGTCACGGATTGCGCCGAGGTCAATTCCGAGGCGCACGCCGACTTCGCGTACAAGGGTGTCTTCGACCCGACCGGCGACTGGTACGACAACACCCACCACTCGTACGTCCAGTTGAAGGCGGACGGGACGGCGAGCTGCCGCTTCGATGTGGAGCTGCGGCACACCTTCGTGGGGTGGAACTGGCGGTACGGCTGCGAGTGACCGCACCGGCGCTGCGATGGCACACGGCGTGGCCACCGCCGTGTGCCATCACGCGTCAAGCGTGGTGCGGGGTCACGGCGCCCCAGCGCACCCGAGCAGTATCCGGGCGAGCTCACGCGGCTGGGAGAACATCGGCCAGTGGCCGGTGTCCATCTCGACCAGCCGCCAGTGTTCGCTCTTCAGCAGCTCGGCCACATCGTCCATCGGCTCATCGCCGTCGAGCAGACACTTGATGTACGTGGCCGGAAGCCCGCCCAGCGGGCGCGCCAGCACGGCAGGCTCGGACAGTGTGGCGCCCGGATGCGGCGTGGCACCGGCCACGATCCGCGCGATCTGCTCGTCGGTGAGCCCCTGGCCCTCGTAGTCGGCCTCGGTCAGGGGCGCCCAGAAGCCGTCGTTCGCGGCCATCGACGCCTCCACCATGGCCCGGCCGCTCGGCCAAGCCGACAGGAACGACTCACCATCCACCGGGACGTTGGAGTCCACGAACACCGCATGGGCCAGCCGGTCGCCGATGCGCTCGGCGGCCTGGCCGACCGGGATGCCCGAATAGCTGTGCCCCACCAGGACCACATCGCGCAGATCGAGGCGCTCGATCTCGCCGACGATGTCCTGGACGTGGGTCTGCTGCCCGGCCGCCACACCCTGCTTATCGGCGAGTCCGGACAGCGTGAGGGCATGGGCGCCGTGTCCGACCGCCCGTAGCTCCGGCACCACCTCGTCCCATGCCCACGACCCCAGCCACGCACCCGCCACCAGTACGAATTCCGTCATGGCGGCAAGATAGCGCGGGGGTCTGACAACGGGCTCCCAGGACGTCGAGGGGTACGGGCCCCGTGGGCGGTGGGAAGGCGCGGTCCAGCGTGGCCAGGTCCTCCGGGGTGAGCTCGAGGTCCAGCGCGGCGCGGTTCTCCTCGACATGCTCGACCCGCCCGGCCTTGGGGATCGCCATCACCCCCCGCCGCCCGCACCGCCTGGCCCCGGCGGTCGGTCGCCCCCTCCACGCCGAGGGGCGGGTCGAATGTGTCGACCCGCCCCCGAATGGCTCCCTGAAGAGCACCGGGAAATTCCGGCGCCGAGAACTTACGCGATTTCGGGGCGCCGCGCGGTGGCGATCAGATAACCCAGCTCCGGCATTTCCATGTTCTCGCCCTCCGCGGGCTTCAACTTGTTGAAGACCTCCGGATCGACCTTGGACGCCAGCTGCTCCATGTTCTGGGCCATGGCCTCACCGAGCCGCCGGACCGACTGCTTGGTGGTGCTTTCGCTGACGTCGAGCAGCTCCGTACAGCACAGCCCGGCCCGGCGCAGCATCGCCGGGTACGCCTCGAAAGACGCGGGCGGCTGGGTGAGGTACCGCTGGAGAATGTTCTCGATGACCGGCCGCCGCTCCTCGGATATCTCCTCGCGCTCGTAGTTGTCGGTGAGCGCCAGCCGCCCGCCCGGGCGCAGTACGCGGGCGGCCTCCGCGAGCGCCGCCGTCCGGTCGGGCATCTGCATCACGGATTCCAGCATCCAGACGGCGTCGAAGGAACCGTCGTCGAAGGCCAGGTCCATCGCGTCGCCGTACTGGAAGGTGACCTTGCCGCTCACCCCGGCGGCCTCGGCCAGCTCATTGGCCTTCTCGACCTGTTTACGGCTGACGCTGATGCCCACCACCTCGGCACCCGTCTTCTGCGCGAGCCTGATCGCGGGCCCGCCGAAGCCGCAGCCGATGTCCAGGACCCGGGAGCCGGCGCCGATGCGCAGCCGCGCGATCATCATGTCGGTGAGCCGGTCGGCGGCGTCCTCCAGGGTGGTGCTGTCCTCCTGGCTGTTCCAGTAGCCGACGTGGATGTTCGGGCCGTACAGCGAGGCGTCGAACATGCCCACCAGCTGGTCGTAGAACTCACCGACCCGCTCACCGACCGCGCTGACATTGGACGACGTCATGATGTTTCCTCCCGCAGTAATGGAAAGGTCTTCGGCGACATCAGAAATTCGCGAGCGCCTTCCCCGTTTTTTCTTCCGCGCTTCGAATGAACGCGAGCCTATCAGGATGTCAGGCAATGCGAATCACACGTTCTCCGCAAGCCAGTTGAGAACCGCTTCGGCGGCCACGCCGGCGAAATCCTCCATCATGGTGAAGTGGTCGCCGGGAACGTCGATACGGGTGAGCGTGGCGCCCCATGCCGATTCTTCGTCGTTCCCCTCACCGGATCCCGGAAAGGATTCCTCCGCTTTCACCGTGAGAATCGGCGCGTCGATCGGCGTCGGCCCCCAGTCGGAGAAGAGGCGCAGATAGCCGCCCATCGCGGTCAGCCTGCCCTCGTCCACGACGCCGAACATCTTTTCCCGGTCGAACATCTTGCCGGACAGATTCGTCTGGATCCACGGCAGCGCCTCGCTGCGCGGCAGATAGGTGTCCAGCAGAACGACCGCCGCGGGCGCGCTGCCACGTGCCTCCAGCCACCCGGCGACCGCCTGGGCGATCCAGCCGCCGGACGAGCGTCCGACGAGCACGAACGGCTTCTCCCCGACACAGCGCAGCACCGCCTCCGCCTGCATCTCCACGACGGCGTCGACGCTCGCCGGAAGCAGTTCCCCCTTGCCGAAGCCGGGCTCGGGCAGCACGGAGACATCGCGGCGGCCCCGGAACCCGGCCGCGAAGCGGGCGTACTCACGGGGTCCGGAGATGGCGACCAGCGACGGGAAGCACACCAGCCCCGGCGCCGTACTGCCCTTGGAGAGCCGCACCAGCTTGGGCAGGGTGGTCAGCTCCGCCGCCGTACGGAACGACGGGCGCAGCCGGGCCGCGGCCATGAGCAACTGGGTGCCCGCCACATACTGTTCATCGGCGCATGCCTGCCGGTACAACGCCTCGATCGTCGAGCCGGTCGCGGCTTTGGCCGCACCGACGGGCGTGGCCGCACCGGCGGTCGTGGCCTGATGCGGCACTCCGGCGGCGGGCGCCTCGCCCTGAGGCGCGGAGTCCGAGGCGCCGGGGACCATTTGGGCCCGCAGATGGGCGGCCAGCGCCGCGGGTGTGGTGTGGTCGAAGAGCAGCGTGGCGGGCAGGTTGAGACCGGTGGCGAGGTTGAGCCGGTTGCGGATCTCCACCGCGGTGAGCGAGGTGATGCCCAGCTCGAGGAAGGCGTGGTCGTCCTCCACCAGGTCCGGTGAGTCGTGGCCGAGCACGGTGGCGGCATGCGTGCGCACCAGCTCGGTCAGGACCTGGGTCTGCTCCCTGGCCGACAGCCCGTGCAGACGCTGCCCGATCGGCTCCACTCCCCCGGCGCCGGTGGCGGATCCGGATGCGGCGTTGCGGGCGGTACGGCGGGCCGGGACCCGGACCAGCCCGCGCAGCAGATGCGGGACGCCGAGGGAGGCGGCCTGCACTCGTAGGGCGGCGATGTCGAGCCGCATGGGTACGAGGAGCGGGTGTGCGCCGTTGGTGCTTTCCGACCGCGGGCCGCCGCTCGCATCGGTGCCCTCGCCCGGCCCGTAGTCCCCGGCCGGGGCCTGCGCTCGCGCCGTCGCCGCGTCGAAGAGCGCCAGGCCCTCCTCTGACGACAGTGCGGTCACTCCCGCCCGGTTGAGCCGTTCGACGTCGCTGTCGTCCATGTGCCCCGTCATGGCGCTGCGTTCGGCCCACAGCCCCCAGGCCAGGGAGACCGCCGGCAGCCCCCGCGCCCTGCGCAGCTGCGCCAGCGCGTCCAGGAACGCGTTGGCCGCGGCGTAGTTGGCCTGGCCACTGCCACCGAACACGCCCGCCGCCGAGGAGAACAGCACGAACGCGGACAGCGGCAGGTCCTCCGTCAGCTCATGGAGGTTGAGGGCGGCATCGGCCTTGGGCCGCAACACCGTATCGACGCGCTCCGCGGTCAGCGACCCGATCACCCCGTCATCGAGGACACCGGCCGTGTGCACCACCCCGGTCAACGGATGCTCGGCCGGTACGGAGGCCAGCAGCCGCGCCAGCGCGGCGCGGTCGGCCGTGTCGCAGGCGGCCAGGGACACCGAGGCCCCCGACGCGGTCAGCTCGTCCACCAGCCCGGCGGCGCCGGTCGCCTCTCGGCCCCGGCGGCTGGTCAGCAGCAGATGGCGTACGCCGTGCTCGGCCACCAGGTGACGGGCCACCAGGGACCCCAGTACCCCCGTGGCACCGGTGATGAGGACCGTTCCCTCCGGGTCCCACAGCGAGGTGGCACCGGCCTCGCCGTCCCGCTCCCCTGCCGACGTGGACGTGGACGAGGTCGCACGGGCCGCCGGGATCCGGGCGAGCCGTGGCACCAGCACCGCGCCGCCGCGCACCGCCAGCTGCGGCTCGTCGCCGGACAGGGCCTGCGGCAGGGCGGCGAAGGACGCCTCCTGGTCGTCCAGGTCGAGCAGCAGGAACCGGTCGGGGTTCTCCGACTGCGCCGACCTCACCAGCCCCCACACCGCGGCCGAGGCCGGATCGGTGAGCGGCTCCCCGGGCCGGACACCGACCGCCCCACGGGTGACCAGCACCAGCCGGGACCGTCCGAACCGCTCATCGGCCAGCCACGACTGCACCAGCGCGAGCGCCCGGTGCGCCGTGGCGCGGACCGTCTCGGCGGACGGCAATGCGCGTGCCGCCGCGTCCGTTTCGTCGCGCGTGGCGAGTGTGTGGGGCGTGGGGGACGGGACCGGAGAGAGGGAGGACAGGGAGGCGAACACCAGATCCGGCGCCGTTCGCCCCGCCTCGATGGCCTCTCCCAGAGCGGACAGATCCGCATGCGTCTCGGCGAGGGCACCGGCCGTACCCGCCGACTTCAGCGCCGCCGACAACCCCGTGTCGCCTTCGGCGAGCACGGCCCAGCGGCCGGCGGAGCCGGACGATGGGGACACCACCCCGGGTACCGTCCACTCCAGGTGGAATAGCGATTCGTGGAAGGCACCATGCGCCGCTCCGAGCTGGTCGCGGGCGACCGCGCGGGTGACGAGCGAAGCCACCGAGGCCACCTGCTGCCCCGACTCGTCGAGCGCGGTCAGCGACACCGCGTCCGCCCCGACCGGGCCAGCCGCACCCGAAGCGCGGACGCACCTGTGGCATGCAGCGCCACTCCGCTCCAGGCGAAGGGAAGCCGGACCCGTCCGGTGCCGGACCCCTCGTCCCGGCGGACGTCGCCATCGGGCTCGGGGAGGCGGACGAAGCCGCCGAACGCCATCGCGTGCAACGCGGCGTCCAGCAGGGCCGGGTGGAGGCCGAAGCGCTCGGCGTCCTGCCGCGCCTCCTCGGCCAGGCGGACCTCCGCGAAGACCTCGTCGCCCTTGCGCCAGACGGCGCGCAGCCCCTGGAAGGACGGCCCGTAGCCGAGCCCGGTCCGTGCGAACCGCTCGTAGAGCCCGCCGACATCCACCGCCTCCGCACCGGCCGGTGGCCATGCCTCCGGGCCGGTGGGGTGACCGGCAGCCGCCGAGGTGGTGCCGCTGCCGAGGACGCCGGTGGCGTGCTGCGTCCAGGGGCCGTCCTCCGTCTGTGCGTACACACCGACCGAGCGCCGACCCGCCTCGTCGGGACCGCCGACGGCGACCTGAAGTCGGACCGTACCCTGCTCGGGCAGCACCAGCGGTGCTCCCAGGGTCAGTTCGTCCACTTGGTCGCAGCCGACCGCGTCACCGGCCCGCATCAGCAACTCCACGAAGGCCGTGCCGGGCAGCAGCGTGACATCCGCCACCGCGTGGTCGGCGAGCCAGGGGTGGGTACGGAGCGAGAGCCGGCCGGTGAGCAGGAGACCATCCGAGTCGGGAAGTGGCACGGCTGCCCCCAGCAGCGGGTGCCCGGCCGAATCCAGCCCCACCGATGCCACATCACCGGCGGCGTCGACGGTCTCGGACTCCAGCCAGAAGTGGGTGCGCTGGAAGGCATACGTCGGCAGATCGACGCGCCGCGCGCCCGTCCCCGCGAACATCCCCGCCCAGTCGACGGACGCGCCGCCGACGTACGCCTCGGCCAGGGAGGCCATGAAGCGCTCCAGACCACCTTCGTCGCGGCGCAGCGAACCGACGGCGGTGACGCGGCTGCCGTGGTCCTCGGCAGTCTGTTCCACGCCCATGGTGAGCACCGGATGGGCGCTGGCCTCGATGAACACCTGGAAACCGTCGGCCAGCAGGGCCCGGACGGTCTCCTCGAACCGGACCGTCTGACGCAGATTCCGGTACCAGTACCCCGCGTCCAGCCCCGTGGTGTCCAGCACACCCGCGGTGACCGTGGAGTAGAACGGAACCGAGGAAGCCCGGGGAGCGATATCCGCCAGCTCCCACGACAACTCCCCCTCGATGTCCTCCACATGAGCGCAGTGCGAGGCGTAGTCCACCGGGATACGACGCGCCCGGATGCCGTCCGCCTCGCACGCCGCCAGCAGCTCGTCCAACGCGTCCGCGTCACCGGAGACCACGACCGCCGAAGGCCCGTTCACCGCCGCCACCGACAACCGCTCACCCCACCGGCCCAACCGCTCCCGTACGGCCACCACCGGCAACGACACCGACACCATCCCACCCAGCCCCGACAGCGCCCGCAGCGCCTTGCTCCGCAACGCCACCACACGCGCCGCGTCCTCCAACGACAACGCACCCGCCACACACGCCGCCGCGATCTCACCCTGCGAATGACCGATGACCGCCGCCGGCTCCACCCCGCACGAACGCCACAACTCCGCCAACGACACCATCACCGCCCACAACACCGGCTGCACCACATCCACCCGCTCCAACGCCGCCGCGGCACCCTCCCCACCTCGCAACACGTCCGCAAGCGACCAGTCCACGAACGGAGCCAACGCCGCCGCGCACTCACCCATCCGCTCCGCGAACACCGGCGACGACTCCAACAACCCCGCCGCCATCCCCACCCACTGCGCCCCCTGACCAGGGAAGACAAAGGCCGCACGGGCATCGGAGCCGACCACGGCTCCCCGCACCGCGCCGGTGGCCTCGCGGCCCTCGGCCAGCGCCGTCAGGCCGCTCACGAGCGCGCTACGGTCACCGCCCAGCACCACCGCCCGCCGCTCGAACGTCGCCCGCGTCGTGACCAGCGACAGACCGATGTCCGTCACCGCGGGACCGGCCTCCTCAGCCACCAGCGAGAGCAGCCGCCCGGCCTGCTCGCGCACACCGGCATCGGACTTCGCCGACAGCACCCACGGCACCACAGCGGGCGCCAACTCGCCTTCCTCCGCACGGCTTTCGCCCTCGGTCGACGGCGCCTGCTCGAGGATGATGTGCGCGTTGGTGCCGCTGAGGCCGAAGGAGGAGACGCCCGCCCGGCGTGGGCGACCGGTCTCGGGCCAGGGCCTGGCCTCGGTGAGCAGCTCGACGACTCCCGCCGTCCAGTCGATGTGCGGCGATGGTTCGTCCACGCCCAGCGTCTTCGGCAGCAGACCATGGCGCATGGCGAGCACCATCTTCATGATGCCCGCGACACCGGCCGCGGCCTGGGTGTGTCCGATGTTGGACTTGATCGAGCCGAGCCACAGGGGCTGGTCGTCGGTGCGTTCACGGCCGTACGTGGCCAGCAGGGCCTGGGCCTCGATCGGATCGCCCAGCGTCGTACCCGTCCCGTGCGCCTCGACCGCGTCCACCTCGGCGGCCGACAGCCGCGCGTTCGCCAGCGCCGCCCGGATCACTCGCTGTTGCGAGGGGCCGTTGGGTGCCGTGAGGCCGTTGCTCGCACCGTCCTGGTTGACGGCGGAGCCGCGTACCACCGCGAGGATCTGGTGGCCGTTGCGGCGCGCGTCCGACAGCCGCTCCAGCAACAGCATGCCCACGCCCTCGCCCCAGCCCGTGCCATCCGCGGCGGCCGCGAACGGCTTGCACCGGCCGTCCGGCGCCAGGCCCCGCTGACGGCTGAACTCCACGAAGGTGGCGGGGGTGGACATCACCGCCACTCCGCCCGCCAGCGCCAGCGAGCACTCGCCCTGCCGCAGCGCCTGCGCCGCCAAGTGGAGTGCCACCAGCGACGACGAACAGGCGGTGTCGATGGTCACGGCCGGGCCCTCGAGACCGAAGGTGTAGGCGACCCGGCCCGAGGCGATGCTTCCGGACCCACCCGTGGCGAGGTAGCCCTCGGCGCCCTCGGGAACGCTACGGAGCTGGGAGCCGTAGTCGTGGTACATCAGACCCGCGAAGACACCGGTCGCACTGCCCCGAAGCGTCGTCGCGTCGATTCCCGCCCGCTCGAACGCCTCCCATGACGTCTCCAGCAGCAGCCGCTGCTGCGGGTCCATCGCCAGGGCCTCACGCGGCGAGATACCGAAGAACGCCGGGTCGAACTCGCCGGCGGTGTGCAGGAAGCCGCCCTCCCGCGCATAGCTCTTGCCGTCCGCCTCCGGGTCGGGGTCGTACAGCCCCGCCACATCCCAGCCACGGTTGACGGGGAAGCCGGAAATGGCCTCGTCGCCCGCCGCTAGCAGCCGCCACAGCTCCTCCGGGGACCGGGCGCCACCGGGGAAACGGCAGGCCATGCCGACGATCGCCACCAGGTCGTCATCGGTGTCCGCCTTGCCGGCGGGCAGGGCGGGTCGGTCCGGACGTACACCGTCGTCCCCGCCGGTCAGCTCCTGGTGGAGATGGCGGGCCAGGGCGAGCGGGTTCGGATAGTCGAACACCAGCGTGGCCGTGAGACGCAGTCCGGTGGCCGTGCCCAGGCGGTTGCGCAGCTCCACCGCCGTCAGCGAGTCGAAGCCGAAGTCCTTGAAGGCGCGGCCCGGCTCCACCGCGGCCGCGCCACCGTGTCCGAGCACCGTGGCCACGCAGCGCCGCACCAGGTCCAGTACCAGGCGTTCGCCGTCCTCCGACGACGCTGTGGCGATCCGCTCCCGCAGGTCACCCGCGGCACCCGTGCCATCCGCCGCGGCCCGGCGCGCCATGGGCCGCACCAACTCCCGCATGATGTACGGCACTTCGCCGTCGGCGCCACGCGCCTTGGCCGGGTCCAGCCGCATGGGGATGACCACGGGCAGTTCCCCGGCGCACCCCGCGTCGAACAGGGCCAGGCCCTCCTCGGGCGACAGACCGTCCACTCCGGCCCGGCCCATGCGCCGCAGATCCGCCTCGGCCAGCCCGCCGGCCATTCCGCCGCGCTCGTCCCACAAGCCCCACGCGAGCGACAGGCCGGGCAGCCCCGAGGCCCGGCGGCGCCGTATCAGGGCGTCGAGGAAGGCGTTGGCGGCCGCGTAGTTGGCCTGCCCGGCCGTGCCGAAGGTCCCGGCGGCCGAGGAGAACACGACGAACGCCGAGAGGTCCATCGCCTTGGTCAGCTCGTGCAGGGTGATGGCCGCGTCCATCTTCGGGCGCAGTACGGCGTCCACGCGCTCCGGGGTCAGCGATGCGATGACGCCATCGTCGAGTACCCCGGCCGTGTGGACCACTCCGCGCAGCGGATGTGCTTCGGAGATGCCCTTCACGGCGGCGGTCAGCGCATCCCGGTCGGCCACGTCGCAGGCGGCCCAGCTGACCGAGGCGCCCGCCGCCACCAGTTCGTCCTCCAGCGCGCGGGCGCCGGGGGCGTCCGCACCGCGACGGCTCACCAGCAGCAGATGGCGTACGCCGCGCTCGGCCACGAGGTGGCGGGCGACCAGCCCGCCCAGCGTGCCGGTGGCGCCGGTCACCAGGACCGTGCCTTCCACGTCCCACGTCGCCGAGCGCGTCGAGGCTTCGGCGGTCTGGGCGGTCCCGGTGGTCTGGACGGTCTCGGTGGCCGGGGTGGTCTGGGTGGTCCCGGTGGCCGGGGTGGGCTGGGTGGTCCCGGTGGTCGCGGTGGACTGGGCGGTCGCGGCGGTCCCGGTGGTCTCGGTGGTCCGCACTCGGCCCAGGCGGGGCGCCAGCAGCCGCCCGCCGCGCACGGCAACCTGGGGTTCGCCACTCGCCACCGCCGCGGACAGCACGGAGAGGGCCTCGGGGGTCAGTGGCCGACGCCCGGGCTCGTGCTCCAGATTCCGTTCCCCACCGTCCAGGTCGACCAGGACGAACCGATCCGGGTGCTCGGTCTGCGCGGTCCGCACCAGACCCCATACGGCGGCCGCCGCGAGATCCACCACCGCCTTGTCGTTCTGGCTACCCTCGTCGTCCTCGACGGTCACCGCGCCATGCGTGGCGATCACCAGTCGCGATCCGGCGAACCGCTCCTCGGCCAGCCATCCCCGCACCAGCTCCAGTGCCCGATGGATCATGTCCCGTATCGCGTCGCCGTCAGTGGTGGGCACGGATGGGACCACACACGCCACCGCCGGAGGCACGGCCCCTCGGCGCCGATCGCCTCACCGAATGCCGCTATGTCGCGCCAGTCGACGCCGTCCAGCGGCGCCACCTCGGCCACGGCGCGGTTCGCGGGCGTCTCAGCGCCCGGCAGAACCCTCCAGTTCAGCTGGAAGAGGGATCGGTGCACCGCCCCGCGCGCCGCGTTGACCTGCTCCGGGAAGACGGGACGCGTCGCCAGCGAGTCCACCGTGGCCACCGGCGCACCGGTCCCGTCCGTCACCTCCATCGACAGCGCCATGCCATCGGGGCCCGTCGGGGTAAGGCGTACGCGCAGCATGGCGGCGCCCGCCGCGTACAGTGACACCCCGCTCCATGAGAACGGCAGCCGGATCTGCTCCGACGTACCGGTGGCCGCAGCGCCCACGGCGTGCAGGGCTGCGTCCAGCAAGGCCGGGTGGAGGCCAAAGCCGCGCGGGTCCTGCTCCGCCTCGTCGGGCAGCGCGACCTCGGCGAACACCTCGGTCCCGCGCCGCCACACACCACGCAGTCCCTGGAAAACCGGCCCGTACCGCAGCCCCGTTTCGGCAAGCCGCTCGTAGTGTCCGTCCAGCGCCACGGGTTCGGCGTCCCGCGGCGGCCATACGGAGGCGGGGAGGGCGGCGCGAGCGGAGGTGGACGACTGGGGTGCGAGACTGCCCGTCGCATGCCGAAGCCACGGCCCTTCCCCACCGTCCTCGCATGAATGCACGGTCAGCGTCCGGCACCCCGAGTCATCGGGGTCCGAGACCGTCACCCGCACCTGTACACCACCGTGCGCGGGGAGGATCAGC
This sequence comes from Streptomyces violaceusniger, assembly GCA_005405945.1. Classification (GTDB taxonomy): domain Bacteria; phylum Actinomycetota; class Actinomycetes; order Streptomycetales; family Streptomycetaceae; genus Streptomyces; species Streptomyces violaceusniger. The sequence continues at coordinate 1,436,605 of BJHW01000001.1, forward strand.
GGTGCCTCGAGCGTCAGCTCCTCCAGCCGGGCGCATCCGACGCGGTCGCCCGCGTGCAGCGCCAGCTCGACGAACGCCGTCCCCGGGAGCATCACCGCCCCAGCACCTCATGGTCGGCCAGCCAGGTGTGCGTACGCGCGGACAGCCGGCCGGTGAACAGGCAGCCGTCGGAGTCGGGCAGCGTCACCGCGGCACCGAGCAGCGGATGCTCCGCCGAACCGAGCCCCGCCGAGGCCACATCCGCCGTGGCCGCGGCCGACTCCAGCCAGTACCGCTCCCGCTGGAAGGCATACGTGGGCAGCTCGACGATCCGGGGGCGCGCCGGTGCGAGCAGTGCCGCCCAGTCCACGGAACGGCCCCGGACATGGATCCGCGCCAGCGCTTCGAGCAACGAGGCGGCCTCATCACGACCGGTGCGCAGGGCCGGCGCGAAGGTGGCGTCGGGAGCGCACTCCTGCCCCATTCCGGACAGCACCCCGTCCGGGCCCAGCTCCAGATGGGTCGTGGCGGCCTGGTCCGCCAGGCTCTTCACGCCATCGGCGAAGCGCACGGTCTCACGGACGTGTCGCACCCAGTACTCGGCGGAGCACAGCGCATCGGCGTCCGCCACCAGGCCCGTCACGTTCGACACGACGGGGATACGGGGAGGCGCGTACGACAGCCCCTCGGCCACCTGCCGGAACTCCGCCAGCATCGGCTCCATCAGCGGCGAGTGGAAGGCATGGGAGACCCGCAGCCGCTTGGTCTTGACGCCCTGAGCGTCAAGCTCCCCGGCGACCTCCACCACCGCCTCTTCCGCACCGGAAATCACGGTCGAGTACGGGCCGTTGACCGCGGCCACACTCACCTCGGCCTCACGACCGGCCAGCAACGGCAGCACATCCGCCTCGGCGGCCCGCACCGACACCATCGCCCCACCCGACGGCAACCCCTGCATCAGCCGACCGCGAGCCGCCACCAACGCACACGCGTCCGCAAGCGACAACACCCCCGCCACATGCGCCGCCACCAGCTCACCAATCGAATGCCCCGCCACGAAATCCGGCCGCACACCCCACGACTCCACCAACCGGAACAGCGCCACCTCCACCGCGAACAACCCACACTGGGTATACGCGGTCTCATCCAGCCCCTCCACGTCCCCACGGATCACCTCCCGCAGCGAACGCTCCAGCGCGCCCTCAAAGTGCCCACACACCTCATCGAAGGCATCCGCGAACACCGGAAACGCCCCATACAGCCCCTGGCCCATCCCGACCCGCTGACTGCCCTGCCCCGAGAACAACACCGCCAACTTGCCCGGCGCCGCCGAACCCTGGACCACGCCCGGCGCCGGATCGCCGATCGACAGCGCCTCCAAGCCATCGACCAGGCCATCCGGGTCAGCGGCCAGCACCACAGCACGATGCTCAAAGGCGCTACGCGTCGTCGCCAACGACAGTGCCACATCCACGATCGGCAGCTCCGGCCGCTCCCCCGCGAACGACGCCAGCCGACTCGCCTGCGCCCGCAGCGCGGGTTCGGACCGTCCCGAGACCACCCAGGGCACGACCGAGGACGTCAACGCCGGTGGCTCATCGGGGACTTCGGCGTCGGGCACCGCCGCCGACGCCTGCTCCAGGATGACGTGGGCGTTGGTGCCACTGATCCCGAACGACGACACACCCGCACGCCGCGGACGGCCCGTCTCCGGCCACTCCACCGCATCCGTCAACAGCTCGACCGCGCCCGCCGACCAGTCCACATGCGGCGACGGCTCATCGAGGTGCAACGTCTTCGGCAGTACGCCGTGCCGCATCGCCAGCACCATTTTCATGACGCCCGCGACACCCGCCGCCGCCTGCGTATGGCCGATGTTCGACTTGATCGCGCCCAGCCACAGCGGCCGGTCCTCGGCCGCGCGCTCCTGCCCGTACGTGGCCAGCAACGCCTGCGCCTCGATCGGGTCACCAAGCCTCGTCCCCGTACCGTGCGCCTCGACCGCGTCCACCTCGGCGGCCGACAGCCGAGCGCTCTCCAACGCCGCCCGGATCACCCGCTGCTGCGACGGCCCATTCGGCGCCGACAGCCCATTGCTCGCCCCGTCCTGATTGACCGCGGAACCACGCACCACCGCCAGCACCCGGTGCCCGTTTCGCCGTGCGTCCGACAGCCGCTCCAGCAGCAGCACCCCCGCACCCTCGGAGAACCCGGTGCCGTCCGCCGCTCCCGCGAAGGCCCTGCACCGACCGTCCGCCGACAGCCCGCGCTGCCAGCTGAACTCCACGAACAGACCCGGTGTCGACATCACCGTCACACCGCCCGCGAGCGCGAGCGAGCACTCGCCCCGCCGCAGCGCCTGCGTCGCCAGGTGGAGCGCCACCAGCGACGAGGAACACGCGGTGTCCACCGTGACCGCCGGACCCTCGAAACCGAAGGTGTAGGAGACCCGACCCGAGACGATGCTGCCCGCGCTGGGAGCGCCGGGGCCACCGCCCGGGCCCTGCGACAGCCCGTAATCGTGGTGCATCACACCGGCGAAGACGCCGGTCTGGCTGCCGCGCAGGGTCGCCGGGTCGATACCGGCCCGCTCCAGCGCCTCCCACGAGGTCTCCAGCAGCAGCCGCTGCTGCGGATCCATCGCCAACGCCTCACGTGGCGAGATCCCGAAGAACGCCGGGTCGAAGTCGCCCGCGTCGTAGAGGAAGCCGCCCTCGCGGGCATAGCTCTTGCCCGCGGCGTCCGGGTCCGGGTCGTACAGGCCCTCCACATCCCAGCCACGGTCTTCCGGGAAGGCCGAGATGGCGTCCGTACCGCGCTCCAAGAGCTGCCACAGCTGCTCCGGCGTACGCACCCCACCGGGAAAGCGGCAGCTCATCGCCACGATCGCGATGGGCTCGTCATGGGTGGCGAGCGTGCCCGTACCGGCGGCGCCGGATGGCGAGACGGACCGGGTGTCGCCCTGGTACGCCTCGGCCAGTTCGGAGCGCAGATGGCGGGCGATCACCACGGGCGTGGGGTAGTCGAAGACGAGGGTGGCGGGCAGGCGCAAACCGGTGGCCGTGTTCAACCGGTTCCGCAGCTCGACCGCCGTCAGCGAGTCGAACCCGAGCTCCTTGAACGCACGCCCCACCTCGATGGACTCCGCCCCCGCGTGTCCAAGCACCTCGGCGACGTGAGTGCACACCAGGTTCAGCAGGGCTTCGTCCTGCTCGTCCGCCGACAGGGGCGCGAGCCGCCGCCACAGTTCCGACTCGTCCGCGCCACCGCTGGACGGCCGCACGGTACGACGCGTGGGAATGGTCAGCAGATCGCGGAGCAGGGCGGGCACCGCACCGGACGCCGCCTGGGCGCGGAGTGCCGGGAGGTCCAGGCGTATCGGCAGCAGGACGGGCTGCGCCATGGTCCCGGACACGTCGAACAGCTCAAGGCCCTCTTCCGACGTCAGCGGGGCGATGCCGCCGCGCCGCATGCGCCGTACGTCCTCGTCGGCCAGGTGGCCCGTCATTCCACTGCGCTCGGCCCAGAATCCCCAGGCCAGCGAGACGGCGGGCAGTCCGAGCGCGCGTCGGTGCGCCGCCAGGGCGTCGACGTAGGCGTTCGCCGCGGCGTAGTTGCCCTGTCCGGCCCCGCCGAACGTGCCGGCCGCGGAGGAGAACACCACGAACGCCGCCAGATCCATGTCCTGGGTCAGCTCGTGCAGGTGGAAGGCGGCATCGACCTTGGGGCGGAGCACCGTATCGACACGTTCGGGAGTCAGGGTTTCGATGACGCCGTCGTCCAGCACACCTGCGGCATGCACCACACCGCGCAACGGACGATCCGCCGGAATACCCGCCAGCACCTCCGCCAAGGCCTCACGGTCGGCGACGTCGCAGGCCGTCACCGTCACCGACGCACCCAGCTCCGCCAGCTCGGCCTCCAACTCCGCCGCCCCAGCGGCCTCCAGCCCCCGCCGAGAGACCAGCACCAGATGCCGCACACCCCGCTCGGCCACCAAATGCCGCGCCACCAAACGACCCAGCGTGCCGGTAGCACCGGTCACCAGCACCGTGCCCTCAGGATCCCACGCAATCCCCGACCCAACTCCCCCAGCAGAAGCCGCAGGAACAACGGCACGCGCCAGCCGAGGCGCCAGAGCCTTCCCGGAACGGACGGCCACCTGAGGTTCCCCGCATCCCAGCACTACCTGAAGCACGTCGGCCGACACCGGTACGTCATCCACGTCCACCAGGACGAACCGATCCGGATGCTCAGCCTGCGCCGACCGCACCAAACCCCACACCGCAGCCGCCGCCACATCCAGCACATCCTCACCCGGCACGGCCGCCACCGCACCCCGTGTCACCACCACCAACCGCGAACCGGCGAACCGCTCCTCAGCCAACCACTCCCGCACCACACCCAGAGCACGATGGGCCATCCCCCGTGCCTCGGTCGGGTCGCCGACGCGGGATCCGGAGTCGGCCGTGAAGGAGACCAGAACGGTGTCGGGGGCGGCCATACCGTCATTCATGGCCTGGCTCAGGTCCGCAAGTTCCGGATACGTGGTGCCATCCGCCCCGCTCAAGGCGTCAAGGTACGGCGGCGCAACGCTCCCGAGCAACGCCCATCGGCCCGTGGCCGCGGGGGTTTCGTGCTGGGCGGGAACCTCGCGCCATGTGGTGTGGAACAGCGCGTCATGCGCCACGTTCCGCGCTGCCCGGAGCTGCTCAGGGGTCACCGTACGGGTCACCAGGGATGCCACCGAGGCCACCGGCGCCCCGGTGGTGTCGGCGACGAGGAGCGAGACCGCATCCGGTCCGGCGGGTGCGAGCCGTACGCGCAGGGTGTCCGCGCCGGTTGCGTACAGGGACACACCGCTCCAGACGAACGGTAGTCCGGGACCCGGGCGGGAGGAGTCCTGGTCCGCGTGATCCCCTCCCAATGCCGCGGTGTGCAGGGCGGCGTCGAGGAGGGCCGGGTGCAGACCATAACGTCCCGCCTCCGCCCGCTGCTCCTCCGCGAGCGCCACCTCAGCGAACACCTCACCACCACGACGCCACGCCGCCCGCACCCCCTGAAAGACCGGCCCATACTCCAAACCCACCCCAGCCAACCGCTCATACACACCACCCACATCCACCGCCACCGCACCAACAGGCGGCCACACACTCAACTCATACTCATCCGCCACCACAGGAACACCAACCGACAACACCCCCGTCGCATGCCGCGTCCACACCCCTCCCCCTCACCCTCCACCTGCGAAAACACACCCACCACACGCCGACCCACCCCATCCGGCGCCCCCACCGACAACTGCACCCGCACCCCACCACGCTCAGGCACCACCAAAGGCGCCTCCAACGTCAACTCCTCCAACCACCCACAACCCACCCCATCACCCGCACGCAACACCAACTCCACCAACGCCGACCCGGGCACCACCACCACACCCCACACCGCATGATCAGCCAACCACCCATGCGAAACCAACGACAACCGCCCCGTCAACAACACCCCATCCCCACCCGCCAACCCCACCACCGCACCCAACAACGGATGATCAGCCGAACCCAGACCAAGACCAGCCGCCGCACCCTCGCCGACGGCCACACCCGCTGACTCCAGCCAGTACCGCTCCCGCTGGAAGGCATACGTGGGCAGCTCGACCCGACGCGCACCCGTCCCCGCGAACATCCGAGCCCAGTCGACAGAGGCCCCGCCCACGTAAGCCTCGGCCACGGAGGTCAGGAAACGGTCCAGACCGCCTTCGTCGCGGCGCAGCGAACCGACCGCGGTGACACGGGTGCCATGCTCCTCGGCCGTCTGCTCCACACCCATCGTGAGCACCGGATGGGCACTGGCCTCGACAAACACCTGGAAACCATCGGCCAGCAGAGCCCGGACGGCCTCGTCAAAGCGCACCGTCTGACGCAGATTGCGATACCAGTACCCCGCATCCAGACCGGTCGTATCCAGCACCCCACCGGCCACCGTCGAATAGAACGGCACCAACGACGACCGAGGATCAATCCCCGCCAGCTCCCGCAGCAACTCGCCCTCGATGGCCTCCACATGAGCACAATGCGAGGCGTAATCCACCGGAACACGCCGCGCCCGGATCCCCTCCGCCTCACACACGGCCACCAACTCGTCCAACGCATCCGCGTCACCGGACACCACGACCGCCGAAGGCCCGTTCACCGCCGCCACCGACAACCGCTCACCCCACACCCCCAGCCGCTCCCGCACCTCCCCCACCGGCAACGACACCGACACCATCCCGCCACGCCCCGACAACGCCCGCAACGCCCTACTCCGCAACGCCACCACACGCGCCCCATCCTCCAACGACAACGCACCCGCCACACACGCCGCCGCAATCTCACCCTGCGAATGACCCACCACCGCCGACGGCACCACCCCAAACGAACGCCACACCTCCGCCAACGACACCATCACCGCCCACAACACCGGCTGCACCACATCCACCCGCCCCAACGCCACCTCATCACCCAACACATCCACCAACGACCACCCCACAAACGGCGCCAACGCCACCGCACACTCCCCAACCGCTCCGCAAACACCGAAGACGACTCCAACAACCCCACAGCCATCCCCACCCACTGCGACCCCTGCCCCGGAAACACCAACACCGCACGACCATCACCACCCGCAACCACACCCCGCACCACACCCACCACATCCCGACCCTCAGCCACCGCGCCCAAGCCCTCAACCAAAGCCGCACGACCGGACCCCAACACCACCGCACGATGCTCAAACGCACTACGCGCCGTCGCCAGAGAGAACCCGACATCGGTGACGGCCGCCTCCGCCCGAGCACCGAGGTGGGCGAGCAGCCCTTGGGCCTGGGCGCGCAACGCACCCTCGGACTTCCCCGAGACCAGCCACGGCACGATACCGGAAGGCAGTTGCCCCGTCTCCTCCGGCGCTTCGCCCTCCGGGTCGGCCGGAGGCTCCTGCTCGAGGATGATGTGTGCGTTGGTGCCGCTGATCCCGAAGGACGAGACACCCGCCCGACGGGGCTCGTCGCCCTCGGGCCACGGCGTGGCCTCGGTGAGCAGCCTCACCCCGCCCGCCGACCAGTCCACGTGGGGCGACGGCTCATCGACGTGCAGGGTCTGCGGCAGCAGCCCGTGCCGCATCGCCTGCACCATCTTGATGACGCCCGCCACGCCCGCCGCCGCCTGCGTATGGCCGATGTTGGACTTGATGGAGCCGAGCCACAGCGGCCGCTCCTCGGGCCGGTCCTGCCCGTACGTGGCCAGCAGCGCCTGCGCCTCGATCGGGTCGCCCAGCGTCGTACCCGTGCCATGGGCCTCGACCGCGTCCACCTGCTTGGCGGAGAGTTTGGCGTCGGCGAGGGCCTGGCGGATCACTCGTTGCTGGGACGGTCCGTTGGGCGCGGTGAGGCCGTTGCTCGCACCGTCCTGGTTGATGGCGGAGCCCCGTACCACCGCCAGCACCGGGTGGCCGTTGCGCCGCGCGTCCGACAGCCGCTCCAGCAGCAGCATGCCCACACCCTCGCCCCAGCCCGTCCCATCGGCGGCCGCCGCGAACGGCTTGCACCGGCCGTCCGGCGCCAGCCCGCGCTGACGGCTGAACTCCACGAAGGTTCCGGGGGTGGACATCACCGTGACGCCACCCGCGAGGGCGAGTGTGCACTCCTGGCGCCGAAGGGCCTGACCGGCCCAGTGCAGCGCCACCAGGGAAGAGGAGCACGCCGTGTCGACGGTGACCGCCGGGCCCTCGAGGCCCAGGGTGTAGGCGACCCGGCCGGAGGCGATGCTGCCCGCGGTGCCGTTGCCCAGATAGCCCTCCACACCCGCGGGCAGTGAGGTCAGACCGGTGCCGTAGTCGTGGTACATCACACCGGTGAAGACACCGGTCTTGCTGCCCCGCACCGACTCCGGGTCGATACCGGCCCGCTCGAACGCCTCCCAAGCCGTCTCCAGCAGCAACCGCTGCTGGGGGTCGGTCGCAAGCGCCTCGCGCGGGGACATCCCGAAGAACGCCGGGTCGAATTCACCGGCGCCGTGCAGGAATCCGCCCTCGCGCGCATAGCTCTTGCCCACTGCGCCCGGGTCGGGGTCGTACAGCCCCTCCACGTCCCAGCCACGGTCCTGGGGGAAGCCCGAGATGGCGTCCTCACCGGCGGCCACCGACCGCCACAGCTCCTCGGGCGAGCGCAGCCCGCCCGGGTAGCGGCAGCTCATCGCCACGATTGCGATCGGCTCGTGGTCCGCGGACTCCGCTTCCTGGAGGCGCTGACGCGTCTGGTGGAGTTCGGCAATGACTCGCTTGAGGTAATCCCGGAGTTTGTCTTCGTTGCTCATCGCGCTTTCCCAATCACAAGGCTGTCGGCTGATCGCGGAGGGGCATTGCTCCAGGTCGCTTCAGAGAATTCCGAGATCCTCGTCCACCATCTTGAAGAGTTCGCCATCCGTCGCCGATTCGAGTTGGTCGACGAGAGCAGCGCTGCTGCTCGGGACTTCCTGTGTGTCGCCGTACTTTGCCAAGAGCTCCCGCAGGCGTGACACCACATCCGTGCGGCCGATCTCCTCCCAGGTCATCGCCGACAGACCGGCTTCGAGCTGATCGATGCCCACGGATACGGGCACCGAGGTGGCGGCGGATCCGGCATCCCGCGTCAGCTCGTGGTGAAGGTGCTGGGCCAGGGCGGTGGGGGTCGGGTGGTCGAAGACCAGCGTCGCGGTCAGACGCAGTCCGGTCACCGTGCCGAGCCGGTTGCGCAATTCCACCGCCGTCAGCGAGTCGAAGCCGAAGTCCTTGAACGCACGGCCCGGTTCCACGGTTTCCGGACCGCCGTGGCCCAGCACCGCGGCGACATTGCGCCGTACCGTGTCCAGCATCAGGCGTTCGCCTTCCGCATACGAGGCTCCGGCCAGGCGCGCCCGCAACGCCTCCGCCGCCCCGGCCGCTCCGGCCACTCCGGTGGATTCCGCCGTCACCCGGCGGGTGGGCACCCGCACCAACTCCCTCAGCACATACGGCACTTCGGCGAGGCCGTCGTGTGCGGCGGCCCTCCAGACCGTCGTGTTCAGCCGTGCGGCGGCAATGACCGGGCCATCGCTCGCACAGGCGGCGTCGAACAGCGCAAGCCCCTCGGCCGACGACAGGGCGGAGATGCCGACCTGGTCCATTCGCCGCCTGTCCACCTCGGCCAGGCCCGCGGTCATCCCACTGCGTTCCTCCCACAGTCCCCAGACCAGCGACAGACCGGGGAGGCCGTGCGCCCGGCGCCGTGCGGCCAGCGCGTCGAGGAGGGCGTTGGCGGCCGCGTAGTTACCCTGTCCGGCGGCCCCGAACATGCCCGCCACCGAGGAGAAGACCACAAACGCCGACAGGTCGAGCCCGGCCGTCAGCTCATGCAGGACGAGTGCCGCCTCCGCCTTCGGCCGCAGCACGGTGTCCAGCCGCTCCGGAGTCAACGACGCGATCACACCGTCGTCCAGCACGGCGGCGGCGTGGACGACACCCTTGAGCGGATGCGCGGCGGGGATGTCCGACAGCACCGCGCCGAGGGCGTCCCGGTCGGCCACATCACAGGCCGCCCAGATCACCGACGCCCCGGCCGAGGCCAGCTCATCGGCCAGCTCGGCCGCGCCCTCGGCCGCCGATCCCCTGCGGCTGAGCAGCACCAGATGCCGCACACCATGGTCGGCCACCAGATGCCGGGCCAGCAGACCACCCAGGGTGCCGCCGGCCCCGGTGATGAGGACCGTGCCCTCGGGGTCCCATGTCGCCGAAGCGCCCGATTCCGACTCCCCCTCGGCCCGGACCAGCCTCGCCGCCAGTACGCGCCCTCCGCGCACGGCCAACTGCGGCTCGCCCGAGGCGAGGGCCGTGGCCAGCGGAACGGAGCCGAGCTCCGTGGGATCGTCCACATCGAGGAGGAGCACTCGGCCGGGGTCTTCGGCCTGCGCGGACCGCACCAGGCCCCATACCGCCGCCCCTGCGAGGTCGTCCACACCCTCGGTCGAGGTGGTGGCCACGGCGCCGCACGTGGTCACGACCAGACGGGAGTCGGCGAACCGCTCCTCGGCCAACCACTCCCGCACCCGCTCCAGCGCCTGATGCGTCGCGCCACGTAGCGCCCGGTGGCTGTCGCCACTGCTGCCGGCCGCGGAGGCCAGCAGCACCCACTCCGGCAGGGGGTCACCCTCGGCACCGGACCGGGCAAGTGCGCCCAGGTCAGAGTGCGTTCGCACCTGCCAGCCCGCCGACCGCAGCGCCATGGCCAGCTCACAGTCCTCCTCACCGATCACCGCACAGCGGGCGGTGGACGGTTCGTCGGCCGGAAGCGGCATGGCGTTCCACCGCAACCGGAACAGCGTCTCATGGGAGGTGCCGCGCGCGGCGTCGATCTGCTCGGCGGAGACCGGGCGCGTCACCAGCTCTGCCACCGAGGCCATCAACCGGCCCGTCTCATCGGCCACGGCGAGCGACAGACCGTCGGCCCCGGCCGCCGCCAGCCGTACGCGGACCGTGGTCGCGCCGGTGATGTGCGCCGACACCCCGTTCCAGGCGAACGGCAAGCGGACCTGCTCCGCGTCCGAGGCCACCAGGCCACCGGGCCCCGCCATATGAAGGGCGGCGTCGAGCAACGCGGGGTGCACGCGGAAGCGCGCGGCGTCCGGCCACTGCTCCTCGGCCAGTGCCACCTCGGCGAACACCTCGGTGAACACTTCGCTTTCACGCCGCCAGGCGGCCCGCACGCCCTGGAACGCCGGCCCGTACGCGAGCCCGCCCAGCGCGAAGCGCTCGTACATGCCACTGATGTCGATCGCCTCGGCATCCGCGGGTGGCCACACGCTCAGCTCGGCCGAGATCGCCGCCTCCGGCCGCTCGGCCTGGGTCAGAACGCCGGTGGCGTGGCGTGTCCAGGGGTGGTCCTCATCGCCGGATTCCTGCCGGGAGTAGACGGTGACGGGTCGGCGGCCGTCGTCATCGGCTCCGGCCACCATCACCTGGAGCTGGATCGCACCGCGCTCGGGAAGGACCAGGGGCGCTTCCAGCACCAGGTCGTCCACCTGGTCACAGCCGAAACGGCCACCGGCATGCAGCGCCAGATCCACGAAGGCCGTCCCCGGCACCACCACCGAGCCCAGCACGGCGTGGTCGGCCAGCCAGGCGTGCGTACGCGCGGACAGCCGGCCGGTGAACAAGCAGCCGTCGGAGTCGGGCAGCCTCACGGCTGCACCGAGCAGGGGGTGTTCCTCGGACCGCAGCCCCGCCGAGGCCACGTTGCCCGCCGCCCCACCGGCCTCGAGCCAGTACCGCTTCCGCTGGAAGGCGTAAGTCGGCAGCTCCACGTGGCGTACGGGACTCGGCGCGAGCAGCGCCGTCCAGTCCACCGGGACGCCACGGACGAAGATGCGAGCCAATGCCTCCTGGAACGTGGCCGCCTCGTCACGGCCGCTGCGCAGGGCGGAGACGAACTCGGCGTCCGGCGCGCAGTCCTGACCCATGCCGGAGAGCACCCCGTCCGGGCCCAGCTCCAGGGATGTCGTCACACCCGCCTCCGCGAGAGCCGCCATGCCGTCGGCGAAGCGCACGGTCTCACGGACGTGTCGCACCCAGTACTCGGCGGAGCACAGCGCATCGGCGTCCGCCACCAGGCCCGTCACGTTCGACACGACGGGGATACGGGGAGGCGCGTACGACAGCCCCTCGGCCACCTGCCGGAACTCCGCCAGCATCGGCTCCATCAGCGGCGAGTGGAAGGCATGGGAGACCCGCAGCCGCTTGGTCTTGACGCCCTGAGCGTCAAGCTCCCCGGCGACCTCCACCACCGCCTCTTCCGCACCGGAAATCACGGTCGAGCGCGGACCGTTGACCGCGGCCACACTCACCTCGGCCTCACGACCGGCCAGCAACGGCAGCACATCCGCCTCGGCGGCCCGCACCGACACCATCGCCCCACCCGACGGCAACCCCTGCATCAGCCGACCGCGAGCCGCCACCAACGCACACGCGTCCGCAAGCGACAACACCCCCGCCACATACACCGCCACCAACTCACCAATCGAATGCCCCGCCACGAAATCCGGCCGCACACCCCACGACTCCACCAACCGGAACAGCGCCACCTCCACAGCGAACAACCCACACTGGGTATACGCGGTCCCATCCAGCCCCTCCACGTCCCCACGGATCACCTCCCGCAGCGAACGCCCCAACATCCCGTCGAACTGCCCACACACCTCATCGAAGGCATCCGCGAACACCGGAAACGCCTCATACAGCCCCTGGCCCATCCCAACCCGCTGACTGCCCTGACCCGAGAACAACACCGCCAACTTCCCCGGCACCACAGAGCCCCGCACCACACCCGCCGCCGGTACGTCATCCACCAGCGCTTCCAGCCCGGCCTCGAAACCCTGGCGGTCACCGGCCAGCACCACCGCACGGTGCTCGAACATCGAGCGCGTGGTCACCAGCGACGAGGCCACGTCCACAACCGACGCCTCGGTGTCCGGCTCCCCGCGCACCGACGACAGCAGCCGCTCCGCCTGCGCCCACAGCGCACCCTCGGACTTCGCCGACACCACCCACGGCACCAGCACGGCCAATCCGTCCCTTACCGGCGTGGCGACACGCCGTTCCTCGGGGCCTGCTCAACGATCACATGCGCATTGGTCCCGCTGGCGCCGAAGGAGGAGACACCCGCACGCCTCGGGCGCCCCGTCTCCGGCCACTCCGTCGCGTCCGTGAGCAACCGCACCGCGCCCTCGGACCAGTCCACATGCGGCGACGGCTCATCGACGTGCAGTGTCTTCGGCAGTACGCCGTGCCGCATCGCCAGCACCATCTTCATCACACCCGCCACACCGGCAGCCGCCTGCGTGTGGCCGATGTTCGACTTGATCGAGCCGAGCCACAACGGCCGCTCCTCGATACCCCGCTCGCGCCCGTAGGTCGACAGCAGCGCCTGTGCCTCGATGGGATCGCCGAGTGTCGTGCCCGTACCGTGTGCTTCGACCGCGTCCACGTCAGCGGCCGACAGCCCAGCGCTTGCCAGCGCGGCCCTGATGACCCGCTGCTGCGACGGGCCGTTGGGAGCCGTCAGTCCGTTGGACGCGCCGTCCTGGTTGACGGCGGACCCGCGGACGACGGCGAGCACCCGGTGGCCATTGCGCCGTGCGTCCGAGAGGCGTTCCAGCAGCAGCACGCCGACGCCCTCGGAGAACCCCGTACCGTCCGCGGCCCCCGCGAACGCCTTGCAGCGACCGTCGGCCGACAGCCCCCGCTGGCGGCTGAACTCCACGAACAAGGCGGGGGTCGACATCACCGTCACGCCACCGGCGAGCGCGAGCGAGCACTCCCCCTGGCGCAGCGACTGGGCCGCGAGATGCAGCGCCACCAGCGACGACGAGCAGGCGGTGTCCACCGTCACCGCGGGCCCTTCGAAGCCGAAGGTGTAGGAGACGCGGCCCGAGGCGATGCTGCCGGCGGTGCCGTTGCCGATGTAGCCCTCGACTCCTTCCGGCACCGTGGCCGAGCCGTAGTCGTGGTGCATGATGCCGGCGAAGACGCCGGTCTGGCTGCCGCGCACCGACGCCGGGTCGATACCGGCTCGCTCCAGCGCCTCCCACGACGCCTCCAGCAGCAGCCGCTGCTGCGGATCCATCGCCAGCGCCTCACGCGGCGAAATACCGAAGAACTCCGGATCGAAATCACCGGCGTCGTACAGGAAACCACCTTCACGCGCATACGCCGTGCCCCGGTGATCGGGGTCCGGGTGATACAGACCCTCCAGGTCCCAGCCGCGATCGTCCGGAAAGGCGGAGATGGCGTCTCCGCCGCGGGCGACAAGCCGCCACAGATCCTCGGGGGACTTCACTCCACCGGGGAAGCGGCAGCTCATGCCCACGATGGCGATCGGCTCGTCCTGGGAGGCGGCCACCGACACGCGATGCCCTGCGTCGGCAGCTGCCTCGCCGCTCCTGCCGAGCAGCTCATCACGGAGGTAGCGGGCGAGCGCCTGGGGTGAGGGGTAGTCGAAGACGAGGGTGGCGGGCAGGCGCAGTCCGGTGGCCGTGTTCAGCCGATTGCGCAGCTCTACGGCCGTCAGCGAGTCGAACCCGAGCTCCTTGAACGCACGCTCCGGCTCGATCTGCTCCACCTCGGAGTAGCCGAGCACCGCGCCGACCCCGCCACGCACGAGATCCAGCAGCGTCTGCTCCCGCTCGTCCTCCGAGAGCCCGGCGAGCCGGACGAGGTCACCGTGCGGGGCTGTGTCCATGCCCGGCGCGGCGTCCGCAAGGGCCCTCCGCGAGGGGGTACGCACCAGACGCCGGAGCAACGGCGGTACGGCTCCGGCCTCACCACGGAGCGCTGCCGGGGCGATCCGCACGGGAACCAGCAGCGACTGGTCCATGGCGCTCGCCGCGTCGAGGAGCGCAAGACCCTCGTCCGACGACAGCGGGATGACGCCGCTGCGCTCCATCCGGGCGACGTCGGCGTCGGCGAGGTGGCCGGTCATATCGCTGCGTTCGGCCCAGAAACCCCAGGCCAACGACACCCCCGCAAGCCCACGCGCCCGACGGCGCGCCGCCAGAGCGTCCAGAAACATGTTCGCCGCCGCATAGTTCCCCTGCCCCGCCGCACCAAAAGTGGCAGCGGCCGACGAGAACATCACAAACGCCGACAGATCCAGATCCCGCGTCAACTCATCCAGATGCACCGCCGCATCGACCTTCGGCCGCAACACCGCGTCAATTCGTTCCGGCGTCAACGACTCCACCAGACCGTCGTCCAGCACACCTGCGGCATGCACCACACCACGCAACGGACGATCCACCGGAATACCCGCCAGCACCTCCGCCAAGGCCTCACGGTCGGCGACGTCGCAGGCCGCCACCGTCACCGACGCACCCAGCTCCGCCAGCTCGGCCTCCAACTCCACCGCCCCAGCGGCCTCCAGCCCCCGCCGAGAGACCAGCACCAGATGCCGCACACCCCGCTCGGCCACCAAATGCCGCGCCACCAAACCACCCAGCGTGCCGGTAGCACCGGTCACCAGCACCGTGCCCTCAGGATCCCACGCAATCCCCGACCCAACTCCCCCAGCAGAAGCCGCAGGAACAACGGCACGCGCCAGCCGAGGCGCCAGAGCCTTCCCGGAACGGACGGCCACCTGAGGTTCCCCGCATCCCAGCACTACCTGAAGCACGTCGGCCGACACCGGTACGTCATCCACGTCCACCAGGACGAACCGATCCGGATGCTCAGCCTGCGCCGACCGCACCAAACCCCACACCGCAGCCGCCGCCACATCCAGCACATCCTCACCCGGCACGGCCGCCACCGCACCCCGTGTCACCACCACCAACCGCGAACCGGCGAACCGCTCCTCAGCCAACCACTCCCGCACCACACCCAGAGCGTGGTGCGCGAGGTGGCGCGTGGCGGATGGAAGATCCTGTGCACCCGAGTCCGACTCGGACGCACATGACACGAGGACGACATCCGGGGAGCCTGCCAGGCTGCCCAGCTCCGCACTGCTCACTACCTCCTGCCCTGCCGCCTCCAAGGCGGCAGTGAGGCCGAGATCGTCCGATCCGACTATCGCCCACTGGGCCTGAGATGCCGCTCCCCGCGTGCCTTCTGCGGGCACACGGTCCCACTCCACGGTGAACAGCGAGTCCCTGGTCACCCGCGGGGACGCGGTGAGCTGGTCGGCCGCCAGCGGTCGCCCCACGAGCGAGTCGACCGAAGCCACCGGCACTCCGTCGGTGTCCACCACCAGCACCGAGATCGCCTCGGCGCCCGACGGCGACAGGCGCACCCGCAGCGCTGTCGCACCCGTGGCGTACAGGGAGACACCTGTCCAGGCGAACGGCAGACGCGCGGGGCCCGTCTCCTCGTCGTCCGGCCCCACCCCGGCCATATGCAGGGCGGCGTCGAGGAGGGCCGGGTGCA
The DNA here is from genome assembly GCA_005405945.1 of Streptomyces violaceusniger. Taxonomy (GTDB): domain Bacteria; phylum Actinomycetota; class Actinomycetes; order Streptomycetales; family Streptomycetaceae; genus Streptomyces; species Streptomyces violaceusniger. The sequence continues at coordinate 1,452,544 of BJHW01000001.1, forward strand.
GACCATAACGTCCCGCCTCCGCCCGCTGCTCCTCCGCGAGCGCCACCTCAGCGAACACCTCACCACCACGACGCCACGCCGCCCGCACCCCCTGAAAGACCGGCCCATACTCCAAACCCACCCCAGCCAACCGCTCATACACACCACCCACATCCACCGCCACCGCACCAACAGGCGGCCACACACTCAACTCATACTCATCCGCCACCACAGGAACACCAACCGACAACACCCCCGTCGCATGCCGCGTCCACACCCCCTCCCCCTCACCCTCCACCTGCGAAAACACACCCACCACACGCCGACCCACCCCATCCGGCGCCCCCACCGACAACTGCACCCGCACCCCACCACGCTCAGGCACCACCAAAGGCGCCTCCAACGTCAACTCCTCCAACCACCCACAACCCACCCCATCACCCGCACGCAACACCAACTCCACCAACGCCGACCCCGGCACCACCACCACACCCCACACCGCATGATCAGCCAACCACCCATGCGAAACCAACGACAACCGCCCCGTCAACAACACCCCATCCCCACCCGCCAACCCCACCACCGCACCCAACAACGGATGATCAGCCGAACCCAGACCGGCGGATGTCACATCGCCGACGGCCGACGAAGGAGTCTCGATCCAGTAGTGCTGGTGCTGGAAGGCATAGGTCGGCAATTCCACCTGCCGAGCGCCCCTCCCCCGGAACGCTGTGGACCAGTCGACAGACGCCCCGCCGACATACGCCTCGGCCAGTGAGGTGACAAACCGCTCCAGACCGCCTTCGTCGCGGCGCAGCGAACCGACCGCGGTGACACGGGTGCCATGCTCCTCGGCCGTCTGCTCCACACCCATCGTGAGCACCGGATGGGCACTGGCCTCGACAAACACCTGGAAACCATCGGCCAGCAGAGCCCGGACGGCCTCGTCAAAGCGCACCGTCTGACGCAGATTGCGATACCAGTACCCCGCATCCAGACCGGTCGTATCCAGCACCCCACCGGCCACCGTCGAATAGAACGGCACCAACGACGACCGAGGATCAATCCCCGCCAGCTCCCGCAGCAACTCGCCCTCGATGGCCTCCACATGAGCACAATGCGAGGCGTAATCCACCGGAACACGCCGCGCCCGGATCCCCTCCGCCTCACACACGGCCACCAACTCATCCAACGCATCCGCGTCACCGGACACCACGACCGCCGAAGGCCCGTTCACCGCCGCCACCGACAACCGCTCACCCCACACCCCCAGCCGCTCCCGCACCTCCCCCACCGGCAACGACACCGACACCATCCCGCCACGCCCCGACAACGCCCGCAACGCCCTACTCCGCAACGCCACCACACGCGCCCCATCCTCCAACGACAACGCACCCGCCACACACGCCGCCGCAATCTCACCCTGCGAATGACCCACCACCGCCGACGGCACCACCCCAAACGAACGCCACACCTCCGCCAACGACACCATCACCGCCCACAACACCGGCTGCACCACATCCACCCGCCCCAACGCCACCTCATCACCCAACACATCCACCAACGACCACCCCACAAACGGCGCCAACGCCACCGCACACTCCCCCAACCGCTCCGCAAACACCGAAGACGACTCCAACAACCCCACAGCCATCCCCACCCACTGCGACCCCTGCCCCGGAAACACCAACACCGCACGACCATCACCACCCGCAACCACACCCCGCACCACACCCACCACATCCCGACCCTCAGCCACCGCAGCCACCCCACCGGCCAAAGCACCCCGGTCCCCGGCCAGCACCACCGCACGATGCTCGAAAACGGTACGCGTCGTCGCCAGCGACCACCCGACATCTCCGGCCGACAGCTCCGGCCGCTCCCCCACGTACGACGCCAACCGACCCGCCTGTGCCCGCAACGCCGCCTCGGAGCGGGCCGTCAGCACCCACGGCACCACCGCGGAGTCGTCCCCGCTCGCCCCCTCGTCCGCCGCGGCGTCCTCATCGGCGACCGGCGCCTGCTCCAGCACCACATGGGCGTTGGTGCCGCTGACGCCGAAGGCCGACACACCGGCCCGGCGCGGTTCGCCACTCTCCGGCCATGCGACCTGCTCGGCCAGCAGCTCGACCGCGCCGGCCGACCAGTCCACGTGGGGCGTCGGCTCATCGACGTGCAGGGTCTTCGGCAGCGCACCGTGCTGCATGGCCAGGACCATCTTCATCACACCGGCCACACCCGCCGCCGCCTGGGTGTGGCCGAGGTTGGACTTCACCGACCCCAGCAGCAGTGGCCGGCCGTCCGCGCGGTCCTGCCCGTAGGTGGCCAGCAGCGCCTGGGCCTCGATGGGGTCGCCCAGCGTCGTACCCGTGCCATGGGCCTCGACCGCGTCCACCTCGGCGGCCGAAAGCCGCGCGTTGGCCAGGGCCTGAAGGATGACGCGTTGCTGGGAAATGCCGTTGGGCACGGTCAGGCCGCTGCTGCTGCCGTCCTGGTTGACGGCGGAGCCGCGTACCACCGCCAGCACCGGGTGGCCGTTGCGCCGCGCGTCCGACAGCCGCTCCAGCAGCAGCATGCCCACACCCTCGCCCCAGCCCGTGCCGTCCGCGGCGGCCGCGAACGCCTTGCACCGGCCGTCCGGCGCGAGACCCCGCTGACGGCTGAACTCCACGAAGAGGCCGGGCGTGGACATCACGGTCACGCCACCGGCGAGGGCGAGCGGGCACTCCCCCTGCCGCAGGGACTGCACCGCGAGATGCAGTGCCACCAGCGACGACGAGCAGGCGGTGTCCACCGTCACCGCGGGCCCCTCGAAGCCGAAGGTGTAGGAGAGCCGACCCGACATGACGCTGGCCGCGCCGCTGGTGGCCAGGAAGCCCTCGACGCCCTTCGGGGCCTGCCGCAGCGCGACGGTGTAGTCCTGGCCGTTGGTGCCCACGAAGACACCGGCCCTGCTGCCGCGCAACGACGCCGGAGTGACACCGGCCCGCTCCATGGCCTCCCACGACGTCTCCAGCAGCAGCCGCTGCTGCGGGTCCATCGCCAGCGCCTCACGCGGCGAGATCCCGAAGAAGGTGGGATCGAAGGCGCCCGCGTCGGAGAGGAACGCGCCCTCCTTGACGTACGAGGTGCCGGAGCGGTCGGGGTCCGGGTCGTACAGCTCCGCCAGGTCCCAGCCGCGGTCCTCCGGGAACGCGCTCACGGCGTCCCTGCCACCGGCGAGCAGCTCCCACAGCTCCTCCGGGGACCGCACACCGCCGGGGAAGCGGCAGCTCATCGCCACGATCGCGATCGGCTCGCGGGACTTCTCCTCGACATCGCGGAGACGCCGCTGCGTCTGGCGCAGATCGGCCATGACGCGCTTGAGGTACTCGACGAGCTTCTCTTCGTTTGACACTTGGCCCTGCCCCCTCGAAGAAACCAACTGGTTCTCGTTCATGTCAGGCGTCTCCGAGTTCTCGGTCGATGACGTCGAAGAGCTCGTCCACCGATGCGCTTTCCAGGTCGTCGTTGGCGTTGTCGTCCCGTACGGTGCCCCCGCCCCCGCCCACGGGTTCGCTGAGCTTGGCCAGCACCGACTGGAGCCGGACGATGGCCTTCGTCCGGGTGATGTCGTCCTGCGGCATGGCCGTGAGGACGGATTCGAGCCGGTCGATCTCGGCGGGCAGGGACTTCTCCGGGGCGGCCTCGTCCTCGACCAGCTCCCCCTTCAGGTGGCGGGCCAGCGCCGATGGCGATCCGTAGTCGAACAGTGCCGTCGGCCGCAGCCGTAGCCCGGTGGCCGCGTTGAGCCGGTTGCGCAGTTCCACGGCGGTCAGCGAATCAAGCCCGATGTCGAAGAAGCCACGCTCGCCGTCGATGCCCTCGTGCGTGGCGTATCCGAGGACGGCCGCCGTATGCGTACGCACCAGGTCGAGCAGGGCGGGTTCGCGTTCCGCCGCCGGGAGCTCCGCGAGTGTCGTGGCGAGCGTCGGCCGGTGGGTGCCGGCGGCCTGCCCGTCCAGTGTGGCGTCGGCGGCCTGCCGTGCCGTCCTGACCTCGGCGATGTCGCCGAAGAGGAGGCCGAGCCGGGTGCCGTCGACACCGGCGGTGAACCGTGGCCAGTCGATGTCGGTGATGACCGGGCAGGTGTCGGACTGGTTGACGGCCCGCGCCATGGCGGTGACGGCCAGTTCGGGTTCCATCGCGGGCAGGCCGAACCGCTCCATGCGGCCGCTGATGGCCGCATCATGGGTGGCCATGCCACCGTCGCCCCACGGCCCCCAGGCCACGGAGGTGGCGGGCAGGCCCTCGGCGCGGCGGTGTTCGGCGAGCGCGTCCAGGAAGGCGTTCGCCGCCGCGTAGTTGCCCTGTCCGGCGCCGCCCACCGTCGCGGAGAACGAGGAGAAGAGCACGAACGCCGAAAGGTCCAGCTCGCGGGTCAGCTCATGCAGATGCCAGGCCGCCTCGGACTTCGCCCGCAGCACACCCTCGAACCGGTCCACCGACAGTCCGTCCAGCACACCGTCATCCAGCACACCGGCCGTGTGCACCACCGCCGTCAGCGGCAGCTCCTCCGGCACTCGGGCCAACAGCCCGGCCACCGCCTCGCGGTCGCCCACGTCACATGCCGCAACCGTCACCCGAGCGCCCAACTCCGCCAGCTGTGCCCGCAACTTGTCCACGCCCTCGGCCGCCGGACCGCGCCGCGAGACCAACACCAGATGCTCCGCACCGGCCCGTGCCAGCCACCGCGCCACATGAGCGCCCAGCGCACCCGTACCACCGGTCACCAGCACCGTCCCCGACGGCTGCCACGCCTCCCCGCCCTCGGCACCCACCACCGCACGGACCACACGGCGAGCGAACACGCCCGACGTCCGCACCGCCACCTCGTCCTCACCGGTGGCGCCGCTGATGATGGCGGTCAGACGCTCCAGGGCCCGGCCGTCCGGCGTCTGCGGCAGGTCGACCAGGCCGCCCCAACGCTCCGGGGCCTCCAGTCCGGCAACCCGGCCCAGCCCCCACACCGCCGCCTGCTCCAGGCTCAACGGACTCTCCGCACCGCCCGTCGCCATCGCCCCCCGCGTCACACACCACACACGGCCGCCCACACCCGCGTCCCCGATCCCCTGGAGCAGGGACAAGGTCAGCGCCAGGCCCGATGGCACCGCCGCATACCGGCCGTGCCGCCCCTCGGCCAAAGCCAGCAGCGACAGCACCCCGGTGACATCGGCGGCGGCGTCCGTGCCGCCCAGGGTGTCGCGCAGCCGTGCGGCCACTGCCTCACGGTCAGCGTCGGCATCCTCGAACTCGACGACCACGGGCAGCGCGCCCCGCGTGGTCAAGGCCGCCACGCAGTCCGCGACCCACGCGTGGTCGGCCAGCCCGGCGGGCACGGCCACCAGCCACGAGCCCGTCAGCGACGCAGCCGCCACCTCCGGGACCGGCGACCAGGCGATCCGGTAGCGCCACGCGTCGACCTGCGACCGCTCACGGCTACGCCGCCGCCACGACGACAGGACCGGCAGCACCGCCGCCAGCGACTCACCCGTGACGGCCTCGCTCTCGACGGCCAGCGTGTCCGCGAGCGCCGACAAGTCCTCGCGTTCCACCGCGTCCCAGAATTCGGCGTCGGCGGGCTCGCGGGGAGCGTCCGCCGTGCCGTGATGGGCTCCAGGCGCCGCGCCTGTCGCGACCCAGTAGCGCGTGCGTTGGAAGGCGTACGTCGGCAGCTCCACCCGCCGGGCCGGTCGTACGGCGATGGCGGCGAGCACGGCCGTCCAGTCCACCGGCACACCTCGGACATGAGCCCCGGCGGCAAGCGTCAGCGCGGTCTCGACCTCGTCGCGACCGGAGCGCGCGGCCGGTAGGAAGACGGCGACATCTGTCGTCTCCTCCGGCAGGCACTGCTCACCCATCGTGGACAGAACCTCGTCCGGGCCCAGCTCCAGGTAGGTGGTGACTCCCGCGTCCGCCAGACTCCGCACACCGTCCGCGAACCGCACGGCCTCGCGGACGTGCCGCACCCAGTACTCGGCGGAGCACAGCGCCTCGGCATCCGCCACCAGGCCCGTCACATTCGACACGACGGGAATACGCGGAGGCGCGTACGACAGCCCCTCTGCCACCTGCCGGAACTCCGCCAGCATCGGCTCCATCAACGGCGAATGGAACGCATGCGAGACGCGCAACCGCTTGGTCTTGACGCCCTCGGCCTCCAGCAGCCCGGCGACCTCCACCACCGCCTCTTCCGCACCGGAAATCACGGTCGAGCGCGGACCGTTGACCGCCGCCACACTCACCTCGGCCTCGCGACCGGCCAGCAACGGCAGCACATCCGCCTCGGCGGCCCGCACCGACACCATCACCCCACCCGACGGCAACCCCTGCATCAGCCGACCGCGAGCCGCCACCAACGCACACGCGTCCGCAAGCGACAACACCCCCGCCACATACGCCGCCACCAACTCACCGATCGAATGCCCGGCCACGAAGTCCGGCCGCACACCCCACGACTCCACCAACCGGAACAGCGCCACCTCCACCGCGAACAACCCACACTGGGTATACGCGGTCTCATCCAGCCCCTCCACGTCCCCACGGATCACCTCCCGCAGCGAACGTTCCAGCGCGCCCTCAAAGTGCCCACACACCTCATCGAAGGCATCCGCGAACACCGGAAACGCCTCATACAGCCCCTGGCCCATCCCGACCCGCTGACTGCCCTGCCCCGAGAACAACACCGCCAACTTGCCCGGCACCACAGAGCCCCGCACCACACCCGCCGCCGGTACGTCATCCACCAGCGCTTCCAGCCCGGCCTCGAAACCCTGGCGGTCAGCAGCCAGCACCACAGCACGATGCTCAAACGCGCTACGTGTCGTGACCAGCGAAGACGCCACATCGGCCACCGACGCCTCCGCCCCGGCCCGACCCCGGGCGTAGGTCAGCAACCGTTCGGCCTGCGCCCGCAGCGCATCCTCGGACTTCGCCGACACCACCCACGGCACCAGCGCCGACTCCTCAGGCTCGCCGGTCACCGGCCCGGCGACGGGCTGCTCCTCCGGGAGGTGTTCCAGGATGACGTGCGCGTTGGTGCCACTGATCCCGAACGACGACACACCCGCACGCCGCGGGCGGCCCGTCTCCGGCCACTCCACCGCATCCGTCAACAGCTCGACCGCACCCGCCGACCAGTCCACATGCGGCGACGGCTCATCGACATGCAACGTCTTCGGCAGTACTCCATGCCGCATCGCCAGCACCATCTTCATCACACCCGCCACACCGGCAGCCGCCTGCGCATGGCCGATGTTCGACTTGATCGCACCCAGCCACAGCGGCCGGTCCTCGGCCGCCCGCTCCTGCCCGTACGTCGCCAGCAACGCCTGCGCCTCGATCGGATCGCCCAGCTTCGTGCCAGTACCGTGCGCCTCGACCGCGTCCACCTCGGCGGCCGACAGCCGAGCGCTCTCCAACGCCGCCCGGATCACCCGCTGCTGTGAGGGCCCGTTCGGCGCCGTCAAACCGTTCGACGCGCCATCCTGGTTGATGGCGCTGCCGCGCACCACCGCGAGCACCTGGTGACCGTTCCGCCGGGCGTCCGACAGCCGTTCCAGCAGCAGCATCCCGACGCCCTCGGCCCAGCCGGTGCCGTCCGCGGCTCCCGCGAAGGGCTTGCAGCGCCCGTCCGGGGCCAGTCCGCGCTGGCGGCTGAACTCGACGAACGCGAGGGGGCTGGCCATGACGGTGGCGCCGCCCGCGAGGGCCAGCGAGCACTCGCCCTGCCGCAGCGCCTGGGCGGCCCAGTGCAGGGCCACCAGGGACGACGAGCAGGCGGTGTCCACCGTCACCGCGGGCCCCTCGAAGCCGAAGGTGTAGGAGATGCGCCCCGAGGCGACACTTCCGGCGTTGCCCGTCATGAGGTAACCCTCGGTGGCCTCGCCGGCCTGCTGCACCGCATCGGTGTAGTCGTGGTAGGTCAGCCCGCAGAACACACCGGTCTGGCTGCCGCGTACCGACGCCGGGTCGATACCGGCCCGCTCCAGCGCCTCCCACGACGTCTCCAGCAGCAGCCGCTGCTGCGGATCCATCGCCAGCGCCTCACGCGGCGAGATGCCGAAGAACTCGGGATCGAAATCACCGGCGTCGTACAGGAAACCACCTTCACGCGCATACGCCGTGCCCCGGTGATCGGGGTCCGGGTGATACAGACCCTCCAGGTCCCAGCCGCGATCGTCGGGCAGCCCCGAGATCACGTCCCCGCCGCTGATGAGCAGCTGCCACAGCTCTTCGGGCGTACGCACACCGCCCGGGAAGCGGCAGCCCATTCCGACGATGGCGATCGGCTCGTCATCGGTCGTGGCGTTGCGCACCGACGGCGTGGCCCGGGTCCGGTCGAGGGCCGGGGCTTCGTCTGCGGCCGGCGCGGAGCCGAGCACCTCGCCGAGGATGTGGCGGGCGACCGCGGTCGGTGTCGGATAGTCGAAGACCAGCGTGGCCGGAAGCCGCAGACCGGTGGCGGCGTTGAGGCGGTTGCGCAGCTCGACCGCGGTGAGCGAGTCGAAGCCGATGTCGCTGAACGCGCGGTCGGGAGCGATCGTGTCCGACTCCGCATGGCCGAGCACGGCTCCCGCGTGATCGGCCACCAGCTCCAGCAGGACGCCCTCCCGCTCGGACCGGGGCAGACCCGTGAGACGGCGTACGAGGGCGGTGGCACCACCCTGGTCGTCGGCGGCGGCGTCGATCACCCGTCGGGCCGGGGCGCCGATGAGGTGGCGCAGCAGAGCGGGGGTGGTTCCGGGCCGGGCGTGTGCGCGGAGCACCGCGATATCCATGCGCGTCGGCACCAGCAGGGCGTCATCGGTCGTGTGTGCCGCGTCGAAGAGCGCGAGCCCTTCGTCGGCGGCCAGGGGGGTCATGCCGAACCGTGCCATCCGGGCCATGTCGACCTCGCCCAGGTGGCCGGTCATATCGCTGCGTTCGGCCCAGAAACCCCAGGCCAACGACACCCCCGCAAGCCCACGCGCCCGACGGCGCGCCGCCAGAGCGTCCAGAAACATGTTCGCCGCCGCATAGTTCCCCTGCCCCGCCGCACCAAAAGTGGCAGCGGCCGACGAGAACATCACAAACGCCGACAGATCCAGATCCCGCGTCAACTCTTCCAGATGCACCGCCGCATCGACCTTCGGCCGCAACACCGCGTCGATACGCTCCGGCGTCAACGACTCCACCAGACCGTCGTCCAGCACACCTGCGGCATGCACCACACCACGCAACGGACGATCCGCCGGAATGCGCGCCAGCACCCCCGTCAACGCCTCACGGTCGGCGACATCGCACGCCTCGAACACGACGCGTGCGCCGATGTCGGCGAGCTCGGCTTCCAGCTCCGCCGCACCCGCCGTGTCGCGGCCGCGACGCGACACCAGCACCACGCTGCGCACCCCGTGGCGGGCGACCACGTGCCGTGCGACCAAACCGCCCAGCACACCACTGGCGCCCGTGATCAGCACCGAGCCGTCGGGCTCCCACACCACCTCTCGCTGAGGCGCCACGGGGACCAGGGCCCGGGTCAGCCTGGGGGCGCACACACCGCCGCCACGTACGGCGAGTTGGGGCTCTCCGGTGGCCACCGCCGCGCCGATCGCCTCGGCGGCCCACTCCAGGGTCTCCAGATCCACCAGGACGAATCGATCCGGATGCTCGGCCTGCGCCGAGCGCACCAGGCCCCAGACCGCGGCAGCCGCCGCGTCCGGCACGTCCTCACCCGGTACGGCCGCCACCGCACCCCGCGTCACCACTACGAGTCGCGAGTCGGCGCACCGCTCCTCGGCCAGCCACACCTGGAGCGCGTCCAAGGCGCGATGTGTCGCCTGGTGTGCCTGCTCTGCCACGGACACGAGGTCGTGTTCCGCCGCGGCGGAGTCGGTTGCCGAGACGGAGTCGGTTGCCGAGACGGAGTCGGTTGCCGAGGCGGAGTCGGTTGCCGAGGCGGTGAGGAACGGCAGGAGTACGAGGTCGGGCACGGATGCGGCCGATGCGTCGGACCGGAGCAGCGTGCCCATGTCGTCGTACTCGTCGATCCGGCCACCGCTCGTTTCGAGCGCGGTGCGCAGTCCGGCGCCGTCAGGGCCGACGATCGACCACTGGGCGCGGTCCGGCTCGACACCGGAGCCTGCCGGGACACTCATCCACTCCACCCGGAACAGCGACTCATGAGGCCTCCGGCCCCGGTGAGCTGCTCCGATGTGAAGGCGCGTGTCGCCACGGCATCCACGTCGGCCACCGCATGGCCCGATTCGTCGGCCAGCAGGATCGCCATGCCGTCGGGTCGTTCCGTGGAGAGCCGGACGCGCAGGGTCGTCGCGCCGGTGGCGTACAGGGACATCCCGGCCCACCGGTACGGGAGCCGGACGCGGCCGCCGTCGTCGGCCGTGAGATCGGCCACGGCGTGCAGGGTCGCGTCGAGCAGCACGGGATGCAGACCGAAGCGACCGGCCTCCGAGCGCATGTCCTCCGCCAACGCCACCTCGGCGAAGATCTCCGCACCACGACGCCACGCATGGCGCAGGGCGCGGAACGCCGGACCGTGCTCGACACCGTTGAGCGCCGCCGCGCTCGGGTACCGGTCGGCGAGGTCGATCGGCTCGGCGTCCGCCGGTGGCCACTGACCGAGCCCGGTCTCCGCCGGCGCCGTGGGCCCCTCCGTGGTCAGCACACCGGTGGCATGGTGGGTCCACGGGAGGTCGGCAGGCCCGTCCTCGAAGCGGGAGTAGAGGTTCACGGTGCGTCGTCCGGAGTCGTCCGGGCCTCCGACCGTCAGTTGCAGTTGGACGGCGCCGCTCTCGGGGAGGGCGAGGGGCGTTTCCTGCGTCAGCTCCTCCAGGTGCCCGCAGCCGACCGCGTCACCGGCTCGCAGCGCCAACTCGACCAGGGCGGACCCGGGGAGCAGCGCCGTGCCGTAGATGGTGTGGTCGGCCAGCCACGGGTGCGTACGAAGCGAGAGCCGACCGGTGAACAGCTGTCCGCCGGACTCGGGCAGCGCGACCGCCACGCCGAGCAGGGGATGGTCGGCGGAGACCAGCCCGGCCGACGACACGTCGCCCGCCACGGCTGAGGGCTCGACCCAGTAGCGCTGGTGCTGGAAGGCGTACGTCGGCAGATCGACGCGACGGGCGCCCGTACCCGCGAACATCCCCGCCCAGTCCACGGACGCGCCGCCCACGTACGCCTCGGCGAGGGAGGTGGCGAACCGGCCGAGCCCGCCTTCGTCGCGGCGCAGGGATCCGACGGCGGTGACACGGGTGCCGTGGTCCTCGGCGGTCTGCTCCACGCCCATCGTCAGGACGGGGTGGGCGCTGGCCTCGATGAACGTATCGAAGCCAGCGGCCAGCAGGGCGCGTACGGTCTCGTCGAAGCGCACGGTCCGGCGCAGATTGCGGTACCAGTAGGCGGCGTCCAGGTCGGCCGTATCGAGCACGCCGCCGGTCACCGTCGAATAGAAGGGAATGGACGCCGACCGAGGGCTGATCCTCGCGAGCTCATGCAGCAACTCGCCCTCGATGGACTCCACATGAGCGCAGTGCGAGGCGTAGTCGACCGGGATGCGACGCGCCCGGATGCCGTCCGCCTCGCAGGCCGCCAGCAGCTCGTCCAACGCGTCGGCGTCACCGGAGACCACGACCGCCGAAGGCCCGTTCACCGCCGCCACCGACAACCGCTCACCCCACCGGCCCAACCGCTCCCGTACGGCCACCACCGGCAACGACACCGACACCATCCCACCCAGCCCCGACAGCGCCCGCAGCGCCTTGCTCCGCAACGCCACCACACGCGCCGCGTCCTCCAACGACAACGCACCCGCCACACACGCCGCCGCGATCTCACCCTGCGAATGACCGATGACCGCCGCGGGCTCCACCCCGTACGAACGCCACAACTCAGCCAGCGACACCATCACCGCCCACAACACCGGCTGCACCACATCCACCCGCTCCAACGCCGCCGCATCGCCGAGCACATCCACCAACGACCACTCCACGAACGGCGCCAACGCCGCCGCACACTCACCCATCCGCTCCGCGAACACCGGCGACGACTCCAGCAACCCCGCCGCCATCCCCACCCACTGCGCCCCCTGACCAGGGAAGACCAACACCGCACGCCCGTCAGCACCGGCCGCACCTCGGATCAGCCCCGAGGTGTCACGGCCCTCCGCGAGTGCCGCCACGCCATCGAGCAGACCGTCCCGGTCCCCGGCCAGCACCACCGCACGGTGCTCGAACGCACTGCGCGTGGTCGCCAACGACAGGCCGATGTCATCGGCCGAAAGCTCCGCTCGCTCGCGCACATGCGCCAGCAGCCGGTCCGCCTGTGTCCGCAGCGCGGCCTCGGACTTGCCCGAGACCAGCCAGGGAGTGACGGGCAGCCGCCCCAGGCCGCCGGCGGGCTCGTCCACGGCGGGCCGCTCGGCCACCGGTCGCGCCGAAGGCGCCTGCTCGAGGATGACGTGCGCGTTGGTGCCGCTGACGCCGAAGGAGGACACGCCCGCCCGCCGCGGCCGACCGGTCTCGGGCCACGGCGTGGCGTCGGTCAGCAGCTGGACGGTGCCGGGCGACCAGTCCACGTGCGGGGAGGGCTCGTCCACGTTGGGCATCCCGGGCAGCAGACCGTGCCGCATGGCCAGCACCATCTTGATCAGGCCCGCCACACCGGCGGCGGCCTGCGTATGCCCGATGTTGGACTTGACCGAGCCGAGCCACAGGGGCTGGTCGTCGGTGTGCTCCCGGCCGTACGTGGCCAGCAGCGCCTGCGCCTCGATCGGATCGCCCAGCGTCGTGCCCGTCCCGTGGGCTTCCACGACGTCGACCTGTCCGGCCGGGAGCCCGGCGTTGGCCAGCGCCTGGCGGATCACCCGCTGCTGGGACGGGCCGTTGGGCGCGGTGAGGCCGTTGCTCGCACCGTCCTGGTTGACGGCGGAGCCACGTACGACCGCCAGCACCTGGTGGCCGTTGCGCCGCGCGTCCGACAGCCGCTCCAGCAGCAGCATGCCCACGCCCTCGCCCCAGGCCGTGCCGTCGGCGGCCGCCGCGAACGGCTTGCACCGGCCGTCCGGCGCCAGGCCCCGCTGACGGCTGAACTCCACGAAGCCACGCGGTGACACCATCACCGAGACGCCACCGGCGAGCGCGAGGGTGCACTCGCCCTGTCGCAGCGCCTGCGCGGCCAGGTGCAGCGCCACCAGGGACGACGAACAGGCGGTGTCCACCGTGACCGCCGGGCCCTCGAAGCCGAAGGTGTAGGAGATGCGGCCGGAGACGACGCTGGCCGCGTTGCCGGTGGCCACATAGCCTTCGGTGGTCTCCGGGGCCCGGTCGACCAGGGACACGTACTCCTGCCCGTTGGTGCCCATGAACACTCCGGTACGGCTGCCGCGCACCGTTTCCGGGTCGATTCCGGCCCGTTCCCACAGCTCCCACGACGTCTCCAGCAGCAGCCGCTGTTGGGGGTCCATCGCCAGTGCCTCACGTGGCGAGATGCCGAAGAAGGACGCGTCGAAGCCGCTCACCTCGGAGAGGAACGCACCCTCGCGTACGTAGCTCTTGCCGAGCGCGTCCGGATCCGCGTCGTACAGCCCCTCGAGGTCCCAGCCACGGTCCGTGGGGAAGGCCGATACCGCGTCCTCTCCGGCGGCCAGCAGCCGCCACAGGTCGTCGGCGGAGCGTACGTCGCCGGGGAAGCGGCAGCTCATCGAGACGATCGCGATCGGCTCGTCCGCCGCGGCGGACGCGGTCGTGGCCACGCCCGCGGTCGCGCCGTCCGTCCGCTCGTGGCCGCCGAGCAGTTCGGTGAGCAGATATCCGGCCAGCGCGGTCGGTGTGGGGTAGTCGAAGACCAAGGTGGCCGGGAGCTGAACGCCCGTGGCCTCGCTGAGCTGGTTGCGCAGGCCCACCGCGGTCAGGGAGTCGAAGCCGATCTCCATGAAGGCGCGGCCGGGCCCGATGGCGTCCACACCACTGTGGCCGAGTACGGCGGCCACATGGGCCCGCACGACCTCCAGAAGGGTGCGCTGCCGTTCGGCCTCGGACAAGGTCTCCAGACGGCGGACGAGTGCCGAGGACTCCTCGGTGTGTGCGGGGTCGGTGTCGCCGGGCCGGGCGGTCGCGGTCAGCTTCCGGACCTCCGGGACGCCGCTGAGCAGCCGGGACAGCCGCCGGGCCTCGAAGGTGTCGGCGAAACGCTCCCAGTCGGCGTCGACGACGGCGAGGGCGGCGTCGGGGTGGCTGATGGCGCGCTCCAGCGCCGCCAGGGCCAGCCGGGGATCCATCGCGGTCATGCCATTGCGCCGGATGGTGCGGCTGACCTCGGCGCTGCTGACGGCCATGCCGTGGTCGGCCCAGGGACCCCAGGCCACCGAGGTGGCCGGGAGCCCCGCACCGCGCCGCCACTCCGCCAACGCGTCCAAAATCGCGTTCGCCGCCGCATAGTTGGCCTGCCCAACGGCACCCACCGTCCCCGAGAACGAGGAGAACAAAACGAAGGCCGTCAGCTCCAGCTCCCGCGTCAGCTCATGCAGATGCCACGCCGCCTCCGACTTCGCCCGCAGCACACCCTCGAACCGCTCCACCGACAGCCCGTCCAGCACACCATCATCCAGCACACCCGCCGCATGCACCACCGCCGTCAACGGCAACTCCTCCGGCACCCCCGCCAACACACCCGCCAACGCCTCACGGTCACCCACATCACACGCCACGACCGTCACCCGAGCACCGACCTCCCGAGCTCGGCACACAACTCCCCCACACCCACAGCCTCAGGACCACGACGCGACACCAGCAGCAGATGCTCCGCACCCGCCCCGCCAGCCACCGCGCCACATGGGCCCCCAACGCACCCGTACCACCAGTCACCAGCACAGTGCCCGAAGCCCCCCAGCCCCCGACGCCCTGCCCACCGGCCGACACCCGGACGATACGGCGCGCGAAGACCCCCGAACCACGCACCGCAACCTCGCTCTCACCCGTACGACCGCTCACCACACCCACCAGCCGATCCCCCACCCGCGCATCCCACACCTCGGGAAGGTCCAGCAGACCACCCCACCGCTCGGGCACCTCCAGACCGGCAACCCGGCCCAGCCCCCACACCGCCGCCTGCTCCACCGCGCGCACGTCCTCGGAGCCAGCGACCGCCACCGCACCCCGCGTCGCACACCACATGGGAGCGGCCAGGCCCGCATCGCCCACCGCCTGCACCAGCGACAGCGTCAATGCCACACCCAGGGGCACCGACCGATGCTGACCGTGTCGGCCCTCGGCCAGTGCCAGCAGGGACAACACGCCTGTGACATCAGCCGCTTCGGGTCCGGCCAGAGCCTCACGCAGTCGAGCCGCCGCCGGCTCACGGTCGGCGTCATCGGGCGCCAGCTCGACCACGACCGGCCGTGCACCACGTACGGCAAGCGCGTCCACACACGCCGACACCCACGGGTCGGCGGTCATGCCCGCGGGGACCGCCACCAGCCACGGACCCGTTACCGTCCCCGCCCCGTCGGACACCGGCGACCAGGAAACGCGGTAGCGCCACCCGTCCACCGTGGCGCGCTCACGTCCACGGCGACGCCACGACGACAGCACCGGCAGCACCGCCGCCAGCGATTCACCGGCGCCGTTCTCGTCCACGACCGCCAGCGTGTCGGTGAGCGCGGGCAGATCCTCACGCTCCACGGCGTCCCAGAAGTCGGTGTCCACCGCGTCCATGGGGCCCGTCTCAGCCGTGGTGGCGGACGACTCCAGCCAGAAGTGCTCCCGCTGGAAGGGATACGTGGGCAGTTCGACGGTCCGGGGGCGCGCCGGTGCGAGCAGGGCGGCCCAGTCCACGGAGCGACCCCGCACATGGATCTGGGCCAGCCCCTCCAAGACCGAGGCGGTCTCGTCCCAACCGCTGCGGAGAACGGGGGCGAAGGCGGCGTCCGGGACACACTCCTGCCCCATGCCGGAGAGGATCCCGTCGGGGCCCAGCTCCAGGTAGCTGACCACGCCTTGCCCGGCCAGGCACCGCACACCGTCCGCGAACCGCACCGTCTCGCGGACGTGCCGCACCCAGTACTCGGCGGAGCACAGCGCCTCGGCATCCGCCACCAGGCCCGTCACATTCGACACGACGGGAATACGCGGAGGCGCGTACGACAGCCCCTCGGCCACCTGCCGGAACTCCGCCAGCATCGGCTCCATCAACGGCGAATGGAACGCATGCGAGACACGCAACCGCTTGGTCTTGACGCCCTCGGCCTCCAGCAGCCCAACAACCTCCACCACCGCCTCTTCCGCACCGGAAATCACGGTCGAACGCGGCCCATTGACCGCCGCCACACTCACCTCAGCCTCACGACCGGCCAGCAACCGAAGCACAACCGCCTCAGCCGCCCGCACCGACACCATCACCCCACCCGACGGCAACCCCTGCATCAACCGCCCACGAGCCGCCACCAACACACACGCATCCGCAAGCGACAACACCCCCGCCACACACGCCGCCACCAACTCACCAATCGAATGCCCCGCCACAAAATCCGGCCGCACACCCCACGACTCCACCAACCGGAACAGCCCCACCTCCACCGCGAACAACCCACACTGCGTAAACCCGGTCTCATCCAGCCCCACCGCATCCCCGAACACCACATCCCGCAGCGGACGCTCCAACACCCCATCGAACAGCGCACACACCTCATCGAACGCGTCCGCGAACACCGGGAACGCCTCATACAGCTCCCGGCCCATCCCAACCCGCTGACTACCCTGCCCCGAGAACAACACCGCCAGCTTCCCCGGCACCACCGAACCCCGCACCACACCCGCCGCCGGTACACCATCCACCAGCGCCCGCAGCCCGGCGGCAAACCCCTCGCCGTCGGTCGCCAGCACCACCGCCCGCTCATCGAGGGCCGACCGCGTCGTGGCCAGCGACAACGCCACATCGGCCACCGACGCGTCCGACGCCTCCGCCTCGGCCCCACCCCGGGCATAGGGCAGCAAAAGCCCCGCCTGCGCCCGCAGCGCGCCCTCGGACTTCGCCGACACCACCCACGGCACCAGCGCCGACTCCTCGGGCTCCTCGAGCCCGTCGGTCACCGGCCCGGCGACGGGCTGCTCCTCCGGGAGGTGTTCCAGGATGACGTGCGCGTTGGTGCCACTGATCCCGAACGACGACACACCCGCACGCCGCGGACGATCCGTCTCCGGCCACTCCACCGCATCCGTCAGCAACTCCACCGCACCCGACGACCAGTCCACATGCGGCGACGGCTCATCGATGTGCAGCGTCCTCGGCAGCACACCGTGCCGCATCGCGAGCACCATCTTCATCACACCGGCCACACCCGCGGCGGCCTGCGTATGACCGATGTTGGACTTCACCGACCCCAGCCACAGCGGCCGGTCCTCGGCGCTCCGCTCCCGCCCATAGGTCGCGAGCAGCGCCTGGGCCTCGATGGGATCGCCCAGCTTCGTGCCCGTACCGTGCGCCTCGACCGCGTCCACCTCGGCGGCCGACAGCCGAGCGCTCTCCAGCGCCACCCGGATCACCCGCTGTTGGGAGGGACCGTTCGGCGCCGTCAAACCGTTCGACGCGCCATCCTGGTTGACCGCGCTGCCCCGCACCACGGCCAGCACCCGGTGTCCGTTCCGCCGGGCGTCGGACAGCCGCTCCAGCAGCAGCACACCGACACCCTCCGCGAGCCCCATGCCGTCCGCGGCTCCCGCGAACGCCTTGCAGCGGCCGTCGAGCGCCAGGCCGCGCTGGCGGCTGAAGCCGATGAGGGCGCCGGGGTTCGGCATGACCGCGACGCCACCGGCGAGCGCCAGTGAGCACTCCCCGTTCCGCAGCGCCTGCGCCGCCAGGTGCAGTGCCACCAGCGACGAGGAGCACGCGGTGTCCACCGTCACCGCGGGGCCCTCGAAGCCGAAGGCGTACGCGACGCGTCCGGACACGACGCTGGCCGCGCTTCCCGTCATCAGGTGGCCTTCGGAGCCCTCGGGCGCCTCGTGCACACGCGGCCCGTATTCCTGGTAGTTGGAGCCGATGAAGACGCCGGTGCGGCTGCCGCGCAGCGTGAGCGCGGGCACTCCGGCACGCTCGAAGGCTTCCCAGGAGGTCTCCAGCAGCAGCCGCTGCTGGGGGTCCATCGCCAGCGCCTCACGTGGCGAGATCCCGAAGAACGCCGGGTCGAAGTCACCCGCGCCGTAGAGGAAACCGCCCTCACGCACATACGTCTTGCCGGGCGCGTCCGGGTCCGGGTGGTAGATGCCCTCGATGTCCCAGCCACGGTCGGTCGGCAGCCCGCCGATCGCGTCACCGCCGGACATGATGAGCTGCCACAGCTCCTCGGGGGAGGACACGCCACCCGGATAGCGGCAGCTCATCGCGACGATGGCGATGGGGTCGTCATCGGAGTCCATCGGCACGGCCCGGGCCATCTCCGCCCCGCCGCCGTCCGCGGGAGGGCGGGGATGTCCGCCTCGTCGGCCGTCGCCCCCGTCAGCTCGGTGAGGATGTGCTCGCTCAGGACGGCGGTGCTGGGGTAGTCGAAGGCCAGCGTGGCGGGCAGGCGCAGCCCGGTGGCCGCGTTCAGCCGGTTGCGCAGTTCGACGGCCGTCAGCGAGTCGAAGCCGAGGTCCTTGAACGCGCGCTCGGAGTCCACCGCGTCCGAGGTGGCGTGTCCCAGGACGGCCACCACCTGCGCGCGCACCAGCTCCAGGACGGTGTGCTCACGCTCGGTGGGGGTCAGTCCGGTCAGCCGCTGCCGCAGTCCCGAGGAGGCGTCGGCCGACGTGTTCGTGACCGCTCCGGCGGTGTCGGCACCCTCCTCGATACGTCGCATCGCGGGCAGTTCGTCCAGCAGCGGGCTGGGGCGGGCGGAGGTGAAGACCGGGATGAAGTTCTCCCAGTCGATATCGGCGATCGCCAGGTGGGTCTGGTCGTGGTCGAGCGTCTGCCGCAGCGCGGCGATGCCGAGCGCCGGGTCCATGAACCGCAGTCCACGCCGCCGCAACTGGTCCAGGTCCAGGGCCTCGGGCATGTTGTCGCCGGTGGCGTCCCACACTCCCCAGGCCACCGAGGTGGCGGTCAGGCCGTTCGCCCTCCGGCGCTCGGCGAGCGCGTCCAGGTAGGCGTTGGCGGCGGCGTACGCGCCGTGGTCGCCCACGCCCCACAGCCCGGACACCGAGGAGAACAGCACGAACGCGTCCAGCGGGGTGTCGCCCAGCAGCTCGTCCAGATGGGCAGCGCCCGCCACTTTCGCGTCCATGACCCGGGCGAACTCCGCCGAGGTCGTGGCGCCCAGCCCGGCCAGGTCGATATGGGCCGCGGCGTGGATGACGGCGGTGAGCGGACGGTCGCCGGGTACGGACGCGAGGACGCGCTGGAGCGCGGCGCGGTCCGCCACGTCGCAGGCGGCGACCGTGACCCGGGTGCCCTGGTCGGCGAGTTCGGCGACCAGGTCTTCGGCGCCGGGGGCGGCGAGCCCGCGGCGGCTGGTCAGCACCAGGTGTTCGGCGCCGTTGTCCGCCAGCCACCGGGCCAGATGGGTGCCGAGGGCGCCGGTGCCACCGGTGATGAGGACCGTGCCGCGGGGCTTCCAGGTGCGCGGCGCGGGGGTGTTCCCGAGGGGTGCGGGCTCGAGCCGCCGCAGCATCACGCCCGAGGCGCGGATCGCGACCTGGTCCTCGGGGCCGCCGTCCGCGAGCACTCCGGCGAGCCGGGCCCCGGCCCGGGCGTCCATGGTGTGCGGAAGGTCGATCAGCCCGCCCCAGCTGTCCGGGTACTCCACTCCGGCCACCCGGCCCATACCCCACACCGTCGCCTGGGCGGGGCTGGTGAGCGGATCGGAGCTGCCGATGGACACCGCGCCCTGGGTGGCGCACCACAGCGGGGCGCGGACGCCGAGGTCGTCGAGGGCCTGGATCAGGGCGAGGGTCAGGGCCAGGCCGGTGGTGGCCACGGGATGGTCGGGGGACGGGTGTTCGTCCAGCGGCAGCAGTGACAGCACGCCGGACAGCGTGTCCAGCGGGTGGTCGGCGGTGGCGGCGCGCAGCCGCTCGGCCATCGTGGCGCGGTGTGCGTCGTCCGCGCCCAGTTCGACGAGGACGACATCGGCGCCGTGTGCCGCGAGCGCCTCGCGGGAGGCCGTGACCAGCGGGTCGTCTGTGCGGGAGCTGGGCGCCAGCAGCAGCCATGGCCCCGGAAGCGAGGCGGCCGGGGTGCCGCTCTTGGGGCGCCAGATCGCGCGGTAGCGCCATTCGTCCACGGTCGATTCGGAGCGGCGCTGCCGACGCCACTGGGCGAGGGCGGGCAGGACGGTGCCCAACGAGGCGTGCTGCTCGGTGGATTCGACCTGGAGCGTGGCGGCCAGCGCCTCGGCGTCCTCGCGCTCCACGGCCTGCCAGAAGTGGGCGTCCGCGCTGTCTTCGGCCGGGGTGCCGTCGGTGGGGCGCGCGGTGGTGGCCGAGGTGAGCCAGTAGCGCTGGTGCTGGAAGGCGTAGGTGGGCAGGTCGACGGGGTGCGCACCGGTTCCGGCGAACACCGTCCGCCAGTCGATGGCGATGCCGCCGACGTGGGCCTCGGCCAGGGAGGTCAGGAACCGTTCCGGGCCGCCTTCGTCACGGCGCAGCGAGCCGACGGCCGCCACGGGGGTGCCGTGGCCCTCGGCCGTCTGCTCGATGCCCATGGTGAGGACCGGATGTGCGCTGGCCTCCACGAACGTCTGGAATCCCTCGTCGAGGAGTACCCGTAGGGTCTCGTCGAAACGCACCGTCGCGCGCAGATTGCGGTACCAGTAACCGGCGTCGAGCTCGGTTGTGTTCAGCACTCCGCCGGTCACCGTGGAGTAGAACGGCACCGCGGAGGAGCGCGGGGCGATCCCGGCGAGGGTGCGCCGGATCTCGTCCTCGATGCTCTCGACGTGGGCGGAGTGCGAGGCGTAGTCCACGGGGACGCGGCGCGCCCGGACCTCCTCCGCCTCACACACGGCCAGCAGCTCGTCCAGCGCGTCGGCGTCGCCGGAGACCACGACCGCCGAGGGGCCGTTCACCGCCGCCACCGACAGCCGCTCGCCCCACGCCGCGAGCCGCGCCCGTACGCGCTCCACGGGCAGCGACACCGACACCATGCCACCGCGCCCGGACAGCGCCAGCAGGGCCCGGCTGCGCAGGGCTACGACGCGCGCGGCGTCCTCCAGCGACAACGCACCCGCCACACACGCCGCCGCGATCTCCCCCTGCGAGTGGCCGATGACGGCCGATGGCTCCACGCCGTACGAGCGCCACAGCTCCGCCAGCGACACCATCACCGCGAACAGGACGGGCTGCACGACATCCACCCGCTCCAGCGCCGCGGGGTCACTGAGGACTTCCACCAGCGACCAGTCCACATGCGGCGCCAGGGCCGCCGCGCACTCGTCGATCCGCCGGGCGAACACCGGCGAGGAATCCAGCAGCCCGGCCGCCATGCCCACCCACTGCGACCCCTGGCCGGGGAAGACGAAGGCGACCCCGGCGCTGCGCTTGGCGACGCCTTCGACCAGTCCGGAGGTGCCCCGGCCGGCGAGGTGGTCGGCCAGGATCCGTGCGGCCTCCGCACGGTCCGGGGCCAGCACGACCGTGCGGTGGTCGAAGGCGGTCCGCGTGGTGGCGAGGGACAGTCCGATGTCCTCGGCCGCGACCTCCGGGTGCCGCTCCACGTGGTCCAGCAGCCGCGTGGCCTGGGCGCGCAGCGCCGCCTCGGACTTGCTGGACATCGGCCAGGGGACGAGCGGCAGCGCCGTCGGGGGCACCGCCGCTTCCTCCGCCACGCTCGCCACGTCCGCACCAGGAGCGGCGTCGGTAGCGGCCGGTGGCGGCGCCTGCTCGATGATGGCGTGGGCGTTGGTGCCGCTGATGCCGAAGGAGGACACACCGGCCCGGCGCGGCTCCTCACCCTCGGGCCATGCCGTGGCCCGGGTGAGAAGCTCGACGGTGCCCGCCGACCAGTCCACGTGGGGGGACGGCTGGTCGATGTGCAGGGTGCGGGGCAGCATGCCGTGGCGCATCGCCAGCACCATCTTCATCACACCGGCCACGCCGGCCGCCGCCTGCGTATGTCCGATGTTCGACTTGACCGACCCCAGCAGCAGCGGCTGGTCCTCGGCGCGCTCACGGCCATAGGTGGCCAGCAGGGCCTGTGCCTCGATCGGGTCGCCCAGCTTCGTTCCCGTCCCGTGCGCCTCGACGGCGTCGACCTGCCCGGCCGTGAGCCCGGCGTTGGCCAGCGCCTGCCGGATCACCCGCTGCTGGGACGGGCCGTTGGGGGCGGAGAGCGCGCTGCTCGCGCCGTCCTGGTTGGTCGCCGTGCCCCGGACGACGGCCAGCACGGGGTGCCCGTTGCGGTGTGCGTCGGAGAGCCGCTCCAGGAACAGCATGCCGACGCCCTCGGCGGGCCCGAAACCGTCGGCCGCCGCCGCGAAGGGCTTGCACCGGCCGTCGGGCGCGAGCCCGCGCTGCCGGCTGAAGCCGATGAAGGTGCCGGGCGTGGCCATGACGGTGACGCCACCGGCCAGGGCGAGGGAGCACTCCCCCTGGCGCAGGGCCTGTACGGCCAGGTGCAGGGCGACCAGCGACGAGGAACACGCGGTGTCCACCGTCACGGCCGGGCCCTCCAGGCCCAGGGAGTAGGCCACGCGACCGGACACGACGCTGATGGCGCTGCCGGTCACCAAGTGGCCCTCGACGCCGTCGGTGGCCTCGTGCACCCGGGGCCCGTAGTCGGGGGCCACGGCTCCGACGAACACTCCGGACCGGCTGCCCCTGAGCGAGGCCGGGTCGATGCCCGCCCGTTCGACGGCCTCCCACGAAGTCTCCAGCAGCAGCCGCTGCTGGGGATCCATCGCCAGCGCCTCACGCGGTGAGATCCCGAAGAAGTCGGCGTCGAAGTCGCCCACGTCGTGCAGGAATCCGCCCTCGCGCGCGTAGGAGGTGCCGGGCCGGTCGGGGTCCGCGTCGTAGAGCGAGCCGAGGTCCCAGCCGCGGTCGTCGGGGAACGGTGTGATGGCGTCCTCGGCCCCGCTCAGCAGCCGCCAGAACTCCTCGGGGAGCGCACCCCGCCGGGAAGCGGCAGCTCATTCCGACGATCGCGATCGGTTCGCGGGCCGCGGACTCCACGTCCTGGAGGCGCTGGAGCTCGTCGGCCGCGACCGTCTCCAGGTGCTCGGCGACGTCGTCCGCGTCGCCGGGACCGGTGGCGGGGCCACCGGCCGGGCCGTACGGCGACGGGCCGCCACGGTCCCCGTCCCAGTGGGACAGCAGGCGCTTCAGCCTCTCGGCCACCATCGGGCGGGTGGCGTCGTCGGCTGCCGTATCGGTTCCGAGCAACGCGGCTTCCAGCCGGTCGAGTTCGGCGGCCACGTCCGACGGGGCGTCCGTCGCCGCCACGGGGTTGATCTCCTCCCCCAGGTGTCCGGCCAGCGCGGCGGGCGTGGGGTAGTCGAAGATGAGGGTGGCGGGCAGCCGCAGCCCGGTGGCCGCGTTCAGCCGGTTGCGCAGCTCGACCGCGGTGAGCGAGTCGAAGCCGAGCTCCAGGAAGCCGCGGTCGGTGACCACCGCGGATGCCGTGCCGTGGCCGAGGACCGTGGCGGCGTGTTCCTGGACCAGACGCAGCAGCGTTCGCTGCCTCTCCCCCTGGCCGAGTCCGGCCAGCCGCCGCGCCAGCGGCGCCTCACGCGAGCCGGGGTCTTCCTGGGCCGAGGCGCGCCGGGGCGCGACGGGCCGTCGTACGAGTCCGTGGAGCAACGGGGGTACGGGCGTGGCGTCGGCGGCGGCCGCCAGGTGGCCGAGGTCGAACCGCGCGGGCACCACCACACCCTCGGCCAGCCGGCCGACCGTGTCGAACAGCCGCAGCCCGTCCTCGGTGGGGAACGGCACCAGTCCGACCCGTGTCATCCGCGAGAGGTCCGCCTGGCCGAGGTGTCCGGTCATTCCGGTGCGCTCGGCCCACAGACCCCAGGCGAGCGACACTCCGGGCAGGCCCATCGCCCGGCGCCGCTGGGCCAGTCCGTCCAGGAACGTGTTGGCGGCGGCGTAGTTGGCCTGTCCCGCGGACCCCAGGACACCGGCGGTCGACGAGAACAGGGCGAACATGGCCACATCGAAACGGCGCGTCAGCTCGTGCAGATGCCACGCTCCGTCGACCTTCGCGCGCAGCACCGCGTCGAGCCGCTCCGGTGTCAGCGAGGCCACCGTTCCGTCGTCCAGGATGCCCGCGGCGTGGACCACACCGGTCAGGCCGTGTCCGTCGGGGAGGTCGGCCAGCAGGTCGGCCAGCGCGTCGCGATCGGCGACATCGCAGGCGGCGATGGTGACCGAAGCCCCCAGGGCCGTCAGTTCGGCCTCGAGCGCCGCCATGCTCTCGGCCGCGCGGCCACGGCGGCTGACCAGCAGCAGCCGATGGATGCCGTGCTCCGCCACCAGATGCCGGGCGATCAGTCCGCCCAGGACGCCACCGGCGCCGGTAATCAGTACGGTCCCCTCCGGGGCCGGCGCGGCCGGAACGCTCAGCACCAGCTTGCCCACATGGCGCGCCTGGCTCATGAACCGGAACGCCTCGGGAGCCCTGCGCACATCCCACACCCGTGCGGGCAGCGGCTCCAGCCCACCACGCTCGAACAGGGACACGATCTCCGCGAGCATCTCCCCGATGCGCTCGGGGCCCGCCTCCCCAGGTCGAACGCCCGGTACAGCACGCCCGGACGGGCCGCGGCCACCGCGTCGGCGGACCGCACATCCGTCTTGCCCATCTCGATGAACCGCCCGCCCTCGGCGAGCAGCCGCAGCGACGCGTCCACGAACTCACCGGACAGGGAGTCCAGGACCACGTCCACACCGCGACCCGAGGACGAGTCCCTGAACCGCTCTTCGAACTCCAGCGTGCGCGACGACGCGATATGCGCCTCGTCCAGCCCGAGGCCGCGCAGGACGTCCCACTTGGCCTCGCTCGCGGTCGCGAACACCTCGACGCCCCAGGCCCGCGCCAGCCGCACGGCCGCCATTCCCACGCCACCGGCGGCGGAATGGACCAGCAGTGATTCACCGCGCCGTACGCCCGCCAGCTCCCGCAGCGCGTACAAGGCCGTCACGAACGCCACGGGGACGGACGCGGCCTCGGTGAAGGACCAGCCGTCCGGGATCCGCACCAGGGTGCGGTGGTCCACCACGGCCAACGGCCCGAAACCACCGGACCACAGCCCCATCGCCCGGTCGCCGACGGCGAGGGACGTCACACCGGGGCCGGTGGCCATGACCACACCGGCACCCTCGCCACCCATCATGGCCTCGTCCGGATACATGTCCAGGGAGATGAGGACATCGCGGAAGTTCAGGCCCGTGGCGCGCACGGCGACCCGCACCTCGTGCTCGCCGAGTTCCCGGGTGGCGTCCGTGGCCGTGGCCAGCGCCAGCCCCTCCAGCGTGCCCGCTCCGGACGCCTCCAGCCGCCACGCCGCCGTACCGTCCGGTGGCGTCAGCACACCCCTCGCGCCGCCGGGTGCCAGACGTGGCACCAGCACCTCGGCGCCGCGCACGGCGAGCTGCGGCTCCCCGGTGGACACCGCCTGGTGCACCACGGCGAGTGATGGCTCGGCGCCGTCCACGTCCAGCAGGACGAACCGGTCCGGATGCTCGGCCTGCGCCGACCGCACCAGCCCCCACACCGGGGCCGCGGCCAGGTCGCGCGGGTCCTCACCGTCCTCGGTCGCCAGCGCGCCCCGGGTGACGAACACCAGCCGGGACGCTGCGAACCCCTCCTCCGCCGACCACGCCCGCACCATGTCCAGGGTCCGGTGGGCCACGGCGTGTGTCGCCGGGACGACGTCCTCGCCGGAGGCGGAGGACACGGTCACGAACACCAGGTCCGGCATGGGAGCGCCGGATCGCACATGTGCTGCGAGAGCGGCGAGGTCGGCGTGTTCCTCCACCGATCCGTCGGCCGCGGTCAACGCCCTGGCCAGGCCGAAGGGGTCCGGTCCGGCCACGGCACACCGGTCGGTGGCGGGGGCCGGGGTGGTGGTGGACGTCGGGGTCGTGGTGGACGTCGGGCTGGTGGCGGGCGCCGCGATCCACTCCACCCGGTACAGCGACTCGCCGTCGTCGGCGGACGGCGCGAGCTGTGCCTCCGAGACCGGCCGGGTGACCAGCGCCTCCGCCGTCGCCACCGGCGTTCCGGCGGCGTCGGCCACCAGGACGGACATGCCATCGGTGCCCGCACGGGCCAGCCGTACCCGCAGCGAGGTCGCGCCGGTGGCGTGCAAGGACACACCGCTCCACACGAACGGCAGCCGGATCCCGTCCCCCTCCGAAGACGAGGCGGCGGCGCACACCAGCCACGCGTGCAGCGCCGCATCGAGCAGCGCGGGATGCAGCCCGAACCGGGCCGCGTCGGCGCGCGACCCCTCCGGCAGCGCCACATCGGCGAAGACCTCGTCGCCCTTGCGCCAGACGGCGCGCAGCCCTCGGAACACCGGCCCGTACGCCAGCCCGGTGGCGGCCACATCCTCGTAGAAGCCCGCGATCTCGACCGCCTGCGCGTCGGCGGGTGGCCATGCCGTCAAGTCCGCCGGGCCCGCCGTCCCGTCGACGGCGGTGGAGTTCAGGGCCAGCATGCCCTTCGCGTGGCACGTCCACGACGCGTTCGCGACGTCGTCACGGCGGGCATGCACGCTGAACTCGCGCTGTCCATCCGGCCGGGGCCCGCTCACGACCAGCTGCACCTGGACCGCACCTTCGTCGGGCAGCACCAGGGGCGCCTCCAGCGTCAGCTCCTCCAACCGGTCACAGCCCACCGCGTCACCGGCCCGCGACGCCAGCTCGACGAACGCCGTACCGGGCAGGATGACCCGGCCCAGCACCGCGTGGTCGGCGAGCCAGGGATGGGTACGGAGCGAGAGCCGGCCGGTGAGCAGGAAACCATCCGAGTCGGGCAGCGGAACGGCGGCCCCCAGCAGCGGGTGCCCGGCCGAATCCAGCCCCACCGATGCCACATCACCGGCGGCGTCGATGGCCTCGGACTCCAGCCAGAAGTGGGTGCGCTGGAAGGCATAGGTCGGCAGATCGACGCGCCGCGCGCCCGTCCCCGCGAACATCCCCGCCCAGTCGACGGACGCGCCGCCGACGTACGCCTCGGCCAGGGAGGCCATGAAGCGCTCCAGACCACCTTCGTCGCGGCGCAGCGAACCGACGGCGGTGACGCGGCTGCCGTGGTCCTCGGCAGTCTGTTCCACGCCCATGGTGAGCACCGGATGGGCGCTGGCCTCGATGAACACCTGGAAACCGTCGGCCAGCAGGGCCCGGACGGTCTCCTCGAACCGGACCGTCTGACGCAGATTCCGGTACCAGTACCCCGCGTCCAGCCCCGTGGTGTCCAGCACACCCGCGGTGACCGTGGAGTAGAACGGAACCGAGGAAGCCCGGGGAGCGATATCCGCCAGCTCCCACGACAACTCCCCTCGATGTCCTCCACATGAGCGCAGTGCGAGGCGTAGTCCACCGGGATACGACGCGCCCGGATGCCGTCCGCCTCGCACGCCGCCAGCAGCTCGTCCAACGCGTCCACGTCACCGGAGACCACGACCACCGAAGGCCCGTTCACCGCCGCCACCGACAACCGCTCACCCCACCGGCCCAACCGCTCCCGTACGGCCACCACCGGCAACGACACCGACACCATCCCACCCAGCCCCGACAGCGCCCGCAGCGCCTTGCTCCGCAACGCCACCACACGCGCCGCGTCCTCCAACGACAACGCACCCGCCACACACGCCGCCGCGATCTCACCCTGCGAATGACCGATGACCGCCGCGGGCTCCACCCCGTACGAACGCCACAACTCAGCCAGCGACACCATCACCGCCCACAACACCGGCTGCACCACATCCACCCGCTCCAACGCCGCCGCATCGCCGAGCACATCCACCAACGACCACTCCACGAACGGCGCCAACGCCGCCGCACACTCACCCATCCGCTCCGCGAACACCGGCGACGACTCCAACAACCCCGCCGCCATCCCCACCCACTGCGCCCCCTGACCAGGGAAGACAAGCACCGCATGGTCCCGGGCGGCCGCCATCCCGCGCACCACACCGGGGGCCACGTTGCCCTCGGCCAACGCGCCCAGGCCGTTCAGGAGACCGTCCCCGTCTCCCGCCAGCACCACCGCGCGGTGTTCGAAGACACTGCGCGTGGTCGCCAGCGACAGTCCGATATCGGTGGGCGAGACCTCGCCGCGCTCGCGCACATGCGTCAGCAGCCGTGCCGCCTGTGCCTCGACCGCGGTGTCCGACCGTGCGGAGATCACCCAGGGCGTGATCTCCGGCAGTTCCCCGGCCGGGGTGTCGTCATCGGCACCCTGGGCAGGGGCGTCGTCGAGCGGTGCCTGTTCCAGCACGGCGTGGGCGTTGGTTCCGCTCATCCCGAAGGAGGACACCGCCGCGCGGCGCGGCCGTCCCGTCTCCGGCCAGGGCGTATCGTCCGTCAGCAGGCGCAACCCGCCCGCGGACCAGTCCACATGCGGGGATGGCTCGTCCACGTGCAGGGTGCGTGGCAGCACGCCGTACCGCATGCCGAGCACCATCTTGATCACACCGGTCACGCCGGCCGCCGCCTGTGTGTGCCCGATGTTCGACTTCACCGAGCCCAGCAGCAGCGGCCGTTCCTCGGGGCGGCCCCTGCCGTACGTGGCGAGCAGGGCCTGCGCCTCGATGGGGTCGCCCAGCGTGGTGCCGGTGCCATGGGCCTCGATCGCGTCCACCTCGGATGCCCGCAGTCGGGCGTTCTCCAACGCTGCGCGGATCACCCGCTGTTGCGAGGGTCCGTTGGGTGCGGTGAGGCCGTTGCTCGCACCGTCCTGGTTGACGGCGGAGCCGCGTACCACCGCCAGCACCGGGTGGCCGTTGCGCCGCGCGTCCGACAGCCGCTCCAGCAGCAGCACACCGACGCCCTCCGCCGGGCCGAAGCCATCGGCGGCGGCGGAGAAGGGCTTGCAGCGCCCGTCCGGGGCCAGCCCCCGCTGGCGGCTGAAGCCGACGAAGGTCCAGGGGGTGGACATGATGGCGGTGCCACCGGCCAGGGCCAGGGAGCACTCGCCCTGCCGCAGCGACTGCGCGGCCAGGTGCAGTGCCACCAGCGACGACGAGCACGCCGTGTCGACGGCGACGGCCGGCCCCTCGAAGCCGAAAGCGTAGGCGAGCCGACCGGAGGTGACGCTGAGGGCGTTGCCGGTGAGCAGATAGCCCTCGACACCGCTCGACGGCGGGATCGGGCCCGCGCCGTATCCGTGTGATCCGGCGCCCACGAACACACCGGTCTGGCTGCCGCGCAGGGAAGCCGGGTCGATGCCCGCGCGCTCGAAGGTCTCCCAGGACGTCTCCAGGAGCAGTCGGTGCTGCGGGTCCATCGCCACCGCCTCACGCGGTGAGATGCCGAAGAACGCGGCGTCGAACTCACCCGCGCCGTCGACGAAGCCACCGTGGCGCGTGTAGGTCTTCCCGGGGACGTCCGGGTCGGCGTCGTAGAGTCCGTCGAGCTCCCAGCCACGGTCGTCGGGAAAGCCGGATATCGCGTCACGGCCCTCGGTCAGCAGGTCCCACAGTTCCTCCGGGGACCGGACGCCACCGGGCAGCCGGCACCCCATGGCGACGATGGCGATCGGATCGTCGTCCGGTTCGGCCCGGGTGACGGGCGCGGGTGACGAGGGGCATCGCCCTCCCGGAGGCCGAGCAGTTCCGCACGGAGGTATTCCGCGAGCGCGGCGGGGGTCGGGTAGTCGAAGACGACCGTGGCGGGCAGCCGTTCGCCCGTGGCCGCGTTCAGCCGGTTCCGCAGCTCCACCGCCGTGAGGGAGTCGAAGCCGTGCTCCTTGAAGGAGATCTCCGGCTCGACCGCGTCGGGTGTGCTGTGGCCGAGGACGGTGGCGGCCTGGTCCTGGACCGTGCGCAACACCATCCGCTCCCGCTCCGCGTCGCCCACCCTGAGCAGGCGCTGCCGTAGCGACGTCTCCTCCGCTCCGGGCGCCGCCTGGGCCCGTGCGCGGCGGACCGCGGTGGCCCGTTCCGGCCGGTCGGCGCCGGGATCCGCTGTCGCGGCCGCGAACTGCTCCTCCGTCACCGGCCGCGCCACCAGCGCGTCCACCGTGGCCACCGGTGTTCCGGCCGGGTCGGCGACCAGTGCGGACAGGGTGTCGGTGCCCTCGCGGGTCAGCCGTACGCGGAGCGTCGACGCCCCGGTCGCGTGCAACGACACGCCGCTCCAGAGGAACGGCAGGCGGATGCCGTCCGCATCGCCCGAGAGCGGCGCCAGGCCCGGCTGCAAGGCGGTGTCCAGCAGGGCCGGGTGGATGCCGAACCGGGACACCTCACCACGGGCCTCCTCGGGCAGCACCACTTCGGCGAAGAGCTCGTCACCACGGCGCCATACCGCCCGAACGCCCCGGAAGATGGGCCCGTACGCCACCCCGGAGTCGGCCAGCCGCTCGTAGAAGCCGGCGGTGTCGACGGCTTCCGCGTCGGTCGGCGGCCATATGCTGAGGTCAACGCCGGGGTTGGGGCTCGTGGCACGGCTGTGGACCAGCATGCCCGACGCGTACCGGGTCCACGGCCGGTCCGCGGTGTCCTCCGTCCGCGCGTACACCCGCACGGGGCGTCCGCCGCCCTCCTCGGGCCCGCCGACGGTCAACTGAACCTGTAGGGCGCCCTGCTCGGGAAGCGCCAGAGGCGCCTCCAGCGTCAGCTCCTCCACCCGGTCGCATCCGGCCGCGTCACCGGCGCGCAGGGCCAACTCGGCGAACGCGGACGCGGGCAGCAGGGCCCGGCCGAGCACGGTGTGTTCGGCGAGCCAGGGATGTGTACGGAGCGAGAGGCGGCCCGTCAGCAACCACCCGTCCGAGTCGGGCAGCGCGGTCGCCGCACCGAGGAGGGGGTGGTCGGCGGAGGTCAGTCCGGCCGAGGACACGTCGCCCGCCACGGCTGAGGGCTCGACCCAGTAGCGCTGGTGCTGGAAGGCGTACGTCGGCAGATCGACGCGCCGAGCACCCGTGCCCGCGAACATGGCCGCCCAGTCCACGGACGCGCCGCCGACGTATGCCTCGGCGAGGGAGGTGGCGAATCGGTCGAGACCGCCTTCGTCGCGGCGCAGGGATCCGACGGCGGTGATGTGCGTGCCGTGGTCCTGGGCCGTCTGCTCCACGCCCATCGTCAGAACTGGGTGGGCGCTGGCCTCGATGAACATGTCGAAGCCGTCGGTGAGCAGAGCGCGGACGGTCTCGTCGAAACGCACCGTCTGACGCAGATTGCGGTACCAGTACCCGGCGTCGAGTTCCCGAGTGTCCAGCGCACCTGCC
Organism: Streptomyces violaceusniger; assembly: GCA_005405945.1. Classification (GTDB taxonomy): domain Bacteria; phylum Actinomycetota; class Actinomycetes; order Streptomycetales; family Streptomycetaceae; genus Streptomyces; species Streptomyces violaceusniger. The sequence goes on from BJHW01000001.1 coordinate 1,483,927, forward strand.
GTGACCGTGGAGTAGAACGGCACCGACGACGAGCGCGGAGCGATCCCCGCGAGGGTCCGCTGAAGCTCGTCCTCGACGGTCTCGACGTGAGCGCAGTGCGAGGCGTAGTCGACGGGGACGCGGCGCGCCCGGACCTCGTCCGCCTCGCACGCGGCCAGCAACTCGTCCAACGCGTCGGCGTCACCGGACACCACGACCGCCGAGGGCCCGTTCACCGCAGCCACCGACAGCCGCTCGCCCCACGCCGCAAGCCGCTCCCGTACGGCCTCCACGGGCAGCGACACCGACACCATACCGCCCAGCCCCGACAGCGCCCGCAGCGCCTTGCTCCGCAGGGCCACCACCTTCGCGGCGTCCTCCAGTGACAACGCACCCGCCACACAGGCGGCCGCGATCTCGCCCTGGGAGTGGCCGATGACCGCCGCGGGCTCCACCCCGTACGAACGCCACAGCTCAGCCAGCGACACCATCACCGCCCACAACACCGGCTGCACCACATCCACCCGCTCCAGCGCCGCCGCATCGCCGAGCACATCCAGCAGCGACCACTCCACGAACGGCGCCAACGCCGCCGCACACTCACCCATCCGCTCCGCGAACACCGGCGAAGACTCCAGCAACCCCGCCGCCATCCCCACCCACTGCGACCCCTGACCAGGGAAGACCAAGGCGAAGCGGTCCGAGGAGCCAGTAGCCGAGCCGCGCACCACACCCGTGGCCTCGCGGCCCTCCGTCAGCGCCGTAAGGCCGCTGACGAGCGCGGTACGGTCACCGCCCAGCACCACCGCCCGCCGCTCGAACACGGCACGTGTGGTGACCAGCGACAGACCGACATCCACCGACGCCGGACCGGCCTCCTCGCCGACCATCGACAGCAAGCGCGCGGCCTGGTCCCGGAGTCCCGCGTCGGACCGCGCCGATACCACCCACGGCACCACGCTGCTCGGTTCAGAGGTGGCGTCCGTGGCGGCATCGGACTCCATCGGCCCCTGCTCCAGGATCACATGGGCGTTGGTGCCGCTCACGCCGAAGGAGGAGACACCCGCCCGACGGGGCCGGCCGGTCTCGGGCCACGCCATCGGGGCGGTCAGAAGCTCCACCGCGCCCGCGGACCAGTCCACGTGCGGGGACGGCTCATCGATGTGCAGGGTCCGCGGAAGCACGCCGTCGCGCATGGCCAGCACCGACTTGATGACCCCGGCCACACCGGCCGCGGCCTGGGTGTGGCCGATGTTGGACTTGATCGAGCCGAGCCACAACGGCCGCTCGCCGGACCGCCCCTGCCCGTACGTGGCCAGCAGCGCCTGCGCCTCGATCGGATCGCCCAGCGCCGTACCCGTACCGTGCGCCTCGACCATATCGACGTCGGCGGCCGACAGCCGGGCGTTCGCCAGGGCGGCCCGGATCACCCGCTGCTGCGACGGGCCGCTCGGTGCGGTGAGGCCATTGCTCGCGCCGTCCTGGTTGACGGCGGAGCCGCGTACCACCGCGAGCACCTGGTGGCCGTTGCGGCGCGCGTCCGACAGCCGCTCCAGCAGCAGCAAGCCCACGCCCTCGCCCCAGCCGGTGCCGTCCGCGGCCGCCGCGAACGCCTTGCACCGACCGTCGGCCGCCAGACCCCGCTGGCGGCTGAACTCCACGAAGAGCTCGGGAGTGGACATCACGGTGACACCGCCGGCGAGCGCGAGCGTGCACTCGCCCTGGCGCAGGGACTGCGCCGCCAGATGCAGCGCGACCAGCGATGACGAACAGGCGGTGTCCACCGTGACCGCCGGGCCCTCGAAGCCGAAGGTGTAGGAGATGCGGCCGGAGACGACGCTGGCGGCGCTGCTGGTGACCAGGTGGCCCTCGATGTGCTCCGCTGCCGCCCGGCGCAGGCTGGTCCCGTAGTCCTGGCCGTTGCTGCCCACGAAGACCCCAGTCTGGCTGCCCCGGAGCAGCGTGGGATCGATCCCGGCCCGCTCGAACGCCTCCCACGATGTCTCCAACAGCAGCCGCTGTTGGGGGTCCATCGCCACCGCCTCACGCGGTGAGATGCCGAAGAACTTCGGGTCGAAGTCGCCCGCTCCCTCGAGGAATCCGCCCTCGCGGACATAGCTTTTGCCGTGCTCGTCCGGGTCGGGTCCGTAGAGCGTGTCCAGGTCCCATCCGCGGTCGGCGGGGAACTCGGTCAGCACCTCGCGCCCGGCGAGCAGCAGCTGCCACAGGTCTTCCGGTGTCCGCACCTCGCCGGGGAAGCGGCAGCTCATGGCCACGATGGCGATGGGCTCGTCGTCGGTGGCCACGGCGACGGGCACCGCGGTATCCGCGCCGTTCCGCAGCCCCAGCACCTCCGTGCGCACCAGTTTGACCAGCGCCGTCACGGTGGGGTGGTCGAAGAGCAGGGTGCTCGGCAGGCTCAGTCCGGTGGCCGCGTTCAGCCGGTTGCGCAGGGTCACCGCCGCGAGGGAGTCGAAGCCCAGCTCCTTGAAGGCCCGGTCGGCGTCGATGGCCTCGGGACGGCGGTGTCCCAGGACGGCTGCCACATGGGAGCGCACGAACTCCAGGAGGACACGGTCTTGTTCCACCGTCCCCAGCCCGGTGAGTCTGCGCCGAAGCGACTCGTCAGGGGTGGTGGCATCGTCGGCGGTGTCGGATGAGCCGTGGCCCACGAGGTCGTGCAGGAGGCGGCGCGAACGGGGGTCCGCCATCGTCCGGGCCAGGGTGTCCCACTCCACGTCGGCGACGATCAGGGACGCCGCCGCCGGGTGGTTGACGCTCTGCTCCAGGGCGGCGACGGCCGACTCGGGGTCCATCGCGGGGAGGCCGTGGCGCCGCCACCGGTCCGCGACGGCCTCTGCCATGCCGTGGTCGGCCCAGGGACCCCAGGCCACCGAGGTGGCCGGGAGCCCCGCACCGCGCCGCCACTCCGCCAACGCGTCCAAAATCGCGTTCGCCGCCGCATAGTTGGCCTGCCCAGCGGCACCCACCGTCCCCGAGAACGAGGAGAACAAAACGAAGGCCGTCAGCTCCAGCTCCCGCGTCAGCTCATGCAGATGCCACGCCGCCTCCGACTTCGCCCGCAGCACACCCTCGAACCGCTCCACCGACAGCCCGTCCAGCACACCGTCATCCAGCACACCCGCAGCATGCACCACCGCCGTCAACGGCAACTCCTCCGGCACCCCCGCCAACACCCCGGCCAACGCCTCACGGTCACCCACATCACACGCCACGACCGTCACCCGAGCACCGACCTCCCGAGCTCGGCACACAACTCCCCCACACCCACAGCCTCAGGACCACGACGCGACACCAGCAGCAGATGCTCCGCACCCGCCCGCGCCAGCCACCGCGCCACATGGGCCCCCAACGCACCCGTACCACCAGTCACCAGCACAGTGCCCGAAGCCCCCCAGCCCCCGACGCCCTGCCCACCGGCCGACACCCGGACGATACGGCGCGCGAAGACCCCCGAACCACGCACCGCAACCTCGCTCTCACCCGTACGACCGCTCACCACACCCACCAGCCGATCCCCCACCCGCGCATCCCACACCTCGGGAAGGTCCAGCAGACCACCCCACCGCTCGGGCACCTCCAGACCGGCAACCCGGCCCAGCCCCCACACCGCCGCCTGCTCCACACTCAACGGGCTCTCCGCACCGCCCACCGCCACCGCACCCCGCGTCGCACACCACACACGGCCGCCCACACCCGCATCCTCGATCCCCTGGAGCAGGGACGACGTCAGCACCAGGCCCAACGGCACCGCCCCGTACTCACCGTGCCGCCCCTCCGCCAGCGCCAGCAGCGACACCACGCCCGTGGTGTCGGAGACTTCGGCCTCGTCCAGGGCCCGGCGCAGCCGGTCCGCCATCACCGCACGGTCGGCGTCGCCCTGCCCAAGCTCGACCACGACAGGCAGGGCACCGCGCCCAGCCAACGCGGCCACACAGCCCGCAACCCACTCGTCCCCGGCCAACCCCGCCGGGACCGCCACCAACCACGGGCCCGTCAGCGCAGCGCCCACCACGTCCGAAACGGGCGCCCACGACGCTTGATAGCGCCGGCGATCAGCCGCCTGGGGCATCGCCGGGGCCATGCCGGTACGGACCGGCTCCAGCCAGAAGCGCTCCCGCTGGAACGCATACGTCGGCAACTCCACGCGGCGGGGGCGGGCCGGCGCCAACAGGGCTGACCAGTCGACCTGCCGCCCTCGTACACAGATCTCGGCGAGCGCCTCCTGCAGCGAAGGGACTTCGTCCCGGCCATCGCGCAGCACCGACGCGAAGACCACGTCGGACACGCACTCCTGCCCCATCCCGGAGAGCACCCCGTCCGGGCCCAGCTCCAGGTAGGTGGTGACTCCCGCGTCCGCCAGACTCCGCACACCGTCCGCGAACCGCACCGTCTCGCGGACGTGCCGCACCCAGTACTCGGCGGAGCACAGCGCCTCGGCATCCGCGACCAGGCCCGTCACATTCGACACGACGGGAATACGCGGAGGCGCGTACGACAGCCCCTCGGCCACCTGCCGGAACTCCGCCAGCATCGGCTCCATCAACGGCGAATGGAACGCATGCGAGACACGCAACCGCTTGGTCTTGACGCCCTCGGCCTCCAGCAGCCCAACAACCTCCACCACCGCCTCTTCCGCACCGGAAATCACGGTCGAACGCGGCCCATTGACCGCCGCAACACTCACCTCAGCCTCACGACCGGCCAGCAACCGAAGCACAACCGCCTCAGCCGCCCGCACCGACACCATCACCCCACCCGACGGCAACCCCTGCATCAACCGCCCACGAGCCGCCACCAACACACACGCATCCGCAAGCGACAACACCCCCGCCACACACGCCGCCACCAACTCACCAATCGAATGCCCCGCCACAAAATCCGGCCGCACACCCCACGACTCCACCAACCGGAACAGCCCCACCTCCACCGCGAACAACCCACACTGCGTAAACCCGGTCTCATCCAGCCCCACCGCATCCCCGAACACCACATCCCGCAGCGGACGCTCCAACACCCCATCGAACAGCGCACACACCTCATCGAACGCGTCCGCGAACACCGGGAACGCCTCATACAGCTCCCGGCCCATCCCAACCCGCTGACTACCCTGCCCCGAGAACAACACCGCCAGCTTCCCCGGCACCACCGAACCCCGCACCACACCCGCCGCCGGTACACCATCCACCAGCGCCCGCAGCCCGGCCACGAAGCCCTGACGGTCACCGGCCAGCACCACCGCACGGTGCTCGAACACCGACCGCGTGGTCACCAGGGACGAAGCCACATCCACGACCGATGCCTCAGCGTCCATGTCGCCACGCACCGCCGACAGCAACCGCTCGGCCTGCGCCCGCAGCGCGCCCTCGGACTTCGCCGACACCACCCACGGCACCGACGCCGGAGCCTCCCGCCCCTCGGCCACCGGCTCGGCAACGCCCACCTCCGCGGGAGCCTGCTCCACGATGACGTGGGCGTTCGTCCCACTGATGCCGAACGACGACACGCCCGCGCGCCACGACCGGCCCGTCTCCGGCCACACCACCGCATCCGTCAGCAGTTCCACCGCACCCGCCGACCAATCCACATGCCGCGACGGCTCGTCGACGTGCAGCGACTTCGGCAACACACCGTGCCGCATCGCGAGCACCATCTTCATCACGCCCGCGACACCCGCCGCCGCCTGCGTATGACCGATGTTGGACTTCACCGACCCCAGCCACAGCGGCCGGTCCTCGGCGCTCCGCTCCCGCCCATAGGTCGCGAGCAGCGCCTCGGCCTCGATCGGGTCGCCCAGGGCCGTGCCCGTGCCGTGTGCTTCGACCGCGTCCACGTCGGCGGGCGACAGCCCGGCGTTCGCCAACGCCGCTCGGATCACGCGCTGTTGGGAGGGCCCGTTCGGCGCGGTCAGTCCGTTTGACGCACCGTCCTGGTTGACCGCGCTGCCCCGCACCACCGCGAGCACCTGGTGCCCGTTCCGCCGCGCGTCCGACAGCCGCTCCAGCAGGAGCATCCCGGCGCCCTCGGCCCAGCCCGTGCCGTCCGCCGCCGACGCGAACGGCTTGCACCGGCCGTCCGGGGCCAGCCCCTGCTGCCTGCTGAACTCCACGAACAGCCCGGGCGTCGGCATCACCGTCACACCACCGGCGAGCGCAAGCGCGCACTCGCCCTGGCGCAGCGACTGGACCGCCAGATGCAGGGCCACCAAGGAGGACGAGCAGGCGGTGTCCACCGTCATCGCCGGGCCCTCGAAGCCCATGGTGTAGGAGATACGGCCGGAAGCGGCGCTGACGGTGTTGCCGGTCAGCAGATATCCCTGGAGCTCCTCCGAGGCGTCGTGCATCCGCGGGCCGTAATCCTGGGACATCGCGCCCACGAAGACACCGGTCCGGCTCTTCTCCCGCCCGGCCGGGTCGATGCCCGCGCGTTCGAAGACCTCCCAGGAGGTCTCCAGCAAGAGCCGCTGCTGCGGGTCCATCGCCAGCGCCTCGCGCGGCGAGATCCCGAAGAAGGCGGCATCGAAGTCCCCGGCGTCGTAGAGGAATCCGCCTTCGCGGGCGTACGTCGTCCCGGCTCGTCCGGGGTCGGCGTCATACAGCCCGGACAGATCCCAGCCCCGGTCCGCCGGGAACGCCCCGATGGCGTCACCACCGGAGGCGATCAGCTGCCACAGTTCCTCGGGCGACCGCACACCACCGGGGTAGCGGCAGCTCATGCCCACGATCGCGATCGGCTCGTCCGGGGCCACGCCGACCGGTGCCGACGCCATCTCCTCGCACCCGTCCTCACCCAGGAGCCTGTCCCGCAGATGGCGTACGAGGGCCCGGGGCGTGGGGTGGTCGAACAGCAGCGTGGTCGACAGTCGCAGTCCGGTAGTGGTGTTCAGGCGGTTGCGGAAATCGACGGCGCCGAGCGAATCGAAGCCCAGCTCCTTGAAGGTCCGACCCAGATCGACGGCTTCCGGCCCTTCGTACCCCAACGCGGTGGCGACCTGGTCACGCACCAGGTCCGCCAGCATCTCCCCTCGCCGGGCGTCGTTCAGCGGGGCGAGACGTGCCCGTAGGAGCGATGCCGCGTCGGTCGCCGATGTGTGGTCCGCGCTGCCCTCGGGATCGGTCGCATCGGCTTGGGTGAGCGAGTTCGGCTCCGGCAGGGCTTGGACGTCCAGCCAGTACCGCTTGCGCTGGAAGGCGTACGTGGGCAGCTCGACCCGGCGCGCGGACGTCCCGGCGAACATCCCCGTCCAGTCGACAGAGGCCCGCCCGCATACGCCTCGGCCACCGAAGTCAGGAAGCGATCCAAGCCGCCCTCGTCACGGCGCAGCGACCCGACGGCCGTCACCTCAGAGCCATGCTGCTCGGCGGTCTGCTCCACCCCCACCGTGAGTACGGGATGGGCGCTGGCCTCGATGAACACCTGGAAGCCATCCGCCAGCAGGGCGCGTACAGTCTCCTCGAAGCGCACGGTCTGACGCAGATTCCGGTACCAGTACCCGGCATCCAGACCGGCCGTGTCCAGCACCACACCGGTCACCGTCGAATAGAACGGCACCGACGACGACCGAGGATCGATCCCCGCCAGCTCCCGCAGCAACTCGCCCTCGATGGCCTCCACATGAGCGCAGTGCGAGGCGTAATCCACCGGCACACGCCGTGCCCGGACCTCCTCCGCCTCACACACGGCCAGCAGCTCGTCCAACGCGTCCACGTCACCAGAGACCACGACCGCCGAGGGGCCGTTCACCGCCGCCACCGACAGCCGCTCGCCCCACGCCGCGAGCCGCGCCCGTACGCGCTCCACGGGCAGCGACACCGACACCATGCCACCGCGCCCGGACAGCGCCCGCAGGGCCCGGCTGCGCAGGGCTACGACGCGCGCGGCGTCCTCCAGCGACAACGCACCCGCCACACACGCCGCCGCGATCTCCCCCTGCGAGTGGCCGATGACGGCCGATGGCTCCACGCCGTACGAGCGCCACAGCTCCGCCAGCGACACCATCACCGCGAACAGGACGGGCTGCACGACATCCACCCGCTCCAGCGCCGCGGGGTCACTGAGGACTTCCACCAGCGACCAGTCCACATGCGGCGCCAGGGCCGCCGCACACTCGTCGATCCGCCGGGCGAACACCGGCGAGGAATCCAGCAGCCCGGCCGCCATGCCCACCCACTGCGACCCCTGCCCCGGAAACACCAACACCGCACGACCATCACCACCCGCAACCACACCCCGCACCACACCCGCCACATCCCGGCCCTCAGCCACCGCACCCAAGCCCTCAACCAAAGCCGCACGGCCGGACCCCCACACCACCGCACGATACTCGAAGGCACTACGCGTCGTCGCCAGAGAGAACCCGACATCCCCGGCCGACAGCTCCGCCCGCTCCCCCACGTACGACGCCAACCCACCCGCCTGCGCCCGCAACGCCGCCTCGGAGCGCCCCGACACCACCCACGGGATCCGGCCCGGAGCACCCTTCCCTCGGCTCCCGCCGCGTCCCGAGCCACCACCGGCTCGGGTGCCCCGGAGAGCACCACATGGCAGTTCGTCCCGCCCACGCCGAACGAGCTGACACCGGCGGTCAGCGCCTCCCGCGTATCCCCTCCGCGATCCACGGTTCGGATGCCGTCTGCACCCGCAGCTTCAGCCGGTCCAGTGGAATATCCGGGTTGGGCGTCCGGAAGTTGAGGCTGGGGAAGAGCTCGCCGTGCTTGAGTCCCAGGGCCGTCTTGATGAAGCCGACGACACCGGCCGCGCCCTCCAGATGGCCCACGTTGGTCTTGGCCGACCCGACCCGCAGCGGTGCGTCGGTGGGCCGTCGCGCCGCGCCCAGGACCGCGCCCAGCGCCGCGGCCTCGATCGGGTCGCCGACCCTCGTACCGGTGCCGTGCAGCTCCACGTACTGCACCCGGGCCGGGTCGACCCCGGCCTGCCGGTAGGCGCGGCGCAGGAGCTCCTCCTGGGCCGCCTGGTGGGGGCGGTGAGGTGGTCCCCGCCACCGTCGTTGTTGAGTGCGCTGCCGCGGATGACGCAGTACACGGGGTCCCCGTCGGCGAGGGCGTCCGCGAGCGGCTTGAGGACGACCGCGCCGCCGCCCTCGCCGCGTACGAAACCGTTGGCGCGGGCGTCGAAGGTGTAGGTGACGCCGTCCGCTGACAGCCCCCGAACCGGGCAGCGCTGACGCCGCTCTCGGGGCGAGGTTGAGGTGGACGCCGCCGGCGATGGCGATGGATGACTCGCCGCGGCGGATGCTTTCGCAGGCCAGGTGGATGGCCGCCAGCGAGGACGCCTGTCCGGCGTCGAGGGTGAGGCTGGGTCCGCGCAGGCCGAGGTGGTAGGAGACGCGGTTGGCGATGATGCCGCGGTGGAGTCCGGTGAAGCTGTGCCGGTCGATGGCGTCCGGGCCGCCCCGCCGGGTCAGCGTGGCGTAGTCGTCCGCGATCACACCGATGTACACGCCGGTGCGGCTGTCGCGGAGCCGGTCCGGAACGATTCCGGCGTCTTCGAGGGCCTCCCAGGTCAGTTCCAGGGTCAGTCGCTGCTGGGGGTCCATGGCCGCGGCCTCGCGTGGCGAGATGCCGAAGAAGGCGGCGTCGAAATGGTCGATCCGGTCCCGGTCCAGGAATCCGCCCCGGCGTGGGGCACCAGTGTCCCCGCCCCACCGTCCCTCGGGGCCTCCGTGATGGCGTCGGCGCCGTCGCGGAGCAGGTGCCGGAAGGTGGCGGGGTCGGGTGCTCCGGGGAGGCGGCAGGACAGTCCGACGACCGCGATCGGTGCGTCCGTCGTGTTCGGCGAGGTGCCGTCGGAACCCTTCATGAGCGTGACTCCCTGGATCCAGGAACGTAGGACGCCGGGCGCACACCAGCGCAACGCGAAGGTCTGCGCCGCGTCCGGGCAGGACAGCGGGACAGGAGAACGAGATGGCGAAGCGGGCGGGGAACGCACGGGACAGGGTCGGGCGGGACCCTCCCGCGTGGCGGATGCCACGCGGGGCGCTCATGTCCTGTTGACCGGTGGCCCGTAGTCCGTGGTTCGCGGGCCGTGTTCCCCGGGCTTCGTGGATGTCTTGTGGGTCTGGCGGGGCCTAGTAGATGCCTTCCGGCGCCGATCGCACGACCTGAAGTGGCTTGACGTTGGCGACGCCGTCACACGGCCACTCCGGGCCCGTGTCGTACCGCACCGCGAGGTCGCGCTCCAGCACATTGGGCAGGAAGAGGTCGTCGTGCAGGACGGTGAGCCGGACCTGGCCCTGTTCGCCGTATCCGACCACCTCGGACCAGTCGTCCTTGTCGACGACCGCCATGGTCACCTGCGGATAGTTCGGCAGGTACGGCATGAGGACGCCGTCGTCCTCCACGGGCAGGCCCACGGTGTTGCCGAAGGTGTTGGCGTAGGTGACGACGACCAGTCCGCCGCCCAGGGCCTTGTGGAAGGACCTGCGCATGGCGGGGGTGGCGTGTGTCCCGCTGAGCCGTACGCCCAACAGCTGCGCCACCAGCTCGGGCCTCGCCTTGATCAGGGCCTGCAGCAGGGCCGGGGTGGTGACGAGGTAGTCGACCGGCTGGTGCTCCAGGACCGCGGCGATCTGCTCGGTGATGTGGGCCGTGTACTCCTGCGCGTCCTTCAGCCTGCCGTCGCGCAGCAGCCGCTTGACCCAGCGGGGGTCGAAGTCGATGCCGTACACCCGGCCGTCGTACAGGTCGGCCAGATCCACGGCGCCGTGTCCGATGAGGTGCGGGCCGGTGGGAGTGGCCTGGAGCCAGGTGCGGCCGGGCTCGAATCCCTCGCGCTCGATCACCCAGCGCCGCCAGGCGGCGCGGTGCTCGAGCATCGGCGCGGTGTAGAACACCCGGCAGGGGTTGCCGGTGGTGCCTCCGGAGTCCCAGATCCGGCCGGTCAGGGGCCGGGGCACGGCCTGGGGCACCAGTTCGGCGGGGTCCAGGGTGCGCAGGTCGCCCAGCGGCATCGGGCCGAAGGCGGTCAGCTCGTCGTAACGGGTGATGTCGCGTGGGTCGATGGCGAGTTCGGCGGCGCGCTTGAGCCAGTACGGGGTGCCGGTGTCCGGGTCGAAGTGGCGGCGGACGACCCGGCGGGTCCAGGCGTCGATGTCCTGCGAGAGCCACTGGTCGATCTGCTCGGTCACATCCTTCACTGGGTCACCCCGGCTTCCGTGGAGGGGAGTTCGATGCCGAAGTCGTAGACCGCGGTCATCGCCTCGAAGACATGGTCCGGAGATTCCACGTGGACCACGGGGAACGACGCGTTCTGGAAGGTGCCGAACGCGGCGGGGCCGAGCACCAGACCCAGTTCGGTGCCGCCGTCCTCCAGCCCGCCGATCATGTGCGGGACGCTCACGGGGGCGGTGGGGTTGCGGCGGAAGAGATCGCGGATCTCCTCGGCGGTGGTGAGGGCCTTGCGCTCCATGCACGAGTGCACGGGCACCCGTGGGTCATGGAAGGTCATGGCCTCCAGCGTGGGCTCGAGGAAGTCGCTGATGTGCTGCTGGAGCGGCGAGTGGAAGGCCGCGCCGTGGTCGTCGGACACATGCAGCGCCCCGGCCGGGAACCGCGCGCCGAACTCCTGGAGCGCGGAGCGGTAGCCGCCCAGCAGCACCATGCGCTCCTGGCCCGTGCCGACCTTCCCGAGGTCGGCGGAGAGATACACATCGGGGACGTCGGCGAGCAGGTCGCGGACGGCGGTGTCGTAGGGGATCCGCAGCATGGCGACGGCCTGCGGGCCGTGGTCCGCGGCGGGCGGGGGTACTTCCCGCAATCGCATCAGAAGCGTGAAGAGATCCTGACGCTCGACGGCTCCGGCGAGAGTGGCGCCGACCAGTGCGCCGAAACTCAGTCCGCATACGGCGGCCGGTGTTATGCCGTATTCCTCGGCGAGAACATCCGCAATTCCTAATACGGCCGCGGCCTGACGAATGGCACCGATCCCTTGTCGGTGCTCCTGTCCGGGTTGCCGCTCTTCTTCGAATATCCGCTGGACGTCTATACCCGTCCACTCGGCGATTCGTTGATAGGTGTGCTGCACACTCGGAAAGAGTTCATACAGCTCTGCGCCGGCTCCCGGCTGATCGTTCATACCACCGTCGAGGACATACGCAAGCGTCACCCCGAAACCCCCGTTTCCGCCCGTTCGCACCGGGCCAAAGCGTGCCGCATCGCCGCGGCACCCCATGAAGTGCTCCCCCGAGATCCCCGTTCCGCTAGCGGGTCCCAAGAATCGCCCAGCTGTTCGCGTGGGCTCATCAAACCTCTCGCCGCCAAGGCGTGTCAAGCAAGATCGACATGCCTTGCGCCACCTTTGCCTAACCCGGTCGACCTCATTGCGCGACCGCATTTCGGCGTCCTCGCGGGGCCGCCGAGCTCCTCCCAGACCTGGTCAAGGGCCTTGACGAACATCTCCACCTCGGAGGTGGAATGCACGGCTCCGGGTGCCACCCGCAGGATCTCCCCACCGGCCCGTACGCTGGGCGAGTTGATCGCCTGCACATAGATGCCGTGCCGCTCCAGCAGCGCCGTGGACATCCGCTTGCACAGGGCCTCGTTCCGCACCAGCACGGACACGATGTGGGTGAGGTCGGAGATGAACGGGATCCGGCGCTCCTTCAGCAGCCGGTGCATCAACTGTGCGTTAGCCCACAACCGTTCCCTTTCGGCCTCCGAGGAGCGCAGATGGCGGACGGCGGCGAGGGCGGCGGCGGCCACGGCGGGCGGCATCGCGGTGGTGAAGATGAAGGAGCGGGAGAACATCCGCACCGCCTCGATCACCTCCGCCGGGCCCGCGATGTACCCGCCGTTGGTGCCAAAACCCTTGGCCAGCGTGCCCATGATGACGGTGAACCGGTCGGCCAGCCCCTCGCGCGCCGCGATGCCGGCGCCCTGCGGACCGTACATGCCCACCGCGTGCACCTCGTCGAGGAAGGTCATGGCACCATGGCGCTTGGCGATGTCGGCGATCTCCGCGAGTGGCGCGATATCGCCGTTCATCGAGTAGACCGACTCGGCGACGATCAGCTTGGGCGCGTCGGGGTCCGCGGCGGCGAGCAGTTCCTCGAGGTGCGCGGTGTCGTTGTGCCGGAAGATCCGCTTCTGGGCGCCGCTGTGGCGCAGGCCGTCGATGATGGAGGCGTGGTTGAGCGCGTCGGAGAAGACGACGCACCCCTCCATGCGGCCCGCGATGACGGACAGCGCGCCGTCGTTGGCGGTGTAGCCGGAGGTGAACAGCAGCGCGTCGTCCTTGCCGTGGAGCGCGCTGAGCTCCTTCTCCAGAGATACGTGGTAGTGGTTGGTGCCACCGATGTTGCGCGAGCCGCCGGCACCCGCCCCGTACTGGTCGACGGCTTCCTTCATGGCCTCCAGGACGGCGGGGTGCTGGCCCATGCCGAGGTAGTCGTTGCTGCACCAGACGCTGATCCGGGGGTGTCCTCGACGCCGCTGACGCTGGCGGCGGGGAACTGACCGGCGAGCCGTCCGATCTCCAAGAACTCTCGCTTTCCACCGTCAGAACCCTCGGTGAGGCGCGAGAAGAGGTCCAGATATTGGGTCGTCACGTCCACTCACTTCGCTTTTAGGCTACTTGGGGAGCGCGCAGAAAGCGGGATGAGCCGTAACGACCCCCCGCCGGCGCCAATCTACATGTGGTCGGCCGTCAATCGGTATGCCGAAAGGCAATCTCCGCGCACCCGATCCGGTTTCACGGCAGGAAACTGACGGGTGACTGGAAGAAGGTTGCCATGCCGGGGGCAGGGTGTCATCCTTCAGCGGGAAACGGCACCTTGAACTCATCGGCACACGGCGAACTGGAGTTTCGATGTCTCCGACCGACAATTACGTCCGACGGGTCCTCGAGGCTCTATCGGCCGATGCGGAGCGGGTTGCCCTGCTCCGCGACGATGAGCGGTTCACCGCCGGTGAGTTCACCCGCACCGTGGTCGCGGCGGCGGAATTGCTGCGCCGCGAGATAGCGGAAGAAGAAATTCCGGTCGTGGCCGTACTGACGGTCGCCAACACCCGGCCACCATCATTCTGCGCTATGCGGCGAACCTCATCGGCGCCACGGTGGTCCATCTGCACTCCACCAACGCGGTGGACCCCACCGATCAGCTGGCCACCCGCGAGCGGCACGAGATCCTGCAGAAGACCGGCGCCACGTTCCTCGCCGTGGACGAGGAGAACCTGGGCCTGGCCCGGGAGCTGTGCGAGCGTCTGCCGGATCCGCCCCGGCTCGCCGGACTGGGCTCCCTCGGCCCCGATGTGCTGGACCTGACCACGGGCGACGCGGACGCCTTCGATCTGACGGTCGTGGAAACCGACCCCGAGCGCCCGGCCGTGGTCCTGTTCACCAGTGGCACCAGCGGCACCCCGAAGGGGTGACACTCCCCTTCCGCGTCCGAACTCTCTATCTGCGGGCGGGACTTGAGGCGCCCGGCCCGATCACCTATCTGTCCACACTGCCGGTGAGCCACTCCAACGGCTCGGGCGCCGACCTCGCCCTCGCCTCCGGTGGCACGGTGGTCCTGCACGAGGGCTTCGACACGAGCGCGGTGCTCGACGCGGTGGAGCGCCACCGGGTGTCCGCGCTCACCCTCACCCCTCCGCAGCTGTACATGCTGGTGGACCACCCGGCCATCAAGGACACCGATCTGTCCAGCATCCAGATCATCTCCTACGGTGGCTGCCCCGCCGCCCCGGCCCGGCTGGCCGAGGCGGTCGAGGTGTTCGGCCCGGTGCTGCTCCAGTTCTACGGCACCACCGAGACCAGCGGGATCAGCGTGCTCGCCCCGCCGGACCACTTCGACCCCGAACTGCGGCTCACCGCCGGTCGGCTGACCGCCGAGGTGCGCATCCGCGACCTGGAGGACCAGCGCGATCTGCCAGTGGGCGAGATCGGCGAGATCTGCGTACGGTCGCCGTTCAACATGCTCGGCTACTGGCGCGAGCCGGAGCTGACCGCCGAGACCGTACGCGACGGCTGGGTGTACACCGGCGACTTCGGTTCCCTCGACGAGCGCGGCTATGTGCGGCTGCACGGCCGGGTGGGCGAGGTGATGAAGACCAACGGGATCAAGGTCCATCCCACCGCCGTCGAGAACGCGTTGCTGACCCACCCCGATGTGGCCCAGGCCGCGGTGTACGGAGTGGCAGACGGGGACCGGGTGGAGCACATCCACGCCGCCGTGGTGCTCCGGCCCGGTGGCGCCGCCGACTTCACCTCGCTGCTCGACCATGTGTCCGGTGAGCTCTCGCCCAAGCACGTACCGGCCGCCATCACCTTCCATGACGACCTTCCGCTGACCGGTGCGGGCAAGCCGGACAAGCAGCGGCTGGCCGCCCAGCGGGCCGGGGCATGACGCTCACCGCGGCGGCGGTGCTCGCCGAGTCCGCACTGCGGCGCCCGGACCACCCCGCGCTCGTCTTCGGCTCGCGGCGCATCACCTACCGCGAGCTGTGGGACGCCACGCGGCGGTACGCCGCCGTACTGCGCGACCAGGGCATCGGCCCCGGCGACCGGGTGGCGCTGCTGCTGCCGAACTCCCCGCACTTCCCGATGGTGTACTACGGGGTGCTGGCGCTCGGCGCGGTGGCCGTCCCGGTGCACGGTCTGCTGCGCGCCGACGAGATCGTCCATGTGCTCCGCGACTCGGAGTCGAAGGTGCTGGTGTGCGGGGCGCCGATGCTCACCGAGGGCGCCAAGGGAGCGGAGGTGGCCGGGGTACCGGTGGTCACCGTGCTGGAGGAGCACGACGGCGGCCGTCCGCGCCTGGACGCCCTCGCCGAAGGCGCCGAGCCCATCGAGCGGTGTGTTCCGCGCGAGCCCGGCGACCTCGCCGTGGTCCTGTACACCTCGGGCACCACCGGCCGTCCCAAGGGTGCGATGATCACCCACTTCAACCTGGTGATGAACGTGAGCACCACCATGCGCTCGCCGTTCGACCTCGGTCCCGACGATGTGCTGCTCGGCTGTCTGCCCCTGTTCCACACCTTCGGGCAGACCTGCGGGATGAGCACCACCTTCCTGGCGGGCGGCACGATGGTGCTGATGAGCCGGTTCGACGGCCCCCAGGCGCTGGATCTGATGGTCACCGAGGGGTGCACCGTCTTCATGGGCGTGCCCACCATGTATCTGGCCCTGCTCGACGCCGCCGCCGAGGACCCCCGCCGCCCCGCCCTCGACCGCGCCTTCTCCGGGGGCTCGGCGCTTCCGGTGAAGGTGCTCGAGGACTTCCAGGAGGTCTTCGACTGCCCGATCTACGAGGGGTACGGGCTGACCGAGGCATCACCGGTGGTCGCCTACAACCAGAAGGCGTGGCCGTGCAGACCGGGGACGGTGGGGCGCCCGATCTGGGGCGTCGAGGCGGAGATCGCCGCGGCCGATGTGGAGGACCGCGTCGAGCTGCTGCCGACGGGCACGGTCGGTGAGATCGTCATCCGCGGCCACAATGTGATGGCCGGGTACCTCAACCGCCCGGAGGCCACCGCCGAGGTGCTGGTCGACGGGTGGTTCCGCTCGGGCGACCTCGGCACCAAGGACGCGGAGGGCTATCTCACCCTCGTGGACCGCAAGAAGGACCTGGTGGTGCGCGGCGGCTACAACGTCTACCCGCGCGAGGTGGAGGACGTGCTGATGCGCCACCCGGCCATCGCCCAGGTGGCCGTCATCGGACTGCCCGACGAGGTGTACGGCGAGGAGGTGTGCGCCGTGGTGCGGCCACGCCCCGGGGAGGTTCCGGACGCGGCGCTCGGCTCCGCGATCGTGGCGTGGGCCAGGGAGCGGCTCGCCGGGCACAAGTACCCCCGCCGAGTGGAGTTCATCGACGCCTTCCCCTGGGCCCCAGCGGCAAGGTGCTCAAACGCGAACTCGTCGGCCGCTTCACCACCGGCCGGTAGCCAAGCGACCGCCAGCCGAGCGACCGCTAGGCGCTCCGCGGGAAGTGGCGCCAGGCGTCGTCGGCCGACTGCGGCGCGGTCGTGGCTGGTCCCACGCGGCGGAGCCGCATATCGACACAGCCGCGCGGCGGAGCCGCACATCGACACAGCCCCGCGCCCCTTCGGGGCGCCGCCCGAACCGTAGCGGACTTCCTCCGACCTGCTGAGCCAACCGGCTGGTAGCCAATCGGGCGGTAAAGAATTGTCGCCTCAGGGGAGTTCCTGGCGGATACCTTTACCCGCACCCGCGCCCTCCACCACTATGGGCACTCGTCTCACTGTCGGTGACACGAGGAGTGGTGAGGGTGACCGACCCGCACGGAACCGAACCCGATGCCACCACCGGGCAGCGGCCCTACCCCCAACTGTCCGACACGGAGCTCACCGAGCGGATCCGCTCCGGGGCGCCCACCGCCCTCCCCGCCACCCAGGAGCTGAGGGAGCGCCACCTTTCGGCGGTGCTGTCCTACGCCCGGCTCTGCGGCAGGACCCGGGCCGACGCCGACCAGCTCACCGACCTGTCCTTCGGCCTCGCCGCGCAGGAGACCTGTCGCGGTATCGACCCCTGGGGGCCGTGGCGCCACCATCTGCTGCTGCTCGTCCAGCGGGTGGCCGCCACCTGGGCGGAGGGCGGCCGGGGGAGCGGCTGGATCCCGCGTTCGCCGAGTGGCTCGGCCACTGTGGCATCGCCGCGGGCGGTGAGGCCGGACTCCCGAGGCCGAGGGAGCGTTCGGCCATGCTCGGCGGCTTCCTCACCCTCTCGGCGCGCACCCGCGACGTCCTGTGGTACAGCGTAGTGGAGGAGGAACCCGACACGGTGGTGGCCACCTTCGCGGGAGTGGCGCCGCACACCGTCCCCACGCTCCGGGAAACGGCTCGGAGCGCGCTGCGCGAGGCGTGGCTGCGGACCCATCTGGAGCATGGCTGCGAGCAGACGTGCCAGGGGTTCCGGGCACTCATCGAGGCGGCCGTACGCCCGGAGAACCCCCGGCGCTGCGACGACCTGGACCGCCATCTGTCCGGCTGCCTTTCGTGTGCCGGGGTGTACGGCGACCTGATACGGATGGACGAGGATCCCCGGCCCGTGATCGCCGATGGGCTCCTGGGGTGGGGCGGAACGTCCTATGTCACGGCGGACTCGGTCGGCGGTGTGCCGTCCGTGGGTTCGGCGGCGCCGTCGCCCGCGGAGCCGCCGCGGCCGGAGCCTCCCTCGGTCCCCGCTCCCCCGCCGTCGTATTCCCCGGTGGGGCCCACCGGTGTCGCGGGAGTCGCGGCGAATGCGCCGATGGACGGTGGGTCCGTGGGACGTTGGCGCCCACGGGCCTGGACGGGCTCCCGGCCGCGCACGACGGCCGCGCTGGTCGCGGTGGCGGCCGTGGCGGCGGTGGCCCTCACCATAGTCCTCCTGGTGTCCGACGGGGACGACATGGCCCCGGCCGGTCGCGCGAACACCCCTGCGCCCACGGCCACCCCGGCGGCTCCTTCGTCGGAGCCGACGACGAATCCACCGGCTCCGACGAAGAGGCCACAGCGCCCGCCGAACCCCGGTGGCATGACCGAACCGTCCACGACCGCTCCCGCCTCCCCTCCCCCGAGCACCGCCCCGGCGCCCGTCACCCCGATTCCGGACGACAGCTACACGGCGGTGATCAATGCCGCCTCCGGGCTCTGCCTGGACATCCGCGATCAGCAGTTGGAGAAGCGCACGGACGCGATCCTGGCCCGGTGCAGCGGGAGCGACACCCAACGGTGGCGGCTGGACTCGGAGGGGCTGCTGCACACCGAGGCCGACCCCGACTTCTGTCTGGACTCGCGCGGGGACACCGACCGGGGTGTCGGCATCTGGCCGTGCTCCTCCGCCGACGGCGACAACGGCGAGAACCTGCGGTTCGCGATCGACCGCCACGGAGTGATCCGCCCTCATATCGCACCCGACTTCGCGGTCACCCCGGACGGCGACGACCCCGACAGCGAGGTCGAGCTGCGCTCGGCCGAGGACCGCGACGACCAGCGATGGAACGCCGGCCTCGGGGATGCCTCGGCCGATGTGTCGGTGTCGGACGCCACCCCGGCACGGTGACCGTCAGCGGGTCATCCGGCGTCCAGGCCGAAGAAGGTGATGGCCCGTGCGGCCATCCCTGCCGTCGGGAGGGAGTGTCCGATGCCCTGAACGCTGATCGCCTCAACGGGGGCCTGGCTGCCCGTGGCGCCGTAGCGGGTACGGGTCCAGGAGGACTGCGGATGGTCCGTGAAGGCCGGGGTCTGGCTCACCCGAGCACATGGGTCCACTGCTTGATCTCCTCGCCGAAGTTCGGATAGCGCAGGGTGCCGTCCGCGGTGCCGTGCCACAACTGCATCCTCGGCCGGGCGCCCTGGTATCCGGGGTAGGCCCGCGTACCAGATCGCCCCACGCCTGCGGTGTCTTGGTGATGGTGCCGTTCGCGCAGGCGGTGTTCCAGCCGGATCCGTCGGTGGTGGCGAAACAGCCGAAGGGCACGCCCGAGAACGCCGCGCCCGCCTTGAACACATCCGGGTAGTCGCCCAGCAGGACGTTGGTCATCATGGCGCCCGACGAGGCGCCGGTGACGTACACCCGGTTGGGGTCGGCGTTGTGGCGCTGCTGGGCGTAGCGGACCATCGAGACGATGCCCACCGGGTCACTGCCGCCGTCGTGCCGCAGCGCCTGCGGGGAGGAGACGTCGAAGCAGGCGCCGCTTCTGGTGGCGGAGGGATAGATGACGATGAAGCCGTACCGGTCGGCCAGGGAGGCGAACTCGGTACCGGAGTAGAACGCGGGCCCCGAGCCCGTGCAGTAGTGCACCGCCACGAGGACGGCGGGCCGTGCCGCGACGTTGTTCGGCACGTACTCGTACATGCGGAGGTTGCTCGGATTGTTTCCGAAGCCCGTGACCTCGGTGAGCGAGGCCGCCGCCGCGGGTGACGGTGCCAGCAGGAACAGCGAGGCGAGCAGCGGCAGTACGCCGCCGAGTAACGCCGCGGCCATCGACCTCGGTGTCCTTCGGCGGCGTCCGGGCGTGCACGTGGTCGCCGCCGAGGCGGGGATGTGGTTCATGTGACGGTCCTTCCTGGGCTGTGACGGTGAACGGGGCGGCTCATGCCGCCCGTGCGGCCGACCCGTTGCCATGCGCCCCGGACCCGGTGGTGGTGAACGAGGGGTTGCCGATGCTGCCCGGCACCGACTGCAGCGCCCGCCACCAGACGTCGGCCATCTTGTTGTAGCCAGTGGCGTTGGGGTGCACTCCGTCGGCCAGGTCCGCGGGCGTCAATGCGCTGTACATGTCAACCAGATGGACGTGCTTCCCCGCGTTGACCTTGCTCTGCACGATGCCGGGGATCGCCGCGTTGTATGCCCGCACGACCGAGTCGCTGAAGCCCAGCGGGGTGATGGTGGCGACGAAGAGCTCCGCGTTCGGCGCTTGGGCGGTGATGTGGTCGATCAGAGTGGAGAGCCTGGCGGGCGCCCCGGCGGGGTTGCTGCCATAGATGTCATTGGTCCCGATGTGCAGCAGGATCGTGTGCGGGTTCTGGGTGCGCAGCCAGTTCACGACGTTGTCGTCGATCTGCTGGATCGTCCAGCCGGAGTGGCCCTCGTGGTCGTGATCACCGAGGCCCGACGGGCCGTTGAAGAGCGAGCCGACGAAGT
This sequence comes from Streptomyces violaceusniger, assembly GCA_005405945.1. Taxonomy (GTDB): domain Bacteria; phylum Actinomycetota; class Actinomycetes; order Streptomycetales; family Streptomycetaceae; genus Streptomyces; species Streptomyces violaceusniger. Next base: position 1,504,531 of record BJHW01000001.1, read on the forward strand.
CGACCTTGTAACGGCCCGCCGTGAACTTCTGCCACAGTCCGACGCGGTAACCGCCCGGGACGTTGAACCCATCGGTGATCGAGTCGCCCAGCGGCATGACCTTCACCCCGCCGTTGGACTCGGCGTGGGCCGTGCCGACGCCGAGCGGGACGAGAACGGCGAGGAACGCGAGTAAGGAGATCAGGGCGGCGAGCGGATGTCTGGTGCGTGCCATGCGCTTTCCTTTCGGCGGTCCATGAGGTTCAGTTGGGCGGCCACGGGGCGGGTACGGGCGCCCTGGTGCCGTGGAACACATCAATGGGAGACATGGGAGCGCTCCCATATTGGTGTAGGGCAGCGCTCCACCACCGTCAAGCCCTCTCTCGCCCTTGTCCTCAATCCGCCCGCAGATGAACGGTGAGCTGTCGGCGGAAGCACACCCGGTGCTGCCCCGGGCCGTCGTAATCGCCGTGTACGGGAAGGCCGTTGACCTCACGGTCGCCCTCCTCGATCGTGAACCCCATCGCCCGGTGGAAGGTCACGGACCCGGTGTTCAGCGGCGAGGTGATGGCCTGCACCTCACGGCGGCCCGCCTCGGCGGCGCGCTCGAAGAACGCCGTGTAGAGCCTGCGGCCCACGCCCTGTCCGCGCAGCTCAGGGGCCACCCCGACGAAGTGGATGTACGCCCCGTGGTCATTGTCCGCGGAGTGGAAACCCACGAGGAACGCCTTGATCCCGTCGCCGTCCTCCAGCACCAGGCTGGTGCCGGAGAAGAACTGCAGAAACAGCCTGGGCAACAGCAGGGACAGCTCACGGGCCTGGTCGGGGGTGCGTGAGTCGCCCCACCAGCTCCGTACGCACTCGACGATCGTCCCGTGGTCGGAGACATGGGCCCGGCGCAGTGTCATCTCGCTCATGGCGCACCAGGCTAGTCCGGCCGGCCCCGCGCCGGTTGAACGAGGCGTCCGTGACGGCCTCTTCAATCGGCCGCCGACAGCGCCTTGAGCAACGCGTCCGTGGCGTCCGCGGCAGCGCCGTGCGCGGGCGTGCCCAGGAATTCTCGCCGCCGTTGCTCGGCCAGGGCGCGTCCCGAGGTCAGACACCATCGCCACCACCGTTCGAGTTCGTCGGGGTGGAGCTGTCCGGCGCCGAGCGTGGCGGGCCAGTCGACGGCCCGCGCCTGGGCGCTCAGCTTCGCCCCGCCCTCGACGGGGTCCACCGCCAGCGCCGGAACGCCCGACCGCAGCGCCACGACCAGGCCGTGCAGCCGGTCGGTGACCACGACGTCGAGCCGCCGCACCACGGACTCGAACTGCTCCGGAGTGGCGCACAGGCGCCAGTCGTGGGTGTCCAGACGGGTGGTGAGCTCCAGCCGCGCGCAGTCCTTGGAGGCGAGCCAGCGGGTCAGGCCCGCCGCCACCTCGTCATGGCGCCGTGCCTGCCCGTACTCGCCCTGCCCATGGGTGAGGATCACGCCCACGACCGGTGTGGCGGTGACGGCGGGAGCACCGGCGGCGAGGTCGCGAACCGGCGGCACATCACCGGGCGTGTCGCGCGGGATGACATGGTGGAAACCGCTGACCGCCGGGGACGAGGCGTCGATCACGGAGGTGCCGACGGCGATGCGGACGCACGACCGGAACCGGGTGTGCAACTCCTCGATCTGGGAGCCGTGCAGCGGTCCGCACAGGAACACCAGATAGGAGTAGGAGCTCTCGGCCGCTTCGGGCAGATGCAGCGCGTCGGCCCGGTAGCCCGGGCTCCAGGCCACGTCGTACGGGATCCCGGCGTGGTCCAGGACGGCGCGCACCCGGTGCAGGGCCAGCACATCGCCCGCGGTGGCCTCGCCGTGGAGGAAGCTGAACCAGCCGGTGAGCAGGACCTTCCGTGCGCTCCTCGTCATGCCCGCCCTTCTCTCTTCCGTGATCCGAGTGCGAACGGTCACCTTCCATCATCACCGCGCCGGGTCGGCGGCGCGGTGATGACAGGCCGGAGGGCGGCAGATCTCAGAGGGCGGTCATGACGTGTTTGACGCGGGTGTAGTCCTCGAAGCCGTACGCGGAGAGGTCCTTGCCGTAGCCGGACTTCTTGTAGCCGCCGTGCGGCATCTCGGCGGCGAGGATCATATGGGTGTTGATCCAGACGCAGCCGAAGTCCAGGGCCTTGCACATCCGCATCGCCCGGGCGTGGTCCTTGGTCCACACCGAGGAGGCCAGCGCGTACTCCACGCCGTTGGCGTACGCCACGGCCTCGGCCTCGTCGCGGAAGGACTGCACGGTGATGACCGGGCCGAAGACCTCGTTCTGGATGATCTCGTCGTCCTGCCTGAGCCCGGAGACCACGGTGGGCGCGTAGAAGAAGCCCTTGTCGCCGACCCGGTGGCCGCCCGCCTCAACGGTGGCGTGGGCGGGCAGCCGGTCGATGAAGCCGGTGACCTGGGCCAGTTGGTTGGCGTTGTTCAACGGCCCGTAGAGCACGTCCGCGTCGTCGATGCCACCGCCGGTCCTGATCGCGGCGGCGGCCTTGGTGAGCGCGCCCACGAACGCGTCGTGGATCGACTCGTGGACGAGGACGCGCGTGGCCGCGGTGCAGTCCTGGCCGGCGTTGAAGAATCCGGCGAGGGAGATGCCCTCCACGGCCGCCGCGACATCGGCGTCCTCGAAGACCACCGCCGGGGCCTTGCCGCCCAGTTCCAGATGGACCCGCTTGATGTCCTTCGCCGCCGAGGCGGCGACCTGCATGCCCGCGCGCACCGAGCCGGTGATGGCCGCCATCGCCGGGGTGGGGTGCTCGACCATCAGCCGGCCGGTCTCGCGGTCGCCGCACACCACGTTGAAGATGCCGGCCGGAAGGTCCATCTCCTTGAGGATGCCGCCGATGATGCCCGCGAGCAGCACGGTGGAGGCGGGGGTGGTGTCCGAGGGCTTGAGGACGACGGTGTTGCCCGCGGCGAGGGCCGGGGCGAACTTCCAGACGCCCATCATCAGCGGGTAGTTCCACGGTGCGACCTGCGCGCACACCCCGATCGGCTCGCGCCGGACGATCGAGGTCAGACCCTCCATGTACTCGCCCGCCGACCGGCCCTCCAGCAGACGCGCGGCTCCGGCGAAGAACCGGATCTGGTCGACGATCGGGGCGATCTCCTCGGTGAGAGTGAGGGCGCGCGGCTTTCCGGTGTTGCGGCACTCGGCGTCCGCGATCTCCTCCGCCCGCGCCTCCACCGCGTCCGCGATCTTCAGCAGCAGCCTCTGCCGGGTGGACGGGGTGGCGTCGCGCCAGGTGGGGAAGGCCGACGCGGCGGCGGCCATCGCGGCGTCGACATCGGCGGCGCCGGACCGGGGCGAGGTGGCGTACACCTCGCCGGTGACGGGGTCGGTGACCTCCAGGCGGCGGCCGTCGGCAGCATCGATGTACTCGCCGTCGATGTGGTTGCGCAGTACGAGAAGCTCGCTCATCGTTCCGTTTCCGTGATCGTGGCCGTGGCCGTCGTCGTGGGAGTGGCCGTGGCCGTGGCCGTCGTCGTGCCGGGCGCTGCCGAGAGGTGTTCGTGCACGGCCAGCCAGCGGCCGTGGGGCTGACGGCGGAAGACGATGGTCTCGCGCTCGTGGGTGGTCTCCGCACCGGCCGTGGTGCTCACCGTGGTCTCCACCCGATGAGTGAACACAGCGGTGTCACCAAGGAGTTGGGCCAGCCGGTCGGTGGAGGCGCAGGACAGGACGCGGAAGTCGTCCTCCGCGACCCAGCGGTCCCACAGGGCCCGGTAGTCCGCGGTGGAGGTGAGGCGTTCGGGGGTGGTGTGGAAGACGAATGTGGCGTCGGGCGCGAACGCCGCGAAGTAGTCGTCGAGGCAGCCTTCGCCGAACGCCGCCACCAGGGCGTCGGCGGCCCGCAGAACCTCGTCGTTCATGGGGTGGTGCTCCTTGCGTGCCTTGCGTGGGTGGTTCAGCCGACGCGGGCCACGGCCCGTACCGGGGCGCCGTCGGCGGCGGGGAGCCGCAACGGCAGCAGGGAGACCTCGATGGGCTCTCCCGCCGTCTGCGCGTCGAGCAGGGGGTCGAGACCGGTGAGGTTCTCGGCGATGACGGCGTGGGCGCCGCACAGGATCCGGTGGGCGGGGAGGTCGTCGGCGGGGGTGGCATCGACGCTCAGCGCGTCGATGCCGACGGTGCGGATCCCGGCGTCCACCAGGAGTTCGGCGGCCTCCGGGGTCAGATACGGATGGGCGAGGTAGTCGTCGTGGCCCCAGTGCCGCGACCAGCCGGTGGCCACGAGCACGATGTCCCCGCCCCGCGGTCGGTCCTCGAAGAGGGACGGTCCGAGCGGTGTCCGGGGCTCCGCGCCACGGGCGTCCACCACCACCGCCCGGCCCCAGAAGCGCTCCAGGGGCAGCCGGTCCAGGGTGGGCAGCGCGTCGTCGATGTGGAACGGGGCGTCGACATGGGTGCCGGACTGCGACCCCATGTCCAGGTGCAGCACGTTCACCCCGTCGGCGGCGACGCTCAGCGCCGGGGCGATGGCCACCTGCGGATCGCCGGGGTAGACCGGCATGCCCGTGGCCACGGGGACGGAGAGGTCGATGAGGCGCACGGTGGCCTCACGCCCCTTCCGCCACCGCGGGCACGGGCGCGCCGGTCTCCGTGGTGATCGGCGGAACGGACGCGTCCGAGGCGCGGACCAGCCGCGGCCCCTCGGGCCCGTACACCTCGCGCGGCTCGGGGAAGAGCCACAGCAGCGCCAGATAGAGGAGCGAGGCGGTGGCCAGGCCCACCGGCAGCGAGATGTCCGCGCCGTCGGCCAGGTCGCCGCACACCCCGACGAACTGGCCGGGGACGTTGACGAAGAGCAGGGCGAGCACCGCCGCGGTCAGCCAGGCGCCCATGCCACGCCAGTTCCAGCCGTGGTGGAACCAGTAGCGGCCGCCGCGCTGGCGCCGGTTGAACACCTGGAGCGAATCGGGGTCGTACCAGCCGCGCCGGGTCACATAGCCGAGCACCATGATGACCATCCAGGGGGCGGTACAGGTGATGATCAGCGTGGCGAAGGTGGAGATGGACTGGGACAGATTGGCGGCGAACCGGCCGAGGAAGATGAACCCGATCGAGAGCACCCCGACGAACAGGGTGGCCTGCACCCGGCTGAACCGGGTGAACACGCTGGAGAAGTCAAGACCGGTGCCGTAGAGCGAGGTGGTGCCGGTGGACATGCCGCCGATGAGGGCGAGCAGGCACACCGGCAGGAAGTACCACCCGGGCGAGATGGCCAGCAGTCCGCCGACGTAGTTCGGCGCGCCCGCGTCCATGTACGGCGCGGCCTTCTCGGCGATGATCGAGGCGGTGGCCAGGCCGAAGAAGAACGGCAGGACGGTGGCGATCTGCGAGGCGAACGCCGCCGTGACGACCTTGCGGCGCGAGGTGTCGGCGGGGATGTAGCGGGCCCAGTCGCCGAGGAAGGCGCCGAAGGACACCGGGTTGGACAGCACGATCAGCGCCGAGCCGATGAACGCGGGCCAGAACCCGGCCGTGGACGCCGAGGGGAACGCCCCCTGGTAGCCGGGGTCGAAGTCCCCCGCGAAGGCGAAGAAGCCGAGGACGAACAGCGTGGAGGCCGCCACCACGGCGATCTTGTTGACGAAGAGCATGAACCGGAAGCCGTACACGCACACCGTCAGCACCAGCAGCGCGAAGACGCCGTAGGCGAGGGCGAACACCGCGTCGTTCTGGGGCACGCCCATCAGCCGGTGGGCGCCGCCGACCAGCGCGTCGCCGGAGGACCACACCGAGATGGAGAAGAACGCGATGGCGGTGAGCAGCGACAGGAACGAGCCGACGATCCGCCCGTGCACTCCCAGGTGTGCCGAGGACGAGACCGCGTTGTTGGTGCCGTTGCACGGGCCGAACACCGCGAGCGGGGCGAGGATCAGGGAGCCGCCCACCACGCCGAGCACGGTGGCCGCCAGGCCCTGCCAGAAGGAGAGCCCGAAGAGGATCGGAAAGGCGCCGAGCACACAGGTGGCGAAGGTGTTGGCGCCACCGAACGCGACGCGGAACAGGTCGAAGGGGGTCGCGGTGCGGTCCGCGTCGGGGATGCGCTCGACCCCGTAGGACTCGACCTCGGTCAGTGCCGGGGAATCACTCATCCGTCTGCTCCCGCTTCCCTTGGAGTGCGAGCAGGCTGATCAGGTCGTAGGCGACGTGGGAGGCGGCGACCGAGGTGATCTCGGCGTGGTCGTAGGCGGGCGCCACCTCCACCACATCCGCGCCGATCAGACGGCATCCGGCCAGGCCGCGCAGGATCTCCAGAAGCTCGCGCGAGGTCAGGCCGCCCGCCTCGGGGTGCCGGTGCCGGGGGCGTGGGCCGGGTCGAGGCAGTCGATGTCGATGGAGATGTACAGCGGCCGGTCGCCGATGCGCTGGCGCAGCTGGTCGGCCACCTCGTCGGCGCCGCGCCGGTAGACATCGGCCGAGGTGACGATGCCGAAGCCCAGCTTCTCGTCCTCGGTGAGGTCCTGCTTGCCGTACAGCGGGCCGCGGGTGCCGACGTGCGAGAGGGCGGAGGTGTCGACGATGCCCTCCTCCACGGCCCGGCGGAACGGGGTGCCGTGGGTGTGCTCGGCGCCGAAGTAGGTGTCCCAGGTGTCGAGGTGGGCGTCGAAGTGGAGCACCGCGACCGGGCCGTGGCGCCGCGCGGCGGCGCGCAGCAGCGGAAGCGCGATGGTGTGGTCGCCGCCGATGGTGACCAGGCGGGTTCCTTCGGCCTGGAGGCTGCCCGCGGCGTCCTGGATGGTCTCGATGGCCTCGCCGATGTCGAAGGGGTTGACGGCGATGTCACCGGCGTCCGCCACCTGCTGGGTGGCGAACGGGGACACGTCCAGGCCGGGGTGGTAGGGGCGCAGCAGCCGGCTGGCCTCGCGGACCGCGGCGGGCCCGAAGCGGGCGCCGGGCCGGTAGGAGACACCGCCGTCGAACGGGACGCCCACCACCGCCACGTCGGCTCCCGCGACCTCGTCGAGGCGGGGCAGCCTGGCGAAGGTGGCCGGGCCGGCGAAGCGCGGGACCCGGGAGGAGTCGACGGGTCCTCGGGGTTCGGTCATGGTGTTGCAGTCCCTTCGTGACGTGCGCCGGTGGGGTCCGGTCGAGCGAGTGTGCACAGCGGGGGAACCGCGCGACAATCGTTGCTGAGACAAAGAGTTAGGCTCAATTTGTGGTGAACAACAAAGAGCAGGGCGTGACGGTCGACGATCTGCTGTCGTATCCGGCCCTGCAGCTGCGGTTGATCGCGGGTGGCGCGGGGCTGCACCGCTCGGTGTCCTGGGCGCATGTGAGCGAGTTGGACGACCCCACGCCCTGGCTGCTGGGCTCCGAGATGATCATGACGACGGGGATAGCGATGCCCCGCTCGGCGGCCGGGCAGCGCGCCTATCTGCAGCGGCTGGACGACGCCGGGGTGGCCGCCCTGGCCGTCTCCGCCCAGCTGCGGATGCCCCCGCTGCGCCGCGCGTTCTTCGCCGCCGCCGAGGAGCGGGGCATGCCGGTCCTGGAGATCCCGCTGGCGGTGCCGTTCATGGCGGTGGCGCAGGAGGTGGCCGCCGCCGTCCAGGAGGACGCCCGCCACCGGCTGGGCGCCCAGTTGCAGGTGTTCGGCGCGCTGCGCTGGCTGACCTCGGAGAACCTGGACACCGCGACGCTGTTCGGCCGGCTGGAGAAGCTGTCCGGCTACGACATCTATCTGTGCACCCCGCAGGGGCGGCCGCTGCTGCCGGGTGTGCCCGCGCCCGACGCGTCGGTGATCCCCGGCTCGGCGGACGCCCCGCCGACCATCCCCGGTGGCTTCGCCCTCCCGGTCCCCTCCCCGGTGGCCCGGCGGGCTTCCTCATCGCCTTCGAACGCGAGGGCGCCCGCCCGGCGGGGCTCGCCGTGGTGCAGCACATCGCCACGGTGGCCGCCCTCCAGCTCGCCATGGTCCGCACCGAACGGGAGACGCTGCGCCGCGAGGGCGCGGAGATCCTCGCCGAACTGCTCCAGGGCGCCCTCGAACCCGCGGTGGCGCGCCGCCATCTGCTGCGCCACTCCATCGAGGGCGAGACCGTGCTGGCGGTGGTGAGGGGCGTCACCGAGGACGCCGTGCTGCGGGCGCTGGAGGACCAGCCGTGTCTGCTGCTCAAGCGCGGCGAGGACCGCTATCTGCTCGGCTCGCCCGACCTGGCTGAGGCGGTCGAGTCCCTGCCGGGTGTGGCCGCCGGGATGAGCCGCCCGTTCAGCCCCGGCTCCCCGCTGCGGATCGCCCAGCGCGAGGCGCTGTGGGCGGCCTCCCACGCCGTCGCGTCCGGCCGCGCCCTCGTGCGGTACGGCGACGATGTCACCGGCCGCTGGCTGCCCGACGACCCGGCCGCGCTCACCGATCTGGTCGAGCATGTGCTGGGCGAGGCGCTGCGCTACGACACCGGCCACGGCTCACGGCTGCTGACGTCGGTGCGCACCTGGATGGAGCGCGACCGCCGCACGGACGAGGCGGCCGCGGCGCTCCATGTGCACCCCAATACGCTCGCCTACCGGCTGCGCCGCTTCCATGAGCTGACCGGCCGCGATCTGTCCACCACCGGCGCGTTCGCCGAGGTCTGGCTGGCGATCCGGGCGGCGAGCCGGCTCGGTCTGCTCGACTGAGTGTGGCTCCCGGGGGGCGCTCGGCGCTCAGTGCGGGCGCCGGCCCCAGCAGGTGATGAGCGGGGCCGTGGTCACATCCATGCCCTCGCCGCGCAGCTGGTCCAGGTGGCGCTCGATCTCCTCCTCGGTGGCCAGGCCCCCCGCCACCAGTCGCCCGCGCAGCTGACGCACGGTGGCCGCCTCCAGCTCCCGGCAGGCCGGGGAGGTCAGCGGGAAGCAGCCCTCGGCGCGTACGTCGTGCAGCCCGGCGCCGCGCAGCAGGGCGGGCAGGGTGCGGCCGAAGGCGAGGTCCACACCGCGCTCGGCGAGCAGCGCGCGGAATCCGCGGCGGATCCGGTTGGCCAGTTCCTCGGCCGGGCCGCGCTCATCGGGGCAGGCCAGCGGCTGGAGCGCCGGGTCGGCGTCCTCCAGCACCAGCCATCCGCCCGGCCGGACCGCCCCGGCCATCCGCCGCAGCGCCTCGGCCCGGTCGGGCAGGTGCACCAGCACCAGCCGGACGTGGACGAGGTCGAAGCCACCGCCCGGCGGCTCGTCGCTCGCCACGTCATGGCGCCGCACCTCGATCGGTCCGGCGGCCGGGCCGGACAGCTCGGTGAGCCAGGAGGTGTCGATGTCGGTCACCAGCACCTGCCCGCCGGGCCCGACCCGCTCGGCGAGGGCGGTGGGCACCGAGGGCCCGCCCGCTCCCACCTCCCAGCAGCGCCACCCGGTGGCCAGGCCGAGCTGGTCGAGGTGGTCCAGGGTCCAGGGGTCGAAGAGCTCGGCCAGCGCGTCGAAGCGCCGGCCGGCCTCGCGCTGCCGGTTGTCCAGCAGATAGCCGGTCTCGGATGTCATGCGCCCCATCCTCCCGCGCCGGTCGCGGTCAGCGTGTCCAGGGCGGTGACGGCGACATGGAGCTGGGTGCGCTGCACACCGGACTCCAGATCGCGGCCGAGGAGCCGTTCGATGGTGTGCAGCCGCTGGTAGAACGCCTGGCGGGACAGGCCGATCTGTTTGGCGGCGATGGACTTGTTGCCCGCGGCGAGGTAGTGGCGCAGCGTGGTCAGCAGATCGCCCGCGTGCCGCTCGTCGTACTCGATCAGCCTGCCCAGCTGGTGCTCGACGTACCTTTGCACACGGATGTCGTCGCGCAGCGCGTACAACAGCTCGGGCAGTCCGACGTCGGAGGGCACGTGGAACGGCCGGTGCGGGGTGACGGGGCCGATGGCGTCCACGACCTCCTCGGCCTCCCGGAACGCCCGTGCCACCTGGTCGATCTCGGTCACTCCCGGCCCGACCGCCACCACCGCAGGCGCGCCCAGGGTCTCCTCGGTGAGCCGGCTGACCCGCTCCACCACCGGCTGCCAGGCGCTGGCCCGGGCCAGGGCGAGCAGCACCCCGGTCCGGTCCGGGGAGAGCCGCCCCACCAGGGCCCGAGTGCCGGAGCCCCGCAGGGCGTCGGCGAGCCGGTCGTCCAGGCCCGTCTCGTCGGCGGTGGCGCCGTGGTGGCCGATGGCGAGAGCGATGAGGCGGTGGCCGACGACCGGTATGCCGAGGGCCTCGATGCGGATGCGTGCCTCGGTGCGGCCGCGGTAGCTCCAGCCCAGCAGCTCCAGCAGGGCGCAGGTGTGGGCCTGGCGGTCCCACCGGGTGTGGCCGGTCAGCCGGGCGAGGGTGAGGGCGGTGGCGGCGCGTCCCAGGATCATGGTGTGTTCCGGGTCGGCCGCGGGGGCGGCCGCGTTCGGCACCGCCACCAGCCGCCCCCAGCGCCGACCGTTGTGCTCGACGGGGGCCACCAGCCAGCCCTCCGGTCCGCTGGCCTGCACGGTGTCGGGGGTCGGCGTGGCGCGGGAGCGGCGCTGCCATGCCTCCAGGACCTGGCCGGCCGTGCCGCCCCCCGTACCGGAGAACACCGCGTGGTGCAGCAGGTTCTCCAGGACCACCGGGCGGCCCATCAGATCGGCGGCGGCGCGCACCAGCTCCTGCGGCTCGGCGTTGCGCAGCGTCAGCCCGGTGAAGATCTCATGCACCTGCTGGGAGCGGCGCAGCAGTTCGCCCTGTGCGTCGAGGATCAGCGCGTGGACGGTCTGGGTCACCTCGATGAAGCGGATGCCCCGGGACAGGACGATCAGGGGAAGGTCCCGGGCGCGGCAGGCGGCCACCAGGTCCGGTGGCACCTGCTGGTAGCGGCGGCCGAGCTCCACCACGAGCCCCGCGGCGCCGATGTCGGCCAGCTGGTCCACATAGCCGCGCAACCGGCTGGGGTCGTTGGGCTGGGGCATTCCCGTGGTCAGCACGAGCTCACCGCCTTCGAGGAACGAGGCGGGGTCGAGCAGCTCGGTGACGTGCACCCAGCGGACCGCACGGCCCAGCTGCTCCTCACCGGCCATCACACGGGGAAGTCCCGCGACGATGACGGGAAGACGCAGGACGTCGGCAACCGTGAGCAACGGCATCTGGACGGACTCCCTCCGGATACCGCTCATCATCGCAGAGCCGGGCCGCCGCGCCCAGGGCCGTCGAACCGGGCCCGGACGCGGCGGCACCCGGCCCCAGAGCCTGTGTCATATCCCCGGCCGGGCGTGCGACGCCTGGCACGCTCCCCCAGCTACCGCTGGGAGGTGCCCCCTGATGCCGCACTCTGATCCGACCGGGGATATGACACAGGCTCTCACGGACGGCGTGCGATGAGGTCGGCGATGGTGGCGATGGGTGAGGTACGGACACGTCCGCCCGCCTCGTGGCGGTCGGCGAGGCGATAGGCGGCGTACAGGCCGCGCACCCCCAGCCAGCGGAACGGCTCGGGCTCCCAGGTGCCCGGCGCGTGGCCGGTCCACGGCAGCCGGGTGAGCCGGGTGTCGCGGGCCAGGACCAGATCGGTGAGGGTGCGGGCGGCCAGATTGGTGGAGGTGACTCCGTGGCCGACGTACCCACCAGCCCAGCCGAGCCCGGTGGCCCGGTCCAGGCCGACCGTGGCGGACCAGTCGCGGGGCACGGCCAGCACCCCGCACCAGGCGTGGTCCACCCGGGCCCCGGCCGTCTGCGGCAGCATCCGCTCCAGGGTCCGGGTGAGCTGGCCGATCGTCCGTTCGCCGACCCGCCCCTCGTGGTCGGTGCGCGAACCGAAGCGGTAGGGCACCCCGCGCCCGCCGATCGCGATCCGGTCGTCCGCGGTGCGCTGGGCGTACATATGGCCGTGGGCGGTGTCCCCGAGGGTCTCCCGGCCCTCCCAGCCGATCTCCCGCCAGATCCGGGCGGGCAGCGGCTCGGTGACGATCATGGAGCTGTTCATGGGCAGCCAGGTGCGCCGCAGCCCCTTGAGGGACGCGGTGAACCCCTCGGTGGCCCGGAGGACGACGGGGGCCCGTACGGTGCCGTGCGCGGTGATCGCGCGGCCCGGTTCGATCGCGGTGACCGGGGACTTCTCATGGATGGTGACACCGAGCCGCTCGACGGTGTCGGCGAGGCCGCGGACCAGGGCGGCCGGCTGCAACCGGGCGCAGTGCGGGGTGAAGGCGGCGGCGGTGACCCCGTCGATGCGGATGCGCGCCACGGATTCGGCGGGGGTGAGCAGCACCGAGTCGGCCACTCCCCACTCATGGTCCTGTTCGACCTTGTGGCGCAGCCGGGTGGCCTGGGCGGGGGTACGGGCGACGCGCAGGGTGCCGCCCTTGACGATACCGGCGTCGATGCCCTCGCGGGCGGCCACGCCGATCACCTCGTCCACCGCCTCGTTCATGGCCCGCTGCCAGTCCAGGACCGCGGGTTTGCCGTAGGCCCTGGCCATCCGGTCGCGGGCACCGGGGATCAGCCCGGAGGCCCAGCCGCCGTTACGGCCCGAGGCGCCGAATCCGGCGAACTCGGCCTCCAGGACGGTGATCCGGAGACCGGGGTCGGCGTGTTTGAGGTAGTACGCGGTCCACAGCCCGGTCAGTCCGGCGCCGACGACGCACACATCCGCGTCACGGTCGCCGGGCAACGCCGGGCGGGGGCGGGGAGTTCGGCGAACCAGTGGGCGACGCGGCCGTTGACCGGTGCCGGACGGCCGGCCGTGGTGGCGGTCATGGATTCCCTTCGCGGCGAAGAGCGGTGGGGTGGCGGTGGGGGGCGGTGGCGGCGGAAGTGGCCGGGGCGAGGGTCAGACGCCGAGCAGTGGGGGCAGCTCGGACAGGTCCTTGATCTCCTCGTACGGCTGGAAGGCGTCCGAGCCGGGGAAGCCGTAGCGGTTCACCCAGATCCGCCGCATGCCCGGGTACCGCTTGGTCGGCATGATGTCGTACTCCCAGCCCTGGGCGGCGTGGATGATGTCCTCGGGGCCGCGGCCGGTGGCCGTCATGAGGTACTCGAACGCCTGCGGCAGCGGCTTGTAGGCACCGGCCTGCTCGGCGGTGAGCACATGGTCGAAGTCCACGCCGAGCGCCTCGACGGCGTAGGTGATCAGGTCGTCCTCGCTGTTGGAGAGGATCGCGATGTCGTACTCGCCCTTGAGGCGGCGCAGCGCGTCGGGGACCTCGCGGAAGGGGGTGAACTTCTTGATGGCCTCGATCAGCGCCTCGCCGTCCTCGTCCCGGTACTCCAGGCCGTGCAGCGTCATGACATTGCGCAGGGTGCGGCGGACGACTTCCCGGTAGGGCAGGTACTCGTCCAGGACGCCCTGGAAGCGCATCACATACGCGTCGTGGTGGAACCGATCGGGGTCGACACCGATCTCGGCGAGCCGGTCCTTGACGATCTCGTGGGTGGCGGTGCGGGTGTCGAAGTTGATGAGCGTGCGGTAGCAGTCGAAGGAGACCAGCTTGCGCATGGGCGAATTCCTTTCCGCTGAAGGGGATTGGACGGTCTGACAGGTGGCGGGGACGTCAGGCCCGGCTGCTGGCTTCGGCCAGGCCGAGGTTCTTGGTTTCGGGGGCGAGGACGACGGACACCACCAGGCCGATGAGCGTGATGGCCACCCCGATGGCGAGGGTGCCGCGGACCCCGAGGTCGGCGGTGGCCATCGGGAGCAGGAAGGTGCTGGAGGCGGAGCCCACCCGGCTCATGGCGGTGGCGACGCCGACGCCGGTGGCCCGCAGATCGGTGGGGAACAGCTCGCTGGGATAGACGAACTGCAGTCCGCTGCCCGCGGCCTCGAAGAACTGGAAGGCGGCGAAGAGGGCCACCACCAGGGCCGCGTAGTGCAGTGGCAGCACGGTGAGCGCGATCAGGGAGACGTTGACGCACAGGAAGCTGCCGATGAGCAGCGGACGCCTGCCGACGCGGTTGACCACGACCAGCCCCAGGCCCGTTCCGGCGACCGCGATGGTGGTGATCAGCGCGCTGGCGCCGAAGGTGCCGGTCACCCCGAAGGACTCCAGCATCTGCGGCTGGAAGGACCGCACCGCGAAGGCCGGCGCCACCTGACAGATCCAGAACAGCGAGCAGAACAGCGCGGGGATCCCGTAGCCACGCCGGAACACCTCGGCGAGGTTGCCGAGGCCGGAGCCGCCACGCCGGTCCTGGCGGACCTCGGCCAGCAGTTCCTCGGCGCTGACCTCCTGGCCGAGGTGGCGGCGTACGACCTCCCTGGCCTCCTCCACCCGTCCCCGCGACGCCAGCCAGCGCGGCGACTCGGGCACGCCCGCCCGCAGGAGGAGGAAGAGCACGGCGGGGACCGCGCCGGAGGCGAGCATCCAGCGCCAGGCGTCGTCGCCGGTGCCCAGCAGCAGCCAGCCGGCCCAGAAGCTGACCCCGTACCCCACCCACCAGGCCAGGACCAGCCCGGACAGGGCAGGGCCACGCATCCGGCGGGGCACCAGCTCGGTGGTGAGGGCCGAGGCGATCGGGTAGTCGGCGCCGATCGCGATGCCGATGAACAGCCGCAGCACCGCCAGTTGCCACGCCTCGGTGACGAAGAACTGCAGCGCGGAGCCGATCACGAACGCGACCAGGTTGAGCACATACATCAGATGGCGGCCCACCCGGTCGGTGATCGGGCCGAACACCACACCGCCGAGGAAGACTCCGACGAGGACGGACGCCGCGACGAGCCCGGTCCACATCGTGTCCAGGTCCAGGGCCGGGGTGATCAGGCTGAGCGCCACCCCCATGATGCCGAGCAGATAGCCGTCGCAGAACGGACCGCCCATGGCGACGGCGACCATCTTGCGGTGGAAGGCGGTGACGGGGGCGTTGTCCAGGGTGGCCGCGGAGCCCTGGAGGGGCTCTCGGGAGGGATCGCGGGAGGGATCGCGGGAGGTTCTGGGAAGGGACATGCTTGCATCTCCTGGGGACGAGGAGGGGCGCTGCGGCGCGGGCCGATGCCGGGGCGGCGGGCATCGTGGATCAAGCATTCGTTGACGTTCCGGCTGGCCATCACCCTGGTTCAGCCGTCGGCCACCGTCAACGTCCACCGTGTTCCGTCCCTCGCCATCGGGTGGACACTCTGTCCGTTGTCCACCGGCGTGGTCCCGGCCACGCTTGAGGCGTCCGCCCGTACCCATCACGCCCGTGGGAGCCCCGTCATGACCGATGCCGCCGCCGCGGCCGCCGCCGTGGGAGCCGGACGTGGCTGACCGGCTGGTCGTCCTGTACCGGGACCATCTGCCGCCCAACCGGGCACGGATCGAGTCCCTCGCCGAGACGGTGTACGCCACCGAGGAGGAGCTGCCGCTGTTCCTCCCCGGCGCGGACGCCCTGCTCGCGTGGTGGCCGCTGACCTCCGCTGTGGCCGGCGCCTGGCCCGACGATCCGGCGAAGGCCCCGCGCTGGGTGCATGTGGCCGCGGCGGGGGTGGAGCCGTTCCTCTTCCCCGCGCTGACCGGCAACCCCGAGGTGGTGCTCACCAACGCGCGGGGCGTCTACGACCGGCCCATCGCCGAGTACGTCCTGGGGCTGATCCTCTCCCTCGCCAAGGACTTCCCCGGCACCTGGGAGCATCAGCGCCGCCGGGAGTGGCGCCCCAAGGACAGCGAGCGCATCGACGACCGCACGGTCCTGGTCTGGGGCACCGGCTCCATCGGGCGGGCCGTCGCCCGGCTGCTGCGCGCGGTCGGCATGCGGGTCAGCGGCACCGGCCGCACACCGCGGGCCGCCGACCCCGACTTCGGCGTGGTGCACGGCCCGGCGGGCCTGCGCGAGGCGCTGGGCGCGGCGGACTATGTGGTCCTGGCCGCCCCGCTCACCCCCGCCACCCGTGGCATGGTCGACGCACCCGTGCTCGCGGCGATGAAGCGGGGCGCGCGGCTGGTCAACGTCGGGCGTGGCCCGCTGGTCGAGGAGCGGGCCCTCGTGGACGCCCTGGCCCAGGGCAGGCTGGCCGGGGCGGCGCTGGATGTCTTCACCCACGAGCCGCTGCCGGTGGAATCGCCCCTGTGGGAGATGCCGGGTGTCATCGTCTCCCCGCACACTGCGGGCGAGGTCACGGACTGGCGCGCCGACCTGGGCGAACTCTTCCTCGACAATCTGCTCCGGCGGCGCGAGGGCCGTCCCCTGCGCAATGTGGTCGACAAGGCCCTCGGCTATGTGGTGGACGGATGAGACGGTCGCTGACGCCCCCGCGCGCCAGCGACCGTTTCACCGTTTTCACCGTTCGGCGCGGACCCGAGGCAGTTCCAGCGCCGAGCCCCCGTGCACGGTGACGCGCACGGGCGTGAGGGTGGTCGCGTCGAGCGTCGGCTCGCCGCTTCCGGTGTTACGGGCGAAGCGGGGGTGGGCGCCGCCGCTGATCTGCAGACGGACCCGGTGGCCGGGGGCGAAGCGGTGGGCGGTGGAGCTCATCGGCACGGTGACCTCCAGAGGGTGTTCCGGTGTGGTGGGCAGCCGCACCAGCCCGTCGCACACATTGACCGAGCGGCCCTTTTCGTCGACGTCGCAGAGCCGGGCGAAGACATCGGCGTACCCGGTGTCCGTGGAGATCCGCAGCCGTGCGGCCACCGGTCCGAGGACGTCCATCGGCTCGCTCATCGGCTCGCTGGTGAACGTCAGCACATCGGGGCGCCCCTCGAGGCCGGCGTTGTCACGGCTCCCGGCGGTGCGCGAGAGCAGTGGCCCGCCGATGGACGGGGTGGGGTCGGCCGGGTCGTAGCGGAAGGCGGCGAGCGGGACGGACGACGCCTCGGGCCGCTGCCGGACGAGCCGCCCGTCCCCGCCGGGAACCACTGGCCGACGGCCGGGGACGGCGGCCAGTCGGCGAGGTCCCGCCAGTGCCCCTGACCGCCGATGTGCCCCTGACCGCCGATGTGCCCCTGACCGCCGGTGTGCACCCGACCGCCGGTGTGCACCGGACCGCCGATGTGCACCCGCACCCGGGCCGGGCGCAGCCCCGAGGGGTCGTCGCACAGATGCGCGCGCAGCCAGGCGAGACTTTCGGCGAAGACCTCCGGCCAGCCCGCCTGGAGCGCGGAGGTGTGGGTCCAGGGGCCGACGAGCAGGGAGGTGTCGCAGCCCGCCCGGCGCAGCCGGCCGTACTGCTCGAAGGTCTGGTCCACCAGCGCGTCGTGCCACCCGCTGATCAGGCAGGTGGGGACGCGCGAGGTGGCCGCGGCGCCGCCTGTGGGCGCGCCCTCCCAGAACGGGTCGTCGGCGTCCGGGTGTGACATCACCTCGTCCAGCCAGGGCACTTCTCCCCCGAGTCCGCGGACGTACGACCCGCGCAGCGGCAGCGCCCGGGTCATCTCCGCGAGATGCCGCCGGAGGCGCAGCGTGGCCCGGAGGAAGGGGCCGAACCCCCGGTGCTGGGAGGTCATACCGGAGCCGACGAGCAGCGCGTTCTCCAGTTGCAGGGCGCCGTTGCGGTGGAAGAGGGCATGTGGGTCGTGCAGGCCGACCTGCACCACCATCGCCCGCAGCTCCGGCGGCGGGTCCAGGGCGAGCGCCCACTGCGCATAGCCGAGATAGCTCGGCCCGAGAGTGCCCAGCGCGCCGTTGAACCAGGGCTGGTCGCGCAGCCAGTCCACGGTGGCCCGGCCGTCGGCCACCTCGTTGCGCCACAGGTGGAACTCGCCGCCCGAGCCACCTGTGCCGCGGCAGCTCTGGAGGACGACGTGGAAGCCCTGCTCGGCGAAGAGCACACCGTACATGGGTGACCAGGGCACTCCCCGGCCGTAGGGCGAGCGCACCAGCAGGGTGGGGAAGTCGCCTTCCGCACGGGGGAAGTAGTGGTCCGTGATCAGGAGGCTGCCGTCGGCGGCCGGCACCTCGAGGTCCGGCTCCCATCCCGCCTCGTACCGCTTGGCCGGAAGGCCGCGCCAGGTCGCCCTCATCATCCGTGCGGACAGCGGCGGCTTGCCCGAGGGCGCGACCCAGGTGGCTCCGGGCCCGCCGTCCGTGGCCCCGGACACTCCGTCGCGCGTGTGTGACGTCATTCCGCGTTCCCCTCCCCTAATCCCGTACGACGTACGAGAATAGTAGATGCTTGGATGGATCCCGCAAGTCGCCATGGGGGGCAGTCGCCATGGCGGGGCAAGTCGCCATGGCGGGGAAGGAGCGATCAGGTCGTGGTGCGCGGTGACGGGTCCGGCGCCGGAGGCGTCGACCCCCAGCAGCTGTGGCTGAACTCCGACCGCCCCCGCAAGGGGCGCAAACCCGCCTTCAGCCGGGCGGCGATCACCGCCGCGGCGGTCGCCCTCGCGGACGCGGAGGGCATCGACGCGGTCACCATGCGGCGGGTGGCCTCGCAGGTCGGCGCCGGGGTCATGTCGCTGTACAGCTACGCCCCCGACAAGGAGACGCTGCTCCAGCTGATGGTCGACCACGTGAGCGGCGAGCTGTCACCGCCGGACCCGCTGACCGGCGACTGGCGTGCCGATCTGAAGGCCATCGCCCATGCCCAGCGGGCGCTGATGCTCCGCCACCCCTGGCTGCCCACCGCGCTGTTCAACCGCCGCTGGTCCCTCGGGCCCAACACCCTGGCCTTCCTGGAACACGCGCTCGCCGCCCTGCGGCCCACCGCGCTGGACGGCGGCGCGAAGCTGGAGGTGTTCAGCCTGATCACGGCTTTCACCGCCAGGCTCGTCGCCGATGAGATCGCCCAGGCCGCGCTGTCCGCCTCACCCGAGCGGGCCGCCGCCGAAGCCCGCTACCTCGCCGCGGTGGCCGCCGACGGACACCATCCGGAGCTCGCCGAGGCCCTCTCCGCCCCGCCACGCCCGCTCACCCCCGATGCCACGTTCGCCCGACTGCTCGACCGCATGGTCGACGGCCTGGACGCCGGCTCGTAAGGCGACCCGGGGGCTAGGGTCCTTCTGACGGATCTCCGCGGCGTCGCGACGTCCGGGGCGTGCTCTCGCCGCACCGCACGAAAGCCCAAGTAGCTCCGCTACGAGGACCTCCGCGCGGCACGCCGAGAGCACGCCCCGGACGCCACTCCTTCCTCCACGGAGATCCGCCAGAAGGACCCCAGAGACGTCTTGCCCCTAGGGATTGGTCCACGCCTCCGGGTCCTCGGCGAGGCCCAGGACGTCGCCGGGCAGCTTGGCCGCGGCCACCTCCGCGAGGGTCACCTCGCCGAGGATCTTGCGCACGTTGGCCCGTACCGCGATCCACAGCGGCAGCAGCGACTCCGCGGGTCCGCAGTACGACAGCTCGGGCGGGCGCACTCCGCGCACCGACACCAGGGGGCCGTCGACCACCCGGATCACCTCGGCGATGCTGATGGTGTCCGCCGGGCGGGCCAGCCGGTAGCCGCCCTTGCCGCCGCGCTGGCTGGCCACCAGGCCGCCCCGGCGCAGATCGCCCAGGATCCCCTCGAGGAACTTGTGCGGGATGCCCTGCGCACCGGCGATCGCCTCGGCCTTGACGGAGATGTCCTCCCCGCCGCGGCCAGTTCCAATGCCGCCCGCACCGCATAGTCCGCCTTCGCCGAGATCCGCATGCGCTGATTATCCGCCCCTGACCCGCCGCGCCGTCAGAAGGGCAGGGTGAACGGGGGGTGCTCGCCGTTGAGGAAGTAGTCCCCGACCTCGTGGAGCCGGTGGGCGACGGGGTCGTAGAGGGTGTGGGTGCGCGCGTTGCGCCAGAAGCGGTCGAATCCGTAGGCGGAGGAGGCGGAGCGGGCGCCGACCACGTCCAGGGCGCGGGCGGTGGCGTCGTGGGCGGCCCGGGAGGCGGCGGCCTCGGCCGCGGCGGCGAGCACGGTGATCTCGGCGCATTCGTCGTCGGTCAGGTCCTCGCCACGCGCCAGCCCGCCGTCCAGGGCCTCCAGCGCCTGATCGGCGAGGGCGGCGGCGGACAAGGTGGCGACGGTCAGCTCCCCGTAGGTGGTCAGCGCGTACGGATCGCGCGGGGAGGTGTGCGGCCAGGGCCCGTGCACCGCCCTGGTGTACTCGCGGGCCTCGGCGAGCACCCCCTGCGCGATCCCGAGACATATCTGCGCCGAGACCAGTCGGCCGGTCGGCGCGGCCAGGCCGCTGAACGGCGAGAGGGTGTCCTCGTCCCAGGAGAGCGGGCCGAGCACCGCGTCGTCCTCGACCGGCACCGCGTCGAACTCCACGCTTCCGCCGGCCGCCAGCCGCTGCCCGAAGGTGTCCCCGTCGTCGCCGCCGCACACCACACCGGGGTGGGCGGTGTCGACGAGCACGGCCAGCGGTTCACCGGTGTCGGCGTGGGTGGCGCGGACAGCCAGCCGGTCGGCGACCAGCACGCCGGTGGCGTACCCCTGGCGTCCGTTCACCAGCCGGCCGCCCCTCCCGGAGGTGAGCGTCAGCCGTGGCTCGCGGGGGACAGCCCGCCGCCCCAGCACCACTGCCCGGCCGCCGACTCGCGCTCCACCCGGGCGGCGAGATCGGCCCCGCCGAAGAAGCGGGCACTGAAGGACAGCAGGTAGTGACAGCCGAGCACCTGGCCGATCGCGCCGTCGGCCGCGGCGATCTTCCGCACAACGGCGCAGGCCGTGGACCAGTCCGCTCCCCGCCGCCGTGCTCGACGGGGATCAGCAGCGCCAGCAGCCCCGCCTCGCGGAGCCGCGCGATCTCGTCGTACGGCGCCTTGCCGGCCTGGTCGCGGACGACCGCGTCCGTGGCGAGGTCGTCCGCCGCCTCGCCGGCGATCTGCAGCCACCAGGCGCGGTCGGGTGCTTCGGCCGCCGCATCCACCACCGTCACGCCCCGCTCCCCTCATCCGGCCGGACTTCATCATTCCCTATTTTTCCAGTAGGGAAAATAGGGAACTCGGCCACGGCCGTCCAGTGAGCGCTGTCCGACATATGCCAGTGCTACGTTTGTCCGAGAACGCCCTATTCCACGAAGTGAGGCTCTGGGATGGCGGAGCGGCGCGGAACCTACGCGGTCGGGCGCTCCCACTCATGGGGCGATGAACGGCTGTCCCTCCTTTCCGCGGTCGGCACCGAGCTCACCGACCGTGAGGTGCTGCGGCACGCCCTGGACCAGGCGGTCTCCGAGCTGGGCGGACTCGCGGGTCTGGTGCACTGGTCCTGCGGCCCGGCCGGGAGCCGGACGCTGCGCCTGGTGCTCGCCAGCGGGCTGCCGCTGCCCGCCCTCGGCGGCTGGGAGGAGATCCGCCAGGACGAGGCCCCGCTCGCCCCCGCCCGAGCCGTGCGGGACGGCCGCTTCGTATGGCTGCCGGCGGCCTCCGGCGAGACCGCCGGGCCCGGGGAGACCGCACGCACCGCCTTCGGGAGCCTCCCGGCGGGGACCACAGTGGCCTCCGTCCCGCTGACCGGGCCGGACGGGCCGGTGGGCGCGCTGTCCGTCCTCACCGGCCCGCGCGAGCCGACGCCGGAGCAGGCCGCCTTCCTCGAGGCGGTGGGACGCTGGGCGGAGCGCCGCCTCTCGCGCTCGGGAGCCGGGGTCGGCGACTGCGACGAGTACCCCTGATGGCAGCAGCGGCCGGGCGGCTCGGTGGTCCAGCAGTCCGTGGACGCGGTCAAGGCCGGCTCCTGGGAATGGGGCATCCACACCGGTGAGATGCGCTGGGACCGGGCGGGGCTGACGCTTCTCGGCCTCCCCGGCGGCTACGAGCGGCGGATCGAGAGCTGGCTCAATCTGATCCACCCCGAGGACATGCCGCGGGTGATGGCCGCCACCGAGAAGTCGCTGCGCGAGCGGAGCGGCTACGAGGCCGAGTACCGGGTCCGCCGCCCCGACGGCACCACCGGCTGGGTGCAGAGCCGCGCCCATCTCGAGCTCGACGCGAACGGCGAGCCGGTCCGCATGCTCGGGAAGGTCTGGGACACCACCGAGAGCCGAATGGCCCGGGAGTCGGTCGGACAGGCGCTGCGGTACATGAGCGACGCGTTCTTCGCGGTGAACCGGGACTGGCGGATCACCTTCCTCAACGTCGAGGCCGAGCGCCTGGTCGGCCCGGCCGGAGAGGTGCTCGGCCGGCCGCTCTGGGAGGGCCCCGCGGGCACGGTCCCCGAGTTGGAGGACCGGTGTCGGCGCGCCGCCGCCGACGGCAGGCCGACCGGGTTCGACATCCGGTGGCCCACCGACGACCGCTGGTACCACATACGGCTGGTCTCGGTGCCCGATGGGCTGACGGCCTATCTCACCGATGTCACCGAACGGCGCACCCAGGCCGCGCGGCGCGCGGAGGCCGAGCGCGTCGGCGCCGAACAGGCCGCCAGGATCAGCGACTTGGGCAACGCGCTCGCCGACGCGGTGACCACCCAGGACGTCGTCCAGGTCGTGGCCGCCCATGTGCTGCCACCGTTCGGCGCCTCGGGTCTGCTGATGCTGTGCCTGGAGGGCGGCCGGCTGAACGTGGTGGGCTCCGTGGGCTATCCCCGGACCTTCCTCAGCAGGATCGACGGGGTCCCCGCCTTCGCGGGCTACCGCCCGCTCAACGAGGTGCTCGGCTCGCGCCTGCCGCGCTTCATCTCCTCGACCGAGGAGTATGAGCAGCTGTTCCCCGACCTGACCGGCAACCCCGCCATCGCCCGGAAGAACGCCTGGGCCGTGCTTCCCCTGATCGCCTCGGGGAACGCCATCGGCACCTGCACCGTCTCCTTCGACGAGCCCCGCCGCCTCTCCGCCGATGAGCGCACCCTGCTCACCGCCCTGAGCGGAATGGTCGCCCAGGCGCTGGCCCGGGCCCGGCTCTACGACACCGAGCACGCCCGCGCCCAGGCGCTCCAGCGCGGTCTGCTGCCCCGGGCCCTGCCCTCCCCGGCCGCACTCACCCCCGCCGTTCGGTATCTGCCCGCCAGCAGCGGTACGGACATCGGCGGCGACTGGTACGACGTGATCCCGCTGTCCGCGGAGCGGGTGGCCCTCGTCATCGGCGATGTGATGGGCCACGGTCTGGCCGAGGCCGCCACCATGGGGCGGCTGCGCACCGCCGTACACACGCTCGCCAACCTCGAGCTGCCGCCCGAGGAGGTCCTGGCCCATCTGAACGAGGTCGTCAGCGATCTGGGCGACGACTCCTTCGCCACCTGTCTGTACGCGGTGTACGACCCCGTCACGGGGTACTGCTCCCTCGCCCGCGCCGGTCATCCCCCGCCCCTGATCGTGCGCCCCGACGGCAGCGTGGAGTGCCTGGAGCCGACGCCCGATCCGCCGCTGGGCGCCGGGGAGCCCCCGTTCTCCACCGTGGATCTGCGGTTGCCCGACGGCAGTCTGCTGGTGATGTACACCGACGGCCTGGTGGAGTCCGCGGCGCGCGACATCGACACCGGTATCGCCGAGTGCACCCAGGTGCTGACCAGCGAGTACGGCCGGCTCCTCACATGTCCTCCGCCCCGTCCGCGTACCAGCGGCCGCTGGGCGGGCGGTCGGCACGGGACGGACCACGACCGGCTGGACCGGCTCTGTGACCTCCTGGTCGGGGCCATGCTGCCCGCGAAGCGGCTCACCGCCGACGACACCGCCCTGCTGATCGCCCGGCTCCACGGGCTGGCGTCCGGGAACACCGCCGGGTGGCCGCTGCCGGAGGACCCGGTGGCCGCCGGTCTGGCCCGTACCCATGTGCGCGAACAGCTCGAGGCATGGGGCCTGGAGGAGCTGGCCGTGACCACCGAACTGCTGGCCAGCGAGCTCGTCGCCAATGTCGTCCGGCACGCCAGGGGACCCACCCGGCTCCGGCTGATCCGCGGCAATTCGCTGATCTGCGAGGTCTCGGACGCCAGCGCCACCACCCCCGGATCCGCCGGGCCGCCGAGACGGACGAGGGAGGCCGGGGCTGCAGTTGGTCTCCGCGCTCTCGCAGCGCTGGGGGACCCGCTACACCGCCGAGGGCAAGTGCATCTGGACGGAGCAGCCCATCGGGTGGACCGGCACACCGCCGTGAGGGCCGACGGACCGCCCTGAGACCCCGCGTGTGTCAGCCGAAGGCGAGCTCGCCGCCCCGGGCCTCCAGGATGGCACCGGTGATGTAGCTCGCCCGGGAGGAGACGAGGAAGAGCACGGCTTCGGCGATCTCCTCGGGCACCGCGGGCCGGTCCAGCACCGTGGCCCGCGCCACGGTCCGCAGGGCCTCCTCCCCCATCTCGGAGGTGCCCGGGGTGCGGACCGGACCCGAGCGGACGGCGTTGACCCGGACTCCCCGGCCGCCGAACTCATCGGCCCACACCCGGGTCAGCAGCTCCAGCGCGGCCTTCGAGGCGCCGTACGCCCGGCGTTGCGGGCGGGGGCACCGGCGGCGATGGTGCTGAGGTTGACGATGGCGCCGTGGCCCCGGGCGGCCATGCCCGGTGCGAGCCGCCCCACCAGCAGAAGCGGCGCACGGGCGTTGATGGCCATGTGGACGTCGAACATCTCGGACGAGGTCCCGGCGGTGTCCGCGAACCGGTAGACACCCGCGTTGTTGACCAGGATGTCCACGTCCCCCGCCTCGGCGGCCAGCCGCCGCACATCGTCGGCCTCGGCCAGATCCGCCGCCACGAATCTGGCGGTGGCCCCCGCCGCGGACACCTCCCGGACCACGTCCGCGCCCCGACGCGCGTCCCGGCCGTGGACGACGACCTCGGCCCCCAGCGCCCCCAGCCGCAGGGCCACGGCCCGGCCGATCCCCGCCGTGGCACCCGTGACCAGGGCCGTGGCACCGGACAACTCACCACTCATGCGGACACTCCTCACCGTAGGCCGGACGCCGATCCACACCACACGCACCGGATGCTTACCGCACCCACCCCCACCGGGCCGCACGGCTCGCCGCCCCAGGAGCTGAACGGACGTCCGCGCGGAGCCGCCGGATGGCGCCGGGCCGACCTCGGCTTCGCCGATGACGCCGTTCGAGGACGTCGAGGACGCCGATGACACGATCTTCCGCGTGGCGCTCGTCTTTGCTGTACTGCGGGGGTGCGGGAAACATCGACAACCAGCCATGTCGCCCTGGTGACGGGGCGAACCAGGGGATCGGCGCCGCGACGGCACGAGCGCTGGCGGCCCGCGGTGTCGCGGTGCTGTGCACCTATCTGCGACCGCCACCCGGCACCGGCGAGGGGACGCCCAGGATCCGTACCACGCCGCGCGATTCACCGACGGTGAACAGATCGCGGCGGAGATCCGCCGGGCCGGAGGGCGGGCCGAGGCTTTCGAAGCGGACCTCGGTGACCCGGCGGTTCCGGAACGGCTCTTCGACCTCGCCGAGGACCGCCTGGGCCCGGTCGACATCCTGGTCAACAACGCCTCGGGGTGGATCCAGGACACCTTCACCCCCGATCCGGCCGACCGGTTCGACCGGCCGCTTCGCCCCGTCACCGCGGAGACCTGGTCCCGGCAGTTCTCGGTGGACGCGATGGCGCCCGCGCTGCTGATCGGCGAACTGGCCCGGCGCCACCGGGCACGCGGTGCCGACTGGGGGCGGATCGTGGGCCTGACGTCGGGAGGGGAGCTCGGTTTCCCGGGAGAGGTGTCCTACGGCGCGGCGAAGGCCGCGCAGACCGACTACACCCTGTCGGCGGCCGCGGAGCTGGCCGACCTCGGCATCACGGCCAATGTGGTGCAGCCGCCCGTGACCGACACCGGGTGGGTCACGGACGAGGTCCGGCGGTTCGTCGCCGCGAGCGCCACCCACTTCCATGTCGCCGATCCGGCCGAGGTCGCGAAGACCATCGTCTTCCTCGCCTCGGACGAGGCCGCGCTCATCACCGGAAACGTCATCACCCTTCGCTGACAGCGATCGCCAGAGGAAGTGCAGAAGTGACCGACACGGGAACACACGGCCGTCGGCGCAGTGCGGCCCGGTTCGGTGCGGAGGGCCGGTCCGGGATGGTCTACCGGCCCTGGATACGCAACCAGGGCTACACCAGCGAGGTGTTCGACGGCCGTCCGGTGATCGGCATCGCCACGACGAGGTCGGAGCTGGCGCCCTGCAACAGCCATCTGCAGCGGGTGGCGGAGTCGGTGAAGCGCGGGGTGTGGCAGGCCGGTGGCTTTCCGCTGGAGTTCCCCGCGATGGCGCTGGGCGAGACGCTGATGCGGCCACCGCGATGCTGTACCGCAATCTGCTGGCCATGGAGGCCGAGGAGCTGATGCGGGCCAATCCGCTGGACGGTGTGGTGCTGCTGTCCGGCTGTGACAAGACCACCCCGGGTCTGCTGATGGCCGCCTCGAGCGTCGATCTGCCGGCCATCATGGTCACCGGCGGCCCGATGCTCAACGGCAAGTACCGGGGCAGGGATGTGGGCTCGGGCACCCAGGTGTGGCGGTTCGAGGCCGAGCTGGCGGCCGGGCGGATGCCCCAGGAGGAGTGCCACTTCGCCGAGAGCTGTACGGCCCGGTCAGGCCGGCACTGCATGACCATGGGCACCGCGTCCACCATGGCGTCGATGGCCGAGGCGCTCGGTATGCAGCTGCCCTGTTCGGCGAGCTGGCCGGCGGTGGACTCGCGGCGGTACGAGACGGCGCAGCGCGCCGGGCAGCGGATCGTGGCCATGGTGGAGGAGGATCTGCGGCCGTCGCAGATCATGACCCGGGAGGCGTTCGAGTGCGCATCTGTGACGGCCGGATGTCCGGCACCGGCTTCGGCACCGTGGTGCTCCATGTGTCCCCCGAGCCCGCCGTCGGCGGCCCGCTGGCGCTGGTGCGCGACGGCGACTGGATCACCCTGGACGTCCCGGCGCGCACCCTGACCCCCGAGGTGGGCGAGGAGGAGCTGGAGCGCCGGCGGGCCGCCTGGGAGCCCTCGCCGCCGGTCGCCGACCGGGGCTGGAGCAGGCTCTACACCGAGCATGTGCTCCAGGCGGATCAGGGCCTCGGCCTGGACTTCCTGGTCGGCGGCAGCGGACATCCGGCGCCCCGCGAGTCCCACTGACCCTGACGGTCACCGCGCGGTGGTACGTACGGCCGCCGCGCACCGGCCATCAGCTTGGCGTTTAACCTCGCAAGTCACTCGACCTGCTGATCTGCGGTTCTTCCCGGGACAGCGGAGGCGGCCGTTCTCCACGCTTCGAGATGTCGAGTCACAAGCACGAGAGAACGGCCGCTGTTATGAGTCTCCCGGTCCGCGCGCCCGCGGGCGAGGCGTTCGACGTCTTGTCCCGCTTTCGGGTCGAGTTCTACGAGTGCCTTTACGCCCGCGCGGATGCGCTCTTCGAGCTCACGGACGCGGTGCTGTGTGCGGACGGGCCGGTGAAGACGCTGGTCGAACTGTCACTGGCGGTCGAGCACCGGCGCGGACACGGGGCGATGTACGCGGCGTTGGACCGGGGCTGGCTGGAGCCGGCGCGGTTGCGGCGTGCGCTGGCGGGCCTGCCGCTGCCGAGGGCAGCCGACGGACGGATCGTGCTGGCTGTGGACGTGAGCAACTGGCTCCGCCCGGACGCCCCGACCAGCGAGGACCGGCTGTTCTGCCACGTCTACGGACGCGGTGCCCGCAGCAGGGACCAGTTCGTGCCGGGCTGGCCGTACTCCTTCGTCGCCGCCCTGGAGACCGGCCGGACCTCCTGGGTCACGTTGCTGGACGCCGTGCGCCTCGGGCCGGCCAACGACGCGACCATCGTCACCGCCGGCCAACGACGCGATATCATCGAGAGGTTGGTCCAGGCCCAGCAGTGGCAGGCGGGTGATCCGAAGATCTGGATCGTCATGGACTCCGGCTACGACGTCGCCTACCTCTCCCATACCCTGGCGGACCTGCCCGTCGCCCTGCTCGGACGCCTGCGCTCGGACCGCGTCATGCTCCGTGACCCCGGCCCCGCCCGCTCCGGGCCGAAGGGCGGACGGCCGCGCCGGCACGGCGGTGCCCTGACCTTCGCCAAGCCCCACAGCTGGCACGAACCCGAGGTCACCACGGTCACGGACACCACCCGCTACGGCAAGGCCGAGGCGATGGCCTGGGACCGGATGCACCCGCGGCTCACCCACCGCGGCCCCTGGCTGAACCACACGAGAGAGGAACGGCCCATCCTGCACGGCACGTTGATCCGCCTGAAGGTCGAGCGCCTGCCGGGCGACCGTGACCCGAAACCGGTCTGGCTGTGGTGCTCGGCCACCGCCGCCACACCGGCGGACGTGGAGCACTGGTGGCAGTCCTTCCTGCGCGGATTCGACCTCGAGCACACCTTCCGGCTCATGAAACAGACCCTTGGCCGGACCGCCCCGAAGGTCCGCCACGCGGACACCGCCGACCTGTGGACCTGGCTCCTCATCGCCGCCCACACCCAGCTCCGCCTCGCCCGGCCCCTCGCCGAGGACCTCCGCCGCCCCTGGGAACGACCGGCCGAACCCCGTCGACTCACCCCCGCCCGGGTGCGGCGGGGGTTTCGCAACGTCCGCGCGACCACGGCCCGTCCAGCGACCGCACCGAAACCGTCCCGGCCAGGTCCCGGGCGGCCTGCAGGCTCGAAGAACAAACAGCGGGCCAGGCACCACGACGTCGGCAAGACAGTCAAACGCGCCGAGTCGATCAAGAAACACCAAGCCCGCCCACGTTAAACGCCAAGCTCAGTGGGCCAGGAGCCTGCGCAGCCACCGCAGCCGCGCCTCCCGCGCGTCCCCCGAGACGGCCGCCCGCGGTGCCATGCCCGAGAATCCGTGGAAGGCACCCGGCCAGACGTGCAGTTCGGCCTGTCCCCCGGCCCGCCAGATACGGCCGGCGTAGTCGACGTCCTCGTCGCGGAAGGTTTCCGCGGCCCCTACGTCGATGAACGCGGGAGGCAGACCGGACAGATCCGTCGCCCGGGCCGGCGCGGCGTACGGCGAGACGTCGTCGGTCCCGCGCGCGGCGCCGAGCAGCGCCGTCCACCCGGCCTCGTTGGCGGCCCTGTCCCAGACCCCGACTCCCGCCATCTGCAGGGCGGAGGGCGTGTCGTTGCGGTCGTCCAGCATCGGGCACATCAGCAGCTGTCCGAACAAGGCGGGGCCGCCGCGGTCCCGGGACATCAGGGCGACCGCGGCAGCGAGGCCGCCGCCCGCGCTGCCCCCGACGACGATGACGCGCCCGGGGTCGATGCCCAGCTCGGCGGCGTGTTCGGCCGTCCAGGCCAGACCGGCGTAGCAGTCCTCGACCGGCCCGGGGTGCTGGGTCCCCGGCGCCAGGCGGTACTCGACGGAGACCACGGAGAGCCCCAGTTCCTGGGCGAGGTCGAGCATCTCCGGCAAGCCCGTGCGGTTGTCCCCGACCGTCATGCCACCGCCGTGGATGTGGTAGAGCACCGGCACCGCAGTGGCCGCGTCCGCCAAGCGGCAGATCAGCAGGGAGACGTCCGGCGCGCCCGCCGGGCCGGGGACGGACCGCTCCTCGACCCGGAAGCGTCCGTCGCGCTCCAGGGCCTCGTTCGTCACCGGCTCCATCCCGGGCACGTCCTGAGGGGGAGTCGCACCCGGATCGGCCCGGAGCCGCCGGGCGGCAGGAGCTCGTAGATGGCCGCGAGCGCCGTGGCGAGTTCCGGGTCGAACGGCGGCGGTGGCCCGAGCGGTGCCGTGGCCGTCCGGTCGGGCGAGGTGTGCTCCATGGTCGGCTCCCAGGGGGCGTGGCAGGAGAACTCCTATGGTCGGCCGCCCGCTACCCCAAGATCAGCAGCCGCTCGGCGGATTCTAAACCGACCGGGTGGCGAGGCGGGAGGGCGGCCTGACAAATGGTCAGCCATCACCCGTTCCAGCTCTCGTCGTACGGATCGCGCGGGGCCGGGACCGGCCTGGACCGGCTGACCTCGAGGTACGGGATGGCGCCACCGCCCACCGGGTCCGTGGTCCGCTTGCGGGTGTAGGTGCCGATGACCTGGAGCCAGGTGTCGGGCTCCAGCACCGGGGGGACCCGTCCGGTCAGGCCGATCTTGACGGGCTGGGCGTCGGCGGCGCAGCAGTTGAGCGCCATGCGGACGAGGTAGGGGGCGCCGTGGCCGTCGAGGGCGACGAAGCCGGTGATCCTGACCCTCCGGTGGGCCAGGGAGTGCCCGTGGTCGTACACCGCGCGCCCGGCGTAGTCGGCCACGTTGAGCGGCAGCGGATCCCCGGCGGGGAGGGCGGGGAAGCCCCAAGGGCGTTGCAGCGCCGTGCCGGTGTGCATGGCGGTGTACGAGCCGAGTGCGGGCGGCGCCACCAGGATGAGGGCGAACAGCGGGAGCACGAGGAGCCAGGAGACACCTGGTTCCCGGTGGGCATGGTGGGCTTCGCCCTCGCCGTGGCCGCCTTCGCCCTCACCCTGGCGGCCTTCGCCCTCACCCCGGCCGCCTTCGCCCTCGCCGTGGCCGCCTCCGCCCTCACCCTGGCCGCCTCCGCCCTCCCCGCGTCCGCACCGGCCGGGCGCGTCCGCCACTCGTACCAGACGGTGGCGACGGCGGCCGCCATCAGGACGACACCGGCCGCGAGGAGCAACGGGCGCAGCCCCGCCTTCACATAGCGCAGATAGAGGTCGGTGGATCCGGCCCGCAGCACCGCCCCGCCGACCAGGAACAACACGATCGCCTGAGCCTTCCGGTTCACAGCAGCACCGCCCGACCAGGGTCGACACCAGGACGGCGAGGACGAAGGTGGCGGGCGCGAACCGCAGCGCGAAGCCGCGGCCGAATGTGCCGGTCTGCATGGCGAACAGCTTCAGGTCGATCATCGGCCCGACGACGAGGAACGCCAGCCGGGCGGTGAGCGAGAACTGCGACAGGGACGCGGCCACGAAGCCGTCCGCCTCGGAGCAGATCGACAGCAGTACCGCGAGGACCGCCAGGGCCAGGATCGACACGACCGGGTCATCGGCGGCGCCGCGCAGCCAGCTCTCCGGCACCACGGCCTTGAGGGTGGCCGCGGCCATCGCGCCGACGACGAGGAAGCCACCGGCGTGCATCACGTCGTGGCGTACGGAGGCCCAGAACGCGGCGCCCTTTCCGTGGCCGTGGAAGGCGGGGCGGGCCGGTGGGCGCAGCCAGTCGGCCCGCCCCAGCCGCTGCCACAGCCAGCCCATCGCACACGCCACCAGCAGACTCGCCACGAACCGGGCGAGCACCATCTGCGGCTGGCGGGGGAACGCGACGGCGGTGGCGGTCAGCACGATCGGGTTGATCGCCGGGGCGGACAGCAGGAACGCGAGCGCCGCCGCGGGGGTGACGCCCCGGCGCACCAGCGCCCCGGCCACCGGCACGGAGGCGCACTCACAGCCGGGCAGCACCGCCCCGGCCACGCCCGCCACCGGCACCGCGACGGCGGGCCGCCGCGGCAGCGCGCGGGCGAAGAACGACGGCGGGACGAACACCGCGATGAGCGCCGACAGCAGCACGCCGAGCACGAGGAAGGGCAGGGCCTGGAGGACCACCGCGGTGAACACGGTCATCCAGCTCTGTGCCACCGGAGCCGACAGCGCCCGGCGGACCGGCCCCTGCGCGACCACCACCAGGAGCAGCAGCATGATGAGGCCGAGGGAGGAATCGAACCGCCCGCCCCGCGGAGCGCCCGCGTCGCGGCGGCCGGCCCCGGTCGGGGCCGGTTCGGTGGTGGTGGTCACGGGTGAGGTACCTCCGGCGTCGAGGGTGCGGGGCGCGGTTCCCCGCCCCCTCCAGTACGCCGGTTCGGCCCCGCGTGCTCACCGCGGCCACCATGAGCCGGAAGTCCCCCTGGGGGCCGCCGCTTCGCTCAGCCGGGGCTCACCCACGTGCCCAGGTCGGCGGAGCGGGTCATGGCGTCCAGCACGGTGGCGCTGTACACGGCGTCGTCCAGGGTGGCGCCGTGAGCGGTGCCCTCGGCGATGGACCGCAGGAAGTGGTACGCCTCGATCACCTTCAGGTCGTCATAGCCCATGCCGTTGGCCGAGCCGGGCTGGAAGGCGGCGTACTCGCCGTGCCCGGGTCCGACGTACACGGTGGAGACGGGCTGGTCCTGGTACGCGGTGCCGCGGCTGACGCCGAGTTCGCCCATCCGCCGGAAGTCCCAGAACACCGCGCCCTTGGTGCCGTGGATCTCGAAGCCGTAGGTGTTCTGTTCGCCGACCGAGACCCGGCAGGCCTCCAGCACCCCGCGGGCACCGGAGGCGAAGCGCAGCAGGCAGGAGACGTAGTCCTCGTTCTCCACCGGGCCCAGCTCGCCGCCCGTGGCCCGGGTGTGACCGGCGGTGGCGCCGGTGGGGCGGGCCCGCTCGGGCACGAACACGGCGGTGTCGGCGGTGAGCGCGTCGATCTCACCGAGCAGGAAACGGGCCAGGTCCACTCCGTGGGAGGCGAGGTCGCCGAGCACTCCGCTGCCGCCGCGCGCACGTTCGTAGCGCCAGGTCAGGGCGGATTCGGGATGGGCCGCGTAGTCGCTGAAGAGGCGGACGCGGGCATGGGTGACGGCGCCGATCTCCCCGGCGGCGATCATGGCGCGGGCGGTCTGGACGGCGGGTGCGTTGCGGTAGTTGAAGCCGACCGCGCCCCGGACCCCGGCCTCGGCCACGGCCCCGGCGACCGCGCGGGCGTCGTCGGCGGTGAGGCCCACCGGCTTCTCGATCCAGATGTGCTTGCCCGCCCTGGCCATGGCGACGCCGATCTCGCGGTGCAGGAAGTTCGGCGCCGCGATGCTCACCGCCTGGACGCGGGGGTCGGCGGCGACCTCCTGCCAGTCCCGGGCGGCGGTGGCGAAGCCGTACCGCCCGGCGGCCTCCTCGGCCCGGCCGGGCACCTCGTCGGCGACGGCGACCAGTTCGGGCCGTACGGCCAGCTGCGGGAAGTGGTGCGGCAGCCGGACGTACGCCTGGGTGTGCACCCGTCCCATCCAGCCGAATCCCACGACGGCGACCCCGAGCGTACTCACCATGACTGCCCTTCTTTGGACCGTTCCAGATCTCTCCCGGCCCACACTGAAAGCCCTCTCTCCAGGTGTCAACCCCTTTGACAATCGCGTCCGCACTGTGGAACGGTCCAGGCCATGAGACCACCGACGATCCGCGATGTCGCCGAACGGGCCGGAGTGTCGAAGTCGCTGGTCTCCCTGGTGCTGCGCGGCTCCCAGCAGGTGCGCCCCGAGAAGCGGCGGGCCGTCCTGGCCGCCGTCGAGGAGCTCGGCTACCGGCCCAACGCCGCCGCGCGCAGCCTCAGCGAGCGGCGCACCCGGACCGTCGGGGTGCTCCTCAACGACCTGCGCAACCCCTGGTTCGTGGAGCTGCTCGACGGCCTCAACTCCGAGCTGTACGCGAGCGGTCTGCGCACCCTGCTGGCCGACGGCCGGCTCAACCGGCGGCTCGGCGAGGACCTCACCCACACCTTCACCGAGCTGCGGGTGGACGGCCTGATCGCCGTGGGCACGCTCCCGGACCCGGCGGCGGTGCGCACGGCGGCCGCGCGGGTGCCCACGGTGGTCGCGGGCACCCGCGAACCCGTGCTGCCCGACGTGGACATCGTCGCGGGCGACGACGAGCTGGGCGCCCGCCTGGCCACCGAGCACCTCATCGGCCTGGGCCACCGGCACATCGCGCATATCGCGGGGCGGGGCGTGGTGGGCGAACTGCGCCGCCGCGGCTTCGAGGCGGTCATGCGCGAGCACGGCCTGTCCGGGTCGGCGACCGTGGAGCAGGGCGATCTGACCGAGGAGGGCGGCTACCGGGCCACGGTCCGGCTGCTGGGCGCGCCGCACCGGCCCACCGCGGTCTTCGCGTTCAACGACATGGCCGGGGTCGGCGCCCTGTCGGCCGCCGGCGAGCTGGGCCTGCGGGTGCCGGGCGACCTCTCCCTCGTCGGCTACGACAACACCTATCTCGCGCGGCTGCGCCATCTGTGGCTCACCACCGTGGACAACGCCGGTCATGACATGGGCCGCCGCGCCGCGCGCCGGCTGCTCGACCGGATCGCCGACCCCGCACGCCCCGGCGAGGTGGCCCTCACCGCACCGGCCCTCGAGGTCCGCGGGACGACGGCGCCGCCACATCCGGCGGACTGACCGTCGCGAACCGGCCGTTGACGTCGCGCGGGAGATGCACGATGTGCTGGGGCACCGGCTGACGGTGCTGAGCCTGCACGCGGGGCGCTCGAGTTCCATACGAAGGCTCCCCGGGAGGAGATCGGGAAGGCCGCCGGGGTGATCCGGGAGAGCGCCCATCTGGCGCTGCGCGATCTGCGTGAGGTGATCGGGGTGCTGCGCACGGGACCGGCGGAGGACGAGCGGCCCCAGCCCGAACTGGCGGATCCGGCCCGGCTGGTGGCGGAGGCCCGGGCGGCGGGCGGCCGGATCGAACTGACCGGGCCGCCCGACGGACCGGCCCCGCCGCCCGTGGTGGGGCGCACGGCGTACCGCATCGTCCAGGAGGCGCTGACCAACGCGCGCAAACACGCGCCGGGCGCGGCGGTCACGGTGCGGGTGGCCGGAGGCCCGGCCGACCGGCTGGCGGTGGAGGTCCACAACGCGCCACCGCCCGGGGCGGCCGTGGACAGCGCCGGTACGGAAAGCAACGGGCAGGGGCTGGTCGGCCTGGCCGAACGGGCCCGGCTGGCGGGCGGCGAGCTGAGCGCGGGCCCCGTCCAGGGCGGTTTCCGGGTGCGCGCCTTGGCGCGGGCCTGATGCTGGGCGGGGCCCCGGACATCGAGGTCGTCGCGGAGGCCGACGGGGCGGAGGTTCCGGCCCGATGTGGTGCTGATGGGCATCCGGATGCCGGGCGTCGACGGGCTGACCGCCACCACCGAGCTCCGGGCCCGGCCCGGCGCCCCGGAGGTGCTGGTGCTGACCACCTTCCACACCGACGGCCATGTGCTGCGGGCGCTGCGCGGCGGCGCGGCCGGGTTCCTCCTCAAGGACACCCCGCCGGGGGACATCGTCGCGGCCATCCGGACGGTGGCCGCCGGGGATCCGGTGCTCTCCCCCGCCGTCATCCGCCGCCTCATCGCGCAGGTGGCGGACGGCGGGCAAGAGGACCGGGCCACCGCCGCCCGGGCCCGGCTGGCGCTGCTGGGCGAGCGGGAGCGGGAAGTGGCCCGGGCGGTCGGGCGGGGTCGGTCCAACGCGGAGATCGCCCGGGAGTTGCATCTGGCGCTGCCGACGGTGAAGGCCCACGTGTCGCGCATCCTGACCCGGCTGGATCTCAACAACCGCGTCCAGATCGCCCTGCTGGTCCATGACGCATGAGCGTCGGACGACGGCTGAACGCCACTCCTCGCACCCCTGAGGGCGAACGATGCGAGACATTTTAAATCAGTCGCTTGACTTAAGTATGGCCCATGGGGTTGCCTGATCTTGTCGATGACCGCCCCGCCCCGGACCGAGGGAGAGCGTCGTGACTCCAGTGGTGACTTCAGGAGACGGCGAGCCGTTACTCAGCTGTCCGATCCCCAGCGATACGACGCTGGGACCACCCGCCGAGTGGGCCCGGCCGCGGCGGCGGGGCCTGGCCATGGGTGGGCTGCGCGACCTCCCGGTGCGGTGGTGACCATGGCGGGCAGGGCCGTACGGCAGGAGCGCGCCGATGCCACGCGTGGGGCGATCCTCGCCGCCGCGGAGCGGCTGTTCGCCGAGCGCGGGGTGTACGCGGTCTCCAACCGCCAGGTCAGCGAGGCCGCGGGGCAGGGCAACAACGCGGCGGTCGGCTACCACTTCGGCACCAAGGCCGACCTGGTGCGGGCGATCGCCCGGCAACACGCCGAGCAGGTCGAGCGGTTGCGCCTGCGGATGCTGGGCGAGGTCGGCGACTCCACCGACGTACGGGACTGGGTGGCCGCTCTGGTGCGCCCGGTCCTCGAGCACCTGGCGGAGCTGCCCAGCCCGACCTGGTACGCGCGGTTCTGCGCTCAGGTGATGACCGATCCGGCGCTCCACGAGATCATGACCGATGAGTCCCTGGCCTCTCCGGCGCTGCGGCGGACCGTCGAAGGGTTCAACCGGTGCCTCCCCGAGCTGCCGATCGAGGTGCACATCGAGCGCGGGGCGATGGCGCGCCATCTGATCCTGCACATGTGCGCCGAGCGGGAGCGCGCGCTCGCCGAGAACACCGCCACGCCCCGGTCCAGCTGGCACGACGCCGCCACCGGCCTGATCGACGGAATCGTCGGGCTGTGGCTGGCGCCCGTCACCCGCTGACCGCGGCCTTCGCACACCAGCGGCCCGTCGAGGGCCGTCGGGGGAACAACGGGGGTTCCACCACACGCCTCAAACGAATTGAGGGAGCGATGACCAGCACAGTGAACCCGGTGGACGAGCGCGCCGCGCGGGCCCCGGAGTTTCCGATGGCCAGGGCGGCGGGCTGCCCGTTCGACCCGCCCCCGGAGCTGCGGGACCTTCAGCAAGAGGGCCCGCTGGCGAGGGTCCGCCTGTGGGACGGCAGCACACCGTGGCTGGTGACCCGGTACGCCGATCAGCGGGCGTTGCTGGGCGACCCGAGGGTCAGCGCCGACATCTACCGGCCCGGCTACCCCCGCCAGGCCCCGATGCCGCCCGGAGGTTCGGGGGTCAGCTTCATCCTGAAGGACGACCCCGAGCACGCCCGGCTGCGACGGATGGTGACGGCGCCGTTCGCCATCAAGCGGGTGGAGGCCATGCGGCCCGGTGTGCAGAAGATCGTGGACGATCTGATCGACGAGATGCTGGCCGGTCCGAACCCGGTGGACCTGGTGGAGGCGTTCGCCCTGCCGGTGCCCTCGCTGGTCATCTGTCAGCTGCTCGGAGTGCCCTACGCCGACCACGACTTCTTCCAGGACAACAGCAAGGTCATCATCAACCGGGACGTCACCCCCGAGCAGCGCTCGACGGCCCATGGCAACCTGATCGAGTATCTGGACGGCCTGATGGGCGAGAAGATCGCCCACCCCGCGGACGATCTGCTGTCCGGTCTCGCCGAGCGGGTCACGGCGGGCGAGCTGTCCCGCAACGAGGCGGCGCAGATGGGTGTGCTGCTGCTGATCGCGGGCCACGAGACCACCGCGAACATGATCGCGCTCGGCACCCTCGCCCTGTTCGAGCACCCCGAGCAACTCGCCCTGCTGCGCGACACCGACGATCGCCGGCTGATCGACTCGGCGGTGGAGGAGCTCCTGCGCTATCTGCACATCACCCACAGCGGGCGGCGCCGGGTGGCGGTGGAGGACATCGAGATCGGCGGGGAGGTCATCCGCGCGGGCGAGGGGCTGATCCTGGCCAATGACATCGCCAACCGCGACCCCGGGATGTTCCCCGAGCCCGACCGGCTGGACCTCCGGCGTGACGCCCGCCGTCATGTGGCCTTCGGCTTCGGGGTGCACCAGTGCCTGGGCCAGCCACTGGCCCGGATGGAGCTCCAGGTCGTCTACGGCACCCTCTACCGCCGCATCCCCACCCTGCGGCCGGCCGCCGAGCTGGAGCGGATCCCGTTCAAACACGACGGATCGGTCTACGGCGTCTACGAACTGCCCGTGACGTGGTGACGAAGGAGAAGCTGATGAAGGTGACCGTCGACCAGGACAGGTGCGTGGCCTCCGGCCAGTGTGTGGTGGCCGCGATGGAGGTGTTCGACCAGCGCGACGAGGACGGCATCGTGGTGCTGCTCAACCCCGAGCCCACGGCCGAGCAGGCCGAGGACGTCCGGCACGCGGCGGCCGTCTGCCCGGCCCTGGCCATCGAGATCCAGGACTGACGACCCGGCACGCGGGCAACGCATGGGTCGGCGGAGGCGGCCTCGTCCGCCTCCGCCGACCCATCGGGAAGAAACCTACGGTGAGCGCGGCACGGATCGCCGCGAGGAAAGGAACACGTGAGCAGCACCGGACTCGAGGGTCGTGGCGTCATCGTCACCGGAGCGGGATCGGGAATCGGCCGGGCCACCGCCCTGGCGCTCGCCCGGGAGGGGGCGCGGGTGCTGGTCGCGGATCTCAACCGGGACGGCGCCGAGCAGGTCGTCGCGGCCATAGGGGCACAAGGCGGCACGGCCAGGGCCGTCGTCGGCGACCTCGGCGACCAGCGGGTGGTGGACCAGGTCGTGGCCACGGCCGCGGAGGAGTTCGGCGGCCTGGACGTCCTGGTCAACAACGCCGGCGTCATGGACCGCTTCTCGGCGGCCGCGGACACCGACGACGCCGAATGGGACCGGGTCCTGCGGGTCAATCTGACGGCGCCCTTCATGCTCACGAGGGCCGCGCTGCCGCACATGCTGGCCGCGGGCCGCGGTGCGATCGTGTTCACCGCGTCCGAGGCCGCGCTGCGCGGCAGTGCGGCCGGTACCGCCTACACCGCCTCCAAACACGGTGTCGTGGGCCTGGTGAAGTCCCTCGCCGTGATGTACCGGGACCAGGGAATCCGTGCCAACGCCATCGCCCCGGGCGGCACCGCGACCGGCATCCGGGTCGACGCCCGGCCCGGGACTCACGGCCCGGCCGTCATAGGAGCCCATGTCGCGAGCATGGGCAGGATCGCCACGGCCGAGGAGCAGGCCGCCGCCATCGTCTTCCTCGCCTCCGACGCCGCCAGCAACGTCAACGGCGTCATCCTGCCCGTCGACAACGGCTGGTCCGCCGTCTGACGCGGTGGCGAATCGATCACACTGGCCTGTTTTCGATGTTGCAGAAGTTGAGCGGGGCTCAATAGAGTGGTTGTTGAGATTTAAAGGATATTTGCACCGCTTTCCCATGGCATCGCGCTCCTGGAAGGAAGGCACTGTGCACAACGAACCTCTCCACTCTTCCGAGGCCCTCGACTACCTCGTGATCGGCGCCGGCCCCGCCGGCCTCCAACTCGGCTACCAGTTGGCGACGGCGGGGCACCGCTACCGAATTCTGGAAGCCGGAAACAGACCGGGCACCTTCTTCCGCACGTTCCCCCGCCACCGCCAACTGATCTCCAGCAACAAGGTGCACACCGGCATCGACGACCCCGAGTTCAACCTCCGGATGGACTGGAACTCCCTGCTGTCCCCGGAGCCCGAGCTGCTCTTCACCCGTTACAGCAAGCGCTATTTCCCGGCCGCCGACGACCTCGTGCGCTATCTGGCCGACTTCGCCGAAGCGTTCGACCTCGACATCGCCTATGACACCCGGGCGGTACGGATCCGCCGCGACGACGACGGCTTCATCGTCACCGATCAGCACGGCACCGACCACCGCGCCCACCGGCTGGTGATGGCCACCGGAGTGAGCCGCCCCTACGTCCCCGATGTGCCGGGCATCGAGACCGCCGAGAACTACACCGTCGTCTCGGTGGACCCCGACGACTTCACCGACCAGCGCGTGCTGATCCTCGGCAAGGGCAACTCCGCGCTGGAGACGGCCGACAACCTCATCGAGACGGCCGCCGTCATCCATGTGGCCGGACCGCACACCCTGCGGCTGGCGTGGAAGACCCACTATGTGGGCCATCTGCGCGCCGTCAACAACAACTTCCTCGACACCTACCAGCTCAAGTCGCAGAACGCCGTGCTCGACGGCCATGTGCTCTCGATCGAGAAGGAGCCGGGCGACGGCGGCCGGTACCGGGTGCGGTTCAGCTTCTCCCGGGCGGACGAGGTCGTGAAGGAACTGCTCTACGACCGGATCATCGTGTGCACCGGCTTCCGCTTCGACGCCTCGCCGTTCGACCCCGAGTGCCGCCCCGACCTCGTCATCAACGACCGCTTCGCCGCCCTCACCGCGGCCTACGAATCGGTCAACGTGCCCGGGCTGTACTTCGCCGGCACCCTCACCCAGCAGCGCGACTTCAAGCACTCCACCAATGGCTTCATCCATGGATTCCGCTACGGCGTACGGGCGTTGAGCCGCATCCTCGACGAACGCCACCACGACCGGCCCTGGCCGCACCAGCCGCTGGCCACCGAGCCGTCCGCGCTGGCGGACGCCGTGGTGGCACGGGTCAACCGGAGTTCCGCGCTGTGGCAGCAGTTCGGTGTGATCGGCGACCTGCTGGTCGCGGTGGACGGCGATCAGAGCCGCTATCACGAGGAGGTGCCGGTCGCCTACGCCCATGAATCCCCCCTGACGGCGGGCGCCGACTACTTCCTCGTCACGCTGGAGTACGGCCCCGACCACGACAAGGTCGACCCCTTCGACATCACGGTGCGCCGGGCGGCGCAGAACTCGGTCGGGGAAGCCTTCGACGCCTCCTATCTGCATCCGGTGATCCGCCACTTCCGGGGCGGTGAGCTCCTCGGCACCCACCACATG
This sequence comes from Streptomyces violaceusniger, assembly GCA_005405945.1. Lineage (GTDB taxonomy): Bacteria > Actinomycetota > Actinomycetes > Streptomycetales > Streptomycetaceae > Streptomyces > Streptomyces violaceusniger. Next base: position 1,544,533 of record BJHW01000001.1, read on the forward strand.
GCCGAGAACCTGGAGAACGAGTGGAACCACCCGAAGGTCCACCACGCCCCACTGGTCGAGTTCTTCGCGCGTGAGCTGGACGCACAGCCCACCGGCGCGGGGCGGTGACACCGCCCCATGCTGATGACCGTCCAGGACTTCGAAACCGCCGCCCGGACCAGACTCGATCCCGTCCACGCCGACTTCATCGCCGGCGGGGCGGGGGACGAGATCACCGTACGGGCCAACGAAGAGGCGTTCCGGCGGCTGCGGCTGCTGCCCAGGGTGCTGCGCGGCAGCGCCGAGCGGTCGCTGGACATCACCGTGCTCGGCAGCCGGGCGCGGACACCGATCCTGCTCTCGCCGACCGCCTTCCACAAACTCCTCGACGGGGAGGGCGAGTTGGCCACCGCACGCGCCGCCGCGGCCGTCGGCGCCATCATGATCGTGAGCATGGCGTCCACGGTGGCGGTGGAGGACATCGCGGAGGCCACCCGGGGCGCCGGTGAGAACCGCGACCCGGCGCCCCTGTGGTTCCAGCTCTACCTCCAGCCCGACCTGGACTTCACCCGGACTCTGGTGCGGCGGGCCACCGACGCCGGGTGCGCAGCGCTCGTGGTCACCGTGGACTCCCCGGTGCGCGGCGCGCACGAGCGGGACCTGCGCAACGGCTTCCTGGATCTGCCGGACGGACTCCGCTGCGAGCACATGGCCGAGCCTGGGGAGGGCGGCCGGGTGCGGCCGATCGCCATGTCGCCGGAGATCTCCTGGCAGCACATCGACTGGCTGCGCGGAACCACCTCGCTGCCCATTCTGCTCAAGGGTGCCCTGCACCCGGAGGACGCCCGGCTGGCGGTGCGCCACGGTGTGGACGGGCTGCTGCTGTCCAACCACGGGGGCCGTCAGCTGGACACCGTGCCCGCCACGATCGAGCTGCTGCCCGAGATCCACGCGGCGGTCGCCGGCCGGATCCCGATCGTGCTGGACGGCGGTGTGCGGCGGGGCACCGATGTGGTCAAGGCGCTGGCGCTCGGCGCGTCCGCCGTGGGCATCGGCCGCCCGGTGATGTGGGCCCTGGCCGAGGGCGGGGAGATGGGCGTGCGGCGGCTGCTGGAGCTGCTGCGCGAGGAGGTCGACCACGCGCTGGCGCTGTGCGGCGCCTCCGGTGTCCGGGACCTCACCCCGGATCTGGTGCGCGCCCCGGCCTGGCCGGACACCGCCGCGTATGCCACCCGGCCCGGTGGAGCGGTCTCATGAGCCGCGTCGGACGCCCGGCCGCCGGTGCGGCGGCCGTGGCGCTGACGGCCGGACTGCCGTACTGGCTGCCCCGGCTGGTGATCGCCCTGCGGGTGCGCCTCTTCGCCCGGGTCAACGGCGAGGAGGGCATCCCGGCGCCCGGCCGTGAGGTGCCGGTCGAGGAGTTCAGGCGGGTCTACGGGCATCCGGCCGCGAACGGCCGCAGCCGCGGCGCCGCCCTGTCCGACCTCTTCTGGTACTGGCTCTCCCCCGGCCCCGAGGTCCACCAGGAGCATCTGGAACCCGGGCCCCGGTACGACGACGTGGCCAGGACCACCCGGCAGATCCTCGCCGGGCTCTCCCGGGAGCGGTGGAGCGAACTGGTCGGCCGCTGCACCCGGCGGGTGCTCGATGAACTCGAGACGCGGACCGGTGGATACGGCGCCCGGGAGCACCGGGTGCGCCTGCGCGATCTGATGATGCCGGTGTGGGCCGAGGTCTACTACGAGGTGGTCTTCCGCGAACCGTGCCCGCGCCACGTCCGGGACCTCATCGTCGGCAACGCCGACGACGTGGTCAGCGCCCTGAAGTGCACCAGCCTGCGCCATATGGACCGGCGGCACCGGCTCACCTCGTATCTGCGCGAACGGCTGGCCAGCGCTCCCCCGCCGGTTCCGCTGCCGTCGCTGCTCACCGAGCGGGAGCGGGCGTACTACCTACAGGGCACGTTCTTCAACACCGCCGTGGTGCAGACGTCGGAGGCGATGGCCCATCTGCTGCTGGCCCTCGCCACACACCAGGGCGTCCAGGAGCGTCTGCTCTCCGGCGAGGAGGAGGACGACTACCTGGACCATGTCATCAACGAGACGCTCCAGCACTTCCCGCTGTTCGGCGTGGCCCACCGCATCACCACGGACGAGATCCCCCGGGCCGGAAGACCTCCGATACCGGCGGGCTCGGTCCTGCTGTTCAACTACCCCGAGTATCAGCGGTCGGGAGCCACCGGGCCTGAGCGGTTCGACCCCGGCCGCTGGCTGTCCGCGGACACCCGGCCCTCCGCCTTCATCCCGTTCGGCGTGACCGCCAACCGGCCCTGCCCGGCCCGTGGTTTCGCCGTCCTGACCATGCGGGTGGCGGCCGAGGAGGTCCTGCGGCGCTTCCGGCTGGCGTCCACGGCCGAGCACACCCGGTCGCTGCCCAGCCGCGGCCCCTGTCTGCTGATCCCGCACACCCCCCGGCGGACCCCGGTGGCCTGGCGACCGGCCATGCGGGCGGCGCGGCTCGCGGGGATGCGGCTGGGCGACCGGTGGGGGGCGATCCCGCGCAGCCTCACCCAGCTGGTGCTCGGCGGCTACATGGTGTGGGACGCCCGGCGCCAGGGGCTGTGCCGGAACTACTTCGCCACGGTGTCCGAGGACACCGCCAGACCCGCCGTCGCCGGCAGTTGATGAGGAGGGTGAGACGATGACTCCCACAGAGCTTGCCCCCGCCTTCTTCATCGCCGCCGTGGTGATCCTGCTGACCTGCCGTCTGGTGGTCTGGTTGACGGGCCGGTTCGGGCAGCCGCCGGTGGTCGGGGAGATGATCGCCGGTGTGGTGCTCGGCCCGTCGCTCTTCGGTCTCGTGGCGCCGGACGCGTCGGACGCGGTCTTCCCGCCGGAGCTCAAACCGGTGCTGTACGTGGCCGGGCAGATCGGCCTGGTCGCCCTGATGTTCCACGCGGGGTACGAATTCCGGGCCCACGCCGGGCGCGGGCTGGCCGGAACCGCGGTGACGGTCTCCGCCGCCGGGGTGCTGGTCCCGCTGCTGCTGGGCGTGGGACTGACCTTCGCGGCCGATGGCCACGTCCCCATCTTCGTCGACGGGGTCTCGGTCTGGGTGACCGCGGCCTTCGTCGGGGTCGCGCTCGCCATCACCGCCTTCCCGATGCTGGCGCGCATCATCACCGAACAGGGGATCTCCGGGACGCGGCACGGGTCGCTGTCTCTCGCCTCGGGGGCCACCGATGACGCGGCCGCCTGGCTCATGCTCGCCGGGGTGCTGAGCGTGGCCTCGGAGAAGACCGGGCCGATCGTCAAGGCGCTGGGCGGTTCGCTGCTCTTCGTGGCCGTCCTGCTCCTGGTGGGGCGGCGGCTGCTGGCCTGGATCCTGACCAAGCCGGGCCTGAGCGACGAGTCCCGGCTGCTGTTCACGGTCGCGGTGCTGTTCTGCGGCGCCTGGTTCACCGACACCATCCAGCTGTACGCGGTCTTCGGGGCGTTCTCCATCGGGCTGGCGATGCCCCGCCACGAGGCGTCCGAGCGGGTGGTGACGACCATCCAGGGGGTGACCCAGGTGGTCTTCGTGCCGATGTTCTTCACCTACTCCGGTCTCAACACGCGCTTCGACGTGTTCGCGGACCCCACCGTGATGGCGTTCGGCGCGGGCTGCGTCGTGGTCGCGTCGGTCGGCAAGTTCGGCGGCTGCTGGGCGGCCGCCAAGCTGTGCGGGGAGCCGAGTGCGGTGGCGGTCCGGGTCGGCGCCCTGATGAACGCGCGCGGGCTGATGCAGCTCATCGCGCTCAACATCGGGCTGTCGGCCGGGATCGTCGGTGATGAGCTGTTCGCGGCGCTCGTTCTGGTGGCCCTGGTGACCACGGTGATGACGGTCCCGGTGCTCAACTGGCTGGACCGCCGCGACCGCGGGTCCGGGACGGCCGGGGAGCCGGCCGGCACCGCGGCCGCGGTGCCGGCCGGGAGCTGAGCGCCGCCTTCCGCACGGGAGAGGTCCCGGTGTGCCCACGGGCACACCGGGACCTCTCAGTCCGGTCAACCCCACACCGTCACGCCGTCTCCAGCGGCCCGGTGACCCGCGACAGCAGCGCCCGCTTGTCCGGCTTACCACCCGGCGCCACCGGCACCTCGGTCACGACGGTGACGGTGGCGGGGACACTCGCCTCCCCCAACTCCGCGGCGACGAGCGCGCGCACGGCGTCCAGGTCCGGTTCACGGCCCTCGGCCGGGACGACGAAGGCGTGCGCGGCCTCGCCGGTACGCTCGTCGGGCGCGCCCACCACATACGCCTGGTCGACATCGGGATGGGCCGCCAGCGCGCGTTCGATCGCCCCGGCGTAGTGCACGATCGCGTTGATGATGACCACGTCCCGGGCGCGCCCGGTGAGCCGCAGAAAGCCCCGCTCGTCCAGGTGGCCGACATCGCGGGTGCGCACCCACCCCGCCCGCAGGACCTCCCGGGTCCGCTCCTCGTCCCCCAGTAGCCCGCCATCGCCGAGTCGGTGCGCACCCATATCTCGCCGGTGGTCCCGGCGGGCACCGGCCGTCCCTCCGGGTCGCGGACGTCCATCTCCACCCCGGACCACGCCCGGCCCACCGAGTCGTACAGCTGGTCCGGGAACTCGGCCATCTCGTCCGGGGTGAGCAGGGTGAGCATGCCGGTCTCCGTCTGCCCGTACCCCTGGTGGACCGCCGGGCCGAGCAGCCGGGCCGCCTCCGCGAGCCGGTGCGGGGCGAGCGGGGACCCGGCCACCAGCAGCACCCGGAGGCTGGAGATGTCCACGCGGTCGGTGCGCAGGACGTCCAGCACCTGATGCAGCCGGGGCACGGTCATCAGACACGCGGTGATCCGGTGGCGCTCGAAGACCTGGGGGAAGGCGAACGGCGGTTCGGGGATGACGGCGGTGCCGCCGCCCATCAGGCAGACCCCGAGATGCTCGAAGATCACCGCGCTGCTCAGGGTGCCGAAGAGCAGATACCGCTCGTAGCCCGCCGCGAGTCGTGTGGTCCGCTCGGTCCAACGCGCGGGCTGCCAGGCCCAGTTGAGGGCGAGCGAACGGTAGCTGTGCGCACAGCCCTTGGGGCGTCCGGTGCTGCCACTGGTCAGCGTCACCAGGGCGATGTCGTCGGGGCGGCCCTGGGCGATCAGCTCTCCCGTGGCCTTCGGGTGGGCGTCCAGGAGGTCCGGGCCCAGCCGCGACACGGTCACCCCGCCCGCCGCGTCGAGCAGTTCGGGGGTGGCACCGGTCTCGTCGGTCACCAGGACGTCGATTCCATCGGAGAGGACGTATCCCAGATGGGCCGGGGTCATGCCGGGCCGCAGCCCCGTCACCCGGCAGCCCAGCGCGTAGGCCGCCGCCAGCAGCGCGAAACCCTCGGGCGTCACATCGGTGGCCACCGCCACCGAACGGCCCGGGCCGAGTCCGGCCGCCCGCAGCCCGTCGGCGCACCGACCGATCAGCTCCAGCACCTCGCCGCGCGAGAGGACACGCGAGCGGTGTTCGAAGGCGGGCAGCTCCGGCCGCGCGCGGAAGGCGTCAAGGAGGGCCTGGGGGAAGGGTTCCGTGATGGGCTCGGCGTCGTGGTGGGGGGATCTGTGACCGGACGCTCCGGCTGACGTGTCCATGTGCGTCTCCGTTCGGGGGTGGTGCCCAATGGGACGTGGTGGATCACCCGACACGATACGGCGGCACGGCCCGCCCGCGGCCACGATCGCGGATCATCGGCCGGGCCGCGCTGTCCACGACGGCACCGCGCCACCCCCGGCGGCGTCCGCCACTCCCCCACTGACCGTCACGCGGTCATTCACCACGCCAGACGTTGTCGAAGGCCGCTTCCTCGATGGCCCGCCGCTGCCGCTCCGCCTCCAGCTCCATCACGGCGTCGTTGACGGCGGCGAGCACGGTCACGGTCGCGTCGCCGGCCGTGCCCGCGGCGTCTTCCGCGGGCTCCTCACGGATGCCGATGGCCGCCGCGAGGGTCGCGAGGACGGGCTCGTCCGAGGCCCAGCGGTCGGTCGCGTGGCGGCGGGCGGGCGAGTCGACCGGCACCGCCTGACCGGCGCGGAGCGGCAGCCAGCCGTGGCGCCGCCGGGTGATCTGTCCCGCCTCCTCCAGGGCGTCCAGATAGGCGGAGGACAGGCCGCGGCCCCTGCGCCACAGCCACTCGCCGACCGGCTCGTGGGGCGGCTGGCGAACGAGCGACGCCGCGGCCTCGTCCAGCAGGCGATCCCCGGTCGGCGGGCAGAGTCCCGGCACGATCCGCTCGTCCTCGATCGTGAGCGTCTCGGCGCCGAGGAGGTCGATCAGCTCGGCTCCCGCGAGCGCGAGCGACAGGTCGCCCCGCTCCAGGGGTCGGATGGGCGCCACGTCCAGGGTGACGATCAGCAGGTCCCGCGGTGTGGTCATCAAACGCTCCGCTCGCCGTTCCCCGCCAACGATACGTTCCGAAGCGCAAGGCTGTGCGCCGACGTGGCTGCCGGGTACGCCATGTCAGCGGCCGCTAGGAGCCGCCGGCTCCCCAGGTGTGGGCCAGCGCGGCCGCCTCGCCACGCGAGGTGACGCCCAGCTTCTCCAGGATGTTCGCCACGTGGAACTTCACCGTCGACTCGCTGATGTGGAGCTCCTGGGCGATCTGCCGGTTGCGCCTTCCGCGGGCCAGTTGTTCCAGAACCTCCAGCTCGCGCGCCCCCAGGACGTCCAGCGGATCCTCGCGGGCCGGCTGCGGCGGGCCGAGCGGCACGGTGGCCGTCACCGTGGTGCCCCACTCCGGGACCGCGTCCACGTCCAGCCGTCCGCCCAGCGCGGCCACCCGCTCCCCGACCCGGCGGGCGTCCAGGGCGGTCCGCCTCAGGACGCCGGGGCCGTCGTCCCGTACGGTGGCGCGCAGCTCGCCCTCGCCGACCTTCCAGCCGATGTGCACGCGGCGCACCGGGAGCGGCGCGCCGTCCCGGCCCGGCCCCTGCTCGTCCAGCATGGCGTGCACCACGGCCCGCACCACCGCGCGGGCCGTATTGGCCACGTCGGCGGCGAGCAGCCGGTCCGCTCCCTCCTCGGTGCCGGGCGGGCCGAGGTCCAGCCGTACGGACAGGCCGCGCAGCTCAGGGCGGAGCGATGCGGCGAGCCGGGCGAAGGCGTCCCCGGCCGGTTCCTCCGCCAGCGCCTGATCGCGGTCGGTCCGGGCGCGCAGTTCGGCCAGGGCGCTGACGGCGAGGTCCACCGCGCGGGCCCGGGCGGTCCGGTCGTCCAGATCGCGGCCGCGCAACACGCCGAGCAGGGCGGACAGGGCGGCGCCGTGGGCGTCGACGAGTTCGGCGATGGCCGTGGCCCGCGCCGCGGCCGCGGCCCGCGACTGGGCCAGCGTCCCGGGCACCGCCTCGGCCGCCATCCGGTCGCGGTGCGCGGTCACCAGGTCCCACAGGGCGCGGGCGGCCGCCAGGGCCCCGGCCGGGACGGGGGTCTCCTCGGTCGTCACGAGGACGAGCAGCGCGCCCCGCGCGGTGGCGTCGCTGTGCACGGCCAGCACGGGCACCTCGGCCCCGGCCATCCACGCCCGGCCCTGCCAGGTTCCCTCGGCGCGCGCCACCGGGGCGATGGCGGCCATCTCGGCGGTGGTGATGGCGGTTCCGGGGTCGCCGGGCGGGTCGCCGTGGGCCTTGAACGGTGAGTGCGGGCAGTTGCCCGAGAGCTCGGCCACCGCCCGGTGCGCGATCGTCTCGGAGAGCGCGGCGGACAGGCGCGGCAGGATCTCGCCCAGGGGCGCCCGGATCACATCGACTGCGGCCGTGAGGTCCATGTCCGTCAGCGTAATGGGCCCGTCCCGCGGCCCCGGCTGTTCCTCCGGCCAGGTGGAACTGGCCGAAGGAACGGCCGGGCCGGGGCATGTCCCGGCCGAGGATGGCGTTGTCGGTACAAACGTGCCCCCTCGAGGAGGGCTGACGGGAGTGAGTGGGATGAAGGCGATCGTCTACGAGGAGTACGGCGGCCCCGAGGTGCTGCGGCTGAAGGAGACGGAGGAGCCCCATGCGGGTCCCGGGCAGGTGCGGCTGAAGGTCATGGCCGCCGCCGTGAACCCCATCGACTACAAGATCCGCCGTGGCTGGATGCCGCAGATGGGCCCCGCCGCGTTCCCCGCGATCCCGGGTGTGGAGGCGGCCGGGGTCGTCGACGAGGTCGGTGACGGGGTCACCGGTGTGTCGGTGGGCGATGAGGTGCTGGGCTGGACGGACACCGGGGCCTACGCCCCGTACGCGCTGGCCACGGATGTCGCCCCCAAGCCGGCCGGACTCGACTGGGAGACGGCCGCGGCGCTGCCCGTGGCCACCGAGACCTCGGCACGGGTCCTGGACCTGCTGGGGGTGAAGGAGGGCGAGACGCTGCTGCTGCACGGGGCCGCCGGTGCGGTCGGCGGAGTCGGCGTCCAGCTCGCGGTGGCCCGGGGCGCCACCGTCATCGGCACCGCCTCGCCCGCCAACCACGACTATCTGCGCTCGCTCGGCGCGATCCCGGTGGCCTACGGCGAGGGCCTGGCCGACCGGGTGCGCGCCATGGCGCCGAAGGGTGTCGACGCCGTCTACGACGCGGCCGGCCAGGGCGCCCTGCCCGTCTCCATCGAGCTGCGGGGCGGCACGACCGACCGCGTCGTCACCATCGCCGACCCCGCGGCCGCCGATCTCGGTGTCACCTTCTCCGCGGGTGGCGGCGGCCGCCCCATCGAGGCCATCGCCGAGTACGCCCGGCTCGCCGCGGAGGGGCGGCTGCGGGTGCCCGTGGTGCGGAGCTTCCCGCTCGCCGACGCCGCCGCGGCCCATGAGGAGAGCGAGACCGGTCACAGCCGCGGCAAGCTCATCCTGCGGCCCTGATGAGCACTGCCGCGGCCACTGCTGTGGCCGCTGTCGTGGCCGCTGTCGTGGCCTAGGAGGCCGCGTTCATCAGGTCCAACGCGCTGTGCTGTCGTGCCCCGTCGGTCTTGTCCAGCGGTCCTGACCAGCGCAGTCCGTACTGGTCCAGGGCGTTGCGGTCGGAGGCGTAGGCGCGGTCCGCCTGCCGTTTGAGGTAGGCCGTGTAGGGGTGGTCGGGCAAGGCCGCGTTCAGCTTGCCCAGCCCCCGCACATGGGCACCCTTGAACGACGGGCCGTCGCCACCGCAGTCGCCGGTCTCGCAGGGGTCCCTGAGGATGCCGTCGGCCGTGTTGAGCTGGGACGACGTGGTGGCGGCCGTGCCGATGCGACGGGCCGTGTCGAGCACCGAACCGTCACCGGTCGCCTTGTGCAGCTCGGTGAGGCCGCCGAGCAGCACACCCTGGTTGTAGGACCAGACCGCGCTGCCGTTGTTCTTGCAGGTGCCCAGGTCGATGCCGTCGTTGACCAGGTTCGAGGAGTTGACCATGCCGGTGCCCTGGAACCAGGTCCACTCCGCCCTCGCCCGCTGGAGATAGGCGGTGTCGCCGGGGATCCGGTTGTGCAGGGCGGCGTTGAGCTGGAGGTAGAGGGAGTTGGCGATGGCGTTCTTGTACGTCTTCGCCGTGCTCCACCACACCCCGCCGCCACAGGTGGAGTCCCAGTAGGAGGCCATGTAGTCGGCGTCGGCGCGGGCGGTGGCGAGATAGCGGGAGTCCCCGGTGAGGTCGTAGGCGGCCACCCAGGCCAGACCCCACCAGCCGGTGTCGTCGATGTAGTCGTTGCGGAACTGCCCGCCCTGCGCACCGAGGTTGAGGTCGTAGGTGCGGGCGATCGCGTACTCATAGCTCCGCATGCCCGTGACGCGGATGTTGTCGATGACGGCCGTGAGGGCGTTGGCCGAGTTCCACCAGCCGGTGGTGGAGAACAGCCCGGTGTTGTAGGAGTAGAACGCCATCTGGGCGGTGGCGGCGGCCGTACGGCGGTCCCATGCGTTCCAGGTCGTACGGGCCCAGGGCGTACACGCGATGTCGGCGCGGTCACCGGCCTTGCCGCAGGCCCGCAGCGCGCCGATGCCATGGGCGCCCCAGTCGTCCACGTTGTACATCAGGGTGCGCCAGCCGCGCTGCCCGGCGGGGATGGCGGTGTTGCCGAGGCGGCTGCCCGAGGACCAGGTCCGGCCGCCGTCGAACGAGCGGTCCAGCCAGACCTCGTCACCGGGGCTGCCGTTGTCGATGGAGGCCCAGCCCATCGCGTCGGTGTCGTCGAAGTGCAGGGCGATGGAGCGGGAGAAGACGGTGGCCGTGACGGGGGTGCGGCTCTGCGGGGCGAGCGCCGGGTCGCGGGCGTCGCAGTACGTGTTGCACACGGTGGCGGACGGCGCCGCTTCGGCCGTGGCCGGGAGGAACTGGGGAGCCAGCAGGGCGAGCGCTCCGGTGGCGAGCGCGGCCAGGCGGGTGCGCAGCGGTCTCTTGCGTCTCATGCCGTGCCTCCTCCCGGCCTAGTTGAAGGGGTCCAGGGTGATGGACGCCTGCTGCGGATTGCCGTCGTGGACGAGCGACTCGTGCTGGCCGACGTCGTCGAAGGCGAAGGCGTACGCCTTTCCGTCGGCCATCTGGCCGTGGATGACGCGGGCGTAGTGGTTGGTCACGCCGTCCTTGTAGAACCCGGCGTCACCGGGGTCCGGCTGGTTGGGGTTGGTCAGCAGGGTCGAGCGGTTGTAGCCCGCGCACAGGGTCCGCGAAATGGGGCCGCGCACCTGGTCGTTGGGTGCGTCGAGGCGCTTGTAGCAGCCGAAGACGGAGTCGGAGTCCGGCTTCTGGAAGCTGGTGACCACGGCTCCCGAACCATTGGTGAAGTTCATGACGTCGCCGGAGACCCGCCCGAAGTACTTGGTGTTCGGCCGGTCGGCGAAGGGCGTGACGGTGAGGGTGGTGCCGGTGTACTTCTGCCACACCCGGTTGATGTAGTCGTCCATCGCGTTCGCGGGCAGGGCGCCCGCCTCGATGCCGTGCCCGGGTGACAGGGCCCGCACGACGGTGCCGTCCGGGCGGGTCTGGATGAGCTTGCTCCAGCCGCCCGACTGTGCCCGCAGTGCGTTGAGGACGCCGTTGTAGCCGCCGGGCTTGAGGTGCCCGGTGGTCTTCGTACTGCCGTCGGCGCCCTGCACGCCCACCGCGTACGGCGCGGAGAACATGTCGACCTGGGTGCTGTTGATGTACAGGCCGGAGTCGTCGAGGGTGAACTCGCTCCAGTTGAACAGGATGTTCCGGTTGGGGTCCGAGGGGTTCTGCACGGCGGGCTGCACCAGACCGCCGGTGGTGAGCCTGAAGTCGATCTTCTGGCCGTAGGAGAAGTAGACCCGGCCGGAGAGCTTGGGGATGCGGATCGTCAAGGACTGGCCGCCCGCCGGTCCGGCGATCGACGCGTCGGGAGCGGGGGTGGGCGGGTTGCCACCGGCGGGCCAGGGGTGGAAGGTCCCGGAGGCGTCGGCCCAGCCCTGCTGCCCGGTCGAGAGCAGGGTGCCGAGCGTATAGACGTAGATCTGGTCGCCGCGCCCGGAGTTGTTGGTGATCTTCAGCGGGATCGTGTTCGGCACGGCCGGCCGGGCGGACGCCTCGGGGGCCAGTGCGGTCATGCCCAGGGCCAGGAGCAAGGCCGACGCCCAGCAGGGCAGGGTCCGGATTCGGGCGGAGACGCGTCTGGACATACGCCACCTCTCGCGCGGCCGCACGGCCGCGTCAGCGGGGGAAATGAGGAGTACACGTGAAGCGGGGGGTGCGGGGGTGCCGTAAGTGCACAGCCAATCATTGCAGTGAACATGTCATTGGACTAGACATACTCACGCGCCGACATCAGCGCACGGGCGGGCGGGAACAGCCGGTGAGAGGTGGTGGCACACGGTGGTGAGGCGGCTCTCCGGCCCGGCCACACCGCGCCGAAATGGACATTCGGGCGTAAAATCGGCAGCGTCCGCACCAGGAGGGCACGAGGAGCGGAGGCATCACATGACCGAGGCAGCCCCCTCCCGCACCGAACGCGAACGGGAAACCGACCACCCCGACGTGCCGTGGACGACCCCCTCGCAGGCCGAGGGCGAGCGCGACGACGAGATGGACACCGGCCATCCCGACGTACAGAGGACGACTCCCTCACAGGCCGAAGGGGAACGGGACTAGGGTCCTTCTGACGGATCTCCGCGGCGTCGCGGCGTCCGGGCCCGCGGGCCGGTGATCTCCCACCGGCGGGCGGGACCAGCCCTGTGGCTCGGATGTGGCGGCCGGTCCTCCTGCCCCCTCCACGGCGGGAAGGGTCTCCCGGGCGGAACGGCCCCGGCGGGTCGCTATCCTGACCGGGGAGGCGAGATGGCACGCGCGACACAGACCACGGGGACGCCCGGCACCGGCCGAACGGCGGCACGCCACCACGGCAACCGGCACGGACGCAGCGAGCAGGCCCGGCTGGCGGTGCTGAACGCGGCCGACGACCTGCTGGTCGAGAAGGGCTTCGCGGGCGTCACCATGGAGGGCATCGCCACCCGGGCCGGTGTCGCCAAGCAGACCATCTACCGCTGGTGGAGCACCAAGACCGACGTCCTCATGGACGCCTTCCTCCAGGACGTGGCCGAGGACCTGACCGTGCGCGACTGCGGTGACCTCGCCCGGGACCTGCGCACCTATCTGCGCGAGCTGGCCTGGTTCCTCAGCGCTTCCGACTCCGGTGCCGTCTTCAAGGCCCTGATCGCCCAGGCTCAGCACGATCCGGCGTTCGCCGAGGACTTCCGGTCCCGGTACCTCGACGACCAGCGCGGCCGCGACCGCCTTCCGCTGGAACGGGCCCTGGAGCGCGGGGAGTTGCCGCCCGGCCTGGATCTGGTGGCCGAGACCGACCAGCTCATGGGCCCGGTCTACTACCGGGTGCTGGTGACCGGCGAACCCGTCGGCCAGGAGTTCACCGACCGGCTCGTCGACGCCTTCCTCCACCGCCACGGGCTGACGGCACCGGCGAAGGACTGACCACCCGGACGTCCGAGCGGAGTCACCGCCCGGACGGTGCCGTGAACGCGGGTGCCGTGAGCGCCGATGCCGTGAACGCGGGTGCCATGCCGGCCGGTGCCGGGAGGCCGTCCAGGAACAGGGCGCCCGCGAGCAGCGCGGCGCTTCCGCGCGGCGCGATGCCCCGCTCCCGCAGCTCCGCGTCCAGCGTGGCCAGGGCGGCGCCCTCGGCCGTGGCGGTGCCGCCCGCCTCGAGCACGGCGTACGCCCCCTCCTCGACCCGTCGGAGGCCGGGCGGGCCCGCCCGGTACAGCGGGCCGGTGTCCTGGAAGGTGCTCATCACGGTGAGCAGCGCGTCCAGCCGCGCCTGGGTCTCGGTGGCCCCCGCCGTACGCGCCCGGGACAGGGCGTCCAGGGCGCGCCGCACATGGGGGAACGCGGCCCGTGCCTCGCCACGCGCGCCCGGCGCCCCATAGGTGGCGGAGACGCGCGAGCCCGGCGAGGGGCGGCGCGGTGCGCCACGGTCGGGGTGGTCCGCGATCCGTTCGGCGGTGGCGGTCACCCCCTCGGGCCCGGCACCGGGTCGCAGCGCGGCGGCCGCCACCAGCAGGCCCATCACCCACAGCGCGCCGTGGTGGAGGGGGGCCGGTGGCCGCGCCGCCGCCCGGCCCGTGCCATCGTCCACTCGGCGCAGCGGCCGCTCCGCCGAGGCCGTCGATCTGCCGTGGATCGGGGCTGCCCATGATCCGCAGCAGCAGATCGTCCCGGGCGCCGGGGTCGGACGGCAGGTCCTCGGCGCCCTTGGAGGTGCCGCCGCGCATCAGCATGCAGCGCACGCCCTCCGGCCCGCTCATGAGACGGCCCCGCCGCGGACGCCCTCGGCGTACTCGGCGTACGGCTGGTACCGCACCCCGAGCCGGGCGCGACACGATCCCGGTACCCGCACCCCCGATTCCGACCCCGTGACAGGGGAAGCCGGGGTTGCTTCAATGGTCCGGCGGTTCCCCCATCGGACCCCGTCGACCGTTGGAGCGTGCCCGTGCCCCTCTCGCGTCGTGCTCTCGTCTCCACGCTCCCGGCGGCCGCGCTGGCGGCCATGGCCCTGCCGCTGCGCGCACGGGCCGCGGGCCCCGCGGCCCGTGATGCGACGGCCGGGGCCGCTCACACCCGGCTGATCGACAACACCGTGGCCGTCTTCGCCGGGACGCGGGAGACCAACGTCCGCCCCGAGGTGCGCGCCAAACTCGCCTCCATCGCCGCGACCGCCCGCTCCCGGCTCACCGCGATGGACCGCGCCGGTCAGGGCGAGCTCTTCCAGGGCCTCGCCCTGGGCACCAGCGACCCCAACCTCGTCACCTCGTTCCAGTACCTCTACGAGATCGCCCTCGCCACCCGCACACCGGACGGCGGCACACCGTCCGGGCTCCACGGCGACACCGGTGTCCAGCGGCGCGTCATCGACGGCCTGATATGGCTCCACGAGCGCTATTACGGCGACCAGTCCAAGGGCTACTACGGCAACTGGTTCTCCTGGGAGATCGGCATCTCCACCCACGTCAGCAAGATCCTGGCGCTGCTCGTGGACGAACTCGCCGCCTGCCGGCCCGACCTGGCCGCCACCTACGTCGCCTCGATGGACGCGTATCTGCGCAACGGCAAGGACGGCGACGTCGACCTCGACTCACGCTTCCACACCGGCGCCAACCTCGCCGACATCACCACCAACCGCGTCCTCCAGGGCGCCGTCCTCGGCGACGACGCCCGGATCGCCAAGGCCCTCGCCGACCAGCTGACCATCCTGGCGACCATCGACCCGTACGACCTCCGGCACGGGGTCACCGACGGCTTCTACGCCGACGGCTCCTTCATCCAGCACGCGTCCGTGGCCTACACGGGCTCCTACGGCAAGGGCCTGCTCACCCGCGTCGTGCAGACCGTCAAGATGCTCGACGGCACCGGCTGCACGACCGACGACCGGCTGGTCCGCGTCGTCCAGGGGTGGGTGGTGAACGGCTTCGCGCCACTGATCTTCGAGGGCTGGCTGATGGAGATCGTCAAGGGGCGCGGGGTGTCCCGGCCGGCCACGGGGTACGCCGACGCGGCCGAAGTGGTGGAGGCCGTGGTGGGCCTCTCCTCCCATGCCACCGGCGCCGACGCCACGGCGCTCAAGGGCTATGTGGCGTATCTGCGGCAGACCTCGAAGGCCACGCTCGACCCCTCGGGATTCGTGTCCCCGGTGAGCATCGCGGTCTACGCCGACATCCTCGCCGACTCCTCGATCCAGGCGAGCGACCTCGGGCCAGCCGAGCGCCATGTGGCGTTCAACGCGATGGACAGAACCGTCCACCGGCGCCCCGGCTACGCCTTCGCCCTGGCCCGGAGCTCGTCCAGGATCAGCCGATACGAGTACATGAGCGGGGAGAACCTGATGCCCTGGTTCCAGGGGGACGGCGCCCACCATCTGTATCTGTCCGGCCAGGACCAGACCCAGGCGTTCGGCATCGACTACCTCACCACCGTCCCGCCGTACCGCCTCGCCGGTGTCACCGCCCCCGTGGAGACCCGCCGCACGATCCCCGAGCTGTACGGCACGCTCTGGTACGACAACCCCGAGCGTGGCTTCACCTCCTCCTCGGAGGCGCAGAACACCTATGTCTACTTCCCCCGCTCCACCCATCCGTTCTCCGGTGGCGCCGCCCTGGGCCCGTACGGGGTGGCGGGGCTGGTCCAGTCCGACGACGTGGCGTATGCCGCGAAGCAGGCGGGCGACCTCCCCGAGAACTTCGTGGTGTACCGCGACGCCGACGCCACCAAGTCGTGGTTCCTGTTCGACGACGAGATCGTGGTGCTGGCCGCGGGGGTCGGCGACGCCGCCGGTCGCGCGGTGGCCACGACTCTCGACACCCGGATCGCCGCGCCCTCGGACACCCTCACCCTCACCGGGCGGCTCCGCGGCGGTGCGCCCTGGTCCGGCACCGGCACGGCCCCGCTCGCATGGCTGCGCTACGCCAATGCCACCCGGGCCGCCTCGGTCGGGTATGTCTTCCTCGGCGGGCCACCGCCCACCGTCACGCTGGACACCGTCACCCGCAGCCGCCGCGCGGTCCGCCTGGCCAACCCCGACACCCCGGTGACCAAACAGCTCTTCGCCGTCACCGTGGAGCGGGCGGCGGGCGCGCCGCACACCTCGATGGCGTACGCCCTCGTCCCGAATGCCACCGAGCGCCAACTGGGCGGCTACGCCCGTCGCCCGCTCACCGTCCTGGCCAACACCCCCCGGCTCCAGGCCGTGGCCCACCGGGGTCTGCGGATCACCGCGCTCAACGCCTTCTCCCCCGGCAGCCACCACGCCGGGCGGCTGTCGGTGCGCGGGCCCGGCTCGGTGATCCTGCGGGAGACGCGGGACGGCGGCGTGACGGTCGCGGTGTCCGATCCGACCACCGAGCGCGACACGGTCTCGGTCGTCATCCTGGGCCGGAGGATGAGGGCCGTGGCAGTGGACGACGGTGTCCGGGTGGGCCGGGTCCCCGGCGGCACCCGGATCGTCGTCACCACCCGCCACGCCTACGGCCGGAGCCTCACGGCGACGCTGCGCTGAGCCGCGAGGTGCGCAGGTGCTGGGCGCCGGAGCGGACCGCCCACAGGAACACGGCGAGCGCGAGGACGCCCACCGTCACCGTGTCGTACGGCGCCGGGAGGCGGCCGGAACCACCGAAGGTGCCGATTCCCGACAGTACGGTCAGCGCGGTGAGGTGGAAGACCAGCCAGGCGCCGCGCCGCAGTTCCTCCCCCAGCGGCGCGCCTCCGTCCTCGCGGCGCTGCAGCAGGAACAACACGGCGCCGACCAGGACGAAGGGCAGTGCGAGCCGCAGATCGTGCCAGCCGGACCAGTAGACGAACTCGCTGGCCACCACGAAGCTCACCGGCGCGATCCAGCGCACCCCCGGGACCTGGCCCTCGGTCCGCGCCACTCCCCGCTCGCGGTCGTGTGCCCGGAACGCCGCGACGGCCACCGCCGAGGCCGCGTAGATCAGCAGATACATATCCCCCATCACACTCACGATGTCCTGCCAGCCGCCGAACGGCAGCATGAAGACGACGATGACCGCGAGGTTGAGCAGCAGCGCCCGGCGCGCCACCCCGGACCAGGGGTGGATGCGCATGAAGAAGCGGGGCAGCAGACCGTTCTTGGCCAGGGCGTACGTATGGCGAGCGTCGATGGCCACGCCCACATAGGCCGATCCGCCCGGTGAGATCACCGCGTCGGCGTAGAGCAGCGTGGCCAGCCAGTGGAGGTTGAGCACCAGGGCGAGCTGCCCGAAGGGCGACTCGAAGTCGACTCCCTTCCAGCCGTGGCCCAGCAGCGACTCGGGCACCGTGTACAGGAACGCCAGCTGGAGCCCGAGGTAGACCAGCACGGCCAGGCCGATCCCGGTGAGCACCGCGGCGGGTACGGTACGGCGCGGATTGCGGGCCTCACCGGAGAAGTCGAGCGGGGCCTGGAAGCCGTTGACGGAGTACACGATGCCGCCGCCGGCGAGCGCGGTCAGGCAGGCCGCGTAGCCGTACGGGGCGAAACCGCCGTGGTCCGTGAGGCGCCCGGAGTGGGTGCCGGACAGGAACAGCGCGACGATGGTGAGGATGGGGACGACGACCTTGAACACCGAGATCAGGTTGTTCAGCCGGGCGAATATCCGCACGGCGAACCAGTTGAAGGCCGTCAGCACGACACTCAGCGCGACGGCCACCGCGAGCCCCGATGCGCTCAGGGTGCCGCCGTTGTAGAGCCCCGGCAGATAGTGGGCGGCGTACTGCATGATCGCGCTGATCTCGGCCGCCGTGCCGCCCACCGAGAGCAGCACCGACCAGCCGATCATCGTGCCGACCAGCCGTCCGCTGGCGTACAGCGGCCAGCGCACGGTGCCGCCGCCCTCCGGGCGGGTGGCGCCGAGCTCCACCATGACCAGCGCGATCAGGGCGCACAGCACACCCGCCCCGATCCAGGACAACAGGGCGGCGGGGCCGGCGGTCTGGGCGGCGTACAGGGCCGCGAACAGCCACCCGGACCCCAGGATGTTGGAGAACCCGATCGCGGTCAGGGCCCAGAATCCGAGGTCCTTGTGGAGTCGTCGCTCCTCGGCGAGCACCGCCGGTGCGGCGATGGACTCCGGTGGGTGGTTCTGCGACACGGTGGCTCGTCTCCTCGGTGGTGCACGAACATGCAAAGGCCCAGCGTGCCATGGGCGCCGACGGGCTCCGTCGACGCGCCCCGGACCTCGGTGCGGGCCCGTGCGGGGCGATCGACGGAAAAACACACCCCGCCGGAGAGGAATCGGCGTATATCGGGCGGGGGCGTGTTCTCATGCCTCAGGTGTCCTCTCCCTCCCGCCGTGATGTCCTGCGGTCCGCGAGCGGTGCCGTGGCGGCCACGACGTGCGGCGCCGGCTGTGGCCGTCACGCCGACTCCTCGTCGTCCCGGTCGGCCGGTCCCACCGAGGCGCCCTCCTCCGATGCGGCCTCGGACCGGGCCACACCCGCCGGACACGCGCCGCGCGGGCCGGTGCGCTTCCCCGGGCTGCCACCGCACATCGCCCACGGGCCGCGCGGCGGAGACGCGGTGGCCCTCACCTTCCACGGCCAGGGCGACGCGGAGCTCGCCCGCACGCTGCTGTCCGAGGCCGAACGGGCGGGGGCACGTGTCACCGTCCTCGCCGTCGGCACCTGGCTCGACGAACACCCGGAGATGGCCCGGCGGGTCCTGGACGGCGGCCATGAGCTGGGCAACCACACCATGCGGCACCGCGCCGTGTGCGCCCTGCCCGCCGCCGAGGCGTACGCGGAGATCGCCGAGTGCGCCGACCGGCTGCGCCGCCTCACCGGGGCCATCGGCAGCTGGTTCCGGCCGTCGCGGGCCCGGACCGCCACGGACCTCGTGACCCGCCTCGCGGCCCGCGCCGGATACCCACACGTCCTCTCCTACGACGTGGACTCGCTCGACTTCCAGGACCCGGGGCCGGACGCGGTGCGGGAGGCAGTCCTCGGCCAGGTCCGCGCCGGTTCCGTGGTCAGCCTGCACTTCGGCCACCCCGGGACCCTGACCGCGCTGCCCGCGGTCCTCGACGGTCTGCGCCGGCGCGGTCTGCGCGCGGTCACCACGACGCAGCTGATGCACTCCGATGGCGTAGCAGCGACGGCGGGGCCCGGGAGGCGTACCGAGACTGGGTGAGACGCCGGGCGGCCGCCCGCGGTGTGCCCGTACGGGACCGGAGGAGACACCATGCCCCGGAGCGGAGGAGACCCCATGCACCACCGCAAGGACCTCGGACTGCTCGCCCTGCGCCTCGGCGTGGGCGGGGTGCTGGTCGCGCACGGCGCGCAGAAGCTCTTCGGCTGGTGCGGGGGCGATGGCCTGGACCGTACCGCCGAGGCCATGGAGGCGATGGGCTTCCGCCCGGGGCGGGCCAGCGCCGTGGCGGCCGGGCTGGGTGAGGCGGGCGGCGGGCTGCTGCTCGCGCTCGGCTTCGCCACTCCCGCGGCCGGGGCGGCGGCCGCGGGGACGATGGCGGGGCGGTGTCGGTGAACGCGCCGGCTGGGTTCTTCGCCCAGTCCGGGGGCTATGAGTTCGCGGCCCTGCTGGGCTGCTCGGCGGCGGCGCTCGGGATCTCGGGGCCAGGCCGCTACTCCCTCGACCACCTCACCTGCCATGTGCTGGACCGGCCGTGGCTGATCCCGACGGCGTTCACCACGAGCGCGCTGGCGGCGGCCGCGGTGATCAAGCGCAGGATGGCGGTGACGGCGGAGCGTGAGCTCGCCGAGGAGGAGGAGCTGGAGTAGGGGCCCCTCCGCCTGAGTGGAGACCCACGCACCCGGATAGAGACCCATCCGCCCGAGGAGAGATGCGTTCACCCCGCCTCGTATCGCCTCTCCGACAGGTGACGCACGGCGTACGCGGGACGGTCTGGAGCGGCGCCTGACCAAGGGTCCCGTCATCGGCGCCCCCACGGTCACGCTGGACGGCGGGCGCGATCCGTTCACCCCGGCCGGGGGCGGCGCCGCGTACCGGGACAAGTTCTCGGGTCCGTACGCCCACCGGACCCTGAAGGGCATCGGCCACAATGTGCCCCAGGAGGCTCCGGAAGCCTTCACCGATGCCGTGGTCGAGGCCGACCGTTTGCCGACGGCGCTGAGCAGTGCGGCCGGGCCACGGGAGGCCGCGGAAGGCCAGGTCCGAAGGGGGCAGGGGATGGCGGAGTTCGAGGTGGCCACGGGCGCCGCGGAGCTCCCCGGCGGCGACGAGCGGCGCCGCGAGGCCGCGGTGCGGACCGCGTTCGAGGGGCTGCTGCAGATCCGCAGGCTGATGAACGCCGGCGCCACCGATCCCGAAGGGGTGCCCGCCGAGTGGGAGCGGCGTCAACCGGTGCGGGCCGTGGCCCTGGCACTGGAGGCGGCCGGCGTTCCGCCGTCGGCCGTCGACGCGGAGGGCCGCCGTACGGCGACCGGATACTGCCTCGGCGCGGCGGAGCGGGCCGGGGTGGTACGGGTCGAGTGGCTGGGGCCGCCGGGAAGTGGCGCCGGGTACGCGGCGGAGGACGCGCTGCGCAACTGCGCGGACGTACTGCGGCGGCTGGGCTGGGACGCGCTGGAGTACCGGGGGCCGCGCCGCCACCGTTACCTCGAGGTCGAGCCGCCCCCGGGAGGCGGCGGCTGACGCCACGTCGCCTCCCGGGCGGGTCGCTCACGCGTTGGGGTCGAAGGGGATCTCGGACGGCTTGGCCTTCGCGAGGTGGGAGTTGAGCGCGCTGTCCTTGAGGCCGAAGGTGGCGCTGCCGAAGTCGGCCTGGCTCAGCTTGTCGCGCAGCCCGGCGGGGTAGCCGTTCCAGCCGACCAGCGCGGGGTACTGCCAGGTGTGGTAGTGGTTCTCCGGCGGCTCGTCGTTGGAGTTCGCCGGGCGGAAGCAGTGGGTGCTCAGGCCGTCCTTGTGGTACACGACCTTGGGGTGAGTGCCGTCCCAGCGGATCCGGTCCCGGCTGTAGATGTTGAAGTTGCCGTGGGCCGAGGTGGCGACGTACTTGGCCTCGTTGTTCTGCACCCACACCACGACGTGTTCCCAGTCGTGGCGGTGGCCGCCGAGACCGCTCCCGGCCACGGCCTGGTCCTTCTCGAAGTACAGGCCGTAGATGATCGCGCACCAGCCGTTGTTGCACTTGGTGCGGGAATATCCATTGGTGTTGTCCAGGTCCCAGGAGTCGCGGCACTGGCCGTTGAGGGCGCCGCTCGGGTTGAGCCCGCCCGCGATCGTCCCGTCGGGGCCGATGGCAGGCGTGGGGTAGCAGCCGTCGGTGTCGTAGTCGAACGCCGGCTGGAACGTCTGCTCCGTGCCGTCCGCGTTGGCGGGCAGGGCCTTGGGCGGGTCCGCGAGCGCACTGCCCGGGAAGGCCACGACCAGCGCGATGGCGCTGCCGAGGACGGCGGACACTCTGCCGATCCGCGAACTCTTCTTCACTGCGTCCTCCTGAACGACCGCGGCGTGACCACACGCCGGGAAGGTGGGGGGTTGGCATGCTCAGGTCAGCATGATCGCATTCCTTGAGCGGCGGCGGGAGATGTCGCCGTGATGAAGAGTCAGCCAACAGCTATAGCAGGGGTGGTGGGGCGCGATGAAGGAGGGTGCGGTCACCGGGCGGGGGAAGTGGTGGCCCGCGGACGATTTCCGGTGAAGTACGGACCGTAGTCGGCCAGGGGGCCGATCCGGGAGGTGACCGCGGCCGCGTTCCGGATCGATGTGCACGCGGTGACCAACGAGCGGTTCGCCCGCTTCGTACGCGAGACCGGCCATGTGACCGAGGCCGAACGGTTCGGCTGGTCCTATGTGTTCGCCGGGTTCCTGCCCGCCGCGCCGCGCCGGGGCGCGCCGCGCCCCGAGGGGACGCCGTGGCTCCTACCTGTGCCATCGGTCGTACTGCAACCGCTGCCGCGTGGCCGCCCGCACCTCCGATCACCCCGACAGCTCCACCGGCAACCTCGGCTTCCGCTGCGTCCGCGACACCTGAGCCCTCTTTTATTCCGGGGTGTTGACGAAATAGATTGGCGTGCCCATGCTAGTCGGCATGCACCCCCATCAGGACGGCCCGCTGGCCCGGCTTCGGCGGGGACACGAAGACTTGGTACTGGAACTGTTGCGCAAACACGGCCCGCTCAGCCGGGCCGAACTGGGGCAGCACAGCGGGCTCTCCCGGACCACCCTCAGCGATATCGTCACCGAGCTGATCGAGAGCGGCGCCGTGGTCGCCACGGCGCCCGGAGCGGCCCCGCGCAGGCGGGGCGGCCGGTGGAGGCGCTGACGCTCAACCCCAGCGCGGGCCAGGCCATCGGCATCGACTTCGCCCGCCGGGCGGTGCATGTCTCCGCGGTCAACGTGGCCCACGAGGTGATCGGTTCGGCCAGTGAGCCGCACGACCCCGGGCTGCCCTGGGAGGAGCGGATCGCCCTGGCCGAGCGGCTGGTCGGCACGCTCGCCGACGGCACCCTGCGGCTGGGCGCGCTGAACGCCATCGGGGTGGGCGTGGTCGGCCCGGTACAGGACCCCGACTCGGGGCCCGCGCAACCCTGCCCCTCCGCCGATCTGCCCGCCCTGCTGCGCAAGCGTTTCGAGGCCCCGGTGCTGGTGGACAACAACACCCGGCTCGCCGCGCTCGCCGAGGCCACCTGGGGCGCCGCGGCGGGCGGTCAGGACGTGCTGTATCTGCGGCTGTCGCACGGTGTGGGCGGTGGTCTGGTGGTGGCCGGCTCGCTGCACCGCGGGGCGTACGGCCTGTCCGGCGAGTTCGGGCATATCGCGGTCGAGTCGGGCGACGGACGATGTTCGTGCGGCGCCACCGGCTGCCTGGAGACGGTGGCCTCGGTGGGCGCCTTGCTCGCCGCCTACCGCCGCGCGGGCGGCCACGCGGACGGCCTGGCCGCGCTCCTCGGGGCGCTGGAGGCCGGCGATCCGGTGGCGCTGCGCACGCTGGAGGCGGCCGGCACCCACATCGGCACCGTGCTGGCGGCGGTGTGCAACGCGGTCGGCCCCGGGGTGATCGTGCTCGGTGGCGAGCTCGCCGCGGCCGGCCCACCGCTCTTCGAGCCGGTCGAACGGGCGCTGCGCGCACACATCATGCCGATCTCACGGGACCGTGTGGACCTGAGGCCGGCGGCGCTCGGCGAGGCCGGCGGCGCCCTGGGCGGTATCGCCCTTGTCCTGCGTGAATCCCCCTGCTCAGCCATTACCCGGCCCGTCCGGGCTGATCCGGTCCGGTCCCGGGCCGAAGAGGAGGACCCATGTACCCCGCGAGGCGTCCATGACGGTGGTCACCGCGCCCGAGAAGACCCCCACGACCCCACAAGCGCCACGCGGCGCACGACGCACCGTCCACCCCCTCGTGTTCAATCTGATCGCCCTCGTCCTGGCCATCGCCGTCTGGGCGCTGACCGCCGCGGCGGGGCTCGCGGACATCCCCGGACCGCTCTCCGTGAGCTCCCGGGCACGTGAACTGCTCTCCGACGGAACCCTCACCGAGGACGCGCTGGCCAGCCTCCAGCGGGTGCTCCTGGGCTTCGCGCTCGGCACCCTGGTCGCCGTGCCGGTGGGCTTTCTGATGGGCTGGTATCCGGTGGCCCGGGGACTGCTGGAGCCGTACGTCCAGTTCTTCCGCACGATCCCGCCACTCGCGCTGATCCCGCTGGTGATCGTGTTGATGGGCATCGGCGAGACACCGAAGATCTTCGTCATCTTCCTGGCGGCGTTCATGTCCTGTGTGGTGGCCGCCTTCCAGGGTGTGACCGGAGTGGACCGGACGCTGATCGACGCGGCGCGGGTGCTCGGCGCCTCGGACCGGACCGTCTTCCTCAAGGTGGTCATCCCGGCGTCCACGCCGTTCATCCTGGTGGGCATGCGCATCGGGCTCGGCGCGGCCTGGGCGACCGTGGTGGCGGCCGAGATGATCGGCGCCCAGAAGGGTCTCGGCTTCGAGATGGTCCACGCCCAGACCTACTACGACGTTCCCACGATCTTCGTGGGTCTGATCAGCATCGGTGTCATCGGCCTGGTCATGGACCGGCTGTTGCTGCTGGCCGAACGCCGTCTCACCGCGTGGCAGGAGCGTCGATGAGCCCCAAGATCTCTTTCCGGGACGTGGTCAAGACGTACCCGATGAAGAACACCACCTTCACCGCCCTCGGCCAGGTCTCCCTGGACATCGGGGACCGGGAGTTCGTCGCGGTCGTCGGCCCGTCCGGCTGCGGCAAGTCCACCTTGCTGTCCATGGTGGCCGGACTGGTGGAGCCCACCTCGGGCACGGTCACGGTGGACGGCGCGCCCGTCACCGGGCCGGGGCCGGACCGTGGGGTGATCTTCCAGCAGTACGCGCTGTTCCCGTGGCTGACGGTGCGCGG
Organism: Streptomyces violaceusniger; assembly: GCA_005405945.1. Taxonomy (GTDB): domain Bacteria; phylum Actinomycetota; class Actinomycetes; order Streptomycetales; family Streptomycetaceae; genus Streptomyces; species Streptomyces violaceusniger. The sequence goes on from BJHW01000001.1 coordinate 1,568,841, forward strand.
CAACGTCGAGTTCGGGCTGAAGCTGGCACACGTCCCCGCCGCGGAGCGACGTCGGCGCGCCGATCACGCCATCGAGCTGGTCGGGCTCGCCGACTTCGCCGACGCCCTGCCCAAGACCCTCTCCGGGGGGATGAAACAGCGCTGCGCCATCGCCCGGGCCTACGCCGTGGACCCCGAAGTCCTGCTGATGGACGAGCCGTTCGGGGCGCTGGACGCGCTGACCCGGGTGCAGTTGCAGGACCAGCTGCTGGACACCTGGACTCAGGAGCGGCGCACCGTCCTGTTCATCACCCATGACGTCGACGAGGCGGTGTACCTGGCCGGGCGGGTGGTCGTGATGGCCGCCAGGCCCGGCCGGATCCACCGGGTCATCGACGTGGACCTCCCCTATCCGCGGACCGAGGAGATCCGGCTCTCCGCGGAGTTCGCGCGCATTCGCAACGACGTCTGGACCCACGTCTACCACCAGTCTCCGGCCGGCTCCGCCGCCTGACCGCACTCCCCAACCGCACTGATTCTTCGAAGGGACTCACCCGCGATGAGGATGAGCCGACGCGACTTCATGATCTCACTTTCCGCGACCGGGGCGGCACTGTCGGTGGCGGCGTGTTCGTCCTCCGGCAGCGGCGGCGGCTCCGCGGTCAGGTTCGGCTATATCGCCGACTACAACGGCGCGAGCCTGCTGGCCATCGCCGAGGAGCGGGCCCTGTGGAAGAAACACGGCCTGACCGCCGAGCCCAAGGTGTTCGTCAACGGCCCGGTCCAGATCCAGGCCCTGCGCACCGGCAATCTGGACTACGGCTACATCGGTCCTGGCGCCCTGTGGCTACCCGCCTCCGGCAAGGCCACCATCGTGGCCGTCAACACCCTCACCTACGCCGACCGGGTCATCGCCAGGCCCGGTATCACCTCGATCCAGGGTCTGAGGGGAAGAAGGTCGGCGTCCCCGAGGGCACCTCCGGTGAGATGGCGCTCAATCTGGCGCTCCAGAAGGCCGGGATGACGATGAAGGACATCTCGAAGGTGGTGATGGACGCACCCACCGTGGTCTCCGCGTTCTCCTCCGGGCAGATCGACGGCGCCGGGATCTGGTATCCGCTCATCGACACCATCAAGGAGAAGGTGCCGGGGATGAAGGAGGTGGCGAGCACCGAGGACCTCCCCGGCTCCTCCTTCCCCACCGCGTTCGTCTCCGCCGCCAAGGCGAAGCCGGAGCGCGATCAGAAGGTCGTGAAGGTCCTTCAGGAGGCCAACGACTGGCGGGCCGCACACCCCGAGGAGTCCATCGCGCTGGCGGCGAAGCTGCTCAAGGTCGATGAGGCGAAGGTCGCGGCGGACGCGAAGCATGTGAAGACGATGACGACCGCCGAGCTGGTGGCCAGAACCGAGGACGGCACCGTGGGTAAGTGGCTGGACGGCATGAGCCGCTTCTTCGTCCGGACCGGGCAGTTGCCGAAGTCCCCCGATCCGTCCACGTTCTACGCCGGTGACCTCTACACGAAGGCGGCCGCCCGATGAACCTGCTGTTCCTGATGACCGACCAGCACCGCGTCGACACCCTCGGCTGTTACGGCAATCCGCATGTGGCCACGCCGAACCTCGACCGGCTGGCGGCGACCGGCACCCGCTTCGACCGCTTCTACACCCCCACCGCCATCTGCACCCCGGCCCGCGCCAGTCTGCTCACCGGACAGGCCCCCTTCCGCCACCGGCTGCTGGCCAACTACGAGCGCAACGTCGGCTATCTGGAGGATCTGCGCGAGGACGCGTTCACCTTCCCCGGTGCGCTGGCCGAGCGTGACTACCAGCTCGGGCTGGTCGGCAAGTGGCATGTCGGCACCCACCGCAACGCCGCCTCGTACGGCTTCGACGGGCCCGATCTGCCCGGCTGGCACAACCCCGTGGACCACCCGGACTACGCGGCGTACCTGAAGGAGCGGGGCCTGCCGCCGTACCGGATATCCGATTCCGTACGCGGCACCACGCCCAACGGCAATCCGGGCAATCTGCTGGCGGCACGGCTGCACCAGCCGGTGGAGGCCACCTTCGAGCACTACCTGGCCACCCGCGCCATCGAGCAGCTGGAGCGGTACGCCGCCGACGGGCGGCCGTTCTTCCTGGCCACCCACTTCTTCGGGCCGCATCTGCCGTATCTGCTGCCCGACGCCTACTTCGACCGCTACGACCCCGACCTGGTGGACCTGCCCGCCTCGATCGCCGAGACCTTCGAGGGAAAACCACCGGTACAGCGCAACTACAGCGCCCACTGGACCTTCGACACCATCCCCATCGAGGTCACCCGCAAGCTGATCGCGGTCTACTGGGGCTATGTCACGCTGATCGACGAGCAGATCGGGCGCATCCTCACCCGCCTCGACGAGCTCGGTCTTGCCGATGACACCTCGGTGTTCTTCACCGCCGACCACGGCGAGTTCACCGGCGCCCACCGGCTGCACGACAAGGGTCCGGCGATGTACGAGGACATCTACCGCATCCCCGGCATCATCCGGGTCCCGGGGCGGCCCCGCAGGTGCGCCAGGAGTTCGTCAGCCTCACCGACTGCACGGCCACCATCCTGGATCTCGCGGGCTGCGACACCTCACCGGCCGTGGACAGCCGAAGCCTGGTGCCGCTGGTGCGGGGCGAACGCCCACGGTGGCCGGCCGAGTTGCTCGCCGAGTTCCACGGCCACCACTTCCCGTATCCGCAGCGGATGATCCGTGACGAGCGCCACAAACTCATCGTCAATCCCGAGTCGGTCAACGAGCTCTACGACCTGGACACCGACCCCATGAGCTGACCAACCGCTATGAGCACCCCGAGCTGCTGCCCGTGCGCCGCCGCCTGATGCGCCGCCTGTACGACCTGCTGCGGGAGCGCGACGACAACTTCTACCACTGGATGACCCCGATGTTCGACATCGGCGACCTGGACTACGACCCGAGCCTGAGCTCCTTCGAGCCGGAAGGGACCGCGTAGATGAGACCGAGCCGTAGACGGAGCCCGCGACGCGGCCCTGGCACCCTCGTGGCCGCGCTGCTGTGCGCGCTGCCGGCCGGGCTGTTGCCCGCGGCCCAGGCGACGGCCGCCCAGCGCACGGCGCCAGAACACACCACGACGGCCCACCAGGCGACCACCTACCACAACCCCTCACCGCCGGAGTCGTCGACACCTTCCCCGACCCGGTGATGATCCGGGGCAAGGACGGCCTGTGGTACGCGTACGGCACCCAGAACCCGGTGTTCCAGAGCAAGGGCGAGGACGGTGAGCGGATGCTGCCCATCCTCCGCTCGGCCGACCTGGCGCACTGGGAGTACGCCGGGGAGGTCTTCACCCCGGAGACCAAACCCGCCTGGCACAAGGGCGCCCGGCTGTGGGCCCCGACATCCGCTATGTGGACGGCCACTACAACCTCTACTACTCGGTGTCCTCCGAGAACACCGTCGGAGTGGCCACCGCGCCCACCCCCACCGGCCCTGGACCGACCGGGGAGCCGTGCTGCCCTCGCCGAGCGGCTGCGCCACCGGCAACATCGACCAGGCCCAGTTCACGGACGAGGGCGGTCAGCCGTATCTGTACTGGGGCAGCTACGACACGATCTGCGTGGCGAAGATGAACGCCGCCCGCACCCGTATCGAGGGCGCGGTGACCGAAGTGGCCCAGAGCCGCCGGATGGAGGGCGGGTTCGTCGTCCGGCGCGGTGGCCACTACTACCTGTTCTACTCCGACGCGGGCTGCTGCGACGGCGCCTACAGCGGCTATCAGGTCAAGGTCGGCCGGGCGACCAGCCCGACCGGGCCCTTCCTGGACGACGAGGGCGTCCCGCTGACGGCCGCCACCAGCAAGGGCGGTGTGGTGCTGACCGCCAACGGCAACGGCTGGATCGGCCCCGGCCACAACGCCCTCCAGACCGATCTCTCCGGCCAGGACTGGCTCGTCTACCACGCCATCTCCTCCGACGACCCGGATCTGAAACCGGCCGCGGGCGGCACGCTGAAGCTGTCCAAGCGGCCGATGCTGATGGACCGGCTGGACTGGATCGACGGCTGGCCGGTGGTACGGGCCGGCGCCTCCCAGGGCGCGCAGCGGGCCCCGGTGGCCTCCTGGGCCGCGGGCGGCACCTTCAACGACGGCTCGCTGAAGGGGTGGCACGGCGGTGGCGGCTCCGGCACGGAGGGCTGGAGCGTCGGACACGAGCAGGACGCGCGTGGCTTCGTCACACCGCGCGGGAATCCCACCGGCCCCGCCCACCTGGTCTCGGACCGGTCCGCCCCGGCGGCCCGGCGCGCCGAGGCCGATCTGCGGGTCACCTCGGCCACCGGCGCGGCCGGGCTGCTGGCCGGCTACACCGGCCCGGACGACTTCGTGGTGGCGTGGCTGGACCGGCAGCGCAACGCACTGGTGACGGACGTACGGGTGGAAGGCCGCAGCCGTGGCACCCGTACGACCCCGCTGCCGCCCGACTTCGCCTGGGACACCTGGCACAACGTGGCGGCGGAGATCCGCGGCACCCGGATGACCGTGGAGGTGAGCGCGGACCGGCTGCGGGACGCGGTGGCCACCCAGGAGCGGCCACTGCCCGCGGCGGCGGTCCGCTCCGGCAAGGTCGGCGTGGCCGCGCGCGGCGCCGGTGCGGCGGCCGACAACGTGGGGGCCGCGGCGCTCCACACACCGGTCACCAGCCGCGTCCCCGACCATGTGCCGGGCCCGCTGCTGCCCGCCTACAGCGATGACTTCGACACCGCCACCGTCCCCGGCACCACCGCGGATTCGCCGTGGTCCTGGGTGCGCGGACCGGCGTCCGGGGTCACGATGTCCGATGGCGCCCTGTCCTGGCCCACTCAGGGTGCCGAGCTCTATCTCGGCACCAATACCGCGTCGGTGCTGACCCGGGACGCTCCCCCGGGCGACTACACCGTGGAGACCAGGCTCCGGTTCGCTCCGGGGCGGACCAATCAGCAGGCCGGGCTGGTGCTGTACGGAAACGACGACCGCTACTACAAGCTGGTGCACGCGGTACTGCCGGTGAGCCACGCGGACGGGAAGGCCACGCATGTCACCGAGTTCGCGAAGGAGGGCGAGCGTCCCACCACCACACCGCCGACGCCGGTGGCCTACGGGCCGATGTTCGGCGGCCCGCCCGCGGACACGCTGTGGATGCGGCTGTCGTACCACGCCGACACCGCGCGGGACGAGACCGAGGTGCGCGCCGCCACCAGCACGGACGGTGTGCACTGGGTCCACACCGGCGTCTGGACCCTGCCGAGCGTGAGCGAGCTCAGGATCGGCCTGGTCGCGCAGAACACCGCGGGCGTGCTCGCGCGGTTCGACTATCTGCACACCTATCGCGGCTGACGTGCCGAGTGGGCCCCCGTCCTATGCTGATCACCATTGTTGACGCGAGGCGGGGCCACTTCGGTGGCCGGAAAAGGTGAGAGAGCGTGGCCAAGCCTGTACGTGCGGCTATCGGGACGTGTGGATCACATGTGTGTTCTGCAAGGGCGACCTCTTCCGGGATCGCGAGGTGAAGCTCAACAGCACCGGCATGGAACTGCTCAAGTTCGGCTGGGCCAACGAGTCGGCCACCGGGCTGATCTGCTGGAACTGCGGCTATGTGCACCTTTTCGCCAACAAGGACGTCGAGCTGTACAAGGTGAAGAAGGGCGAGTTCTAGCCAGGCCCACCGGCGGCCGCCCGAGGTCGTGGCAAAAGTTGCTGCGCGGGATCTTTACATCGATGTAAACGGGTGATGGCATACCCCTGCCCGGTCAAAGCCCCCGCCGTCCCGGAGATCCCATGGCCCATCTGGACATCACCTCGCCCGAAGTCTCGAACGACGTTCCGCGACCCGAATATCCCGGCCCAGTTTCGTCCGTGAGGACTGGCTCAATCTCAACGGCACCTGGCAGTTCGCCTTCGACCCCGGCGACAGCGGACTCGAGCGCGGTCTGGTCCACCAGGAGCTGGACGGGCGGATCCTGGTTCCGTTCTGCCCGAGTCCGAGCTGTCGGGGATCGGGGACACCGACTTCCATCCCGCGGTCTGGTACCGGCGCACGGTCCGGATACCGGCGGACTGGGCCGGCCGGCGGGTGCTGCTGCACTTCGGGGCCGTCGACCACGACGCCACCGTCTGGGCCGACGGCCGCGAAGTGGTCCGGCACAGCGGCGGCTTCACCTCCTTCACCGCCGACCTCGGCGAGGTGGCGGACGCGGCCGGCGGCGACACCGAAGTGGTGATCGTGGTACGGGCCCGGGACGCCCGCCACGGCCCCCAGGCACGCGGCAAGCAGGCCACCGACTACGCCAACAGCGACTGCCACTACACCCGCACCACCGGCATCTGGCAGACGGTGTGGGCGGAGCCGGTGTCCGAGGTCCATCTGCGCAGGCCGCGCATCACCCCCGACCTCGCGTCCGGGGCCTTCCACCTCGAACTGCCGCTCAGCGCCAACCGCCCGGGCCACCGGATCGCGGCCCGGGTGAGCGACGCGGACGGTGAGACGGTGGCCGAGGCCACCGTGCGCGCCGACCTCGACCTGGCCCCCCGTATGGTGCTCGCGCTGCCCGAGGACCGGTGCCGCCCGTGGTCCCCGGAGGACCCCCATCTGTACCGGGTGCGGATCGAGCTGCTGGACGGCGACGGCGAGGCCGTGGACAGCGCCGAGTGCACCGCCGGGCTGCGGTCGGTGGCCATCGACGGCAAGCGGCTGCTGCTCAACGGCCGCCCGGTCTTCCAGCGGCTCGTCCTGGACCAGGGCTGGTACCCCGACGGGCTGATGACCGCGCCCGACGACGCCGCCCTCGTCCGGGACATCGAGCTGTCGCTGGCCGCGGGGTTCAACGGGGCGCGGCTGCACCAGAAGGTGTTCGAGGAGCGGTTCCTGCACCACGCGGACCGGCTCGGCTATCTCGTCTGGGGCGAGTTCGGCGACTGGGGAGCCAATACCGGGCGTACCACCGGCGACAACCAGCGGCCCACCGCCGGGTTCGTCGCCCAGTGGCTGGAGGCCGTGGAGCGCGACTACTCCCATCCGTCGATCGTGGGCTGGTGCCCGCTCAACGAGACACACCAGGAACTCCACGACCGGCAGACCGTCCTGGACGATGTCACCCGGGGCATGTTCCTGGCCACGAAGGCCGCCGACACCTCCCGTCCGGTCCTGGACGCCTCCGGCTACTCCCACCGCGTGGCCGAGACCGACGTCTACGACTCGCACAGCTACGAGCAGGACCCGGAGGCGTTCCGCCGCCAGATGGCGGGGCTGGACAAGGACGACCCGTATCTCAACCCCGACAACCGGGGAACCCCGGAAGGAAGGACACCGACGCGGTGTGGTCGCTGCCGTACCGCGGCCAGCCGTACTTCTGCAGCGAGTTCGGCGGCATCTGGTGGAATCCGGAGGAGGCGGATGGAGCGGCCGGTGACGACCGCGAGGTGTCCTGGGGATACGGGCAGCGGCCGCGCACCGAGGAGGAGTTCCAGACCCGCTTCGCGGGGCTGACCGGGGCGCTGCTCGACGACCCCCTGATGTTCGGCTACTGCTACACCCAGCTCACCGATGTGTTCCAGGAACAGAACGGCGTCTACCGCTTCGACCGGAGCCGCAAGCTGGACGTGGAGCGGCTGCGCGCGGCCCAGCAGCGGCGGGCCGCCTTCGAGCGCCCGGCCGGTGAGGAGGGGCGATGAGCGGGCTGACCCGGCGCGGTCTGCTGAGGGGCGCGGTGTACGGGGTGGGGGCCGCCGTGTCGGCGTCCGCGCTCAGCGGCTGCGGTTCGATCGCCGGAAGCGTGCGGAGCGCCGACGAGATCGAGTACTGGACCCTGTTCACCGGCCCCGACGGCGAACTGATGAAGACCATGACGCGGAACGTGGAGAAGCGCGTCCCGGGTCTCAAGGTCAGGACGACGGTGCTGGACTGGGGCCCGCCGTACTACACCAAGCTGGCGATGGCCTCCGCCGGTGGCCGCTCGCCGGATGTGGCGATCCTGCATCTGACCCGGCTGGCGGGCTACGCCCCGGTGGTCTGCTCGACCCGTGGGACATGGATCTGCTGGCCGAGTTCGGCCTGAAGCGGGACGACCTCAACAAGACGCTCGTCAAGCGGAGTCTGTACCAGGGCACGCCGTACGCCATTCCGCTGGACACCCACCCTTCGTCGTGTTCTTCGACCGGGACGTCATGGACAAGGCGGGTCTGCTCACGGGTGACGGGCAGCTGGTGCCCTTCGAATCGCCGAAACACGCCCTGGAGCTGATGGACAAGCTCCGCAAGGACGGTGGCAAGCTCGGGCCCGTCTTCGGCCACGCCAACGACGCGGCGATGGGCTGGCGGATGTTCTGGACGCTGTTCAGCCAGACCGGCGCCACCTTCGACCTCACGGGGAAGCGGGCCGAGATCGACGAGGACACCGCCGTCGAGGTGGTGCGCTTCATGGCCGACCTGACGCGCGACAGCCGCACCATGGACGTCCAGACGGCCATCGCCGCCTTCGCAGGCGGCCGCTCGCCGATGATCTTCTCGGGCGAGTGGGACATGGCCACCTACAAGTCGACCCTGAAGGACAAGCTGGGCGGCGCCCCCATCCCCACCTTCTACGACCGTCCGGCCGGGGCCTCGGACAGCCACGCCCTGGTGCTGCCGCACCAGGACGACCCGGATCCGGAGCGCAGGCGGCGCGCCCACCGGTTCGTGGCCGAGCTGGTCCGGTCCGGCCTGACCTGGGCGACGGCGGGCCACATCCCCGCGTACACACCGGCCGTCTCGTCCCCGCAGTACGCACGCTTGCGCCCGCAGTCCGAGTACGCGGACGCCGCGAAGCAGCTCGTGCTCGATCCGCCGGTGTGGTTCGCGGGTTCCGGCTCGGACTTCCAGACCCGGATGTGCCAGGCGCTCGATCCCGCGCTCGGCGGCTCGTCGTCCGCGCAGAGCGCGGTGCGCTCGATGGTCTCCCAGATCAACACCCTGCTGGCCCAGCCGAATCCGGCCTGATCGCGACGGAGTCGCAAAGGAAAGGAGCGATGTCATGGCTTCCGTCTCCACGCCCGCGCGGCGGGCCGCGGCCGGGTCCCGGCGCACCGGATTCCGGCGGGCCGCCGCCACGGACCGGCCTCGGTCGGGTGGCGCCGGGTGGCTCTTCGCCACCCCCTTCCTGGCGTTCTTCACGCTCTTCCTCATCGTGCCGATCGGCATCGGCCTGTGGATGAGCTTCACCGACGCCAGCCTGACCGGGCACGGTGACAACACCCTCGTCGGCCTGGACAACTACACCGAGGCGTTCGGCGACAGCCAGGTGTGGCAGACCCTCGGCAACACGGTCTGGTTCACCGTTCTGACCACCGTCCCCCTCGTGCTCGTCGCCCTGGTGATGGCCCTGCTGGTGTACACGGGGATGCCGGGGCAGTGGCTGTGGCGGCTGGCCTTCTTCGCCTCGCATCTGCTGCCGGTCGCGGTGGTCTACCAGATCTGGAGCATGCTGTTCCAGCCGGACCGGGGGATGCTCAACGGCCTGCTGAAGATCTTCGGGATCGATGGCATCGCGTGGCTGACGGACGAGAAGTACGCGATGTGGTCCATCGCGCTGGTGACCCTGTGGTGGACGGTGGGGTTCAACTTCCTGCTCTATCTGGCCGCGCTGCAGGCGATCCCCGACCACCTCTACGAGGCGGCCGCGCTGGACGGCGCCGGGGCGTGGCGCCGGCTGTGGTCGGTCACCCTGCCACAGCTGCGCCGGACCACCGGGCTGATCGCGGTGTTGCAGGTGATGGCGTCGCTGAAGGTGTTCGATCAGATCTACCTGCTGACCAAGGGCGGCCCGAACGGGGCCACCCGGCCGATCCTGGAGTACATCTACGACACCGGCTTCACCAACTACCGGCTCGGCTATGCCTCGGCGGTGTCGTACGTGTTCTTCGGGCTCATCATCATCCTCTCGATCGCCCAGCTGAAGATCTTCTCGCGCAGGGAGGACTGATCGCGCCATGACCACCGAGACACTCTCCCCCGTACCCCCGGAAAGCCCCGGTCGACCATGCCCCGGGAGGTGGTCCGGCGGCGCCGCTACGGCGGCCGTGTCTGGCACCCCATGCTCGGAACGGGTCCCCTCCCCCGTGTGCTGACGCTCCTGGCGCTGGCGCTGATGACGCTGATCTGGCTGGTGCCGTTCGGCTGGGGGTGGACACCTCGTTCAAGACGGAGGTCGACGCGAGCGCGTCGGGCGCCGACTGGATCCCCAAGGCGGGCTTCACCCTCCACGCCTACCGGACCATCTTCGGCCAGGGCAATCTGCCGGTGTGGGCGGTGAACAGCGTCGTGATCGCCGTGTGCGTCACGGCCATCACCGTGGCCATCTCGGCGATGGCGGCGTACGCGTTCTCGCGCACGCTCTTCCGCGGCCGCCGGGTGCTCTTCGCCGTCACCGTCGCCTCGATCATGGTGCCGCCGCAGATCCTGATCGTGCCGCTGTTCCGGCAGATGCTCGCGATGAACCTCGTCGACACCTACGCGGCGGTGATCCTGCCGCAGGTGGTGGCGCCCGCGATGGTGTTCATCCTGAAGAAGTTCTTCGACGGCATTCCGCGGGAGCTGGAGGAGGCGGCCCGGATCGACGGGGCGGGCAGCTTCCGGGTGTTCTGGAGTGTGGTGCTGCCGCTGTCCCGGCCGATCCTGGCGGCCGTGGCGATCTTCGTCTTCATCAACACCTGGAACAACTTCCTCTGGCCGTTCATCAGCACGAGCGATCCGCAGCTGATGACGCTGCCGGTGGGGCTGTCGACCGTGAAGGACTCCACCGGGCTCCGGAACGCCCAGGAGTCGGCCGCCTCGATCCTCGGCTCCATCCCGCTGCTCATCGTCTTCATGCTGTTCCAGCGCCAGATCGTGAAGTCGGTGGCCACCACGGGTCTGGGAGGTCAGTGAGCGGTAGGGGCGATGCCGCCCTCGGTGGACTCGCGGGTGTGGAGGGTGTGGCCGACGACGACCTCCTGGGCCGGACGGTCCGGTGTCTCGATCCGCTCCAGCAGCAGATCGACGGCGTGCCTGGCGATGGCACCCTTGTCCGGTGCCACGCTGCTCAGGCTCGGTGTGCTGTAGCGGGCGGCCTCGATGTCGTCGAAGCCCATCACGGCCATGTCGTCCGGCACCCGCAGCCCGCGCTCGTACAGGGTCCGCAGCGCGCCGAGGGCGAGCGCGTCGTTGAAGCAGAACACGGCGTCCGGCGGTTCGGGCCGGTCCAGCAGCGCCGCCATCGCCCGGGCGCCCTCGCCCAGGTGGTAGCGGGGGTCTCGCGCTCCAGGAGGGGGTCCGGCGGCAGCCCGGCCTCCTCCAGTGCCTGGCGGTAGCCGGTCCTGCGCAGCAGCGGTGTGCCGATGTACGGCTCGGGCTGGAGGCCGATGGCGGCGATCCGGCGGCGTCCGCCGGCCACCAGATGGGCCACGGCCTCCTTGGCTGCGGCCACGTTGTCGATCACCACATGGTCGGCGAGGCCGCCGCTGGGGCGTTCGCCGATGAGGACGAGCGGCACGGTGCCCAGGTGATTGGCCAGGGCGCTGCCGTGCAGGGCGAGCGGGCTCACCACCATGCCGTCCACGACCTGGTCGCCGAGGCCCTGGATCACCGCCGCCTCCCGCTCGCGGTCGCCCAGGGTCTGCTCGATCAGGAGGGTGCGGCCGTGTTCCTCGGCCGTGGTGAGGAAGTGGCGTCCCAGCTCGGCGAAGTACGGGACGTCCAGCTCGGGCAGGACCAGCCCGATCATGCCGGTGCTGCCGCGGCGGAGGTTGCGCGCCACCCGGTTGGGCCGGTAGCCGAGCTCCCGGATGGCCCGCTGGACCCGCTCCCGGGTCGCCGGGGACACATGCACAAAGCCGTTGATCACATTCGACACGGTCTTCGGGGAGACCCCGGCGAGTGTCGCCACGTCCTTGACGGTGGCGCTCCGGCCGACACCGTCCGAGCGCTTCCGCCCCGGTGCCGCTTGGTCCCTGGTGGTCTGCTGTTTCACGGCGGTCACCGACCGATCCTAGAGCGTGCCGGTGGCGGGCCGCACCGCCGGGCACACCGCGGGCCGCGCCCCTCAGGCGGTGGCCGGGTCGGCGGGCGAGGGCAGCGCCTGCTCCGTCCAGATGCACTTGCCCGTCGCCAAGAACCGCATGCCCCATCGGTCGGACAGCGCCGCGACCAGCTGCAGCCCGCGCCCGCCCTCGTCGGTCTCGGCGGCGCGGCGGATCCGCGGGGTGGTGAGGCTGCCGTCGGACACCTCGCAGATCAGTGTCCTGCCGTAGAGCAGGCGCAGCCGCGGAGGGCCCTTGGCATGCCGGACGACGTTGCCGACCAGCTCGCTGACCAGGAGCTCGGTCGTCATCGTCAGCTCGTCCAGATGCCACGTGGACAGCTGCTCGGTGACATGGTGGCGGGCTTCGGCCGCGGCGATGGGGCCGTCCGGGAGCGCCCAGGACACCACCCGTTCGGGGCCATCGACCGCGTCCGGGCGATCAGCAGCGCGGCGTCGTCGTGGGTCTCGGCCTGCTCCGGCACCAGCGCGCTGATGACGGCGTCGCACAGCCGGCCGGGCTCGCGCAGCGTGGTGGGTGCGGAGGTGGGGGCGGACCCGGCCCGAGCGGCTCGGGCGGGGTGCGGCGGCCCTGGTGAGGGCCTGGGCGAGACGGGCCATGCCCTCGTCGATGTCGACCGCCGACGACTCGACCAGGCCGTCGGTGTACAGCACCAGATGGCTGCCCTCGGGCACCTGCACCTCATGGGTCTCGAAGGGCGGGCTGGCGGCGCCGAGCGGCGGATCGGCGTCGACGTGCGGGAAGTGGGCCGTGCCGTCGGGGTGGACGATGGCGAGCGGCGGGTGCCCGGCGCTCGCGAAGGCACAGCGATTGGTGACCGGGTCGTAGACCGTGTAGAGGCAGGTGGCGTAGAAGTCATCGCCGAGGTCGCCGACCAGATCGTTGAGGTGGGTGAGCAGCTCATCGGGCGGGAGTTCGAGGTCGGCGAGGGTGTGCACGGCCGTGCGCAGCCGCCCCATCGTCGCGGCCTCGGACAGCCCGTGGCCCATGACATCGCCGATGACGAGGGCGATCCGCTCCCCGGACAGCGGGATGAGGTCGTACCAGTCGCCGCCGACCTGCACGCCCTCGGTGGCGGGCAGATAGCGCGCCTCGGCGGCGACGGCCGGTACGACGGGCAGCGCACGGGGCAGCAGTCCGCGCTGGAGTTCCTGGGCGCGGGTGTGCTCGGCGTCGTACAGCCGGGCCCGCTCCAGCGCCTGGGCGACCAGTCCGCTCAGGGCGATGAGGAGGGAGCGGTCTTCCTCGGAGAAGTGGCGCGGCTGTGAGAAGCTCACCACGCAATAGCCGATTTGCTGGTCGGAGGCGATCAGCGGGAGGAACGCCCACGCCTTCATCCCGCTGCGGTAGAGGTAGTCGGCGGCGTCCGGATGCTGTTCGGCGTACTCCTGCGGCGTGGACAGGAAGGTCGGGGAGCGGGAGCTGAGCACCTGGACGATGGCGGACATGTCCGAGACCATCAGCTTCTGGACGATCTCGAGGAACTCCTCCGGGTACCCGGCCGAACCGACCATCCGCAGCCGTCCGTTCTCGATCACCTGGCAGATCAGGCCGGTGGCACCGAACGGCGGGAGCACCCGGTCGGCGACCGCCTTCACCACGTCCTGGACGGTCAGCGCCTCGGCGAGCGCCGAGGTCAGCTCGCCCATGCGCATGACCCGCTCGGCCGCGGTGCGCTGGGCCGCGGACTGCTCGGCCTCCTCCGCCCGGCGTTCGGTGATGTCCGCGATGTGGATGACCAGTCCGTCGGGGACGGGGTCGAGGCGCGCGTGGTACCAGCCCGCTCTGCCGGGCCACCGGGTGTCGACTCCGGCCGGTGCGTGCGTGGTCACGGCCCGCCCGTGGCAGGCGGCCATCCCGGTGTCCCGGACCACCGGGTGGTCCCACAACACCGTCCCCAGCACCTCCTGGGCGGACGCGCCCAGCAACTTCAGGGCCGCGGGTTGGCGAAGGTCAGCCGTGCCTGGTCGTCGAGGGTCAGCAGTCCGTCGTTCATCCGCCATACGGCGCTGCCGACGGCGTCGCCGCCGAGGGGCTGCCGCTCGTGCTCGACGTCCGCGGCGGCGGGGCGGGCCGGCCGCAGATACTCCGCGACCCACTCGGCGACCATCCGCAGGAACACACCTTGCGCGTCGTCGAGCTCATCCGGCGCCGCCACCAGAGCGGACAGCGCACCCACCGGCTGCCCGTCGGCCGTGATCACGGGCACCGACGCGACCCCGCTTCCGGGCGGAAGCGACCCGGCGCCGGGAGGGAATTCCCCATGGGAGCCGGGAGGGAAGTCCCCGTGGGAGGAGCCGCCGGGCGACGGGAGGGGCGCCCGGTGCGGCACATCGGGCGGTGGCGGCGTCCAGACGAGGGTGCCGTAGCGCACACAGGACACGGGGCCGCGCTGTCCTCGTCCGTGAGGGTCTCCCACCCCGCGACCAGGTTGTCCGGCAGCCCCATGGTGGCCACCAGGCGCATCACGCCCTGGCGTGGATCACGCACATGGATCATGCCGCCCAGGGCGCCGAGTTCGGCGACCGCCTGCCCGAGGGCGAGCCTCACCGGCCCGGTGCCACTCAGCTGGCCACCCGCGGAACCCAACAGCCGAAGCCGAGTCCGCGCCGACCGAGTGATCCGGGTGTCCGCGTTGTCCGGGTGCCGTTCATCCACACCCATGGCGTCACCTGTCATCGTCCTCGGGAGCCCGGTGCCGTACGGATCGCAGGCCAGCCGCGTCCTATACAGCCCGAATATAACGCCTCTCCCGAAACGAGTCCCCCGTCCGGACGTGGTCGTCGGCGTACGTCGCCGGACGCCGTCACCGAGAGCCGAAGGGCGGTACCGCTACGCGATGTCGCCGACGCGGACCGGGCCGCCGGTGGTGACCGACTGGATGGCCGCGAGGGCGACGGACAGGGCGGCGCGGGCGTCCTCTCCGGTGACGGAGGGTGCGCGGCCGGTGCGCACGCACTCGGCGAAGTCGGCGAGTTCGGCCACGTAGGCGGCGTGGAAGAGGTCCTGGTCGTAGGTGACGCATTCGGCGGCACTGCCGTCCGGGCCGTAGGCGGTCAGATGGCCGCGGCGGATGTCGCCCATGGTGAGCATCCCCGCCGAGCCGAAGACCTCGCCGCGCACGTCGTACCCGTACACCGCCTGGAAGTTCGCCTCGGCGGTGGCGAGGGCGCCGTTGTCGAAACGGATCGTGACCACGGCGGTGTCCAGCAGTCCGCGCTCCTTGAAGTCGGGGCGGACCAGGGCGTCGGCGAACGCGAAGACCTCGACCGGTGCGGCGCCGGGGTTGAGGTAGCGCAGGGTGTCGAAGTCGTGGACAAGGGTCTCCAGGAAGATCGTCCACGGCGGGATACGGCCCGGGTCGGCCAGCTTGGGGTCGCGGGTGAGCGAGCGCAGCAGCTGCGGGGTGCCGATGGCGCCTGTGCGGACCTTCTCGTGGGCGGCGTGGAAGCCGGTGTCATAGCGACGGTTGAAGCCCACCTGGAGGGGGACACCGGCGTCGGCCGCGGCCGCGATGGCGCGGTCCGCCTCCGCGAGGGTGACGGCCATGGGCTTCTCGCAGTAGACGGCCTTGCCCGCCCGGGCCGCGGCCTCGACCAGCCCGGCGTGGGTGCGGGCCGGGGTGGCGATGACCACCGCCTCGACCCCGGGGTCGGCGAGCAGCTCGGCCATCTCGGTGTACGCCGTGGCGCCGCCCAGCCGCTCGCCGAGCCCCTGCGCGGCGCCGGGGGCCGGGTCGGCGATGGCGGCGAGACGGACGCCGGGGAGGCGGCGGGCGAGGGTCTCGGCATGGAAGGAGCCCATGCGCCCGGCGCCGATGAGGCCGATGGGAAGGGGGTGTGGTGTGGTCATGCGGATGCTCCGTGGGGTCTGTGGGTGGCGGCGTGCGATGAGGGCTGACGGCCTCGCGGGCGCGCGCTTCAGCGGGTGAAGGCGGAGCGGAAGCGCTCCAGGGCGAGGCCGCTGTCGCCGGAGGCCCATGCCTCCATGGCGACGGTGCCCTCGTAGCCGAGGTCGGCAAGGGTTCGGGCGAGGGCCGGATAGTTGATCTCTCCGGTTCCGGGCTCGCAGCGGCCGGGGACGTCGGCCACCTGGATCTCGCCGATCAGGCCCCGGCCGTGGGCCCGGCGAACGAGCTCGATCAGGTTTCCCTCGCCGATCTGCGCGTGGTACAGGTCCAGGTTCATCCGCAGGCCCGGCCGGTCCACGGCCTCGACCAGCGCCAGCGTGTCGGCGGCCTTCGCGAACGGCACACCGGGGTGGTCCACGGCGGTGTTGAGGTTCTCCAGGGTGAAGGTGACCCCGGTGCGCTCGCCCAGCTCGGCGAGGCGGGTGAGGGTGCGATGGGCGGCGATCCACATCGGGCCGGTGGCCTCGCCCGCCACCGGCACCACGGGCAGGCCGTCGCCGTCCAGCCCGGTGCCGTGCAGGTTCAGCCGGGGGCAGCCGAGCCGCTCGGCCACCTTGACCGACTCCTCGGCGGTGCGCAGGAGTTCGGCCGCCCCGTCCTCGTCCGTCAGACTGCCGAGGAGGTAGCCGGTGAGGGAGGAGAACACCGCACCGGTCCGCTCGAGGGCGGTCAGATCGTGTCGGCTCCAGTCCCAGATCTCGACCTGGAAACCGGCGTCGTGAATGCGCCGCGCCCGTTCCTGGATCGGCAGATCCCGGAAGACCATCTCGGCGCAGACCGCCAATGTGTACATCGCTACTGCTCGCCCTCTCTCCGGCCCCGGCAACAAAGCGACTAGAACGTTCCAGTAACTAGAACGTTCTAGAGGCGCGAGCAGCAGTACGCCAGTCACCGACCACCTCTGTCAAGGGCGGACGACGGAATCACTAGAACGTTATAGAAGCGGCGACGCGCGGCTCGGACCCTGGGCTACGATCGTCGCGCCCGGAAGCGAAACCCCAACCGAAGACAACGACTCGACCAGGGAGACCAGTGGTGCCACCGACGCCGGCCGCCCCCCATGGGAAGCGCCCGACCCTCGCGGACGTGGCGGCGCGGGCAGGCGTGTCCACGGCGCTGGTCTCCATCGTGATGCGGGATGCCAAGGGCGCCGGTGCCGCCACCCGTGAGCGGGTCCTCCAGGCCGCACAGGAGATCGGCTACCGGCCGGACGCCCGGGCCCGGCTGCTGCGCAGCCACCGGTCCCATCTCCTCGGGGTGCAGTTCGGCCTCCAGCACCCCTTCCACTCCGATCTGCTGGAGGGCATCTACGCGGTGGCCGAGCCCGCCGGGTACCAGATCGCGCTGAGCGCCGTGGCCGCCGGGCGTGGCGAGCAGCGGGCCACCGACGCCCTGCTCGCCGACCGCTGCGAGGCCCTGATCCTGCTCGGCCCGCAGGCCCCGGCCGCGCGGCTGGCCGAACTCGCCGCACAGCTCCCGGTGGTCTCCGTGGCCCGGCGGCTGCGCGGGTCCGCCCAGGGCGTTGAGGTGGTGCGGACCGCCGATGACGAGGGCGCCCGCCAGGCCGTGGACCACCTGGTGGCCCTCGGCCACCGCGACATCGCCCATATCGACGGCGGCAGGGCACCCGGCGCCGCCGACCGGCGCCGCGGCTATCGCACCGCCATGAGCCGCCACGGCCTGGCCGACCGCGTCCGCGTCCTGCCCGGCGGCCTCACCGAGGACGACGGCGCCGCGGGCGCCCGCGCCCTCCTCGACGCCACTCCCCGGCCCACGGCCGTCCTCGCCTTCAACGACCGCTCCGCCACCGGTGTCCTGGACACCCTCCTCCGCGCCCGGGTTCCCGTCCCCGACGAGATCTCCGTCATCGGCTTCGACGACAGCCACTTGGCGCGCCTGGCCCATATCAACCTCACCACCGTCGGCCAGGACATCCCCCGCCTCGCCGAACTCGCCGTCAGCCGGGCCATCGCCCGGCTGGAGGGAGAGCGGATCCCCGACGGGGAGGCGGTGGTCGCCCCCCATCTCGTCATCCGGGGCACCACGGCCGGGCCCGCCTGAGGAGCGAGGGGGGGGCAGCCCCCGGCGCGTCGGGGAGCGTCTGGCGGCCGTCGGGCCGTGTGCGGCCGTCCGTGACGTACCGCTGATCACCTACGCGGAGGGCCTTCCCATCGCCCGCCGGTACTGGCGCAACGTCTTCGGCAAACGGCTCACCG
This sequence comes from Streptomyces violaceusniger, assembly GCA_005405945.1. Lineage (GTDB taxonomy): Bacteria > Actinomycetota > Actinomycetes > Streptomycetales > Streptomycetaceae > Streptomyces > Streptomyces violaceusniger. The sequence continues at coordinate 1,587,035 of BJHW01000001.1, forward strand.
CCCAGGCCGTGGCCGCTCAACACGCTCTTCCTCGTACAGCGGCCGGGTGCCGACGCCGACCCGGACGTCGCCCGGGTCCGGGAGCGGCTTCGGCGCGCCGCACGCACCTGGTAGCGCACACGTCGGGGACATCCGCCGGGCGGGTCAGCTGCCGCCGTTCGGCGAGGACCCGTCCACCATGCCGTGCTCCCAGGCCCAGGCCGCGATCTCGACGCGGTTGCGGGCGGCCAGCTTGCGCTGGACGTTGCCGAGGTGGGTCTTGACGGTGGACAGGGTGACATGGAGATCCGCGGCCACCTCCTCGTTGGTACGGCCGCGTGCGACCCGCCGGACCACCTCGACCTCGCGCTGGGTCAGCGGCTCGATCAGATCCTTGGGCCCGCCCCTCCCCCGGCGGCCCGGACGGGCCTCGGAGGGGGCGAGCCGGTCGCGGTGGGGTGCCATGTGGGCGAGCAGGCGGACGGTCACCGACGGGGAGATCAGCGAGTTGCCCGACGCCGCGGCCCGTACCGCCTCGGTGAGCAGCCCGGGCGCGCCGTCCTTGAGCAGAAAGCCGCACGCGCCGTTGCGCAGCGCCCGGTAGACGTATGCGTCGAGGTCGAAGGTGGTGGCGATGAGGACGTTGAGCGGATCCGGCACATCGGGTCCGGCGAGGAGCCGGGTGGCCTCCAGACCGTCCAGCTCGGGCATGCGGATGTCCAGGAGGCAGACGTCGGGCCGCAGGCGGCGGGCCTCCTCGACCGCCTCGACGCCGTTCGCCGCCTGTGCGACGACCCGCATGTCCGGCTGGGAGTCGAGAATCATGCGGAAGGCGGCACGGACCATCTCCTGGTCGTCGGCGATGAGTACCTGGATCGTCATATCAGGCATGATCGCAGGCGATTGTCTCCTCAGGGGCCGTCTTGTCCAGCGGCAGGACCGCCAGGACCTGCCAGCCCCGCCGTCCCGGAGCCCCGCCGTGATACGCCCGTTGACCGCCTCGATCCGCTCGGCGAGCCCCACCAGACCGTAGCCGCTCCCCTCGGCCGCTCGCTCGGCGGCGGGCGAGGCGCCACTCTGCCCGTCGCCGACGACCGACACCTCCAGCCGCTCCGGATCGCCGGGCCGGACACCGATCCGCACCTCCACCCGCCTGACCCCGGTAGCGTGTTTGCGGATGTTGGTCAGGGACTCCTGCACCACGCGGTGGACCGCGGTGGCGATGCCGGCCGGGAGTGGCCGGTCGGCGAGTTCCGGGCGAGGATCAGCTCGGCGGGCGGCCCCACCTCGGAGAACCGCTCGGTGAGGGCCCGCAGATCACGCAGTCCGCGCAGCCCGTGCAGTCCGTGCGGACCCGCCGGATCGCCCGTGGGCCGGGTCGTGGCGGAGGCGGTCGCGTGGTCCCGCAGACTGGTGACCATGGCGCGCATCGAACCGAGCGCCTGGGATCCGGCCCGCTCGATCTGGGCGAGCATGCGGTCCAGGTCCTCCGGGGACTGGGTGTGCCCGGCCGCGGCGGTGAAGCGCGCGGCCTTGGTCTGCGCGACGATCGCCGTGACATGGTGGGCCACGAAGTCGTGCAACTCCCGTGCGTGCTCCAGGCGTTGGGCCTGCCGAATGGCCTCGCGCTCCCGCTCCCGCAGCGTGTCGTACAGACGCAGACACAGCCCCACCACCACCATGAACGGCACGGCGCAGACCGCGATGACGGCGATCAGGTCCCCGAGGTAGTGGTCCCACAGCTCGATCCGCAGCGGAAGGGCCACGGCGGCGAGGGAGGACGCCGCGACCAGCCCGGCCGCCCGCAGGGGCGGGCAGCGCCGCACGGCGCGGGTGCTGAGCAGGAGGAGCGCGCCCAGTTCCACCATGCCCGGGGTGTTCGGGGGACGCTCGGACAGCTGCGCTTCCGTCACGGTCAGCACGCATGAGACGGCCGCAGCGCCGATGGCGTAGCGCGCGAAGAGGCGTTCCGGCACGGCGAGCGCGGCCAGGCACAGCACCCCGGAGGCCATCGTCGCCGCGGCCATCGCCGGATACGGCGCGTTCAGCCCCTCCAGGACCACGAGGACGACCAGAGCGACGCCGGCCAGGCCCCGCCGGAGGTGCCGGAAGCGGAAACGGGACCGGAACTCGGAGATCATGGCAGGCCACGCTACGGTCCGGCCTCCGTCCCCACATCAGTCTTTCGGCCGAGGAAACCGGGGAGGGGGAACGGCCCACTTCGGCATTCCGGTGGATCCGCCGCGCCACGTCCCCGCGAAGGATGGCATCCGGGGCGGCCGGAGAGCGCTCAAGCCTGATGCGCCACGCCCCTTTCGACCGTTACCCCTCAGCCCTCCCGAAGGCCGTCGATGTTCCGCACCGGCGGCCTGGCGGCGGTCGTCTCCCTGAAGTGCGGCTGGGTCGTCACCGAGGAGGGCCGCAGCGCGCGCTGATCGAGCACGCCATCGGGCCGGTCTGGGAGGCCAACCACGTGTGGCTGATCTTCGTGGTGGTGATGTTGTGGAGCGGCTTCCCCGAGGTGTTCGCCGCCGTGTTGTCCACCCTCCATCTGCCGCTGACCCTGGCGGCGCTCGGCATCATCGCGCGCGGCGCCGCGTTCGCGTTCCGCAAGGCCAGCACCCAGCTGTGGCAGCAGCGGCTGTTCGGGGCCTGCTTCGCCACGTCCTCGGTCGTCACGCCCTTCTTCCTGGGCACGGTCGCCGGTGGTGTGGCCTCCGGGCGCGTACCCCCGGGCCTCGCCGCGGGCAGTACGGTCACCAGCTGGCCCAATCCGGCGTCCTTCCTCGGCGGTGTACTGGCCGTGGTGACCCGCGCCCATCTGGCCGCCGTCTATCTGTGCGCGGACGCGGCGCGCGGCGGCGGGCCCGGCCTGGTGCGGGCGTTCCGGCGGCGCGCCCTGGTCAGTGGGCTGGCCGCGGGCGCCGTGGCGCTGGTGGGCATCGCCGTGCTGCACGCCGACGCGCCACGGCTGTTCCACGGGCTCACCCATCGGGCCGTGCCCCTGGTGGTGTTGTCGGCCGTCACCGGTGTGGCCGGGCTGGTCCTGCTCATGCGGTCGCCGTGGGGCTGGGCCCGGGCGGCCGCCGCGCTCGCCGTGGCGCTCATCGTCTGGGCCTGGGGCGTGGCGCAGTACCCGCTGATGCTGGCCCCGGACCTCACCGTGGCACGGCGGCCGCACCACCGTCGGTGCTGGCCGCCGTGCTGATCGTGTTCGCGGTCGGGGTGCTGCTGCTGATCCCGTCCCTGGGCTGGCTCTACGCGCTCTTCCAGCGCCCGGAGACCGGCGGCGGCGGGCGCCGAGGACACGCGCTGAACGGTGAGGACACGCGCTGAGCGGTCAGGGCGCGCCGAGCGGTCAGGCGGCGTCGATCAGGGCCAGGTCCGGGGGGACGAGCGTCGTGGACATCATCAGGGCTCGGATCAGCTGGTCGTTGAGCGCGTTGCCGACCGGTTCGCCGACCTCCTCGCGGGTCAGCCAGGGCACTCCGTCCCGGGACAGCGTCGTGCGGACCCGGTTGACCAGGTGCTCGACGCGCTTCTCGCTCCAGCTCTCCCCGGGGCGCAACTCCGCGAGCTGGGCGGCCGTCTGCCTCCAGGTGAGGGGCTGCGGCCGGGGCTCGTGGAGCAGATACCGCTGGCCGAGGACGACGAGCGCGAGCTTCTCCTCGTCGGTGAGCACCCATACGCGGGGCGGGCGGGTGACATCCCCGGGCAGGGCCACCGGCCGCTCGGTCCCGGGGCCGCTGACGAAGACCTCCAGCAGATGCTCGCGGTCGCGCGAGCCCCGGACGAACAGCGGAGTGTAGCCGGTGTCCAGGGGCAGTGGCTCCTCACCCGTGAAGAGCAGCCGGGACGGGAACCGGAGGGGCAGCCGACCGTTGTTGGCCACCCACCAACGGCCGTGGCGGTGGGTCAGTCTGCCCTGGTAGCGGCTGACCTGGGGGTCGTCCTCGCCGACACAGACGTGCACCTCGGGGCGGTTCCGCCCGAAGAGCAGCTCACGGCCATCTCCGGGGCCGAGGGTCATGCCACCGGTCAGGGCGAGGGCGAAGGCGGTACCCGGCACCGGCGCGGTCACCCCGCGGGCCAGGCTGCCGTGCGCGGCGGGCAGCGAGCGGCCGCCCGCGGCGGGACGGCCGGTGGCGAGGCGACGGGCGGCGGGGGTCCGCCGGGTGGCAGGGCGGTCGCCGCCGGGAGGGATTGTGGTCATGATGCCGGGAGTTTCTTCGCGGCCGTGGCGGCGAGCGCCTTGGCGGTCGTGCAGAGCTTTTCGGTGGGCTTGGGCCCGTAGACGTTCAACGAGACGAACTCGACGGTGTCGTCACCCAGGGAGTTGCGGTACGAGCGGTGCAACATCTGGACCAGGCATGAGTCGTCCTCCCACTCATTCGGCGACACGGAGCTCCGCTTGCCGGCGATGACCGCCCGCTGTCCGCCGTCCGTGGTGAACTGGTTGTCGCGGTTGAACACCACCTTCACTCCCGCGTCGCCCGAGCCGTCCGTCCACTCGCACTGCCAGTCCCCGAAGCCCGGGTCGCGGTCCGCCACCCGGACACCGGCGACCCGCTTGAGCTCATCGGTGTCCAGCAGCCGGCATGCGTGTCCCCGGAGCAGGGAGCTCGCCGCGGGCCGCCCGGAGCGCCGGGGGACCTGGCCGCGGTCCAGCACGCTGACGGCGTAGTCGGTGGCGGCGTCGCCCAGTTGGCAGGGGTCGGGCGCCGGGGTGTCGAGCCGCTTGGTGATGATCAGGATCTGCTTGCGGTCGGCGGACGTGATGTTCCGCAGGCACTCGTCCCCGTCGCGCTTGTACGCGGCGACGGTGACATTGCCGACCCTTCTGGTGGGCACATCGCCACCCGGCTCCGGCGGATCGGCGCTGAAGTTCAGCTGGACGTCGGCGATGTCATCGCCGCTCTCGCCCTGCAGCAGGACATCGCACCGATCGATCTCGCCGTAGTCCGGGTCGAGCACGGTCTCGCCGAAGCGGCTGAGCGCGGCGGGGTTGAGCAACGTGCAGGGGTCGGCGGTCCGCGCGTCGCCTACGGCCCCGACCCGGCCCGTCCGGGCCTGCGAGTCGGCCGTATCGGACGCGCCACGCCCGCCGTCCTTCCCGGACCCGCGGCTCTCGTCGGAGCGCCCGTCACCCCACGGGCCGAAGAGGGCGGCCCACGCCACCAGGGCCGCGGCGGTGCCCAGCGCGGTCGCGGTGATGACCACCCGGCGGCTCGGGCGGCGCCACGCCCCTCGGACCGACGGCGGCACCAGGCGCATCGTGAAGGGCGTGCGGTCCAGCGTGTCGCCATCGTGCGGGTCTTCGATGTCCTCGAGGTCCTCGAGGTGCGGGGAGGACGGGGCGACCCGCCGCAGCAGCCGTACGGCCTGGTCGGCGGCGGGGCGCCGCTTCGGTTCCAGATGCAGCAGCTTGGTGAGCGCGTCCACCAGCGGTCCGGCCCGGTGCGGGGTCTCGATATAGCCCTCGATGGCCCGCGCCACATAGGCCATGGGATGCGATGCCTCGCCGTACGGGGACCGGCCCTCGATCGCCGCGTAGAGGGTCGCGCCCAGTGAGAAGACATCGGACTTCCGGTCGGCCGCCTCTCCCCTGGCCACCTCGGGCGGCAGATACGGCGGTTTGCCGCGCACCCCGCCCGTCTGGGTCATGGTGGCCTCACTCCACAGCGCCCGCGAGATCCCGAAGTCGGTCAGCTTGGCGACCCCGTCCTCGGTGAGCAGGACGTTCTCCGGGGTGACATCGCCGTGCACCACGCCCTCGGCGTGCGACTTCGCCAGCGCGGCGGCGATCTGGCAGCCGATGGAGGCCGCCTCCTCCGGCGGGAGCGCGACACGGCCGCGCACCATGTCCGCGAGGCTGCCCCCGGACACGTACTCCATGACGATCCAGCAGGTCTCGCCCTCGTCCACGAAGTCGAACACCGAGACGATGTGCGGATGGTGCAGCCGTGCGGCGTTGCGCGCCTCGTTGGTCAGGCGCGCCACCGCGCGGTCGTCGTCCGGACGGGCACACTTCACCGCGACCTCACGGTCCAGCAGTTCATCGTGGGCCCGCCAGACGACCCCCATCCCACCTCTCCCGATGGGCTCCTGGAGGAGATATCGGTCGGCGACCCTGTCACCGGCCTCCGCCATCACCCGCACCCCCGCTACCCCGCTTCATCACCCGTCGCGTTCCAATGTCGCCACGGAGAGTACTTGCCGGTGAGGTCAGTGGGTAGCGCTTCCGGCGGATAGCCCCGGAAAGAGGGAAGCCTCCGGCGCACGACGGTCGCTTCGCGAGCGGGGCGTCGGGGAGACGATGTGGAGCGCCGGAACCGGTGCTCCACACCCTTCACCCAATGCCCTTTCACTTCACGATTTCCTCCTTGACGACGATGTGGCCGGAGTCGGGATCGAGGACTCCGCCGAGCCGGGAGTACGCGCCGTCGGTCAGGTCCAGACACTTGGGTACGGACGGCGTCCAGCCGAAGGTGCCGCGGTCGTTGACGCGCACGACCAGCGACCTGCCGTTGGCCACGTTGGTGACCTTCACCCTGGTCCCGAACGGCAGCTGGGGCTGCGGCTGAGGGAGGTGGCGGCGGTGTCCGCGTTGTTGTCGAAGAGTTCGCCGCTGGCGGTGTAGGCGCCGGGCGGTATGTAGCCGTAGTGCGTGGCCCAGCAGTTCTGCCCGGGCGGCGGGGTGTCGCTGGTGGCGGCGGTGCTCGTCGGGGCGACGGTCACTACGGCGGTCAGCGCGGCGGCTCCGACCGCCAGTCGGCCGATCAGCGTTGCCTTGCGCATGGCGGAGTACCTCGTTTCGGTTGTCGTGGCGTGGTGTGGTGTGTGAGCGGTGTGGTGTGACTGGTGTGGTGTGAGCGTGAGTGGCCTTGTCTCACCCGGCCGCGCGATAGGCGGCGCCGCTCTCGTTGGGTGTCGCGCCGTTGTAGAGACCGGTGCCGCCGCGGTCCGCGGAGAGGGTGAACCACGCGTACCGTTCGACGAAGGACAGCCCCTGGAGCATGGCGGTGGACTTCTTCACGAAGGCGGCCTGCTGGGCCGGGGTCGGATACCTCGGGGTACCGGTCGAGAAGTCGATCAGCGCGTATTCGGTGAGCCAGATCGGCTTCTTGTAGCGGTTGTAGGTGGCCTGGAGATAGCCGCGCAGCTGGTCGGTCGCGCGGGTGGCGTCGAAGTCGGCGCCGTACCAGTGCAGGGGGATGAAATCGACCTTGTAGTTCCGGTCGGCGGCGCCCTTCATGAAGCGGTCGAGCCAGCCACCGGCGACATCGCCGCCGTAGGCCACCGCGGGCGCGCCGAGCCGCATACCGGTCGACTGGAGCCGGGGCCACAGGTCGAGCGCCTTGGCGACGGTCATGTTGGCCTGGCCCGCCATGTCCGGTTCGTTGAAGCCGAGCAGGGTCGTGCCCTGGCTCTTGGCCTGGTTGAGTTCGGCGTCGGTCACCGAGCCGGGGCCCCAGATCATGGGCACGAACTCGACCCCGGCCGGGGCTGTATCTGCTCCTTGCCCGAGGCCCAGGTGTAGAACCAGCCGACCCCGGAATCGGACATCGCCGCGGTGACCCCGTTGAACTTCCAGGCGCTGACACCCTTCTTCTTCACCGCGGCGGTGGACGCGCCGGCACCCGTCTGGCTTCCCGCGGTCAGCAGGGTCACCACCGCCAGCAGTACGGCGAGAAGTCGCATCCTCCGCATGGCTAGGACCCCGCGTTGAAGGTGACGGTGAAGCCACTGCACTTGCCGCAGTTCTGCATCACCTGGTTGCCGGGCTCCTGGTCCTGCTTGGAGTAGGCGTACGCCTTGGGGCACCGGGAGACGATCGCGTCGCTGTAGGGCGTTTTGACGTCCCGGTTGGGGTTGGTGCACAGCATCGGTGTGCCGTCCGCCCAGCGGGTGAGGTTGGCGGCCGGGCAGAACGGCAGCAGGTTCTGTGTGCAGCCCTGAGTGCCGCAACCTCCGCCACCAGCCGGGTCGTTGGGGGCGATGGTGATCGGGTTGGAGAACGCGTTGACGTAGCTCACGTTGTACCAGGGAGCGAGCGTGTCCCTGGTGTCGAAATTGAACTCGGCGAGGCTGACGGGCTGCTCGCCCAGCTCACAGTGGTCGGCGAACTTCCCGCAGTCCCCCACCTGGCAGTGGAAGGTGCTGCCCGAGGTGCCGGTGCACCCCAGACGCGCGAAGAACTTTCCACGCCAGTGGCCGGGGTCGGCGTTCTCGGGGATCGTCACCGACCCCGACTGTCCGGGTTCCAGGATGGGCAGTTTGGCGAATTGCTTGGAGCCGTCGGCGTTGACCGCGCTGCCGATCCACACCTTCCGTCCGGTGTGATTGACGAAGGTGACCGTGTGGTTGGCCGCGAGGGCCGCCTTGGTCGCGGCGGGTGGGTTGCCGGTCGGCATCGCCACGCTCGTGGCCGCACTCGTCCCGGCGGTCGGCAGCAGGGCCGCCAACACCACCAGTGCCGCGGCGGCCAGGCCGATCAGAATTCTGCGCATGACTCCTCCGTGGGAAGGGCGCTCAGCAGGTCAGATTGGCGCCGGGCACGACGCCGAGGAGTGCCTGGACCGCCGACGAGTCCCGTGCCGTGGCGGAGGCCGCGTGAGCGGCCGAAGGGGGAAGCACAAGCGCCGATATACCGGCCGCCGCTGTCGCGGCCGTGGCCACGAGGGCACGTCTTATGGGCATGTCTCATCTCTCTTTCGTGGCGGAACATTCGGGCGCCACGGCGCCGATGACGCACGGGGATGCGCTCTTCGGGCCGTCATCGGGCAGGGCGGCGCACGGGCGACGCGCGGCCGCCCTTGGGGCGGAAGGCTTGTGGGGCGGCAGGCCGGTGGGAAGGTGCCACGTGATGGCGCCGCGGGAAGGTGCTACGGAGAACTGGTGAATCCACTAGGGGTCATGCGCCGTGCCCCTGTCGCGGCGGACCGGGGCTCAGTCCGCTCAGGCCCTTCGCGGCCGCGGCCCGAAGCGGCAGGCAATTGTCACGATCATGACAATCACACACATCAGACACGGGCTCCGCGGCCCGGTCCGTGTATAATCGACCCAGCGACGGCGTGGCCACGGCAGCGGCCGACACCCCTGAGACGGGACGTCCATTCACGGGGAACTCCCCGAGGTCCGGCCCCGGATGACGACATCCGCCCGAGGCACTCTCAAGAGCTGACGGGCCCCATGACACCGCCCCGAACATATCTGTCAATGGTCTGTACCAAAATCCGGCCGCATCGGCGGCGCCGCCGCGAGGCCCCCGTGTGGTCGGCGGGTGTCACCTCACGCCGTTGGGGCGGAACTGGACGCTGATGCGCGGGCCGGTGGCGCGGGAGGATTTGGGGATGGCGTGTTCCCAGGTCCGCTGGCAGGAGCCGCCCATCACCAGCAGATCGCCGTGGCCGAGCGGCCGCCGTACGGCCTTGCCGCCGCCACGCGGGCGCAGCAGCAGGTCGCGGGGCGCGCCCACGGACAGGATGGCGACCATGGTGTCCTCGGTCCTGCCGCGGCCGATGCGGTCGCCGTGCCAGGCCACGCTGTCCCGGCCGTCGCGGTAGTAGCACAGCCCGGCCGTGGTGAAGGGCTCCCCCAGCTCGGTGGCGTAGTGCGCGGAGAGCGCCTGCCGGGCCTCGGCCAGGACGGGGTGCGGCAGCGGGTCCTCGGCGCCGTAGAAGGCGAGCAGCCGTGGCACGTCCACCACCTGCTCGTACATGTGCCGCCGCTCGGCCTTCCAGGGGACCTCGGTGACGAGCCGGGCGAACAGGTCGTCCGCTCCCCTCAGCCACCCGGGCAGCAGATCGATCCAGGCCCCGGACCCGAGCTCGGTCCTGTGCGTCCCGCGCAGCGAGCCGAGACCGATGTCGTCGGTCTGGTCGAAGAGCGAGCCCTGGAGATACGCACCCATACGTGCAGCGTACCCGCGTAATCGAGCAAGCGTTCTACTGGCGGACCTGGACAGACTCACCCATGGCCGCTTCGGCGCCCCACGTCCGGCCGCCTCCCGGCCACCGGGGCTGGGGCCCCCTGGGCCGAGGTGCCGCGCCGCTCCCGGCAGGTGCTGGTGGTGGCGGGCCACGACCGGAAGTCACCGATGGCCACGGCGGTCCTGTGCGAGCACACCTGGGCCGGGTGGCGGGCCAGGGCGAGCCGGGCGGCACACCACGCGCTCCACGGCTGGACCGGACCCGCCCCCTGGGCCCGGACCGGGGGGTGGCACCTCACCGGAGCGCTGAGGGCCGGGCCGTCCGCAGGGCCGCTTCCCGGGTCACTCCGGGAAACGGCTGCGGTGGGCACGGCGGGTCAGCGGCTCGGCGATCGCCTCCACCAGCCAGTCCAGCTCGGACTGATGGGCCCGTACCGGGTTGCGCAGGACGCCGACCCCCTCGATGGAGATCTCCACCACGTCCCCGGCGCGCAGGGTGAAGTCGAGTGCGGGCACGATGCCGGTGCCGGTGGACAGCACGGCGCCGTCGGGGAAGGGCTGGGAGCGCCACAGGTGGTCCACCAGGCCTCGCGGGGTGCGGTGGAACGCGGCGGTGGAGGTGGCCCCCTGGTACGCCGCCTCGCCGTCGCGCCACACCGCCATGGTGATGTCCAGCGCGTCGGGCGCGTCGATCTCCCAGGCGGGCACGATGGCCGAGGACACGGCGGCGCTTCCGGCGTAGATCTTGGCCTGTGGGAGGTAGAGCGGGTTCTCGCCCTCGATGGACCGTGAGCTCACGTCGTCGGCGACCAGATAGCCGACCGTTTCGCCGTGCCGGTTGAGGACCAGCGCCAGTTCGGGCTCGGGGACGTTCAGCTCGGAGTCGTCGCGTACGGCGATCGGCTCGCCGTCGGTCACCACCCGCCACGGCGGCGATTTGAAGAACAGCTCCGGGCGCTCGGCGTCGTAGATCCGCTCGTACACCGACTGCTCGGTGCTCTCCTCCACCCTGGCCTCGCGCGAGCGTTCATACGTCACCCCCGCCGCCCACAGCTCCATCAGCCCGTCCAGCGGCGGCAGTGGCAGGACGTCCTGCTCATGGGCGGCGGCCGGGCCGGAGGCGGTGTTCTCCACCAGGGCCCGCAGCTGCGTCATGGGCAGCCGCAGCAACTCGGCGATGAGCGGCGCACCGGGGAAGGCCCGGATCCCACCGGCGTCGTCGGCCACTCCGGTCCGTACCGTCCCGGCCTCATCGGCGAATCGCACGATGCGTGTCATCTGTCGTCCTCTCCTCTCGTGACGGTGTGGTCGGTGCTCCTGCCCAGCGGAGGGTGGTGGCCGTGCACACACCGGCCGCCACGATGCCGACGATGGCGGGGGCCTCCCCCGCGGACCACACTCTCTCGCGGAGACATCTGACCTGTGGAACGTAGGTGTCACCTACAGCCTTTGACAAGGCCTCAACGATCACGAGGTTTCTTCCGGGTGACCTCTGGCAACCACAGCAGACATCTGACATGTTGGTCGGCGTTGCTCCCTTTTCCTCGCCCTTTTGCCCACAGGAGCGCGTGCCATGACCCTTCGTATCGTCGATGTCGAGACCATCGATGTCCGCTTCCCGACCTCCCAGCACCTCGACGGCTCCGACGCCATGAACGAGGCACCGGACTACTCGGCGGCGTACGTGGTGCTCAAGACCGCCGATGACGCCCCCTCCGGCCAGGGCGCGGCGGTGTCCGCACCCGGCGCCGAACCCCTGGAGGGCCATGGCTTCACATTCACCATCGGCCGTGGCAACGACCTGGCGGTGCGGGCGGCGCGCGCCATCGGGGAGCGGGCCATCGGCCTGTCCGTGGCGGAGATCGCCGGCGATCTGGGCGCCTTCTCACGCCATCTGCTGGGCGACAGCCAGCTGCGCTGGCTCGGCCCGGACAAGGGCGCCATCCACCTGGGCAGCGCCGCGGTCATCAACGCGGCCTGGGACCTCGCCGCCCGGCGGGCCGGCAAACCCGTGTGGAAGCTCCTCGCCGACCTCTCCCCCGGCAGGTGGTCGACCTGGTGGACTGGCGCTACCTCAAGGACGTGCTCACCCCCGAGGCCGCCCTGAAGATGCTCGAATCCCGCGCCCCGGGCCGCGCCGAGCGCGAGGCGTACGTCCGCGAGCACGGATACCCGGCGTACACCACCAGCGCGGGCTGGCTCGGATACGACGACGCCAAGCTGGCCCGGCTCTGCCAGGAGGCCGTGGACCAGGGCTGGAACTCGGTGAAGCTGAAGGTGGGCGCCGATCTGGAGGACGACATCCGGCGCTGCCGCATCGCCCGCGGTGTCATCGGACCGGACCGCCGGCTGATGATCGACGCCAATCAGACGCTGGGCGTGGCGGAAGCGGTCTCCTGGGCCGAGGCGCTCCGGGAGTTCGACGTCTGGTGGTTCGAGGAGCCCACCAGCCCCGATGACATCCTCGGACACGCGGCCATCGCCCGGCGGATCGGCCCGATCCGGGTGGCCACCGGCGAACACGCCCACAACGCGGTGATGTTCAAGCAGTTCCTCGCGGCCGACGCGATCGGCGTCTGCCAGATCGACGCCTGCCGCCTGGCCGGTGTCAACGAGGCGGTGGCCGTTCTGCTGCTGGCCGCGGCGTACGACGTGCCGGTGTGCCCGCACGCCGGCGGGGTCGGCCTGTGCGAGCTGGTCCAGCATCTGTCGATCTTCGACTATGTGGCCGTCAGCGGCTCCCTGGACGACCGTGTCATCGAGTACGTCGACCATCTCCACGAACACTTCCACGACCCGGTCCGCATCCGTGGCTCGCGCTATCTCGTCCCCGAGGCACCCGGCTACAGCGCCCGGATCCGGCGGGAGTCCCTGGAGACCTACCGCTACCCCGAAGGACCGGTCTGGAGCCACCGCGGCTGAGTGGCATCCTGGTCGCCATGTCCACCGATCCAGACCGCTCCGGCCCCGGCGGCGGCGGTGTTCCCGCCGCCGGGAGCAGTGTCGTCGACATAGCCATCGGCCGGTTGCGCAAGCGCATCGAGAGCGGTGAGTTCACGCCCGGCCACCGGCTGCCGCCGGAGGCGGTGCTGGCGAGCGAGCTCGAACTCTCCCGCCCGTCGCTGCGGGAGGCGGTCCGCGCCCTGGCGATGGCCGGGGTCCTGGACGTGCGCCGCGGTGACGGCACCTTCGTCACCGATCTGCGCCCGGACCGGCTGCTGCGCGCCCTCGGCAGCTTCCTGGACCTGGCCCAGGACACCGGTCTGAACGAGATGCTGGAGTGCCGCAAGGTCCTGGAGCCGGGCGCCACCGCGCTGGCCGCGACCCGCATCGACGAGGCCACCCTCGACCGGCTCCAGGAGCGGATCGAGCGGATGCGCGGTCTGCAGGACCCGGAGGAGCTGGTCCACGAGGACATCGCCTTCCACGCCGACATCGTCGCCGCGGCCGGCAACCGCACCCTCGCCTCGCTGGCCGACTCGGTCACCCAGCGCACCGCCCGGGCCCGCGTCTGGCGCGCCCTGGTCAAGTCCGATGTGCTGTCCTGGACCCACCAGCAGCACATGGACATCTACACCGCGCTCCGCGCCCATGACAGCCTGGCCGCGTTCACCGCGGCCAGCCGGCATGTGGGCGATGTGGAGCTGTGGGTCCGCGACCGGCTGGACGCGGTGCGCGACCGACGCTGACCACGCGGGGGCAAGCGCCCTCCGCGGATCAGATGTCACGCCGTACGAGGAAGCGCAGCAGGGTGCGCAGTTCCGCGCTCGCCCGGGGCGCGAGCGACAGGCTCTCCAGGCATGTCTCCACGGTCGCGATGTGGCGTTCGGCCTCCTCCAGGGCCGCGGAGCGGCCACCGGCCCGCTCGATCAGGGCGGCCGCCCGGCGCGTGGTGGCGTCGTCCGGGATGTCCGGGGAATCCCGCAGCAGCGTGGCCAGCCGCTCGGCGGCCGGGGCGCCGGGGCCGCGGGCGCTCAGCGCGGCCAGCACGGGGAAGGTCTTCTTGCGCTGCCGCAGATCGCGGTGGACCGGTTTGCCGGTGACCGCGGGGTCGCCCCAGATGCCCAGCAGATCGTCCACCACCTGGAACGCCACGCCCATGTGGCGTCCGGCCCGGTCCAAGGCGGCCACGGTGGGCTCCGGCGCCCCGGCGAGCGCGGCGCCCAGGGCGGCGGCGCAGCCGAGCAGCGCGCCGGTCTTGTGCTCGACCATCGTGCGGTACTCCTCCGGCCCCACCGCCTCGGGTCCCGTCCAGGGGCGCGACTCGAAGAGCAGGTCGTCCGCCTGGCCGCGGACCAGGTCGCCCAGCGCCGCGCTCAGCCGCCGCACGGCGGCCGCGGCTCCGGTGCCGTCCACGCCGGCCAGCGCCTCCACGGCCAGCGCGAACAGGGCGTCACCTGCGAGCACGGCCGGGCCGGTCCCGTACGCCTTCCACACGGTGGGGCGGGTGCGGCGGGTCTGGTCACCGTCCATGATGTCGTCGTGCAGCAGCGAGAAGGTGTGCACCAGCTCCACCGCCACCGCCCCGGCGACCGCCGCCTCACCGGATGCCCCGGCCGCCTCCGCGCACAGCACGGCCAGGGCCTGCCGCACCCCCTTGCCGCCCGATCCCTCGGCGGGCGTACCGCCCACATCGCACCAGCCGAAGGAGTACGCGGCCATCTCGGCCACCCACGGGTGCAGCCGTCCGACCGTGTCGGCCAGCGTCGGGCGCACCAACTCCCGGCAGCGGCCGAGGATTTCGCCCGCGGTGGCGGTGGTCTCCTGCGCTCCGAGGAGCTCGGGGAACGTCGTCGTCACAGCGCCGCCTCCAGGACCTCCGTGAGGCCGAACTCCTCGCGGGCCCGGTCCACCATCCGGCGGGCGTGCCGCAGCCCGATGCGCTCCAGCACACCGGCCAGTTCGGACAGGTCATCGGCGGTTTCGGCGCGGTCGCGGCCCAGCCGGGCCAGGGACTTGATGAGCCCGAGCCGGGCGAGACCCTCGCCGCGCGGCTCGCTCATGTCGCGGAACTCGTCCAGGGCCTGCTGGTACATCGCGCGGGCCGCCTCATAACGGCCCGCGCGGTAGAACACATTGCCGCGCATCTTGTGGTTGTACGCCAGCGCGCTCACCAGGTTCATCTCGCGGCAGGTCAGTTCGGCCTCGGAGAGCAGTTCCAGCGCGCGCTCCACGTCCCCGTCGCGTACGGAGACGATGTCGGCCATGCCCCGCAGTGCCCATGCGTGTCCGCGCCGGTCCTCGGCCTTCGCGGCTATCTCCGCGGCCTCCTCGAACATCGCGTAGGCCGAGTCGTACGACCCGGTGTTGCGGTGCATCTGGGCGATGCCCTCCAGCGCCCATACGGTGTGGCGCGCCTCGCCGCGCTTCCGTGCCTCGGCGAGGAGTTGCTCGTGCAGCGCGCCCACGGCGTCGTAGTCGCCCTGGATACGGCCGGTCTCCGCCATCCCGGCGAGCGAGTAGCCACGGACGACGATGTCCCCGCCGCGCTCGCCGAGGTCGGCCGCGAGGCCGAGCAGCCGCCACGCCAGCGCCAGCGCGCCCCGCTGCCGGGCGAGGGTGCCTCCGCTCCACAGCGCCCATGCCATCGCGCCGAGGTCCCCCGCCGCGCGGGCCGCCCGGTAGCTGGCCTTCCACTCGCGGTCGGCCTCGCCCACCTGCCCGAGCCTCCGGTGTGCCTCGGCGACCGCGAGCCCCGCGCGGGCCGCCTCGCCCGGGGAGCCGCCCCGCTCGGCCGCCCGCAGCTGCTCGGTGCCCGCCGCCAACACCTCGACGAGGGACGAGTTCACGGACAGGGTGGTGAGGGAGCCCTGGTACTCAGGGGCGAATGCCTTGCCGTACATGGATGCCTTTCCGTCTGTTGGTCCCAGGAGCGCACGTCTCTATACACCGAGTGCATACACGGGGTGTATGCACCCTATGTATACACATCGTGTATAGGAGCCGGGAAACCGGCCCCGTCAGGGTCACCGGTACTGTGCGCCCGTTGTTGATCTAGACGCGATCGGACCCGGAGAGGTTGACCGCCCGGGTAGGCCGATGGCAAAAAACCTCATGGGCCCGGCCCGGTCTGCTCCCCCGCCACCTCGCGCTCGATCCAACGGCAGATCACATCGACCACATAGGCCCGCTCCGCGCGGCTCAGCTCCCGCCCCTTGGGGATCCCGTGCCAGCGCTGAAGGCAGGTGCGGCAGCAGGTGGCGGTCGCGTGCTGGGCGACGAACACGGGGTGGCCGCGATAGGGCGTCTGCTTGCCGTCCTTGTAGGGCTCGGCGGGGGCCAGCCGCTTGGCGATCAGGTCGTAGGCGTGCCAGCGCAACGTCGACGGTCCGGACAGCTCGGCCGTGGCCCGGTCGCGACCGCGCAGATGGAACTTCGCGCGGAACGGATGGCGCGCGATGGCGGCCAGCCGCCGGTCGAGCGATTCGGGGCTCGGACCGGACGGGCCAGGGCTCGGCTGGGACGAGTCAGGGGTCGGGTCGGACGCGTCAGGCGTCGGGTCGGACATCGAAGGCTCCCGGAGACGGCAAAGCCCCCTTCCGATCGTATGACGGCTGGTCCACGGCGCCATCGGCCGGGCCGGTCACAGCGCGCCCGCCCGCTGACGCCGGCCCAGTCGGGGCTCGCGTTGACACGGACTCAGGAGCGTTGCCGACCCGCCCGCCACTCCGGCGCGAGCACCGACCAGATCTCCATGTCAAGCCGCGTGCCCCGATGGAGACGGAACTCCCGCAGCACACCGTCCTTGGTCATCCCCAGCCGCCGGGCCACGGCGATGCTGGCCTCGTTCGTGGCCGCCGCCCACCACTCCACGCGGTGGATGCCCCGCTCCTCGACGGCCCAGTCGATGATCACGCGCGCGGCGCGGGTCACCAGTCCCCTGCCCACCGCCGACGGCTCCAGCCAGCAACCCGCCTCCGCGGTGCGCTGTTCGACGTCCATCGTGCGGAAGAGGACCCCGCCGACCAGCTTGCCGTCCGTCCAGATGCCGTGGATCCGCCCGGCGTCGGCCGCCGCCTTGTCCGCGTACCCCTGGAGGAACGCCCGGGCCGACTCCAGGTCGGCCGCGGCGTCCGCCAGCGCGATGTACCGCCCGATGAACTCCCGCCCCGGTCCATATGGGCGAGGAACTCCTCGGCCTGCCACGGCTCCAGCGGGCGCAGCTCGGCGCCGTCCTCGCCCAGGGGTATCGCGTACATCGTCACCTTCCACCGTCCGAACCAGCGCGCGCAGTACGGGGCGATCCTCTCACCGAGGGGCCGTCCGCGCGTTTCCTTTTGTACCTACTAGTATGTATGGTTGTGTCCATGGACACCCGGGAACGACTCATCGCAAGCACCCGTGAGCTGCTGTGGGAGCGCGGCTATGTGGGCACGAGCCCGAAGGCGATCCAGGAGCGCTCCGGAGCGGGCCAGGGCAGCATGTACCACCACTTCCGCGGCAAGCCCGACCTGGCGCTCGCCGCGATCAGCCGCAGCGCCGAGGAGCTGAGGGGCAGGGCGGAGGCCGAGTTCGGCGGCCCCGGCAGCGTGGTCGAGCGGATCACCGCCTATCTGCGGCGGGAGCGGGACGCGCTGAAGGGGTGCCCGGTCGGCCGTCTCACCCAGGACCCCGATGTGATGGCCGATTCGGAGCTGCGCCGACCGGTCGAGGAGACCTTCGCCTGGCTCACCGACCGGCTGGCCGGGCTGCTCGCGGAGGGCCGGGCGAGCGGCGAGCTCGGCACCGGGCTCGACCCGGTGGCCACGGCCACCGCGCTGGTCGCGGTGTTGCAGGGCGGCTATGTGCTGGCCCGCGCCGCCGACTCGGCCGAGGTGTACGCCCGGGCGATGGACGGGGCGCTCGGCCTGCTCACCGCCCATGTCCGCTGAGCCCCCGCCCTCCCCCCTTTACCCGAAGGAGAGCCCCGACATGCCCTTCGTCCGCATTGACGCGCTGCGGGCCGACGCCGACCGGCTCGACGCGCTCGGCCGTGCCGTACACGACGCGCTGGTGGAAACCATCGGCTTCCCGCCCAACGACCGGTTCCAGGTCCTGACCAGCCATGACGGCACCAGCGGCATGCTGGCTTACGACGACTGCCTCGGCGTGCCGCGCGACGACGGCATCGTCTACGTCGCGCTCACGATGCGCTCGGGGCGCACACCGGCACAGAAGCAGGCGCTGTACCGGCGGATCGCCGAGCTCGCCCAGGAGTACGCGGGTACCGAGCCGCGGAACGTGTTCATCACCCTGACCGAGAACGAGTCGGCCGACTGGTCGTTCGGACACGGGGTGGCGCAGTACGTCGAGGGATGAGACGTCGCCATCGGGCCCGGTATGGCGAGAATCCGTTGACTTCTGTCATTTCGGCCCCTGGGTGATCCTCTCCCGGCTCCCTAGGGTCCTTCTGACGGATCTCCGTGGAGGAAGGATCGGGGCGTGCTCTCGGCGTGCCGCGCGGAGGCCCTCGTAGCGGAGCTACTCGGGCTTTCGTGCGGTGCGGCGAGAGGGCGCCCCGGACGCCGCGACGCCGCGCAGATCCGCCAGAAGGACCCTAGCGTGGGGCGGGCACCACCCGTCGCACGCCCGGAAGGAGACGCTGGTGCCCACCACGTTCGAAAGGAAGCCGGACGCCACCCGATGACCAAGATCCTGCTCTCCCTGCACGTCCTGGCCGCCATCGTGGCGATCGGTCCCGTCACCGTCGCGGCCAGCATGTTCCCGCCCGCGGCGCGCAACGCCCATGCGGCCGCCGCCGAGGGCGAGGCGGACCTGGGCACGGTCCGGCTGCTCCACCGCATCTGCCGCACCTACGCCACGATGGGCCTGGCCGTGCCCGTCCTCGGCTTCGCCACGGCCGCCGTGATGGGCGTCCTCGACAGCGGCTGGCTCACCGCCTCCATCGCCCTGACGGCCGCGGCCGCCGGTGTCCTGGTCGCCTTCGTCCTGCCCCGCCAGGGCGAACTCCTCGACAGCCTCGGCGCGAGCAAGGCCCTCGAGCGTTCCGACACCGCCCAACTGGCCATGTTCACGGGAGTGTTCAACCTGCTGTGGGTGGCGGTGACCATCCTCATGATCGTCCGCCCGGGCTCGACCACCGGAGCCTGACCCCGCCCCGTCTCCCGCGCTGTGGCCTGAAGCCGGTCACCGCGCGGGATCCGGCCATTGGCGCGGGATAATGATCGGGAGCGCCAGGCGGGAAACGAGAGGCGGTGCGGGGCATGCACGGTGAGTACAAGGTGCCGGGCGGCAAGCTGGTCGTCGTGGATCTGGAGGTCCACGACGGCGCGCTGCGCGAGGTGCGGGTGGCGGGCGACTTCTTCCTGGAGCCGGACGAGGCGCTGCACGCCATCGACCGGGCCCTGGAGGGCGCGCCCGCCGACGCGGACGCGAAGGCGCTCGCCGCCCGCGTCAAGGCGGGGCTGCCCGCCGACACCGTGATGTTCGGCTTCTCCCCCGAGGCCGTCGGCATCGCGGTGCGGCGGGCGCTGGCCCGCGCCACCGACTGGACGGACTACCACTGGCAGCTGATCCACGAGGGGCCGCAGGACCCGGCGCTGCACATGGCCCTGGACGAGGTGCTGACCGACGAGGTCGCCGCCGGACGGCGGCCGCCCACGCTGCGGGTGTGGGAGTGGGGCCGCCCGGCCGTCATCATCGGCAGCTTCCAGTCCCTCCGCAATGAAGTGGACCCCGAGGGTGCGGCTCGCCACGGAGTCACGGTGGTGCGGCGCATCTCCGGTGGCGGAGCCATGTTCGTGGAGGCCGAGAACACCATCACCTACTCCCTTTCGGTACCGGCCTCCCTCGTCTCCGGGCTGTCGTTCGCCGATTCCTATGCCTACCTCGACGACTGGGTTCTGACCGCGCTCGGCGACATGGGAATCAAGGCCTGGTACCAGCCCCTCAATGACATCGCCTCCGAGGAGGGCAAGATCGCCGGTGCCGCGCAGAAGCGCCTCGCCAGTGGTGACGGCGCGGCACTGCACCACGTGACGATGGCGTACGACATCGACGCCGACAAGATGGTCGATGTGCTGCGCATCGGCAAGGAGAAGCTGTCCGACAAGGGCACCGAGAGCGCCAAGAAGCGCGTCGACCCGCTACGCCGCCAGACCGGCCTGCCCCGAGCCGAGATCATCGACCGCATGCTCGGCTCCTTTCGCACTCGCTACGGCCTCACTCGGGGCACGTCACCGAGGCGGAGATGACACGCGCCGAGGAACTCGCCCTTACGAAGTACAGCAACGAGGAGTGGACGGCTCGGGTGCCATAGGAAGCACCAAGCCGACGACCGCGGCAGCGGAGGGTAGGTCCGCCGACAGCTCTTGCATGTTCTATGTCATGGAGCATAAGTTACCCACGCGTAAGGGAGGTGGTGGGTGACATGGTCCGGCGCAAGAGCGACAGCCGCGAGCGGATGGTGCTGAGTGCCGCGGCGCTGCTGCGTGAGTACGGCGCGAGCGCCACGAGCATCGACCGGGTGCTCGCCCACAGCGGGGCCCCGCGCGGCTCGGTCTACCACCACTTCCCGGGCGGGCGGGCGCAGTTGATCGATGAGGCGGTGGCGCTCGCCGGTGACTTCATCGCCGGGCTGATCGAGACCGGTGTGCGGGCCGATGACCCGGTGGCGGCGGTCGACGCGTTCTTCACGCTGTGGCGCGGGCGGCTCGTCGAAAGCGACTTCCGGACCGGCTGCCCCGTCGTGGCGGTGGCCGTCGAGACCAACGACGACGCCCCGCAGCTCGCCCGCTCCGCGGCCGCGGCGTTCGCCCGCTGGCAGGAGGCGCTGGCCGCCTTGTTCGTCCGGCACGGTCTGCCGGAGGAGCGGGGAAGGCGGCTCGCCGCGTTCGTCATCGCCGCGGTGGAGGGCGCCGTCATCATGTGCCGGGCCGAGCGGAGCACCGGCCCGCTGGAGGCGGCCGCCACCGAGATCCACGACCTTCTGGCCCACGCTCTGCGTACCACCGGCGCGTTGGCGGACCCCGCCCGCGACCACGACGCGCCACCACCGTGAGACCCGGTGCACCACCGCCGTGAAACCGCGGTGAACAACCGCCGTGAAACCGCAGTGCACCACCGCCGTGACCCGCGGGCCGCCGGATGGGTGGCGTGCGGGCCCGTCGGCCGACTCAGCCCTGTGTGAAGGAGCAGCCATGCCCACGCTGGACCGCCGGGACAACGTCTTCGTGCTCGACCTCGGGGACGGCGAGAACCGTTTCCACCCCGACTGGCTCGCCGCCGTCGACGGCGCTCTGGACGAGGTGGAGAAGGCCGACGGGGCGCGTGCCCTGGTGACCGCCGCCACCGGCAAGTTCTACTCCAACGGCCTGGACCTGGACTGGCTGTTGGCCCACGCCGACCAGCACCAGGACTATGTCGTCTCCGTCCATGGGCTCCTGGCCCGGATGCTGTCGCTGCCGCTCGTGACCGTGGCCGCGCTGCAGGGGCACACCTTCGCGGCGGGCGCGATGTTCTCCCTGGCCCATGACGTCCGGGTGATGCGCGCCGACCGTGGCTTCTGGTGTCTGCCCGAGGCGGACATCAACATCCCCTTCACCCCGGGCATGTCCGCCCTCATACAGAGCCGGCTGAGCCCGCGCACCGCCCACGAGGCCATGGTCACCGCTCGTCGTTACGGCGGCCACGACGCGCTCGCCGCCGGGATCGTCGACCACGCGGTGGCGGAGGACGCCGTCCGCTCGACCGCCGTCGAGTTGGCCGCGGCGCAGGCGGGCAAGGCCGGTGACACCCTCGGCGCCATCAAGGGCCGTATGTACGCCCCCGTACTGACCGCCCTGCGCACGAAGGACAACCCCCTGGGCTGAGCACCCCATCCGGCCGACAAACCCCTTGGCCGACAGCCTCGTTGGCCGACAGTCCCACCTGGCTCCCGCGCCGCACTCATCCCGAACGGCGCGGGCCACCACGACCGCAAGGAACGCCTGTGACCACCACCGACCTCACCACCCTCTCCGGCCTCGACCTCATCCGATGGGTGCAGTCCGAGCGTCCCACCGACGTCCCCACCATCGGACGGCTCCTCGGCATGCGCTTCGACGAGGTGGACCCCGGACGCGTCGTCGTCTCCCTCGACACCCGCCCCGACTTCGCCAACCCCTCGGCACCGTCCACGGCGGTATCGCCGCCACCCTGCTCGACTCGGCCATGGGCTGCGCCGTTCACACCACTCTCCCGGCCGGGGTGGGCTACACCACCCTGGAGCTCAAGGTGAACTACATCCGCGCGGCCCGCACCGACGGGCAGACCCTCATCGCCGAAGGCACCGTCCTCCACGCCGGTCGCCGCACCGCCACCGCCGAGGGCAAGGTGCTCGACGAACAGGGGAAGTTGATCGCCCACGCGACCACCACCTGCATGATCCTCCGCACCGACGGCTGACCGGCCCGGCCGCCACGCCGACGGACGGCTCCGGGCTCCCGGCCCCGGCCCCCGGCCCCCGGCCCCCGGCCCCCGCGTAGCCTGTTCCCGTCGTGGACCGGCCCGAGTGGGGGAGTTGCGCATGAAGCTGATCGCCGTGGGCGACGTGGTGGTCGCCCGGAGACCGGCCGTGGCTCTCGACGGGGACCTCTCCGCGGGCACCTCGGCGCTGCCGCTGCTGCGGGACGCCGATCTGACGATCGGCAACCTCGAGGTCCCGCTGACCGACACCGGGTACCCGGCCGAGAAGCCGGTCGCCTTCCGTGTGGGCAGCGACATGGCGCCCGAGCTGGCCCGGCTCGGCCTCGACGCCTGTTCGCTGGCCACCAACCACGCGCTCGACTACGGCATCGACGGTCTGCGCAACACCAGGGCGGCTCTGGACACGGCCGGTGTCGCCCACGCCGGGGCCGGGGAGAACCTCGACGAGGCGCTGCGTGCCGTCCGGCTCTCCGGCCGGGGCCGCGCCGAGGTGGCCTTTCTGAGCCTGTGCTGTGCCCTGCCGCCGGGCTTCAACGCCACCTCGCACCGGCCCGGGATCGCGCCGGTGAGGGTCGAGCAGGCTTACGAGTTCGACGGCGTGCTGATCGAGGAGCAGCCCGGGACCGTGCCGTATGTCCGCACCAAGGCGCGCGAGACCGATGTGGCGCGTGCCGAGGAGGCGGTCCGGCGGGCCAAGGAGCTGGCCGCCACGGTGGTGGTGGCGGTGCACTGGGGCGTTCCCTGGTGCTATCTGCCCAGCAACCAGGGGCCGTTGGCCGAGTACCAGCAGCCGCTGGGGCGGCGGCTTGTCGACGCCGGGGCGGATCTGGTGATCGGACACCATCCGCACTGCCTCCACCCGGTCGAGCGGTACGGGGACGGCCTCATCCTCTACTCGACCGGGAACTTCCTGTTCCATCCCTGCGAGGAGGTGGCTCCCGCCGACCGGCGCCCGCCCTCCCGCTACAAGGGGCGGATGTTCGACCGGCCGTGGTTCGAGAGCGCGGTGTTCGAGGTGACGCTGGGCGAAGGCCCGCCCCGGCTGCGCCTCCATCCGGTCGAGCTCACCGCCGACGGCGAGCCGGTGATTCCCACGGCCTCGACGGCGCGGCGCATCCTGCGGCAGGTCGAAGAGTTCTCCCAGGAGCTGGCCCCCTCGACGAGGGTGGACCGGGACGGCCGCGTCCGCTTCTGACGACGCCGTTGCCGGATCGGCGGTGGCTACGTGGCGGCGGGGCCGTCCGGCAGCCCCGGCGCCGCCACGGGGGTCAGTTGCTGTAGACGCGCTCGGGGTGGACGAAGACCGCGGCGCGGCGCTGCTCGGCCATGACGCGGTCGTACGCGGCCCAGTCGTCGTGGGTGCCGCCCGCGGCGGTGAAGATCTCGCGCAGCAGCAGACGCAGACGCTCCGGGTCGATCCCGGGGAACGGGTCGTCCGGCCCCGCGATCTCGGTGCGGCCCTCGACCGCGGCCCAGTTCCATCCGGCGCGGAAGACCACGGTGGCCCGCGGACGCGCCCGCAGATGGGCGAGTTTGGCGGGGCCGTAGGTGACGAAGGCGACCACCTGGTCACCGGAGACCGGATGGCCGACGATCCCGGCGTTGACCACGGATCCCTGGACCGTGCTGTCGGCGCGCGTCGTCGACACGACCGCCAAGTGGTGGTCGGCCGCGGCGATGCGGTCCACTTCCTGAAGATCCGTCATCGGGTGCCTTTCTGGGCGGACCGGTTCCCCCACCATGACTCCCCCGGCCCGTACCCGCACCCTGATGCGTCCATGCCGGTGAATCCGGGGCCGGGGCCGGGGGTGTAGCGGGCTCCACCGTCGAAGGGGCGGCTCGCTCTCCCGCGTGGGTCCGGCCGGTCTTCTAGCCTCGTCGGTATGGGGAGGCGAACGCGGCACACGGCGCGGGCCACGGCCCGGCTGGCCCGGCGGGTGGAGGAGCTGGTGGAAACCCGGGCGGGTGCCATCGCCGCACACGGCGCCGAACTGCGGCGTATCGAGAGGGAGTTGCACGAGGGCGCCCAGGCACGGCTGGTCTCCCTGTCGCTGCGGATCGGGCTGGCCAAGCGGGCGTACGACCGGGATCCGACGGCGGCGCGCAGGATGCTGGACGACGCGCAGGACCTCGCCGACGAGGCGCTGGCGGAGCTGCGTCAGGTGGTGCGTGGCATGTATCCGCCGGTCCTCACCGACCGTGGCCTGGCCGGGGCGGTACGGGCGCTCGCCGCGAGCAGCGGGCTCGATGTGACCGTGCGGCTGGACGGGCTGGAGGACGGGGAGCGGGCGCCGCTGGCGGTCGAGGCGACGGCGTACTTCGTCGTGGCGGAGGCACTGGCCAACGTGGCCGGGCACAGCGGCTCCGACCGGGCCGAGGTCCGGCTGGCGCGCACCCCGAGCGGGTTGTCGGTCTCGGTGCGCGACACGGGACGAGGCGGCGCCGAGGCCGCCACCGGCGGGTCCGAGGCCGGGCGGACCGGTGGCGCCGGCCATGACTCCGAACGTGGCCTCGGGCTGCTCGGGATACGCCGCCGCGTCGCCGCACTCGATGGAACGGTGACGGTGACCAGCCCGCGCGGCGGGCCGACCGTCATCGCGGTGGAGCTGCCCTGCCGGTGACGATCGCCGGGACCGCACGTGGCCACCGCCGCTACGACTGACCGGACGCCTCGATCAGGTCGCGCAGCTGGGAGCGGGCGGTGACACCGAGCTTGGGGAAGCTGCGGTAGAGGTGCGAGCCGACGGTGCGCGGAGAGAGGAAGAGCCGTTCGCCGATCTCGCGGTTGCTCAGCCCCTGCGCGGCCAGGCGGATGATGTGCTGCTGCTGCGGGGACAGCGAGGTGAGGGCGTCGGGGCCGGCGGGGGCCGATTCGACACCGGCGGCGCGCAGTTCGGCCCGGGTCCGGTCGATCCAGGAGGGGGCGCCGAGGCGGCGGAAGGTTTCCAGCGCGGTGTTCAGCTGGTGGCGGGCCTCGGTGATACGGTGGCGGCGGCGCAGCCATTCGGCGTGGTCCAGCAGGATCTGCGCGCGTTCGAACGGCCATTGGCCGCCTCCGGGTTCGGCGAGGGCCGCGGTGAAGTGCGGCTCGGCCTGGGTCGGTTCGAGCAGCGCGCGGGCGCGGTGGATCAGGATGCGCATCCGGGGCGAGGGGTCCTCGGCGAGCCGGTCGGCGGTGCGCTCCACGATGGCGGCGGCCTCGGCGCCGTGGCCGGTGCGGACGGCCGCGGCGGCCAGTTCGGCGACCCCGGGGTAGGAGCACGCGTAGTGGACGGGGTCGCCGTCGGCGGTGAACAGCAGGCGGAACTGCTCGTACGCGCCGATGTGGTCGCCGTCGGCCACCGCGGCCATGCCCAGCGCCCACCGGGCCCGGACGGCCACGGCGCGGCTGCGGTGCGGATCGACGAGGGACAGCGCGGCCGAGCCCGCCGCGCGGGCCTCGTCGGTCCGTCCGGTCAGCGCGAGCGCGGCGGCCTCGAGCGACCGTGCGGCGGCGTCGAGGTGCGGCAGCCCGGCACCCGCCGAGTTGGTGTTCACGGCGGCGGTACGGGCCTGCGCCCACCGCCCGTGGTCCAGGTACGACCACCCTGCCGAACAGCCGAGACCGATGGGCAGGGAGCCGCCCAGTCGCCAGCGGTGGAGGGCGTCGTCGAAGATCCGTACCGCGAGTGCGGTCTCGTCGAGCAGCCAGGCCATGGCGCCGAGCGAGATGAGCCGGGCGGGGTCGCCGCCCGCCCGCTCGACCAGCGCCGGGATGGCCGCCACCCGCTCGGACCGGTGCGCGGTGGGGTCGGTCACCGCGAGCGTCCAGGGGTCGTCCTGTGCCCGGGCCCGCACGGCGAGGCGGTATTTCTCGTCGCCCGAGTAGAAGCCCGCCACCGACGCCGAGGAGAGCGCGACCCGGCGCAGCTTGGGGTGCTCCGCCGCCCGGAGCAGCAAGGACATCGCGGTGTCGTGCTCGGTGCTCAGCGTGAGCACCTGGCCCACCCGCAGCGAAGCCTCGGCCGACAGCTCCGGGTCGTCGGTGGCCGCGGCCGCCTGCGCGGCGAGCCGGCGCACCCAGTGCGGCTGTCCGGTGGACACCGCGGCACCCGCCGCGGCCACCAGGCGGCGGGCGCGGTCGCGCCGCCCGGGGCTCAGCTCGGCGGCCCGCTCCAGCGCGGTGGTGGCGGCGGTGTATCCGCCGCGCTCCCGGGCCCTGGCCGCCGACTCCTCCAGCGCGGCGGCGATCTCCTCGTCCGGCCCCTCCGCGGCGGCGGCCAGATGCCAGGCGCGGCGGTCGGGCTCGGCGCTGAGCAGCGTGGCGAGGTCGCGGTGGGCCCGACGGCGGGCGGCCAGCGGTACGGAGTGGTAGATGGCGGACCTGATCAGCGGATGCCGGAAGCGGGCCCGCCAGCCGTCGCGCCCGCCACCGGTGATCCGCAGCAGTCCGGCGGCCTCGGCCGGGGCCAGCGCCTCGACCCGGCCCGCCGCCGCCCGGTCGTCCGCCGCCACCAGGAGCAGTGCCCGCCGGGTGGCCTCGGGCAGGGCCTCGAGGTCGGCGGCGAAGACCCGCATCAGGCGGTCGGTGGGCGGCAGGAGCTCTCCGTCGGCGGAGTCGGCCGAGTCCGCGCCGCAGGCGTTCGCCCGGGCCAGTTCGATCAGCGCCAGGGGGTTTCCGGCGGCCTGGTCGAGGATGCGCAACCGGCGGCTGCCGGTCGGCGGATACGGCTGCCGGTCCAGCAGGAGGCCCGCGGCGGTCGCGTCCAGCGGGTCGAGCGTGAGCAGGGGAAAGCCGGAGAACGGCGCCGTGGCCCCGCCCCGGGCGCCCTCGCCCGCCCGGTCCCTGGCCCCGGCCAGCACGGCGAGGGGTTCGTCGCCGATGCGCCTGGCGGCGAAGGCGAGCAGCTCCAGCGAGCCGGCGTCGATCCACTGCAGATCGTCGGCGACCACGAGGACGGGCGACTGCCGGGCGAGGTCCGACAGCAGGGTGAGCAGCGCGACGCCGAGCAACAGCCGATCGGGCGGGCCACCGTGTCGGGGGGCGACGCCGTCGGGTTCGGCCTCGCTGAGGTGGGCGTTGTCGGGCTCGGCCTCCCTGAGGTGGGCGTTGTCGGGCATGGCCCGGCCGAAACCGCCGCCCCCTCCATCGCCGTCCCCCAAGCCCATGGCCCCAGCAGCGCCGACCGCTGCCGCCCCGGCAGCCGCGCGGTCTCCGCCAGCACCGGGCGCAGCAGCTGGTGCAACCCCGCGAACGTCAGGTTCGCCTCGCTCTCGCTGCCCGTCATCCGCAGCACCCGGCCCTGGTGACGATCCGCCGCGAGGCCGAGCAGGGTGCTCTTGCCCGCGCCCGGTTCCCCCGTGAGGATCAGCACACCGTTGGTCAGACCGAGTACGGCCGCGCTCTCGCTCTCCCGCCCGACCATGGTCATCCTCCGACTCTAGCCCGTGGTGCAGTCATCTGACCGATACCGCCGGCGCCCGCCGGAGCGCAGGCTGGATACATGGACACCATCACGCTTGGAAACGTCGAGATCACCCGTGTGGTAGAGGTGGCTCCGAGGGGTCTGCCACGCGACTTCGTCTTTCCCGACGTGGCCCCGGAGCACTGGCGCGCGCACGAGAGCTGGCTGGCCCCCGAATTCCTGGATCCGGCCGCCGACGAGGTCCGCACGATGATCCAGACCTGGCTGCTCCGCAGCGAGGGCCGGACGATCCTGATCGACACGGGCGTCGGCAACGACCGGGAGCGGCCGGGCATGCCTCCCTTCCACCACCTGCACACGAACTACCTCGGGGAGCTGGCCGCGGCCGGGGTCCGCCCGGAGGATGTGGACGTGGTGATCTGCACCCATGTGCACGGGGACCACGTCGGCTGGAACACCTCATGGGCGGACGGTGAGTGGCGGCCGACCTTCCCCAACGCGCGGTACGTGCTCCCCCGCGTCGACTTCGACTACTGGAACCCGGAGAACGGTCACCGGACCCGCTCCGGCCCCCGGATGGCGAATGTCTTCGAGGACAGCGTCGCCCCCGTCCACCGGGCCGGGCAGACCGTGCTGTGGGAGGGCGACCACTACGACGTCGACGCCCAGTTGCGCATCGAGCCCGCCCCCGGCCACACCCCCGGCTCCTCCGTGGTACGGCTGCGGTCGGGCACGGATCGGGCGGTCTTCGTGGGCGATCTGGTGCACAGCCCGCTGCAGATCGTGGAGCCGGACGCCTGCCCCTGCTTCGACGAGGACGAGCCCCGGGCGCGGCTCTCGCGGCGCCGGGTGCTGGGCGAGGCCGCGGACGAGGGTGGGTTGGTGTTCCCCGCGCACTTCCCCTGTGCGAGCGCGGCCGAAGTGCGGCGGGACGGCGAGCGGTTCGCGGTGAAGGAGTGGGCGGCATGGCGGTGAGCGTGTTCCGGAACATCCCGTACGCGGCCGGGCCGACCGGCGCCGCGCGATTCGCCGCGCCGACCCCCGTATCCGGTGCACCTGACCTACACGGCGCACCCGGCGCCGACGGGCCCGGGCCGACGGCTCCGGCACCCGAGCGGCGGTTCCCGGCGGATCTGAGTCCGCTGATGGGCCCGGGCTGGGTGCGTGGCGAGGACTATCTGACGCTCAACGTCTGGACGCCCCGGACCGACGGAGACGCCCCGGTGATGGTCTTCGTGCACGGCGGCGCGTTCCTCTCCGGCACCGGCCAGGCGCCGGTGTACGACGGGACGCCCTTCGCCCGCGACGGCGTGGTCCTGGTCACCCTCAACTACCGCCTCGGCGCGCTGGGCTGGCTCGACCTGCCGGACGCCCCGCGCAATCGTGGTCTGCTGGACGTGCTCGCGGCGCTGCGATGGGTGCGTGAGCACATCGCGGACTACGGCGGGGACCCGGACCGGGTCACGGTCTTCGGGCAGTCGGCGGGAGGGATGATCGTCAGCGCGCTGCTGGTGACCCCCGAGGCCGCCGGGCTGTTCCGGGGCGCGATCAGCCAGAGTGGCGGGCTCCACGCCCTGACCGGCGCGGAGGCGGCGGAGACGACCCGGGCCCTGGCCGACCGGCTGGGCGTTCCGGCGACGGTCGAGGCGTTCGCCGGCATCCCCGACGAGCGGCTGGTGTCCGCGCTCGCCGAGGTGCCCGGGATGGGGCCGAGGCTGTCGCCGCTCGGTGTGGTGCTCGACGGGCTCGACGACGCGCCACCGCCGCATCCGGTGGATCTGCTGGTGGGCACGAACACCCAGGAGTCGCTGCTCTACCAGCGGCCGGAGCAGAGCGCGGCCATCGACGCGATGTTCCGCGACGCCCGTGAGCGGCTGGTGTCTCGCTACGACAAGGCGTTCACCTACGACTTCGACTGGCGGGGCGGACCGTTCGGCGCGTGCCACGCCGTGGAGCTCCCGTTCGTCTTCGACCACACCGAGTTGCCCGCGCTCCGTACGGCGAACGGACTGCTCGGACCGGACGTCCCGGCGTCGCTGGCCGCGGAGATGCACGGCGCGTGGGTGCGCTTCGCCATGCACGGGGATCCCGGCTGGTCGGGAACGCACCGGTTCCGTTAGGGTCCTTCTGGCGGCTCTCCGTGGAGGAAGGAGCGCCCGCCGCGCAGCGGCCGAAGACCGCAGCCGGGGCGTGCTCTCGGGGTGCCGCGCGGAGGCCCTCGTAGCGGAGCTACGTGGGCTTTCGTGCGGTGCGGCGAGAGGGCGTGCCGGGCGTCGCGACGCCGCGGAGATCCGTCAGAAGGACCCTAGGGCGCACGGAGTGCGACGGGGTGGACGTGGCGGCGGATCGGTGTCCGTATCCGCGCGCGGGTCACGGCCGCCTCGTCGTACTCCGGAACGGTCGTGGGTTCACCACTCGCGGTACTCCTGGCGGCCGTGGCGCGGGGCCGGGCGGCTCGTCCGGGCTCGGGCGGGCTCCTCCTCCGGTGGCCAACTCGGCCAGACCGGCCGGGGCGGTGGCGGCGGGGTGCGCGCACTGTCCGCCTTCTTCTCGTTCCACTCCCCCTCGCCCAGGACGAGCAGCGGATCGAACATGATGATGGTCCCCGCGATCACCAGGAAGATCACCGGGCCGATCAGCATGGGCAGGATGAGCGAAGCGGGCGCCTCACCGCCCACGGAGGCGCTGAGCACATCGTCCAGCCGCACGCTGACCGCGGCCATGCCCGTGTAGTGCATCCCGGTCACGGCGACCCCCATCACCAGGCTCGAGGCCAGGCTGGCGCGGAAGCCGTGGATGGTCACGGCGGCCCAGAGGGCGGCGGTCGCGGCCACGACCGCGATCAGGACGGAGAGCAGGACGGTCGGCACGGAGTACTCCAGGTGCCCCTGCATGCGCATCGCGGACATCCCGATGTAGTGCATGCCCGCGACGCCGAGTCCGGTGAACACACCGGCCGAGAGCAGCACCCCCGGGGAAGTACCCCGGTAGCCGACCATGAAGACGCCGATGCCGACGACGACGATCGCCACGACGAGGCTGAGAATGGTGATCGGTATGTCGAAGCCGATCGGGGTCTCCTTCACATGGAACCCCATCATGGCGATGAAGTGCATCGTCCAGATGCCCGAGCCGATCGACGCGGATCCGAGCGCGAGCCAGCCCGCCTTCCAGGAGCGCTGGGTACGCACCGACCGGGCGGTGCAGCGTAAGCCCAGGGCCCCGCCGAGACAGGCCATGAGGTAGGCCGCCAGCGGGGTGGCGGCCCCGTAGTTGAACCCGTCGATCGTGCCGTACATGTACGTCCCACCCTTTTCACCGCGGGGATCCCGTGCAGAAACGTTGCGTCACCGGCGAGGGTAGGGCGCGAGCGTCCACGCCACCCACACATTTGGTCACGCATTGATAAAGGTGTCTCACCGGGCGTGATGGGATGTCACGTGATTCACCTCATGTCCGTTTTCCCCTTTGCCGCAGGTGGGCGGGGTTGTGCCGGGGGCACGTGCCTGGCGTGAGGACGGTCCGGAAGCGGCCGAGAGTCACCCGGGGGCGGCGCGAGAGGCGGCCCGGGATCGGCTCGAGGGCGGCCCGGGAGTCATCCGCGCCACCCTCGCCCCGGGAGCGACTACGCGGCGGATGAATCCTCCGGATGTCTCACGACCTTCTTCACCGCCCGCTCCACCTCGAATCTGCTCAGCCCGGCCGACGCGGCGTGCTCCGTGATCGCCGCCTGCACCCGCTCCGCCGCCGCGCGCCACCGCTCCCACTGGTCCCGGCGCTCCTCGCCGTCCAGGCCGGACGCCCGCCGACGCTCCGCATCGGCGGATTTTTGCAGGTCAATCAGCTCATCAGTCACCAGATCAGACATGCGAGCGATTCTAAGGAAACCGTACGAAGAAGAGCGCGCAGGCACCGCGGGAGTTTTCGCGCGGCGCCGGACCCGCGTATCGACCGGGCGATTCGCGGACGTCTTCTGGTCGGTTTCCGGAAAGAGCGATCAAAGGACTCCTGTGCTCGCGCGGACGCGCGGATGATGGGAGAGGCATGACGAAGGGGGACGTTTCATGCACGCCAGGGATCTCGCGGCATTACGCGACCGCGCCGAACGGGCCGCGGCCGACGCGCTGGCGTGGATCGCCCCGCCCTCGCCGCAGGGCCAGGCGGCCGAGGGCTCGTCCGGCGGCGCCGGTTCGAAGGACCCCGGTACGGATGGCTCGTCCGACCGCCCGGCGGCCACACGAGCGCCCGACGGCACTCGGTCGCCCGCCACCGCCGGCCCCGTCCTGCTCGACCACCGCATCGCCGAACTCGAGTCCTTGGAAGCGGAGTTGGCGGCGGCCGTGCCGGACGGGGACGCGCTGCTGTGCACCGTACGCGCCCGGCTCGGCGGCCTGTACGCCGAGCGCTATGGGCGCGATCCCACGGACGACGACCGGAGCAGGGGCCTGCGGGTGCTGCGGGCTGCCCGCGCCTCCGGGGCGCTCGACCCACGGGACGAACGGGCCTCCGCCTTCCACCTGATGCGGTTGCTGATGACGCCCGGCATGATGGCCGGGTGGGACGGCACGCTGCCCCGCCTCCTGGAGTCCTTCGACCTGGGGCGCCGAGTGGTGTTGGGCGACCCTGAGCTCACCGCCGATCTGACCGAGCTGCGCGGTCTGGTGACCGACCTGGCGCCAACCCTCCCCGAAGACGCCGCCGAATCCCTGTTCTGGGCGGCCGGCGTCCTCGAGCGGGTACCCGCCGTCGTGCGCTCACGGGACGTCGGGCAGATGGCTGACCTGGCCGAGCAGATGGCGCAGCGGCTGCCGGGCCGCAACTCCGAGCTGATGCGCGCCCTGAGCGGGCTGGTCGCCGAGTTCTCCGGGGCCGGGGAGGCGGACGAAGGCGGTGAGGTCGAGGCGATGAAGGAGCCCACCGAGGAGGAGACCGCTCTCACCTTCGCGGAGGCCGCCCTCCTACTGGAGCTCGAAGTGCCCGGCACCATCCGGGCGGAGGATTTGACCACCCTGGTCGAGGAGGTGAGCAAGGGACCGGCCGGTGAAGAGGCGGAGACCGCGATGCGCGCCGCGATGAGCCGCATGGCGCAGGGTGTGCGCACGGGTGACGCCGATCGGCTGGCCGAGGCGGCCGAGTTGATCGACGCGGCGGCCGGGGAGGGGTCCGGACGGTTGGGCTGGATGGCCGGACTCATCTCGCCCGGGCTGCTGGCCGCGGCCAATACCCTCGGCGGCAACCTCACCGACCGCGATCAGGCGCGGGCTCGTCTCGACGCGCTCTTCGGCCCCGCCTCGGCGGTGTTCGACTCGGCACACGCCACCGGGCCCGGCGCCGCAGGGCTCCGGATCTGCAACCAGTGCATGCACCTTCAGCTGCGCATCACCGAAGCCCTCGCCGAGGAGGACACCGAACGGCTCGAGGAGCTGCTGGACGAGCTGCTCGACCTGCTGGAGGAGACCGAGGGCGGCGAGTGGCAGTTCCTGGTCCTCTTCCTGCTCGGCCAGGCCCAGTTGAGCCTGGCCACGCTGGACGGCGGGGTCACCGCCCTGCGCACGGCCGTCGCGTATCTGGAGGAGGCGGCGGGGCATCCGAGGGTTCCCGTGTTCGCGCGGCCCCTGATGGACGCGTGCTGGGCGCCCGCGCTGGCCCTCTCCTCCCTGATCGAACCGGACCTGGCCAGGGTCTCCGAGGCGGTGACCCGGGCCCGCGGGGCCCTGGAGGGCCCCGCCTCGACCGCCGACCAGCATGTGCGCATCCGGCAGGCCATCGTGTACGCGCTGCTGGCCATCCACCGCTCGACCGACGACCCGTCCGTCCTGGAGGAAGCGGTCGGCGAACTGGAGCAGGCCCGCCGGGCCCTCACGGAGCGCACCAGCCCGGACATCCGGCAGAAGGTGCTCTGGGAGCTGGCCGAGGCGTACCGGCTGCGCGGCGACCGGGCGCGTGACGACCTCGGTGCCGCCGTCTCGACGGCGCAGGAGTCGCTGCGGGTGCTCGCCGAGGACGTCCTGCTGCAACTCGGCGCCGAGCACGGCCTCGAGGTGGCCAGGGCGGGGGCCAGCCGCGGGCTGCTCGCCGCCCACTGGGCCGCCGTGGACGGCGGGATCGAGGAGGCCGTGACGTCGCTGGAGAACGGGCGAGGCCTGGTGCTGCGCGCCGCGGCCGCGGCCGCCGGGGTCCCGGAGCAGCTGGCCGCCCGGGGCGAGGCGGAGCTGGCCGAGCAGTGGCGGACCGCCGTACGGGACCTTGCGCCCGGGGCCGCGCCGACCGGTGGCGGACTCGGGACCGGCGTTGGTGCCGGACTCGGGACCGGCATTGGTGGCGGACTCGCGACCGGCGGCGGCGGACTCGCGACCGGTATCGGCGGCGGCACCCCGGAGGAGGTCCGCAGCGCGCTCGCGCGAGTGATGCCGACCGGGCCCGCCCCGGGCCTCGCCATCCCCAGCACCCTGCGCCGCCGCGCGCTGGAGGCGCTGCGGCGGCCGGAGGGCGGCTCCGAGGCGCTGCGCGGACTGCTCGGCGCACCCGGCATCGGGGAGTTGCGGGACGGGCTGCGCGCCACCGGCGCCGACGCCCTGGTGTATCTGGTGCCCGGGCAGGGCACCGCCGGTGGCGTGGCCGTCCTGGTGCCGAGCACCGGCGAGCCGATGGCGCTGCCGCTGCCGGGGCTGGGCGCGCTCGGCCGCGAGCCGCTGGAGCGTTATCTGGACGCGGGTGCCCGGCGGTCCGCCGTGTCCGAGCAGGGCATGGACGCCCACGCCGAGGCCCATCGCGGCTGGGAGGCGGCGCTGGAGGGGCTGTGCGACTGGGCGGGCCCGGCCGTCCTCGCCCCCATCCTGGACGCACTGGACGCCCGGGCGGCGGACGGGCGCGGGAAAGCGCGGGACGAGCGCGAGAAAGCGAACGACGGGCCCGGCAAAGCACACGACGGGCGCGAGAAGGCGAAGAACGGGCCCGGGCAACCCGACGCGCCGGTCCGGCTCGTCCTCGTGCCGTGCGGCAACCTGGGCGCCGTTCCCTGGCACGCCGCCCGCCTCCCCGGGCCACGGGCCGACGCACGGCGCCCGTACGCGTACGCCTGCGAGGTCGCGGTCATCTCGTACGCCGCGTCCGGCGGTGAGTTCCTGCGGGCCGCCCGGCGCGGCCGGGTGCCCGCGAGCGAGCGCGCGGTGCTGGTGGCCGACCCCAGCGGGGATCTGACGTGGGCGCAGGACGAGGTGACGGCCCTCCGCACCGCCTACTACACCGAGGCCCTGCTCTACGGCTGGCACGAGGACGCGCCCGCGAACGCGCCGGGCACGCCCGATGACGTGCTCTCCCACCTCCCCGGAGGCCCGGCCGCGCCCGCCGCCTCGCTACTGCATCTGGTGGTGCACGGCCTGGCCGGGCTGCGGCCCACCGACTCGGCCCTCCACCTGGCCGCCCCTGAGTCCGCGGCGGCCCCGGACCCCGCGGACACTCCGGACCTGGGCAGGCTGACGGTGACGCGCATCCTCGACGTACCCGCCGGGGAACGGGCCGCCACCGGACCGCTGATCGTGCTCAGCGCCTGCGAGACGGACCTCAGCAGCCGTGACCACGACGAGGCGCTGACCCCGACCACCGCCCTGCTGGCCCGTGGCGCCACGGATGTGGTCGGTTCGCGGTGGAAGGTCTCGGACAGCGCCTCGGCCGCGCTGATGGTGGTCTTCCACCACCACCTGACCGTCGCCGGGCTGGCCCCACCGGACGCCCTGCGCGCCGCCCAGCTGTGGATGCTCGACCACGACCGCCGTCCCGTCCCCGGGCTGACCGGGCTCCTGCTGGCCGAGACGCAGAGCGACGCGGGCGGCCTGGCCCGGGCCGTCTCCTGGGCCGGTTTCATCCACCAGGGCAACCCCGCTCCCCGCGCACCCGTGGAAGGACGACAGCCATGACCACCGACGATCTCCTGGAGCTGCTGCGCCGGCATCTGCCGGAGATCCGCGCCTCGCTCACCGCCGAGCAGTTCAGCGGCTTCCAGGACAGTGTGCTGCGGCTGCGGGCGGCCGGAGACGACGCCAGGGCCGTGCGCCGTGCGGTGCGGCAGGTGCGGCTGGCGCTGCTGCCTCTCCCCCGCGAGATGGAACTGCGCAGAAAACTGGACCAGTTCCGGTCCGGGGGCGCCGCGCCCTCCGCCGTCCTGCCGGACACCGACCGGCTGGCCGAGCTGATCCGGCTGCTGGACTCCGTGGACTGGCCGACGCTGGATCCCGAGAGCGCCGAGATCGCCGGGGCCGTACGGCAGCGGCTGCTCACCGCCCCCGCGCGGGGCCCGGAGCAGCTCACCGGCACCGCCGCCGAGGATCCCACCGGGGCCGGACTCATCCGCCTGTCGGACCCCGAACGCGGCGACCGCTACCCGGACTTCCAGTTCGACCCGGACACCGGTGAGCCACGGCCGGTGGTGCAGCGGATCAACAGAATGCTGCTGTCGGACCAGGACCCGTGGGGCGCCGCCGACTGGTGGCTCGGCGGCAACACCTGGCTGCGCGACGCGCCCGCCGCCTTGGTGGGGCGGGTGCCGGACGCACGGCTGACCGAGGCCGCCGCCGCGCTGATCGGAGACGGCGGGTGGTGAGGCAGGCGCCCCCGGAGGGCGCGCGCATGAGCCCGAACCTGTTCGTCCTGAGCGCGGGCACCGAGCTGTGGCGGTGCCATGAAACCGCCTACGCCTGCACCCAGTTCAACCCGAAGCCCGCGCACTCCTTCTTCGGCGGCAATCGCTTCGACGCCACCGCCGAGGACCGGTACCCGTATCTCTACGCGGCCGTGGAGCCGACCACCACCCTCGCCGAGGTGATGCTGCGGGACATGGAGTTCACCGGACCGGAGGGGCGGCGTCAGGTGCCGTGGGCGCTGGCGGCCACCCGCTCGCTGTCCAAGGTGCGGGTGACCGAGGACCTGGTCCTGGTGCGGCTGGTCGAGGAGGAGGACCTGGCCGCGGTGTTCCAGACTTCCTGGCTGCTGGAGACGGACGACTACGCGCAGACGCGCGCCTGGGCGCGGGAGATCCGGCGCCAGGTGCCGGACGCGCAAGGGCTGGTGTGGCAGTCCCGGCGGCACCGCCCGCACCCCGCCCTGGTGCTGTTCGGCGACCGCTGCGGCGAGGAGCCGCTGAAGGCGGTGCCCGGCCAGGCCCACAACCTGGGCACGTTCGAGGGGGCGGGCGAGGCCGACCAGCTGCTGGCACCGCTGCGGGCGGTCATCATTCCGCCCGGTATGCGGACATGAGCGCGCGGGGCGGCACGGGGGTCCGCCCCGCGACCCCGCCCGGCACCGGCTCAGCCGGTGCCGGGCCCCGGTCCGTACAGCCGTACGGCGAAGCTGACCCGCAGTCCGAGCCGCAGCTGGTCGCCGTCGCGGACGGGGGTGCGCACACCCGCCGCGATCCGGGCGCCGTTCAGATACGTGCCGTTGCGGGTGCCCTCCTCGGGCTCCTCGACCCAGGCGGTGCCGTCCGGCTCCACCGTGATCGAGGCATGACGCCGGGAGACCTTGTTCCAGCCGTCGAACGCGGCGGCGGTCCGCGGCGCCCAGTCCGGATGGCGGCCCAGGCGCAGCGGAGGTCCCGGGCCGTGCCGGAGCTCCAGACAGGGCTCGGTGCAGACCAGCAGCGCATGGGTGCGCGCACGGCCGCAGGACGCGCAGCGGGTGTCCCGGGGGGCCACCGGCTTACGGCAGTTCCAGCAGGGCGCGGACACCTCGACCCCGGCCGGGGGTGGCGCGGGCGGTTCGGCCCGCACCACCGGCTCCTGCGCCGCGTCCGCCTTCTCCGCCGCGTCCGCTCCCGCCGCGTCCGCTCCCGCCGGGTCCGCCGCTTCCGCCGGTGCTTCCCCCTCCTCGTCGACCGACTCGCGCCACCAGCCCGCCGGAGCGGCGCCACCGCTCATCGGCCACCGCCGGGACCGGGACCCGCGGCCCCGGTGCGTACCACCCGCAGGTCCAGCGCCACCGTCCCGTCCGCGGCGGGCCGCACACCGGTGACGGTGACCGCCGTGCCCGCCAGTCGCTCCTGGTCGAACAGCGCCCGTGCCAGCGGGTTGATCAGATGCGTCTCCAGCAGCATGCCGATGCCCCGGCCGCCGTTGTCGACATCCGCCGTGCAGTAGGAGGACAGCGCCCGGTGCGCCTCGTCGGAGAGGCGCAGATGCACCCCTGATCCTCGCGCAGCACCCGCTGGATGTTGCCCACCTGGGAGTCGAAGATCTCGGCGGCCACCTTGGCGTCGATGTAGTCGAAGACCACCACATTGCCGCCGAGCCGGTTCATCAGCTCCGGGCGGCCGATCTCCTCGACGAAGTGTTCCTTCACATTGGCCAGGATGATCTCCTCCAGCTGGTGGTACGGCATGCCGGGCTCGGCCACCCGCCCTTCGCGCCCGCCGTCGCCGGTCCGCTTCCTGACCCCGAGGTTGGAGGTGAAGATCAGCACGCATTCGCTGAAGTACGTGGTGACCCCCTGCCCGTCGGTGAGCCGGCCGTCCTCGAGCACCTGGAGGAACTTGTCCAGCACCCCCTTGTCGGCCTTGTCGATCTCGTCGAACAGCACGACCCGGAAGGGGTCGTTGCGCACCGCCGTGGTCAGCTCGCCACCCGCCTCGTAACCCACGTATCCCGGCGGTGCGCCGAGCAGCCGGTCCACCGAATGCGGTGCGGAGAACTCGCTCATGTCGAAGCGCAGACAGGCGTCCTCGGTGCCGAACAGCAGCTTGGCCACCGCCTTGGCCAGCTCGGTCTTGCCGGTGCCGGTCGGCCCGGCGAAGAACAGCACACCACGCGGCCGGCTGCCGGGGTGGGACGCCTGGGCTCCGGAGAGGCCGAGCGCGGCGCGCTTGAGGATGTCGAGGGTCTTGCCGACCGCCTTCTCCTGGCCCTTCACCCGCGCCCGCAGGTCCGCTTCGCCCTTCTTGATCTGCTCGCGGATGTAATCCGCCTGCCACGGGTTGTCCTTGACGCCGAGCTGGTAGACCCGGACCGCGTCCCGCATCTCGGCGAACGACAGCCCGCGGTCGAGCGCCATCCGGGCGCTCTCCCGCATCGCGCGCAGGGTCAGCCCGGCGGTGGCGCGGGCGAAGGTGTCCAGGTCGTGCTCGTCCGGCGGCCGTCGCTTGTCGAGCCGCACCGGCCCGTCGTCCCCGCTGTCCCCGCTGTCCTCGTTGTCCGCGGGCGCGGACGCGGCGGTGTGCTCCTCGGCCAGCAGCTCGGCCATGCGCCGTCTGCTGCCCAGGTCGGGCAGTGGGATGCCGATGGTACGGACCCGTTCGCTGCCCGCCACCAGCCAGGTGGGCAGATCGCGCTCCCCGTCGGCGAGCCAGATCACGGGGTTGAACAGCCGCCGTCCGCTGTCCGGGGAGGAGATCGGCCGCGCGTCCTCGGCCAGCTTCAGGCAGTTGAGGAAGAAGTCCCGCTCCGCGTCGCTGAGCCGGGTGACATCGGTGGGGATCCGGGCGGCGTAGTCGATCAACACCACCACCCGGTAGGGCCGTTGGCGCTGTGCGGTGTCCGGGCGGGCCGTCCGTCCGGTGTCTTCGGCTGCCGCCCTTGCTGCTTCCAGCCGGTGATGATGTCACCCAGGGTCCGCTCCGCCTCGGCCAGGTGGACGGGGGTGTCGGCACGGCGGGCGCTCCCGGGTCTGGCCGCGTCCCGCCCGTGCAGCAGCTCGCGGACCTCCTTGGCCGCCGGGCCCGCGACGACGGTGAAGCCGTCGGCGATGTCGAAGCGGATCAGCGCCTCGTACCCCTCCTGCCACAGGGCGTTCCACAGCACCTCGGTGAGGGTGTGGTGGGCGTCGTAGGTCCGCTCGGGGCCGCCCTCGTCGGGGTCCTTGTCGTGGCGGACGAGGTGGATGTCCCGGATGCTGCCGTGCAGGACGTACTGGGAGTGGACGCTGAGCGTGCCGACCAGCTCCTCGGCGAAGGCCGGGAGGCTGCGGTCCGCGCGGCCCGGTGAGGTGGCTGCCTCGGTCATACCTACGTCTCCTGGTCACGGTGGCGGACCTTGGGTCCGGTGCGGTGGTCATGGGCGGGCCGGGCCGCCGTGCGCGGGACCGGCCGCGCGGGTGGCTCGTCGAACTCGAACGGCACGCTGAGCCCGGCCCGTTCGGCCAGCTTGCGCAGCTCGCGCAGATGGTCGGGGGCCTCGACGCACCGCTGCCAGTCGAGGTCCAGGTCGTCGTCGGTCTCCTCGGCGGGGTCGCGCTCGCGGTGCATGGTGGCGACCCGGGCGGTGCCGCCGGCGTCCACGCTGATGCGCAGCCAGTGCTCGTCCCCCCAGCCCGGCGGGCCCAGTCGATGAACTGCACCGCTCCGGAGGTGGCGTATCCGGCCGTCTCGGGCTCCGACCGCTGGACCGCCGCGCGGATCACCTCCGCGGCGTACATCCGCTGATATGCGTCGACCCGCTCCCCGACACGGGCCGCGACGCGGGCGCGCTGGGCCTCCTCCAGCGTTCCGCCCTGGTGCAGGAAGCGCTCCAGGACGGCGATCTCCGCCCCGGCGTCGGGCAGCGGAACGGGGGTGCCGGGGTGGTCGGCGCGGAGGAAGGCGAGCTGCTGGGCGGCCCACTCCTCGGTCTCCTGCCGCCGCTCGGCCTCGCGCGTGACCCGCTCGGCGAACCGGGCGGCCTCCCGCAGATGGCGCTTGGCCGCGGCGGGCCGCTGGGCGGCCACTTCCGCGGCGACGGTGACCTTCTCCTCCACCAGCCGGTAGTCGGCCACCGCCACATTCCGCGGCAGCATGGCCAGCAGGTCCGCGCCCAGCCGCAGCGCCTCCTCCTCGCTCGGCGCCGCGGTGGCGGCGGGCGGCGGCTGCGGCAGCGCATCGAGCGCCTCGGTTTCGGTGGCGGCCCCCTCGTACGCCTCCAACGCCTTGACGCGGCGGGCGCGCAGGGTGGCGTGCCAGCCGGTGTCCGCGGGGTGTGCTCCGGCCACCGGACGGGCGGCGGCCTCCATGGTGGCGCGTGCGTACGCGGCCTCCGCGTGGCGCAGCCGACGGTCGGTGTCGGCCAGTCGTCGCCACACCTCGTCCAGGCTCATGCCGGTCAGGGCCAGCGGCGGCGGCAGGTCGGGCGGTTCCGGCGGCCCGTCGGGCCCGGCGGCCGTGGCGGCCCGCCGGATGCGCGCGTGCAGGGTGTCGATGCGGGCGTTGGCCCGGACGGCGGCGAAGGCGGCGTCCCGCCAGCACTCGGCGGCCTGCCGGGCGTCCAACTGCCGCTGTCGCAGCTCGTCCTGGTACTCGGCGGCGCGGAGGGCGGCGGCCGCGAGCACCTGCGCCCCGGCCATGGTGGCGCGGCCGACGAGCAGCGCCCCGCTGAGCGAGCCGAGGCCGATCAGGGCGGGCACCATCAGGTCGTGCAACTGGTCCATGGCGGCGTGCAGCGCATGGCCGCCGGCGTGCTGCACGGCGTCGCCGATGTGCTGGCCGACGCCGGTGCCGATGTGGTCCGACAGGCCGGTGCCCTGGACCGTGTGGTGCGGCACCCCGGTGTTCTGGACGGTGTCCTGCACCGTGTTCTGAACGGTGTGCTGGAGGGTATCGGCGGCCGGAGGCTGGGGGAAGGACACATCCGGCATCACATCGCCGATGCTGGGGATCGCCTGTCCTGAACTCATGTGACACTCCCTGACGTCGGCGGGGCGGCCACCCTCGGCCGGCCGGGGCGGACCCGGCCGTCCCGGCCGCGCAGCTCCGCCACATAGCGGCGCCAGCACCGCGTCCGGTGCCAGGTCCACCAGAGAAGAACGGCCACCGTGGCGATCGGCCACGCCCAGGGGCATAGGCCACGGTGGCCCACAACAGGGCGATGGCCGGGAGGAGCAGCAGGCCCTGGACGGGGAAGCGCGAGCCGGGGCGGCGGATGAACCGGGCCACGGGCCGCACACGGTCGATCAGCAGCCCGGCCAGGGAACGGTCGGGATGGTAGCCGGGGCTGCCGATGCGGTACGCCGTCCACAGCTCCAGCGCCAGCACGGCGGCGGTCGCCGGGGCGGTCAGCATCCATGCCGTCAGCACCGCGCGCTGACCGGGCCATCCCGCCAGATCGCTCAGAGCGAGCACCAAGGGCCACGGGAAGACGAGGCCGACGGCTCCGCCGAGGGCCCAGCCGAGCGTGGGCAGCATGTCCTGTCTGCGCACCCACAGCGTGGCCACGTCCAGGTCGCGCTCCTGGCGGAGGAGGGCGCGCTCGTCGTTCACCCGGCCCTGCGCCTCCGTGGACTCCTGCTCGGCGAATCCGGCGAGCCACTCGGCCAGTTGCATCCGCACCAGGTCGTCGGGGTCGCGGAGCAACCGGCCGTACCAGGCCACCGGCTGCGGAAACGCCGCCTGGATACGGGCGGTCCGCTCCTGGAGCCTGCGCCGGTGCGCGGTGGGGGCCGCGGCGAGCGAGAGGAGGGCGGCCAGCCGGGCGCGGTCGAGCCGGGTGGCGGCGCGCACCTCGGCGCGGCGGTCGCGCAGCCAGGGCGACGCCTGGAGCGCCTCGTCCACGGTGTGCTGCCAGCGGGAGCGGGCCGTCAGCCAGCGCTGCTGCACCTCGGCGAGCCCTTCGCCGCCGGGCCGTGCGTCCAGCAGCGGCAGGATGGTGTGGTCCCGCAGGTCCTCCACGACGGAGAGGGCGAACTCATCGCCGCGCCCGGCCTCCCGCAGCAGATCGCCCAGCCCCGCGTGGTCCAGCGGCACCCCGCGGTAGGAGGCGTCGAGGGTGGGGCCGAGCCAGGAGATCAGCCGCACCATCGTGGCCGGCTTGGGCTCACGCGGCGGCGTGGCGGGGTGGTGCGGCTCCAGGAGGCCGAGCAGCGCCGTCAGCTCCTCGGCGTCGCGGCCGGGTGCGCCCTCGAACTGCCTTAGCCAGCGGGTGAGTTCACCGCGGCCGCGCCGCCGGGAGAGGAGCTGCCGGGCGGGCCGCCAGTTCTCGCTGAACGCCCGGGCCAGCTGCTTCGGCCGGGTGTAGCGCTCGTCGAGGAAGGCGAACGGCTCGATGTCCGGCTCGTCCGCCGGATCCGAGGCGCCGGGGGCCGCGCCCGTCTCCCAGGGGGCGACCGGCGGCGCACCGCCCACCAGCCACTGCGCCACCTCGTCGGTGCCCCAGCGGTGGTCGGGGTCGCGGGTGAGCAGCCCCCGGCACAGCAGCCGCAGCCGGTGGTCGGTGACCAGGGACAGGTCCGGGGCGCGGGAGCTGATCTCCTCCCGGACGAAGTCGTTGTCGGTGAACCGGATGGGGTGGCGCCCGCCGGCCATCTCGGCGACGATCATGCCGAGCGACCACCAGTCGGCGGGCGGATGGATCAGCTGGTGGCGCAGCGACGCCTGCGGGGACATGTAGAGGGCGGTGCCGACCCAGCGCTCGTCCCGGGTGTAGCGCTCGGCGGGTTCATGGGCGGAGACGGCGAAGTCCACGAGGACGAGGTCCGGGGCGGCCGGGTCGAGGCTGCCGAGCACGATGTTGGCGGGGCTGAGGTCCCGGTGCACGATGTTCAGTTCGTGCAGGGTGGTGAGGGCCTCGTGCAGCTGCCGTACGACGCTGTGGATGAGCACGGGGTCGGCCGGGCCGGGATTGTCGTTGAGATATCCGGCCAGGTCGGTCTCGCCGTAGGACGGTGCCAGGTCGTACGGGTGGCCGTCGGCCCCGGTGTCGCTGGTCTCGGTGAAGTGGGTGAGGTGGCGGCGCGGCCGGTCCCGCAGCAGCTCCCACACCCGGCGGTCCGGGGCGTGGCCGCGGTGGTACCACTTGAGGATGTGGCTGCCACGGTCGTCCTCGACACGGTAGACGGCCGCCTGGTGCGGTTGGTCGGGGCGGCGCAGCACGGCCCTCAGGCGGAACCGGCCGCGCAGCGAGACGGGCAGCGCTCCGGTGTCCCCGCGCAGGTCGCGACCCCCGTCCGCGGCCTGCGCGGACGCCGCCGAGGGGATCTCGTCCTCGGTGGGCCCGGCCGACGTGGCGGCCGCCGACGGGGGCGGCTCCTCGTGTTCGGTGGGCGGCGGCCCTGCGTCGTGCGCGCGCCGCCGCTCTTCGGGCTCCCCGGGGACCCCGTGCTCGTCGTCGTCCTCGTATTCCGTGGGGGGCGGTTGCTCGTGCGGATGGGTCACAAAGGTCACCTCGTGAACGGGCGGGCGTTGTCGGATTCATGGTGGCGACGACGGCGGCGGCCGGGGGCCGCCGGGCCGTGGATCAAGAAAGCGGAACCCCGGAAATCGGAAATCTGTTCCAGCACGGGTGAATTACCGGCGGCACTAAGCCCGGCAGGGAACGGCCGCCGGGAGACCGATTTCCTCTTTCTCGGCCGGTCGCTAGCCTGGTGACCATGAGTCAGGAGCCATTTGAGTCAAATTTGCCCACATACGATCAACTCCTGGAAGAACTCAAAAGCATACGCAGACCCGGACTGCCAGATCTGCGCAGAATCGATCGGCCGGCGCTGCGCGCCGCGGCCGTGGCGGGCGGCTTCTGCGATGGCTCCGACGACGCCCCGGCCGGTATCGAGGCGCTGCTCAAGGAGGCGGTACGGCGCCTCGGCGAGCGGGATCTGCTGGGCCAGGCCGCGGCCCACACCTTCGGGCTGCTCCCCGACCGCCGGGGTGCGCCCGCCCATGACCGCCGCAAGGTGGCCGCCGCCGTGTACGGAGTCACCCCGAGCGGTTCCGCAAGCACCAGGAACCGCAGGTCATCCAGCAGCTCGCCGAGGCCGTACTGACCATCCTGCGCGAGCCGCCGGCCCTCTCCGGCGGACAGGGCTCGACGGGCCGGAGCCCAGGACCGGGCGCCGGGGCCCGGCTCCCCGGCGGACCGAGCGCGGCCGGGCAGAGCACACTCGCGCGCAGCGGCCGCGGCCCCTCCGCGGGCCGGACCGGCCCGGAGCCTCCGCTGCGGGTCGACAGCGTGCCGGT
Organism: Streptomyces violaceusniger; assembly: GCA_005405945.1. Classification (GTDB taxonomy): domain Bacteria; phylum Actinomycetota; class Actinomycetes; order Streptomycetales; family Streptomycetaceae; genus Streptomyces; species Streptomyces violaceusniger. The sequence goes on from BJHW01000001.1 coordinate 1,631,655, forward strand.
CGACGCGCGGAGCACGCTCACCCTGCATGTCTCGCCCATCGAACTGCTGCGGGACATCGAGGTGCTGGTCTCCTCGGAGAACGTCTACCTGGAGATGTCCAAGACCTTCCGCCCCACCGTCTCCGGCGCGCTGCGCCTGGCCGCCGCCGTACGCGACCCCGCCGGGGAGATCGTCGACGATGTGCTCGCCCGCGAACTGGCCGCGTGGCTGCGCGCCCACGGCCGCCCGGGGCTGCCGATCCGGCCGGGCACGGTGGTGCCCACCTCGCCGGGAGCGCTCGCCGCGCGCGGCGTCCGGCGGATCTACCACGCGGCGGTGGCCACACCGCTGGACGATACGTACGAGGTCCGCCCGGAGAGCATCGCCCGCGCGGTCGGCGCGTGCTTCGCGCTCGCCCGGGCCGAGCGCGCCCGCTACGAGCCCGCCCTGTCCTCCATCTGTTTTCCGCTGCTCGGCGCGGGCCGGGGCGGACTGACACCGGCGGTCAGCGCGACCTGGCTGCGCTGGGCGATCCGCGACGAGCTCGCCCGGGACGCCCGCTGGCGGGTGCACCTGGTGGTGCGCAGCCGGGAGATCGCCGAGGCCGTCGGCGCGCTGTGAGCACAGCGGCGAGCGGCACGGCCGCCCGAGCCACGACTGCCGGTGCCCCAGCGGCCCGGCCCACCGCGGCTTGGACCCCAGCTCCCGGGGCCACAACCGCTCCGGCCTCAGTCGCTCGGCGCACAACCGCCCCAGCCACAACCGCCCGGCCCACGACTTCTCGGTCCACAGCTCCCGGGGCCACAGGCACCCGGCCCGCAGCGGCCCTCGCCACAGCCGCCGGGCCCGCCGCGCGCCATGCCGACCCCCCGCCGGGGCACACCGTGTCCACCGACCCACCTCGCGCCGTGCCACCGCGCGCCATGCCCACCCGCCGGAGGCACACCGCGCCCACCGACCCACCTCGTGTCGTGCCACCACACGCCATGCCCACCGGCCAGGGGCACGCCATGCCGACCGGGCGGCCGCCCCGCTCAGGGGCGCCAGCTCGCACCGGTGAGGGCGATCCCCGCCCGGCGCAACCGACGCTCCAGCGCGGCCAGTTCGCCGCGCCGCGGCACTCCGTAGAGCCGCACATCGCCGTCCCCCTCGACCATCTGCAGACGCGGCCCGCTCTCCGTCCGGGCCAGGTGCTCCCCGTAACGCGCCCACCCCGCGCCGTACGCGGCCGCATGCGCTGGTTCGCCGAGCCGCGCCACACCAGGGCGGTGGGCTCGGCCACCCGGAAGCGTCCGGTCACCAGCACATCGGCGTGGCGGACGGCGGCGGAGCGCGCCGCGTCGGCTTCCGCTTCCTCCTCCTCGTATCCCGTGTACAGGAGGATGTCGATCTCGCGGCCCGCCGCCGGGCCGCCCGGTGCCACCGCCTCCGCACGGGCCCGCACCGCCCCGGCCAGCAGGGCCTCCAGCGCGGCGGGCTGGTCGAGCGGCTCGCCGCCGCTGACCGTCAGCCCGTCGGCGCCCCGGGCCAACGCCTCGCGCCACAGCCCGAGCAGGGACGACACCGAACGGGAGGCGCCGCCCAGCGGATCCCAGGTGTGCCGGGACATACAGCCCGCGCAGGCCAGCCCGCACCCCTGGGACCAGATGCCCAGGCGTCGCCCCGGGCCCAGGGTCTCCACCGGAAAGTGCGTCTGACTGATCCGGAGCCTGGGCTCCGCGCACTCTGGAACGTTCTCCACCGACCCATCTCCCATTCCCCGAGGTCGTGTTCCGAGATTCATGATCAAAGAGGCATGGCCCCGGAACCGTTCCAGTATGACCCGGCGTCAGGCATCGACGAGGGCGTTCTCCGGTCGACTTCCGGGCGTTTTCAGGATCGTGTCCTATGGGGAGCATTCCCGGGTACGACCTCATCGATACGGTCTGACAGGGAATCGAATCGACAACGACATCGCCATCGTCATCCACATCGACCACGAGCCCTTTGCGAGAGAAAGCGGAATTCCACTGTCCGCAATGTGGCTGTCCGGAGCGGGAATTTCCGCACCGGGGAAATCGGGGGATCCATTTCCATGATCACAACCGACAGTGTCAACGGGGTGGTGCGCCGGGGAAGGCTCGGCCGTACCGCCCGCTTCGCGGCCCGATGGCGGGGCAGGCGCGACGGCGCCCGCGGCGTCCCCGCGTCCCGCTCCCGGCGCCGCCCGAGGAGCAGCGGGACAAGATGCCATCGCCGCCCATCGAGCCACCGGCTCCCGAGCTGCTGATCACCCCGTATGTGATGGAGGTGCGCACCGGCGTCCGCCGGGCCACCGAGCAGATGCGCGCCGCCCTCATCGGGCGGGAGCACGCCCTGCTCAGCAGGTTGCGCGCGGAGTCGGTGCGCGTGGTCACCCAGTACGACGTGCGCGAAGACCCCCGGCCCGCCGCGCTCGCGCGGTACGGCCACTGGATGGGCCAGTGGCGCACCAGCGTGGACCGGTGCCGGTCGCAAGCACAGGCCGTCGTCGACCAGGCCAATCAGCGACTGGCCTGCTACTGGGACGCGGTGCGCGAGACCCACCCCCAGCTCTCCCGGCTCCCCAGGCGTCCGCCCGGGGACTGGCTGCCCGGCCGGGTGGAGCTGGACCGGTCCTGGTACCAGCCGGACGTCTGGCTGCTGGCCGACGACGACAGCGCCCGGACGGCCACCTCACGGGCGCTGCACATACTCGAACGGCAGAACACCGACCGCGTCGACGGGAGGACCGCGCGATGACCGTCCAGACCGTCCACAGCCCCACCGGCCAGAGCCCCACCGGCCAGAGCCCCGCTCCGGAGCGCCCGGGCGCCCGGCGGCGCCGGAACCGGCGGCGCGCGCTCACCGCCACGCTGGTGCTCGCCCTGGCGGCGGCCGGCACCGCCTGCGGCTCCGACGAGCCGTCACGCTACTCCCGGACGTGTGGCGTCGTGGTCGACGGCTCCGGCTCGGCGGACGCCTCCCGCACCGGCTTCGACGCGGAGGCCAAGCTCAAGGCGACCCTCCAGACGTTCCTGGCGGACAAGAAGTGCCGCAAGACGTCCTTCGCCCCGATCACCAAGGTGTCCGAGGCGTCCAAGTGCCAGGTCAGCCCGCTGGACCTGGATCCGAACACCTCGAAGACCGCCGACCGCGAGCGGACCCGCACCACCATGCGCGCGGTGGCCCTCTCCAACGCCCTGAGGCTGCTGCGCTGCGCCCAGAAGCAGGAGCCCGGCTCCGATGTGCTCGGGGGCTGTCGCGCATCGCGCTGTCCAAGCCGTCGGGCGGCGACGCGTCGTTCGACGTCCTGGTGGTGAGCGACTTCGACCAGGGCGACACCGACTTCCGGCTGGGGCGGCAGGACCTGTCCACCGCCGCGAGCCGCCGGACCGTCATCGACGGTTTCCTGAAGTCGCACGGCGAACCGGAGCTGTCCGGCGCCGACATCTACCCGGTGGGCTACGGCATGAAGTACGGCACCGACACCTCCCGGTACGAGCAGTTCAACTCCTTCTGGACGGAGCTTCTGGAGGGGAGGGTGAAGGCACATGTCCACACCACCTATCGCCGGTGACGACGAGGCACCGCGGCGGCTGAGGCTGCGCCGCCGCAGGGCCGACGCCGACCGCGGGCGCCGCGGGGGCGGACGGCCGCGCGGCGGTTCCCCGACGGGGCGCTGCCGCAGCCCGAGCCCGTCGCCTCGGACCTCATCCGGGCCGGTGACAGCGCCTGGCTGCTGGACCGGGCGCGCAAACAGGGCGCCTCGGCGGCCACGCGCAAGGTCTTCGACCCGTGGGTGCTGGCCAGCCCCGACCGGGTGCCCTACTTCGCCGAGCTGGCCAGTCTGCGCAACAAGGTCAGACACCGGCTCGCCGAGGAGCAGGCGCGGGCCGAGGAGGACGGCGCGCTGGAGGCGAGCCGGGTGCGGGCGGCCGCCACCGCCGCCGGAGAGCGGCTGGAGCGGGCGGGCCGGCGGCGGGCCGCCCTGGAGCAGCAGCAGGCGGTGACCACCGACCAGCTGGACCGGCTGGCGCGGCGGGCCGACCGGTGGCAGACCTTCCGCGACACCGTACGGGGCGGTTTCGAGCGCCGGTGGCTGCGCGCCCGTATGCCCGCCGACGCAGGCGGCGCCACCGGTCCCGAGCGGCCGGCCGCCACGCGGCGCGAGGACGAGCCGGAGACCACCGGCGGCCACACCCGCTGGCAGGCGGTGTCCGACCACGATCCGGTGGCGGAGGCGGACGCGGCCGAGCGGGCCCTGGCCACCAGGGCGGCGTGGGAGGGCGCGGCGGCGCGCCCCGGTATGCCGCGCTGGATGAAGTTCGGGGTGCTGGCCGCCCTGATCGTGGTGGAACTGCCCGTCTACTACTCGGTGTTCGAGAATCTGCACGGTGTCGGGCGGTTCGCCGATCTGCTCTCCTACAGCCTCATGGTGGCCGTGGCGGTGGCGATGATCCTCGCCCCGCATATCGCGGGCTGGATCCTGCGGCGCCGCTCCGCCACCGGCGCGGTCCGGCTGTCGTCCGTGCCCGCCCTCGCCCTGCTGGGCATTTGGGCGTACGGCGCCTGGGCGTTGGGGGATCTGCGGGCCAAGGTGGCGTTCCGGGAGGAGCCTCCGCTGGATCTGCCGCCCGATGTGGCCGCGGCTGTCGGGGACAGCGTGAGCGACCCACCGAGCCTCATCGAGTCCCTGCACCTGGACCCGCACAGCGTGTCCTGGATGTTCGTCGCGCTGCTGCTGCTCTCCGGTGGCATCGCCTTCCTGATCGGGCTGGGCGAGGAGCACCCGTATCTGGCGGCGTACCGGACCACGGCCGAGCGGCTGCGGAAGCTGGAGCAGGACATCGAGACGGATCTCGCCGGCTCCGAGCGCGCCAGGGAGGCCGAGGCCACCGTGGGCGCCCGCGCGGGCGCCCGCCGCGCGGCCCATGAGGCGCGGCTCTACGCGGTCGACGAGCTCTACGAAGCGGCGGCCCACGCCTACCTGGACGGCGTGGCCACGGAGTCCGGCGATCCGGCGGTCACGGAGGCCGCCATGCGACTGTCCAGTCAGTGGCCACTGCTGCCGCACTGAGGGCGTGCGGCACGCCGAAGGGGCACACGGAGACCCACGGGGGTGGCGATGGAGCCGACGGCACCGTCGCAGTACGTACTCATCACACAGTGTCTGCAGAACGACTTCTTCCTGAACCTGGACTGCCAGTTGTCCCTGCCGGACAGCGCGGTCTCCAAGCTGCTGCTGGACAGCGAGAGCGGTGCGTCCCTCCGCGCGGAGGGCCACCGCCGCGTTCTGTCCGAGGCGGAGCTGCGCCGTTCGCCACTGGCCCGCTTCCTCGACGCCACCGTGGGCTCCCGGATGCGCGGACACGGGGACGGGGTCCTGCATCTGATCAACATCCGTGACTGGCATGTCCCGGGAGAGACCTACGACCTGGAACGCAGGCAGTACGGGGCACACTGCGAGGCCGACACCTGGGGGCGGCGTACGTCGACGGGCTTGACGACGTGCTGGCCCCGGATCTGCGCGCGCCCGCGGACGCCGAGAACGGCTGGGGCGGGAAACTCCGTGTCCACCATGTGCGGTCCAACACCCTCTTCGACTTCCAGCACAGCTCCGGCGGACGCCCCGACCTCAGCGAACCGGCGCCGCTGACGACGCTGCTGGACGGTCTGCTGGGCGAGGGACAACAGGAGACCACACATGTCGTGGTGATCGGTGTGCTCACCGACATCAAGGTCCAGCTGCTGCTGACCGGTATCCGCTCCCGTTACGACGTGCGGCAGCTCGTCGTCTCCGACGCGCTCACCGCCAGCAGGACCCTGGAGCGCCATCTGACGGCCCTGGACTTCTGCCAGCGTGTGCTGCGCACCGAGGTGATGACCGGTCTGGCGGAGCTGGCCCGTTTCCTGGGCTCGCGGCCGGACGACGACCGGCGGCTGTCCCGTGGCGGGGACGCGGAGTTCGTGGGCTACTCCTCGTACATCCAGGACAAGCAGGGCATCCTGTCCTACGAGGACGCCAGGATGCGGGACTATCGCATCCAGACCGCCGAACGCCTCCGGCGAGCGCAGCACACCGTGGGCTTCGCCAGCAAGTTCCTTCTGGGGCTGGGCACTTGTCTGCTGGCCGGCGCACTTCTGCTGTCGCTCGTCGGCGTCTTCCTGCCGGACCGTATCGGGTGGCAGAGCCCCGCCGTGCTCGGCGCGCTCGGGGTGGGGCAGATCGTCACGTTGTTCTTCGCCCGGCCGGTCCGATCGGTGCAGGACGCGCTGGCGGAGGAGACCCGCTACCGGATGATCCTGGAGAGCCGCAGTCTGAAGGTGGCCCTGGCCCGCTTCCACATCACCACGGCGGCCGCGCTCAGACGGCATGACGATGTCGATGGTCAAACCGACGCGTTGGCACGGCAGTTGGAGATACTGGAGAAGATGGACACGGCCGACTTCGAGCAGCTGAAGCAACTGGGGGTGGACCCGCGCACCGAACCGCCCGGGGCGGGCCGCCTCCGCGGAAGGAACCGCTCACAGGCTTCCTGACCAGCTCCTCCGGCTGAGCGGCCACCTGCCGGGGCCCGCCTGCCGAGCGGCCACCGGTCGGTGGCCGCCCTTCGCACGGCCGGGCCCGCCGTACCGTCGCGGCCCGTCGTCAGATCTGGACCACCGGTGCCTGGAGTTCCGTGACCCACTCGTCGCGGTTCTCCGGGCACTCCAGGCTGATCTCGCGGGGGTAGCCGGCCGACCGGTAGCCGTTGCCGTCGATCCAATGGGCCAGGGCCTGGGCCGTGGGCACCACGGCGTCCATCGGGCCGCGGTGGACGATGGTCGCGGCCTGGTCGACGGGCGGCAGATCGAGGATCCGCAGGTCCGCACCGTCCCGGAGCGGGGCGGAGACCTGGACGGCGGCGTGGACGGTCACGGCGCCACCGCCTTCCGGTGCGTCCTCGTAGTACGCGACACCGGGGCCCGTCGGGGTGATGCCGGCCGCGTCGAGGCGCCGGAACAGCTCCTTGTAGAGGGGTGTGATGACCGGGCCGATGTCCTGGGGATCGAACCCGGCGGCGGTCGCGGTGAGCTCCGCCACCCGCACCGCGGGGAGGGTCTTGATGACGACGTCGTTCGTGGGCATGTGCCCCTCGCTCTCGATCGACCGGAGCCTCGCCTCGACCTGCACCAGCCGTGCCGCCGCGGCGGCCACCGTGGCCTCCAGCTCGGCCCGCCGCAGCCGCAGCATGCCGCGCAGCTCCTCGGTGCCGACCTTGTCGTCCACGATGTCCCGCACCTGCTGGAGGGTGAAGCCGAGCTCTTTCAGCGCGATGATCCGGTTCAGCCGGCTGAGCTGGGCGGCCGCGTAGTGGCGGTATCCGGTGGCGGGGTCGACATGGGCCGGGCGCAGCAGTCCGGTGGCGTCGTAGTGGCGCAGCATCCGGACCGAGACGCGGCCGTGCCGGGCGAAGTCTCCGATGGTGAACATGATGGCTCCGAGTTCAGCGCCTGACACGGTGTGAGGGTCAAGGGGCGGCCGGATCAGTCCGGCAACCCCCTGGCCAGCAGAACGGCGCCGTGCAGCGACGACAGCCCACCCAGTGTCGCAGGCCGGACCGGTGGCAGCGGATGCCCCGGCCGCTCCAGCGCCGTCGTGCGCTCGGCCACCATCGCCACGAGCTCTGGCATCGCCGCGGCGAACCCTCCGCCGATCAGCACGAGCGAGGGATGGACCAGCTCGCACACCCCGGTCACGGCCGCGGCCAGGGCCCGGCCGCTCTCCCGCAGCGCCGCCACGGCCCACTGCTGTCCGTCCCGCACGGCCTCGCGCAGCGCGGTGAAGGCCACCTCCTCGCCCCGCCGCCGGGCCGCGCGGCGCAGGGTCGCCGGGCCCGAGGCCACCGCCTGGACGCAGCCGCGCCGTCCGCAGTCGCACAGCGGGCCGTCGCGGTCCACGATCAGGTGGCCGACCTCGCAGGAGCCGCGGCCCACGCCGGGGACGGGTCGCCCGTTCAGCACGACGCCACCGCCGATCCCGGTGCCGACGCCGAGGTAGAGCAGATCGGGGCAGCCCGCCTGGTGCGCTTCGGCGAGGGCGGCCAGATCGCCGTCGTCCGCGCAGCGCACCTCGGCCTCGCCGAAGAGCGCGGACAGCGCGCCCCGCAGGTCCACTCCGGCCCAGCCGGGGCGGCCGGGCCAGGCGGTGACCGTGCCGGTGGCGTCGAGGGTGGCGGGCAGCGCGACCCCGACGCCGGTGAGCCGCCCGGGGTGGCCCGCGCACAGCTCCCTGATGTGCCGCGCCAGGAGCTCCAGGTCGCGGGTGGCACCGCCGGACGTGATGGCGCCCGTGCCGTCGGGCTCTGGCCAGCGGAAGGAGGATTCGCGGATGCCCAGGTCGTCGCGTTCGAGACGCAGCGCCACTTTGGTGCCGCCCACGTCGATTCCCAGATGACTGATGGTCGCCTCCCGGCTCGTCAGCCTTCGCGGTGAGGGGTGACGGAGGAGTGGGCGCTCAGTCCGGCACCTTTTCGAGCAGGGCGCGTGCGGCGAGCCGATAGCCCACGGCGCCGAGCCCGAAGATGACCCCCGTGGCCAGCGGTCCGGTCACCGACTCATGGCGGAACTGCTCGCGGGCCCAGACATTCGACAGATGCACTTCTATCCAAGGCCGCGGATAGTTGGCCAGTGCGTCCCTGAGGCCCCATCCGGCCATCATGAGGGCGGCCGGATTGATGATGGCGCCGACCGTGTCGTAGTTCCCCTGAATGGTTTGGATGATCTCCGCTTCGCCGTCGAACTGGTAGGAATCCACTTTCCAGCCGCGCTCCGCGACCTCTTCTCCGACCCAGCGCTCGATGTCCTGCAGCGTATCCGTGCCATAGATCTCGGGCTGGCGCTTCCCCAGGATGCCGAGATTCGGCCCGTTCACCAACAACAGCCTGCTCACTGCGCACCTCACCATGTGGGGTCGGCTGAATTACAGCGGCTCATCACGGAAGTGCCATTTATAGCACGGCACCCTTGGCCTCGGTGCGGGAGTTTGATCGACCGCGTTTTTAAGGGGGCTATAGGGGGCGCTGAGGGGGAATGACGTTTCGCCCGCCGTCCGGTTAGCGTGCTAATGCGTCCGCCGCGGACCTGCCTCCATAACGCATTAAGGGAGTAGGGAAATCATGAGCAATGGTGTGCGACTGGGATCCGAGCTGCCCGCATGGCCGAGTTACGGCGACGAGGAACGCGAGGCCCTGATCCGGGCCCTGGAGCAGGGGCAATGGTGGCGCATCGGGGGCGGTGAGGTCGATGCCTTCGAGGCGGAGTTCGCCGCGGCCCATGGCAGCGAGCACGCCCTGGCGGTCACCAACGGGACGCACGCGCTGGAGCTCGCCCTCGAGGTGCTCGGCGTCGGCGCCGGCTCCGAGGTGATCGTTCCCGCGTTCACCTTCATCTCCTCCTCGCAGGCCGCGCAGCGGCTGGGCGCGGTAGCCGTTCCCGTGGACGTGGATCCGGACACGTACTGCATCGATCCGTCGGCGGTCGAGGCGGCCATCGGCCCGAAGACCCGCGCGATCATGCCGGTGCACATGGCGGGGCAGATGTGCGACATGGACGCGCTGGACAAGCTGTCCGCCGACTCGGGGGTGCCGCTGATCCAGGACGCGGCCCACGCCCACGGGGCGCGATGGCGCGGCAAGAGGGTCGGCGAGCTGGGCTCGGTCGCGGCGTTCAGCTTCCAGAACGGCAAGCTGATGACCGCCGGTGAGGGCGGCGCCGTGCTCTTCCCCGACGCCGAGATGTACGAGAAGGGCTTCGTCCGGCACAGCTGTGGACGTCCGCGCACCGACCGCGGCTACTTCCACCGCACCTCGGGCTCCAACTTCCGGCTGAACGAGTTCTCCGCCGCGGTGCTGCGCGCCCAACTCGCCCGTCTGGAGGGCCAGATCACCACGCGTGAGCAGCGCTGGCCGCTGCTGAACCGGCTGCTCGCCGAGATCCCCGGTGTCGTACCGCAGTCGCGCGACGACCGCGGCGACCGCAACCCGCACTACATGGCGATGTTCCGGGTGCCGGGCATCAGCGAGGAGCGCCGCGCCAAGGTCGTCGACGTGCTCATCGAGCGCGGGGTGCCCGCGTTCGTCGCCTTCCGCGCGATCTACCGCACGGACGCCTTCTGGGAGGTCGCGGCGCCGGACCTGACGGTGGACGAGCTCGCCCGCCGCTGCCCGCACTCCGAGGCGCTCACCCGCGACTGCGTATGGCTGCACCACCGGGTGCTGCTGGGCAGCGAGGAGCAGATGCACGAAGTGGCCGCCGTCGTCGCCGACGTGCTCGCGGACGCATGAGCGCCCCGGACATCGGCGAGAGGCCGATCCGGACGGCCGTGGTGGGGCTGGGGTGGGCGGCCCGCTCGATCTGGCTGCCCCGGCTCCGCCGCAACCCCGCCTTCACCGTGACCGCCGCGGTGGATCCCGACGAGCGCGGCCGCGCGGCCGTGGCGGAGGCCGAGCCGGAGGGCGCGGACCGGTTACCGCTGCTGGCGGCGGTCCACGACCTGGACCCCGCCGAGGTGGATCTGGCGGTCGTCGCGGTGCCCAACCATCTGCACTGCGCGGTCGCCGGCGAGCTGCTGACCAAGGGCATTCCGGTGTTCCTGGAGAAGCCGGTGTGCCTGACCTCGGAGGAGGCCGAGCTGCTGGCCGCCGCGGAGCGCTCCGGTGGCGCGGTGCTGCTGGCCGGCAGCGCGGCGCGCTACCGCGCCGATGTGCGCGGGCTGTACCGGATCGCCGCCCGGCTGGGCCACATCCGCCATGTCGAACTCGCCTGGGTGCGGGCGCGCGGCGTACCCGACCGGGGCGGCTGGTTCACCCAGCGGTCGCTCGCGGGCGGCGGGGCGCTGGTCGACCTGGGCTGGCATCTGTTCGACATCGCGGTTCCGCTGCTGGGCACCGCCGCGTTCCGGCACGCCATCGGCACCGTGTCCGCCGACTTCATCACCCAGCGGTCCTCGCGGGCCGCGTGGCGCGACGACGGCGGCCCGGCGCTCCCGGGCGCCACCGACGTCGAGGACACCGCGCGCGGATTCCTCATCACCGACGACGGCCGTTCGGTCGTGCTGCACGCGAGCTGGGCCTCGCACGAGGCGCTGGACACCACCCGGGTCACGATCGACGGCAGCGGCGGCAGCGCGACCTTGCGCTGCACCTTCGGGTTCAGCCCGAACCGCCTCGAGAAGTCCACCCTCACCCGCACCGTCGACGGTACGACCCGCCCGGTGGCCGTACCCACCGAACCGATCGGCACCGAGTACGACCGGCAGCTCGACATGCTTCCCGCGCAGCTGCGCGATCCGGCGGGGCGGGGGCGGGTGATCGAGGAGGTCCGCCGGACCATCGGCGCCATCGAACGGGTCTACACCTCGGCCAGGATCCCCCGGGAGGTCCGGGAGTCGGCACCGGTGTGAACCGCGCCGGCACCGGCCGCCGCCTCACCGCCTCCTCGGCTCCGCCGCCGTCATTTCCGTTCCACGGACCGCGATTTCCGGTCCGCGTTCTCCGGACCGCGTCCGAGACCCGGACCGGCGGTCCGCCGTACCGGCCCTGCCCCCACTACGGGAGTGCTCAATGACCAGCCATCCGATCAGTCACGGCGGCCCGCTCTCCGGCGCGGGTGTCGCCCCGGTCACCTCGGTGGTCTTCGACCTCGACGGTGTCCTCGTCAACAGCTTCGCGGTGATGCGCGAGGCGTTCACCCTCGCCTACGCCGAGGTCGTCGGCGACGGTGAGCCACCCTTCGAGGAGTACAACCGCCATCTGGGCCGCTACTTCCCCGACATCATGCGGATCATGGGTCTGCCGCTGGAGATGGAGGGCCCGTTCGTCCGCGAGAGCTACCGGCTCGCCCACCTGGTGGAGATGTTCGACGGTGTGCCCGAGCTGCTGTCGGAGCTGCGCCACCGCGGCATCCGGCTCGCCGTGGCCACCGGGAAGAGCGGACCACGGGCGCGTTCGCTGCTCGACACCCTCGGCATCCAGGGGCAGTTCGAGGTGATCCTCGGCTCCGACGAGGTGGCCCGGCCCAAGCCCGCGCCGGACATCGTGCTGAAGGCGATGGACATCATGGGCGCGGACCCCGACCGCACCGTGATGGTCGGGGACGCGGTGACCGACCTGGCCAGCGCGCGCGGGGCCGGGATCACCGCCGTGGCCGCGATGTGGGGCGAGACCGACGAGAAGACCCTGCTCGCGGCGGAGCCCGATGTGATCCTGCACAAGCCGTCCGAACTGCTGTCGCTGACGGTTCCATAGGCCCGTCCGGCCGACCGATGCCTCCGCCCGGGGTCCGGGTCCCCGCACAGGGCCCGGGCCCCGGCTCGTACCTTCCAGGAACTCGACCGCCCTCCGGAACGACTGCCCCGGGGCGTGGCGTCACGCGGGGACGGACGTCAGGCCCCGGTGGTCGAGCCACCGCCCGGCTGCTCGCCACGCAGCTGACCACGGTCGTCGGCGCCATTGCGCTGCTCGCCGCGCTGGCACTGGCCGCCACCGGCACCCTGGCCCGTCGACTGCCCGTGCCGCCCCGACTGCCCCTGGCGATCGCCTGGGCCGGTACCGCGGCTGGCGTGGCCATGGGGGTCGCCACGCTCACGCTCACCGTCGCGTCCCTCCTGGCCACGGACTGGCCGCTGCTCGCTCTGGCCGGGGCCTTCGCCGCCGTATCACACGCGGTCGTCGCTCCCTCGGCCCGCGCCTGCCGCCGGTGCGCCCGGCTGGCCCGCGTCCTGTAGGGCTCGCGTTCCACACCAGCCGGGCGAGCGGTGACGTACAGGGCGCGGCGGGCAGCCGCTGAGACCTGCCGCCCGCCGCGCCCCGCACCATCGCGCGGGCTCAGCCCGCCAACCGCACCGGTTCCGCGGCCTTCTCGGCCGCGGCCAGCAGTGCGTTGATGTCCTCGCGGGCGCGGGCCACGCGGGAACGTACGGTGCCGATGGGGCAGCCGGTGGCGGTGGCGGCGTCCGCGTACGGCAGGCCCAGCACCTTGGTGAGGAGGAACATCTCACGGCGCGCCGGGGCGAGCGCCGCCAGCAGATCCATCAGCGCCACCCCCTCGTCGAACCCGGGGAGCCCGACGGGCTGCGCCCGTTCGGCCACCTCCTGCCAGTCGTCGGCGTCCAGCGTGCGGGGGCGGGCGGCGGCCATGCGGTAGCGGTCGACGACCACACGGCGGGCGATCGACAGCAGCCACGTGCGGGCCGATGAGCGGCCCGCGAAACGCGACAGCCCGGTCAGCGCCCGCAGATACGTTTCCTGGGCAAGGTCCTCACAGCCGTGGGGATCGGCGCTGAGATGGAGCACGAAGCGGCGCACATCGCGGTAGGTGGCGCGGATGAAGTGGTCGACCGCGTCGCGGTCGCCGTCACGGGCGGCCAGCGCCCATTCGGTGACCTGGCGGTCGTTCGCCGCGGTGGCCGAGCCGTGCCCGTGCACGGCAGCGGGCTGCACGGCAGCGGGTTGCACGGCTCTCCTCGGTGTGGCGGACAGCGTGGGGGAAGGCATCGTCAAACGTCCTTCGGAAGGCGGTGAACGGCATACCGGCAGGCGCCACCGACGCGCGAGGCGCGGCGGGGCGGCACGGGGCCGGCGGTGCCGACGGATGGGGCCGACGCCGGGCAGGCGCCGGTACTCCGCCCGTCACCGGCGTCCGCCCCGGATCGGGGCGGTGCCCCAGGTCGGGTCAGGACCCCACAGCGGGGCGGGACCCCACACCAGGGCAGGGGAAGGACGGGCGGTTCAGCAGGCGGCGAACCGCGCCGGTGGCCCTCTGCGGAGGATGACGTGCCGTAGCAGGACTCCGCGCAACCGGCGGGCGATGGCCGGGGCGGACGGCCACGCGGGCAGCGGAGTGGCGCCCGCACCCAGGACGCGCAGGGCGAGAACGAGCGGGACGAACAGCAGGGCCGCGAGCGCGCGGCCGAGCCGGAAAGCGGCGCGCTCACCGCGCCACAGCCACAACCCGCAGATCAGCGCGGCGAGAAGGTGGGCCGTGGCCATGCCCGGCCCGCCCGGTCCCGCCCAGGGCCAGGGCAGATGGCCCATGGACGGCGTGGCGGCGGACATCGCGTCAGCGCCGTGGTGCATATGGCCCATGGCGGCGCCGCTCATTGGTCCGGCGTCCATGTCCCGCATGCCGGGCTTCCCGTCGCCCGTGGCGCTCCCCGCCACGGGGGCGACTGTCGCCTCCGCGAACCGGAACGCCATGTGCAGGCCGAGTTGGGCGACCAGCGTCGCACCGGTCACGACCAACGCACCGCGCTCGCGCCCGGTGATCCACCACGCGGCGGCCGTCGTCCCGGCGAACGCGGCGGCCACGGCCCACACCGGCAGGGTGTCACCGGACATCAGCACGTGTCCGAGCGCCGTCACCACGACGCACACCGCCGCGAACACGGCGGCTCGTGCGAGGCGGAACGGTGGCCGGGCGGACATGGCAGCCATGGTGCCAGCCGTGGCCGGCGTGCGTGACGGTGGCTCGATCTTCATCACGCGGGTGACAAGCGTGGCCCGTGAATCGCCTCCGCCTGACCCCTGTGGGCCGGCTCACAGAAGATGCCCGGAACTCGTCTGCGTGTTCCGCCGACGACTCAACCGGCGCGGTCGGCAATGCGCCCGCCCCCGCCGTTGCCCCCGGACCAGGAGTCGTCCATGTCCACTGAGCCACCGACCGCCATTTGCCATCTCGGCAAGACGGTTTGCCTGCCTCCGGAGCAGGCTCGCATGGTGGGCCGTGGAGGTGGTCAAGGTGACCGATGTGCTGGAGAACGCCTACGACGTGGTGGTGATCGGCGGCGGCGCCGCGGGGCTGAGCGGGGCGCTGACGCTGGCCCGGGCGCGGCGCTCGGTGGTGGTGATCGACGCGGGCGCCCCGCGCAACGCCCCGGCCTCGGGGGTGCACGGACTGCTGGCCCGGGACGGGATCCCCCGGCCGAGCTGGTGGAGCGGGGTCGGGCCGAGGTCCGCGGCTACGGCGGTCAGGTGGTGTCCGGCGAGGTGGGCGCCGTGGCCCGGGAGGAGCCCGGGTTCCAGGTGACCCTGACCGACGGCCGGACCGTCCGCGCACTCCGGCTGCTGCTGGCCACCGGGCTGGTCGACAAGCTGCCGGACGTCCCCGGGCTGCGGTCCCGGTGGGGCCGCGATGTGGTGCACTGTCCGTACTGCCACGGCTGGGAGATCCGCGACCGGCCCATCGGCGTACTGGGCAGCGGGCCGCTGTCGGTGCACCAGGCGCTGCTCTTCCGGCAGTGGAGCGACGACATCACCTTCTTCTCCCACACCTTGCCGGTGCCGACCGGCGAGGAGGCGGAGCAGCTGGCCGCCCGTGGCGTCCGCGTGGTGGACGCCGAGGTGGCGTCCCTGGAGATCGCCGAGGACCGTCTCGTCGGTGTGCGCCTGCGCGACGGCAGCCTGGTCAAGCGCGAGGCGCTGGCCGTCGCGCCCCGGATGGCGGCGCGCACCGGCTTCCTGACGGCGCTCGGCCTGCGGCCGGTGGAACATCCGAGTGGCGCCGGTGAGCACATCCCGTCCGACGCGACCGGGCGCACCGATGTGCCCGGGGTGTGGGTCGCGGGCAATGTCACCGATCTGTCCGCCCAAGTGGGTGCCGCCGCGGCGGCGGGAGCGACCGCGGCCGCCCACATCAACGCGGATCTGGTCGCCGAGGAGACCCGACGGGCCGTCGCCGCGGCACGGGCCCGCGACGAGGTGGCGTTCTCCGCGGAGGTGGAATCGCGGGTCTGCGAAGCGGTGTTGGGCGACCGCCGCCACGGCCTGTGACGTGCGACAGGCGGCCCGTGGCGGGCAGCGGGCGGCCCGTGGCGTACGGCAGGCGGTGCGCGGCAGGCGCCCCTCAGTGCGCCCGCACCACTCACACCCAGCGGGGCCGGGACCTCTGGCGGGCGGTCCCGGCCAGGCGACGCATCACCGAGCCACCACAGCCGATGGGCCGCGTCAGTAGACGGTGAGGCCGTAGGCGCTCAGCACCTCCTGGATCGGCTGGTAGTAGGTGGTACCTCCGGAGGTGCAGTCCCCGGAGCCGCCCGAGAGAATGCCGACAATCTTGTCGCCCGCGTAGAGCGGACCACCGCTGTCGCCCGGCTCGGCGCAGATATTGGTCTGGATCAGTCCGTAGACGATGTCACCGCCGCCGTAGTTGATGGTCGCGTTGAGCGCGGTGACCACACCGCACCGGACACCGGTCGTGCCACCCCGGCGGCAGACCTGCTGGCCCACGTGGGCGGTGGCGGTCCCGGTGATGTCGACGGTCCCCACGGTCCCGGGGTGCGGAACGGCCGTATTGGTGTACCGGACGACGCCGTAGTCATTGCCCGGGAAGCTGGTGCCGGTGGTCGGGCCGACCGGGGTGGTCGCACCGGAGCCGGTGTACCAGGTGGCGTTGCCATCGGTGCAGTGGCCGGCGGTGACGAAGTAATACGTGGCGCCGCTCTGCACATTGACCCCCGCGGAGCAGCGCACCCCGTGGAGGAGTAGATCCCGTCGCCACCCGAGAGGAGGGTCCGCAGCGGGCCGTCGAGCCGCTCGACGGTGACGGCGCCACCGAAGCGCTCGGCGGTGCGGTCGATCCTGGCCAGGTCGGCGCCCCGAACCGTGGAGCCGACGAGGACGCGCAGCGTTCCGGTGCGCTCGTCCACGGTCCAGGCGGTGCCCGAGGCATCCAGGGACTCCACGGCCGCGGCGGCAGCGGACGCGGAAGGGGACGTGGACGACAACGCGGGAGGGGACGTGGCGGTGGGCACGGAGGAAGCGGCCGCACTCGTGCCGACCGTGGCGAGGGCTGCCGTGACGAACAGACCGGACACCGCGGCGATCGTCCGCAACCGACCACGTCGTCTGGTGCGGCGTGCTGTTCTCACCCGAACCTCCTTGTAAGGGGCGGTAGTTGGTCCAGCCGCCTCATTGTGCCCGTGGCCGGGCGGACGCGTAACCCACCTCCCCGCGCCCTCGCGGACCCACCCTTGATCAGCACACTGATCGATCAAACGATGCCGCGGACTCCCCCGCCGAATGCGACGAGGGGAGTGTTATAAATGCCGTTATGAGCAGACATGCCCGTCCGGCCCGCAGGCGGCTGGGGCCCCTGCCGCATCTGCGCAGCGTCGCCGGGCAGGCGTTCATCCTGCAGCTTCTGCTGATCCTGGTTCTGGTGGCCGCCGCGGTGGCGGCCGTCGCCGCGGATGCCCGGGCCCACAGCACGGTCGATGCCCGTCGGCGGTCGCTCGCGGTCGCCGAGACCTTCGCGCACGCCCCCGGCATGGCCCGGGCCATGAGCGGCGACAAACCGACATCCGAGCTGAAGTCGCGGGCGGAGGCGACACGGAAGGGCTCCGACGTCGACAGCGTCGTCGTGTTCGACACGCGTGGCATCCGCCTCACCCACCCCGAGAAGCGCTTGATCGGCAAGCGGATCGTCGGACCCGCCGAGCTGGTGCGGGACGAGCTGCACGGAAAGACGATCACGCAGACCTTCCGGGCCAGTCAGGGCCCGTCCGTCGTCTCGGCGGTCCCCGTCACCAGGGCCGACGGCACCTTCCTCGGCGGTGTGTCGGTCGGGGTCAAGATCCATAGCGTGAACAGCGAGGTGGACCGCCGGCTGCCGATGCTGCTCGGCAGCGGCGCCGGGACGCTGGCCCTGGCCACGGGCGGGGCGGCGCTGCTGAACAGGCGGGTGCGGCGGCAGACCCACGGCCTGGGCGCCGCGCAGATGGCGCGAATGTACGAACACCATGACGCGGTGTTGCACTCGGTCCGCGAAGGGGTGCTGGTCCTGACGGCGGACAAGCGGCTGCTGCTGGTCAACGACGAGGCCCGGGAGCTCCTCCGGCTGGCTCCGGACGCGGAGGGGCGCCACGTCGGCGCGCTCGGCCTCGAGTTCCGCCTGACCGAGCTGCTGATGTCGGGACGGCGCGTCACGGACGAGGTGCACCCGTGCGGGGCGCGGCTACTGTCGGTGAACGTACGGTCTACGGGCCGTGCGGGCGCCCCCGCCGGAAGCGTGGTGACGCTGCGGGACACCACCGCGCTGCGGGTGCTCTCCGACCGGGCGGTGGAGACGGGCGAGCGGCTGAAGCTGCTGTCCGACGCCGGTGTGCGGATCAGCTCCGCCCTGGGCCTGACGGGCACCGCCGAGGAGCTGGTGGACGTGGCCGTCCCCCGGTTCGCCGATATCGTCGCCGTCGAACTGCTGGATCCCGTACTGCGCGGCGAGGAGCCCAAGCCGCCGTACGAGCCCCTGGCACCGCACCGGACCGCCGTCGGCGGGGCACCCGCCGAAGCTCCGCTCTTCCACGTGGGCGAGCGGGTCGTCTACGCCCCTCCACACCGCAGAGCCGGGCCGTGCGGACCGGAGCCGCCGTCCTCCTCCAGGCCGATCCGGCCGGTACCGGCGAGTGGCCGGCCGGCGAGGCCCGGCGCCTGCTCGACCACGGGATCCATTCGCTGATCACCGTCCCCCTGTGGTTCCGCGGTGTCACCCTGGGCCTGGCCACCTTCTGGCGGACCCGGCACCGTGCGCCGTTCGGCGAAGCGGACCTGGCGATCGCCGGGGAGCTGGCCGTGCGCACCGCCGCGTGCGTCGACAACGCCCGCCGCTACGCCCGCGAACACGCCATGGTCACCGCCCTCCAGCGCACCCTCCTTCCCGGCGGTCTGCCCGATCAGGACGCCGTGGAGGTGGCGGCCCACTATCTGCCCGCGCCGGACGGGACGGGCGGAAGCTGGTTCGATGTGATCCCTCTTCCCGGCGCCCGGGTCGCGCTGGTCGTCGGGAAGGTGGCCGGGCAGGGCCTGCACGCCGCGGCCACGATGGGCCGGCTGCGCACCGCGGTGCAGAACTTCTCGGCTCTGGACGTGCCCCCGGATGAGCTCCTCTCCCATATGGACGAGCTGGTCGCCCGTCTCGACCTGGAGCATGACGCCGACGCGCACGGCACCCGCATCACGGGCGCCAGTTGCCTGTACGCGATCCACGACTCGGTGTCGGGCCATTGCACCGTGGCCCGGGCCGGCGATCCGGGCCTCGCCCTGACCCGCCCCGACGGCACCGTGGGCATCCCCGCGGTGCCGGTCTCGCCGCCCCTGGGCCTGGGCGGGGGCCCCTTTGAGGCGGTCGCCCTCGCGCTGCCCGCCGCAAGCCGCCTGGTGCTGTACACCACCGGTCTCCTCGAAAGCCACGGCCGGACCACCGGCACCGGCCTGGACCTGCTGCGCCGCACCCTCGCGGCCGAGCCGGGCCTCGACCCGGACGAGACCTGCCGGAGCCTGTTCCAGGCCGTGCTTCCCTCCCGTCCGAGCGACGATGTCGCCCTGCTGGTGGCCCGCACCCGCCTGCTCGCCCCGGAGAACGTGGCCGAGTGGGATGTGCCATCCGACCTGGCGGCCGTCGCCCCGCTACGCGACGCCTGTGCTCGGACACTACGGGAATGGGGCCTGGCGGACACCGTGTACACCGCCGAACTGGTCATCAGCGAACTGATCACCAACGCCCTGCGATACGGCACCCCTCCCGTACACCTACGGCTGCTGCGGGGCCGCGGCCTGATCTGCGAGGTCTCCGACGGCAGCAGCACCGCACCCCATATGCGCCGCGCCGCGACCACCGACGAGGGCGGGCGCGGACTGTTCCTCGTCGCCCAGTTCGCCCAGCGCTGGGGCACCCGCTACACCCCGCACGGCAAGGTCATCTGGGCCGAGACGGCCCTGGACGACAGCTGAGCGCAGCAGACCACACGCGCCCCGGCAACGACCGCCAGGCATCAACTCCCCACGAAAATCAAAGAGTTGGAGAGCCCGGCAGAGAACCAGCGGGGAGGGGCTTGGCTTTCCCCACCCGGTGATCGAGACTGTGATCATGCACCAGGGACAGGGCCGCCAGGAGTACATCGTGACGTCCGACCCCGAGGCGGTGTCCCGCGTGCGGGCCTCCCTGCTGCGCACCCTGCCGGTGGCCGCGTGGGCCGGGGTGGCCGGTGCCGCCGTCATCGTCGCGGCCGTGGTGCTCCTCCTCGTCACCCTCGGCCCCAGCGCCTCCCAGCTCTGGGTCCTGGTGTTCGCCTGGCCTGCGGCGCTCCTCCTCTACGACGCCAGGCGCCGGTTCGCCGCCCTACGGCGCCTGAAGCGGACCTGGGCGGTGAAGGACGTATCCCCGTGGCCATGCGCCTCTCCCCCGAGGGCCTGCGCTGCACCATCGACGCCGCCCCGAGCCCGTCGTCCTACCCTGGTCCGCGATCGACCAGATGCGGGTCACGGGCCAGGGCCTCAGCGCGGTCCGGGTCGACCTCACCCCGGCGTATCCGCCACCACCCCCGGCGTCAGCGGACTGGACCAGCCCGAGACCCGCACGCGCATGCGCCGCACCTGGAAGGGCCGAACGCGGCTGCGCTTCGCCATCTACGCCCTCCGCGAGCCCCTCAGCGACATCGACCAGGCACTCGGCCACTTCTCGAACGGGCGAATCGGCATCCGCTGACGCGAGGGCTCGGGGCGCACCGGGCCACGTTGCAGGCTGTTGAGCAGGCCGAGAAGATGTTGACGTGCAGCCGCTGCTGGTATGCGCAACTCACCCTGTTGCACGCTTTGTGCCTGTGGTCGCTTTCCGACGCCATCGGACGCCCGCCCGGGCCGGACACGACCGAGCGGCACCGGCGAGCGCTACCGCAAGCACAATCTGTGGATTGCGCCGTCGGTGGGCTGGAGCACCCTGCATCCGCGGGCCCAGCGCCTGGTCGCCGACGTCCTCGTCATGCTCAATCTCACGGAGCGCAACGGTAACCCCGACGAGATCGAAGAACGTCTGAGGAGGGCCACCAAGGACACGCTCCCACCCTGCCTCACGTATGATCGCAGCCCGCTCCACCCCGAGCACAGCGTCGGCCGGGCGGATGGCAATGAGCCCGGGGCCACCTGCCTGCCCACGTGCCACTTCCGCCTGTGCCCCTATCCTCCCAAGGGCGGCAGGACCCAGACGGAGTTGGAGGAGCCCTTCTGCCGACAGCAGCAGGCGCTCCTTCGCAGCCGCTTCCGCTGGCGGCCCCCGCCGTCAGCCGCCACACGGCTCCGTGGGTGAGTATCCCCATCAGAGAGCTGCACGGCTTCTGGGAGAAGATGGCCAACCGCAACCGCAAGTCCACTGGCCAGGAACCCCGCGCCTTGTGATCGCCGGCTGGTCGAGGGCGGCCACCCGCGTCATCGGGCGGGCGGGAGCAACGGAAGGGGCGCCCGAAGCGCCATGTCCGAATTCCGCCAGCTTTCCGTGTCCGAAAGACGCATGCTGGGAGCAGCGCAAGACAGAACGGCGAGAAGAAGAGAGGGACCACGGCCATGACGGTCCACACGACGATCGACAGCCCGCTCGGCGAGCTGCTACTGGTGGGCGAGAGGTCCGCCACCGCGGCGGGGGCACCGCGCTCGTTTCCCTGTCCGTGCCTGGGCAGAAGGGCGGAGCCGTCGTCCAGGACGGCTGGAGCGAGGACGCCGAGGCGTTCACCGAGATCGTCTCCCAGCTGCGCGCCTACTTCGGCGGCGAGCTCACCCGCTTCGACATCGAGTGCGTCGAGGGCGGTACGGACTTCCAGCGCAGGGTCTGGCAGGCGCTGGAGTCCATTCCGTACGGCACCACCGTCAGCTACGGCGACATCGCCCGGCAGATCGGCGCCCCGCGTACGGCGGTCCGCTCCGTCGGCACCGCGATCGGCCGCAATCCGCTGCTGGTCGTCCGACCCTGCCACCGTGTCATCGGCGCCAGTGGCGCGCTGACCGGCTATGCGGGCGGGCTGGAACGCAAGGAGCGGCTCCTCGTCCACGAAGGCGCACTCCAGACGGCCTGAGCCACGGGCCTCGCACCCGCGGCCGGGGCCCGTACCGCACCCTTCCCGGATCCCGGAGAACCCGGAGCACACCGATGAGCACCACGACCGATACCGCACGCCTCCACCAGCGCGTGGCCGGGGCCGACTGGACACAGCTGGCCGAGGAGCTGGACACCTACGGGTGCGCGCTCACGCCACGGCTGCTGACGCCCGCGCAGTGCGCCCGCGTCGCCGGGCTCTATGAGCGGGACGAGCAGTTCCGGAGCACGATCGACATGGCCCGCCACCGCTTCGGCTCCGGTCAGTACCGCTACTTCACGCATGACCTGCCGGAACCGGTCGCCGAGTTGCGCGCCGCGCTCTATCCGCGGCTGCTGACCATCGCCCGTGACTGGGCGGAGCGGCTCGGCCGCCCGGCGCCCTGGCCGGACAGCCTCGAGAAGTGGCTGGCCATGTGCCATGAGGCCGGGCAGGACCGCTCCGCGCAGATCCTGCTGCGCTACGGCCCCGGCGACTGGAACGCCCTGCACCGGGATGTGTTCGGCGACATGCTCTTCCCGCTCCAGGTGGTGATCGGGCTGGACGCCTACGGCACCGACTACACCGGCGGGGAGTTCCTGCTGGTCGAGCAGCGGCCCCGGGCCCAGTCCCGAGGCACCACGACCGTCCTCCAGCAGGGCCACGGCCTGATCTTCACCACCCGTGACCGTCCCGTGGCCACCAAGCGCGGCTGGTCGGCCGGGGGCATGCGGCATGGGGTCAGCACGGTGCGGTCGGGGCGGCGCCACGCGCTGGGGCTGGTCTTCCACGACGCCACGTGATGTCTCTCATCCAGTCCTCGTCCGCGGAGAATCCCCCGTATGAACGCCCTGATCCCCCGCCCACGCCTCGAGGTGGCCCCCGGCGCCGTCCATGTGCCGGGCTGGCTCACCCTCGAGCAGCAGCGGGAGCTGGTCATCGCCTGCCGGGGCTGGGCCACCGGCCCGGTCCCGATCCGGCACACCAAGCTGCCGCGCGGGGGCGTCATGTCGGTGCGGACGGTGTGCATCGGCTGGCACTGGCAGCCCTATGCGTACACCCGCACCGCCGACGATGTGAACGGCGCGCGGGTGGCCGAATTCCCGGGCTGGATGGTCGAGTTGGGCCGTCGCGCCCTGGCCGACGCATACGACGACGAAACGGCCGGTGAGGGTTACACCCCCGATACCGCACTCATCAACTTCTACGACGCCCAGGCGAAACTCGGCATGCACCAGGACAAGGACGAGCGATCATCCGCCCCGGTGGTCTCGCTCACCATCGGCGACAGCTGTGTCTTCCGCTTCGGCAACACCGAGACCCGCACCAAGCCGTACACCGACCTCGAACTCGCCTCCGGGGATCTGTTCGTCTTCGGCGGCCCCTCCCGCTACGCCTACCACGCCGTCCCCAAGATCCTGCCGGGAACCGGCGACCCGGCCACCGGACTGAAGTCCGGCCGACTGAACATCACGATGCGGGTCACCGGCCTGGCCGATCCGGCGCCGTCCCGCGATCACCCCGCGCCCGCGGGCTGCTGAGCCTCGAACTCGACGGACAGCGCGGTCAGCGAGCGGATGAACGGGTGACCGGGGCCGAGGCGGTCTGCTCCTGATTGGGCTGCGCCACCCCGGGCAGCAGCCGCTGCTTCCTTCCTCGGCGCGTACCTACAGAATGCTCAGCGGATTTGCGCACACAGCGTACGCGTACGAGGTGTGCGGTGGCCGGGGACGCGGTCAGGTGGGCAGGTGGTGCGGGGCAGGTGGCGTGGTCTACCGCCGCGCGGATCATGTGTGGCACGCTCTTGGCATGATGCCGACGGCGCGTCCCAGCGGAAAGCAGGCGTTCCCTTGAGGGCCGCCGTGCTGACGGAGCCCGGTGCGCTGTCCGTGGTGTCCGTGCCGGAGCCGTCCTGCGGACCGGGGGATGTGCTGATCCGCATGCGGGGCACGGGGTTGTGCGGCTCCGACCTCGCGGTGCACGCGGGACGCCGGCGACCACCGAGCCTGCCCTGGGTCCTGGGTCACGAGGGGGCGGGGCGGATCGTCGAGCTGGGCCGTGCGGTCAGCGGTCTGCGCATCGGCCAGGACGTGGTCATCGAACCGGACTACTGCTGTCTGACGTGCGAACCCTGCCGCGCCGGGCGGACGTCGGCCTGTGAGGGCCGGGCCGCCGTGGGACTGACGGTCCCCGGTCTGCTGAGCGACTACGTGGTGGCCCCGGCCGCGTTCGTATGGCCGGTCGCCCCGCATCTACCCCTCGAGGACCTGGTCTGTGTGGAACCCGCGACGGTGGCACGGGCGGCGATGCGGCGCTCGGGGATCGCACCCGGGCAGAGCTGCCTGGTGATCGGGGCCGGTTCCCAGGGCCTGCTGCTGTGCCAGGCGCTGGTCGACCATGGGGTGGCGGTGTTCGTCCAGGAGCCCAACGAGGCCCGGCTGGACCGCGCGTGCTCCCTCGGCGCGACGCCCCTGCCACCGGACGCGGACGGGCTCCCTTGTCTCTTCGAGACCTCCGGAGCTCCCGGCGTCGTCGAGCAGGGGCTGCGCCGGCTCGCCAAACACGGCACCGCCGTGCTGATCGGGATGAACACCGCCCCGCTCGGGGTCTCACCGCGCGATCTGGTGGCGGGGCAGATCACCCTCATCGGCAGCATGATCTACGACCATCCGGTGGACTTCGCACAGACCGTCAGCGCGCTGGAGTCCCAGACCCCACCCCGGCTCGGCGCGGTGGTCAGCGACGGCTACCCCCTCGACAACGTCCAAGAGGCGTTCACCGCCGCGTACACCGCGTCGGGAAAGGTGTGGGTCGACCTGTCCTGAGTCCGTCGGCCGGGCCCGCCGCTCTGACGGCGGGCCCGGCCGACGGACTCAGGGGCGCTCCGCCGGGGCGGTGGCCGGAGCCGCCGCCGGAGCCGGGACAGCGAGCTCGCGCGCATCGCCCAGGGCCGCTCGGGGAACCTCCTCGCCTTGGGACAGACACTCGATCAGGTAGTCGCCGGTTTCCGGGTCGAGGGTCACGCCATGGGTCTCGCTGCGGAATCCGGGAAAGCGCCGGTCGAACGTCTCCAGCGCGGTCAGATAGCGCAGCAGTGGACCGTCGGGCGTGCCGATGCCCTCGCCGGGCATCAGCACCGGGATACCGGGTGGAGTGACGGTGACCATGGCCGCGGCCACCCGTCCCGCCGCCTCGGAAAGCCGCACCCGCTCCGTGCCGCCACGGATGAGTCGCTGGTAGCAGAGCTGTGGCGGGACGACCGGCTCCGGCAGCTCCTGGAAGGCGGTGTCCAGCAGCTGGACCAGGCTCACCTCACGCAGCTGGTCGTGCATCTCCTGGCACAGCTCACGCAGGGTCCGGCCGGTGTAGCGGCCGGGGTACGCGGCGACCAGTTCGGGCAGGACGCGGTCCAGCGGTGCGTCCTCGTCGTAGAGGGCCTTGAAGTCCATCAGTGCGTCCAGCAGCGTCCCCCATTTGCCCTTGGTGATGCCCATGGAGAACAGGACCAGGGTGGTGTAGCCGTCCGTCTTCTCGACCACCACATGCCGAGTCGCCAGATAGGTGGTGAGGACCCGCGCGGGGATGCCCCAATCGGCCATCCGGCCGCTTGCGTCGATTCCCGGACAGGTCACGGTCACCTTGAGCGGATCGAGCATGCAGTAGCCCTGGCTGAGCCCCGGGAAACCGTGCCACTCGGCATCCGGTTCCAGCTCCCAGCACGAGGGGTCCGTGCGCAGCAGCTCGGCCGGGGCCTCGTCGAAGGGCAGCCGCTCACCGCTGGCCGGGTCGGTCACCGTCTCCGGCTGCCAGATTCCGAAGAACCAGGTGGGGCGGTCCCCGGCGGCCTTGATACGGCGCCCGATGCGCACCACCGACTGGCGGAAGCGGACCGCCTCGGCCACCGCCTCGTCGATCAGCCAGTGGCCCTGTGGCCCGTCCATCATCGCGGTGGCGACATCCAGGGAGGCGATCATCGGATACAGCGGCGAGGTGGTGCCGTGCATCATGAACGCCTCGTTGAACCGGTCGTGCTCCACCGGGGCCCGGGGCGCGGGCTTGATGTGCACCATGGCGCTCTGCGAGAGCGCGGCCAGCAGCTTGTGGGTGGACTGGGTGGCGAAGACGGTGGGCCGGTCCGGGCCGGGGAAGGTGTCGGGCCCCACCGACATGCCATAGCGCCCGGCGTAGAGGGGGTGGAAACGGGCGTAGGCGAACCACGCCTCGTCGAAGTGGACCCGTGGGGTGCTGGCCGCGAGCCCTCGGGCGGCCTGCACGGCGTCGTAACACAGCCCGTCATAGGTGGAGTTGGTGAAGACCGCGTACTGGGCCTCGGCGGAGAGCGCGCCGCGCGTCAGCGGGTTTCCCGCGATCCGGGCGGCCACCGTGCCCGCCTGGATCTCGTCCGGGGCAGCGGCCCGGACAGTCCGTAGCCATTGCGGGTGGGGATCAGATAGACCGGCCGGGCGCCGGAGACGACCAGACCGTGCAGCACCGACTTGTGACAGTTCCGGTCCACCAGGGCGATCTCGTCCCGGGTGACGCTGAAGTGGCCGACCAGGCGGTCACAGGTGGAGTCGCCGTGGAGGACGAAATAGGTGAGGTCGGCGCCGAAGACCCGGGCGGCGTTCCGCTCCGCGTCGCCGATCGGGCCCGTGTGCTCGAACAGCGAACCGAGCGCCTCGACCGAGATCGACAGATCGCTGCGGAAGAGCCGCTCCCCGAAGTAGTCGTGGAAGGCCCGGCCCACCGGTGACTTCAGAAAGGCGACGCCGCCGGAGTGGGCCGGGGTGTGCCACGAGTACTCATGGGTGTCGTCGAAGCGGCGCAGCGCCTTGAAGAACGGCGGCAGAACGGCCTCGCGGTAGGCGCGGGCGGCGCTGGAGATCCGCCCGGCGATGAAGGCGGCGGTGTCCTCCGTCGGCCAGACATAGCCGACCACGGTCTCCGACACCCACAGCGGCAGTTCTTCAAGGCTCTCATCGGCCGCGATCAGGAAGACCGGCAGATTCTGGAACCGCCGACCGGCCTGGCGCAGCACCGCGGCGCCACCCGGCTCTCCACCCGGCTCGCCGTCCGGCTCGTGGCGCGGTGGACCGCCCGGTCCGCCGTCCGCGCCGCCGCGCGAGCCGAGCCCCCAGTCCACCAGCGCGGCGGCCAGACCGGCCTCGGTGCGCAACACCGTCCGGGCATCGGCTCCGGTGCCGGCCCACCGCACCACCAAACCGCCGGCTTCCAGCTCCTTGCGGATCCTGCGCAGCTGCTCCGCTCCGACCGTGTCGTCCCCGGGGTGCTCCCGCACCGCGAACAGAACCGTGTTGCCCGCCATATCCCCCTCCTCGGCGTGCCTCCCCTGTCCGTCCAGTGTTCAGGAACAGACCGGCACATGGGGGATGCAACTGGAAGACCACACGAAGGAGGGAAAATCGTCCCGGATGGGACCCTGGAGCCGCGGCGGCTCACTCGGCTCGCGCGTCCAGACGCAGCACACTCCCCTCCCCGTTGGCCGATACGAGGAGGGCCCCGTCCGGCGCGACGGCGAGCCCGGCGAACTGGCGCGGGCGGCCTGGGACTCCGGGAATCGGCTCGGGTTCGGTGCGGGTGATGCCCGGCGGCAGGCCGACCGCCAGGTCCTCGGCCTCGATCCTGCTCTCACCCGTGGTGAGCGAGATCGCCCGCAGCCGCCGGTGCGCGACCTCCACCGTGAACAACTCGTCGCCCCGCACCGCCAGCCCCTGCGGTTCGCCGAGCCCGTCCGCGACGACCACGGCCTCGCCGTCCTCCAGCCGGAGCACCGCGCCGCGCCGGTCGTCGCTGACGTAGCAGCGCCCTCGGCCGTCGAAGGCGACGTCCAGGGGGTTGTCGAGTCCCTCGGCGAGCACACTGAGCGTGTCGGTGTCGTCGATGCGCAGGATGCGGCCGGCACCGGTCTCGGCGACCACGAGGGCTCCGTCCGGCGCGACGGCGATTCCGGTGGGCTGGTCCAGCCCGGTCGCGCGCATCCGCGTGGTCCGGTTCTCGGGGTCGTGGGTGCGCACATCGCCGAGTTGGGAGGTGAGGTGCAGCAGACCGTCGTCGGCGGTGACGTTGTGCACGGCGTACATCAGCTCATGGGTGACGACATCGGGCTCCTGCCCGTCGTGGCCGGTGTCATCCGGGCTCGCCAGGCGGAAGTGGTCGGCCGCGTACACCGTGCCACCGAGGTCGACCGTGATGCCGAAGGGCCCGTCGAACCCCTGCGGGACCACCACCCGGGTCCGGCCGTCGGTGTGCACCTCCGCGATCCCGCCACTGGCGAAGCTGGACACGAACATCCGGTTCTCGTGGTCGAACGCGGCGTTGTCCAGCCCCACGACACCGGTGGCGACGACCGACCGGGCCCCGGTGTCCAGATCGATGCGGGTCACCAGTCCGGCCCTGCCACGGGAGAGGACGACGAGGACGCCGCCCCGGTCGAACCGCACCGCGACCGGGTCGTCCACCTCCTCGGCCACCAGCTCGGGCACCCCGCCGTCGGGCGGGATGCGCCAGACCTGGTTGCGCATCATCTGCGGGTAGTACAGACAGCCGTCCGGGCCGAGTTGCATCGCGTTGCCCAGGGCCAGGCCGTCGGTCAGCACGGCCGGGTCGCCGCCGTCCGGGAACAGTTCCATCAGGCGGCCGTTCATCTTCATCTCGTTGACGAAGAGGCGGTCGCCGACGCAGGTGATGCCGTTGGGCACCGACACCTGGTCGGAGACGAGCGTGTACGCGCCCTCGGAGCCGCGCCGCCACACCCGGCCGGGGGTCAGATCGGCGATGTACATCGAGCCGTCCGCCCCGAAGGCCAGGTCGTCCGGCGCCTCCACCGGGCCGTCGAGCGGCACCACCACCTCGATGTCACCCGAGGCCGGGTCCACGGCGCTGATCTGTCCGGCGAGGAACTGCGCCACGTACAGCCGCCCGTCGGGGCCGAAGGTGACGCCGTTGGAACCCCACAGCCGGTTCGCCCGGGTGAGTCGTCGCACCTCCAGGCGGTCGCTCGTGGCCTGCGTACGGCCGGTGTCGTCGAACCGGCTGGGGTGCATGGTCGCTCCTTGTACGTAAGTGGCACACATCGGTGTCAGACGACCAGGACGTCGTCCATGCCGCCGTTTGCGCGCCAGTGCCCGAGCAGTTCGTGGAAGGCGATCGGCCCGTCGCCGAAGGACTCGCTGCGCTCCCTCGGCATGCCCTCGTTGTTGTAGTAGCCGGGGGTGCACTCGGCATGGAAGGCGTACAGGTCCGCCGCCTTCTCACGGATCGTGGCGCGCCACGCCGACTCGGCCTCGGCGGTCGGCTCGACATACCGGGCCCCGCGCTTGCGCGCCTCGGCGAGCACCTCGGCCACATGAATGGCCTGCTCATCGAGGATGTGCACATAGTTGACGGCGCTGGCGTTCTGCAGCGGGCCGAGCTGGAAGAGGTTCGGGAAGCCGTGGCTGTAGAACCCGTGGAGCGTCCTCGGGCCGTTCTTCCAGGCTTCGGTCAGGGTGACGCCGCCCCGGCCGTACACCGGGAGGAATCCGGAGGTGACCCCGGAGCGGCCGACCTCGAAACCGGTCGCGAAGATGACGCAGTCGACCTCGTACTCGACGCTGCCCACCACGACCGCGTTCTCGGTGATGCGCTCGACTCCCCCGTGGTCGGCCGTGTCCACCAGCGTGACATTGGGCCGGTTGAAGGTGTCCAGATAGGTGTCGCTGAACGTGGGGCGCTTGCACATATAGCGGTACCAGGGCTTGAGCGCCTCGGCCGTCGCCGTGTTCTCGACGATGGAGTCCACTCGGTCGCGGATCCCGTTCATCTTCTGGAAGTCGGCGAGCTCGTAGAGGCCTTCGCGCTCCTGGGCCGGGAGGTCCGCGTAGCTGTCGGTCGGGATGAGCTTCTGCTGCAGCCGGGCGGTGCTCGTCCAGCCGTCGTCCACCAGGTCCTCGTCCACCTGGCCGCCGGTGACGATGGCGAGGAAGTTGTCCCTGCGGCGCCGCTGCCAGCCGGGGGTGAGCGATGCGGCCCATCCCTCATCGGTGGGACGGTTGCCGCGCACATCGACCGAGGACGGCGTGCGCTGGAACACATACAGGTGCTCGGCGTCCCGTCCCAGGTGTGGCACGGCCTGGATGGCGGTCGCGCCGGTGCCGATGAGGGCCACGCGCTTGTCGGCCAGTTTGTGCAGACCGCCGGTCGCGTCGCCGCCGGTGTAGTCGTAGTCCCAGCGGCTCGTGTGGAACGTATGCCCCTGGAAGGTCTCGATCCCGGGAATGCCGGGGAGTTTCGCCCGGCTGAGTGTTCCGCTGGAGATGACCACATAGCGCGCCCGGATGCGGTCGTCCCGGTCGGTGTGCACGGTCCACGCCAACTCGGTGTCGTCCCAGTGGAGTTCGGTCACCTGGGTCTGGAAGCAGACATCGCGGTAGAGGTCGAAGTGGCGCCCGATCGCGCGCGCGTGCTGCCTGATCTCCTCGCCGGGTGCGTAGCGCCACCGTGGTACGTAGCCGACCTCCTCGAGCAGGGGCATATAGACGTAGGACTCGATGTCGCACTGGATACCCGGATAGCGGTTCCAGTACCAGGTCCCGCCGAAGTCACCGCCCTGCTCGATCATCCGGATCTCCCGCACACCGGCCTGCCGCAGCCGCGCACCGGCGAGCAGACCGCCGAATCCGCCCCCGATGATCAGCACCTCGACCCGGTCGTTCAGCGGCTCCCGGGTGAACCCCGGCTCCACATAAGGGTCCTGGGCGTACGAGCCGAACTCCCCGGCGATGCGCCGGTACTGCTTGTTGCCGTCGGGACGGATCCGGCGGTCGCGCTCGGCCCGGTACTTCGCCCGCAGGGCGTCCGGGTCGAATCCCAGCTCCTCGGTGTCCGTGGAGATGGTGGCGGTGGGCGGGCGATGGGGGTGGGCATAGGGGGTCCTCGGGCCTCTGGCATCGGAAGGTGTGCGGGCTGGGATGCCGTCCGGAGCTCGGATGCCGTCCGGAGGCGTTGACCGGCGGCTGGTCGACTGGCGACTGACCGGCCACGGCCGATCGGCCGTCCGCTGATCGGCGGCGCGGGCTCAGCCTCACAGAAACGTTCCCAGTGCGCAACCTTTCCCAGTGGGCAAGAATCAGCCTTCTCCCGTATGCTCGTCCGCGATGACTACCGGCCTGCGCGAGCGCAAGAAGGCGGCGACCCGCCAGTCGCTGCACGACGCCGCCGTACGCCTCGCCGCCGAGCACGGCGTCGAGAGCCTCACGGTGGAGGCCATCGCCGATGCCGCCACCGTCTCCCGGCGCACCTTCTCCAACTACTTCGCCAGCAAGGAGCAGGCGCTGCTGCACCACGACCGGGCGCGCACGGTCCGGCTGGTCGAGCTCATCCGCGCCCGCCCGGCGCGGGAATCCCTGATGGCGGCGGTCATCGGTGCCGCCGAGCGGCACGCCACCCAGTTCGCGGACGACCCGGAGCAGGAGGAGCGCTACCGGACCCTGCGTCTGCACCCGGCGCTACTGCCCGAGCTGGTCGCCACCTACGCCGCCGCCGAACGCGATCTCGCCGTGGCCGTCGAGGAGCGCCTCCCCGCCGGACCGGACACGCCCCTGCGGGCCCAGGTCCTCGCCGCGACCCTCCTCGCCGCCTTCCGCGTCGTCGGGCAGACGGCTCTCGAACGCCGCGAGCACGACGTCGTGGACCTTCTCCGCCAGGCGCTCGCCATCACCCACGAGGGTTTCCGCTGACCGGTTTTCGCTGGCCGCGCGGACGCCGATGTCAAGCGTGGCCGGATCCGAGCGGCCCTCGATAGGCATCGCCTATCGAGATGATCAGAATCATATCTTGGCCCTTTTGACCCGCCCGGTTCTACCGTCGTGTTCATGGCATTGACAACGCGGCCGGAGCAGCGTCCGACGCGGGCGGAGCGGCGGCCGTCCATGGCGCTCAATTTCTGGCAATCGACCCTCGGCAAGAAGATCGTCATGGGCGTGACCGGTCTGATCATGATCGGTTATCTCTGCGCCCACCTGCTCGGGAACATGAAGATCTTCTTCGGTCCCGGGGAGTTCAACGCCTACGGACACTGGCTGCGTGTCATGGGAGCCCCCGTTCTGCACCATGAGTGGGGCCTGTGGATCGCCCGTGTCGTCCTCCTGGCCGCGGTGATCCTGCACGCCGTGTCCGCCTACCAGCTGAGCCGGCGCGACATCAAGGCCCGCCCGCAGAAGTACGTCCACACCAAGCCACGGATGAGCTATGCCACCCGGACCATGCGCTGGGGCGGGGTGATCCTGGGCCTGTTCATCGTCTGGCACATCCTGGACCTCACCACCGGCACCACGCACTCCGGCGGATTCCAGGAGGGCCATCCGTACCAGAACGTGGTGGACACCTTCTCCACCTGGTACGGGAACGTCATCTACATCGTGGCGATGCTGGCCATGGGCATGCACGTCCGGCACGGCTTCTGGAGCGCCGCGCAGACCCTCGGCGCGGGCAACCACACCCGTGACCGTGCCCTCAAGGCCATCGCCAACGCCCTGGCGATCGTTCTCACCGCCGGGTTCATCTCCATACCCGTCGGTGTCATGACCGGAGTGGTGAGCTGACCATGACCTCGTACAGCGAATACACCGAGTACACCGTCGGCGAGCCGATCCAGGACGACCGGGCCCCCTCCGGGCCGGTCAACGAGCGCTGGGACACCCGCCGCTTCCAGGCCAAGCTGGTCAACCCCGCCAACCGCCGCAAGCACACCATCATCGTGGTGGGCACCGGGCTGGCCGGTGGCGCCGCCGGCGCCACCTTGGCCGAGCAGGGCTACCACGTGGTCCAGTTCTGCTACCAGGACTCGCCGCGCCGGGCCCACTCCATCGCCGCCCAGGGCGGGATCAACGCGGCGAAGAACTACCGCAACGACGGCGACTCGATCCACCGGCTGTTCTACGACACCGTCAAGGGCGGCGACTTCCGCGCCCGCGAGTCCAATGTCCACCGCCTGGCACAGATCTCGGTGGAGATCATCGACCAGTGCGTGGCCCAGGGCGTGCCCTTCGCCCGCGAGTACGGCGGTCTGCTGGACACCCGCTCCTTCGGCGGTGTGCAGGTCTCCCGCACCTTCTACGCCCGCGGCCAGACGGGCCAGCAGCTGCTGCTCGGCGCCTACCAGGCGCTGTCCCGCCAGATCGCGGCGGGCAACGTGGAGATGCACGCGCGCACCGAGATGCTGGACCTGATCGTGGTCGACGGGCGGGCGCGTGGCATCGTCGCCCGCGATCTGGTGACCGGCCGGATCTCCACGTACTTCGCCGACGCGGTGGTGCTGGCCAGCGGCGGCTACGGCAACGTCTTCTATCTGTCGACGAACGCCATGAACTCCAACGCCACCGCCATCTGGCGGGCGCACCGGCGCGGCGCGTACTTCGCCAACCCCTGCTTCACCCAGATCCACCCGACCTGCATCCCGCGCTCCGGGGACCACCAGTCCAAGCTGACCCTGATGAGCGAGTCGCTGCGCAACGACGGCCGGATCTGGGTGCCCAAGGCGAAGGGCGACACCCGTCCGCCCGCCGAGATCCCCGAGGACGAGCGCGACTACTACCTGGAGCGGATCTATCCGTCGTTCGGCAATCTGGTGCCGCGCGACATCGCCTCCCGCGCCGCGAAGAACGTCTGCGACGAGGGCCGTGGCGTCGGCCCCGGCGGCCAGGGCGTCTATCTGGACTTCGCGGACGCCATCGCCCGGATGGGCCGCAAGGCGGTCGAGGAGAAGTACGGCAACCTCTTCGACATGTACGAGCGGATCACGGCGGAGAACCCGTACGAGGTCCCGATGCGCATCTACCCCGCGATCCACTACACGATGGGCGGGCTGTGGGTCGACTACGACCTGCAGACCACCGTGCCGGGGCTGTTCGCGATCGGCGAGGCCAACTTCTCCGACCACGGCGCCAACCGGCTCGGCGCCTCCGCGCTGATGCAGGGCCTGGCCGACGGCTACTTCGTGCTGCCGTCGACCATCAACGACTACCTGGCCCGCAACCCGCACAAGGACGAGGTCGACGCCGCGCACCCGGCGGCCGTGGAGGCCGTGCGGGAGACCGAGGACCGGCTGGCCAGGCTGCTGGCCGTGGACGGCGACCGCACTCCCGACTCCTTCCACCGCGAGATCGGCGAGCTGGTCTGGGAGTTCTGCGGCATGGCCCGCACCGAGGAGGGGCTGCGCAAGGCGCTGGACCGCATCCCGCAGATCCGTGAGGAGTTCTGGCGGCGGATCAAGGTGCCGGGTATCGGCGAGGAGTTCAACCAGTCGCTGGAGAAGGCCAACCGGATCGTGGACTACCTGGAGCTGGCCGAGCTGATGTGCCTGGACGCCCTGCACCGGGCCGAGTCCTGCGGCGGCCACTTCCGCGAGGAGTCCCAGACCCCCGACGGTGAGGCGGCCCGCCAGGACGAAGAGTTCTCCTACGCCGCGGCCTGGGAGTTCACCGACACCGGCGCCGCCCCCGTGCTCCACAAGGAGCAGCTGACCTTCGAGTATGTTCACCCCACCCAGCGGAGCTACGCATGAAGCTCACCCTGCGCGTCTGGCGCCAGAAGAACCCCGACACCCCCGGTGCCATGGCCACCTACGAGCTCGACGGCGTCTCCCAGGACATGTCCTTCCTGGAGATGCTCGACGTCCTCAACGAGGAACTCATCGTCAAGGGCGAGGAGCCGGTGGCCTTCGACCACGACTGCCGTGAGGGCATCTGCGGTGCGTGCAGCCTGGTGATCAACGGTGACGCCCACGGCCCGGAGCGCACCACCACCTGCCAGCTCCACATGCGGTCCTTCCAGGACGGCGACACCATCGACATCGAGCCGTGGCGCGCCTCTGCCTTCCCGGTCATCAAGGACCTGGTGGTGGACCGCTCCGCGTTCGACCGGGTGATCCAGGCCGGTGGCTACATCACCGCCCCGACCGGGTCCGCGCCGGAGGCACACGCCACTCCGGTGCCCAAGGCGGACGCGGACTACGCGTTCGAGCACGCCGAGTGCATCGGCTGCGGCGCCTGCGTGGCGGCGTGCCCCAATGGCGCGGCGATGCTGTTCACCTCGGCCAAGGTCAACCATCTCAATGTGCTGCCCCAGGGCTCTCCCGAGCGGGAGACGCGGGTGCTGGACATGGTGGCCCAGATGGACGCCGAGGGATTCGGCGGCTGCACCCTCACCGGTGAGTGCGCCACGGCCTGTCCCAAGGGCATCCCGCTGTTCTCCATCACCGCGATGAACAAGGAGTGGCTGCGGGCGACCCGCAAGGTCAAGCGCTGACCCCACTCCCCCGGAACGGCACCCCTCGACAACGCTCCGTGGACGGGGTGTCCCGGCGGCGGAGGTCTTTCCGGACGCTAGACCTCCGCCGCCCCCGCACATCCGGGGCGACGACTCCGGTGCCATCGGTTCATGTACCCGCCGTCCGGCCGCTGGGGTCCTTCTGACGGATCTCCGTGGAGGAAGGAGCGCCCGCCGCGCAGCGGCCGAAGACCGCAGCCGGGGCGTGCTCTCGGCGTGCCGCGCGGATGCCCTCGTAGCGGAGCTACTCGGGCTTTCGTGCGGTGCGGCGAGAGGGCGTGCCGGACGTCGCGACGCCGCGGAGATCCGTCAGAAGGACCCTAGGCTGAGCGCATGTACGCCATGCGACTCTCCCGGCGGGTGAACGCCCCTCGCTCCGCCGTCTACCGCGCGCTCCTCGACGCGAGCGCCGTCGCGGCCTGGCGGGTGCCCGAGGGCATGACCAGCCGGGTGCATGAGTTCGACGCCCGCGAAGGGGGCACGTTCCGCATCTCCCTCGTCTACGACGACCCGGCGAGCACCGGCAAGTCGGGTGGCCATACGGACACCTACCACGGCCGCTTCATCCGGCTGGTGCCGGATGAGCGGGTGGTCGAGGTGCTCGAGTTCGAGAGCGCGGACCCCGCGCTGCGCTCCACGATGACGATGACGACCACGCTCACCGACGCGGAGGGCGGCGGCACGGACGTCCACCTCCTGCACGAGGGAATCCCCGACGCCGTACCGGCCGCCGACAACGAGCTGGGGCAGCGCATGGCCCTGGACAAGCTGGCCGAGCTGGTCGAGACGGGCGGGGCGCCTCGGTAAGAGGCCCTGCGGCTACCGCCGGCCGCGCTCGAAGAACGCCTGGGCCAGGCCGTCGAGTACATGTCCCAGGCGGCGGTCGAAGGCGTCCCGCGGATCGGTGTGCCGGACGGCCTCCAGCAGGGCGCGCGCGGAGAGCGGGTACTCACCGCTCTCGGCGGCCCGGTCCAGGAACGAGGGCCCGGGCGCGCCGGTCTCGCTCCCGTCGGCCCGGCGCTGTCGGGCCTCGTGCCGGCGGGCCTCGGCGAAGGCATGGCCCTGGACGAAGGCGAGCAGGGTCCGCCAGGCGTCGAGCATGTCGCCGGTGTCCAGCCCATGGCCGTCCAGAAGGGCCAGGGTGGACTCCGTCATCGCCAGCGTGCCCGGCCCGAAGTCCTCGGCGTTGAGAGCGTGTCGGGCCAGCCAGGGGTGGCGCAGGGTCACCTGGCGGATCCGGTGGGCCGCTTCGGTGAGATCGGCACGCCAGTCGCCGGTCGGGGGCGGGGCGATGGCCTCGGCGCT
The DNA here is from genome assembly GCA_005405945.1 of Streptomyces violaceusniger. GTDB lineage: Bacteria > Actinomycetota > Actinomycetes > Streptomycetales > Streptomycetaceae > Streptomyces > Streptomyces violaceusniger. Next base: position 1,668,140 of record BJHW01000001.1, read on the forward strand.
GACCCGGTCGACCATGAGGGTGATCAGGTCGTCACGGCTGTCGACATAGCGATAGAGGGACATGGCGCCCGCGCCGATGTGCTCGGCGACCTTCCGCATGGTCACCGCGTCGAGCCCTTGGGTGTCCGCGACCTCGATGGCCGCGACCGTGATGGCCTCGTAGGACAGCGCGGCTCGTGCCGCCTTCGCCGGTTGCGCGGCCTTCTCCCAGTTCACCATGGGCAGTGATCGTACGTTAGCGTTCGCTGTACTCGTCGCGTACGACGTACGCGACCTTGCCCCGTGCCCTTCTCGGCCCCGCGCCGTCCCGACATCTGGAGCGCCACCATGGACACCACCACCCCCGCCACCGACTGCGATGTGCTGGTCGTGGGCGCCGGTCCGACCGGCCTCACCGCCGCCTGCGAACTCGCCCGACGAGGTGTCAGTGTCCGCGTCGCCGACAGTGCGGCGGCCCCCTTCAACGGCTCGCGCGGCAAGGGGCTGCAACCCCGCACCCTGGAAGTCCTGGACAACCTCGGGGTGGCGGGGCGCCTGATCACCCTCGGCCGCTTCCGCATGCCGGTCCGGTTCCACGACGCCGACGGCACCTTCCGGGACGTGGACCTCAGCGGCGGCGCCGAGCCGACGCCCGACAGCCCGTACGCCCGCACCCTGCTGATCCCGCAGTGGCGGGTGGAGGAGACCTTGCGCGAGCGCCTGGACCAGCTGGGCACCGAGGTGGAGTGGAACAGCCCGGTCGCCGATCTGGTGCGGCACACCGGCCATGTCGAGGTGGTGTTCGCCGACGGTGCGCGCGCCACGGCCCGCTATGTGATCGGCGCCGACGGCGGCTCCGGGACGGTCCGCCGCCTGCTGGACGTCGCGTTCCTCGGCGAGACCGACGAGGACGAGCGGATGCTGCTCGGCGATGTCCGGCTGGACGGCCTGGACCGCGACCACTGGCACATCTGGCAGGGCCCCCAGGGCGGTTCGGTCGCGCTGTGTCCGCTGCCGGCCACCGACACCTTCCAGATCCAGGCGCCCGTCGCCCCCGGCGACACCGGCGAACCGACCCTCGAGACCTTCCAGCGCATCGTGGACACGCTGATCGGGCCGGACGCGGTGCGGCTGCGCGAGGCCACATGGCTCTCGCGCTGGCGGCTGAACGTCCGTATGGTCGACCGCTACCGCGTGGGCCGGGTCCTGCTCGCCGGAGACGCCGCACACGTCCACTCCCCCGCCGGCGGCCAGGGTATGAACACCGGCATCCAGGACGCCGTCAATATCGGCTGGAAGCTGGCCGCCGTGCTCCACGGCGCCGACGAGTCACTCCTGGACACCTACCAGGCCGAGCGGCTTCCGGTGGCGGCGGCCGTGCTCGGCCTGTCCTCCCGCCTCATGGGACAGAGCGTCGGCGAGCACGGCGAGGACACCGAGCGGATGCTGCAGACGGGTCACACCTACCGTGGTGGGCCCCTCGCCCCCGCCGGGCCCGCGGAGGCGGAGGGGCCGAGCGCCGGGGACCGCGCACCCGACGCTCCCTGCCACCGGGCCGACGGGCGGCGGGTGCGGCTGTTCGACCTCCAGCGCGGCGGTCACTGGACGCTCTACGGATTCGGGGTACGGCCCCGGCCACCGCACCCCGCGGTCCGCGCCGTGGCCATCGACGGCGAGATCGGTGGCGAGATCACCGACACCGGCGGCCACGCCCGGCGGGCGTACGCCGCCACCGACGGCGAGTGCGTGCTGGTCCGCCCCGACGGGCACATCGCCATCCGCAGCCACGATCAGGCGGCCATCGACGCCTACCTTCGCCCCGTCCTTCCCCCTTTCCCATAGGCCGTTTCCCATAGGCCGCGCGGGCAACGCGGACCGCCCTGATATCAGCTCATGCGGGCCGATCGTCGCCGAAGGAGTTCAGGTGGGCGGTGAGGTCGTCGACGAAGCGCGCGAGAAGGCGGCCGAACACCTCACGGTCATCGGGGCTCCAGCCGGCGAGGGCGTCGCTGAACCATCCGAGGACGGTCCGCATATAGCGGTCGGTGGCCGCCGCTCCCTCGGCGGTCGGCTCGATGAGCCGGGCCCGCTGATCGTCCGGATCGGTGACCCGGCGGACCAGCCCCCGCCGCGCCAACTCGTTGACCTGCCGGGTGACATGGGGCCCGACCACCTGCAGCCGCGCGGCGATCTCCCCCACGCGCAGTGGGGTGCCCGCCAGACGCAGGGCGACCAGCACCGACATCCCGGGGCGGTCCACGGATACACCGGCGGCCTCCATGGCGCGCTCGGTCGCCCGGCCCCGGTTCAGGGCTCCGCTGAGCTGCGTCAGACGGGGCAGCATGGCCAGCAGGTCGCGTTCGCCGTCGCCGCCCTGTCCGGCCTCCGGTCCCTCGGCGGTCATGCCCGGCCTCCACATCTACCTAAGTTAGGTATATAGTCTTCCCATCGACCCCGCACCTCCGGGGCTCTTCACGCCAAGAAAAAGGATACCTGAGTTAGGTATGCGTTCAGGCTCTTCCCGCGGGAGGGCCGGAGAGGAGCGCCCATGGGCGCCATGAACACCGCACCGCGGCGCACGGTCCTGGTCTCCGGCGCCAGCATCGCCGGTCCCGCGCTGGCCTACTGGCTCCGCCGGTACGGCTTCGCGGTCACCCTCGTCGAGAAGGCGGCCGCACTGCGCGGTGGCGGCTACCCCATCGACATCCGCGGCACCGCGGTCGAGGTCGTCCGGCGGATGGGGGTGCTCCCCCGGCTCCGGGACGCCCACGTCGGCATCCGCCGGATCTCCTTCCTCGACGAGCAAGGCGATCCGATCGCCGCCATCCGGCCCGAGGCCATCTCCGGCGGCGAGGAAGGCCATGACCTCGAAATCCCGCGCGGAGAGCTGGCCGAGATCCTCTACGGCGCGATCCGGGACGACGTCGACATCCTCTTCAACGACTCCATCGCCACCCTCGACGACCACGACGGCGGGGTGGACGTGACCTTCCGCGGCGGCGCCCGGCGCACCTTCGACCTGGTCATCGGCGCCGATGGCATCCACTCGCTCACCAGGAGCCTGGCGTTCGGCCCGAGGAGCGCTACCACCGCTACCTCGACCACTGCTTCGCCGGATTCACCATGCCCAACCACCTGGGGCTCGCACACGAGGGGCTCACCTGGAACGTCCCGGGCCGGACCGCCGTCCTCTACGCGCCCGCGACGACGACCGGGTCCACGCCTTCCTCAGCTTCCTGCGCCCCGAACCGCCCTTCGACGCCTTCCGCGACCCCGCCGCCCAGCGCGACCTCGTGGCCGAGGTGTTCTCCGGGTACGGCTGGGAGGTCCCGCGCATGGTCGCCGCCATGCGCGACAGCGACGACCTCTTCTTCGACGTGGTCAGCCAGATCCATATGCCACGGTGGTCCACGGGCCGGGTCGCGCTGGTCGGCGACGCCGCCTACGCGCCGTCGTTCTTCTCCGGCCAGGGCTCGAGTCTGGCGCTGGTCGGCGCGTACGTCCTCGCCGGTGAACTGGCCGCACACGCCCGCCACGACGACGCCTTCGCGGGGTACGAGCGCACCCTGCGGTCGTTCGCCGAGCGGAACCAGGCCCTCGCCGGCGAGGGAAGCGCCGGCGTCTCCCCTCGCACCGCCGAGGACCTGGCCCGGCGCAACAAGGCGCTGCGCGATCCGGCCGCCGTGCTCAACAGCGCAGGCCGGGAAACGCATTCGGCGCTGGCCCTTCCCGGCTACGACGGCTCCGGCGCCCCCGACGCCCCGTGAGGGTGGCGCCGCGTCAGCCGGTGGCGCCGATGGCCGAGGTGGGGCCCGAGCCGGAGCTCACGATGGACGGCACCCGGTCGGCGGGGTCGAGGGAGTAGGAGTAGTACGCCTTCGGGTCGAACGCGGTGCCACCGCTCTCGTTGCGGCCGGAGGTGTTGACGAAGACGTTGCCGCGCTGGACCAGGGTGGCGGTGCTGTCCTTGATGACGGGGTTCCTGAAGCCCTGGAAGTAGCTGTTCTCCAGCACCATCTTGGTGTTCCCCCGGGCGTAGTTGCCGTAGGAGGAGTTGATGTCCGTGCCGGGGTCGTCCTGCAGGTAGTTGTTGTACAGATGCGCATGGGCGATGTTGTCGGCGGACGGGTTGCGCTGCTCGCTCTCGCGGAACCAGTTGTGGTGGATCGTGATGTCGGCCGTGGTGTTCTCCGTCCAGCCGATGCCGAAGCTCTTGTTGTTCTGCTGGAGCCGGTTCCAGGACACCGTGAGATAGGTGGTGTCCTTACGGCTGTCGATCAGCCCGTCGGCCATATGGCGCAGATCGTTGTGATCGATCCACACATGGTGGGCGCCGTCCATCTGGATGGCGTCCCAGTCGTGTTCCTTGTCGTTCCAGGTGCCCTCGTAGGAGTCGCGGATCGTCAGGTTCCTGAGGATGACGTTGTGCACGCCCTGGCCCAGGAAGAAGCCACCGCCCACGATCTGGCCCGACGTGCCCGAGCCCACGATCGTCTTGTCCGAGGCGACCTTGATCTCCTTGCCCTTGGGGTCCATGGTGATCGCCGCGGCCACGACGATGACGTACGGCTCGGGTGCGGTCGCGTACTTCTCGAGGTCGGCGAGCGTGCGCACGGTGACCGTACGGCCGTCCCGGCCCCCGTACGTACCGTTCTGCCCGAGTGCGTTGACCGACGCGAAACCGTCGGCGACATCGGCTTTCCAGGACGCGGCGGCCGGTCCCCGCCCGCCCTCGGCGAACGCGCCCTGCCCCGGCAGGGCGACCGCACCGGCCAAGGCCAGAGCGCCGACGGCCACCCCCGGCACACGACGCCTGCCGCGCCCCACCCCTCGACGTTCGGCTTCCATGGCCCCTCACTCCCACTGCTCGACGACTCCTGCCGTGCGACTGTCGTCACCGTGCACCAGGAGGTTGCCGGGGCGGCCCAATCGCCCTGTGGCGGATTCCCACCCCGTCTTGCCCACGCCGCGACCCGCTGACAGACTCCGGCAGCAAGCGCTTACCGACGGACGCACCACACCCATGAGCCGCCCCGGAGGAAACAGTGAGCGAACACGGTCGCAGGCAGGTGTTACGGACCGGCCTCGGCGCGGTCGCCGGATCGACGGTGCTCGGCGCCATCGGCGGCGCCACCCCGGCTTCGGCAACAACACCACGGCCCGACGGGCCACTTGGGGCAGATGACGCGGTGACCCGAGGTGGGTTGGAATCGGCCCGGGCGGACCTGCCGTGGGTGGCCGACCTGGGCGACGGGCGCTATCAGAACCCGGTGCTCAACGCCGACTGGTCCGACCCCGACGCGATCCGGGTGGGCCCGTACTTCTATCTGGTGGCCTCCACCTTCAACCGCGTTCCCGGACTGCCCGTGCTGCGGTCGGTCGACCTGGTCAACTGGACCGTCATCGGACACGCCCTGACCGAGCTGCTGCCCGAGGACCACTTCAGCGAGCCCAGGCACGGCGAAGGGGTGTGGGCCCCGGCCCTGCGCCATCACGACGGCAAGTTCTGGATCTTCTACCCCGACCCCGACTTCGGGATCTTCATGGTGACCGCCACCGACCCGCGAGGACCGTGGAGCACACCGCGTCCGGTCAAGCCGGGCAAGGGGCTCATCGACCCGTGTCCGCTGTGGGACGACGACGGGCAGGCGTATCTGGTCCACGCGTGGGCGAAGAGCCGCAGCGGCATCAACAACCGGCTCACCCTGCACCGGATGAGCCCGGACGGGACCGCTCTGCTCGACGAGGGCCGGATCGTGATCAACGGCGACGACCTCCCCGGCTACACCACGCTGGAGGGCCCGAAACTCTACAAGCGGGACGGCTGGTACTGGATCTTCGCTCCGGCCGGAGGCGTCACCAACGGCTGGCAGTCGGCGTTCCGCTCCCGCTCCATCTGGGGCCCGTACGAGGACCGCATCGTCCTCGCCCAGGGCGACACCCCCGTCAACGGGCCGCACCAGGGGGCATGGGTGACCACCGGGAGCGGTGAGGACTGGTTCGTGCACTTCCAGGACCGCGGGGCCTACGGACGGGTGGTGCACCTCCAGCCGATGCGGTGGCGCACCGATGGCTGGCCGGTGATGGGCACCGACGACGGCAGCGGCCGGGGCGCGCCGGTGCTGGTGCACACCAAGCCGCGGGTGAAGGGGCCGATGGAGGTGGCCGCGCCCGCCACCAGCGACGAGTTCACCGGAGCGGAGCTGGGGAAGCAGTGGATGTGGCAGGCGAACGCCGATCCGGCGTGGTGGTCGCTGCGCCGCTTCCCGAGCCGGCTCGCGCTGGTCTGCCGGCCGAGCCCGGTCGCCCATGACCTCCGGCTGCTGCCCAACGTGCTGGGCCAGCGGCTGCCCGCCGAGTCGTTCACCGCGACGACCTCGATGAGCCTGTCCACCGCGACGGCGGGGTCCCGGGCCGGGCTGGTGGTCCTGGGCGAGACCTACGCCTGGGTGGGCCTGTGCCACGACGGTGACCGGATCGTCCTCGTATGCCGTACGGCGGCGCAGGACGCCACCGAGGTGGACGCCGTCGCGCCGGTGCCGCCGCGGAGGGGGCGCTCGGCCGTACGGCTGCGGGTGAGTGTGCGGCCGGGCGCGGTGTGCCAGTTCGCGGCCGATGCGGACGGGCGGGGGTTCAGGCCGCTCGGGGCACCGTTCCCGGCGACGGCGGGCAAGTGGATCGGGGCGACGCTGGGGCTCTTCGCCACCGGTCCGGCGACCGGCGGCACGGGTGGCGTGGGGGCCGGGCGCATAGACGATGTGGCGGCTGACGGCACGGGTGGCGTGGCGGCCGGACGCACGGGTGGCGTGGCGGAGTTCGACTGGTTCCGGGTGGGTCCGATTTCCTCGTAGATGGCCGATGACGGGCGCTTCGGGACCAGTCCCGTGAAGTACTCCTGCCCCACGCGCTGGCCCCAGTCCCCGCCGGCCCCGCCCTGGAACCCCTTCGTCAGCCACAGCGACTGGTCATAGTGGCGGGCCGCACCGCCGGGGCAGCGCGAGTAGTTGCCGTCCTGGTGGAAGAAGCGGCCGCAGTCGGGGGAACACTGCGGGGCGCCGCCACTGTCGAGGTTCCCGGCGTAGATGTCGACCGAGTTGTCGGTCCACTGGGGCGTCGAGCGGTTCTTCACCGCCCAGCCGACGATGTTGACCGGCACGTTGGTGTACGGCCAGGCGTTGTGGCCCTTGCCGTTCTCCACCATGGCCGCCATCCACTTGGCGAACTGCTTCTTCAGCGCGGCGTGGATCTGGTCGCGCAGCGCGGCGCTGACCGGCGCGTCCGACTCCCAGCGGACGCAGTAGTTGACGCTTCCCCTGTTGGCCATGACCTGGTCCCAGCCGTAGTTGCGGAAGCCGTAGAGGTCCGGATAGGTCGACTCGACGTGGTTCCACACCTCGCCCAGCGGCTGGACGAGGTTCGCGGGCGGGTTCCAGTCGTCGGCGACCCGCGACGGGGCGGCCGTCGCGACACCGGGCGCGGCGACCAGCGCGGCCAAGGCGGCCAGCACGGCGGCCAGGCGCGTGAGGAATGAGCGCACTGTGAACTCCCTTGAGTAGCTGACAGGTTGTCAGCCTCAGGTCGTCGCCACGGCCGCATCGGTCGCCGTCGTGTGTGGCCCTCGGGGAGTGTCGGTACGGACATGAGCGGTGAGCGCGGCGGCCACGAACGACGCGACCAGCGGCCGGCGGTCCCGCTCGTTCCAGGCGAGCACGAGGCGGCTGGGCGGCGCGTCGGCCACCGGGACGCAGACCAGGTCGGCCGGGACCGGTTCGACCAGCGAGCGGGGCAGCACCCCGATCATCCGGCGCACCCTGATCATGTGCAGCAACTGGACCGCGTCGGCGACGTCGGGCCCGGTGCCGTCGCCCCCGGGGATCCCTTTCCAGGGCGGCAGCGTCTCACCCTCCAGGTCGGACATGCGCACCGCGGCGCGCCCGGCCAGTCGGTGCCCGGACGGGACGATGACCACGCGGTCCTCGGTGTGCAACGTCTCGTGGGCCAGGCCGTCGAGATCATCGAACGGCGCGTAGAGCAGGCCGACGTCGGCCCGGCCGTCGCGCAGGATGTCGGAGCGGTCGGCGGGGCCGCTGAACAGGATGTCCACCCGGCGTGCGTCGGGCTGGTGGGCGTACTCGGCCAGGATCCCGGACAGCAGGCCGGCGTCGCCACCGGGCTTGAGCACGAGCCGCAGCTGTGCCTGGGTGTCACCGGCGCGCCGGGCGTTCCGGACGGCGGCGCCGACCGCGTTGAGCGCATGCCGCCCGTGCTCCCGCAACGCCTCCCCGGCCGGAGTGAGCTCGACGCGCCGGCTGGAGCGGAGGAACAGCGGGACACCGAGCCGGGTCTCGATCCGCCGGATCGCCTTCGACAGCGCCGGCTGGGCGATCGAGAGCCGGACGGCGGCCCGGCCGAAGTGCAGCTCGTCGGCGACCGCCAGGAAGTACTCGAGCTCGCGGGTCTCCAGTTCGATCATGCCTCCAGGTTATCGCCGGATTCCCAACCGGTCTTGGACACCGGTGGAGTGCACCCCCAAGAATCGAGGCATGATCTACCACACGATGATCGTTTCCTTCGACCAGCCACTGCCCGACACCGAACTCGACCAATACCTCACGGACATCGAACGCGTCATGCTCGACTCCGGTCTCGTGCGGTCGGTCGTGACCCGGCGCCACCTTCCCATCCCCGGCGAGGAGGCCATTCCGGCGCTGATCGCGACCGCGATCGTGCAAGTGGCCGTGGCCGACACCGAGGCGCTGGCGAAGGCGTTCACCGCGCCCGGCATGCACGAGGTCATCGAGCACTGGCAGGCGCGGCACCCGTACAAGGTCGCCTGGGCGAACCACGAGCCGCTGGTATGAGCGACATGACCGGGAAGGTGGGTCTGGTCACCGGCGCCGGCAGTGGGATCGGCCGCGCGGCGGCGCTGGAGTTCGCCCGGGCCGGCGCCGCGGTCGCCGTGCTCGACATCGACGAGAGCACGGCGGCCGAGACCACCGAGATGATCAGGAAGGACGGCGGGAAGGCACTGTCCGTTCCCGTCGACATCGCCGACGAACACTCCGTCCGTGCGGCCGTCGAGCGCACGGTCGCGGCCTACGGTGGACTCGATTTCGCCGTCAACAACGCCGGCCTGGCCTCGCACCACCGGCAGCTCGACCAGATGCCCCTGGACGAGTTCGAGCGCGTGGTCCACGTCAACCTGGCCGGCACCTTCCTGTGCATGAAGTACGAGCTGCCCCTGCTCGAAGGCGGCGGCGCGATCGTCAACATCGCCTCCAACGGCGGCCTGTACGCGATCCCGACCGCTCCCGCCTACGTGGCCGCCAAACACGGCATCGTCGGGCTCACCAAGGTCGCCGCGGTCGACTACGCGCCGCGCGACATCCGGGTCAACGCCGTCTGCCCCGGCCCGACCCGCACTCCCGGGTTCGAAAGGGTGGTGGCCGGCACCGACATGCTCGCCATGCAGGAGGCGATCACACCCCTCGGCCGGCTGGCCACCCCGCAGGAGGCCGCGGCCGCGGCGGTCTGGCTCTGCTCGGACGCGGCGTCCTACGTCACCGGGATCGCGCTGTCGGTCGACGGCGGGCGGCGGGCGTAGGAGTCGTCGGGGCCGTCGGGGTCGAGGAGCACATGGCCACCGAGGCGCTCCCGCGCGTCGCGCGGTGCCTGGACGTCGTGCCGGACGACAACTCGCGCGCGGCCTGGACATCGTGCCGGGCAACGGTTCTTGCACGGCCTGGACGTCCTGCCCGGCAACGGCTCCGTGGCGTGCGGCCCGCTCACACCGGCCGGGTGGCCACCACCAGCCGGCAGCGCGGACTGCCGTCCGCCCGGCGGCCGAGGTCATCCAGCGGACGCAGCTCGACCTCGAACCCGGCCCCGATCAGCTCCTTCCACACATCCCCGAGCCGGAAGGTCCGGTAGTACATCACGAACCGCGGCCGCCACACCGCGTTGCGCACCCGCATCGCGGTGTCGAACGCCAGGAGTGACCAGTACGGGCGGGACCCCGGGCGGGCCGGTGCCACGATCGGGAAGGCGAACCGGCCGCCCGGGCGGAGCACGGAGTGGACCTGGGCGAAGAGCCCGGGCCGCTCCCGCGACAGGAAGTGGCCGAACGCCCCGAAGCTCACCGCCAGGTCGAAGACCGGCGCGAACGGAAGGGCGCGCGCGTCGGCGCGTACCCAGTCCGTGCGCGGGGCGTCCGGCGCCGCCCGCGTACGGTCCCGGGCCACGGCCAGCATGCCCGCGCTGAAGTCGACGCCGGTGATCCGCTCCCGGCACACCTGCCGCAACACGCCCATGCCCGCGCCGGTTCCGCAGCACACGTCGAGGCCGCTGCCGAAGGGCCCGAGCGGGCGCAGGGCGCCGGTCACGGACGTCAGCACCGGGCCCGGAGTCCGGTACGCGGTGTGGTCGAACTTCGGTGCCAGCAGATCGTAGCCGTGCTCGACGGAGGACAGCGCCTGGACGACGAGTTCACGGAAGGTGGGGCCCTGGCCCTGAGGTGCGGACATCGCGCTCAGCATAGAGCCCACCGGGGCAGGGCGGCCGGGCGAAGGCCGTGGCCACGGCGATGGCCCGGTTCCGGCGATGCTCCGGCCCGCCCGGCGATTATCCGTTGGAACGTGTCGGGAATGGCCCTGTGGGGTGGCCGGGGGCGGATCTAGCGTGGTGAACCGTCGCCGCGCCGGTTCCCGGTCGCGCCCCCGAGCCGTCCGTGGAGGTGGCGCGGACGGTGCGTTTCGCCGTGCCGGGCGGCCAACGTTCCGTCACCCGCAGGAAGTTCTTCCGCAATGATCCAATACATCGCTCCGGTCTTCATCGGCCTCCTCTACGCGCTGCTGATGTCCCTGATCCGCGAACCCCACCGCCGACGCTTCAACGCGATCATGGTCGGCGGGGCGGGCGCCGCCTACCTCAGCGGCGGCGGCCTGGACGGCTGGGAGTTCGCCTTCACCGTGGTCGCCACCTACGTGGCCTACCGTGGTCTGGAGTCGTGGACCTTCATCGGCGTCGGCTGGCTGCTGCACACGGCGTGGGACATCGTGCATCACGTCAAGGGCAACCCCATCGTCCCCTTCGCCCATGGCTCGTCGCTGGGCTGTGCGATCTGCGATCCGGTCATCGCGCTGTGGTGTTTCCGGGGCGGCCCGTCGCCGCTCCGGTACTTCCGCAAGGGACGACCCGAGGAACCGGCCGCCACTGCCCTGCCCGACTCCCTGTCCGCCGGGCAGGCGGCGGGAAACGGATGAGGGCATCGGCGCCTGGCCGCCCGCCCGGCGCCGTCTCCGCACGTGCTGTTCAGCGTTCGGTGCGCACCGCTTCGGCGGCCGGGCCGGTCCAGGCCCGCCAGGGCACGGTCACCCTCGGGACGGTCCTGTCCACCGGCTCGTTCGACCTGATCGGCGCGCTGAGCGCGTTTCAGGCCGAGCATCCCGATGTCGTGGTGCGGCTGCGCCACTCGACCGGCCCGCTGGCCGGACACGCCACCGCCCTGCGCGAGGGCAGGTTCGACCTCATGCTGCTGCCCGTGCCCCCGCACGGCCCCGCCGTCCTCGGCCCGGATCTGATCATCGATGATGTGTCGCGGATACGTCTCGGGCTGGCCTGCCGCACCGACGACCCCCTCGCCGAGGCCCACGGCGTGACCTATGCCGACCTCGCCGACCGCCGCTTCATCGACTCCCCCGCGGGGTGGGGCGACCGCACCATCGTCGACAGCCTCTTCGGCGCCGCCGGAGTCCAGCGCACCGTGGCACTGGAGGTCGTCGACACCGCCACCGTCCTGACCATGGTCCGGCGGCGTCTCGGGCTCGCCTTCGTGCCCGAGGAAGCCATCGCCTCGCAGCCCGGCCTCAGCCGGGTCGATCTCGCCGATCCGCCGCCGCTGCACGGCCTCGGCCTCGCCGCCTCGCGCAACCATCCCCCGTCCGAAGCGGGCCGCGGCCTGCGCCGGACCCTGCTGGCCGCGCGCTGACCGCGGCGTCGAAACCGGAGTTCTCACCAGCGCTCTCCTCCGTGATGCGCTTTGACAGAGTGAGTACTCACTCCGTACCGTGTCCCGCATGACAGAGAAGGCAGAGAACCCCGCCACCCCGCCCCGTCGCCGCGCTCCGGCCATGGATCCCGACCAGCGCCGCGCGATGATCGTCGCTGCGGCGCTCCCCCTCGTCGTCGAATACGGCGCCTCCGTGACGACCGCGAAGATCGCCCGGGCCGCGGGCATCGGGGAAGGCACCATCTTCCGGGTCTTCGAGGACAAGAACGCCCTGCTCGCGGCCTGCATGGCGGAGGCCGTGCGGCCCGATGACACCGTGGCCCACCTGGAGTCGATCGCCCTGGACCAGCCACTGGCGGACCGGCTCGCCGAGGCGGCCGACGTGGTGCGCGGACACATGGCGCGCATCGGCGCGATCGCCGGAGCGCTCGCGGCGGCCGGGCGGCTGGAACGCATGGCGCCCAAGCCCGGCAAGGACGGGCGGCTCCCGGACCGCGAGGCGAGCCTGGTCCGGCCACGCGCCGCGCTGGCCGCGCTGTTCGAACCCGACCGGGACCGCCTGCGGCTCGCCCCGGAACGGCTCGCCGACGCCTTCCAGTTGACGCTGATGTCGGCCGGGCGCCTGGGCGCCCCCGACCCGCTGACCACCGAGGAAGTCGTGGACCTCTTCCTGCACGGTGCGCTCACGGCGCCAGAGGAGGCCCGGTGAGCGGACCCGACACCTACGAGGCGCTGCCGCCCCACCGTCGGACCCTGGTGACCCTCGCCCTGCTGGGCTGCGCCTTCCTGGCCATGCTGGACGGCACGGTGGTCGGCACCGCGCTGCCCCGCATCGTCGAGCGGATCGGCGGAGGCGACTCGTGGTACGTCTGGCTCGTCACCGCCTATCTACTGACCTCCTCGGTCAGCGTGCCGGTCTACGGCCGCTTCTCCGACCTCTACGGCCGCCGCCGACTGCTGATCGGCGGGCTCGCCGTCTTCCTGGTCGGCTCGGTCGCCTGCGGACTGTCCGCCTCCATGCCCGCCCTGATCCTCTCCCGCGCGCTCCAGGGCCTGGGCGCCGGATCCCTGCTGACCCTCGGCATGGCGCTGGTCCGCGATCTCCACCCGCCGTCCCGCCCCCAGGGTCTGATCCGGATGCAGACGGCGATGGCCGCCATGATGATCCTGGGCATGGTGGGCGGCCCCCTGCTCGGCGGGGTACTCGCCGACCACGTCGGCTGGCGCTGGGCGTTCTGGCTCAACCTCCCGCTCGGGCTGGCCGCGGGCGCCGTCATCGCCCTGGCCCTGCCCGACCGCCGTCCCGTCGGCCCGCCGTCCGGCCGACTCGACGTGGCGGGGGTCCTCCTGCTCGCCGCCGGGCTCGCGCTCGCGCTGACCGGCCTCAGCCTCAAGGGCAACGCGACCGCCGGACACGCGCCCTCCTGGACGGACCCGGCCGTGCTGGGCTGTCTGCTCGGCGGTCTGGCGCTGCTCGCCACGCTCGTACCGGTCGAGCGACGGGCCGCCGTCCCCGTCCTGCCCCCGCGGCTGTTCCGGCACCGCACCTACACGGCCCTGCTGACGGCCGGTTTCTTCTTCCAGGTCGCCGCGGTGCCGGTCGGGATCTTCCTGCCGCTGTACTTCCAGCACGTCCGCGGCCACTCGGCCACCGCCTCCGGTCTGCTGCTGCTCCCCCTGCTCATCGGCATGACCCTGGGCAACCGGCTCACCGCCGCCACCGTGCTGCGCAGCGGGCACGTCAAGCCGGTCCTGCTGATCGGGGCGGGGCTGCTCACCGCCGGTACCGCCGCCTTCGTCGCCCTGCGGGCCACGACCCCTCTCGCGCTGACGTCCGTTCTGCTGCTGTTCGTCGGGCTCGGCGCCGGACCGGCCATGGGCGGGCTCACCATCGCCACCCAGAACGCCGTCTCACGTGCCGACATGGGCACCGCCACCGCGGGCTCCGCGCTCACCAAGCAGATCGGTGGCGCGGTCGGCCTGGCCTGCGCCCAGTCCCTGATCGGCCACTCCGGCGCGGCCGCGCCCACCGCCACGGCCATCGGCTCCACCGTCGCCTGGAACGGCGGCGCCGCCGGACTCCTCGCCCTCGGGGCGCTGCTCCTCATGCGCGACATCCCCATCGCCACGGCCGGGAAGCGCCCCGGCGCACCCACTCCCCCGCCCGCCGTCTCCGCCGCGGCGCGGAAGGCCGATCAGCGCCCTTGATCGCGAGCGCTCGACCGGCCTGAAGGACCTCAAGCGCTCACTTGACCTCAAGCGCTTCAAGTGTCGGATGCTCGTCATATGACGGCGACAGAGACAGAGACCGAGGTCCGGGGCTCCCCGATGACCATCCAGCAGGTGTCGAGGCTGAGCGGCCTCTCCGAACCGACACTGCGCTACTACGAGAAGATCGGCCTGATCCCCGCGGTGGACCGCGACCGGGACAGCGGCCACCGGCGCTACCACCCCCGCGTGGTGGAGACCATCAAGTCGCTGGGGTGCCTGCGATCCACCGGCATGAGCGTGCGGGACATGCGTGCCTACCTCAGTCTCCTCGACGAGGGCGCGGGGGGCGCGGCTCCCCTGCGTGACCTCTTCCAGCGCAACGCGGACCGCCTGGAGCGGGAGATCGCGCTCATGGAGGTCCGCCTGCGCTATCTGCGGCTCAAGGCGGACATGTGGGACGCCCGGGAGCGCGCCGACGCCGGTGCCGAGCGCCGGGCGATCGACGAGCTCACGGACGTCATCGACGCGCTGTGAGGAACAGCGCAGCGAGAAACACACGTGGGAAGGAATCCGAAGGACCCATGGAAGGCAAGACGACCCCCGTGTCCGCTGACGCCGTTGCCAACTCCCGTACCGACGGCGGTGATGGCGAACTCGTCCTGGTGACCGGAGGCAGTGGCTACGTCGGCACCCATGTGATCAGCGGCCTGCTGCGGAACGGCCATCGGGTCCGCACCACGGTCCGTTCACACGGCCCGGCCACGAACGCCGCCACGAACGCCGCCACCAGCGCCGCCGCGAGCGTCCGGTCGGCCGTCGCGGCCTCCGGTGTCGATCCCGGCGGGCGGCTCGACATCGTCAGCGCCGACCTGACCGCGGATGACGGCTGGGACGACGCGATGGCGGGATGTACCCATGTCCACCACATCGCGTCACCGTTCCCCTCCGTCCAGCCGGACAACGCCGACGAGTTGATCGTCCCCGCGCGCGACGGCACCCTTCGTGTGCTGAGGGCCGCACAGGACCACGGTGTGCGGCGGGTCGTGATGACGTCCTCGTTCGCCGCGGTGGGATACAGCCCCAAGGACGGTGACGAGTACGACGAGAGCGACTGGACCGACCCCGAGGACGACAACCCGCCCTACATCCGCTCGAAGGCCATCGCGGAGCTGGCCGCCTGGGACTTCGTGGCGAAGGAGGCGGACGGCCTCGAACTGACGGTGATCAACCCGACCGGGATCTTCGGTCCGGCGCTCGGGCCCCGGCTGTCCGCTTCGACGGAGCACGTCCGGGCGATGCTGGAGGGGGCGATGTCGGCCGTCCCCCGCGCACACTTCGGCATGGTGGACGTACGCGATGTCGCCGACCTCCACCTCCGGGCCATGACACATCCCGCCGCGGCCGGACAGCGCTTCCTCGCCGGCGGCGACCGGGCCGTCAGCTTCCTGTGGATCGCCCGGGTGCTGGCAGAGCACCTCGGCGAGCGCGCCGCCCGGGTGCCCACGCGGGAGTTCGACGACGAACGAGCGCGGGAAGCGGCCGGCGGGGCGGAGCGGGTACCGGTCCTGCGCACCGAGAAGGCGCGTTCCGTGTTCGGCTGGACCCCTCGCGACCCGGTGACGACCATCCTGGACACCGCGGAGAGCCTGTTCCGCCTGGGCCTGGTGAAGGGCTGACCCGCCCCTGGCCCGTACCGCCCGCGCCGTCCGCCGGTGTTCCCGTCCCGCCGTCCATCGGTGTTCCCCCGCCATGGGCTTCTTGGCGGGGCGGTAAGATCGGCGTCATGGAGTGATGACCCGGCACACCGATCCGTATGAACGCCGCCGTTCGAGCCCGTGCTCCGGCGTGGCGTGTGTTCGGTGTGCCCGCGGCACCCGTCATCCACTTCACAACGATCGGATCCGTATGACCGACGACATGTTCCTCGACGATGTCGCCGAGCGACTCGCCGCCCTGCCCGCCGTGCGCGCCGTGACCCTCGGGGGCTCGCGTGCGCAGGGCACCCACACCCCGGAGAGCGACTGGGACCTGGCCCTGTACTACCGGGGCGGCTTCGACCCGGCCGCCCTGCGGGCCGTCGGCTGGGAGGGTGAGGTCTCCGAGCTCGGCGAGTGGGGCGGTGGTGTCTTCAACGGGGGCGCCTGGCTGACGATCGACGGACGGCGCGTGGACATCCACTACCGCGACCTCGAGGTGGTGGAACACGAACTCGCCGAGTCGCGGCGGGGCCGCTTCCACTGGGAGCCGCTGATGTTCCACCTCGCGGGCATCCCCAGCTATCTGGTGGTGGCCGAACTCGCCCTCAACCAGGTGCTGCGGGGCACCCTCCCCCGACCGGAGTACCCGGAGGCGCTGCGTGAGGCGGCGCCCCCGGTGTGGCGCGGGCGCGCGGCCTTGACGCTGCGGTACGCCTCGGCCGCGTACGTGGCACGTGGCCAGGCCACCGAGGTCGCGGGGGCGGTGGCGACCGCCGCCCTCCAGACGGCACACGCGGTGCTGGCGGCGCGCGGTGAGTGGGTCACCAACGAGAAGCGGCTCCTCCAGCGGGCGGACCTGCGTGCCATCGATGCGATCGTGGCGGGGTTGCGGCCGGAGCCCACCGCCCTGGCCGAGGCGATCGCCGCCGCGGAGGTGCTGTTCGAGGCCGCGGGCTGAGCGATGGCCTGGGGGCGGAGCGCGTCTCCGCCCCCAGGCCATCCGGGGCGGCGGGCCGGCCGCCGGTCTGTCATCCGCGCCGGGTGAGGATGCTCAGCGCGTTGGCCGCGACGATGGCGCCCACGCTGATCCACTCCATCCACCCCAGGCCCTGCCCCAGACCGACCCAGCCGACCAGCGCGGCGAGGACGGGGTTGACGCTCATGAAGAGCCCGAACGCCTGGGCGGGCACGCGGCGCAGCGTGAACAGGTCCGCGAGGTACGGCACGGCCGAGGAGAGGACGCCCGCGACGATGGCGTACGCCGCGGCGCTCACGGTCGGCGGTTGGTGGACGGCGACGGCGATCCCGACCGGCAGGAACATCAGCGCGGAGATCCCCGCGGCCGCGGCCGACCCCTGGGCGCCGGGGACTCGCCGCCCCACGGTGCGGTTGAGCAGGATGTACGACGCCCAGCACACGGCGGCCAGCAACCCCAGCCCCATGCCCAGGTAGTCGGCCGAGGGCCGTGGACGCATGAGGGTCACCACGGCGGCCGCCGCGACCAGCGCACAGCAGGCGTCCACGCGGCGCCGTGAACCGGCGAGCGCGATGCACAGCGGACCCAGAAACTCCAGGGTCACCGCCAGCCCGAGGCCGATGCGGTCGATGGCGCTGTACAGGGACAGGTTCATGGTGCCGAACACCACGGCGAGCCCCACCACCGGCCGCCACTGCCACCAGGTGAAGCTCCGCAGCCGGGGCCTGCCGACGGCCAGCAGGACGAGCGCGGCCACGTACTGGCGGACGGCGACGACCCCGACCGGGCCGATGACGGGGAAGGCATGGGATCCGATCGCGGCGCCGGTCTGGTTGGACAGGCCGCTGCCGATCATCGTGGCCACACCGGCGAACCGCCGCCGGGTCGGCTGTTGCTCGGGGCCCGGGTCGGAGTCGGCAGGGGTCGGCGCGGTCCGGTGTGCGGTTTCCGCCGCTCGTATGGACGGGGTGCGTGACGCGGGGGCGAGTCGCATGCGTCGATCGTGCGCTCGGCCCGTGCATACGCAAAATGCGTTCGACGCGCTATCTATACGATGGGCGCATGGATGTGGAGCTACGGCAACTGCGCTGCCTCGTGGCCATCGTCGACGAGGGCACCTTCACCGACGCCGCCATCGCGCTCGGTGTCTCCCAGGCGGCCGTGTCCCGGACCCTGGCCGCGCTCGAACGCGCCCTGGGCACACGGCTGTTGCGGCGTACCTCCCGTGAGGTGACCCCGACGGGCACCGGGCTGCGCGTGGTGGCACACGCCCGGCGGGTGCTGGCCGAGGTGGACGGCCTGATCCGAGAGGCCGTATCGGGCCACGCCCATCTGCGGATCGGCTACGCCTGGTCCGCGCTGGGCCGCCACACCCCCGCCTTCCAGCGCCGCTGGGCACAGGCGCATCCCGAGACGGAGTTGCACCTCGTCCGCGTCAATTCCGCCACCGCCGGGCTGACGGAGGGCGCCTGCGACCTGGCCGTGGTGCGCAGACCGCTCGACGAGCGCCGCTTCGACTCCGCCATCGTCGGGCTGGAGCGGCGGCTGTGCGCCGTGGCCGCCGACGACCCGCTCGCCAGGCGCCGCTCGGTCCGGCTGGCCGACCTCAGCGGGCGCACCCTGCTGGTCGACCGGAGGACCGGCACCACCACCGCGGAGCTGTGGCCGCCCGACTCCCGGCCGGCCACGGAAGAGACCCACGACGTGGAGGACTGGCTCACCGTGATCTCCGCGGGCCGCTGCGTCGGCATGACGGCGGAGTCCACCGCCAACCAGTACCCGAGGCCCGGAATCGCCTACCGGCCGGTCCGCGACGCCGAGCCGATCGCGGTGCGCCTCGCCTGGTGGCGGGACGACCCGCACCCCGCCACCCAGACCGCGGTCGAACTGCTCACCGCCCTCTACCGCAACGGCTGACCCGGCCCCCGGCCCCCGCCCCTTCGGCCCTCCAGCCCCCGGATGGACTGTTCCGGATAATCCAGTACGGATCGAATTGTTACCCTGGGCCATATGACCGCCATGGCGCCCACCAAGACCGAAACCGACCTGTCGTTCCTCCTCGATCACACCAGCCACGTCCTGCGCACCCAGATGTCGGCCGCGCTCGCCGAGATCGGGCTGACGCCGCGGATGCACTGCGTACTGGTCCACGCCCTGGAGGAGGAGCGCACCCAGGCGCAGCTCGCCGAGATCGGCGACATGGACAAGACCACGATGGTGGTGACGGTGGACGCCCTGGAAGAGGCGGGTCTCGCGGAGCGGCGCGCCTCGACCCACGATCGCCGGGCCCGGATCATCGCGGTCACCGAGGAGGGCGCGCGGGTCGCCGAGCGGAGCCAGGAGATCGTGGACCGTGTCCACCGGGAGGCGCTGATGGCGCTCCCCGAGACCCAACGCGCCGCGCTGATAAGGGCGTTGACCCGGCTGTCCGAGGGACATCTGGCCACGCCCGCCGAGAGCCCCCGCCCGGCCCGGAGGGCGCGGCAGCGCGAGAAGTAGAGCGGAGGCGCCCGCGCGGCCCGGCACGCGGCCGTCGAGACCGCAAGTAGAACCGAAACAAATAGTCTGCAACAAAACCATCTGCTACGGTCACTCCTGTCGCGCCTACTGACAGGAGTGTCCGCATGTCCGCCACCTCTCCCGACCCGACATCCACCCGCGTCCCCCTTCACGCCGACTGGCCCTCGGGGTCATCGCCACCGGCATGCTGATGGTGATCCTCGACGGCAGCATCGTTACGGTGGCCATGCCCGCCATCCAGAGCGATCTGCGGTTCTCCCCCGCCGGGCTCAGCTGGGTCGTCAACGCCTATCTGATCGCGTTCGGCGGTCTGCTGCTGCTCGGGGGCCGCATCGGCGATCTCATCGGCCGCAAGCGCGTGTTCCTGACCGGTACCGCGGTGTTCACGGCGGCCTCGCTGCTCGCGGCCGTGGCCACCACCCCCGCGACGCTGATCGCCGCCCGGTTCTTCCAGGGGGTCGGCAGTGCGATGGCCTCCGCGGTCAGCCTGGGCATCCTCGTCACGCTCTTCACCGAACCCGCCGAACGGTCAAAGGCGATCGCCGTGTTCAGCTTCACCGGCGCCGCCGGAGCGTCGATCGGCCAGGTGCTCGGCGGCCTCCTCACCGACGCGCTCAGCTGGCACTGGATCTTCCTGATCAATCTGCCGATCGGACTGCTGACGTTCGCGGTCGCCCTGCCCGTCCTGCCCGCCGACCGCGGGCCGGGCCTCGCGGCCGGCGCCGATGTCCTCGGCGCCCTGCTCGTCACGGCCGGGCTGATGCTGGGCATCTACACCGTGGTCGAGGTGGCGGACTACGGCTGGACGGCGGCGCACACACTCGGCCTCGGCGCCGTCTCGATCCTCCTGATCGCCCTGTTCCTGGTCCGCCAGGCCACCGCCCGCACCCCGCTGATGCCCCTGCGGATCCTGCGGTCGCGCGGCGTGGCGGGGGCCAATCTGGTCCAGCTCCTGATGGTGGCCGCGCTCTTCTCGTTCCAGATCCTGGTCGCCCTCTACCTGCGCAACGTACTGGGATACGACGCCACCAGGACCGGCCTGGCCATGCTCCCGGCAGCCCTCGCCATCGGCGCGGTGTCCCTCGGCGTCTCGGCGCGGCTCAGCGCCCGCTTCGGTGACCGCGCGGTGCTGCTCACCGGGCTGGCGCTCCTGACCGGGGTCCTCGGACTGCTCATCCGCGTCCCCGTGCACGCCCGGTACCTCCCCGACCTCCTCCCGGTGATGCTGCTCGCCGCCGGTTTCGGGCTGGCCCTCCCGGCGCTGACCAGCCTCGGAATGTCCGGTGCGAAGGAGGGTGAGGCAGGGCTCGTCTCCGGGCTGTTCAACACCACGCAGCAGATCGGCATGGCGCTGGGCGTCGCGGTGCTGTCCACCCTGGCCGCCTCCCGCACGGACACCCTGCTCGCCCGGGGCAGGGGCCGGGCCGAGGCGCTGACCGGCGGCTACCACCTGGCCTTCGCCGTCGGAGCGGGGCTCATCGTGGCGGCCTTCGCGGTGGCGTTCACCGTCTTGCGGCCGCCCGCGCGGAAATTCCCCGCCGCGCCACGGAACGCCGACCCGCAGAACGCCATCACTCCGGAAGGGGACGACATGACCATGACCAATATCGCTGGTGTTGCCCCTAGATAGGGCGTTTGACGTTGGACTATCCCTCAGATGCCACCACAGACTGACATGGCTGTGTTCCATTCCGGGGGAAGATGTTGGATCGCTCCTCGGGCACAGCTCAATGCACCTCAACCCGAAAGGAGTCGCTATGACGACGCGTGTCGAAGGCCAGGCCGCCATGGATTCCGCGAACGCGGACTTCGATCTGGACGTCCGTTCCAGCCTGCGTGACCTGGAGGACAGTAAGGGGGCGACCGCGGCGAAGAGTGTCTCGATCCCCAATGGCCCCTGGACCAGCTCATGCCTCTGTTCGGTGATCTCGGGCTGCTGATGTCCGGCATCAGCTCCTGATTCCACCAAGGGCGCAGGGCCGGCCCGAAGCCTCCGAGCCTCGTACCGGCTCTGCGCCACCTCCTCCAGAGGGGAAGAATGGCCGTGTCTGCGTCCGGCGACAACGTATCGTTCCGCGCCTTGGAAGTCGGCATGCTCCGCATGCCGTTGCTGCCGCACACCATGGTCGAGAAGACCGTCGCGGTGGACGTGGAATTCGATCCGCGGGACAGAGCGAAGGTCGAGCGCTACATCACCGCGCTCACCGCCGACGAGCGGGTCCGCGAGGCGCTGGCGATCTCCAGCCCCTCGCTCGACCACGCGTTGCACACCCTGTTCAGCGGGGCGCCGATGAAGCCCGCGGCCTTGCGCAAACTGGTGTTGGGGACGACGCGCTACGTCCTGCGTGCGGCCGGCCGTCCCACTCCGTTCGGCCTGATGGCCGGGGTCGCACCGGTCGCCTTCGCGGATGACTGCCGGGCGCGGGTGGGGGACGCCCATCGTGGCGCGGTACGGCCGGACGGCGGCTGGCTGCTCGGGCTGATCCGGCCGTGGGAGAGCGAACCGGCGCTGCTGCGCAAGCTGCGCGTGGTCACCAACGGCCTGGCGTTCCGGCGCGGACAGCGCTGGGTGCTGCCGTTCGCCCCCGCCCCGGACGAGGGCGATACGCCGTCGTCCCGCACCGAGGAGGTCTCCGTACGCGGCACTCCCGCGGTCGGGCTGGCGCTGGAGTGCGCGCAACGGCCCATCGCTGCCGGTGAGATCGCCGAGCGGTTGACGACGGCGTACCCGGCGGTCGGGAGGGAGGTCGTGGAGGGGCTGCTCATCGGGCTCGTACAGCAGGGTTTCCTGCTCACCGAGCTGCGTCCGCCACTGACCCGCACCGACCCACTGGCCTACCTCCGGGACGTGCTGGCGTCCGCCGGGGAGAGCGAGAAGGCCGATACCGTCGCCAGGGTGGCGAAGCTGGCGGAGGGCTGCGAGGCCGAACCGCTCGGCGCGGGCGTGTCCCGCTGGCGGACCGCGGTCGGGGAGTTGCGGTCGCTGTACCGGCACGACCGGCCGCTCCAGGTCGATTTGCGGATGGACGCCGACGTCGTACTGCCGCGGGAGGTGCTGCGGGAGGCGGAACGCGCCGCGACGGCGCTGTGGCGCGCGTCCGCCAAGAACGAGTCCGTACGGCACCTGACCGAGTACCACGGGGCGTTCGTGGAGCGGTACGGCACCGGGCAGGCGGTGCCGCTCATGGAGGTGCTGGACCCGCACACCGGCCTGGGCACACCGGCCGGTTACGAACACCCCACCAGCGAACGGCAGTTGCCGATCGACGGCGCCGACCGGAACCCGGACCGAGACGAGGTGCTGACGGAGTGGGCGCTGTCCGCGATCGCCACGGGACGGCGGGAGATCGTCCTGGACGACGCCGCGTTGGAGCGGCTGTCCGGCACGGTGCGGCGGATACCGCCGGTCGCGGCGGAGCTGTGTGCCCACCTGACCGCACCGTCCACCGCGGATCTCGCACGTGGGGAGTTCTCTCTCGTCCTGTCGCAGACGACCGGATCGGTCACTCCCGGCGGGATGTTCGGCCGGTTCGCCTATCTGCTCGACGACCCCGAACCGGTGGCCCAACTGGCCCGGGAGGCCGCCGCGTCGGCGTGCCGTCCCCAGGCCGAGCCGGTGCTCCTGGACTTCCAGCCGATGTCGGGCGGGGCCGCGAACGTGGCCCGGGTGCCCGCGTTCTGGGACCGACGGCTGTCGGTCGGCTGTTTCCCCGACGCGCCGTCCGGCGTGACCGTGCAAGGCGTCGCCGATGTGGCCCTGACCGCCGACGAGGAGCGGCTGTACGTGGTGGACACGACCACCGGACGGGAGATCGTGCCGCAGTCCGCCACCGTGCTGAACTTCGCCCTGGCACCGGCGGCCGCACGGCTGCTGCGCGAGATCCCGGCGATGGGCCGGCCAGTGTGGTCGGTGTGGTCGTGGGGTGCGCTGGACAACGCCCCCTGTCTGCCCAGGGTCCGCTACGGCCGTACGGTCCTGGCCGCCGCGCGATGGCGGCTGTCCGACCCCGCGCTGACCGATGCGAGCGCCACCGACGAGGCGTGGGGCCGGGCGCTGGACGCGTGGCGTGCCCGCTGGAACCTTCCCCGGCGGGTGAGCGTGGGGTTCGGCGACCGCCGGGTGGTGCTCGACCTGTCCGCACCGCTGCACCGGGCGCTGCTCCGGCGCGATCTGACGCGGGGTGGCGAACTGGCGGTGCACGAGACGCCCGAGGCCGGCGGGCACGGCGAGCACTGGCTGTGCGACAGCCGTGGCGACGCATACCGCAGCGAAGTACTCATCCCCGTCCTGCCCGGCCACGCGGCCGACGCCACGGCGCGCACCGGCGAGCAGACGGCCGACGCCAGGGCGCGCACCGCCGGGGAGAGGGTGTCCCGCCCGGCGAGTGGCACCCCGGGCGCCGTGACACCGCGGCCCGTCGACATGGACGACCGCCGTCACCGCTCCTGGTTCTACGGCAAGCTCTACACCGCCACCGCCCAGCAGGAGGAGGTGCTGGTCGACCATCTGCCGCGGCTGCTCGCAGCCCTGCCGGACGACGGCGGCCGGTGGTTCTTCATCCGCTACGCCGACCCCGAGCCGCATCTGCGGCTGCGGTTCCACGGCGACCGGGACGTGGTGTGGTCGCGGATCGCCCCGACCGTCCTGGACTGGGTCGACGATCTGCACGGGCAGCGGCTGGCCGGGCGGATGGTCGTGGACACCTACGAGCCCGAGACCGTCCGCTACGGAGGTCCGGAGGCCCTTGACGCGGCGGAGCGGTTCTTCCACCGGGACAGCGTGACCGTCATCGAGCAGTTGACCCGTCTGGCCTCCGGGGCCGACACCACTCCGGTCGGCGTCCTCGTCGCCGCCCACTACGTGGATCTGGTGCGCCAGGTCCACGGCGAGGACTGGCCCGACTGGTTCCTCGCCATGCCACGTGACGACGAGCACCACCCCTTCTTCCGTACGCACCGGTCGACGGCGCTCGGCCTCCTCGGCGAGGGAGCACTGGGCCTGAGCGCCCGCGCCGCACGGGCACAAGCACTTCGCGCCTATCCGGCGGCGTCCCAACGCGGCGTCATGGCGAGCCTTCTGCACATGCACCACAACCGGCTGGCAGGTGTCCGGCGTGACGCGGAGCTGCGCTCGCTCGCGGTGGCCCGCGGCATGGCGGCCACCGAGCGGGCCCTCAGGAGGAACCACCGATGAACACAGCCGGCGGCCCGCGCGAGGAAACACTCGCGAGCAATACGACGGCCGGTTCGAGCCGGGAGGACGTGGTCGCGGAGATCGCGCGGCGGGCCGAGGCGTGGAGCCCACCGGCCGATCTGCCGATCGGGCTGTCGGGCGGTTCGGCGGGGGCCGCCCTGCTGTTCGTCGAGCTCAGCAAGGACGACCCCGCGCTCAGGCCGATCGCCCACGCCCGGCTGGCCGCCGCGGCGAAGACGATCGGTCCCGCCCCGGGATCCGGCGGCCACGGCCTCTATGACGGCCTGGCGGGGCTGGCGTTCGCCATCAAGGCAGCCGTGCGCGCACCCGGCGACTACGCCACCGTGCTGGGCCAGCTGGACACCGTCGTGCGCGACCGGCTCCGGCGCGTCCTCGACCTGGAGCAGATCCGGCTGGCGGACGGCACGGAGCCGGCGCCACGCGAGCGGTTCGACGTGATCGGCGGCGCCAGCGGACTGGCCCGCTACTTCCTGACCGAGCCGGCGGATCCGGAGCCGGTCCGTGAGGTCCTGCGCTATCTCACCGCCCTGACCGAGCCGATCCGCCGCCATGGGCACACCCTGCCCGGCTGGACGGCGACACCCTGGCCGGGCCGGGAGACGGACGGCGACCAGATCGACCTGGGCCTGGGCCACGGCATCGCGGGCCCGCTGGCCCTGCTGTCCCTGTGCTGGACCCGGGGCATCAAGGTGCCGGACCAGGACACCGCCATCCGGCGCATCGCCGACTGGCTGATGAGTTGGCGGCAGACCGACGACAGCGGCCCCTACTGGCCCCCGCTGTTCCCGGCCCAGGAGGAACTCGCCGAACACCGTGCCCCGCGGCCCCCGCACCGCCCCAGCTGGTGTTACGGCGCACCGGGCGTGGCACGGGCGATGCAGCTCGCCGGCTCGGCGCTGGGCGAGGAGGAGTGGGTGCGCTCGGCGGCGGACGCCATGCACGCGGTCCACCGCCGCCCCGGCGGTCTCACCGACCTGACGGACCCGGGCCTGTGCCACGGCCTGGCCGGTCTCGCCCACATCACCCGCGTGATCGCGGCCGACCTCCGGGACCCGGCCCTGACGAGCCACGCGGACGCCCTCACCGAGCGCCTGTGCGCGGACTTCGCGCCGGACACGGCCTTCGGCTACCCCACCCGCACGCATCCGGCGCCCCTTGACGCCCCCACGTTCCTGGAAGGCGCCGCGGGAGTGGCCCTCACCCTCCACCGCCCCGGCACACCACCACATTGGGACGCGGCCCTCATGCTGTCCTGACACTCTCCGGCCCGCCTCTCGCGGGCCCCGAAGACCTCCACATCGTGATGTTCGACGGAGCCGAATCGTGGTGCCCGGCGGCGGTTACGCCCGCCGCAACGGCCCCGGCATCTGGGCGGAGACACAGTCCGGATCCCCCGCGGGCAAGCGGGCTCCCGGCCGGGGCGACGCTGAACATCGCGCCTGGACCGTACGTACCGGGGAATGTGAACGCACCTGGTGAGCGCGCCGGGTGACCGGTGAGGAGGTTCGGGTGTCGGCCCCTTGGACGAGGAGAGATACCGTGAAAGCACATCGCCTGCCGTCCCGCCCGCGGCCGCGGCGGATCGGCGCCCTGGCCGCCGCCGGCTCGGCACTCGTCCTCGCCACGGCGGCCCCCGCCCTGGCCCACACCGAGGTGACCGCCTCCGACTCCCGTGCCCTGGCGAAGGACGTCACGCTGACGTTCGAGGCCGAGGCGGAGGACGAGGGGCCGGTTTCACCGAGATCCGGACCGTGTTGCCCCAGGGCATCGACCCCGGCGATGTGGAGCTGAAGCAGGCCCCGAAGGGCTGGAAGCTGAAGCCCGCCCATGACGGCTACACCGTCGGCGGCCCGGCGCTCGCACCCGGCGAGAACGCCGAACACAGCGTCGTCGTACGGCAGTTGCCCGATGCCGCGTCGCTGGCCTTCAAGGCCGTGGACACCTACGAGGGCGGCAAGGTGTCCCGATGGATCGAGGTGGCCCGCGACGGAGACCCGGAGCCGGAGAATCCCGCGCCGGTGCTGAGGCTCAAGGCCGCGGCCGCCGACGCCACCCCGGACGTCTCGCCCTCGCTCTCGGCTTCGTCCTCGTCCTCGCCCTCCCCGAAGCCGGAGGGCGGGGCGCCGAGCTCGGACGGCAAGGAGCCCGCGAAGGCCGCGACGTCCGACGGTGGATCCGCGTGGCCCGCCGTGGGCATCATCATCGGCGTCTGTCTGTTCGCCCTGGCCGGAGGGTTTGTGCTGGTCCAGCAGCGGCGCGGCTCGGGGGGTCCGGCTGGTTCGGGCGGCTCGGGCGGCTCGGGCACCGAATGATCCGGGGGCGGCGCGCCTGCCGGTGCGCCGCCCCCGGATCATCACGCCGAGGCGGCCGGATATTCGGTGATCTCCAGCGCCTTGCGGAACGCGGCCACCGTGCCGTCGTCGACGCGCGGATGCCGGAAGAAGGGGATGAAGTCCTCGCGCGGCGAGAGTTCGATTCACTCGTAGCCCAACTCCACCACCACGGCGCACAGTTCGAGCAGCGGAACGTTACGGATCATAAAGGGGTCGAGGGCGATCTTCATGGTCTCAGCGGGCTCCCTTCGCGGCGAGGGCGGCGATGGTGTTGGCGTTGCTCTGGTCGTCGGACGCCGACTGGGCGGCAGTCAGCGCGAACGGGCCACCGGTCAGAGGCGGGACGCGGCGGCGCGGAGGTTCTCGGCCGCCAGGCGCAGACCCTCGATCTGGTCGAGTTCCGCGTCCTCGTGCTCGATGTTCACGGCCATGTCCGGGTCGATGTCGCCCAGCGCCCGCAGGAAGTCGGTCCAGAAGGGCACGTCGTGGCCGCGGCCGACCGCGACGAAGTCCCAGGAGGCGTTCTTCGGCCAGCGGCTGAGGGTGTAGCGGCCGCCCAGGGAGACGGCGCCGGGCTCATCGGGGCGAACGCGCTCGTGACGGTGGTCGAGCACGCCGTTGACCTTCGCCTCCTCGTTGATGCGCGTGTCCTTGGCCGCGGCGTTGTACACCAGGCCGCCGAGCCGCCGTGCGGCCGCCACCGGGTCGATGCCCTGCCAGAACAGATGGCTGGGGTCCAGCTCCGCGCCCACGTGGGTGGCGGCGATCTCGGTGGCCAGGCGCTCCATCGTGCCCACGTTGTACACGAGGTTGTGCGGGTGCATCTCGATGCACACCGTCACATCGGCGTGCGCCGCCCGCGCCTGGATGTCCTTCCAGTACGGGATCGCCACCTCGTTCCACTGGTGGTCCAGTGCGTCGAGATAGGCGCTGTCCCAGGGCAGAACGGTCCAGGAGGGCAGTCGGCCGCCGGGGTCGGAGGCGGGCAGCCCGGACATGGTGACGACCCGCTTCACTCCGAGCAGCGCGGCCAGTTCGATGGCGTCCCGCACGTCCTGGGCGTGCTTGTCGCGCACCTGGGGGTCGGGGTGGAGCGGATTGCCGTTGCAGTTCAGCGCGGTGAGGGTGATCCCCGCCGCCGCGAACCGCGCGAGGTAGGCGTCCCGGGCGTCCTGGCCCGCGCGGATCGCCTCGATCGGCAGATGCGGGGCGGGCAGGAAGCCACCGGAGTTGATCTCCGCACTGTCCAGGCCGAGGTCGCGCAGGATGCGCAAGGCCTCGTCGAGGGGCTTGTCGTGCAGGACGGCGGTGTAGGCACCGAGCTTCATGCGGGGTTCCCTTACTGGACGGTGACGGCCTTGCCGTCGGCGGTGGCGGAGGAGACGATCGCGTCGAGCACCCGCAGGTTGTGCAGCCCGTCGGCGAGCGTGGGGCAGTGCGGCAGCCGGTCCAGGCCGGCGATCTGCTCGAGGAAGGCGCGGGCCTGCCAGGCGAAGAAGTCGTTCTGCCCGTGGCCCACACCGGGGAAGTCCATGGGCAGCCCCGCGGCGATGTACGCATGCTGAGGGCCGACGACGACCCGCCGGTAGCCGTCCGAGTCGGCGGGCGGGGCGGAGTCGGCGAGGGTGAACTCCGCCGGGCGGGACATGTCGAAGGTCGCGGCGCCGCCCTCGGAGAACACCTCGAAGCCGAGCGCGTTGGCCAGCCCGCGGGCGATGCGGGAGACGGAGAACGTGCCGACGGCCCCGGAGGCGAAGGTGGCGGTGAAGGTGGCGATGTCCTCGTTCCCCACGCGCCGCCGTTCCGTGCTCACCTCGACGGCCGCCGAGTGGCCCACGGCGGCGCCCAGCGGTACGGGCCGGTCGGGCACCTGGATGGAGAGCACCGCGCCCCGCACACCGCGCACCGGACCGCAGAAGTACTCGCCGACGTCGACCAGATGGCTGCCGATGTCGGACAGCGCCCCGCTTCCGGGGCCACCGCGATAGCGCCAGCTCATGGGCGCGTCGGAGTTGTGGCCGTAGTCGCACCAGTAGTGACCGTTGAAGTGCTGCACCCGCCCGAGCGGGCCCTCGGTCACCTGCCGGCGCACGGCGTTGATGGCGGGAGAGCGGCGCAGGGTGAACCCGGTGGCCGCCACGCGGCCGCTCCGCTCCGCCGCCCGGACCATCGCCTCCGCGTCCGCCACGGTCGGTGCCAGCGGCTTCTCGCACAGCACGTGCTTGCCCGCCGCCAGCAGCCCTTCCACGATCTCGCGGTGCAGCGGGTTGGCGACCACGACGCTGACCGCGTCGATGTCGGGGGCCTCCGCGATCGCCCGCCAGTCGGTCTCGGCGCGCTGATAGCCGTAGCGGCGGGCGGCGTCCCGGGCGAAGGGTTCGTGGATGTCGGCGACGGCGACCAGGCGGATTCCGGGCAGCCCGGCGTCGTACATCGTCGACGCCGCCCGGTAGCCGGCCAGATGGGCGCGGCCGGCCATGCCCGCGCCGATGACCGCCACCCCGATCGGCTGCGTAGTCGTCACTGAGGCTCCTCTCCGGCGCGCGGGGCGCCGTGGGACTCGATGGAGTGGTGACTTTGTCCGGTCAACAGAACTTTTTAAAGCGCTTTAAGTGCTGGTACTATCGATCGCGTTTCACGGGTGTGTCAAGGGCGTGGCACGAGGAGAATCCGGCGGAGGAGATGTGGACGAGGCAGGCGCCGAGGACCGCCGGAGGATGACGGACCGGCCCGCTCGCACAGCGAACCGGCCCGCTCGCACGGGCCCGGACTCCCGTCTCCGGCTGGAGGACGTGGCCGCCCGCGTGGGCCTGTCCACCGCGTCGGTCTCGCTGGTCCTGCGCGGTGCGCCCGGCCCCAGCGAACGCACCCGTCAGCGCGTGCTGAAGGCGGCGGCCGAACTGGGTTACCAGCCCGATCGCAACGCCAGCCTGCTGGCCCGCAGACGCACCCGGCTGCTCGGCGTCATGGTCGACATCCACAGCCCCTTCCACGCCGAGTTGGTCGAGCATCTGCACACGGCCGCCGAGGCGGTCGGCTACGACCTCGCCCTCAGCACCCAGACCCGCACCCGCGACGAGGACACCGCCGTGGAGACGCTCCTCGCCTTCCGCAGCGAGGCGCTCATCCTGCTCGGCCCGACCGCCCCCGCCACCACGCTCACCGCCCTCGACCGCAAGGCGCCCGTCATCGCCGTCGGCCGCCGGATCGCCGACGCGGACCTGGACGTCGTGCGCAGCGCGGACGACGCCGGAGTCGGCCAGATCGTGGACCACCTGGCGGGCCTCGGCCACCGCTCGATCGCGTACATCGGCGGCGGCAAGGGCGTCATCGCCACCGACCGGCGCCGCGGCTACCGCGCCGCCATGCGGCGCCACGGCCTGGGCGAGCACGTCCGCGTCCTGTCCGGGGACCACACCGAACAGGCGGGGGAACGGGCCGCCCGCCACCTCCTCGACGACGGCCAACCGGCCACCGCCGTCGTGGCGTTCAACGACCAGTGCGCCATCGGCGTCCTCGCCGCACTGAGCCGCGCCGGTGTCGCCGTCCCGGATGAGGTGTCGGTGGCGGGCTATGACGACGACGCCCTCTCGCGGCTGAGTTGCTTCAGTCTCACCACCGTCAGCCAGGGCGCCGAGGAGCAGGCCCGGTGCGCGGTGGCCGCCGCGGTCGAGCGCCTCGACGAGGGCCGGACCACCCCGCGCGAGGTGGTCCTCCCGCCACGTCTGGTGGTGCGGGGCTCGACGGCCCAGGCGCCGTCCACGCCATGACGCCCACCCGGCGCCGGTCATGACCGATTCACGAGCCGGTGACGCGCCGCGCCAATTGCCCCGGGGCGCGGGTTTGCTGTCGGGTCGAGTGGTAACGCGGTGAACATGACCGAGAAGAAGAACGCACACACCACTGCCCGGAACGCCAACGCGAGCGCGAAGGCCACCGCCACCAAGGCCAAGGAGACCGCGGACAAGGCCAAGGACACCGCGGGCACGACGGAGACCACGGCGAAGACCGCCGCTACCGGTGCGGCGACAACCGCGGCGCACACCGCTCATGTCGCCGCCGACAAGGCTCAAGTGGCCGCCGGGAAGGCCGTGGCCACCGGTCGTACCGTGGCCGCCGAGGCGCCCAAGAAGGCGGCAGCGGCGGCGGGTTCGGCCTGGATGGTGATCAAGGCACGGAAGGTCCTGGCAGTCGTCGCCGGTGCCGGTGCCGCCGCGGCGGGCGCCACGACCGCGGTCGTCCTGCGCAGGCGCGCGGCTCGTCGCCGCCGCCCGCTGGCACGGCTGACCGGCGGCCGGCTCGGCGCTTGAGATTCGCGCTCACACAGACAGCGGTTGCACAGCACAGCCCCGAAGCAGGCGCAGAAGGCCGCCCAGGCCCTCGCGGGCTACTCACTCGGCCAGGCCCCGCATCGGCATCCGGCCCGAGTTCTGGGCTGATCTCAAGGCGGCGGCCGTCACCCGGGCCGGATGAGCCCGGACCAGATGAACCGGGGGCCGCCGGAATGAGCCGGGGCCGCCGGACGTCCCCGTTCCGTGGCCCCCGTTACGCACGCGCCGCGGCTACTCGGCCGCCCAGGTCACCGGCAGCTCGTGGACACCGTAGAACGAGGTGTTCTCCCGGTACCTGATCTCCTCCGGGGCCACCGCCAGGCGCAGAGCGGGGAACCTGACGAGCAGCCGCTGGAGGAGCACCTTCAGTTCCACCCTCGCCAGCTGCTGGCCCAGACACTGGTGCACACCGTGGCCGAACGCGAGGTGGGAGGTGTGCGGCCGGTCGAGGACAAGACGGTCGGGGTCGGCGAACCGCTCGGGGTCCCGGTTGGCGGTGGACACCAGACCGGCCACGATCTCGCCCTTCGCGATGGGGTGCCCATTGATCACGGCATCCTCGGTGGCGGTGCGCACGGTGCCGAAGTTGTTGACGGGGAAGTAGCGAAGGAACTCCTCCACGGCGCTGTCCATGAGGTCGGGGTTCTCCCGCAGCCGGGTCAGCTGCTCACCGTCCTGGAACAGCGCCAGCATGCCGAGGCCGATCAGGTTCTCCACGGGTTCATGACCGGCGAAGATGATGGTCATCGCGATGCCGACCACCTCCTCGTCGGTCAGCGCACCGCCCTCGACCTCATGGTGCAGCAGCCTGCTGATCATGTCGTCCCCGGGCTCGGCCCGCTTGGCACGCACGAATCCGCGCATCTCGTCCCACCACGCGGTCGCCATCGCGCCGACGGCCTGATCGTCGCCGCCGGTCTCCCGGAGCGTGCGTACCTCGTGGTCGAACTTCTGGTGGTAGGTGTACGGCACGCCGAGGATTTCGGAGATCACCATCGCGGGCACCGGATTGGCATAGGCCGCCACCAGGTCGGCGCTCGTGCCCGCCGCCTCCATCGCGTCGAGGTGCCGGTCGGCCAGCCGCTCGATCCGGCCGGTCAGTTCGCGTGCACCGCGCACCGAGAACTCGGCGGTGAGCGTGCGGCGGTAGCGGGTGTGGTCCGGCGGGTCCATGGAGAAGAAGAAGCCCGCCGGTATCTCCGGGCTCATCGCCGGGAACGGCACCCTCGCACCGCTGAACCGGGAGTCGGCCAGCATGGCCCTGATGTCGTCGTGCTTGGTCAGGAACCACATCACCAGACCGCCGGGCAGCTCCAGTTTGCCCAGTTCACCCGCGTCCCGCAGGCGGCGGTGTGCCTCCGGCGGGTCGTACGGGCAACGCCGTTCGGCCTTCACGGTCCCCGGAAGGGACAAGGTCTCGCTCACTGTTGACTCCCTCGTATGCGCTCATGGGCGACTGGTGTGTGCGGGCACGGTGCAGTGCGTCCGTCGGCACGTGCGTGCGCCTGTCAGGCACCTGCGTGCGTCTGTCAGGCACGTGCGTGCGTCTGTCAGGCACGTGCGTGCGTCGGAGATGATGTGTGTGGTCATGGACGATCCGTCCGCTCGACCCATTTCGCTGCCAGGTCCTCGAGCAGGGTCGAGATCCGCACTCGTGCCGCACTTGCCGGGTCGAGCACGAGGATCGAATCGTCGAGCTTGTTGAGCTCTTCGAGCACGAGGATGGCGGCCGCCGCGTCGTCGGGCAGCATTTCGGCGCGCAGATGGCGGGCGAGATCGACCGCCGTGGGGTGGTCGAAGGTGAGGCTGGCGGGCAGGTCGAGCCGGGTGGCCCCGGCCAGCTGGTTGCGGAGCTTCACGGCCGCCACCGAGTCGAAGCCCAGGTCCACGAAGCCTCGGTGCGGGTCGACCATGGTGGCGTCGGGATGGCCGAGCACCATGGCCACCTGGCTACGGACCAGCTCCAGCAGGATCTCGTCCTGCTCGTCCTCCGTCCGCCCGGCCAGCCGCTCCAGCAACGTGGTCGCGGAAGCCTCGGCCGCCGGGGGTTGTTCCACCGGCTGCCGGACCGCTTCGGTGCGTGCGGGGGCCGGCGTGGCGGTGGTGACCCGGACCGCCTCGCCGGGCCCGGCACATGCCTCGTCGAACAGGGCGAGGCCCAGGTCGGTGGAGACGGACACCGCGGGCAGTCCGCGAGCCCGCCGGTGTGCGGCCAGCGCGTCGGCGTACGCGGGGCCCAGTGTCCCGTCGGCGGGGTGAACAGCACGAAGCGGTCCAGTTCCAGGCCCCGCGTGGCCAGGTGCAGGTTCCAGGCCGCCGCCACGCTCGACCGCAGCTGTGGCCGCGGGGTTTCCGGGGGAGCGCGCCGGCCCGGGTCGGCTCCGGGGTGTCGGCCGCGGTGTGCACCACGCTCCGCAGTCCGGGAATCTCCTCCAGCAGCCCTGCCAGCGCCTGACCGTCCGCCGGATCACACGGGGCGAGCCGAACCGTGGCTCCGAGTGCTGCCAGTTCGGCCATGTCGCCGTCCCCGGCCAGGACCAGGTCACGCACACCGTGTTCGGCGATCAGGTGCCGGGCGACGGCCGTGGCCGACCCGCCGGTGACCAGCACCGTCCCCGGGCCCCAGGCGGGCGGATCCTGCTCGGTGGCCGGCGCCGTGGCCAGGTCCGGTACCAGCACCGCTCCCGCCCGGACCGCGACCCGGTCCTCCCCCACGGCCACCGCGGCAAGCAGCATGCGCAGATCGCACGTATCGGTGTCGACGAGTGTCAGCCGTCCCGCCACGGCCGCCTGAAGTGGCTCGACCAGCGACCACACCGCGGCCGCTGCCAGGTCCTCTACGTCCTCACCGGCCGCCGTGGCGAGCGCGCCCCGGGTCACCAGCACCAGACGCGAGGTGGCGAACCGCTCCCCGGCCAGCCACGTCCGCGCGGCCTCGGACACCCGGACGGCCACCTCGGACGCCGTTTCGCCCTCGGATACGCACGGGAGGAGGACGACGTCCGGTACCTCCTCGATGGCCGACAGGTCCGGATAGAGCGCGACCGGCGCGCCGAGCGTGTCCGGTTTCCAGGCGTCCGGGTCGCCGACGAGCCCCCACCGGACGGGGCCGGTGTCCGGTTCGGCCTGCGTACGGCAAGCCGCCCACACCGGCCGGAACAGTGCCGCGTTGGCCTGGCGCAGCCGCTGTCCGGACACCGGGCGGAACACCAGCGAGTTCACCGACAGCACGGGTGTTCCGGCGGCGTCGGCCACGTGGAGCGAGACCGTGTCCGGGCCGACGGGCGTGAGGGTGACCCGCAGTTTCGTGGCACCCGTCGTGTGCAGGGTGATCCCCGCCCAGGAGAACGGCAGACGGGTCCCCTCGGCCGCGGTGACCAGCCCTGCCGGCGTCTCCCCGCGCAACGCCTGGTCGAGCAGGGCGGGATGCAGCGTCCAGCGTTCGGCCTCGGCACCTGCCCCGGCCACCTCGGGCAGCTCGATGTCCAGGAAGACCTCGTCGTCACGGCGCCACGCCGGTGTCCCGCCGGACTCCAGCGGCCGGGCGCCGGTGGGCGGCCAGGTCTCGGGGCGCCGCTCCGGCGCGGCCGGCCGGTCCGCACCGAGGACGGCCGTGGCATGCCGGACCCACCGCTGGTCTCGGCGGCAGTACACGGTGACCGGGCGGCGGCCGGACTCGTCGGCGCCGCGGACGGACACCTGCACCTCGACCCCGCCCCGCTCGGGGAGGACGAGTGGTTCATGGACGGTGAGTTCGTCCACCGTCCGGCAGTCGCACTGGAGCCCCGCCTGGAGCACCAGTTCCAGGAAGCCGGTCGCCGGGAACAGGGGCACGCCCAGCGTCCGCCGACCGGCCAGCCACGCGTGGGCGTCGGCGGAGACGCGGCCGGTGAGCAGGACGCCGTCCGCGTCGGGCAGCGGCACCCTCGCCCCGACCAGCGGATGGTCCAGCGCGCCGAGCCCGAAGCCGGCCGCGTCGCCGGGGGTACGGGAGGGCTCCAGCCAGAAGCGGGAGCGCTGGAAGGCGTAGGTCGGCAGCTCGGCCCGGCGGGCGCCGGGGAAGACCGCGGACCAGTCCGGCTCCACACCGTGTGTGTGCAACTGGGCGAGGGCGGTGGTGACGGTGACCGGCTCGGGCCGGTCGGCGCGCAGAGTGGGGATGAACTCGGCGTCCGCGCCGGTGACCTGGGCCTGGGCCAAGGCGGTGAGGGTGCCGTCCGGGCCGAGTTCGAGGAAGGTGCCCGTGCCGAGCTCCCGCAGACGCTCCAGCCCGGCGGCGAACCGCACCGTCTCCCGCACCTGCCGCACCCAGTAAGCGGGGGAGCACAGTTCCTCCCCCGCCACCGCACCGGAGAGGTTCGACACCACCGGTGTCCGCGGGGTGCGGAAGTCCACCGTGCCGAGTACCTCGGCGAACGCGCTGAGCATCTCGTCCATCAGCGGTGAGTGGAAGGCGTGGCCTACCCGCAGCCGCCGCGTCTTAACACCACGGGCGGCGAACGCCCCGGCCACACCGCGCACCGCGTCCTCGTCCCCGGACACCACGACCGACGACGGCCCGTTCACGGCCGCGAGGGCGACCCGGTCGGTCAGGAACGGGCGTACCTGGTCCTCCGGCGCGGCCAGGGCCACCATCGCCCCGCCCGGTGGCAGCGCGCCCATGAGCCGACCCCGGGCCGCCACCACCTTGGCGGCGTCCTCCAGCGACCACAGTCCGGCCACATGTGCGGCGGCCAGCTCGCCAATGGAGTGTCCCAGCAGGTAGTCCGGCCGCACGCCCCAGGAGGACACCAGCCGGAACAGCGACACCTCAAGGGCGAACAGGCCCGCCTGCGTATACGCGGTGGCGTCCAGCGCGCCGGTGGCGTCGGTCACCACCTCGCCGAGCGGACGGTCCAGGTGCGGGTCGAGCGCGGCGCACACCTCGTCCCACGCCGCCGCGAACACCGGGAACGCCTGGTACAACTCACCTCCCATGCCGGCCCGTTGGGTGCCCTGGCCCGCGAACAGCACGCCCACCCGGCCCGGGCCCGCGGTGCCCAGGACCACGCCCGGCGCCGGTTCGCCGGCCGCCAGCGCGGCCAGTCCGGCCAGCAGCTCCGCCCGGTCGGCCCCGACCACCGCGGCCCGGTGCGAGAGCGCCGAGCGGGTGGCGGCCAGCGACCAGCCCACATCGGCCGGGCCGGACTCGGGGTGCGCGGCCAGGAAGGACCGCAACCGGGCCGCCTGCGCCCGCAGTCCGCGTTCGTCCTGGCCGGACAGCACCCATGGCACCACCGCCGGGGCCCGCCCGGACGCCGGCCGCGGTTCGAGCCCGGACTCCGCGGGTGGCTGTTCGAGGATCACATGGGCGTTGGTCCCGCTCACGCCGAACGAGGACACCCCGGCCCGGCGGGGGCGGGAGGTCTCCGGCCACTCCGCGGGCCGGGTCAGCAGCTCCACCGCACCGGCCGACCAGTCCACATGGGTCGACGGCTCGTCCACGTGCAGGGTCCGGGGCAGCGCTCCGTGCCGCATCGCCAGCACCATCTTGATGACCCCGGCCACTCCCGCGGCCGACTGTGTGTGCCCGATGTTCGACTTGATCGAGCCCAGCAGCAGCGGCCGTTCCCGCTCCTGCCCGTAGGTGGCCAGCAGTGCCTGTGCCTCGATCGGGTCGCCCAGGCTGGTGCCGGTGCCGTGTGCCTCCACCGCGTCCACGTCCGACGCGGCCAGCCCGGCGTTCGCCAGCGCGGCCCGGATCACCCGCTGCTGCGAGGGTCCGTTCGGTGCGGTCAGGCCGTTCGAAGCGCCGTCCTGGTTGACGGCGGAGCCGCGTAGGACCGCCAGGACCCGGTGGTCGTTGCGGCGCGCGTCGGACAGCCGCTCCAGCAGCAGCATGCCGACGCCCTCGCCCCAGCCGGTACCGTCCGCCGCGTCGGCGAACGCCTTGCAGCGGCCGTCGGCGGCCAGTCCGCGCTGACGCGAGAACTCCACGAAGATGCCCGGGGTGGCCATCACCGTCACCCCGCCGGCCAGTGCCAGCGAACACTCGCCGGACCGCAGGGCCTGCGCCGCCAGGTGCAACGCGACCAGCGACGACGAGCAGGCGGTGTCCACGGTGACCGCCGGGCCCTCCAGACCGAAGGTGTACGAGAGCCGACCGGAGACCACGCTGCCCGCGCCACCGGTCAGGAAGTAACCCTCGGAGCCCTCCGCCGCCTGCCCGGCCCCCGTTCCGTAGCCCTGTGCGGCGGCGCCGACGAACACCCCGGTCTGGCTTCCCTTCAGCGAAGCCGCCGGGATACCGGCCCGCTCCACCGTCTCCCAGGCCACTTCCAGCAGCAGCCGCTGCTGCGGATCCATCGCGAGCGCCTCACGCGGCGAGATGCCGAAGAAGCCGGCGTCGAACTCCCCCGCGTCGTACACGAAGCCACCGGCGCGGACGTAGGAGGTGCCCGAGCTGTCCGGATCGGCGCTGTACAGGCCGTCCAGGTCCCAGCCCCGGTCGTCCGGCAGATCCGCGACCGCGTCGCGCCCGGTGTCGAGCAGCTCCCACAGCTCCTCGGGCGAGGTCACCCCGCCCGGATAGCGGCAGGCCATTCCGACGATCACGATCGGGTCCCGGTCGGTGGCGGCAGCCGGGGCGGCGGACCGTGCCACGGCCTCGTCGACGGTGCCGTCCAGCTCCCGGAGAAGATGGCCGGCCAGGACCGCCGGTGTCGGATGGTCGAAGATCGCGGTGGCCGGCAGTCCGACCCCGGTGGCCGTGCGCAGCCGGTTGCGCAACTCGACGGCCGTGAGCGAGTCGAAGCCGGCCTCCGCGAAGGTGCGCGCCGTGTCCACCGCGGTGGGGGTGCCGTGCCCCAGCACGGTCGCCACCTGAGTACGGACCAGGTCCAGCACCAGCTGTTCGCGTTCGGCGGCCGGCATCGCGGCCATCCGGCCCCGCAGCGACGACTCACCCTCGACCGGACCCGCGCCGGTCGCGCGGCGGATCGGC
Source organism: Streptomyces violaceusniger (assembly GCA_005405945.1). GTDB lineage: Bacteria > Actinomycetota > Actinomycetes > Streptomycetales > Streptomycetaceae > Streptomyces > Streptomyces violaceusniger. The sequence continues at coordinate 1,706,391 of BJHW01000001.1, forward strand.
GCACGGACCAGACCGCGGAAGAGCGCGGGCAGCGCACCGGCGTCGGCCTGTGCCCGCAGCGCCGCGGCGTCCAGCGGTGTGGCCAGCACGACCGCCTCGGTCGCCGCCCTGGCGCTGTCGAAGAGCCGGAGCCCCTGCTCGGTGGCGAGAGGCGTGGCACCGGCCCTGGCCATCCGGGCGAGGTCCCGGTCCGACAGATGGCCGGTCATCCCGCTGCGCTCGGCCCACAGTCCCCAGGCCACGGAGAGGCCCGGCAACCCAGCGGCCCGGCGGCGCGCCATCAGCGCGTCCAGCCATGCGTTCGCCGCCGCGTAGGCACTCTGCCCGGGGCTTCCCAGGACACCCGCGGCCGAGGAGAACACCACGAATTCCGCCAGCTCACGATCGGCCGTCAGCTCGTGCAGATGCCACGCGGCGTCCACCTTCGGCCTCAGCACCTCGCGCACCCGCTCCGGGGTGAGCGACTCGATCACCCCGTCGTCGAGCACGCCCGCGGTGTGCACCACCATCCGCAGGCGGGGGACGGTGTCCAGCAACCGTGCCAGTTCGTCCCGGTCGGCCACGTCACAGGCCACCACTCGCACCTGGGCACCGTATTCCCGCAGGGCGCCGACGAGTTCGGCCGCGCCCGGAGCGTCCGGCCCCCGTCGGCCGGCCAGGACGACATCCCGTACCCCGTGCCGCTCGACCAGGTGACGGGCGACCAGCCCGCCCAGTGTGCCGGTGCCGCCCGTGACGAGCACGGTGTCCCCCTCCCGCGGCGGCCGCGGGATGGACAGCACCAGCTTGCCGATGTGGCGTGCCTGCGAGAGGAAGCGCAGCGCGTCACCCACCCGCCGTACGTCCCACGCACGGGTCGGCAGCGCGGTGAAGGTCCCTCGCTCGAAAAGCGACACCAGCAGACGGAGCAGTTCCCCGATCCGGTCGGGGCCCGCGTCCATGAGGTCGAACGCCTGGTACCGCACCCCGTGCACGGCGGCCACACGCTCACCGTCGCGGATGTCGGTCTTGCCCATCTCCAGGAAACGTCCGCCGTCGGCGAGCAGGCCGAGCGAGGCGTCCACGTAGTCGCCCGCCAGCGAGTTCAGCACCACGTCCACCCGGCCGAAGCGGTCGGCGAACTCCAAGGAGCGGGAGGAGGCGATCCGGTCGTCCGCCACTCCTCCAGCGCGCAGCGTGTCCCACTTCCCGGGGCTCGCGGTGGCGTACACCTCCGCGCCGAGCCAGTGAGCCACTTGCGTCGCGGCCATGCCCACCCCTCCCGCGGCCGAGTGCACCAGCACCGATTCGCCGGGCCGGAGACCGGCCAGGTCCATCAGCCCGTACATGGCGGTCAGGAACACCACCGGCGTGGCCGCGGCGTCGGCGAACGACCAGCCCTCCGGCAGTCGGACCAGCAGCCGGTGATCGGTCAACGCCACCGGGCCGAACGCGCCGGAGAACAGCCCCATCACCCGGTCACCGGGCGCCAGGTCGGACACACCGGGGCCGATGTCGAGCACGACTCCGGCACCCTCGCTGCCGATGACGTCCTGGCCGGGGATCATGCCGAGGGCGACGACGACGTCCCGGAAGTTCACCCCGGCCGCGTGCATCGCCACCCTCACCTGTCCGGCACCGAGGGCACCGGCTGCTTCCGGACAGGGGACGGCGGCCAGATTCTCCAGCGTGCCCTGGCTGGTGACGTCCATCCGCCACGGCACCCCGTCCTCCAGGGGTGGGGTGGCGACGGGCGGGGTGAGCGGAGCGAGCTGAGGCGTCAGGACACGGCCGCGGCGCAGCGCGAGGTGCGCATGGCCACCGGCCGCCGCGGCGGCCAGCGCGGGGGCCAGCGCCGTACGGGAATCCTGGTGACCGTCGTGGTCGATGAGGACGAAGCGGTCCGGATGCTCGGCCTGTGCGCTGCGGAGCAGGCCCCAGACCGCCGCCGCGCCGAGGTCGTCGACGTTCTCGCCGGGCGCGGTCGCCACCGCGCCACGTGTCAGCACGGCCAGCCGCGACCGGCCACATCGCTCATCGGCGAGCCACCGCCGCACCGCCGCCAGCGCCCGGCACACGACGGTGGACACCGCGTCACCGGCCGACTCACCGGCCGACTCACAGGTCAGCGCCACGATGTCGGGCACCGGGGCGTCCGGGGCGAGCGCGTCGTACTCGACCAGCGCACCGAACGTCATGGGTGCGCCGGACTTCACGGGTCCGCCGGACTTCGCGGGGGCGTCCGACTTCACGGGTCCGCCGGACTTCGCTGACCCGTCGAACTCATCCGGTGCCGAGCCCGCCGTGGCGATGGGCAGCGGCGTCTCGACCCAGTCCACGCGGTACAGCGAGTCCTGGTCCACCCCTCGGGTGTCCTCGATCCGCCCGCCGGACAGCGGCCGCAACGAGAGCGACGCCACCGACAGCACCGGCGCTCCTGTCGGGTCCGCCACCTCCAGTGACACCGCGTCCGGACCGGCCGGGGAGAGCACCACGCGGATGGCGGAGGCGCCGACCGCGTGCAGCGCCACCCCGTTCCAGGAGAATGGCAGATACGCCTGCCCGGGGTCGGTGAGGAAACGGCCGAGCCCCACTCCGTGCAGGGCGGCGTCGAGCAGGGCCGGATGCGCACCGCATCGCGCCGCCACGTCCTGTGCCTCCGGCTCCAGGGCCACCTCGGCATAGACCTCGTCATCGCGTGTCCACGCGGCGCGCAGCCCCTGGAAAGCGGGACCGTATCCGTAACCGCGCGCCGCCATCGCCGCGTACATTCCCGAGACATCGACGCGCCGCGCGCCTTCGGGCGGCCACACCTCAAGGGGCCGGGCCACCTCGGCGGGCCGCGTCCCTGTGGCGTCGAGATCACCCATCGCACCGAGGGTGCCCGAGGCGTGCAGCACCCACTCCCCGGCGCGGCACGAGTGCACCGTGACCGGCCTCCGGCCCCGCTCGTCCGCCGTCGATACGGCCACCTGTACCTGGACCCCGCCCTGGCCCGGCACCACCAGCGGAGCCTGTAGGGTCAGCTCCTCCACCACCGGGTGTCCGAAGTGCTGACCGGCCTGGAGGGCGAGTTCGACGAATCCCGTGCCGGGGAAGACCACCGTGCCCCGCACCATGTGGTCCGCCAGCCAGGGCTGGCCGTCCAGCGAGAGCAGTCCGGTCAGCACACCGCCCTCGGCCCCGGGCAGCGGCAGTACCGCGCCCAGCAGGGGGTGCTCGATATCGCCGAGACCCAGTCCGGACGCCTGGGTCACCGCCCGCGCGGGCTTCAGCCAGAAGCGTTCCCGCTGGAAGGCGTAGGTGGGAAGGTCCACCGTCCGGGTGCGGGTGAAGACCGGACGCCAGTCCACGTCCACACCTCGGGTGTGAAGGTCGGCGAGGGCGGTGAGGAAGCGGACGGGACCGCCGTCGTCGCGGCGCAGCGATCCGGTGACGACGATGTCGGCCTCGGTCGCGCCGGTGGCACCGGTGGCACCCGCGGTGTCGGCGGTGTCGGCGGTGTTGGCGGTGTCGGCGGTGTCCTGGATACCGACGGTCAGCACGGGGTGCGGGCTCACCTCGACGAACACGGTGTGGCCCTGGCGGAGCAGGGCTTCGACGGTGCCCTGGAATTCCACCGTGTGCCGGAGGTTGCGGTACCAGTAGTCGGCGTCGAGTTCGGAGGTGTCGATGAGCCGTCCGGTCACCGTCGAGTGGAACCCGACCTGTCCACCACGCGGCTGGACCGGCGCCAGCGCGTCCGCCAGCTCCCGCTGGATCTCCGCCACTTGCGGGGAGTGCGAGGCGTAGTCCACGGGGATCCGTTTGGCCTTCGGGAACTCCGCCAGCACCGCGTCCAGCGCCTCGACGGCACCGGACACCACCGTCGACGCCGGACCGTTCACCGCCGCGACCGACAGCCCCGGACGATTGCGGAGCCGGTCGGCGGACACCGGTACGGACACCATTCCGCCCCGGCCCGCCAGGGCCAGCAACGCCTTGCTCCGCAAGGACACCACCCGCGCCCCATCCGCCAGGGAAAGCCCCCCGGCCACACAGGCCGCCGCGATCTCACCCTGCGAGTGACCCACCACCGCCGACGGCACCACCCCAAACGAACGCCACAGCTCGGCCAGCGACACCATCACCGCCCACAGCACCGGCTGCACCACGTCAACACGGCTGAGCGCCACCTCATCACTCAGCACATCGAACAGCGACCACTCGACGAACGGGGCCAGCGCATCGGCGCATTCGCCCATCCGCCGCGCGAACACCCGCGAGTATGCGAGCAGTTCCAACGCCATCCCGGCCCACTGCGACCCCTGGCCGGGGAAGACGAACACCACCTTGCGACCGGGCTGGGCGGCGCCGCCGATCGAGACGACGTCCAGCCCACGTCGTAGCTCCGCTAGGTCCGTGCCCACCACCACGGCACGGTGCGCCTGAAGCGAACGGCAAGCCACCAGAGTCCAGCCGACATCCGCGGGATCCAGCCCCGGATGGGCGTCGACGAAGGACGCCAACCGCTCGACCTGGGCCCTCAGCCCGGCCTCTCCGGCACCTGACAGCACCCACGGTACGGGCATCGACTGCTCGCGCGCCGACTCCGGCAGCGGCAACGACTCCAGCCCCAGCCCCAGGTCCAGGTCCAGGTCCAGGTCAGGCTTCGGCAACGACGCGGGCACCGGTTCGGGCCCGGGTACTTCATCGGGCCCGGCCGCCACCGGGCCCTGCTCGACGATGACATGGGCGTTGGTGCCACTGACCCCGAACGAGGACACGCCCGCCCGGCGAGGGGCTCCGTTCCGCGGCCACGCCCTCGCCTCGACGAGCAACTCGACCCGGCCCGCCGTCCAGTCCACATGAGGCGAGGGCTCGTCGACATGCAGGGTCCGCGGCAATACGCCGTGCCGCATGGCCATCACCATCTTGATCACGCCGGCCACACCGGCGGCCGCCTGGGTGTGACCGATGTTGGACTTCACCGAGCCGAGCCACAGTGGCTTCTCCTCGGGCCGGCCCTGACCGTAGGTGGCGAGCAGCGCCTGTGCCTCGATCGGGTCGCCGAGGCTGGTGCCGGTACCGTGCGCCTCCACCACGTCGATGTCCGTGGCGGACAGCCCGGCGTTCGCCAGCGCCTGACGGATCACCCGCTGCTGCGACGGTCCGTTCGGCGCCGTCAGCCCGTTGGAAGCGCCGTCCTGGTTGACGGCGGAGCCACGCAGCACCGCCAGCACCCGGTGGCCGTTGCGCTCCGCGTCGGAGAGCCGCTCCACCAAGAGCATGCCGACGCCCTCGCCCCAGCCGGTGCCGTCCGCCGCCGCCGCGAACGCCTTGCAGCGTCCATCAGCCGCCAGTGCGCGCTGGCGGGAGAATTCCAGGAAGGCCGCCGGGGTGGCCATGACGGTCGCGCCACCGGCCAAGGCCAAGGAGCATTCGCCGGAGCGCAGGGCCTGCGCGGCGAGGTGCAGCGCGACCAGCGACGACGAGCAGGCCGTGTCCACGGTGACCGCCGGGCCCTCAAGGCCGAATGTGTACGCCAGCCGGCCCGAGGCAACACTGGCGGCGCTGCCCGTGCCCAGATACCCCTCCGCGCTCTGCGGGGCCCCGCTCGCCAGAGCGGCGTAGTCCTGGCCGTTGGTCCCGATGAACACTCCGGTCCGGCTGCCCTTGAGCGTGGCAGGGGACATGGGTGCGCGCTCGAACGCCTCCCAGGCGACCTCCAGTAGCAGCCGCTGCTGCGGATCCATCGCGAGTGCCTCGCGTGGCGAGATCCCGAAGAAACCGGGGTCGAACGCGGCCGCGTCATCGAGGAATCCGCCCGCCCGGACGTACGAGGAGCCGGGGCGGTCGGGATCCGGATCGTACAGCTCGGCCAGGTTCCAGCCACGGTCCGCCGGGAACTCCGACACCGCGTCGCGGCCCTCGGCCAGCAGCCCCCACAGCTCTTCCGGCGAGCTCACCCCGCCGGGGAAACGGCAGCTCATCCCGATGATGGCGATCGGCTCGTCGCCCACCGGACGTGGTGCCGCCGGGACCGGTGTCCGTCCGCCCAGGCCCAGCGCCTCCCGGCACACATGCTCGGCGAGCGCCTCCGGGGTCGGGTAGTCATAGATCACGGAGACCGGGAGTCGTACCCGGGTTGCCGCGGTGAGCCGGTTCCGCAGCTCCACCGCGGTGAGCGAGTCGAAACCGATTTCCTGAAAGGGCCGGGCCGGGTCGATCGCCTCCGATGCCGTGTGTCCCAGGACAGCTGCCACATGAGAACGGACCAGGTCCAGCACGGTGGCCGCCCGTTCCCGGTCGGCCATGGCCTCCAGGCGAGTGGCGAACGCGTCGGCCGGTTCGCTGCCGGTCGCTTCGAGCGGCACGGACCCGTCACCGAGCAACCCGCCGAGCAGCGGGCTCGGCCGTGAGGCGGTGAACCGGGCCCCGAAGGCCGCCCAGTCGATGTCGGCCACCATCACCACGGTCTCGTCAGCGGCCAGCACCAGCCCCAGGGCGGCGAGCGCCGACCTCGCATCCATGCCCTGCGACCGCGCCACTCCCGCCGCCATGCCGCTGTCGGCCCAGGCGCCCCAGGCCACCGACGTGGCCACCAGCCCCTCGGCACGGCGCCGCTGAGCCAGCCCGTCCAGGACCGCGTTGGCCGCCGCGTAACTCCCCTGACCCGCATTGCCCACCGTCCCCGCGGCCGAGGAGAACAACACGAAGGCGTCCAGGTCGAGATCACGGGTCAACTCATGAAGATGGCGTGCGCCATCGGCCTTGACCCGCATCACGGCCCGAATCCGCTCCCGCGTCAGCGCCTCGAGCACACCATCGTCCAGGACACCCGCCGCATGCACCACGGTACGCAGATCCGGGATCGTCCCCACAAGAGCCGCAAGCCCTTCGCGATCGGCCACATCACACGCCACCACACGCACGCGGCTCCCCAACTCACCCACCAACCCGGCAGCACCGGGCGCCTCAGCCCCCCGGCGACTGGCCAGCACGACCCGCTCCACACCACTGTCCACCAGCCAGCGCGCCACCTGGCGACCCAAAGCGCCCGTACCCCCGGTGACCAGCGCGGTACCACGCCCACGCCACACGGCCGGCGCCCCACCCACGCCCCCGGCCGGCGTCGCCCGCATCAGACGGGCCCCCCAGGTGCCAGTGACACGGATGGCTATCTGATCCTCACCGGTGTCATCCTCACCGGTGCCCCCGGCAAGGACGCCGACCAGCGCTTTCCCCGTCCGATCGTCCAGCTCGGCAGGCAGATCGATCAGCCCGCCCCAACGATCCGGATGCTCCAAACCGATAACACGGCCCAGGCCCCAGATTCCCGCCTGGTCAGGATCCACCACATCCCCGTCGACCACCGACACCGCACCCCGAGTGACACACCACAACGGCGCATCGCCCCGGCCGCCACAAGGGCTTGCAACAACGACACCGTCGCCTCGACCGACAACAACGACACCACACCCGCGACCGGACCCGCGTCCAGCTCCGCCGACGTCACGACCTCGGCATCGGCCCCGGCCGACCGCAACGCGGCAGCCACATCGGTACCGTCCGCACCCGGCTCGACCACGACCAGCCAGCTACCGGTCAGGCCCGCCTCCCCGGACACCGCCGGGATCGGCGTCCAACCGAGCCGGTAACGCCACCCATCGATCACCGACTCTTCCTGCCGCGCCCTCCGCCACGACGCCAAGGCAGGCAGTACGGCACGCAACGGCTGTTCCTCGTCAATGCCCAGCGCCCGCGCATCCCCTCGCTCGACCGCGTCCCAGAACGCCGCGTCAACGGCGCTCGTCGCGGTCTGGTCCGAGGCCGACTCCAACCAGAACCGCTGCCGTTGGAACGCGTAGGTGGGGAGATCGACCCGCCGACCGCCGGGGAACACCGCGGCCCAGTCCACCTCCACACCCCGGACGTACAGCCCGCCGAGAGCAGCCATGACGGTCAGGGGCTCCGGACGGTCCCGGCGCAGGACAGGCACACCATCGCCATCGGCCAGCGCGGTCAACGTCCCGTCCGGCCCGAGCTCCAGGAACGACCCCACACCCAGCCCACGCAACGTCTCCAGCCCGTCAGCGAACCGGACCGTCTCCCGCACATGACGCACCCAGTACTCCGCCGAGCAGAGCTCTTCACCAGCCACCACACCGGACACGTTCGACACCACGGGCACGCTCGGGCACGGAACTCAACACCGTTCAGCACCTCGCCAAACTCCGCGAGCATGCCGTCCATACGAGCCGAATGGAACGCATGACTCACCCGCAACCGCCGCGTCCGCACCCCACTCCTGGTGAACGTGTCCTCGATGGCGTGCACCGCGTCGGCATCCCCGGAGAGCACCACCGACTCGGGACCATTGACCGCCGCAACCGCCACACCCTCGGTCAGCAGCGCCCGCACCTCACCCTCCGACGCCGCCACCGCGACCATCGCCCCACCCGACGGCAGCGCCTGCATCAAACGACCCCGAGCGGCCACCACCCTCGCCGCATCCTCCAACGACCACACACCCGCCACATAAGCAGCAGCCAACTCACCGATCGAATGCCCCAGCAGATAGTCCGGCTTCACACCCCACGAGCTGATCAGCCGATACAGCGCCACCTCCAGCACGAACAACCCCGCCTGTGTGTACGCCGTCTCCCCGATCAACTCGGCATCATCACCCCACACCACCTCACCCACCGGCATATCCAGATACCGATCCAGCTCCCCACACACCTCATCCCACGCCGCCGCGAACACCGGATACGCCTCATACAACCCACACCCCATCCCCAACCGCTGCGCCCCCTGACCAGCGAACACCACACCCAACCCACCACCCACCGGCACACCCACCACCACCGAACCCAACCCACCCAGCAACTCCTCACGATCCACACCCACCACCACCGCACGATGCGACAACGCAGACCGAGTGGCCACCAAAGACCACCCCACATCCACCGGATCCAGATCCGGACTCCGGTCCGCGAAGGCCCGCAACCGCTCCACCTGCGCCCGCACACCCGCCTCACCCACACCCGACACCACCCACGGCACCGCAGGCAGTTCCAGGCGTTCGGCCTGCGCTTCCTCCGCCGTCTCAGGCGCCTGCTCCACAATCACATGGGCATTGGTCCCGCTCACCCCGAACGCCGACACACCCGCCCGACGCGGCCGATCCACCTCCGGCCACGCCACCTGCCCCGTCAGCAGCTCCACCGCCCCGGACGACCAGTCCACATGCGGGGAGGGCTCATCCACATGCAACGTTCGCGGCAGCACCCCATGCCGCATCGCCATCACCATCTTGATCACACCGGCCACACCCGCCGCAGCCTGCGTATGACCGATGTTCGACTTCACCGAACCCAGCCACAGCGGCCGATCCGCATCCCGGTCCTGACCATAGGTGGCCAGCAACGCCTGCGCCTCGATCGGATCACCCAACGTGGTGCCCGTGCCGTGCGCTTCGACCGCGTCCACGTCCTGGGCGGCGAGCCCGGCGTTCGCCAGCGCCTGACGGATCACCCGCTGCTGCGACGGACCATTCGGCGCCGTCAACCCATTCGACGCACCATCCTGATTCACTGCGGACCCGGAGACTACGGCCAGCACCGGATGCCCATTCCGCTCGGCGTCCGACAGCCGCTCGACCAGCAGCATGCCAACACCCTCCGACCAGCCCGTCCCGTCCGCACCGGCGGCGAAGGACTTGCAGCGGCCATCGGCGGCCAGCCCACGCTGACGCGAGAACTCCACGAAAGTGGCAGGTGTCGCCATCACGGTCACTCCGCCGGCCAGCGCGAGGGAACACTCGCCCGACCGCAACGCCCGCACCGCCCAGTGCAGCGCCACCAACGACGACGAGCACGCCGTGTCCACCGTGACCGCCGGGCCCTCAAGCCCGAACGTATAGGCCACCCGACCGGATACCACGCTGCTCGCATTGCCGGTCAGAAGGTAGCCCTCAGAGCCTTCCGGGGCCTGCCCGTCCCCGCTGCCGTAGCCCTGCGTGGACGCGCCCACGAAGACGCCGGTCTGGCTGCCCTTGAGCGTCGAGGCCGGGATTCCGGCCCGCTCGAACACCTCCCAGGCCGCCTCCAGCAGCAGCCGCTGCTGCGGGTCCATCGCGGTCGCCTCACGCGGCGAGATCCCGAAGAATCCGGCGTCGAACTCGGCCGCGTCATGGAGGAAGCCACCCGAGCGGACGTACGACCGGCCCAAGCGAGTGGCGTCGGCGTCGTACACACCGGCCAGGTCCCAGCCACGGTCGGAGGGGAAGGGCGATACGGCGTCGTCGCCAACCCTGACCAGCCTCCACAGTGCCTCCGGAGAGTCCACACCGCCCGGAAAGCGGCAACTCATCCCGACGATCACGATGGGATCGTCGTCCACCCCACCCGGCGTGTGCGGTACCCGTATCTCTTCGGCCAGCCCGAGCGCCGCCCCGCACACATGCTCGGCGAGCGCCGCCGGGGTCGGGTAGTCGAAGATCACGGAGGCCGGGAATCGCAGCTGAGTAGCCGTGCTGAGCCGGTCCCGCAATTCCACGGCGGTCAGCGAGTCAAAACCCAACTCCTGGAACGTCCGGTCGAGGCCGATCGCGGTCGGGCTCTGGTGGCCCAACACCTCGGCAGCATGTGCCCGTACGAGCTCCGTCACCGTACGGTCCCGGTCCTCTCGTGACAATCCGCGCAGCCCAACAGCGAATTCACCGACCGTCGGCGTGAGTGGTTCGGACATGTCGGGGATCAGTTCGCTCAGCAGTGGGCTCGGACGCAGCGCGGTGAACCTCGGCCCGAACCGCTCCCAGTCCACATCCGCCACCACAACCGCCGTCTCACCATCACCCAACGCCCGCCCCAACGCCGCAACCGCCGACCCCGGAGCCATCCCCGACACACCACGCTCAACCAGAAACTCCTCACCCCAACAGCCATACCACCGCCACCCCACATACCCCACGCCACCGACGTCGCCACCAACCCAACACCACGACGCCGCCACGCCAACCCATCCAAAAACGCGTTCGCCGCCGCGTACGCCGACTGATTCCCGCTGCCCCACACCCCCGCGACCGACGAGAACAACACAAAAGCGTCCAGCTCAGCGTCGGTCAGGAGCGCGTCCAGGTTCGCCGCCCCGGCAACCTTCGACCGCACGCTCTCCTCGAAATCATCGAGTGTCAGGCTGTCCACCGCACCCCAGCTCGGCACCCCCGCGGCATGCACAACGACCCGGAGATCGGAGATGCTGGCCAGCAGGGCCGCGACCGCGTCCCGATCGGCCACATCACACGCGGCCACCGTCACCTGGACTCCGAGCTCCTCCAACTCGGTCACCAGCTCGGTCGCACCAGGAGTCTCAATCCCCCGGCGGCTCGTCAGCACGATGTGCTCTATCCCGGTTCCCACCAGCCAGCTCGCCACATGGCCGCCCAACGCACCCGTACCTCCGGTGATCAAGGCGGCTCCCCGGCCACGCCACGCGGCGACCGTGTCCGCCCCCGGTGTCGCCCGGGTCAGCCGGGCGCCCCACACTCCAGTGGGACGTATCGCCACCTGATCCTCCCCGCTGCGCCCGGCGAGAACCCCGGCCAGCAACGCGCCCACGGGTGCATCTACCTCCACGGGCAGGTCGATCAGCCCTCCCCAACGGTCCGGATGCTCCAGCCCGATCACACGGCCCAGACCCCAGACGGCCGACGCATACGGATCCACCACATCCCCGTCCACCACGGAGACCGCACCCCGAGTGACACACCACAACGGCGCATCGCCCCCGGCCGCCACAAGGGCTTGCAACAACGACACCGTCGCCTCGACCGACAACAACGACACCACACCCGCGACCGGACCCGCGTCCAGCTCCGCCGACGTCACGACCTCGGCATCGGCCCCGGCCGACCGCAACGCGGCAGCCACATCGGTACCGTCCGCACCCGGCTCGACCACGACCAGCCAGCTACCGGTCAGGCCCGCCTCCCCGGACACCGCCGGGATCGGCGTCCAACCGAGCCGGTAACGCCACCCATCGATGACCGACTCTTCCTGCCGCGCCCTCCGCCACGACGCCAAGGCAGGCAACGCCACACGCAACGGCTGCTCAACATCAACCCCGAAAGCTTGCGCATCCCCGCGCTCGACCGCGTCCCAGAACACCGCGTCCACCGCGCTCGTCGTGGGCTGCGCGGGGGACGGCTCCAGCCAGAACCGCTCACGCTGAAAGGCATACGTCGGCAAATCGACCCGCCGAGCACCCGGGAACACCGCATCCCAGTCCACCTCCACACCCCGCACATACAACCCACCCAGAGCAGCCATGACGGTCAGGGGCTCCGGACGGTCCCGGCGCAGCGTCGACACACCATCGCCATCGGTCAAGGCGGTCAGCGTGCCGTCAGGTCCCAGCTCCAGGAACGACCCCACACCCAGCTCGCGGAGGGTGTCCAGCCCGTCAGCGAACCGGACCGTCTCCCGCACATGACGCACCCAGTACTCCGCCGAGCAGAGCTCTTCACCAGCCACCACACCCGACACATTCGACACCACCGGCATTTCCGGCGCGTGGAACTCAACGCCGTTCAACACCTCGCCGAACTCGGCCAGCATGCCGTCCATACGAGCCGAATGGAACGCATGACTCACCCGCAACCGCCGCGTCCGCACCCCACTCCTGGTGAACGTGTCCTCGATGGCGTGCACCGCGTCGGCATCCCCGGAGAGCACCACCGACTCGGGACCATTGACCGCCGCAACCGCCACCCCATCCACCAACAGCGGCAACACCTCATCCTCCGACGCCGCCACCGCGACCATCGCCCCACCCGACGGCAGCGCCTGCATCAAACGACCCCGAGCGGCCACCACCCTCGCCGCATCCTCCAACGACCACACACCCGCCACATAAGCAGCAGCCAACTCACCGATCGAATGCCCCAGCAGATAGTCCGGCTTCACACCCCACGAGCTGATCAGCCGATACAGCGCCACCTCCAGCGCGAACAACCCCGCCTGTGTGTACGCCGTCTCCCCGATCAACTCGGCATCATCACCCCACACCACCTCACCCACCGGCCTGTCCAGATACCGATCCAGCTCCCCACACACCTCATCCCACACCCCGGCGAACACCGGATACGCCTCATACAACCCACACCCCATCCCCAACCGCTGCGCCCCCTGACCAGCGAACACCACACCCAACCCACCACCCACCGGCACACCCACCACCACCGAACCCAACCCACCCAGCAACTCCTCACGATCCACACCCACCACCACCGCACGATGCGACAACCCAGCACGCGCAGTCGCCAACGACCACCCCACATCCACCGGATCCAACCCCGGATCACCCACCACGAACTCCCGCAACCGCTCCACCTGCGCGCGCAGACCCGCCTCACCCACACCCGACACCACCCACGGCACCGCAGGCAACGCAACACCTTCAGCCTCAGGCACCGTCACCCCAGGCGCCTGCTCCAACACCACATGCGCATTCGTCCCACTCACCCCGAACGCCGACACACCCGCCCGACGCGCCCGATCCACCTCCGGCCACACCACCTGCCCCGTCAGCAACTCCACCGCACCAGCCGACCAATCCACATGCGGAGAAGGCTCATCCACATGCAACGTTCGCGGCAGCACCCCATGCCGCATCGCCATCACCATCTTGATCACACCAGCCACACCCGCCGCAGCCTGCGTATGACCAATATTCGACTTCACCGACCCCAACCACAGCGGCCGACCCGCATCCCGACCCTGACCATAGGTCGCCAGCAACGCCTGCGCCTCGATCGGATCACCCAGCGCCGTCCCCGTACCGTGCGCCTCCACCGCGTCAACATCCCGGGCGGCCAGCCCGGCGTTCGCCAGCGCCTGCCGGATCACCCTCTGCTGCGACGGACCATTCGGCGCCGTCAAACCATTCGACGCACCATCCTGATTCACCGCCGAACCACGCACCACCGCCAACACCCGATGCCCATTCCGCTCGGCATCGGACAACCGCTCCACCACCAGCATCCCCACACCCTCGGAGAAACCGGTGCCATCAGCCGCCCCCGCGAACGCCTTGCACCGACCGTCGGCGGCCAGGCCGCGCTGGCGGGAGAACTCCACGAACAAGCCCGGTGTCGCCATCACCGTGACACCGCCCGCGAGCGCCAGCGAGCACTCACCCGACCGCAACGCCTGCACCGCCAGGTGCAACGCCACCAACGACGACGAACACGCCGTATCCACCGTCAGCGCGGGGCCCTCGAGGCCCAGAACGTAGGCGATCCGGCCGGACATCACCGACGCCGAATTGCCCGTTCCCACATGGCCCTCGAACTCCTGCGGCTGCTCTCCGCCCAAGAGGCTGACGTAGTCCTGACCATTGGTGCCGGCGAACACCCCGGTCTCGCTGCCCCGCAGCGACCGAGGATCGATCCCCGCCCGCTCGAACGCCTCCCACGAAGCCTCCAGCAGCAGCCGCTGCTGCGGATCCATCGCGACCGCTTCACGCGGCGAGATCCCGAAGAATCCGGCGTCGAACGCGGTCGCGTCGTGGACGAAGCCACCTGTCCGGGTGTACGAGGTCCCCGGGTGGCCAGGGTCGCTGTGGAAGAGACCGGCCAGGTCCCAGCCACGGTCCCCAGGGAACGCCGACATCGTGTCCCCGCCCTCGATGAGGACGTTCCACAGGTCCTCCGGCGAGTTCACCCCGCCGGGGAAGCGACAGCTCATCCCTACGATCACGATCGGATCGTCGTCCACGAGGGACCCGCTCGGCTCGGCACGCAGGGGCTTTCCGGCAGTGCCGAGCAGTTCCGATCGCGCGTACTCCGCCAGGGCGAGCGGGGTCGGGTAGTCGAATACGGCGGTCGCCGGGAGGCGCAGGCCGGTCGCGGCACCCAGCCGGTTGCGGAATTCGACCGCCGTCACGGAGTCGAAGCCGAGCTCCTGGAAGACGCGGTGGGGCGGCACGGCTTCCGAGTCGGTGTGCCCGAGCACCACCGCGACATTGCGGCGTACCAAGTCGAGGAGCAGTCGCCGCTGTTCGGCCCCCTCGAGTCCGGCCAGGCGCTTCCCGAGTCCGGATCGGTCCAGGTCCGTCTCTTCGACGACGGCGGCGGCTCCCGCTTCGATGAGTCGCCGTACTTCCGGAAGGTCGGCGAGCAAGGGGCTGGGCCGCGTCGCGGTGAAGGCGGCGTAATGGCGTTCCCATTCGATGTCCGCAACCGTGACCACCGCGTCGCCCTGCTCGACAGCCGTACACAGAGCGACCACCGCCAGCTCCGGGGACAGCGCGGGCACACCGTGCCGCCGGGCCACCTCGCCCGCTTCGCCCAGCCCCATCCCACCACCGGCCCACAGGCCCCAGGCCACGGATGTCGCCACCAGGCCCTGGGCCTTGCGGTGCTCGGCCAGCGCATCGAGGAAGGCGTTGCCCGGTGCGTAATTGCCCTGCCCTGGTGTGCCGACCGTCCCGGACAAGGAGGAGAAGAGCACGAACGCGGACAGTTCCATGTCGCGGGTCAGCTCGTGCAGATGCATCGCACCGTCGACCTTGACGCGCAGCACCCGGTGCAGTTGCTCGGTGGTCAGGGACTCGACCGTCGCATCGTCCAGCAGAGCGGCCGTGTGCACAACAGCCGTCAGCGGGCCGACCTCAGCCACCAGCTCGGCCAGTTGGGCACGCTCGGCCACGTCACACACGGCCACGGTCACCGCCGCACCGGCCGCTTCCAGGTCGGCGACGAGCTCGGACGCCCCGGGCGCGGCCATGCCGCGCCGGCTGGTCAGCACGAGGTGCTCCGCGCCCTGGTGCGCCAGCCACCGGGCGATATGGCCGCCCAGCGCTCCGGTGCCTCCGGTGACCAGTACGGTTCCGCTCGGCTGCCAGGGCGGCAGGCCGGTCCGCAACGCGGGGGCGTGGGCGAGCCTGCGCCCGAAAGCCCCCACCGCCCGAATCGCGACCTGGTCCTCGCCCGAAACGCCTGACAGGACCCTTGCCAGGTGTGCCCGTGACCTCGCGTTCGCGTCGGTCGGCAGGTCGATGAGACCGCCCCAGCGCCGAGGTTGCTCAAGCGCGATCACCCGTCCGACGCCCCACACCAGCGCCTGCGCGGGTGCGGGCGCGAGGAGGATGTCAGCGGGGCCGGTGGACACGGCGCATTGCGTCAGACTCCACAGCGGTGCCTCCAGGCGAGCATCGTCCAACGCCTGAGTCAGCAGCACCGTCATCGCGAAACCGATGGGCACGGAGGCGAAGTCCGGGTGCGGCCGCTGGTCCAGGGCGGCCAGCGACACCACGCCGCTGATGCTCACCGCGCTCGTCGTACTGCTCGTGCCGCTCGTGCCGCTTCCGCCGCTTGTGCTGTTTGTGCCGCTTGTGCCGGTCCCGCTGCTCGTACCGATCATGCTCGTCAGCCGGTCGGCCAGCGCGGTACGAGCCAGGTGTCGCTCGTCCACCAGGCACACCACTGGCTCGGCCCCGTGCTCAGCGAGCGTCTTGCTTACCCCGGAGACCCACTCATGGTCGGCGTCGGCCTGGGAAACCACGACGAGCCACATGCCCGACAACGTCACGGGCCGGTCGTCGACGAGCGGCTTCCAGTTGACCTGGTACCGGATGGCCTCCAGCGCGGACCACTCGTGCCGCCTGCGGCGCCAGGCCGACAAGGCGGGCAGCAGGTCGCCCAGTGACGCGCCGTCGACCTGGAGGGTGGTCGCCAGCGATGCGACGTCTTCGCGCTCGACGGCCGCCCAGAAGTCGCCGTCCGCAGTGGTGGCATTGGCATCCCGGACCACGGCCGGGGTGGTGGGCTCGGCCCAGAAGCGCTCCCGCTGGAAGGGATAGGTCGGCAAGTCGACCCGCCGGGCGCCGGTCCCTTCGAACGCCTGCCGCCAGTCCGTCGCCACCCCTCGTACGGACAGCTCGGCCAGCGAGGTGAGGAAGCGCGCCGGGCCGCCGTCGTCGCGGCGCAGTGATCCGGTGACGACGATGTCGGTGTCGGTGGCGTCGGCGGTGTCCTGGATGCCGACGGTCAGCACCGGATGCGGACTGGCCTCGACAAACACCGTATGACCAAGCTCCAACAGCCCCTCGACCGCGGACCGGAACTCCACCGTCTCACGCAGATTCCGATACCAGTACTCCCCATCCAACTCGACGGTATCCATCAACCGCCCCGTCACCGTCGAATAAAACGGCACCCCACCCGAACACGGCCGCACCGACGCCAACGCCTCCGCCAACCCCTCCCGAACCTCCTCCACCTGCACCGAATGCGAGGCATAATCCACCGGGATCCGCCTCGCCTCCGCAAACTCCGCCAACACCCCATCCAGCACCTCAACCGACCCCGACACCACCGTCGACACCGGACCATTCACCGCCGCCACCGACAACCCCGGACGACCCCGCAACCGATCCGCCGACACCGGAACCGACACCATCCCACCCCGACCCGCCAGAGCCAACAACGCCCTACTCCGCAAAGCCACCACCCGCGCCCCATCCTCCAACGACAAACCACCCGCCACACACGCCGCCGCAATCTCCCCCTGCGAATGCCCCACCACCACCGACGGCACCACACCAAACGAGGCCCACACCTCCGCCAACGACACCATCACCGCCCACAACACCGGCTGCACCACATCAACACGACCCAACGCCACCTCATCACCCAACACATCCCACAACGACCACCCCACCCACGGCGCCAACGCATCCGCACACTCACCCAACCGCCGCGCGAACACCGACGACGACCCCACCAACTCCACCGCCATCCCCACCCACTGCGACCCCTGACCCGGGAAGACCAACACCACCCCGGAACGCGTACACGCCTCACCCACCGTGGCACTACCACTGGCCACAGCCTCAAGCTGACCGAGCAGCTCACCGCGGTCCGCCCCCACGACCACCGCACGGTGGGACAACACCGCACGGGTCGAGACCAGGGACCAACCGACATCTACCGGACGCAGACCAGCGTCGGCGCTCACGAAGGACCGAAGCCGGACGGCATGCGCCCGCAGCCCCGCCTCGCTCCGTGCCGAGAGCACCCACGGAACAGCTGACGGCGGTTCGGGCGTTCGCGCCGTCTCGCTTTCCTCCGGTTCGGCCACCGCAGATGCCTGTTCGAGGATCACATGCGCGTTGGTGCCACTCACACCGAACGAGGAGACTCCGGCGCGTCGCGGCGCTCCGGTCTCGGGCCAGGAGGACGGTTCGGTGAGCAGTGCGATCCGTCCGGCCGTCCAGTCCACGTGGGCCGTGGGCTCGTCGATGTGCAGGCTCTGCGGCAGCATCGCGTGGCGCATCGCCATCACCATCTTGATCACACCGGCCACACCCGCCGCAGCCTGCGTATGACCGATGTTGGACTTCACGGAGCCCAGCAGCAGCGGCCGATCCGGATCCCGGTCCTGGCCGTACGTGGCCAGCAGGGCCTGTGCCTCGATGGGGTCGCCCAGCGTCGTACCGGTGCCGTGTGCCTCCACCGCGTCGATGTCCCGAGCTGCGAGTCCGGCGTTCGCCAGCGCCTGCCGGATCACCCGCTGCTGCGACGGACCATTCGGCGCCGTCAAACCATTCGACGCACCGTCCTGGTTGACGGCGGAGCCACGCATCACGGCCAGCACCTGGTGGCCGTTCCGCTCGGCGTCGGACAGCCGCTCCAACAGCAGAATGCCCACACCTTCGCCCCAGCCGGTGCCGTCCGCCCCCGCCGCGAATGCCTTGCACCGGCCATCGGCAGCCAACGCGCCTTGTCGAGAGAACTCGGCGAACGCGGTGGGCGTGGCCATCACCGTGGCGCCACCAGCCAGGGCCATACGGCATTCGCCCGAGCGCAGCGCCTGCGCGGCCAGGTGCATGGCCACCAATGACGACGAACACGCGGTGTCCACAGTGATGGCCGGGCCCTCGAGCCCGAAGGTGTAGGACAGCCGGCCGGACGCCACGCTCGCCGCGCTGCCGGTGGCCAGATGGCCGTCCGCACGCTGTGGCGCGTTACCGACGAGAGCGGCGTAATCCTGGCCGTTGGTGCCGACGAACACTCCGGTGGAGCTGCCCCGCAACGCGTCCGCGGCGATCCCGGCCCGCTCGAAGACTTCCCACGAAGCCTCCAGCAGCAGCCGCTGCTGCGGATCCATCGCGACCGCCTCACGCGGCGAGATCCCGAAGAACGCGGGATCGAACTCGGCCGCCGTGTAGAGGAAGCCACCCGCCCGGACCGACACGCCATCGGCTCCGCCGAGGAGGTCCCAGCCGCGGTCCTGAGGAAAGGCGGAAATGGCATCCGTCCTCGACTCCAGGAGTCGCCACAGCTCTTCGGGCGAGTCGACACCGCCAGGGAATCGGCAGCTCATGCCGATGATCGCGATCGGGTCGTCAGCCACCGGAGCCGTGGCGACCGTCGTCGAGAGTGCTGTCGATCCTGCCCCGAGCAGTTGCTCCCGCAGGTGGCCGGCGAGAAGTTCCGGCGTGGGGTAATCGAAAACGACCGAGGCGGGTGTCTGCACTCCGGTGGCCACCATGAGCCGATTACGAAGTTCGATCGCGGTCAGGGAGTCGAAACCGGCTGACTGGAATGTGGCTGCGGTGTCGATCGCCGCCGGGGTGGCATGTCCCAGAACGACCGCCACCTGGCCACGTACGAGTTCAAGGACCGTCCGTTCCCGCTCGGCCGGGGGAAGTGTCCGTAGCCGGTCGACGAACTCGCCCACCACGGGCGCGGAATGAACGGCACCACCCAGCAGTTCACCGAGCAGCGGGCTGGGCCGCACCGCGCCGATCCGCGAGCCGAAGTGCTCCCAGTCGATGTCCGCGATCATCAGTGCGGTCTCGTCGTCGTCCAACGCTCGCTCGAGGGCCGCCAGCGCCAGCCGTGGTGCCATGGCCCGTGCGTGTCCGGCCCCCATGCCGCTGTCGGCCCAGGCGCCCCAGGCCACGGACGTGGCCACCAACCCCTCCGCCCGCCGCCGCCAAGCCAACCCGTCCAAGGTGGCGTTGGCCGCCGCATAACTCCCCTGGCCCGCATTGCCCACGGTCCCCGCAGCCGACGAGAACAACACAAAAGCATCCAGGTCCCGACCCCGCGTCAACTCGTCAAGGTGCCGTGCACCTTCCACCTTGACCCGCATCACCTCACGAACCCGCTCAGGCGTCAGCGACTCCAGTACACCGTCATCCAGCACACCCGCCGCATGCACCACCACCCGCAGATCCGCGGTCCCCTCCAACAACCCCTCCACCTGACCCCGATCCCCGACATCACACCCCACCACCCGCACCGCCACACCCAACCCGTCCAACTCCGCCACCAGCTCCGACGCACCCGGTGCGGCCATCCCCCGACGACTCGCCAGCACGACGCTCTCCACACCCGAACCCGCCAGCCACCGCGCCACATGACCACCCAGCGCACCCGTACCACCCGTCACCAACGCCGTCCCCCGGCCCCGCCACACAGCCGTCCCGTCCGGTGCCGACCCCGTCGCCCGGACCAGCCGGGCACCCCACGCCCCACCAGCACGAACCGCGACCTGATCCTCCCCCGTGCCACCACCCAGCACCCGGCACAGCCAAGCCCCGGCCCCCTCATCCACCACCGCCGGCAAATCGATCAGACCACCCCACCGATCCGGATGCTCCAGACCGATCACCCGGCCAAGACCCCACACCCCCGACTGCCCCGGATCCACCACATCCCCGTCGACCACCGACACCGCACCCCGAGTGACACACCACAACGGCGCATCGATCCCGGCCCTCCCCAGGGCCTGCACCAGTGACACCGTGGCCTCGACCGGCAGCAACGACACCACACCCGCAGCCGCGTCCTCGCCCAGCTCCGCCGTCGTCACGACTCGCGCATCGGCCCCCGCAACCCGCAGCACGGCAGCCACCTCGTCTCCGGCGTCGCCCACCACCAGCCACGTGCCACGCAGACTCGGCTGCTCAGAAACGGCCTCGATCGAGGACCAGTCGAGGCGGTACCGCCAGGACTCGACCAGTGACCTCTCCTGGTGACGGCGGCGCCAGGACGAGAGGGCGGGCAGGGCGGCGCTGAGCGGCTGTTCGGCGTCGATGCCGAACGAACCGAGATCCCCGCGCTCGACCGCGGCCCAGAACACCGCGTCCACGGCGCTCGTCGCGGGCTCAGCCGGGGATGGCTCCAGCCAGAAGCGCTCCCGCTGGAAGGCATACGTCGGCAAGTCGACCTGCCGAGCGCCCGGGAACACCGCGGCCCAGTCCACCTCCACACCCCGGACATGGAGCTCCCCCAGAGCGGTCATGACCGCAGTCGGGTCGGGACGGCCTGGCCGCAACACCGACACACCATCGCCATCGGCCAGTGCGGTCAGCGTGCCGTCAGGTCCCAGCTCCAGGAACGACCCCACACCCAGCTCGCGGAGGGTGTCCAGCCCGTCAGCGAACCGGACCGTCTCCCGCACATGACGCACCCAGTACTCCGCCGAGCAGAGCTCTTCACCAGCCACCACACCCGACACATTCGACACCACCGGCATTTCCGGCGCGTGGAACTCGACGCCGTTCAACACCTCGCCGAACTCGGCCAGCATGCCGTCCATACGAGCCGAATGGAACGCATGACTCACCCGCAACCGCCGCGTCCGCACCCCACTCCTGGTGAACGTGTCCTCGATGGCGTGCACCGCGTCGGCATCCCCGGAGAGCACCACCGACTCGGGACCATTGACCGCCGCAACCGCCACACCCTCGGTCAGCAGCGCCCGCACCTCACCCTCCGACGCCGCCACCGCGACCATCGCCCCACCCGACGGCAGCGCCTGCATCAAACGACCCCGAGCGGCCACCACCCTCGCCGCATCCTCCAACGACCACACACCCGCCACATAAGCAGCAGCCAACTCACCGATCGAATGCCCCAGCAGATAGTCCGGCTTCACACCCCACGAGCTGATCAGCCGATACAGCGCCACCTCCAGCACGAACAACCCCGCCTGTGTGTACGCCGTCTCCCCGATCAACTCGGCATCATCACCCCACACCACCTCACCCACCGGCCTGTCCAGATACCGACCCAGCTCCCCACACACCTCATCCCACACCCCGGCGAACACCGGATACGCCTCATACAACCCACACCCCATCCCCAACCGCTGCGCCCCCTGACCAGCGAACACCACACCCAACCCACCACCCACCGGCACACCCACCACCACCGAACCCAACCCACCCAGCAACTCCTCACGATCCACACCCACCACCACCGCACGATGCGACAACGCAGACCGAGTGGCCACCAAAGACCACCCCACATCCACCGGATCCAGATCCGGACTCCGGTCCGCGAAGGCCCGCAACCGCTCCACCTGCGCCCGCACACCCGCCTCACCCACACCCGACACCACCCACGGCACCGCAGGCAACGCAACACCCTCGCTCCGAGACCCCTCCACCACCCCAGGCGCCTGCTCCAACACCACATGCGCGTTCGTCCCGCTCACTCCGAACGACGACACGCCCGCACGACGCGGACGGCCCATGTCCGGCCAAGCAGCCCGTTCCCTCAACAACTCGACCGCCCCGGACGACCAGTCCACATGCGCGGAGGGCTCATCCGCATGCAACGTTCGCGGCAGCACCCCATGCCGCATCGCCATCACCATCTTGATCACACCAGCCACACCCGCCGCAGCCTGCGTATGACCAATATTCGACTTCACCGACCCCAACCACAGCGGCCGACCCGCATCCCGACCCTGACCATAGGTCGCCAGCAACGCCTGCGCCTCAATCGGATCGCCCAGCGCCGTCCCCGTACCGTGCGCCTCCACCGCGTCAACATCCCGGGCAGCCAGCCCGGCGCTCGCCAGCGCCTGCCGGATCACCCGCTGCTGCGACGGACCATTCGGCGCCGTCAAACCATTCGACGCACCATCCTGATTCACCGCCGAACCACGCACCACCGCCAACACCCGATGCCCACACCGCTCAGCGTCCGACAACCGCTCCACCAACAACAGCCCGACACCCTCCGACCACCCCGTCCCATCCGCACCGGCGGCGAAGGACTTGCAGCGGCCATCGGCGGCCAGGCCGCGCTGACGCGAGAACTCCACGAAAGCAGTGGGTGTCGCCATCACTGTGACACCGCCCGCGAGCGCCAGCGAGCACTCACCCGACCGCAACGCCTGCACCGCCAGATGCAACGCCACCAACGACGACGAACACGCCGTATCCACCGTCACCGCCGGACCCTCGAGCCCCAGCGTGTACGACACCCGACCCGAGATGACGCTGCCTGAACTGCCGGTGAGGAAATAGCCTTCCGACGCTTCGGCGGCGCCATAGCCCTGCGGGGAGGCTCCGACGAACACTCCCGTCCGGCTGCCCCTGACCGAGGCGGCCGGGATACCGGCCCGCTCGAACGCCTCCCATGCCGCGTGCAGCAGCAGCCGCTGCTGTGGATCCATCGCCAGCGCCTCGCGCGGCGAGATACCGAAGAAGCCCGGATCGAACTCGCCCGCGCCGTGGACGAACCCGCCGACACGCGCATACGACGTCCCCGACTCCCCCGCCGCCGTGTCGAAGAGGCTGGTCAGGTCCCATCCACGGTCCGTCGGGAAGGCCGTTATGGCATCGCCGTCGGAGTCGATCAGCCGCCACAGGTCCTCGGGAGACTCGACGTGCCCAGGGAAGCGGCAGCTCATGCCGACGATGACAATGGGATCACCGTCGTCCGGTGCGGCCACCTGCATCGGCGGCACACTGTCCTGCGGCGCACCGAGCAATTCCACGCTCAGATACTCGGCGAGGGCCACAGGAGTCGGATAGTCGAAGATCATCGTGGCCGGCGGTCGGATACCGGTGGCCGTGGCGATCCGGTTGCGCAGCTCCACCGCGGTCAGCGAGTCGAAGCCGATCTCCTGGAACGTCCTGCCGGGGTCGATGGCCTCCGGGCCCTGGTGCCCCAGCACCGCCGCGGCCGAAACGCGCACCAGCTCGACAGCCGCGCGCATGCGCTCGCCCTCGGACATGGTCTGGAGGCGGGCCGCGAATTCACCCAGCGGCGTCCCCGAGTCGGCGGCGTCGGGGATCAGTTCGCTCAGCAGTGGGCTCGGACGCAGGGCGGTAAACCTCGGCCCGAACCGCTCCCAGTCCACATCCGCCACCACAACCGCCGTCTCACCATCACCCAACGCCCGCCCCAGGGCCGCAACCGCCAACCCCGGAGCCATCCCCGACACACCACGCTCAACCAGAAACTCCTCACCCCCAACAGCCATACCACCGCCACCCCACATACCCCACGCCACCGACGTCGCCACCAACCCAACACCACGACGCCGCCACGCCAACCCATCCAAAAACGCGTTCGCCGCCGCGTACGCCGACTGATTCCCGCTCCCCCACACCCCCGCGACCGACGAGAACAACACAAAGGCGTCCAAGGGCATGTCGCGCGTCAGCTCATCCAGGTGGACGGCTCCCGCGACCTTCGCCCGCATCTCATCCTGAAGGCCCTGTGCGGTAAGGGCGCTCAACGGGCCCCAGCTCGGTACTCCCGCGGCGTGGACGACCACGCGGAGATCCGGAATGGTCTCGATCAGCTCCGCGACCGCGTCCCGATCGGCCACATCACACGCCACGACGCGGATCGATACGCCCGTGGCCGACAGTTCGGCGGCCAGTTCCCGTGCCCCGGGAGCGTCGGCGCCTCGCCGACCCGTCAACACGATCTCTTCAACGCCGGTATCCGCGAGCCATCGGGCGACATGGCTGCCCAAGGCACCCGTTCCACCGGTGATCAGCGCGGTCCCCGACGCCTCCCAGGCAGTGGACGGCCCCGGGCCCGACGTCGTCGCACGACTCAGACGGCAGCCCAGCACCTCGTTGCCACGGATCGCAGTGTGATCCTCACCGGTGGCGCCCGAAAGCACCGAGCACAGCAGCCCGGAAGTGCGCTCGTCCCATGCGGTGGGGAGGTCGATCAGCCCTCCCCAACGGTCCGGATGCTCCAGCCCGATCACACGGCCCAGACCCCAGACGGCCGACGCATGCGGATCCACCACATCCCCGTCCACCACGGAGACCGCACCCCGAGTGACACACCACAACGGCGCATCGCCCCCGGCCGCCACAAGGGCCTGGAGCAACGACACCGTCGCCTCGACCGACAGCAACGACACCACGCCCGCGACCGGGCCCGCGTCCAGCTCATCGATCGTTACGACACGCACCTCGGCGCCGGCGCCCCGCAGCGCGGTGACAACGTCCGTCTCCGCCCCATCCGAGTCGGCCACCACCAACCACAGGCCGGAGAGCCGCGAAGGGGCACCCGCGACCGGGGCCCAGGTCAACCGATACCGCCATGCGTCGATGACCGACTCTTCCTGCCGCGCCCTCCGCCACGACGCCAAGGCAGGCAACGCGGCACGCAACGGCTGCTCAACATCAACCCCGAGCGCTTGTGCATCCCCGCGCTCGACCGCGTCCCAGAACGCCGCGTCCACCGCGCTCGTCGCGGGCTCGGCCAAGGGCGACTCCAGCCAGAACCGCTCACGCTGAAAGGCATACGTCGGCAAATCGACCCGCCGAGCACCCGGGAACACCGCATCCCAGTCCACCTCCACACCCCGCACATACAACCCACCCAGAGCAGCCATGACGGTCAGGGGCTCCGGACGGTCCCGGCGCAGGACAGGCACACCATCGCCATCGGCCAGCGCGGTCAACGTCCCGTCCGGCCCGAGCTCCAGGAACGACCCCACACCCAGCCCACGCAACGTCTCCAGCCCGTCAGCGAACCGGACCGTCTCCCGCACATGACGCACCCAGTACTCCGCCGAGCAGAGCTCTTCACCAGCCACCACACCCGACACATTCGACACCACGGGCACGCTCGGGGCACGGAACTCAACACCGTTCAGCACCTCGCCAAACTCCGCGAGCATGCCGTCCATACGAGCCGAATGGAACGCATGACTCACCCGCAACCACCGCGTCCGCACCCCACGCCCAGCCAACACACCCACCACCGCCTGAACCGCATCCTCATCCCCGGACACCACCACCGTCTCGGGACCATTCACCGCCGCAACCGCCACACCCTCGGTCAGCAGCGCCCGCACCTCATCCTCCGACGCCGCCACCGCGACCATCGCCCCACCCGACGGCAGCGCCTGCATCAAACGACCCCGAGCGGCCACCACCCTCGCCGCATCCTCCAACGACCACACACCCGCCACATAAGCAGCAGCCAACTCACCGATCGAATGCCCCAGCAGATAGTCCGGCTTCACACCCCACGAGCTGATCAGCCGATACAGCGCCACCTCCAGCGCGAACAACCCCGCCTGTGTGTACGCCGTCTCCCCGATCAACTCGGCATCATCACCCCACACCACCTCACCCACCGGCCTGTCCAGATACCGATCCAGCTCCCCACACACCTCATCCCACACCCCGGCGAACACCGGATACGCCTCATACAACCCACACCCCATCCCCAACCGCTGCGACCCCTGACCCGCGAACACCACACCCAACCCACCACCCACCGGCACACCCACCACCGGAGCACCCTCCAAAGCCCCCAGCAACTCCTCACGATCCACACCCACCACCACCGCACGATGCGACAACGCAGACCGAGTGGCCACCAAAGACCACCCCACATCCACCGGATCCAGATCCGAACTCCGGTCCGCGAAGGCCCGCAACCGCTCCACCTGCGCCCGCACACCCGCCTCACCCACACCCGACACCACCCACGGCACCGCAGGCAGTTCCAGGCGTTCGGCCTGCGCTTCCTCCGCCGTCTCAGGCGCCTGCTCCACAATCACATGGGCATTGGTCCCGCTCACCCCGAACGCCGACACACCCGCCCGACGCGGCCGATCCACCTCCGGCCACGCCACCTGCCCCGTCAGCAACTCCACCGCACCAGCCGACCAATCCACATGCGGGGAGGGCTCATCCACATGCAACGTTCGCGGCAGCACCCCATGCCGCATCGCCATCACCATCTTGATCACACCAGCCACACCCGCCGCAGCCTGCGTATGACCGATGTTCGACTTCACCGAACCCAGCCACAGCGGCCGACCCGCATCCCGACCCTGACCATAGGTCGCCAGCAACGCCTGCGCCTCAATCGGATCACCCAGCGCCGTCCCCGTACCGTGCGCCTCCACCGCGTCAACATCCCGGGCGGCCAGCCCGGCGTTCGCCAGCGCCTGCCGGATCACCCGCTGCTGCGACGGACCATTCGGCGCCGTCAAACCATTCGACGCACCATCCTGATTCACCGCCGAACCACGCACCACCGCCAACACCCGATGCCCATTCCGCTCAGCATCGGACAACCGCTCCACCACCAACATGCCGACGCCCTCACCCCAGCCGGTGCCATCCGCCCCCGCCGCGAACGCCTTGCACCGGCCGTCGGCGGCCAGGCCGCGCTGACGCGAGAACTGGACGAAGGTGCCGGGTGTCGCCATCACCGTGACACCGCCCGCGAGCGCCAGCGAGCACTCACCCGACCGCAACGCCTGCACCGCCAGATGCAACGCCACCAACGACGACGAACACGCCGTATCCACCGTCACCGCCGGACCCTCGAGCCCCAGCGTGTACGACACCCGACCCGAGGCGACGCTCGCCGCGCTTCCGATGCCGACGTATCCCTCAAGTTCGTCCGGGACCGTGGACAGCCGCGAGACATAGTCGGAAGACATCAGACCGGCGAACACCCCGGTCGGGCTGCCCTTCAGGGAATCGGTCGGGATACCCGCCCGCTCCAGGGCTTCCCACGAGGCCTCCAGCAGCAGCCGCTGCTGCGGATCCATCGCCAGCGCCTCACGTGGCGAGATCCCGAAGAGACCGGCGTCGAAGTGGCCGGCATCGGGGACGAACGCGCCCTCGCGGGCGTACGACCGGCCCGCGCGATCCGGGTCGGGGTCGTACAGGCCGTCCAGGTCCCAGCCTCGGTCGGTGGGGAAGCCGGAGACCGCGTCCACCGCCGACTCCGTCAGCCGCCACAGGTCTTCCGGGGAGCTCACCCCGCCCGGGAAACGGCAGCTCATGCCAATGATCGCGATCGGCTCGCGGCTCTTGGCCTCGACGTCCTGGAGGCGCTGACGCGTCTGGCGCAGATCGGCGGTGAGCTTCTTGAGGTACTCGAGTACCTTTTCGTCGTTCGACATCCGCGTGCCAGCCCCCTCGATTCCCGGTCGGACGTTCTCGCTGCTCATGACCCATCGAGTTCCTGGTCGATGATTCCGAACATGTCGTCGAGCGAGGCCGATTCGAGGTCCCGCTCAACCGTGCTCGACCGCTCCGGACGGTGCAGGTCGGCCCACATCGAAACGATGGCCTCCATCCGAGAGGACAACCGCACGCGCAAGGTGTCGTCCTCCCCCATCGCCGAAATCATGGCGGCCACCTTGTCCAGCTCCCTGAGCCGGGCCGCGACCGGGTCGGCGGTCTCCGGCACGATCTCGGCGAGCAGATGCTCCGCCAGCGCGGCAGGTGTCGGATAGTCGAAGATCGCGGTCGCGGCCAGCCTGATCCCGGAGGTGGCACCCAGCCGGTTGCGCAGTTCCACCGCGGTCAGCGAGTCGAAGCCGATCTCCTGGAAGGTCCGCGCCGGGTCGATCGCCGACGCGTCCGGGTGCCGCAGCACCGCGGCGACCTGCCCGCGTACCAGTTCCCGTACGGTCTGGCTCTGTTCCGCGCCCGACATCTCGGCCAGGCTCTGCCGCAGAGCCACCCCGCCGTCACCGGCCTCTGCGGCCCGGCGCGGCGGGGCCGGTGCCAGCGCGCTCAGCACGGGCGGCACCGTACCGGTGGCCGCCACCGCACGAAGGTGCAACGAGGTGGCCACGA
Source organism: Streptomyces violaceusniger (assembly GCA_005405945.1). Classification (GTDB taxonomy): domain Bacteria; phylum Actinomycetota; class Actinomycetes; order Streptomycetales; family Streptomycetaceae; genus Streptomyces; species Streptomyces violaceusniger. The sequence continues at coordinate 1,735,254 of BJHW01000001.1, forward strand.
GCGTGGCTTCGCCACTCCGGCACGCGGCGTCGAACAGCTCGAGACCGCGTTCGTCGGAGAGGGGAACGGCGCCCGTGCGGGTCATACGGGCCATGTCCGCCTCCGACAGATGTGCGGTCAGGCCACTGCGCCGCTCCCACAGGCCCCACGCCACCGACACCGCGGGGAGCCCCAGGGCCTGCCGGTGCACGGCCAACGCGTCGAGGAAGGCGTTGGCCGCGGCGTAGTTGCCCTGTCCCGCGCTGCCCAGCACTCCCGTGGCGGAGGAGAACAGTACGAACGCGTCCAGGTCCAGCCGACGGGTCAGCTCGTGCAGGTGCCACGCCGCGTTCGCCTTCGGCCGTAGGACGGTCTCCACACGTTCGGCGGTCATCGAGCCGATGACACCGTCGTCCAGCACACCGGCGGTATGGACGACGGCGCGCAACGCCGGAATGGTGTCGAGCAGCGCGGTCAGCTGGGCACGTTCGGCCACATCGCAGGCGGCGACGCGGATTCGGGCGCCGAGCGCCTCCAACTCGGTGGCCAGTTCCACGGCGCCGGGCGCGGTGTCACCTCCGCGACTGGCCAGCACCAGGTCACGCGCGCCATGGGTGGTCACCAGATGGCGGGCGACCAGGCCGCCGAGTGTCCCCGTCCCGCCCGTGATCAGTACGGTGCCCGTGTCCCAAGCGGGGGCTTTCCCATCCGGTACGGCCGCCTTGACCAGCCTGGGCACCAGCACCGCACCGGCCCGGAAGGCCGCTTCGGGTTCCCCTGCCGCGAGCACCGCGGGCAGCATCCCGAGGCCCGAGTCGTCATGGTCGATCATGACGAGCCGGTCGGGGTTCTCCTGCTGTGCCGTGCGCAGGAGCCCCCGTACGGCGGCCGCCGCCAGATCCTCCACGTCGTCACCGGTGGACGTGGCCACCGCGCGGCGGGTGAGCACCATCAGGCGGGCATCGGTGTATCGCGCGTCCCCGAGCCACTCCCGCACCACTTCCAGCACTCGGCGGAGGGCGGACGAGGTCGCTTCCGGAGCCGGGCCGTCATCCGCCTCGGGCGGACACGGCAGGACCAACACATCCGGCACCTGGTCGATGGAGGCGAGGTCCCGATGGCGTTGTGGCGACACACCGGCCGCGGTCAGCGCCGCGGTCAGTCGAGGCTCGTCGTGACCGCCCAGCACGCCCCAGGACAGGGCCCGCGGGCCGGTCGGCCCCGTGGGGACGAGGAGTTCCTTCCAGTCCAGCCGGAACAGCGCATCGCCGCGGCTGCCGCCCGCCTCGAGCAGGTGCTTTTCCGTCAGCGGACGCATCGCCAGCGCGCCGATCGACAGCACGGGCGCCCCGATGGTGTCCGTCATCCGGATGGACACCGCGTCCGGTCCGGCCGGGCCGAGCGTCACCCGCAGAGTGGTCGCGCCCACCGCGTGCAGGGTCACCCCGCTCCAGGAGAAGGGGAGATGGGCCTGGTCCGGCTCGCTGACGAAGGCACCGAGGCCGATGCCCTGAAGGGCCGCGTCCAGCAACGCGGGATGCACTCCGCAGCGGGCGGCGTCGCCCCTCATCTGTTCGGGCAACGCGACCTCGAGGAACACTTCGCCGTCACGGATCCATGCCTTCCGCAGGCCCTGGAAAGCGGGGCCGTACTGATAGCCCCGCTCGGCCATCGTCGTGTGCAGCTCGGCGACATCGACCGGCTGGGCACCGGCCGGTGGCCAGGCCGACGGGTTCGCGGGCGGATCGCCGTGCTCGCCCACGCGCAGGGTGCCTCCGGCGTGGCGTATCCAGTCGCCGTCACGGCGCGAGAACACCGTGAGGGGGCGGCCTCCGAGGTCGTCCGGGCCTCCGACCGACACCTGGAGCTGCACGGTCTCCCGCTCGGGCAGGACGAGCGGCTCATGCAGCGTCAGCTCGTCCAGTGTGTCGCAGCCGAACCGCGCCCCCGCCCGCAGCGCGAGCTCCACGAACGCGGTGCCCGGCAGAAGGACCGTGCCGAGGACGGAGTGGTCGGCCAGCCATGGCTGCCCGGCCAGCGACAGGGCACCGGTCAGCACACAGCCGTCCGCGTCCGGGAGGGGCACCGCCGCGCCGAGCAGTGGATGGTCAACGGCGCCCAGGCCCAGTCCGGACGCATCGCCCGTGCCCGTCGATGGCGCCAGCCAGAACCGCTCACGCTGGAACGGGTAGGTCGGCAAGTCCACTCGCCGAGCGCCGGTGCCGTCGAAGACCGTCTGCCAGTTGACCTCGACACCACGGACGGCCACCTCGGCCAGGGAGGTCAGGAACCGTCGGACGCCTCCCTCGTCCCGGCGGAGCGAACCGGTGGCCACGATGTCGGCGCCGGTGGCGTCGGCGGTGTCCTGGATGCCGACGGTCAGCACCGGATGCGGACTGGCCTCGACAAACACCGTATGACCAAGCTCCAACAGCCCCTCGACCGCGGACCGGAACTCCACCGTCTCACGCAGATTCCGATACCAGTACTCCCCATCCAACTCGACGGTATCCATCAACCGCCCCGTCACCGTCGAATAGAACGGCACCCCACCCGAACACGGCCGCACCGACGCCAACGCCTCCGCCAACCCCTCCCGAACCTCCTCCACCTGCACCGAATGCGAGGCATAATCCACCGGGATCCGCCTCGCCTCCGCAAACTCCGCCAACACCCCATCCAGCACCTCAACCGACCCCGACACCACCGTCGACACCGGACCATTCACCGCCGCCACCGACAACCCCGGACGACCCCGCAACCGATCCGCCGACACCGGAACCGACACCATCCCACCCCGACCCGCCAGAGCCAACAACGCCCTACTCCGCAAAGCCACCACCCGCGCCCCATCCTCCAACGACAAACCACCCGCCACACACGCCGCCGCAATCTCCCCCTGCGAATGCCCCACCACCACCGACGGCACCACACCAAACGAGGCCCACACCTCCGCCAACGACACCATCACCGCCCACAACACCGGCTGCACCACATCAACCCGCCCCAACGCCACCTCATCACCCAACACATCCCACAACGACCACCCCACCCACGGCGCCAACGCATCCGCACACTCACCCAACCGCCGCGCGAACACCGACGACGACCCCACCAACTCCACCGCCATCCCCACCCACTGCGACCCCTGACCCGGGAACACCAACACCACGTCGCGCCCGGTCTCGGCGGCGCCCATGGATTCCACCGCGTCCAGCTCGCGCAGCAGTTCCGTGCGGTCCGCGCCCACGACGACCGCCCGGTGCGACAGGGCAGCACGGGTCGCGACCAGGGACCAGCCCACGTCCACGGGGTCGAGCTCGGGGTTCTCCCGCACGAAGGACGCCAGCCGCTGGGCCTGGGCCCGCAGCCCGGCCGCTCCCGCGCCCGACAGCACCCAGGGCACCGCGGGCAACCCCGACCGGCCGGTGCCCGGCTCGCCGCTCTCATCCGGCTCGGGGGCCTGTTCGAGGATCACATGGGCGTTGGTGCCGCTCACCCCGAAAGCCGACACCCCGGCCCGGTGGGGTCGGTCCTGGTCGGGCCACGCCGTCTGCTCGGTGAGCAACTCCATGGCCCCGGCGGACCAGTCGACGTGCGGGGAGGGCTCGTCGACGTGCAGGGTGCGCGGAAGTACGCCGTTGCGCAGCGCCAGCACCATCTTGATGAGTCCGGCGGCACCCGCGGCCGCCTGGGTGTGTCCGATGTTGGACTTCACGGAGCCCACCAGCAGCGGCCGATCCGGATCCCGGTCCTGGCCGTACGTGGCCAGCAGGGCCTGTGCCTCGATGGGGTCGCCCAGCGTCGTACCGGTGCCGTGTGCCTCCACCGCGTCGACATCCTGGGCGGCGAGTCCGGCGTTCGCCAGCGCCTGCCGGATCACCCGCTGCTGCGACGGACCGTTCGGCGCCGTCAAACCATTCGACGCACCGTCCTGGTTGACGGCGGAGCCACGGATGACCGCCAGCACCTGGTGGCCGTTCCGCTCGGCGTCGGACAGCCGTTCCAGGACGAGCACCCCGGCGCCTTCGGCGAACCCGGTGCCGTCAGCGGCGGCGGCGAACGCCTTGCACCGCCCGTCCGGTGCGAGTCCGCGCTGGCGGGAGAACTCGACCAGCAGGTCCGGTGTCGTCATCACCGCCACGCCGCCCGCCAGCGCCAGTGTGCTTTCGCCCCGGCGCAGGGACTCGCACGCCCAGTGCACGCTGACCAGCGAGGACGAGCACGCGGTGTCCACGGTGACGGCGGGCCCTTCGAGGCCGAGGGTGTAGGCCACTCGGCCGGAGATCACGGAGGTGGAGTTCCCGGTGAGCAGGTACCCCTCGGAGCCGTCCGGAGTGGCGGTCCGGCCCGCGCCGTACGTCGTCGAAGCGGCACCCGCGAACACCCCGGTTCGGGTGCCCTCAAGGGACAGGGGGTCGATACCGGCGCGTTCGAAGGCTTCCCAGCACGCCTCGAGCCACAGGCGTTGCTGAGGATCGGCGGCCAGCGCCTCTCTCGGGGAGATCGCGAAGAATCCCGCGTCGAAGTCCGCCGCGTTCTTCAGGAAGCCACCGGTCTTGGCGTATGTCGTGCCGGGCCTGCCCGGGTCCTGGTCGTAGAGCGCGTCGAGGTCCCAGCCGCGGTCGGAGGGCAGCTCCGATATCGCGTCCGTGCCGCCCGTCAGCAGGTTCCACAGCGCCTCCGGGGAGTCCACCCCGCCGGGGAGCCGGCAGCTCATGCCGACGATGGCGATCGGCTCGTCGGCCGGGTGTGCGACCGCCGGTACCGGTACGGGCGCCGCCATGTCGGTGGCGCCGAACAGCTCGGCGTCGAGGTGGCGTGCGAGCGCGGCCGGAGTGGGGTGGTCGAAGATCAGGGTGGCCTGCAGCCGTCGGCCGGTCGCCGTGCGCAGCCGGTTGCGCAGTTCCACCGCGGAGAGCGAATCGAAGCCGAGTTCCTTGAACGGCCGCCGCGGTGTCACCGATCCCGGACCGCCGTGGCCGAGCACGGCCGCCGCCTCCCGGCGGACCAGGTCGAGCAGGGCGCCGAGGCGTTCATCCGCCGCCAGCCCCATGAGGCCATCGGTCACGCCGTTGCCCACACCATCGGCCGGGCCGGGAAGGGCTCGGGTGAGCGGAGCGCGTACGAGGCCACGCAGCAGGGCGGGTACGGTCTCGGGGCGCGACGAGGACGGTTCGTAACGAATCGGCGACGGTTCGTAACGCATCGCCACCAGCAGGGGGTCGCCGGTCGCCCGTGCGGCGTCGAAGAGGGCCAGCCCCTCGTCGGTGGACAGCGGCCGCACGCCGGATCGGGCGAGCCGGTCCGTGGTCAGGTGTTCGGTCAGTCCGCTGCGCTGCTCCCAGAAGCCCCAGGCCAGAGAGGTCGCGGGCAGTCCCTGTGCCCGGCGGCGCGTGGCCAGCGCGTCCAGGAAGGCGTTGGCCGCCGCGTAGTTGCCCTGCCCCGGGCCACCGAGCACTCCGGCCGCCGAGGAGAACAACACGAACTCGGCCAGATCCCGGTCCCGGGTCAGTTCGTGCAGATGCCATGCGGCGTCCGCCTTGGGGCGCAGTACCGTCCGCAGCCGCTCCGGGGTGAGCGACCCGATCACGGCGTCGTCGAGGACACCGGCCGTGTGCACCACGCCCCGCAGGTTCGGCAGCGAGGCGACGAGTGCGGCGGTGGCGTCCCGGTCCGACACATCGCATGCGACCACCCGCACCCGCGCCCCGGCGGCCTCCAACTCGGTGACCAGCTCCGCCGCCTCCGGAGCGGTGTCGCCACGGCGGCTGGCCAGCACCAGCTCCGTCACTCCGTGCTCCCGCACCAGATGGCGGGCCACCAGACCGCCCAATGTCCCGGTGCCCCGGTGATCAGTACGGTGCCGCCGGAGAGCGGTCGCGGGATGGTGAGGGCGAGCTTGCCGATGTGGCGCGCCTGGGAGAAGTGGCGGAAGGCATCACTCGCCTGCCGTACGTCCTGGACGCGCAGGGGCAGCGGGGTGAACACCCCCTGGTGGAACAGGGAGAGCAATTCGGTGAGGAGTCGGCCGATACGGTCGGGACCGGCGTCGAGCAGTTCGAAGGCCCGGTACGACACACCGTGATGCGCCATCACCTCCTCGGCGTCCCGGAGGTCGGTCCTGCCCATCTCGATCAGCCGTCCACCGGGGCGCAGCAGTCCGAGCGACGCGTTGAGGAGTTCGCCGGTCAGCGAGTTGAGTACGACATCCACGCCGCCCGGTGCGGCCGAGCGGAAGCGGTCCGCGAACTCCGTCGAGCGGGAGGATGCGATCCGCTGCGGGGCGATCCCGCATGCGCGCACCGCATCCCACTTGGCCGGGCTCGCGGTGGCGAACACCTCGGCGCCCAGCCAGCGCGCCACCTGCACTGCCGCCATCCCGACGCCACCGGCCGCCGCGTGCACCAGCACCGACTCGCCACTCCGCACATCGGCCAGGTCGATCAAGGCGTACATCGCCGTGAGGAAGGCGATCGGGGCGGCGGCGGCCTGCGGGAAGGACCATCCCGCCGGGATCGGGGCCACCAGTCGGTGATCGGTGATCGCCACCGGCCCGAAGGCGCCGGAGAACAGACCCATCACCCGGTCTCCCGGCGCCACTCCCGCTACCCCGGAGCCGATCTCCAGCACCGTCCCGGCGGCTTCGCTGCCCAGCAGACCGGCCTTGTCCGGGTACATCCCCAAGGCGAGAAGCACATCGCGGAAGTTGACCCCGGCCGCGTGCACGGCCACCCGGATCTCATCCGCGGCCAGTGTCCTGGACGCCTCCGCGCGGGAAGCGAGGACCAGGTTCTGCAGAGTGCCCCGACCATCGGCCTCCAGCCGCCAGGTGTCCGTCTCCGCCGGCACCGGCAACGCCGACGAGGCGGCCCGTACCAGCCTGGGCACCAGCGCCTTCCCCATCCGGATCGCCACCTGCGGCTCATCGGTGGCGAGCACCGCGGGCAACGCGGACGCCACGGATGACGCGAACGACACCGACGGCGCGGACGGATCCTCGTCCGCCGTGTCCACCAGCACGAAACGGCCGGGGTTCTCGGTCTGCGCGGTGCGGATGAGGCCCCACACCGCGGCGGCGGCAAGGCTCTCCGGTGCTTCGCCGGGTTTGGTCGCGACCGCGCCCCGCGTCACCACGACGAGGCGGGCGTCCCCGAACCGGTCGTCCGCCAGCCACGCCTGCGCCACCTCGAGGGCACGGCTGCTGAGCGCGTGGACATCCGCCGGGTTCTCCTCGGCGGTATCGGTGGCGCCTGTGGCCTCCGTGGCGGAAAGCCGGAACACCACGGCCCCGCGTACGAGCTGGTCCGCCGCCAGCCCGGTCAGCTGGGCCAAGGACTCGACGGTGGGACAGGCCACTGCGTCCGATGCGTCCGAGGCGGCCAGAGCGAGCTCGGTCCAGTCCACTCGGAACAGCGAGTCGTCGTGGGCGCCGCCGAACCCGCCCTCGGACACCGGGCGCAGGGCCAGAGAGGCCGCCGTCAGCACCGGCGCGCCCGTGCCGTCCATGGCCAGGAGCGAGATGGCGTCCGGCCCGACGGGCGACAGCGCGACCCGCAAGGTGGTGGCACCGACGGCGTGCAGGGTGACACCGGTCCAGGCGAACGGAAGGTGCGGTCGGCCTGGTTCGGTCACGAACGTGCCCAGTCCGGCTCCGTGCAGGGCGGCGTCGAGCAAGGCGGGGTGGACGGCGCAACCCCCCGCGTCGCTCTCGGCCGTCTCGGGCAGGACCACCTCGGCGAACACCTCGTCGCCACGCCGCCATGCGGCGCGCAGCCCTTGGAAGACGGGCCCGTACGCGTAACCGCTGGTGTTCATCTCAGCGTAGACATCGGTGAGGTCGACCGGTGTGGCACCGGCCGGGGGCCACACCGTCCGATCCACGGTGGCCGTTTCACCTCCGGGGCTGATGCTGCCGGTGGCGTGCCGTACCCAGGTCCGGTCCTGTCCCGGCCTGGAGTACACCGTGACCGGCCGTCGGCCGCTGTCGTCCGGCCCGCCGACCGCCACCTGTAGCTGTACGTCTCCGTGGGCGGGCAGCACGAGCGGGACCTGCAAGGTCAGCTCATCCAGCGTCCGGCAGCCCAGCTGCAGTCCGGCCTGCAAGGCCAGTTCCACGAACCCGGTGCCCGGCAGCAACACCTTGTCCAGCACGGTGTGATCGCGCAACCAAGGATGGGTGGCCGAGGAGAGCGAGCCGGTCAGCACACAGCCATCGGAATCGGGCAGGGGCAACACCGCGCTCACCAAGGGGTGAGTGAGAGCGGCAAGGCCCGCGCCGCCCACATCACCCGCGCCGCGCACCGGATCCAGCCAGAACCACTCGTGCTGGAACGCATAGGTCGGGAGATCCACATTCCGCGCCCCGGCCTCGGCGAACAGCGGCTGCCACTCCACCGGCACACCCTCGGCGAACACTCGGCCGACGGTGCTGAGGAAGCGCGCCGGGCCGCCGTCGTCGCGGCGCAGTGATCCGGTGACGACGATGTCGGTGTCGGTGGCGTCGGCGGTGTCCTGGATGCCGACGGTCAGCACCGGATGCGGACTGGCCTCGACAAACACCGTATGACCAAGCTCCAACAGCCCCTCGACCGCGGACCGGAACTCCACCGTCTCACGCAGATTCCGATACCAGTACTCCCCATCCAACTCGACGGTATCCATCAACCGCCCCGTCACCGTCGAATAGAACGGCACCCCACCCGAACACGGCCGCACCGACGCCAACGCCTCCGCCAACCCCTCCCGAACCTCCTCCACCTGCACCGAATGCGAGGCATAATCCACCGGGATCCGCCTCGCCTCCGCAAACTCCGCCAACACCCCATCCAGCACCTCAACCGACCCCGACACCACCGTCGACACCGGACCATTCACCGCCGCCACCGACAACCCCGGACGACCCCGCAACCGATCCGCCGACACCGGAACCGACACCATCCCACCCCGACCCGCCAGAGCCAACAACGCCCTACTCCGCAAAGCCACCACCCGCGCCCCATCCTCCAACGACAAACCACCCGCCACACACGCCGCCGCAATCTCCCCCTGCGAATGCCCCACCACCACCGACGGCACCACACCAAACGAGGCCCACACCTCCGCCAACGACACCATCACCGCCCACAACACCGGCTGCACCACATCAACCCGCCCCAACGCCACCTCATCACCCAACACATCCCACAACGACCACCCCACCCACGGCGCCAACGCATCCGCACACTCACCCAACCGCCGCGCGAACACCGACGACGACCCCACCAACTCCACCGCCATCCCCACCCACTGCGACCCCTGACCCGGGAAGACCAACACCACCCCGGAACGCGTACACGCCTCACCCACCGTGGCACTACCACTGGCCACAGCCTCAAGCTGACCGAGCAGCTCACCGCGGTCCGCCCCCACGACCACCGCACGGTGGGACAACACCGCACGGGTCGAGACCAGGGACCAACCGACATCTACCGGACGGAGTTCCGGCCGGTCGTTGACAAAGGTCATGAGGCGCGCGGCCTGTGCACGGACACCGGCTTCGCTCGCACCCGTCACCACCCACGGCACGACCCTCGTCTCATCACGCTCCGGTGAGAGCTCGGGCTCGGCGGCCGGTTCGGGGGCATGCTCCAGAATCACATGCGCGTTGGTGCCGCTCACCCCGAAGGCGGACACTCCGGCGCGGCGAGGCCGTGCGGTCTCCGGCCATGCCGTCCGCTCTCTCAGGAGTTCCACCCGGCCGGTGGACCAGTCCACGTGGGGCGTGGGCTCATCGATGTGCAGACTCCGCGGCAGCACACCGTGGCGCATGGCCATGACCATCTTGATCACACCGGCGACACCGGCGGCCGCCTGAGTGTGACCGATGTTCGACTTGATCGAACCCAGCAGCAACGGCCGGTGCGCGTCCCGGCCCTGACCGTAGGTCGCCAGCAACGCCTGCGCCTCGATCGGATCACCCAACGTCGTACCCGTACCGTGCGCCTCCACCGCATCCACATCCACCGCCGACAAACGGGCGTTCGCCAACGCCTGCCGGATCACCCGCTGCTGCGACGGACCATTCGGCGCCGTCAAACCATTCGACGCACCATCCTGATTCACCGCAGAACCACGCACCACCGCCAACACCCGGTGGCCGTTCCGCTCCGCGTCGGACAGCCGCTCCACCACCAGCATTCCGGCGCCCTCACCCCAGCCGGTGCCGTCGGCCGCCGCCGCGAACGCCTTGCAGCGCCCATCGGCCGCCAAGGCGCGCTGCCGGGAGAACTCCACGAAGATGCCGGCGGTCGTCATGACGCTCGCGCCGCCCGCCAGGGCCAGTGAGCACTCGCCCGACCGCAGGGCCCGCACCGCCAGATGCAATGCCACCAGCGACGACGAGCACGCCGTATCCACGGTCAGCGCGGGGCCTTCGAGACCGAGGACGTAGGAGATCCGGCCGGACATGACCGATGCCGAGTTGCCGGTGCCCACCCGGCCCTCGAAGTCGCCCGTCTCGTCCGCCTTCAGCAAGGACGCGTAATCCTGGCCGTTCGTCCCCGTGAACACGCCGGTCTCGCTGCCCCGCAGGGTCGTGGGGTCGATCCCGGCCCGCTCCAGCGCCTCCCACGACACTTCGAGCAGCAGCCGCTGTTGCGGGTCCATCGCCACCGCTTCCCGCGGGGAGATCCCGAAGAACCCGGCATCGAACTCACCGGCTCCGGAGAGGAACGCGGCCGCTCGGGTGGAGGAGGTGCCCCGGTGGTCGGGGTCCGGGTGGAAGAGGTGGGCAGTGTCCCAGCCCCGGTTCTCGGGAAACGCGCCGATGGCGTCGGAGCCGTCGGCGAGCAGGCGCCACAGGTCCTCAGGGGATGCGACGTCCCCGGGGAAGCGGCAGCTCATCCCCACGATCGCGATGGGCTCGTCGTCCACCGCGCCGGTCGTGCGGACCGGGAGGGCCGGGGCCGATCGGTCCTGGCCGTCGTGCAGCAGTTCGCCACGGAGGTACTGCGCCATCGCCAGCGGGGTGGGCCGGTCGAACGTCACGGTGGCCGGCAGCCGTAGGCGGGTGGCCCGGTTGAGCCGGTTGCGCAGTTCGACCGCGGTGACCGAGTCGAAGCCGATCTCGTGGAAGGCGCGGCCGGGGTCGATCGCGTCCGGGCCGGTGTGTCCGAGTACGACCGCGACATGGCGCCGGACCAGATCCAGCAGCGCACGGTTCCGGTCGGCGTCGGCCATCCCGGCGATTCGCTCCGCGAACTCCGAGTGCTCTTGGCCGGGATCAGCGCTCTCCTGACCGACTCCGGCGTCGATCAGCGCACGCACCTCGGGGAGGTCGGACAGCAGCGGGCTGGGGCGGGTCGCGGTGAACGCGACGTAGTGCCGGTCCCAGTCGATCTCGGCAACCGTGACGACGGTGTCGTCCTGCTCGACGGCGCGCGCCATCGCGGCGACCGCCATCTCCGGCGCCATCTCCGGTACGCCATGGCGGCGGGCCACTTCGCCCACACCGCCCTCACCCATGCCGTCACCGGCCCACAGGCCCCAGGCGATCGAGGTGGCGACCAGGCCCTCGGCCCGCCGCTGCTCGGCCAACGTGTCCACGAAGACGTGGCCGGGTGCGTAGTTGCCCTGACCGGGTGCGCCCAGGGTGCCGGACAGCGAGGAGAAGAGCACGAACGCGGACAGTTCCATGTCCCGCGTCAGTTCGTGCAGATGCACCGCGCCATCGGTCTTGACGCGCAGCACGCGTTGCAACTGCTCGGTGGTGAGCGAGTTCAGGGTGCCGTCGTCGAGCACCGCCGCGGTGTGCACCACAGCGGTCAGCGGGCCGACCTCGGCCAGCAACCCGGCCAGGGCGTCCCGGTCACCGACGTCACAGGCCGCCACCGTCACCTGGGCGCCGAGCGCCTCCAGCTCTCCGGCCAGCCGCTCGGCGCCGGGCGCGGCCATGCCCCGGCGGCTGGTCAGCACCACGTGTTCAGCGCCCTGGGCGGCCAGCCACCGGGCGACATGGCCACCCAGCGCTCCGGTGCCACCGGTGACCAGTACGGTGCCGCGTGGTTGCCAGGCCCCGCCGCGCTCGCGGGCCGGTGCGTGGGCCAGCCTCCGGCCGAAGAGCCCCGTCGGGCGGATCGCCACCTGATCCTCGTCCGAGGCGCCGGCCAGCACACCGGCCAGGTAGTCCTGGGTGTGCGGGGCCACGCCCTCCGGCAGGTCGATCAAACCGCCCCAGCGCAGCGGCTGTTCCAGGGCGATCACCTTGCCGAGGCCCCAGGTCAGAGCCTGCTTCCGGCTGACGGCCACATCGCCGTCGCCCTTGCCCCTGCCCGTGCCGTCGCCACTGCCACTGCCACTGCCTCCGCCATCGCCATCGCCATCGCCGACCGAGACGCCACGCTGGGTGAGACACCAAAGCGGCGCTTCCACCCCGGCGTCCCCGAGCGCCTGCGAGAGCGACAGCGTCATCGCGTATCCCTGAGGGACCGAGGGGTATGCGGGATGCGGGCTTTCGTCCAACGCGGTCAGCGACACCACACCGCTGATCCCGGGAGTGTCACCCAGCGCGGTGCCCAGCCGGGCGGCCAGCGCGGCACGGTCCAGTTCGGGCTCACCGAGAACGACCACGATCGGCTCGGCACCGTGACGGGTCAGCGCACCGGTCACCCCGCGACCCACTCGTGTTCGGCCTCGGCGTGGGAAACCACGACCAGCCAGGTGCCGGCCGGTGATGTGGCGGGCGGGGTGAGCGGCTTCCACCGGATCTTGTACCGCCATGAGTCGATGGTGGAGACGTCACGGCGTTCGCGCCGCCACTGGGACAGGGCGGGCAGCACCTCGCGCAGCGGCTGTCCGTCGACGCGCAGCGTCGCGGCGAGCGATTCGAGGTCCTCGCGCTCGACGGCGGCCCAGAATTCCGCGTCGATCGCGTTGGTGGGGGCCTCGGCGGTGGGGGCGTCCAGCCAGTGGCGCTCGCGCTGGAAGGCGTACGTCGGCAGATCCACCCGGCGGGCGCCCGGGAACACCGGCAGCCAGTCGACCTCGACGCCGTGTGCGTACGCCTCGGCCAAGGCGGTGAGGAAGCGGGTGAGGCCACCGTCGTCCCGGCGCAGCGAGGCCAGTACGAGGCCGCCGGGCACGTCCGCGTCGTCGAGCGTTTCGCGCAAGCCCGTGGTCAGCACCGGATGGGGGCTGATCTCGATGAAGGTGTGGTGGCCGTCCTCGAGTGCCGCGCGGGTGACCCGCTCGAGCTCCACGGTCTCGCGCAGATTGCGATACCAGTAGTCCGCGTCCAGCTCGGCGGTGTCGATGGGTCGTCCGGTCACCGTGGAGTGGAAGGGGATCGCCGCGGTGCGCGGCTCGATCGGCGCCAGGGACTTCAGCAGTTCGTTCCGGATGCCGTCGATCTGGGGCGAGTGGGAGGCGTAGTCCACCGGGATGCGCTTGGCCGCCGGGAACTCCGCCAGCACCCCGTCCAGCACCTCGTCGCCGCCGGACACCACCGTCGAGGACGGGCCGTTCACCGCCGCGATGGAGACCCCGGGCCGGTCCCGCAGCCGGTCGGCAGGCACCGGAACGGACAGCATTCCGCCCCGGCCCGACAAGGCGAGCAGCGCCTTGGCACGCAGCACGACCACCCGTGCCCCGTCCGCCAGGGTCAGGCCGCCCGCGACGCATGCCGCCGCGATCTCACCCTGCGAGTGACCCACCACCGCCGACGGCACCACACCGTACGAACGCCACAGCTCGGCCAGCGACACCATCACCGCCCACAGCACCGGCTGCACCACATCGACACGGGCCAGCGCTCGCTCATCCGCCAGCACGTCGGGCAGCGACCACTCCACCAGCGGGGCCAGCGCATCGGCGCACTCGCCCATCCGCCGTGCGAACACCGGCGAGGACTCCAGCAGCTCCAGCGCCATCCCGGCCCACTGCGAGCCCTGCCCGGGGAAGACGAACACCACTTTGCGTCCCGGCTCGGCCGGGTCCACGGTCTCCACCACACCCGGTGCGGGTTCGTCCCGTGCCAGGGCCGTCAGCCCGGCCAGCAGTTCGGCGTGGTCGCCGCCGAGCACCACCGCTCGGTGCTCCAGTACGGCGCGGCTGGTCAGCAGCGAGAAACCGACGTCCGCCACGCTCCGGTCAGGGTGGCTCGCCACATGTGCGCGCAGTCGTTCCGCCTGTGCGGACACGGCGCGCCGGTCGCGTCCCGAGACGATCCACGGGACCACCGCACCGGGCTCGGCCGCACCGGGCTCGGCCGCACCGGGCTCGGTGTCGCCGGGCTCGGTGTCGCCGGGCCGCTCCGCTGCCGTCGGCAGCGGCGCCTGCTCAAGGATCAGGTGCGCGTTCGTGCCGCTGATGCCGAACGACGACACACCGGCCCGGCGGGGCCGCCCGGCCTCCGGCCACTCCGTCTGCTCACCCAGGAGTCGCACCGCGCCGGTGGACCAGTCCACGTGGGGCGTGGGCTCATCGATGTGCAGACTCCGCGGCAGTACGCCGTGGCGCATGGCCATGACCATCTTGATCACACCGGCGACACCGGCGGCCGCCTGAGTGTGACCGATGTTCGACTTGATCGAACCCAGCAGCAACGGCCGCTGCGGGTCCCGGCCCTGACCGTAGGTGGCCAGCAGCGCCTGCGCCTCGATCGGGTCACCCAGCGTCGTACCCGTACCGTGCGCCTCCACCGCATCCACATCCACCGCCGACAAACGGGCGTTCGCCAGCGCCTGCCGGATCACCCGCTGCTGCGACGGACCATTCGGCGCCGTCAAACCATTCGACGCACCATCCTGATTCACCGCAGAACCACGCACCACCGCCAGGACGGGGTGTCCATTGCGCCGTGCGTCGGAGAGCCGTTCGACCAGCAGCATGCCGATGCCTTCGGCGAAGCCGGTGCCGTCCGCCGCGCCCGCGAACGCCTTGCATCTGCCGTCCGGCGCGAGCCCGCGCTGACGGGAGAACTCCACGAAGACGGTGGGGGTGGACATCACCGTCACGCCACCGGCCAGCGCGAGCGAGCACTCGCCGAGGCGCAGCGCCTGTACGGCGAGGTGCAGGGCCACCAGCGACGACGAGCAGGCCGTGTCCACGGTGACCGCCGGGCCTTCGAGTCCGAAGGTGTAGGCCACGCGGCCGGAGGCGACGCCGGCCGCCGCGCCCGTGCCCAGATAGCCCTCGACACCATCCGGTGTGGTCGACAGGCGGGTGAGGTAGTCATGGTGCATCACCCCGGTGAACACGCCGATCCGCTCGCCCTTGACGGAGGTGGCGGGGATGCCCGCGCGCTCGAACGCCTCCCATGAGGTTTCCAGCAGCAGCCGCTGCTGCGGGTCCATGGCGGCGGCCTCGCGCGGCGAGATCCCGAAGAACCCGGCGTCGAACTCGGCCGCGTCGTAGACGAATCCACCGCTGCGGGCGTACGACGTACCGGGCTGGTCCGGATCCGGGTCGTAGAGACCGTCCAGGTCCCATCCGCGGTCGGTCGGCAGGACGGATATCGCGTCGCCACCCGAGCGCACCAGGTCCCACAGCGCTTCCGGTGAGGTGATCCCGCCGGGGTAGCGGCAGCTCATCCCGACGATGACGATGGGGTCGTCGGTGACAAGGGAGGCTCCGGCGGGTGTCGCGGCGGCGGCGCCGCTGTCCTTCCCGAGGACCTCGGCGAGCAGGTGCTCGGCGAGCGCTTGTGGTGTCGGATAGTCGAACACGGCGGTGGCGGGCAGGCGTACGCCGGTGGCCGCGCTGATCCGGTTGCGCAGTTCCACCGCGGTCAGCGAGTCGAAGCCGATCTCCTGGAAGGTCCGCGAGGTGTCCACCGACTCCGCGGAGGCATGGCGCAGCACCGCGGCGATGTGATTGCGCACGAGTTCGCGTACGGCCTGGTCCCACTCGGAGCGGTCGACGGCGGCCAGCCGGTGTCCGAGCGCGGAGGCCGATTCAGGGGCGTCGACTGCCTCGGCCGCGCGCCGGATCCGCGGCCGGACCAGGTCGCGCAGGACGGCGGGCAGGTTGTCGGCGTCCGACCATGCCTGGGGATTCAGCGGTGCGGCCAGCACCATTGCCTCATCGGCGGCGAGCGCCGCGTCGAACAGGTCCAGTGCCTGCGGGGTGGGGATCGGCACCGCGTGGGCACGCGCCAGATCGTCGGCCGACAGGTGCTGGGTCAGTTCGCTGCGTTCTTCCCAGAAGCCCCACGCGATCGACACCGCGGACAGGCCCCGCGCCCGGCGGTACGCCGCCAGCGCGTCCAGGAAACCGTTCGCCGCCGCATAACTCCCCTGCCCCGCGTTCCCCAACACACCCGCCGCCGACGAGAACAACACGAACGCCGACAGATCCATGCCCGCGGTCAGCTCATGCAGATTCCACGCCGCGTCCACCTTCGCCCGCAGCACCGGCTCAACCCGCTCACGCGTCAACGACGTGACCAACCCGTCGTCCAGCACACCCGCCGCGTGCACCACACCGCTCAAGGCGAAGTCCGCCGACAGCCCCGACAACGCCCCGGCCAGGGCTTCACGATCCGCGGTGTCACACGCCGCGATCACCACCTCGGCGCCCGCAGCCTCCAGTTCCGCCCGCAACTCCGCCACGCCCTCGGCCTCCGCACCACGACGCGACAGCAGCACCAGCCTGCTCACCCCATGCCGCGCCACCAGGTGCCGCGCCACCAAACCACCCAGAGCGCCAGTGCCACCCGTCACCAACACCGCACCGGAACCAAACCCACCCGACGCCTCACCCGGCGCCGGCACCCGGCCCAGGCGCGGCACCCGCACCGCACCCGACCGCACCAGCACCTGCTCCTCACCCAGAGCCAGCAGCCGGGGAAGCAGACTGTCGACGCCGTCCAGGTCATCGGTGTCCACCAGCACCAGGCGCCCCGGGTTCTCCGACTGTGCGGACCGCACCAAGCCCCACACCGCGGCCCCGGCAACGTCCTCCACACCATCGCCCGCGTCAACGGCGCCCCGCGTCACCACCACCAATCGCTCATCCGCGAGTTCCTCATCCACCACCCACGCCCGCACCCGCTCCAACACCTCAAGCACATGCCCGTACGCCTCACCCACCACGTCCGGACCGTCGGAGACGACCCGCACCACCTCGGTCCGCGGCGCCACCTCATCCCCACCGCCACAGTTCCGGAGGCATCCACCCACTCCACCCGATGCAGCGCGTCGGTCCCGCTGCCCCGTGTGTCGTTCAACTGCTGGGCGGAGACCGGTCGCAGGGCCAGTGAGCGTGCCGACAGGACCGGCGCGCCGGTGGTGTCCGTGGCCCGGAGGGCGATCGCGTCGCGTCCCGCCGGGGACAGTGTGACGCGCAGGGCCGTCGCACCGACCGCGTTCAGCGTGACGCCGGTCCAGGAGAACGGCACATAAGCCTGGTCGTCGTCGGATACGAAGTCGCCGAACCGCACCCCGTGGAGCGCGGCGTCGAGCAGGGCGGGGTGGACCGCGCACCGGGCCGCATCACCCCGGGCTTCCTGGGCCACTCCCACCTCGACGAAGACGTCGTCTCCCCGGCGCCAGGCGTCCCGCAACCCCTGGAACACCGGCCCATACGCATACCCCCGCTCCGCCAACGCCTCATAAACCCCCTCCACCCCAACCCGCTCCGCACCCACCGGCGGCCACACCTCCGCCACCGGCTCCACACCATCGGCCACCCCGAGCACACCCACCGCATGCCGAACCCACTCACCCTCACGACACGAAAACACCGACACCGACCGACGCCCCGCCTCATCCACACCACCCACCGAAACCTGGACCTCGACCTCACCCCGCTCCGGAAGCACCAACGGCCCCTCCAACGTCAACTCCTCAACCACCCCACACCCCCACCGCAACCCCGCCTGCAACACCAACTCCACAAACCCCGTCCCCGGCAGCAACACCACACCGGAGAGGGCGTGATCAGCCAGCCAGGGGTGGGCGGCCAGGGACAGCCGGCCGGTGAGCAGGCAGCCGCCGGACTCGGGCAGCACGACCGTGGCCCCCAGCAGGGGGTGGTCGAGCGCGCCCAGTCCCAGGGCGGAGGCGTCACCGTGGCCGGGCCGCGGCGTCAGCCAGTAACGCTCCCGCTGGAAGGGGTAGGTCGGCAGCTCCACCCGCCGCGCCGCGCCGAAGGCCGCCGGCCAGTCCACTCGTACGCCGTGCACATGCAGCCGCGCCACGGCCGAGTAGAACTGGGCGAGCCCTCCCTCGCCACGCCGCAGCGAGCCGGTGACCACCACGGATTCGCCGGAAGCGTCCGCCGTGTCCTGGATGCCCATGGTCAGGGCGGGGTGGGTGCTCGACTCCACGAAGACGCGGTGGCCGTCGGCGAACAGCGCGTGGAGCGCGCCGAGGAAGTCGATCGGCTTACGGGCGTTCCAGAACCAGTAGTCCGCGTCGAGTTCGGTGGTGTCCAGGAGCCCGCCGGTCACCGTGGAGTAGAACGGAACGGTGGACTGGCGTGGCGCCACGTCGGCCAGCAGGGCGAGCAGCCGTTCGCGCAGCGGTTCCACCTGCGGTCCGTGGGACGCCACGGTGGCAGGCACGACGCGGGCGCGTACGCCGTCCGCCGCACACGCGGCGACGAATTCCTGAAGGCTCCGCGGGTCGCCGGCCACCGTGGCCGCCGCGGGCCCGTTCACCCCGGCCACCGCGAGGCGCTCGCCCCACGGCTCGATCCGGGTGGCCAGTTGTTCCGCCGGCAGGGCGACCGAGGCGATCGCGCCGTTGCCCACCAGCGTTTCGGCGAAGAGGCGGCTGCGCAACACCACCACCTTGGCCGCGTCCTCCAGCGACAGCGCCCCGGCCACACAGGCCGCCGCGATCTCGCCTTGGGAGTGACCGACCACGGCCGAGGGAGTGATGCCGTAGGAGGACCACAGCTCGGCGAGGGACACCATCATGGTGAACAGAACCGGCTGGACGACCTCGATGAGGTCGAGCGAGGGCGCACCGGGCACGGAGCGCACCACATCCTCGATGGACCAGTCGAGGTGTGTCTCCAGGGCACGGGCGCATTCGGCGAACCGGCGGGCGAAGGCCGGGGAGGAGTCCAGCAGTTCCACGGCCATACCGGCCCACTGCGAACCCTGCCCCGGGAAGACGAAAACCACGCCGGTGTCGGGACCGGCCACGCCCTCCACCACGTTCGGGGCCGGGTCCCCCGCGGCCACCGCCGCGAGGCCGCTCCGCAGGTCCGCTGGTGTGGATCCGATCACCACCGCGCGGTGTGACAACGCCGAGCGCGTGGTGGCCAGGGACCATCCGAGGTCGCTGGGGTGCGCTTCGGTGGCCACGTCGGCGAGCCGGTCCGCGAACGCCCGCAGACCGGCCTCGCCCTGGCCCGAGAGCACCCAGGGCACCGCCACCGGTTCGGTCCGGGGCGGCTCGATGGGCTCGGTCTCCGGTGCCTGCTCCGCGGTCGGTGCCTGCTCCACGATCACATGGGCGTTGGTGCCGCTCACCCCGAAGGCGGAGACTCCCGCCCTGCGCGGCCGGTCGGTCTCCGGCCACGGGGTCCGCTCGGTGAGCAGCCGTACCGCACCGGCGGACCAGTCCACGTGCGGGGTCGGTTCGTCCACGTGCAGGGTGCGCGGCAGCACCCCGTGGCGCATGGCGAGCACCATCTTGATGACGCCGGCGACACCCGCGGCGGCCTGGGCGTGTCCCAGGTTCGACTTGACCGATCCGAGCCACAGCGGCCGCTCCCGGTCCTGGCCGTAGGTGTCCAGCAGGGCCTGTGCCTCGATCGGGTCCCCGAGCCTGGTGCCGGTGCCGTGTGCCTCCACCACGTCGACATCGCCCGTGGACAGCTGGGCGTTGGACAGTGCCGCGCGGATGACCCGGCGCTGGGAGGGCCCGTTGGGCGCGGTCAGCCCGTTCGACGCGCCGTCCTGGTTGGCGGCGGTGCCACGCACCACCGCCAGCACCGGGTGACCGTGCCGTTCGGCGTCGGACAGCCGCTCAACCAGCAGCACCCCGGCGCCCTCGCCCCAGCCGGTGCCGTCCGCCGCCGCCGCGAACGCCTTGGACCGGCCGTCCGGCGCCAGCCCGCCCTGCTTGGACAGCTCGATGAAGGTGTTCGTCGTCGTCATCACCGTGACGCCACCCGCAAGCGCCAGCTCGCACTCCCCGTTGCGCAGTGCCTGGACGGCCAGGTGCAGGGCGATCAGCGAGGAGGAGCACGCGGTGTCCACGGTGACCGTCGGCCCTTCGAGACCGAAGGTGTAGGCGACGCGTCCGGAGAGCACGCTCGCCGCGCTGCCCGTGCCGAGGTGGCCTTGCACCTCGTCCCGGGCAGCGCTGAGCAGCGTCGCGTAGTCCTGGCCGTTGGTGCCGATGAACACCCCGGTCCGGCTGCCCCGCACCGCGTCACGGCGGACACCGGCCCGCTCGAACGCTTCCCAGGAGGTCTCCAGCATCAAACGCTGCTGCGGGTCCATCGCGATGGCCTCGCGGGGAGAGATCCCGAAGAGCGCGGCGTCGAAATCGGCGATGCCGTGCAGGAATCCCCCGTAGCGGGTGACCGACTTCCCGGAGCCGCCCGCGGGGTCGTAAAGGCCCTTCGTGTCCCATCCGCGGTCGGCCGGGAACTCCGACACCGCGTCGCCACCCTCGCGCACCAGGTCCCACAGCGCTTCTGGCGTTGCGATGCCACCAGGGAAACGGCAGCTCATGCCGATGATCGCGATGGGCTCGCGGCTCTTCGCCTCGATGTCCTTCAGGCGCTGACGGGTCTGCCGCAGATCCTTCGTGGCCTCTTTGAGGTAGTGACGAAGTTTCTCTTCATTCTCCACGGGACGGCCCTCTCAACGCGGTGCTGGACTCACTCGGCGGCGAACTCGACGGCAGGTTCACGAGATCCCGAACTCCTTGCCGAGGAGGTCGAACATCTCCTCGTCCGTCGCGGAATCCACTTCGATGTCACTGTTGGTGGCCGCGCCCCAGTGGGACAGCAGGCTCTTGATCTTCGCGGCGACCTCGACACCGGCCACGTCACTCGGGGACAGGTCGGACAGCACGGCTTCCAGCCTGGTCAGCTCGTCGAGTACGGACGTCGTGCCGCCCTCGTCCTCGTCCTCGCCCTCACCCGCGTCCGGGACGAACCGGGTGCGGACATGGTCGGCGAGCGCCGCGGGAGTCGGATAGTCGAAGATGACGGAGGCCGGGAACGGTACGCCGGTGGCGGTGGCCAGCCGGTTGCGCAGCTCCACCGCGGTCAGCGAGTCGAAGCCGACTTCCTGGAAGGTCCGCGAGGGATCGACGGAAGCGGGCTTCGCATGGCCCAGCACGGCCGCCACGTGGGTGCGGACCAGCTCCAGCACCGCCCGATCGCGCTCGAGCCGCGACATGCCCCGCAGCCGGGTGGCGAGTTCCTCGACCGGTTCCATCGGCGCGGTGGTGCGGGGCAGCAGCTCGCTCAGCAGGGGGCTCGGCCGCACGGCGGTGAACCGGGAGCCGAAGCTCGACCACTCCACGTCCGCGATCATCAGTGCGGTCTCGTCCTCGGCCAGTGACCGCTGAAGCGCGGCGACCGCCAGCTCCGGGGGCATGCCGGGGAGCTGCCGCTGGGCCGCCGCCATGCCGCTGTCGGCCCAGGCGCCCCAGGCCACCGACGTGGCCACCAGCCCCTCGGCACGGCGCCGCTGAGCCAGCCCGTCCAGGACCGCGTTGGCCGCCGCGTAACTCCCCTGACCCGCATTGCCCACCGTCCCCGCGGCCGAGGAGAACAACACGAAGGCGTCCAGGTCGAGATCACGGGTCAACTCATGAAGATGGCGTGCGCCATCGGCCTTGACCCGCATCACGGCCCGAATCCGCTCCCGCGTCAGCGCCTCGAGCACACCATCGTCCAGGACACCCGCCGCATGCACCACGGTACGCAGATCCGGGATCGTCCCCACAAGAGCCGCAAGCCCTTCGCGATCGGCCACATCACACGCCACCACACGCACGCGGCTCCCCAACTCACCCACCAACCCGGCAGCACCGGGCGCCTCAGCCCCCCGGCGACTGGCCAGCACGACCCGCTCCACACCACTGTCCACCAGCCAGCGCGCCACCTGGCGACCCAAAGCGCCCGTACCCCCGGTGACCAGCGCGGTACCACGCCCACGCCACACGGCCGGCGCCCCACCCACGCCCCCGGCCGGCGTCGCCCGCATCAGACGGGCCCCCCAGGTGCCAGTGACACGGATGGCTATCTGATCCTCACCGGTGCCCCCGGCAAGGACGCCGACCAGCGCTTTCCCCGTCCGATCGTCCAGCTCGGCAGGCAGATCGATCAGCCCGCCCCAACGATCCGGATGCTCCAAACCGATAACACGGCCCAGGCCCCAGATTCCCGCCTGGTCAGGATCCACCACATCCCCGTCGACCACCGACACCGCACCCCGAGTGACACACCACAACGGCGCGCTCGTACGAAGTGTCTGCAGCAAAGCGACGGTCTCCTCGACGGGCAGCATCGACACCACACCCGCCGTGGCGGGCACGGTCTCCGGCGCCTCGCGCCACGCCGCCTCCGCGACCTCCGCCACCGTCACCGTCCGCACCTCGGCCCCCGCCGCGCGCATCGCGCCCACCAGGTCATCGGCGCCGCCACCCGGCTCGGCCACCAGCAGCCAGGTGCCGGTCAGGCCCGGCGTGCCGGACACCGCCGGGATCGGTGTCCAGCCGAGCCGGTAACGCCAGCCATCGATGACCGACTGCTCCTGCCGCGCCCTCCGCCAGGAGGATAGGACGGGCAGTGCGGCACTGAGCGGCTGTTCGGCGTCGATGCCGAACGAGCCGAGATCCCCGCGCTCGACCGCGGCCCAGAACGCCGCGTCCACGGCGCTCGTCGCGGGCTCAGCCGAGGGCGACTCCAGCCAGAACCGCTCACGCCGAAAGGCATACGTCGGCAAATCGACCCGCCGAGCACCCGGGAACACCGCATCCCACTCCACCTCCACACCCCGCACATACAGCCCGCCCAAAGCCGCCATGACGGTGAGAGGCTCCGGACGGTCCCGGCGCAGCACGGGCAGTCCATCGCCATCGGCCAGCGCGGACAACGTGCCGTCGGGGCCCAGCTCGAGGAACGAGCCAACACCCAACTCGCGCAGGGTCTCCAGACCATCGGCGAACCGCACGGTCTCCCGCACATGACTCACCCAGTACTCCGGCGAGCACAACTCCTCACCCGCCACCCCACCCGACACATTCGACACGATGGGCAGATCGGGGTCCCGGAATTCCACCGACCGAAGTACCTCGCCGAACTCGGCCAGCATGCCGTCCATACGAGCCGAATGAAACGCATGACTCACCCGCAACCGACGCGTGCGCACCCCGCGCCCAGCCAACACATCCACAACGCTCTGCACCGCGTCGGCATCACCGGACAGCACCACCGCCTCGGGGCCATTCACCGCCGCAAGGGCCACCCCATCGGTCAGCAGCGCCCGCACCTCATCTTCCGCCGCCGCCACCGCGACCATCGCACCGCCCGACGGCAGCGCCTGCATCAGACGCCCCCGAGCGGCCACCACCTTGGCGGCGTCCTCCAACGACCACACACCCGCCACATAAGCGGCGGCCAACTCACCGATGGAGTGGCCCAGCAGGTAATCGGCCCGGATACCCCACGAGGAGATCAGTCGATACAGCGCCACCTCCAGCGCGAACAACCCCGTCTGCGCATACACCGTCTCTCCGATCAACTCGGCATCCTCACCCCACACCACCTCACCCAGCGGCCTATCCACATACCGGTCCAGCTGGGCACACACCTCATCCCACGCCGCCGCGAACACCGGATACGCCTCATACAACCCACGCCCCATCCCCAACCGCTGCGACCCCTGACCAGCGAACACCACACCCAATCCACCACCCACCGGCACACCCACCACCGGAGCACCCTCCAAAGCCCTCAGCAACTCCTCACGATCCACACCCACCACCACCGCACGATGTGACAACGCAGAACGAGTGGCCAGCAAAGACCACCCCACATCCACCGGATCCAGATCCGGATTCCGGTCCGCGAAGGCCCGTAGCCGTACGGCCTGTGCCCGCAAACCCGCCTCGTCCCGAGCCGAGAACACCCAGGGAATCGCCGGTAGTTCGTTCCGCTCCGGCCTTTGCCCAGGTTCACCCGCCATGTCGGGGCCTGCTCAAGAATCACATGGGCATTGGTGCCGCTCGCCCCGAACGACGAGACACCCGCCCGGCGGGGCCGCCCCGCCTCCGGCCAGCCCGTGTGCTCCCCCAGGAGCTCCACCGCGCCGGTGGACCAGTCCACGTGAGGTGTCGGCTCGTCGATGTGCAGGCTCTGCGGCAGCACCCCGTGGCGCATGGCCATCACCATCTTGATCACACCGGCCACACCCGCCGCAGCCTGCGTATGACCGATGTTCGACTTCACCGACCCCAACCACAGCGGCCGATCCGGATCCCGGCCCTGGCCGTACGTGGCCAGCAACGCCTGCGCCTCGATCGGATCACCCAACGTGGTGCCCGTGCCGTGCGCTTCGACCGCGTCAACATCCCGGGCGGCGAGCCCGGCGCTCGCCAGCGCCTGCCGGATTACCCGCTGCTGCGACGGACCGTTCGGCGCCGTCAACCCATTCGACGCACCATCCTGATTCACCGCCGAACCACGCACCACCGCCAGGACGGGGTGTCCATTGCGCCGTGCGTCCGACAACCGCTCCACCAACAGCAGCCCAACACCCTCCGACCAGCCCGTCCCATCCGCACCGGCGGCGAAGGGCTTGCACCGGCCGTCCGGTGCGAGTCCGCCCTGGCGTGTGAACTCCACGAAGACCTGGGGCGTCGCCAGTACGGTGACTCCGCCCGCGAGTGCCAGCGAGCACTCCCCGCGCCGTAGCGACTCGGCCGCCAGGTGCAACGCCACCAGTGATGACGAGCAGGCCGTGTCCACCGTCAGGGCGGGCCCCTCCAGACCGAACGTATAGGCCAGCCGCCCCGACGCCACACTGCCCGCGATGCCTGTGCCCAGATAGCCCTCGACATCCTCCGGGACATCGGTGAGCCACGAGCCGTAGTCGTGGTACATCACGCCGGTGAAGACGCCCGTCCGACTGCCCTTGAGCGTGTCCGGGGCGATTCCGGCCCGCTCGAACACCTCCCAGGCCGCCTCCAGCAGCAGCCGCTGCTGCGGATCCATCGCGGTCGCCTCACGCGGCGAGATCCCGAAGAAACCGGCGTCGAACTCGGCCGCGTCATAGAGGAAGCCACCGTCCCGGGCGTACGAGGCACCGGGACCATCCTTGGCGCCCGACAAGTTCGCCAGATCCCAGCCCCGGTCCGTGGGCAGCGCGGAGACCGCGTCAATGGCCGAGTGGACCAGGTGCCACAGGTCCTCCGGAGACTCGACACCGCCGGGGAAGCGACAGCTCATGCCCACGATCACGATCGGCT
Organism: Streptomyces violaceusniger; assembly: GCA_005405945.1. Taxonomy (GTDB): domain Bacteria; phylum Actinomycetota; class Actinomycetes; order Streptomycetales; family Streptomycetaceae; genus Streptomyces; species Streptomyces violaceusniger. The sequence goes on from BJHW01000001.1 coordinate 1,760,660, forward strand.
CGTCGTCGACGGCCGACACCGCCGCGATCGGGGCGGCGGTGGGCAGGGAGCCCCCTACCTCGGCCAGCACTCGCTCGGCCAGCAGCCGGGGGTGGGGTGGTCGAAGACCGCGGTGGCGGGGAGCCGTATGCAGGTGGTGGCGCTGATCCGGTTGCGCAGTTCCACGGCGGTCAGCGAGTCGAAGCCGATCTCCTGGAAGGTCCGCGAGGTGTCGACCGACTCCGCGGAGGCGTGGCCCAGGACGTCGGCCACATGTTCCTGTACCAGGCGCAGGATCCGCTGCTGCCTTTCGGCCTCTGTCACCCCGGCGAGTTGGTGCCGGAGTCCGGCAGGGGTGCGCCCGGTGTCGGCCGCCCTGCGGACGGGAGCGGCGACCAGCCCGCTCAGGATCGACGGCAATGTGCCCGCGGCGGCCTGTTCCCGCAACGCCGGCAGGTTCAGGGGTGTGGCCAGCACCATCGGCTCGTCTGCGGCGAGCGCCGCGTCGAACAGATCCAGCCCTTGTGCGCTGCCGATGCTGGTCCCCACGGACCGGGAGATCCTCGACAGCTGCACCTCGGCCAGATCGGCCGTCAGTTCGCTGCGTTCTTCCCAGAAGCCCCACGCGATCGACACCGCGGGCAGGCCCCGCGCCCGACGGTGAGCCGCCAGCGCGTCCAGGAAACCGTTCGCCGCCGCGTAACCACCCTGCCCCGCGTTCCCCAACACACCGGCCGCCGACGAGAACAGCACGAACGCCGACAGATCCAGCCCGGAAGTCAGCTCATGCAGATGCCAGGCGCCCCACGCCTTCGGCCCCATCACCCCACGCAACCGCCCCCCATCCAACGAACCGATCACCCCGTCATCCACCGCACCCGCCGCATGCACCACCACCCGCAACCCCTCAATCGACCCCACCAACTCCGCCACCGCACCCCGATCCGCCACATCACACGCCACCACCCGCACCCCCGCACCCAGTTCTTCCAACTCCCCCACCAGAGCCCCGACACCCGGCGCGCCCGGCCCCCGACGGCTCACCAACACCAACTCGCCCACGCCGTACGCCGACACCAGATGACGCGCGACCAACCCACCCAACAACCCCGTCCCACCCGTCACCAACGCCACACCCGAACCCAACCCCCGACGCACCACACCACCACCCGCACGCACACCACCACCGGAGTTCACCCCCACCAAACGCGGCACCCACACCCGACCCCCACGCACCGCCACCTGCGACTCCCCCAGCCCCACCACATCCGGAACCACACCCGTATCCACATCCGCGTCTACGTCGGCATCCACCAGCACAAACCGCCCCGGATGCTCCGACTGCGCCGACCGCACCAGCCCCCACACCGCACCACCACCCACATCCTCCACACCCTCACCACCCACCGACACCGCACCCCGCGTCACCACCACCAACCGCGAACCCTCAAACCGCTCCTCCCCCACCCACACCCGCAAAGCCTCCAACACACCCGCCACATCAACCCCGGACAGCACCACACACTCCGGCACCGCCCCACCAGCAGCCACCTCACCCCACTCCACGAACGACCCCGCCGAACACACCCCCGCATCCACCCACTCCACCCGATGGAGCGCATCGCGGTTGCCGACCTCGGCTTCGGCCAGCTGTCCGTCCGTAACCGGACGGAGGACGAGGGAGTCCACCGAAAGCACCGCCTCGCCCGCCTCGTCGGTCACCCTCAGCGACACCGCGTCCGGCCCGGCGGGCGTCAGCGTCATCCGGACAGCGGATGCGCCGACCGCGTGCAGCCTGACCCCGCTCCACGAGAACAGAAGGTACGCCCGGCCGTCGTCGGTGATCAGGCCACCCAGACCGACGCCGTGTAGCCCGGCGTCGAGCAGAGCGGGATGGACCGCGCAACGAGCCGCATCGCCCCGTGCCTCCGCCGGTACCACCGCCTCGACGAAGACTTCGTCTCCCCGGCGCCAGGCGTCCCGCAACCCCTGGAACACCGGCCCATACCCATACCCCCGCTCCGCCAACGCCTCATAAACCCCCTCCACCCCAACCCGCTCCGCACCCACCGGCGGCCACACCTCCGCCACCGGCTCCACACCATCCGCCACCCCGAGCACACCCACCGCATGCCGAACCCACTCACCCTCACGACACGAAAACACCGACACCGACCGACGCCCCGCCTCATCCACACCACCCACCGAAACCTGGACCTCGACCTCACCCCGCTCCGGAAGCACCAACGGCCCCTCCAACGTCAACTCCTCAACCACCCCACACCCCCACCGCAACCCCGCCTGCAACACCAACTCCACGAACCCCGTCCCCGGGAACAAGGCCACACCGGACACCGAGTGTTCGGCCAGCCACGGCTGTCCGGCGAGCGTGAGTACGCCCGTGAGGAGACCACCACCGGAGTCGGGCAAGGGCACCAGCGCACCCAAGAGGGGATGGTCGAACTGGCCCGCCCCAGGTGTCTGCCGGAGCGAAGCCGCCCAGAAGCGCCGACGCTGAAAGGCGTAGGTCGGCAGGTCCACGGCGTGCGCATCCAGTCCGGCGAACGCCGCCCGCCACTCCACCGCGACACCCCGGACATGCAGCCGGGCCAGCGCGCTGAGGAAGCGTGCCGGGCCGCCGTCGTCGCGGCGCAGTGATCCGGTGACGACGATGTCGGTGTCGGTGGCGTCGGCGGTGTCCTGGATGCCGACGGTCAGCACCGGATGCGGACTGGCCTCGACAAACACCGTATGACCAAGCTCCAACAGCCCCTCGACCGCGGACCGGAACTCCACCGTCTCACGCAGATTCCGATACCAGTACTCCCCATCCAACTCGACGGTATCCATCAACCGCCCCGTCACCGTCGAATAGAACGGCACCCCACCCGAACACGGCCGCACCGACGCCAACGCCTCCGCCAACCCCTCCCGAACCTCCTCCACCTGCACCGAATGCGAGGCATAATCCACCGGGATCCGCCTCGCCTCCGCAAACTCCGCCAACACCCCATCCAGCACCTCAACCGACCCCGACACCACCGTCGACACCGGACCATTCACCGCCGCCACCGACAACCCCGGACGACCCCGCAACCGATCCGCCGACACCGGAACCGACACCATCCCACCCCGACCCGCCAGAGCCAACAACGCCCTACTCCGCAAAGCCACCACCCGCGCCCCATCCTCCAACGACAAACCACCCGCCACACACGCCGCCGCAATCTCCCCCTGCGAATGCCCCACCACCACCGACGGCACCACACCAAACGAGGCCCACACCTCCGCCAACGACACCATCACCGCCCACAACACCGGCTGCACCACATCAACCCGCCCCAACGCCACCTCATCACCCAACACATCCCACAACGACCACCCCACCCACGGCGCCAACGCATCCGCACACTCACCCAACCGCCGCGCGAACACCGACGACGACCCCACCAACTCCACCGCCATCCCCACCCACTGCGACCCCTGACCCGGGAACACCAACACCGCGCCACGGTCCGGCTCGGCCGCGCCCACCACCTCCGCCGTGTCCAACCCGCGCCGCAGCTCGGCGAGGTCAGCGCCCACGACGACGGTGCGATACGGCAGAAGCGCACGCGTAGCTGCCAGCGACCAGCCCACGTCCGCCGGATCGAGGGTGGGGTTGTCGTCGACAAAGGCCCGCAATCGATCGATCTGGCCCCGCAGACCCGCCTCGTTCGCACCCGACAGCACCCAGGGCACCGCCATTGGCTCACCGCGCCCCTGCCTGCCCTCGGCCGCCACTTCCGGTGCCTGCTCCAGAATCACATGGGCGTTGGTGCCGCTCACACCGAAGGCCGACACTCCGGCTCGACGAGGCCGACCTGTCTGCGGCCACTCGGCCGACTCGGTGAGCAGTTCGACCGCGCCGGTGGTCCAATCCACCTTCGGTGTCGGCTCATCCACGTGCAGCGTTCGCGGCAGCACCCCGTGCCGCATCGCCATCACCATCTTGATCACACCAGCCACACCCGCCGCAGCCTGCGTATGACCGATGTTCGACTTCACCGACCCCAACCACAGCGGCCGACCCGCGTCCCGGCCCTGACCATAGGTCGCCAGCAACGCCTGCGCCTCGATCGGATCACCCAACGTCGTACCCGTACCGTGCGCCTCCACCGCATCCACATCCAGCGCCACAAGACCGGCACTCGCCAGCGCCTGCCGAATCACCCGCTGCTGCGACGGACCATTCGGCGCCGTCAAACCATTCGACGCACCATCCTGATTCACCGCAGAACCACGCACCACCGCCAACACCCGATGCCCATTCCGCTCCGCATCCGACAGCCGCTCCAACAGCAACATCCCCACGCCCTCGCCCCACCCCGTGCCGTCCGCCGCCCCGGCGAACGCCTTGCAGCGCCCGTCCGGGGCCAGCCCGCGCTGGCGCGAGAACTCCACGAAGGTGCTGGGTGTCGCCATCACCGTCACGCCGCCCGCGAGCGCCAGCGAGCACTCACCCCGCCGCAGCGCCTCACTCGCCAGATGCAGCGCCACCAGCGAGGACGAACACGCCGTGTCCACGGTCAGGGCGGGGCCCTCCAGCCCCAGCGCGTAGGCGATACGACCGGACATCACGCTGGTCGCGGCGCCGGTCAGGGCATACCCCTCGTCCGATGCCGAGGGATAGCCCTGGGTCCAGCCGCCGATGAAGACGCCGGTCCCGCTGGACCGCAGGGAGGTCGGCGCCATCCCGGCGCGCTCCAACACCTGCCACGCCGACTCCAGCAGCAGCCGCTGCTGGGGGTCCATCGCCAGCGCCTCACGCGGGGAGATCCCGAAGAGTTCCGCGTCGAACTCCGCGGCGTCGTGGAGGAATCCGCCGGTACGCACATAGCTGGTGCCGGGCCGGTCCGGATCCGGGTCGTAGAGCCCGTCCACGTCCCAGCCACGGTCGTCGGGGAAGTCGGAGAGCACTTCCCCGCCCTCACTGACCACCCGCCACAGGTCCTCGGGGGATCCGATGCCTCCCGGGAAGCGGCAGCTCATCGCGACGATGGCGATCGGCTCGTCGGAGGCCACCACGCCGGCGGGCACAGCCTCCGTGGCCGACGGCGCCGCGAGGGGGCCCGACCGGTCGCGGAGCAGTTCCGAGCGCAGCAAGTCAGCGACCGACCGGCAGCTCGGGTGGTCGAACAGCAAGGTGGCCGGGAGACGCAGTCCCGTAGCCGCGTTGAGCCGGGTCCGCAGCTCGACCGCCGTCAGCGAGTCGAAGCCCAGTTGCCGGAAGGGCACCGTCGGGTCGATCGCCGCCGGGCCGCGGTGTCCCAGGAGTTCGGCCGCATGCTCGCGTACCAGATCCACCAGTGTCCGGTCCTGGTCGGCCGGGGACACCTCGGCCAGTCGCCTCCGCAATGCGGAGTGGTCGCCGACCATCGCCGTGGTGCCGGAGCTGTTTCGCAGCTGCGGCAGTTCGCCGAGCAGAGGGCTGGGCCGACCGGCCGTGAAGGCCGGGCCGAAGGTCTCCCAGTCGACGTCCGCGATGGCCGGGCAGGGCTCGGCTGACCCGACGACGTGGCGCAGTGCGGAGACGGCCACCTCCGGCCGCATCGGGCGCAGGCCGATGCGGCTCAGCCGCTCCTCGTCCTCGGGCGCGAGGCTGCCGCCCCAGGTGCCCCATCCGATCGAGGTGGCCGGCAGACCGCGTGCCCGACGCCGCTGTGCCACCGCGTCGAGCAGGGCGTTCGCCGCCGCGTAACCGGCCTGGCCGACGCCGCCCCAGACGGCCGCTGCCGAGGAGAAGAGGACGAACGCCTCCAGTGACTCGTGGTCGAGGAGCTCGTCCAGGAGCAGGGCGCCGGTGACCTTGGCGTCGAAGACGGCGGCGTACTCGTCGAGGCCCGCGTCGAGTGAACCGCCGAATCGCACGGTCCCCGCGAGATGGACCACGGCGGTGAGGTCCGGCACCGACATCAGCGCCTCGGCGAGAGCGGCCCGCTCGGTCACATCGCAGGCCGTCATGGTCACTCGTGCGCCGAGCGCGGTCAGTTCGTCCTCGAGTGCGGCGGCCCCCGGAGCCTGCGGGCCACGGCGGCCGAGCAGCACCAGGTGCTCCGCGCCGGCCTGCGCCAGCCACCGTGCCACATGTGCGCCCAGCGCGCCGGTGCCACCGGTGATCAGCACCGTGCCGTGCGGGCGCCATGTGTCGGCCGGTCCGGTCCTGGGCGCCGGTTCCAACCGTCGGCCCAGGGCCGCCGATGGCCGCACCGCGACCTGGTCCTCACCGGCTGCCCGCGCGAGTACGGCGACGAACCGCCGCAGCACCTGTGCGTCGCAGTGGCCGGGCAGGTCGATCAGGCCGCCCCAGCGCTCGGATCGCTCCAGCCCGGCCACCCGCCCGAATCCCCATACCGCCGCCTGGGCGGGGCTCGGCGCCGGGTCCACCGGCAGTGCCCTGACGGCCGCTCGGGTGACACACCACAGCGGGGCCTCGACATCCGCGGCGATGAGCGCGCTCACCAGCTCGACCGTGTGCGCCATCCCCCGGGACAGCGCGGGGTGGGTCGGATGCGGACCTTCGTCGGCGGCCAGGAACGAGACGACACCGGTGACGTCGTCGGATCCCGCCACATCCGTCAGCAGCCCGGCCAGGGTCCTGCGGTCCGCGTCGCAGGGCACCTGGAGGGTACGGACGCGGGCCCTGCCCGGCTCGGCCAGCGCCCGTGCGCCCGCCATGGCCCACTCGTCCCCCTCGGGGACCACGGCCAGCCAGGTGCCGGAGAGGGCCGGGGTGTCCATGTCCGGCAGCGGCTTCCAGGAGATCTGGTACCGCCACGTGTCCACGGCGGACTCGGCGGACTCGGCGGACTCGGCGGTATCCGCCCCAAGCCAGAACCGTTCCCGTTGGAAGGCGTATGTCGGCAGCTCAACGGGCGAGACACCGGCGAAGAGCGGCCCCCAGTCGATCCGGACACCGCGCACGTGGAGCTCGGCCAGGGAGGTCAGGAACCGTCGGACGCCTCCCTCGTCCCGGCGGAGCGAACCGGTGGCCACGATGTCGGCGCCGGTGGCGTCGGCGGTGTCCTGGATGCCGACGGTCAGCACCGGATGCGGACTGGCCTCGACAAACACCGTATGACCAAGCTCCAACAGCCCCTCGACCGCGGACCGGAACTCCACCGTCTCACGCAGATTCCGATACCAGTACTCCCCATCCAACTCGACGGTATCCATCAACCGCCCCGTCACCGTCGAATAGAACGGCACCCCACCCGAACACGGCCGCACCGACGCCAACGCCTCCGCCAACCCCTCCCGAACCTCCTCCACCTGCACCGAATGCGAGGCATAATCCACCGGGATCCGCCTCGCCTCCGCAAACTCCGCCAACACCCCATCCAGCACCTCAACCGACCCCGACACCACCGTCGACACCGGACCATTCACCGCCGCCACCGACAACCCCGGACGACCCCGCAACCGATCCGCCGACACCGGAACCGACACCATCCCACCCCGACCCGCCAGAGCCAACAACGCCCTACTCCGCAAAGCCACCACCCGCGCCCCATCCTCCAACGACAAACCACCCGCCACACACGCCGCCGCAATCTCCCCCTGCGAATGCCCCACCACCACCGACGGCACCACACCAAACGAGGCCCACACCTCCGCCAACGACACCATCACCGCCCACAACACCGGCTGCACCACATCAACACGACCAAGCGCCACCTCATCACCCAACACATCCCACAACGACCACCCCACCCACGGCGCCAACGCATCCGCACACTCACCCAACCGCCGCGCGAACACCGACGACGACCCCACCAACTCCACCGCCATCCCCACCCACTGCGACCCCTGACCAGGGAAGACCAACACCACCTCCCCGGGGACTCCGGTGCCCCGTACCACTCCCGGAGCGGTCATCCCGTTCGCCACCGCGTCCACGCCACGCAGCAACTCGTCGCTTCCAGCGCCCACGACCACCGCGCGGTGCGACAACGTCGTACGTGTCGATGCCAGTGACCATCCCACCTCCGCCGGGTGAGGCGGGGACCGGCCGCCATGAAGGCGCGCAGCCGCTCGGCCTGGGCCCGCAGCCCCGCCTCGCCCTGCCCCGACAACACCCAGGCGACGGCAGCCGCTTCGGTGTCGCCTTCCGTGCTGAGCCCGGTCGGCTGGGCCGTCTCCGGGGCCTGCTCCAGGATGACGTGAGCGTTGGTGCCGCTCACTCCGAACGACGAGATACCCGCTCGGCGAACGCCACCGGTCGTGGACCACGGCGTTGCCTCTGTGAGCAGTTCCACCCGGCCGCCGGACCAGTCGACGTGGGGCGACGGCTCATCCACGTGCAGCGTTCGCGGCAGCACCCCGTGCCGCATCGCCATCACCATCTTGATCACACCAGCCACACCCGCCGCGGCCTGCGTATGACCGATGTTCGACTTCACCGACCCCAACCACAGCGGCCGATCCGCGTCCCGGCCCTGACCATAGGTCGCCAGCAACGCCTGCGCCTCGATCGGATCACCCAACGTCGTACCCGTACCGTGCGCCTCCACCGCATCCACATCCACCGCCACAAGACCGGCACTCGCCAACGCCTGCCGAATCACCCGCTGCTGCGACGGACCATTCGGCGCCGTCAAACCATTCGACGCACCATCCTGATTCACCGCAGAACCACGCACCACCGCCAACACCCGATGCCCATTCCGCTCCGCATCCGACAACCGCTCGACCACCAGCACCCCGACGCCTTCGGCCCACCCCGTGCCGTCCGCCGCCGCCGCGAACGCCTTGCACCGGCCGTCCGTGGCCAGCCCCCGCTGACGGGAGAACTCCACGAACATCGCCGGTGTGGCCATCACGGTCACTCCGCCCGCCAATGCCAGCGAGCACTCGCCCGACCTCAGCGACTGCACGGCCAGGTGCAATGCCACCAGCGAGGACGAGCACGCCGTGTCCACGGTGACCGCCGGGCCTTCGAGGCCCAGGGTGTAGGACACCCGGCCCGAGGCCACGCTCGCGGCGGTGCCGGTCAGCTGATAGCCCTCGGCCGCCTCTCCGGCGTCCGCCGCGTAGCCGGCCGACGAGGCGCCGATGAACACGCCCGTACTGCTGCCCTTGATGTGCTCCGCGGGGATCCCCGCCCGTTCCAATGCCTCCCACGATGTCTCCAGCAGCAGCCGCTGCTGCGGGTCCATCGCCGCGGCCTCGCGCGGCGAGATCCCGAAGAACCCCGCGTCGAACTCGGCCGCGTCGTACAGGAATCCGCCGTCGCGTGCGTATGACGTGCCGGGGCGGTCGGGGTCGGGGTGGTGGAGGGCATCGAGGTCCCAGCCCCGGTCGGACGGAAAGCCGGAGACGGCGTCCTCGCCGTCGGCCACGATCCGCCAGAGGTCCTCCGGCGAGTGGACCCGGCCGGGGAACCGGCAGCCCATCCCCACGATCACCACCGGGTCGCCCCCGTCGGGCGTCGGCACGGTCGCGGGCACGGCCCGCTCATCCGTCCGGCCGTGGATCCTGCGGTGCAGGTGCTCGGCGAGCGCGGCGGGTGTCGGATAGTCGAACAGCAAGGTGCCGGGCAGCGGAAGGGCGGTCACCTCACCGAGCCGTGCGCACAGTTCAACGGCCGTGATCGAGTCGAACCCGAGCTGCTTGAAGGTGTGCTCGGCGCCGATGGCGGTCGCCGTTTCGTATCCGAGCACGACGGCCGCGTGCGCCCGGACCATGTCGAGCACCTCACCACCGCTCCGCCCCCTGACGGACGCCTCGACACGGTGCAGGCCCCCGTCAAGCGCCTCGCCGCCGCTCGGGCCGGTGTCGTCCGTGCGCTCGGGCCCGGATGTGACCTCATGGGCAGACGCGGCCCCGCCCTCGGGCCCGGGAGCGGAGAACCAGTACCGCTGCCGCTGGAAGGCGTACGTGGGCAGGGGAATCCGCCGTCCACCGGACACCATCGGGCCCCATGCCACGTCGACACCCGAGACATACAGCTCGGCCAGCGCGGTGACCAGGGCCTGTGGCTCGGGCCGGTCGCGGCGGAGGGCGCCCACCAGCGTCCCGGGCCCGGTCAGGCAGTCGCGGGCCAGAGTGGTGAGCGCCTTGTCCGGGCCCAGTTCCACGATGGTGGTGACGCCTTCGTCCTCCAGGCAGCGGACGCCGTCCAGGAACCGTACGGTCCGGCGGACATGCCGGACCCAGTACTCCGGAGAACACAGCTCTTCCGCCGTGGCACGTCGGCCGGTCACATTCGACACCAGCGGGATCCGGGGCGGCCGGTAGGTGAGGCTCTCGGCGATGTGCCGAAGCTCGTCCAGTACGGGGTCCAGATGTTGCGAATGGAAGGCATGGCTCGTCCGGAGCCGCTTCGTCCCGCGTCCGCGGCGTGTCCACTCCGCCGCCAGGTCGAGTACGGCGCGCTCGTCTCCCGAGATCACCGTGGCGGCAGGGCCGTTGACCGCCGCCACGCAGACCCGAGCGCCGTCGTCCGCTGCCCCACCCGCCATGAGCGTCCGGGTGACCTCGGCCTCTGTGGCTTCGAGCGCCACCATGGCGCCCGGCTCCGTCACCGCCTGCATCAGCCGACCACGGGCGGCGACGAAAGTGGCGGCGTCCGCCAGCGACAGCACACCGGCGACATGGGCGGCGCTCACCTCGCCGAGGGAGTGGCCGATCAGCAGGTCCGGTACGAGGCCGAAGTCCTCCAGCAGCCGGAACAGCGCCACCTCCACCGCGAAGAGTCCGGCCTGGGCGTACACCGTCCGGTCGAGCAGTTCGGCGTCGTCGCCGTGGACCACGTCCCTGAGCGGTCGGTCCAGGTGTGCGTCCAGTGCCGTGCACACTTCGTCGAGAGCCTGGGCGAACACGGGGAAGGCGGACTTGAGTTCACGTCCCATGCCCAGACGCTGGGAGCCCTGGCCGGCGAAGGCGAAGGCGAGCTTTCCCGCCGCCCTCGCCGTGCCCGTCACCAAACCCGCCGCCGTGCCGCCTTCGGCGAGCGCGGCCAGGCCGTGTGCCGCGTCGGTCGCCTGCCCGGCGATCAGCACCGCGCGGTGGTCGAAGGAGGTTCGTGTGGTGGCGAGGGAGAAGGAGAGGTCGGTGAGGTTCGGCGATCGCTCCAGATACGGGCGTAACCGCATCGCCTGGCCGCGGAGCGCGGCGGCGGACATCCCGGACAGCGGAAGCGGGGCCGGGGTCGGGATCGGGCTGGGGAGGGACGCAGACTCGGGCTGGTGCGCGGAGGCATGGACGGCGAACCCGACGTGTGGTTCGGCGAGCAGGACATGGCAGTTGGTGCCGCCCATCCCGAACGAACTGACACCGGCGACCAGGCGGTCGTCCGGCTTCGGCCACTCCCCCGGTGCGAGGCGCATCTCCAGATTGAGCTCGCCCATGGGGATACGGGGATTCGGCGTGCGGTAGTTGAGGCTGCCCGGCAGCTGCCGGTGGTGGATGGCCAGTGCGGTCTTCAGAAGTCCGGCGATACCGGCGGCGGCTTCGAGGTGGCCGATGTTGGTCTTCACCGACCCCAGCCGCACCGGCCCCGCTCCGCTCCGGGCGAAGACGGCGCCCAGGGCCGCCGCTTCCGCGGGGTCGCCGAGTGCCGTTCCGGTGCCGTGCAGTTCCACGTACTGAACGGCTCCGGGGGAGATCGCGGCCCGCCGCTGGGCGAGCCGGAGCACCTGTCGCTGGCCCTCCGGGTCGGGTGTGGTGAGCGATGCGCCGCCGCCGTCGTTGTTGACCGCGCTGCCCTCGATCACGCAGTAGACGGTGTCGCCGTCGGTGAGAGCGTCGGAGAGCGGTTTCAGGACGACGAGCCCGCCGCCCTCGCCCCGTACGTAGCCGTTGGCGCGTGCGTCGAAGGTGAAGCAGCGGCCGTCCGGGGAGAGCGCGCCGAACGCGGCGATATCGGCGGCGGTCTCCGCGGAGAGGTTCAGGTTGACCCCGCCCGCCAGCGCGAGCCGTGACTCGCGGCGGCGCAGGCTCTCCACCGCCATGTGCACCGCGACCAGGGAGGACGCCTGGGCCGCGTCCACCGTCACACTCGGGCCGCTCAGGCGGAACACATGGGAGAGCCGGTTCGCGATCATGCCCCGCTGAGTGCCGGTCAGCGTGTGGTGTGAGCGGCCGCGGGCGCGGATCAGCGAGGCGTAGTCGTCGGACCCGGCGCCGATGAACGCTCCGACGGTGGCGCCCCGCAGGGTGGCGGGCACGATGCCCGCGTCCTCCAGCCCTTCCCAGGCCAGCTCGAGTATCAGCCGCTGCTGGGGGTCCATCGCCGCGGCTTCCCGTGGTGAGATGCCGAAGAACGCGGGGTCGAAGCGGTCGACGTCATCGATGAAGCCGCCGCGGCGGATGGCGGGCGGCGTGGACGGGTCATCGGTCGCGGGCGGCGTGGACCGGTCGTCGGTCCCGGACGGCGTAGGCCGGTCGTCTGTCCACCGCCCCTCGGGCACCTCGCTGATGGCCGAGATGCCCTCGCTCAGCAGCCGCCAGAACGCCTCGGGGTCGGGTGCCTGCGGAAAGCGGCAGGACATTCCGACAACGGCGATGGCCTCATCCGGTTCCATGCGTTTCCTCGGGACGGGATCGTCTGCGGCGTCTGCGAGACCGTTCTCGGGATCGGCCACGAAGCCGGGACGGGCCGCGGGATCGTTCACTGGTCGCGACCTCGGCCCCGCCACACCTGTGAGACCGGCCGTCCGGGGTCCGCGGCGGCCGCGGAGACGACCGCCACCACGTCGTCACAGAACCGCTCGATCGTGGCACGGTCGAAGAGGGACTTGCTGAACAGCACCGTGCCGGCGAGGCCGCCGTCCTCCGCGCTCTCGTACAGGTCGATCTCCATGTCCACGTTGACGGTCACCGGCGGGTGGGTCATCAGGAACGGCTCGGCCGTCAGTCCGGTGAGCCGGAGTGGTCGCGGCGGGGTGTTGACGATCTGAAAGATCACCTTCACTGGCGGATCGTCCGACAGCCGCGCCCCGGCCCGGCCGCCGACGGTGTCACCGGCGGGGCCGGCGGGGCCGGCGGTGTGGTCAGCCATGTGCTGGAGAACGGACACGAACGGCACGTCCTGGTGTGCATGCGCGTCGGACATCGCATCGCGCACCGTGGCCAGCAGCGTGCCGAAGTCCGTGGCGCCGGACACTTCGGTGCGCAGCGCGAGCATCTTGGAGACGAGGCCCACCGTGTTCTCCAGTTCGTCCCGGCCACGGTTGGCCGTGGGCACACCGACGAGGACGTCCTGGTTGTCCGAGCGGGCGGCCATGACCACCTTCAGGGCGGTCAGCAGCGTCATGTACAAGGTGGCGTTGGACGATTCGCCCAGCCGTCGGGCGGTCTCGACGGCGTCCTTCGGCAGCCGCCAGTGGAAGATGTCGCTCTCGTAGCGGGCCGACGCGGCGCGGGGCCGGTCGGTGGGCAGTTCGGCGGGGGCCATGCCCTCGAAATGCCGTGTCCAGAAGTCGAGTTGGCGTCGCAGCAGCGGACCGCGCAACCACTTCCGCTCCCAGTTCGCGACATCGGCGTACTGGACGGGTGCGGGTGGCAGATCGGGTTCGGTGCCGTGCAGCAGTGCCGCGTACACGATGGACAGATCGCGGACCAGCACTCCCTGGGACCAGCCGTCGGTGACCAGGTGGTGCAGGGTGAGCACCAGCACGTGGTCGGACTCGGACAGCCGCAGGGCGCGCAGTCTCGCCAGCGGGCCGCGTGTGAGGTCGAAGGGGCGGGCCGCCTCCTGGCCGGCCAGGACCGAGGCTTCGGTCTCGTCGTGCGCCTCGGCCACCTCCACCCGGACCGGCGCACTCGGCCGGATCACCTGGACGTATCCGTCGGTTTCCCTGACGAAGGTGGTGCGCAGGGCCTCGTGGCGGTCGATCAGCAGGTCCATCGCCCGTCGCAGGCAGTCGAGGTCCAGTTCGCCCGACACCCGCACCGCCATGGGGATGTTCCAGTGCCCGGCGTCCAGGACATCGCCGAAGAAGAGGTCCGTCTGCTGCTGTGCGAAGGTGAGAGGTACGGGCTGGTCGCGCCGCGTGGGAACCAGCGGCGGCAGCTCGGGTTCGGGACCGGAACGGGCCGCGGCGGTGAGCGTGGCCGCCAGCGCTCGGGGGTGCGCTGCTGGAAGACGGTCTTCAGCGGTACGGCGGTACCGAGGGCGGAGCGGAGCCTGGCGACCACCCTGGTGGCGATGAGGGAATGGCCGCCCAGCGCGAAGAAGTCGTCGTCGATGCCGACCCTGGTGGCGCCGAGCAGATCCGCGTAGACCCGGCAGACGGCCTCTTCCTCGGGGGTACGGGGGGCGACGTAGCCGACCTCGAGCACGGTGCGCAGATCGGGGGCGGGCAGCGCCTTCCGGTCGATCTTGCCGCCGGAGGTCAGGGGCATGGTGTCCAGCAGGACGAACGCGGAGGGCACCATGTATTCGGGCACCGCGGACTCGACGTACCGACGCAGGGTCTCGGTCAGCCGGCCGTGCCGGTCCGCGGCGGTGGCATCGGCCACCACATAGGCCACCAGCCTCTTGTCGGCGGGGGTGTCCTCGCGCACCATCACGGCCGTGTGCAGAACGTCCTGGTGCCGGGCGAGGATCGCCTCGATCTCGCCCGGTTCGATCCGGAAGCCGCGGATCTTCACCTGGTCATCGATCCGGCCGAGGAATTCCAGGTTGCCGTCGGGCAGCCAGCGCACCAGGTCGCCGGAGCGGTACATGCGCGATCCGTCGCCGCGGAACGGGTCCGCCACGAACCGGGAGGCGGTCAGATCCGGGCGGCCGAGATAGCCCCTGGCCAGCCCCGCTCCGGCCACGCACAGCTCGCCTGGCACCCCCACCGGGACGGGCCGGAGCCGCCGGTCGACCACATACACCCGGGTGTTGCCGATCGGGCGGCCGATGGGTGCGGTGAGCGGCCACTCGGCCACCTCGGCGGGGAGCGAGTACGACGTCACCACATGGGCTTCGCTGGGACCGTAGTGGTTGTGCAGCCGCAGCTCGGGGCGGCGGGCGCACAGCTCGCGCAGATCGCGGTGGAGGGAGAGGGGTTCGCCGGCCTGTGAGAGGTGGCGCAGTGCGGCCAGCTCGGTGCCGTGCGGATCCACCTCCTCGGAGATCGCCCGCAGCATCACATTCGGGACGAAGAGCTGGTCGATCTCGTGGGCGTGGACCCATTTGGCGAACTCGACGGGGTCCATGCGCAGTTCCTCGCCGGGGACGACGATCGTCTCGCCGTACAGCAGCGCGGAGAAGATCTCCTGCAGCGAGATGTCGAAGGTCAGCGTGGCGAACTGTGCCGTCTTGGCGTCGGGACCGATCGGCAGGGCCCGCTTCTGCCAGGCCACCAGGTTGAGCACACAGGTGGCGGGCATGAGGATGCCCTTGGGGACTCCGGTGGAACCGGAGGTGTAAATGACGTAGGCGAGGTTCTGGGCGCTGGGCCGTGCCGTGGGCGGGGTCCGGGGCTGCCCGGCGAGCGGTTCGCGCTCGGCGTCGAGGAGGATGAGCCGGATCCCGGGCGTCCCGGGTGCCTCCGGCTTTCCGGCTGCTTCCGGGTTCCCGGGTGCCTCCGGGGTTTCGAGCAGGCTGGTGAAGCGCCGCTGGGTGACGGCGACGGTCACCCCGGCGTCGGCCAGGACGAACTGGACGCGATCTCGGGGGTGGTGGGGATCGATCGGCACATAGGCCGCTCCGAGCTTGAGGATCGCGAGGATCGCCACGATCATCTCGACGCCGCGATCGACGCAGAGCCCGACCAGGGTCTCGGGGCCGACCCCCCGGCCCGCCAGCAGATGGGCGAGCTGGTTCGCCCGCTGGTCCAGCTCGCCGTAGGTCACACGGTCATCACCGCTGATCACGGCCACCGCATCGGGGCGGCGCTCGGCCTGCGCGGTGAAGAGCGCGGGCAGGGATCCGGCGGGCACGGGGCCCGTGGTCGTGTTGAACTCCTCCAGGACCTTCGCCCGCTCTGCCTCGTCGAGCAGCGAGATCTCGGAGATGCGCCGGTCCGGCTCGGCCAGGACGCCCCGAAGGACGACGGTGACGTGGTGCAGCAGCCGTTCGATGGTGCTCGTGTCGAACAGGGCCTTGCTGAAGACGACGTGTCCCAGAACCCCGTCCTCGGTCTCGACGAGATGGACCTCCAGATCCATCCGCGTGAGGATGCCGCCGTGGTCGTAGGGCTCGGTCCGCGCGCCGGGCAGGTCGAGCCGCTCCGCCGGTACGTTGATCATCTGGAAGAGCACCTGGACCAGCGGGTTCCGCGACAGGTCCCGCTCGGGGTGCACCTGCTCCACCAGATACTCGAAGGGCAGGTCGCCATGGGCGAAGGCGCCGGCCGCCGTGTCGCGGACCCGGCCCAGCAGTTGGCGGAAGGTGGGGTCGCCGGACAGGTCGGTCCGCAGCACCACGGTGTTGACGAAGAACCCGATGAGCCCCTCGACCTCGGCGCGGCCCCGGTTGGCCACCGGGGTGCCCACCGTGATGTCGTCGCTGTCCACGTACCGGCCCAGTACCAGCTGGAAAGCGGCCAGCAGGGTCATGTAGAGGGTCGCGTTCTCACCGGCGCCCAGCCGGCGGGCCACCCGGATCAGCTCGACCGGCAACTCCCAGCGCACCGCGTCGCCTTCCTGGCGGGCGACCGAGGGCCTGGGCCGGTCGGTGGGCAGCTCCAGCGCGGGCGCCATGCCGTCGAGCCGCTTCGTCCAGTAGTCCAGCTGGCGGCGCAGGGTCGGGCCGGACAGCCAGTCGCGCTCCCACTCCGCGTAGTCGGCGTACTGCACGGGCAGCGGGGGCAGTACGGGCTCGCGCCCGTCGTCGAGCGCCCCGTACGCGGCGGACAGCTCACGCACCACAATGCCCTGTGACCAGGCGTCCGTCGCCACATGGTGCACCGTCAGCAGCAGGACGTGATCCTGTTCGTCCAGTCGCAGCGCCTTGGCTCGCAGCAGGGGCCCGGTGCTCAGGTCGAAGGGCTCGGTGATCTCGGCTCCGGCCAGCCGCCGGAGCTCGGCCAGCCGCTCCTCCTCCGAGCCGCCGGGCACCGGTTCGAGGCGCACCGGGACGGGGGCGGGGGGCTGGATCCGCTGCACCGGCTGGCCGCCGGCCTCGCCGAAGGTGGTGCGCAGCGCCTCGTGCCGGGCGACCACGAGCGAAAGCGCCCGGGAGAGGCGGGGGATGTCCAAGCGGCCGCGCACCCGCACCGCGAAGGGGAGGTTGTACGAGGCGTTGCCGGGTTCCAACTGGTCCAGGAACCACAGCCGTTGCTGGGCGAACGACGCCCTCAGCTCCCGGCCCCGGTCGACCGGCACAATGCCGGTGGAATCGTTTCTCCTGGTCCGCTCGAAGAGATTGCTCATGGCCGCGCTGAGACCACGGGATGTGGACGCGCCTGAATTCCCCACAACACAGCCTTCCCCGACGACTGATGGAAATTGCTTCTCGCGGCTATTGCGCTGGTGCTGTTGCTTTCGCTTGCCAACCGATGGCGAAAACGCTTCTCAAAGTGCAGTACAGCCGGGATGGCATTCGGTGGCGAACCCGAGCAAGGGGTCGAGTGCGCGGGCCGTATGACCGGCAGTGATTGTGTGGTCGGCGTCGATATCGCCGATAAATCCGCCACGCCGCGTCGGGTGGTCGATTTCCCCGCGGCTCAAGGCGGCGATCCCGGAGGTCAGCCGGTCGATCATTTGGTCCGTTGAAGCAGTAGGTCCGACCGGCCGCGCGGTCCGGGTGATATCGGACGCACGCAACTCCAAAACACTCACCAATGCCCCCGTCCCCCGTCCAGCGAGCCCCCTCGAAGGGAACCTAGATCGTTGGCTGATCCGCTGTCAACCCATACTTTTGGGGCGGCAAAATAGGGCGAGTTGCCGACCTGCGCGAACTCACCCGCCCGCCCGATCCGCACGTCAGTGGCGCCGCGGCGATTTCCACTCGGCTACCCGTACGCGATGGGCCACCGCATCACCATGGCCGGGCCCGCCGACGTCGGCAGCATCGGCGACGAGGGCGTCCAGTCACACGTTCTCCACCCTTCTTGCGCAAGCGACGTGCAATTCTTGCGCTACGCTTGCGTACATGACGCGACGACTTGCTGAAGTGGCGAAGAAGGTCGGTGTCAGCGAGGCCACGGTCAGCCGGGTCCTCAACGGCAAGCCCGGGGTCTCCGAAGCCACCCGGCAGGCGGTGCTGTCCGCGCTGGACGTCCTCGGCTACGAGCGGCCCACGCAGCTGCGGGGCGACCGGGCCCGGCTGGTGGGGCTGGTGCTGCCCGAGCTGCAGAACCCCATCTTCCCGGCGTTCGCCGAGGTCATCGGCGGCGCGCTGGCCCAGCGTGGACTGACTCCGGTGCTGTGCACCCAGACCAAGGGCGGGGTCTCCGAGGCCGATTACGTGGCCCTGCTGCTGCAACAGCAGGTCTCCGGGGTGGTATTCGCGGGCGGGCTGTACGCGCAGGCCGACGCGCCGCACGACCACTACCGGCAGCTCGCCGAGCGCAACATCCCGGTGGTGCTGGTCAACGCGGCCATCGAGCACCTCGGTTTCCCGGGCGTCTCCTGCGACGACGCCGTGGCCGTGGAGCAGGCGTGGCGGCATCTGGCCTCCCTCGGTCACGAGCGGATCGGGCTGGTGCTCGGGCCCGGTGACCACATGCCGTCGGCCCGCAAGCTGGCCGCCGCGCGGGCGATCGCCGGGCACCTTCCGGAGGAGTTCGTGGCCCGCGCGATCTTCTCGATCGAGGGCGGCCACGCCGCGGCGTCCCGGCTGATCGACCGGGGCGTCACGGGGATCATCTGCGCCAGCGACCCGCTGGCCCTGGGCGCGATACGAGCCGCGCGCCGCAAGGGGTTCGGCGTGCCGTCGCAGGTGTCCGTGGTCGGCTACGACGACTCCGCCTTCATGAACTGCACCGAGCCACCGCTGACCACCGTCCGCCAGCCCATCGAGGCCATGGGCAGGGCGGCGGTGGAGGTGCTGAACGCGCGGATCGGCGGGGCGGCCGTACCGGCCGAGGAGCTGCTGTTCGAGCCGGAGCTGGTGGTGCGCGGCTCCACCGCCCAGGCGCCACGGGCGTGAGACAACGGACCGTCGAGGGACGACCGAAGAGGCGGTCGGGAAGGCGGTCAGGAGACAGCCGAGAGGCGGTCGACAGGCTCAATCCACATGATTCGCAGCACAGTTGAATAATTACAGAATCTACGCGACATCTTGCGGGCCGATGTCGTCGGTGCTTGAGTGTGCGGCGCACTCACGGTTGTGTGGCGCCCCGCTCGCGGCCGTGGGGCTTCCCTGCTCCTGTACAGAGGGGTCCACCCATGAGAAGCACCGGGTTCCGTCGTACTCTCATCGCGCTCGGCACGTTCTCCCTCGCCCTCACCGCCTGCGGCGGGGCGGACGGCGGATCGGCGGGCGGAAAGACGCGTATCACGGTCAACTGCATGCCGCCCAAGAGCGCCAAGGTCGACCGCAGGTTCTTCGAGGAGGACATCGCCTCCTTCGAGAAGCAGAACCCGGACATCGACGTCGTCGCGCATGACGCGTTCCCCTGCCAGGACCCGAAGACGTTCGACGCCAAGCTGGCCGGGGGCCAGATGGAGAACGTCTTCTACACGTACTTCACCGACGCCCGACATGTCGTCGACATCAACCAGGCGGCCGATCTCACCCCGTACATCAAGGAGTTGAAGAGCTACTCCACCCTCAGCAAGCAGCTGCGCGACATCTACACGGTCGACGGCAAGATCTACGGCATCCCGCGCACCGGCTACTCGATGGGCCTGATCTACAACCGCAAGCTCTTCGAGCAGGCCGGACTCGATCCCGACAAGCCGCCGATGACCTGGGAGGAGGTCCGCGCCGACGCCAGGAGGATCGCCAAGCTGGGCGGTGGCACGGTCGGCTACGCGGACTACAGCGCCCAGAATCAGGGCGGCTGGCACTTCACGGCCGAGCTGTACTCGCAGGGCGGCGATGTCGTCAGCGCGGACGGCGAGAAGGCCACCATCGACACCCCCGAGGCGCGGGCCGTCCTGCGGAACCTGCACGACATGCGCTGGGTGGACGACTCGATGGGCAGCAAGCAGCTCCTGGTCATCAACGACGCCCAGCAGCTGATGGGCTCCGGCAAGCTGGGCATGTACCTGGCCGCGCCCGACAACCTCCCGATCCTGGTGAAGGAGAAGGGCGGCAACTACAAGGACCTCGCCATCGCCCCCATGCCCGGTGGCAAGGGCACGCTCATCGGCGGCGACGGCTACATGTTCCAGAAGAGGGACACGCCCGCCCAGATCCGGGCCGGCCTCAAGTGGCTCGACCACATGTTCCTCACCCCGGGCAAGGGATTCCTCGGCGACTACGTCCGCGCCAAGAAGCGGAACGCACCGGTGGGCCTGCCCGAGCCACGGCTGTTCACCGGCGCCGCCGACGCCGAGGACCAGCGGATCAAGAAGGCCAACGCCAATGTCCCCGTGGGCAATTACCAGTCCTTCCTCAACGGGAATCAGAAGCTGCGGATGAAGATCGAGCCGCCGCACGCCCAGCAGATCTACTCCGTGCTCGACGGGGCCGTCTCCGCCGTCCTCACCAAGAGGGACGCCGATATCGACCAGCTCCTGAGGGAAGCCTCCGGCAAGATCGACACCGTTCTGGCCCGGGGCTGATCCGATGCCCAAGACCACCGCGCGGCCGCCCGCCGAGGCGATCGCCGTCCACCCGGTGCAGGCGCCGCCCCCGGCGGGGGTCGGGGGCGGCGCCGCCTCGCCGACCAGGTCCGGGCCTATGGCTTCCTCCTCGGCGGCCTGATCTGCTTCGCGCTGTTCTCCTGGTATCCGGCGATCCGCGCGGTCGTGATCGCCTTCCAGAAGTACACGCCCGGCTCGTCCCCCGAATGGGTCGGCACCGCCAACTTCACCCGTGTCCTGCACGATCCGGAGTTCACCGCGGCCTGGCGGAACACCCTCACCTTCACCCTGCTGGCGCTGCTCATCGGCTTCGCCGTCCCGTTCCTGCTCGCCCTCGTGCTCAATGAACTCCGGCACGCCAAGGCGTTCTTCAGGGTCGTGGTCTATCTGCCGGTGATGATCCCGCCGGTGGTCAGCGCCCTGCTGTGGAAGTGGTTCTACGACCCGGGCGCCGGGCTGGCCAACGAGGCGCTGCGCTTCCTGCACCTGCCCACCTCGAACTGGTCCAACGGCGCCGACACCGCCCTGGTCTCCCTCGTCGCCGTGGCCACCTGGGCCAATATGGGCGGCACCGTCCTGATCTACCTGGCGGCGCTGCAGTCCATCCCCGGTGAGCTGTACGAGGCGGCCGAACTGGACGGCGCGAGCCTGCTCCAGCGCATCCGCCACGTCACGATCCCCCAGACGCGGTTCGTGATCCTCATGCTGATGCTGCTGCAGATCATCGCGACGATGCAGGTCTTCACCGAGCCGTTCGTGATCACTGGCGGTGGCCCGGAGAACGCCACGGTCACCGTCCTCTACCTGATCTACAAGTACGCCTTCCTCTACAACGACTTCGGTGGCGCCTGTGCGCTGAGCGTGATGCTGCTCGTGCTGCTCGGCGCCTTCTCCGCCCTCTATCTGCGGCTCACCCGCTCCGGGGAGGACGACGCATGAGCACCCGGACCCTCGTCTCCCCCGCCACCCTGGCCCGCCCCGCGGCCGGGCCGTCTACTGGACGGTGTTCGCCGCCGTGGTGGTGCTGTTCGCGATCGCCTTCCTCTTCCCCGTCTACTGGATGGTGACGGGCGCGATGAAGTCGCCGGACGAGGTGGCGCGGACCCCGCCCACCCTCGCTCCGAAGGAGTGGCACCTCAGCGGCTACAGCGACGCCTGGGAGCTGATGGAGCTTCCGCGGCACCTGTGGAACACGGTGGTCCAGGCGGCCGGGGCGTGGCTGTTCCAGCTGGTCTTCTGCACGGCCGCCGCGTACGCCCTGTCCAGGCTGAAGCCCGCCTTCGGCAAGGTGATCCTCGGTGGCATCCTGGCCACGCTGATGGTCCCGGCCCAGGCGCTGGTCGTGCCGAAGTACCTGACCGTGGCCGACCTGCCGCTGGTCCACACCAGCCTGCTCAACGACCCGCTCGCGATCTGGCTGCCGGCCGTCGCCAACGCCTTCAACCTCTATCTCCTCAAGCGGTTCTTCGACCAGCTCCCGCGCGATGTCCTTGAGGCCGCCGAGATCGACGGCGCCGGGAAGTTGCGCACCCTGTGGTCGATCGTGCTGCCCATGTCGCGTCCGGTACTCGGTGTTGTGTCGATCTTCGCGCTGGTGGCGGTGTGGCAGGACTTCCTGTGGCCGCTGATGGTCTTCTCGGACACCGGCAAGCAGCCGATCAGCGTGGCACTCGTCCAGCTGTCGCAGAACATCCAGCTGACCGTGCTCATCGCCGCGATGGTCATCGCCAGCATCCCGATGGTCGCGCTGTTCCTGGTGTTCCAGCGGCACATCATCGCCGGGATCAGCGCGGGCAGCACGAAGGGCTGACACCGCCCCC
This sequence comes from Streptomyces violaceusniger, assembly GCA_005405945.1. Lineage (GTDB taxonomy): Bacteria > Actinomycetota > Actinomycetes > Streptomycetales > Streptomycetaceae > Streptomyces > Streptomyces violaceusniger. The sequence continues at coordinate 1,783,135 of BJHW01000001.1, forward strand.
TCGACAGAAAGGCTCCCACCGTGGCCCAGCCCATCCCTGCCCGGACACCGAACGACTGGTGGCGCTCCGCCGTCATCTACCAGGTGTACGTGCGCAGCTTCGCCGACGGGGACGGCGATGGCACCGGCGACCTCGCGGGTGTCCGCGCCAGGCTGCCGTACCTCGCCGAACTCGGCGTCGACGCGCTGTGGTTCAGCCCCTGGTACCAGTCGCCCATGAAGGACGGCGGCTATGACGTCGCCGACTACCGCGCCATCGACCCGGCCTTCGGCACCCTGGCCGAGGCGGAGAAGCTCATCGCCGAGGCCCGTGAGCTGGGCATCCGCACGATCGTCGACATCGTGCCGAACCACGTCTCCGCTCAGCACCCCTGGTGGCGGGCCGCGCTCGCGGGCGGCGCCGAGCGCGAGCTCTTCCACGTCCGTCCGGGCCGCGGCGACGACGGTGAACTGCCGCCCAACGACTGGACGTCGGAGTTCGGCGGCCCGGCGTGGACGCGGCTGCCGGACGGCCAGTGGTATCTGCATCTGTTCGCCCCCGAGCAGCCGGACCTCAACTGGGCCCACCCGGCCGTGCGCCAGGAGCACGAGGACATCCTGCGCTTCTGGTTCGAGCGGGGTGTCGCCGGGGTGCGCATCGACTCGGCCGCCCTGCTGGCCAAGGATCCCCGGCTGCCCGACTTCGTCGAGGGCCGCGATCCGCATCCGTATGTCGACCGCGATGAGCTCCATGACATCTACCGCTCCTGGCGCGGCGTGGCCGACGAGTACGGCGGTGTCTTCGTCGGCGAGGTGTGGCTGCCGGACAGCGAGCGCTTCGCCCGCTATCTGCGCCCCGACGAGCTGCACACCGCCTTCAACTTCTCCTTTCTGGCCTGCCCCTGGGACGCCCGGCGGCTGCGGACGTCGATCGACGAGACGCTCGCCGAACACGCTCCGGTGGGCGCTCCGGCCACCTGGGTGCTGTGCAACCACGACGTGACCCGCACGGTCACCCGCTACGGGCGCGAGGACACCGGTTTCGACTTCGCCACCAAGGTGTTCGGCACCCCCACCGACCTCGCCCTCGGCACCCGGCGGGCGCGGGCCGCCGCCCTGCTGTCGCTGGCCCTGCCCGGAGCGGTCTACGTCTACCAGGGCGAGGAGCTGGGCCTGCCCGAGGCCGACATCCCCCGCGACCGCATCCAGGACCCGATGCACTTCCGCTCCGGCGGCACCGACCCGGGCCGCGACGGCTGCCGGGTGCCGCTGCCGTGGGCGGCGGAGGCGCCGTACGCCGGTTTCGGCTCGCGCGAGGAGCCGTGGCTGCCGCAGCCCACGCACTGGGCGGTGTACGCGGCCGATCAGCAGACGGAGGACCCGGGCTCGATGCTCAGCCTCTACCGGGCGGCGATCCGCATCCGCCGCGCCACCCCCGGTTTCGGCGACGGGCCGCTGACCTGGCTCCCCTCGGCCGACGGCGTCCTGGCCTTCGCCCGTGACGACGGCCTGGTCTGCGTGGTCAACCTCGCGGACACCCCCACCGAGCTGGACGGCGCCTCCCGGCTTCTGCTCAGCAGCGGACCGCTGGACGACCGGGGCCGCCTTCCGCGGGACACGGCGGCCTGGCTGCTCCGCTGAGCCACCACCACCCCACCGCGCTGTCCCACCACCCCCACCACGAAGGGATCAGCACATGCACCGCAGCAGTACCGCATCGGCATCCGCCAAACGCCTGTCGGCGATCGGCGCGGCCGTCGCCCTCGCGGCCGGCATGCTCGTCGCCCTGACCCCCACGGCCGCACACGCGGCCGCGGGCGCCTCCCTGCCGTTCACCTCGGCCGAGGCCGAGTCGGCCACCACCACGGGGACGAAGATCGGCCCCGACTTCACCCAGGCCACGCTCGCCTCCGAGGCGTCCGGGCGCCAGGCCGTCCGCCTCGCCGCCGGGCAGCGTGTGGAGTTCACCGCGCCGCGCGCCGCCAACGCGGTGAACGTGGCCTACAACGTGCCCGACGGCCAGTCGGGCACGTTGAACATCTACGTCAACGGCACCAAGCTGGCCAAGACCCTCGCGGTCACGTCCAGGTACTCGTACGTGGACACCAGCTGGATCGCGGGGTCGGAGACCCACCACCTCTACGACAACGCCCGGGTGCTGCTCGGCCAGAACGTCCAGGCGGGTGACAAGATCGCCTTCGAGGCGGCGAACACCCAGGTCATCGTGGACGTGGCCGACTTCGAGCAGGTCGCGGCGGCCGCCTCCCAGCCCGCCGGATCGGTGTCCGTCACCTCCAAGGGCGCCGACCCCAGCGGGCAGGGCGACTCCACCCAGGCGTTCCGGGACGCCATCGCCGCCGCGCAGGGCGGAGTGGTCTGGATCCCGCCGGGTGACTACAAGCTGACCTCCTCGCTGGGCGGGGTCCAGAACGTCACCCTCCAGGGCGCCGGCAGCTGGCACTCCGTAGTGCACACCTCGCGGTTCATCGACCAGTCCAGTTCCTCCGGCAACGTGCACATCAAGGACTTCGCGGTCATCGGCGAGGTCACCGAGCGCGTCGACTCCAACCCCGACAACTTCGTCAACGGCTCGCTCGGCCCGGGCTCCAGCGTGTCGGGCATGTGGTTGCAGCACCTGAAGGTCGGTCTGTGGCTGATGGGCAACAACGACAACCTCGTGGTCGAGAACAACCGCCTCCTGGACATGACGGCCGACGGCCTCAACCTCAACGGCTCCGCGAAGAACGTACGGGTCCGGAACAACTTCCTGCGCAACCAGGGCGACGACGCGCTCGCCATGTGGTCGCTGAACTCGCCGGACACGGGCAGCAGCTTCGAGAACAACACCATCTCGCAGCCGAACCTCGCCAATGGCATCGCCATCTACGGCGGTACGGACATCACGGTCAAGAACAACCTGATCTCCGACACCAACGCCCTGGGCAGTGGGATCGCCATCTCCAACCAGAAGTTCATGGACCCGTTCCACCCGCTGGCCGGCACGATCACGGTCGACGGCAACACGCTGGTCCGCGCGGGTGCCATGAACCCCAACTGGAACCACCCGATGGGCGCCCTGCGCGTCGACTCCTACGACAGCGCGATCGAGGCCACCGTCAACATCACCAACACGACCATCACCGACAGCCCCTACAGCGCCTTCGAGTTCGTGTCCGGCGGCGGCAGGGGCTACGCGGTCAAGAACGTCAATGTGTCCGGCGCCACCGTGACCAACCCCGGAACGGTCGTCGTCCAGGCCGAGGCCCAGGGGGCGGCGAAGTTCGGCGACGTCACGGCCGCCGGCGTCGGCGCGGCGGGCGTCTACAACTGCCCCTACCCGTCCGGCTCCGGCACCTTCAACCTCACCGACGGCGGTGGCAACTCCGGCTGGAGCAGCACCTGGTCGGACTGCTCCAGCTGGCCCCAGCCCGGCCAGGGCAACCCGGATCCCGATCCGGGCCGCAACCTCGCCAAGGGCCGCCCGGCCACCGCGACCGGCTCCCAAGACGTCTACACCCCCGGCAAGGCGGTCGACGGCGACGCGAACACCTACTGGGAGTCGACCAACAACGCCTTTCCGCAGGCCCTGACGGTGGACCTCGGCGCCGGCCAGGCGGTCCGCCGGCTGGTGGTGAAGCTGCCGCCCTCGTCGGCGTGGGGCGCCCGCACCCAGACGCTGTCGGTGCTGGGCAGCACCGACGGCTCCTCGTACGCGACGGTGGTGGGCTCGCGGGGCTACCGCTTCGACCCGGCGTCCGGCAACAAGGTCACCGTCGCCCTGCCCGACAGCACGAATGTGCGCTACCTGAGGCTCAACGTCACCGGCAACACCGGCTGGCCCGCGGCCCAGGTCAGTGAGGTGGAGGCGTATCTGACCTCGTGATCCTCAACCCCGCGCTTCGCCGTCCGGAGCCGTCCGGAGCCTTCCGGAGCCGCCCGGAGCCGCCCGGGCGCCCCGCCCACCGGCCCGGCGAAGCGCGGGAAACGAGGTGTGGATCATGGCGGTCACCAGGGGGCCTTGCATGATCATGCGTAAGACTGCATACTCCTGCTGTGTCCAAAGTTCTCACCTCCCTCCCCGTCGGCGAACGCGTCGGGATCGCCTTCTCCGGCGGCCTCGACACCTCGGTAGCGGTCGCGTGGATGCGCGACAAGGGCGCGGTGCCCTGCACCTACACCGCCGACATCGGCCAGTACGACGAGCCCGACATCGCCTCGGTCCCCGGGCGCGCCACGACGTACGGCGCGGAGGTCGCCCGGCTGGTGGACTGCCGGGCGGCCCTGGTGGAGGAGGGGCTCGCGGCCCTGGCCTGCGGGGCGTTCCACATCCGCTCCGGCGGCCGCAGCTACTTCAACACCACACCGCTCGGGCGGGCGGTCACCGGCACCCTGCTGGTGCGCGCCATGCTCGAGGACGATGTGCAGATCTGGGGCGACGGCTCCACCTTCAAGGGCAATGACATCGAGCGGTTCTACCGCTACGGCCTGCTGGCCAACCCCTCCCTGCGGATCTACAAGCCGTGGCTGGACGCCGACTTCGTCAGCGAGCTCGGCGGCCGCAAGGAGATGTCGGAGTGGCTGCTCGCCCATGACCTGCCCTACCGGGACAGCGCGGAGAAGGCGTACTCCACCGACGCCAACATCTGGGGCGCCACCCACGAGGCCAAGTCGCTCGAGCACCTCGACACGGGCATCGAGATCGTCCAGCCGATCATGGGCGTGCGGTTCTGGGACCCGTCGGTCGAGATAGCGGCCGAGGACGTCACGATCGGCTTCGAGCAGGGTCGGCCGGTGACGATCAACGGCAAGGAGTTCGCCTCCGCCGTCGATCTGGTGCTGGAGGCCAACGCCATCGGCGGCCGCCACGGCCTGGGCATGTCCGACCAGATCGAGAACCGCGTCATCGAGGCCAAGAGCCGGGGCATCTACGAGGCACCGGGCATGGCGCTGCTGCACGCGGCGTACGAGCGGCTGGTCAACGCGATCCACAACGAGGACACCGTCGCCACTTACCACACCGAGGGGCGCCGCCTCGGCCGGCTGATGTACGAGGGCCGCTGGCTGGACCCGCAGGCGCTGATGGTGCGCGAGTCGCTGCAGCGCTGGGTCGGCGCGGCGATCACCGGTGAGGTGACCCTGCGGCTGCGGCGCGGGGAGGACTACTCCATTCTGGACACCTCCGGACCGGCGTTCAGCTACCACCCGGACAAGCTCTCCATGGAGCGGACCGAGGACTCCGCCTTCGGTCCGGTGGACCGGATCGGCCAGCTGACCATGCGCAACCTCGACATCGCCGACTCGCGCGCCAAGCTGGAGCAGTACGCCGGTCTCGGCATGGTCGGCAGCTCGCATCCGGCGCTGATCGGCGCCGCGCAGGCGGCCTCCACCGGGCTGATCGGCGCGATGCCGCAGGGCGCCTCCGAGGCGATCGCCTCGGACGGACAGGTGTCCGGACAGGACAAGCTGCTCGACCGCGCCGCGATGGAGTTCGGCGCCGACTGACCTCCCCGCTTCCCTGGTCCGCCGCCCACCCGCGCCCGAGCGCGGGTGGGCGGCGGCGTGTTCCGGCCGGGCCGGGTCAGCGCACGGACTGTTCCGCCGTGCCACCGCCCAGACCGTCGACGTACGCGGCGATCCAGGCCAGCGGCGCGTTCCAGTTGATGGTGATCTCGTTGGTGGAGAACGCCATCAGGCTGTCGGTGTAGCACATCGCCGGGGCGCAGCCCTTCAGCTTCTTCTTGGCCACCGGGTCCTGGAGCCCGGAGTTCGGGCCGCCCGCCAGCGAACCGGGTGCCGGGTGCGGCAGCCGGTGGTCGCGCTGGTGGGCCCAGAAGCGGTGGTGCTGGTTGTGCGAGTCCCGTTCGCCGTAGCCGGTGACATAGGACTGGTTGAGCGGATTGCCGCCCAGCAGATAGTCCATGCCGCGGAGCACCGCGTCGAGGTAGCGGGGCTTGCCCGTCAGGTCGTGGGCGGTGGCGAGCACGATCATGTTGTTGAGCACCTGGCTGTTGGAGCCCCACTCGTACGTGCCGTCCTTGGGCGCGTACGGCACACCGTAGGCCGACTTCGCGGAGTCCGCGGCGTAGCGGTCGGCGGCCTTCGTCACCATCGCGCGCACCTCGGCGCGCTGCTCCGCGGTGAGCTTGTTGGGGACGGTGGCCAGGTCCAGCGCGCCGAGGCCCGCGGTCGAGGCCCACGACATGCCGCCGCCGCGCGGGAAGAGCGCGCCCACGTCGTGGTGCAGCGGCGAGTCGAGCACCGCCTTGGCGTAGGCGTGGTCGCCGGTGGTGATGAACAGCTCGGCCGCGGCCCAGTAGAACTCGTCGCCGACGTACCGGTCGCCGTAGGCGCCGCCCCCCGTGGAGTCCTTGTCGCTGGCGTAGATCTTCGGATGTGCCTTGGCCGCGTCCCACGCGGCCCGGGCCGCGTGCAGACAGCGGGCGGCGAACTCCGGGTCGTAGGACTTGAACAGCCGGGCGCTCTGCGCGGCGGACGCCGCCAGGTTGAGTGTGGCCGCGGTGGACGGCTTGTGCAGCTCGCGCTGCTGCTGGTCCCGGTCCGGCCGGGTCGGGAACCCCGTCCACTGCTTGTCGTGCACCTTGTGGAACGCCATACCGGCGAGCGGCTTGCCCTTCGGCACCTGCATGCGCAGGAGGAATTCCATCTCCCAGCGAGCCTCGTCCAGGATGTCCGGAACGCCGTTGCCACGCTCGGGCACCCGGAGCCGGCCGTCGCCCAGCGGCGCCGCGTCGACGCCCTTGGTGGTGCGGGTGCGCTCGTAGGCGGACATCAGCTGGGCCACCGAGATACCGCCGTTGACGACGTACTTGCCCTGGTCACCGGCGTCGTACCAGCCACCGGCGACATTCCGGCGGTAGTCGCACACGCCCTTGACGCACGGGACGTCGGTGTCGCCCCGGTGCGGGGCCGCCTTGTCGTGGCCCGCGGGACGGGCGTACTTGGCGCCCACCAGGTCCTTGTCGATCTTGATGCCACTGCGGTTGTGGTAGAAGTACGCGAGCGCGTCGCTCCGCAGCGAGTCGTAGAGGTGGTCACCGATGGCGAACGGCTCGCTTGTCTTCCCGTCGATGGTGATGGTGTAGCCCTCGCCCGCGTCCGTGACCTTGCTGAAGTCGAACGTCTGGACGTGCCGACGGGAGCTGGGGTCCACGCCCGCGGGGTGGTGGTCCCGTGCGCTCGCTCGGTCCCGTCGGCGGCCCGGAGCGTCCAGGTCAGCGGCTTGGTGGCGGGGGTGACGACGGTGCCCTTCTTGGGGCCTTGGGTCAGATAGCCGACCTGGTTCACCCGCACCGGCGAGCCGGTGTCGACCTTGGGAGCGGCCGTCCCGGCTCCGTGCCGCGCGTGGTGGTCCACGGCGCCCGCCGCGGGCGCGGCCAGGGCGCCGAGGGTCAGTCCGGCCGCGACCGCCGCGCCCACCATGCGTCGGCGGCGGCGGTCGGTCCGATCGGGGGTGATCCGTGCGCGAGGAGCGGTAGCAGACAAGACTCAGCACTTCCGGGGGTTCGGCGTCTTTTCCGTCCCTCAGAGGCTAGGAAGAGGCCCTGGCCTGCGGCTTCGTACGCTTAGCGGAAATCCGGGTACACCAGGTGACCGGGGCCGGCCTCCTTCGATCGAGGTATGTCAGGAGGTGAGCCGCGGTGGCGGCGGGCTACCAGCGGGCGAGGTCCGCCTGGAAGGACGGGTCGAAGCGCCGCATGTACCCGGTGTCATCGCGGTTGCGCAGTCCGCACCGGACGTAACTCTCATGCAGGCGGGCCAGGGCGTCGGGCTCCAGCTCCACACCGAGGCCGGGGGCGCCCGGCACGGGCACCGCGCCGTCCACGAAGGTCAGCGCGCCGTCCACGATCACGTCCTCGGTCTTCCACGGCCAGTGGGTGTCGCAGGCGTAGGTGAGGTTCGGAGTGGCCGCGGCGAGGTGGGTCATCGCGGCCAGGCTGATGCCCAGGTGCGAGTTCGAGTGCATGGACAGGCCCATGCCGAAGGTGTCGCAGATGCCGGAGAGCAGCTTGGAACGGCGCAGCCCGCCCCAGTAGTGGTGGTCGGAGAGGACGACCTGGACGGCGTCGACGGCCACCGCGGGGCCAGCTCGTCGAAGGCGACCACGCACATGTTGGTGGCCAGCGGCATGGGGACCTCGCGGGCGACCGCGGCCATGCCGTCGATCCCGGGGGTGGGGTCCTCCAGGTACTCCAGCACGCCCTCGAGCGCGCGCCCGGCCTTCACCGAGGTCTCCGTCGTCCAGACGGCATTGGGGTCCAGGCGCAGCGGATGGTCGGGGAAGGCGCGGCGCAGCGCCCTGATCGCCTCGATCTCCTCCTCCGGGGGCCGGACACCGCCCTTCAGCTTGATCGCGGTGAAGCCGTAGTCGTCCACCATCCGGCGGGCCTGCGCCACGATGGCATCGGGGTCGAGCGCCTCGCCCCACTCGTCCGGCTCCTGGCCGGGGTGGGCGGCCCACTTGTAGAAGAGGTACGCGCTGAACGGGACGGCGGACCGCACGGCGCCGCCGAGCAGGTCGCTGACCGGGCGGCCGATGGCCTTGCCCTGGATGTCCAGGAGCGCCACCTCGAACGGGGAGACCACCCGGTCGACGGTGCTGCTGGTGGTGATCATGCCGGTGAGCCCGGAGCCGCCGGAGCCGCCCACGCGGTCGATGACCCGCTGGACGCGCTGGTGCAGCTCCTCGGTGGCGAAGGCGTCCAGCCCGACGATCTCGTGTCCGACGGCCGCCAGGCGCTCCAGGTGGAGCTCGTCGGCGTAGGTCTCGCCGAGCCCGGTCAGGCCCGCGTCGGTGTGGATCTGCACGATCGAGCGGAGCGCGAAGGGCTCGTGGACGCCGACGGAGTTGAGCAGGGCCGGGTCGCGGAAGGCGACGGGGGTGATGGTGACATCCGTGATGCGCAGGGGTGCTCCGTCAGACATCGACGTCCATTCATACAGTTGAACAACTGATAGATAGGTGAACCCTATCAAGGGGCTGCCCTGTCGAAGAGCAGCCAAAACGCCTGCCACAACTCATGTGACACAGCGTGGAATTGTTGCTTCCGGAGTCATTGACCGGCGGAACGGTGATCGTAAGGTCCGCACCCCACTTCCGTGGATTCATGTGCGTGAACGATGCGAGGAGAGCCGCCATGGTGAATCCCCCCGCCCCCCGACCGTGACGCGGCCGCCTCCTCGGAGCTCGTCCAACGGTCCGTGACCAAGTTTCTGCGACGTGTGATGCCCATCCTGGTCATCATGCTCGTGGTCAACCGGATGGACCGCACGAACGTCGGCTTCGTCCAGGACGACCTCAAGGCCGACATCGGCATCGGAAGCGCGGCCTAAGGGCTCCCAGCCCGCCTCAGCGCGGCGATCGAGCGGGACCGCGAGGCGCGCAGCCGCGAGCCCCAGGTGTCCAGGCTGCGCCTGGTGGTCCGCCCCCAGGCGCTGCTCACCGGCGTGTTCTTCGCCATGGCGCTCACCGGATACGCGATCACCTTCTGGCTGCCGAGCCTGGTGGACGACATCGGCGGGCTCTCGCCCTTCCAGATCGGGCTGCTCACGGCCATTCCGTGGATCTGCGCGGTCATCGCGATGTACACGATGAGCCGCTACACCGACCGCGTGCCGGACCGTCGGCCCTACCCCTCGATCGTGCTGGTGCTGTCCGCCATCGGCACCTTCCTCGCCACCCTGGGCTCCCCGTGGTTCGGGCTCGCGGCCGTCACCCTGGCCGCCGTCGGCAGCAAATGCGCCGCCAACCTCTTCTGGCCGCTGGCCCAGTCCATGCTCGACCTCAAGGTCACGGCCGCGGGGCTCGCCGTCGTCAACTCCCTCGGCAACCTCGGCGGCTTCGTCTCCCCCACCCTCTTCGGCTATCTGGAGGAGACGACGGGCAGCACCAACGGCGGCCTCTACGCGCTCTCCGCGGCCTCGCTGCTCGCCACCGTCGGCGTCTGCTTCATCCGCCGCGGCAGCGGCCGTGGCGGAGCGGAAGCCGCCGAGCCCGCCCCCGTCCGGACCGTCTCCGGGTGACCCCGGCGGCCCCGCCCGGATCCGTGTGGTTCCGGGCGGGGACGTCTCGGTCAGCGAAGCCCGGACGCGGACGTGGGCACGGCGCGCGTGACCTGGATCTTCTCCCGGAACAGCAGTTCGTCGACCCGGGGCCCGATCTCCCGCTGCCACCGCTCGCTCTGGTAGACGGCCTCGTAGAGCCGCACCCGCTCCGCCTCGTCGGCGAAGCGCCGCATCCACACATAGCCGTCGGGGTCCTCCTCGTCGATGAACGAGGCGATGACGTTCATCCCCTGCGACGTCTGGAAGGGGATCACCACCTCCTCCATGAAGCTGACCCACTCCTCCCGGCGGCCGGGCCTGGTCTGGTAGCGGCGGATCTCATAGAACATGCGCGTCTCCTCGGGCTGGTGTGACGGGTGGCGGGAAGTGGCCTCGGGCGTCGGCCGTCGGCCGTCGGCCGTCGGCCGTGGAACGGTCAGGCGCCGGTGCGGAGCACCAGCTTGCCGCGGGTGTGGCCATCCTCCCCCTGGCGGTGGGCGCGGCCGGCCTCCTCCAGCGGGAAGACGTCCTCGACCTCGACCTCGACCGCTCCCTGGTCGATGAGGTCGGCGATGGTGGTCAGGGCCGCGCCGTCCGGCTCGACGAGGAAGGGGCTGGTGCGCACCCCGCGGGCGTCCGCGGCCTCCCGCAACTCGGGGCTGACGCCACCGGGGACGGCGACCAGCAGTCCCCCCTTCGTGAGCACCTTCAGGGAACGGGTGCTGGTGGCGTCGTGCTCCTCGCCCAGCAGGTCGATCACCACATCGACGTTCTCGAGCGTGTCCTCGAAGCGCTGCTCGGTGTAGTCGATCAGCTCCGCCGCTCCGAGCCGGCCGAGCCATTCGTGGCGGCCCTCCCGGGCGGTCCCCACGACCGTCGCCCCCAGGTGCCGTGCGAACTGGACGGCGAAGTGGCCGACGCCACCGGCGGCGGCGTGCACCAGAACCCGCTGCCCGGCCTCCACCTTGGCGGTGTCCACCAGGATCTGCCAGGCCGTCAGCGCCGCCAGCGGCACGGCGGCCGCCGCCTCGTGGCCCAACGTGGCGGGCTTACGGGCGAACTGGCGGGCGGGGGCCGTCACGAACTCCGCGTAGCCACCCGCCTGACGGGGGAACCACGGCATCCCGTACACCTCGTCACCGGGGGCCAGCGTGGTCACCCCGAACCCGACTTCCTCGACCACACCGGAGACATCCCAGCCCAGGGTGAACGGCGGCTCGCCGAGCACGCCCGCCATCCCGCCGCCCTGACGGGTCTTCCAGTCGACCGGGTTGATGCCGGCGGCGCGCACCCGCACCAGCACCTCGGTGGGGATCGGCTCCGGCCGCGCGACCTCCGCGACGCGCAGCACCTCCGGGCCGCCGAGCGCGTCCTGTACCACCGCACGCATCATGGACCTGGACACGTGTGCCTCCTGAGCTCATCCGTATCGTTCGCGCCCGCTCTCCGGGCGCGCTCGCACGCTAACCTCGGGGACCTGGTTACCCACAAGGGACACTGCTACCTTTTGGGTAGTACGAAGCGGCCCCGGAAGGTTTCCTCCATGAGTACGCGATGCCACACGGGCCAGCACGCCCATCATGATGTGTACGAGGCCCAGTGCCCGTGCCGCGCCATGCTGGACCTGCTGGCGAACAAATGGTCGGCGCTGGCCATCGGCGCCCTGGAGGACGGCCCCCTCCGATTCGGCGCGCTGCAGCGCCGCCTCCAGGGGGTCAGCCCCAAGGTGCTCACCCAGACGCTGCGGCGCCTCGAAGACGCCGGGCTGGTGGAGCGGACCGTCTACCCGGCCGTCCCGCTCCACGTGGAGTACGAGCTCTCCTCCCTGGGCCACAGCGCGTCCGTTCCGCTCAGGAATCTGCGTCTGTGGGTGGAGGACAATCTGGATCTCACCACCACGGCCGCTAAGCCGATGTAGACGGCGCCGGTCCCCTGCCGCCGCCGCCCGCCCCCCCCTCAGCACCCACCCCGTGGACGGGAGGGCGCCCTGTTCCGGGCCCTGTCAGGCGGTGGGAGCGGTACGGATGGCGGCGATGTCGAACTGGAGGCGGACCTTCTCACTCACCAGGGCGCCGCCCTCGGCCAGCCTGGCGTTGTAGGTCAGCCCCCATTCGGAGCGGTTGATGGTGGTCGTGCCGTCGAAGCCCGCCCGCTGGTAGCCGAAGGGATCCGTGACATGTCCGATGTAGGTGAGCTCCAGGACGACGGGGCGGGTGACGTCCCTGATCGTGAGGTCCCCGGCCATGCGGTAGACGTCCGGGCCCGCGGTCTCCACGGCGGTGCTGATGAACCGGATGTGCGGGAAGGCTCTCGCGTCCAGGAAATCCCGGCCCATCAAGTGGTCGTCGCGCTGCTCGACACCGGTCTGGACACTGGCGGTGGACAGCAGGACCTCGGCCCGGGAACGGCGCGGGTCGCGGCCGTCGAAGTAGAGACGGCTCTCGAACTCCGTGAAGGCGCCACGCACCGTGCTCACCATGGCGTGCCGGACGGAGAAACCGATCCGGCTGTGCGCCGGGTCGACGATCCACTCTCCGGTGAGAGCCGCGAGGCCGGGATCCGGCAGAGCGACGGCGCCGGACGTCGCCCGAGTAGTGGGGGCCGCCGGTGCGGCGCTGGCGATCGCGCGGCGGGCGGTACTGCGGCTGAACAGGTTCATGCCACCCGTTGTTATTTCAACTTACGGGATGACGCAACCCTTGATCAAGAGCAGATACTCAAGGATCTTGAGTAAGTGTCTGCGATGTTACCCCGAGGAGAAGCCCCCGTTGACGACCGATAGTTACTACGAGCCGATCGACGAGCACCGCTACAAGCCCACCTCCCACGTCAGTGGCGCCTGGAGCACCGAGGAACAGCACTTCAGCCCGCTCGGTGGCCTCATCGTCCATGCCATCGACCGCCACCTCGCCACCCGTCCGGACACCGGGCTGCTGCTCAGCCGGATCAGCTTCGACATCCTCGGGCGGCTCGCCCTCGACGAGTGCGAGATCCGGGTGGAGACCATCCGGCCCGGCCGCACCATCGAACTCCTCGAGGCCGTGGTGCTCATCGCGGACCGTCCCGTGGTCCGGGCCCGCGCCTGGCTCCTCGCCGCCGTGGACACCGCTTCCGTGGCCGGTGGCGCCGGGGAGCGGCTCACCCCTCCCGAGAAGCTCGAACCCTGGGCGATGGGCTCGCTGTGGCCCGGCGGGTACATCGCCTCCCTGGACTCCCGTCCGCTCGGGCCGCGCGAGCCGGGCCGCGCGACCGTCTGGGTCTCCACCCCGCTCGACCTCGTGGCGGGGCAGACCAGCACCCCGCTGGCCTCGTACATCGCGCTCGTGGACACCGCCAACGGCATCGCCGTGCGGCAGTCGCCCACCGCCTGGATGTTCCCCAACGTCGACCTGACCATCCACCTCCACCGGCAGCCCGAGGGCCGCTGGACCGGGCTGGACACCACGGTCACCTTCGGCGGCACCGGCCAGGGCACCACCAGCACCGTGCTGCACGACCTGCGCGGTCCGGTCGGCCACGCCCAGCAGATCCTCACCGTCCGGCCCCTGCCCGGCACCTGACCGCGCACGGGAAAGGCCGCCACCGGCGAGGTGGCGGCTCCCCCTGTACGATGAGCCCGCAAGCAACGAACCACTCTGCCTGACGCAGAGCTGGCGCGACCGCTCGGCGGCCGCGGTCCTTCAAGCCCCCTGATCGGCGCGGACCCGGTATCTACCCCGGTCCAGCGCGAGAGGACAGCTCTCGGCGCACTCCGCCACGCCGGCCCGGGTGCGCTACCAGGCGGCGGAAAGGCGTCGGCCGTGGCATCCGCGGTCTCCAGCGACACCCCTCCCCCGTTCAGCGCGTCGGCTACCGGCAGCTGCTGCGCACCCCGGGCGCGTGGACCTTCCTGCTACCCGGGTTCGCCGCCCGGCAGCCGTTCGCGATGCTGACGATCAGCATCGTGCTCCTGCTGCGCCACACCACCGGGTCGTACGGTGCCGCCGGTGCGGTCGCGGCCGTCACCGGCGTCTCCATGGCGCTGTTCGCGCCCCAGAGCGGCAAGCTGGCCGACCGCCACGGACAGCGCGCGGTCCTGGTGCCGGGTGTGCTGCTCCACGCGGCGGCCGCGGCCCTGCTGACCGCGCTCGCACTGGCCCACGCGCCATTGTGGGCGCTGATCGCCGCCGCGGTGCCCACGGGCGCCTCCGTCCCGCAGGTCGGGCCCATGGTGCGGGCCCGCTGGGCGGCCGCCCTCGGGGACGGCGCGCCGGGCGGATCCGGGCCGCGCCCGGGACGCCATCCGCTGCTGGCGACGGCGGCCGCGTTCGAGTCCGTGACGGACGAGCTGACGTTCGTCATCGGCCCCGTCCTCGCCACCGCCTTGAGCACCGCCGTGCACCCGGCCTCCGGCCTGATCGCGGAGGCCGCCCTGACGCTGGTGGGCGGGCTGCTCTTCGCGGCCCGGCGCCGTACCGCGCCACCGCCGAGCCCGGCGCGGGCGGACGCGCGGGAGCGCCAGGCGTCGGCCCTGTCCGTGCCGGGCGTACGGGTGCTGGCCGCGGCCTTCCTGGGCATCGGCTCGGTCTTCGGCGGGATGCAGGTCGCCCTGACCGCCCTCACTCAGGAACAGGGCCGACCGGGCCTGAACGGTGTGCTGTACGGCGTCTTCGCGGCGGGCAACATGCTCGCGGGCATGGCCTGCGGCGCCATCGCCTGGCGTACCTCCCCGCGCCGGCGGCTGCTGACCGCCTACGCCGCGCTGACGCTGATCTGCTCGACGCTGTGGGCGGTGTCCGCGCCGCTGCCGCTGGGCGGGCTGGGGCTGCTGGCGGGCCTGTGTATCGCACCGGCGCTGATCACCGGGTACACCCTGGTGGAGGCGCTGGTCCCGGCCGCCTCCCGCACGGAGGCGTTCACCTGGCTGACCGGCTCGGTCGCGCTGGGGCAGGCGGCGGCGGTGACGGCGGGCGGACAGGTGGCGGACGGCTTCGGCGCGAGCGCCGCCTTCACCGTTCCGCTCGTGGGCACGGCCCTGGCCCTGCTGACGGTGGTGTCCCTGCGCGCCCACATCGCCCCCCGCGGCACCACCACGGCGATACGCCGGGACCAGCGCACCGCCGCCCCCCACTCCGCCGCGCTCGAGGCGGCGGACACCACCTCCTGAGCGACGCCCCGCGGGCCCGGGCGGCGGCCCTACGGTCGCCGCCCGCGCTCATGCGAACGTCACTCTCATGCGAACGTCACGGGGGCTCATCCGAACGTCACGCGCTCATGCGAACGTCACCTCGGCCGTGGCATGCCGCGCCTCGCGATGGGTGGCGATGCGCATCTCGGCGCCGTTGCCGGACGGTGTGCCGCACGCGAGGAGGCGTTCCCCGGCGAACAGCGGCCGCCGCAACCGGTAGGACAGGGCGGCCACCCGGCGTGCCGGGGCGTGGCGGCGGGCGAGTTCGAGCATGAGCAGGGCCAGCAGCGGGCCGTGGACGACGGGGCCCGGGTAGCCCTCCTCCTCTTGCGGGCTCGCCGAGGCGCGGCGGTTCGGCGATCTCGCACCGACCACCGGCGATCATCCGCTGCCGGTGCGGGATGGGCGGCAGCAGGTGCCCGTTCCGGGGGGGCGTCGGTGCCGAGCTCCCGCTGGGCGGGCCACCACAGGAAGTAGAGCCAGTGCCACAGCGGCGGCAGGGGATCACCGTCCCCCGCCACGGGCTCCGGCAGGTCGAGGACCTAGAGGGCCGCGACCGGACCGGCGGCCAGGGCGTCCTCGGCCGTGACGGGTCCGGGGGCCCATGCGGCGACGTACGAGCTGAGCGGGGTCGGAGTGGGTGTGGGCTGCATGGTCCTCCTGCCTGGAAGGTGCTCGGGGACGGCGCGGCGCGGAAGGAGTTCTTGGCCGCGATGGCATGTCAGTCGGTGAGGAACGACGACACGACCGCCCCGGCTTCCGGGCGGCACTCCTCGAAGTAGCCGTGCCGGGCGCCCTCGAAGATGTACGTCCGTGCCCGGGGGATGCGCGAGGCGAGCAGCGGTGCGTTGACCGCCGGGGTGAGCCGGTCGTCCGCTCCGTGCAGGATCAGCGTGGGCGCGCCGATCAGCGGGAGGACGTCCCAGGCGTCGTGTTCATTGCTGGCCACCAGGTGGCGCCGCCGGGCGTGCGGGGGCATGGCGGGGTCGCCGAGGGTCGTGTACGGCCCGGGGTGCCCGGACCGCCAGGCGGGGGTGTACATGAGGTCGATCAGCGCCTCCCTCGCCGCCCGCGCGTCGGCCTGGGCAAGGGAGCGGCGTACCGCCATGTCGCGCTCCGTCGCCCGTGGCCCGCCGGGTGAGGTGCAGCCGAGGACGAGCCGCCGGATCCGGTGCGGGTGGCGGGCGGCGACCCACTGGGCGACCCGTCCTCCCATGGACGTCCCGTACAGATCGGCGGATTCGATGCCCAGATGGTCGAGGACGGCGATCACATCGTCGGCGAAGTCCCGTGTCGCGTAGGGGCGGTCGGGCTTTCCGCTCTCCCCGGTGCCGCGCCAGTCCATGGTGAGGGTGGAGTGCGTGGCGTGGAAGTCCGCCCGTATGCCGTCCCACCAGTGGTGGTTGTTGGCCTGGCCGGCCAGGAGCACCAGCGGCGCTCCGGTGCCCTGGCGCTGGTAGGCGAGGAGGGTGCCGTCCAGTGCGCGGGCGTGGCCGCTGACCTGCTGGGGGGCGTCGGTGCGTGGCATGGGTGTCTGTCGCCTCTCGGGTTCATGTTCTCAGGTGTCGTCTCTCGGGGTTCTCAGGTGTCGTCGGTGTGCGCGGTCCGGGTGTGCAATTGGGCGGAGGGCCACCGCTCCTGACGCACGGCCGAGGTGATCTGGCGGATGAGCTCCCGGGCGACGGCCTCCACCGCGGGTGGTGTCCGCCCGGCCCGCGACGTCCCGAGGACGATCGAGCGCCATACGTCGGGTTCGCACAGCGGTGCCGCGCCGAGCGTGCCATCGGCCACGTCCTCGGCGATGCCCAGCCCCGGCAGGATGGTCCAGCCGTGTCCGGCGAGGACGAGCTGTTTCCGCACCCGCATGGAGTTGGTCTTGGTCTGCACGGCGACGTCCGTCTCGACCGCGGCCGGTCCGGCGGCGCGGTCCGGCTGCGCGGGGCGTGGCCGACCGCGGGCATGAGCCGGTCACCACACCCGGGGTCGGCTGGACCTCGGCGCGGGCCCGCTCCAGTTCGGCCAGGGCACGGCGAGCGCGCTCGACCATGATGGCGCCGGCCTCGGTGGGTCGCATGCCCTGCCGGGCGACCGCGGGCTGCACCAGATGCAGCAGCTCATGAGCAACCATGATGGCATGGTGTCTCTCAGGAGCGTCGGAGCAGGAGGGCCAGGGCAGGAACGTCAGGGCAGGAGCGTTCACAAGCAGGAGGAGCGTTCAGGGCATGAGCACCCTCGACATGGTGTCCGAGGACGAGCAGTTCATCGTCACGACGGTGCGCGACTTCGTGGACCACGACGTCGAACCGGTCGTCCAGGAACTGGAGCACACCAACACCTACCCCGAGGCCCTGATCGAGCGGATGAAACGGCTCGGTGTCTTCGGGCTCGCCATCCCGGCGGAGTTGGGCGGCACCCCCGTCTCCACTCCGTGCTATGTCCTGATCACCGAGGAGCTGGCCCGTGGCTGGATGAGCCTGGCCGGTGCGATGGGCGGCCACACCGTGGTCGCCACCCTGCTGCCGCGCTTCGGCACCGACGAGCAGAGGCGCCGCTATCTGCCGAAGATGGCCACCGGCGAGATCCGCGCCACCACAACGGGAGTCGTTCGGCAAGCCGATCCGGCAGCACCAGTCGATCGGCAACTACTTCGCCGACATGGCCACCTCGCTCACCGCCGCCCGTCAGCTCACCTTGTACGCCGCGCGGGAGGCCGACGCGGGACGGCGCGTGGACATGGAGGCGGGCATGGCGAAACTCTTCGCGTCCGAGACCGCCATGGAGATCGCGCTCAACGCCGTCCGGATCCACGGGGGTTACGGCTACTCCACCGAGTTCGACGTGGAGCCCTACTTCCGCGACGCGCCTCTGATGATCGTCGGCGAGGGCACCAACGAGATCCAGCGCAATGTGATCGCGGCGTAGCTCGTCAAACGAGGCGGACCGGAGTGACGCCCACTCCCTAGCCGCCCACGCCCCCGCCGCCCGCTCAGCCGCGGGCGATGACCTTGCCCGGGTTGAGGATGCCGTGCGGGTCGAGGGCCGCCTTGACCGCGCGGTGCATGTCCAGAACGGCCGGGGTGAGCTCCCGCTCCAGACCCTCCCGCTTCAGCAGGCCCACACCGTGTTCACCGGTGACCGTGCCACCGAGGTCGATGGCGTCCGCGATGATCTCGTGGAACGCGGCCTGGGCCCGCTCCCGCGCCGCCGTGTCGCCGGGCTGGGTGATCAGCAGCGGATGGAGGTTGCCGTCACCGGCGTGGGCGATGTTGGCGATGAGCGTGTCATGACGGGTGGCGGCGCGCTCGATGCGCGCCAGCATCTCCGGGACGGCCGCCTTGGGCACGCACACGTCCTCGGTGAGCACCGGCCCCAGCCGCTCCAGCGCCGGGTAGGCGAGCCGCCTGGCCGCGAACAGCGCGTCGGCCTCCTCCTGGTCCGTGGACTGCGCGGCCCAGGTCGCCCCGGCCTCCTCGAAACAGGCGAGCATGCGCTCGGCCTCCTGAGCGCCGGCCGGGCCCGGGGCGTCCGTACGCCCGAGGAGCACCACGTCCGCGTCGACGGACAGGCCCATGTTCTTCCACTTGTCGACCGCCGCCAGGCAGTGCCGGTCGATCAGCTCCAGCGCGGACGGGGTGAGCCCCGCGGCCCCGATCGCGGCCACCGCGCGTCCCGCCGCCACGACCGAGGAGAAGTATCCGGCGACCGTACGCTCCACCTCGCGCCGGGGCCGCAGCCGCACCGTGACCTCGGTGATCACTCCCAGGGTGCCCTCGGAGCCGACCATCAGCCCCGCCAGGTCGTACCCGGCGACGCCCTTGGCGGTCCTGCGGCCGAGCCGCACCAGCTCACCGGTGCCGGTCACCACTTCCAGGCCGAGCACATAGTCACGGGTGACGCCGTACTTCACACAGCACAGCCCGCCCGCGTTGGTCGCCACATTGCCGCCGATGGTGGACCAGGGCGCGCTCGCCGGGTCCGGCGGGTACCACAGCCCCCGCTCGGCGCAGGCGGCCCGCAGATCATCGTTGACCACCCCGGGTCCGACGACCGCGAAGCGCTCCACGGGGTCGATCTCGTGGATGGTGTCCATGGCCTCGGTGGAGAGCACCACACAGCCCTCGACGGCGTTGGCACCGCCGGAAAGACCGGTGCCGGCACCCCGGGTGACCAGCGGAACCCCGTGCCGTACACAGGCCCGCACCACGGAGCGCACCTCCGGCGCCGTACGTGGCCGCACCACCACGCGGGGCGTGCCGTACGGTGCCCACTCCGCCTCGTCGTGGACGAACCCGGCGGCGACACTGGGGTCCTCGACCATCCGGCCGTCCGGCAGTTCCTGCCGCAGATCATCGAGCAACACGCCGGTCCCCTGCCTTGTCGTCGAACACGGTACTTCCCGCTCGCACCGCACTTCCCGCTCGCACGGTACCCACCGCCATCGAAAAACGTGATCACCACCCCCTGTCTCCGGGACGGCGGCGGGTCGGCACTTGCGCGAGAACCATCGTTCTCCTACGCTCGCACCCGATGGGGAGAATGCTCGTTCTCCCCTCCTCTCCCCACGACTCGAGGAGTCGACATGACGACCGACGCCGCACGTCCGCCGTTCCCCCCGTTCACCCGCGAGACCGCCATCGAGAAGGTCCGGCTGGCGGAGGACGGCTGGAACTCCCGTGACCCGGAGAAGGTCGCCCTGGCCTACACCGTCGACTCGCGCTGGCGGAACCGCGCGGAGTTCGCCACCGGGCGCCAGGAGATCGTCGCCTTCCTCACCCGCAAGTGGGCGAAGGAGCTGGACTACCGGCTCATCAAGGAGCTGTGGGCCTTCGACGGCACCCGCATCGCCGTACGCTTCGCCTACGAATCCCACGACGACTCCGGCAACTGGTTCCGCTCCTACGGCAACGAGAACTGGGAATTCGACGCAGGCGGCCTGATGCGCCTGCGCTACGCCTGCATCAACGACCTCCCCATCAAGGAGTCGGAGCGCCTGTACCACTGGCCGCTCGGGCGCCGCCCCGACGACCACCCCGGGCTGAGCGACCTCGGCCTCTGACCGGCCGGACACCAGGAGAACAAGGCAATGATCAGTCCCGAGACCGCGGAGCTGAAGATCCTCGACGCGGCCGAGACCCTGTTCTACGGACGGGGCATCCAGGCGGTGGGCATGGACGAGATCCGCTCCGCCTCAGGTGTCTCCCTCAAACGGCTCTACCAGCTCTTCCCGTCCAAGGGGGAGCTCATACAGGCCTATCTGCGGCGGCGCGACGTCCGCTGGCGCCAGAAGCTGGCCGCGTACGCCGATGCCCAGGCCACCCCCGAGGACAGCATCCTGGCGGTCTTCGACTGGCTCCACGAGTGGTTCGGCGAGCCGGACTTCCGCGGCTGCGCCTTCAGCAACTCCTTCGGGGAACTCGGCGCCACCTCCTCGGCCGTCGCCGAGACGGCCCGGGCACACAAGGAGGCGTTCTTCCGCTACCTCACCGAACTGACGGCGGCCGCGGGCAAACCGGCCTCGCTGGGCGACCACCTGGCCCTGCTGGCCGAAGGCGCCATCACCACCGCGGCGATCAGCGGCAGCGCCGAACCCGCGCACCAGGCGAAAGCGGCCGCACGCGTCCTGCTGGAGGCGGCATAGCCGTCACCGTCACGGGCACAGCCGTCACCGTCACGGGCACAGCGGCTACCATCCAGTCTCATGCGGGGGTGGTGGGAGCGGGGCCGGGCGCTGGGAGCAGCCCACCCCCGTGCCGTGGACATCGGGATCGCGCTCCTGGTCCAGGCGGCCATGACGATGCCGTTCGTGGTGCCGCGGCCACCCGGCCAGGAGCCGGCGACCTGGCCCGCCTACGGGCTGACCACGCTCACCGTCGTCCCCCTGGTCTGGCGCCGGCGCGCTCCCCTCGCCGTGCTGACCGCGATCATCGCGACCAGCGCGCTGTACAAGCTGGCGGTGGAGGGGCCCGGGCAGCCGCTGCCGTACACCGGCCTCGTCATCATCTATACCGTCGCCGCGGTTTCACCGCCGTGGAAGCGGCTGGTCGCCGGGGGTCTGCTGACGGTCGCCGTGCCGGTGTCGGTGTGGCTGAACACCCGGACGGCCCGTGAGCTGACCTTCTCCCTCTTCGTGTTCGCGGCGGCCTATGTCTTCGGGCGGCTGACCGATGCCCGGCAGCGGGAGCACCGGATCGAGGCGGAGCGGGCCGCCGCGCGTGAACGGGCCCGGATCGCACGGGAGATGCACGACATCCTCTCCCATGCGGTGAGCCTGATGATCGTGCAGGCGGAAGCCGGTCCGGTGGCGGTGCGGACGGCCCCGGAGCGGGCCGAGGCCGCCTTCGACGCCATCTCCGCGACGGGCCGGGACGCGATGGCCCAGCTGCGCCGGATGCTGGGCGTGCTGCGCGAGGGCGAGGAGCCGGGCCGCGCCCCGCGTGAGCCACAGCCGGGCCCGGCCGGTCTGCCCGAGCTGCTCGACCGGATCCGGGCGAGTGGCCTCGATGTGACGTACGAGTCGGCGGGGCAGTGCGGCCGCTGCCGGAGGCCACCGGGGCGAGCGTCTTCCGGATCGTCCAGGAGGCCCTGACCAACGTGGTCAAGCACGCGGCGGCCCGCGGCGTCTTGGTCCAACTCACCTATGGCGAAGGCGCGGTGGACATCCGGGTGCTGGACGACGGGCGCGGACCACGGCCCGGTTCCGGTGGCGGCCACGGTCTGATCGGGGTCCGCGAGCGGGCGGCGGCGCACGGCGGTACGGCGGCCACCGGGCCGGGCCCGGACGGCCGGGGCTTCGAGGTACGGGTCCATCTGCCCGTACCCTCCACGGCGGAGGTGGCGCGTTGACGATCCGTGTGGTGGTGGCCGACGACCAGGAGCTGGTGCGCAGCGGCTTCGCCATGATCCTTGACGCCCAGCCGGACATCGAGGTGGTCGCGGAGGCGGGCGACGGGGCCGAGGCCGTCGAGGCGGTGCGGCGGCACACGCCCGATGTGGCCCTGCTGGACATCCGGATGCCACGCGTGGACGGTATCGAGGCATGCCGTGGGATCGCCGCGTCCGGCGCCTGCCGGACGGTGATGCTGACGACCTTCGACTCCGACGAGTACGTCTACGAGGCGCTGCACGCGGGCGCGAGCGGCTTCCTGCTGAAGGATGTGCGCAGGGACGATCTGGTGCACGCGGTACGGGTGGTGGCGCGGGGCGACTCGCTGCTCGCGCCGTCGGTGGCCCGGCGTCTGGTGGAGCAGTACACCCGGGCCACCGCCCGGCCACGGCGGCCCGATCCCCGGCTGGACGCGCTGACCGGGCGGGAGCGGGAGACGCTGCTGCTGCTGGCGCGGGGCCTGTCGAACGCCGAGATCGCCGCGGAGCTGATCGTCAGCGAACACACGGTCAAGACCCACGTCGGCAATGTGCTCGCCAAGCTGGGGCTGCGGGACCGGATCCAGGCGGTGATCTGCGCCTACGAGACGGGCCTGATCACGGCCGGGGATCCCCCGCCCGGGGGAGCGGCCCGGCCCGGCTCCTCCCCCGCGTCGGCGAGGAACTGACCCCGCGACACCGCCCGCGCCGGCGATCCGCGCGAGACCGCCGGTCACCAGGATGGAGCCACCGAGAACAACGGCTCATTTCACTGGAGTTGACCATGAAGAGCACCAACCGCACCCTGCTGGCCGCGGCGCTCGTCCTGGGCGTCGTGGCGGGCCCGGCGGTGCCGCCCGCCCTCGCGGCCACCTCGTCGCACGCGGACGGCTCATCGCCCACGGCCGCCTCGTCGCCCACGGTCTCCGAGCGGTCCGGGATCCCCGCGCTGGAGGCCGCCATCGCGGATCTGCCGACGCGCGATGCCACGGCCGCGCTGGTACGGCTCGGGGGCACCGAGGGCGTCTGGAGAGGCAGTTCGGGCGTGCACGACCTGACGACGAACCGGCCGGCCGATCCGGCGGGCCGGTTCCGCGCCGGTTCGGTGACCAAGGTCTTCACGGCCGCGGTCGCCCTGCAACTGGCCGCCGAGGGCACGCTCGACCTGGACCGCACGGCTCGCTCGTATCTGCCGGAGCTGATCCCGGCGCCGTACGGGAAGGTCACCGTCCGGCAGCTGCTCGATCACACGCACGGCATCCCGGCCGCCGACATCCCCGGGGACACGGTCGAGGAGCGGTACGCCGACCGCTTCCGGATCCATGACCCCGAGGAGATGGTCCGCTCGGCCACCGCGAAGAAGCGCGAGTTCGCACCCGGCGAGAAGCAGCACTACCTGAACATCGGCTACACCGTCGCCGCTCTGGTCATCGAGCGGATCACGGGCGACACATACGAACACCAGGTGACCCACCGGATCCTGAAGCCCCTGGGCCTGCGCGACACCTACCTCCCGGGGAGGGATCCGCACATCGCCGGGCCGCACAACCACGGCTACCAGACGATGCGGCTGGACGACGGCACGACCGGGCTGCGCGATGTGTCGGTGTGGGGGCCGACGGACGGCTGGGCGGCCGGGGACATCATCTCGACCACGGCGGACCTGGAGCGGTTCACCAAGGCCCTGTTCCGGGGCGGGTGGTGCGCGGCCCGCTGCTGCGGGAGATGTTCACGCTGCCGAAGGTGGCGGACTTCACCACCGGCGACCCGGCCGCGTACTCGATCGGACTGTCGATGAAGAAGCTGGGCGGCCGGGAGGTGTGGGGGAAGTCGGGCGGCCGCTGGGGCTACAACACCGGCATCGTCTCCACCCGCGACGGCTCGCGCACCCTCGTCTACAGCGTGAACTCCACCGACGCCAAGGGCCAGGAGATGAACACGGTGGTGCGGAACATCATGGTGGCGGCCTTCGGCAACCCCTGAGCGGCGCCGCCTCACGGCGGCGCGTCGCCCCGCGCCCACGACGCGGCTCAGTCCGCCTTGAGGGCCGTGAGGACGTTCAGCCGGGCCGCGCGGCGGGCGGGCCAGAGTCCGGCGAGCACCCCGACGAGCGCGGCGCCCACGAGGGCCACGGCGATGCGACCCCAGGGGATGACCATCTCGTAATCCCGGATGGAGTCGGTGACGAACCGGCCCGCGGCCCACCCGAGGAAGACGCCCGCACCGATGCCCAGAACGGCCCCGAAGAGGGAGATGAGCAGGGACTCCAGTCGGATCATGAGCTTCGCCTGCTCGGGCTGGAGCCCCACCGCGCGCAGCATCCCGATCTCACGGGTGCGCTCGTGCACGGACATCGCGAGGGTGTTGACGACCCCCAGGACGGCGATCACCACCGCCATGGCCAGCAGCGCATAGAGGACGTTGAGGAGCAGCGTGACGGCCTCGCCGCCGGCCGCCTCGGCCAGGTCGTCGACGTTCCGCACCTGGACAAGGGGATTGCGGTCGAGGGTGCGCTCGAGGGACCGCCGTACGTCGTCGCCGTCACCGGCCTTGGTGCGCACCAGGACCGATGTGTCCTTGATCTCCTTCAGATGGGGCTGCAGCGTGGCCACCGGCATCATGGTGGAGGGGAGGAATTCGTCGTCGTGGTAGATGCCGCCGATCCGCAGGGTGTCCCGGTCACCGTTCTCGTAGACCACCGGAATCCGCTGTCCCGCGGACCAGCCCTCGAGGTCGGCCGTCCGGGTGTCGATCAGCAGGTTCTTGCCCCCGCCCGCGCTCAGGTCGGCCAACGATCCCGATACGAAGCTCGGGTCGAGGAGGCCGCCGATGGTCCGGGGATCCACACCGGTCAGGTCGACTTCGGTGTCGCCGGTCCGCACAGTGGTCTCGCGCTGCGGGCTGGAGGAGGTCACGGCCGCGGACTTCTCCAGGGAGGCGTGGGCCGACGCCGGCAGGTGGTCGAAGTTCTTGGCCGAGATCTCGAAGTCGGCCCTGACGCTGTTCTCGGCTCCACGGTGGAGCGATGCCGTGGTGGACACCGCGACCACCGTGAGGCCCGTGACGAGGGACAGCCCGATCATCAGGGCCGAGGCAGTGGAGGCGGTGCGCCGGGGGTTGCGCCGGGCGTTGCGCGGCGCCAGCGTGCCGGGGACGCCGAAGCGGCGCAGCAGCGGGCCGGCCAGGGAGATGGCCGGGCCGGAGAGCATCGGCGTCATCACGATGATCCCGATGAGCAGCAGGGCGGCCGGGTAGAAGACGGTGGTCCTGCCCTCCTCACCCCTGGACACCGTGTACAGCACGCCGAGCACGCCGATGGCGAGCAGGGCGACGCCGATCGCGTTGCGCCTGCGGAGGCTGCGGACCGGCGGGGGCGTGTGGATCGCGGACATGGCCGCCACGGGAGGCACGGCGGCGGCCCGGCGGGCCGGCACATAGGCGGCGAGCATGGTGACGACGACGCCCACCAGGAACGAGACAAGTACGGTGCGCGGAGAGACGATCAGCGGCCCGTCCGGGAATCCGGACCCGGTGGCCCCGAACAACTGCCGGATCCCCACGGCCACGCCGATGCCGAGCACGAAGCCCGCCGCGCCGGCGCACAGCCCCAGCAGGGCGGCCTCGATGAGGACGGAGCGGGTCACCTGGCGGCGGTCGGCGCCGACGGCCCGCATCAGGGCCATCTCCCGCGAACGCTGGGTGACGAGCATGGTGAAGGTGTTGCCGATGACGAAGATGCCGACGAACAGCGCGATGGCGGCGAAGACGGTCAGCACCTGGCTGAGCCCCGTCGCGCTGTCGGCGGCGTCGGACCGCTCCTGTTCGCGCAGTTGCGTTCCGGTGCTGACGTCAAAGTCCTTGGGCAGCAGATCGCGCGTCTCGGCGGCGAGCCGCTCCTCGGAAGTGCCACGGTCGGCCTCGAGGGTGACCCCGCCGTACTGCCCGGGGTCGAGGAACAGCTTCTGTGCGGTGGCGTCGTCGAAGAGTACGAGGGTGGCACCGGAGGCGGCGGTGTCGTCGGTGCGGACGAGGCCGACGAGTTTCTTGTGCAGCACCGGTCCGTCGACAGCCAGCCGGACGGTGTCGCCGAGCCGGTAACCGCCCTGGTCGGCGGTGCTGGTGTCCATCAGCACCTCGTCGGGCCCGCTGGGGGCCCGTCCGGCGGTCAAGGGGTGGCGGTTGTCCTTGCCATCGTCCTGCGGGAAGTAATTGCCGCCCATGGTCGAGTGTTTCACGCCGATCGGATCGCCGTCCTTGCCGGCCACGGCGGTGAACCCTTCGATGATGCCGGTGACCGACGCCACGCCGGGCAGCCGTCGCAGACTCCGCAGCGTGTCCTTCCCGACGGTGCCGGGTTCGCCGATCTTCTGGTCGAAGGGCGGTTCGGCCTGGACCGAGACATGGTTCAAAGAGGTGAGGGACTGCTGCTTGTAGGCGTTGCCGACGGTGTCGGTGAAGACGAGGGTGCCCGCGACGAAGGCGACGCCGAGCAGCACGGCGAGCATGGTCATCAGCAGGCGGGCTTTGTGCGCGAGGAGGTTGCGCACGGCGGTACGGAACACGGGACGGCCTTCCGGGAGGGTGCCGGGTGTGAGGTGGAGCAGGGCGGGTGTCAGGCGTGCGCCGGGGTCAGGCGGCCCATGCGCTCCAGGACGGCCTCGGCCGTCGGCGCGTGAAGTTCGTCGACGATGCGGCCGTCGGCGAGGAACACCACGCGGTCCGCGTAGGAGGCGGCGACGGGGTCATGGGTGACCATCACGACGGTCTGGCCCAGCGAACTCGCGGAGCCGCGCAGGAACTCGAGGATCTCGGCGCCGCTGCGGGAGTCGAGGTTGCCGGTGGGCTCGTCGGCGAAGACGATGTCGGGCCGCCCGGCCAGCGCGCGGGCGACGGCGACGCGCTGCTGCTGGCCGCCGGAGAGCTGGGCGGGCCGGTGGCCGAGCCGGTCGGCCAGGCCGACGGTCCGGATGATGCTCTCCAGCCAGGCCCGCTCCGGTTTGCGGCCCGCGATGTCCATGGGCAGGGTGATGTTCTCCAGCGCGCTCAGGGTGGGCAGCAGGTTGAACGCCTGGAAGACGAAGCCGACGCGGTCGCGGCGCAGCCGGGTGAGCTGACGGTCGTTCAGGGAGGCGATCTCCGTATCACCGAGGCGGACCGAGCCGAAGGACGGCGAGTCGAGACCGGCCATGCAGTGCATCAGGGTGGACTTCCCCGACCCGGACGGACCCATGATCGCGGTGAACCGCCCCTTGCCGAAGCCGACCGTGACCGCGTCGAGGGCCACCACACGGGTGTCCCCCGTGCCGTACACCTTCGTCAGATCGGTGGTGTGGGCCGCGTAGGACTCCGGGGCGGAAGGGGGCTGGTGTGCGTGCATGCCGATCCTCGGTGAGCGCTCGGGGGACGGCCCTCGTGGCGGAGGGCGCCGCCGCTGGTGGCGACGTCCACGAGCCTCCCGCTCGGCCACCCCCGCACGGATCCCCCAACCATCCGAAAGCCGCATCCCCCGATCGGGGGAGATCGCCGCGGAACCGCTGCCCGGCACACTCCACGCGGGCCGCGGGCCCCCGGTCCGGGACCGCTACTCGGCGCGCCCCGTGCGGAAGGCCCAGGCCGCGATCTCGACCCTGTTGCGCAGGCCCAACTTCGCCTGGACCGACCCCAGATGCGTCTTGACCGTGCTGGGCGCGATGTACAGCTCCGCGGCGATCTCCGGATTGGTCAGTCCGCGGGCGATGCCCTGGATGACCTCCTCCTCGCGGTCGGTCAGCGGCTCGGCCGGCTCGTGCGTGGCGCGCCGCCGGGGCTTGGTGAAGTGCTGGAGCAGACGGAGGGTGATCTGCGGGGCGACCATGGCGTCCCCACGGACGGCCGCCCGCACGGCCTCGGTCAGCAGCGCCGGACCGGCGTCCTTCAGGAGGAAACCGGACGCTCCGTTCGACAGCGCCGTGTACACGTACTCATCGAGGTCGAAGGTGGTGACCACGACCACCTTCGGTGCTCCGGGCCGTCCGCCGCCGGCCAGCCTGCGGGTGACCTCCAGACCGTCGGGCGGGGGCATCCGGATGTCCACGAGGCACACGTCCGGCCGGGTCTCGCGGGCCAGCGACAGGGCCGAGGCCCCGTCGGCGGCCTCGGCCACCACCTCCATGTCGGACTCGGCCGACAGCACCATGCGGAACCCGGCCCGCACCAGATGCTGATCGTCCGCGACCAGGATGCGTATGGTCATGCCGTCCTGCCCTCCCGCAGCCACAACCCGGTTCGTACGGCGTGCCGCCCGCGCGTCCGCGGGGTGCGCGCCGGCTCGTCGGGACGCAGTGGTACGGAGGCGCGCACCCGCCATCCGCCTTCGGCGCGGTGGCCCGCCTCGAAGGCGCCGCCGAGCAGCTCGATCCGCTCCCGCATGCCCATGATGCCGAAGCCGCCGCCGAGCCGGCCGAGGCTGCCCCGGTGTCCGGACGGGGAGCCGTGTCCGTCGTCCTCCACGACCAGTTCGGCGTGGCGTGCCGCCACCCGGGCGGACACATCCACCGACCGCACTCCGCGCGCATAGCGCTGAGCGTTGGTCAGGGCCTCCTGAAGGACGCGGCTCAGCCCGCCGGTGACCTCGGCCGGTACGTCCTCCGGCAGGTCCCGCCCGAGGTCCAGCCGGACCGGCAGCCCCGTCCCCCGTGCCTCCTCCACGATGCGGGTGAGGACCTCGCCGAGGTTCTCCGGGTGCCGCGGGGTCTCGTCACCTCGCATCGAGCCCACCAGGCGCCGCATCGACGTCAGCGCCTCGCCGCCCGCGTGCTCGACGGCCTCGAGCATCTCGTTCAGCGCCTGCGGGTCGGGGGTGCCCCGCCCGGTGACATGGCGCACGGCCTGCAACTGCACCACGATCGCGGTCACCTGGTGGGCCACGGTGTCATGCAGGTCCCGGGCCAGCGCGAGCCGTTCCTCCTGCCGCACCAGCTGTCCGGTGCGTTCCTGCTGGGCGTCGTAGAGCCGCAGCACCAGCCCGCAGACGAAGGCCAGCGCCAGCAACAGCGCGGTGTTGTCGGAGAAGTCACCGGGATCGGAGTCCCGCAGGAGCGGGATGGAGAACACGCTGACGCTCATCGCCGCCACGGACACCAGGGCCCACCAGGGCGCGCAGCGGCGCACCGCCACGGCGAGGAGGAACAGCAGGCCCATGAGTTCGGTGCCGCTGGACTCGCTGGTCACCATGTTCACCGGCATCAGGTGGTAGGCCACCGTGGCCGCGAAGGTGCCGGCACAGGCCACCAGCGCGGCCCGCGGAACCCATCGGACATCGCGTACGACGGCCAGCACGGCCATCGCCCCGGCCAGGGCTCCGGAACCGATCGGCGCCCAGTCCCCGGCGAACGCCTTCGTATCGAAGTCCGGGTCGAGGACGAGCCGGTCCCGCACGTCCTGGTAGACGGAGAAGAGGAACCACAGCGCCAGCACGGAAATCACGATCCGCCCCGGCCAACGTCGATAACCGGCGCGCCGGCCGGAGGACACAGCTATTCGCACCCGCGCCACCTTACGCATCTACGGCGGCGGTTGCCGCCCGCCTCCCGCGCCGGGCCCCGCGTCCGGCCCCGCGCCCGGGTTCTGGCCCGGGTCGGTGGGCATGGGCGCGGGCCGTGCGTCGCGCACCCGCTCCGGTGTCCAGTACGAGGGGTCCGGCGGATCCGCCCGGTGGGTCCGTGGGGTGTCCGGGGTCGGGGATCGCCGGTGTCCTCGCCCCGGGCGGTGACGGCGAGGACCGCGACGACGCCGGTTCCCACGACCGCCGCGGTGATGAGGACTGCGGTGAGCGGGCGCATGACGTCTTCTCCCGATGGTTGGGGCTTGCGGATGCCGGAGGCCGGGACCCCTGAGTGCGGGGCCCCGGCCGACTGCGGTGTGGGTGGTGCTCAGCCGTTGGCGGTGTTGTTGTAGATCGTCTGGATCTTGTTGTCGAAGTAGGGGCTGTCGATGTAGGCGGGCGGATCGGTCCGGGTGCTGGTGACGCCGATCTCAGTCCCCAGGCCCGTGGTCTCGTTGTAGTCCCGCAGCCAGGGGCCGCCGCTGGCGCCCTCGACCATGGTGCACCCGTTCTGCACCCGGGAGCCGTCCTGCCATGTGGGGATGTTCTGGCACGCGTAGGGCACTTCGCCGTCGTAGCCGAAGGCGGCCGGATAGCCCCAGACGGTCACGGTGTTGGAGTACCCGTAGTTGTAGCCCAGCCCCATGCCGCCGACGGTGTTGACCAGCTTGCCGGCGCCGTTGTCCCAGACGTTGACCACGCCGATGTCGTAGTTGAGGTCGCTGTTGTTGATCCAGCCGTTGAACGTGGTCAGCGTCTTGGCCGACCAGGTTCCGTACGGCCGCGAGCCGTTGTAGTAGGCGGGCACGAACACCCAGTTGGTGGCCCAGGTGCCGCCGGCGCCACCGTGGACGCAGTGCCCCGCGGTGAACACCATGTTCTTCGTGGGATTGTTGACCGCGGCGGCGGAGCAGGCGTAGTCGCCGCCGTTGGTCGGGTTGTGGAAGAAGACCTTGCCCTGCACGATCGAGGTGGCGATCCGCACCCCGCGGGCCTTCTTCGAGGTGGCCTTCTGCGGTTTCGCGAGCTGAGCGGGTTCGGCCGCCGCGTCGGTGGCCGCCTTCCGCGACGCCTTGGCGTCGGTGGGCGTGTCGGCCTCGACGGCTCTGCGCATACGCTGCGGGGTCCAGTATTTCTCGGCGGACTCCGCGGATGAGCGGGACGCGGCATTCTTGTGCGTGGACACCGCGGTGTCCGCGCTGCGTGTGACGGTGCTGTGCGAATCGGCGGACGCGGCCGCCGGAATCGTCAGGGCGAACGCGAAAACCGCTCCGCTCGCCGCTAAAACGACCTTGCGTATCTGCACCAGTCCCCCAATTTCTGACCGGGACAGGGAGCGGATGCCCCCGTTGAAATCCCGGGCGCACCGTATCGCGCGATGAAGTGCGCGCGCCAAGATCCCGCAGATGGTCAGAGCGGTATCCGGCCAGGCATGATGTCCCGGGCGCGGTACGGAAATTCGCCTCGCGCCTGCCGGGCTGCCCTTTTCGGTAAAAGCGGAACGGGCCGTGTGCCGCATTGAACGAGGAATTCCGACACGTCAACGCGCGTCAACGGCCGCCTTCGCCCACGCGGCGACGGCCACCCGATCCCCGACAGTGTCCGGAACCCGCGATCGCGTTTCTCTTGCCGAATTCACGGAAGTATTCACGCATTCACGGCAGCCCCGCATTACGCGATGGGCCCGCCTGCCGCAGCGGATGCTGTTAGCCTCCCGGCATCCCCGTAGGCCCGCCGCTCCGAGGAAGACCATTGGTAACGAACCTCCAGGACGACCAGGACGCCCAAGATGGCCAGGACGCCCAGGACAGCCAGGACACACCGGCCCCGCAGCACGCTCCGGACGCGCCCGACGCGCCGCCCCCGGGCTGCCCCGCCCACGCCGCGCGGCTGTACGGGCCGGACTTCCGGCGCCGCCCGGACGAGACCTATCAGCGGATACGGCGGGACG
Organism: Streptomyces violaceusniger; assembly: GCA_005405945.1. Lineage (GTDB taxonomy): Bacteria > Actinomycetota > Actinomycetes > Streptomycetales > Streptomycetaceae > Streptomyces > Streptomyces violaceusniger. Next base: position 1,814,736 of record BJHW01000001.1, read on the forward strand.
GCGGACAGGTCGCCCCGGTCCTGCTCGAAGGCGACATCGACGCCTGGTTCGTCCTCGGCTACCGCGAGACCCGTCAGGTGCTGTCCGACACCGAGACGTTCGGCCGGGACCCGCGCCGCTGGAACGGCTGGGACAGCGTGCCGCCGGACTGGCCGCTGATGCCGTGGGTGGCGTACAGCCCGATGATGCCCTTCACGGAGGGCGAGGAGCACCGGCGGCGCGCGACGGCCGTGAGCGAGGCCCTCGCCACGGTCGACCCCTTCGTGCTGCGCGGCCACTGCGAGCGGTTCGCCGATCAGCTGATCGACAAGTTCGCCCCGCGCGGCAGGGCGGATCTGGTGTACGACTACATCTACTCGGTCCCCACCCTCGCCACGGCCGAGTTGTTCGGCCTGCCCCAGGACGAGGCCGGGCTGGAGACCCTGGCGGCGGGGCTGACGGTGTCGTTCCTCTCCGACGAGGAGGCCATCGCCGGTCAGCAGCGGGTCGCCGGATATGTGGCGGAGCTGGTGCGGGCCAAGCGCGAGGATCCGGGCCCCGACCTCACCTCGCGGTTCATCCTGAACACCCCGGACCTGACCGAGGAGCAGCACACCGCGGACGTCATGGTGCTGATGGCGGCGGCGCTGCCGCTGACCTCGTACTGGATCGGCAACACCCTGCGGCTGATGCTCACCGACGAGCGCCTCGCGATGACCCTCTCGGGCAACCGCCGCAGCATCGGCGAGGCCATGAACGAGGTGTTGTGGGCGGATTCCCCGCTGCAGAACCTCATCGGGCGGTACGCCACCCGCGATACCGACCTCGGCGGTCGGCGCATCCACGCCGGCGACCTCGTCGTCCTCGGCCTGGCCGCCGCCAACGCCGATCCGCTGCTGTGGCCCGACACCCCCGTCGGCCACGCCGGGAACCACTCCCATGTCGCGTTCAGCAGCGGCGACTACGGCTGCCCGGCGGGCGGCCCCGAGACGGCCAGGATCATCGCGGAGACGGCGATCGAGGTACTGCTGGACCGGGTTCCGGACCTGACGCTGGCGGTCGCGCCCGACGAGCTGAAATGGGTGGACTCGTTCTGGTACCGCTGCCTGGATTCCCTGCCCGTCACCTTCAGCCCCACTCCGGTCACCGCGGGCTAGCGCGCGACGGGCGGAGGTCCGGCCCGCGTGGCACGGATCTCCCCGGGGGAGATCCGGCGTCCCCCGGGGGAGAGGGGACGCCGGGGCCCTGGGGTTCCGGCGGCGTCAGTTGCCGGGTGGCTGCTGGAGCATGGCGAGGGTCAGGACGTTGCCGCCGATGCCCCAGCCGCCGTCGGTGACCTCCTCGACCAGGACCAGGGTGGTGGCGCGGGCGCGCTCACCGTAGATCTCGACGTACAGCTCGGTGGCGCGGGTGACGATTTCCTCCTTCTGCTTCTCGTCGAGGGATCCGGCAGGGACCTTGAAGTTCGCGAAGGGCATGGTCGTTCTCTCTCGTACGGGGTTGTCGGTGTGTTCGAAGGTGTGATTCGGATGTGATTACAGTGAGCTGCCCGTGGTGAGCAGATCGTCCAGCCCGGCCCGGCGGAAGAACTCGGCGCGGACGCGGTCGGCGACCGCGGAGACGACTTCGCTGCCGTCGCGGCTGGGGTCTATGTGGGTGCGCAGCGGCCGGGGCCGGCCGGCTGGGCCACCAGGCGTACGACGGCGTCGGCGACGTGCGCGGCGTCCGCGTCCGGCGGGATCAGCGCGGCCAGCCGCTGGTCGAGATCGGCCAGCAGGGTGCCGTAACGCTCGTCGTAGGCGGCGGCGCGGTCGGTGTCGGCGGGCGCGCCCGCGTGGCGGAAGTGGTTGGTGCCGGAGGTGAAGGCGCCGGGGACGACGATCGCGGTGTCGATGCCGAAGCGGACCACTTCGGCGGCGTAGCTGACGGCCAGGGCGTCCATGGCGGCCTTCGCCGCGAAGTAGGGCCCGATGAAGGGCGGGCAGCCGCCGCGGGTGCTGGAGCTGCCGATCCACACCAGCAGCCCCTCGCCCTGGGTCCGCAGCTGCGGCAGCGCGGCTCGGTTGACGCGCTGGGTGCCCAGGACGTTGACGTCGTACAGCTGGGCCAGCTGCTCGGGGGTGAACGCCTCCGCCGGCCCGGTGGCCATGTGTCCGGCGTTGTGGACGATCACGTCCAACCGGTTCCGGTCGGCCAGGACGCGGGCGATGGCGGCGTCGGCGGAGTCCTGCGAGGTGACGTCGAGCTCCACGGCGCGCAGGTCCACGTCGTGGTCGGTGGCGTAGCGGGTCAGCTCGGCCACCGCGGGGCGTTGCGGGTGGCCGGCTGCCGGATCCCGGCGTAGACGGTGTGGCCGGCGCGGGCCAGGGCGCGTGCGGTCAGCGCCCCGAAGCCGCTGGAGGCCCCGGTGACCAGGATGGTCGTGGGTGTGTCGGAGGGCATGGGGTCCTTACGGGCGGGAGAAGGGGAAGGTGGTGCGGTGGCGGTCAGACGATGCCGCCGTTGGCGCGGACGCACTGGCCGTTGACCCAGTGGCCGGCCGGGGAGGCGAGGAAGGCCACGACCTCGGCGATGTCGGCGGGGTGCCCAGGCGCTCCAGCGGGGGCTGGGCCGCCATCCGGGCGATGGTCTCCTCGTCCTTGCCGTCGAGGAAGAGATCGGTGGCGGTGGGGCCGGGGGCCACGGTGTTGACGGTGACGTCGCGGCCGCGCAGCTCGCGCGCCAGGATCATGGTCAGCGCCTCGACCGCTCCCTTGCTGGCGCTGTAGGCGCCGTAGGCGGGGAGGGCCAGGCCCACGATGGACGTGGAGAAGGTGATGAGCGCGCCGCCGCCGCGGATCCTGCGGGCGGCCTGCTGGGCGACGACGAAGGTGCCGCGGATGTTGGTGCGGTGCAGCGTGTCCAGCTCGGCGAGGTCCAGCTCGGCGATGGGCGCCAGGTACATCCGGCCGGCCGCGTGGACGACGACGTCGACCCCGCCGTACTCGGACTCCGCGGTGTCGAAGAGCGTGGCCACCTGCCGTTCGTCGGCGACGTCGGCCTGGACGGCGACGGCCCGGCCACCGGCGGCGGTGATGTCCTTGGCGGCGGCCTCGGCCGGTTCGCGGTGGCCCGCGTAGCCGATCACGACGGCGTATCCGTCGGCGGCCAGCCGCTTCACCGCCTCGTGGCCGATGCCGCGGGAGCCTCCGGTGACGATGGCGACGCGGGGCCGGTCGGTGGGGTGCTGGGGCGCGGTTTCCTGAGGGGACATGGGAGCTCCTGGGGACAGGTGCTGGCGGGCGGATGCCACGGCGTACGGGCCGTGGCCCCCGGGGGCGTCGGCGTCGTTCGCCGCCGTGCCCCGTCGGTGTTTCCAGCTTGGGCCGGGATCGCCGGGCCAGCCACGGCTGTCCCCACCCTGGGGTTGTCAGCCCCTGGCTCAGCTCACCGGCACAGGCGACCATGGGGGGCGTGAACCACTCCGAATTCGCCGCGTTCCTGAAGTCCCGGCGCGACCGCATCCGCCCGGCCGACGTCGGTCTGCCCGCCGGTCCACGGCGCCGGGTGCCCGGCCTGCGGCGCGAGGAGGTCGCCCAGCTGGCCGGGCTGTCCGCGGACTACTACACCGAGCTGGAGCGCGGCCGCGGCGCTCAGCCCTCGGCCCAGGTGCTGACCGCGCTCGCCCGGGCGCTGCGGCTGAACGGCGACGAGCGGGACCATCTGTTCCACCTCGCCGACCGCCCCGTCCCCCCGGCGACGCACGGCCCGGCCGCGCAGGTCCAGCCGGCCCTGCTCGGCCTGCTGGACCGGCTCACCACCACCCCCGCCCAGGTCATCACCGATCTGCACCAGACGCTGGTGCAGAACGAGCTGGCCGCGGCGCTGGTCGGCCGTCCCCCGGCGGTGCGCGGCCCCGCGGCGAGCCTCGTCTACCGGTGGTTCACCGATCCGGAGGCCCGAGGGATCTACCCGGCCGAGGACCACCCCCACCACTCCCGGGTCTTCGTGGCCGATCTCCAGGCCGTCGCCGCCCGGCGCGGCGGGGACTCCGAGGTACGGCGGATGGTGGCGGCGCTCCGCCGCCACAGCGAGGAGTTCGCCGCCCTCTGGGACACCCATGACGTGGCCCTCCGGCGGACCGACCACAAGCGCATCGTCCACCCCTCGCTGGGCGTCATCGAGCTGGACTGCCACGCCCTGTTCAGCGAGGACGGGCACCAGCGGCTGCTGTGGTTCAGCGCCCCGCCCGGCACCGAGGGCGCCGCCCAGCTGGAGCTTCTCTCGGTGATCGGCACACAGGACATGACGGCCGGCGAGCGCAGCGCGTCACCGTGATCCCCCGCCCTGCGGCGGCTAAGGGGTCCTTGCACTGTGAGCGCCCGATAAGGTCGCGTGGTCTGGTGCCGTACATCGCAAGGCGCCGGAGCGCCCTCGTGGCGGAGCCACATGGGCGTTTCGGCAACGCGGCGAGGTGCGGTGCCAGACCACGCGACCCGGGCGGGCATAGTGCAAGGACCCCTAAGTGGCGGCCCCGGAGGCCGGGCACGGCGTACTGATCGTGCCAACGTGGTGACGTTCGGGTGCGGAGCGAGCGAGCCGCCCGTCTTTGGGAACCCCTGTCGCAGTACGAGCGGGCTCTGCCCGGTGCCGGGCCACGGCACCGGCGGTGGGCCCGCCGGTCTCCGACTCCCCCAAGGACCCCGTATGACTGGACCAGCCCCGCTTCTGACCCTGAACAACGGCGTGCGGATGCCCGCCCTCGGCCTCGGTGTCTACCAGAGCCCGCCCGAGGAGACCGTCCCGGCGGTGACGACCGCGATCGAATGCGGCTACCGCCTGATCGACACCGCGGCCGCCTACGGCAACGAGAAGGAGGTCGGTGAGGGCATCGCCCGCTCCGGCATCGCCCGCGAGGACATCTTCGTCATCACCAAGCTGTGGCTGACCGACTACGGCTACGACTCCACCCTCCGCGCCTTCGACACCAGCCTCACCAAGCTGGGCCTGGACCACCTCGACCTGTATCTGCTGCACTGGCCGATCCCGTCCGCGTACGACACCACGGTGGCGTCGTACAAGGCGGCCGAGAAGCTGCTGGCCGACGGCCGGGTGCGGGCCATCGGGGTGTGCAACCACACCCCGGAACACCTGACCGCTCTCATGGCGCGCACCGAGGTCGTACCCGCGGTGAACCAGGTCGAGCTGCACCCGAAGTTCAGCCAGCCCGAGCTGCGCGCGTTCGACGTCCGCCACGGCATCCTCACCCAGACCTGGTCGCCCATCGGCGGGGTGAACCGCTACGGGGCCGAGGGCGCGGCCACGGTCAGGGATGCGCTCCAGGAGCCCACCATCACCGGCCTCGCCGAGAAGTACGGCAAGAGCCCGGCCCAGATCATCCTGCGCTGGCAGGTCGAGCACGACCTGTGCGCGATCCCGAAGTCCGTCAAACCCCACCGCATCGCGGAGAACATCGACGTCTTCGACTTCTCCCTGACCCCCCATGAGGTGGCCGCCGTCGACGCGCTCGACACCGGGGCGCGCGGCGGACCCGACCCCGACCGGGTCGGGCCCGACACATTCTCCTGAGACACCGGCGCGTGTGCGGGGCGGCCACCGGCCGCCCCGCACACGGTCGTCCGGGCAGGAGACTAATGAGTTCCTTCGTGGAATGATGACGCGTGCTTTTGTCGGTTCCAGACCTCTGTCGGCGGGAGAGAGGCATGAGGGGACTTCAGGGCAAGAGGATCGTCATCGCGGGTGGCGCCACCGGGATCGGCGCCGCCACGGCCGAGCGGCTCGCCGGGGAAGGTGCCTCCGTCGTCGTCGGCGACATCGACCTCACGGGAGCGAAGGCCACCGCCCAGCGCGTCGCCGAGGCCGGCGGCACCGCGGTCGCCGTCCCGTTCGACCTCGCCGACGAGGAGTCGATCGGCGCGCTGATCGACCGGGCCGCCGCCGAACTCGGCGGGGTCGACGGGCTCTACAACGTCGGCGCCGACCTCTCGGACGAGCACCTGGGCCGGGACACCGATCTGCTGGAGATGGACCCGGCGGTGTGGCGGCGTACCCACGAGGTGAACCTCCTGGGCTACGCCCTCACCTGCCGGGCGGTCATCCCCCGGCTGCTGGCCCAGGGCGGCGGCGTGATCGTGAACACCTCCTCCGGCGCGGCCTGGGGAGGGGAGCCCCGGCGTCCCGCGTATGCCGCATCCAAGGCCGGGATCAACGCGCTGACCCGCCATATCGCCTCCCGCTGGGGCAAGGAGGGCGTCCGCTGCAACGCCGTGGCGCCCGGGCTGGTCATGGGCGACACCCAGAAGCAGCGGGACGACCAGAGGCTGCAGGCCATGGCGCTGAAGATCGCCCGCAGTCCGCGGCTGGGCGAGCCCGCGGACGTGGCGGGCACCGTGGCGTTTCTCCTCTCGGACGACGCCGAGTGGGTCAACGGCCAGGTGTGGTCGGTCTGTGGCGGCATGAGCCTGCGCGACTGAGGGCTCCCCGGGGCCGTGCTGCGGCCCTACGGCGGGCCAGGTCGTCCTGCGGCGTCCTACGGCGTGCCTCCTACGGCGTCCAGGGCGTGGACACCCGCCAACTCACGTCGTCGGCCCATGAGGTGGCGCTGTCGAAGGGGTTGGACCCTCCGTTGGAGGCGATGTAGACCTTGTTCTCGTAGTGGCGGATGAACCGGTCGGGGTAGTTGTAGGACGCGAACGAGGTGCCCTGGCCGTTCTTGCCGGTCTGGGGCAGAAGGTGGCGTCGGCCCGGAAGACGGCGGTGCCGTCCATCGGCTGCCGCAACAGCTGGTAGTTGTAGTGGCGCAGGAAGTCTCCGGGGTAGTTGCGCGACTCGAACGACACGCAGGAGGCGTTGGCGAGACCGCGGCGCACGATCCAGGAGGCGTCGCCCTTGTCGAGTGCGGAGCTGCCGGAGGACACCACGGAGGTGACGGCGCTGTTGGCCTGGTGGCGGACGTAGCGGTCGGTGTAGCCGGGGGTGGTGGCGCGCAGGGACATCGTCGAGCCCGCGCCCAGGGTGCCGCCCGCCACGGGGCTGGGCGCGCCGTAACCCACGGAGACGACGTTGGCCTGCACCGCGTCGTCGGCCGCGTCGGTCGGCAGGCCGCTGGTCATCACGCCCTCGAAGAACGAGCCGATGGACCCGTTGCTGTTGTCGCCACCGGTGCCGAGGACGATGGAGCCCTCCTGGTGCATCGGCGAGTAGCCCGGCCTGGACGGCTCAGGACCCGCGTACTGGGTGGTGAGCCTGCCGGACTGGGCGTTGCCGTCCTTGATGGCGAAGTAGTTCTGTCCGTTGTTCTTCAGCAGGGCGGTGACGAAGGGCGCGGAATTGCCGGTGTTCGAGGGGTTCTTGCTGTAGCCGCTGTCCGACTGGAACAGGCCGTTCTCCAGGTCCGCCTGTACCCAGGGCCCGGAGCCGCTGCACGGCGGGAACCAGCACTCCGTACCGAAGTTGATGGCGTCCATGTGGCCGTTGCCGGTGTCGGCGATCCGCACCTCGGCGTTGCCGTAGTCGAAGCAGCACAGGCCATTGACATGGGTGCCGGAGGTGACCATGTACATCCCCTCGGGCCGGCCGTTGACGGCGACACCGGAGGCCGCGGTGTGACGGTAGCCCATGCGGCCGGAGAAGGACGCGCCGTAGACCTGGTGGCCGCCCGCGGTCACGGGTAACGCGTCGGCGGGGACACCGGAGTTGGCGGGGCCCGCGGTGCCGGCCGGTTCGATGGGCATGTGGTTGTGGCGCGGTGACTGGTCGTAGATGACGTTGATGACGCATGTGGTTCCGGCGCAGAAGGAGTCCTGCCGGGCGGCGTCGGCGTAGCCGCCCGCCGTCAGCGTTCCCACGTCGGTCACGGCGCCGTCGGAGGCGCGTTTCAGCTGGTAGAGCGGGCCGTTGAAGGAGGCGTAGAGGGCCCGGGTGGTGCTGTGCGCGGCCACGCAGGGCGTACCGGCCGCACCGTAGATGTCGCACGGCAGGGAGGCCGCGGCGTGGGACGTGCCCGTGCCGCCGGCCAGGAGCCCGAGGACGAGGGTCGCTGTCGCACCCACCGACAGCAGCGCTCTTCTCACCCTCGTGAGACCCGGAGGAACCTTCATGGCGGTGCCCTTCCCGTGTCGATATGAATGTCAGGAGCATGTCATTACTCGCCCGATATATCGAACATTGACCGTGAAATCGAACCTGACGGTAGGACTGGCGACCGTCGGCGTCAATGGCCGTGCACGGAGGAGTAGCCTCCTGCGCGGGGACTCGTACGGTTCATTCGCCCCACCGCACATCGAGGAGAGACCGTTTGTCGACGTTTGTCGTGTTCGACCTGGAGTTCACCACGTGGCCGGGAGCGCTCGAGCAGGATTGGTCGGAACCGGGGCAGCTTCGCGAAATCGTCCAGATCGGCGCGGTGCGCATCAGCACCGGCTCGGCCGCTGACGCCCACTCCGTTGTCGAGGAATACGAAGTTGTCGAGGAATACGAAGCTCTGGTCAGACCGGTGGTCAATGCGCGACTGTCTCCGTTCTTCACCGGCCTCACGGGCATCGACCAGCGGACCGTGGACCGCGAGGGCGTCGCCCCCGCCGAGGCGATAGGCGACTTCCTGGCGTTCTGCCGGGGACAGTCCGTCCTCTCCTACGGCAATGACATGGTCGTCCTCGGGGAGAACGTGGGATGGGCCCGGGCCCGCGGCGAGGAGGTCAAGAACGGCTTTCTCACCACCCCGTTCCTGAACATCCGGCCGTGGCTGAACACCATCGCGCCGACAACGGCCTCGGCCAATTCCGGTCGGCTCTGGGAAGCGCTCGGCCTGCCCAAACCCGCGGCCGGCAAGGAGCATTCGGCGCTCTTCGACTGCTATTCGATCGCCGCGGCGATCAGGCACGTCTGCGCCGGTGGGGCCGCGCTGCCCGAGGGGTGCCTCTAGGGAGGAGCGCCTCCGGGGACGGATGCCTCCGGGGACGGAGCGAATCGGCCATCGGCGAGCGTGGCGTCCGACGCCCTGACAGCGAGTGGCACGATGGGCCGGAGAGGCCGGAGATCTTGCTCGGCGGTGCTCGCGCGCCGTCCGGTACGCATCGAGGAAAGGAACCCCCACATGACCGCAGTGCGCGGAACAGCCGTGGACATCCCCACCCAGGACGGCATCGCCGATGCCTATCTGGCCCATCCTGACGACACCGACCGCCACCCGGCCGTTCTGCTGTACATGGACGCGTTCGGCCTCCGGCCCCATCTGCGCGGTATGGCCGACCGTCTGGCCGCGGCCGGTTACACCGTGCTGGTGCCCAATGTGTTCTACCGCCACGGGCGCGCTCCCGTGGTGGAGCTGCCCGACTTCCTCGACCCGGCGGCGCGTCCGGAGATCTTCGAGCACATCATGCCGATCGCGCGGGAGCTCACTCCCGAGCGTGCGATGCGCGACGCCGGCGCCTATCTCGACTGGCTGGCCGCCTGCCCGCAGGCCACCGACGGACCCGTGGGGATCACCGGCTACTGCATGGGCGCCGGGCTGGCCCTGCGGACCGCCGGAACGTACCCCGATCGCGTCGCCGCGGCGGCCGGATTCCACGGGGCCCACTTGGCCAGCGAGGCGCCGGACAGCCCGCACACGGTGGCCGAACGGATCACCGCCGAGCTGTACTTCGGACACGCGGACCAGGACCACGCCCTTCCGCCCGAGCAGATCGAGCGCTTGGACAAGGCCCTCGACGAGGCCGGTGTCCGCCACCGCACCGAGGTCTACACGGGCGCTCAGCACGGCTACACCCAGGCCGACACCGCCGCTTACCACGCCGAGGCCACCGAACGCCACTGGGAGGCCCTGCTCGACCTCTTCGGCCGCGCCCTCTGACCGTGGTCTGCCACGGCTGGTGGCCGGCCGCCCCCGGGCTGGTCACCACCCCGGCCTAGAACTGCCGGAGGTGGTCCCGCAGGGTGCGGGCCACCTGCGCCATCAGGGCCTCGGCGCCGGGCTGGGTACTGGCGGGCACGAGTGACTCGGTGAGGACGGCGATGGCGAAGGTCTGGCCGTCGGAGTGCTCCACGACCCCGACCTCATGGCGGAGGTTGAGGAGCGTGCCGGTCTTGGAGGACCAGGTGGTGGCGTCGGAGCTGAAGTCCGGGGCGAGTCGGTGCCGCAGCACGTTGTGCGCCATGAGGTCGCGTACCCGCAAGCCGACGTCGGGGTGGATTTTCGACGGTGTCCACAGGGCCTGGAGCAGTTCCACCCAGGCGCGTGCGCTGCCGGTGTTGGCGCGGGTGGTGTCGAGTTGCGGCACCCGATGGCCGCGGCCGCTGGTGCCGGCGTCGATGGCGAGGGCGTGGGCGAGATGCACCTGCGCGGCATCGAAGCGCTCCACGGGGGTTTCGCTCAGTTCGCCCATACCGTGCCGGACGGTGATGCCACGCAGCCCGAGCTCATGGAGGATCTCGGCCACCTGGGCGGGTGGGGTGAGGTCGAACAGCGCGTCGGCCGCCGTTCCGTCGCTCAGACAGGTGCTCAGATAGAGCAGATCCTCGACCGCGATCCGGACGGGGTGGCGGAACCGGCTCAGCCCGGTGGGGCCGGGCGTGGTGATCCGCCCGGGTGGCACATCGAGCATCGTGGCCCCGTCGAGCTCACCGCGCCGGACGCGCTCCACCGTGGCCAGCGCGAGCGGGACCTTGACCAGGGAGGCGGAGGGCAGCTGGGTGTCCGGGTCGATCCCCAGCTCGTCCCCCGTGTGGAGGTCCCGTACGAGCAGACAGCCATGTAGGCCGCCGTCGCGCAGCTGCCCGCGCAGATCGCTCAGCAGTGCCTCGGTGCTCATGCCTCGGCTCCTTCCACGGTGTCCCCTGATTCCGCCGTGTTCGCCCGGGTGGCCGATTCCGCGGTGCCCGCCCGGGTGCGCGATGCCTCGGTGTCCGCCCGGGTGCGCGATGCCTCGGTGTCCGCCCAGGTGTCAGCGCCGAGGCAGCGGGCGATGGCGCCGCCCAGGCGCCCTTCGAGGTGCTGCGGGTTGCCGTCCGCGGCGGCGGCGAGGGCGAACCCGCGGCTGAGCGCGATCTCACCGATGGGCCGCCACGTCAGGGCGAGTTCCTTCGCCTGCGCGGGAGAGCACAGCAACAGGTCGCGGGTGCAGAGGACTTCGGCGGCGGCGGTCGTCAGATCGTCGGCGGCCACGAGTTGCGCGGGCCGCAGACCGACCGCGTCGCGCAGCCGGGTGAGCGGGTCGCGGATGTGCGGCACATCGTCCTCCGGCTGGATCCATATCCGGCGGGCCGGGCCCGGAGCGGCCCGGCCGAGCCGCAGCGTCTCGAGGTAGACCCGCCGCACACCGGGATCCCGTACTCCGGCGAGCCCGAGCGGCACCGACCACGTGGCCTCGTCCGCGGGCACCGCGAGCAGGGCCGCCCGCACCTGCTGTGCGTGGATGAGTTCCAGGCGCCGCGCGGGCGCCGCCACGCGGAGATCGAGGGTGACCCCGTGCCCCCGCGCCTCGGCGACGAGGTGGGCGAGACCGGCCGTGGAGCAGATGCCGGGCACCGCGAGCCGCCACGGCTTGCGCTTGGCCGCCTCCGCCTCGTGCAGCAGCACATCCGCCGCCTGTACGAGCTGTCTGGCCACCGGCAGCATCTCCCGTCCGAACGGGGTGAGCACGGCCCGCCGCGAGGTGCGCTCGAAGAGCTGCTCCCCGAAGCGCTCCTCCAGCGCGGCCACGCGACGGCTGGCCACCGACTGGGACATCCGGGCGGCGGCCGCCCCGACGGTGAAACTCCCCCGCTCGCTCACGCTGACGAACGCCCGGCACACTCCCACCAGATCCACAGCCGCACTCTATGCCAGATCAGCATGAAGAAGCGCACGAGCGTATTGGACCGCATAGCCGCCGACGGCGAAAGTGATCCCAACGCCAGACCCACGCCCCGGAAGAGGGGCCCGGTCATTCCATCCCGTGTGCGCCCCGCCTGACGGGGAGCCAACCGGAGGTTCGGACCATGCCATTCACCCGTGCCCGGCACACCGCTGTCAGCGCGTTCACCACGCTCGCGCTCCTCGTCCCCCTGACGGCCTGCGGCGGCGAGGGCGATTCCCCGGACGCGTCGGGGCCGTCCAGTTCCTCGTCCACCTCCGCCGAGAGGGCGAGTACGACGCGTCCGGGCGCGGACGCGAAGGCGTTCACCGGCGAGTTCAAGAAGCTGGAGCGCTCCTACGACGCGCACCTGGGGGTCTACGCGATCGACACCGGCACCGGACACGAGGTGGCGTACCGCGACGGCGAACGGTTCGCCTTCGCCTCCACGTTTAAGGCGCTGGAGGCGGGCGCCGTGCTGCGGAAGTACAAGCTGAGCGGGCTGGACCGGGTGATCCGGTACTCCAAGGACGATCTGGTCGACAACTCCCCGTGACCGAGAAGCACGTGGACACCGGGATGAGCCTGGGCGCGCTGTGCGACGCCGCCGTCCGCTACAGCGACAACGCCGCGGCCAATCTGCTCTTCGACCAGCTCGGCGGGCCCAAGGGCCTCGACGCCATCCTCGAGAAGTTGGGCGACGACGTCATCCAAATGGAGAACATCGAGCCGGAGTTGAGCCGATGGGTGCCGGGCGAGACGCATGACACCACCACCCCGCGGGCGATGGTCAAGGACCTGCGCGCGTTCGTGCTCGGCGACGTCCTCGGCAAGGGAGAGCGCGCACAGCTCACGAAGTGGCTGCGGACCAACACCACCGGGGACGAGCTCATCAGGGCCGGAATGCCCAAGGGCTGGCAGGTCGGCGACAAGACCGGAAGCGGCAGCTACTACGGCGCCCGCAACGACATCGCCGTGGTGTGGCGGCCCGGCGCCGCTCCCCTCGTCATGGCGATCATGTCGTACCGCGGCGACAAGGACACCCCGTTCGACAACAAGCTGATCGCGGACGCGGCGTCCGTGGTGGCCGACACGATGTCGTAACACGGTCGGCCGCGTAGCTCAGCCGCGCAGAAAATAGCCGCGTACCTCAGCCGCGCAGGAAATACAGGACCGTCATGGTCACGGCGGTGGTCAGAATGACGGCCCGCAGCAGCCACGCGGGCAGACGGCGGGCGATCCGCGCTCCGGCCACACCACCGGCCACCGCCCCGACCAGCATGGCGGCGAGCAGACGCGGTGCGCTCAGCGCGTCCGAGGCGAGGAGGAACAGCCCGGTCGCACTGAGGTAGATGGCCGTGATCTGGGCGACCCGCATCGGGTTCCCGGTCGAGGTGTCGAGGCCGAGGCCGATGCTCCACACGGCCAGCATCATGATGCCTACGGCACCGCCGAAGTATCCGCCGTACACGGCGAGGAGGAACTGGCCGAGCAGGACGGCCCGGGGGCTCATGCCGACCGCATGGCCCCTCGCCTCGCTCACCGCACGGGAGACGCGGCGCCCGAAGGCGAGGACCACCGTGGCGAAGGCGAGCAGCCAGGGCACCGCGGCGTCGAACGACACCGCGGGCAGCGCCAGGAGCAGACCGGCGCCGAGCCCGCCACCGATCACACTGACCGCCGTCAGGGCCCGCGTGGACGTGTCCCCGACCGGGACCAGATCGCGCCGGTACACCCACGCGCTCGCCACGCTCCCGGGGACGAGGGCCACGGTCGAGGACGCGTTCGCCGTCACGGGGGACAGACCGGCCGCCACCAGGGCGGGGAGCGCCACGAACGTGCCCCCGCCCCGATGGCGTTCAACGCCCCGGCGGCCACACCCGCCAGCAGAACAAGCACTGTCTCGGACACTCGCCGAGCATCGCCCCATGGCCCGTGGGCCCACAATGCGTGATCCGCGTAGCCGGCCCAAGGCTGTGCCATAGGCTCATCAGGGTGCGGTATGACCTGGACGACCTGCGGCTCTTCCTCCACATCGTGGCGGAGGGCTCGATCACGGCGGGCGCTCGCCGGATGCATCTGAGCCTCCCGTCGGCCAGTGCGCGGGTGCGCTCACTCGAGCACCACGCGGGCGTGGACCTGCTGATCCGCGGACGGCGGGGCGTGCGCCCCACCCCGGCGGGGACGGCACTGGCCCGCCACGCACGGGACGTGCTCGACCGGACGGCGCGACTGGAGAGCGCCGTGGCGAGCTACGCCCGGCCGCCGACCGCGCCGCTGACCCTGCTGGGCGGCGGCTCCGCGATGCACCGCCTGGTGCCGCGGGCCCTGGTCTCGTTCCTCCGCGCACACCCGGACGTCGACGTCGAGGTGTCCGAGAGCCGCACCCCACGGACCGTGCGGATGCTCGCCGACGGCGAGGCGGACCTGGGCGTCGTCCTCGACCGCGAGGCCCGCGACTGCGGTCTCGCCCTGGAACCCCTCGGCGACGACTCGCTGGTGGTGATCGGCCAGTGCGGCGGGATCCTCGCGGGTCGTACCGAGGTGACCTACAGCGAGGTGGCCGAGCATCCGCTCGTGGGGCTCGACGCCGGTTCCTCGCTGCGGCGCTCGATCGAGAAGAACCTCGGCCCGCACGCTCCGGCGGTGCGCTACCGCACCACCGTCGCCCACCTCAACACCCTGGTCTCCCTCGCGGCCGCCGGCGTCGGACTCGCCGTCGTACCACGCCGTGCCATCGCCCCGCACCATCCGCTCGACGTATGCGACCTCCGCGATCCCTGGGCACGCCGCCGCCATCTGCTGGCCTGGGGCGCGAAGGCCCGGGCCTCCGCCACCGCCACCGCGGCACTCGCCGAACATCTGCGCCGCGCGGCCATGTCGGAACCGGACGGGGGCGACGGCCTTCCGGCCCAGTAGCGTGCCGTCCCCGGGGGGTGGCGCCGGCACGGTCCCGTTCCGCACAGGCCCGTTCTCGGATCAGCTCTGCCGGTCGCGCCCGGTGCAGAGGCGGCGCAGTTCACCCACACTGTCCGCGAGCGTGCGGTCACCCAGCGATGCGAGGACCGCTTCCTCGGCCTCGGCGGTGAGCGCGGCGAAGTACTCACCGCCGTGCGCGGTCACCGGGCACACGGGCTCCACCCCGGCGAGGGGGCGAACAGGGGCTTGTCGCCGACGGCACAGCGATAGATCTCGGCCAGGGTGATCCGGTCGGTCGGCCGCCCCAGCCGCGCCCCACCGGAACGGCCCTTGACGCAGACGACCAGCCCCTCGTCCGTCAGTGGGACGAGGAGCTTCCGGACCAGGCTCGGGTTGGCGTTCAGCTTCTGGGCCAACTCGGCGGAGCTCAGCGGCCCGGCCCCGTGCTCGGCGGCCACGGCGAGGAACAGCATCACCTGGAGCGCACGGGAGAACCGGATGTCCAACACCTTCTCCACCTCCGCCCGCGAATCGGGGCACAGCCTACTCGACGGTGCCGTTCCGCTCTCGCCTTAAAAGCAATCCAAACAGTTGCAGTTTACGCCGTGGAAACTGTACCTTTCAGACTCGCACTTTCGGGGCTCGGGGAAGCCTCCTCGGAACGACACGTCTGGAGAGCGACGCAGTGAACACCCGCCTGACCACGGCACTGTCCCGCCCGTTCACACTGGGTTCGGCCAAGCTGCCGAACCGGATCGCCATGGCACCCATGACCCGTGGGCACTCCCCCGACGGCATCCCCGGTGAGGATGTCGCCGCGTACTACGCGCGCCGGGCGGCGGCGGGGACCGGCCTGATCATCACCGAGGGCACCACCGTCGACCACCGGTCCGCCGGCTACCTCGACGGCGTCCCCCGGTTCCACGGCGAGGAGCAACTGGCCGGATGGCAAAAGGTCGTCGACGCCGTGCACACCCACGGTGGCGCGATCATGCCCCAGCTCTGGCACGTGGGCATACAGCGCACCCCGGGAGCGCCGCCGTTCCCCGACGCCCCGTCCCTGGGCCCGTCCGGGATCGCGCTGGACGGCACACCCGGAGCGGGCGAGACGATGACCCTCGCCGACATCGACGACGTCATCGGCGCCTTCGCGAAGGCCGCGCGGGCGGCCGAGGAGATCGGCTTCGACGGCGTGGAGCTGCACGGCGCACACGGCTATCTCATCGACCAGTTCCTCTGGGAGCGCACCAACCGGCGCACCGACCACTACGGTGGCGATCCGGCCTCCCGGACCGCGTTCGCCGCCGACCTCGTGGCCGCCATCCGCGAGCGGGTCGCGCCCGACTTCCCCGTCGTCCTCCGGTTCTCCCAGTGGAAGTCCGACCACTACGACGTCCGGCTCGCCGAGAACCCCAAGGAGCTGGAAGCCGTGCTCACGCCGCTGGCGGAGGCCGGAGTCGACGCGTTCCACGCCTCCGGGCGGCGCTACTGGCAGCCGGAATTCCCCGACACGGGATCGGATCTGAACATCGCCGGGTGGACGAAGAAGGTCACCGGCAAGCCGGTGATCACCGTCGGTTCGGTCGGCCTGGACAAGGCCTTCGACCCCGGCTCCCTCTCCGGCGCGACCGCGGCCGTGGAGTCCATCGACCGGCTCCTCGAGCCTCTGGAGCGGGACGAATTCGACATCGTCGCGGTCGGCCGCGCACTGCTCGCCGACCCCGAGTGGGCAGACAAGGTCCTGAGCGGCCGGGCGAGCGAGCTCATTCCGTTCAGCCGGGACGCGGTGGAGTCCCTGCACTGAGTCCTCGCGCCGCCCCCGCGCCGACCCCGCACTGATGGGGACGGCGCCGGCCGACACGGGGGGATCCGGCCGGCGCCGGGCACGGGGGTGTGGGAGTTAGTTTAACATTCCACGATCGCCCCGCATTCCCGGTGCTAGTCGGTGGCGCAGGCGCCGCCGTCGAGGGTGAAGTCGGTCGGCGCGGAGTTGGTGGCGCCCTTACCGGCGGTGAAGCCGAGAGTGACCGAGCCGCGGGCGGGGATGACGGCGGTGTACGAGGCGGGGGTGACGGTCACCGCGGCGCCGCTCTGCCGCGGTGTGCCACCCCACATGCTGGTGATGGTCTGGCCGTCGGCGAAGCTGAATCCCAGGCTCCAGCCGGTGACGGCGGCGGTGCCGGTGTTGCGGATGGCGATCTCCCCCTGGAAGCCCCATTCGCCCGCCACGCGGTAGCCGACCGAGCAGCCGGGTCTTCCGTCTCGTCATGACTCCAAGGAGTGAGCGCGCGATGGCGTCCGTACGGGGACGCACGGCGGGCTTGGGAGCGCTCCCATCCATTGCATCGGACCCGGGAGACCTCAAGACCTCCGGAAAGGACCGGCAACCGGAATGCGGACCGGGCGCGCCGAGGTTATGCCGGGCATGAGCGATTCATCCGATGATGCCGCTTTCTCTTCGGCCGAGCGCGAAGCCATCCGCGAACGGCTGGCGGCCGAACGCGCCGAGACCAGCGCGCGGATCGCGGCCCTGAACCGTGAATTCGAGGCGATCGTGGCGTCGCACGCCCTGGTGGCGGTGGACGACGAACACGACCCGGAGGGGTCGAGCACCGCGTTCGAGCGCGCCCACACCGCCGCGCTGCTGACTCAGGCCCGCGATCACCTGATCGCCCTGGACGAGGCGCTGGAACGGCTGGACCGCGGCGGTTACGGGCGGTGCGCGGTGTGCGGCGAGCCGATCCCCGCGGAACGCCTGGAGGCGCGCCCCACGGCGACCACCTGCGTACGCTGCGCGACCGCCCACCCCCGCTGAGCGGCACGGCACCGAGCGGACGTGCGCTTGGGGCGCGGCCGCCCTTCGGCGGGAGCGACCGCACCCCGGCCTCGGCCGTTTCAGGTGGCGGACCAGCTGTCGGGCCGCGCGCCGTCGGTGCCGGTGCATCCGTACTCCCGGGCGAGCTGGGCGGAGCTTGGCCGCCCCGGATTCGCCGTCGGGTCAACAGCGCTGGTCCGGACACTAGTTGTTTCCCCAAGGACGCCACGTGTCCGCCACCCCGAAGCATGGCCCATTTTCGCCTGGTGAGACGATGCGCTCGCCCGAAACACACCTCATCAAGCGAAACGGAGGGCGAATGCATAAACGTCGTGGAACCGTGACCCGCCGCTGGAGAGTCGCGGCGGTCGCGTCCACGGTGGCCGTGGCGATCGCGGTCCCGGTGGCGATGGCCCAGGCTTCGGCCGAACCGCCACCGGAGGTCAGCGCCAAGGGCGCGTACCTGCTCGACACCGGTTCCAACAAGGAGCTGATGGCCAAGGACGCCGACACCAAGCGTCCGATGGCGAGCACCACGAAGATCATGACTGCCCTCGTGGTGCTCGAGACCCGAGGCCTGGACCTCAACCAGCAGGTCACCATCAAGCAGGAGTACCGCGACTATGTGACCAAGTCCGGTGCCAGCACGGCGGACCTGCAGACCGGTGACAAACTCACCGTCAACCAGCTGCTGTACGGGTTGATGCTGCCGTCGGGCTGTGACGCGGCGATGGCGCTGGCCGACACGTTCGGCACCGGCGACACCACCGCCGAGCGGACCAAGTCGTTCATCTCCAAGATGAACGCCAAGGCGCAGGACTTGGGGCTGACCAACACCAAGTACGACTCCTTCGACGGTGTCTCGGCCGACGCCGACAACTACTCGACGCCCCACGACCTGGCGCAGCTGACCCGGCGCGCCATGGAGAACGCGACGTTCGACACGGTTGTCAAGTCGGTGTCCACCAAGCAGGAGGCACCGGCGGCCAATGGCCGCACCCGGTACTACTCCTGGGACAACACCAACCAGTTGCTGGGTTCGTACCAGGGCGCGATCGGCGTCAAGACCGGGACCACCACCCCTGCCGGTCCCTGCCTGGTGTTCGCCGCCAAGCGCGGTGACAAGACGGTCGTGGGAGTCATCCTCAACGACGCGGACCGTTACCCGGACGCGAAGAAGATGCTCGACTGGACGTACGACACCACCACCGAGGTGAAGTGGCGCCAGCTTCCCGAGGACGCTCAACGGGACTGATCCACAAGCCCCGTGAGGCGACGGCGCGGTGCCCCGGCCGGACTCGTTCCGGCCGGGGCACCGGTGCTCGGGGCCAAGCCCCTTGAGCCTGGGCCTCTTCAACCCCGGCCCCCTGAGCCCGGACTCCGCACACGCGAACGAAGTACCCCGATCGGGTGATATAGCGGGTACACACATCACAGGAGCCCCGCGCGGCCGAAGAATGACGTCGAATCGGCGGCGCGCAAAGGGGGAGTTCCGCGATGACGATGCCCGCGGGTGGGGACATCACGGTCGACTGGGTCCACATCAGGGACACCATCCAGGTCAACGACGCACTGCTCGCCGAGATCAGGGCCGAGCTGACACATCTGCCGCCCGAGGCGCGGCTGGCACTCATCGCGCGCGAGGTGGTCCACGATCCCCAGTACGTCCTGACCGGACTCCCGGGCCATCCCCTCGTCGTGGCAGCCGAGACCTACCGCGGCAACGGCGGCGCGCTGGACAGCAGCGGCGCGCCCGGGGCCGCGGGTGCCTACGGCGCCACCGGGCCGTCCGGTGTCGGCTACAACGGTATGGACGGCGGCCCCGGTGGACCGGGCGGCACCGGAGGCACGGGGGGCGCCGCCACACCCGTCACGGTGCTCGCGCACACCATCACCGACCTGCGGATCGCCGCCCGCGGCGGCCAGGGTGGCCAGGGTGGTACGGGCGGGCTCGGCGGGCGCGGCAAGGACGGCGCCCGCCCGCCCAACCGGCCCGACCCGCCCGACTCCGTCCCGGGCGGCAACGGCGGCTCCGGCGGACCGGGTGGCACCGGAGGCGTCGGCGGCCCGGCCGCGGAGATCGTGGTCGAGACGGCCACGTACTCGGGCCTGTCTCTCGACGGGGCGGGCGGAGCGCCCGGCGCCGCCGGGTCCGGCGGCAGGGGCGGCACCGGAGGCAGGCACGGCGGCGAGAACGGTCCCGGCGGACCACCGGGCGCCGCCGGGCCCGCGGCCGGTCCGGGGGTGGAGCCCCGGCTCCTGGTGCACTCCGACGCCGACTGGTGGGGCGTGGTGCGGTCGCGCCTGGGCGGGCGCGCGGCGGAGTGGGCCCACTACCGGACGACGGTGGGAGAGTTCCTCTTCCGCTCCTACGCCCCGGGGTTGCCGGACCGGAGCGGCCACCGCGACGCCGCGGCCCATGAGTTCGACCGGGCCCTCGCGCTCGACCCGGGACAGGAGCGGGCCGCCGAGCTGTCGCGGTACATCGCGACCAACCTCTCGCCGATCGGCCAGCCGTACAACCTCGACCTCATGCCGGACTTCCCGAACTTCGAGGGCGTGGTCGTCGATTACGACGCGATCGTGCACGGCCGCTTCACCGACGCCATGAACCTGCTGCTCTCCGTACTCAGCACCGGCCAGAAACGTGAGTTGCTGAAGACCGACATGGAGCAGCTGGCCGGTATGCGCGATGTGCTGGTCCTGGAGGAGAAGGCCGCGGGGCTGGCGCTGGAGGGGGCCGAGGGCCGGCAGAAGATCATCAATCAGCAGATCGAGGAGGTCAACCAGCAGATCCAGCAGGTCCGCGAGGAGATGACCCGGCAGCGCATGCAGTTCCCGCCGGGCAACGACCTCGGTCCGCTGGTGGGCGCGGCCATCGCGGTGGCCGCCGCGGCGTCCGCGATCGCCTCCGCAGGTGCCACCGCCGTGGCGTTCGTCGCCGCCGCCGAGGCCATCGCCACCTCCAGCGCCTCGTTCGAGGGGTTCGACACCGCCACCGGCCGGTACGGCGAGGGCGCCTATCTCATCAACTACATCGACTGGTCCAACCCCACCCACCCCAAGCCCAAGCCGGAAGCCGCCAAGGTGATGGGCGGGCTGAGCGACCTCGTCAAGAAGAGCGCGAAGTTCATCGAGGCCGGGCGGACCATCGCGGAGCTGGCCTCCACCACGATCGACGGCAAGCTGGAGAGCAGGGAGCGGGACCTGGTGGCCCGCCACCTCGACCTGGTCCGGCAACTCGGCGTGCAGATCCTGGAGGTCCAGCAGAAGCAGCTGCTCAAGCGGGCGGCCGAGACCAAGATCGCCCGGAATGAGGCCGACCTCGAGGCGATGCGGAGGCTCGACGGGGACTGGGCCTCCGACATCACCGTGCTCAGCGCCACCGCCCGCCGCCTGGTCACCCAGACCCAGTTCTATGTCGACGTCCTGATCCGGTACTCGTTCTACGCACACCGGGCGCTGGACATCTTCACCTTCAGCAACGAGGCCCCTGCCTACAGCTTCGACTGGGGCCATCTACACCCGGACGAGGTCGAGAACGCCTATCAGCCGCTCGCCCGGGGCGACGCGAGCAGGGTGCCCGGCCTGTTCGAGCGGTACCACCAGTCGTGGAACGCGATGCTCAAACTGGAGCCGCTGCGCACCAGGTACATGGAGTACAAGGCGCTTCTCGACCACACGGTGCGCTTTGCGAACATCACCGCGCCCGAGGTGCTGACCGCGCTGCGGACCACCGGGCAGGCGACGTTCACCGTCTCCCTCGACGGTTTCCCGGCCGCCTTCTCGGAACTCAAGATCGACCGGGTGCATATGGGTCTGGTCGGAGCCACCGCCGAGACACCGGCCGTCGTCCTGTTCCTCCAGCACGGAGGCGCGGCCGTGAACCGGCGCCGGAGCGGGACGGAGGAGCGTCCGAGCGGGCGCCCCCTGACCGCCACCGTGGAGGCCACGTTCGACAGGAGCGACCCGACCGACCCCGCGGATCCGCGGCCGTCCTACTGGGGTCGCAGCCCCGCGACGACCTGGACGGTCACCGTCGAGCCGACGTCGGCGCGGGAGGGCGGCCTGAAGCTGGACCGGCTGAGCGCGCTCCAACTGACCATCTGGTACTGGTACTTCACCTCGCCCACCGGCACGGCGCAGCCCGTCACGCCCATGCCGGTGCGGGCCGACTACGACGGGGACGGCGTCGTCGACGAGGCCATCTGGTCGTCCGCCGAGGGCTCCTGGCAGATCCGGCCGTCGTCCGGCGCCCCGCCGCGCTCGCTGCCCTGGGGACGGCCCGGCGACATCCCCGTACCGGCCGACTACGACGGTGACGGGAAGGCCGAACTGGCGGTGTTCCGGCCGGACAACCGCAAGCTGTACACCACCCGGGCGGACGGCGGCCCCGCCGCGGTCCACTACTGGCGGACCGCCGACTACGTCCCCCGGCCCACCGACCTCCCGCGTATGCGTCTGCTCGCGAACACGTTCCGGCAGCGCGCCGCCGTGCTGACGAACGCCGGTCGCCACGCCGAGGCCGTCGAGGTCCAGTTCCAGGCCCGCGACGCGTATCTGCAGCTCGCCGCAGTGTCCGCCCCGGCCCGCCGGGACGTGGCCCAGACGCTGGTCATCCTCGGGATGTATCTGTCCCGGGTCGGGCGCCACGACGAGGCGATCACCATCGGCCAGGAGGGCGTCGCCGAGTACCGGGCCATCGGGGACGAGGAGCACGTGGCGTGGGCGCTGGGAAACCTGGCGGCCCGCTTCTACGAGGCCGGTCGCCCCGAGGAGGCCGCGGAGGCGCAGCGGCGTGCGGTAGCCGCCTATCGGGTCCTGTCCGCCGCCAACCCCGCCTTCGAGGCGGAGATGGCCAAGACGCTGGTGTTCCTGGGGATGTATCTCCAGCATGCGGGCCGCCACGAGGAGGCGGTGGCGGCCGGACGCGACGCGGTGGCGGTCTACCGCCGCCGCGAGGATCTGCCCGATCTGGCCTGGGCGCTGGGCAATCTCGGCGCCCTGCTGCAGTCCGCGGGCCGGCCCGGCGCGGGCGCCGACGCATGGCGGGAGGCGCGCGACATCTACCAGCGGCTCGATGCCACCGTGCCCGGCACCTACCGTCCGCTGCTGGCGATGGCCGCGTACCGGCAGGCGGCGCTGTTGGTGGCAGACGGGCGCCGTGCGGAGGCCCTGGCCCCGGCCGAGCAGGCGGTGGCGCTGTACGAGGAGCTCGGCGCGGCCCACCCCGACACGTACGTCTCCGAGACCGAGGCGGCCAGGAAGCTGAGGGATTTGCTACGGGCCGGATGAGGCGGACGCCTGCGGCGTGCTGCTCCCCTCCCCGACCCTTCCCGATACCAAGGGCTTCGCCCCTGGACCCCGGAGTCCGGGGCGGAGCGCCGCACACGGCGGAGCCACATATCGGCGCCGCATACCGATGCCGCGGGGAGGGGCAAAGACCCGCCGGACACCCCGTAGTAGTCGTCAGGCCGCCGCCTGTCCCTGTACCGGGCCTCGAGCGCAACTCGGCAGACTGGGAGGACAGTTGGGGGCAGCGGCCCCGCCCTCCTCGAACGGAGCTGGGCGGGCACTCCGTTCGAGCCACTCAGGGCAAGCGACCATCAGCCACGCCCAGCCCTCCCGGGCCACTCAACACCTTATGGAGTCGACCATGGCCTTCACCCTCGACCCTGAGCTCGCCGCGGTTCTCCAGGCACTCGCCGAGCAGAGCGACCCCACTCCCCGCCCGAGCGCGACGACTGGCGGACGCTGCGCGCCAGGGGCACGGCCTCGATGCGGTGGATGGTCTCGCTCCTGCCGGCGTACCCCTCCGGCTATCCGCTGGTGAAGGCGTCCTCGCACAAGGTGCGGTCCGCGGACGGGGCGGAGATCCTCGTCCGCTGGTACGAGAAGGCCGAGTCCGCACCGGGTTCCGCGGTCGTCTACGCCCATGGCGGAGGGATGATCGCCGGAAGCGTCGATCTCTACGACTCCGCCGTCGCCGGATACGTCCAGGCCACCGGGGTGCCGTTCCTGTCCGTGGACTACCGCCTGGCCCCCGACGCGGCCACCGGCACCGGCCCCGTGGAGGATGTGTTCGCCGCGCTGACCTGGCTGGGCGATCAGGCGCCCGAGCTGAGGGTCGATCCCCGCCGCGTCGCCGTCATGGGCGACAGCGCCGGGGGCGGGCTCGCCGCCGGAGTGGCCATCCTCGCCCGTGACCGGGGCGTTCCGCTCGCCCGCCAGGCCCTGCTGTATCCCATGCTGGACGACCGCACTCTCACCCCGGATCCCCTGCTGACCCCCTATGTGGCCTGGAGCTGGGACGACAACTGGACCGGCTGGCACGCCCTGCTGGGCGCGGCGTTCGGCACCGACGACGTCCCGCCGCAGGTGGCGCCCGCGCGCGTCGCCACCGTCGAGGGCCTGGCACCGGCCTATGTCGAGGTCGGAGAGCTCGACATCTTCCGCGCCGAGGCCGTCACCTACGCCCAGCGGCTCGCCGACGCCGACATCCCCACCGAACTGCATCTGCACAGCGGGGCCATCCATGAGTACGACCGCCTCGCCCCCGCCTCCCGGCTCGCCCGCCGGGCCATGGAGGACCGCATGCGGGTGATCTCCTCGCTGTGAGGGCCGTCATGAGCCGGAGCGCGGATCCGGCACCACCGCTCGCCCGCCCGCGTCCATCGCGTCGGTCCGCCGGGCCGCGGCGCTCTCGCGCAGCGAGTCGAGGAACGCCCCGGCGGCGGGGGTGAGGGCGTGGTCGGCCATGCGCACCAGCAGGATCCGGCGTACCGGTGCGGGTGGGCGCAGCGGCAGCACGCTGACGCCCGGGCGGATGCCCTCCAGGGCCAGGGTCGGGGCCAGCGCCACGCCCAGACCGGCGGCCACCATCGCCTGCGCCTCCTGGTAGTCGTGTGCCTCGTAGGCGATCTGCGGTTCGAAGCCGACCGCCCGGCAGCTGCGCACCAGGGCCTCGGCCACCGGATGGCGGTCGACACGGGTGATCCACGAATCGTCGGCGAGATCGCCGAGGGTGGCGTCGGTACGGGAGGCCAGCGGGTGGCGGTCGCCGACCAGGAGGGCGGGTGGATCGTCGAGGAGCGGGGTGATGTCCACGTCCTCGCGGTCGATGCGGCACCAGTCGTAGTCCCACATCAGCGACATCTCGATCTCCCGGTTCTCCAGCATCGACCACAGGCCCGCGATACGGGCGCTGCGCACGGTCAGCCGTACGTCCGGGTGGGTGTCGCGGAAGGCGATGACGGCGGGCGGCAACAGCGAGGCGCCGACGGTGGGGAAGGTGCCGATGCGCAGCGTGCCCGCGCGGAGCCCCGCGAAGTCGGCGAGCTCACTCTCCGCGGCCTTCAGCTCGCGGGCGATCCGCTCCCCTCGGTCGGCCAGGGCGCGCCCGGCGTCGGTGAGGGTGACACCCCGTGCGTGGCGGTCCAGCAGCGGCTGGTCGGCCTCCGTCTCCAGTCGGCTGATCTGCTGGGACACCGCTGAGGGCGTGTAGTTCAGGGCGCGGGCGGTGGCCGTCACGGAGCCGCGCCGGGCCACCTCGGCGAAGAGCAGAATGCGCCGGACGTCCAGCACGGCATCACCTCAAACCTTCGAAGGCGTAGGAGACATCCACGCCCGCCACGTCCGACGTCTGGACGATCGCGGCCTTGGAGGTGGTGGACGAGGCGCCGCCCACCCCGTCGATCTGGCGGGGGTCGGCCGCGTTGAAGGCGGCGAGCAGCAGGGTGTCGGCGACGAGCGGGTGGAGTGGACCAGCAACTGCGGCAACTGCGCCACCGCGGTCGCGCTGTACGCCGTCCACCGCGGTCTGGTGCCGATCACCTCGGACACCACCACCGTCCGCATGCTCAATGTGAACACCGGGGCCCGCCTCACCGGCACCATCCCCACCCCCGGCCTGACCGCGCCCGACGAGGGCACCGCCGTGGTGCCCGGCACCGACGCGCTCGGGGTGCCGGTCCTGCTGGGGTTCCAGGACCCGGCCGGGTCCACCACCGGCCGCGCCCTGCCCACCGGCCGCCCCCTGGACACCCTGACCGGACCGGACGGCCCCGTCGAGGCCTCGCTCGTGGACGCGGGCGCGCCCGCCGCGCTCTTCGACGCCAAGGCGTTCGGCCTCGACGGCTCCGAGTCCCCGGCAGCGTTCGCCGCCGTGGTGCCCGCGCTCACCGTGCTGCGCCGCAAGGCGGCGCTCGCGATGGGGCTGGTCGGCGAGGACGCCCCGGTCAGCCATGCGGTGCCCAACGTCGGTGTCGTCGGCGGCCCCGTAACATATCGCACCACTCACGGCCACCTGGTCACTCAGGACCAGTACGACGTGGCCGTGCGCATGGTCTCCATGCACGCCCCGCATCCGGCGATCGGCCTCACCTCCGCCGTAGCCCTGGCGATGGCCGCCACGACCCCCGGCACCCTCGCCCACCGCGTCACGCGGCAGACCGCCGACGGCACGCTGCGGCTGGGCACCCCCGCGGGCGTCATCACCGCCCGAGCCGTCCCCGCACCGGACGGCGCGTCCCCCACGGTGCTCCTGCACCGCGCCGCCCGGCGCATCGCCCGAGCCGAACTCCTCGTTCCCGTCCCGGAAGGACGCCCCGTATGAGCCGCAATGTCGCAGCGCCGGGCACCGTCGCCGCCCCCGACCGGCCCGGCCGCATCCGCCTGCTGCTGTCCCGCCTCTATGTCCAGTGCCTGCTCGGTGTCCTCGCCGGGGTCGTCGTCGGTTCGCTGTGGCCCTCCTTCGGAGCGGAGCTGAAACCGCTGGGTGACGGTTTCGTCGCGCTGGTGAGGATGATGATCGCGCCGATCATCTTCTGTACGGTCGTCCACGGCATCGCCGCCATGAGCGACCGCAGAGCGGTCGGCCGGGTGAGCCTCAAGGCCCTGGTCTACTTCGAGATCCTGACCACCATCGCCCTGGTCCTCGGCCTGGTCGTGGTCAACGTCGTACGGCCCGGCAGCGGGCTGCACGTCGATGTCTCCACCCTCAGCCCCGACGGCCTCCCGGCGGAGGCGACCCAGGCCCATGAGAGCTTCGCAAACTTCGTCCTCAGCACCATCCCGGACACCCTCGTCTCCGCACTGACCGGCGAGGAGATCCTGCCGGTGCTGTTCGTGGCGGTCCTGTTCGGCTTCGGTCTGCAGGCCAGTGGCGAGGCCGGGGCGGGCATCGCCGCGGGCGTCGAGAAGCTCTCCACGGTGCTGTTCCGGCTCATCCGCTGGATCATGCGGCTGGCCCCCATCGGCGCCTTCGGCTCGATGGCCTTCACCATCGGCAACTACGGCCTGGGCACCCTGCGCCATCTGGCGCTGCTGGTCGGCTCGTTCTGGCTGACCGCCCTCTTCTTCGTCCTGGTGGTCCTCGGCACGGTGATGCGCCTGGGCGGCCTGCGCCTGCTGCCGTTCCTCCGCTACATCAAGGAGGAGCTGCTGATCGTGCTCGGCACCTCGTCCACCGAACCGGTGCTGCCGCGCATGATGGCCAAGCTGGAACACGCGGGCGCCTCGAAGCCGGTCGTGGGCATCACGCTGCCCGCCGGGTACTCCTTCAACCTCGACGGAACGGCCATCTACCTCACCATGGGGTCGGTGTTCCTCGCCCAGGCGGTGGGGGTGGACCTCAGCCTCACCCAGCAGCTGACCATGCTCGCCGTCATGCTGCTCACCTCCAAGGGCGCGGCGGGGGTGACCGGTTCGGGCTTCGTCGCCCTGGCGGCCACGCTCAGCGCCGTCCCCCATGTCCCGGTGGCGGCCCTCGCGCTGATCTTCGGCATCGACCGGTTCATGTCCGAGGCGCGGGCCCTGACCAGCCTGGTGGGCAATGGTGTCGCCACCTTGGCCGTGGCCCGCTGGGAGGGGCAGCTGGACGAGGCCCGGACCCGGGCGGTGCTCCGGGGCGACCTGCCCTTCAACCCCGATGACACGGCCGCCGACGACCTCGCGTCCAAGGAGCCGGCGGGATCGCCCCGCGAACCCGTCCCCGCCATCGGCTGACCACACCGCGCCAGGCGATCCGCCCGGGCCGAAGCGAACGCTTCGGCCCGGGCATCGCTCGTCGGACCGCCGTTTTACCGTTGCACGTGGGTAAACCGAGCCGTGCCATCTGTGCAATTGCCGTCATGGACGAGGGTGCCTACGGTCGAGGCACAGACGGCGAAGCGCGCGCCGAGCCTCCCCTTCTCTTTCACCATGCGAGGGAGCACCCATGTCCACTGCCAACGGCACCACCACCTCCGGCACCGGCCTCGACGCCGCGTTGCTCAACCGGGTCACCGCCGCCGTCCGCACCGCCGGTGACCTGCTGCGGGAGCGCCACACCCCACAGGCACGCGGGGTGGAACTCGACGAGATCGTCAAGGAGATCCACGCCAACGACGACGCGGTGCTGGACGTCCTGAGGCAGCCGCTGATGGCCGCCAGGCCGGGCGCGCACTGGGCCGAGGACGAGCTGGAAGGCGGCGTGCTGCCGCCGGGCGAGTGGTGGATCGTCGACCCGGCCGAGGGCAACATCAACCATGTGCACGGCATGTCCGACTGGGCCGTGACCGCCACTCTCGTCCGCGACAACCACCCGGTGCTCACCGTCGTCCACCTTCCGCTGACCGGCGACTGGTACACCGCGATGGCCGGTCACGGCGCCCAGCTGAACGGCGCGCCCCTGCGGGTGTCGGCCAAGACGGACCTGGGCGCGGCCCTGGTCGGCACCGGCCAGGCCCGGCCGGGCGAGGATGAGCACACGTTCCACCGGATCGGCACGTCGGTCACCCGGATGCTGATCCACGGCCTCGTCGTCCGGGTCTCCGTGCCCGCCACCCTCCAGCTGATCCATGTGGCCGCCGGGCGCATGGACGCGTTCTGGCAGTTCTCCGATGTGCGCTCGGGTCTGGCGGCCGGAGCCCTGCTGGTCGCCGAGGCCGGTGGCACCGTCACCGACACCCGGGGCAATCCCTGGGACCTGGCCTCCCCCGACTTCCTGGCCACCGCCCCCGGCATCCACGTCGAGGCCGTCTCCGTCCTGTCGCCCATCGCCTGACCACCCGCCCCCGGCAAGGAGTTCATCCACATGACCAGCATCGGCATCCTCGGCACCGGACGCGTCGGCAGCGGCCTCGCCCGCACCCTCGCCGCTACCGGCCACCAGATCACCCTCGGCCACCGGCAGCCGCCCCAGGAGACCCCGGCCGACCCGACCGGCGGTGTCCCGGCGATCCGCCACGCCGACCAGCGCACCACCGCCGCCACCACCGACATCGTCATCAACGCCACCCCGGGCGACACCACCCTGGAACGCCTCTCCGCCCTGCACACCGAGCTGGCGGGCAAGATCCTCATCGACGTCTCCAACGCCACCCGCCACGCGCCCGACGGACTCCCCTCGGACCTGTGCTACCCCGGCAGCAGCCTGGCCGAGCGGCTCCAGCGGGCCCTGCCCGCGACCCGGGTGGTCAAGACCCTCAACACCATGCTCTTCACGGTCATGACCGCCCCCGCCGATCTGTCCACCCCGCCCACCGCCTATCTGTCCGGCGACGACGCGGACGCCAAGGCCATCACCGCGGGCCTCCTCGCCGACCTCGGCTGGAAGCCCGCGTGGATCGAGGACATCGGCGACATCACCACCGCCCGCGCCACCGAAGCCCTCGTGCTGCTGGTTCCCCATCTGCTGCGCCGCCATGGACTCCGGCCGTTCGCCGTCTCCCTGGCCCGCTGACCACCCCGCACCTCCGGCCCCGCGGGGACGTGTCGTACCACACGCCATGAAACATGCCCTTGCGCATCGATAGAACCTCAGGCCAGCATCGACCGTCTTCTCATCCGAACAGCCGCCGGACGAAGGACGCGCATGACAGGCAGAGACGGGGAGACGACGGGGAGCGCCACCGCGGAACGGACCGCCGCCGGGCAGCAGCGCAAGGGGCGCCGCCCGCTGCGGATCGCTCTGGTGGTCGTGGTGTCGTTCCTCGTGCTGCTCGGCGGCGGAGTGGGCTGGCTCTACTTCAAGCTGAACGGGAACATCACCACCTTCGGGGCGGACGGCCTCTCCGACAACCGGCCGGAGGGGAACGCCGCCGGTCGGAACGTGCTGGTCATCGGCTCGGACACCCGCTCCGGCGACAACAGCAAGCTGGGCGGCGGCACCGGGGACGTGGGCCGCTCGGACACCGCCTTGCTGCTGCACGTCTACGCCGATGGCAAGCACGCGGTCGGGGTGTCGATACCCCGCGACACCCTGGTCGACATCCCACCGTGCCGACTGCCCGACGGCTCATGGACCAGGACGCGGCGGAACGCCATGTTCAACTCGGCGTTCTCCGTGGGCGAGACCGCCCAGGGCAACCCGGCCTGCACCCAGAACACCGTCGAGAAGCTCACCGGGCTGCGCATGGACCACACCGTGGTCATCGACTTCGAGGGTTTCTCCCGGATGACCTCCGCGGTCGGCGGGGTGCGGGTGTGCGTGCCCCAGGACGTCTACGAGCGCGATCTGAGCCCCAGCCGGGCCACCCGCGGCAAGCGCATCTTCAGCAAGGGGATCCAGACGGTCTCCGGGCAGAAGGCGCTGGACTACGTGCGCATCCGCCACGGGATCGGCGACGGCTCCGACATCGGGCGCATACGGCGGCAGCAGGCGTTCATCTCCGCCCTGCTCAAGAAGGTCAAGAGCCGGGGAATCGACCCGACCACGCTGTATCCGCTGGCGGACGCGGCCACCAAGTCCATGACCGTGGACCCGGGGCTCGGCTCCGCGAAGAAGCTGATGTCCTTCGCCATGTCGATGAAGGACATCGATCTGCACAACACCAAGTTCGTCACCATCCCCTGGCGCTACCAGGGCGAACGGGTCGCCGTCGTCCAGCCCGACGCCGATGAGCTGTGGGCCGATATCAGGGCCGACCGCACCATCGACGGGAAGGCGGCCGGCGGGAAGAAGGACGAGCCCCGGGCCCCGGCCACGCCTACGCCCACGTCCACCGTGTCGGGCGCGGGCATCAGCGTCACCGTCTACAACGGCACCACCACCCAGGGCCTCGCCGCACGCGCCGCGGACACGCTCAGGACCCATGGCTTCACCGTGACCGGCGCCACCAACGCCGCCACCCAGGACCACGCCACCACCGTGGTCGGCTACGGCCCCGGTGAGCGGGACCGGGCCCAGACGGTGGCCCGGCTCTTCCCCGGCGCCGGACTGCGCCCGCCACCACCCCGGGCATCAGCCTCACCCTGGGACTCACGTACCTCACCGCGCCCTCCCCCGACGCCTCCACGCCCGCCACGCCCTCCGCCCCGTCCTCCCACGTGGCCGACGACGCACGCTCCGCCGACGACGCCCCCTGCTCCAATCTGTCCTACGGCTGACCGGATCCCCTCACGGCCCTCACATCCGGTCCGGGCATGGCGCACCGCTCCCCGGGCATCCGGGAGAAACGCCGCGCGATCACGGTGCCGCCGCGCCCGCGAGCCCGCGGATCGTCCGGGCGGAGGGGGATCCGGGGTCGGCCGTGATCAGGACCACCTCCTGGTCGTCCTCGGGGACGAGCAGGACGTCGCAGTTCAGCCGCAGTGGTCCGGCCGTGGGGTGGTCGACGGTCTTGGTCCGGTGTCCGGGGGCGTGGACCGGACGCTCCTCCCAGATCTGCCGGAACTCCTCGCTGCCGGTGCGCAGCTCGGCCAGGAGTGCGGTGAGCGCCGCGTCGCGGGGGTAGCGGTCGGCGGCCCGGCGGAGCCGGGCGACCACGATGTGCCCGAACTCCTCGGCGCTGGAGCTCTCGTACGCGTGGCCCCGGCCGAGGAAACGGCGGCGGGCGAGGTTGCTGTGCCGTCCGAGGTCGTCGCCGAGCAGGGCCTGCGCCAGCGGGTTCCAGGCGACCACGTCGTAGGCGGCGTCGGTGACGATCGCCGCGGTGTCGGGCAGCCGCCGCAGCATCTGCGCCACATGCGGGCGGACCCGCCGCACCGCCCGCGTGCCCGGGGGCGCGCTCGTCCCCGCGAGCCGGAACAGATGGCTGCGCTCGGCGGGCGCGAGCCGCAGCGCCGCCGCCAGCCCGTCCAGGATGCGCGGCGAGGGCCGGGGGCCACGGGCCTGTTCCAGACGGGTGTAGTAGTCGACCGACATATGGGCCAGCTCCGCCACCTCCTCCCGCCGCAGACCCGGCGTACGGCGGTGGGGGTCGGCGGGCAGGCCGATGTCCTGGGGACGCAGCCCCTCGCGGCGGTCCCGCAGGAAGCGGGCCAGCTCGTGCCTCGCCATGCTGCCTCCTTCGGCTGACGGGTGCTGCCTGGGACAGGTTGTCCCTGGCAGGGTGAACGTGGCCGGGCAACCCTTGGTGCCATGAACGATCGCACAGCACTGGTCACCGGTGCCAACAAGGGCATAGGCAAGGAAATCGCACGCCAGCTCGCCGCCGAGGGACTTACCGTGTACGTGGGCTCGCGCGACGCCGAGCGGGGGCGGCGGGCCGCCCGGGAGATCGGTGGCGACGCCCGGCCGATGGTGCTCGACGTGACCGACGCGGACAGCGTCGCCACCGCCGCGGCCCAGCTGGAACGGCTGGACATCCTGGTCAACAACGCGGGCATCATGGTGGACGGCTCCACGGCGCCCGAGGCCGGTCTCGAGGACTTCCGCCGGACCTATGAGACCAACGTCTTCGGTGTCCTCGCCGTCACCAACGCCTTCCTCCCGGCCCTGCGCCGCTCGGACGCGCCCCGGATCGTCAATGTGTCCAGCGGCACCGGCTCGCTGACCTGGAGCGCGGACCCGGACCACCAGTTCGCCGTGTCCGCCGGGTCGGGCGCGGCCTATCGCTCCTCCAAGACGGCGCTGAACGCGCTGACCCTCTACACCGCACAGGCCCTGGCCTCCGAAGGCTTCAAGGTCAACGCACTGGCTCCCGGGCTGCGCAGGACGGATCTGAACGCCCGCGCCGCCGGGAGCGACGGGGATCCGGCCGAGGGCGCGGCGGGCGCGGTCCGGCTCGCCCTGCTCCCGGACGCCGGGCCCACCGGCGGGTTCTTCTCCTGGGACGGCACTCCGGCGCCCTGGTAGACCCCCGGCGTCACACGCGCCCTGCGGTGGCGCCCGCGCCACCGCACCGGTGTCCCCGCCCGCTCCCGCCGACCGCGTCAGTCGGCGGAGAGCTGGGTGTTCGGCACCCGCCAGGCGGCGATCACGAAGGCGATCAGGCCCACCGCGGCCCCGGTGAGGAAGACCACGCGCAGGGCGCTGACATAGCCCTCGAGGAACGGCTGCGCCACGGCCGGATCGAGGTGGTGGAGGAAGGCCGAGTCCTCCAGGTTCACCCCGCCGTCGGGTTGTACGACGTCCTTCAGCGCCTCCGCGTTCGCCGGTTCCTCGGCCAGCCTGCGGTACGACGCGTCCTGGGAGGCCACCGCCAGGCGGTCGCTGATCCGCGTACCGGCCAGGGAGAAGAGGATGGACAGGAAGGCGGCGGCGCCCACCGTGCCGCCGTTGGAGCGGAAGAAGTTCACCGAGGCGGTGGCCGCCCCCATGTCCCGCCCGGGCACCTCGGACTGGGCGAGCGTGGTGATGGTCTGCATCGCCGCGCCGAGGCCCGCCCCCATGAACACCATGCCGATGGCCACGTACCACAGCGGGCTGTCGTCCCTCAGCGTGGCGAACACCAGCATGGCGACCGTGAGGGAGCCGACGCCCGCCGCCAGATGGACTTTGAACCGGCCGGTTCGTGACATCAGCCGGCCCACCACCAGGGTCACCGTGACGTTCGCCGCCACGGTGGGCAGCGTGGCCAGGCCCGCCCCCATCGGGCTCATGCCCTTGGCCAGCTGGAGATAGAGCGGGAGGGTCGTCATGGCGCCGAACATGGCGATGCCCACGGTGAAGTGCAGCACGGTGCCCAGCCGGAACGCGCGGATGCGGAACAGCCTGACCGGCAGCAGCGCGGCATCCGCCATCCGCCGCTCCAGCAGGACGAAGGCGACCAGCCCGGCCACTCCCACCGCGTACATCACCAGCGCCCGGGGCGAGGCCCAGCCCCAGCTCCGCCCCTGTTCGGCCACGACGAGCAGCGGCACGATGCCGACCGCCAGCGTCAGCGCCCCGCCGTAGTCCAGCCGGTGCCGTACGGGCTGGTGGGGTATGTGCAGCACGCGCAGGATCACCACGATGGCGAGGGCCGCCAGTGGCACGTTGACCAGGAAGATCCAGCGCCATCCGTCGATGCCCAGCAGAGTGGCACGTCCGGCGAACACCCCGCCCACCAGCGGGCCGATGACACTGGACCCGGCGAACACCGCCGTGATGTAGCCCTGGTAGCGGCCGCGCTCCCGTGGCGAGGTGATGTCGGCGATGATCGTCATGGCGAGGGACATCAGCCCGCCGCCACCGAGGCCCTGCACCGCCCGGAAGGCCGCGAGCTGGTGGATGGACGTGGCGAATCCGCACAGCAGCGACCCGAAGGTGAACAGCACGATCGCGGACAGATAGACCGGGCGGCGGCCGTAGATGTCGGAGAGCTTTCCGTACAGCGGGGTGACGATGGTGCCGGTGACGAGATAGGCGGTGGTCACCCACGCCTGGGCGGTGAGTCCGTGCAGATCGTCGGCGATGGTGCGCAGCGCCGAGGAGACCACGGTCTGGTCCAGCGCGGCGAGGAACATGCCGAGCACCAGCCCGGACAGCACGGTGACGACCTGGCGGTGGGTCAGCCGGGCGGGGGTCTGGGGCTCGGTGGGCTCGGTGGTGGTGGATGAGGACGACATACGTACCTGCGAACCTTCTCTGCCGCGCGTGGGGGACGTCGCGGGGGCCGGAAACCCGCGGGGAGGGACGGGGCCCGGAGCCCGGGCGCCGGGGGCCCGGGCTCCGGAGCGGGGGTGTTATTCGGCGAGCTTCTCCAGGTCGGGGACGGCGCTGTCGATCTCCGGCAGCGCCAGCATCTCCAGCCGCGCCCGGCGGGCCACGGCGCGGCAGCCTTCGTCGGCCAGCACCTCACGGCAGACGGCGGCGATGACGTCCGGTCTGGGGGCGGTGACACGCCGGCCGAGGCCGAGCTCCTCGACCCGCTGTGCGTTGCGGGGCTGGTCGCCGAACTGGGGCAGCACCGCCATCGGTGTCGCCGTGCGCAGCGATTCGCGGATGCTGTTGAAGCCACCGTGGGTGAGGAAGAGGTCCACGGATTCCAGCAGCAGCGGCTGGGGCAGCCGATCGGTGATGTGCACGTGCGGCGGCACCCCGTCGGTGTCCACGGGGATGCCCCCGGTGGCGAGGATGACGGTGCACTCCTCCAGCCGCGACACCCCCTGGACCATGGCGCGCAACGTGTCCACCGGGTCCGGCATCGGGATCGGCATGGGCGTCGGCGCGGAGACGTCCGCCTCGCGTGAGCTGTCGTGGAACATGGGGATCGCGGTGCCGATGGCGGCGAACATCAGGGGCCGGTCGGTGGGCAGTTCGGCCACCCAGCGCGGCAGCACGGCGCCGCGGTCCACGTCCACCGTCTGCCGGTAGGCCCAGGAGGCCGACAGGTGGTGGGCGAAGGAGAAGGCCGGTGGTACGTAGTCGATGCGCCCGTGCGGCACGATCGACAGCGGGTCCTCGGGAGTGGCCAGTCCCTGCCGCTTCCGCAGCGCGTTGAGGCCCGGCAGCAATGCGGCCGGGTCGAAGCCGTTGACGGCCCCGGAGGGGGTGGGCAGCTGGGGTATGCCGAGCGTTTCGGCGACGACGCAGGCGCTGAGGTCCATGCCGTCGCGCAGGATGAGGTCGGGACGGAAGTCGCGTGCCACGGGGAGCACGGCGTCCAGGAGCATCGTGGCCATCGGGCCGGACACGACCTTGCACATGACGCGCAGCATGAACTCCTGCCGCTGCTCGTCGTCCATGTCCGGCAGACCGGCCGGTCCGGACTCCTCGGCCAGGACGGGGCCGACGAGGGAGGACGGGCTGAAGTCGCGGATGGCGCTCGTCACCCGCACCTCCTCCCGTTCGAAGACGGGGACGAGGGCCGGGGTGGTGACCACCAGCACCTCATGGCCGGCCGCCGCGAGGGACCGGGCCAGGGGAAGCTGCGCCCGGCCGTGGGAGGGGCTGGCGAGCGTGGTGAACATAACCCGCAACGCAAGGGCCTTTCTGTGGGAAGGGTCTCGTACGGGAGATATACGGCGAGAGGTACGGCGAGAGAGGAGGGCGGGGCGGTCAGCGCGCCATCGCGGGCGCGCGGCCGATGCCCTCGCAGGTGAGTCCGGCGCGGCGCAGCCGGTCGGGGTCCAGGAGGTTGCGGAAGTCGTAGACCATCGGGGACCCGAGCAGCCCGGCGACGCGCTCCCAGTCGAGGTCGCGGAACTCCGGCCACTCGGTGAGCACGAGACAGGCGCGCGCTCCCCGGAGGGCCTCCTCGGGGGTGTCCGCGAGGGTGAGCAGATCGCTGAGGTCGGGGCGGGTCTCGCTGAGCGCGGGGTCGTAGGCGTGGAGTTCGGCGCCCCGCTCCTTGAGCAGCCGGGCGATGGCCAGGGCCGGTGAGTCGCGCAGATCGGAGGTGCCCGCCTTGAAGGCCAGGCCCAGGACGGCCAGCCGTACGCCGCGCAGCGAGCCGTCGCCCGGGGTACATCCGGCCACCACGCGCTCGACGAGCCGCCGCTGGTGCTCGACGTTGGTCTCGATGGTGGCGCCCAGCAGCGGGAAGTCCACGCCCGACTCCTGGCAGATGGTCAGCAGGGCGTGGGTGTCCTTGGGCAGGCAGGAGCCGCCCCAGCCGGGGCCCGGCTTGAGGAAGGCCGAGCCGATGCGGGGGTCGTGGCCGATGCCGGTGAGCACATCGTCCACGTCGGCGCCGAAGTGCTCGCACAGCGTGGCGAGGTTGTTGGCGAAGGAGAGCTTCATGGCCAGGAAGAAGTTGGCCGCGTACTTGGCGAGTTCGGCGCCCGCTGCGTCGGTGAGCACCAGCGGGGCGTCCAGCCCGGTGTAGAGGTCCGCCACCTTCCGCGCCGCGTCCCGGTCCGCGGCCCCGACCACGATGCGGTCGGGGTGGAGGAAGTCGCGCACCGCGTAACCCTCGCGGAGGAACTCCGGGTTGCTCACCACGGCCACGTCGGGGCGGTCCAGCAGCGCGGCGACGCGCTCGGCGGTGCCCACGGGCACGGTGGACTTGTTGACCACCACGCTGCCGCGCGGCAGCGCGTCGCGGATCTGGTCCGCCACGGCCTCGACGGCGGCCAGGTCGGCGGCGCCGCCGACGCCCATCGGGGTCGGCAGGCACAGGAACACCACGTCGGCGTCGGCGACCGCGGCCCGGGTGTCGCGGACGAACGCGAGCCGCCCGGAGTCCAGTCCCTCCCGGACGAGTTCGGGCAGCCGGGGCTCGAGGATGTCGACCTGTCCGCGCCGGAGCCGTTCGACCTTCTGGTGGTCGGTGTCCGCGCACACCACTCGATGGCCGAGGGTGGCCAGACAGGCGCCGGTGGTCAGTCCGACATAGCCGGTGCCCACCACCGCGACGCGTCGTATCTGCACAGGGGATCACCACTTCTGCTGGGGGTCAGATGCGGGTGCGTGGCGAGGGACGGCGCGGGGCCGCCCGGTCGGGGTACGAGCAGGCCGGACACCGTCGTCCGGCCGGGACCGCGCGAGGCGGCGACCAAAGTCACCACGCGTTGACAAAACATAACGCGCCGACCCACAGCTTGGTCAACAAGCGATGACAACAGTGGATGACTTCTGGACATGCGAGGCTGAACCGGCAGCATGTACGGCACGGTCCAGGCGGAGGTACGACAGGTGAACCGGGAAAGCGACTCACCAGGGTGCGACGACCACCCCCGCCGCGCCCGCAGATACGACGCGGCGGGCACGCGCAGCGCCCTCCTGGGGGCCGCCGCGCTGCGGTTCGCCAGATACGGCTACGACGGCTGCAGCGTGCGCGACATCGCCAAGGACGCGGGGGTGGACGCCGCCCTGGTCTACCGCTATTTCGGCTCAAAGGAGGCGCTGTTCGACGCGGTGTCGACCAGCACCGGCATGTTCGAGCCGCTGCGCCATCTGCCGCTGGACGAGGTGTCGGCGTGGATCTGCGATGTGGTCTCCACGGGGCCCACCGAGGAAGAGGCCCCGCATCCGCTGCTGACCAAGCTGCGCTCCTCCAGCCGGGAGGAGACCGTCGGGCAGCTGCGCGAGGAGGTCACCGAGGTGTTCTCGGAGGGGTTCGCGCGGCGTCTGGAGGGCGAGGACGCCGAGCTGCGGGCCGAGTTGCTGGCGGCGTGGCTGATGGGCATCACCCTGCTGCGCCTGGCCATCCGCTCACCCGCGCTGGCCGACACGCCGGACGACACCCTGCTGCGCTTCCTCCGGGCGGGTATCGACCCGCTGCTGGACGCGGGCTGCCCCGGGGTCGGGAGCGAGGACGACTGATCTCTCCTCGCTCCCGCCCCGGGGCGGGGAAGCCGCTATAGGGGCCCACGGGGTTAAGGGGCGAAGCCCCAGTCGAGGGAAGGGGCGGGCAGGGGAGCAGAACTGGTGTGACCGCTAGACGTTCGGCACGCGCAGCTTGTCCCAGCTGGTCTTGCCGGGCATGCCGTCCGCGTCATCGCCGGAGTAGCCCAGCTTGCGCTGCCAGGCCGCGTAGGACTTGCGGTCAGCCTCGGTCCACTCCGGGCCCGGGCCCTCCTCGTAGCGTCCGCAGCCCTCGGCCACCAGCCGCTTGCCCATCGCCGTGATGATCTTGCTTTCGCGGCCGGTCCGGAAGAAGTCGGCGCCCGGGAACGGCTCGTAGGACGCCGGTGGCTTGGGCGCCGGTGGCTTGGGGGCCGGGCCGTCCGGCTTGGCGCCGAGCCGCTTGGCGACGCGGCTGCGCATGCTGTCCATCGTGAAGCCACGCGGGTCGACCTTGCCCGGCTGCCACTCCAGATGGCCGATCACCGAGCGCTGGGTCCAGCCGTGGGCGCGGCAGATGGCCGCGGACACCTTCTCGATCGCCAGCTTCTGCGCCTCCGGCCAGGGGTCCTCGCCGTCGCCGAGATTGATGCACTCGAAGCCGTAGAAGTGGCGGTTGCCGTCGGTGTCGGCCTCGTTGTCGTGGGGCAGCGCGGATTCGTCGACGACGGCTCTGAGCACGTCGCCGTCGCCCAGGCCCGCGTGGTTGGCGCGGCCGTTGCCGACCAGGTGGACCGCGCCGGACTTGTCGATGACCCCGTGGCACAGCGGCCCCGGCAGTGATGCGTGGCCCTCGTAGCACAGCTCCACCGAGGAGTCCGTGCCCTTGGTGACGGTGTGATGGATCATCACCCCGTTGACTGGCCCCCAGGGGCCCTTGGAGTTGCGGTTGTGAGTCCGCCAGTCGCGGTACTCATGGACTTCCAGTCCCTCG
The DNA here is from genome assembly GCA_005405945.1 of Streptomyces violaceusniger. GTDB lineage: Bacteria > Actinomycetota > Actinomycetes > Streptomycetales > Streptomycetaceae > Streptomyces > Streptomyces violaceusniger. Next base: position 1,853,627 of record BJHW01000001.1, read on the forward strand.
TCGCGAAGCGCCTTGAGCAGACGGTCGGCGGTGAGCGGCGTGGCCATGGTGATGTGCTCCTTAGGGATGAGGCATGGTGATGTACGGATGCCGCGGGCACGGAACTCAATCGGCTCCGCACCGGGCCTACGCTTCCGGTTCGGCGTCCTCCCTGGCCCTGGTCTCGGCCTCCGCCTCGGCCTCCGCCGCGAGCGCCGAGGCGTCCGCGGCCGGGGCGGGCGTGGCGAGCGGCCCGAACACCATCCGCAGATCCAGCTCCGCCTGCTCGGCCGTCACCCACGCCAGGGGCGCGTAGTGCGCCTGGATCCCGGCCGGTGCCTGGAGGAGCGGTTTGCGGGCCGCGTTCACCGGCCACTCCACGCCGCCCGTGGCGGTGCGGGCCGGGATCAGCCAGTGGTCCCCGGAGCGGTAGGCGCCGTCGGGGGCGAAGTACACCTCGACGCCGTCCTCCAGGGGCAGCCAGCGGCCCTCCTCGACCTTGAGCGCACCGCGCTTCAGCCGCGCCGCCGCGCCCTTGCGGGGACGCCGGGTGGTCTCCCGGTGGTCCCAGCGGCGCAGGAACGGCCGCAGTTCCGGGCGGCGTCCGACGCCCGGCTCGGGCTCACCGGACAGCCGCACCCGCCGCCCCGGCAGGTCGACCTCCTCCACCCGCAGCAGCGGCAGCGGCTCGCCCCGGCTGGTGTAGGCGGTGTCCACGAACTCCACCAGGTCCCCGACGTTGAGGTCCAGTTTGTCGTCGCTGCCCAGCGAGGCCAACTCCACCCAGGTGCCGTCGAGTTCGTCGACCGGGAAGACCACCGAGCCGTTCTCCCGGGACCATTTGAAGGTGGCCTCCTTCGCCGTGCCGCCCTCGTGGATCTCCACCCGGTACAGCTGGTTCTCCGGCCCCCGGTAGCGGGCGTCCGGCCGGACCAGGCAGGGGTCCTGGTCGGCGTGTTCCGGCCGCTCGGCGCGTGCCGCCAGCCGGGATCCGGGGGCCGTGGCCTTCCGTGCCCACGCCTCGAACGCCTTGCCGACCTGCTCCTTGTTCGCCCCTCCCGGGTTCTCCAGCTCCAGCGCCGCGCCCTCCACCGGCAGCACCTGCCAGACCACCTTGACCCGCGCCGCGGTGTCCGGCATCGCCGAGCCGAGGGCCACCTCGCGCAGCGCGGGGTCCTCGGCGGCGGTCACCGACCGCTCCCACACCTTCAGGGCGACCAGGAACGGACGCTGCTCCGGCAGCCGGTCGCCCGGCCGCTCCGGGTCCCGGTAGGCGTCCGGCTGGTCCCAGTAGGTCCAGGTGGCCGGCGGCTCGTCGGGCTCGGGCGCGTCGGCCTCGCCCTCCTGGCCGGAGGCCCCGTCCGCCGCCTCGTCGTCGACGGCCACACCGGGCAGCGGCCGGGTCGCGTCGCACAGGATGCCGTCCACGTAGTAGCGGCCGCCCTCGATGATCAGGTCGTCCAGATCGCGGCTGCCGCCCTTGAACCGGATGCGGAATCCGGCGTCCGCGGACGGGCCGCCGTGCCGCCCGATCAGGTCGGCGGCGAGCGTCCGGGCCTGGTGGAGCTGGATCGCGGTCTGCTCGTTGGCGTCGGCGTCGAGCTGTACCCGGCCCTGCTGGGCGACGACGGCGGAGTAGCGCCGGTCGGGCCGGAAGGTGAGACGGGAGAGATCGGCGTGCATGGAAGGGGTCCCCCTCGAAAAGGTTCGGAAGTCTGGCGGGCGCGGCTCGGGCGGGCTGGGGCATCGGTGTCGTCGGTGTCGGTGTCAGATCGGCTCACGTCACGGCGATGACTCCCGCGTCCGTGCCCGCCGGGGCGTACTCCGCGAGCCGTGCCCGCAGGCTGTCCTCGCGCTGCGGCTGGTACAGGTCGTGGAAGGCACCCATCTCGGCGCCGTCCTCGGCGCCCCGGCGGATCTCCTCCGCGCATCCGGCCGCCAACTGCCCGTACACCGGGGTGCCGTAGCGCTCGCCGCTGAACAGCGGCCGCACCCGCCACGCCTCCTCGGCACCCACCAGATCCGGCTGGCAGCGGTGGCGGCGCGGGGTGCGCGAACCCGGCGGCACATAGCTGAACCGCAGACATCCGACACCGCGCCGGGCCACGTGCATCCGCCCGGTGAAGAGGCTGTTCTCGCCGATCCGCACGGCGTGGGTGTGCACTTCGCCGATGACGGTGGTGCGGTGGGCGTGCAGTACGGCGTGGGCGTGGCGGCAGTCCGGGGCGGACAGCGCCGGGCGGTCGTGTCCGGTGGCGTCCAGGATGGAGTCGCGGATGTGGAGGGCGAGCGGATCGGTGTGCACCTCCTCGCCGATCACCTCGATGGTGCCGAGGACGCTGCGCTCGATCTGGACGCACGCGGTGGTGCGCTCCAGGACCAGGCTGGGCTCGTCGGGCGAGCGCGGCTCGCACTCCGGCTCCAGGGACCAGCCGGGGACGAGCGTGCAGTGGCGCAGCACCACGGCGCCGACCGGCCCGGTGACGTTGAGGCCGCGCCCCGCGATCAGCAGCCCGTCCAGCACGATGCGCGGCGCCTCGCCACCGGTGTTCCCGTGCTCCTCCCGCGCCCGGATGTTGAGCGCGTCGGGGCGGTTGCTGTACCAGTCCAGCAGCCGGATCACCGGCCGGGTGCCCTCGGCGGCGCGCAGTTCGAGCCGGTCGCCCGGGTCCAGGTCGAAGTCCAGCTGCTCCTGGTAGGCACCGCTGTGGGTGATCTCGATGATGCCCTCGGGGCCGCATCGCCCGCCCCGCCGGTCGTGCTGCCACTGCCGGTACGCGTCCATGATCCGCTGGTACGCGCACCCCGGTCCGACCCGGTAGACCTCCGCGGCCGGGGAGGTCTCGCGGTCGTCCCGGTCGTACTCGCCGCCACCCACGTCGTCGGGGTGGGCGTAGTGGTAGGTGACCCAGACACCGTGGCGCGGCGCGGTGCGCGAGCCGAAGGCGATCCGGCCGAGCTCGGGGTCGATGACCACCTGGCCGCGCCCCGCGCGGTAGCGCCAGTCCGTCAGATCGGCCACCACGATGTCCGACGGCGGTACGGGCTCGTCGTGGCCGTCCCGCCAGACGGTGAAGCTCTTGCCCGGACCGTAAGTGTCGAGGAGGTGGTCGGCGAGCTGACGGCGGCGGATGTACGCGGGCACGTTGTCGGCAGCTGCCGGGGGTCCCCCGCCGAAGGCAGGGGGCGTGCGGCGGACGGCTCGGGTTCGGGGCGGGTCACCAGCGGGATGTCATTGCCGAGGATCGAGAAGGTGTAGAGGTTGCGGGCCCGGTCGATGCAGTACGCGGGCGCCCTGGTCACGTGGTACGGCTTCAGCCGCCACACGAACAGCCCGACCCCGGCCGGGGTGTGGCCGCCCTGTCGGCGGCGGGAGGCCGCGCGCCGGACGTCCGCCGAGCGCGCCACCGTGCCGAACGGCCCGCCCGCCAGGTCCAGCGCCGCCCCGTCCCGCAGATCGGCGAGCCGGCCCCGGGAGAGCCTGCGGAGGTCCGCTGCCGCGCCGCCCGTCCCGCCGTAGAGCCTGACCGGCTGCTGGTGCGCGGTGAGCCGGGAGAGTTCGACGGCGCGGGCGGGCCATCCGGCCACCGACGCGGAGACCTCCTCCAGCAGCGCGAGCGTGCCCTTGCGCCGCCGGTAGGCCACGGTGGCGGCCACGTCCCGGCGCGGCGCGAGCGCCTCGGCCAGCCGCGCCAGGGACGCGTCCGGCGGTCCGCCGTCGCGCAGTCCGGTGGCCAGCACCCGCTCGTATCCGGGCAGCGGGCGGTAGCCCACCAGATCGCCCAGATACGGCAGTACCCATGCGGTGGCGGTCTCCACGAACCAGTCGTCGTAACCGCGCTCCACCCCGTCGCGTACCCGATCGACCTGCTCGGCGATCACGGCGAGCAGGGCGCGCAGGGGCTCGCCCGCCTCGGCGTCCCTGAGGCGATGCCACTGCGGAAGCAGCTCGGCGAGCCCGTCCGGCTCCCTGCTCATGAGGTGACCTCCGTAAGGATCAGCGTGTCCGGGACATCGGGTGAGAACATCGCCAGCCGCGCCGGGCGGATGCCGCGGAAGACGGACACCGAGCGGCCCTCGGCGAGGCGGCGGGTGTCGGTGATGTCGGGGTTGAGGCGCAGCAGTTCGGCGAGCGGGATGCCGTGGCGTCCGGCGATGTCGGTGAGCGTCTCGCCGTCCGTGGCCGTGACCCGGTAGGTGTCCTCGGCGTACTCGGCGGGCCGAGCGGGGACCACGGGGCTGGGCTCGGTCAGCCGGACGGCCAGGTCGGCCAGTTCCCGCGGGGTGCTGGAGGCCGGGACGCCGGTGAAGGCGTCCACGTCCACATAGTCCACTCCGGGCACCGACTGGGCGGTGGCCAGCACCTCGGAGAGCGCGGCGGGCTGGCCCAACTCGCGCCCCGGATAGCCGAGTTCGCGCAGCAGGGCCTGGCGCAGCCGGGGTTCGACCAGCTCCCAGGAGTGGTCCGGCGCCACCTTCACCCGTGCCACCAGCACCAGCAGCACCAGCTCGCGCACATCCACCCGGACCGGCAGCCGGGTGTCCCCGTAGGCGGCCAGCGAGGCGCGCAGGGCGCGCAGCACCTCCGCGTCCTCGCCGATCGGCGCGTCGTCCACCCCGGCCACGGTCACATGGAGCACCCTGCGCCGCCCGTCGAAGAGTTCGCGGGCGGCGGCCCGGCCGATGCCCGCGCGGGACCGGGCGAAGTCCTCGTAGTCCTGGAGGGAGACCAGCCGGTCGAGCGCGGAGACCGCGAGCGGGATGGTGCGGCGGGTCAGGCCCGGGCCGTCGCCGTCCGCGCCGCCGGTGGCGGGCTGCGGATTGGTGACGGCGGTGACGCCGAGGGGCCGGGTCAGGGCCTGGGTGATGCGGTCCGCGGGCACATTGGCGGCCTCGCCGGTGCCGAAGCGGTAGCGGGCCCGTACGTTCTCGTGGCCGCCGGGCAGCCGGGCGCCGTGCACCCCGTCGCCGAAGGTCACCGTGGTCCGCCCGTCGCCGGTGGTCCCGGTGACGTAGACACGCTCGCGCGGTCCGCGTCCGGCGAGGCTGTCCACCCGGTGCCACAGCAGCCCGTCGACGCGGACCTCGAGGGCCGGGGTGGCGCCCAGGGGGTTGTCGGCGGGGAGCCAGGTCAGTGGCGACTGCCACAGGGTGAACGTCTGATTGGCCAGGGCGGGGTCGCCGCTGCCGATGGGCTCGTCACGGCTCTCGCCGTGCGTGGCGGGCACGACGTTGCCCTGGATCCGGACCGTCTCGCGGCGGTAGCGGTAGGCCAGATCGGCGGTGAGGGTGAGGGTGGTGTGCACGTGGTCGCCGGGCAGGTCGGGGTCGACGCGCTGGTCCACGGCGGCGATCACCGCCAGCTCCGTGCCCCGGACCCCGGTCGGGTCGCCCGGACCGGCCGGCCCCGGGATGTCGGCGCGCTCACCGGAGACGACGATCCGGCGGCCCGGCCGCAGCCCGTCGTACAGCTCGGCGAGCTCGATCCCGTTGCCGTGCACATCCTCGCCCAGCGGCTCGTCCGCCGGGCGCAGCGGCTCACCGCCCGCGTGCACGGTGGTGTCGCGGATCGCGGAGAGCAGCACATCGTGTTCGTCGAGCCACGGGTCGGCGAGGGTCAGCTGGGTGCCCCGGCCGGTGATGCCGTAGTTGGTGTACGCGGCGGTGCGCACGGCGACGACGCGGGTGGTGACGAAGGCGAGCTTCTTGTCGCCCGGGATGCCGTCCGGCTCGCCGGACCCCTTGCGGGGGCGCTCGATGGCCACCCAGCTGCCGACCGTGATGGAGTTCTGCACCGAATCCAGCGGCAGCACATAGCGGTTGGTGGGCTCGGGCACGGTGGCGACGCCGATCTCGACGGCCGGGGGCTCGCTGCCGGGGGTGAACCGCAGCGTCAGCTCATAGGCTCCGTAGCTGATCTGTCTCGGGGGTTCGCCACGGCTGAGCATCCACTGTTTGGTCTCTCCGTTCTCCACGACCACATGCACCCGCCCGTCCTCGGCGGGCCGGGACACGAACAGGGTGAGCGCGGGCAGCCCGGGCAGCAGGGTGGCCGTGACACCGGGCTCCTGCGAGTCGGTGGGACGGCCCCGGAGCCAGCCCAGGTCGTGGTCCTGGCCGACGCGGGTGGACAGCTGCACCCGCCCCGGCCCGAGCTCGAACTCGGCGGTCTGCGGCAGGTTCTCGCTGCGCTGCCATGACGTCCCGGTCTCGATGTGCTGGAACTCCGCCTTCACCGGCACCTTGCCCGCCGTGTCGTACACGATCCGTACGGCGGTCAGCTCACCGCCGGTCAGCGGCCAGTCGGTCTGCCGGATGACCCGGCCCCGGTCGTCCTGCACCGGCTTGAGCGGCGCCATCGCCCCGAAGGGCGCGGCCGTCACCCGCATCGCCAGCAGCTCGCGCAGGAGCGGGAGGGTTCCCGGCGGGGCGGTGGCGGCCGGGGCGGCGCGGCGCCACGCCGCGTACATCCCGCTCGCCACCCTCGGGTCGAGGGCGGGCAGCAGCCCGGCGGCCAGGTCTGAGCCCGGCCCGAAGAGCCGCCGCGGATCGTGCCCCGCCGTGGCGCGGGCACCGGACGGGGGCCGTACGACGCGGGTGCGCAGGGCGGGCAGGACGGCGCCGAGCGCCGTCACGGCGGCGGTGCCGTGGGCCCCTGTGCCGGGACTTTGGCTTCCGGTGGCGCTGTCGGCCGCGGGCCGGTCCTCGGCGAGCTGGGACCGCAGCCGCACCTCGCCGGGCCCGGTGGCGTCCAACTCCCCGCCCGCTCGCGCAGTTCGCCGATCACCGCCTCCAGCCGCTCGAACCAGGCGGCGACCTCCTCGTACGGAGCGGCCAGCACCTGCGCCTCCGCCAGCCGGTCATGCGGTTCGGCGAGCCGCCGGGCGAGCTGCCCGGGCGTGGTGATCCCGTCCAGGTCGCCCCGCAGCGGCGCCAGGACCTGCGCGTCGAACTCCTCGATCAGGCGGCTGACGGGGCGCGGATCGGGGTGGTCCGGCGTGGGCTCGGCGTCCCCCCGGTCGTCCGGGTCCTCGTCCGCCTCCGGGTCGGTGATCCACCGTCGCACCTCGTCCACCAGCTCCTTGAGCGACGGCGGGGCGGACTGCGGCAGCCCGATCGCCGTCACGTCCTCGTCGCGGTCGACGGCCACGCGCGCCACCGGCAGCAGCAGCTTCTGGCCACCGCCCCCGGACTCGGCCGTTCCGCCGAAGACGAAGAGCAGCTTGTCGCCCACGGTCAGCCCGAGCGAGGTCCCGGACACCAGCAACTCCGAGCGGCGCCGCAGGTCGTCGGGGCCGATCAGGGCGGGCCGGCGGCGGCGCACCGCCAGTTCGTTCCACGCCCAGCGGGCCGTCAGCTCCTCGCTGGTCTCGAAGGTCTGCGACTCCTCGTCGGAGGCCGCCGGGACGCTGTGGCTGATGGCCCCGCGCGGAATCGTCACCACCACGTCCTCGGCGCGCGGATCCCGGTCCAGGGTGTACGCGAGGTGGGTGTCGGCGGCCACTCCCGGCCGTGGCACATGCCCCACCAGCCGCCCCAGGAGGGCGAGCGAGCGGGGGTCGTGGGCGGTGCGCAGATAGCCCTCGTCGGCGATCCGCTCGGAGTGGAAGGTCAGCAGGTCGCTCAAGACCGCCCAGGCGTCCAGCAGCCCGATGGCCGGGTCGTCCGGGGTGCGTACGGTCAGGCCGCGCAGCGCGGGGTAGGCGGGCGAGGCGAGCCGGTCGAGCATGGCGGCCAGGAACGAGCCGTAGTCGCCGACGCGGTAGTCCAGGGCGGTGCGGCCGGGCGGGTTGTGCGGGGTGCCGGGGGCGGCCCGGCGCTCGTCGTGGCCGCCGCAACCGCAGCCACAACCGCCGGAGTTGATGTGGTCGGAGTGGTCGCTCATCGGGCCCCCTTCAGCTCGATGACCAGGCGGCCGCGTCCGGGCCGGTCGGGGTCGTTGTCGCATTGGGCGATCTCCAGGGGTCCGATGCGCAGGATGCCCTCCTCCAGCGCCTCGCCGTGTGTCGTCTCGTACGAGGTGCCGTCATCGGGCTCCTTCGGCCCCTCCAGCCCCTCGTGCCACAGCCGTCGCAGCCGGGTGACCTCGACGCGTCGCACCCCCGGCACCGCCGCGGCGACGGCCACCAGACGGCTGAGCCGCACCGGTTCGCCGAAGGTCAGCGCGTCGGGGTGGAAGAAGCCGAGCCCCCCGCCGGAGGACCGGCCGCTGCCCAGCGCCCGGTACAGCTCGGCGAGGATCTGCCCGTGCTGGTGGCCGGGCGCGGCGCACACCTCGATCGCGATGTCCAGCGGCACGGCGCGGGCCGGGCCGACCACCAGGTCGTGTCCGATCCGGCGGTAGCCCTCCAGGACGTGCGCGACCGCGTCGAGGAGGGCGGGGGGCGGTGCCCCGGTCCCGTGCGCGTCGATGGCGATGTGCGCCTCCCGCACACTGCCGGTCCAGCGGATCTCCGCCGCCGCACGCCGCACCCCGGGCAGTTCGGAGGCGAGCGCCGCGTAGTCCTCGGCGGTGATGGCCCGGTGCCGGGTGCGCTTCAGGTCGAGCGGGGCGAGCTGGCGGACCCGCTCGACCGGCTCGGGCTCGGTGCCACCCACGGCGGGCAGCGGATTGCGCACCCCGGCCACCGGCAGGGGCTGTCCGGTGTCCGCCGCTTCCGGATCCCGGCACAGCACCAGGTGGTTGATGGCCTCGGGGCCGACGTTGCCCGCCGTGCCGCCGCCGGTCCGGTAGTGGACCGCGAGGCGCGCCCCGGGCTTCGGCACGGCGCCGTACCGGCCGTCGCCGAAGCGCAGCGCGATACGGCCGTCGTCCTCCAGCTCGCCGACGAAGTGGCGGTCCCGGGGGCGGGAGGTGAGCAGATCACGGCGCGGTGTCCAGGTCTCGTCGCCGTCCTCGATCGTCACGGCGGGGAGCGCGGCCCGTGGGTCCTGGACGAGCGCGGCGGCCGGACCGTGCAGCACCGGATCCTCGGGCCGCAGCCCGGCCGCGTACGCCCGGCCCCAGCTGTGGGCGACCTCCCAGGCGATGCGCCCGTCCAGGACGGTGCCCGCCCGGGCCCTGGCGGTCAGCGCGGCCAGGCGCCCCAGCTTGGCGTCGAGCAGCCGGTCGCAGCGGTGCAGCAGCTCGCGCAGCGCGCGGACGGGGTGGCGGGCGAGTTCGAGGCGCTCCAGGACGCGCAGCCCGAACAGAACGGTCAGCTCGGCGATCTCCTCGTCCGAGAGCCCGTCGCGGTCGCGGGCGCTGCGCCACAGCTCGGTCAGCCGCTGCCGCACCCGCCCCGGGATGGCGGCCAGGTGCTCGGCCTGCCCGGCCGCGATATGGCGCGGATCGGGGAAGGGCACGGCCTGGGTGACGGGCGCCTGGTGCAGTACGGGCCGGAAGCGCGGCACGATCCCGGGATAGAGGACTTGAGCGAAAAGCGTCCGCAACGCCTCGGCCTGCGCGTACGCGGTGCCGGGCACGACCCTCTCGCCCCGCTGCCCGGCCGACTCCAGGCCGATCCCGGCCCGGCCGGTGGCCTCCGGGCCGACGGTGGTGAACAGCTCCCGTACGTCGCCGGGGGTCAGCTGCCGCCCGTGGCGGGCCCGGTCCAGCAGGGAGTCGATGAGCCGCGCGGGCGCGTTCCCCGCGTCCTTGTCGAAGCAGCCGAAGGCGGGTGGGTCACAGGTGCCGGCGACGGCGGGGACGGGTGGCACGGTGAGGGTCTCCGGTGTGCCGCAGCAGAAGGTCAGCGAGCGGCCGTGGTCGACCAGCACCACATTGCCGCGCGCCACGCTGACGTCCTCGATGGGCGCGCAGTCCTGACCGCCCCGGGTGGCCAGGCACAGCGGGAACGCCAGCGCGTCCTCCCGCGCCCAGGTGACCTCCAGCACCGGCTGCTCGGCGAGCCGGTCGACGGCGGGGGTGACGGAGGTGAGGCGCACGGCCTGCCGGTGCGACGGGTCGGCGTCGCCGGGCGTCCCGGAGCGCGGCCCCCGCACCTCCTCGAAGAGCAGCAGATCGCCGGGGCGCAGATCGACCGTGCGGGCCCGGCACTCCTCGTCGGCCCACGCGTCGCGCAGCGTCGCGGAGGTGGCGCCCACGGGCAGCGAGCACACCTCGCCGCCCCAGGTCCACAGCCGGATGCGGTGGTGTTCCGGCCGCAGGTGGAGGGGGCGATCGGTGACGACGGGCTCGAACACCTCCACCGATCCGCGCTCATCGAGCACGGCCAGCTCCCGGTCGTCCAGCACGGCCCCGACGTCCGGCCGGTCCAGCGGGCCGAGCGTACGGATGTCCACGGCGGCGAAGCGGTACTCCCCCGGGTTCAGGGTCAGCGGCTCGACCGTCTCGACGGTGACGAAGGCGCGGGCGTTGCAGCCGTCGTGCATCGGATAGTCGATGAGCCGTACGTGGCGCCGTACGGACACCCGGCGGCGGGCGGTGTCGAGATACGCCTCGGTGGCCACCGCGTCCTGCTGGTAGCTGATCTGGTCGGCGGTGTGGGCGAGCAGCTCGACCAGGGTGGTGCCGAGGTCGGCGGCGTTGCGCTCGATCCAGTCGGGGGTGGTGAGGCGGAGCCGGTCCAGGACGAGTTGGCGGAGGGTGTCGTAGTCGCGGGCGGTGTAGTCGATGACGGGGCGGGGAAGAAGGTGGCGGGGAGGGGTGGGGGCTCGTCCTGGCAGTCGAAGGGGGTGGGGCAGTCGGGCCGGAAGGTGAACTCGGCGGAGAAGTACCGCTGGTCGAAGCCGGGGAAGGGCTCGGTGCCGGGCCGCCCGTAGGGGTCGGTGTCCACGAGGGAGAGCCGGTAGGTGGAGGTGTCCCCGGCCCGGTCCACGGTGACGTACAGCTTGTCGTCGAGCTCGGGGTCCTCCTCGCGCTCGACGGAGATCTCCATGACCTCGATGCCGGTGATCCGGCGGCCGCCGTCGACGCGTACGTTCTCCGGGCACAGGCCGTGCGGGGCCTTGCCGAGGAAGGTGACGGTGAGGGTGATGCCGTCGTCGCCGACCTCGACGGCGTCGACCCCGTTGAGGTGGGCGGCCCTGATGCGATCGCGCCGTGACGCGGTGGTCGGGTGGTTCACGCCCCTCCCTCCCGCTCAGTCTCAGCGCGCTCCTGCGCGCGGGCTTCCCTCGTCACTGCTCGCTCCTTCGTCGCTGCGCGGCTCCTCAGTCCAGCCCGCGCAGCGCGCCAAGACACGCGCCCCTCCCCCCGCTCAGTCTCAGCGCGCTCCTGCGCGCGGGCTTCCCTCGTCACTGCTCGCTCCTTCGTCGCTGCGCGGCTCCTCAGTCCAGCCCGCGCAGCGCGCCAAGACACGCTCATGCGGAACCCCTCCCCTCGAACACCTCATCGCGCAGGCCGGCGGTGGCACGCACCACGTACCGCAGATGGACGCGTACGACGTTCTCCTCGCTGACCACGTCCAGGGACTCCACCTCGATCAGCTCGCCGAGCCAGCGCTGCAGCGACGCCTGGACGGACAGCTCGACGGCGGAGGCCAGTTCGGGGCTGTTGGGCGTGAAGACCAGGTCGAGCAGCCCGCAGCCGAAGTCGGGCCGCATGACGCGTTCGCCGGGGCTGGTGAAGAGCAACTGCTCGATGAGGTCGCGTATGTGGTCGTCGTGGTCGGCGTGCGCGGTGCGCCCGCGCCGGTCGATCCGGAACGGGAAGGCGATATCGGTCCGTACGGTGTGTGTCCTGCCGGTCCGTGTCCTGCCTGTCGGTGTCCTCATCCGCACATGACTCCTTGCCGCGCGGCGGAGACGACGGGTGGCCCCTGCGGCACGAGCCCCGCGCTGAAGCACTGTGCCGAGGAGGTGTCGAGCAGGACGGGCACGCCGTCGATCAGCACCGTGTCGCGGTCCGGAGTCCACCGGACGGTGGTGCACGGCAGCGGGACACGGTCGACGGTGTGCGGGCAGCCGACGACCGTGAAGACGTCGTCGGCGGTCGGCACGGGCTGCCCGTCGAGCCGCACACCGGACGACGAAGCGCCGGATGCCGCCTGTACGCGTCCGCCGTGCGGGCAACTGATCACGGCGGTATGGCTGACGAGGTTCCCGGAATTCCCGGACACGTCGCTTGTCCCTCCCCGTTGGCTGCTGACTATCGCTTTCTTGTGGCTATCGCTTCTTGTGGCTATCGCTTCTTGGGCACGGTCAACCGGCCCCGGTTCAGGTCGACTTGGTCTCCGACCAGGGAAACGGAGGCCCCCTGGCCGTTGTCGATGTGCACTCCGGTCGCGTCGATCCGTATGGACGCGCCGCCGGGCGCCTGGAGCAGAATTCCCTCGGCCGGAACGTCGGACATCACGATCTTGTGTTTCCCCGGGGTCTGGATCACCACCGGGTGCGCGGTCGCCGGATCGGTCCGCGCGTCCTCCGGGAGCTGCTCCCTGGCCCCGAACCAGCACCCCGTCCAGATGGGGAAGCTGGGGTCCCCCTGCTCGAACTCCACCCACACCCCGGCCCCGACGGACGGCACGACGTACTGCCCGGCGGGCCGCTGCTGCTCCCCGGTGAAGGGGAAGCAGGGCATGGCCCAGGTGGACGGCTCATCGCCGAGGACATCGGGCACCTCGACGGTGATCCGGCCGATTCCGAGCGGGTCCTGGTTGTCCCGCACCCGGCCCCGGAACTTGCCGAGGAAGCGGTTGTTGGACGTGGCCGCCATGGGGGGCTCCTTGAGGGCTTAGGGCCGAACGGTGTCGCTCCGGGCGATCAGCCCTTCGCGGGTGAGCGTGAAGTTCTGCAGGAACGAGCCGGGCCGGAGGTTGTGAGTGACGGATTTGACGTAGTACTCCCCGTCGTAGGTCACCCCGGCGCCCCGGACTCCGACGAGTTGGCGCGGCTGGAGGATGTACCCGTGCCGGTTGACGTCGAGCGAGCCGGATCCGGAGATGGCGTCGGCGGTGGTGGCGGCCCTCGCCAGAGCTTCGGCCTCGGCCTGCGCCCGGTCCTTCTTGGCGGTGCCGGAGAGCGTCTTGCGCTTGAGGGCGGGGGTGGCCCGTTTGCCGAGGGGCGGCCGGAGAGGGCTGATGTCGGGCTGGGCGAGGAGCGTGGAGGTGCGGGTGGCGGGGTCCTGCACACGGGCCTGGGGCTCCTCGCGGGCGGTCCCGTCGTAGGCGAACGTCAGCTGGTCGACGGTGGAATTGACGTCCATGTTGACGGTGAGGGCGTGCTGGGGTGTCCCGACGCGCTTCTCGGGTCCCCAGTAGGCAGTGGAGGCTTCGGGGAAGGGCCCGGGGACGAGGTAGAAGACGTAGCCGTTGGCGTGAGCGAGATCGGTGACGTACTGGAGGTCGGTGCCGGTTTGGTAGTCCACGCGGCGCTGGGCGTTGGGCGGTTGGAGGATCTTCTCCTTGACGACGTCGGCCTCGATGCCGTAGTCGGTGTATTTGGTGAGGATGCGGGTGACGCGCTGCCAGGGTGAGAGGTTGGGGTAACGGTCGGTCCGCTCCTCGAGGTCCATGAGGAGGGTGAGGTCCTCGCCGGTGACGGTGAGGGTCGTCTGCCCGGGCTGATTGCTGGCCCCCACCTCGTGGCGCACGATGAGCCCGTCGAGGAGGACGATCGGCGTGCCCTTGACGGCGGCCGTGACGATGACGCGGGTGCGGGGGTCGAAGAACCCCTCGGGAAGCAGCCGATCGATGATCGCGCCCTTTTTGGTGAGGTCGAACGCCATCTGGAAGCCGCTGCGTTCGCCCGCGGTGGTGGTGATCTGCGCGGACAGCAGCGCCTGGGTGACCTCGGGAGGCACCGGGCGGGTGAGCTTGGGCCCCATCCGTAATTCGAGGTGGATGGGCCCCTGCCCGACGGGCTCATCAGCCATGGCGCCCACCGCCTCCGCCGCCTGGGAATCCGTTGGGGATCGCGATCTCCTCGCCGGGCTCGGCGGTCAGCTCGCGGGGGTCGAGGACGGGGTTGGCGTCGGCGATCCGCCACCAGGCGGCGGGGTCGCCGAAGTAGCGCTGACCGAGGTGGTCGGGGCGCTCGCCGCTGCTGACGGTGTGGGTGGCGGTGTCCTCGTCCACCTCGCTGATGGGCGGCAGCAGCCGCCGCTTGGCGTACCGCACGGGGGTCCCGTCGGGTTGGGTGTGGATGCCGATCTCGGCGTCGTGGTAGCGGCTGGAGCGGGGGTAGGGGTGCGACCCGGAATCGCGTCGAGCGCGCTTTCGTAAGGCTGTGGCTCTGCCATCTGTTGTTACACCCTCCCCAGCCCGATGTCCCCGCTGTTCAACCCCAGCGCGCTGAGCGCCCCGCCGCGCGCCGCCGCCGCGAGCCGTTCCTTCTGCGCGAGATGCGCGAGATAGAGCTCGGCGCCCCGGTGGCCGGCGGGCAGGTCGCTCACGGTGAGCACCTTCAGCCCGATGCTGAGGGATGCGCGGATGGGGTTGAGGTTGACGTCGAATGCCGATTCGTTGATGGACAGTTCGGTGATGCGGACGGGCATGACCCGCTTGCTCCCCCAGGTGAAGAGGGTCAGCGGCATCTCGATGGGGCTGATCTCGATGGTCCCCTTCTTGGACAGCCGCATCGCCTCTCGTAACTTGGCGGTGGTCGGCTGCACGAGCATTTCGAGCGTCGCGAGCTGCGGGTGTATCCCGTCAGGCGCGGCCACCTCGAACTGATCGGTCGCGTCGATCTCCGCGGTGAACTTCCACGTCTCCTGGGCAGGCCCCTTGAGGCGCAGCGCCTCGTTCTTGTCCCCACTTCCGCTGCCGCCTCCGCCGCTGTCGGCTTGGTCGCCGGCGGATTGGGGAGCGAGGGAGCGTTCGAGGGTGTCGGGGTTGAACTGGAGCACGATGATGCGCTGGGGGGTGCCGAGTTCGGGGTCTACGAGGACGATCCCGGAGCGGATGGGCTTGGGGATGTCGGCGTAGCGGGTCATGACTCACCACTCCCTTGTTCCTGGTCCGGATCGATGTCAGCGCGTAGGGCGTCGAGTACAAAATCTGCCGGGTACGGAGCGTCCTCCGGCCAAGAGGCGACCACTTGTTCGACAGCTTCGCGATAGTCGGACAGGTGATGCGTGGCCAGGATGAGGGCCGCGTGCATCTGAACGTCGATATCATCCGCCGCAAGTGCTCGTGCGGCGACTTCGGCAGCCTGGGGAGACACAGCGTCATTGAACGCTCTCAGCGCATCGAGCCGTTCGTCCGTCGACTTGGATTCATCAAAAATAATGTCGCTCAGCGCGTCGACAAGATTCTGGTTGAGAACACTCGATTTACTCAGGGCCCTGCTTGCGGCCATCGTTGCGGCTACCTCAACGCTTACAGTTGTCGCCTGACGAAGCGCCGAGGCAATGAGGTCTGAATCTTCGGGACCTGCCAGATTAAGCATGACGACGAGAGCGCTGGCATGATCCGCCCCATCCTTCTCTGCTCCAGTCTCGCTTTTCGGAGAGGGAGGATTGGAAAGGATTCCCCGGGCAACCTCCAGTACTTCTGCAGCATAGACAGTGTATGGATTGCCGCCGGTGAAGCGGCTGGTGGATTCGGCGTGGGCATAGTGGTCCAGGGCTGTACCAACAGCCACGGTCCGACCGCTCCGAAGCAGCTTGGAGAATGCTTCTTCATCCGGGCCTTCCGAAGCAAGTACAGCGCGAGCTCTATCTAGATTCGGATCGTCCAGCGGGCTGCCCCACCAGTGGTAGGTATTGAACGTCACGACGTGGTCACCACCAATTTCCCATCTTCAGTAAGTTCCACCACTCGACGACCATCGGCGCTGACGAACTTGACAATGGCATTGCCGGGAATGTCGCCCCATACGAGCACCTCCTGTGTGCGCACAGCATCCTGGAGGGCTTGTTCCATCTTCTCACCCCGGGGGTTGCTCAGCCGGTAGTTGTCCTGGGTTTTCTTGTCCGACATATCGAAAATGTTCTTCGGCGAAATCTTCAGAAGGTCAATGGTGACCCGACCGTATTGGCCACCGAGTTTCTGAGTACGATCCGAGTTGGTAATTTCGCTCGCCTTCATTTTTGTCGTCGAAATGAAAGGCGACTCGGCACCTCCGACATGCATGCGCAGATCGGGTACTGCGCCTTTTTCTTTCTTTGGCTTGAGCCCTGGGCCCTTGGGTTCGGGACCGCGCTTCAGGTCTTTTGCGTTTATATTTCTCTCAATCTTCTGTGGCACGAACACGCCATCCCGGGCCTTGACGAAGTATTTTCCGCGGTCGTCCACGTAAAGGGTTTGATCCTTCTCTTTTCGGACCTCCCAATATTTCTTCTCCTTCTGAAATTGTGCGATGGCCCAACGTGGGTTCTTATCCCTGTCGCGCTCCAGATAGAAGGTGATTCGATCCGGTTGACCCTCGCTCTTGTCGGGCACTTTGGATGGATCCCACACGGGTTTCGCTTCCTCGCCCTTGTTGGCAACCTGCCCCCTTTTCCCTTTTTGCCCGATTGTGCAATCTTTGATTTACCCTTCCCCTTTCCTTTTCCTTGCCGGTCGGCGCCGAGGACACTCATGGCTGCCTTTTCGCATATCTCCTTGGCTCTTGCAAATTCTGTGATCGGTCGTCCTTGGAGTTGTTCTTCGATTTTCTGGCGTATGCGGGCCGCCACGGCGTCCTCCTCGCCAATGGCGAAGACATCGAAGTGTGCCTTTGTGACCTCTGCTTCGGGGTTGAGCGTGGCAATCAGGCTGAAATCGTCGCCACCGCTGGTGAAGAGGCTCGTAAGACGGTTCCATGCCCGCGTCGTGTTGAGTACCGTGCGGAAAACTGGTTCGGGGAGTCCCCGCTGCAGCAGCCCGACAATCTTTGGGCGTATGCGAGCGACGATCTTGCGCAGGCGCTCGTCCTTCGACTCCTTGGACTTCTCGTCCTTCTTCCGTCGTTCCTTCTGCGACTTGGTCTTTGGTCGGCCGGGACCGCTCTTTTCGGGATGGGGTTTGCGGTTGTTGGGGCCCTTCTTGCTCGGGCGCCTGCCGGGGCCGTCCTTGTCGGGTTTCGGCTTTCGGGTGCCTGGCCTTTCGCCGTCCTTGTCGGGCTTGGGTTTCTTCGGGTCGTCCTTGTCGGGCTTGGGCTTGGTGGGGTCCTGGTCCTTGGGGTCCTTGGGGTCCTTCGTTGAGGGCTTGTCGTCGGTCTTCGGGCTGTTCTCGGGGCCTTGTCGTCCTTGGGGGTGCCCGGGGTTTTGTCGCCCTTGTCCGGCTTGGGCCCTGTCTGCGGTTCGGGCTTGGGCTTGGTCGGGGGTTCCGGCTTGGGCTTGGGTTTCGGGGATGGAGTCGGGCGGGTGTCCGGGCGGTCTTCCTCGGGCTTGGGCTTGCCGTTCTTGTCCTTGGTTGTGGGGGCCGGGGTCTTGGCGTCCGGTGTTCGCTTGGGCCTGCCGGGGGCTTCAGGCCGGGTGGGTTTGGTTTGTGGGTGCGATGGCGTTGTGGGCTTCGGCTTCGTGGTCGTTGTCGTCGTCGGACGCGTTGTGGGGGCGCTTGTCCCGGGTGGGGTCGGCTCTTGCGGCTTTTCGTCGGGCTTCGGCTTGCTGCCCCGACCCTCCGCACCCTCCCCGTCCGCGCCGCCCTTCCCTCCAGCTCCGCCCCTGCCACCCTTGCCCCGGCCCAGCTTCGCCGCGATGGCCTTGAAGCGCCGGCCCACCTTCGCGACATACTTGCCGATCCCCGACAGCAGCGCCTGGTAGGCCAATTCGAGGAGTGCCACGATGCCCGCCGCGACGGCCTTCGCGAAGAGGAGGCCCGCGCCGCCCATGCGGACGAGCTTCAGCCAGTCGAGGACCGCGCCGACCGCGCGCAGGATCGCGCCGAGCGCGCCGATGGCCGTGCGGATGGCGTCGATGACGGCCATCACCCAGCCCGCTCCCGGGATCAGCTTGGCGATGACCTTCGTGATGACGATCTCGCCGATGATGAAGGGGAGTTGGGGGACGATCGCGTCCCATGTCTCCTTGACGATCTGCTCCAGCGTGAAGCCGCCCTTGAGCAACCTGTCCAGGATCGCCTTGGGGACACCGATAATCTCCTGGATCTTGGACTGGAACCACTCCTTGACGGCCGACTTCACCTCGCGGAACAGGTGGTTCTTCGCGCCGTCCACCGCCGAGTTCTTCGCCCCGCTCAGCCAGCCGCCCGGGTCGGTGAGGAAGTCGACCGCGATGAGCATGAAGTCGCCGAGCGCACCCAAGAGCTTGGAGGCGAAGTCCAGGACCGCCTTGACCGCGTCCACGACGGCCTTGACGACGTCCAGCAGCATCTTCTTCAGGACGTCCAGGATGCTGCTCAGCAGCTTGCCGAGGGCGTTCAGCAGGTCGGTGATGGCCTGCTTGAGCATGGTGGCGAGCTTGTTGACGAGGGCGATCGCCGCCTCGATGAGCCCCGTGATGAAGTTCCGGATGCGCTTGGCCAGGTCGATGACGGCCCGCACCATCGTCTTGGCGAACTCGATCAGGTCGTTGATGAAGTTCTTGATCGCGTCAACGATGGCCTTGCGAGCGTCGTTGATCCAGCGTTCGACGGTCTCCTTGAAGTTCTTGATGAAACCGACGACCGCGTCCCGCGCCTCCCGGATGACGCGGACGATCGCGTTCTTGATCTCGATGACTTTGTCTTTGATCCAGTCGAAAGCCTTGCTGACCCAGTTGCCCGACTCGTTGACGCTCGCGTCGCGCTTCTTCTCGGCATCCCGCTCGGCTTGGTCGCTCTTGTCCTGGATCTTCTTGTCGCTGTCGTCCTTCTCCTTGTCGACGTCCTTGTCGGTCTTCTCTTCCTTCTCCTTGACGTCCTTGCGGATCTTCTCGTGGCGCTCGGTCTTCTTGTCGCCGAGCGACTGGAGCTCCTTGTCCTGCTCCGCGCGCCAGTCCGCACGCTTGGCGGTGACCTCCGTCATCGCCCTCTGACGCTCGCTCGCCTGACTCTTGGTGTTGGTCGCGATCTCCGCGTTGACCTGCTGCTTATGCTGCTGCTGACCGTTCCTGAAGTCGCGGTCCTTGGTCTGCCGCCCCTCGGACATGCTCTTCTGGCCGTCGGTGAACGCCGCCTGGAACTGCGGTCCGCGTTCGTGCTCGGCCACCTCCGACGCGGCCTCGGGAGGCACGGCACCCGTCGCCGCGCCGCCCCCGGGCGCACCGCCGCCTCCGCCGCCCTGCCGGCCGGGGACCTTCGCCTCCATCTGCTCCTTGGGAGCGTTGGGATAGACCTGGTCCTCGCCCATCCCCCGGCCCGCGTCGTCGCGGCCCGTCGCGACGGTCTCCTGACCCTTGGTGTCAACGGCCGAGCCCTGCTCACCGGCCGTCTGGTCGGCGGCGCCCCGCATCTGTACACCCGGTGCGTTACCCGCCTGGGCCTGCTTGAGCGCCTCGTCCTTGGTCGGCAGCCCGGCGAACTTGGCGGCCAACTCCTGTGCGTCCACCTTGAAACCGGCCCAGCTCAGGAGCTTGCCGACGCCGAAGCCCAGGGCCATCTTGAAGGTGTCCCAGCCGCCGGGCTCCTCGGCCTTCTCCGCCTCGATCTGGCCCCGGGTTCCTTGGCGCCCGTGACCTTGGCGTCTTCCTTCTCCGGGGCCTCGGACTTCTGGGCCGGATCCTGCGAGTACTGGGCCGGGGCGGCGGTCTTCGGCTTGCCCTGGAGGGTCTGCGGGGCGCCCGCCGGGCGCTGCATCGAGGGCGGGGCGGCGGCGAGCGCCTTGTGTTCATCGCCGACGGTGCGGTTGACCGAGCCGCTCACACCGGTCATGGCCTGCAGCGCCACATGGGGCTTGAGCTTCGAGGCGGTGGACAGGCCCGCTTCCGGGCTCACTTGGGAGAGGTTCGGGGCCGGTCCGGAGTCCTTCTTCTTGCCCTTGGCCGGGGCGGATGCCTTGCCGCCACCGCCGCCCCCGCCACCGCCGCCGCCTGGTGTCTTGGCGGACGGTGCCGACTTCGGCGCTGCGACCTTCGCGCCTGGTGCGGCCTTGGGCGCAGGTGTCTCCTTCGGCGGCGCGGCCGCAGGCGCAGGAGTCTGCTCGGGCTCGGCGGACTTCTTCGGTTCCGGTGCGGGCGGCGCCGACTCCGCCGCCGGGGTCTCCGTACGTTCCGCCGGCGCGCCCTGCCCGCTCTGCGCACCGCTGCTCGCCCCGCCGGGCGTATCCGCGTTGGACCCGCCCGTGACCTGGGTGTCCCGCGCGGGTGAGGGGGACTGGGCGTCCGCGGTGGGCTCGCTCTTGGCCGCCGGCGCCGTGTCCGCCTTCTTCTGTTCCTCCTTGGCCGCGGGCTCCTGCGCCGCCTGACCGCCCACCGCCTGCGGGGACGCCTTCTCCTGCCCACCGCCGGACGCGTCGCCCGCCGCGGAAGTGCCCTTCTCCTCCTTCGCGGCCTGTTCGGTGGCTTCGCTGCCGTCCTCCGACCTGCCCGCGGCCTCCTGCACCGTCGTCTGGGCGACGACGGGCCCGTCCTTGGGGTCGGCGCCGCTCTTCGGGTCGCGGGTCACCGCCGGTCCCGGTCGGCTCTCGGCGGCCTGCTCCACGGCGAGACCACCGAGCCCAGCGCCTGCCGCCGCCGCGCCGTCGTCCGCCTCCGCCGACGGCTCGGCGTCGGCGGCCGAGTCCGCGGCGTCCTCCTCGGGTTCGGCGTCCTCCGCCTCGTCCTCGGCGTCCTCCGCGTCCCGCTCGGCCTGCACCTTGTCGGCCTTGGTCAGCGGAGGGGCGGGGAAGGACGGGACGGGAGGGTCGGCGGACGAGGCGGGGTCGAGCGTGTCCGCGGTCGGTACGCCGGACACGTCGAGGTCCTGCTCGGGCAGGAAGTCCTCCGGCTGGAGCTTGATGTCCCAGGCGCTCTTCTCCGCGCCCCCGACCTCGACCTCCGACTCACTGCCGGAGCCGAACGGATCCTCCTCGGCCCGCTCCTCCGGGCCGTCCAGATCCTGGGCGCGTACGCCGTCGAGCGTGGAGAACGCGCCGGGCGACTGGGTGTCCTTGCCGGATGCCATCGGCGAACCGGTGGGCTTGTCCGCGCCCCGCTTGTCCTGCTGCTTCAGCTGCTGACCCGCTACGAGCGAATCGACCGCGCCCGGGCGGTTCTTGGCCGCCGACTCCTCCTTACTCGGCGTCGCGACGCCCTGCTGCTCCTGCCCTTCCTTCCCCTCCCCCTCCTTGCCGTCCTTTCCTTCCTTGGCTTCCTTTCCTTCCCTGCCCTTCTCGGAGCCCTCGGCCTTCTTCTCGCCACCCGGCTGCCCGCCCCCGGACGGCTGTTGAGACGGGGGTTGGGGCCGAGGGGCAGCCGCCGAGGCCGAACCGCCGGACTTCCCACCCGACGCGGGGCTCCCACCCTCGCGCCCCCCGTTGGTGCCCGGCCGCTGCTCCTGGCTTCCGCCCTGGCCCTCCTTCTCAGGCGCGCCCCCGCCGTTCTGCGGCGTACTGCCCGGCGCGCCCTCCCCCGCGGGCTGGTCCCTCTCCGGACCCGGCGCGGGTGCCGGCCGCCGTTCCTCCTCGCGGCGCTCCTCCGCCCTCCGCCGCTGCGTCTCGCGTTCGAACAGCAACTCCTCGACCGGGTCCGGCTCGACGTCCGGGGCGTCCAGGGACTCCCGCTCCAGGTTGTCGTCGGCCTCGATCTCGTCGACGAAGTCGAGCACCCGCTCGTGCTCCGAGCTGAGGAGCCTGGTCTCGAGGCGGTCGAGGACGGCGTCCTGCACCTCGTCCGGCATCCGCGCCAGTTGCATACGGGTGCGCTTGGAGCGGTCCTCGGGGTCGCCGCGCAGGGAGCGGACGACGCTGCCCGCGAGGCGGTCGACCAGGGTCGCCGGGTCGAGCTTCTCCATGCGGTTGCGGTCGGCGTCGACCGTGGCGTAGCGGAGCCAGCCCGGGGTCGCGGACTGCTCCGGGTCCACGTGCGTTTCCGGTTGGCCGCCGCGTACGAGTTCCTGTGCCGTGTCCTCCGCCTCGCGTTCGACGGCCTGCTGCGGCAGGCTCACCGCGCCCAGGTCGCGGCCCGCGCGCAGGGTGCCGAGGCCGTGGGGGTTCTGGACGGTGTGGAGCAGTTCGTGGGCGAGGAGGCGTTGGCCCTCCGTCGTGCCGGGGCGGTAGGTGTTCTCGCGGAAGAAGATGTCCTGGCCGACCGCCACCGCGTCCGCGCCCAGCAGTTCGGTGAGGTGGCCCGCGTCGCGGTCGGTGTGCAGGCGGACCTGGCCGAGGTCGTGGCCGAGCTGCTCTTCGAGGTCGCGCCGAACGCTCGGGTCGACGGGCTGTCCGGCACCGCTGACGATGTCCTTGGGCTCGGGCGTACGGGTCCTGCCGGTCCGCTCCTTGCGCTTGCGGCGCTTGGCGGACTGGGACCCGCGGTCGTCCTGGGTGGTGGACGGTGCGTTGCTCATGTCCCCTCCCGCCCCTTCCGGACAGGCCCGCGTGCACGGCCCGGGCCAGGGCCTCGCCCAGCCGGGCCGGGGAGGTGGTGGCGGGGAGCGGGGCAGATCGGACAGGATGCCGAGGGCGCGGTCGGCTCCGGTCGTCACCAGCGGGACGCCGCGTTCCTCTATGAGGCGGGTCAGCTCCGTTTGGAATGCCAACCCGACCTGGTCCGGGTCGATCCGGGCGTCGAAGCCCGACAACGCCAGCTCGCCGATGTCCACACGGACCATGCGCGGCTCCTCGTTCAGACCCATCCGGCGACCTCCGAGGGCGTGAGCGAACGGTCCAGCTTCTGGTACTCGGTGCGCGCCGCCGCCAGCATGTGGCGCATCTGGAGGCGGTCGCCCTCTTCGGCGGCGAGGAAGGCGCCGGAGAGCGCGATGTTGCGGATCGAGCCGCCGGCCACGGTGAGTTGGGCCAGGCGTTCGGGGTCGATGTCCTTCATCGGCGCCCGCGCGGGAGCACCCGGCGCCAGATCTCGGCGCGCTCGCTCTCGCCGGGGAAGGGGAAGTCCACGACGAAGCGGATCCGGCGCATGAAGGCCGGGTCGAGGGCCTTCTTCATGTTGGTGGTGAGGATGGCCAGGCCCCGGTACGCCTCCATGCGCATCAGCAGATAGCTGACCTCCAGGTTGGCGTACCGGTCGTGGCTGTCCTTGACCTCGCTGCGCTTGCCGAACAGCGCGTCCGCCTCGTCGAAGAGGAGCAGCGCGCCACCGCGCTCGGCGGCGTCGAAGACCTTGCGCAGGTTCTTCTCGGTCTCGCCGATGTATTTGCTGACCACCTGGGAGAGGTCGATGATGAAGAGGTCCAGGCCCAGCTCCTTGGCCATCACCTCGGCGGCGAGGGTCTTGCCGGTGCCGGAGCCGCCCGCGAAGAGGGCGGTGACGCCCAGGCCGCGGCGGAGTGTCGCGGCGAAGCCCCACTCCTGGTGGACGGTGGCGCGCTGCCGTACGTGGGCGACGATCTCGCGCAGGATCCGCGCCTGGTGGTCGGCGAGCACCAGGTCGTCCCAGGCGGCCTCGGGTTCGATCCGCCGGCCCAGCTCGTCCAGGCCGATGCGCGCCTCGATGAGCCCGGCGCGCCAGGCGAGTTCGGTGGGGTCGAGTGCGTCCGTGTCCGTGTCCGCGTCCGATTCGGGGAGGTCGCGGCGTACGGCGGCGGCCGCGGAGCGGATGATGTGCGGCGGCAGCTGGAACTGGGCGACCAGCGACCGCAGATGGGCCTCCTCGATGCGCGGGATGTCGGCGAAGGCGTCCACCCAGAGGGCGAGTTGTTCGCCGTCGTCCAGCCCGGGCACGGTGACCCGCTCGCCGCGCGGGCGGCCGGTCCGGCGCGGATCCTCGCTGGAGACGACGAGGGGCACGGCGGCGCCCTCGATGAACGCGTCGGTGGCGGCGGTCTGCTCCCGGTCGATCTCACCGACCTCCAGCAGGAGCGCCGCGGGCAGCAACACGGCCTCGCGCTGCCAGAGGCGGGCCAGGCGATCGCGTTCGGCCGCGTCGGTGGGGACGTCGTCCGAGGCCATGACATACAGCGCGAGTCCGGTGCGGCGGGCGGCCGCGGCGGCGATGTCCGTACGGGTGGTCAGGTCGCCGCCGACGAGTTCCACGCGCAGGGGGGCCTCAGGGCGGGACTCGTTCCAGCCCGCCGCCACCTGGTCCGCCGCCCGGTCGTACGAGGGGGCAGGGTCCGCGGGGGCCGCGCACGGCGCAGCAGCCCGTGCAGCCGGGCGTCGAGGTAGGGCGATCCGGCCAGGAAGTGCAGGATGCGCTCGTCGATCCGGAGGCGGGAGGTGGTCAGCCGGGTCTCGTCGTCGAGCTCGATGAGCCGCCAGCGGCGGAGCGGGGACACGGGGGTGAGCGCGCTCCAGTGCGGCTTGTCGAGCGCGGCGAGGGCGAGCGAGAAGGTCGGGTACGCACGGGCCGGATCGCCGCTGGCGGCGGCACACCGCGCGGCGGCGGTGGGGTCCAGCTCGGCGGCCGCCGCCAGCAGGACGAGCTGGCGCTCGAAGGTGCTGAGCCCGAAACAGGCGGCGAGAGCGTCGAGCGTGGCGGGGCCGGGGACCGCCTTCGGGGTGGGGTGGGGGCGTGCGGTGGTGGGATGTTGCTCGTGGCCTTCGGGGCGGGGCGGCTGGGCGGCGGTGGCTGAGATGCCACCCGAGGTCGCGGTCTCGGGCTCGGCCGACGGGCCCGGTGTGGGGTCGGCCAGGGTCGTCGTTCGAGACGTGGGTCCTTGGGACGTATGGCGGTCGTGGCCTTGGCCGTCGTCGGCCGGAGCGATGGACTCGTCAGTGGTGGCGGCGCCGGGCGCGGCAGCACCGGAGGCGGGGCCGGGGCGAACGGCGCTGGGACCAGCGGCGCCTGTGCGGGCGGCGCCAGAGCCCGTGGCATCGGGGCGTACGGCGCCGGGCCCAGTGGCATCGTGGCGGGGGTCGCCGGGCCGGGAGGTGCTGGGGCGGGAGCCGTTGGTGGTGGCGCGGCGGGCGTGGGCGTCGACGCGGGCCAGTACGGCCTGGACGGCGGCGGCCAGGGCCTGTCCGTCCTCGGCCGCGATGGACTCGGCCGCGAGGGGAGCAGCGTCCGCGCTGGAGTCTGCGCCCGCGCTGGAGTCTGCGCCCGCGACGAAGTCGCCACCCTGAGCGGCGTCCCCGCCCACGCTGGCGTCCGAGCCCGGGCTGGGGCCCCCGGCCACGTCCGCGCCCGCTCCCCCGCTGGTCCCGGCGGCCGTCGATGCGCGGCCCTCCCGTGTGCCCATGCTGTCGTCCGCCCCCTTCTCCCCACCGTGTGCCTCAGCTCTCCGCGTCCTCGGAGCGGCCGCCGCGGCGCCGGGGTGTGGACTTGCGGGTACGGGTGGGTGAGGTTGCGGACTTGGCGGCAGCGGACTTTGTGGTCTTGGTCGCGGCCGACTTGGTGGCGGCCGCTTCGGCGGTTTTGGCCGCGGCCGTCTTCGCGGCGACGGGGCGCTTCTTGGCGGGCTGGGCGGGCGTCGGGGTCTCGGCCTCCGTCGACGCCTCCCCCGGCGCCTTCCCCGGTGCCTTCCCCTCCGCCTCCGCCTCGGCGGGTTCCCCGGGCCGTTCCCGCTCCGCCCCCGGCAGGGTGGGGGCTCCGGCGCTCCCGGGGCGCCGAACGGCAGAACCCGCACCGTGGGCCGTTCCACCGGCTTCGCCGGGACCGGGCGTTCGCGCCCCTCGATCAGGACCAACGAGCCCTGGTAGCAGACCGACAGCACATACGGGGTCTGGTAGAGCATCCCCCAGAGCTTCGAGGTCTCGTCCACGTCCATCTGCGTCGGGGTGAAGCGGACCCGCTGCACCGCCTCGACCAGGTCGCTGCCGGTCAGGTACGAGCGCCGGGCGGCCTCCTCGATCACGTCCTTCGGCAGCATCGGTATCTCGTGCAGGATGCGCACCACGGTGCCGATCAGGCGCTGCCCGACCAGTTCGGACTCCTCGCCGTACGCGCTGATCAGGTAGTGCAGGTCCATCGCCACGGCCGGTCGCTTGAGCAGGGTGCCGTCCGAGGCGCGGGTGGGCAGGTCGGTGGCGCGCATCGAGGCGTTCGGGGTGACCTGGTAGAGGAAGATGTTGATGGTCGGTTCGGTGGGCGGCTCGGCCGGGGGCCTACGGGTGTCCACCGTGACCGCGATGTCGATCTCGGGCCGCAGGTTGTTCGCGATCAGCAGCGCGAGGGCCTGGGTGACGGTCGCGAAGGCGAGTCCGTTGCTCATGGTGTCAGTCCCTCCTCTCGCCGCGTGCCAGGTAGTCCTCCAGGCTCAGCGCGGGCGCGCGCCGTCCCGTCGTTCCGGCGCGGGCGCCCGTGGTGCGGTCGGCGCCGGGCGGGGCGGCGGCGGTGACCTCCAGCCGCCCGATCTGGACGTGCACCGTGCGCTGGGCGGACCGGGCGCGGCGCCGCCCGGCGGGGACCCGCGCGGCCTCGCGGCCCAGGGCGGGGTCGGTCGCGCGGGGCGGCAGCGGCGCGGCGGCCACCGCGGACCACACGTCCGCGGACGGCGGGCCGGGCGAGGGCCCGGCGGCAGCCGGTGTGGCGTCGGGCGCCCGGGACGCCGTGGCGCCGCGCCGGGCGGCCGGGGCGTCGGGTGCGGCCGGGTGCGGCCTGGCGGCGATCTGTGTGCTGGGGAGCAACAGCGGTGCCGGGGAAGGTAGTTCGACGTGCCGCTCCACGTCCTCGTACGGTGTGGGCTCGGCGCGTACGACGGTGTGCCGGTCGGTCCTGACCTCGCGCTCGTGCCGGACCACCTCCTGGTAGCGGTCGGCCACCGGTGGCGGGGCCACCCGGGCAGGCATCGGCTCCTCCGGCAGCGGCGGCTCCCCCCGCAGCGCCTCGATGCGCTCGTACGGGCCCGGCAACCGCGGCCGTACCCGGACCGGGCGGTCGCCGGCGCCGCCCGCCGCCGGCCCGGGCGCGGGGACGGGGACGGGGGCGTGCCGGGCGAGCAGCCGGTCGAAGTAATCAGCCATCTGCGCACAGCTCCAGGTAGTAACGGCGCCGCAGCGGGCTGAGCGCCAGGATCTGAGGCTCGCTCCAGCCGTATGCGGTGGCGAGCAGGTGGACATCGAGGAGCAGGTCCCGTGCCCAGTGGTCGAGTTCGGCCCAGAGGTAGGAGGCGATGTCCAGCTCGGCCCGGGTGGCCTCGCCGCATTCGGGGCAGGCGACGTTGAGCGTCACATCGGCCGCCGGGTCGGCGCGTTCGGCGGCCTCGGCGAGGCGCCGCTGCACCGGCTCCGGCAGTTCGGCCGCGGGGAGGCGGTCGACGGGGACGGGTTGTCCCGAACGGTGCGCGGAGACGATGCAGCGGGCGAGCAGGGCCCGGCGGGCGCGAGAGGCGGCGGTGGGCTCTCGCTCGGCCTCGCCGCCGTGCGAGTCCGAGGCCGCGTCCCCGTACGCGCCCGAGTCCGCGCCGACGCCCACGTTCCCGTACGCGCCCACGCCCACGTCCGCGTTCACGTCCGTGCCCACGTCCGCGTTCACGTCCGCGTTCACGTCCGCTTTCGCGGCCAAGCGCCCGCCCGCTTCGGCCGCCGCCTGCGCGGCGGCCTCCAGGTCGGCGACGGTGGGCAGCCGGAACTCGACCGTCCACTCGCCCTCCTCCACCCGGAGCGGGCCCTCCTGCTCCCCCGGGCGCACGCCCAGGTCGCGTGCGTCGAGGTCGAACTCCATGGCCTCGCCGCACGCACCGCACTCGGCCCGGATCTGCATCCGCTCGCCGAAGAGCGCGCGCCGCAGGGCGTACAGATCCGCCTCGCGCTCGCCCACCGGCAGCGACAGCAGTTCGTCCGCCGCGGTCTCCGGGCGGGCCGCCCGGTGCAGCAGCAGGGCGCGGCCGGGGCCGTGGTGCGCCAGCCCCGCCTCCCAGATGGCCAGCAGCTCCGCAGGCCCCGTGTTCCCCATCTCTCAGGCCGTCCGCTCCCCGTACCGTGCCGATCCCCATACCCGTGGCCGTCGCCATCGCGTCGCGATGACCGCCGCCCTCGCGATGACGGCGGCCGCCGGGCCGCCGTCGCCGCGCCACAGCCGTAGCCGCAGCCACAGCCGCGCCACAGCCCTGAACGTCCCGCGGCCGCTCCCGTCCCCGTCCCCGCCTACGCGGCCCCGCCTACGCGGGATGCGTGAACGAGGGCTCTTCCGGCTCCGGCACCTCGTAGTCCCGCTCCCAGCCCTCGCACTCCAGCTTCAGGCTCTGGATCGCGACCGCGTTGGCGTTGGCGTCCAGTTCGCCGAGCACCTGGTACTCGCTCGGCCAGGTCCGGTAGAGCTTGTGCGAGACCGCCACCTGGCCCGCCTCGTTGAGGACCTGGATGACGATGTCCTTGCGGAAGTCGGCGAGCGAGACCTCGGCGCCGAGCCCCGCGCCGACCTGCCAGACCTTGTTGGCCCAGCGGTCGAACTCGGGGTCGTGGGTGACGCCGCGCTCCAGGGTGATCCCCTCGAACTCGGACCGGCCCGGGGACTTGCGGGGTGAGCTGGGGTCGCCGCCGTTGCGGTGCTTGACGACCTCGGTGGTGCGCTTGAGCGGACTGATCTTGCTGATACCCGCGACCGTACGACCGTCCCAGAGGACCAGAAACTTGAAGTTCTTGTACGGGTCGAAGCGATGGGCGTTGACCTGGAACTCAGCCATCACATTCCTAAATCTCGAACTGTCCGGCCATCTGCTGGATCTTGACGATCACGAACTCCGCGGGTTTGACCGGCGCAATACCGACCACGACATTCACGATGCCGTTGGCGATGTCCTCGTCCGTCGTGGTGTCCTTGTCGCACTTGACGAAGTACGCCTGCCGCGGAGTGCCGCCCTTGAACGCGCCCTTCTCGAACAGCGTGTGGAGATAGCCGGAGGCGTTCAGCCGGATCTGCTGCCACAACTGCTCCGTATTGGGTTCGAAAACGACCCATTGCAGTCCGCGGCGCAGGCTCTCCTCGATATGCAGCGCCAGCCGCCGTACCGGGACGTACTTCCATTCGTTGTCGAGCGCGTCGGCGCCGCGCAGCGTGCGGGCGCCCCAGACCAGCGGGCCCACCACCGGGAAGGTGCGCAGGCAGTTGATGCCCAGCGGGTTGAGCAGCCCGTTCTCGCGGTCGGTCAGCTGGACGGCGAGTGAGTACACCCCGGCCAGCCGGGCCTCGGTCCCGGCCGGTGCCTTCCACACGCCGCGCTCGCCGTCCGTACGGGCCATGACGCCCGCGATCGCCCCGGAGGGCGGGAAGGCGCGCAGCCGCCCGGTGAGCGGGTCGGTGAGCCGCAGCTGCGGGAAGTACAGCGCGGCATGGTCGCTGCGGACCGGCTCGAAGGCGCCGATCCCGGCGCGCGCCGCGTCCACGCTGCCCCAGGCCGAGGGCGCGTCCACCAGCAGGAAGATCCGCCGCTCCCGGCACAGCCGGTCGGCCGCGGACAGCACGGTGACCATGTCGCCCACGGACTCGTACCCGGCGAGTTCGGGCAGCGACAGCAGGTTGACGTCCTCGATGTCGCGCAGCGCCTGGAGGCCGGTCTTGTCGGCCTCGCTGCCGACGAGGTCGCGGGGGCCGGGCGGGGCGCCGTCCTCGCCGCCGGACAGCGGGAAGACGGGCGGGTTGACCGATGCCTCCAGGCCCAGGTCATTGGCGCATTCGCCCAGGAAGCGCACCACGTCGTCGGGATCGATGGAGCCGGCGACGACCTGGAGGCGGCGGCCGAACGCGGTGACCTCGGTGCCCGCGAAGGCGTGCTTGCCGGGTGCGTCGGGCAGCGCGCGCAGCTTGCGCTCCAGGAGCAGGGCCAGCTCGGTGACATCGCACGGAGCCTCGCCGTCGCAGTCCGGATCGTAGAGGGTGAACGCGCGCTCCACCTCGCCGATCTTGACCGTCAGCTCGACCTCGAGATCGGGGAGTTCCTCCGCGAACGGCTTGGAGACCGTGCCGGAGGGGTCCGGCCGGCCCTCGCCGACGACCTTGACCCGGATCAGCCCCGACCCGGCGTTGATCACGGTCTCGGCGTGGCGGCCGTGGGCGGGATCCATGGACAGGTTGGTGAAGGACTCGCGGGAGGCGCCCCGGGCGTCGAGCACGTGGAGGTTGAAGGTCTCCTCCGGGCACGGAGTGTCGTAGTCGACGGCCAGCCGCAGGCCCGAGCCCCAGTGGCCGGGCTCCTTGGCGTGCACCTCCAGCACGGGGCATTCGCTGTGGCCCTCGGTGGATTCGAGGGTGACGCGGGCGGCCTTGCCGGTCCCGGCCTTGGTCACGCGGACGACGACCGCCACTGTGCCGCCGTTGCCGAAGAACTGGTGCACCGCGTAGCCGACCGCGCTCTGCGAGGTGAGGCCGCCGAAGCGGCGCTCGAAGTCGGCGAAGCTGGTGACGCGGACCGGGGTGTTCAGCGGGCCCCGCCGGGTGTGGCCCACGAACGCGGTCACCGAGGTGGTGACCGAGGCGATGGTACGGACGCTGCTGGGAAGCTCTTCGATGTAGACACCGGGATAGCCCGCGGGCGTCGGCATTCCCCCTCCATTCTCTTCAGCGCATCAAGAGATGAGGAGGGGAAGTGAAGATCACGCGCACGGATTTCCCGTCGCGTACACATTTTCTCCTTGTACTTCCCCCGGTCGCACGCCCCCCGCGAAACCGGTATCGCAGAGTTCGGAACGTCGCTTGCGGCTCCTGATGCGTGAGTGCGGTTTGAGTTTCCGTGCCCGGCGTGATTCCGGTCAAGGCGTTGATCCGGTCATCTCCTTCACAGGGAATTCCTAGATCGTTTCGTGCTCTCCACGGAGTTGACCAAGCTATTACCGTGCGCGAACGCTTCCGGCAATTCGTGATCACAAAATCCCGCCCGGTGCGCGCCGACGACGAGAACGAGCCGAAAAGGTGAAGGGTTCGGCGCGCCGTTTTGCGCTCCCGCGCTCCCGGCGATATCACACCCGCGCCCGCGAACAGCACCCGCTGAGCAGGCGCTTCAGTCGCGCGCGAGCGGGGACGGCGCGAGGATCGCGTGGCCGTCCAGCCAGGCCGGACGGCTGAGCAGCGGGCGAAAGCGGGTGAACAGGGCGAGGAGTTCGGGGCCGCGCCGCTCCCGCAGGACGGGGTCGAGGCGGGCGAGGTCGAGCTCATTGGCGGCCGACAGCTCGGCGAAGTCCCGGAGCAGCCGGGGTTCGGGGGCGTGCGCACGGCCGGTGAAGCGGTCGTGGAAGACCGCTTCGGTGTCGCCGAGCGCCGGGCAGGTGGCCTTCCGGTCGCAGCTCGCGTAGAGGTACACGATGGCTTCGGCCTCCGCGCCGATCACCGCCACGAGTTCGCCGCGGCGGCCGAGGGGAAGCAGGGTGACGGGGAAGCCATCGGTTCCGTAGAACGCGTGGCACAGCCCCGCGAGTTGGAGTTCGGGGCGGGCTCCCCAGGCGGCGAGCCGGGCGCGTACGCGCTGGAGGTGGGCGAGGAGGGTGCTGCCGTCGGGGTGGGCGATGTGCGCGGCGCCGAGGCGGCGCAGGAGGGTGACGGCCCGGTCGGCGGCGGCGGGAGGGGGAGCGGCAGGCACAGTCGTGTCCTTTCGGTGCTTGGCAGGTCGGCACCCGTACCGCGCCCCCACCCGGTCCGGATCCTCGTACGGGCGCCGTACGGGTTGCCGCCTGAGCCCTGCGACGATCGTCGCGACCACCGGCCACCCCAGTCAATCCTGGGGATTGCTCGCCAACTCCAAGCTCTACCTTGGAGGTTATGACTCTGGACGATCTGCGGGTGTTCGTGGCCGTGTGCCGGGCCGGCAGCCTCAGCGCCGTGGCCCGGGAGCTGACCTGCACACAGTCGGCGGTGAGCCAGCGGGTGAAGCGGCTGGAGCGCGAGACCGGCGTCAGCCTGCTGGAGCGTCAGGCGCGCGGTGTCGTGCCCACCCCCGCGGGACGCATTCTGTGCGAGGCCGCCGCCGACGGGATCGCCGGGCTCGATCTGGCGCTGCGCCGCCTGGGGGACCTCGTGCACGGGGAGAGCGGTTCGGTGCGGATCACCACCGGCAGCACCACCGTGCGCCACTTCATGGCCGAGGCGATCGTCACCTTCCGCCGCCGCTATCCGAAGGTGAACTTGGAGTTCCAGACCGAGAGTTCGAGCCGGGGCTGCCTCGGCGCTCTCATCGCCGGCAACCTGGACCTGGCCTGGATCACCCTCGGCGGGCCGGTGCGCGGTGCCGAGCAGCGGCCGGTGGCCGAGCTGCCGTGGGTGCTCGCGCTGCGGGCCGGGGATCCGCTCGCGGCCCGGTCGCGGGTGGAGGTGTCCGACCTCGCCGAGATCCCCCTCGTACGGCTGCCGCCGAACTCCACCTCAGGCGGCCACCTCCACGCGGCGCTGGCCGAGTTGGGCGTACGGGCCGGCTCGGACACCGGCGTCGCCGACTGGGATACGGCCCTGCTGCTGGCCGAACTCGGGCTGGGGCGTGCCGTGGTGCCCGCGCTGCCGGGGCTGCCGGTGCCCGGGGACGACGGGCCGCTGCGGCTCGTCCCGATCCCCGCGCTGCCGCCGCTGCCGGTCGGCTGGGCCGCACGCCGCTGGGACGCCCTCCCGCCGCTGGCCCGGGCCTTCGCGGACACCGTGGCCGACACCTTGCGCGTCGATGCCCCGCCTGAAGGGCGCTCACCCGAAGGGCGCACAGCACGGCCCCACAAGTGATCATTTTCGGACTTCCCCCGGCGACGGGCCGGGATGAGCCGCCTCGAGGCGGCCTGCACCCCTATGCTTCTACATGCATGTAGAAGAGCGGAGGGAGGACGCATGGTGAACGTGCCATCGGCCGCGAAGGTTCCGCGGCGCACGGCCCGCTGTCAACCGACCGCCGTCCTCCGTCGTCCTCCGCCGCACCCGCCCGTAACCCTCACGCACACGCGACAGTACGCACATTGAAGGAGTGGACGCCCCGATGGTGTTCAAACGACTGCTCGGCTCGCTCGGTGTCGGCGGACCCACCGTGGACACGGTGCTGGACCCCGGCCCGGTACACCCCGGCGGACCGCTGACCGGTCAGGTCCATCTCCGGGGTGGCACGGCGGACTTCGAGATCGAGCAGATCACGCTGGAGCTCGTGGCCCGGGTGGAGGACGAGCGCGGCGAGGAGGAGCGGGAGGGGGTCGTCCTCTTCGACCGCTTCACCGTCGGCGGCGGCTTCCGGCTCGCCGAGGGCGAGCACCGCAGCCTCCCGTTCACGGCCCACCTCCCCTGGGAGACACCGATCACCGAGCTGTACGGGCAGCCGCTGGGCATCATCCTCGGCGTCCGCACCGGGCTGGAGATCGCGGGCGCGAAGGACAAGGGCGACCTCGACCAGCTGACCGTGGCCCCGCTGCCGGTCCAGGAAGCCGTTCTGGAGGCGCTGGGACAGCTCGGCTTCGGTTTCAAGTCCGCCGATCTGGAGCTGGGGCATGTGGGCGGCACCGGGCAGCGGCTGCCGTTCTACCAGGAGATCGAGCTCACCCCGGCTCCCCAGTACGCCCACGCCATCAGCGAGCTGGAGGTGACCTTCCTGGCGAACCCGGACGGCATGGACGTCGTCCTGGAGGCCGACAAGCGCGGCGGGCTCTTCTCCTCCGGGGAGGACGCCCTCACGCTCTTCACCGTCGGCCACGAGGGCGTCGAGCACCGCGACTGGAACGCCGAGGTCGACGCCTGGATCCGCCAGCTCGTCGAGCGGCGCGCCGCCTATGGCTCTCACGGCTCGCACGACTCGTACGGCGCCCACGGCTCGTACGGCCACGCGGACCACCACCACGACGGGCACCACGACGGCGGGCGGCGCTCCGGCCCGAGCACCGCGGCGGTCGTCGGAGGGGTCGCGGCCGGTGTCGCGGTCGGCGTCGTCGGCGGAATGGTCGCCGCGGAGGTCGTCGACGAGATCGGAGACGCCTTCGAGGACGAGGAGGACGAGGACTGACCGCCTCCCCCGGCCCGGGTCGGCCCCGGGCCGGGGAGTCCTTCTCGGCGTTTCGGCCATGGCCCCGGTGCGGCCATGGCCCAGGTGCGGCCGTGACCCTGTGCGGCCATGGACCCGGTGCGGCCGGGTCCCGACGGCCGTGGTCCCATGAGGCCGGACAGCGCCCCCAGGGCCCGCCCAGCCGTCGAGGAGGACGAACGACCATGACCGCCGACCGCCGCCCGGAACCGCCCCACTTCGGCGACGAACGCGAAACCCTGCGCGCCTTCCTCGACTACCAGCGGGCGACGCTCGCCATGAAGTGCGAGGGGCTGACGGACGAGGAGTTGCGGCAGCGGTCGATGCCGCCCTCGACGCTGACGCTGCTGGGCCTGGTGCGGCACATGGCCGAGGTGGAACGGGCCTGGTTCCGGCGGGTGTTCGAGGACAACGACGCGCCGATGGTCTGGTCCCCGGTGATCGACTTCCAGGCGGCGTACGACGTGAGCGAGGCGACCGGAGCCGAGGCGTTCGCGGCCTGGGGGCGGAGGTCGAGACGTCCCGCCGGATCGAACGGGAGGCGGATTCGCTCGACCTGGCGGGTCATCAGCCCCGGTGGGGCGAGGAGGTGTCGCTGCGGATGGTGCTGGTGCATGTGCTGCTGGAGTACGGGCGCCACAACGGGCACGCGGACTTCCTGCGCGAGGGCGTGGACGGGGTCGTGGGGGCCTGAGCGTTCCGCTGTCGTCCGCCCACCGTCTCTCGCCACGGCCATGGGAGGAACCGCCGAGTGCCCGCCCACCGGCGGCGGGTGGCTCCGCAGGGCTGAGCACGGGGGCTGTAGGGGCGCGAGGGCTTCGGGGCGCGAGGGCTGCGGGGCGCGAGGGCTGCGGGGCACAGGGGCTGGTTGAGGCGGCCGGGGCTGGGCACTCCGTGGGGCGCGTGGCCCGATACGACCGTGCCGAATCCCAAAGGACGATCATGAGCGAGCCCAGGACCTCGACATCCCCCCGCATGCTCGGCATCTACCTCAACGATCACCTGGCCGGAGCGACGGCCGGAGTGGAGCTGGCCCGCCGGACGGCCCGCGAGCACCGGCAGTCGCCCCTCGGCGGCGACCTGGAGGACGTCGCGGCGCAGATCACGGAGGACCGCGAGGCGCTCCTGACCGTCATGGCCGACCTCGAGGTGCCCGTCCGCCGCTACAAGGTCTACGGGGGCTGGCTGGGCGAGAAGGCCGGGCGGCTGAAGCCCAACGGCCGGCTGCGGCGCCGCTCCGGGCTCAGCACGGTCCTGGAGCTGGAGTCGCTGCGGATCGGAGTGGAGGGCAAGGCGCTGCTGTGGCACGGGCTGCTGACAGCCGCCGACGAGGACCCCCGGCTGGACCCCGATCGGCTCACCGAGCTGCTGAACCGGGCGCGGCGGCAGCGCGCGACGCTGAGGTCGCTGCACGAGGCCGCGACCGCCACGATGTTCGGCCCCCGCCGGACGGAGCCGCGGGAGGCGGTGGTCGGAACATGACTCCTCCCACGCCTCCCGCCCCTCCCTCTTCTCCCCCGGACGGCGCCGCCGAGTTCCTCTTCGTCGGCAACGCCACGCTCCTCATCCGCTACGGCAGGCTGACGCTGCTCACCGATCCCAACTTCCTGCACCGGGGCCAGTACGCCTATCTGGGCAAGGGGCTGATGTCCCGGCGGCTGACCGAGCCCGCGCCGGCCGTCTCGGAGATCCCGTCCGACCTGGACGCCGTGGTGCTCTCGCATCTGCACGGCGACCACTGGGACCGGGTGGCGCGCCGACGGCTGGACCGCTCGCTGCCCATCATCACCACCCCGCACGCCTCCCGGCGGCTTCAGGGCATCCATGGGTTCAGCCGGGCGACCGGGCTGCCCACCTGGCACGATCACGTCCTGGTGAACGACCGCAGCCAGGTCCGGATCACCGCACTGCCCGGCAGACACGCCCCGGCCGTTGGCAGCGGCTGTTGCCGCCGGTGATGGGGAGCCTGCTGGACTTCGGCGCGCCCGGGGAGCCTCCTCGGCTGCGGGTGTACATCACCGGCGACACGCTGATGTTCCCGGGCGTCCATGAGATCGCCCGGCGCTATCCGGATGTGCATCTGGCGGTGGTCCACCTGGGCGGCACCCGGCTTCCGGGCGGGCTCATCGTGACCATGGACGCGCTCCAGGGGGCCGGTCTGGTCAAGGCCGTACGGCCGGAGCGGGTGCTGCCGGTGCACTACGACGACTACGCCGCCTTCAGCTCCCCGCTCTCCGCCTTCCTGGAGGAGGCCCGGGACCCGGACTTCCCGTCCGAGGTGGTCCACTGCCCCCGTGGGGAGCGCGTCACCGTGAACGCGCAGGGGGTGCTCCGGGCGCCGTGACAGCCTCCGGTGCTCCGGGCGTGCCGTGACGGCCGCCCGTAGTGGACTGGTGGACTGGACTGGCGCCGTCAGGCCGCGCTGGTGGGCGTCTGGTCGTCGCTGCGCAGCAGCCGCAGACGTTCCAGCAGCTGGGGACGGTGCAGCTCCACGACGCACGCCACCAGGTCCGGATGGCGCATCAGCGGCGCGGCCTGCCAGTCGTGCGTGTCGGGCTCGGTGAGCCGCCGGAATTCCCTGGGGGACCCGGCGGCTTGCTCACAGTCGGCGAGCGCCGCCACGGCCTCGGACGCCAGGGTGGAGCAGGTGAGCAGGGCCGCCGCCCAGCTCGCGACGACCTCGTCCACCCAGGTGCGCCAGACGCCGTCGGGCCGCGGATCTCGTACGGCTCCGCGTCCACGAGCCAGTCCAGCCGGTAGGAGCCGCCCGGTCCGGCCATGGTCACCAGTGCGGCGTCGGTGGTGGTCGGGTAGCGCAGCCACGCGGCGACGGTCACGGCCTGTCGCGCCTGCGCCTCCGCGAGCGCCGCGTTCATCGCGCCGTCGGCCGCCGGATAGGCCCTGATCAGCCACTGGGTGGTCGCCGCTATGACGGATGACAGGTCCAGGCACAAACGAAGCCGCTCCTCTTACGCGATAGCTGTCAGCACCGTACCCCTGGGACGGCGGTGTCGAACATGACTTAGGTCACTCTCAACGGCGGCGCGGCGGTCTGGACGGCCGGGCACGCATCGCATATACGGCCCGGCCAAGAGGCCCGGCGCGTCGGCGTACCGCATAGCGGCCGGGGCGCCGGGTACCTGGTGGCCATGAACGCGCCAGGCCCCGCCGTCGGTGTGGTCGTCGCCACCCGCGACCGCGCCGAAAGACTCGCCACCGCCCTGGAACACCTCACCGCCCTGCCGGAGCGGCCACCGGTCGTGGTCGTGGACAACGGCTCGACGGACCACACCAGGGCCATGGTGGCCGAGCGCTTTCCCCAGGTGCGGGTCCTGGCGCACGAGGCCAACCGCGGCGCGCTGGCCCGCAACGACGGCGTACGCGCCATCGGCACACCCTATGTGGCCTTCAGCGACGACGACTCCTGGTGGCGGCCCGGCGCCCTGGCGCGGGCCGCCGCCCTGCTGAACGGCCATCCGCGGCTGGGGCTGCTGGCGGCCCAGGTGCGGGTCGGCCCGGAGGAGCGCCCCGATCCGCTCAACGCCACGCTGGCCGCCTCCCCCGCCGGGCGGGCCGGGGACCTGCCCGGCCCGGAGGTGTTCGGCTTCCTCGCCTGCGGGGCCGTGGTGCGCCGTGGCGCCTTCCTGGAGGCGGGCGGCTTCCACCCGCTGATCTTCTTCGGCGGCGAGGAGACGCTGCTCGCCTATGACCTCGCCGCGATGGGCTGGGGCGTCTCGTACTGCCCCGAGGTGGTCGCCCACCACCACCCGGCCCCCTCGCCGAGCAAGGAGCGCACCGCCGTGATGCGGCGCAACGAGCTGATCGGCTGCTGGCTGCGCCGACCGCTGCCGCTCGCCGCCCGGCGGACCGCCGGGCTGCTCACCGAGGCCGGGCGGGACCCGGTGGCGCGGACCGCGCTGCGCGGTCTGCTCGCCCGGCTGCCGGCCGCGCTGTGGCAGCGCCGGCCGCTGCCGCCGTGGATCGAGGAGGCCGCCCGGCGCGTGGACGGGCAGCGGTCGGACGACGAACCCCGCTTGGAGGAGAGGCAGGCCGTCACCCATGACCGATGACCAGGACCATGGCCGGGACGAGGACCAGGACCAGGACCAGCGCCAGGGCAAGGGCCAGGGCGCGGGGGCCGCCGACGGCCGTACGACGGTCGTCATCATCACCCGCGACCGGCGGGACGAGCTGCTGCATACCCTGGACCGGCTGGCCGAACTGCCCGAGCGGCCGCCCGTGATCGTCACCGACAACGGCTCCACGGACGGCACCGCGGAGGCGGTGGCCCGGCTCCATCCGCAGGTGACGCTGTTGCGCCCCGGCCGCAACCTCGGCGCCGTGGGCCGGAACGTGGCCGTACGGCAGGTGCGGACGCCCTACGTCGCCTTCTGCGACGACGACTCCTGGTGGGCGCCGGGGTCCCTCGCTGCGGCCTCGGACCTGCTGGACCGCCATCCGGGGCTGGCGTCGGTGACGGCCCGGATCCTCGTCGAGCCCGAGGGCACCGAGGACCCCATCGTGGCGGAGCTGCGCTCCTCGCCGGTGCCGGGCCCGCGGTGGCTGCCGGGCCCGGCGCTGGGCTCCGTCCTCGCCGCGGCGACCTGCATGCGCACGGCCGCCTTCCGCTCGGTGGGCGGGTTCTCGCCCCGGCTGTGGCTCGGCGGCGAGGAGGAACTGCTCGCCGCCGACCTCGCGGCCCTCGGCTGGTGGCTGGTGTTCGCGCCCGGGCCGGTCATCCACCACGCGCCGTCGGACGCCCGCGACGCCACGGCCCGGCGGGTGCGCGGCCTGCGCAACACCCTGTGGTTCACCTGGCAGCGCCGCCCCCTGCCCGCCGCCGCCCGCCGCACCCTCTTCCTGGCCCGCACGGTCCCCCGCGACCGGGCCAGCCTGAAGGCCTTCGCCCAGGCCCTGGCAGGCCTGCCCGGCACACTCGCGCACCGATCCGTGGTCCCGGCCCGGGTCGAGCGAGGGCTGCGCCTGCTGGACGAGACCCAGCGGGTGTCGATGGCGCGGCGCTATGTGGGGTGACCGTGGGGCCCGGGGGCATAGGGGCCCGGACCGCGCGAGTGACGGTGGCGGATCGGGGCTGGCACCAGTAGCTGGCACCAGTAAGGGTCTGAGGACCTCCGAGGCCCGTGCCCACGCCGGTGACGCCGGGAGGCGGGTGTCCCGGCAACGGCGACGGTGTCGGAGCCGGTGGTGGGCTCGCGGCCGGCGGTCCGGTTTCGGCCCCCGCGCACCGGGCCGTGGTCCCCACCCGGATCGAGCGGGGGCTGCGGCTACTGCACGAGACCCAGCGGGTGTCCCCCGTAAGGACAGCCCGACGAAGCCCGGGTCCGCGCCGGTGACGGCGGCGGCGCCGTGGCGGCGGGGCCCGTGGCGGTGGCGGGGCCCGTGGCGGTGTCACGGGCGCGGGCATCTGGCCGAGCGCCGCCCGCCGCTCGGTGAACGCCTTACGGGCGCGTGCACGGAGCCGGTGGTGGGTTCGTGGCCAGGGGACCAGGGTCCTTCTGACGGATCTCCGTGGAGGAAGGAGCACCCGCCGCGCGGCGGCCGAAGACCGCAGCCGGGGCGTGCTCTCGGCGTGCGCGACGCCGCGGAGATCCGTCAGAAGGACCCTATTAGGCGCGGGGTCAGCCTTCGGCGCCGGTGAGTGTGGACCGCGCGGGGCGGGGGGCGGGCTCTGGGAGCCGGGTGAGGGCCTCCAGGACCTCCGGCACCGTGATCCGCAACAGGCGCTCGTCCGGGATGTTTCCGTGGGCGTCACCCGGGCGCGCTGCGTCGTCGTCCGGGTGCCAGAGCGCCCGGTGGAGCGGGCCGGGCGGCGGGCCCCACAGCCGGGGGCCACCGGGCCGAAGAGGACGACGGACGGTGTGCCCACGGCGGTCGCCAGATGCGCCAGCCCTGTGTCGCCGACGACCACCGCTCGCGCCTGGGCGACCAGGGCGGCCAGTTCGGCGAACGGCGGGTCGGTGTCGCCGCCCAGCACGGCCGACCCGGGCAGCCCGGCGCGCCGCGCCACGTCATGGGCCAGCCCGGCCTCCCCGGCGCCGGCGGTGATGACGACCCGGTGGCCGGCGGCGCGCAGCGCGGCGCCCACGGCCGCGAACCGCGCGGCCGGCCACCGGCGCGCCGCCGCGTCCGCGCCGGGGTGGATCACCACGGCGCCCGGCGCGGGCGAGGGGCGCTCGGGTGCGGGGATGCGCACGTCCTGGGGGTCGGCAGGGATGCCGTACCAGGAGAGCAGACGGCACCAGCGGTCCCGCTCGTGCTCGTCCTCGCGCCACGGTGGCCCGGCGGTACGCGCCGGGGGGTGGGCGTAGGCCAGCAGCCGGGCCGGGCGCAGCCGGGACAGCGGGCGATGGCTGGGCGGGCCGTTGCCGTGAAGGTCCACCGCGACATCGGGCGGCGGCCCGCTCCAGTCGATCCGCCCGGGGACGCCCCGGCCGGGGGCCGAGGCGGGGATCACCCGGTCGACGGCACCCGTGGCGGCCGCGGCATGGGCCTGCCGTGCGGGCGCGGCGAGCAGCAGTTCGTGGTCGGGATGGGCCCGCCGCAGCGCGCGCAGGGCGGGCACGGCGGTGAGCAGATCGCCAAGCCCGAGGGCACGCAGAACCAGGAGCCGCGGGCGGTCGCCGGTGGAGCGGCCGGAACTGCCGGGGCTACTGGCGGCATGGCGGCCGGAACTACCAGCAGCGGGGCGGCTGGGGCTACCGACGGCAGAGCGGCCGGGACTGCCGACGGCAGAGCGGCCAGGGCCGCCGACGGCAGAGCTACCGGAACCGCCGGGGCCACCGGCGGCATGGCGACCGGAACGGCCGACGGCAAGGCGGCCGGAACTGCCAGCGGCCAGGTGGCCAGAACTGCCGGTGGCAGGGCTACCGGAGCTGCCATTGGCGGAGCGGTCGGGGCCGCCGGCGGCCGGGCGGCCGGGGCCGTCGACGGCGGGGCCACCGGAGCCACCGGCGGCAGAGCTGCGGGGGCTACCAGCGACCGGGCGGTCGGCGAACGGGGGGCGGTCGGGGCTGTCGATGGCGGGGCGGTCGGTCATCGGTGGGGGTGGAGGGGGGAGGTATGGGGGCCCAGGGCGGCTCGGCGGGCCAGTTCGGTCGTGGAGCGGCCGTCCAGGTAGGGCAGGACGAGGGCACGGCCGCCCCAGTCGCGCAGTACGGCGGTCTCGGGCAGGGCGTCCGCGCTGTAGTCGCCGCCCTTGACCCACACATCGGGGCGCAGCTGCCGCAGCAGCGGTTCGGGGGTGTCCTCGTCGAAGACGGCGACGGCGTCCACACAGCCGAGTCCGGACAGGACGCGGATCCGGTCGGCCACCGGGTTGATGGGCCTGCCCGGCCCCTTGAGGCGGCCCACGGAGGCGTCGGAGTTGACGCAGACGATGAGGCAGTCGCCGATGCGGCGGGCGTTCTGCAGCAGCCCGACGTGGCCGGCGTGCAGCAGGTCGAAGCAGCCGCCGGTGGCGACCACCGTGCCGCCGCGGGCGCGGACCGCCTCGGCCAGGGCGTGGGCGTCGGCGGGGCGGCGGGGCTCGGTTGGATGGGGCCCGGGCCCGCCCGGCAGCTCCCACAGAGCGGGGTTCCCGGCGCCGCCCGCCGTGACGAACCCCGCCGCCTCGGCGACGGCGAGCTGCACCGCCTCCTCCGGGAGCGCCCCGTCGGCCAGCGCCCCGGCCGCGGTGGCGGCGAAGCAGTCGCCGGCCCCGCAGGGGTCGCCCTGGGCCCGGTGGGGCGCGGGCACGTACATGGGGTTCTCGCTGTGCGGGAGGGCCAGGACGGCACCGCGTTCCCGAGGGTCACGGCGACCGCCGCGGCCCGCCAGCGCTCGGCGAGCCGGGCACCCCGACCGCCGTGCGCATGCAGCGAGTCCGCGTCGCCGGACAGGGCGTGGCGGGCCGAGCCGAGCAGGGAGCGGGCCTCGGCGGCGCTGGGCGTGGCGAGCCGTGCGCCGGGCACGGGCTGCTCACCGCGCGGATGCGGATCCCACACCAGGGGCACCCGGCGGGCGGCGGCGCCCAGTTGCTGCCGCAGCGCGGCGGCCGTGCCGCGACCGTAGTCGGCCACCAGCACGGCGCGGGCGTCCCGGAGCGCGGCGAGGGCGTCCGGGCCGGGGATCCCGGGGACGCCGCCGCCGCGGTCGACCCGGACCAGCGGGCGGCCCCCGGCGCGGATGCGGGTCTTGACCGGCAGGGTGCCGTCCAGCGGCAGCTCCACCAGCCGCACGCCCGGGTCAGCGCGTTCCGTACGGTCTGGCTCGCGGTGTCGTCGCCCAGCGCCGTGACCAGGACGACCTCGCGGCCCTGGCGCGCGGCGAGCATGGCGGCGAGTCCCGCTCCCCCGGGGCGGCTCCGGTCCACATCCACATCGACGACGGGTGCCGGTGCGTCCGGCGCCAGGCGGGTCGCCTCGCCGTCGATGTCCTGGTCCAGCAGGACGTCTCCGACGATGACGAGCGGTCGCGGGGCGGCGGCGGTCATGCTCTCACCTCCGATCAGGGGGCGGATGTCGCTGGAAGTGACCCTCAGCGGCTCTCTTGGTTCTCTTGGCTCTCTCAGCTCTCTTGGCTCGCCTGGCTCCCTCGGCTCTCCTGGCCCCCATGGCCCTGGCCCTGGCCCTCACGCCCTCAACGGCCCTCAACGGCCCTCAACGGCCCTCATAGGGACCGATACGGCGTCACCATCCCGTCCACCGACACGGCCCCGTCCACCACCCCGATCTCGTGGTCGAAGCTCTCGCACAGCAGATGCAGGGCGACCAGATGCGCCTCCTGGACGGTCGCGGTGGAGCCGGAGCCGATGCACAGGGCCTCGTCGGCGCGGAAGGCCAGCGGGTTGGGGTGGGGGCCGGTCATGGCCCAGACGGACAGTCCGGCGGCCCGGCCGGTGTCGGCGGCGGCCAGCAGGTTGGGGCTGCGTCCGGAGGTGGACATCAGCATCAGCACATCGCCGGGCCTGCCGTGCGCGGCCACTTGGCGGGCGTACAGCTCCTCGAAGCCGTAGTCGTTGCCGATGGCGGTGACGGCGGAGGTGTCGGCGTGCAGGGCGATGGCCGAGTAGGCGGACCGCTCCCGCTGGTAGCGCCCGACGAGTTCGGCGGTGAGGTGCTGGGCCTGGGCGGCGCTGCCGCCGTTGCCCGCGGCCAGCAGCCGACCGCCGACGGGGAGGGCGGCGGCGAGGTGGCGGCCCCACTCGGCCACCTGTTCCAGGCCGTGGTCGCGCAGGGCCGCCAGCGCGTCCTGGAGCGACTGGCAGTGGGCGTGGGCGGCGCGCAGCGGGTCGGCCGTGGCCTTTCCCGCGCGCCCGTATCCGGACGTGGGCCCGTATCCGGACGGGGCCGGACGACGGGCGCGGGGGCCGGTGCCCGCTTCCCAGGGCAGGGGCGGGACTGGGGACGATCGCGGGTGCTCATGCCGCCTCCGTAACGGGTGCCGGGTGCGGGGTCAGGACATCGTGGTAGGCGGCCTCGGTGGCGGCGGCCACCCGGTCCCAGCTGTAGCGGGTCAGCACCCGCCGGCGGCCCGCCTCGCCGCAGGCCGCGCGCGCCGCGGGGCAGGCGAGGAGCGCGGCGACGGCCTCGGCGAGGGCGACCGGGTCGCGGGGCGGGACCAGCCGGCCGGTGCCGGGGTCGGCCACGGTGTCGCGCTGTCCGCCGACGGCGGAGGCCACGACGGGTGTTCCGCAGCTCATGGCCTCCAGGGGACGATCCCGAAGGGCTCGTAGTCGGCGGGGCACAGCACGAGGTCGGCGGCGCGCAGCAGTTCGGGCATCCGCTCCGGCGGCAGCCCGCCGGTGAGCCGGACCCGGTCGGCGACGCCGAGGCGGTCGGCGAGCCGCCGCAGCCGCCGCGCCTCGGGGTCGTCACTCAGCTGGGCGGACGGCGGCCCTCCGGCGATGACGAGTTCGGCGTCCGGCAGCAGGGTGAGCGCGGCGATGGAGACGGCGGCCCCCTTGCGCGGTACGAGCCGTCCGATTTGGGCGAGCAGGGCCCGGCGGGCCGGGCGGGCGCGGCGGGCCCGGCGGGGGTGAACAGCCGCGGGTCGACTCCGCAGGGCACGACGGTGATCCGCTCCGGGTCCAGCCCCATGGCGGTCAGTTCGCCGACCTCGTCGCGGCAGGTGGCCACGATCCGGTCGCAGCGCTCGCCGACGGCCGTCTCCCAGGGGATGCGGTCGGCGGGGCTGGGGTCGGCGTCCTTCTGGTGGCGCCGCTTGACGGAGCCGAGCGCGTGGTAGGTGTGCGCGAGCGGCAGTCCGAGGGCGCGGGTGGCCTGGAGCGAGGCGACGCCGGACATCCAGAAGTGGGAGTGGACCAGATCGGGTGGCGCGCCCCGCCATTCGCTTTCCAGATACGCGC
Organism: Streptomyces violaceusniger; assembly: GCA_005405945.1. Classification (GTDB taxonomy): domain Bacteria; phylum Actinomycetota; class Actinomycetes; order Streptomycetales; family Streptomycetaceae; genus Streptomyces; species Streptomyces violaceusniger. The sequence goes on from BJHW01000001.1 coordinate 1,897,715, forward strand.
CGAACCGCCGCATGTAGGGCAGGAGGTCGTCCTTGGGCAGCCGCCGGGCGGGGCCCGCGGGACGTGCCGGACCTCGACTCCCGGGTGGGGGCGGACGGTCACGGGCAGGTGGGGGCGTCGCGGCGAGTGTAGACGCGGACGCGATGGCCGCGGTCGGCGAGGGCCGCGGCGAGCCGGGCGACGTGGACGTTCTGGCCGCCGGCGTCCACCCCGCCGAGCACGGCGAGCGGGCTGGCGTGCTCCGAGACGAGTGCGATGTCCAGGTGCTCGGGCGGTCCGTGGCGCGGAATCATCGGGTCACCTCCTCCATCAGCCGCTCCCAGTCGTCGAGGAAGCGTTTGAGTCCGTAGGCGTCGAGCGCCGCCCGGCGGGCCCGGGCACCGTCCTCGGCGGCGGCGTCGGGGTCCCGCAGATAGCGGCGGGCCGCGCGGGCGAGGACATCGGGGCGGGTGGAGAGCACCCCGGCCCCGGCCGGCACCGCCTCGACGGCCTCGGTGGCGGCCAGGGCGACCACGGGCATGCCCAGGTGCATGGCTTCCAGGAGGGAGAGCCCGAGCGAGGTCCAGCGCACGGGGTGCAGGTACACCCGGCGGCGCGCCATGGCGGTGTGCAGCTCGGCCTGGGGAGGTCGTGGGCGCGGCAGCGGTCGGGGGCAGGCCGAGGTGGTCGGCGAGTCCTTCGGTCGCCATGCCGAAGACGTCCAGCGGGGCCGCCTCGCTGAGGGCGGGCAGCAGATCGGTGCCGGTGTGGCGGCCGCGCCGGATCGGTTCGTTGATGACGACGGCGGCGCGGGTCAGCTCCCCGGTGTAGCGGTGGCCGGGGTCGACGATGCCGTGCTCGATGACGGCGGTGGGGCGCGGCCGCTGTCCCAGAAGAGCCGGTTGAAGTGGGTGACGTGGACGAGGGTGAGGTCGTCGCGGTCGGCGCAGGGGTGGCGGGTGCCGGGGACGTCTCCCTCGGGGGCGTTGTGCTCCAGGTAGACGGCGGGCACGTCGCGCCCGGGGCGGCGGCCGCCGAGCCAGCGCCTGGCCAGCTCGGCCTCGTGGGTCCGCTGGAGGACGATCAGGTCCACGGGGGCGTCCCGCAGCTCCTCCGGGGTGACCTCGGTGACCGTGTCGGGCCAGGTGTAGGTGCGGGCCCGGCCGCGTCCGTCCGGGCCCCGGCCGGGGAGGACGGGGACCAGGTAGCGGTGCGGGCCCTGGACGAACGCCGTGGTCCAGGAGCCGTGCACATGCCACAGAAGGACGTTCATTCGGGCTCCTTACGGTCGTCGTCGGCTCCGCCCGGCGCCGCCAGCGCGGCCACGGCGGCGACCACCTCGGCGTCGGTGACGGAGTCCAGGCAGGGGTGGCCCGGCACCGGGCAGACCCGGGCGCGGCTGCCCGCGCACGCCGCGTCCTGGCGGCCCAGCAGCCGGTGCGGCACCCGGTAGGGGGCCCAGCGTTCGGCGGGGACGACGGGCGCGAAGAGGCAGACGACCGGGGTGTCCACGGCGGCCGCCAGATGGGAGGGCCCGGTGTTGCCGGTGACCACCACGTCGGCGCCCGCGAGCACGCCTGCCAGTTCGGGGAAGGAGGTGCGGCCGCCGAGGTCGAGGGCGATGCCGTCGGCGATGTCGGCCGTCAGCTCCTTCTCGGCCGGGCCGCCGGTGACCACCACGCGGTGGCCCGCCTCCTCCAGCGCGGCCACCGCCCGGGCGGCCCGCGCGGGGCTCCAGGCGCGGGCGGGCACGGCGGCGCCGGGGTGGACCACCACATAGGGGTCGGTGCCGGTGAGCGGGGCGGTGTCGGGCAGCGCGGTCAGGGCCAGCGCGCCCTCGTCGCCGGGCGGGAGGGCGAAGCCGGACGCCTCGGCCAGGTCGAGCGCGGCCCGCGCCTCGTGGCGGTGGGGCGCGCGCCGGTGGCGCAGGTCCAGCAGGGTGCCGGGGTAGTGCTCGCTGTCGGCGGCGGTCCAGGGGATTCCGGCCAGCTTCAGCAGCAGGGCGGCGGGCAGCGGGCTCTGGTGGTACGAGGAGAGGATCAGCGCGCGGTCGAAGCGGCGGGCGGCCAGGCAGTCCACCAGGGCGTCGATGAGTTCGCGGCGCACCGGCGGGGCCTCGAACCCCACCCAGGGCGCGTCATGGACCAGCACCTCGTCGGCGCCGGGCAGCATCCGGGCGGCGGGCTCGCCGAGCGGGCCGCACAGCAGCGCGGTGTACGCCGACCCGGCGGCGACCGCGCGTACGGCGGGGCCGGCCAGCAGCACGTCTCCCGCGCTGTCGAGCCGCACGACGAGGGTGCGCGGACCCGTGGCGTGCGCGCTCAAGGGGCGCCTCCCGCCCGGGTGGGCAGCCCCCGTACCGCCGTCAGCAGGTCCGGTGCGGTCCGGGCGGCGTCCGCGATCTCCTCCGGGCGGGTCACCTCGTTGGGGACGAGCACGCCTTGGGCGCCCGCCGCGCGGGCCGCCGCCAGGTCCGCGCCGATGTCGCCGAGGACGACGGCCCGGTGCGGTGCGGTGCCCAGCGCCGCGCACGCGGCGTGGATCAGCCCGGGGGCGGGCTTGCGGCACCCACAGCCGTCGGCGGGGCCGTGGGGGCACACCGCCCAGATGTCGAAGGGTCCGAGCAGTTCCTCGACGCGCCGCCGTACGGCCTCCACCGCGCCGGGGGTGAGCAGCCCGCGGGCGACGCCCGACTGGTTGGTGACCACCCCGACCGGGACGCCCCACTCCCGTACCGCGTCGACCGCGGCCCTGGCGTGCGGCATGAGCCGCACCCGGGCGGGGTCGCCGTTGTAGGGGACGTCGTGGATCAGCGTGCCGTCCCGGTCGAAGAGCACCGCGCCCGGAATTCCCCGCCGGACGGGCGGGCCGGGGCGGCCGGGCCGGTCACCCGGAGTGAGCAGCCACGGCGTCCCTCCTGTGGCGGATGGGGCCTTTGGTGCAGGTGTAGCGAACACGGGCATCGAGTAGCCCGGACGTTCAATCACCAAACGCGACAAAGCGCTACACATGTCCGAGGGTCCTGGTGCGCCTGGCCGCCGACCGCCCGAACGCGGCGGCCGAGCGGTGCCGCACCATCCCCACCAGCCAGTGCGCGGTGGCCACGGGTGGGATGACGGCGCTGGTCACGGCCATCGTGACGATCTCGTCCGGGGTGCGCGGCCCGGGCCGGATCCGGGCCAGGGTGAATTCGGCGGTTCCGGCCAGCCACAGCGCCGCGCCCGCCGCGGCCGCCCGCCGCCGGCCCGCAAGGGCACCGGTCAGGGCGGCGGCACCGGCCGCCGCGATGGCCACATGGCGGGGCAGCCGGCCGCGCGGGGCGCCCGCCCGGGCCCACCAGCCGCGGCCGTGGACCTTGGCCATCAGCACGTCGTCCGCGTTCCCCGCCTGGGTGCGCACCGACACCCAGCGGTCGGCGGGGCGCACCGGATGGACCGTGACCCGCGATCCCCGCTCCAGCCGCCACCCGGCGGCCATGACCCGCAGCGCCAGGTCGGCGTCCTCGCGGAAGGCGCGCGGAAACCGCTCGTCGAAGCCGCCGACCGCGGCCAGCGCGGCCCGCCGGTACACCATGTCGGCGGTGATCCAGCGGGCCGTGGCGAGCCCCGCGGTGTTGCGTTCCCAGTCGGTGGGCCTGCGGTCCTCCGGCAGCGGAACGGTGATCCGCGCCTGGACCCCGCCGGTGCCGGGCCCGGCCGCCGCCAGATCGGCGGCGAGGTCGTCCGCCCAGGTGGGGCCGGGGACCACATCGTCGTCGAGGAAGACCGTCCACGGTTCGGGGGCGGTCCGCCAGCCGATGTTGCGCGCGGCGGCGGGCCCGGCGGCGCCGCCGGGCGCGATCTCCACCAGGGGGGCGAGTTCGGCGGGGATGTCGGCGGGCAGCGGGGTGCAGTCCTCCAGCGGCCGGTCGTCCACGAGGACGACCCGCCGGGGCGCGGGGCCCTTGGCGTCGGCGAGCGCCCGCAGGGTCACGGAGAGACTGGGGCGGCCCAGCGTCGGGATGACCACGGCGTACTCGGGTCCGTCGGTCCGCTCTCCGGTGTCCGTCATACCTGGCTCCTCCCATGGCGGGGGTCGGTGCGGCTCATGTGCGCTCGGCACGGGTCGGTGCGGCTCATGTGCGCTCGGCACGGGCCGGTGCGGCTCATGTGCGCTCGGCACGGGCCGGTGCGGCTCATGTGCGCTCGGCACGGGCCGGTGCGGCTCATGTGCGCTCGGCACGGGCCGGTGCGGCTCATGTGCGATGGGTGACCCCGCGTCAGGTCTCCCCTGGCGCGGCCGTGTCCGGACGGCCGCCCGCGAAGAAGGCGCCACGGCGGATCACGAACGGCCCGATCGCCAGCAGGTCGACGGGGGCCGAGCCGAAGCACTCCAGGGCGTCGCGCGGATCGTCGACCATCGGCCGGCCCGAGGTGTTGAGGCTGGTGTTGACGACCACCGGCAGCCCGGTGCGCCGTTCGAACGCGCTCAGCAGACGGGCCACCAGCGGTTCGGCGGCGGAGTCGACGGTCTGGATGCGGGCCGTGCCGTCCACGTGCACCACGGCCGGGATGCGGTCCCGCCACTCCGGCGCGACCTCGTGCACGAAGAGCATGTACGGGCTGGGCAGCGGGCCGTCGAAGATCTCGGCCGCGCGCTCGGCGCGCACCATCGGGGCGACCGGCCGGAACTGCTCCCGACCCTTGACGTCGTTGAGCCGCTCGAGGTTTCCCGAGCGGCCGGGGTGGGCGAGCAGCGAGCGGTGGCCCAGCGCCCGGGGCCCGTACTCGGAGCGCCCCTGGAACCATGCGACGATCGCGTCGTCCGCGAGCGCCTCGGCCACCGTCTCGGCCACATCGGCCGGGCGTTCGTAGGGCACCGCGGCCGTCTTCAGCCATGCCTCCAGCTCGGCGTCCGACCAGCGGCGCCCGAGGTCGGCCCCGGCCATCGGCTCGGGCCGGTCACCTCCTCGCGCGCACAGGTGGAGGGCGCCGCCGAGCGCGGTGCCCGCGTCCCCGGCGGCGGGCTGGACCCAGACCCGGCGATAAGGCCCCTCGCGGGCGATACGGGAGTTGGCCACGCAGTTCAGCGCCACTCCCCCGGCCAGGGTCAGCACCCGGTCATGGGTGCGCCCGTGCAGCCAGCGCACCAGGTCCAGCAGCGTCTCCTCCAGACACGCCTGGGCACTCGCCGCGAGATCGGCGTGCGACGGTGACCATGCCTCGCCGGGGCGCAGCGGGGGCACAGCTCGGCCCAGGGCACCCCGGTGGCGTGGAAACCGCCGTCGCCGGTGGCGTACACATACCGCCGCAGCTCGTCCAGCATCCGCGGGGTGCCGTAGGAGGCGAGGGCCATCACCTTGTACTCGTCGCTGGAGCGCAGGAAGCCCAGGTGCTCGGTGAGTTCCTCGTAGACCAGCCCCAGGGAGTGGGGCAGTTCCTGGCCGTGGAGCGGCTCCAGCCGGTCGCCGACGCGGCGCGCCGCGAGATGTGAGGTGGCCTCGCCGCGCCCGTCGAGGACGAGGACGGAGCTGGTGTCGGCGCCGGGCGCGGCGAGCGCGCTGGAGGCGGCGTGCGCCATGTGGTGGGGGACGAACCGCACGGCGTCGGGGTCCAGTCCGGGCAGGGCGGTGCGCAGGAAGCCGGGGGCCTCGCGGGCGTAGGTGAGCCGCAGGTGGTCCCAGGGGTCGTCCAGGCCCATGGACGCGGCGGGGCGGGCGAGGGCGGGGTCGAAGGAGTAGGCGACGGCGTCCAGGTCCTCGGGGCGCAGCCCCGCCTGCTCCAGGCACCAGGCCGCCGCCTTCTCCGGGAGCTCCCAGGCGGAGAACGGCACCGGCCGTTTGCCGTGTTTGCGCCGGGAGAACCGCTCCTCCTCGGCGGCGGCGACGGTACGGCCGTCGACGACCAGGGCGGCGGCCGGGTCGTGGAAGAGGGCGTTGATGCCGAGGATGCGCATGGGCGTGACCTTTCGGCGGCCCGGGGGCCGCGGCGGAAGGGGGTGTGAAGGCGGTAGGGGGAGGGGTCAGGCGGCCTGGCGGCGGAACCAGTCGATGGTGCGGGCCAGCCCCTCGTCGGCGGGGATCACCGGTGCCCACTGGAGCTTGCCGCGGGCGAGGGTGATGTCCGGGCAGCGGACGGCGGGGTCGTCGGTGGGGCGGCCGATGAACTCGACGGTGGAGCGCGAACCGGCCAGTTCGATGATCTTGTGGGCGAGGTCCAGCATGGTGATCTCGTCCGCGTTGCCGATGTTGACCGGTCCGAGGAGGTCGGATCCGGCCATGGCGAGGATGCCGCGCACGGTGTCGTCGATGTAGGCGAGCGAGCGGGTCTGGCTGCCGTCGCCGGTGACCGTGAGGGGCGCGTCGGCCAGCGCCTGCCGGACGAAGGTGGGCACGGCCCGTCCGTCGTGTCCGCGCATCCGCGGGCCGTAGGTGTTGAACAGCCGCACGATGCCGGTGTCCGTGCCGTTCGTTCCGGCCTCGGCGCAGGTCAGGGCCTCGCCGAAGCGTTTGGCCTCGTCGTAGACGCTGCGCGGTCCGACGGGGTTGACATTGCCCCAGTAGCGCTCGTTCTGCGGATGCTGCTGCGGGTCGCCGTACGCCTCGGAGGTGGAGGCCAGGACGAAGCGCGCCTCGTGGTGGCGGGCCAGGGCCAGCGCGTTGCGGGTGCCGAGGCTGCCGGTCTCCAGGGTGTGCAGCGGCAGCCGCAGATAGTCGGCCGGGGAGGCGGGGGAGGCGAAGTGCAGGACGAGATCGGCGGGCCGCTTCACCTCGAACGGCTCGGTGACATCGGCGTGCTGGAGGGTGAAGCCGGGCCGGTCCATCAGGTGGGCCACGTTGTCCGGGGTTCCGGTGCAGAAATCGTCCACACAGGTCACGGCCGTGCCCTGGTCGAGGAGCGCCGCGCACAGATGCGAACCGACGAATCCGGCTCCACCGGTGACCACGGCGTGCGCCCAGGTACGGACGGGGACGACGGAGTCGGATCGCTCCATGGCCCCTCCCTTCCTTCGCGTTGGGGCCCCACCCCAGTACCCGTGACGAAAGGAAACAATCAGGGCACATCACCCGTCCCTCCCCCCGACCGGGTCAACCGATGGGGAAAGGTCCTCGTGCGGCACCGGCGCGCCAGCCCGTTCCGCGGCGGCGGGCTCGACGGGAACGACGGTGGCCTGCACCCGGCGGGAAGCGGTGCGGCGGACGTGCACCAGCGTGCCCGCGCCGATGACCGCCGCGATGATCAGCCCACCTGCCACCAGGGCGCCGCGCGGCCCCGCCCACTCCATGAGCAGGCCCAGCAGGGGCGGACCGGCCAGCCCCCAGGCCGTCTGCGCGGTGCGCCACACGCCGAGCACCCGGCCGCGCATCCCGGGCGGCGGATCGGTCTGGAGCACCGTGGTACCGGCCGTGTCGGAGACCGACTCGGCCACCGCCATCGGGGCCACCAGCACCAGCAGCGGGATCAGCCCAGGCGACAGCCCGGCCACCGCCTGGAGCAGCGCCCCGGCGGCGGCGAGCGCGCCCACCATCCGCACCGACGGCCGCTGCATCCGCCCCGCGAGGACCGCGCCCGCGATCCCGCCCACGGCCAGGACGGTGGCCACGGTCCCGAAGTCCTCGGAGCTCCCGGCCAGCGGGCCGGTGACCAGGACCGCCAGGGTCAGTCCGTAGTTCCGGCCGAAGACGGCGCTCACCGCCGTGATCACGGTGAGGGCGACCAGACGCGGCCGCTTCACGAAGAAGGCCAGCCCGTCGCGGGCACCGGCACCGGAGAACCGGTCCCGGCGCGCGGTGGGCGGATCCGCGGCGGTGGCCGCGCCCGGGTGGGGCGCAGGAAGGGGATGACGGCCGCGACACACAGGAACGACAGCCCGTTGGCGGCGTAGGCGGCCGCGGTGCCGAGCGTGCCCACCGCGACACCTGCGCAGGCCACGCCGATGAGCCGGCCGGCGCTGCTGACGACGGAGCCCAGGGCGATCGCCGAGGGGACGTCGTCGGGCGGCACCAGATCGTTGCCGAGCAGGGCGCAGGCGGGCGCGTCCACGGTGGCGACGAGACCGGTCACCGCGGCGAGCACCATCAGCGAGACCACGTTGAGCAGGTCGAACGCGACCAGGGCGGCCGTGACGAAGGCGACGAGGCCCAGCACGGCCTGGCTGACGGCCGCGGTGAGCTTGCGCGGCCAGGCGTCCACCGCCGCCCCGCCGAGCAGCCCCATGAGCAGCCCGGGGCGGCCTGCACGGAGAGGGAGAGCCCGGTGGTGGCCGCGGAGCCGGTGATGTGCAGCACCAGCAGGTTCTGCACGGTCAACTGCATCCAGGTGCCGACGTTGGACACCAGGTTCGCCGCCGACCACCAGCGCATGGCGCGGTGGCGCAGGCTGCGCCACGGGGTGCGGTTGCCCCGCTCCGGGGAGCGGGGCCTCGGTATCAGGGGCGGCGGGGAGGTGGTCATGGCGAGGTCGGGCCGGTTTCCGGGTACGGGGCAGAAGGGGGGAGGGCCCGCGTCCGGGGCCCGGCTGACACGGGGTGCCGTACGTCAGCGACGACCCATGCTCACAGACGGCTCTCCAGTACGTGGAATCCGCCCGGGGTGGCTTTCCTCACAAACCGGTATATGCCCTGCTCACAGCGGCGGTAAGGGACGCCTCCCGGCCCGGCGCGCCGCAGTGGCGGGGATCGCCTACGCGGCCGTCGCGCGCCGCACACCGTAGGCCGCGGCGCCCAGGGCCAGCACCGCCGCGCCGGAGACCACCGAGGAGACGGGCAGGGCGAAGGCCAGCAGCAGACAGCCGGCCAGGCCGAGCCCCGGCACGATCCGCGGTGGGCGGCCCTCGGCCGGGGTGAGGGTCCAGGCGGAGGCGTTGGCCACGGCGTAGTAGGCCAGCACCCCGAACGAGGAGAACCCGATCGCGCCACGCAGATCCGCCGTGGCCGCCAGGACCGCCACCACCGCGCCCACGGCCAGCTCGGCGCGGTGCGGCACCGCGAACCGGGGGTGCACGGCGGCCAGCGCGGGCGGAAGGTGCCGGTCGCGGGCCATGGCCAGGGTGGTCCGGGAGACGCCCAGGATCAGCGCGAGCAGCGACCCCAGCGCGGCCACCGCGGCGCCCGCCCGCACCACCGGCGCCAGCCCCGGGAGCCCGGCGGCGCGCACGGCGTCGGCCAGCGGGGCGCCCGCCGCGCCCAGCCCGCCGCTGCCCAGCACGGTCAGCGCGGCGATCGCCACCGCCGCGTAGACGGCCAGGGTGATGCCGAGCGCGAGGGGGATGGCGCGGGGGATGGTGCGCGCCGGGTCGCGGACCTCCTCGCCGAGGGTGGCGATCCGGGCGTATCCGGCGAAGGCGAAGAACAGCAGGCCGCCCGCGCGCAGCACCCCGCCGGGGGAGGCGTCGCCGCCGATCTCCAGCCGTGCCGCGTCCGCCTCGCCGGAGGTGAGGAGGGCGACGACCACGGCGGCCAGCACCGCGAGCACGACGGCCACGATCGCCCGGGTCAGCCAGGCGGCCTTGTGCACGCCCACGTAGTTGACGGCCGTCAGCGCCACCACGGCCGCCACCGCCACCGCGTGCGCCTGGGCGGGCCAGACATAGGAGCCGACGGTCAGGGCCATCGCCGCGCAGGAGGCGGTCTTGCCGACCACGAACCCCCAGCCGGCCAGATACCCCCAGAAGTCGCCCAGCCGCTCACGGCCGTAGACATAGGTGCCGCCCGACCGCGGATAGCGGGCGGCCAGCCGCGCGGAGGAGGTGGCGTTGCAGTACGCCACCACTCCGGCGGCCACCAGGCCGAGCAGCAGCCCCGTCCCCGCCTCCCGCGCCGCGGGCCCCAGCGCCCCGAAGACGCCCGCGCCGATCATCGACCCCAGGCCGACCACGACCGCGTCGAAAACGCCGAGGCGCCGCCGCAACTCCCCCGGTCCGGCAGTGGTGTTCGCCGTGTCCCCCATCGCTCAGCCGCGCCCCGGGGATGGGGCGGTGGCGGATCCGAGGGCGCGCGGCGGCGGAAGTTGGCGGCAGACGGCGTAGTGCATGTGCTCCAGTATGCGTGCGGGGCTTCTGCCACCGGCCGCGCTTCGGCCGGTCCTCCCGCTCGACACCGCGCGGGCCGGGCGGGGTCCGCCCTTCGCCCGCGGCTCTACGATGGGGACATGCCGGTCAGCGAACCCTCCTCAACTGCGACACGGTCGCATGCGCATCCCAGTGGCGCGGCGCAGTTCGCCACGGCCGCCAATGTCTTCTCACTGCTGTCCGACCCGACCCGGCTGCATCTGGTGTGGTCCCTCGCCCGGGGCGAGGCCGATGTCAACACCCTCACCGAGGCCAGCGGGGCGGCCCGCCCGGCGGTCAGCCAGCATCTGGCCAAGCTCCGGCTGGCCGGGCTGGTCCAGGTGCGCAAGGAGGGCCGTCGCTCGGTGTACTCCCTCCACGACGGCCATCTGCGCCGGCTGGTCACCGAGGCCGTCAACCACGCGGACCACATGGTCACCGGGGCCCCACCGCACGACTGAGCCCCACAGGAGCGGACATCCGTCTCGGGGTGGCACTCACCCGGCGTGGTGGGCCAGCAGACGATGCGGGTCCTCCGCGCCCGGCCCGGGGGCCGGATCGGTGTGTACCAGGGCGGCGGTCAGCCGGGGCACCGCGTGGAGCAGGGCGTGTTCGGCCCCGACCGCCACATCGTGCGCCGCCCGCAGATCCAGGCCGCCGTCCACCTCGACCGTGACCTCGGCGCGCAGCCGGTGGCCGATCCAGCGCATCCGGAGCTCGGTCACGCTCAGCACTCCGGGGACCTCGCGCAGGGCGGCCTCGCCCGCGTCGATCACCGCCGGGTCGACGGAGTCCATCAGCCGCCGGAACACCTCGCGCGCCGCGTCCTTGAGGACGAGCAGGATGGCGGCGGTGATGGCCAGGCCGACGATCGGGTCCGCGAGTTGCCAGCCGAGCGCCGCGCCGCCCGCGCCCAGCAGCACGGCCAGGGAGGTGAAGCCGTCGGTGCGGGCGTGCAGCCCGTCGGCGACCAGGGCCGCCGAGCCGATCCGCCGCCCGACCCGGATCCGGTGGCGGGCCACCCATTCGTTGCCGATGAAGCCGAGGACCGCCGCGGCCGCGACGACGCCCGGATGGGACATGGCGCGCGGGTGCAGCAGCCGCTCCACGGCTTCGTACGCGGCCAGCGCCGCCGAGGCGGCGATGGTCAGGACGATGACGATCCCGGCCAGGTCCTCGGCCCGGCCGTAGCCGTAGGTGAACCGGCGGTTCGCCGCGCGGCGCCCCAGGACGAACGCCACGCCGAGCGGCAGCGCGGTCAGCGCGTCGGCGGCGTTGTGGACGGTGTCCCCCAGCAGCGCCACCGAGCCGGACAGCACGACGACCACGGCCTGGAGGACCGCGGTGGCGCCCAGGACGGCGAGGGAGAGCCACAGGGCGCGCATGCCCTCGGCCGAGGACTCCAGCGCGGAGTCGACCTTCTGCGCCGACTCGTGGGAGTGCGGTTTCAGCAGATGCGCGAGCTGCTGCCGGCGGTGGTGGTGCCGGTGTCCGTGGTGAGGGGGCTCCATACGGCCATTATGTGCATACACGCGCACTCATGCACCCGTTGAGTCAGGGATTGAGCCGGGGAAGACCGCGCCGGACCACGAAAGGCCACCCCAGGCCGCCGAAGGCTTCGGCGCCGACCGGCCTTGCCAAAGTTTTGGCAAGCATTGACAAGGTTGCGCAACGGTGAAGACCATGCAACATGCCGTTCATCCACCCCACCCCGTCGCACCGGTAACGGGCCGCCATGGCCCCCACCCTGACCGATGTCGCCAAAGGCGCCAATGTCGCGCTGTCCACGGCGTCCCGGGCGTTCAGCGACCCCGGCCGGCTCGGCTCCCAGACCCTGCGCAAGGTGCTGACCGTCGCGCAGGAGCTTGGATACGAACCGCCCGTGGCGCGCACCGCCGAGAGCGCCACCGCGGCCCGGGCCGAGACCGCCACCGTCGCGCTCGTCGTCCCCGATATCGCCAACCCCGTCTTCGGGGCCTTCGTCAAGGCCGCGCAGGGCGAGTGCCGCCACCGCAGGCAGACCGTCGTCCTCGCCGACACCGACCTCGACCCGGACCGTGAGCGCGAAGTCCTCGCACACCTGAAGGAGCGGGCGGACGGCCTGGTCGTGTGCTCTCCCCGGCTGGACGCGGACGATGTGCTCGACATCTGCGGCCGCACCCCCGCCGTGCTGGTCAACCGCGAAACGTCCGGCACCGACTGCGTGCTCGCCGACGCCGCCCACGGCATGCGCCAGGCCGTGGAATACCTCGCCGCCCTCGGACACCGGCGGATCGCCTACGTCCAGGGCATGCGGCGCTCCTGGTCCAACGCCCACCGCGTCGACCTCATCCGCGCCGAGACCGAACGCGCCGGACTGGAGCTGGAGTTGCTGGGCTGGCAGGCCGAGACGGTGGCGGGCGGCACCGCCGCCGCCGCGAGCGTCATGGCCTCGGGCGCCTCCGCCGTCATCGCCCACAACGACCTGATGGCCCTCGGCGTGCTGACCGGCGCCCGGGCGCTGGGGCTGAGCGTCCCCGGGGACCTCAGCGTCATCGGGTTCGACGACATCCCCTTCGCCGAGGTCTCCCAGCCCTCCCTGACCAGCGTGGCCGTACCGATGGCCCGCGCCGGGGCGCTCAGCCTCCAGATGCTGGAGCAGGTCCTCGCGGGCGAGCGGCAGATCCCGCGTACGCACCGGCTGCCCACACAGCTCATCGTGCGCGGCTCCACCGGCCCCGCCGCTACCACCACCAAGGACCCCTCATGACCGCCGACCCCCTGACCGTGGTGGTCGCCGACCCCAATCTCGCCCCGCTGCGCACCGAGTTCGAGACCGCCCTCCCCCACGGCACGGCCGTCCACTGGCCCGACCCCCGGCACAACGAAGCGGTAGAAGCCGCCATCGCGGACGCGGACGTCCTGGTGTCCGGCCGGTGCACCGCCGCCATGGCCGCGGCCGCCACCCGGCTCCGGCTGGTCCACGCCGCCGGAGCCGGAACGGACAACATCGACATCCCCGCGCTGGCGCCCGGCACCCAGGTGGCGAACACCTTCCACCACGAGAACGCCATCGCCGAATACACCGTGTCCGCCACGATCCTGATGCGCCGTGGCTTTCTGCGCCAGCACACCGCACTGCGCCGGGAAGCACACTGGGACACCCCCGCCCATGACCCACGGGCCCCCTGGGCCCAGGACCTGACCGCCGCCACCGTCGGGTTCGTCGGCTTCGGGCACATCGGGGCCCGCTGCTGGCGGCTGTTCCAGGCGTTCGGCGCGCGGGGCATCGCCGTCACCCGGAGCGGGGACGTCGACGCGGCCGCCCACGGACTGCTGTGGACCGGGACCGTCAAGGACCTCGACACCCTGCTGGAGAGCTCGGACGCCGTGGTGGTGTCCTTGCCGCTCACCGCGCACACCACCGGGCTGATCGGCGCGGCCGAACTGTCCCGGATGCGCCCGGACGCGATCCTGGTCAACGTCGGCCGTGGCCCCGTCGTGGACGAGGACGCGCTCTACCAGGCGCTGAGCGACCGCATCATCGGCGGCGCCGCGATCGACGTCTGGTACCGCTACCCCGCCGACGGCCACACCGCCACCCCCGGCAAGCACCCCTTCGACACGCTGGACAACGTGCTGATGACCCCCCACTCCTCGGGCCTCACCCGCCAGACCTTCATCCACCGCACCGCCGACATCACCGCCAACATCCGCCGCCTCGCCACGGGCGAACCGCTCCACAACGTGGTGGCGGTGGCCCCGTGACGACAACCGACACCATCACCGCCGTCGACGTCCTCGTCACCAGCCCGGGGCGCAACTTCGTCCTCCTCAAAATCACCACCGCGGACGGCGTCACCGGCTGGGGCGACGCCACGCTCAACGGCCGCGAACTCGCCGTCGCCTCCTATCTGCGCGACCACCTCGCCCCCCTCCTCATCGGCCGCGACCCGGCCCGCGTCGAGGACACCTGGCAGTACCTCTACCGCGGGGCCTACTGGCGGCGCGGACCGGTGACCATGACCGCCATCGGCGCGGTGGACATCGCGCTGTGGGACATCAAGGGCAAGACCACCGGACAGCCCGTCTACCAGCTGCTGGGCGGCGCGGTCCGCGACCGGATCCTCGCCTACACCCACGCCACCGGCTGGGACCTGCCCCAGCTGCTGGAGTCCATCGAGGCACGGCGGGACCGCGGCTTCCGCGCCGTACGCGCCCAAAGCGGCGTCCCCGGCCTGGAGATGGTCTACGGGGTCAGCAGGAGCGGCACCGGATACGAACCGGCCGGCCGGGGCGCCGCCCCCGTCGAGGAGACCTGGGACACCGACGCCTACCTCCGCCACATCCCCCACGTCCTCACCCGGATACGCGAACACGTGGGCCCCGAGCTGAAACTGCTCCACGACACCCACCACCGGCTCACCCCCGGCGAGGCCGCCCGGCTCGGCCGCGGCCTGGAACCGGCGGACCTCTTCTGGCTGGAGGACGTCACCCCCGCCGAGAACCAGGAAGTGCTGCGGCACATCCGCCACCACACCACCGTCCCGCTGGCCATCGGCGAGGTGTTCAACACCGTCTGGGAGTGCCAGACGCTGATCACCGAGCAACTGGTCGACTTCATCCGCACCTGTGTGAGCCACGCGGGCGGCATCAGCCATCTGCGGCGCATCGCCACCCTCGCCGACCTCTGGCAGGTGCGGCTCGGACCGCACGGCCCCTCGGACATCTCCCCCGTCGCCCTCGGCGCCTCGCTCCACCTCGGCCTGGCCACCCCCAACTTCGCCATCCAGGAGTACATGGGCTACGAACCCCTGGTCCACGAGGTGTTCCGGCACGCCTGGTCCTACGCCGACGGCCACCTCCACCCCGGCGACGCACCCGGCATCGGCGTCGAGATCGACGAGGAACTCGCCGCCCGCCACCCCTACGAACCCGCCTATCTGCCGGTCGCGCGACGGCTCGACGGCTCGATGACGGACTGGTGACACCGATGCCGCACGCCCTCCCCCGCCTCCGCCGCGCCACCGCACCCGCGGCCGCCCTGACCCTCCCCCGCCCGCCCGCCGAAACCGGCATCGTCCACCTGGGCCTGGGCAACTTCCACCGCGCCCACCAGGCCGTCCACACCGCGGCCGCCCTGCGCCACACCGACGGCCCCTGGGGCATCCTCGGCGTGGCCAGCCACTCCGCCACCGTGGCACGGGCGATGCGCGACCAGGAGATGGCCTACGCCGTCGTGGAGATCTCCCCCGACGACACCCGCGTCACCGTCCCCGCCGTGCACACCGGCGCCCTGGTGGCCACCGAGCAGCCCGACGACCTCCTCGACGCCCTCGCGGCCCCCGCCACGGCCGTCATCACCCTGACCGTCACCGAACACGGCTACACCTTCTCCCCGCGCACCGGCGGCCTCGACCTCGACGCCCCCGCCGTCCAGACCGACCTGCGCGGCGATACGCCACCACGCACCACCATCGGCCAGCTCGTCCGCGGCCTCCAGCGCCGCATGCGGACCCACGCCCGGCCCGTCACCGTACTCAGCTGCGACAACCTCGTCGGCAACGGAGCCCAGACCAGGCGGCTGGTCCACGAGTTCGCCCAGGCCCTCCCGGCGGCCGAACGCGACGACCTCACGCCCTGGCTGGAATCCGCGGTGACCTTCCCCAACTCCATGGTCGACCGGATCGTCCCCGCCACCACCGACACCTACCGCGACGCCGTCGCCACCCACCTCGGCCTGCGCGACACCGTCCCGGTACCCGCCGAACCCTTCAGCATGTGGGTCATGGAAGACCGCTTCGCCGCCGGACGCCCGCGCTGGGAAACCGGCGGGGCGCTCTTCACCGACGACGTCGAACCCTACGAACTGCTGAAGCTGCGCCTGCTCAACGGCACCCACTCCCTCATCGCCTACCTCGGCGCGCTGGACGGACAGGAGACCATCCCGGACGCCACCGCCCGGCCGTTCATCGCCGAAGCCGCCCGCGCGGTGCTCCACGACGACTACCTGCCGACCCTCACCGTGCCCGCCGACATCGACCCCGACCACTACATCGGGCAGCTCTTCGACCGCTGGGCCAACACCGCCCTTGGCCACCGCACCCGGCAGGTCGGCTCCGACGGCTCGGTCAAACTGCGCCAACGGGTCCCCGAACCCGCCCTGTTCCACCTGCGGGCCGGACGCATGCCCCACCACCTGGCGCTCACCGTCGCCGCCTATCTGTGCTGCGTGGCACCGCGCCCCGGCTTCTCCCCCGGCCCCCACGCCACCGCGATGGCGGACCCCGCCCGGGAACCCCTCGCCACCATCGCCGGACGGAGCGCCACCGCCTCCGGGCCGTCCTTCGTCGAGGCCGTCCTGGACAGCGGGCTGCTCGGCGACGGCCTGCGAGACCACCCGGACTTCGCCGCCCGGGTCTCCGAACTGATCGACCTCATCGTCCGCCACGGGCCCGCCGCCGCGGCCACCGACGCCGCAGGGGCCCTCCCGACCCCCGCCCACCGCTGACCCCGTCCCCTTCTCCCCTTTTCTCCCCACCTCCCCCGTCCCTCCGTACCCCGTCCCCTTCCATCCGCCGTCCCCGCCCCCGCTCCGCTGCAGCGATCCGTTCAAGGAGGCATGGATCATGGACAGCAACTCCACCCCCGCCCCGACGCGTCCCCCGTCGCCGGCCACCTCCCCCTCCGCCCCCTACGAACCACCCGCCGACCCCCGCGCGGTGCGCCGCGCCGCCCTGGCCGGACTCATCGGCACCGCCCTCGAGCAGTACGACTTCGTCATCTACGGCACCGCCTCGGCGCTGATCTTCAGCGAACTGTTCTTCCCCAACGCCTCACCGTCCGTGGGCATCCTGGCCAGCTTCAGCACCTACGCCGTGGGCTTCGCCGCCCGCCCGCTCGGCGGGCTCTTCTTCTCCCGCTACGGCGACCGCCTCGGCCGCAAGTGGGTGCTGGTGGCGACCCTGCTCCTGATGGGCGGCTCCACCCTCGCCATCGGACTGCTGCCCACCTACAACGAGGTGGGGCTGCTCGCCCCGATCCTGCTGCTCATCTGCCGTATGGGACAGGGCTTCGGGGCCGGGGCCGAACAGTCCGGCGGCGCCACCCTGCTCACCGAGACGGCCGCGCCCGGACGCCGCGGCAGACTGTCCTCCCTCGTCATGACCGGCGCCGCGCTGGGCACCGCCCTGGGCGCGGTGGCCTGGATCCTCGCCCAACGCCTCCCCGACGACGCCCTGATGAGCTGGGGCTGGCGGCTGATCTTCGGCAGCAGCCTCTTCGTGACCGTGATCGCCCTCGTGCTGCGCCGCAAGCTCAGCGAGAGCCCCGTCTTCACCGAGCTCAAGGAGCAGCGGGAGCGGCCCGCCTCACCGGTGAAGGAGGTCTTCCGGCACGGTCGGAAGCCCATGCTGCTGGCGCTGTTCATGAACTTCGGCGTCAGCACCCAGTCCTACACCTACCAGGTCTTCATGGCCTCCTACCTGGTGTCCAGCGTCGGCATCGACAAGGACTTCGTCCCCCAGGTGCTGCTGATCGGGGCCCTGTGCGGCGGTCTCGCGGCCATCTGCTTCGGCACCCTCTCCGACCGCCTCGGGCGGCGCCCGGTGTACTCCACCATCGCCGCCGCGCTGGTACTGCTGCCGGCCCCGACCTTCATCGCGCTGAACACCGGCTCACACGTGGCGATCACCGTGGCCATCGTCATCGGCTTCATCCTGGCCTGCCACGGCTCGGTCGGCGTCCAGATGAGCTACTTCCCCGAACTGTTCGGCAAGCGCTACCGCTACGCGGGCGTCACACTGGGCCGGGAGTTCTCCTCAGTGATCGGCGGCGGGGTCGCGCCGCTGATCTGCAGCGCGCTCCTCACCGCGTTCTCCGGCTCCTGGATACCGGTCGCCGTCTATATGTCGCTGGTCACGGCGGTCAGCCTCGTCGCCACCCGGATGTCCCCGGAAACCCTCGACCGCGATCTGAACACCACGGCCGACGCCACCGAGCCGGTGCGCCGGTGAGCTCATAGCGGGTGTCCGACGGATCGTGACGCCCGCGGCGGGCCAGGGGCGAAGCCCCTGCCACGCGCCGGACACCCCGTGGCCCGGGCCGTAGGGCAGCAGCGCCGGCTCCCGCGCGTTCTTGATCGCACGGGCCAGTTGGCGCTGCTGCCGCGCTCCCCGGCCGCCGGGCCGGGCCACCCCGTTGAAGTGTGCCGCTTGGCACACTATTTCGTCCGTCGACGCCGATGGTCCCTCCATCGACGCCGCCGAAGCGTCCGGCTACGGAACGTCGGCGAGGCGGAGGTCACCGTCGGCGGGCGGCAGAAAGAAACCGGCCACCTCCGCCTCGGTGACCTCGGCGAGAGCCGCCGGGGTCCAGCGGGGACGGCGATCCTTGTCGATCACCTGGGCCCGGATGCCCTCGATGAGGTCAGGGCGGGACAGGGCCGCGCAGGAGACGCGGTACTCCTGCTCCATGACGCGCTCCAGCGAGCCGAGCGCCCGGGCCCCGCGGACGGCGGCCAGCGTGACCTTCAGCGCGGTGGGGGACTTGGCGAGAAGGGTCTCGGCGGTCTCCTTGGCGGCCGGTTCCCCGACGGCCATCAGCCGGTCCACGATCTCCTCCACGGTGTCCGCCGCATAGCAGTGGTCGATCCACTCCCGCCGGCCGTCCAGGGTCCCGGCCGGGGCCTCGACGGCGTACCGGGGCAGGACGTCCGCCACCGGCTCCGCGGCCAGGTCCCGGGTCAGCGCGGGCAGCCGCCCGGAGGGGACGACATGGTCGGCCAGCCCGCAGGCCAGGGCGTCGGCGGCGCCCACCGACGCTCCCGTGAGCGCCAGATGCGTCCCCAGTTCGCCCGGTGCGCGGGCCAGCAGATGGGTGCCGCCGACGTCCGGTACGAAGCCGATCGTGGTCTCGGGCATGGCCACCCGGGAGCGCTCGGTGACGATCCGCACGCCGCCGTGGGCGGAGATCCCGACGCCGCCGCCCATCACGATGCCGTCCATGAGGGCCACATACGGCTTGGGGTAGCGGGCGATCCGGGCGTTGAGCGTGTACTCGTCGCGCCAGAACGCCCGCGAGGCCGCGCCGCCGCCCGAGGTCACGTCCTGGTGGATCAGGCGGATGTCGCCGCCCGCGCACAGCCCGCGCTCCCCCGCCCCGTCGATCACCACGGCCGCTACGGCCGGGTCCCGCTCCCAGGCGGTGAGGGCCCCGGCGATGCGGGTCACCATGGGATGGGTGAGGGCGTTGAGGGCGCGGGGCCGGTTGAGGGTGAGATGTCCGGCGCGGCCCTCGACGCGCGTCAGCACGGCGTCGTCGTCGGTCACGCGGTCGGTCACGGAGTCGGTCACGAGGTGTTCGTTCCTTCCGGCGTCTGGTGCGTTCGCGGATCACCGGCGATCCGTCACCGCCGATCCTCTCAGCGGGCCCTCGGCCCGCCGCGGCCGCGCCCTCCGCCCGGCCGGGCGACGGCACAAAACCCTCTGGACACCCGCCGCCCCGCCGGGGAGGGTTGGCGCAGCCCACCCCTGACCCCATGAGGACCCGTCTGATGAGTGCTCATCCGCTGCCCACCAGCACCCCCGCCGCCGAGGGCGTGGACGCGCGGGGCGTCCACGCCTTCCTCGACGCCGTCGAGGGCGCGCCGGACATCGAGCCGCACAGTCTGATGATCCTGCGCCACGGCCGGCTGATCGCCTCCGGCTGGTGGGCGCCGTACACCGCCGAGCGGCCGCATCTGCTCTACTCCCTCAGCAAGAGCTTCACCTCCACGGCGGCGGGGCTGGCCGCCGCCGAGGGGCTGCTGGACCTCGACGCTCCGGTGATCTCGTACTTCCCCGAGTTCGAGGCGGAGATCACCGACCCGGGCAGCCGCGCCATGCTGGTACGCCATGTCGCGTCCATGGCCAGCGGACACCTCGAGGAGACGCTGGAGCGGGCGTTCGGGCCGGACCCGGAGGAGCCCGTGCGCGGCTTCCTGCGGCTGCCGCCGGATCGCGCGCCGGGCACCGTCTTCGCGTACAACCAGCCCGCCACGTACACGCTCGCCGCGATCGTCCAGCGGGTGACCGGGCAGTCGCTGACGGAGTATCTGCGGCCGCGCCTGTTCGATCCGCTGGGCATCGGCGAGGCGGCCTGGCTCCAGGTGCCGGCCGGGCGCGACCTCGGCTTCAGCGGGCTGTTCGCGGCCACCGACGCGATCGCCCGGCTGGGGCTGCTGTATCTGCGGGGCGGTGAGTGGGAGGGCGAGCGGCTGCTTCCGGACTCCTGGGTCGCCGAGGCGACGCGGCTGTGGATACCGACCGAGGAGGCCATGGCAGGCGGCTCGGGGCCGGACTGGCGGCGGGGGTACGGGCTCCAGTTCTGGATGTCCCGGCACGGGTACCGGGGCGACGGGGCGTACGGACAGTTCTGCCTGGTGCTGCCCGAGCACGATGTGGTGATCGCCACTACGGCGGACACCGAGCGGATGCAGGCCGTCCTGGACGCGGTCTGGGAGCATCTGCTGCCCGCGTTCGGCGACGCGCCGCTCACCGGCCGCGGCGACGAGGACGCCGCGCTGGAGCGGCGGCTGTCCCGGCTCGCCCTGCCGCCGCTGGCGGCGAAGCCCGCACCGCTCGCGGACCCCGGCTCCTGGTCGGGCGCGGAGTTCACCCCCGAAGGCGGCGTCTGCGCGGACCAGCCGACCCTGACGGGGGTCACCGTGGCCGAGGACGGCTCCGGCGGATGGGGCCTCTCGCTGGCCGAGCGGACGTCCCGGCTGGACCTGGGGTTCGACGGCGCGGGGTGGCGGGTGCACACCGGGCCGGAGGCGCCCGTCCCCACGGCGGTGAGCGGGGCTGGACGGACCCGGACACCCTGACCGTGGACATCGCGTTCCTGGAGACCCCGCACCACCTGCTGGTCACCTGCTCCCTCGCGGACCGCGCCTTCACCGCGCGGTGGCGCACGACGCCGCTGCACTGCGGACCGCTGCACGCCATGCGCGCGCCGGGGCCGCGCTGACTCGTTCCGCCGGTCTGGCCAAGGTGTGGCTCGGTCCGGGGTACCCCCGGGGCCGAGCCCCCTGGCGTTCCGCGGGAGCGCTATCGGCTGCCCGCGGGGCGGACGGCGTTCTCCCTGCTCGAGCGCGGCTCACAGACGTACAACGTGAAGCTGCGGACCCTGGCGGCCGTGGGCCGCACGGGTTG
This sequence comes from Streptomyces violaceusniger, assembly GCA_005405945.1. Lineage (GTDB taxonomy): Bacteria > Actinomycetota > Actinomycetes > Streptomycetales > Streptomycetaceae > Streptomyces > Streptomyces violaceusniger. Next base: position 1,918,890 of record BJHW01000001.1, read on the forward strand.
GACGCGACGGCCGCGACCGCCCGCACCCTCTCCCCCGCCCCGCTCGCCGGCGGCGCCCTGCACCCCGGCCGCGGCCCGCGGAGCGACCTCCCGGCGGCCGTCTCTTGGGAGTCCTCCCGGCGGGTACCCGTCGGAGTCCTGACAGCGCTGCTCGGGGCCCGGCGTCGGGAGGACGACCATGGCTGTACCGGCCGCGACCCGCTCCGGCGGCATCCACGCGCCGCCGTGGCTCGGGATCTACCTCAACGACCATCTGGTGGCCGCCACGGCGGCGGTCGGGCTGGCCCGCCGGATGACCCGCAGACACCGGCGCTCGGCCTACGGCGGCGAACTGGCGAGGCTCACCGCGGAGCTCATCCAGGACCGCAGGTCGCTGCTGTGGTGCATGGCCTCGCTCGACGTCCCCGTCCGCCGCGGCAAGCTCCGCGCCTCGCGGGCGGCCGAGCGCACGGCGCGGCTGACGCCGGGCAGCCGGCCGCGCCGCCGCACCGGGGTGAACACGCTGGTGGGGCTGGAGGCGCTCCGGGTCGGTGTGGAGGGCAAGGCGCTGCTGTGGCGCTCACTGCTCGCCGTGGCCGTCCATGACACCCGGCTCCAGACGGGCCGCCTCGCGGAGCTGCTGGAGCGGGCCGGGCAGCAGCTCACCACCCTGGACTCGCTGCACTCCCGGGCCGCCTCGGCGCTGATCGCGGCCGAGGGCCCGGCGTAGGCCACGGCCGGTTCGCCCGCCTCACCCGCCCGCCTACCACCGGGGCTTCGCCCCCGGACCCCGAGGTCGAAGGCGGAGCCCCCGCCACCGGCGGAGCCGCATATCGATGCTGTCGGGAAGAGGAGAAGAGGAGGGGAGCAGCCCGCCGCAGGCGTCATCCGCTTCAGGCGGTCACCGGTGGGCACCCGGGGACGATGACCGAACTTCCTGGCGCGCCCGAGTCGTACTGGATGGACACCGCCCCGCCCGGCACCCCCACCCGGCCCTGACCGAGGACCTGGAGGTCGATGTCGCCGTGATCGGCGCCGGGATCGCGGGGCTGAGCACCGCGTGGGAGCTGGCCCGCGCCGGGCACCGGGTGGCGGTGCTGGAGGCGGACCGGATCGCCGCGGGCGTCACGGGCCACACCACCGCCAAGCTCACGGCGCTGCACTCGCTGATCTACGACCGGCTGCGGCGCACCCGCGGACCGGAGGGCGCGCGGATGTACGCCCAGTCGCAGTCGGACGCCGTCGAGCGGGCGGCGGCGATCGCGGCCGAACTCGGCATCGACTGCGATCTGGAGCGCGTCCCGGCCTTCACCTACACCGAGGACCCGGCGCGCGCGGACACCATACGCGCCGAGGCGGACGCCGCGAGCGAGGCGGGGCTGCCCGCCTCGTACGTGACCGAGACCGGGCTGCCCTTCCCGGTCGCGGGCGCGGTCCGGGTCGAGGGAGGGGCGCAGTTCCATCCGCGCACCTACCTCCTCGGGCTCGCCGAGGATCTGCGCGCCCGCGGCGGGCTGATCCACGAACACACCCGCGCCACCGGCCTGGACGAGGGCACCCCGTGCCGGGTCACCACTGAGGGCGGGACGGTGGTGACGGCGGGGGACGTGGTGATCGCCACCCACTACCCGGTGTTCGACCGGGCGCTGCTGTTCGCCCGGCTCTCACCGCGCCGCGAACTCGTGGTGGCCGGGCCCCTTCCCGCCGACCGGGACCCGCGGGGCGCGTACATCACCCCGGACCGGCGCACCCGTTCGGTGCGCACCGCGCCGTACGGCGACGGAAAGCGGCTGCTGATCGTGACCGGCGAGACCTTCACCCCCGGCACCGGGGACACCCCCGAGCGGTTCGAGCGGCTGGCGGACTGGGCCCGGGAGCGCTTCCCCGGCGTGGAGATCACCCACCGCTGGGCCGCCCAGGACAACGACCCGACCGACACCGTGCCGATGGTCGGCCCCTTCCACCCCGGCGCGCGCCACACCTATGTCGCGACGGGCTTCGCGGGCTGGGGCCTGAGCGGCGGCATCATGGCGGGCCGGCTGCTCACCGCGCTCATCGGCGGTGAGCGGCCGGAGTGGGCCGGGCTGTACGACCCCCGGCGGCTGGGGACCGCGCTGCGCGAGGCCCCGGCGCTGCTCGGACACCAGGTCCACGTCGGAAAGCATTTCGTCGGCGACCGGCTGAGCACCCCGCGGGCCGATTCGGTCGACCGGATCGGCCCGGGCACCGGGGCCGTGGTCCGCCTGGACGGGCGGGCCCGCGCCGTCTACCGGGACGAGGACGGTACGGCTCACGCGGTCTCGGCCCGGTGCACCCACATGGGCTGTCTCGTGGCGTTCAACGCCGCCGAGCGGGCCTGGGAGTGCCCCTGCCACGGCTCCCGGTTCGGCACCGACGGCCGGGTGCTCCAGGGCCCGGCCAACCGGCCCCTGGAGCGACGCGACATCTGACCCGCGCGGCCGCTGTCGGCGGCCCCTGTCGGCGGCCGCTGTCGGCTGCCGCTGTCGGCGGCCGCTGTCGGCTGCCTCTGTCAGATGAAACACGTACATGGCCCCGGCCATGGGGGTACCCGCCTGGTGTCACCCCGTCGGCTGAGAAAGGACCACTGCCGTGCTGATGGCCCACCCGGTCGTCCTTCAGAACCTCATCGAGCAGTACGAGACGCTGCGGATGCTGCACGCCGAATCGGGCGGCACCGCGGTACGACAGCGGATGGACGATCTCGCCTACACCCTGTGCGTCTCGACCGGGACGCGGGATGTGGACGCCGCCCTCGTCGCCGCCCGGCACCGGCTGCCCGGCGCACGGGTGGAGGACGACTCGGCCCTCACGGCCGGGACGGGCGCACCGGGCGTCTGAGCCCGCCGCGGCCGCCCACGGGTGAGGCGACCGCCCATAGGTGAGGCGACCGCCCATAGGTGAGGCCGCCCCCGCCGGATCAGCCCTCGGCCCGCGCGCCAGCTCGGAGATGTCCGTGGTCTGGTCGGCCGGCGGCGCCTTCACCGTGACCGGCTCATTGAGGGCCGAGAAGGTGATGGTCATGTCGAGCGGGCCCTTCTCCCCCTCGCCGCGGATGCGGAACCGCTTGGTGTGGCCGTCCGGGTCGATCCACATGTCCATGGACAGCCGGTCGACCCCCATCTCCTCGTACGCCTTGAGGTTCTTCTCGCGGCGCTCGCGGGTCGTCGCGTCCTCGTCCTTCAGGCTCGCGCGCATCTGGCCGAGGGTGATGGTGCCCCGGTAGTGCGTCGTCCGCACCCCGTCGATGGTCTCCTCGCCGACCCGCTTCACATCGTCGGAGCCGGAGAGGAAGGCCGACTCGTCGGCCGGGTTCTTGTCGGCCTGACGGGAGAGCGAACCGCCGCCCAGCGAGCCGGTCTCCTTCTCGCCGAGGGCCGAGAGGTCCAGCTTGAGCCAGCTCTTGCCGTCCAGCCCGGCGGATGCCTCCTTGCCCCGTCGAGGTACATCGCCCCGTCGAGCATCCGGATCTCCACCGCCGCGTCGGCGCCCTGGCCGACCGCGCGCATCTTCATGCGGACGGCGACCGGCTCGAGGCTCATCGCCGCCTCGCCCTCGATCCGCCCGTCCTCGGGAGTGCGACCGCTCATCCGGTAGCGGAACGAGGTGAGCTTCTCGCTCTTCTCGGCGGCCGTGCGCACGGCCGCCGCCGGGGCCATCCGCACCTGCTCCGAGGACTTCTCCCCCGCCTTGCCCTCGTGCTTTCCGTCCGCCCCGGACGATCCGCAGCCGACCGCGCCGCCGCAGAGCAGCACGGCGGTGAGCACGGCACCGGCGGCTCGGGTACCTCTGCCATGTCCCCCATGTACGACCATGGCCATAAACCCCACCCCTTGTAGAACTTCTGTTCGTTTCACTGTGATCCGGGACAGTACCAGCAAACGCCGACAGTCGGCCGGGAGCTATCCGTGGGCGCGGACCGGGGGCAGGGGGCCGTCGTAGCGCTCGAGGGCGACGCGGGTGAGCTGTCCGGTGCAGCCCTGGGCCAGCCGCGAGGTGCCGATGTCGCGGGTGACCGCGTTGGAGTTGCCGTGGACGCAGATGGCCACCTCGGGGGCGGAGGGGTCCCACCAGGCGCCGGTGGCGAGTTGGGCCACCCCGGGGCGTACCGCGTCACTGATCCGCACTCCTGCCAGGCAGCTGCCGACGGCGCTGCGGATCCGCACGACATCGCCGTCGCCCAGTCCCAGCGCCCCGGCGTCCCGCGGGTGCAGCCGGACCGGCTCGCGGCCCGCGACCTTCGACGACGCGCTCAGCTCGCCGTGGTCGAGCTGGCTGTGCAGCCGGGTGGCGGGGTTGTTGGCGACGAGCCAGAAGGGGTACGCGGCGTCCTGCCCCGGGTCCGGGTCCGGGGGCAGCCAGGCCGGGTGGCCCGGGCAGTCGTCGTAGCCGTACGAGGCGATGGTCGCCGAGGCCAGCTCGATGCGGCCGCTCGGGGTGGCCAGCGGACGGGCGCCGGGGTCGGCGCGGAAATCGGCGTAGAGGGTGTGGTACTCGCGCAGGCCGCGCAGGGGGATCCGGCCCGCCCGCCAGAAGGTGCCGAAGTCCTCCTCGGGGGCGTACCGCGGGTCCAGCCCCGCGCGCCAGCTCTCGTAGAGGTGTTCCAGCCAGCCGCGTTGGTCGCGCCCCTGTGTGAAGTCATGGCCGATGCCGAGCCCGTCGGCGAGGTCGGACAGGGCGCGGAAGTCGTCGCGGGCCTCGCCGACCGGGTCGGCGACGCGGTGCATGGCGATGAGCGCCGCGTCCTGGCTCGCGCCGCCGATGTCCTCGCGTTCCAGGGTGGTGGTGGCGGGCAGGACCACATCGGCGTGGCGGGCGGTGGCCGTCCAGTGGGGCTCGTGGACCACGACCGTGTCCGGGCGGCCGAAGGCGCGGCGCAGCCGGGCCAGGTCCTGGTGGTGGTGGAAGGGGTTGCCACCAGCCCAGTGGACGAGGCGGATGTCGGGGTAGGTGTACCGGCCGCCGTCGTAAGTGAAGGTCTCCCCCGGGCACAGCAGCAGATCGGCGATCCTGGCGCAGGGGATGAAGTCGGGGACGGGGTTGCTGCCCTGCTCGAGGGTGGGCAGCCGGTACGGGAGGGTGCCGGCGCCGATCCCGGCGGTGGCTCCGTACCCATGGCCGAAGCCGCCGCCGGGCAGCCCGATCTGGCCGAGCAGGCATGCCAGGGCGATCCCCGCCCACAGGGGCTGCTCACCACGGTGGGCGCGTTGCAGGGACCAGCTGAGGGAGATCATGGTCCGGTGCCGGGTCAGCTCACGGGCGAGTCCGGCGATCCGGGCGGCGGGAATGCCGCAGATCCCCTCGGCCCAGCGCGGGGTCTTGGGAGCGGAGCCGTCCTGGCCGAGGACATGGCGGGCGAAGATGTCGAAGCCCGTGCAGTGGGTGCGGCAGAAGTCCGCGTCGTAGCGCCCCTCCTCGATGAGGACATGGCTGAGCGCCAGCATCAGCGCGGTGTCGGTGCCGGGGACGGTGGCCAGCCACTCGGCGTCGAGTTCGGCCGCGAGGTCGTCGCGCACCGGGCTGACGAGGATGAACCGGGCGCCGCGGGCGCGCGCCGCGGCCAGCCGCTCCGCGGTGCGGTGACGGCTGAGGCCGCCCGCGTTGACCTGGAAGTTCTTGGCCGGCATGCCGCCGAAGCAGAGAAAGAGGCCGGTGTGCTCGGCCAGCACCGGCCAGGTGGTGGGGGCGCTGATCGGCGAGTCGTCGCCGACGACATGGCGCAGCAGGGTGCGGGACGCGCCCAGGCTGTAGGTGTTGACCGAACGGGTGTAGCCGCCGAAGCAGTTGAGGAAGCGGTGGATCTGGCTCTGCGCGTGGTGGAAGCGGCCCGCGCTGCCCCAGCCGTAGGAACCGCCGAAGACGGCGCGGTTGCCGTGGTCGGCGCGGACCCGGCCGAACTCCCGGACCAGGAGGGAGATCGCCTCGTCCCAGGACACCCGGACATAGGTGTCCGCGCCACGCCCGGGGTCGGGCCCCGGGCCGTGCTCCAGCCAGCCGCGCCGGACGTGCGGTGCGAGGACCCGGCCCCGCGGGCCGAGCGCGGCGGGGACGTTGCGCAGCAGGGGCGACGGGTCGGGGTCGCCCGGATCGGGGATCACCTCGAGGCCGCCGCCGGGGAGGGGTGCGGCGGTGAAGGTGCCCCAGTGCGAGCTGTGGGGGCGGGGGGTGGGAGCGGGCGGCGGGTCCGGGTTCGGCGGCGGCTCCGAGGTCGGCGGCGCGTCCGGGGCCATCGCATGGCCCGACGGGTCCGGGGCCATCGCGTCGCCTGGCGGGTCCGGGGTCATCCGGTGGCCGTCCTTCCGTCGTTCTCCTGAGCCTCCCCCTCGACCGAACCGAGGCTCAGCATCAGGCGGTTGGCCCAGCCGAAGAACGCCGCACAGTGTACGAGGTCGACCAGCGCGAGCTCGGTGAGGCCCAGCGCGCGCAGCGCCTCCACATCGGCTTCGGCGGCGGTGGCCGGGACCGGGGCGAGCCCCGCGGCGAGCCGGGCGATCAGCTTCCAGCGGCGGCCGAGGACGGCCGTGGAGCCGTGGGCCAGGAAGCGGTGCACCGGTGCGGGGTCGCCGTGCAGCCGGGCGGTGAGCCGGGCGTGCACCGAGGCGCAGTAGACACACCCGTTGTACAGCGATACGGCGGTGGCGGCCAACTCCCGCTCGGCACGCGGCAGTCCGCCCTCGGCGGTGAAGGCGGCCAGGTCGATGGCGGTCCGTACGGCGAGAATGCCGAGGTCGTGGCCGAGGGTGCGGAAGTACGGGGTGTCGACGCGCCGTTTGCCGGCGAGCGCGGTGCGGTGTTCCTCGCTCAGCTCCTCGGGGGCGAGCGGGCGGATGGCGGGGCGCCAGGTGAGGACGTCGGTGGTGTACTGGGGCCCGCCGGACACGGTGGTCGAGGGCGCGGCGGGGTGGGTACCGGTGCCGGGATCACCGGTGGCCAGCAGCGCCAGCCCGGCGGCCAGGTGCATCTGGTGGTTGGCGAAGGCGACGGTCTGGGAGAGCGTCACGATCTGCGGTTCGGTGAATCCGGCGGCGCGCAGCGCGTCCGGTCCGCCCTCGGCCGGGGTGTGGGTGAGCAGCCGGGCGTGGGCGACGGCGGCGGCGATGCGGTGTGCTTCCGGCGTCGTCCTCCCACCGTTCAGTGGGGCGCGGGCGGTGATCCGGTCCGCGGTGGCGGTGTCCCCCGTGGCGGCCTCGAGCAGCGCGCGGTAGTGGCCGACGGCCGGGGCGCGGCGGTGCTCGACGGCCACGGCGAGGGCGGCCGCGGCGCGTTCGGCGGCGCTGACGCCGGTGTCGGTGGCGCTGACGCCGGTATCGGTGCCGCTGACGCCGGTATCGGTGCCGCTGACGCCGGTATCGGTGCCGCTGACGCCGGTATCGGTGCCGCTGACGCCGGTGTCGGCGGCCGTCCCCGGGCCGGGTGGGAACAGCACGTCGTACGCGCGCTGCTCCAGCTCGATCAGGTCCGGGCGCAGGGCGCGCAGCCGGGCCAGCTCCGGGGTGGCGCCCGCGAAGTGGTCCAGGACGTCCGGGCCGTCGATGACGTCGGTGGGATGGTCGGTCTTCGGTACGGCTTTCCGTACGGCGTCGTGCACCTCGGGGCCCTTCCTGCCGGTCATGCCGGGCGGCGCGGGGACGGTGTGGCCTCGATCAGCGCCCGGGTGTAGTCGCTGCCCGGGCGCTCCATGATCTGCTCGCGGTCCCCGGTCTCGACGATCCGGCCGTGGCGCAGTACGGCGATCCGCGAGCACATGTGCCGTACGACGGTGAGGTCGTGGGAGATGAAGAGCATCGCCAGGCCCCGGTCCCGGCGCAGCTGGGTGAGGAGGTTGAGCACCTGCGCCTGGACGGAGACGTCGAGCGCGGACACCGGCTCGTCGGCCACCAGCAGCCGGGGCCCGGGCGCGAGGGCGCGGGCGATGCCGACGCGCTGGCGCATCCCGCCGGAGAGCCGGTCCGGGTAGGCGCCGGCCAGCTCCGGGTCCAGGCCGACCTCGGTGAGCAGCGCGGCGACCCGATCGCGGCGGGCCGCTCCGCGGGGGAGGGCGGCGCCGATGGTGTCGCCGATGCGGCGGTCGGGGTTGAGCGAACCGTAGGGGTCCTGGAACACCATCTGGATCCCGGCGGCCAGCTCGCGGCGGCGGCGCCGGGTGGCGCGGGTGATGTCCTCGCCGTCGAAGTGCACGCTTCCGGAGCCCGCGCGCTGGAGGCCGAGCAGGACGCGCGAGATGGTGCTCTTGCCGGAGCCGGATTCGCCGACGAGGCCGAAGGATTCGCCGGGTGCGATGGCGAAGTCGACGTCGTCGACGGCTTTGAGTGGGGGGCGGGTGAGGGTGCCCGGGTAGGTGACGGTGAGGGATCGGACCTGGAGCAGGGGGTCTTCCCCACCCCGCCCCTTCCCGAACCGGGGCTCCGCCCCCACACCCCCGCCGGGGCTCCGCCCCGGACCCCGGTCCGGGGTCGCCGGACGGGCTGGATTACCCGCCGGTGCGCCCGAGGGGATGCGCAGGGCGGGGTCGGCCAGGGACTCCTCGTCCACGGGGCCCACCAGGGCGGCGACGGTTTCGGGGACCGTGGCCAGGCGGGTGCCGGGGGTGTCGTCCATGCGGGGGACGGATGCCACCAGGGCGCGGGTGTAGGGGTGTTCGGCGGTGGTCAGGATGCGGTCGGTCGGGCCCTGTTCGACGACCCGGCCCCGGTACATGACCACCACGCGCGAGCACATCTGACCGATCACCCCGAAGTCATGGGTGACCAGCACCACCGCCATGCCCATCTCGCGCTGCAGCTCCGCGAGGAGCTCCAGGACCTGGGCCTGGACGGTGGCGTCCAGCGCGGTGGTGGGCTCGTCGGCGATCACCAGCTCCGGTTCGTTGACCAGGGCGGCGGCGATCATCACACGCTGGCGCATCCCGCCGGAGAACTGGTGCGGATACTCCTTGGCGCGCCGCCCCGGCCGGTCGATGCCCACGCGTTCCAGCAGCTCCACGGCGCGGGTGCGGGCCTCGGACCGCTTCACGTCGTGGTGCAGCCGGTACGCCTCGGCTATCTGGGCGCCGACCGTGCGGTACGGGTTGAGCGCGTCGAGGGCGTCCTGGAAGACCATCGAGACGCGGCGGCCGCGCAGTTCGCGCAGGGTGCGTTCGCCGGCGCCGACCAGCTCCTGGCCGCCGAGCCGGATGGATCCGGTGATCCGCGCCCGCGGCCCGTGGAGGCCGAGGACCGCCAGTCCGGTGGCGCTCTTGCCCGAGCCGGACTCCCCCACCAGGCCGACCGTCTCGCCCGGCCGGACCTGCCAGGACACCTCGCGTACGGCCTCGACGCCCGCGTCGGGGAAGGCGACGCTCAGGCCGGACACCTCCAGCAGCGGATTCACCCGTTCCACTTCCGTCACCGGTTCCGTCCTCTCAGACCGCTCAGACCTGGATCAGGTCGCGTCGGGTGTGGGTCAGCAGCTCATGGCCGTCTTCGGTGATCACCAGGCTGTCGGAGTGCTGGAGCCCGCCGAAGCTGGGGATGCGCAGGTTGGGCTCGAAGGTGAGCGTCATCCCGGGCTCCAGCACCAGGTCGTCGTTGGGGCCGAGGCTCGGCTGCTCATGCGGGCCGAGGCCCAGTCCGTGGCCGATGCGGCCGGGGAGGTAGTCGCCGTAGCCGTGCCGGACGTAGCTCTCCCGGGCCGCCTCGTAGACCTCGGCGCAGGTCAGTCCGGGCCGCAGAACGGGCTGGACCTCCGCGCGGATGGCCAGCAGCGCCTCGAAGGCGCGCTGCCGCTCGGCGGGCAGCGGGCCGACGGCGACGCTGCGCTCGTTCTCGGCGTGCATGCCGTCGATGGCGGTCCAGATGACGGTCCACTGGATCTCGCCGTCGACCGGGCGGCGGGAGGTGGGCGGCGCGGAGTTCATCGGCACCCGGTCGCCGACCAGGGAGTAGGCCCACAGGGCGTTGAAGACGCCGCCCTCGAGGTTGCCGAAGTCCATGGCGAGCCGGTCGGGGTGGAGGCTGGACCACACCTCCTGCATGGTGCGCATGGCGGCCGAGGAGACCTCGACCTCGCTGCGCCGCGCGGCGACCGCCTCCAGCGCCGCGTCCATGCCCGCGTCCGCGATCTCGCAGGCGACGCGGAGCGATTCGAGCTCGGCGGCGTCCTTGACGTAGCGGGCGCGCATCAGGGCCTGGCCGGTGTCGCTGAACACCGCGCCGGGGAGGGTGAGTTCCAGCCTGCGCTGGTAGTTGACGGGCAGGAACTCGCCCTCGATGCCGATCCTGGCGTCGCCCAGCCCGCGTTCGGCCATCACCCCGGCGAGCACCTGCCACCAGTGGTCGGGGCCGATCTCCTTGGCCCAGCGCCCGTAGGGGCGGATGTCGGAGATCCGGGAGACCGTACGGGAGCTGTGGGCGCGCAGCGCGTGCAGGATGAACACCGGCTCGCCCTCGGCGGGCAGCACCACCAGCACCGGATGGGAGTAGATCATCGGTGTGTAGCCGGAGAGGTAGAAGGTGTTCTGCGGCTTGACGACGACCATGGCGTCCACGCCGTCGGCCCGCAGGTGGTGCTGTACGCGGGCCCAGCGGGCGCGGACGGTCTCGGTGTCGGGGATCATGCGGTGGTGCTCCTCGCGGTCACGGTCTTCTTCACGGTGCTGCGGGCCGCGCGGCGTCCCCCGCCGCGCTCGGCGAGCCGCTCCCCCAGCAGATTGGCGCCGATCACCAGCGCCACCAGGGCGAGGCCCGGAGTCACGGCGATCCACCAGGCGCCGAGCAGCTGTCCCTGCCCCTCGGCCACCATCAGCCCCCAGTCGGGGGCGGGCGCCTGGGCACCGAGGCCCAGATAGGTGAGCCCGGCCTCCATCAGCACGGCGCGGGACAGATCGAGGGTGGCGGTGACGGCGACGAGACCGCGCACCCCGGGCAGCAGGTCGTAGCTCAGCACCCGCCAGGTGGCGACGCCCTGGGTCAGCGACGCCTCGACATACGCCATGGTGCGCAGGGCGAGCACCCGGGAGCGGACGAGGCGGAAGTACGCGGGCCAGCCGGTCAGCGCGATCACCAGCACCAGGACGGCGGTGGACTGGCCGCCGAAGGTCAGCACCAACAGCGCCAGCAGGACGGACGGCAGGGCCAGTTGCACATCGGCGAGCCGGGAGAGCACCTGGTCGAGCCAGCCGCGGGCGAACCCGGACAGCAGCCCGAGCAGCGTCCCCACCAGGCCGCCGCAGACCACGGCGAGCGCCCCCACCAGCAGCGGGGTGCGGGCGCCGTACAGCAGCCGGCTGAGCAGGTCCCGGCCGAGCTGGTCGGTGCCGAGCGGATGGCCGTGGACGCCGGGCGCGGCGTCGGTGTGGGCGAGGTCCTGGGCGAGCGGATCGTGCGGGGCGAGCACGGGCGCGAGCAGCGCCATCAGCACCACGAGGGCCAGCAGCACGGCGCCGATGGCGCCGGCCGCGCCCGGCCGGAAGCGCCGGCCTCGCTGGTCCATGGGGCTCATCGGCTCTCTCCTGCCTGGTGCCGGACGCGCGGGTCGAGCACGCCGTAGAGCAGGTCCACGACCAGGTTGACCATGACGAAGGCGATGATCAGGAAGGTCAGGTCGGCGAGGACCAGCGGATAGTCCTGGTTCTGCAGGGCGGTGATGGCGAGCTGGCCGACGCCGGGCCAGGAGAACACCGACTCCACGATCACCGTGCCGCCGAGCAGCGCGCCCGCCTCCAGCCCGAGGACGGTGACGGTGGGCAGCATCGATCCGTACGCGGCGTGCCGCACCACCCGGGCGCGGCTCATGCCGAGCGCCGTCCCGGTGCGGGAGTACGGGCGGGCCAGCTCACCGCGGAGGTTGTTGCGGAACACCCGGGCCAGCGGCGGCAGCACCCCGCAGGCGAGGGTGACCGCGGGCAGCACGATGGAGGTGGCGGTGGTGGCGCCGGAGGTGGGCAGCCAGGCCAGCTCGACACCGAAGACCCACACCAGCAGGACACCGATGTAGAAGCCGGGCACCGACTGGGTGAGGAACACCAGCCACATGGGCCATTCGCGGCGGGCCCCGCCGCCCTCGCGCGACCCGGTCCACAGCCCGACCAGGAGCGCCGCGACGGCGGCCCCGGCGAGGGCGACGGCGGCCAGCAGCACGGTGGCGCCGAGCCGTTGCAGCACCACGTCCATGGCGGGCTGCTGGAAGGTGAGCGAGTCGGGGAAGTGGCCGCGCAGGGCGTCGCCGAAGAACGACGCGTACTGCTCGGCCAGCGGACGGTCGTAGCCGAGGGCGTGGCTGAGCTGGGCGACCTTCTCGGGCGGGGAGCCGATCGGGGCCATCAGCACGGCGGGGTTGCCGGAGAAGTGCAGCAGGCAGAAGACGGCCGAGAGGGCGCCCCAGACGGCCAGCACGGTCAGCGCGAGGCGGCGGATCAGGAAGCGGATCACCGCGTGGCCCCCTTCCAGGACATCTCGGCGGGGCGGACCCAGTCGTCGGGTCTGGCCCGCCAGTTCAGGCCCTCGGCGGTGGCGTGGAGGCCGGGCTGGGGGAAGAGGAAGAGCACCGGGGCCTGGTCGCGGGCGCGCCGCGCCGCCCGGCCGTACAGCGTGTCGCGCTCGGCGCGGTCGTCGGTGCCGCGCGCCCGGGTGACGGCGCCGGTGAACTCCTCGTCGTGCCAGTACGCGTAGGGGCTGTCGGAGACGAAGAGCCCGTAGAGCCCGCCGGCGGCGAGAGTGGGCCATGCCTGGGTGATGTACTGCATGTCGGGCATCGCCTTCTGCTGCAGGTACTTCTGCATGTAGACGGCGAACGGCACGCTGTTGATCTTCACGCTCACGCCGATCTCGCGCAGCTGCTGCGCCACGGCCTGCACGACCAGCTCGCCCGCCACGTACTGACCGCTGGGCACGGTCAGCTCCAGCCGCAGCGGGCGGCCCGTGCCGTAACCGGCCTCGCGCAGCAGCGCCCTGGCCCGGTCCGGGTCGTGGGGGTAGCCGGTGAGGCCCTCGGTGTAGCCGGAGTAGGACGGGGTCATCAGCTGGCCCGGGCTGGGGTCGACGGTGTTCTTCAGCAGGCTGGAGGTGATGGCCCGCTTGTCGACCGCGTAGTTGACCGCGCGCCGCACCCGTACGTCGCGCATCGGGCCCTTGAGGGTGTTGAGCTTGATGAAGGCCATCCGGGTGGTGTCCAGCCGCTGGATCCGCAAGTCCCGGTCGGCGCGCAGCCGGTTCAGATCCTGCGGGTCGAGCCCGGCGACGGCGTCGAGTTCCCCGGAGAGCAGCCCGGAGACGCGGGCGGCCTCGGAGGGGGTGATCCGGAAGGTGACCCGGCGGATGGCGGGCGCGGGGCCCCAGTAGTCGTCGCGGGCGCGCAGCTCGATGGTGCCGCCCGGGCTGTAGCTGGTGATCGTGTACGGGCCGGATCCCATCGCCTGGGTGGCGGGCTTGTGGCGCGTGGCCCAGCGGGGCTCCAGCAGATACAGGAAGGACAGCGCGCCGAGCAGATCGGCGTCGGGGCGGGAGGTGATGAGGTCGACGGTGCGCCGGTCCACCTTCTCCGCGCGGATGAGGCTGGGGAAGTTGGGGGTCATGCGCAGCGCGTTGTCCGCGTTGAGCAGCCGGCGGACGTTCCAGACCACGACATCGGCGTCCAGCGGAGTGCCGTCGGCGAACGCGGCCCGGGGATGGAGGTGGAACCGCCAGCGGGTGGGCGCCACGCGCCGCCAGGAGGTGGCGGCGTCCGGGCCGATGGTCAGGTCCGGCTCGCGGGTGACCAGCGAGGAGTGGACCGAGGACAACACGGACAGATCGGTGCCGACCGAGGTGGTGTTCATCGGGTCGAGGGTGGTGACGGCCGCGGACAGCCCGATCACCACACGCGAGGCGTCCGCCCGGTCCCGAGGGGTGTCTCCGGGCAGGCAGCCGGCCAGTGCCGGGGTCAGGGCGAGCCCGGCGCCGAGGCCGAGCAGACCGCGCCGGGTCAGCGGTGGTGTGCCGTTCATCCGGCCGCTCCCGCTGTTTCCGCCTCGGCCCGTGCCGCGCCGAACACCGTCCGGTCGGAGGCGCAGGGGTTGCCGAGGGTCACGTAGAAGGCGCCCTCGGGGAGCACGGCGATGGAGGCGTAGGTCGTCTCGGAGCCGGCCCCCTCGACCTGGTGGCGGCAGAGCGAGTCCTGCGGATAGCCGGTGTGGTCGGCGAGCAGTTCGGCGAACGCCCCCGGGGTGAGCCCGTGGGAGGTGCCCAGGGCGCGGCCCGCGGCGGCGGCGCGGTGGTACGAGGAGGCGTTCTCGTCCGGGCCGGGCGCGAGGGGTGCGGTGGCCGGGCACTCGTAGTGGTTGGTGAGCACATGGTGGTCGGCCCGGTCGCGGACGGTCACCTCGGAGGCGGTGGCCTCCACGGCGAGCCGGTCCCCCGGGTCGGCGAGCGCGATGTTCAGCCCGCTCAGCCGGGGCTGCCCGCGCAACAGGTCGGCGAACTCCGCCGCGGTGCGGGCGCGGCGCAGCAGATCGTGCGAGTTGATGAGGATCCATCCGGTGCCGGAGGCCCGCCAGTCCACTCCGGTGCGCTCGCTCCAGACGCCGGAGGTGGACATCGCCACCCCGGAGTCGTTGATACCGCTGCCCGGCCACAGCACGCTGCCCGCGACGGTGACCTCGGTCATCCGCCGCCCGTCGGGGTAGCGGCGGCGCAGCACGACGTGCCGGGCGAAGTGGCCCGCCATGTCCCGGGTCTTGGCGAGCAGGGTGTGCCCGGCGGCGGCGCGGTCCCCGGCGGCCAGCAGCTGGCTGCACTCCTGCGGGACCCAGCGCAGCACCATATGGGCGGGCAGGTTGAGGGCGAGGATGTCGTCCAGGGGCGCGTCCGCGCCCTCGGCGATGGCGCACAGCTCGGCCCACTGCTCGGGGTCGTGGCGGCGCACGAAGTCGGCGTTTTCGGCGAGGCACTGGCGGTAGCGGCCCACCGACTCCTCGTCGGCGCACAGTTCGCCGATGTCGCGGCGTACGGCGGCGATGTTGGCGGCGATCGCCGCGCGGGCGGCGCGGCCGTGCTGCCGGCCCTGTTCTGCGGGGTCGCCGCGGAGGTCGAGATAGGCGGGGTCGGCCGACTCCCCGGCCGACCCGAGGGCCAGGCCCCACTCCCGCCAGCGGCTGGGGTGGGCGGCGCGGACGGGTGCTGCGACGGTCACGGCTGACTCTCCTCGGTCAGGGGGCGGCTGGGGCGGCGGCGTGGCGGCGCTCCGGCGGGCCGACGGCGCGCAGGAGTTCGGTGGCGACGCGGTCGGTCTCGTGGAAGAAGTCCGCGTTCGTACCGGGCCGGGCCCCGATGGCGGTGGTCCAGCGGACCCCTTCCAGGGGGACGCCCACGGCGAAGAGCGCCTGGTGCGCCGTGCCGTCGGGGCGGCGGACCCGGCCGTCGGCGGGGCGGACGTCGAGCGCGCCGGTGGGCAGCGGTTGGGCGTCCGTCGCGTCCGAGGCCAGCCGGTGGGGGCGGGCCAGGCCGTCGGCGAGGAGCCGGCGGATGACGCCCGGGCCTTCGGTGGTGACGTCCGTTCCCGGCAGCCAGGCGTCGATCACCGCGTCGGGTCGTACCGACAGCCCCGCCACGACGGCTGACTCCCCTCGCGTCCCCGGGCGGACCGGCCCCAGCAGGCGCACCACGCCGGCGTCCAGCAGTGCCCGCAACTGGCGGATCCGCAGCGCGGGCGGGCCGCCGGAGACGAAGTTGGCGAAGCCGTTGAGCCAGCCGAGGACGTCCCGCCGGTAGGACTCGCCGCTCAGGTTGCCCGCGGTGATGAGCGTGCGCAGCGCGGGGCGGGCCTGCCGTACGGCGACGGCGAGCGCGGCGGGCGGGGGCACCCGGGGGTCGGTGGCCGCGGCCACATCGGCGTCGAGATACCCGGCCCACCAGGCCTGCAGCTCCGCGGAGTGGGCGAAGCTCCGCCCGCGCAGCGGTTCGGCGACGGCATCCAGGTCCAGCCGGAGGGCGGCTGGGGCGGCGGCGCGCAGCGCGGTGTCGCGGTCGGGGCCGGGCGGCTCGGCGAGGGCGCGGCGCAGCGCGCCGGGGTCGGGCAGTTGGTCCGGGTGGAGCTTCAGCACCCGGTCGTACCAGGCGAGTTCGAGGTCGGCGAGCAGCAGGGGCAGCACCTCGGCGCGGAAGTCGAGCCGGTCGCGGGCGGCGAGCGCGCTGACCCGCCCGGGGGTGAGGAAGGCGACGGGCGCCGTGACCTCGGGGGCGTCCACCCGGGCGTGGAACGGAACCCCGCGCCGGCTGGTGATCCAGATGCGCGGTTCCCGGCCGCTGGGGGTGTAGCCGTGTTCGCCGAAGCGGCCGCCCCGGCCGAGGGTGAGCAGGGCGAGCACGTCGAAGGCGTTGAGCCCGCCGCCCCGCAGCAGCACCCGGGCGCGCGGGGCGATGTCGTCGAGGGCGTAGTCGGTGGGGTGGCCGCCGGGGAGGTGGAGCGGCTCGCGCCGCGGCGGGGCGGCGGGCGCGTCGAGATGGCCGGTGGCGAGGACGACGGCCCGGGCCGCCAACCGGTCCCCGTCGTCCAGGACGACCTCGTATCCGGCCGGTGTGCCGGAGGAGCCCGCCGGGGCCGCCAGGGGTGTCACCCGCACCACGGCCGCCGTGCGGACCGCTATCCGGATACGGTCCCCCGCGGCCGCCCGTATCCGGTCCAGCGCGTCGGTGAGATAGGCCCCGTAGACCCGGCGCGGGGCGTAGTGGCGGTCGTCGGCGCGGGCGGCGAATTCCGCGGCGGTGGGCTCGGGATGGTCCTTCCCGGCGATACCCCGCAGCCATTCCGAGAACGTGGGGCCGGTGTCCACGGGCGCGTCCAGGCGCACCGATCCATCGGGGAAGACGGTGTTGTCGGCCACCATCGTGTTCATCAGCAGCTGCGGCGGCTGATCACGCCGCCACACCCGTCCGGCGCCCGGCGGGTACGGGTCGACCAGCACCGTACGGAGCGGACGGTCGCCCGGGACCACCCTCGCCACCAGCCGTTCCAGCACCGACACCCCGCGCGGGCCGGCGCCCACGACCACCGCGTCGACCATGTCGCGGTCGGGCCCCGGCGTGGGCACAGCGGAATCGTTCATAAAGATGTCACGTTTCTGGGACGGTGCGGGAAAAGCGGCGGAACGAAATCTTGCGGGCAGCGTCCTCGCACGTCAAACGGCTCTTTGGGGAATCTCAAAGAGTGGCTTTGAGTTCGCGCGGAAAAGCGAGCGGGGCCGGGGGCGGATCTGTTGCATCAGATTTCCCGGACGACGGGGAATAGGGTGTTGCCCCTGCCGGTCGGCCCCGCCGCGATCCGGCCCGGTGGGCATCTGGTGCATCAGGCGGGGAGCTGTGGTATCCGTCACAGTCACCCGCCGGAGCCCCCGGAGCCCGCGGCCAACGGAGCCCCCGCGACCAACGGACGCACACGAGAAGAAGCAGACGACACGACCATGACCGCATCCGAACCACCAGAGCCACCCGCCTATCTGCGCCTGGCCCGGGACCTCCGCCGTCGGATCGAGGACGGCCGGCTCCCGGCCGGCGCCCAGCTGCCCTCCCGCGCCCAGCTGGCCCGCACCTACGGCGTCGGCCCGAACGTGGCGAACTCCGCGGTGCGGGTGCTGATGGCCGAGGGGCTGGTGCACGGCCGGGCGGGCAGCGGGGTGTACGTACGCGAGCCCCGGGCGCTGCGCCGGATGCTGCGCTCATGGCACGACGGACGGCTGAGCGGCACTCCGTACGTACTGGATCTGCCGGGGCACGGCGGCGGTCGGCGGGAGGGGAGTTCCACCACGCTGACCGCGCCGCCGGGATCGCCGAACGGCTGGGGCTGGCGTCCGGAGCCCAGGTGGTGCGCAGCGCGTATGTGTTCTGGAGCGGTGACGGGAGCGGGCCGGGCGCCGCGGGTGAGGAGACCGCGGGCGAGCGGGCCATGATCTCCACGAGCTGGGAGCCGCTGGAGCTGACGGGCGGCACACCGGTCGCGCTGCCGGAGGCGGGTCCGCTGGCGGGACGCGGGGTGGTGGCGCGGATGGCGCACATCGGAGTGCCGGTGGACCGGGCGGTGGAGGCCGTCGTGGCGCGCACCGCGTCGGCGGAGGAGGCGTCGCTGCTGGAGATCGCGGCGGGTTCGGTGGTCGAGGCGCTGGAGCGTACGTACTACAGCGGCGATCAGGCCGTGGAGACGGCGGACATCGTCGTCCCGGCCGGGCGGTATCAGCTGGTGTACGAGTTTCCGGTCGACTCCTGACCGGCGGCCCCCGGCCGTGATCCGCGGGCCGCACCGTGTGCCGGCCCATCTCACCGTGGGCATACTTGAAGGCGCGACCATTGGTTCACTCTCCGCCGCCACGGCGGAGCCGGCACCTCGCCCACGGTGGGGCCGGCACCCCGCCCACGGCGGAAGACCACGGGGCAACGGTGAGATGACAGCATGACGCGACCGGACACGCCGCGGGACGAGCGGTCCGTCCGGTCGGGCGATCTCCTCGGCGAGGGTGCCACCGCCAGGGCCACGGTCGACGAGCACGGCATCGTCACCCAGTGGAACGAGGCGGCCCGCGGGCTGCTCGGCTACCGCCCCGCCGAGATCCTGGGCAGACCCGTGGCCGAACTGCTCCACGACTCCTCCCCCGCCCGCGCCGAGGTGCCGGCCGCGCTGCGCTCCCCCTCCCCGCCCGCCCGGCTGAACGGGCGGGTCACCCTGCTGCGCCGCGATGGCTCCACCGTGGAGCTGGGACTGCTGGCGCACCGCCGCACCTCGTCCGCCGGGGCCCCGAGTGGCTGATCGTCTCCGCCGTGCCGCGCGCCGGGGACGCCGCCCGGGACGAAGCGCTGATGCGGCGCTCCTTCCTCGAGGGCCCCTGCACGACGGCGGTCTACGACACCGGACTGCGGCTGCGCTGGGCCAATCACGACCTGGAGCGGGTGATGGGCCTGGAGCAGGAGGAGATGCGGGGGCTGCGGATTCCGGAGATCCTGCCCGGGCCCGAATCCGAGAAGGCCGAGCGGACGATGCGGCGGGCGCTGGAGACGGGCGAGGGGCAGCGGCTGGAGCTGGCCACGCCCGTGCCCGGCCACCCCCGCCGCCTCGCCTGGTCCGCCGTCGTCGCCCCGCTGCTGGACGACGACGGCCGGGCGGCGGCCGTGATGCTGTCCGCTCACGACACGACCGCCCAGCTGACCGCCCGGGAGCGGCTGACGCTGCTCAACGAGGCCAGTGTGCGGATCGGCAGCACCCTGGACATCGACCGGACCGCGCAGGAGCTGGCCGATGTGGCCATCCCGGCGCTGGCCGACTTCGTGACGGTCGATCTGCTGCCCGCGGTGCACGACGGCGGCGAACCGCGCCCCGGCCCGCCGGGCAGCCATGTGCTGTTGCGCCGGGTCGCCTGCCGGTCGGTCCTCGCGGGCTGCCCGGAGGCCGTGCTGGAGCCGGGGCAGGTGGCCGCCTACCCCGAGTTCTCCCCCGCGGCCGAGTGTCTGAAGGCCGAACGGGGGATGCTGAACCGGGTCACCGACCCCGCCGTCGCCCGGTGGGCCGACGAGGCCCCGGACCGGGCCGCCATGATCCGCCGGTTCGGGCTCCATACGACGATGGCCGTTCCGATGCGGGCCCGCGGCACCACCCTCGGCGTGGCCACCTTCTCCCGGCACCGCCGCCCCGAGCCGTTCGAGCAGGACGATCTGCTGCTCGCCGAGGAGATGACGGCCAGGGCCGCCGTCTGCGTCGACAACGCCCGGCGGTACACCCACGAGCGGCACACCGCGCTGGCCCTCCAGCGCAGTCTGCTGCCGCGCACCCTGCCTCCGAGCGCCGCGGTGGACGTCGCCTCCAGCTATCGGCCGGCCAACTCCCGGTCCGGGGTGGGTGGCGACTGGTTCGACGTCATCCGGCTGTCGGGATCGCGGGTCGCACTGGTGGTCGGCGATGTGGTGGGCCACGGCGTGCGGGCGTCGGCGGCCATGGGGCGGCTGCGGACGGCGGTGCGCACCCTCGCCGACGTCGATCTCGCCCCCGATGAGCTGCTCACCCATCTGGACGACCTGGTCAACCATCTGTCGGACGAGACGGAGAGCGGCGCCGACGCCCCGGGCGCGGCGGAGGCGGCGGGCACAACGGGCGCGACGGGCGCGACGGACGCGACGGACTCGGCGGAGGCCGTGGACGCGGCGGAGGCCGTGGACGCGGCGGAGGCCGTGGACGCGGCGGAGGCCGTGGACGCGGCGGAGGCCGTGGACGCGGCGGAGGCCGTGGACGCGGCGGAGGCCGTGGAGGTGACCGACGCGGAGGTCGGCGCCACCTGTCTGTACGCGGTCTACGACCCGGTCTCCCGCCGCTGCTCGCTGGCCCGGGCCGGGCATCCGCCGCCCGTGCTGGTGACGCCCGACGGCACCGGCACCCTTCTCGACCTGCCCAGCGGGCCGCCGCTGGGGCTGGGGAGCCTGCCGTTCGAGACGGTCGAGCTCGAACTGCCCGAGGGAAGTCTGCTGGCCTTCTACACCGACGGTCTGATCGAGTCCCGCGAAAGGGACGTCGACAAGGCGATCGACACCCTGCGCTTCACCCTCGCCCAGCCCGCCGCCTCGCTGGACGCCCTCTGCCAGGCGGTGGTGGCCAGGCTGCTGCCGGACCACCCCACCGACGACATCGCCCTGCTCCTGGCCCGCACCCGGGGGCTGGGCGCGGACAGCGTGGCCACCTGGGAGCTGCCGGACGACCCGGCCGTGGTGGCCCGGGCCCGCCGGGAGGCCGCCGAGCGGCTGGCCGCGTGGGGGTTCGAGGCGGCCGCCTTCACCATGGAGGTCGTGGTCGGCGAGCTGGTCACCAACGCCATCCGGCACGCCGCCCCGCCCATCAGGCTGCGGCTGATCCATGACCGGGCCCTGATCTGCGAGGTCTCCGACGGCAGCGCCACCGCACCGCATCTGCGCCGGGCCCGCGCCTTCGACGAGGGCGGCCGCGGACTGCTGCTGGTGGCCCAGCTGACCGATAGCTGGGGCACCCGGCAGTCCGCCACGGGCAAGACCATCTGGGCCGAGCTGGCCGTGCCCACTCTGTAGGGGCCCATGGCCCGAAAGGTCTCGCGCATCGTCACGGTTGCCGCTCCGCGGCTTCACGACCGCGGCTCCCGCCGCACCTCTTCACTACAATCGCGGAGCGACGAAGCCCCGCTCAGCAGAGGCTGAAGGCTGCCACCCATGCGTACCCAGCACCCGCGCGACACCAGTCCCCTGGCCGCGCTGAGCCCCACCGAATCGGCCCGTCTGATGGCGGTGATCCGCGAGGCGGCGCTGAGCCGGGGACGGCTTCCGCTGCCCGCGCGCCCGGTGATCGGCGCCTCCTGGGACCGGATGCTGCGCCTGGGACTCGACCCGGACCACGGCCGCGCGCCGCGGCCGCTGGGCCTGGACGAGTTGGAGCGGCGGAGGCGGCAGACCCCGCTGGCCGAGGTGCTGCCCACCCTGCGGGACGGACTGCTGGAGGCGGCGGAGGCGGCCGCGCACATCATGATCATCGCCGATGCGGAGGGCCGGATCCTGTGGATCGACGGCCATCGGGGCGTGCGCCGGCAGGCCGACGGCATCGCGCTCGTGGAGGGTTCGCACTGGGCCGAGGACGTCGCCGGGACCAGCGGAATCGGCACCGCGCTCGCCGTGCAGTCCCCCGTACGGGTGCATTCGACGGAGCACTTCGTGAGCGCCTTCCACCCCTGGAGCTGCGCCGCCGCCCCCGTCCACGACCCGCGCGACGGACGGCTGCTGGGCGTCATCGACGTCAGCGGCCCCGCCGGAACCGCCCATCCGACGGTGCTCTCCCTGGTCACCGCGACCGCCCGGTGGGCCGAGGGCGAACTGCGCCTCGCCCACAGCCGGGAGCTGGAGGGCCTGCGCGCGGTCGCCGCGCCGCTGCTGGCGCGGATCCGCGGCAAGGCCGTCGCGGTCGATCGGCACGGCTGGATCGCCGGGGTCACCGGGGTGACCCCGCGCGAGCGCCGGCTGTCGCTGCCGAAGGCGCCGTACGACGGGCCGGTCTGGCTCCCGGCGCTCGGCGCGTGCGCGGTGGAGCCGCTGCCCGGCGGCCATCTGCTGCGGGTGCTGGACGGCGAGACCTCCGAGGGGGGAGGTACGGCCGGGTGGGGCGATCTGCTGCTGGACGTACGCCATCCGCACCGCTGGGCCCTGATCTTCTCCGGACCCTCGGGCACCTGGACCCATGAACTCAGCGCCCGCCAGGCCGAGGTGCTGCTGGTGCTCGCCGCGCACCCCGAGGGGCGCACGGCGGCCCAGCTGGCCCAGGACCTGTTCGGGGACCCGACGCGGGCGGTGACCGTAAGGGCCGCGATGTCGCGGCTGCGCGGCCGCGTCGGGGCGGTGCTGGCGCACCGCCCCTACCGCATCGCCGAAACCGTCCGCATCGCCGTGGCGACCCCGGACCACCCCACCACACTGCTCCCCCACAGCTCGGCCCCGGCCATCGCACGGCTACGCCGCCCCTCTCCTTGAGGCTCGGTTCTCCCCCCAGCTACCGCTGGGAGGTGCCCCCGGCCGGAAGACCCAATCACCCGGAGGCGAACCGAGCCCTCACATAAGGGACTGCCCCGCGACCTGCTCCGGCCGGAGCACCTCGGCCAGGCGGTCGGCGGGCAGCAGGCCCTTCTCCA
This sequence comes from Streptomyces violaceusniger, assembly GCA_005405945.1. Lineage (GTDB taxonomy): Bacteria > Actinomycetota > Actinomycetes > Streptomycetales > Streptomycetaceae > Streptomyces > Streptomyces violaceusniger. The sequence continues at coordinate 1,941,511 of BJHW01000001.1, forward strand.
GGACGAGTTCGGCCACGCCGCGGCCGGTGGCGAGGGCCTCCTTGGCGATGCTGGTGGCCGCGCCGTAGCCGATGTACGGGTTGAGCGCGGTGACCAGGCCGATGGAGTTCTCCACGGAGGTGCGCAGCCGCTCGGTGTTGGCGGTGATGCCCGCGACGCACCGCTCGGCCAGCACCAGGCAGGCGGCGCGCAGATGGGTGACGCTCTCCGAGAGGGAGTGCAGGATGATCGGCTCGAAGGCGTTCAGCTGGAGCTGTCCGGCCTCGGCGGCCATCGTGATGGCGACGTCGTTGCCGATCACCTCGAAGGCGACCTGGTTGACCACCTCGGGGATCACCGGGTTGACCTTGCCGGGCATGATGCTGGAACCGGCCTGCACCGGGGGCAGGTTGATCTCGTTGAGCCCGGCCCGCGGGCCCGAGGAGAGCAGCCGCAGGTCGTTGCAGCTCTTGGAGAGCTTGACGGCGATGCGCTTGAGGACGCCCGACAGATGGACGAAGGCGCCGCAGTCCTGCGTGGCCTCGACCAGGTTGGCGGCGGTGACCAGCGGCAGTCCGGTGATGGCCTCGAGGTGGCGGCGGGCGGCCTCGGCGTAGCCCTTCGGGGCGTTGAGGCCGGTGCCGATGGCGGTCGCGCCGAGGTTGATCTCGTGCACCAGGGTGGCGGCCTCCAGCAGCCGGCTCTGGTCCTCCTCCAGCATCACGGCGTACGCCGAGAACTCCTGGCCCAGCGTCATGGGCACCGCGTCCTGGAGCTGGGTGCGCCCCATCTTCAGGACGTCGCGGAACTCCTCGGCCTTGGCGGCGAACGCCCGGCGCAGCGTGTCCATGGCCGCGTGGAGCTCACGGACGGCGATGATCGTGGAGACGTTGACGGCGGTCGGGTAGACGTCGTTGGTGGACTGGCTGAGGTTGACGTCCTCGTTGGGGTGGAGGTGGGCGTAGTCGCCCTTCTCGTGGCCGAGGAGCTCCAGCGCCCGGTTGGCGATCACCTCGTTGGCGTTCATGTTGGTCGAGGTCCCGGCGCCGCCCTGGATCACATCGACGATGAACTGGTCGTGCAGGGCGCCCCGGCGTATCTCCTGGCAGGCGGCCGCGATGGCGTCGGCCTTCTGCGAGGTGAGCAGCCCGAGGTCCTCGTTGGCGCGGGCGGCGGCCTCCTTGACGGCGGCCAGGGCGCTGATCAGGTGCGGATAGGCGGAGATGGAGGTGCCGGTGATGGGGAAGTTCTCGCCGGCGCGCAGGGTGTGGATGCCCCAGTAGGCGTCGGCGGGGACGTCGCGGTCGCCGAGCAGGTCGTGTTCGCGGCGGTGGCCGGTGGCGCTCATGGTGTGCGGTCTTCCTCGGTTCCTCGTGAGGGTGGGCGGTCAGGCGGTGGGCGGGGCCAGGACGTCGGTGGGGTGCACTCCGCCGACGGCGGCCCCGCCGCCGTACACCGGCGTGGTGGCGAACTCGGCGAGGACACCGGGGTCGATCCCGCAGTGGGTGAGGGCCGCGGCGGTCACCGGCATCCGGGCGCGGTCCGCACCGTCGGCGATCTTCACGGCGACGGCCCGGCCGTCGGGCAGCGCCGCGATCTGCACGCCCTCGAAGCCGTCCTTGGCGATCAGGCCCGGTACGGCGCGCATCAGCCGGGCCACGTCCCGGTCGGTGCCGGACGCCATGTCGGGGTGGGCGCGCAGGGCGGCCGCCACCCGCCCCTCGGGGGTGTCCATGGCGCCGGAGGCGATCCGGGCGGCGGCCGTCGCGAGTCCGCGCAGGGAGACGGAGAACAGCGGCGCGCCGCAGCCGTCGACCGAGACCCGGGCGATGCCCTGCCCGGTGAGGTCCTCCACGGTCTCGGCGATCAGCCGCTGCAGCGGATGGGCCGGGTCGAGGTAGTCCTCCAGCGGCCAGCCGCGCAGCTGGGCGGTGAGCAGCATCGCGGCGTGCTTGCCGGAGCAGTTCTGGGCGAGCCGGGTGGGCTCGCCGCCGTCGCGCAGCCAGGCGTCGCGCTCGGCGGGGCCGTACGGCAGGTCCGGGGTGTTGCGGAGGTCGGCCTCGGTGAGCCCGGCCCGGTCGAGGATGCGGCGGGCGCCGTCCAGATGGCGCGGCTGGCCGGAGTGGCTGGCGGCGGTGAGCGACAGCAGTTGCCCGTCCAGCGGCAGTCCGGCCCGCAGCAGGGCGACGGCCTGGACGGGCTTGAGCGCGGAGCGCGGGTAGAAGGCCACGTCGATGTCGCCGGCCTGGAAGGCGACCCGGCCGTCGGCGGCCAGGACGACGACCGAGCCGTGGTGGACGCCCTCGATGGCCCCGCCGCGCACCACATGGGCGAGCGGTACGTGGCGGGGCGCACGGATGGCGGGGGGCTCGGCCGGGGTGCGGCGGGTCGCGTCGTCGGTCCGTCCGAGGGGGCTGTTCATGGTGGTGCTCTCGTGGTCGGGGGTGTTCACGGGGTGGGATTCCTCCGGGTGGCGGTGGAGGGAGAGGGCGTCCGGGGGTGGTACGGCCGCTGCGGAGAAACGATTTCTCAGTAGGGGTTCACGAGGGGTCCTTCATCCGGCTGCGGGCCGCGTACCAGCCGATGACCAGCGCCGCCAGGATCGCCGGAAGCGCCATGACGGTCAGTCGGCTGGGGCCGCCGTCCGCCCACATCAGGACGAGGACGGAGGCGAGGAAGCCCAGGGTGACGATCTCGGTGTACGGGGAGCCGGGGAGCCGGTAGCCGGGGCGGCTGACCTGGCCGGCCCGGGCGCGCCGCCAGAACAGCAGATGACAGAGCATGATCATCGCCCAGGTCGAGAGGATGCCGATGGCGGCGAAGTTGAGCACGATCTCGAACGCCTTGCTCGGCACCACGTAGTTCAGGCCCACGCCCAGCACACAGAAGAAGGAGGTGAGCAGGATGCCTCCGTAGGGCACATGGGTGCGGCTCATGGCGCCGGTGAACCTGGGCGCGGAGCCGGACATCGCCATCGAGCGCAGGATCCGGCCGGTGGAGTACAGCCCGGAGTTGAGGCTGGACATCGCGGCGGTGAGCACGACCAGGTTCATCACCCCGCCGGCCGCCGGGACGCCGATCTTGGACAGCACGGTGACGAACGGGCTCTGGTCGCCCGAGTAGGAGCCGGAGGGCAGCAGCATCGAGAGCAGCACCACGGAGCCGACGTAGAACAGGCCCACGCGCCACATGATGGAGTTGATCGCCTTGGGCATGATCTTCTCGGGGTTCTCGGTCTCGCCCGCGGCCACGCCGACCAGCTCCACGGAGGCGTAGGCGAAGACGACGCCCTGGATGACCAGCAACATCGGCAGCACACCGTGCGGGAAGACGCCGCCGTGCTCGGTGATCAGGCTGGGCCCGGTGCTGCCACCGGCCACCTGCTCGCGGGTGACCAGCAGGAAGATGCCGATCGCCATGAAGACGACGAGCGCGCCGACCTTGATGATCGCGAACCAGAACTCCAGCTCACCGAAGATCTTCACCGAGATCAGGTTGACCGTGAGCACCACGGCGAGCGCGATCAGGGCGATCACCCACTGCGGGATCTCGGTGAACATCCCCCAGTAGTGGGTGTACGTCGCCACGGCCGTGATGTCGGCGACCCCGGTGGTGGCCCAGTTCAGGAAGTACATCCAGCCCGCGACGAAGGCGCCCTTCTCGCCGAGGAACTCACGGGCGTAGGAGACGAACGCGCCGGAGGAGGGCCGGTACAGCACCAGCTCGCCCAGGGCGCGCACGACCAGGAAGGCGAAGACGCCGCAGACCGCGTACGCCAGGGCCAGGGACGGCCCGGCGTCCTTGAGCCGCCCTCCGGCGCCGAGGAAGAGGCCGGTGCCGATCGCGCCGCCGATGGCGATCATGTTGACGTGCCGGGCCTTGAGGGACTTGCTGTATCCGGCGTCGCCCGCGTCCACATGCGCGGGGCTCCCGGCCTGGTGCTGTTGGCGGTCTTCTTGCCGGAGGGACTGCTCGCTCACGCCTGCTGTCCGCCTTCCGTCGGTGCTGTCGTCCGGCTGTCCGCCGCAGCGGGCCGCACGATGGAGGTCAGGGTGGTCTCCACGCGTTCGAGGTGGTGGGACATGGCCTCCACCGCGTCGTGTTCGGACCCGTCGGCGAGCGCCTCGACGATCGCCCGGTGCTCCCGGTTCGACTGCTCGCGGCGGCCGCCGAGTTCGTTGAGAAATGCCGACTGCCGGGCCAGGGCATCGCGGATCTCCTCGATGACCCGCCGGAAGACCGGGTTCCGGGCCGCCTGGGCGACGGCGAGGTGGAACAGCGTGTCCATCGCCACCCATGCGGTGGTGTCGGTCTCCCGCTCCATCCGCTCCAGCAGATGGGACAGGTGGTCGAGGTCCTCGGCGGAGCGGCGCAGGGCCGCGTAGCCCGCCACCGGGATCTCGATGTGCCGGCGCACCTCCAGCAGGTCGCTCGCGGCGTAGTCGCCGAAGGTGGGGTCGGCCACCGGGCCGCTGGAGATGACGAAGGTGCCCTTGCCGGTGCGCGAGGCGGTCAGCCCCATGGTCTGCAGGGCCCTGAGGGCCTCGCGGAGCACCGGCCGGCTCACCTCCAGGCGACGGCAGAGCTCGGCCTCGGAGGGGAGTTTGTCCCCCACCGCGTAATCGCCGCGCTCGATCGCTTCCCGGAGGTGGGTGAGAACCGCTTCCATCGCGCTGACGCGACGGGGGGAGGCGAATTCGGAGCCACCTGTCTGGCTGTCTGACAAGTTCACGCCGCGATCCTCAGGCGTACACCGGAAGGTTGTCAAGGGTCGGCTTTCCCCTCTCCACTGCCCGTTCTGTGGTGATATGGAGTATTCGTCACGAACGCCGGAGACCCCATGCCCCACCGCCTCGCCACCGCCACCGTGGCCCTGCTCCTGCTGTGCGGCCCGGCCGCCGCGGGCTGCGGCGGGGCGCGGGCTCGGGCAAGGTCGGCGTGGTGCTGCCGCTGCTCACCTCGCCCTTCTGGGAGGCGTACAACGACGACATCCCGGAGCAGGGCAGGAAGGCGGGCGTACGGGTGCTGCCGACGGTCAACTCCGACAACGACCCGAGCAAGCAGATCACCGATATCGACAATCTGCTGGCCCAGGACATCAAGGGCCTGGTCGTCTCCCCGATCGACTCCGCCGCCATCGGCCCCGGGCTGAGCGCCGCCCGGCGCGCCCATGTGCCGGTCGTCGCCGTCGATGTGGCCCCCGACCGGGGCAGGGTGGCCATCGTGGTCCGGGCCGACAACCGCGCGTTCGGCGCCAAGGCGTGCCACAGCCTCGGCCGCGCCGTGCGGCGGGGCACGGTGGTGCAGATCGAGGGCGATCTGGCCTCGGTCAACGGCCGGGACCGCACGGCCGCCTTCAACGACTGCATGGCGCGGCACTACCCGGACATCAAGATCCTGGACATCCCGGCAGGCTGGCAGGCGGAGAAGGCGGCGGCCGGCCTGGAGGCCCTCTACAGCGCCCACCCCGGCATCAAGGGCATCTACCTCCAGGCCGGCGGCGTCTATCTGGCGCCCACCCTGCGCACCCTCCAGCGCCACCGCGCCCTGGTCCCGGTGGGCCACCGCGGCCACATCGCCATCGTCTCCAACGACGGGATCCCGCAGGAGCTGGACGCGATCCGTAAGGGCCTGATCGACGCCACCGTCTCCCAGCCCGCGGACCTCTACGCCGTCTACGCCATGCGCTACATCAAGCAGGCCATGGCCGGGAAGCCCTTCAAGGCGGGGCCGACCGGCCACGGCAGCACCATCGTCCGGCTGCGCGGCGGCAATCTGGAGGACCAGCTGCCCGCCCCGCTGGTGACCCGGGCCAATGTCGACGACCGCTCCCTGTGGGGCAACCGGGTATGACCGGGGAGCCGCCCCCGCTGGCCGAGGCGCGCGGGATCACCAAGCGGTACGGGCCCACGGTGGCCCTGCGGGACGCGGGGATCGCCGTACGGGCGGGCGCCTCGCACGGCCTCGTCGGCCGCAACGGCGCGGGCAAGTCCACGCTGGTCGCGATCCTCACCGGCCTCGAGCGGCCGGACGCGGGGACCGTGGCCTACGACGGCGAGCCGGCCCCCGCCCCCGCCGACCGGGCGGCGTGGGACCGCCGGGTGGCCTGTGTCCACCAACGCTCGATGGTCGTCGGCGAACTGACGGTCGCGGAGAACCTGTTCCTCGGCCGCCGCCCGGTCACCTCCCGGGGGCTGCCGGTCAGTTGGCGGCGGCTGCGCCGGGAGGCCCGCGCCCTGCTGGACACCTGGGGCGTGGCGGTGCCCGAGAACGCCGTGGCGCGGGTCCTGAGCGTCGAGGAGGCCAAGATGGTGGAGATCGCCCGCGCGCTGTCCCGAGGCACCCGCTTCGTCATCCTCGACGAGCCCACGGCCCAGCTCGACGGCCGGGCCGCCGCGCGGCTGTTCGGCCATATGCGGCGGCTCCAGGACGCCGGGGTCACCTTCCTCTACATCTCGCACCGGCTGGGCGAGATCTACGAGGTCTGCCGGACCGTCACCGTGCTGCGGGACGCCCGCCGGATCGTCACCGCACCGGTCGGCGAACTCCCCACCCGGGCGCTGATCGGGGCGATGACGGGCGAGCCCGCCGAGCCGTACCGCGCCCCGGCCCCCGCCGCCCCGCCGCGGCCGGGCGGCGAGGGGCCGGTGGCGGTGCGGGTCGACCGGCTCAGCGGGCCGTACTTCCACGACGTCAGCCTCACCCTCGCGGCCGGGGAGGTGGTGGGCCTCGCCGGGCTGGCCGGTTCCGGCAGTCATCAGCTCGGCGCGGCCCTGGCCGGTCTGCACCGGCCCACCGGCGGGCGGATCGAGATCCTCGGCCGGCCACTGCGGACCGGCAGCGTCCCGGCGGCGCTGGCCGCCGGGGTGGGCTGTCTGCCCCGCGACCGGCACACCGAGGGGCTGGTCCCCCAGCTGTCGGTGGCCGAGAACATCACGCTGCCGGTCAGCGGGCGGCTCGGGCCCTGCGGGCTGATCCGGCCCTCGGCCCGCGACGCCCTCGCCCGCCGCGCCATCGACGAGCTGGAGATCACCGCCGAGGGCCCGGCGCAGCCGGTGACCGCGCTGTCCGGCGGCAACCAGCAGAAGGTGGCGATGGCCCGGGCACTGGCCACGGATCCGCGGGTGCTGGTGCTGATCGACCCGACGGCCGGGGTGGACGTGCGGTCCCGGCGCGCTCTGCTGGCGGTCGCGCTGCGGGCGCGGGCCGAGGGGCGTGCGGTGCTGCTGGTCTCCGACCAGCCGGAGGATCTGCGGGCCTGTGACCGGGTGCTGGTGATGGCGGGCGGCTTCGTGACCGCCGCGTACCAGGCGGGCTGGGCGGAGCGGGAGCTGATCGCCGCGATCGAGGGGGTTCCCCTCGGCCATGGCTGACCTCCGCACGCCCCACGCGCCGGGCCGCGTCCGCCGCCTCGTCCCGCTGGGCATCCGCGATCTGGCGCTGCTGCCCACGGTGGTCCTGCTGCTGGTCATCGGCGCCCTCGGCAACCCCGGCTTCCTCACCCGGGACAACCTGGTCAACATCCTGGGAGCGTCCTCCGCGCTCGGGCTGCTCGTGCTCGCCGAGGCGATGATCCTGATCAGCGGCAGGATGGACCTCTCCCTGGAGTCCATCGCGGGCCTGGCCCCGCGCTCGGCTTCCTGGTCGTCATCCCGGCCGCCGACGCGGGCTTCGGCACCCGGTGGCCCACCTGGGCGGGGCTGCTGCTGATCCCGCTGGTGGGCGCGGGCGTGGGCGCCGTCAACGGGGCGCTGATCGTGGGGCTGGGGCTGAACGGATTCATCGTGACCCTGGCGATGAACATCGTGCTGCGGGGTGTGCTGATCGGCCTGGTCTCGGGCAGGACGCTGTTCAGCGCGCCGGACGCGTTCTTCGCCCTGGGCTCGCAGGACTGGCTGGGGGTGCCGATCTCGGTGTGGCTGACGGCGCTGTGCTTCGCGCTCGCCGGGTTCGTGCTGCGCTACCACCGGCACGGCCGCGCGGTGTACGCCATCGGCGGCAGCACCCCCGCCGCCCGGGCGGCGGGCATCCGGACCGGGCGGGTGGGGTGGGCGGTCCTGGTGATCGGCGGGGCGCTGTCGGGGGTGGCGGGGCTGGTGCTGGCCGGGCGGGTCGGGGCGCTGGGCGCCAATCAGGGCAGCGGCCTGATCTTCACCGTCTTCGCGGCCGCGGTGATCGGCGGGATCAGCCTCCGGGGCGGCCGGGGCTCCCTGCTGGGGGCGCTGCTGGGCACGCTGCTGCTGGGGATGCTGGAGAACCTGCTGACCCTCGCCCAGGTGTCGTCGTTCTGGATCCAGGCGATCTACGGCGGGATCATCCTCGTCGCGCTCGTCGTCGCACGGCTCACCACCGGGGAGGCGCAGGAGTCATAGTATTAAGGGAAATGTATCCGCAGATGGGACGGGTGCGATGACCATCCCCAGGGAATCGCGCCGACCGAGACGCATGTCCCCTTCGACATGGCGGATGCGGCCTCGGCGCTGATCGACGCCACGGGGACCATCATCGGCTGGACCCCGACGGCGGAGCGACTTCTCGGCTATCCGGCGGCGGATGCGATGAAGCAGTCGGCCAGGATGCTGCTGGCGGCGCCGGAGGATGCCGCGAAGGCCGAGGCGATCGGCTCGTGGTGCCTGCAGCACGACGGCTGGGGCGGTCTGGGCCGGCTCCGGCACCGGGACGGCCGCCGGATCGAGGTGGGGCTGCGGATCTCCGCCATGCGCGACCCGGACGGCGATGTCTCCTGGCTGGTCTCCGCGATCGACGTGGGCTCCATCCCGACCTGGGCGCTCAGCGGCTCGCTGCTCCAGGCGTTCCTCACCCGGTCGCCGGTCGGGATCGCCGTGCTCAGCCCGGATCTGCGGTATGTGTGGCTCAACGACACGCTGGAGCGCTACGGCGGGCTGCCTCGTGAGCAGCGGATCGGCCGCCGGATGGCGGAGTGCCTGCCGGGGCTGGACACCGAGGCGCTCGAGGCGCAGATGCGGCAGGTGCTGAAGACCGGCAAGCCGGTGATCGACTACGAGTACCGGGGCTGGACGATGGCCGCGCCCCACCGCGAGCACGCGTACTCGACCTCCTTCTTCCGCCTGGACAACGCCGAGGGCAATCCGGTGGCCGTGTGCTACATGGGCATCGACGTCACCGACCGCTGGCGGGCCCGGGAGCGGCTGGCGCTGCTCAACGAGGCCAGCGAGCAGATCGGCAGCACGCTGGACGTCATGCGCACCGCGCAGGAGGTGGCCGACTTCGCGGTGCCCAGGCTCGCCGACTTCGTCACCGTGGATCTGCTGGAGTCCGTCCTGCGCGGCGAGGAGCCCTCGGCGCGGCCGACCCGGACCATCCCGGCCTTCCGGCGCGCCGGCCAGGCGTCCATCCACGAGGGCTGTCCCGAGTCCATCGCGGCGCGCGGCGATCCGATCACCATCTCCCCGGCGTCGCCCTTCGCCTGTTGTTTCCTCGAAGGAGAGTCCGTGCTGGATTCGGAGCTGGACGCCTCCTTGCAGGCGTGGAGCGGCGACGACCCGGCCCGGACGCGGAAGGTGCACGAATTCGGGATGCGCTCCTTGATCGTGGTTCCGATCTGCGCCCGCGGCGCCCTCCTGGGCGTGGCCTCGTTCGTCCGCTCCCGGCATCCGGACCCGTTCGAGGAGGACGATCTGCTGCTCGCCGAGGAACTGGTCGCGCGGGCCGCGCTGAACATCGACAACGCCAGCCGCTACAGCCGTGAGCGCGCCACCGCGCTGGCCCTCCAGCGGAGTCTGCTGCCGCACGCGCTGAGCGGCGGCCAGGCCGTCGAGGTGGCCTCGCGCTATCTGCCCACGGACGCGCGCAACGGGGTCGGCGGCGACTGGTTCGATGTGATCCCGCTGTCCGGTGCCCGGGTGGCGCTGGTGGTCGGCGACGTGGTCGGGCACGGCATCAACGCCGCGGCCACCATGGGGCGGTTGCGGACGGCCGTGCACACGCTCGCCGACATGGACCTGCCGCCCGAGGAGCTGCTGGCCCACCTGGACGACCTGGTCATCCGGCTCACCGAGGAGGAGTCCGGGCAGGAGGGCGTGGCGGCCGCGGTGCTGGGCGCCACGTGCCTGTACGCGATCTACGACCCGGTCACCCGGCGGTGCACCATGGCGCGGGCGGGCCACCCGACGCCCGCGATCGTGGACCCCTCGGGCGAGGTCACCTTCCCCGCGCTGCCCGCCGGTCCCCCGCTGGGCCTGGGGTCGCTGCCGTTCGAGTCGGCGGAGCTGGAGCTGCCCGCCGGAAGCCTGATCGCCCTCTACACCGACGGGCTCATCGAGACCTGCGACCAGGACATCGACGTCGGCCTCGGGCGGCTGAGCAACGCCCTCGGCCAGGCCGTGCTGCCGCTGGAGGAGCTCTGCAGCACGGTCGTCGACACCCTGCTGACCTCTCCGCAGACCGACGATGTGGCCCTGCTGCTGGCCCGTACCCACGGTCTGGGCACCGGCCACGTCGTCTCCTGGGACCTGCCCTCCGATCCGGCCGTCGTGGCCAGCGCCCGCTCCCTGGCGATGCGCCAGCTCGCCGAATGGGGTCTGGACGAGCTGATGACCACCACGGAACTGATCGTCAGCGAGCTGGTCACCAACGCCATCCGCCACGGCACCGGCCCCATCCGGCTCCGGCTGATCCGGCATGACGTGCTGATCTGCGAGGTCACCGACACCAGCAACACCTCGCCCCGGCTGCGCCACGCCCGCACCACCGACGAGGGCGGCCGGGGCTGTTCCTCGTCGCCCAGCTGACCCGCCGCTGGGGCACCCGCTACACCGAGGGCGGCAAGCTCATCTGGGCCGAACAGGACCTTCCGGAACGAGACCTCCCGGAACAAGACCTCCCGGAACCCGCATGAAGCACGCTCCGGCGCACCCCCGCCCTGTTCATGATCGGCCGGCTCCCGCACACTGGCCCTGTGCCAACAGGAGGGGGCATCCGAGGTGCGGAGGCCGGTCGGCGGCGAGGACCTGTGGGGCGGCGGCTGGCCTCCCCGTGGTGGCGGGGCGCGATGGCGCTGCTGGCGGGCGCGCTGCCCGCACTGGCCTTTCCCGCGCCCTCGCTGTGGTGGTGGGCGTACGTGGCCCTGGTGCCCTGGCTGCTGCTGGTGCGGTCGGCGCCCACCGGCCGCCGGGCGATGCGGGACGGCTGGCTGGGTGGCGCCGGGTTCCTGCTCGCGGCGCACCACTGGCTGATGCCGAGCCTGCATGTGTTCATCGTGCTCCTGGGGCTGCTGCTGGGGCTGTTGTGGGTGCCCTGGGGTGGCTGACGCACCGACTGCTGCACGGCCGCCCGGGTCCCGGGCGGGTGGCGGCGGCGCTGGTGCTGCTGCCGTCCGTCTGGCTGATGGCCGAGCTGGCCCGGTCCTGGCAGTATCTCGGCGGGCCCTGGGGGCTGCTGGGCGCGAGCCAGTGGCAGGTGGCGCCCGCGCTGCGGCTGGCCTCGGTGGGCGGGGTCTGGCTGCTCGGCTTTCTGCTGGTCCTGGTGAATGTGGCGGTGACCGTGCTGATCTCGGTGGCCCGGGCCCGTACGGTGGCGCTGGCCGGGCTCACCGCGTGCGCCGCCGCGGCGGCCGGGGCGTGGGCCTGGGTGCCGCAGGCCAAGGAGCCCGGAACGACACGGATCGCGGTGGTGCAGCCGGGAGTCATCCAGGGGCCGGGGCCGCGCTTCGAGCGCAGCGCGCAGCTGACCCGGCAGCTGGCCGGCCGCGATGTCGACCTGGTGGTGTGGGGCGAGAGCAGCGTCGCCCAGGATCTGACCACCCATCCGGAGCTGGGCCGGCGGCTGGCCGCGCTGTCCCGGACGGTCGGGGCGGATCTGCTGGTCAACGTGGACGCGCGGCGCGGCGATATGCCCGGCATCTACAAGAGCTCGGTGCTGATCGGGCCGAACGGCCCGACGGGGCAGCGCTACGACAAGATGCGGCTGGTCCCCTTCGGGGAGTACATCCCGGCCCGGCCGCTGCTGGGCTGGGCCACCTCGGTGGGCAAGGCGGCCGGTGAGGACCGCCATCGCGGCACCGAGCCGGTGGTGATGAACCTCCCCGGTTCCCTGCGGATCGGGCCGCTGGTGTGCTTCGAGTCGGCGTTCCCGGACATGAGCCGGAACCTGGCGCGGGACGGGGCGCGGGTGCTCGTCGTCCAGTCCTCGACCTCGACCTTCCAGCGGAGCTGGGCGCCCGAGCAGCACGCCTCGCTGGCCGCGCTGCGGGCCGCCGAGACCTGGCGGCCGGTGGTGCATGCCACGCTGACCGGGGAGAGCGCGGTGTTCGGGCCGCGCGGCGAGCCGGTGGGGCCCCGGATGTCCACCGGCACCAGCGCGGCCACCGTCTACACGGTGCCGCTGGGGCAGGGCACCAGCCCGTATGTGCGGATCGGGCCCTGGCCGGTGTACGGGGCGATGGCGGCGCTCGCCGTCTTCTGCGCCGTCGAGGGGGGCCGGGCGCTCAGACGGCGGACGGACCGGCCGTTGGACCGGCGGCCGGGGCGACCGGCAGACCAGCGGACGGACCAGCCGACTCCAGGGCGTCCCTGACGACCCGTTCGCACAGCTCATGGGTGCGCAGCGCGTCCTCGGCGCCGATCCGCCGCCCGGAGCGCACCGCGTCCAGGAAAGCGTCGGTGATCTGCTCGATCCCGCGCTGCCGCGCCACCGGCACCCAGTCGCCCCGGCGGCGCACGCTCGGCTGACCCTTGTGGTCGACCACCTCGGCCAGGTTGAGCACCTGCCGCTTGGTGTCCTGGCCGGAGACCTCCAGGACCTCCTCCGTGGAGCCGCTCATCCGGTTCATCACGCCGAGCGCGGTGAACCCGTCCCCGGACAGCTGGAGCAGCACATGGTGTATCAGCCCGCCGCGGATCCTGGCGCGCACGTCGATGTGGTCCACCGGTCCGGGCGCGAGGAAGCGCAGCGTGTCCACCACGTGGATGAAGTCGTCCAGGACCAGGGTGCGCGGGTCCTCGGCGAGGCCGACGCGGTTCTTCTGGAGCAGGATCAGATCGCGCGGATGGTCCAGGCACTGGGCGTAGCCGGGCGCGTAACGCCGGTTGAAGCCGACCATCAGGCTCACCCCGCGCTCCTCGGCGAGCCGCACGAGCCGCTCGCTGTCGGCGAGGTGGTACGCGAGCGGCTTGTCGACGTACGTGGGCACCCCGGCCTCGAGCAGCCGGGTGACGAGGTCGGCGTGGACGTCGGTCGGGGCGTGCACGAAGGCCGCGTCGAGCCCGGCCGCGAGCAGCGCGTCGAAGTCGGCGTGGCGCTGGGCTTCGGGGACGCGATAGGTGTCGGCGACCCGCTGGAGGGTGGCGGGGGTGCGGGTGTGGAGATGCGGCTCCAGGCCGGGGCGGGCCATCAGTACGGGCAGATACGCCTTCTGCGCGATGTCGCCGAGCCCGACGCAGCCGACCCTCATGTGTTCTCCCCGGTCTCTTCCGCTCACGCCTTCCGCTGTGCCCCGCAGGATACGTGGGGTGGGCGGAGACCAGTCGGCGATGCCGTCGAAGGAGCGGAGGGCCAGACCGGGGGCGAGGCGGCCGACGGCGGCGATCGCGGCGTCGCGGAGGGCGACGGCGGGGGCGCTGGTGAGGGTGATCATGCGGGCGGTGCGCGCCGAGCGGCGTACCACGTCCATGGTGCGGGGCAGCCGGTCGCGGGTGTAGGCGGCCAGCGCGTCGGAGGGGTCGGCGGTCTCGGGGGCCAGATGGTGGGCGAGGACGACGGCGTCCTCGATGGCCTGGTTGCCGCCCTGCCCCATCGTGGGGCCATGGCGTGGGCGGCGTCGCCGAGGAGGGCGGCCCGGCCCCGGTGGTAGGCGGGCAGCGGCTCGGCCATGTACCGGATGTCATGGCGCAGCACGTCCCTGGGCGCGACGGCGGCGAGGACGTCGGGGACGGGGCTGTGCCAGTCGCCGTAGAGCCGCAGCAGTTCGGACCGCTCGTCGTCCGGGGCCCGGCCGCCGGGCGGGGCGACGGCCGCCGCGTAGGCGTAGACCCGGCCGTCCCTCAGCGGCTGGGTGCCCCAGATCCGGCCCCTCCCCCAGGTCTCGTGCGGCTCGAACGGCCGGTCGGGGGCGGGGATGACGACACGCCAGGTGGTGAATCCGGCGTAGCGGGGCCCGGGATGGTCCGGGAAGAGCGCGCGGCGGGCGGCCGAGTCGATGCCGTCGGCGCCGATGACGAGTTCGGCCTCGTGGTCGCCGTCCTCGGTGGTGACCCGGGCCGGGCGGCCGGCGGCGCCGGGGTCGGCCAGCCGGGCGGCGGTCCCGGTGCGGACCACGCCCTGGGGCAGCCGGGAGACGAGCAGGTCGACGAGGGTGGCCCGGTGGAGGAGGACCAGCGGGCCGCCGAAGCGCTCGGCCGTCGTGGCGCTGTCCATCCGGGACAGCCAGCGGCCGCCGGGGGTGCGCAGTCCGCCGCCGCCCTGCCAGGCGGCGAGCGCGCGCACGTCGTCGCCGAGGTCGATGGCGTCCAGGGCGCGCTGGGAGTTGGGGGCGAGCGAGATTCCGGCGCCGACGGGTTCCAGGCGGGCGGCCCGCTCCAGGACGGTGATGGACCAGCCGCGGCGGTGCAGGGCCGCGGCGGCGGTGAGCCCGCCGACTCCGGCACCGATGACGAGGGCACGGGGCTGCCGCATGACTCCTCCAGGTCAACTACAGGTGTAGTACTCACATACGTTACTACATCCGTAGTACGGATGGCGGATGGGCTTAGGTTGGCCCCATGACCGCTGATCGAACCGCCGCTTCCGCTTCCGGCGCCTCCCCGTCCGCCTCCGCGTCCGGCGTTCCGCGCGCCGAGCTGATCGCCGACACCGCGCTGGCGCTGCTGGCCGAGCGCGGGATGCGGGGGCTGACGCACCGTGCGGTGGACGAGGCGGCCGGGCTGCCACTCGGCTCGACCTCCAACCACGCCCGGACCCGCGCCGCCCTGCTCAAGGCGGCGGTCCGGCGGCTGGCCCAGCGGGAGGCGGAGGTGCTGGCGCCCGACGAGATGCCGCGCCCCGCCGGGGCGGCACCGGACGGAACCGATCCGGTCGCGGCGCCGGCCGACGCGCTCGCACTCGCCCTGCACCGCTCGCTCACCACCCAGCGCGATCTGTTGATCGCCCGCTACGAGCTCGCGCTGGAGGCGACCCGCCGCCCCGAGCTGCGGGAGTTCTACGACGCCACGGGACGCGGCTTCCGGGAGCCGCTCGAGGCGATGATGACGGCGCTGGGCTCCACCGAGCCCCGGCGGCACGCGCGGTCGCTGGTCGCCTGGTGCGAGGGGCTGATGTTCAGTTGCGCCGCGGGCGCCGACCACGACGCCGTCCCCGGCCGCGCGGCGCTGCGCACCGGCTTCGCGGAGCTGCTGCGCGGGATGCTCGGCGAATGGGGCGCGCAGGAGCCGCCGCGCGGAATGCTCGGCGAATGGGGCGCGCAGGAGCCGCCGCGCGGGACGCCGGACGGATAACGCGTGGCGGGCCGGGCGGCGGGGCCGCCATCATGACCGCCATGACGACCACAGAACGCCCCGACCCGCCCCGGACCGCCGATGAACGCACCAGCCTGGAAGGGTGGCTGGACTTCCACCGCGCGACCCTCGCCCTCAAGTGCGAGGGACTGGACGACAAGCAGCTGCGCGAGGCGTCGGCGCCGCCGTCCGGGCTGACCCTGCTCGGCCTCGTACGGCACATGGCCGAGGTCGAGCGGAGCTGGTTCCGGCGGGTGCTCGCCCAGCAGGACGTAGCGCCGATCTGGTACAGCGAGGAGGACCCGGACGGGGAGTTCCACCTCACCGAGGAGGACACCTCGGAGACCGCCTTCGCCATCTGGCGGGAGGAGATCGCCAAGGCCAAGGAGGCCGCCGCGGGCCGCTCTCTGGACGATGTGATCAGCCGCCCCGGCCGCGGGGACTACAACCTGCGCTGGATCTATCTGCACATGATCGAGGAGTACGCCCGCCACAACGGCCACGCCGACCTCATCCGCGAACGGATCGACGGCGCCACCGGCGACTGAGCGCTCCACGGGAAGTGCCGCGAGGTGCGGTCGTTCATCCGCGGCTTCGTCGTGGCCGATCGCGCCCCGCGGCGGAGCCGCATATCGACACAGCCGCGGCGGAGCCGCATATCGACACAGCCCCGCGCCCCTTCGGGGCGCCTCCGACCGGCTTCCGTCGATCTGCTCGGCGGCGTTGTGCCAGACGGGGCCACGCCCACCGCGACGACGGTGCGCCGAGGGACGCGGGGAATGACCATCGGAGCCCTCCTTGGGGGCGGCGCGCCGCCGAGAACCAGCCATCGCGAGGCAGCTCAGGGCATGCGGTCCGGATGCGAACAGAAACTATCCGAGCACGTACGAACTCTCGGCGCAAGACTTCGCATCAGCCGCAATCATCTTTCGTTCATCTTCGTGAAGCCGGGAAAGTTGGCCGGCGCCTGGGGAAAATACGAGGTCAGCAGGTGTGATCCATCCACCGGGCCCACTCCGACAGGCGGACTGATCACAAAAAAGTTCGGCCGTACCCCTTGCCAGACCCAGATCGTACGCGTTCGGATTAATTGCGTCGGCGGCACCCGTGAGACCCGCGTCTCCCCATGAAGCCACCCGGCCGCATGGCTGGATCTCTACCTCTACGCCCGCCCGGACCGTGCGATCGCCGTCTGCCACCTCCCCCTTCCCCAGGAGCGAGACATGCTCGACCTCACCTCCGTTGACCTGCTCGACGCGTTCACCCAGGAGCTGAAGCTGTGCAAGCTCAAGCCCGATGAGCACGTCGTCGTCCTGTCCGAGCCCACCAGCCGCGGCGACTACGTGGCGGCCGCCTTCGGCGCGGCCAAGGCCTGCGGCGCGCACGTCATCGCCGCCACCGTCCCCGGCGGCAACCCGTCGCCCTCGGACAGCACCCGCACCGGTGCCGGACCCGGCCTGAGCGCGGTGCTCGGCGACACCGCCGCGCAGGACCTGCTCAAGGCCGCCGACCTCGTCGTGGACCTCACGCGGGAGGGCTTCATCCACGCCCCGCTCCAGCAGGAGATCCTGCGGACGGGCACCCGCATCCTCTTCGTGTGCGACGCCCCCGACGTGCTCGTCCGCAATCTGCCCAGGCCGGAGGACAAGGCGGAGGTGCTCAAGGGCGTCAACCTGCTGAAGAGCGCGTCCGTCATGCGGGTGACCTCCGAGGCCGGCACCGACCTGACCATCGAACTGCCCGGCTCCAAGCCGGAGTTCCAGGTGGGCTTCGCCGACGACCCGGGCCGCTGGGACCACTGGCCGAGCACCATGGTCCTGTGCTGGCCGCGGTTCTCCGAGGGCCGGATCGTGCTCTCCGAGGGCGACATCCTGCTGCCGTTCAAGGAGTACGTACGTCAGCCGGTCACGCTGCAGATCGCGGGCGGGAACATCGAGAAGGTGTCCGGTGGCGCCGAGGCCCACCTGCTGAACACCTTCTTCGACGACGCGGACGACGAGTGGGGACGCAGCCTGTCCCATATGGGCTGGGGCCTGATGCGCACCGCCGACTGGTTCGCCACCGCCCTGTACGGCAAGGAAGAGCTGATGGGCATGGACGCGCGGGCGTTCGCCGGAAACTTCCTGTGGTCCACCGGACCCCACCCCGTACTGCGGCGTGAGTCGTACGCACACGTCGACATCGCCATGCGCGGCTGCACGGTCTCCGTCGACGGCCAGGACGTCGTCACCGCGGGCCGACTCGTCGACTACTGATCCCGCCGCCGCACCCGCATCTGGAGAGAAGATGGCATCCACCCAATCCCTCGACGTCGTCATCGTCGGCGGCGGGCTCGGCGGAATGACCGCCGCGCTGTCGCTGCGGCAGCGCGGCCATCAGGTGACCGTACTGGAGCAGGCACCGCGGTTCGGCGAGATCGGCGCGGGCATCCAGACAGCGCCCAACGCCAGCCGGGTCCTGCTCGGGCTGGGGCTGCGCAGGCAACTGGAGGCCATCCGCACCGAGCCCCAGGACCAGGTGCGGCGCCGGTGGAAGGACGGGAGCGTCATCGGGCTGACCCAGCTCGGTGACTACTGCAAGCAGCGGTACAACGCGCCGTACTGGCACTACCACCGGGCCGATCTGCACGGTGTCCTCACCGATGCCTGTGTCGACCCGACCGGCCCCGGCCCGGTGGTCGCGCTGCACACCTCGAGCCGGGTCGGCGAACTGGACCGTGGCGACCCCCGCCGCCCCGCGGCCGTGACCGAGGACGGCCGCCGCTTCGAGGCCGATGTGCTGATCGGCGCCGACGGCATCCGTTCCCGGGTCCGCGACCTCATGGGCCTCCCGGACACCCTGCTGTTCTCCGGCGAGATGGCCTTCCGGGCCCTCATCCCCGGCGACCTCATCGCCGCCGACCCGGCCACGCGCTTCTTGATGGACCGCTTCCAGAGCACCATCTGGTACGGCCCCGATCGGCACCTGGTCCACTACATGATCCGCGGCGGCGAGTACCTCAACGTCGTCGGCTGCGTCCCGTGCGCGGACGAGGTCGCCGAGCGGTGGACCGGCTCGGCCACCGCGGAAGACCTGGTGAACGCCTACGAGGGCTGGGACGATCGCGTGGCGGCGATGCTGTCCAAGGCCAAGGACGACGTGCTCTGCTTCGCCCTCTACCACCGCCGACGCGACCCGGTCTGGATGGACGGCCGCATAGCCCTCCTGGGCGACGCCTGCCACGCCATGCTGCCCTACCAGGCCCAGGGCGCCTCCCAGGCCATGGAGGACGCCGCCGTACTGGCCGAAGAACTGGGCCGTATCAACGCCGACGGCGTCGAGGGCGCGCTGCGACGCTACGTGGACCGGCGAGCCAAGCACGCCGGCATGGTCCAGGACGCCTCGCTGCAGAACAAGACCTTCTACCACTATCCCGACGGCCCGCAGCAGGAGGCCAGGGACGCCCTGCTGCGGCGCGGCTTCGACGGCGAATCCGACGTCTCCTACCACTGGTTGTGGAGCGGCAGCCCGCTCGACGACCCGGACCTGGGCGCCTTCGACTACCGCTTCGCCCGCTGACCAGCCCTTCCCCATCCCCCTCCCCGCTCTTCACTCGCCCCCTTCGGGGCCACTTCCCGCTCATCCACCTCGGTGTCGCCCCACGCGGGCACATCCCCGAACACCCCGTGGAGCGACAGTGAAAACAGGCGACCAGATCGTCCAGGACCTCCCATGGAGATGGGGGTCCAGGGCCGGATCTTCATCATCGGCGGCCTCGGCTACCTCTTCGACGCCTATGACATCGCCCTCAACGGCTTCCTGATGCCGCTGCTGGGCGACCACTTCCACCTCTCCCTCTCCCAGCGAGGTCTGGTGGCCACCGCCAATCTGGTCGGCATGGCCGTGGGCGCGGTGGCCTGGGGCGCGATCGCCGACCGCATCGGACGCAAGAAGGCTTTCAGCGTCACCCTGCTGATCTTCGCGCTGTTCTCGGTGGCCGGTGCCCTGGCCCCGAACTACGGAATCTTCCTCGCCCTGCGCTTCATCGCGGGGGTCGGACTGGGCGGCTGTATTCCCGTCGACTACGCCCTGGTGGCGGAGTTCTCCCCGACGAAGTACCGCGGCCGCGTACTGACCGCGCTGGACGCCTGGTGGCCGATCGGCGTGACCCTGTGCGGTCTGGTCTCGACGGCCATGCTGTCCCTCGACGGCAACTGGCGGTGGATGCTCTGCGTGATGAGCGTTCCGGCGCTGCTGCTGTTCTGGGTGCGCAGGGGTGTGCCGGAGTCGCCGGTCTACCTCAGCAGGAAGGGCAGGGAGGCCGAGGCGCGGGCCGTCATCGACGATCTGGTCGCCCGCACCGGCGCTCCCGTCGAGCCGTACGTCATTCCCGCCCCGGTGCGCGAGGCCGCCGGGAACGGCCCCCGCGCCGCGCTCGAACAGCTGCGTGCGGTCTGGAAGTTCAGCCCGCGCATCACCTCCGCCGCCTGGCTGCTCTTCGCCACCGTCATGCTGGTGTACTACGCGGCGCTGAGCTGGCTGCCGTCCATCCTCAAGGAGGAGGGCCTCGGCGACACGGCCGCCTTCATGAGCACCACGCTGATGAGCGCGGTCGGCATCGTCGGCGTCCTGACCTCCACGGTGCTGGTGGACGCGGTCGGCCGGAAGTGGCTCATCGGGGTCTCGGCCCCGGTCGCCTCGCTCGCACTGGTGGTGTTCGCGCTGGTGATGCGCATGCCGACGGGTTCCATCGTGGCCATCGCCGGCTTCGGCTTCCTGATGCAGCTGACCATCCCCGCCATGTACGCCTACGTCTCCGAGCTGTACCCGACAACGCTGCGGGCCAGCGGCTTCGGCTGGGCGTCCTCGTTCAGCCGGGCGCTCACCGGCTTCGCCCCGATGCTGTTCGGCTCGGTGATGTGGCCGCTGCTGGGATTGCCGCTGACGTTCGGGGTACTGGCCGTGGCCGTCCTGGGGGCCGTCGTCTGGACGGCGTACGCGGCGCCCGAGACGAAGGGACGCGACCTCGACGAGGACGACCCGGCCGCGGTGCCCGCCCCCGCGTCCCCGGAGCCGGCCGTCGGTCAGCCGGTGCGCTGAAGGGCGGCCCGCCCGGCCGGACTGCCCCCACCCCGACCGGACGCGGCCCGGGTCGGCCTTCGAAAACGACAGGAGAAACATGAAGCCCGCTCCCTTCCAGTACCACCGGGCGCGCGACGTCGAGGGCGCCACGGCACTCCTGGCCGAACTGTCCGACGAGGCCAAGGTCATCGCCGGCGGCCAGAGTCTGGTGGCGATGATGAACTTCCGGCTGGCCCGGCCGGCGCACCTGGTCGACATCGCCGGTCTGCGCGAACTCGACCATCTCGGCGTCGAGTCCGACGGCGGGCTGCGCATCGGGGCGCTCACCACCCATCACACGGTGGAGACCGCGCCCGCGGACCGGCTCGGGGCGGGTTTCGCGGTCATCCGCGATGCCATGCGGTGGATCGGCCATCTGCCGATCCGGACCCGCGGCACCGTGGGCGGCAGCATCGCGCACGCCGACTCGACCGCCGAGTGGTGCCTGCTGGCCGTGCTGCTCGACGCCGAGTTCGTGGCCCAGAGCCCGCGCGGGCGGCGTCGCCTCCCGGCCGGTGAGTTCTTCTTCGGTTACTACACCACCGCCCTGGAGCCCGACGAGATCCTCCTGGAGATCGTCTTCCCCGCCCCGCGCCGCACGCGGCGCTCACCGAGTTCGCCGAGCGTCGCGGAGACTTCGCCATCGTCTCCGCCGCGGTCGATCTGGCAACCGACGGCGAGGACATCCGCGGCGGCCGGGTGGCTCTGGGCGGTGTCGCCGCGATGCCGGTGCGTGTGCCCGAGGCGGAGGCCGTGCTGGCGGCCGGCGGCTCGTTCCGGGACTGCGCGGAGGCGGCTGCCTCCGCCGTGGACCCGCCGAGTGACACAGGCGGAAGCGGCGACTACCGCAAGCACCTCATCCGCACTCTGATCGAGCGAGCCTGTGAGGAGGCGATGTCACGATGACGCCCGCCAAGGACGACCGGCTGGTCGGCAGGTCGGTGGCGCGCCGCGAGGATCCCCGGCTGCTGTCCGGACGTGGCCGTTTCGTCGACGACATCGAGCTGCCCGGGATGCTGCACGCGCAGTTCGTCCGCAGCACGGTCGCTCACGGGACGATCACCGGGATCGATCTGACCCGGGTGCGTCAGGTCCCGGGTGTCGTCGCCGCGTTCACCGCCGCCGACCTGGAGCTGGGCGACATCACCGCCCGGCTCGCCCGCCCGCTCTCGGAGTTCGTGCCGACCGCCATGCCCGTCCTCGCCCGCGACCGGGTCCGCTACGTCGGCGAGCCCGTCGCCGTGGTCATCGCCCGCGACCCCTACCTCGCCGAGGACGGCCTGGAGGCCGCCAAGGTGACGTACGCACCCCTGCCGCCCATCACCTGCGAGGAACAGGCCCTCGCCCCCGGCGCCCCGCGGGTGCATGCGGAGGCCGCCGGGAACACCCTGGTCGACGTCGGCCTGTTCGCCACCGAGGGCATCGACGAGATTTTCGACCGGGCTCCCTGCGTTGTCCATGTCGATGTGCGAACCGGTCGGCAGAACGCACTGCCGCTGGAGACGCGTGGCGCGGTGGCGCAGTGGGACGCCCGGGAGGAGCAGCTCGTCCTGCACACCTGCACCCAGACCCCGCATCAGGTGCGGACCGTGGCCTCCCGCTGCCTGCGACTGGACGAGCGCGCGGTGCGAGTGATCGTCCCGGACATGGGTGGCGGCTTCGGCCTCAAGTGCGTGGTCGGGCGCGAGGAGATCGCCACCGCGGCGGCCGCGCTGCGGCTCGGCCGGCCCGTCAAGTGGATCGAGGACCGCAAGGACGCCCTGTCCGCCTCGTTCCTCGCCCGGGAACAGCACTACACCGCACGCGCCGCCTTCGACACCGACGGCCGGATCCTCGGCCTCGACGCGGACGTGGTGTGCGACATGGGTGCCTACTCCTGCTATCCGTTCACCGCCGGTATCGAGCCGCTGATGGCCTCCGCAGAGATGCCCGGCGTCTACAAGGTCCCCGCCTACCGGGTGCGCGGCCGGGCGATCACCACCAACAAGGCGCCCACCGCCCCCTACCGGGGCGTGAGCCGCCCGAGTTACGTGATGGCCATGGAGCGGCTCATGGAGCGCGCCGCCCGCGAACTGCGCCTGGCCCCGGTGGAGATCCGGCGCCGCAACGTCATCACCGACTTCCCGTACACCGGCGTCAACAACATCACCTACGACCCCGGCTCGTATCTGGAATCCCTCGACCTGTGCGAGCGGGCCGTGCGCGAGGCGGGCTGGTACGACCGGCAGGCCGAGGCCACGGCCGAGGGCCGGCACATCGGCATCGGATACAGCTGCTTCAGCGAGCGCACCGGCTACGGCTCCGCCGCCTTCGCCCAGCGCAAGATGGAGGTCGTGCCGGGGTTCGACCTCGCCGAGGTCCGCATGGACACCAGCGGCGCGGTCACCGTCACCACCGGCACCGTCAGCCACGGACAGAGCCATGAGACGACCATGGCGCAGATCGTCGCCGATACGCTCGCCCTCGACCTCGCCAAGGTCAAGCTCCACCAGGGCGACACCGATCGCATCACCTACGGCTGGGGGACCTTCGCCAGCCGCTCGATCGCGGTCGGCGGCAGTGCCGTACGTCTGGCGGCGGGCAAGCTCGGCGACAAACTCCGCGCCATCGCCGCCGCCGAGTGGGGCATCCCCCGGAGGACACCGAACTGGACCGGGGCCGGGTCCGTCGGCGCGACGACCCGGATGTCGCACTCACCTACGAGCACCTGGCCGGCACCGCCTACCTCACATCCCATCTGCTGCCCAAGGACATCGAGCCGGGCCTCACCGCCACCGCCGTCTTCGACGTCCACAACGACGGCACCTTCTCCAATGCCACCCACGGGGTGGTGGTGGAGCTGCACGAGGGCACCGGGCAGGTGGAAGTCCTCGCCTACTTCTGCGTCGAGGACTGCGGTGTCGCCGTCAATCCGCAGGTGGTGGAGGGGCAGTGCCGGGGCGGCATCGCACAGGGCATCTCGGGGGCGCTCTTCGAGCAGATCACCTACGACGCCCAGGGCGAGCCGTCGGCCACCAGCTTCATGGACTACAAGGTGCCCACCGCACAGGAGATCCCGGAGGTGGTGATCCACCACCTGGAGACCCCGTGCGCCTTCACCGCGACGGGAGCCAAAGGCGCCGGCGAGGGCGGCACCATCGGGGCCCCCGCCGCCGTGCTCAACGCCGTCAACGACGCACTGCGGCCCACCGGCGTCGAACTGGACCACACGCCCATCACACCGGAGACGGTCCACCGTGCCCTGACCCCCCGCACACCGGAGCAGACACCATGAACGACACCACCGGCCTGGGCGACGACGTCCAGCTCATCACGCTCGACGTCAACGGCTCGCCCTACGAGGTGATCACGGCGCCGCGCCGCACCCTGGTGGACGTGCTCCGCCACGATCTGCGGCTGACCGGCACCCACGTCGGCTGCGAGCACGGGATCTGCGGCGCCTGCACCGTGCTCGTCGACGGGCTGCCGGTCCGGGCCTGTCTGATGTTCGCCGCCCAGGCGGAGGGCGCGCGGATCACCACCGTCGAATCCCTCGCCGAC
Organism: Streptomyces violaceusniger; assembly: GCA_005405945.1. Lineage (GTDB taxonomy): Bacteria > Actinomycetota > Actinomycetes > Streptomycetales > Streptomycetaceae > Streptomyces > Streptomyces violaceusniger. The sequence continues at coordinate 1,965,600 of BJHW01000001.1, forward strand.
TCCCGCACCGGCGAGCTCAGCGATCTCCAGCGGGCCTTCACCGCCCACCACGGCCTCCAGTGCGGCTTCTGCACCCCCGGCTTCCTGATGCTGGCCCAGGGCTTCCTCGCGGAGCGGCCGGAGGCGGCCAAGGAGGAGATCCGGGAGGTCGTCGCCGCGAACCTGTGCCGGTGCACCGGCTACCAGACCATCGTCGAGGCGATCGACGCCTGCGCGACCGCCCGGCGCTCTCAGCGGCCCGTGGGCGCCGAGGAGGACTCATGCGACTGATCCATACCGTTTCCGTCGAAGCCGCGCCCGACGCGGTGTTCGCCCTGCTCAGCGACGTCCCAACAGTGGCGTCCTGTATGCCCGGCGCCGCTCTCGAAGGCCGTGACGGCGATGCCTGGCGCGGCGCGGTCACGATCAAGGTCGGCCCGATCTCGGCCGCCTACGCCGGCACCGTGCGCTTCCTGGAGGTAGACGCCGAGAAGCGGAGGCTGCGTGTCCACGCCAGCGGCGCCGACACCCACGGCAGCGGCGACGCCGAGGCCGAGGTTTCCCTGGAGGTCGTCCCGGATCAGGACGGTGCCCAGCTCAACCTCTCCACCGACCTGGTGATCCGGGGCAAGATCGCCCAGTTCGGCAAGGGAGCCATCGGGGCCGTATCCGACAAGATTCTCCAGCAGTTCGCCCAGAACCTCGGCAACCTCCTCCGGCAGGGCGGCGTGGAAGCCTCCCCGCCTCCGGCGCGGCGCCCGCCGCGTCCACCCCCGCGGCCGGGGCACCCGGTGAGCTCGACGCAATGGTGCTGATCGCGGGCCCGCTGCTGAAGAAGTACGGCCCGGTCGCGGCCGCGTTCCTGCTCGGGTTCGTTCCGGGCTGGCTGCTGGGGAGGCGCCGATGAGCGGCGGACTGTACGGCGTCGCCACCCACCACACCTACCAGCGGGCCGGCTTCGGTGCCGCGGTGCGGCGCGGCAGCCGTCCGGCGATCGTCGTGGTGGACCTGACCCGGGGTTTCACCGAGGAGTCGTACCCTTCCGGTGCCGACCTCTCCGAGGTCGTGGCCGCCACCGCGCGCCTGATCGAGGCGGCCCGGCCGGTGGATGTGCCGGTGATCTTCACCGCGATCGCGTACACCGAGGCCGAGGCGTCCGGTGACGCGGTCCCCTGGCTGCGCAAGGCTCCCGGCCTGCGCACCTTGGTCGAGGGCAGTGACGCCGTGGCCATCGACCCACGGCTGCCCATGCGGCCGGGACACGATCCGCTGGTGGTGAAGAAGGGCGCCTCGGCCTTCTTCGGCACGAGTCTCGCCGCCACCCTGACCGGTCTGGGCCGCGACACCGTGGTGGTGTGCGGCGCCACCACGAGCGGCTGTGTGCGGGCCACCGTGGTCGACGCCGTCCAGTCGGGCTTCCCGGTGCTGGTGCCCCGTGCCTGCGTGGGCGACCGGGCCGAGGGGCCGGCGGACGCGGCGCTCTTCGACATCCAGGCCAAGTACGGCGACGTCGTCACCTTCGAGGACGCCGTCGGCTACATCGGCTCCGTTCCCGCCCCGGCGGCTCCTGACGCGGCCGGGCGTTCCCCCGACGAGGAGACAGCACATGACACGGCGTTCGGTCCTGCAGAGCGCGCTCGCCGATCTGGCCGAGGTGCCGGCCACGAGCCGGTGGGTGCGCTCCGGGGACGTACGGCTGCACGCCCTGGACTACGGCGGCGGTCTGCCGGCGCTGGTCGTCCTGCCCGGTATCACCAGCCCCGCGGTCACCATGGACTTCGTGGCACGCGAACTGACCGACCTGGTCAGGCCGGTGGTGCTGGACGTACGCGGCCGGGGTCTTTCGGACGAGGGCGAGGGCTACGGGCTGGAGGAGTACGCCGAGGACACCGAAGCCCTCATCACCCACCTCGGCCTCGACCGTCCGCTGCTCCTCGGTCACTCCATGGGCGCGCGGATCGCGGCGGCCGTCGCGGTGCGTGCCAAGGTGCCCCTGCGCGGCACCGTGCTGGCCGATCCGCCGATGAGCGGCCCGGACCGCGGGCCCTACCCCACCCCCGGGAGGTGTTCCTGCGGCAGCTTTCCGAGGCCCGGCGCGGAACGGACGCCGACGAGGTGGCCGCCTCGTGGCCCACCTGGCCGCGGCGGGAACAGGAGCTGCGGGCCCGCTGGCTGTCCAGCTGCGCCGAGGAGGCCATCGTGGCCACGCACCACGGCTTCGAGCACGAGGACTTCTTCGACTGGTGGCCCCGGGTGCCCGGACCGGCCCACCTGCTCTACGGAGCCGACAGTCCCGTCGTGACGGCGGAAGGGGCGCGGGAGGCCGCCGGGAGCAATCCACCGGCGCCGCTGCACCGGATCCCCGGCGCCGGTCACATGATCTTCTGGGACGCCCCGGCCATCGCCACCGCGACGCTCCGCGACGCGCTGCGGACCATCCTCGCCCCGGCCGCCTGACCGGTGTCCGCTGCCCCGTTTCGGAGGACCGACCCCATGGCAGACCATCACATCGGGCTGATCGTGCCCAGCTCCAACCTGACGATGGAGACCGAGCTTCCCCGGATGCTCAACGCGCGGGAGTCCATCGCGCCGGGCGACCGCTTCGTCTTCCACACCAGCCGGATGCGGATGAAGCACGTCACCCCGGACCAGCTGCGCACCATGAACGCGCAGACCGAGCGGGCCGCCCTCGAACTGGCCGACGCGCGGCCCGACGTCGTCGCCACCGCCTGCCTGGTCGCCATCATGGCGCAGGGGCCGGGTCACCACTGTGTGGCGGAGGCCGACATCAGCTCCGCGCTGCGGGCCGAGGGCTCCCGGGCTCCCGTGGTCTCCAGCGCGGGCGCCCTGCTCAGCGGCGTCGAGGTGGTCGGCGCCCGCCGGGTCGCGATCATCACGCCGTATATGAAGGAGCTCACCGCCAAGGTGGTCGACTACATCGAGGACGCCGGGATCGAGGTGGTCGACGCGCTCAGCCTCGAGGTTCCGGACAACCTGGCGGTGGCCCGTCTGGACCCCGCCGATCTGCGTGAACACTGGCGCCGCCTGAACCTGGGCAGGGCCGACGCGCTGGTGCTGTCGGCCTGCGTGCAGATGCCGTCGCTGGCGTCGATCCAGCCCGTCGAGGACGAGGCGGGGCTGCCCGTACTGTCGGCGGCCACCTCCACCGCGTTCCGCATCCTGACGGAGCTCGGGCTGCCGCCCGTCGTGCCCGGCGCCGGGAGCCTGCTCGGCGGCCAGGTCTCCCGCACTGCCGGGAGCGGCGCCGGAACGACGGCCGGTCGGAGCTCCGGCGGTACGGGACCGGTCCACCTCGGTACCGGTCGGTGAGCCCGCGGCCGGGGCCGGAGGGTGCGCCGGCGCCCGCCCCGCTGTCCTCCGGCGTCAACCGTGCGTGCTTAAGTAGGTTCCATGACTGATCCCACCCCGTCCGCCCCAACTGGGCCGGAGGCTCCCACTGCCCTGACGGCCGCGCCCGGCTATCAGGTCCGCCGTCTCTACCAGGCGTATCTCGCCGTGTGGGCACGGGAGGTGGACCCGGTCCTCACCGGCCCCCAGTTCGCGGTGCTGCAGACAGTGGAGGCCCATCCCGGCCAGGATCAGCGTTCCATGGCCGCCGCCGTCGCCCTGGACACCTCCACCATGGCCGATGTGGCTCGCCGGCTGGAGAACCGTGGTCTGCTCGCCCGGCGAACCGCGGCCGCCGACGGCCGTCGCAAACTGCTCTACCTGACCGACGCGGGCCAAGAGGCCCTTCGGGAGGCGAACCACCGGGCGCGCAGGCTCGACACGATCCTCCTGGACTCCTTCGACGAGGCGGAACGCGAACGGTTCGTCGTCAACCTGAAGGCGCTCGCCGACCGCTGGGAGGAGCTGGCGGAGGCGGCATAGCCGCCTGAAGTCCGCCCGGGGCCACGCACCCGTGGCCGCCCGGCCGCCGGAAGGACCCTGGGCCTTCAGTCCTCGACGGCGCCCTCCAGGACCAGCGTCAGCCGCAGGATGGCCGCCCGCACCCCGTCGCCGTACGGATCCTCGCCGAGCGCACCGGCGGCCTCGCGCGCCAGCGCCAGCTGGCCCCGGGCCGCCTCCTCCTGCCCCAGCTTCAGATGGCCCGCGGCCACGTTGAGGTGGAGGGAGGGCAGGAACGCCCGTGGCGCCGGCGCCCCGGTGAGCGCGTCGGCGGCGGCGAGCGCCCGCAGGTCCCAGATCAGCTCGTCGAGCGGGTCGTCCTGGGTGTCGGCCAGATAGTGGGCGAGGGCGCAGCGGTGGAAGGGGGCGCCGTCCCGTTCGATCTCCCGCCACAGCGCGGCGAGGCGATTGCGCGCCTCCTCCCGGTCGCCGCCCCGGTGCAGCATGACCGCCTGCCCGATCCGGGTCAGTACGGCATCGCCCTCCGGCGTCTGCCGCCGCGCTTCCGCCATCGCCGCCTCCCGTGTTTCGACACGACGCTAGCCCTTCGCGCCCACGCCGCTCGGCGTGTCGTGGCGCGGCGGGGCCGTAGAGGGCGCGCCGTAGCGGCGGGCCAGTTCGGCGACGGCGCGGGCGACGGCCGACCGCAGCTCGGGCGGGCCCAGCACCTCGGCGTCGGTGCCCAGCCGCAGCATGTCGTGGACCGCGACCGGCAGCGACTCCACGGGGAGGACGACACGCCGTCGCCCCTCGTCGTCGGGCGGGCCCGCCGCGGCCGCCGCCTCCGCGCCCACCGCCCCGAACTGCATCGGGAGCAGCTTCACCCCGCGCTCGGAGAGCAGGAGTTCGGCCTCGCCCTGGAAGCGCATGGACTCCAGCCGGCGGGACGACTCCGCCCAGGAGGCGGCGAGGTCGAATCCGGCGGGCCGCTCGAAGACCTCCTCCAGCAGTTCGGCGTCGAGGATCCGCGCCACCCGGTAGCTGCGCACGGAAATCCCGACCCGCGCCACCAGATACCAGATGCCGCCCTTGAGGACGAGGCCCAGCGGGCACAGCTCGCGTCGCACCTCGCCGCGCCAGCGGCGGTAGTGCACCCGCAGGACGCGCCGCTCCCATACGGCCTCGGCGGCCGCCGCCAGATGGGGCACCGGCTCGGCGTCCCGGAACCAGCCCGGCGCGTCGAGGTGGAAGCGCTCCTGGATGCGCCGGGACCGCTCCCCCAGCTCGGCCGGGAGCGCGGCCCGCAGCTTGAGCTGGGCCGTGGTGAGGTCGGCGCCCAGGCCCAGCTCGGCGGCCGGGCCCGGCATCCCGGCGAGGTAGAGCGAGTCGGCCTCGTCGCCGGTGAGCCCGGTCAGCCGGGTGCGGTAGCCGTCGAGCAGCCGAAAGCCCCCGGCCGGCCCCGGTCGGCGTACACCGGTACCCCGGACGCGCTCAGCGCCTCCACATCGCGGTAGACGGTGCGCACCGAGACCTCCAGCTCGGCGGCGAGCTCGGGCGCGGTCATCCGGCCCCGGTTCTGCAGCAGCAGGAGCAGTGAGAGAAGGCGGTCGGCGCGCATGCGGTCCATTGTGGCCGCCGTACCTGACAGAAGATGTCAGGTACGGCGGCCAGAGTGGTTCCCGCAGCCGATCCCGGCCCCGGAAAGGACCCACCAATGACCACGCACACCACCGGCCACTTCACCTACGCCGACTGGCAGGAGACCGCCCTCGAGGAGGCCGAGGGCGGTGCCAAGCTGGCCCGGGCGGTGGTGACGAACGCCTTCTCGGGCGGTATCGAGGCACCGCGGACCAGCTGTCAGTACGCCATCACCTATCTGTCCGACAAGACCGGCGTCTGCTGCGGCTACGAGCTGCTGACCGGCACCCTGGACGGGCGCGCGGGCAGCTTCGTGGTGGTGCAGCACGGCAGCTGGGGCGAGGACGCCACCGTCCACTGCGCCTTCGAGGTGGTGCCCGGATCCGGCACCGGCGAGCTGACCGGGCTCACCGGATCGGGCACCTTCTCCGCCGTCCAGGGGGAGTCCGAGATCCCCTACAGCTTCGACTACGCGCTCTAGCCCCGGTCAGGCGCCGAGGTCCGGGATCCGCCAGTCGATCGGGGTGTGGCCCTGGGCCTTGACCGCCTCGTCGATCTGGGTGAAGGGGCGCGAACCGAAGAACTTCTTCGCGGACAGCGGGGACGGGTGCGCCCCCTTCACCACCGCGTGCCGCGACGCGTCGATGAGCGGCAGCTTCTTCTGTGCGTAGTTCCCCCAGAGCACGAAGACGGCCGGATCGGGGCGCGAGGCCACCGCGCGGATCACCGCGTCGGTGAACTTCTCCCACCCCTTGCTCTTGTGGGAGTTGGCCTCGCCGCCCCGGACCGTCAGCACCGCGTTGAGCAGCAGCACACCCTGCTCGGCCCAGGGCATCAGATAGCCGTTGTCGGGCACCGGGTGGCCGAGCTCCTCCTTCATCTCCTTGAAGATGTTCCGCAGCGACGGCGGGGTTTTGACGCCCGGCCGCACCGAGAAGCACAGACCGTGGCCCTGGCCCTCGCCGTGGTACGGGTCCTGCCCGAGGACGAGCACCTTCACCTGGTCGAACGGCGTGGCCTCCAGGGCGGCGAACACCTCCTCGCGCGGCGGGTACACCGGCCCCTTGGCCCGCTCCTCCTCGACGAACTCGGTGAGCTCCTTGAAATAGGGCTTCTCCAGCTCCTCGCCGAGGACCCCGCGCCAGGACTCGGGCAGCACATAGGGCACGTCTTCAACCTCCGGTCGGTGTTTCCGTCTTACGGGCACAGAACCTACCGGCGGCCGCTGACAACGCCCCACACGCTCCCGGGGCCACCGGGCGGCGCGGGCCGGACCGGGGCGGCGCGGGGCCGGACCTGGCGCCGGTCTAGCCGAGCCCGGCGCCCAGGAGGATGCCGCCGTCCACCACCAGCGTCTGGCCGGTGACCCACGCCGACTGGTCGGAGGTGAGGAACGCGGCCGCGCCCCCGATGTCCTCCGGCACGCCGAGCCGCTTCAGCGGATAGGCCGCGGCGGCCTCCTCCTCCCGTCCCTCGTACAGGGCGGTGGCGAACTTGGTCTTCACCACCGCCGGCGATATGGCGTTGACCCGCACCCGCGGGGCGAACTCCTGGGCGAGCTGCACCGTGAGGTTGATCATGGCGGCCTTGCTGACGCCGTACGCCGCGATGAACGGCGAGGACGACATTCCGGCGAGCGAGGCGATGTTGACGATCGTGCCGCCGTTCTCCCGCTGCCAGGCCTTCCAGGTCCGCTGGGCGAAGCCCAGCGCCGAGACGACATTGGTCTCGAAGACCTTACGGATCACATCGAGGTCGAGGTCGGCGATGGGCGAGTAGACCGGGTTGGTGCCGGCGTTGTTCACCAGATGGTCGACGCGTCCGAACGCCTCCATCGCCCGCTCGACGGCGGCCGCCTGGTGCGCCTGGTCATGGGCCTTCCCGGCGACGTAGATCGCGCGATCGGCCCCGAGTCGCTCCACGGCCTCCTTGAGCGCGTCCTCGTTGCGCCCGGTGATGCACACCTTGTCGCCACGGGCCACCATCGCCTCGGCGATGGCGTAGCCGATCCCCCGGCTCGCCCCGGTGATGAGCGCGGCCTTGCCGCTGTCCTGTATCTGCGCGGTCATGTGGTGCCTGACTCCTGATCAGTTGAGCGGGCCGCCGGCCACGTACAGGACCTGGCCGGAGACGAAACCGGCCGCCTCGCCGGTGAAGAAGGCGATCGCGTTGGCGATGTCGGCGGGCTCCCCGACGCGCTGGACCGGGATCTGGCTCGCGGCCGCCTTCTGGAAGTCCTCGAAGCCCATGCCGACGCGCTCGGCGGTCGCGGCGGTCATGTCGGTGGCGATGAAGCCGGGCGCCACGGCGTTGGCGGTGACCCCGAACTTGCCGAGCTCGATGGCGAGGGTCTTGGTGAAGCCCTGCACGCCGGCCTTGGCCGCGGAGTAGTTGACCTGGCCCCGGTTGCCCAGCGCCGAGCTGCTGGAGAGGTTGACGATCCGGCCGAAGCCCGCGTCCACCATGTGCTTCTGGCAGGCGCGCGACATCAGGAACGCGCCGCGCAGATGCACGTTCAGCACGGTGTCCCAGTCGGACTCGCTCATCTTGAACAGCAGGTTGTCGCGGAGCACACCCGCGTTGTTGACCAGGATCGTCGGCGCGCCGAGCTCCTCGGCAACGCGCGCGACGGCGGCCTCGACCTGCTCGGCGTCCGACACATCGCAGCCCACGGCGATGGCCTTGCCGCCCGCCTCGGTGATCTTCTCCACGGTGGCCGCACAGGCCCCTCGTCGAGGTCGAGCACGGCGACGACACGGCCCCCCTCGGCCAGGCGCACGGCGGTCGCCGCGCCAATGCCGCGGGCCGCGCCGGTCACGATGGCAACGCGCTGCTCGGTGGTGGACATGCGGGTTCTCCCTCGCATCGATGGCGGCTCACGGTCCCGGCCCCGGGAGTGAGCAACCGCTTAGTCTCTCCTGCGCACGAGACGCTATGAGGCCCGCCACCGCCTGTCAACGACCGCCCTTATGTACTCGCTCACCTCCGCGTGCTTTGAGCCGGATGCGTCATCGCACCAGCAGGTCGAGCAACCGCTCGACCTCCGCCTCCGCGTCCGCCGTCAGCCCCGTGTGCACCGGCCCCGGCTGGACGACCGTGGAGCGCGGCGCCACGAGCCAGCGGAAGCGCCTCCCCGCGTCCTCCCCGGCCGCCTGACCGGCCCGCTCCCCCCCGCCGCAGACGCACTCCACCGCGCGCAGCGCGGCCCGTACCGCGGGCACGTCCGCCGAGGGGTCCAGGGCGCGCAGCCGGTCCTCGTCCAGATGGACCCGGGCCGCCACGAAGGACGTGGCGCGGCAGTAGACGACCACGCCCGCGTTGATCTGCTCGCCCCGCTCGACCCGGGGGACGACCCGCAGCACGGCGTATTCGAAGACATCCCGGCCGTTGTGGAACCCGCTCACTGCGACGCCTTTCCGTCGACCCACACCCGCAGCCACTCCGGGGCCTTGGACGGGGCCTTGGACGGCCCCTCACCGGTGCGCTCCCCGAGCGTGATCCTCTGCTCCACCGTGGCCGCCCGCTCCAGCAGCACCTCGACATAGGCGCGGCGCACCGCGTCCGGGCCGTCGAAGCCCGGCTCGTCGGTCAGCCATTCGTCGGGGACGTCCGCCACCACCTCGGTGAGCAGCTCCTCGGTGATCCGCGGCGCCAGGGCCCGGCCGGCCGCGGCGATGTCCGGCGCGAACGGCGCGAGGACGTGGTCGGAGGCGTCGTACGCCTTGGTGGCGGCCTTGTCCAGCCCGCGCCAGCCGTGGTGCCAGATCATCGTGGCGCCGTGGTCGATGAGCCACAACTGCCCGTGCCAGACCAGCATGTTGGGGTTGCGCCAGGAGCGGTCCACATTGCCGATGAGCGCGTCGAACCACACGACCCGCCCGGCCTCCTCCGCGCCCACCTCGAAGGCGAGCGGGTCGAAGCCGAGCGACCCGGGGAGGTAGTCCATGCCGAGGTTGAGCCCGCCACTGGCCTTGAGCAGCTCCTGCACCTCCTGGTCCGGTTCGCTCAGACCGATCACCGGGTCCAGCTGGATCCGCACCAGATCCGGCACCCGCAGCCCCAGCCGGCGGCCCAGCTGACCGCAGACGACCTCGGCGACGAGGGTCTTGCGGCCCTGCCCGGCGCCGGTGAACTTCATGACGTAGGTGCCCAGATCGTCGGCCTCGACGATGCCCGGCAGCGATCCGCCCTCACGCAAGGGCGTGACATAGCGGATCGCGGTGACTTCGGTCAACATTTTCTCAGGCTATCGGACTTACTGACCTTGCAATCCTGCTGGTGAACGGGCCGGGCCGGGCGACGTCGAGCGCCCGAAGGCGCGGCGGTAGGCGGTGGGGGCGGTGCCCAGCGCGTGCCGAGTCGAAATCCGCGCGACCGCCGCGCGACCGTCGAGTATCCGACCCTGCAGTGGGTCCTGTCCGCCTACACCGCCGCCTTCGCGCTCGGCCTGATCACATCGGGCCGACTCGGCGATCTGATCGGCCGCCGCCGGCTGTTCCTGCTGATCACCCCGCTGATCGAGGGGCGCGAGCTCGGCTGGCCGTTCTACAGCTCGGCATGGGCTGGACGCCGCTGCACACCGGCCTGACGCTGATTCCCCGGGCCCTGGGCGCCGCCGTCGCCGTCCTGTTCGGCGGCGGAGCGATCGCCGAAAAGCTGGGCCGCGCGGCCCTGCACATCGGCCTCTCCATCGCCGTCGTCGGTCTGCCGGGCCTGTGGTGGTCCACCGCCCACTGGGGCACCGACCTCACCAGCCTGCACGTCCTGGCCTTGCTGCTCGTCGGGCTCCTGCCCGAACACTCCCAGCAGGCCCAGGAGTGAAGCCCGGCCCGCCCCAGAAGCCCAAGGCGTGTGGTGTGATCGCCGTCACTGGGACGAGGGGCGCCGAGCGGACAGGGCCGTGTCGTGGAACTTTCCCTACGTGACCGGATACGGGCCGGTGACCCGGCGGCGTTCGCCGAGCTGTTCGGCGCGCATGCCCGAGCCGTGTACAGCCACGCCGCCCGGCTGACCGGAGACCGGGGCGCAGCGGAGGACGTGGTGTCCCTGACCTTCCTGGAGGCATGGCGGCTGCGGGAGAAGCTGAGGCCCGATGCCGCACCCCTCGAAGGAGAGGCCGAGGGCGACGGGCTGCGGCCCTGGCTCTACGGCATCGCCGGCAACGTCCTGCGCAACACCCGCCGGGCCGCTCGCCGCCACAGCGCCGCACTCGCCCGGCTCCCGGACCGCCCGGCCGACCACGAGACCGTGCCCGACTTCGCGGATGAACTCGTCGGCCGCATGGAGACCGCCGACCGGTTCGCCGCCGCCCGCACCGCGCTCGGCCGGCTCCGCAGGTCCGAGCGGGAGGTGTTCGCGCTGTGCGTCTGGTCGGGGCTGAGTTACGCGGCGGCGGGCGAGGCCCTGGGCGTACCGGCCAGCACTGTACGGTCGCGGCTCGCCCGGGCCAGGCAGCGCCTGCGGCGCTTGGCGGAGGCGGAGTTGGCCCGGCGCGCGTCCGGCGGGCGGCCACCCGGCAGCCGGGGCGGCCCAAGTGCCCCCGGATCGGCTGGGATCCCATTTCATCAGGAAAAGCCGAGACTCGTCCCTCGCACCGGACAGGTACCGGGTGGCCGCCCGCAAGCGGCCCGGTCGACACAGGAGAAGCACCGATGAACCCCGAAGAGCGCGAAGCACTGGCCAGGCTGCTGCCGAGCCCGGGTGAACCGATCCTGCGGAACGACCGCCATGACCTGCTGCAGGAGCATCTGATGCGAGAGTTCACCCAGGAAGCACGGGACGCACGGGACGCACGGGACGCACCGGAAGCACGGGACGCACGGGGGACCCGCGAGGCCGCCACGGCGCCCGGGGCGCGCGGGCCCGCCCCCGTCGCCGGTTCGCCCTGATCGCCGTGCCCCTCGCCACGGCCACAGCGGTCACCGCCGCGATCGTCATCGGCACCGCCGGATCCGAGCCTCCCGCTCCCGATCGAGAGGCGGTCGGCCTTCTGAACCGCATTGCCACGGTCGCCGCCGAGAAGAAGCCCGTGCCCGTCCGCGACGACCAGTACGTCTGCGTCAGCACCCAGGGCTCCCAGGAGATCGAGGGCACCGGAGAGGACGGCGGCACCCAGACCTTCCGCCGCTCGGACTGGACCGCCGTCAACGGCAAGCGCCCCGGGCTGGCCCGGATCACCAGGCTGTCGGGTCCGCCCCTGCCGGGGCATGACGCCCGCAAGGGCACCCCGGAGGACATGACGCTCTCCGCCGATCCGAACGTCACCACGTACCGCGAGCTGGAGGCACTGCCCACCGACCCCGAAGCGCTGCTCAAGAAGATCTACGCCGATACGGGGGACGAGGGCTCGGTCAACCGAGGTCAGGCGCTGGAGCGGATCGGTGAGATGCTCGCCGACGCGACGCTCCTGCCCGAGGTGAACGCCGCGCTCTACCGAGCCGCGGCGAAGATCCCGGGCGTCTCGGTGGTCGAGAACGCCAAGGACTTCGCGGGCCGCCCCGGCATCGGCCTGAGCTTCGAGGACCGGGACGACCGCGACACATGGGTGTTCGACAAGAAGTCCCTCCACTACCTGGGCTCGGACGAGGTGGCCCTGCTCGGCGTCGGAGTCGTGGACGAGGTCGGTGAGACGCCGGGCGGCTGAGGGGCGTAGCGGCTCGGCCCCGGGCGGGCCGGGCACGGGTTCAGGACCGGGCGGTCAGGCGGAGCGTGGTGGCGCGGGCCTGCTCGGCGACCATGGGCTCGACGTAACCGCTGTAGCGCCCGTACTTGACCCGGTAGGCACCGTCCACGCGGTCGTTGACCGCCGCGTCGTCCACGGGGGTGAAGGTGACGTCGGCTTCTACCCCGCCGGCGCTGATGTGCCCGGCCCGGTGGGTGTGGGCGGTGTTCCACCAGGTGCCGGCCGTGCCGCGCCAGGAGCGGATATACAGGTCGTCGCCGTCGCGTACGACCCAGATGGTGGTCGGCTCGCGCAGCGTTCCGTCGCCGCGGCGGGGCGCGATGCGCAGCTCGTCGGCGTCGGCGATCCGTTCCAGCGCCTCAGGACTCCAGGTGGCCATGGGCCGCTCTCCTTCCTGTGGGGTGTGTTAGGGCTTGAGGATCCGTTCGCCTGGGCCGGTGCCGCTCGATGGCCTCCCGTATCCGCGGCGAGGAGCGGCGGCCGGGGCTCTGCTCCGACACCACTCCCCTGAAGTTACGGGAGGCGGCGGCGGTCTGCGCGGCGGCGGGGGCGCGGCGGCGAGGGCGGCGATGGCCTTCGGGCGAGTTGGGGCCGGTGTCAGTCGGTGGGCGGAGCGGCGGCGTACTCGTCGTCCGTGACGGGGGTCAGCCAGTGCACGACGTCGTGGTCGGCATCGGCTTCGTTGATGGCCAGGTGGACCATCAGCCGGTTCGGCGCGGCGCCGTGCCAGTGCTCCTCGTCGGCCTCGAACAGGACGCGGTCGCCGGGGCGGATGACCTCGATGGGTCCACCGCGGCGCCGGCACAGGCCGATCCCCTCGGTGACGAAGACGGTCTGGCCCAGCGGATGGCGGTGCCAGTGGGTGCGGGCCCCGGGCATGAAATGCACCAGGGCGGCGCTGACCCGGGACGGGGCAGGGGCCGCGGCGACGGCGTCGATGTAGACCTCGCCGGTGAACCAGTCGGCGGGCCCCTTGACGGTGTTGATCGAGCTTCGGGTGATCTGCACGGTCGTTTCCTTCTCCGGTAGGTGTCGGGCTCGCGTCAGGGCTTGAGGAGGGCCTTGATGGCGCGGCGTTCGTCCATGGCCCGGTAGCCCTCGGCGACCTGGTCCAGGGGCAGGGTGAGGTCGAAGACCTTGCCCGGGTCGATCCGTCCGGTCAGCACGCGGTCGATCAGGTCGGGCAGGTAGCGACGCACGGGGGCGGGCCCGCCGCGCAGGCCGACGTGGGAGAAGAACAGCTCCCGGCCGTCGACGGCCACCTCGTGCGGGACGCCGACGAAGCCGACGCCGCCGCCGGGCCGGGCCGAGTGCAGGGCCTGCCGCATGGCCTGGGCGGTGCCCACGCACTCCAGGACCGAGTCCGCGCCGATCCCGTTCGTCAGCTCCTTGATCCGGGCCACGCCCTCCTCGCCGCGCTCCGTGACGATGTCGGTGGCGCCGAACTCGCGGGCGAGCTTCTGCCGGGGCTCGTGGCGGGACATGACGATGATCCGCTCCGCGCCCATCTCCTTGGCCGCGATCACCGCGCACAGGCCGACCGCGCCGTCGCCGACGACGACGGCGGTGGAGCCGGGCCTGACCTCGGCGGCCTCGGCGGCCCACCAGCCGGTGCCCATGACGTCGGAGACGGCCAGCAGGCCGGGCCAGAACTTCTCGTCGGGCGTCCCGTCGGTGGCGACCAGGGTGCCCTGGGCGTTGGGGATGCGTACGTACTCGGCCTGGCAGGTGCTCATGAACTCGCGGTTCAGACAGCTCGACTGGAAGCCGTTGCGGCAGTTCGCGCAGGTGTTGTCCGAGGTGGCGAACGAACCGACGACGAACTGGCCCGGTTCGAACGCGGTGACCTCGGCTCCTACCTCTTCCACGAAGCCGACGTACTCGTGCCCCATGGGATGCGCCTGCTCGGTCGGCTCCGCGCCGCGATACGGCCACAGGTCCGAGCCGCACACGCAGGTGACGGCGGTGCGGATGACCGCGTCGGTCGGCTTGAGGATCTTCGCGTCGTCCACGGTCTCGAAACGCACGTCGCCGGGGGCGTGAATCACTGCTCCACGCATGAATGAGGCTCCTTGCCCGCTGAGGCGTCCGGTACCGGGGTGCACCGGACGCCGCTGTGTGATGGCGGTCCCGGCGCGGCGACGAAGCCGCGGCCCGGGACCGAGCGCCGTGCCTGCCCGCTCCCACGGGCCGGCCTCGAGCGCCACGTCCCCCAGGAAAACCCCGTCTCGCGCGGGCAACGAGTCACCAGTGAGGGGTGTACTGCTGGTACATCGCTCCGGTGGCGTGCGCGTCGTACGGTCGGAGGCATGGACCACCGTGAGGAGGCCCGCGAGTTCCTGACCTCGCGGCGAGCGAAGATCACCCCGGAGCGGGTCGGCCTGCCCGCCGGGTCCCGGCGGCGCGTGCCGGGGCTGCGCAGGAGCGAGGTCGCCGCACTGGCCGACATGAGCGTCGAGTACTACGCGAAACTGGAGCGCGGCAACCTCGCCGGCGTCTCCCCGGCCGTCCTGGAAGCCGTCGCCCGCGCGCTGCAGCTGGACGACGCCGAACGCGCCCATCTCCTGCACCTGGCCCAGGCCGCCGACGGCTCCGACGCCCTCACCCGCCCCCGGCGCCGCACCACCCGGCAGTCGACCTTGCACCGCAGCCTGCAATGGACCCTGGACGCGATCACGGCGGGGCCCGCGGTCGTGACCAACGGCCGGATGGACATCCTGGCCGCCAACCCCCTCGCCCGCGCCTTCTACACCGATCTCTTCGCCAACGCGGACAACCAGCGGAACCTGGCCCGCTTCAACTTCCTCGACCCGGCCTCCCGCCGGTTCTACCCCGACTGGGAGCTGTTCGGGGACATGGCGGTGGCCATCCTGCGCCGCGAGGCCGGCCGTGACGCCCACGACAAGGATCTGCAGGACCTCGTCGGGGAGCTGTCCACCCGCAGCGAGGACTTCCGCACCCGCTGGGGCGCCCACGACGTGAGACGCCACGGGACCGGCACCAAGCGGTTCCGCCACCCCGCGGTCGGCGACCTCACCCTCGCCTACGAGGCCCTGGACCTGGCCGCCGAGCCCGGACTCCACATGACCATCTACACCGCCGAACCCGGCTCCCCTCGGAAGAGGGACTGCGCCTCCTCGCCTCCTGGGCCGCCACCGAAGAGGTCAGCCCGCCGGCCCGGCACCCCATGGGCTGAAGCCGCCGCCTCACCTCCCGCGCCCGGGTGAGGATGCCACGATCCTCCGCCGCGGCGAGCCACCGGCGGGGTGCGGGAGCGACGGGCCCCGGGCACCCTCCGGCCCGTGGAACTCGGCCCAGTCCGGCGGGGTGTCCCCGTCCACCATGAACTCCAGCAGCAGTGGCCCCTCGGCGGCGAGCGCGTCGTCCCAGACGGCTCCCTCCTCGCCCGGCCGCTCGCAGCGGACGCCGGGCAGGCCGAGCAGCCGGGTCAGCCGGGGCGGCCGTACGTCCAGGACGGTCACCCCGCACGACGGGCGCCGCCCGCCCGGTTCCCGCAGGACCGCCCGGTCGCCCACCCGCAGCGGCAGCTCCCGGGGCAGGGTCAGCCTGGCCGTGTCCTCGCCCAGCGGGCGGACGGTCACCGGCACCGCGGCGGTGCCGATGTGGAGGGTGACCGTCCGGGGCAGGTGACGGGCCGACGCGCCGCGGACCCGGACGTCGATCGCAGCCGGGCTCCGGTGGACACCAGCAGGTCCGGCAGGCGGAAGCCGTCCCCGATCTCCACCATCTCGCCCCGGCTGATGACGGTCTCCTTCCCGGCGGCGAGCGCCGTCGCCACCAGGACCAGCGCCGCCGCGCCGTTGTTCACCACATGCGCGGCGGCGGCCGAGGGCACCCGCTCGCGCAGCGCGGCCAGGGCGGTCCGCCCGCGGCGGGCCCGGCCACGACGTTGGAGCTGGACCGGGGCGGCCCTCCGCCCGGTCTCAGCCTGCCCGGTCGTCGCTGAGCCGCACCGCCGCCTCGAGGAGTTGCGCGTGGACGAACGCCTGGGGCAGGTTGCCCCTCAGCTGGCGCTGGCCGACGTCGTACTCCTCGGCGAACAGCCCGGTGAGCCACAGGCGGCCCGGGTGCGCTCGAACCAGCGGAACGCGGTGACGGGATCCCGCTGGTGGTGGGCGGCGAGCGCCATCATGAAGCCGCACAGCAGGAAGGCTCCCTCCGCCTCGCCCAGGGGCCGGTCGCCGTGGCCGAAGCGGTAGAGGTAGCCGTCCTCGGACAGCCGTTCCGCGATGAACCGGCGGGTGCGTGGCCCGCTGGGGTCGTCCGGGGGGAGGCAGCCGCGGGCGAGCGGCAGCAGCAGGGCGGCCTCCGGCCCGTCGTCGCCCTCGGCGCGGCGCCAGTGGCCCCGGGAGCTCAGACAGCGGCGGCGGGTCTCGCGCAGGATGGTGTCGGCGAGGCCGTCCCAGTCGCGTGCCGCCCGGCCCCCACCGCGCCCGCCGCGGCGCGCAGACCGGCCACCGCGCACAGGCGGGAATGGGTCCACCAGTGGTTTTCCAGCTCCCACAGCCCCGCGTCCGGACGCCTCCAGTTGCGCTCGACGGCGTCCACGGCCACGTCGAGGGCGCGGCGGGCGTCCGTATCGAGCCGGTCCAGCCGTGCGGCGGCGGCGTACAGCTGGAGGATCTCGCCGAAGGAGTCCAGCTGGAACTGGCGGCCGGCGCGGTTGCCCACCCGGTCGGTGCCGCCCGGATAGCCGGGCAGCGGCAGGGCGCGCTCCTGGGCCACCGGATCCCCGGTGACGGTGTAGGCGGGACGCAGTTCGCCGCCGTCGGCCAGCAGACGCTCGGTCATGAAGCTCAGGCCCGCGTCCAGGAGGGGATGCGGGCCGTGCGCCGCCACCGCCAGACCGGCGTAGCACTGGTCGCGGATCCATGCGAAGCGGTAGTCGTAGTTGCGCTCGCCGTTGGCGCGCTCCGGGAGCGAGGTGGTGGCGGCGGCCACCATGGCGCCGGAGGCGCTGGTCAGCCCGTGGAGGATGGCGTAGGCGTGCCGGGCGTCGCGCGGGGCGGCCAGCCCGGAGCAGTCGGGTGCGACCCCGGCCCAGTGGCGTTCGGTCGCCCGCCACAGCCGCCCCGGGTCCAGCTCCTCCGCTCCCGCCCGGGTGCCGATCTCCAGGACGAGGTCACGCGCTTCCCCGGCGGCCACCGTGAAGCGCGCCTCCAGCGGGCCCTGCCCGTCGGGGGTGGCGTCGGCCGCTCCGGCGAGGCGCAGGCGCAGTCCGCCGCCCTGGGCGGACCAGGTGCCGTCGTCCTCCAGCCGCAGGCCGGTCATGGGGTGGGTGCCGAAGCCGGGGCGGGCGTCGAGCCTGAGCCTTATGCGGGCGTCGCCGCGCACCGCCCGGATCCGGCGCAGCACGACCAGCCGGTCGGGGGCGGCGGGCCCGGCCAGGGCCTCCCGGCATTCGATCTCGCTGTCCCCGGTGATCCAGCGGCCGACGTGGATGAGGGTGCCTTCCTCGTAGTAGCCGCCCCAGACGTTCCAGTGGTCGTCGGGGCCGAGGACATACTCCCCCGGTCCGCCGATCAGGGTCGAGAACACCGCGTCGCTGTCCCAGCGGGGCGCGCACAGCCACACCATCTCGCCACGCGGCCCCACCAGGGCGCCGCGCTCGCCGTCCCCGAGGAAGGC
This sequence comes from Streptomyces violaceusniger, assembly GCA_005405945.1. Taxonomy (GTDB): domain Bacteria; phylum Actinomycetota; class Actinomycetes; order Streptomycetales; family Streptomycetaceae; genus Streptomyces; species Streptomyces violaceusniger. The sequence goes on from BJHW01000001.1 coordinate 1,983,397, forward strand.
GTACTCGCGGAGGGTCCACGGCGACGACGCGTGGGTGGTGGGTGGCGTCGGGCCGCCCTGCCGGTCCGGGGGCGTGTCGTTCATCCTCCTCCTTCTCTCCGGGTCCTTCCGCCGGGCTCGCGGTTTCCCGTGCCGCGCGGCCCATGGGGTCTTTTCGTACGGCGGCCCCCGGGTACCCGGCTCAGCCCCGGCAACCACTGGAGGCACGGAAGCAGGAGGTCACGATGGGCAGGAAGCGACACGGTCCCCAGATCGTCGTCGTGACCGGCGCCAGCGCCGGTGTCGGCCGCGCCACGGCTCACGCCTTCGCCGCCCGGGGCGCGACGGTCGCGCTGCTGGCGCGCGGGGCGCGCGGCCTGGAAGCCGCCGCGCAGGATGTGCGGGCGGCCGGTGGCCGTCCGCTGCCCATCGGCGTCGACGTGTCCGACGCACAGGCCGTCGACGCGGCGGCCGCGCGGGTGGAGCGCGAGCTGGGACCGATCGACGTGTGGGTGAACGCCGCCTTCGCCACGGTCTTCGCGCCCGTCCAGGAGATCGAGGCCGAGGAGTTCGACAGGGTCACGCGCGTCACGTACCTGGGATTCGTCCACGGCACACAGGCGGCCCTGCGCCACATGGTGCCCAGGAACCGCGGCACCATCGTGCAGGTGGGCTCCGCCCTCGCCCATCGGGGCGTCCCACTGCAGTCCGCCTATTGCGCGGCCAAGCACGCCATCCAGGGCTTCCACGAATCGCTGCGCTGCGAGCTCCTGCACGACCGCAGCCGGGTGCGGGTCACCATGGTGCACCTGCCGGGGGTCAACACGCCGCAGTTCAGCTGGGTGCTCTCCCGGCTGCCCCGGCACCCCCAGCCCATGCCGCCGATCTACCAGCCGGAGGTGGCCGCGCGGGGCATCCTCTACGCCGCCGACCACCCCGGGCGGCGCGAGTACTGGGTGGGCGGCTCCACCGCCGCGACGCTGATCGGGAACAGGTTCGCCCCTGGGCTGATCGACCGGTACCTCGCCCGCACCGGCTACTCCTCCCAGCAGACGGACCGGCCGCGTGACCCGGACCGGCCGACGAACCTCTGGGCCCCCGCCGACAGCGCCGACGGCCGCGACTACGGCTCGCACGGCGCCTTCGACGACCGGACGACGAGCCGCAGCACCCAGCTGTGGGCCTCCCAGCACCGCGGGCTCCTGGCCGCCGCCGGGGCGGCCGCCGGGGCAGCCGGGTGCGCTCTGGCCGTACGGAGCGCACGGAGCTGACCGGCCCGCCCGGGGCCGCGGTCCACCCGGCCGGTGGCACCGGCCGGGTGGGGTCCGTCAGTCTCTCTCCACCGGGGGCGGGAGCATGTCCAGCTCGGCGGCGAGCAGCCCGGCCTCGAAGCGCGAGCGCGCGTCGAGCCGTTCCATGATGTCCGCGACATGTCTGCGGTAGGTCCGCACGGAGATGGACAGTGCCCGGGCGGCGACCTCGTCGGTGGCTCCGACGCGCAGCATCCCGAGGATCTCGGCGACCAGCCGGGTGCGGCGGCGGTCGCCGAAGTCGGGCCGCGCCGAGAGCGGGGCCGACCTCTTCCAGATGGAGTTGAACAGCGTGTGCAACGCCTGGACGGGCAGGGCCTCCTGGGTGGTGAGGATCTGCGGGCCGGCTTCCGCCCGCAGATTGGCCAGAGCCGTACGGCCGTCCGCCATGACCGCCTCGATCGGATCGAGACGGGCCAGTCTCACCTCCGGCCCGGCGCCGTCGCCGCCGATGGTGTGCAGCAGACGGCGGTCATAGGTGTGGCGGGTGCACAGGACCCGCACCCGGACGTCCGGTTTCGCCTGGTCCAGGAGCATCGGGAGGAGCGACCGCAGCACCTCGCGCTGCGTCCCTTGGGGCAACGCGAGGATGATGGACACATGCTGCCCGGCCCCGCGCACGATCGCCCGGGCGTCCTCGGCCGGGCCGGGATCCCGGCTCCCCGGTGCGGCGGGCGGCCGCGGAGGAGAGCCGATCGGAAACGGGACGGCCGCGGGAAGAGGAAGAGCCGTCATTGGGCCTCCTCCAGCTGCGACAGCAGTCCGAGCTCACTGGCCCGTACCCCGGCCTGGAAGCGGGACTCCGCGCCCAGCCCCTCCAGGATCTCCGCGACCCGGCGGCGATAGGTGCGGTAGGAGATGCCCATCTTCTGCGCCGCGACCCGGTCCGTGTGCCCGTCCCGCAGATGCCCCAGGACCTGCCGCTGGTCCTCGTGCCGGACCAGCTCCCGCCGCTTCAGGAATTCGGCCAGCGGTATGGCACTTCCCCACGCGCCGAGGAAGAGAGAGCCCAGTGCGCCGATCTCCGCGGATTTGTCGAAAAGCGCCACACTTCCGCCCTTGAGGGCGATCGGCGACCACAGCAACGCGCTGCGAAAGTCGGCCATCGCCACGCCCTGCAGTGGACTCTCGGCAATTCGGACAGCGACGTTCGCCCGCTCGGTGGTCAGCCGTCGCAGCACCTCGACGTCAAAAGCGCGAGAGGGGAAGAGAACCCGGAATTCGACGTCCGGGCGCACCGTCTTCGCCATGGCGTGGAGCGCCGGGCCGAATTCCGACAAACCTCGTCGATCACCGGGAATCGTGACGTTCACACTACTCGTGGCCTGCTCGGCCACGGCCGTGGCGGCGGCCACCAGAAGTTCGGTGTCCAGCCGCTGGATCGCGGCGGCCCGCCGCGTCCCCGTTTCCAGCGGATCGGTCGTCACCGCGTGCGCCAAGGGCGGAACTCCGCCCGTATTTCTTGTCAATGTGGAACCCCCGTGCCACTTCCTACACCCGGACTCAGGCAACTCCGGGAACGTGCCGAGGAGTCTACGTCTCGGTACTTTTCACGCGCTTTCACTTTGCTTACATGCGCGCCACACAGGCCGTTTCGGCTTCGTGGGCGGGGCGTTTTCCGCGTATTCGGGCACGGTGGGGTTCCTGCGGCACTTCAGGGGGGTGTCATGGCCGCAGTCCGCCGGCTACCTGAGCGCGCAGGGCCGCTTTGTCCACCTTTCCGCTGCCATTGCGGGGCAGTACGTCGACATGGTGAACGGCCGTGGGGAGCTTGTACCGGGCCAGCCGTTGCCCGGTGAACGCCCGGATCTCCTCCAGGGTGGCCCGGCCGTCCCCGTCCTGGCACAGCACCGCCACCGGGCTCTCGCCCCACCGCGGATGCTCCACCCCGACCACGGCCGCCTCGCGCACGCCGGGGTACTCGGCCAGATGCCGCTCCAGTTCGGCGGGGTAGATGTTCTCTCCGCCGCTGATGATGACGTCCTTGAGCCGGTCCACGATGAACAGCAGACCGTTCTTGTCGACGCGGCCGATGTCCCCGGACCGGAACCATCCGGCGTCGTCCAGCACCCGCCGGGTCGCCTCCGGGTTGTTCCAGTAGCCCGCGAAGACATTGGGTCCCCGGACGCGGATCTCCGCGGCCACCTCCGGTTCGGTGACCACGGCGCCGGTGGCCGGATCGACCAGCCGTATCTCGGTGTGGGGCAGCGGGAATCCGGCCGCGTCGGGGTGGGCGGCCACCAGCTCCGTCGGCAGATGGCTGGCCAGTGGCGCGGTCTCGGTCATCCCCCACGCCTGGTGCAGCGGGATGCCGTGGGCGAGGTAGTCGCGGACCAGGGCGGGGGGCACCGGGGCCCCGCCGACGATCGCGGCGCGCAGCGCGGAGAGGTCGGCGCTCGGGAAACCGGCCGTCGCGGCGATGGCCGCGAACATCGTCGGCACCGCGATGAGATTGGCCACCCGGTGCTCGACCAGGTCCTCCAGGCACTGCTCGGGAGAGAAGGAGCGCCGGATCACCAGGGTGCCGCCGCAGCAGAGGGCGCCCAGGGTGAAGCCGCTGAGCCCGGCGATGTGGAACATGGGCGCGAGCACCAGCGTGGTGTCGCTCAGCCGGGTGCGGATCACGGCGGCGGTGTTGATGTGGTTCCACCACAGATTGCCGTGGGTGAGTACCGCGCCCTTGGGCCGCCCTGTGGTGCCCGAGGTGTACATGATGACCGCGGGGTCGGTGGGCCGGACCGCGACCGGCGGCGCGGCGTCCGCCGCCTCCGGCGTCTCCCCCGACTCCGCCACCTCCCCCGTCGGCAGCGGTTCCCAGCGCGGGTGCGCCTCGGGAGCGGCGGGGTCGCTGTCGGCGAGCAGGAACCGCTGGACGGGCACGGTGTCCGCGATGCCGTCGATCAGGGCCCGGCCGGTGTCCCCGGCGATGAGGGTGTGCGGGCGGCAGTCGCCGAGGAGGTACGCCACCTCGCTTGCCGCCAGCCGGACGTTGAGCGGCACGAAGACCGCTCCGAGGTGGGCCGCGGCCAGCGCCGCCTCCAGCAGCGCCGGGCCGTTGCGCCCCAGGAAGGCGATCCGGTCGCCCGCGCGCACCCCGCCGCCGGACAGGGCCGCCGCCAGCGATCGCACCCGGGCGGACAGCGTCCCGTAGCCGATCCGGGCGCCCTCGTACACGATGGCGGTGGCATCCCTGGTGGTTCGGGCCCAGTAGTGGACCGCCGCCGCCGAGCCAAGGTTCTGTTCGTTCATCGGTTCCTCTTCGCCGATCGTCGGGTCGCGGTCAGCCGCAGCCGCCCGCGTGCCCCTGGTCCCCGCCCCGGCCCGGCGCCGCGGCGGACGGTGCGGTGGCCGACGGTCCGGTGTCCGGACGTCCCGGCGCGGCGCCCGCCACCGACGCGATGAACGGAGCGAGCCGGTCCACACCCCAGAACTTGTGGAAGCCATGGATGAAGAACGGCACGCCGAACACGCCGTCCGCGTCGACCCGCAGCAGCGCCTCGACCCCGCGTTGCCGCAGTTCGTCGTCGTCCGCCGCGCCGGCCAGGCGGTCCTCGGGCAGCCCCAGTTCGGCGGCCACCTCCGCGATGGTGGCGGGCGCGCAGATGTCCCTGCCCTCCTCCCAGCGGGCCCGGTAGACGCGTTCGATGAACTCCGGGCCCTTCCCCTCGTCCACCGCGGCGAGATGCGCCAGGTGCGGGACCTCCCACACCGGGTCCCGGTCGACCGGCCACGCGGGTTCGAGCCCGCGCTCGGAGCACAGCCGGCGCACGTCCTGGAGGATGTAGAGGTGCTTGGCGCGGGACATGCCGACGTACGGGAAGCCGCCGCCCGCCCTTTCCAGCATCAGCAGGCTGCGGGCGTCCGGTTCCCAGAAGGGCCGCCAGGTGATGGCGTCGGCCACCTCCGGGTGGTCGTCGCGCAGTTGGCGGTGGGCGAGCCAGGAGTACGGGCTGCGCAGCGAGAAGTAGAAGCGGGGCGTACGGTCCCTCCGGGGCATGGCCTGCCTTTCCTCAGATGACGATGCCGCCGTCGATCTGCAGCACGCTTCCGGTCACGTACTCGGCCGAGGCCAGGTACGCGACCATGTCCGCGACCTCTTCGGGGCGTCCGAAGCGCTGCAGCGGGATCTTCTTCGCGGCGTCCGCGCGGGCGCTGTCGGCCAGCGCGGCGGTCATGTCGGTCTCGATGAATCCGGGCGCCACCACGTTGGCGCGGATGCCGTATCTGCCGACCTCCTTGGCCAGCGCCTTGGTGAACCCGATGATCCCGGCCTTGGAGGCCGAGTAGTTGGTCTGGGTGGGGTGTCCGTGGACTCCGGCGACCGAGGAGATGTTCACGATGCAGCCCCGTCGGCGCTTCATCATCTCGAAGACGGCCGCGCGGCACACGTGGTAAGTGCCGTCGAGGTTGGTGTCCAGGACCTGGTGCCACTCCTCGTCCTTCATGAGCAGCAGCGGGTTGTCGCGGACGATGCCCGCGGAGGTGACCGTGACGTCGATGGGGCCGAGTTCCTCCTGGACGGCGGCCATGAACCGGCGCACCTCGTCCGCGTCCGAGACATCGGTCCGCAGGGCCATCGCCCGCCGGTCCAGCTCCTGGACCGCCTTCGCCAGCAGTGCGCCGGGCTCGGGATCGGGTGAGGCGTGGCAGAACGCGACGTCGTACCCCTCGCGCGCCAGGCGCAGCACCGTGGCCCGTCCGATGCCGCGCGTACCGCCGGTGACCACGGCCACCCGGTTGTCGGTCTCGGTCATGTCGTCCGCCTCCCCTCAAGCCCGGTCCGCCGTGGCCGGGGCGGCCGTGGCCAGCCCGGATCCCGGCCGGAACGCGATGACCAGCTGTTCGATCTCCATGACGGTCTCGTCCCCGACCGTGCTCCGGCCCTCGAAGATCACGGTGTCCGCGAAGCTCCGGGTCAGCCGCACCCGGTGTTCCACCACATCGCCCGGGCGCACCCGTCCGGTGAACCGGACCCCGGAGATGCCGCCGAACAGCATCACGCGGTCGCCCCGCGCGTCGGGGACCGGGGCGTCCCAGGTGGCGAGGAGGCCGGCGGCCTGGCAGCAGGACTCGACGAGCAGCACCGCCGGGTAGTCGTGGTCCCGCTCGGCCGCGTCGTCGGCCAGGCGCTCGTACCACGGCTCGTTGCAGGTGACGGCCTTCCGGGCGATGAGCCGCGCGCCCGGCTCCACCTGGACGACCCGGTCGAGCAGCAGCATCGGGTGGCGGTGCGGAAGCCGTCGCTTGAGTTCGGCGACACCGGCGGGCATCTCGGTCACCGCGCCCCTCGTCCTCGAAGCGGAGGGCGATCCGGGCGATGGTGCCGCGCGGGCCGGTGACCGAGGCGGAGCAGCGCCCGCTCGCGCCGTCGCGGCGCCAGGTCAGATCGGCGGTGACCGCGTCGCCGGGGAGGACGGGGTTCATGAACCGCGCGCTGTCGATGCCGGACAGCACCCAGGTGTGGTCCGGTTCGGGGGCGGCGGCCAGCGCTCCGCGGTGCAGGAACTCGATGACACAGACGCCGGGGAAGATCGGGAAACCGGGGTAGTGGCCGGGGAACACCGGCTCCTCGGGCCCCACGGTCATCGACACGCGCGTGGTCCCGTCCGGGCCCGTGCCGTGCTCGATCCGGCCCGCCACCGGAGTGCACACCGGGCTCATCCCCGGGCTCCGAGTCCCTGGGCCCCGAGCTTGTCCGCGAGCACGTCGTAGGTCCGCGGCAGCGTGGTGAGCCCGCGCACATCCGACTCCGCGAACCGCACGGCGTACTTCTTCTCCAGGGCGACGATCACCTCGAGCGCCAGCAGCGAATCGCCGCCCAGATCCTCAACGAAGCGGGTTTCGTCGGTCACCTCGCCCGGGTCCACGCAGAACACCTCGGCGATGGTGCGCCGCAGGTCCTCCAGGTCGAGGGGGTCGGTTGGGTGTCGGGCATCATGCCTCGCCTCTCCATCGGTTGCGGTTCGCCATCAGTTGCGGTGCGCCATCGGACAGGGCGCACGGGGTCAGGAACCCGCGAGCCTCAGCAGGGCGGCTCCGACCATGCCGTTCGCCTCGGCGGATGTGATCAGGACGGTCCGGGCCCCGGTGTCGGCCTCCCCGGAGCCGGCGTGGGCGAGCACCGCGGCGATCTGGAAGGCGGCGGAGGCCGCGAACGTGTCGCCGATGGAATCGGCGCAGGCCACCCGGGGCGGCAGGCGGGTGCCGAGCACCTCGGCGACGGCGGCGCGCTCCGCCTCGCCGTCGGGCCCGGCCAGCTGGGTGTCGGCGAGCGCCCCGATGCCGTCCGCGGCCAGGCCCGACCGGTCCAGCAGCCGACGCAGACAGTCCGCCAGCACCGGCCGGATCGCCGAGCGGTCCTCGGCGAAGCCGAACTCCAGCCCCAGGACCTCCGCGATACCGCGCCGGCCGTGGGCCCGGGCGTCCTCGGCGTCTTCGAGCAGCCACACGGCGGCGCCCTCGCCGAGGACCGCGTCGCACCGCCCGTCGTCGCCGGTGACTTCCCGCGCGTGCCAGGCGAGCCAGGCACGGGCCGTGGAGAACTCCTCGACCGCGCCGCACAGCAGGGTCCGGGCGCGGCCCGCCCGGTGCAGCCGCAGCGCGTACCGCAGGGCCAGCAGTCCGGTGGCCCTGCCCCGGCGATCGTGGTGTTGGGGCCCTTGAGCCGGTGCCAGATGGCCGACTGCCCGGCGGCGCAGTTCATCACGGTGTTGGGGAAGCGCGCCGGGTCGACCAGATAGGGGCGGTCCCCCACCAGGGAGTCCCGGGTGAAGTCCATCATGCTCTGGGCGCTTCCGGTGCTGGTGCCGAGCACCAGGCCGGTGCCCTCGTCGACCCCCGGCAGCCGCCCGGCGTCACCGGTGGCGAGCAGCCGGCCGAGCGCGACGACGGCCAGTGCGGTGATCCGGTCCATCGAGCGGGTGCCCTTGCGGCCCAGCAGCCCCGGATGTCGAAGCCGGGCACCAGGCACGCCTCCTGATACGGCACCTGCCACTCCTCGCGGTCCAGCCGGACCGCGGCCCGGCGGCCGGAGCCGAGACCCCGGGAGAACTCGGTGCTGCCCAGGCCGAGCGGGGAGATCGCGGACCAGGCGGAGATGACCGGGCTGCCGGCCGTGTCGGTGGAGACCATGGACGGATGTTTCCTTCGGGCGCGGGCGGGGGCGGATGGGGGTGGGCGCGGGCGGGGGTCAGAAGAACCACACCCGTGCGTAGTCGGACCAGCGGCTCACCAGCTCGGCCCCGGTCACGCGGCGCACGCCGGGGAGCAACCGCTCGCGCGCGCGGGCGCCCAGCGCGGACAGATCGGTCTCCTCCACGAACACGGTGGCGCCGTCGTCGAGGAGTTGCCGGAGCAGCCGGCGCGGGTCGGGGAGCGTGTCGAGCGTCCGCCCGGCGATGCGCAGGGCCGCCTCATACGTGGTGTCCACCGCGTACGAGGCCGCGAGCCCGCGCAGCGCCACATGGACGCCTCCGCTCTGCCGGTGCAGCTCACGGACGAAGAACAGGGTGTCGGCGAACTGGGTCTCGACCGCGCCCCGATGGGCGCGCTCGATGATCAGCAGGGTGTTGTCGGTCGTGGCCACGGTTCAGCAGACCCCCATCGCCACGACCTTGCCGGTGGCCCGTACGTGCTGCCAGAACTGGCTCGGCGGGCGCTTGAGCACCTCGGCGATCTGCTCGGACCTGCCGCGCTCAGCACAGCAGAAGCGGCAGACGTACCAGTCCAGGCGGTCGGGGTAGGCGGTGAGCAGCTCCCGTATCACCGTCGCGGTGGAGGGGTGGTCCACCGTGCGCTCGGCGACGTTGACGGGTTTGCTGTCGCCGAAGGCGGCGCAGGTGAGCGCGGTGGCGTCGCCGCAGGCCCAGACCTGTACGGCGGCGCCCTCGTCCAGCAGGGCCTGCGCCAGCCGGAGCGCGCTGGTCACCAGATCGGTCCGGTGGGGCGCGCCCAGCAGCTTCAGCATCACATCGGTGTGTCGGACGGCGAAGACCATGTCAGTGCCACACCACTCGTACCGCGGGACTCAGCAGCTTCCGCGCCACGTCCCGCATCTCCACCAGCCGGGCGCCGGGCACCAGGTCCTCGGCGTCAACGGCCCGCTGGCGCAGGGAGAACGCGTCCACCCACAGCTCGCCGCCGTCTGCGAGCAGGGCGTCGAGTTCGGGCATGGCTCCCCGCACCGCCCCGGCCACGCCGTTCTCGACCAGGAACAGCGCGACGTCCGCGCCCTCCCGCACCAGTTGGGCGGCGTCGCCGGCGAACCGGTGGCTGCCCGGGCCGGCCGGCGGGCCGCCGCTCTCGATCAGCAGGTATGCGTGCATGGCTTCAGATGTCTCCGGGTCCGTCGGCGTCCGGTCCGTCAGCGTGGAGTCCGTGCCCTGGCCGATCAGCCGGCGGCCGGCTTGCCGCCGAGGGCGCGCAGGACGCGGTCGTCGAAGGTGACCAGGGACCAGTCGTGGCGGTTCTCGATCTCCGCGTAGCCGTGGGTGATGGTGCCGGTGGCGGTCCGCACGAGCCGGCCCTCACGCACCACGTAGCAGTCCATGCGGGAGGTGTAGGTGAAGTCCTTGAACACGTCCTCGACCGTGTAGACGGTGTAGAGGTCCTCCTCCATCAGCGCCTCGTCGAGGACGTGGACGCAGGAGTGCGGAACGACGGGGATCCACTTGCGGTCCTCGAGCAGCTGCTTGATGGAGATGCCCCGGTCGGCCAGGAAGAGGTCGACCACCTCCTCCATCTGGCGCAGATAGCCGGACATCTGGATGCGCTCGCTGAAGTGGCAGTACGGGTAGGGGATGCGCCACTTCCAGCCGAAGGCGTTCTCCCCGGAGGTCAGCTGGTCCAGCACCGGGTCGTCGCCGGTCGTGCCCCGGCCGAGGGAGAGGGCACGGTCGTCGGCGGGCACGGCGGCGGGGGGTGACTGCGCCTGCCCGGTGCCCAGCCTGGACACCACGAACCGGGCGAGTTCGGCCGGCGGCTCCCCCTCGGGGGCAGGAAGTCGCTGCGCCGCAGGGAGACCGCGACCTTGGAGGTGGCCGCCTTGAGCCGCTGCCCGCCCCGCTCCAGGGTCAGCGTGACCCGGAAGCGGAGGACGTCGTCGGTGTCCTTGGTCGCCGGTTCGACCCGGGTCTGGACGAGGTCGTCCATGTGCAGGGCGTGCAGGATGCGGGTGTCCAGGCCGACGAGGTCCACCCCCAGGCCGTAGTCCTCGAACAGGGCCCGGGCGGGCATCCCCGCGCTGCGGAAGTGCTCGAGAACGGCCTCCTCGATCAGGTAGTTGACGTGCTTGAACCCGATCCAGGTGCAGATGTTCGAGCCCTCGTACCGGGGCCGCAGGGCCACCTGCGTGCTCTTGGCGAGCAGCGGTTCCAGCACGGGCTCGGTGTCGGTGGTCATCGGTTGTGCTCCATGGTGAGGTGAGGGGATCGTGGCGGCGGGCCCGGCAGCCGGGTCCGCAGGAACGTGTTGGTGAGGTCGGCGAACTCCTCGGCCGCGGTGACCATCGGGAAGTGTCCGTGGCACGGCAGGACGTGCACGGAGGCGTCGGGCAGCGACGTGGCGAGCGCCTTCGCGTCGGAGGGGGCGGCCACCATGTCCTCACCGCCGCTGACGAGGAGGAACGGCATCGTCATCCGTTCGGTGCGCATCTGCGGCATCCGCAGGTACGTGCCGAAGAAGTGGAACCACCCGTAGGGGCTGACCAGATCGCGGATCTTCATGGCGATGGTGTGCCGGCGCTCTTCGGGAGACGCCTGCTGGGCCCCATGTGCATGCCCTCGATGAGGATCCGGTCGAAGTTGTTGACGTAGTAGGCGAGCGAGTTCCAGTCGAACTCCTCGGCCGTGGCCCGGTACAGCGGGGAGACGAGCACCACGGCGCTCGGCCCCCTTGTGTCCGCGCCGCCGGTGCTCCACCGGTCCAGCCAGGTCAGCGCGGCGCTGGTGCCGAAGGAGTGCGCGATGACGACGTCGGGCCCGCCCGGTACGGCGGCCACCGCCTGATCGGCCCAGGTCTCGACGGGGAGGCCGGTCCAGCCGTGCACCCCGGTGCCCCGCCACGGCAGGTCGGCGGTCCACAGCTCGCACCGCGGATCGGCCAGCGGCAGGAAGGGGTCCCAGACACCGGCGTTGCTGCACAGCCCGTGCAGCAGCAGGACCCGCAGCGGGTCGGGGGCCAGTGCCCGCCGGGCGCACCGCACGATCACCGGCCGCTGCTCCGCCTCGCCGCCGGACCGGCGTACCGGGGTGGCGTACGGGCCCGGGTCCACGCTCACGGGCGCTCCTCCCGGGCGGAGTGCAGCAGCAGGCCGGCGACCGCGTCATCGGTGTCATCACCCGTGGTGATCAGCGCCGTTCCGGTGGGGTAGGAGCCGAACCGGCCGACGGCGGCGGCGCACTGGAGCACTCCGAGGGCGCCGTCGCCCCGTCCGAACGCGCCGGTCGGGTCGTGGCGCGGCGCGTCGGGGAAGCCGGGCGTACCGGGGGCCGGGGGCTTCTCCTGGGAGGTGAGCCAGATGCCGGGGGCGGGGCGTCCCTCGGGGAGCACCCGCTCGACCACGGCCCGGACACTTCCCTGCCGGGTGTACGGCCCCAGGGCGGCCATCGGCCGCGCGCCGCGGGCGCGGGCGGCCGGCCCGCTCTCGACGACGAGGGCGACGGCGCCGTCCAGCAGTCGCTCCGCCACCTCGCCGAGCAGCCCTTCCACCACGGGGTTGGCGGTCTCGACGCCAATGACGACCACCCGGTCGCACCGGCCGGCGGCGACCAGGGTCGCGGCCCAGTACACCGCGTCGAGCCCCGAGGTCGGCCCGTTGCAGAACATCAGGTTGGGGCCGCGCAGCCCGTGCCGCATCGCCACCGAGGAAGCGATCACATTGCTCGACGCGTTGGGCAGCGCCATGGGGCTGATGCGCGAGGTCGTCTCCGCCGCGATGGCCGAGGCCACCTCGCAGACGGTGTCCAGGTTGCCGAGGTTGGAGCTGACGGCGACGCCGACCGAGTCCCCGGGAACGGTCAGTCCGCCCTCGCCGTCGGCCGGCAGCAGCCCGGAGGAGCGCAGGACGTCCTGTGCGGCGCACAGGGCGAGCTGGGTGGCCCGGTCCTTGTAGCGCAGGCCCCGGCGGCCGATCAGGGTGCCGGGGTCCACCGGCTCGGCGGGCTCCCGGGTGGTGCGCAGCAGGTCCGCGGGGTGGCGGGCGCCCGGCAGCGCCAGGCCGACGCCGGTCACGACGGCGTGGGGTGCGGTCACGGCGGCGTCGGACGCGCTCACGGCGGCGCCGGATGCGGTCACGACGGCGTCAGGTGCGGTCACGACGGCGTCAGGTGCGGGTGTCACGCGGCGGCTCCTTCCACGATGGCGACCGCGTTGACCCCACCGAAGCCGAACGCGTCGACCTGCGCGATCCGCAGCCGCTCCGTCTCCTCCGGCGGGGTGAGCCCGGTCGCGAAGCGGAACCGCCCGGCGACTCCGGCCGGGGTGTCCAGGGCGATGGTCGGCGGGACCCGGCCCGCGGCCAGGGCCCGGGCGGCGACGATCAGGCCGAGCAGTCCCGAACCGCCCGAGGTGTGCCCGGTCATCGACTTCACCGCGGTCATCAGCGGCCGGCCGATCGCGCTGCCGAAGACGTCGCACAGGGCCGTGGCCTCCGCCTCGTCGTTGAGGGAGGTTCCGGTGCCGTGCAGCAGGATCAGGTCGACGTCGCCGGCCTTGATGCCGGCCTGCTCGTGCGCCAGGCGGATGGCCTGGGCGATGCCGGCCGGGTCGGGTGCGGTCGGGTGGGAGGCGTCGCAGTTCATGCTCGCGGCCCGGAGCCGGCCCCTGGCCCGGCGGGCCGCGGGGTGGTCCTCCCGGGTGAGCACCACGGCCGCCGCGCCGTCGCCCATGAGGGTGCCCCGGCGGTTCCGGTCGAAGGGCCGCACCCGGTCCGGGGGTCCAGCTGCACCCGGTCCAGCAGCCCGAACATGCTCGCCGTGATGGTGTCCACGCCGGCCACCACCACCGCCTCGGCGGCGCCCGCGGTGAGCAGGTCGCTCCCCATGGCCAGGGCGTGCAGGGACGCCGAACACGCGTTGGAGATCGTGTAGGTCCAGGTGGCCCCGAAGCGCTCCCGCAGCGCGGTCCCGAAGTGGAGTCCGCCGAGGTCGAAGTCGGCGTCCTCGCACCACTTGAGCTCGACGGACCGCAGCTCCCGCAGTCCGGTGCCGACGATCACCGGGGTGCCGGAGAGGTCCTCGTCGAGACCGGCGTCGCGCAGCGCCTCGGCCACCGCCCGCAGCAGCCAGGCGGTCGCGCGGGACGGCACATCGGTGCCGTCCGCGGGGCGGTCGTCGATCTCGTAGGCGTGTGCCGCCCGGTAGGCGCGGCTGTCGAAGCCGCGCAGCGGAGCGCGTCCACTGCGTCCCGCGCAGAGGGCGTCGAAGACCTCGTCGGCGTCCCGTCCGATGCTGGCCACCGCGCCGGTGCCGGTTATCGCCCAGTTCATCGGGACCGTCGCGTGCGGTCGATCACCCGTGCCACGCCTATTCCTCCTCATATTTGCCCAAGATCAGCACAGCGTTGTTTCCTCCGAAGGCGAGGCCGTTGTTCTGCACGACTCTCGGTCGGGCGGCGACGGCCTCATTGGGCACACAGTCGAGGCCGCATTCGGGGTCGGTCTCGACATGGTTGATCGTGGGCGGGATAAACCCCTCGACGATGGCGAGCACACAGCCGATCGAGGCCAGCGCGCTCGCGGCGCCCATGCTGTGCCCGAGCATCGACTTCATGGAAATCGTGCGCGGGCCGTGTCCGCCCCGAACACCCGGCGCACGGCGGCGGCCTCGGTCACGTCATTGGCCCGGGTCCCGGTGCCGTGTGCGGAGATGAAATCGACATCACCCGGCCCCACTCCGGCATTCTCCAGCGCGAGCCGCATACAGTCGGCCACGCTGTCCTCATCGGGTGCGACCGGATGGTGCGCATCGCAGTTCAAGGCGAACCCGAGCACTTCTGCGTGGATACGCGCGCCCCGCGCCCGGGCGGACTCCAGATTCTCCAGGACCAGAACGCCCGCGCCCTCGCCGGTGAGTATTCCCTGACGGTCCTTGTCGAAGGGCCGGCACTTCTCGGGTGCGATGGTGCCGATCCGGTAGAAGCCGGTGAACGTCTTGCGGCAGAGCGCGTCGGCGCCGCCGCACAGCGCGTAGTCCACGTCCCCGGAGCTGATGGCGTCGTACCCGTAGCCGATGGCGTAGTTCCCGGCGGCGCAGGCGGTGGGCAGGGTGACCGCCTCCACCGAGCGCAGCCCCAACTCGCGCGCCACCGCCGACGACAGCCGGCCCGCGGTGACCCGCTCGGCCACCACCGGGTCCATCGCCTCGGGCCCCTTCGCCAGCTCGGTCTCGACCAGCCGGTCCATGTCCCTGGCCTCACCGTCGGTGGTGCCGATCGCGGTCAGGCCCCGGCGGGCCCGCAGGTCCGCCGCCTCGAGCCCGGCGTCCTCGACCGCCATCCGGGCGGCCGACACCGAGAACTGGCCCGCCCGGCCCAGCGTGTGCAGGGGGACGTTGCGGATGTGGTCCTCGGGGGCGAAGCCCGTCACCTCGCACCCCATGGCGTGGGCGAATCCGTCGGTGTCGAACGCCGTGATGGGCCGCACCGCGCTGCGCCCGGAGCGCAGCCCGGTGCTGAAGTCGGCCGTTCCGATGCCGATGCTGGATATCGCTCCCATACCGGTGACGACGACTCGGTGAGGGGCCTCACTCCGCATGATCCCGCTCTCTCCTCAACTCCCGGCCGGCCGATCGAAGTCCCGTTCCGCTCTTACTTTTCACTCGCCTCGGCGACCACCGCGTAAATGCCGTCGAGATTCACCATGCGCGACATCTCCGCCTGGTCGATGGAGATTCCGAACGTCTTCTCCAGGGCAGCCAGGATCTCGATGGCCCGCAGCGAGTCGGCGTCGTGGTCCTCCTTCAGAAGGCTGCTGTCCTTCAATTCATCCGGATCGATTTCGAGGATGTCGCAGACGATTTCCTTGATGTCATCGCGGCGCTCCTGCACAAGTGCGCTCATATGCTCTTCCTCTGCCTTCTTCGCATTTGTTGGGGCCGACGCTTCAGGACATTACGTTCGGCCGAGCAAGGGATTCAAGAGTTGCGGACACATGCTGCCAACAACGCCCCGCCATCAGCGGTGAGTTGTCCATGTTCCGGCTTATTCCATGTGCAGCGGCAGGCTTTCCAAGCCGCGCATCAGGGTGCTGCTGCGCCATTCCAGTCGGGCCACCGGAGTGGCGAGTTCGATCGTCTCGAAGCGGTCGAGCAGTTTGGTGAAGACGACTTCGGCCTCCAGCCGGGCCAGCGGCGCGCCGAGGCAGAAGTGGATGCCGTGCCCGAAGGAGACATGGCCCCGCGCGTCCCGCTTCAGATCCAGCCGGCCGGGCTGGGGGAACCGCTCGGGGTCGTGGTTGGCGGAGTCGACGTTCACCATCACGAACTCGTCCTCGGGATGAGCACGCCGCCGATTTCAACCGGTTCCTTGGTGAAGCGCAGGGTCGCCTGGTTGACCGGGCTCTCGTAGCGCAGGAACTCCTCGATGGCCCCGGGCAGCAGGGAGCGGTCGGCGCGCAGGGCGGCGAACTGGTCGGGGTGGGTCACCAGGGCCAGCGCGCCGTTGCCGATGAGGTTGACGGTGGTCTCGTGGCCGGCCGCGAGCAGTAGCACGGCCATGGCCGCGATCTCTTCGTCGTCCAGCGCCGACTCGCTGTCCTCGGTGGCGAGGGCCGAGATCATGTCGTCCCCGGGCGCCGCGCGTTTGGCGGCCACCAGCTCACGGATGTACGCGTCCATGGAGACGCTCGCGTCCCTGAAGACGTCGGGCTCGACGGCCAGGACGAAGGCGTTGGTCCAGGCCCTGAAGGTGCGGTGGTCCTCCTCGGGCACGCCGAGCAGTTCGCACATCACGGTGATGGGCAGAGGGAAGGCCAGGGCCTCGATGAGGTCGACCGAGTCCTGCCCCTGGACGGCGTCCAGCAGTTGATCGGTGATCTGCTCGATGCGGGGCCGCAGCCGCCGCACCCGGCGCTGGGTGAAGCCCTTGTTCACCATGTGCCGCAGCCGGTGGTGCTCGGGTGGATCGGTGTTGAGCATGTGGTGGCTGAGCGCCTGGCTGAAGATCTCCTGGTGGGCCTGGATCCGGCGGTCCCGCAGGATCCGCATGATCTGCCAGGAGTCCTTGGCGAACCGGGGGTCCGACAGCGCCTGGCGCACCGGCGCGTATCCGGTGACGAGCCACAGTCTGGTGCCGTTCGCCATCTCGAGCGGATGGACGGTGCGGGGGGCGGACGCCGCCCCCGGCTCCGGTGCCGTCCGCTCGGCGGTGTGAGGGGGTTGGTGCACGGTGTTCTCCTGGACGTAACGGTGTTCTCCTGGGCGTATGGGTGGCCCGATCAGGCAGGCAGGGTGTTCATGCCGCGCTCGGGGGCGTTGACGAGGACGGACATGTTGCCGCCCGGGTGGGTGTTGTCGTGCATCAGCTGGTGCAGCCGCCCGACTCCCTCGAAGTCGTCGCAGCGGGTGAGACAGGGGTCGAGGACGCCCTCGCTCACCAGCTTGGTCACCTCGCGGAACTCCCGGGTGTTGGCGCCGTGCGAACCCTGGAGCCGCTTGGACCGCATCCAGAGGTGGCGCAGGTCGATGTCCCCGTTGTAGCCGGAGGTGCCGCCGCAGATCACCACCATGCCGCCGGTGGCGCACAGATAGACGGAGGTGGGCAGGGTCGCCTGGCCGCTGTGCTCGAAGACGATCTTCGGTGAGGCGCGCTCACCGAGGATCTCCCAGATCTTCTTGCCGAAGGCCCGCGCGCCGCGCAGGAAGCGGGCCATGCCCTCCTCGTCGTCCGCGTCGGGGAGCCGGCCCCAGTGGTCGAAGTCATTGCGGTTGATGACCCCCGGGCGCCGAGTTCGAGGCAGAACTCCGCACGCCGGTCGTCGGACACCACCGCGATGGGGATGCCGCCGACCATCCGGGTCAGCTGGATGGCGCTGGAGCCGAGGCCGCCCGCGCCGCCCCAGATGAGCACCGGGTCGCCGGGGCGCACCGTATTGCCCGTCCAGCCGAAGAGCTGGCGGTACGCGGTGGGCGCCGAGAGCATGAAGCAGGCCGCCGCCTCCCAGGAGAGGTTCTCCGGCTTGGGGTGGCACTGGACCTCGTTGACCAGGCAGAACTGGGCGAAGGAGCCGTAGTTGGTCTCATACCCCAGGCCAGGGCGGAGCTGGAGAACGGGGGCTCGCCGCTGAGGCGGATGTCCTCGGCCGTCTCGTCCCACTGCCCTCCGGAGAGGACCACTTGGTCTCCGGGCCGGACGTGGCGGACGCCGGGGCCGACCGCCCACACCACCCCGGAGCCCTCCGAACCGCCGATGTGGAAGTCCTCGGGGAGCCCGAACTTCTGCCGTGCGGCGATGACGTCGACGGGCTGGCCGCTGGCGGCCCAGACGTTGTTGTAGTTGATGCCCGCGGCCATCACGTAGACCAGCACCTGGCCGGGCCCGACGGCGGGGACGTCGACCACCTCGGTGCGGAACGCCTTGATCGGCTCGCCGAAGCGATCCTGGCGGATGAGGGAGGCGTACATCTGCTGGGGGACCTCGCCCAGCGGGGGCAGTTCACCGAGCTCGTAGAGGGATTTGACCATGAAAGAGGCTCCTCATTCACATGCGTTCACGTGCTGCGTTCACGTGCTGCGTTCATTGCGGACGGCAGGGCGCGGGCCGGGTGCGGGCTCATCGGGCGGCGAAGGTGTCCACCAGCCATGTCCGGACGGCCTCGGCGGTGCGCGGGGCGTGTTCCTGCATCATCGAGTAGTGGTTGCCGGGGGTCGGAACGGTGATGTCCACGTGCTCCGGCGGCGGTGTGACGGCCCCGGTCTCGGGGTTGAGCACGGCCTGCTCCTCGGCCCGTACCAGCAGGGTGGGCACGGAGAGGGCGGGGATGTCGCTCCACTGGTGGAACATCGGCAGGTAGCGGCCCATGGCCGTGAGCTCCTCGGGCGGGACCTCCAGGTCCCCCTCCCGCTCGTGGTGCTGGTTCATCATCGTGGAGAAGACCCGGTCGTCCTCGCGGTGGCGCAGGCTGAAGCTGTCCAGCATCACCACCGCGGCGGGCGGCCGGCCGAGTTCCTCGAGCCGGGCCGCCGTGCCGTGGGCGACCCAGCCACCGGAGGAGTAGCCGAGCAGGACGAACGGCGTGTCCCCCGCGGTGTCGAGCACCGTCCGCGCCTGGGTGGCGAAGAGCGTGTCGAGGTCGGCGGGGAGCGGCTCGCCCTTGGCGAAACCCGGGTGGGAGAGCGCCCACAGATCCCTGACGCCCCGGAAGGGCGCGGCGAAGCGCGCGTACTGGTGGGCGCCCGCGGGTGCGACGTAGGGGGTGAGGCAGATGAGCGCGGGCCGGTCCGGGCCCTCCGCCAGACGCATCGGTACGGGGCGGGAGCCCGGCTCGTCCGGGGCGGAGTAGGTGGGGCGCAGCCGTCCCGCGACGTGCAGCATCTTCACCGCCTCGGCCACGTGGCCGTGGGCGCAGGCGTAGTTGTAGAGCTGGACCAGGGTGTCGTCGGACGCCGCGGCGGGCGCGGCGGCGGCGGGGGCTTCGGCGGGGGTGTCCTCCGCGTCGGCGGCGTCGGCCTCGGCGGCGGGCGGCGCCACGTTGGACCATACGTATCCGGCGAGTTCGCGCGGGGTCGGGTGGTTGAAGGCGATGGTCGCGGGCAGCCGCAGCCCCACCGCGGTGCCGAGGCTGTTGCGCAGCTGGACCGCCGAGACGGAGTCGAGGCCCATCTCGAGGAACGGGCGGTCGGGGTCGACGTCCTCGGGCGAGCCGTGCCCCAGGACCTCGGCGAGCCGGTCGCGTACCAGCTCCAGGACCCGGGCCCGCTGTTCCTCCGGGGTGGCGGAGGCCAGGGCGCGCTGCCAGTCCTCGGGCGTCCGCGGCGCGCCGGAGCCGTCGCCCTCGCCGGTCGGCTCGGTGGCCGGGGCGTCGAGGCGCTCCATCAGCGCCAGTGCCTCCGGGATCCCGGCCAGCAGCGGCCGGCGGCGCGCGGACGCGTATCCGGTGGTGAACCGTTCCCAGTCCACGTCGGCCACCATGGTGACCGCGTCGCCGCGGTCCAGAGCCGTGCGCAGGACCTCCAGCTGGGTCCGCGGGTCGATGCCGCGCAGCCCCAGAGCTCGCCGGTCTCGGCCGCGGCCTCCTCCTTGGTCATGCCGAGGCGGTCGAAGGCGCCGTCGGGCAGGCCGTGCCGCCGCAGGGTCTCCTGCGAGGCGTCCTCCACGGCCATACCGCCACCGGTCCAGCCGGTCCAGGCGACCGCGGTGGCGGCGAGGCCCCGGCTCCGGCGGTGCTCCGCGAGCGCGAGCAGATAGGCGTTGGCCGCCCCGTAGTGGCCCTGACGGCCGACGCCCCACACCGCGGAGACGGCCGAGAAGAGGATGAAGGCGTCCAGGCGGATGCCCATCTCCTCGGTGAGTTCGTGCAGATGGCGCGCGCCCTCGGCCTTCGCGGCGAAGACGTCGGAGAAGTCCTGTGGTGTGGTGTCGGACAGGGCCTGGAGGCGGCCGATCCCCGCGCAGTGCACGACGGCGGTGAGCGGGTGGCGCCCGGGGACGGCGGTGAGCAGGTCGCGTACCGCCTCCCGGTCGCGCACGTCGCAGGCGACCACGGTGACCTCGGTGCCGCGCGCCCTGAGCTCGGCCACGCGTTCCGCCACGCCCGGGGCCTCGGGGCCGCGCCGGCTGGCGAGTATCAGGTGCCCGGCGCCCTGGTCGGCCAGCCAGGTGGCGACATGACCGGCCAGCGCGCCGGTGCCACCGGTGATGAGGACCGTGCCGTCGGCGTCCGGGTGCCATCCGGCGGCGCCCGGTGCGGCGTCCGCCGCGCGCGTCAGGCGGCGGGTGAACACACCGGCGTCCCGGACGGCGAGCTGATCGTCGTCGCCGCCGGCGAGCAGGGCGGTGAGGGTGCGCACCGCGGCCGGGCCCGGCTCGGCGGGCAGGTCGATCACGCCGCCCCACCGGTCGGGGTGTTCCAGGGCGAGCACCCGGCCCAGGGCCCAGGTCTGCGCCTGGACGGGGTGGGTCACCGGGTCGCCGTCGCCGGTGGCGACGGCACCCCGCGTGATCAGCCACAGGGGTACGTCCGCTCCCGCGTCCCCGAGCGCCTGCATCAGCGCGGCGGTGTGCGCGGTGCCCGCCGGTACGCCGAGGGCGGCCTCGGACGGCGTGTCGTCGTCCAGCGCGAGGAGGGACACCACCCCGGAGAGCGGCCGGCCGGGGAGGAGGTCGTGGATCCGGTCGGTGAGGGACGCCCGGTCGTCCTTGGCCTCGACCGACAGGGTCAGCACCGTGTCGGTGCGCCCGCGCACCGCGTCCACCACGGCCCGGGTGACGACGTGCTCGGCGTGTTCCGCCGGAACGGCCACGAGCCAGGGGCCGCGGTCGCCCGCGGGGGCCGGGCGCGCCGACCCGAGGGGTTCCCAGGCGATCCGGTAGCGCCAGTGGTCGGTGCGGTGGCGCCGGTGCCAGGTGGCCATGGCCGGGAGGACGTCCGCGAGGGCGACGGCCCGGCCGTCACCGGCCATGCCGAGGACACCGGTGAGGGTGGTGAGGTCCTCGTCCTCGACGGCGCGCCAGAAGGAATCCCGTGCCGGGTCCGAGGTCGCGGGGGGCGGTCCTGCCACCGGTGCCGGGGTGGGAGCCGCCGCCTTGAGCCAGAAGCGCCGCCGCTGGAAGGGGTAGGTGGGCAGCTCCACCCGGGTGCCGGGCGGGTCGGGGAAGGCCGTGGTCCAGTCGACGTCGACACCGGCCGTATACAGCTCGGCCGCCGCGCGCCGGAAGCACATGGGCCCGTCCTCGTTCCGGCGCAGTGAGCCACCGGCCACCGCCGGGACCTGGGCGTCGAACGCCAGGTCCTGCACGGCCGCGGTGAGGAGGGGATGCGGACCGGCCTCCAGGAACGCCGCGTGACCCTCGGCCATCGCGGCCCGTACGGCCAGGTCGAAGCGCACGGTCCGGCGGGCGTTGTCGTACCAGTACCCGGCGTCCAGCCGCGCGGTGTCCACCGGCTCCCCGGTCACCGAGGAGTAGAACGGCATGTGCGTCGAACGCGGCGTCACGGCGGCCAGTCCCGAGACCAGTTCCTCGCGCAACGCCTCGACCTGGGCGGAGTGGCCCGCGCCGTCGGCGCCGCGGATCCTGCGCACCCGGACGCCTTCCGCGCGCGCCTCCTCCAGCAGGGCGTCGACGGCCTTGGGGGTGCCGGAGACGGTGATCTGGGTGGGACCGTTGACGGCCGCGACGGAGATCTCGCCGTCGTAGCCGCCGAGCCGCCGTTCCACCTCGTCCAGGGGCAGGTCCAGCGCCGCCATGGCTCCGTTGCCGAGCAGCCGCATCAGGGCCCGGGTGCGGACGACCATGATCAGGGCGGCGTCCTCCAGGCGGAGGGCTCCGGCGACCACGGCGGCGGCCACCTCGCCCTGGGAGTGGCCGATGACGGCGGCCGGTTCCACTCCGTGGGCCCGCCAGAGCTCGGCCAGGGCCACCGACACCGCGAACGACACCGGCTGGAGCACTTCGGGCTCGTCCAGCGACGGCGCGCCGGGGCGCTGCCGCAGGATGTCCTCCACCGACCAGGTCACCAGGGGCGCGAAGGCGGCGTCGACCGCGCGGAGGGCGCGGGCGAAGGCGGGCGACCAGTCGAGGAGGTCGGCGCCCATCCCGGGCCACTGGGCGCCCTGCCCGGGGAAGACGAACACGGGGCGGCCGAGGCCGGGACGGGCGGCGCCGGTCACCGCGTGCTCGGCCGCCTCCCCCCGCTCGACGGCCGCGAGGAGGTCCAGATGAGCCTCCCGGTCCGATCCGACGAGCACCGCCCGGTGGGTGAAGGGCGATCGGGTGGTGGCCAGGGCCGCTCCGATGTCGGTGACGGAGGCCGTGGTGTTCCGCGCCACCGTGGTCCGCAGCCGCGCGGCCTGTTCCCGCAGGGCGCCCGCGGACCGGGCGGACAGCACCCATGGCACCGCGGTGGCGGACGCGGGGTCGGCGTCGGCGGTGGGCTCCGCGGCGGTCACCGGCGGTGGCTGCTCGACGACGAGGTGGGCGTTGGTCCCGGAGACGCCGAAGGACGACACACCGGCCCGCATCGGCTCCTCGCCTTCGGGCCAGGCGCGGCCGCTGTCCAGCACCCGCACCGCGCCGGTGTCCCACGGGACACGCCGGGAGGGGGTGTCGACGTGCAGGGTCTTCGGCAGCCACCGGTGCTCCATGGCCTTGACCATCTTGATGAGGCCGGCGACGCCGGAGGCCGCCTGGGTGTGCCCGATGTTGGACTTGATCGACCCCAGCCACAGCGGCCGGTTCCCGTCCCGGCCCTGGCCGTAGGTGGCCAGCAGCGCCTGCGCCTCGATGGTGTCGCCGAGGGGCGTACCGGTGCCGTGGCCGTCGACCGCGTCCACCTGGCCCGGCTTCAGCCCGGCGTCGGCGAGCGCCTGCCGGATGACCCGTTCCTGGGAGGGTCCGTTGGGCGCGGAGAGCCCGTTGGAGGCGCCGTCCTGGTTCACCGCGGTGCCGCGGATCAGGGCGAGGACACGGTGACCGGCACGGCGGGCGTCGGCCAGCCGCTCCAGTACCAGGACCCCCACTCCCTCGCCCCAGCCGGTGCCGTCGGCGGTGTCCGCGTACGCCTTGCACCTGCCGTCGGCCGCGTGCACCCGTTTGCGGGCGAAGTCGATGAAGGCGCCGGGTGAGGACATCAGCGCCACTCCCCCGCCGAGCGCCAGGTCGCACTCCCCGTCGCGCAGCGACCGGCACGCCTGGTGCAGGGCCACGAGGGAGGAGGAGCACGCGGTGTCCACGCTCACCGACGGGCCCTGGAGGCCCAGCACATACGAGACGCGGCCGGACAGGACGCTCGCCGCGTTGCCGGAGATGAGGAATCCCTCGCTCTCCTCGGGGGCTGGAAGAAGCGCGACAGGTAGTCCTGCTCATTGGTGCCGATGAAGACCCCGGTCGAACTCCCTCGCAGGGTGTGCGGTGCTATTCCGGTCCGCTCCACCGCTTCCCAGGCCACTTCCAGCAGCAGACGCTGCTGCGGGTCCATGGCCACGGCCTCGCGGGGTGAAATGCCGAAGAAATCCGCGTCGAAGTCGGCGACATCGCCGATGAAGGCTCCGGAACGGGTGTAGGAGGTGCCTGTGTGCTCCGGGTCGGGGTGATAGATGCCCGCCAGGTCCCATTCCCGGTCCACCGGGAAGCCGGTGACGGCGTCACCGTCCCGCTCGAGGAACTCCCACAGCTCTTCGGGAGAGGTGATCCCGGCGGGGAAGCGGCAGGCCATTCCCACGATGGCGATGGGGTCTTCGTCCCGGCCGCCGCTGTGGTCGCGCGCCACCGGCCGACGCTCCGCCCTCTCCTCTTCCGCCCTCTCCTCTTCCGCCGGTTCCTCTTCCGGGCCGGTGAGCCGGGTGAGCAGATGAGCGGCGAGCGCGGCGGGATCGGGGTGGTCGAAGACGGCGACGGAGGAGAGCGGAACACCGGTGGCCGCGGTGAGACTCCGCAGCAGGGCCGCCGCCTTGTCACGGACGAGCCCGAGCGCGCGGAAGGGAGTGTGGGCGTCGATGGACCGCGCGTCGCCGGTTTCCCGTTGTTCGGCGACCTTACTGCACACGAGCCCGAGGAGAATCTCCAGCCGCTCGTGCCGCGGCAGCGGAGCCAGACGTTCCCGCAGTTCGTCCGGGTTATTCCAGAACGGCTCACAGTAGCACTCCGAAAGAAGACAGCAAGACGGTTCCTGGCGATAAGAGCCCGCGCTCTCCGCTTCCGGGAACCCTGGGAGACAACGGCGCGCGGCCATAGGAATTGCGGCAGCGCCGACGACCGACGAACACCGAACCGCGAGGGGCGACCAGAGGGAACAAGCCGGTTGGCTTTACCCGGAGATCGCCCCTTGCCCGGCGGGCACGTGTTCCTCCGGAGTCGCGGATGTCATACGGCCGAAATTAGCACCGGCGGTGCGGGGATCACGAGCGCGGCGATCAACGTGACCGGTAGTGTCCACGAGGCTTGCTGCGCAATTGGGCGTGGCGTAGCGTCAATCGCCGCGCGCGGCGGGTGCGGAGCATTTCCCTGGTCGACTTGCGCGGTCGACTTCCGGAGCAAGTTCCCGGTCAACTCCCCCATCAGCAAGGATGGTTTTCGGGCGAGTGCCGTGCAACGATCGCGCCGTGAAGTTCTACGTTCTGGGATCCTTGCGAGTCTCCGATGGGGAAGGTCCGCCGATACCCCTGGTCGGGAGGCGAGACAGGGCGTTCTTGGCCGAACTCTTAGCCCATGCGGGACAATCGGTGTCGACCGATCACATTGTCGAGGCGACAACGCCGGATCCGCCTCCGACCAAGCGGGCCAACGCGGTGCATGTCAGGGTGTCCCGGCTCCGGTCGCTTTTCCGGTCCCTGGCCGGACCGGACACCGTCACGTCCGTGATATCGACCCAGCCGGGCGGATATCGGCTGGTGCCCGCCGAAGTCGACTCCGAGCAGTTCGAGAAGCTGCTCGCCGCCGCCATGCGGGAACGGGACAAGGGTTATCTCGACGGGGCGGCGGTGAGGCTCGAGCGCGCGCTGTCCCTCTGGGAAGGGGACGCGTTCAGCGATGCCGACGCGGGCGACTGCGTCGCGGCGGAGGCCGACCGGCTGGCCGAACTGCGGCTGGTCGCCCTGGAGGAGCAGACCGACGTCATGCTGGCCATGGGCGCCCACGCCCAGGTGGTGAGCAGGCTGAAGCCGCTCATCGAGCGGTATCCGCTGCGCGAGACCCTGTACCGCCACCTGATGTCGGCCCTCCACCAGTCGGGCCGTCCGGCCGAGGCGCTGGCCGTCTACGCCGATCTGCGGGCCAAGCTCGCCGAAGAGCTCGGCACCGAGCCGACCCCCGATGTGCAGCGCCTGTACCGGGCCCTGCTGTCCCCGCAGCCGAAGCACCACGGCTCGACCGCCGTATGGCCGTCGTTCCCGGTGCCGGCGAACCGCCGGGCGCCCTCCCAACTCCCCGGTGACATCGCCGACTTCGTGCCCTGTGAGACCACGGACGTACTGGCGCCCGCCTTGACGGCGAGCGATCGCACCACCACGGCCGTCACCGCCATCACCGGCCAGGGCGGAGCGGGAAAGACGGCGACCGCCGTCCACCTGGCGCACCGGCTGCGCCCCTGGTTCCCGGACGGCCAGCTCTACGTCGATCTCGGGGCAGCACCAGGCACCCCACTGACCCCGCGGCCGCGCTCGCCCAGATGCTCCTCGCGCTGGACCACCCGATGTCGGCGCTGCCCGAGGGGATCGGGGCCCAGGCCGCCTGCTTCCGTGACAGCCTCCGCGGCCGGCGCGTCCTCACGGTGCTCGACGACGCGGCCGACGAGGCGCAGATCCGGCATCTGCTGCCGGGCAACGTGGAGAGCGCGGTCATCATCACCAGCCGGGCGCGGCTCACCAGCCTCCCCTTCACCTCCCGGGTCGAGCACGACGAGATGAGCCTGCACCAGGCCCTGGTGCTCTTCCGGCGGGTCCTGGGCACCTCGAGGGTGGACCGGGACCTCGCGGCGGCCCGCGAGGTGGCCCGGCGGTGCGGCTGTCTGCCGCTCGCCCTGCGCATCGCCGCGGCCAGGGTCGCGGCCCGGCCCCACTGGAGTTTCGGTGACCTCGCCCACCGGCTGACGCACCGGTCCAGGCCGCTGGACGAGCTCACCCATGGCCCGCTGAGCGTGCGCTCCTGCTTCGCCCCGGCCTACCACCGGCTGGCCGAGGACGATCGCCGCCTGTTCCGCATGCTCGGGCTGTCCGGTGTCCGGGTGCTGTCCGCGCCCCCGGGGACCGAGCTGCCGAGCCTCGCCGTGCCCGATGTGGCGGAGGCGCTGGAACGGCTGGCGGACACCCGGCTGCTGAAGGTCGTCCACACGGGCGCCCCCGGCGCCGTGCCGCGGTTCTGGCTGCACGGCCTGGTCTCCGCCTACGCCCGGGAGCGGGCGGAAGCGGAGGCGTCGGAGATCGAACGCGCGGCGGCCCAGGAGCTGCGGCGCCTGGAGGACCGGGAAGCCGCCGCCCCGGTCCTTCCGGCGGCGATCGGCCGGGCCCGCTCCGGCCGGCCCGGGTCATGGGGTCCGATGGGGAGGGAGCCTCTGTAGCCACGACGGCGCCGCAGACGATCGAAGGCAGGTCAGGGCACTTCCAGCGGAGCGCTCAGCGGACCCGGTCGACGCGGCGCTCGTCCCAGACCGGCTCCGCCGTCTCGCGGACGACGCCGTCCGACCCGAAGACCAGGAAGCGGTCGAAGGACCGCGCGAACCAGCGGTCGTGGGTGACCGCGAGCACCGTGCCCTCGTAGGCTCCGAGCCCGTCCTGGAGTGCCTCGGCCGACTCCAGGTCCAGGTTGTCCGTGGGCTCGTCCAGCAGCAGCGCCGTCGTCCCGGCCAGTTCGAGCAGCAGGATCTGGAACCGGGCCTGCTGACCGCCCGAGAGCCGGTCGAAGGTCTGGTCGCCCTGGCGGTCGAGCTCATAGCGGCGTAGCGCGCTCATCGCGCGTCCCCGGTCCCGGGCGTGTTCGGTCCACAGGATGTCGACCAGCGTGCGCCCGAAGAGCTCCGGATGGGCGTGGGTCTGGGCGAAGTGGCCGGGCACGACCCGCGCGCCCAGCTTCCACTCCCCCCGGTGGGCGACGTCCTGCCCCGCCAGGAGCCGCAGGAAGTGGGACTTGCCCGAGCCGTTGGAGCCCAGTACGGCCACCCGCTCGCCGTAGAAGACCTCCAGGTCGAAGGGGCGCATCAGCCCCTCGAGCTCCAGTGCCCGGCAGGTCAGCGCCCGCACCCCGGTGCGTCCGCCCGCGAGCCGCATGGTGATGTCCTGTTTGCGCGGCGGCTCCGGCGGCGGCCCGGCCTCCTCGAACTTCCGCAGCCGGGTCTTGGCGGCCTGGTAGCGGGAGGCCATCTCGTCGCTGCGGGCCGCGTACCGCTGCATGTCCAGCACCAGCCGTTTGAGCTGGGCGTGCTTCTCGTCCCAGCGCCGCCGGAGCTCCTCGAAGCGCTCGAACCGCTCCTCGCGGGCGTCGTGGTAGGTGGCGAATCCGCCGCCGTGGACCCACACATCGCTGCCCGCCGGGCTCGGCTCGACGCTGACGATCCGGTCGGCCGCGCGGGCCAGCAGCTCCCGGTCGTGGCTGATGAACAGCACGGTCTTACGGGTCTCGCGCAGCCGCTCCTCCAGCCACTGCTTGCCCGGCACGTCCAGGTAGTTGTCCGGCTCGTCCAGCAGCAGCACCTCGTCGGGCCCGCGCAGCAGCGCCTCCAGCACCAGCCGCTTCTGCTCGCCGCCGCTGAGCGTGCGCACCTCGCGCCACTGGGCCCGTTCGTACGGCACCCCGAGCGCCGCGGTGGTGCACATGTCCCACACCGTCTCGGCCTCGTAGCCGCGCGCCTCTGCCCAGTCGCTCAGGCTCTGGGCGTAGGCCATCTGGGCGGCCTCGTCGTCCCGCTCCATGATCGCCAGCTCGGCCTCGTCCACCGCGCGGGCGGCCTCGCGGATCCGGGGCTGGGCCACCGACACCAGCAGGTCGCGCACCGTCCGTTCATCGCGCACCGAGCCGATGAACTGCGGCATCACCCCCAGGGAGCCGCTGACCGTGACCGTGCCGCCGTGCGGCTCCACCTCGCCGGAGACCAGCCGCAGCAGCGTGGTCTTGCCCGCCCCGTTGGGCCCGACCAGGGCGGCCACGGTGCCCTCGGCGACGCGGAACGACACATCGCCGAGCAGCAGCCGTCCGTCGGGCAGGAAGTAGGCGAGGTGCGCGGCCTCCAGATGTCCCATGGTCCGGCATTCTCACGGCACGGCCGGGCGATCGGCAAAGCGATTTTCCGGCGCGGCGCGAGGATGCCCGGGTACGGCTGAACGCGGCGGCCCCGCCGTCCGTATCGAACGGTGAAACGTCCCCCGAGCAGGAGGCACCACCATGACGCAGTCGGCAATCCCCGGGCAGGGCACCACCCGCCGTGCCGTCGTCACCGCGGCCGGAGCGGCCGGGCTGGCCGCCACGCTTGCCGCATGCGGCAAGGACGACGACGGCGGTTCGGGCGGTGGCAGCGCGGACAGCGCCCAGAACGCCGGGAGCTCGCAGCCGTCGCAGGGCGCGGAGGCAGGCCAGTCGGGCGGCGCCGAGGGCGGCAAGTCGGGCGGCGGGGACGGCATGGAGCTGGCCAAGACCTCCCAGATCCCCGAGGGCGGCGGCATGGTCTTCAAGGACCACAAGGTGGTGGTGACCCAGCCCAAGGCGGGTGATTTCAAGGCGTTCTCGTCGATCTGTACGCACCAGGGCTGCTCGGTCGGCGATGTGAGCGGCGGCACCATCAACTGCCCCTGCCACCAGAGCAAGTTCGACATCACCGACGGCAGTGTGAAGGGCGGCCCGGCGCAGAAGCCGCTGCCGGGCGCGCAGATCAAGGTGCAGGGAAGCTCGATCTGGATGGCGTGACGGCCGTCTGCCTGGACGGCGTGACGGCCGTCCGCCGCCAGCAGGCGGCCACCTCGTCGGCCGTGGTGACGGCGGCCACGAGGGCGAGGGTGTGGCGGACCATCGCCGGGGTGTACGAGGCGGGCACCCCGGCGATCGCGTCCTCGGGTACCACCGCCGCATAGCCGAGGTTGACGGCGTCGAAGACGGCGGCCGGGATCGCCACATTGGCCGACACGCCGATGATGACCAGCGTGCGGCGGCCCAGATTGCGCAGCAGCGCGTCCACCTCGGTCCCGGCGATCGGCGAGAGACCGTGCAGCCGCCGTACGACCAGGTCCTCGGCCGCCACCGGAACCGGTTCGGCGATCTCCACCGCCGCGCTTCCGGTGAGCTGCCGGACCGGCAGCCGCTCGACGGCCCGGAACAGCGGTGCGTTGCGGCTCGCGCCGCGTCCGTCGGCGCGCCGCTCGGCCACCGCGTGCAGCACCTGGACGCCCGTGTCGTGGGCGGCCGCCACCAGCTGGGCGACACGCCCGAGCGCACCGGATTCCTGGGCCACGGCGGCCAGTTCGGGCAGCGCGCCGTCCGGGCCCACCACACCGCGCTGGCATTCGACGGTGAGCAGGGCGCAGCCTTCCGGCCGGAGCAGTTCCACGAGGTCTTCGCGGGGGCGCGGGGGCGCGGCATCTTCGCGGGGGGTCACGGCGTCTTCGCGGGGGCGCGGGGTCACGGCGCGGGAGAGTAGCGTCCCTTGCGTCATCAAGGAAGAGCCAGCATCCTGTGCCGCACAACAAGTTACCGGGAGGTACGGGTCGGATGACCGTCACCCAGCGGCGGGGGCGCCGCATCATGATGAGCCAGGACGAGCTGGACGCCTTCCTCGCCGAACAGCGCACCTGCCGGGTGGCGACCGTGTCCGCGGACGGGCGGCCGCATGTCAGCCCGCTGTGGTTCTGCTGGGACGGCACCGCCCTGTGGCTGTACTCCCTGACCCGCAGCCGCCGCTGGGCGGAGCTGCGCCGCGATCCGCG
This sequence comes from Streptomyces violaceusniger, assembly GCA_005405945.1. Classification (GTDB taxonomy): domain Bacteria; phylum Actinomycetota; class Actinomycetes; order Streptomycetales; family Streptomycetaceae; genus Streptomyces; species Streptomyces violaceusniger. The sequence goes on from BJHW01000001.1 coordinate 2,013,239, forward strand.
GATCGCGGTGGTGGTCGACGACGGGCACGACTACGGCGAGCTGCGCGGGGTGGAACTCTCCGGTGAGGCGGTCCCCGTCGGCGAGGAGCCGCGCACCGGCGTGTCGTGCCCCGAACTCGACACGCCGGAGCAGATGTTCGCGGCGAAGTACTTCGGCCTGGACGCCATGCCGCACGACGGTCGGCACGCCTGGCTGCGCCTGGTCCCCGAGGCGATCCGTTCCTGGGACTTCCGCAAGATGCCGCAGGGCTGAGCGGCCCAGGTCGGTCGGTGATCAGCCGGTGATCAGTCGATGATCTTCTCGCCGACCGACCGCAGCACCTCGACCGCCGCCCGGATCGAGGGCCTGCGGTCGGCGTCGGCGCGCCAGATCGCGTAAATGTGCCGCCGCATCGTGGGCTGGCTGACGGGCACCATCCGCACCCCCTCGGGCACCGGGCCGCGGCCCAGCCGGGGCACCACGGCGATGCCCAGCCCGGCGGCGATCAGCGAGAGCTGGGTGTGGTGCTCATGCGCGGTGTGCCGGATTCTCGGCTCGATGCCCTTGCCGCGCAGGGTCACCATCAGCCAGTCGTAGCAGAACCCGCCCTTGGGCCAGGAGATCCACTCGTCGTCCACGAAGTCCTCGGGCTCGACCGCGTGGCGGTCGGCGAGGGGGTGGTCGGCGGGCATCGCGACATCCACCGGGTCGTCCAGCAGGGCGGCCTTCACCAGCCCGCCGGGCATCGGCAGCGGTTTGTTGTACCAGTCCAGGACCACGGCCAGATCGATGTCGCCGCGCACCACCGAGGGCACCGACTCATCGGGCTCCATCTCCTGCAGCCGCACGTTCAGCTGCGGATGCTCGGTGCGCAGCCGGCTCAGCGCGTCCGGGAAGAGACCGCGGACGGCGGTCGGGAACGCGCCCAGCAACAGCTCGCCGACGGCGTGGCCGCGCTGCGCCTCCAGATCCGCCTGGGCCAGCTCCACCTGGGAGAGGATGCGCGCCGCGTGGTCGGAGAGCAGCCGCCCGGCGTCGGTGAGGCGGATCCCGCGCCCGTTCTTGGCGAGCAGTTGCTGACCGGTCTCCCGCTCCAGCTTGGCGAGTTGCTGCGAGACGGCGGAGGTGGTGACATGCAGCCCCTCGGCCGCCCCGCTCACGGATCCGTGGCGGGCCACGGCGTGCAGCGTGCGGAGGCGATCCAGGTTCATATAAGCAATACTACGCGATATCGCGAACGAATTCTCGCTTGTCCTAAGAGGTTGCAGACCACATCGTAAGGGCATGACCTCAGCCGCCGCCTCGGCACCCCCTGCCGCCGCCTCCACCGCGGAGCCCTCTTCCGAACCCGCCCGCCGACCGCTCCTCGACTGGCGCATCCGCTTCGGCGCGCTCTCCCTGGTCTGGGGTTTCAGCTTTCTCTTCATCAAGGTGGGCAATGAGGCGTTCGCCCCCTTGTACGTCACGCTCGGGCGGATGCTGTTCGGCACCGCCGTGCTGCTGGTGACGCTGGTGGTGAAGCGGGAGCGGCTGCCGCGCGGGGCGCGGGTCTGGGGTCATCTGGCGGTGGCCGCGTTCTTCCTCAACGCGCTGCCGTTCTCGCTGTTCGCCTACGCCGAGCTGACCATCCCCTCCACCCTGGCCGGGATCTGCAACGCCGCCTCGCCGCTGTGGGGATGCTGCTGGCGGTGGTCGTGGTCTCCGACGACCGGCCGACCCGTCAGCGTGTCGCGGGTCTCGGGCTCGGCTTCATCGGCGTGTTGATCGTGCTGGGTGCCTGGCAGGGCTTCTCCGGCCAGGACCCGCTGGGCACGGCGCTGGCGCTGATCGCCTCGGCCAGCTACGCGGTCGGCTGGCAGTACGTCCGGCGCACGCTGAGCGACACGGGCCACTCCCATCTGTCGATGTCCGGCGGGCAGCTGCTGCTCGGCACGGTGCAACTCGCGCTCGTGGCACCGGTGTTCGCGCCGACGCCCACCTCGTTCCCGGCCCTGCCCCTGCTCTCCGTGCTCGCCCTGGGCGCGCTGGGCACCGGGGTGGCGTTCCTGGTCCAGTACGGGCTCGTCGACGAGGTGGGCCCGACGACGGCGATGATGGTCACGTACTTCGTCCCGGTGATCGCCACCACCGCGGGCGTGGCGATCCTCAGGGAGCACCTCACCTGGAACACGCCGGTGGGCGCCGTGATCGTCCTCATCGGCGCGGCCCTGACCCAGCGGCGCTCCGGCGCGCCCCGGGCCCTCTCCGGCGGACGTACCCGGACCGTACGGATCCATCGCACAGGCTCCTGAGCGCGTCGGGCGAAGTCCGCTACGGTTCGGCAGCGCCCCGAAGGGCCGCGGGGCTGTGTCGACGTGCGGCTCCGCCGCGGCTGTGTCGACGTGCGGCTCCGCCGCGTGGGCGACCGGTCCGCGTGGGTGACCGGCCACGATGGCGCCGCGGACGGCCGACGACGCATCGCGGCGCTTCCAGCGGAGCGCTTAGGGTCCTTCTGGCGGATCTCCGTGGAGGAAGGAGCGCCCGCCGCGCAGCGGCCGAAGACCGCAACCGGGGCGTGCTCTCGGCGTGCCGCGCGGAGACCCTCGTAGCGGAGCTACTCGGGCTTTCGTGCGGTGCGGCGAGAGGGCGTGCCGAACGCCGCGACGCCGCGGAGATCCGTCAGAAGGGCCCTAGTCCAGCCGTCCCGACAGCGTCGCCCCCCACGCCGCGGCCACCGCGTCGGCGACCGTCCCGATCTCGTCGGCGGCCAGCGGTGAGACCGTCAGCCGCACCGCCGGTGGCGAGGCAAGGCGGAAGCGCGCCCCGGGGGCGACGGCCCAGCCCGCCGCCAGCAGCCGGGCGACCGCGCCGGTCTCGTCCGGGACCGGCACCCACACATTCATCCCGCTGCGCCCGTGCGCGGCGATCCCCCGCTCGCGCAGCGCCCGCACCAGCGCCGCGCGCCGCGTGTCGTACGACGCCGCCACCGCCGCCGGGTCGACCGCGCCCGTCCGCCACAGCCGGGCGACCGCGCCCTGCAGCAGATGGCTGACCCAGCCCGGGCCCAGCCGCTGGCGGCCGCGCACCCGGTCCAGGGTGACGGCGTCGCCGGTGAGCACGGCGAGCCGCAGATCGGGGCCGTACGCCTTGGCGGTGGAGCGGACCAGCGCCCAGTGGTCGGTGCCCCCGGCCAGGGGGCGCAGGGGGATGTCCACGATGCCGTGCCCGTGGTCGTCCTCGATCAGCAGCACATCGGGGTGGGCGGCGAGGACACTCCGCAGCTCACGCGCGCGTGTCGCGCTCACCGCCGCGCCCGTCGGGTTCTGCGCCCGGTCGGTGACCACCAGCGCCCGCGCGCCCTGGGCCAGCGCGTGCTCCACCCGCTCGGGCAGCGGTCCGTCGTCGTCGACACCTACGGGTACGGCGCGCAGTCCGAGCGCCGGGATCAGGTCGAGCAGGCTGCCCCAGCCGGGGTCCTCGACCGCGACCGCGTCACCGGGCCGCAGATGGGCGGCCAGGACCCGCTCGATCGCGTCGAGCGAGCCGGAGGTGACGGCGACCGGCCCGGGCGGCACCCCGTCCGCGTCGAGGGCGGCCCGGGCGAGCTCGGCCACCTCGGGGACGACGTCCGGCGCGCCGTACAGCGTGGGGCGCTCCGCCGCGCGCGCCGCGGCCGCCGCGAGCGGCGCGCCGAGCGGGGGCAGCAGGGCGGGGTCGGGGTTGCCGCTGGACAGGTCGCGCGCGCCGGCGGCGTCGACGCCGATCCACTCGCGGGGCGTGCTGGACGGGCGGGAGCGCACCCGGCTGCCCCGGCGCCCCGCCGTCTCGATCACGCCCCGTTCGCGCAGCACGCGGTAGGCGGCCGCGACCGTATTGGGATTCACGCCCAGCCGCCCGGCCAACTCGCGCAGGGGCGGCAGTAGTTGGCCCGGCGGCAGCTCACCGGCGCCGACCGCGCGCTCCACACTGGCCGCGATCTCGGCTGCGCGGCGACCTGCGATCGGATATTCTCCTAGCACAAACGATATTTTGCACTAGTGCAATGGAGGACGCAAATGCCCGCCCCGGACGCCACCGCCGCGACCAACGACGCGCCCGACAGCGCCTACACGCCGACCGACCGCACCGTGCCCACCCGCTCCCGCGAGCGCGCCTCGTACGACCGGGAGGTGGTGCACGCGATCCTCGACGAGGGCTACGTCTGCCATCTGGGCTTCATACGCGAGGGCGCCCCCGTCGTGCTGCCGACCCTCTACGGCCGGGTCGGGGAGCGGCTGTACGTCCACGGCTCGACGGGGGCGCGGCCGCTGCGCATGGCGGGCGGGGCGGGCACCGAGGAGCCGGGGCTGCCGGTGTGTCTCACCGTGACCCATGTCGACGGGCTGGTCCTGGCCCGCTCGGCGTTCCACCACTCCATCAACTACCGCTCGGTGGTGGTGCACGGCATCGCCCGCCCGGTGACCGATCCGGCCGAGCGCACCGCGGCCCTGGACGCCCTGGTGGACCATGTGGTGCCGGGCCGTTCCGCCGACTCCCGGCCCGCCAACGGCAAGGAGCTGGCCGCCACCGCCGTACTCCGCCTCGACCTCGAAGAGGTCTCCGCGAAGCTCCGCACCGGCGGGCCCAACGACGACGACGAGGACCTGGAACTCCCCCACTGGAGCGGCGTGGTGCCGGTCGCCCGCGCTTATGGCGCGCCGATCCCCGCCGACGACCTCTCGCCCGACACTCCGGTGCCCGGCTACCTCACCCGGCTCTGACCGGGCCGCGCCGCCGCCCTCCGGGGCTTCGTTCACGACGTCGCAGGCAGGGCGGCGGGCCGGTCATCCACCCGCCGTGAACTCCCGCTCCCCCTCCACCGGCGCCGAGGCCGCCACCGGCTCGGCAGCGGCGGCCTTCGGGGTGGAGGTCTGGGCGATCAGGGCGCCCGCCAGCACCACCGCACCGCCGACGACCTGCGCCACGCCCAGGCGCTCATCCAGCAGCACCCAGGCCAGAACGGTCGCGATGACCGCCTCCAGACAGGCCACCACCCCGGCCACCTGCGGTGAGAGCCGGCGCACCGACACCACCCCGGCGAGATACGCGAGCGCCGTCGCCACCAGCACGATCCAGGCGAGCAGCGCCGGCGCGGGGACACGGGCGCCCGCCAGGTCGGCGCGCCCGGCGAGAACCGTCCAGTCCATGCCCCAGGGGCGGCTGACCACGGTCATCGCCACGGCCCCGATCAGCAGTCCGTAGGCGATGACACCGAGCGGATCCGCCGGGTCCTTGCCGTCGCTGCCGTGGTCGGAGAGGACGAAGTAACCCACCTGGCAGAACGCCGCGCAGAAGGCGAGCAGCACTCCGAGGGGATTGAAGCTCAGCCCGGACCAGACCTCCACCACACAGGTGAGCCCGCCGACGGCCAGGACGACCCCGACCGCGGCGGCCCGGCTCACCGGCCGGCGCTGGACGAACCGCACCCACCCCAGCACCAGCGCGGGCGCGAAGTACTCGATGAGCAGCGCCACGCCCACGGGGATCCGGGAGAGCGCCGCGAAGTAGCAGGCCTGCACCCCAGCGACGGCCAGCAGGCCGAACCCCACCAGCAGTCCGGGGCGACGGGCCGGCAGCCCGCGATGGCGCCAGGCCAGGGGCAGCAGGATCAGGGCCGCGCCCGTCACCCGCAGCCAGGTGACCTCGAGCGGCGCGAGCCCCGCCTCGATCAGCGGTTTGGCGGCGACGCCCGATCCGCCGAACGCGAACGCCGACAGCAGGGCGAGCCCCAGGCCGGCGTTCCTTTGCCGTGAGTGATCTCCGGATACGCGCACCCGGCCATCATGTCAGCTCACGTCAGTAGCGTCACCCCTTTGACTCCTGTCAGACTTCCCCCTCCAACGCGGTGACCAGCGGCGCGACGGCGACACCCGCGCACCGCAGCACCTCCATGGCACGACACTCCCGGTCCCGGACGAACGCGGCGAGGAGATCGAGACCGTCGGCGCGGGACGCGCCACGGGAGGCGGCGCGGTGGACCGCCGCACCGAGGCGCATCCCACCGTGGTTGTGCGTGGATGACCGGTTCTCCCCCTCGGGGAGGAGAGGCGCGGAGAGCGGCCCTGATGGACGGGAACTGATGACCCGTCAGTATTGAATGTTCCGCGGCCCGGGGCTACGTTGCCCGGCACCGTCGCACCACACCCCGCAGCAACGCGCCGAAGGGACTCCCCCATGGCCGAGGTCAGCGCGCAGACACGCATCGAGGCACCGGCCGAGAAGGTCTGGGCCCGGCTGACGGACTTCTCCACGTACGGCGACTGGAACGCCACCCACACCAGCTTCCCGCAGGGCGGACCGGCCACATTGGAGGTGGGGGCCACCTATCAGGAGAACATGAAGCTGATGGGCTTTCCGGCCGAGGTGACCTGGGCCGTCGAGGAGTGCGAACCGGCCCGGCTGCTGACCACCCGGGGCAAGGGCCCGATGGGTGTGAACCTCGCCATGCGCTACTCGCTGACACCGGACGGCGATGCCACGACGGTGCGCGTCGACGGGGAGTTCACGGGGGCGGCGGTCTCCTTGATGGCCGGGAAGCTGAAGGACTCGGCGACCACCGCGCTCAATGAGTCGCTGCGCAAGCTGAGCGCACTGGTCGCCTGAATCCCCCTCGATTTCCCCTCGCCCCCGAGTCCCGCTCCGCCGCCCCCGTGCGGCCGTGCCCCCGTCCGACGGGGCTCAGCTCTCGCCGCCGCGCTCGACGCCGCTGTCCGCCTCCTCCTGCTCGGCGAGGATGAGGTACAGCCGCTTGCGCGACTCATTGATGACGGAGACGGCCTTCTGTCGCTGCTCCATGTTGCCGGTCCGCCAGACCTGGGCGAACGCCTCCATCAGCCCGAAGCCCGCCTGGCGGACCTCCTGCATGGCCTCCCAGTCGATACCGCGTCCGGCCTCCTCCCACGGGGCGGCGGGCCCCGCCTCGACCTCGGCGCGGCCGGCGTCGGTGAGCGCGAACAGCTTCTTGCCGCCCTCGCTCTCGCTGCCGATCAGCCCCTCGTCCTCGAGCAGTTGGAGGGTCGGGTACACCGAGCCGGGGCTGGGCCGCCAGGCTCCCCCGCTGCGCTCGGTGATCTCCTGGATCATCTCGTAGCCGTGCATGGGACGGTCCTTCAGCAGGGCCAGGATCGAGGCGCGCACATCGCCGCGCCGCGCCCGACCGCGCATCCCCCGGCCACCCGGTCCGCCGCGGCCACGGCCGCCGAACGGGGGGCCACCGAACAGGGGGCCGCCGAAGGGCGGACCGTCGAAACCGGGACCGAACGGGCCGAACGCCGCGCGCCGCCCCTCACCCTCGCCCCAGCCACGGTGGCCGGGTCCGCAGTGCTCACGTCCGTGTCCATGTCCATGAGAACGCATCGTGACGCTCCTTTCTATCGTCGATCCATCACGACACTTCAACGATATATCGGAACCGATCGGATGCCAACCCCCTCTTCCGCCTCCCCGAGATCCCCGATCACTCAGAGGGCCGATTCCCGCACTACGGCTCCCTCTCTGCCGGTTTCGTCCACCCAGAAGGAGCCACATCCGGCCGATTGGCCATGGCTCACCCGCCGCCCGCCGCCTACGGTCGGCTCATGCGGATACGAATCGTCGACGCGTTCACCGACCGCCCCTTCGCCGGGAACCCGGCCGGGGTCGTCCTCCTCGACACCGACGCCTTCCCGGACGACCACTGGCTCCAGCAGGTCGCCGCCGAGGTCAACCTCGCCGAGACCGCCTTCGCCCACCCCCTCCCCCGGGCCGCGGAGGCGGACTGGGCGCTGCGCTGGTTCACCCCGGTCACCGAGGCGCCCCTGTGCGGCCATGCCACGCTCGCCACCGCCCATGTCCTGAAGACCACGGGGGCCGCGACCGGCACGGTCCGCTTCGCCACCCTCAGCGGGGTGCTGTCGGCGACGGCCGACGACGGCGGCTCGATCACCCTCGACTTCCCCACCGCCTCACTCACCGAGCTGCCAGTGCCCGAGAAGACGGCCGAGGTCGGCGCGGCGCTCGGCGCCGAGATCGTGGCCGCCCATCACGCCGGCCCGTTCATCGACGACCTCCTGATCGAGGTGGCCGACGAGAAGACCGTGCGCGCCCTGGCCCCCGACCTCGCCGAGCTCAAGCGGATCAGCCACCGGGGCGTCATCGTGACCGCGGCGGCCGAGGACCCCGGGCGTGGCCATGACTTCGTCTCGCGGCTGTTCGCCCCGGGCGTCGGCATCGACGAGGACCCGGTCACCGGCAGCGCGCACACCGCGCTCGCGCCCTACTGGTCGGCCCGGTTCGGCCGCGACGAGCTGACCGGGCTCCAGGTGTCCGCGCGCACCGGCCTGGTCCGCACCACGCTGCGCGGCGACCGTACGCTGCTGACGGGCGGCGCCGTCACCGTCATCGACGGCGAGCTGCTGGTCTGAGGCCCGGCACACGACGCCGGACGGCGGGTCAGGCCGTGGGCAGCCAGTCCACCCGGCCCGCCAGCACGGCGTATCCGACGAAGGCCACGATGTCGATCAGCGCGTGGGCGGCGACCAGCGGCCCCACCCGCCCCCAGCGGCGGTAGAGCAGTACGAAGATCACGCCCATCGCCAGATTGCCGAAGAAGCCGCCGATCCCCTGGTAGAGGTGGTACGAGCCGCGCAGCACCGAGCTGGCCAGCAGGGCGGCCATCGGGGTCCAGCCCAACTGCCCGAGCCTGCGCAGCAGATAGCCGACCACGACCACCTCCTCCAGCACCGCGTTCTGCACGGCGGAGGCGATCAGTACGGGGATCTTCCACCAGACGTCGGGCAGCGACTCGGGCACCACCGTCAGATTGCCCCCGGCCGCCCGCGCCCCGAGGTACAGCAGCAGCCCGGTGCCGCCGATCGCGGCCGCGACCGCGGCGCCCCACGCCAGGTCGAACCGGGGCCGGTCGCGGTCGAGGCCGATCACCCGCAGCCCGGCGCCCTCGCGCAGCAGCAGATGGGCCACGAGCGCGACCGGCACCAGCGCGGTGGCGATGCCGAACAGCTGCCAGGCGAGATCCAGCCAGGGCCGCCCCGGCGCCGCGGAGGAGTTGAGATTGGCCGCCTGGTCCTTCAGCCCGCCCGGTTTGGTCACCGAGCCGATAAAGCTGATCAGCGCGGACAGCGCGCTCGCGCCCAGGGACAGCGCCAGCACGAGCAGCGTCTCGTTGCGCAGCATCCGCCGCGAGAGCCCGTCCTCGACCACGGGCAGCTCCGCGCCCCGCGCCTGTGACCGCACTCCTGTCCCCACTTCCGTCTCTCCGCCTCACGGTGCACCCGCCCCGCTCACCGGACAATACGGGGTCGTGGTCCACGGTGGGGACGTCACCCGGAGAGATCGGTGGGCCAGGTGTGCACCGGTGCGTCGGTCCGCATCAGGGCGCAGTAGCGGCGGGTCATGGCCGCGAGGGCGGCGTCCCGGTCCAGTCCGCCGCCCAGCGCCCGGTGATAGGTGGCCGCCTGCCAGGACGCGCCGTTGACCCCCAGCTTGCAGCGCTCCTCGATCACGCCGAGATAGCGGTCGCGGTCGGCGGGCTCCACGCCCCAGGAGTCGAGGCCGGACGCGGCGAGCGGCAGCAGTTCCTCGCGGACCAGCCGTACGGCGGAGGTGCGGGTCAGGGACGCCGAACGGCCGGATTTGGGCCACTGCAGGACCGCGTCGATGCCGTGCCGGCAGGCCGCCTCGAAGTTGGCCGCGGCGGCCGTGAACGGCAGCCGGGTCCACACCGGGCGGGACTCCTCGGCGAGCGCCCTGACCAGCCCGTAGTAGAAGGCGGCGTTGGCGATGACATCGGTGACGGTGGGCCCGGCCGGGAGCACGCGGTTCTCCACGCGCAGATGCGGCACACCGTCCACGACGGCGTAGACGGGCCGGTTCCAGCGGTAGATCGTGCCGTTGTGCAGCGCCAGTTCCTGGAGCTCGGGCACTCCGCCCTCGTCCAGCACCCGCAGCGGGTCCTCGTCCTCGCCGGTGGAGAGCAGCGGCGGGAAGTAGCGCAGGTTCTCCTCGAACAGCTCGTAGGCGGAGTCGATCCAGCGCTCTCCGAACCAGGTGCGCGGGCGCGCCCCCTGGCCGGCGATCTCCGGCGGGCGCACATCGGTGGCCTGGAGGAACAGCGGCGGCCGGGATTCACGCCACACCTCGTGGCCGAAGACGAAGGGGGAGTTGGCGCCCACCGCGATCTGCGCGGCGGCCACCGCCTGCGCCGCGTTCCACGCGTCCGCGAAGCGGCCCGGGGTGACCTGGAGATGGAGCTGGACGGAGGTGCAGGCCGCCTCGGGGGCGATGGAGGAGCTGGCGTAGGTGAATCGCTCCCGGCCCTCGATGTCGATGAGGAAATCCTCGCCGCGAGCGGCCAGCATCTGCTCATTGAGAAGTTTGTAACGGTCGTCATAGGAGAGGTTCGTGGATCCCAGATCGGCCGCGGCGAGAGTTGGCAGAATTCCGATCATCACGATCTCGGAGGACACTTCCCGCGCCTTGCGGTCGGCATATGACAAACCGGTTCGGAGCTCTTCGGAGAGCTGATCGAGAACGCGTCCGTGCAAACGGTGGGGCACGATGTTTACTTCAAGATTGCACTGCCCGAGTTCGGTCTGGAAATCGTGACTCCCGATGCGCTCCAGAACCTCCGCGTTCATCATCCTCGGCAGCCCGTCGGCTCCGGCGAGATTCAGCTCGATCTCCAGCCCCATCAGATTCTTCGGGCGGTCGAATCGCTTGTCCGTCAGGAGCCGGCCCAGCCCGTCGAGGCACTGCCGCAACCGGACGCGCTGCCGTCGCCGGCCGGACGGGTCGAACTCACCGGCTATGAGCTTCTCCCCCATCGAAGCGTCCCTCCTCGAGTGGATCATCGGTGCCGGCCGTGTACACACCACGCTCGATGATGCCCACCAATGTGATCGATAACGCCCCGCGATCCCCACCCAACCGGTAGGCTCTGTGGAACTGCGCATTGCGCTGGGGAAATAGACCAGCGAGTTCCAGCCTACCGCGCGGACCTCAAAATGCCAGGTCATATCCGTTCATCTGGCACTGAATCGGGGAAAATCCCCGCCTTCTCGGGTCTGGATAACCTCTTGTCGGCAATATCGGCAACGGCTAGATGAAACACAACGGGAACACTTGTCGTATAAACTCGGCTAACGAGGCAGAGAGGTAACGCCCGAACGGTCTGTTCCGGCTCCCCTCTGACCCGTGTTCCACCGACAGCGCCGCCCAAACCCGGCCCGCTATCGCTTCACCGTGTCTTCAAAGCGAGAGGCGACCCACCATGCCGCTGCATGTGCCCCAGGCCCCCGCGCCCGCTCTGCGCAGCGTCCTCACGGCCCTTGATTCCCCCACCGCCGTCCGCGAGGCCCGCACCCCCGTGCTCTCCACGCTCACCGGCCCCTTCGAACCCGAACTCCCGCTCCCCGTCCATGTCCTGGACGACATCACCACCGCCGACGGCCCGCCGCGCACCCGGCTCACCGGCTGGCGGTTCCTGATCCGCGACGGCGACCGCACGGTGGCCGCCGCGGAGGCGATGCTCACCGCGGACGGCTGGACCTTCTCGCACTTCTCCGAGGGCCCCTACGTCAGCTCGGCCGAACTCGCCCTGGGCGAGGCCGAGTCGCTGCCCTCGGCGTACCAGCCACGGCTGCTGTCCATCCCCGAGCTCTACATGGTCACGCTCTGGCTGCACGGCGACCTCACCGCGGACGGCGCCGAAGGCGGTCTCGGCGCCGGGGACCTGCTGGTGCCGCTCGCCCCGGCCCCGCCCGGTATCGCCGCACACCGGGCGCACCGGGCAACCGATCTGCTGCCCGTCCTCACCCACCGGCTGACCCGGGCCCCCTTGCTTGGCTCACCCGCCTGACCTGGGACTTCATCATATTGGGAGCGCCCCGTGACCGCCGGGTCACGGGGCGCTCCGCAGCATCCTCGTAACAGTCCGGCCGCGATGAACCGTCCGGGCGGGTGATGCGTCATTATCTAGCGAGACCGGTACCGCGAAATCCCTGCGGATTCCAGGCCGCGGGGCAACACTGGAGCAATCGACCGACTCAACCACGGGGGGCGGCCATGAACGCCGCAGCGAGCCGCAGGTCCTTCACCACTCCGCAGCGAAAGAACCCTGTCATGTGCCAGCATCAACCACCTTGCCCGTCAGCCGACTCCGCCGACCGGGAGGCCGCCCATCTCGTGGCGCACCACCCGGAGCAGGGCTGGAGCCTGCTGTGCAACGGCGTCCTGCTCTTCGAGGACACCGGTGAGCTGCTGCCGGACGGGCGCGTGATCGCACCGTGCCGACCGCTGGGTTCCGAGCACGTCGTCACCGCGGCCTGACGGCCGACGTCGACGGCACGTACATACCAGGGCCGGCCGGCGCATCCGCCGAACCGGCCCCACTGACGCATCGGGCGGGCTCGAGCCCCCCTCAGCCCTCGTAGGACTCCAGCGGCGGGCAGGAGCAGACCAGGTTACGGTCCCCGTAGGCCCCGTCGATCCGCCGCACCGGCGGCCAGTACTTGTCGGCCGCCGAGACCCCGGCCGGGAAGACCGCTTCCTCCCGGGAGTACGGGTGGTCCCACTCCCCGGTCAGCGACGCCGCCGTGTGCGGGGCGTTCCGCAGCGGATTGTCCTCCTTGGCCCACTCGCCGGAGCCGACCTTCTCGATCTCGGCCCGGATGGCGATCATCGCCTGGCAGAACCGGTCCAGCTCCGCCAGATCCTCGCTCTCGGTCGGCTCGATCATCAGCGTCCCGGCGACCGGGAACGACATCGTCGGCGCGTGGAAGCCGTAGTCGATCAGGCGTTTGGCCACATCGTCCACGGTCACGCCGGTGGCCTTCGTCAGCGGACGCAGATCCACGATGCACTCATGGGCCACCAGGCCGCCGGGGCCGGTGTAGAGCACCGGGTAGTGCGGCTCGAGGCGCTTGGCGACGTAGTTGGCGCCGAGCACCGCGACCTGGGTCGCGCGGCGCAGCCCCTCGGCGCCCATCAGTCGGATGTACGCCCAGGAGATCGGCAGGATCCCCGCCGAGCCCCACGGCGCGGCCGAGACCGGGCCGACGCCGGTGGCCGGGCCGGCGGCGGGCTGCAGCGGATGGTTGGGGAGGTAGGGCGCCAGATGCTCGCGCACCGCGATCGGGCCGACGCCGGGGCCGCCGCCGCCGTGCGGGATGCAGAAGGTCTTGTGCAGGTTCAGGTGCGAGACATCGCCGCCGAACCGGCCCGGCTCGGCGAGCCCGACCAGCGCGTTGAGGTTGGCTCCGTCCACGTAGACCTGGCCGCCCGCGTCGTGCACGGTCGCGCAGATCTCGGTGATGTGCTCCTCGAACACCCCGTGGGTGGAGGGTAGGTGACCATCAGGACGGCCAGCTGGTCGCCGTACTGCTCGATCTTGGCGTGCAGGTCGTCGGTGTCCACCTCGCCGTCCTGGCCGGTCTTGACCACGACGACCTTCATGCCCGCCATCACGGCGCTGGCGGCGTTGGTGCCGTGCGCGGACGACGGGATCAGGCAGACGGTGCGCTGGGTGTCCCCGCCTGCCCGGTGGTAGGCGCGCACCGCCAGCAGCCCGGCGAGCTCGCCCTGGGACCCGGCGTTCGGCTGCAGCGAGACCTTGTCATAGCCGGTGACCTCGGCCAGCCGCTCCTCCAGCTCACGGATCAGGGTCAGATAGCCCTGGGCCTGCTCGGCCGGTGCGAAGGGGTGCAGCGCGCCGAACTCGGGCCAGGTGACCGGCTCCATCTCGGTGGTCGCGTTGAGCTTCATGGTGCAGGAGCCCAGCGGGATCATGCCCCGGTCCAGGGCGTAGTCCCGGTCGGCCAGGCGCCGCAGATAGCGCAGCATCGCGGTCTCGGAGCGGTGCTGGTGGAAGACCGGGTGGGCCAGATAGCCGCCCTGGCGCAGCAGGTCCGCGGGCAGCGCGTCCGGCGCCGAGGCGTCCAGCTCGTCGATACCGGGGAGCCCGGAGGCGTCGCCGTCGCCGCCGTCCGTCCCGAAGGCGGACCATACGGCGGCGAGCTGCGCACGGCCGGTGGTCTCGTCACAGGCGATGCCGACGTGGTCGGCGTCGGTCAGCCGGAGGTTGACCCCGGCCTCGCGGGCCGCGGCCACGACCTCGGCGGCCCGGCCCGGCACCCGCGCGGTGAGGGTGTCGAAGAACGCGCCGTGCACCACCTCGACGCCACCGGCCCGCAGCCCCTCGGCGAGCACGGAGGCGTAGCGGTGGGTGCGGCGGGCGATCGCCGCGAGCCCGTCCGGGCCGTGGTAGACGGCGTACATCCCGGCCATCACGGCCAGCAGCACCTGTGCGGTGCAGATGTTGCTGGTGGCCTTCTCCCGGCGGATGTGCTGCTCACGGGTCTGCAGCGCCAGCCGGTACGCCTTGTCGCCGTCGGCGTCCACCGAGACCCCGACCAGACGGCCGGGCAGGTTGCGGGCGTAGGCGTCGCGCACCGCCATGAAACCGGCGTGCGGCCCGCCGAAGCCCATCGGGACGCCGAACCGCTGGCTGCTGCCCACCGCGATGTCCGCGCCCAGCTCACCGGGCGAGGTGAGCAGGGTGAGCGCGAGCAGATCGGCGGCGACGGTGACGATCGCGCCGAGCTCATGGGCGCGCTCGATGACCGGCCGCGGATCGCGCACCACACCGGAGGCGCCCGGGTACTGCAGCAGCACGCCGAAGACCCCGCGCTCGGCGATCTCGTCCGGGATGCCCTCGGCCAGGTCGGCGACGACGACCTCGACACCGGTCGGCTCTGCGCGGGTCCGTATGACCGCGATGGTCTGCGGCAGACACTCGGCGTCGATCAGGAAGACGCCCTCCTTGACCTTGCCGACGCGCCGCGACAGCGCCATCGCCTCGGCGGCCGCGGTGGCCTCGTCCAACAGCGAGGAACCGGCCGTCGGCAGCCCGGTCAGATCGGCGACGACGGTCTGGAAGTTCAGCAGCGCCTCGAGCCGGCCCTGGGAGATCTCCGGCTGGTAGGGCGTGTACGCGGTGTACCAGGCGGGGTTCTCCAGCACATTGCGCAGGATCACCGGCGGGGTGTGGGTGCCGTAGTAGCCGAGGCCGATCATCGACGGCAGCACCTGGTTGCGGTCGGCGAGCGCGCGCAGCTCGGCGAGGACCTCCGGCTCGCTGCGGGCCGGCGGCAGGGCGTCCAGCGCCTCGGTGCTCTTGATGACGTCCGGCACGGCCGCCTCGGTGAGCTCGTCCAGCGAGCCGAAGCCGACCTGGGCCAGCATCTTGGCCTGTGCCTCGCCGTCCGGGCCGATGTGGCGCCGCTCGAACGGAGTACCGGATTCCAAGTCGGAGAGTGCGATGCGATTGGCGGTCATCTGCGGGGGCCTCCTGGTCTGTGACGACCTACGAGGGGCACCGCGGCTCGGGTGCCCGGACGGCCTCCCCCTCTGTCATCTCAACCTGAGAGCTTCACCGGCCCACATACCGCCTGACCGGTTTTCACCGTCGGTGAGGAGGGGTTCCGGAGCTCTGCTCGCCCGTGGCCCACCCTGCTTTCCAGAGTGACCTCACCCGCACGGTACGTGTGCCTGAGAGATTCCGGGGAGGGTTTGCTCCTTCGGCGCCTCCGACAGCGTCGGCGGAGGACTCTCCCGCACGGGGTCTGCAGCCACAGTCAGCGTACCAGCGGTTCTGCCACGGGGGACGGTCGCGGGGGTTCGAGTGGCCGAGTGCGGCGATGTGGCTTTTTGTAGGTAGCAATGGGCACTTGCCACGTGCTTGTCATCTGTTTGCCACCTGTGGGAGAGAGCGTGCAGACCGATATCGACCCGCGGACCCTGATCGGCCGCAAGGCATTCGACCGCGAGGGCGCCAAGATCGGCACCGTGGACGAGGTCTATCTCGACGACGCGACCGGCGAGCCCGAATGGGCGGCGGTACGCACCGGGCTGTTCAGCCGGGACGTCTTCGTACCGCTCGAACCGAGCGAGGTCGTCGGCGACACCCTGCGGGTGCCGTACGACCGGTCCCTGATCAAGGACGCCCCGGACTTCGGGGTCGGCCGCCACCTCTCCCCCGAGCAGGAGCTTCAGCTCTACCACCACTACGGCTTGGACGTCACGGGCTGACTCCGCCCCCGGCCGGGGCCGGGGCGTGCCCGGACCCACCACCGGGCTCTGGGGCCTGCCCGGCCCGGGCCTCGGCCTCGTCCGGGCCCGGGCCCATGCCCTCACCCGCGTCCGGGGCCGGGGTCCCGCCCGGGTCCGAGTCCGCGATCTCCTCCGGAGCCAGGTCCGCGGCCACCCTCCGGTCCGCCCGGGGATCCGCGGCCTTCCCCGGGGCCGAGTCGGCGACCGCCCCCGGGCCGGATCCGCGCCCTCGGCCTCTTCCGCGTCCGCGGGCACATCCACATCCGCGTCCGGGCGCAGCAGGGGCAGCGGGTCGGCGGGCTGTAGCGCCGGGTCGTCCACGGGGAACGTCCGTACCCGGCCCGGCGGCGACCACGGCTCCTCGAAGCGCACGGTCACCCGGCCCACTCCGCTCCCCTGCACCCAGCCCGCCCCGTACTCGGCGTGCCGTACATCCGAGCCCGGGAGCCAGCGGCGAGGCTTCTCAGCGTCCTCAGACGCCTCTCCCGCGCCCTCTTCCACGGGCTCCGGTCTCTCGGCCCCCGGCGGGCGCCCGGCGTCCGCCACGGCCTCGTGAGCGGCCTGAGGGGTCTGAGCGGCCTGAGCCGCTTGTGCGGCCTGAGCGGCCTGAGCGGCTTGGGCGGCCTGCGCGGCTTGAGCGAAGAGATCCTCCTGCGTGTAGTCCGCCAGACCGCTGACTCCGACCCCCAGCAGCCGCACACCCGCCGTGGTGTCCACCCCGTCGATGAGCCGCGCCGCGGCCTCCCGCACCACCGCCGGGTCGTCGGTCGGCCCGCGCAGGGTCTCCGAGCGGGTCAGCGTGGAGAAGTCGTACCGCCGCACCTTGATCACGACCGTGCGCCCCGAGCGGCCCGCCTCGCGCAGCCGCCGCACACAGCGGTCGGCGAGCCGCGCGATCTCCAGCTGCACCCGGGTGCGGTCGGTGAGGTCGACGTCGAAGGTGTCCTCCACCGAGATGGACTTGGCGTCCCGCTCGGCGACGACGGGCCGCTCGTCCCGGCCCTCGGCCATCAGGAACAGCGACGCGCCGTGGGCCCGGCCCAGCAGCCGCACCAGCTCGGCCTCGCCCGCCTCCCGCGTCTCGGCCACGGTGTGGATCCCGGCCCGGCGCAGCGCCTCCGCCGTGGCCGGGCCGACGCCCGGGAGCGTCCGCACCGACATCGGGCCGAGCAGATCGCGCTCGGTCCCGGGCTCGATGACCACCAGACCGTCCGGCTTGGCCTGCTCCGAGCCAATCTTGGCGAGCATCTTGGATCCGGCGAGCCCCACCGATCCGGTCAGCCCGGTGACCGCCCGGATGTCGGCCCGCAGCCGCTCCGCCACGGCGCGTGCCGCCTCCACGGTGGGCTCGGTGCCGCCCGCCTCCAGATCGACGAACGCCTCGTCCAGACTCAGCGGCTCCACCAGGGGCGACAGGGTGTGCAGCAGGGCCATGACCTTGTCGCTCACCGTGCGGTAGAGGGCGAAGCGGGGGATGAGGAACGCCGCGTTCGGGCACAGGCGGCGGGCCTGGGCCATCGCCATGGCCGAGTGCACCCCGAAGACCCGGGCCTCGTAGGAGGCCGTGGCCACCACGCCACGCGGCCCCAGGCCCCCTACGATCACCGGCTTGCCGCGCAGGCTGGGTTTGGCCGCCTGCTCCGCCGAGGCGTAGAAGGCGTCCATGTCCAGATGGAGAATCGTCGGCGCACCCCTCACACCTCCGATGCTGCCGCACACCACTGACAATGGGGCGGCACAACGGCCCGGGGGCGGTCCCGGGGCGGCCGTCAGTCCGCCCCGGAGCCTCGGCGGAGGGTCAGCCCTAACCGGCCCGGTTGCGGCGCGCCGCGAGCTCGTCGGTCGGGTTGTGCCGGATCAGCGTCTCGCCGGTGTCCACCCGCTCGCCGTGCAGCTGGGACAGCGCGCTCTCCACATCCCGCCAGACGACGCCCACGGCGATGCCGAAGACGCCCTGGCCGCCCTGGAGGAGGTCCACGACCTCATCGGGCGAGGTGCACTCGTAGACGGTCGCGCCGTCGCTCATGAGCGTCATCTGGGCCAGGTCGTCGAGCTCCCGGGCGCGCAGGTGCGCCACCGCCGCCCGGATGTTCTGGAGCGACACCCCGGTGTCCAGCAGCCGCTTCACGATCTTGAGGACAACCACGTCCCGGAAGCTGTAGAGCCGCTGGCTGCCCGAGCCGTACGCCGGCCGGACGCTCGGCTCCACCAGCCCGGTGCGCGCCCAGTAGTCCAGCTGGCGGTAGGTGATGCCCGCGGCCGCACACGCCGTGGGTCCGCGGTATCCGATCCGCTCCGTCCCCCCGCGGCGGGCTCACGCGGCGGTGCGGCCTGTGCCGCGACCCGAGCCTTCAATGCCGGATCGGCCGATGCGCTCCCTTGGAGCGCGTACGGACCTCCGGCCGCCGTGCCGTCGCCGGTGCTTCTCACGCCGACCTCCGTCCTCGACCTGCCATCTTGAAGGTAGGCAGTCACCCGGGGTGCGTCAACGATCGCCACACTCGGCACGCCGAGTGATAATCACCCTAAGGGTGGTTTCCCGTGTCCCTCGTCCGGGAAAGGCTACTCGAATGCGCGAGCGAGGACCGGCATACGGTTCACTGGCTGCTGGTTCCGAAGTCCTCGGGCGAGATCTGGTCGAGGAACTCGCGGAACTTCTCCACCTCGTCCTCCTGCTCGTCCGGGATCGCGATACCGGCGTCGTCCAGCACGCCGTCACTGCCGTAGATCGGCGTTCCGGTGCGCAGCGCGAGCGCTATGGCGTCGGATGGCCGGGCACTGACCTCCACGCCGCTGGCGAAGACCAGCTCCGCGTAGAAGACCCCTCGCGCAGATCCGTGATCCGGACCTCCGTGAGCTGCTGGCCGACCGCTTCGAGTACGTCTTTGAAAAGGTCATGGGTCAGCGGGCGCGCCGGAGCCATGCCCTGCTGAGCGAAGGCGATCGCGGTCGCCTCACCTGGTCCGATCCAGATGGGGAGGTAGCGGTCGCCTCCCACTTCACGCAGGAGCACGATCGGTTGGTTGGAGGGCATTTCCACCCGGACACCCACGACGTCGAGCTCGTTCACACAGCAACCCTAGGACGTGCCCGGCCGGTTTGGATAGTCGGGGCCCGG
Source organism: Streptomyces violaceusniger (assembly GCA_005405945.1). GTDB lineage: Bacteria > Actinomycetota > Actinomycetes > Streptomycetales > Streptomycetaceae > Streptomyces > Streptomyces violaceusniger. The sequence continues at coordinate 2,032,459 of BJHW01000001.1, forward strand.
TCGGTCACCGCTCCTGGACCCTCAGAGCCGACCGCACCAGGGCCGCGTGCAGCTGTACGGAGAGCGTGGCGAGCTCCCGCACACTGGCCTCCGCATGCGCTCTGGTCTGCGGGTTTCTATGCAACCGCAGCGGCGCGACCACCTGCTCGACCATTCCGGCCTCGCGCTCGGCGGAAGCTTTCATGATTCGCAGATGACGTGGTTCCAGGCCGAAACGACCGAGCTCGGCGATGAGCCGGGCGACGGTCACCGCCTCGATGTCGTACCCGCCGTCCGCGGTCGGCGCGAGCAGCCCGTACGACTCCCATTCGGCCAGCTCCGCCTCGCTGACCTCGGCCGTTGCCAGCAGCTCGGCACGGCCGACCCGGGCGGCCGTGGGGCCGTCCGGGGCCGCGTCGGTGCCGCCGTCGAGCAGCCCCGGCTGCCGCGCTCCCTGCGAAACGGCAGGAAGCTGCAACGGTTCGCCCCGCTCCAGGGCGTCCAGATGCTCCCGGATGACCTTGAGCGGCAGGTAGTGGTCACGCTGCATCCGGAGGATGTGGCCGAGCCGCTCCACATCCTGCTGGCTGAATTTGCGGTAGCCGGACGGCGTCCGCCGCGGCTCCACCAGCCCCTCCGACTCCAAGAAGCGGATCTTGGAGATGGTGACCTCGGGGAACTCGTCCCGCAACAGATTCAGCACGGTGCCGATGCTCATCGACCGGCCGCCCGTGGGGGCGGTGCCGGTATCGGCACCGCCCGACGGTGTCTGAAGCATGGACCTCCCCTGACGGGTCAGATGCCGACGCCCCGCTGGCTCGGGTAGAAGACCAGCCGGTACTTACCGATCTGCACCTCGTCCCCACTGGCCAGGACCACCGCCGCGTCGATCTGCTCCCGGTTGACATACGTCCCGTTGAGGCTGCCGACGTCCGCGACGGTGAAGCTGCCGTCCTGGCCGCGCCGGAACTCCACATGGCGGCGGGAGACGGTCACATCGTCCAGGAAGATGTCGCTCTGCGGGTGACGGCCCGCCGTGGTGACATCACTGTCCAGCAGGAAGCGGCTACCGGAATTCGGCCCGCGGCGGACCACCAGCAGCGCCGACCCCAGGGGCAGCGCCTCGACGGCGGCCTGCGCCTCCGGGCTGAGCGACGGCAGCGGCGTCTGCCCGGTCACCTCGGAGTCGTACGCCTCGAGACCCGAGATCGAAATGGTGGAGGTGGTCTCCGAGGCACGCTCGGAGGGCGCGCCGCCCCGCAGCGGGGCACCGCAATTGGAGCAGAACCGGCTGGCCTCCGCGTTCCGGTGGCCACACCGCTGACAGACCGGCAAGCCGAACCCTCCACCACTGTGAGAGGCCGATGGGTCCTCGAAACCTATGGGCCCGGCCGCGGAGGGGTCAACAGACGCGCCCTGCCCGCCGACCTGGTCACGGAAGAGCGGGCGCTCCTCGGTTCCTCCTCCGCTCTCCTCCGCTCCACGCGAGGCGCGGTGGCGAGCGGTGCTGCTGCCGCCGTCCTGGCGGGCACTCTTACCGAACAACTTCCCGAACAACTTCACGGGCGATTCCCCTTGACTGAAACAGACCCGCCCGTGGGGCAGGACAAACCCTCGATGCACACACCAGACGGTCCGGACATCCTCACAACGTCCGTGACCACCAGACAGTTTCCATCACGCGCGGATCTTCCGGTGCGTTGACCCCCCGCGTCCACATGGTCTCCCCGAGAGACCCTCATTTCGAACCGCCTCACCGTGATGACGACCGAGCGTAGTCAGGCCGCTTCGCCGATCGCAAGGCATCCACAACGATCTTCTTCTCCCGCCGCACGGACACAGTGGCCTGCTCCTTCTCCAGGCTCTGCACCACCCCGCCCGGGATGTTCAGGGCCGGCTCCAGATCCTCCGGCTTGCCGATCACCTTCACAACATACGGTCGCGTCACTTTCCGTCCATCGATCCGGATCGCGCCACCGCTGTCCGAGAAGTAGGTGCCGGCGACCACGCGCACCTTGCCGATCTGGATCGCCTCGGCGCCCGCCGCGCGCAGCTCCTGGACCGTGTCGAGCAGCATGTCCGACTCCACGGAGCCCCGGGCGTCGTCGATGGTGATCGTGATACCAGGACCCTGTGCGGCCACCGTACCGGCGAGCACGCCCAGCTGCTGCTCCTTCTGGAGCGTCTGCTTCCGGGCCTCCTCGGCCTGGTCCGAGCTGTTCTCCAGCTCGGTGCGCTGGTTCTCCAGGCGGCGCTTCTCGTCCTGGAGCCGCTGGGTGCGGGAGTCCAGCTCGTCGAGGATCCGGACCAGGTCCTCCTGCCGGGCGCCGCGCAGCACGCTGTTCTCGTTGGTCGAGCGCACCTGGATGGCGAGGCCCAGGCCGAGGCCGAAGAGCAGCAGGGCCACGATCAGCTGCGCACGGGTGAGCCGCGGCGGCCATACGCCCTTCACCAGCCGCTGGCGGCCGGTCAGGGCGTCCTCCGGCCCCCGGCCGGCCGCGGGGCTCCCAGGCCCGGGAGCGGGGCCGGGGGCGGGTCCCACACGCTCTCCGGGGCCGCTCCGGGACCCGCCGGTGGCCCTGGGGCCCTCGGCACGCGTCCCGGGCGTGTCCGCCGTGACGGGCCGGCCCTGGGCCTGCGGCGGCAGGGCCTCGGGCAGCACGGCCTTGGGCAGGGGCTTCCGCAGAGCGAGGTCCTTGAAGCCGCCGGGCGGGGGCGTGGCGGGCCTGCCCGGCCGCTCCGCCGGCGCGTCACGGCGCTCGGGCCTCCGGGCGGGCGACGGGGTGCCCGGGCGCGGCGGTCCGGCCGCCGAGGGCCGCTGGGGCTCGGCTCGCTTCGGCTCGGCCCGCTTCGGCTCGGCTCGCTCGCGGGGCTCCCCGGGGGGCGCGGGCTGCTCGGGCGCCTCCGGCCGGCGCGGCGGTTCGGGCGACGGCCGGGGCTGCTCAGCGGCCTTCTCGGGCGTGTCGGCCCGTGCCACTCGTCCGGCCTTCGCGTCCCTCTCGGCCGGCTCCGGCGTGTCGGCAGGCTGCCGCGGCGCCTCAGCCGACTGCTGCCGCGGCGTGTCGGCGGGCTGCTGCCGCGGCGTGTCGGGCGACTGGCGCGGCGTGTCGGCCTGCCGTCGATTTTCGGCAGACCGCGCCCTCTCGGGCTTCTCCGGGGTGTCGTCGGTCGTCATCGGCCTCACGCCCGGAACACATGGCGGCGGATCGCGGCCGCGTTGGAGAAGATCCGGATACCGAGCACGACCACGACTCCCGTCGACAGCTGGGCACCGACGCCCAGCTTGTCACCGAGGAAGACGATCAGTGCGGCCACCACCACATTGGACAGGAACGATACGACGAAGACCTTGTCGTCGAAGATCCCGTCCAGCATCGCCCGGAAGCCCCCGAAGACCGCGTCCAGTGCCGCCACGACGGCGATCGGCAGATAGGGCTCGACCACCGTCGGCACCACGGGTCGGACCACGAGTCCCACCACGACTCCCACGATGAGCCCCAATACGGCGATCACGATGTGCCCTTCCCTGTGTCGGCGTCACCCTTGCCGGAGCCACCGGCTATCGGTTCCGCGGTGCGTACGATCAGGCTCGGCGCGGCCGGAAGCCGGAGCGAGTCCTGGACGGAAATGCTCGTGCGGATGTCATAGTTCTGCTGCAGCACATGAAGGTACTGTCCGTCCGCACTGTTCTGGAAAGCGGTGCTCAGCCGCTGCCCGTCCCCCACCGCGAGCACCGTATACGGGGGCGCCAGCGGCTTGTTGTCGACCAGTATGGCGTCTCCCGCGGCCCTGATCGCCGAGAGCGCCGTCAGCCGCTGCCCGTTGATCGAGACGGCCTCCGCGCCCGACTCCCACAGGCCGTTGACGACGCGCTGCATGTCGTGGTCGCGCACCCGGCCGGTGTCGGAGAAGTCGGCGCTCTCCCGTGGTCCCCCGCCGCTGCTCGCCGCGTCCTTGGCGTCGTCGACCACCAGCTTCACCCCGGGGCCCGTCACCTCGTTGGCCCCGAGAGCAGCGCCACCAGATCGGCCTTTGCTCCGCCGTCCTTCTCCAGTGCCTGCCGCTGCTTCTCCCCGACCTCGCCGCGGAGCTTGTCCACGCTCCGGGCGAGCTTGTCCGCGTTCGAGTTCCCGGTCTCGATGCGGTCGATCAGCTCTCCCCGCTCCTTGGCCAGCGTCGGCGCCGATATCCGCGCCTCGGCGGCCCCTACGGTGATGACGACCGCGACCAGGACGAGACCGAAGGCCAGCCCCAGTTTGGCCCGCACGGTGCGCGGCAGGCCCGAGCGACCGGTCTCCCCGCGCCGCGCGGCGGCCTCGGCGTAGCCGTCGTCAAGGCTGTGGTCCATCACATTGGTCAGCAGCGACATGGACGCGTCGAGGCGCGGGCGTGGGCGCGGCGATGCTGTGCTCCGAACGGGGGGCTGCTGCGACATGCCGCACATCGTCGCACGTGGGGGCCGCCGCCACCGAATGGCCCCTCCGGCGTGCCGGATCCGGGACCTCGGGACGGCGGCCCCACGCGCTCAGACGTGCTCGGGCGGGACCGGGATCAGCGCCCCGCGCTGTCCACGACGCTCGACCACTCGTCCAGCAGGGCCTGCGCGGACGCGTCGTCCGGGCCCTCCGCCCACAGATGGGTGACCGCCTCGGCCGGGTCGGGCAGCACCATGACCCACCGCCCGTCGGTCTCCACGACCCGCACCCCGTCGGTGGTGTCCACGGAACGGTCTCCCGCGGCCTCCACCACATGCCGCATGACCAGGCCCTTGACCGCCCAGGGGGTGGCCAGATCGCGCCGCTGGACATGCGCCCGCGGGATCCGCGCATCGATCTGACTCAGCGTCAGCTGAGTGCGCGCCACCAGCCCGATCAGCCGGACGAAGGCGGCCGTGCCGTCGAAGACGCTGCTGAACTCGGGGATGATGAACCCGCCGCGCCCGTCGCCTCCGAAGATGGTGGACTCCGACCGGGCAACCCGGGTCAGATCGTCCGCCGCGGTGGTCGTCCACTCCACCTGTGTGCCGTGGTACGCCGCCACCTGCTCGGCGATACGGGTCGTGGTCACCGGAAGCGCCACCCGCCCGCTCCGTCGCTCCGCGGCCACCAGGTCGAGCATGACCAGCAGCGCCCGGTCGTCCTCCACGATGCGGCCGCGCTCGTCGACGAGCGAGAACCGCTCCCCGACCGGGTCGAACCGCACGCCGAACGCGGCACGCGCCGAGGCGACGATCTCGCCGAGCCGGGCCAGCCCCGACCGGCGGGCGTCGGCGGTCTCCGTCGGACGCGACTCGTCCAGGCCCGGGTTGATGGTCAGCGCGTCCACCCCGAGCCGGCCCAGCAGGCTGGGGAGCACCAGCCCGGCGCTGCCGTTGGCGGCGTCCACGACGACCTTCAGACCGGACTCGGCGATGCCGCTGATGTCCACGGCGCGCAGCAGCGAGCCCGTGTACGAGTCGAAGACGCTCGACGGGAAGCTGAGGTCACCGATCTCGCCCGGGAACGCCCTGCGGTACTCCTGACGGGCGTACACCCGGTCCAGCTTCCGCTGACCGCCCGCGGACAGATCCGCGCCCCGCTCGTCGAAGAACATGATGTCGACCGAGTCCGGCACCCCGGGCGAGGTCCGGATCATGAAGCCGCCGGCGCTGCCGCGCGCGGTCTGCTGCCGGGCCACCGGCAGCGGTACGTTCTCCAGGTCCCGTACGTCGATGGCGCTGGTCTGCAGGGCGGAGATCATCGCCCGCTTGAGCGCCCGCGCGCCCCTGGAATGGTCACGCGCCGTGGTGACCGTGGAGCCCTTCTTGAGGGTCGTGGCGTACGCCCCGGCGAGTCGCACCGCGAGCTCCGGGGTGATCTCCACATTGAGGATGCCGGAGACGCCGCGGGCGCCGAACAGATGGGCCTGCCCCCGGGACTCCCAGATCACCGAGGTGTTGACGAACGCGCCCGCCTCGATGGTCTTGAACGGATAGACCCGGACATTGCCCTGGACGATCGATTCCTCGCCGATCAGGCACTCATCGCCGATGACGGCCCCGTCCTCGATCCGGGCGGCGCGCATGATGTCGGTGTTCTTGCCGATGACACAGCCGCGCAGATTGCTCTGCTGGCCGACGTACACGTTGTCGTGCACCACCGCCTTGTGGAGGAAGGCGCCGCTCTTCACCACGACATTGGAGCCGACGACGGTGTGCTCACGGATCTCGGCACCGGCCTCCACCTTGGCGTAGTCCCCGATGTAGAGCGGACCGCGGAGCACGGCCTCCGGATGCACATCCGCCCCTTCGGCGACCCATACGCCGGGCGAGATCTCGAATCCGTCGAGCTCGACATCGACCTTGCCCTCGAGAACGTCCGCCTGGGCCTTCACATAGCTCTCGTGGGTGCCGACGTCCTCCCAGTAGCCCTCGGCGACATAGCCGAAGATGGGCTTGCCTTCCTTCATCAGCTGGGGGAAGACGTCTCCCGACCAGTCGACCGGAACATCGGGATCGACATAGTCGAAGACTTCCGGCTCCATGACATAGATGCCGGTGTTGACGGTATCCGAGAAGACCTGACCCCAGGTGGGCTTCTCCAGGAAGCGCTCGACCTTCCCGCCCTCGTCGACGATGGTGATACCGAACTCGAGCGGATTGGGAACGCGGGTCAAGCAGACGGTGACAAGGGCGCCCTTTTCCTTATGGAAATTGATCAGATCCGTGAGGTCGAAATCCGTCAGGGCATCACCCGAGATCACCAAGAAGGTGTCGTCCTTGAGTGCTTCCTCCGCGTTCTTGACGCTTCCGGCGGTGCCGAGTGGCTTCTCCTCGTTGGCGTACGTGAGCTCCATGTCGAGCTCCTCGCCGTCACCGAAGTAGTTCTTGACGAGAGAGGCGAGGAACTGGACTGTCACCACGGTCTCGCTGAGACCATGCCGCTTGAGCAGCCGCAGCACATGTTCCATGATCGGCCGGTTGGCCACGGGCAGCAGCGGTTTGGGCATGGTCGAGGTCATCGGGCGCAGACGAGTCCCCTCGCCCCCTGCCATCACGACGGCCTTCATATCGGAAGCGTCCTCCTTGAAGAGACGACGGTCATGCCGACCGTGCACGCCCGATGGCCCATACACCTAAAGCGCTACGGGCCCCGGCCTCTATGGACGCCGCTACGGCGAGCTCAGTCGGCCGCGGTGTCCGCCCTGACGAGACGGCGGACCTGAACCACGTAGAGGACTCCTGCCCACCAATAGAGTGTTGTACCCCATCCGGCGAACGCCCATCCGAAAATAGCGGCGGTCGTGTGAAGCCAGCCACTTCCCTCACTCAGAAGGAGCAACGGGAAGGCATACATCAGGTTGAAGGTAGCCGCCTTGCCGAGGAAGTTCACCTGGGGCGGCGGATAGCCATGGCGCCGGAGGATGCCCACCATCACCAGCAGGACCAGCTCTCGCGCGAGAAGGACCGCGGTGAGCCAGAGGGGCAGGATCTCGCGCCAGGTGAGACCGACAAGAGTCGACAGTATGTAGAGGCGGTCGGCCGCCGGGTCGAGAAGCCGGCCGAGACTGCTGATCTGGTTCCAGCGACGGGCCAGCTTCCCGTCGAGATAGTCGCTGACACCGCTGAGCGCCAGTACCAGCAGCGCCCAGCCATCGCTGTTGGGCCCGCCGAACTCGGGCCGGAGGATCAGCCACAGGAAAAGCGGCACGCCGACGAGGCGCGCAGCGCTGAGGATGTTCGGGATGGTGAGCACGCGGTCCGTCTGAACGCGTGTCTCCTGTACCTCCACCCGGGAGCCTCCCGTGAGAAACAGGCCGATGATGCCCCATGACTCTACCGGTAGGCCCGCACAGGCCCCGCACCGGGGCGTAGTGGACATGGGCACGAAAAAGACCCGAGGGGAACGAATTTCCCTCGGGGTCTCTTGGAAGAATTGTTCGGCGGCGTCCTACTCTCCCACAGGGTCCCCCTGCAGTACCATCGGCGCTGAAAGGCTTAGCTTCCGGGTTCGGAATGTAACCGGGCGTTTCCCTAACGCTATAACCACCGAAACACTATGAAGTTGAACCGGACCCAGCCCCGCAAACGGGGCGGTCAAACGGTTCATTGCTTCAGAACCAACACAGTGGACGCGAGCACCTGAGGACAAGCCCTCGGCCTATTAGTACCAGTCAACTCCACCGGTCACCCGGCTTCCATATCTGGCCTATCAACCCAGTCGTCTACTGGGAGCCTTAACCCATCAAGTGGGTGGGAGCCCTCATCTCGAAGCAGGCTTCCCGCTTAGATGCTTTCAGCGGTTATCCCTCCCGAACGTAGCCAACCAGCCATGCCCTTGGCAGAACAACTGGCACACCAGAGGTTCGTCCGTCCCGGTCCTCTCGTACTAGGGACAGCCCTTCTCAAGACTCCTACGCGCACAGCGGATAGGGACCGAACTGTCTCACGACGTTCTAAACCCAGCTCGCGTACCGCTTTAATGGGCGAACAGCCCAACCCTTGGGACCGACTCCAGCCCCAGGATGCGACGAGCCGACATCGAGGTGCCAAACCATCCCGTCGATATGGACTCTTGGGGAAGATCAGCCTGTTATCCCCGGGGTACCTTTTATCCGTTGAGCGACGGCGCTTCCACAAGCCACCGCCGGATCACTAGTCCCGACTTTCGTCCCTGCTCGACCCGTCGGTCTCACAGTCAAGCTCCCTTGTGCACTTACACTCAACACCTGATTGCCAACCAGGCTGAGGGAACCTTTGGGCGCCTCCGTTACCCTTTAGGAGGCAACCGCCCCAGTTAAACTACCCACCAGACACTGTCCCTGATCCGGATCACGGACCCAGGTTAGACATCCAGCACGACCAGAGTGGTATTTCAACAACGACTCCACACTAACTGGCGTTAATGCTTCACAGTCTCCCACCTATCCTACACAAGCCGAACCGAACACCAATATCAAGCTATAGTAAAGGTCCCGGGGTCTTTCCGTCCTGCTGCGCGAAACGAGCATCTTTACTCGTAATGCAATTTCACCGGGCCTATGGTTGAGACAGTCGAGAAGTCGTTACGCCATTCGTGCAGGTCGGAACTTACCCGACAAGGAATTTCGCTACCTTAGGATGGTTATAGTTACCACCGCCGTTTACTGGCGCTTAAGTTCTCAGCTTCGCGGGATCGAAACCCCACTAACCGGTCCCCTTAACGTTCCAGCACCGGGCAGGCGTCAGTCCGTATACATCGCCTTACGGCTTCGCACGGACCTGTGTTTTTAGTAAACAGTCGCTTCTCGCTGGTCTCTGCGGCCACCACCAGCTCACACCGCAAGGGTGATCACCAGCAATGGCCCCCTTCTCCCGAAGTTACGGGGGCATTTTGCCGAGTTCCTTAACCATAGTTCACCCGAACGCCTCGGTATTCTCTACCTGACCACCTGAGTCGGTTTAGGGTACGGGCCGCCATGAAACTCGCTAGAGGCTTTTCTCGACAGCATAGGATCATCCACTTCACCACAATCGGCTCGGCATCAGGTCTCACCCTTACACGAGGGACGGATTTACCTACCCCTCGGGCTACACCCTTACCCCGGGACAACCACCGCCCGGGCTGGACTACCTTCCTGCGTCACCCCATCACTTACCTACTACCACCTTGGGCCGGCGGCTCCACCACTCCCCTTCACCCGAAGGATCCAGGGCGGCTTCACGGCCTTAGCATCAGAGGATTCGATACTGGGCGTTTCAAAGCGGGTACCGGAATATCAACCGGTTGTCCATCGACTACGCCTGTCGGCCTCGCCTTAGGTCCCGACTTACCCTGGGCAGATCAGCTTGACCCAGGAACCCTTAGTCAATCGGCGCACACGTTTCCCACGTGTGTATCGCTACTCATGCCTGCATTCTCACTCGTGAACCATCCACAACTCGCTTACACGGCTGCTTCACCCGGCACACGACGCTCCCCTACCCATCACAGCCCCCGTTAGGGGTACATACTGCAATGACACGACTTCGGCGGTACGCTTGAGCCCCGCTACATTGTCGGCGCGGAATCACTTGACCAGTGAGCTATTACGCACTCTTTCAAGGATGGCTGCTTCTAAGCCAACCTCCTGGTTGTCTCTGCGACTCCACATCCTTTCCCACTTAGCGTACGCTTAGGGGCCTTAGTCGATGCTCTGGGCTGTTTCCCTCTCGACCATGGAGCTTATCCCCCACAGTCTCACTGCCGCGCTCTCACTTACCGGCATTCGGAGTTTGGCTAAGGTCAGTAACCCGGTAGGGCCCATCGCCTATCCAGTGCTCTACCTCCGGCAAGAAACACACGACGCTGCACCTAAATGCATTTCGGGGAGAACCAGCTATCACGGAGTTTGATTGGCCTTTCACCCCTAACCACAGGTCATCCCCAGGTTTTCAACCCTGGTGGGTTCGGTCCTCCACGAAGTCTTACCTCCGCTTCAACCTGCCCATGGCTAGATCACTCCGCTTCGGGTCTTGAGCGCGCTACTAAAACGCCCTATTCGGACTCGCTTTCGCTACGGCTTCCCCACACGGGTTAACCTCGCAACACACCGCAAACTCGCAGGCTCATTCTTCAAAAGGCACGCAGTCACGAGACACCAGCAAGCTGATGTCCGACGCTCCCACGGCTTGTAGGCACACGGTTTCAGGTACTATTTCACTCCGCTCCCGCGGTACTTTTCACCATTCCCTCACGGTACTATCCGCTATCGGTCACCAGGGAATATTTAGGCTTAGCGGGTGGTCCCGCCAGATTCACACGGGATTTCTCGGGCCCCGTGCTACTTGGGTATCGCACAAGCAAGTTGCTGACGTTTCAGCTACGGGGGTCTTACCCTCTACGCCGGACCTTTCGCATGTCCTTCGCCTACATCAACAATTTCTGACTCACCCAGCCGCCGGCAGACGACTGAAGCACGAACCCACAACCCCGCATGCGCAACCCCTGCCGGGTATCACACACATACGGTTTAGCCTCATCCAGTTTCGCTCGCCACTACTCCCGGAATCACGGTTGTTTTCTCTTCCTGCGGGTACTGAGATGTTTCACTTCCCCGCGTTCCCTCCACACTGCCTATGTGTTCAGCAGCGAGTGACAGCCCATGACGACTGCCGGGTTTCCCCATTCGGACACCCCCGGATCACAGCTCGGTTGACAGCTCCCCGGGGCCTATCGCGGCCTCCCACGTCCTTCATCGGTTCCTGGTGCCAAGGCATCCACCGTGCGCCCTTAAAAACTTGGCCACAGATGCTCGCGTCCACTGTGCAGTTCTCAAACAACGACCCGTACCCCGTCACCCACACTCACCGTGCAGTACACCGGGACCGGCCGAAGAAACGAGCGTCATGCCCGTACCTTCAGACACCCAACAGCGTGCCCGACACCCTCGCCCCTCCAACTCGCGTTCCACGCCGAAGCAGTACTAACGACCAGAGCAGGCCAGTGTGCCGAGTAGTCAACGTTCCACCCATGAGCAACCGTGCAAGACACTCGCCTGCAGTCGGCTATGTGCTCCTTAGAAAGGAGGTGATCCAGCCGCACCTTCCGGTACGGCTACCTTGTTACGACTTCGTCCCAATCGCCAGTCCCACCTTCGACGGCTCCCTCCACAAGGGTTGGGCCACCGGCTTCGGGTGTTACCGACTTTCGTGACGTGACGGGCGGTGTGTACAAGGCCCGGGAACGTATTCACCGCAGCAATGCTGATCTGCGATTACTAGCGACTCCGACTTCATGGGGTCGAGTTGCAGACCCCAATCCGAACTGAGACCGGCTTTTTGAGATTCGCTCCACCTCACGGCTTCGCAGCTCATTGTACCGGCCATTGTAGCACGTGTGCAGCCCAAGACATAAGGGGCATGATGACTTGACGTCGTCCCCACCTTCCTCCGAGTTGACCCCGGCAGTCTCCTGTGAGTCCCCATCACCCCGAAAGGCATGCTGGCAACACAGAACAAGGGTTGCGCTCGTTGCGGGACTTAACCCAACATCTCACGACACGAGCTGACGACAGCCATGCACCACCTGTACACCGACCACAAGGGGGACCCTGTCTCCAGGGTTTTCCGGTGTATGTCAAGCCTTGGTAAGGTTCTTCGCGTTGCGTCGAATTAAGCCACATGCTCCGCCGCTTGTGCGGGCCCCCGTCAATTCCTTTGAGTTTTAGCCTTGCGGCCGTACTCCCCAGGCGGGGAACTTAATGCGTTAGCTGCGGCACGGACAACGTGGAATGTCGCCCACACCTAGTTCCCAACGTTTACGGCGTGGACTACCAGGGTATCTAATCCTGTTCGCTCCCCACGCTTTCGCTCCTCAGCGTCAGTATCGGCCCAGAGATCCGCCTTCGCCACCGGTGTTCCTCCTGATATCTGCGCATTTCACCGCTACACCAGGAATTCCGATCTCCCCTACCGAACTCTAGCCTGCCCGTATCGAATGCAGACCCGGAGTTAAGCCCCGGGCTTTCACATCCGACGTGACAAGCCGCCTACGAGCTCTTTACGCCCAATAATTCCGGACAACGCTTGCGCCCTACGTATTACCGCGGCTGCTGGCACGTAGTTAGCCGGCGCTTCTTCTGCAGGTACCGTCACTTGCGCTTCTTCCCTGCTGAAAGAGGTTTACAACCCGAAGGCCGTCATCCCTCACGCGGCGTCGCTGCATCAGGCTTGCGCCCATTGTGCAATATTCCCCACTGCTGCCTCCCGTAGGAGTCTGGGCCGTGTCTCAGTCCCAGTGTGGCCGGTCGCCCTCTCAGGCCGGCTACCCGTCGTCGCCTTGGTAGGCCATCACCCCACCAACAAGCTGATAGGCCGCGGGCTCATCCTGCACCGCCGGAGCTTTCCACCACCAGACCATGCGGTCGGCGGTCATATCCGGTATTAGACCCCGTTTCCAGGGCTTGTCCCAGAGTGCAGGGCAGATTGCCCACGTGTTACTCACCCGTTCGCCACTAATCCCCGGCCGAAACCGGTTCATCGTTCGACTTGCATGTGTTAAGCACGCCGCCAGCGTTCGTCCTGAGCCAGGATCAAACTCTCCGTGAATGCTTCCGGGCTGTCCCGGCAACACATCACGAGAGCGGAACCACCGGAGGAATAGTCCGATGGTTCACAGCGTCCTCGCTGTGTTTTTCTTCAAAGGAACCTCGTCCAAACGATGGACGGGGTATCAACATATCTGGCGTTGACTTTTGGCACGCTGTTGAGTTCTCAAGGAACGGACGCTTCCTTCGAAACCGTTTCACCGGTTTCTCCGGGCGCTTCCCTTCGGTGTTTCACACGCTATCAGACTATTTCCGGCTCTCCGTACCCGCGTCTCTCGCAAGGCATGCGAAAGCGGACCCGAGATTTGGATCAAGTAACTGATGGCGCCGCCCTGAACCTGGATGTGCACGCAGATGTCCACAGTGCTTCATCTGATGGGCAGGGATACGACAGTACAGCGCCCCGCGCGGCCGTGGCAAATCGATTCCTGCCCCGGGCACCCTCTCCTGCCTGCGCCACGTGTGCGGAATCCGTAGTTCCTATGACTTACTCTTCTGGGCAGTGCGCTGTCCGGGACAGGTGGTGACGGCGCGTGATGAATCTTCACCCCCCGGGAGGCTCCCATGACCAGCGTGACCTCACCGGTCGCCGGCCGCGTGATCGGACTCGAAGCGGTGCCCGATCCGGTGTTCTCCGGCGCCATGGTCGGTCCGGGCACGGCGATCGACCCGGTGGTCGAGCCCTTCGTGGCCGTGGCCCCGGTCGACGGCATCGTCGTCTCCCTGCACCCTCACGCGTTCGTCGTCGTGGACGGCGAGGGGCACGGTGTGCTCACCCACCTCGGCATCGACACCGTGCAGCTGAACGGTGAGGGCTTCGAGGTCCTCATCAACAAGGGGGACACCGTCAAGCGCGGCGACGCGATCGTGCGCTGGGACCCGGCCACCGCCGTGGCCGCGGGCAAGTCGCCGATCTGTCCGATCGTGGCACTCGAGGCCACGGCCGATGCCCTGTCCGACGTCAAGGCGGACGTCGATGTGAAGGCGGGCGACGCACTCTTCAACTGGTGAGCCGGGCGTGCGTCCGGCGGCCGATGGAGACCGGACCGGGCGGCGTACTGCTGGTACGACATCCACCATGGCGGGGTTCCGCCGTATCGACCGGGGACGGGTGACATGGAGACAACGCTGCGAGGCGTCGGCGTGAGCCACGGGGTGGCCATCGGCGAGGTGCGCCATATGGGGACGGCGGTCCTGGAGCCGCCGGCGAAGCAGATTCCGGCCGACGAGGCGCCGCGCGAGCAGGGTCGGGCGCGCCAGGCGGTGGAGGCCGTGGCGGCCGATCTGGTCGCGCGCGGCAATCTGGCGGGCGGCGAGGCCCAGGCCGTGCTCGAGGCGCAGGCCATGATGGCGCAGGACCCGGAGCTGATCGCCGATGTCGAGCGGCGCATCACCGTGGGCAGCACCGCCGAGCGCGCGGTGTACGACGCCTTCGCCGCCTACCGGGCGCTGCTGGCGGGGGCCGGTGACTATCTGGCGGGCCGGGTGGCCGACCTCGACGATGTGCGGAACCGGATCGTGGCGCGGCTGCTGGGTGTGCCGATGCCGGGGGTGCCGGACAGCGACGAGCCGTATGTGCTGATCGCGCGGGACCTCGCCCCCGCCGACACCGCGCTGCTCGACCCGACGCTGGTGCTGGGGTTCGTGACCGAGGAGGGCGGGCCGACGAGCCACAGCGCGATCCTCGCCCGTGCCCTGGGGGTGCCGGCCGTGGTCGCGCTGCCCGGTGCCGGGGATCTGGTCGAGGGAACCATGATCGCCGTCGACGGCAGCACGGGTGAGATCTTCGTGTCCCCGAGCGAGGAGAAGCGGGCCGAGCTGACGCGGGCCGCCGAGGAGCGCCGGGCCGCGCTGGCCGCCTCCTCCGGTCCGGGCGCGACGTCGGACGGGCACAAGGTGCCGCTGCTGGCGAACGTCGGCGGACCGGCCGATGTGCCCGCGGCGGTCGAGGCGGGCGCCGAGGGTGTGGGGCTGTTCCGCACCGAGTTCCTCTTCCTCGACGACAGCACTCAGGCGCCGTCGGAGGAGAAGCAGGTCGCGGCGTACCGGCAGGTGCTGGAGGCGTTCCCCGAGGGCCGGGTGGTGGTTCGGGTCCTGGACGCGGGCGCGGACAAGCCGCTGGACTTCCTCACCCCGGCCGATGAGCCCAACCCGGCGCTGGGCGTGCGCGGTCTGCGTACCCTGCTGGACCACCCCGAGGTGCTGCGGACTCAGCTCACGGCGCTGGCCAAGGCGTCGGAGGGGCTACCGGTCTATCTTGAGGTGATGGCCCCGATGGTGGCCGACCGGCTGGACGCCAAGGCGTTCGCCGACGCGTGCCGCGAGGCGGGGCTGCGGGCCAAGTTCGGCGCGATGGTGGAGATTCCGTCCGCCGCGCTGCGGGCGCGCTCGATCCTCCAGGAGGTCGAGTTCCTGTCGCTGGGCACCAACGACCTGGCGCAGTACACCTTCGCGGCCGACCGTCAGGTCGGTGCGGTCTCCCGACTCCAGGACCCGTGGCAGCCCGCGCTGCTCGACCTGGTGGCGGCGTCGGCGGAAGCCGCGCAGGCCGAGGGCAAGAGCTGCGGTGTCTGCGGTGAGGCCGCCTCCGATCCGCTGCTGGCGTGTGTGCTGGCCGGTCTGGGTGTCACCAGCCTCTCCATGGGTGCGGCCTCCATTCCGTATGTGCGCGCGACGCTGGCCAAGCACACGCTGGCGCAGTGCGAGCGGGCCGCCTCCGCGGCGCGCGCGGCGGACACCGCGGAGGATGCCCGCCGGGCGGCGCAGGCGGTGCTGTCCGGCGAATGAGCCGGTGAGCTGCGAGATGTGAGCCGTGAGGTATGAGCCGTGAGCTTTGAGCTGTGAAATGTGGATTGTGAGCTTGGGGTTTCGCTGAAGGCGTCCCGCCGGGTGGCGGGACGCCTTCGGTCATTCCGGGCGGCTGAGCGGAATGCCCGCCCGGTATTCGACGCCGTGCTCCGGAGGGATGGGTTCACCGGTCTCGGCGTCGGTGCAGTACGCGGTGAACACCTCCGCCTCGCTCAGCGGGCGAAGCCAGCCGTCCTGCAGCGCCCAGCCGCGGACCGTCTCCGGGGAGTCCGCCACGATGGTGCGCAGCACCAGGCCGCCGGGGCTGCGCAGGGCGAAACCGCAGGCCAGAACGGTGCGGAAGACCAGCCCCGAGGGCTCGGCCAGCTTCGGCGGGCCCGCTTCCCGCGCGTCGGCGTGGAGCACGGCGAGCAGCGAGGTGCCGTCCGCCGGGACGCTGCAGACCAGATGGTGGATGCCTGCCCCGGCCGCCTCGACGACCGCGCGCAGCGCGGCCCCGGCGCGGTCGAACGCGGCGCGTGCGGTGGTGTCGTCGCGGCACTCCCCGTTGTGGCCGGCGCGGGAGAGCAGCGCCGTGGCGTACTCCCAGGTGGTCTGTTCCTCGGCCACGCCGATGAGCCGTGGCACCAGACGGGCGATCGGCTGGCCCTCGTAGGTGACGGTGCCGCCCGCGGCGGCCAGCTCCGCCGTATAGCGCGTGCGGCTCGCGGCAGTGTCCGGGTCGAGCCGGGTGTCCGCGCAGAACTCCTCGTAGGCGACGGGGTCGAAGAGGGCGACGGTGGTGTGGACGCCCTTGGCGGCGAGCGCCTTCAGCAGCCCCTCCATCTCCCGTAGATACGCTCCGTGGTCGTCGAAGGCGAACGACGCGTAGTGCCGCATGGCGGCGAAGTCCCGCTCGTCGGCGAGCAGGGCCACGGTGCTGGGCACCTCTCTGCGGAGGGCGCGCCGGGTGGTCTGCCTCCGCGTACTCCTCGTACGCTGCCGCGTCGTCGGCTTCTGTGGCTTCGGCTTCTGCGTCTTGGGCCTCTGCGTCGTCGGCTTCCTGTGCTCGTCCGGGCGGTTCCGGTGGCTCCTGCGGCCGGTGTACGCCATGACTCCCCCTCAGCGCGGATGTTCAGTGCTCACTCACCGTAACCGGGGCCACTGACAACGCTCCGTCACCGCGGTCCCGTACCAGGTGGCGCTGGGCGCCGCACATCGCGCCGAGCCCGGCGCCGAGGCCGAGCCAGCCGAGGGGGCCCGCCGCGATCGCCGCCGTCACCACGAGCGGTCCCGCGCTCCGCTGGACGGCCTGGGCCAGGCCGTGCACGCCGAGGTAGGCACCCTGTGCGACGTGCGGGGCGAGGGCGACGGACAGTTCCCAGGAGATCGTGGCGTGCAGCATCTCCGCGACGGTGAAGGCCGTGGCGGCCAGCACCAGCGTGACGGCCGCGAACCAGGGCGCGCCGACGGTCGAGACGGCCAGCGCGGCCCCGCCGACGAGGAAGGCGGCGGCCAGCGGCCACAGCGAGGTGCGTGCGGTGTGCGGGGTGGCGCCGAAGCGGGCGAACGGGACCTGGAAGAGCACCACGAGCACGTTGTTGAGGACGAGCAGCAGGGGGGCGAGTTGATGCGGTGTGCTGGTGGCCGTCACGGCCCACAGCGGCAGGCCGACCTTGAAGACGGAGTCGTCGAGGAAGAGGACGGCCTCGCTGGCGGTGTAGGCGAGATAGCGGCGGTCGCGCCAGGGGTTGGAGGTGGTGGTCTTCTCGGGTGCGGACGCGGGGGCGGATTCCCCGCTGGCGGGTTCGCCGGGTACTCCGGGTTCTCCGCGTTCGCCGGGTACTTCGGGTACTCCGGGTACTCCGCGTTCGCCGGGTACTTCGGGTACTCCGGGTACTCCGGGTACTCCGGGTACTCCGGGTACTCCGGGTACTCCGGGTACTCCGGGGGCCGATTCCTCGGGCGCGCGCGCCGACTCGGCCGCGATGCGGGAGGCCGAGGGCGGTTCGGCGCAGCCGAGCGTGAACAGCGCGGAGGCGACGAAGGAGAGCGCGTCGCCGGTGAGCAGCCAGCGGTAGACGGTGACCGTGCCGCCGGTGAGTGCCGCGGCCGCCACGAGGCCGCCGACGGCCCAGCCGACGTTCATGGCGGTGCGGCTGATGGCCTGGTAGCGGACGCGCTCGGGGCCCGCGACCCGGGTCGCGTACAGCTTGGTCAGGACGGAGGCCGCGCGGTCGCCGAGGCTGCCCACCGCGGCGATGGCGAGCAGGAGCCGGAGGTCGGTGGTGGTGAGGAGGGCGAATGAGGCGGCGGCGCGCACCAGTTGGACGCTGATCAGGAGTGGGCGCAGTCTGACGCGGTCGGCGAGGAGGCCGCCGAGGGGTGGGCCCGCGATGCCGATCGCTCCGGATACGGCCAGCAGCACGCCGATCTCGGCGGTGCTGAGCCCGGCCGCGAAGGTGAAGTAGAGCGTCGCGGTCGCGCCCCACAGACCCGAACCGATCCGGTCGACGAAGGTGACGATCAGCATGCGTCGGCCGTCCCGGCCGCCGGGGATGCGGTCGCTGAGCGCGGTGCGGCGCGTTGGCTTGCCCATCCTGGCCCCCTTGACATTCTCTTTTGTATTGATACAGAGTGTCTTCTGTGGCGACACAATATGAGATCACCGGTGCGTCGGCCAAGGGGATTGCCGCGTCCGTCGAACGGGGCGTGGTGGAGGGGGCGTTGGCGCCCGGCACCGCGCTGCCTCCGGTGCGCCGGCTGGCGGAGCGGCTGGGCGTGAGCCCCGGCACCGTCGCGACCGCCTACAAGGAGCTGCGGCGGCGCGGGATCGTGGTGACGCAGGGGCGGGGCGGCACGGTGGTCGCCCCGACGCCCGCGGTCGCCTCGCGCCGCCCGCCGCCGGTGCCGGAGGGGGTGCGCGATCTGGCGGGCGGTCACCCCGACCCGGCCTTCCTGCCCGCTGTGCTGCCGACCGCGCGGCTGTCCCCCGGAGTGCGGTCGCACCGCGCCCAGCCCCGGCTGGCCGGTCTGGAGGAGCTGACCCGCGCCTGGTACGAGCGCGACGGCGTGCCGGCCGAGCACCTGACCTTCGCCCATGGCGCGCTGGACTGCGTGGCCCGGCTGCTGTCCGTCGAGCTCAGGCCGGGTGACGCGGTGGCGATGGAGGACCCCGGCTACCACCATCTGCTGGACCTCGTCCCGGCGCTGGGGCTGCGGAGCGTGCCGGTGGCCGTGGACGACGAGGGGATCCGGCCGGACGCGCTGCGGGCTGCGCTGCGGGCGGGGGCGCGTGCGCTGATCTGCAGCCCGCGCGGGCAGAACCCTTACGGCGGCTGGTTTTCGGCGGGGCGGCGGGATGCGCTGCTGGGGGTTTTGGGTGAGGCGGGGGGTGAGGTGCTGGTGATCGAGGACGATCATGCGGCGGATGTTGCGGGGGTGCCGTTGTACAGCCTTACGGGGGGTGGGTCGGGTGGTGCGGATGGTGTGGGTCGTGCTGGTGGTGCGGGTGGTGTTGCGGACGGTCCGGCGCGGTGGGCGCAGGTGCGTACCGTCTCCAAGCACCTGGGGACCGACCTGCGGTGGGGCGCGCTCGCCTGCGACCGTACGACGCTGGCGCGCCATGACGGCCGGATGCTGCTGACCTCGGGCTGGGTCAGCCATGTGCTGCAGGAGACGGTCGCGCGGCTGATGACCGACCCGGAGACCCAGGCCCTGGTGGCCGCGGCGCGGTCCGCCTACGCCCGGCGGCGTGAGGCCCTGCTGGCCGCGCTGTCGGCCCGCGGGATCGCCGCGCACGGGGCGAGCGGGATGAACGTGTGGGTGCCGGTGCGGGACGAGGCGGCGGTGGTCAACGGGCTGCGGACGCGGGGGTGGTGGGTGGCGGCCGGTGCCAGGTTTCGGCTGGCTGCCGGGCGGGGGTGCGGGTGACGACGGCGGGGTTGGGGAGGCGGATGCGGAGGTGGTGGCGGGGATTTGGCGGGGGTGTTGGGGGAGGCGCAGGCGACGTATGGGGGTAGGCGGGTTCTTTCCCCACCCCACCCCTTCCCGAACCGGGGCGCGGCCCCGGCCCCCGCCGGGGCTCCGCCCCCGGACCCCGCTCCAACAAACTCCCCCAGCTACC
Source organism: Streptomyces violaceusniger (assembly GCA_005405945.1). Classification (GTDB taxonomy): domain Bacteria; phylum Actinomycetota; class Actinomycetes; order Streptomycetales; family Streptomycetaceae; genus Streptomyces; species Streptomyces violaceusniger. The sequence continues at coordinate 2,052,395 of BJHW01000001.1, forward strand.
GCTGGGAGGTCCCCCCTGGATGGGGCTGGAGGATGGCATTCGCCCCGGGGCTCGTCCATTGCCAGGGGGCTGGAGGGAGGCTCACGCTCCACACACCCCGGCAGGGCTGGAGGGTGGCGCTCCGCCCCTGGGGCCCTCAAGCCCCGGAGGGTGCGACTTCGCCACGGTTTCTCAAGCCCCGGCGGGGCTGGCGGCGGGTACTCCGCCCTTCCGGGCCCCTCAAGCCCCGGAAGGGCGGCTCACCCCGGGGTTCCTCAAACACCGGAGAGAGCGGCTCGCCCCAGGACCCCTCAAACACCGCAGAGAACGGCTCACCCCAAGACCCCTCAAACACCGCAGAGAACGGCTCACCCCAAGACCCCTCAAACACCGCAGAGAACGGCTCACCTCAAGACCCCTCAATCACCGGAGAGGCCGAAACCCTAAGCCCCCGCCCCGCCCCTCTCCCGGGCCAAGCGCTCGTAGTAGCGCAGCAGTTCCACGTCGTCCACCGAGCCCGGGTTGACCGCCTTGTCCAGGGACGTGCCCTGGAGGAGGCGCTTGACCGGGACCTCGATGCGTTTGCCGGTGAGGGTGTGGGGGACGCCGGGGACCTGGATGACCTCGTCGGGGACGTGGCGGGGGAGAGTTGGGTGCGGATGGTGGTTTTGATGCGGGTCAGGAGTTCTTCGTTCAGGGTGGCGCCCGGGGTCAAGTGGACGAAGAGGGGCATCCAGTAGCCGCCGTCGGGTTGTTCGACGCCGATGACGAGGGATTCACGGATCTCCGGGAGGCGTTCGACCGCCTCGTAGATGTCGGCGGAGCCCATCCGGACGCCCTGGCGGTTGAGGGTGGAGTCGGAGCGGCCGTGGATGATCACGGTGCCGCGGGAGGTCAGGGTGATCCAGTCGCCGTGGCGCCAGGCGCCGGGGAACATCTCGAAGTAGCTGTCGCGGTAGCGGCTGCCGTCGGGGTCGTTCCAGAAGCGGACCGGCATCGACGGCATGGGGCCGGCCACGATCAGCTCGCCGACCTCGTCGACCACCGGTTCGCCCTGTGGGTCCCACGCCTGGAGGTCGGTGCCGAGGCCGGGGCCTGGAGCTCGCCGATGTAGACGGGGAGGGTGGGCACGGCACCCGCGAAGCAGCTGCACACGTCGGTGCCGCCGCTGACGGAGGCGATCCACATGTCCTCGGCCACCTCGTCGTGGATCCACCGGAAGCCGTCGGGCGGCAGCGGGGAGCCGGTGGTGGCGACGCATTTCACGGCGGAGAGGTCGAAGTCGCGGCCGGGGTGGACGTCGGCCTTGCGGCACGCCATGACGTACGCGGCGGAGGTGCCGTAGAGCGTGGTGCCGGTGCGCTCGGCGACGCGCCACTGGGCGGCGGTGTCCGGGTGGCCGGGGCTGCCGTCGTAGAGGATGACGGTGGCGCCCACCAGCAGCCCGGACACCAGGAAGTTCCACATCATCCAGCCGGTGGAGGTGTACCAGAAGAAGCGGTCGTCGGGACCGAGGTCGCAGTGGAGGCCGAGCTGCTTGAGGTGTTCGAGCAGGATGCCGCCCTGGGACTGGACGATCGCCTTGGGCAGACCGGTGGTGCCGGAGGAGTAGAGCACCCACAGGGGGTGGTCGAAGGGGAGCTGTTCGAAGACCGGCTCCGCCGGTTCGCGGACGATGTCGTCCCACACCAGCGTCCCTCGGGGCGGGGGTGCCCAGCAGCGGGATGTGGACCACGGCGCGCAGGCTGGGCAGCTCGGCGCGCAGCTCGGTCACGGTCGCGGTGCGGTCGTGGGTCTTGCCGCCGTAGCGGTAGCCGTCCACGGTGAAGAGCACCACCGGTTCGACCTGCTGGAAGCGGTCCAGGACGCTGCGGGCGCCGAAGTCCGGGGCGCAGGAGGTCCATACGGCGCCGACGGCGGCGGCGGCCAGGAGGGCCACGGTGGCCTGGGGGATGTTCGGGACATAGCCGCTGACCCGGTCGCCCGGGCGGACGCCGAGGCGGCGCAGTTCGGCGGCGACCGCGCCGACCTGGCCGCGCAGCTCGGCCCAGCTGACCGGGCGCGGATCATGGACCTCGTCGACGTGGAGCAGCGCGGGGTCGTCGGCGCGGGCGGGTCCTCGGCGGCGCGCAGGGCGTGCTCGGCGTAGTTGAGGGTGGCGCCGGGGAACCAGCGGGCGCCGGGCATGGTGGCATCGGCGAGCACCCGCTCGTACGGGGTGGCGAAGCGCACCTCGAACCATTCGGCGACCGCCCGCCAGAAGGTCTCCAGCTCCGCCACCGACCAGCGGTGCAGCGCGGCGTAGCACGCGGCCGGGTCGTCCGAGACGGGCGCGGGAGCGCCGTGACGCTCGGCCGCCCAGGCGTGGAAGGCGGTCAGCCGGGACCGGGCGATCCGGTCCGCGCCGGGCTGCCACAGGGGGTGCGGCCGGTGGTCGGAGTGGGCTGCGGTGGTCATGGGTGTCGGCTCCCGGGCTGTCCGCGTCGGATGTGTCCTTGGGGTGGCACATCCGCCTCGTATGCATCCGGTCAGGACGATGCCATGTGATCGACTCCCGCACCAGGGGCGCCACTCCACATCACAGGTCGGGATCATGTGTGGGGACCCCAGGTGAACTGGAGTTGAACCATGTCCCTGCCGGGCGTCGGCAATGGCAGGCTGATCAGTATGGATGCGCGTGACCTGGTGCGGTCGGAGAAGCTGGTGCGGTCGGTGAGGGTGCTCTGCACCGCGCAGGGACTGCGGTCACTGCGCTCGGCGTGGCGGCGTCGGCGTTCCGACGCCGCCGGGCTGCCCCGCCGGGGCACCGAGCTGGCCCGGGTGCCGGGTCAGGTGCGGGGGCCGATCCGGAGCCGGGGGGCGGGGTGGTGCGGTTCGCGCGGTCCTCGCTGCGGGTGCGGGTGACCACCGGTGGCGCGGTGTTCTGCGGCTGGGACGGGGCCGAGCCGGAGCCGTCGTACGCGCTGGACGGGCCCTGCCCGGAGGCGGACGAGCGGGCGGAGCTGGAGCCGGACACCGACGGCGGCTGGCGGGTGGTGTCGGAGCGGGTCACGGTGATGGTGGGGCGAACCGGCACGGTGGAGGTGCGCACCCCGGGCGGGGTGGTGCTGCGGCGGGATCTGCCACCGCGGTGGTGGGAACCGGCCGGAGCGCGGGGGCCCGCGGAGTCGGGGCCGGGGTCCGGGCTCGGCGGGCCGGGGTCCGCCGAGCCGGGGCAGAGGGCGGGGTCCGCCGAGCCGGGGCTGGGTGCGGGAGCCGCCGAGCCGGGGGCGGGGGCGAGGCTCTCGGAGCCGGGGCAGGAGCCAGGGCCCGCGGAGCCCGGACCCGCGGAGCCAGAGTTCGGGCCGGGGCTGGGCGGGGACGGTGCCCGATGGCTCCAACTGTCCGAAGTGGCCGCGGACGCACGCTTCTTCGGGCTCGGCGGACGGGCCTCGGGACCCCGGCTGCGGGACGGGGTGTACCGACTGTGGAACACCGATCCGGGCGGCAGCTTCGAGCCGGGGGACGATCCGCTGTATCTGACCATGCCGGTGCAGCTGGTGGTGGCCGACGCGGGTACTCATCTGGTGTTCCACGACAACTCCTGGGACGGCACGGTCACCCTGCGGGAGGGCGAGGAGGGCGCGGGCTCAGGCCATGACCGGCCCGGCCGCTGCCGGACGCGGATGGAGGGCGGCCCACTGCGCTACTGGGTGATCGTGGGCACCACCCCGGCGCGGGTGCTGCACGGCTGGACGGCGCTGACCGGCGCCCCGGCGGTGCCGCCGCGGTGGGCGCTCGGCCATCACCACGCGCGCTGGGGGTTCCGCGACGCGGAGGAGGTCCGTCGGGTGGTGGCGGGCTACCGGGAGCGGGGGCTGCCGCTGTCCGCGCTGCACCTGGACATCGACCACTTCATCGGCCACCGGGTGTTCACGGTGGACGGCGCGCGCTTCCCCGATCTGCCGGGGCTCGCCGCCGAGCTGCTCGAGGACGGGGTGCGGCTGGTGTCGATCGTCGACCCCGCGGTGAAGGCGGAGCCGGGCAACGCGGTGTACGAGAGCGGGGCGGCGGACGACGTCTTCGTGCGCGACGCCCGGGGGCGTGAGGTGCGCGGAGTGGTGTGGGCGGGCGAGTCGGTGTACCCCGACTTCACCGATCCTCGGGTGCGCAAGTGGTGGGGCGGGCTCTACGCGGAGCGGCTGGCGCAGGGCTTCTCCGGGGTGTGGCACGACATGAACGAGCCGGTGTCGTTCGCCGCCTTCGGGGAGACCACGCTGCCGCGCTCGGCCCGGCACGCGCTGGAGGGCCGGGGCGGCGACCACCGCGAGGCGCACAACGTCTACGGGCTGGCGATGGCGCGGGCGGGCTACGAGGGGCTGTGCGAGCTGCGCCCCGACGAGCGGCCGTTCCTCTTCTCGCGCTCGGGGTGGGCGGGGCTCCAGCGGTACGGGGGCAGCTGGTCCGGCGACGTGGCCACGGGCTGGGCGGGGCTGCGGGCGTCGCTGTCGCTGGTGATCGGGCTGAGTCTGTCCGGGGTGCCGTATTCGGGGCCCGACATCGGTGGCTTCACCGGATTTCCCTCGCCGGAGCTGTATCTGCGGTGGTTCCAGCTGGGCGCGTATCTGCCGCTGTTCCGCACCCACTCGGCGATCTCGGCGGGGCGGCGGGAGCCGTGGGAGTTCGGCTCGCGGGTGCTGGAGCACGCGGCGGCGGCACTGCGGACGCGGCGGCGACTGCTGCCGTACTTCACCACGCTGGCGCAGTTGGCGGCGCGCACCGGCGCCCCGTATGTGCGGCCCGTGTGGTGGCGGACGCCCAAGGACCGGGCGCTGCGCGACTGCGAGGACGCCTTTCTGCTGGGGGACGCGCTGCTGGTGGCGCCGGTGCTGGAGGAGGGCGCCCGCCGCCGCCCGGTCCGGCTGCCGCGCGGCCGCTGGTACGACACGGTGACCGGCCGGGCCTACCACGGCCCCGGTCAGGTGGTGCTGGACGCACCCCTGTCGGGCATTCCGGTCCTGGCCCGGGCCGGTTCGGTGGTGCCCGTGGCGGCGCCGGACGGCGAGGTGGAGCTGGAGGTGTGGACCCCGTGCCAGGGCCGCAAGGGCGCGGGCACGGGCACGCTGGCCGTGGACACGGGCGACGGCTGGGAGAAGCCGGAGCTGCTGCGCTTCACCACCCGGCTGCGGGACGGCGAGGTGACGATCGAGCGCGAGGGCGGCGGCGAGGTGGGATACCCGGTACGGGTGCGGGGCGAGGCCCCGCCCTCCGAAGACCGTCGCGGCTCCCGAACGAGCTGACCGCGACGCGGTCTGCCCAGTGCGCCGCCCGAGGCGCCTACCGGGCAGGCCGCCCCCCCCTGTGGACTCCCCCGGGCCCACCGGGGGCCGCCTCTCGACGGCTCAGCGGAAGCGGGCGAGGGCCGAGGCGCGCCGCGGGCTTGTTTTCGCTTCTCGGGGTGGGATAAGTGATGAGCATGCCAAGACTCGCCGTCGCGCTGCGCGCGCTCGCTCTGCCCGTTGCCGCTCTGCTGGTTGTCGCGCCGTACACCCCGGCGCAGGCGAAGGCGGAGCCGAAGGCTCCGAAGGAGTTCGTGGCTCTCCGGGACGTCGATCCGACGATTCGGCAGGAGATCCGCTACTTCACGCCGCACAACTTCACCGGCGATCCGGTGGACGGCTACCGTCGGCCGATGTGCATCCTGACCCGTCCGGCCGCCGAGGCGCTGCACCGGGCGCAGCGTCAACTCCTACGCCGCGGCTACACCTTGAAGGTGTACGACTGCTATCGGCCGCAGCGCGCGGTGAACGACTTCGTGGAGTGGGCCAAGGATCTGGACGACCAGCGGATGAAGGGCGAGTTCTATCCGGAGGTCGACAAGACGCGGCTGTTCGAGGACGGCTATATCGCCGAGAAGTCGGGGCACAGCCGGGGCAGCACCGTGGACCTGACGATCGCGCGGCTGCCCGCGCTGCCCACGCGCCCGTATGTGCCGGGCGAGAAGCTGGTCCCGTGCTACGCGGCCAAGAAGGACCGCTTCCCGGACAACTCGGTGGACATGGGCACCGGGTACGACTGCTTCGACACGCTCTCGCACACCCTCGATCCGCGGATCAAGGGTGTGCAACGGGCCAACCGGCTGCTGCTCAAGGGCACATTGGAGAAGCTCGGGTTCGTCAACCTGGCCGAGGAGTGGTGGCACTACACCTTCAAGCCGGAGCTGTTCCCGGACACCTACTTCGACTTTCCCGTCGCGCGCCGCTCGCTGAGCGGCTGAGCGGGCCTCACAACCGTCCCCCCGCGGTGTCCGAGGACAGCCGCTGGGCGATGTACACGGGCACCACGGACACCAGGATGAGCAGCGCGGCGACGACGTTGACGACGGGGGCCTGGTGGGGGCGGGCCAGGTTCTCGTAGATCCAGATCGGCAGGGTGCGGGTGCCGGGCCCGGCGGTGAAGGTCGTGACGACGATCTCGTCGAAGGAGAGCGCGAAGGCCAGCAGCCCGCCCGCGAAGAGGGCCGAGCGCATGGCGGGGAAGGTGACGTACCGGAAGGTCTGCCAGGAGCGCGCCCCGAGGTCGGCGGACGCCTCGGCCAGGGAGGGCGCGATACGGCGCAGCCGGGCGCCGATGTTGTTGAAGACGATGACGACGCAGAACGTGGCGTGCCCGACGACCACCGTGAACAGGCCGAAGCCGATGCCGATCGGGTCGAGGACGGTGCGGAAGGCGGCGTTGAGGGCGATGCCGCTGACGATGCCGGGCAGCGCGATCGGCAGGACGAGCAGGAAGGACACGGTCCGCCGCCCGAAGAAGCGGTGGCGGTGGACGGCGTACGCGGCGAGGGTGCCCAGGACCAGGGCGATCGCGGTGGCGGCGAGCCCGGCCTTGAGCGAGGTGAGCAGGGCCTCGCGGGCGCCGTCGCTGTGCAGGGCGGCCCGCCACCAGCGGCCGGTGAGGCCGCTGGGCGGCCAGCCGAAGGAGCGGTCGGCGTTGAAGGAGTTCAGCAGCACCAGCAGCAGCGGGACATAGACGATCGCGAGGCCGGCCGCGGTGACACAGCCGAGGACCACTCGGGCGGTGCGCGAGAGGCGCATGGGCCCACCTCCTGGGGGCGACTGGGGTGACTGGGGTGACTAGGGCGACTGGAGCGACTAGAGCGAGTCGAGGGCGCCAGCACGGCGCACGGCGGCGAGGTAGCAGACGATGAGCACCACCGGTACGGCGGAGAGCGCGGCGGCCATCGGCAGGTCCAGGGTGACCTGTGAGGCGATGACATTGCCCAGCAGCTGGGTCTTGCCGCCGACGATCTGCACGGTGAGGTAGTCGCCCAGGCTGAGCGAGAAGGTGAAGACGGACCCGGCGAGCACGGCGGGGCGTACGGCGGGCAGGACGACGGAGCGCAGGGTGCGCCACGCGCCGGCGCCGAGGTCGGCCGAGGCTTCCAGCATCCGCTCGGGGAGCCGTTCGAGGGCCGCGTACACCGGCAGGATCATGTACGGCAGCCAGAGGTAGGCGAGCACGATGACGACGGCGGTGGTGCCGTAGCCGGGCCCGTGCAGCCCGAACGGGGCGAGGGCGGCGCCCACGACGCCGTCCTCGCCCAGCATGACCCGCCAGGCGTACGCCTTGACCAGATAGCCGGCCCACAGCGGGGTGAGCACGGCGACCAGCAGCGGCCGCCGCCACCGCCGCCCCGCGACCCGCGCCATGCAGAATGCCATGGGCAGGGCGAGGAGCGCGTCGATGACGGTGACGGCGACCGCGATGGACAGGGTGCGCAGGGCGATGGTGCGGTAGACGGGGGTGGTCAGCAGCTCGTGGAAGTTGTCGGTGTTCCAGGTGTGGACGACGTCGGAGGTGAAGGAGTCGGTGGCCCAGAAGGCCGACAGCAGCAGGATGGCGAGCGAGCCCAGATAGGCCAGGGTCAGCCAGAGCAGGGGCGGGGCGAGGAGCGCGGTGAGGCGCAGCCGCGAGCCTGAGGTGGGCGCGGCGGGCATCTCAGCCCTTGACCTCCGTCCAGGCCCGGGTCCACTGGGCGTAGTCGGTGCAGGTGGCGTCCTTACGGCCGTCGAGGCACTCCTTGATGGGCGTGGTCCAGAAGTGGACGCGCTGGAAGTACTTCTCGTCGTCCGCGTGGAAGATCGCGCAGTGGTTCGGGTCGGAGGTCTCGGCGCACGCCTTACGGTTGGACGGAGCCTCGCCGAAGTACTCGGCGACCTGGGCGTTGACCTTGGGCGAGACGATCCAGTCGAGCCACCTGTAGGCGCAGTTGGGGTGTTCGGCCTTGGCCGACACCATCCAGGTGTCGGACCAGCCGGTGGCGCCCTCCTTGGGGAGCACCGCCTTGACCGGGGCCTTCTCGGCCTTGGTGAGGTTGGCGATGACCTGCCAGGTGGTGCCGATGACGCTGTCGCCGCCCTTGAAGGCGGTGATCTCCTTCTGGTAGTCGCTCCAGTACTCCCCCACCGCCTTGTGCTGCTTCTTCAGCAGGGCGACGGCGGCGTCGAGCTGCTTCTGGTCCAGCGCGTACGGGTTCTTGATGCCGAGGGAGGGCTTGGCGCGCATCAGGTAGAGCGCGGCGTCGGCGATGTAGATGGGCGAGTCGTAGGCGGTGACGTGCCCCGCGTACCGCGCGGAGTCGTCGAAGACGGCGCGCCAGGAGTCGGGCGCGGGCTTCACCTTGTCGGTGCGGTACATGAGGAGGTTGGCGCCCCGGCCGTGCGGAATGCCGTACATCCGGCCGTCCTTGGAGTTGAACGGCTGCTGTTTGAGGGCCGGGAAGATGTCCTTGTAGTGGGGGACCAGCTTGGTGTTGACGGGTGCCGCGTCGCCGGAGGCGATGAGGCGCAGGGTGGCGTCGCCGGAGGCGGAGACCGTGTCGTACTGCCCGGTCTTCATCAGCGAGACCATCTCGTCGGAGGTGCCGGCCGTCTTGGTGTTCACCTGGCAGCCGGTCTTCTTCTCGAACGGGTGAACCCAGTCCACCTTGGGGTCGTTGGAGCCGTCCTCGGCGTAGCCGGCCCAGGCGATGATGTTGACTTTGCCCTCGCCCTTGCCGAGTTTGTCGGGTGCGTGACCGCCCTTGCCGTCGCCGCCGCCCGAGCCGCATCCGGCCGCGGTCAGCAGCAGCGCGCAGACGGCGGCCGCGGACCTCCACGCAGATGTCTTCCGTTTCCGCATCCGGTCCTCCTCGTCCCACTAGGCACTTGAGGCCCGGCCAGTATCGGGCGAGTGGTGGGTCCTCGCCAGGGTGCTGTCGGCAATGGCAAGGTCAACTCGGGACCGGGAAGGCGTCCTTATCGTCCCAGGACAGCCCGATCTCGCCGTCCAGACGGGCGGATTGGGGGAGTCCGGTGAGGTTCTGGCGGAGCACGGTGAGCCGATCGCCGTGCGGGAGCGCGATGGTGAAGCGGGTGTGCGCCCCGGCGTGCACGATGTCGGTGACGCGCCCCGTGACGGTCCGCCGGCCGTCGGCGGGCGGTTCCGCAGGCGGTTCCGCGGGGTCCGTGAGCAGGATCCGCTCCGGCCGGATGGAGTACGTGCCGGGGCGGCCCACGACACGCACCGCCGCCTCGCCGCGCAGCAGGTTGGTGGTGCCGACGAAGCCCGCGACGAAGGCGGTGGCCGGGCGTTCGTACACCTCGACCGGCGGGCCGGTCTGCTCGACGCGGCCGTCGCGGACCACGGCGACGCGGTCGCTCATGGTCAGTGCCTCGTCCTGGTCGTGGGTGACCAGGAGGAAGGTGATGCCGGTGGTGCGCTGCAACTCCTTGAGCTCGGTCTGCATCTCCTGCCGCAGCGCCAGGTCGAGCGCGCCGAGCGGTTCGTCGAGCAGCAGCACGGCGGGCCGGTCGACGAGGGCGCGGGCCAGGGCGACGCGCTGGCGCTGGCCGCCGGAGAGCTCGGCGGGGCGGCGGGCGGCGAAGCCGTCCAGCCGTACGGTGGCCAGCGCCTCGCGGGCGCGGGCGAGCCGCTCGGCCTTGCGGACGCCGCGTACGGTCAGCGCGTAGGCCACGTTCTGCTCGACGCTCATATGCGGGAAGAGCGCGTAGTCCTGGAAGACGGTGTGCACATCGCGGCGGTTGGGGGGCGCCGCGGTGACGTCGTGTCCGGCGAGTTCGATACGCCCCGCGGTGGGCTGTTCGAACCCGGCGACCAGCCGCAGCAGGGTGGTCTTCCCCGATCCTGACGGGCCCAGCAGCGAGAAGAACTCGCCCTCGCGGACGGCGAGATCGACGCCGTCCACCGCGCGCACCGTCCCGAATTCCTTGGTGACGGCCTCGAGCCGGACGGCCGTGCGCGTCGTCGTGGTTCCGGTCCGCGTCCTGGTCTCCGTCTCCGCCACCGACCGCTCCCCTCACCCTTCGGCTGATCAGGCCCGTGATCCGGCCCGTGATCGCGGTCACTGTACCGGGGTTACGCGCGCCGCGGTCCCCGTGCCACACTTCTGACACATCGTCAGTTACGAGGTATCGGGAGGGGCCGTGTCCCCACGCGTGTGCCCGTGGTCGACGGGTGGTTCACCACCGAGGGCGGGGAGTTCCGGCTGCTGGGGACGTGCTGTCGGGACTGCGGGGCGGTGTACTTCCCCCGGGAGGACGCCTTCTGCCGCGCGCCGGGCTGCGCGGGCACCGAGCTGGCGGAGGTGCCGCTGTCCCGCCGCGGGCGGGTGTGGTCGTACACCGACGGCCGCTACCGGCCACCCGCCCCCTACCCGTCCGACCCCGAGCGCACGTGGCGGCCCTACACACTGATCGCCGTGGAGCTGGCCGCCGAGCGGATGGTGGTCCTGGGCCAGGGCGCCCCCGGCGTGACCGTGGCCGATCTGGCCGTCGGCATGGAGGTCGAGGTGGTACCGGGGGTGCTGGCGGAGGAGGACGGGCGCACCCTCACCACCTGGCACTGGCGGCCCGTTCCCGGGGAGGCGTCATGACCGGCGAAGTGGCGGTGCTCGGCGCCGGGATGCACCCCTGGGGAAGTGGGGCCGGAGCTTCGTGGAGTACGGCACCAAGGCGGCGCGGGCCGCGCTCGCGGACGCCGGGCTCGAGTGGTCCGCGATCCAGTCCGTGGTCGGCGCCAACACCGTGCGCTGCGGCTATCCGGGGCAGGTCGCGGGCGCGACCTTCGCCAAGGCGCTGGGCTGGCAGGGCGCCCGTGTCACCAGCGTGTACGCGGCGTGCGCGTCCGGTGCGCGGGCCATCGACACCGCCCGCGCCCAGATCCTGTCGGGGATGGCGGACACCGTTCTGGTGGTGGGCTCCGACGCGGCGCCCAAGGGGTTCTTCGCCCCGGCCGGCGGTGGGCGGCCGGACGATCCGGACTGGCTGCGCTTCCGGGTGCTGGGCGCCACCAACCCCGCCTATTTCGGGCTCTGGGCGCGCCGCCGAATGGCCCTGTACGGCGACACGGCCGAGGACTTCGCGCGGGTGAAGGTGAAGAACGCGGCCGCGGGCGCCGCCAATCGTTACGCCCGCTACCGCTCCCCCGTCACCGCCGAGGAGGTCGCCGCGTCGCCGGTCGTCGCCGATCCGCTGCGGCTGCTGGACATCTGCGCGACCTCCGACGGGGCGGCGGCGCTGGTGCTCGGCAGCGTGGAGACGGCGCGGCGGCTGGGAATGGCGCGCCCGGTCCGCATCCGCGCGGTCTCGTCGGTCTCCCCCACCCATCCGCGCACCGCGCTGGACCTGCCGGACATCGCCACCGACTCCGCCCCGCCGGGCTCCCCGTCCCCGATCCGTTCCGGCCCTCCATCGCGCGGGCGGCGTACGAGGAGGCGGGTCTTGGACCGGAGGATCTGTCGCTGGCCGAGGTGTACGACCTGTCCACCGCCCTGGAGCTGGAGTGGTACGAGGACTTGGGGCTGTGCGCGCCCGGGGAGGGCGCCAAGCTGCTGCGCGAGGGGGCGACGGCGCCGGGCGGGCGGATTCCGGTCAATCCGAGCGGGGGTCTTGCGTCCTTCGGGGAGGCGGTTCCGGCGCAGGCTATCGCCCAGGTGTGCGAGTTGACCTGGCAGCTGCGCGGGCAGGCGGGCGAGCGGCAGGTGCCCGGCGCGCGTGCCGGAATCACCGTCAACCAGGGGCTGTTCGGGCACGGCTCGTCGGTCGTCGCGGTCCGCTGAGCGGCGCCCGAGCGGTAGCCGCTCGGTGGCCACCGGGTGGCTGTTCGGTGTCCGCCCGGTGGTCAAGTGGTGCCCGAGTGCGCGGCGATACCAGGGCAACGTCCTTTCGGTTGTCACGAACACCGTTGCCGTCCATCACCTTGACGCCCCCTGACCACCGGTGAACACTGCTGCGGTGTCAGTCGGCGTCGCCGCACGCAGGCTCTCTCCACGGTCACCCCCCATGGGCGATTCCGATGCACCCGCACGCTCGAAAAGACCCAGCACGGAGGACCGGGGCCACCCGCCCCGGGCGAGGTCCTAGGGCCTGCCGTCAAAGGGGGCGTCCTGCTCCCGACGCCTGGCACGGCACCTCGCTGCGTTGTCGCATCGCCCAAGTACGCCCAGTACGAGGGCGACGCTCCGCCTTGCGATGCACCGCACCAGACGCCGCTCGCGGCCGGACACCCCCTTTGACGACAGACCCTAGGAGCCGCCATGAGCAATGGGGACATCTTCACCGGTGAGGTCATCGGCACCGCGATACTGATTCTCTTCGGGGCGGGCGTGTGCGCCGCCGTCACCCTGAACCACTCCAAGGCCAAGTCGGCCGGGTGGATCGTCATCGCCTTCGGCTGGGGCTTCGGCGTCATGGCCGGCGCGTACACCGCGGCCCCGCTGTCCGGCGCCCATCTCAATCCGGCGGTGACCGTGGGCGTCGCCGTGGACACCGGCGACTGGGACAAGGTGCCGCTCTACATCCTCGGGCAGCTGGTGGGCGCCGTGATCGGCGCGGTGCTGACCTGGGCGCTGTACTACGCGCAGTTCGCCGCCAACGCCGATGAGAAGACCGCCCTGCCCACGCTCGGGGTCTTCTCCACCGTCCCGGAGATCCGGAACCCGGTGGCCAACCTCGTGACCGAGATCATCGCGACCGCCGCGCTGGTGCTGCCGCTGCTCGCGTTCGGCCAGGTCGAGGGCATCGGGATCGGTCCGGTCACCGAGGGCGGTGGCACGGTGGTCCTCGGCTCGGGCATCTCCGTCCTGCTCGTCGCCTTCCTGGTGGTCGGCATCGGCCTCTCCCTGGGCGGGCCCACCGGCTACGCCATCAACCCGGCGCGCGACCTCGGGCCACGCCTCGCCCACGCCCTGCTGCCCATCCCCAACAAGGGCACCTCGGACTGGGGTTACGCCTGGATACCGGTGGTGGGCCCGCTGATCGGGGCCGTGCTGGCGGGTCTCGTCTTCAACGCAGCCTTCTGACCGAAGGAGACGCCATGCCGCATCCGACGGACACCTACGTCGCCGCGATCGACCAGGGCACCACCTCCAGCCGCTGCATCATCTTCGACCGGAACGGCGCGATCGTCGCCGTCGACCAGCGCGAGCACCGCCAGATCTTCCCCAAGCCCGGCTGGGTGGAGCACGACGCCACCGAGATCTGGTCCAAGGTGCAGGCCGTGGTGGCCGGCGCGCTGGCCAAGGCTGGGCTGCGGGCCGACCAGCTGACCGCGCTGGGCATCACCAACCAGCGCGAGACGACGGTCCTGTGGGACCGCCGCACCGGCAAACCGGTGCACAACGCGATCGTCTGGCAGGACACCCGCACCTCCGGCCTGTGCGAGGAACTGGGCGGCGAGGTCGGCCAGGACCGCTTCCGGGACACCACCGGACTGCCGCTGGCCAGCTACTTCTCCGGACCCAAGGCCGCCTGGCTGCTGGACCACGTGCCCGGGCTGCGCCGCCGCGCCGAGATGGGCGAGATCGCCTTCGGCACCATCGACTCCTGGCTGATCTGGAACCTCACCGGCGGCACCGACGGCGGAGTGCACGTCACCGATGTGACCAACGCAGGACGCACCCTGCTGATGGATCTGCGGACCCTCCAGTGGGACACCTCGATCCTCTCCGCGATGGGCCTCCCCGAGGCGATGCTGCCGGAGATCCGCTCCTCCGCCGAGGTGTACGGCACGGCGGTCGGGCAGCTGGCCGGTGTGCCGGTGGCCTCCGCGCTCGGCGATCAGCAGGCCGCCGTCTTCGGTCAGACCTGCTACGGCGTCGGCGAGGCCAAGAACACCTATGGCACCGGCAGCTTCCTGCTGCTCAACACCGGTGACCGCCCGGTGCCGTCCAAGAGCGGGCTGCTGACCACGATGGGCTACCGGCTCGGCGGCGAGCGGCCCGTCTACTGCCTGGAGGGATCGATCGCGATCACCGGCGCGCTGGTGCAGTGGTTCCGCGACCAGCTGGGCATCATCCGCTCCGCCGACGAGATCGAACCGCTCGCCGCGAGCGTGGACGACAACGGCGGGGCGTACATCGTCCCGGCCTTCTCGGGGCTGTTCGCCCCGTACTGGCGCTCGGACGCCCGCGGTGTGATCACCGGCCTCACCCGCTATGTCACCAAGGCGCATCTGGCCCGTGCCGTCCTGGAGGCGACCAGCTGGCAGACGCGCGAGGTGGTCGACGCGATGTACCAGGACTCCGGGGTGCGGATCAGCACGCTCAAGGTCGACGGCGGAATGACCGCCAACGGGCTGCTGATGCAGCACCAGGCCGATGTGCTGGGCGTTCCGGTGATCCGTCCGGTGGTCGCCGAGACCACCTGTCTGGGCGCCGCGTACGCGGCCGGGCTCGCCACCGGCGCGTGGCAGGACCTGGACGAGCTGCGGGCCCACTGGAAGCGGGATGCCGAGTGGACCCCGCGGATGTCCGAGGAGGAGCGGACGCGCGAGTACGGCAACTGGCGCATGGCGGTGGAGCGCAGCTTCGGCTGGCACAGGGAAGGGCAGCGGGCCGAGGACTCCTGAGCCTCGCCCGGCGCCGACGAACGGCGGCCCGTACCGCCGGTGCGAACGGCAACCCACACCACCAGTGCGAACGGCGGCCCGCACCCCGGACGGCGGGGTGCGGGCCGTGCCGTTCAGCCCCGCGCGGAAGCTGGCATCTCAGCCCCGCGCGGAAGCCAGCATCGCGTGCTCCACCACCGAGATCAGCACATGCTTGACCGAATCGCGCTCCCGGGCGTCGCACAGGACGACCGGGGTGCCCGGGTCGAGGTCCAGGGCGTCGCGCACCGAATCCTCCGGATAGCGGTCGGCCCCCTCGAAGCAGTTGACGGCCACGGTGAAGGCGATGTCCCGCCGCTCGAAGTAGTCGATGGCGGCGAAGCAGTCCTCGAGACGGCGGGTGTCGGCCAGCACCACCGCGCCCAGCGCGCCGGTGGCCAGCTCGTCCCACAGGAACCAGAAGCGGTCCTGGCCCGGTGTGCCGAAGAGATAGAGCACCAGGTCCTCGCGGAGCGTGATGCGCCCGAAGTCCATGGCGACGGTGGTGGTCGTCTTGGACTCCACCCCCGCGATGTCGTCGACCGGCCGGCCCGCCTCGGTGAGGATCTCCTCGGTGCGCAGCGGTCTGATCTCGCTGACCGCGCCCACCAGGGTCGTCTTCCCCACCCCGAAGCCGCCGGCCACCAGTATCTTCAGCGTGACCGGTTCGACGACATGAGGGCGGCCCAGGTCAGAGTGCCCGTAGCCCATTGATCACCTCGCGCAGAATCCTCTCGTCCGGCAGTTCCGCCGGAGGTACGGGCCGGGACACTCGGACGAGTGCGGCGTGGAGCAGATCGCCGATGAGCACACGGATCACGCCGATCGGAAGGTCGAGCTCCGCCGCCAGTTCGGCGACGGACTGCGGGCTGTCCCGGCTCAGCTCGACGATGTCGATGTGCTCCGGGGACAGCGTCTGGTCGGCGACGGTCCGGTGGTCGGCGCTGTCGGCGACGACCACCGCGATCAGATCCAGCTTCTCCTCGGCGGCGCTGCGGGTGCGCCCCCGCGTCATCGCATAGGGCCTGACCACCGGTCCCGCCGCGTCGTCGAACCACCGGGCGGCGCGCTCCGGGTCTCCGCTCATTTCCCCCGGCCTCCGTCACCCGGTGGAGCGCGGGGCCGAGCCCAGATGCACGCCCACCCGCTTGACCAGCAGCGTCATCTCGTACGCTATCTGGCCCACATCGGAGTCGGCGTCGGCCAGGACGGCGAGACAGCTGCCGTCACCGGCCGCGGTGACGAACAGGAAGGCGTCGTCGAGCTCGACGATGGTCTGCCGGACCCGGCCGACGTCGAAGTGGCGGCCGACCCCCTTGGCGAGGCTGTGGAAGCCGGAGGCCACGGCGGCCAGGTGCTCACCGTCCTCGCGGGACAGATCGCGTGAGCCGCCGGTGGGGAGTCCGTCCCCGGAGAGCACCAGCGCCTTGCGGATGCTGCCCACTCTTCCGACCAGTTCGTCCAGCAGCCAGTTCAGCTCGCCCGACGCATTGGGCGATCCGTTGGGCGCTGCGGCGTTCGATGCGGTCATCGACCGTCCCCCTCGTGTGTCGTTCCCGGGCTTGCGTCCGCGCCTCCGGATCCGGTGGCCGACTGCCGCCGACCGCGCTGCCAGCCCCGTTGGAGCGAGGCCATGGTGGCCCTCGCCTGTTCGGCTTCGCGCTCGGGATCGATCTCGGCAGGGGTTCGGTCGTCGGTCGGGGGTGCGGGGTCGTTCTTCAGCTGCGGGGCCAGGCTGGCCTGCCGTACCCGCTTGGGGAGGCCGGAGGCCGCCCGCTGGGTGGGCACCGGGCTCTGCTCCGGGCCCCGGCGCTCCGGCTCCCGGCGCTCCGGCCCCGTGCGCCGCGGGCCCTGGTCACGGCCCTGGGCCTGGTCCTGGCCCTGGCGTTCGGAGCCCTCGGCCCAGGACGGCTGCCCCGGGCCCCGCGTACGGCCGTGCCCTACGCCGGACGTGCCCTCGACCGGCCGGCCGTGGTCGGCGACCAGGACCGGCGGGACACGGCGGGGCAGCGGCGCGGGGCCGCCGCCCGGTTCGGGGCCCGGGCCGTCCGGAGCCTGCTGGTGCTGCTCCACGGTGGACGGGACGGGCCCGGTGCGCACGGACTGGCGCGCCTTCAGACCGCGGGCGCGGAAGATGCCGCCCACTTCGTCGTCCTCGTCGGCGTCGTCGTGGGCCTCGTGCATCAGGGACGCGGTCAGGGAGGCGAGCTGGGAGTCCTGCTCGGCCTCGTCGACGGGCCCGAGCCGGACGTCGCCCACGCCGGGCCGCGCGGTGTCGGCGTAACGGCCGCCGGTGGCGCGGTCATCGGTGCCGCGGTCGTCGGCGTCCCCCGGGCGCCCTCGTCGGTGAGCAGGTTGGAGGGGATGAGCACGATGGCCGTGGTGCCGCCGTACGGGGAGGGCTGGAGCGAGACCCGCACGTTCTGCCGCTGGGCGAGCCGGCTGACCACGAACAGCCCGAGCCGGTCGGTGTCGGACAGCTCGAACTCGGGGGTCTCGGCCAGCCGGAGGTTGGCCTCCAGCAGCGCGTCGGGCGTCATGCCGAGACCGCGGTCGTGGATCTCCAGGGTGAAGCCCTTGGCGACCCGCTCGCCGTGCACCTGGACGGCGGTGTGCGGCGGCGAGAAGACGGTGGCGTTCTCCAGGAGTTCGGCGACGAGGTGGGTGAGGTCGCCGACGGCCGGGCCGACGACCGCGATCCGGGGCAGCCGGCGGATCTCGATCCGCTCGTAGTCCTCCACCTCGGCGACGGCGGCGCGTACGACGTCCATCAGCTGGATCGGCTTGCGCCACTGCCGGGAGGGGCCGCGCCGGAGAGGATGACCAGACCCTCGGCGTGCCGCCGCATACGGGTGGTCATGTGGTCCAGGCGGAACAGGTCGGCCAGCTCGTCGGTGTCCTCGGTGCGCCGCTCCATGGTGTCCAGCAGGGTGAGCTGACGGTGCAGCAGCACCTGGCTGCGGCGGGCGAGGTTGACGAAGACATCGGAGACGCCCTGGCGGAGTTCGGCCTGTTTGACCGCGGCCTCGACGGCGGCCCGCTGGAGGGTGTTGAGGGCCTGGCCGACCTGGCCCATCTCATCGGGGCCGTAGTCCAGCCGGGGCGCCTCGGTCTCCACGTCGATCTGCTCGCCCGCGCCGAGGCGGCGCATCACGCTCGGCAGCCGGACGCTGGCGACCTCCTGGGCGTCCCGGCGCAGCCGGGACAGATCGCGGACCAGGCTGCGGCCGATCCGGAACGAGACGAGGATGGAGACGATGAGGGCGATCAGGCCGAGGATGCCGGCGATCCCCGCCTTGAGCATCACGCTGCTGGCCACCGGGTCGATGCGCTTCTGGAGCCGGTCGGTGGCCTCCTCGCCCAGCCGGTCGTAGTCGTTGAGGACGGGCTGGGCCGCGGCCTCCCAGTGCTCCTGGTCCAGCGACTTGATGGCGGTGGCGGGGTCCATCGAGGAGAGGATCTTGCCCTCGGCCACGCGCAGGGCGGCGGGGGCGGCGTTGGTGCGCCGGTAGTCGGCGAAGACCTTCTGCTCGGAGTCGGGGAGGATCGGCAGGTTGATCTCGTAGAGCAGGGTGCGCTCGGCGATGAGGTCGGACATCGCCTGGAGGTCCGCCAGCGTCATCTTGCGCGCCGTCAGCGCCGAGACGTACAGCGCGTCCTCGCGGGAGAGCGCCTCCCGGGCGCGGATCATGGCGACCAGCGCGCGGCCCTGTTTGTCGAGGTCGGTGTCGGGCACCGCGTGGAGGGAGCTGCGGAAGGTGTAGCAGAGGTCGACGAGCTTGTTGTAATACTCATACGCCTGGGTCGCGGAGATGCCGTCGTCCTCGACCTTGCGGCGCAGACTGTCCAGTCCGTCCGCGGCCTTGAGGATGTTGTCGAGCTGTTCCTCGGAGTCGTCGTTCATCTTGCCGTGCACATCGCCGTCCGAGTCGGCGGCCCGCAGCTTGTCGATCGCCTGGTCGGTTCTGCGCTGCAGGGAGTGGAGCACGGGCAGGGCGTCCGACTGCCGCGGATCGGCCAGCAGGATGAGCGTCTGCCGGCGCTCCTTCTGGACGGCGTGCACCGCGTCCTCGGCCGGCTGGCCCGCCTTGTCGATGATGTCGGACGCGTCCAGCAGTTGCATTGCCTCCCGACCGGTGATCACCGTGGCGAAGGCCCAGATCGCCGTCAGTGACACGAGCGGCACCAGCAACAGCGCCACGATCTTCCTGCGGATGGACTTACCGCGAAAGCGCATGGCCTCCCTAACGTCAACCCCGATTCCAGGGGCGGGGTTCCGAGTTTTCGACAACAAGCGGGCGCGAGCCTACTACTGCCGGTTGGACAGATCGAAGGCATGTCCACTTGATGCAGGGAGTCCTTTACGGTCCGTGATCAGGAGTTGTCGGGCGATTCCCCGACTTACCCCCCTCCGCTCGGCACTGCTCCCCCGGTCGCCGGATGCGGCCATGCGGCGGCGCTTGGCTTGTTTTCCCCTCCCAGGGGAACCCGGGGTCGGTGCCATTCGTGATCCAACGGGGCACACTAGGGGGCATACGACCCAAGTCCCGCTATCTGACTCGGCCGCACCGAGGCAGAGCATGGAAAGGGGTGGGAGCGTCATGGACGCGATGGACAAGGATCGCGACATCCCGGCGCACGGGGTCCGGCCGTTGTGGACCGAGGAGCCGGCGCGCAGGCGGCGGCTGCCCGATCCCGTCCGTACGGCGGCGGTGCGGGCGGTCATCATCATCGCCGTGACTCTGGTGGAGGTGATGGTCGCCCTGCTGTGCACCCTGGCGGGCACCTGGTCCGCCTTCCCCGTCGTGCTCGCCACGGTGGCGAGCACGGTGGTGGCGACCTGGGGGTGCTGGACGTGTGGGTGACCCGGCAGGTCTGGCGCCAGCGCTACGGGGTGGTGTCCCGGCCCAGCAGCACGGCCCGCGAGTTGCGCCGCCTACGCCGCCGGGAGCGGGCCCGTGAGGCGGACCCGACGGTCACCTCCCGGCCGGCTGCGGAGCGCGGGCCAGCTCGCGGCGCAGCCGCATGAAGGGCCGGGGCCGGTCCACGCCGAGGGCGGCGGTGGGAATCCCGTCCCGTTCGTAGACGGCGAGGAAGCCGCCGCCGTCGGCCGGGTCCCCTCGAGGATCCGGACCGTGTCCCCGGGTTCGCGCCACCCGGCGTACTGGATCCGCGCACCGTACTGGTCGGACCAGAAGTAGGGGAGCGCGTCGAAGCGTGCGACGGTGGACCCGGCGAGCAGATTGCGGGCGGCGACGTCGCCCTGGAGCATGCCGCTGGTCCAGTGCTCGGCCCGGACGGTGCGGGCGGTGCCCGGACGGTCCAGCCGGGCCACGTCCCCGACGGCCACGACGTTGGGCAGCGCGGTGACACAGCCCTCGTCGCACCGCACCCCGTCGTCCAGGGCCAGGCCGGAGCCTTCCAGCCACCCGGTGACGGGGCGCACCCCGACGCCGACGACCACCACATCGGCGGGCAGCACCCGCCCGTCGGTGAGCTCCACGCCGGTGACCCGGCCGCCGCCGCGCAGACCGGCCACACCGGTGCCGCACAGCAGGGTGGCCCCGCCCCGCGCGTGCAGCCCGGCGCACACCCGGGCCATCTCCTCGCCCAGTTGAGGCACCAGCGGCAGCGGCGCGGCCTCCACGACCGTGACGTCGAGCCCGAGGGTGGCGCAGGAGGAGGCCACTTCGGCGCCGATGAAGCCCGCGCCGACCACCACCGCCCGCGCGGCACCCGCGCGCAGCTCGGCGCGGAGCCGGAGCGCGTCGTCGAGGGTGCGCAGGGTGTGCACCCCGTCCAGCCGCGGGAGGGGCAGCGTTCTGGGCGTGGCGCCGGTGGCGATGACGACGCCGTCGGCGCGCAGGGCGCGGCCGCCGGTGAGACGGATCTCACCGGCCGCGGTGTCCAGCGCCTCGGCCCGGACGCCGAGCAGCCACTCGGCGTCCAGCTCGGCCTCCTCCTCGGGGTCGGTCAGGGCGAGCGGGCCCAGCCCTCGCCCGGGTCGCCGTCCCCGGTCAGGAACTCCTTGGACAGCGGCGGGCGGTCGTAGGGGCGGTGGCGCTCCTCCCCGACGACGACCAGCCGCCCGTCGTACCCCTGGGAGCGCAGGCCCCGCGCCGCGTGCAGACCCGCGAGCGAGGCCCCGACCACGGCGACCGTCCCGACCGCCGTCATGCCACGGCTTCTTCCGGCGCCGCGTGCACGGGCTGACCGGGAACGGTCTGCGCCGCGGGGTGGACATACAGCATTCCGTCCACGACCGTGACAGCGTGGGTCCGTACGGGCTTACGGGCGGGCAGACAGGTCGGCTCGCCGGATCGCAGATCGAACAGCGCGGCGTGCAGCGGGCATTCCACGTAGCAGCCTTCCAGCCACCCGTCGGAGAGGGAGGCGTCCTGGTGGCTGCAGGTGTCATCGATGGCGTAGAACGCACCGTCGGTGTGGAACACCGCGATCGGCGCGGTGGCGTCGCCGGCCTCGATACGCACCGACTCACCCTCCGGCAGGTCCTCGATACGGCAGACGGGAATCATTGGCCCCCCTCACGTTGATCGGTATCATGCGTTGTGGATAGTGCACTGAAAAGCGCGATGCGCAACAGAATCCAGATCGGGAAGGCAGCCGTCAAGAGTTCCCCGGCCCGAGGGGCCCCACGCAGAGCCGCCGGATGGTGAGATCAGAACCATGACGAACACGACCGAGGATCGGGCCGAGGAGAAGCGGGGGGCCGCCGGGGCAGTGCAGTCGGTGGACAGGGCGGTCAGCGTCCTGGAGATCCTTGCCAGACTCGGCGAGGCCGGAGTGACCGAGATCGCCGACGAGCTGGGGGTCCACAAGTCGACCGCCTTCCGGCTGCTCGGCGTACTGGAGAACCGCGGACTCGTCGGGCAGGAACGGGACCGGGGGAAGTACTACCTGGGCGCCGGGGTGCTCAGACTCGCGGGCGCCGCCGCCATCCGCCTGGACATCTCGCAGGAGGGCGCCCCGGTGTGCCGGGCGCTGGCCGACGAGACCGGCGAGACGGCCAATATCGCCGTTCTGGACGCGGACGCGGCGGTCAACATCATGCAGGCGCGCGGCGCCGCCGCGGTGACCGCCTTCAACTGGCTGGGGCGGCGCACCGCGCTGCACGCGACCGCGAGCGGCAAGGTGCTGCTCGCACATCTGTCGGGTGAGCGCCGGGAGCGGCTGGTGACGCGGAAGCTGCCGCGCTTCACCGAGCACACCATCACCACCTCCGCCGAGCTGCGGCAGCAGCTGGAGACGGCGGCCGAGCGCGGGTTCGCCTACTCCTGCGAGGAGCTGGAGATCGGGCTGAACGCGGTGGCGGCGCCGGTGCGCGGCCACGACGGCGCGGTCATCGGGGCGATCGGCGTCTCGGGACCGGCGTACCGGATGGCGCAGAGCCGGCTGCCCGATCTGGCCGAGTACGCCGTGAAGACCGCCGAGGAGCTGTCCCGACGGATGGGCTTCCCCGGCTGAGCCACCCCACCACCCCACCCACCCGACGAGGGGGCCGGACGACTCCGGCCCCCTCGTCGCGTCTGTGACCAGGGGCACCGAGAGGCGTGCGAGCTACGCGAATTTCCCCGTCAGCGCCGGTTCACAGACGGTTTACGCGCACCCCTTGACCGCACGGGGCGGCGACTTTCAGGATGTCTCTCATCGCGCAACACGCCGCGCTATACGCAACTGGGGGTAACCGGCGGCCGTTGAACGGCCTCGGCCTCACCCTCTTCGAGGCAGTCATGCCAGCTCCCGTGCACCGGTCCCTGCGATCGCAGGAGAACAGAGGAGTGAGCCATGCCGCAAGAAGCCCGCGCCGTCGTCGCGGTCAAAAAGGGCGCCCCGGTGGAGGTGGTGCCCGTTCTCGTGCCCGAGCCCGGCCCCGGTGAGGTGCTGGTGGGAGTACAGGCGTGCGGCGTGTGCCACACCGACCTGCACTACCGGGACGGCGCGATCGGTGACGAATTCCCGTATCTGCTCGGGCACGAGGCGGCCGGAATGGTCGAGGCCGTGGGCCCCGGCGTCACCGCACTCGCCCCGGTGACTATGTGGTCCTGGCCTGGCGGGCGCCGTGCGGCGGCTGCCGCTCCTGCCGCCGGGGCCGCCCGTGGTACTGCTTCGACAGCCGCAATGCCGCCCAGCCGATCACCCTGACCGACGGCACCCCGCTCAGCCCGGCGCTGGGCATCGGCGCGTTCGCCGAGAAGACGCTGGTCGCGGCCGGGCAGGCGGTGAAGATCGACCCTCGGCGCGCCCCGAGGCGGCGGGCCTGATCGGCTGCGGGGTGATGGCCGGTTACGGCGCGGCCGTGCACACCGGCGGGGTGTCCAACGGCGACACGGTCGCGGTCATCGGCTGCGGCGGCGTCGGCAACGCCGCGATCGCCGGGGCCTCGCTGTCCGGGGCGCGCCGGGTGATCGCCGTGGACATCGACGACGCCAAGCTGGACGCGGCGACCCGCTTCGGCGCCACCGACACCGTCAACTCCCGTGGTACGAACCCGGTCGAGGCCGTGCGCGAGCTGACCGGGGGCTTCGGGGCGAATGTGGTCATCGACGCGGTGGGCCGCCCCGAGACCTACACCCAGGGGTTCTACATGCGCGATCTGGCCGGGGTGCTGGTGCAGGTCGGGGTGCCGGACCCGGAGATGCGCATCGATCTGCCGCTGATCGACCTGTTCTCCCGGGGCGGCGCGCTCAAGTCGTCCTGGTACGGCGACTGCCTGCCCAGCCGGGACTTCCCGGTCCTGGTCGACCTCCACCTCAGCCGCAAGCTGGATCTGGAGGCGTTCGTCAGCGAGACGATCACGCTGGACGAGGTCGAGGCCGCGTTCGCGAAGATGCAGCGCGGCGAGGTGCTGCGGTCGGTGGTGGTCCTGTGAGCGGGGGGCACCTCCCAGCGGTAGCTGGGGGAGGACGCGCGGCCACCGAGCCGCGGACGACGACGATGCCCGCACCTGCGCCGCGCGGGCGGAGAAGCGAACAAAAAGGTCCTGTGAACACCCCTTTGAGCTGCCGTGTCGTGATCGTCGGGGCCGGGATCGTCGGCTGCTCGCTCGCCGACGAGCTGACCGCCCGTGGCTGGCGGGACGTCACCGTCCTGGAGCAGGGCCCGCTGCTCGCCCCCGGCGGCTCGACCTCGCACGCCCCCGGTCTGGTCTTCCAGACCAGCCCCTCCAAGACCCTGACCGACTTCGCCCGGTACACCGTGGAGAAGTTCTCCTCCCTCGAGGTCGACGGGCTGCCCTGCTTCAACCCGGTGGGCGGTCTGGAGATCGCCACCAGCGAGGAGCGCTGGGCCGATCTGCACCGCAAGGCCGGTCTCGCGGCCTCCTGGGGGTGCGGGCCGAACTGCTCGGCCCGGCCCGGTGCGCCGAGATGTGGCCGATGCTGGACCCGGAGCGGATCCTCGGCGGCCTCCACACCCCGGACGACGGGCTGGCCCGGGCGCTGCTCGCCTCCCGCGCCCAGATGGAGCGGGCCACCTCGCACGGCGCCCGCTTCCTGGACCGGCACACCGTGACCGCCATCGAGCGGGAGGGCGGCCGGGTGACCGCCGTCGTCACCGACCGGGGCACCTTCCCGGCCGACATCGTGGTCTCCGCCGCCGGCTTCTGGGGCCCGCTGATCGGCGCGATGGCGGGGGTCCCCGTCCCCCTGCAGCCGCTGGCCCACCAGTACGCCAAGACCGGGCCGCTGCCCGAGCTCGCGGGGGTGAACGACCCCCGTACGGAGGCGAGCAAGCCGATCCTGCGGTTCCAGGACCGCGACCTGTACTACCGCGAGCACACCGACCGCATCGGCATCGGCAGCTACGCCCACCGCCCGATCCCCGTGGACCCGGCGCGGCTGCCCGCGTACGACGACGCCCCGGTGATGCCGTCCTCGCTGCCGTTCACCCCGGAGGACTTCGCCCCAGCTGGGAGGACAGCGTCCAGCTGCTCCCCGCGCTCGGCGCGAGCCGGGTCGAGGAGGGCTTCAACGGCGTCTTCTCCTTCACGCCCGACGGCATGCCGGTCATCGGCGAGTCCCGCGAGGTGCGCGGCTTCTGGCTGGCCGAGGCGGTGTGGGTGACCCACTCCGCCGGCGTCGCCCGGGCCGTGGCCGAGTGGATGACGGACGGGCGGCCGGGCATGGACGTCCATGAATGCGATCTGTACCGCTTCGAGGACGCCCAGCGCTCCCCCGCCTACGTCACCGAGCGGGGACAGCGGAACTTCGTCGAGGTCTACGACGTCATCCATCCGCTGCAGCCGATGGAGCAGCCCCGTCCGCTGCGGGTCAGCCCCTTCCACGTCCGGCAGCGAGAGTTGGGCGGGTACTTCCTGGAGGCGGCGGGCTGGGAGCGGCCGCACTGGTACGAGGCGAACGCCCCGCTCGCCGAGTCCGTCGAACTGCCCCCGCGCGACGCCTGGTCGGCCCGCTACTGGTCGCCCATCGCCGCCGCCGAGGCCAGGGCCACCCGGGAGCGGGTCGCGCTGTACGACATGACGCCGCTCAAGCGGCTGGCGGTCAGCGGCCCCGGGGCGCTGGACTTCCTCCAGCGCATGACCACCAATCAGCTGGCCAAGAAGCCCGGCGCGGTCACCTACACCCTGCTGCTGGACGAGACCGGGGGCATCCGCAGCGACCTCACCGTCGCCCGGCTCTCCGAGCACCACTTCCAGGTGGGCGCCAACGGCGGGCTGGACCTGGACTGGCTGCTGCGCCACGCGCCGGATGACGTCCACATCGCGGACATCACGCCGGGCACCTGCTGCGTCGGCGTGTGGGGTCCGCTCGCCCGGGAGCTGGTCCAGCCGCTGACCCACGACGACTTCTCGCACGAGGCGTTCGGCTACTTCAAGGCCAGGCAGACCCATATCGGCCATGTCCCGGTGACCGCGATGCGGCTGAGTTACGTCGGCGAGCTCGGCTGGGAGCTGTACACCACCGCCGACCTGGGCCTGCGGCTGTGGGACACCCTGTGGGAGGCCGGACAGCGCCACGGGGTGATCGCCGCCGGGCGCTCGGCCTTCAACAGCCTGCGGCTGGAGAAGGGCTATCGCGCCTGGGGCCATGACATGACCACCGAACACGATCCCTACGAGGCCGGGGTCGGCTTCGCCGTCCGGATGAACAAGGGCGACTTCATCGGGCGCGCGGCGCTCGAGGGCCGCTCCGAGGAGACCGCGGCGCGCAGGCTGACCTGTCTCACCCTGGACGACCCGGCCGCGGTCGTCATGGGCAAGGAGCCGGTGTACGCCGACGGCGTCCCGGCGGGCTATGTGACCAGCGCGTCCTACGGCTACACCGTCGGCCGGACCGTCGCCTACGCCTGGCTGCCCGCCGCGGCCGCCGTGCCCGGCACCGCCGTCCACATCGAGTACTTCGGCGAGAAGGTGCCCGCGACCGTCGTCGCCGAGCCCCTCTTCGACCCGCGCATGGCACGCATCCGCCGCTGACGCCGAGCGCCGCGAGAGCGGGAAACGACCGCTTGGAGTACCCGCTTGGAGGACCCCTTGGCACTCACCGGTGACACCGCCCACCCCATCGAGCTCTTCGACCCCCGCCGGCTGATCGCCGCGCCCGCCTGAGGAGAACCCATGACTGTGGCTCCCGAGTCCCCCGCCGTCACGCCCCCCAGTCTGCTCGCCACTCTCCCCGGCCACTGGTACACCGCTCCCGGGGTCTTCCGCCGGGAGCAGGAGCACCTGTTCGAGGCCATGTGGTTCTGCGCGGTGCGCGGGGCCGACCTGGACCGGCCGGGCGCCTTCCGCACCGTGCGGATCGGCCGGGAGAGCGTGCTGATCACCCGCAACCGGCGGGGTGAGCCGCGGGCGTTCCTCAACATCTGCCGCCACCGCGGCGCCCGGCTGTGCACCGAGGAGTCCGGTACGGTGCGGCGCTCGCTGCAGTGCCCGTACCACGCCTGGACCTACGACCTGGACGGCCGACTCACCGCCGCCCCCAACCTATCGAAGATGCCCGATGTCGACCGGGTCGAGCGCGGACTGGTGCCGGTACGGCTTCGCGAATGGCTCGGCTATGTCTGGGTCTGCCTGGCCGAGGAGCCACCGTCGTTCGAGGAGACGGTCATCGGGCGGTGGCCGAACGGCTCGGCGACGCGGACTCCGTGGAGCGCTACGGCGTGGCGGGGCTGGCGCTGGGCCGCCGGATCTCCTACGACGTCAAGGCCAACTGGAAGCTGATCGTCGAGAACTTCATGGAGTGCTACCACTGCGCCACGATCCACCCCGAACTCACCGAGGTGCTCCCGGAGTTCGCCGACGGCCTGGCGGCGCAGTACTTCGTCGGGCACGGCGCCGAGTTCGCCGAGGAGGCCCGGGGGTTCACCGTGGACGGCAGCGAGGGGTTCGACCGGTTCGCGGGGATCGCCGACGAGCAGGACCGCCGCTACTACGCGATCACGGTACGGCCGCAGGTCTTCCTCAATCTGGTCCCCGACCACGTGATCATGCACCGGATGTTCCCGCTCGCCCCCGATCGCACGCTGGTCGAATGCGATTGGCTCTACGCACCCGAAGTGGTGGCGTCCGAACGGGATCTGTCGAAGTCGGTGGAGCTGTTCCACCGGGTCAACTCCCAGGACTTCGACGCCTGTGAGCGCACCCAGCCCGCCATGGACTCCCGCGCCTACCGCGACGGCGGGGTGCTCGTCCCCAGCGAACACCACATCGGCGCCTTCCACCGATGGGTGACCGACCATGTCCCGACCCCGGAAGCGGAGGAATGCCCGTGACGGACCTCTTCATCGGTGGCCAGTGGACCGGCGCGATCGACGAGCGCACCCGGGAGATCCGCTGCCCGGCCGACGGATCGCTGGTGGCGGTCGTCGACGAGGGCGGTGGCAAGGACGCGGCCGAGGCCGTGGCCGCCGCCCGGCAGGCGTTCGACCAGGGGCCGTGGCCCCGTACCCCGGTCGGGGCGCGCGGCGATCTGCTGCTGCGCGTCGCGGGTCTGGTGGAGCGCGACAAGGCCGCGCTCGCCCGCGCCGAGTCCCTGGACACCGGGAAGCGCCTGGCCGAGAGCGAGGTCGACATCGACGGTGTGGTGGCGTGCTTCCGCTACTACGGGCAGCTGGTGCGCACCGAGGCGGACCGGGTCGTGGACACCGGCAGCGAGCACGCCGTCAGCCGGGTGGTCTATGAACCGGTCGGGGTCTGCGCGCTGATCACGCCGTGGAACTATCCGCTGCTGCAGACCGCGTGGAAGGTGGCACCCGCGCTCGCCGCGGGCAACACCTTCGTGCTGAAACCCAGTGAGCTCACCCCCAGCACCGCGATCGCGCTGATGCGGCTGCTGGCGGAGGCCGGACTACCGGACGGGGTGGCCAATCTGGTGCTCGGCCCGGGCGCCGAGGCCGGGGCCCCGCTCACCGACAACCCCGATGTGGACATGGTGTCCTTCACCGGGGGCCTGCGGACCGGGCGCCGGATCATGGCCGCGGCCTCGGGCACGGTCAAGCGGACCTCGCTGGAGCTGGGTGGCAAGAACCCCAATGTGGTCTTCGCCGACGCGGACTTCGACACGGCGGTGGACTACGCGCTCACCGCGGTCTTCCTCCACTCCGGGCAGGTCTGCTCGGCCGGGGCCCGGCTGCTGGTGGAGGACCCGGTGCACGACGCCTTCGTCGAGGAGGTCGTGCGCCGCGCCCGCGGGATCCGGCTCGGCGGACCGTTCGACGAGCGGGCCCAGACCGGCCCGCTGATCTCGGCCGCGCACCGGGCCAAGGTCGAGGCGTATGTGGCGGCCGGGCTCGCGGAGGGCGCCCGGCTGCGCTGCGGTGGCACCCGCCCCGACGATCCGGCCCTCGCCGACGGCTACTACTTCCTGCCGACCGTCCTCGACCGCTGCCACAGCGGGATGTCGGTACTGGCCGACGAGTCCTTCGGGCCGGTGCTCACGGTGGAACGTTTCTCCGGTGAGGACGAGGCGGTGCGGCTGGCCAACGACACCGTGTACGGACTCGCCGGGGCCGTATGGTCCGGCGACGAGGAGCGGGCGCAGCGGGTGGCCTCGCGGCTGCGGCTGGGCACCGTCTGGATCAACGACTACCACCCCTGTCTCCCGCAGGCGGAGTGGGGCGGGTTCAAACAGTCCGGGACCGGGCGGGAGTTGGGGCCCAGTGGGCTCGCGGAGTACCGGGAGGCCAAGCACATCTGGCGCAATACGCGCCCGCGTCCGCAGGGCTGGTTCGCCTGACCTCCGCGGGGCCGGTTCGCCCGACCCGGGAGTGCGCCCGGGCACGGGCACGGGACCACGAGGGCGACAGGGCGAGGCGGCGCGGTGCGCGCTGGGCACGGTGCACGCTGCGCCATTCGGGTGAGCCGCGGTCAAGGTCATCGCCCGGGTCCCACCGGAATGGGTTACTGAATCCGTCCGATTCCGGTGGGCTGCCCATCCTTTCCGGCGGAGTGGAAGACGCCTTGCCAGATCGGAGCCGTCATGCCCTGTCGCCCGTTGGGACTCTTCATCGTCACCGATCCCGGTGAGAACTGCATCGCCGTCGTCGACCCGGAATCCCACAGGCTCGTTCCGACGCTCAGCGCGCCGATCCCGCTCCCGGCCCGGAGCATGCCCGACCGGCTGGTGGTGCGCACCGCGCCCGACCGCCTCGACGCGCTGGCCGCCCTCCGCCGCGGCACCCTGATGGACCCCCTCCCCGGCGCCCCGGACCGGCCGGTGCTCCCTGGGACGCGCACGAGTCCCGAGGCCGTTAAGCCCGGCCGTGGCCGTCTCCCTCACGGGTGGCACGGCCACCGCCGGCCACGCCTACGCCGCCCCGTCGATCGGCCCGTACGCCGTCACCGCCGAGTACGGCGGCGATCTGTACTTCACGGCCTCGGCGGGTACGGACTCCCAGACCGTCGGCCAGGCATCGACCACCACCACGGTGAACTCCGCCCCGATCCGTCCGTGCCCGGACAGCCCGTCAGCTTCGTCGTCCAGGTGGCTCCCGCGCCGCCGGGGTCCGGTGCGCCGACCGGGACGGTGACGTTCGACTTCGGCGACGGCACGGCCGCCACCCGGCCGCTGACGAACGGTGCGGCGACGGTGACCCACGCCTACGCGGACGTCTCCGGGAGCCCGTACCCGGTCACCGCCGGGAGCCCGTTCACCATCACGGCCACCTACAACGGGACCGATAACTTCGCCACGTCCAGCGGCACCGACACCCAGACCGTGGGCAAGGCGGCCACCATGACCTCCGTGGTCTCCTCCCCGAACCCCTCGACGGTGAGCGATCCGGTGACGGTCACCGCGACCGTGTCCCCCGTCGCCCCCGGCGCGGGAACGCCCACCGGGACCGTCACCCTGGCCATCACCGAGCGCACCCCCAGGTGGTGACACTGGTGAACGGCACCGCCTCCGCGACGTTCAACCCGCTGCAGAAGGGGCCGCACACCGTCACCGCCAGCTTCAACGGCGACGTCAACTACGCGGCCTCCTCGGCGTCCATCACCCAGACGGTGAACACCGGTCCGGGATGACCCGCCGGGGCCCATGGCCGGTAGGGACCCCCACCGCGCTCACGGCCGGTCCGCGGCCCCGGCGGGCGCCTCCGCGTCCGCCTCGGGGCGGCGGTACATCCGGGTGGCGGTGATCTGGCCGTGGACCTGCTGCTCCTCCTCCGGCTCCCGGACCGGAAGGCCCGGCCGCAGATGCTCCTCGACGCTGATGTACTTCAGCCCGGCCCGCAGGTCCGCGTCATTGCGCAACCGGATCACCAGCGGGAACTCGGCCAGCGCCGTGGTGTCGAACAGCCCCGTCGTATAGAGCAGCTGCACACCCAGCGCGTCCGCGACCGCCCGCTGGAGCTCCAGCAGATAGGTGGCGTTGGCGCGGCCGATGGGGTTGTCGAGGAAGAGGGTGCCCGCGTGGCGGTGCTTGTCGCGGCCCCGGTCGTTGCTGCGCAGGGCCGCCATCGTGCAGTACAGCGCGATGGCGGCGGTCAGCAGCTGGCCGCCGGAGAACACATCGCCCATCTGCCCCACCGGCACCCGCTCGGCCCGCAGCACCGCGTCCGGCTTGAGGATCTCCACGGCCACGCCGCGCGGCTGGAGCGCGGCATGGACCCCGCGCAGCAGCAGTGACATCCCGTCCCGGCGCAGATCGGAGTTCTTCCGGACGGCGGAGCGGGTCGCCTCGTCGATGACCTCGCCGAGCCGCTCGGTGAGCGTGGCCTGGTCGGGGTCCTCGAAGCGGATACGCAGGAACTCCTGGCCCGACCACTCACCAAGCCCCTCCGGGAGCCGGGAGAGCCGCTGCGCCGAACGCAGCGTGGCCAGGCAGGACTCGACCAGGCCGCGCAGCCGGTCCACGATCGAGTCGCGGTTGCGCTCCAGCTGCTCCAGCTCGTCGGTGAGCACGCGCAGCCGGGGCGCGAACGCCTCGGCCCAGGCGGCGGCGTGCTCGGGCAGCGCGGCCGCGGGGAGTTCGCGGATCTGCTGGCGGGCGGGGGTGCGCACCTGCTCGTAGCGGGTGGAGTTGGCGTGCCGTACGAGGACGTCGCTCGCCTCCCGCACCGAGGACTCGGCCGCCGACAGGTCGGCGGCGCAGCCACGCAGTGAGCGGCGGGTCTCGGCGGCGGCCTGACGGGCCTCGGCGAGACCGCCGGCGTACGGCTCGGGCCGCTCACCGTCGTCCTCCGCGCCGGGGCCGTCCCGCAGCAGGTCCCGCAGCAGGGCGGCGGTCTCGTCGAAGCCGCCCGCCGCGTCCTCGGCGGCGCGGTGGGCGCGCACCAGGTCGGCGTGGGCGGTGCGGGCGGTGTCCAGGGCGTCCGTACGGGCGGCCAGTTCGCCGTTGGCGGTGCGCAGCAGCTCCTTCGCCTGCTCGGCGTCGGCCGGGACCATCTCCTCCGGCAGCTCGGTGTGGGCGTCGCCGTCGGCGGGGGCGAGCCGCTCCGCCTCGCCGCGCAGCCGGCCCAACTGCTCGCTCGCCGCGGACGCGCGGCTCTCCAGCATCTGCACGAGCGATTCGGCGCGGGCGGCGGCGGCCTGCCGGGAGGGGCCGTCGGCGCCGTCGGTGCCCTCCAGGAGCTGGGCGGCGCGGGTGCGGACCTTGTTGGTGAGCCGGTCGAGGGAGGCGAGGGCCGCGCTCTCGTCGCTTTCGGCGCGGGCCTGTTCGGCGCGGAGGTCGGCGCCGACGCCGACCTTCTCGTAGACCTGGGAGGCGGCGCGGTACGCCTCGCGGAGCGCGGGCAGCGAGGCGGAGGGCGGCTCGGTGTCCTCGCCGAGGTCGTCGGGGGCGCCCGCGATCTCCGCGCGCTCGGCGCGCAGGGCGCGGGCGGTACGGCGCGCGTCGTCGGCCGCGCGCTGGGCGGCGCGCCGGTCCTCGTCGGCGGCGCGGGCCCGGTCCACGCAGCCCGCGGCGCGCTCCTCGTACTCGACGGCCTCCTCGGCCAGTTCTCGCAGCCGGGTCTGCCAGGTGGCGCGCTCCCGCAGCCGGTACGCCAGCCCGGCCAGCGCGTCCGCCACCCGGCGGGCCCGCTGCGCCGCCTCCTGGCGCTCGTCCCGGACGCGGGCGGCCTCGGTGGCGGCCTCGTCTGCCTCGGCCCGTGCCGTGCGCGCCTCCACGAGGTCGCTCTGCGCGGTGTCGGCGGTCTCCCGGGCGGTCTCGGCCACGGCCGCGAGCTCCGCGAGCCGTCCGGGCGGGCAGCCGGTGCGCCAGGAGGCGAGCCGCGCGGACAGCGCCCGGTCCCCGGCCAGCCGGGCGGCGAGCGCCCTGATCTCCTCGTCCCGCGCGGTGGCGCGGGCCCGCAGCTCGCGCCGCTCGTCGTCGGCGGCGCGCTCGTCGTGCATCGCCGGGTTCGGCGGCACGAGGAAGACCCCGCTGTCCTCGGCGCCGGGCGCGGGCGTCGGCGCGAGCAGCGCGGCCGACGTCCCGACGGCCACGGCGGACCGCGGCAGCAGCGACGCCTGGCCCAGCACCTCACGGGCGCGGGCGTGGGTGCCGGGGTCGGTGATGACGACACCGTCCACCAGCTCGGGGCGGGCCGCGAGCACGGCGGCGTGGTCGACGGGGTCCACGGCCTGGGCCAGATACCGCCAGCCGGGGAGCGCGGGGATGCCGTGCTCCCCCAGGAACTCGACGGCCGCCAGCACATCGGCGCTGGGCGGCAACAGCCCCCCGTCACCGAGCGCCCCAGGATCCGTGCGTCCTCGGCGGCAGCGGTCCGCAACTCGAACAGCTGCCGCTCGGCGGTGCCCACGCTCTCCTCGAGCAGCTCCCGCAGCGCCTCGGCGTTACGGTCCAGCTCCTCGGCGGTGAGCGGCCCGCCCGCGAGGGCCCGCGGGGCGGGCCGGGGATGGCGACTACGGTCGCGTTCGGGGTCGCGGTCGCGGTCGCGGTCGCGGTCGCGGTCGCGGTCGCGGTCGCGGTCGGGTTCACGGTCGCCGCCGGGCTCGGGGCTCCAGCAGTCGGAGTCGTCGGCGGGGGTGGCGTCGGCGCTGTCGGCGCCGATGTCAGTGGCGCCCTCCGCTCCGTCCTGACCACCGTCAACGTCCCCGACCCGAGCCGACACCTCCCCGGGCGGCCGGGATTCAGCCGCCACCACCCGGGCACCGCGCGGGCCGCCCAAGCGCGGGCCATCGCACGACGGCGCCGCGTGGGTGACGCCGACGGTGGCCGCGGCGACCTCTGACTCGGCCCGACCGTCGTCAGCGTCCCCGGCCCGAGCCGACGCCTCCCCGGGCGGCCGGGATTCGGTCGCGGCGGCCCAGGCGCCGTCGCGCGGGCCTTCCGGGCGCGGCCCGCCACCGCCCGAGGGATCGTCCTCGACCTCGTCGATCCGCACCGTCACCCGCCCCGCGGGGCGCGACTCCGCCGCGAGCGGACGGCGCCGCCGAGCCTCCCCCGGACCCGCCCCCGCGTCCTCGGCGGAGGCCGCTTCGTGCCGAGCGGGGCGCGTCTCTTCCGCCTCACCACCGACGAGAGCGGTGTCCCCCACCTCGCCGACCCGACCGGTGCCCAGCCGGCGGTCGCCCACGGAGGGGGCGTCGCGCTCCATGCGCTCCACGGGACCTGCCTCGCCCACCGGGCCGGTGGCCGAGAGGCTGTCGCCCGCCACGGCGGGGGCGCCCTCCGTGCCCGCGACGGCGTCCGTCGACCGGGCCGCCGAGCCCGGGGCGGCGCCCTCGTCCGCAAGACGCGCCGAGGCGGCGCCCCGCATGCCACCAGCCCCCGCCCCGTCGCCCTCCTCGACCCGACCCACAGCCGCGCCCGCCGGGCACGGCTCACCGACCGCGCAGGAGGCGGAAACGCCGTCACCGGGCGTCGGTCCGGTGCCTGGGAGCCGGTCGCCCGCAGCCGCGGCATCGCCTTCCGCGTCCGCGACGGCGTCCGTCGACCGGGCCGCCGGGCCGGGGGCGGCGCCCATCCCGGCGGAGTCCCCTCCCCGAGGCGTGCGCGGGTGTCGGTGGGGGCTCCTCGGGGCGTAGGAGTGGTCCGAGGGGGCGGGAGCGTCGTCCAGGGGAATCGGGTGGGCGGAGGAGTCCGCGCGGAAGGCGGCGGGGAGTTGGGAGAGGCCGACGTCGTCCGCGTCCTCCTCGTCCACGTGAACCGTGATCCACCCGGCCCGGTCGGAGTCGGTCGGCACGGCGCGGGCGCCTCGGCGGCCCACGCCGTCCGCGTCCACGTCCACGTCCACGTCCACGTCCGGAATGCGTACCGTCACCCCGCGCGCCGCGCGCGCGTCCGCCGGTGACGGGCGGGTGGTGGTGCCGCGTGGCGCGGGGACGGCGGCGGGGGCTGTGGCAGGCCCAGCAGTTCGACCAGGCGCTGCTCCGCGCCCAGCGCCTCCGCGGCGCGCCGCTCCGCGTCGTACGCGGCCTCCGCGGCCCGCGCCGCGTCCACCGCCCGGGCCGCGGCCAGTTCGGCGCGGGCCTCCTCGGCGGCGGCCGACTTCGCGTGGTCGGCGGTGCGCCGGGCGGTCTCGCGGGCCTCGTCGAAGGCGGCGACCGTGGTCTTCTCGGCGTCGCTCGCGGCGAGCGCGGCGCGGGCCGGGTCGGCGTCGGGGGCGGAGTCGTCGAGCCATCCGGCGCGGACGGCCTCGGCGGTCTCCTGCTCGACCTCGGCGAGCCGCTGGCGCAGGTGCTCGGCGTCGCTGCGGGCGCGCTGGGCCGCCGTGGCGGCGGAGGTGGCGTCGCGGTGGGCGGTCTCGCCCGCCTCCTGGAGGGCGGCGGAGCGCTCCTCCTCCTCGTTGGCGACCCGCTCGCCGTCCTCCGCGGCCGCGTGCAGGGCGCGGACGAGGTCGGCGGCGGCCTTGGCGCGGGCGGCGAGCGCGGGGCCGCGTCCCGCTCGGCCTCGCGGATGGCGGCGGCCACGCGCGCGGAGCGGTCGGCGGCGGCGCGGTGGCGCAGCACCGTCTCGGCGGCCTGCCAGGCGGAGTGCAGGGTGCGGGCGTCGTTGAGCTCGCGGCGCTGCGCGGCGGCGCCCTTCTCGGCGGCGGCGAGCGCCAAGGAGGCGTGCCGGTAGGCGAGTTCGGCGGCGACGAGATCGCTGCGGCCGCGCGCTCCCTCGGCGTCGGTGACGGCCTCGGCGGCGGAGGCGACCCGCTCCGCGAGTTCGGCGGCACGCGCCCGCTCCTCCGCGCCGCGCGCGGACAGCCGCCGGGCGAGCGTACGGGTGCGGCGCTCGGCGCCCGCGTGCACCCCGCGCGCCTGCTCACGCCGCTCCGCGGCGTCCGCGATGCGCTGGAGCAGATCGAGCGAACCGGCGGTGAAGTCGCGCTCGGCGGTCAGCTCGGCGCGGCGGCCCAGCTTGTGGGCGAAGCCGTGGACGAGGTCGGCGAGCCCGTCGGTGTCGCGGGTGTCGGTGACGGCGCGCAGCAGCAGGTCGGTGAAGTCGGAGTCGTTCTTGACCGCGAAGAGCCCGGCGGCCTCGCCCTCGTCGGCGTTCATCTCCCGCTGGTAGCGGAAGAGTTCGGGGTCGAGGCCGAGCTCGCCGAGGTGTTCGTTCCAGCGCTCGTGGATCTCCACCCAGACCACGTCCAGATGCGGGTACGCCTTGCCGGCCTCCGTAAGGGCGTCACGGAAGCCCTTCATGGTGCGGCGGCGGCCGCGTGCGGTGGAGGCGCCCTCGACGGCGGGCCGCACCGCCGCGGACTCGGCGACCGGCAGCGAGTCCAGGCTCATTCCGGGGCCGGGCCGGAAGGAGTACCACGCCTCGGCGAACTTCCGCGGGTCGTTGGAGACCTGACGGCCGCGCCATTCGCTGACCTTGCCGACAACGACGGTCTCACCGGTGACGGTGTGCTGCCACTCCAGCGCGACATGCCCGCAGTCGTCGGCGAGCAGGAACTTGCGCAGCACACCGGAGCTGGCGCCGCCCAGGGTGTTGCGATGGCCGGGCAGCATCACCGAGAAGATCAGCTTGAGCAGGACGGACTTACCGCCGCCGTTCTCCAGGAAGAGCACCCCGGCGGGGGCGGGCGGCGCGGCGGGCCGACCGGCTCCTCCTCGAAGAACTCCGCCTGGGTGGGCGCGGGGCTGGGCACCGGCTCGCCGACTCCGCGCAGGTCCAGCACGGTGTCAGCGTACCGCGCACCGGCCGGCCCGATGGAGTAGAGGCGGATCCGGGACAGCTCGTACATGGCGGCGGACTCTCGTTGTCGGAAGGGTGAGGTGGTTTCGGGGTTCAGGAGTGGAAGGGGAGACCGGCGTCGGCCACCAGGTCGAGGTCGTCGCCCTGGTCGGGGGCAGCAGGGTGGCGCTGCCGTCGCTGACGGGGACGACGCCGAGCTCCAGCAGCTCGGCCATGGCGGCGGACGCCGCCATGTCGCGCACCTGGAGCTGGTAGCGGGCGGTCGTGCGGTAGGTGCCGCCGGATTCGTCCCCGGTGCGCTGGAGGAAGCCGGAGTCGACCAGGAAGGCGACGGCCTTGCCGACGATGCCGGTCGTGGAGCCGGCGAGCCTGCGCGCGTCCTTGGTGGCGCCGGTCGCGCTGCGCCGGGCGTAGACCCGCCAGGCGGACTCCAGCCCGGGCGCACCGGTGGCGGGGTCGGTGTTCTCCCCCTGCTCCTCGGCGCGCTCCTCCAGCCGCCGGCACGCCTGGCGGACGAAGGCGTCGACGCCGTTGACGGTCACGCGGCCGATATAGCCGTCGTCGGCAAGGTCCTCGGGGCGGGGGAACGCCAGGGCGGCGACGGCGAGATGGGCGAGGCCGTGCAGGAACCGGTCGGCGGAGTCGGTGGCGGCGCGGCGGGCGTAGTCGCCCATGCGGACGGCGAAGACGGAGTCCTCGGCGGCGGTCACCGCCATTCCGGCGCGGGTCGACACCTCCAGCACGATGAGCCCGAGCCCGGCGGCGACGGCGTCGGTGAGGCGCGCGAACGCCGGTTCGTCGCGGTGGCGGCGCAGCAGCTCGGCGTATTCGACGTCCCGCGCGGGCAGCAGCTTGGGCTGGAGCCCGAAGGCCACCAGCCGCGCGGCGTCGGCCGCGTCGGCGGGCGTCAGCCCGGCCGCCGCCGGGGCGGGGCCGCGTCCGGCGGTGTCATCTCGTCGATGTCGTACTCGGTCACGGCTGAACCTCCTCGCGCGGGGCGTACTCATCGGTCGCGGCCATCACGCCACCTCCGCGCGGTCGGCCGCCATACCGGCCGCGTCCAGCAGGGCGGTGCCCACTAT
Organism: Streptomyces violaceusniger; assembly: GCA_005405945.1. Lineage (GTDB taxonomy): Bacteria > Actinomycetota > Actinomycetes > Streptomycetales > Streptomycetaceae > Streptomyces > Streptomyces violaceusniger. The sequence goes on from BJHW01000001.1 coordinate 2,089,917, forward strand.
CAGGTCGGCGCCGCCGAATTCGGGGTCGTCCAGCTCGGTGCCGTCGTCCACGGCGAACAGCAGCCGCTGCTCGCCCTGGCGGTAGGCGGTGCCGACCGGGGGCTGGCGGCGTGAACGGCGAGGAGGGCGATCAGATAGGGCAGATCGGGGTCGCGGCGGCGGGCGTCGGCGAGCAGCCCGGACAGCCGTCGGGGGCGTCCGCGGGCAGTTCGAGCAGCTCCATGGCCACCGCCAGCTGCTCCTCGCTGAAGCGGCTGTCATCGGGGGTGGCGATGAGATCGGGCTCGGGCATCTCGGCGCCGAGGTGCTCCCGCTCCACGGGCGGGGTGAGCAGCATCTCGACCAGGTCGCTCATCCGCACCGAGGTCGGGGTGCGCAGCCCCGTGCCACGGGCGAAGAACGCGTCGGTGACCCGGCCCGCGCGCTCGAGGGGCAGCGGGAGGACGGGGGCCAGCAGCTGTCCGTACAGGTCGTATCCGGAGCGCGGGGCCGGGGGCGCGAAGGCTTGGCGGTCCTGCTCGGCGCGGAACAGCGGCCCGGCCTCCAGCAGCCGGGACTGCAGCTGGGTGTGGCGCCGGATGCAGTCCTTGACGATGTCGACGAGCTCGGCGGCGCGCCGCTTGTGCTCGGCGCCCTCGGCCTCGTCGCGCGCCTTGCGGATGTTGGTGAGGATCGCGTTCTCGTGGCGGTAGCGGTCGGCGACGTGGTCGAGCGCCTCGCTGATCAGCTCGGGGACGGTGCTCAGCCAGTCGACGGCGCGGACGTTGCGCCGGGTGGCGTCGAGGGTGCGGCGCAGCGTCTCCGAGTACTGCACGGTGCGGTAGCGGGCCTGCTCGGCGGCGAGTTGGGCATCGGCGAGGCGGCCCCGGCTGATGAGGACCTCCAGCTTGACCTCGGCGGCGATCTGCGCGCTGGTGACGTCCGTGTCGAGGGCGCCGACCAGGACGTTGACCGCCTCGTCGGTGGTGCGCAGATAGACGCTGCCGCCGGGCCCCGGCACCTCCTCGATCAGCTTGAAGTCGTAGTCCCTGCGGACATACACCCCATCGGGCCCGAACGTGCCGTAAACGGCGCGGAAGCCGCGGTCCACACTGCCGACGTTGATCAGGTTCTCCAGCACCCAGCGGGCGACGCGGTCGTGCTCGGCGGCGGGGCGCCCGGGGCCTGGGCCGCCACCCGGGGCAGCAGCCTGGCCACTATCTGCTCGTGGTCGGCGCCGGTGTCGAAGTCCATGTGGAGCGTGACGAGGTCGATGGCGGCGAGGGCGACCTCCGCCATCGCGTACACCCCGTACTCCCCGCGAGGTTGGCCTTGCGCGCGTCCAGGTCGTGCAGCGGCGCGGTGCAGGCGAGCGCGCGCAGCCGCCGGGCCAGGCCCTCGTCGGCGGCCGGGCCCGGGGCCGGCCGGGCAGCCCCTTCAGCGGTGTTGAGCTGGGGCGCGGCGGCCCCCGGGGTGGAGATGTCACGTCGCACAGAGTAGGCGGTCGCACCGACAACGTACGAAACGGCACGGAGATCCCGCTATGACACACCAGGTCCCCCGCGCGTGCACGCGCGTACACCGGCGCGTCCCCCGCCCCTCACCGATCCGTCAGTCTACGGCTCACCGGCCGGTGGTCCGTCCAGGGCGAGCGCCGCGAAGGTGGCGAGCCAGTGGTCGCCGGTGAAGTCCCCGGAGACGGTGGCCGGGAGCCCGGCGGCCAGATGGTCACGGGCCGCCGTCCGCAGCACGTCCGCCCGCGGATCGCCGTGCGGCAGGGCGGCGGCCAGTCGGCGGAGCGCGGCGGCCCGGCTGAGGATGAGGCCGAGGAGGTGACCGATCTGTGGATCGGCGGGGTCGGAGACGACGGGCGGGGTGAGCACGGTGACGGGCGCGCCCCATTCGACGCCGGGGAGGAAGCGTTCCAGCCAGCGCGCGAACTCCTCCTCCGGCAGCACCCGGCACATCGCCTCGGCCTCGGTGAGCGCGGGCGAGAGGAAGTCCTGTCCGGAGGGCTCCCAGTGGACGGGGGCGTCGCGGTCGTCGGCGAACCAGTCGAGGACGGCCTCGGTGACGGGCTCGACAATGCCCTTGGCGCCCGCGGCGGCCGCGCTGTCCAGGACCAGGCCGAGGGCGAAGGCACTGTTGGTGTGGACGCCATGCCGCACCGGATAGGTGGCGCGTTCCAGCCATCCGCCCAGCAGCGTACAGACGGCGTCGGCGGCCGGTTCCAGGGCCTCGGCCCAGCGCTCGCCCGCGGGCCCCGGCAGGCTCCGGCACTCGGCGGTCAGCGCGAGCAGCCAGGCCCATCCGTAGGGACGCTCGAACCAGGGATGGGCGCGCAGATAGTCCGCCTCGACGGCGAGGGCGCCGGCGTTGAGGTGCCCGTCCAGTACGGCGGTGACCTCGTCGGCGCGGACGCGGTCGGGGTAGCGGCGCAGCAGCCGGACCAGCAGCCAGTGCATATGGACCGCGGAGTGCCAGTCGTAGGAGCCGTAGAAGGCGGGGTGGTGCCGGCGCGGCTCGACCAGGTCCTGGGGTCCGCGCAGCAGATGCGCGGGGGCGTTGGGGTAGGCCCGGGTGACGTTGGCGGTGGCGAGGGCGGCGAACCGGGCCGCGTACCGGCCGAGTTCGCTCCCCGTCCCGTCCGGCTCGTTCACCGCGTCCGGCTCGTTCACCGCGTTCGGCTCGTTCACCGCGTCCGGCTCGTAAGCGTTCAATGCGTTGCCCCCTCGGCGACGCGCAGATCGGTCCGGGTGCTCACGGCCGCCGCGATGATCGCCCGCAGCGCGTCGGCGGCCATGGCGGCGGGCAGTGCGGGCTCGGAGCCGTCCACGACCTGTTCGGGCGCGTACGGGAGGTGGACGAAGCCGCCGCGCAGGGCGGGCCGCTCGGTGGCGATGAGATGGGCCAGACCGTAGAAGACGTGGTTGCACACAAACGTTCCGGCGGTCTGCGACACGGCGGCCGGAATCCCGGCCTCGCGGACGGCCGCGACACACGCCTTGACGGGCAGGGACGCGAAGTAGGCGGCGGGACCGCCCTCGACCACCGGTTCGTCGATGGGCCGGCGTCCGGCGTTGTCGGGTATGCGGGCGTCGTCCACGTTGATCGCGACCCGCTCGACGGTGACGCCGGGACGGCCGCCCGCCTGGCCCACGCACAGCACCAGGTCGGGGTCGGCCTCCGCCACGGCGGCGGCCAGCTCCTCGAGGGCGGTGCCGAAGACGCAGGCGAGCTGCACGGCCGTGACCTCGGTGCCGGGCGGCGGATCGGCGGCCACCAGGGACACGGCCTGCCACGACGGGTTGACGACCGAGCCCGCGAAGGGTTCGAAGCCGGTGAGAAGCACCCGGGTCACAGCAGCGGCCCCCTTCAGAAGGCGAACAGCGAGATGATGGCGATGTTGCAGACCAACAGCGCCCCGGCGGTGGGGATCTGCGCCTTGATGGGCCCGTACTGGTCCTTGAGCTCCAGCAGGGCGGCGGGCACCAGGTTGAAGTTGGCGGCCATGGGAGTCACGAGCGTGCCGCAGAATCCGGCCAGCATGCCGACGGCGAGGACGACGGGCGCGTCCCCGTGCATCTGCTCGATGAGCACGGGCCAGCCGATGGCGGCGGTCATCACCGGGAAGGCGGCGAACGCGTTGCCCATGATGACGGTGAACAGGGCCATTCCCACGCAGTAGACGGCCACGGCGACGTACTTCTGGCCCTCCGGCAGCACCTGTTCGGTGATCTTGCCGACCTGCGTGCCGACCCCGGCCTCCTGGAAGATGGAGCCGAGCACGGCGAGCAGCTGGGGCAGCAGCAGCGCCCAGCCCATGGACTCCAGCAGGCTCCGGCCCGCGTGCAGCGGCACCGCGGGCCGCCGCTCGCGCACCACGACCATGGCGACCAGCAGTCCGACGATCGCGCCGAAGCCGAGGCCGAGGATGGTCTCGCTGCCCGCCTCCAGGACCGGTTCGCCCCCGATGTGCCAGTGCTTGACGGCCGAGGCGCAGACGACGGCGACCAGCGGGATGGTGAGCGCCGGGACGAACAGCCTGCTGCCGAGCCGGGCGGCCGAGGCGGCGCGCTGCTCGGGCGTGGTGGTGCGCGGCACACCACGCCCGGTGAGCTGGAAGCCGCCCAGGCAGACCATGGCGAGGACGGCGACGCCCAGCGGTTCGGCCGGGGCCTTCTTCTCCACCACCCAGCTGCTGTAGAAGAAGCAGCCGCCCAGCAGCCCCCAGAAGGCGGCCGAGCCGAGGCGCTTGGGGTTGGTGCGGTCGACGACCATCTGGGCGGCCATGGCGAGGAAGACGGCGCCGACGAGCCAGTAGAACCACTCCGCCTTGATCACTTGGCTTCCTCCGCGGTGCGGCTGCCCTCGGCAGCGGTTCGGCCGCCGGAGGCGGCGAGGTCGTGGTCCAGTGAGCGGTCCAGGCGCAGCAGCCGGAAGCCGTGGATGAGGAACGCGCAGACGGCGGTGGGGATGGCCCACAGCGCCAGCTGAAGCGGCTCCAGGTGGGTGTGGTACGTGGTGTTGACGAACCCGGTGATCAGCAGGATCGAGCCGATGGCCAGGAAGCAGTCCTCGCCGAAGAACAGCCCGACCGTGTCGGCGCTCGCGGAGTACGAGCGGACGCGCTCGCGGATCCGCTCGGGCAGCGGGCCGTGGCGGCGCTCCGCGGCGCCCTCGGCCATCGGCGCGACCATGGGCCGGACGCTCTGGGCCGGGCCGCCGATGCTGGTGAGGCCGAGGGCGGCGGTGAGCTGGCGCAGCAACAGGTAGAGGGCGAGAAACCGGCCGGTGGTGAGCTTGCCGAGCCGGCCGATGAGGATACGGGCCTGTTCCTGGAGGCCGTTGCGCTCCAGGAGGCCGATCACGGGCAGGGTGATGACGAAGATCGTCACCGAGCGGCTGGAGGCGAAGCCGTTGCCGAAGGCCGCCAGGATCTCCTGGGGCGAGAGCTTGGCCAGCAGTCCGGTGGCGATGCCGGCGACCCCCACCACCAGCAACGGGTTGCGTCGTGTGGCGAATCCGAGGATCACCACGAGGACGCCAAGGAGAACGATCATGCGTCCGGCCTTCCGCGCACAAGGACCTCACGGGGGCGTGAGGAGGGTGCACCGGAGGCTAGGCGTTCGTTCAACGATCCGACAAGAGCCTGAAACGAACTTGTTCCGGCCCCGCCGGATCGTTTACCGCTGGGAAACCTCTACCGGCGGGACATCTTCCGCCGGTAGGCGTCTGCCAACTGCCCCTGGGAATCGTCCAGATAGGAGGCGAGCAGCCGCTCGGCCTCCATCGCGTCGCCGCCCTGGAGCACCTCCAGGATCTGGCGGTTGCGCACCAGATAGGGAGCGTAGAAGCGGCGGGGGTCGGCCATGACGTGGAAGACCAGCCGGAGTTCGGCCAGCACCGCGCGCATGAGTTCATCGGCGCGGGGGCTTCCGGCGAGGGAGACGATCGCCTGATGGAAGCGGATATTGGCGGTGGACAGGTCCTCCCAGGCCCGGTCCCGGGCGGCGCGCTCGCCCGCCAGGACCGCCGCCTCGACCGCCCGCACCTCGTACGGCGGCTCGCCCAGACCGCGCACCGCCGCGCATTCGACGAGCCGGCGCACGCGGTAGATGTCGTTGAGGTCGTCGACCGTGACGACGCGGACGAAGACGCCGCGGTTCAGCTCGTGCACCAGCAGCCGCTCATGGGTCAGCAGGCGGAACGCCTCCCGGAGGGTGTTGCGCGAGACGCCGAGCGCGCCGCCGACGCTGTCCTCGGACAGCCGGGTGCCGGGCGGGAAGAACCCCTCGGCGATGCGGTCGCGCAGGATGTCCGCGACGCGCTCCGCCGTGCTGGTGCGGCCCAGCAGCGCCCGGTCGGCCTCGAGTCCGGCGACGAGACCGGGGGCCGGGGCGTACCCGGCCGGCTCCGCCCGCTCCGCGGTCTCCGCCGCCTCCGGCGACCCCGACATCTCCGGCGACTCCTCCGGCGGCTCGCCGGAACGGCGCTTTACGCCCTTTGTCCCCTTCGTCACATCAGCCCCTGTTCGGTGTCTCGTTCGTCCCGTATAGCGAGAAGTCAAGCCCAGAAACCCTCACCGGACAACATCCATCTTGTCGGATCGTTCAACGATCGCTTACCTTGTGGTGCCATCCGCGGCCACCCGCGACCCCGCACGCATCCCCCACGCCCGAACGGACGGATATGACCGCATCCTTGGCGAACCTGTCCATCGATCTCAACGCCGATCTCGGCGAGGGGTTCGGCCGCTGGCAGCTCACCGACGACGAGGCCCTGCTGTCCATCGTCACCAGCGCCAATGTGGCCTGCGGCTTCCACGCCGGGGATCCCTCGACCATGCGCCGGGTGTGCGAGCTGGCCGCCGAGCGCGGGGTGCGCGTCGGGGCCCAGGTCTCCTACCGGGACCTGGCCGGTTTCGGCCGGCGCAGCATGGACGTCCCGCCCCGGGAGCTGGCCGACGAGATCGCCTATCAGATCGGCGCGCTGGAGATCTTCGCGCGTGCCGCCGGGACGCGGGTGCACTACGTCAAGCCCCATGGCGCGCTCTACAACCGCGGCGTGCACGACGAGGCGCAGGCCGCCGCCGTGGTCGAGGGCGTCAGGCTGGCGGCCGGAGGTCCGCTGCCGGTGCTGGGGCTGCCCGGGTCCCGGCTGCACGAGGCGGCCCGCGCGGCCGGGCTGCCGGTGATAGCCGAGGCGTTCGCCGACCGCGCCTACACCGCCGCCGGGACGCTCGTGCCGCGCGGCGAGCCCGGCGCCGTGGTCCACGACCCGGACACGGTGGTCAAGCGCGCCCTCGGCTTCGCCCGCGACCGCGCGGTGACCTCGATCGACGGACGGCGCATCGAGGTGGACGTGCGCTCGCTGTGCGTTCACGGCGACACCCCCGGCGCCGCCGACCTCGCCCGCCGGGTGCGGTCCGAGCTGGCCGCCGCCGGGGTGCGCGTGGCGGCGTTCACATGACGGTGCGGACCCTGCCCGTCGGTGAGCACGGGCTGCTCATCGAGCTCGACAGCGGCGAGGCGGCCGAGGCGCTCCACGCCGAGCTGCTGCGCCGCGCCGCCGCGCGGCGACTGCCCGCCGTGCGCGAGATCGTGCCCGCCGCCCGCACCGTGTTCCTCGACGGGCTCGCCGACCCCGGGCGGCTCGCCGCCGAGCTGCCCGGCTGGCGGATACCGCCCCTCGACCGCGGCGACAGCGAGATCGTCGAGGTGCCCGTGCGCTACGACGGGCCCGATCTGGACGAGGTCGCGCGGCGGTGGGGGTGACGCCCGAGGAGGCCGTACGGATCCACTCCGGCGCCGAGTTCCGGGTGGCCTTCTGCGGCTTCGCGCCCGGCTTCGGCTATCTGACGGGGCTGCCCGAGCGGTTCCACGTACCGCGCCACGCGACGCCCAGGACCCGGGTGCCGGTCGGCTCGGTGGCCCTCGCGGGCGGGTACACGGGCGTCTATCCGCGCTCCTCCCCCGGCGGCTGGCAGCTCATCGGCACCACGGACGCCGTGCTGTGGGACACCGCGCGGGAACCGGCGGCGCTGTTCACCCCCGGCACCCGCGTCCGCTTCATCCCGGTATGGGAGAGTGCGGCCCCGGAAAGGGCGGCGCCATGACCGACAGCGCCTTCGTCGTCGTACGGCCGGGAGCCCTGACCACCGTCCAGGATCTCGGCCGCGTCGGCCATGCCCATCTCGGGGTGCCCCGCTCGGGGGCGCTCGACCAGCCCGCCCACCGGCTCGCCAACCGCCTGGTGGGCAACTCCGAGGGGGCCGCGACCCTGGAGACCACGCTCACCGGCTGTGCGGTGCGGCTGCGCCGCCCGGCGACGGTCGCGGTCACCGGCGCGCCCTGCCCGGTCACGGTCGACGGCCGCCCGGTCGCGTGGGGCGCGGCCGTACGGGTGCCGTCGGGCGCGCTCCTGGAGGCCGGGGCCGCCGCCCATGGGGTGCGCAGCTATGTGGCGTTCGACGGCGGTGTCGAGGCCGAGCCGGTGCTCGGCAGCCGGGCCACGGATGTGCTCTCCGGTCTGGGCCCGGCGCCGCTCGCGGACGGCGCGGTGCTGCGGCTCGGGCGGCCGCGCGGGCCGGTGCCCGCTGTGGACGGGGTGCCGCATCGGGGCGTCGCGCCCGAGCTGGTGCTCCCCGTGGTGCTCGGTCCGCGTGACGACTGGTTCACCCCCGCGGGGCTGCGCACCCTCTCCACCGGGGACTTCCGCGTCTCGGCCGCGAGCAATCGGATCGGCCTGCGGACCGAGGGCCCCTCGCTGGAACGGGCGCGGGACGGTGAGCTGGCCAGTGAGGGCATGGCGCTCGGCGCGCTCCAAGTCCCGCCCGACGGACGGCCGGTGCTCTTTCTCGCCGACCATCCGACGACCGGCGGCTACCCGGTCGTGGGCGTCGTGCCGGAACGGTGTCTGGCCGCCGCGGCGCAGGCCGTCCCCGGCACTCCGGTACGGTTCACCCCGCTGGGCCGGGCCTCCTGGAGGCCGCCTGCCGGGCGGACCGTGCCGGACGCCTAACGGGCGCGCCGTGCGCCGACGCGCTCCCTGCGCTGGGCCTTGCGGCGCAGCGCGCGGCGCTCCTCCTCACCGGTGCCGCCCCAAACCCCGTGGGTCATTCCGCTCTCCAGTGCGTGGTCCAGGCATTCCTGGATCACCGGACAGCGGTGACAGACCGCCTTGGCCAGCGCCTCCTGCTTCCGGGCCGCCGGGCCTGCCACCCCCACGGGGAAGAACAGCTCCGGATCCTCGTGCGTGCATTCGGCGTTATGCCACCAGGCCATGGCTGCCCCTTCCGTGAACGATCGCTGAAGCACCCGCCGTCGGGCTCACGCGCGGGGGGCGCGGGCGGGCGCCCGTGAGTCATGCGGGCGCGTCCGGGCGGGCTTTGACAGGGTTCGGGTTACCGGTCGTGGCGGCGGCAAACGGATCCGAACACGCCATGCCTCATATCGGGCTGCCTGGTTGAGCCCCGGGGCGGTCTCGGCACCTCCAGGGCGTCAGTCCCGCAGCGGCTCGGGCAGCAGGATGACGCTGCTGCCCGGCCGGCCGATCCAACGCGGACCGCCGTCGACCGCGACCCCCGTGACCGCGGCGGCCATCGCCAGCGCCCGCGCCGTCCAGCCGGACGGATGCCCGCCGTCCCCGAAGCGATAGCGCCACGCCTCCTCCGGATCGCCCTGCTCCGGGTCGAGCATGACCTCCCCGGAGGAGCACATCGCCCCGTCGCGGGCTATGGAGGGGTGGATGAACGCGTCGGGGTGGTCGAAGACCGAGACGGCCACGGTGTCCCGGGAGAGCGGTGCCAGCACCTCCTCACCATGGATGGCGATCCCGTCGAACTGCTGGAGCACCACACCGCCGGGCGCCGCGCCGACCAGCACCCGCCCCTCCTCCTCCAGCAGGACATCCGCGTAGTCGGCCTCGCCGCCCTCCTCGCCGTCCTCGTGCTCGTGCTCGTCCTCGTCCTCGTCCTCACCGATGGTGGCGACGATGTCTCCGCCCAGCGCGGCCACGGCCTCCGGCACGCTCCGCCCGGCCACGAACGCCACACAGCCCCAGTCCTGATACTCCCCACCCTCGCCGTCGAAGGCGGCGATCAGCTCATCGGCCGCCCGCTGCGCGGCCCGCTCCTCGGGGGACGGCTCCCGGGCGCCGGGCGCCCCGGCCACCAGGTCGGCCAGCGGCGTCCACCACGCCAGCTCGCCCGGGCACCGCCCGTCGGCCTCCCGGGGCCGCCAGGGGTCGGCCCCGGCCGCGATCAGCGCCGACGCCTTCTCGCGGTCCCAGTTGCGCACCGCGTGCCACAGCGGGGTGCGGCCCGCCTCGTCCGGCTGGTCCACCTCCCGCGCCACCGTGAGCAGTTCGGCCAGCACCTCGGCGCTTCCCGAGCAGGCCGCTGAGTGCAGCGGCGCCATGTGGCCGCCGAAGATGCGGTCGGGGTCGGCTCCCGAGGCGAGCGCGGCGCACACGGCCCGCAGATCCGTCCAGTCGTGGATGTCGTGCCAGTCGGTCATGCGCCCAATCTGTCATCCGCCACCGACAATCCGTCCCCGGCCTCCTCCGGCGGGCCGTAACCGCCGCCGCCCGGGGTGTGGACGACCAGGACGTCCCCCGCCCCGACGTCCGCCGCGTCGCGGCCGTCCAGGCGGTCCACCGAACCGTCGGCGCGCTCGATCAGGTTCGCGCCCAGCGCGCCCGGTTCGCCACCCGCCATGCCGTACGGGGCCACCCGGCGGTGGCCGGTGAGGAGGGCGACCGTCATCGGCTCCAGGAAGCGGACGCGGCGGGTGACGCCGTGGCCGCCGCGCCAGCGGCCGCGGCCGCCGCTGCCCCGGCGGATCGCGAAGCTCTCCACCCGCACCGGGTAGCGCCACTCCAGCACCTCGGGGTCGGTCAGCCGGGAGTTGGTCATATGGGTCTGTACGGCGTCGGCGCCGTCGAAGCCGTCCCCCGCGCCGGAGCCGCTGGCGACCGTCTCGTAGTACTGGACGCGGTCATTGCCGAAGGTGACGTTGTTCATCGTGCCGGAGCCCTCCGCCTGGACGCCCAGGGCCGCGTACAGGGCGCCCGTGACGGCCTGGGAGGTCTCGACGTTCCCGGCGACCGTGGCGGCCGGGAAGACGGGCGCCAGCATGGAGCCCTCGGGGATGCGGACCTCCAGGGGCTTCAGACAGCCGCTGTTGAGCGGGATGTCCTCGGCGACCAGCGTGCGGAAGACATAGAGCACGGCCGCCATCACCACCGAGCTGGGCGCGTTGTCGTTGCCCGGCCGCTGGGGCGAGGTGCCGGTGAAGTCCAGGACGGCGCCGCGCGCGTCGCGGTCCACCGTAAGGCTGACGCGGATGACCGCCCCGCCGTCGGTCTCGTAGCGGTACGAGCCGTCGCGCAGCCCGGCGACGATACGGCGCACCGACTCCTCGGCGTTGTCCTGGACGTGGCCCATATAGGCGTGCACGACGTCGAGGCCGAACTGCCCGATCATCCGGCGCAGTTCCTGGATGCCCTTCTCGTTGGCGGCGATCTGGGCGCGCAGATCGGCGAGGTTGGCGTCCGGCGCGCGGGACGGATACGGCCCGCCGGTCAGCAGCTCGCGGGTCTCCCGCTCGCGCAGCGCCCCGTCCCGTACCAGCAGCCAGTTGTCGAAGAGGACGCCCTCCTCCTCGATGGTGCGGCTGAAGGCGGGCATGGAGCCGGGGGTGATGCCGCCGATCTCGGCGTGGTGGCCGCGCGAGGCCACGAGGAAGAGCAGCTCGTCCCCCGCCCCGTCGAAGACCGGGCTGACCACGGTGACATCCGGCAGATGGGTGCCTCCGTGGTACGGGTCGTTGATCGCGTACACATCGCCGGGCCGCATCGCGCCCCCGTTGCGCCGCAGCACCTCCTTGATGGACTCGCCCATGGAGCCCAAGTGGACGGGGATGTGCGGGGCGTTGGCGATGAGGTTGCCCTCGGCGTCGAAGAGGGCGCAGGAGAAGTCGAGCCGCTCCTTGATGTTGACCGAGTGGGCGGTGTGCTCCAGGCGGACGCCCATCTGTTCGGCGATGGCCATGAAGAGGCTGTTGAAGACCTCCAGCATCACGGGGTCCACCTCGGTGCCGACCGCGGTGGTGCTCGGGCGCGGCCGGACCCGGGTGAGCAGCAGATGGCCGCGCTCGCCCATGGTGGCCTGCCAGCCCGGGTCGACCACGGTGGTGGCGTCCTCCTCGGCGACGATCGCGGGCCCGGTGACCCGGTCCGAGGGGCGCATACGGTCGCGTTCGTAGAGCTCCGTCCGCTGCCGGCGCCCTTCCGAGAACATCCTTACGGTCGTCACGGGCACCAGTTCGCCCTCCCTGGGCGGCCGTTCCACGGCATGGCCGCCGGTGGGCCCGGACGCGCCGACCGCCTCGACCGACACCGCCTCGACGACCAGCGGCTTGTCCATGGTGAAGGCGTAGCGGGTGCGGTGCGCCCGGACGAAGTCCTCGGTCATCGCGGGGGCGGAGCCCAGCGGGACGGGGATGCTGGAGTCGGTGCCCGCGTACCGCAGATGGACCCGGGCGAGGGTGCCCAGGGTGTCCTCCGGGACCCCGTCCGCGAGCAGTTCGCCGCGGGTCTGATCGGCCAGCCGCGCGCACAGCTCGCGCACCCGCGGCAGCGTCTCCTCGCCCAGCTCCGCCTCGACGGCCTGCTCGCGCATGGCGGTGGCGTCGGCCACCCCGATGCCGTACGCGGAGAGCACCCCAGCGAGCGGCGGCACGATCACCGTGCCGATGCCGAGCACGTCGGCGACCGCGCAGGCGTGCTGGCCGCCCGCGCCGCCGAAGCTGGTGAGCGCGTAACGGGTGACGTCACGGCCGCGCTGCACGGAGATCTTCTTGACCGCGTTGGCCATGTTGAGCACCGCGATGTCCAGGAAGCCCGCCGCGACCTCCTCCGGCCCGCGCCGGTCTCCGGTCGCCTCCGCGATCTCCTCGGCGAGCGCGGCGAAGCGCTCCCGGACCGTCGCCGCGTCCAGCGGCTGGTCGGCGTGCGGGCCGAAGACCGCGGGGAAGTGGTCCGGCTGGATCCGGCCGAGCATCACATTGGCGTCGGTCACGGTCAGCGGGCCGCCGCGCCGGTAGCAGGCGGGGCCGGGGACGGCACCGGCCGAGTCCGGCCCCACGCGGTAGCGCCGGCCGTCGAAGTGGAGCACCGAACCGCCGCCCGCCGCCACGGTGTGGATGTTCATCATCGGGGCGCGCATCCGCACTCCGGCGACCTCGGTGCCGAAGATCCGCTCGAACTCGCCCGCGTAGTGCGAGACATCGGTCGAGGTGCCGCCCATGTCGAAGCCGATGACGCGGTCGTGTCCGGCCTCGCCGGAGGAGCGCGCCATGCCCACCACACCGCCCGCGGGCCCGGACAGCACCGCGTCCTTGCCCCGGAAGTGCGCGGCCTCCCGCAGCCCTCCGTTGGACTGCATGAACATCAGCCGGATACCGCGCAGTTCGGCGGCCACGTCCTCCACATAGCGGCGCAGAATGGGCGACAGATACGCGTCGACCACGGTGGTGTCGCCGCGGGACACCAGCTTCATCAGCGGGCTGACCTCGTGCGAACAGCTCACCTGCGCGAAGCCGAGGTCTCGGGCCACCGCGGCGACCCGCTGTTCGTGCGCGGCGTGCCGGTAGCCGTGCAGCAGGACGACGGCGGCGGCGCGGAAGCCGTCGCGGTGGGCGGTGCGCAGCGCCTCGGCGGCGGCGTCGAGGTCCAGGGGGCGGACGACCTCGCCGTGGGCGTCCACCCGCTCGGGGATCTCCACCACCCGGTCGTACAGCGCCTCCGGGAGCAGGATCCGGCGGTCGAAGAGGCGGGGGCGGTTCTGGTACGCGATGCGCAGCGCGTCCCGGAACCCTTCGGTGACGACGAGGACGGTCGGCTCACCCTTGCGCTCCAGGAGAGCGTTGGTGGCGACCGTGGTGCCCATCTTGACGACGTCGATCCGGTCGGCCGGGACCGGATCGCCGGGGCCGAGCCCCAGCGTCTGCCGGATCCCGGCGACGGCGGCGTCCGTATAGCGCTCGGGGTGGTGGGACAGCAGCTTGCGGGTGACCAGACGGCCGTCCGGACGCTTGCCGACGACGTCCGTGAAGGTTCCGCCCCGGTCGATCCAGAATTCCCAGCGACCCGTCACCCCGCCATTGTCGCAGCGGACGGCGGTGGGTCGGCGATGAGCGGATCGGCGGGCGGGCGAGGCACCGGGTCGGCGGAGGCGGGCATCTGGACGCGCGGGCCCGCGGACGAGGGCGCGGACCGCTGGGCGAGCGGATCGGCGGAGGGGCGGGGCAGTGGGCCGGTGGTGGACGGGTGCGGGAGGAGTGCGGGGCCGGGCCGCGGGTCACCGCGGTGAGCGCGGCGAGCGTCGCCCGCCGGTCCCGGTCCTCGAGCAGATGTCCGGTGCCCTTGAGGCGGTGACGCCACTCCAGGGCCGCCAGCGCGACCAGGCCGGGCAGCAGGTCCGTGCAGCGGTCCGCGACCCACCGGGTGCCGCGGGTCGCCATCCACCACGCGGAGGCGGCGCGCGAGGGCGCGGGGCCGTCGAGCTCCAGGGACGGCGGGGCGCCGGTCGCGATGGAACGGGCGCGCAGGGCGCTGTGGAACTCCCTGGCCAGCAGCCGGTGCCCGAGCTCGCTCGGATGCAGCCGGTCCACACTCCACGCCCGCCGGTCGGCGACCCAGGTGTGGTCGCTCAGCTCCACATGGACCGCCTCGTGGCGCTGGGACAGCGCGTGCACCACGGTGTTCACCGCGCGCATCCGGCGGCCCAGCGGGCGCGCCAGCGCGGACGGCAGCCCCAGCATCCGCCCGGGGTCGGGCAGGCAGGCGGTGAGCACCACGGCGCCGTCGGCCCGCAGCGCGCCGATCGTGCGGTCGAGGGCCTCGGCGACCCGGTGGATGTCGAACGAGTCGCGCAGCGTGTCGTTCCCGCCGACCACGACCGACACCAGGTGGGGGCGGGCGCGGCGGGCGGCGGGCAGCTGTTCGTCGGCGACGTCGGCGGCCAGCGCCCCGCTGCGGGACAGATTGACGAACTCCACGGGCTCATCGGGGTGCGGCCCTGCCGCGGCCGCCAGCAGCGCGGCCCAGCCACGCCATCCGCCGCCGGGCGCCGGGTCGCCGAGCCCCTCGGTGAGCGAGTCGCCGAGGGCGGCGAACCGCAGCCTGCGCGGCTCCGCGGCATCGCCCGGGCCCTCCCCCAGGCCCTCGCCCATGTCCTTCCGGTCGCCCGGCGTCGTGCCCGGCGTCCGGCCCGCCCGGTGCGGGGCAGTGGTCGCGTCCTGCCCCGCGCACCCCGTCTCCGTAAGGACGGCCTCCGGGAGGACGGCCTCCGTAAGGGCGGCGTCCCTGAGCGCGGCCTCCGTAAGAGAGGTCTCCTTACGAGCGGCCTCCTTACGAGACGCGTCCGTACCAGCGCGGTCCCCCGGGTGAGCGCCGGCTGCGCTCACCGCACACCGCCGACGGCCCGGGGCGCGGAGACCGCCGGAGCGGCCGGGAGCGCGGCGGCCGGGAGCCGGCCGCCGTCGGCGCACCGGACGCCCTCGGTGGACGCGTCATGGGCGGCCAGGAAGGAGGCGACCGCCGCGGGCCAGCCGTAGCGCTCGGCCCGGGCCCGGGCCGCCGCCCGGCGCAGGGGCTCCGACCGGCCGAGGACGCGCTCGACGGCGTCCGCGAAGGCCGGTCCGTCGTCGGCGGCGGTCTCGCCCGCCGCGCCGACGATGTCCGGCAGCGCGGAGAGCGCGCTGACGACCACGGGCGAACCGCAGGCCAGCGCCTCCAGCGCCGCGAGGCCGAAGGTCTCCGCCGGGCCCGGCGCCAGCACGACATCGGCGCTCGCCTGGATGGCGGCGAGCCCTGCCCGCTCCGCCACATGGCCGAGGAAGACGGCCGGAAGCCCCTCGGCGCGGGCGCGGGCCTCCAGGCGCGGCCGGAGCGGCCCGTCCCCGGCGACCACGAGCGCCGCGGAGACGCCGCGCCGCCGCAGCTCGGCGAGCGCGTCGAGCGCCCGGCCCGGCCGCTTCTCGGGCGAGAGCCGCGAGCACATGGCGATGAGCACGGCCGCCTCACCGCGGTGGTGGTCCCGCAAGGCGGCGTCGTGGTGGGAGGGGTGGAAGTGGCCGAGATCCACGCCCAGCGGGGCGCGTACGACGTTCCGCGCGCCGATCCGTACGAACTCGCGCGCCGCCCATTCGGTGGTGCAGACGATCCGCGAGTACGCCCGCGCGGTACGGAGGTTGAGCCGGTCCGCGGCTCCCTGGGCGAACGCGTCCGGCACCCCCCAGGTGCGCAGCACGGCGTCCGCGCTCTCGTGGGAGACCATCACGGCCGGTACGCGGGCGCGCCGCGCCCACTCCCCGTCCAGCGGAGGGAGGTGCGGTCCGACACCTCGAGCCGGTCCGGCGCGAGGCCGTCGAGCAGCCGGGTCAGCCGCCGCCGGTCGGTCAGGACGCGGTAGCCGCCGGTGCCGGGGATGGTCGGCCCGGGCAGCGTGATCACCCGCCCCTGCCTGGTGTGCTCGTCCGAGACCCGCTCGCCCGGCACCACCAGGACGGCCTCGTGCCCGGCCGCCTGGTACCCGGCCCCGAGCTCGCGCAGCGCGGTGCGGAGGCCGCCGGAGGCGGGGGTGACGAAGTTGGCCAGCCGGACGATGCGCAGCCCCTTGGCGTCGCTCATGTTCCGCTCTCCTCCCACCGGGCTCATGCTGTGCCCCCTTGATTCGCTTCTCCGCCCGCGCCGCGCAGAGGCGCGCGGCTCGCCATCCACCGCGGCCCGGCGGCCGCGCGTGCGGCGCTCATGCGGCGACCGCCGTGCGGGCCGCCAGGACCTCGGTGTAGTGGTCGATGAGCTGGTCGCCGATCGCCTCCCAGGTGCGGCCCTCGACCGCCTCCCGGCCGGCGTGCCCCAGCGCCGCGCGCCGCTTCGCGTCGGCCGCGAGCAGCGAGACGGCGTCGGTCACCTCGGTCGCGTCCCGGGCGGCACCAGCAGTCCGGTGCGCCCGTGGTCGATGAGGTCGAGCGGGCCGCCCGCCGCTGGCGCGATCACCGGGACGCCGCTGGCCTGAGCCTCCTGCACGGTCTGGCAGAAGGTCTCCTGGGGCCCGGTGTGGGCGAAGACGTCCAGCGAGGCGAAGACGCGGGCCAGGTCGTCGCCGGTGCGGCGGCCGAGGAAGCGGGCCCTCGGCATGGCCGCCCGCAGCGCGGGTTCGCTCGGCCCGTCCCCGACCACGACCACCTGGATGCCGGGGAGCTCGCTCAGCGGCGCGAGCAGCTCGACGTTCTTCTCCGGGGCGAGGCGGCCGATGTATCCGACGATCAGCTCACCGCCGGGGGCGAGCGAGCGGCGCAGCTCCGGGTCGCGGCGCGAGGGGTGGAAGCGCTCGGTGTCGACCCCGCGCGGCCACAGCCGGATCCGCGGCACGCCGTGCTCGTCCAGGTCGCGAGCGGCGGCGGTGGACGGGGCGAGGGTGCGGTCGGCGGCGGTGTGCACGGCGCGGATGCGGCGCCAGGCCGCGTTCTCGCCCGCGCCGAGGTAGGTGCGGGCGTAGGAGCCCAGGTCGGTCTGGTACACGGCCACCGCGGGTATCCGCAGCCGGAGCGCGGCCGTCATCCCGCGCGCGCCCAGCACGAAGGGGCTGGCGAGGTGGACGACATCGCTGCCGTGGGAGGTGATCGCGGCCGCGAGCTTCCGGCTGGGCAGCGCGACCCGCACCTGCGGATAGCCGGGCAGCGGCAGGGACGGGATACGGACGACGGGGTACGGATGCGACCGGTCCATCTCCCCTTGGCTCTCGGGTGGCCCGCCGGCCGCGGCGGGCGGTGGGCCTCCGGGGGGACCCGCCGGTGCGATGACCAAGGGGTGATGACCACGGCGGTGGAGGTGGTCCGCGGTCTGCAGCGTGCAGTGAGCGACGCCGTTGATGTCGGGTGGGAAGGATTCAGTCACGATGGCGACACGCATACCGGTGTTGTCGGCGTACGAAGGGTGGCCCCGGCATCGTGAACGTTTCGCGCCGTAGAACGTCCCATGAGCGTTGGCCGTCGCACCCCGCGGGGCCCGTTCGGGGCCCCTGGAGGGAGCACGGCAAACCCGTATGAACCCGCTGGAACCGGCGGCCGGTCACTCGGCGTGAATGTTTCGCTGCGAACACCCTGCTCGGGGCGGAGCGGAGATACGGAGGGTGATGAGGCTTTCACCCACGCCCGGAAAGACGCGCCCGGCGCCTCGAGGGTTGCCTGCGCCCGGGACCTCGGAGGTGCCCGCGCCCGACGCCTTGGAGGTGCCTGCCCCCGGGGCCGTACGCCGGGGCGGCCGGGGGTCAGAAGCCCGGGGTCTCGGGTCCGATGCGGCTGCGGACGGCCGTCTGGACCTCGGCCTCCTCCGCCGGGTCGGCGGCCAGCCGGCGGAGCTGTTCGACGACGCGGGCGTCGGCGGTGGCGGCGTGGCGGGCGGCGACTTCGCGGGTGCTCTCCTCGCAGTCCCAGAGGCATTCGACCGCGAAGCCCGCCGCGAAGGACGGATCGGTGGCGGCCAGCGCGCGGGCGGCGCGGCCGCGGAGGTGGGAGGAGGCCGTCTCCCGGTAGATATGGCGCAGGACGGGCGCGGCGCAGGAGATCGCCAGGCGTCCGGCGCCGTCGACGAGCGTCCACAGGGTCTGGGCGTCCGGGCCCTCGGCCCGGACCGTGCGGCGGAGGGCGGCGAGCACGAGCGGGGTGTCGTACTGACCGCCGCGGCAGGAGAGCATCGCGGCCGCCGCGTCCCCGAGGGCGTCGGGGCGGTGGGCCCAGACCCGGGCCCGGTCGAGGGCGGCGATACCGCGCATGCGTTCGAAGGAGGAGAGGGCCGCCTGGGAGACCAGCTGCGAGGCGTCCGGCTCGGTCACGGCGGCCTCGATCAGATCGAGCACCTCGGGGTCGCCGGTCTCCGCGAGGTGCCGCAGCGCCGCGGCGCGGGCGGCGTCGGGGGCCGACGCGGCGGCGGCGAGGAGTTCGGGCCGGTCCTCGGGACCGGCGACGGCGGCCAGACAGCGGGCGGCCGCGTCGGGGCGGTGGGCGTCCGGCTTCAGATCGTGTTCCCGCTGGGCCCACAGCAGGATGTCGTGGACGCTCCAGCCGGGGCGCGGCCCCGAGGGCCGCAGCTGGCGCTGCCATCGGTCGAAGGCGCCGCGCTCGGCCGCCGCGCGCACCCGCGGCCCGTGGTCCGGATCGTCGGCCCACAGCCGCCAGGGCCGGGGTTCGTAGGCGCCGCGCACGACGGCGGCCAGTTCGGCGTCGCCGTCGGAGGTCCGGGGGAAGCGGGCGAGGATCGCGGGCGCGAGGCCGCGCAGCCCGGTGTCGCCGTCGCGCAGGGCCAGCTCGTCGAGGGCCCATTCCCAGTTGCTGCCGGCCGCGGCGTAGCGGCGCAGCAGCCGCAGCGCGTCGGACCTGCCGTAGGCGGCGAGGTGGCCGAGGACGGAGAGGGCGAGCCCGGTGCGCGCCTCGTCGTCGTTGACCAGGTCGTCGGGGTGGAACAGATGCTGTTCGATCTCGTCGAGCCCGGCGTCGAGGTCCAGACAGAGCCTGGCGTAATAGAGCGAGCGGTTCTCGACCTGCCAGTCACGGCGGGGGTCGCGCAGCACACAGTGGTGCAGTGCCGCGAGCGCCTCGGCCCGCGGCGCGGCGAGGGCGTGCAGGGTCCCGTCGCCGCGGCCTCGCTGCAGGAGGCCGAGCAGGGTGCCGCTGGGCGCTATGTCTGGATCGAACATGAGGTCAGCATCCGGTGCGGGAGGTTCGCTGGCAACGGGATTTCCATCGATCGGCATTCTTGCCGATGTCCTGCCGCCGTATGCCTGATGAACGGCGCGAGACTGAGGGACTCCCGAGCGCCGCAGCCTACCCGGAATCACGCCCTCCGCCGATTCCCGCCCGACATGCCCCCGGAAGGCCATGGGCATATGCCACAAGCACCACCGGATCGGGTATTGCCAAACCGCTTACGGGATGTCGCAGCCTGTGCAAGAGTCGTTACCGGTCCCTCCCTCAAGACCCGGCCGCGCCGCGCCCGTATCGGAGAACGTCATGCCGTCCCCCCGCTCCGCGGACCATCCCGCCGTATCGCCTCCCCAGCGTGAGACGGTGGACGCCCTCATCTCACAGACCCAGCGGCTCCGCGGCGGGCTCGACGCCGTCCGCCGTGACACCGCCGCGGACCTGGGCGGTACGGATGACGCGCAGGTGCGCTGGCAGCGCGCGCTGTGCGAGCTCGCCGTCCACCAGCTGGACGATCTGGGCCGGCATCTGGGCGAGCTGCGCGAGGGACTGCCCGCCGATGCCCCGAGACGGTCGAGCCCCCCGAGACGGTCGATCCCGCCGAGCCGGAGGCCGACGCGACGGCCGGGGCCCCGGCCGGGAGCGAGACCGACGGTCACCCTCCCACCGGCCGCGGTTCGCTGCTGAGCCGGGTCGGCAGCGCCGAGTGGAACCTCCTCACCGACGAGGTGACCTGGTCCGACGAGCTCTGCCGGATCTTTGGCCGCGACCCCGAGGACGGCGGGCTCACCCTCGACGAGCTGCCCTCCTGGGTCTTCTCCGAGGACCAGCCGATCCTGACCGCGATGGTCACGGACTGCCTGGTGGACGGAAAGCCCATCGACGCCGAGTTCCGGATCGTGCGCGCGGACGAGGTGGTGCGCACCATCCATATGGCGGGCGAGCCCGTGCTCGACACCGACGGCAGCACCGCCTCCATGTGGGCCGTGCTCCGGGACGTGAGCGAGCTGCGCCGCAGCGAGCGGGCGGTGCGCGAGAGCCGGGACACGCTGCGCCACCAGCGGCGGATCGCCCGGACCGAGCGCCGGCTGGCGGTGGAGGTGCAGGAGGCCGTGCTGCCGCCGTGGCGCGGCTCCCTCCGGCTCCCGGCCCGTGACGGCTTCCCCGGCGCCGGCCCGGCGGCCGACGGCGCCGCCCTCGACCTCGCCGCCCACTACCTCCCCTCCGAGTCCAGCGCCCAGATCGGCGGCGACTGGTACGACGCGCTCGAACTCCCCGAGGGCCACACCCTGCTGAGCGTCGGCGGCCTCACCGGCCACGGTGTGACCGCCACCTGCGGTATGGCCATGCTGCTGGGCGCCGTGCGCGGCATGGCGGTGGCCGGGATCGAGCCGGGCGCGCTGATGGGGCGGCTCAACCAGTTGCTCGCCGTCTCCTCCCAGCCCGCGCTGGTCGGCGCCGTCTGCGGGCGGTACGACCCGCGCACCCGCACCCTGGTGTGGGCCCAGGCCGGACACCCCGCCCCGCTGCTGTTCCGCGACGGGACGGGGCGCCCGCTGCGCTCTCCCGACGGCGTGCTGCTGGGCGCCACGACGGGCGCCGCCTACACCCAGTACGAGGAGCGGCTGGAGCCGGGCGATCTGCTGGTGCTGCACACCGGACGGCTCGCCCGGGACACCGAGGGCGCCACCGAGCGGCTGCTCGCGCTCGCGCCACGGCTGACCGCCGCCCACGGCGCACAGGAGTGCGTACGGACGGTGGCCGAGGCGTTCGGCGACGAGCCGCGCGGGCACGACGCCTGTGTGCTGATCGCCAAGGTCACCGGCGCCCGCGCATGACAGGGTCACCGGCGCCCGCGCATGACGCGGCACCCCGCGTCGGCGTGGCGCGGTGAACGGCCCCTCATAAGGCCTCGGCTCCCCATGAGGCGTTGACCCCGCGTAAGGCATCGGCCCTTCGTGTGGCGTTGACCCCGCGTAAGGCGTTGACCCCGCGTGCTGCCCCTCGTCATGCCCTTCGTGCGGCGTGCCCCGGCCGCTAGACGGCCGCGCTCTTGGCGATGGAGCCGGTCCCTTTCAGCCCCGTGCCGCCCTTCCCCGCGCCTCCCTTCGGCATCACCTGCTGGATCTCCTCGCGCAGCTCCCGGATGGCCGGTGAGGTGCTGTACCGACCGGTGAGCCGGTACATCTCGCGCAGCCGGTCCCAGGTGCGGTGCGAGGAGTTCTGCTCGATCGTCAGCAGCGCCATCCGGGCATGGCGCTCGGCCTGCTCGGGATCGTCGCCGATGAAACAGGCCGAGGCGATGGAGATGTGGTCGAAGATCTGGGACCGCTGGCGCCCGCCCTCCCGCATCCGCAGCGCCTTCTTGGCATGGCTCTGCGCGATCCCCGCCGCCCCCGGCTCGTGCTCGGCGAGCGTGCGGTAGACCAGCCCCTGCATCCCGTGCAGATCGGCCTCGTTGAACAGCTGCATCCAGCTCGGCGCCGGCCCGTCGTCCCGGTCCGAGACGAACAGCTCCTCCGCCTCGCCCAGGGCGCGCCGGACCGCCTGGCCATGGCCCTTGGACGCCTGCGCCCATGCCTCGATGGTGCAGAACATGGACCGGGTGCGCGGCAGCGCCGCCTCGCCCGCACCGGACTTGGCCAGTCTCATCAGCTCCAGGGCGTCGTCCGGGCGGCCGAGGTGCACCATCTGCCTGGCGGCCCGGGAGAGCGCCTCGCTCGCCCGGGGCCGGTCGCCGCCCTCGCGGGCCGCGTGCGCGGCGATGACGAAGTACTTCTGGGCGGTCGGCTCCAGGCCGACGTCATGGGACATCCAGCCGGCGAGGACGGCCAGATTGGCCGCCACCCCCACAGTCTGCGCTGCAGGTGCTCGGGATGGCGATAGGCGAGCATGCCGCCCACCTCGTTGAGCTGGCCCACCACGGCCTTGCGCTGGAGCCCGCCGCCGCGGGCCGCGTCCCAGGCGCGGAAGACCTCGACCGAGGTCTCCAGGGCGTCGATCTCCTGGGAGCCCACGGGGGCGGCCTCGTAGCGGTCGAAGCCCACGGGCTCGACGGAGAGGGGATTGTCGGTACGGGGCGCGTCGGTGGCGAGGGTTGGGTCGGAGAGCAGAAAGTCGCTCATGGCACCGGTGATGGCGGATCCCGCGGCGAGCGCGGCACCCGCACCCACCAAGCCGCGTCGGTTGAACATAAGGTCCATTCCCGTGAATTCGGTGAGGACCGCGGCCGTGGACTCGGGCGGCCAGAGCAGCCCGTCGCCGGACTGCCCCTTTCCCGCGCGCCCCCCTCGTCCGAACCCGAGATCCTCAGTGGTCACGACTCGACCGAGGCGCTCGGTGAACAGGGCCGCCAGCACCTTGGGCACGGGATCGCGCGGCGTCTCGCCGGTGTCGATCCAACGCCGCACCCGCGAGGTGTCGGTCGCCAGCTGCGGATGGCCCATGGCCGCCGCCTTCCGGTTCACGAGCCTCGCGAGCTCCCCCTTGGACCAGCCGGCGAGGCCGAACAGGTCCGCAAGACGGGTGTTGGGTTCCCTCGTCACGTCAAGCCCCCAGGTTCCTCGGCTGACTTGACAGTAACGGTCCCGTCACGAGCCGTGCGACTATTCGCCAGGGTTCGCCAGGGTCCGCCAGATGGTGTGCCACCCGCACAGGGGTGTGATGTAGGAGTGCGTTACCCGGCCCGGTGGCGGCTCGAGTTCGACCGAACCGCATTCCCCAGGGTGCGGCCCCGCCCCGGGGCCGGGTGCGTACGCAATTCGTCGGCACACGAAGGGATCTGTCTCGCCCATGTACGCAGCATCGTCCTCCGTGTCCGTCCCGCCCCGGCCGTACCGGCGGCAGCTGCCCGGCAATGGGCCGTACCTCGATCCCGCCCCCGGCGGCCGGGCCCGGCGGACCGCCGCCCTCGGCCCCGTGCCGCCACGCGGGAGACTCGACTTGTCCGGTCCACAGGGTGCGCAGCTGCGCACCGCGATCACCTCGGTCCACCGCATCTGCCCGGAGTTCAACCCGGTGCAGGTGCTGCGGCGCAGCGGACGGTCCGTGCTCCTGATCGGGGCGACCGGGCGCAGCACGGCGGTGGCCAAGTGCCTGCTGGACCACTCCCCCGCGTGGGCCGAGCGGTTCCGCCGGGAAATAGCGATGTACCGGGCGTTCGTCCGCCAGCGCCCGCCGGTGCGGGTGCCCCGGCTGATCGCCGCGGACCCGGACAACTGCGCGCTGGTCATCGAGCGGATGCCCGGGCGGATCGCGGCCGCGCAGCGCCACCCCACCGAGCCCCCGCCCCGTGCCGATCTGGGCGCGGTGCTGGGTGCCATCCGCCGGGTCAACCAGTGGCGGCCGCCCGCCGATCTGTTCGACGCCCCCATCGACTACGCCGCCCGGCTGGCCCGCTATCACGAGCTCGGGCTGCTGACCGACCGGGACATGGGCGATCTGCAGAAGCTGCTGCGCGGCGTCTCACACGCCTGCGGGCGGCAGACCCCGGCGCAGTTCTGCCACGGCGACGCCCTGTTGAACAACGTCCTGCTGTCCCCCGCGGGCCCGGTGCTCCTCGACTGGGACCACGCGGGCTGGTACCTGCCCGGCTATGACCTGGCCACGCTGTGGACGGTGCTGGGCGACGCCCCCGTCACCCGGCGCCAGATCAGCCAGTTGGCGCAGGCCGCGGGCCCGGCCGCGCGGGACTCCTTCCTGGTGAATCTGATGCTGGTGCTGACGCGGGAGATCCGGCAGTACGAGACCGCGGTGCAGCGCACCATGCACGACCCCGCCCCCGTGGTGCCGGGCGCGGTGCCGGCCGGTGAGGAGCAGCGGCTGCTGCTGCGCCGGCTGCACGACGACTGCGCGCTGGCCCGGCGCGCGGTGCGGGCGGCGGTCGGCACCCGCTGAGCGGAGGCGGAGTGGCGGCCGCCCGGCGCGTCACCGGTCTGGACCGGTGACGCGCCGCAGGCGGGCGACCATGCGAACGTCCGTCCGGGTGA
Organism: Streptomyces violaceusniger; assembly: GCA_005405945.1. Classification (GTDB taxonomy): domain Bacteria; phylum Actinomycetota; class Actinomycetes; order Streptomycetales; family Streptomycetaceae; genus Streptomyces; species Streptomyces violaceusniger. The sequence continues at coordinate 2,114,152 of BJHW01000001.1, forward strand.
CGGCGATTGACGCCACGCCTGGCAGCGCATATCTCTAAGTGGCTCGGCTCGGCCCGGCCCGCTTGAGGAGGCTGCAATGCCAGGATCCGCACAGGACAGCGCCCACGACGCGAACAGAGCCCCGTCCGGTCCCACCCGGAGAACCACGCTACGCACCGCGGGAGCCGCGGCGTCCGCCGCCCTTCTGCTCCCGCTGGTCTCCGCCACCCCCGCCGCTCATGCCGACCAGCGGCGGGCCGATGGACCTGGTGCCGACGGCGGCGCCCTGCAGCGCGCCTTCGCGGCCGCTGCCGCCGAGTACGGCGTTCCGCTGAGCGTGCTCCTGGGCGTGTCGTATCTCCAGTCGCGCTGGGACGGCCACGGTGGCGCGCCCAGCGTCACCGGCGGCTACGGCCCCATGCACCTCACCGACGCCCACACCGCGCTGCTCACCGCCCCGCACCACAGCCGGGGCACCGAGGACGCGCGCGGCGATCTCGCCCGGCCGCTGAGGGTGCCCAAGGCCACCGTTCCCCAGCCCCGGCAACTGCCCGCCCGGCTGCGCACCCTCAGCCGCGCCGCGGACCTCACCGGGCTGTCCGCGGAGGCGCTGCGCGGCGACGAGAGCGCCAACGTGCGCGGTGGCGCGGCCCTGCTGGCCGCCACGCAGAAGCGGCTCGGGCTGCCCTCGAGCGAGGACCCCGCCGACTGGTACGCGGCGGTGGCGGCCTACTCCGGCGCCGATGACGCCGCGGCCGCGGCCTTCTTCGCCGACGAGGTGTACGGGGTGATCCGCGGCGGTGCCGCGCGGACGACCGCCGACGGCGAGCGGGTCTCTCTCGACGCGGCGCCCGACGTCGCCCCGGACACCCGGCAGCTGCGCACGCTCGGTCTGCCGTCCCGGGCGCGGGATCCGCGGGTCGAGGCCCCCGAGGACGTCTCCTGCGAGTGGATCCCGGCGCCCTACGAGGAGTTCGGGGAGGGCGACTACGGCAACCACGACCTGGGCGACCGCCCCTCCTCGCAGTCCATCGACTACATCGTCATCCATGACACCGAGGGCTCCTGGGACACCACCATCAAGCTGGTCCAGGACCCCACCTATGTGTCCTGGCAGTACACCCTGCGCTCCTCCGACGGGCATATCGCCCAGCACGTGCCGCTCAAGGACGTCGCCTGGCACGCGGGCAACTGGTACGTCAACGCCAAGTCCATCGGCCTGGAGCACGAGGGGTTCCTGACCGCCCCGGACGCCTGGTACACGGAGGCGATGTACCGCTCCTCTGCGCGGCTGGTGCGCTACCTCGCCGAGCGGTTCGACATCCCCCTGGACCGCCAGCACATCCTGGGCCATGACAATGTGCCGGGCACCACCGCCTCCACCATCAAGGGCATGCACACCGACCCCGGCCCCTACTGGGACTGGGCGCACTACTTCACCCTGCTCGGCGCGCCCTTCCGGCGCACCGCGGGCTCCTCCGGCGGCCTGGTCACCATCCGCCCCGACTACGACGCCAACCGGCCCGTCTACACCGACTGCGAGACGGCGGGCCAGGCGTGCGCCCCGCACGGCTCGGCCGCGGTGCGGCTGCACACCGCGCCGAGCGCGGACTCCCCGCTGGTCAAGGACATCGGGCTGCGCCCGGACGGCTCGGATTCGACGACCGGGGTGAATGACACCGGTGCCCGCGCCACCACCGGGCAGCAGTTCGCGGTCGCGGGGCTCGAGGGCGACTGGACGGCGATCTGGTACCTGGGCCAGCGGGCCTGGTTCCAGAACCCCAAGCGGCGGCCCACGGCGGTGAGCGCCAAGGGGCTCGTGGTGACGCCCAAGGCCGGGGCGGCGGAGGTTCCGGTGTACGGCCGCGCCTACCCGGAGAAGGAGGCGTATCCGGAGGGCGTGCCGGTGCAGGCGGTCTCGCCGCTGCCGTACAAGCTGCTCGCCGGGCAGTCCTATCCGCTGGGGCTGAGGACGCGGGGCGAGTATCTGTGGGCGACCACCTTCGATCCGGCCGGTCACAAGGTGGTGCGCGGCCAGGACGTGTACTACCAGATCCAGTTCGGGCACCGGGTGGCGTTCGTCCGGGCCGCCGATGTGACGGTCCGGCGCTCGGGGAAGTGAGATCGACGGGCCGTCAGCCCGCCGCATGACGGACGGCAGGGGCCGTGAGCGACCGTACGGGCGTCTCACGGCCCCCGGCGAAGGTCTCTCGGCGCTGCTTCTCTCAGCGCTGCTGGAACATCTCCGCGGGCAGCGGCTTGAGCAGCCGGTACAGATCGTCGGTGATCGGCCGGTCCCAGCTGGCGATGGTGACGAGCACGCCGTCGCTGCGGTCGAACTGGGCGCAGGAGATCCGGCCCTCGGAGAGCTTGATCCGGCGGACGATGAGCAGATTGTCCTCGTGCATGACCGGGCTGTCCTCGGTGTCCACCACCTGCACCGGCTCGTCGTTCCCCAGCGCCGCCAGCAGCTGGGTCACCTCGAACGGCGGCTGGCCCTCGGCCACCTCGCGGGCCGGGGAGCCCTCGGGCAGATTGCCGATGATCATCGCCGGGCCGCGGCCGCCGAACAGGTCGTAGCGCAGGAAGACGCCCTGGCAGGTGCCGTCCGGAGCGGGCAGCAGTCCCGCACCAAGATCGCCGGGCCAGTCTCCCGGGTCCATGGCGAGGACGTCGAAGTCCGGCCCGGTGGGCGTGGCGGCGCTGCGGCGGCGGAGGAAGGACATGCCGACATGGTACGTGGCCGCGCGCCGGTTGCCGTGCCGGGGAGCGGCCGGGCCGCACCCCTCATCCGGGGTCGGGCGCCGGACGCCGCGGAAGGCCGACCGTGGGGGTGATGAGCCGCTTGGCCAGCCCGGCCCGGTCGGTGCCGACCTTACGGTAGACATCGGACAGCAGCCGGGCGACCTCACGCTCCTCCAACCCCGTGGCCTCGCCGATCCTGGCGTCCGACCAGCCCTCGGCGGCCCGCTCGGCGACGGCCTGCTCCTGCGAGGTCAGCGGGCTGGCGTGATCGACGCGCAGCTGCATGGGGCGCAGTCCGGCCGCCGACAGCTCGTCGCGGGCCCGGGCCGCGAGCGCGTCGGCTCCGCAGCGCACCGCTCCCTCCAGACCGCGGTAGAGCCGGTCGCCGGCCTCCTAGGGCAGCCCGATGCGGCGCAGCGCGGCGCCGTGGTCGACCAGCGCCACGGCCAGGTCGTACGCGGCCGGTGACCGCATCAGATGGCTGACGGCCTCGGCCAGCAGCTTGATCCGGTCCGGCCCCTGGGTGACGGTGGCGGCGGTGTGCAGCGCCTTGCCGATCGCGGAGTGGGTGCCGAACTGACGGGCGCGGCGCACCGCGTCGTCGGCGACCTCGGCGGCCTGCCGGGGATCGGTCAGCGCGAGGCCCTGGGCGAGGTGGAGCTGCCATGGGCACCAGGCGGGGTTGCGCATACCGCGTCCGTCCATGCGGCGGCCGACCTCGGTGAGCTGCTCGCGGGCCTCGCGGTGCAGATTGGCGGCCAGCAGCAGCTCACCGCGGACCGCCGGCACATCGGGGCAGAGCGTGGCCTGCGGCAGGGTCTCGCCACGGTGCCGGGCCGCGAACTCCTGCGCCTCCCGGACCCGGCCCCGGCAGATCAGCGTTCCGATCAGGGTGCCGACCGCGGTCCAGTGGGCGGGTGTCGAGGAGCCCACCAGGTCGGCGATCCGCATTCCCTCACGGGCCAGCTCCTCCGCCTCGCCGAGAGCGCCGCGGCGCAGACGGGCGTAGCCGAGGAGGGTGAAGCCGAACGCCAGGTGGGAGCCGCGCCAGCCCTTGCGCTCGCATTCGGCGATGCCCTTGTTGAACAGCTCCTCGGCGCGTCCGGGCTGATCGCAGTGGAGGAAGACCAGGGCGACCAGGATGGGCACCTCGAAGCCCCAGTCGTCATCGGTCCAGCTGAGGCCGTCGCCGAGGGCCTCCTCCGCGTAGTGCAGGGCGGTGGCGACCGGCTCTCCGCGCGTCATCGCGTCCCAGGCGCGCAGCCCCATCAGATAGCGCTCGGCCATGCCGCGGCCGGTGAGGTGGTCCGCGAGCCGGGCCAGCCGCCGGGAGCGGGCGGGCGACTCCTTCTCGTCGGCCCGGAACATGTTCCACATCAGCTGCTCGGTCTGCATCCGCAGCCGGGCGCGGGCGCTGGTGGCCCGCCCGACCTCCTCGGCGAAGACCTGGGCGGCCTCCTCCATCCGGCCGCTGTGGCCGTACGCCTGGGCGAGCCGGTAGGTGATCGCCTCGCGCAGCTCGGGGCCGAGCGCGGGCTCCTCGAGCGCGGCCCGCAGATGGTTGACGGTGACGTCGGGCTCGGTGAGCTGGGCGGCGCAGCCCAGCTCGTACAGCACGGCGGCGCGCTCCTCCAGGGCGGGTGGTTCGCGCAGGGCCCGCGCCAGACAGCGGCGCCCGGCGTCGGGGGCTCCGGCGCGCAGATACTCCCGGGCGGCCGCCCGCAGATGGCGCACCACCCAGGGGTCGCCCTCGGGGTGCATCTCCAGCAGATGCCGGCCGGCGGCCGCGGAGCCGAGGCCCGCGCCGAGCACCACGGTGGCGGCCTGGCCGTGCATGGCCACGCGCAGGGCGCCGGGGATGGCCTGATAGACGGCGGTGGCGATGAGCGGGTGGAGGTACTCCAGGGGCCGGGTGCCGTTCCCGGGGCGCGGCGGGGCCAGGATCCGCGCGTCGACGAGCCGGGACACCACATCGGCGGCCTCGGTCTCGCTGAGCCCGGCGACGTTGGCGGTCAGCGCCGGGGTGGCCTCGATGCCGAGGACGGCGACGGCCCAGGCGAGGCGGACGGCGGCGGTGCCGAGGCGGGTGAGCCGGTCGTTGAGCCCGCTGTCCTTGGCCGAGGAGACCAGCTCGCGCAGCGCGGGCAGGTTCTCCGACTGCGGCTTCAGCCGACGGTCGCGGATCTTGGCGGTGAGCTCGGTGACCTCCCAGGGGTTGCCGCCGGTCATCGCCCAGCACTCGCGGCAGAACGCCTCGTCGGCGTGGTCCCCGAGGACCTCACGGACGATCCTGCCGACTCCGCTCGGGGTGAGCGGCGCCAGCACATGGGGCCGTGAGCCCTGGCGCTCGGCCAGGGTCCGTATCGCGGCGACGTCGGCGGTCAGCTCCTCCGGGCGGTAGCCGACGGCGAGCAGCAGGGGCAGGTCGGCGGTGCGCGGGGCGAACCGGGTCAGCCAGTCAAGCGATTCGGGGTCGGCCCAGTGGACATCGTCGAGGATCATGACGACCGGGGCGTGCTCCACGGCGAAGCGGGTCACCAGCCAGTCGAGGCCGTCGCGGACGCCCTGCGGATCGGGCGCCCCGCCGTTGCCCGAGACCATCAGGCCGACCGCGGGCGCGACGATCTCGTACCAGCCGCCCAGGATCCTGCGGTGCTCGTCCTCGCCGGTCGCCGCGAGCACCGGCTGGAAGAGCTGGCGCACCACATGGAAGGCCGCGCCCTGTTCGTGCTCGCCGCCCCGGGCCCGGAGCACGGTGCAGCCGCGGGCGGCGGCTCTGCGGCGCGCCTCGCCGAGCAGCGCGGTCTTGCCGACGCCGCCGGGCCCCTCGAAGGCGATCACTCCGCCGCCGCGGGTCCCGGCCCCGTCGGCGGGATCCGTGCCGCACAGTTCGGTCAGCGCGGCGTCCACCGCGCGCAGTTCGCGCTCCCGCTCCAGCAGTGTCCGACGTGTCCGGTTCCGTTGGCTCATGTACTCCGCCATGTTGCTTCCCCTCCGGCAGGTGACGCCGAGCGTAGCGCGGATGGCACGCTGCGTAGCTCCCCCATGGGGGGTTTTCCGCCGGGCATTGCCAGTGGCACACGCCAATTCACCACCTCCTCTATCGATGCCACGTCTCGCACGCGAGGATGACCGGATTCAACGGGTCGGCCAGATACCGCTTTCGCCTGTGGTATATGCGGGCTCGGGCTGCCCGAACGACGAAGGGGGCGGAGACCACTCATGCACTCGCACGCTGCGCGACCACACGCCCGGCGGACGGCACTGCTGCGCCGGGCGGCCCTGTTCGGCTTTCCGGCCTCCGCGGACCTCAGTCCCGGCACCGAGGCGGCCAGGCACCACACCATCCAATGGCTTTCGCGGTTCGGCGTCTTCGAGGACCGCGCGTCCGTCGCGGAGTACGACGCGCTCCGCTTCGACGTGCTGACGGGCCTGTTCTACCCCCGGGCGACCGGCACCGACCTGAACCTGGGCAGTGACCTCGTGGGCTGGTACTTCGTCTTCGACGATCAGTTCGACGGGGAGCTGGGCTGCCACCCGGAGGCGGTGGCGCGGCTGGTGGCGGACGTCATACGGATCACCGACGAGGACCTGGGGCACGGCAGGGCGGGGGACGGTGACGGGCCGCTGCTGGAGAGCTTCCGCGACCTGTGGCGCCGGATCAACTCCGGGCGGCCCCAGGTGTGGCGGGACCGCTTCCGCCACCACTGGCTGGAGTACCTGCACTCCTACCACCGCGAGGCGCTGGAGCGGACCGGCGCCCTGCCCGGGGCCGGCGGCGCGGGCGCGCCGCGCTCGGTGGAGGATGTGCTGGCGCTGCGGCGCCACTCGATAGGCGTACAGCCGTGTCTCGACCTGAACGAGCCGTTCGGCGGCTACACCCTGCCGCCCGCGCTGCACGGCGGCTATCCGCTGGCCCGGATGCGGGAGGCTACGGACGATGTGGTGGTCTTCACCAATGACATCGCCTCCCTGGACAAGGAGTTGGCCGTCGGCGACGTCCACAACAGCGTCATCGTCCAGTGGGAGCGCGCGGGTGGTGAACTGGAGGACGCGGTACGCCATATCGCCGACCTGGCCAATGCCCGCTACCGCTGGTTCGAGGAGACCGCGGCCGGACTGCCCGCGGTGCTGGCCGAGACGGGGGCCGGTCCGGACACCCACCGCGCCGTGGCGCGCTATGTGGACGGCATGCGGCATGTGATGACGGGCAATCTGGGCTGGTCGCTGCGTACGGCCCGGTACGACGAGCAGGGCACCGAGGCGGTCAGCGGGGGACGGCAGCGGCCCTGGGCCCAGCTGACCGGGGCTCAGCCGGCGTAGCGCCGCTCGACCGCTCGGCTCGTGTGGCGCCACTTGACCGCTCAGCTCGCGTAGAGCTGCTCGATCTGCGCGGCGCAGACCTTGTACACCGCGTCGCGCCGCGGTTTGAGCGAGGGCGTCAACAGCCCGTCCTCGACGGTGAATTCCTTAGGGAGGATGCGGAAGGCTCTGATCGACTCAGCCCTGGACACCGAGAGGTTCGCCGTGGAGACCGCCTGCTGGATCTCCGCGTGCAGCGCCTTGTTCGCCGACGCGTGCTCCCGGCCGACCGGGAGCCGCGCGTCGACCACCTGGTGCCAGCGCCTCAGCATCTCGGCGTCCAGGGTGATCAGCGCTCCGACGAAGGGGCGGTTGTCGCCCACCAGGACGCACTGCGAGATCAGCGGATGCGCCCGCAGCCGCTCCTCCAGCGGCAGTGGGGAGACGCTCTTGCCGCCGCTGGTGATGATGATGTCCTTCTTACGGCCGGTGATGGTCAGATAGCCCTCGCCGTCGAGGAATCCGACGTCTCCGGTGCGCAGCCAGCCGTCGCGCAGCGCGGCCCCGGTGGCCTTCGGATCGTCCACATAGCCCGCGAAGACGGTGCCGCCGCGCACCCATACCTCGCCGTCCGGCGCGATGCGCACCGCCGTGCCCGGCATCGGGCGGCCCACGGTGCCGTGCCGGGGGCGGCCGGGCGGCTGCGCGGTGACGGCGGCGGTGGTCTCGGTGAGGCCGTAGCCGTTGTAGACGGTGATCCCGGCGCCCGCGAACGTCAGCCCCAGCTCCCGGCTGAACGGTGAGCCACCGGTGACCGCGTAGCGCACCCGGCCGCCCAGGACGGCCCTCAGCCGCCGGTAGACCATGTGGTCGAAGACGGCGTGGGCGGCTCTGAGCCCGGGGCCCGGCCCCTTCCCCGCGCCCTGTGTCTGCTGCTCGACCGCTGCGGCGTGGCGCACCGCCGTGTCCATGGCCCGCTCGAAGAGCGAGCCCTTGCCCGCGTCCTGGGCGGCGGTCCGGGCGGCTCCGAGGATCCGCTCGAAGATGTAGGGCACCGCGAAGACGCAGGTCGGGCGGAAGGACTGGAGGGACGGTAGCAGTGAGGCCGGGCTGAGCTCGGGCTCGTGTCCCATGAGGATGCCGCCCCGCACACAGAGCACTTGGACCATCAGTCCGTAGATGTGGGCCAGCGGGAGGAAGGCGAGGATGGCGGGCCGCTGCCCGGGCTCGGCGAACAGCCCGCTCCAGCCCGCGAACAGGGTGTCGCATTCGGCGGCGAGATTGGCGTGGGTGATCTCGCACCCCAGGGGCCGTCCGGTGGTGCCCGAGGTGTAGCAGATGACCGCCGTACAGCGCGGTTCGACGAGCCAGCGCCGCTCGGTGACCAGTTCGTCGTGGACCCCGGCGCCGCGCCGCCACAGCTCCGCGACGCACCCATGGTCCATCTGCCAGATGGAGCGCAGCGCCGGAAGGGTGTCGCAGACGGCGCCGACCGTCATGGTGTCGTCCTCGCCCTCCACCACCACGGCCACGGCCCGCGTCTGGGCCAGGATCCATCGCACCTGCTCCGCCGAGGAGGTGGGGTAGACGGTCACCACCTGGGCGCCGACGGACCACAGGGCATAGCTGAACAGCGTCCACTCGTAGCGCGTCCGGGCCATCAGGGCCACCCGGTCCCCGAACCGCACTCCCTCGGCCAGCAGGCCCTTCGCCAGCGCCAGGACCTCGCCCCGGAAGGCCGCGGCGGTCACCGGAGTCCACTGGCCGCGGTCGGCGGCGGCGCGCCGGGCGAGCTGGATCCTGTCCGGTTCGCGGTCCGCCAGCTCGTACACCGAGTCCGCGAGCCCGCCCGCGCGCAGCGGTTCCACCATATGAGGGAGACTGAATTCGCGCACGACACCCCCTTTTCAGCCGACTTTCCGCCCCGCACAACGGGGAGGTGGGAGGGAAAACTACCTCCCGGGGCCGGGGCTGCATAGAGAGCGGACGATTCTGCTCCCGCCCACGGGGACCCGGCGCGACCTGCCGGTGTTACCGTGAGTCACGCCCACGTTTCGGCATAGGGTGTAAAGGTTTGACGACGTTCTGATCCTGGCCGATAACGCACTACGGGGCGGGCCCTCCGGTCCGGCCGGATCCGCCCGCCCCGATCAGCCTCCCCGGTTCAGGTGAGGTCGAACTCGCCCTCACGCGCGCCCAGGACGAAGGCGCGCCACTCGGCCGGGGTGAAGATCAGCGCCGGTCCCTCGGGGCGGCGGCCGTGGCGCATCGCGATGAATCCCTCGACGAAGGCGATCTCCACATCGCCCACGCCCTGGCTGCTCGACTGCCATTGGGCGCCCGAGAGGTCGAGTTCGGGCTTCTCGCCGCTTCCTGTCAGTGGCTGTTCGGTGGTGGTGGTATCGGCCACGTCAGCTCATCCTCCCGCATCGTCGTCCGCGCCCCACCCTAGCGATCGTGACCGGTGCCGCACAGGCCACGAAAGGAGGAGTGAGCAGGAGACTCAACCCGCGGGTGACGTGTCCGCGACCACCCACATCGAGAAGAACTGCGAGCCTCCGCCATAGGCGTGGCCGAGCGCCTTGCGGGCGCCGTCGACCTGGTGTTCGCCCGCCCGCCCGCGCACCTGGAGCGCGGCCTCGGCGAACCGCAGCATGCCGGACGCCCCGATGGGGTTGGTGGACAGCACGCCGCCCGAGGGGTTGACCGGAAGTTCGCCGTCGAGCTCGGTCACCCCCGACTCGGTGAGCTTCCAGCCCTCCCCCTCGTCCGCGAAGCCCAGGTTCTCCAGCCACATGGGTTCGTACCAGCTGAAGGGCACGTACATCTCCACCGCGTCGATCTCCCGGCGCGGGTCGGTGATCCCGGCCTGGCGGTAGACATCGGCCGCGCAGTCCCGGCCGGCCCTCGGCGAGACGAAGTCCTTCCCCGCGAAGAGCGTCGGCTCGCTGCGCATGGCGCCGCCGTGCATCCAGGCGGGCGGATACGGGGCGCGGTCCGCGCCCGCGCGGTCGGTGAGCACCATGGCGCAGGCGCCGTCCGAGGAGGGGCAGGTCTCGGAGTAGCGGATGGGGTCCCACAGCATCGGGGACGACCGCACCCGGTCCAGCGTCAGGTCGTGCTCGTGGAGATGCGCGTACGGATTGCGCAGGGCGTTGCGGCGGTCCTTGTAGGCCACGAGGGCGCCGATGCCGGAGGGCGCGCCGGTGCGCCGCATGTACGCCCGGACGTGCGGGGCGAAGAAGCCGCCCGCCCCGGCCAGCAGCGGCTGCTGGAAGGGGATGGGCAGGGACAGCCCCCACATGGCGTTGGACTCCGACTGCTTCTCGAAGGCGAGGGTGAGGACGGTTCGGTGGACACGGGCGGCGACCAGCCCCGCGGCCACCAGCGCGGTGGAGCCGCCGACCGAGCCCGCGGTGTGCACGCGCAGCATCGGCTTGCCGACCGCGCCGAGCGCGTCGGCGAGGTACAGCTCGGGCATCATCACGCCCTCGAAGAAGTCGGGGGCCTTGCCGATGACGACGGCGTCGATGTCCGCCCAGGTCAACTGGGCGTCCTCCAGGGCCCGTACGGCGGCCTCCCGGACCAGCCCGGCGATGGAGACGTCGCGGCGTGCGGCGGTGTGCTTGGTCTGGCCGATCCCGACGACGGCCACCGGCTCCTTCGTCACGAGGCATCCCCTTCCAGGACGGCCACCAGGTTCTGCTGGAGACAAGGGCCCGAGGTGGCGTGGGCGAGGGCCCGGTCCGCGGCGCCGCGGTGGATGGCGGCGGCGGCCTCGCCGAGGCGGATCAGCCCGGCGGCCATCATGGGGTTGGCGGCCAGCGCCCCGCCGGACGGATTGACGCGTACGTCATCCCCCAGCCGCAGCTCGCGGCGGAGGATCAGCTCCTGTGAGGTGAACGGCGCATGCAGCTCGGCGAGGTCGACGGGGGCCTCGAAGACGCCCGCGCGCTCGGCGGCGAGCCGGGTGGACGGGGAGCGGGTGAGGTCCCGTACGCCGAGGCCGTGCGCCTCTATCCGGTGGTCCATGCCGCGGATCCAGGCGGGGCGGCGGCAGAGCCGGCGCGCGGTGTCCCCGGCGGCGAGCACGACGGCGGCCGCGCCGTCGCCGACAGGTGGGCAGTCGTGGCGGCGCAGCGGCCGCACCAGATACGGCTCGTCCAACAGGGCCTCGGGCGGCGGTGAACCGGCCAGCTGGGCATGGGGGTTGTCCTCGGCCGCGGTCCGGCTGCGCGCCGCGACCCCGGCCAGCGCCCGCTCGTCGGCGGCGGTGCCCCCCGTGTCCTCCGCGTCGAGCAGCGCCTGGGCCTGGAGGGCGGCGAGGGAGACCGAGTCCGGCCACAGGGGCGCCACGTAGTACGGGTCGAGCTGGCGGGTGAGGACCTCCCGCAGATCGCCGGGCGAGGACTTGCCGTAGGAGTAGACGAGCGCGGTCTCGGCCTCGCCGGTCAGCAGCCTCGTCCATGCCTCGTACAGCGCCCAGGCGCCGTCCATCTCCACATGGGACTCCGAGATGGGCGGCCAGGCGCCGACGCCGTCGAGGGCCATGGTGAAGGAGAAGGCGCGGCCCGCCAGGTAGTCGCAGGAGCCGGAGCAGGTGAAGTCGATCTCGCCCGCCCGCAGTCCGACGGCGTCGAGCACCTGGTGGAGGACGGGCATCAACATCTCGACCTCGGATGTCTCCGCGGTGTCGCGCCGGTGGTCGCTCTGGCCGAAGGCGACGATGGCCACCTCTCGCATCTACAACAGCTCCTTGTAGGTGTCGTAGTCGGCGTCGGGTTCGCCGGTGGGGCGGTAGTGGTCGGGGTAGCGGCCGTCCTCGCTCCATACGGGCTCCACGCGCAGCCCCATGCGCACCTCGTCGTAGGGGATGCCGCCGATGCGCGCGTGGAGGGCCAGATCGGCGCCGTCCAGGGCGATGTGGGCGTAGACGTACGGCACCTCGATGTCGAGGTTGCGGGCCTTGATGTTGACGATGCAGAAGGTGGTGACCGTGCCGCGCGGGCCGACCTCCACCTGTTCGTCGGTGGCGACACCGCAGGTGGGGCAGGCGCCCCGGGGCGGGACGTACACCTTGCGGCAGGACGGGCAGCGCTCCCCGTAGGTGGTGTGGTCGGCGAGGGCCCTCAGATAGCGCGACTGGGCACGGCCGGGCGCGTAGGTGTAGTCGAGGCGGGCGGGGGCCACGATGCCGCTGACGGGGTCGGCGAACGTACCGCTGTGCGGCACGGCTTCGCCGCCCTCGGCGCCGTCGTACGGCTCGAAGCAGGCGATGTCGGTGATGGCGCCCTCGCGCTCCGCGGCCCAGCGGATCCGCACCCGCATGCCGGTGCGCACGGCGTCGGGGCCGGGTGCGTCGAGGGCGTGGAGGAGGGCGGTGTCCGCGCCGTCCAGCCGCACCAGCACCCAGGCGAAGGGGGTGCGCAGGGGCTGGCCGCGGCGCGGCGAGGGGTTCCAGGCCCAGGTGGTGACGGTGCCGGTGGCGGCGACCTCGACGAGGTCGGACAGCTCGTCGGCGGTGACCGGGTCGTATTCGACGGGCGGCACCAGCACCCTGCCGTCGGTGGTGCGCACGCCGAGCACGGTCCGTTCGCGCAGTCCGGTGAGGAAGGCGCTCTGGACCGGGCCGAGGGAGCGGGTGAACGGGAACTCGACGACTAAAGGCGCCTGGAGCACTTCGGGTGAGGGGGCCGGGGTCATGGGGGTGCGTCTCCTTCCGCGCGGCCGCGGGGTGGGTGCGGCGGGCCCGGCCGCGGGGTGGGTGCGGCCGGCCTGAGGTGTGGGGGTCACGCCCGGCGGTAGACCGGCGGCCGTTTCTCCGCGAAGGCTTTCGAGCCCTCCTTGGCGTCGGCGGTGTCGAAAATGGGCCAGCCACGTATCAGTTCGGACTTCAGGCCGTCGGTCTCGGTCATCTCGGCGGTCTCGTAGACGGACGCCTTGACCGCCTCGACGGCCAGCGGGCCGTTGGCGTTGATCAGCTCGGCGAGCTCCAGGGCCTTCTCCAGCGCCGTGCCGTCCGGGACGACATGGCCGATCAGCCCGATCCGCGCCGCCTCCTCGGCCGGGTAGGGGCGCCCGGTGAGCAGCATCTCCAGGGCGTGGGTGCGGGGCAGTTGGCGGGCCAGCCGTACAGTGGAGCCGCCGATGGGGAACAGCCCGCGCCGTACCTCGAACAGCCCGAAGGTGGCGCCGCGGCCCGCGATACGGATGTCGGTGCCCTGGAGGATCTCGGTGCCGCCCGCGACACAGGGCCCCTCGACGGCGGCGATCACCGGCTTGCGCGGCCGATGGTGGCGGAGCATCGCCTTCCAGTGCAGATCGGGGTCGGCCGCGAGGCGGTCGCGGACGTGCTGTCCGTCCATCCGGCCGCCGCCCGCGAGCGCCTTGAGGTCCATTCCCGCGCAGAAGGCCCCGCCTGCGCCGGTGAGCACCACCGAGCGCACGGCGTCGTCCTCGTCGGCCTCGGTCCAGCCGTCGTACAGCCCGACGAGCATCGGCAGCGAGAGCGCGTTCCTGGCCTCGGGCCGGTTCAAGGTGAGCACCAGGGTCGCGCCGACGCGCTCGACGATGAGGTGTTCGGTCCCGCTTGTCACGACGTCCTCCCGTCTCGAGACCTAGAACAGGTTGCAGCAGCCGGGGACCGACTTCAAGAGAAATCTGATGCTCAGTCAGATTTCTTGTTCCGTGGGCCTTCCCACCTCATCCCGGCGCGGCTCTAATGAGCGCCGAGCCGCCGGATCGAGGGGTCAGGAGGAGTCATGGAGTACAACCTTGCCGACCTGTTCGAGTCGATCGTCGACACGGTGCCCGGCAGAGAGGCGCTGGTCTACCTCGACCACCCCGGCACCGGGGCCGAACGACGGCTCAGCTACGCCCAGCTGGACGCGGCCGCCAACCGGCTCGGCCACCATCTGCTGGACAGCGGTATCGCCCCGGGCGAGCATGTCGGACTGCATCTGTGCAACGGCGTGGAGTACCTCCAGACCGCGCTGGCCTGCCTGAAGATCCGGGCGGTGCCGGTGAACGTCAACTACCGCTACGTCGAGGACGAGTTGGTCTACCTCTACCGCGACGCGGAGCTGGCCGCGCTGGTCTACGACGCCGAGTTCGGCGAGCGGGTGGCCGCCGCGCTGCCCCACACCCGCACCCTGCGCCATCTGGTGCGGGTCGGCCCCGGGGACGGCCCCGGGTCGGCCGTGGCGTTCACCGACGCCGAGGCGTCCGGGTCGCCCGAGCGCGGCTTCCCGGCGCGGTCCGCCGACGACCGCTTCATCATCTACACCGGCGGCACCACCGGGATGCCCAAGGGCGTGGTCTGGCGGCAGGAGGACCTGTTCTTCTCCGGTCTCGGCGGCGGCGCTCCGACCGGCCAGCCCGTCGAGCGCCCGGAGGAGCTGGCCGAGCGGGTGGCCGCGGGCGGCGAGGGACTGGTCTTCTTCCCCACCCCGCCGCTGATGCACGGAACCTCCACCCTTACGGCCTTCATCGGGTTCAACTTCGGTCAGAAGGTGGTGCTGCACCGGAAGTTCGTGCCGGAGGAGGTGCTGAGGACCATCGAGAAGGAGAAGGTCACCGCGGCCTCGCTGGTCGGTGACGCGATGCTGCGGCCCCTGGTGGACGCCCTGACCGGACCCCTCAAGGGCACCGATCTCTCCTCGCTGCTCAGCGTCAGCAGCTCGGGCGCGATCCTGTCGGAGACCGTACGCGCCCAGTTCGCCGAGCTCTCCCCGCACACCCTGCTGCTGAACAACTTCGGCTCCTCGGAGTCCGGGTTCAACGGCACGGCCACCGCCGACTCCGGCCCCGAGAAGGGCTTCCGGCTGAGCGTCAACGCCCGGACGACCGTGGTGGACCCGGCGACCCTCGCCCCGGTGGCGCCCGGTGAGCCCGGCCGGATCGCCCAGCGCGGCCATGTGCCGCTCGGCTACTACAACGACCCGAAGAAAACCGCCGAGACGTTCTTCGAGGCGGACGGGGAGCGCTGGGTGCTGCTCGGCGACATGGCGACCGTCGACGAGAACGGTGTGATCACCGTCCTCGGGCGCGGTTCCCAGTGCATCAACACCGGGGGCGAGAAGGTCTACCCGGAGGAGGTCGAACAGGCCCTGAAGGCCCATCCGGATGTGTACGACGCGCTGGTGGCGGGCGTTCCGGACACCCGCTGGGGCCATCGTGTCGCGGCCGTCGTCCAGCCCCGGGCGGAGGCGTCCGGGCTCACCGCCGACGCGGTCCGCGACCACTGCCGGGAGCGGCTCGCGGGCTACAAGATCCCCCGTACGGTCGTCTTCACCGACCGCATCCAGCGCTCCCCCAGCGGCAAGGCGGACTACCGCTGGGCGCGGGCGGTGGCGGAGGGGGCGGACCAGGACACCTCGCATCCCGGATGAACCGCCACGCCGACTAGGCTGACCGGGTGACCCTTCCGCCTGTGACGCCCGCGACTCCGGTGACCGCTGGTGCTCCTGTGACTCCTGGTGCTCTTGCGGCTCCCGCGACACCCGTACCTCCCGCGACGGTCGGGCTTCCTCCCGTGCCCCTGGCCGACGGGATCACGATGCGGATCGCCGTCGAGGACGACGCCGAGGCGCTCGCGGACGCGTTCACCCGCAACCATGAGCATCTGCGCCCCTCCAGCCCGCGGCGGGACGAGAGCTTCTTCACCGCCGACGGCCAGGCCGCCCGGCTGCGGGACCAGCTGGAGCAGTGGGAGTCCGGCCGGATGGTGCCCTGGGTGCTGACCGGCGGCGAGCGGATCCTGGGCACGGTCACGCTGTCGCAGATCGTCCTCGGGCCCTGGCGCAACGCCCATCTCGGCTACTGGATCGACGCCGGGCACGCCGGCCGCGGGCTGACCACCCTGGCCGTCCGCTCCGTCTGCCGGACGGCCGATGAGCGGCTCGGACTGCACCGGATCGAGGCCAGCACACTGCTGGAGAACATCCCGTCCCAACGCGTCCTGCTGGGCTGCGGATTCACCCGGATCGGCATGGCGCCGGACTATCTGCACATCGCCGGCGCCTGGCGGGACCACCTGCTCTTCCAGCGCGTCCTCAACGACCGCCCCGTGGCCTGACCGCCGCCTTACGGCGCTCCGCGCTCGCACACCGAGGGCAGGGAACGGACCAGCGCCACGGTGTGCAGCGGGTCCAGATGCCGCCCGTGGACCACGGCGGCGGTCCCGGCCGTGAGCCGTCCCACGCAGGAGGGGGACTCGCGCACGGCCGCCGAGTCCGCGATGGCGCGCACGAGTTCGCCGTTGATCCGGTTGATCTCCAGCCGGACCCGGCCGAGGTCGGGGCGTTCGGTGGGCGCCTGTGAGGGGTCGGCGTCCCAGCGGCTGTAGAGGCCGCGCTGGACGACCTTGCTGGCCTCGATCTGGTCGCGGAAGATCCTCGATGTGGCCACCGGGTCGGCGCCCAGCTCCTCGGCCTGCCGCGCCACCGCCGCCAGCACCTCCCGCTCCCGCGCGGGGTCGTCGATCGGGCTGTCCGTGCCCCACTTCGCGGCGGCGACCTCGTCCGCCACCAGCACCCGCTGCGCGGACAGTTCGACCAGCGGCCGCAGGGTGCCGTGCTGGACACGGGCCGGACCGGCCGCCGGGCCGACCGGTCCGGCGACGGCGGTGGTGGCCCCGGTGGCCAGCACCGTGGCGGCCAGCACGGCGATCAGCGCATGGCGCGGGGACGGATGCGGTCGCATGGGCGGGGTTCCTCTCTCGGCGGTACGGGCGGCCCGCGCCATCGTCCGGGCGGCCCGGGTGGCCTGAGGCGTCGTCCGGGCGGCCCGGATGGCTGAGGCGTCGTCCGGGCGGCCCGGGTGGCGCCCAGCGGGTTCTGGAACCATAGGGCGCCGCACCGCGAGCACGCCACGGGGCAGGTCCCGCGGAAGGCGGAACCGGCCCCGTGAGCCCCGGCCGGATCAGGCGGGCTGCGGGGGCCGGGCCAGTTCGGCCTGGCCGAACAGCAGGGCGTAGCCCTCGGGCAGCTGGTCGAGGATGCGGCGCAGGAGTTCCGGGCCCGCCACCCGCCCGATGATTCCCAGCACCGATCCGGCGTCCCAGCGGGCCGTCGCCCGAGTGGATCCGGGGGTGTGCGCGGCGATCTCCTTGACGAATCCCCAGCCGGTCAGCCGCTCGGAGCCGGGGATCTCGGCGGCGAGCACCCGCGCCGCCCTCCGGGGCAGTGCCGCGGCCAGGGCGACCCGCTCCTCACCGGTGAGCTGACGTCCCAGGGCGGCCAGCACGGTGCGGGTGACCTCCTCCGCCCTCTCCCGGGTGGAGTAGAGGCCGTCGTACCGCACCGCCTCGATCAGCTCGTCGTACGTCATACCGGACTCCTGCGGCCCCGGGCGACGCTGCTGGAACATGGGTGTGAAGGTGCCTTTCTCGTGAAGGGGTGGGGATGCGTCAGGCGGTCAGCTGGTGGGGCGCGCCCGTCCCCTCGCTGATCTTGATCTTGCGCGGCTTGGCCTTCTCCGAGATCGGCAGGCGCAGGGTGAGGACCCCCGCGTCGTACGAGGCGTCGATCCCCTCGGTGTCGAGGGTGTCCCCGAGGATGAGCTGACGGGTGTGGAGGCCGGACGGGCGCTCCGAGGCGATCATCTCGGCGCCCTCGGGGGCCGGGGAGCGGCGCTCGGCGCGGACGGTCAGCACATTGCGCTCGACATCGAGGTCGATGGTGTTCGGATCGATGCCCGGGAGATCGAAGTGGACGACGAACTCGTCGCCCGCGCGGTAGGCGTCCATCGGCATGGCGGCCGGCCGTGCGGCGGTGCCGAGCAGCTGCTGGGAGAGTCGGTCGAGGTCCCGGAAGGCGTCGGTGCGCATGAGCATCACAGATCACTCCTTTTCGTATCGCGCTGCGTGCGATGCCCTATGCCTTTTTATATAGCGCGACCGACATTAAGTTGACAACCCCACGCTCAATGCGGGGCCTGACCTGCGTCGACCGCACCTTCCCAGTACGGCTCGCGCAGCCGCCGCTTATAGAGCTTGCCGTTGGGGTCGCGTGGCATCTCGGCAATGAAATCCACCGACTTGGGGCATTTGTACCCGGCGAGCCGGGTGGTGCAGTGGGCGAGGATCTCCTCGGCCAGGCCGGGCCCCGGCGCATGCCCCTCGGCGGGCTCCACGACCGCGATGACCTGCTCGCCCCAGTCCTCGTGGGGGATCCCGAAGGCGGCGGCGTCGGCCACGGCCGGATGGGTGAGCAGCGCGGCCTCGATCTCGGCCGGGTAGATGTTGACCCCGCCGGAGATGATCAGGTCGATCTTGCGGTCGCGGAGGTAGAGATAGCCGTCCTCGTCGAGGAGGCCGAGGTCGCCGACGGTGAAGAAGTCGCCGATGCGGTTCTTCTCGGTCTTGGACTTGTCCTTGTGGTAGGCGAAGCCCCCGGTGCTCATCTTCATGTAGACGGTGCCGAGTTCACCGGCCGGCAGCCGGGTGCCCTCGTCGTCGAAGATGGCGATCTCGCTGATCGGCCAGGGGCGGCCGACGGTCCCCGGCTTCTTCAGCCAGTCCTCGGCGGTGGCGAAGGCGCCGCCGCCCTCGCTGGCCGCGTAGTACTCCTCGACACAGCCGCCCCACCAGTCGATCATTCCGCGCTTGACGTGGTCGGGGCAGGGCGCGGCGCCGTGGATGGCGTGGCGCATCGACGAGACGTCGTAGGACCGCTTGACCTCGTCGGGGAGGGCGAGCAGCCGGTGGAACTGGGTGGGCACCATATGGGTGTGCGTGCAGCGGTAGGTGTCGATCAGGCGCAGCATCTCCTGGGGCGTCCACTTGTCCATGAGCACCAGGGGATGGCCGATGTGCAGCGAGGAGCTCGCGAACTGCAGGACGGCGGTGTGGTACAGCGGTGAGCACACCAGATGGACGTGGTCGGGCTCCTCGGCGCGCGGCCTGATGCCGAAGAACCGCAGGAAGCCGCCGAGGTGACTCTCCTCGGGGAGCTTTCCGGTCAGCGCCCGGCGGATGCCGCGCGGCCGACCCGTGGTGCCGGAGGTGTAGTTCATCACCCAGCCCAGCTCGCGGTCGGCGGGCGGCTCCTCCGGCTGCCCCTCGAGGAGCTCGGCGTACGGGCGGAAGCCGTCGATGGCGCCGACCGCGTAGCGGTGGGTCGTGGGCAGCCCCGCCTCGTCGGCGGCCGCGGCCGCCTGCCCGCCGTAGCGCTCATGGGCGATCAGCACCTTGGCGCCGGAGTCGGAGACGATCCAGGCGATCTCGGGGCCGACCAGATGGTGGTTGACCGGCACCAGATAGAGCCCGGCCTGGGTGGCGGCGAGCGCGGCGACGAAGAACTCCACCCCGTTGGGCAGGACGACCGCGAGGGCGTCGCCGCGGCGCAGCCCGGCGGCGCGCAGCCCGCCGACGAGCCGGTTGCACGCGCTGTGCAGCCGCCCGGCGGTCCACTCCTCACCGTCCGGGGCGATGAGCACGGTGCGGTCGGGCTCGAGCGCGGCCTGGGCCCAGAAGCCGTTGGGTGTAGGGGACGACATGACGGTCCGGTCCTCCTTCTGACGGCGGGATCAGGGGAATGGCGAACGGGGGTGTGCGGGGGCGGAACGGGGGTGCGCGGGGCGGGCGCGGTCAGGCGCGTCCGGCGATGCGGTTGACGCGGTCGATGGCGCGCTCGAAGCCGCGGGTCAGCTCGTCGAAGACGGCCTGCACCGGGCGGACGGAGTCCATCCGGCCGACGATCTGGCCGACCGGCGTGCCGAGCAGCGGTTCCACCTCGTACTTCTGGATGCGCGAGACGGCCTCGGCCACCAGGAGCCCCTGGAGCGGCATGGGCAGCGGGCCCGGGCCGTCCGGGTCCTCCCAGGCGTCGGTCCACTCGGTGCGCAGCTGGCGGGCGGGTTTGCCGGTGAGGGCGCGGGAGCGCACGGTGTCCCCGGACCCGGCCGCCAGCAGCTTGCGGGTGAGGGCCGCCGAATGGAGTTCGGCCTCCTCGGTGGTGAGCCAGAGGGAGCCGATCCACACGCCCTGGGCGCCGAGCGCCAGTCCGGCGGCGATCTGCTCACCGCTGCCGATGCCGCCCGCGGCGAGCACGGGCAGCGGGCCCACGGCTCGTACCACCTCGGGGGTGAGCACCATGGAGGCGATCTCACCGGTGTGGCCGCCCGCCTCATAGCCCTGGGCGACGATGACATCGAGCCCCGCCTCCTTGTGGTGGAGGGCGTGGCGGGCGCTGCCCGCGAGGGCGGCCACGAGGATGCCGTGGTCATGGGCGCGGGCCACGACATCGGCCGGGGGCGAACCCAGGGCGTTGGCCAGGAGTTTCACGGGGTAGTCGAAGGCCACGTCGAGCTGGCTGCGGGCCACCTGCTCGAGCCAGCC
Organism: Streptomyces violaceusniger; assembly: GCA_005405945.1. Lineage (GTDB taxonomy): Bacteria > Actinomycetota > Actinomycetes > Streptomycetales > Streptomycetaceae > Streptomyces > Streptomyces violaceusniger. The sequence goes on from BJHW01000001.1 coordinate 2,134,517, forward strand.
GGTGATCCGCCAGCCGGACGCCTCGCCCTCGGCGAGCTCGGGGACGCCGTGCTTGGCGAGGGTGTCCCGGACGAAGGCGCGGTGGCCCTCGGGGATCATCGCCTCGATATCGGCCTCGGTGACCCCCTCCACCTTCTTCGCGGGCATCACGACGTCCAGGCCGTACGGTCTGCCGTCGGTGTGCGCCTCCATCCAGTCGAGGTCGCGGGCCAGTTCCTCGCCCGCGCCGTAACGGACCGCGCCGAGCACACCGAAGCCGCCGGCCCGGCTGATCGCCGCGGCCACGGCGGGAAACGGCGTGAAGCCGAAGACGGCGTGCTCGACACCCAGCCTTGTGCTCAGCTCCGTCTGCATGGGCGGCAGGATGCCGCAGGGCGCCGGACGAAGGAAGAGTTTTTCTGACGCTACGTCAGATTCGAAGCAAGAAATCCGCGCCCCGGGCCGTCCGGAGGGGTCCGGGGATCCGGGGATCCGGGGATCCGGGGATCCGGGGATCCGGGGGTCCGGGGGTCCGGGGGGTCACTTCTCCAGCACCGCCATGGCCGCGTTGTGCCCGGGGACCCCGCTCACCCCGCCGCCGCGCACCGCGCCCGCGCCGCACAGCAGCACATTGGCGTGGCGCGTCTCCACGCCCCAGCGGCCGGTGCCCTCCTGGGCGTACGGGAAGGCCAGGTCCCGGTGGAAGATGTTGCCGCCGGGCAGCCGCAGGTCGGCGTCCAGGTCCAGCGGGGTCTTGGCCTCGATGCACGGGCGCCCGTCGGCGTCCCGGGCCAGACAGTCGGTGATCGGCTCGGCCAGATGGGCGTCCAGCTCCGCGAGGGTGGCGCGCAGCAGCGCGGTGCGCGCCGCGTCGTTGTCCTCGGTGAACAGCCGGGCGGGGGTGTGCAGTCCGAACAGGGTCAGGGTCTGATAGCCCTCGCGCGCGAGCTCCGGGCCGAGGATCGACGGATCGGTCAGCGAGTGGCAGTAGATCTCCGACGGCGGCCGGTGCGGCAGCTCCCCCGCGGCCGCCTGGCGGTACGCCTCCTCCAGCGCGCCGTACCCCTCGGCGATGTGGAACGTCCCGGAGAACGCCTCGCGCGGGTCCACCTCGCGGTCGCGCAGCGCGGGCAGCCTGCGCAGCAGCATGTTCACCTTGAGCTGCGCCCCTTCGGCGGGCGGCGCGGGCGGCTCCTCGCCCAGCAGTCGGGCCAGCTCGCGCGGGGCGGCCCCGACGAGCACGTACCGGGCGGCCGCGGTGCCCTCCCCGCCTCGCCCTCGTACCGCACCTCCGCCGAGGTGCCGTCGGTGGCGATCGACGTGACCTCGCGCCCGGTGGCGATCCGCGCGCCCGCCGCGCGGGCGGCGTCGGCGAGGGCGTCGGTGAGCGCGCCCATGCCGCCGACGGGAACGTCCCAGTCCCCGGTGCCGCCGCCGATCACGTGGTAGAGGAAGCAGCGGTTCTGACGCAGCGACGGGTCGTGGGCCCGGGCGAAGGTGCCGATGAGCGCGTCGGTGAGGACCACGCCCCGGACGAGGTCGTCGTCGAACGCGGCCTCGATCGCCTCCCCCAGCGGCCGCTCGAACAGCGCCTGCCACGCCGCGTCGTCCCCGATCCGCGCCCGCAGCTCCTCCCGGGTGGGCAGCGGCTCGGTCAGCGTGGGGAAGACCCGCTCGGCGACGCGCCGGGTCATGCCGTAGAACCGCTCCCAGGACACGTACTCGCGCTCCGACCCGGTCAGCCGCTCGAACGCGGCGCGCGTCCGGCCGGTGGCGGCGGTGTCCACCAGCAGCCCGGTGGGGCGCCCGCCCCGGACGTCGGGCGTGTACGAGGACACCGCGCGCTTGCGCACCGCGAAGCGCAGTCCGAGGTCGTCGACGATCCGCCGCGGCAACAGGCTGACCAGGTAGGAGTAGCGCGAGAGCCGTGCGTCCACCCCGGGAAAGGGCCGCGTGGACACGGCCGCGCCACCGGTGTGGCCAAGCCGCTCGAGCACCAGCACGCTCCGCCCGGCACGGGCGAGGTACGCGGCGGCGACCAGACCGTTGTGACCACCGCCGACGATGACGACGTCGTACGCATCGCTGTGAGACATGCCCTCTGGTTAGCACGCGGTGATAGCCGGGACCAGGCCGCCCGGAGGTCACCTCGGCCCCAGGCGGCACCGCCGCCGCCGAAGGTCACCTCCGCCGCGCCCGCCGCCCCGCCGTCTCGGCCGCCCCAGCCGTCTCAGGCGCCTCGGCCGTCTCGGGCGCCTCGCCCGTCTCCTCGCTGCGGCCCAGCCGCTCCAGGCAGTGCGCCTCGTCGTCGCGGCTGACCAGGGTGTCGGGGTGGTCGGGACCGAGGACACGCACGCGGGCCCGGGTCACCCGGCGGTAGTCGGCCAGCGCGTCGGACCAGCGGCCGAGCCAGCCCAGGGCGACGGCCACCTCACGACGGCTGACCAGGGTGTCCGGGTGGTCCGGGCCCAGGGCGCGCTCGCGCAGGGCGCAGACCTCCCGCGCCTCGGCGAGCGCCTCCTCCCAGCGGCCCAACCGCCCCAGGCCGACGCCGAGGCCGTGCCGGGCGCGCAGGGTCTCCGGATCGGCCGGGCCCTGGGCGCGGGTGCGGTCCTCGACCAACGCACGGTAGACCGCGAGGGCCTCCTCGCCCCGGTCCAGCCACCCCAGGCCGACGCCGATCTCGTAGCGGGCGGCGAGGGTGTCGGGGTGGTGGGGGCCGAGGGTGCGGGCGCGGGCGGCGGCCACCTCGCGGAAGACGCCCAGGGCCTCGCCCCAGCGGTCGAGGCGGCCGAGGGCGCATGCCACCTCGTAGCGGGTGACCAGCGTGTCGGGGTGGTCGGGGCCCAGCACCCGGGCGCGGGCCGCGGCCACCCGCTCCGCCATCCGGTACGCCTCCTCCCGGCGCCCCAGACAGCCCAGGTTGAAGGCGAGGTTGTGGCGGCAGCGCAGGGTGTCGGGGTGGTCGGCGCCCACGGTCCGCTCGCGGGCGGCGAGCACGGCCGTGTAGACGTCCTGGGCCTCGGGGAAGCGGCCGAGGCGGCCCAGGGTGAACGCGGTCTCCTGGCGGGCGGCGAGGGTGTCCGGATGGTCGGGGCCCAGAACGCGCCGACGGCCCGCCGCGACCCGCTCGTACTCGCGCAGCGCGTCGCCGGGGCGGCCCAGCATCCCGAGGGCGAAGGCGATCTCGTAGCGGCTGGCGAGGGTGTCGGGGTGGTCGGCGCCCAGCGCACGCTCGCGCTCGGCGGCCAGCGCGCGGTGGGTTTCCACGGCCTCCGTCCAGCGGCCCGCCCGCCCCAGGCCCAGCGCCGCGCGGTGCCGCTCGGCGAGCCGGGCCCGTACCCCGGGCGGGGTCGGCGGGGCGGGGTGCGCGGGGACGCGGTCGCCGGTCCAGGCGCCGGTCAGCGCGGCCGCCGCGTCGGGCGGGGTCGCCGACAGCAGTCCCACGCCGCCGGTGTGCGCCTTGGTCCCGGTGGTCATACGGCGGGCCCAGCCAGGGAGGCGCGGAGCCGGCGGCCCGGCGGTCAGAAGGCCCGGAGCCAACGGTCCCGCGACCGGGGGCGCGCCACGCGGCTCGGGAAACGGCGGCGGCCGCCGGGATGCGCGCCCCGGGGCGATCCGACCGGCGAACTCGGCGGCGTCGCGCGGACGGTCCTCCGGGGTCTTGGCCAGCAGATCGAGGACGGCGCGCTCGAACCGCTCGGGGAGTTCGGGCCGGCGGCGGCGCGGCGGGGTGGGCGGGGTGTGGCGGTGGCCGACGAGGATCGCCCAGGCGTCGTCGAGGGCGAACGGCGGCGCCCCCGTGGCCAGTTCGTAGAGCACACAGCCCAGCGAGTACAGATCGCTGCGGTGGTCGACCGGGTCGCCCGCGATCTGCTCGGGCGACATGTAGTGCGGGGTGCCCATGGCGACGCCGGTGCCGGTGAGCCGGGAGGTGAAGCCGACGTCATCGCCGAGGCGGGCGATGCCGAAGTCGCAGAGCTTCACGGTGCCGTCGGTGAGCCGCATGATGTTGGCCGGCTTCAGATCGCGGTGCACCACGCCCTGGCCATGGGTGTAGGCGAGGGCGTCGGCCACCTGCTCGGCGATGTCCAGCACCTCGGGGACCGGCAGCGGTCGGCGCGCGTTGTCGCTCAGCAGCCGGCCGAGGTCACGGCCCTCCAGCAGCTCCATGACCAGGTAGAGCACGCCCTCGTGCTCACCGAAGTCATGCACCACGGTGACCCCGCGGTGCTGCAGCGCGGCGGCGACCCGCGCCTCCCGGCGGAACCGCTCGCGCACCACACCGGTGAACGAGGGGTCGTGCCGCGACCCCAGCGGTTTGAGGCATTTGACGGCGACGCGGCGGCCGAGCGACTCGTCCCGCGCCCGCCACACCTCGCCCATTCCCCCGCGCCCGATCCGGTCCAGGAGCCGATATCGGCCCTGGATCAGCTTGATGTCCGCCATGCTCCCCCTGCCCCGGCGGAAGTCAGCTCCCGCCGCCCCCGTGGAGACCGGCCGTGCACGGCCGCGCACCCGCCGCATCCCCGCTGTCCAGTATGGCCGCGTTTCTGCGCAGTTTGTAGGGCGAGGGGCGGCTGCCCGGGCCGAGCCGTTCGACCGCCCGCAGGATGTGCTTCGGCGGCAGCTGCCAGCGGGCCGTGGGCGGGATGCAGCGCAGTGCCCTGCCCATCACCCGCAGCCTGCGGGTGACCACCCGCGGCGGGGGCGCCGGGCGCCCGTACAGCGCGTGGGCGTACGGGGCAGGGTCCCGTAGGCGAGCGAGGCGAAGCGCCCCCAGATCACCTCGCGCGCCGGGACGAGCAGGGCATGGACCGGGGGCCGCCGCAGAAAGGCGTCCACCTCGCGGGCCTCGGGGGTGGCGGCGAGTTCGGGGCGCACCGTGGCGAAGTACGCGGCGAGCGCCGCCGTATCGGCCGGTACCTCGGCGGGGTCGAGGCCGACCAGCCGGGCGGACACCACGTTCTCGGCGACATAGGCGTCCGCCTGTGCGTCGGTGAGCGGATAGCCGGAGCGCCGCACCACGTGAAGGTAGGAGTCGATCTCGGCGCAGTGCACCCACAGCAGCAGCTCGGGCTCGTCGACGCCGTGCCGGACCCCGGTGACCGGGTCGGTCAGGGAGAGCCTGCGGTGAATGCCCCGGACCTTGGCGCCCGCCCGCTCGGCCGCCTCGGTGGTGCCGTAGGTGATGGTGGCGACGAACCGCGCGGTGCGCAGCAGCCGCCCCCAGGCGTCCTCGCGGAAGTCGGAGTTCTGGGTGACGCCGCGCACCGCGAGCGGGTGCAGCGCCTGGAGGTACAGGGCGCGCACCCCCGCGATCCACATCACCGGGTCGCCGTGCATCTGCCAGGTGACCGACCGGGGGCCGTAGAGCCCCGGGTCGCCGTCCGATCCGCCCCGCCGTATGGCCGCCGCCATGGCCACCACCTCCCGACGGCCAGCCTACGGAGTGTCCGGCGGACCACGCGGCGGGGCCGCATAGCGATCCACGCGGCGGAGCCGCATATCGTCAGGTGTCGGGAAGGGGAGCAGCCCGCCGCAGGCGGCAAGACGTGCCGGACAAGCCCTAGGCGTGCCCTACGCGTGCCCTGGGCGTCAGCGGGCCCCGGGGCGGGACCGCCCCGGGGCTCACTTCTTGAGCGGCTGGGTGAAGCGCAGCAGATTCCCGGCGGGGTCGCGGAAGGCGCAGTCGCGGACGCCGTAGGGCTGGTCCATGGGCTCCTGCAGCACCTCGCCGCCCGCGGCGCTGACGCGCTCGAAGGTGGCGTCGCAGTCGTCCGTGGCGAAGATGACGCCGCGCAGCAAGCCCTTGGCCATCAGCTCCGCCATGGTCTGTCTGTCGGCCGGGGAGGCGTTCGGGTCGGCGAGGGGCGGTTCCAGGACGATGTTCACGTCCGGCTGCGACGGCGACCCGACGGTGACCCAGCGCATCCCCTCGAACCCCACGTCATTGCGGACCTCGAGGCCGAGCACATCGCGGTAGAAGGCGATCGCCCTGTCGTGGTCGTCGACGGCGATGAAGCATGTGGAAAGGGTGATGTCCATACCGCTCACGCTACGGCCGAGCGGCGACACTCGCTTCTCCGTTCCTGACCGGCCGCGTGTAGATCTTGGCCATGCACGCAGGGATGGCGGCGCCATGATCATGGTCACGGCCCCGGTACGCGCTCGGGCTCTCGCCGACCAGCTGTGTGAAGCGCGAGCTGAACGACCCCAGCGAGGTACAGCCGACCGCGATGCAGACCTCGGTCACCGTGAGGTCGCCGCGCCGCAGCAGCGCCTTGGCCCGCTCGATGCGGCGGGTCATCAGATAGCTGTACGGGCTCTCGCCGAAGGCGGCGCGGAAGCTGCGCGAGAAGTGGCCCGGCGACATCAGGGCGCCCCGCGCCAGCGCCGGGACGTCGAGCGGCTCGGCGTAGTCGCGGTCCATCCGGTCGCGGGCCCGCCGCAGCCGGACGAGGTCATCGAGATCCTGCCGTTTCACCGGCCCAGTTTCCCACAGCGCCGCCGTGACCGGTGTGGATCGACAATCACCCGCGTCCGGACCGATCAGGACCGATCAGGACCGATCAGGAATGGAGAAGCCCCGGTCGCGGAGGCGTGGCTAGCGTCTGCGCCATGGACCTCACCATTCACTGGACGTTCCTTCCGCATGACGACCCCGACGCCTCCCTGGCCTTCTACCGCGACACCCTCGGCTTCGAAGTCCGTAGGGACGTCGGGGACGGCGGGATGCGCTGGATCACGGTCGGCCCCGCCGGCCGGCCCGAGACATCCATCGTGCTGGAGCCTCCGGCCCTCGGCCCCGGCATCACCGACGACGAGCGCCGCACCGTCGTGGAGATGATGGCCAAGGGCAGCTACGCCCGTATCACCCTGGCCACCGCCGACCTCGACGGCGTCTTCGAGCGGGTGCGGACCAGCGGCGCGGAGGTAGTCCAGGAGCCGACCGCACAGCCGTACGGGATCCGCGACTGCGCCTTCCGCGACCCCGCGGGCAACATGATCCGCATCAACGAGGTGCGCTGAGCCGCAGGCGAAAAGGCCATGACCTGCGCATCGGACGTATTGTTCGAAGCCGGTCAGGTCGATTCGGGCGACACCGGCGGGGGCCGTGCGGGCGGCCCCCGCCCGAACAGATGGAGAGACACCATGAGCAGGGCCACGGACACGGACACGCGGTCGCCTGAACCCCACGCCGCCGACAGCCACGATCTGATCCGGGTGCACGGCGCGCGCGAGAACAACCTCAAGGACGTCAGCATCGAGATCCCGAAGCGCCGGCTGACGGTGTTCACCGGCGTCTCGGGCTCGGGCAAGAGCTCGCTGGTGTTCGACACGATCGCCGCGGAGTCACAGCGGCTGATCAACGAGACCTACAGCGCCTTCCTCCAAGGGTTCATGCCGAACCTGGCGCGCCCCGAGGTCGACGTGCTCGACGGGCTGACCACCGCCATCACCGTCGACCAGCAGCGGATGGGCTCCGACCCCCGCTCCACCGTGGGCACCGCCACCGACGCCAACGCGATGCTGCGCATCCTCTTCAGCCGGCTGGGCACACCGCACATCGGCCCGCCCGCCGCGTACTCCTTCAACACGGCCTCGGTCTCGGCGACCGGTGGCTTCACGGTCGACCGCGGGGCCGAGAAGACGAAGACCGAGAAGGTGAGCTTCAGCCGCACCGGCGGCATGTGCACCCACTGCGAGGGCCGGGGCACGGTCTCCGACATCGACCTCACCCAGCTGTACGACGACTCCAAGTCGCTCTCCGAGGACCCGTTCACCATCCCCACCTACACCGGGGACGGCTGGGTCGTACGGGTCATCTCCGAGTCGGGCTTCTTCGACAAGGACAAGCCGATCCGCGAGTACACCAAGAAGGAGCGGCACGACTTCCTCTACCGCGAGCCGACCAAGGTGAAGATCAACGGGGTCAACCTCACCTACGAGGGGCTGATCCCCAAGCTCCAGAAGTCGTTCCTGTCCAAGGACCGGGAGTCGATGCAGCCGCACATCCGGGCCTTCGTGGACCGGGCGGTCACCTTCGCCGAGTGCCCCGAGTGCGACGGCACCCGGCTCAGCGAGCTGGCCCGCTCCTCGAGGATCGGCGAGGTCAACATCGCCGACGCGTGTGCGATGGAGATCCGCGACCTGGCCGACTGGGTCCGCGGGCTGACGGAGCCGTCGGTGGCGCCGCTGCTCACCAAGCTCCAGCACACCCTGGACTCGTTCGTGGAGATCGGCCTCGGCTATCTCTCGCTGGACCGGGCCTCGGGCACCCTCTCCGGCGGTGAGGCGCAGCGCACCAAGATGATCCGCCACCTCGGCTCCTCGCTCACCGATGTCACCTACGTCTTCGACGAGCCCACCATCGGCCTGCACCCGCACGACATCCAGCGGATGAACAACCTGCTGCTGCGGCTGCGGGACAAGGGCAACACGGTGCTCGTGGTGGAGCACAAGCCGGAGACGATCGCCATCGCCGACCACGTCGTGGACCTCGGCCCCGGCGCCGGTACGGCGGGCGGCACCGTGTGCTTCGAGGGCACCGTCGACGGGCTGCGGGCTTCCGGCAGCGTCACCGGCCGCCATCTCGACGACCGGGCCACGCTCAAGGAGACGGTCCGCAAGGCCACCGGCCAACTGGAGATCCGCGGCGCGCGTGCGAACAACCTTCGGGACGTCGACGTCGACATCCCGCTCGGGGTGCTCTGCGTCGTCACCGGCGTGGCCGGCTCCGGCAAGAGCTCGCTCGTGCACGGCTCCATCCCGGCCCCGGAGGGCGTGGTCTCGGTGGACCAGACCCCGATCCGGGGCTCCCGCCGGAGCAACCCGGCCACGTACACCGGGCTGCTGGACCCGATCCGCAAGGCGTTCGCGAAGGCCAACGGCGTCAAGCCGGCCCTGTTCAGCGCCAACTCCGAGGGCGCCTGCCCCACCTGCAACGGCGCCGGTGTCCTCTACACCGATCTGGCGATCATGCAGAGCGTGGCCACCCCCTGCGAGGACTGCGAGGGGAAGCGGTTCAGCGCCTCGGTGCTGGAGTACCACCTCGGCGGCCGTGACATCAGCGAGGTGCTGGCGATGCCGGTGACCGAGGCCGAGGAGTTCTTCGGCAGCGGCGAGGCGCGCACCCCGGCGGCCCACAAGATCCTTCAGCGGATGACGGACGTCGGGCTCGGCTATCTCACCCTCGGCCAGCCGCTCACCACACTGTCCGGTGGCGAGCGGCAGCGGCTCAAGCTGGCCGTCCACATGGCCGACAAGGGCGGGGTCTACGTCCTCGACGAGCCGACCACCGGGCTGCACCTCGCCGATGTCGAGCAGCTGCTCGGCCTGCTGGACCGGCTCGTGGACTCCGGCAAGTCGGTCATCGTCATCGAGCACCACCAGGCCGTCATGGCCCACGCCGACTGGATCGTCGACCTCGGCCCCGGCGCCGGTCACGACGGTGGCCGCGTCGTCTTCGAGGGCACCCCGGCCGACCTCGTGGCCGCCCGGTCCACCCTCACCGGTGAGCACCTCGCGGCGTACGTCGGCGGCTGACCGGGATCCTTACGGGGTGCGCCGCCGTGCGGCGGCTCAGCGGCGCACCCGTGGCATCCCCAGCCCGATCCAGGAGATGATCTCCCGCTGGATCTCGTTGTTGCCGCCGCCGAAGGTGAAGACGACGCTGCTGCGGTAGCCGCGCTCCAGCTCTCCGTGGAGGACCTCGCCCGCCGAGCCCTCCTTGAGCGGTCCGGCGGCCCCGACGATCTCCATCAGCCAGGCGTAGGCGTCCCGGCGCGCCTCGGAGCCGTACACCTTGACGGCGGAGGCGTCCTGCGGGGTGAGGGCCTCCCGCTCGAGGGCCTCCACCATCTGCCAGTTGAGCAGCTTCATGGCGTCCAGCCGGGCGTGGGTGCGGGCCAGTCGGCCGCGCACCCAGCCCAGGTCGATCACCCGGCGGCCGTCGGGGAGCTTGGTGTCGGCGGCCCACTGGCGGACGCCGCGCAGGGCGCGGATGGCCATGGTGCCGTGGGCGGCGAGGGTGACCCGCTCGTAGTTGAGCTGGGTGGTGATCATGCGCCAGCCCTCGTTCTCGGCGCCGACGCGGCGGGTGGCCGGGACCCGGATGTTCTCGTAGTAGCTGGCGGTGGTGTCGTGGGAGGCGAGGGTCTTGATGAGGGTGGAGGAGTAGCCGGGGTCGTCGGTCGGGACCAGCAGGATGCTGATGCCCTTGTGGGGTTTGGCGTCGGGGTCGGTGCGGACCGCGAGCCACACCCAGTCGGCGGTGTCGCCGTTGGTGGTCCAGGTCTTCTGGCCGTTGACGATGTATGCGTCGCCGTCGCGCACCGCGCGGGTCTTGAGCGAGGCGAGGTCGGTACCGGCGTCGGGCTCGCTGTAGCCGATCGCGAAGTCGATCTCGCCGGAGAGGACCCTGGGCAGGAAGTACGCCTTCTGCTCCTCGGTGCCGTACCGCATGATCGTGGGCCCGACCGTGTTGAGCGCCATCAGCGGCAGCGGCACCCCGGCCTGGGCCGCCTCGTCGAAGAAGATGAACTGCTCGACCGGGCCGAGTCCGCGCCCGCCGTACTCCTGTGGCCAGCCCACCCCCAGCCAGCCGTCGGTGCCGAGCCGGCGGATGGTCTCGCGGTAGAACCGCTTCTGCCCGGCGGAGTCGGCGTAGCGGGCGTAGGCGTCATCGGGGACCAGTTCGGCGAAGTACGCGCGCAGCTCATCGCGCAACCGCCGCTGATCAGGGGTGTATTCGAGGTCCACGGCCCCTCCTGGAGTCTCGCGTGCGCCATGACGGCGGGCTGGGAGCGTCCTGGGATCGAGGGGCACGGTAGAACGTGTTCCAACAATACGGAAGGGCCGTGGACCGGGCCGGTCGGCCCGGTCCACCGCCTTGAGTCTCAGTCCTCCACCCGGGGCGGGGTGTCGTCGCCGCCCGGCGTTACGACCCGTACCGGCTGGCCCGGGCGCCAGGTCCGCAGCACCATCCGCCCGTTCTCCCGGGCCGTGTGCACCACCTCGGTCACCTCGGCGCGGAAGAGGTGGAAGGGCTCGGGCGGCCGGACCTCCTCGGCGAAGCCGGCGAGCGTCTCGGGGTCGGTCACCTCGACCGCCCGGCCGCTCACCCGGACGTCGCCCTCGGTCAGGTCCTCGCCCGGGCCGGGGTTGGCCTGCACCGAGAACCGGGGATCGCGGCGCAGGTCCAGCGCCTTGCGCGACTCCGGCATCATGCCGAGCCACAACTCACCGGAGAGGAAGTTCACTTCGAGCGGGGTGACCCGCGGGGAGCCGTCCTGGCGCAGGGTGGCCAGCACATGGTGGCGGTAGCGCCGGAAGCGGTCCTGGGCGTAGTCGGCGAAGGCGGGCTCGGCCGCCGCGAATCCGGCCCAGCTGGTGGTCGGGGGGGTCATCGTCATGGCACCCATGTTCGGACCGTTTCCGGACGTCTCCTGTCGGGATTTCCGGGCTTCCCACTCCCGCGCCTGGTCCGGTGGCAGATACGCGTTCCACTCGGTGCCCGGCAGCGGATAGGCGATCCAGGTGCGGGCGTAGGCCGGGGGCCGGGCCCGGCCGCGCCGCAGCAGCAGCGCGGTCGGTTCCCGGGCGGCGCGGCGCAGCAGTGTGGGCAGGGAGGTGGACCGGTTGTTCCCGCTGGTCTGGGCCGAGGAGCAGCCCGCGTGGTACGCCACGGGCAGGGCGCGGTCGCCGGTCACCAGGCAGGGCGGCCGCAGCCCCAGCCGCTGGAGCCCCTTGGCGGCGGTGCGATAGCGGCCGGTGGTGGTCTCGGACTGTTCGGCGGTGTGGTCGAGGATGACGAACTGGCTCGCCAGATGGAGGGTGATGATCACCCCGAGGGCGACCGCCAGGTGCTGCGGGGAGCGCGCGGCCCGCACGGCGCGGAACACCAGCCCGGCGATCGGCAGCGCCAGCAGCGCGTAGGCGGGCATCAGGAACCGCGGTGCGGAGTAGCCGATGAGCAGCAGATAGGGCAGGGCGAGGGTGGCCGCGCAGGCGATGGGCAGCACGGTGAGCGGTACGGCGGGGGGCCGGGCGGCCGGGCGGCCGAGCCCCACCCGCACCCGGCGCTGCTCCTGGCGGTCGCGCAGGGCGGTGTGGACGGCGAGGAGGGTCAGCACGGGCAGCGCCAGCCACCACACGGTCAGCTCCGGGTGGCGCAGCGGCACCTCGCAGGGGCGGCACAGCTGGGGTCCGTTGAGGCTGCGCAGCGCGGCGCCGACGGTGAAGTGGAGCCCCATGCCGCCCTCGACGTCGCTGGAGGCGCTCAGCCGCTCCCCGATGCCGCCGAAGCGGTCGTACGCCTCGCCGATCCACTGGGCGGCGCCGAGCAGCGGTCCGCCGATCAGCGGAAGCAGGGCGGGCCGCCAGGTGCGCGTCCCGATCGCCCCGATCAGCAGCGGCAGGGCGAGCCATCCCCCGTCGGGGGTGCGCACCAGGGTGACGCCCGCGAGGACGGCGGCCAGCCACCAGCGGGCGTTCGGTTCGTCCGGCACCCGGAGGAACCAGCCGACGGCGGCGACGGCGCCGATCGCCACCCAGAGGTTGGGCATCACCGCGGGCCCGCTGATCTGGGTGATCCACAGCCCGGAGAACAGCAGCGCGGCCAGGGCCACCTGGGGCACGGGCAGCAGCCGGGTCCAGACCCGGAAGGCGCCGTAGAGCGCGCCCGCGGACAGCAGCATCAGCAGGATCCGCAGCGCCGGAATGGAGTCGGTGGCGGACACGACGGGCGCGACCAGGAGACTGACGCCGCGCGAGCGGGGTGCGCTGAAGTACGCGGGCGGGGTGCGCGGATCGACCTGGGAGACGTACACGGACTCGTCCCAGCCCAGCGCGTGGCCGGTGTGCGGGATCACCATGGCGAGCTGGACCACGGCATATCCGATGGCGACCAGCCCGAGCCAGGGGGCCGGACGACGGTACCGCTGCGGCGGGCGGGGCTGGGAGCGCGGGGGCAGGACGGGGGCCGCCGGTGCGGCAGTATTCTCCATGCGCGCACCATATGATGTCTATGTACCTTTTTCGTCCTATTAGGCCGTTCGGCTCAGTGTCCAAGGGGTGCCATGGACGCGGCGGATCCGTACGCTGTTGCAGCGGTGCACACCCCCATCCGGCGGAGGACGGACACACCCATGAAAATGCTCATCAACGTCCCGAGACCGTGGTCGCCGACGCCCTGCGCGGACTGGCCGCCTGCCACCCCGAGCTGATCGTCGACGTCGACAACCGGGTGATCGTCCGGCGGGACGCACCGATCGAGGACAAGGTGGGACTGGTTTCCGGCGGCGGCTCGGGGCACGAACCGCTGCACGGCGGTTTCGTGGGCCCCGGCATGCTCGACGCCGCCTGCCCCGGCGAGGTGTTCACCTCCCCGGTGCCGGATCAGATGGTGCGCGCGGCGGCCGCGGTGGACAGCGGCAAGGGCGTGCTGTTCATCGTCAAGAACTACACGGGCGACGTGCTCAACTTCGACATGGCCGCCGAGCTCGCCGAGGACGAGGGCATCCAGGTCGCCAAGGTCCTGGTCAACGATGACGCGGCGGTCACCGACAGCCTCTACACGGCGGGCCGGCGCGGCACCGGGGCCACCCTGTTCGTGGAGAAGATCGCGGGCGCCGCGGCCGACGAGGGCGCGCCGCTGGAGCGGGTGGAGTCGATCGCCCGGCGGGTGAACGAGCTCTCGCGGAGCTTCGGCGTGGCGCTCAGCGCCTGCTCCACCCCGGCCAAGGGCGGCCCCACCTTCGATCTGCCCGCCGGAGAGCTGGAGTTGGGCGTGGGCATCCACGGCGAGCCGGGGCGTGAGCGGCGGGCGATGATGACCTCGCACGAGATCGCCGACTACGCGGTGGAGGTGGTGGTCGAGGACCTGCGCCCGGACAGCCCGGTGCTGCTGCTCGTCAACGGCATGGGGGCCACCCCGCAGCTGGAGCTGTACGGCTTCGCCGCCGAGGTGCACCGAGCGCTCGGCGAGCGCCGGGTGGCGGTGGCGCGTACGCTCGTCGGCAACTACGTCACATCACTCGACATGGCGGGCGCCTCGATCACGCTGTGCCAGGTCGACGAGGACCTCCTGCGGCTGTGGGACGCGCCCGTGCGGACCGCCGGGCTGCGCTGGGGCGCCTGAGGCCGGCCGGCCCCCGATACGTACGCTGTCGCCGTTGGCTACACCCCGAGGAGGCGTCTGTGTCCAGCAGTGAACCCGCCGTCGACGACGTGCTCGACACCCCTTTCTTCCTCCGATGGCTCACCGCCGCCGCCACGTCCGTGAGCCGTGAGGCGGCCCGTCTCACCGACCTGGACTCCGCGATCGGCGACGCCGACCACGGCACCAATATGCAGCGCGGCTTCGCCGCCGTGACCGAGGCGCTGGAGAAGGAGCCGCCGGGCTCGCCCGGGGCCGCGCTCATCCTGGCCGGGCGCCAGCTGATCTCCAAGGTGGGCGGGGCCTCCGGACCGCTGTACGGGACGCTGCTGCGGCGCGCCGGCAAGGCGCTCGGCGACACCGAGCAGATCACCCCGCAGCAGCTGGCGGACGCGCTGCGGGCCGGGGTGGACGCGGTGGCGCAGCTCGGCGGCGCCGCGCCCGGCGACAAGACGATGCTGGACGCGCTGCTCCCCGCCGTCGAGGCGCTGGGCGCGGGCACCGGGTCCTTCGCGGCCGCGGGCGAGGCCGCCGAGAAGGGGGCGCTGGCCACCGTGCCGATGCTGGCCCGCAAGGGCAGGGCCAGCTATCTGGGTGACCGCAGCGTCGGCCACCAGGACCCGGGCGCCACCTCGTCGGCACTGATCATCGGCGCGCTGGCGGAGGCGGCCCGATGACCGAGGAGAGCGGGAAGGTCGGCATAGTCCTGGTGTCGCACAGCGCGGCGGTGGCCGACTCCGTCGCCGAGCTGGCGAAGGCCCTGGCCGGCGGCGGCACGGCGCCGGTCCGCGCTGCGGGCGGCACCGCGGACGGCGGCTTCGGCACCAGTCCGGAGCTGATAGCGGAGGCGGCCCACGCGGTCGACCGGGGCGCCGGAGTGGCGGTCCTGGTGGACCTGGGCAGCGCGGTCCTGGCCGTCAAGGCGCTGCTGGCCGAGGGCGACGAACTGCCCGACGGCACCCGATTGGTGGACGCGCCGCTCGTGGAGGGCGCGGTCGCGGCGCTCGTCACGGCCTCCACCGGGGCGGATGTGGAGGCGGTGCTCCGGGCGGCCTCGGAGGCGTACGACTACCGCAAGGTCTGATACCGCCGCGCGCCATGGAACGGGCCCCGCCGGTGACGGCGGGGCCCGTTCCGTCCCCGGCCCATATTGCGCCACCGCTTATTTCGCTGATACTCGGCGCGTACGGGGCGAGTTGCCCGGTTTCGGACCGCTCCGGGCACGGTGACAGCACCCCGCCCCTTCGGCCGTCAAGTGATAGGCGCAATACCAGAACGGGCTTCCGAATCCGTCGATCTTGCGTCTAGACTGCTCATGTCCGAGTGGGGGGACCGGCGGCACTCAGGGGGAATAAATGGGCGTAATTGAGTATGCCCGCGCGCATCTTGCATCCATCGAATCGATGATGTCCACGCGGGTGTCGCACCGGCCGGGGCCCCTTTGCGGCCCGGCCTGGATTCCACGCGCGGAAATGACCCGGCCGCGCCGACCGCACGATTCCCTGAGCGTCTGATCTCCGCGCCCGTCACGGGCGTTCGATATATCGGCCATGGACGGCGGTCGTGTCTCACGTCTGCGTTCATGGCGCCCTACAGCGCACGGACGGCAATCCATCTTTTCCATACAAAGCAAGGGTTTCCGCGTGCCTGTTTCCTTCTCCTTAATCAACGGATTTCGACATTTCGACGTGGAGGAGTCAGTCGCATGACCACACCCACGCTCAGCCCCGGCCGCTTGGATGCGGATACCGTCCGTGAGTCGGTGGACGTCGTACTCGAAGATTTTCTGGCGACCAAGGCCCGCACCACCCCGCAACACCATCTGCCGTATCTCTCCGGGCTGCTCAAGGATTTCCTGTCCGGCGGAAAGCGCATACGGCCCCTGTTGTGTGTCACCGGCTGGCGGGCCGTCGGCGGCGGCGAGGACACCGAGACGGTGTTCCGGGTGGCCGCCTGCCTGGAGATGTTCCACGCCTTCGCGCTGATCCACGACGACGTCATGGACGACAGCGACACCCGCCGCGGCCGGCCGACCATCCATCGCACCCTGGCCGCGCTGTGCGCCACCGACCGCAGGCCGGATCAGATCGAGCGGTTCGGGGTCAGCGGGGCGGTGCTGCTCGGCGACCTCGCCCTCACCTGGTCGGACGAGCTCCTGCACTCGGCCGGTCTGACCCCCGTCCAGTTCGACGCCGTGCTTCCGCTGCTGTCGGAGATGCGCACCGAGGTGATGCTGGGCCAGTACCTCGATCTGCAGGCCACCGGCGAGCTGACGGACGACGTCGAGTCCACCCTCACGGTCATCCGGTACAAGACCGCCAAGTACACCATCGAGCGTCCGCTGCACGTCGGAGCCGCCCTCGCGGGCGCCGACCCGGAGGCCATGGAGGCGTTCACCGCCTACGCCCTGCCGCTCGGCGAGGCGTTCCAGCTCCGCGACGACCTGCTGGGCGTGTACGGCGATCCGGAGTCGACCGGCAAGTCCCAGCTGGACGATCTGCGGGCCGGGAAGAACACCACCCTGATCGCGCTCGCCCTGCGCGGCTCCGACCCCGTCCAGGCGGCGCGGCTGCGCGGCCTCATCGGCAATCCGCTGCTGGACGAGGGGGACGCCGCGACCATTCAGGAGATCTTCGCCGCCACCACCGCCCGGGAGGCCGTCGAGCAGATGATCGACGACCGCCGGACGCAGGCCCTGCGGGCCCTCGACGACGCCCCATTCACCGCGGACGCGGTCAACGCGCTGAAGCAGATCGCCCGCATGGCCACTGTGAGGAACTCATGACGACCGGACTTTCCACGGCCGGGGCGCAGGACATCGGCCGGAACAGCGTCCGCCCGTACCTGGAGGAGTGCACCCGCCGCTTCCAGGAGATGTTCGACCGCCATGTCGTCACCCGGCCCACCAAGGTCGAATTGACCGACGCCGAACTGCGCGAGGTCATCGACGACTGCAACGCGGCGGTGGCCCCCCTCGGCAAATCGGTTTCCGATGAGCGCTGGATCTCCTATGTGGGGGTGGTGCTGTGGTCCCAGAGCCCCCGCCACATCAAGGACATGGAGGCGTTCAAGGCCGTCTGCGTCCTGAACTGCGTGACGTTCGTATGGGACGACATGGATCCCGCGCTCCACGACTTCGGCCTCTTCCTGCCCCAGCTGCGCAAGATCTGCGAGAAGTACTACAGTCCCGAGGACGCGGAGGTCGCGTACGAGGCGGCGCGCGCCTTCGTCACCAGTGACCATATGTTCCGCGACTCGCCCATCAAGGCGGCGCTGTGCACTACGTCCCCGGAGCAGTATTTCCGTTTCCGGGTCACCGACATCGGCGTCGACTTCTGGATGAAGATGTCGTATCCGATCTACCGGCATGCGGAGTTCACCGAACACGCCAAGACGAGCCTGGCCGCGCGCATGACCGCCCGCGGACTCACCATCGTCAACGACTTCTACTCCTATGACCGCGAGGTCTCCCTGGGCCAGATCACCAACTGTTTCCGGCTCTGCGATGTGAGCGATGAGACGGCGTTCAAGGAGTTCTTCCAGGCCCGGCTCGATGACATGATCGAGGACATCGAGTGCATCAAGGCGTTCGACCAGCTGACGCAGGACGTCTTCCTCGATCTGATCTACGGCAACTTCGTCTGGACCACCAGCAACAAGCGCTACAAGACGGCCGTCAACGACGTCAACTCTCGCATCCAGTGAGGGAACGGGGATCCGTGACTCCCGCGAAGAGCTCCGCACCGCCGGAGCGCCCCTGGACCACCGGCACGGCGCCCGGCTCGGTGCCGCTGCTGGGGCACACCCTGGCGCTGTGGCGCCGTCCGCTGCGGTTCCTGGCCTCCCTGCCCGCCCACGGCGATCTGGTGGAGGTCAGGCTGGGGCCCAGCCGCGCCTATCTGGCCTGCCATCCCGAGCTGGTCCGCCAGGTGCTGCTCAATCCCCGGGTGTTCGACAAGGGCGGGGTCTTCGACAAGGCGCGGCAGCTGCTCGGGAACAGCCTCTCGGTCTCCCGGGGCGAGGACCACCGCTACCAGCGGCGGATGATCCAGCCCGCGTTCCACACCCCGAAGATCGCCGCCTACACCGCCGCGGTCGCCGATGACACCCGTGCCGCGATCGGCTCCTGGGAGCCGGGGCGCACCCTGGACATCAGCGACACCATGCACGCCCTGCTGATGCGGGTGGCGGCGCGGACGCTCTTCTCCACCGGGATCGACGAGGCGACGATCGACGAGGCGCGCCACTGCCTGCGCATCGTCTCGGACGGCATCTACAAGCGCACCATGGCGCCTTTGGGGATCATGGAGAAGCTCCCCACCCCGGGCAACCGGCGCTATGACCGGGCCAACGCCCGGCTGCGGCAGATCGTGGACGAGATGATCCGCGACCGCCGGCGCTCCGGCGCCGACCACGGCGATCTGCTCTCCACACTGCTGCGCGCCGAGCACCCGGAGACCGGGAAGGGCCTTGACGACGGCGAGGTCCTCGACCAGGTGGTCACCTTCCTGGTGGCCGGGAGCGAGACCACCGCCTCGACCCTCGCCTTCGTCTTCCACCTCCTGGGTGCCCACCCGGAGGTGGAGAAGCGGGTGCACGCCGAGATCGACGAGGTCCTGGAGGGGCGCACCCCCACCTTCGAGGACCTGCCGTCCCTGGAGTACACCCGCGGGGTCATCACCGAGTCTCTGCGGCTGTATCCGCCGTCCTGGATGGCGATGCGGGTCACGGCGGCCGAGACCGAACTCGGCGGCCGGACCGTCCCGGCGGGCACGATGATCCTCTACAGCGCCCAGGCGCTGCACCACAACCCCGAACTGTTCCCCGACCCCGAGCGGTTCGACCCCGAGCGCTGGCTCGGCGACCGCGCCAAGGAGGTGGAGCGCGGGGCGCTGCTCCCGTTCGGCGCGGGCAGCCACAAGTGCATCGGGGACGTCCTGGCGCTGACCGAGACCGCCCTCATCGTGGCGACGATCGCGAGCCGGTGGCGTCTCCGCCCGGTGCCCGGGACGACGTTGCGCCCCGAGCCGAAGGCGACGCTCGAACCCGGCCCGCTGCCCATGGTGTGCGAGCCGCGCTGACGACGTCCGGCCCGGGTTCCGCCCCGGTCCGGACGCCCCGCACCTTCCGTACCCCACCTCGCGAGTGAAGGACATCTTCCGCATGAGGACCGCGCAGCAACCGGCGACGCGCCACTGGCGGCACGCCGTCGCCCCCGGCGGGCTTCCGCTGGTCGGCCATGCCCTGCTCATGGGCCGCAAGCCGCTTACGTTCCTGGCCTCCCTGCCCGCCCACGGCGATCTGGTCGAGCTCCGGCTGGGGCCCCGGCCCGTCTATCTGCCCTGTCATCCGGAGCTGGTCCAGCAGGTGCTGGTGAACGCGCGGGTCTACGACACCGGCGGGCCGGTCAAGGAGAAGGCCAAGCCCATCCTGGGCAACGGCCTGATCACCTCCGACTGGGCGGACCACCGGCGGCAGCGCCGGCTGGTGCAGCCCGCCTTCCACGCCGCCCGGATCGCCAAGTACGCCGAGGTGATGGAGCGGGAGTGCGAGGCCGAGTCGACGGCGTGGACCGCGCGCCGCCCCATCGACGTCAGCCACGAGATGCTCGCGCTCACCGCGCGGGTGACGGCCCGTGCGCTCTTCTCGACCGATATGGCACCGCACGCCGTGGCCGAGATCCAGCACTGTCTGCCCATCGTCGTGGAGGGCGCCTACCGGCAGGCGATCGATCCCACCGGACTGCTGGCCAAGCTCCCGCTCGCGGCGAACCGGCGCTTCGACGACGCGCTCACCCGGCTCAACCAGCTCATCGACCGCATGATCGACGACTACAAGGCGTCGGACGACGGCGACCGCGGCGATGTGCTGTCCGCGCTGTTCGCGGCGCAGGACGACGAGACCGGCGGCACGATGTCGGACCAGGAGATCCACGACCAGGTCATGACCCTGCTGCTGGCCGGGATCGAGACCACCGCCTCCGCGCTGAGCTGGACCTGGTTCCTGCTCGGCCGCAATCCCCGCGCCGAGGCCGCGCTGCACGCCGAGGTCGACGAGGTGCTGGGCGGGCGCGCCCCGACTTACGCCGACGTCCCCCGGCTCGCGTACACCCAACGGGTGTTCAGCGAGGCGCTGCGGCTCTTCCCGCCCGCGTGGCTGTTCACCCGGACCACCACCGAGACCACCGAGCTGGGCGGGCGGCGGCTGCCCCCGGCGTCGGACGTGCTGGTCAGCCCGTATGTGCTGCACCGCGATCCGGCCCTCTTCCCCGCCCGGAGTCCTTCGACCCGGACCGCTGGCTCCCGGAGCGGGCCAAGGAGGTGACGCGCGGCTCGTATCTGCCGTTCGGCGGTGGCAGCCGGAAGTGCATCGGCGACGTCTTCGGCATGACGGAGGCGACGCTCGCCCTGGCCGCGATCGCGGGCCGCTGGCGGATGCGCCCGATTCCGGGGACGAAGATCCGGCCGAGGCCGCAGATGAGCCTCACGGCCGGTCCGCTGCGGATGATTCCGGAACCACGCTGAACGCCGTGCTCCACAGACCCCACGGACCGCGGTGGGTGACCACCGCGGTCCGTGGGCTCTGGCCGGCCGGGGCGGTGCGAGTGCTCCCGCCCGGGGCGGTTCGTGGGGCGTGCCGGGCCGCGGCGGTTCTCGCCGCGGCCGGGGACATGGGCGTCCGGAGCCGGGGTTCGGGCGTCCGGAGCACGGGGTCTGGCGTCCGGAACGCCGGGTTTTCAGGCGTCCGGAACGCGGGTTCAGGCGTCCGGAGCCGCGGTGAACCGTATCGGCAGTCGCCGCAGCCCGCGCAGCATCAGGCTGGGGCGCCAGGCGAGTTCGGCCGGATCGGCGTCCAGGGCCAGATCGGGGCAGCGCTCCAGCAGGGCCCGGAAGGCGATGGCCCCTTCGAGCCGGGCCAGCGGGGCGCCCAGACAGTGGTGGACACCGTGTCCGAAGCCGAGGTGGCCGCGCGGTGCGCGCCGGATGTCGAAGTGGTCCGGCTCGGCGAAGCGCCGGGGGTCGCGCGACCCGGCGGCCAGGACGACCGCCACCGGCTCCCCGGCCGGAATCGTCGTGCCCGCGATCGCCACCGGCTCCCTGGTGAAGCGGAACGCGGCGCTCTCCACCGGGCCGTCGTAGCGCAGCATCTCCTCGATCGCGCCCGCCAGCAGCGACCAGTCGGCACGCAGCGCGGCCAGCTGCTCGGGGTGGCGGAGCAGGGCGAGGGTGCCGCTGGAGATCAGGTTGGCGGAGGTCTCGTAGCCCGCGACCAGCAGCACGAACGTCATGCCGAGCATCTCCTCGTCGGAGAGCGCGTCGCCGTCCCCGTCCATGGCGCGGACCAGGGCGCTGAGCAGATCGTCGCCGGGGGTGCGGCGCTTGGTCTCGATGAGCTCCGCGAAATAGCCCGTCAGGGCCTGGGCGGCGGCACCGGCGGCCTCCGGGCGGGTCAGGTCGGTGCTCTCGAGGTACCAGTCGTGGAACGCCTTGCGATCCGTCTCCGGCACGCCCAGCAGTTCGCAGATGACGGCCAGGGGCAGCGGCAGCGCGTAGTCCTCGACGAGATCGGCCCGGCCCAGCGGGGCCATCGCGTCCAGCAGTTCGTCCGCGATCTGCCGGACGCGGGGGCGCAGGGCCTCGATCCGGCCCGGGGTGAAGGCGCGGGCCACCAGCCCCCGCAGCCGGGTGTGGTGCGGCGGGTCGGTCTGCACCATGTTCCGCCCGATGGCATTGCCGCCGTCGTCCTGCCACGCGCCCGAGTGACGGACGTCATTGCTCAGCCGGGGGTCGGTCAGCGCGGCGCGGGCCTCCTCGTGGCCGACGACGAGCCAGAACTCACCGGAGGCGTCGGTGCGCACCCGGTGGACCGGGCCCGCTCCCGCAGACGTGCGTAGACCGGATACGGGTTGACGACGAAGTCCGCGCCGAGCGCGGACAGATCCTGGGGCATGTGATCCCTCAGTCGGTTGGCGGCTTCCCCGAAGCCAGAACCGGGGATCGTTCCCCGCTCTGGCGATGATCTTAACACCTAACCGGAGAGATTCCCCGGTTAGTGTTAGGGTGCGGGCCATGGGCAGCCGTGTGGAGAAAGAGACACCGTTGCGCCGAGACGCACGGCGCAACCGCGAGATGCTGATAGCTGCCGCCCGGGAGATCTACACGGATCAGGGTGTGGACGCCCCGCTCGACGACATCGCCCGTCGGGCCGGAGTCGGCAGCGCCACCCTCTACCGGCGGTTCGCCGGCCGGGCGGAACTCATCGAGGCGGTATTCGGCGATTCCCTTCGGGACATTCTGCGGGCCGCCGAGGAGGCCCGCTCCGCGACCGACGCCTGGGTCGGGCTCACAGCCTACCTGGAGCGCATCTTCGGGCTGCTCGCCGCCGACCGGGGCACCAACGACCTGATGACCACCGGCATCCAGGGCGTCCCCTCGCTCGACGCGCTCCGTAAGGAGAACCAGAAGACGCTCGACGACCTTCTGCGCCGCGCCCAGGAGCAGGGCGAGGTCCGGGCGGACGCCACCGCGGAGGACCTGCAGTTCATGCTGGCCGCGCTCGGCCGCGCGGTCCCCGGCTCGACCGTGGCCGCGCCGCTGGCCTGGCGCCGCTATCTGGCCCTGCTGCTCGACGGGCTGCGCCCCGAGGGGTCCCATCCGCTCCCGGCCCCCTCGCTCACCCCGGAACAGCTCAACGCCGCCATGCTCCAGCTCGGCAAGGTACGGCGGCCACGCACGGGACGCGCCGACTAGGGTCCTTCTGGCGGATCTCCGTGGAGGAAGGAGCGCCCGCCGCGCAGCGGCCGAAGACCGCAGCCGGGGCGTGCTCTCGGCGTGCCGCGCGGAGGCCCTCGTAGCGGAGCTACTCGGGCTTTCGTGCGGTGCGGCGAGAGGGCGCCCCGGGCGTCGCGACGCCGCGGAGATCCATCAGAAGGACCCTAGGGAGTCTCCGGGGCGGGGCGGGCCGACGCGCGGGGCTCCTGGGCGGGGCGTGTCACCACAGTGGCCGGGTGAAGTGTGTCGCCCGCCTACATATCCGAGCCGAACTGCGCATTTCTACGGTGTGGCAACACAAAACCGTCCTCGCACCCCGCTCGGAAGTGGTGACCCATGCCTACCCCGGATTCTCCGGCCTCCGCTCCCCGACCTCGCCCGGCTCACTGCGCCGTATCGTCGCTGCGAGCCTCATCGGCACCACCATCGAGTGGTACGACTTCTTCCTCTACGGCTCGGCCGCCGCGCTCGTCTTCAACAAGCTCTTCTTCCCGGACTCCGACCCGCTCGTCGGCACGCTGCTGTCGTTCCTGACCTACGCGGTCGGCTTCGCCGCCCGGCCGGTCGGCGCGCTGGTCTTCGGCCACTACGGCGACCGGCTCGGCCGCAAGAAGCTGCTGATTCTGAGTCTGCTGATGATGGGCGGCGCGACCTGCGCCATCGGGCTGCTGCCCACCCACGCCACGGTCGGCTCCGCGGCACCCGTACTGCTCACCGCGCTGCGTCTGATCCAGGGGTTCGCACTGGGCGGGGAATGGGGCGGTGCGGTGCTGCTGGTGTCGGAACACGGGGACGCGCGGCGGCGCGGGTTCTGGGCGTCCTGGCCGCAGACCGGCGCCCCGCGGGGCAGCTGCTGGCCACCGGGGTGCTCTCCGCGCTGACGGCCACGCTCTCCGACGACGCCTTCGAGTCATGGGGCTGGCGGGTGCCGTTCCTGCTCTCGGGCGTGCTGGTGCTGGTCGGCCTGTGGATTCGTCTCTCTGTCGATGAATCGCCGGTCTTCAAGGCCGCGCTGGCCCGGGCCGAGGCCCGTAAGGCGGCCGCGGGCGGGGAGGACGCCGCCGAGAACATGCCGCTGGTGGCGGTCCTGCGCCACCACTGGCGGGATGTGCTGATCGCCATGGGCGCGCGGATGGCCGAGAACATCAGCTACTACGTCATCACCGCCTTCGTCCTCGTCTACGCGACCTCCGACCATGTGGGCCTCGGCAAGCAGACCGCGCTCAACGCCGTACTGATCGCCTCGGCCGTGCACTTCGCGGTCATCCCTGCGTGGGGCGCGCTGTCGGACCGGATCGGGCGGCGCCCGGTGTACCTCCTGGGCGCGGTGGGCGTGGGCGCGTGGGCCTTCCCGTTCTTCCTCCTCATCGACACCAAGGGCTTCCCGGCCCTGTTGCTCGCCGTGACGGTCGGGTTGATCTTCCACGGGGCGATGTACGCGCCCCAGGCGGCCTTCTTCTCCGAGATGTTCGCGACCCGGATGCGGTATTCGGGGGCGTCGATCGGCGCGCAGTTCGCGTCCGTCGCGGCCGGTGCGCCCGCACCGCTCATCGCCACCGCGCTGCTGGCCGACTACGACAGCGCCACGCCGATCGCCCTCTATGTGATCGCGGCGGCCCTGCTCACCCTGGTGGCCGTGGGCGTCGCCAAGGAGACCCGGGACCGCGATCTGGCCGCCGTCGAACCGACCTCGGCCCCCTCCCCGCGCTCGGCGACGGAGACGGCCGAGCGCACGGCCCGTTCGGCCTCGGCTCAGTAACCCACGGCCGAGGCCAGGCGGTGCAGCCGCAAGGCGAGCTGGATCTCCAGGGAGCGGGCGGGCGACTGCCAGTCGGGGCCGAGCAGCCGCCCGACCCGCTCCAGCCGCTGCGCCACCGTGTTGACGTGCACGTGGAGGGCGTCCTTGGTACGGGCCGGGCTCATCCCGCCGGCGAAGTACGCGTCGAGCGTGTGGATCAGCTCGGTGCCGCGCCGCTCGTCGTAGTCGATGACGGCGCCCACGGTGCGGTTCACGAAGTCCTGGACGCCGGTGCCGTCCGGGGCGCCCTCGCGGGTCCCGGCCAGCAGCAGCCCGAGGAAGCCGAAGTCCTCGGCGGCGGCGCCCTGTCCGGCCCGGCCCAGCACCCGCAGGGCGGCCAGACAGCGCCGCGCCTCGGCGTAGCCCGCGGCGACCTCCCCGGGCCGCGCGGCGGGCGCGGGAACGGGCGCGGAGGCGCCCACGGTGACCGCGGCGTGCACGGCGGTGCCCAGCTGCCGGGCGGTGCGGCGGGCGAGGGCGTCGGCGGTCTCGCCGTCGGCGAGCGGCAGCAGCAGGACGGTGCCGCCGTCGCGGGCGGCGGCCAGACCGTGCCGGGTGGCCGCCAGATGGGACGCGGCGGACCACAGCCGCCGACGGCCCGCGGCGTCCTCGGCGGGCGCGCCGCCGGATGTGCTGGACGTGCTTCCGGGCCCGTTTCCGTGGGCGTCGCCATGTGTGTTGCTGTGCGTGGTGCCGTGCGTGGTGCCGTGCGTGGTGGCGTGTGCGTTGGCGGACCAGCTTCCGTGCGCCGTGTTGCCGTGCGGGTTGCCGGACCCGGCGGCGGGCCCGGTGGCGGACGTGCCGGGGCCCGGGGCCTCGATGCCCGCCGCGAGCACCACATGGGGCGTGTCCAGGTCCGCCTGGAGCCGCGCGGCGCGCTCGCGCAGCAGCCGGGGCTCGCGGTCGGGGGCGTCGAGGAGGTCGTCCAGGAGCTCACCGCGCACCCGCTGTTCGGCCTCGCCCGCGGAGCGGCGGGCGAGCTGAAGCAGGGAGGTCACCATCGCGGCCCGCTCCAGGGTGCGCTGGTCCACGGGGTCGAGCCGGGGGTGGCCGCGCAGCACGAGCGCGCCGAGCAGTTCGCCGCCCGCCGAGACCGCGGCGACCCAGTCCTCCTCGCCGTCGCGCACCGCGTGGCCGTCGGCCCGGGACCGGTCGACGGCCGCCGCGGGCGCCTCGTCGGCCTCGAGGAACTCCACCGAGCCGCTGAGCACCTCGGCCAGGGCGTCGGCCACGTCGTGCACCCCGCCGCCGCGCAACACCAGTTCGGTGAGCCGGTCGTGGACGTCGGAGGCGCGCTCGATGACCCGGCTGCGATCCCGGATGATCTCGTTGGCGGCCTCCAGCTCGGTGAGCGCCGTACGGGTCTCGGCGAGCAGATGGGCGGTGTCGATGGCCACGGCCGCGTGGGCGGCGAACGAGCCGAGCAGCGCGATCTGCTCGCGTTCGAACACCCGGGCCCGGCGATCGGCCGCGAACAGCACGCCGATGACACCGCTGCCGAGCAGCAGCGGCACCCCGAGGATGGCGACGAGTCCCTCGTCCATGACGCCCGCGTCGATGGCGTGGGTGTGCTGGAACCGCGGATCGTGGAGGTAGCTCTCGGTCACATAGGGGCGGGCGGTCTGGGCCACCAGACCGCCGAGCCCCTCCCCCATGCCGAGCCGCAGTTGCTGGAAGCGGGCCGAGACCGAACCGTCGGTGACCCTCATATAGGTGTCACCGGCCGTCGGGTCGTTGAGCGTCAGATAGGCCACCTCGGTGCCCAGCAGGGAGCGGGCGCGCTGCACGATGGCCTGGAGCACCGCGTCCAGGTCGCGCAGCCCCGCCAGGTCGTGGGCGGTCTCGAAGAGCGCGGACAGCTCGGCCTCGCGGCGCCGTCGCCCCTCCAGCTCACCGCGCACCCGCAGAGCGAGCAGCTTGGCGCGCTCCAGGGCCGCCAGCCGGTCGGCCGGGGCCTTGTCGGCGCGGGCGCGCAGCACCGGGCGCTCGTACGCCTCGGCGGGCGCGCCGCGTGCGAGCAGTTCCAGGTAGGGGTTCTCCGGCCGGTCGTCGGGCATGGGCACAGGCATACTCCCGCCGGGCGCGGCGGCGCCAGCTCTAAGGCGGCCCGGTGCCTTGTCGACGGGGCGGCCGGGCAACAGGCGGTCCGGTGGCTGAGCCAATGGGCCACCGTCCGGAGTTGGCTCAGCCAATCGGCCACCATCCGCCGGTGGCTCGGCCAATCCGCCTTCGTGGCTCAGTGGCTGAGCCAATTGTCCTTCAGAGGCCGGTGACCGATCCGATGGGCCGCTCAGTGGGCGGTCCATCCGCCGTCCATGCTGAGCGAGGCCCCGGTGACGAACGATGTGTGCGGACCGCAGAGGTACGCGACGGCCTCGGCGACCTCCTCGGGTTCGACCAGCCGCTTGACCGCCGCATCGGCCAGCATCACCTCGGAGACCACCCGCTCCGGCGAGATCCCGTGGGCCTCGGCCTGGTCGGCGATCTGCCGCTCGACGAGTGGGGTGCGCACATAGCCGGG
Source organism: Streptomyces violaceusniger (assembly GCA_005405945.1). Lineage (GTDB taxonomy): Bacteria > Actinomycetota > Actinomycetes > Streptomycetales > Streptomycetaceae > Streptomyces > Streptomyces violaceusniger. The sequence continues at coordinate 2,161,747 of BJHW01000001.1, forward strand.
GTTGACGCAGTTGGACGTCACTCCGTGCTCCGCGCCCTCCAGCGCGGCGACCTTGGAGAGCCCCTCCAAACCGTGTTTGGCGGCCACATAGGCCGACTTGTACGGGGAAGCGCGCAGCCCGTGCACCGAGGAGATGTTCACGATCCGGCCCCAGCCCTGGGCGTACATGTGCGGCAGCGCGCCGCGCACCAGCCGGAAGGGGGCCTCCAGCATCACGGTGAGCACCCGGGAGAAGACCTCGGGCGGAAAGTCCTCAATGGGCCGGACGAGTTGGAGCCCGGCGTTGTTGACCAGGATGTCGGTGCCGGCGGAGGCCCGCTCTGCGGCGTCGAGGTCGGTGAGGTCCAGGGGGTGGGCCTCGACAGGCCCGGGCAGTCCGGAGGCCGCGGCGACGAGGTCGGTGAGGCCCTCGGCGTCCAGGTCGACGGCCCGCACCCGCGCCCCGGCGGCGGCCAGTCGCAGCGTGCAGGCCCGGCCGATGCCACCGGCGGCGCCCGTGACAAGTGCGGTACGGCCGGAGAGATCGGGGCCGCCGGACGGCCGTGGGTCCGGGCCTGGTGTGGTGGACGCGCTCATGAGGGGCACATTAGGCAGCCGTGGGGCCCGGACCGATGTGGGCGCGGCACATACTTCACTCCTCGATGATGGGCTCGAACCATGTCGGGCCGTCCTCGAGCGCCTGCTTGATCCGGGACAGGGAGAAGTCCTCCATCTCGGGCAGCGCGTCGAGCGGAAACCAGCCGACGTCCAGCGACTCGTCGTCGTTCACCCGCGCCTCGCCACCGACCGCGCGGCAGCGGAAGCAGATGTCCACGAACTGGCACCTGTCGTCGTTGGGGTAGGTCACCGGCGCCAGGGTCCGTACGAGCACGATGCGTTCGGGGACACAGCGCACCGCGGTCTCCTCCTCGACCTCGCGGACCACCGCCGTGGCCGGCTGCTCACCGGGTTCGGGGATGCCGCAGATGATGGTCCAGCGGCCGTTGTCGGCCCGGCGGCCCAGCAGCACCCGGTCCTGGTCGTCGAGGACCACGGCGCTCACGCCCGGCAGATAGAGCAGTTGATGGCCGATGGAGGCCCTGAGGTCACGGATGAAGTCGGGGGTCGGCATGGGCCGAGGGTATCGGGCGGAAACGGGGGCGCGCGCAGCGCCCGTACGGCGCCCTTCACGACGGGCGTTTCACGACCGACTCATCGTTTCTGCGAACCATATACACATTCCTTACGACAAGCGCTACGGTTTCGGGTGTCATGGCTCGCGCGACAGCCGTAAGGGCGTCGGCGCGATGCCCGTCACGACGGGGGGTCGACGGGATGACGTCATCAGTGGTGGAGCCTGTCGTGCGGGACCACGGCGGGCCGGCCGACGGCCGCGCGGGGGCGTCCGATATCGCGGGGGTTCTGATCCTGGCCGGCTGCGCCGTCTGGGCGCTGATCGCGGCCATGGGGCGGCCGGCCCGCCCGAGGGGGTGCTGCTGGCCGTTCTGGCGGTAGCCGCCGGGTACGCCTGCGGCCGGATCGCCGGATCGCTGCTGCCGGTCGCGGGGGCGGCGGCCGCCGGGTTCGCGGGGTTCGGCCTGGCCTGCACCTCGCCGTACGGGCTCGCCGGCCATGAGGGGCCGGGCGCGGCCCAGCTCACCCTGGCCACGGGCGCGGTCTGCTGCGCGGCCTGGGCCGCCCGCGGGTCCTCCGCCCGGCGCTGTGGCTGCCTGCCGCGGCGATCACGCTGACGGCCGTGGTGGGCGGCTCGACGGTCGGCTCGGTGGCGAGCGGCGCCGTCCTGGTGTGCTCGCTCATCGCCGCCCGGCCGCGGCGGCGGCTCCCCGCGCTCGCCGCGTGCGCGCTGATCGCCACGGTCGCGGTCGGCGGCACCTGGGCGGTGGCCAAGGGCGCGGTCCCGGGTGGACTGCCGCCCGCCCTGCGCGCCCATCTCACCGAGCACCGGATCCGGCTGTGGCAGGACGCCGCCCGTATCGAGGACACGGATCCGCTGCGCGGCGCGGGCCCGGACCGCTTCGGGGAGCTGAGCCCGGCGGTGGCCCAGCCGCTGGGCCCGGAGGCCAAGCCGCATTCGGCGCCGCTGCAGCAGGCGGCCGGTCAGGGGCTGCCGGGGGTGGCCCTGCTGGGCGCGGCCTTCGGCTGGATGCTCCACGCCCTGTGGCGCTCCCCGCGCCCCACTCCCGTGGTCCTTACGGCGGCCGCCACCCTCACGGCCCTGGCCGTCGAGTCCTGTCTGGGCAACGCCCTCAGCTTCTCCCAGATCACCGCGGGAGCGGGCCTCCTCGCCGGACTGGCGACCGCCCGCCGTCTGGACGACGACCCGGGAGCGGTGCCATGAGATCCGGCGCGGCCCACGCGTACGCGCCCCCGAAAAGGGGATGCGACCCCCAGAGGCCCCGGAGGCCCCGGAACGCTTCCCCCGAAAGAAGGGAACGGGGATCGGCTAGACCTGGGAGGTGCGGGCCGCGATCAGCCGCAGCCGGTCGCGGATGACCCGGACCGCCGCCTCCGCGTCGTCCACGGTGACCGTGAAGACGCGGCCGTCCCCGAGGCGGACCACCACGCCCTCGCCCCGGCGCACCACCACGGCGGTGCCCTTCTCGGGGCGCCAGCGGTAGCCCCAGCCGCCCCACTGGCAGGGGGTGACCTTACGGGCCACATCGGCGTGGACCACGTCGGTGAGCGGAATGCGGCGGCGTGGGAGCCCCATATGGCCGCAGCGGATCTCCAGCACCTCGTCGTCGACCCGTACCGCCACATGGACGAAGGCGAGGGTGCCGAAGAGCATCAGCAGCCCGGCGGCGACACAGCCGATGACGGCCATCAGGAGCGGTGCGATGCCCGAGCCCCAGGGCGAGTCGACGGCGAGGTCGACACCGAGCGCCAGGCACGCGGCGCCCGCCACGGCCAGCAGCCACTGCACGCGATTGTGGGCGCGTCCGATCCAGACCGCGGGCGGCTGCCCGTGGGCGGTCGGCTCTCCGTGGTCGTGGTGCCTCATGGTTGGCAGCGTACTCACCTTCCGGCCCCACGGCAGCGGGGCGGGTGAATCCACTGGTGAGGGGCGTTTCGGTCAGCTCACCGCAGGAGGCACCGGTGTCAAGCGCGCGTCGGGGCGACGGATGCCAGCAGCACGCCTTCGGCGTAGGTCAGCGCGACCTCCGGCAGGTGGGCCTCGCGTCCGCTGAGGATGACGGTCAGACCGCCCGGGGTGACCGGGCCGTCCGGCGGGAACGGGTCGGCGCCGATCCGGCGCAGGGCCTGGGCGGCGACGGCCCCGGCCGAGCCGTGGAGGACGATCGGCGGCGCGTCCGGCTGCTGTACGGCGGTCCGGATGCGGTCGGCGACGAGTTCGTAATGGGTGCAGCCCAGGACGACGGTCGTGACATCGCGCGGGGTGCGGGCCGCCGCGGCGGCCACCGCGGCGTCGATCCCCTCGTTGTCGGCGTGCTGCACCGCGTCCGCGAGCCCCGGGCACGGCACCTCGGTCACCTCGACGCCGTCCGCGAAGTCGCGGATCAGTCCGCGCTGGTACGGGCTGCCGGTGGTGGCCGGGGTGGCCCAGATCGCGATCGGCCCTCCCCGGCCGCCGCGGGCTTGATGGCGGGCACGGTGCCGATGACCGGCAGCCCGGGCTCCAGCTCGGCGCGCAGCGCGGGCAGGGCGTGGACGGAGGCCGTGTTGCAGGCGACGATCAGCGCGTCGGGGCGGTGCGCGGCGGCGGCCCGGGCGCAGCCCAGGGCCAGCTCGGTGACGTCCTCGGGGGTGCGCGGGCCCCACGGCATGGTGGCGGGGTCGGAGGAGACGACGAGATCGGCGTCCGGTCGCAGTCGGCGCATCGCGGCGGCGGCGGGCAACAGCCCGATTCCGGAGTCCATAAGCGCGATCTTCACCCGGTCACTTTAATGGATCGGTCCCGTGCGCCCGACGGCCGGGCCCACCTTCGGGCAGACTTCGACGGGTGAGCGCGCTGATGTGGATCGCCGCCGGGTCGTTGGCCGCATGGCTGTGGCTGCTGCTGGGCCAGGGCTTCTTCTGGCGTACGGACGTCCGGCTGCCCCGGACCGGCCCGGACGGCATGGGGCCGCCGGAGCCGGACGGGTTCGGGCCGCCGGAGCCCGCGGCATGGCCCTCGGTGGCCGTCGTGGTGCCCGCCCGGGACGAGTCCGCGGTGCTTCCGGCCAGCCTGCCCTCGCTGCTAGCCCAGGACTATCCGGGGCCGGCGGAGATCTTCCTGATCGACGACGGCAGCTCGGACGGCACGGGGAAGCTGGCCCGTGAACTGGCCGATGAGCACGGCGGGCTGCCGCTGACCGTCCACTCCCCGGCGAACCCGGCCCCGGCTGGACCGGCAAGCTGTGGGCGGTCCGGCACGGCATGGCGCTCGCCACGACCCGCCTCGCCGCGGACCGTCAGGACGCGTGCGGTGCGGACCGTAAGGACACGGACGGCCGGGACGCGGACCGTAAGGACGACGGCGGCGTGGACTACCTGCTGCTGACGGACGCGGATATCGCGCATGAGCCGGACTCCCTGCGGGAGTTGGTGCGCGCGGCCGAGGCGAACGGGCTGGATCTGGTCTCCCAGATGGCGCGGCTGCGGGTGGTGACCTACTGGGAGCGGCTGATCGTGCCCGCCTTCGTCTACTTCTTCGCGCAGCTGTACCCCTTTCGGTGGGTCAACCGGCCCCGGGGGCGCACCGCGGCGGCCGCGGGCGGCTGTGTGCTGCTGCGCCGGGAGGCGGCCGAGCGGGCCGGGGTCCCGGAGGCGATCCGGCAGGCGGTCATCGACGACGTGGCGCTGGCCCGCACGGTGAAACGGTCCGGCGGACGGATCTGGCTGGGGCTGGCCGACCGGGTCGACAGCGTGCGGCCGTATCCACGGCTGGGCGAGCTGTGGCGGATGGTCTCGCGCAGTGCGTACACCCAGCTGCACCACAATCCGCTGCTGTTGCTGGTGACGGTCGCGGGGCTGGCGGTGGTGTATCTCGTGCCGCCCGCGGCCGTGGTCGCCGGGGTGCTGACGGAGCGTCCCGCGCCGCAGGCGATGGGCGCCGCCGCCTGGGCGGTGATGGCGGGCACCTACATCCCGATGCTGCGCTATTACCGGCAGACGCTGTGGCTGGCGCCGCTGCTGCCCCTGACGGCCCTTCTCTATCTGCTGATGACCGTGGACTCGGCGGTGCGGCACCACCTCGGGCAGGGCGCGGCCTGGAAGGGGCGCACCTACGCCCGTCCCAGCGCCGCGCCCTGACGTCCCTAAGCGCCGCGCCGTGACGGCCGCGCCCCGTGCACCGGGGTTTCACTTGCGGCCGGGGGTCCAGTTCATGCCCCAGCCGTAGGCGTGGTCGAGGGTGCGCTGCGGGCTGGTGCCGCGCTGCGGCACCAGATAGCGGGCCTCGCGCTGCACGACGAGCTCGCCGCCGGTGTTGGTGATGAGCGCGAGCGCGCAGACCAGGGACGGGACGGTGCACTCGTCGAGCGAGAAGTCGATCGGGGCGCCGAACTGCGGCTGCAGGGTGACCGTGGCGTGGAGGTCGGCGAAGCTGCGGGCACCTTCGTAGATGGTCACGAAGACCAGGATCCGGCGGAACAGCTTCTGGTGGTCGAGGTTGATGGTGAGGTTCTCACCGGCCGCCCGGGCACCGGTCCGGTCGTCGGCGTCCAGCTGGATGAAGGGCGGCTGGTGCAGCGAGCCGAAGGAGTTGCCGAGCGCCTGGACCACACCCTTGCTGCCGTCGGAGAGTTCGAACAGCGCCCCGAGGTCGAGATCGAGGTCGCTGTGCATGGCCATGGCCCGGCCCAGCTTGGAGGCCCACCCCGAGAACTGCTTGCGCACCTGCCAGTTGAGGTTGATCCGCATGGTGCCGGAGGTGCCGCCCTGCTTGGTCAGCGAGACCGAGGGCGCCTCCTTCGTCAGGGTGACCTTGCTGAGGCTCACCGGTGCCGCGGCGGGCGCTGGGGCCGGTGCGGTGGGCGGGGGCGGCGGCAGGGGCGTGGAGACGGCGGTGGGCGACGGAGGCGGGTACGCCCCGGCGGGCGGGCCGGAGGGCGGCGCCGGGGCCGCGTACGGGTTCTGCGCGGCCGGGTACGGGTTCTGCGCCGCGTACGGGTTCTGCCCGGCGTTCGGCGGGGCGGCGGGGGCGGGAGCCGGGGCGGCGGGCTGAGCCGGCGTCTGCCGCGGCTCGTCGACCGTGATGCCGAAGTCCGTGGCGAGCCCCGCGAGACCGCTCTGGTACCCCTGCCCCACCGCGCGGAACTTCCAGGCGCCCTGCCTGCGGTACAGCTCACCGAGGACGAAGGCGGTCTCGACCGTGGCGTCCTCGCTGTCGAAGCGGGCGATCTCCGCGCCGCCCGCCGCGTTCAGCACCCGAATGTGCAGACCGGGCACCTGGCCGAACGTTCCGCCATCGGCCGAGGCCGCGAGGACCACGGTGTCGACGGCGGGCTCGACCCGGGCGAGGTCCACCGAAAGGGTGTCGGTCACGGTGTCGCCCGCGGTCCGCTTCCCCTCGTGGCGCACCGCGCCGGAGGAGTGCGCCGCCTGGTTGTAGAACACGAAGTCCCCGTCGGACCTGACCTTTCCGGACACCAGCAGCAGCGCCGAGGCGTCCACGTCCGGCGCCCCCGGTCCGGCGCGCCAGCCGAGCTCGATCCGCACCGCGTCAGCCGGTACTGGCGTGTTACCGCCCTTGCGCATCGCCATTTCCGTCCCCCTGCCTTTCTGTTCATTCGGATCCGGCCACTCGGCCGTCACACAGCACGGACGACGGGTGGCTACCCGCTGAAAACGCGCTCTTTACACGATCTCAACGTACCCTGACGACCGATTTTCCCGGGTTCGCTCGGATTGGGGATCCACGGCCACTCCGAACACTGAAAACAACCCTCCTACCGGACTCCCCAATCAGCACATGGTGGGCTTAACTTATGGTCTATGACCTCCCCCGCAGCACTTACGGTGGCGGCTACTACTCCTCGCCGTCCTTCCCGGACACCCCCATCTACGACAGTCTTGTCGCCGAGCGGGGGACACCGCAGATCGCGCCCATCAGGGTGCCGTCGGCCTATGACACCGGAAGTCATCTTCCGGCGCTGCCCTCGGCGCTTCCCGCGCTGCCGGCCGCCCCCTCCCCGCAGCCGATGAACCAGGGCTACCAGCAGCACGCACCGCAGCCCACCGGCCTGCAGCAGGCGCACTCGCCCTACATCCCGCCGCAGCCGACGGGACCGCGGGGCTACCCGGCCGCCCAGCAGCCGCAGGCGCAGCGTCCCGCGCCGGCCTCGCCGATGGGGTACGAGGCGATGCGCCCGGCCATGACGCGTCCGGTCGCGCCTCGCCCGGCGGCGCCCGCGCCCTCTCCTTACGAGGACCCTTACGGGCGTCAGCAGTACCCGGGCGGCCGGTCGCCGCAGCCGGGAGGCGGCTACTGACACACATCGGGAGGTGATGCGACCGGGCCGTGCCCGGTCGCGGGAAGGTCCGGGCCGGACGGGGTATCCCTGTCCGGCCCCTGATTCGTTGTGAGGCCGTCCGCTTCGTTGTGCGGCCGTCCGTGCCCGATTTATGAGGGCCGTTCGGCCCTTCTCCGGCGGCGGGGCGCACCGCGATGCTGGATCGAGCAGTTCCGCGAGCCATCTCCGCCACCGGGGTGGGCCGGGCTCTCACTCCACTGCGGTGATGAGCATGTCGACCGGTCCCGCCCCGTTCTGCGTGGGGCGCGGGGCCGGGAGGGGACCGGTCTCGCGCTCCACGCGAAACGCGCGCCGCCACCGTGGCGGCCACCGTAAGGGCGTCATCCGCTCCCGGCCGTGCCGATCCTGCCGTGGCGATCCTGGCCACACCGCCCACGGGCTCACTGCCCCGCTTCGCGCTCCTTGATCCGCTCGGCGATCACCGCGGCCTGGATGCGCCGTCCCACGCCCAGCTTGGACAGGATCGAGGAGATGCGGTTCTTGACGGTCTTCTCGGCCAGGAACAGCCGCTCGGCGATCTGCCGGTTGGTCAGTCCGTCGCCGATGAGCTGGAGGATCTCCCGCTCCCGGGGGGACAGCTTCTCCAGCTCCACGGGCCCGCTCGGCGCCGGGCCACGCAGCCGGGCCATCACCCGGGCGGTGGCGCCGGGGTCGAGCATGGAGCGGCCATCGGCCACCGTGCGCACCGCCGACACCAGGTCGGATCCGTTGATCTGCTTGAGCACATAGCCCGCGGCCCCGGCCATGATGGCGTCGAACAGCGCCTCGTCGTCGTCGAAGGACGTCAGCATCAGACAGGCGAGGTCGGGGAGCCGGGCCCGCAACTCCCGGCAGACCTCGATCCCTTCGTGGTCCCCGCCCTCGCCCGAGGAGCCGAGCCGTACGTCGAGCACGGCGACCCGTGGCCTCACGGCGGGCGCGCGGGCGATGGCCTCGCGGGCGTTGGCCGCCTCGCCGACCACCTTCAGATCGGATTCGGCGTCGAGCAGATCACGCAGTCCGCGCCGCACCACCTCGTGGTCGTCGAGCAGAAAGACCCCGATGGGGCCGTCGGGGTCGGCTGTCTGGGGCACGGCCTCTCCTCCATGGCGCGCGGGTCGCCGGTCGCGATCCGGCTGCCCAGCTTTACGTTCTGGCGCGGGGATGCGTAAGGGGCCATTCGGCCCCCGGGCCGCCGGCTATGTCCTCCGGCCCGGTCATGCGGCCCGGTCATGGCGAGATTCCGCCCGCGTACGGCCCGTACAGATCCAGCAGCCGGGTGCGGGCGCTCTGCAGCCGGCGCCCGATCACCTGGGCGCAGGCCAGCGCGAGGGCGTAGCCGAGCTCCGGGTCCTCGTCGCACAGCCGGCGCACCGCCTCGGCGTTGAACTCGTGTGCGCGCACCGGGCTGAGCGCCTCCGCGCCCAGGTGCCAGGTGTCCGGCGGGAAGAGCCAGGACCAGCCGATGAGCTCTCCGGGGCCGAGGGTCTCGATCACCGCGGCCCGCCGCCCCGGGACGTGCAGATCGAGCGTGACGGCGCCGGTGCGGATGATCCAGAAGCGGTCGGCCTTACGGCCTTCCTCGAAGATGCGGCCACCCGAGGGGAAGGACACATCGTGGGCGAGCGCCATCAGCCGCTCACGGTGCTCGGTCTTCAGCGCGCTCAGAAGTCCCATCATGACCTCACTCTGCCGTCTCCTCTCCCCCTCGCCCCTCGGCGATCACTGTGCGTACGAACTGTGCATACGAGAGGCAGCCGATCCAAAGCGATACATCGTCGATCGGGTATCGCTTCACCCTTACCCATTTTCGGTCGTGTTTCCGATATGACACGTCATTCGTGGTCGTCATGACCGATGAGGCGCCGCTCCCCGTACCCTCGGCTGCTTCACCGACCCTGCGTTGTCGCTCGTACTCGTCACCAAACGGGAGGCACTGGTGCTAGCCGACCCTCGTCGTCGGTCCGCCGATCGAGCCGGAGAACACCTGCTCCACCGCCGTTTCACCGCCGACGAGCTGCCCCGGCTGCGGGTGCAGGTCGAGGAGTGCGCGGCCTGGGCCGGGCTCAGCGAGACCCGCCGCGGGGACTTCGTGCTGGCCGTGGACGAGATCGCGAACAACGCCATCGAGCACGCGGGCGGCACCGGCTCCCTTCTGCTGCGGCGGATCGGCGACGAGCTGGAGTGCCGGATCAGCGACTCAGGACCCGGCTTCTCGGAGGACGTCATCCCGCGGATCCTGCCGGGGCTGGACGGCGCGACCAGCGGCCGCGGGCTGTGGCTGACCCAGCTGGTCACCGACCGGCTGGTGATCAGCGCGGGGGCGGTCGGTGCCGTGGTGACACTGGCCATGCGGCTGCGCTGAGTGAGCCACCGGACCCCCTCGGCGACCGCTTCGGAGGGACAATGGGAAGGGACATTCCCGGGTACCGGCAGGAGAGGCGGTGGGCGCGGTGGAGCTTCCCGTGGTCGTCGGGGTCGACGGTTCGGACGCCGCCTCGGACGCACTGGACTGGGCGGCCGAAATGGCCGGGCGCCGCGGGCTGCCGCTGCGCGTCGTCCACGCCTCCCTGTGGGAGCGGTACGAGGGCTACATCCCCGCTACGGCCGCCGACCGCCCCGCCGAGCGGCTGCACAGCGAGGCGGTGCTGGCCACCGCGGCCGAGCGGGCCGGGCGGCGGGTGCCGTCCCTGAAGGTGATGACCGACCTGGCGGCCGACGACGCGGTCACCGCCCTGCTGCGCGCCGGGAAGAGCGCCGAGGCGCTGGTGGTCGGCTCGCGCGGGCGCGGCGAGTTCGCCTCGCTGCTGCTCGGCTCGGTGGGACTGGGCATCGCGGCCCGCGCCCAGTGCCCGGTGGTCGTGGTGCGCGGCCGCCCGGAGAACGTGTGCGGCGGGATGAACCGGGTGGTGGTGGGGATCGCCGAGCGCGAGCGCCAGGGCGAGCGGGAGCCCGCGCCGCCCTCCGCCGCCGTCGCGTTCGCCCTCCGCGAGGCGCGGCTGCGCGGCGGCGAGCTGGAGGCGGTGCACGCCTGGCGCTGCGCGGGCCCCGAGGACCACGGGAGGCCCGGGAACCACGGCGGGCGCGAGGCGCGCGGCGCGCACGAGGAGCAGGGGGCTCACGAGGCGAACGAGACCCGTGAGACCCACGGGGCACGTGAGACCCACGGGGCTCGTGAGACGCACGGGGCACGTGAGCCGCAAAGCGCGCGTGAGGCGCACGAGCGGCGCGCCACCGAGCTCCTGGACGAGACGCTGGGTGGCGCCACGGCGGCCGGGCTGCCGCCGGTGCCGGTGGCCCACCGCCCGGTCGAGGGCTCGGCGCGCAAGGCGCTGCTGGACGCCTCCGCACACGCGGATCTGCTGGTGGTGGGGGCCCGGCGGCGGCAGGGGCACTTCGGCATGCAACTGGGCCTTGTCAACCACGCCGTGCTGCATCACGCCAAGTGCCCGGTCGCCGTGGTGCCGGTTTCCTAGGCGGCGGTCTCCCAGTGGTCCCCGAGCCTGGCCGAGTTCCTTCCATCCCCGCCACCACCGGCCCCCGCCCGGCTACTCTGCTGGTGAGCGGGTCATGGGGGGATGGAGGCCAGGTGTCGGTCAGTGCGGATCAGGGGCGCCATCCGGCTCTCCCCCAACTCCGGCTCGACCAGCTCCTCGACGAGCTCCAGGCGCGGCTGGACGCGGCCCGGTCCACCCAGGACCGGATGCACAGCCTCCTTGAGGCCGTGCTCAGCGTGGGCCGCGAGCTGGACCTGGAGCAGGTGCTGCGCCGGATCGTGGAGTCCGCGGTGGTGCTGGCCGACGCGGAGTACGGCGCGCTGGGCGTGGTCGACCGGCACCGGCTCTCGCAGTTCCTGCCGGTGGGCATGTCCGAGGAACAGGCGCACCACATCGGCCCGTTACCCAGTGGCCATGGACTGCTCGGCGAGCTCATCCGCCACCCCCAGCCGCTGCGGCTCACCGATCTGTCGGAGCATCCGGCCAGCTACGGCTTCCCCGAGCACCATCCGCCGATGCGCTCGTTCCTGGGCGTGCCGATCCGGGTCCGTGACGAGGTCTTCGGGAATCTCTATCTGACCGAGAAGCGCGGCGGCGCCCAGTTCGACGCCGATGACGAGGCGGTGCTGACCACCTTGTCGGTCGCCGCCGGGGTGGCCATCGACAACGCCCGGCTGTACCACGAGAGCCGACGCCGCGAGCAGTGGCTGGAAGCGCTCGGCGTCATCACCCGTACGCTGCTGGCGGGCACTCCGGCGGGCGAGGTGCTGAGCCTGATCGCCCGGCTCGCCCTCCAGGTGGCCCTCGCCGACTCGGCGGCGATCCTGCTGCCCGCCACCGGCACCGACTCGCTGATGGCCGAGGTGGCCGAGGGGCATGACGCCGAGCTCATCGGCGGGCTCGTGGTGCCGTCCGACGGCTCGCTGGCCGGGCTCGCGGCCCGCACCGGGCGCCCCGCGGTCGCCTCGGACGTCACGCTGGACTCCCGGGCCCGGTCCTGGCCGCTGCCGGCCCCGGAGAGCGAGTTCGGGCCGGTGGTGGCCGTACCGCTGGTCGCGGGCGAGCGGGCCTCCGGTGCGCTGCGGCTGTGCCGGCTGGCCGGGCGGCAGCCGTTCGACGACCATGAGGTGGAGCTGCTCTCGGGGTTCGCGGCACAGGCGGCCCTGGCCCTGGAACTGGCCCGGCACCGCGCCGAGTCCGAGCACATGGCGCTGCTCCAGGACCGGGACCGGATCGCCCGCGACCTTCACGATCTGGCCATTCAGCGGCTCTTCGCGACCGGGCTCACCCTGCAGAGCGCGGGCCGGCTGATCGAGCGCCCGGAGGCGGCCGAACGGGTGGGGCGGGCCGTCGACGACCTGGACGAGACCATCAAGATCATCCGCTCCACGATCTTCGCCCTGCGCACGGTCGGGGACGACGACGGCGAACCCGCCACCCTGCGGCGCCGGCTGGTCAAGGCCGTCCACTCGGCCTCGGACGCCCTGGGCTTCGCCCCGTCGCTGCTGATGGACGGCCCGGTGGACACCGATGTGCCGGACGAGACCGGCGACCATGTGCTGGCGGTGCTGGCCGAGGCGCTCAGCAACACCGTGCGACATGCCCATGCCCAGCGGGTGGAGGTGCGGCTGACCGTCGGCGCCGACATCACCCTGGAGGTCACGGACAACGGGGTGGGCACCGGGGGCGCCGCGCCCAGCGGCGGACTGGTCAATATGCGGTCCCGGGCCGAACTCCTGGGCGGCACTCTGCACATCGAGGCACCCGAGGCGGGCGGCACCCGGCTGGTCTGGTGTGTCCCCCTGGACCGCCGACGGCCCGCCGGAACGGCGAAAGGGGCGGCCCCGTGATATTGCTCTCTCTCCACCGAATAACGCGCATATCCGGCCTGCCATGCGGTACTCACGAATGGGGAAGGGGGTATGTGATCCATGCGAATGATCTGGGGCTGTGGCGCTGGCGGCGCAACCCGCTGCGCCGTAGGACGGACGTGATGGAGGCATGCGCGGCGCTGATCGCCGCGGCGCTCATCCTGCTCGTCGCCCCCGTGGTCGGCTGGACATCGGGGTCCCTGGCACACGGGGCGCTGGTGAAGGCCGCGCAGAAGCAGCGCGCCGAGCGTCATCCACTCTCGGCCACCGTGGTGAAGGTGCTGCCGCATCCGCCCATCGACTCCGACCCCGAGACCGCTTCCGCGAGAGACGCCCATCGCCGCGTCCTCGCCCGCTGGACGGGACCGGACGGCAGCAGACACGAGGGCACGCTGGGCGCTCGCCCCGGCGCGGATCCCGGTGAGCAGTTCCGGATCTGGACCGACGACCACGGTCGCCCGGTGGGCCGCCCGCTGGACACCGCGACGGCCACCACCCACGCCGTGCTGGCCGGAATCGGCGCGGCCGGGATGACGGCGGTTCTGGTGGACGGCGCCCGGCGGCTGGTCGTATGGCGGCTCATGCGTCGGCGTTACACACAGTGGGACATCGCCTGGGAGCGGGCCGGTCAGGACTGGGGACGGGCGGACGCCGACAGCTGACCTGTGCGAGCGGGCAACGCCCGGCCGGGAGTTGTCATACGAACACACAACTCCCCCCATGCTCCACAGCCAGGTCAACTCATGGCGCCTCGCGCACGCTACGGTGGGGCATTCCATATGCGCAGCGGCAGTCAGCAGCGGCGGTCAGGCGCGCACACCGGCAACGCACGAGGTGGGGGCACAGCAGCACCATGGCACAGGGCTCGGTCGTCCAGGTGACGCACAGCGGAACGTCGCGGTGGCGGCGCCGCACCGGAGAGTACGCCTCCCTCACGGCGGCCCTGGAGGCCGCCGGGGACGGTGATGTGCTCTCCATCTCGCCCGGCACCTACCGCGAGAATCTGGTGGTGGGCCGGGCCGTCACCCTGCGCGGGCCCGAGGGCTCGGCACGCGGTTCGGTGCGGATCGCGCCGGTGGACGGAGTCGCGCTGACGATACGTGCCTCCGCCGTGGTCCAGGATCTGCATGTCGAGGGCCAGGACTCGACCGCCCCCGCGCTGCTGGTCGAGGACGGCACCCCGGAGCTGACGGACGTACGGGTGGCCACGCGCTCGGCGGTCGGCATCGAGGTGCGCGGCGGCGCCCGCCCGACCGTGCGGCGCTGCACCGTGGACAACCCCGCGGGCGTCGGGCTCAGCGTGCTGGACGGCGCGGGCGGGGTGTTCGAGGAGTGCGAGGTGGTGGCCGCCGGGCAGTCGGGGGTGGCGGTGCGCGGCGGCGCCCGCCCGCGCCTGGACCGCTGCCGGGTGCACCACGCCTCCGGGGCGGGGTTCTCGCTGACCGGCGAGGGCTCCTCGCTGGAGGCCGTCGGCTGTGAGGTGTACGAGATCCGGGGCGCCGGGGTGCAGGTCTCCGGGCGCGCGACCGGGAATCTGACCGACTGCCGGGTGCACCGTACGACGGCCGACGGGGTCAACCTGGACACGGACGCGGTGCTCACGCTCGCCGACTGCGAGATCCACGACATCCCGGAGAACGCGATCGACCTGAGGTCGCGCTCGGTGCTGACGCTGACCCGCTCCACGGTGCGCCGGTTCGGGCGCAACGGCCTGTCGGTGTGGGACCCGGGCACCCGGGTGGACGCCAACCAGTGCGAGCTGCACGAGAGCACCGGCGACTATCCGGCGGTGTGGGTGAGCGACGGGGCGACCGCGGTGCTCGACTCGTGCCGGGTGCGCGAGGTGCCGGACGCGCTGTTCGTCCTGGACCGTGGGTCGCGGGTCGACGTGGTCGACAGCGATCTGTCCCAGGTGCGCTCCACCGCGGTCTCGGTCAGCGACGGGGCCATCGTCCAGCTGGACGATTGCCGCATCCGGGAGGCGGCCACCGGCGCGTGGTTCCGTGACCACGGCAGCGGCGGCACCCTCGCCAACTGCACCATAGACGGCGCCGCCACGGGAGTGATCGTCACCAAGGGCGCCGATCCGACGGTCGAGCGCACCACGGTCTCCGGGCCGACGGAGGCCGGGTTCTACGTGTCCGCCGAGGGCCGCGGCACCTTCACCGGCTGCCGGGTGACCGGCAGCGGGGGCTACGGCTTCCACATCATCGACGGCTGCCGCACCACCCTGACCCGGTGCCGTACGGAGCGGTGCGCGCGCGGGGGCTACGAGTTCTCCGAGGCGGGGCCGATCGTCGAGGACTGCACCAGCGACGAGAGCGCCACCACGGCGCTGGGCTCCCCGGGCGCGCCCGCCCAACCCCAGGTCACCGCGCCCGCCGTGGAGACCGCCTCGACGGGCGGGCTGCTGGGCGGCATCCCGGCGCAGCGAGCCGCCCAGACCTCCGCGCCCGCCGAGCCCCCGGTCGCCGTCCGCCCGTCCACGGCGGTGCTGGGCGAACTGGACGCGCTGGTCGGGCTGGAGAGCGTCAAGCGCGAGGTGCGGGCCCTCACCGACATGATCGAGGTGGGCCGACGGCGTCAGGAGGCCGGGCTCAAGGCCGCCTCCGTCCGCCGCCATCTGGTCTTCACCGGCTCCCCCGGCACCGGTAAGACGACGGTCGCCCGGCTCTACGGGGAGATCCTGGCCTCCCTCGGGGTGCTGGAGCGCGGCCATCTGGTGGAGGTCTCCCGGGTGGACCTGGTCGGTGAGCACATCGGCTCCACGGCCATCCGCACCCAGGAGGCGTTCGACCGGGCGCGCGGCGGGGTGCTGTTCATCGACGAGGCGTACGCCCTCTCCCCGGAGGACTCCGGCCGGGACTTCGGCCGGGAGGCCATAGACACCCTGGTGAAGCTGATGGAGGACCACCGGGAAGCGGTCGTGGTCATCGTCGCGGGATATACGGCGGAGATGGAGCGCTTCCTGTCCGTCAACCCCGGTGTGGCCTCCCGTTTCTCGCGCACCATCACCTTCGGCGACTACAGCCCGGAGGAGCTGCTGCGGATCGTGGAGCAGCAGGCCGAGGAGCATGAGTACCGGATCGGCGAGGGGGCGGCGGAGGGGCTGCTGAAGTACTTCACGGCGCTTCCCAAGGGCCCGGCGTTCGGCAACGGCCGCACCGCCCGGCAGACGTTCGAGGCGATGGTGGAGCGGCACGCGGGCCGGGTCGCCCAGCTGAGCGCCCCGACCACGGACGACCTCACCCTGCTCTACCCCGAGGACCTGCCGGAGCTCATCTGACCGGCGACCTCCTCCTCCGCCGGTGGCGGCGTCTGCTCCGGGAGCCGGGCCAGCAACCCGGCCCGCTCCCGGTCGAAGACGGGGTCGGCCTGGTAATCGCCGTGCCCCCGGATCGGCGCGGGCAGCGGGTGATCGGGCGTACGGCCGTAGGCCAGCGGGTCCTTGAGCGCGTCGCAGTCGACCTCGGGCCCGCTGCCGTCGGGCAGCTTGATGGGGCCGCCGATCGGGTCGGTGTAGCGCCACAGATTGCGCCAGCAGCGCACCTCGCCGTGGAGCGAGAGCAGCTGCGCGGGCCCGAAGTAGGCGGGGAACCAGCGCCCGTAGAGCCGCTCCAGCGGTGAGCCGTAGGTGAGCAGCGCGACCTGGCCGCGGGTGCGGTGGTCCACCTGCCAGACCGCGGCGGCGGCCAGCACGCTGCCCTGGGAGTGGCCGGAGATGACCAGCCGGCCGCCGTGCCGGCGGGTCCAGGTCTCCATCCGCCAGGTCAGGTCGGGCACCGCCCGCTCGGCGTAGCACGGCGGCGCGAAGGGGTGGGCGGCGCGCGGCCAGAAGGTGCCCACGTCCCACAGGATGCCGATGGTGCGGCGGGCGGAGGGGCTGCGGTAGGCGCGGCGGGCCCAGGTGACCAGCATCAGGAAGGCCAGCCCCATCAGCCAGGAGCCCAGCGCCTGCGCGGTCTGGGCGGCGGCGTCCACGACCCCGGGCGCGCCGTCTGCGGCCCGCCCCGGCACCTCATGGGTGACCCAGGCCGCGGTGACGGCCAGGGCGCCGAACAGCAGGGTCAGCAGCGCGACGGGGCCGACGATCCACGGGCGGAGTCGGTGAGGCCCGCGCGGGCGATCGTGCCCGCGATCCGCCGGGTGCGTACGGGGTCGGGCCGCTCCCCCGGATAGCCGTCCATGATGGTCGGCAGCAGCCGGTTGCGCACCCGCCACACCCTTACGGTGAAGATCAGCAGCAGGACGACCAGGGCCAGCAGCAGCGCGGGGATGGCCGTGGCGAGCCAGGTCAGCAGCACCGGCGGCGCTATCCCCGGCCCCTCACCCGGGGTGCCGCCGCCGTCCAGCCAGTCCGCGAAGCGCTGAGCGACGCCTCCGGCGAGCACCGCACCGAGCCCGCAGGCGAGCACCGCGACGGCGGGCCCGGCGAGCCCGTACAGCGGGGTGCGGCCGGGCGCGGCCCGGTGCAGGACCAGGGCGCACACCGCCATGGTCACGATCAGCGCGCCCACCCCGATGGCGATGGCGCAGAACGCCTCGTTGCCCGGGAGCTGGTCGGTGGAGACCCAGCCGGGGCGGGACCAGCCGGCGTACAGGACGGAGAGGGCCAGCACCGCGAGGGCCGCACCGGGCAGCGCGGTGATGGTGATGCGGTCCAGCTCCCCGTCGACCTTGGTCTCGCTGCGGCCGCGGTAGCACACCACGGCCACCACCATGACCGCGCCCGCGCAGAGCAGCGTCAGCAGCGCCCAGCCCGCGGTGTCCTGGAGCCCGCTGCCGCCCGGCTTGCGGTCATGGGTGGTGGTGGGCAGGGTCAGGCCCGCCGCGATGGTGAGGAAGCCCGCGGCGGTGTGCGCGGCGCGCAGCCGGGCGACGATCCTGCGGCCGTACCAGAAGCCGGGCAGGCACAGCGCGGGCCGGTTGCCCGCCTCGGGCGCGGACTCGTCGACGGGGCGCTCCAGCGGCGGGGAGGCCTCGTACGCGCTCCAGGTGCGGTTGGACAGGTACCACAGCAGTCCGGTGAGCGCGCCGGGCAGCACCGCGGCGAGCGCGAGCCTGCGGCCGGGCTGGCTCCACCAGCCGTGGTTCTCCGGGGACAGGAAGCCGAGCCAGGACTTGCCCCCGGCGCAGTCGGCCGAACCGGCGCACTGCCAGGCGACCAGGTCCAGGGCCACCTCGCAGGCCCCGGCGATCAGCAGCACGGTCAGGGTGAGCGCCACGAGCCGGACCAGCAGGCCGTAGGTGCGCACGGTCCGCTCGCGCCGGTCGGCCGGGGGCCGCATCCAGTGGGCGAGGTTGGCGACCATGAACGGCAGTAAAAGGAGCCACAGGGCGCGGGAGCTGTTGCCGGAGGTGAGGTTGCACCAGACGTACGCCTCGCGGATCGGGCCGTCGCGGTCCGGCCCCTCGCGGTCCTCCGGCGGGCGCTGCTCGGCGTCGATGTCGTCGGCCCTGCGGTAGACCGCCGCGGTCTCGTCGCCGGTGACCAGGCTGGTGCGCGGATCGCCCAGCATCTCCTCGGGGGTGGTGCCGCCCACTCCGTGGACGAGGAGTTCCAGATCGGGTGGTGGCGCTCCGCCCTTGCGGGCTGTCATCGCCTGTTCCGCCGCGTCGGCCGGTGTGTCCGTACGCATGGTCGATGGCACCGTGTCCCCCGATCCGGTGTGGTGCGGTCGTTCTGGCTCCAGGATTGTGCCCATCGGCCACCTTCCCCGACCCTGACAGGGCGGGCGTGGCGAAATCGTAACCCTGGGTGCACCGGCACTCGGCTGTCCTCGCCTCATGTGAAGACTGCCTCATGCGAAGACTGTCCTCGCCTCATGCCAAGGCTGTCCTCGCCTCGTGCGAAGATGAACGCGCGGGCGACGAGGGCCGACCGGAGGGAGACGAGGCAGGGTGAGCGACAACCAGAACCTGCTCGCGGAGCAGCGGCGTGCCCTGATCCTCGATGAGGTCAGGCGGCGCGGCGGGGTGCGGGTCAACGAGCTGACGCGCAAGCTCAATGTCTCGGACATGACGGTTCGTCGCGATCTGGACGCGCTGGCCCGGCTGGGCGTGGTGGAGAAGGTGCACGGCGGGGCCGTGCCGGTGGCCGAGGCGAGCACGTACGAGCCCGGGTTCGAGGCCAAGTCGGGCCTCGAGCTGAGCGCCAAGGAGGACATCGCCAAGGCGGCGGCCGCGATGGCCACCCCGGGCACCGCGATCGCCCTGGCCGGGGGCACCACGGCCTTCGCACTGGCCCAGCAGCTGCTGGAGGTGCCCGATCTGACGGTGGTCACGAATTCGGTCCGGGTGGCCGATGTGTTCTACAACGCCCAGCGGTCGGCGGCGCTCGGCGGGGTGGGCCCGCGCCCGGGCGCGGCCACCGTCGTGCTCACCGGCGGGGTGCGCACGCCGTCGGACACGCTGGTGGGGCCGGTCGCGGACGCGGCGGTGCGCTCGCTCCACTTCGATGTGCTGTTCCTCGGGGTGCACGGGATATCGGTGGAGGCGGGTCTGTCGACGCCGAACCTCGCCGAGGCGGAGACCAACCGCCACTTCGTCAGGGCCGCGCGGCGGGTGGTGGTGGTCGCGGACCACACCAAGTGGGGCACGGTGGGGCTGAGTTCCTTCGCCTCGCTGGACCAGGTGGACGCGCTGGTCACGGACCCGGGGCTGCCGGAGGAGGCGCGGGCGGAGATCTCCGATTATCTGCCGGAGCTGGTGGTGGCGGGCGAGCCGGTCCGCGCCGCAGACATCTGACACCCCGACAGTTATCGTGTGTCCATGACACACCGGTTGCGTTCCGTCGGACTGGAGTACGCCGAGACCGCCCCGGTGCGGCTCGTCTTCGTCGCCAAGGTCTCGGCCGCCCCCGAGGCGGTGTTCGAGGCGTTCACCGATGTCGAGGGCTGGCCGCGGTGGTTCCGGCAGGTGAGGGACGCCCGCTCCACGGACGGCGGCAAGCGCAGGGAGATCCGCCTCATGGGCGGCACCCGCTTCCGCGAGACGGTCATGGCGGCGGATCCGCACGAGCGCTACGCCTACCGCGTCGACGAGACCAATGTGCCGGGGCTGCGGGCGCTGCTGGAGGAGTGGACGCTGCGGCCCTCGGACGGCGGGACCGTGGTGCGCTATGTCTTCGCGGTGGACGGCACGGCGGTGCTGCGCGGTGCCGTACGGGCGATGCGGCCGGGTCTGCGGCGCGCGTTCCATCAGGCGGTACGGAACCTGGACCGGATGGTGGCGGCGGCCTGACGACGGCCGTAAGGACGAGGCGAGGGCCGTAAGGACGAGGCGAGGGCCGTAAGGACGCGACGGCGTCCGCAAGGGCCTGGCAACGTCCGTAAGGGTCTGTCGGCGGCCGTGAGGGCGGAGGTCAGTTCGTCCAGTTGCCCGTGGTGAGGAAGATGTCGAGCGTCTTCACATACGGCTCGATGTCCAACCCCTGCTCCTCGAGCCACGCGTCCGAGAAGTACTTGTCCAGATACCGCTCCCCCGGATCGCACAGCAGCGTCACCACGCTCCCGGTCCGCCCCGCGGCGGCCATCTCGGCGACGATCCGCAGCGCGCTCCACAGCCCGGTCCCGGTGGAGCCGCCCGCCTTACGGCCGATGGCCCGCTCCAGGGCGCGCACGGCGGCGACGCTCGCCGCGTCCGGGACCTTCATCATCCGGTCGATCGCGCCCGGTACGAAGCTGGGCTCCATCCGGGGACGGCCGATGCCCTCGATGCGTGAGCCGTGGTCGCTGGAGGCGTGGGCGTCGTGGTGGACCCAGCCGTCGAAGAAGCAGGAGTTCTCCGGGTCGGCGACGCACACCCGGGTGTCGTACTGCATGTAGTGGACGTAGCGGGCGATGGTCGCCGAGGTGCCGCCGGTGCCCGCCGTGGCCACGACCCACGCCGGTTCCGGATAGCGCTCCAGACGCAGCTGCTGATAGATCGACTCGGCGATGTTGTTGTTACCACGCCAGTCCGTGGCCCGCTCGGCGTACGTGAACTGGTCCATGTAGTGGCCCCCGGACTCCGCAGCGAGGGCGGCGGACTCCTCGTACATCGTTCGCGGGTCGTCCACGAAATGGCACTGGCCGCCATGGAATTCGATCAGGCGGCACTTCTCCCGGCTGGTCGTGCGGGGCATCACCGCGATGAAGGGCACCCCGATCAGCTTGGCGAAGTACGCCTCGGATACGGCGGTCGAGCCGCTGGACGCCTCGATCACGGGCTTGCCCGGCCGGATCCAGCCGTTGCACAGCCCGTAGAGGAACAGCGAGCGTGCCAGGCGGTGCTTGAGACTCCCCGTGGGATGGGTGGACTCGTCCTTGAGGTAGAGGTCGATCCCCCACCGCTCGGGCAGCGGGAAGCTCAGCAGATGGGTGTCCGCGGACCGCTGGGCGTCGGCCTGCACCTTACGGACGGCTTCCTTCAGCCACGCGCGGTAGCCGTGGTCAGTGCGATCCACGTCGATCGTCTCGATGATCCCGCGCGCCGTGCCGTCCAACGCCCACTCCTCCTGCTTGTGCCTCATGCCCAGCCCAGGTGGCATACTCATGCCGTTTCGATCCTCATTGTCCCCCAGTGCGCCCTGGTGTCCGGGGCCGGTCACGGGCACACTGCGCAGCAGGGAAAATGAGAGGCGGCGGCACAGTGCCAGTCGGAGCCATCGGGGAGGCGGTCGTGATGGCCAATACGGAGTTCAATGCCAGGGGAGTGCGGATCGAGCGATTCCTGCGCTCGGTCACCCGCGCCGGACAGGTCATGATCAAGGACGGCAGGCTGCAGTTGCTGACCAGTTACGGCAGCGAGATCGACAGCGCGCCCGTGCAGTCGGTGCGCGCGAGCAAGCCCTGGTTCGTGGACGGGGACCAGGCCATGGCCACCGTGAACGGCACCCGTTACCGTCTCACGCTCGGCTCGCAGGACGCCAAGTCCACCTCGGCCAAGTCCGGCTCGGGCGCCGCCAGCCGCTTCCTCGACGCCGTCCGGTCCGCCCGGGGGCATGCCTCGAAGAGGTGAGGCGGCCGAGTTGCGCAGGCGCGCGGTGGGACCGACCCTGGACGAGTATCAGTATCACTGAGGGTCAACAAGCGGTGACGCTGAGAACCGTCCCACCGGTCGCGCCCAGCAGCCACCACTGCTGAACGTGTTCGTCGCCCGCATCTGAATCAGGCTAGCCCCACGTCTTCAGGGAGTCGCAGCCGTGATCAGTCGTCCTAGCAGGCATTGCACGGTGGAGCTGCAGGCCCTGCCGTCGCGGATCGGACAGGTCCGCAGAATCGTGTCGGCGCAGTTGCGCTACTGGCATCTGGATCCGCTCATCGACCCGGCGGCGCTCGGCGTCACCGAACTGCTCACCAACGTCCATCGGCACGCCGAACCGGACAAGCAGTGCACGGTGGAGATCGCTCTCCTGCTGGACCGGCTGACCGTCTCGGTCCGCGACCAGGATCCGCGACTGCCTCGCGTCCAGGCGTGCGATCCCTTCGCCACCCATGGCAGGGGGCTCGCGCTGGTCGCGGCCGTCAGCCAGAGCTGGGGGCTGCACGCGCGGGACGACGGCGGCGGGAAGGTCGTCTGGTTCACGCTGGCCGTGCCGCGGTCCACCGCCACCGCCAAGCCGCCCTTCGCGGCGCACGGAACGGGCCGCACCGCGCCGCCCCTTCGCACGGACGCCTCCCGTCCGGCGTCGGCGCCCACCGCGCCCCTCACCGGCCCCGCGCCCGCATCCGGGCCGGCCGCCACCCCGGCACCGGCGCCCGCCACCCCGGCGCCCGTCACCCCGGCACCGGCGCCCGTACCCGTCGCCCCCGCACCCGTCGCCGCGGCACCGGGCCCCGCCGCTGCCGCACCGGCCCCCACCCCCGCTGGTGCCGCCGCACCGGCTCCGGCCGCCGCCGCTCCTTCGCCCGCGGTGCGCGAGCGGGCCTCCGCGGCCGCCCGGTCGGCAGCCTCCCGCTGAGCATGCGAGCGTCCCGCCTCCAACGAGGCGGGACGGCCCGGATATCGGATAGGTCCCGGCGGCCCGTACGGCCCCGGGCTCCGCCGTCAGAGTGCCCCGCCCTTCGTCGCATGGCGGCCGAACTGCTCGTCCAGGACGGACAGTCGGCGCCAGTACTCGTCCTCGTCGATCTCACCGGCCGCGAAGCGACGGCCCAGCACCGCGATCGGCGATCGCTCGCCGAAGTCCACGGGGCCGGGGCCGTGCCGCCAGGGGCGCGTCCGCGCCATCCGGCGCGCCGCAGCAGGAAGACCGCGCCGCCGACGACCAGCGCCCACATCAGCGGGACGAGCAGGATCCACGGTCCGGGGCCATCGCCGTCGGCGAAGCCGTGCGCCAGGGTGTTCATGGTGATCGCGCTCCTCGGGAATGGGTTTCTCATGGCCCTCGTCTCGTGGCCACTCCCGAGGATCACTCCCTTACGGTGCCCTGGTCGTCGTACGGCCGACGACAGTTCCGGTACCTCCCGTGGAGTACGCGCACCGGCGCGACCTCGTTCTGTACCTACTAGTGTGTACGATCAGGGCCGAGGACGACCGCATGCGAACGCACGCCCCGCCGACAGGAGAGTTCACCGATGCTCGCCATGCAGTACCGGATCACCCTGCCCGCCGACTACGACATGAAGATCATCCGGCACCGGGTGGAGACGAAGGGGCCGCTGCTCGACGACTTCTCAGGGCTGGGCCTCAAGGCGTACGGGATCCGGGAGCGCGGTGTGGACGGCTCGCCGGTCCATCAGTACGCCCCGTTCTACCTATGGACCGCGCCCGAGGCCATGAACCGCTTTCTGTGGGGCCCCGGATTCCAGGGCATCGTCCGGGACTTCGGCAGGCCTCCGGTCGAGCACTGGCAGGGGCTCGCCTTCGAGCGGGGCCCCGCCGCGGGTGCCGTTCCGCGCGCCGCCACCCGCCACGCCGAGCCGGTTCCGGCCGCCGCCGATCCCGCCTCCGCCGTCGAGGGCGCGCTGGCGCGGCTGGCCGAGTGCGCCCGTGAGGACGGCGTCCACACCACGGCCCTCGGCATCGACCCGCGCGGCTGGGAGCTGATCCACTTCACGCTATGGGAGGAGTCGGCACCGCCCTCGGAACCCGGCGACCGCTACCAGGTGCTCCATCTGTCGACCCCGGGCCTGGACGCGCTGCCCCGGGGGCGGCACTGGTGACCGCGCGGACGGCGCTCCTTTCGAAACACGCTTAAGGGTCCTTCTGACGGATCTCCGTGGAGGAAGGAGCGCCCGCCGCGCAGCGGCCGAAGACCGCAGCCGGGGCGTGCTCTCGGCGTGCCGCGCGGAGGCCCTCGTAGCGGAGCTACTCGGGCTTTCGTGCGGTGCGGCGAGAGGGCGTGCCGGACGCCGCGACGCCGCGCAGATCCGTCAGAAGGACCCTGGGCGGGTCAGCCCACGCCCAGGGCCGCCAAGGGGTCGTCCAGCACCGGCTGCCACGCCAACTCCGCCGCCCCGACCAGGCTGTTGTGGTCCAGCGTGCACGGCAGGATCGGTACGCCCCCGCTCCGGCCCCACAGGCTGCGCTCCGCCACCACCGCGCGCAGCCGCTCCGGGTCGGCCTCCAGGAGCTCGCGGTGCAGCCCGCCGAGGATGATGCGGTCCGGATTGAGAATGTTGACCAGACCGGCGAGTCCGAGGCCGAGGCGGTCGATGAGCTGCTCGGTGGCCGCCCTTACGGACGCCGCCGTGGCGTACTCCTCGCGCAGCAGATCGCGGGCCTGCTGCAGCAGGGACACCTCCGGGCCCGGTTCGCGCCCGGCCGCCGCGAGGAAGGCGAGCGGATCGGCCTCGATGTCCAGACAGCCGCGGCTGCCGCAGTGGCAGGGCGGGCCCTCGGGGTTGACGGTCAGGTGGCCCACCTCGAGGGCGAGCCCCGCGCTGCCCGTGTGCAGCCGACCGTCGAGCACCAGCGCGCCACCGACGCCCCGGTGCCCGGTGGCGACGCAGAGCAGGTGCTGGGCGCCGCCGCCCGCGCCATGCCGGTGTTCGGCGAGCGCGGCCAGGTTGACGTCATTGCCCGCGAAACCGGTGACCGGCTCCCCGTCGTCGCCGCGGATCCCGGCCGCGGCCAGGCTGCGGCTGAACAGCTCGCGCACCGGAGCGCCCGCGGACCAGGCGATGTGCAGCGGGTTCAGGGCGGTGCCCTCGGGTTCGGCGACCGCGGACGGGACGGCGAGCCCCGCGCCCACACAGCGGCGGCCGGTCTCCCGCAGCAGCCGGGCACCGGCCTCGACGACCGCGTCGATCACATGCGCCGGGTCCGCGGGCACGGTCATGCAGCCGGGGGCGGTGGCCACGGTCTGCCCGCCGAGCCCGACCAGCGCCGCGCGGAAGCCGTCGGCGTGCACCTGGGCGGCGAGCGCGACCGGCCCGTGGGGGGCGATCGACAGCCGGTGCGAGGGACGGCCCTGTGCCCCGGCGGCCCCGAGCGGCCGCGAGTCGACCTGGATCAGGCCGAGCGCCTCCAACTCGGCGGCGACGGCGCCCGCGGTCGCGCGGGTCACCCCGAGTTCGGCGGTGAGCACGGCGCGGGTGGGGGCGCGGCCCGTGTGGACGAGTGCCAGTGCCGGGCCAAGAGCGCTTCGGCCGCGCTCGAGCCTTGTCCGTGTCTGGGTCACGCCTCTATTCTCACTTTGTGCCGACTCCAAACAAAACACGGACGGCCACCCCGGGCGCGCGCCGCTCCGTGTCCACGGATCGCGACCTCACCCGACTCCGCGCCGCCATCACCGCGTTCTTCTTCCTCGACGGATTCGTGTTCGCCGGGTGGGTCGCCCGGATCCCCGCGATCAAGGACCAGACGAGCGCCTCTGAGGGCGCGCTGGGGCTGGCGCTGCTCGGCGTGTCGGCGGGCGGCACGGCCACGATGATGGCCACCGGACGGCTGTGCCGCCGCTTCGGCAACCATCCGACGACGGTGGCCGCCGGTGTGCTGCTCGCGGGCTCCGTCGCGCTGCCGCCGCTGACCCACTCCGCACTCGCCCTCGGGCTGGTGCTGCTGGTTTTCGGCACCGGGTTCGGCGCGCTCAACGTGGCCATGAACAGCGCGGCCGTCGACCTCATAGCCGCCCTGCGGCGCCCGGTCATGCCCGGCTTCCACGCCGCCTTCAGCCTGGGCGGGATGGCCGGGGCCGGGCTGGGCGGGCTGATCGCCGACCATCTCTCCCCCACCCGCCATCTGTCGCTGCTCGCGGCCTTCGGGTTGCTGCTCACGGCCGCCGCGGGCCGGACGCTGATCTCGCTGCCGGTGCCCACGCCGCGGGGCGGCACGGGGCCCGCGGCCGCGTCCGAGCAGGCCGCCGGCCTCGAATCGCCCCCCGATGTACGGCGGCCGGGCCGGGCCCGGTGGCTCGTCGCCGTGTTCGGCCTGATCGCGCTCTGCACGGCGTACGGCGAGGGCGCGATGGCCGACTGGGCCGCGCTCCACCTGCACCAGGACCTCGACGCGTCGGCCGGGCCGGCCGCCGCGGGCTATGCCGTCTTCGCCCTGATGATGGCCGTCGGACGGCTGAGCGGCACCGCGCTGCTCGAACGGCTCGGCCAGACCAGGACATTGATCGCGGGCGGTGCCACGGCCGCGGCCGGAATGCTGCTGGGCTCGCTCGCGCCCACGATCTGGCTCGCGCTCCTCGGCTTCGCGGTCACCGGGCTGGGTCTGGCCAACCTCTTCCCCGTCGCCATCGCGCGGGCGGGCGCGCTGACGGGGCCGGGCGGGGTCGCCGCGGCCTCCACGCTCGGCTACGGCGGCATGCTGCTGGGCCCGCCCACGATCGGCTTCCTCGCCGACTGGTACTCGCTGCCGGTCGCGCTCACCACGGTCGCGGCCCTGGCCGCCGTGGCGGCAGTGGTCGCCTACGGGACGCGGAACGCCGCGCGCACGACCGGAAGCTGATGTTCCCTCCGGCCCGGCCCGGGGTTGTCAGAGGCGGCTGGCATGATTCCGCCATGGAGACTGCCGAGTTGATCGAAATCGTGGACCGCGAGGGCCGGCTGCTGGCCGACGCCGCGGCCGAGGCCGGGGTGGACGCCCCGGTGCCCACCTGCCCCGACTGGCGCGTCCGGGACCTGCTGTCCCACATCGGCCGGGTGCACGGCTGGGCCGCCCGGTTCGTCGCCGAAGGCCTGACCGAGCCGGTCCGGCCGGCGGTCGAGGCGGCACCGGCCGACGGAGAGCTGGTGTCGTGGTACCGCGAGGTCCATGGCCGTCTGGTCGACGCCCTCACCCATGCCGACCCCGAGGTGAAGTGCTTCACCTTCCTGCCCGCGGAGTCCCCGCTGGGGTTCTGGGCGCGGCGCCAGGCCCATGAGACGGCCATCCACCGGATCGACGCGGAGTCGGCGCGCGGCGGGGACTTCTCCCCGTTCACCCCGGAGTTCGCAGCCGACGGGGTCGATGAGCTGCTGACCGGATTCCACAGCCTGGACCGGTCAAGGGTGCGCACGGACACCCCGCGCACGCTCCGGGTGAGGGCCACGGACCAGGGCGCGGTCTGGACGATGCGGCTGTCCCAGGACGCTCCGCGCACCGAGCGGAACGGCGAGGGGACGGCCGACTGCGAGCTCAGCGGCCCGGCCGTCGATCTCTATCTCGCGCTCTGGAACCGGCTGCCGATCACCGCGCTGACCACGGAGGGGGACGAGAAGCTGGCCGATCTGTGGCGGGAGCACTCGGGGATCTGACCGCCCGGCCGCCCGGGGCGCGACCGCCGCCCGGGGCGCGCCCACCGCTCAGGTTGCGCACGCCGCCCGGGTTGCGCGCTGCTCGCGCAGCGCGCGGCACTCGGTCGCGCCCATCGCTCGGGTACGCCGACCGCCGAGTTACCGGCGAGTAATAACCCGTGTCAGCTTCCTGTTATGTCACGTCGATCGATGTCGCCGCGCGGACTACGCCCGCGATGAACTGGTGGCCGCCCTATCTCTTCGCCGGAGTGCGGGTGGTCCACCTCGCGGAGGACTGGAGCAGCGCCCGCGTCAGGCTGCGGCTGCACCGCTTCAACTCCAACTACGTGGGGACCCATTTCGGCGGTTCGCTGTTCTCGATGAGCGACCCGTTCTGGATGCTGCTGGTGATGCGACGGCTGGGCCGGGACTACACCGTCTGGGACAAGACCGGCGAGATCGACTTCGTCTCGCCCGGCCGCGGCGACGTGTTCGCCGACTTCGAGCTCACCGAGGAGCGGCTGGAGGAGATCCGCGAGGCCACGGCGGACGGCGGCAAAGCGCTGCCGTGGTTCGAGAACGAGGTGGTCGCCGCGGACGGTACGGTCGTGGCACGCGTGCGGAAGCAGCTGTATGTGCGCCGGAAGCAGCATGACGGGCAGCGCGAGCCGGGGCCGGCGAGTACCGACCCGGCGGCGGCCGCCGGACACCAGGCGAAGGGCTGAGACGAGATGACCGGACCCCGTACCCAGAACGAACGCGACGCGCTCACCATCGAGATAGTGTTCGCCCTGGTCACGGCCGGTCTGCTGGCGGCCGTGCTGTACGTCGCGGTCGCGAGCCCCGCCCTCTTCGGCGACCTGGGCCGGGCCCAGGAGCGGGCCTGGCAGGGAGCCGCCGTCGCGGTGGCCACCGTCGGATTCGCCGTCCGCCTGGTGCGGACGCTGTGGCTCTTCTCCCGGCAGAAGCGCTGATGCCCCGGGGCCAGAGCCAGAGCCAGAGCCAGGGCCGGGGCCAGAGCCAGGACCCGCGGCCCGCACGGTGGCAGTGCGCCGGGGCACGCTGGGGCCACGGCGGGCCAGAGCTGGTCTGGCGCCATTCGGCCCAGGGGGAGCGGCTCTCCCCGCTGACGCCGGACCGCCCGCTCTCCTTCACCACCGGGCCGCGACGCGCCTGCGTCGGCGTCCGCAGGGGCGTCCGGCACACCCCGTGCCCGGCCGGGGCCGAGGTCCCGGCCTCCGCGGTGTCGGCGCAGTGCCCGGACTGCGCCCGGCTGGACCGCTCGTACTCCGTGGCCGCCGACACCCGTACGGACGATCCGCGCCCCTACGACGTCTATCTCGCCTGGTTCGGCCCGGAGCTGGTCAAGGTCGGGATCACCGCGGCCGAGCGGGAGGGGGCCCGGCTGCTGGAGCAGACCGCGCTCTCGTACTGCCTGCTGGGCCGTGGCCCCCTGATGGCCGCGCGCCGCGCCGAGGCCGTGCTGGGCGCCGCGCTCGGCGTCCCGGACCGCTTCCCCTACGCCGCCAAGCGCACCGCCCGCGAGACCCCGCCGCCACCTGAGCGGCGGGCCGCCGACCTCGCCGCGCTCCACCAGCGGGCGCGCGGCCTGGGCGGTCTGCCGGAGTCGCTGGCCCTGGCCTCGTTCGAGCCGGTGCACCATGACGCGGCGTTCCATCTGGACCGGGTGCGCCCCGCGCCGGGGCTGATCCGGCTCGTCCCGAGGCCACCGTGGCCGGTCGTATCGACGCCGTGGCGGGCCCGGACATCCATCTGACCTCGACGCACGGCCGGGCCCTGCTGCTGGACACCCGTCAGTTGGCGGGCTGGGCACTGGCGGCGGCCGCGGCGGACGCCCCGACGACGGCGCCGGTGGCGGCACGGGAGCGGGAAGCGGAGGCCCCGGAGGGGCTGTTCTGAGCGGAGGGGTCGTTCTGAGCGGAGGGTCGTGCTGAGCAGAGGGCTGGGCAAGGGCTGGGCGAGGGGCCCGGAGCACGAAGCCCGGACCGCACAGCCTCGCTCAGCCGAGCCAGCCCGGCCGGACCAGCCCCGACTCATAGGCGAGCACGACGAGTTGGGCGCGGTCCCGGGCGCCCAGTTTGACCATCGTCCGGCTCACATGGGTCTTGGCGGTGAGCGGGCTGACCACGAGCCGCCGGGCGATCTCCTGGTTCGACAACCCCATGCCGACCAAGGCCATCACCTCCCGCTCCCGCTCGGTGAGCTCCGCCAGCGCCGCCGCGGGTGCGGGCTCCCTGGAGCGGGCCGCGAACTCGGCGATGAGCCGGCGGGTCACCCCGGGCGACAGCAGCGCGTCGCCGCCGACGACCGCGCGCACCGCCCGCAGCAGCTCATCCGGTTCGGTGTCCTTGACCAGGAAGCCGGAGGCACCGGAGCGGATCGCCTCGAAGACGTACTCATCGAGTTCGAAGGTGGTCAGCATGACCACCTTCACCTCGCCGAGGGTCGGGTCCCCGGTGATCCCGCGGGTGGCGGCGAGGCCGTCGAGCACCGGCATGCGGATGTCCATGAGGACGACATCGGGGCGCCGCTCCCGTACGAGCGTCAGCGCCTGCTCCCCGTCGGCCGCCTCGCCGACCACCTCGATGTCCGGCTGCGCGGCCAGCAGGGCGCGGAATCCGGCGCGGACGAGGAGCTGATCGTCGGCGAGCGCGACACGGATCACGGTCTCGGGCCCGTCCTCATCCCTCATGGGGTCTTCCTCCCACCCTTGAACGGGATCCTGGCCCGGACGCGGAAACCGCCGTCCGGGCGCGGGCCCGCCTCCACTGTGCCGCCGAGCGCGGCGGCCCGCTCACGCATGCCCACCAGGCCGTTGCCGCCGCCCGTCGCCCCGTCCCCGGTCGCGGGGCCGTCGTCGTCCACCCGCAGCTCCAACTCACCGGGGGCGTAGCGCAGCAGCACATGGGCGTTCCGGGAGCCGGAGTGGCGGACGATGTTGGTCAGGGCCTCCTGCACGATACGGAACGCCGCGAGATCGGCGCCGGGCGGCAGGGCCGTCCGTACGCCGTCCACCTCCACCCGCACCGCGAGCCCCGCGTCCGCCGCCTGCCCGGTCAGCTCCTCCAGCCGGTCCAGGCCGGGCGCGGGTGAGCGGGGCGCGGCGCCGGGCGCGCCGGAGCCGGAGGTCCGCAGGGTGTCGAGGACCTGGCGGACCTCGCCCAGCGCCTCCTTGCTGGCCGCCTTGATGGTGGTCAGCGCGGTGCGGGCCTGCTCGGGGTCCTGGTCGAGGAGGGCGAGCCCGACGCCCGCCTGGACGTTGATGACCGAGATGCTGTGGGCGAGGACGTCATGCAGTTCGCGGGCGATCCGCAGCCGCTCCTCGTCCGCCCGGCGCCGCGCCGCCGCCTCCCGTTCGGCCCGCTCCCGGGCCCACTGCTCACGCCGTACGCGGACGAGTTCGGAGGCGGCCACGATCGCCGTCGCCCAGGCGGCGACCACCAGCTCCTGCCCCCATCCGACGGGCTCGTCACCGCCCGGCGGCAGCCAGCGGTAGAGCCAGTGGCCGATGAGCAGATGGCTCCCCCACAGCAGTCCGAGCGCGCTCCACGCGGCGATCCGCCGCCCGGCCGCGATGGCCGCCACGCAGGCGACGACGACGCTGAGGAAGACGGGCCCGTACGGATATCCGGCGGCGAGGTAGACGGCCGTCACCGCCGCCGTGCCGACCACGACCGTCCCGGGGCGGCGATGGCGCATGAGCAGCAGCGCGGGCCCGGCGAGCAGCAGCGCGGCGCTCCCGGGCCCGAGGCCCATCCGGTCGGGCTGATTGTGAGCGGCGAACCCGGTGCCCACCATCTGGATGGCGGCGATGGCGACCGAGGAGCGCCAGGGCACGGCCGAACGCGATGGGTCGAAGGGCGCCCCGCGCCACCATCCGCCCGGCCGCTGCCCCGGGCCGTGCTCCCCCGTGAATCCGTGCATACGGGCAACGCTAAACCGGCCGGGAGCCCCCGGCGTCCCCCTGCGCGGTGCCCGCGCCTACTCCCGGCGGAGTAGGCACCCCTGCCCTGCCGGGCAGATCGCGGGACAGCTCGCGGGACGGGGCCGAGCCGAGCCCGGCTCCCCGCGGCGCGGTGGACGTGGGGAAAGCTCGACCCGAACCCCGGGCGGGGCGCCCCGGCATGGACGTCGCGGGCCCCGCGAAGATCAGCCCGATGCCGCCGAGCCCGGGCCCCAGGGTCTGGCGTCAAAGCGAGCGCCCGGCCGCGAGCAGGGGGCACCTCCCAGCGGTAGCTGGGGGAGGCTGGTGCGGTCGACCGCAAGACGGAGCGTCACCCTCGTTACTTGGGCGTACCCGGGCGACGCGACAACGCGGCGAGCGGCCGTGCCAGGCGTCGGGAGCGGGGCGCTCCCTTTGTCGACAGACCCTAGGTTCTTCTGGCGGATCTCCGTGGAGGAAGGAGCGCCCGCCGTGCAGCGGCCGAAAACCGCGGCCGGGGCGTGCTCTCGGCGTGCCGCGCGGAGGCCCTCGTAGCGGAGCTACGTGGGCTTTCGTGCGGTGCGGCGAGAGGGCGTGCCGGCCGCCGCGACGCCGCGGAGATCCGCCAGAAGGACCCTAGCCCCGGTCCATCGCCCCCAGGGCGCGGCGGGCGGCCGGGTGGGTGCGGACGAGGTCGCCCAGCGTGGTCGTACCGCGGGTGATCTTCGTGAAGGCGCGCCACGCCGGGCGGAAGCCGGTGATCGCCGCGTGGAACATCCCGGGGCGGCGGGCGAAGACCGTGTGCAGGCGGCGGCCGACGCCCATCTCCACTCCCAGCCCCGCCTTGATCGCGAAGGCGTAGTTCAGGGCCTGGCGGCGGGCGTCCACCGCGTCATGGGCCTCGGCGACGCGCACCGCCCACTCCCCCGCGAGCCGGCCCGAGCGCAGCGCGTAGGAGATGCCCTCGCGGGTCCACGGCTCCAGCAGCCCGGCCGCGTCGCCGCACACCAGGACCCGGCCGCGCGACAGCGGCGAGTCGTCGGAGCGGCAGCGGGTCAGATGGCCGGAGGAGATGCTCGGCTCGAATCCGGCGAGGCC
The DNA here is from genome assembly GCA_005405945.1 of Streptomyces violaceusniger. Classification (GTDB taxonomy): domain Bacteria; phylum Actinomycetota; class Actinomycetes; order Streptomycetales; family Streptomycetaceae; genus Streptomyces; species Streptomyces violaceusniger. The sequence continues at coordinate 2,194,258 of BJHW01000001.1, forward strand.
GAGCCGGGCGATGAAGTCCTCCAGGTAGCGCTTGGTCCCGGCGCCCTCGCCGCGCGCCGAGATGACGCCGACGGTCAGGGTGTCGCCCTTGGGGAAGACCCAGCCGTAGCTCCCCGGCATCGGGCCCCAGTCGATGAGCACCCGGCCCGCCCAGTCCTCCGCGACGGTCTGCGGAACGGGAATCTCCGCCTCCAGACCGAGATCCACCTGGTCCAGCTTCACGCCGACATGCGCGCCTATGCGGCTCGCGCTGCCGTCGGCGCCGACCACGGCCCGGGCCAGCACCGTCCCACCGTCGGAGAGCACCACGGCGACCGTGCGCCGGTCGGGCACGGCCGGGCCGTGCTGCTCGACGCGGGTGACCGCGACGCCCGTACGGACCTCGGCGCCCGCGTCCCTGGCGGCGTCGACCAGGGCCGCGTCGAACTCCGGCCGGTTGATCAGCCCGAAGAGCGCCTGCTTGGAGCGGCGGGTGCGGGACAGCTTGCCGTTCAGCGAGAACGTGACCGCGTGCACCCGCTCCCGCAGCGGCAGTTCGAAACCCGGCGGGAGGGCGTCACGCGAGGGGCCGATGATGCCGCCGCCGCAGGTCTTGTAGCGCGGCAGCTCGGCCTTCTCCAACAACAGCACCCGGCGCCCGGCGCAGGCGGCGGCATGGGCCGCGGAGGCACCCGCGGGGCCCGCGCCCACCACGACGACGTCCCATACCGTCTCATTGTCCGGGGCTGCGTTGTCGCTGCTCACGTGTGGATCCGCTCCCAATCGACCGACCTGATGCGCCTACCCGGCATCCTACGGCTCCCCGGCGGATGACCCCGCTGTGGGATGATCGGCCACGCGGTATCAAGCCGTACATACGTGCCCATCGCCGCGCATCCCGCCGCCGGCCCGTCGCACCCCAGGAGGGTCCCCCCATGGAGAAGGCGCCTCTCGCCGCCACCGTCGCCGCCCTGCAGCCGCGCGCCAGGGCCGAGCTGGCCGAGCTGGTGGCCTTCAGGTCGGTGGCGGACCCGGCGCAGTTCCCGCCCGGCGAATGCGAGGCCGCCGCCCGGTGGGTCGCCGACGCCCTGCGCGCCGAGGGGTTCGAGGACGTGGCGCTGCTGGACACTCCCGACGGCACCCAGTCCGTCTACGGCTTCCTGCCCGGTCCGGCCGGTGCCCCGACCGTGCTGCTCTACGCGCACTACGACGTGCAGCCCCGCTGGACGAGGCCGCCTGGCACACCCCGCCGTTCGAGCTGACCGAGCGCGACGGCCGCTGGTACGGACGGGGCGCCGCGGACTGCAAGGGCGGCGTGATCATGCACCTCACCGCCCTGCGCGCGCTCAAGGCGAACGGCGGGGTCCCGGTCAACGTCAAGGTGATCGTGGAGGGTTCGGAGGAGCAGGGCACGGGCGGTCTGGAGCGCTACGCCGAGGCCCACCCGGAGCTGCTGACCGCCGACACCATCGTGATCGGCGACGCGGGCAACTTCCGGGTCGGGCTGCCGACGGTCACGGCCACGCTGCGCGGGATGACGCTGCTGCGGGTCTCGGTGGAGACCCTGGAGGGCAATCTGCACTCCGGCCAGTTCGGCGGGGCGGCCCCGGACGCGCTCGCCGCGCTGATCCGCGTCCTGGACTCGCTGCGCGCCGAGGACGGCTCGACCACCGTCAAGGGGCTCGACGCGGACGCGGAGTGGGACGGGCTGCAGTACCCGGACGAGGAGTTCCGCAAGGACGCCAAGGTGCTCGACGGGGTCGGGCTGATCGGCTCCGGCACGGTCGCCGACCGCATCTGGGCGCGCCCGGCGGTCACCGTGCTCGGCATCGACTGCCCGCCGGTGGTCGGCGCCACCCCGTCCGTCCAGGCGGGCGCGCGGGCGCTGATCAGCCTGCGAGTGCCGCCGGGCGTGGACGCGGCCGAGGCCAACCGGCTGCTCGCCGAGCACCTGCGGTCCTCGGTGCCGTGGGGCGCGCGGCTTTCGGTGGAGCAGATCGGCCAGGGCCAGCCGTTCCGCGCGGACACCACGAGCCCGGCGTACGCGGCGATGCGGGAGGCGATGCGCCTGGCGTACGACGGCCAGGAGATGGCGATCGCCGGGCAGGGCGGCTCGATCCCGCTGTGCAACACGCTGGCCTCGCTCTACCCGGAGGCGGAGATCCTGCTGATCGGGCTGAGCGAGCCGGAGGCGCAGATCCACGCGGTCAACGAGAGCGTCTCGCCGGAGGAGTTGGAGAAGCTCTCGCTCACCGAGGCGCTGTTCCTGGGGATATACGCGGCGGACAAGGGCTGAGCCGCCCCCTTCCCCTCGCACCCGGTCAGCGGGCGGCCCCGCGGACCGGGCCGGTGTGATCAGCCCGTGGGGACGCCCGCTTCGAGGTACAGCGGGCGGCCCTGCTCCCGGGCGCGCAGCGCCCAGCGCAGCCGGCTCAGCCGCACCGGTGGCAGCAACGCGGCGGCCTCGCTCTCGGTGACGAAGCGCCAGCCGCGCAGTTCGGAGCCGGGCAGCAGCACCTCCCGGGCGGCCGCGCTGGAGAGCTTGCCGCCGTCGAAGAGCAGCCGCAGGCCGCCGTAGCCGGGCGGCTGGGGGCGCTCCCAGTCGGCCACCAGCAGCCGCAGCGGTTCGTCCAGCCGTACCCCCAGTTCCTCGGTGACCTCGCGCACCCCGGCGCACATCGGGGGTTCGCCCGGTTCGACGACGCCGCCGGGGAACTCCCAGCCGGGCTTGTAGGTGGGGTCGACGAGCAGCACCCGGTCCTCCTCGTCGAAGAGCAGGACCCCGGCGGCCAGCGTCTCCGCCCTCGGCTCCGGGGTCTGCACGATGTCGCAGATCCCGGCGCCCTCGCGGACGGCGTCGGCGATGTGCTGGGCGGTCTGGCGCGGGGTGAGCCCGGTGGTGTCCACGACATGGGCATCGGTGGTCAGCCAGGTCAGGGCCGCCCGGTAGGGCGCGAGATGGGCCAGGCACCACTGGCGTACGGACTCGCTCGCGCCCGCGTCCCCGGGTATCTCCTCGCGCTCGGCTATCCGCTCGCGAAGGATCGTTTCATCGGTGTGCAGCAGAACATGCCGTACGGGGATGCGGCGGGCCGCGAAGCCACCGAAGATCTCATCCCGGTACTCCTGTCTGAGGACCGTCATCGGGACCACGAGCGGGCCGCCGACCTCCGCGATCAGCGCCGCTCCGGTGTCCACGACCAGCCGGCGCCAGGAAGGCAGATCCTGGTAGTCGGACACCTGTTCAAGGCGTTTCCGCGGGAGCATCATCCGCAGACCGTTACCGACCAGCTCCGGGTCGTAGAACGTACTGCCGGGCATGAAGTCCACCAATTCGCGGGCCGCGGAGGTCTTACCCGCACCGAACGCACCGTTCAGCCAGACGATCACATTTCCCCCTATTCCATCGCCTCCTGACAGTTGCCCGCATCACCCTGCCACGGAAACGCCCGAAGACGACCGAGTGACGGATCGCGTCGCTCCGGAGCGATGGGGCGCGGGACGCGGGGCGGGGGCTGGGGCGGGATGGCCTGGGGCTGGGCGACGGCGGCGCGTGGTCGGGGATCTTGTGGCCCCTGTGTCATAGGGGTCACAGGGGCCACCGTGGCCACGTGAGCCACAGTGACCCCTGTCGTATCAGCCCTTGCTGGCGCCGAGGGTGAGTCCGGCGATGAAGTGGCGCTGCAACAGCAGGAAGACCAGCACCGTGGGAAGCGCCACGATCACCGAGCCCGCCGCGAGCAGGTTGTAGTCGGTGAAGAACTGGCCGCGCAGATTGTTGAGCGCGGAGGTGATGGGCAGCTTGTCGCCGTCGGAGATGAAGACGAGCGCCCACAGGAAGTCGTTGTACATCCAGGTGAATTGCAGGGTGGCGAGCGCGGCCAGCGCGGGCCGGCACAGCGGAAGCGTGATGTTCCAGTACTGCGTCCAGACCCCCGCCCCGTCCACCCGCGCCGCCTCCACGATCTCATCGGGAATGGTGCGCATGAAGTTGGCGAGGACGAAGACGCAGAATCCCACCTGGAAGGCGACCTGAACGGCGAGCACGGCCCAGTAGGAGTCGTACATCGTCATCGAGTCCGACATCCAATAGGGCAGATCGATCTTGGTGAAGAGCACATAGAGCGGGGTGACGATGACCTGCTGCGGCAGCAGATTGCCCGCCGTGAACACCATCAGCAGCACCAGCCCGCCGCGTATTCTCAGCCGGGTCACGCAGAAGGCGACGAACGAGGCGAGAAACAGCGTCAGCAGCACCCCGGGCACCGCGATGATGAGCGAGTTGACGAAGTACTTGCCCATCCCGGAGTCGTTGAACGCCTGGGCGTAATAATCGAACGACAGATGGCGCGGCAGCGAGAAATAGCCGTATTTCGCGGTCTCCTCGTACGGCCGCAGCGAGGCGTAGACGGCGAGCAGCAGCGGGGCGAGGAAGGCGAGCGACACGACCATCAGAAAGGCGTGCAGCCCGAGCCGCCCGCGGGTCACCCGGCGCTTGCCGGTGCCGGTCACCGGGGTCACGGTCCGTACGGGGGCGGGCGGAGTGGTGACGGTCATCCCTTCTTCCCCCTCGCAGTTCCTGGACCAGATAGGTCACGATGAACCCCAGGGACACGGTCAGCAGGACGACGGCGATCGCGGAGCCGAATCCGATCCGGCTGGCCTCGCCGATGATGTTGTCGGTGACCAGCACCGAGAGCAGTTCGAGCCCATTACGGCCGTGATTGATGGCGTAGACGATGTCGAAGGCGCGCAATGCCTCGATCACGGTGATGACGCCGACGATGATGTTGACCGGCCGCAGGGTGGGCAGCACCACCCGGAAGAAGGTCTGGGTCTCACTGGCGCCGTCGATCGCGGCCGCTTCCTTGAGCGAGGGATCGACGGATTTCAGCCCGGCCAGATAGAGGATCATCACATACCCGGTGTGCCGCCAGGCGGCCGCCAGCAGCACCATCCAGATATTGAGGTCCGGGTCTCCGAGCCAGTCCACCGGGTCGTGCCTGTTGGCGAGGATCGCGTTCAGCGCACCCTGGTCACGGGAGAAGACCAACTGTGCGATGAAGCCGACGATGGCGAGGGAGAGCACCACCGGCATATAGAGGGTGGACTGGTAGAAGCGGCTGAACCGGACACCCTTGTCCAGCAGCACGGCCAGCAGCAGTCCGAAGGGCGTCGCGACCAAGCCGAGAAAGGCCACCCAGAGCAGATTGTTGCGGACCGCGGGCCAGAACGGCGGATAGTCGGTGAAGAGGGTCTTGTAGTTGTCGATGCCCACCCAGTGGATATCGCCGATGCCGTCCCAGTTGGTGAAGGACAGGCCGATGGAGGCGAGGGTCGGGCCCCAGATCAGGGCCAGGTCGAGCAGGATGGGTATGCCCAGCAGCACGCCGATGACGGCGAGGTCGCGGGAGGTGAATCTCCGCGGACCCCGCCGTTTGGCACGCCGCGCGGTCGTGAGCGGCACGGCGCGAATCTCCTAGTCGCTGGCGAAGATGGTCTTCTTCTGGGACTCGATGTCCTTGGTGAGGGTGTCGATGTCGTTCGGCTTGTTGATGAACTGCTGAATGGCCCGGATCATCACCTGGGACGCGAAGTCCGGCCGGGTGTCGCGGTCCATGAACTGCGATATCTGCTTGGCGTTCGAGACGAGGTCGGCGGCCTTCTTCTGGAGCGCGTTGTACGACGAGGTGGACGCCTTGTCGTTGACCGCGATGTTGTTCGGGTCCCGCTTCAGGTAGATCTCCTCGGCGGCGGGGGTGGCGAGGTACTTCATCAGCTCCTTGCCCTCCTTCTGCCGCTTGGACTTCTTCGCCAGCAGAAAGCCGTCGATCGGCGCCTCCACCGCGTCCTGCCCGTAGGCGGAGTCGATCTCGGGGAAGGGGAAGAAGTCCAGATCCTCGCGGTCGGCGGCGGAGAACTGCTGCCCGGGGTGGGGCAGTCCGAAGACCGCCATACCGGACTTCTTCTGCGCCAGGCTCTGGGCGACCTCCTGCCAGGTCCGCCCGTTGGCGCCCTTCTGGTGGTACGGCATCAATCCGCGCCAGAGGTCGAAGACATTCTTGACCTTGGGATCGGTCCAGGACTCCTTGCCGCCCATGAGGGAGATATGGAAGTCGTAGCCGTTGGCCCGCATATTGAGATAGTCGAAGGTCCCCATGGCGGGCCAGCCGTCCTTGTCGCCGAAGGCGATGGCGTCGAGACCGTCCTTGTCCATCCGCTTGGCGAGCGCCCGGAACTCGTCGAAGGTCTTCGGAACCTCGTAGCCGTGCTGGGCGAAGACGCTCTTCCGGTAGAAGACGGCCCACGGGTAGTAGTAATACGGCACCAGGTACTGCTTGCCGTCCTTGCCGGTGGACTGCGCCTTGAGCGCGTCGGAGAAGCCGTCGAAGCCCTTCCAGAGGTCGCTGATCTCGGCGAGCTGCCCCTGTTCGGCGAAGAACTGCATGCGGTACCCGGCGAACCACATGAAGACGTCGTCGGGGGTGCCCTTCAGATAGCGGTTGATGCCCTCCTGGAAGGCCTCGTGGTTGACGGTGTTGACCTTGACCTTCTTGTCCGACTTCTTCTCGTACGCGTTGAACACCTCGGCGAACGCCTTGCGGGGCACGGCGTCGGAGGCGTTGGAGCCGATCTTCACTTCGTTGCCCGGACCACCGCAGGCGGTCAGCAGCGTCGGAAGGGCGACCGCGCCGGCTCCGGCCGCGGTGCCTCGTAGTAGCGCACGGCGGGAGATCCGATGTCCTGACGATGACGGTGCCATGTGCCCCTCCACAGAGGTTCAATCAAACACAACCGAACGCGAGTGAGGGGATCTCACCCGGCAGCCAGGCGAACCGTCAAGGGTTTTGACGAGATATCGGACAACTGTTATCGCATCTCTTCCAACAGACTCCAACAGGGTCTACCGTAAACGCTCGCATGTGACGCAGCCATGACACTGCGTTACCCCGTTGGGAACGGAGGAACCGCATCGTGCGCCACCGCTGTTTTCGACCCGCGAGACGAAGAGTCATCGGAGCACTGAGCGCCGGTCTGCTGGCCACGGTCGGCCTGGCCCTCCCGGCCGTCGCCCAGCCCTCGCATCCCGCCGAGGTCACCTCACCGGTCTCCGCCCCGGGCGCCGCGCCCGGTGACGGGCTCGCCCTCACCCCTCCGATGGGCTTCAACAACTGGAACTCCACCCACTGCCGCACGGAGTTCAACGAGGCGATGGTCAAGGGCATCGCCGATATCTTCGTGGCGAAGGGGTTGAAGGACGCCGGATACCAGTACGTCAACCTCGACGACTGCTGGGCGCTGCCGCAGCGCGATGCCAACGGCAAGCTCGTCCCGGACCCGGTCCGCTTCCCGAACGGCATCAAGGCCGTCGCCGACTACGTCCACTCCAAGGGACTGAAAATCGGCATCTACACCAGCGCGGGCACCAAGACCTGCAACAGCGCCGGCTTCCCCGGGGCGCTCGGCCATGAGAAGTCCGACGCCCAGCAGTTCGCCGACTGGGGCATCGACTACCTCAAGTACGACAACTGCAATAACCAGGGTGTCGACGCCAAGCAGCGCTACCGCGCCATGCGCGACGCCCTGAAGGCCGCGTCCGAGACCACCGGCCGCCCCATCGTCTACAGCATCTGCGAATGGGGCCAGAACAAGCCATGGGAGTGGGCCGGGGACGTCGGCCATCTGTGGCGGACCACGGGCGACATCAGCGACAGCTGGGGCAGCATGCTGTCGATCGCCAAGCAGAACCTGCCGCTCGCGAAGTACGCCGGGCCCGGCCACTGGAACGACCCCGACATGCTGGAGGTCGGCAACGGCGGGATGACGGCCACCGAGTACCGCAGCCACTTCTCGCTGTGGTCGATCATGGCCGCACCGCTGCTGATCGGCACCGATCTGCGCAAGGCCAACGCCGAGACCTATGAGGTCCTCGGCAATCGCGAAGTGATCGCCGTCGATCAGGACCCGCTGGGCAAGCAGGGCACCGTGGTCTCCTCCGAGGGCGGGCGCTGGGTCATCGCCAAGGAGATGGCGGACGGCAGCCGCGCCGTCGCGCTGTTCAACGAGACCGACCGGCCGCAGCACATCGCCACCACGGCGACCGGGGTCGGGCTGCCCCGGGCGACCGCGTACAAGCTTCGCGACCTGTGGTCGCACAAGGACTACAACACCGCCGGAGCCGTCTCGGCCACCGTCCCGGCCCATGGCACCGTGCTCTACCGGGCCTCGGCCGACACCCGCTGGGCCTCCTACCCGCCCGCCGCCGAACTCGGCCTCGACGGCACGGCGCTGACGGAGGCCGGGGCCGCGGCCCAGGTCGACACCGCGCTCACCGACCTCGGCCGCACCCCGGCCCAGCAGGTCTCGGTCCGGCTCACCGGCCCCGACGGCTGGCGGATCAAGGCCACCTCCCCGACCCGGGCCGCCTCGCTGCCCAGCGGCTCGAAGCTGGCCACGCGCTGGCAGGTCACCGCGCCCGCCGGTGCCGCGCCGGGTGCGTACGACCTGACGGTCAGCGCCGACTACCGCTCACCGGGAGGCGACAAGGCCACCGCACGGCTGGTCTCGGCGGTCCATGTGGTGGTCGCACCGCCGTCCGGCACCTCGTACGCGAGCGATCTGCCCTGGCTGAGCGCGCTCAACGGCTGGGGCCCGGTGGAGAAGAACACCAGCGTCGGCGAGAACGAGGCGGGTGACGGCCATCCGCTCACCCTCGGCGGCGCCCGTTACGACAAGGGCCTGGGCGTGCACGCGCCGAGTGAGGTCACGTACTACACCGGCGGCCGGTGCTCGCGCTTCACCGCGAAGGTCGGCGTGGACGACGAGGAGGGCACCGCCGGGACGGTCGGCTTCGAGGTCTGGGCGGACGACACCAAGGTGGCGTCGTCGAAGACGCTGACCAACGCCGATCCGGCCACCGCCCTCGACGCCGCCATCGGCGGGGCGCAGACGGTCCGGCTCGTCGTCACCGACGGCGGGGACGGGGTCACCAGCGATCACGGGGACTGGGCCGACGCGGCCTTCACCTGCTGAGACGCCGTTCAGACCGCTCCACTCCGCCGAGATCCACCGATGAGTTCCACCGCCGAGTTCCACCGATGAGTTCCACCGATGAGATCCGTCCCTTCCCGTGGCCGTCCCGGGCTCAGCACTCGGGCAGCCAGGGAAGGGGTTCGTCGTCGTTATCGCCGCCCTTGACGCAGACGACGAGCCGCCGGGCCGCTCCGGTCGCCGTTGCCGCCGTCCGGAGCGGGTGAGGCCGTGTCATCCGGCTCCGCGCCGCCCGGCCCGGCCGTGGCGCGCGCACCTTGACCACGGCCTCAGTCGCCGGTGGGACGTGCGCTCGCCGCCGGGCCGAACCCCTCCAGCCGTGCCTCCTGCGCCGCCGCGGCGGCCGCGCCCACCACGCCCGCGTCGGTGCCCATCTGCGCCGGGACGGCCTCCAGCCCCTGGACGAACGACAAGGTCGCGTAGTCGCGCAGGGCTCGCCGCAGGGGCGCGAAGAGCACATCCCCGGAGCCCGCCACCCCGCCGCCGATCACCGCCACCTCGATCTCGACGAGCGCGGCGGTCGCGGCGATCCCGGCGGCCAGGGCCTGGGCGGCCCGTTCGAAGGAGGCCCGCGCGACCGGGTCACCGGACCGCGCCGAGGCGGCGACGGCCTTCGCGCTGGTGTCGCCGTCCGGCCCCGGGCGCCAGCCGCCGTCCAGGGCGCGGCGGGCGATGTTGGGGCCGCTGGCGATCCGCTCCACGCAGCCGCGTCCACCACACGGGCACGGGTCGCCGTTCACCTCCACGCTGATGTGGCCGATGTGCCCGGCGTTGCCGGTCGGGCCCGGGTGCAGTCGGCCGCCCAGGACCAGCCCGCCGCCCACGCCGGTGGAGACCACCATGCACAGCGCGCCCTGACGGCCGCGCGCCGCGCCCTGCCAGTGTTCGGCGGCCGTCATCGCCGGCCCGTCGCCGACCAGCGACAGCGGCAGTGCGCCGGTGGTCTCCCGGACCCCGGCGACCAGCGGGAAGTCACGCCAGCCGGGGATGTTGACCGGGCTGACGGTGCCCACGGAAGCGTCCACCGGGCCCGCGCTGCCGATGCCGACGGCGGCGACCCGCGACCAGTGCGCGGTGGCCGCGAGCTCCTCGAGCACGGCGGTGACCTGGCGCATCACCGTGGCGCCGTCCTCCTGGGCGCGGGTGGCGCGGCGGGCCCTTACGACCAGTTTTCCGCTCCCGTCGACCAGAGCGCCCGCGATCTTGGTCCCGCCGATGTCCAGTGCGGCGATGAGGTCACGTGGCATAGGTGTCGACTCTCCTGGTGGGCATGCTGGTGGGCATGGGCGTGTTCGCTGTGCGGCAATAGTCTTCCCGGCGCTGACAACGTTGTCCAGGGGCTATGCTCGTCACTCCCTCCCCCACGACGACCAGCGACGGGACGAGCGCACTGTGACCGACACCGCCCCGGGCACCGCCAGCCGCACCCCCACACGCCGTTACGGCACCCGGCCCACTATGAAGGATGTCGCCGCACGGGCCGGGGTCGGCCTCAAAACCGTCTCCAGAGTGGTCAACGGCGAACCGGGCGTCACCCCCGACACCGAGCGCCGCGTCCAGGAGGCCATCACCGCGCTCGGCTTCCGCCGCAACGACAGCGCCCGCATTCTGCGCAAGGGCCGTACGGCGAGCATCGGACTGGTCCTGGAGGATCTGGCCGACCCTTTCTACGGTCCGCTGAGCCGTGCCGTCGAGGAGGTCGCCCGGGCCCATGGCGCGCTGCTGATCAACGGGTCCAGCGCGGAGGACCCCGAGCGGGAGCAGGAGCTGGTGCTCGCGCTGTGCGCGCGCCGGGTCGACGGCCTCGTCATCATCCCGGCCGGCCATGACCACCGCTATCTGGCGCCCGAGATGGCGGCCGGGGTCGCCACCGTCTTCGTGGACCGGCCGGCGGGGCGCATCGACGCCGACGCCGTGCTCGCGGACAGCTTCGGCGGTTCCCACGACGCCGTCGCCCATCTGATCGCCCACGGCCACCGCCGGATCGGCTTCCTCGGCGACCTGCCGGGCATCCACACCGCCGCCGAGCGGCTGCGCGGCTATCACGCGGCGATGAGCGAGGCCGGGTTGCCGGTCCATGACGCCTGGGTCTCGCTCGGCCCCACCGATCCGGAGCGGGTCCGGGCCGCGGCCACCACGATGCTGGACGCCGCCGAGCCGGTCACCGCGCTCTTCGCGGGCAACAACCGGGTCACCGTCACGGTCGTCCGGGTCCTGGCCGAGCGCCCCGCGCCCGCCACGCCGGTGGCCCTCATCGGCTTCGACGACTTCGAGCTCGCCGATCTGCTCTCCCCCGGGATCACCGTCATAGCCCAGGACTCGGCCCAGCTCGGCCGCACCGCCGCCGATCTGCTCTTCCGCCGCCTGGACGGCGCGGGCGGGGACCCCCGGCGGGTCGTCCTGCCGACCCGGCTGATCCCGCGCGGCTCGGGCGAACTGCCCCCGCCCGCGACATCCTGACCACCCGCTCCCCCAACGGCACGCCGTCCCCGAACGTCCGATCGGCCTTTCCTCTCGGCCTTTCCCCGAACGGGCCCGCTTCCCCGAACGGGCCCGCTTCCCCGAACGCCTGAACGGCCCCGCCCCGGTTGCCCCGGCCTCCCCCGCCCCGAGGGTGGAGGCGGAGGGCCCGGGGCCGTCCGACGGAACGAGGGAGACGCGATGAGCGGGCGCCGAACGCGGACGATCTGCGCGGTGAGCCTCATGGCCGTGCTGGCGCCGGCCGCCGTCGGCTGTTCGGACGGCGGGGGCACCCCGTCGTCCAAGGTGTCCCGGGCCTCCGCCGCCATCGCGTCCGCGAGGGCGTCGGCACAGGCCGAGCTGGACAAGATCAAGGGCGGCTCCCAGGCCAAGCGCGAGGTGAAGGTCGGCCGGGTGAGCCGCGACGGCACGGGGCGGGCCGTGGCCCCGCTGACCGTGACCAACGGGAGCAAGCGCCCGGCCGACTACGCCATCGAGGTCAACTTCCGCGACGCGAGCGGGCACTTGGTGGACGCCGTCGTCCTGCGCCTGTCCAAGGTGCCCCCGAACCGGCCCACCCCGGCCACCGCCCGCAGCCATCGCGAGCTCACCGGCCGCGTCACGGCGACCGTGGGCACGGCGGTGCGGTACTGACCGCCAAGACCACCGGGACCACGGGACCCACCGGACCTCTCAGGCGGCGAGCACCTTGGCCTTGGCGCGCTCGTACTCCTCGGGCGTGAGGTCGCCGTGGTTCTTGAGCTCCACGAGGTGCGCGAGCTCATCCGCGCGGCCCGTGGTGGCGGTAGTCCGCACGAACTCCCGGAAGTCCGCCTCCGCCTTCTCGGCCCGCCCCATCTCCCGCATGCCCATCTCCCGGCCACGTGCCACCAGATACACGAAGACGCCGAGGAAGGGCAGCACCAGGACGAAGACGGTCCAGCCCGCCTTGGCCCATCCGTTCAGCGAGTCGTCGCGGAAGAGATCGGCGAACACGCGGAACAGCAGGAACAGCCACAGGATCCACAGAAAGACCCACATCGTGGTCAGGAAAACATTCAGCAGTGGATAGTCCATCGTCTGCCTCCCGTCGGACATGCCCGGCGAGGCCACCAGGGTCCCACCAGGGCCCACATCTTCAGCTTACGGCGGCCCCCGGTCGGCGCAGCAGCGGATGCCACGAGGGCGGGCGGTGCGTACCAATGAAGGGGCGGGGCGTCACCACGCGGCGGAGGCCGGAAAGGCGGGTGGGCTGTGGATCTCCAGGTTCTCCCCTGGCCGTCACGATGATGGCGGGGCCACAGATCGTGGCCGCCGTCGTACTCGTCACCACCGCGCGGCCGGTGCGGGTGTGCCTGGGGTTTCTGCTGGGGGTGGCGATCGCCACGGTGGCAGGGGTCGTCCTCGCCCGGGGGATCTTCGCGCTGCTGGGGCAGGCGTTCGCACCGGGCAGCTCGTCCGATCGGGGTGTGGCCGCGGTCATCGTCCAGCTGGTGCTGGTGGGGCTGCTGGCGCTGGTCGCGGTGAAGAACGTGGTGAAGCGGCGGACGGTCGAGCCGCCGAAGTGGCTGGGCTCGCTGATGGAAGCCAGTCCCCGTAAGGCGCTCATGACCGGCCTTCTGATCATCCTGCTCATGCCGTCCGACATCGCGGTCATGCTGGCCGTGGGGGCGAATCTGGAGCAGCATGGCGCGGGGTGGACGGCGGCGCTGCCGTTCGTCGCCGCCACCGTGTTCATCGCGGCACTGCCGCTGCTGCTCTACCTCGTCTTCGGCGACCGGGCGCGGCGCGCGATGCCCCGGCTCCGGGAATGGCTCACCACCCACAGCTGGGTGGTCAATGCCGCCGCGTGCCTGATCTTCATCGTGCTCATCCTGGCCCCCTGACGGCGTGTGCGCGGGCCCGAGCTGACGGCGGGTGGAACGGACGACCGGCTTCAACCGCCCCGGCCGTGTGCGCCGGTGCGGCCCGTGGCAGCCAGGAGGGCGATCACGGCGAGGGCGGCCAGCAGGATCAGCACCAGGAAGAGCACCGTCAGCACGGTGGGGTGGTTCCACAGGGCGAACACCGCGACCGGCACCAGCAGGGCCGTCGTCGTCAGTCCCCGCCGGTGGTCGGCGGTCCAGGTGCCGGCCCGGCCGGTGCGCATCCCATGAGCCGCGCCCCAGCGGGCCGCGCTGTCGGCGAGGACCTCCGCCCGGCCGCGCACCGCGCTCGGCAGCCGCCCCGGTCCTGCCAGATAGGCGCCGAGCGCGACCACGAGGCCGAGCACCAGCACGGTGAGCACGGTGACCCGCAGGAAGCGCACCACCGTGTCGAAGAGGACCGAGGCGGCCTCCCGGGACAGCACGCTCGTCGGCACATGGTCGAGGTAGTAGCGGCGGCCCACCACCAGGGCCAGGGCCAGGGCGAGGGAGGTGAGCGCGGTGCCCAGGGCCGCGCGGGCGAGCGCCCGGCGGCGCCGGCGGGCGAGCAGCACGCCCGTGCCTCCGAGGGTCACCGTCAGCGCGGGCAGCCAGTTCCCGGCCAGGTCGAGCAGGCGCGCCGACCGCCGAAAAGTGTCGAGCCGGTCGGAGTGGAAGAGGACGAGCCGCTGGTGGATGTCGGGGATACCGGTCACCGCGGGGAGCCCGGCGTCCACCAGCTGCTGTCTGACCCGCTCCACGGCGGCGCCGACGTTGAGGGTGACGGTGTGGCCCTCGACGCCGACCGGCCCGCCGCCCTTGCCGGTGAGGGCGCCCACGACGGCGGTGTGGGCGGCCCGGTTGGCACCGGTCCACACGGCGGGGAACTGCTCGCTGCGCACGATGTGGACGGCCACCTTACGCACCGCCTGGTCCAGGGCCGAGTCCAGTTGCGGGGCCAGCCCCTCGATGGTGTCGGCGGCCCGCTCGGGAAGGCCGTGGGCGCGCAGCCAGGAGGCGATGTCGGCGGTGATCTCTTGGCTGTTGTGGCGGATGTCGACGGCCTGGCTGACCTGGTCCACGGCGGTGTCCTGGATCGCCGGGTCCTTCGCGAGCGGGGCGATGGTCGCCACATAGCGGTCGGTGTCCAGGACGATGTCGTGGACCCACACCGTCAGCACGGACACCGGTACGAGGAGGCAACCGAGCAGGATCAGCAGGGCCGACACGGCGCTTCTGGCCATGACACCCATCTCCCGCCCTCACCGGCGGGGCCGCATCCCGGGTGACACGTGCGGGTGAGCGGATGTGGCCAAGCGGATCAGCGGGGCGGGCCGATCCGCGGGCTCCGGCGGCTCTGGTGTTCCGGGGTCAGGAGGCGGCGGGGGCGGCGCGGCCCGCCAGCGCGTCGAGTTCGGCGCGGCCGAGCCCGGTCAGCCGCTCGACCTCGGCGCCGTCGAGGGCCCCGCAGTCCAGCCCGCGCACCAAGTGGCCGCTGAGCGCCTTCGCGGTGGCCGGTTCGTCGGCGATGCCGGTGCCTGTGGCCGTACGGTCCACATACGCGGCGAGCCGTTCCGCCGCCGCCTCCAGGCCCTCGCGGTAGAACGCGTAGACGGCGGCGTAGCGGGTCGGAAGGTGGCCGGGGTGCATGTCCCAGCCCTGGTAGTACGCGCGCGCCAACGACCGCCGGACCAGCCGGTGGTGGAGCCGCCAGGCGTCGTGGACCCGCTCGGTGGGGCCGACCGGCAGCACGTTGGTGGAGCCGTCGGAGAGCCGTACGCCGGTGCCCGCGGCGGCGACCTGCATCACGGCCTTGGCGTGGTCGGCCACGGGGTGGTCCATGGACTGATGGGCGGCGCCGACGCCACAGGAGGCGCTGTAGTCGAAGGTGCCGTAGTGCAGTCCGGTGGCCCGCCCCTCGGCCGCGTCGATCATCCGGGCGACGGTGGCGCGGCCGTCCGGGCCGAGGATGGCCTGGGTCGTCTCGATCTGGATCTCGAAGCCGATGCGGCCCGGGGCGAGCCCGTGCGCCTTCTCGAACTCCCCGCACAACCGGGCCATCGCGGTGACCTGCTCGGCGTACGTCACCTTGGGCAGGGTGAGCACCAGGCCGTCCGGCAGCCCTCCGGCCGCCATCAGCCCGGTGAGGAAGATGTCCAGGGTGCGGATGCCGCGGTCGCGTACGGCGGCCTCCAGGCACTTCATACGGATGCCCGCGTAGGGCGGCGCGGTGCCCTCGGCGCGGGCGGCCGCGACGAGCGAGGCGGCGCGGGCGGCCGCGGCGTCCTCCTCGGCGTCGGGCGGGGGCCGTACCCGTCCTCGAAGTCGATCCGCAGATCCTCCACGGGCTCGCGCTCCAGCTTGGCCCGCACCCGGGAGTGGACGGGCTCGGCGAGCTCGTCGGGGAGGCCGAGGACGGCGGCGAAGGAGGCGGCGTCGGGGGCGTGCCGGTCGAGGGCCGCCAGCGCCTGCTCGCCCCAGTCGCGCACCGTATCGGCGGTGTAGAGGTCGGCGGGGACGTAGACGGTGTGGACGGGCTGGCGGGTGCCCGGGTCGCCGGGGTAGCGGCGGGCGAGCTCGGCGTCGACGGCGGCGAGGGAGTCGGCGATGGACGCCCGTACGGCATCGGGCAAGCTGGTCCGCACCGTCTTCCGAGGCCCCATGTCCTTCGCCACCCTTCTCGCCATTTCCGCTGTACGGAAACGATGATCCGTGCGGTGAAGGTAGCCAGCCACGGAACGGCGGGTCAACACCCTCCTGGCGGCCGCGAGGCCCCGCACGCGCATCGCGTACGGGGCCTCGCGGGGGTCCGGCGGGCGTCAACCCTTGCGGGACTTGACCTCCTCGGTCAGCTGCGGGACGACCTCGAAGAGGTCGCCGACCACGCCGTAGTCGACCAGGTCGAAGATCGGGGCCTCGGCGTCCTTGTTGACGGCCACGATGGTCTTCGAGGTCTGCATACCGGCGCGGTGCTGGATCGCGCCCGAGATGCCCGCCGCGACGTAGAGCTGCGGCGAGACGGTCTTGCCGGTCTGGCCCACCTGGTTGGTGTGCGGGTACCAGCCGGCGTCCACCGCGGCGCGCGAGGCGCCGACGGCCGCGCCGAGGGAGTCGGCGAGGGCCTCGACGACGGGGAAGTTCTCCGCGCCGCCCACACCGCGGCCGCCGGAGACCACGATCGCGGCCTCGGTCAGCTCCGGACGCCCGGTCGACTCGCGCGGCGTGCGCGAGACGACCTTCGTGCCGGTCGCCTTGTCGGAGAAGGAGACGGTCAGTGGCTCGACCGCGCCCGCGGCCGGGGCGGCCTCCACGGCGGCCGAGTTCGGCTTCACCGTGATCACCGGAGTGCCCTTGCTGACCCGGGACTTGGTGGTGAAGGCGGCGGCGAACACCGACTGCGTGGCCACCGGACCCTCCACGCCGGCCTCCAGGTCCACGGCGTCGGTGATGATGCCCGAGCCGATGCGGACCGCGAGCCGGGCCGCGATCTCCTTGCCCTCCGCGGAGGACGGGAACAGTACGGCGGACGGCGACACGGCCTCGTACGCGGCCTGGACCGCGTCCACCTTCGGGACGACGAGGTAGTCGGCGAACTCGGGCGCGTCGGCGGTCAGCACCCGCACGGCGCCGTGCTCGGCGAGGGTGGACGCGGTGTTCTCGGCACCGGAGCCGAGGGAGACGGCGACGGGCTCGCCGATGCGGCGGGCCAGGGTCAGCAGCTCCAGGGTGGGCTTGCGGACGGCACCGTCCACGTGGTCGACGTAGACAAGGACTTCAGCCATGGGAATCGCTCTCCTGCGAAATGCGAAAGATCTGGGACGGGCGGCGGGGACCGGTCAGATGAACTTCTGACCGGCCAAGAACTCGGCGAGCTGCTTGCCGCCCTCGCCCTCGTCCTTGACGATCGTGCCCGCGGTGCGGGCCGGACGCTCGGTGGCGCCGTCCACGGCGGTCCAGGCGCCCTCGAGACCGACCTCGTCCGACTCGATCTCCAGGTCCTCCAGGTCCCAGGACTCCACCGGCTTCTTCTTCGCCGCCATGATGCCCTTGAACGACGGGTAGCGGGCCTCACCGGACTGGTCGGTCACCGACACGACCGCCGGAAGCGACGCCTCCAGCTGCTCGGTCGCGGTGTCCCCGTCACGGCGGCCCTTCACGGTGCCGTCCTCGACCGACACCTCCGACAGCAGCGACACCTGCGGCACGCCGAGGCGCTCCGCCAGCATCGCCGGGAGCACGCCCATGGTGCCGTCCGTGGAGGCCATCCCGCAGACCACCAGGTCGTAGCCGGTCTTCTCGATGGCCTTGGCCAGCACCAGCGAGGTGCCGAGCGCGTCGGTGCCGTGCAGATCGTCGTCCTCGACGTGCACGGCCTTGTCCGCCCCCATCGACAGCGCCTTGCGCAGCGCGTCCTTGGCGTCCTCCGGGCCGACGGTCAGCACGGTGATCTCGGCGTCATCGGCCTCGTCGGCGATCTGCAGGGCCTGCTCGACCGCGTACTCGTCCAGCTCCGAGAGCAGGCCGTCCACGTCGTCGCGATCGACGGTCAGGTCTTCGGCGAAGTGCCGGTCGCCGGTGGCGTCGGGCACGTACTTCACACAGACAACGATCCTCAAGCTCACGCCGGCTCTCCTACTGCATCGTCTCTACCGAGCTGCCTTGTTGCTGGCAGCATAGGCGCCTTCGGGGGCGGGACCCGGGCGGTACCGCGGGCGGTTTCACGCCCGGGCGGCCCATGCACCGCAGCAAAATATTACTCGTCAGTACACCCAGCTCATTCCCCGTACGCAACCCGCGTGAACTGTGACCTTGCCAACGGTAGTGATCAACACGAGGCGTACATGCCAACCAGCGAGGCACGGGCCGACCGCGGAGCGCGGCGAGGGTCAGTCGCGGAGCGCGTTGAAGCGCCCCTGGTGGTACAGCAGCGGACGGCCGGCCCCGGCCGCGGTACCCGTGGTGACCTCGCCGATCAGCACCCGATGGTCCCCGGCGGGTATCCGGGCCACCACCCGGCACACCAGCCACGCCAGCACCCCGTCGAGGACCGGTACGCCCTCCGGCCCCGAGCGCCAGCCGGTGGCGGGCCCGAAACGGTCGGCACCGCTGCGCGCGAAGGTCGCGGCCAGCTCCCGCTGGTGCTCGCCCAGAATGTGGACGCCGACGTACTCGGCCTCGGAGAGCACCGGCCAGCTCGAGGAGCCGGTGCCCACGCCGAAGGAGAGCAGCGGCGGCTCGGCGGCCACGGAGGCGAGGGAGGTGGCGGTGAAGCCGACCGGGCGGGTGCCCTGGGCGGTGATCACGGCGACGCCTGAGGCGTGCCGGCGGAAGACGGAGCGGAAGAGGTCGGACGTCGTCAGCGGGGACGTGCCGAGGTCGTGCGTCGCCGTCATGGAGTCGTCCTTCTGCCGGAGGTACGGGCGGGGGCTGCGCTTGTCCTCGTTCGCTCACCCGCCCGGACACCGTGCGCCGGCGGTCCGCATCAGGTCCACGTGCACACGTCCGTAAAGAAGGGGTCCAGGCCGCATGCCGTTCACCCTGACCACGCCGGGTGCGGACCGTCAAGTGGGGCCGGGGCACGGTGGCTCACACGGCATCACCCAGAGCGGCGATGACATCGGCCCGGCGCGGCGGCCCGGAGGCCCGCCGTACGACCCGCCCGGCCGCGTCGAGCACCAGCACGGTGGGGGTACGGGCGATGTCCAGCGCCCGGACGAGCTCCAGCCGCGACTCGGCGTCGACCTCGATGTGCGCCACGCCGTCCACCATCGCGGCCACCTCGGACAGGGTCCGCCGGGTGGCCCGGCAGGGCTGGCAGAAGGCGCTGGAGAACTGGACCAGCGTGGCCCGCTCCCCCAGTTCCGCGCCGAGCTCGGCGGCGCCCAGCCGCCGGCTTCCGTCGCCGTCTCGCACCTGTCTCCTCCCGGTCGGGCCTTCCTCGTGCAGCGCCCTGGGCGACCCGGGAATTCCCCGGAGGCGCCCCGACGTGATGAGGATCTCTCGTCCGGGCCGCGCCGCGCGGTAGCACAAAGAGACGACATCGGGCACCATCTGCCAGAAGCCGGATACCTACGGCCGCGTAACTTCCGCCGGGAGAACCCTCCCCAGGCATACGACGAAGGGTCCTCAATGGCAGAGCTCGTCTACCCGCCGGTGATCGGCATCGCCCGCACCATGTTCAAGGCGCTCGATCTGCGCTTCGACATCAAGGGCACCGAGAATGTCCCGCAGCGGGGTGGCGCGGTTCTGGTGAGCAACCACATCGGCTATCTCGACTTCGTCTTCTGCGGGCTGACCGCCCGTCCGGCCAAGCGGCTGGTGCGGTTCATGGCGAAGGAGTCGGTCTTCCGGCACAAGGTCTCCGGGCCGCTGATGCGCGCGATGAAGCACATTCCGGTGGACCGCGCGGCGGGCATGGACGCGTACAAGCACGCCCTCAAGTCGCTGCGCTCCGGCGAGATCATCGGCGTCTTCCCGGAGGCGACGATCTCGCGGTCCTTCACGCTCAAGAACTTCAAGTCCGGCGCGGCCCGGCTGGCGCAGGAGGCGGGCGTCCCGCTGCTGCCCATGGCGCTGTGGGGCACCCAGCGGCTGTGGACCAAGGGCCAGAAGCGGGCGCTGGGCCGCCATCACTTCCCGATCACGATGCGGGTGGGCGAGCCGATGGAGGCCGACCCGACCGAGCCCTCGGACACCCTGACCGAGCGGCTGCGCGGGCGGGTGCAGGAGCTGCTGGAGGCGGCGCAGCGGGCGTATCCGGTGCGGCCCAAGGGCCCGGACGACACCTGGTGGGTCCCGGCCCACCTGGGCGGCACCGCCCCCACCCCGGACGAGGCGCTGGCCCTGGACCGGGGCCGTTAGGACGGACGGCCGTGGGGCGGGCCCGACGGCCCGCCCGTACGCTCCGCGGACGGCCTACCGGCCCATCTCCTCCTTGAGGGCCGTGATGAAGCCGTCCACGTCCTGCTCCGTGGTGTCGAAGGAGCACATCCACCGCACATCGCCCGCGGCCTCGTCCCAGAAGTAGAAGCGGTAGCGCTTCTGGAGGCGTTCGCTCACCTCGTGCGGGAGCCGGGCGAAGACCGCGTTGGCCTGGACCGGGTGGAGGATCTTCACCCCGTCCACCGCGCGCACGCCGTCGGCCAGCCGCTGGGCCATGGTGTTGGCGTGGCGGGCGTTGCGCAGCCACAGGTCCCGGGCGAGCAGGGCCTCCAGCTGGACGGAGATGAACCGCATCTTGGACGCCAGCTGCATGGACAGCTTGCGCAGATGCTTCATGGCGCCCACCGCGTCCGGGTCGAGGACGACGACGGCCTCGCCGAAGAGCATCCCGTTCTTGGTGCCGCCGAAGGACAGGATGTCGACGCCCACCGCGTTGGTGAACGCGCGCATCGGCACGTCCAGGGACGCGGCCGCGTTGGCTATCCGGGCGCCGTCGAGGTGGACCTTCATCCCGCGCTCGTGCGCGTGGTCGCAGATGGCCCGGATCTCGTCCACCGTGTAGACGGTGCCCAGCTCGGTGTTCTGGGCGATCGAGACCACCTGCGGCATCGCCCGGTGCTCATCGTCCCAGCCCCACGCCTGGCGGTCGATGAGCTCGGGGGTGAGCTTGCCGTCCTCGGTGGGGACGGTGAGCAGCTTCAGCCCGCCGACGCGCTCGGGCGCCCCGCACTCATCCACGTTGATATGGGCGGACTCGGCGCAGATGACCGCGCCCCAGCGGTCGGTGAGGGCCTGGAGGGCGACGACGTTGGAGCCGGTGCCGTTGAAGACCGGGAACGCCTGGGCGTGCGGGCCGAAGTGGCTGCGCATGACGAACTGCAGATGCGCGGTGTAGTCGTCCTCGCCGTAGGAGACCTGATGGCCTCCGTCGGCGAGGGCGAGCGCGGCGAGGATCTCCGGATGGGTGCCGGCGTAGTTGTCGCTGGCGAAGCCGCGCACCTCGGGGTCGTGGTGGCGGCGGGCGTCGGTCCTCACGGCTTGGGGGTCAGCCACTGGCGGGTTCCGTTCACTTCCCGGGCGGGCCGGTCCCAGAGTCCGGTGATGGCCTCGGCCAGCTCCTTGACGTCCGTGAAGCCCGCGAACTTCGCGTTGGGGCGCTCCGCCCGCATGGCGTCGTGCACCAGCGCCTTGACCACCAGGATGACAGCGGCCGCCGACGGACCGCCCTCGCCCCCCAGTTTGCGGAAGGAGTCGGCGAGCGCGAGCGTCCACGCCTCGGCGGCGGCCTTGGCGGCGGCGTACGCGGCGTTGCCCGCGGTGGGCTTGGACGCGCCCGCCGCACTGATCAGCACATAGCGGCCCTTACCGCCGCGCAGCAGGCCGTCGTGGAAGGCGAGGGAGGTGTGCTGGGCGGTGCGGATCAGCAGATTGTGCAGGGTGTCCCAGTCGGCGAGCGGTGCGTCGGCGAAGGTCTTGCTGCCGCGCCAGCCGCCGACCAGGTGGATCAGCCCGTCGACCCGGCCGAACTCCTTCTCGGTGCGGTCGGCCCAGGCGCGGGCGGCGCCGAGGTCGAGCAGGTCGACCGTCTCGCCGGTGACGACGGCCCCGCCGTGGGCGTAGCGTGCCGCGTCCACGGCCTCGGCCAGCCGCGCCGGGTCGGCGTCGGAGGCGACGACGGTGGCGCCCGCCTCGGCGAGCCGGAGCAGCGTGGCCCGGCCCGCGGGGCCGGCCGCGCCGGCCACCGCCACCACCGCACCGTCCAGCGGCCTCTCGCCCGGCTCGTTCGGGCTGGGGCTCGATGTCGGTGTGGTCATGCTCGCCGCCTCCTCGTCCTGCGCCGCCTGGGGGCTGTGCGCCTCCGCGGTGCTCATGCCGCCGCCGGTAGGTCGCTGCCGGCCGTGATCCCCTTGGTGGAGGCCACCACGTCCCGCAGCTTCTTCCCGAGCGCCTCGTAGAACATGCTCAGCGGAAACTCGTCGGGGAGCACGTCGTCGACGAGTTTGCGCGGCGGCTGGCTCAGGTCCAGGGCTTCGGGGCCCTTGGCCCAGACCGAGCCGGGGTGCGGGGCGAGATAGGTCGACACCAGCTCGTACGCCTTGAACCAGTGGACGAGCTTGGGGCGGTCGATGCCGTCGCGGTAGAGCTTCTCGATCTCGCCGCACAGCTGGTTGGTGACCTGCGAGGCGCGGGACCAGTCGATGTGCAGGGTGTTGTCCGTCCAGCGTACGACGTCGTGCTGGTGGAGGTAGGCGAAGAGCAACTGACCGCCGAGCCCGTCGTAGTTGCGGACCCGCGCGCCGGTGACCGGGAACCGGAACATCCGGTCGAAGATCACGGCGTACTGGACGTCACGGCCCTGGGCGACGCCCTCGGCCTCCAGCTTCACGGCCTCCTTGAAGGCGGTGAGGTCGCAGCGCAGCTCCTCCAGCCCGTACATCCAGAACGGCTGCCGCTGCTTGATCATGAAGGGGTCGAACGGCAGGTCGCCATGGCTGTGGGTGCGGTCGTGGACCATGTCCCACAGCGCGAACGCCTCCTGGCAGCGGTGCTGGTCGGCGAGCATGTCCCGGATGTCGTCCGGGAGTTCGATCCCCAGGGCCCGGACGGCGGCCTCGCTGACCCGGCGGAACCGGGCCGCCTCGCGGTCGCAGAAGATGCCGCCCCAGCTGAACCGCTCGGGGGCCTCGCGGACGGCGATGGTCTCGGGGAAGAGCACCGCGGAGTTGGTGTCGTAGCCGGAGGTGAAGTCCTCGAAGGCCAGTCCGCAGTAGAGCGGGTTGTCATAACGGGTGCGCTCCAGCTCGGCCAGCCAGTCCGGCCAGACCATGCGCAGCACCACGGCTTCCAGATTGCGGTCCGGGTTGCCGTTCTGCGTGTACATGGCGAAGACCACGAGGTGCTGGAGGCCGTCGGCGCGCGTACGGGCGGGCTGGAAGGCGAGCAGCGAGTCGAGGAAGTCGGGGACGCCGAAGCCGCCCTCGGACCAGCGGCGCAGATCCGCGACGAGCGCCCGGTGGTAGTCGGCGTCGTGCGGCAGCAGCGGGGCGAGCTCCTCGATGGCCCCGATCACCCGGGCGATGGTCGCCACGGCGGTCTCCCGAGTGGGTGCGCCCTCGGCGTCGAAGTCGATGGAACCGTCCTTGGACTGCCACGGGCGAAACGTTTCGACAGCATCCTTGAGGGTTGGCCAAGCCGGATGATCGACCACACGCTCTGCGGACAGAACGACACCTTCAGCTATCGCAGACGAAAGGATTTCCGTCATGACCACTCCTTCGCCGGAGAAACTCGCGTATGACCACCGTATCTATGGACGCTCCCTCACTCAAGCGACGGTACGGGAAATCATCCTGCGCCACACCCGCACCACCGCAGTTTTTCCTGCCCCCATCGGCTCGGCTCATGCCACGGCCCCGCTTGAACGGTCCTGTCATGAGCGGCCGGTATGGTGTGCGCCGGTCCGGGCGGCCCGTCCGCCGCGTGCCGATGCATCAGCCACCCCACTGCCTCCCCCGACCCGACGAAGACGACCCGACGAAGGCCGTCGAGGGCCGTCAGAAGAGCGAGACAGCGTTGACTTTTCTCACCATCGGACACCGCGGAGTGATGGGTGTCGAGCCGGAGAACACCCTGCGGTCCTTCGTCCGCGCCGAGCACGAGGGCATGGACGTCATCGAGCTGGACCTGCACCTCAGCAAGGACGGCGCGCTCGTGGTGATGCACGACGCGGACGTCGACCGCACCACCGACGGCAAGGGCCCGATCAGCGACTTCACCCTCGCGGAGCTGCGTGAGCTGGACGCCGGGGAAGGTGAGCGGATCCCGGTCTTCGAGGAGGTCGTGGACGCCGTGGAGGCGCCGCTCCAGGCCGAGATCAAGGACACGGCGGCCGCCCGGGCGCTGGCCGAGGTGCTGACCCGCCGCGATCTGCTGGACCGGGTGGACATCCTGTCCTTCCACGACGAGGCGCTCGCCGAGATCCGCACCCTGCTCCCGACCGCCCGTACCGCCCTCGTGGCCAGCCGCTACGGCCTCGATGTGATCGACCGGGCGCATGCCGTCGGCGCCGGGATGCTGGTGCTCAACATCCGCAGGCTGACCCTGGAGCTGGTGGAGAAGGCGCACGCCGACGACCTCAAGGTCATCGGCTGGACCGTGAACACCCCCGACCATCTGAAGCTGGCCCGTGGCCTCCGCCTGGACGGCGCCACCACCGACTTCCCGGAGATCCGGCAGGCGGCGCGCTTCACGGCGTGACGCACTCAGCGCTCCGCTGGAAGTGCCGCGATGCGTCGTCGGCCGTCTGCGGCGCCGTCGTGGCTGGTCGCGCCCGCGCGGCGGAGCCGCACATCGACACAGCCCCCGCGCCCCTTCGGGGCGCCGCCGAACCATAGCGGACTTCCTCCGACCTGCTGAGCGGAGGACGTTCACCCGTACGGCGTAAGCGGCGCTCTGGGGTCCTTGGAGGCCCGCAGAGGCGTCCAGAAGGGCTGGATCGAGGGCTTGAACGCTCAGACGAGGGGCTTGATCAGCAGCTCGAACTCGAGGTCGGCGCGGCGCGGCACGCCGAAGCGCTCATCGCCGTACGGGAACGGGGTCATCCGGCCGGTACGGGCGTAGCCGCGCCGCTCGTACCAGGCGATCAGCTCCTCGCGGGCGGAGATCACCGTCATATGCATCTCCTTGGCGCCCCACTCCGCCCGCGCGAACCGCTCGGCCTCGGCGATGATCACCTTGCCCAGGCCGCCGCCCTGGAGCGCGGGCCGGACCGCGAACATGCCGAAGTAGGCGTGGTCGCCGCGGTGCTCGAGCTGGCAGCAGGCGATCAGCTCACCGTTCCGCTCGACGATCACCATCCGGCTGTTCTCGGCCCCCACCACGTCCGCGACGCCCTCCGGATCGGTGCGCTGCCCGTCCAGGATGTCCGCTTCCGTGGTCCATCCGGCGCGGCTGGCGTCCCCGCGGTAGGCCGACTCGATCAGGGCCACCAGCGCCTCCACATCGGCCTCGGTGGCCGTGCGGAAGGTGAGGGGGCCGGTGGCTCGTACGGTGGCGTCCGCGGTGTCCATGGCGTCGGCGGGGTTCCCTTCGGTGACGGCCGGGCGGCCGGTGGCCGGTGTGGCGGTCGGTGGCGGCGAATAGACCCTACCTGCCCCGAAGGGGTCGGGTTGCGTAGGGTCGCGGGCATGGTTCACGTACTGAGCAGCCGCATCCTGCTGCGGCCGACGGACCCCGAGCGCTCCCGGGCGTTCTACGGCGAGGCCCTGGGCCTTGCGGTCTACCGGGAGTTCGGGACGGGCCCCGAGCGCGGCACGGTCTACTTCCTCGGCGGGGGCTTCCTGGAGGTCTCCGGCCGCTCGGACACCCCGCCCGCCCCGGGCCTCCAGCTGTGGCTCCAGGTGGCGGACGCGGCGGCGGCGCACAAGGAGTTCACCGCGCAGGGGGTCGAGGTGCTGCGGCCGCCGAAGAAGGAGCCGTGGGGGCTGGTGGAGATGTGGATCGCGGATCCGGACGGCGTGCGGATCGCGGTCGTGGAGGTGCCGGAAGACCATCCGCTGCGGTACCGCCCCTGATGGCTCGATCCCGGCATCGCCGGACGATGCATGGGGTCGCCGGACGATGCCCGGGACCCCTGGCGGTACCCGGATCGCTGACGCCGTCCGCCTGCCACGGCTCGCGGTGGCCGGAGGGGGTGGTGGGGCGGACGGCGGACGGTGCCGGAGGGGAGGTCAGCCGGGCTGGCTGTTCTCCTTGTGCTCTCCCCAGCCGTGCCAGCGGTCGATCTCGATCCAGGCGCTGACCCGGCCGCGGTCCCGCCGCGGGTAGTCCTTGCCCAGGTATTGCTGGGCCAGCCGGTCGATTCCGGCCAGGTCCTTGTCGTCCTGGAGCTCGACGACCCGGCCGATGAGGGTGATGTGGCTGTACCAGTTCGCCTCGTCGATCACGGTGAGCGTGACCCTGGGGTCGTTGCGGATGTGGTCGAGCCGCTTGCGGCCCTCGTCCATGTTGACCAGGACCCGGCCGTCGTCCCAGAGGTACCAGGTGGCCGTGGACACCGGCTGACCGTCGGACCGGATCGTCGCGATCACGGCCGGATTGGGCTTCTCGAGCATGGCGACCGCGGCCTCGGGAAGCGGTGGATTCGACACGGGCTCTCCTCCTCTGTGGACAGCTGTTCACGTCCCGTGGTGCGGCTGGGGCCTGCGTGATCCACGGGCGCACCTCTCACCGTGCCATACCGCTCCTCGCGCTCCCCACTACTCCGCACGCCTCGCGCTCCCTCACTGCGCCCGTGCGCTCCCGTGTGTGGTGCCGCCGCAGGGGATGTCTCCTGGTATTACGTCCCCCTTCGGGAGGTGTGGCCGTGCACGGACCTCCGCTTATCGGCTGGCTGCTGGTCGCGCTGTGCGCGGCCACGGGTGGCTACTGTCTGTTGCAGATGCGCGGTGAGCCGCCCGGGCCGGGGCGGCGGATCGCGGGCGCCGAGGCGCTGATGGGGTGGGGGATGGCCGTGATGGCGGTGCCGTCCACCGTGCTGGACCCCCGGCCCTGGGGTCCGCCCGCCTTCGCGGCGGTCTTCGCCGTGGCCGCCGTAAGGGCGCTGCTGCCGGTGCCGCACGGCGCGGGGCTCCCGGGGCACCGTCTGCACCACGCCGTCGGAGCGCTGGCGATGGTCTATATGGCGCTCGCGATGATGGTGGGCACCACGGGCGGCCACCATCACACCGGCGAGACGGCCCCGGGCCGGATGGCGGGCGGGGTGCCGCTACTGACCGGGGTACTGCTCGTGTACTTCGCGGTCTACGTCGTACGGTCCGGGCTGCGGCTCGTACCGATGACGGACGGGGCCGTGGACGGGGCGGGGGGCGTCCCGCCCGGCGGCGGTGGCACGGCCGGCTGGTCGCGGCGGCCCGAGCTGCGGCATGCCTGCAGGCTGTCGATGGGGGTAGGGATGTTCGCGATGCTTCTGACCCTGTGAACGGGAGCGGGCCGGGCCATGGCCGCACCGTGGTACGTGTCAGCCGCATCGTGGTGTGCGTCACTTCCCCGCCGTGACCGTACCCGGCCCGAGCGTCGCGATCATAGGCTGACGGCCATGATGGTCCCGTTCGCGCTGATGGGCCTCGGCGCACTGGCGGCGGCAATGGCGCCGCGCCTGTTGTCCCGCTCCGACTGGATCGACCGCGAACCGGTGCTCGCCCTCTGGGTGTGGCAGTGCGTGGTCGTCGGGGTGCTGCTGTGTTGCGCGCTGACCATGGCGCTCACCGGGGCGGCCGCCTGGGGAGCCGTGCGCGGCAATGTCTTCGCCCCCGCGCCCAAGGGCGTGGTGGAGGCGTACGCGCTGTCCGGCTACGGGCCGTTGGCCGCGCCCGTCGCCCTCGTGCTCGCCTTCGGGGCCGTCTGGAGCGCGGTGATGCTCACCCGCGAGATCGGCCGCGCCCGCGCCTGGCGCAGGCAGCACCGGGCCGAACTCCTCGTCCGCTCCCCCGCCTTGCCCGGTGAGGAGCCCAGCGGGGAGCGCCTGGTGGTCCTGGAGAGCGACAAGCCGGATGCCTGGTGGCTGCCGGGCACCATGCCCCAGCTCGTCATCACCACGGCGGCGCTGCGCCGCCTCAAGGGCCGTCGGCTGGACGCCGTCATCGCCCATGAGCAGGGCCACGCCCGCGCCCGCCACCACTGGCTGCTGCACTGCTCGGGCGCGCTGGCCAGCGGCTTTCCGCAGGTGACCATGTTCGCGGCGTTCCGCGACGAGGTGCACCGGCTGGTCGAGCTGGCCGCCGACGACTCCGCGTCACGGCGCTTCGGACGGACGACCACCGCGCTCGCGCTGGTCGAACTCAACGAGGACCGTGGAGTGTTCGGCCCCTGCCCGAGCGCGCTCGCCCAGGTTCCGCAGCGAGTGGACCGGCTGCTGGCCCCGGCCTCCCGCCTCCCGGCGGCGCGCCGCTGGCGCCTTACGGCCACCGCGACGCTCGTCCCGGCGGTCCCGCTGCTGGTCACCTTCGTCCCGGCGCTGCGGGCGCTGGGGTAGGTTCTCGGCGCTCTCGGAGTTCTCGGCGCTCTCGGCGCTCTCGGCGCTCTCGGCGCTCTCGGCACACCAGCGGCTCCTCGCTCCGAGGAGATCGGGGGCCTCCTGGCCCCGGGACCCGCCCGTCGGCGATCATCGACCCATGCAGTCGGCAACCCTCCACCGCCGAGCCGCCCGCGCCGCGGCCGTGCTCACCGTGCTCTTCCTGGTGCTGCTCGCCCTGGTGGCCGCCCATTGGGGGCCCCTGTGGGCCGTCGACCGGGACATCGCCGTCGCCCTGCACCACTCCGCCATCCGGGACCACGGGTTCACCCGGGCCAACAGGGTGCTCACGGACTGGTTCTGGGATCCCTGGACGATGCGTGCGCTGCTGGCCGTGGCCGTGGGGTGGCTGCTGTGGCGGCGGGAGTGGCGGCTCGCCCTCTGGGTGGCCGTCACGACGGCGCTGGGCACGGCGCTGCAACAGGCGGTGAAGGCCGCGCTCGACCGGGAGCGTCCCCGGTGGCCGAACCCGGTGGACTCGGCCAATTACGCGGCCTTCCCGTCCGGCCACGCCCTGACCGCCACCGTCGCCTTCGGGCTGCTGCTGTGGCTGCTGACGCTGCACGGGGCACCGGCGAGGTGGCTGCGGCTCATGGCCGCCGTAGGGGCCGTATCGGTGCTGGGCGTCGGCTTCACCCGCCTCTATCTGGGCGTCCACTGGCCCAGCGACGTCCTGGCCGGCTGGCTGCTGGGCGCGGCGCTGGTGTACGGGGCGATCGCCTCGTACGGCTACGCCCGGAGCCGTACGAGCGAGCGTGAGGCGTCCCCCGAGGGGAGAGTGCGCCCCTGACCCCCGAAACCCCGTCCGGCCGGCGGGAACGGTAGCCGCACCCGGGTGCTAAGCGCTCCGCTGGAAGTGCCGCGATGCGTCGTCGGCCGTCTGCGGCGCCGTCGTGGCTGGTCGCGCCCGCGCGGCGGAGCCGCACATCGACACAGTCCAGCGCCCCTTCGGGGCGCTGCCGAACCATAGCGGACTTCCTCCGACCTGCTCAGCCGAGCCGCACCGCGGCCAGGATCCCGTGCGCGACCCCCAGGGGCAGCGAGAGATAGCCGTTCGCGGGGTCGGCGAGGTACTCCCGCATCTCCCGGTGCATGTCGAAGCCGAAGTCCATGTCCATGTCGTCCACGAGCACCAGCGCGCCCCGGCGCAGCCGGGGTTCCACCACCTCGAGCACCGCCCGGTTGAGGTTCGGCCAGCCGTCCATGAGCAGCAGGTCCACCGACCCGGGCAGGTCCCGCAGCGTCTCCCGTGCGTCGCCGACGCGGACGGTGGCGATGTCGGAGAGCTTGGCGGCGGCGATGGCCTCCGTGGCCTTGGCCACCTTGTCCGCCTGCAGCTCCGTGCCGATCACCTGCCCGCCACCGTTGTCCCGCACCGCGCTGGCCAGGTAGAGGGTGGACACGCCGAAGGAGGTTCCGTACTCGACGACGGTCCGCGCGCCGGTCGCACGGGTGAGCAGGTAGAGCAGCTCGCCGCCCTCCTTGGACACCGACATGGAGGCGTCCTTGAACGTCTCGGCCATCTGACTGGCGTCCAGCTCGGCCCAGGCCGACTTGGGGTCGGTCACACCCGTCTCGGCGAACGCGCGCTCGTCGCCTTCTCGTTCGGCCTCCAGCAGTCCGTCCAGGACGGTCGCCACGGGCTCGGTGTGCAGTGTGGACGGCATGCGATCTCCTTCGGGGTCGGTGCGGTCACCGGATAGATTCTTCTTCCGGCGGCGATCCGGCCGCCCCCTAAACATCCCCCTGGCTCCCCCTGAGCTGTCCGGGGCGATGGGAGAGTGCGGTCATGAGCAATCTCGATATGAGGCCCGCGCCGACCGTGTGCGGCGGCCGCCAGGACGTCACCTCCCGGCCGGTCCGGGAACTGCTGGCCGCCAAGCAGGTCCCGCTCGGCGAGTCCACCCTGGTGCGCCGGCTCCTGCCGAACCTCGGGCGGCGCATGGTCGGCGCCTGGTGCTTCATCGACCACTACGGCCCGGACGACATCGCCCAGGAGCCGGGCATGCAGGTCCCTCCGCATCCGCACATGGGGCTCCAGACGGTCAGCTGGCTGCACGACGGCGAGGTGCTGCACCGTGACAGCGTGGGCAGCCTGCAGACGGTGCGCCCCGGCGAGTTGGGGCTGATGACCTCGGGCCGGGCCATCGCGCACTCCGAGGAGTCCCCGCGCGAGCACGCCCGGCTGCTGCACGGGGCACAGCTGTGGGTCGCGCTGCCCGACGGCGACCGCCATATCGCCCCCATGTGGGAGCACCACGCCGAGCTGCCCCGGGTGACCGGCGGCGGCGGGCTGCGGGCGACGGTCGTCCTCGGCGAGCTGGACGGCGCGGCCTCGCCCGGCACCACGTTCACCCCCCTGATGGGCGCGGACATCGCCCTCGCGGCCGGCACCGACACCCGGCTGCCGGTGCGGCCCGACTTCGAGTACGCGGCCCTCACCATGTCCGGCGAGGCCGAGGTCGACGGGGTGCGCCTCACGCCCGGCTCCCTCCTCTACCTCGGCTGCGGACGCGCCGAACTACCGCTGCGGGCGGACGTGGACAGCGCGTTCATGCTGCTGGGCGGGGAGCCCTTCGAGGAGAAGATCGTGATGTGGTGGAACTTCATCGGGCGCTCCCACGACGAGATCTCCCAGGCCCGCGAGGACTGGACGTCGGGCTCCCGCTTCGGCGAGGTCCACGGCTACGACGGCAGCCCACTGCCCGCCCCCGAACTCCCCCGGTACCCCTCAAGCCCCGTGGCCGCACACGCTGACCTGCGGCGCCGTCAGCGCCATCGGGTGGCACCTCGGCCACCAGGCTCACGTCGCAAGGAGTGCCGGACAGGTGGTTCTGGCGCCGTAAGGGGCCTCAACGCCGTGCGTGGCGGATCTTCAAGCGTCCGAACCCCACGGCGCCGGAGACCCGGATCTTCGGGCCGCCCGGACCACCCGGGCCACCCGGGCCGGTGGGGAGGGAACCTTGCCGCCGGGGCTTGTAGCGCAGGTCCTTCCACCCGGTGTGCAGGCCCTCGACGTCGACGATCGCGTCGCGCGGCACCGTGATCCTGGCTCTGCCGGTGCCGAGCTGCAGCTCGATGTCGACGATCGGATGCTCGATCACCGCCCGGGACAGGTCCAGGTGCACCCTCCCGAACGCCGACTCGACCTTGAGGGTCCGCGGCACGACCCATGGACCGCGCCGCCGGATCCGTCCGCTGTGGGCGGCGATCGTGGACGTGGTGCCCGGGGGCTCCGCCGGGAGCGAGGCCAGAGCCGACACGAGCTCGCCGTGGGTCGTGGCGGTGAGCACCGCGTGAAGGCGCTGGTCCATCTCCTCGTGAGAGAGGTGCCCTTCGGCGTACGCGTCCTGCAGGCGCCGCACGGCCGTGTCGCGGTCGTCTTCGCTGACGAGTGACGACGAGTTTTCCGGCGGAGAGGTCACCGCTTCACTCTACTGCCCTGCCGGAGCCGCGGTGACGACCCGGCGGGGCGAACGAACCCGTGCGGTCACGGCGTCAGCCATGGGCAGGCGGGATGTCCTCCGGTTCGGGGGCGGAGGGGGCGAGGAGGTAGGTATGGAGCTGCCCGAGCAGCTCGGCGATGCCTTCTCGGTCGGCGCGGTAGCGGACCAGCTTGCCGCTGCGCGTGGACTGGAGCAGGCCGCCGCGCCGGAGGACCGCGAGGTGCTCGGAGGTGGTCGACGGGCCGAGTCCGGCGCGCTCGGCGACCTCGCCGACGGTCAGTTCCTCCCCGTCGGCGAAGTGCGCGAAGAGCTTCTGACGGGTTCCGCTGGTCAGCGCCTTGAGGAAGACCTGGAGGTCGTCGCCGGGTACGGCGGCCCCGGGACGTATCACCCGTCCCGTACCGGAGTCCGCCCGCCCGGACACCCGGTCGCCGGCCGCCTGGGGGAGCGCGTCCGGGGCCCGGTACGGGCGGGGGACGCGCAGGGGGCGGTGGAGGTCGAACTCGGTCGGGGGATGTCCAGGGCCGAGCACGCCTCGCGGACGACGTCCCGTTCGCTGTCGTCGAAGTAGCCGTCGGCACAGCCGATGACGATGCCGATCTGGATGACGGCCCGTGCCTCGGCGGGCCTCCTCTTCGCCTTGCCGATCTCCCGCATGGCGCTCGCCCTGCCGAGGGCGAAGTCCGTGGTGAGCCCGTCGAGGTGGTCCTCGAAGCGGCGGTGCAGATCGGCCGGGGGAAGTTCTGGAGCACGTCGTTGGTGACGATGAGCTGGGCGACGCGCTGCCGCTCGGACGGGTCGATCGTGCCGTCCGCCGCCGCCACCAAGGCGCACATCGCCATGCTCGCGTCCCGGAACGCCCCGCTCTGCAACTCGTGCTTCTTCGCCGTGAGCTGAGCCTGCATCGTCTGGACCGAGTCCTTGAGGCGGTCCCACAGCGTCATCTGCATCTCCTTCTCAGTAATACCTCCATTGTGGGGAGAAAACAGAATCTACAGGTTTGTAGAGCCCCCTGGCGCGCCACCACGACATCCTCGGCGACGTCCAGCGTGGCACACGGCCGGTGGCGCCCATGATCCCGGCCCCGCCGCGTCGACCGGCGTACGCCCCACAGCGCCATTCCTCCTGACCGCCGCTGCCGCCGCCGTGGTCAGGGGAATGAGGGGGATGTTTAGGGGACGGCCCGCTCGCTGCCGGAACAAGAATTTCAACAACAGCGGCGAGCTTCTTCGAGCTCGTTCGAGCTTTCTCTCCCGGCCTTCTTTCCCTCAGGCCGCGCAACCGGAGCGCGGCTGTCCCGCGCACGGGGCGATCCCGCGCGGGCCGGTCGCTGCTCCCGCGCGCCCTGCTTCGAACCGAGAGGTGTGGCGGCATGCTACGGACTGACCTGATCCGGCCGGTGCCGGAACTGCTCCAGGCCAACGCGGATCGCTTCGGTGACAAGCCGGCCTGTTCCGACGGCCACCGTACGGTCAGCCATGCCGAACTCGAGCGCCGTACCCGACGGCTGGCCGGTCATCTCGCCGGGCTGCGGCTGCACCCGGGCGACCGCGCGATGATCTGCCTGGGCAACCGCGTCGAGATGCTGGAGAGCTACTTCGGCGTCCTGCGCGCGAACGCCATCGCGGTGCCGGTCAAC
This sequence comes from Streptomyces violaceusniger, assembly GCA_005405945.1. Lineage (GTDB taxonomy): Bacteria > Actinomycetota > Actinomycetes > Streptomycetales > Streptomycetaceae > Streptomyces > Streptomyces violaceusniger. Next base: position 2,227,750 of record BJHW01000001.1, read on the forward strand.
CCGCGCTCGACCGATGCGGAGCTCTCGTATCTGCTCGCCGACAGCGGCGCCCGGCTGGTGCTCACCGACATCGCCCACGCCGACCAGTTCGACCGGCTTCGGGAGCAGTTCCCGGAGCTGAGGGTGGTGGTCAGCGGAGAGGGCCCGCTGCCGGAGGGTTTCGTCGCGTTCGAGCCGCTGCCGGACACGGAGCCGGAGCTGGCGGCCCGCGACGACCTGGGGCTGGACGAGATCGCGTGGATGCTCTACACCTCGGGCACCACCGGGCTGCCGAAGGGCGTGCTGTCCACGCAGCGGAACTGCCTGTGGTCGCTGGCCGCCTGCTACGTACCCGTGACGGGGCTGACCGCCGAGGACCGCGTGCTGTGGCCGCTTCCTCTCTTCCACAGCCTTTCGCACATCGTATGTCTACTGGCGGCGACCGCCGTCGGGGCCAGCACCCGGATCGTGGACGGGGTGTCGACGGCCGATGTGCTGGAGGCGCTGCGCGAGGACCGCTCGACCTTCGTCGCCGGAGTGCCGACGCTCTACCACCACCTGATCGAGGCGGCGCGGGAGCGTGACTTCGCCGCACCCCAGCTGCGGATCGCCCTCGTGGGCGGAGCGGTGGCCACGGCGGACCTGGTCAGGTCGTTCGAGTCCACCTTCGGGGTGCCGCTCGTCGACGCGTACGGCAGCACCGAGACGTGTGGCGCGATCGCGGTGAACTGGCCCACTGGCCAACGGGTCGAGGGCTCGTGCGGACTCCCGGTGCCGGGGCTGACGGTGCGGCTGGTGGACCCGGACACGGGTGTGGACGTACCGGCCGGGCAGGAGGGCGAGTTCTGGGTGTCCGGGCCGAACATCATGGCCGGGTACCACAACCAGCCGGAGGCGACGGCCGCGGCGCTGCGCGACGGCTGGTACCGCACCGGGGACCTCGGCCGCCGCGACAAGGCCGGGTTCTGCACGGTGACGGGCCGGATCAAGGAACTCATCATCCGCGCCGGGGAGAACATCCACCCGGGCGAGGTCGAGGCCGTGCTGCGCACCGTGCCCGGTGTGGCGGACGTGGCCGTGGTGGGCAAGCCGCACGCGGTGCTCGGCGAGGTGCCGGTGGCCTTCGTGGTGCCCGGCCCGGACGGCTTCGACCCGTCGGCGCTGCTGGCCACGTGCCGCGAGCGGCTGTCGTACTTCAAGGTCCCGGAGGAGATCTACGAGATCGCGCGGGTGCCGCGCACCGCCTCGGGGAAGATCACCCGGCACGTGCTGCTGGAGCTGCCCGCACGGCTGCGGGCCGCCGGGGACGGCCAGTACGACTCGCTGCTGCGGCTGGACTGGGTTCCGCAGGCGGCGCTGCCGGACGCCCCGGCGGGGAACGGCACTTGGGCGCTGATGGACGCCGACGCGCTCGGTCTCGCGGAGGGGCTGCGGGGCGTGGGGGTGGACGTGCGGGTGGTGGACGGCGCTGTCGTGGCGGACGGCTGCCCGAGCCCGGATGTGGTCGTGGTGGCGCCCGCGGTGCGGGACACACCCGGCGAGCGGCAGGATCCGACCGGCGAGCTGTCGGCCCGGCTGGGCGCGTGGCTGGGCGACGACCGGCTGGCCGGGACGAGGTTCGTGGTGGCCACGACGGGCGCGGCGGCCACCGGCGCCGAGGAGGCCGCACCGGAGCCCCTGGCGGCGGCGCTGTGGGGTGTGGTGCGGTCGCTGCAGGCCGCGCACCCGGGCCGTCTGACGCTGGTGGACGTGTCCGGGGACGTGGATGTGTCCGCGGACGGGGACGGGGACGGGGACGTGGACGTGTCCGCGAACGGGGACGGGGACGTGTCCGCGGACGGAGACGGGTACGGGGACGTGTCCGCGGCCGTCGACGGGGACGTGTCCGCGTACGTCGAGGGGGAGGACGGCCGGGAGGCCGCGCTGCGGCGCGCCGTCGAGGACGGACACGACCAGGCGGCGATCCGTACCGGCGTACTGCTGGTGCCACGCCTGACCCGGGTCTCGGTCCCCCCGGAGCCGCAACCCGCCCCGGCCCTGGCCCCGGACGGACTGGTCGTGATCACCGGTGGCGACACCGCTCGCGGCACCGCCCTGGCCCGCCACCTGGTGACCACGTACGGCGCCCGCCACCTGCTGCTGCTCAGCGCGAACGGCCTGCCGGAGGAGGCGGCGGCCGCGTTGCGCACCGAGTTGGGGCGGGACGGGGCAGAGGTCTCGATGGCCGTGTGCGACCCGGCCGACCGGACGGCGCTGGATGCGGTGCTGGACACCCAGGACCGGCCGGTGACCGCCGCGGTGCACATCGAGGAGCCGGGCCCGGGGCGGTCGCTCGACGCGTCGCTGCGCGGCATGACGCACCTGGAGGAGTGGACCCGGCGGGACGACCCGGCACTGTTCGTCGTCGTCACCTCCGCCGCGGGGGTGCTGGGCTCGCCGGGCCACCCGGAGCGGGCGGCCGCCGACCAGTTCGGCGAGGCCCTGGTGCGGCGGCGCCGGGCGCTGGGCCTGGGCGGGCTGGCCCTGGCATGGGGCCCGCTGCCGGGCGAGCATGGCACCGCGCCGGTGGCCGGTGCCGTGCCCCTGCCCGAGGCGCTGGCCCTCTTCGACGCGGCGCTGACCGCCGACCAGGGCCCGCTGGTACTGCTCAGGCCGAGCACCACGGGGCTGCCGGGCGGCGAGCCGGTGCCCGCGGTGCTGCGCCACCTGGTGGACACGCCGTCCGGCGTACCGACATCGGACGAGTCCGCCGCCGCGGAGTTCCGGCGGCGGCTGGAAGCCGAGAGCGAGTCCGGACGACAGCGCACGGCGCTGGCGCTGGTGCGCGAACACGCCGCGGCGGCACTGGGGTTGGCCTCGGCCGACGCGGTCGAGGCCGACCAGGCGTTCAGCGCGTTCGGCTTCACCTCGCTGACCGCCGTCGCGCTGAGGAACCGGCTGAACGCGGCCACCGGGGCGCGCCTCGCCGCCACGGTGGTCTTCGACCATCCGACCCCCGCCGCGCTGGCAAGGCATCTCGTACGGGAGATCACCGGGAGGCGGAGCGAGCAGGCGCCGGTGCGGGCGCGCGGGGTGTCCGACGAGCCGGTGGCGATCGTCGCGATGGGCTGCCACCTCCCGGGCGAGGTCAGGACGCCCGAGGACCTGTGGCGGTTGGTGGCCGACGGCCGGGACGCGATCGCCGGGTTCCCGGACGACCGGGGCTGGGACCTGGCCGGGCTGTTCGACTCCGATCCGGACGCGGTGGGCACGTCCTACGTGCGCGAGGGCGGCTTCCTCAGCGACGCGGGGGATTCGACGCCGCCTTCTTCGGCATCTCGCCCCGTGAGGCGCTGGCCATGGACCCCCAGCAGCGGCTGCTGCTGGAGACGGCCTGGGAGACCTTCGAGAACGCGGGCATCGACCCGACGTCGCTGCACGGCATCGACGTCGGCGTGTTCAGCGGGGTGATGTACCACGACTACGGGGCCGACGCCGGGAGCGCGGCGGAGGGCTTGGAGGGCCACCTCGGCGTGGGCAGCGCCGGGAGCGTCGTCTCCGGACGCGTGGCCTACGCGCTGGGTCTGACCGGGCCCGCGGTGACCGTGGACACGGCCTGTTCGTCCTCGCTGGTGGCGCTGCACCTGGCGGTTCAGGCGGTGCGTACGGGTGAGTGCTCGTTGGCGCTCGCCGGGGGTGTCGCGGTGATGAGCAGGCCGACCTCGTTCATCGAGTTCTCCCGCCAGCGCGGCCTCGCCCCCGACGGCCGCTGCAAGTCCTTCGCGGAGGGGGCCGATGGCACCAACTGGTCCGAGGGTGTCGGTCTGGTGCTGCTGGAGCGGCTGTCGGACGCCCGCCGCAATGGACATCAGGTGCTCGCGGTCGTACGTGGCACCGCCGTCAACCAGGACGGGGCGAGCAACGGCCTGACCGCGCCCAACGGCCCCTCCCAGGAACGGGTGATCCGGCAGGCACTGGCGAACGCCGGACTGACGGTGGCCGACGTGGACGCGGTCGAGGCACACGGCACCGGCACCACCCTCGGCGACCCCATCGAGGCCCAGGCACTCCTCGCCACCTACGGGCAGGACCGCCCGGCCGAAAAGCCGCTGTGGCTGGGGTCGTTGAAGTCCAACATCGGGCATGCGCAGGCGGCGGCGGGCGTGGCTGGTGTGATCAAGATGGTGCTGGCGATGCGTCACGACACGCTGCCGAAGACGCTGTACGCCGAGGAGCCCACCAGCAAGGTGGATTGGGCTTCGGGTGCGGTCTCGCTGCTGTCCGAGGCGCGGACGTGGCCGGAGACGGGGCGCCCGCGGCGCGCGGGGATCTCCTCCTTCGGCGTCAGCGGCACGAACGCGCACGTCATCCTGGAGCAGGCACCGGAAGCGGACGCGCCCGAAGCGGAGACGGACGAGGCGGGTACACCTGGGCTGGTGGCCACCGGCGGGGTGGTGCCGTGGGTGCTGTCCGCCAAGAACCCTGCGGCGCTGCGCGCCCAGGCCCAGCGCCTGGTCAACCATCTGGAGTCCGGGAGCGACGTCAACCCGGTCGATGTGGGCTGGTCACTGGCCACCACCCGCGCCACCCTGGAACACCGCGCGGTCATCCTCGCCACAGACACCGAAAGCGGCACGGCCACCACCCGCGCCCTGGCAGAAGGACGGCCCGACCCGTTGCTGGTCACCGGACAGACCGGCGCGGACGGCAAGACCGTCTTCGTCTTCCCCGGCCAAGGAGCCCAGTGGGTAGGCATGGGAGCCCAACTCCTCCAGACTTCCCCGGTTTTCGCGGCCCGGCTGCAGGAATGTGCTGAGGCACTGGCCCCCTACACCGACTGGTCGCTGATCGACGTCATCACCGGCGCACCCGACGCACCCTCGCTCGAGCGCGTCGATGTCGTCCAGCCCGCCACCTTCGCCGTCGTCGTCTCCCTCGCCGCCCTCTGGCAATCCGTAGGCATCCACCCCGACGCCGTCATCGGCCACTCCCAAGGCGAAATCGCCGCCGCCTGCGTCGCCGGACACCTCACCCTCCCCACCGCCGCCAAAATCATCACCCTGCGCAGCCAGACCATCGCCCACCACCTCGCCGGACACGGCGGCATGATGTCCCTGGCCACCCCCGCCGACACCATCGACCTCACCCCCTGGCACGGCAAACTCTGGATCGCCGCCCACAACGGCCCCAACGCCACCGTCATCGCAGGCGACACCGACGCCCTCCACCAACTCCACACCCACTACACCGACCAAGGCACCAGGGCCCGCATCATCCCCGTCGACTACGCCTCCCACACCGGACACGTCGACACCATCAAAGACCACCTACACGACGTACTCCACGACGTCACCACCCAGCCCGGCACCACCCCCTGGCTCTCCACCGTCACCGGCCAATGGATCGAACCCGACACCCTCGACCATGGCTACTGGTACCGCAACCTCCGCCACACCGTGCAATTCGAACACACCATCCGCACCCTCGCCGACCACGGCTACCGCACCTTCATCGAAGTCAGCCCCCACCCCGTCCTCACCACCGCCATCCAAGAAACCCTCGAAACCACCACCACACCCCACACCACCGTCACCGGCACCCTCCGCCGCGACGACGACACCCCCACCCGCTTCCTCACCCACCTCGCCCACCTCACCACCCACGGCCACACCCCCAACTGGCCAGCCCTCTACACCACCACCAACCCCCACCCCACACCCCTCCCCACCTACCCCTTCCAACACCAGCACTACTGGCTCACCCGAACCAGCAGTGCGGGCGATGTGAGTGCCGTGGGACTTCAGGACACCGGCCATCCGTTGGCCGGGGCCGTGGTGAGCGTGCCCGACACCGGCGGTGTGATGCTCACCGGGCAGCTGTCACTGGCCACCCACCCGTGGCTGGCCGATCACGCGGTGTCCGGAACGGTGCTGCTGCCCGGCGCCGCGATGGCCGAACTCGCCATCCGCGCCGGAGACGAGACCGACACGCCCGCCCTGGAAGAGCTGGTCATCGGCCAGCCGATGACACTGCCCGAAGACGGTGCGCTGCAGGTCCAGGTGCTGGTCGGCGGCGAGGAGGGCGGGCGCCGTGGCGTGCGGATCTACTCCCGCGCCGACGCGGCCCAGGAATGGCTGGAGCACGCCTCGGGCACACTCGCCCCGCAGCCGGGCGGCTCGGCCGAGGACGGCATGGGGGCCGGCACGGAGGAGAGCACGGCCGAGTGGCCGCCGCCCGGTGTCGAGCCGGTCGCTCTGGACGACTTCTACGACGACCTCGCCCGGGCCGGATACGAGTACGGGCCCGCGTTCCGCGGCCTGAAGGCGGTGTGGAAGCGCGACGGCGAGGTGTTCGCGGAGGCCGCGCTGCCGGAGGAGCAGTCGGAGGTGGCCGGCCGGTTCGGCATCCACCCGGCGCTGCTGGACGCCGCACTGCACGCGAGCAACTTCTGTGTGCCCCCGTCTCCGGGCCAGACCCCGCTCCCCTTCGTATGGAACGACGTACGGCTGCTGGCGGCGGGAGCCACCGCCGTCCGTGTGCGCTCCCGCGCCACCGGCACCGACTCGTTCACCATCAGCCTGTTCGACACCACCGGCGCCCCCGTCGCCTCGGTGGACTCCCTGGTGCTCCGGGCGATCAGTCCCGAACAGCTCGCCGCCGCCTCCAGCGGCGCCGATCGCTCCGCCGACTCGCTGTTCACACTGGACTGGACCGAGCACCCCGCCACCGCCGGGGCCGAGGTCTCCTGGACCACCCTCGACGACGCGCACGCCCACGCCGACGGCGACGGCGACGGCCACGCGGACGTGGACGTGGACGCGCTCATCGCGCGCATCGCGGGCGATGACCGGCCCCAGGCCGTGGTCGTCGACACCACCGCCTGGACCGCCGAGGACACCGGCCTGCCCGCGCGCGCCCGGGTCCTGGCCGCCCACGCTCTGGACCTGGTGCAGCGGTGGGTCGACCGACCCGAACTCGCCGATGCCCGGCTGGTGTTGCTCACCCGCGGCGCGGTGTCCGTGCACAACACCGGCGAGGTCACCGACCCGGCCGCCGCCGCCGTCTGGGGCCTGGTCCGCTCCGCCCAGTCCGAACACCCCGGCCGAATCACCCTGGTGGACGCCGACGACGCATCGCGGGAGGCCCTGCCCGCAGCCGTGGCGTCCGGCGAACCGCAGTTGGCGCTGCGCCGTGGGTTGCTGTGGGTGCCGCGTCTGGCGCGGTCGCCGCAGGGGCTCGCCCTGCCCGAGCACGAGCACTGGTACCTCGACGTCTCGGAGAAGGGCAGCCTGGAGAACCTGGTGCTGCGGCCGGACACGGAGGCCACCGCGCCCCTGGCCACCGGTCAGGTCCGGATCGAGGTCCGCGCCGCCGGCCAGAACTTCCGGGACGTGCTCGTCGCCCTCGGCGGCGTGGCGGGTCAGGAGGGCCTGGGCGGCGAGGGTGCCGGTGTGGTGACGGAGGTCGGCCCGGGTGTCGAGGGCCTGGCCGTGGGGGACCGGGTGATGGGCCTGTTCCCCCGCTCGTTCGGCCCGTTGGCCACCGCGGACGCGCGAACCGTGGCGCCGATCCCCGAGGGCTGGTCGTACGCCACGGCCGCCGGAGTGCCGGTGGCCTATCTGACGGCGCTGTACGGGCTGCGGGACCTGGGCGACATCCATCAGGGTGAGACGGTGTTGGTGCATGCCGCCGCGGGCGGGGTGGGCATGGCCGCCGTCCAGCTGGCGCGGCACTTCGGCGCCACCGTGTACGCCACCGCCCATCCCTCGAAGCACCATGTGCTGACCGCGCTGGGAGTGCCGGAGGAGCGTCTTGCGTCCAGCCGCGACCTCGGCTTCGCCTCGGCGTTTCCGGCGCTGGACGTGGTGCTGAACTCGCTCACGGGCGAGTTTGTGGACGCCTCGCTGGGGCTGCTCGGCACCGGTGGCCGGTTCGTGGAGATGGGCAAGAACGACATCCGCGACCCCGCCACCATCGCCGAAGCACATCCCGGGGTGGCCTACCAGGCGTTCGACCTGGGAGGCGACGCGGGGCCCGACCGCATCCGGGAGTTGCTCGCGGAGCTGGTGGAACTGTTCCGGCAGGGTGCGATCCAGCCGCTGCCCGTACGGCACTGGGACGTCACCCGTGCCCCCGAGGCGTTCCGGTGGATGAGCCAGGGCCGTCACACCGGCAAGATCGTGCTCACCATCCCGCGCGCCCCGGACCCCGACGGCACCGTCCTGGTCACCGGCGGCACCGGAACCCTCGGCGCCACCGTCGCCCGCCACCTCATCGCCCAGCACGGCGCACGCCGTCTGCTCCTGGTCAGCCGCCAGGGCCCCGACGCCCCCGGCGCCACGGACCTCGCCACCGCACTCACCGACCTCGGCGCACACGTAAACATCGCCGCCTGCGACACCGCCGATCGCGACCAACTCGCCGCCGTCCTCGCCGACATCGGGGCCGACCACCCCCTCACCGCCGTGGTCCACACCGCAGGAACCCTGGACGACGGCATCCTCACCGCACTCACCCCCGACCGCCTCGACACCGTCTTCCGCCCCAAAGTCGACGCCATCACCCACCTCCACGACCTCACCCTCGACCACGATCTGGCCGCCTTCGTCATCTACTCCTCCGCCGCCGGGACGCTCGGCAACGCCGGCCAGGCCAACTACGCCGCCGCCAACGCCTTCCTCGACGCCTTCGCCCAGTGGCGGCACGCCCACCACCAGCCCGCCACCTCGCTGGCATGGGGGCTGTGGAGCGACACCAGCACGCTCACGGCGACGATGGACGCCACCGACGTACGCCGCACCCGGCGCGCGGGGGTGCTGGGCATGGACAACGCCGAGGCGCTGCGGGTGTTCGACACCGGGCTGCGGTCCGGACTGCCCGCGCTCGTGGCCGCGAAGCTCGACCTCGCCGCCCTCCGCGCGCCGGACGCCGAGGTGTCCCCGCTGCTGCGCGGGCTGGCACGGCCGGTGCGGCGCACGGCGCGTACCGTGGCCGCGGCCCCGGCGGCCGGTGGTCTGTCGGGGCAGCTGGCCGGGCTGTCCCCCGCCGGGCAGCAGGAGTTCCTGCTCAATCTGGTACGGGCGGAGGCCGCGGTGGTCCTCGGCCACACCGGTCCCGAGGCGATCGAGCCGACGGTGGCGTTCAAGGAGATGGGCTTCGACTCGCTGACGGCGGTCGAGCTGCGCAACCGGCTCAACTCGGCGACGGGACTGCGTCTGCCCGCCACGTTGCTCTTCGACCGCCCGACCCCTGCCCTCCTCTCCGAGCTGCTCCACACCGAGCTGGGCGGCGGTCCGGCGCCCGCCGCGGCGGCCCCGGTGACCGTGCGCACCGCCGCGGACGAGCCGATCGCCGTGGTGGCGATGAGTTGCCGACTGCCGGGCGGGGTGACCGACCCGGATGGGCTGTGGGACCTGCTGCTCGGAGAGCGCGACGGCATCACCGACTTCCCCCGCGACCGCGGCTGGGACCTGGAGGCGTTGTTCGACGCCGACCCGGACCGCAGTGGAACGTCCTATGTGCTGCGCGGCGGGTTCCTCGAGGACGCGGCCGGTTTCGACGCGGACTTCTTCGGCATCTCACCACGTGAGGCGCTGGCGATGGATCCGCAGCAACGGCTGTTCCTGGAAGCCTGCTGGGAGGCGTTCGAGCGGGCGGGCATGGACCCGACGGCGGTAGGAGGCCGGGACATCGGCGTGTTCGCCGGTGTCATCAACCAGGACTACGGCGTGCGCAGCGGGCCCGCCCCCGAGGACCTGGAGGGCTACCTGCTCACCGGCTCGGCGACGAGTGTCGCCTCCGGCCGGGTGGCGTATGTGCTGGGCCTGGAGGGCCCGGCGGTCACGGTGGACACGGCGTGCTCCTCCTCGCTGGTGGCCATGCACTGGGCCGTACAGGCGCTGCGGCAGGGCGAGTGCTCGATGGCGCTGACCGGGGGTGCCACGGTGATGGGGCGGCCCTCGGCGTTCGTGGAGTTCTCGCGCCAGCGCGGTCTGGCGCCGGACGGGCTGTGCAAGGCGTTCGGCGTGGGTGCGGACGGCACGGCCTTCAGTGAGGGCGTCGGCGTACTGCTGCTGGAGCGGCTGTCCGACGCCCGTCGCAACGGCCACGAGGTGCTGGCCGTCATCCGTGGTACGGCGGTGAACCAGGACGGGGCGAGCAACGGCCTCACCGCGCCGAACGGGCCCTCCCAGCAGCGGGTGATCCGGCAGGCACTGGCGAACGCGGGGCTGTCGCCCGCCGACATCGACGCGGTCGAGGCCCACGGCACCGGAACCGCCCTCGGCGACCCGATCGAGGCCCAGGCACTCCTGGCCACCTACGGGCAGGACCGCCCGGGGGACGAGCCGGTGTGGCTCGGTTCGCTGAAGTCCAACACCGGACACACGCTGGCCGCGGCGGGCGTGTCCAGCGTCATCAAGATGGTGCTGGCGATGCGGCACGGCACGCTGCCACGCTCCCTGCACGCCAACGAGCCGACGCCCGAGGTGGATTGGGCATCGGGCGCGGTGTCCCTGCTGACCGAGGCCCGGCCCTGGCCGGAGACCGGACACCCCCGCCGCGCCGGGATCTCCTCCTTCGGTATCAGCGGCACCAACGCCCACCTCATCCTGGAGCAAGCACCCGAACCGGAATCCGAAGCCGCGCCGAAGCCGGACGACGGTACGGACGCCCCCGGACTCGTGGCGACCGGCGGGACCGTGCCCTGGGTCCTGTCCGCCAAGACCCCCACAGCCCTTCGGGCTCAGGCCCAGCGCCTGCTGGACCACCTGGAATCCGGGGTGCCCGGGCGGCCGGTGGACATCGGCTGGTCCCTGGCCACCACCCGCACCCTCCATGACCACCGCGCCGTCATCATGACCGACACCGAGGGCAGTGAGGCCACGGCCGCTCTCACCGCCCTCGCCACCGGACAACCCCATCCCCGTCTCACCACCGGCCACGCCACCAGCCACGGCAAGACGGTCTTCGTCTTCCCCGGTCAGGGCGCCCAATGGACGGGCATGGGAGCCCAACTCCTCGACAGCTCCCCCGTCTTCGCCGCCCGGCTCCACGAATGCGCCGAAGCCCTCGCCCCCTACACCGACTGGAACCTCATCGACGTCATCACCAGCGCACCCAACGCCCCCTCACTGGACCGCGTCGACGTCCTCCAGCCCACCACCTTCGCCATCATGGTCTCCCTCGCCGCACTCTGGCAGGCCAACGGCATCCACCCCGACGCCGTCATCGGCCACTCCCAAGGCGAAATCGCCGCCGCCCACATCGCCGGACACCTCACCCTCCCCACCGCCGCCAAAATCGTCACCCTCCGCAGCCAAACCATCGCCCACCACCTCACCGGACACGGCGCCATGATGTCCGTCCTCACCACCCCACAATGGACCCAAGAAGCCCTCACCCCCTGGAACGGGCGCCTATGGATCGCCGCCATCAACGGCCCCGCCTCCGTCTCCGTATCCGGAGACCCCGACGCCCTGAACGAATTCGGCACAACCCTCTCCAAAGCCAAGATCTACCGCTGGCAACTCCCCGGCGTCGACTTCGCCGGACACTCCGGACACGTCAACACCATCAAAAACCAACTCCACCAACTACTCGACGACGTCACCGCCACACCCGGACACACCCCCTGGATGTCCACCGTCGACGCCGACTGGGCCAACCCCACCCACATCACCCCCCACTACTGGTACCGCAACCTCCGCGACACCGTCCGCTTCCACGAAGCAACCCAAACCCTCCTCGACCAGGGCTACCGCACCTTCATCGAGGTCAGCACCCACCCCGTCCTGACCACCGCCATCCAAGACACCACCGAAACCCACCCCGACATCCCCACCACCATCACCGGCACCCTCCGCCGCGACGACGACACCCCCACCCGCTTCCTCACCCACCTCGCCGAACTCTCCACCACCGGAATACCGGTCCACTGGCCCACCGTCTACGCCGGAACCACGCCCTCCCACGTCCCCCTGCCCACCTACCCCTTCCAGCATCAGCACTACTGGCTGGCCGCCACCGGCCACCCCGGAGAAGTCGGCTCGGTCGGACTGCGCGAAGCGGTGCATCCGCTGCTGGGGGCCGTGGTCAGCGTGCCGGACACCGGAGGGGTGCTGCTCACCGGGCGGCTGGCGCCGTCGGCGCAGTCCTGGCTGGCCGACCACACGCTGTCGGGCGTCGCCCTGGTGCCGGGTACGGCGATCGTGGAGCTGGCCGTACGTGCCGGGGACGAGACGGGCACCCCGGTACTGGATGAGCTGATCCTCGGCCGGCCCATGCTCCTTCCCGAGGACGGCGCGCTTCAGGTGCAGGTCCTGGTCGGCGCGGCCGAGGACGACGAGCGCCGTGCGGTGCGTGTCTACTCCCGCCTCGACGAGTCCGAGCCCTGGGTCGAGCACGCCTCGGGCGTGCTGTCCCCGCAGGTCGTCGCTCCCGTCGAGGCGGAGCGGCAGTGGCCGCCCGCCGGGGCGGAGCCCGTTGCCCTGGAGGGCTTCTACGACCGCCTGGCCGAGGCGGGTTATGAGTACGGGCCGGTGTTCCGCGGGCTCACCGCCGCGTGGACCCGCGACGGTGAGGTGTTCGCCGAGATCACCCTCGGCGAGGAGCAGCATGAACTCGCGGGCCGCTTCGGCATCCACCCGGCACTGCTGGACGCGGCGCTGCACGCGAGCAACTTCTGCCCGGGCAACGAGCCCGGTGGCGCGACGTATCTGCCGTTCTCGTGGAACGGCGTGCAGCTGCACGCGGGCGGCGCCACCGCCCTGCGGGTGCGGGTCACCTCCACCGGGCCGGACAACCTGTCACTGCACGCGACCGATCCGCACGACGTGCCCGTGGTGACCGTCGGGGCGCTGGTGCTGCGGGAGACCTCCGCCGAGCAGCTCCGCGGCACATCGCCCGCGTCCAGCGCGGACGCGCAGTTCACCGTGGAGTGGACCGAGCATCCCCTTGCCCGGCACGAGGTGTCGTGGGCGGACCTGGACACCGGGCGCGACGACGGCGCGTGGCCGCCGGTGGTCGTGGCCGACACCCGGGCGTACGGCGCGGAGGGCGGCGGGCCGCCGGAGCGCACCCGTGAGCTGACCGGCCGGGCTCTGACCGCGATACAGCGTCTGATCAGCGAAGACGGGCTCGCCGAAAGCCGCCTGGTGGTGCTCACTCAGGGCGGCATGGCGGTGCATGACGACGCCGAGGTCACCGACCCGGACGCCGCCGCGGTGTGGGGTCTGGTGCGCGCGGCGCAGGCCGAACACCCGGGCCGGGTGTGCGTGATCGATACCGATGACCGGTCGGCCGAGGCCCTGCCCGCCGCGCTGGCCACGGAGGAGCCCCAGCTCGCACTGCGTGGCGGAACCGCGTGGGTGCCACGCCTGGTACGGGCGCGCCCTGGACTGGCGGTACCGGCAGCCGCCGCGTGGCATCTGGACGTCACCGAACACGGCACGCTGGAGAACCTCGCCCTGGTGCCCCACCCCCGGGCGGAGGCGCCGCTGGAGGCGGGCCAGGTGCGGATCGCGGTGCGCGCCGCCGGCCAGAACTTCCGCGATGTGCTCATCGCCCTCGGGATGTACGAGGCGGAGATCGGCACCGAGGGCGCCGGTGTGGTGACCGAGGTCGGTCCGGGCGTGACGGACCTGGCCGTGGGCGACCGCGTGATGGGCATGCTGCCCGGTTCGTTCGGGCCGCTGGTGGTGGCGGACCGGCGGACGGTCGTACGGATGCCGCGCGGCTGGTCGTTCACGGCGGCTGCCGGGGTGCCGGTCGCCTATCTCACCGCGCTGTACGCGTTGCGGGACCTGGGCCACGTCCAGCCGGGCGAGACGGTGCTGGTGCACGCCGCCGCCGGTGGGGTCGGCATGGCCGCCGTACACCTCGCCCACCACTTCGGCGCCAGCGTCCTCGCCACCGCCCACCCCGACAAACACCACACCCTTGAACGGCTCGGCGTGCCCGAGGAACGGCGCTCCTCCAGCCGCGATCTCACCTACGCCCGGTCCTTCCCCACCGCCGACCTCGTCCTCAACTCCCTCACCGGCGAACACATCGACGTCTCCCTGGGACTGCTCAACCCCGGCGGCCGGTTCATCGAGATGGGACGCACCGACATCCGGGACGCGGACGAGGTGAGCGCCGCCCATCCGGACCGTACCTATCGCGCGTTCGACCTGGGCGCGGACGCGGGCCGGACCGCGTCCAGGAGCTGCTGGTCGAGCTGGTGGGCCTGTTCGAGCAGGGCCTGATCCCCCCGCTGCCCACCCGGCCGTGGGACATCACCCGCGCCCCCGACGCGTTCCGCTGGATGAGCCAGGGCCGCCACACCGGCAAGATCGTGCTCACCCTCCCCCGCGCCCTCGACCCCGAGGGCACCGTCCTGGTCACCGGCGGCACCGGCACCCTCGGATCCGCCATCGCTCGGCACCTCGTGGCACACCACGGCGTACGCCACCTGGTCCTCGCAAGCCGCCAGGGGCCGGACGCACCCGGCGCGGCCGACCTCCACGACGAGCTGACCGCACTCGGCGCGCGGACACGGATCACCGCCTGCGACATCGCCGACCGCGGCCAACTCGCCACGCTCCTCGCCGACATCCCGGCCGACCACCCCCTTACCGGCGTCGTGCACACCGCCGGCACCCTCGCCGACGGCACCATCACCACCCTCGACCGCGACCGCATCGACACCGTCTTCCGCCCCAAGGTCGACGCGGTCACCCATCTGCACGACCTCACGCGCCACCACGACCTGGCCCTCTTCGCCGTGTACTCCTCCGCCGCCGGAATCCTCGGGAACGCGGGCCAGGCCAACTACGCCGCCGCCAACACCTTCCTCGACGCCTTCGTGCAGCAGCGGCGCGCGGCGGGGCTGGCCGGGCTGTCACTGGCCTGGGGCCTGTGGGCGGAGACCAGCGACCTGTCCGCCGCACTGGTCACGGCGCACCGGGATCGCGCCAAGGACGGTGTCGTCCGCCCGATGAGCACCGAGCACGCCCTGAGCCTCTTCGACCGCGCCCTCGGTCTGGGGCTGTCCCTCGTGGTACCGGCGAAGCTGGACACCGCGAAACTGGATTCCGGCGCGCTGCGGGACGCACCCGCTCCGGGTGATGTGTCGCCGCTGCTCACCGGCCTCGTCCGGCCGACCCGGCGCACCCTGCGGTCCCTCGCGGCCCCCTCGGCGGAGGGAGGTCTTGCGGCCCGGCTGGCGGCGCTGTCCGAGGCCGACCAGCACCGGCTGCTGCTGGACCTGGTGCGGGACCACACGGCCACCGTGCTCGGGCACACCGGGAGGGACGCCGTGGACGCCCGGCGTGCGTTCAGCGAGATCGGCGTCGACTCGCTCATCGCGGTGGAACTGCGCAATCGGCTCTCCGGCGCGACGGGGCTGCGCCTGCCCGCGACGGTCGTGTTCGACTACGCGACACCGGAGGCGATGGCCACGCATGTGCGGTCGATGGTGGCCGGAGACACGGCCTCGCCGTCGACGTCGGCGGTGGTGCGGGCTGCTGCGGTGGACCCGGCGGACGACCCGGTGGCCATTGTGTCGATGACCTGCCGGCTACCCGGCAAGGTCACCGGCCCGGAGGGGCTGTGGGAGCTGGTGTTCCAGGGCCGGGACGCGATCGGCCCGTTCCCCTCGGACCGGGGCTGGGACCTGGAGACACTCTTCGACCTCGATCCGGACGCCGTGGGCAAGTCGTATGTGCGCGAGGGGGGATTCCTCAGCGGCGCCGGCGACTTCGACGCCGAGTTCTTCGGCATCTCCCCGCGTGAGGCGCTGGCGATGGATCCGCAGCAGCGGCTGCTCGCCGAGACCTCGTGGGAGCTGTTCGAGCGGGCGGGCATCGACCCGGTGTCCGTGCGCGGACAGGCCGTCGGGGTGTTCGCCGGGGTCATCGACCAGGGGTACATCGGCCACTCCGAGGCGTCCCCGCCGGAGTTGGAGGGGTACCTGATGACCGGCAGCACCACGAGCGTGGCCTCCGGTCGCGTGGCCTATCTGCTGGGCCTCGAAGGCCCCGCGGTGACGGTGGACACGGCGTGCTCGTCGTCGCTGGTGGCGCTGCACCTCGCCGTGCAGGCGCTGCGGGCGGGCGAATGTTCGATGGCCCTCGCCGGTGGCGTGACGGTGATCGCCAAGCCCAGCGGTTTCATCAGCTTCTCCCGCCAGCGCGGGCTCGCGCCGGACGGCCGCAGCAAGTCCTTCAGCGAGGGCGCCGACGGCACGACCTTCAGCGAGGGCATTGGGCTGGTCCTGCTGGAACGGCTGTCCGACGCCCGTCGCAACGGCCATGAGGTGCTGGCCGTCATCCGTGGTACGGCGGTGAACCAGGACGGGGCGAGCAACGGCCTCACCGCACCGAACGGGCCCTCGCAGCAGCGGGTGATCCGGCAGGCACTGGCGAACGCCGGGCTGTCGGCAGCCGATGTGGACGCGGTCGAGGCCCACGGCACCGGCACCGCCCTCGGCGACCCGATCGAGGCCCAGGCACTCCTCGCCACCTACGGCCGGAACCGCCCGGAGGACCAGCCGCTGTGGCTCGGATCGCTGAAGTCCAACATCGGCCACACCCAGGCCGCCGCGGGCATCGCGGGCCTCATCAAGATGGTGCTGGCGATGCGGCACGGCACGCTTCCGCGGTCCCTCCACGCCGAGGAACCCACCACCAAGGTGGACTGGTCGCAGGGCGCGGTGTCGCTGCTGTCCGAGGCGCGGACGTGGCCGGAGACGGGGCGCCCGCGGCGCGCGGGATCTCCTCCTTCGGTATCAGTGGGACGAACGCGCACGTGATCCTGGAGCAGGCGCCGGAAGGTGCCGTGGCCGAGGCGGAGTCGGACGGCTCGGGTACTCCTGGGCTGGTGGCCACCGGCGGGGTGGTGCCGTGGGTGCTGTCCGCCAAGAGCCCTGCGGCGCTGCGGGCTCAGGCCCAGCGTCTGGTCAGCCATCTGGAGTCCGGGAGCGACGTCAACCCGGTCGATGTGGGCTGGTCACTGGCCACCACCCGCGCGGCCCTGGAACACCGCGCGGTCATCCTCGCCACGGACACCGAAAGCGGCACGGCCACCACCCGCGCCCTGGCGGCGGGACGGCCCGACCCGTTGCTGGTCACCGGGCAGACCGGCGCGGACGGCAAGACCGTCTTCGTCTTCCCCGGTCAGGGGGCCCAGTGGGTAGGGATGGGAGCCCAACTCCTCCAGACTTCTCCGGTCTTCGCCGCCCGGCTGCAGGAATGTGCTGAGGCACTGGCCCCGTACACCGACTGGTCGCTGATCGACGTCATCACCGGTGCACCCGACGCGCCCTCGCTCGAGCGTGTTGATGTCGTCCAGCCCGCCACCTTCGCCGTCGTCGTCTCCCTCGCCGCCCTCTGGCAGTCCGTGGGGATCCACCCGGATGCGGTCATCGGCCACTCCCAGGGTGAAATCGCCGCCGCCTGCGTCGCCGGGCACCTCACCCTCGCCACCGCCGCCAAAATCGTGGCCCTGCGCAGCCAGACCATCGCCCACCACCTCGCCGGACACGGCGGCATGATGTCCGTCCTCACCTCACGAGCAGAGGCCGAGGACACACTGACCCCGTGGCAGGGCCGACTCTGGATCGCCGCCCACAACAGCCCTCAGGCAACGGTCATCGCAGGCGACACCGACGCCCTCCACGAGCTCCACACCCACTACACCGACCAAGGCACCAGGGCCCGCATCATCCCCGTCGACTACGCCTCCCACACCGGACACGTCGACACCATCAAGAACGAACTCCACCAGACCCTGGCCGACATCACCACCCAGCCCGGCACCACCCCCTGGCTCTCCACCGTCACCGGCCAATGGATCGAACCCGACACCCTCGACCATGGCTACTGGTACCGCAACCTCCGCCACACCGTGCAATTCGAACACACCATCCGCACCCTCGCCGACCACGGCTACCGCACCTTCATCGAAGTCAGCCCCCACCCCGTCCTCACCACCGCCATCCAAGAAACCCTCGAAGCAAACAGTGCCCCCAACGCCATCGTCACCGGCACCCTCCGCCGCGACGACGACACCCCCACCCGCTTCCTCACCCACCTCGCCCACCTCACCACCCACGGCCACACCCCCAACTGGCCAGCCCTCTACACCACCACCAACCCCCACCCCACACCCCTCCCCACCTACCCCTTCCAACACCAGCACTACTGGCTCACGCCGTCCGAGGCGCCGGAGGCGGTGGCCGACGGTGTGTTCTGGGACGCCGTGGAGCGGGGCGACCTGTCCTCCCTCGCCGGTTCGCTCGGTGTCGAGGAGAAGGCACTGGAGCCCGTTCTGCCGGGCCTGACCTCGTGGCGGCGGCGCAACCAGGACCAATCCACCGTCGACGGCTGGTCGTACCGCATCGCGTGGGACCCGGTGGCGACCGGGGAGCCGCCGGTACTGCCGGGAACGTGGCTGGTGGCCGTCCCCGCACCACAGGCGGGCGACGCCGCGGTGACGGGCCTGGTCGCCGCGCTGGCCGAGCACGGCGCCGACCCCGTGGTGGTCGAGGTGGACACCGTGGAGCAGGCGGAGCTGACCGCGCGCCTGCGGGAGCGGATGTCCCACGACTCCGATGACGAGTACGCCGGGGTGGTGTCCCTGCTGGCATGGGACGAGCGGATCCACGAACCCGGCACCCTCTCCCGGGGCGTGGCGGCCACGGTGGCGCTGATGCAGGCCGTGGAGGAGATCGGACTCGCCGCTCCCCTGTGGTGCGTGACCCGTGGCGCGGTCGCCGTGCGCGAGCCGTCCGAGGTGACCAGCGAGTTCCAGCCGCTGGTCTGGGGGATGGGTGTGGTGCAGGGGCTGGATCAGCCGTCCACCTGGGGCGGGATCGTGGATCTGCCGCGGACACCGGACGGGACGGCCCTCGCGCGGCTGTGTGCGGTCCTCGCCGGAGTGGACGCGGAGGACCAGGTCGCGGTCCGCGCGTCGGGGGTGTTCGCCCGGCGGATGCGGCGCGAACCGGTGGCATCGGCACCGGCGTGGCAGCCACGGGACACGGTGCTGATCACCGGCGGCACGGGAGGGCTCGGCTCGTACGTGGCCCGCTGGGCCGCGGGCCACGGCGCCCGGCATGTGGTGCTGCTCAGCCGCCAGGGTGCGCAGGCCCCGGGCGCGGCGGAGCTGGAGGAGGAGCTGATCGCGCTCGGCGCGGACGTGACCATCGCGGCCTGTGATGTGACCGACCGCGAGCAGCTCGCCGCCGTACTGGCGGAGCTCCCGGACGGCGCACCGCTGTCGGCCGTGGTCCACGCCGCTGGGCTGGCGCTGCCGGAGAAGCCGCTGTCGAAGATGACACTCGCCGAGTTCGCCGATATCGGCCGGGCGAAGATCGCCGGGGCGCGACACCTCGACCACCTGCTGTGGGAACGGGAGTTGGACGCCTTCGTCCTCTTCTCGTCCGGTGCGGCGGCCTGGGGCAGCGGCGGCCAGAGCGCCTACGCGGCCGGCAACGCCTACCTCGACGGGCTGGCGCAGCGGCGCCGCGCCCGGGGGCTGGCGGCCACGTCGGTGGCGTGGGGCGCCTGGGGCGGTGGCCTCGGCACGATCGACGAGATGATGGGCGCGCAGTGGCGCCGCACGGGTCTGATGACCATGGATCCGCGGCTGGCGGCGCTGGCGATGGCACACACGGTGGGCAGCGGCACCGCCCACGGTGTGGTGGCCGACATCGACTGGGAGCGGTTCGCCCCCGGCTACACCATGGCCCGGTTCCGGCCACTGCTGCGGGGACTGCCCGACGTCATCGACCTGCTGACCGAGGATGTCCCCGAGAACGGCGCGGGACAGCCGGAACTGGTCGCACGGCTGGCCGGGCTGAGCCCCGAGGACCAGGAGCGGCTGCTCACCGAGCTGGTGCAGGCCGAGGCCGCGGCCGTGCTCGGACACGCGAGCGCCGACGCCACCGGGGACCGTCCGTTCAGCGAGATCGGATTCGACTCGCTGACGGCGGTGGAACTGCGCAACCGCCTCAACGCCGCCACGGGGCTGCGACTGCCCGCCACGATGGTGTTCGACCACCCGCGGCCCAGTGTGCTGGCCCGTCGTATCCGCAGCGAACTCGGCCAGACCGACACCTCGTCGGTGGACTCGGTGCTGGCCGAGCTGGAACGGCTGGAGGCCAGTCTGGTGGCGCTGCCGAAGGAAAAGATCGAACGCGCCCGGATCACCTCGCGGTTGCAGCGGATGACCACCAAGGTCGCCGAGATCGAGGCGGTCGGCGCGAACGGCGAAACGGTCACCGAACGGCTCGACACCGCGAGCGCCGACGATGTGTTCGCCTTCATCGACCAGGAGTTCGGCGTGGACTGATTCCCCTTCTCGTCTCCGCTCACCGATTTCACCCACCAGGCTCTTGGCGAGGTCCAGATGGCGAATGACGAAAAGCTCCTCAACTACCTCAAGCGGGTTACCGCCGATCTGCACCAGACGCGGGAGCGGTTGCGCAAGGCCGAGACGGCGACGGAGGAGCCGATCGCCATCGTCGGCATGGGCTGCCGCTACCCGGGCGGTGTGACCACCCCCGACGGGCTGTGGGATCTGGTGGCCGACGGCCGGGACGCCATCGGCGGGTTTCCGGAGGATCGCGGCTGGGACCTGGAGAACCTCTTCGACGCCGACCCGGACGCCATCGGCACCTCCTATGTGCATGAGGGCGGCTTCCTCGCCGACGCGGCGGAGTTCGACGCCGAGTTCTTCGGTATCTCCCCACGGGAGGCGCTGGCCACCGACCCCCAACAGCGGCTGCTGCTGGAGACGGCGTGGGAGACCTTGGAGAACGCGGGTATCGACCCGAGTTCGCTGGCGGACAGCGACGTCGGTGTGTTCACCGGCGTGGCCAACGGCGACTACGCGCTGACCGTCGACCAGGTGCCGGATGGATTCGAGGGGTATCTGGGGATCGGTGGCGCGGGCAGCATCGCGTCCGGGCGTATCTCGTACTCGCTCGGTCTGCTCGGCCCGGCGGTCAGCCTGGACACCGGGTGCTCCTCGTCGCTCGTGGCGATGCACCTGGCCGGCCATGCGCTCCGGTCCGGGGAGTGCTCCATGGCGCTCGCCGGTGGAGTGATGGTGATGGCCACCCCCGGTGGCTTCGTCGGATTCTCCCGGCAGCGGGGGCTGGCGCGCGACGGCCGCTGCAAGTCCTTCGGCGAGGGGGCCGATGGCACGAACTGGTCCGAGGGTGTCGGTCTGGTGCTGCTGGAGCGGCTGTCGGACGCCCGCCGCAATGGACATCAGGTGCTCGCGGTCGTACGTGGCACCGCCGTCAACCAGGACGGGGCGAGCAACGGCCTGACCGCGCCCAACGGCCCCTCCCAGGAACGGGTGATCCGGCAGGCACTGGCGAACGCCGGACTGACGGTGGCCGACGTGGACGCGGTCGAGGCACACGGCACCGGCACCACCCTCGGCGACCCCATCGAGGCCCAGGCACTCCTCGCCACCTACGGCCAGAACCGCCCGGAGGACCAGCCGCTCTGGCTGGGCTCCATCAAGTCCAACATCGGCCACACGCAGGCAGCGGCGGGCGTGGCGGGCGTCATCAAGATGGTCCAGGCCATGCGGCATGGCGTACTGCCCAGGACACTCCACGCCGAGGAGCCCACCAGCAAGGTGGATTGGGCTTCGGGTGCGGTCTCGCTGCTGTCCGAGGCGCGGACGTGGCCGGAGACGGGGCGCCCGCGGCGCGCGGGGATCTCCTCCTTCGGCGTCAGCGGCACGAACGCGCACGTCATCCTGGAGCAGGCACCGGAAGCGGACGCGCCCGAAGCGGAGACGGACGAGGCGGGTACACCTGGGCTGGTGGCCACCGGCGGGGTGGTGCCGTGGGTGCTGTCCGCCAAGAACCCTGCGGCGCTGCGCGCCCAGGCCCAGCGCCTGGTCAACCATCTGGAGTCCGGGAGCGACGTCAACCCGGTCGATGTGGGCTGGTCACTGGCCACCACCCGCGCCACCCTGGAACACCGCGCGGTCATCCTCGCCACAGACACCGAAAGCGGCACGGCCACCACCCGCGCCCTGGCAGAAGGACGGCCCGACCCACACCTGATCACCGGACAGACCGGCGCGGACGGCAAGACCGTCTTCGTCTTCCCCGGCCAAGGAGCCCAGTGGGTAGGCATGGGAGCCCAACTCCTCCAGACTTCCCCGGTTTTCGCGGCCCGGCTGCAGGAATGTGCTGAGGCACTGGCCCCCTACACCGACTGGTCCCTCATCGACGTCATCACCGGCGCACCCGACGCACCCTCGCTCGAGCGCGTCGATGTCGTCCAGCCCGCCACCTTCGCCGTCGTCGTCTCCCTCGCCGCCCTCTGGCAATCCGTAGGCATCCACCCCGACGCCGTCATCGGCCACTCCCAAGGCGAAATCGCCGCCGCCCACGTCGCCGGACACCTCACCCTCCCCACCGCCGCCAAAATCATCACCCTGCGCAGCCAGACCATCGCCCACCACCTCGCCGGACACGGCGGCATGATGTCCCTGGCCACCCCCGCCGACACCATCGACCTCACCCCCTGGCACGGCAAACTCTGGATCGCCGCCCACAACGGCCCCAACGCCACCGTCATCGCAGGCGACACCGACGCCCTCCACCAACTCCACACCCACTACACCGACCAAGGCACCAGGGCCCGCATCATCCCCGTCGACTACGCCTCCCACACCGGACACGTCGACACCATCAAGAACGAACTCCACCAGACCCTGGCCGACATCACCACCCAGCCCGGCACCACCCCCTGGCTCTCCACCGTCACCGGCCAATGGATCGAACCCGACACCCTCGACCATGGCTACTGGTACCGCAACCTCCGCCACACCGTGCAATTCGAACACACCATCCGCACCCTCGCCGACCACGGCTACCGCACCTTCATCGAAGTCAGCCCCCACCCCGTCCTCACCACCGCCATCCAAGAAACCCTCGAAACCACCACCACACCCCACACCACCGTCACCGGCACCCTCCGCCGCGACGACGACACCCCCACCCGCTTCCTCACCCACCTCGCCCACCTCACCACCCACGGCCACACCCCCAACTGGCCAGCCCTCTACACCACCACCAACCCCCACCCCACACCCCTCCCCACCTACCCCTTCCAACACCAGCACTACTGGCTCACCCGAACCAGCAGTGCGGGCGACATCGCATCGGCCGGTCTCCACGACCCCGCGCACCCGCTGCTCACCGCCGCTGTCCACCTCCCCGACACCGAGGGCACCGTCCTCACCGGGCGTCTCTCCCTGGCCGCTCACCCCTGGCTGGCCGACCACACCGTGTCCGGCGCCATACTGCTGCCCGGCGCCGCGATGGCCGAACTCGCCATCCGCGCCGGAGACGAGACCGACACGCCCACCCTGGAAGAGCTGGTCATCGAGCAGCCACTGGCCTTGCCGGACAGTGGTTCCGTGGACATCCGGGTGGTCGTGGGCGGCCCCGACGAGTCCGAGCGCCGGGACGTACGCATCTACTCGCGCGCCGAGGACAGTGCCCAGTGGACGGAGCACGCCACCGGCACGCTGGCCCAGGACACCGCCGCTCCCCCGCCGCCCGCCGTGGACGAATGGCCGCCCGCCGGCGCCGAGTCGGTGTCCGTCGAGGGCCTGTACGAGCAGATGGCCGAGGGGGCTACGACTACGGGCCGACCTTCCAGGGCCTGAAGGCGGTGTGGACCCATGACGGCGAGGTGTTCGCGGAGGCCGCGCTGCCGGAGCAGCAGTCGGAGGCCGCCGGCCGGTTCGGCATCCACCCGGCGCTGCTGGACGCCGCACTGCACGCGAGCAACTACTGCCTGCCCGGCGAGCCCGGCAGCCGCATGCTCCTGCCGTTCGCGTGGAACGACATACGCCTGCACGCCACCGGTGCCACCTCGGTGCGCGTACACGCCCGTTACAGCGAGGACAGCGGGCTCTCCGTGGCCCTGGTCGACGCGGCCGGAGGGCTGGTCGCGTCGATCGGCTCGCTCATATTGCGGGAGGTCGACGCAGGGCAGCTCGAAGCGCTGACCTCCACGTCGCCGAACGACGCGCTGTGGACGGTCACCTGGACCGAACACAGCGCAACCACCGCCACGGACGAGGTCCCGTGGGGGACGCTCGGGATGTCTCCCCCGCCCTCGCTCCCGCCGAAGCCCCGGCCTTCGCCGGTGTCACGGAGATCGCCGAGGCCGAGGACCGGCCCACCCTGATCGTCGCCGACACCACCGCATGGGAGTCGCGCGACACCGATCCCACCACCCGCGCGCGCGAGTTGGCCACCCGGGCGCTGGACCTGTTGCAGAAGTGGGTGACGCTGCCCGAGCTGTCGGACACCCGGCTGGTGATACTTACACGCGGTGCGATGGCCGTCCATGACTCCGCCGAGGTCACCGATCCCGCCGCGGCGGCGATCTGGGGTCTGGTCCGCTCGGCCCAGTCCGAGCACCCCGGCCGTGTGCACCTCATCGACACCGACGGCCACTCGGACCAGGCACTGCCTACCGCGCTCACCACCGACCAGCCCCAACTGGCCCTCCGCGACAACACCCTCTGGGCGCCCCAGCTCACCACCGCACCACCCACCACCACTGCGGCCCAGCCACTCCCCCTCGACCCCGAGGGCACCGTCCTGGTCACCGGCGGCACCGGAACCCTCGGCGCTCTCACCGCCCGCCACCTCGTCACCCACCACGGCGCACGCCGTCTGCTCCTGGTCAGCCGCCAGGGGCCCGAAGCCCCCGGCGCCACGGACCTCGCCACCGCACTCACCGACCTCGGCGCACACGTAAACATCACCGCCTGCGACACCGCCGACCGCGACCAACTCACCACCCTCCTCACCGACATCGAGGCCGACCACCCCCTCACCGCCGTGGTCCACACCGCAGGAACCCTGGACGACGGCATCCTCACCGCACTCACCCCCGACCGCCTCGACACCGTCTTCCGCCCCAAAGTCGACGCCATCACCCACCTCCACGACCTCACCCTCGACCACGACCTGGCCGCCTTCGTCATCTACTCCTCCGCCACCGGCACCCTCGGCACCCCCGGCCAGGCCAACTACGCCGCCGCCAACACCTACATCGACGCCCTCATCCACCAACGCCACGCCGCCGGGCTCCCCGCCACCTCCCTCGCCTGGGGCCTGTGGGAAACCACCAGCGCCCTCACCGCCACCATGAACACCGAGGACCGCCGGCGCACCCACCGCGGCGGTGTCGCACCCCTCACCGACGACGAGGGTCTCGCCCTCCTCGACAGGGCGCTGACCACCACCCACCCCCACCTGGTCCCGATCAAGATCAGCACGGCCGCGCTTCGGGCCGACGGCAGGGCACAGCCCGTGCCCCCGCTGCTCCGCCATCTCATACGGCGCCCCACGCGCCGTACGGCCCACACACCGGCTCCCGCCGACACGTCGTCGCTCGTGCAACGGCTCGCCGCCCTCGACCACGGCGAACGGCTGCGCCACCTCACCGAGCTCGTCCGCACCGAGGCCGCCGCCGTGCTCGGACACACGACGATCGACAGCATCGGGCCGGACCAGCCCTTCCGGGAGATCGGGTTCGACTCGCTGACGGCGGTGGAACTCCGCAACCGCCTCAACGCGGCCACGGGACTGCGGCTCCCCGCGACCGTGGTGTTCGACTACCCGACCGCCGCCATCACCGCCGGATATCTGCGGGATGAGCTGTTCGGCTCGACGCAGGCGGCTCCGGCCGCCGTCACCGGACCGGGGGCCGACGCGGACGACCCCGTGGCCATCGTCGGCATGGCCTGCCGGCTCCCCGGACGGGTGACCGACCCGGACGGGCTGTGGCGGCTGGTGGCCGACGGGGAGGACGGTATCGGGGCGTTCCCCACCGACCGCGGTTGGGACCTGGACACGCTGTTCGACCCGGACCCGGACCGGGTGGGCACGACCTATGTGCGCGAGGGCGGGTTCCTGGAGGGGGCCACCCAGTTCGACGCGGACTTCTTCGGTATCTCCCCACGTGAGGCCGTGGCGATGGACCCGCAGCAGCGGCTGCTGCTGGAAGCCGCGTGGGAGACCTTCGAGCAGGCCGGTATCGCCCCGGGGTCGGTGCGGGGCAGCGACACCGGTGTGTTCGCCGGGCTCATCTACCACGACTACGCGACGAACGCCGGTGAGCTGCCCGAGGGGTCCGAGACCTATCTGAGCACGGGGAAGTCGGGGAGCGTGGTGTCCGGGCGAGTGGCCTACGCACTGGGCCTGACCGGTCCGGCGGTGACCGTGGACACGGCGTGCTCCTCCTCCCTGGTGGCCATCCACTGGGCGGCCAAGGCAGTGCGCGAGGGCGAGTGCTCGATGGCCCTGGCCGGGGGTGTGACGGTGATGTCGACTCCGGACGGGTTCGTGAGCTTCTCGCACCAGCGCGGCCTCGCGCCGGACGGCCGCAGCAAGTCCTTCAGCGAGGGCGCCGACGGCACCACCTTCAGCGAGGGCGTCGGGCTGGTGCTGCTGGAACGGCTCTCCGAGGCGCGCCGCAACGGCCATCAGGTGCTGGCCGTCATTCGTGGCACGGCAGTCAACCAGGACGGCGCCAGCAACGGCCTCACCGCCCCCAACGGGCCATCGCAGCAACGCGTGATACGGCAGGCCCTGGCCAACGCCGGACTGTCCTCCTCGGACATCGACGCCGTTGAAGCGCACGGCACCGGCACCGCCCTCGGCGACCCCATCGAAGCCCAGGCACTCCTGGCCACCTACGGCCAGAACCGCCCCGCCGACCAACCCCTCTGGCTGGGCTCGCTCAAATCCAACATCGGCCACACCCAGGCCACTGCGGGGGTCGCGGGCGTCATCAAGATGGTGCAGGCCATGCGGCACGGCGTACTGCCCAAGACACTCCACGCCGACGAGCCCACCACCAAGGTGGACTGGACATCGGGCGCGGTGTCCCTGCTCACCGAGGCCCGGCCCTGGCCGGAGACCGGACGCCCCCGCCGCGCCGGTGTCTCCTCCTTCGGCGTCAGCGGCACCAACGCCCACCTCATCCTCGAACAGGCCCCGGAAGAAACGGCGGTCGAAACGGAGACCGCGGAACCGGAGGCCCCCGGGCTGGTGGCCGCAGGAGGTGCGGTGCCGTGGGTGCTGTCCGCCAAGAGCCCGGCGGCGCTACGGGCGCAGGCCGAGCGCCTGATCACCCACCTTCACAGCCACCCCGACACCGACCCGGTGGATGTGGGCTGGTCGCTGGCCACCACCCGCGCCGCACTGGAACACCGCGCGGTCGTCCTCGCCACCGATCTCGACCAGGCGACCGCCGCCCTCACCGCCCTCAGCGAAGGGCAGCCCCACCCCCATCTGGTCACCGGCGAGACCGGCACCGATGGGAAGACCGTGTTCGTCTTCCCCGGTCAGGGCGCCCAATGGACGGGCATGGGAGCCCAACTCCTCGACAGCTCCCCCGTCTTCGCCGCCCGGCTCCACGAATGCGCCGAAGCCCTCGCCCCCTACACCGACTGGAACCTCATCGACGTCATCACCAGCGCACCCAACGCCCCCTCACTGGACCGCGTCGACGTCCTCCAGCCCACCACCTTCGCCATCATGGTCTCCCTCGCCGCACTCTGGCAGGCCAACGGCATCCACCCCGACGCCGTCATCGGCCACTCCCAAGGCGAAATCGCCGCCGCCCACATCGCCGGACACCTCACCCTCCCCACCGCCGCCAAAATCGTCACCCTCCGCAGCCAAACCATCGCCCACCACCTCACCGGACACGGCGCCATGGTGTCCGTCCTCACCACCCCACAATGGACCCAAGAAGCCCTCACCCCCTGGAACGGGCGCCTATGGATCGCCGCCATCAACGGCCCCGCCTCCGTCTCCGTATCCGGAGACCCCGACGCCCTGAACGAATTCGGCACAACCCTCTCCAAAGCCAAGATCTACCGCTGGCAACTCCCCGGCGTCGACTTCGCCGGACACTCCGGACACGTCAACACCATCAAAAACCAACTCCACCAACTACTCGACGACGTCACCGCCACACCCGGACACACCCCCTGGATGTCCACCGTCGACGCCGACTGGGCCAACCCCACCCACATCACCCCCCACTACTGGTACCGCAACCTCCGCGACACCGTCCGCTTCCACGAAGCAACCCAAACCCTCCTCGACCAGGGCTACCGCACCTTCATCGAGGTCAGCACCCACCCCGTCCTGACCACCGCCATCCAAGACACCACCGAAACCCACCCCGACATCCCCACCACCATCACCGGCACCCTCCGCCGCGACGACGACACCCCCACCCGCTTCCTCACCCACCTCGCCGAACTCTCCACCACCGGAATACCGGTGGACTGGGCGGCCGTGTTCGCCGGGTCCGGGGCCCGTAGGGTGCCGCTGCCCACCTACGCCTTCCAGCACCGGCACTACTGGCTGGAGCCTGCCAGGACACCGACGCGGGCCGAGACCGCCGACAGCTCCCTGTGGGCGGCCATCGAGCACGGAGACGCGCAGTCCCTGGCGCGGGATCTCGAGGTGGACGCGGGGGCCCTGGGCACGGTGCTGCCCGCGCTGGCCTCCTGGCGCCGCCGCAGCCGGGAGGACACCCTCACCGACGCATGGCGGTACCGGGTCGGCTGGGCCCGGGTGGCCGCCACCACCCCGCGGCTGTCGGGCCGGTGGCTGGTGCTGGTCCCGGCCGTACGGGCCGCCTCGGCGCGGGTCCGCGCGGTGCTGGACGGGCTCGCCGCGCGGGGCGCCGAGGTGGTGGCCGCCGAGGTCTCCGAAACCAGCCGGGAGGCGCTGGGCGACCAGGTCAAGTCGGCGGACGGCTGTGCCGGGGTGGTGTCCCTGCTCTCGTGGGACGGCCGCGCCGACACCGAGTACGGCACCGTGTCCATGGGCACCGCGGCCACACTGGCGGTGGCGCAGGCGCTGCGGGACCACGGCGTCACCGCACCACTGTGGTGCGTCACCAGGGGCGGGGTCGCGGTGGCCGGTGAGGCGCCCGACCCGGTGCAGTCGGCGGTGTGGGGATTCGGCGCCGTGCTCGGGCTCGACCACCCGGACACCTTCGGCGGACTGATCGACCTGCCGGCCGAAGGGGAGGGTGACGACGGGGAGTTGCCGGACGGACTGTTCGCGGCGCTGTGCTCGCCGGAGGGCGAGGACCAGCTCGCGGTGCGCGCCGAGGGGCTGTTCGCCCGCCGGATGCTGCGGGATCGGGACGGTTCGGCCGACGCCTGGAAGCCACGTGGCACCGTGCTGGTCACGGGCGGCACCGGCGGGCTCGGTTCACATGTGGCGCGTTGGCTCGCCGCGAGCGGGGCGGACCATGTGGTGCTGCTCAGCAGGCAGGGCGGTGCCGCGCCGGGCGCGGCCGAACTGGTGGCGGACCTGACAGATGTGCGGGTCACGGTCGCCGCGTGTGATGTGACCGACCGTGACGCCGTGGCCGCGGTGCTGGCGGAGGCGGAGCGGACACATCCGCTGACCGCGGTGGTGCACACGGCCGGTGCGGGACTGCTCCCGGCTCCGGTCACCGAGGTGACCGCCGAGGAGTTCGCCGCCGTGACGGGTGCGAAGGTGCGTGGCGCGCTGGTGCTGGACGAGCTCGTCGGCGACCGGGAGCTGGACGCGTTCGTGTTGTTCTCCTCCGGCGCCGGTGTCTGGGGCAGTGGCGGCCAGGCCCCGTACGCGGCGGGCAACGCCTTCCTGGACGGGCTGGCGCAGCGCCGCCGCGCCCGGGGCCTGGCGGGCACGTCGGTGGCGTGGGGCGGCTGGGGCGGCGGTCTCGGCATGATCGACGCCGACGGCGGCGACCAGTGGCGCCGTATCGGGATCCTGCCGATGGACCCGGCACCCGCGCTGCGGGCGATGGCGCGTGCCGTGGGCGGTGGCCCGCCGAATGTGATCGTCGCCGACATCGACTGGGCGCGGTTCGTACCGGGATACACGATGGCCCGGGAGCGGCCGCTGCTGCGGCAGTTGCCCGAGGTCGCCGAGGTCCTGGCGGCGGACACACCGGGCGAGGGCGCGTCGCGGCGAGAGGCGCTCCTGCACGGCCTGGCCGAGCTGACCGGTCCGGAGCAGGAGGCGTTCCTGACCGACCTGGTGCGGCGGGAGGCGGCGGCCGTGCTCGGGCACGCCGACGGTGACGCGGTGGAGCCGGAGCGCGCGTTCAAGGACACCGGGTTCGACTCGCTGACCGCGGTGGAGCTGCGCAACCGGATCAACGCGGCCACCGGCCTCCAGCTCTCCCCCACGGTGGTGTTCGACTATCCGAAACCCACCACGCTGGCGAGGAAGCTGCGCACCGAGCTGGTGCCCACCGCGGACGAGACCGTGGACGGGATCGGGGGTGGGCCCGGGGGCGGGCTCGGAGGCGGCGGAGCCACCGACGCGGAGGGCCGCGAGCGCGAGATCCGGCGGGTGCTGGCCTCGGTGCCGTTGCGCCGATTCCACGAGCTCGGGGTGCTGGACGCGCTGATGCGCATCGCGGACACCGCGGCCGGTGAGCCGGGCGAGCTGAGTGGCCTGACCGACCTGAGCAACGCCGCCGAGGCGGAGGACACCGCGATCGCGGATCTGGACGCCGACGAGCTGGTGAGCCGGGCGATGCGCGGCACGACCTTCGGAAACGACTGACGCCGCGGTTGCGGAGAGGAGTACATATGGCTGCGTCCCGGGAAGATCTGGTCAAGGCGCTGCGTACCTCGCTGATGGATGTCGAGCGGCTGCGGCGGGAGAACGACCGGCTGATCGCCGAGTCCACCGAACCCGTGGCGATCGTGTCGATGGCGTGCCGGCTGCCGGGCGGGGTGACCGACCCGGAGTCGCTGTGGGAGCTGGTGGCCGAGGGACGGGACGCGATCGGCCCGTTCCCCACGGACCGCGGCTGGGACCTGGAGACGCTCTTCGACGCCGATCCGGACGCGGTGGGCAAGTCCTATGTGCGCGAGGCGGGATTCCTGGAGGGTGCGGGCGGGTTCGACGCCGCGTTCTTCGGCATCTCCCCGCGCGAGGCCCTGTCGCTCGACCCGCAGCAGCGGCTGCTGCTGGAGACCGCGTGGGAGACCTTCGAGCGGGCGGGGATGGATCCGCGGTCGGTGGAGGGCCGGGACATCGCGGTGTTCGCCGGGGGCAGCGGCCAGGGGTACGGCGGCGGTCCGGGTGAGGCGCCCAAGGGTCTGGAGGGCTATCTCGGGGTCGGTGTTTCCGGCAGCGTCCTGTCCGGACGCGTGTCGTACACGCTCGGGCTGACCGGGCCCGCCGTGACCGTGGACACCGCCTGCTCCTCCTCGCTCGTGGCCACCCATCTGGCCGTGCAGGCGCTGCGGTCCGGCGAATGTTCCATGGCGCTGGCCGGTGGGGTCGCCGTCATGGGCCAGCCCACCGCCTTCGTGGAGTTCTCCCGCCAGCGTGGCCTGGCGCCGGACGGGCGCTGCAAGTCGTTCGGCGCGGGCGCGGACGGCACCACCTGGTCCGAGGGTGTCGGGCTCGTGTTGCTGGAGCGGCTGTCCGACGCCCGCCGCAACGGCCACGACATCCTGGCCGTCATCCGGGGCACGGCGGTCAACCAGGACGGGGCGAGCAACGGCCTCACCGCGCCCAACGGGCCTTCCCAGGAACGGGTGATCCGGCAGGCGCTGTCCAACGCCGGGCTGACGGTGGCCGATGTGGACGCGGTCGAGGCACACGGCACCGGCACCGCCCTCGGCGACCCGATCGAGGCCCAGGCACTCCTCGCCACCTACGGCCGGAACCGCCCGGAGGACCAGCCGCTGTGGCTGGGGTCGTTGAAGTCCAACATCGGCCACGCACAGGCCGCCGCCGGGATCGCCAGTGTCATCAAGACGGTCATGGCGTTACGGCACGGCCGGCTGCCGAAGACCCTCCACGCCGAGGAGCCCACCTCCAAGGTGAACTGGGCCACGGGCGCGGTGTCCCTGCTCAGCGAGGGGCGGGCGTGGCCGGAGACGGGACATCCACGCCGCGCCGGAATCTCGTCCTTCGGCGTCAGCGGGACGAACGCGCATGTCATCCTCGAGCAGGCCCCGGAGGAGAACACCGCCCCACAGCAGGAGGAGTCCGCCGAGCCCGGTCCCGTCGCCACCGGCCACGTGGTGCCGTGGGTGCTCTCGGGCCATACGGAGGTGGCGCTGCGGGCCCAGGCCGCACGGCTGCTGACCCATGTGCGCAAGGCGGACGCCGATGGCCCGCGGGACGTGGGCTGGTCGCTGGCCACCACCAGGACCCGGCTGGACCACCGCGCGGTCGTGCTGTGCGCCGATGCCGAGGAGGCCGTCGCGGGGCTGGAGGCGGTGGCCGCGGGGGCGTCCACCCGGTCGGTGGTCACCGGGTCCGTGGCGTCGGGGAAGGTCGCGGTGCTGTTCACCGGCCAGGGCAGCCAGCGCGCCGGAATGGGCCGGGAACTGCACGGCCACTACCCGGTGTTCGCGCGGGCCTTCGATGACGTATGCGCCCAGTTCGGCGACCTGCGCGCGGGAGAGGGGGACGGGGACGAGAAGGTCTCGCTCGCCGAGGTGGTGTTCGCCGAGGAGGGGTCGGCGCGGGCGGCGCTGCTGGACCGGACCGAGTTCACCCAGCCCGCGCTGTTCGCGCTGGAGGTGGCGCTGTTCCGGCTCGTGGAGTCGTGGGGGGTGCGCCCCGCGTATGTGCTGGGCCACTCGATCGGCGAGGTGGTCGCGGCCCATGTGGCCGGGGTGCTGTCCCTGCCGGACGCCTGCACACTGGTGCGGGCGCGCGGGCGGCTGATGCAGCGACTCGACGCGACCGGGGCGATGGTCGCGGTGGAGGCGGCCGAGGACGAGGTCGTCCCCCTGCTCACGGGGAAGGAGCACCGGGCGTCCATCGCCGCCGTCAACGGCCCGACGTCCGTGGTGGTCTCCGGCGACGAGGACGTGGTCACGGAGGTTGCGGAGACGCTGGCCCGGCAGGGCCGCAAGACCAAGCGGCTCGTGGTCTCGCACGCGTTCCACTCCCCCCACATGGACGGGATGCTGGACGCGTTCCGCGAGGTGGCGTCGCGGCTGACCTACGCGCCGCCCCGGGTGCCCGTGGTGTCGAACCTGACCGGCGGGGTCGCGGATCCGCAGGAGCTGTGCACCCCGGAGTACTGGGTGCGGCATGTGCGGGGCGCGGTGCGGTTCCTCGACGGTGTCCGCGCACTCGCCGACGCGGGCGTGCGCACCCATCTGGAACTCGGCCCGGACGGGGTGCTGACCGCGATGGGCCAGGACTGCCTGCCGGATGCGGTGGCCGATGCCGATGCGGGGGCGGACGGGGCGTTCGTACCGTCCCTGCGTCCGGGCGTCCAGGAGGCCCAGGCGGTGCTGGCCGGGCTCGCCGGTCTGTACGTACGCGGTGTGCCGGTGGACTGGGACGCGATGTTCGCCGGGTCCGGCGCCCGGCGCGTCGCCCTTCCGACGTACGCCTTCCAGCATGAGCACTACTGGCTGGAGCGCGCCGCCGGGTCCGGCGACGTGGGCGCGGTCGGGCTCGGGGAGGCGGGCCACCCGCTGCTGGGCGCGGTGGTGCAGCTGCCGGAGACGGGCGGAGTGCAGCTCAGCGGGCGGCTGTCGGTACGGGCCCAGCCGTGGCTGGGCGAACACGTCATCTCCGGTGCGGTATTGGTGCCCGGCACGGCGATGGTGGAGCTGGCGGTGCGCGCCGGGGACGAGACCGGCACCCCGGTGCTGGAGGAGCTGGTGATCGGGCAGCCGATGACGCTGTCCGCCGACACCGCCCTGAGTGTGCAGGTCGTCGTGGGCGCGGACGAGGGCGGGCGGCGCACGGTGCGGATCTACTCCCGCGCCGACGGCGGCACGGACTGGACCGAGCACGCCACCGGCACGCTCACCGCACAGGCACCGGCACCGCAGGACGAGGCGGTCGGCGAGTGGCCACCCGCGCGGGCCGAGCCGATCCCGGTGGCGGACTTCTACCGCTCGCTCGTCGACGCCGGTTACGCGTACGGACCGGCGTTCCGCGGGCTCGTCGCCGCGTGGCGCCGGGACGGTGAGATCTTCGGCGACGTGGCGCTGCCGGAGGCGTACGCCACGGAGGCCGAACGGTTCGGCATCCATCCGGCGTTGCTGGACGCCGCGTTGCACGCGGGCAGCTTCTGCCTGCCCTCCGACCCGGCGCGACAGGTGACCCTGCTGCCGTTCGCCTGGAACAACGTGCGTCTGCACGCGGGCGGCGCGACCGCGGTCCGGGTGCATGTCCGCCCGGTCGGCGACGACGCGTTCGCGGTACGGCTGACCGACGGCTCGGGCCAGACGGTGGCCTCCGTGGACTCGCTCACCCTGCGGGCGGTGGACCCGGCCCAGCTGGAGAGCGGAGCGGCCGACGACGCGCTGTGGACGGTCCGCTGGAGCGAACACGCACTGCCGGAGGGCGGCGCGGTCTCCCGGGCGCCGCTGGGCGAAGCAGAGGGCGACGAAAACACCCTTCCCGACGTCCTCGTGGCCGATACGCGCGCGTGGACCGACGACCTCACCGAGTCGCTGCCCGCACGGACCCGACAGCTCACCGCCCGCCTGCTGGCGGAGATCCAGCGGTGGATCGGCGACGACGCGATGGCCGGGACGCGGCTGGCCGTGGTCACCCGCGGGGCGGTCGCCGTGCACGGGGACGCCGAGGTCACCGACCCTGCGGCCACCGCGGTCTGGGGCCTGGTCCGCTCGGCCCAGGCCGAACACCCGGGGCGACTGGCCCTGGTGGACGCCGACGACACGTACGAGGAACTCCCCGAACTGCCCGCAGGTGTGTGGTCCGGGGACGAGCCCCAGCTCGCGGTGCGGGGCGGAGCGGTGTGGGTGCCGCGCCTGGCCCGGGTCGAACCCGGCCTGCGGGTGCCCGCGCAGCCGTCGTGGCATCTGGACTCGGCCGAGTACGGCACCCTGGACAACCTCGCGCTGCTGCCCGACGAGGCCGGGACCGCACCGCTGGAGGCCGGTCAGGTGCGGATCGAGGTCCGCGCCGCCGGGCTCAACTTCCGCGATGTCCTGGTGGTTCTCGGCATGTATCCGGGCCGGTCGGTGATCGGCACGGAGGGCGCCGGTGTGGTGACCGAGGTCGGCCCGGGCGTGACGGACCTGGCCGTGGGCGACCGGGTGATGGGTCTGTTCTCCGGCTCGTTCGGCCCGCTGGCCACCGCCGACGCGCGTACGGTGATCCGGATGCCGGAAGGCTGGTCGTTCGGCACGGCGGCCGGGGTGCCGGTGGCCTATCTGACCGCGCTCTACGCGTTGCAGGACCTCGGGAGGGTCCAGCCGGGCGAGACGGTCCTGGTGCACGCCGCCGCGGGCGGGGTGGGCATGGCCGCCGTCCAGCTCGCACAGCACTTCGGCGCCACCGTCCTGGGCACCGCCCACCCCTCCAAACACCACGCCCTGCACCGGCTCGGCATTCCCGCCGAACGCCTCGCCTCCAGCCGCGACCTCGCCTACGCCGACACCTTCCCCATCGCCGACGTCGTCCTCAACTCCCTCACCGGCGAGCACATCGACGCCTCCCTCGGGCTTCTCCGCCCCGGCGGCCGGTTCCTGGAGATGGGGAAGACCGATCTGCGGGAGCCCGGTGAGGTCGGGGCGCGGCATCCAGCGGTCACCTACCGGGCGTTCGACCTCGGTGGCGAGGCCCCTGCCGAGCGGGTGCGGGAGTTGCTGCGCCAGCTGGTGGAACTGTTCGAGACGGGCCGGATCGAGCCGCTGCCCGTACGGCAGTGGGACATCACCCGTGCCCCCGAGGCGTTCCGGTGGATGAGCCAGGGCCGTCACACCGGCAAGATCGTGCTCACCCTTCCCCGCGTCCTGGATCCGGATGGCACGGTGCTGGTCAGCGGCGGCACCGGAGCGCTCGGCGCCACCATCGCCCGCCACCTCGTGGCACAGCATGGCGTACGCCATCTGCTGCTGCTCAGCAGGCGGGGGCCGGACGCCCCCGGTGCCGCAGACCTCAGCGCCGAGCTCACCGAACTCGGTGCGCACGTCGACATCGCCGCGTGCGACACCGCCGACCGCGACCAACTCGCCGCCGTCCTCGCCGACATCCCGGCCGGCCGGCCGTTGACCGCCGTGGTCCATGCGGCCGGGACGCTGGACGACGGCATCCTCACCGCACTCACCCCCGACCGCCTCGACACCGTCTTCCGCCCCAAGGTCGACGCGGTCACCCACCTCCACGACCTCACCCACGACAACCACGACCTGGCGGCGTTCGTGGTGTACTCGTCCGCCGCCGGAGTACTCGGCGGGCCCGGACAGGGCAACTACTCGGCCGCCAACGCCTGTCTGGACGGGCTCGCACAGTGGCGGCGGGCGCGCGGGCTTCCCGCCACGTCACTGGCGTGGGGCATGTGGGCGGAGGCCAGTGGCATGACGGCCGGGCTCGGCTCCGGCGATCTGCACCGGATGCGGCGCGGCGGCATCGTCGGGCTGTCCACCACGGAGGCGCTGGCTCTGTTCGACCGGTCGGTGGAGTCCGGTCTATCGGTGCTGGTGCCGATGAGGTTCGA
Source organism: Streptomyces violaceusniger (assembly GCA_005405945.1). GTDB lineage: Bacteria > Actinomycetota > Actinomycetes > Streptomycetales > Streptomycetaceae > Streptomyces > Streptomyces violaceusniger. The sequence continues at coordinate 2,264,241 of BJHW01000001.1, forward strand.
CCTCGCCGCCCTCGGCGCGGAGGCCACTGAACCCCCACCGCTGCTGCGGGGGCTGGTCCGGCCGACGCGGCGTACGGCCCGGCCGGTGCCGAGGGCCGGTGAGGGCGGCCTCGTCGAGCGGCTGGCCGGGCTGTCGGCGGCCCAACAGGTGCGTGTGCTCGTGGAGTTGATCCGCGAAGAGGCCGCTTCGGTGCTCGGGTTCCCCACGATCGATCCGATCGGGCCGGAACAGGCGTTCCGCGACATGGGATTCGACTCGCTGACGGCGGTGGAGTTGCGCAACCGCCTCAACACGGCCACCGGGCTGCGGCTGCCGGCAACGCTGGTCTTCGACCACCCGAGCCCCGTGGCCACCGCCGACTTTCTGCGCGACCAACTGGGCGGGCGTACCGCCGAGGCCACGCCCCGGCCGGTGCGGCGTGACCGGACCACCCCTGACCAGGCCGAGGATCCGGTCGTCGTGGTCGGCATGGGTTGCCGCCTGCCCGGGGACGTCCGCACCCCCGAGGACCTGTGGCGGCTGGTCGCCGCCGGAGACGACGCCATCGGGCCGTTCCCGCAGGACCGGGGGTGGGACCTGGCCGGGTTGTTCGACTCCGATCCGGATGCTCTGGGCAAGTCGTACGTGCGCGAGGGCGGTTTCCTCAGCGACGCGGGCGGATTCGACGCCACCTTCTTCGGCATCTCCCGCGCGAGGCCCTGTCGATGGACCCGCAACAGCGCGTACTGCTGGAGACCGCCTGGGAGACCCTGGAACGCTCCGGGATCGTTCCGACGTCACTGCGCGGCCAGGAGGTCGGGGTATTCGTCGGGGCCAGCGGCCAGGGGTACGGCGTCGGTCCGGGCGCGGTGCCGGAGGGCCTGGAGGGCTACCTCGGGGTGGGCGGCGCGACAAGCGTGGCGTCGGGTCGGGTGGCGTACACCTTCGGGCTGACCGGTCCGGCGGTGACCGTGGACACGGCGTGCTCCTCCTCGCTGGTGGCCCTCCACCTCGCCGTACAGGCCCTGCGCTCCGGCGAATGCACGATGGCACTCGCCGGGGCGTCGCCGTCATGGGCCAGCCCGGCGCGTTCGTCGAGTTCTCGCGCCAGCGCGGCCTCGCCTCGGACGGCCGCTGCAAGTCCTTCGGCGAGGGTGCGGACGGCACCAACTGGTCCGAGGGTGTCGGCCTCGTGCTGTTGGAACGGCTCTCGGAGGCCCGTCGCAACGGGCACGAGGTACTGGCCGTGATCCGTGGTACGGCGGTGAACCAGGACGGGGCGAGCAACGGCCTCACCGCGCCGAACGGGCCCTCGCAGCAGCGGGTGATCCGGCAGGCACTGGCGAACGCCGGACTGTCCCCCTCAGACATCGACGCCGTCGAGGCCCACGGCACCGGAACCGCCCTCGGCGACCCCATCGAGGCCCAGGCACTCCTCGCCACCTACGGGCAGGACCGCCCGGGGGACGAGCCGGTGTGGCTCGGTTCGCTGAAGTCCAACATCGGCCACGCCCAGGCCGCCGCAGGCGTGGCCAGCGTCATCAAGATGGTGCTGGCGATACGGCAGGGCACGCTTCCGCGGTCCCTGCACATCAACGAGCCGACCACACAGGTGGATTGGACGTCGGGTGCGGTGTCCCTGCTGGACGAGGCCCGTCCCTGGCCGGAGAGGGGCCACCCGCGCCGTGCCGGGATCTCGTCCTTCGGCGTCAGCGGCACCAACGCCCACCTCATCCTGGAGCAGGCACCTCAGCCCGAGCCCGAACCCGCACCGAAGGCGGACGAGGGCACGGACACCCCTGGGCTGGTCGCCACCGGCGGAATCGCCCCCTGGGTCCTGTCCGCCAAGACCGCCACGGCCCTGCGGGCTCAGGCCCAACGCCTGCTGGACCACCTGGAATCCGGGGTGGAAGCGCGCCCCGTGGACATCGGCTGGTCCCTGGCCACCACCCGCACCCTCCACGACCACCGCGCCATCATCCTCGCCGACACCGGCACCAGCACCGGCACCAGCGCCGGCACCAGCGCCGGCACCAGCGCCGAGAGCACTGAGGCCACGGCCGCCCTCACGGCCCTCGCGACCGGACAACCTCACCCCCGTCTCACCACCGGCCACGCCACCACCCACGGCAAGACCGTCTTCGTCTTCCCCGGCCAGGGCGCCCAATGGGCAGGAATGGGGCACAACTCCTCACCACCTCACCGGTCTTCGCCGAACGCCTGAACGCATGCGCCGAAGCCCTGGCCCCTACACCGACTGGTCCCTCATCGACGTCATCACCGGCGCACCCGACGCACCCTCGCTCGAGCGCGTCGATGTCGTCCAGCCCGCCACCTTCGCCGTCGTCGTCTCCCTCGCCGCCCTCTGGCAATCCGTAGGCATCCACCCCGACGCCGTCATCGGCCACTCCCAAGGCGAAATCGCCGCCGCCCACGTCGCCGGACACCTCACCCTCCCCACCGCCGCCAAAATCATCACCCTGCGCAGCCAGACCATCGCCCACCACCTCGCCGGACACGGCGGCATGATGTCCCTGGCCACCCCCGCCGACACCATCGACCTCACCCCCTGGCACGGCAAACTCTGGATCGCCGCCCACAACGGCCCCAACGCCACCGTCATCGCAGGCGACACCGACGCCCTCCACCAACTCCACACCCACTACACCGACCAAGGCACCAGGGCCCGCATCATCCCCGTCGACTACGCCTCCCACACCGGACACGTCGACACCATCAAAGACCACCTACACGACGTACTCGCAGACATCACCACCCAGCCCGGCACCACCCCTGGCTCTCCACCGTCACCGGCCAATGGATCGAACCCGACACCCTCGACCATGGCTACTGGTACCGCAACCTCCGCCACACCGTGCAATTCGAACACACCATCCGCACCCTCGCCGACCACGGCTACCGCACCTTCATCGAAGTCAGCCCCCACCCCGTCCTCACCACCGCCATCCAAGAAACCCTCGAAACCACCACCACACCCCACACCACCGTCACCGGCACCCTCCGCCGCGACGACGACACCCCCACCCGCTTCCTCACCCACCTCGCCGAACTGTCCACCAGGGGAACACCAATGGACTGGCCCACCGCGTACACCGGATCACAACCCTCCCGAACCTCGCTCCCCACCTACCCCTTCGAACACGAGACGTTCTGGCTGGACCGCGGCGGTCCGGGCGACGTCCGTGCCGTGGGGCTGGAGGACACCGGCCATCCGCTGGTCGGGGCCGTGGTGAGCGTGCCCGACACCGGAGGTGTGCTGCTCACCGGACGTCTCTCCGTGCGCAGCCATCCCTGGCTGGCCGACCACGCCGTCTCCGGCACCGTCCTGCTCCCGGGTACGGCCATGGTCGAGCTGGCGGTGCGCGCCGGGGACGAGGCGGATACCCCCATCCTGGAAGAGCTGGTCATCAGCCGGCCGATGACGGTGCCGGACGAGGGCACCCTGCACGTCCAGGTGCTCGTCGGCGGCGAGGACCGCGGGCGCCGCAAGGTGGGGGTCTACTCGCGCCCGGAGGGCACGCGGCAGTGGACCGAACACGCCACCGGCACCCTCACCGGAGGGGCTACCGGCACCACAGCCCCGGCGCCCGAGGCCGCTCAGCCATGGCCGCCCGAGGGCTCGGAGCCCGTCGCCCTCGAGGGGTTCTACGAGCATCTGGCCGAGGTCGGGTACGAGTACGGCCCGGCGTTCCGTGGTCTGAGGGCGGTATGGAAGCGGGACGGCGAGGTGTTCGCCGAGGTGTCCGTGCCGGAGGAGCAGACCGGGGTGGCCGGGCGGTTCGGCATCCACCCGGCGTTGCTGGACGCCACCCTGCACGCCGGGAACTTCTGCTTCCAGTCCGACGGTGAACGGCCCACGATGCTGCCGTTCGCGTGGACCGATGTGCGGCTCCACGCCGTGGGCGCCACCGCCGTGCGGGTGCGGGCGACGGTGTCCGACGGGGACGGGCTGTGCGTACGGATCACCGACCCGCAGGGCGTGCCGGTGGCCACGATCGGTTCCCTCCAGCTCCGGGAGACCACACCCGACCAGTTGCGCGCCCTGTCGGCCTCGTCGGGCGGCAATGCGCTGTGGGCGGTCGACTGGGCCGAGTGCGGGCTCGACGCCGCGGAAGCGCGGTGGGCCATGCTCGGGGAGAGCCGACTCCCGGATTCCCCGCCGGGCTATGCCGATGTCTCCGAGGCCGCGGAGGCCGTGGAGATCGCGGAGGCCGGGGAGCGGCCCGCCGTGTTCGTCGCCGACGTGTCCGCATGGGTGCCGGAGAAGGCCGGGCCCATCGACCGTACGCACGCGCTCTGCGCCCGGGTCCTGGACCTGCTGCGGCAGTGGGTGGACCGGCCCGAACTCGCGGACACCCGCCTGGTCGTCCTCACCCACGGCGCCATGGCCGTCCATGACACCGCCGAGGTCACCGACCCGGCCGCGGCCGCCGTCTGGGGCCTGGTCCGCTCGGCCCAGTCCGAGCACCCCGGCCGTATCCAGCTCATCGACACCGACGACCACTCCCACCGGACCCTGCCCACCGCACTCGCCACCGCCGAGGCCCAACTAGCCCTCCGCGACGCCACCGCCTACACCCCCCATCTGACGCCCGCACCCGCCACCACGCCCGAGCCCCTCACCCTCGACCCCGAGGGAACCGTCCTCATCACCGGAGGCACCGGAACCCTGGGCGCCCTCACCGCCCGCCACCTCATCACCCACCACCACGCGCGCCACCTCCTCCTGGTCAGCCGCCAGGGCCCCGACGCACCCGGCGCCACGGACCTCGCCAGCGAGCTGGCCGAACTCACCGAGATCGGCGCCCACGTCCGCATCGCCGCCTGCGACACCGCCGACCGCGATCGACTCGCCGCCGTCCTCGCCGACATCCCGGCCGACCACCCCCTCACCGCCGTCGTCCACACCGCAGGGACCCTCGACGACGCCCTGCTCACCGACCTCACCCCGCAACGCCTCGACACCGTCCTGCGCCCCAAGGTGGACGCCCTCACCCATCTCCACGACCTCACCCGCGACCTCGACCTGGCCGCCTTCGTCGTCTACTCCTCCGCCACCGGCACCCTCGGCACCCCCGGCCAGGCCAACTACGCCGCCGCCAACACCTACGCCGACGCCCTCGCCCAGCAGCGCCACGCCGCCGGGCTCCCCGCCACCTCCCTCGCCTGGGGCCTGTGGGAAACCACCAGCGCCCTCACCGCCGGTATGACCACCACCCAGCAGCAACGCACCCGCGACAGCGGCGTCGTCCCCTGACCGACGCCGACGGCATGCGCCTCCTCGACACCGCGCTCGCCACCCCTCGCCCTCACCTCGTCCCCCTCACACTCGACCTCGCCGCCCTCCAGAAGAACACCAGCCCGCACACCCTCCCGCCCCTGCTGCGCAGCCTCATACGCGGCCACCACCGCCCCACCGCCCACACCACGGCCCGGCCCGAGGACGACGCCCCGTCCCTCGCCCAGCAGCTGGCCGCCCTCGACCCGAGCGGGCAGCACCAGCGGCTCACCGAACTCGTCCGTGCCGAAGCCGCGGCCGTCCTCGGACACGCCACACCGGACGCGGTGGGGCCGGACGACGCCCTCTTCGAGATCGGGTTCGACTCGCTGACCGCGGTGGAGCTGCGCAACCGTCTCAACGCGGCCACCGGCCTCCAGCTCGCGGCGGCGATGCTCTTCGACTACCCCACCCCGTCGATGGCCGCCGAACACCTCCAGGACCAGCTCGCGCTGGAAGCGCCCGCCACGGACAGCCCCGTGGCAGCCCGGAAAGCGGCGGAAGACGACGACCAGAGCACGGAGAGGTGACTCACAGCATGTTCGACGTGGCGAAGTATCTGCGGCGCATCGGGGTGGAGGGGACGCCCCCACCGACCCTCGACACCCTCCGCCATCTGCACAAGCGGCATCTGATGGCGGTCCCGTACGACAACTCCACGGCCCCGACCGGCTCCCGGCCTCGCGCCACCTGACGAACGTCCCGCTGGACCTGGTGTTCGAGCATGTGGTGACCGAGGGCCATGGCGGAGTGTGCTACGAGCTCAACCGGCTGTTCCACACGCTGCTGGCGGAACTCGGCTACGACGTGCGCATGGTGGCCGCGGCGGTGCGGCAGGCGAACGGGACCTTCGGCCCGGAGCGGGAGCACACCTTCGACCTGGTCCACCTCGATGGGCAGACCCATCTCGTGGACGTCGGCTTCCCCGGGCCGTCGTACGCGGAGCCGCTGTACCTGTCCGAGGAGGAGCAGCACCAGTACGGCTGCTCGTACCGCGTGACCGAACACGACGGCTACCGCGTGGTGGAACGGCGGCCCAAGGAGAGCGATTGGCAGCCGGTGTACCGGTTCCGGCCGGAGCTGGCCGACCCTTCCGGCTGGGACGCGGTGCGGCTGGACAGCCTGGACGACTACGCACAGGACTCGGTGCTCGCCGGAACCACCTTCCGCAGCCGGGCCACGGACAACGGAAAGATCGTGCTCATCGGCAGGCGCTACTTCACCGTCGAGGACGGGGTGGAGCGCACCAAGGTGCTGGTGAAAGCGGATGAATTCCACGACGTGGTCGAGCTGATCCTGGCGGGCGCATGAGCGGGAAGGAGACGGCGGTGGACACCGCGCGGGAAATGGACGGCCTCGAGGCCGAGGTGCTGATCGTCGGATACGGACCGGTGGGCCAGCTGCTGTCGGTGCTGCTGGCCCAGCGCGGCCGGCGGGTGACGGTGGTGGAGCGCTGGCCGGAGCCGTACCGGCACCCCCGGGCGGTCGGGTTCGACAGCGAGGCCGCGCGCATCCTGGCCTCGGCCGGGATCGGCGACTCGCTCGACAAGTTCACCGAACCCGCGCGGGACCACGCCTGGCAGAACACGAAGGGCGAGACGCTGATCGACCACGAGGTGGCCGACCGTGGCCACTGCACCTGGCCGGAGGCGCTGTCGGCGTATCAACCGGCCCTGGAGTCGGCGCTGATCGAGCACGGGGCGACACTGCCGCCGCTGCGGATCCTGCGCGGATACGAGGCGGTGGGACTCGCCGACGACGGCGACCACGTGACGTTGACCGTGGTCGGTCCGGACGGGGACAAGACGGACCTCACCGCGCTGTGGGTGGTCGGCTGCGACGGCGCGAACAGCCTGGTGCGGACGGGGGTCGGCACCACCATGACGGACCTCGACTTCTCGTACGACTGGCTGATCTGCGATGTGCGGCTGCACGAGCACCGCGAGTTCCGGCCGAACAACCTGGAGATCTGCGATCCGGCACGCCCCCGGACGGCGGTGTCCGCGGGCCCCGGCCACCGGCGGTACGAGTTCATGCGGGTGCCGGCGGACGACCCCGAGCACTTCGGCACCGTGGAGAGCGCCTGGGAACTGCTGCGGCTGTTCGATGTGACGCCCGACAACGGCGTCCTGGACCGGCACGCGGTCTACACCTTCCAGGCCCGCTGGGCGGAGCGCTGGCGGACCGGACGGATGCTGCTGGCCGGGGACTCGGCACACCTCATGCCGCCGTTCGCGGGGCAGGGCATGTGCTCCGGATTCCGTGACGCGGCCAATCTGGCCTGGAAACTGGACCTGGTCCTGGGCGGCCACGCGGCGCCGACGCTGCTGGACACCTACACCACCGAGCGTCGGGCACACGTGCGGCACGCGGTGGAGATGTCGGTCGGTCTGGGCCGGGTGGTGTGCATGGCGGACCCCGCCGCGGCGGCGGACCGCGACGCGGCCATGCTGGCGGCGCGCAAACGCAACATCGGCCCGAGCGCCGCCCGCCGCTCCGTGGTGAAGCCGCTCGTGGACGGGCTGCTGCACCGGGACGACCAGGGCCGCCCCGCACCGTACGCCGGCCAGGCGGGCCCCCAGTGGCGAGTGCGCCGCGCGGGGACCACCGGCCTCTTCGACGACGTGGTGGGCACCGGCTTCGTCCTCCTCCACACCGAGGACGTGGTCCCGGCACTGGACGCGCGACGCCTGAAGTTCCTCGACAGCATCGGCACCCGCCTGGTGCGCATGGTCCCCGCGGACACGCCCACGGCCTCCTTGAGGCCACGGGACGCACTGGACGTGGAGGGCCGGTACCTGCCCTACCTGTCGGAGATGGACTCGCTGGCGGTGCTGGTACGCCCGGACTTCTACCTGTTCGGCATCGCGAGGGACGAAGATGAACTCCTCGTGCTGGTGGACGACTTGGCAACACAGCTGAGCCCGCCCTGCGCCCTGTCGTAGGGCGCTCCCACGCCTGGACGCGACTGGTCCCTTCCCCCGAGCCCGAGGGAAGGGACCAGTTGGTTTCGTGCCTGTAGGGCCGCGGTACCACGGCACACCCAGCGGAGCGTTCAGGTGACGTTTCCGCCCGCCCGTGCCGCGCGGCGGCGTTCGTCACCCGCCTTGACCAGGGCGTATCTGATGGCCAGGGCCGCCGCGTTGACGGCGTGCAGCGCCTCCTGGGCGCCGGTGTCCGGGTGTTCCCGCCCGGTGGCGGCGGCCGAGGTGCACTGGGCGGCCTCCAGGCAGGCGACGCACGCCTCCACGAGGGCGTCCGGGCGGGTGCCGGAGTCTCGGCCCAGTTTCGTCAGCAGCCGGGTGATCTCCCGGTGCACTTCGGTGATCGGGTCCGCCGCCATCGGGTCAGCGCCCCCGCGCCGCGTCGTCCGCCGACGGCCCTGTGCCCCCGGCCGGGGCCAGGGTGAGGAACCGCTGCTCCCACAGGCCGAACACCTCGGTGGCCAGTGCCTCCGACAGCCCGCCCACGACGGTCTTGGCCAGGTCCCCGAGCGTGGTGGTGCCGTCCACCGCGCCGAGCAGTTCGTACAGCTCGGGCGACACCTTCGCGGTCGGGCCTCCGTCGTAGTCGAGGGAGATCTCATGGGTCTTCACTCCCGCCGAGGCGTCCGGACCGGCCGCCGTGCGCTCGACCAGCCGGGTCACCGGGCGGAATCGCGGCACCAGGGCGCCCAGGTCGGGCGAGGGCTTGGCGCGCACCAGGCAGTCCTCCACCACCAGGGCGTCCAGGTCGGTGGTCAGGAAGCTGGTCACCACGTCGTCGAGGCTCTGCACGATGGGTTCGGCGTTGTTGTTGAAGGAGGTGTTGAGGAGCACCGGGGTGCCGGTCAGCTCGCCGAACCGGCGCACCAGGCGGTGGAACCGCTCGCCCGACTCGGCCGAGACGACCTGCACCCGGGCGGTGCCGTCCACGTGGGTGACCGCGCCGAGCTCGGTACGCCGCTGCGGCAGCACCGGCACCACGAAGGACATGAACTCGTGGTGGCCCTCCGCGCCGGAGAGGTCGAAGTAGTCGGGGGCGGCTTCGGCGGTCACGACGGGGGCGAACGGGCGGAAGCCCTCGCGCTTCTTCACCATCGCGTTGATGCGGGTGCGGTTCTCCTCGGGGCGTGCGTCCGCGACGATACTGCGGTGGCCCAGGGCGCGGGGCCCGAACTCGGACCGGCCGTACGCCCAGCCGAGCACCTCTCCCCCGGCGAGGAGTCCGGCCGCGGTCTCCACGGCGTCGTCGGGGAACTCCACATCGATCAGCGGCGCCCAGTCGGCCAGCCGGGACCTGATCTGCTCCCGGTCGCCCAGCGCCGGGCCGAGGCTCGCGCTGACCAGTCGCTTCTTCGGCCGTTGGAGGGTGCCGAGGCCGGCCGCCGCGGCGTAGGCGGCGCCCTCGCCCGCGCCCGCGTCGTGCGAGGCGGGGTGCACGAACACCTCGTCGAACAGCCCGGATTTCAGGATCAGACCGTTGAGGCTGGAGTTGTGGGCGACGCCGCCGCCGAAGCACAGGCGCGACAGGCCACTGGTCTTCGCCCAGTGCTGGAGGATGTGGAGCACGATCTTCTCGACCGTCTCCTGGAGCGCGGCGGCGAAGTCGCGGTGCTCTTGGGTGAACGGCTCGCCCTTGCGGCGCGGGCGGAAGCCCTCGGCGTAGAACAGCGGGCTGACCAGGTTCGGCACCATGATGTTGCCGTGCAGTTCGTACTCGCCGTTGTCGTGGAGGGTGTAGAGCTTGGAGAAGGTGTCGCGGTAGGTCTCGGGGTTGCCCCAGGGGGCCAGGCCCATCACCTTGTACTCGTCGCCGAAGCCGTAGCCGAGCAGATAGGTGGCGTTCAGATAGAGCCCGCCCAGTGACTTGGGCACGGGGTAGTCGGCCAGCTTCTCCAGATGTGTGCCCTCGGCCCGGTAGACGGTGCCGGAGTGCAGCTCGCCACGCCCGTCCAGCACCAGGACCAGGGCCGAGTCCATGCCGGAGTGCAGATACGAGGAGTACGCGTGTGCCTCGTGGTGCGGTACGTACACCAGCTTCTCGTCCGGCAGGTCCCAGTCCAGGCCCTCCTTCAGCCGCTCCCGGATCAGCTCCCGGGAGTAGCGCAGCGGCACCCGCGGATATTCGGTGTAGAGGTGGTTGAGGACGGTGTCGATGTGGTTCTCGGGAAAGTAGTAGCCGACCGCGTCGACGTCCTCGGGCCGCGCACCGGCCAGGGCCAGGCACTCGCGGACCGCGTTGAGGGGAAATTTCGTCGTCTTTTTGATCCGGTTGAGCCGCTCCTCCTCCACCGCGGCCACGAGTTCGCCGTCGCGGATCAAGGAGGCCGCCGAGTCGTGGAAGAAGACCTCGCCCAGCTGCGGCACCACATCGGTGTCCGCGGCGGAGAAGTTGCCGTTGAGCCCGAGCACAAGCACAGTGATCACCCAAACCAGTCAGAGGCGAACGCGAGGATCCGGGGCGGAAGCACCCGCCGGTCAGCGGGAGTGCGGCAGCGCCGCGTCGGCGAGTTCAGGCGCGGTCAGCCGCAGCGTCGTCGGGGCCGGCTGGACCGCGGGGGTGAGGTGGAGGCGTTCGACCCCCTCCTCGCCGGGAACCGCGAGGGCGGAGGTGCACCCGCAGGTGGTGTCGGCGAACCCGGCGAAGCGGTAGGCGACCTCCATCATCCGGTTGCGGTCGGTGCGCCGGAAGTCGGCGGCCAGGTGCACTCCGGCCCGCGCCGCCTGATCGGCCAGCCAGTTCAGCACGGTGGACCCGGCGCCGTAGGAGACCACTCGGCAGGAGGTGGCGAGCAGTTTCAGATGCCACACCTTCGGGTGCCTCTCCAGCAGCACGATGCCGACGGCCCCGTGCGGGCCGAACCGGTCGGCCATCGTGATGACCAGCACCTCGTGGGCAGGGTCGGTGAGCAGTCCGCGCAGTACGGAGTCGGGGTAGTGCACCCCGGTGGCGTTCATCTGGCTGGTGCGCAGGGTCAGTTCCTCGACCCGGGACAGCTCCCGCTCGGTGGCGCGGGCGATGGCCATCCGGATGTCCAGGGTGCGCAGGAACTCCTCGTCAGGGCCGCTGAATTCGGCCCGCTCGGCGTCCCGGCGGAACCCCGACTGGTACATGGTCCGGCGCTGCCGCGAGTCCACGGTGACCACGGCGGGGCTGAACTCGGGCAGTCCGGTGAGCCCGGCCACGTCCTCGGCCGGGTAGCAGCGCACCTCGGGGAGCCGGTACGCGACCTCGGCTCGTTCGGCCGGCTGGTCGTCCACGAAGGCCATGGCGCGGTGCGCGAAGTTCAGCCGCTCCGCGATCGCGCGCACCGCCTCCGACTTGGGCCCCCAGCTGATGTGCGGCAGGACGAAGTACTCGGCGAGGCCCAGCGCCTCCAGGCGCGCCCAGGCGTGGTCGTGGTCGTTCTTGCTGGCGACCGACTGGAGGATGCCACGCTCGTCGAGGGTGGTGATGACATCGCGCACCCACTCGAACGGCAGCACCTCGCCGTCCTCGAGCAGGGTGCCGCGCCACAGGGTGTTGTCCAGGTCCCAGACGAGACATTTGACGGCCGTCGGCGGCTCGCTCCCGCTCACGGGCTTCCCCTCCGTCATGCTTGCACCTTCCTCCGCGTGTGCTGGGTCGGCTTCCGTGTGTGCTGGGCCAGGATGAGCTGGCAGATCTCGCTGGTGCCCTCGATGACCTCCATCAGCTTCGCGTCGCGGTACGCCCGGGCCACCACATGGCCGTCGGAGGCCGCGGCGGACGCCAGGAGCTGTACGGCGCGGGCCGCGCCCTCGGCCGCCTCGCGCGAGGCCACGTACTTCGCGTGCACCGCGTCCACCGCCATGTCGGGCGAGCCGGTGTCCCAGGAGGCGCTGGCGTGTTCGCAGGCCCGGGTGGCGTGTCGCTCCGCGACATACAACTCGGCCAGGTGCCGGGCCACCAACTGGTGCTCGGCGAGTACGCGGCCGGACTGCTCCCGGGTCGTGGTGTGTGCCGCGGCGGCGTCCAGGCACGCGCGCAGGATGCCGACACACCCCCACGCCACGGACATCCGCCCGTAGGTGAGCGCGGCGGTGGTCGCGAGCGGCAGCGGCAGCCCGGTGCCACCGAGTACGTGATCGGCGGGCACCCGGACCGCGTCCAGGGTGATGTCCGCGTGGCCGGCGGCGCGGCAGCCCAGCGGATTCGGCACCCGTGTGATGCGGACCCCGGGGGCCCCGGCGGGAACGACCACGGCCGTGGCACCGCCCCGGTATGTCCCGAACACCACCAGCAGATCGGCGTAGTGGGCTGCGGTGATCCACACCTTCCGCCCGGTGACGACCACCTGTGCGCCGTCGTCGGCGATCTCGGTCTCCATCGCCGACAGGTCGCTGCCCGCCCCGGGCTCGCTGAACCCGACCGCCGCCAGGTCGCCGGAGGTCAGCCGGGGTAGGAAGGTGTCCCACTGCTCCGGGCCGCCGAGCCTCCGCACGGTCCAGGCCGCCATGCCCTGCGAGGTCATCACGCTGCGCAGGGAGCTGCACCGGGCGCCGACCCGCGCGGTGAGCTCCCCGTTGGCCCGGCTGTCCAGGCCGGTGCCGCCGTGTTCGGGGCCGACCTGTGCGCACAGCACTCCGGAGGCGCCGAGTTTGACCAGCAGGTCGCGGGCAGCTCTCCGGCCACGTCCCAGGCGTCGGCCCGGTCGCCGATCAATCCGCTGACCAGTTCCGCGTGGCTGGTGGCGGCGTCGGTCACGGCTGTGCCTCGCGCAGCCGCAGGACCATCGCGGTCATCGCGTTCACCGTGCGGAAGTTGTCCAGCGCCAGGTCGGGGCCGCTGATCACCACGTCGAAGGACGACTCCAGGTGTACGACCAGCTCCATGGCGAACATCGAGGACACGGCGCCGCTGCTGAACAGATCGGTGTCCGGGTCCCAGGTCTGCTTGGTGCGCTGTTCGAGGAACCGCTGCACCTCCTGCGCCACCGTCTCGGCGGTGTGGCTGCCCGGCTTCGATGAGATGGTCACGCCAGTTCCTTCCCGTATGCGTAGAACCCGCGGCCCGACTTGCGGCCCAAGTGGCCGTCGCGGACCTTCTCCAGCAGCAATTCGCTCGGCGCGCACCGGGAGTCTCCGGTGCGCATCTGTAGCACGCGCAGCGAGTCGGCGAGGTTGTCCAGGCCGATCAGATCCGCGGTGCGCAGCGGCCCGGTGCGGTGGCCGAGGCACTCCCGCATGAGGTCGTCCACGGCCTCCACGGTCGCCGTGCCCTCCTGCACCACCCGGATCGCGTCGTTGATCATCGGGTGCAGCACCCGGCTGGTGACGAACCCCGGCCCGTCGCCGACGACGACCGGCTTGCGCTCCAGCACACGCAGCAGATCCGTCACGGCGGTCATCACCGCCTCCCCGGTACGGGGGCCGCGGATCACCTCCACCGTGGGGATCAGATAGGGCGGGTTCATGAAGTGGGTGCCGACCAGCCGCGCCGGATCGGCGACGAAACCGGCCAGTTCGTCGATCGGGATGGACGAGGTGTTCGAGATCAGCGGCACCTGGGCTCCGGTGAGCCCGGCGACCGCCTCGAGCACCTTGGCCTTGGTGGGGATGTCCTCGGTGACGGCCTCCACCACGGCGGTGGCGTCCCGGCCGTCGGCCGGGGACCCGGTGACCGTCAGCTCGCCCCGCGGGCGGCCGGCCGGCAGGGCTCCCATGAGCTGGGCCATGCGGAGCCGTTCGGTGACGGCGGCCCGCGTCCGGCCGGCCCTGGCCTCGTCCACCTCGACGACCGTCACCGGGATTCCGTGGCCGACGGCGAGCGAGGTGATTCCCAGTCCCATCGTTCCTGCGCCCAGCACCATGAGCCGCGGCGCTTCCGCATGTCCGCTCATTCATCGCCTCCGCAGCGCGTTGTGAACAACGTGCCGACCATGACACGCGCTTCCGCGTTCACGATATTGTCCGGGCGATCGCGCAAATCCCCTAAGGATCCCCCTAGACCCCCTCAGCCGGAATACGAGTGCCGGAATTCTGGAAGAGGCCATTGCGCACCGCGTCGGCAGATTCTTAGCATCGGTCGCATTGACTTTCTCTGGACCTTCCCTTTCACCTTTGCGGGGTGCGGCAATCCGATGGCTCAGCAAGTCGATGTGACCGAGGAAATTCTCGGCTATGTACGGGAACTGTCCCTGCGCGATGACGAGGTCCTGGCCGGGCTGCGGGCGGAGACCGCCGGTCTGCCGGCCGCGCAGGCCATGCAGGTGATGCCCGAGGAGGGCCAGCTCCTCGGGCTGCTGGTGCGGCTCGTCGGCGCCCGTGCGGTGCTGGAGATCGGCACCTTCACCGGATACAGCACACTGTGCATGGCGCGGGCGCTGCCGGCCGACGGCGCGCTGATCACCTGCGACATCACGCCGAAGTGGCCGGGGCTCGGCCGCCCGTTCTGGGAGCGCGCCGGAGTGGCGGACCGCATCGATGTGCGCATCGGTGACGCGAAGGACACCCTGGCCGGACTGCGGCGGGAGGGCCGGGAGTTCGACCTGGTCTTCATCGACGCGGACAAGACCGGATACGCCCACTACTACGAGGAGTCGCTGGCGCTGCTCCGGCGCGGCGGGCTCATCGTCCTGGACAACACCCTCTTCTTCGGCCGGGTGACGGACCCGGCCGCGCAGGACGCCGACACCACCGCCCTGCGCGAGGTGAACAAGCTGCTGCGCGAGGACACGCGCGTCGAGATCACCATGCTCACCATGGGTGATGGCATCACGCTCGCGGTCAAGCGCTGACACCGCCCGCACCGCACAGCCACGACGGCCGTGTCCCGGGGCCTCCCGGGACACGGCCGTCCGTCGTCACGCCAACTCCATGCGGTCGGCGTAGAGTTCGGTGGGCAGCTGCTCCCGGTGCTTGATGTCCAGTTTGCGGAACACCCGGGTCAGATGCTGCTCCACGGTGCTGGCCGTGACGTACAGTTTCCCGGCGATCTCCCGGTTGGTGTAGCCCATGGCGGCCAGCGACGCGACCCGCCGTTCGGAGTGCGTCAACCGCTCGATCCCGGTGACCGACTTCGGCATCAGCACCGTGGCCTGGGACGGGTCGTCGGCCGGCAGCCACTCCTCGTACAGCGACGCCGCTTCGCACATCTTCGCCACGTGCCAGGCCCGGCGCATGGTCCGGCGGGCCTGCTTCTTCTCGCCGAGCGCGTGGTACGCCTGGCTGAGGTCCCACAGCGTGCGGGCCAGCTCGTACTTGTCCTCCTGCTCGGTGAACAGCCCCACCGCCTCCCCAGCAACTGCGGCCGCCGCTTGGCCGAGCTGGTGGCCGCCAGGAGGCGCAGCGACTGCCCGCGGGCCCGGGCACCGTCCGTGTGCGGACGGCTGAGCTGCTGGTAGACCAGGATCCGGGCCTGGTCGTGGTTGCCCTGTGCGAGCCATGCCTCCGCCGCCCCGATCCGCCACGGCACCGGGTCGCAGCCGCTGCTCAGACCCCAGTCGGTGAGCAGCTCACCGCACAGCAGGAAGTCCGCGAGGGCCGCCTGGTGGCGGTTGGCCGCGAGGAAGTAGTGGCCTCGGGCGTACAGGTAGTGCAGCCCGTAGGAGCTCTTGAACATGGCGTTGGGCACGGTCTGCGCGACGTGGAACCCCGCCTCCTCGTGCCGGCCCATCCGTGTGCACGCCAGGATGAGGGAGCCGAGCGGCAGCCCGACGGCCACGCCCCACGCGCCGGGTGAGGCGTGGGTGAGGGCGGCCCGGGCCCGCTCAGCGGCCTCGTCGAGGTCGCCGCGGCGCAGGGCGATCTCCGACCTGGCCGCCGCCAGCACCGCCTGCCGCATGGGGACGTGCGGTCCGGCGCCGGTCTCGCCGAGCGCGCCCTCGCACCAGGCGGACGCGAGGTCGAGCCGGCCGCCGTAGACCAGCGCGAGCAGGGCGAACAGCCCCGCCTGCTCCTGGCATGCCGGGTCGTGGCCGAGTTGCAGTTCGCGCAGTACCTCCTCGGCGCGCCGCACGGTGTCGTGGGTCTGCCCGCCGGTGAGCACGTCCGCCAGCACCGTACCGGCCCGGGGCCACACCGCCGCCCGCGTGACCGCGGAGCCACCGTGGTGCGCCGGGGCGGTCCGGCGCTCGGCCAGCCAGGGGTAGGTGCAGGTGAGCGCCGCCTCGATGGCGTGCAGCTGGTCCGTGGCGGCGGGGTCGTCGCGCAGATGGGCGAGCAGCCCCTCCACGTCGGTCAGGCCGCCCTTCCACAGGAGCTGCATGAGGAGGGTGACGCTGTCGGGGAGGCCGAGGCGGCCGGCATGGACGGCTCGGTAGAGCGGTGCGTGGTGGCGGGTGGCGGTGGAGGGGTTGATCTTCCATTCCGCCTCGGCGAGTTTGGCCTGGAGGGCGGCGCGCCGGTCTTCGTGCGGGCACTGCGCGAAGGACTGCTCCAGCAAGTCGACGGCGATGGACGGCTCTTCGCCCACCGCCACCTGCTCGGCCACCTCCAGCAGCACCTCCGCCGGCCAGGAGTCGGGGATCTGCCCGGCGCGCACCAGGTGGCGGGCGATGGTGGTGGCGGGCCTGCCCTGGTCGTGCAGCAGCCGAGCGGCCCGCTGGTGGAGGGTCCTGCGCGCCTGCGCCGGCATGTCGTTGAGCACGCCGAGCCGTGCCACCTCGTGCCGGAACGCGCCCTCGTCCATCAGCCCGGCCCCGGTCAGCGCCGCCAGCACCTGGCTGATGGGCTCGGGCTCGTGTCCGGTCAACCAGGCGAGGTCGGCGGCGGGCAGAGAGGCGCCCACCACGGCCAGGGCGCGCACCACGTCCAGGAAGATCGGCTCATTGCGGTGCAGACAGCTCAGGAAGGACTGGCCGTAGCCGGCCTGGCGGGGCTCGCCGTGCTCGCGGTAGTCGGACAGCAAGGTGTGCAGCAGCAGCCGGTTGCCACCGGTGGCGGCGTAGACGTCTCCTGCGCGGTGGCTCGCGGTCTCGCCCAGCTCCGCCACGACCACCTCGGCCACTTGCTCGCGAGAGAGCGGGCCCAGGCCGATGCGGTGCAGGCTCTGGGAGCGCAGCAGTTCGTAGCGGAGCGGCAGGGACGGCGCGGGCAGGCTCAGGTCGTCGGTGAACACGGCCGCGATCCGTGCCGAATCCAGGCGCCGCACCAGTTGGAGGAGGAAGTGCGCGGAAGGCCCGTCGCTGTGCCGCACATCGTCCACGGCGAGCAGCAGCGGCGTGTGCTCCGCATGGTCGATCAGCGAGGTGCACAGCCGATGGCACAGCCGGGCGATCTCGGCCTGGTCCGCCGGATCACTGGTCCCGTGGAGGATGGCCGACAGCCCCGGCACCTCGGGCAGCCCGCCCGGTGACTTCCAGACGCCCCGGGCCAGTTGGGAGACGACGCCGAAGGGGAGGTCCTGTTCGCTGGGCGAACACGTCGCCGTGACGGCGAGACAGTCGGCCTCCGCGGCTCGCTCGGCGAACGACCGGAGCAGGGTCGTCTTTCCGCAGGCCAGCGGCCCGTCCACGAGAAGGGCCTGCCCGGGCCGCACCGAAGAGTCACCGAATGGATGTCCGAGGTGCGCCGCGGCATTCCCTATCCTCTCCGTCGGACGGGAATTCCGCTCGGTATTCACCGGCATGGCATAGCTGTAGGGCATGTTCATGGTCCCCGATCGAGGTCGACGAAATGCGGACTCGCGGCCCTTGGTCAGACCAAACGTTGATCGGGAAACGATTCCATCAGCACGCCCGTACCAGCATCAACCCCTACCGGAACCTCCGCCCCCTAGCCGACCCCGACGCATCTCGTTTTACGCGCCGGACCGTTCTGTTATCCAGTGCGCGCACCGGGTGGTCAACCCCCTACCGGGAACGTGTGCCCCTAAAGCGAACGGGCCGAATACCCGTGGCGTATGGCGATTCCGGCTCGCGGCACATCGCCCCTCCGGCTCGCGGCGTATCATCCTTCCGGCTCGCGGGGCATCTCCGCGAGGGTGGCGCTGACGGTCTCCTCGGCGATCCCGCGCACCAGTCCGGGCCCCTCGGGTCCGTCCAGGACGAACGTCAGCCCGTCGGTGGCCTTCTTGTCCAGGCGCATCAGCTCCACCAGCTCGGGGACGGAGACATGCGGGGGCAGCCCGGTCGGCAGGCCGTAGCGCGCGACCACGTCGCGGTGCTCGGCGACCCGCTCCGGGCCGATACGCCCCAGCGCGCCGGCGAGCCGTCCGGCGAACACCGTGCCGATGGCCACGCCCTCCCCGTGCCGCAGTGCGAACCCGGTGGCACGTTCCAGGGCATGCCCCAGGGTGTGGCCGTAGTTGAGGAGGTGACGCGGGCCCGAGTCGCGTTCGTCCGCGGCGACGACGCCCGCCTTGAGCGTCACACTGGCCGCGATCTGGTCGAGCAGCGGCAGCCGGTCGAGATCGGGCGCGCCGATGAAGTGGCAGCGGGCGATCTCACCGAGGCCGTTGCGCCACTCTCGTTCGGGCAGGGTGTCCAGGTGGTCGAGGTCGCAGAGCACGGCCGCGGGCTGCCAGTAGGCACCGACCAGGTTCTTGCCCTCGGGCAGATTGACCGCGGTCTTCCCGCCGACGCTCGCGTCCACCTGGGCCAGCAGCGAGGTCGGCACGTGGACCACCGGTGTGCCCCGGTGGTAGAGGGCGGCGGCCAGGCCCACCGTGTCGGTCGTGGTGCCGCCGCCGCAGGACACCACCACGTCCGAGCGGGTCAGCCCGAATCCGACGAACCGGCGGCACAGGTCCGTCACGGCGGCCAGGTCCTTGGCCTCCTCCCCGTCGCGCGCCCGCACGACGAGCGAGGGCACTCCCGGGTCGGGGGTCCGCTCGGGGGGCCGCGCGGTGACCACCACCGCCTTGCGCGCGCCCAGGGCGGCCACCACCTGCGGGAGCAGCCGCTGCACACCGTGTCCGATGTGGACGGTGTACGAGCGTTCGGCCAGCCCGACGGTGACCTGCCGGGAAGCAGACGCGGAACTGGCGGCCGGACTGGAAGTCGACGTGGTCAAGACTGCCTTCCCCTCGCTCGCGCGGCCCCGGCGAGAAGCCGTCTCGCCGGGGCCGCGATTGGGTGTGGAGCGCTTTGCCAGGGCCTGTCCGGGGTTGTGATCTGGATCAGGGAGCGGGGCGTGGTGCGTGCGATCGCAAGGCGCCGGAAGGCCCTCGTAGCGGAGCTACCAGGGCCTTCCGGCAACGCGGCGACAGGGGGCGCCTCCCAGCGGTAGCCGGGGGAGCGTGCCACGCCCCGCGAGCCCAGATCACATCCCCGGACAGGCCCTAATCCTCTACCGTGATCGCGGCTGCCGGGCAGAGGAACGACGCCTCGGCGACGCTGTCGCGGAGCGCGAGCGGGGGGTTCGGGTCCAGCAGGACGACGGCCCCGTCCTCCTCCCGCTGGTCGAACACCTCCGGCGCGGCCAGTGCGCAGTGTCCGGCCGCGCAGCACTTCTCCTGATCCACCGAGACCTTCACCATGGTGCTCCCCTCTCCTTCTGTCGTCCGCCCGGCCGCCGGTCCGCGGTCACCAGGCGACGGGCACACGGGCGACGCCGAAGTTCATCGACTCGTACAGGAACGCCAGGTCCTCGAACGGGACCTCCAAGCGCAGCGTCGGCCGCCGGCGCAGCAGGGTCTCCAGGGCGATCTGGAGCTCGACCCGGGCGAGGGTCTGCCCCAGGCACTGGTGCACGCCGAAGCCGAAGGCGACGTGCTCACGGGCGTTCGGCCGGCTCAGGTCCAGCTCGTGGGCGTCCGCGAAGTGGGGATCGCGGTTGGCGCTGGGCAGGTTGATGATCACCCCTTCACCGGCCGGGATGAGCACGCCGCCGACCTCGACGTCCTCGATGGCCACCCGTCCGGTGCCCTCCTGGACGATCGTGATGTACCGGAGCAGTTCGTCCACCGCGTTGGGCATCAGCCCGGGGTCCGCCCGCAGCCGGGCGAGCTGGTCGGGGTGGCGCAGCAGCAGGACGGTGGACAGGGCGATCATGTTGGCGGTGGTCTCGTGCCCGGCCAGCAGCAGCACCAGGGCGGTGGCGACCACCTGCTGCTGGGTGAGCGCGCCCGTCAGCTCCTGGTCGACGATGAGCCGGCTGAGGAGGTCGTCCCCCGGGGCGGCGCGCTTGGCCGCACACATCCGGGAGACGTAGTCCACCATCACCCCGAGCGCCGCGCCCATCTCCTCGGTCGACACGGTGAAGTCCATGACCCCCTGCGACGCCCGCTGGAACTCGGCGAAGTCGGCGTCCGAGACCCCCAGCATCACGGCGATCACCTGGGACGGCAGCGGGAAGGCGAAGTCGGCCACCAGGTCGGCCGGCGGCCCCTCGGCGATCAGCCGGTCCAGGAGGCCGTCCACGATGTCCTGGATCATCGGCCGCATCGCCTCGGTGCGCCGGATGGTGAAGTGCGCGGTGAGCATGCGGCGGATCCGGGCGTGCTCCGGATCGTCCATCCTCCCGAGGTTGAACACATCGGCCGGCACCTCGAACTTCACGAAGCGGGGCATCGCCTTGTGCGTGCCGTCGGCGCTGAACCGGTCGTCGCCGAGCACGGTCCGCGCCTCGTGATAGCCGGTGACGAGGAACGGCGTGCTGCCGTCCCACATCCGCACCCGTGTGACGGCGGACCGCTCGCGCAGCTCCTCGTATCCCGGCGGGGGTGAGAACGGGCATGCAGCAGCCCGCAGTTCGGGGTAGTCGCGTATCTCGTCCATACCTGTCCGTCCCGTCAGTCGCTCCATCGCCACCACTGCGCCGCCTACGGATTGCCAAGTCTGGTCCGCGCGCCCGCCCCCCAGTCCCCTAACCACTCCCCTATCCCCCCTTGCCTCGGGGCGGCGCCGTCAGCGGGAGCGCGCTCAGCAGGAGGACGCTCCCGTGGCACCTATGAGCAGCCACAGACGACGCGAGAGCTCCTGCCGGTTGCCCACCGAGAGCTTGCGGTAGATGCGGGTCAGATGCTGCTCCACGGTGCTGACGGTGATGTACAGACTCTTGGCGATCTGCCGGTTGGTCATTCCGGACGCCGCCAGAGTGGCCACGCGCCACTCGGCCTCCGACAGCACGGGTTGCCCGGCGCTCTCGGCCACTGTGCCGGGGGCGTCGTCATCGTCGCCCTCGGGCTCGGCCGCTTCCTCGAACAGTTGAGCGCTCGCGGCGCTCCCGTCGCCGTCCACCACGAGCTCCCGTCGGCTCTCGTGCTGGGCGCTCATCCCGCACTCGTCCATCAGCCTCTGCACCTCGTGCCAGGTGGTGCGCGCCTGTTGGGTCTCCCCAGTGCTGAGGTAGTCCTGGCTGAGCTCGGTCAGCGTGCGGGCGAGTTCATAACGGTCACCCTGCTCACGCAGGCACTTGGCGGACTGGTAGAGGAGCAGCCTGCGCTTGTCCGGGTCCTCGGCCATGGCCAGGATGCGCAGCGCTCTGCCCCGGGTGCTCAAGGGCCGGTCGGGCGACAGCTTGAGTTCCTCCAGGGCGAGTCTCTTGGCCTCGGCCGGCTCCTGGACCCGCAGATACGCCTCGGCGGCGTCGATGCGCCAGGGCGCCAGGTCACCGAAGTCCACGGGCCACTGGTCGATCAGCATCCCGCTCACCATGAAGTCGTTCAGGGCGGCGTACGGGCGGTTGGTGGCCAGGCAGTACTGCCCCCGGGCCCGGAGGTACTCCAGTCCCACCACGCTGTCGAACATTTCCTTCGGCACCCAGTAATCCAGATACCGCTGGGCCTCTTCGAGTCTGCCGATGGCGGTGTGGGCCGCCACCAGCACGGACAGCGGCAATCCGATGGCGACGCCCCAGCCGCGCGGCGGGATGGACCGCAATGCCGTACCCGCGAGAGCAATGGCTGTGGTGAAATCCCCGTGGCGGCATCGGATATAGGCACGCATGGACAGGGCGACGGCGCACGGGGTCTTCATGTTCAGTTTGTCGGCCGCGGTGAAAAGCGCCCCGCACAGCCGGTCCGCCGCTTCCGATTCTCCCCTGGCGGCCAATGCCCAGACGATCCGGCAGGCGTATGCGTAAGCGAACCAGAAATGATTGGAGGGCGACAGCAGGTGCATGGCGTCGGGGCAGAAGTCCGCCACCTGCCGAGGATCCTGAAGATGCCCGATCTCGATCCCCAGCTCGTCCACGGAAAGCTGGAGACCGTGCTCCAGATTGGCCGCCCACAAACCGTCGACTTCCCCCTCCGGGGCATCCTGCCCGGGAAAGCCGTGGATCAGCATGGGTTTGAGGAACGTGACCCACTGCCGGGCCATCCGCAGAGCGGCCATGCTGGACGCGGTAACGGTGTCACCGCCGTCCGACGACCATGTGAAGGTCTCTTCCGCATCGCCGTACCGGCCGAACCACAGCACCATGAAGAGCAGGAAGCACTGATACTGCTCCGGGATGTCCGCGGGGGATTCCGCCCGGATCTCGGCCAGCAGGCGGTCCAGCTCGGGTTCGGCGGTCGCCGGATTGCTGGACCATAACGCGCCGACCAGCGCCATGAGAATGTCCATGTGCTCCCGCCGGCTGAGGTCCGCGCGGTCGGCGAGCCGCAGACTGGCGATCGCTTCCTCCGTACACCCCTCGTCGAGATTCTTCTGGGCGGCCTGCCAGAGCACCGCCACACCCTTTTGATCCGGCGTTTTGTCGGCAGTAACCAAGAGCTCCGCCACCGCGATCGGGTCGGCCCCGTCGGCATAGAGGAGTTCGGCCGCTTTCGCGCTGAGGCGGGCCCGGTCCTCGGCCGCCAGTGTCTCCAGCGCGACGGAACGGGCCGCGGGGTGCCGGAAACGCCCGTCCTCCAGCAGGCCTGCGGAGTTGAGGAGGTCCATGGCCCGGGACGCGCGTTCCTCACCGCATTCGAGCAGACTGGCCACGCGCCAGGGGCTGCCGTACGGGCCGAGCACGGCGAGCGCCTGCGCCACCTGGAGCAGCGCCTGATGGCTCAACAGGCACCGTCGGTAGGACTCCTGGAACTCCGCTCCGACCGTGACATCCGCGCCCGCCCCACTCCGAGCGGCCTTGAGGTGGTCCCGCAGCAGGGCCTTGACCAGCCTCGGGTTGCCACCGCTGATGGCGTGGCAGGAGGCGCGGATCCGGCCGGCCTGGCCGGCGTCGCCGTACCGCTCCAGCAGGCGCCCGACCTCGCGCTCCGGGAGGGTGCCGATATCGATCTTGTAGAGGTGGTGGCAGCTGTGGACGCGGGTGCCCAGGTGGTGGGCCTGCCCGCTGGTCAGCACGACGAGCGTGCGGGTGCCGGACGCATGCCGGGCGATATGCAGAAGGCACATCAGGGAGGGGTGGTCGGCATGTTCGGCATCATCGACCGCGAGGATCAGTTGTCTGCCGCCCGCGATGCGGTGCAGCACATCGGATATCTCCCGGACCAGACATCTCAGCAGGTCGCGTTCGGCTTCCGCATACCGCTCTCCGGCGGTCCTCCAGCGTGCCACGACATCCAATGCGCCGGTGGCCGCGGAGGATCGGACCAACTGTTCCGCGATATTGAACGGAATGGCGGCGTCGTCCGCGAATCCGGACGCCGTGAGACAGACCGCACCCGATGCGGCCGCCTGCTCCTTCAGACTTCCCAATAAGGTGGTCTTCCCGACACCGGGCCCCCCGATCACTTGAAGAAGGCCGCCATTGCCTTTTGCTGCCGTGCCGAGTACGTCGCGGAGCTCGGATTGATAATCTGTCAGTCCCATACTCATCAGTCCTCGCTGTGGGGGGGTGCGTTTGAGCGATGAGTTGATCTCCGCAGTCATCCATCCTGCGGAAGATAATTTCTCTGACGAGACAGATATCCGCTGCGTCGGCGGCGGCGAATTCTCTGATGTGGATCACCTCCGGTGGGGGGCTGTGCGCTTGACGGTCATATAAGCAGAGACACAACCGGAGCGATACCTTCCACCGGTTGTGACCTCAGCCACGGTTTCCTTCCCCCGTGTGCCCCCGTGTGATCACGCTTGGCTGCGATCAGTCTTGACTGAGCGCTTGACTGAGCGGGCGACCTGTCCGCACACCCCAGAAGAGCGGGACGCCACCGGCGCCGGCGCGCAAGGAAAAGGACAGTGCGGCATGCCGACGCGAATACATCTCAGCCTATGCGCCGGTTGTGGAACCGGCACCGTTCTTTGCGTTGTGCAAAGCTGGCGTTTACCAGCAGCCACCCCGGCCGGTTGCCGCTCCACGCCCGCCGCAGCGGACTCCGGACCGGCATGCACCCAACCCGTGGCCATCCCCCGGTTGCCTCAACGTCATGTCACGTACCATTACCGGCAACCTCCTCGCGCTCAGCAGATATCGTCTGCCCCGACTCGTCGCGGAGTTACGGGGATTGACCCCTGTATGATCACCACGACAGCAAGACCATAAACAGCCTCCGCCCCATGATTTCCCTAAACCCTGCGCCTTGATTCGGCCGGGATTTATCTACCGGCAAATCGGCCGAAACGGATGCGCCGATGGCCGAACGGGGCCAGGCCCACGGCTTACGACGCCGGAAGTCCTGGCTCCTGGCCAAAAACCGAAGATGAGGGAGCGTCAACTGTGACGTAAAAGGCGCCCTGTTCGACTTCTCGGGAACGCTGTTCCCTGGCCCGCCAGGTGCCGGGCGAGCGTGCGGCCGCCGAGTCCGGCACCGGTGATCGTGACGCCGAAAGGTGCGAACCCACCGGTTCGGGCGATCCCCCCGTGTCGCCCGAACCGGCGGAGACATGCGGCCACCCCAGGGGAACGGCGGACATCCGTACGTCCCCTGAGTATATTGGCTGACAGCCAGCCAACGCAGGAGTTACAGCATGGTCCCCCGAAGCCCGTCGGTCAATGAGGAGTTGCGGCGCCGATCCCAGGTCCGTCTGCTGGAAGCGACGGTCGAGCTGATCGGCGAGCACGGCTACGAGGCGACCACCCTCGCCGATATCGCCGACCGGGCCGGGGCGGCCCGCGGACTGGTCTCGTACTACTTCCCGGGCAAGCGGCAGTTGCTGCAGACGGCCGTGCACCGGCTGATGCACATGGAGCTGGCCCGGGGGCTCGAGCGGGAGCCGCGGCCGGAGGGCGAGGAGGCCGGGCGGGAGCTGCTGGCACGGGCGATCGACGCGATCCTGGGCCTGGCCCGGGACCGGCCCCGGCTGATGCGGACGCACATGGCGGGGATCCTCACGGCCGAGGGCTTCATCCAGTGCGCCGAGCAGCAGCGGTTGGCCGGCCTGTTGCGGGACACCATCACGCGGTACGGCTCCGAGGACCCGGAGACCGACTACCGGCTGCTGCGTGCCCTGCTGATGGGCGCGGTGGTCGCGGTGCTGCTGCCGGGCGCGCCGATGGCGCCCGAGCGGCTGCGTGCGGAGCTGTTCCACCGCTACGAACTGGACTGGGAGCTGGGGCTCCCGCCGGGCGATGAACCGCCCGGCGGGAGCCGGATGAGCACTCTGGGCTAGGGAGCCCGCTCAGCGGTAGTCGGGCTGCGTCTGCGTGTTGAGCTCGGACAGCCGGACCGACTCGGCGCTGTCGGTGCGCCGGTCATGGATCTTCAGGACGTCGAAGCCCTTGTTGATGTCGTTGGAGTAGATGTAGCCGTTGTAGTAGTACGCGGACCAGGAGCCGCCGGTGATGAGCGTGTCGCTGGAGAGCGGCCCGCGCTCGAAGTAGCCGATCTCCTTGGGCTTGTCGGAGTCGGTGAAGTCCCAGATGGACACGCCGCCCTGGTACCACGCCTGGACCATGATGTCGCGGCCCTTGGCCGGGATCAGCGAGCCGTTGTGGGCCACACAGTTCTCGGTGTCGGCCTGGTGGCGCGGGATCTTGAAGTAGCTCCGGAAGACCAGCTTGCGCTTGTCGCCCTTACCGACGATGTCGTAGATCCCGTCCGCGCCGCGGTCCGGGCCCACCTCGGCGTTGCAGGTCGCGGCGCCGCCGCCGCCCAGCTCATCGGTGAACACGACCTTGGTGCCGCGCTCGTTGAAGGTGGCCGAGTGCCAGAAGGCGAAGTTGACGTTGTCCTCGACCTGGTCGATGACCCGCGGCTTCGCGGGGTCGGCGATGTCGAGCAGGATGCCGTCGCCCATGCACGCGCCCGCCGCCAGCTTCAGCTTGGGGAACGTGGTGAGGTCATGGCAGCCGGTGGTCTGGGAGACGCCGGGGTTGGTGGGCCCGCCGGGGTTTCCGCCGTCCGGGAAGAGCACGGGGAAGTCGATGACCGCGGCCTTCTCGGGCGCCGAACGGGGCACCTTGATGACGGAGATGCCGTCGTGCGGAGGCTGGCAGTCCGGGAAGGTGGCGCTGGGCGAGTACGAGGAGACGTAGATGTACACGTCCTTGCGCTCGGGCACCAGGGTGTGGGTGTGCGAACCGCAGGAGGTCTCGACGGCGGCGACGTACTTCGGGTTCCGCTTGTCGCTGATGTCGAAGACCTTCATGCCCTCCCACGAGGACTTCTCGGTCGCGGGCTGGGTGGTGCTGTTGCAGGAGTTGTCGCTGCGCGAGGAGTCGGTGGAGAGGAAGAGCAGGTCTCCTGAGACCGACACATCGTTCTGCGAGCCCGGGCAGAGCACCTGGCTCACGATCTTCGGGCTCTTCGGCCGGCCGATGTCGTAGATGACGAAGCCGTCGTAGTTGCCCGCGAAGGCGTACCTGCCCTGGAAGGCCAGGTCGGAGTTGACGCCCTTGAGGTCCTGCTTGGGGATGTTGGTGAGATGGCTGACATTGTCGCTGTGGACGATCTGGTCCACGCCGGGGATGTCGCCGTTCTCGATGGCGGCCCTGGCTTCCGACTGCTGGCTCTTGGTCACCCGCTCCTTGTGGGGAGCGTCACCTGGGTCGGGCGTCGCGGCCGCCGGGCCCGCGGCCAGCAAGGTGGCCACCAGTCCGAAGGCGGCCGCGGCCGCACCGAGGTATCTGCGCCGCTGTGGAGGTCTTTCCCACGGCTTCACTGCGTCCTCCCTTTGTCGCCGTCTCCGTTCGGAGTTGAACGGTTGACGGACCGGAGGAAGTATCGCTCTATCCATGTACACCACAACAGGTAGCAACATGTTCGTAAAGAGATTTTCCCAACTCGCCCGGACCGGGAGCGCCGCTGACGTGCTAAGACGGTCTGCGGATCCCAAGCGCCCCCAGGAGGCCACGGTGTTGAACCGCCGTACGACGCTCCACTCCGCATCCCTCGCGGCCGCCGCGGCGGCGGCCGCCCTGACGCTCGTCCTGACCAGCTGTGACGCGGAGAGCGACGGCGGGGCCGACGCGGGTAAGGGCAAGGACGGAAAGCCCGCGGTGATCGCGCCGGGCAAGCCCGGCGAGGCGGCGAAGAAGCTGTCGGCCGAGGAGGCGGCGAAGGCGGGCGACGACGACTCCCCCAACTCGGCCGACCGCTCCTACGTCCGCATGATGGTCGAGCACCACCGGCAGGCCCTGGTGATGACCGACCTCGCCGCCGACCGCGCCAAGTCGGCGAAGGTCAAGCGACTCGCGGAGCGCATCGCGTCCGGGCAGAAGCCGGAGATCGAGGCGATGCGCGCCTGGCAGAAGACGGAAGGCGGCGAGCCGAAGGGCGGCGACGGGGGCGGCCACGAGGGCCATGACGCGAGGATGCCGGGGATGGCCACCGAGGCCCAGCTCGCCCGGCTGCGCGCCGCCAAGGGCGCCGACTTCGACGCGCTCTTCCTCAAGCTGATGATCGCCCACCACCGGGGCGCGGTCGCCATGGCCACGGATGTGCTGGCCCAGGGCAACAACATCCGGGTGGAGGAGATGGCGAACGACGTGATCGCGCAGCAGAGCAGCGAGATCCGGCGGATGCGGCAGATGTCGTAGCGGGGGGCAGATGTCGTAGCGGGGGGCGGATACCGTAGCGGGGGGCGGATGCCGTAGCGGGGGGCGGATGCCGTAGCGGGGGGCGGATGCCGTAGCGGGGGGCGGATGCCGTAGCGGGCGGCGCACGGAGCCCGGAGGGGCCGTTGGACCGGTTTCGAGCCGTGCTCGCGGCGCGGTCGCGGGCCCGTGGACCGGCGGCCGGGCGGTGTCACCCGGGCCGGTCCCTCGGCGCGTAGTGCCGGACAGGGCGCCCCACCGGGTGGGATGCTGGAGACATCCTGCGGAAGGAGCTCCTCGTGCTTCGCGTCGCGGTCATCGGTTCCGGGCCGAGCGGGGTGTACGCCGCCCAAGCGCTCGTCCAGCAGCAGGCCGTCCCCGAGGTGTCGGTGCATGTGCTGGACCGGCTGCCCTGTCCGTACGGGCTGGTGCGCTACGGTGTCGCGCCCGACCACGAGAAGATCAAGTCCCTGCAGAACACACTGCGCGCGGTCCTGGAGCACCCCCGGGTCAGCTTCCTCGGCAATGTGCAGGTGGGCCCGCCCCGCTGGTGCCCGAGCGGCTGCTGGGGCTCTACCACGCGGTGGTCTACTGCGTGGGCGCGGCCACCGACCGGCGGCTCGGCGTTCCGGGCGAGGAGCTGCCGGGCAGCTTCTCCGCGACCGAGTTCGTCTCCTGGTACAGCGCCCATCCGGACGCGACCGTCGACGCCTTCGCGCTCGGGGCGAGTTCCGCCGTCGTGATCGGGGTGGGCAATGTGGCGGTGGACGTGGCGCGCATCCTGGCCCGTGGGGCGGAGGAGCTGAGGCCCACCGATGTGCCGCACGCCGCCCTCGGGGCGCTGTCCGAGAGCCGGGTCTCGGACATCCACATGGTCGGCAGGCGCGGGCCGTCGCAGGCGAAGTTCACCACCAAGGAGCTGCGGGAGCTGGGCGCGCTGACCGGCGCCGAGGTGCTGGTGCGCCCCGAGGAGCTGGCGCTGGACCCGGCGTACGGGGACCCGTCGGGGCTGCCGGGGATCAACCGGCGCAATATCGAGGTGCTGCGCGACTGGGCGCGGCGCGAGCCCACGGGCCGGCCGCGCCGGATCCATCTGCGGTTCTTCCTCAAGCCGGTGGCGCTGCTCGGCGAGGGCGCGGTGCGCGCGGTGCGCTTCGAGCGGACCGCGCCGGACGGGCGCGGCGGGGTGGCGGGCACCGGGGTGTTCGAGGACATCGAGGCGCCGTTGGTGCTGCGGTCGGTGGGCTACCGGGGGGTGCCGCTGCCGGGGCTGCCGTTCGACGAGGAGCGCGGCACGGTCCCCAACGCGGGGGGACGGGTGCTGCGCGGCGGTGAGCCCTCGCCCGGGGAGTACGTGGCCGGGTGGATCAAGCGCGGCCCGACCGGGGTGATCGGCACCAACCGGCCGTGTGCGAAGGAGACCGTGGCCTCGCTGCTGGCCGACGCGGACGCGCTCGCCGCCCGCCCGGTGGTGCCGGATCCGCTGCGCGCGCTGCGCGAGGCGGGGGTGGAGCCGGTGGAGTGGACCGGCTGGCTGCGGATCGAGGCGGCCGAGGAGGCGCTGGGCGAGGCGCTGGGGCGTACGAAGGTGAAGATCCCGGACTGGACGGGGCTGCTGGGCGCGGCGCGCGGGCAGGAGTGATCCGGGCGGGGCGAGCCTCGGCTTCCGCCGGCCGGCCGCGGGTCGGTGCGGTCCATGGGGTTGCCGCAAGACGGCAAGTCCGCGCGGTCCATGGGGTTGACACAGAGCGGCAACACCCCTGAAATCAACAGATTGTTTAAGTCTTCTACGGTCGCCTCACCCCGATCCGCCGCCCAACCACGCGCCGCGCGAGGAGCCGCCATGACGTCCGTACGCCATCCCGTGGACGAGGTGCCGCCGCCCGGCCGGCTCGCCGCCTTCGGACTCCAGCATGTGCTGGCCATGTACGCGGGCGCGGTGGCCGTGCCCCTGATCGTCGGCGGGGCGATGAAGCTGTCCCCCGCCGATCTGGCGTATCTCATCAACGCCGATCTGCTGCTGTGCGGTATCGCCACGGTCCTCCAGTGCGTGGGGCTGTGGCGGTTCGGCGTCCGGCTGCCGATCATGCAGGGCTGTACCTTCGCGGCGGTCACCCCCATGGTGCTGATCGGCACGGAGGGCGGCGGGCTGCCGGCGATCTACGGCTCGGTGATCGTGGCCGGGGTGGCGATGATCGTGCTGGCGCCGGTCTTCGGGCGGCTGCTGCGGTTCTTCCCGCCGCTGGTGACCGGCACGGTGATACTGGTCATCGGCCTTTCGCTGCTGCCGGTCGCGGGCAACTGGGCGGCGGGCGGCCAGGGCGCGCCGGACTTCGGCGCGCCGAAGAACCTGGGCCTGGCCGCCGGGGTGCTGGTCCTCGTCCTGGCCGTTCAGCGCTTCGCGCCCGGGTTCCTCGGCCGGGTGGCGGTGCTGGTGGGGATCGTGGCCGGGACGGCGGCCGCGATACCCCTGGGCCTCACCGACTTCTCCGGGGTGGGCGACGCCGACTGGGTCGGCGTCTCCACCCCGTTCCACTTCGGCGCCCCTGCGTTCGAGGCCCCGGCCGTGGTGTCCATGCTGGTCGTCGCGCTGGTGACGATGACCGAGACCACCGGCGACTTCATCGCGGTGGGCGAGCTGACCGAGCGCCCGGTCGACGGGCGGCGGCTTGCGGACGGGCTGCGCGCGGACGGCGCCGCGACCGTGCTCGGCGGGGTCTTCAACACCTTCCCGTACACCGCCTTCGCACAGAACGTCGGCCTGGTGGGGATGACCCGGGTGCGCAGCCGCTGGGTGGTGGCGGCCGCGGGCGGCCTGCTGGTGCTGCTCGGGCTGGCCCCGAAGCTGGGAGCGGTGGTGGCGGCGATCCCGGCCCCGGTGCTGGGCGGGGCAGGCCTGGTGATGTTCGGTACGGTCGCGGCGAGCGGGCTGCGCACACTGGCCGGGGTGGACTTCCGGGACAACCACAACCTGACGGTGGTGGCGGTCTCGGTCGCCGTGGGGCTGCTGCCGGTGGGTGTGCCGGGGATCTACAAGGAGTTCCCGGACTGGTTCCAGACGGTGATGGACAGCGGGATCAGCGCCGGGTGCGTCACCGCGATCGCGCTGAACCTGCTCTTCAACCACGTGCCCGGCGGGCGGACTTCAGCCCCGGTCGCCGCCGAGGCGCCCCTCCTGGAGGGCCGCGGCGGCGAGGACGCTGTCGAGCAGTCCGGGGAACAGCGCGTCTAGGTCGGCGCGGCGCAGCGCGTTCATCTTGGCGGTGCCCCGGTAGATCTGGTGGATCACCCCGCATTCGCGCAGCACCCGGAAGTGGTGGGTGGTGGTGGACTTGCTGACCGGCAGGTCGAAGACCGAACAGGACAGCTCGCAGGTCTCCTCCTCCTCGGCGAGCGTCCGCACCACCCGCATCCGCATGGGGTCGGAGAGCGCGTGCAGCACATCCTCGAGGCGGATCGCCTCGCGCCGCGGATGCTCAAGCGAGCGCCCGGACGCCTGGGGCTGGGACGACGCCTGGGGCTGGGACGACGCCTGCGGCTGGGACTGGGGCGCGGTCGGCGTGGTCTGCGTCTGCACGGCTGCTCCTCATCGCCTCGTTCCGGGACCTCCAGTGTAGTTTGACGATCGCCGTACTACGTCAGCTCGGAACTACGTGAGGCCCGGGGCGGGACGGCGACGGCGTTCGGGGGCTAGCGGACCGCGCGGTGGTACTGGTCCGGGTTGTGCACCTGGCCGCCCAGCTCGGCCGCCGCATGGCGGGCGAAGTAGGGGTCCCGGAGCAGCTCGCGGCCCAGCAGCACGGCGTCCGCCTCGCCATTGGTGACGATCTTCTCGGCCTGCTCCGCCTCGGTGATCAGTCCGACCGCGGCCACCGGCAGCCCGGTCTCGCGGCGCACCCGCGCGGCGAACGGCACCTGGTAGCCCGGCTCCACCGGAATGCGCACACCGGCGGCGTTGCCTCCGCTGGAGACGTCGAGGAGGTCCACGCCGTGGTCCTTCAGCAGGGCGGCGAGCCGGACGGTGTCATCCGGGGTCCAGCCGTTCTCCTCCAGCCAGTCGGTGGCCGAGATGCGGAAGAACAGCGGCAGCTCGTCCGGCCAGACCGCGCGGACCGCGTCGACGACCTCCAGGGCGAAGCGGACGCGGTTCTCGAAGGAGCCGCCGTAGCCGTCGGTGCGGTGGTTGCTGTGAGGGGAGAGGAACTCGCCGATGAGATAGCCGTGGGCGCCGTGGATCTCCGCCACCTCGAAACCGGCCGCGAGCGCGCGCCGCGCGGCGTCCGCGAACTGGCGGATGATCTCGCCGATCCGCTCCTCGGACAGCTCGTCCGGCACCGGATGGCCCTCGTCGAACGGGACCGGGCTCGGCCCCAGCGGCTGCCAGCCCCGCTGGTCGGCGCCGAGCGGGGCCCCGCCCCTCCAGGGAGCGTCGGTGGACGCCTTACGGCCGGCATGGGCGAGCTGGATGCCCGGGACGGTGCCCTGCCCCTTGAGGAAGTCGACGATCTTCACGAACGCCTCGACCTGGGTGTCGTTCCAGATGCCGAGGTCTCCGGGGCTGATGCGGCCCTCGGGGGACACGGCCGTCGCCTCGACCAGGATCAGCCCGGTGCCGCCGGCGGCGCGGGCACCGTAGTGGACGAAGTGCCAGTCGTGCGGGACCCCGGCGCCCTTGTCCGGGTCCGCGCAGTACTGGCACATGGGCGACATCCAGAGGCGGTTGGGGATGGTCAGCGACCGCAGGGTGAAGGGGGCGAAGAGGGCACTCATGAACGTCTCCGTTTCTCCTCGTGCGGTCCGGCCGGACCGCCGCCTAGTACGGTAACCATCGTAGTACGACGATCGTCAAATTACGAAGCCTCTCGTACGACGCGCATGACCTCCCGTGGCCCGTGAGCCCTCGGGTGACGCGGCTGCTTCCGGGCCGTTGTCAGTGGGTGGGTGCAGACTCTGTGATGACGGACACATCCATCCGTTCCGCCGTCCCGTCTCGCACTCCAAGGAGTGAGCGTCATGAACGATGTCCTGCTCGCCGTCGGCACCCGCAAGGGTCTCTTCCTCGGCCGCCCCGGCGGCGGCGGGGGCTGGGACTTCACCGGCCCCCACTTCCCCATGCAGGCGGTGTACTCCGTCGGCATCGACACCCGGGGCGACCGCCCCGACTGCTGGCCGGGGCGGACAGCTCGCACTGGGGCCCCTCGGTCTTCCGCTCCGACGACCTCGGGGCGAGCTGGCACGAGCCCGCCAGGCCCGCGGTGAAGTTCCCCGAGGGCACCGACACCTCGCTGGAGCGGGTGTGGCAACTGGAGCCCGCCGGAGCCGACGCGCCGGGGGTGGTCTATGCGGGCACCCAGCCGGGCGCGCTGTTCCGCTCCGAGGACGGCGGGGAGACCTTCGCGTTCGTCCGCAGCCTGTGGGACCACCCTCAGCGGCCGGAGTGGGGCGAGGGGTTCGGCGGGCAGGCCGTGCACACGGTCATCACCGATCCGAGGGACCCGCGGTCGCTCATGGTCGCCGTGTCCTCCGGCGGGGTGTACCGCTCCGCGGACGGCGGGGAGAGCTGGGCGCCGTCCAACAGCGGGCTCAGGGCGGACTTCCTGCCGGATCAGTATCCGGAGTTCGGGCAGTGCGTCCACAAGATCGCCCGGGATCCGGTCGACCTCGACCGGCTCTATCTCCAGAACCACGGCGGGGTGTACCGCAGCGACGACGGCGGGGCGCACTGGGCGGAGATCAGCGAGGGCCTCCCGGCGGACTTCGGCTTCGCGGTCGCCGTCCATCCGCGCCGGAGCGGCGTCGCGTACGTCTTCCCGGCCACCGACGGCTCGGACCGCTATCCCCCGGGCTACCGCTGCCGGGTGTTCCGCACCGAGGACGCGGGCGCCACCTGGGAGGAGCGGTGCGCCGGACTGCCGGGCGAGCCCCACTACGGTGTGGTGCTGAGAGACGCGCTGCGCACCGATGACGCCGATCCGGCCGGGGTCTACTTCGGCAATCGCAACGGCGAGGTGTACGCGAGCGCCGACGAGGGCGAGAGCTGGCGGCAGATCGCCCGCCATCTCCCCGATGTGCTGTGCGTCCGGGCCGCGGTGATCGGCTGAGAGTGACCGCGGTGATCGCGAGGGCGATCGCCGTGATCGGCTGAGAGTGATCGTGAGGTGGCACGCGGCCACCCGCTGAGCCACTAGAGTGACGCGGTGTGGCAGCACGACCCTTGAATGAAATTGTGGAAGCGGGCTGGGCCAAGGCACTCGAGCCCGTCGAGGAACGCATCGCGGCGATGGGCGACTTCCTGCGGGCCGAGATCGCGGCAGGTCGCACCTATCTGCCCGCCGGGCCGAATGTGCTGCGCGCCTTCCAGCAGCCCTTCGACGAGGTGAAGGTGCTGATCGTGGGTCAGGACCCGTATCCCACCCCCGGACACGCCGTGGGGCTCAGCTTCTCGGTGGCGCCCGAGGTGCGTCCGCTGCCCGGCAGCCTGGAGAACATCTACCGCGAGCTGCACACCGACCTCGGGCTGCCGCGCCCGTCCAACGGCGATCTGACCCCTTGGACCCAGCAGGGCGTGCTGCTGCTCAACAAGGCGCTCACCACGGCCCCGCGCCGCCCCGCCGCCCACCGCGGCAAGGGCTGGGAGGAGGTCACCGAGCAGGCCATCCGGGCGCTGGCCGGGCGCGGCCGCCCCCTGGTGGCCATCCTGTGGGGCCGCGACGCCCGTAACGTACGGCCGCTGCTGGGCAGCCTTCCGGCGGTCGAGTCCGCACACCCCTCCCCATGTCCGCCGACCGCGGATTCTTCGGCTCCCGTCCCTTCAGCCGCGCCAATGAGCTGCTGGCACAGCAGGGGGCGCAGCCCGTCGACTGGCGCCTTCCCTGACCCCATCGTTCCAGGTGGGCGAGGGGTAGTCTGCCCGCCATGACATCACCTACGAACACCCCTGCGGGCTGGTACGCCGACCCGCAGGGCACGCCGAACCAGCTGCGCTGGTGGGACGGCGCACAGTGGACCGCCCATACGCACGCGGGCCAGCCCGGACAGCCCCCGCCGCAGCAGCAGGCCGCCCCGCCCAACCCCAACCCCGGCAAGGTCCAGCACCAGGTGCAGCAGCAGGCGCATGTGGGGCCGACGGCGGGCGGCGGCGGCACGCTGTTCACCGAACCGGTGCTGGTGGTGAACCAGAAGGCCAAGCTGATCGAGCTCACCAATGAGTACAGCGTCTTCGACCAGCACGGGCGCACCATCGGTTCGGTGGTCCAGGTCGGCCAGAGCACCCTGAAGAAGGTCGCGCGGTTCGTCTCGAGCCTCGACCAGTTCATGACGCACCGGCTGGAGATCCGGGACGCCGGCGGGCAGCCGCATCTGGTGCTCACCCGGCCCGCGAAGTTCGTGAAGTCCAAGGTGCTGGTGACCCGTCCGGACGGACAGCCGGTCGGTGAGATCGTCCAGCAGAACGTCTTCGGCAAGATCAACTTCGGCATCCACGTCAACGGCCAGCAGGTCGGCGCCATCAAGGCGGAGAACTGGCGGGCCTGGAACTTCGCCATCGTCGACCACACGGACACCGAGGTCGCCCGGATCACCAAGACCTGGGAGGGCCTGGCGAAGACGATGTTCACGACGGCGGACAACTACGTCCTCCAGATCCACCGCCAGCTGCCCGATCCGCTGCTGAGCCTTGTGATCGCCACGGCCCTCACCGTGGACACGGCGCTCAAGCAGGACTCGCGCGGATTCGGCTGAGCCGGTGGCCGACGACACGGTGCCCGACGCCGCGGCGACGCATGTGCTCGGGATCGATTCGGGCGGCTCCGGCGTACGGGTGGGGGTGGCCCGCGCGGACGCCTACGGCGGCTCCGCCGCGGAGGACCCACTGGCCGGATCCCCGCCGCTTACCTCGTCCTCGCCGCTGAGGTCGTCCTCGCCGCCGCTGACGTGGTCCTCGTCCACGCCCGCGGTCGTAGGCGACCGGGGCATCGACGCGGAGGACCTGCTGGCCCGGGTCCTGCCCGCCGCCCGGGAGTTGCTACGGGAAGCCGGGGCCCGGCGCCTCGGTGCGATCTGCGTCGGCGCGACGGGCATGGCCACGCTCGGCGACGACCTGCGCGCCAGGCTCCCGGACGCGCTCGCCGACGCCTTGGGCGTACGGCGACTCGCCCTCGCGGCGGACGCGGTGACCGCGTACGCCGGGGCGTTGGGCCAGCGCCCCGGCGCGGTGGTCGCGGCGGGGACGGGGCTGATCGCGCTGGGGGCGGTGCCGGAGGGAGCCGCGGAGGGCTCGGGCGGCGCGGGCGGCGTGCCCGTCACAGGCGGTGCGTCCAGCACGGACGCCGCCTCCGATACGGACGCCACGGCCCCAGGCGGGGACACCCGCTGGACCGCCACCGGCTGGCGGCGTGCCGACGGATGGGGCCATCTGCTGGGCGACTGCGGCGGCGGCGCGTGGATCGGCCGGGCGGGCCTGGAGGCGGCGATGCGCGCGTACGACGGGCGCGACGGCGGCTCGAAGCCGCTGCTGGCCCGCCTGGAGGCCGTGTTCGGCCCCGCGACCGGGCTGCCGGGGAAGCTGTATCCGCGCCCCGACCGCCCCGCCGTCCTGGCCTCCTTCGCCCCGAGGTGGGCCGGTGCGCCGCCGAGGACCCGATCGCGGAGGCGATCCTGCGGACCGCCGCCCGCCATGTCGCCGAGGCCGCCGAGGCGGTCTGCCCCCGGCTGGAGTCGAGCGAGGTGGCGCTCACCGGCGGGCTGTTCCGCATGGGCGCGCCGCTGCTGGCGCCCGTGCGCGAGGAGCTGGCGGCGCGGCTGCCCGGGGTCAGGGTCACCGAGGCGGCCGGGGATCCGCTGGACGGGGCGCTGTGCGTCGCGGCGGCGCTGGCGGCGGACGAACTGCGGCTGCCACGGGACCCGGCGCTGCTCAGCGTCGTCTGAGCCCACGCCCCGTACGGAAAGCACGGAAAACGAGACACGCACGACGCGGGGCCCCGACCCGGGACGCCGACGCGGGAGGCCCGACACGGACGCCGACACGGGACGCCGACACAGGTGTCCCAAACGGGCGCCCGTACGCGTTCACCCATATCGAACGACATGACCGACCATTCCGGACACATGGCTGATTCTTCGACCAAGTATGGCCGCTGAGCGCACATCAACACACAACACCGGTCGACAAAGCAGGACAGATACCCCCAGTCACCCCCTCCCGAACAGCCGAGCCCATTGAGCGACTAACATGCGGCGCCATGAGCTCCCCCACAGGGCCCGCGTCCGGCCTGCCTGTACGAATGCCGCGTCCCCGCCAGCCCGGACGGCACCGCCGACCGGAGCCCGCCGCCGTACCCCTCGGCGCGCCTCCGCTGGTGCTGGCCGTCCCCGGTGCGCCGAATGACGGTGCCCGGCGCCTGGCCGAGGAGCTTCTGAGCATCGCCCGCTCCGAGATGCCGGGGCTCGACGCCCAGATCGGCTTCCTGGACGGGGACGGCGAGGAGTTCCCGCAGCTCGAGGCCGTGCTGACGCGCGCCGCCCAGCAGAACCCCGAGCGTCTGCGGCAGGCGGCCGAGGCCGCCAAGGCCCTCGCCGACGAGGCGGCGGAGGCGATCGCCGCGGCCGAGGCCGCGGGCGAGGTCGTCGACGAGGTCCCGCCCGTCCCCACGGTGCCCACGGACGGCCCGGCGGCCGTCGTGGTCCCGCTGCTCGCGGGCCCGGACAACGCCCAGTTGCGCCGCATACGCCAGGCCGTCATGAGCAGCGGCTCGGCGGCCGAACTCACCGACGTCCTCGGCCCGCATCCGCTGCTCGCCGAGGCCCTGCACGTACGTCTGTCGGAGGCGGGCCTGGCCCGCGCCGACCGCGCCCGCCTCTTCACGGTCGCGACCGCCGCGGACGGCATCATCCTCGCCACGGTGGGCGGCGAGGAGGCGGCCCAGGCCGGTGGCATCACCGGCATGCTGCTCTCCGCGCGCCTCGCGGTGCCGGTGATGGCCGCCGCGCTGGACGAGGACGGGGCCGTCCTCCGCGTCGCCGAGCAGCTGCGCTCGGCCGGCTCCGCGCGGCTCGCCCTCGCGCCGTACCTCATCGGGCCGGAGGTCTCCACGGAGCTGATCTCGGCGGCGGCCGAGGAGGCGGGCTGCTCGGCGGCCGAGGCGCTGGGCGACTACCCGGCCGTGGGCAAGCTGGCGCTGTCGAAGTACGCGGCGGCGCTGGGCATCACGCTGCAGCAGGCCTCGCCGGTGATGCGCTGACGCGACGGACGACGGGACAACGGACGACGTAGTGGGGGCGGTGACCACCAAGGTCGCCGCCCCCACTCACATCCGCCACGCCGCCCATGCGTCACCCGAAGACCACACAGGACGCCGCCGGGGCCGGAACCGAACCCGCACGACGCGGCACCCCGCTCGAGGGCTCGATGTCGAACCAGGTGACATCGCCCGAGCGCTCATTGGACACATAGAGCCGTCGTCCCGACGGGCCGAGCGTCAGATCGCGGGGCCAGTGGCCGCCGCAGGGCGTGGTGGTGACCAGCTCCATGCGGTCGCCCGCCGCATCGAGGGCGAGTGTCGCGATGCTGTCGTGGCCGCGGTTGGCGGCCCATACGAAGCGGCCGTCCCCGGAGACCACGACCTCGGCGGGGTAGGTCTCGACGTCCGTGCCCTCGGGCACCAGACGGGTCTCGCCCAGCGGTTCCAGAACGCCGGACGCCACGTCCCAACGGCAGGCCGTGATCGTCGGATCGAGCTCGTTGATGACGTACGCGCGGTCGCCCCGCGGATGGAACGCCAGATGGCGCGGGCCGCTCCCCGGACGCAGCCGGACCTCACGATGCGGACGCGGCCCGGGCAGCGCGTACACCCGCACCGCGTCGATCCCCAGGTCCACGGCCAGCAACCAGCCGCCCGACGGATCGGCCGCCACGGCATGAGCATGCGGCCCCTGCTGCCGCTCCGGATGCGGCCCACTGCCCTCGTGCCGCAACACGGCCACCGAGTCTCCGAGCCGGCCGTCCTCCAGCACCGGCAGCGCCGTGACGCTGCCGGACCCGTAGTTGGCCGTCAGCAGCTGCCCACCGGCGAGCGCCAGATGAGTAGGCGCCGCACCGCCCACCGGCACGGCCTCCCCGACCAACGAGGGCGGATCCTGCCCGACAGCCAGAGCGGCGGCCGCCCCGTCATCGGTCTCACTCACCGCGTACAGCACCCGCCCACCGGGCGCGAGCGCCAGATAGGACGGATTGACAACCACATCCGTGGAGTTCCGGATCCGCAGCGCCCCCGTCTCGTCATCGACATCAGCGACGGTGACCCCGGCACCACCCGCCGAGGTGAACGACCCGATGTACGCCCGCCACCCACTGCTTGTCACACCCACCGCACTCCCCTTCCGCCGACTCCGGTTCGGTATCCGCTCGGGCCGACGCCAACAGAGCGGTCTGGACCAGCCGCCGCTACACCGCGGAGTTCCGGCGATGGCGCGAGCGAAGTCTTGGCATGCTGTCCTCATGAGTACCATGCCCGCCGTGATCTTCGACCTGGACGGCACGCTCGTGGACAGCGAGCCCCTTTACTACGAGGCGGGGAGGCGGACCCTGGAGCGGTACGGGATCGCCGGCTTCAGTTGGGAGGAGCACACGCAGTTCATCGGGATCGGGACCCGCGAGACGCTGGAGACGCTGCGCGAGCGGTACGGCATCGAGGCGCCCGTGGAGGAGCTGCTGGCCGTCAAGAACCGGCACTATCTGGAGCTGGCGGCCACGACCGAGATCTTTCCCCGGATGCGGGCCTTCGTGGAGCGGCTGAGGGCCGCCGGGCACCCGCTGGTCGTGGCCTCCGGCTCGTCCCGTTCCGCGATCGAGACCGCGCTCAAGGCCACCGGGCTTGACGCGCTGCTGCCGGTCTATGTGTCCGCGGAGGACGTGGGCCGTGGCAAGCCGGAGCCGGATGTGTTCCTGGCCGCGGCGCGGCTGCTGGCCGTCGATCCGGGACAGTGTGTGGTGGTCGAGGACTCCGGTCCCGGCGTGGAGGCGGCGCGGCGGGCCGGGATGCGGTGTATCGCCGTGCCGTACGCGGGCGGGCCGTCTCCGGACGGGGAGCTGTTCGCCTCGGCGGGGCTGCTCTTCCGGGGCGGGCAGCCGGAGTTCGACGACCGGCGGGCCTATGAGTGGGCCACCAGCGGCAGTTGACAGCCCCTGCGGCCGGTTGTGGCCGGCACCCCGGGCCGCGGTCACCATCCCTCCAGTGAGACGATGCGCGCATGCCCGGACATTCACCGGCATGTCACAGGAGAGACGGAGGGCGTATGGAAAGACGTGGGGGCAAGGCGATCCGCCGCTGGGGGACGGCGGTCATCGCCTCGGCGGCGGCCTTGGCGGTCGCCGTGCCGACGGGCGCCGCTCAGGCCACCGAGGCCGCGCGCGGGCCGTCGGAAGTCAGCGCCAAGGGCGCGTATCTGCTGGACAACGGCACCAACAAGCAGCTGTGGGCCAAGGCGGCGGACACCAAGCGGCCGATGGCGAGCACCACGAAGCTC
Organism: Streptomyces violaceusniger; assembly: GCA_005405945.1. Lineage (GTDB taxonomy): Bacteria > Actinomycetota > Actinomycetes > Streptomycetales > Streptomycetaceae > Streptomyces > Streptomyces violaceusniger. Next base: position 2,304,787 of record BJHW01000001.1, read on the forward strand.
ATGACGGCGATGGTGGTGCTCGACAGCCGGGGGCTGAATCTCAACAAGAAGGTCTCCGTCAAGCAGTCGTACATCGACTACACCGCGCGCGTCGGTGGCAGCAAGGCGGACCTGCAGAAGGGGACAAGCTCACGGTCAAGCAGCTGCTGTACGGGCTGCTGCTGCCGTCCGGCTGTGACGCGGCCATGGCGCTCGCCGACACGTTCGGCACGGGTGACACCACCGCCAAGCGCACCAAGTCGTTCATCGCGCAGATGAACAAGAAGGCGTCCGCACTGGGGATGACCAAGACCCACTACGACACCTTCGACGGCATCTCGGAGGGGGACAGAACTACACCACGCCGCGCGACATGGCCAAGCTGGCCAGGCACGCGCTGCGCAACGCCACCCTCGGCACGGTCGTCAAGTCCGTCGACACCATCCAGAAGGCCCCGGCCGCCAACGGCAGGACCAGGACCTACTACTGGAACAACACCAACCGGCTGCTGGGCTCGTACAGCGGCGCGATCGGCATCAAGACGGGCACCGGCACCGCGCCCGGCAGGTGCCTGGTCTTCGCCGCGAAGCGGGACGGACGCACCGTCGTGGGTGTGATCCTCAACGCGCCCAAGCGCTACCCGGACGCGAAGAAGATGCTCGACTGGGCCTTCCGGGCCAACACCAAGGTGACGTGGCGGCAGCTGCCCAAGGGCACGCCCCAGGACTGAACCACACGTGAGCGGTGCCCCGGCCGGACGGAGGTCCGGCCGGGGCACCGGGCCTTGCGGGCGGCGGCCGTCAGCCGCACTTACGGCCGGTGTTGATGCACTTCACGGCCTTCTTCATCAGCGAGTCGGACATCACGTTGATGAAGTCGCCGTGGTCGGTCACCGGCTTGTGCAGCTGCTCGGGGAAGCTGTCGACCGCGAAGAGCGAGCCGGGTGCGACCTTGTAGGTGATCCGCTGGATCAGCTGTGGAATGGCCTTGAACCCCTTGGCGCACGCGCCGTTGGCGTCCGCGAACGCCACATGGGTGCGGTGGTTGGCGCTGTCGGCGTTCTTGCCGTCCCAGCAGCTCTGGAACTTGAACGTACGGACCACCTTGCTGCCCTTCGGGCAGAGCGGGTACTTGTCCTTCAGCTGCCGGTTCTCGAAGCCGGTGCAGCTCCAGGAGGCGTTGGCGTTGGCCGTGCCGTTGGTGAAGGCCTTGGCGTCGCCGGTGATGATGCGCAGGAACTTGGGCATCGCCACGACCTTGGACACCGCGCTGCCGCGGAAGGTGATCGACGCGGTGGTCGGCCGCAGGATCCGCCCGATGTTGCCCTCGGTGCCGCCGCCGGGCGCGTCGGCGTCCACCTCCTTCGTCCCGTCCTGGAGCCGCAGGACCGGCCAGTAGTGGGTGGATCGGTCGCCGTTGGTGCAGGTGGTCCCGGCGGCGGCGAGGCCGTCGTTGGTGGAGAAGGCGTCGGTGTCGCGGTTGCCGACGTAGTCGTGCATGTGGTGGGCACCGTTGGACACACCGGGGGCGACGATCACGTTGTCCGAGTTGAAGTGCTTGTTCTCATTGCGTCCGCAGCGCGAGGAGAAGGTGCCGCGGGAGGCGTTGCCCCGCGTGCGGGGTTCTTGACGTTCGGCTTCACCTTGCGGATGTCCACGAAGTCCGCCCGGACCGGGCCGGACTGCGCCTGGCCGCCCGCGGCCGGAGCCGCGGGGGCGGCCGTTCCCGCGGCGGGGGTGGCACCGGCCGACGCGGCGACGGGGTTGGGCGCTTCCTGTACGGTGCACGACGCCAGCGTGTCCAGGCCGGACGGGCGGCTCGCCACCCGGCCGATCTCGTTCCCGATGCGGTTCAGCGCGCCACGCCGCTGGGCGGTCAGCGGCTCCAGCACCCGGGTGCGCACCCAGTCCCGGTCGGCGCCGGGGCCGCGCGCGGCCAACTGCTTGTAGGCGTCGGCGACTTGGCTGTCCATTGTCGCCAGTTCCTTGTCCACGGTGGGCCGGGCCCGCTGCGGCACACTCGCCAGACGGGTCGTGGCATCCGGGCACTTGACGGTCATCGCCGTCCGCGCCGACGCCTGCTGTCCGGCCGACTGGCGGGCGGCGGAAGCATCGTTGTCGGTCATCAGGAGAGCCCCGCCACCCACGGCCAGTGCGGTCACTCCGACCACGGTCAGCCCGATGACCCTGGATCGCTTGTGTCTCTTCTTGTTCCTCATCCTTCGCCCCTCATCGGCAGTCTTCATACACCGGGGACGCCTTGCCCTCGGCCACGTCGGAGCGCGTTCCCTCACCCGTCCCCGGAGTGGAGGGCACAGCCCGACGCCGATGGATACGGACGGCGCGGCGATCGTTCTCAACGGTGGTCGCAACATCTCGTAAATAACCGGAGGAGTCGGTGCGGTGAGGTATCTCCGCGTCGGCTTCACCACATGTCCACGGACCGACGGGACGAAGGTGATCAGCCACGGCTAAAGTAAGTGCTTCGTTTCACCCCCCATGTCCCTCTACGCGCCCCGGAGAGCCCCCATGTCCAGCGCGACCTCGTCCAGCGGGCGTCATCGCAAAGCCAAGCCCATGAGCCTCGCCGTCCGCCGGGCGTTCATCGTCGCGGCCGTCCCGGTCACGGGCGCCCTGCTGTCCGCTCCGTCGGCGCTCGCCGCCGACAAGAGCACCAGGACCACCACGACGGCCCGGTCCGTGGCCGCCGACGGACTGGACCCCGCCGAGCGGCGGATCGCGGAGAACCTCAACACCCGCGCGCAGAACCCGAGTCTCGGCGACACCTTCAGCGGCATCGTGCTGGACTCCGCGTCCGACAAGGTCATCTGGGGGCATGACGCCGACACCGCGCTGATGCCCGCGTCCAACGCCAAGCTGGCCACCGCCACGGCGGCGCTGACCGTGCTCGGCCCCGAGCACCGGTTCACCACCAAGGTGGTCTACGGCGACGGCACGCTCACCCTCATCGGCGGCGGCGACCGCATGCTGACCACCGCCGATCTCACCGAGCTCGCCAAGACGGCCGCCGCCGGGGTGAAGCTCGGGGGCCTGGACTCGGTGAAGGTCCGCGTCGACGACAGCCTCTTCGCCGAGCCGACCCTCGCCACCGGCTGGAACGACTCCTACTACGACGACCAGGTGTCGCCGGTGCGCTCCCTGGTGGTGGACGGCAAGCTCTCCGCGGACACCTCCATCGACGCGGGCAAGGTCTTCGCCCGGCAACTCGCCGACCAGGGCGTCGGCGTCGACGGCGAGGTCACCCGCGGCACGGCCTCGGCCACGGACGTCCCGGTGGGACAGCACCTGTCCCCCACGCTGTCCGAGACGGTCAAGAAGATGCTCAAGAAGAGCGACAACGACATCGCCGAGACGGTGCTGCGCATGACCGCGCTCGGCGCGGGCAGGCCCGCCACCTTCGAGGACGGGACGGCCGTGGTGCGGAACGTCCTCAGCCGGCACTACGGGGTCTCGATGGCCAACTTCGAGATCCACGACGGCAGCGGGCTCTCCCGCGCGGACCGCATCCCGGCGCGTACCGTCGCGGACATCCTCGACCTGCTCACCGATCCGCGCCACCGCGGTCTGCTGCGCTCCATCGACGAGGGCCTGCCGGTGGCGGGCGAGGCGGGCAGCACCCTGGGCCCCGAGTGGGGCCGCTTCGACACCCCCGACTCCCAGTGCGCCGTGGGCCAGGTCAAGGCCAAGACGGGCACGCTGACCGGCGCCATCGCGCTCAGCGGCCTGACGAAGGCGGAGGACGGCCGGTGGAAGGTCTTCTCCTTCATCGAGAACCAGTCCTCCGCCGACCCTGCCGCCACCAAGGACACCCTCGACGGCCTGGCCGCCACGGTCAACGGCTGCTGGGCGTAGTCGCCTTCACGCCCGCAGATAGGCGAGGACCGCCAGTACCCTGCGATGTGTCTCCTCCGCCGGAGGGAGGTCCAGCTTGGTGAGGATGCTGCCGATGTGCTTGCCCACGGCCGCCTCGGACACGACCAGTTCACGGGCGATGGCACCGTTCGACTTGCCCTCCGCGATCAGCCCCAGCACCTCCCGCTCCCGCGCGGTGAGCCGTTCCAGCGGATCGCGGCGCCGGCGCAGCAGCTGGCGTACCACCTCGGGGTCGACGACGGTGCCGCCGTCCGCGACCTCGCACAGGGCGGCCACGAAGTCCGCCACCTGCCCGACCCGGTCCTTCAGCAGGTAGCCGACGGCTGTTCCGTCCCCGGAGTCCAGCAGCTCCGAGACGTACGTCCGCTGGACGTACTGGCTGAGGACCAGGACGGGCAGCGTGGGCCGCTTCTCGCGCAGCCGCACCGCCGCATGCAGTCCCTCGTCCCTGAACCCCGGGGGCATGCGCACATCCGCCAGGACGATGTCGGGAGTGTGTTCCTCGACCGCGGCGAGCAGTGCGGGAGCGTCGCCGACGGCCGCGACGACGTCGTGGCCGCAGCGGCCGAGCAGGCCGCTGAGCCCCTCCCGCAGCAGCACGCTGTCCTCGGCCAGTACTACGCGGAGCGGTCGGTCCGTACGCAAGGAATCTCCACACGCAACAGGGTCGGTCCGCCCGGCGGACTGGACAGGGAGATTCTGCCACCCAGCGCCGAAACCCGGTCCGCGAGTCCGGTCAGCCCGGTCCCGGCACCGGCGTCCGCACCGCCCCGGCCGTTGTCGCGCACCTGGAGGAACAGCCGTCCGTCCCGGTGTCTTCCGCTCACCTCGGCGCGGCTCGCCGCGCTGTGCCTGGCGATGTTGGCCAGGGCCTCGCGGACGACGAAGTACGCGGCGGCCTCGACCGCTTGGGGCAGCCGTCCGGACAGGGCCAGATCCACGTCCACGGGGATCGCGGAGCGGTCCGCGGCGTCGGCGACCGCCGCGGGGAGGCCGTGGTCCGACAGCACCTTGGGGTGGATGCCGCGGATGAGTTCGCGCAGCTCCGCGAGGACCTGGTCCGCCTCCTCCTGGGCCTTCGCGAGCTGATCGGCGACCGGCCCGGGAGGTGCGTCCAGGCGGGCCAGGCCGAGGGTCATCGTCAGTCCCACCAGCCGCTGCTGCGCCCCGTCGTGCAGATCGCGTTCGATGCGCCGCCGTTCCGCCTCGAAGGCGTCCACCAGCCGGAGGCGGGAACGGGTCAACTCGACGATCCGGGAGCCCAGTTCGTCCTCGCGCGGAGCGATCAGCAGACGTGTCAGCCCGGCCCGGGCACCCGCCACCACCCCCAGGGCATAGGCACCCAGCAGCAGGAGCACCACACCGAGGGCGGCGATACCGAAGGCCGCCGGCCAGGTGGTGACCGTCCACTGCTTCAGCACCTTCGTCTCCTGGCCCCCGCCGACCGTGGCCATCAGCAGCGGGGTCGCGACCATGGACAGCGGGCAGAGCAGGGCGACGGCGACGACGAGCGCGTCGACCGGCCACAGCAGCACCGCGAACAGCAGGGCGTGACCGAGTTCCCGCCACGTCGCCCGCTCCCTCACGCGCGTGGTCAGCCAGGACCACAGGCCATGGGCGAGGGGCACCCGGTGCGGGTCCGGAGCGGGGTCCGCGTCGATCAGGCGCATCCGGTGCCGTTCCACCCAGGCCACCGGGATCCCGGCGAGAGCCGCGAGCCCGAGCAGCGGGAGTCCGACCAGCACGAGGGCGAGAACGGCTCCGGCCACCGCCGTGGCCACGATCACCACGAGCGCGACGGCACCGGTCACCGCTCCGGTGAGCAGGTATCCGGCGGAGCGCCACGGCCACGGCGACAGCAGGAAGCCCGGCCTGGACATGGCGTGCCACACGTTCCGCGGGTGCATGGAGATCACCGTAGAAGGCCCCGCTCCGCCGGTGCCATCGGGCCAGGGGGACTTTCGGGGGTATGCCTGGCCCTACCCCAGGTCTCGCCCCCGCCGTACTGCGGCGCGGCGCCCCCGCGCGGTTTCGTGAGGTCACCGAAGACAAGAGCCACGGCGACACCGCGGAGTGGGGACAGATGAACAACGACGTGATCCAGTTGCGTTCGGTCAGCAGACGTTACGGTTCCGGCGATGGCGCGGTGACGGCGCTCGACGAGGTCTCGCTGTCGTTCCCCCGGGGAACGTTCACGGCCGTCATGGGCCCCTCGGGGTCCGGCAAGTCGACGCTGTTGCAGTGCGCCGCGGGCTGGACCGCCCCACGTCGGGTTCGGTCACCGTGGCCGGGACCGAGCTGACGGGGCTGAGCGAGTCCAGGCTGACGCTGCTGCGCCGCCGGCGCGTCGGGTTCGTGTTCCAGGCGTTCAACCTGCTGCCGTCCCTGACCGCGGAGCAGAACGTGACACTGCCCCTGCGCCTCGCCGGCCACCGCCCCGCCAAGGCCCGGGTGCGCGAGGTGCTCCAGCAGGTCGGGCTCGCCGAGCGGGCGCGGCACCGGCCGGCGGAGCTGTCCGGTGGCCAGCAGCAGCGCGTCGCCCTGGCCCGCGCCCTGATCACCCGGCCCGATGTGCTCTTCGGCGACGAACCGACCGGTGCCCTCGACTCGCGGACCGGCCGTGAGGTGCTGACGTTGCTGCGTGGCATGGTCGACGGCGAGGGCCGGACGATCGTCATGGTCACGCACGACCCGGTGGCCGCGTCCTGCGCCGACCGTGTGCTCTTCCTCGTCGACGGGCGGGTGAGCGGCGAGTTGGCCGGGGCCGGTGCCGACACCATCGCCGCGCACATGGCCACGTTGGAGGCCGTGCCGTGCTGAGCGTCGCCCTGCGCACCCTGCGCACCCGCTGGACCACCTTCACCGGCAGCTTCGTCGCCCTCGCGCTGGGCGTCGCGCTGACCGCGGTGATGGGCCTGGCGCTCGCCTCGTCCCTGGACGCGCCCGGCCGCGGACCGGAGCGGTTCGCCGCCGCGCCGGTCGTGGTCAGGGGAGCCGACACCCTGCGGGTGGACACCTCGACCGGCGTCCAGGTCCGCAAGCTCGCACATCCGCGCGCCGTGCCCGTCGGGACCGTCGCGAAGCTGCGGAGGCTCGGCGCCGTCGTCGCGGACCGGACGTTCGCCGTACGGGCGCGGGGCGGGCCGGACGACCTGGTGGGGCACCCCTGGTCCACCGCCGCCTTCGCCCCGTACCGGATCGACGCGGGACACCCGCCCCGCGCGGCCGACGAGGTCGTGGTCAGCGGGGACTGGGCGGGGCCGGGGAAACGCGTACGGACCGACCGCGGCACCGTGCGGGTCGTCGGAACCGTCGCGGGGCGCGGCTTCGAGAACGCGGTCTTCTATACCGACGCACGCGCCGCCCGACTGTCACCGCACAGCGTCCAACTCGTCGTGGACGCCGATCCGGCGGCTGTCCGCGAGGCGGTGCGCGGCAGCGACGGCGACGGCGTCCGGGTTCTCACCGGGCAAGGGCGCCGCCAAGCCGACCCCGACCCGGACCGGGACCGGGACCGGGAGACCCTCGCGGCGATGAACGCGATGTTCGGCACGGCGGGCGGTGTCGCCGCCTTCGTGTCGGTGTTCGTGGTGGCCTCCACCTTCGCGTTCGCGGTCGCCCAGCGGCGCCGGGAGTTCGGGCTGCTGCGCGTGGCGGGGGCGACTCCGGGCCAGATCCGCCGGATGGTCTTCGCCGAAGCGCTCGTGGTCGGTGCGCTCGCCTCGGCCACCGGCTGTCTGCTCGGCGCGTACGGCGCGCCACGGCTGGCCGACCGGGTGGTCGACGGTGGTCTCGCGCCGCGCTGGTTCACCATCGGCGACCACATCTGGCCGTACCACCTGGCCTTCTGGACGGGGCTGTTCGTCGCGCTGTGCGGTGCGGCGGCCGCGTCCTGGCAGGCGGGCCGCACCCGCCCCACCCAGGCGCTGCGGGAGGCGTCCGCGGACAGCGGGACGGGCAGGACGATGACCTGGGGCCGCTGGCTGTCCGGCCTGGCCCTGCTGCTGACCGCCGCCGCGACGCTGTGCCTGAGCCTGCTCACGGACCCGGGCGACCTGCTGCACCGGAAGACCTATGTGAGCCGGCCGATGCCGCTGATCAGCGCGGTGGCGCTGCTCGCACCGGCGGCGGTGCGCCCGCTGACCCGGCTGATCGCCTGGCTCCCGGCCCGGCTGCCCGGTGCCGGCGGCATGCTGGTGCGGGAGAACGCGGCCGCCGGTGTGCGCCGCACGGCCGCGATCGCCGCGCCCGTACTGGTCACCGTCGCCCTCGCCGGTTCGCTCCTGGGCGCCACCGCGACGCTGAACCGGGCGCGGGCCACCGAGGCCCGTCAGCAGACGGCCGCCGACTTCGTCATCACCCCGGCCGGGGACGCGGGGTTCGACACGGCGACGCTGCGCGGGCTGCGCGAGGTGCCCGGGGTCGAGGTGTCCGCGACCTCGACGAGCGCCGTGTACGTCCTGGAGGACGGCGTGTCGCTGGTGAAGTCCGAGGCCCGCGCCGCCGACCCGGGTCCGCTCGCCGCCACGTCCCGGTTGCCAATCGAGGCCGGGACGGCGAGCGATCTCGACGACGGCTCGATCATCGTCAATGGCGAGTGGCAGCGGCACACCGTGGGCGAGCGGGTGCGGGTGTGGCTCGGCGACGGCACCGAGAGGTCGCTGCGGATCGCCGCGGTGATGGCCACCGGCACCGGCGACAACGGCGTCTACGTCACCCCGCGCAACGCCCCGGGCGCGACCGTGGACCGGGTCGACATCGCCCTCGCGCACAGCGCCGACGCGGACGCCGCGGCCACCGGGCTGCGTGCGGCGGTGCGCCCCACCGGCGGCCACGTCTTCACCAAGGACCAGTGGGTCAAGGCGAGTTACCCCGAGACCAACCGCACGACCCGGCTCGGCTTCCTGCTCGTCCTCGGCATCGCCCTCCTCTACACGGGCATCTCCGTGGCCAACACCATGGTCATGGCCACCTCCGACCGCGTCCGCGACCTAGCCGTCCTCCGCCTGGCCGGAGCCACCACCTGGCAGGTGCTGCGGCTGGTGGCCGCCGAGGCGCTGACGGTGGTCGCGGTCGGCGCGGTCCTGGGCCTCCTGGTCACCGGGCTCAACCTGGCGGGCATGTGGAGTGCCCTGGCCCTGCTGTCGGTGCGGACCACGGTCGACGTCCCCTGGGCGGCCATCGGCGTGGCCGTGGCCGCCTGCGCGGTACTCGCCGTGGTCTCGTCGGTCGCCCCCGCCGCGTTCGCCCTGCGCCGCCGGGCGGTGGCACTGGCGGGCCTGCGGGAGTGACCACGTCGGCTCGCGTCAGCCGACGTCAGCCCATGTCAGCCCGCGCCAGCCCGCGTCAGCCCAGGAAGCTCAGCCGCACCTGGCGGTCGGGGTTGTCCCGGTTGGTGTCGACCAGGCACACCGACTGCCAGGTGCCCAAGCCCAGCCTGCCGCCGATGACCGGGATGGTGGCGTGCGGGGGTACGAAGGCGGGGAGGACGTGGTCGCGGCCGTGGCCGGGGCTGCCGTGGCGGTGGCGCCAGCGGTCGTCGGCGGGGAGGAGGTCGCGGAGGGCGGAGAGCAGATCGGTGTCGCTGCCGGCGCCCGTCTCCAGGATGGCGATCCCGGCCGTGGCATGCGGGACGAAGACGTTGAGCAGGCCGTCGCCGCCGTCCGCCACCTCGCGCAGATACGCCTCGCAGTCGGCGGTGAGGTCGGCGACGGTCTCGGTGGATCCGGTGGTGACGCTGATGGTATGGGTACGGAATGTGCTCATGGAACCATCCTGATACGCCGTCGCGTAAAACTCCCGCAACAAAGGTCCGAAGGGCAAGACACCGTTGACCGGTTCCGGACGTCCTCGCTAGCTTCGAGGGCATGTCTACGTCAGCCCTGCTCACCACGCGCGGTCATATCGACCTGCTGCGGGTGGCGTCCGCCGCGTGTCCCGGCCTCCGCTGACCCTTCTCCCCCTTCCCCGCCTCTCCTCCCCCTCGCCTCGGTCCCGTTCGGCCATACCGTGCTGATCGTCGTGTCGCGGGCCTGTACGGGCCTGTACGGGCGTCGAGGCGTACCCCTTTGTGGAGCCCCCATGTCCCCGGTTCTCGAACCGGTCGTGCCGCTCTCCGCGCGCCGCCGCAGCGTGCCGCGATGGCTGCGCCGTACGACCGGGCCCCTTCTGCTGCTGGTGCTCTGGCAGGTGTCCAGCGCCACCGGTGTGCTGCCCTCCGACACCCTGGCCTCCCCCGGCACCATCGCCGGTACCGCCTCCGACCTGCTGGCGGACGGCACCCTCCCGCACGCCATGCTGGTGTCCGTACAGCGAGTGCTGATCGGGCTGGCGCTCGGCGGTGTCATCGGCGTCGCGCTCGCGCTGGTCTCCGGGCTCTCCCGGCTCGGAGAGGACCTCGTCGACGCGAGTGTGCAGATGCTGCGCAGCATTCCCTGGGTCGGCATGATCCCGCTGTTCATCATCTGGATGGGCATCGGCGAGGCCCCGAAGATCGCGCTCATCGCGCTGGGCGTCACCTTCCATCTGTATCTGAACGTCTACGCGGGCATCCGCGGCGTGGACGCCCAGCTCATCGAGGCCGGGAACGCGCTCGGGCTCGGCCGCTGGGGGCTGATCCGCCATGTCGTGCTGCCCGGGGCGCTCCCCGGCGCGATGACCGGGCTGCGCTACTCCCTCGCCACCGCCTGGCTGGCGCTGGTCTTCGGCGAGACCATCAACGCCGATGACGGGATCGGCTTTCTGCTCAACCGCGCGCGGGAGTTCTTCCAGACCGATGTGATCGTGGTCTGCCTGATCGTCTACGCCGCCCTCGGCCTGCTCGCCGATTTCATCGTCCGCACTCTGGAGAGGCTGCTGCTGCAATGGCGACCGAACTTCACCGGCAAGTGAACTCCCCGGGGAAGGAGTTGGAGAAGGAGCTGGGGCGGGAGACGGGCGACGGGAGCGGCGATGCCGCGGTGCGGGTGCGCTCGCTGACCCGCTCGTTCGACGGCCGCGCGGTCATCGACAACCTCCAACTCGACGTTCCGGCGGGCGAGTTCGTGGCGCTGCTCGGCCGCAGCGGCTGCGGCAAGTCCACGCTGCTGCGGGTGCTCGCCGGCTGGACCGGGAGATCGAGGGCGAGGTGCTGGTGCCGCGCCGCAAGGCCGTCGCCTTCCAGGCGCCCCGGCTGATGCCCTGGAAGCGGGTGTGGCGCAATGTGCTGCTCGGGCTGCCCGGCCGTCCCGGGCGGGCCGTGGCAGAGCGGGCGCTGAAGGAGGTTGGTCTCGGCCATCGCATCGACGCCTGGCCCAAGACCCTCTCCGGCGGTGAGGCCCAGCGCGCCTCGCTCGCCCGCGCGCTGGTGCGCGAGCCCGATCTGCTGCTGTTGGACGAGCCGTTCGGCGCGCTGGACGCGCTCACCCGGATCACCGCCCAGCAGCTGGTGGCCGAGCTGTGGCAGCGGCGCGGCTGCGCGGTGCTGCTGGTCACGCATGACGTGGAGGAGGCGCTGCTGCTCGCCGACCGCGTTCTGGTGATGGACGGGGGCGTGATCGCGCATGAGGTCCGGGTCGACCGGGACCGGCCACGCGACATCGCCGATCCGCTCCTCGCCGAGCTGCGCACCGAGCTGCTGGACCGGCTGGGTGTCAAGGCGCCCGAACCGGCCGTCCACAAGGTCGCGTGACGGCCGCCTGGGTCTCTCCGGAACCGCCTCGCCGCCTGCTCCCTCCCCAACAGCCGGACCGCCAGGTCCAGCCCGCTCCCAGAACTCCCGTACCTCCCGTACCTCCCGTACCTCCCGTACCTCCCGAACGGATCCTGCTGACATGAGACGGCGTATCGTCCCCGCCCTGTCCCTCCCTCTCGCCCTGCTGCTGTCCGCCTGCGTCAGCTCGCACGCGCAGAACAACTCCGGATCCTCCGGCAACACCGACGGCAAGGGCGATGTGACCCTCAACGTGGGTGACCAGAAGGGCAATGACGAGGCGGTGCTGCGCGCCGCCGGGCAGCTCAAGAACCTCCCCTACAAGATCAAGTGGTCGACGTTCACCTCCGGCCCGCCGATCCTGGAGGCCGTGAGCGCCAAGGCCGTGGACATCGGCGGGGTCGGCAACACCCCGCCGGTCTTCGCCGCGGCCGCCAAGTCCCACATCAAGGTCGTGGCCGCCAAGCACGGCACGTCCGACGGGGAGGCGATCCTGGTCAAGAAGGGGTCGCCGCTGAAGCGGACGGCCGATCTCAAGGGCAAGTCGGTGGCGGTCGCACAGGGCAGCTCAGCCCACTACCAACTGGTCGCCTCGCTCGCCAAGGCCGGGCTCTCGATCAAGGACGTCAAGGTCAACTTCCTGCAGCCCGCCGATGCCCTGGCCGCCTTCAGCCGCGGCAAGGTGGACGCCTGGGCCGTCTGGGACCCGTACACCTCCCAGGCACTGCGCCAGTCGGACGCGCGGATCCTCACCACGGGCCGGGGCGTGGTCAACGGCCTCAACTTCCAGGTGGCCAACCCCTCCTCCCTCGGTGACGAGAAGAAGGTCAAGGCCATCAAGGACTATCTCGGGCGGCTGCGCACGGCCCAGAACTGGGTCTACAAGCACCCCGAGGAGTGGGCCAAGGTGTGGGGCAAGGAGACCGGGCTGCCGTACCAGGTGGCGCTGGACTCGGTGAAGCGGACCAATGGCACCCGGGTGTACGTCGCCGTCGACAAGCCCGCCGTCGCCTCGGAGCAGGAGATCGCGGACACCTTCGCGAAGCTGAAGCTCACCCCGCGCCGCTTCCAGTTCGCCGACTATGTCGACACCCGCTTCAACGGCGATCTGCCGCCCTCCACCTCCGCACCGCGCACCTACGGAAAGGGATCCTGAACCCGCCCCTTTTCGGGAGCGCCGCATCGGGTAAGCGCGTGGAAACCGTCAGCCGCGCGATACGTACCCGATGAAACGAGGTGAGCGTCATGCACACCGCCACGGCCCAGCGGACGGCCGCGTCGCCGTCCGCGGTGCGGGAGACCCTCGAATGCCGCCCCGAGGCGGCCGCGCGCGCACGACATCTCACCAGCGCCTTTCTGGAAGCCTTGCGTCCGGCGCCCGATCGGGGCGCCGCCGACGCGGTGATGCTGGTCGTCTCGGAGCTGGTCACCAACGCCGTACGGCACTCGGGCGGCCGGTTCTGCTCGCTGCGCGTATCGGCCGACCCCGACGCCATCACCGTCGCCGTCGGCGATGCCAGCCGCGTACCGCCCCGCCGGCGCACTCCGGACGTCCGCGGCGAGGGCGGCGGTTTCGGCTGGCCGATGATCAGCGGCATGGCCACGGCCACGACCGTCAGCGAGGAGCCGGGGGGCAAGACCGTGACCGCGATCTTCGCCCGGAGAGGACGGGTGTCGGGGCCTGCCACCGCGCTGACACCGAGTTGACCCTCTCCGTGCCCTCGTGTGACGTCATCGCCCACCTGCCCCGTCCCGTTCTACCCCGCCTCCGTCCCCGTCCCCGTCCCCGACCCCGCCCGCGCGCGGTCCACGGCCACGGCGATCCCGTCGAGGACGCGTTCGAGGCCGAAGACGAAGTCATGGTCGGTCGCCGGATCGTCGTACGCGCCGTCGGGCGCCGCCTCGAACAGACCCGAGGAGAACAGCAGCGCCACCTGCGGAAAGCGGTCCGGGGTGATGAGCCGCGCCAGGGTCCTGCCGTAGGCCCGCTCGGTCTCCTCCTGGCTCAGTCCCGTTTCGCTCCTGCCCTGCGCGTGTTCCTGGGACAGCAGGGAGGCGTGGCGCACATAGCCGCTGAGCAGGGTCAGACTGCCGACCTTCGCGGCCCAGTCCAGCTCCGTGCCGCTCAGCGCGCTCAGACCCGCTTCCATCCAGGCGATCTCATGAGGCCCCATCGGCGGCCCCGCGAGGGGCAGGCGGGGGAGCCAGGGGCGGTCGTGGTGGACCAGCCGCTGGGCGACGGTCCACTGCCGTAGCCCCTCGCGCCAGCGGTCCGGCGCGGTCTCGACCTCGGGCGGAGAGCCGAGCGCCAGGTCCCGCATGAGGACGAGGAGCTCGTCCTTGGATCCCACATGGCGGTAGAGGGACATCGGGGAGACGCCCAGCTCCTTCGCGATCTTCGGCAGCGTCGCGCCCGCCAGTCCGTCGCGGTCCGCCAGTTCCACTCCCGTCCGCACCACTCGCTCGGTGTCGAGCGCGGCGGGCCGGCCGAGGCCCGAGGCCGGGACCGGGAGCCTCCACAGTCGGGCCAGCCCGGCGGGCGCCTCCTCCTGCTCGGCCGACATGGCGCTTCTCCTTCTCGTACCTCGGTTGCTCACCAGGTACATCATGGCCTACGACTACTTAGTATCTTCCATATAGATTATTGCTTATACTAAGCCGTGCCAGGCCCGGGTGCCGAGGGCGCGCCCATGCCCCTTGCCCGCTGGGCCCTCATGTCAGGACGGAGAGAGATCCAGGTGGCAGCCATAACGCAGTCCCATGCCCCGGGCCCCGCACGGGGCCCTGTCCGCCGGACCGAACGGGCCCTGGCCCCCGATCTGGCGCGAGGCTCCATGCTGCTGTTCATCGCGCTCGCGAACGCCGCTGTGGCCGCCTTCGGCAACCAGCCGGGCGCCGAGGCGTCGCCACACGGCTGGGAGCGCCCGTTCAACCTCGCCATGTTCGTCTTCGTGCACGCCCGCGCCTATCCGATGTTCGCCGTGATGTTCGGCTACGGGCTGGTGCAACTCGCCCGCAGACAGGACGCGGAGGGGTCCGGGCCGGGCGCGGCCCGCTCGGTGCTGCTCAGGCGCAACGCATGGCTCGTCGCCTTCGGTCTCGTCCATGCCGCGCTGCTCAACTTCGGTGATTTCCTGGGGGCTTACGGCATCGTCGGCATCCTCTTCACCCTGCTGCTCCTGCGCCGCGGCGAACGTGTGCAGCGCGTCGTGCTGTGGCTGTGGGGATGCACGGCGGTGTACGCCGCCGCACTGGCGGCCGTGGCCGTGTACCGCGCCACGCACAGCGGCTCGGAGTCCGCCGCCGTGCCGACGGACGGTGTCGATTCACTCTCGGCCCCCGACTACCTCACGTCCGTGGCCGACCGGCTCGGCGAGTGGCCGATCCACACGCTGACCGTGCTGCCGTTCATCGTGATCGTCTGGCTGGGGGCATGGGCCGCGCGACGTGGCGTCCTGGAGGACCCGTCCCTCCACCGGCGGCTACTGGTCCGCACCGCCGTGGTCGCACTCGGCATCGCCTTCGCGGGCGGGGTGCCGATCGGCCTGGTCAGCGGCGGATTCGTGCAGGTCGACGACGCCACAGCGGACGCGTTCCTGAGCCTGTACGAAGTGAGTGGCCAGTTCGGCGGCCCGGGATATGTGGCACTCTTCGGGCTCCTCGCCCTGCGCCTGTCGAAGGCCCGCTCCGCCCGGCGGCGGAAGCTTCCCGTGGAGGCGCTGGCGGCCCTGGGCCAGCGGTCGCTGAGCGGCTATCTGTTCCAGTCCCTCGCGTGGGTGGTGCTGCTCTCCCCCTTCGCCCTCGCGCTCGGCGAGCGGACCGGCAGCCCGACGCTCACCGCGGGTCTGAGCGCCGTCCTGGTCTGGCTCGCCACGGTGGCCGGGGCCTATCTCCTCCAGCGCCGCTCGCTTCCGGGACCCGCCGAGAAGCTGCTGCGCAGGCTGACGTACGGCCCCCGATAGCCGGGCGCCACGCACATCGCGCACGCGGCGACGCCGAAGGCCGGCCGCCTCAGAGGCGACCGGCCTTCGGTATTCAACCACCTGCGTTCAAAACGCCCGCGTTCACCCGCTCGCGTTCACCCGCTCGCGTTCAGCCGCCGATGTTCACATCGATGCAGGCGTAGAAGGCGTTGGCGGTGTCCGCGATGTTCCAGACCGCGAGAACCTTCTGCTTGCCCTTCAGGCTGCCGAAGTCCACCTGATGGGTGACGGTCTCGCCCGGCTGCGCACCGCCGTCGTCGACCTCCGCGACCTTCTGGCCACCGACGAAGTACTGCCAGGTGTTGGTCGCGTGACGCGCGGTCAGTTTCCAGGTGAAGTCGGCCTTGGACGGGATGGGCGTGACCGCCCAGCCCTTGCTGTCGTCGTCGAGTTCGGAGAACTTCGCATTGCCGCCGCTGCAGCTCGTCAGCCCCTTGGGGCCTTCCACGCTCTGCGGCTCGTACTTGATGTCGCCGCAGGCCACGGTCCCGGCCGCACACTGGGCCTGGCGGCTGGGCGGGGTGGAGATGTAACCGTGCGCGCTGGCCTCGCTCGCGGGGAGACTCAGTGCGATCATGGGGGCTATCCCCGCGCCGACGACAACCGCCAATTTTCGCTTCATGTTCATGCCAACTCCTTCACGGCGAGGCCCCACGCCAGACGGGAAGTCCTTGCCGAAGGTGGTGATGTGGGGGGATGTGGGGGGATGTGGGGGGTGGCTGCACGGAGCGCTTCACGGGCCGCGAGGGGCGGCCGCGAAACAGCGCCGCACTAGGTCTAGACCATACCCTCTGTCCGTTCACGGTCAAGACATGAGACGGAAGTGGTCTGGTCCACTGTCATCCCCCACACATGTCACCGCCCCGGTCCGGGAATCGGCGGAGCCGTCCCCTCCCCGCCCCTTCCCACTTCCAGGGGCCGGGATCCAGGGGCGGAGCCCCAGTTGAGGGAAGAGGCGGGGAGGGGACCACCCCGCCACAGGCGTCACAGTGCGGTCAGGAGGAGAGGGCCGTCAGCCGTCGCCGGTCGTGGGGAGAGGCACGGCGGTCCAGCCGCTCCTCCAGGCGCTCCCGGGCCGCCTCGCACCGGCCCGCGGACACCAGCGCGTACAGCAACGCCTCCTCCACGACCTCGCGCTGCGCGGCGCTGCCGCCCACGCCGGGGAGCCGTGGCAGGAGGCGTTCCAATCCACGCGCCGCGTCCGTCCAGCGCTCTTCCAGGATGTCCTCGAACGCCGTGCACAGCGGGGCGATGACACTTCGCTGCACCTCGTCGGCGCGCAGGGCGTGGACCCGCAGCCGTCGCAGCCCCGGCAGGTCGTCGGCGGCGGTGAGGGCGATGGCGGAGTGCAGGGCGACGAACGCGGTGGCCGGACGCTCCAGGACGTCGGCGGGCGCCGTGTCCAGGACGTCGCCGATCGGGAGCGGGCCCTGCCACGCGCCCGCCAGCCGGGCGCGCCACAGCAGGGAGCCGGAGTCGACCAGGGCGCGGACGCCGTACACCTTCCCCGGCGACAGCTGCTCCGCCCACCGGCGGCGGACCGCCGCCGTGTCCTCGAGGGCGAGTTCGTGCAGGGCGGCGTGCCAGGAGAAGTGGGCGCGGTGTGATCCGCCCCGGCCCTGGTGGGCCAGCCACCGCTGAAGTCGCTCACGGCCCGCCTGGTGGTCACCGGACTCGTAGTGCACATGGGCGAGGGCGTGCATGGCATGGCCGGAGGCGGGTTCGGCGGCCAGGGCCCGCTCGGCCAGGGCTCCGGCCTCGTCGTAACGGCCCTGCTCCTGGCGCATGAAGGCGAGCAGGGAGGTGTGGAACCAGCTTCCCCCGTGCGCCGGGGCGGTGCGCTCGACCACGCGGAGCGCGGTGGTGCCGTCGAGATCGCGCAGACCGGAGAAGGCGATGGTGGGCACGGCGACGGCGAGCGCCAGCGCGTCACCGGGGTACGCCTCCAGGTGGCGGAGGAGGGCGGCGTCGCCGTCCGCGGGCGGGTGCAGGACGCGGCGGGAGACGACGTCCACGAAGGAGCGTTCGAAAGTGCCGGCGCGCTCGCGCACCGCGCGCCGGGCGTCGGCCAGGGCACGCGAGACGTCCACGTCGGCCCCGCACTCATGGCCGATGAGGGCGAGCGCGGCGTGACCGAGGGCGAATCCGGGGTCGAGCGCCACGGAGCGGCGGAGCGCCTGTGCGGCCCCGGTCCGGACCTTCAACAGCCGGTCCACGCCGAGGCGGTAGGCGGTTGCGGCGGCCGCGTGGGTGCTGACGGGGAAGCCCGAGGTGTCCGTGGGCCGGCGTGTCCGGCGCCGGGCGGGGCCACCGGTGGCGGGGGGCGCGGGGGCCGTCCACGGGTCGAGTACGGCCTCGGCGATGGTGGCGGCCTGCGCCCGGATCTCCGGGATGGCGGTGGTCTCCCACAATTCGCCGCGGCGGGGCGCACCGAGGGTCCACAGGGGGCGTGTCGTACCGCCGTCGGCGCCGCGCAGCCGTCCGTGGTCGGTGGCGACGCCCATGCCGAGCGGGCCGGGCAGCGCGGCGCCCTGGTCGAGCAGGCTCCGCCACAGCGGGTCGGCCGTGTCGGAGAGCCGCAGGCCCGGCCCCGTACAGTCCACCACCCAGCCCACGGGCAGCGTGCGCGGACCGTCGGCGGTGGTGAGGGACACGGTCAGGGAGCCGTCGGGCCGGGTCGCGGCGGAGCCGAGCCGCCCCTGGTACGTCCGCATCCGCCGGGTGCGGCGCATGCGCCCGACCGCCTCGGCGGTGGCCGGGGGCATGCGGTGGCGGTGGGTGTTCCACAACGAGCCGTCCCGCTCCACGAACTCGGCCCGTTCCGCCGTGGACATCGACGCCCAGATCTCGGCCGTGACCGGGCGCAGCCCGTCCACCGCGGGCCGCCAGTCGCCGTGGGTGCGCATCACACGGCCGATGTGCTGACGCACCGCGGCCCGCAGCGCGGCCAGGGAAAGACCGTGCAGTGGTGTGGCACACGTGGCGGCGGGCAGCGGGTCCACCGCATGCGCCTGGGGCAGCCTTCCGCCACGGGAGACGGTGTGCACGGTGCGGCCGGGGCGGTCGAGCGTCATGGCGATGTCCACCGAGGTCAGCCCGGTGCCGACGAGGAGTACGTCCTCCTTCCGCCCGTCCTGGAGGGCGGCGTCCAGGGCGCCCGGCGCCCAGGGGTCGGCGATGAAGCGGTCGTTGCCACGCAGGCTCTCGGGGGCCCAGGCGGCGGTGGCGCGGGACGGCCCGGTGGCCAGCACCACGCGGTGCGCCTCGACGGTACGGCCGTCGGCGAGCTCCAGCCGGGCCCGCGGGTCCCCGCCGGGGAGCGTGGTCCAGTGGCAGCCGGTGGCCCGGGTGCGCAGTCGGCGGACGGCGACGACCCCCTGGGCCGCCATGATGGCTCGGCCGAGGGTGTCGGCGAGGTAGGCGCCGTAGCGGTAGCGTTCCGCGAAGTCGCCGCTGCGCACGCCCGGTTCGCCGTGGTGACACAGCCATCGCACGAAGTGTCCGGGATCGTCGGGGTAGCAACTCATCTTGCCCGCAGGCACATTGAGGCGGTGGCGCGGGTCGAGGGTGGAGTAGGCGATGCCGCGACCGGCCTCCGGGGCGGGATCGATCAGCAGGAGTTCGAACGGGACACGGCGGCGTGCCGCGGTCTCGCAGAGTTGGATCGCCACCAGCGCGCCGGCGGCCCCCGCCCCCACGACGGCGACGGTCCTCGTACCCGGCCCTGATGTGCTACACGGCTCTGGCGATGCCATGTGATACCTCCCGCTTCCCCGGAACCTGCGGCGGAGCGGAACAGATGCCCCGCTCACGCACCGGTACCGTAGCCATCTAAGTTCACCAATTCAATGAACTTGGTAAACTCATGGCGGAACAACGAGGCACCCTTTGGCGCCACCAGGGTGGATACCCAAGCCGGTGGTATGGGGCCCGGCCCCATGAAAACGGACGTGCGTGATAACTTGCCCTGGTGCGGATCACAGCCAAGTCGGACTATGCCGTCCGGGCGATGGCCGAACTGGCGGCCGCGGAGGGCTCACCCCTGACCGCCGAGCAGGTGGCGACCCGGCAGGACATTCCCCTGCGTTTCCTCTTCGGCATCCTGCGCGAGCTGCGCCTGGCCCATCTGGTGCGCAGTGTGCGGGGCCCGGAAGGCGGATATCTGCTGGCGCGCCCGGCGAAGGAGATCACCCTCGCCGACGCGATCCGCGTCATCGACGGCCCGCTGGCCAACGTGCGGGACGTGGGCCTCAACGGTCTGGAGTACCCCGGAGCGGCGGCGGTGCTGCCCGATGTGTGGCGCGCGGTGCGGGCGAGTCTGCGGCAGGTGCTGGAGAAGACCACCTTCGCCGATCTGGCCGCCGGGAAACTGCCCCCGCTGGTCCAGGAGCGGGCGCGCGAATACCTCGACGACGTCCGCCACTACGACACATGACCGGCCGGGGACAACGGCATCGAGGCCTCGCGAATCCCCTTTCACGGGTGCGAGTTGAGCGTTCGCGGGGCGGGGAAGAAATCGGTCGCCCGGCGGGCCGCGCGCTGCTAGCTTGCGGCTGTGGATCTCTTCTCACGCTCATGGACGGCCTTGCGCACGGCGGTCGCCGAACTCCCGGACGAGGACTTCGCACGGCCCTCCGGCTGTGCCGGCTGGCTCGTACGGGACCTGGTGTGCCACCTGGTCATCGACGCCCAGGACGTCCTGATCACCCTGGCGACCCCCACCGACGCGGAACCGACGCGCGACGCGGTGACCTACTGGGAGGTGGCCGACACGCCGCCGACCGGTGACGACCCGCTCGACGCGCTGATCGTCCGGCTGGCCGCCGCGTACGAGGACCCGTGGCTGCTGAAGTTCCACCTCGACGACGTGGGTTCCGCCGCCGGGCGCGCGGCCGGGCTCGCCGACCCGGCCCTCCGGGTCAGCACCCGCGATGTGGTGCTCACCGCGGGCGACTACCTCTCCGCGTACGTCATGGAGTGGAGCCTGCACCATCTCGACCTGATCGCCCACCTCCCGGGCGTGGCGGAGCCTCCCGCCGAAAGCCTGGCCGGGGCGCGCGAGATGCTGGAGCGGATCGCCGGGGCGGCGTTCCCCGCGTCGTGGTCCGACAAGGACGCGCTGCTGGTCGGCACCGGGCGACGGGCCCCGACCGCCGAGGAGCAGGCCGACCTGGGCGACCTCGCCGCGAAGCTCCCGCTCGTCCTCGGATAGCCCTCCGGCCTCCGCACCGCACCCGCCCGCCCTTCGGCCTTCGGCCGGAGGGCGCGGTGCGCGGAGCTGGGATCAGGGTGTGTCCCGGGCCGCCGGGTTGCCCTGGTGGGTGAAGGCGGCCCAGAGGTGGATGTGGTCGAGGTCGGTGCGGGTGGCCTCGCCGCGGAGTTCGCCGCGGAGGGTGGGCGGGGGCTCGCGGCGCGGGTCGAGCATCCAGAGCTGGGCCGCGCGCAGCGCGTCCACCGGGGCGAGGCCGTGGGTGGTGACGAAGTCGTGGAAGACGGCCATCATCAGGGCCGTCGGGGCGTCGTTCACGGCCCAGCGCGAGCCGATGACATCGGCCGCGCCACGGGCGACCAGGGCGGTGGACAGCGTCAGGGCCTCGTCGTGGTCGCGGGTGCTCAGGTCCGTCTCGCACGCGCTGAGCACCACCAACGGGCCCGCGCCGCCCGGCCGTTCGGTGGCGGCGCCGTCCAGGATGCGGGCCACGGTCAGGCGTCCGGCGTCCTCGGGACCGGTCGGCGGGGCGGCGAGCCGGAGTGCCGAGCGCGTGGGGTCCGGACCGGCCAGGGCGTGGCAGCAGATGTGCACAACGGCCACCGGTGAGCCGCCACCGGGCAGGGCGGCGAGGATGTCCTCGGGTGTCCCCGGCGCGTCGCTGACGTCGGCCGTGGGGAACTCGCCGTAGCGGAGGCCGTCGGGGTAGCAGGCCGTGTGCAGCGCCTCCGCCTCGATCTCGGCCCATACGAGGCTGAGTTCGGGGTCGGCCACCAGGACCTGCCCGTCGGTGGTGGGCAGCCGGTCCCGGGCCGCGGCCCGCAGGAACTCGGCGCCGGAGGGGGCGTAGCTGAACACCGCTTCCTCGCAGGCGTACCGGTGCTCGCGCCCGTCGCTCCCGTACGGGGTGCGGGCCGCGTGCCAGGCGACGGCGCCGAGGGGACCGCACGGCACCAGCACGATCCGCGGCGGCCGGTGGAGCGGGCCCACGGCGGCCAGGACGGGGCCCATCGCTGCGGGCCAGGCCCAGTCGCACAGCTCGCGCAACGCCACTTCCCACTGCCCGTCCCACTGCGTCCGACGGCCCGGATCGGCCGTGGCGTCGGCGGCTGCCCCGGTACGCCGGGCGGTGACATCGAGGTAGCGCTCCAGCGGCGGGCTGCCGGGGGTCAGCAGCGGCAGCTTCAGGACGGTGGGCTGCGGCTCGCCGGTGCCGGGGCGGACGAGCAGGGCGAAGCCGGGCATGCCGGGGCGCTGCCCGGGGACGAGGTGGACGAGCGCGTCGGCGCCCGCGGCGGTGAGCCCGGCCCTCAGGGCCCGCAGGTCCGGTGTGCCGAGCAGTTCGGAGGCGTCCGCGCCGCTGCCCACGCCCAGCGCCTCAAGGGCCCTGCGGCGCAGGCTGCCCGGGATCTGCGGCCCGGTGGCCCGGCCCGGCAGCGCGCCCGCGGTGTCGAGTTGGAGCGGGTCCGCGGCGGCCTCGGCGCGCCACTGCCGGGCCAGGTCGGGGTGTCCCCGGGCTTCGAGGAGTTCGGGAATGCCACGGGACGCGGCGGCGGCCCGCAGCACCAGCGCCCGGCCCAGCTCCAGCGCGTCCACCGCTTCGGCCGGGCGGTCGCACACGGTGGACCAGTAGGCCAGCCACAGCGCCTGTGCCGACGCGAAGCGGGCCACGAACAGGCCGTGCTCGGAGCCGAGTTGGAGCAGGACGTCGGCGGACAGCCCGATCAGCGCCTCGCCTCTGGCGGCCAGGGCGGCCTCGCGGTCCGCGGCGGCGCGCGGACCGCCCCGCCCGCGGCGCAGCCAGAGGGCTTCGGAGAGCTGGGTCAGGGCGTCGGCGGTGTGCGGCAGGCCATCGCCCCGGACGATCAGCTCGCGGACCCGGGACAGCTCGGTGACGCAACTGTCGAGCAGGTCCGGGTCATCGAAGTGGCGGGCCGTGTGCAGCAGGGCCCGACCGAGCTGATACCGCAGCCGGAGTTCCTGGTGAGGGAAGGGCTGCGGCCCCTCCAGGACCCGGTGGACCTCGGCGATGGCCTCGTCGGCGGCGTCCCGGCCGGGCTCGACCATGATCAGCTGGGTCAGCGCGGAGGCGCGCAGGGCGGGGAAGTACCCCGCGAGCATGGGGGCGATCCCCCGTGGGTCGGTCTTCACCACCTCCCTCAGATACCGGGCCGCGGCGCGTAATTCGGCCGGGTCCTGGGTGAGGGCCGCCCGTTCCCGATGGACCTCGGCCAGGGTGGCGGCGAGGGCGAAGCGGTTCTCCTGGTCGGGCGGCAGTGCGGCGTACAGACCGGTCAACTCCTCGACCAGGCGCGGCAGTGCGCCGAAGTCCCCGCTGCGGCGGGCCAGGCCCAGCTCGTGCTGGGCGGCGAACACCACCGTGTTGAGCGTGCCCGCGGGCGGCACCGAGCCCTCCCGGTCGTCAGCGGCGCGCAGTTCCCTGGCCATCGTCAGGGCGGCGTCGGCGGCCCGGAGGCCGCCGCCGAGCGTGGCCGCCTCATGGAGGCGCCCGGCCATGCCGATGGCCAGGGAACGGCGGGCGGCCGCGGCCTTCGCGCTGTCCGCGGACAGCGAGTCGGTGATCGCGCGGAGCCGGGCGGCGCTGGTCTCCAGGTGTGCCAGATCGCCGGTCTGGGACACCCTTACGGCATCGACGAGAGTGGCCAGCTGCTGCTCCAGGCCGACGTGCTCCGGACCGCCGGGACGGTCGTCGGGGTGCGGCCCCGGCTCCGACATGGCCTCGTCCAGCTCGTCGAAGTCCATCGTGCCGGGCACCAGGAAGTTGGCCCACACCAGCAGGATGGCGTGCAGCTTGGCGAGGCGGGGCCGCTCGGGGATGTGCTGGGGCAGCTGCCGCAGGGCCCGCCGGGTGGCGTCCGCGCCGCGACGGGCGCCCTGGGCCAGCGCC
The DNA here is from genome assembly GCA_005405945.1 of Streptomyces violaceusniger. Classification (GTDB taxonomy): domain Bacteria; phylum Actinomycetota; class Actinomycetes; order Streptomycetales; family Streptomycetaceae; genus Streptomyces; species Streptomyces violaceusniger. Next base: position 2,328,449 of record BJHW01000001.1, read on the forward strand.
CGGGGGTCGCCCTCGCCCGACCTGATCCCGGCCAGCAGCTCGCGCAGCGGTACGAAGGCCGGTCGGTCCAGGCCCAGGGCCGCCACTTCCGCGTGGGCCTCCTCGGGGGAGATCGCGGTGCGGTCCACGGCCCGGTACAGCCACACCAGGAGCTCCGTGAACCGCGGTATGTCATCCGTGGCCCAACCCAGCACGCCCCGGACGGCGTCGGCGAGCGGGTCGCCCACACGGCCATCGCCATCGCCATCGCCGTGAGGCCGTTCTTCGTCCACACGCGCTCCTCCCCCGTGCCCTGCACCCGTGTCCGGTCCCCCGTGCCCTGTCCCCCGTTACCGGAACGGCGTCCTCACGCCTCCGGCAGCACTCCCGGCCGGAACTTCTCCACGCCCACGACGCGGTGGACATGGTGCGGCTCGATGTAGACCGCCACCCGCACCTCACCGGAGGCCAGCCACGGGAACGTCTCCGTGCCCAGGTACTTCTGCGCGAGACGGTCCATCACCCGTACGGCCGGATCGCCCGAGACGAAGCGGACGGCGCTGCCTCGGATCTCCACCCGGTGATACGGGTCCTCGGTGTCCATACAGCACAGCGACACGCGGGGATCACGCCGCAGGTTCTCCTCCTTGACCCGGCCCGCCGAGGTGTTGATCACCACCAGGCCGTCCTCCAGATCGGCCCACATCGGCGTCAACTGCGGCGAGCCGTCCGGATTCAACGTGGCCACCTGCCAGAACCGGGGTTCCCGAAGCCAGGTGCGGGTGATGTCGTCCAGCGTGGCAGCCATGCGGTCTCGCTCCTCTTTCGTGGGCCAAACCGTCAACGCATACCCCGACCGCCGGGGTTCCGAACCCCCGGCGTCGGGGAATCGCTGCCGCACACCGCCGGCACTCCGTATGCTCACAGCATGATCGATGTGCCGCTCTCCGCGCTGGAAGTCGCCATGGTCCAAGCTGGTACGCGAGCCGTGGACACACTGCGTGACACCACCGCCTTCGCCCAGCGTCTCGACGCCCTCGGCTACCGCCGACTCTGGTACGCCGAGCACCACCACTCCCCCGCCATCGGCGCCTTCCCGCCCGTGGTCCTGACCGCCCACGCGGCCGCGTCGACGTCGGCCATCCGCCTGGGCTCCGGAGGCGTACTGGCCCCCAACCACGCCCCCATCATGCTGGCGGAGCAGTTCGGCACCCTCGCCGCGCTGCACCCCGACCGGATCGACCTGGGCATCGGCCGCGGTCCCGGCACCTTCGACGAGGCCACGGCCCGGGCGCTGCGGCGTGGCGCCGGTCCGACGACGGACGACGCGTACCGGGACGATGTGGCGGCGACGCTGCGGTTCCTGGTCGAGGAGGTCGCGCTCGGCACGCTCCCCGAGCCGTGGCTGCTGGCCTCCAGCGACGCCGGTGCGGCGCTCGCCGCCGAGCTCGGCCTGCCGCTCGCCTTCGCCCATCACATCCGCCCCGACAACACCCTCGCCGCGCTCGACCACTACCGCGCCCATTTCTCCCCCTCCCCGTGGTGCGAGAGTCCCCGTGTGCTGGTGTGCGTGGAAACCGTGTGCGCCGAAACCGAGGACGAGGCCAGGTGGCTGGCGGGCCCGATGAACGTCGTCAAGGCCGGGCTCCTCAAGGGGCACAGCGAGGTCCCGTTCCCCTCGCCCGAGGAGGCGTCGGCGCATCCGTTCACCGCGGAGGAGCGGGCGGGGGTCGCGGCGTTCGGGGCCCATCAGGCGTACGGCACGCCCGAGACGGTCCTGCGGCGGCTGACGGAGGTGGCGAAGGCGACCGGCGCGGAGGAGCTGATGCTGGTCACACCGGTCTATGCGCTGGCCGCGCGCCTGCGCAGTTACGAACTCGTCAAACAGCACGCCGCCATGCCGTAGGCGACTCACAAGAATCACACAAAGCCGCCTCCTACGGTTCCCGGCGACGAAGACGCCCAACTCGTAGGAGGTTGCGCCATGTTCGACAGTCGCCGTCCACGTGTCCTCGCCGCCTTGTGCGCGGCCCTGGCCGTCGCGATGTTGGCCTCGTGCGACAGAGGGGGGAACGCGGCGGCCGAAAGCGGCTCCTCCGACACCCCCGCCTCGCGTTCCGGCACGAAGCCCAACATCGTGTACGTCCTCACTGACGACCTGGCATGGAATCTCGTGAAGTACATGCCGCACGTACAGGAGATGCAGAAGAAGGGGACGACCTTCAGTAACTTCTTCGCCACCGACTCGCTGTGCTGCCCGTCGCGTACATCCATCCTCACCGGTCAATACCCGCACAACACCGGTGTCTTCACCAACAGCGGCGACGACGGCGGCTACCGCGCCTTTCTGAAGAACGGCAACGAAAAGAAGACCTTCGGGCCCTCGCTGCAACGCGCCGGCTATCGCACCGGGTTCATGGGCAAGTACCTCAACGGATACCAGCCGGGCGACAAGAACGGCACCGACAAGCCCTATGTGCCCTCCGGCTGGGACGAGTGGGACGTCGCCGGGGAGGGCTACAACGAGTACAACTACGAGCTGAACGAGAACGGCAAGGTCGTGCCCTACGGGAAGGCCCCCCAGGACTATCTGACGGACGTCCTGTCGAAGAAGGCCACCTCGTTCATCGGCGCCTCGGCGGAAGAGAAGAAGCCGTTCATGTTGGAGGTGGCCACGTTCGCACCGCACGGCCCCTACGTACCCGCGCCGCGCGACAAGGGCAAGTTCCCGGGCTCAAGGATCCGCAGACCGATGCCTATGACAAGGCGACCCTCAACGCGCCGGAATGGCAGCGCTCCTTGTCACCGCTGACGTCGAAGGAGAAGAAGAGGATCGACCGGAATTTCGCCAAGCGAGTGCGCTCGGTCCAGGCGGTCGACGACATGATCGGTCAGCTGGAGAAGACACTCGAGGACAAGGGCCTGGCGGACGACACCTATATCGTGTTCGGGTCGGACAACGGCTTCCACATGGGCGAACACCGGCTCCGCACCGGAAAGCAGACCGCCTACGACACCGATGTCAACGTGCCGCTGATGGTCACCGGACCCGATGTTCCGGCCGGTGAGAAGGTGTCGCAGCTCGCGGAGAACGTCGACCTCAACCCGACCTTCCTGGACCTCGCGGGCGTGGACCCGCCGTCGACCGTGGACGGGCACAGCCTGAACGACCTGATGCACGGGCGCACGGAGGAGGAGTGGCGCGAGGCCGTCCTGGTCGAGCACCATCGCGCGGCGTCCAAGAAGGGCGATCCCGACGCGGCGCCCGCGAACGCGGGCGATCCGCCGACCTACGCGGCGATGCGCACCGATGACTCCCTCTATGTCGAATACACCGATGGGGAGCGCGAGTTCTACGATCTGGACTCCGACCCCGAGCAGCTGAACAACCGGGCGGCGTCCCTGTCGGCCGGGCAACGGGCCGCCCTGCACCGCACCCTCACCGCGCTCCAGCGGTGCAAGGGCGCGGAGAGCTGCCAGGACGCGTCCCGGACCGGGAGCACCAGCGACAGCGACAGCTAGCGGCACCCCCTGGATGCACCCCCGGCGTGGCGGCCCCTCAACGGCCCGCCACGCCGGGGCACACGAACTCCACCCGGACCTCGTCGGCCAGCTTCAACGCGCCCAGGAACGCGGTGTACGGCTTGATCCCCCAGGTGGATTGCGGGAAGGACGCCGAGCCGCGCAGCGTCCCGTCCGGATCGGCGCTCCCGTGCACCGTCACCGGGTGGGTCCGGCCCTTGATGGTGAGGTCGCCCGTGACCTCGAAGGACTCGGGCGTTCCGGTGATGTGGGTGGAGTGGAAGGTGATCGTGGGGTGCTCCGCGGTGTGCAGCTGCCCCTTGCCCTCCAGCGTCCGTTTGATGTCGGCCCGGTCGCCGTCGGTGAGTGGTTTCAGCCCGCCGGTCCCCTCCCGGACGTCGAGCGAGTCCGTCTCGATCGTCACGCTCACCGACGACCGCTCAGGGGCGCCGACGGCAACCGCCAGGTCCCCGGACCATCGGGTGGCCTCCAGCGTCAGATCGTGCCCGGCCCTCCGGCCGAGCCCGGTACGGCTGGTCTTGATCAGCAGCCGGGCGTCCGGCGGGCCTATCCGATACGTTCCGTCGCTCAGGGTCATAGCACTCACCTCAGTGTGCGAGAGCCGGGATGATACCGCCCGCGAGCACCGCTTCCCGCTGCCGGGCGAGAGGCGGTGGCGGACGGTGTACTCCTCGTCCCGGGTCGCGTTGCGGACGCGGAGGGTCGGTTCGCCGCCCGGTGCGAGGGCGTCGCGCAGACCGGGCACATGCAGCCGGTCGTCGGGGCCGATCCGGTCGTAGTCGGCGGGGTCCTCGAATTCGAGCGGCAGCACACCGAAGTTGACCAGGTTCTGCCAGTGGATGCGGGCGTAGGACTTGGCGATGACGGCTCGCAGCCCGAGGTAGCGCGGAGCGATGGCGGCGTGTTCGCGGGACGAGCCCTGTCCGTAATTCGCACCGGCGACGATGAGATGCCCGGTGTCCTCCCGGGCCGCCTCGGCGCGCCGCGGATAGTCGGGGTCCAGCCGGGTGAGGGTGAATCCCGCCAGCTTGGGGATGTTGGAGCGGTAGGGCAGGGCGTCCGCCCCGGCCGGGGAGATCTCGTCGGTCGAGACGTCGTCACCGGCCTTGAGGAGCACGGGGCCGTGGATGCTGTCCGGCAGCGGATCCAGCTTTGGCAGTGCGGAGATGTTGGGGCCGCGTACCAGTTGGACGCGTGCGGCCTCGTCCGGTGGCAGCGGTGGTTCCAGCATGGCGTCGTTGTGCGAGGGCGGGTCGGGCGCCTCCGGCGTGGGAGGGGCCGCCGAGACGCGGTCGGCCCAGTCGCGCGGATCCGCGATGGCGCCGGTCAGCGCGGAGGCCGTGGCGGTCTCCGGTGAGCACAGCCACACCGCGTCGTCCGCGGTGCCGGAGCGACCGGGGAAGTTGCGCGGGAAGGTGCGCAGGGAGTTGCTTCCCGAGGCCGGGGCCTGCCCCATGCCGATGCAGCCCAGACAGCCCGACTGGTGGATGCGGGCACCGGCGGCGATCAGGTCGAACGTGGCACCGCAGCGCGTCAGGTCCTGGAGGATCTCGCGGGATGTCGGGTTGATGTCGAAGCTCACCCCGGCCGGGACCTGCCGCCCGGCCACCATGGCGGCCGGAACGGCGAAGTCGCGGAACCCGGGGTTGGCGGAGGAGCCGATGACGGCCTGGGCAACGGGCTCCCCGGCGGCCTCCCGGACCGGCACGACGTTCCCCGGGGAGGTGGGCCGTGCGATGAGCGGCTCCAGCGACGACAGGTCGATCTCCTCGTCGAGGTCGTAGGACGCGTCCTCCTCCGCGGTGATCTCGACGAAGTCATCGCCGCGCCCCACCCCGTCGAGGAAGCCGCGCACCGCCCCGTCCGAGGGGAAGACGGTGGTGGTGGCGCCGAGTTCCGCCCCCATGTTGGCGATGACGTGGCGGTCCATCGCGGTGAGGGAGGCCAGACCGGGGCCGTGGTACTCCAGGACACGATGGACGCCTCCCTGCACCCCGTGGCGGCGCAGCAGCTCCAGGATCACGTCCTTGGCGCTGACCCACGGGGCAGCTCGCCGGTCAGCCGGATGCCCCAGACCTTCGGCATGGTGAGGTGGAGCGGCCGTCCGGCCATGGCGAGCGCCACTTCCAGGCCGCCGGTGCCGATCGCCAGCATGCCCAGGGAACCGGCCGCGCAGGTGTGCGAGTCGGAACCGGCCAGCGTTTTACCGGGGGCGCCGAAGTGGTGCATATGGGTCGGGTGGGAGACGCCGTTGCCGGGTTTGGAGAACCACAGGCCGAAGCGGCGGGCGGCCGAGCGCAGGAAGAGATGGTCCTCGGCATTGCGCTCGTCGGCTTGGAGGATGTTGTGGTCGACGTACTGGACGCTGGCCTCGGTACGGACCCGGTCCAGGGCCAGCGCCTCCAGCTCCTGCATCACCAGCGTGCCGGTGGCGTCCTGCGTCAGCGTCTGGTCCACCCGCAGCGCGATCTCCTCCCCCGGCTCCATCCGGCCGGACAACAGATGATCATCGATGAGCCGCTGGGTCACGGTGCCGTGCGCACGGGCACGGGGCAGATCCATGAGTCACCGCCTTTCCGGGCGGGGCGTCCGGACCCTCCGGGCGCCCCGCATCGGGTACCCGGTCCGCGCCGCGTCATCTTTTTTCCTGGCTCTTGACGAAAATCGATGGGGTTCGCATGCTGTGTGCATGCCAACCAGCTCGGAGAACAGGTCGCCCATCCACAGACGCACATTGCTGGCCGGAGTAGCGGGTTCCCTGGGCGTGGCGGCGGGACTGCCCGCGGCCGCCGCCCAGGCATCGCCCCCGGAGGCCGCCGCGACGCGGCGGTACCCGTCGAACTGGCCCGAACTCGCCCCCTACGGCCTCGCGGACACCCGCCCGGACCTGTGGCCGCGCGAGGACAACTCCTTCATCCTCCCGCTCGAGCCACGCCCCCGCGACCGGGAGCGCGGCCTGGTCTGGATGCGGGACACCTACGTCAACTGCTTCGTCGTGGACGGCCGTCCGGTCTACGTGGCCACGGGCACCACCCGCGTGCCCGGGCTCACTGCCGCCGGCCCGTGGAACGACGGCATCTTCGTGTGGGTGGCCCCGTCCCTGCGCGGGCCCTGGAGGCTGGTGGACACGACCGGCATCCGGCCCGGCGCCGAGCGGGGCAAGGTGTGGTCGCCCGAGTTCGTCGGCGAGAACCGGCCCGGACGCACCGTCGTCGCCCCGTGGCAGGAGTACTGGTACGACGAGCGGTTCGGCAAGCGCGGCCAGGTCTGGGCCCCGGAGCTGCACCGCTTCCGCGACACCTGGTACATCGTCGCGTGCATGGGCGACCACTCCCGGAAGGTCGGTTCGTTCCTGCTCGTGAGCGAGGGCGGTATCGAGGGCCCGTACCGGCTCATCGAGGGCAACCTCGACAAGCCCTTCGGCGAACCGTTCATCGGCGGGCCGGAGTTCATCGAGCCCGGCGCGTACCACCACATCGACGGCAGCCTCTTCACCGAAGGCGACACCGCGCGGCTCGTGCTGCACAACAACCTGTACGCGACGTTCCGGGACGACATGGAGGACATCGTCCCGGCGAGCGGCCTCCCGGCGTTCCGGCAGCGGCCCTACTCCCCCGAGCCGTACCTCGAGGGTGCGTATGTGTTCCAGCACGAGGGCGCGTACTACCTCCTCCAGGCCGCGTGGAACCGGACGTCGGTCAATCCCGACGGCAGCACCCGCTACGCCTACGACCCGCCCGGTCCGGGCCGTGTGCAGTACCACTACGACGCCGTCATCGCCGTCTCGGACAGCTTCGAGGGGCCGTACTCCGAGCGGTGGACCGCGGGTGTCGGCGCCGGACACAACAACGTCTTCGTGGACCACGGCGGCCACCTGTGGGCCACGTTCTTCCGCAATCCGAACTTCGGCTACTGGTCCGACCCGTCGCGCATCGCCGACGCCGCCGTGCCCGGTGTCGTACGGCTGGAGTGGACCGGCCCGGAGGGTCGTCGCCTGTACGTCCAGCGCCGGAAGCGGGGGCACGCGGACCGCGGCTGACCGGGCGAAGGTGACGGGGTGGTCAGGGGGTGGCGGCCGGGTCGTCGAGCTCGACGATGATCCGGATGCTGTCCGGGCGGGACCAGGCGGAGCTGCACATCACCGCACGGCCGGAGGCCGCGTCCCGGCTCAGGCTCTCCACCAGCCACACCGGCCGGTTGCGCTCCGTCTCCAGCCCCGCCGCCACCCGCCGGTCCGGCAGCGCACTGCTCACCCGGCACCAGGAGCGCACCGGGGTCACCCCGCGCATCTGCCGCAGGATGGAGTCCAGCGACTCCACGGCGTGCACGGCCGCGTCCAGCTCCGGCAGCATGTCGACCGGGATCCACTCCTGGGACCAGCCGCTGAGCAGGCCGTCGATGTACGACTGCCGGATCAGCAGGTGGGCCGCGCTGCCCTCCTCGCGCTCCAGCCGCTCGGCGATGGCGCCGGTGGCCGGGACGGTGGTCACGTCGCGCACCACGGTGCGCGGCACACCGCCCGCGCCGCGGATGGTCTGGTGCATCGAGGGGACCCGGCTCTGGGAGAGCACATAGTCCAGCGGACGGTTGACGAAGGTGCCCGCGCCCCGGACCCGGCGGACCAGATAGCGGCCTTCCAGCTCCTGGAGTGCGGAGCGGGCGGCCGCACGGCTGACGCCGAAGCGGGCGGCGATCTCGTGCTCGCTGGCGACGCCGACGTCAGTCGGCTGGTCTGCTATTTCGGCGGCGAGCACCTCGGCAATCTCCGTGTAGCGGCTTCGACGGGGCACCTGGCCACTCTGGCCCTCACGAGTTGTCCGGACACGTCGGCGAAATGAACCATTTCGCTTCCGGCGGGTGAACGGTGGGAACGGTTGTCGTGTCCTCCGCCGGGCGGGTCAGGCGTACACCTTGCGCACCCAGACGGCCAGTCCCTCGATGAGCAGCACCAGCCCCAGCACCATCAGCACGATGGTGGTGACCACGGGGAACTGCAGGACCCGGGCCGCGTTCAGCAGGTCGTAGCCGATGCCACCGGCGCCGACGATGCCGAGCAGGGTCGCCGAGCGCACATTGACCTCCAGCTGGTACAGCAGGTGTCCTACCACCGCGGGCCAGGCCCGGGGCAGAACGGCCCCGAAGAACACCTGGTGCCCGCGGGCGCCGGTGGCCGCCAGGGCCCGGGCCGGACCGGGGTCGGTCTCCTCCAGGGAGTCCGCCACCAGCTTGCCGAGCAGGCCGACCGAGCCGACGCCGAGGGCGAGCGCGCCGGAGACCGCGCCCAGACTGTCCTGGGCGAGCGACGTGGAGTTCTCCGACGGGATCGCCTGGACAACCCGGGGCGGCCCTGGCTCCTGGTTTCGGTGTGCCCGGGTCCCGTGTGCCCGGCTTCGGTGTGCTCGTCAGCGCCCGTCGCCGTCGTCGGTTTCGCCCGTGGCGCCGTCGGTGGCGTCGTTCGTGTCGTCCTCGCCCTCCTCCAGCAGACCCGCCGCCGCGCCCACGACGCGCGGGTCGGGGGTGCCGACGACCTCCTCGTCCTTGTCGGCGTAGTCGAAACGGGCGAGCACACTGCGCATGGCCTCCACGCGCGCCCGCTTCTTGTCGTTGCTCTTGACCACCGTCCAGGGCGCGTACTCCGTGTCCGTCTCGCGGAACATGGCGACCTTCGCGGCGGTGTAGTCGTCCCAGCGGGCCAGCGAGGCGAGGTCCATCGGGCTGAGCTTCCACTGCCGTACGGGATCCACCTGACGGATCGTGAAGCGGGTGCGCTGCTCGCTCTGGGACACCGAGAACCAGAACTTCACCAGGTCCACGCCGTCGTCCACGAGCATCCGCTCGAAGAGCGGCGCCTGGCGCATGAAGCGCCGGTACTCGTCCCTGGAGCAGAAGCCCATGACCCGCTCGACCCCGGCCCGGTTGTACCAGGACCGGTCGAAGAGCACGATCTCACCCGCGGTCGGCAGGTGCTCCACATAGCGCTGGAAGTACCACTGGCCACGTTCGCGCTCGGTCGGCTTCTCCAGCGCCACGACCCGCGCGCCACGCGGGTTGAGGTGCTCGGTGAAGCGTTTGATGGTGCCGCCCTTGCCGGCCGCGTCCCGACCCTCGAAGACGATGACGAGCCGGCGTCCGGTCTCCTTGATCCAGCTCTGCAGCTTCAGCAGTTCTATCTGCTGGAGCCGCTTGTGCCACTCGTACTCCTTGCGCTCCATGCGGTGCGCGTAGGGATAGTTCTCCCGCCAGGTGTCGACCGGGCTTCCGTCCGGCCGGATGAGCACGGGGTCGTCGTGGTCGCTGTAGTCGACCGTCAGGTCGGCCAGCTCGGACAGCAAGGGCGGCGTTGTCATGCGGTCCTTCCTTTCCGTTCTCAGTGGATCCGTTCTCAGCGGAACTGCGGCACGATCAGATAGATCCCGTAGGCCACCACCGCCGCGCACGCCACGAAGCACAGCCCGGCCTGGGCGAGGCCCAGGGGCGAGCCGGCGCCGTTCTCCTCACGGGCCGCCTCCACGCGGGCGAGGCCCAGGACGCCGAGGGCGAAGACGGTGACCGCGGCAATGGTGACGCCGATGCTCACCGCGGTGACCTGGCCGAGTGCGGTCCAATCGAGATGCATCGTTTCAACTCTCCGGAAATCGAGGACTTATGCGGCCGTGCCGACCGTGGACGGCGGCTCGTTGCGGATGGTGACCTCGTGGGTGTCGTTGACGTTCTTCGCGTCCACGGGGTTACGGCGGGAGAGGAGCACGATGCCCGCGGCGAGGGCCGCGCCGACCAGCGCGACGACCGCCGCGCCCACGTTTCCGCCGTTCGTGACCACGCTCGCGGAGACGCCGCCGACCAGCGCGGCCGCGGGCAGGGTGACCATCCAGGCGATCACCATGCGACCCGCTACGCCCCAGCGCACCTCCGCCAGCCGGCGGCCGAGACCGGCGCCGAGGATGCTGCCGGAGGCCACCTGGGTGGTGGACAGGGCGAAGCCGAGGTGGGCGGAGGTGAGGATGACGGACGTGGAGGCGGTCTCGGCGGCGAAGCCCTGCGGGGACTGGATCTCGGTCAGCCCCTTGCCCATGGTGCGGATGATCCGCCAGCCGCCCAGGTAGGTGCCGAGGCCGATGGCGAGACCCGCGGAGGCGATGAGCCACAGCGGCGGACCGGCGTCGTGGCCGAGGGCACCCGTCGAGATCAGGGTCAGCGTGATGACGCCCATGGTCTTCTGCGCGTCGTTGGTGCCGTGGGCGAGCGAGACGAGCGAGGCCGAGGCGATCTGACCGGCCCGGAAGCCCTTGGTCACGGACTTCTTTCGGGCGCGGTCGGTGAGCCGGTACGCGAGGTAGGTGGCCAGCAGCGCGACGACACCGGCCACGAGCGGCGAGGCCACCGCCGGTATCAGCACCTTCTCGACAACCTTGTCAAAATGCACGCCGTGAGAGCCCGCACCGACCCACACGGCCCCGATCAGCCCGCCGAACAGGGCGTGCGACGAGCTCGACGGCAGCCCGACCAGCCAGGTCAGCAGATTCCAGAGGATCGCCCCGACCAGCCCCGCGAAGATCATGCCCGGGGTGACCAGGGTGTCGTCGACGATGCCACCGGAGATGGTCTTGGCGACCTCGGTGGACAGGAAGGCACCGACGATATTGAGGATCCCGCTCACCAGAACCGCCGTTCTGGGGGTGAGCGCGCCGGTGGCGATGGAGGTGGCCATCGCGTTGGCCGTGTCATGGAATCCGTTGGTGAAGTCGAAGGCGAGCGCCGTGACGATGACGACCGCCACCAAGAAGGTGATGTGGTCCATTCCTGCATGCAAACAAGCTCAGGCCAATGCTCGGCGAACTCGAGGCAAAGGCAGTACAAGGGCGACGCGCGCGGGTCGTGGGAATCGTTGTCGGCGTGGCGTAACCCTGGTGGATCGCCTACTTCACCCGGTCGGACGCCGCCGTGCGGCCACGTGCCGCGGGTCCGGCGAACGTTGAGGAGCCACAGCCCTCACGCGAAGACCTCCAGGGAAGCGAGGACACCATGGCGGCCTCCCCGGCTCTCGGCTCCGGACGCGGACGGATCCGCGCACGCGTCGCGGCGGCCGGATGCGCTCTGGCGGTGTGCGCGGCGCTGGTGGCCCCGGCTGCCGCGGAGGACGACGCGGCGGGCGGTAGACCCACCGTGGTCCTGATCCACGGCGCGTTCGCGGACGGCTCCAGCTGGAACGGTGTCATCGAACGGCTGGAGCGCCGCGGTTACCCCGTCATCGCCCCGGCCAACCCGCTGCGCGGCCTCACCACCGACTCCGCCTACATCGCCTCCGTCCTGGACAGCGTCAAGGGCCCGATCGTGCTGGTGGGCCACTCCTACGGCGGCGCGGTCATCAGCGTGGCCGCGGCGGGGAACTCCCGGGTGAAGTCGCTGGTGTACGTGTCCGCTCAGGTGCTCGACAAGGGGAGAGCGGGCAGTCGCTGGCCGCCCGGTACCCCAGCGAGCTCGCCACCGCCATCAAGGCGGTCCCGTACCGGGCCGGTGGCGGGGTGCGGGGCACGGATCTGTACCTCAAGCGGGACAAGCTCCACCGGGTCTTCGCCGCCGACCTGCCCGCCAGTACGGCGAAGTTGCTGGCGGCGACCCAACGGCCCGCCAGTACGGCCGCGTTCTCGGAGAAGGCCAAGGTGGCGGCGTGGCGGCAGATCCCGTCGTGGTTCCTCGTCGCCCGGCAGGACAAGACCATCAACCCCCGGCAGGAGCGGTTCGAGGCCAAGCGCGCCCACGCGCACACCGTGGAGATCAACTCCTCCCACGTGGCCATGATCGCCCACCCCCAGGCGGTCACCGACCTCATCGTCAAGGCCGCCACGGCCACCGGTTCGGCCCGGCCGTCGCCCGCGGCCAACCCCTCCGACTCCCGCGCCAGGGCCGACTCCCGCGCCAGTGCGGAGTCCCGGCCCGCCGACACGGCCGCCGCGTGGGTGACCGCGGGCGCGGCGGCGCTGCTCCTCGGCGGTGGCGCCGTCCTCGTCGGTCGCCGCCGACGCCGGCGTCCGCGCTGACCGACTGGCGGCGCCCGCGCTGACCGACTGCCGAGGACCGTTGTCGGCGCGAACCCCTACAGCCAACCGCGCTCGCGGGCGATCCGCGCCGCCACATGGCGGTTCTCCGCGCCGACTTTGGCCGCGGCGGCGGACAGGTAGTTGCGCACCGTCCCGGGCGACAGCGCGGCGCGGGACGCGATCTCCGCCACCGGTGCCCCGTCCTCGGCCAGCGACAGCATCTCCGCCTCGCGGGGAGTGAGGGGCGACTCGCCCGCGGCGATCGCGTCCGCCGCCAGTTCGTGGTCCACGTAGCGGCCGTCCGTGTGCACCGTACGGATGATCTCCGCCAGTCGCCGCGCGGACACCGTCTTCGGCACGAAGCCGCGCACACCCGCCGCCAGCGCCTGCTTCAGCGCCCCGGCCCCGGCGTGGCTGGTGACGATCATCGAGGCGCACTCCGGCACCTCGTCGCGCAGCAGCGCCGCCACCGACACCCCGTCACGCCCGGGCATCCGCATGTCAAGGACGGCCACGTCGGGGCGGTGTGCCCGGGCCATGGCCAGCGCCTCGTCGCCGGATCCGGCCTCCGCCACCACGGTGATGTCGTCCTCCAGCGCGAGGAGGGAGGCGAGCGCGCCCCGGATGAGGTGTTCGTCGTCCGCCAGCAGAACCCTGATCATTCGGCCGCCTCCCACGGAATCCTCGCGGTCAGGCGGAAGATCCCGTCCGCACACCGCTCGGTGGCCAGGGTGCCGTCCACCTCGGCCAGGCGCTCGCGCAGCCCCGGCAGACCGCTGCCGGTGCCCGGTCGGGGGTCCCCGTCCGCCCCGTCGTTCTCCATCCGCAGTGCCACCGAGCCCGCGACCGTGGCGCGCACCGACACCTCGCAGCGGGACGCGCCCTGTGCGTGGCGGAGCACGTTCGTCGTTCCCTCGCGGACCACCCAGCCGAGCGCCGCCTGCGTCTGCGCGGGCAGCCGCGCCGCCGGGCCGTTCTCGATCCGGCAGTCGATCCCGGCCGCTTCGAGGACGGACCGGGCCCCGGCCAGTTCGGCGTGCAGATCGGCGGTGCGGTAGCCGCGTACCACCGCGCGGATCTCCCGCTGGGACTCCTGCGCGATCCGCTGCACCTCCTCCATCTCGGCCACCGCTTCCTCCCGGCCCCGCCGCGCCAGCTCCACCGCGAGTTCGCTCTTCAGCGCCACCACCGCGAGGTTGCGGCCCAGCACATCGTGCAGATCGCGGCCGAACCGCAGCCGCTCCTCCGCCACGGCCAGCCGTGCCTGCGTCGCACGCGCCCTGGCCAGCTCCTCGATCAGCCGCACGCTCCACCCGGAGACCCGTATCGCGACGGCCATGAACGGAACCATGAGCAGGCTGGCGCCGATCGCGAGGGCCAGCGGCTCGTCCGAGAGCCCGCTCGCCGCCGCCGCACCGAGCGCCACCACCGGCACCGCCGCGACCAGCGCCGCCCCGGGGCGACGCGGCAGCGCCAGCATCGGCGGACCCGCGTAGTACATCAGCAGCCAGACCAGATACGCCGCCAGGTCCCCTCCACGGATGCGGCCGACGGCCAGCAGCGCGCAGCCCAGGGCGGCCATGGCCACGGTGACGGCGACGTACAGCACGACCAGCCAGACCGGGCGCGGACCGGCGCCGAGGTAGTGGAGCAGGGCGGCGCGGGAGAGCAGCCCCTGGACCGCGACGTGCACCGTGCCCACGCCCGCCACCAGGACCGACCCGAGCGTGCCGGCCTCCGTCGTCGCGAGCCAGAACGCCCACAGCGCCGCCTCGGTGGCGGCGAGGAAGACGACGGTGGCGAGGGTGTAGCGGCGGTAGCGCTCGGGCCGTCCGGGCCCCCGAACCGCTCCACCCAGGTCTCCACGCTCATGCTCATCGTCTCCATCGCTTCGGGCTCCCCCGTCCTCAACCCCGCGGTCCCCAGCGGAACCACCGGCGCACACCGAAGACTGCCAGGCCCGTCCAGGCCAGCGCGAGGAGCGTTGCCCGGAGTTGGTCCGCACCGTCCAGATCGCCCGTCCAGCCGCCCCTCAGCAGGTCCATCACCGGCGAGAACGGCAGCCAGGCGGCGATGTCGGCCAGCGTGTCCGGCATCACCTCACGCGGCGCGTAGACGCCGGAGGCGGCCATGGTCACCAGCAGGAAGGGCAGGAACGTCAGCTGTGCGCTCTCCGCGGTGCGGGTGAACGCCGCCGTCAGCGCTCCCGCGGCCACCAGCATCGCCACGCCGACGAGCAGGCCGAACACCGCCAGGTGCGGGGCGGCCGGCGCGTCCGCGTCCAGGAACACGGTCATCCCGATCGCCAGCAGCACGGACTGCACGGCCACCAGCAGGAACGCCGGGAGCGCGTTGCCGACGAGGATCTCCCAGTCGCGCACCTCTCCGGTGCGCAGCCGCTTCAGTACGAGCGTCTCGCGGCGCAGCACGTACACGCCGACCAGATTCGTGTAGACGGAGAAGAACAGCGCCATCGCCAGCGCGGCGGGCAGCATGACGGTGGCCACCGACAGGCCGGTGCCGCCCAGGTCCAGCTCCTTGACCACGCCGCGCATCGCGAAGGCCATCACGCTCGGCAGGACCACCGCGGTGACCAGGGACGCCTTGCTGCGCACCAGCAGCGTCAACTCGGCGCGGCCGAGGGCGGCCAGGCGGTCCATGGCGGTGACCCGGGTGGGCGTGGCCGTGTGCGTCCGTCCCGTAGGGGCTGCTGACGTCGTCATCGTGAACCCTCGCTCTCCAGACCCTTCGCGATCTCCATGAACGCCTCCTCCAGCGTGGCCGACCGGGCGTCGAACCCGCGCAGCGCCACGTCCTTGTCCCGGGCCCACAGCAGCAGCGCCGTCGCCGTGCGCTGGAGATCGGCGGTCTCCAGCCGGACCGTCCGCCCGGTGTTCTCCTGCCTGGTCACCCCCAGCGGTGCCAGCGGTGGCAGATCGCCGAGGAAGTGGTCCAGGGGCAGCTCGAAGCTCATCCGCGAGGGCCGTTCGGCCACCACGTCGGCGACCCGCCCCGAGGTGGCGATCCGCCCGGCGTGCATGATCGCCAGCCGGTCGGCCAACTGCTCCGCCTCCTCCAGGTAGTGGGTGGTGAGCAGCACGGTCGTGCCCTGCTCCTTGAGCTCCCGGATCAGCTCCCAGGTCTCGTGGCGGGACTGCGCGTCCAGGCCGGTCGTCGGCTCGTCGAGGAACAGCACCTCCGGCCGCCCCAGCAGGGCGAGGGCGAGATCGAGACGGCGGCGCTCGCCGCCGGAGAGCTGCTTGACCCGCACCGCCCGCCGCTGGGTCAGCCGGGTCAGCTCCAGGGCCTCGGCCACGGGGCGGGCGCCGCTGGTGCACCCCGCCCACATGCGCGCGGTCTCCGTGACGGTCAGCTCGGTCGGGAAGCCGCCCTCCTGGAGCATCACCCCGATACGGGGGCGTACGACGGCGCGGTCACTGTACGGGTCGCGGCCGAGCACCCGAACCGTCCCGGAGGTGGGGGTGGCCTGCCCCTCCAGGACTTCGAGGGTGGAGGTCTTACCGGCCCCGTTGGTCCCCAGGAGAGCGAAGAGCTCACCACGGGCGACCGTGAGGTCGACGCCGCGCACGGCCTCGAAGCCCTTGTAGTGCCGCCGCAAGTCGGCGGTTTCGATAACGGTGTCCATGCCTTCCAGGTTTCCGGCGCGGCGGGGCCGGGAGGAGTGCGGTGTGTCATGAGTCCGCATGACAGATGTCATGCGGACTCATGAGATGGCGCCATGCGCACTCATGACACGGCGTCAGAGGTCGCGGACCGCGTCGGTGAGCGCCTGGTCGAGGATGGCGACACCGCGGGCGATCTCGTCGTCGCTCGCGGTCAGCGGCGGCGCGATCCGGAAGGTGCCGCCCATGCCGGGCAACTGGACGATGTTCATGTGCAGCCCGAGCTCGAAGCAGCGCCGGGTGACGGCCGCGCCGAGCCGGTCGGCGCCACCGGCGCCCAGCGCCTGGTCACCGACCAGCTCCATGCCCAGCAGCAGCCCGCGGCCGCGGACGTCCCCGACGACGTCGTGGCGGGTGGCGAGCTCATCGAGCTGACCGCGCAGTGCCGTGCCGAGTTCGCGCGCACGCTTGTCGAGGTGGTCGCGGACCAGGACGTCGAGGACGGTGTTGCCGACGGCCGCCGGCAGCGGGTCGCTGACGTGGGTGGTGAAGAACAGGAACCCCCGGTCGTACGCCTGCTGCTCGATCTCCGGGCTGGTCAGCACGGCGGCCAGCGGCAGCCCCGCGCCGAGCGTCTTGGACAGCGTGAGGATGTCCGGGACGACGCCCTCGTGTTGATGTGCGTACCAGTCGCCGGTGCGGCACAGCCCGGTCTGCGCCTCGTCGAGGATCAGCAGCATGTCCCGCTCCCGGCACTTCTGGGCCAGGGCGGCGAGATAGCCCGGCGGGAGCTCGATGACGCCGCCGGAGCTGAGGATCGGCTCGACCAGGCAGGCGGCGAGGCTGCCGACCGACTGGGCGTCGATGAGGTCGAAGCCCAGGTCGAGCTGTCGCCGCCAGTCGAGCGAGCCCTCGGCGTCGACGATGTCGGGGTGGAAGCGGTCGGGCACCGGCAGCGCGAAGTTGCCCGGCGCGGCGGGTCCGTAGCCCTTGCGCCCGGCGCTGTAGGTGGCGTTCGCGGCGGCCTGGGTCATGCCGTGCCAGGACCGGGCGAACGAGACGATCTCATGGCGGCCGGTGACGAGTTTCGCCATCCGCACCGCGGCCTCGTTCGCCTCCGCGCCGGTGGTCAGGAGCAACGCCTTCTCGAGGGGGTCGGGCAGGGTCTCGGCGAGCCGCCGGGTGAGGTCGATGACCGGTCGGCTGAGCATGCCGCTGTGCAGATGGTCGAGGTGGGCGACCTGCTCGCGCACCGTGGCGACGATCTCCGGATGGGAGTGGCCGAGGATCGCACTCATCTGGCCGGAGGTGAAGTCGAGCAGCTCGCGGCCGCTCTCGGTGAACACCGAGGTGCCCGCGGCGCGGGCGATGACCTCGGGGGTGAACGCGGCTCGGCCGGAATAGCGGATGAGGTGGCGCTCCACGGCGCCACCGGCTGTCTCGGGATCCATACGAACGACGTTAGGGATGCGCCGCTGCGCGTGTCCATCGCACAGATCCGACCGCTCTGTTCGGTGAAACCGGACAGTGGAACCGTAGAATCGCCCCCATGCTCAACTCGGGTCGGCTGCGGCTGCTCAGCCTGCTGGAAACGCTGGGCACCGTGCGCGCGGTGGCCGAGACGCTGCACCTGAGCGCGTCGACGGTGTCCCAGCAACTGGCGGTCCTGGAGACCGAGACCCGGTGCCGGCTGATCGAGCGGACCGGGCGGAAGGTGCGGCTGACCCCGGCCGGGCTGCTGCTGGCCCGGCGGGGCCGGGAGATCCTGGACCAGATGGCGGAGGCCGAGGCCGAGCTGCACGCCCTGAACGACGAGCCCATCGGCACCGTACGGCTCGGGGTGTTCCAGAGCGCGATCTACACCCTCGCGGTCCCGGCGGCGACACGCCTGGCCACCACCCATCCGCGGCTGCACCTCGAACTGATCGAGCTGGAGCCGCACGAGGGCGGACCGGCGCTCCGCTCGGGCGAGGCGGACGTCATCGTCACCACCACCGACTACGTCGGTCTCTCCTGGGGTGCGGACCTCGAGATCATCCCGCTGGGAACCGACCCGATCGTGCTGGTGCTGCCGCGCGACCACCCGCTCACCAGCCGTACGACGGTGAACCTCGCGGCGTGCGCGGAGGAGACCTGGGCGTGTGACCGACCCCAGTCGTACATGGCGGATCTGACGGTACGGCTGTGCCGCGAGTCGGGGTTCGAACCCCGGGTGGCCTGCCGGTTCAGCAACTATCTGATGCTGCTGCGACACGTCGAGTCGGCCCGGTCGATCACCCTGCTGCCCGCCCTCGCCATCACCCCGGACCACGCCGTCGCCACCCGCGAGCTCAGCACACCGGTGCACCGCAACATCACCATCGCGGTGCGACGCGGCACGACGCGGCGCGCCGCGGTGAACGCGGTCGTGGCGGCCCTGCGCGACCACCCCGAGATCCCGGCCCTGTCCGCCCCGCACCAGCGCAACCAGCACCCTGCCCGGGACCGCTGACGGCCGGGCCGCTCGGGAAGGGGGTGACGTTGCCGCTCGAGCCCGTCGTGGTACTTTCGGTGCCGCCGTGCGCTGCCGCGAACCGAGGAGGTGAGACCGATCAACGCTGTGACAGATCGGGCCCCCTTCTCCCGCATGGCCTAGGGAGTGCCCGCGGAAGGCCTCCCGAAAGGCTTGCGACGCAATGCGCTTCACCTCTGAGACATCGTCCGACGGTGTCCGCGAACAGCTCTTCACCCTCGGTGAGATTCCCGGCGCGCTGTGGACGCCGGAAGGCGCCGCCGGTGCCCGTCCCCTGATCCTGCTGGGACACGGCGGCGGTCAGCACAAGAAGGCCCCGGACATCCTGGCCCGCGCACACCGCTTCGTGGCCGAGTGCGGTTTCGCGGCGGTGGCGGTCGATGTGCCCGGGCACGGCGACCGGCCGCTGGACGAGGAGTACAACCGGATCGCCACCGAGAACCAGGCTCGGGTGGAGGCCGGAGCCGAACCGGCCCCGCTCATCGCCGAGTTCCAGGCGCTGGTGGCCCGCCAGACCGTCCCGGAATGGCGAGCGGTGCTGGACGCGGTGCGGCAGCTCGATCACGTCGGCACCGGTCCGGTGGGCTACTGGGGGATCTCGCTGGGCTGTGGCCTCGGCGTTCCGTTCGTCGCCGCCGAGCCCCGGGTCCGCGCGGCGGTGCTGGGCCTGGGCGGGGCCTTGGCCTCGGCCGAGGCCGCCGCGCGGATCACCGTCCCGGTGGAGTTCCTGGTGCAGTGGGACGATGAGCGGGTCCCGCGTGACCAGAGCCTGGCGCTCTTCGACGCCTTGGCCTCGGCCGAGAAGACGCTGCACGCCAACCCCGGCACCCACGCGGAGATCCCGGCCTTCGAGCTGGACAGCACGCTGAGGTTCTTCTCCCGGCACCTGCTCTGAGACCTCCGGCACCTTGGGGGACCTGCCGCGCCCGGGGCTACGTTTGAGCGCGAACGAACCGCCCGGCGGCCCTGGCCGCCCGAAGCCGAGGAGGATCCACCGCGCCCGGGCGCCGCCGATTGACGAGTTCACCGACCGCTTCCCGCGGAAGGCCACCCGGCTGACACAGGGCGATCCGCGCGAGGAGGCCACCGACATCGGCTTCCGCGGCATCCGCCCGCGAGCGACCCTGAACCGAACCACCGGCCCCGAACCGGATCCCCAGCCGACCAAGGAGTGGACCACATGGATCTGAATGCCTGGCTCGCCACGGCCGTGGCGTCCAACGCCGACTGGATGAAGAGCTTCGGCCCCTACCAGGCCCATCCGGCGCTGGCGGTCGACGACGCCCGGTTCGCCACCGCGTTCGAGGCCTTCACCGAGCGACTGAAGGACAACTACCCCTTCTTCCACCCCCGTTACGCGGGCCAGATGCTCAAGCCACCGCATCCGGCGGCCGTCGTGGGCTACCTCACGGCGATGCTGATCAATCCCAACAACCACGCCCTGGACGGCGGCCCGGCCACCGCCGAGATGGAGCGGGAGGCCGTCCAGCAGCTCGCCACGATGTTCGGTTACGACACCCACCTCGGCCACCTGACCACCAGCGGCACCATCGCCAACCTCGAAGCGCTCTTCGTGGCGCGCGAACTGCACCCCGGCAAGGGTGTCGCGTACAGCACCGATGCCCACTACACCCATGGCCGGATGTGCGGTGTCCTCGGAGTGGAGGGCCATCCGGTCCCGGTGGACGACCTCGGCCGGATCGATCTCGACGCGCTGGAGCGGGTCCTGCGGACCGGCCGCGTCGGCACCGTCGTGCTCACCGCGGGCACCACCGGGCTCGGAGCCGTCGAACCGATCCACGAGGCGTCGGCGCTGCGCGAGCGCTACGACGTCCGTATCCACGTCGACGCCGCCTACGGCGGTTTCTTCACCCTGCTGGCCGGGGCTCCGGGCCCGGAGGGGCTGCCCGAGGAGCCGTGGCGGGCCATCGCCGAGGCCGATTCCATCGTCGTGGACCCGCACAAGCACGGCCTCCAGCCGTACGGCTGCGGCGCCGTCCTGTTCCGCGATCCCTCGGTGGGCCGGTTCTATCTGCACGACTCGCCGTACACGTACTTCACCTCCGAGGAACTGCACCTCGGCGAGATCAGCCTGGAGTGCTCCCGCGCGGGCGCGGCGGCCGCCGCGCTGTGGCTCACCTTCCAGCTGATACCGCCCACGCGGGAGGGGCTGGGGCAGTCGCTCGCGGCGGGCCGGCGCGCGGCGCTGCGCTGGGCCGAACTGATCGAGGAGTCGGCGCACCTGGAGCTGTACCAGGCCCCGGAGCTGGACATCGTGAGCTACTTCCCGGTGACCGAGGCCGCCACGCTGTCGCGGATCGACGCGGCGAGCAACCGCGTCCTCCAGGAGGGGATGGCGGACAGCGACCCCGTCTTCGTGAGCACGCTCCGCGTCGGCGCCGATCGCCTCACGGCTCTCCATCCCAAGCTCGTCCGGGACGCCGACGGGGCCCGCATCCTGCGGAGTGTGCTGATGAAGCCGGAGTCCGAGGGCTATGTCGACCATCTCCACGAGCGTCTGGAGCGGCTCGCGCGTGCGTGACGGCCGCCCCGCCCAAGACCGCCACCGGCGCCGCGTCCCTCATCCCCTCCCCTCCGTGGCACTACTCCGGCGGCCTGCTCACCATCGAGTACCGCACCGACCCCGCGCGGGTGCGCGAACTCCCGCCGGAGCCGCTGGAGCCCGCCGAGGAGGATCCGGCATCCCGAGCACGGCCGTGTGCCCAAGTACTACGCCGTGAAGGCGCACATCGCCCTGCTCGTCGACGAGTTGGGCGAGGGCGCGCCCATCCCCACCGAGCGGGATCTGTCCGAGCGGTTCGAGGTCGCGCGGGAGACGGCCCGGCAGGCGCTGCGCGAGTTGGTACTGGAGGGGAGGCTGCGCCAGCAGGGCCGGGGGACGGTGGTGGCGGGCCCAAGCTGGAGCAGCCGCTGTCCCTGGCCGGCTATACCGAGGGCGTACGGCGTCAGGGGCGCGCCCCCGGCCGTTCGCTCGTCGCCCTGGACCGTTTCCCCTGCCCCAACGCGCTCGCCGCCGAGACCGGCCTGACACGCGGCGAGCCCGTCTGGCACCTGGAGCGGGTGCTGCTCGCGGACGACGAGCGGGGCGGGCTCGAGAGCACGTAGGTGGGAACCGGCGACTGAGCCCCCGCTCAGGCGGGACGGACCACATACGTGGCGCCCGCGTTCGCGGTGAAGGCCGCGACCCCGGCTCCGGCCGGGTGGTGGCGACGGGTAGGTCCCCGGAGGTCACCCGCACGTCCTTCGCCGTGCGCAGGCGTGTCGGGCCTCCGGCCCGGGCCCTCAGCCGCGCCTCGCTCAGCGCACCGCCCGTCCAGCTGACGTCCACCTCGAAACCGCCCCGCGCCAGCAGGCCCCGCACGCTGCCGTCCGGCAGGTTCGGCGGGAGTGCGGGCAGCAGGTGCAGCTCGTCATGCTGGCTCTGCAGCAGCCATTCGGTCACTCCGGCGCAGGCGCCGAAGTTGCCGTCGATCTGGAACGGCGGGTGCAGGTCGAAGAGGTTGGGGGCGGTGCGCTCGGGGGTGAGCAGATCGGTGAGCAGCTTGTAGGAGCGGTCGCCCTCCTGGAGCCGCGCCCAGAAGTTGATCTTCCAGGCCAGCGACCACCCGGTCCCGGCGTCACCGCGCTGTACGAGGGTGGTGCGCGCCGCGGCGAACAGGTCCGGGGTGCGCGTCCGGCTGATCTGGTTGCTCGGATGCAGCCCGTACAGATGGGAGACATGGCGGTGCTGCTGCTCGGGGGCGCCCGCGTCCCAGTCCTGCTGCCACTCCTGGAGCTGGCCCCGCGCGCCGATCTTCATGGGGGCGAGCCGTCCGCGCGCGGCGAGCACCTGGTCCCGGAAGGCGGCGTCGGTGCCGAGGAGGTCGGCGGCCGAGGCCACGGCGCCGAACAGGTCGCGCAGCAGCTGCGTGTCCATCGTCGGCCCGGCGCACAGCGAGCCGCCGCCCCCGTCGTGGTGGGCGTTCTCCGGGGAGACGGAGGGGCAGGTGACCAGCGCGCCCGTGGTCGGGTCGGTCACCAGCGCGTCGAGGAAGAACTCGGCCGCGCCCTTGAGGACGGGATAGCGCGTCCGCAGCTTCGCCGTGTCGCGGGTGTAGCGGTAGTGCTCCCAGATGGCCATGGACAGCCACGCGCCACCCATCGGCCACATGCCCCAGAAGGCGCCGTCGACGGGCGCCGTGCCGCGCCAGGCGTCGGTGTTGTGGTGGGTGACCCAGCCGTCCGCGCCGTACTGGGTGCGCGCCGTGGACCGCCCGGCGACGGCCAGCTCGTCGAGCAGGGCGAAGACCGGCTCCCAGCACTCCAGGAGGTTGGCGGGCGCGGCCGGCCAGTAGTTCATCTCCGTATTGATGTTGATGGTGTACTTCGAGCCCCAGGGCGGGCTCGTCAGGTCGTTCCAGATGCCCTGGAGGTTGGCCGGCTGGGTGCCGGGGCGGGACGCCGCGATGAGCAGATAACGGCCGTACTGGAAGTGCAGCTCGATCAGTTGCGGATCGCCGCCGGAGGCGAAGCGGGCGACCCGCTCGTCGGTGGGCAGGGCCGCCGCGTCGCTGGTGCCCACGTCGAGCGAGGTGCGGCGGAACAGCGCGCGGTGGTTCTCGACATGGCGACCGCGCAGCCGGCCGTACGGACTGTTCGCCGCCGGGTTGAGGTCCGCCGCCGCCCTGCCCGCCGCGTCGCCATGGGCGTTCTCCCAGTTCACATAGGTGGTGCCGATGGCCACCAGGACGGTGGCCACGTCGGCGCCCCGGACGGTGACGGTCCCGCCCGCGCTGGTGGTGGTGCCGCCCTCGGCGAGCACCCGCACCAGCGCGCGGAACCCCACCGCGCCGGCCACCCCGCCCGTGGCGTCGCCGGTCCCGTCGAGGGCGGCGGTGAGCGGGTCGGGCGAGGACAGGGAGGTGTGCAGCGGGCTGTCGAACGTGGCGCCGAAGGACAGGGCGCCCTTCCTGGACGCGGACAGCCGGACGACGATGACGCGGTCGGGAGCGCTGGCGAACGCCTCGCGGGTGTACGTCACACCGTCGCGGGTGTAGGTGGTGGTGGCGATCGCCGAGTCCAGGTCCAGCTCCCGCCGGTAGCCGGACACCGTGCCGCCCGTCGGCAGCTTCAGCAGCAGGCTGCCGACGGTCTGGTACTGGGCCTGGCCGCCGGGCACACCGAGGAAGTCGGAGTTGATCAGTGTCTCGGCCTCGGGCCACTTTCCGTCGAAGACGAGCTGCCGGATGCGGGGCAGGGCGGCCAGGCCCTTGTTGTTGTCGTATTCGTGCGGCCCGCCCGCCCAGAGGGTGTCCGCGTTGAGCTGCAGCCGCTCGGTCTCGGTCCCCCCGAACACCATCGCGCCGAGCCGCCCGTTGCCCAGCGGCAGGGCGCTCAGCCAGTCGGCGGCGGGCGCGCGGTACCACAGCGCCAGCGGCCGGTCCGCCGCCTGGTGGCCGTGGCGCGCGGCGTGGGCGGACCCGGCGGGCAGACCGGTGGCCGCGAGGCCCGTGGTGGTCGTGGCGGCGAGGGCCATGAACTGCCGGCGCGGGACGTCGGGGGTCACTTGGCCACGCCCGTGGCGTAGGTGATGCCACCGAGGAGGTGCTGCCGGAAGGCGGGCTCGGGGACGGGCAGGTCGGGACGTTTCCTGTGCACGGGGAACCTCCGGGGAGAAGTGTGATTCTCAAAGGGGGTTGGGCACAGCGCGCGCCGTCGCGCCTGGGGCGCCGCACGGGTCGGTGGGCGTAAGGGGACCGTACCGAGTCGGCCCCACTTTGCAAAGCCCGTTGACAAAATCCTGTGCCGGGTCAGCGTGGTGAAGCGGACCGGGGCCGCGTACCGAGGCAGGGGGTGGGTGTGCGGCACCCCGGGGACCTGCGCATAGGCTGGGGTCCTGTCAGGACAACGGCGGTAACGGGGGACACGATGCGGAAAGAGGCGGTTCGGTACCTTCGCTGTCCGTACTGCTCCGACGCCATGACGACGACCGACGGCGTGCTGCGGTGCCCGCAGGGGCACAGCTTCGATGTGGCGAAGCAGGGGTACGTCAATCTGCTGCGTGGCGCCGCCAAGTTCAGCGCGGACACCGCCGCCATGGTGGCGGCCCGTGCGGAGTTCCTGACCGCGGGCCACTACGCGCCGATCGCCGGGGCACTGGCCGCACTGGCGCGCGCGACGGCGCCGGAGGCCACGGGCGGGGACCTCGGGTGTGTCGTGGACATCGGTGGCGGCACGGGCCATCACCTTGCCCGGGTGATGTCGGAGTTCCCGGGCTCCGAGGGGATCCTGCTCGACATCTCCAAGTTCGCCGCCCGCCGGGCCGCGCGGGCGCATCCCCGGATCAGCGCGGTGGTGGCCGACGCGTGGGACGGGCTGCCGTTCGCCGACGGTGCCGCGTCGGTGGTCCTCAATGTCTTCGCACCGCGCAATCCGGCCGAGCTGCGGCGGATTCTGCGTCCCGAGGGTGTGCTGCTGGTGGTGACGCCCCGACCGGATCATCTGCGCGAGCTGGTGGACGCGCTGGGGCTGCTGCGGGTGGGCGAGCAGAAGGACGAGCGGCTGGCGGACCGGCTCTCGGCGCGTTTCACCGAGGTGGCCCGGGAGCGGTCGCGGAGCACCATGACACTGGACCACAAGGCCGTGCCGCAGCTGGTGGGGATGGGCCCCAACGCCTGGCATCAGCAGAGCGAGCGGCTGGAGGAGCGCATCGCGCGGTTGCCCGAGCCCTGCGATGTGACGCTGTCCGTCACGCTCACCGCGTACCGTCCGCTGGTCTGACGCCCGCCCCGGCCGCCAGGGCTTCGCTCGGCGCCGTCAGGTCCATACGGTGTATCCGCCGTCCACGCGGATCGCCTCGATACCACTGATGTACCGGGCGCCGCAGCGGTCCTGGGGCAGGACGAGCTGGGGGCCCGCGCGGTCCAGCGGGGTGCCGTCCATGGTGACCGCGAGCAGGACGGGGGCACGGCCGAAGTCCGGGTCGATCTCGGCCCAGGACAGCAGCGCGCGGTGGCCGTCCGCGCCACGTACGGCGATCAGGAAGCGCAGCCGGTCCTTGCGCCGGGCGGGGTCGAAGCCCGGGCCGGCGGCGACCAGGACGTCGTGCAGGAACGGCCCGGTGAAGCGGTGGTGCTGGACGCCGCTGGTGGCGCAGTCGAAGCTCACCTGCGCCCGGTGCTGGGGCCAGGAGAGCAGCTCGGACACCGTCAGCCGGGCGGGGCGGGCCAGATCGCCGGTGAGGGCGACTTCCGCCATCGGACCGGCGGCCGTACTGGCGGCTGCGAGGGAGTCACTCACGGGCTACCACCTCCTGGAGGAGCGTTACCCGAACACCCATCCCAGGCAAACGCACATGCCGTGCCAATAGACCAAAGATCGCGCTTCTGCGAGGGAGAAGGCTCTGTTTCCCTAGTATCTGCGGCATGGCGACGTTCGACTCACCGGCGGTTCGGCGGGGTCACAGCGCGGCGTGGGCGGGGATCTCCTCGGGCCCTGGAGCCTGCAGCGCCACCCAGTCCGTCGCCCGTCACCACGGCGACATGGAGACACGCGGGGCCGGAGCCCCTGGGCGCGGGGCCGGCGGGGCCTTTGCCACGGGCGGCGAAGCGGTCGCGCATCGCGAACGCCGCCCGTACCGCCCGGGCCGCGAGCCGACTCCAACGATGGGACGGGCAATGCCCGGTAAGCGCGAAAACATCACCCGGTGCGCCGATAGCACCACGCGATTACCCGGCGATTCCCGGGTGGACCCGGAGTTCCCGCGCCGCGCGGATCGACCTCGACCCGTGCCCCCGACCCGACCCGGACGGCCGCGGGGTTCGGCTTACCCCATTGGGAGGACGTTGGGCCGCGATCCGCCCGACAAAGGGGCACCATGCATACGAAGCCGGTCATTTCCGGCCGCTCATCCTCAGCAAGGAGTTCCCATGCGTATGCGGACCGCCCTGTCCACGCTCGCTCTCACCGCCGCGTCCCTCGCCGTCGGCGCGACCGGTGCCGTCGCGGAGGACGGCCCCGACACCACCGTCAACAACACCACCAGCACGACCTTCCCCGGCCTGTGCGCCAGCAACCAGTTCTCCTTCGTCACCGTCCCGGTCAATCTGGTGGGCCAGTCGGACTCCAGCTCGTGCTGACCTGCTGCGCCACGAGCCCGTGAGGAGCGAAAACCCCCGGCCGGCGCGGCCGGGGGTTTCCCGTGCCGTGAGTGGGCCATGCGGGCAGCGGCACCGACCGCCTCCACGTGTCCCACCTCACCATCCCGCATACCGGACGGGACCCCGCACACCGCCGGGTGGTCCCCTAGGCTGGCTGCCGCAGCTGGTTCGCCCCGTCCGCCAGGCGGGACGCGTCGCAAGAGGGAACCCGGTGGAAATCCGGGACTGCCCCGCAGCGGTGAGCGGGAACGACCGCCGTCATACGCACTGGGCCCGGTGAGAGGGGCCTGGGAAGCGACGGCCAGTAGGTGTCCTCCTGAGGAGGGCGCGCCCGTGAGTCCGAAGACCTGCCATCTGCCCGCGTACGGACCACCCGTGCGCGGACATCCCGGTGACCTCGAGGGCGGGTCGGCGAACCTGTACCAGGCGGACGACCGCGCGCCTGCCGCGCGAGGTCGTGGCGTCCGGTCCGTCACCCTTCGCGCTCTCCTCCCGTCGCCGGGACCTCAGGGATTCATCTCGCGAAGGAGATCTCCGTGACCACCGACTCCGCGGCCGCGGCAGCACGGGCCACCGTGTACGGCTACCCCCGCCAGGGCCCGAACCGGGAACTGAAGAAGGCGATCGAGGGCTACTGGAAGGGCCGCGTCACCGCCGGCGCGCTGAGGGCCACCGCCGCCGAACTGCGCCGCGCCAACTGGCGGCAACTGGCCGGGG
The DNA here is from genome assembly GCA_005405945.1 of Streptomyces violaceusniger. Classification (GTDB taxonomy): domain Bacteria; phylum Actinomycetota; class Actinomycetes; order Streptomycetales; family Streptomycetaceae; genus Streptomyces; species Streptomyces violaceusniger. The sequence continues at coordinate 2,356,020 of BJHW01000001.1, forward strand.
CGGGCATCGACGAAGTCCCCACGGGCGACTTCTCGTACTACGACCATGTGCTGGACACCACCGTCATGGTCGGCGCCGTCCCCGACCGCCACCGGGACGCCGTCGCCGCCGACCCGCTCGACGGGTACTTCGCGATGGCGCGGGGCACCCAGGACGTGGCGCCGCTGGAGATGACCAAGTGGTTCGACACCAACTACCACTATCTGGTCCCGGAGCTGGGTCCGGACACGGTGTTCGCGGCCGACTCCGCCAAGCAGGTCGCGGAGCTCAAGGAGGCCCTGGCCCTCGGGCTGACCGCGCGACCGGTCCTCGTCGGCCCCGTCACCTACCTCCTCCTCGCCAAGCCCGCCCCCGGCGCGCCCGCCGACTTCGAGCCGCTCACCCTCCTGGACCGTCTGCTCCCGGTGTACGCCGAGGTCCTGGCCGATCTGCGGGCGGCCGGTGCCGAGTGGGCGCAGCTCGACGAGCCGGCCCTGGTCCAGGACCGCACCCCGGCCGAGCTGAACACGGCCGGTCGCGCCTATCGCGACCTCGGCGCCCTCGCCGACCGCCCGAAGCTGCTGGTCGCCTCGTACTTCGACCACCTCGGCGAGGCGCTGCCGGTGCTGGCCAAGGCCCCGGTCGAGGGGCTGGCGCTGGACTTCACGGAGGCCGCCGCAGCACAACTGGACGCGCTGGCGGCCGTCGGCGGTCTGCCCCGCAAGCGGCTCGTCGCCGGTGTCGTCAACGGCCGCGACATCTGGGTCAACGACCTGGAGAAGTCCCTGGCCACGCTCGGCACCCTGCTGGGCCTTGCGGACCGGGTCGATGTGGCCGCCTCCTGCTCGCTGCTGCACGTGCCGCTCGACACGACGGCCGAGCGGGACATCGAACCGCAGATCCTGCGCTGGCTGGCCTTCGCCCGGCAGAAGACCGCGGAGATCGTCACCCTCGCCAAGGGCCTGGCGCGCGGCACCGGCGCGATCACCGCCGAGCTGGCCGCGAACCGGGCCGACCTCGCCTCCCGCGCCAACTCCCCCATCACCCGCGACCCGGCCGTCCGCGCCCGCGCCGCCGCGGTCACCGAGGCCGACGCCCACCGCTCCCAGCCGTACGCCGAGCGCACCGCGGCCCAGCGCGCCCACCTCCGGCTGCCGCTGCTGCCGACCACCACCATCGGCTCCTTCCCACAGACCGGAGAGGTGCGCACCGCCCGCGCCGACCTGCGCGGAGGCCGGATCGACACGGCCGGGTACGAGGAGCGCATCAGGGCCGAGATCCGGGAGGTGATCTCCTTCCAGGAGAAGACCGGCCTGGATGTGCTGGTGCACGGCGAGGCCGAGCGCAACGACATGGTCCAGTACTTCGCCGAGCGGCTCACCGGCTATCTCGCCACACAGCACGGCTGGGTCCAGTCCTACGGCACCCGCTACGTACGCCCGCCGATCCTGGCCGGTGACATCTCGCGCCCCGAGCCGATGACGGTGCGCTGGACGGCGTACGCCCAGTCCCTCACCGACCGCCCGGTCAAGGGCATGCTCACCGGCCCGGTGACCATGCTGGCCTGGTCCTTCGTCCGCGACGACCAGCCCCGTGGCGATACGGCCCGGCAGGTGGCGCTCGCCCTGCGCGACGAGGTGAACGACCTGGAGGCGGCCGGAACCTCGGTCATCCAGGTGGACGAGCCCGCGCTGCGCGAGACCCTGCCCCTGCGCACCGCCGACCGGCCCGCCTATCTGGCCTGGGCGACCGAGGCCTTCCGGGTCACCACCGGCGGCGTACGCCCCGAGACCCAGATCCACACCCATATGTGCTACGCCGAGTTCGGCGACATCGTCCGGGCGATCGACGACCTCGACGCCGATGTCATCAGCCTGGAGGCCGCCCGCTCCCATATGCAGGTGGCCCGCGAGCTCGCCGCCCACGGCTATCCGCGCGAGGCCGGGCCCGGGGTGTACGACATCCACTCCCCGCGGGTGCCCAGCGCGGAGGAGGCGGCCGAGCTGCTGCGGACGGGCCTGAAGGCCATCCCCGCCGAGCGGCTGTGGGTCAACCCCGACTGCGGTCTGAAGACCCGCGGCTGGCCGGAGACCCGCGCCTCGCTGGAGAACCTGGTCGCCGCGGCCCGTATGGTCCGCGGCGAGCTGTCCGCGTCCTGACCCGGACGCCCGCCGGACGCCCGGCCGGGGCCGGGGCGGCACGCGCCCCGGCCCCGACGCGGGCCTCCGGCCCCGACGCCGGCCCAGGAGGGTCGGCCCTCAGGCGTCCAGGTACGGGTAGTCGATGTAGCCCGTGTCGGTGCCGCCGTAGTAGGTCGTCTCGTCCGGTGTGTTGTACGGTCCGCCCGCTCGCAGCCGGGCCGGAAGGTCGGGGTTGGCCAGGAAGAGCGCGCCGAAGGACAGCATGTCGGCCGTGCCGTCCTCGATGAGCGCCAGCTCCTCCGCGCTGGTGAACCCGTCCGTCGCGGGGTTGAGGACGAAGGTCCCCGAGAACTCCTTGCGGAGGATGCCGGTCAGATCGCGGGAGTCCTCGACGACGTGCAGATAGGCGGGGCCGGTCTCGTTCAGGCGGCGGATCAGCTGGACGTACGTGGCCTCGAGGTCGGGCTCCTCGATGCCGTTGTAGCGGATCCCGGGCGAGACGCGTATCCCCGTGCGCCGCGCTCCGATGGCCGCCGACACGGCCGCGACCACCTCGGCCGCGAACCGGACCCGGCCCTCGGTCGAGCCACCCCACTCATCGGTGCGCAGATTGGAGCTGGGGGCCAGGAACTGGTGGATCAAGTAGCCGTAGGCGGCGTGCAGTTCGACCCCGTCGAACCCCGCCGCGATGGCGTTGCGTGCCGCCTGGGCGAAGTCCGCGATCGTCTCCCGCACCTCCTGGGAGGTCAGCGCGCGTGGGGTGGTGAAGTCCTTCATCCCGTCGACGGTGAACAGCCGGCCGGGGGCGGCGACGGCCGAGGGAGCGACCTGCACCAGCCCGTCGGGCAGCAGGCCGGGGTCGCCGACCCTGCCGACGTGCGAGATCTGGGCGAAGACCGTCCCGCCCTCGGCGTGCACCGCGTCGGTGACGCGGCGCCAGGCGGCGATCTGCTCGGCGCTGTGCAGCCCCGGGGTGTGGGGGAAGCCCTGGCCGACCACGGACGGCTGCGACCCCTCCGTGATGATCAGCCCGGCCGTGGCCCGCTGCGCGTAGTACGTGGCCATGGAGTCGGTGGCCGTGTTGCCGGGCCCGAAGGCACGGGCACGCCCCATGGCGGGCATGACCAGGCGGTTGCGGAGCGGCAGCCCGGCCAGGTCGATCGGATCGAAGGGTGTGGTCACAACGGCTCCCGGGGTCGATGGGGCAGGACAGTTCGGTCGGCAACGAGATCATTGGCCGCCCAACGATCTCGCGGCGGAGCCACCATAACCCATTCATTGGGCGGCCAATGATTGGCCGGCCACGATAGCCTTGCCACCATGACCACAGAGCTCCCGCACACCGCCGCGACGGAGGCCGAGCACATCGACGCAACGGAGGTCGAGCACATCGACGCGACGGAGGCCGAGCCCACCGGCGCGGCGGAGGCCGGATATGGCGGCCACGTCAGTCAGACCCTGGCGCGGGTGTCCCGCCTGCACCGCCTCGCCGGGGGCAGGCTGCTGCGCCCGACCGGCCTCTGCTCCGGCCAGGAATTCCTGATGATGACCCTGTGGGACGCGGGACCGGTCCGGCAGTCGGAGCTGGCGAGGGCGCTCGACCTGGACCCGTCGACCGTCACCCTGATGCTGCGGCGGCTGGAGCAGGGCGGGCATGTCACCCGCGCCCGCGATCCGCGGGACCGGCGCGTCATGCTCGTCCGGGCCTCGGAGCAGAGCTACGCCCTGCGGCCCAAGGTCGCGGAGACCTGGGCGCGGCTGGAGGAGCACATCCTGGACGGGCTCGACGCCGAAGAGCGCGAGGCCTTCGCCAGGATCCTCATGAAGGTCGAGAAGAACCTCGCCGCGGCAGAAGCCACGGAAGAAGTCACGGAAGAAGGGGAAGAAGGCCCCGAGCGCTCCTAGCGGGTGTCCGGCGCGTGGCAGGGGGCTTCGCCCCTGGACCCCGGGGGTCTGGGGGCGAAGCCCCACACACGGCGGAGCCGCATATCGGTGCCGCGGGAAGGGGCGGGGAGGGGGAAGCACCGATATGCGGCTCCGCCGCGTGGCCCGCCGCAGGCGTCACGGTCCGTCGGACATGACACCCCTCGGGTCAGGCGTGGCGCGTCCACGAGCCCAGCACCATCAGCGTCTTGGTGCCGGTGACCAGCCCCACGCGGCGCAGACCGTCGATGACCTGCTGCAGGTGCTCGATGTCCCGCACCCGGACGTGCACCAGGGCGTCGGGGTCACCGGCGATGGTGAAGACGGCCTGCACCTCGGGGACCGTGTAGCAGGTGCGGACGATCTCCCCGACCGGCGTCGTACCGGTGTAGGACAGCTCCACGAACGCCTCGATGCCCCAGCCGAGCTTGGTGTGGTCGATCTGCACCGTAAAGCCCTTGATCACCCCGGTGTCCTTGAGCCGGTCCACCCGGCGCTTGACCGCGGCCACCGACAAGCCCACCTCGGGCGCCATCTCGGAGAAGGTGCGGCGGCCGTCCTCGCGCAGCATGCGCAGCAACTGCCGGTCCACGTCGTCGAACTCGGGCATCGGCCCTCCACTCCGCGCCGCGCGCACCCGCACAACCCCACAGCGCACGCAAACTCTTTTAGTCGACCTCGCGAATTTCCCCGGCAGTTTGCGTCTTGTCCCTGACTGACCGCAAGTTACTTGTGCTTCCCGGGAGGGTGTTGCTGTCCTTGGCCCGGACCCCCAGATACGTCGAGGAGGCTCACGTGAGCACCGACCCCGCCACGGTTTCGCTCGATGACCCCTACACGGCCCGCGGCGGCCGCGTGCTCATCTCCGGCATCCAGGCCCTGGTCCGGCTCACCCTCGAACAGCGCCGGCTGGACGAGGCGCGCGGTCTGGACACCCGTGCCTTCGTCTCCGGCTATCCGGGCTCACCGCTGGGCGGGGTCGATCTGGAGCTGGCCCGGGCACGCCGCTTCCTCGACCCCGCCGGTGTGGTGTTCCGGCCGGGCCTCAACGAGGAGCTGGCCGCCACCGCCGTGGCCGGGACGCAGCTGCTGGGGCAGGTGCCCGGACGCCGCCACGAGGCGGTGACCGGATTCTGGTACGGCAAGAATCCCGGGCTCGACCGCGCGGCCGACGCGATGCGGCACGGGACGGTGGCCGGTACGGCGGCGCTGGGCGGCGCGGTGGCCTGGATCGGCGACGACCCCGGGAGCAAGTCCTCGACCGTGCCCAGCTCCTGCGAGCCGATGTGCCAGAGCCTGGCCATGCCCCTGCTCGCGCCCGGCTCCGTGCCCGAGATCCTCGAGTTCGGACTGCACGCGGTGGCCCTGTCCCGCGCCACCGGCCTCTGGGCCGGGCTGAAGATCGTCGCGGACATCGCGGACGCCTCGGCGGTCGTCGACCTCGACGCGCTCCGGCCCGACATCCCCGCCCCGTCCGCCGCCCCGCGCGCCGCGCCCCCCACCCTCGTCGGGCCCGCGTCCCTGGACGCCGAACACGACATGCTCACCCGGCGGCTGGACCTGGCGCGCGCCTACGCCCGTGAGGCCGGGCTGAACCGCGTCACCTTCAGCGCCACGCACGCCACCTTGGGCGTGATGGCCTCCGGCGCCTCGTACGCCGTGGTGCGGCGCGCCCTGGCCGACCTCGGCATCGGCGAGGCGGACATGGAGGCTCTCGGTGTGCGGCTGATCCGGCTGGCGATGCCGTTCCCCCTCTGCGACGAGGACCTGGTGGCCATGACCGCCGATCTGGACCAGGTCCTGGTCGTCGAGGACAAGGTCCCCTTCCTTGAACGGCACCTCAAGGCCGCCCTGTACGGCAGCGCCGACGCGCCCGTGGTGGTGGGCCGCCACAGCGAGAACGGCCGACCGCTGCTCACCGCCCGCGGCACCCTCGGGGCCGAGGACGTGGCCGAGGCCCTGGCCCGGCGCATCGGCCCGGACCGGCTGCCGCGGACCGCCACCACCCGGCTGGCCTCGCCGGCACCGCCGGCCGCGCCCCGGATCGCGCTGCCCACCGTGTCGGCGCGCACGCCCTATTTCTGCTCCGGCTGCCCGCACAACACCTCCACCCGCACCGCCGAGAACACCCTCGTCGGCGCGGGCATCGGCTGCCACGCCATGATCGCCCTCGATGGCGCGGGCCGCGGCCATCAGATCGGGCTGACCCAGATGGGCGGCGAAGGCGCCCAGTGGATCGGCCTGGCCCCGTTCACCGACGACCGGCACTTCGTGCAGAACCTCGGCGACGGCACCTTCCACCACTCCGGCTCCCTCGCCATCCGCGCGGCGGTGGCCGCGGGCGTGACCATGACGTACAAGCTCCTCTACAACGACGCCGTCGCGATGACGGGCGGCCAGCGGCCCGAGGGGCGGCTGGACGTCCCGGCGCTGACCCGCTGGCTCGCCCTGGAGGGCGTACGGAAGGTGGTGGTGACCACCGCGGCGCCGGCGGACTACCGCGGCGTACGCCTCGACCCGATCGCCACGGTGCGCCACCGAGACGATCTGCCCGGGGCCGAGAAGGAGCTGGCCGCCACCGACGGCGTGACCGTGCTCATCCACGACGACCGCTGCGCCGCGGAGGAGCGCCGGCTGCGCAAGCGCGGTCAGCTGCCCATCCCCGCCGAGAAGGTCGTCATCAACGAGCGGGTCTGCGAGGGCTGCGGCGACTGCGGGGACGTGTCCACGTGTCTGTCGGTGCAGCCCGTGGACACCACCTTCGGCCGCAAGACCCGGATCCACCAGGCGTCCTGCAACTCCGACTTCAGCTGCCTGAAGGGCGACTGCCCCTCCTTCCTCCTCGTCGAGCCGAAGACGACGAAGACGACGAAGACGATGAAGAAGGCTAAGGCGACGAAGACGGCGAAGACCACCAAGGCGAAGGCGCGGCCCCGTGCCGTCCCCCAGCTGCCCGTGGCCCTGACCGCGCCCACCCCGGCGGTGGACGGCGAGAGCACACTGCTGCGGATGCCCGGCATCGGCGGCACCGGCGTCGTGACCGTCTCACAGATCCTGCAGCGGGCCGCCCATCTCGATGGCCGCTACGCGGCCGGGCTGGAGCAGACGGGGCTGGCCCAGAAGGGCGGACCCGTCGTCAGCGACGTACGGATCTCGGCCACTCCGGTCACCGGTGCCGTGCGCGCCTCCCGCGGGACCGCGGACGTGCTCATCGGCTTCGACCTGCTCGGGGCGGCCGCCGACGCCAATCTGCGCATCGCCCGCCCCGGACACACCATCGCCGTCGTCAACTCCGCCATCGTCCCCACCGCGGCCATGGTGACCAACCGGGTCGTCCTGCCCGGCTCCCCGGACGACGCCCTGGAGCGCATCGAGTCGGCCACCCGCCCCGGGGACAACCTCTACCTCGACGCGCAGAGCATGACCGAGGCCCTGTTCGGCGATCACATGCCGACCAACATGCTGCTGGTCGGGGCCGCCTTCCAGCACGGCTGCGTCCCCCTGACGGAAGACGCCATCGAGGGCGCGATCCGCCTGGGCGGCGCCGCCGTGGAGAAGAACCTCGCGGCCTTCCGCTGGGGCGCGCCGCCGCCCTCGACCCCGAGGCCGTACGGCGTGCCCTGGCCGCACCGGAACGGCCGGTCCTGGAGGTCACACCCGAGGCGCGCACCATCGCGGCCACGGCCACGGCCGCCCGGCCCGGCACGCTCCAGGACACCATCGCCCTGCGCGCCGCCGACCTGATCGCCTATCAGGACCGGGCCTACGCCGAGCGGTACGCCACCGAAGTGGAGCAGGTCGCCGCGGTGGCCCGGCGGCGGGCCGGTGACGAGGCGGGCGAGCGCGTCGCCGTCGCCTACGCCGAGGGGCTGCACAAGCTCATGGCCTACAAGGACGAGTACGAAGTGGCCCGGCTCCATCTGGACACCGTGGAACGGGCCAGGGTCGCGGACGAGTTCGGTGCCGATGCCACCGTCTCCGTCCTGTTGCACCCTCCGGCGCTGCGCGCGCTGGGCATGAAGCGCAAGATCCGGCTCCGCCGCACCGCACCCGCTCTCTTCTCGCTCCTCCGCGTCCTGCGGCGGCTGCGGGGCACCCGGCTCGACCTCTTCGGATACGCCGAGGTCCGCCGCCAGGAGCGGGCCTTGATCGAGGAGTACCCGCGCCTGGTCCGCGCCGCCCTCACCCGTCTGACGCCCGGCAACGCCACCGCCGTGGAGGAGCTGGTGCGGCTCGTCGAGGCCGTCCGCGGCTACGAGGACATCAAGCTGGCCCGGGTCGAGGAGTTCCGCGCCACGGCCCGCGCGGTTCTGGACGATCTGGCCGCCACCGCCGACGCCCCCGCCGCCGTCTCCGTCTGACCCCGCCACCGCCGACGCCCCCGCCGCCGTCTCCGTCTGACCTCGGCCCTTAAGCCCTCTCCTCGCCCGTCCGCACCACAGGAGCGCCCCTCATGCCCGTCGACCGCCTGCTTCCCACTCGTGAGGCCGAGGACCTGCTCGACCTCGTCCGCGAGATCGCCGACAAGGAGCTCGCCCTCCGTGTGGACGAGCACGAACGCACCGAGACCTACCCCGAGGGCCTGTTCCGCCTGCTGGGCGACGCCGGGCTGCTGGGCCTGCCCTACCCGGAGGAGTTCGGCGGTGGCGGCCAGCCCTACGAGGTCTACCTCCAGGTCCTGGAGGAGCTGGCCGCGCGCTGGGCCGCCGTCGCCATCGCCACCAGCGTCCACACCCTCGCCGCCTTCCCTCTCCTCACGTTCGGCACCGCCGAGCAGCGCGAACGCTGGGCGGAGGACATCCTCGGCGGCCGGCTCATCGGTGGGTACAGCCTGTCCGAGCCCCAGGCCGGGTCCGACGCGGCGGCCCTGACCTGCCGTGCCGAGAAGGCTCCCGACGGCTACCGGATCAACGGCGCCAAGGCGTGGATCACCCACGGCGGCAAGGCGGACTTCTACGCCCTGTTCGCCCGCACCGGCCCCGGCAGCGACGGCATCTCCTGCTTCTTCGCGCCGGGCCACACCGACGGCCTCACCTTCGGCCGGCCCGAGGAGAAGATGGGCCTGCACGCCATCCCCACCACCTCCGCCTTCTGGGACGACGCCCTGCTCGCCGCCGACCGGCTCATCGGCGGCGAGGGCCAGGGGCTCCACATCGCCTTCCAAGCCCTGGACTCCGGCCGGCTGGGCGTCGCCGCCTGCGCCACCGGGCTCGCCCAAGCCGCCCTGGACGCCGCGGTCGGCTACGCCCATGAACGCACCGCCTTCGGCCGCAGGATCATCGACCATCAGGGCCTCGGCTTCCTGCTGGCCGACATGGCCGCCGCGGTCGACTCCGCACGCGCCACCTACCTGGACGCGGCCCGCCGCCGCGACCACGGGCGCCCGTACACCCGTCAGGCCAGCGTCGCCAAGCTGACGGCGACCGACGCCGCCATGAAGGTGACCACGGACGCCGTCCAGGTGTTCGGCGGCTACGGCTACACCCGCGACTTCCCCGTGGAGCGCTATATGCGCGAAGCCAAGATCATGCAGATCTTCGAGGGCACCAACCAGATCCAGCGGCTCATCATCAGCCGCCAACTCGCCCCCTGACCGGCCCCATGACGGAATGTCGCGGCCGGGCAGGCGGGGTCACCGGTCATGATGGCCACCATGACATCGGTACGTGGAACGCGCGGGTCGCGAGCGCATCAGCCGGGATCAGGTCGTACGGCGGCGGTGATGGCGGTGCTCACCGCTCTGACCGTGGCCGGTTGCGGCGGGTCGGACACGACCGACGGGGCACCCCCGCACAGTGGCAACCCGTCGGCGTCCCGCTCCGCGCAGCCCTCGGGCAGCCCCTCCGGCGATCCGGACGCCTCGGCGGAACCGTCGGCGTCGGCGGCGGACGGGCGTGACGTCGGCGCCTGCGCGGACGGCAACTGCGAGATCGCGGTGTCCGAGCGGGTGACGGTCCGCTTCAAGGGCCCGGCCGGTCCGGCGACGCTGACCGTGGACGAGCTCGGCCCGAACAAGGTCACGTACACGGTGAAGTCGGGCAACAACCGCTCCCAGGGCGGGGCGAGCGGCCCGGGCCAGGGGTGCGTCACCGTGCTGCGCGACCACGGCAGCAGCAACTCCTGCGGAAAGGTGAGCACCACGCGGCCGGCCGCTCAGCCCGGCGCCGTGGTGATCCTTATGGCCGCCGGGGAGGACGGCACGGCGATCCTGCACATCGTGTCCAGGTGACCGGCCCCGGTGGTCAGCTCTCCACAGGCGGGCTTCCGGGGAACGGGAGTGGCGGATGCGCCACACCGCCGTGGTCCAGCAGCCGCCCCAGGTGTGCGGGCTGGAAGTTGGACCTTGGTGGTGCGCGGGCCTCAGAGCCTGTGTCATGTCCCCGGCCGGGCGTGCGACGCCTGGCACGCACGCTGATCCGACCGGGGATATGACACAGGCTCTCAGCCGAGCGTCGCGACCGCCGTGGTGGCGATCTCGTGGTCCTGCTCGGGGGCGCCGCCGCCCACGCCGAGCGCGCCGATCAACCGGCCGTCGCGGTGGACCGGGACGCCACCGGCGATGAACAGCAGCGGGCGGTCGAGGGCGGTGGGCAGGGTGTCGGGCTCGGCCGGCTTCGCCCTGGCCGGCCCGTGGGGCGGCGATCGGGTGACCGTGGTCGACGACCACGGCCGGGCGTCGCCCACACCACGCGGGGCGGGGTCGTCTCGTTCCGTACGGCGCCGGGGCGGACGTACCACCTCACTGGCTGAGCGGGATGGGGCTTCCCACCGGGCAGGCGGGAAGCCCCGTCCCCGCCGTGTCACCAGTTGGCGGGCTCGGCCAGGCCGTAGGAGTTGGCGATGCGCGCCTGGTCATGGAAGACGGAGAGCTCCGACGGGCCCGCGGGCGGGTTCTCGCGCCAGCCCGTGCAGTAGATCCCGGACGACCAGCGGACCGTTTTCGACGTCTTGGGCAGTACGGTGACCCCGGTCTTGCTGTACTTCTTCACACCGTTGACCCAGATCTCGATGGCGCCGTCGGTCGCGTGGAACTTCAGCCGGGTGACGATCCGGATCCACGTGCCCCGCAGATCGGTCACCTTCGCGACGTTCGCGCTGAAGCCGCCGGATCCGCCGATGCGCAGCTCGTCGTTCTGGAGGAACATCAGCTCCCAGGGGCCCTCGGGGTCCTCGGGCGACCACTGCTGGAAGGTGACGTTCTGGTTGTGGAACTGCCAGTTGGGGGCGACGTAGATGGCCTGGCCGTAGTAGCGGTCCTGACCGACGGCCTGAGTGGACGCCTGAACGGTCTCGGAGTGGTAGCCGCCGCCCTCGTTGATGTACGTCTGCTTGGCCTCGATGGCGTTGCCGCCCTTGTAGGCGGGGGTGGTGACATCGCGGATGACGCCTTGCTTCTGGGGCTTCTGCGGGTAGTTGGACCACCCCTGGACGGTGCCCTCGTTCTGGAAGTAGACCCCGGCGGGCAGCGCCCGGACACCCGCGTCGTCCCGGGCGCCGGCCTCCGCGGTGCCACCGCTGAGGGTGAGGCCGCCGACCAGGGCGCCGGTGACGCAGAGCAGATGGATCCGTGTGCGGATCCGCTTCCTTAACATCCGATCAATCCTCTCGGGGAGTCGTGACGCAGGTCTGAACCTTTCCCAGAAGCTAGCGCTCAGCGCATGACGCGTCCATATCAATCATCGAAATAGATCGGATGTCAGTGCCGCTTTTGACATCGACTCGCGTTTGTCCAGGTGGACCATGGGGCACCCGGGGCCGGAAGGAAGGTCCGTCCGAATATCCGTGGCCAGAGGTGTCCCCGTGAACCAGAAGGAACAGCGTCACCCGATGGAACAGCATCCGCAGCCGGAGTTCCCCCAGCAGGACCAGGCGCACCCCGGCGAGACGGAGGAGATGGAGCCCCGGCCCGACCACGGTGAGGACACTTACGAAGGCCACGGGCTGCTGAAGAACCGGCGCTCCCTGATCACCGGGGCCGACTCGGGGATCGGCCGTGCGGTGGCCCTCGCCTTCGCCAGGGAGGGCGCCGACGTGTGCTTCAGCTATCTGCCCGAGGAGGAGAAGGACGCCCGGGAGACGGTGCGTCTCATCGAGTCGGCCGGGCGCCGGGCCCTCCCCTTCCCCTGCGACATCCGCGAGGAAAGCGCATGTCAGCGGCTGGTGGACCAGGCGGTCGAGGCATTCGGCGGGATCGACATCCTCGTCAACAACGCCGCCTACCAGATGTCACGGCCCAAGGGGCTGGAAGAGATCCCGACCGAGCAGTTCGACCGGGTGATGCACACCAACCTCTACGCCATGTTCTGGCTCTGCAAGATGGCCCTTCCGCATATCCCGGAGGGCGGCAGCATCATCAACACCACCTCGGTGCAGGCGTACAAGCCCAGCTCCCACCTGCTCGACTACGCCACCACCAAGGGCGCGATCGTCACCTTCACCCAGGGGCTGGCGGGCAATCTCGCCGAGCGCGGCATCCGGGTCAACGCCGTGGCTCCCGGCCCCGTATGGACACCCCTCATCCCCGCCACCCTGCCGGACACCTCGACCTTCGGCCGACAGAGCCCGCTGAACCGCCCGGCACAGCCCGCCGAGATGGCCCCCGCCTATGTCTTCCTGGCCTCGCAGCAGGCCGGCTACATCACCGCCGAGATCGTCAACGCCACCGGGGGCACGCCGCTGCCCTAGCGCGCGAGGAAGATCCCGCGGTGTGTGCCGCCGCGGGGGCGCTCAGCAGGGCGTGGAGCCGGTCGAACAGCTCGCCCGCGGCCACGCCGTTCCACTCCGGCGGCGGTGTCAGTCCGTGGCCGCCGCCCGGTAGGGGCGGAAGAAGGCGCGCAGTTCCTCGGCGTAGAGTTCGGGCTCCTCGAACGGTGCGAAGTGTCCGCCGCGTGCGGGCTCGGTCACCCGCACGAGGTTCGTCGTGCGCTCCAGCCACTCCCGCGGCGGGCGGACGATGTCGCCGCGGAAGAGCGCGAAGCCGGACGGCGCCTCGACCCGGCGGGCGTGCTGCGCGGGCGGGATGGCGGCGTTGGCGTGGTACATGCGCATCGAGGAGCCGATCGTCCCCGTGAGCCAGTAGAGCGTGACGTTGGTGAGGATCTCGTCCTTGGTGAAGCACCGCTCGACGTCACCGTCGCAATCGCTCCACGCCCGCAGCTTCTCGACGATCCACGCGGCCAGCCCGGCCGGTGAGTCGGTGAGCCCGAAGGCGGCGGTCTGTGGCTTGGTGCGGTGCATGGCGGCGTACGCGCCCTCGGCCGCGCCCCAGCCCGTGACGCCCTCGAACCAGGCGCGCTCCTCGGGCGCGAGGTCCGCCGGGTCGCCGGTGAAGACGGGCAGGCCGCCGTCCATGCGGTGCACGGCCACCACCCGGTCGGGGTGGTCGAGCGCGAGGTAGCGGCTCACATGGCTGCCGATGTCCCCGCCCGCCGCGCCGAACCGCTCATAGCCGAGGACGTCCATCAGCTCGGCCCACAACCCTGCGACTGCGATGGAGTCGAGCGGCGGGCCGGTGGGCCGGTCGGAGTACCCGTAGCCCGGCATGTCGGGCACGACCACGTCGAACGCGTCGGCGGGGTCGGCGCCGTGCGCACCGGGGTCGGTGAGGTGCGGGATGACCTTCGTATAGCGCCAGAACGAGTCCGGCCAGCCGTGGCTGAGCACCAGCGGCAGAACGGGCCCGGCCGGGGCGGCGGCCCGGACGTGTGCGAAGTGGATCCCGAGGCCGCCGAGCCGGACGCGGAAGCGCGGCAGCCGGGCGAGCGCCGCCTCCTGCGCCGCCCAGTCGAACCCGTCCGCCCAGTAGGCGACGAGCTCACGGAGGTAGGCGAGGTCGGTCCCGAGCGCCCACCCAGCGTCCTCGGGCGCGTCCGGCCAGCGCGTGGCGCGCAGCCGCGCGCGGAGGTCCGCGAGGGCGGCGGGGTCGGTCCGCGGGATGAACGGCTCGGGTCGGGGCGGGGCGTCCGGCATGCCACGTACCCTACAAGCCGCCCGTGTCAGTCGTCCCTACCTTGTTGATCGGGACGCCGGGGCCGCTCAGGGCGGGCACGATGGTCTCGGGCCGGGCCAGGGAACGGAGGCCGAGGCGGAACTGTTTTCTTCGCACGGCCACGGAACCGGTGCCCCGTCCTTCACGCCGGCGATCTGCGTGCCGTAGATCTGCTTGCTGCCCTCGTTGACCAGTGCGCGGTCGCGCAGGAACGCCAGCTCGCGTGGGCCGGCCGAGCCCGCCGACACCGCCTGCCGCATCAGCATGGCTCTACCCCGGAAGCCGGAGCCGGGTCGCCGCGTGGCGGTTCAGGTCGATCGGCGGCGGCGATACGCTTGCGTCTTCGCACGGTTGCCGCACAGCTGCGGTGAGCACCATTTGGCCCGGCCCGGGCGGGAGTTGTCGTAGAAGACCCACTGGCAGTCGGGGGCCGGACACATCCTGAGCCGATGCCAGGTGCCGTTCACCGTGGCGGTCAGCGCGGACATGACGATGTGCGCGAGGGCCGTGTCCACGGGGTCGGCGGCGATGGTCAGGTGGGCGCCGTGGCCGGCGGTCAGTGTGACGTGGAAGGAGTAGCCGACCACGGCATCGCCGCCCTGGCCGTCACCCTCGTCACCCTCCGGGTCCTGGCGCAGCACGGCCCGCAGGGCCGTACGCAGCTCGCGGGCTCGGGTCAGGTGGCCCTGGCGAGCGCGAGTGTCAGGGGTGTCGCCCACGAGCAGGTGATGGTCCCGCAGCCAGCGCTCCAGATCGCCGGGCGTGGCGAGCGCGTCGTGCCCCGTGAGCCGCCGCCCATGCGCGACGAATCCCCGGCGGTCCTCGGTGTTGGCGAAGTGATGGAGCAGCGCGATGCCCTCGGGAAGGCCCTCGACGTCCTCGGCCCTAGTCGGTGGCAGCATGGCCGATGTCTCCGTACACGCGCCGGTAGGCATCCTTCACCCGGATCCGATCGCCGTCGAATTCAAACATGTCGCAACCGTGCACTTCGTGGACCCGGCCGTCGGCATCGGTACCGGTGTAGGACCACTGGGAAGCGCCCCGGTTCCCGGCGATGAAGGCCACCCCGCCGGGCCGTGACTCGAGCCCCGCGTCGTACGCGAGCATCAGCTCGAACCCCTTGCGCACTTCGGCCCGTCCACGGAAGGTCATGCCCGGCTCCGGGCCGACGGACGCGCGGAACACGCAGTCGTCCGTCATGAACTCCATCAGCAGGTCGAGATCCTTCCGCCGCCAGGCCTCGCCGAAGCCTGCCAGCCGTTCCGGTGTCATCCCCATGACTAGACCCTTCCTGCGAAGCGAGCGGTGAGATAGGCATCCGTGTCCGGGCCCTCGGGGTTGGCGAGCACATGGCGCAACCACGCCCGGCGTTCGAAGTCGGTGACGGCCAGCTCCCACACGCAGCCGATGGCCTCCCCGGGGTGCGGTCCCAGCGCGTCCGGCTGCTCCAGGGGCGCCGAGAACAGTCGCTGATGGATCTCGTTCTCCCCGTGCCACCAGTCCACCAGCGCGAAACAGCGGTCGGCCGCGTCATGCGCGACGGCGAACCCGATGCCATAGCGACTGTCCGTCCGCGCGGGGCTGGGCAGCACCGAGGCCGCGGCCTCCACGGTCGCGGCCACCAACGCGGGGCGCGGCGTTTCGGCCCACGCGCTGATGCCGTACACCTTCACGGCCCATCCACCGACCTCCTCCAGGTCCAGGAAGCCGATGGCCCGAGGGCTATGCGGCCGCCGAAGGACGACCGGTCCCTGTCGCGTACTCATGGCCCACCCTCCCTCCTCGACACGTGTTAAATGATTAGCAGGTGTCGCTGCCCCCGCGCAACAGGTGCCGACGCGGGGACCACCGCGCCGGTCGTCCTTTTGGCCGATGCCGAGGGCCATGAACCCGCTATCCGGGTGATCCACGGCCGCTGCCGTCCGGGCAACCCTGGGCTCATGGCTCGTCACACACGAAACGCGACCCTCACGCCGTGGATCGTCACGGCGCTGGCCACCACCCTGACGGGTGTTGCCGGCTGCACCCCCGACGCGGCGTCCGCCCGTGAGACCCACGCCCCCGCGCCCGGAGCCGCCGGAATCGGGGACACGCTGCACCCCGGGCTCGGCAACGCCGGCTATACGGTGCGTCATACCGCCCTGGCGCCGCGCTTCGCCGAGGACCTCACGACGTACACGGCGACCACCACGCTGCACGGCCGGGCCACCCGCTCCCTCTCCCGTTTCCACCTCGACCTGACCGGGACCACGGTCCGTTCGGTGACGGTCGACGGCCGCAAGGCGACCTGGACACGCTCCGGTCAGGAGCTGCGGGTGACTCCCCCGGCCCCGGTGCCCAGCGGCCGGGGATTCTCGGTGGAGGTCACCGTGCGCGCACCCGTGGCGGGCCCCGAGGCGGCCGGGAAACTCGGCACCTCGGCGATCGGGATGGTGCGGGCCAAGGGCGTCATCCAGACCATCAACCAGCGCAACACACGGATGGGGGTGTCCGCGGGAGGCCGTGTGTCCGCCGCATCGCTCACGTGGTGGTTCCTTCGCTCGTGCGACCGGTTGGCAGGATACCGCCCACCGTCTCACGGCCTCGGTGACCGGGGTGCTAGGGCTTCGGGGCCCGGCGCAGGAAGCGGATGGCCGGGTGGCCCGGACCGTGGGTGACTTCGGCCTGGACGTCGTAGACCCGCTTGATCAAGGACGGGGTCAGCACGTCGCCGGGGGTGCCTTCGGCCACCACGTGTCCCTCGCGGAGGACGAGCAGCCGGTCGCAGTACATCGCGGCGAGGTTGAGGTCGTGGAGGGCGATCACGGTGGCGATCGGCAGGCTGACGACGAGGTCGAGCAGGTCGAGTTGGTGCTGGATGTCGAGGTGGTTGGTCGGCTCGTCGAGCAGCAGCTCGCGCGGTTCCTGGGCGAGGGCCCGGGCGATCTGGGTGCGCTGGCGTTCGCCACCGGAGAGGGTGTGCCACGACTGACCGGCCCGGCCGGTCAGTCCGCTGCGCTCCAGGGCCGCGTCGACGGCCCGGGTGTCCGCGGCGGAGGCCGACGCCCAGGCGCGCCGGTGCGGGATACGGCCGAGGGCCACCACCTCGCGGACGGTCAGTTCGGTCTGAGTGTGGGCGTGCTGTTCGACGGTGGCGATACGGCGGGCCGTGGCGCGGCGGCCGACCCGTGGCAGGGCACGGCCGTCCAGGGTGACGATCCCGGCGGAGGGGGCGAGGATCCCGGCGAGCAGCCGCAACAGGGTTGATTTCCCGGAGCCGTTGGGGCCGAGCAGACCCACCGTCTCACCGGGGCGCAGGGTGAGGGTGATGCCGTCGACGATCAGTCGGCCGTCGGTGCGGCGGCTGACGCGGTCCGCGCGGAGCCCGGGCGCCGCCTCCGCGGTGGCGGGGGACTCCGTCCCGGGGGTCTCCACGGTGGCGGGGGGCTCCGTACCCGGGGTTTCCGCGGTGGAGTCGGTCATGTCTTCCTCCGGTCGCGGTAGAGCACGGCCACGAAGGCCGGTACGCCGATGAGGGACGTCACCACGCCCACCGGGACCTCCTGCGGGTCGATGACGGTGCGGGCGGCGGTGTCCACCCACACCAGGAAGATGGCCCCGGCCAGTGCGGTGACCGGCAGCAGACGGGCGTGGCCGGGGCCGGTGAGGGCGCGGGTGGCGTGCGGGAGGACCAGGCCGACGAAGCCGATGGCCCCGGCGGAGCTGACCAGGGTCGCGGTGAGCAGCGCGGTCGCGCACAGCAGGACGAGACGGGTACGGGCCACCCGGACGCCGAGCGCCGCTGCGGCCTCCTCCCCGAAGGCGAACGCGTCCAGGGTGCGGGCGTAGCCGAGACAGACCACGAGGACGGCGGCCAGGACGGCGGTGCACAGCAGCACATCGCCCCACCCGGCGCCGGTGAGCGAGCCGAGGAGCCAGAACAGCACGGCCCGGGTGGTGTCGGCGTCCGCGGAGGTGAGGACGATGAACGAGGTCAGCGCGGAGAACAGCTGCATGGCGGCCACTCCGGACAGCACCACGCGGTCGGTGCTGCCGCCGAGGCTGTGGCTGAGCACCAGGACCAGGACGAACGACAGCAGCGCGCCGGTGAACGCGCCCGCCGACAGGGACACGGCCCCGCCGCCCACGCCGAGCACGACCACGGTGACGGCGCCCGTGGAGGCGCCCGAGGACACCCCGAGCACGAACGGGTCGGCCAGTGGATTGCGCAGCAGGGACTGCATCACGGCCCCGCAGAGGGCAAGACCCGCCCCGCACACGGCGGCGAGCAGTGTGCGCGGCATGCGCAGGTTCCACACGATGCCGTCCCGGAGCGGCGGCAAGGTGCTCTCCCCCAGGCCGAGATGGGCGGTGACCGCCGCCCATACGTCGGCCGTGGAGATGTCGGCCGGGCCGATGGTCACGGCGAAGGCGACCGACGCGAGCAGCGCGGCCAGCCCTCCCGCGACCAGCAGCAGGAGGCGGGTGCTCAGGTGGCGGGTGCTCAGGTGGCGGGTGCTCACTTGGCGAGTTCCGCGTCGCGCAGCCCGGCGGCGACCTGTTCCACCCCTTCGACCGTGCGGATGGACGGATTCATGGCCTGCCCGCTCAGCAGGATGTACCGCTTCTTCTTCACCGCGGTGAGATTGCGGGTGGCGGCGTTGGTCTCGAGGAAACGCATCTTGGCCCTGGCGGTCTCCGCGGTCTGCTGCTTGCGCGTGAGATCGCCGAGGACGATGACGTCCGGGTCGCGGTCGGCCACGGTCTCCCAGTTGATCTGCGGCCACTCGTCGTGGGTGTCGGAGAAGGCGTTCTTCGCCCCGACGGCCCGGGTGATGGCGCCCGGCGCGCCACAGCAGCCGGCGAGATACGGCGACTGGGAGTTGGCGAACCAGTACATGAGGGAGACACCGGAGGCGTCCAGTCCCTCCGTGGCCTTGCGCACGCGCTCCTTCAGCCGTGCGACGAGCTTCTCGCCGCGCTCGTCGACACCGAACGTGTGGGCCAGGTCGCGTATTTCGCCGTAGACGACATCAAGTGTGAGGGGTTTGGCGCGGGAGCCGTCGCCACCGCTGTCGGTGTCCCTGCCCGCCGCGCAGTCGGACGGCGAGACATAGGTGTCCACGCCCAGCTTCTCGAACTGCTCGCGGGTGGCCACGCCGCCCTTGCCGAGGGTGGAGACGAACGAGGCGGTGACGAAGTCGGGTTCGACGTCCAGGGACTTCTCGAAGGACGGCGCGTTGTCCGCCAGGCGCTCCACCGTGGCGTTGGCCTTCTCCAGGCCCTTCATCACCGGGTCGGTCCAGGTGGCGGTGCCCGCCATGCGGTCGGCGAGGCCGAGCGAGAGCAGGATCTCCGTGGTGCCCTGGTTGAGCGAGAGGGCCCGTTTCGGGGCGGACGTCAAGGTGACCTTGTGACCACAGTTGTCGATCGTGCGCGGATAGCCCGGACCGGCGGGCCTTCCGGCGTCCGCGCCGTCAGGGCCGGAGCCGCCGCACGCGGTGAGCAGAAGGGCGGGGGCGAGCAGGAGCGCCGCGGTACGGCGGGCGGAGCGGAGCACGGGCAGCCTCGGTGGTCGGGGCTCGTACGCGGAGCCTGGCCTACGGACGTCCTCCGCGCACCGGGCGCGGAGGTGCCAGCAGGTCTTCGGACTCGGGCTCGTCCGGACGGGGCCCCTTCCCGGTGCTCGTCCGCGACGGCCCCACGGCCGTCACGGACTCCTCCCAGTGGTGTCACATGCCCCGCCCGTCCCCCTCACCGCTGCGCGTCAGTTCCGGATTCGCACCGGATTCCCTGGCCTCGGATGTGGCACGACTGGCTCCCCGAGACTACCAAGAGCGTCGAACGGCCACGTCTCGAGGTCGGTCCGGCCGCCGTTCCAGGAGCGGCAGCGCCGCCCATCGACACCGAGTCGGCCGGCTCCACCGCCCGGGCCGGATCCTGGTGCCCATCGGCCGGACAGAGTGGCGCCGGTCAGTGGAACTGCCCGACCTGGCAGTCGCCCGCCGGCCGCTGGGTGATGACGTTCAGCCGGTTCACCATGTTCATGAACGAGCCCTCAGACGAGATGGCCCGCCCCCCTGTGACACGCCCGCGTGTGACCTGCGTCTCCCCGCCACCGGGCCCACTGAGCCAAACAGTTGTACGCTACGGCTCGGTCCGATCGACGGAATACAACGGGGAGACAAAGTCATCGTGAGCGAGCGAGCCGGCAGAATACGTTCCCTTCCTACCTACTCCGCCGTCTCGGGGGTGCTCACCGGGACGATCGCGCTGTACATCGCGCTGGTCGCCTTCGGCAACATCACCGACTTCGACACCAATCAGCAATTCGTCCGCCATGTCCTGGCGATGGACACCACGTTCAAGGACGACGACCTGATGTGGCGGGCCATCACGTCCACCGCGCTCCAGGACACCGCTTACGTGGCCATCATCGTCTGGGAGAGCATCGCCGCCCTCGTCCTCCTCGCCGGGACGGCCATGTGGGGCACGGGACTGCGCGGAGGCAGCGTCCGCCGCGCCCGTCAGGCCAGCACCGTGGGCCTGTTGATGCTGATGCTGCTGTTCGGCGCCGGGTTCATCGCCATCGGCGGCGAGTGGTTCGCCATGTGGCAGTCCAAGACGTGGAACGGGCTGGAGGCCGCCACGCGCGTCTTCCTGATCTCCGGGATCGTACTGCTGCTCATTCACCTGCTCGCGGCCGAGCGGACCGAGCCCGACTCCACGGACTGACGGGGACGCCGGGCGCACGGGCGGGTGCGCGGCGGCGGGCTTGGCGGGCGTTGGCATCACGGCGCCTCAGGCGGGTGGCAACGCGGCAGCGGCCGATCCGGCGAGATCGGTGGCCAGTTCGCAGGGTCGCCCCTTGGGGCCCGCCCCCTTGAGGACGAGGGCCACCCGCTCGGTGCCCTGCACCCGGTCCAGGCCGGTGTAGTCACGGTGGACCACCTCGACGCGGCAGCTCCCCGGGCCCTCGTCCTCCGGCAGCACGATGGCCTGGTGATCGCTCAGCTTGGTGGACCGGGCGCCCTTGTCGCTCGGCAGGTTGCCCTGGTCGAATCGCAGGTCCACCTCCAACTCGTTGGTGGTGCTCTTCCACTGACAGTCCCAGCGGCCGAATCCGACGTCCGGGTCCCGGGCGTCGATACCGGGCACCTTCTCCAGTGCCTTGACGTCAAGAAGCGTGCACGCGTCCTGGTGAGCCAGCGAGTTGGACGGGAAGCTCGGGGAACGCCGGGGGATCTCACCCCGGTTGAGCACGTTGACCGCGAATCGCGTGGCGATATCGGCGGTGTCGCACAACGGCTGCTTGATCTCGGCAGGCTGTCTCGCGACCGCGGTGATCCGAAGGCTGTTGTCGCGAGCGCCGGTCACCGCCATGGCTCGCACGCACTCGTCGCCCTCGGCGGCGCGCTCCACGACGGTGACCCTGCCCCTGGTCTTCCTCTTCACGGCCTCCGGCAGCGAATCGGCGTCGAGCTCCACCCTGACGTCCACGACCTCCTCGTCACGCTCCTTCAGGTTGACGTCGCAGCGGTTGAAGTTGCCCTCATCACGCTTCAGTTCGGCCACTTCGTACCGATGGAACACGGTGGGCTTCAGCAGGGCGCAGGGGTCGGCCGTGCGGGGGTCGCCGATGAAGCCCGCGGCGGCCGGTTTGCCCGGTGCCGGGGTGGCCTTGTCCCCGGATCCGTCCCCCAGGCTCATCACGGTGAACGGAACGGCGATGGCCAGCGCCGTGACGGCGGCGGCGCAGGCCAGGAGTAAAGGACGGCGCCCGACCAGCGTCGCCGTGCGGCGCGTGAGCCCTCCCGCCGGGATCTGGCCGCGCGTCAGGACGTCCGTGTAGGGCATGGTCGACGGGGCCGTCGGGAGGGTCGGGAACTGGTCCGGGGGTCCCGCGATGTCCGTGAGGGCGGCGAGCGCCTCGGCGGCGGTGGGCCGGGCCCCGGGGTCGCGCTGGAGCATCGCGGTGAGGAGGCCCCCGAGCGGTCCGACCTGGGGGCTGATGGCCTCCAGCCGGACCACCCGCCCGGCGCCGCGCAGCGGCGGGGTCCCCGTCACCAGCCAGTGCATGGTGGCGCCGAGGGAGAACACGTCGGACGCGCGCTCGGGCGCTCCCCGGAACGCCTCGGGGGCGGCGAAGAAGGGGGTGAGGCTGACCGGCCCGTTGGGCGTGATCGTCTCACTGCCGTCCACCCGGTACGCGGCGCCGAAGTCGGTCAGCTTGGCGACCCGGTCGGGTGTGATCACGATATTGCCGGGCTTGACGTCGCAGTGCACGATGCCCTTGTCGTGCAGGGCCGCCAGCGCGGCCGCGATCTGTGCGCCGATGTGCGCCGCGAGTTCGGGGGCCATCTTGACCGGGACGTCCAGGCTGCCGCCGGTCACATGCTCCATCACCAGCCAGAACGTGGCGTTCCTGCCCTTGCCCGCGCGGACGGCGTCGTAGAGGGTCACCACGTTCGGGTGGCTGAACTTCGCCAGAGCGCGGGCTTCGGCCAGCAACTCGTCGAAGTCGGCCTGGCCGCTGTCCTCGAGCAAGGCCCGCTTGAGGACGACGGACCGGCCCAGCTCCGTGTCGACGGCGAACCAGACCGCGCCCCTCCCTCCCTCAACGGGCCCCTTGGTGAGCCGGTACTTGCCGACCTTCTCCCCCCGCCGCACGACGACACTCCCCTCCCGCGAGACCAGAACCGCTGCTGTCTGCCGTTACCGCACGCGGGTCGAACTTACTGCGTACACGGAAAGACACGTACCGTTTGCGGCTCTCGTGAGGGCGGTGCGGGGTTCGGCCCGCGCCGGAGGCGCATCGGACCTGGCCGATTGAGAGGGGAATTCACCCACCACTCCAGAAATCTTCACCTTTGTGGAGGTTGCGGTGTTGCGGAAGCACATGCGACGGGAGCAGGCGCCACGGTCACATGCCCCGGCACCGCCCCCTTCCGGCTAGGAGTGGGTGACCTTGAGGCCGGATATATGGACTTCGCCGTAGTTGTCGTCGTCGCAGGGGTCCGAGTTGCCGCAGTTGGCCTGCGTGTACGCCCCCGCCTTGAAGTAGTTGGTGTCGCCGTCGGAGGAGATCGTGGTCTCGCGCTCCCCGTTGTAATAGGCGTCGATCTTCCCGTTCCGCGCCACGAACTTGGCCTCGAACTCGGTGCCCAGCTCGTAGTCGTCGGTGACGAGGTGGTGGTGGGCGTCGTCGCCGTCGGTGATGTAGAGCTTGCTGCCTTCGAGGCGGAAGACCGTGACATCGTCGTCCCCGCCGTGGATCTGGGCGCCGACCAGGTGCGGCTTCTCCTCGGGGAGCGCGGTGAACGCCTCCTTGACCACGAGGGTGTGGGTGCCCTCGGTGGTCGGCCAGCCGGCCTCCTCCTCCCCGTCGTCGGTCATCTCCCGCAGCTCGGCGCGCGGGTAGTTGGAGCCACCCGTCGTCACACCGTTGACGGAGGATCGGAACTGGACCGCGTCGCAGTCCCCGGTGACCTGGAACCAGGGCTCGGCGGAGAAGGTGGCGAGATCGGGCTGGGTGACCTCGGTCGGGTCCTCGTCCTCGCCGGTGGGCAGGGTCAGCTTCCAGTTGGTCAGGTCGAGGACATCGGCGGGGTACTCGCACTGGGCGGCCGGGGTGCGGTGGCGGGCGGGGACGTCGGCCTGCGCCGGGAGCGCGAGGGCGGCCGTCGAGGCAGCCACGGTGATGCCCGCGAGGACGGCGGTGCGCATGCACCTCATGGGGTGCTCCTTCCTGTTCGGTTGACGACAGGCATGGTTCGCCGCCGTTTCCGGGACGGGTCCCGAAAACGGCGGCGGTCAGCGCGGAGCGGCCCGGGCTACGCCTCGGGCGCGGGATCGGGCCAGAGGGCGTCGTCCTCGATGAGGTCCAGATCGGGCGGTACGAGCGTGGTGGACTCCACCAGCCCCTTGAGCAGGTTGTGCAGCAGACCGTTGTCGGCGGGGCGGCCCTGGGACTTGTCGTGCATCACCGGGTATCTGAAGCCGGTGCCGTGCAGACGGCGGCGTACGGCCTCGACCCGGTACTCGATCTTGCGCTCGTTCCAGCCCGCGCCCGGGCGGAGGTAGGTGAGCTGCTTGGCCGCCGTGGCGTACGTCAGGGGGCGCGGATCCTCCTCGTACAGCAGATACCGCTGGCCGAGGACGACCAGCAGCAGCCGTTCGTCGTCGTCGAGCGGCCAGATCTCCGGCCGAAGCGTCTCGGCGCGCCGCCGCGACACCGGCCCCTGGTCGTCATGGCCCGCCACATACAGCTCGACCAGGTGCTCACGGTAGCCGGAGCCCTTGACGAAGAGCGGGGTGTAGCCGGTGTCGAGCGGGATCGGCTCGGTGCTGAGGTGCATCATCGTGCCGCGCGGCAGCCGGACGAGCTGCCGCCCGGTGTTCCGCAGCCACCACTGCCCCTGGCGATACGTCAGCTCGCCGTGCCGCCGGCTCACCCGGAGGTCGTCCACGCCGACGCCCAGGTCCACGTCCGGCTTCTCGCCCCGCCCGAAGCGGACCGTCAGCCCCGGCCGGGGCGGGGCGCTCAGGTCGCCGGTCACGGTGCGGGCGTGCAGCATCCCGGGCGTGCTGGGCGCGACTCCGCGCGCGAGGCTGGCGGAGAGGGGCATCGGCGGTCTCCTCGGTTCGGGCGATTCTCGACACGCGCGCGGACACGCACACCACCAGGATCCGCGCCCTCCTCCGGGACCCGTCCCGAAACAGCCCACGCGAGGGGAACATGCCCCGTGGCCGAGGCTCATAGACTGCCGCGAGCATTTTGACGGGTTCGTGCGTGGCGGCGCGGGAGCCTGCTCGAAGAAGCCGGTCAGTGGCGGTGGAGCGGGCCCGTGCCGACGCCGCCGCGCCGGGCGATCTCGCGGACGTCGACGGCGCAACCCTGCTCGGCGAAGACCGCACCGGCCGCCTCGATGATCGCGGCGGGCATCGACGTCGTCCCGTCCGATTCCCGCACGGCGCCGAGCACCCGCGCTCGATGCGGCTCGCCCCCGATGGCTCCTACGCTTGATCGTCCGGACCCGGCCGGCGCTCCGAGCCCGGCTCGCCGCGCCGCCGGGACCTACTCCGATCCCCAGGAGGGACGCGTATGAGCAGCACCGTTCCGGCCCGACCCGAGTCCGTGTTCACCTACGGCGCGCCGGCGCTGAAGTTCGGGCCGGGAGCATCCGACGAGATCGGTTTCGACCTCTCCCAGCACGAGGTCCGCCGTGTCCTCGTGATCACCGACGCCGGGGTGGCCGCCACCGGCGCGCCACACCGCATCGCCGAACGGATGACCGCGTTCGGCATCGAGGCCCATGTCTTCGACGGCGTGCGTGTGGAGCCCACCGACGTCAGCCTGCGGGAGGCGGTCGACCACGCGCGGGCGTCGGGCCCGTGGGACGCCTTCGTCGCGGTGGGCGGCGGCTCCAGCATCGACACCGCCAAGGCCGTCAACCTGCTCAGCACCAACCCCGGCACGCTGATGGACTACATCAACGCGCCCGTGGGCAGGGCGCTGGCGCCCGAGAAGCCGCTCAAACCGCTGGTCGCGGTACCCACCACCACCGGAACCGGCTCGGAGTCCACCACCATCTGCGTGCTCGACGTGCTGGAGCTCAAGGTGAAGACCGGCATCAGCCACGCCCGGCTGCGGCCCACGCTCGCGGTCATCGACCCGGACCTGACCCTCACCCTGCCCGCCGGGGTGACCGCCGCCAGCGGCATGGACATCCTGTGCCACGCGCTGGAGAGCTACACGGCCCGCCCGTACGACACCTACCCGCGCAAGCGCCCCGAGCAGCGGGTGCCGTACTGCGGCGCCAACCCCATCTCCGACGCGTGGTCGGAACGGGCGCTGCAGCTGCTCGCGCGGTCCTTCCGTACCGCGGTCCGCGACGGGGGCGACCCCGAGGCGCGCTCCGACATGGCTCTCGCGGCCACCTTCGCCGGACTCGGCTTCGGCAACGCGGGCGTGCACATCCCGCACGCCAACGCGTACCCGATCGCCGGGCGGGTGAAAGACTTCCACCCCGCCGGCTACCCCGCACACGAGCCGATGGTGCCGCACGGGATGGCCGTCTCGCTCACCGCGCCCGAGGCGTTCCGCTTCACCTTCAGCGCCGGGCCCGAGCGGCATCTGCGGGCCGCGGAACTCCTCGCCCCGGACATGGCCCGCCCCGCCGACCCGGCCGAGCATCTGCCCACCGCGATCCAGCGGTTGATGCGCGACATCGGCATGCCCGACGGCATCGGCGGTGTCGGCTACGACAAGGGCGACATCCCCGCACTGGTGGAAGGCGCCATGAAGCAGCAGCGGCTGCTGGCCACCGCCCCGCGCGAGGTCACCGAGGACGACCTCGCCGGGATCTTCGACCGCTCGCTGTCGCTCTGGTGATCCCCTCGTTCACGGGGCCGGCCGCCAGCCCAGTGCCGGGGCGAGCTCGGTGGCGATGTCGGTGAGGATCTGCACGTAGTCCTCGTGGTCGAAGGTGAAGGGCAGCGCGAACGCCACCTCCTCGACCTCCCGGAACGCGGCGTGGGAGGTCAGCCGTTCGGCGATGTCCTCCGAGGTGCCGACGAGGTCGGGCGCGAACATCATGCGTGCGGGCCCCTGGGGCGTGGCGGTACGCGGCAGCCGCTGCTGGGCGTACCGCTCGTACTTCGCGCGCTGCTCCGGTGAGGCGGTGTCGGTGGGGATGACGACGAGCCCCTGGGAGACCCGGGCCCGGTCGCCGTCGGGGTGGTGGGCGCGGAAGGTCCGGATGTGCGAGAGCTGGATCCCGTCGAAGTCCTCGGACTCCTCCGCCTTCACCACACTGCTGGTGAGCAGGTTCATTCCGTGTTCACCGGCCCACTGGGCCGACCGCAGGCTGCCGCCGCCGTACCACATGCGGCGGCCGAGCCCCGGGGCGTGCGGCTGGACGCGGTCGGAGAACACCTCGAAGCCCTCGACACCGCTGAAGTCGGTGACCGGTTCGCCGCGTACGCAGTCCAGCAGCCGTCGCACACGCTCGTGGCTGAAGTCCTCGGCGTCGGCGGTGTCCGGGTGGAGCGCACCCTTGACCTGGTCGTAGTGGTGCGGCGGACCGGCGCTGACCCCCGGGTTGAGACGGCCCCCGGACAGGATGTCGACCGTCGCCAGGTCCTCGGCCAGCCGCAGCGGGTTCTCCCATCCCATGGGGATGACGGCCGTGCCCAGTTCGATGCGGCTGGTGCGCTGCGAAACGGCCGCGAGGACGGCCACGGGAGAGGAGATGCCGTATTGCAGATGGCGGTGGCGCACCCAGGCGCTGTCGAAACCCAGCCGTTCGCCCAGTTCGATGATCTCGAGTGTCGACTCATGGCCCCGGCGGGGGTCGGCCTCGTCGAACAGCCCAATGGTCAAGAAGCCCAGCTTGCGCAGGGGTTTCGAGGTCAGCGGCACAGGATTCCTCCAGCGTCCGCGGCGTACTCCGCCGCACACCATTGCCGTTCCATTGTCGCGGAGCGTTTCACCCGGACAGGGCGGGCGCCGCGGTGGCGGCGCGGTGGGCGAGTTCCTGGCGTACGAGGGGGATCAGATGGCGGCCGTAGTCGATGGCGTCGTCGAGCGGGTCGTAGCCACGGATGAGGAGGGTGGTGGCGCCGATGTCCACATAGTCCAGCAGCGCCTGGGCGACCGTCTCGGGGTGCCGACGAGGGCGGTGGTGTTGCCGCCCGCGCCGGTCGCGGTGGCGGTGGGGGTCCACAGCGCCCGGTCGTGGCGGTCGGCCTTGGCGGCGGCCGCGAGGAGCCGCTGGGATCCGGCGTTCTGGGGTGCGCGCTCGCCGTTCTGCTGGTGGAAGAACGGGCGTCCGGTCCCGGTCCTGATGGTGTCCAGGATGCGGTGGGCCCGTTCCCAGGCCAGCTCCTCGGTGGCGGCCAGGATCGGGCGGAAGGACACGCTGATCCCGGGCGCCTCGGCACGTCCGGCGGCTGCCGCGGCGGCGCGTACGGAGGCGATCTGCTCGGCGGTCTCCGCGAGCGGTTCGCCCCACAGCGCGAAGGTGTCGGCGTGCTTGCCGCCCACCCGGTAGGCGGCCTCGGAGGAGCCGCCGAAGTACAGCGGGATGCCGGTGGCCCGGTGCGGCAGGACCTGGGCGGAGTAGTCCTCGAACCGGTAGTGGCGGCCCTCGTGGCTGAACGGCTCGGCGGAGGACCAGGCACGCCGCAGGATGCCCAGGTACTCGTCGGTGCGGCCGTAGCGCTCCTCCTTGCCCAGGTAGTCGCCGTCCTTGCGCTGCTCCGCGTCGTTGCCACCGGTGATGGTGTGCACGGCCACGCGCCCGCCGGTGAACTGGTCGAGGGTGGCGAAGCTGCGCGCGGCGAGGGTGGGGGCGACGAAACCGGGGCGGTGGGCGATGAGCAGGCCGATCCGCTCGGTACGGGCCGCCACGTGCGCGGCCACCTGGGTTCCGTCGGGCCGGCGGGAGCTGTAGCCGATGAGGATCCGGTCGAAGCCCGCGTCCTCGTGGGCGCGGGCGAAGCGGGTGGTGTACTCCGGGTCGATGGCCGGACCGGTGGCGGGCCGGGTCTCGGAGACCTCCTGGGTCTCGATCATGCCGATGAACTCGACCGACGACGTGGGCGACGGGGCGGATGCGGGCATGGCTCAATTGCCTTTCGGGGCGGGCGAGTTGGGCGCGGCAGGGGCGGCGGACGCCGCGCCGCGCACACGAACACCACACATGCGCGTATGGAACGCACGGTGGCGAGGGAGAGGAATTCCGGGCCGGGCCGGTGGCAGGAGGCGGTCAGCTACGGGTGCCGAGCCTCCGGAGGGGGTGCGACCGTCCGGTCAGCGACAGAGGGCGCTGGAGGTGCGCAGATAGTCCACGTAGCGGCAGAGCACGCCCGGATGCGTCGAATGCATATCCCCCATGGTCGTGACCACGGGAGCCGCTGTCAATGGACACCTTTTGGTGTCTCATGGCAAGAGGGATCGGCGCGCCACATGGGCCAGCACGGTCGCCGCCTGAGACGCCGGGAGTGACGGCAGCCGATCTACGTTACGACGAAAAAAATCGACGTGGTGTAGATTTTGAAGCGGAGAGACCGGAGCCTATGCGCGGCACGGCTGCCGCGGCCAAGGGATGTGAGCGGAAATGAAGACCTTCCTGATCACCGGTGTGAGCAGTGGGCTCGGCCGGGCGTTCGCCGAGGGGGCGCTCGATGCGGGGCACACGGTGGTCGGCACCGTGCGCCGGGAAGCCGACCGGGAGGCGTTCGAGGCCCTGGCACCGGGACGGGCCCATGCGCGTCGGCTGGACGTCACCGATGACATGGCCGTACGCGCCGTGGTCGATGAGGTCGAGGCGGCCGTCGGCCCGCTCGACGTGGCCATCGCCAACGCCGGGTACGGCCTGGAGGGGATCTTCGAGGAGACACCGCTGTCGGCGGTCCGGGCGCAGTTCGAGACCAATGTGTTCGGGGCCGCGGCGACCTTGCAGGCCGTCCTCCCCCATATGCGCAAGCGCCGCGCGGGCCATCTGATGGCGGTGACCTCCATGGGCGGTCTGATGGCGGTGCCGGGGATGTCGGCCTACTGCGGCAGCAAGTTCGCGCTGGAGGGCATGCTCGAGAGCATCCGTAAGGAGGTCACCGCGTTCGGCATCCATGTCACGGCCATCGAGCCCGGCTCGTTCCGTACGGACTGGGCCGGCCGGTCGATGACCCGCGCGGAGCGCACGATCGCCGACTACGACGCGTTGTTCACGCCGATCCGCGAGGCACGGATGGCGGCCAGCGGCAACCAGCTCGGCGACCCGCGGAAGGCCGCCGAGGTGCTGCTGCACATCCTCGACGTCCCCGAGCCCCCCGCCCACCTGGTGCTGGGGTCGGACGCGCTGCGCCTGGTCGCGGCGGCCCGGCAGGCGGTGGACGACGACATCCGCGGCTGGGAGAAGCTGTCCCGGACGACGGACTTCCCCGACGGGGCGCAGATCGCCAGCGCGTGAACCCGCCGCCGGACGGGGGCAAGGGCCCAGGCAAGGCCCTTGCCCCCGTCCACCGGAAGTACAGTGCTCGCAAGAGTCGATCAGGGGAGATCACCGTGGGAAGGCGCAGTGCCGCCCCGAGAAAGGGAGACCTGCGCGAGCAGGCCCTCCTGGACGCCGCCGAAGCGCTGCTCGAGCACACCGGCCTCGAGGAGCTCACGGTCGAGGCGATCGCCAAAGGCGCCGGGATCTCCCGCGGCTCGCTCTACTTCTATTTCGGCAACAAGCAGGAAGTCCTCGCCGCCCTCGTCGAGCGCACCCTGCGCACCATCCGGGCCGAGGCCGCCAGCACGGCGCAGGACGCGACGTCCCCACCCGTCGAGGTGATGGAGCGGGCCGTCCACGGCGTGGAGCGGGTCTGGCGCGAGCACGACACGGTCATGCGGGCGGCGGTGGACTACTCCGCGCTGCACCCGGTGATCGGAACCGCCTGGAACGACACGGTCGACGCCTTCGCCCGGACCATGACCCAGGTGCTGACGCGGGCGGGGATCCCCGACGAGAGCGGCCCCGAGGGAGCCGCCGCGCTGGCCCACGCACTGTGCTGGCTGACGGAACGGACGTTCTACCGCGCCGCCTGCTCCCCCGAGAAGGACTACCCCGCCGCGACCGCGACCACCGTCGCCATCTGGCGTCGCGTCATGGGCAATTGACGCGACCGTGAACCCGGCGTGGCCGACGTCACTCCGAGCCCGGCCGCCGTGACCAACGGCAGTGCCGAGAGAACCGAACACGAACCAGAATTCATGAATTCATCGGTTTGGGCTCCGTGGCCCTGGCTAGAAGAGTGAGTGACCAACGTGCTTCGGAAGGCAGGCACACCTGGCGGGAGGCGCGCGCCGCGCGCTGTGAACCCCAGACGTGCCATGCCGTCCTCCCGCTTGCTCGATCAACGAACAAAGCAGGGAGAAAGAGGACTTGATGAGCGCCACGTGTGCAGGCGCCCGCCGCCGCCACGACGACACTCCTGACACCGCGGCCGACTTCGCTCGGCTGGCCGCCCTGCCCAAGGGACCCGAGCGGGACGCCCTGACCGAGAAGCTGGTCGAGGCGTGGCTGCCGATGGCCCACCGCCTCGCCCGCCGCTACCGCAACCGCGGGGAGAACCTGGAGGACCTGGAGCAGGTCGCCGCCCTCGGCCTGGTCAAGGCCGTCGACCGTTACGACCCCCAACGCGGAGGCGCCTTTCAGCCCTACGCCATCCCCACGATCGTCGGGGAGCTCAAGCGGTACTTCCGCGACTGTGCCTGGGACCTCCACGTCCCCCGGCGGGTGCAGGAGCTGCGCAACAGGGTCCGCGCCACCGTTCAGGACCTCGCCGCGTCCGAGGGCACCGACCGCTCCCCCACCGTGTCCCAGGTCGCCCGGGCCGCCGACATGAGCGAAGAGGACGTCCTCACCGGGATGGAAGCCATCGACAGCTTCCGCTCCCTGTCCCTGGACGCCGAACTCGCCGGCGCGGACGACGGCTACTCCCTGGCCGACACCCTCGGCCGCTCCGAGACCCGCTACGACACCGTCATCGCCCGGGAAGCGGTCAAGCCCTGCCTGAACCGGCTCCCGGAGCGGGAGCAGCACATCCTGTACCTGCGGTTCTTCCGCGACATGACCCAGGCCGGCATCGCCGAGGAGCTGGGCATCTCCCAGATGCACGTCTCCCGCCTCATCTCCCGCAGCTGCGCCCGGATCCGCGACCAGGTGGAGGCCGAGCCCCGGCCCGACCGGATCCCGGCCCCCGCGTAGCAACGCCCCGCCCCCGCCCCGGAGAAGAAGGAGCCTGCCATGCTCATGGCCCACCCCGCCGTTCTGACCGACCTCATCCAGCAGTACGAGACCCTTCGCATGCTGCACGCCGAGAACGGCAGCCCCGAGGCGCGGCAGCGGCTCGCCGACGTCTCGTACACGCTGTGCGTCGTCACCGGCACCCGGGACATCGACGCCGCCCTGATCGCCGCCCGCCACCAGCTCCCCGGCGCCCACCCCGAGGACGACTCCCTCGTCCCCAGCGCCTGAGGCAGGGCGCCCGCGCGCCCCGGACGTCGACGGCCCTCGACGTCCGGGGCAGGCGGCACGCGCGTCCGTCGTCCGGCGCGTCGTCGGCGTAGTGCTCCTCGGCTGGGGCGGTGTCAGTCCGCCAGAGCCCTGCGGAAGACCGCCGGATCGACGTTGCCGCCCGAGGCCACGAGCGCCACGACCTCGCCCCGGACGTCCACCTTCCCGGACAGCAGGGCCGCCAGGGAGGCGGCGGCGCCCGGCTCGAGCACGATCTTGAGGAGGCGGTGGGCCGTGTCCATGGC
Source organism: Streptomyces violaceusniger (assembly GCA_005405945.1). GTDB lineage: Bacteria > Actinomycetota > Actinomycetes > Streptomycetales > Streptomycetaceae > Streptomyces > Streptomyces violaceusniger. The sequence goes on from BJHW01000001.1 coordinate 2,388,340, forward strand.
GGCCAGCGCCTCCTCGTCGGTGGCGGTCAGGCCGGTCACGTCGTAGTGGCGCAGGACGGCCAGGGGGCGCGCACCGGCCGCCGGGCCGGAGAGGGCGTCCATGAGGCCGTCCGGCGGGTGGGGGTTGGCGCACACGCGGCCGGTGGCGAGGGACCGGGCCATCTTGTCGAAGCCCGCGGGTTCGACGATGTGGTTCGCCAGGCCGGGGAACGCGTCGTCGAGCGCGGTGATCACACCGGAGGCGAGCCCGCCGCCACTGCAGTTCACCAGGACCGTGTCCGGTGCCAGGCCCATCTCGCGCGCCTGCTCGGCGATCTCCAGGCCGACGGTGCCCTGCCCGGCCATGACGCGGGGGTCGTCGAAGGGCGGGATCAGCGTCATCCCGCGCTCCTCGAGGATCTTCCGCGCGACCTCTTCCCGGTCCTCGGTCCCCGGGTCGTACAGGACCGTCTCGGCGCCCCACCAGCGGCAGTTGTCGACCTTGATACGGGGGGCGGTGCGCGGCATGACGATGACCGCGGGACACCCGGCGAGCCGCGCCGCGGCGGCCACGCCCTGCCCGTGGTTACCGGCGGAGTAGGCCACGATCCCGGCACGGCGGGCGTCCTCGTCCAGGGCGAGCAGCGCGTTGAGCGCCCCGCGCACCTTGAACGAGCCGGTCAGCTGGAGGCATTCGGCCTTGACCAGGACGCGGGCGCCCACGAGGTCGTCCAGCATCGGGGAGTTGAGCAGCGGCGTCCTGACCACATGGCCGGCCAGGCGCCGCGCGGCCTCGTGGATGGCGTCGATGCCGAAGCCGGGCACGGCGCCGTCGGCGTGGATGTCGGACAACGGTGGGTGTCCTCTCGATAAAGGGTCCTTGCCCCGTGGATAGCCGAGCGGCACGGCCGCGGTCAACGTGGCGCGTCGCCCGTGGCGCGGCGCGTGGGGGACCTGGCGACCGGGGCGGGGCCGCAGCCTTTCAGTTCCGGGCGGACTCTGGAGCCGGACGACCGGTAGCGGCGGGCGACCTCTGGAGACGGGCGGTGAACGCGCTGATGTGGGAGGCGATCTGGTCGGGCACCTCCAGTGGCGACAGGTGGCCGGTGCCGCCGAGTTCGGTGAGGGTGGCCGTGGGGATCAGCGGAAGCAGGTGGTCGCGCAGGACATGCGGCGGGTCCACCTTGTCCTCGCTTCCGGCCAGCACCAGTACGGGAACGTCGATCGCACCGACCCGGTCCGCGAAGTCCTCGACCAGCGCCTCGCGCGGCCACGCCATACGGGCCGCCTCGCCCGCCCGGGAGCTGTCCTCGTGCACCTGGCGGCGCGCCTCGGCGGACAGCTCGGCGCTGGTGAGGACGAGATCGATGCTGCGGTCGATGGTCTCGTCGTTGTCGTAGGCATGCGCCAGCGCCTCCTGGAACTCCCGCGTCACACCGACCGGGGCCGGCGGAGCGGGTGCGACGAGCACCACGCCCTTCAGTCTGGCAGAGCGGCGGGAGGCCAGCACCTGGGCCACCTTTCCACCCATCGAGTGGCCCACCACCACGCATGTGCCATGGCCCAGTTGCTCGATGACGCGCTCGGCGTCGTCGGCGAGCTGCTCGATGCCGTAGGGGCCGGGTACCTCGGTGGACTCGCCCCAGCCGCGGTGGTCGTACGAGACGAACGCCTGCGTGGGGCTGAGGCGCTCGATGACCGGCCGCCAGGTGCGGTGGGAGCCGCCCCAGTAGTGGAGGAAGACCAGGGCCGGTCCGTCGCCCTCGCGAACGTGGCCGTAGACCCGGCCGCCCTTGACGTCGAAGTAGCGGCCGATGGGGGTTTTCGTGGTGTTCATGCTGCTCATGGCTCGATCGTCGTCCAGCCCTTCTCGATCGACCACACGCTCGTGTGCCACCCTTCGCAACTTTCGGGACACGGTCACCGGTGGTCGCCCCGGGTCTCCGCCCGGCTGTTCGTCTGGCGGGAACGTTACGGCCGTAACATTGGAGCCATGGCCCCTCATCGCGTCGCGATCCTGGTGCTGCCCCGGGTCCTCCCCATCGACCTCGGCATCCCGACACAGATCTTCAACACACGGCCCAACACGCCGTACGAACTCACGGTGTGTGGCGGAGCCGGTGGCAGCGTCATGACCAGCACCGGGTTCACGGTCGGGGACACCGCCGGGCTGCCCGCCCTGGCGCAGGCGGACACGATCATCGTGCCCGGCTACTGGGAGTATCAGCGGCCACCGGCGCCCGAGGTGGCGGCGGCCCTGAAGCTCGCCTTCAGCCGAGGCGCCCGTATCGCCTCCATCTGCACCGGCGCCTTCGCACTCGCCGCGGCCGGGCTGCTCGACGGCCGTACGGTGACCACGCACTGGGCCAGCGCCGACGAGCTCGAAACGCTCTACCCCGGGTCCGGGTGGACCGCGGTGTCCTCTACATCGACGACGATCCGCTGCTGACCTCCGCGGGTGTGACCGCGGGCATCGACCTGTGTCTCCACATCGTCCGCAAGGACCTCGGCGCCGCCGTCGCCAACGACATCGCCCGCGAACTGGTGGCCGCGCCGCACCGCGATGGCGGCCAGGCCCAGTACATCGCCCGGTCCCTGCCCGAGCCCACCGCGCGCGCACTCGCCGACACCCGCGACTGGGCCCTGAGCCACCTCGACGAACCCCTCACGCTGGAGGCCCTCGCCCGCCACGCCCGCGTCTCCACCCGCACCCTGGTCCGCATGTGGCGCCAGGAGACCGGCATCACCCCGCACCAGTGGCTGCTCACCGCCCGCGTCAACCATGCCCGCGAACTCCTGGAAGTCACCGACCTCGGCATCGAGCGGATCGCCGCCCAGAGCGGCCTCGGTACCAGCACCAACCTCCGTGCCCGCTTCCGCGACGCCCTCGGCACCACGCCCTCCGCCTACCGGCGGACCTTCCAGCGGGGCTCAGAGGTCCCGGAACGTCACGCCACGCCGTGAGTGGCGCGGCCGAAGTCGGTGGTCAGCCAGTGTTCGATGGACTCATCCGGGAACGCGTGCGGCCGGTAGGTGCCCGGCACGCGGGAGATGTCGGTGATCCGGTCGAGGCGGAAGGTGCGCCAGTCGTCCCGGTCGACGTCGAACGCCACGAGGTACCAGTGTCCGGCGCGCAGGAAGTGGCGGTACGGCTCGACCAGGCGGGTGGAGGAGCGGCCGTGCTGGTCGGTGTAGTGGAAGCGGAGTCTGCCGTCCTCGGCCACCGCGTCGGCGATCACACCGACGGTCGCCGCCGAGACCACGGCGCCGGGCTGCTGCAACACCTCGGTGGCCAGGTCGGTGGCGGCCGCGCGGCGCCGCAGCGGCCGGGGCAGCACCTGGTCCAGCTTGAGCAGCGCGCTCGAGGCGACCGCCTCCTCGGGGAGGAAGGCGCGGATCAGATGCAGCCCGGCCACCAGCGCGGTGATCTCGTCGGCGGTGAACAGCAGCGGCGGAATCCTGGTCCCGGGGCTCAGCCGGTAGGCGCTGCCCGGTCCCGGGCGGGCCTCGACGGCGTACCCGAGACGGCGCAGCCGCTGGGCGTCGCGTCGCACGGTGCGGACGCTCGTGCCGAGGCGTTCGGCCAGCTCGGTGGCCGTCCACTCGCCCCCTGACTGCAGCAGCGTCAGCATGGTCAAGGTCCTGATCGTCGGATCGCGCTCCATTCCCCCAGCCTTCCAGGAGAGGAGGACAGCTTCCGGCCGCCTCGGTTTCTAAGGTGCCATCGAGCCACCGAGCCATCGATGAGAGGGAGCAACCATGCGGATCGCCGTCACCACGCCGACCGGGAACGTCGGCCGCCACGTCGTCGCCACGCTCGTCCGCGCCGGGGTCCGGCCGCGCGTCCTGCTGCGCGACCCCGGGCGGCTGGCGCCCGGCCTCCGGGACGAGGTGGACGCGGTGCCGGTCGACCAGTACGACGCCGACGCGGTGGTGGCCGCCACCCGCGATATCGACGCCCTGTTCTGGGTGAACCCGACCAGCGGCCACGGGGATCCCCTCGCCGAATACGCCCGCGCCACCAGCGGCGTGGTCCGCGCCGTCACCGAGAACGGGATCGGCCGCGTGGTGTTCCAAAGCAGCGTCGGCGCCGAGAAGCGCCACGGTGCCGGTGACATCGACGGCCTGGCGGAGACCGAGATCGCCTTGGACGGCACCGGCGTCGACGTCACCCACCTGCGCTGCGGCTACTTCTTCACCAATCTCGCATTCGAGCTCGAAGCCCTGCGCGCCGGCACCCTCCAGGTGATCCTGCCGCTCGACCAGCCCATGGCCTGGGTGGCGCCGCGCGACATCGCCGAGGTCGCCGCCACCCGTCTGCTGTCCCCCGCCTGGTCCGGACGGTGCGTCCAGGCCGTTCACGGGCCCGCCGACCTCACCTGGCGACAGGTCGGCGACATCCTCACCGCCGCCACCGGCCGGCGGATCGGCGTCGAGCGGATCACCGACGACGCCATGCGCGCGCGACTCCGCCGGGCGGGGATGGCCGAGAGCCTGGTCGAGGCCGTGATCGGCATGTCGACCGGCCTACGCGAGGACTTCGTACCCGAACAGGCCCGCACCCTCCGGACCACCACCCCGACCACCCTCGCCGCCTGGGCCTACGACCATCTGCGACACCGGATCGCCGACGAGGTGGCGTAGGCGATTCGCGTGTCGTCCTCGCGGGCAGTCGCTTTCTGGGAGTTTCTGGGAATCACCGGCCGGTCGGCTGCCGCGGCCTGCCGGTTTCCCCGGAGCCGGACTCCCGGTTCTCATGCGCACCCAGACTCGTACAGGGCTGTCCCAGAACAGCGGATCACGGTGATGCGACGCGCCACGACGACGTCGGGGCGACCGCAACCAGGTCCAGAGGGACAGGAGGAAGAGCGCTTCATGCCCAACGGCTCCTCGTCGGCGGCGGCGCGGCACTGGCCCGGTGGTTCCTGGTGGCGAGCCGGATTCCCGAGCCCGTGATCGACATCAGGAACCTCGGCAGGCCGCTGGTGCTCACGCTCCTCGTGGTCGTCTTCGGAACCGGCGCGTACCAGAGCATGCTCACGCTCTTCGGCCTGATCGCCAAGGTTTCGGCGGATCAGGACCTCGGGTACGGACTCGCCGCCCCGGGAGCGCTGGGCCTGCTGTACGGCATACCGGCGATCGGCATCGTGCTCGGCGGCACCCTGGCCGGGGTGCTCAGCACCCGCGTCGGCCCGGCCGTGGCACTGGCGGGCGGAGTGGCGATCGGGGCGGTGGGAACCATCGGGATGTTCCTCGGGGACTCCGTGCTCCCTCTCGCGGTCATCTGCTCCTTCCTGCTGAGCCTCACCGCGGGAACGCTCGTGACCTCCGGCTTCAACATGGCGGCGACGCTCGCGCCCCCGGAACGACAGGGCGTGCTGTCCAGCATGGTCATGGTGATGGTGGCGACCGGGGCGGTGATCCTCAAGTTCGTGGGTTCGGCCGTCCTCAAGTCCACCCATACGGTCGCCGACGGGGAGACGGTGAACTCGGCGCTGGGCGTGCACAGTTACATCGCCATGGCCACCGGCGCGTTCATCGCCGCCGCCGTGGTCGTCGTCATCCTCCTGCGGACCCACCGCCGCACAGGCGGGGCGAGGACCGGATCAGCGGGCTCAGGGCGGGCGGTGACGACTACGTCACCAAGCCGTTCAACCTGGAGGAGCTGGTCCTGCGCATCCGGGCCATTCTGCGCCGCGTCAGCGGCCGCCAGTCCGACGGCCGGCTGGTCGTCGGCGATCTGGAGCTGGACCCCGACAGCCATCAGGTGACCCGGGACGGGCAGCCGGTGCGGCTGTCCCCGACCGAGTTCAGCCTGCTGCGCGTGCTGATGGAGAACGCCGGGCAGGTGCTGTCGAAGTCCCAACTCCTGGAGCTGGTCCGGCAGTACGACTTCGGGGCGACGACAGCATCGTCGCCTCCTACATCAGCTATCTGCGGCGCAAGGTGGATGTGGGCGAACCGGAGCTGATCCATACGGTGCGCGGCACCGGCTATGTGCTGCGCAGGCCGCCGCGGTGAGCGAGAGCCCCGAGCGCAGCCGGTTCTCGCCGCGCGGCCGGTTCTCACCGCCCGGTCGGTTCTCGCTGCGCGGCCGGTTCCCACTGCGCGGTCGGCTGCTGGCGATCGCCCTGTTGCTGCTCGTGGTCGCCCTGCTCGGCAGCAACGCCCTGGCCGTCGTCCTGCTCCAGCGCGACCTGGTGCGTCAGCTGGACACCCGGCTCCGCACCGCCGCCACGGCCACCGCGCGCCTCACCGACCCGTCCGACGTGGCGGGCGATCGGACCTCGCGGGCGCGCGACACCGTGGAGCAGCAGCTGACCGGCGATATCCATCTGGCCTCCCTCGGCCCGAACGGCCGTGTCCGGCGGGTCATCCGGCCCGCGGCACACAGCGCTCCCGCCCTGCGACTCCCTGGTGCTGGCGCTGCTCGGCGGGGCCGGGTGGTTCGCGGTACGCGCCGGGCTGCGCCCGCTGCGCCGGGTCGAGACCACCGCGGCGGCCATCGCGGACGGCGACCTGTCCAGCCGCGTCCCGGAGCTGGCCGCCTCCCGCACCGAGCCCGGCCGTCTGGCCAGGGCGCTCAACGGCATGCTGGACCGGGTCGAGGAGAGCGACGCCGCGCGGGCGGCCGCCGCCGAGCGGATGCGCCGCTTCATCGCGGACGCCAGCCACGAGCTGCGCACCCCGCTCTTCGGCATCAAGGGGTTCACCGAGCTGTACCGGATGGGCGGCATGCCCGAGCGCGCCGATGTCGACGCCGCGCTGGGCCGTATCGAGCGGGAGGCGGCACGGCTGGTCCGGCTGGTCGAGGACCTGCTGCTGCTCGCCCGCCTCGACGAGTACGCCGCCGCCGCGGACCCCCCGCTGCACCTCACCCCGATGGATCTGCGCACCCCGACCGTCGACGCCCTGCACGACCTGCGCGCGCTCGATCCACGGCGCCCCGTCACCCTCACCGGCCCCGGCGGCGGGCCGCCGGGGGGCACGCCGGTGCTCGGCGACGAGGCGAGACTGCGCCAGGTGACCTCCAACCTCGTCGGCAACGCGGTGGCGCACACCCCGCCCGGCACCCCGGTCCGGATCGGCGTCGGCACGCGGGGCGGTCTGGCGGTGCTGGAGTTGCACGACGAGGGCCCGGGGATGTCCGAGGAGCAGGCCGCCCGCGCCTTCGACCGCTTCTACCGCGCGGATGACGCCCGCGGCCGCACCGAACGCGGAGGCGCGGGGCTCGGCCTCGCGATCGTCCACTCCCTGGTGACGGCCCACCACGGCCGGGTGGAGGTGCGCACGGCCCCGGCCGAGGGCGCCACCTTCCGCGTCCTGCTCCCCCTGGACGGCTGAGCACCGCCCGGCTCAGCGCACCGTCGTCAGCCCGCTCTCGATGGTGGCGAGCAGGGTCTCGCCGCGGTCGGCCGAGGTGTCCGCCGCCCAGCACACATAGCCGTCGGGGCGGATGAGCAGGGCGGCGGCGCCCAGGTCGGTGGCGCAGGTGGCCCGGACGAGGTCGACGCGTGGCGGGAGCCGGAGGCCGTCCGGGACGGCTCCGGCCAGATCGAGCAGAACGGCGTGGCCCGCGCCGAACAGCGCCGACAGCCGGGTGGCACCGGCCTCGGTGACCAGGTCGGCGTCCGGCACGCGCTGCCCGGTGAGGGGATGGTCGCCGGGCAGTTCGTAGCGCAGTGAGAGGCCGGATATCAGTCCCGCGAGGTGGCGGTTGGCGTCGGGCAGCCGCAGCAGGTCGATGAAGATGTCACGCAGGGCGGCCACGTCCTCGCTCGGGTTCGTGTCCGCCAGGACGCGCTGGGCCGACGTGTGATGCAGGACCTGGGCGGCGACCGGGTGCCGTTCGGCGTGATAGCTGTCCAGGAGGCCGCTCGGCGCCCGGTCCTGGATGACCGCGGCCAGTTTCCAACCGAGGTTGAACGCGTCCTGCATACCGAGATTGAGCCCCTGGGCGCCCAGCGGCGAATGGATATGGGCGGCGTCGCCCGCGAACAGCACGCGGCCCACGCGGTACCGCTCCAACTGTCGCGTGGCATCGCTGAAGCGCGAGGCGTTCTCCACGGCCCCCAGCGTGGTCTCCTCGCCGTACACCTCCCGCAGCGCGGTGGCGATCTCCTCACGGGTGACGGGGACGTCGCGGACGGTGTCCGCCTGGTCCGCGCGCCCGAAGGTGAAGCGGTAGAGGTCACCCTCGACCGGGACCAGCATGGCCCAGTAGTCGCCCACACGACGGGTCAGGGTGCTGATGTGGCCCATCCGCTTCGGCACCAGCGAGGACACCGCGGTCAGCCGGATGTCGGTCAGCACCGCCTGATGGGTCCCGGCCCGCCCGGGAAACGGCAGCCCCAGTAGTTTCCGCACCGTGCTGTGGCCGCCGTCGCACGCCACCAGATAGCGCGCCCGCACCTCCACACCGCCCGCCGTCACGGCCACACCGGTCTCGTCCGACTCGACCCTCGTGACGGCGGCGCCCCGCAGAACCCGGGCGCCCGCGGCGGTCGCCCGCTCCTCGAGCACCTCCTCGATCTTCCACTGAGGGATGCCGATCACGCTGTTGTGCCTGGTCTGCCACGGGGTGCAGTCCAAGGGCACGGGCAGCAGCGCGAAGTTCCCGCCCACCGGGCACGCTGGATGGCCCGCCGCAGCATCGGCTCCAACAGCCCGCGCGACTCCAGCAATTCGGCCGTACGGGGCTGGATCGCGCCGCCCTTCACCTGCTCGACGCGCTGGTCCAGCTTCTCCAGCACCAGGGTCCGGGCCCCGGCCAGCGCCAGTTCGTACGCCAGCATCAGCCCGGTCGGGCCGGCGCCCGCGATGACGACGTCGGTCGTGCTCGCCGTCGTCTCCGCCTTCTCCGTCGTCTCCGCCTTCTCCGTGGACACGGTCACTCCTCCTCGATTTCTCGCCTCAGTCTATATGTATACCAGGTGCAGAAATCTCCTGAGGGCAATTGCTCTGCTACGGTGGGCGCCGTGGACGGCAAGCCAGGGCTACGGGAGCGGAAGAAGCAGCGGACCCACGCCGCGATCTCCGAGGCGGCGATCACGCTCTTCCTCGAACACGGCTTCAACCAGGTCTCGGTGGCCCAGGTGGCCGAGGCGGCCGAGGTGTCCAAGCGCACGCTCTTCGCCTACTTCCCGGCGAAGGAAGACCTCGTGGTGCACCGCCTCGCCGACCACGAGACCGAAAGCGCCCGCGTCGTACGGGCCCGCCCGCCCCGCACCGCTCCGCTGACCGCGCTGCGCGAGCACTTCCTCAAGGGCCTGCGCGAACGGGACCCGGTCACCGGGCTCAACGACCATCCGCAGATCCTGAAGCTCACCCGGATGATCCTCGACACACCCTCGCTGGTGGCCCGGATGGAGCGGTTCAAGGCCGGTGCCGAACGCGCGCTCGCGCAGGCGCTGCGGGAGACGGCGGACACCCCGGAGCTCACCGCGCGGCTGGCCGCGGTCCAGATCGTCGCCGTCCAGTGGTCACTGGCACAGGACAACGCCGAACGCGTGGCATACGGGGAACCGGCCGACGAGCGCTACACGGGTGCGGTGGCCGACGCGGAGCACGCGTTCGCGCTGCTGGAGCACGGACTGCGGCACCCGCCCCCGCGGACGTGACGACAGGCGGTTCAGGGGAGCGGACGTGCCCGCACAACGCGAGAGGGCCCGCGGACGGTTCCGCGGGCCCCCTGCGTCTCGGCATGGTCAGTTCGGGGCGGCCGCCATCGCCCTGCTCTCCTCGGCCTTCGCGGGCTTGGGGTTCAGCATCCGCTCGGCGAGCTCGCCGAAGAGGAGGCCGAAGCCACCCCACAGGATGATCTGCATGGCGAGGGCGGACAGCCGGAACCGCCACAGGACGGTGGCCGGGAAGTCCGCCGGTACCTCGTTGATGACGGGCAGGAAGGCATACGCCAGCCCGATGACGACGGCGAAGGCGGCCACCGCGGCGACGGTGGCGTACCAGGTGCCCAGCTTCGGGGCGAGCCGCTTGCCGAGGATGGTGGCGGCGAGCGCGAGGAGCACGCTGAGCAGCATCATCAGGAAGTACAGCGTCGTCCGCTTGCCGATGGTGTCGCCGTTGCCGACGGCGGGCGGGTTGGCCGGGTACTTCAGGAACGGCACGACATAGACCGCGAGCAGCGCACAGCCGGACAGCAGCAGCGCGGTGGCCCGCGGGGTGAAGCGGCCGACGCGGCCGAGGGCGACGCAGTAGGCGAGGGCGGCGATGCCGCCGAACGCGATCCCGTAGATCAGCACACCGGTGGCCAGACCGGCGGTGGACTGCAGACTACGGGAGACGATCTCGACCTCGTGCTCGTGCGCGGGGGCGTGGGCCTCCTCGAAGCCGATCGCGCGGTCGACGTTCGGCTCACCGAGGAAATAGGCGGCGATCAGGGCGAGCACACCGGCACCAAGACCGGCGAGCATGCCCCGCACCAGCAGGTTTCTTACTGTTGCGGAGTTCATGGGCGTGCGGCGTCCCTCGCGTCAGTGGCAGGGGAAGCCGAGCAGATGGCGGGCGTCATGCACCCACTCGTGGACGCCCGCGCCGGAGACGACCGCGGTGGCGCCCTGCTCGGCGCCGACGAAGTACAGCAGGACCAGCATCAGGATGCCGAAGAAGACGGCCCAGGGAGCTATCGCCTTCAGCGGCAGCGTGGCGGGGAGGGCGGGAGTGGTGGCAGTCGGCTGGGCGACATGCTGCGCCATGGCAGTGGCCTCCTTGCGGGAGTTCGCGTCCCATCTCGGTGGTGCACAGGACGATGGCCGCGGGTCTGACTCACGGGACGTCCCCTTCGGATACGTCCCGTTCACAGTGGCGCGACCGTGCCGGATTCCCACCGGCTTCCGTCAGACCATCGTCGATATCGCATCGACGGTACCGCGTGCCGGATGCCTGGCCAAGACCGCCCACCTGGTGAGACGTCGTGAGGACGCGCCGGCCCTCACTCGTCGCGGCCGTATCCAGCAGTTCCTCGGTGGACCCGGACGTCACGTCATGACGCGGGTGCCGTGGGGGTCAGCCGCACGGTGAGGATCTGGAACGGCCTTAGTGTCACGGCCAGTTGGTCCTCCCCGGCCGCCGAGACCTCCGCGGCTCGCTCGGCCGGCGGGCGCTCCAGCAGGTCCGTGACCTGGGCCCCGCCCAGCGGGAATCCCGTGCGCAGCACCGCACGCGCCCGGCCGCCCAGCGACTCGTACAGCCGCACCACCACATCGCCCGATCCGTCGTCGGCCAGTTTGACCGCCTCGACCGTCACCGCCGGATGGTCGCTGGTGATCACGGGGGCCGCCGGGGCCGCGGAGCCGACGCGCAGCGGCAGGTTCAGCGCGTACCCCTCCGCGATGGCGTCCTCGACCGTCGCGCCCGGCAGCAGCGCGTAGGTGAAGCGGTGCTTGCCCTGGTCGGCTTCCGGGTCGGGCACACGCGGCGCGCGCACCAGGGAGAGGCGGACCGTCGTGGTCGTCCCGCCGTCCGACTCCCGTGTGGTGCGCGAGACGTCGTGGCCGTACGTGGCGTCGTTGAGCACCGCGACCCCGTAGCCCGGCTCCCCGATGTGCACCCAGCGGTGGCCGTACACCTCGAAACGGGCCGCCTCCCAGCTGGTGTTGGTGTGGGTGGGGCGCTGCACATGGCCGAACTGGATCTCGGCGCGGGAGTGGTCGGCCCGCACGTCGACCGGGAAGGCGGCCTTGAGGATCTTCTCCGCCTCGTGCCAGTCGATCTCCGTCTCGATGTCGATACGGCGGCTGCCCGCCCGCACCACGATGGTCTGCGCGATCCGCGAGCCCTTGCCGAAGCGGCGCTCCACGCGCAGCGCCCCCAGCAGCGGGCCGTCCTCGGCCACCGTGACGGACTCGGCTTCGGTGAGGTCCGTGTAGCGGTTCCGGTAGTGCTTGTCGATGTCCCAGGCGTCCCAGTAGTTGGGCAGGTCGCTGTGGAGGCGGAGCAGGTTGCCCGCCGCGTCCGGCGCGAGCACCTCACGGTCGGCCGCCAGGTCGCGTACGGACGCGATGGTGCCGTCCGCCGCGAGCTCCACCCGCACCAGGCCGTTGTCCAGCACCCGGCCGTGGACGGTGACCGGCCGCGGTGGCGTCACCCGCGGGACGAGCGGTGCGCTGCCGTTCGCCGGGACCCGCGTCCACACGGCCACCGAACCGTCCGCGAGCGTCTGCCCGTCCGTGAGTTCTCGCTGATCGGCGGCGAGATCCGCCGGCACCGTGACGACCTCGGCGCGGTCGCGCGGGCTGGTGTTGAACACGGCTGGCGAACCGTCACCGGTCGCGGCGAGGGCGTCGAGCGCCCGCTCGGTGAGCTCCCGCACCTCGGCCGCCACCCGCGCGTACTCGGCCTCGGCCTCCCGGTGCACCCAGGCGATCGACGAGCCGGGCAGGATGTCGTGGAACTGGTGCAGCAACACGGTCTTCCACAGCCGGTCCAGCTCCGGTAGCGGATAGCGATAGCCCGGCGCGTGCAGCGCGGCCGTCGTCGCCCACAACTCCGCCTCGCGCAGCAGGTGTTCGCTGCGCCGGTTGCCCTGCTTGGTGCGGGCCTGCGAGGTGTACGTGGCGCGGTGCAGCTCCAGATACAGCTCCCCGGACCACACCTGGTCCTTGGGGACCTCCTTGCTCGCCTCGGCGAAGAACGCGTCCGGGTGCTCGACCCGCACCCGCGCCGAGCCCTCCAGGTCGGCGAGGCGGCGGGCGCGCTCCATCATCTCGCGGGTGGGGCCGCCACCGCCGTCGCCGTGGCCGAACGGGGCGAGCGAGCGGGTGCCCACCCCCTTGTCCTGGTAGTTGCGCACCGCGTGCGCCATCTCCTTGCCGGAGAACTCGGCGTTGTAGGTGTCCACCGGCGGGAAGTGGGTGAAGATGCGAGTGCCGTCGATGCCCTCCCACCAGAAGGAGTGGTGGGGAAGCTTGTTGGTCTGGTTCCACGAGAGCTTCTGGGTGAGGAACCACTCGTTCCCGGCGAGCTTCGCCAGCTGCGGGTAGGCCGCGTTGTAGCCGAAGGAGTCCGGCAGCCACACGCCCTTGGTCTCGATGCCGAAGTGCTCGATGAAGAAGCGCTTGCCGTGCACCAGTTGCCGGGCTATCGCCTCACCGCCGGGGAGGTTGCCGTCCGACTCCACCCACATGCCACCGACCGGCGCCCACTGGCCACGTCCGACGGCCTGCTGGATACGGGCCCACACCTGCGGGTAGTTGTCGCGCACCCATGCGTACTGTTGGGCCTGCGAGCAGGCGAAGACGAACTCCTCGTACTCCTCCGCCAGCGCGGTGACATTGGAGAAGGTGCGGGACGTCTTGCGCTTGGTCTCGCGGATCGGCCACAGCCACGCCGAGTCGATGTGCGCGTGGCCGACCGCCGACATGGTGTGCGCGCTGGCGTGCGCGGGCCGGTCCAGCGCCGTCCGCAGCACGGCGCGGGCGTCGGTGGCGGTGCCGGAGATGTCGTCCAGGTCCAGGGCGTCCAGGGCCCGGTCCAGACAGGTCATGATCTCGTGCCGGCGCGGATCGTGCGCGTCCAGCTCCAGCATCAGCTCGCGCAGGACCTGTACGTCCAGGGAGAGGTGCCAGACCTCCTCGTCGAGGACGGCGAGGTCGGCCCGCTTGAATGTGTACAACGGCTTGTCGCCCGCGGTGAGCCGGTCGCCGAGCGGGGTGGGGCCGATGAAGTCGTCGGCCAGGATGTCCGGGTTGGAGGCGGCCTCCACCAGGTAGTGGATCTCCTCGCCGCCGACGGCCGCACGGGCCACGGGCACGTACTGGTTCTGCGGGTTGACGGCCTTGAGGGGACGGCCGTCCGGCAGATGGACGAGGGCCTCGGCCTGGTTGCCGGGCCAGTCGCCGACGAAGCCGAGGTCGATCACCGTCTCGACACGCTTGCCCGCCCACTCCGCGGGCACCTGTCCGCGCATGCGGAACCAGGTGGTGCCCCACGGCGGGCCCCAGGGCGTGCCCATCGCGAACGGCTCGTACGCGGCCCGCTCGGCCTCGGCGAAGGGCACCGGCTCGCCGGGGGCGTGCCAGGCTTCGACGGTCAGCGGGGTGGTGGCGGAGTAGACGGCGGGCTTGATGCGCTGGTCGTGGACGCGCTCGACGCGCTCCTCGATCCGGCGGCGTTCGTCGTGCATGGGGAACTCTTTTCGGGGTTGGGGTGACGGCGTGGGGTCGGCCGCCTTGCTCGGGGTGCACCGGTCGCCGGGCGTCCGCCCGGGCGCCCCGAAGGGGCGCGGGTCTGTGTCGATGTGCGGCTCCGCCGCGTGGGCGCGACCAGCCACGACGGCGCCGCAGTCGGCCGACGACGCATCGCGACACTTTCAACGGAGCGCTTAAGTGAGGTACGCGAGCCCGGGGTGTGCCCGGCGGTAGGCGTCCACCAGGCGGCGGGCCACCTCGACCGAATCGACGAGGGGGTGCAGGGCGAACGCCTTGACGGCTGTGGCGCGGGAGCCGGAGGCGGCCGCCGCGAGGGCCTCGCGCTCCACCGCCTTGACGGAGCAGACCAGGCCGGTGGCGTGGGCGGGGAGCGGGGAGACGGCCACGGGATGGGCGCCGTTGCCGTCGACCAGGCAGGGGACCTCGATGACCGCGTCCTCGTCCAGGGCGGACAGTGTGGTGCGGTTGCGCACGTTGAGGATCAGCGTCGTGCGCTCGTCGCGGGCGATGGCCCGCATCAGGGCCAGGGCCACCTTCTCGTAGCCGCCGGACTCGGTCAGGGACTCCTCGTCCCGCTCCCCCGCGCCCGCCGCCTCGCGGTTCTCCGCCATGTATGTGGCCTCGCGCTCGGCCCGGGTGCTGTCCCACGTCCTCAGCGCGGGCGCGGCCGGGTCGCGCAGGGCATCGTAGAACCCGGCCTGCTGCTGGCACAGGAACGCGCCGCGGGTCTGGCGGGCCTCCCGGTACGCCGTCACCGCCTCGCGGTTGAAGTAGTAGTAGTGCAGATACTCGTTGGGGACGGCGCCCAGCGACTGGATCCACTCCGGGCCGAAGAGCTTGCCCTCTTCGAAGGAGCCCAGCAGCTCCTGGTCGGCGAGCAGCCGCGGCAGCTGGTCGCGGCCGTCGAAGCGCAGCCCGCGCAGCCAGCCCAGGTGGTTGAGCCCGACGTAGTCGATCCACGCGTCCCGCGGGCGCTCGGCACCGAGCACCCGGGCCACCCGGCGGCCCAGGCCCACGGGCGAGTCGCAGATGCCGATCACCCGGTCGCCCAGGTGGCGGGACATGGCCTCGGTGACGAGACCGGCCGGGTTGGTGAAGTTGATGAACCAGGCGTCCGGGGCGAGCGCGGCCACCCGCCGGGCGATGTGGTCCACCACCGGCAGGGTGCGCAGTCCGTACGCGATGCCACCGGCGCCGACCGTCTCCTGCCCCAGCACTCCCTCGGCCAGCGCCACCCGCTCATCGGCCGCCCGCCCCTCCAGGCCACCGACGCGGATCGCGGAGAACACGAAGTCGGCGCCCTTGAGGGCCTCGTCCAGGTCCGTGGTGACGGTGACGGTCGGCGCGTCCGGATGGTCCGCGGCCTGCTCGGCCAGCACCCGGGCGATGGCGGAGAGCCGGCCGGCGTCCAGGTCGTGCAGGGTCACGCCGGTGACCCGGCCCTCCCCGCGATCGGCGAGCAGCGCCCCGTACACCAGCGGCACCCGGAATCCCCCGCCGCCGAGAATGGTCAGTCTCACTGAAGAACCTCCGAGATGTCCCGACTCGCTGTCCGCTCCGGGAGCGGTCAGACCTTGATCACTTCGACGCCGGCCTCGGCGAGGACGGCACATGTGGCCTGATCCGCGGACGCGTTGGTCACCACGAAGTCGATGTCCTGCGGACCGCACACCTTGGCCATCCCGCGGCCGGGGAACTTCCCGGCGTCCGCGAGCAGCACCGTCTTCTCGGCGGCGGCCATCATGGCCCGCTTCACCGGCACCTCGACCACGGTCGTGTCCATCACATGGCCACCGGGCCGGATGCCACTCGTGCCCAGGAACAGCCAGTCGGCGTGCAACTGGCGCAGGCTGTCCTCGGTGAGGAAGCCCACCAGCGAGCGGTACTCACGGCGCACCACGCCCCCGGGCAGCACCAGCTCTATCCCGGTGTCCTCCGCCAGTTCCTCGTACACCACCAGATTGCTGGTGATCACGGTGAGGCGGCGGCCGTGCAGCTGCCGGGCCAGGCGGTAGGCGGTGGTGCCGATGTCGAGCAGCACCGTCTGGCCGTCCTGGACCATCGCGGCGGCGCGCTCCGCCACGGCGTCCTTGTCGGTGACCCGGACCTCGGCGACCTCGGCGAAGGGCTGATCGCCGTCCTCCGCCACCGCACCCCCGTGCACCCGGGTGAGCAGGCCGTCCTCCTCCAGCCTGATCAGGTCGCGGCGCACGGTGGCGGCGCTCACCCCGAGCTCGGCGGAGAGGTCGGTCACGGACGCGGGACCGCCGGAGCGCAATGCCCGCAGGATGAGTTGATGTCGTCGCTCTGCCAGCATGCGGCGCACACTACCCTGCAATTTCAATCAACTCCATGCTTGTTTTTGATTAGGACTTGAAAAGTTTGCTCAGTTGGCTCACGATCCACGTCAGAACTTGCACACCCTTGACGAGAGGACGCGCTCGTGAGCGAGCCGCTCCCCCACGGGTCACCGGGCGATACCGCTCCCGACGTCCTGCTCACCGGACTGCTCTTCTACGACCTGGTCTTCACCGGCCTCGGCCGGGGACCCGTGCCGGGCGAGGAGATCTGGGCCAGGGGCATGGGCAGCGGCCCCGGTGGTATCGCGAACCTCGCGGTGGCCGCCGCCCGCTTCGGACTGCGCACCTCGCTCGCCACGGTGTTCGGCGACGACCTCTACGGCCGCTACTGCCGTGAGGTGCTCGCCGGGCAGGAGGGCATCGACCTCTCGCCGTCCCGTACGGCACCCACCGGCTGGCACACGCCCGTCACCGTGTCGCTCGCGCTGCGGGCGGACCGGGCACTGGTCACCGGCGGCGCGGAGCCCCCGTACGGTCAGGACGAGCTGATCGGCGACCCCCCGGCGGCCCGCTCCGCGCTCGTGCACATCGGCCCCGAGCCACAGGACTGGATCGCCAAGGCGGCCGCCTCGGGCACCCGGATCTTCGCCGACGTCGGCTGGGATCCCTCCCAGCGGTGGTCCACGGATCTGCTCGACCAGCTCTCCCGGTGCCACGCCTTCCTGCCCAACGAGGCCGAGGCCATGGCGTACACCCGCACCGCCACCCCGGAGGCGGCCCTGCGCGCGCTCACCGACCTGGTGCCGGTCGCCGTGGTCACCCGCGGCCGGGACGGGGCGATCGCGGTGGACCAGGACACCGGGGAGTACGCCGAGGCCGACGCGCTCGACATCGATGTCCTGGACGCCACGGGCGCCGGCGATGTCTTCGGCGCGAGCTTCGTCGCCGCCACCCTGGCCGGCTGGCCACTCACCGAACGGCTGCGCTTCGCGGTGCTCGCCTCCGGGCTGTCCACCCGTCGCCACGGCGGAGCGCTGGCGGCGCCCGGCTGGGGCGGCGTCGCGGAGTGGTGGCGCGAGGTCGTGGCCGACCCCGGCGCCGGGGAACGCCGCCGGACGTACGGCTTCCTCGCCGACCGGATCCCGGTCGGCGTCGGCCCGCCGCCACCGGACGCGCCGGCCACACCGCTGTGACCGCCGCGCCGTGGTGACCGCCACACCGCCGTGACCCACCGCGTCGCCGCGACCGCCACACCGCTGTGACCCGCCACTCATCGTGACCGCCACACCGCCGTGACCGGCCACGCCGTGTGCCGCGGCGCCACACCTTTTCACGGAAGCCCCTTCCCAAGGACACCCCCCACGGCAACACCCCGACACCTCAACGACGAGACACCGAAAGGCGGTGAAGCAGTGCACCCCTCACGCAGAGGACTGCTTCGCGCGGGCCTGGCGACCACCTCGGCCGCCGTGCTGGGCGGCGCGGCCGCGGGCTGTGCGGTCCCGGCCGGATCGACCGGCCGGAACATGACGCTCTGGTACTGGGGTGGTGGACTGAGCGACAAGCTGGTGGAGGACGCCGCCAAGCGCTTCACCCAGGTCGACCTCAAGGCCACCCAGATCGGCGGATACTTCCGCTCCAAGCTGCTGACGACACTGACCGCCCGCGCCTACGCGCCCGACATCACCGGCCTGAAGGGCGAGGACATCGCCTCGCTGCTGTCCAACGCCGACCAGTTCATCGATCTCAACACGCTGGGCGCGGACCGGCTCAAGAGCCAGTACCTGGACTGGAAGTGGGCCCAGGGCACCGCCGACGACGGCCGTCAGATCGGCTTTCCCATCGACACCGGGCCGTGTGTGCACTACTACCGCCCCGATGTCTTCCGGAAGGCGGGCCTGCCCACCGAGCCCGCCGAGGTGTCCGCCGCGATGAGCACCTGGGACGGCTACTTCGCCGCGGGCGAGCGGCTGAGGACGCGGGTCAAGGGCGCGTACCTGGTCACCGATCTGCTCGCGGTCCTCAATATGGGCATCGGCCAGTCGGCGAAGCGCTTCGTCGACAAGGACCGCCACTTCATCGGCGACCAGGAGCACATCATCCGCGCCTGGAATCTGGCGCTGGAGTGCAAGCAGCGCGGTCTCGTCTCCCCCTTCAAGTCCGGCACGGTCGACCAGACCGCGGCGCTGGAGGACGGCAGGCTGCCCAGCCAGCTCGGCGCCTCGTGGGTGTCCGGGGACTTCAAGTCGCAGCTGACGAAGTCGGCCGGCAAGTGGCGGGTGGCCGCGATGCCCGAGCGGCCGGCCAACGACGGCGGCTCGTTCCTCGGAATCACCAAGTACTGCCGCAGACCCGACGTGGCCTTCGAGATCATCACCTGGCTGCTCGGCCCCAGGAACCAGACCCGCGGCTTCGTGGAGGCGTCGCTCTTCCCCTCCACCCCGGCGTCCTACGAGATGGCCGCGATGCGCAAGCCCGACCCCTTCTTCGGCGGTCAGATCACCAATGACATCTTCGCCCGAGCCGCCCAGCGGATCCGGGTCGCCTACAACAGCCCGTACGACATGGCCCTCAAGCAGCCGATCATGGACGAGTTGACCTCCGTCCACGTCTCCGGCAAGGACCCGAGGCGAGCCTGGCGGGACGCCATGAGCAAATGCCGACGCATCGCGGACCACCTGGGGGTGAGCTGAGCCATGGCCGACATGAAGACCGCACCGGCCGCGGCGATCGCGGCCGCGCCGAGCCCCACCGGAACGGCGGGCGCGGCGCCGTCCGGCGGCAGGGGCCGCATCCGCCGCCACTGGCGGCTGTACGCGGCGATCTCACCGTTCTATCTGCTGTTCCTCTGCTTCGGTCTGGTCCCGGCCGGCTTCTCCCTCTTCCTCGCCTTCCAGCGCTGGGACGGTCTGGGGGACATGGAGTACGCGGGGCTTTCGCAGTTCCGCTATCTGCTCGCCGACACCCAGTTCTGGGACGCGGTGGTCAACACACTGGAGATCTGGGCCATGGGCACCCTGCCCATGTTGTTCATCGCCCTGGTCAGCGCCGTGATGCTGAACTCCGCGGTGCGTTTCAAGGGGGTGTACCGCTTCGCCTACTTCGTGCCGTCCGTCACCTCGGTCGTCGCCGTCGCCGTCATCTTCGGTTCCATCTTCTCCACCAGCTTCGGCCTGATGAACGCCGTGCTGAGGACCGTCGGCATCGGCGAGGTGGCCTGGCTGAACGAGCCCTGGGGCATCAAGGTCGCCGTCGCCGCGCTGATGACCTGGCAGTGGACCGGGTACAACGCGATCATCTTCCTGGCCGGTCTGCAGACCATCCCGACCGAGCTCTACGAGGCGGCCAGGGTCGACGGGGCCGGGCCGGTCCGGACCTTCTTCTCGGTCACCATGCCGATGATGCGCCCGGTCATCCTGTTCACCGTGGTGGTCTCCACGATCACCGGCCTGCAGTCGTTCTCCGAGTCCCAGGTGCTGCTCGGCCGCAACGACGGCATGTCGACCTTCGCGGGCGGGCCCGAACACGCCGGACAGACGGTGGTCCTCTACTTCTTCCAGCAGACCTTCGACAACAACGACTTCGGCTACGGAGCGGCCATCGCCTGGGCGATCTTCATGATGGTGGTGGTCTTCTCCCTCATCAACTGGCGTCTGGTCAACCGCCGGGAAAGGGCTAGGAGGCCGTCATGAGCAGGACCAAAGGGGCCATGGCCCGCGGTATCTCGCTGCACACCGCGCTGATCGCGGGCGTGCTGCTGTCCATCTTCCCGTTCTATCTGGCCGTCGTGATGGCCACCCGGACCTCCAGCGAGATCTTCTCGTACCCGCCGAAGCTCTGGCCCGGATCGCACTTCGGGGAGAACGTCGGCCACCTCTTCGACAACATCGACTTCTTCGGGTCGATGCTGAACTCGCTGATCGTCGCGGGCACCGTGACCGTGCTCGTGCTGTTCTTCGACTCGCTCGCGGCGTTCGTCTTCGCCAAGTTCGACTTCCCCGGCCGCAAGCTGCTGTTCGGGCTGATGATGGGCATCTTCATGCTGCCCGCGCAGCTCTCCGCCATCCCGCAGTTCGTCATCATGGCGAAGCTGGGCTGGATCGGCTCGCTCACCGCGCTGATCGTCCCGGCGGCGGCCAACGCGTTCGGCATCTTCTGGATGCGCCAGTACATGACGGGCGCCATCCACGACGAGCTGATGGACGCCTCGCGGCTCGACGGCTGCAGCTTCCTGCGCCAGTACTGGCATGTGGCGCTGCCCGTGGTCCGGCCGGGCCTGGCGTTCCTCGGCATCTTCACCTTCATGAGCCAGTGGAACGACTACGCCTGGCCGCTGATCGCCCTGACCAACCCGGACCATGTCACCCTCCAGGTGGCACTGTCCCAGCTCAACAGCGTGCACAGCATGACGGACTACGGCATGGTCATGGCCGGTGCCCTGCTGGCCCTGATCCCGCTGCTGATCATGTTCATCTTCGCGGCCCGCCACTTCATCGCCGACCTGGCCAAGGGAGCCATCCGCTGATGCACCACCCGCCCCCGTACCCCCGCCCCTGGGAGACGCCCGAGCTCACGTCCTGGCGCCGACTGCCGCTGCACGCGGTGGTGCGCGGCGCCACGGACACCGGCCGGACGGCACTCGACGGCGACTGGCGGTTCCAGCTGCTGCCCTCGCCGGACGAGCCGCTCGCCGAGCGGTGGGGAACCGCCCGGGTGCCCGGCTGCTGGACCGCGCAGGGCACCGACGACCTCCCGCACTACACCAACTTCACGATGCCGTGGCCGGAGTTCCCCCCGGCCTCCCCGGCGAAGAACCCGACGGGGGTGTACGAGCGCGAGGTCGACATCCCCGCGGAGTGGGCGGGCAAGCGGATCGTGCTCCACGTCGGGGCCTTCGAGAGCGTGCTGCTGGCCGAGGCCGGCGGCCGTCCCGTGGGCATGGGCAAGGACTCCCACCTGGCAAGCGAGTTCGACATCACCGACGCCGTGCGGCCGGGCGAGCGCACGACCGTACGGCTCACGGTGGTCAAGTGGTCCGACGCCTCGCACATCGAGGACCAGGACCACTGGTGGCACGGCGGCATCACACGATCCGTGTACCTCTACGCCGTCGACCCGCTGCACCTGGCCGATGTGCGGATCACCGCACCGGCGGACGGGCGGCTGCGGGCCGAGGTGCTGGTCCGCTCGGCGCACGGCGCCCTCCCTGCCGGGTGGTATGTCACCGGATCGCTGGAAGGCGTCGGCGAGCTGCGGTTCGACGCGGAGTACGCCGCCTGGTGCGCCGCCGAGGAGCGGGTGTCGGACTTCCTCGGCGAGGCCCGGCTGCACACCGCCGTACCGGAGGTGCGGACCTGGTCCGCGGAGACCCCGCACCTCTACGGCTGCGTGATCCGGCTGCACCGCGCGGACGGTTCGGTCGCGGACACCTCGTACCACCGCGTCGGCTTCCGCGACGTCGCGGTGCGCGGCCGGGATCTGCTGGTCAACGGCGAGCGGGTGTTCATCCGCGGGGTCAACCGCCACGACTTCCACCCGCTGACCGGGCGCGTGGTGTCGTACGACGACATGCGCGCCGACCTCGTCACCATGAAGCGCTTCGGCTTCAACGCGGTGCGCACCTCCCACTACCCCAACGACCCGGTCTTCCTCGATCTCTGCGACGAACTGGGCCTGTACGTCGTCGACGAGGCGAACATCGAGGCGCACGACCACGCCCACGAGATCGCCGACGACCCGCGCTACCTCGCCGCGTTCACCGACCGCGTGTCGCGGATGGTGCTGCGCGACAAGAACCATCCGTCGGTCATCGTGTGGTCGCTGGGCAACGAGTCCGACTACGGCGCCAACCACGACGCCGCGGCCGGGTGGGTGCGCCGCCATGACCCGAGCCGGCCCGTGCAGTACGAGGGGGCGCTGCACCGCGGCTGGACCCGCCCGGACACCGTTACCGACATCGTCTGCCCGATGTACGCCTCCATCGACGAGATCA
Organism: Streptomyces violaceusniger; assembly: GCA_005405945.1. Classification (GTDB taxonomy): domain Bacteria; phylum Actinomycetota; class Actinomycetes; order Streptomycetales; family Streptomycetaceae; genus Streptomyces; species Streptomyces violaceusniger. The sequence continues at coordinate 2,410,776 of BJHW01000001.1, forward strand.
CCGCGCACGCGCGCTCCGGTGAGCAGACCAAGCCGCTCATCCTGTGCGAGTACTCGCACGCCATGGGCAACAGCAACGGCAGCCTCGCCGACTACTGGGCGGCCATCGAGTCCACCCCCGGTCTGCAGGGTGGATTCATCTGGGAGTTCTGGGACCACGGCATCCTCCAGCGGCTCTCCGACGGCCGCCCGGCGGGGCTCGCGGGCGCGGGCGGATACGGCGGCGGGGTCGCCGGGCCGGGGATGCGCTGGGCGTACGGCGGCGACTTCGGTGACACGCCGAACGACGGCGCGTTCGTCGCGGACGGCGTCGTCTTCCCGGACCGCACGCCCAAGCCCGTCCTGTACGAGCACCGGGAGATCGCCGCGCCGGTGCGGCTGACCCACGACGCGGAGGGGGTGCGCGTCCACAACCGCCAGCACTTCCGCGATCTGTCGTGGCTGGCAGCCGAGTGGGTGCTGTCCGTCGACGGGCACGGCGCCGACCACCCGCCGGTCCCGGCGCGCCTGCCGGACCTGCCACCGGGTGCGAGCGCCCCGGTCGAGCTGCCGCCTGACCTGCTCGCCGGGCTGGCGTCCGGCGACGGCGAGGCATGGCTGACGCTGCGGGTCCGTACGGCGGAGGCGGAGGCGTGGGCGGCGGCCGGGGCCGAGGTGTGCACACCACGGGTGCGGCTGCGGGAGCGTGCCACGTCCACCGAGTCCACCGCGTCCGCCACGCCGGTCGACGGCCGCGGCCTGCCGCCGGTGGAGGTCGGCGAGGACGGGCTGCTGGCCCATCCGGCGCTGTCCGCGCCGCCGGTGCTCTCGCTGTGGCGGGCGCCGACGGACAACGACGAGCTCGGCGGGCTCGGCGAGCGGTGGCGGGCCTGGGGGCTCGATGCCCCGCGCCGCCGGCTGGTGTCCATCGAGCGGGACGCCACCGGGGCCGTCACCGTCCTCGCGGAGTACGACACCACCGCTGGTCCGGTGCGCCACCGCCAGGTGCTGCGACCGGTGCCGGACGGGATCCGGGTCGGGAGCCGTATCGGGACCCACGCCGGGAACCTCGCCGGGACCCACGCCGGGATCCATGTGGAGGAGACGGCCGAGCTGCCCGCCGGGCTGACCGATGTGCCCCGCGTGGGCACGGTCTTCGAGACGGCCGCCCGGCACGCCCGCCTCGCCTGGTACGGACCGGGCCCCTGGGAGACCTACCCGGACCGGTGCGCGGGCGGGGCCGTCGGGCACCACCAGGCCACCGTGGACGAGCTGTTCACGCCGTATCTGCGCCCGCAGGAGAGCGGCGGACGGCACGCGGTGCGCCACTTCACGCTCGACGACCGGTGGCACATCACCCTCGACGCGCCACGCCAGGTCTCCGTCACCCGCCATCGCGCCGCCGATCTGGCCGCCGCCACACACCACGACGAACTGGTCCCGCGCGACACCTGCGTGGTGCACATCGACGCCGCGCACCGCGGTGTCGGCACCGCCTCGTGCGGCCCGGACACCCTTGTCCGCTATCGCGTCGGCCCCGGCACATACCGCTGGTCCTGGACGCTTTCCGCCCTCTAGGACCTCCAGGACCCTCCAGGAAACGGGAGTTCACCCCACCATGACCATGCAACCCTGGTTCCCCGACGCCAAGTTCGGCATCTTCATCCACTGGGGCATCTACGCCGTCGACGGCGTCCAGGAGTCCTGGTCGTTCTTCGAGGGCGACGTCCCCCACGACCAGTACATGGCGCAGCGACACGGTTTCACCGCCCGCCACTACGCCCCGGAGGACTGGGCGGACCTCTTCGCCCGAGCCGGTGCCCGGTACGCCGTGCTCACCTCGCGCCACCACGACGGCGTCTCCCTGTGGGACACCGCCGAGGGCGACCTCAACGTGGTGCGGCACACCCCCGCCGGACGCGATCTGGTCGGCCCGTACGCGGCGGCGATGCGGGAGCGCGGCATCAAGGTCGGCCTCTACTACGCCCACAACGACTGGAACCACCCCGACTACGCCTCCACCCGTTACGAGGGCCGTCCGCCCGAGCAGGAGAACAACCCGTACGCCGAGGTGCCGAAGGAAGAGGAGGACCTGGCGGCGTGGGCCCGCTACCTCGCCTACCGGGACGGCCAGGTGCGGGAGCTGACCACCCGGTTCCGTCCCGACCTGCTGTGGTTCGACGGCGAGTGGGAGCGCACCGAGGAGCAGTGGCGGATCAGGGACCTGGCCCGGCTGATCCGCTCCGAGGTGCCGCGGTGTGTGCTCAACGCGCGCATGCTCAGCGAGGGCGACTACGCCACCCCCGAGCAGGGCGTGCCGATCGAACCGCCCGCCGGCCCCTGGGAGTTGTGCCTGACCCTCAACGACTCATGGGGCTACCGCCACCACGACCACAACTACAAGTCGACCGGCCAGCTCATCCGGTACTTCACGGAGACCATCGGCGGCGGCGGAAACCTGCTGCTGTCCGTGGGCCCCAAGGAGGACGGCACCATCCCGGCCGAGCAGGTCGAGCGCCTGGAGGGCATGGGTGTGTGGCTCGCCCGCCACGCCGAGGCCGTCTACGGCACGGTCCGGGGCCTGCCCGCCGGCCACCACTACGGACCCAGCACGCTCTCCGCCGACCGCCGCACGCTCTACCTCACCGTGTTCGACATCCCCCGCGGCCCCATCGGTGTGCGCGGGCTGCGCACACCGGTGCGGCGGGTCGGCGTCCTCGGCACCGGCACCGAGCTGGGCCACCAGGTCGTCGGCGGCCTGCACGAGGTCCCCGGAGTGCTGTGGATCGACCCGCCCACCGCCACTGACCTGGACGAACACGCGACGGTCCTTGCCGTCGAGCTGGATGGCGAGCTGGACCTGTACCGGGGCGCGGGCCGCTTCTGAGGGGCCGCGGGGTCCGATCAGGTGTCAGGTGTCCTGGCGCAGGAACAGTTCCACGACCGGTACCGCCACATCGGGGCGGACGACCGGCAGGCTCAGGGTCAGGGTGCCGGGCGGCTGGCCGCCGAGACCGGTGTTCTGCGCCTTGATCGACGGGTCGATCTCGCGGTACTTGATCTCGGACGCGTCGTGCAGGAACTGCGCGTACTCGACCTTGCCCGCCAGGTCCGGCAGGTGGACATGGCCGAAGGGCCAGGTGAAGAGGTGCAGATAGAGGCGGTTGCCGCGCTGGGTGTAGCGGGTGTCGACCGGGGCGCGGTGCGAGGAGGGCCCCGCGCCGTAGATCGAGCGCTGGTGGCGGGACATCCACGTCCCGATCCCCTCCAGCGTGGCGAGGGCGGTGGCGTCGAAGTCACCGCGACCGGTCGGGCCGACGTTCAGCAGCATGTTGCCGTTCTTCGAGACGCCGTCCACGAGCATCCGGACCAGCAGGTCGACCGGTTTCACATCGAGATTGTCGCGGTCGTAGCCCCAGCTGCCGTTGAGGGTCTGGCACGCCTCCCACACCACCGGCTGCCCGTCGACCTCCATGGGCCTGTCGGGCTGGTACTGCTCGGGTGTGACGAGGTCACCGGGGATGGCGAGCCGGTCGTTGACGATGATCTCGGGCTGCAGCCCGCGGGTGAGCGCGAGGAGTTCCTCCGAGCCCCACTCCTCCTTGCCCTTGCCGTTCCACACGTCGTGGTGGTCGTCGTCCTTGTACGAGAAGTCGTAGAAGAGGTAGTCGATGGTGCCGTAGCCGGTCAGCAGCTCCTCCACCTGACCGTGCAGATAGGCGCGGTAACGGGCCATGTCGCGGCCCTCGTTGAGCCGCTTGATCTCCTCCGGCGGGTCGTCACGGCGCGGGTGGAGGCCGTCGACCACGAAGTCCGGGTGGTGCCAGTCGATGAGCGAGTGGTAGAAGCCGACGCGCAGCCCCTCGGCGCGTACGGCCTCGACGAACTCGGCGACGAGGTCCTTGCCGATCGGGGTGTTCATCGAGGTGTAGTCGGTGAGCTTGGAGTCCCACAGGCAGAAGCCGTCGTGGTGCTTGGTCGTGAGTACCATGTACTTCATTCCGGCGCGCTTGGCGGACCGTGCCCATGCGCGGGGGTCGAAGAGGTCCGGTTCGAAGTGGCGGAAGTAGCGGTCGTAGTCCTCGTCCGTGATGCGTTCGCGGTTCTTCACCCACTCGTGGCGGGCGGGCAGGGCGTACAGGCCCCAGTGGATGAACATGCCGAAGCGGTCTTCGGTGAACCAGGCGGGGATGGCCATCGAGGGGGATTCCTTTCCCGGAGATGAGGATGCGCACAGGGGGTCAGCGGCCGCCCAGGCCGCTGGTGACGATGCCGCGCACGAGGTGTTTCTGGAGGAGGACGAGGATGATCACGGTCGGCAGCATCGAGATCACCGAGGCCGCCATGACGAGGCTCCACTCATTGCCCTGCTGTCCGAAGAACGCCTGGAGGCCGAGCGGGATGGTGGCGCGCGCGTTGACATCGTTGACGATCACGAGGGGCCACAGGAAGGAGTTCCAGTAGCTGATGAAGGTGAAGACGGCGAGCACGGCGAGGGTGGGCCGGGCCAGGGGCACCATCACATTGAGGAAGGTGCGCACGGTACCGGCGCCGTCGACCCGGGCCGCGTCGTCCAGCTCCTGGGGAACGGTCAGGAAGAACTGGCGCAGCAGGAACGCGCCGAGCGCGGTGAACGCCCACGGGATGATGAGCGCCTGGACGGTGTCCACCCATCCGAGGTCCTGCATCATCACGTACATCGGGATGACGAGGACGTCCTGCGGGATCATCAGGGTCGCGAGGAACAGCAGGAACACCACGTTCCGGCCGCGCCAGCGCAGCCGGGAGAAGGCGTATCCGCTGAGTGCCGCGACGGTCACGTTGATGGCGGTGCCGACGGCGGCGACCAGCACACCGTTGAGGATGAAGCGGGCGAACGGCAGATAGCTGAAGACGTCGGTGTAGTTCTGCCACCGGAGCGCGGAGCCCCAGAGGGTCGGCGGGGTGGTGAAGGTCTCCGACTCGGGCTTGAGGCTCGTGGCCACCATGTAGATGAGCGGTGCCATGAAGGCCAGGGCGATGAGGCACAGGATCACATAGCCGATCGCGTGCCGCACCCGCGGTGCCGCTCCCGTCGTCCGCGTACCGCCGCTACTCATAGTGCACCCACCGCTTCTGGCCGAGGAACTGGACCGCCGTGATGCCGAGGATGATCACGAACAGCACCCAGGCGCCCGCCGAGGCGAGCCCGAGCTGCTGGTTCTGGAAGCCGGTGTTGTAGATGTACTGGACGAGGGTTTCCGTCTCCGTCCCCGGTCCGCCCTTGGTGAGCAGGAACGGCTGGGTGAACACCTGGAACGAGGTGATGAGCGTCATCATGGTGGCGAAGAAGATCGACGGCGAGATGGCCGGGAACTTCACGTGCCAGAAGGTCCGCCACGCGCTCGCGCCGTCGAGCTGGGCAGCCTCGATCTGGCTGTCCGGCACCGCGTCGAGCGCGGCGGAGAAGATGAGCATGTTGTAGCCGAAGCCCGCCCAGACGCTCATCGCCACGACCGCGAACATCGCCCAGGTGTCGTCGGCGAGGAAGTTGGGGGCGTGCTCGCCGAGGGTCGACTGGAGCGTGGCGTCGATGAGGCCGTCGGGCTGGTACAGCATCCGCCAGACGACCACGTTCGCCACCAGCGGGGTGATGGTCGGGATGAAGAACAGCACCCGGAAGATGTGCCGGTGTCTGATCCGGGGTGTCAGCCAGGCCGCGAGCCCGAGGGACACCACGAGGTTCAGCGGCACGTAGAGGATCACGTACTCGGCCGTGTTGCGCACCACGACCCAGAAGATCGGATCATCGAACAGCCGGCGGTAGTTCTCCAGCCCGGTCCAGGTGTGGCCGCCGATCATCGGCCAGTTCATGAAGCTCACGACGAGGGACGCGACGATCGGGACCACGGTGAAGAGCGCCAGCCCGATCGAGTGCGGGGCGGCGAACGCCGCGCCCCACCATGAGCGGCGCCCGACCTCGGCCGGGCGCCGCGCCTCGGGCTCCTCGTCCACCGCGATGGCGGTGCCCGGGGCGGCCACCTTCACCGTCACCACCTCCTCCTCGGCCGGGGCGGCCTGCTGTGTTGTCACGGCCGTCACTGCCCGAGCTGGCCCGCGATGGACTTCATCGTCTCGGCGCCCGACTGCTGTCCATTGACGGCTTGGATTCCGTACTGGGAGAAGAGCTGCTGGAGCTGGTCGCTCTGCTTGTTGCCGGGCAGTGGTGCCGATGCCTTCTGGGCCGTCTTGAGGACGCTCTCGACGCCGTCGATGTGCGCGTTGTCGTACCACGTCTGCTGGGCGGCGGTGCGTCCCGGGAAGGCGCGCCCCTGGCGGGCCAGGGTGGTGAGCACCTTCTGGCTCGTCATCGTCGTGATGGCCTTGAACGCCTGGTCGGGGTAGGCGCACTGTTTGGAGATGCCGAATCCGGAGCCCGCCGAGAAGGTGGACGGACCGGAGGTGTGGCCGGCGGGAATGGTGGTGACCCCTATCGGGAACTTCACCTTGTCCTTCTGGCTGAGCAGGGACCAGGGGCCGTCGAGATACATGCCGACTTTCTTGGACACGAAGTTGTTGGAGGGGGTGTCGTTGTCCGCGCTGGCCTGGGTGGCGGTGCCGTTCTTGACGAGCGAGGACAGCCAGTCGAGCCCCTTGGCGAAGGTGGGGTTCGACGGATCGAGTGTTCCGTCGGCCTTGATGACCCGGCCGCCGTTGTAGCCGAGGATCATCGATTCGAGATTCATGTCCGCGACGCTCGAGGCGAACATCGTCTTTCCCGCCGCCTTGAACTTCGCCGCGGCCGCCGTGAAGTCGGCGAGTTTCCAGCCGGGCTTCGGCTCCTCGGCACCGACCTGCTTGAAGAGGTCCTTGTTGTAGAAGAGCAGCATGGGCCCGGTGTCATACGGCAGGGCGTACAGCTTTCCGTCGACCTTCATTCCGTTCAGGGCGGTGGTGTCGAACGCGGAAAGATCGAACCCGCCCTTCTTGGCGTAGGAGTCGATCGGCCGCAGAACATCAGTGTAATTCGCCGCGCGGAGGCTCTGGATGCTCACGACGCACGGCGCGCTTCCCGTGCTGAGCTGGGTGCGGAGCTTGGTGAAGTAGTCGTTGAAGGGCGCGCCCTGGATCGTGACCTTCGGGCCGCCCTGGGCGCTGACCGAATTCGCCACCTGCTGCCAGGCCGCCTTGTCGGACGAGCCCGCGATCCACATCGACCAGACGAGTTTGTCCTTCGACTGATTGGACGTGCTGGAGCTGGAGGAACATCCCACCAGCAATCCCCAGGCGGCAGCCGCCGCGGTGACACCGACAAGGAGTCGTCTTTTCATAGCGGAGTCCACTTCATGTGCGTGCTCGGACGGCCGTACACGGGCAGCGCGGACCGCGGCATGGAATGCGGCATGGAATGCGCATGCGATGCGGCTGCGGCTGCTGTGGGAAAGCCCCGACCACGGCGAGTGCGGTGGGGCGAAGAAGATGCGGCGGAGGGGGGTGAACGTCAGATACCGAGTAAGACGGGCGCCGTGCGTACGGCGGCCGCTCCATGGTGCGCTCGATACGTGCGGAAACTGAAATCCCTGACCGTCACTGTCGTGATCCGACCCATTACGACTCCTTTGGCCGGCCCTTTTTACCAGGACGCATCGGCATCAGAACATCCGATGTATTGGAGTGTCAAGGTGTCGTACAGGCCGGATCTCCCGTCGAATCTTCTGGCGGACGGCGTCAGAGCTTGGACGTCTCCGACAAGTCCCCCTGTGTCCCGCGCGGCGCCACAGCCGGGGTGAAAACGACGTGATGTTCACGTGACATCACCGAGGGACGATGCGCACATCGACGCCGCGCTCGCGCAGCCCGCGCACCTCCCCGGCCGGTGCCGCGTCGTCCACCACGACCAGGTCGAAGTCGGTGAGCGGCGCCAGGGCGTACAGGCCCTGGTTGGCGAACTTCGTATGGTCGACGAGGAGTACGCGGCGTGCCGCGGCGGCCATCATCGCCTGCTTGACCTGCACCGTCTCGGGTGACATGTGGTAGCAGCGGCCCGCGGTGACGGCCGTGGTGGACATGAACAGCACATCGGCGCGGAAGGCGGACATGCTCTGCGCGGTGTGCGGTCCCATGAACGCGTCGTACGCCGGGAAGTAGGTGCCGCCGAGCGCCACCAGCGCCGCTCCGGGCTCCTTGGCCAGAGCCGTGATGGCGGGCAGCGAGTTGGTGATCACCGTGATCGGTGTGTGGTGGGGCAGGTGGTGGATCAGGCCCAGGCAGGTGGTGGAGTCGTCGATCACCACGATCTGGCCGGGAACCAGCTCCTCGGCCGCCGCCCGCGCCAGCCGCTGTTTGGTCTGCGCCATCGTCGTCATGCGCTCGCCGACACTGCCGTGGAACTGCGTGGACGGCAGACAGCTCGCGCCGCCGCGCACCTTGCGCAGCCAGCCCTGCGCCTGGAGGGCGTCCAGGTCGCGGTGGATGGTCATCACACTGACGGCGAACTCGGCCGACAGGTCCGAGGTGCGGACGAAGCCCTTGGTCGTGACGAGTTCGCGCAGCCGGCGCCGCCGCTCCTCCTGCCCATCCGTACGGGTCATGGCCTGCGGCTCCCCGTCCCTTCCGCACCACCCCGGCGCGGTGCCGCGACGGGGTGGTGTGAGACGACCTGATGTGAAACTCACGCGAAGGTAACACGGGCTCGGGGCGCCGCCTCCCCCTTCTGCAGGGCCGGTGGCCCAGGACATCGCACGATGCCGTGGGCCGGCCGCGGGATAATCCCGCACCCCGATTGACGTGGCTTCCCGGCGGCGATTCTCTCGGTTTGTCGGCGCGGAATTCCGCCGACGGCGTCGATTCGTCGGAGCGGTGGCTATTCGCCGGTACGCCGCCGCTCCCGCCGTGGTGAAGGGCAGGTACTTCGGTCATGACGGTTCTCACTGTCGACGTCGGCACGTCGGTCATCAAGTCCGTCGTGTTCGACGCCGAGGGAAGGGAAGTGGCGGTCTCCCGCGTCGGTACGGAGGTGCTGCGGCCTCGCCCCGGATGGGCCGAGCAGGACATGGACGCGGTGTGGCGCGGGGTCGTCGCCACCGTGCGCGGCGCTCTGGCCCAGCTGGGGCCCGGGCACGGCGCGGTGCGGCTGATCGCGTTCACGGCCCAGGGGGACGGCTGCTGGCTGGTCGACGGCGACGGGCGCCCTACCGGCCCGGCGATCCTGTGGTCCGACGGGCGCGCCGGTGATCTGCTCGCGCGCTGGCAGGCCGATGGGGTCCTGGCGGAGGCGTACCGCCGCAACGGCTCCCTCACCTGCGCGGGCATGCCCAACGCGGTGCTCACCTGGCTCGCCGAGCACGACCCGGCGCGCCTGGAGCGCTCGCACACCGCGCTGACCGCGGCGGGCCGGCTGTTCCTGAAGCTCACCGGCGTCATGGCGATCGACGCCTCGGATGCGTCGGCCCCCTTCCTCGACCACGCCACGGGCGCGTACGACCCGTCCATCGTGGACCTGTTCGGCCTGGCGTGGGCGCGTCGGCTGCTGCCGCGCGTCCTCGGGCACGACGAGTGCGTCGCCGAGCTCACCCGCCACGCGGCAGCCGAACTGGGCCTCCCCACCGGCCTTCCCGTCGTGATGGCCCCTTACGACATCGCCGCCACCGCCCGCGGCGCCGGGGTCGTCGACCCCGGACAGGCGTGTGCCGTCCTCGGCACCACCCTGTGCACCGAGGTGGTGCGCCGGACCGTGGACACCTCGGGCGAGCCGTGCGGCATCACCATCGCCTTCGGCCGCCACGACCGCCTGCTGCGCGCCCTTCCCACCCTCTCCGGCACCGAGGTGCTGGACTGGGCGTGCCGGACGCTGGCCGTCGAGAGCCCCGCCGCCCTCGGTGACCTCGCCGCCGCGTCCGAACCCGGCGCCGCCGGGCTGGGCTTCCTCCCCTACCTCTCACCCGCCGGGGAACGCGCGCCGTTCCTCGACGGGCGGGCCCGCGGCACGTTCTGGGGCCTGTCACTGGATCACACCCGCGCCGACCTGGCCCGTGCGGTCTTCGAGGGCCTGTCCCTCGTCGTACGGGACTGCCTGCGAGCCTCCGGAACCGAGGTGCACGAGCTGCGGCTGTGCGGCGGAGGCGCGGGCAGCGACCGCTGGTGTCAGCTCATCGCCGACGCCACCGGCGTCCCGACGGCGCGCGGCACCGACACCGAGCCGGGCGCGAAGGGCGCCTTCCTCACCGGTCTGGTGCTCACCGGCGCCGAGCGGAGCATGGAGGAGGCCGCCGCCAAGTACGTCCGCATGGGGGCCGGTTGGGCGCCGGACCCGGCCCGGGCCGCGCTCTACGACGAGCTGTCCACGGCACACCTGGCCTGGCGGGACGCGGCCCGGTCCCTGGGCTGGTCGCCATCCCGGGGACCGGGCTCGTCGCCTTCTCAGGGAGCGGCCTCGTCGCCATCTCAGGGACCGGGCTCGTCGCCGACCCGAGCACGGGGCCGGCCACCCACCGACACCCCCGCTCAGCGCCCCCACGACCCCCGCCCGGAAACCTCACATGTCTGACGCTCTCTCCCCGGACGCCGTCCACCTCGGCCTGGACCTCGGTACGCAGAGCGTGCGCGCGGTCGCCGTGGACGGCACCGGGAAGCTGCTCGCCGCGGCCTCCCGCCCCCTGACCGGCCACCGCGACGGCGTACGCCACGAACAGGACCCCGAGCGGTGGTGGTCCGCCGCCGCTGCCGCCTGCCGCGAGGCCCTGAGCGGCATCGGCGACGGGCGGGTGCGGGGTGTGGCGGTGGACGCCACCTCCGGGACCATCCTCCTCGCCGACCCCTCCGGAACGCCCCTCACCCCGGCCCTGATGTACGACGACGGGCGCGCCGCGGGCCACGCCGACCGCGTCAACACCGTGGGCGCGGAGGTGTGGGACAGGCTCGGCTACCGCACCATGCAGCCGTCCTGGGCCCTGCCCAAACTCCTGTGGCTGCTCCAGCACACCGATGTGCCACCGGGGGCCCGGCTGCTCCACCAGGCCGACCTGATCACCTGGCGGCTGGCCGGACAACAGACCCCCGGCGACGCCAGCCACGCCCTGAAGACGGGCTACGACCTGCTCGCCGACCGCTGGCCCGCCGAGGAGCTGGCCGCCCTCGGCGTCCCCGATGGCCTGCTGCCGGGGGTCGTACGGCCCGGCACGCTGATCGGCACGGTCTGCGCGCGGGCCGCCGCCGTCACCGGAATCCCCGTCGGCACCCCCATGGTCGCGGGGATGACCGACGGTTGCGCGGCCCAGATCGGGGCGGGCGCGCTCGGGCCGGGCGCCTGGAACTCGGTGCTGGGCACCACCCTCGTCCTCAAGGGCGCCGGCCCCCGTCCGGTGAAGGACCCCGCCGGGGTGGTCTACTGCCACCGCGCGCCCGGCGGCGGCTGGCTGCCCGGCGGCGCCTCCAGCAGCGGCGCGGGCGTGCTGACCCGCCGCTTCCCCGGCGCCGACCTCGACGCCCTCACCGAAGCGGCCGCCACGACCGGTGCCACCGCGGTCGTCTACCCGCTCGTCGGCGAGCGGGGCGAACGCTTCCCGTTCCGGGCGCCCGACGCGCACCCCTTCGTCCTGGGCGAACCCTCCGGCGTGGCCGAGGAGTTCCACGCCTGTCTGCTCGGCGTGGCCTGTGTGGAACGGCTGTGCCTCGACCACCTGGACCACATCGGCGCTCCCGTGGACGGCCCGCTGAGCCTGACCGGCGGCGGCGCCCGCAACCGCTACTGGTCGCGGCTGCGCGCCGACCTCCTCGGCCGGAGCGTGACCCTGCCCGCGCAGGCCGAGAGCGCCGTCGGCATGGCGGTGCTCGCCGCCACCGCCTCGGGTATCACGCTGGAGCGGGCCGCCGCCTCCATGGTGCGCGACGGAGTCGAGCTGCACCCCGATGCCGCCCGCACCGCACGGCTGCTGCCTGTCTACCTCGGCTTCGTGGACGAACTGGTCCGCCGGGGCTGGCTGGAGCCGGAGGTGGCCGCCCACGCCCACAGAAAGGCCGGCCAGTGACCGACTTCGTCCTCGTACGGCACGGGGAGACCGTGTGGCACGCGGAGAACCGCTACGCCGGCCGCACCGATGTGCCACTGACCGAACACGGGCGCAGGCAGGCCACCGAGCTCGGTGCCTGGGCCGCGGGGCAGCGGCTGGACGCGGTGCTCAGCTCACCGCTGTCCCGTGCCCGGCTCACCGCCGAGCCCGCCGCCGCCGCGCTCGGCCTCACCCCGCGCGTCGACGAGCGGCTGTACGAGGTGGACTTCGGGCGCGGCGAGGGGCTGACCCGGGCGGAGATGCGGGAGCGGTTCCCGGCGGAGCTGGGCGCCTTCCTGGCCGATCCGGTCGCCCATCACCTGCCCGGCGGCGAGGACCCGGCGGCGGCCGCCGGCCGCGCGATCGCCTGTCTGGCGGACCTCGCCCATGAGGTGCCCGAGGGGCGTGTCCTGGTCGTCGCCCACTCCACCCTCGTCCGCCTCGCGCTGTGCCAGTTGCTCGGCATTCCGCTCGCCCGCTACCGCCAGGTGTTTCCCCGGCTGGAGAACGGCGCCCTGACCGAACTGCGCCTGCGGGACGGCCGGGCGTCGCTCCTGCGGCTCAACGCCCCGGCCGCGGCCACCGGCTGACCCCCTCCCTCCGATGGCCCGGGCCCGGCACGGGTCGGCATCGAGGCCCTGTCCCGCTCCCTCAGCGTCTCCCCGACCCCCGTCCGGGAGGCGCTGGCCAGGCTGGAGGCGGACGGCCTGGTGGTGAAGAGGCTCTCGACAAACCCCCTGCGAGACGCCCGGAAAACGCGAGATCCGGCGCCCCTGTGGGTCTGGCGCCGGATCTCGCCTCTCAGATTCCTATAGGAAATGGGTGTGTCGTGCCGTGGGTCAGCCGCGCGAGGTGCTTACCGTCCACTTCTGGTTGGCGGCACCGGTGCAGGTCCATATCTGCAGCCGGGTGCCGTTCGCCGAACTCCCACCCGTGGCATCCAGACACTTGTCGGCCTGCGGATTCACGATGTCACGCGCCGCTGGAACCGCCCACTGCTGAGCCGCGCTCCCATTGCAGTCCCACAGCTGAACCAGGGTGCCATCGGCCGTACCACCCGACGCCACATCCAGACACTTCCCCAACGCACGGATCGTGCCATCGGAACCAACGCTCCACTGCTGCGCGGCGGTTCCGTTGCAGTCGTAGAGCTGCACCGGCGTGCCATTGGCGTTGTCGGCACCCGCCACGTCCACACACTTGCCACCGATGCCGGTGATGGGACCGCCGCTCGGCTGTCCGCCGTCGGTGCTGACCCGGACGTAGTCGACGAGGAGCTGCTGGGGGAAGGAGGTGCTGCCGTCGGGGTCCCCGGGCCAGTAGCCGCCGACCGCGAGGTTGAGGATCACGAAGAAGGGCTTGTTGAACACCCATTCCCGGCCACCGAGGTCGGCGGGGGTGCGCCGCTGGTACACGGTGCCGTCGACGGACCAGCTGATCGCGTTCGGGCTCCAGTCGACGGCGAAGGTGTGGTAGGCGTCGGCGAACGCCTGCCCACCGGGCAGGGAGTACCCGGCGCCGATGCCACCGGAGCCCGAGTACCCGGGGCCGTGGAGGGTGCCGTGGACCGTGGAGGGCTCGAAGCCCACGTTCTCCATGATGTCGATCTCACCGGAGTTGGGCCAGCCGACCTGTCCAATGTCGTTGCCCAGCATCCAGAACGCGGGCCACATGCCCTGCCCGCGCGGGATCTTCATCCGGGCCTCGACCCGGCCGTAGGTGGTGGTGAACTTGCCGGAGGTGTTCAGCCGGGCGGAGGTGTACTCGCACCGTCCGTACCAGCACTGGTAGTTGCCCGGGTTCTCGCGGCGGGCGGTGATGACCAGGTGGCCCTGGCCGTCGAGGGCGGCGTTGCTGTTGCCCGCCGTGTAGTACTGCCGCTCGTGGTTGTTGACGTTGTCCCCCGTCTCGGTCTGCCACTTGCCGCCGTTGACGGCGGAGCCGGCGGGCCCGTCGAACTCGTCGGAGAACGTGACGGCGGCCGCCGTGGCGGGTCTCGCGGTGGACTTCGCGGCGGGGCTCGCGGCGGAGGCCGAGGTGCCCGGTGCCAGTCCGGTGGACAGCGACACGAGGGCGAGGACCGAGACGACGGACAGCAGCAGTCGCCGGGGTAAGCGCGGGGAGTCCATGACTCTCCCTTCCAGAGGCAGGTGAATGACGGGCGCGGAGAGGCATGAGGCGCATGCGAACCAAGCGGTTGCGGCGCCGACCGGATGCGTGAGCGATCTCAGCGGTCCTTAGTTCATTACGTGAGTTAAGAAGTGAAGGAAAAGCCTGTCAAGGGCTTGGTATGGACCAGATATGCCAACAAGTCACCGCGCGGAGGGCCGTGTCGCCGCCGAGGGCGTCGGCGACCCGCCCCGCGAGTTCGGCCTTTGAGGGCATGTCATTCACTGGTACGGGCCTATTGACGGGACACGTTCAGCTCCCGAAATATATGGGCCCGAGAGTCCGGCCGTGACCTTCCGACCGGACACCGCATGTCGCGGGTTGCGGCGGCGCCTGTCCGACGGGCGTGAGGTTCCACGACATGGGTCACCGTCCCGCTCGGCGGCACCGGCACCATCAACCACGTCATCAATGGCACGGGAGGTCCCTCGGACGCCAACAGCAACGTGGCGAAGGTGACCGAGTACCCCTGGTCCCGTCACACGCTCCACCGGCTCCACCAGTCCGCTTGTGGGGCGCGGGTGCGTCGCCCGCGCCCCACGGGCGGCTGCCACACACGGACCGCATGTCGTCATGTCGTTGTCGGATTCACCACTCGTGAAGGGCGGACACTGATGAGCGTTTCCCGGCGAGCCCTGCTGACCACCGCGGCCGGTACCGCGGTGGCGGCCGCCTCGATCGCTCCCCCGGCCGAGGCGGCGGAGGAGGTCCCCGGCCACGCCGCCACGCTCCGCGCCTTCCACGAGACGGCGGACTACGCGGTGGCGAAGCTGCGCGCGGTCGCCCCGGGGGTGAGCGGCTTTCCGGTCGGGACGAAGTTCGAGAAGTGGACGTACTCCCAGAACGGCGGCTGGGTCGGCGGGTTCTGGCCGGGCACCCTGTGGATGGCCTGGCTGTACAGCGGTGAGGAACGGTTCCGTACCCTGGCCCTCGCCTCCGCGGAGAGGCTCGCCCCCCGCCAGCACGACACCGGCACCCACGACCTCGGATTCCTCTTCTATCCGTCGTGGGTCACCGCGTGGCGGCTCACCGGTGAGGACACCTGGCGAGCGGGCGCACTGCGGGCGGCCTCCTCGCTGATCCGGCGGTACAACCCGCGCGGCCGTTTCATCCGGGCCTGGGGAGCGCTGGACGAGCAGGCGAACGCGGGCCGGGTCATCATCGACACGATGATGAACCTCGATCTGCTGGCGTTCGCGAGCAGCCAGAGCGGGGACGGCACGTACCTCGACATCGCCGTGGAGCACGCGAGAACCACGCAGCGGCACTTCCCCCGCCCGGACGGATCCACCCCGCACGTCTACGACTTCGACCCGTCCTCCGGCGCTCCCCTCGGCCCGGCCACCGTGCAGGGCTACAGCCCGGCCTCCTGCTGGTCACGCGGGCAGGCATGGGGGATCTACGGATTCACCACCATCCACCGCCGGACCGGCCACCGGGAATTCCTCACCACCGCGCGCAAACTCGCCGACTTCGCCCTGGGCGCGCTCACCCCGGACAACGTCCCCGTGTGGGACTACCTCGCGCCACAAGCACCCCACGACATCAAGGACGCCTCCGCGGGCGCGGTCATGGCCTGCGGCCTGCTCGACCTGTCCAAGGCCACCGGCGAACCGCGCTACCGCGAGGCGGCGCTGCGGCTGCTCACCGCGCTGTCGCGGACCTGCCTGACCACGAAGTCGACCCGCGCCGAGGCGATCGTGGCACGCTGCACCCGCAACCGCCCGAGCGAGGACGGCGTCGAGATCTCGCTCCCCTACGCCGACTACTACCTGCTCGAAGGCATCCTGCGGGTGCTGCGTCCCGACGACATCGACCGGGCCATCGACCTGTCCACGGTCTGACATCGGCCGCCGCCCGGCACCGCCCGGCGCCCGAGCCCACGCGTACGGCCCACCAGCCGTGGAGCAAACACCATGGCAACGCAACACTGAACGTAACGATCCGCCGCCCGATGTGGTCCGTACCATTGACACTACTGGTCTAGTCCTGTTGTCTCATGGGCGCGCAACCTCCCCCATGTCTTACGACCGCCCCTCCCCCCTCACTTCAGCTCCGCTTTCCCCCACACCAAGGAGCGGCCCCATGAGCCTCCGTTTCCCCTTGACCAAGAGGGTCCTGACCGGCGTGTGCGCCTCCGTCGCCGCGGCCGGGCTGCTCGCCACGGTCTCGACGACGACCGCAGACGCGGGCACCGCCTCCGGCGCGGGTACCACCTCCGCCACCACGAAGGCGGCACTCCCCGAGCACGCGCTCGTGGGCTATCTGCACTCGAGCTTCGCCAACGGCTCCGGATACACCCGGATGGCCGATGTCCCCGACAGCTGGGACATCATCGACCTGGCCTTCGGCGAACCCACCTCCACCACCTCCGGCGACATCCGCTTCAGCCTCTGCCCCCAGAGCGAATGCCCGAACGTCGAGTCGGAGGACGAGTTCAAGGCCGCCATCAAGGCCAAGCAGGCCGCGGGCAAGAAGGTGCTGATATCCATCGGCGGGCAGAACGGCCAGGTGCAGCTCACCACCACCGCCGCCCGCGACAAGTTCGTCGAGTCGGTCGGGGCGATCATCGACACGTACGGACTGGACGGCCTCGACATCGACTTCGAGGGCCACTCGCTGTCGCTGGACGACGGCGACACCGACTTCAAGAACCCCAAGACCCCGCGATCGTCAATCTCATCGCGGCCGTGAAGTCGCTCAAGGCGAAGTACGGATCCGACTTCGTCCTCACCATGGCTCCGGAAACCTTCTTCGTACAGCTGGGCTACCAGTTCTACGGCTCGGGCGCCTCCGGCGGCCAGGACCCCCGCTCCGGGGCGTATCTGCCGGTCATCCACGCGCTGCGGGACGATCTCACCCTGCTGCACGTCCAGGACTACAACTCCGGACCGATCATGGGGCTCGACAACCAGTTCCACACCATGGGCAACGCCGACTTCCACGTCGCGATGACCGACATGCTGCTCAGCGGCTTCCCCGTCGCGGGTGACACCAACAACGTCTTCCCCGCGCTGGACCCGTCCCAGGTGGCGATCGGCCTGCCCGCGAGCGCCAACGCGGGCAATGGCCACACCACGCCCGGTGATGTGACCAAGGCCCTCAACTGCCTGACGAAGAAGAGCGACTGCGGCGGCTATGAGCCCCACGGCAGCTGGCCCGCCCTCCGCGGGCTGATGGCCTGGTCGATCAACTGGGACGGCTTCAACGGCGGCGAGTTCTCGAAGAACTTCGATACCTACTACGGCCGTTGAGCCCTTCCCAGCGCTGACCGGGCCCGACGGGCTCGCCCCGGTCGTGGGCGTCGATGGCGCCCACGACCGGGGCTTGCTTTCGTGTGCGCTTCAACTCCTACCGTTCACCGGCATGGAGACCATGGCGCACAACAGAACCCTGGGCCGCAGCGGCATCGACGTGAGTTCTCTCGGCTTCGGCTGCTGGGCCATCGGCGGTGAGTGGTGGTCCACCGACGGGCAGCCCCTGGGCTGGGGCAAGGTCGACGATGACGAATCGGTGCGCGCGATCCGGCGCGCACTCGACCTCGGCGTCACCTTCTTCGACACCGCCGACGGGTACGGAACCGGCCACAGCGAACGCGTGCTCGGCCGCGCCCTCGGCAAGCACCGCGGTGATGTCGTCGTCGCCACGAAATGGGGCAATGTCTTCGACGAGCGGACCCGGACCCGCGAGGGCCAGGACGACTCCCCGGAGCACGTACGCCGCGCCCTGACCGCCTCGCTGCGACGCCTGAACACGGACCACGTCGACCTGTACCAGCTCCACATCTCCGACGCGGACCCGGAACGGGCCGCCCAACTCCGCGCGGTCTGTGAGGAGTTGGTCCGCGAAGGGCTCATCCGCGCGTACGCGTGGAGCACCGATGACCCCGACCGGGCCGCCGTCTTCGCCGAGGGCCCGCACTGCGCGGCCGTCCAGCACCGCCTGAACATCCTCCAGGACGCGCCCGAACTCCTCGCGCTCTGCGCGGAGTCGGACCTCGCCAGCGTCAACCGCAGCCCGCTCGCCATGGGATTGCTCGCCGGCAAGCACACCGCCGGGCGCGCCCTGGACGACGGGGACATCCGCAACGCGCCGCCCGCCTGGCTGCCGGGGTTCATCCCGAACGCGGGCGCGGACCCGGCCTGGCTCCGGCGGGTCGACGCCCTGCGGTCCATCCTCACCAGCGACGGCCGTACCCTCGCCCAGGGCGCCCTCGCCTGGATCTGGGCCCGCAGTCCGCGGACGATCCCGATCCCCGGCTTCCGTACGGTCGCCCAGGCCGAGGAGAACGCGGGCGCGATCGCGAAGGGGCCGCTCACGGCCGGGCAGATGGCCGATGTCGACCGGATCCTGGGGCGGTGAGCGACGGCGGCATGCTCAGCGTGTGCCGACCCACCGCTGAATCGCGGCGTCGAGCTCCTTGAGGGCGCCGTCGTCGCAGGTGGTGGTGCCAGACGTACCTGACGCGGCGTCGTCGGACGTGGCGGTGTCGCGCGAGTCGGCCCAGACGATGACGCCGTCGGGTCGTACGAGCAGGCTGGGTGGCGACGTGGCGGAGGCGGGGTCCGCCACGTACGCGATCCGGTGCGCCATCGGGCGTACGGCCTCGGCGAAGCGCCCGTCGGGCGAACGGTCGACGAGGACGAAACGGCCGTCGTGGGCGTGGTCGGCGAGCCGGTCGCCGGAGGACAGCGCGACATCCCCGGCGATCGAGCCGACCGGCTCCGCCGCCCCTCGGCCACGTCATAGCGCTGTGTGATCCCCGACGTCAGCGCGACCACGCGGTTCATCACGCCCGGCGCGGTGAACAGTTCCCCGCCGACGACCTCGCGCAGCCGCGCGGTGTGTTCGTCGCCGCGCATCAGGGCGACCTGCGCCCGAGTCCAGTCGAGCACCCACGCCGCGATCGGATGGCGTTCGCTCTCGTAGGTGTCGAGCAGTCCGGCCGGAGCGTGTCCCCGCACGGTCGCGGCGAGCTTCCAGCCGAGGTTGACCGCGTCGCCGAGGCCGAGGTTCAGCCCCTGGCCGCTGAACGGCGCGTGCACATGCGCGGCATCGCCCGCGAGCAGCACCCGGCCGCGCCGGTAGGACTGGGCCTGCCGGGCGTTGTCGGACCAGCGGGTCGCACGGCCGCGCAGGCCCTTGAGCGTCACATCGACGCCGGTGACATCGCGTATGACCGCCTGGAGTTCGTCGAGCGTGACGGGGGCGTCGCGGTCCTGCGGCCGCGGGCCGAAGCGAGCGACGAGAATGCGCCCGGGGATCGGGCCGTAGGCGTAGATGCCGCGGGGTGTCCACGTCCAGCCGCGGCTCAGCTCGCCGGGGTCGGCGAAGTCGGCCACCGCCTGGTACCCCACCAGCTGCGGATCGGTGCCGGTGAAGCCGATGCCCAGCTGCCCGCGGATCGCGCTGCGGCCGCCGTCGGCAGCGACGACCCACCCGGCCGTCAGCTCGCCCGCGCTGGTCTCCACCACGACATCGGCGTCGTCGGCGAGGTCCGCTTCCGCGTGTCTCGTGCCACCCACAGCACGCACACCCACACCACGCACACCGTGCACCTCGACACCTCGGCGCACCTCCACACCGAGCCGGGCGCAGTGCTCCCCGAGCAGCGACTCGAGATCGTACTGGGGCACAAGGACGCCGCCCGAGACCGCGGTGTGCGCGGCCAGCGCCGGATCGCCCTGATCGACCAGCTCATCGCGGAACAGCATGCCCGCGAAATGCCCGGCGACCGGGAAGCGGCGCGCGCCCCGCGCGCCCCGGTCCAGCTGGTCGACGAGGGCGTTCTTCCGGCCGTGGCCGGCGAAGGCACCGACGGACGCCAGCAGCCGCCGCTGTACGTCCTCCGCGGCCGGCAACAGCCCGCGCCGGTCGAGGATCTCCGCGCTGGCGACATTGATCGACCCGGCCTTGATCGTCGGATCGGGCTCCGGGAGCCGCTCCAGGACCCTCACCCGTATGCCCTGGAGTGCCAGTTCACCGGCGAGGAAGAGGCCCGTGGGCCCGGCTCCGACGACGATCACATCGCTGCGCCGCATGACACGCTCCTTCTTGTCTTTACTCGGTAAACTTACTCGGTAAAGGTAACGGGAAGGGCTAGCGTTGTCACATGCCGAATCGAGGGGACCGTGGCGGAGCGCAGACCCGGGCTCGCATCGCCTCCGTCGCAACCCAGCTGTTTCTGGAGCGCGGATTCGACGACGTGACCATCAACGAGGTCGCCGCGGCCGCCGGAGTGTCGAAGGTGACGGTCTTCGCACACTTCGACCGCAAGGAGGACCTCCTGTTCGACCGCTTCCCGGAGGCCCTCGACACCGTGCGGACCGTGCTCCGCGAACGCGCGGATGACCTGGACCCCGTCGAAGCCATGCGCCGGGCCGCCCTCGCACTGGCCACGGAACGCCATGTGCTGTCCGGGCTCGGGGAGGGTGTCGAGCCGTTCCTGCGCACCGTGATGGCGTCCCCCGCGCTGATCGCACGGCTTCGCCTCTTCGCGTCCGAGATGGAGGAGACACTCGCGGCGGAACTCGACGCCGACACTCGTTTCTCCGGCGACAGCACGCTGACCGCGGCCCTGCTCGTCGCCGCGTACCGCACGGTCGCCGTCGACACGGTGAAGCGACGACTCGCCGGAGCGGACCTCGACGAGGTCGGTGCCGCGCATCGACGTCGTCTGACGCTCGCCTTCGACACGCTGGCGGGCGGATTGAACAGGGCGTGGCGGGCTGGGAGTTGAATGTCGGACATGGATGCTGAGGGCACACAGGACGCGCACGACACGCCGGACGCGCAGGACACCGCCAAGAGGCTGCGGGCCATCACCGACGAGCTGTCGGACCGCTTCTACGAGCGGGCCGACGTGGTGCGAACGCTGGTGGTGACGCTTCTGGCCGGGCAGCACTCCCTGGTGCTCGGC
The DNA here is from genome assembly GCA_005405945.1 of Streptomyces violaceusniger. Lineage (GTDB taxonomy): Bacteria > Actinomycetota > Actinomycetes > Streptomycetales > Streptomycetaceae > Streptomyces > Streptomyces violaceusniger. The sequence goes on from BJHW01000001.1 coordinate 2,431,868, forward strand.
CCGCCCGGGACGGCGAAGTCCGAGCTGGCCCGGGAGCTCACGGGCAGGGTCGAGGGCGCGGCGTACTGGGAGATCCTGCTGTCGAAGTTCACCGCGCCCACGCGGATGTTCGGCCCCATCGACGTGGCCGCGCTGGCCCGGGGCGAGTACCGCCAGGTCTACGACGGCCGCGCCACGACCGCGCACATCGCCTTCATCGACGAGATCTTCAAGTGCTCCACGGCGGCGCTCAACGAGACGCTGGGCTACCTCAACGAGCGGATCTACCACCCCGAGAACGGCGGCGAGCCGATCCGCTGCCCCCTGATCGGGGCCATCACGGCGAGCAACGAACTGCCCGGCGGAGAGGACACGGCCGCGATCTACGACCGGCTGCTGGTGCGCATCGAGGTCGGCTATCTGGAAGACCCCTCGAACTTCGCCGCGCTGGTCCGCTCCGCCGTCAGCCGCCCGGCGGCACCGCCACGGACCACGGTCGAGCTGGCCGCGTTGCGGCACGCCGTGGCCGAGGCCGTCCCGGCCGTGGACGTCCCCGATGGAATCGTGGACGCGGTGTGCACGCTGCGGGCCGCCCTGCGCCGCAAGGAGCTCATCGCCTCCGACCGACGCTGGCGGCAGGCGGTGGGCCTGCTCCAGGCGTCCGCGTACCTCGACGGCCGCCCGGCGGTCGCCGAGACCGACCTGTCGATGCTGACCCATGTGCTGTGGGACTCCCCCGCCGAACGCCCGACCGTCGAGCGCGAGGTGCTGCACCTGGTCAACCCCGACGCCAAGGAGGCCCTCGACCTGGCCGACGCCATCGAGGAGTTGGAGGCCCAGCTCGACGCCATGGCCGGGCAGTCCCGCGAGGCGCTGAGCGAGTGGGTCATCAGACAGGCCCACAACAAGCTCGCCATGGCGGGGAAGCGGCTGGAGAAGCTGCGCGAGGACGCGGCGCGCGCCGGCCGCTCCACCGCCGCCATCGACCGGGTCACCGGCCGCCAGCGCGCCGTCCGCGCCCGCGTGCTCACCGAGGCGCTGGGAGTGGACGCGAGCATGGTGCAGGCCCAGCTGTGAGCAAGCGCGACGAGCCCGCGCTCGACGAACTGGTGAGCCGGGCCGGAACGTGGCTGGGCCGGTCCGCCGCCACTCCCGTACGGCACACCGCGGCCGTGGTCGCGGACCGGTTCGACCGGATCACGTGGCGCGACACGTACGAGCAGTCGGCCGGACTGCGCGAGGTGGCCGAGGAGCTGAACGAGCGCCACGACCACGCCACCGATCTCCTGATCGACGTGTTCCTGGCCGCCTACAAGGTCAGGCCGCGGTTGCGCGAGCGCGCCGAGATGGCCCCCTCCCGGCTGGTCAACCACCAGGTCATCACCGCACTGGTGGAGTCACCTGACTTCGCCGAACTGCGCCGGGAGACGGCCGGTGACCCGTACGCCGCCGCCATGGCCGTGCTCGCCCAGGCCGCCGCGGTGCGCGGGCTGCTGGAGCACTCCCGGGCGGCCCAGGGGCGGACCGAGCGGGCGAACAGGGCCCAGCGGGACGCCGACGACGCGGCGGCCACGGTGGACGAGGCGCTGCGGCGGGCCGCCGACGGGGCCGCCGAGGACGGCACCGTACCGGCCCCGGCCGCCGACGCCGTACAACGGGCGGTGGACGCCGCGGAGGCCGCCGAGGCCGCTGCGCGGCGGGCCGCCCGGGACGCCGCACAGGCCCTCGCGGCGGCGGCCCCCGGCATCCGCGCCGCCGCGCGGAACGCGGCGGGCAAGGCCGCCGAGGCCGTACGGGAGGAGGCCACGCTGATGCGGGCCTGGGGCGTGGCCCCCGGCGAGCTGGAGCGGATGCCGTTCGACCGGCGCGCCCGGCTCGCCGAGCGGCTGCGCACCGGCCGCCTCGCCCGGTGGGCCGAACTGATCGGCCGCTTCCGGCAGATGGCCGATGGCGAGCGCGCCCGCAAGATGGAGAACGCCACGGGTGAGCTGGTCGGCGTCACGCTCGGGGACGACCTGTCCCGTGTCATCCCCTCCGAACTGGCGGGCCTCGGCCTGCCCGAGCTGCGCGCGGTGTTCGCCGCGCACTACGCCGCCGGGGAGCTCATGCTCTACGACGCCCAGGGAGAGCAGACCACCGGCCGGGGCGCCATCATCGCGTGCGTGGACACCTCGCACTCCATGTACGCGGCGGGGCCCGGCGGCGTCACCCGCGAAGCGTGGTCCAAGGCGTGCGCCCTGGCGCTTCTGGACCAGGCCCGCCACGCGGGGCGTGACTTCGTCGGCATCCTGTTCTCGGCCGCCGACAAGCTCCAGGTCTTCCGCTTCCCCGCCGACGCGCCGCGGCCCGCCGGTATCGACCCGGTCCTCGACTTCGCGGAGACCTTCCTCGGCGGCGGCACCAGCTACCAGGCGCCGCTGACGGCGGCCGCCGGACTGCTGGAGGAGGAGTTCGACGCCGCCGCCCGCACACGTGGCGACATCGTGATGATCACCGACGACGAATGCGGCGTCACCGAGGAGTGGATGCGCGGCTGGAAGGAGGCCAAACACCGGTTGGGGTTCCGGGTCTTCGGCGTGGCCATCGGCGCCCCGCGCGCCACCGAGACCGGCTCGGTCCTGGAGGCTCTGTGCGACAACCTCCGCTCCATCGAGGACCTCACCGATGTCCATGCGGCCGCCGACCTCTTCCGCGTGATCTGACCGCACCACCCAACGGCGGAGCCCATCCGCTGAGGACCGTGCGTCAGCCGTCCGCCACCGGGTGGTCGGCCGATCGCGCCGCCCATGAAGCGAGGATGCGCAGCCGGTCGTGACTGGGTGTGCCGGGCTCGGCGGTCAGCGTGATGAGCCGCTGGTCGGGGTCGTCGGTGCAGGTGAGGAAGGACCAGTCGAGGGTGAGCTCGCCGACGACCGGATGGTGCAGGACCTTCGTGCCCGTGCCCTGGACGGCGACGCGATGGGCGCCCCACCAGCGGCGGAAGTCGGGGTCCTGAAGTGACAGCTCGCCCACCAGCTTGGCCAGCCGTGGATCGTTCGGGTCCCGGGCGGCCTCCATGCGCAGCTGCGCCAGGCTGGTCTGGGCCACCCAGTCCCAGTCCGGGTACAGCGCCCTGATGGCCGGTTCGCGGAAGACCAGCCGTACGAAGTTGCGCTTCTCCACCGGGATGCGCGCGAAGTCGGTGAACAGGGCGGCGGCCATGGGATTCCAGGCGAGGATGTCCGTGCGCCGGCCCAGGACGACGGCCGGCGTGGTGGCGAGGTCGTCCAGCAGTCGCCGCAGCTGTGGGTGGACCTTCTGCGGGGTGCGCCGACGGGGCCGGGCGGCGTCCCGGCCGGACAGTTCGAACATGTAGGCACGCTCGCCGTCGTCGAGCCGGAGAACGCGCGCGAGGGTGTCCAGCACCGGTTCGGAAGCCTGGCGGCGGCCCTGCTCCAGACGCGTGTAGTAGTCGGGGCTGATCGACGCCAGCAAGGCCACTTCCTCCCGGCGCAGCCCCTTGACCCTGCGCCTGCCCGCCGAATCGGGCAGCCCGACCTGGGTCGGGCTCAGCTCCCTGCGCCGCGCCTTGAGGAAGGCGCCCAGTTCGCTGTGGTGCGCGTTGCTGCTGCTCATAGCCACAAGTCTGACAAACAACGAGGCCCGTGACAGGGGGCCTGGCGTGTCCCAGGACAGCGTTGTCCGGGACAGAAGACGCCCCTTACCCGCACGTGTACCGCGTGCGAGTGTCGGTGGCGTGACCGGCGGACGGGCCGTCCCGAGGGGGACGGCCTGCCGGACGAATCCGTCCTGTCCGTGGAATCCGTCCTGCCCGCGAAAACCGCCCCAACCTCGGAATCCGCCCTGCCCGCGGTCACGGCACTCTCTCTCCCCCTCAACACCCACCCAGGAGACTCAGAACCGTGAAGGCCGACGTCACCTTCCCCAGCAACCATCTCGCCATCGCCGGGATCCTCTTCACCCCCGATGACCACACCGGCGGCCGGTTGCCGGCCGTTGTCATCTCCCACCCGGGAGGCGGCGTGAAGGAGCAGAGCCCGAGCATCTACGCCGAGCGGCTGGCCGGCGCCGGTTTCGCCGCGCTCGTCTTCGACGCCGCCTACCAGGGCGAGAGCGAGGGCGAGCCACGAGGCCTGGAGAACCCCTTCCAGCGAGCCGAGGACATCAAGTCCGCCGTGACCTACCTGACCACCCGTGACGACATCGACCCGGACGGTATCGGGGCTCTGGGCATCTGCGCGTCCGGCGGTTACGTTCCCTACGCCGCGCAGACCGACCACCGCATCAAGAGCGTCGCCACGATCAGCGCCGGGGACCTCGGGTCGGTGTTCCGCGAGGGACTGGGCCGCACCCAGGACCCGGCGGTCCTCCAGGCCATGCTCGACCAGGCCGGCGCCCTGCGCACCGCGGAAGCACACGGCGAGGCCCCTCGGCTGGAGGCGTGGATTCCCGACAACGCGGAGGAACTGCTGGAGACCGCCACCCGGCAGTTCCGGGAGACGTACGAGTTCTACCGCACCCCGCGCGGCTACCACCCCCGCGCGAACCAGGGATGGGTGCTGCGCTCCATCGACCTGATCGCCCAGTACGACTCGTACGCGATGATCCGGCTCATCTCGCCCCGCCCCCTGCTGATGATCGCCGGTTCGGAGGCCGAGACCGCCTACTTCAGCAGGGAGGCGATCGAGAAGGCGGCCGAACCCAAGGAACTGGTCATCATCGACGGCGCCACCCACATCGACCTGTACGACAGGGACGAATACGTCACCCCCGCCGTGGACAAGCTCACCGCCTTCTTCGGCAAGCACCTGGCCGGCTGACCACCCACCACCGCTGGTCCAGTGGCGTCCCCAGGGGCGAGACCCATAGCTTCTGCGCTCGTGACCGGTGATCCCAAGACGCACGCGAACCGACGTGACCTCGGTCGGGTGTTCAACGAGGTGGCGGACCTCTACGACCGGGTCCGGCCGGGGTACCCCGACGAGCTGTTCGCGGACCTCGTCGACATCACCGGCATGGACGAGAGGTCATCGGTGCTGGAGGTGGGCTGCGGCACCGGTCAGGCGACGCGCTCGCTGGCAGCGCTCGGATGCTCGGTGACCGCCATCGAGCCGGGCCGGGACATGGCCGCACTCGCTCGCCAACGCCTCGCCGTCTTCCCCGACGTCGAAGTCGAGACATCGACATTCGAGGAGTGGGACGACCGCGGCGCACGCTTCGACGCCCTCGTGGCCGCGTCCTCCTGGCACTGGATCGACCCGTCGATCGGCTGGCGGCGAGCGCACGACGTGCTCCGTCCCGGAGGCTGGATGGCGCTGCTCGGCAACGTCGTCGTCCGCCGGCCGGGAGAGCCGGAGGTGTACGCCGAGACCGCCGATCTCCACGAGCGGTTCTGCCCCGGGAACCCTGGCTGGGGCCATCCGCCGCTCGAGGACGAGGTACGCGGCACCGGCGGGGGCTGGGGGCTGGTCGACGACCCCGGCGGGCTGTTCGGCCCCACGCTCGTGCGCCGGTACCCGACCGTTCAGTGGTTCAACGGCGAAGGCTTCGCCGATCACCTTCGCTCGACGTCGCTCTACCGGAGACTCGACCGCGACGTCCGCGAGCCCCTGCTCGACGCCATCGCCGAGCGCATCCTCACCCGCATGGGTGACCGGGCGTCACGCCGCTATCTCAGCGTGCTCCGGGTCGGACAGCGCACCGCCGCCCGGCCCGCGCTCGATCAGCCCTCGTAGCTCCGGATGGCGGCGACCTTCTCCGCCGACGGGGAGGTCTCGTCGAAGCGCTGGGCGAGCCAGTCGTCGGTGAGGGCGCGGGCGAGTTCCAGGCCGATGACGCGCTGGCCGAAGCAGAGCACCTGGGCGTTGTTGCTGAGGACCGAGCGGCGCACGGAGTAGCTGTCGTGGGCGGTGACCGCGCGGATGCCGGGGACCTTGTTGGCGCTGATGGCCACGCCGAGGCCGGTGCCGCACACCAACAGAGCGCGGTCGGCGGCGCCTTCGGCCACGCGGCGGGCCGCTTCCACCGCGACATGAGGGTAGGCGGTGTGCTCGTCGCTGCCCACGCCGACGTCGACGACCTCGGCGACCCGGGGGTCGGCCAGCAGATCCCGCTTGAGGACTTCCTTGTAGGCGTAACCGGCGTCGTCGCAGCCGACGACGATCCGGAAGGCATGTGCGGTGGTCATACGGACTCGCTTCCTGTCGTCGCACGGAGAGTGGCCACCGCGGTCAGCACCGCGGCGAGTGAGGTGGCTCCGGGGTCGGGGGTGCCCACGCTGCGGTCGGCGAGGGGGCGGGCGCGGCCCAGGCGGGGGCGCAGCCCGGCGGTGTTCTCGGCGGCCGTACGGGCTTCGGACACGGCGGAGGCGTACGCCTCGGACACCGGGGCTCCGCTCCGCAGCCCCGTCGCGAAGGCGGTGGCGAACGGCGCGAGGGCGTCGACCAGGGTCTTGTCGCCCACCTCGGCCCCGCCGAGCGAGGTGACCGCGGTGAGCGCGTCCGCGGCGGCGGACGCCAACTCCTCGCGCCCCGGCGCCCGGTCGGCGGGCAGCGCCGCGCCGACGGCGCGCAGCCCCACCCCCCACAGCGCCCCCGAGGTGCCCCCGGCCTCCGCCGCCCAGGCGTCCCCGGCGGCGGCCAGCACCGCCGCGGGCGCGAGCCGGTCGGTGTGCGCCTTCTCGGCGGCCGCCAGCGCCGCGTCGACGCCCTTGCACATGCCACGGCCGTGATCGCCGTCGCCCGCCACCGCGTCCAGCCGGCCCAGCTCCTCCGCGTCCCGGTGCAGTACGTCGCGGGCGGCGCGCAGTGCGTGCACGGCAAGCTCCGCGACCTCGGCCGCGGCGCCGGACGCCGTGGCGGCGGACCGCTCCGGGCGGCGCGGGGCGGCGGCGGGCCGTACGGCGTCGTCCACCGGGGGTTCCGGCGGTGGCGTACGGCGGAAGGCCGGGGTGTCGGCCGGGGCGAGCCACAGCCGCTCCAGCTCCTCGTCCAGCCAGCTCAGGGTCAGCGAGCAGCCGGCCATGTCGAGACTGGTGACGAGTTCGCCGACCTCGGGGCGTACGGGCGTGAGCCCCGCCTCGTCCAGTTGGCGGGCCACGGCGCCCCACAGCACGTACAGCTCCTCGTACTTCGTGGCGCCGAGTCCGTTGAGGACGACCGCGACCCGCCCGTCGTCGCCCGCGTCGGCGGGCCGGTCCGCGAGCAGCCCCGTCACCAGGGCGCGGGCCAGGTCCTCCGCGGTGCCCAGGGTGTCCTCGCTGACCCCCGGTTCGCCGTGGATGCCGAGACCGAGGCCCAAGCGGCCCTCGGGAACGGTGAACAGGGGCGCTTCGGCGCCCGGCAGGGTGCAGCCGTCGAAGGCCACGCCGAGCGTGCGGGTACGGGCGTTGGTGTGCTCGGCGACGCGGACGACCTCGTCCAGCGGGGCGCCTTCCTCGGCCGCCGCCGACGCGGTCTTGAAGACGACGAAGCCACCCGCGATGCCACGCCGCCGCGCCGTCTGGTCGGCGGGGGCGGAGGCGATGTCATCGGTGACGGCGAAGCAGCGGGCGGGAATCCCGTCGTCCTCCAACTGCCGTGCCGCTAGCCGGAAGTTCATCACGTCCCCGGCATAGTTGCCGAAGAGGAAGAGGACACCGCCGCCCGCCTCCGCCGCCTCGGCGACCGAGCGGGCGCGGGCGGCCGACGGAGAGGTGAAGACATCGCCGATGACCGAGCCGTCGGCGAATCCGGGGCCGACGACACCGCAGAAGGCGGGGTAGTGGCCGGAGCCGCCGCCGGTGAGCACGGCCACCTTGCCCGCGCGGGCGGGGCGGGCGCGCACCACACCGCCGGGCACGGCCCGTACGTGCCCGGGGTGGGCGGCGGCGAAGCCGGTGATCATGTCGTCGGTGAACCGGGCGGGGTCGTTGAAGAGCCTGGTCATCGTGTGCTCCAGCCTTCGCGTGCGGTGTCGAGGGCCTGGCGGTAGGCGGCGTAGCCCTCGGCGTAGTGGTCGATCAGCCCGCGCTCGGCGGTGACGGTACGGAGGCGGGCGCGCCAGGCGCCGGGGTCCACCGGCGTGCCCAGGGAGCGCCAGGCGACGTGGGCCGCGCCGCGGATGCCCACGGCGTCGTCGCAGACCTCCAGGTCGCCGCCGAGGACACCGGCGAAGACGCGCGCCCACTCCCCGGAGCGCGCGCCACCGCCGCAGGCGGTGACGGTGCGGGTGACACCGAGGGTTTCCATGCAGTGCCGGGCCGAGTAGGCGACGGCCTCGCACAGCGCCCGTATCAGGTCGGCGCGGCCGGCCAGCGGGGAGAGCCCGTCGAACCGGCCACGCGCCCGCGGGTCGACGAAGGGCGCGCGCTCACCGCTGGTGGACAGGAACGGCAGCGCGGTGACGCCCGCGGCGCCGGGCGGGGACTGGACGAGCAGCGCGTCCAGCGCCTCGATCTTCACATCGAGCAGCTTCAGCAGCCAGTCCAGGCCCGCGGTGCCGATCATGGCGGGCATGACCCGCAGGAACCGGCCCTCGTACGGGGTGGCCAGCACCATCCCGGCCGGGTCCTCGGCGAGGGCCGGGCGCGGCTCGGTGTCCAGGACCTGGGCGGCGAGGGTGGTGCCGATGATGAGGTTGCCCTCGCCCGGTTCGGCGACCCCCGAGCCGAAGGCACAGGCGGGGATGTCGAACGGGCCGGCGGAGACCGGCAGCCCCGCGGGCAGGCCGAGCCGCCGGGCGGCGTCGGGCAGCAGCCGGTGCAGGGTGCCGGGCGGCGCCGGGTCCGGCAGCAGCCGGCGGTGTGCGGACAGCCCGCACAGCTCCAGCGCGGTCTCGTCGTAACGGCGGGTGGCCACGTCGAGGAACGGCTGCGAGGCGTCGGAGACGTCGACGGTCACGGCGCCGGTCAGCCGTTGCACGACGGCGTCCACGCAGTACCCGGCGACCTCGGCCGCCTCCAGCCGCTCCGGCTCGTGCTCGGCCAGATGCGCCAGCAGGGGCGCCGCGGAGCCGGGGAAGAGGCCGACGCCGGTGCGCCGGTGCAGGGCGTGCAGGGTGCCGTCGGCGGTCCACCGGTCGAGCCGGTCGGCGGCCCGGCCGTCCATCCAGGACAGCGCGCGGCCGACCGGGGCGCCCTTGGCGTCGCGCAGCCACAGGCCGTCGCCCTGCCCGGTGAGGGCGAGGGCTTCGGCCGATTCGTCGCCCAGCTGCGCGGCGTCGGCGAGCGCCGCCCGTACGACGGTCTCCACGGTGCCCACGACGTCGTCCAGGTCCTGCTCGACGCGGTGTCCGGGCAGGGTGTAGACGGTGCTGCGGGCCTCGTGCGCGGGGGTGGTCCGGCCGTCGCGGGAGATCAGCTGGGCCTTGGTGACCGAGGTGCCGATGTCCACTCCGACGATCATGGCCGACTCCCGGTCAGCACCTCCGGGTTGGCCACGTGCCGCAGCGGTTCGCCGCGCAGGAAGCGGGCGGCCTCGCCGGCGGTGATCAGGGCGGCCCGGTCGGCGGTCTGCCGGGTGGCGCCCGCCAGGTGGGGGGTGGTGATGACGCCCGGGGCCTTGTGCAGCGGCCAGTTGGCCGGGGGCGGCTCGATGTCGTAGACGTCGAGGGCGAGCGCGCCGAGCCGGCCGGACTCCAGCAGGCCGGGCAGCGGCGCGTAGTCGAGCAGCTCACCGCGGGCGGAGTTGACGAGGACGGCGCCCTCGGGCAGCAGCGCGAGGTTGTCGGCGTTGAGCAGATGCCGCGTCTCGGGGGTGACCCGGGCGTGCAGGCTCACCACGGAGCTGCGCCGCAGCAGGTCTTCCAGGGCGGTGAGCTCGACGCCGTCGGCGTGTGCCCGGGCCGGGTCCGCGTACGGGTCGGAGACGACGACGTGTGCGCCGAAGGCGCGCAGCACCCGGGCCACGATCGAGCCGATGGCCCCGTAGCCGACGAGGCCGACGGTGGCGCCGTCGAGCTCGAGACCCGCGTTCTCGTAGGCGTAGTAGTCGCCGCGCCAGATGCCCTCCTTGAGGGCCGCGTCGGCGTGGGTGATGCGGCGCATGGCGGCGAGGATCAGGCCGACGGCGAATTCGGCGGCCGCGGCGGCGTTGCGGCCCGGTGTGAAGGTGACGGGGATCCCGGCGGCGGTGGCGGCGGCCAGGTCCACGTTGACCGGGCCGCCACGGGCCACGCCGATGAACCTCAGACCGGGTGACTCGCGGATGACCCGGGCCGTGAAGGGTGCCATCTGGGTGAGGGCGACACTCGCGTCGCCGAGCGCCTCCAGCACCTGCTCCTCGGTGCCGCTGGCCTCCTTGACCCCGCCGTTCCCCTGCCCGTCGGCCCCCACCGGCCCGAAGGGTTCGTTCGGCCAGCGGGTGCGCAGGGTGCGGAAGGTCAGCCCGGCGGAGGGCAGGCGCTCGCTCAGGGCGGCGGAGAAGAGCTCGGGGGCGATGAAGTCGTCGCCGGATACCAGGACCGTGGTCATGTCCGGTCACTCCCCTCGGGGGTCGAGCCTGCTGAGCAGGAAGTCACGTACGGCATGGTGGTCCGGAGAACGGTATGCGGCGGCCGCGAGGGCGTCCTCGGCGGGTGGGTACTGCGGATTCGGGATGGCCACGACGGTCATCCCGGCGGCCGCGGCGGCGCGCAGCCCGTTGCTGGAGTCCTCCACCGCCAGACAGCGCTCCGGGGCCACGCCGAGGGCGCGTGCGGCGGCCAGATAGACGTCCGGGCTCGGCTTCCCCCGCTCCACCTCGGCGCTGGAGACGGTCGCCTTGAAGTGGTGGTCGACGCCGTGGTGGACGAGGACGGCGTCGATGACCCGGCGCGGCGCGGAGGAGGCGAGCGCCACGGGGGCGAGCTCGGCGGCGGCGCTGATCATCTCGCGGGCTCCGGGCAGCAGGTCGATGCGGCCGTCGGCCAGGGCCCGGACCATGCCGTCCACGACGGCCCGCTCGGTGCTGGTGGCGGAGTCACCCGCCCCGCAGAACCGGGTGAGGTAGGCGGCCCACTCGGGGGCGCTCATCCCCTGGACGTCGCGCGTCTGTGCCGGGCCCCATGTGCGGCCGCGTGCGGCGGCGTAGGCGGCCCACAGCTCCTCCCACAGGTGCTCGCTCTCCACGAGCACGCCGTCCATGTCGAAGACCACTGCGTCGGCCATGCGTACCCCTGATCTCCCGGCTGATGATGTCTGGCTGGCGGGGCACGGGGATGTCCGCGCGCCCGGCGGTGCCCGCGAGGTGGTGGCACCCGGCGGTGTCCGCCACAGTGAAATTAACAGTCGTGGCGTGAGTTGTCACTGGTTTTATGTGAGAAATAAACGCGGCAGGATGGAGGGCATGACTACTCCCCCGTCGTCGCGCGGTGCGCGGCAGCAGCGGCAGCAGCGGCAGCAACTGATCGTCGACCACGTTCTGGCCCAGGGGGACGCCACCGTGTCCGAACTGGTCGAGCTGACCGGCGTCAGCCTGATGACGGTCCACCGGGACGTCGCCGAGCTGGCGGACCGCGGCATCCTCCGCAAGTACCACGGCGGTGTCTCCGCGCAGCCCTCGATGGTCTTCGAGTCCAGTTCGGACTTCCGGCTGCACGCGCACACCGACGAGAAGCGGGCGCTGGCCCGCGCCGCCCTGCGGTTCGTGGCCCCGGGTACGTCGGTGATGCTGGACGACTCGACCTCGGCGCTGGCCCTGGCGCGGCTGTTGCCCGAGGTGGGACCGCTGACGGTGGTGACCAACTACCGCCTGATCACGGAGGAGCTGAGGAGCGCCGAGGGCATCCGGCTGATCTGCGTGGGCGGCGAGTACTCGCGCACCCATGACTCATGGATCGGCCTGCCGGCGCTGGACATGATCAGCGGCATCTCGGTCGATCTGAGCGTGCTCTCCACCTCCGGGATCACCGCGGGCATGACCTTCCACCAGGAGCAGGAGATCGTCAGCATCAAGCGGGCGACCCGGCAGGCGGGCGCGACGAGCGTGCTGCTCATGGACCACAGCAAGGTGGGCCGTCGGGCGCTGCACCGGCTGGAGAGCGTGGACTCCTTCGACCACGTCCTGCTGACCGGCCCGGTGGACGAGGAGCTGCTGCGGGAGATGCGGGAGCTGACGGATGTGAGAGTCGTCGAGACCGAGTAGTTACCATCCGATCTCGTTATCCTTACCGGACCTCTTGATATTTCTCTCGGCTCGCTTGAGTATCTGCGGTCGTACTCCGTCATCCCCGCAGAGTGGAGGAAGCGATGCCGAAACCCTTGGTCCTGGGCTATCTGGGCGTACTCCTGTTCATGATCGGTGACGGTGTCGAATCCGGCTTCATCGCTCCGTACATGGCCGATCACGGCGCGGCGACGGACGTACGGGCCGGGTACGTCATCACGGTCTACGGCATCGCCGTCATGCTGGCGTCGTGGTTCTCCGGCGCGCTCTGCCAGGTGTGGGGGCCGCGCCGGGTGATGTGGACGGGCCTGGCGATCTGGGCCGTCTTCGACGCCGCGTACCTGCTCTTCGCGCTGGGCACCGAGAACTACCCGATGATGCTGATCTTCTACGGCATCCGGGGCTTCGGCTATCCGCTCTTCGCGTTCGGCTTCCTCGTATGGATCACCAACACGGCGCCGAAGGCCCGGCTGGGCACCGCGGTGGGCTGGTTCTACTTCGCCTTCACGGGCGGCCTGCCCACCCTGGGCTCGCTGTGGTCGAGCCTGACGATCCCCTCGTTCGGCCGCCTGGGCACGCTGTGGTCGGCACTCGTCCTCATCCTCATCGGCGGCGCCATCGCCCTGGTCGGCGCCCGGAAGCGGCCCGGCGGCGACCGGATGGCACCCCCGAGGTCACCACTGGCGAGAGCCTGCTCAACTCCGTCTCGATCATCTGGACCCATCCACGCGTGCTGGTGGGCTGCCTGGTCCGGATCATCAACACGGCCCCGGAGTTCGGCATGCTGGTGTACCTGCCGCGGATCTTCTCCGACGACGTCGGCTTCGGCGAGGACAAGTGGCTCCAGCTGCTGGCGATCATCTACGGCACGAACATCTTCTTCAACCTCATCTTCGGCGTCCTCTCCGACCGCATCGGCTGGCGCACGACCATCGCGGGCTTCGGCGCGCTGGGCTGTGCGATCAGCGTCACGACGCTGTACTTCGTACCGACCTGGCTCGGCCCGGACTACTACTGGGTCGCGGTGCTCGCGGGCATGTTCTACGGCGCGACCCTCGCGGGATTCGTCCCCATCTCGGCCCTCATCCCGTCGATGGCGCCGGAGAACAAGGGCGGCTCGATGGCCCTGCTCAACCTCGGCGCGGGCGGCGCGGCCTTCGTCGGCCCGGCCATCGCCAGCCTCTTCCTCCCCCTCGTGGGCGCGGGTGGAGTCACCCTGATCTTCCTCGCGCTCTACCTGGTCGCTCTCGTCCTCACACTGCTGCTGAAGCTCCCCGAAGAACGCGACGGCGAGCCGCCGGCCCCGAGCACGGCGGACGACGGCCGGAAGCCCCGAACCGACACGGCCTCGTCGGCCTCCTCGCCCGCCACGTCCGCCTGAGGTCCGGTGAGCGGGGCCCCGCGCCGGCAGTCCGACCCCCGTGGTCCGGACTGCCGGCGAGGTCCGCCGTACGGGCTTGGATAGGCTGAACGCGTGACACGGCGAGAGGAGTTCGGGGTGGTGGCACGGCCGTTGAGCATCGCGGTGGCCCAGCCGAGGTGTGCCGCCCACGACGTGGCGGCCAACGCGGTGGCCCACGCGGAGGCGGTTCGGGCGGCGGGCGCGCGGGTGGTGGTCTTCCCCGAGATGTCGCTGACGGGATACGAGCTGGATGCGACGCCGGTCGCCCCGGACGACGAACGGCTGACGCCGATCGTCGCCGCGTGCGCCGCGACCGGCACGCTCGCCCTGGTCGGCGCGCCGGTGGCGGGCCCGCGCATCGGCGTCCTGGCTCTCGACGGAGATGGCGCACGGGTGGTCTACGGAAAGGTCCACCTGCACCCCAGTGAGGCCGTCCGCTTCGTGCCCGGTGAACCCGCCGTGATCGACGTGGACGGGTGGCGGCTGGGGCTCGCCGTCTGCCGCGACACCGGTTTCCCCGAGCACGCGGCGAAGACGGCGGCGCTGGGCATCGACGGTTACGTGGCCGGCGTGGTCCACGCCGAACACGAGGCCGGGCTCCACGGCGAGCGCGCCCGCCGCGTCGCCGCCGACCACGGTGTGTGGGTCGCCACGGCGGCCTTCGCGGGTCCGACCGGCGGCGGCTTCGACCGCACGTCGGGCCGTTCGGGCATCTGGTCCGCGGACGGGGGGCTGCTCGCCGAGACGAGCGCCGCGCCCGATGAGATCGCGCGGGCGGTCTTCGGTACGTGAGCCCGGGGCCCAGCGGCTCTGACACGGGAGAACGGACGCGTCAGAGTCGGAACGCCCTGGCCACCCGCTCAGTGAGATCGTCCTCCGTCATCGTGGTGTCGACTTCGATGGTGTGCAGTCGAAGACGCTCGGCCTCCTCCTCGATGCGCGTGGTGAACATGCGATCCCGTTCGGCGAGGTTGCGACCGGCCCTCGCCGGATCGCTGGTCCTCCAGACGAACCCCTCCCCCGGCACCGCCCGGCTCCGGAAGGCGGCCCGACGGAAGTCGGGTGTGGGCAGAAGCCAGACGGCGCGCTGAGGAGCGTCGAGCAGCGGCTTCACGAGGTGCGGGAGCAGCCGGAACCCCTCGACGATGACGCGGGGCTCCGGCCGCAGGCGGAGGAGGTCTTCGACGATCAGGCCGAAGCCCTCGCCCCGGAACCAGTGGAACGTCTCGAGCATGACCTCCGGCGACCGGTTCACCCATCGCTCGTCCATGTCCATGGCCATGAACCGGTGCAGAAGCGGCGCCTCCTCGGGGGTGGCCCGCCCGGCGTGTTCCCGCATCACATCGTCGGTGGCGTAGAGCCGCCACCCGTAGCGGTCGGCGAGCCGCCGGGCGATGGTCGACTTGCCCGCGCCACTCCCGCCACCGATCCAGAACACGTGGCGCAGCCGCGCCGCGATCTCCGCGGCGTCGGTCACCTCTTCACCCTGTCCGGGCCGCATTTCTCTCCGATCCGACGAGACGAGACCATGCGAAGCTCATTGTGGCCTCGTCGACGGCATTCCCCACTCCACCGCTACTCGGCCGCGGGCGCGGCGGGCACCCCGCGGCCGACGGTGGCCGCTCGCGTGGCGAGTCCGATGGTGCGGGTGAGCGTCATCGCCACGGCCATGAGCAGCAGCGCGTCGGTGAGGGCGTCGGCGGTCACCTGGTGGTCGGCCATCCAGCGGCCCAGCTGCCGGGCGAACCAGTGCTCCGATCCGTACGAGAACGCGGCCCGTGCGCCGATCACGACGATCCACAGCGCCGCGTAGGCGAAGCCCGCGCGGCTGACCGGCTTGCCGGTCGTCGGACTGGCGTAGACCGTGGTGAAGGTCACCGCCAGCAAGCCGACGATCAACCCCGCGACGACGGCGGCGAGTTCGAGCGCCAGGCCGGAGCCGTGGGTGGCCGGGCTCTTGATGAAGAGGGGGACGATCGCGGCGGTCATCAGCAGCGGCCGCAGGATGCGCAGCTTCCCGATCTTGCGGTGGGGCCCGAGGTCCGCCTCCAGGACGGCGAGCAGGACCGCACCGTTGATGATCATGGCTTGACCGATGGTGGACATGGGATGGCGAGCCTCTCGGTGGACGGTTTGCCGCGGATTCGGCCCGCTCAGACTCGTTCCGGTACGCGTTCCCGCGCGCCGTAGCAGGGGGTGACCTCCGGGGTGATCGCTTCGGCCGCCCGGTGGTACCGGTTCCCGGTGCCGGTACCACTCGCGGATCACCCCGTGAGTCACCCCGGAGGTCACCGCTCGGGGTGACGCGGTACCCCGCGGGCCTTCCTAGCCTCGGGGCGAGTCAACAGGCGTACGCGACCGAAGCGTGGCCGACGGGAGTCCTCCAGTGAACGTGCTGCAAGTGCTGACCGCGATCGTCGTCGTGATCTTCGTCATCGCACGTCAGCTACGCGGCGAGCCGCTGCGCGGCAAGCGGCTGATCCTGCTTCCCGCGGTCCTCGCCATCATCGGTTTCACCAGCCTCGGCAAGGGTGGCCGCCACCTCACCACGACCGATCTCGCCTGCCTCGTCATCAGCGCGGTGATCGCGGCGGGAATCGGCACCGCCCAGGGAGCGCTGCTGCGGTTGGAGCCGCGCGACGGGGTGCTGTGGGCGCGGATGCCGGTGTACGGACTGTGGCTGTGGCTCGCGCTGGTGGTCTCGCGGGGCGTGATGACGGTCGTCGCCATGGCGCTGCACGCTCCCGTGGCGGGCTCCTCGGCGCCCATCCTGATGCTGCTCGGCCTCAACCGGCTCGGCCAGGCCGCCGTCGTCACACCGCGCGCCCTCGCCTCCGGTGTGCCGTTCGCGCCGGAGAGGGACGGCCGCCCCTTCGATGTGCGGGGCGCGCTGGCGGGACTGCTGGGCGGGCCGGGCGGCCCGTCGGCGCCCGGCGCGGAGCGGCCCACGCGGCAGCCCCGGCCCACGGAGTCGTACGACCGATCGGCGAGTGACCTCCTACGCGACCGGGGCCGCCGGGGACGGCGATGACCGGACGGCATCCGGAAGGCACCCCCGCGGCCCCCACACGAGGCGACGGAACAGCCGGACCCTCGGCCCATGACGCGGTACACCCCGGCGCCGCGGCCGAGCGGTCCGCGGGTCGCTATCCTGCATCAATGCTGCGTACGGTGTCATGGCTGATGAGGGTCGGCGCGTACGCGTTCATCGGCCTGCACACCTTCACCGGCCCTCCAGCCGGGCCCGGGGCGGTGCCCCTGGCCGTCGTCACGTACGCGCTGGGAGGCTTGTCGCTGCTGCTGTGGGAGCTCACCCACGCCCTCGGTGACGAGGCCGCGAAGCGCGCGCCGAGGATGCGGATCCTGCTCGGCGTCGCCGCCGCCCTCTCCGGCTACGCCAGCGCCTTCCCGCACGCCGGAGCGCTCATCGGCCTCTCGCTGATGGCCGTCATGCACCTGGGCACCGAGCTGAGCCTCCCGGTGGGCTGGGCCGTGGCGGGCTGCACGGTGGTGGCCCTGGAGACCGGGGTCCTGGTCGCCGGGGCCGGCCGCGGGCTCGCACTGGGCTATCCCATGCTGGTGGCGCTGATCCTGGTCGCGAGCCACAACCGGCGCGCCTACCGGATACGCGCCGAGCAATCGGCCGCCATGCTCGCCCAGAGCGAGCTGCTCCGCGCGGAGCAGCGCCGGGTGGCCGTACTGGACGAACGCGCCCGGATCGCCCGTGAGATCCATGACGTACTGGCCCATTCGCTGGGCGCCCTGAGCATCCAGATCCAGGCCGCCGGCGCTCTGCTGACGGATCACCGGGACATCGACCGGGCGGTCACCGTGCTCGACGGGGCGAGGCGGCTGACCGCCGACGGGCTCGCCGAGACCCGCCGCGCGGTGCACGCCCTGCGCTCCGACCTCGCGCCGCTCGACGAGGAACTGGGCACGATGGCGGACACCCACCGGCAGCGGCACGGCGTTCCGGTACGGCTCAGGGTCGAGGGCGAGCCCTCCCCGCTCCCGGCGGACCAGGCCCTCCCCCTCTTCCGTACCGCGCAGGAAGCCCTGACCAACGCCGCCAAACACGCCCCCGCCCAGCCGGTGGAGGTCACCCTGACCTATGAGGACGAACACGTGACGCTCACCGTCGACAACCCGCTCGGCGCACCACCATCCCCTCGGCGAGCACCCGCGCTCGCCACCGTCGACGGCGGCTACGGCCTCACCGGGATGCGCGAGCGCCTCCTGCTGCTGGGCGGGACGCTCGACGCGGGCGTACGGGACGGACAGTGGCGCGTCCGGGCCGAGGTGCCGCGATGAGCGCCCAGGACGCCCGGCCGCTGCGGATCGTGGTCGCCGACGACCAGGCCAGCGTCCGGGAAGGGCTGGTCCTCATGCTCGACCTGCTGCCGGACATCGACGTCGTCGGCTCCGCGGCCAACGGACAACAGGCGCTCGACCGGGTCGCCGAGCACCACCCGGACGCGATCCTGCTCGACCTGCACATGCCGGTGCTCGACGGCACCGAGGCCACCCGTCGGCTCACCGCCGAGCACCCCGAGGTCGCCGTCGTCGTCCTGACCACCTACGCCGACGACACCTCCGTCCTGGAGACGCTCCGCGCCGGGGCCCGCGCCTACCTCACCAAGGACGCGGACCGGCTGCACATCGCCCGCACCCTGCACAGCGCCGTCGCGGGGCTCTCCGTCCTCGACCCCAGGGTCCAGGCCACCCTGCTCGCCGCGGCGAGCGCTCCCACCGTCCCTCCCCCGGGGCCCGCCGCCGCTCCCTCGGGGCCCGCCGCCGCTCCCCGAGGGCCCGACGCCGCCGGCCGGCCGCTCCCGGACGGCCTCACCCGTCGTGAGGCGGAGATCCTCACGCTGATGGCACGCGGTATGACCAACGCGGAGATCGCCGCCGCCCTCTTCCTGAGCGGCAACACCGTGAAGACCCACATCAACCGGGTCTTCGCCAAGACCGGCTCCCGCGACCGCGTCGCGGCCACCCGCTACGCCCGCGACCACGGCCTGGACTGACCGGATCCGGGCAGTACCGACGGCGAAGCCCCGGCCGGTGAACACCACCGAGCCGGGGCTTCCCCGCGGTATTCGCCCGGCACACCGTGGACCACGCTCCTCGTTCAGTCGAGGAGCTTGGCCACCACGCGGTCGAGCGCCTGGATGTCCTCGAGCGGCAGGGCGAGCAGGGCGTCGGGCGGGGTGGTGAGGATCGCGATGGCGCGGGCGGCCAACGCCTGGCCCTCCTCGGTGAGGTGGACCAGCTTGGACCGGCGGTCGGCCGGGTTGGTGATGCGTTCGGCGAGGCCGCGCCGTACGAGATCGTCGACGATGACGGAGGTGTAGGGCGGGTCGGCGCCCAGTCGCTCGGCCAGTTCGCGAAGGGTGATCGGGCCGGCGGCGAGTCGGCGCAACGCTCTGACGCGGCTGAAGCTCATGCCGAGGCTTTCCGCGACCGCCTTACGGCGGTTGTAGCGCTCCATCAGGAGTGTGTTCAGCCCCTGCCAGGCTCGGGCCGCCGTCCTGACGGTCTCGTCGTCCCGCTCGTCCCGCTCCTCCCCCTCGTGCGGCTCGTTGTCGTGTGGGCGCTCCATCAGACGTTCACTGTCTCCTTGGTCTCCTCGGCGGCGAGCCGCTTCGCCGTGCGCTGGGCCGTTGCCCGGGCCCAGCGGCCGGAAGTGAGCGTACCCATGACCAGCACCGCGGCGCCGCAGCCGGCGATGATCCACCATGCCGTCCGGGCCGCGTCCGTGAAGGCGGCCGCGTCCGTGTGCACTTCCCCGGCCATGAGGGCACCGATGACGGCCACGCCGAGGGACTGGCCGGTCTGCCGGCTGGTGGAGGCCACCGCGGCCGCGACACCGGCCTGCGCACGGGGCATCCCCGAGACGGCGGTGTTGGTGATGGGCGCGTTGACCAGCCCGAATCCGGTGCCGAACAGCAGATACGCGACGACCAGCAGGGACACCGGAAGGTGCTCGGAGTAGGTGAGCGCCTGGAGCACGGCGCTCGCGCACAACGCCGCCCCGGCGAGCAGCAGCGGAGTACGCGGCCCCCGCGAGGCCACCATGCGGCCCGACACGGGTGCGGTCAGCAGCGCCATGACCGCCATGGGCAGCATGAACAACCCGGCGTGCAGCGGATCGAGTTGCCGCACATCCTGCAAGTACAAGGAGCTGACGAACAGAAACCCGCCCAGACCGGCGAACGCTGCGACCGCGATCACGGTGGCGCCCGAAAACGGCGCGGAACGGAAGAACCGCAGGTCGATGAGCGGGTCGGCGCGCCTCGGTTCGTACCACAGCAGCCCCAGCAGCGCGCCCAGCGCCGCGGCCGCGCACCCGGCGACCACGGGCGAGGTCCAGCCCAGGTTCGGCGACTCGATGATCGCGTACGTCAGCGCGACGAGCAGCACGATGACGAGCCCCTGCCCGACCGGGTCCACCCGGCGAGCCCGCGGCGCCCGGGACTCCGGCACATACCTGCGGGTCAGGAAGAGCGCGGCGAGGCCGATGGGTACGTTGAGCCAGAAGATGGCCCGCCACCCGGCCGACTCCACCAGCGCACCCCCGATGATCGGCCCGGCGGCCATGCTGATGCCCACGACGCCACTCCACACACCGATGGCGCGGGCCCTTTCCCGGGGGTCGGTGAAGGTGTTGCTGATGATCGACATGGCGACGGGGTTCAGCATCGATCCCCCGACCGCCTGAAGCATCCGCGCGACGACCAGCCAGCCGAGCCCGGGAGCCAGGCTGCACAGCAGCGAGGCCGCGGTGAAGATCACCAGCCCGACCTGAAACGTACGGCGCCGCCCCACCCGGTCGGCGGTCGAACCGGAGAGCATCAACAGGCTCGCCAGCACCAGCGTGTACGCGTCGACCGTCCACTGCAGCCCGGACACCGACGTGTGCAGATCGCGTTGGATGGAGGGCAGGGCGACGTTCAGGATCGTGTTGTCGAGACTGACGATCAGCAGGCTCATGCAGCAGATGGCCAGCACGAGCCATCGTTGCCGAGGAGCGAGATCCGGCATGAAGGGCCTCCGTTTAATTGTGTTGCCATAATCATTATATAGATACAACTAAACGGGGTCATCGTCGGTACGGAGCACGAGCACCACCAGGTCAGGAGGAGGCGCGTACCACCAGGCGTGGCACGATCACCGTCTCGCCCGTTCCGGCGCCGGTCATCTGCGCGGCGACCTGCCGCACCGCGGCCCGGCCGAGGAGTTCCTTGTCGACCGTCAGGGTGGTCAGCGGCGGGTCCACGAGCCGGCTCAGCGTCAGTCCGTCGCAGCCGACGAACGCGCAGTCCTCCGGCACTCGCATACCGCGGTCGCGGGCGCGGCGCATGGCGCCGATGGCGATGAGGTCGTTGTACCCGAGCACCGCCGTCGCCGCGAAGCCGCCGGCCAGCACGTCGTCCATGGCCGCCGCCCCGCCTTCGAGGGAGTTGGCCGCCGGGAACACCCAGTCCTCGTCGGCGGGCAGCCCGTGTTCGGCGGCGGCGCGGAGGAACAGCGAGTGGCGGGTGCCGTGGTCGCCGGCGTCCGGGCGGCCGCGGTCGTCGAGCATCGCGATCCGCCGGTGGCCGCGCTCGACGAGGTGACCGACCGCCTGCCGCATGCCGGTGGCGAAGTCGATCCGCCCCCCGTTCACGCTCGGCGGCCGGTGCTCGTTGTCGAGCAGGACGAAGGGCATGCCGGAGCGGTGGATGAGCTCGATGGCGCCGGGGTCGAGCAGGAAGGCGACACACGCGTCCACGTGGTCCACCACGGTCCGCGCCACCGCGGTCTCCCGTTCCAGGGCGGACCCGGTGCTGTAGACGGCGACCTGCCAGCCGCGCTCGTCGGCGGCCGCCAGCACACCGGAAACCACCTCGGGGAAGAAGGGGTTGAGCACATCCGCGATGACCAGCCCCAGCGTGGTGAGCCGAGGGCCGACCATGCCACGGGCGAACCGGCTGGGCCGGTACCCCATCGACTGGGCCACCCGCAGCACCCGTTGCCGCGTGGCGGGGTCGATCTCCGGTTTGTCGTTGACCGCGCGGGAGACCGTCTGCCGGGACACCCCGGCCGAGCGCGCCACGTCCTCGATGGTGATGCGGCGCGGCCTGGCGCTCGTGGGCACGGGCCCCACCCCTCTCCCACCATCGGACGTGGTACGACGTGGCACTCGGGACCGCTCACGGAGGTGTTCCCCGTAGCGCTCCTCCTCGATCATCACCGCGGCGGCGACGGGCGTCAACGGAACCCCACAGGGGAACACCCCAACCTCGCACACATATTGACACGGCGGTCGGGTGGGCCGGACAGTGCTCCGTGAACGCTCACGGGAACGTTCACGGAGGACAGGACATGCCCACGCCGAGGATCCCGCTCCGCCCCAGCCCCAGCCCCATCCACATCCCTGCGACGCGTGCCGCACGCGCCGCACGCGCCACCCGCTCCCGGTGGCGCGCGCTGTGCGCGGCGGTCGTACTCGCCCTGGCCATCGGTCTCCTGGCCACCCCCGCCCAGGCCGAGGTCCAGCACCCCCGGCAGGAGTGGCTGCGCCAGTCCACCGCCGGGCTCTTCCTGCACTGGGGCATGTTCACCCACCCCCAGCACCGCGACTGCGCCACCTGGGAACGCGATGTCACCGAGGGCGGCTGGAGCGCCGACACCTGGGTGGACGAGGCGCGCAAGCTCGGCGCCTCGTACATCGTGCTCGCGACCTTCCACAGCAGGCTGGGCTACGCCCGCCCCTGGCCCTCGAAGGTCCCCGGCAGCTGTGCCACCGAGCGCGATCTGCTCGGCGAACTCGTGGCCGCGGCCAAGGCCAAGGGCGTGCGCGTCATCCTCTACATGACCGACGACCCGCAGTGGCACAACGAGTCGGGCACCGAGACGCTGGATTCGGCCGCCTACTCGAAGTACAAGGGCCAACAGGTGGACCTGACCACGCGCCGCGGCTTCGGCATGTACAGCTACGACCTGTTCCTCGAGGTCATGGACAAGTACCCGGACCTGTCGGGGTTCTGGATCGACAACGACAACGAGTACTGGGAGGAGAACGGGCTCTACGAGAAGATCCGCGAGCGCCGACCGGACTGGCTGCTGAGCAACAACAACGAAGACACGCCGATCATGGACACGGTCAGCAATGAGCAGAAGACCGGCATGACCCCGGCGTACGACTACCCCTCCGCCGTGACGGTTCCCATGCCACGGCTCACCGAGGCCGACTACAAGCTGCCGACCACCGGCGACTGGTGGTACGACGGCGGCGACCACGAGGTCGACGCCCGGCTCAGCACCGGCCGTTACATCACCAACGCGGGCTCCTCCATCAAGTCGCTCATGGCCGAGACACCCATGGTGAACGGCAAACTTCCCCCGCAGCAGGAGGAGTTCAACGACTTCATGGGCAAGTGGGTCGAGCCCATCCGGGGGTCGGTGTACGGCGTCGAGGGCGGCGGCTACATGTACGGCGGTATGCAGCCCGGCTTCTGGAACGACGGCGCCCACGGCGTGGTCACCGTGGGCCGGGGCGAGAACGGCGACCGCACCCAGTATGTGCACGTGGTCACCCGTCCCCGCACCGACATGGTGCGGCTGGGCGACAACGGCTACACCGTGCGCCGGGTCACCGATCTCCGCACCGGCGAGGCGATGCGCTTCAGCCAGTCCGGCGGCCATCTGTCGATCCTCGGCATCGAGGACTGGGATCCGTACGACACCGTCTTCAAGGTCGAGACCGACGGCCGACGGCCCCTCTACCCGCAGTCGGGTGTCGGCGCCACCGCCACGTCCGCGCGCACCGGACACCCGGCGGCCGACCTCGCCGACGGCGACTTTGAGACCTACTGGGACAGCGACGGCGAGCTGCCCGTCTCCGTCACCCTCGACCTCGGCGCGCGCAAGCACGCCACATCGCTGGCGGTGAACCAGCGCGAGTGGTCCCCGACGCACGCCCGTTCGTCCTTCGGCCGCCCCGAGGACTCCGCCCGCATCAAGGACTACCGCGTCTACGCCAGCGGCGACGGCAAGCGCTGGACCCAGGTGCGCTCGGGCACGCTGCCCAGTGCGCGCGGGGCGCGCACCATCGACATCGGCGACCGCGCCGCCCGCTATCTGAAGCTGGAGGTGCGCAGCCTGTGGGGCGGTCCGCAGGCGCCGGAGTTCTACAACCAGTTGCGCATCGACGAGATCCAGGTGGCGTACGGCCGCTCGAAGACCACCCGCACCGCGCTGCCGCTGGAGGCCGAGGCACGGCAGAACCGGCCGTCGGGCGCGGCCCACTCCGTGGCGTGCGGCGCCTGCTCGGGTGCCCGGCGCGTGGACGGCCTCGGCGGCGGGCCGCGCAACTCCGTGACGTACCGCGACGTTCGCGCACCCGAAAGCGGCGACTACCGGCTCCAGTTGGACCACGCCGCCTCGGCCGACTCCTCCCTGTCGGTGAGTGTCAACGGCGCGGCACCGGTCGAGGTGCCCGTGGCCGGGGACAGCCCCGGGGTGCCGGCGAGCACGGCGGTGTCCGTGCCGCTCAAGGCCGGTGCCAATACGGTGAAGGTGTTCAGCACCGCCCGCCGTGGCCCCGGCCTTGACCGGATCGCGGTGGCCCCGCTGCCCCCGGCCTCGTACACCCCGAAGACCACGCTCACCGTCCGGCCCCACGGTCTGCAGTGGGTCGGCCCCGGGCAGCGGTCCCTCACCGTCACGGCGACGCTCCGGCTGGACGACGACGAGCAGCTCGACGACGTCAGCCTCGCCCCCGGCTGCCGGCCGGCTGGACCGCGGACGGCGGGCCGGTGACGGCCCGGTCGCTGCGGCTCGGCCAGACGGTGCGGGGCACGTGGACCGTCACCTCCCCGCCCGGCCAGGACGCCGGGTCGGCCGACATCCCCGTCACGGCGGACTACGCGCTGCTCGGCCGGCAGAAGTCGGTCTCGGACCAGGTCCGGGTGCGGCCACTGCCCGCCGGCCGGATATGGGCGCGTGAGGCGGAGGACTCGGCCAACCAGTTCGGCAGCACCGGCATCACCGGCTGCGGCCCCTGCTCCGGGCCGAGAAGGTGCGCAACATCGGTGGCAGCGAGCAGGCGGCCATGGTGTTCCCCGATGTGGTCGTCCCCGACGGCGGGGAGCACACGCTGTACCTCGACTACACGGTCAACGGCACCCGCTCGTTCCAGGTGAGCGTCAACGGCGGCCCGGCGGCCAAGGTGACGGTGACCGACACCGGGAACACCACGCCACGTACGACCTCCCTCCCCGTCACCCTCAAGCCCGGCGCCAACACCATCAGGATTTCCAACGACACCGAGTCCGCGCCCGACCTGGACCGGATCTCCGTCAGCTGAGCGCTCCGCTGGAAGTGCCGCGATGCGTCGTCGGCCGTCTGCGGCGCCGTCGTGGCCGGTCCCACGCGGCGGAGCCGCATATCGACACAGCCGCGCGGCGGACCCGCACATCGACACGGCCCCGCGCCCTTCGGGGCGCTGCCGAACCAGAGCGGACTTCCTCCGACCTGCTGAGCGCGTTGTCAAGGAGGCAGGCCATGCACCCGAGACCATCCCGCCGCGCGGCGCTGCGCACCGGCGGTCTGCTGGCGGCCGGCGCGGTGCTTCCGCCACTGGCCGCGGAGCAGGCGTACGCGGCCACCGCGCACACCGGCGTGGCCGCCGCCTACACCGGGGCGTGGCGCGCGGTGCCGGGGATCCTGGCCCGGATCAGGCCGCCCGCCTTCCCCCGGCGTACCTTCAGGGTCACCGACTACGGGGCGGTCGGCGACGGGCGGACGATGAACACCGCCGCGTTCCGGGCCGCCATCGCCGCCTGCCACCGCGCGGGCGGCGGCCATGTCGTCGTCCCCGAGGGCCGGTTCCTCACCGGCGCGATCCCTCTGCGCAGCCGGGTGGACCTGCATGTCTCCGCGGGCGCCACCATCGCCTTCAGCCCCGATCCGCGCGACTTCCTGCCGGTGGTGCTCACCCGCTGGGAGGGCACCGAGGCGTACAACTACTCGCCCTTCGTCTACGCGTACGGCGAGCGGGACGTGGCGGTCACCGGCCGTGGCACGCTCGACGGGCAGGCGCGGCTCGGGCCGTGGGAGAGCTGGTACCGCGACAGCGGACCGCAGGGGGCCGACCAGAAGCTGCTGCGCGAGATGGGCTCCACGGGGGTGCCGGTGGCGCGGCGCGTCTTCGGCGACGGCCACCATCTGCGCCCGCAGATGGTGCAGTTCTACCGCTGCCGCAACGTCCTGGTCAGCGGCCTGACCATCGTCGACCCACCGATGTGGACCGTACATCCGGTGCTCTCCAGCAACGTCACCGTGCGCGATGTCACCGTGGACAGCACGCTCTACAACACCGACGGCTGTGACCCGGAGTGCTGCTCCGACGTGCTCATCACCGGCTGCCGGTTCAACACCAACGACGACTGTGTGGCGGTCAAGTCCGGCCGGGACGAGGACGGCCACCGGGTGGGCGTGCCGAGCAGGAACATCGTCGTGCGCGACTGCCAGTTCTCCGGCCGCTGGGGCGGGATGACCGTCGGCAGCGAGATGTCCGGCGGGGTGCGTGACATCTTCGCCGAGGACTGCGAGGTCAACCCTCCGGACTTCCCCGGCCGTTACCCCGTCAAGTACGCGCTGTATGTCAAGGCGAACAAGAAGCGCGGCGGCTCCATCGACGGTGTGCACATCCGGAACTTCACCGGGCAGGGCGTGGAGCGTGACATCGCCTTCGTGACCATGGACTACAACAGTGGCGAGGACGGGACGCTGCCGGTATCGGTGCGGAACATCGACCTGGACCGGATGGAGATCGACGGCGCCCGGACCGTGCTGCGGCTGGTCGGCCTGGAGACCGACCACCTGCGCGGTGTGCACCTCTCCCGCTCCACGTTCACCGGCATCAGCGGCCCCGACAGCGTCGCCCACACCGACGACCTGACCTTCCGGCGGGTGTTCGTCAACGGCCAGGAGGTACCCCAACCCTGACCGGCACGCGGGCGAGGCGCCCGCTCCCGCGTGGGCGGGCCGTACACCCAGGGGACCACATACGGCCGTCACATCCCTCCCAAGAGGGAGGGGAGTTGGGGACGCACGGCCGATGTTCCCCGGCGCACCCACCTGGATGATCGTTCCTGTCCCGATACGCGACCGGAAGGAACGATGTCGTGCGTAGACGAGGTCTCGCGCCGCTGTTGGCCGTGGGGGTCACGGCGACGTTGGCTCCCGCGCTCGCCACCTCGACGGCGAGCGCCGCCCAGACCGGCACCACTCAGGTCGGCACCGCCCAGGCCACCGCCCAGGCCGCCGCCCCGACGTCCGCCACCGCCGGCGCCCTGGAGCCGTACGTCAAGCAGAAGCCGAAGTGGCGGCGGTGCGAGGCCGATCAGCCGGCGGAGTACCAGTGCGCGACGATCAAGGTGCCGCTGGACTACCGGGCTCCCGGCGGCAAGCGGATCGACATGGCCATATCCCGGATCAGGACCACCACGCCGGACAAGCGGCACGGTGTCCTGCTCGCCAACCCCGGTGGCCCCGGCGGGCCGGGGCTCGACATGCCACTGCAGTTGAAGAACGAGCTGCCCGAGTCCGCGCGGCAGAGATACGACCTCATCGGCTTCGACCCGCGCGGGGTGGGCCGGTCCACGCCCGTCACCTGCGGTCTGGAGCCGGAGGAGGAGAACTGGCTGCGGCCGTACAAGAAGGCGACGTTCGACAAGGACGTCGCCTGGGCGCGGGATGTGGCGCGCAAGTGCCGTGAGAAGTCGGGCGCCACGCTCAAGCACATCACCACGCGCAACACGGCGCGGGACATGGATCTGCTCCGGGCGGTCCTCGGCGAGCAGAAGCTCTCGTACTTCGGCACCTCGTACGGCACGTACCTCGGCGCCGTCTACACCCAGCTGTTCCCGGGCCGGGCCGACCGGATCGTGCTGGACAGCGCGGTCGATCCGGCGCGCGCCTGGCGGAAGATGATCCAGTGGTGGGCGGAGGGTGCCGAGCCCGCGTTCGACCGGTGGACCGAGTGGGCCGCCGCGCGTTCCGAGAAGTACGGGCTCGGCGACACCCCGAAGAAGGTCGACCGGACGTTCTGGGACCTGGTCCAGCGGGCGGACGAGAAGCCCATCGAGATGGACGGGGAGAAGTACACCGGCGATGACGTCCGGAGCATGATGCGCCGGGCGGTCTTCAGTGTGCGGGAGGGCACCGACCTGGTCGTGGCGCTGAAGAAGGCCGCGGCCGGCCGGCCCGCCTCCGCGAAGGGGCTCCCGGATCCGGCCGGAACGCGGCGCCCGGCGGCCGGCTCCGCCGATGTGCCGAGCGACAACATGACCGCGAGCTTCTGGGCCGTGGTGTGCAACGACAACTCGGCCGCCTGGTCCCGCGACCCCGAGAGCTATCGGCGGGACGCCATCGAGGACAAGGGCCGCTACCCGCTCTACGGCGACTTCGCGTCCAGCATCAAGCCCTGCGCGTTCTGGGACAGGTCGGTCGAGCGGGCCACCGTCGTGAACAACGAGGTCGGCTCGCTGCTCGTGCAGAACGAGTGGGACTCCCAGACCCCGCTGCCGAGCGGTCAGGCCCTGCACGCCGATCTGAAGGGCTCGAGGATGCTGACGGTCCTCGGTGGCGAGGGCCACGGCGTCTACCCGAGTGGCAACGCGTGCACGGACGGCACGGTGGCGGACTACCTGACCACCGGCACGCTGCCGACGAAGGACGTGACCTGCGAGGCGACGGGCGACTCGGGCGGCGGTGCCCGGGAGGACCGGAAGCCGGACGTCCGTCCCGGGGCCCCGCTTCCGCAGCGCTCCCCGGACCGCTTCTGACGGCCGCCACTTGACGCACCGGGGACGGGGCGGAACCTCCGGCGGGTTCCGCCCCGTCCGCGCCGGACCACCGTCCCGGCGCTCGCCGCGCCCACGCACGCCAGGGCCAGCCACTGCACCCCGCTCAGCCGCTCGCCCAGGACCAGCACTCCCGCCAGGCCCGCGCTCGCCGGCTCCAGGCTGGCCAGCACGCCCACGGTCCGCGTCGGCAGCCGCCGCAGCGCCGCCAGCTCCAGCGAGTACGGGAGCACCGCCGAGAGCACCGCCACCACGACCCCGGCCACCAGCGCCCGGGGGCGAGCAGCTCCGTACCCCGACTCACCACGCCCAGTGGCACCGTCAGTACGGCCGCCCACGTCACCGCCAGGGCCAGGGGACCGCCGCCGGCGCCGCGCGATCCCGCCTTCTTGCTCAGCAGCAGGTAGACGGCCATGGAGACCCCCGCGGCCAGGGCCAGCAGCACCCCGGGGAGCGGGAAGCGGGCGCCGTGCGGGGCGTGGAAGAGCCACACGCCGCATCCGGCCAGGACGGCCCAGCCCACGTCGCGGAGGCGGCGCGAGGTGAGCAGCGCGAGGGTGATCGGGCCGAGCAGTTGCAGGGCGCTGGCCAGGCCCAGCGGCAGCAGGAGCAGCGCGGGATAGATCAGGTTCATCCCGGCGATGGCCGTCCCGAAGCCGAGCACCAGGAGCGTGTCCGTACGGCTGCGCGGCAGCGATGGCCGGTACACGAGCAGCAGGAGCACCGCGGCCAGGCCGAGGCGCAGGGCCACGGTTCCCGGCGCGCCGACCGCGCCGGAGAGCCGCTTGCCGACGGCCTGCCCGAACTGGATGCTGAGCACGCTTGCGAGCATCAGCGCGGGGGCGGGGAGCTTGGTCATGCCTCCAGGCTCGATGCCGCGATCATGCACGTCCAGCGACGTTTTCGGGACCTGACTGTTTAGGTTTGCCTGCATGATTGACCGTCGACTGGATGTCCTGCGGGCGCTCGCCGAGCACGGCACGGTGACCGCGACCGCCGCCGCGTTGCATCTGACCCCCTCGGCCGTCTCCCAGCAGCTGCGGCTGCTGGCCCGCGATCTGGAGGTGGAACTGCTGCGGCCGGAGGGGCGGCGAGTGCGCCTGACACCCGCCGCGCACATCGTGCTCCGGCACGCCGACGCGTTGCGGACGCGGTGGGAGGCCGCCCAGGCGGAGCTCGCCCAGCAGCACACGGCCACCCGCGGCACGCTGCGGCTGTGCGGGGTGTCCTCCGCGCTGGCCGCGCTCGCCGCCCCGGCCGTTTCCCTGATGCGGGAGACCCATCCGCGGGTGGAGCCGCTGATCGTCGAGGAGGAGAGCGCCGAGTGCTACCGGCTGCTGCTCACCGACGAGGCGGACGTGGCGCTGGTACTGCCCGGCCCCGACGCGCCGCCCGTCACCGACGCCCGCTTCGAACAGGCACCGCTGCTGACCGACCGTCAGGACCTGCTGGTCGCCGAGGGGCACCGGCTCGCCCGGCCCGAGGGGATCGAACTCGCGGAAGCCGCCGAGCAGCCGTGGATCGTGAAGGAGCGGAACAACGACACCTACCCGCTGGTGACGGCGGCGTGTGCGGCGGCCGGGTTCACTCCCCGCGTGGTCCACCAGGTCAAGGAGTGGTACGCGGTCTCGGCGCTCGTCGCCGAGGGGCTCGGCGTCTGCCTCGTGCCGAGGATCGTGCCGCTCCCCCGGCACGCCGTCACGCGGGTCCCCCTGCGGGGCGAACCGGTGCCCGCACGGCGGTTCCTGACCGCCGTACGGCGCGGCAGTGCCGCACATCCGCTGGTGTCGGCCGGACTGGACGCGCTGCGCGAGGCGGCGACGCCCGTGGGGCCGGGCGGAGGAGCGCGCACCTGAAGCGCCGTGCACGTTAAGAACACAACTCCCCGCTCAATGGTGTCGGCGGAACCGGTGTCCCTACCATCGCAACGCCTGGCGCGAGGGAGCGCCACCGAGGTCAGGAGCGTCGCTGTGCACAGCTCGAGTCGGAACGTACCGCCCTCCTCCCCGCGACGCCTGACGCGTGTGCGGCGCACCGTGGCGTCGGCCCTCGGCATCACGGGCATCGTCGCGGGCACGCTGGGCAACGCCGGTCCGGTGCGGGCGGCCCAGCCGCGCCCCGCGCCGGTCGCGTGTCCGGCGAGCGTGGGCGACAAGGCCACGTGCTACACCGGCCAGGACAGCAACGGGGCGTACTACGCGATCGCCATTCCGAAGAAGTGGAACGGGTCGCTGGTCGTCCACTCCCACGGCGGCCCCGACCTGGGCGAAGGGTCCGATCCCGAGCGGAGCGTCGGCGACCTGGACCGCTGGTCGGTGATGGTGTCCGAGGGCTACGCCTGGGCGGGCTCGTCCTACCGGCGAGGTGGCTACGGGACGCGGATGGCGGCCGCCGACACGGAGAATCTGCGCCGCCTGTTCGTGGCGGACTTCGGCAAGCCCGAGCGGACGTACGTACACGGCCAGTCCTGGGGCGGAAACGTCGCCGCCAAGGTCGTGGAGACGTACGGCAAGGAGAACGGCCCCTACGACGGTGCCCTCCTCACCAGCGGGGTCCTGGGCGGCGGCTCCCGAGGCTATGACTACCGCGTCGATCTGCGGGTGGTCTACCAGTACTACTGCCGCAACCTGCCCCGCCCCGGCGAGCCCCAGTACCCGCTGTGGCAGGGGCTGCGCCCCGGATCGACCCTGACGACGGCCGAGCTGCGCGCCCGCCTCCAGGAGTGCACCGGCTACGCCTCCGCGCCCCAGGAGCGCACCGCGTCGCAGCAGCGCAACCTCGACGACATCCTCGCCGTCACCCGCATCCCGGAGCGGACGCTGGAGTCCCATCTGCGCTTCTCGGTGTTCACCTTCCGCGACGTCGTGCACAGCCGGCTCCGCGACCGCAATCCCTTCGGCAACCGGGGCGTGTGGTACTCCGGTTCACCCGACGACACGGCGCTGAACGCGGGCGTCGAGCGCTTCTCCGCCGCCCCCGACGCCCGGCGTGACCTCTCCTACGACAGCGACCTCACCGGCCGCGTGTCCATCCCGGTGCTGACGATGCACGCCATCGACGACCCCACGGCATTCGTCGAACACGAGGCCGCGTACCGGGCGACCGTCGATGGCGCGCACCGCGGGAAGAACGTCGTGCAGACCTTCACCGAGGAGAGCGAACACAGCGAGCTGAGCAACGCCGAGTACGCCAATTCCATGGCCGCGCTGGACTCCTGGGTGCGCACCGGAAACAAGCCCACACCGCGGTCCATCGCAGCCTCTTGCGCCACGTTCGACCGCGTCTACGGCACCGGGTGCTTCTACGACCCCGGCTACCGCCCCAAGCCCTACGCCTCCCACGTCCGACCCCGGCCGGGCGGGCTGACCTGGCCGGCCATGACGTCCGCCCAGGAGCGGGCCTGGAGCCGGATCGACGGCGTGGGCATCGCTCCCTGAATCACCCGCCGCCCGGGCCGCGCAGGGCCGTTCGCCCCGGTGCCGGGCCCGCGTCGACCGTGTGGTCGAAGACGAACATGTGGCCCGGGTAGTGGGTGATGGCGTACGGGGCCCGGGTGGCGGGGAGCGCCAGTTGGGGTGTCACCCCGCAGGCCCAGAACACCGGAACGTCGCCGTCCTCGACGACCGGGGAGGGGCCGAAGTCCGGCCGGGCCAGGTCGGCGATGCCGAGCGCCGCCGGGTCGCCGATGTGCACCGGCGCCCCGTGCCCGGCCGGATAGCGGGCGGTGATCTCGACGGCGCGCGCCACCAGCCGGGCCGGTATCGCGCGCATGCTCACCACCAGCGGCCCGGACAGCCGCCCGGCGGGTCGGGTGGCCACGTCGGTGACGTAGACGGGCGGCGCCGCGGACTCCGGCGCGTACCGGACCGGGACGCCCGCGGCGCGCAGCGGGCCCTCGAAGGTGTGGCTGCAGCCGAGGAGGAAGCCGACCGCGTCCGGGCGCCAGTGGGCGGTGATGTCGTGGGGTTCGGCGGCCAGTTCGCCGTCGTGCCAGACCCGGTAGCGGGGCAGCTCCGTCCGCAGGTCGGCGACGGTCGTGCCGAGCCGCACCACCGGGTCGCCCGGCTCGGTGACGGCGAGGACGGGGCAGGGCGCGGGGTTGCGGGTGCAGTACAGCAGGAAGTCGAAGGCGAGGTCGCTGGGTACGATCACGAGATTGGCCTGCTGGTACCCGTCCAGCAGACCGGCCGTGGGCCCGGTCCACCGGCCGTCCGCCACCAGGCGCCGCAGCGCCGCCGGGGTGGCGGGGACGTCCCCGGGAAGACCGTCTCCCGAAGGGGCCGGGGCCGTCACGCCAGTTCCCCGTGGCTGGACTCGGTGACGGTGCGCAGCGTCAGCAGGGCGACCACCACGGCCGCCATCAGCAGGAAGCCCGGGGCGAGCAGACTGCCGGTGGCCGAGATCAGCCAGGTGGACAGATAAGGGCTGAGTCCGCCGCCGACGATGGTGCCGATGTTGAAGCTGAACGAGAGCCCGGTGTACCGCACCCGGGTCGGGAACAGCTCGGCGTACGTCGGGTAGGTGACGGACTGGACGACCGGCATCGGCAGGGCCAGCACCACCATGGCCGCGACGGCGAGCGGGAAGCTGCCAAGACCCATGACCAGCATGGCGGGGACGACCAGGACCGCGTACCCGGCGAAGCCGATGGTGATGAGCCGCTTGCGGCCCCACCGGTCCGACAGCGCCCCGCACACCGGCATCAGGACGGCCACGAACAGGCTGATCCCGCCCATGATCCAGAAGGTGGAGTCCTTCGGGTAGCCGAGGTCGGTGGTCAGGTAGATGTTCATGAAGATCAGGCCGACCCAGTAGCCGCAGTTGGAGCCGATGGCCAGCAGGGTCACCTTCAGCACCGGGCCGCGGTGGCGGGTGAACACCTCGGTCAGCGGCGCCTTGGCGGTGGCCCGCTCCGACTTCGCCGCGAGGAAGCTCTCGGAGTCCGCGAGCCGGTTGCGGGCGATCAGGGCGACGGCGATCAGAGGCAGCGAGAGCAGGAACGGTATGCGCCACCCCCAGGCGTCGAGCTGGCGCTCGCTCAGCGCGGTCGTGGTGACGCCCGCGACCAGCGCCGCGGCCCCGCCGCCGAGGGCCACCCCGACCGGGGTGAAGGCCCCGAAGAAACCGCGCCGCCCGGCCGGGGCCGACTCGGCGAGGTAGGTGGCCGAGCCGGTCACCTCACCGCCCGCGAAGAACCCCTGCGCGAGCCGCACCACCAGCAGGGCGACGGGCGCGGCCACGCCCACGGTCTCGGCCGTGGGCAGCAGCCCGACGGCCGCGGTGGCGCCGCCCATCCCGGTCACGGTGAGGATCAGTACGGGCTTGCGGCCCACGCGGTCCCCGAGCCGGCCGAGCACGATGCCGCCCAGCGGCCGCATCAGGAACGCGCTGCCGAACACCGCGAGCGTGGCCAGCAGGGCGGCGGTGGGGTCGTCCCCGGGAAAGAAGTGCGGGCCGATGACCACGGCCAGATAGCTGTAGACGCCGAACTCGTAGTACTCGATGGCGGTGCCGGCGGCCGCCGCCAGCGCCGCCCGGCGCGGGCCGCCGCGCGCCGCGGTGGCCACGGCGGCCGCGCCCCCGGTGTCTCCGGGTGCCGTCGAGGCCGTTGATACGCTCGTCATGGGTTCCTCCGGGTCTGACCTGTCCTTTGCCGGGATGTGCTGTCAGTGCCGCCGGTACGGCGCCGGGGGCCCGTACGACGGTCATCCGCGGGACCAGTCCTCCCGCTGATGACCGTCGTCCTGCCGGGCCGGGCGCCGCCCGCCGGTGGGTCGGTGCGGACCGCCGGGCGGATGAAGACCGCCGGGCGGTGGCGGAGTGGCGGATCAGACGGCGAAGAGCTGTCCGAGGTCGGCGAACGCCTTGAACTCCAGCGCGTTGCCCGCCGGGTCGAGGAAGAACATCGTCCACTGCTCACCGGGCTCGCCCTGGAAGCGGACGTACGGCTCGATCACGAACTCCGTGCCCGCCGCGGTGAGCCGCTCGGCGAGCTTCTGGAACTCCGGCACCGGCAGCACCAGGCCGAAGTGCGGCACCGGCACCTGGTGGCCGTCGACCGGGTTGGTCCCGGCGATGCCGTCGCGCGGCGTCCCGGACGGGCCGTCGCCGACCTGGTGGGTGACGACCTGGTGGCCACCGAAGTTCCAGTCGATCCACTTGGTGTCCGAGCGGCCCTCGGCGAAGCCGAGCACCTTGCCGTAGAACTCCCGGGCGGCCTCGATGTCGTCCACCGGGATGGCCAGGTGGAAGGGGACGAGGGAGGCGGGCTGAGCGGTCATGCGCGGGTCTCCTTTGGGTTTCTGATGGCGTCTCAGGGGATTCAGTGGACGGGGGCGAGCCGCAGCGCGTCCCCGGGGAGGGTCTGGCCGACGAGATCGATGTCGGCGTCGGTGACCACCCCGATGACGGGGTAGCCGCCGGTGACCGGATGGTCGGCGAGGAAGACGATCGGCTCGCCCGACGGCGGCACCTGGATGGCGCCGCGCACCGTCCCCTCACTCGGCAGGTCGACCGAGCCGATGGCCAGCGGCGGCCCGGTCAGCCGCGCGCCCACCCGGTCGCACTGGGCGGAGACCCGCCAGGGCGTGGTGGTGAGCCGGTGCCGGTCCGCGGCGTCGAACAGCTCGTGCCGCGGACCCCAGCGGAACCGGACGGTGGCCGGTCCGCCGCACGGGACGACGCTGAACGCCAGCTCCAGCGGGATCGCCGGGACCGGGCGCACCGGGCCAAGGCCGTACTCCGCCCCGGCGCGCACCGGGTCGGGGCCGAGCCCGGTGAGGGAGTCGCGCGAGGCCGACCCCAGCACCCGCTCCGCCTCGATCCCGCCGGATACGGCGAGATAGGTGCGGCAGCCCGCCCAGGGGCGGCCGATGGCGAGCACCGATCCGGCGCGGAGCCACAGCCGCGGCGCGCCGTCGACCGGCACCCCGTCGACCGTCAGCGGCGCCGGGGCCCCGGTGACCGCCACATGGCGGGTGGTGGAGAGGGTGATCGCGAGGCCGCCGAGGGTGACCTCCAGGGCCGGGGTGTCCTCCGGGTTCCCGGCCAGCCGGTTGGCGAGCCGGAAGCTGCGCCGGTCGGCCGGACCGGAGGCGGGGACGCCCAGATGCGCCATCCCCGGACGGCCCAGGTCCTGCACGCTGGCCGCCGGCCCCGCCTGGACGACCGTCAGTACGGCGGGCTCCGGGCCGGTGCCGGGGGCCGGTGGCCGGTGCCGGGTGCGGACCCGGCGGCCCGGGGCGGCGGAGGCGACCGTCATGGCGCCACCGCCTCGAAGACCACCCGGTCGCCGACCGCGAGCCGGTTCGGCGGATCGGCGGTCACATCCCACAGCCGGGTGGTGGTGACGCCGATCTGGTGCCAGCCGCCGGGGGTTCCGCCGGGGTAGACCACCGTCTGGTTCCCGGCGATGGCCACCACCCCGGCGGCCACCCTCGGCCGCGGGCTGGACAGCCGGGGCAGCCGGAGGCTCTCCGGTACGCCGTCCAGATACGCGAAACCGGGCGCGAAGCCGAAGAAGCCGACCCGGTACTCCCCCGCGCCGTGCCGCCGCGCGACCTCTTCCGGGGCCAGACCGAGGCGTTCGGCGACCTCGGGCAGGTCCGGGCCGTCGTAGCGGACCGGGATCACGATGCGCCGGCCGGGCGGCGGTCCGGTGCGGTGGGCGCCGGGCCCGTCGAGCACGGCGCGCAGCCCGGCGGCGAGCTCGCCCATCCCGGCGGCGGTCTCCGCCACCACCAGCACGGTCGTGGCGGCGGGCACGACCTCCCGCAGCCCCGACGCCCAGGGCTCGGCGCGGATCGAGGCGGCGACGTCGGCGGGCCGCCGGTCCGCACACTCGATCAGCCAACCCCGGTCACCGGCCCTCCGCAGAATCGTTTTGCCCGAGCTCATGTTCGCCAGGGGCACCTTCGCAGGGGTCGCGTCCGCCAGGGGCACGTCCGCCGAGGGCATGGCCGCCCGGGTCGCGTCCATCGGAGGCACGGCCGCAGACGTCACCTCCGCACGAGCCCCGTCCGCCAGAGACAGGTCCGCAGGGGGCACGTCCCCACGAGACACGTCCGCCGAGGGCATGGCCGCTGGGGTCGCGTCCGCAGACGGCACGTTCGCCGGGGTCATGGCCGCACCCCGACCCGGTCGGCGGTGGGGCCGGGCGGGCCCACCGCGACACCCTCCGACGCCAGCGCCTCCCGTACGGCGGCGGCCAGCCCGGCCGCGCCGGGGGTGTCGCTGTGCACGCACAGCGCGGCCAGCTCCCCGCCGTCCGGGGCGATCCGTACGACGCTGCCGCTCACCGAGACCACGGTCCCCGACTCCGCCATCCGCAGGGCCCGTTCAGCCGCCTCGGCCGGGTCGGTGATCAGGGCCCCGGGCGCGGATCTGGGCACCAGCAGCCCCTCGTCGGTGTAGCCGCGGTCGATGAACCCCTCGGCCAGCGGGCGCACCCCGGCCTCCACCGCCCGCTCCCAGACCGCGGTGCGCGGCTGGCACAGCAGCGGCAGCGCGCGGTCGTAGAGGGCGACGGCCTCGACGATCGCGGCCGCTTGCCCGGTGTGCCGGGCCGCCGCGTTGTAGAGCGCGCCATGGGCCTTCACATAGCCGACGTGACCGCCCGCGAGCCGGGCGAACACCTCCAACGCACCTATCTGGTAAAGGAGTTCGTTGACCAGCGTGGCCGGTGGCACATCGATGAAGCGGCGGCCGAATCCGGCCAGGTCGCGGTACGAGACCTGGGCCCCGATCGCCACGCCCCGGGCGGTGCTCGCCTCGCAGGTGCGGCGCAGGATGTCGGGGTCTCCGGCGTGGAACCCGCAGGCCACATTGGCCGCGGTGACCTGGTCGAGCAGCTCACCCTCGTCGGCCGGCCCCCAGACCCCGAACCCCTCGCCCACATCGGTGTTGAGCGCGAGGCCGGTCACCGGGCCGACTCCGCCCAGTACGCCTGGAGGGCGCCGCTGCTGTTCTCCCAGGCCCTGTGCAGCCCTTCCTGGCCGCCGTCGATGTGCGCGGTGATCTGCCGGGCCAGCTCCTCCGCGTCCCCGTCGGCCAGCGCCTGGACCATCGCGGCGTGCTCGTGGTGGACCCGGCCGTACGCCGAGGTGCCGTGGACGTAGAACCGGGAGTACGGCTCCAGCCGGTGGTACATCTGCGAGATGATCTCGTAGCGCATGGGCAGCCGGGACAGCCGGTACATGTCCAGGTGGAAGGCGAGGTTCGTCCGCGACCAGATGTCGGCGCCGGACCCCGCGGCCCGCTCCATCGCGGCCGCCATCTCCTCGAACCGGCTGATGTCGCGCCGGGAGACCCGCTCGGTGACGTGCTCGGCGAAACTCGGCTCGATGAGCCGCCGCAGGTTGTAGATCTCGTCGATCTCCTCGAGGTCCAGCGCCGTGACGAACGTGCCGCGGCCCGGTGTCGAGCGCAGCAGGCCCTCGCTCGCGAGGGTGCGCATGGCCTCCCGCAGCGGGATGCGGCTCACCCCGAAACGGTCGGCGAGTTCGTCCTGGACCAGTCGGTGGCCCGGCGGGTAGACGCCCTCGACGATCAGCCGGCGCAGCTCGTCGGTGAGGGCGTCGGCGCCTTGGGCATCACCGCGGCGGCCTCTGTCTTCTCGGCTCATATACTGTGTATACAGTGCATGCACCGGATACGTGAAGAGGTTGGCCGTAGGAAATCCGTCCGTCAGGCTCGCTCTCCGGGCCGCAGCCCCCTCAGCCGTCGGTCAGGGTGCGGTCCAGGAGCGGGAGCAGCCGGTCCCAATGGTGTTGAAGCGCGGAGGGGTTGAAGGCGTCGGTGTCGGACATGGTGAAGCCGTGGACGGTGCCGGGGTAGATCTCGGAGGTGTAGCCGACCCCCGCGGCGTCCAGGGCCTGGTTGAGCTCGCGCAGGGCCTCGGGCGTCATGTCGGTTTCGGCGTGGCCGAGGTGGACCTGGGCGGTGACCTTGGAGAGGAGGCCGTGCAGGCCGTCGGGCCCGTCGGCGACCAGGGGCCGTGGAATTCGGCGACGGCGGCCACCTGGCCGGGGTGGGCCGCGGCGGTGCGCATCGCCAGGAGGCCGCCTATGCAGTAGCCGATCACGCCGACCGGTCCGGCGCCGACCTCGGGCCGGGTGGTGAGAAACCTCAGGTAGGCATCGGCGTCGCGCAGGATCCGTTCGGTGGTGTGCGCCTCGATCAGGGGCATCAACTGCCCGACGATCTCCGGTCGGACCTCTTCTCCGATGTGCTCGGGAAGTTCGATCAGCGGTGCCGGGCCGTGCCGGTAGAAGAAGTTGGGGACGAGCACGTAGTACCCGTGCCCGGCCAGTTCGCGGGCCATCTCCCGCAGCACGGGCCGGATGCCGAAGGCGTCCGCGTACAGCAGAACCCCCGGGTGCCGCCCGCCGCCGTCGGGGAAGGCGGCGAAGGCGTCGGCCTGACCGTCCGGGGTGGGGATCCGCAGTGTCGTGGTGGGCAAGGTGTTCCTTCCGTGGAGTTCGCTCAACAAACGTTTGTCGCACTCACGTTGTTGGCGCGTGCGAACGTACATCGTTAGTGGGACTAACGCAATCGGTAGGATGAGCGCCATGACCAGAGCCGAAGCCGCGGACGTCCCCGACGCCGACGCGCCCCAGACGCCCGGACGGCTGCGTCGGCTGGCGAGCCGACTGCTGTCGCAGCTGACCATGCGGTCGGACCGGCTGATCAACGAGGGCCTGGCCCGGGCCGACGCCCGCAAGTGGCACTACGCCGTGCTCGCCTCGCTGGAGGAATACGGCCCGGGCAGCCAGGCGGCGCTGAGCAGGCGCACCGGCATCTACCGCAGCGACATGGTCGGTTTGCTCAACGAACTGACCGAGCGTGGCCTCGTCGAGCGGGCGCCGGATCCCGACGACCGGCGCCGCAACACCATCACCATCTCCTCCCGGGGCCGCCGCCAACTGCGCCGCCTCGACAAGGTCCTGGACGAACTCCACGACGAACTGCTCGCGCCGCTGAACCCGGCCGAACGCGACCAGTTCACGCGGTTGCTCACCCGCTTGCTCGACCACCACACCGGGACCTCCTGACCCCGATGGGCCGGCCGTGCGGGCTTCGCTCCGCCGCGTTATGAGGCGCGCATCGCGGGGACACGGAGCGTGGCGCTCGCGACCGTCAGCGCCACGAACCAGGAGGGTTGTGATCGTCGGAGCCCCGAGGGCTGGGGCAGAGCCCCGGGCTCGAGGTCGGGGGCACAGCCCCGGGGTCTGGGGCGGAGCCCCAGTTTCGGGAAGGGGCGGGGAGGGGAGCGGCCCGCCGCAGGCGTCATCACCCGCCGGACACCCCCTGGGGTCCTTCTGACGGATCCTAGCGCTGAGCGCTGCGCGCGGACGCGGCCCCGGGCGCGTTGAGGTCTTGGTGGACCACGCGGGCAATGCCCTCGATGTTGGCGATGCCGTCGTCCATCGTGGCGTTGTCCCGCGAGAGCACCGTGATCGTGTAGTCGTGGTCGCCGCCGGTGAAAGCGCCGAGGCTATGCACCCGCCAACCGTTCGTGGCCCGCTCCAGCCAGCCGTTCTTCACATGCACCTGTGCGTCGCCCGGCGCGCCGGCCGGGGTCCCCCAGCGCTGCTCGGGGACGACCTCGCCCATCAGCTTCAGGATGTAGCCGCGGGAGTCCTCGCCGAGCACCGGGTTCACGTGGGTCACCAGGTTGAGGAGCTTCTCCTCGTCGTTCGCGGTGATCTGGGTGAGCCCCCAGTGCCCCTCGCCGTCGAGGACGGTGTTGGTCATCCCCGCGGCCCGCAGGAATCCGTTGATCTTGTCCGCTCCGAGCTGCTTCCACAGCGCGGTGGTGGCATCGTTGTCGGACTTCGTGATCATGGCGATGGCGCGGTCCTTCTCCTCCTGTGTCAGGGCGCGGTCGTCCTTCTGCGCGTCCCACAGCAGCGTGGCGAGCACGGTCACCTTGACCGTGCTCGCCGAGTCGAACGTCCGGTCCGCGTCGAGAGTGCAGGTTGTGTTCGTGGCGCGGTCGTGGAGGCTGATCGCCGTCGTCGCGGTGGAGCCGTCCAGCGCCGAGTTGATGTCTTCGGAGAGCTTGTCGGCAAGCCCCGGCTCGTCCGAGGTGCAGATCACCGCCTGCGGGGCGGCCGCGTGAGCCGACCCCACCGAGGCGATCGTCGGCACGAGCGCCCCGGCGGCCAGCGCCGCTCGTGACGCCAGCGTGGTCCGGGGAAGCCGGGATATGCGTCGGTGTCGCCCCATGGTGTGCTTGTCCATTCGTTCGTGGTGCGGTTCATCACGCGGGGGCCTTCGCTCCGTCGCGAAGCGAAGACATCCCGGTGCTCCAGCACTGGATGACGAGCCACCGGCGGGTGAGGTTCAAAAACGTGTCCGAATCTCACAAGATCGCTCCACAACCGGCACAGCGCCTCAGCGGCCGACACGGCGAAGAGACCGGTCAGCGCACAGCGCGATCCGGCCGCCCGACGCTGGGTGACCAGGTCCGCTCGCCGCCCGGTCGGCGCCCCAAGGGATTGACGCGCTCCGCCCGAACAGCGGCACCGGCCCCTGGCTCCGGCCCCGTATCGCCACGCGTAGCGGAACCGCCGCTGCGTGTGTCCGGCGTCGGCGAGCCGACAGGCCGTCACCCAGGGCGGGCCACATAGTCGAGAATTGGGAGTGAGGCAGGCGCCGGGCCGGACAGGAGAAGGTTGTGAGTGCAGCACCGCGGATCGACTACCGGGCGGTGTTCGCCGTC
This sequence comes from Streptomyces violaceusniger, assembly GCA_005405945.1. GTDB lineage: Bacteria > Actinomycetota > Actinomycetes > Streptomycetales > Streptomycetaceae > Streptomyces > Streptomyces violaceusniger. Next base: position 2,472,950 of record BJHW01000001.1, read on the forward strand.
ATGCCCAGCCCCTGTCTGCTGCTCGCCCCCGACCTGGTGATCGTCGCGGCCAACGAGGCCTATCTGCGGGCCACGGGACGGACCAGGGAGGAGCTGATCGGGCACTACCTCTTCGAGGTCCACCCCGACAATCCGGCGGACCCGGATGCCGACGGGGTGAGCAACCTGGACGCCTCGCTCCAGCGGGTCCTGCGTTTGAAGAGAACGGACACGATGGCGCTGCAGAAGTACGACATCCCCCTCTCCGGGCGGCCGGGGGTGTTCCGGGCGAAGTGGTGGTCGCCCATCAACACGCCCGTCCTCGGACCGGATGGAGAGGTGCGGTGGATCATCCACCGGGTCGAGGACATGACCGAGTTCGTGCTGACCCGCCCGCTGCGCCCCGGGCCGGAGGACACGGCCGAAGAGCGCGAGGCGATGGAGGCCGAGCTGTATACGCGGGCGCGGGAGCTCCAGCGCCTCAATGAGGAACTCCGCGAGGCCCACGACCGGGAGCGCCGGACCGCCCTCACCCTCCAGGAGGCCATGCTGCACTCCCCGGACCTGGCCGGGCACCGCGAAATCGCCGTGCGCTACATGCCCGCCGCCCGGTCGCTCAACGTGTGCGGCGACTGGTACGACGTGGTGGACCTGTCCGCGGACACCTTCACCGTCGCGGTCGGCGATGTGGTCGGCCACGGTCTGGAGGCCGCCGCCGTCATGGGCATGCTCCGCAGCGCCCTGTCCGCCGCCGTCCGCGCCATCAGCGAGCCCGGCAGAGCGATGGACGCCCTGAGCCTCTACGCCCGCACCTTCGAGGGCGCCTTGGCCACGACCGCGGCCAAGGCCGTCGTGGACACCCGTCAGCAGCGCATCACCTACACCAGCGCCGGCCACCCGCCGCCCGTCCTGGCCCGGCCGGACGGCACCGTCGACCTGCTCGACCAGGCCACCAACCCCCCGCTGGGCATCGTGGCCGACCACCTCCCCCGCCCTCAGGCCGCGGTGTCCTACACCCCGGGCGACACCCTCGTGCTCTACACCGACGGACTCATCGAACGCCGTGACGAGGACATCGACGTCGGGCTGCGCCGCCTCACCGACACCCTCGCCCGCCACACCTCTCTCGACCCCGACCACCTGGCCGACACCCTGCTCACCCGCCTCGGCGTGGCCGAGGGCGGACGCGACGACATCGCCCTGATCGTCGTCCGGCTCTGAGCTCCCGCCGGTTCACCCGTCGGCCGACCGGGTGCCCCACGCCCGGAACAAGGTGGCGTGCACGACCGAACCGAGGAGCGCCGACCCTTCCCAGACTCGGCCCATGGAGACCACCGACATCACCGCGCTCGCCCGCGACCTCGCCCCCACCGGAGTGCTCCGCGCCTCCATCAACCACGCCGATCTGTGCTTCCTCGCCATCGAACCGGCCCGCGAGGCGGAGATCGCGTTCACCCCTCCGTATGTGCACATCGAGGGGGTGTACGCCGTCCCGGCCGAGCCCCCGCTGCGGACGCCGGACGACGTGGACCGCCCGGGCGTCCGCATCGGGGTGAAGCAGGGCTCGGCCTACGACCTGTACCTCACCCGCACCCTGCGCCACGCCACCGTGGTCCGGGGCCCGGAGGGGTGGACGTCTTCCACTCCGAGAAACTGGAGGCCGCGGCCGGAATCCGGCAGCCACTGACCGCACACCTCGCCGAACGGCCCGAACTGCGCCTGGTCGAGCACGCGTTCATGACCATCCGGCAGGCCGTCGGGACAACGAGGACACGACGCCCGGAGACCGTGCGCTTCCTGAGCGAGACCGTGGCCCACTTGACGGCCTCCGGGTTCGTCGCCGAGGCGCTCGGCCGGTCCGGACACAACCCGGCACTGGCCGCGCCGACGGAGCGGTGAACGAAGCGGGGCTGAGATCCCGAGGACTTCGCCATGTTTGTCGGTGGCCGGGCCGTGGCCGGAAGCGCGCCCTCCGAAACGATCAACGAGCAGACTGACGTGGCCGTCGACAGCCCCGCACTCCTGCCCCACCCGACCCGCGGGGCTGCTCACCACCCACGTTCCCCCCTCCACGGAAGAGGTTCCATGACTGACACCGCATCCACCCGCCCCGTCGCTGCCATCGCCCGCCTCCTCATACCCGCGGCCCTGGCCGCGGCGGCCGCCGTCCTCGTGGGCTACCTGATCTTCGACGCCGCCGGAGCCGACTTCGACGTCACCATGTCCGGCACCGACAGCACCGTCACCGCAGTTCAGGCGTGCCTCGCGGCCTTCCTGGTGAGCCTGGTCGGCGGCACCGCCGCGCTGCTCGTCGCGCGGCGCACGGCCCGGCCGACGCGGACCTTCGCCGCGATCGTGACCATCGCCGTGGTGGTGTTACTCGTCGGGCCACTGGTGGGCGCCGATCAGGCCCTGACCGTCGTGGCCCTCGAAGTGCTGCATCTGCTCGCGGCGGCGGCCGTGCTCATCGTCGTCCTGCCGCGCATCGGCACGACCACCACCACGTCGACGGACGCCTGACCGACAAAAACTCGCCGACCTACGGGATGGGGCCATCCCTCACGCCGCAGACCGAGCAGACCTGAGAGGCCGGTTCGAGGGGCCCTCCTCTCCACGAGGACGACCGGCCGCCGGTGCGGCGGAAACCTCAACAGGCCGCCGCACACACCTACTTCTTGGCATATGTTGGACGGATGAGTTCTCATGACCTGGAGCCCCGGCCTCCATCCCCCCTGGTGGAAAAGATAGACAGCGCCCTGGCGGTACTGATCATCGTCGGTATCGCCTTCGGATCGTTCTGGCTGGCCTCGGGCCTCACCTCGTCCTACATGGTGCTCTTCCACTGAGGCGCTCGGGCCGGGTGCGGACCGGGACGCCCCGGCCCCGCCCCGGCCACGCCCGTCGGCGTCAGTCGATGGTGAAGTAATGGCCGTCGTCGAGGTCGGCGATCAGGCCGGGGTGGACCGGCTCCCAGCCCAGCAACCGCCTGGTGTCCGCGTTGGGCATGGTGATGTCCATCGTGATGAACGGGAAGCCCTTGAAGTGGTCCACGGCCCGTTCGGCCGGGATGCTCGCGGCCGGGACGTCCAGGTGGCGGCCGATGGTCTCGGCGATCTCGCGCACCGTGATGCCTTCCTCGGCCGCGGCGTACAGCTGCGAGCCGGCCGGGGCCTTCTCCAGCGCCAGCCGGTAGAGGCGGCCGACGTCCAGGGTGTGACCGGCGGGCCAGCGGTTGGTGCCGTCGCCGACGTAGCCGGACACGCCCGTGTCGCGGGCGATCTTGATCAGCGTCGGGATGAAGCCGCTCCTGTCCCGCGTGCTGTGCGTCACCGGCGGGATCGCGACGAGCACGGTCCGCACGCCGCGTTCGGTGAGGTCGTGGATGGCGCGCGAGACGGCGGAGCGGGGGTTGGCCGCTATCGCCGCGTCGCGCTCCGCGTCGCCGGTGGGCGTCAAGCCGACGCCGATGAGGGTCTTGCCGGTGTCGGCCAGCGTGTCGCCGAGTGTCCGCACCACGGCCAGGTCGGCGGCCACGGCGTCGGCGAACTTCCCGGCGGGGATGGCGTCGTGGTTGAACGCGAGATGGACGACCGCGTCCGCGTCGGCGGCGGCCTCGCGCAGACCGTCCGGGTCGTCGATGTCGCCACGGCGCACCTCGGCGCCCAGGGCTTTGACCGCGGCGGCCGAGGCGTCGGACCGTGCCAGGCCGACGACCTCGTGTCCGGCCTGGAGCAGTTCGGGCACCACGGCCGATGCGATGTGGCCGCTGGCACCGGTGACGAAAACACGCATGCGTGGCTCTCCTCGAGGGATGCTCCGCCCAAGCGAAGCGAAGTGATGTGACTTGGTGCCGTCACCATAGCCGAAGTGACGTTACCAAGTCACATCACTTATGCTGTGCGCATGGCTCGATGGGAACCGAACGCGCGGGAACGGCTGGTGCGCGCCGCACTCGACCTGTTCACCGAGCAGGGCTACGACGCCACCACCGTCAACGAGATCGCCGATCGGGCCGGTCTGACCAAGACCACCTTCTTCCGGCACTTCTCCGACAAGCGGGAGGTGCTCTTCGCCGGCCAGGACACCCACACCCGGCTCCTCGCCGACGCGATCGACGCGGCGCCCGGCTCCGCCACACCGCTCGAGGCGGTCCGCGCCGCACTCGACGCCCTCACGGCCACCTTCACCGACGACCGCCGCGAGTTCGGCGCCAGACTCCGCCCGGTCATCGCAGGTCACACCGAACTGCAGGAGCGCTCGGCCTTGAAGCGCGCGAAGCTCGCCGAGGCCGTGACGGACGCGCTCCACAAGCGCGGCGTGCCGGAACCGACCGCGAGCCTCGCCGCCGAACTCGGCATCCGCGCCTACCACGACGCCTTCGACCAGTGGGCCGATCCGGCCGGCCGGCAGACGCTCACCGAGCTCACCCGCCACGTCCTCGACGAACTCCGCGCCGCGCTGGCCGCACTCGACTAGAGCCTGTCCGTCAGAGCTCGTCCGACCGGACTTCAGATGGCGCCGGAGTTGGCCGTGCGGTGGGCGTGGGCGTCGATCAGAGCGAGCGTGGCTTCGGGCTGTTCGATCTGGGGCAGGTGGCCGGCTCCGGAGATGACCTCGAAGTGGGCGTTGGCGAAGGCCGCGGCATAGGCGGCACCGTAGGCCGGTGTGACCACGCGGTCGCTCTCCCCCACAGCAGGAGTGCCGGTGTCTCCACCCGGCGCAGGCGGCGCAGCAGTTTCGCGTCGTGCATGTACGGCTCGCCCGCGAGAACGCGCATGGTGGCCATGTTGGCCTGCCGGATGGCGTGTTGGTCAGCCGGTACGTCGGCGGGGTCCACGTAGTGGCGGTCCGGGTCGTGCCAGGAATGCTCCGCCACACCGCGGGCGTCCAGGGCGAAGAAATCCGTGATCGGCTCGCCGGGGACGCCCACCCCGACCGCGTCGATCAGGACGAGGCCGCCGATGACACCCGCGGTGTCCCGTACCGCCATCTCGGCCGCGATCCAACCGCCGAGCGAGGAGCCGACGACCAGGGTGTCGCGCAGGCCGCGGTCGTGCAGGAGATGCAGGTAGGTCAGGGCCAGATCGTCCACGCCGGTCAGCCAGCCGGGGCGGGGCGTCCCCTCCCAGCCGGGGTGCACGGGCGCGAGCGTGTGCGCGGTGCGCGAGAGATGTGCGGTGATACCGGCGACCGTGGCGGGCCCGCCGCCTCCGTGCAGGACGAGCACCGGGCGGCCGGTGCCCGCCTCGGAGAGGGTGAGGGCCAGGTCGTCGCACGCGGCCGCATGGGCAAGGGAGTTGATGTCCGTTGTCATGACTCAGACTCTAACTAAGCTTCTTTAATTAAGCTAGTTTCATTGCGGGTAGACTTGCGGCATGGATGCTGATCTGCAGTTTCTGGGGCGCGCGGTCAAGCAGGCGCAGTACCGACAGCACCGGGCGCTGGACAGCGCACTGGGCGAGGTCGGTACGACGCTGGCGCAGTGGGACGCGCTGCGCGCCATCAGCGGCCGGCCCGGAGCGTCGGCACGCGAGCTGGCCGCGGTGACGTTCCAGAGCGAGCAGGCGTTCGGGGCGCTCGTGGGCCGTCTGGCCGCCCAGGGACTGGTGGAGCGCAGGCCGGGCCACGGGCGCCGCATCGAACACCGCCTCACACCCGCCGGCGAACAGACCCGGGCCGCCGGCCACCAGGTCAGCGAAAAGGTCCTGGAGGAGTGTTTCTCGCCCCTCCCGTCCGCGGACCGGGCCACCCTGCTCGGCCTGCTGCGACGGCTCAACGAGGAGGCCCCACCCTCATCAACCTGACGTCAGCCGCCCTTGCGCATCCCGGCCGTGGAGCGCGGCGATGTCCTGAAGAGATGGTCCGCCCGCTACACCGCCGGTCACGGGATCGTGGCGGCGGCGACCTCCCGCAGCAGCTCCATCACGGCCTGGGCGCGGGCGGTCTGGGTCATGCCCTTCACCGAGGCGATCTTGACCTCGAGCGGGGGACTTCCGTCCCTCAGCTCCAGTTCCGCGATCTCCCCGCCGCCGTAGGTCTGGCTGGTCGCCGGCCGCTGGTTCAGCACGGAGTATCCGAGCCCCCGGGCCACCAGGGAACGCACCGTCTCGTAGCTCCGGGTGCGGTAGCGGACATCGGGCGCGGTGCCGGTGGCGGCCACCAGCGAGCGGAAGTAGTCGCGGCTGTGCGGCAGGTCGAGCAGGACGAGGGGTTCCGCGGACAGTTCGGCCAGCTCCACGGTGCCCTGCCGGGCCAGCGGGTGATCGGCCGGGACGATGACGTAGGCCGGGGCCCGCGCGATCGTCTCGCTGCGCAGGTCCGGCTCGGCCGACAGGCCGAGGCCGTAGGTGAGGGCGAAGTCGATGCGCCCCGCGCCCAGGGCCTGGACGAGCTGGTCCGTCTCCGCTTCCACCACGTCGATCTCGATGCCCGGGTAGCGGCGGGTGCACTCGCTGAACAGGGGCGGCAGATAGTAGGGGGCCAGCGTCACGAAGCAGCCGACGGCCACCGGCCCGGAGATCGTCTCGCCGTCTCCCCGGGCCTCCCGCTCGACCTCGCGCGCGCGGGCCAGCAGCTCCCGCGCGTGGCTCTGGAGCCGCTCCCCCGCGGGCGTCAGGGTCAGTCCCCGGCCCTGCGGCGGATGAACAGCTGCACCCGCAGGTCGCGCTCCAGGTTGTGGATGGCCGCGGACACGGCGGACTGCGCGATGTGGAGCGCCCCCGACGCCTCCGTCATCGAACCGCGCTCGGCGGCGACGAGGAAGTAGCGGAGTTGCAGGAGGGTGAAACCCACCGGTGACGTCATGCGTGACCCTCGCGCTGGTGATCGGTGTCCGTGCCGGTGCCGACCTTACGCGGTGGCGCCCAAGCGCTCCGCTGGATGTGCCCTGACCTGCCGTCGACCGTCCGCGGCGCCGTCGTGGCTGGTCCCACGCGGCGGAGCCGCATATCGACACAGCCGCGCGGCGGAGCCGCATATCGACACAGCCCCGCGCCCCTCCGGGGCGCCACCGAACCACAGCCGACTTCCACCGATCCGTCAGAACGGCCCTAGTTGCGTTCAGGGGCCGCGTCGGAGACGTCCTCGGGGCGCAGCAGGGCGGAACCGGCGGTCTCCTTCAGGGTCAGGGCGGCGATGAGCCCACCGGCGGCGAAGACCATCAGATAGGGACCCGGCACCAGGGTGGAACCGGTCGCGGAGATGAGCACGGTCATCAGATACGGCACCGTGCCGGCGAACAGGGCGGCGGTGAGGTTGTAGGCGATGGACAGGCCGCTCTGGCGGGTGCGGGTGGGGAAGATCTCCGCCGACCACACCGCGTAGGTGCCCAGGATCGCGGCGAGGATCGCACCGAGCAGCAGACCGGCGACCCAGGTTCCGGCGAGCCCGGTCCGCATCAGGAGGAACGCGGGAGTGGCGAGGACCAGGAGGGCCGCGGTGGCGCCGACGAAGACCGGTTTGCGCCCCACGCGGTCGGACAGCAGCCCGAACACCGGGACCAGCACCAGCCCCAGCAGCGAGATCACCGTGGACAGCAGGGCGGCGCTGCCGGCCGAGTGCCCCAGGTGGTCGGTCTCGTAGGTGACCAGGTACGTCAGCACCGCGTAGAAGGGCACGTGCATGGCCGCCATCAGGCCCGCCGCCTGGAGCAGCTGCCGCTTGTGGTGGCGGAGCAGCTCCCGTACGGGGGTGCGCGGCACGGTGTCGTTGGCCTCGAGGGTGCGGTACTCGGGGGTGTCCTCGATCTTGTTGCGGATGATGAAGCCGATGACGCCGAGCGGTGCGGAGATGAGGAAGGGGACGCGCCAGCCCCAGGAGGTCAGCTGGGCCTCGTCGAGCCCGGTCGACAGCAGCAGATAGAGACACGAACCGGCGAGGAAGCCCAGCAGGGAGCCGACCTCCAGCCAGCTCACCCCGAATCCGCGACGGCGCCGGGGGCGCTCTCGGCGAGGAAGCTCGCCGCGCTGCCGAACTCGCCGCCCGCCGCGAATCCCTGGATCAGGCGAAGGATCACCAGGAGCACCGGGGCGCCGACACCGATCGCGGCGTAGCCAGGCAGCAGGCCAATGGTCAGGGTCGCGCCGGACATCGTGAAGATGACCAGCGACAGTGTGCGCTTGCGGCCGATCCGGTCGCCGAGCGGTCCGAACACCATGGCACCGATGGGCCGGATGCCGAAGGAGACGGCGAACACGCCGAACACGGCGAGCAGTCCGGTGGTGCCGTTCTCGTCCGGGAAGAACACGGTGGCGACGGTACCGGCGAGATAGGCGTAGGCGGCCCAGTCGAACCAGTGCACGAACACGCCGACGGCTCCCGCGGCCACGCTCCTGCGCAGTGCGGCGGCGTCGGTGGCCACCTCGACCTCGGCCGTGGTGACGTCGGTGTGAGTGGTGGGCATTGCGCGCCTCCTTGGGATGGGTGGAAGAAGCCGGAGCTGTGCGGGTGCCGCCTCGGTCAGTGGCTCGCGTCTCGGGCCGGGCTACGGTCCACACCGGTCCAGGCCAGCGCCGTCGCCCCGTCGAGCAGGGCCCGCTGGGCGGTCCCGCCCACGCAGAACGCGGCGAACTCGTGCTGGTGGTTGGTGGCGGGCAGCGAGCCGATGCCGATGTAGGGGTGGATGGCGGGCACCACCTGCGAGACGTTGCCCATGTCGGTAGAGGCGCGGTTCATCCGGGCGGCCTGCCCGGGCGGCGCGAACTCCCGCCCCAGGGCGAGCGCGTTCGCGCGGTAGTGGCCGAGGGCGGTCTCGTCGTTGCGGAATTCCGCGTACGGCTTGCTCTCCGGCTCGATCTCCAGCTCGCACCCGGTGGCGAGGGCGCCCGCCTCGAAGGCCCGCATGACCCGTGGTTCCAGCTCGGCCAGTTCGGCGAGGGTTCCCGCCCTGACGTACCAGCGGCCGGTGGCCCGCTCCGGGATGGCGTTCGGGGCGTCCCCGGCGTGGGTCACCACGCCGTGCACCCGGGCGGAGGCCGGGAGTTGCTGGCGGAGCAGCCCGATGGCGACCTGGGCCACGGTGAAGGCGTCGGCCGCGTTGACCCCGGCCTCGGGGTAGGCCGCGGCGTGCGCGGACCTGCCGGTGTAGGAGATCCTGGAGTGGCTGACGGCGAACGGACGGGCCTCGGCGACGTCGACGGGCGCCGGATGCGCCATCATCGCCAGGTCCACCCCGGCGAAGGCGCCCCGGTCGAGCATCTCGATCTTGCCGCCGCCGCCCTCCTCCGCCGGGGTGCCGTAGACCTCGACGGTGAGGCCCGCGTCGTCGGCGACGGCGGCCAGGCCCAGCGCGGCGCCGACCGAGCCGGCCGCGATGAGGTTGTGCCCGCACGCGTGGCCGAGGCCGGGCAGCGCGTCGTACTCGGCGCACAGCGCGATCCGGACCGGCCCGCTGCCGAACCGGGCGTGGAAGGCGGTGTCCAGGCCCAGATAGGACGAGGTGACGTCGAATCCGGCGCGGTCCAGCAGCTCGGGTACGGCGGCCGCCGCCCGGTGTTCCTCCCAGGCGGTCTCCGGGTCGGCGTGCAGCCGCTCGGACAGCCGGATCAACTCCTCGGCGTGCCGGTCGACCTCGTGCCGGGCGGCCTCTTTCAGCGGCCCCAACGTCCCCAACGACCCCATCGCCTCCATCGACTCCGTCACCTCCATCGCCTCCGTCACCGATCGCCCGGTACGCCGTACGAGGGGGCGGAGGCGGGATCGAGCCCACGGCGCACGTAGTCGTCGCGCTGCGGCAGCCAGACGGCGAGGAGTTCGGCGAGCCGGTCGACGGGGTCGTCGGCCCAGTCCACGCGCAGGTCGGTCACCCGCCAGTCCACGTCCGCGACGACCGCGAGGCCCGCGGAGTGCACCGGCCCCTCCTCGCCACCGGCCGTGACAGCCGCCTTCAGGGCGGTGACCAGCCGCTCTTCCAGCTCCCCGGGGCGGCGGAGTACGCGTCGAGGAGGACGTCGGGGATGTGCTCGCCGCACAGCAGGTTGCCGGCCGCCACCGCGCCCTCGGCGGTGGCCGAGGCGTACCTGCCCAGCGTGTGCGACCCGCTGTAGGCGAACCCGGGCCCGGCGCGGCCCACCACGGTCAGCTGCCGGTAGGCGATGGACTTCGCGTTCCGCGCCGCGCCGGTGACACCGGCCAGGGCGCGCTCCGCGTCGCCGTGTTCCGCCAGCCCCTCCAGCAGGCTCGTGCCGAGCGTGGGGTCGGTGACGTTCTGCGAAGTCGCCGCGCCGACCCCGGGCCGCAGATGGGCGACCCGGGCGGCGACCGCCGGACTGGAGGAGCTGGCCACGATGCCGAACCGCTCGCCGTCGCGTACCACCAGGGAGAACGTCATGCCTGCTCCTCCTCGGGGATCACGGCGACGGCGTCGATCTCGCACAGCCACTCCGGACGGGCCAGGGCCGACACCACCAGGCCGGTGGAGATCGGGTGGACGCCCTTGGTCCAGCGGCCCACGGTGCGGTACACCGCCTCGCGGTAGCGCGGGTCGATCAGATAGATGGTCAGCTTGACCAGGTGCTCGATCCGGCTGCCCGCCTCTTCGAGCAGCGTCGTGATGTTCGCCATGGCCTGTTCGGCCTGCGCCTCGGCGTCGCCGATGCCGACGGACTCGCTGGTGTCGAGGTTCTGGCCGATCTGGCCCCGGACGTACACGGTGTTGCCGGCGATCACGGCCTGGCAGAGGTCGTTGTCGAGGTTCTGCTCGGGATAGGTGTCGCGGGTGTTGAACGGGCGGATCCGGGTGTGTCCGCCGACGACGATCGGGGCCCTGGTGGCCTTCGCCCGGCGGCCCTCGCTCGTGGAGGTCATCATCTGCTCCTCAGTCGCTGCTCAGTTCTTCCAGGCGGTCGGCGCGGCACCGGGCCGGTCGCCGGTGCCGTACGCGAGGTAGCCCCGCTGGGTCGCGATGTGGTCGGCGACGTACCGGGCGTCGTGCCAGACGCCCCAGATGAAGCTCGATCCACGGCGGGACAGCCAGGGCAGGCCCAGGAAGTAGACGCCGGGCTCGGACGACACGCCGCGCCGCTGGTCCGGCCGGCCGTGCTCGTCGAACGCGTCGACCTCGAGCCAGCTGTAGTCGGTGGCGAAGCCCGTCGCCCAGACGATCGAGGTGACCCCGGCCCCGGCCAGGTCGAGCTCCAGCCGGGGGTCGGCCACGCCTTCCGGGTCGGGCCCGAGGACGTGGGCCGCCGGCTCCTCGGGGAGGTCGAGCCCATTGCGCTCGACGTACGCGTCGGCCGCCCGGAGGAGTTCGAGGTACTTGGCGTCGCCGAGCGCGATGTTCGTGGCCAGATCCGGCGCGAAGCGCAGCACGCCGTCGTCGTAGGACGCGGTCAGACCGACGAGCTCGATGCCGTCGGCGGCCAGGGCACGGAAGTCCACGGTGTGGCCGCCGCGCGCGCCGCTCACCGCGATGGTGACGTGTTCGGCACCCTGCGGCGGCGTCTCCGCGTCCCAGCGCCCGAGCACACCGAGCCACCAGCAGAAGTCACGTCCGCGGTACTGGCGGGCGGGGCGGTCGTGCGGACCGACGGAGAGGAAGACGCGGCGACCGGACCGGCGCAGCTCGTCGGCGATCTGCACCCCGAGGACCCGGCCCCGACCACCAGGACCGCGCCCTCGGGAAGCCGCTCCGGGTTGCGGTACGCGCTGGAGTGGATCTGCGCGGGGACGGCGCCGTCCGGGACGATGGGCGGAATCACGGGCCGCTGGAACGGTCCGGTCGCGGCGACGACGAAGCGCGCGTCGATGGGGCCCTCCGACGTCTCGACCCGGAAGCCGGGCCGACCGGGGGCCTGCGCACCGAGGTCACCTCGACACCGCACCGGATCGGGGCACCGATCTTCTCGGCGTACGTGACGAAGTAGTCCGCGATCTGGTCCTTCGAGGCGAAGGCATCGGGGTGGAGGTCGGGGTCGACGTCGGAGAACTCCAGCCCCGGGAACCGGTCGTGCCACGCGGGCCCGTTCGCCACCAGGGAATCCCACCGCTCCGACCGCCACCGCTCGGCGATACGGTGCCGCTCCAGCACGATGTGCGGCACACCGTGAGCCCCCAGGTGCTCGCTCATCGCCACGCCTGCCTGGCCCGCCCCGACGACGACTACTTCGGTCTCTTCACTCAACGTTCAGCCTCCACTCGGGCGGCGGTCCATCCCGGTGTCGCGTTGACCGGGCCACCGCACGAGGGATCCTTGGACATGACCGTAGTTCTGTCCAACAGATGTTTCCGTGGAAGGCGATCTGATTTATAGATTCAGACCGCTGTCGGGATGAGGCCGAGCGGCAGGCACCGCACCTCAAGTGCCGCACCAGGCCCAACGCCCCTGCGGAGGGCCCGAGTTCGTCCTGTACGGCAGGGACTCGGGCGGCCCAGGAGGCGAAGATCGCCTCGGTCGGCAGACCGGCCGACGCTTCTCGGACCGTCGGCCACCCGGGCAAACATCGCGCGGGACTAGATCATCTTATCGAGTTAATGTCAACGGCTTCCCAGGGCCGACTGGGCGCACCAGCCGCTAGTGTCCCTGGGGATCTGGATGGATTCCTGACCGTTTGCCCCCTCCTTTCCTCTTTCCCGGTGCCACGCACGCACGCCACCCACCCCTACGAAAGAGAGCCCGCCCGATGACCGTCCTGCCCGCGGCCGCTTCCCGCTCCGGGGCCGACGTCCTCACCGAGGCCGCCGCCCGCGCCCGGGACGTCAAGGCCGCCACCGGTGTCCGGCCCCCTGTGCCTTCCTCGGCCGCCCCGGCTCCCGTCGGCATCCCTGCCGTCGACATCCCTGCCGTCGAGGCGCGGACACCCGGCGCCGACGTCGAACGGATCCTGCGTGGTCCGAACGGCCTCGGCACGGCAGGCCTGCACCTGGCCCCGCGCGAGGCGCCGCCGACGCCACCGCCGGTTCCGGCGGAAGGCAACCCGATCCCGGGCCTCTACCACCACCCGGTGCCGGAGCCCGACCCCGTGCGGGTGGAGGAGGTCGGCCGCAGGATCAAGGCCTGGGCATTGGACGAGGTCGACCTGTACCCCGGGGAGTGGGAGGACCAGTTCGACGGCTTCTCCGTGGGGCGCTACATGGTCGCCTGCCATCCGGACGCTCCCACCGTCGACCACCTGATGCTCGCCACGCGCCTGATGGTGGCGGAGAACGCGGTGGACGACTGCTACTGCGAGGACCACGGAGGTTCGCCCATCGGCCTCGGCGGACGCCTTCTGCTGGCGCACACCGCCCTCGACCCCCTGCACACGACGCGGGAGTACCAGCCGCGGTGGGCGGAGTCGCTCCACTCGGACGCGCCCCGACGCGCCTACCGCTCCGCCATGGAGTACTTCGTCCGAGCGGCCGGCCCCTCCCAGGCCGACCGGTTCCGGCACGACATGGCCCGTCTGCACATGGGGTATCTCGCCGAGGCCGCCTGGGCGCAGACCGACCACGTCCCCGAGGTGTGGGAGTACCTGGCGATGCGCCAGTTCAACAACTTCCGCCCGTGCCCCACCATCACCGACACCGTCGGCGGCTACGAACTACCGGCCGACCTGCACGCCCAGCCCGCCATGCAGCGGGTCATCGCGCTCGCCGGAAACGCCACCACCATCGTGAACGACCTGTACTCGTACACCAAGGAACTCACCAGCCCCGGCCGGCATCTGAACCTGCCCGTGGTGATCGCCGAACGGGAGGGCCTCTCCGACCGCGACGCCTATCTGAAGGCGGTCGAGGTCCACAACGACCTCATGCACGACTTCGAGGCCGAAGCCGCGGCCGTGGCCGTCGCCTTCCCCGTCCCGACCGTGCAGCGCTTTCTCCGGGGCGTGGCCACGTGGGTCGACGGCAACCACTACTGGCACCAGACCAACACCTTCCGCTACAGCCTGCCCGACTTCTGGTAAGAAGAATGGAACCCTTGTGACCAGCACCGACCTCAGCACCAACCTCAGCGCCGATGTCGCCGCCTCCGCCGGCGCCTCCGTGTTCATCCCCGCCCTGGCGACCCCCTACCAGGGGGACATCGCCCGCTACTGGGACCGCGAGGCCAGGCCCGTGAACCTGCGTCTCGGCGATGTTGACGGCCTTTACCACCACCACTACGGCATTGGGGACGTCGACCGCACCGCCCTCGGCGACGCCGACGACAGCACTTACGAGAAGAAGTTGATCGCCGAGCTCCACCGCCTGGAGTCGGCGCAGGCCGCACTCCTCCTGGACCACCTCGGCCCCATTGAGCGTGATGACACGCTCGTTGACGCCGGCTGCGGCCGCGGCGGCTCGATGGTCATGGCCCACCAGCGCTTCGGGTGCCGGGTCGAGGGCGTCACCCTGTCGGCCAAGCAGGCCGACTTCGCCAACCAGCGTGCCCGCGAACTCGGCATCGACGGCCACGTCCGCGCCCGCGTCTGCGACATGCTCGGTACGCCCTTCGAGACCGGGCGGGTCGCGGCCTCGTGGAACAACGAGTCAAGCATGTATGTCGACCTGGAAGACCTCTTCGCCGAGCACTCCCGCATCCTCGCGATCGGCGGCCGCTACGTGACCATCACCGGCTGCTGGAACCCGCGTTACGGCCAGCCCTCGAAGTATGTCTCCCAGATCAACGCGCACTTCGAGTGCAATATCCACTCCCGCCGGGAATACCTGCGCGCCATGGCCGACAACCGCCTCGTACCGCAGGCCGTCATCGACCTCACTCCCGCGACCCTGCCCTACTGGGAGTTGCGGGCCACGTCCTCGCTGGTCACAGGCATTGAAGAAGCGTTCATCAACTCCTACAAGGACGGCTCCTTCCAGTACCTGCTCATCGCGGCCGACCGCATCTGACCGTCGGCCACCGACATGGGTCTGCCCCGCCACCAGTGGTGGGGTCAGGCCCATGTCGGCGTTCATGAACACGCCTCAGCGGTTCAGCCCGAAGTCGGTCGAGCGACCGTGGCGCGGCATCGTCGGACGGGCGGCCGGCGAGTACGCAGGCCTGGGTGGCGCGCGAGGGCGGGATCCCCTGTCCGGCCAGAATGCTCATGGATACGACCGGGGTAGGTCGCCAGACCGTTGTCGCACCCTCCGCTCGAGCCTCGTCAAGACGGACACTCGAATGTCGTGCACACTCTGGTCGAGAACGGCCCCCACGCGTCCGGCCGCGTGACGGGGCCGGGACAGGTGTTCGGGGTGCCCCTTCACGCCACGGTGGCCCCTTTCCCACGGTCGGCCCGGGACCCCTCGGTTATCGCAAAGGTCTGCACTGGTTCAAGCGCGCACCAAGCGGGACCCGTGAGGTTCTTGGGAACCGGTGGCCGACGAACTCCTTGCCGCGTTCCGACGCCCCTCTCCACCACTCCACCCGGACTCCGATGGGGTGGCAGCCTGCTGGCGTGCTGCGAACGATGAACGGGGTGACGGCGCGTAACCTGCCGCCCAGTGCCTTCGCCCCCGTGATGGCGACCGGAATCGTCTCCCAGGGACTGGCGGCGGTGGGTGCCCGACGGCTGTCGGACGCCCTGTTGGCCGTGGCCGTGGTGCTCTACAGCGGGTTACTGGCGGGACTGATGTGGCGGGTGGCGCGATATCCGCGCGAGGTGGCCACCGACCTGCGGGATCCCGCGCGGCTCTTCGGCTTCTTCACCTTCGTCGCCGGCTCCGATGTGCTCGCCGTCCGGCTGGCCCCGGGCCCCGCGCGGGCGGCCGCGACGGCCCTGCCGGTGCTTGCCGTACCCGTGGCCGTCCTCCTGCTGGGGTGTGCGGCGTTCATGGCGCACCGGCTCGGCGCGGGCGGGATGGTGCGGCGCGCGGACGGGGTCTGGTTCCTGTGCGTAGTAGGGCTCCAGTCCGCCGTCCTGGCGGTGGCCGCGCTGGCCCCCGGTCGCGCCCGGCCGGCCGAGGCGCTCGGCTGGGCGGCCGGGGTGCTGCTGTACGCGGCGGTGGCCACGGTGGTCGCGTGCCGGCTGGCGCGGTTCGGGATCCGGCCCCGGGAGCTGTCACCGCCGTACTGGATCACGATGGGGGCCTGCGCGATCAGCCTGCTCGCCGGTGCCCGGCTGGTGCACCAGGGGCTCGACACCCCCCAGCTCCAGGCGCCGATCCGCGTCGTCCTGCTCGCCCTGTGGGGCTGGGCCACCTGCCTGCTGCCACCGCTGCTGGCCGCCGGGATCTGGCGGCATCTGCTGCACCGGGTGCCTCTGAGGTACGAGCCGACGTGGTGGACCATCGTCTTCCCCACGGGCATGTACGCCATGTCCACCACCGCGCTCGGCGAGGCCGAGGGAATCCACCGCCTGGTGCTCCTCGGGCATCTCGCGGTCTGGGTGGCGCTGGGTGTGTGGTCGCTGGTCGCGGCCGGTCTGGTGGGGGCTCACTGCCATCGGACGGCGGCGGCGAATTCAAGCCAGAAACTGGGTCAAGAGACATGAAAATCCGGCCGACGGACGTTGTTCATCGAACTGGTGAGCTCTCCCCGCTTGCCCACCAGGCAATGATGACACCTAGTCACATTCCGTTCATCGCGCCGCCTCCACCGGCACACATGTCCACCGCAGGAAAGGCAAACCGCAAGGAAAAAGCGAGCCAGGTGATGCTAAACGACCAAAAGGGCCATACAGCACGGCTGATGCGCGAGTGATGCTGTCGCGCGACACGCAATCAGGGCCCCGGCCGACCGTTCGGCGCGGAGCCTCGGCCGAAGGAGCTGGACCGTGGTGCGCCGCACAGCACGAGAGAAGGCCGGAACCGCCGCCTCGGCGGTGACGGAGCGATTGCTCGCGGCCGGGACCGCGCTCCGCCGCCTCCCGACCACCCCCGACCTGCGGGCCGTCTACCGGACCGACCAGACCGTGGAGGACTCCCCTACCGCGAACGCTGGGCGCACGACAAGGTGGTGCGCTCCACCCACGGCGTCAACTGCACCGGGTCCTGCTCCTGGAAGGTCTATGTCAAGGACGGGCTGATCACCTGGGAGACCCAGCAGACCGACTACCCCTCGGTCGGCCCGGACCGCCCCGAGTACGAACCGCGCGGCTGCCCGCGCGGCGCCTCGTTCTCCTGGTACACCTACTCCCCCACCCGGGTGCGTTACCCCCTGATCCGCGGAGTGCTGGCCGAGCTGTACCGGGAGGCCCGGGACCGGCTCGGCGACCCGGTGGCCGCCTGGGCCGAGATCACCGGCGACCCGGACAAGCGGCGCCGCTACCAGTCGGCCCGCGGCAAGGGCGGGCTGGTGCGGATCGACTGGGAGGAGGCCCTGGAGATCGCGGCCGCCGCCCATGTCCACACCCTGCGCGCCCACGGCCCGGACCGGATCGCCGGCTTCTCCCCGATCCCCGCCATGTCGATGGCCTCCCACGCCGTCGGCGCCCGCTTCATGGCGCTGATCGGCGCGCCCATGATCTCGTTCTACGACTGGTACGCGGATCTGCCGATCGCCTCCCCGCAGGTCTTCGGCGACCAGACCGACGTCCCCGAGTCGGGCGACTGGTGGGACGCGGCATATCTGATGCTGTGGGGCTCGAACGTGCCGGTCACCCGCACCCCCGACGCCCACTGGATGGCCGAGGCCCGCTACCGGGGCCAGAAGGTGGTCGTGGTCTCCCCGGACTACGCGGACGCCACCAAGTTCGCCGACGAATGGCTGCACCCCCACCCCGGCACCGACGGGGCGGTCGCCATGGCGATGGGCCACGTCATCCTCAAGGAGTGCTTCGTCGAGCGCCAGGTCCCCTACTTCACGGACTACGTCCGGCGCTTCACCGACCTGCCCTTCCTGGTGGAACTGACCGAACGGGACGGGCGCCACACCCCGGGCGCCTTCCTCACCGCCGCCGCCCTGGCGGACACCGAACCGCGCCTGGGCGCCCACGCCGACGAGGCGGCCCGGCGCTGGATGCCGGTGCTCTACGACGCGGAGACCGACCGGCCGGTGGTCCCCCACGGCACCCTGGGCGACCGCTGGAGCAAGGGCGGCGAAGGCCGCTGGAACCTCGACCTGGAGGGCATCACCCCCCGGCTCACCCTCCACCGCACCCCCGGCGCCCAGGTCGCCGAGGTGGAGCTGCCCCGCTTCGACGAACCCGGCGCCACCATCCGGCGCGCCGTCCCCGTACGGCGGCTCGGCGGACGGCTGGTCACCACCGTCTTCGATCTGCTCCTGGCCCAGTACGCGGTGGGCCGCCCCGGCCTCACCGGGCAATGGCCCACCGGGTATGACGACGCCTCGGCACCCGCCACCCCGGCCTGGCAGGAGGCCATCACCTCGGTCCCGGCCGCGGCCGTGGTCCGCGCGGCGCGCGAGTTCGCGGGCACGGCGGAGAAGACCCGCGGCCGCTGCATGATCGTGATGGGCGCGGGCACCAACCACTGGTTCCACTCCGACACCATCTACCGCTCCTTCCTCACCCTGCTGCTGCTCACCGGCTGCCAGGGCGTCAACGGCGGCGGCTGGGCGCACTACGTGGGCCAGGAGAAGGTGCGCCCCTTCACCGGCTGGCAGCAGCTGGCCACCGCCGCCGACTGGGCGCGGCCGTCCCGGCAGATGGCGGGCACCCCGTACTGGTACCTCCACACCGACCAGTGGCGCTACGAACGGTACGGCGCCGACGCGCTCGCCTCGCCCACCGGCCAGGGGCTGTTCACCGGCCGCCACACCGCCGATCTGGTCGCCCAGTCGATGCGGCTGGGCTGGATGCCCTCCTACCCCACCTTCTCCGCCAATTCCCTGGAGCTCGGCCGCCGGGTGCGGCAGAGCGGACGCCCGGCACAGGAGTGGGTCGCCGAACAACTCGCCTCGGGCGAGCTGGAGTTCGCCTGCGAGAACCCCGACGCGCCCGAGAACTGGCCGCGTGTGCTCACCGTGTGGCGGGCCAACCTGATCGGCTCCTCGGCCAAGGGCAACGAGTACTTCCTGCGCCATCTGCTGGGCGCCCAGGACAACTCCACCGCCGAGGAGACCCCACCGGACCGCCGCCCGGCGGACCTCACCTGGCAGGACCAGGCGCCCCACGGCAAGCTCGACCTGCTGCTCGCGCTGGACTTCCGGATGACCTCCACCACCCTCTTCGCCGACCTCGTGCTCCCCGCCGCCACCTGGTACGAGAAGCACGACCTGTCCAGCACCGATATGCACCCCTACGTACACGCCTTCAGCCCGGCCATCAGCCCGCCCTGGCAGGCCCGCACCGACTTCGACATCTTCCACGGCCTCGCCCGCAAGCTCAGCGAACTCGCCGCCGGACGGCTGGACACCGCCCACGACCTGGTCGCCACCGCCCTGATGCACGACACCCCGGGCGAGACCGCCCAGCCCGGCTGGACCGTACCGGACTGGCGCGACGGCCAGACCCCGGCCGTACCGGGCGTGAACCTGCCGAACGTCGCCCTCGTGACCCGCGACTACACCGCCGTCGCCGACCGCCTCGCCGCCTTCGGCCCGCTGGCCCAGCAGGCGGGCATGCAGGTCAAGGGCGTCACCGTGACCCCGGACCAGGAGGTCGCCTGGCTGGCCGACCGCTGTGGCACCGCCACCGACGGCGCCGCGGCGGGCCGGCCCCTCCTGGACACCGACGCCAAGATGTGCGAGGCCATCCTCGCGCTGTCCGGCACCACCAATGGGCGCCTCGCCGCCGAGGGATTCGCCCGGCTCGCCGAGCAGTGCGGCCCCGGCTCCGGCCTCACCGAACTGGGCGCCTCGGTGGCCGAGCGCCGCGTGGTGTTCTCCGACACCCAGGCCCGCCCCGTGCAGGTCGGCGCCAGCTTCGAATGGTCCGGCAAGGAGGCCCCCGACCGCCGCTACGCACCGTTCACCATCAACACCGAACACCGCAAGCCCTGGCACACCCTCACCGGCCGCCAGCACTTCTATCTCGACCACTCCTGGATGGCCGAGCTCGGTGAACAACTGCCCGTCTACCGGCCGCCGTTGGACCTCGCCGCCCTCGGCGAGGCCCAGCCCGGGACGGACGGCGACACCGGCCGCTCGGTCACCGTCCGCTATCTCACCCCGCACTCCAAGTGGTCCATCCACTCCGAGTACCAGGAAAACCTCCTCATGCAGACCCTGGCCCGCGGCGGCCCGGTCATCTGGCTCAGCGTCCCCGACGCAGAGGCCATCGGGGTGTCCGACAACGACTGGATCGAGGCCGTCAACGCCAACGGCGTCGTGGTGGCCCGCGCCGTGGTCTCCCACCGGATGCCCACCGGCACCGTGTTCATGTACCACGTGCAGGAACGGCTGGTGAACGTGCCCAAGTCCGAGGCCACCGGCCGCCGCGGCGGTGTGCACAACGCCCTCACCAAGCTCCTCATCAAACCCACCCACCTCATCGGCGGCTACGCCCAGCTCTCCTTCGCCCCAACTACTACGGACCCACCGGCAACCAGCGGGACGCGGTCACCGTCATCCGGCGCCGCTCCCAGAACGTGGAGTACTGACATGCCGCGCCACCGGCCGCGCAGCCCCCGGGTGATGGCCCAGGTAGCCATGGTCATGAACCTCGACAAGTGCATCGGCTGCCACACCTGCTCGGTCACCTGCAAACAGACCTGGACCAATCGCTCCGGCACCGAATACGTCTGGTTCAACAACGTCGAGACCCGCCCCGGCCAGGGCTACCCCCGCGGCTACGAGGACCAGGACACCTGGAAGGGCGGCTGGCAGCTCAAGGGCGGCAAGCTGGTGCCCCGCACCGGCGGCCGCGCCCGCCGCCTCGCCCGGCTGTTCGCCAACCCCGAACTGCCCCGGCTGGACGACTACTACCAGCCCTGGACGTACGACTACGACACCCTCACCACCGCCCCGCTCGGCGACGACGTGCCCACCGCCCCGCCCCGCTCCCTCGTCGACGGCCGCCCCACCGCCGTCACCTGGGGCCCCAACTGGGACGACGACCTCGGCGGCGGCCCCGAACACCTCGCGGGCGACCCGGTCCTGGCGAAGATGAGCGAGAAGGTCCGGCTCGAGTACGAGCAGGCGTTCATGTTCTACCTGCCGCGCATCTGCGAACACTGCCTCAACCCCTCCTGCGTCGCCGTCTGCCCCTCCGGCGCGATGTACAAGCGGATCGAGGACGGCATCGTCCTGGTCGACCAGGACCGCTGCCGCGGCTGGCGCATGTGCGTCAGCGGCTGCCCGTACAAGAAGGTCTACTTCAACCACCGCAGCGGCAAGGCCGAGAAGTGCACCCTGTGCTACCCGCGCATCGAGGCCGGGGAGCCCACCGTGTGCTCGGAGACCTGCGTGGGACGGCTGCGCTACCTCGGCGTCATGCTCTACGACCCCGACAAGGTCGGCGAGGCCGCCGCCACCACCGACGAGAAGGACCTCTACGAAGCCCAGCTCGGCTGCTTCCTCGACCCCGAGGACCCCGATGTCGCCCGCGCCGCCGCCGACTCCGGCATTCCGCACGACTGGATCGAGGCCGCCCGGCGCTCCCCGGTGCACGCGCTCATCAGCCGGTACCGGGTCGCCCTGCCGCTGCACCCCGAATACCGCACCATGCCCATGGTCTGGTACGTCCCCCCGCTGTCCCCGGTCGTCGACGCGCTCACCGCCACCGGCCACGACGGCGAGGACCCCGTCAACCTCTTCGGCGCCATCGACAGCCTCCGCATCCCCCTGGGCTATCTCGCCGAACTCTTCACCGCGGGCGACCCCGGACCGGTCGAGGCCGCCCTGTGCCGGCTGGCCGCGATGCGCAGCCATATGCGCCGGATCAACCTCGGCGAGGAGCGCGACCCCGCCATCGCGGCGGCCGTCGGCCTGGACCAGGACGGCATCGAGGCGATGTACCGGCTGCTCGCCCTCGCCAAGTACGAGGAGCGGTACGTCATCCCCACCAGCTACACCGCCACACCCGGCGGCGGCGCCCCCACCGACACCTGCAGCCTCGACGGCGACGGGCTGCCCGGCATGATGCCGTACGAGGGCGCCGACGCCTTCCACGCGCCCCCGGCACCCGAACCCGCCGGCGCCGGATCCGGCCTCGCCGGCCGGCTCAACCTGCTGAACTGGAACGGCCGCGGCCGCCCCGCCGGGCTGTTCCCCCAGCGCGACGAGGGCACCCGGTGAACCCGGCCACCCCCGCGGTGCACCAGGCCGCCGCCCTCCTCCTCGGCTACCCCGGGCCGGACTGGCCCGCCCGCCACGCCCTGGTACGGGACTGCCTGACCGAACTCACCATCCCCGCCGCCGCGCCGCTGCTGCGGTTCTGCGCCGGGGTCGACGGAGTCCCGGTGCTCGACCTGGCCTCCGCCTACGTCCGGACCTTCGACCGCAGCCGCCGCCGCACCCTGCACCTCACCTACTACACCGACGGCGACACCCGCCGCCGCGGCGGCACCCTCGCCGCGCTCAAGGCCCACTACCGCACCCACGGCTGGGCGCCCCCGAGGACGAACTCCCCGACCACCTGCCGCTGATGCTGGAGTTCGCCGCCCGCTGCCCGGCCCCGGGCACCCAACTGCTGTGCGACCACCGCGCCGCCCTGGAACTGCTGCGGATGTCCCTCACCGACCACGGCAGTCCGTACGCCGACGTCCTGTGCGCCGTCTGCGACACCCTGCCCGGCCCCTCACCGGCCGACCGCGCCGCGGCCCTCGCGCTCGCCCGCGGCGGACCGCCCACCGAAACCGTGGGCCTGGCCCCCTTCGCCGCGACCACCCCCACCGACACCCCCTCGCGAGAGGATCCGGTCGATGAACCACCTGCACATCGCCCTGTGGGGCGTCCTCCCCTACCTCGTCCTCACCCTCTTCATCGCCGGCGCCGCCTGGCGCTACCACTACGACCGGTTCGGCTTCACCACCCGCTCCAGCCAGCTCCACGAACACCGCCTGCTCTCCATCGGTGGGCCGCTCTTCCACTACGGACTGCTGTTCGTGATCGCCGGCCATGTCGTGGGCCTGCTCATCCCCGAAACACTCACCGAACGGCTGCGCGTCAGCGAATCGCTGTACCACGCCAACGCCCTGCTCGTCGGCGGCACCGCGGGACTGGCCACCGCCACCGGCCTCGGCATCCTGCTGTACCGGCGGCTGCGCGTGCCCGCCGTACGCGCCGCCACCAGCCGCGGCGACCGCGTCGTGTACCCGCTGCTCGCCACCGTCCTGCTCGCCGGGCTCACCGCCACCGCCACCGGCGCCGGCCACCACTCCTACGACTACCGGCAGGGCGTCTCGATCTGGTTCCGCAGCCTGTTCACGCTCGACCCCGACGTGCCCGCCATGGCCGACGCGCCCCTGGTCTACCGGCTCCACGCCCTGCTGGCGATGGCCCTGTTCGCCCTCTGGCCCTTCAGCCGACTCGTCCACGCCTTCACCGCCCCGTCGGCTACCTCGCCAGGCCCTATGTCGTCTACCGCTCGCGCACCCCGGCCCCCGGCGGCAGCGGGGGCCGGGGCACCGCCCGGTCAGGACGGGTTCTCCGCGTGGGTGAGGGTGGTCCAGGCGTTGAAGTAGTTGTCCGTGCCGGACGGGCGGTGGGCCTCGGTGTACTTCTGGGTGTTGGACATGCTGATGCCGAGGCGGTTGTGGAGGGCGTTGTAGCCGACCTCGGTGACCTGGTCGAGCCCCTTCTTGACCGAGCCCCCGCACAGCCAGGACGGCACGGCGGTGCCGTTCTCGTAGGCGGTGTGGAAGCCCAGGGCGTAGCGCAGCCGGTCCTGGATCTTCGGGTAGAGGTCCTGGCCCTGGATGCGGCTGGTCTCCGCGATGTCCGCGATGGAGGCGATGCCCCAGCCGGTGTGCCCGAAGTCGCGGCAGGTCTCCTGGGCGAGGCCGTCGGCGAAGGTGCTCTGCCCCTGCCAGTACTTGATGATCTCGGCCTCGGTGTCGATGCTGCTGTCCGCGGGCGGCTTGGGCAGGTCGCCGTCGCTGGTCAGGTAGACGTACGCCGGGACGCGGTCGAGGTAGGTGCTGACCGCCTTGTCGTAGGCGGAGCGGTCCTCGAGGAAGACCGCGATGCCGATGGCCGCCTCGGTCATCACCAGTTCCCAGTTGCCGTTCTTGGTGGCGGCGCCGTTGATCACCTCGGGGAGGTAGACGTCCCGCAGCATGGTGGCGAAGCGTCCGGCGCCCGGCCAGCCGCCGTCGTAGGTGTACTTGATGATCTCGGCGGCGCGCGGCCAGGTGGCACCGGACCAGCCGGACTGGAGCGGGGCGTTGCTGTTGGTGTGATCGGTGATCGTGGCGGACCAGGCGTCCATGATCTCGATCGACTTCTTGGCGTATCTGCTGTCCCGGGTGAAGTACCAGGCGAGCGCGTCGGTGTAGGCCGCGATGGCGTCCTGGCGCTCCTCGGTGCATCCGTGGTTGGGGTTGGACGATGAGCCGCACTCCACGACGGCGCGCGGTTGGGGGGTGCGCGACAGCGAGGCGTAGGAGCTGCCCATCATGTCGTCGTAGGCGGCCTTCCAGGGCTGCTGGCCGGCCTGCACCTTCGAGCGGGCGTAGTCGAGTTGGGCCCGGCTCACCAGCACCCCGGGATGGGTGAAGGCGGCCGGCGCGGCCGTGGCCCGCGGGGCCGGTCCGCCGAGCTGAAGGCTCAGCAGACCGGCCAGCAGGGCGAGAACACTGAATAACGCGGTTCTGGTTCGTGCCATCCGATGACCTCTTTTTGTTCATGGATGAGAACGCAGTTCCCACATACGGACAGGAATGGCCTGGACCATAAGGATCGTCCGCGAACATGTCAATACTCGTGGCGATGGCCGGGAAGCCCTTTGTGAGTTCGGCCGGGCAGGCGAACTCTTCTACCGAACCCGGGCCGACCTGAGACGTGGCGTCCGGCCACGAGCGCCGAGCCGACCGCGGACCAGCTCGCGATCACCACACACTTGTCGGTCAACACGCAAGTTAATTGCTAGGGTATCCGCATGGTCACCACTCGCCGTACCCAGCAGGAGCGCCGTGCCCAGGCCGAAGCCGCGCTGCTCGACGCCGCCGCCGAACTGGTCGTCGAGCACGGTGTGCGGTCCCTGACGCTGGCACGGGTCGGCGAACGAGCCGGTTACAGCCGCGGGATCGTCACCCACCACTTCGGGTCCAAGCAGACCCTGATCGAGCGACTGGCCCGCACCACGCAAACCGGCTTCGTCCCCGGGCTCGCGGACCTCCCGCCGGGGCTGGACCGGCTCCTGCGACTCGTCGACGGCTACATCGGCGCCTCCCAAGGCGCCGGAACCATGAACCGGGCCTTCCTGCTGCTGTGGGCCGAAGCGGCCACCGCGTCCGAACTGGCCCCGATCTTCCGCGAGCGCGACGAGGCATTCCGCTCCGACCTGCGCACCGACGTCGCCGCCGGCATCGCCGACGGCGACGTGCGCCCGGACGTCGATCCCGACGACGTCGCCATCGCGATTCTCGGACAGCTGCGCGGGATCGGACTGCAGTGCCTCCTCGACCCCCACACCGTCGACACCGCACGGCTGCGCCACACCGTCACCGACTACTGGCGCCAGGCGTTGCGCGTCCCGTAAGACGCCCGAATGACGCGCCCGCTCACACTCGTTCCGCCCGTTCGGCGGGGCAGGGGAGGCGAGGCTCGGTGCGGGGGCGAAACGGCGGGCGAGGTCGGGCAGGAGGGTGGCCAGGCCGACCAGCGCCATGACCGCGCCGAGCCAGAGCGGGGCGCGCAGACCCCAGGCGTCGATCACCGCGGCGCCGATGGAGGACCCGAGGATGATCCCGAGGGTGATGAACGAGGAGTGGACGGTGTTGACCAGCGGTCCGGCGTTGCCGGTGCGCTGGACGCGGGTCGCCATCGCCGGGTTCATGGTGACGCCGACAAGACCGATGCCCATCATGCAGATGACGGCCGGTGCGGGCAGATCGGCGAGGAGGGCGAAGCCGGTCAGGAACACGGTGTTGAGGATCAGGCCGACGGCGAGGACAGGGACGGTGTGGCGGTCGGCGAAGCGGCCGACGACGGTGTTGCCGACGACGGTGGCGGCGCCGTAGGCGATCAGCAGGACGGGGACGGTGCCGGTGGAGAAACCGGTGAGGCCGGTGAGGATCGGGTTGAAGTAGCTGAAGGCGGAGAAGGTGGCGCCGATGATGAGCGTGCTGGTGGAGAGCACCAGCCACAGCTTGGGCTTCTTGAAGACGCCGACCTCCTGCCGGAAGCCGCCGCCGCCCTCGGCGCGCTCGATGCGGTCCACGCCGAACAGGGTCGCCACGGCGGCGAGCACGGTGATGGCGGTGATGGTCCAGAACGCCGCGCGCCAGCCGAACCGCTCGCCGACCAGGGTGGACATGGGCAGTCCGAGCAGGGTGCCGAGCATGAGGCCGTTCATCGCGACGGCGATCGCGCGGCCGCGGACCTCGGGGCGGGTGATCTGGGCGCACATCGAGATGCCCACGCCGAAGAAGGCCTGGGAGGCGATGCCGGTGATGATCCGCGCGGCCATCATCGTGGCGTAGCCGGCCGCGGTGGCGGCCAGGACGTTGCCCGCCAGGAAGATGGCGAACAGCACCATCAGTGCCGTTCGTGGGGGGAGTTTCATGAGCGCCACGGTGAGGAACGGCCCGCCGGCCGCCATGGCCACCGCGAACGCGGTGATGAGGTATCCGATCTGCGGGATGGTGGCGTTCAGGCCGTCGGCCATCTGCGGCATCAGTCCGGCGACCACGAACTCGCTGGTCACCATGGCGAAGATGCCGAGCGCCAGGACGTATACGGCACGGGGCACGGTTTTGTCTCCTTGCTGGTTGACGAGTTATGTATTGTTCAGTTCAAAACGCGGGCATGGGCAGGCACCGCCCGGGGCGGAGCGTGGGTCAGTGCGTCAGCGGGTCAGTGAGTCAGCGCGTCGAGGGTGACTTCGGCGATCGACTCCAGCGTGGTCCGGTCGGCGCCGCCCTGGCTCGAGACGCGCATGCCGCCGATCGCCGCGTTGATGAAGCGGGCCACCGCTTCGGCGTCCCGCGGGGAGGTGATACTGCCGTCCCGGCGACCCTCCTCGACCACCGCGCGCAACACCGTGAGTCTGCGGGCCGTGTCGCGCTCCAGCATTCTCGCCGCCCGGCTGTCGTCCCGAGCGGCCAGTTCGACCGTGGTGTTCACGGTCAGGCAGCCCAGGCTGCGGCCGCCGGCCCGGTGCTCGGTCTCGCCGTCGACGACCATGGCGAACAGAGCGCGGATGCGATCAGCCGCACTGTGCCGCGTGTCCTCCAGCACGGCCAGCTGGGCGGTGGTCATGGTGTCGATGTAGTGGGCCAGCGCACGCTCGAACAGGTCCTGCTTGCTCTTGAACGTGTTGTAGATGCTGCTGCGCCCCAGGCCGGTGGCTTCGCACAGGTCCTGGGTGGAAGTGGCCTCGTAGCCCTTCTCCCAGAACGTGCGCATCGCCGCGTCCAGGGCCCGCTCCTCGTCGAACTTCCGCGGTCGGGCCATGGCACCACCTTAGCCGTTTTGGATCGGCCGGTGCAATACGTATGGGCAAGCCCCACGATCGCGGAGGGACGCCATCCGGCCGTGCGCGTCAGGTGGTGGCCAGCAGCAGATCTTCTCCGCTCGAGGGGCGGAGGCCGTCGGTGCGATCGGCGAAGTAGCGCGCGGCGAGCGAGCCTCCCGACACATGCCGGACGTCGTGGAAACCGGCTTCGCGGCCCAGTTCCAGCATCTCGTGCGGTTCGTAGAAGCTGATGAACGGCGTTCCGGACGCTCGGGCGCCCTCCTTGCTCGCCCGGAGGCCGGGGCGGTCGGCGGCGGCGAGGAGTTCGAGCGGCAGCAGGAAGGTCATGGCGAGCGTCGAGCCGGGTGCGAGCCCGGCGATCTGGCGCAGGGTGGCCGCGGTGGCGTCCTTGGTGAGGTACATGGTGACGCCGGTGGAGACGATGACCGCGGGTCGGCCGGCATCGAAGCCGGCGGCGGCCAGCTGCTTCAGCCAGTCTTCGCTCGCCTCGAAGTCGACCGGCACCAGGTGCAGCCAGTCGGGGACGCCGTAGCCGAGTTCGTCCAGGCGGTGGCGTTTCCAGGCCTGCGGGCCGGGCTGGTCGACCTCGAAGACCCGTACCCGGGAGGCGGCCTCCGGCCTGCGCTGGGCGAAGGTGTCCAGCCCGGCTCCCAGGATGACGTACTGGGTGACGCCGTGATCGGCCCGCTCATCGATCAGGTCCTCGATGAAACGAGCGCGGGCCACCATGGACGCCCGGAACCCTCTGGTGGCATCCGGGTCCATGTCGGGGCGGCGGCGCCAGTCAGCGCCGGGGTCCGCCAGCCGCAGGCCGATCTCGTCCTCGAACACATGCGGCGGCGGGTCGACCTGGACATGCATGGCCCGCCAGAGGGCGGTCCGCACGGCGGTGCTGTCCGGCGCCCCGGTCCGCTCGTCCACCACGGTGTTCCCCTTTCGTCGCGGTCAGCTCTTGGCGGGAGCCTGGAGGCTCCACAGGCGCCCGTCGGGGTCGCGGACGGTCATCTCCCTGGTCCCGTAATGGGTGTCACCGCGCGCCGGCCCCAGCCCGCCTCCCGGACGAGAGCAGGGGCCTCACACCGGCTTCCCCGCGCCGTTCGTCTCGTTCCCTCCGGACAGCAGGGTGTCCAGCATGTACTGGCGTGAGCGTTCGATGCCTTCGAGGACGACCCTCCTGATCTCCTCCTCCGAACCGCTCCTGATCGTCTCGACCAACCGCCCGTGGTTGACGCTTGTGTAAGGGGGTCGGCCGAGTTCACCCCGGAGGTTGAGGAAGCGTTCGATCTCCTCGTGCAGCGTATTGATCATTGGGATCATCAGCGACACGCGCGCGACTTCGGCGATCGCCACATGCAGCAGCCGGTTCGCCTCGTTCAGGTCGGGACGTGAGGCGTTCGGCGCCACGGTCGCCGCGCTGAGTGCGTCCAGGCGGTCCAAATCCTCTGCGCCGGCTCGCTGTGAGGCGAGCACGGCCGCTTCCGGCTCGAGGAGCCGTCGCAGGCGATAGGTGTCCTGGAGGTCGCCGAGGTCCGTCGGCTTGACGAAGGTGCCGCGCCGCGGGACGACGACGACAAGGCCCTCCCTGCGCAGCGCGTTGATGGCCTCGCGCACCGGGGTCTTGCTCATTCCGTAGCGCTCGGCGAGCCACGCTTCGACGATGACGTCGCCGGGGCGGAGGCGGCATCGGATGATGTCGCGCTTGAGGGACGCGTACGCCTGCTGCGCCATCGACGATCCCGAACTCACAGCACAGCTCCCCTTCGAGCACCCGCGTGGCGGCCCTCGTCATCCGGCGCCCACCTGCGCGAAGACCTGTTGACAACTACCTTCCCGAGCGTATCATCCCTGTGAAATATCACAGGGATTGCACGAGCCCGGTGGGAAGACCGACTCGTGCCGAACGGAAGCGGAACCCTCCCCGCGGTCACCCAGAGCCGCGTTCACCGCCGACCCGATAAGGCCCCAGATGACGCAACTTCGCAGCAGCAGTCCAACCGTGGATGGCCCCATGAACCGGTTGTTCCGGGCTCTCAGCGCCTTGGAACGCGCGGGAAACAGGCTTCCCCATCCGTTCTGGCTGTTCTGGATCTTCGTGGCACTGCTCGGTGTGCTCAGTGCCGTGCTGGCCGGCGCGGGCGTGTCCGTCACACTGCCCTCAACAGGTGACTCCGTCGCGGTCAAGAGCCTGCTCTCGCTTCAGGGAGCCAAGTTCGCCGCGGAGTCCGCGCTGGACAACTTCGCCGGGTTCGCGCCGCTGTCGGTCGTGGTCGTGGTTCTTCTCGGCGTCAGCGTCACCGAGAAGAGCGGCCTTCTCACCGCGCTGCTTCGCGTCACGATCGGCCGTCTGCCCGTGCGGTGGCTGACCTTCTCCATCGCGTTCGGCTCCATGATCGCGCACGTCATGAGCGACTCGGCCTACATCGTGATGATCCCGCTGGGAGCGCTGGCCTTCCGGACCGTGGGCCGCAGCCCGGTGCTCGGCCTGATGGTCGCCTACGCGTCGACGGCCATCGGCTTCAACGCCAGCCCGCTGGTGACGCCGGCCGACGCGGTCAGGTCGTCCCTGGCGGCCGAGGCCGCACACACCGTCGATCCGGACTATGTCATCACTCCGGTGGCCACCTACTTCTTCACCGCGGTCTCCTCGGTGTTCCTCGCCGCCGTCATCGCCCTCACGGTCGACCGCGTCCTGGCCCGACGGCCCGAGTTCGTCACCACACCCGAGGACGACGCGGCCGCCGACAGGCTCTTCAACACCACCGCCCACGGCGAGGCGCCCCAGCACGGCGGCCCGGCCGGCGAGGTCCCCTCCTCCTTCACGTTGAGCGCCGTCGAGAAACGCGCCATGAGGCTGTCCGGCGCGGTGCTCGTGCTCTACGTCCTGGCGGTGTCAGCGCTCCTGCTGCCGGGATCCCCGTTCCGCGGCGAGGGCGGCAGCATCGTCCAGTCCGTGGTCGTGGTGAACATCGCCGTGTTCATCTCGCTGCTGTTCGCGATCCTCGGCATCGTCTACGGCAGGCAGGTGGGCACGATCCCCTCTCTGTCGGCCGTCCCCTCCGCCATGGCCGACGGGGTGAGGTCCTTCGTCCCCGTGATCGTGCTGTTCTTCGTGGTCGCGCAGTTCCTCGCGTACTTCACCTGGACCGGCATCAGCAATGTGATCACCGTTGAGGGCGCCCGGCTCCTGAAGTCCCTGGACGCGCCCCACCTCATCATCCTGCTCGTGATCATCCTGGCCATCAGCGGACTGAACATCATCATCAGCAGCGGTTCGGCGATGTGGTCCATCCTCGCCCCCGTCGTGGTCCCCCTGGCGATGTACATCGGGCTCTCCCCCAGGCGGCGATGGTCTCCTTCATGATCGGGGACTCGGTCACCAACACCACGCCCATGAACGCGTACTTCGTCCTGGCCCTGGGATTCCTCCAGCAGTTCCGGAAGGGTGCGGGCATCGGAACCATGCTGTCCTTCACGGTTCCCGTGGCCCTCGCCGTACTCGTCTCGTGGTCGTCCTTCTTCGCCCTCTGGTACGCCCTGGGAATCCCGCTCGGCCCAGGGGTGCCCGTCAGATGACGCCACCACCACACCAGCGCCTCACACCGCTCGGCACCGCCGAGCCCACTCCCCCACCACTTCGGATACGGAAGAGTCACTCACCATGGGCAGCATCGCCATCATCGGCGCAGGCAACGTCGGCCAGGCCATCGCCGGCCACATGTCCTTCAAGGGACACGACGTACGGATCTTCGACAGGTGGGGCCGCGATCTTGAACCGATCAAGGCCAACGACGGCATCGACATGACCGGAGACGTGGCGGGCCACGGCACACCCTCGGTGCTGACGACCGACCTCGGGCAAGCCGTCAGCGGCGCCGAGGTGGTCATCGTCGCCGCGCCCGCCTTCGCGCACGCCTACCTGTCCCAGGAACTCGCGTCCGTCCTCGCGCCGGACCAACTCGTCCTGTTCCAGCCGGGCGTGCTCGGCAGCGGCGTCGAGCTCGCGCGCATGTTCGCGCTCGCCGATCGGCGGCCCTGCCTCATCGCGGAGACGCCGACCAGTCTCTACACATGCCGGCTGCGCCGCCCCGGGCACGTCTACATCGGGGCGATCAAGCACGCCGTCCCACTGGCCGCCGTACCCAGCGCGGACACGCCCCGGGCCCTCGACATCCTGCGGACGTACTTCGGTGACCGGTACGTGCCGGGCGAGGACACGCTGACCGTCGGGCTCAACAACTGCAACCCCATCTACCACGTTCCGCCGGCGGTGCTGAACTTCAAGACGGTCGAGGACGCCGACCGCCACCCGCTGCACAGCCTGGTGACACCGCGCATCGCCGAGGTCATCGACGCCCTCGACCGCGAACGCCTCGCCCTGGCGGACGCCCTCGGAGTGAAGGCGGCCAGCTTCTGGGACTTCCTCAACACCGCCTACGAGGTGACCGAGGGCAGCTTCGTCGAGCGCATCGTGCAGGGCTACGGCCGTCAGGGTTTCCCCGAACCCGACTCGGTCAAGCACCGGTACTTCACCGAGGACATCCCCTTCGGACTGGTCACCTGGAGTTCACTGGCCGCGCAGATCGGGCTCTCCCTGCCCCTGACCGACTCGTTCGTCGCCCTGGGCACGGCCCTGTGCGGACAGGACTTCGTGGCCGGCGGGCGCACAGCGCGGACGCTGGGCCTGCTCGGCTCCGACGTCGACGGCATCCGCGCCGCGTTCGTCGACGGCGCGGTGTAGCCGCGCGCCACAAGCCGTAATCCGCCGCCACAAGCGGGAGTCCGCCGCCGCACGCCGGAATCGCCCGCCGCGCGAGCCGCCCGGCCCGCTGCCCCAGAAGGCGCGATGCCTTCTGGGGCCGGGGGGAAAGCGGCTGGGGTCCTTCCTCCACGGAGATCCGTCAGAAGGACCCTCAAGGCGGTACGGGAGGGTCACGGCAGCACGACCAGTTCACGGCTGGTGCGGTTGAGCCGTTCACCGCCGTCGTCGGTGCAGACGACGATGTCCTCGATCCGGGCCCCGAACCGGTCGGGAAGATAGATGCCCGGCTCGACGGAGAAGGCCATGCCGGGCTCCAGCGGCAGGGCGGAGCCCGCCACGATGTAGGGCTCCTCGTGGGTTTCCAGCCCGATGCCATGGCCGGTCCGGTGGATGAAGTGCGGTCCGAAGCCCGCGTCCGTGATGACGTCCCGGCCGATCGCGTCCAACTGCTCGGCGGTGATACCGGGCCGTACCGCGTCGGTCTGGGCACGCTGGGCGGTCAACAGCACCTCATACAGCCGTCGGTACTCCGCCGGCGGCTCGCCGACGACGTAATCGCGGGTGGAGTCGGAGCAGTAGCCGTCTTCGGTGGTCCCCCCGATGTCGACCACCACGGGGTCACCGGGCCGGATCACCCGGTCGGACAGCTCATGGTGGGGACTGGCGCCATGGGGTCCGGAGCCGACGATGACGAAGTCGGCCCGCACATGGCCTTCGGCCACCATGGCGTCCGCGATGTCCCGGCCGACCTCGCGTTCGGTGCGCCCGGCGCGCAGCCACTCGCCCATGCGGGCGTGCACCCGGTCGATGGCCGCCCCCGCCCGGCGCAGCGCCTCGACCTCGGCCTCGGTCTTGCGGATCCGCAGCCGGCCGAGCACCTCTCCGGCGAGTGCCTGGTCGGCGTGGGGCAGCGCCTCGCGGAAGGCGACGACCTTCTCGGCCCACATGTGGTTGTCGACGCCGACCCGGGCCATACCGGCGGGCAGCCTGGCCGCGACGAGGGCGTACGGGTCCTCGGTCTCGGCCCATCCGGTGATCTCGATGCCGAGGTTCCCGGCCGGGGACGCGAGCGCGGCGGGCCGCTCCAACTCCGGGACCAGGAGGAAGGGGTCGCCGTCCACGGGGAGCACGAGACAGGTGAGCCGCTCCAGGGGAAGGGCCTGATAACCCGTCAGATAGCGCAGATCGGCGCCGGGGCTGATCAGCAGCGCGCCCAGGCCCGCGTCGGCAGCGGCCTCCCGGGCGCGCTCCAGACGGTCGGCGGGGTAGAGATCGGTGGGGATCACGGGGAGTTCTCCATCCTGGTGTCGGACCGGGCTGAGGCAGCAGCCCGGTCCATCCTCCACCGGCCGGGCCCCTTCAGCGTCGTCCCGTCTCTCGGCACCCAAGCCGTTGACGTACATAGCCCGGCAGCCGGGTGTGCCCGGGCACCGGCACGGCCCTGGCCCGTAACCCGTCCACTGGCGCCATCGACGGCGGAAGCGGGCGGCGGCCGGTTCCGTACTCTGGCGGCATGCGCATGCGCCCCACATTGAGCTGGACCCCCGCCGAGGACCTGCCGCCGGGCAGTACGGATCCGGAACCGGTCGCCGACGCGCTGAGCACCGGCGGTGTGCTGGTGCTCAGCGGGGCGGGCATCTCCACGGAGTCGGGCATCCCCGACTACCGGGGCGTGGGCGGGAGCCTGAGCCGGCACACCCCGATGACCTACCAGGACTTCACGGCCGACGCCCGGGCCCGGCGCCGGTACTGGGCCCGCAGCCACCTCGGCTGGCGCACCTTCGGCCGCGCCCGTCCGAACGCCGGGCACCGGGCCGTGGCCGCGTTCGCGCGGCACGGCCTGCTCTCGGGTGTGATCACCCAGAACGTCGACGGCCTGCACCAGGCGGCCGGCAGCGAGGGCGTCGTGGAACTCCACGGAAGCCTGGACCGGGTCGTCTGCCTCTCCTGCGGCACCTTCAGCCCGCGCCGCGAACTCGCCCGGCGGCTGGAGGAGGCCAACGCGGGCTTCGAGCCGGTGGCCGCCGGAATCAACCCGGACGGTGACGCCGACCTCACCGACGAGCAGGTCGGGGACTTCCGCGTGGTGCCCTGTACGGTCTGCGGCGGCATCCTCAAGCCGGACGTGGTGTTCTTCGGCGAAGCCGTTCCGCCACGGCGGGTCGAGCACTGCCGCGAGCTGGTCCGCGAGGCGGCCTCGCTGCTGGTCCTGGGATCCTCACTGACGGTGATGTCCGGGCTCAGGTTCGTCCGCCAGGCGGCCCGGGCCGGGAAGCCGGTGCTGATCGTCAACCTGGACCCGACCCGGGGCGACCGGCACGCCGCCACCCGGGTCGCACTCCCGCTGGGAACGGCCCTCACCACCGTGGCCGACCGACTGGGCATCCCGGTGTCGGCACAGGCGTGACGGACGCGCCCCGGCGAGCGTGGGCGCGGCCCTGGGCGCGCCGCGGCTGTTGCGTGAGGAGCCGGAGCGCGCCGCACGCGCCCGGGAGGTGGACCGGCGGCTGTCGACGGGCCTGGCGGCCGCCGGTCTGGAGGCGAGCGTGCCGGACGCCGCCGTGGTGTCCGTCCGCGCGCCCTCGCCGGAAGCGGCCGTGGCATGGGCGCGAGCGTGCCGGGAGGCAGGCGTGGCGGTGGGCTGCTTCCGGCCGCCGTCCACGCCCGACCGCCACTCCCGGCTACGACTCACCGCACGCGGTGACCTCGCCGACGACCAGATCGAACAAGCCGTGACGGTGGTCGCCCGTTGGGCCCCGTACAGCGGCACGGACGCCTGACTCACCGACGCCGTCGGTCATCACGGGCCGCCCAGCGGCTCGGGTGGGTCGAGCCGGTAGCCGTGTCCGCGCAGAGTGGTGAGGGCGGGGAGGGCGACGGGCGCGGGCGCGTCGGACGCCGCCGCCCGCAGCCGTCGGCGCAGGGAGGACATGGTGACGTCCAACGTCTTGGTCGGCCCGAACCAGTTCTCGTCCCACACCTCCGCCATGAGCACTTCGCGGGAGACCGCCTCCTCCGGATGGCGGACCAGGACGGTGAGGAGTTCGAACTCCTTGGGGCGCAGTTCGACCTCCCGGTCGCCGAGGCGGCAGCGGCGCGCCGCGATGTCCACGGTGAGGTCGCCGATGCGGACCAGTCCGTCCGGTCCCGCCGGGGCGGGCGGGCGACGGCGGAGATGGGCGCGGAGGCGGGCGAGCAGCACGGTCATGCTGAAGGGTTTGGCCAGGTAGTCGTCGGCACCCGCGTCCAGGCCCACGATGACGTCGATCTCGTCGCTGCGGGCGGTCAGGATGAGGATGAGGACGTCGGGATGCCCGTTGCGCAGCTGCCGGGCCACGTCGATGCCGTCCATGTCGGGGAGGCCGAGGTCGAGGAGGACGACGTCGATGGGACCCCGGTCGGCCTCGGCCAGCCCTGAACCGCCGGTCCGGACCCGGGTCACGGCGTAGCCGTGGGATCGCAGACCAGCTTCCACATGCCGCCCGATGACCTCGTCGTCCTCGATGAACAGGACGGACACCGGGTCCTTGGCCCCTGTCGTCCACATGCCCCGAAGCGTAGAGCGGGTGACCGCCCGGGGCGCGCGGACGGTCCGCTGTCAGAGTTCCCGCGCCGCCGCTCGGACGGGCCGCTCGGACGGCGGTGAAACCGGACGGCGGCGTCGCCGCCTCGGCCCCAGCGGGCGGGCCCGCGTTCATGATGGGCGCATGAGACAGCGCGTGATGCGGGTGGCCGTGATAGCGGTGCTGGTGGCACTGATCCTGCTGGCCACGCCGCTGGCGCTCGGGATCCAGACGGCCTTCTTCGCGGACGAGCGGGATGAGCTGGAGCGCGCGGCCCTGGCGGCCGCGGTCCATGTACCCCCGTTCGTGGTGGGCGGCCACGTGGAACTGCCGGCCCATCAGCGGGGCATCGACGTCGGGGCGTATGACCTGTCCGGACGGCTGCGCGACGGCAGCGGCCCCGGGAAGGCGGACGCGATCACCCGGGAGGCCCAGAAGGGGGTCCTGGTCCGGGGGCGCGGCGACCACCAGCTCGTGGTGGCCGTCCCCCTGTCCACCGGGAAACAGGTGATCGGCACGGTCCGCGCGTCGTCCGGCACCGCGGGGGTATGGCGCCGCATCGTCCTGGCCTGGCTGGGTCTGGCCGGTCTCGCACTGGTGGCGCTGGCCACGGCCGTCGTGGTGGCACGCCGCCAGGCGCGCACGCTCAGCGCGCCCCTGGAGGCGCTGTCGGCGAAGGCCGGAGCGGTGGCGGGCGGGGACCTGACCGCACGCGCCGAAGGCAGCGCGATCGCCGAGATCGACCAGGTGGCGCGCACCCAGAACACCATGGTCGAGCATCTGACCAGGTGGCTCGAGCACGAGCGCCACTTCACCTCCAACGCCTCCCACCAGCTGCGCACCCCGCTGGCGGGTCTGCAGCTCGGTCTGGAGGCAGCCGCCGCAGGCCCCGACGCGGACCAGCGAGCGGCGGTGACGGAGGCCCTGGAACAGGCCCGGCACCTTCAGCGGACCGTGGACGAGGTGCTCCGGCTGGCCAGGGCGACGCCGGGCCCCGGTGTGCCCATGACCGCGCGGCCCGCCGCCGAGGTGGTCGAGGGGGTGGAGCGCCGCTGGCACGGTGCGTTCGCCGCCGAGGGCCGACGTCTGGACCTCGACGCGGAGCCGGAGGGCGAGGGTCTTCGGATCCCCGACCGCACCGCCGAACAGATCCTGGACGTCCTGCTGGACAACGCCCTGCGACACGGCCGCGGCGCCGTCCGGATCACGGTGCGCGAGACGGGTGACGTGACCGCCGTCGACGTGTCCGACGAGGGCTCGCCACCACTCGACCAGCGGACCCTCTTCCGGCGGGGGGCGACGACGTCCCCCGCCGGACGAGGCATCGGACTGACATTGGCCCGGGAGCTGGCCGAGACGGCCGGGGGCCGGCTCACCCTGGCCCGGTCGAGGCCCACCACCTTCACCCTGCTGCTGCCGGCCGCGGAGCCACCGCCGTCCCACGGGTGAGGCGCGCGGCGCACCCGCCTGCTGAACACGGAGCGTCGATCGGTTCGCCCGGCCGCGTCCACCACTGGCGATGTGGCCCCATCGGCATTTTTTGCCGTCGTCTGACCTCCGCCGCGCTGCGGGTTAACCACCCCCTTCCTAGCGTGGAGAACATGAACGGTTCGCCCGCGGACCGCGTCCACCGCTCTCCGGCACATGTTTGGGGAGGCCTTTCGATGACCACGCTCCTCCGGCCCGCTCCGCTGACGGCACCGCGAGTCAGCGGCGATCTGCCCGGCCCCGCTCCGCCGCCCTGCTGGCCCGGCAGGAGCGGTGGGAGTCGAGCGCGCGGACCTATCCGCGCCATCTGCCCATCGCCCTGGCCGAGGGCTCGGGCAGCTTCGTCCGCGACGTCGACGGCAATGTCTTCATCGACTTCCTCGCCGGCGCCGGGGTGCTGTCGCTCGGCCACAACCATCCGGAGCTGGTACGGGCCGTCTCGCATCAGCTCGACTCCCTCACCCACGGCTTGGACTTCCCCACCCCCGCCAAGGACGCCTTCACCCAGGCCCAGCTGTCCATGCTGGCGCCGGAGGTGCGCAAGCGCACACGGCTGCACTTCTGCGGGCCGACGGGGGCCAACGCCGTCGAGGCCGCCATCAAGCTCTGCAAGATCGCGACCGGCCGGGGCGACATCATCTCCTTCCGGGGCGCCTTCCATGGCAGCACCCACGCCACGATGGCGCTCAGCGGGCTGGTGTCCCAGAAGGCGCCCGTGCGCGACGGCATGCCCGGGGTGCACTTCTTCCCGTACACCGCCGGCGACCCGGCCCCGGACGGCCCCTCCGTCAACGGCGCCGACCTGCTGGAACAGGCGTTGCGGGACAGCAACGGCGGCATTCCACCGCCCGCCGCGGTGATCATGGAGATGGTGCAGGGTGAGGGCGGAAACTTCGTCGCCCGCACCGACTTCGTCCGCAAAGTGCGCGAGGTCACCCGCTCGCTGGGCATCCCCCTGATCGTCGACGAGGTCCAGACCGGCTGCGGACGCACCGGCACCTGGTTCGCGCATCAGCGGTACGGCATCGAACCGGATGTCATCGTGGCGTCCAAGGCGCTGAGCGGCATCGGTCTGCCGGTCGCCCTCATCCTGTACGACACCGCGCTGGACACCTGGGCGCCCGGTGCGCACATCGGGACCTTCCGCGGCAATCAACTGGCCTTCGCCGCCGGGGTGGAGACGGTCCGGATCATCCGGCGGGACGACATCCTGGGGAACGTCCGCCAGCAGGGTGCCCGGATCGCGGACCGGCTGGCCGGGCTGACCCGCGATCCGAGGGTCCGCCAGGTGCGCGGCCGCGGGCTGATGTGGGGGATCGAACTGGCGGACCCCCGCGACGGCCGCCCCGCCACCGGGGTCGCGGCCGCGGTCCAGCACCACGCGCTGCGCCACGGCCTCATCGTGGAACGCGGCGGACGCGACGACGCCGTGGTGCGTCTGCTGCCCCCGCTGAACGTCACCGCCGAGGTCGTGGACATGGCCTGCTCGATCCTGGTGGATGCCGTGTCCGCCGGCGCCGATCGTTCCCCGGCCCGCTGAGACCCGTTGAGACCCGCTGAGACCCGCTGAGACCCGTTGAGAGGGGGCATCGGATGGCTCTCATCGTCCAGAAGTACGGAGGCTCCTCGATACCCACCACCGAGCGGATCAGGCGGGTGGCCGAACGGGTGGTCAGGGGCCATGACGAGGGCCACGACGTGGTCGTGGTGGTGTCCGCCATGGCCGACGCCACCGATGAACTCCTCGCGCTGGCCGGGAAGGTGGACACCGCACCCGCTCCGCGGGAGCTGGACACCCTGCTGAGCGTGGGCGAGCAGGTCTCGAGCGCGCTGACCGCGATGGCGATCCACGCGCTCGGCGCCTCGGCGTGCTCCTGCTCCGGCCGCCAGGCCGGGGTGATCACCACCCCGGCCCATGGCGGGGCCCGGATCGTGGAGGTGCGGCCCCGCCTGGTCCGGGAGGCGCTGGACCGCGGCATGATCCCGGTGGTCACCGGGTTCCAGGGGGTGTGCGGGGAGGACGACGAGGTCACCACCCTGGGCCGCGGTGGATCCGACACCACGGCGGTCGCCCTGGCGGCGGCCCTCAAGGCCGACGTATGCGAGATCTGCACCGATGTGGACGGGGTGCTCACCGCGGATCCCACGCTCGTGCCGGAGGCGAGGCCGATCGGCCACCTCACCCATGAGGCCATGCGGGAGCTGGCGGCCGGGGGAGCGCGGGTGCTGGCGCTGTCCGGCGCCGAGTACGCCGAGCGCTACGCGGTGGCCCTCCGGGTGCGGTCGTCCTACGACGACCATCCGGGCACCGTCGTCTCGGACGAGCCCGAGCGGCCCCCGCCGTACGGATCCCCCGCCCGGGTGGTCGGCCTGGCCCATGACCGGTCCCACATCGGGTACGACGCCCTGGTCCGCGAGGACGACGTCGGGACCGTGTCGCTCGTCGGGTCCGGACTCCGCTCGCACGCCGGGATCCTCCTCCGGCTGAGGGAGACGCTGGACAGGATGGACGTGCCGTTCGAGCCGGTGTCGGCGTCGGACACCCGCGTGTGCGTACCGTGCCGCGCCTCCCTGCTGCCGGACGCCGTACGCGCCCTGCACAAGGCGTTCCTGGAGAGGGAGCCCGCCCAGTTCCTCTGACCGAACGGATCCGGCGAGGCAGAGGGCATGGCCGTGGTGCGCATGGAGGAGAGCACGATGTGGGGAAGTGACCGGAACGGGGCAGTGCGGGAAGGGCCGTCGCGCGCGTGGCTGCCGAGGTCGCAGAGTCGTGCGGACGGCCTGCTCGGCTGTGCGGGATGGGACGGTTCGGTTCGGTGGCGGGACGGCGAACGGCTCGAGCAACTGTTCGAGGAGCGCTGCGACCGGATGCGTGCGCGGGGAACCGGGGACCGGCTCGCGGTGGACGCCGCCGACGTCGCTCTCACGTACCCGCAGCTGGACGCGAGGGCC
Organism: Streptomyces violaceusniger; assembly: GCA_005405945.1. Lineage (GTDB taxonomy): Bacteria > Actinomycetota > Actinomycetes > Streptomycetales > Streptomycetaceae > Streptomyces > Streptomyces violaceusniger. The sequence goes on from BJHW01000001.1 coordinate 2,513,071, forward strand.
AACCAGCTCGCGCGTTTCCTGATGGCCGAGGGGTACGGCCCGGCGACCGGGTCGGGTTGCTGCTCGACGAGGCGGTGGACGCCTATGTCGGGATGCTGGCCGTGCTCAAGGCACACGCCGCGTACGTACCGTTGGATGCCGGATTCCCGTCGGATCGTTTGAGCTACATCGTGTCCGATGCCTCCGTGCGCATGGTCCTGTCACTGTCCCGGCTCTCCGAGCGGACACGAGACCTCGCGGCCGGCGCCAAGCCGCTGTATCTGGATCGGGTGCGGTCCAGGGTCGCGGAGCAGTCTCCCGAGCGCCCCGATGCCCTGGCCGTCGGGGAGCCGCCCGACGACCTGTGTTACGTCATCTACACCTCGGGATCCACGGGCCGCCCGAAGGGGGTGGCCGTCGGACATCCCGCGGTGTGCAACTTCGTCCGAGTGGCCTCGGAGGTCTACGGCATCACCTGCGACGATCGGGTCTACCAGGGGATGACCATCGCGTTCGACTTCTCCGTCGAGGAGATATGGGTGCCCTGGATGGCCGGTGCCACGGTGGTGCCCAGGCCCGAGGGGCCGAGCCTGCTCGGAGCCGAACTGGACGCGTTCCTGCGGGAGCGCCGGGTCTCGGCCCTGTGCTGCGTTCCCACCCTGCTGGCCACCCTGGACGAGAACGCGTCCGAGCTGCGGTTCCTGCTGGTGTCCGGGGAACCGTGTCCGCAGGACCTGGTCACCCGCTGGCACCGGCCCGGCCGCCGGTTCCTCAACGTCTACGGTCCGACCGAGGCGACCGTCACGGCGACCTGGAGCCCCCTGGCCCCGACCGTCCGGTGACGATCGGTGTCCCGCTGCCGACGTACTCGGTCGCCGTCCTCGATCCGGGACGGGACACACCTCTGCCACCGGGCGCGATGGGAGAGATCGCGATCGGCGGGATCGGGCTCGCCGACGGCTACCTCAACCGGCCCGAGATGACCGAAGGCGCCTTCGTTCCGGACTTCCTCGGCATCCCCGGGAATCCGTCCGGCAAGCTCTACCGGACCGGGGACCTGGGCAGGATCAACGCCCACGGCGAGGTCGAGCACCACGGCCGGATCGACACCCAGGTCAAGATCCGCGGCTACCGCGTGGAACTGACCGAGATCGAGTCGGTGCTGCTGCACCTGCCCGGAATCGCCCAAGCGGTGGTCAGCGACCGGGAGATCACCCCGGGGACCGTGGAACTGTGCGCCTACTACACCACCTGCGCGGGCAGGACCGTGGATCCCGAGCGGGCCGTGGCACACCTGCGGGAACGGCTGCCCGGCTACATGGTCCCCGCCTATCTCGAACACCTCACGTCGATTCCGACGCTGCCCAGCGGGAAGGCCGACCGCCGGCATCTGCCGCCACCGACAGGGCCACGCCGCCTCACGCAGGGCGACGGCACAGCTCCGCACACGCCTACCGAGCGGACGCTGGCCGACCTGCTGGCCGCGGTCCTCCAGGTCGAGCGGGTCTCCGTGGACAGCCACTTCTTCGCCGACCTCGGCGCCAATTCCCTGCTCATGACGCGGTTCAACGCGGCCGTGCGCGAACGTCCGGACCTGCCCGACGTGTCGATGAGGGACGTCTACCTGCACCCCACGGTGCGCCGGCTCGCCACGGCCCTGGCCGAAGCGCCCGCCCCTGCCCGGGCCACGCCCGACCGCGCACCGCGGCAACCGTCCGCCCCGGCCGCTCCGGCGGTGGGCAGGCTCCGGTACGCCCTGTGCGCGGCCCTCCAGTTCTTGGCGTTCCTCGTGTACGTCTGCGTCGCTTCGGTGGCGCTGGACGCCGGAACGTCCTGGATGGCGCGGGGCAGGGATGGCTCGGTGGGTACGAACGCGCGGTCGCGCTCGGGGCCGTGGCGCTGATCGGCGCGAGCCTGTTCCCCATCGCCGTCAAATGGGTGCTCATCGGGCGGTGGAAACCGCGGCGCATCCCGTTGTGGAGCGTGGCCTATGTCCGCTTCTGGTGTGTCAGAACCCTCATCGTCGCCAACCCGCTGGCCCGGCTGACGGTCGGAACACCGATGTACACCCTGTATCTGCGGGCGCTCGGCGCCAAGATCGGACCGCGCACGCTGATCTGCACACGGTGGGTCCCGATCTGTACCGACCTGCTGACCGTCGGGGCGGACACCGTGATCCGCAAGGAGACCTATCTCAACGGTTTCCGAGCACGCGACGGGGCCATCGAGACCGGCCCGGTCGCCATCGGGGCCGGCGCCTTCGTCGGCGAGCACAGCACTCTCGACATCGGCGTGCGCCTCGGCGACACCGCCCAGCTCGGCCATGCCTCGGCGCTGCACGAAGGTCAGTCGATACCCGCCGGGCAGCGGTGGCACGGCTCGCCGGCCCGGCCCGCACCGGCGGGGTGTGAGTACCTCACGGTTCCGCCGACCCGCTGCGGCCGCCTGCGGCGAGTGTCCTACACCCTCGTCATGCTGCTGACGCTGACGGCCACCGTAGGAGTGGCCGAGGTGGCCGTGGCGGGACTGCTGGAGGCCCGGCCCGCGCTGGTCCACACCCTCACCGGAGCGGGCGGCCCCGGCAGTTGGACGTACTACGCCGACGGCCTGGAGATCGCGGCGGCCATGGTGTTCGGCCTCGCCCTCCTGGGGGCGACCCTCGTGCCGGCCCTGTCGCGCGTGCTGTCCCGGCCCGTCAGGGCGAACACGGTGTACCCGCTGTACGGGGTCCGGTTCACACTCCAGCGCGCCGTCGCCCGCCTGGCCAGCACCCGCTTCACCATCGCCCTGTTCGGCGACAGCTCGGCGATCGTGCACTACCTGAAGGCCCTCGGATACCGTCTGGCGCCGATCGAGCAGACCGGATCCAACTTCGGCACGATGCTCAAACACGAGGTGCCCGCCCTCAGCCGCGTCGGCACCGGGACCATGGTCTCCGACGGGCTGTCGATGGCGAACGCGGAGTACTCCAGCACCTCGTTCCGCACCGCCCTGGCCGCCATCGGAAACCACAACTACCTGGGCAACAACATCCTCTACCCGGCCGGCGGCAGGACCGGCGACAACTGCCTGCTGGCCACCAAGGCCATGATTCCCGTCAGCGGTCCGGTCAGGGAGAACACCGGGCTGCTCGGCTCACCCCCATCGAAATCCCGCGGTCGGTCGAGCGCGACCACCGCTTCGACCACCTCACCGCCGGGTCCGGGCTCCGGCGCCGCCTCGCGGCCAAGAACCGCCACAACGCCGGGACCATGGCCCTGTTCCTGACCGTGCGCTGCCTGTACGTCTACGGCCTTCTTCTGATCGCGATGTTCCCCCTGTCCGGCAACGGCGGGCTGTACTGGCTGGAGACGGTCGGCACCGCCCTCCTCGAACTCGCCTTCACGGTCGGCTTCTTCGTTCTGGCCGAACGGGCGGTGCTGGGCTTCCGTACCCTGCGGCCACGGTTCTGCTCCCTCTACGAGCGGCCCTTCTGGCGGCACGAGCGCTACTGGAAGGTGCCGTCCATCCTCTACCTCGCCCTCTTCAACGGCACCCCCTTCAAACCCGCCGTCTGGCGGCTGCTCGGCGTCCGCATGGGACACCGGGTCTTCGACGACGGCTGCCGGATCCTGGAACGGACCCTCACCCAGGTCGGCGACGGCTGCGCCCTCAACGCCGGCTCCATCGTGCAGGCACACTCCCTCGAAGAGGGCGCCTTCAAATCGGATCGCATCGCCATCGGCAACGGCTGCACGATCGGCACCAGCGCCTTCGTGCACTACGGCGTCGTCATCGGCGACCACGCCGACATCGACGCCGACTCCTTCCTCATGAAGGGCGAACACGTACCGGCACACGCCCGGTGGCGTGGCAATCCGGCGGTGGCGCTGACCACGGACGCCGCCTGCCGCGGGACGCCGTAGTCGAGCGTGACCGGGTGTGGCGCGCCGGTCAGGACGCGTTCAGGTATCCGGTGCCAGGGTCAGGCGCCATGACCTACGAGACATCTGAGCCCCTGCCGACCCCGACGGCCGACGCGCCGCCCGCCCCGGCCGACGCGCCGCCCGCCCGGTCGCGTCACCGACGGCACTGGAACAAGGTTCCCGAAGTCACCCTCTACTTCTGGGTCATCAAGGTGCTGTGCACGACGGTCGGCGAGACCGCGGCCGACCTGCTGAACGAGAAGGCCGGGCTCGGCCTGACGGGTGTATCGGCCCTGATGAGCGCGGTACTGGCCGCGGTGCTGGTGGCGCAGTTCCGCACCAGCGGCTACCGCGCGGGCGTGTACTGGCCGGTCGTCGCCCTGATCAGCGTCGTCGGCACACTGATCAGCGACAACCTGACCGACAACATGGGCGTACCACTGGAGACGAGTACGGCGGTGTTCGCGATCGTCCTGGCGGTCGTGTTCGTCGTCTGGTACCGGCGGGAGCGGACACTGTCCATCCACAGCGTCGACACCACCAGCCGTGAATCCTTCTACTGGCTGGCGGTGCTGTTCACCTTCGCCTTGGGAACCGCGGCCGGTGATCTGGTCTCCGAGCGGATGAACCTCGGGTACTGGCTGTCCGCGGCGCTGTTCGCCCTGGCCATCGCCGCCGTCGCGGTCGCTCACTTCGCCCTCGGTCTCGACGCGGTGTGGAGCTTCTGGATCGCCTACATCCTCACCCGCCCGCTCGGCGCCTCCGTCGGCGACTATCTCTCCCAGCCCACCGGCGACGGGGGCCTCGGCCTGGGCACGGTCGTGACCAGTGTCCTGTTCCTGGCGGTCATTCTCGGCCTGGTCGTGTTCCTTGCGGTGACGCGCAAGGACGTCACCGAACCGGAGCGAGTCGCCCGGCAGACGGCCTGAGCGCCGACAGGCGTTCAGGATGCGTTCAGGCCGCGGGTGACAGGCTCGTACACCACCGCCCCGCGCGGTCGGTCCATCGCACAAGGGCGCCCGGCCCCTTCGGCGCGGGCGAAGTTCCCCCGATCAGACGGGAGCAATGACATTGGGGAAGCCAGAAGTCCTCACCGACCTCGACGTCGCGAGTACGGGCACGTCGGTGATGAAGAAACTGCCCGAGGTCACCCTGGCCTTCTGGATCATGAAGATCGCCGCGACGACGCTGGGTGAGACGGCCGGAGACCTCTTCGCCCAGACCCTGAAGCTCGGCTACTTCCTCACCACGATCGCGCTGTTCCTGATCTTCGTGGTGACCCTCGTCGTCCAGCTCAGGTCCAGCCGTTACAACCCCTTCTTCTACTGGACCGTGATCCTGTCGACCAGTATGGCGGGCACCACCATGTCCGACTTCATGAACCGTGACGCCAGCGCCAAGTTCCTCTCAGGCGGCGCCACCTCGCTCGGCTGGGGCCCGCAGGGCCTCGGCCTGGGCTATCCGGTGGGCGCGGCGATCCTGATCTCGATCCTGCTGGCGATCTTCCTGGCGTGGAAGGTGAGCGGGATGACGTTCCAGATCCGCGACATCGTGACCTTCCGGGGTGAGGCGCTGTTCTGGTCGGCCATCCTCGTCTCCAACACCCTCGGCACATCGATGGGGGACTTCCTGTCCGACAGTTCCGGCCTGGGCTACGCGGGTGGCGCGCTCCTGGTCATCGGGGTGCTGGCCGTCCTCGTCGCGATGATGAAGGTCTCCGTGGTGCCGAATGTGCTGCTGTTCTGGATCGCCTTCGTCCTCACCCGGCCGCTCGGCGCCACCGCGGGCGACTTCCTCACCAAACCGGTCGCCAAGGGCGGCCTCGACCTGGGTACGGCGGGCTCGTCGGCCGTCCTGCTCGCGGTCCTGTTCGGGCTGATGGCCCACGCCCATGTGCAGGAGCGCCGGGTCGCGGGCCCGCGGAGCGCGGAGCGGGAGCCGGTCACCCAGCGGGCAGGGTGACGGTGAAGCGCGCCCCGGGCGCGTGCCCGGCGTCGTAGGACACCTCGCCGCCCGCGGAGCGGGCCAGGCGGCGCGCGAGGGGCAGGCCGAGGCCCGCGCCGTGGTGACCGTCGCCGGGGTCGGCGCGCCGTCCCGGCTGGAAGAGCTCGCCGACGAACGCCTCCGGCACGCCCGGCCCGTCGTCGGTGATGTCGATGACCACGGCGCCGGGTGTGCGCCGCCCGGACACGGTGACGGTGGAACGTGCGTAGCGGACGGCGTTGGCGAGCAGCGGGCTGACGACGCGTTCCAGGAAGGCGGGTGCCACTCCTGCCTCGAGTTGCCCGTTCTCGGCCTCCACCACGGCGTTCACCTGGGCCGGTGTGTCCAGGCGCCGGGCCATGCGGCGCAGCACGGGTACGACATCGGCCGTGCCGGGGGCCGTTGAGGTGTCCACCGCGTTGTCGCGGGCGTCGAGCAGGAGCGTGTCGCAGATGGTGCGCATGGACTGGGCGGCCTCGTCGATCACCTCGTGAGTGGCGCGGGTCTCCGCGGCCGAGCGGGGCCGGGACCGCCACCAGTCGAGTTCGGCGATGATCCGGGTGAGTGGCGTCCGCAGCTCGTGGGACAGCTCCCCGTCAGCTGCTGCTCATGGCGCAGCACGGCACGTATGCGGTCCAGCAACGCGTCCAGCGAGGTGCCCAGACGGGCCAGTTCGACCGGGCCTGACCCGGTGTTGAAGCGTGTCTCGGAGGCCACGGCACTCCACTGGGTGGCCTGGTCGGTCATCGTCCGCACCGGGCGCAGGGCCCGGCCGACCGCGAGACGTGTCAGCACGTAGGCGCAGACGAGCATCACCGCGTCCAGGATCAGCGACCCCCACAGCAGGGTGTCGGCCGAACTCCGGTACGGGGCGAGGTCGAGGGCCGTGACGACGGTGGCCGCGGCGTCGCCACCGTTCACGGGCCGGGCGCACAGGCGGACGGACCGATGGCCCTCGGCGGGGACGGTCGCGCAGTCGGGGCACCCCGCGCGGCGAGCCGGTCGGCGGTCCGGGTGAGAGGGCCGCTCTCCGAGGTGGCGGGCGGCTTTTCCAGCAGGCGCTTCCCGGCGTAGATCCACACGTTCGTGTCCAGCAGCCGATCGTTGGCGGTCTCCAGGACGCGCACCCGTGGGCCGCTGGTGTCGACGGTCGCGGCGACGGCGGTCGCCCGGGCCCGTAGCTCGTCGTCCGCCTGGTGCCGCAGGTGTCGCTCCACCGTGGTGTTGAACACCACCGTCAACACCGTGACCAGCAGCGCGGCGGTGGTCAGCGCGACGAGCGAGAGCCGTCCGCGCAGGGTACGGGGAGCCAGCGCGCGAAGCACCGGTCGGTGCCGGGCCGATCTCATGACAGGCGGTGCCCGATCCCGCGCGCGGTGGCGATGGTCAGGCCGCTGCCCGTCTCCCGGAGTTTGCGGCGCAGCCTGGTCAGATACTGGTCCAAGGTGTTGTCACTGACCTGTCCGCCCTCGGGCCAGCCCGCCCTGACCAGATCACGGCGGCGCACCAGCTCCCCGTCCGCGGCGACGAGCGTGGCCAACAGCCGGAACTCCGTCGGGGACAGGGCGACCCGGGTGCCGTGCACCGTCGCGCTGTGCCGGACCGCGTCCAGGACCAGGCCCCGACCGAGGCGGCCGGCGGGGGCGTGGCCCGCTTGAGCGCCGCCCGCAGCCGGGCGGCGAGCTCGGCGAGGTGGAACGGCTTCGGCAGGTAGTCGTCACCCCCGGCCGAGAAGCCGGACAGCCGGTCGGTGAGGTGGTGCCGCGCGGTCAGGAAGACGACCGGCGCGTGGAACCCGCCCGCGCGCATGGCCTGGCATACGTCCCGTCCGTCCGCGTCGGGCAGCCCGATGTCCAGGACGACCGCGGCGATGTCGGGGGTGACCAGGCGCAGGGCGGTGGCGCCGTCGGTGGCCGGGACGGAATCGAAGCCTTCGTCGTACAGACCGCGGCGGAGCACATCACGCAGGGCGTGATCATCCTCGACGATCAGGATCTTGCGGCGCATGGTCCTCCGGGGGCCGACTACACACGTGTAGGAGGTCGACTCACTGTAGACGACCGCGGGGCGGGGAACGTTCCGAGCGCCGCGGTGGTCTCCGGTACGCCGACGGGCTTCGACCACCGCGACGCCAGCATGCGGGTGATCATGGGCGTGACCAGGATGACCACCAGGAGCCGCAGGCTCTGCACGGTCGAAACCAGCGCGACGTCCGCGTGGGAGGAGACCGCGGCGGCGAGGACCGCGTTGATTCCCCCGGGCGTCGTGGCGAGGTAGGCGTCGGTGACCGGAGTGCCCGTCACCCCGGCGAAGACCCACGCCAGCCCGGCGCAGCCGAGGCAGACGACCACCATGCAGACCAGGATCGAGGGCAGCAGGCGCCGCATGCTGCTGAGCGTCTGTCGGGTGAACCGTAGGCCCACGTCGAGGCCGACGAGGACGAAGACGGCGTTCTGGCCCACCCCGACGGGCGCGAAGCCGGGCACGACACCGCTGAGCGTCGCGACCAGGGCGACCAGCATCGGCCCGATCAGCAGTGGCGTGGGCACCCGCAGCCGCCGACCGGCCCAGGAGCCCGCGACGGCGATGGTGGCGAGCGCGAACAACCCCGTGAGCTGGTCCGACCCGGCGACAACGTGGAGGAGACCGGATCCGGCGCCGCCGCCCGCGGCCGGGTGACCGCCCGCCGCCGAGGACGCGGAGATCATCCAGTGGGCCGCGAGTGGGCGGTGGTGGCGACGAGACCGACCCGCAGGTACTGGGTGAAGGCGACGAGCCGTACATCGGCCTTCAGCTCATCGGCGCAGGTGACGATCGCGGCCGAACCGCCGGGCACCATGCCGAGGACGGCGCTGGGCCGGCTGATGCGGCCACCGCGGGCCAGGAACCAGGCGACCACGAGGCTCAGCGCGATGGTGGCCGCGGTGACCACGGTCAGCGGCAGTGCGACCGGCGCGGCGGAGACGAGGGCGGACGGGGTGAGGTAGCTGCCCATGAGGGCACCGACCAGCGCCTGCGAGACCCGGTTGGCCGGCGCCGGGAGCCGGTCGCGGACCACTCCGCACAACGCCAGGAGGGCGCCGACCAGCAGCGAGGACAGCAGGTACGGGCGGGAACGCCGGAGGCGTCCGCGGCGAGGCCCGCGGCGTAACCCCGGCGATGATCAGAGCCCAGCGTCCGGTGGGAGTTGGGCGGGAGACGCGGGGCTCGGAGGTGCGCGGGGCGGGCTTCGGCGCGGAACCGGCGCTGGAGGACGGACGTTCGTCCCCGCGCCGCGGCGCGGAAGTCAAGGCCACGATGGGCGCCTTTCGTCGGATGGTGCGCTTCCTGGGGACCTGACGCCTGGGTGAACCAGGCACTCTCCAACTGTGTCCGGTACGGCCTGTGCGGACGCTGAGAGCGCTGAGTGAGCACTGAGGGGATCCTGAGAGCCCGCTGAGAGACGCGCGGCCGACCTGCGGTCCGGCCTCTAGACTCGCAACCGAGGATCAGTCTTCCGGTCGACCGTCGGTACCGTCATGAGGTGAGGCCGCGTGCGCGTGCTGGTTGTCGAGGACGAGCAGAACATCGCCGCCGCCGTGGAGCGCGGACTGCGCGCCGAGGGATTCGACGTGGACATCGCCGGGGACGGCACGAAGGCCCTCGGGCTGATCAGGTGCAACGACTACGCCGTGATCGTGCTCGACCTGATGCTGCCGGGCCGCAACGGCTATGACGTCTGCCGGACCCTGCGCGCGGCGGGCATCAGCACCCCCGTTCTGATTCTCACGGCCAAGGACGGGGAGTACGACGAAGCGGACGCCCTCGACCTCGGCGCGGACGACTACCTGACGAAGCCGTTCTCGTTCGTGGTGCTCCTGGCCCGGATCCGCGCACTGCTGCGCCGCAGCGCCCCACAGCGGTCACCGGTACTCCGTGCGGGTGATCTCTGGCTGGATCCGGCCGCCCACCGGTGCGGTCGCGGCGACGAGCGTCTGGACCTGACGCCGCGCGAGTTCGGACTGCTGGAGTTCATGCTGCGCCACCCCGACACGGTGGTGAGCAAGACGGATCTGCTCGCGCACGTCTGGGACGCCTGGTTCGAGGGCGACCCCAACATCGTCGAGGTCTACGTCGGCTACCTCCGACGCAAGATCGACATCCCCTTCGACCGGTCCGCCATCGAAACCGTGCGCGGCATCGGCTACCGGCTGGACCCCAAGGGCGGCTGAATGTCCCGACGCCTCCCCATCGGGCGTCCGGCCTTCCGCCGGGTGCGGCGACTGACCCGGAAGACGAGCTTGCGAACCCGGGTCACCATGTGGGCGACGACGGTCGTCGCGATCGCGATGGTCGCGGCCGGCCTCGGCCTGCTGTTCGGTCTCCAGCACTCCATGTGGCTCGACCGGGACAGCACCGGCCGCCAGCGGCTGTCCGACGTCACGTCCCTCGTCCGGCACGACCGGTTGGGTTCCCTCATCCCCTCCAGCGGCGGGGACGACGATGTCGTCGAGGTGCTCGATCACCACGGGAAGGTGCGGGCCAGCTCCGACTTCGACACGCGCCCGGGCAGTCCCAGCGGCTTCCCGAACCCCCTCCCCCGCGGGTGCTCGCCGGGCATCCCACCACCCTCCATGACCTCGGCGTCGGCGACGGGGGCGACTTCCGCGTACTGGCCCGGCCGATCCGCGTCGACGGCCGGCCCGCCACCATCGTCGTGGGGGTCTCCCTGGCCCAGGCCGAGCACACCCTGTCCAGCCTGACCACCGGCCTGGCGATCGGAGTGCCCGCGCTGACCGCGCTGGTGGCGTGGACGATCTCGCTCACCGCCGGCCGCACCCTGCGCCCGGTGGAAACCCTGCGCCGCCAGGCCGCCGAGATCACCGCGACCGATCTGCACCGCCGCCTGGACCTGCCCGCCTGCCAGGACGAGATCCACGCGCTCGGCGTCACCCTCAACGACATGCTCACCCGCCTCGACGACGCCTCCGTCGCCCAGCGCCGTTTCGTCGCCGACGCCGCGCACGAACTGCGCAGCCCGCTGACGGCCCTGCGGGCCCAGCTCGAGGTCATGTCCAGCTACCCCGACCCCGACCGGGACCCGGAGATGGCCGCCACCCTGCTGGAGGACACGGTACGGCTGCACGATCTGGTCGAGGGGCTGCTGGCACTGGCCCGCAGTGAAGACCCCGCCCGGCCGCGATCGCAGGCCGCGCGCGTCATCGACCTGGACGAGGTGGTCCTGGCCGAGGTCCGCAGGCAGCGCTCCCTGGCCAGGGCGGACATCGACGCCCGGCGGGTCTCCGGCGGGCGGGTGCGCGGCGACGCCGAGGCACTGCGCTGCGTCATACGCAACCTGCTGGACAACGCCCGCCGCCACGCCGGACACCAGGTACGGGTGGCCCTGAGCGAACGCGCAGGCACCGTCGAGCTCACCGTCAGCGACGACGGATCGGGCATCCCGGACGCGGACCGGCTACGCGTCTTCGAGCGCTTCACCCGGCTCGACGAGGCACGGTCCCGCGAGGCCGGCGGCTCGGGCCTCGGCCTCGCCATCGTCGGCAAGGTCGTCACCGCGCACGGCGGCACCGTCCACGCCGAGAAGGACCCCGCGCCGGAGGCCGGCGGCCTCGGCGGGGCGCGCCTGGTGGTCCGTCTGCCGGCCGTACCGTCCTCCGGCTGATCCGCCGAGCCCACAGCGCCTCCGACTACGGGTCTGTGGTCTAGGGCCTTCTGACGGATATCCGCGGCGTCGCGAGGCCCGGCGGGCTCCTTCCTCCGCGGAGATCCGTCAGAAGGCCCCTAGACGGCATGCGCTCCAGGACGGAACAGGCGGTGCCGAGCGATGAGCTCGACGGTCACCGCGACGGCAATGGCCTGGACCGCCATCAGGGCGATCAGGACGAACAGCTGAACGGCCCCGGCCATCAGCGGGCTCGCCCCGCCCAGGAGCATGCCCACGAACGCCCCGGGAAGCGTCACCAGCCCGACCGTGCGTGTCTGGTCCAGCCCCGGCAGCAACGCGTCGGACGCGGCCGGCCGTGCGATCTCCATGCGCGCGTCCCGGTCGAGCAGACCCAGAGCCATCGCCGCTTCGACCTCGCCACGCCGAAGTTCCAGCTCATCGAGGGCGCGTCGGCCCGCGAGCACCGTTACCGTCAGGGCGCCGCCGATGAGGATGCCACTGATGGGGATGAGGACGAGGCCCTTCGCGGGAACGAGGCCCGTCAGCAGCAGAGCGGCCACCGTGGGGACGACGCCGGCGGCGATCGGTGCGGCGGTCAGCCACCAGGTGTGGTTGCTCGTCAGCCGTCGGCCCGCCGTGCGCGTGGCGACGCCGAACATCACGACCAGGAACGCGGCCAGCCCCGCCACGTTGGTGACGGCCCAGGTGAGACCCAAGGACACGGCGGCGAGCTGCGCCGCCGCGCGCACGCCCGCGACCACGATCTCCCGGGGTCGGTTGACGGAGTGGCCGGGAGACAGACGGAACACGTAGGCGACGCCCGCGGCCACGGCGAGCAGCAGCACCAGCAGCACGCCGAGGGTGAGGTTGACCGGCAGTAGGGATCTCGCGCTCAGCGTCACGTGCCTCACCGTCATCGCCACCAGTACGGGAATTATGTCACCCGGACTGATGGCGACCAGGATCTCGCCCTCTCGCTCATCGGATGCGAGGAGGCGAACACCGTCCGCCCCTCCGCCGCGAGCCCCGTCAGCAGATCGACCCCCGGGAGCACCCATGTGCGGGGCGGTCACGAACGCGATGGTGCGATACGGTTTAGCGGTAGTCGTATTACCGTGAATTCTCAACCCCCTGGAGAGGCCCATGCCCCCGCGCCCACTCCCCCGCAGGCCGACGCGGCAACGGCCCCCGCCACGACGGCACCCGAGGCGTCCGCGTCCAAGGTGTCCGCATCCGAGGCGTCCACGTCCGGGCAGTCCATGGAGATGCTGCGCCTGCTGTCCGGTTTCCAGCAGTCCCAGGCGCTGTACGCGCTGGCCAAGCTCGGTGTGGCCACGGCGCTGCACGGCGGTCCGATGACCGTCGGGGAGTTGGCGAAGGCCACGGAGACGGACGCCGACGCGCTGGGGCGGCTGCTGCACATCCTCTCCGGTATCGGGGTGGTGACCCATCGCGGTGAGGACGGCTTCGCGCTCACCCCGCTCGGCTCCACGCTGGTGGCGGATGTGCCCGGTTCGGTGCGCGATATGGCGATCATGTGGATGGAGACGCACTACGCGCCCTTCTCCGAGCTGGTCACCACCGTCCGTACGGGCACCCCGGCGGCCACGGCGCACTTCGGGCAGTCCTTCGCGGAGTGGCTGGGCACCCACCCGGAGCACCTGCCCGTGATGGCGTCGGCGATGGCCAACCTGACGTACGGTCCCAAGGACGCGGCACTGGCCGGCTACCGGCTCCCGCCCGGCGAGGTGGTCGCCGACATCGGCGGCGCCGACGGCTCCGTGCTGGCCCGGCTGCTGGCCGACGAACCCGGTCGACGCGGCATCGTCTTCGACATGGAGCACGTGGTCTCCACCGCACACGCGCGGCTGGCCGGCCAGGGGTTGGCCGACCGCATCGAGGTACGGGCCGGTGACTTCTTCGAGGGCGTACCGGCCGCCGACGTCTACCTGCTGTCCACCGTGCTGCACGACTGGGACGACGTGTCGTGTGGGCGCATCCTGGGCCGGATCGCGGAGGCGGCGCCCCACGGCGCCCGGCTGGTGGTGGTCGAGACGGTGCTCTCGGAGGGCGATGAGCCACATCCGAGCAAGCTGCTCGACTTGACCATGCTCGGCATGGTGTCGGGCCACGAGCGCCGGGAGACGGAGTTCGCGGCGCTGTTCGCCGGTGCCGGATTCACCCTCGACCGGCGCGTGCCGGGGCCCGTGGACAGCCCGTTCGCCATCTTGGAGGCCACGCTCACCCGGTGAGCAGGGCGGCCGCGGTCCGGTCCCGCAGCCACCGCTCGGCGGTGTCCCAGTCCCAGCCGTTCTCCCGCACCAGCACGCGCCAGGACGACAGACCGAGGTAGTACCAGAGCACATCCGTCGCCCCCGCCACGTCGAGCCCCTCCCGCAGGGCGCCCAGCGCGGCGATCCGGTCGGCGGTGGTCCGCAGCGCGTCACGGAACCGCTCCTGGGCGAAGCGCAGCAGCTCGGCGGCGTACGCGTCGACCGAGGCCGCGTCGAGGAGGATCTCAACGACCTCCGCGTGCTTCTCGCTGTCGCGGCGGATGCCCTCGACGGCGTACACCACGACGTCGAGGGCGTCGTCGGCCTCCGCGATCCGCGCCAGGGTCTGTTCGGCGATCGGGTCCTCGACGCCCACGGTGACCAGGTCGCGCAGAATCTGCGGCTTGCCGCCGGTGCTGGTGTAGACGGTGTTGGTGCCGACCCGCGCCGCGGCGGCGATCCGGGTGACCGTGGTGGCCACGTAGCCGTGGGTGGCGAAGAGCTCCTTGGCGGCATCGAGAATCGACTGCCGGGTCGCGGCAGCGGCCTCCGCGCGGCGGGGCGAGTGGTAGCGGCGACCTGGCATGTGCCGACCGTAGCAAGGGCGCAGGCGGGGATCCCAGCCGCTGCCCGGCGGCGGGTCAACCGCCGATACCGTGACGTCAGCCGACGGAGAGACCCAGATTGGTCACGTACCAGCGGCCTTCCACGACACCGGCCTCGATCCTGACACCGACCTGGTCCTCCTCCACTCCGGTGGAGTGCGACAGGACGATGGCCTTCAATGTCTGACCGTCCACGGTGATCTGCTCACCGTCGACCGTCGCCTTCTTGTCCGCGACCGGGACCTCGGCGACCTTCACCACCGGGGATTCTTCGGCTGGTCGGGCGTGAACGAGGTGTGCAGGCGATGGATTTGTTCCTTGATCTGTTGTGCTTCCGGCCCCTTGCCCGCGCACATCGCCTCGGTGCCGTGCTTCGCGGGAGACCCGTCGGTGGCCGGTGTCGCCATGACCAAGCAGGCATCCTTGGGACGGTCCTGGACGACCGCGGTCACCCACGTGGCCACCACCCCCCGCGCCGTCGACTGATCACCCGACTGCCCCTTCGGGGACGGGGTGGTTCCGGCGGCCGGGGTCGAACCCTTCTCGTCCTTCGAGCCCTTCGCGTCCTGCGTGGCCTTCGGGTCCTGCGTGGCCTTCGGGTCCTTGGTCTTCGTCGAGTCCGCCGAACACCCCGCGAGGAACGGCACCGCGGCCATCACACATATGCCGACGATCCAGCCGACAGCATTCTTCTTCGACCTGGTCATTCCCACTTCGCTCACGCTTCCTCGGTAGTTCCTCATAGTCCAACCCTGCCGGTACTCCCGCCAAGGGAGTGGTCGTTCCGCGTTATGTCTGGGCGATTTCCATGTCCATGAGCGGGGCGTACTGCTGGCCGGCGTAACAGTCGGTGTCGTGCGGACCGCCCTGGACGGTCGGGCGTGGCAGGGAGACCTTGACGGCGAGGGCGGAGGGGTGGTTGACGACGAGGATCCGGTCGGGGTCGGCGCCGTAGAGGGTGGAGAAGAGGTGCTTGTCGAGGAAGCCGGTGGCCACGAGGGCGTCGTAGGCGGCCTGGTCGTGACACATGAAGTCGAAGGTGAGGGTGAAGGGGCCGGCGTTCTTCGAACGGACCAGGGAGCAGTAGTCGAGAAGGGTGGTCATGGGGTTACAGCTCCTCGGTGACGGTGCGGAACAGCTCGGTGGGGGTGACGCCGGTGGCGACGTGATTGAGGGTGAAGCGGTACAGGGCTCCGCGGTCCATCTCGGGCGGGGAGTAGGGATAGGCGAGGGTGGAGACCAGGCCGTCGTACTCGGCGATGGGCAGGTGGCTGCTGGCGTGGGCGACGAACGTGGCGATGGCGTGGGCGGTCTCCTGGTCGGGTGCGGTGACGGTGATCAGGACGCCGAGTTCGCGGGGGGTGAGCGGATCGGGTTCACTGCCGGTGAGGACGGCTCCGGCGCCGTAGAGGCGGTAGTCGATGTCGATGCCGGCGGGGTCGACCCGGCCGTTGAAGACGTCGAGGATCTTGTCGTGGAAGTACCGCTCGGCCGCCGGCAGGAGCTTGGGGAGTGCGTCGATGACGACGCGGTCGCGCACGCCGCCGATGATGACGGTCTGGTAGCCGACGAGTTCGGCGCCCTCGAGCTTGTTGGTGTAGCCGTCGGCCGGGAGGTAGCGGGCGCCGCGGACGCGGACGGTTCGCTCGTCGACCGCCTCGTAGCTCGCCCCGGTGGTGTCCAGCACACCTGAGGGTTCGGCGATGTGATACGGGTCGGCGTTCTCGTACAGGGTGTGCGCGGCGACCGACCGGGGGGTCAGCCGGGTACCGGTGGCCAGCGTGGTGACGTCGAAGTGGTCGTCCCGCAACGTGGCGAGCAGGCCGTTGGCGGACGGCGGGATGGCGCAGGCGGCGCCGCACTCGATGGTCTTGGCCATGTGCCAGGTCAGGCCCGGGTCGGCACCGCGCATATGGGGCAGAGCGGCGAACAGGGCGGTGTCGCTGGCACGGCCGGCGAGGACGATGTCACAGCCGTCCCGGAGGGCTTCCTGAAGGGGCTCGACACCCATCATCGCGACGGTGTGACCGCGCTGGAACAACTCCCGGTCGATCTCCGGCGCGTTCGCGAGAGGCTGGATCCGGCCCGCGTCGTAGAGGTCCTGAAGGCGCTGGACGGGCTGGTCGGAGTAGATCAGGCCGAGCTTGGCGTGCAGGTCTTCTTCCGCGGCGATGGTGCGGGCGAGGGAGGCGACCCAGTCGACTCCCGCGTCGCGGCCTGAGGTGCCGCAGGAGCCGATGATCAGCGGCACGCCGAGCTCGTCCCGGGCCCTCATGAGCAGCCGCAGGTCGCGGGTGACCGCCTGGGCGGACAGCTTCGGGGTGCCCGAGCCGAGGGCGGCGGGGCCGGAGTCGGTGGAGCCGGCGTCGCAGGCGATCACGTCCGGGCGGGCGGCGAGCCCGCGCGCGAGCGCGTCGGCGTCGAATCCGGCACCGAGCGCGCCGGTGGGGGCCAGGATGCGGAGTTCCATGAGGGTGGTGCCTTTCATCGTGCCGGGGCGGAAAACATGACCGGGGGCGGACGCGTGAGGCGTCAGGCGGGGGCGCGGTCGGGGGCGCGTCGGGCCAGGCGGGTGAAGACGAGGAAGGTGACGCCGGCGGCGACGGCGGCGTTCAGGAACATGCAGCGCCAACTGGTCAGGTCGACCGTGGTGCCGAGGATGGCCGGGCCCAACGCCATGCCGGACGCCGAGGCGATGGTGTAGAGAGCGGTGTAGGTGCCCAGCACCTTCTGCGTCGGCGCGAGGTTCCACAGCGCGACCAGCGCGTTGACCGCGAACGCCGCGTACCCGAGGGAGGAGAGCACCATCGCCGTGACGGTGCCCGGGGCGGTGGGGACGGTGAAGCCGACGAGGACTCCGACGATGAACAGGACGACGCCGTACCGCACCGAGCGCAGTTGCCCGAGCCGGTTCGAGGCGTAGGCGATCGGCAGCACGGCCATCAGGAACGCGACCGCGCCCGGGAGGGTGAGGCCGCCGGCCTCACCGCGGGTCAGGCCGAGGACTTGTGTGCCGTACGGGGTCATCAGCGAGCGCAGCGCCGACCACATACCGGCGAAGCAGAAGATGCCGATCATCAGCAGCGGCGTCGGGCTGGACGGGGAACGCAGCGCGTCCCTCAGCACCGCCCATGGAGAGCCGAACTCCCGCGCCCCGTCGACCGTCTCCCCGACGGCCGTCTCCCCGACGGGCATGACGGCGTCGGCGTGGCGGCGGCCGAGGAAGGCCCAGGACAGACCGAGCACGATCAGCATCAGCAGCGGGGGATCGCGAAGGCGAGACGGAGGGACCGGTCGACGACGAGGAGGCTGATCAGGGAAGAGACGACGATGGTCAGGCTGACGCCGGCCTTGATGAAGCCCTGGGCCTTGCTCCGGGCGGACGGCGCGACGTAGTCCGACACAAGAGTCTCGGTGACGCCCTTGAAGGCGTTGGCGATCGCGGCGAAGCCGACCACGCACACCATCAGCCCGGGCAGGTTCGTCGCCCAGGGAATGAGGATGAACGGCACGGTGGCGAGCACGGCGCCGACCAGGACGATCGGCCACCGGCCGGTGCGGCGGCGGGCGAGCTTGTCGGAGAGGAACCCGACGTACGGCTGGGTGAAGATGCCCCAGGAGTGGTCCAGGCCCATGATCAGCCCGATCACACCCGCGGAGCCGAAGTATTGCCGCAACTGCTCGGGGACCTGCGCGTCGTAGAAGTTCCAGACCGCTTCCTGAGCGAACACGGCGAGGGTCACCCAGAGCACCGCGCCGCGATTCATGCGCTCGCCCACTGCCGGGCGGGGCGGCGTCGTGGCCGTGTCGGAGGCGGGCGGGGAATCGAGCGTCATGAGGTGGCGACTCCTGTGCTACATGCTATAGCAAGTGGGGGAAAGAGCTGCCCGCCCGACGCATCTCCTACGGCGGGGCGGGCAGGGATCGAGGTTCAGCCGCCGGACAGCTGGACGAGGGCGGCGCGGTGGTGTCGCGCCGCGAGTTCCTCGGCGCGGTCCCCGTCCCGTTCGAGGAGAGCGTCCAGCAACTCGCGGTGTTCGTGGTAGCGGGCGCGGAACGCCTCGGCGCGCTCGGGTGCGAGCCTCATGGTGAGGTCGAGCCGTTCCTCTTCGCTGAAAGCCCGGGTTTGGTCCAGCAGGCCCTCCAGGACGGGATTGCCCACGCATGCCTCGACCCGGCGGTGAAAGAGGCGCAGCTTGTGGAAGACCGCCGCGAGCCGGTCGGACACATCGGCCTCCATGCCCTGCTCGGCGACGGTCTCCTCGATGCCGGCCACGATCTGGTCGGTCTGGGCGAGCAGCGAGACCAGGTCGGTGAGCTGCTGCGCGGTGGCGTTACGGGCGGCGAGACGCGCCATGAGGGCGGACAGGCGGACCTCGGCCTCGACGATCTCGGAACGGGCCGCCGAGGAGTGGTCGGCGACCCGCAAGGCGCGCGGGCCCACCCTTTCCACGACCTTCTCGTGCACCAGCTGCCGCAGCGCCTCACGGACGGGGGTGGGACTCACGCCGAGGCGGGCGGCCAGATCGCGTTCGGTGATCTTCTCGCCCGGCCGCAGGACGCCCTCACGGATCGCGCCCCGAAGCCGCCGGTACGCCTGGTCGGCCAGCGACGTGGTCTCCACGGGACCCAGGGCGTCTGCGCTCATGCCGGCAAGAGTACTGGCGCTATAGCAAACATGCAATGACCCAAGGCCCTCGCCCACACACCCGCTCGTCTGCACTCATCGCTCCTCGCGCGTTCCGATGGTGCCTATGTCCCCCAAACATGACGTTGTGGTTCAAGCGTTCGCCGTGCCATCCTCCCTAAGCTGCGCCGGGGCCCGGAGTAACCCGGGCCACCGTTCTCTTCGAGCAGTCCCCGCGATTCACTGAGGGGCCATCAGGTCGACTCGGCTCACGCGGAGGTGGAAACCGCGCTCGGGCTGTGGCTCCAGCGCGAGCTGGCGGCCCTGTCCACGGTCTCGCGGCACGACGTCGTGGCGGACGCCGGGCACAACGCCCTGGTGATGGCGCCGGAGCATGCACCCGGAGTCGTCGAGAGCATCGAGTGGGTCCGCGCCCAAGCGGCCGCGCGGCACGACCACCGATACGAGTGAGGAGACCCTCCCCATCTCGACGTTCTTCGCACCGAACCCCGGCAGCACCGACACACATCTGCTGACGCGGAACCGGCTCGTCGACGGCGGTGTGAGCGAGTGGACGGAGTACCCGCTGACGCAGACCAGATCACCGCGGCAGATGGTCTGGCATCCGGGGCGGCGGCGCGAGAAGGCGCTGCTCGACATCGTCACCGGCCTCACGGCGGTGCTGCGTGAGGAACGGCGCGTGGAGTACGCCCAGCTGACCGTCCCCGTATCTCAGTCTCCTGAACTTCGTCACGCACCGCTGTGAGCATGTGCCGCATGCCGAGCAGGTGCCGTTCCTGCTGGTGTCCTCGGCGGGGTGCGACGAGGACGAAGAGCCCACAACGCTGCTCGCCTCCGCGTTCCATGACATCGAGCCCACCGGCGGAGTCCCTCGGTAAGGGGCGCGACAAGAGGGCCTTCGCCCTCATCCGGCGCGTACGGTCTCGCTTTGGGCCACGGCGCGCAGGGAAGCGGACGTTCGGTCGATGTGCTGGGCCAGCAGGCGAGACGCGGCGTCGGCGTCCCGTGCGACGACCGCGTCCACCAGAGCCTGGTGCTCACCGGCGATGTCACGGTCGTAGTCATGGCCGATGGGGAACGACCAGCGGCGGTAGACCGTCGCGGCGTCCCGCAGGGAGAGGGCGACGCTCAGCAGGCGGTCGTTGCCGCACCCTTCGAGCAGGGTCTGGTGGAAGCTCTCGTGCACCGCGAGCCAGTCGTGGTTGACCTCACCGCCGGGCAGTGTCATGGGGGTGCCTGCCAGGTGGTGGTGGGCGGCGACGACCGCCGACTCCCAGGTGATGTCCCCGCGCTCGACCGCCTGGCGCAGCACCAGGGACTCGATGTTCCGGCGTGCTTCGGTGAGTTCGTCGAGGTCCTTCAACGACAGCGTGACCACGCTGAATCCCTGTTGCGGCGTGGCCACGACGAGGCCCTGCCCGGAGAGCCGCGTCAGTGCCTCGCGGATGACGGACTGGCTGACCGAGAAGCGCTGTGCGAGCTCGACGAGACGCAACCGCTGTCCGGGCTCCAGCGCCCCCTGAAAGATGTCCTCGCGGATCTGCGCGTACACCGCGCCCGCCCGCGTCGCCTTCTCTGCCGCCACAGCCATGAACCCTACCAGGAAAGCGCTACGGCCCAAAAATATCGTTAATTCGCTTCGGTCCGGATCCGCAGACCACCGCCTCCTACTACCGGGACTCCGGCCTGACCGGCGGCGCGGACCACACCTCGCGCCCCGGCGAGGCCGTGCTGTCCACGGTGGACGGCGGCGAACAGCTCCGCATCGTCACCTCACCGCGCCGCCGCCTGGTCGAACTCGGCGAAGAGCCGGTCGAGATCGGCGAGTTCGGACACATCACCCTGGATACCGATGCCGCGGCCGCCGAGGTGTGCCACGGCGGCGTCCAGTTCGGCCTCGCGGCGGCCGGTGAGGTAGACGGTCGCTCCCTCGGTGGCGAACAGGCGGGCGACGGCCAGGCCGATGCCGGCGGAGGCACCGGTCACGAGGGCGCTCTTGTTGTCCAGTTGCCCCATGCGCTTGCCCCATCGCTGGTGAGCCGGGTCAGTGTGCGGAGGAGGCCACGCCGGCCGGGAGAGAGGTCGCCTCGGTCGGGAGAGAGGTCGCCTCGGTCGGGAGAACCGATGCCACGGCGGCCTCGACCACGGTGAGATCCTGTTGTCCCGTGCCACCGCTGGCACCGATTCCGCCGATGAGCGCTCCGTCGGCGAAGACCGGAACCCCGCCCTTGCTGAACATCACTCGGCCGTCGGTGGCCACGCTGATCGACGTGGTGAACTGCACCCGGCCCGCGAACACCTCCGCGACCTCAGCCGACGGACGTGCGAATGCCGCGGCCGTGTACGCCTTGCCGATCGCCACCTCGGCGAGCGGGAACGGAGTTCCGTCCATCCGGGCGAAGGCGACGAGCGCGCCGCCGGTGTCCACCACGGCGATCGCCATGGGGACGCCCAGCGACATCGCCTCCGCGCGAGCCGCGCTCACGAGTGCGGTACCGAGATCGAGGTTCATTGCACTACTCCTTCACTTGAGCTGGAACCGGGGTGCCGGGGCCGTCAGAACGCGGCCTTGGTCAGACCGCCGTCGACGCAGGTCGTCGTCCCCGTCACGTAGGAGGCACGGGGAGAGGCGAGGAACACCGCGACATCGGCGAACTCCTGGACGGTTCCCCACCGGCCCATGGGGATCTCGTCCGTCAGGTGCTGCGGCACACCGCCCGGGAACACCTCGTCCCGGCGAGGAGTGGTGATCCGTCCAGGCGCAAGGATGTTGACCGTGATGCCGTCCGGGCCCAGCTCGGTCGCGAGCGTCTTCAGGTATCCGTGGATTCCAGGGCGGATCGCGTTCGACGCCGCCATGCCCGGTGTGGGCTCCTTGACCCCATGCGTCGTTATCGCCAGGATCCGGCCGCTCGAACTCTGGCGCAGGTGCGGCACACCGGCTTCGACGAGACGGATGAGCGGCAGCAGCACGAGATCGACCGTTTCGGTCACGTGCCGCGCCGTCAGATCGCGAGCGGGGCTCGGACGCGGGCCGCCGCTGTTCCACAGGACGATGTCGAGTCCGCCGAACAACTCCACCGCTTCGCCGACGACTCGCGCCGGCTCGCCCGGTGAGGTCATGTCCGCTGCGACCGCGCGGGCACCGATCCGCGCCGCGTGGTCCTCCAACAGCTCCTTGCGCCTGGCGACCATGACGACGTTGGCCCCCTCCGCCGCCAACGCCTCCGCGATGCCCAAGCCCATCCCGGAAGACGCACCGCCGACAACGGCGGTCTTGCCCTTGAGTCCCAGATCCATTGCGATCCTCCGTCACGGCTGAGGTGGGCTTCGGCAGGCGACACACTCCGAAGTTATCGATAATTTAGCAGATTCTCGATTATCTTGCGGGGGCATTCCGGACGGTGGCCGCAAGCCCGGCGACAGAGCGCGAACGCCCGCCCTTGCCCCTGACGTCAACGTCAGGATCTACCGTGCGCGTCCAGGGCCGTTCCGGCCCTCAGTACCAGGACACGAAGGGTGACAAAGGACAATGAACTCGTTTCAGGGCAAGGTCACCACCGCAGGCACGGAGCAGACCGCCCGGACGGCCATCATCGTGGCCGGCCGCGTCTTCGTCCCTCCCGGCGACGTCGAAACGTTCATCGCCGAGGCCCGGGCGACCTACCCGGTCGCCGCGGCGAACCCGGGAAACGCGCTGATCTCGTTCTCCGTGGAGGACGCGGCGACCGGAACCGTCACGGTGCTCGAGCAATGGACGTCACAGGAGGCGCTCGATCGGCATCTGGCCACACCGGAGGTCATGGCGCTCTTCGCCAAGTGGAGCCCACATATGCGCAATGAGGTGCGCAAGTTCGACGCGCTCAACGAAAGAGACCCCCGGGCCTGAGACACCGGCGGGTCCGCGTCAAGACCGCGGATGCCGCGACACACACCGCCACCGGCCCGGAACCCAGCTCAGGCCCCGCTCACTCCGAGCGCGCCACCCCGTGAGCCCACTGCTCGAAGGTCGTCGTCTCGATGCCCAGCGCGTGGGCCATCGCCGGGCGGGCCGGTGCCGGGTAGGTGTCCATCCGCCGCTGCGACTGCGCCAGTTCCGGCGGGACTCCCCAGGCGACAGCCTGCTCCGGGTCGCTCGGCAACTCGATCGGCGTCGACCGTACGGAGTTGAGGATCTCGACCGCGCGGCGCAGGGACAACGCGTCTCCCGCGAGCTCCAGCACGACCTCGTGGAAGCGTCGCGGATCCGCGAGCGCCGCGAGCGTGGCCGTCCCGATGTCCTGGACCGCGATCCACGGGCGTGCGACATCGAGGTCGTTGACGACCCCCAGCCGGTTCGAGGTGAAACCCGCGAACCACAACGACGGCTGCTTCAGGTTTTCCATGAAACCGGCGGGCCGCAGGATGGTCCAGGTGCGGAAGCCCGCCTCGCGCACCACCCGCTCGGCCTCGATCTTGCTGCGCCAGTAGTGGGCCGGGAAGGCTCCCCAGCGTTCCTCGTCGAACGCCCCGGGATCGTCGTTGCCGGCGCCCGACACCGATGAGTGCACGATCTGCTCGACCCCGGCCTCCCGGGCCGCCGCCACCAGGTTGCGGGCACGTTGGACCTCGAAGTCGGCCATCAAGTTCGCGTAGTCCGCCGTCTCCATCGAGAACACCGCGGTCGCCCCGGCCGCCGGTTCCTCGAGGGAGGCGGGGTCGTCGAGGTCGCCGCGCACCAGGGTCGCTCCTGCCGCGGCCAGCCGGCCGGCCGCCGCGGACGACGGGTCCCGGACCAGCGCCCGGACCGGCCGCCCCGCCGCGAGCAGCGCACGGGCGACCGCACCGCCCTGGTTGCCGGTCGCTCCCGTCACCAACACGGGCTCGGTTGTCATGGGTACCCCTCTCAGCAGCCAAACGGGGTGGCCCCCGCTTCTGGCCGGGACTATATGGGGTGGGCCCCCGTTTGTCGAACGGAGGTTAGGATCGACGCGATGACGAGCCAGCAGATCCCGCACCGCGCCGACCGGCGGCGCAATCGTGAGCGCCTGCTCGCCGCCGCCGCCGAGATCGTGGCGCGGGACGGCGCCTCCGCCTCGCTCGAGGAGATCGCCCGGCGGGCCGGGCTCGGCTCGGCGACCCTGCACCGGCATTTCAGCTCCCGCGAGGCCCTGCTGGCCGAGGTCTTCCACGAGGGCGTCGAGCGACTGGCGGTACGCGGCCGGGAGCTCAACGAGACCGTGGGCGGCGACGGGCTGGCGGTCTGGCTGGAGGAGCTGACCCGCTACACCGCCACCACCCGCGGGCTGGCCGTCTCCCTTCGGCCCACCGAGGCCGACAGCAGCTGCCACGGCGTACTGGCGGATGTCGCCGCCGACCTCGCGGCGACCGCGGTCGGGGCCGGCCGGCTGCGCCCCGAGGTTACGGTCGACGACCTGCTCGCCCTGGCCAACGGCATCGCCATCCGGGCCGAGGGCGATCCGGAGCTGGCCACCCGACTGCTGCGGATGGCCATCAACGGCGTGGCGCCCCGGACCTGACGGTGACATCGCCCGCGGGCGCGCCACGGAAGGCGTTCCGCGCCCCGGACGCGCGACGCGCCCGGCGCGGGCTTTGACATGTCTCACACACGTCGCCCACTCCCATGCCGAGCGCAGCCCGAGGTCTCATGCGGGGACGAAGCGGGCAGGGCCGTCGAGACCACGCGGTTGCGACCATTGTGGGCTCGGCCGTTCCGGCCATCGCGGGCTCGGGCATTATCGGGCGCGCTCAGAGCCGTGTCGGGCCGAAGGGAGGAGAGAAACGGGCAAGAAGGCCGTCACGGCGACCCGGTCTACTGCGTACTCGCGGGCGGCGCGGTGAACAACGACGGCGGCGGAGCCGGATTCACCGTGCCCGACCATCGCGCCCAGGAGTCGGTGCTGCCACTCGCCTACCAGAACGCCGGGTTCCGTCCGTCCGCCGTTGGACTACGTCGAACTGCACGGCACCGGGACCGCGACGGGCGACCCGGTGGAGGCGGCCGCGCTGGGCGCGGTCCTCGGCTCCGCCCGGCCCGAGGGATCGCCCCTGCGTGTCGGCTCGGTGAAGCTGGACGCCGAAGCCCCTCTCCGCTCCGGTCCTCTTCCTGCGGGCGGACGAGTGGGTCGGCGCACCGCAGGAAGACGACTACTGGCGGGCGTCGGTGGGCATTCCCCGCACCGATGTCAGGGTCCGCGGCAACCACTACACGCTCATGAGCGAGCACGCGGACTCCACCGCCGGGGTCATCCACGACTGGCTGACGGGCCTGTCAGTTCCGCTCACTCAGCGGGAGTTCAGCCGGGGGTGCGGGCCCGGCGATCCGCGGCTGGGCCGTGTGGGCGCGCGTGACCGGAGGCGATGCCGCAGGCAGGCGGCGGGGCCCAGGGACCCCGGCCGCGTGCCCGCCGGGACGGTGCGTCAGACCATGGCGAGCCGGTCCACCAGCAACTCCGTCCTGCGCTCGGTGTCCTCCGGCGGCAGCCGTCCCGCCCGGGTCAGGGTCGCCAGCCCGTGCAGGGCCGCCCAGAACACCTCGGTGAACAGCGCCGGGTGGACGCCGTCCCCGGCGACCTCGCCAAGGCTCTCCAGCAGGGCGGCGAAGGCGTCCTTCAGCGGCTCCGGGGTGTCCTCGTGCGCGAACGCCAGGCCGCCGTCGAGCTGGAACATGGCGTCGTAGACCGCCGGGTTGCGTTGGGCGAAGTCGAGGTAGGCGCGGGCGAGGGCGGTGACCCGGGCGCGCGGGCTGTCCGCGGCCCGGGCCGCGGCCCGCAGCAACGCGGCCATCTCGGCGGCGCCCTCGAGGGCGACGGCGCCGATGATCTCGCGCTTGCCGCGGAAGTGGCTGTAGAGGACGGGCTGGCTGTACTCGATGCGCTCGGCGAGCCGACGGGTGGTGACCGCGTCCCAGCCCTGTTGCTCGGCGAGTTCGCGGGCCGTCGCCACGATGAGGCGTTCGCGGTCCGCCCGTTCGCGTTCCTTGCGTTCCTGTACCGACATGATCCGATCCTAGCACCGCTAGACAATCGAGCGGCAGCAGTACTAGCGTTGCCACATCAGCTATCAATGCTAGATATCAGGAGGGGTCATCATGCTCAACGCACTCCAGGTCGTCACCACCGTGGTCGTCGGCGTGATGGTGGGGGTGGAATTCTCCGTCGCCTTCGTCATCAACCGGATCCTCGACGGCCTCCCGGAGGACAGCGGCGTACTCGGCCGCGCCCACGGGGCCCGGATGCTCGGCGCCACGATGCCGGTCTGGTACATCACCTCGCTCGTCCTCGCCGCGGTCTGGGCCATCACCGGATGGCACCACCACGGCACCGGCCTCGTCGTCACCGCCGCCGCGCTGCTGATCCTCAGCGTGATCATGTCGATCCTGCTGCTCGTCCCGATCAACAACCGGGGCAAGACGTGGACCCCCGACAACCGGCCCGCCGACTGGAAGCAGCAGATGAACCGCTGGGACCGCTTCCACTACGTCCGCGTCGCCGTCCTCATCGCCGCCTTCGCCCTGCTGGTCGCCGCCCTCGCCTGAGGCGGAATATCGGCGGCACCGGCCTTGTTGCTCGCCATTATTGATCAACGAGGAAGAGTCCCCATGCCCGCGATCCTTCGGCCCCGCGCGCTACGTTCCGGCGACCTCGTGGTCGTCACCGCGCCCTCGGGCCAACTCGAGCCGGGTGAGGAACCACTGCTCGCCCGCGGTGTGGCGATACTGGAACGGATGGGTTTCCGCGTGCGGGTCAGCCCGATGGTCAACCCGGCGCGGAATCGCTGGTGGGCGTCGGGCACTCCGGCGGAGCAGGCCGAGGAACTCAATGTCTTGCTCCGGGACCCGGAGGTGCGGGCCATCGTCGCGCATACCGGTGGACAGACGACCATCGGCTATCTCGATCTGATCGATCTGGACGCGATCCGGGCCGACCCGAAACCGATCATCGGCTACAGCGACATCTCGCTGCTGCACATGGCGTTGTACGCCAGGACCGGCCTCGTCGGCTTCCACGCCGACATCGCCACCCACGGTTTCGGCAGCGATTGGTACACGCTGGGCGACGAGGCCCGTCGCTCCGAGCTCGTCGACCTCTACACCCGTGTGCTCACCAAGACCGAGGCGCCGGGCGTACTGCCGGCGAGGGGGCCTGGGAAACCTGGCGGCCGGGCCGCGCGCAGGGACCACTGTTCGGCGGTTTGCTGAACCGCCTGGTCCTGCTGCAGGCGACACCGTTCGCGCCGGCCGCCGAACGGTTCGAGGGCGCCGTGTTGTTCTGGGAGGAGCTGCAGCGGCCGGTCTCGCGGATCTGGAACGACCTGCACACCTTGCGGCTGTCCGGTGTGCTGGACCGGATCGCGGGCATGGTGGTCGGCCTCCCGACCGAGGTCACGCCCTACGAGGGTGGCGGACAGCGCGCAGGCCTACGCGACGTGGTACTCGACGTCCTGGGTCGACGTGACATCCCGGTTCTCGCACAGGTCGACTTCGGTCACACCTCGCCGAACCTGCCGCTGCCCCTCGGCATACGCGCACACGTGGACGCGGACAACCAGACGCTGTCCCTGCTCGAGTCGGCGGTCGCGGAAGGCTGAGGGCCTCACCGCCCGGGGCTCCGCTGGGCCTCCGCCCGAAGGAGTCCGTCGAGCAACCGCACGAGTGAGTCGACGTGCGGCCGCTTGAGCGTCGACATGTGGGTACCGGGTGCGTCGAGCCCTTCGGTCGGAGCAGGACCAGTTCGAGAACGCTCACCTCGTGCTCGGCCCAGACCGCCTCGGTGATCGCCTCGGCGACGGCGGTCAGGTCGCCGTGCAGATGGTCGCGCGCCACCTCGGCCACGATGCCGAGGCCCTCCCCGCCGTCCGCGGTCACCGCGAAGGCGACGCTGTACCCCGTGCGGATGGCCGGGTGTGCCTCCACTGTGGTCTCGATGTCCTGCGGATAGTGGTTCCGGCCGAACACGATGATGAGGTCCTTCAGCCGGCCGGCCATGTAAAGCTGGCCGTCCCGGAGAAACCCGAGGTCCCCGGTGCGCAGGTAGGTGGTCCCGGGGTCCGTGGGCAACGTCGCGCCGAAGACTTCGGCCGAGGCGTCGGGGTTGTCCCAGTAGCCCCGCGCGATGTGCGGCCCGGCGAGCCATATCTCGCCCACCTCGTCGGCCGAGCACTGCCGGCGGGTGTCGGGACGCACGATGGCGACGCGCTGCCCGGTCGCGGGGTTGCCGCAGGACACCACCTGACGTGCGGCGGGGTGGCCGGCCGCGGCGGTGAGGACCCGGCCGTGCTCGAAGGCCGCCTTGTCGATCCGGCTTCCTCACGAACGCCGCCGGCGGCATCAGGACGGTGAACAGCCCCTGCCACAAGGACATCAACAGGCTGGCTATCAGCCCCATGTCGTGATGTACGGGCAGCCAGCTCGCGATCCTCGTGCCGGGGTGGGTGCCGAAGCCGAGCCCCATCATCCGGATGTCGGCCGCCAGGTTCTCGTGTGACAGAACCACGCCCTTCGGCCGGGAGGTGGAGCCCGAGGTGTACTGGAGAAAGGCGATGTCACCGGGCTCGACCCGCGGAGGCGGCCAGGCGGTGGCCGAGGACCGGATGCCGTCCACCGTCCGCCACGGCAGGTCCCGCAGCGAGGCCGGGGCGTTCCTCAGGACCTTCTCCATGGCGTCCTCGGTCGTCAGGGCGGCCTTGGCGCCCGAGTCCGAGGCGATGACCATCAGCCGGCCGAGGTCGCACTCGGTGCGGGGCGCGTACACGGGCACGGCGATCACCCCGGCGCACAGGCAGCCCAGAAAGGCGACCACGAAGTCGAGTCCGGACGGGAAGCAGAGCATCGCGCGGTCACCACGGCGGAGCTCCTGCCGCAGATCGGCGGCGGTGCGCTGTGCCTCCCGGTCGAGGGCGGCGTAGGTCAGTCGCTCGGTTTCGTGGTCACCGTCGGCGAGGAAGGCGACCGCCGCGCGATCAGGGGTCTGCTCGCTCCACCAGCGCACCGCATGGACCAGAGTGGGGAACTGCGGATAGAAGGACTGAGGTTCCGGATCCGGCACGGCTCGCTCTCTCCTGCGCTGTCGGCACGAACGTCAAACGGTCCGAGGTCACCGTCGAGTCCGGCGTCACCGACGTGCAGACCGCCGATCCATGCGACCACCCCGGCGCCCCCGCGGTCGGACGCTATCGAGAGGGAAACCAGGACAGCACCCCCTACCGCCGCGCGGACACCACAGGCCTCGGCCAGCGGACACCGCAAGATCCCCGGTGACCTTTGCGAGGGGGTTGGCAAGGGCCGTCGTCTGCAGCTACGTTCGAGGGCTCGGGCCGCTCGGGGTGAACGGTTGAGCGCGGGCTGACGTTCGTCACCAGGTGGAGCTGGGTGACGGCGCGGCGAACCGAGGTCGCCGTACCTCGCGCACACCATGCCGCCCTGGAATCTCGACAAGCCCGACGATCTCGACCCGCTGTGGGCCCACACCGTCACCCAGTGGGCCATCGACCTCGGTGCACGCCTGGCGATCGGACTGATCTGCGGCTTCGCGGTGGCCCGCCTGCTGCGCCGGCACGAGCCCGAGATCATGCGGGACTAGCCCGCGCGTTTCACGAACTTCGGCGGCCGGCCGCCACGGGTGCCGAGTTTGTCGGCCGGTCCGGGCGCCTAGGGTCCTTCTGGCGGATCTCCGCGACGCCGCGGAGATCCGTCAGAAGGACCCTAGCCCTCGACGCGCTTCAGGCCGCGCACGGCCGGGATCGCCAGCAGCAGGGCGCAGGCGACGAGTGCCGTCGTCGCGGACACGCACAGCAGCGGCACCGTCCCCGCGACGAGCGCGAGCGGTCCCGCCAGCGCCTGCCCGACCGGCTTCATCACCAGCGAGCCGGCCGCGTCGTACGCGTGCACCCTGCCGAGGACGTCCTGCGGGATGTGCGTCTGCACGCTCGTGTGGAACATGACGATCCAGAACGCCATGCCCACACCGCTCACCCCGTAGCACCCGGCGATGAGCGGCGCGGGAAGGCCGAGAGCGACCCCCAACGGCATGAGCGCCCAAACGATCATGGAGAGGGCACCGGCCCGGAGCGGATACCGCGGGCGGAACCTGATCGCGACGATCCCGCCCAGCACACTTCCCGCCCCGAGGGACGACATGACCAAGCCGAACGTCGATGCTCCGTAGTCGGTGACGAGGGTGCTGTTGCCGAGGGTCATGGTGGGGCCGGCACCGGCCAGCTGCCAGAGCATGAAGACGACGATGACGCTCCACAGCCAGGTCCTGGCCCGGAACTCCCGCCATCCCTCGACGAGATCGGCCCGGAACGACGATTCGCCGTCCCGCGCGACCGGGCCCATCGGGACCGAGCGGAGCAGGAGCAGGCAGGCGCCGCTGACCCCATAGGTCAAGGCGTCGAGGGCGACCACCGTTGCCGGTGAGGAGACCGCCAGCAGCAGGCCGGCCAGCGACGGGCCGATCACGGCGGTGACGGACTCCGAGATGCGGAGCGTGGCGTTGGCCTTCTGTACGTCCTGGGCTATGCGCGGGGTGATGCTGGCGACTCCCGGCTGGAAGATCGCGCTGCCCGCCCCGATCAGGGCCAGCAGCACCAGGATCTGCCACAGCTGCGGCGTACCCAGCAGGAACAGCAGCGCGAGCACCGCCTGAGAGCACAGCCGAGCCATGTCCGAGACGACCATCAGCCGCCGGGCGCCCAAGCGGTCGGACAGCACCCCGCCAAAGATGATCAGCGCTGCGAACGGCGCTACGAGCGCGGCGAGCGCATAGCCCACCCCACTCGCCCCGTATCCCGCCCGGATCACGGCGGCCGTGATCGCCACGGGGAGCATCGCGTCGCCCAGCAGAGAGGTGGTGCGGGCGGTGAAGAACAGCCGGAAGGCCGCCGTCCACAGCGACGGGCCGGATGGGGTCTCCTTGACTTGCGGGTCATGAGCCACGTCCGAGCCAGCCACCGCACACCGCCCCCTGTATGCCGTTGATCCCGACCAAGGCGACAGTGTCATGTCCCGGCCGTCCCTCAGTCAACGGAATATGTGCGACGAGCCGAGAGCTTGCCGCTCAGTCGCAGCGGCCGCACGGGTATCCACGCCGCACAGCGGACTGAGACGTGGCCAACCCCGGCACGGGCGCCCACCGGCCGCGGTGTGTGCGGTGCGGCGGCGGACCGTACGGCGACTGCCAGGCAGGCCGCTCGGTACGACCCGAGCGGCCCACGCCGCGGCGGGGTACGACCGGGTCCTGAAGCGGTTCGGCCACCAGACCGGGGTCGTTGTCGTGCAGCAGGTTCAGGAGCTCGGGTGGTACGGAACGCACGTTCATCGTGACGCGGAATGCGCCGTTCACCCGGAAGCGCCCGGAGGCGCACCTGTGGCAACGGCGGAGAACGATCGGCAGGCAGGTGGGCACGACCACCCAGTTCTTGGACACAGAGTTACACCGTTTCCAGTGAGAGGACCGCAGCGAAAAGGAGCACGGCGCACAGGTGCGACGCGCGACGGATCAGCGCTTGGGGGTCTCACTTGGTGTACATCGGCACGTCCTTGACAGGATGACGGTGGGCGGGAGCACGGTAGCGGCATACGGGAGCGCGGCTCCACTGATTTTCGACCGCCGCGGCGGCATCCTCATCGGCGGCCCATGTAGGGGGCTCGCTGAAGACCGTGGCGTAGAGGCGTCCCCTGCGGTCAGGCAGGCCGGCGTCGCTGCCGCCCGACTCAGGTGTCGAGGAGTTCCGGCACGAAGATGTCCTCGCAGGTCAGCCGGTGCTTCGACAGGCCCTGCTCGTGGTGGTAGCGCAAGAAGGTGTCGATGGCCCTGCGGTTCGCGCCGATCCCGTAGGGCCACCAGTCGTCGCCGAGCAGCCTACGGTTCTTCTCGAACAGCGCGCTGAACCACGGCGTGACGACGCTCATGTGCTGCTTCGCGGCGTCGACGAGGTACTTCCGCTCGGCGAGCTCCT
The DNA here is from genome assembly GCA_005405945.1 of Streptomyces violaceusniger. Classification (GTDB taxonomy): domain Bacteria; phylum Actinomycetota; class Actinomycetes; order Streptomycetales; family Streptomycetaceae; genus Streptomyces; species Streptomyces violaceusniger. The sequence continues at coordinate 2,545,089 of BJHW01000001.1, forward strand.
TGGCTTCCGTGAAGGCGTCGTAGACGGCCCGTGCGAGGCCCCGCCGCTGTGCCAGTTCCCTGCGGATCGCGACGATGTGCATCGGGGGGAAGATCCCGGTGCGGCGGTAGTAGTCGCGCTCGACGGCCTCGTAGTCGGGGAACAGTCGGGCGACCTTCGGCGAGCCGTCCAGCACCGCCTGCGGCACATCGATGGAGATCAGTGCGTCGATCTCGCCGGATTCGAGCATGGCGCCCAGGGTCCGGCCGTCCTCGGCGTGGCGCACGTCGACGCCGTCCGGGACGGGCTGCGGGATCCAGTCGCAGGCGGGGATGGGGTGGTTGGTGCCACCGATGACCCAGCGGCACTGGTCGAGGGTCACGCCGTACTCGTCGGCCAGGATGCCCTTCGGCCAGATCCCGGCGTCGTGGCCGTAGAGCGTGAACTCGCCGACGGTCCTGCCGACGAGGTCCCGCGGCTCCTCGATCCCGCTGGCGGTGTTCACGAAGATCGCCGAGTGGCGGAAGTTGCGGTTCGGCAGGATCGGCAGCGCCAGGAACGGCGCATCGTCGAGGTCGAAGGTGCGCAGGAAGTAGGTGAGACCGAGCTCGGCAAGGTCGTAGTGCCCCTCGATGGCGCGACGGAAGATGTCCGATACGAGGGGTGCCGTCTCGAACACCGCGTCCACCCCGTCGACCGCGACCCGGCCGTCGAACAGTGCCTCGGTGTGCTCGTAGGCGTATACGCCGATGCTCAGCTTCGTGCTCATCAGTGGATCTCTTCCCTGGGAGTTCGTGGGGAGCCTGCTTCCCGCTTCCGTAAATGACCATTCACTTTTATGGTGGTCCCGGAGCGGCCGAGCCGTCAAGATGAATGGTCATTCACGATGAAAGGGGTGGTCGCCATGCCGCGCATCACAGCCGAGCGCCGCGAGGCCAAGCGCGCCGAGATCGTCGCGGCGGCCCGCCGCTGCTTCTCCCGCGACGGGTTCCACCAGAGCTCGATGCCGGACATCGCCGCGGAGGCGGGCGTCTCGGCCGGCGCGCCCTACCGCTACTTCGCGAGCAAGGAGGAGATCGTCCTCGCCATCGCGGGCGACGCGTTCCGGCTGATCTTCGAACCGGTTGAGCGGCTGGCCGACAGCACCGACGCCCCGTCCGTCGCGGAACTGGTGGCCGCCGCGCTCGACACGATCAGCGGCGAGACGGTGCGGGACGCGGCGGGGCACCCGGTCGCGGTCGACGAGCTGCTGCGCTGCGTCGTGCAGACGTGGTCGGAGGTGCTGCGCAACGACGAAGTGCGGGGCCCGGCCGCGGAGGGCTTCGAGAAGGTCCGGGCCAGTATCGCCGACGCGCTGCGCCGCGGCCGGGCCGCGGGCTCGGTGCCCGCCGCCGTGGACCCGGACCGCGGAGCCCGCGCGGTGATGGGGCTGCTGCACGGATTCCTGCTCCAGCGCGTGGCCTTCGGACTCGCGGACACGGCGGGCTTGGCAGACGACCTGCGTGCCGGGCTGATCTTGTGATGGGCGATGAGCGCGCCAAGCCGACGCGAAGGACGGCGAAGAGTTCATCGTCACGCAGCGAGCGGCAGCGACGCCGGCCGCCACGGCATTGATCTCCACCGCCGGGATTGACGAACTACCGGTAGGATGACAAGGAGAGGCTGACCCTGATGCGATGGGCCAAGTCGATGGCCCGGATGGCGAGTTCGGGGCCGCATCGGCTGACCGTTCCCGCGGAGTCGTACCGGCCGGGAGCGGGTGTCCGCGGGGGCGGAGACGGTCGCTGGAGGGTGGGTCGGACACGACGGGGGCTCGCGTTGGATCGCCTGGCCGAAGCGGACACCGGACGCGGTGGGCGTGTGACCGGCCGGCCGGCGCCCGCGGTGCTGCCCCGGTCGCTGTGCGGGTGGCTCGGGCCGATCGCGGCCCTCGCCGCGCTGGTGGTCGGCGTGCTCGGGGTCCTGTACGCCGGTCATGGCGAGCCCGGCAGGGTGGACCGGTGGATCGTCCAGCCGACGGCGGACAGTGTGGGGCCGCCCTGGAGGCGCGTCGCCCTGGCCCTGGACTTCTTGGGGAACCCGCCGGAGCGGCCACGCTGATCGTGGCCGCTGTGACGGGCTGCCTGCTGCTTCGGCGTCCTCGCGCGGCGGTGCTCGTCGTCGCCGGCGCCACCATGACCGTCGGGGCGGCGACGCTGCTCAAGCATCTGGTGGGACGCACCATCCACGGCGACGGCAACCTGTCCTATCCGAGCGGGCACACCGCCTTCTTCACCGCACTCGCCCTCATCGTGGCGCTGCTCGCGACCGGCCGGTTCGGCCTCGGCAGGACGGCCGGCACGTCACTCGTGCTCGCCGCGGCGCTCGTGGCGGGCGGCGCGATGGGATGGGCACAGGTCGCCCTGGGCGCGCACTATTCGACCGATGTCCTCGGCGGCTGGTGCACCGCGCTGGCGGTGATTCCGGCGACCGCGTGGCTGGTCGATCGGGTGGCCGACCGGCTGGTCGATCGGATGGCCGACGCCCGTCGGCGCGACCGTCGCTGACGTCACGTCACATCACGTCGTCACGTCACGCCAAGCGGCGGAATACGGGCTTCACCGGTCGTCCGCCCAGCCAGGGGGTGGGGTCAGCGGCCTCCAGCGCCTTCCGGTACACCCCACATGCCTGGGCCACCACGGCCACGGTGTGATCGATGTCGGCGTCGCTGAGCGCGCTGCTCACCACGAACGACGGGGCCAGCACCCCGCCCGCGAGGAGTCGGCGCAGGAACAGGGTGCGGTACTCCTGCGACGGCTGCCCGTTCTCGTCGAGGGTGGCGAACACCAGGTTGCTGGCCCGGCCCCGGACGACGATGTGATCGCTCACGCCCATGCTCGCCGCCGCCTCGCGGACACCGGCGGCCAACTTCTCGCCGAGGGCGTGCAGCCGCGCGGTGACGCCCTCTTCGGCGTAGATGGTCTGCACGGCCATCGCGGCGGCCAGCGAATGCGTTTCCGCACCGTGCGTGGTGGACAGCAGGAACACCCGGTCGCCGGAGTGGCGCAAGCCCGCCAGCTTCATCAGATCGCGGCGCCCGGCCAGCGCGGAGACGGCGAATCCGTTGCCCAGCGCCTTGCCGAACGTGGAGAGGTCGGGGACGACGCCGTACAGGCCCTGAGCGCCCGCCTCGGACCAGCGGAAGCCGGTGATCATCTCATCGAAGACCAGTACGCAGCCGTGCCGGTCGGCCAGCTCGCGCAGGCCGACGAGGTAGCCGGGCGGAGGCTCGGTGTGGGTGGCGGGTTCGAGGATCAGGCAGGCGACCTCGTCCTGGTACCGGGCGAGCAGTTCCTCCGTGGCGGCCAGGTCCCCGTAAGGGAACGCCACGGTGAGCTCGGTGGTCGCCGCCGGAACACCGGCGGACATCGGCGTGGTGCCGATGAACCAGTCGTCGATGGAGAAGAACGGATGGTCGGCGCAGATGGCCACCCGCGGGCGCCCGGTGGCGGCGCGGGCGAGGCGCACCGCGGCGGTGGTGGTGTCGGAGCCGTTCTTCGCGAACTTCACCATCTCGGCGGTCGGCACCGTGGCCAGGAAGCGTTCCGCGGCTTCGACCTCCACGATGGACGGCCGGACGAAGTTGCCGCCGCGGTCGAGTTCCCGCCGCACCGCCTCGAGCACGCGTGGGTGGGCGTGACCGAGGCTGACCGACCGCAGGCCGGACCCGTACTCGACGTAGCGGTTGCCGTCGATGTCCCACACATGGGCACCGCGGCCGTGGCTGATGACCGGGGCCAGGTTCTCGGGGTACTGGTCGTCGCCCTTGGCGTAGGTGTGCGCGCCTCCGGGGATCATGGCGTGCAGCCGCTCGTTCGCCAGCCGCGACCGGGGCAGGCGGAACTCCGCGGTTCCTTCGGTGGATCCGGTGTCCAAGCCGACTTCACCCTTCCTTGTGCTTCAGCACCTCGTGCTTCAGGACCTCGGCGAGGCTCGGCGCCTCCCGGTCCCGCTGGGACATCGATGTGACCGGCAGTGGCCAGGGAATGGCGAGTTCCGGGTCGTCGAAGGCGATCGTCACGTCCTCGGACGGATCGTGCGGACGGTCGATCCGGTACGAGGTGTCGGCGGTTTCGGTCAGCGCCTGGAAGCCGTGCGCGCACCCCGCCGGGATGTACAGGGTCGCCTGCGTCTCTCCGGACAGTTCGAAGGAGGCCCGGCCCAGGTAGGTCGGCGCGTCCGGGCGCAGGTCCACGACGACGTCGAAGACCCTCCCGTACGAGCACCGCACCAGCTTGGCCTCGCCGGCGCCGGAGCGCAGGTGCAGGCCGCGCAGCACGCCCCGGACCGAGCGGGACACGCTGTCCTGGACGAAGGCATGCGGGTCGAGGCCCACCGAGCGGACCACGTCGGCGTCGAAGGTGCGGCAGAAGAAGCCGCGCTCGTCGGCGTACGGCGTCGGCTCGAACAGGTACGCGCCGGCGATCTCCGGGACTTCGGTCGCTTTCACGGTGCCTCCCGATGCGCGTGGGCGTGTGCGTGGTCTGTCGTCGGGAACAGGGTGGCGGTCAACGCGGCGAATTGGTGGGCGAGTTGCTGTGCGGCGGCCCGGTTCCGCTCGGTGAGGGTCTGCCGCAGCTCGGCCGAGTGCTTCTCCAGGTCCCGGAACTGTTCGAGCAGCCGGTCGGCGTCGACCTCGCGTGCCGGGTGGCAGTACGCGCCGAGGCCCATCCGGTCCATGAGCGCGTCGCTCTTCGCCGCATAGCAGAGGGCAAGAACGGGCGTTCCGGTCTTCAGCGCGCAGATCAGGTTGTGGTACCGGACGGCCACCACGGTGTCGGCGGCCGCCATCTCGTTCATCAGGTCGGCCAGTGAGGCCGGTTCGGCAGCGCTGACCAGTGGCGAGTCCACCGCGTCGAGGATCGCGGCGACCACCGACAGATCGCACTGGTCGCCGGTGAGCAGCCGGACCGGTCTGCCCTCCTCGACCAGCGCGCGGACGAACCGGATCGTCCCGTCGAGGTAGCGCCGGTATATCTCGTCGGCCCGGGCGCGGTCGTCGTTGCCGCCGTGGAAGTCCATGACGCCGAGGCAGACGGGACCCGGCGTGCCGGTGGGCGTGCTCGCCGGTGGTGTCGGCAGGGAGAACGCGAGATCCGGGTAGACCTCGTCGCGCGCGGTGTTCACGCCCATCGCCCGCATGGCGTCGCGGGACTGGGCGTCCCGGTACGACCGGTACGCGGCCAGCCGCGCCGACCAGCGCACCAGGGCCCGGGTCGGGCGGTTGCGGATCTCGGCGGCGCCGACGCTGACCAGCGCGACCCGGGTGCGCAGCAGCCGGCCGCTCGCGCAGAGCAGGAACAGCGAGTACGGGAAGCCCCACGGCCGCAGCGGCAGGGTGGCCTCCAGGACGCCCATGCCCGGCACGATCACGACGTCGTGCCGGCGCACCCAGGCGGCGGTGCGGAAGACGTCGACGAGTTTGCCCAGGCCCTTCGCCGCGATGGCACCCGCCCGTGACGCGGTCCGGTACTCCGCGCGATTCCAGTGCAGCCGCGTCGCGGGGATCCCGAACTTGGCCGTCACCGCCTCAGGTCCGCCGCACAGCGCGTCCACGACCGCGTCCGGGTGCTCGGCGCGGAGATAGCCGAGCACGGCCTCGAGCGACCCGTCGTTGCCGAGGTTGCCGGAGCCGAGCAGGCCGAACACCCCCACACGTGGCGACGTCCTCATGCCCGCCTCCCTTCCCGCCCGGCGACGAGGGCGTCGACGGAGACCGTGAGCAGCGCCGGGTCGACCGGGGCGCGGTCCTCGACCCGCTCACCGGCGCCCGGCCGGACCCGGCTGGTCAGCCAGGCGGCCAGGTGGCGGTAGCACGCGCGCCGGTCGGCCGGGGACAACGGGGCCCGCCGGATCGCCGAGGCGAAGCCCCAGACGTACTCGGCGAGCAGCCGGGGCGTCGGGTGCAGCGGGCCCGCCCGGCGCGGGTCCAGGTTGACGCACCGGGAGCGCTTGGACGGGTTCGCCCGCTCGGCGCGGGTGGGGTGGTCGCGGCGGAAGTACATCAGTTCCGGCACCTGGTGGAAGCGCCCGTGCAGGGCGATCTCGGCGACGAACGTGCGGTCCGCGTGGTGGTAGCTGTCCATCGGCCTCACCCGGCGCAGCGCGGCGGCCCGGATCACCCCGTAGAAGTCGTCACCGCCGGGCTCGAACAGCATGGAGCGGAAGCGCTCCGGGGGTGCGGTGAGTCGGTGGCGAGCGTGTACTCGTACGGGACCTTCACCTGGCCGTCGCCGTCGATGACCGCCTGGTCGGCGTGTGCGAGGATCACGTCCGGCCGCTCGTCCAGCGCCTGGACGCAAGCCCGCAGCAGATCGCGGGCGTAGAGGTCGTCGTGCGAGGCCCACTTGAACAGCTCGCCGCGGCACTGGGTGAACACGTAGTTGTGGTTCGGCGTGGCGCCGACGTTCCGGGGCAGCCGGAGGTACCGGACGCGCGCGTCCCTGGCGGCGTACTTGCGGCAGATGTCCTCGGTCCCGTCGGTCGAGGCGTTGTCGGAGATGACCAGCTCGAAGTCCTCGTAGGTCTGGCCGAGCAGCGCGTCGAGCGACTCGGCCAGGTACTCCTCGCCGTTGTACACGGGCAGGCCGATGCTCAGCCTGGGTTGGGCGGTCATGGCGTCCTCACTTCGGGGATGGAGTTCAGGGGGTGCTCGCGCAGGGCGGACCGCAGGTGCAGCCACCACACGGCCGAGCCGCTGACGGTCGCGGCGGCGACGCACCAGGCAGAGCCGACCGTGCCGGCGACGGCCGCCCCGCCGAGCCCGCCGCCGACGTAAGCGGCGGAGGCGAACAGCTGGGAGCGCAGGCTGCGCCGGGCGGCGCCGAGCGCGCGCAGCCCGGCCGCCGCGCCGGTGCCGAGCCCTGCGCCCGCGACGCCGAGGGTGACCGGCACGATGAGCTGTGCGGCGGAGTGCCAGACACCGCCGAGCACGATCCCGCCGAGCCGGTCCGGCATCAGCAGCAGCGCCCCGCCCCAGAGCAGCGCGCCGACGGCCTGCCCGCCCCCCAGCAGGAGGCAGAAGGCGCCGAGGCGGTGCGGGGTCCGCCGCAGCACCCGTGCCGCCTCCGGGACGGTGACCAGCGAAAGGCCCATCAGCACGGCGAGGAACGGGCCGAGCAGGAGCTCGGCGCCCCGCACCGCGCCCACCGCGCCGACCCCGACGATCGCGCCGAGCCCGTACGCCCGCAGCTGGCTCGCGCCGCTGAGGCAGGTGTTCTCGACCAGGTACCGGTAGCCGAGATCGCGCTGCTCGCGAAGCCACCCGCGCGCCCCGGTCACCCGGGGCCGGATGCCGGACTGGAGGTAGCCGTACCCCGCCGCCACCGTGGCGGACGCGCCCCAGGCGAGCAGATACGCGGCCACGCTGCCCACGCGGGCCGCCACGACCATGGCCGGGACGAGCGCGACGCACCACACGACGTCGTTGAGACACGCCTTCCGCCCGGCGCCGGCGGCGAAGAACGAGAACCGCCAGGCGTCCTGCAGCAGCAGCCCCGGCAGCATGACGCCGAGGCAGACGAACGCGGGCCCCACGCGGCCGCCGAGGGCCGGACCGGCCACCAGACACACCGCGCCGATGGCCGCGCCCACACCGAGTGCGGTACCCGTCGACCGGGCCACCGCCCCGCGCCAGGACACGTCCGGCACGCCGCTGAAGCGCACCACGAGCGGATCGGTGGCCAGCCCGCGGGAGACGTTGAGCACCACGCCGTACGTCACCCAGGCGAGGCTGAACACGCCGAACGCGGTCACTCCCAGCGAGCGGGCCACGTAGATGCCCACCGCGAAGTTGGAGATGCTGGAGGCCGCCTGGTCGGCCAGTCCCCAGGACAGCCGGCCGACGAGGGCCCGCTTGGCGGATCCGGCCGGTGGCGCCGTTGGCTGCGGATTCCCTCCCTCGGTGGGCATCGGCGTCATGCCTTGATCAGCCCGGCGCCGTGCAGGGCGCCGGCCGCGTCGGCGACGGTGTCGAACGGCAGCCCGGACCGCTCGGCGACATCGAGCAGACTGTGCTCGCCGTCGGAGAGGTTGAGCACCCACAGCATGGCCATCTGGGCCTGCTTGGTGTCGCTGCGGCCGCCGAGCGCGTCGTACAAACCGCGTCGGCCCAGCTGTGGTTCGCCGTAGGGGCTGAGGTTGAGGTACCGCCGGTTGCGGTCGAGGACGGCGAACGCCTCGCGGCAGACGGCAAGGGTGTCCGCCATCGCCTCAGGGGAGACGAAGTCCAGGTTGTCCGCCGAGGTGTGGTACTCGGGATAGCCCGCGTACGGGGTCCGGGTGAGCGAGCCCACGCCGAGATCGAACCCGGGCGAGCAGTACTGCCGCTCGTCGTAGCCGTACGGGGTGAACTCGGCAACGGTGTGCGGGCGTTCGGAGGCGGCCAGCACGTGCCGCATCACCCGGTCGATCTCCGCGTCGCCGCGCCTGCTCTGCTTGTACGTCAGTGAGCCGGGGTCGCCGGCGCAGGCCAGCACCAGGCCGTGCTTGACCCGGTCCACCCGCTCCGCGTTGCGGGCCAGCCAGGTGATCGCGCCGATGGTGCCGGGCGCGAAGATGAACCGGTAGGTGTAGTACGGCGTCTGCTCCGCCAGCGCCCGGGCCAGGAACGTCGCCACGGCGACGCCGGCCATGTTGTCGTTGGCCAGCGACGGGTGGCAGACGTGGCAGGAGACCATCACCTCGTCGGGGACCTGCCCGGGGACGACGTGCTCGGCGTAGGTGAGGTGGCCGTCGGCGAGTGTGGAGTCGACGCACACCTCGTACTCGCCGTCCGGCATCGCGTCCAGGGTCTCCTGGGCCAGGCAGAACCCCCATTCCGGCTGGTAGTAGCTGGTGCGGTACGGCACCCAGGACGGGTGGTCCGGCAGGGTGTGCAGGTGCGCGCGCAGCTCGGCCAGCGGCATGGTCCGCGACACCGGCACGCTGTAGCCGAGCACGTGCAGGCTGGACGCGGCGAAGTCGACGACCCGGTGGCCGGCCGTGTCGGCGATGTACGCGTCCCGGATGTTCCACTCCTGCGGCACCGTCCAGTCGAGCACCTGGGTCCCGGTCGGCACCTCGTGCACCTGCAGCGGGATGTACTCGCCGACGATCTTCAAGGTGGCGCGCACACCGTCGCCGGTGATGCTCCGGCAGAGCGGGTACAGCCGCTCCACCAGCGCATACATCTCCTCCCCGTGCTCGGTCACCGGCGCCACCGCAGGGTGTCGTCGACGGTGCCGGCCTCGGACGCCGCGCGCAGCACGGCGAGGCGGGTGAAGCGCTGCTCGAAGTCCTCTCGGGTGAGGCCGAACTTCCGGTAGGCGTCGGCGAGTTCGAGCGCGCCCCGCTTCACCGTCCACTCGCAGTCGAAGCCGGGGATCGCGGCGCGGAACCGGGAGAAGTCCACCCGGTACGACCGTGGGTCGGCGCCGTTCTCCCCGGTGATCCTCACCTTCACGCCGGGCACCGCCTCGGCGACCTGCTCGGCGATCTCGGCGACCGTGACGTTGTTGGTCTCGCTGCCGATGTTGAACGCCCGGTCGTGCACCGCGTCGCGCGGCGCGGTCAGCGCGGCCGTGAAGGCCCGTGCGATGTCGACGGCGTGCACCAGCGGGCGCCAGGGGGTGCCGTCGGAGAGCACCAGCACCTCGCCGGACAGCAGCGCGTGGCCCACCAGGTTGTTCAGCACGATGTCGGCGCGCAGCCGGGGCGAGTAGCCGAAGGCGGTGGCGTTGCGCATGAACACCGGGGTGAAGTCGCCGTCGGCGAGCTCGTGCAGGTCGTCCTCGACACGCACCTTGGACTCCGCGTACGGCGTCACCGGGCGCAGCGGGGCGTCCTCGGCCACCAGCTCGTCGCCGCCGGCGGCGCCGTAGACCGAGCAGGTCGACGCGTACAGGAAGCGCCGCACTCCGGCGTCGCGGGCCAGCCGGGCCAGCCGCACGGACGCGTGGTGGTTGATGTCGTAGGTGAGCTCCGGCGCCAGCGATCCCAGCGGGTCGTTGGAGAGCGCGGCCAGGTGGATCACGGCGTCGACCCCGGCCACGTGTTCGGCCGTGACGTCGCGCAGGTCCACCCGGTGCCCGGGGGCACCGCCCACAGGCGCGTCAGCGCCGACTGGGGGAGGGTCGGCGGGTGTCGGGCCGAGGACACTGTCGGCGAACAGGCCGGAGTCGAGGCCGACGACCTCGTGCCCGGCGGCGGCGAGGACCGGGGCCATGACGGTGCCCAGATAGCCCTGGTGTCCGGTCAGCAGTACGCGCAAGGTTCAACCCCCAGGTTGAGCGTGAGTTTGGTGACGGCGAACGCCTCGGCGTATCGCTCGTGGCATTCGATGCCGCGGATCCGCGCGAGGCCGAGGAAGGCCTCCCGGTCGTACCAGGGCCGGTGCCGCTGCGAGGGGTAGTGCTCCTGAAGCAGCCGCACCTTCTGTTCGGCGATCTCCGGCGGCAGTGGCTGGTACGCGGCGGGGCGGCCGAGGTCGCCGTCCCATTTGACGATCTCGTAGCCGAGCACGAGGTGGTCGCGGAAGGCGGTGGGGATCAGTCGCGCCAGGCCGCGGTGGTCCTGGTGCGCGTCATCGGTGCGCGGCGCCAGCACCAGATCCGGCTCGGTCCGCGCGCGCAGTTCCTCGACCGCGGCCTTGGCCTCTTCCCAGTGCGCGGGCAGCCGGCCGTCGGGGAGCTTGTGCACGGTCAGCCGCAGGTCGGCGTCCGGGCAGAAGGCGGCGAGCGCGGCCTGCTCCTCCTGCTCCCGCTCGCTGCCGCCGCCGGAGAGCACCAAGGTGTCAACGCGCAGCCCCGGCCGTGCGAGGCACATCGCGAGCAGCGTGCCGCCCGCGCCGATGGCGATGTCGTCGCAGTGCGCGCCCACCGCGACAATCCGGTCCAGGCGCCCGGCCCCGAGCCGGATCACGCCCGCGCTCCGGCGCCGTCCCTGCTGCCGGGCGCGCTCGCCCCCGCGCCGTCCCGCTCCCACACGGCCCACGGGCGGTCGCCCCGGGCGTAGGCGGCGTCGAGCGCGGCCCGCTCCTTCACGGTGTCGGTCGGCTTCCAGAAGCCGCGGTGCTGGTGCGCCACCAACCGGCCCCGCTTGGCCAGTTGGGCACATCCGTCGGCCACCAGGTCCCCGTTCTCGGGTATGTGGTCGAAGACCTCCTGGCGGAGCACGAAGTAGCCGCCGTTCTCCCACAGCGGCAGTTCGCTCACCGCGGTGATGCCCCCCACCAGGCCGTCCTCGCCCAGGTCCACGCAGTGGAACGAGGACTGCGGCGGCACCACCATCATCGACGCACCGGCGTCGCGCCGCGCGAAGGAGTCGATCATCTCCGGCAGCGGGGCGTCGGTGAGCACGTCGGCGTAGTTGGCGAGGAACATCTCGTCGCCGTCCAGGTGGTGCCGCACCCGGCGCAGCCGCTCCCCGATCGGCGACTCGACGCCGGTCTGCGCGAACGTGATCGTCCAATCCGAGATGTCGGTGGACAGCAGCTCGGTCCGACCGCCTCGCAGCACGAAGTCGTTGGACGTCGTCTCCTCGTAGGTGAGGAAGAAGTCCTTGATGTGGTGGGCCCCGTACCCGAGGCACAGGATGAACTCCGTGTGCCCGAAATGCGCGTAGTAGCGCATGACGTGCCAGATCAGCGGCCTGGGGCCGACCATCGCCATCGGCTTGGGCACGTCGTCCGCGGCACCGCTCCGCATCCGCATCCCGTAACCGCCGCAGAACAGAACGACCTTCATGCTGTGCCCTTCAAGACGCGACCTCGGTAATGCTCAGTTCGGGGATGGGAAAGACCAGTCGGCCGCCCCAGTCGTGCACGAAGGACAGCTGCTCGACCAGCTCGGCCCGCAGGTTCCACGGGAGGACGAGCACGTAGTCCGGCTTGTCGGCGGCTATCCGCTCGGGCGGCAGGATCGGGATGCGGGTACCCGGGGTGAACCTGCCGTGCTTGTAGGGGTTGCGGTCGACCGTGTACGGGAGCAGGTCGGGCCGGATGCCGCAGTGGTTGAGCAGGGTGTTGCCCTTGCCCGGGGCGCCGTAGCCGACGACCGTCTCGCCGCGCTCGGCCGCTGTGATGAGGAACCGCAGCAGGTCCCGGCGCACCTTGGCCACGCGGTCGGAGAACTCGGTGTACCCGGACAGCTCCCGCAGCCCGGCGGCCTTCTCCCGGGCCAGCACGTCCGCCACCCGGCCGGTCGGCTCGCCGGCCACCTCTGTCGGCCGGGCCCACAGCCGGATGGAACCGCCATGCGTGGGCAGCAGCTCGACGTCCACGAGGGCGAGTCCGCCACTCGCCAGCGCCCGGATCGCGGACGCGACCGTGTAGTACTGGAAGTGCTCGTGGTAGATCGTGTCGTACTGGTTCTCCTCGATCAGGGTCAGCAGGTGCTGCACCTCGATGGAGACCCAGCCGTCGTCGGCGACCAGGGCGCGCAGCCCCCGGGTGAAGCCGACCACGTCGGGGATGTGCGCGTACACGTTGTTGGCCACGACCAGGTGTGCCGGGCCGTGCTCTTCGCGGACGGCCGAGCCGGTGTCCGGGCTCAGGAACTCCGTGAGCGTGGGCACACCCGCCTCCCGCGCCGCGGCGCCGACGTTCGCCGACGGCTCGATGCCGAGGCAGCGGATCCCGCGGTCCACCACGTGCCTCAGCAGGTACCCGTCGTTGCTCGCGACCTCGACCACGAAGGCGTCGGCGCCGAGACCAAGGCGCTGTACCGCGTCGGTGACGAACGTGCGCGCGTGCTCCACCCAGGACGTCGAGTAGGAGGAGAAGTACGCGTACTCGCTGAACGTGTCCTCCGGCGTGATCAGCGGAGGGATCTGGGCGAGCCAGCAGTCGGTGCAGACCCGCAGGTGCAGCGGGTACGCGGGCTCCGGCTCGTCCAGTTGGTCCGCGGCGAGAAAGCTCTCACATGGCGGCGTCGCCCCGAGGTCGACGACGCTCGCCATCGCTTCCGAGCCGCAGAGTCGGCATCGTGTCATCTACTGTCCCCATCCCCCCTGCTCGCGCGGGAGTCCCCGCCGCGAGCCAGTGCTGACCGACCCGCGATCGCGGTGCGGTACTCCTCCAGCAGGCGCTCCAGCCCGACGGCCGGGCTGAAACCCTGTTCGTAACGGAGCCGGGCCGCCTGGCCCATCTCCCGGCCCAGGGCCGACTCGGCCGCGATCCGGCGTATGCGGGACGCGAGCGAGGCGGCCTCGCCCGGCCGGTGCAGCAGCCCGGTCACGCCGTCCTCGACGAGTTCGACGAAGGCGCCGTGGCGGGCGGCGACGACCGGGACCCCGGCCGCCATCGCCTCCACGACCACCAGGCCGAACGCCTCCAGCCAGGTCGAGGGAGCCACCACGGCGACCGATCGCGCGATGGCCTTGGCGCACTCCGCCGGGTCCAACAGGCCGACGTAAGCCACGTCGTCCCGGCCCGCCGCCCAGGCGGTCACCTCTGGCTCCAGTGGCCCCGCACCGGCGATCACGAGCGGTACGCCCACACCGCCGCTCGCCGCGAGCCCGTCCCACGCGGCCATGAGCAGCGTCACACCCTTGGCCTCCGCGAGCCGGCCGAGATAGAGCAGATGCTCTCCCCCGCCCACTCGACGGGCGCCCGGGTCGGGCACGAAGTTGTGCTTCACCACCAGCCGCCCGGCCGGCATACCGGCCCGTACCAGGACGTCGCGCTGCGCCGCGGAGATGCAGAAGAACCGCTCCACACCGGACCACCACCGCCGCCGGTTGACCGACAGGCTGACCGCGAGCGGCACCGTCGCGAGGCGGGACTCGCGGTAGCAGCCGTGCCGGACGGCGGGCAGCGGCACCTTCGGCCCGACGCACTCGGCGCACGGCCGACCATCCCGCTGCAGCGTGCCGGGCGGGCAGACCTGGGTGTAGTTGTGCAGCGTGGCGACGGCGGGCACGCCGGCGTCGGCGCAGGCGGCAACCACCGCGGGCGACAGGAGCGGGAAGACGTTGTGGATGTGGACCACGTCCGGCCGCTCGGCGCGCAGCCGGGCGGCGAGCTCCGCGCGGACCGCCGGGTTCCATGGCACCCGCAGGGGCACCGCGGCTTTGGCGAGCAGGGACATGGCGGCGATGTCGTCGCTGCGCCGCTCGAACACCCCCACCTGATGGCCGGCCGCGCGCAGCAGCTCCACCTCCTGGTCGACGACCTTGTTCTCCCCGCTCGGCTGGGCCGAGGCGTAGCGGTTGTGCACCACGAGGACGCGCATGCTCAAGGAACCTCCGATCTCCGGGCCCAGCGCGGGATGTGCCGTCGAGGGACGTCGGGCGTCGCGCGGGGCGCGGCCTCGGCAGGTACCGCCAACAGCGAGGCGGCCAGGGCCAGATGCAGCAGATACGGGGAGGCGTCGCCAAGACCGGCCTCGGTGTACGACGCGATCGCGCAGTAGCTGATCAGGAAGATCGCGCAGGCCCTCTGCAGCGACGGCGGCCGCAGCAACGCGACGCCGCCCAGCACGATGATGATCGCCGCGACAAGGGTGACGCCGACCAGACCCTGCTCGTTGTAAACGGCCAGCCAGCTGTTGTCGATCGGCAGCCCGCCGAACGACTTGTCGCCCAGGCCCATGCCGAACCACCTCTCCCCGGTCGTCCGGGGCGCGGCCAGCAGGGCGTCCCAGACCTTGGCGCGGCCGGTGAGGCTGGAGAAGTTCTCCTTGCTCTGTCCGCGCAGGAACCACGCCTGGAGCAGGGAGGCGAACCCCACCGCGGCCACCGTGGCGCACAGCACCGCCCAGCTGAAGAAGCGGCGGGCCGCGGCGCTGGTGAGGAGGAGGGAGCCGATCGCCAACACCAGCCCGAGCAGCAGGCCGAGCGTGGCCGTCCGGGTATGGGTCAGCGCGAGCAGGACGAGTGACGGCACGATGACCACCACCGCACTGGTCCTGTCGGTCCGGCGGCCCAGTACGAGCAGCACGGTGAGCCCGGTGATCACCGCGGCGTACTGTCCGATCTGCGGCGGGGTGAGCGGCCACAACGCACCGACCAGCCGTCCGCCGTAGAGGTCGGGCAGGGCCGCGCCCGGTGAGGCGACCAGGCCGACGGCCACCGACCCGAGCACCGCGAAGTACATCCGGATGTGGTGCCGGACGAACGCCAGGCCGCCGTCCCACCAGCGGCTGAGCAGCCACAGCGTGGAGACGAAGAGGGCCAGCCGGAAGCAGCGGAACAGCGCGCCGAACCCGGACTCCAGGTTCACGCTGGAGATCACGCTCGTCACCAGGAGCAGGGTGAGCAGGAACACGTACGCACTGGCTCGGATGCGCAGCCGGGGATTGACCAGGAGCGCCAGCGCGAACGCGGCGACCAGCGCGCCCATGGTGACCATCTGGATGAGGGAGCGGGGCAGCGGGACGATGGTCTTCGCCCCGGCGGAGCCGAGCGTGTTGAGGACCAGCAGCCCCCAGACCGTCCCGACGATCTTCGGTGTGTGACCCTCGCCCATCTCAACCACCGTCCCGTGCGCGGAAGGTGCTGCCCGCGTCCTGCCGGTACGGCGTGGCCTGCCACTGCCCGAAGTCGAGCACCCGGCTCGGGTCGTGGGCGACGAATTGCCATGGCCCGACGTAGACGTTGTCGTGCCAGCGGTTGTGCTGTTCGGTGGTGATCGCGTCGGCCACGCGCTCGCCCTGGTACGGCGACCAGTCCGGATAGGTGCCGTAGTTGGCCAGCACCGCCATGCGGTCGCACTTCACCGTGCACTTGACCACGGAGGTGTCCAGCACGAAGCGGTTGTCGTGGATGTCCACCCGCTGGGTCTTCCACCGGCAGCCGGCGTAGAGCGGTGGCTTGGCGATCGCCGGCTTCACGCAGCGGTCGGTGTCCCGGACCAGCAGGGTGCAGACACCGGACGAGGTGTTGGCCGGGCTGTTGCAGAACCGGTCGGCGTTTTCCCACAGGGTGATCCCGGACCAGTTGTTCTCCAGTACGTTCCGGTAGATCTCGATCTTGTCGGTGCGGGCTTTGACCCGTGGTTCGCCGCCGGACTCGGACACGTAGACGGTCGGATACGGGAAGCTGTCGCCGCGGTCGGCTTCCCTGCGGCCCTCGACCCAGTTGTTCCGCCGGATCGTGTTGTTCCGGATGACCGCGTTGTAGCTGGTCTCGTAGATCAGCGCGGCACCGTCGTTGTCCTCGAGCACGTTGTTCTCGATGCGGAAGTCGTTGTTGTTGGTGTCCGCCCACAACCCGGTTCCACGGTTGTCGTGCACCCAATTGCCGCGTACGTCGGCGCCGTTGACGGCCCAGAACTTGATGCCCCCGGTGCAGCCGCAGCCCTTCCGCCGCCGCTCCCAGTCGCCGGTGTTGTTGCCCACGATCTCATTGCCCTCGACCACCAGGCCGCTGATACGGCCTTTGGCCTTGTACGCGTTCACGCCGTACTGGCCGTTGTCGCGCAGACAGCTGGCGCGGACCCGCTGGCGGGCACCGGCCATCAGCCCGGCGCCGGAGTTGTCCTGGATCGTCGCGTGCTCGATCACCCACCCGTCGGCCGAGTCATGGTTGACCACGCCCTCGTCCGGCGGCGCCACGAAACGTCGCACGGTCAGGTAGCGGATGGTGACGTCGCGGGCGGTGCCGCCGAACGCGTACTGGTTCTTCTTCCGGCCGTCGAGCACCGCGCCCGGCGCGCCGAGGTAGCGGTTCCCCTCCTTGGGGATGACCTGGGC
Source organism: Streptomyces violaceusniger (assembly GCA_005405945.1). Classification (GTDB taxonomy): domain Bacteria; phylum Actinomycetota; class Actinomycetes; order Streptomycetales; family Streptomycetaceae; genus Streptomyces; species Streptomyces violaceusniger. The sequence goes on from BJHW01000001.1 coordinate 2,561,777, forward strand.
GTAGCGGTCCGGGTCGAGCCTGTGCTTGCCCGGTCGAAGCCAGAACGTGGTGTTCGGGGGGCTGCTCTTGGTCTTCGCCGCCAGGTCACCGACCACCGCGGGGTCGACCGTCACCGCGCCTTTCGGCGCCTTCGCCGGCCCGGCCACGGGATGGGCGCACACCCGGGCCACGGACCGGGCCGCGGACATGGACGGCGCGGCGGTCGGCTCCGCCGCCGGGGCGTCCGACGTGCTCACACAGCCGGTCGCCGCCAGCAGGGCGAGCGCCGACGCCGCCACCGGTAACGCCCAGTTCCGCCACTTGATCACCACGCGTGCCCCCCTAGCCGCGGAACCTGAGTACGGTGGTGAACCCCTGCGCGCCGTCGGCGAAGCCGGTGCCGACCAGTGTGGTGGTGGGTTCCTTGCGTCCGAAGCCGGCGGAGTACCAGCCCAGCGGCGGTCCGGTCGCGCCGCGATGGGCCCGCCAGGACAGCTGCCCGGGCAGGTCGAGCACCGCGGAGCGGTCCTCGCCGTCCCGGGTCCAGGTGAGCTGTGCCCGGTTGTCCACCAGGACCGCGGCGATCGCCGGGCCGAGGTGGAACGCCAGGTGCACGTCCCGGCGCGGGCCGCGCACCTCGTCCACCACCCTCAGCTCCTTGAGCGCGGCCGTCAGTTCCACCCGGCGGCGGTGCACGGAGCCCTGGTAGCCGTCGTGCTCGGCACACCAGCGGGCCACGCCCTCGCCCGATGTGTGCGCGGCCAGGACGCGGCTGCGGGCGTGCCGGGTCCACAGGAACGGGCCGCCGGAGACGGACTGGTCACCGCCGTCCAATTGCAGGGTGTTGTGGCCGAGGGTCGACCGGAAGTACTGCCGCCACTCGGGCTGCCCGTGGTAGCAGTACGTCCCCGGGTCGGCGAGCACGTCGACCCCGTCGTGCCGGACCTCCACGGACAGCGCGTCCGCGTGAGCGTGCGCGGCGATGGACAGGAAGCCGTGCGGACCCCCGTCGCAGCGGCACCAGATCTCCCCCGGGCCGCGCAGGATCGTGAGCCCCGCGTCGGCGAAGTGGGCCGGTCGGCTTTGCGGGCGGGTCACCGGCGGTTCGGCGGGTTTGATGAACGCGGCCAGCAGCGGGGTGCGCACATCGGTGCCGGTCACCGCCGGCCACCAGGCGAGCCGGCCGAACACGGCGTCCCCGGTGGCCAGCAGCGAGGCCCAGCGGTCGGTGCCCGCGCCGTCCACGACCAGACCGTGCCCGTCGTCGGCGTCCCCCTGGCGCGGCGGCCGCAGCCGGCTGTCCACGATGGCCGCGAGCGCGTCGGTCATCCGCAGCAGCACCAGCCGGATCGACGCGGGGACCGGCACGCCCGCGGCATCCGCCTCGGCCACCGCGGCCAGGCCGAGCTCCAGCACCAGTCCGTGATACTCGGTGGCCAGCTCGCGGTTGAGGCCGGAGCCGAAGGTGTTGCCGCGCAGATGCCGATCCAGCGACCGCAGCGCGTCGGCGCGCCAGCGCGCCGAGGAGGGGAACCACCCGAACGCGCAGGCCGCCGCGAACTGCCCGGCGGCCTCGGCGATGGCGTGGTTGTTCGCCGAGGACCCCCGGCTCGGGAAGGCGGCCAGCCAGCGCTGGTGGTGCCAGATCTGGTTCCGCGCCACCGGGTTGCCCTCGAACAGCCCGGCCGCGCCCGGCCAGCCGTCGAGGAGCCGGCGGATCCACACCCAGGACAGCAGCCGGATGCCCAGCTCGATGCCGCTGGTCCAGTGCACTCCGCGCAGCGGCGCGTTGGCCGTCCACCACGACCGCAGGTGCTCGGCCACTCGCTCGGCGTACCGCTCGTCCCCGGTGATCGCGTAGGCGGCGGCGAGCCGGGTGAGGTACTGATGCCGGGACGGCTCCCAGATCTGCTTGATGTCCCCGACCGCGTCCTCGTTCCGGTACGGCACGTCGAAGGCGTAGCCCGAGGGAGCCCGGCGCCCGGTCTTCGGGTCGTACCACCAGTCCGGGTCGGCCAGGTCGTCGCGGTCCACCCCGAAGTACTCGGCGTGCCCGGCCATCAGCCGGTCCGCCTCGGCGATGAGACGTTTCGCGGCGTCGGCGGGTACGGCGGCGATCGTTCCGGCGGGCAGGACGGCGGTGAACCGGGCGCCGGTCACGCTCGGGCAGTCCGGCCGCGCCGACCGCCACCGCCGCCTGCGCACCGCGTCGCCCACCCGGCCGCCGATCTCCCGCGGTCCCATCCGGGACAGCCGCCGCAGGTACCAGCCCGCGCTCATGCTCATCGCGCCCTCGCCAACCTCACCGGCGCACCACCGGCCAGGCCTGCCCGCACGGCGAGGGTGGCCGCCGTGGTGGCGACCAGCGACTCCAGCGGCACGGGCATCGGCCCACCGGTCCGCACGGCCTTGATGAACGCGGCCAGCTCGGCGGACTGCCCCTTGTCCCGGGCCTTGGGCAGCCGCGAACTGACCCACCGGTTGCGGCGGCCGTCGTACACGGTGGCACGGACGAAGTCGTCGAGCCGCAGCACCTTGCCGTCCGCGATCAGGTCCAGCGTCTCCTTGGGGAAGCCCGGCGAGCCGGTGGTGACGTAAGCGATGGTGGCGGTGGACCCGTCCGGGTAGCGCAGCATGACCTGAAGGTCCTCGTTGCCGGGCGTGGCGACCGCGTACACCGAGACCGGGTCGGCCCCGAGCAGCCAGCTCGCCGTGTCGATGAAGTGTCCGCCCTCGCCGGCGAACCGCGAGCCCTCGGTGCCCTGTTGGAGGTACCAGCTGCCGTGCTCGAGGCGACCCGCGTTGACCAGGTAGCGGAGGTTCGCCGGCCCGGTCCGGGCGCCGAACCGCTTCCTGGCCTCCTGGAGCAGCGGCGCGAACCGGCGGTTGAAGCCCACCTGTAGCCGGTCGTTGCCGGACTCCTCCACCGCCGCGAGCACGCCGGCCAGCTCGTCCTCGGTGAGGGCCAAGGGCTTCTCCACGAACACCGCCTTGCCGGCCCGCAGCGCCCTCATGGTCAGTTCGGCGTGCGAGCTGTGGCGGGTGACCACGAACACCGCGTCGATGGACGGGTCACCGAGCACGGCGTCGAGATCGGTGGTCGCCTCGGCGAAGCCGAACTTCCGCCGCGCGTTGGCCGCGGACAGCGCCGTAGTGGTGACGACCGTGGACAGGTCGACGCCGTCGCGCCGTTCCAGGTGCGGCAGCAGCATCGACGTCGCGTAGTTTCCCGCGCCGACGAACGCCAGCCGCACCGACGCGTTGGCGTACCGGGCCGGGGTGGACACTCCGCCGCTCCGCCGCACCGCGGGCACGGCCACCTCCGGGGCCTCCGTTTCCCCGGCTCGGTCGGGGTGGCCGGGGTACCGGAACAGCACGGCCACGGCCTTCAGGTCGCCGTCCTTCAGGCGCCGGTACGTCTCGACGGCGTCGTCGAAGTCGGCCGTATGGGAGATCAGGGGCTCCACGTCGACGCTGCCGCGGGCGAGGAGGTCGAGGAAACACGCCAGGTTGCGGCGCTCGGTCCAGCGCACATAGCCGATCGGGTAGTCGCGCCCCTCGAGCTCGTACTCCGGGTCGTAGCGGCCGGGGCCGTAACTGCGGGAGAACCGGACGTCGAGCTCCTTCTCGTAGTACGCGTTCCACGGCAGGTCAAGGCGGCACTTGCCGATGTCGACGACCCGGCCGCGGTCCCGGCTCAGTCGGGCGGCCAGCTCGACGGGCTGGTTGCTGCCGCCACCGGCGGCCAGATACACCTGGTCCACGCCCAGGCCGCCGGTGAGTTCGGCGACGGCGGTCTCCACGGCCGTGGAGGCGGGATCGCCGCAGGCCGCCGCGCCCAGGCCCTCGGCGAGCTCGCAGCGCACCGGGTCGGGGTCGGCCCCGATGACGCGAGCTCCGGAGGCGGCGAGGAGCTGCACCACCAGCTGCCCGATCAGCCCGAGGCCGATGACCAGCGCCACGTCGCCGAGCTGCGGCTCACCGCGGCGGACGCCCTGCAACGCGATCGACCCGACGGTGCCGAAGGCCGCGTGCCGCGGCGCGAGACCGTCCGGCACCCGGGCGTAGAGGTTCTTCGGCACCCAGTTCAGCTCGGCGTGCAGCGCGTGCTCATTGCCGGCGCAGGCCACGAGGTCGCCGACCTTCACATCGTCGATCCCGGCGCCGACCTGCTCGACCACCCCGCACAGCGAGTAGCCGAGCGGCGTGTAGGAGTCCAGCTTGCCCATCACCTTGCGGTAGGTGGCGGGCACCCCGTTGGTGGCCACGCTCTGCACGACCTTGGCCACCTGGTCGGGCCGGGAGCGGGCCTTGCCCAGCATCGACATGCCGGCCTCGGACACCTTCATGAGCTCGGTCCCGGTGGATATCAGCGAGTAGGCGCTGCGGACCAGCACACCGCCCGGCTTGCACCCCGGCACCGGCACGTCGAGCAGGGCCAGCTCACCGCTCTTGTAGTTCTGCACAACCTGTTTCACCCGAACTCCTGAAGATTTTTAAGCCGTCAACCGAGTGCTCTGGCCGGACCCAGAGGTCGCGTCGCGATACCAGTACTCGAGGGTCAGCACATGCCACAGATGCTTGGAGAAGTCCCGCTGCCCGGCGGCGTCCTCGGCGACCATCCGCGCCAGCGCGTCGCGGCGCAGGAACCCGGAGCGGACGAGCTCGCCGTCGTTGACCACCTCGCGCACCAGCGGTGCCAGATCCCGGCTCATCCAGGCGCGCAACGGGGCGCTGAACAGGCCCTTGGGCCGGTACACGATCTCCCGGGGCAGGATCGAGGTGGCCGCCTCCTTGAGGACGGCCTTCCCCTGCCGTCCGACGATCTTGCGGTCACCGGGCACGGCGAACGCCGCCTTGACCACCTCGACGTCCACGTACGGCACCCGCACCTCGGTCGACGCCGCCATGCTGGAGCGGTCCGTGTACGTGAGGTTCAGGCCCGGCAGGAACATCCGGGCGTCGCCCAGGCACATGCGGTTGACGAAGTCGTCGAGGTCGTTGTCCTGGTAGACATCCGCATGCTCGGTCAGCACGTCCTCGACCGTGCCGACCAGGTCCGGATCGATCAATGCGAGCAGCTCGTCCTGGTCGTACATGGTGTAGCTGCGCCGGAACGCGGTCTCCTCCGGCAGATCGGCAAAGGAGAGGAACCGCTTCGCGAAGCGCACCGACCGGTACCCCCGGCGGGCCGTGGCCACCGGCAGCCGGTCCACGGCCCTGGACACCCCGCGCCGCAGGGGCCGCGGGACGCGCTGGTAGCGCAGCGCGATCAGGTTGGCCAGGTGCTTGCGGTAACCGGCGAACAGCTCGTCGGCGCCCATCCCGGAGAGCATCACCTTGACCCCGGCCTCCCGGGCTGCCGAGCAGATCAGGAACGTGTTGATCGCGGCGGGGTCGCCGATCGGCTCGTCCAGGTGGTACGTCATCCGCGGCAGCAGGTCGAGCACGTTCGGAGCGATCTCTATCTCATGCAGGTCGACGCCGAACCGTGTCGCCACCCGCCGGGCGTAGCGCAGGTCGTCCGGCATCGCCTCGAACCTGGCGTCCTCGGCGCGGAACCCGATCGTGTAAGCGGAGATCCCGGGTTGGTGGCGGGCCGCCAGCGCGGTCAGGTAGCTGGAGTCGAGACCGCCGGAGAGGAAGGTCGCCACGGGCACGTCGGAGAGCAGGTGACGCCGGGTCGACTCCTCGACGATGGCGGCGAGGTCCGGCCGCTCGCCGCTCCGGGCCCGCTCCCGGCCCTCGGCGGCGACGTCCCTGAGGTTCCAGAACCGGCCGCGCTCCACCCGGCCGTCGGGCCGGCACCGCAGCCAGCTCCCGGGCGGCAGCTTCTCCGCTTCGCGGAACGCGCAGCGCGAGTCCGGCACCCAGTAGTACAGCAGCGAGGCCACCAGCGCCGCGTGGTCCACCTCCAGCGACCCGCCGGTCACGGCGGCGAGCGCCTTGAGTTCGGAGGCGAACACCAGGCCCTCGCCGCGCCGGAGCAGGAACAGCGGCTTGACGCCGAGCTGGTCGCGGGCGAGCACCAGGTCACCGGTGCGCTCGTCGAAGATGCCGAACGCGAACATGCCGCGCAGCCGGGGCAGGCAGTCGGTGCCCCAGCGCCGCCACGCTTCCAGCAGCACCTCGGTGTCGGAGGTACCGCGGAAGCGCACCCCGGCGGCCGCCAGTTCGGCACGCAGCTCGGGCGCGTTGTACAGCTCGCCGTTGTACGTCAGGACGAGGCCGCCCGAGACCATCGGCTGGGCGCCGGTCCCGGACAGGTCGATGATGGCCAGCCGACGGTGTCCGAGGTGCACTTCGCCGTCGCCGGCGGGGTGGCTGTACCGGCCCGTGCCGTCCGGACCGCGGTGGGCGAGGGTATCGGTGAGCCGGTCGGTCACGGCCTTCCCGTCCGGCCATCGGTACGTGCCTGCGATGCCGCACATGTCCTACCGCGCCTCCTGGTCGCTGTCCGGGACTCGTGCGGCCCACATCGGCGGCCGCTCCGTCCGTAATTGGTCCATCCCGTGTCGCCGGGCCGGCCGCTCGCCATGGCCCCGCAGCGCGATGTGCAGCCCGTCCCACAGCGTGCCGTCGGTCCGGTCACGCGGATCGGGGTCGATCAGCACCACACCGATCACCTGAATGCTCTGGTCCGCGAGCTGCCGCGCCACGGTGTGCAGCCATGCGGCGCTGCCGTGCCCGGCACGCACGACGAGCACGGTCCGGGTACCGAGGTACTGGAGGTCGGTCCACGCGGTGCCGGGCGCGACCGAGCCGACGCCGAACCGGCGCTCCTGATGCGACACGGCGGCGGCATGCTCGCCGCCGACCACCGTGGGGTCTCCTGGCTTGGGGCGGTGCCCCGCGAGCTGCTGGCCGGGCAGACCATCGACGATGGCCACTGGCCCATCCGCCGCCAGTGCCCTGCCGAGGTCCAGGGCGATCACGCTCGTGCTGCGCGCACAGCCCAGTTCCAGCAGCGACACCGTTTCCTCGGAGCCGCGCACGGTGCGGGCCAGGGACGCGGTGAGCCTTGTCCGTGCCGCCCGGATCCGTCGGCGCTGCCACAGCCTGCCCGACCGGCGGGGCAGCTCCGCGATGACCGAGGCGCCCAGGTTCGCCGCGATCTCCCGGCGGAGTATGGGGCGGTCCGCCACCACCGTGCCGACCGCGGCCACCGCGAGACCGAGGGCGAGTCCGAGGACGAGGCCGATCGCGGCGTTGGTGGCAGCGGCCTTGGGCAGGGACTGCCGCACCACGCGCGGGGCGTCCACGATCTGTGTTCCGGCGATGATCCGGGGCGTGCCGGTGCGTGCCTCCGCGGCGCGTTGGTCGAAATCGGCGATCCGCGAGTTGAGCTCGGCCCGGCGGGCGAAGAGCGACTCGGTGCTCGCCGACGCTTCCGGGTCGCTGCCCGGCGATCGGCCTCCGATCGCCTTGTTGACCTCGGCGAGTTCCTTCCGCACGCGGTCACGCTGGTCGAGCAGGGCCTTGGACTCGGCTTTCGCGGCCTCCCGCATCCGCCGCACATGGTCCGCGACGAACGCGTCGGCCAGCGCCTTGGCTCGTGCCACCGCTTCCACCTCGCTGTCACCCGTCACATCGATCTGCAGCAGGTTGTTGGTCAAGCCGGTGCCCCGGTAGTCCCGCATGAAGTCCTCCGGTTTTACCGGGGACTTGAGGGACCGCAGGGCCTCGCCGGCGATCCGCGAGGTCCCCAGCAGGGCGGCATCGGTGCGGATCAGCGTTCCGGTGTCGTTCGGCTGGTCCTCCTGATGCGCGACCAGCACTTTGGTCACCGCGGTCGGCGGCGGTGGCAGCAGGATCGCCATCGCCGCGCCGGCCAGCAGCCCCAGCAGAGCCATGGAGCACCAGAGGCGGCGGCGCCTGCGCACCGCCACCACCAGCGCCTGGAGGTCGAGGAGCGGAGTGGCGGCCGACGACTCCGCGGTCTTGCTCGTCGTCACGGTGAACCTCCCGTCGCGGGGCCGCGCACCGCGAGAGCCAGCGTGGCCTCGTCCGACGGACGGTCGGCGGTTCGCGTCGGACGGGTCCGGACCGCTCCGGCGACGACGATGCCGACGATCTCATGCCTGGCGTCCGCACACGCCTCGGCGATGCCGGCGAGCTCCTCCGCGGTCCAGCTGCCCGCGCTGAGGACGACCAGGGCACCGGACTCGGTGTCGCGGTCCGGCACGACCGGCCGGTCCACCGAAACCTCCACCACCCGCAGCATGGGGTATCCCTGCTCGGCGAGGAGGGGGAGGGATCGCCCTTGGACTCGGCGACGAGTTGCTCGGCGGCCCGGCGGGCGATCTCGTCGCCTTCGGGTACGACCACCAGCAGCCGCCGGGGGGCCGGCAGCCGGTCCCGGAGGCGGGCGCACACCCGCCGGTAGCGGAGCCGCCTTCCGGCCTCGTCGCCGGACCTCTGCGGGGTCGGTGTGTCCCACCGGATGTCCACGCCGAGGAACCGGCGGATCCAGGCCCGTGGGCCACCGCCCACCGGCCGGTGCGCGCGCCGTTCATGGGTTACGTCGACGGTGCCCAGCAGCGCCGAGCCGAGCGCCGCGGCGATCTCCGGTTCGGTGCGCGGTCGGCGGCTCATCCGTGCGGCGGTGAGATGGCCGATGACCGCGAGCAGGAAGAACAGCAGCGCTCCGGCGACGATGAGCTGCGTCCTCGTCGGCGGTGCCTCGCCGGTCGGCCGGGCCGCCGGGCCCATGACGACCATGTTGGACTTGTTGGTCACCGGGTCGGCCTCGTCCAGCTTTTTCATGGCGCCCTGCAGCGCGGTGCGCAGCTTCTCGAGCTCGGTGCGGCCCTGCACGCTCTCCACGGTCTGCCCGGATCGGCCGCGTCGGCCAGCTCGGTGATGCGGCGGCTGGTCCGCACCACCAGCTTCCGCAAGTCCTCGGGCCCGGCCGACGCTTGGGAGTCGGTGTCGTCGCCCGCGAGCCGCGCGGCGAAGGCGACGAATTGCTGGGCCACCTGGTCGGAGAGCTTCTGCGCGCGCTCCGGGGTCTCGGCCGTACCCGAGATCTTGATGATGTTCCCGTCGGCGGCCTTGGCGCTCACCCGATCCCGCAACTCGCTGCCGCTGACCCCGGTCCAGCCGAGCGTGGCGGCCGCGCGGTCGACCACCACCGAACTGGTCGCGATCTCCGCCTGAGTCAGCAGCTCGCGCTCCTCCCACGCCCCCGGCAGCAGTACCGATGCCGCCGTCGTGTAGCGCGGTGGGAACAGCAACGAGGTGCCGTAGCCGACGAGCGCCCCCACCACGGCGAGGATGGTGAGCAGCCGCCAGCGCCGACGGAAAATCCGCCCGATCGTGACCAGGCGTATCGTGTCATCGCTCAACGGCGCGGCCTCTTCCCTGCCCGGTCCGGGTCGCCCGCCGACGCGTAGGCGGCGAGCAGGGACGCTTGCGAGTTCCGCCAGGAGAGCGGCCCGCTGATCCGCTCCTGGCCGATCTTGCCCATCCGGGCCCGCTTCTCCGGATCGTCCAGCAACTCCGCGATGAGTCCCGCGAATTGGGCCTCGTCGTTGGCGGGCGCGTAGACGGCGGCGTCACCGGCGGAGACGCGCGCCTCCTTCAGGTCGAACGAGACGATCGGCCGGCCCATCGCCATGTACTCCAGGACCTTGTTCATGGTCGACACGTCGTTGAGCGGATTGCGCGGGTCCGGGGAGAGGCACACGTCCGCGGTGGACAGGTACCGCACCAGGTCGGCGTCCGGAATGCGCCCGGTGAACCGCACCTGCTCGGACAGCCCGAGCCGCCGGGACAGCTCCACCATCGCGTCGAAGGCGTCGCCGGAGCCGACGAACACCGCGTGCCAGTCGGTCCGCCCGAGCTCGTCGCGCAGCTTCGCGAGGGACCGCAAGGCATAGTCGACGCCGTCCTGCGGGCCCATGACCCCGAGGTAGCAGAGCAGATGAGGCCTGCCGCGCTTCAACTCCGGTTCGGGCGGCACCGGTTGGAACCGGTCGACGGCGGGCGCGCTGCGCACCACGAAGACGTCCTCCGGCCGCTTGCCGCCTCGGCGCACCGCGACGTCCCGGTAGCTCTCGTTCGTGGCGAGCACGACGTCCGCGGTGCGGTAGGTCCGCCGTTCCAGCGCGCACACGGCGCGGTAGAGCAGGTCCTCGCCGCGGTCGAACCGGGAGAGGTACAGCTCGGGTACCAGGTCGTGCTGGTCGAAGACGAACCGCGCGCCGCGCCGCTTCAGCCACAGCGCCGGCAGGAACAGCAGATCGGGCGGGTTGCACGCGTGGACCACGTCGACCGGGCCGACCTTGCGGACCAGCCGGGCCGTATGCCACAGCGCCGATCCGTACTCCCTCAGGTAGCCGGCCGGTCCTCCGGTGGCCGCGCGCAACGGGTAGCGGTGGATCCGCACGCCGTCGATCTCCGCCTCCGGCTCGGTGTCCCGCTTGCTCCCCCGGGACAGATGACGTGCACCGTCCAGCCCGCGTCGCGCAGTGTCGTGCACTCCTGCCACACCCGCCGGTCGAACGGCACCGACAGGTTCTCCACCAGGATCAGCGCGCGCCGGCCCGACCCGTCACCGCTGATCGCGTCACCAAGCAAGGCCCATGTACCCCGGTTCGGCCCGGCGCGCCTCGGCGTCGGGGAGGCGGATGAGGTCGACGATCACCGGGCCGTCGCCATGGGGCAGCGCCGACAGCACGGCCGGATCCCTGGTCCCGACCAGGCACACCTCGGCGTGCTCGAGCACCTCGTCGACGGAGTCCGCGAGCAGCTGCGCGAGGTGCGGAAGCCGGGTCTCGATGTACTCGCGGTTGGCGCCGAGCAGCCGGGAGAGGCTCACGTTGGCGTCGTGGATCTTGAGGTCGTACCCCTTGCCGAAGAGCCTTTCCGCCAGCTCGACGAGCGGGCTCTCGCGGAGGTCGTCGGTGCCGGGTTTGAAGGACAGCCCGAACAGGCCCACCCGGCGCTTGCCGGTGCGCTCGACCAGCTCCACCGCGCGCTGCAGATGGTCGGAGTTGGAGGGCAGCACATGGGCGAGGATGGGCACCGAGACATCGGCCCGCCGCGCCGCGTGGACCAGGCTGCGCAGGTCCTTCGGCAGGCAGGAGCCGCCGAAGGCGAAGCCGGGCCGCAGGTATGCGGGGCTGATGTTCAGCTTGCGGTCGGCCAGGAACACGTCCATCACCTGGTGCGAGTCCACCCCGAGCGCCTGGCACACGGCGCCCAGCTCGTTCGCGAAACCGATCTTGAGGCCGTGGAAGGCGTTGTCCGCGTATTTGATCGCCTCGGCCGTCGGGACCGGCACCCGGAACACCTCGCCGGGTAAGCCGTCGTACAGCGCCGTCACCGCGTCGCCGCTCGCCGGGTCGAGCTCGCCGATGACGGTCTTGGGCGGGTCGAAGAAGTCCCGCACGCTCGTGCCCTCGCGCAGGAACTCCGGGTTGACCGCGACCCCGATGTCCACCCCGGCCGTGCCGCCGACGTTCTTCTCCAGGATCGGCACCAGCAGGTTCAGGCAGGTGCCCGGGAGCATGGTGCTGCGGAACACGACGGTGTGCCGGCCCCCCTGCTCGGCCCCCTCGGCCAGCGCGACGCCGATCTGCTCGGTGACCCGCTCCAAGTACGTGGTGCACAGGCTGCCGTTGGGCTCCGACGGCGTGCCCACGCAGACCAGCGACACCTCGCTGTCCATGATCGCCTCGCGGACGTCGCCGGTGGCGCGGAGCGCTCCGGTCCGCACGACCTCGGCGATGAGCCCGCCGATCCGCTCCTCGACCACCGGGGCCTTGCCGTCGTTGACCAGGTCGACCTTCACCTGGTTCACGTCCACCCCGATGACCTCGTGCCCCATGCTGGCCAGGCACGCGGCCGACACGCAGCCCACGTAGCCGAGCCCGAAAACGCTGACTCTCATGACCCGTTCCTCCCCCAGGCAAGCCCTTCCGGCCCGCCTTCCGTGCGTCGACTGGACGACGCCCCCACGCATCAGTAGGCCCCCTGCCCCTGGAGCACCGCACGCAGCGTCTTCCACAAGATCACTGTGTCCAGGGCGAGTGACCAGTCCTCCACGTACCGCAGGTCCAGCCGGACCGCCTCCTCCCACGGCAGGTCGCTGCGTCCGCTGATCTGCCACAGGCCGGTGAGCCCGGGCTTGACCAGCAGCCGCCGCCGGATGTCCGGGCCGTACGCGGCGGACTCCTCCGGCAGTGGAGGCCGCGGGCCGACGAGCGACATCGATCCGGTGAGCACGTTGAAAAGCTGCGGGAGCTCGTCGATCGAGTACCGGCGCAGCACCGCTCCCACCCGGGTCACCCGCGGATCCCGGCGGACCTTGAACAGCAGCCCCGCACCCTCGTTGCGGTCGGCCAGCTCGGCACGTGCCCCGTGGGCCCCGGCGACCATGGTGCGGAACTTGAGGATGGTGAACTCGCGGCCGTCCTTGCCGACCCTGCGCTGGCGGTAGAACGCCCCACCCCGGCTGTCCACCAGCACGAGCAGCGCGACGAACACCATCAGCGGCGCGAACAGCACCAGCAGGACCGCCGAGCCCACCCGGTCGACGACCCCTTTGACCGCCCGGCGGCCCCGGTGAAGGCCGGCATGCTGACCCGCAGCAGCGGGATCCCGAGCACCGCGTCGATGTGCAGCCGCGGGCCGGCCACCTCCATCAGCACGGGGGCCACGACCATCTCGGCGTCGCTGCCCTCGAGGTTCCAGGCCAGCCGCTGCAGCCGGTCCGGTGTCCAGTGCGGGTCCGGGGTGACCGCGACGACTCGGTAGTCGTCGTGGCGGACGTGCTTGGCGACGTCCGTCAGCCGGCCGACGACCCGCACTCCGTCCAGTTGGTCACCGTCGAGCCCGCGACCGTCCGTCGTGCACACCGCCTCCACCCGCCAGCCGAGGTGCGGGAACTTGCGGGTTCGGGTGATCAGATCGCGCACGGTGGCCGGGCTCCCGGCAGCGAGCACCGGTCGCAGACACCGTCCTTCCTTCCGCTGTTTGTGCAGCCAGAGGCGCAGCAGATACCGCGCGGTCATGGTGATGAGCGCGATCGCGGGGATCGCGACGAAGATCCAGAGCTTGATGTTGCGCGAGGTGAGGGCGATCCCGCCGAGCGCCAGTACGACGGTCGCCGCGAACAGTGAGCGTCCGAGCCGGCGGAATTCCTCGGCGCCCTGGCCGAGCACGGCCGGGGCCCACGACCGGCTCACCGCGAGCGCCCCCAGCACCAGCAGCTCGGTGCCGAAGGCGAGAATTCCCCACTTCTCGTGCCAGTTGGCCGCGTCCCGGGCCCCGAAGAAGTTGCCGATCGCCGCCACCACGACGGCGGTGGCCACGGTATCGCTGGTGATCACGGTACGGCGGTACCGCTGCTCCCAGTCGTTCGCGGGCTGTCTGATCGCCCCGTCCGCCAGACGCCCGCGCGCCGGCGGAAACGGGTTGACTAATCCCCCTTGCCGCACAGAACCCCCCCAGGTCCCCAGTGGTTCGACGTATTCGCCTCACACTGTTGCTCGGGAGGCCCCCGCCCCCGTACTGTTCCTCCCCTCGGGGCCCCGCCCCGCCCTGTTACTCCTCGCGGGAGGCCCCCCGGCCCCCGCGCCGCGCTGTCCCTCCCCGCGGGAGACCCCCACCCCCGCGCCGCGCTGTCCTCCCCGCAGGAGGCCCCCGCCCCCGCGCATGACATCGCGGCTATTTCAGAGCTACTCGAACTACCCACCCTGGCGGCAGTGGACTCGCATGTCCCGCCAGACTCTCGAGGTGCGCGGGAGCCCGTCGAAACCCCGGGTGCTCCCCGCACCCAAGGCCCCCTCTCGGGCCCCAAGAATTGATCACCCCCATGTCTGGCTCCGGCGACGCGACGGCTGACTGACCGTGGAGCCGGACCCATAGATCATCATTTGTCGCCTGGTGTCCAAACATGTGAAGCACCGTCAATCTAGACCATCGGCGCCGATCTGAAGAGAGGATGTGTGTAATTTGTGTTCAAACTTTGAAGCTGGATCCACCGGGGGGTGACCACCCGCGGGCGCCCTGACGACTGGCCCACGACGAGCGCAAGCTAGCACCAACTGCCCATACCGTGAGCGGCGTTCGAAATACCGTAAGATCCACAGATGTTTACCGGCCAGGGCAGCGGGGCGCGTCTGTTCGACACCCGCAGTGCCTGACCTGGGACAGGTCCGGTCAGGCACCGTCATCCATCGGGTACTCGCCGGGGCGTGCGGTCGCCTTATGGCGTGTAGACGGCGTTACTGCCGTACAGCTCCCTGGTGAACGCGGAGACATCGGCGCTGCGATCGGCGCCGTCGAGGTTGTACGTCAGATAGACGCCGTACCCCTCGCTGACGGTGCGGCGGGCGAGGCTGGCGGCCACGCTCTGCGAGGTCCGGCCGATCTCGACGGCTGCCGGCGACAGCTTCGACTTGGGCAGTGCCACGCGGGGAACCTGCCAGGTGCCGTAGTACGGGTTCCAGGCGTAGTCGAACTTGGACGAGACGTCGACGCCGCCGTAGGAGAGGCGCGACGCGGCCGGGCCGATGTTGTAGAGGCTGATGATCTTGCCCGGCATGTTCGCGCGCAGCGCGGTCACCAGGTGCACGAACGAGCTGTCGTTGGGCTGCCCGGTGCCGTTGTTGCCGTACTCCGCGTACTCGTCGTCGAAGTCGATGCCGTCGAGGCCGTACTTGGCCACGGCGTCCGACAACGTTTTCGCGAACGCCGAAGCCGCTTGCTGGGAGGGGAAGTTGGCGAAGCCCGCGCCCTGGTGGTTGCCGAGCACCGAGAGGACGACCTTGATGCCCTTCTGCTGCAACGGCCGTATCTCCGTGGCGGCGTTGTCGAGGACGCGCTGCACGTTCTCGTTGAAGTGCAGATACGCCGCCTTCGTACCCGTGTCGTAGTTGATGTTCGCCGCGAAGATCACGGCGACGTCGAAGACGTTGCCGCCGCCATTGGCGAGGGTGTACTTGCCGACGTTGCGCATGCTGTTGTTGTTCACCTCGACGTACGCCACCGAGGTCGGCCCCTGTTTCGCGGCAGCGGGAGCCGCTGCCGCGCCGGTCGCGGTGGTCGCAGCGGTCGCGGCGGTCCCGGCGAAGGCGAGGGCCGCGACCGCCGAGAGCGCGAACACGGCCCTCCGTACTCTGCTCCGTACCAGAGTGAACATCGTTGCCCGGTCTCCCTCCATGGGTCGGCGCCCGACCTGTTCGAAAGCGCCGAGTGAGCCCCCAAGTCTTCCGCTCCCGTGAGGCGTTCACAACGGGCCCTGCTGGCCACTCCGCCTTGGTCCGCGAGGGCACTGGACGCGGCGTTCGGGACACCCTCGCGACTGCCTCCCGTCGGTTGCCGCCTTGTCGGCACCTCATTCGATACGTAGTCTCAGGCCCGCCTTCGAGGGCTGCGGCACGTCTGAACCGGGGGGTTCAAGCGCGTTCTCGTCGCGCGGCCCTGATTCCCCAGCAGTGGAACGGAAGCATGCACACATCGGCACAGCAATCCGCCTTCCCGCGCCGCCGGCGCCCGGGAGCACGTGGTTCAGCACTCGCTCTCACCGTGCTGTTGTCAGCGGGCGTCCTCACCACTGCGTGCGGCACAGATGGGGATGACGCGAGCGCCGCCACGGCACCGCCCTCCAGGGCTTTGAACGCCGCGGAATCACCTTCCTCATCGGGCACTGGCAAACCTTCCGCGTCAGCGGAAGGAAGCTCTCCCACTCCTCGGACGGCTGAGCAAAGAGCGCAAGAGGAAGCGGGCAGAGAACGGGCCGCAGCGGCTCCAAGCGGCGTGCCGGTCACGCCGGGGGAGCCCAAGGAGAACGAGCACTTCAGGCATCCCGTGACGACCCAGGGGGACGTGACGGTCTTCGAGCCCGTCCGCAGCGGATCCGCTGTGACGGTGCCGATATTGGTCACCAACCGTGGCGATCAACGTGCGTTCTACGAGGTCGCTGTCCGCATTACCGGCGCTCACGGATTTGATACGACGGTTCGCATGAAGAGCGAAGCCGTCGGCCTGTATCCCGGGACTTCGTGGCCCGCCGAACTCACCGCACGGGATCCTGGGAGTCCGGTCCCGGACAACCCCAGGTGACCATCGTGAAGAGCACGAAGTCAAAGCACACTCGCTGATAAGGAAGGCCGATAACCGGAGCCCGGGGACGTCGCCCACGGGGACGTCGCGCTCGACCGTATCGTTCGAGGACGGCTCGGCGCATTCGCAGTATCGAGCTGATGGCGATGCGCGGACTGCTGGATCGCATTTCTCGAACACGGAAGAAATCGTCCGACCGGCGGATTCTTCGCCGCCATCAACAACCCGCGCCCCAGGGCCTGGATTCCGCGCACGCCTATCTGCTGGGCATCCCGCAACCGGTCATCGTTCACCTCCTCGAGGACCATGCGACCCAACTGGGTGCGCAGGTCCGGCGCGGTTGTGCGGTGGCCGGTTTCGAGCGGGACGACGAAGGTGTGACCGTCGAGCTGGCCGACGGGGAACAGCTGCGTTCGCGCTATCTCGTCGGCTGCGACGGTGGGCACAGTACGGTGCGCAAACTGCTCGGTTGTCCTGGTCGTGGACCACCAGGTTGCCGTCCTCCTGCATGATCAGGCTCCTGGCCCCGGCCGCCACGGACTCTCCGGTGGCCAGCTCGAACGTGGCCTTTATGACCTTGAGTGCCGCGCCCGGCTCCTGAGGCTTCTGGGGCTTCTGAGGTTGCTGGGGCTCCTTGGCCGAGGCGGACGGCGTCTTCCCCGCGGTCGCCGAGGCGGCCGAGCCGGACGGCCGCCCCTGCGCGGACGGGGCGGACTCGGCCGAGGAACGCTGCGTACCGAAGTGGACGGCGGCCACCACCGCCACCACGACCGCGACCGAAGCGACGGCCGTGGTCAGCAGCCAGGCGGGCCGACGGCCCCGGCCGGGCTCGGCGGGGGCGGCGAGGACAGTGTCGGACCTCACCGCCGCCCCGGCCGAATCCTGACCGCCGGAGGCCGCGACGGGGGGATGTGCGAGGTCGGCCAGGGTGCGTGCCGAATGCTCGGCCTCGGTCAGTTTTCCGGCGAGAACCGTGGGGCATTCCTCGGGCCAACGCCCGATCCTGCCTCCCCTCTCCTCCAGCCATCCACTCAGCTGAGCCGCCGTCGGGCGCGCGGCCGGGTCCTTGGCCAGACACGCGGTGAGCAGCGGCGCCAGCTCCGGGAGGACGCCTTCGAGATCGGGCTCCTCGTGGACCACTCGGTACATCAGGGCGGCCGCGGGGATCTGTTCCCCCGCGTGCGAGAAGGGCCCGCGTCCGGTCGCGGCGTACACCAGCACGGCGGCCAGCGAGAACACATCGGCGGGTTCGGCGGCGACACCGCCGATGGCCTGGTCCGGTGCGAGATATCCGGGCGAGCCCACGGAGACACCGAGGCGGGTGTGCCTGCTGTCGTCGGCGGCCCGGGCGACACCGAAGTCGATCAACCGTGGACGGTCGCGGGCCAGCAGGATGTTCCCGGGCTTGACGTCCCGGTGCGCAAGGCCGGCCTGGTGCACGGCCCGCACCGCGCCGCACAGTTCGGCGGCGAGTGAGAGCAGCGCGGACTGCGGCAGCGGACCGTGGGCCGTGACCCATTCGGCGAGCGACGGCGCGGGCACATACTCGGTGGCCAGCCACTGCGGGCGCTGACCCGGCGCACTGTAGTCCACGACGGTCACGGTCCACGGCGAACGGACGCGGTCGCTGCGCATCCTGCGAGCCGACGAACGGCTGGCCGGACCGATCCGTACGGCGCACGCGACCGTGCCTGCGCCGACGGCCCTCGGCCCGGGAGACGTGGCGGAGGCGGGCACGTCGCCGGAAAGCGGACAGGACCGCCGACGGCCGTGGCGGTTCCGTATGTCCGACGACATCTCGGGCACGCCGGTGGTCGCCGGGAACCTGCTCTACGTCAC
Source organism: Streptomyces violaceusniger (assembly GCA_005405945.1). Lineage (GTDB taxonomy): Bacteria > Actinomycetota > Actinomycetes > Streptomycetales > Streptomycetaceae > Streptomyces > Streptomyces violaceusniger. Next base: position 2,579,670 of record BJHW01000001.1, read on the forward strand.
GTCGTTCGAGGTGCACGCGCTCGATGTGGTCACCGGACGGCGGCAGTTCAAGACGCGTGACGTGGCATGAGCCATGGCGGTCGCGGACGGCCGTATCCACGCCTCCGACGGCCCGACGCTGTACGCGCTCGACGCGGAGAACGGCGCGAAGCGGTGGCGGCTGTCGACCGACGGCTGGGTCTACTCCCTCAAGGTCGACCGCGGCACGGTCGTCACCGGTACGCGCGGCGGTGGCGTCCAGGCGTGGGAGGCGGCCAACGGCGAGCTGCTGTGGGAGATGCAGGGCCTCCAGACCGACTTCGAGACGCCCGAGTCCGGCCCGGTCGTCCACGACGGCACGGTCTATGTGTGGGCGGACGCGCGGCTGCGCGCTCTGGAGGCGCGCACCGGCGCGGAGCGCTGGTCGTACCCGGTGGGCGACGCGGCGTCGTGCGGCGGGGTGCTGCTGCGCCTGCTGGCGGCGCCGGACGGGGTGGTCTACGTCTCGGCGGGGACGCGGGTGCTCGCGCTCGACATCGCCCGCGGGGATGTGCGGTGGCGTTTCGAGGCGCCCGCCGTCTTCCTGTGCGCCCCCGCGTACGCGCCGGGGCCCGCGGTGACCGGCGGCGGCGTGTACATCGCCGACTGCCTCGGCACGGTCTACGCGATCGACGCCGCCAACGGCCGTGACCGCTGGCGCATCGCGACCGAGCCCCGGCAGTCGATCGAGCCGGTGCTGGTGGCCGACGGCTCGGTCCATCTGGGCAGCGGCACCGCCCTCTACACCCTCGACGCCGTCACCGGCACGCCCAAGTGGCGCTTCAGTGCGAGCGGCGAGGTCATCGGCTCGCCCGTCGCCGCGGACGGCCGCGTCCACTTCGGCTCCGCCGACAGCTGCCTCTACACGGTGGACGCTGCGGGTGGCCAGCTGCGCTGGAAGCTGGCGACGGGCGGCGAGATCACCGGATCCCCGGTGGCCGTCGGGGGTGTGGTGTACGCGTGCGGCAAGGACCGCTGCGTCTACGCGCTCGACGCGGCCAAAGGCACCGCCCAGTCACCCCAGCCCGCCGACAAGCGGCCGGGACAGGGTCCCCCGACGGGCTGAGAGGTACGCGCTGACGATCCTGGAGTCATGGGCCTTGGAACGAGCTTGGCCCGCAACAGCCAGGCGGGTTGGGCGGCGCCCGGGTTGCTCCGGGCGGACGGATAACCTAGGCCCGTAAGCGAAGATCGCAGAAGGGCGGAGCACATGGCGGACATCGTGGAGACGGCGGCGCGGAAGGTCTTCGACCGCTACGACATCGATGGGGACGGCCTGGTCACCGCGGACGAATACCGCAGGGTCGTGGCGGAGTTGGAGGGCTCGGAGATCACCCAGTCGCAGGCCCAGGAGCTCATCGACTCGCTCGACACCGACGGCGATCGCCAGATGTCCTTCGAGGAGTTCTGGGCGGCCATGAATGCCTGACACTGCCGGGTCCGGCACGTGAACGTGCGGCAGGCGGTGCGGCCCCTTCCCGCCACCGCGTGGCGTACCGGATATCGCCGGCAGTGCTGCAACGGCTCTCACGTCGGATCGGAGCCTGCAGGGGACGCGCGCTGCTCGGTCGCTCCGAGGGGCAGGGCCGCTGACGCGGCGGTGCCGGACGGTGCCCTGCCGCCGAGAGGGGTGGACCCTCTCGGCGGCACGGCACCGAACACCTGATGCGCCCGACCGCCGTCTGTCTCAGCGTCGGCGCCGGTCGGCGCGGAGTTCGGGGTCGCCGTAGCTGTTGTCGGCGGGGTTGACGGTTATTCCGGGGGCCACGCTCTCGTCGATGCGGTCCAGGACATCAGCCGGCACTGGCTACCACGCCGCCCACACCGTCGGCGTTCAGCACGGTGACACCGTCACCGTCATCGGCGACGGAGCCGTGGGCCTGTCCGCCGTGATCTCCGCCCGGCTGCTGGGCGCCGAGCAGATTGGCTGCCGGGTTCAGTGTTCGGGCGGGTGGTCCGGTGCCGTGCGTCGCGGGCGCCGGAGCCCTCGACGGGGGGTAGGACCCGAAGAGGGCGTGGGCGCCGCTCAGCCCAGTACGTCGCGCAGCAGTCTCGCGTTCTTCACCACGTGGCTCGATGCGGAGCCCGCCGCGACGGCCGTGACCGCGGGGATCTCCCCTTCGCCGCGCAGCGCGAGGCGCAGTCGACGCCGAGGGCGAGCAGCGGTCCGGCGCCCCGGACCACAGGGGCGCGCAGCAGGTGGGGCAGGGCGGCTTCGAGCACGGACCAGACGGTGGCGTAAGCGCCGGTCTCGGCCGCCGTCCGCAGGGAGGCAGTCACCCGGTGCGCCTGGTTCCACTCGGCGCGCAGCACCTCGGCCAGCTGTCGTCCGAGCAGGTCGCTGTTCAGCTGTCCCGCGCGGCGAGCACGAGGAGCGCGTCCACCCCCGCGTCGCGTTCGACCGGCTGCTCGTACGTGAGGCTGTACACCAGCGCCAGGTGCAGCGCGAATCCGGCCGGGCCTCCGGACTCCGCGGCGAACGGCAGGGTGGGGGCCCAGTTCTGTATGAAGACGAGGTAGCCGAAGTCGCCGCGGGTCAGCACGACTTCGCGGTGGTGCGGCAACTGGGCGAGCCAGAAGGGAAGCATCCCGGAGAAGCCGGAGGGGCGGTACGGCCCGAGCAGGGCCGCGGCGGCCGGGAGCAGCGGGGGGCCGGTGGTCGGCTGGGGGCGTTCGTACCTCAACCAGTCGGTCAGGCTCTTGCCCGGATGGTCGCCGGGCCAGTTCTCCGGCTCGGAGTCCCGGTGCGGCAGACCGCCCTCGTGCAGCCACTGTGCCAGCCGCCTCCCGGCCTCGGACCTCAGCTCCCCCGCCGCGGCCAGCACCTTCTCGTCCACGGTCGTGGTGACGCGCAGCAGCGCCTGGGCGAGGTCGACTGGCGCGGGGGTGACACCGAGCCCGTCGAGCACCGAGATCCGCCGCACGAGTGCGGCGGCGTCCAGCGCACCGGTGGAATCGGTCGGCACGGCCAGCAGGAACGGCTGCGCGTCGGCTTCGATGATGTCGATCGCCTCGGCAAGGCGCGCCGCCAGCAGCTCCCCGGCCACGGAGAAGCCGAGGGACTCCAGGCGGGCGGCGAAGTGGCGCTCCCTCGGCTCCTCGCCCACGAGCGCGGCGGCCACGTCGTACACGTCCGACTGGGTGGAGTCGGTGTACCAGGCGGGCTCCTGGCGCATGACCGGCTTCAGCGCCCGGACCAGCGCGGCCCGGTCGAGGTGGGCGTGGCGGACCAGCCCGTCCAGGGCGCGCTCGAACATCACCACGTCCCGGTCGTTCGCGACGACCGCGGCGACCTCCTCGGCGACCTCGGCGGCCGTCTCGATGGGGACCGGCACCGGTCGCGGCTCGGGCACCGCGGGCAGCGTGTCGGCGTACGGCTCGGTGAGGTGGTCCGGGCCGGTGCCGAACAGGTCGGCGGCCCGGGCCGCGAGACCAGGGCTGATCCGTGCGGCGGCGGTACGCAGCTCGGGCAGTACGGAGTCGCCCGCGGCCCCGAGATGCCGGGCGATCACGTTGAGGGCGCGCTCCTGCACGTCGACGTCGCGGTGGTCGAAGGCCGTCGCCGCGTCGAGCACGGTCCGGGCGGCGCGCGCGGGGTCCTTCCGGGCCGCGCGGTCGAGCCGGGTGAGCTGGGCGCGGACCAGCTTCTTCTCCGGGCGGAGCAGGACCCGTTCGCACACCTCGGTCAGCACCTCGGGCTCCAGCAGCCCGGCCTCGTCGAGACCGGTCAGGACCTCCTGGGCGTAGGTGGCCACCGGCAGTGACAGGTCGAGCAGTGCCACATGGGTCCGCAGGGCGGGCGCGTTCTCGGCCGGGGTGAGGGCGAGAGCGCGCAGGTACGCGAGCGGCGGCGCGGTCTGCCTGCGCGGGCCGTCCTGGAGCAGCTGCGAGAGCAGTTGCTCGGCGATCGCGGTGCGTTCGCGGGACACGGAGGCGCGTTCCGCCGGGGTGAGGGCGAGTACCGTCAGCACGTCCATGGCGCTCGACGCCTGTTCCGGAGTGGCGGCCAGTTCGGAGAAGACACGCCGGATCAGCGCGCCGCGGTCGACCATGCCCTCGGCGGAGAGGCTGATGAACACGCCCAGGAGGGTGTTCTCCATGGCGTGTGTGAGGCTCTTGTCGGCCCACATGTGGTGGAACAGGTGCACGTCGAATTCGATGCCCGGTCGCTCCAGCACCAGCGGGAGGAACTTCGGCGACAGGTCGTCCGCGCGTAGCCGCTCCAGGAGGCTGGCGCCGGGCTGGACCCCACCGCGGAGGTGTGCGGGGTGCTGACGGCCGGGGCGGCGGCTGCTCAGCCAGCCCTCGATGAACCCGTCGGTGGTCGGGAGGGGGCAGCCCGTGTCATGGACGAGATGTTCGATGAGCTGGGCCGTGTCCTCTTGCTGGGAGTAGGGCTCCCACTGCTCGGCGAGCCGTGCGGCCAGTTCGGCCCGCCAGGCGACGGGGTGAAGGTTCACGATGTCGAGCATCCACGTGCCGCCAAGGGGCAGGCGGCGGCCGAGCACTCCGTGGTTGTCCTCCTGATGGATCCAGTCGGCCGCGGCCACGGGGTCGGTCCGGCACCCGAGTTCGGCGGCGAGCTGGGCACCCCGCTCCTTTTCGGGGCGGTTGTACCAGCCGTCCCGCAGCGTCGTGCGCCGGGCTTCCAGCGCGTCGGCCTGTGCCGCGCGTTCGTCCGGCGTCAGGGCGCCGAGTTCCCGGAGCACTCCCTCGACGTCGCAGGCTTCCGCGAGTTGGACCAGCTTCATCGTGCCGTCTCCGATCGTGCCGTGTTCGATCGTGCGGCGTTCGGCGTCGCTTCGGCGGCCGCCGCCGTGCCGCGCACCATGCCCACCGCGAGCACGTGTCTGCAGGGACCGCGTCCGCCCCGGTACTTCGCCCACCAGAAGCAGGTGCAGCTCAGCTGTCCCGATGTCTCGTCGGTGCGGACCACATGGGCGTCGTCGCCCGTCCCGACCCGGGCCAGCGTGCCGTCGAGCCGCACCGACCCGTTCGCGACGAGCGCCCGCGCCCCGCGCAGCCGGGGATTGCGGGTCTCCGCGGCGCCCACGTGGTACGGCAGGTGGCGATGGAAGTACGCCTCCTCGGCGAGGTCGTAGCCGATCTGGCCGGACGTCCCCAGCATGGTCAGCGCGGCCCGCACCCGGTCGGCGGACAGACCTGCCTGCCCGGACAGCTCGGCGACGTCGATCCTGGGCTGCCAGGCCAGCAGTTCACCGACCCGTTCCGCGTCGGCCGCCGCGGCTCCGGTGGCGAGGTCGTGGAGCACTCCGCCCTCGCCGGAGAAACCTCGCGAGGCGCTCTGGGAGAGCATCAACGTCAGCCGCATGCCCGGCAGCCCGACCTCCCACGCGACGGCGGCGGTCCCGTCCGCCGCGGCCGGGGCGGTCGGCGCGTACACCCGTACGGTCGTCGCATGCCGCAGTACCGTCCGCAGGGTCAGCAGCCGCTCCGGCCCGGGCAGGCACACGGCACCCGGCGCCGGCCTGGACGTGGGACGCAGGGTGTGGCCCGCGGGCACCACCCAGCGTGTCGTGCGGGCATCGGAGCGGCGGGTGAGCGGGGGCAGCGCCCGCAGCATGGCGGCCGCCTCCGCGGCGGGCACCTCGGCCCGGAGGGCGAAGCCCGCCGCGAGCACCTGGGTCTCGGCGAAGCCGCGCAGCCAGCGCTCCGGCAGCGGGACCCGCTTCTCCACGAACTCACCGTCGAAGGTGCGGACCGTCAACTCCTCCGGGCCTAGGGTCAGATGGAGCGGGTCGAGCCCGCCGAGCCCGGCCAGCGCCCGCCGCAGCGGCAGGTTGACGTCCACGTTCGTGGTGCCGTGCCCGACATCGTCACCGTCGAGGCCGGGCGCGAGGACATCGAGCCGGGCGTATACACCGCAGCAGCCGGAGAAGGACTCGAACCGCAGCCGGTCGCCGTCGGCCGTCGCCACCGGGTCGAGCAAGGCTCTGATGCCCGCCCACTGGTTCGGCTGGTAGTAGCGGGCGGCCGCCACGTCGGCGACCGCGAGCAGCGCCGCCGCCGCGGCCGCCGGCGCGGTCAGGAACCCGCTGAAGAAATGCGGGTTGGCCGCCTCGCCGGCTGGAGTGGCACCGCCCGAGGTCTCCAGCGCGAGAGCCCGCCCGGCCGTGGAATCGCGCACGGCGGAGGGGCGTAAGTAGGAGTAGGCCTGCATGAGTTGGGTCACGCGCACACGCTACGATCACCCACTGACACCGAGGGCACCGCCCGGGTCTCCCCTGATCGGCAGCCTGCCCCCGGCAGGGGGCGAGCGGGGTCGGCCCCGGCGCAAGTCCCGGCCCCGCCGCGGATCCGGCACGCCCTATGCCGACCGCGGCTACGGCCACAGCGTCTGCCGTCGCCGCGCTCGACGGCACCGCGCTCTTCCAGTTGCCGGACGGTGGCTTGGGCGCTCTGTGCCGTGATCCCCGGCGCCCTGCGGTCCAGTTTGTCGGCCGTCGCGGACCATGCCTACTCCTCCCCGGGCAACCGGGCCCGCATGCGCGGACGCTCACGTGACCGATTCCGCGCCCCTCAATACGTCATGTGACGCATTGTCCCCACAGCAACATCGCGGTTCCATGCTTGCGGACCTCCGGTGGGGAGCTGGAGGACAGACCGTGTCCTGACTGGGGGGAATATGAGGGGAAACGCGAATCGGAGCGCCACCAGACGTGTGCGGGCCGCCCTGAGCGCGGCGGTCGTGGTCTGCGCGGTCACAGCGGTGCTACCCGGAGCCGCCTCGGCCGAGCCCGCGGGCGTCGCAGGCGTCGCGGGCGTCAGCGGATCCGGGGTCGAGCGGATCAGTGTCGCGACCGACGGCACCCAGGGCGACGGCGACTCCGCCGGCGCCACGATCACGACCGACGGCCGGCGTATCGCCTTCTCCTCGTTGGCGAAGAACCTCACACCCGCCAACCCGGTGACATGGGAGCGGGTGTTCGTCCGCGACCAGCGGACGAGCCAGACCACGCTGATGAGCAGCATCACCCCGACGAATCAGGGCCCGGTGATCAGCGGTGACGGGCAATACGTTGCTTTTTGGGGGCTGTTGCAAAGAGACACGAAGTCCTTCCTGTCCCAGGTGAGCTCGGGAAGCACGATCGGCATCAACTGCTCGGGCCTCAGCTGCAGCCAGCCGTCGCTGAGCACGGACGGCCGCTACATCGCCCAGGTCGCCACCTTCAGTCGACCGCCGTCCCGCCAGCGCATCGAGGTACGGGACTGGCGTGCCGACACCACGGAGACCGTCGCCGAGTTCGACCACACCGTCTCGGCCCGGCCGTCCATCAGCGGCGACGGCCGCTTCGTCGCCTACCAGGACGGGCAGGCGGAGGACGTCTTCGTGTGGGACCGGACCGATGACACCTCATCCGGCCCGATCGAGGGCCCGTCCAAGGCGGCGACACTCGTCCAGCTCAGCAAGGACGGCAGCAAGGTCGTCTACCTCTCGGGCTCCGACACCTACGTCCACGACGAGAGCTCGGGCACCGACCAACTGGTGCCGAACGTGCGGGGCGTGGCCATCGATCCCACCGGCCGCTATCTGCTGTACGCCCCACGCGACACGAACGGACCATCGCTCACCCTGCGCGACCTGGAGACGGGCACCGACGAGATCGTCTCGAACCAGCCCGCCTCGGCCGGGACCGACGCGGTCGGCGCCGGTGGGCGCGACGTGGTCTTCCACTCCACGGCCGACGACATCGTGCCCGGCGACACCAACGGCAAGTCGGACGTCTTCGTCCGCCACTTCTACTGATCGCCCCGGTTGTCGCGCTCTCCGGGTGCGCACCGCTCTCGCGCCCGCGCGGAAGCACGGGGACAGTGGGGCCCCGGGACAGTCGTCACATGGTCTGCCTGCCGCGCAGTCGATCCAGCGGGGTAGCCGCCCTTCCACAGGCCGTGAAGATGCCGCGAAAAGTCATTGACCGGTTTCCGGAGCCATTGCAAGGCTGTTAAGCCCGTTCAGTTCAGCCACGGGGGCAACGGAGTTGAGCGTTTTAGGGCCGCGCGGACATCAACAACGCGGGAATCCTCCGGGACCGTACTGGGGGCGGGTGGTGAACGTGACGTCGTACGCCGGGATCCACGGCAACGTCGGGCAGACGGCCTACTCCGCGGCGAAGTCGGGCATCATCGGCCTCACCAAGACCGCCGCGAAGGAACTGGTGCGGTTCGGGGTCACCGTCAACGCCATCTCCCCGGTGGCCGAGACCCGGATGATCACCTCGCTCCCCGACCAGCAGCGCGAAAGGCTCCAGAGCATCATTCCCGCCGGATACTTCGCCCCGGCGAGCGAGATCGCCTGGGCCCTCGGCTTTCTCGCCTCTGACCAGGCCGGCTATGTCACGGGCACCGTGCTCCCCGTCGACGGCGGGATGTCGATCTGATGACGGCTCCCCAGTGCCGACGGGGCGCGGGTACTTCGGTACCCGGTCAGCCGCGCCGCTTCTCCTGCAGGCGTACGCTCTCCGCCCGCCCCGGAGCCAGCAGCAGAACCGCTGCCGCGCCGACCGCCACGACCAGCGCGGCGACCAGCATCGCCCGGTCCAGGCCGTCGGCGAAGGCGGTACGCGCCGCGTCGGCCACGCGCGCTCCGGTCGCGCCGCCGATCCGCTCCGCCTCGGCCAACGCGGCGTCGAGGGAACTGCGTACGGTGCCCAGCGCATTCGCGGGGACCGCGTCGTCGCGGTCGCCGACACCAGCGCGATACCCACTGTTGAAGGCGCTGCCCAGAATGGCGACCCCCAGCGCTCCGCCGACCTCACGGGTGACGTCGTTCACCGCGGAGGCCACGCCCTGCTTCGCCGCCGGAAGCGAAGCGACGATTGCGTCGGTGGCCGGCGCGAGACACAGGGAGATGCCGGCTCCGACCACGACCGTGCCCACCAGGACGGGAATGTAGGAGGAGTTCTTGTCCAGTGTCGTCAGGACTCCCATGCCCGCGGCCATGATCACCATGGCCGCGGTCAGCACGACCCGCAGTCCCGCTCGCCGCACCAGCATCGGAGCGAGGGGCGAGACCGCCGCGACGGCGACGGTCATGGGCATCAGGGAAAGGCCCGCCACCAAGGGGAATACCCCTTCAGCCACTGGAGGTACTGCAGCATCACGACAAACAGGCCGAAGGTCGCCACGCCGGCCATGACGATCACGATCGAGCCCGAGGCAAAGGCCCCGATCCGGAAGAACCGGGGGTCGAGCAGCGGGTGGCCGACATGCAGTTCCCACAGCACGAAGCCCACCAGGGCCGCCACACCGCCGATCGCCGCCAGCATCACCGCGGCGTCGCTCCAGCCGCGCTCCGGCCCCTCGATGATCGCGTACACCACGGCGCACAGACCCACGACCGACAGCAGCGCGCCCAGCACGTCAACCGGAACCTCGTCGGGATCCTTCGAGGTCGGGACGATCACGAGAACGAGGAGAAGAGACAGCAGCGCGAGTGCGGCGCTGAGTCCGAAGACCGACCGCCAGGAGAACGCCTCGAGCAGCGCCGCGACCTCGACGAGCGTTCCCGTCGGCGGCCTCGGCACACCACTGACCCTGGTCCTGTCCTCCGAGGCCGAGCACCGCGAGGTGGCTCCACTCGTAGGCCTGTTGGCACGACCCGACACCCGCATTGTCGTGGTCCTGCGCGTGCAGGCCCGCGAACGCTTCGAGGACCTCGCGGGTTTCCCCGTGGACGCCGTCGTGCACGGGGAGGACCTCTGCGGTCCGGCGATGGCCGAAGCCCTAGCGCGTCGAACACAGGACACGGTCGTCGTATCCCGGCAGGCCGTACGCCAACTGTTCCACCTCGCCGGCAGCTCGACCGCATCGGCCGCCCCCTCGCCTTCGCTCACCGAGCGGGAGGCGGAGACTCTCCAGTTCATGGCCTCCGGCATGAGCAACCGGCAGATCGCGCGGGACATGGGCATCACGGAGCACGGCGTGAAACGGCACGTCGCCAGTATCTTCGCCAAACTCAACTGCCGGAACCGCACCACGGCTGTGGCGATGGCCCTCCGCACCGGGCTGGTGTCGCATCAGCCTCCCAAGTAGCCGATCGCCTGTTTCCCGCCGCCCCGGCTACCTGACCTTCCGTCAGATGACAGTGACGACCGTCCGGAGCACGCGACGGCAGTCGAGCCCAGCTCCACACCGAGATGACCACACCGACAGCCTCCCGGCCACGTTGCGCACATGGAGCACGGTGGCCTCCCCGCAGGGGGGCATCTCCGCCAAGGACTGAACGGCGCCGCTCCCGCACCTCCGTGGTGAGCCTGGAACATCGACACCAGGATCGACGCGTCACATACTGACCCTCGTCGAGATCTGACAGCGGGGCCTTCTGCGTCCGGGCCTCCCAGGACGGCGACTTCTGCCGCACTCACGATGAGGAATCGCAGTGAACGCACCTACGTCGCCGACCGTTTGGGTGACCGGCGAGACCATCGACGGCCGGTACCGGGTGATCGGCGAGCTTGGCCGGGGCGGAATGGGCGTCGTGCACCGGGTACGGCACCTCGCCTGGGGCATCGACATGGCGGTGAAGAGTTCGCGGCCCGAGCTGTTCCGGAGCCCCGGCGATCAGGAGCTGTTCGTCAGGGAGGCCGAGGCGTGGGTGTCCCTCGGGCTCCATCCGAACGTCTGCGCCTGCCATTACGTGCGGGTGATCGACGGTGTCCCCCGCGTGTTCGCCGAGTACGTCGACGGCGGCAGCCTGGCCGAGTGGATCGGCGACGGGCGCCTCTACGCCGGGGACGCGCGGCAGGCCCTCGCCCGTGTTCTCGACACGGCAGTCCAAGCGGCCCGTGGGCTCGAGCACGCCCATCGCGGAGACCTGGTGCACCAGGACGTGAAGCCGGCCAACATTCTGCTCGACGGCACGGGCACCGCGAAGATCACCGACTTCGGTCTCGCCCGGTCCAAGGCCGCCACGGCCCCGGCTGACCTCCACCTGGCTCCGGGCGTCAGCGTGTTGGTGCCGTCCGGCGGCATGACGGTCGGCTACGCGTCCCCGGAGCAGCTCGCGGGCGAGCCCGTCGGGCGGCGCAGCGATGTCTACAGTTTCGCGGTCTCGGTCCTGGAGATGTTCACCGGCGGTGTGCGTTGGGCGGCTGGTTCGGTCGCGGGCCTCGCGCTGGAGGAGTACCTGGCCGACCCCTCGAATCCGGTCGCGGCGCCACCGGAAGTCGCCCACCTGCTCCGGCGCTGTCTGCGACAGCACCCGGCCCACCGGCCGGCCTCGATGGCGGACATCGCGGATGTACTGACCGGGATCTACGAGCAGGCGACCGGCTCGGCGTATCCGCGTCCCACGTCGCAGGCCGCCGATCTGCGCGCCGACGAGCTCAACAACCGTGGCCTGTCGCTCCTCGACCTGGACCGGGCCGCCGACGCCGAGCAGGCCTTCGACCAGGCGCTCGCGGTCGACCCGCACCACGTCGGGGCCGTGTACAACGATGGCCTGTTCCGGTGGCGTACGGGGGCGATCACCGATGGGGAACTCGTCGCCCGGTTGGAGGCGATCCCGCGCGGCTCCGGCGCGTCCTCCTGGCAGGTGCGACTGCTTCTGGCCCGCGTCCACCTCGAACGCGGCGACCTCGCGGCGGCACGCGACCTGCTCGACGCCCTCGCCCGCGAACGGCCCGACGACACCGACGTACGAGCGGCGCTGCGGGTGGCGGCCTCCGGAACCGTGGCCGATGCCCGCCACACCGGCACCCGCGAATTCCGCGAGCCGTTCGCGCTGCCGTTCGCGCCGGTGAAACTGCTCGCCCGGCACGAGGTGATGGGCTACCTGCCGATCCGGTTCGCTCCCGACGGGCGCCTCGCGCTGAGCGGCCACTGGGACGGCGTGCTCCGGCTGTGGGACACGTCGACCCGCGTACAGCGGTTGGCGGTCAAGGGCCACCGCACGCAGGTGCTCGGCGTCGACCTCACCCCTGACGGCTCGTACGCACTGTCCACGAGCCGCGACGGCACGGTGCAGTTCTGGGATCTCGGGGCGGGCAGGCGTATCCGCGTCATCCGCTCCGCCGCACGCGCCACGGGGTGCCCGGTCAGGTTGAGCGCCGACGGTCGCATCGGTGTGTGGCAGGGTGCGGACGGGCGCGTCCAGGTCTGGGAACCGCGGACCGGGACCTGCCGGTGGTTGCTCGGGGAAGCGTTCAAGGGCAACCACCTGGACGGCTCGCGGTACGAGGTGAGCGCCGACGGGCGCCATGTGCTCACCGCCGAGGAGGACGGGGCGCGGCTGTGGAGCGTGGCCGATGGCCGGTGCCGGGTGCTGGCCGCAGGCTCGGCGGCGCATGCGCTGTGCTTCAGTCCCGACGGACGGACGGTCGCGGTGGCCGGCGAGGACCGGGTGATCCGGCTGTGGGATGTGGGGGGCGGCCGGCAGGTCCGGACGATGCGTGCGTTGACGGGACTGACCGCCGCGGCCAGTCACCTGGCCTTCGGCGACAGTGGGCGGCTGCTGCTGTCCGGAACGACCGGCGACCACACCGTTCAGATCTGGGAGCTGAGCAGCGGCCGGTGTCTGCGGACCTTCACCACCGACGCGTACGGAATGCACCACGTCGGATTCCCGGAGGGTGACGACCGGTTCGGCTGCTCCGTGGGCGGGCATCCCGAACTGCCCATGCACCGCTGGCGGTTGCCCGGTGCCGAATACGCCGCGGAGCCGCATGTGATCAAGCCGCGCGAGTACGCGGAGGTCAGCCGGCTCGGCGGGCTGGCCGAGGAACTGCTCGCCGACGCACACCAGGCGATGTCGAACGGCCGACACCGGTCAGCCTTCGCCCTGTTGACCCGCGCACGGGAGATACCGGGATACGAGCGCGTGCCCCAGGTCCTGGCCGCCTGGCACGAACTGGGCCGCTCGGCGCGCCACGTACGGCTGCGCTCCGCCTGGTCGCGACCACTGGACGCCGGCCGCCTCTCCTACGGAGCCATCACGGCGATCGGTGTCGCCGCGGGTGCCCGGCTCGCCGTCAGCGGGCAGAGCGACGGCACGGTACGGATCTGGGATCTGGACAGCGGCGCGTGCACGCGTGTCCTCGACGATCAGCCGGGCAGGGTGGGCGGGGTGGCGTTGACCGACGACGGCCGACACGTCCTGTGCGAGGGCACCAAACCACTCGCGATCATTCGGCGGCGACTGGCAGACGGCGAGTGCCGCCGGCTGACTCCGGACCGGGACACGAGGCGGACCATCATGTTCACCGGCGACGGAAGGTACGCCTGGCTGGGCGGAGGCGACGGTGTCCTGCGCCGATGGGACCTGGACGAGGACCGCTGCGTCACGACGATCACCCGGAACGGCCCGGTCAACGTGATCTCCACGTCCGCGGACGGAAGGCTCGCGGCGGTCGGCGACTCGGGCGGCGTGGTCCGGCTGCGGGATCTCGACACCGGAGCCTGCCTGCGGACCTGGACCGGCCCCGGGGAACCGATCCTGTCGGCGTGCCTGAGCGCCGACGGCCGCCTCGCCATGTCCACACACCAGGTCATGTCCTCGGGCGCCAAGGACGAACCGATCCGGCTGTGGGACGCCGGTGCCAGGCGACCCGTACGCGAGTTCGCGGGGCACGAGGGCTGGGTCTCCGCCGTGCGGTTCACACCCGACGCCCGGTTCGCCTTCTCGGCCGGCCACGACGGATCCGTACGGATGTGGGAGGTCGCCACCGGCCGATGCCTGCACGTGCTCGAAGGGCACCAACAACGCATCCGGCACCTCGAACTCACCCCCGACCTGCGCAACTTGGTGTCGGCGGGAGACGACGGCCTCCGGCTCTGGGACCTCGACTGGGAGCTGGAGGCCGACTGAGCGGAGCGGGATGCGTACCGTCCGACGTCGCAGACGGCACGCTCACGTTCACCGTCTCGTCCCCCGAAGCCCTCCCCTCACGCACAAGGAGACGATCCTCTGTGACGCCCTCGGCCACCATCACGCTCACCCTCGTCGACGGCCGGGTGAAGCCCGGCACGTACGTCTTCGAGGAGCGCACCACCTGCGTCCTCGGCCGCTCCACCGACTGTTCGCCACGACTACCCGACGACCCCGACCACAAGACCGTCTCCCGCCACCACTGCCTGCTCGACATCAACCCGCCGGACATCCGCATCCGCGACTTCGGCAGCCTCAACGGCACGTACGTCAACGGCGAGAAGATCGGCCAGCGGCGCCGGGGCCTCACCCCCGAGGAGGCCGTCGCGGATTCCTACCCCGAGCACGACCTCAAGGACGGCGACCGGATCCGCCTCGGTAACACGGTGTTCCGCGTCGACATCACGCGGCCGCAGGTCGCCACGGTGAGGCTCGCGCGCTGCGCCAAGTGCGAGCGCGAGCTGGGCGACGAGGCGGGCGGCCGCCCCGGCGAGTTGTTGTGCGCCGCCTGTCAGGCCCGGCCCGACGCCGTGCTCAAGCTGCTGCTCGAGCTGGCGCACGGCGGCCGCGCCGACCTCAAGGCCATCCGCGGCTACTCGGTGATCCGGGAGCTCGGCCGTGGCGGCATGGGCGCGGTGTACCTGGCCCGGCACGAGGCCACCGGCGTGGAGGTGGCGCTGAAGGTGATGCTGCCGAAAGTGGCGGCGAGCGAGACGGCGCGCGCCCGGTTCCTGCGCGAGGTGGCGCTCACCCGGGCCATGAAGCATCCGCACGTCGTCGCGCTGCACGACACGGGCTTCGGATACGGAACCTTCTATCTGACAACCGAGTTCTGCACCGGCGGCAGCCTGGACCGGCTCGTCGCGGAACGCGGCGGGCGACTCCCGGTCGAGGAAGCGGTGCCCATCGCGGTGCAGGCGCTCAAGGGCCTGGAACACGCGCACGGGCAGGGCGTCGTCCACCGCGATCTGAGCCCCTCCAACATCCTGCTGCACAGGGAGCCCGACGGCTCGACGACGGCGAAGATCGCGGACTTCGGCATCGGAAAGGCCTTTGACCAGGCGGGCCTGAGCGGGCTGACCCGCACCGGCACCACGGCGGGCAAACCGATGTTCATGCCGCGCCAACAGGTCATCGACTTCCGCAAGGCCACCCCCGCCGCGGACGTCTGGGCACTTGCCGCCTGCCTCTACCACACGCTGACCGGAAGGACCCCGCGCGAGTTCCCGCGCGCCAAGGACCCCTGGCAAGTCGTCCTACAGGAGGCGGCGATCCCGATCCGCCGCCGCGACCCGGCCATCCCACGACGCCTCGCGGAGGTCATCGACACGGCGCTGCGGGAGCACCCCGAGATCGGCTGCGCGAGCGCGGCGGAACTGCGCGGGGCGCTGGAGCGTGCGGTGCGGTGAGCCCTGGCTGCGGCAGTTACGCGGGAGATACCGGCCAGCGACCGTGACGGCGACGAAGGACAGCCCGCGCTACCTGTCCGCCGCCATCGCTTCGCACTCCGGGGTCCGCCCCGTCAGGTCAGCTCCCGGGGCTTGTCCGCACACCGGCACACAACATGTCGATGTCCACGATGTCGGGCTGTGGGCTGAGCAAGGGCTCGGACGACGGGGAGTCCGCCACCTCGCGCAGCACGCCGAGCACCCTCCGCAGCTCGCCGAGATCTTGACGGCCGGTGTCACCGATAAGGTTCAGCGCTTCCTTCGCGTCCCTGGTCAGGTCCATGAACGCCGCTTCCAGCGACACCGTCCGGCGGCTCAGTTCGAACAGCGGGATTCCGTGCTCCGCCGCCTTCAGCCCGATTTCGCGGGTGGTGAGCCCTGTGACGTGCAGCTCCTCGGAGCCGACCTGGCCGGTGATGTCGACGCCCGGTCCCGCCAGGACGTCCCGCGACCGCGCCGGACCCCGCGTCGCCACCTTCACCGTGTCGCCGCCCGCCTCCCGGACCAACTCGGCGAGGAGAAGATCCGGTTCAGGCCGTGCGATCGGACATTCCTGGCGGCGCTGCTGCACCGGCTGCCACCGCACGTCCTGCGAAGTCTACGGCTACTCGTCCGCCCCGACACGGGGTTGCGTTGGCACCGCAACCTCGTCAAACGCCGTCAGGCAGAACCAGGGCGTTTCAGTGCGCGCGACCAAGTAAATCCAGCGGCACGCCGAATCGTACCGACGCCCGGTCGATCTACCACAGCAGTACTGGCGATCGGTTCTCATCGTGGCTCCTGTTTATCGTGGCTCCTGTTTTACGAAAACACCCACGCTGGAGGCACTTACAAAAAAGTAGGTACTTGCCCGTGGGAAGGAACGGCATGTTTCCTCGGTTCTGGCGTAGGCAACCGGCCTAGCCGTCAAGCCCCGTCCCGGGTTCGGGCGCACGAGCCTCGGCGTCGGGGAGGCAGACCAAACCAACCGAATGCACGAAAGACACATCGATCATGCCCGACACGTCCAGCACCGCCGACACCGCCGCCGCCTCCGAGAGCCGGCCCTCCGCGGAACGTCGTCCTACTTCGAGGAGCATTCACGTGCCTGCCAGCAGCGCTGCCGCCGACCGCGCGGCTCAGACCCTGTCCCGCCCGTTCACCCTGCGCGGGCTCACCGTCCCGAACCGGATCGTCATGGCGCCGATGACGCGCGACTTCTCGCCGGGCGGCGTCCCCGGTGCCGATGTGGCGCGGTACTACGCGCGCCGGGCGGCCGGCGGGGTCGGGCTGATCGTCACCGAGGGAACGTACATCCGTCACGACGCGGCGGGGGACAGCGTCACGGCGCCCCTCTTCCACGGCGAGGACGCCCTGGCGGGCTGGAAGAACGTGGTGGCGGAGGTGCACCGCGCGGGCGGCCGGATCATGGCGCAGATCTGCCACGTCGGGGTGCAGCGCCCCGAGGGCGCGGGCCCGGTCCCCGACGCCCCGACGGTCAGCCCGTCGGGTATCGGTCTGGACGGCGCCCCGGCCGGTAAGGCCATGACCCAGGACGACCTGGACGCGGTGATCGCCGCCTTCGCCGAGGCCGCCGCCGCGGCCGAGCGCACCGGCTTCGACGGCGTCGAACTGCACGGTGCCCATGGCCTTCTGATCGACCAGTTCCTGTGGGAGCGCACCAACCGCCGCACCGACGGCTACGGCGGTGACCCGGTCGCCCGTACCCGGTTCGCCGCCGAGATCGTGGCCGCCTGCCGGAAGGCCGTCTCCGCCGACTTCCCGATCGTCTTCCGCACCTCGCAGTGGAAGGTGAAGCACTATGACGCGCGACTGGCCACCACCCCGCAGGAGCTGGAGGCGGTCCTCACCCCCCTCGCGGAGGCCGGGGTGGACGCCTTCCACTCCTCCACCCGCCGGTACTGGGTGCCGGAGTTCGAGGGCTCGGACCTGAATCTCGCGGGCTGGACCAAGAAGCTCACCGGCAAGCCCACCATCAGCGTCGGCTCCGTCGGCCTGGACAAGGCGTTCAAGCCGGGGTTCGAGAGCGGGAGCCGGACTGGGGTGACGGGCATCGAGAACCTGCTGGACCGGCTGGAGCGGGACGAGTTCGACCTCATCGCGATAGGCCGCGCCCTGATCGCCGACCCGGAGTGGGCTCGCAAGGTCCTCACCGGGGACACCGAGGCGCTGATCCCGTTCACCGTCGACCAGGTCGCCACCCTGCGCTGACGTCGGGGAGTGGATCGGTCACATCATCTCCTTCGGGTTTGGTCAAACCGCCCGTGCACCGAAGCGGATTGATGTACGGATGAGTCCTCGACTGCGGTCCGGTGGCTCACTCTGATTGTCGGCCAACAACAAGTCCCCTCCCGCCGGCAAGTACCTACTTTGGGGTAAGTGCCTCCAGGTGGTGGCGGACGGAAGGGTATGTCCAGATGACTGAGCGTGGGTTCTACTGCGGATTGGACGCCGCACTGTCCGTCGTCGGGGGCAGGTGGAAGTTTCTGGTGCTGTGGCAGCTCGCCGTGCACGGTCCCCAGCGGTTCGGCCAGCTGCGCCGCCTTGTCGACGGCGTTACCGAGAAAGTGTTGATCGGTGCGCTCAAAGACCTTGAGGCAGACTGCATTGTCGTCCGCAAGGACTTCCAGGAGCTTCCCCCTCACGTCGAATACTCCCTGACACCGTTCGGCTCGAGTCTGGCTGAAGCGCTGCGCCCGCTGTGCGAATGGGGATACGACCACATGGACCGGATCGGGGCGTTGGCGAGCCAACCCGTCAGATCCTGATGGATGACGATGCTTAGTCAGCGGCTGGTCACCGGGACGATCGTTCGTTGACGACATCGCGGAGCGCGTCAGCCGATTTCGGTGGATAACGTTGTCTGGCTCTTCCCAGTTGAGGGTGTGGCGCGCACCGCTGGTGTGGTCGGCGCGTCGTCGAGCGGATAGGCGTCGAGGTCTTCCGAAGACGAAGGTTCCTACTGGCCTCATCCAGAAGACCTCGACGTGCCTGACGCTACCTTCGCGCGCCCTGACCTGGCCAAGTTCCGCCGGCTCGACGAGCTGGGCCTGACCGTGACCGGCCAACGCCTCGAGCCCGACCGTGCCGTCCTGGCCTGCCGAGTCCATCAGGACACCGTCCCGAGCTGCCGGAGCCGGGCCCTGGCCGTCGCCACTAGGGCGGTCCGTGCGCAGGCCCAGCAGGGCCACCCGGCCCCAGAGGAAGTCGCCCAGTTCCGCGATGTGCTCGCGCATTCCCTCCCGTACCGTGCCGCCCTGTGCCCGGTACGCGGCGAGCAGCGCGTCAAGGACGGCGGGACCGCCCGCGTGGTACAGGTCCACGAAGTCCGCGGCGGGGTCGTCGACCCGGGCGTTGATCCAGTCGAGCAGGCCCGCGAGCCGGACCCCACCGCCCGGCCTGCGGGAGACCAGTGTGTAGCCGGGGTGCACGTCGCCGTGGACGGGCACCGTCACGGTCGGCCAGCTGTAGTCGTCCTCCAGCCAGCGCAACCAGTGGGCTCGGCGCCCACAGGGCAACCCGAACCCGGCGTGGGCCTCGTGGAGTTGGCGGGCGATCCGCGCGCGGGCCCGGTACGGTCCCGTGTCCGGCAGGCCGGCCGTCGCGGGCGGCAGGGCGTGCAGCGAGACCAGCACACCGGCCATTGGGCCTTCGACCTCGCCGACCCCGCCGTCGCGGACCCCGCCGAGGCATACGCCACCGGGGACCACCTCCTACTGCTCGTCCCCCGGCGCAAAGGCCAGATTCCCGACACCTTCCAAGGCCAGGAGCTACGACCGATGCGCGACCGGATCACCCGCACCCTGCCGGAGGCAGCTCACACTCCCTGCCCTGCATGACGCCCGCTGGTCGCAAGTTCAAGGACTGGTGTGACAGGAGCAGCCAGCTGGCATAGCTGCCGGGCGCTGGCCGGCTCCTGCGCTCGGGCCGCGGTACACGGCAGTGGTGGCCGACTGTGCGCTTCACGCTCAACCCGGGCCCGCCTGACAAGAGCTGGATGGCCGACCAGATGCCGCAAGTATGGCTACGCGCCCTGATCCCCTGATCCGCCACCCGCGCGCTGCAGATCACGAAGGCATGGCGCCGTCACCTCGAACAGAGCCTTCCCAACAGTGGTCTGGCCGGCACAAACTGCCCTGTCCCGACGCCGTACACGGAGTTCCCCACATCTCGGTGGCCGGCAGATCGACACGGACAACCTTCAAGCGCGACGAGACGCCAGGTCGGTACCGGCACAGGCGATCATCTGTCTGCGCAGGCGTCCTGGCCGACGAGTTGTGCCACGCGCTCCATACAGCGCATCCGGGCAGGAGAGAAGTCGTAGGGCATCTTGGTGATCGCCTCCGAGGCACCCATCCGCGTGTCCTCCTCCTCTGCCAGGTCGGCGTCGTAGGTCTCGAAGAGCTCGTCATCGGCCGTGTCCAGCCCGGCTGCCGTGATGGCCTGCACGAGGGCCATGTGGTGGGTGTATCGCTGTACGGCGATTTCCTCGACGCGCGGGTCATCGGGATCGACGCCGTCGTCGAGGGCGGCCTCGGCCTCGTCGAGACGGTCCTCCTCGGCCCGTAGGCCGGGATGGGTGGCCAGCACGATGTACACGCCGGCCTGTAGTGCGGAGCCGAGCGGACCGAAGATCCGTTCCGTGACCAGCAGGGCCTCCATGTCGGAGGCGCGCAATGCGCCAGGGGGCAGGTGGCTGAGCCGATCCGTCACCAGCTCGGAGAGCAGGCCCTGCGGGCTGCCCACAGCCCGCAGGCGCCCGACGGCCGCGCGCTGACGTTTGATGTCGGCCTCCTGGGCAGCCAGGGATTCCTCCAGCCGGCCCAGGGTCTCCTCGATGTTCCCGGATTCGTCGAAGGCAGCTCGCATGTCGTCCAGACTGATGCCGACCTCCGCCATCCTGCGGATCCACAGCAGGCGGATCATGTCGTCGTAGCCGTAGCGGCGGCGGCCGTCTCCACCACGCTCGGGTTCCGGCAGCAGACCGATCTGGTGGTAGTGGCGGATTGCGCGCGGGGTGGTCCCGGCGAAGGCGGCAGCAGCGCCGATCTTGACCTGGCGGGGCGGTGTGACGAAGGGGTACATCGCAGACGGAGCCTTTCGTGCTGTGGTGCCTCGACGACACCACATGCCGCTACGGCAGGTGCAACACACCACCCGGATTCCACCGACCGCAAGGCCCTGGCCACCGCCGAGCGACGGATCTGGACAGCCGAGGAAGCAACCCGCTTCCTGCACTACTGCCACCGCCCCGACCCGCTCATCGCGGATCTGTGTGAACTTCTCATCGGCACTGGCATGGCGGCTCACCGCCGTCCCGGCTGAAGGTGGCGAGGCGGCCTTCGACGTCGATCGCCAGACCGCCCCACGGGGGAGGGAGTAGTCGGTGACGACGAACAGAACCCACCAAGCCCCAGAACGGGTCGGTGGCACGGCTTCGACCCGTACGCGCCGGGCTGTGGTCGACGTGTTGAGCTCCCGGCCGTGAGGCTGTCGGGGTGTCAGGTCTCCCGGTGCCGCTCAGAACAGTGCCAGGCCCTCGCCGCTGGTGTCCGCGATGACTGGCCGGAACTGGGCAGGGAGGCCGTCCAGGCGGTCAGGACCGGCCGCGGCGGCCACAGCAGGAGCCGTCTCGGCCAACCAGAGACTAAACCGCTCGGCGGCTTCGCGGTAGGGGACTCGCGCCAGGACACGGTGCTCGCCGGAGGGGCAGAAATCGACTGCGACAGTGAGCATGCAGGAACGGGGCGCGTTCTGACTGCCCGTCCAGGACACGCGCAGGACACCGCAGGGCTCGCGCCCGCCGGGGGCGCGGTGGGTGGGGCGTAGCGATCGGCAGGCTATGTGGGCGGTCCATGCGGCGAGGTGCGGCAGGGGCAAGGTGGTGCGTGCGCGGCAGCCGGGGCAGCGGTGCCAGTGGCGAAGCCAGTCGTCGGCGTCGGTGTGGAAGAGGCGTGTGTAGCGGTTCGCCACGCGGATGTCGTTGCTGTACAGGTGGTCGGGGCGTTCCTGTGTGTTGCAGGACTGGCAGACAGGGGCGCGGACGTAGCCGTGTTCGTGGCAGTGGTCGAGCACGGTGGCGGGCGTGGAGCGGCAGACGGCGCACGCCCACCCGGCCACCCTGCGGGAGGTGCCGGGCTTCCTGCTGAGCACCGAGTACAGCTGGCCTTCCAGCTCTCCGTTGTACAGACGCAGTGAGGCGGTGGGGCCCTCGGGGCTCGTCGTCTGCCGACCGCCAAAGTCTCGGGCCTGCCGGGGCGGGAGGACGGCTCGGTAGTGGCTGCGCTTGCCTGGCGGGTCCGCGCGGCTTGCACCCACCGTGTTTCGATGTGCTCGGCCGCGTCGAGCAGCCTGACCACAGCGCGCGGCAGCCACCACGTCCGCTGCGTCCCGTCGCGGGTCCGCTCCACGAGTATCTGTCGCCAGTCGATCCCCGCCAGATGGTACGGCCGGCCGACTTCACCTCGCGCTGCCCGCTCGGGGCCGCTCGGCTCCCGCAGTTCCCCCGCGATGCGCCGGCGCCAACACAGCTGCGTTTCCTCGTCGCACTCCTGCCTCGGCACCCCACGGAACGGACCGATGCGGACCAGGTCCTGCCGATCCATCGCCACCGCGTTCAGTTCCGCGGCCGCCCGGCGCACCTCAGCCTCCGGAACACTCCACTGACCGCCGCTCGCCCTCACCGTCTCCACCACATGGCCGCCGAGCAGGACGTACCCCACCCGGGCATGGGCAGGAGAGCAGGTGAATGCCCCAGAAGCCGTCGGCACAGCACTGTCGGCCGTCACATCGACCCACAGCGCGTCCGCGGCGCCCAGGGTGATCAGGCCGTCCGTGCGACCGGGGATGACACGCTCTGACATACCGACAGGCTAACGGCCCGCAACGCGGCAACGGGTTCCAAGCGCCTCGGTCAGCCGGGCCGCCGCCCACGCCGCATCCGCCGCCCGCAACTCCTTATTCCTCAGCATGTGGTTCGTCAGTCCCGCGCCCGCGGCCTCGCCACCAGAATGCCAAAAATCAGGCAGGTCACCCTTGTGTATCAGCGGTCCCCGAGCCCAGACGAATTGAGCTCTGCCAACGAAGTGCGGTGCGCAGTCGTCGCCAGCAGGTGACGGTGCAGCCGAGGGTGACGAACGCGTGGTGGATGTCGTCGCGGATCTCCCAGCGGATGCGCAGGCGGCGGAACCAGTGCAGCAGCGCGACCGCTCCTTGTCGCCGCGGCAAGGGATCGCCGCAGGTCAGACGTGCTCTGCAGGCCGGGTTGCCGGGGTCGACGACCGCGCGGACGGTGGCGATGGCCTCGCCGATGGTGCGTGTGCCGTTCAGGAATGCGTCGCTGCAGGTCGTAGGCGGTCTGGCGGGGTTTGCGGGCACGCTGGGACCATGTCCAGGTGATCGTCTCACTGGTGTATCAGGTCACACGGAAGCTGCACTCGGTTCCAGCGGTGTTGCTGCGTGGGCGCGCGGCCGGAGAAGCTGAATTGCTCGTGCTCCGGCACGAGAACGCGGCGCTGCGCAGGCAACCTACGAGTCCGGCGCGATACCACTGGGCGGACCGGTTGTGGTCCGCGGCACTGTCCTCGCTGATAGGTACTGCCCTTCGCCTGACGTCGTAACCAGGTGACGCCGTCTTCGCGCGGCCGTAGACGTGGCAGAACAGTCGCTCCGCCGAGCATGGCGCGTCCGAGCGGAGCCACGGCGACACATCGACCGCCAGGTCCGTGGCGCGGCAGCGGAATCGAAGCTGTACACCACGTCGCCCGCACCGTGTGGTGCGGATTGTGGCTCTGTTCAACCAGCAAAGGGGACGTGCAGCTTCTCAACCTCAACGGTAAGGAGGATCCTCCGGCCACCGCCATATCCGGGGTACGGGCGGCCGATGTACTTGTGGGAGACCCTGTTGATGTGTTCCTCTGCACCGTCGGTGGTAGCTGCAACGACTTTTCCGCGCATGCTCCAGGACCGCTGCGTCTGCTCCGGATCGACGATGCCGATAGCGACGAGCGAGCCGGCGGGACCGGACCACGCGAGCGGTGCGACAAGGGCCGCCACCCCCAGCGGCACTCCCCTGGTCGCGTACATCCAGCCGTAGAAGCGTTCGCCAGCGGACGGCGTACCGCTCTCACTCAGCGCCGCCGGTCGCACACCTCCCACCAGCGCGAAAGCGATGCTGGCGACTGCGCCGACAGCGTTGGCCCCCAGGAGAACGTTCACGAGGCGTACTCGGTCGACGGTTCGGTGCCGCACTTCGCCCAGACCTCTGCGACGGCATCGCGTGACAACGGCTGCCCGGACTCGACCATGCCCTTGAGGTCACGGAAGTACTGCACGTACAGGTCCGGCGTGAAGGTGTTGAGCATGACCGCCGTTTCGTCACTCACGTTGGCGAACGTGTGCGGTGCACCCGGCGGGACCATGACCCACGTACCCGCTCCTGCATCGTAGTCGTCCTGCCCGACGGTGAACCGCACGCTGCCCGAAAGTATGTAGAACCGCGGTCGCCGCCCGGGTTTGCGGAGAGCAGCTTGTCGGCCCACGCGCCGTCGGACGTGTCCGATGAAGCGGTGGAACAGGCGCTGGTGCCGGCGAGCACAGCGACGGCGGCGGCACATCCGGTGAGGGCACGGGGACGTATGCGGTGGGCTATGGCAGATCTCATGGCAGGGACCCCTCAGGGGCGGAACGAACACCATGAGGCTAGATGAAAATGATTTCCAGAACCACTCGTCATCACCCGAGATGAAAATCATTGCCAGAACTTGACCCCGCCCCGCCGCGCAAACGGCGACGCTCCACACCCCATCTCCCCTTCGTCGACGGCAACTTGACAGGGAAGCCGTGATCCGGGAAGTCTTCAAACCTCGCACATGACATTCATATTCATCTGGAGGTGATGCGCAGCCATGCGCACCGCGTTCGTCGGCAAAGGCGGAAGTGGCAAGACCACCCTGTCCGCCCTCTTCTCCCGGCACCTGGCTCGCACAGACGCGCCCGTCGTCGCCATCGACGCCGACATCAACCAGCATCTGGGGGTGGCGCTGGGGCTGGAGGAGGACGAACTGCCCGAGGTCGTCCCGCTCAGCACGCGCCTCGGCGGGATCAAGGAGTATCTGCGCGGCGACAATCCCCGTATCGCCTCCGCCGACGCCATGGTCAAGACCACTCCCCGGGGCGCGGCTCCCGCCTGCTGCGGCCGCTCGGACCCGACCCGGTGCACACCCGCCACGTCCGGGACATCGCGGGAGTCCGGCTGATGACCACCGGCGTGTTCACCGAGGAGGACCTCGGTGTCGCGTGCTACCACTCCAAGCTCGGCGCCGTGGAACTGTATCTGAACCACCTCGTGGACGGCCCCGGTGAGTACGTCGTGGTCGACATGACCGCCGGCGCGGACTCCTTCGCCTCCGGGCTGTTCACCCGGTTCGACATGACCTTCCTGGTGGCCGAGCCCACGCGCAAGGGGGTGTCCGTCTACCACCAGTACAAGGACCACGCCGCCGAGTTCGGCGTGCCTCTCGCCGTGGTCGGCAACAAGGTGACCAGCGAGGACGACCGGCTCTTCCTCAAGGAACACGTCGGCGACGACCTGCTGGTCTGCTTCGGCCACTCCGACTGGGTCCGCGCCCGCGAACAGGGCCGCCACACCGGGGAGCTGGAACCCGAGCACCGCCTGGCGCTGGAGGAACTGCGCACCGCGGTGGACAGCCGCACCAAGGACTGGGAGACATTCCAGCGGCAGGCCGTCGAGTTCCATCTGCGCAATGCCCGCGCCTGGGCCGACCGCGCCACCGGCCTGGACCTGAGCACCCAGGTCGACCCCGACTTCCAGCACGGACCGGCAGCTCTGTCCGAGGCACTCATCGCCGCCCCCACGGCATCGAGCTGAACACCCCCGCCCATCCGCATCCGCAAACCCAGTCGATAGGACCCGCATTCCATGTCACTGAACGTCGCACCGGAGCTCCTCGCCCAGGCCGAACAGGGCGAGATCCAGGAACGGGACTTCGTCGCCACCGTCCGCGAGTCGCTTCCCTACGCCTACAACCTCATCGCCGGTCTGGCGGACAAGCTCCGCGAAGGTGAGGCCGAGTTCGCCGACAACCAGACCCCACCCCCGTCGGAAGCCGAACGCGGACAGCTGCTGCGGGCCCTGGCCAGCAACGCCATCCGCAGCAGTCTGGAACGCCACTTCGGCATCACCCTGGCCTTCATGAACTGCCACCGGGTGGCCGCGTTCCGACCCGGGACCGAAAACGGCGCCACGTATGCGAAGTTCACCTCCACGCGTTCCCAGATCCTCAACCAGTCACCCGAGTTCCGAGACTGCTGAGCCGCGCGGCGCACCTGAGCCCCAGGCCGCTGGTCTGGGGCTCAGGTGCGCCGCCGCCCCTTCAGCGAATGTCCGGGGTGACCACCACATCGTGGTAAGGGTCCTTGGGCGCGGGAACGCGTTCGACGGTGGAGACGTCGAGGGCCGGGCTGGCGTCGTCGGTGCCCAGTTTTCCGGTGGGGTGCCAAGTGCCGGTGACCGTCACCCAGGTGTCGGCGGGCGGAGCGGCGGGCCCGTGTACCCGCACCTTGCGCACTTGCGCATCGGCGGCGCAGCAGCTGATGACCAGGCGGCTGACGTACCAGGCGCCGTGGCGGCCCGGGGTGACGAAGCCGGTGAGGCGCACAGTGTGGCCCTTCAGGGTGCGGTCGGTGTCCCAGACCGCCCGGGAGCTGAAGTCGTTCAGCGACATCTCGACAACGCCTTCGTCGGGCAGGGCCGGGAAGAGGCTGTCACCGGTGGTGGAGGCGGGGCCTTCGGGGTCTTGGCGTCGTCGCGGGAGGCGGTGTACGAGCCGAGCGCGGGCGGCGCGAGGAACAGGATGGTCAGGGCCGGTACGTACAGCAGCCAGGCGACCTTGGGACCGCCCGCGTGGCTGTGGCCGTGGCCGTGGTCCGCGTCGTTGCCCTGGTCCTGCTCCTGCTCCTGCTCCTGCTCCTGCTCCTGGTCCTGGTCCTGGTCCTGGTCCTGGTCCTGGTCCTGGTCCTGAGCATCGCCATGCGCGCGCGGGCGGTTGAACGGGAAGCCGTCGCGGGCGGCGCTCACCGCGCCGAGCGCGATCAGCAGCACCCCGGAGGCGATGAGCGCGGGCCGCAGCCCCGCGCGCACATAGCGCAGATACAGATCGGTCAGCAGGGAGATGTGCAGCAGCCCGACGCCGAGGAAGAGGAGCAGCAGCACCTGGATGTTGCGCTTCACAGCAGCCACCACCCCACCAGAGCGCTGCACGCCACCGCCACCAGCCAGGTGGCCGCCGAGAAGCGCACCGCGAAGGCGCGCCCGAAGGTGCCGGACTGGAGGGCGATGAGCTTCAGGTCCACCATCGGGCCGACCACCATGAAGGCCAGCCGGGCGGTGGGCGAGAACCCGGTGAGCGAGGCGGCGACGAACGCGTCGGCCTCCGAGCAGACCGCGAGGACCACCGCGAGCAGCCCCAGCATGGGCAGCGAGAGCCACAGGGAGTCGGAGAAGAGCCGCAGCACCGAATGCGGCACCGCCACATTGAACGTGGCCGCGGCCGCCGCGCCGACCACGAGGAAGCCCCCGGCGTGCAGGAAGTCATGCTGGAGCGAGACCCGGAACTCCTCCGCGCGGCTCGCGCCGGGCGCGTGCCCGGCCGGCCCCTTCGGCAGCCGCAGCCACTCCTCGCGGCCCGCCCGGATCCACAGCCAGCCCATGGCGACGGAGGTCAGCAGCGAGGCGATCAGACGGGCGGCGACCATCCAGGGATTACCGGGGAAGGCCACATAGGTCGCCACCAGCACGATCGGGTTGATGGCCGGGGCCGACAGCAGAAAGGCCAGCGCCGCCGCCGGGGCCACCCCGCGCCGCATCAGACTGCCGGCCACCGGCACCGAAGCGCACTCGCACCCCGGCAGCACCACCCCGGCGGCACCGGCCACGGGAACCGCGAGCGCCGGATTGCGCGGAAGCACCCGGGTGAACACCCACGCCGGTACGAACGCGCTGATGGCGGCCGACACCACCGTGCCCAGCAGCAGAAACGGCACCCCTGGATGACGATCGCGGTGAACACCGTGCGCCACGCCGCCACCGCCCGATCGTCGAGCGCTGTGGTGATGTCCGGCCCCAGCACGAGGGCGACTCCGCCGAGAAGCACCACCGGGACCCCAGCGATCAGCGCCTGAACGGCGACGCGCGCCGCCGTGCGCAGTCCACCGGACTCGTCGGCCCCGGCCACTCCGTCGGGGCCCCGGGACAGCGTCCTGCCGCTGCCTCCGCTCTCATGCGGCGGCGCTATATCGACATCACTGTCCATTCGTCTCCCCATACGGCTTTCGTCACGGCGGCATCCGGGCTCACTTTAACGGCGGCGGATGGGCGGCAGACACGCCATCACGCATGAAGGGACATTCACATGGACATGGATTTCATTTTCATCTACAGTCCATGCATACCGCTTTCCGCCGAGCGCCAGTGAGGTGATCCGCCGTGAGCAGCCGGAGGACCCGGCAGCGAACCGCCGTCCTGCGCGTCCTCACCGGCTGTCAGGACTTCGTCTCCGCGCAAGAACTGCACGCGCTGCTGACCGAGGCCGACGTTCCGATCGGGCTGACCACGGTCTACCGGGCCCTGCGGGATCTGGAGGCTACGGGTGGCGTCGACGTCGTACGCGACGAGGCGGGAGAACGGCTCTACCGCCCGCGGCCCGCCGACGGACACCGTCACTACCTGATCTGCCGCTGCTGCGGCCGCAGTCGGCCGGTGGACTCCGAGATCGTGGAGCGATGGGCCGACCGGGTCGGAGCGGACACCGGCTTCGCCGCGGTGGAGCACACCGTCGAACTCACCGGCATCTGCGGCGACTGTCAGCCCGCCACCGACGAAGGAGAACCGCCGCCATGCCACTGGGAGCCCGCCCGGGACAGAGCCCGCAGCTGCGCGAGCTGAGGCAGTCCGTACGGCGCCTGCTCGGACTCGACGACGACACAGCCGTCGTCATCCGGCAACTCGCCTGCGCCGAACCCGGCTGCCCACCCCTGGAAACGGTCATCGCCGTCTTTCCCATGAACGGCCGAGCCCGCCGATGGACCCTGCACGCCACCGTCGCAGAAATCGCCGAGGACGACCTGCGGGCCGCCCTGCTCACCCATAACCCGAAGGAGTCCGCATGACTACCCCAACGTCCGACGAGCCCCGCGACCAGCGCGTCCCCGTCACCGTACTGACCGGCTTCCTCGGCTCCGGCAAGACGACCCTGCTCAACCGCATCCTCACCGAGCAGCACGGACTGCGCATCGCCGTCATCGAGAACGAGTTCGGCGAGGTCGGAGTCGACGACGCCCTCGTCCTCGACTCCGAAGAAGAGATCTTCGAGATGAACAACGGCTGCATCTGCTGCACCGTGCGCGGAGACCTCATCCGCATCCTGGGCGCGCTGATGCGCAGGCGCGAGAAGTTCGATCACATCCTGATCGAGACCACCGGTCTCGCCGACCCCGCCCCCGTCGCCCAGACCTTCTTCATGGACGACGAGATCGCCGCCCAGCTGCGGCTGGACGCCATCGTCACCCTGGTCGACGCCGCGCACGTCCTCCAGCATCTGGACGAGGTCAAGCCCGAGGGCGTGGAGAACGAGGCCGTCGAGCAGATCGCCTTCGCCGACCGGATCGTGCTCAACAAGACCGACCTGGTGGACGAGTCGGCCATCGCCGAGGTCACCGACCGCATTCGTGCCATCAACAGCAGCGTGCAGATCATCCCCGCCCAGCACGCCGAAATCTACCTGCCCCAGGTGCTGGACGTCGGCGCGTTCGACCTGGAACGGGTGCTCGCCGAGGATCCGAGCTTCCTCACCGAGACCGAGCACCAGCACGACACCACCGTCACCTCCGTCGGCATCGACCTGACCGGCGAGCTCGACGAGGAACGCCTCAACCGGTGGCTGGGAACTCTGCTGCGGACCAAGGGCGTTGACATCTTCCGCTCCAAGGGCATCCTCGCCCTCGCCGGGGCGCCCAAGCAGTACGTCTTCCAGGGCGTGCACATGCTGCTCGTCGGCGAGTTCGGCCGCCACTGGCACGACGGCGAGCAGCGCCGCAACCGACTGGTCTTCATCGGCCGCAACCTCGACCGAGAGGCCCTGGAGTGCGGTTTCGCCGACTGCCTGGCCACCGCCGGAGCCGCCGCATGAGCATCACCGCATCCGAGCCCGACCTCGCCACCGCCTGGGACACCGCCGTCGACGACGCGCCCGTCGCTCTCAACGCCCGCCAGGACCTGATCGCCGTCGCGGGCGCGGCGGGCACCCTCTGGATCCTGGACGCCACCACCGGTGCGGGCATCGACACCTTCGAACTGCCCGGCGGGGCACTGAGCGTGGCCCTCGCCCCGGACGCCCGGCACGCGGCCGCCACCGGGCCCACCGGCTACGCCCTGTGGCGCAGGGAGGACGGCCGTACGACGGTTCACGACACCGGCGCCTGGTCCGCCACAGCGGCGTGGGCGGACAACGAGCGGGTCGCCATCGCCGCCGGACGCCGTGCCCTCGTCCTCACCCCGGACGGCGAGGAACGGTGGGCCACCGAGCCCGCTGCCAGCACCGTCACCGACCTCGCGTGGCTGCGCCAGGGGCGGCGGCTGGCCGTCGCCGCCTACGGGGCCGTGCGCTGCCACGAACGGCACACCCCCAAGCCGGTGATGACCTACCCCTACATCGGCTCGCACCTCGCGCTCGCCGTCGCCCCCACCGGACGGTGGATCTGCAGCGGCAACCAGGACGCCTCCATCCACATCTGGCGCACCCGCGATGCGGGCGAGCTCACCATGTCCGGCTACCCGGAGAAGGTCTCCCGCCTCGCCTTCGACGACACCGGTTTCTGGCTCGCCGCCGACGGCGCCCCCGACGTGACCGTCTGGGACTTCTCCGGCAAGGGCCCCGCCGGCACGGCCCCCCGCTCCCTGCGCTGCCACGAGACCATCACCGCGCTGGCCTGGCGTCCCGGCGGGGGCGGCCATCTGGCCAGCGGTGGCGCCGACGGCACGGTCGCGCTGTGGCGGGCCACCGCGGGGCGACCCGAATCCCGGCTCTCCCCTGCCCGCATCCTGGACGGCGATACGACCGTCGCCGCTCTGACCTGGGCCGGGCCCGAGCTGCTGGTCTCCGCGTACCGGGACGGCCGGATACGCGCCCACCGGCTGCCTTCCCGGACCACGCTGTGAGTCTCGTCAAGGCCACGATCGGGGCCGCCCGCGACCGGCCGTGCACCCTGGTCGTCTGCCGGGGCTGCTGCTGCGGCAACCCGCGCAAGCAACCCCATGTCGACCATCAGTGGCAACTCGACCAGTTGCGCGCCGCGGCCGCCGAATCCGCCGGCCGCCTCGCCGTCCGCACGACGGACTGCCTCGGCCCGTGCGGCCAAG
Organism: Streptomyces violaceusniger; assembly: GCA_005405945.1. GTDB lineage: Bacteria > Actinomycetota > Actinomycetes > Streptomycetales > Streptomycetaceae > Streptomyces > Streptomyces violaceusniger. Next base: position 2,610,457 of record BJHW01000001.1, read on the forward strand.
CCAACGTCATCGTGGTCCAGCCCGCCACAGCCGGGCGTGCGAAGGGCGGCCGGGCGACCTGGATCGGGTGGGCCAACGACGACTGCATGGACGACCTTCTCCGCTGGGTGGCCGCCGGCGGTCCGGGCCTGGCCCAGCCGTCGGCCACGCTCGAGCTGCAGTTCATCCGCCCACCGGGAGAAGCCCGGACGCGGGCACGCGGCCGCGGACGCGGACGTGCACGCCGATGAGGCCATGGGCGGTCGCGACATCCTCGCGACCGCCCGCCTCGACGACGCCGCGGCAGCGTCCGTCGCCACCACGCTCCAGGCCCTGGCCACCCCGTCGCGGCTGTTGATCCTCACGGCCCTGCGGCAATCTCCCCACTCCGTCACCGAACTGGCCACCGAGGTCGGCATGGAGCAGTCCGCCGTTTCCCATCAACTCCGTCTCCTGCGCACCCTCGGCCTGGTCACCGGGCGCCGCGACGGCCGCCGCATCGTCTATCGCCTCTATGACGACCACGTGGCCCAATTCCTCGACCAGGCCGTCCACCACATCGAGCACCTACGCCTCGGCATCCGCGACACACTCTGACTTCCGACCCGCGCCGTACCCGGCCACCACACTGCCGTGGAGACCGACGCGTGGAACGGGGCCCGACGGTCCAACCGTCGGGCCCCGCTGCGGTGTAGGGAATGCGCCCTCGCCAGGCCGTGAGGCCGTCAGTCGAGGTGGGCGGCTCCCGCCGGAGAAGGGACCGCACGCAGCCGGTCGGGAAGTGTGTCACCGTCCGGCATCCCCTTCCGTAGCCACGCGCCCAGCGCCTCGGCGTCGGCCACGGTGGCGATCGGTCCCAGCCGCGCCACAGGTCCGCTGGGCCTGCGATCCACCGCACACGGCTGGACGGCAGCGTACAGCCCGTGGCGACGACGGCAGTCCAGGAGCTTGCCGAGACATCCGGTGGAAACGAGGACGCCGTGCGAAGAGCCTTGGACAGCCTTGCGCAGGCTCTCCATCACCTCATCGCCGTCGGATTCGCCACGACAGCTCCCGCAGACGACAAGAGTGAACGGGCGGTTCGGACGGTCGTCCGGACCATGCGTCATAAAACTCCTCCGTGGACAACTGAGGCGGACATCCGGTCGCCGCAACCGGACGGCTAACGGGAGCCGTAGGGAATCAGGGCCATCTCGCGCGCGTTCTTGATGGCGCGGGCGATCTGGCGCTGCTGCTGTCGTGTCACATGGGTCACCCGGCGGCTGCGTATCTTGCCGCGGTCGGAGATGAACTTCCGCAGCAGATCGGTGTTCTTGTAATCGACATAGGTGATGCCGGCGGCGTCGAGCGGGTTGACGCGGGGGCGCTTGGCTCCCCGGCGGTCGGTGATGGTGGTGCGGCGGGCCATGAGTGAGTCCTGTCCGTTGAGCGTGAGGCGCCGTCAGGCGACCGGGTCGAGCAGTTCGTCGAAGGCGTGCGGCAGCCGGCTCCAGGCGTCCGGCCCGGCCGCGTACTCGGCGTCGGTCAGCAGACACGAGTCGAGCAGGGCCGGCAGCCCGTCGCGGTCCAGGCCGGGCGAGGTGAAGGTGAGGTGCTGACAGCGGTCGCCGTGCTCGGGGTGCCAGTCCAGCGCGGCGGCCACCCGCCGCTCGGCCGGGACCATCTCCCAGGCGGCGTCCGGCAGCGCGGCCAGCCACGGCCCGGCCGACTCCACACACAGGGCACCACCCGCCGCGTCCCAGGACAACAGGGTGTCGCCCCGGTCCGCCAGCCAGAAGCGGCCCCGGCTGCGGGCCGCGGCACAGGTCAGATCCTCCAGCGCCTCGTAGAGACGACCCGGGTGGAAGGGACGGTGGCGCCGCCAGACGAGGGTGCTCACTCCGTGCTCATCGCTGTCCTGTGGCAACAGTGCGCAGGCCGGGTGCTGACGGGCGGCCGCCGCCGCGATGTCGAAGCCCTCGAGGAGGGCGGGCCCCAGGGCACCCTCGCCGAACCGCACCTGCCGTGCGCCCGGCGTGAGTTGGATGAGCAGGGCCAGATCGCCGTCGTCAGCGGGCTCTTCGGACATCTCGTCCTCGGCGACGGCGATCACCGTGGGATACTCCAGCTGCCGGGCGAAGGTGTCCGCGATGGTGCGCTGGTCGGTCGGGGCGGCGGCGAGACCGGCCTCGGCGAGATCGTCACCGTTCGCGAGATACGGCACCATCAGGGCCGGGTCGACCGCGGTGGCCACCCCGGTCAGCTCCAGCGGCGCGCCCTCGGCCGCGATGACGGCGGCCATGGCCTGGGGCTCGACCGAGTCCCACAGCTCGACCACGGCGAGCCGGTGCCCGCCGCCCGTGGCCAGGCGCAGCAGTTCGGGGACCATGTCCTCGCGCAGCGCACAGCACGCGCAGTCGTTCACCAGCGGCGCCTCGCCCTCGCCGAGCGGCCCCGATGCGTCGCGCACGGTGCGGCGCACCGCGCGGTCGGTGGCGGCGGACAGATCGTGGTGCAGCGCCACGGAGCCGGGCACCGTGCGCAGGATCTCCTCGACGGCGGCGCGGCGGGCGTCGGCGTGCAGTCCGCCCACGACCGCCACGGCCAGCCGGTTCTCCTCCGCGGTCACCGGCCCCTCCCCCGGTGACCGTAGCGCCGCTCGAACCGCTCGACGCGGCCCGCGGTGTCCACCACCCGCTGGTTGCCGGTGTAGAAGGGGTGGCTCGCCGAGGAGATCTCGACATCGATGACCGGATAGGTGTTGCCGTCCCGCCACTCGACCGTCTTGTCACTGGTGGCCGTGGAGCGGGTGAGGAAGGCGAAGTCGCCGGCCCGGTCCCGGAAGACGACGGGCCGGTACGCGGGGTGAATTCCGGGCTTCATGGCGGTCAGCGCTCCTCACGGAAATCGACATGGCGGCCGACGACAGGGTCGTACTTGCGCAGGGTCAGCCGGTCGGGGTCGTTCCGCCGGCTCTTGCGGGTCACATAGGTGTAGCCGGTGCCCGCCGTGGACCTCAGCTTGATGATCGGACGGAGTTCATTGCGTGCCATGGCCACAGCATACATAGATTTGGTTTTCATTTTCATCAAGCTGGTACGGTGCCACCCGCACCATCCCCGGACACTTCGAAAGGGAACCCATGTCCGCCCACTGCCAGCTCACCGGCCGACAGCCCGGCTTCGGCCAGAACATCTCCCACTCGCACCGCCGCACCAAGCGCCGGTTCGACCCCAACGTCCAGCGCAAGCGCTACTGGCTGCCGAGCGAGGGCCGGCACATCCGGCTCACCCTCAGCGCCAAGGCCATCAAGACCGTCGACGCCATCGGCATCGAGGCCGCCGTGGCCCGCATCCGCGCCCGGGGAGGGAAGGTCTGATGGCCAAGAAGAGCAAGATCGCCAAGAACGAGAAGCGGCGCGTGGTCGTGGCCCGCTACGCCAAGCGCCGCGCCGAACTGAAGGCGGTCATCGCCGACCCCAGGACCCCGGCGGAGGAACGGCTCGACGCCCAGCGGGAACTGCGCCGCCAGCCCCGCGACGCCAGCGCCACCCGCGTACGCAACCGCGACTCCATCGACGGCCGCCCCCGCGGCCATCTGCGCGCCTTCGGACTGTCCCGCATCCGGCTGCGCGAAATGGCCCACGCGGGCGAACTCCCCGGGGTGACCAAGAGCAGTTGGTAACCCTCACCGGGCCACCGGACGCGGGCGGACGCCACATGCCGTACTCCGGCCCACAGCGTCCGCACCGCGGCCCCCGCCGCGCCCGCGTTCACGCTCGTTCGACATCGCGTGGGCATCGCGGACGCCGCGCGGCGGGCGCGGGCGTATCCGCACGAGTTCTCGGGCGGGATGCGACAGCGCGCGGTGATCGCGATGGCGATGGTGAACGAGCCGGAGGTGGTCATCGCCGACGAGCCGACGACCGCGCTGGACCCGGCGATCGAGGCCCAGGTTCTGGACGTGCTGGCGACAGCGCGCGAGGCCACCGGCGCGGCGCTGGTGCTGATCACCCATGACCTGCGGATCGTCGCGCGGAACGCGGACCGGGTTCTGGTGATGTACGCGGGTCGGGCCGTGGAGTCGGGCCCGGTGGAGCCGGTGTTCCGCGCCCCCCGGGCCCCCTACACCGCCGGCCTGCTCGCCTCCCTGCCGCCCGCCGAGGTGGACGCGGCGGACCGGCGGCTGCCGTCGATCGACGGGGCACCGCCGTCGCCGCACGCGTCGAGACCCGCCCTGCCCGCGAGCTGGACCTCACCGCGCTCGGTGGCCCTCCTGCGTAGGCATCACGCCCGGTGGGAACCACCTCATCAGTGGGGGCATCCGGCCATGAGCCGGACGCACTCCTCCTACGGTTCAGCCCCCGGGTCCCGGATCGCAGTGCCGAGCAACGGATCGGGCAGGTCGGCCCAGCGGTCAGCGCCGAGTGCCAGTTCACCGTCGTCAAGTACGGCGGCGTCCAGCGCGGCCCGCACCCGGTCCTCGTCCAGTTCCGCTCCGATGAACACGATCTCGTTGCGACGCTCGCCGTAGCGGTCGTCCCAGTGCCACGAGGCCAGGGTCCGACGCTCGGACGACGCGGCGCGCCACGAGCCCGTGTCCTCGTCCTCCAACCAGCTCCCCGCCTGCCGCAGTTCGAGATGACGGCCGGCCGAGCGCCAGGAGATGACCGAGTCCGGGTGGGTGGCCACCCACAGGTACCCTCGGCTGCGCACCACCGCGGGCATGACCTGGGGCAGGCTCTCCGCCAGCCGCTGGGGGTGCAACGGGCGCCGGGACCGCCACAGCACCGAGGCCACGCCACGTTCGATGCCACGGCGGCGCAGGGCGGGGGCGATGACGTCGAGCCGGTCGGCCGGTCCGGCCGCGGCCCACCCGGAACCGGGCCGTGTCAAAGGCGTCAGCAAGGTGCTGTCGCGTTCTTCCCCATCGAGGAGGACCAGGGCGGACGGGTTGAGATGGGCGAGCAGAGCACGGGAGCCGTCAAGGCGGCCGTCGTCCTCCACTCCTCCATCCCGCAGGACCATCACGTGGGCAGCCTCCACTTGCCGGGCTGCGGCCTCGGCGAGCGTAAGAGGGACAGCCTGCGGATGGTCACCGAAGAGGTGAGCGGAGCGGTGCACACAGCGCAGGTCGCTCAGCAACCGGCCGGGGTCGATGCCGACGGCGAGGGGCGCGAGATCGTAGTGGTCCGACAGCGGAGTCCTTCCCAGCGGGCTTCGCCACAGCTCCGCCAGGAACGGCAGGGCGTCAACGTTGTCAGGGAGCGCGAGCACGACATGCGTGCGCGGTGCGGCCCTGGCAATGGCACCGAGATCCTGGCGGACGATCACTGCCGGGTCGCCCGTGGCCACTTGAGACAAGGAGGCCCGCTGCCGTTCATCACCACCCACGGCAAAGCGCTGCACGAAGGGGTACCGCCCCGCCGCGTCCGCGTGGACCGAGACAGAGAGCACCAGCGCGTCGGGCGAGGCACGCCGCAGCAGGTCCAGAACGCGGCCTCGCGCTTCAGGGGTGTTGCCGGACACCACGCCCAGCAGGCCGCGCCCCCTTCCCTCACCCCCAGCCCTCACCCCTGCCCCCGTCCAATGGCAGTGACGAGCGCATAAGCAGTCCTGCGTACCCGCAACATCACCAACGGCGGCACTTCTCCTCCTCAGCGACGACCTCACGGCAGCCAGCACACTACATGGAAACGGTGCCCATTTTCATGTACGGTCGCGGGAACAACACCGACCAGGAAAGGGCCCATACGACATGGCCGTGCCCAAGCGGAAGATGTCCCGGAGCAACACCCGCCACCGCCGCGCACAGTGGAAGGCGAGCACGCCAGAGCTGGTGACCATCACCATCGACGGCCGCGAACACCAGGTACCGCGGCGACTCGTCCCCGCCTACCGGCGCGGCCTGCTGCACCCCGAGGGCTGACCGCGCCATGGCCGATCAGCTTCCGGTGACGGTCCTGTCGGGATTCCTGGGATCCGGCAAGACCACCCTCCTCAACCACCTCCTCAACAACCGCGACGGGCTACGGGTCGCCGTCATCGTCAATGACATGAGCGAGGTGAACATCGACGCCGCACTCGTCCGCGACGGCGACGCGGCCCTCTCCCGTACCGAAGAGCGCCTGGTCGAGATGGTCAACGGCTGCATCTGCTGCACTCTGCGCGACGACCTGCTCGAGGAGGTGGACCGGCTGGCGCGGGAGGGGCGGTTCGACTATCTCCTCATCGAGTCCAGCGGCATCTCCGAGCCCATGCCCGTCGCCGCGACCTTCGCCTTCCCCCGCGACGACGGCGCCACTCTGGGCGAGGTCGCGCGGCTCGACACCATGGTCACCGTCGTCGACGCCGCGAACTTCCTTCCCGAGCTGACCGGGGGTGACGAGCTGGTCGAGCGGGGCCTGGACCAGTACGAGGACGACGAGCGCACCGTCAGCGACCTCCTCATGGACCAGGTCGAGTTCGCCGACGTCATCGTCCTCAACAAGCTCGACCTGGTCGCCCCGGAGACTGCCGAACGGCTGGCGGCGGCGCTGTCCCGGCTCAACCCGGCCGCCCGTCTCATACCCGCCACCCACGGCCGGGTGGAACCGGCGGACGTGCTCGGCACCGGCCGCTTCGACCTCGAACGCGCCCAGCAGGCCCCCGGCTGGGTGAGGGAGCTCAACGGCGACCACGTACCGGAGACCGAGGAGTACGGCATCTCCAGCACCGTCTTCCGTGCCACCCGGCCCTTCCACCCCGCCCGACTGTGGGACTTCGTCACCACGGACCTGGACACCGGGGCCTACGGCAGCGTCCTGCGCTCCAAGGGCTTCTTCTGGCTGGCCACCCGCCCGCGCGTGACCGGACTGTGGTCACAGGCGGGCGCCGTCGCCCGGTTCGAGCCCTCCGGAGCACGCGAGGGCCACAACGCGGCCGACGAAGCCGCCGCGCGCGGCCAGGAACTCGTCTTCATCGGCACCGGACTGCGCCCCGCCGCCCTGCACCAAGCCCTCTCCGCATGCCTGCTCACCGACGAGGAACACGCGCGGGGCGCTCAGGGCTGGTCGGCCTGGCACGATCCCTTCCCCGTCTGGGAGACCTACGGCCTCGACGAGACGTGTGACCACGAGCACGGCCCATCCGAGGCCGAACCCGTACCGGTGCTCTGAATCTCAGCACACCCGGCAGGCTCCGAGCGGCGCCACGTGCGGGGTCGGGCCGGGTCCTGCTCACCCCGCACACTGATCCACCATTGCTTCGCCGAGGAGCCATGATGAACGACCCTTACGAACGGTCGGCCGAGTACATCGACATCGTGATCGCCGATGCTTGGAGTACCTTCGGCCCCACACTGACCGACGAGCTGAGAGGTGTCGAAGCCGTCGGGGGAACGATCGTCGATCTGGGCGCGCAGGCATGGCCCTTCCGGGAGCGCCACGATCGCGACGACGTACGGCGCCTCCCCCTCGAAGCCGGGCGAGGCGCGGTGGACGACGACGTACGACGCCAGCGTGGCCCGGCCGCTCGCTCTCTTCCAGGACACCGGGCCGCCGTTGAAGGGCGACCTGGCGCGAGGCGGGAAGAACGCTCGTCCCGTGTGCGCGCACGTGGGCAGCCACAGCTCACCGAGCCGTGCCTTGTCCCCGTAGGTCTGCGTCTCGGGCGTAGGCGCCGGACGGAATTTGTCACCCACGAGTTTCCCTCACTGCCGGGCTTCGGCTTCTCCGGGCCCCTGACCCGCACCGGTGTCGGCTACGTCGAGACCGCCGCCCAGTCGAAGTCGGCCTTGTGCATCAGGTACTGAGCGTTGGGGAATGTCGGTGCCCACTCGCCGTTCTCCAGCCGAGTGTTCCACCCGACGTGGTCGGTGTGCAGATGGGTGTTGACAACTGTGTCCACGTCTTCGGGCTGCACGCCAATCGCGGCGAGCCGGTGCAGGAAGTCGCCGTCGCGGTTGGCCAGCAGACCGTGGACGCGCGGCTTGTCGTTGCCCAGCCCGGTGTCCACCAGGATTGTGCGCCCCTGTCCACGCAGCACCCAGGTCTGCATATGGGCCTGGTAGTCGCCGGTCGCGGCATTCCAGAAGTGCGCGTCCAGCCAGGTCTGGTGTTTTTGCCATGCGTCGGCGGGGATGGAGGGGAACAGCACGCTGACCGGCGCGAAAGAGCCGTGCCACTCGGTGATACGGCTGATCTCGAAATCTCCCAAAGTGAATGTCTGCATGGTTCGAACATACGAACATGCCGTAAGACGTTCAATAATCATGAGTATCTCATTGATGTGCGAACGTCTCGCTGTAGATGTTGTGGATGATAGCGGTCCATGAACCAATACCTGGCATGCGGAGCGGAGGGTGAACTTCACATAGGACGTGTGCCGTTCAGGAATCTGTCGCGGTAGGTCAGGCCGCGTGTCTGTACTCGTTGATCAGGCCGCCGAGGGCGCGAGTCTTGAGTGGTCGTCGCGGAGTACTCGAGTCGGTCAATGGTGCGGTCCGGCTGTCGGTAAGGGGCGGACGTTGCCCTCGAGCCTGATGGGGGCGATGGCCGTTGTAATGCCGGGCGTGACGGTCCAGTCGGACGCGATCGGGGAACGCGAACTCTGCGGGTGCCGATACATCATCCACGCACCTGCTCCACCACCTCCCCCAAGACAGACTGCGGCACCTTCTGCTGCTGGTCCGCCCCGAGACCACCTTGCACTGGCATCGCGAACTGCTCAGGCGGCGCCATGCCGCAACCTGCGTACCCAGACGACGCGAACGCCCGCGCACCCTACGGTCGATCCGCGCCACGGTCCTGCGCCTGGCCAGGGAGAATGCCTCGTGGGGGTATCGCCGGATCCACGGCGAACTCGCAGCGCCTGGGGATCAAGGTCGCCGCCTCCACCGTCTGGGAGATCCTCCGCGAGCACGGCATCCCACCCGCACCCGAACGGGGCCACACCACGTGGGCGACGTTCCTTCGCTCCCAGGCCCAGGCCGTCCTCGCCGCAGACCTTCTTCGAGACCAAGACCCTGACAGGGGCCAGGCTGTACGTCCTCGCGGTGATCGAGCACGCCACCCGCCGCGTGCGAGTCCTCGGCGCGACCGCACATCCCACCGCCGACTGGGTCACCCAGCTCGCCCGGAACATGGCCATGGACCTCCAAAAAAAACGGGCATCAGAGCAAAGTTCCTGATCCGGGACCGAGACATGCGCTATCCGGCACGCTTCGACACCGTCCTGCAAGCCGAGGGCATCAAGGTCATTCAGACCGGTGTCCAGATGCCGCGCATGAACGCGATCATGGAGCGTTGGGTCCGGTCCTGCCGAACTGAGCTCCTCGACCGCACCCACATCTGGAACCAGATCCACCTCCTCCGCGCGCTGCGTGAGTACGAGGCGTTCTACAACGAGCACAGGCCCCACCGCACTCTCGCAAGCGCCGCACCGCTCCACCCACTGCCCGAACCTGTCACCATCCCCGACCAGCTCGCCGATCTCAGCGTTGGGCTTCCGGAACCTGACGCACTACATCGCGAGAAGCATTCTCGAAGCCGGAGGATTCAGACCTCACCTACACCCTCAAATGCGATGAGCCCGTTTTGTAGGTGACGGTTTCGCGCTCTTGCGCCGTTAGTGGCTGTTGGTGATCTTGTTGGCTTATTAGGACGGTCTTCAATTCCCGAGAGGGGAACATAGTCATGTCCACGTGCCCCACAAACCTGGAAGCCGACAAAGCCACCAACGCTGACAGTCGTCTGATGGTCGCCCTGTATGCCCTCGCGGCAGCCCGGGAAAGCGTCTCCCGCAACGAACTCTTGCGACTTGTGGACGCTTCGCCCGATGAGGCCGGACAGGCGATCGACAGGCTGCTCCAACTCAAGGTGCTCACCGGCAAGCCCGGAGACCCCGTTCGCCTCGTACCCGTGGCGCCAGCCACCGCCTTCACCCAACTTCTTTTGCCGGCGATCCGGGAACTGCGCGAACGGCAGACGACGATCAACGAAGTGAGCGCGCAACTGGTCGATCTGCTTCCCGTCTACGAGAAAAGCGTCATGAAAGACGTAAGGGAACACTCATTGCACCGTCTCGACAATGTGGATGCCGTCCGCCTGACCGTGTCCGAACTCTCGGCCCGCGCCACCAGGGAGATCCTCATCTCTCAACCTGGCGGCCCTCGCCCCGAACCCGTCCTCAAGGAGGCAACGGACCGTGCCGTAGGCGTGCTTGAGCGTGGTGTACGCACGCGTACGCTCTATCCGTACGCGGCGCAGTTTCATCAGCCCACTGTCGACCACGTCTCGCTGCTTGTCGAGCACGGCGCCGAAGTCCGCGTTGTTACACAAGTGTTCATGCAGCTCATCGTCTTCGACCGCGAAGTCGCCCTCGTCGAGCTGGTTGGAAACCCCAAAGGCGCCTTGCTCATACGTGACCTGAGCGTCATCCACTTCCTGATCGGTGCCTTCGAGCGGGCTTGGGACAAAGCCCTGCCATTCCCGCTCGCCTATGAGCGGGAACAGATGCTGTTCAGCTCGGAGGAGATGAAGACGGCGATCGTGGAACTGCTCGTCGAGGGCTACGACGACAAGGTTGTCGCCAAGCGTCTCGGTATTTCCCTACGCACCTTCCAGCGCCACCTGGCCGCAGTTCTGCGCCGCATCGGGGCCCACAACCGGCTCCACGCCGGCTACCTGCTACGCGATCTCGGCATCCTCCACGAGAAGCGCGCACAACAGTAAATTCGGCGATTCGCACGGTAGTTGCCTGTTAGCGTCGACCAGGTCGCAATGCCTTACAGTGCCACCGCAATCGTTCACTCAAAGGACATCATGACGGCGATTGTTCCGCCCTGCGCCTCGCCGCCATGAACGTCGATGAGTTGCGCGCCCATATGCGGCGGCACCGCGAGATCCTGAGGTCGAAGTTCGAGACGGTGGCCCGCATCTTCGGCGAGCGACTCGATGGCACCGGCTCGCCACGTGGACACGGCCGAACGGCGGCTACCTCCACGGCAGCGCCCGCGCCGTGGTGCGCCTGGCCACCGGGGCCGGCATCGCCGTCGCGCCGGCCAGGGCCACTCCCCCCTATGGCAGCGATCCGAACGACACCGTGATCCGCATCGGCCCCACCTACCGCTGAACCAGCGGTCACATTCGACAACGAGCGCAACAAGGCCGGGCCACGCCCGGCCTTGTTGTATTTACGTTGAGGGCGATGGACCGATTGATACCGAATTACTCCTTTTGCCCTATGGCGGGCTTACGCCAGTCGCACGCACGATCACCTGCGACCGCGACAGGTGTCTCATTGTTCAAGCAGGATCGTGGTGCGCCGGACGGTATGCCTGGTGACCAACTTCACTCATAAGTGCGACCTGAGGATGGTCGTGCATAAAACCGCAATAGCAATTGTCGGCATGGCATGTGCGGCAGTAGCTGTGACCTGAGTTGCCGCCACTGCTCACGACGTGGTGAACCCTCAAGCAGCACACGCTTCCGGAACCGCGGAGGATGATCTCGGCCGGGGTGGAGGGTTCGGATTGATGCTCGCCCACACCGCTCGGTTTCGAACAGGGAAAGGGACTCGAATTGAGTGTCGGCAAGTTCACGCCCTACAATGAAAAATCAATTCAACGCGCCCCGCAATGGGGCGGGTGCCTGGAGAACTCCGCGAGGCCGTCACCGTGGTCTCCCAGGTTCTTCCGTTCCGCACCAATCAGTACGTGCTCGACGAACTCATCAACTGGGACAACATCCCGGACGACCCCATCTTCCGGCTGAACTTCCCCCACCGGGCCATGCTGGACGACACCGACTACGCCACCCTGCGGGATGCCATCGCCGCTGGCGACAAGGGGCAGATCGCGCTTCACGCGGGGAAGCTCCGCCAGCAGATGAACCCCCACCCGGCCGGCCAGCAAACCCACAACGTACCTGAGTTGGACGGCAAGGAAATGTCAGGGATGCAGCACAAATACTCCCAGACAGTACTGTTATTCCCTCAACACGGGCAGACCTGCCATGCCTACTGCACGTTCTGCTTCCGCTGGCCGCAGTTCGTCGGCGACGGCGAACTCGCCTTCGCCGCCAAGGATGCCCAGGGCCTGACCGCCTACCTCGCTCGCCACCGGGAGGTCACCGACGTCCTGATCACCGGCGGCGACCCGCTGATCATGCGGACAAACACTCTCGCCCGCTATATCGAACCACTCCTGACACCGGAGTTCGAACACATTCAGAACATCCGGATCGGCACCAAATCGGTCGCCTATTGGCCCCAAAGGTTCGTCACCGACCGGGATGCCGACGAACTCATCCGGCTGTTCGAGCGGGTCGTCACCGCTGGTAAGCACCTGGCGATCATGGGCCACTACAACCACCCCGCCGAGCTGCGTCCTGACATCGCACAGACCGCCCTGAAGCGGATCATCGCCACAGGTGCGAACGTGCGCCTCCAGTCGCCGATGCTGAGGCACATCAACGACAACGCCGAGGCGTGGCGGGAGCTGTGGACAACCGGGGTGCGGCTGGGCGCCATCCCGTACTACATGTTCGTCGAACGCGATACCGGCGCCCGCTCCTACTTCGAGATTCCCCTGGTGAGGGCGTACGAGATCTTCCGCGACGCATACCAGAGGGTCTCCGGCCTCGCCCGCACCGTGCGCGGCCCGTCGATGAGCGCGTTTCCGGGCAAGGTTCTCATCGACGGCACCCCCACCATCCGCGGCGAGAAGGTGTTCGCCCTTCAGCTCCTTCAGGGGCGTCATGCGGACTGGGCGCGTCGGCCGTTCTACGCCGCGTACGATCCGGACGCGACCTGGTTCGACCAGCTCGTCCCGGCGTTCGGGGCGGAGAAGTTCTTCTTCGAGGACGAACTGCCGCTCCCGGCGGCCGAGGCTCGCGAACTGACGGTGGTGGGCGCATGAACCGGCCGCCGGCCCACGAACTTCTCGCGCTCAGGTTCGGGACTCAGACGGGGCGACTCGCGCGGGAGAACTTCCTGTTCGCCGACGACCCCTGCGCCACCGACACTCCGGCCGGCTTCGACTTCTACATCTGGGTCATCCGAGGTCAGGATCAGGTGATCGTCGTCGATACCGGGTTTACCGCGCACACGGGTGCGCGGCGTGGCCGCGAGCAACTTCACCACCCCGTCGAGGCCCTGGCCGGTCTCGGCATGGATCCCACCGACGTGTCGCATCTGCTGATCACGCACATGCACTGGGACCATGCCGGTCACCTCGCCGCCTTCCCCACGGCTCGTGTTCATCTCCAAGAGCCGGAACTCGCGTTCTGCACCAGCCGCGCCATGCGCCAAGCCGCACCCCGCCGCCCCTTCGAGGCGGAAGATGTGAACGCGGCGATTCGACTGCTGTTCGACGAGCGCCTCACCCTGCACCAGGGCCCGGCTACGATTGTGCCCGGCGTCGAGGTGCACCCGGCCCCTGGACATACCCCCGGCCTTCAAGTAGTACGCGTTCACACGAAGCGCGGCTGGGTCGTGTTGGCGAGCGATTCGTCGCACCTGTGGGCAAACATCCGTCGCCGGGCCCCGTTCCCGATCCTCGACCACCTCGCCTCCATGGTCGAGGCGTACGAGACCGTCGAAGATCTGGCGGACGGCGTCGACCACATCATCCCCGGTCATGATCCTCAGGTCGCCACCCGCTTCCCCCAGGTAGAGGACGACCCCCGCTGGGTGCGGTTGCACGAGGAACCCATAGCCCCGTACACCGACCCGGCGGCGCTGGAACTGCGCGAGCGGGTGATCTCTTGAGGGCTGTTCAGGTCACGATCGTCGGGCTGGGGCCGCGCGGCCTCGGCATCCTCCAGCACATCGCCCAGCGAGCCCACCAGCTCCCCGAGGGCGTTGAGCTGAACGTCCACCTTGTCGACCCCGGCGACACCGGGCAAGGAGCACACTCCAACCGGCAGCCCGACCATCTGCTCACCAACACGCTCGCCAGCCAGCTCACCATGTTCCCCGGCGGTGGCGGCCCGTCGTTCACCGATTGGGCCCAGCAGGTTGGCTACCGCCGCTTCGCAGGTGGCTACTACCGCACGGGCGAGGCAGGCGGGGAGCCGATCGGGCCACACGACTACCTGCCGCGCAGCTTGCTCGGTGAGTATCTCTCCTTCGCGTCCGACCACACCCTCAGCTCGCTGCCCACGAGCGTGCGAGTGGTGCACCACCGGGCTCGCGCCATCGACATCGAGGAGCTCTCCCCGTCCGGCACGTACGTGGTGCGGACCGAGAACGGCTACGAGATTCCCTCCGATTTCCTGTTCCTCGCCACCGGGCACTCCCGACGCACCCCCACCGACGAGGACATCCGGTTCGAGAATTTCGTCAGCGAACACCAAGGCCGCAATGACCGCCTCGCCTACCTGGCGGACTGCTACCCGGTCGACAAGCTTGGGCGCATCGCTCCCGGGGCCACGGTGGCCGTGCAGGGTTTCGGGCTGACCGCCCACGACGTCATCGCTCACCTCACCATCGGCAGGGGCGGACGTTTCGAGGGCGACGGCCACGACATGCGCTACATACCGTGCGGGCGTGAGCCGGGCATCCTGTTGTTCTCCCGTCAGTGCCTGCCCGCCGCCGCACGCGGCATCAACCAGAAGGGCCTCGCCGGCGCCTACCAGCCGCACTTCTTAACCCTCGAGGCCATACGCAGATTGCGTGAGCACGCGAGGCGGAAGCGCGGCAGCGCGCAGATCGACTTCGAGGCGGAAGCCGTGCCGCTACTACGTCGGGAAATGGGCTACGTTTACCGCTCCACGCTGGAGCAAGGTCATATCCGACCCACCCAGTACGAATTCACAGCGGCCGATCAGGCCGCCGTCGACGCCATCGTCGACCCGCTGGCCGGCAAGAGCTTCAGGGATCTGGACGCCTTCCGCGCCTTCTTCACGGCGTTCGTCACCGAGGACCTGGAGCACGCCGAGGAAGGCAACCGGACCAGCCCTGTCAAAGCTGCCACCGACGCCATCCGGGACATCCGCGCCAGCCTGCGCGAGGCCGTCGAATTCTCCGGCCTGACACCGGATTCGCATCGGGTGTTCAACACCCGATGGGTGCCGCTCATGAACAGGATCTCGTTCGGGCCACCCCGCCGCCGTAACTACGAACTTCTCGCCCTGATGAACGCTGGTGTGGTCGATCTGGCCGGAGGACCGGGCTGCCGTATCATCCCCGACCCTGAGACGGCCCGGTTCACCGTTGAAACCCGTTTCACCGACGGCCCTACCGTCCGATACGCCGACGCCTTAGTGGCGGCGCGCCTGGACTTGTTCCACCCCGAGACGGACAGTTCCCCGCTGACCGCCCGCCTGCTGGCACGCGGTTTGATCCGTCCCTATCGCAACGGCTCCTACGAGCCGGGCGGTGTGGACATTACGCCCAGCGGCCGCGTCATCGCCAAGGCAGGGACGCCGCTCACAGGTGTATGGGCTGTCGGATACCCCGTCGAAGGGCCGCGGTACTACACGTACTACCTGCCCAGGGACGGGCAGAAGTCGCGATTCACGGACGAGGCGAACGCCGCCGTGTGCGACATGTGGCAGCAACTCACGATCCTCGAGGAGGATGATTCCCGTGCCGATCGGCAGCGGCAGTCAGTTTCCATACCCTGACTTCAAAAAGCGCTACGACACCCTGCTGCCCGAGCCGGTGATGTGGCGGTGGGCGGACACCTCCGGGCGGCTCAGCGACACAGAGCACCCCGAACGCGGCACGCTCGCCCTGTCTCTGCCGAACGGCAGCGCCGAAATCATCCGTGATGTCGCCGTCGCCTACCAGGTCATCCCCGCTGGGAAGAACACCACCCCGCACGCGCATAGCTGGTATCACCTGTTCGTCGTGCAAGCCGGCACCGGCACTGTCACCTTCCACGACACCAGCGAGACAACCGATCTGAGCCTCGGGGACCTTCTGCTCGTCCCAGCCTGGTCGCTGCACCACTTCGACAACCCCACGAGCCAGAACCTCGTCCTGCTGAACCTGATGAACATCCCGCTGATGGCCGAGCTGGGGAACCTGGCCTCCAGGCAATCGGAGCCCGGCACGTGACCGCGCAAGAGGTCGGCGAGGTGGCGCCCGCCGAGCGAGCTGTCCACTCAGCGGGCTCGTACAAGTGGATCGTGCTCGCCGTCGCCGTTACCGCGCTGACTTCCGGCTCGATCGTCTACTCCGGCGTCAGTGTCCTGCTGCCGTTCTGGAAGAACACCTACCACCTGTCCGCGGCCACCGCCGCTCTCGCAGCCACGGCGATCCAGGCCGGGCCGATCGCCTCGATGCTGATCATCGGGCGGGCCATCGACCGCTACGGAGAGCGCTGGGTCGTCGCTCTTACAATGATCGCCATGGGCGTCACGGCGTTCATCGCCGCGGCCGCGGGTCGCAATTACCCTGTGCTGCTGCTGTGCATCCTGGTGATGGGCGCCTTCTACGGATCCATTCTGCCTGGCGGGCAGCGAGCCATCACCCGATGGTTCGAACCCGGGCTACGAGGTATGGCCACCGGTATACGCCAAGCCGGTCTGCCCATCGGCGCCTCCATCGCCGGGGCGATCCTGCCCGCCGTCGCCCTGCACCGCAGCTGGACCGCAGCCATGATCGTCCAGGGAGCGGCCGGCATCCTCGGGGCGTGGTCTTCGCCACCTTCTACCGCCAGACGGGTGACGCCACGACGAGTGCGCGAAAGACGCCGGTGAACCTGCGCCGCTTGATCCTCGGCCTCGTGCGCGACAGGGCTGTCCGCTCGCTTCTCATCGCCGGACTCGCCTTGGCCGCGTTCCAGTACGTGTTCTCCGTGCAGATCTTGATCTTCCTCAACGATCACCTACGCATCCCGATCGTCACGGCCGGCTTCATGTACTCGGTGGCCCAGGCTGCCGGGATCGCCGGCCGGATCGGTCTCGCCTGGATCAGTGACCGTTTCTGGCCCGGCATGCGGATGCGCTCGCTGAAGTGGCTTCTCGCCTTCTCCACGATCCCGATCACCGCGCTCAGCGCGTTGACCCCCGGCTCGCCTCGCGTGCTTGCTTACACGCTCTGCACGCTGCTGGGCCTGCTCAGCGTCGGCTGGTACCCGCTCTACCTCGTACAGATCACCGACATCGCCCCCCAGCATGCGGTCGCCTCCACCATCAGCTTCGCGATCACCCTGAATCAGGTCATCGCCGCCACCATGCCACCGTTGTTCGGCGCGCTCGTCGGCGCCACCGGCTACACGGTCGGCTGGCTCTTCCTGGTGGTCATTCTGATTCTGACGGCCACCCAACTGCACCGCGCTCAGGCCGCCCCGAACCCCATCGCTTCGCAGACCTCCTGAAGGGACTCACACGCTCATGCTCAAGCGCATTGACCATATCGGTGTCGTGGTCCACGACCTGCTCCGCGCGAAGAAATTCCTTGAAAGCCTCGGTCTCAACCTCGAGTTCGAACGCGAGCTGCCCGAACGCAATGTAAAAGCCGCGTTCTACCGGGTGGGTGACGGAGCTCGTATCGAGCTCATCGAACCCACCACCAGCGAGGCCCGTCGACGCCGTCTCGGCGACCGCGTCGGCGACAAGGCTCGCATCGAGCACATCGCAGTCGAGGTCGACGACAGCATCACCAAGATCATGCAGACGCTTCGTGGCCTCGGCGTCGAATTCGTCGCTCCTCAGCCCGTGGCGATCGACGGCAACCTCAATGCTTTTTCCCGGCCCGACACCTCGGAGGGGATTCAGTTTCAGCTCGTCGAGCGCGACGCCGCAACGGCCTGACTCACCTGCCACAGTGTCCAGACCTTGGTCGGAAAGCGAAGACCCCTTCTGAACTGGGATGATAGGGCTTGTATAAGGCTACTTTTGTTCCAGCAAGAAGACGGTTTCCGTGTGTGTCGTTCGGAAACCCATCGCGGCTGCTCGGAGCGGGTCCAGCGTCAACACCGTTGATTTTGCTCCTTTGGCCTGGCCGTTGACCTCGATCTCTCGTGACGGCCCGTCGGATTGCCCGGCGGGCCGTTTCGGCTGTCCGGCCTGGCCGCGGGCAGGTTGGAGGCCCGCCAGCGACACCTTCTCCACACCCTGCGCGAGTTCGAACAGTTCTACAACAGACACCGACCACACCAGGGCATCGCCAACGCCAGAACCGCTGCGCCCCTTGCCCCCACCGATCGACGACCCGGACACATTAACCCGCCTCAACATACGTCGGCGCGATCGCCTCGGCGGCATTCTCCACGAGTACCCGAATGCGGCGTGACCTGCACGGATGAGGTTTCCGGCAAGGGCAGCGACGGCGGCGCCGGTGATGAGCACCGCGTTGGAGACCAGCGCCCCTTCGCCGGAGCTGACCCCCAGCTCACGTTGTAACAGCGGGAGCGCGGGATCCACCACTGTCTGCAGGGTGCCGAGGGCGAGTGCCAGGATGCCGAGGACACCGATCGACAGTCTCCCGATGCGGACCGGGGAGAACACGGCTTCGGACATGGACGTCCTTTTCGTCGTTGGTGGCGAGCGAGCGCGGGACTCGCGCGCCTCCAACACTTCCCTCCGGCGCCGCGCCGGGCATCGTCCCCCGCCACCGTCTTCCCCTGGTGCACCCGAACCAACCGCTCACGTGTCCTGGTGCCTGCGCACCACAGGCCGACTTGGGCCGGGGCGGGGCGGCGGAGGAGCGGCGGGCCGCCTCCTGGGGGCAAGACCGTGCTTGACGTAACCGGCCCGTGGGCCGAGCACCCGGATCGTCATGTGCCCTCGTTGCCGCGCAGTTCCTCCACCGCGGCGCGGGCGGCGGCGCCGATGACGGCGTCGGCACGGGGCAGTCGGCTGTCGGCGCGGGCCGCCTGGGTGAACACCACGGCGGTGTACGCGCTGCCGTGGGCGAGTTCGATCGCCCCGGCCTCGTGGCGCATCGAACCGAACGCTTCGTATTCCCCGGCACGGTCACGTCGTCGTAGGGGAACCCGGAGGCGAGCCGGTGTGTCCAGGACTGCTTGCCCATGGCGTCGCGCATGAACGCGCGGCTCCCGGTGGAGGCCGCCCGGCCGGCCCAGACAGCCCGCAGCGGCCGGGCCATGTCCGTGGGCGCGGCGGAGGCCTCGGAATGGGGTCGTAGACGACGGCGGGCACGGTCATGTCCTTGTCCGACATGCGCTTCATCACGGCGCCCAGCGACTCGGCCCCGGTCTCCGTCACCAGCCGGGCGAACGTGGCGGCAATCCCGCCCAGGACGCGGGTGCACTCCATGCCGAGGTCCCAACGTGCCCCGGGGGGGAGCCACGCTCCCGCCATCCATGCAGTTTGCCGCGGCCCGCGGGGAACGGGCCCCTCGCGGTCAGGAGGCTCTGTCGCGGGCGACGGAAAGTATCGGCATGCGGGGGCCGATACATCATCTGCCCTGCTCAGAGCGGCTCGCTGGTCGGCCTGTCGCCCGTATCGACCGCGCCGGGTTCGCCGCCGTCGTACCACGCGTACAGTTCCCACAGTTCGCTGTCCGGGCCAATGAAGTAGACGCATCGGGCGTTCCACGGATAGTCCTTCGGTGGGGCGTGGAATTCGACTCCGGTGCGCCGCAGTTCATCGAAGCGCTGGTCGACCTCCGACGGTGCCCCCAGGCGTACGGCGATCATGGCGGCGGGTCCGTGGCCTCCGGTTGAGGCAGGAATACCGGTTGTCGCGCGGAGATGGTCCGCCTCCCAGACGGCGAGTGCGATACCGAGACCGCGGAAATCAGCGAAGCCCTCCATCCGATGGGCGAGAGTGAGCCCCAGCTTCTCGGTGTAGAAACTGATCGCCCTGGGCAGGTCGTGGGTGATGACGGCGATGTCTGTGATGGGCATCATCAGTCGGTGCGCTTCCGGAGGGCAGGCGCCATGACCGTCCAGCTTGTTTCCTCGGGACGCAACCAGGGGAGCGGCATGAGATCCTCGGCCACCGCCTTGCGCACCTCGCCCTGCACGTCCAGCAGTACCCGGGCTTCGGGGCAGTAGGCGCCCATCAGTTCGCGGCACACCCCGCACGGATTGGTGACCTGCGGGATCCCGGTTTCACCGAGGCACACAGCGACAGCCGTGACGATTCCCGTCTCGTCCGCGATGCGCGCACTGGCCAGCGCGGACGATTCGGCGCACACATTGACCCGGCGGGAGCCCAGGTGGAGTCCGACATGGACCCGGCCCGAAGTACCCAGCATCGCGGCTGCCACCTGGTGCCGCTCGGCGTGATGGGACGCTCTCAGCACCTCACCGGCGCGTGCGAAGAGTGTCAGATCGGAGGGGTCGAGGTCGACGAATCTCACGATTCAGTTCTCCTGACTAGGGGTGAGAATGCGGGTGTCGGCTGTCCTGGAACGGCGGGACAGCACGATCAGGCCGACCAATGCCACGGCGTACGGCAGCATCTGGGCGAACTGGGGCGCCATTACGGCGGTGTTCAACCGCACTGAGAGAGCGGAACTGAACCCGAACGCCACCGACATGACAGCCAGCAGCAACACGTTGCCACGGCAGAAGATCACCGCGGCGAGCGCCACGAATCCGAGGCCGCTGGTCATTCCCTCGGTGAACAGTGTCAGTTGACCGAGGCTGAGCTGCACGCCCGCGAGCGCGCACAGAGTGAAACACCAGACCTGGGCGATGATGCGGGTGCGCATGACGTTTCCGCCGGCGGCGCGCAACGCTTCGGGGTGTTCGCCGCCGGCCTTCAGATGGCGCACGATCACCGTGTGGCGTACCGCCCAGGCCATGCCCGCGACCAGCAGCCAGCTCAGATAGGTCAGCGGCGACTGGCCGGACAGCACCGGGCCGATCAACGGAATGTCGCCGATAACTCCCCATCGCACGGCGGGCAGCGAGGGAATGCGCTCGTCGCCGAACGAACCCTTGACCCCGAACCAGGTGCGAAGCAGGTAGACGGTGGCCCCTGCGGCGAGGACGTTCAGCGCGGTCCCGACGACGAAGGCATTGGCGCGCAGTGTGGCGACCAGGATGCCGAACACCAGGCCCGCCACAGCACCGAGGGCGCTGGTCAGCACGATCGCCACGGCTGCCGATTCGAACCGGTAGCCGCAGACGACGCCGAAGAAGGCGCCGAACAGCATCACGCCTTCCAAGCCTACGTTGAGATCTCTCGTCCAGCGGGTGGCCAGACAGCCCAACCCGGCCAGGAGGATCGGTGTGGTGAAACGGATTCCGGAAGCGAGAAAGGCTTCGATGGCGTTCATTGCTGCTTCTCCCGCACCGCGCGCCAGCGACGCGCCCAGTCCGTTATCAGTCCTATCGCCCCGGAGCGGGCCACGGCCGCAACGATGATCACCGCGATGAGCACCGAGGAAAGCTCCGACGGGATGCCGGTCACCTGTTCGACGCCGCGGGCCGACGCCCGCAGGACGCAGTACACACCCGCCCAGGCGAGCACTCCGATCGGGCGCGACCGCCCGACAAGGGCCAGCAGGACCGCGTCCCACCCGATCCCGGTTCCGATCTCGGTCCAGAACCGCCCCTGCGAACAGGTCACCAGCAAGGAGCCGCCGAGCCCGCACAGCGCGCCACTCACCGCCATGGACGTCACGCGAGCACGCGCGATGTCGATGCCCATGGCGGCGGCGAAGCCCGGGCTCGATCCGGTCATCCGCCACCGGTATCCCGCGATCGACCGTTCCGAAAGCCACCACGTCGCCAGCACCAGTGCGGCGACGACGTAGAGCCCCGCGGTGAGCTGCGTCTGGTCCACGATCACCGGGAACATCGCCGAATCGTGCACCTCCCTGGTACTTCCGCTCTGTCGCGTCGGGTCGCGCAGGGGACCGTTCGCCAGATACGTGCACAACAGGACCAGCAGGTAATTCGACAACAGCGTGGACAGGACCTCATCCACGCCCCAGTGCGCTCGCAGCCAGCCGAGGCCAGCCGCCACGGCACCCCCGGTGAGCGCGGCCGCGGCCAGGCACAGCAGCAGGTGGAGCCCGGCAAACAACGGGCCGATGTAGGCGCCTACGATGGCCGCGGCCATCGCGCCCACGTAGAGCTGCCCTTCGGCACCGATGTTGAACATCCCCGCCCGGAACGCGAAGGCCACACCCAGCGCCGTCACGAGCAAGGGCAGGCCCCAGGCGAGCGTACGCGAGACGGCGACGGCATCTCCGAGCGCGTATCGCAGACCGGCGAGCATGGTGGGCATCGGCGCGTAGCCCTGGAGCGCGATGAGTCCCATCGCGAGCAGGGCCCCGGTCAGCACGGCGAACCCGGTGCGGCCGACGGGCCTGGCAAGGAGGGCGAGGCGGTGCGGAAGGGCTGTGGGTTTTGTTTCGAGGGTGGTCATGCCGTCACGCCCATCATGTGCCGGCCGATCTCTTCCCGTGTGGTCGTGAGGGTGGGCAGCTCCGCCACGACCCGCCCCTTGAACAGCACGACGATCCGGTCGGACAGCCTGAAGATCTCGTCGAGATCGGCGGAGACGAGCAGGACTCCACAGCCGCGATGGGTCGCTTCCGCGACCTTGCCGTACAGGAATTCGATGGCACCGATGTCGACGCCCCGGGTGGGTTGCGCGAGTACGAGACAGGCGGGGTTGTCTTCGAGTTCCCTGGCCAGGACGATCTTCTGCTGGTTGCCACCGGAGAGGGAGTCACACCGGGCGCTGCTGTCCGCCGCCGTGACGGCGTACTTGTCCATCACCGCTTCTGCCCAGACCCGCCGCCCTCGGGAGAGCGCCGGCGCCAGCGTGGCAAAGCGGCCGGTTCCGCGCAGCCGCCCGGCGACGGTGGCTTCGGTGACCGAGCCGTGCAGGGGCAGCCCTTGCAGGTGCCGGTCCTCGGGGACGAAGCCCAGGCCGCGGTCCCGGCGGCGCCGTACGTTGTCATCGGTTACGGGTTCACCGCCCAGCAGGATCACACCGGATCGCGCGGCGGTCAGCCCGACCAGGGCTTCGGCCAGCGCGGTTTGGCCGTTGCCTTCGACACCGGCGACACCGAGGATCTCACCGGCGTACACGGTAAGAGATACCTGGTCCAGGGGGCTGTCCGACACGGTTCGGTCGGTGGACAACTCCTTCACCTCCAGCACGGCCGGTGCGTCGCTGCGGCCCGAACGCTTCACACGCCCGAGGTGCACATCGGACCTGCCGGTCATCGCGGCCACGACGGCCTCGGTTGAGATCTCCCCCTTCCACCGGTGGTGATCGTGCGCCCTTGGCGCAGCACCGTGATCCGATCAGCGATGGCAAACACCTCGGGCAACTTATGGGAGATGAAGATGATTCCGGTCCCCTCGGCGGCAAGGTTGCGGAGCAGCGTGAACAGTTCATGTGTCTCTTGAGGAGTGAGCACCGCGGTCGGCTCGTCGAGGATCAGGATCCGGGCGCCCCGGTGAAGAACCTTGAGGATCTCGACTTTCTGCTGCGTGGCGACCGTCAGGGTTCCGGTGATCGCCTCGGGGTCAACGGCCAGGCCGAGTCTCGCCGCCAGGTCCAGCGTACGTTTCGCCGCGCGCGCCGCGGAGTAAAGCCCCGGCTTACCCGATTCCGCGCCGAGCGTGACATTCTCAGCGACGGTGAAACTCGGGACGAGCATGAAGTGCTGGTGCACCATGCCGATACCGTTCTCGATCGCGGCCGCGGGCGAGGGCAGATGCGTCTGGCACCCGGCGATCTCGATCGTGCCGGAGTCCGGTTGGTGCACGCCGTAGAGGATCCGCATGAGGGTCGTCTTGCCGGCTCCGTTTTCGCCCACAAGAGCATGAATCTGAGCGGACTCAAGGGTGAAGTCGACCGCGTCGTTCGCCTTTACCGCACCGAATGCCTTGGAAACGCCGCTGAGTCGGAGCAGGGGCTCGCCGTTCATCGCATCCCCGGGTCGGAGACCTTGATGTCACCGGCGACGATCTGCTTCTGGATGCCGTCGAGCTTGTTTCGAGTGGCCCCGTCGGTCAACGCCTGATCGTATACCATCTTCCAACCTCCGTCGCGCAGGCCAAAATTGAACGCGGCACCCTTATGGAGACCTCCCTTCTGGTATCGCTGGGCGATCGAGATCATGACGCTGTCGACCCCCATGATGAGGCTGCCCGGTACCTTTCCCGGAGCCAGCTTGCTCTTGTCCGATACGACGCCGATGGGAGACACCGACGCCCCCGACTTGGCCGCGTTGAAACCGCCGGCGCCCGACAACCCGGCATAGGAGAAGATCGCGTAGGCACCCTGATCGGCGAGCGTCAGCGCGTTCTCCTTCCCCTTGGCGGGATCGGTGAACGAACCGACGAACTTCGACTTCACGGCCATGGTGGGGGCCAGCTTCTTCACCCCTTGCACGAACCCCGCACGGCAGCGCTGAACCACCGGGGCATCGACCCCGCCGATGAACCCGGCGGCGGGCGGCTCCTTCCCCTTCTCCTTGGCCACCCCGGCGAGCGCCCCTGCCATGAAGCAGCCCTCCGCGGTCCTGAACTGCGCTGACACCACATCGCCGCCTCCGACGACACCATCCACGAAGACAAAGGTGGTCTTGGGATTGGCCTTGGCCACCTTCCGCACCGCGTCGATCGCCTCGAAGCCGAGGACGAACACGAGCTTGTTCGCGCTCGCCGCGTCCTGGAGGAGCGGTTCGAAGTTCTGAGCCTGGAGGCGACCCTCGTAGGTGGTGACCTTCGCTCCCAGCTTCTTCCGCAAGGGGCGTTCGGCGGCGGCTGCCTGGTCGAAAAAGTCACCGTCGCCGAACGCGTTGTCGACGAAGATCCCGATCGGCAGTTTCGAACCGGCGGCCGAGGACGTGGCGGGCGCCTTGCCGCCACATGCGCTCAAAGTGAGGACCGTTACGGTGGCGAGGGCGAGAACGGGGGTGCGAACGCGACTGCGCATGTCATCGGTTTCCTTACCTGCAGGAGCTGACGTCAGAAGGTTGGCGGGGTGACGATCCACAGGGCCTCGACGGGTTGCGGCCCAGGATTGCGATACCAGTGCGGAGTCATGCACTGGTAAGAGATCGAATCACCGGCTTCGAGTACATGGCAGGTACCGTCCAGCCAGACCTCGTGCCGACCGGACAGCACGACCCCGAACCCCTCTCCCGGATGGGAAAAGGGCGTCGCTGACGTGTCATAACCCGGCGGAGCCGTCACCCAGACCGCCTCAAGGGCGCCTTGGAGTGATGGCGTGAGAATCTCCAGTCGGGCATCGCCTTCGATGCCGTCACGAGCATCCAACGCTCGCCGGTCGGCCTTGCGCACCACCGGTGAATGCTGCTCGGGAATGTCGAAGAGTCGCCTGACCGAGATGTCCAGTGCGTGGGCGAGTTGCGTGAGCGTGTTGAAGGACGGATTCCCGATTCCACGCTCGATCTCGCTGACCACACCAATGCTCACCCCGGATCCTGAACTCAGGGCCTGCAGGGAGAGTCCGCGCTGCTTGCGCAACTGGCGGATCTTCGCTCCGACCTTGAGCAGCAGATCCTCGTCAGAAGCATTGCCGGTCTTGTCACCGGCGCTCCATGCGGCACTCGCGACCATCCTCGCCCCTCGCGGTTTTTCGCTCTACCGAAAAATTTCGATGGCTCAAAACTACGGATCCCGATGGCCTGTGCCTTGCTCCGGTGTTTCGTTCTCGTAAGAGCTCCACGCCGCTTGTTTCGGTCAGCGCATCGTGGGACCGCGGGTCCGGAGGCGGCCGCACGCCAGGGTCTGATCACCGCCGCTCACCGTCGAAAACACGGCCTGTACATCTACCGTCGCTCCCGCGTTGGACAGAGGATGAACTCAATCATGGAAGGGTGGATACAGACCTGTCGCCGCGAGCTCCTGGACCGGACGTTGATCTGGAACCAGCGACACCTTCTGCACGCCCTGCGCGAGTTCGAGCAGTTCTACAACGGACACCGACCACACCAGGGCATCGCCAACGCCAGACCGCTGCAGCCCTTGCCCCCCACCGATCGACGCCCCGGACACGTTAGCCCGCCTCGCCATACGTCGACGCGATCGCCTGGGCGGCATCCTCCACGAGTACCGGAATGCGGCTTGACCTGCACGGATGAGGTTTCCGGCAAGGGCACAGGCACGACCACGGTCTGCTCGTCCAGCGCGGTGAAGATGTCCTCGACCAGCCGCTCGGCCATCCGCGGTGCCTTGGGCTGCAGGAGGCTGACCAGTCGCCAGCGTTCAGCCTTGCGGATCTGGGCCGGGGAACCGAACTGGTCGAGCAGCATGAGCACGGCTGGGTGCTGCACTCGCGGACCCAGTACCCGTTCCAGCGACGGGTGGATCTGCGTCAGCAGGCCGCGCAGCCTGTTGCCGATCCGGGTCGCTTTGCCGGCCAGGTCGTCGTCGAAACCTGCGACCATCGCCAGTTCGGCGACAGTTTCGTCTTCGAGCTCGATGGACCGCAGGGTGTGCGGCATGGAGCGGGCGGCGTCGGCGATGATGAACGCGTCACGGGCGTCGGTCTTGGCCTCGCCGGGCTAGAGGTCGGCGATCCGCCGCATCGTCAGGCCCGGCAGATAGGCGACCTCGCAGTCCATGTCCCGGGCCACGGCCAGCGGCAGGGCGCCGATCGAGACGGGCTGGTCGACGAGTACGAGCACGGTGCCGTGCTTGGTCTTCAGCTTGGCGAAGACCTCGCGCAGCTTGGGTTCGCTGTTGGGCAGCCGCTTGTCGAAGACTTTCTTCCGCCAGATGCTCAAGTGGTGCGAGCAGTGGCCCGAACGCCGTTTCGCGGTCGAAGGCGCCGGCGGCCTGGGACGCACCCTTGCCCAGCAGCTGGCCGCTGCGGGCGAGGACGTCGTCGACGTGCCCTCCACCCTGTCGGCCCGAGCCAGGCTCCTGGCCGCTGGCGGAGACCGCAAGACCGACCCTGCTGATGCCCTCCACGTCGCCCAGGTCGCGCTCTTCCGCACCGATCTGCGCAAGGTCACTGCGGAAGACCAGTCCACCATCCTCCGCCTCCTGACCGAGTGGCACGATGACCTGACTAGCGAGCGCGTCCGCATCGTCAACCGCCTGCACGCGCTCCTGCGCGACCCGCTGCCCGGCGGCGCCCCGAACCGCCTCTCCCCAGACAAGGCCGCCGCGCTGATGAAGGGCATCCGACCGGTCACCGCGACGGACAACCGCCGCCGCGACATCGCCCGCGACCTGCTGGCCGACCTGCGTCGCATAGACCGCCAGATCAGGGACAACGAGACCCAGATGCGAGACGCCCTCGCAGCCTCCCGCACCACCCTGACGGCGCTGCCGGGTCTGGGCATCGTGCTGGCGGCCATGGTCCTCGGCCACATCGGCGACATCAGCCGCTTCCCGACCGAGCACCACTTCGCCAGCTACACCGGCAGCGCACCCCTGGACGCCTCCAGTGGCAACAACAGCCGACACCGTCTCAACACCGGCGGCAACCGGGCCTTGAACTCCGTCCTGGACATCATTGCCGTCTGCCAGATCCGCGGCGGCGGACGCGGCCAGGACTACTACCGGCGCAAGGTCGCCGAGGGCAAGACACCCGCCGAAGCCCGCCGAGCCCTCAAACGACGCCTCTCCAATGTGGTCTACCGGACCATGAAACGAGATCAACGAGACTCGACGGGCAGAGGGCGGCGCCGCTCAGACCATGCGTCGCAGCGCGGTCTCCACGGCATCGACCAGCGGATCGCCTTCGGTCCGCGGGTGCCTGGCCAGGCCGAGTTCGATGTCCGGCAGGCTGGGCAGGGCGTCCGCGTCGTGGCACGCCATGGCCGGTTCGAGATTCCCGGGCAGCACCGCCGTAACGCCGAGCCCGGCCCGCACCGCGGCGAGCACACCGACGAGACTGTTGCTCTCGAACGCCACCCGCCAGCGGCGGTCGGCACCTTCCAGCCCTTCCAGCACCGACGCACGCCATGCGCACGGGCCCGAGAACAGCACCACGGGTAGCGGATCGGCAGCCAAGTCCACACCCTGGCCGACCGCCCAGACCAGCGGTCGGCGCACCGTCCAGCGCGGCCGGCCGGGAACGTCCGCCGCCTCGTCGAGCACGAGTTGGACGCGTCCCGCGTCGTACGCCTCGCGTCTCGCGTCGCCGGAGAGGCTGAGCACCTCGAGCGTCGCGCCTGGATGCAGCCGGGCAAGGTCGGCGAGGGCCTGCGGAAGCTGGGACGCGGCGAGGTCTTCGAGCAACCCGACGCCGCAGTGGCCGGTCAGTGCGCGGCCGGCTTCGGTGAGTGCCTGCGCGGAGAGCGAGAGGATGCGCTCCGCGTATGGCAGGAGTTCGTCACCCGCGCGGGTCGGCGAGACGCCGGTCGTGGACCGGAGGAGCAGGGGGCTGCCGACGGTGTTCTCAAGCTTGCGCAACTGCTGGCTGAGCGCGGGCTGGCTCTGCCCCAGCGCGCTTGCGGCGCGGCTGATGCTGCCCGCGCGCACAGCGGTGACGAACGACCGCAGCAGTACGATCTCTAGATCCCTGGCCATAAGAATCCATTATATCTGCTCCAATCATATGGCCACTTCCTATTGCCAGATGATGGGAGCTAGCGTCACGCGGGTGACTCGATACCGACAGGTGCTCGCCGTGCCCGGGATGGCATCGCTGCTGGGCGTCTCGCTGCTCGCCCGCACCGCGATCACGGCCTCCGGGATGGCGCTGACGATGTACGTCGTTCTGGGCTTGGACATGAGCTACGCGGCAGCGGGAGGAGCCGCGGCGGCCATGACCACCGGTCTGGCGCTGGGCGGTCCGCTGCTGGGCCGCATGATCGACCGGCGGGGCGCGCGTATCGTGCTGCTGATCACCGTCGTGGTCCAGGTCGCGTGTTGGCTGAGCGTCGCGGTACTGCCGTACACGACCCTGCTGGCCGCCGCCTTCGTAGCAGGTCTGCTGATGGTGCCGGTCCCGACGGTGACCAGACAGGCGATCGCCGCGATGACGAAGGCGGGACAGCGCCGGGCCGCCTTCGCGCTGGAAGCGGTACAGGGCGAGCTGTCCTACATGGTGGGCCCGCCGATCGTGATCCTCTGCGCGGCACAACTGCCCTCCGGCATGGTGGCCTGGGGCGTCGGCGCTGCGATCGTGGTGGGCGGAGCGGGGATCGCCCTGCTCAACCCCCCGCTGCGGGCCGCGGACGAAGCCCCGCCCGGCCCAGCCGACCGCCCCCGTCGCCAGGAGTGGCTGGGCCCGAGAATGATCGCGGTGCTGGTCATGGCGTTCGGCGCCACGATCGTGCTCAACGGTACCGACCTGGCCATCGTGGCCACTCTCAAGGAAGCCGGCCAGGCCTCCTGGGCAGCCGTCGTAGTGGCCGTGTACGGCGCGGCCTCCATCGTCGGCGGGCTTCTGTACGGCGCGCTCCCGCGACCGCTGCCCACCTGGCTGCTGCTCGGCCTGCTCGGGCTGGTAACCATTCCCGCCGGACTGGCCCACGACTGGCGCTGGTTGTGTGTGGCAGGCTGCGGCGCGGGGCTGCTTGCCGCACCGACTCTTTCCGCGTTGTCCGACGCCGTGAGCCGGCTCGCACCCGCGAGCGTGCGCGGTGAGGCGACAGGCTTGCAGTCCTCGGCGCTGGGCGCGGGCTTCGCCCTCGGCGTCCCGATCGTCGGCGGGGCGATCGACACCTCCGGACCGGCAGGCGGCTTCGCGGCGGCCGGCCTGGCCGGCCTCGCCGCCGCGCTGATGGGATGGCTGCTGTCCCGGCGCTCACCCACCCGAACGCGGTCAGTGTGCAGCGATCCCGGCCTCATCGCGACCTCGGACACGCGATGATCTGCCTGCCGCCCAGTGGCTGAGCCTTCTCAGGCCATGCTCGGCATTGCACGCCTCCACAACATGGCCATCACGGGATAGACCTCTAGGGTCCTTCTGACGGATCTCCGTGGAGGAAGGAGCGCCCGCCGCGCAGCGGCCGAAGACCGCAGCCGGGGCGTGCTCTCGGCGTGCCGCGCGGAGGCCCTCGCAGCGGAGCTACTCGGGCTTTCGCGCGGTGCGGCGAGAGGGCGTGCCGGGCGTCGCGACGCCGCGGAGATCCGTCAGAAGGACCCTAGGCGAGGAAATCGGCTGAGGAGAGCTCCATGGTACAGAGGTTCGAGAATGCCAGCCTGGTGCTGGGGCCGGTCCACGGCCGGTCGGCGGCTGTGCCGGACACCATCACCAAGACCACGTCACGGTTATCAGCGGATCCCGAACAACCACAGGTCAGACACCCTGCTATCACTAACCCCAACGCCCCAGAAGCACCCCCTGGTCTCAGAAAACCCCTAACATCCCAGATCACACACACCGCTAACCACACCAACTCAGAACCCGGCAATCACAGCCGACCTCGTGGTGCGGGCGGAAGTCGGGCGGCGTGGCGGGTGTCACTCGCAGAACACCTGCACCTTTCCGTCAGGTCGTCGACGTCGACGGTGACTTCGACGAGCTCCTCGAGATGCTACGGCTGCCGACGCCTGACAAGTCCCCAATTTCGGTGCGGAGGATGGGCTACCGGGGGCGGGCAGACCTTGTCGTACCGCTATCTGGGCACGGCCGCGCCGCCGCGCCTACCCACCGCCCTTGCCGCGCCGCCTCACCGGCTGAGGTTCGGATGAGATGTGTGCGTGAACCGAACGGTGATGGACAGGCCCCTCCGGGGGTGCAGTGGTGGTGAGGGTGGCGTGGTGGGCTTGGGTGACGGCGTTGACGATGGCGAGGCCGAGACCGTAGCCCTCGCGGTGGCCGTTACGATCGGGCGCCAGTTTCTGGAAGGGGTGAAAGAGTCGCTGGATCTGGTTGTCGGGGATCACCGGCCCGCTGTTGGTGACCGTAAGGGTCACCTGGGTGCCGGAGTTCTGGGTGGTGATCTCTACGTGCCCATGTGGGTGGTTGTGGCGGATGGCATTGTCGACGAGGTTGGCGATGAGGCTTTCGATCAACCTTGGATCCCCGGCCGTCACGGCGGGCGTTAGGTGTTCGGCCAGGTCGATGCTTCTGTCTGTTGCTTGGTCGCGCCGGGAGGCGAGCACCCCTTCGACGACTTGGGCGAGGTCAAGGGTGTCCCAACGAGAGATTCCGCGCTCGCTGGTGGCGAGGACGAGGAGTGCCTTGACGAGCCGCTCTTGGTATTCGCCGAGGACAAGGGCCTCCTGGCAGGCCGAGCGCAGGGTGTCGGTGTCGGCGTCGGGGTCGGCGAGGGCGACTTCGAGGAGGGTACGCAGGCCGGCGAGGGGGGTGCGTAGCTCGTGGGAGGCGTTGGCGACGAAGTGGCGTTGGGCGTCGAAGGAGGCTTGAAGGCGGGCGAACAGGTCGTCGAGGGTGTGGCCGAGTTCGGTCAGCTCGTCCGTGGGCTCGCCGAGGTCAAGGCGCCGGTGGAGGTTGCCGGCGGAGATGCCTTTGGCGGTGGCGGTGATGGCGCGCAGTGGGTACAGGAACCGGCCGGCGACGAACCAGCCGAGTGCCAGGGCGAGGGGAATCAGAATGACCAGGGCGACGGCGGATCCCGTGAGCAGGTGAGGCAGGCTGATCCCACGCCCGGTTCCGGTGGTCACGCTCGACGAGGGGTGGCCTTGGGGCTTGGCCGCATCGACGCTGGCGAGTGGGACAATGACGAGTACGAGCACAAAGGCCCCGGCAGCGTAGATGCCCGCCGCGTAGGCGAGCGCGAGCCGTGTCCGCAAGGACCTTCTGGCGAGCTGCTGGGAGGTCATGACGATCCGATGCGGTAGCCGCCTTCGCGGATGGTCTCGATCACGGGCGGATCGCCGAGCTTGGCCCGCAACCGGTGCATGGTGTGCTTGACGGCGCTGCTGAAGGGGTCGGCGGCTGCGTCCCAGACGCGTTCGAGCAGCTCCTCAGCGGAGATGACCAGGCCGGGTGCGGCGAGCAGGCATTCGAGCAGAGCGAACTCCTTGGGGCTCAGCTCAAGGCGCCGGCCGGCCCGGAACGCAACGCGGCGCGCCGGATCGAGGGCGATGTCCCCGCATGCCAGGGTGGGCGGTAGCGGTGGGGAGGCGCGGCGGGCCAGGGCACGGACGCGGGCGACCAGTTCGGCGAACGCGAACGGCTTGGGCAGGTAGTCGTCGGCACCGAGGCTGAGCCCGTCGACGCGGTCCTCGATCGTGTCGGACGCGGTGAGCATCAGTACGCGGGGCTCGCAGCGGCCGTGGGCGAGTTGACGGCAGATCTCGTCCCCGTGGACGCCGGGCAGGTCGCGGTCGAGGATCACCACGTCGTAGCGGGTGACGGCAAGATGTTCGAGGGCGGCAGTTCCGTCCAGGACGACGTCGACGGCCATGCCCTCATGGCGCAGCCCGTTTCCGATGGAGCGGGCGAGGACCTCGAAGTCCTCGACGACGAGGACCCTCACCGCCCCTCACCGCCGGTCGTCGTGCGGGCGGGGCGGCCGAACCGGCCCCCGGGTCGAGGTGGCATGCGTCAACGATGCCAGATCCCAGGTCTCAGCCGGGTCGCAGCGGCTGCGACCCGGCTGGAACCGGGTGCCGCGTACAACCGTCGCCATGAGTTCGAAACGTGAGCCCGCTGCGATGAGCGCCCGGGGATTGTCGTCGACGGACTGCGCAAGCGATATGGGGCGACCCTGGCCCTCGACGGCATGTCCTTTACCGTCCGTCCCGGTGTGGTGACCGGTCTGGTGGGGCCGAACGGGGCCGGGAAGTCCACCACGATGCGGGTGATCCTCGGCCTGGACGCGGTCGATGAGGGCACCGCACTCATCGAGGGCAAGCCGTACCACAGCCTCCGCCACCCGCTGAACCATGTCGGTTCACTGCTGGACGCCGCGGCGCTGCACCCCGGCCGCAGCGGGCGAAACCACCTGTTGTGGCTGGCGCACGCGCAGGGCCTGGCCGCTCGGCGGGTGGACCAGGTGATCGAGCAGGTCGGCCTGACTCCGGCGGCCCGGCACAAGGCCGGCGGCTACTCGCTCGGCATGCGGCAACGGCTCGGGATCGCCGCGGCCCTGCTGGGCGACCCGCCGATCATCATGCTTGATGAGCCGTTCAACGGCATGGATCCTGACGGCATCATCTGGATGCGCGGATTCCTGCGTTCGCTGGCCGCTCAGGGCCGCGCCGTGCTGGTCTCCAGCCACCTGATGAGCGAGGTGCAGGACACGGCCGGCCATCTCGTCGTGGTCGGGCGCGGCAGGGCCATCGCCGACGCCGACATGGCCGACCTGATCGCGGCCGCCTCTCGGAACCGGGTGGCCCTGCGGACCACGGCCGGAACGCACGCGATGAGGGTGCTCGCGCTTGCCGGTGCGACTGTGGCGGCCACGGGCCGCGACACCGTTGTCGTCTCCGGCCTGCCTGCGGAACGGATCGTGACGCTCCTCAGCCGGAGCGCGGTGCCGTTCTCCGAGGTATCAGCACACCGCGCCACCCTTGAGGACGTCTACCTGGAGCTCACTGGTGGGGCGGTTGAGTTCCGCGCCGCGACGCCCACGGATGTCTCTCAGTGACCGCCACGCTCATGCCGTCCCGTTCCGGGCAGCGGGCCGGGCGGAACGGCTTTGCTCATGTGGTGCACGCGGAGTGGACCAAGTTCCGAACCGTCCGCGGCTGGGTGACCGGCATGATGGCGGCGGCACTGATGATGGTCCTGTTCGCCCTGCTCGCCGGTGCCAGTAGCAATCAGAAGGGCTCACCACCCGTTCCGATCGGACCAGGCGGTGGGCCGGTCACCGACAGCTTCTACTTCGTGCACCAGCCACTCGCCGGAAACGGCAGCATCACCGTCTCCGTTTCCGCGCTCAAGAGCAGCATCTCCAGGGGCCCGGGAACCTGCGGCCCGGCACCGTGCCGTGGGCGAAGGCCGGGCTCATCATCAAGAAGAGCACCCGCCAGGGATCACCCTACGCGGCGATCATGGCCACCGGCAGCCACGGCGTGCGGATGCAGGACGGCTACGTCAACGACACGGCCGGTCCCCCGGTACGGTCTCGGCAGAGTCCCCCGCTGGCTGCGGCTGGACCGCTCGGGCGACACGATCACCGGCTATGCCTCCACCGACGGCACGAAATGGACCAAGGTGGGCAGCACGCAGGTGAGCGGGCTCGGATCGACCGCGCAGGTCGGGCCGTTCGTTGCCTCTCCGCCTGCCGTGGGCGGCGGGGGCACGGCAGGCAGTGTGTCCACGGCCACCTTCGGGGATCTTCACACCCAGGGGGCTGGGCCGGTGGCAACTGGACAGGCAGTCAGGTGGGAGCCACATCCCCAGCTTCGCCGGCTACCCGGAGAACGCCTCGGGTTCGTTCACCGGCTCCGACGCCCGGTTCACGGTGACCGGTGCCGGCGACATAGCGCCCGCAGTCCGCGACAGCCTGCCGACCGGTGGCCACCTCCAAGACCTCCTCGCCGGCATGTTCGCCGCGCTGATCGTGGTGATCGTCGTGGGGGCGCTGTTCATCACCGAGGAGTACCGGAACAAGATGATCCACCTCACCTTGGCCGCAAGTCCGAGGCGGAGCCGGGTGCTGGTGGCCAAGGCGATCGTGTTGTGGGCCGTCACCTTCGTCGCCGGGCTGGCGGGAGCGGCGCTCGCGACGCCGCTCGGCAAGCGGCTCGCCGAGGACAACGGCGTCTACATCTTCCCGGTGTCGTCCTCGACCGAACTGCGTGTGGCGCTCGGGACCGCGGCGCTGCTCGCGACCGCCTCGGTCCTGGCCCTCTCCGTCGGTGCCGTCTTCCGGCACAGTGCGGGCGCGGTCACCACGGTCATCGTGGCCACCGCGCTGCCCTACATCCTGATCGCCATCCCGTTCATGCCCGCAAGCATGTCGAAGGGAGTGGCCACAGTGACGCCGGGAGCAGCTTTCGCCGTCCAGCAGACGCTTGTGCCATATGACCAGGTCGCAAGCAATTACACGCCGTACTACGGCTACTACCCGCTGGCGCCATGGGCCGGGTTCGCCGTCCTGGCCGGCTACGCGGTGACAAGCCTGGCCGTGGCCGCCGTCCTTCTCGACAGGAGGGACGCATGAAACCGGCCCTGCACGCGGAATGGACGAAAATCCGGACCGTTCCCAGCCCGCTGTGGCTGCTGCTCGGTACCGTCGCGGCGACAGTGGCCCTGAGCGCCGGGGCGACCTCGGTGGTGAGTTGCACGTCCACTGGCTGTGGCGGCGACACGACCAAGGTCAGCCTCATGGGCGTCCAACTCGGCCAGGCGCTGGTCGCCATCCTGGCCGTACTGGTCATCAGCGGCGAGTACAGCTCGGGCATGATCCGCACCACCCTGACGGCGGTGCCACGGCGGGCCGCCGTCCTCGCGGCCAAGGCCACTACCCTCACCGGCGTCGTGGCCGTGGCCGGAACCGTCGCTGTCCTCGGGTCGCTGCTTGCCGGGTGGCTCATCCTGCCCGCCCCCGATGACCAGGCCCTCTCCCTGGCCGACGGGCCGACGCTGCGCGCGGTCTTCGGGTCGGTCCTCTACCTGGTTCTGATCGCCCTCTTCAGCCTCGGTATCGCGACCGCCGTGCGGGAGACCGCCACCGGCATCGGGATTGTCCTCGGCCTGCTCTACATCGTCCCCATCGTCTCCCAGACCATCAGCGATCCGCACTGGCAGCGCCTGCTCCAGAAGATCGCGCCGATGAGCGCCGGGCTCGCCATCCAGGCCACCACTGACCTCCCCAGCCTGCCCATCAGCCCCTGGGCCGGCCTCGGCGTGACCACCGGGTGGGCCGCCGCGGCGCTGTTGGTCGGCGGCCTGCTGCTGCGCATACGTGACGCCTGAACGCCCTCTCCGGCCAGTCAACTGCTCGTCCCGCCCGACGGCGGCGTCCCCTTCCCATCTCTCGAACCCACTCGCCAGAAGCCGCCCAACGGCTACCTCGCGTGCGGGTTTTGCTTCCAGCCATCCGAGATTCCGCGAATCCCCGCGTTTCACGGCGTGCCGACTTCGACCACATGGTGCGGCTCAGCCGGGTCCGCTCCCCGCAGTCGATCGAGGTCCGCTTCGGCACCAGCCGGGCCGGGGCGACGTCGCGCTCTACACCACGGCCTCCGTCGACGCGGTCATTCCCGCACACTCCGAGGTCGACTGGGAGCAGCTGCGTTAGGACAAGAAATTCTGGCTGTCTCATGTGCCATCTGAGGCGACACCGGGAGAGCGGGGAGACCGTTAGGTTCCCTGACCTCGTGTCGTCTCAGAGGGAGTTGGGGTGGATCACTTCTTTGTGTCTCACGGCAAGGTGCGTCGGTTCTACGAGGCACCGCCGGGAGTCGATCTCGATGCGGTGGCGTACGTGCAGCGGCCCGGGGCGGTGAAGGAGGGCCCGCCCTTCTTCCTTGATCTCGGCATGCGTCCGGCCGAGCCGTTGTGCTCTTTCTTCCTGGAGCTGTCGAAGTCGCTCAAGGCGAATGCCCTTGCCGGAAATCTCATCCGCCCTGGTGGGAACCGCTTCTTCGGATTCCCGAAACCTTAGCCGCGGTAGCTCGAGCCGACACTCTCGCGCAGCTGCTGTCGGCACGTCATGATGATCGATCGTGCTGCTGCGACTGGCTTACTTGGGTGTGTCGAACGCGTTCGCGATGCTTCGCCTGCTGCCGATGACCGACCGGGACAAGTGCGCGGAGATCCTCGCCCTGCGCCACCAGATCCCCGTGTTGGAACGCCAACTCGGCAAGGAAAAGGTCCGGTTCACGCCGAGCGATCGGGCATTCCTGGCGGCGCTGCTGCACCGGCTGCCACTGCTGGCATGCGACTTCCTGGAGACCATCACTCTGTCGGGGGTACGGATGTACGTGCTCGTGGTGATCGAACACAACAGTCGCCGGATCCGAATCCTGGGCGCCACCACGCAGCCGACCGCCTCCTGGGTAGCGCAAGCGGCGAACTCGCGCCTTCGGCCTGCCGCCGTCCTGTTTCACCACCAGCGGGCAAGGCGGTCGCCCCAGCCGCGCCGAACGGGCCTGACGGCGCTCCCGGACCGACCCGGCCCGGCGGGGTCGGTGGGGCCCGGCGGGCGCGGAGCGGTCAGCGCACCGTCAGGCGCCGCAGGCGTGGCGCCCCCGCGGGCGCCGGCCCGTCGACCTCGAGGCTGACGTAGCGGGCCGTCCCGGAGGCGGTCAGCCGGCGCACGCGGCCCCGGCCGGTGAGGGTCCCGGCGTCCCGGTAGGCGATGCCGTCCGTGCTGAAGCCGACCTTCGCGCCCGGCGCCGCGCCCGCCGTCCACTCGGTCTCCACCAGGCGGACCGGGCGGGCCGCGCCGAGGTCCACGACCATGCGGCCGCGCGGGCCCGGCCGCCACGCCGTGCGGGCGTCGCCGTCCACCGCCGCCGCGGGGTCGGACATGCCCTCCGGCAGCGGGCTCGTGGGGAAGACGGTCCTGCCGAGGGCCAGGTCGTCGTGCGGGTGGGCGGCCGCGCCGGCCAGGACGACGGTGAGCGTCCGGCCCGCCCTGACGGCGGCGACCTCGCTGCGCCCCTGCGCCCGGACGCGCAGGGTGCAGGAGGCCCCGGACAGGCGTACGGTCGCGCCGTCGACCACCTGGACCCGCAGGCCCGACGGCAGGCGTCGGCTCGTGACGGGGGTGAGCGTGAAGCGCGGGGGCAGCACGACCGCCGTGGCGGCGGGCAGCGCGGCCTCGAAGGCCGTGCCGTCGGCGGTCAGCGTCTGTGTGCCCTCGAAGACCACGGTGTCCGTGCCGGTGCGCGGGATCGCGATCCGCGTCCTGATGGGCTCGCCGGAGAGGTTGAACAGGGTCAGGTGTCCGTCCGTCAGCGTCGTGCGCACCTCGGTGGCCTCCGCCGAGGGCGTGGCCCTCCGGGCGATCGCGCGCAGCTCCCCGGCCGATGTGCCGGGGAAGCCCTCGACGAGGAGGGGTGCCGCCGGGCCGTCGCCGAGGACGATCGTGTCGTCGTAGACGCCGATCGGGTTCCGGCCGTCGCGCACCACGAGCCCGGCGCGTCCCTCGACGTCGAGCCAGCCGCCGCGGCTGCTCACCGCCGGCCTCGGCCCGGTCGCGAGGTCCCTCCAGTCCCGGCCGTCCACGGAACCCTGGACGCGGTAGGCGCGGCCGGCCGCCGATTCCCAGCGCAGGGTGACCCGGTCGATCCGGCGCTCGGCGCCGAGGTCGACGGCCAGCCAGCTGTCGGCGCGCGGACGGTCGGCCCTCGACACCGCCCAGCGGGTGGCGGCGTCGCCGTCGACCGCGAGCGGCGCTCCCTTCCCGGCGTCGGCCGACGAGGCGGTGGCGGACCCGCCGCGGGCGAGGTCCGCGCCATGGGCGCCGTCGCGCACCTCGAAGGCGTACAGGGAGTACCCGTACGCCGGGTCGGGCCGCACGCCGAGCATGCGGACGTGGCGCACCGTCGTGGGGGTGAAGCCGAGGTCGTCGACCCGTCCGGCGGGTGTGTCGGAGGAGGTGTCGCGGGCGCGGACGGTCGCCTCGCCCTCCTCGAAGCGGTAGGTGCGCGCGCCGTCGAGCCCGGGCATGCCGGGCATCGTCAGGTTGTGCACCTCGAGCCGGCCCTCCGCGTCGCCGGTGCCGCCGCTCGCGTAGACGATCGAGCCCGTCGGGAGCGTCGCGAACCCGGCCCAGCCGCCATCGAGGCGCAGGAGCGTCGCGCTGCCGTCGAAGCCGTCGCGCAGGGACTCGTAGACGCGCACGGTACGGCTCTGGACCTTCGCGGCGGTGGCGGGCAGGAACATCGGGGTGGCGCCGCCGAGCCGGAACAGCCAGTCGTCGTGGGCCGGTTGCCAGACGAACTTCACGAACCCGGGTTTCGTCACAGCACCGGCCCACGCGGCCCGCGACTGGTGCGACACCAGTCCTGGGCCGGTCCCGAAGTCCGTGACACCGGAGGCCAGCGCGAAGAGTTCCTCGCGCGACAGCGCCTCGACGGGCCGCCCGTTCGCCGCCGCCCACACGTGCAGCAGGTAGCTGATCGCGATCTCGGCGCGCGCCTCCGGCTCGTACTTCGGCTCCCCCGAGAACTTCGCCATCCGGTGCTCGGGCGGGTACTGCTGGTACGCCTCCAGCCGCGACGCCAGTTCCTGCTCCGCACGCGCCGCGGCCCGGTCGCGCATCACCTGGGAGAGGAAGGCGAGCGGGATGACGTCCCTGCCGTAGAGGTGCTCGCGGTCGTTGACCATCGGCATCAGCGGTTCACCCGCGTCGCTCATGACACCCAGCAACGTGTGCCACAGCGGCTGGGCGTTCGGCTGCCGTGCGAGAACCTGCGGGAGGGGGCGTCCGGCGGCCAGGAAGTGCGCGGCATTGCGGCCCGAGGTGCGCCACAGCTCCTCTTGGTAGTGCGGGCCGAAGGAGCCGTGGTTCTCGACGATGAAGGTGTCGTACAGGTTGCGGGCGGTGTTCTCGGAGACGGCGACGCCGTCCACGCGGGCGGGGTTGGCGAGGTCGGCGGACGGCAGCCCCGCCTCGTTGCGCGACCAGATGCCGTACCAGGTGGCCCAGTCGGCGGCGCGGTGGTCGTCGTGGGCCCACGCGAGCGCCGGTGCGAGGGTCTGCGCGTACAGGCCCATCTCCTCCAGCTTGGTGTCGCCGACGTGTCCGCCGCTCAGGCCGTTCGGCGTCCAGTCGCCCGAGGCGGGGTCGTCGCCGCTGCCCAACGACACGGTGTAGGCGGCCTGTTCGCGGACGATGGTGTCGACGTTGTGCCGCGTCGCGGTGTCGAGGTCGTTCCACAGCAGCCGGGCGGCGAGGACGAAGTACGACTGGAAGGTGGTGTCGAAGAAGAGCTTGCGGCCCCACTCGTCGCCGCCGGTGAGCCGGTTCGACGCGGCGAAGTGGCGGATGGTGGCGAGCGTGTGCCGCTCGAGGGTCTCCCGGTCGGTGCCCGCGCGCGCCGCGTCGTAGGTGCCGTGGGTGAGCAGCACCGCGTTGCCGAGGACCACGGCGAACCCGAAGTCCTTGGCGCTGTAGTGGCCCTTGGCCTCGTCCCACTGCGTCTCGGACCACCGGGTGTGGTCCAGGAGCACCCGCAGGTAGGTGGCCGCGACGGCGTCGGGCGGCGTATCGGTGCGGCCATACGCGGCGTGGGCGCTCGCGGCTCCGGTGAGCGGAGGCAGGGCGGCCAGCGCGCCCGTGAGCCCGGCGAGGTGCAGGAAGCGGCGGCGGCGGAGGGGTGGGGACGAGTGCGACACGGGGCGACACCTCGACGTGTTAGACAACGTTGTCTGAAGGGGCCCGCACATTCTTCGGCGGTCCCGGTCCGCGCGTCAACGGATGTGACGCCGACCGTTCACCGGCTTTCGCGGGGTGCTGCCTGCGTCACATCCGGGGCCTGAGCCACCTCAGCTTCGCCGCCACCTGGTACGGCCCGCCGCCCTCGTGGGCGTTGAAGTCGTACACCTCGATGGACCTGTCCTCGTGGGCCCAGGCGTTGAAGGCCGCGAACACCGTGGAGGGCGGGCACGTCTGGTCCTCGAGCGCGGTGGAGAAGAGCGCGGGTGCCCGGCCACGAGCGGCGAAGTGGACGCCGTCGAAGTAGGAGAGCGTGCGCAGCGCTTCTCCGGTGCGGCCGCGATGCGTGCGGAGGAACAGGCCGATCTCCCGGTACGGGCCCGAGTCCGTCAGGGTGACGGCGCGCGGGAAGTCGCACAGGAACGGCACGTCCGGGGCGACCGCCAGCAGGTCGGGTACCAGTCCTCCCACCGCTATCGAGATGCCTCCGCCCTGGCTCTCACCGATGACCGCCGTACGGGAGGCGTCGGTGAGCGGATGCGTGCGGGCGGCCTCCACCGCCCGCACGGCATCGGTGAACACCCGCCGGTAGTAGTGGTTCTCGGGCACGTCGATCCCGCGGGTCATGAATCCCGGGTAGGCGGGGGCGGCGCCCACCGGGTCCGGGGTGCCCCGCCCCCGCCCCAGCCACTGCCCTGACCGCGGGTGTCCATCACGAAGTGCGCCCGGCCGGTGGACGCCCAGAGCAGGTGCTCGTGGGGCAGGCCCCGCCCGCCTCCGTACCCCACGAACTCCACGACGAGGGGCACCGGCTCGGCGATCTCCGCGGGCAGCGTCAGCCAGCCCTTCACCGGGTGACCGCCGAAGCCGGCGAATGTGGCGTCGTACACCCGCACGGTGCTGAGGCCCGTGTCGACGAGCTCGAAGCGGGCGTCGAGGTCGTACCGCCGGGCCTCCGCCAGGGTGGCGGACCAGAACGCGTCGAAGTCGTCCGGTTCGGCGGAGGCGCTGCGGTAACGGTGCAGCTGTTCGCGTGGAAGGTCGAAGAGTGCCATGCGGGACTGCTCTCCCCAGGAGGACGGACGGTCGTGCGGTGCGGTGGTCGGTGGTGTTGTTGATCATGAGCAGCATCACGTAGTGGGCGCCGCGGACGGGCAGGTCGTGCCGGAACACCCGGGCGTAGGACGTCTCGGTGGTGCCGGCGGGCATCATGGACGTGTTCAGCACCACCTTGTCGTAGGTGAAGTGGATCCCGTCCTTCGAGCGGGCGAGGCGGGTAGTGGTGTTCTCGCCGTGGAAGTACAGCCAGAACTCCTTGACGTCCTCCTTCCACAGCACGTGCGGCGAGGAGACGTGGCTGACCGAGTAGTGCGGGTCCCGTCTGTTCGCCACGATGGGGTTGTCCGGGTACTCGGTGAACGGGCCTTCCAGGGAGTCGCCGTAGGCCAGGCAGATGCCGCCCGGCGCGTCGTGCGGCGCGTAGTAGAGGTAGTACCGGCCCAGGGGACCGGCCAACGCTGGATACAGACCTGCCGCACGGAACTGCTGGACCGGACCTTGATCTGGCACCAGAGCCACCTCCTGCACACCCTGCGCGAGTACGAGGCCTACGACAACGAACACCGCCCGCACAGGGCCCTGTCACAAGCCGCCCCATGCCGCCCACTACCCGCCCCCATCACCCACCAAGCCCAACTCACCCACCTTGAAGTCCGCCGACGAGACCGACTCGGCGAAACCCTCCACCAATACCAGCACCCCACCTGAACTGCGCGGATGATCTATCGGCACCCGCAAAGCGCAGCGCCGTGGGCCTGCGGAAAACCGGACGGTGACAGGGAAAAAGCGCCGAAGCCGTCGAAGAGGCGTCGCTGGGCGTCGCCGACGGCGGACGGCAGATGTGGCAGAGGGCCGGTCGCCTGCTGTCCGCGTCAATGCCTTCGAGCACGCAGATTGCTCCGCTTGAGAGACCCACGCGGGCGAACGCGGCGAGCGGTGCGGTGAACATGCTGGTCAGGAGGGTGCGTGAGGGTCCTCGCTCGCTGCGAGCGTGGTGTTGTGCTCGTGGATCAGGCGCAGTGCCTCGTGGCGGTCGCGGCGGTCGAGGGCGTCGATGAGGTCGCGGTGCAGGGTGTGGCGGTGAGCGATGTATTCGTCCAGGGGCTGTTCGCTGGCCGGCAGTACGGACAG
The DNA here is from genome assembly GCA_005405945.1 of Streptomyces violaceusniger. Lineage (GTDB taxonomy): Bacteria > Actinomycetota > Actinomycetes > Streptomycetales > Streptomycetaceae > Streptomyces > Streptomyces violaceusniger. Next base: position 2,652,660 of record BJHW01000001.1, read on the forward strand.
GGTATGGCCCTCGATCAGGTCCAGCAGGCTGGTGTAGAGCGAGCCGAGCAGCACGTTCGGGGTGATCGCGGCGATGGCGGCGTGCAGGCGCCAGTTGGCATGCACGAAGGCGACCGGATCGGCGTCGCCGACGGCCTTCTCCATGACGGCGATGTGCTCGCGCAGCCCCGCGATGTCGGCCGGCGAGGCGTGCCACAGGGTGTCCTCGATCAGCAGCGGGTCCAACGCGTCGCGGATACGCACGGCATTGGCGACATCCGCCTCCTGCGCGTCCAGGGCGAGGACGGAGTTGCCGAGGCGGACCATGGGGGTCTGCTCGGCGCTGAACAGGCCACCGCCGGGGCCGGGCTTGACCGTGACCAGGCCGCGCGCCTGCAGCAGCCGCAACGCCTCGTTGAAGGTGCCCACCGACACCTCGCACAGGGTGCGCAGCTCCTCCTTGGTGCCCAGGCGCGATCCGGGCGGAACGCTCTGGACCAGCGCGGCGACACGCTCGGCCGCGCGTTCGGCACGGCCCGAGCCGGCTGACCGGGGCGAGGCGTCGGCGCGGCGGTCGACCCGGGGCAGGGATGCCCGGTTCGCCTGTGGAGCGCTTCGGCGCAGGTCAGAGGCGTCGGCGGGATCGGCTCCTGCCTGCGCCGCGGAGCCTGTGTGCATGCCTGGATCGGAAATGGACGTCACAGCAGCTCCCTCGAGCTCACAGCTCACAGCTCACAGCTCACCATAATCATCATGTTTGTTTCTCTCCCCACTCTTGACGCTTCGACCCTCCACGCGCAATATCAAGGTAATCATCATGCTGAATTGCTGGTGGATGAAGCAAGAGCTCCGTTGTCGCTGGCGGCAGGCTCTTGCCGGCCCCCACGGCAGGCTGAGCGGCATCCGCTCGACGCGGTTTCCGTTGTCCCGCCTCCTTTCCCCTCCGGGAGACAGATCGTGCGTATCGCCAACCTTTCCGGCCGTCTGGCCCTCATCGTCGACGGCAAGGCCGTCGACGTGGAACACGCCAGTGGCGGCAGCTTCTCCGCCGACCCGCAGGCCGTCTACGAGCGGTGGGAGGAGTTCCGTGCCTGGGCCGCGCCAGCCGCGCTGCCCGAGGGCGTGGCCTTCGACCCGGCCGAGCTGGGCTCACCGGCCCCGGCCCCTCGGCAGACGCTGGCGATCGGCCTGAACTACCGCGATCACGCCGCGGAATCGGGGTTCACGGTGCCCGAGGTGCTGCCGCCGGTGTTCACCAAGTTCGCCACCAGCATCACCGGACCGGTCACCGAGGTGAAGCTGCCCAAGGACGGCCACACCGACTGGGAAGTCGAGCTGGTCGCTGTGATCGGCCGCCGCGCCGAGGGCGTGTCCGAGGACGACGCATGGAGCCACATCGCCGGTCTGGCCGTGGGCCAGGACATCTCCGAGCGCATCTCCCAGCTGGCGGGCCCGGTACCCCAGTTCAGCCTGGGCAAGTCCTTCCCCGGGTTCACCCCGATCGGGCCGTGGCTGGTCACACCGGACGAGTTCGACAACCCCGACGACCTCGAGCTGCGGTGCGCGATCAACGGCGAGGAGGTCCAGGAGGGCCGCACCTGCGATCTGATCTTCTCCGTGCCCACGCTGATCGCCCGACTGTCCGCGGTGCTGCCGCTGCTGCCCGGTGACGTGATCTTCACCGGTACCCCGGCCGGTGTGGGGCTCGGCCGCGACCCGCAGCGCTGGCTCGCGGCGGGCGACGAACTGGTCAGCACCGTCGAGGGCATTGGCGAACTGCGCCAGACCTTCGTCGCCTGAGCCGCCGGGGCCCGACGGACAAAGGAGTCGAGGAGTCTCCATGATGACGTCAAGCCGGTTACGTGACCGATGGGGCGGAGGTGAAGACTCGTCCGTCACGCAGGAGTGCCCGCAAAACGCCCGCCTGTCGTCGGGCCGGCGCGATGACCGCCTGGACGTCTTTACAGCCCTCGCCGCGCTTCTTGAGGCAGAAGGCCCGGTCCGGCCCGTCGCGGATGATGCTGGTCCGTGCGGACATGGAGAACACCCGTCGCAGGCGGCGACTGTAGCGCTTGGGCCGGCGCAGGTCGCCGGTGCGGCGGCCGGAGTCGCGTGGAACAGGCACGAGCCCGGCCGCCGAAGCCAGATGACCGGCATCCGGGTAGGCGGAAAGGTCACCCGCTGCGACCACGAACTCCGTCCCGGGTATCGGACCCATACCGGGCGGGGACCCGACGATCTCCGCCTGCGGGTGGCTGCGGAACGTCGCGCGGATCTGCTTGTCGATCCGCTTCAGCCGGTCGTCCAGGGCGAGGATCTGCACGGCCGGGTCGGCGAGGATCTGCGCGGCGGCATCCTCGCCGGGCAGCGCGGTCTGCTGGGCCTGCGCGGCCTGAAGCGCGGTCGCAGCGACCGCGTCGGCACCGCGGACGCCACGGTTGGCCGGCCGGGCCGTCAGCCTCGCCCGGCCGCGGCGGCGGATGGCGACCGGGGTCTGGTATCCCGTCAGCAGAGACAGTGCGCCCTTCTGCGAGCTGTAGTCGAAGGCCCGCTCCAACGCGGGAAAGACACCGGTCAGCACGTCACGCAGGCGGTTGATCGTCCTCACCCGGTCGGCTACCAGGCCGGACCGGTGGGCGGTCAGCGGCGCGAGGTCGGCAGCCGGCTGGGCAGGCAGGTCGATCGCGGCGAAGTCGTTGCGGTGACGGACCGTCTCGGCGATGACGTAAGCGTCGCGGGCATCGGTCTTCGCCTCGCCCCGGTAGGCACCTGCCATGCGGTTGACCGCGCGGCCGGGCACGTAGACCGCCTGCTGGCCGTGGGCTGCGAGCAGAGCCGGAAGCGGAGCGGAGGACGTGCCGGAGATGTCCAGCACATCTCAATCAAGAGCCAGGGCGCACCGGAAAGCCGGACGGCCACTCCTCGGAAGCCACTGAAGGCAAGACCCCATAAGCCACATCCGGCCCTCCCGCGCCACCCGACGACTTACGGAGTCCCTCATGGCACTGCACCGTCTGACCTCCATCACCATGGGGGTCCCCAACACCGCCGAGACCGCCGTCTACTACACCGACTTCGGTCTCACACCGGACGGCGACGGCTGGTTCACCACCCGCGACGCCGGACGCCAGCTGCGCATCGTCCACGCACCGACCCGCCGCCTGGTGGAGGTCCGCATCGGCGTCGACACACCCGACGACCTGGCGGCGGCCGCCTCCCGGCTGAAGAGGCTCGGCATCGAGAGCACCCTCGACGCGGGAATGCTCACCGCGTACGACCAGGCCACCGCCGTCCGCGCCGTCCTGGAAGTCACCCCCGCCTGACCCAGGATCCGGCCGCCGCCACCGTCTACAACGGTCCGGGACGCGCGGAGCGCACCGGATCCCGCGCACCCGGTGTGCTGCGCACGGGCCGGGTGCGGCCCCGCAAGCTGGGTCACGCCGTGATCGGCACCACCGACTTCGACGCCACGACCGCGTTCTTCCGCGACGGGCTCGGCTTCAAGGCGTCCGACTACCTCAAGGACCACGGGGCGTTCCTGCGCTGCTCCACCGATCACCACAACATCCTGGTCCTGGCCGCCCCGGTCACGTTCCTGCACCACTCCTCATGGCAGGTCGACGACATCGACGAGGTCGGCCGCGGCGCCGCCGCGATGCTGGAGGATCACCCGGAGCGGCACATCTGGGGGCTGGGACGGCACCACGCGGGCTCCAATTTCTTCTGGTATCTCAAGGACCCGGCCGGCAACTTCAGCGAGTACTACTCCGACATGGACTGCATCGTCGACGACCAGCTGTGGACGCCGGAGGTACTGGAAGGTGCCAAGGGCCTGTTCAACTGGGGCCCGCCGCCCCCGCCCTCCTTCCTCACCCCGAGGATCTCGCCGCCCTGATGACTGGCACCCACAGTGAGGCGAGGTAGAGCCGTGAACGCACGTTCTGCGAACGTGTACGACGTCGCGGTCGTCGGCTTCGGACCCGTTTGCCAGATGCTGGCCCTGCTGCCGGGCCGGGCCGGGCACGACGTCATCGCCCTGGAGCGCTGGCCCAGCCCCTACGACCTGCCCCGCGCCGTGCACCTCGACCACGAGACCGGCCGCATCTTCCAGGCCGCCGGCCTGGCGGCGGAGGTGAGCGCGGTCACCGACCCGGTGCCCGACCACTACGAGGCGCAACGCGGCCGGTGAGCCGCTGATGCGCATCGACTGGTCCGGCAACGGCCTTCCGGCTGGCCCACCGCCAGTTTCTTCTGCCAGCCGCAGCTGGAGGCCGTGCTCGCCAAGGCCGCTGAGAGCCGGCCCACGGTCACCGTGCGTCGCGGCTGTGAGGTCACCGGCCCGGAACCCGGTGACGGGTCGGTCCGCTTGACCACCCGTGGCGATGACGGCGCCGGTGAGGTCCGCGCCCACTACGTGATCGGCGCCGGCGGAGCGAACAGCTTCGTCTGCTCCGGCATGGCCACCACGGTCACGGACCTCGGCGTCTTCTACGACTGGCTGATCGTCGACACCCAGCCGCACGAGCAGGCCGGGTGGTCCCCGATGAGCTGGCAGCTGTGCGACCCGGAGCGGTCCACGACGATCGTGTCCGGCGGCCCGGGCCGGTGCCCACCGTCCAGGACGCGTGGCCGCTCTCGGCCGCCCGGGGGATGAGCGAGGAGGCCGCCGATCGGAGGAAGGGTGTCAGCCTTGGCGGCTGGGGAGCATGGCCAGGGCCTGGGAGCGCTGTGCGACGAGGTCGTCATAGGTGCCGTCGCGCTCGGCCCAGCGGTGCACGAGGACGCCCTTCACGAGGATTTCGTGAGGGGTGGGGTCCTCCGAGAGCAGATGCATGACCTCGGTGGCGAAGTCGTCGAGCGGCAGCGCGTGCGGGTTCACCTTCTCCTGGCCCGCTGTGGCGACGGCCGGGGGGACGAGCTCAACGACGCCGACACCGGTGCCGTCGAGCTGCGCGCGCAGTGCCTCGGAGTAGGCGTGCACCGCGGCCTTCGAGGCGGCATAGGCGGGCATGGGCGGGAACGGCAGGAAGGCGATGCCGGAGGTGACGGTGATGAAGGTGCCGGAACCCCGTCGGACCAGGTGCGGGGTGAAGGCGTCGATGACCCGGATCGTGCCGAGCAGGTTGGTGTCGATCGTCGTCGCCGCCGCCTCGAAGTGCGCGGGGTCGCGCAGGTCCTCCAGGAGCATGACGCCCGACATCGTCACCACGGTGTCCAGCTCGGGGTACCGGGCGAGCACGGCGTCACGGGCGGATGCGACGGAGACACTGTCGGTGACGTCGATGCTGATCGTGCCGAAGCCTTCCCCGGCGAGTTCCGAGAGTGCCTCCGGGCTGCGGCCGCCAACAGCCACGGTGCTGCCCGCCGCGGCGAACCGCCGGGCCAGCTCTCGTCCGATACCCGAGGTTCCGCCGACGACGAGAACGGTGCGGTTGGAGAGATCCACGAGGTCTTCCCTTCAGTCCAGGGCGCCGACGGCGTTCAGGCCCGCGGCGCAGCCAGCGATGTTCCCTGTCTCGTTCGAAACAGTGCTTCCACAGTCTTGACGGCATCCGCCGGGTGTGGCGGGGCCCCCGTCTTCCCTGGTCCTGCCAGGGCCCCGCTGAGACACACGCACCGCATTACGGTGTCGGTATGAAGGATGAGGAATCCGGCAACCGGCTCGGCAGCTACCTACGTGCCCGGCGTGAGCTGGTCACCCCGGCACAGGCAGGACTCCCGCCCGGCGGCAACCGCCGCGTGCCCGGCCTGCGCCGCGAGGAAGTCGCCCTGCTCGCCGGAGTCAGTCCCGACTACTACCTGCGCCTGGAACGGGGCCGTGACAGGAACCCCTCACCGCAGGTCCTCGAATCACTCGCGCGCGTCCTGCAACTCGACGACATCGAGCGGACGTATTTGCTCGGCCTTGCTGCGGCACGCCCCAGGGCGCCGCGCCGCAAGCGGCCCGAGCACGTACCGGCGCGGGTGCACGAACTGCTCGCCCACCTTCAGATCCCCGCGTTCGTCGAAGGGCGCGCGTTCGATGTCCTGGCCTCCAACCCCATGGCGGTCGCGCTCTCCCCTCGGCTGCGGCCCGGCCAGAACCGGCTTCGTTCTCTCCTCCTTGATCCCGAGGAACAAGCCTTTCACCAGGACTGGACGAAAGCCACCGCCGATTTCATCGCAGCCCTTCGCACCACCATCGGGGACGACATCGACAACCCCGGTTTGTGGAGCTCGTCGGAGAACTCGCACTGTCCAGTCAGCGGTTCCGCACCCTGTGGGCCCGCCATGACGTCCGCAGTCTCGACGGAGGCACGGCCACGGTCCATCACCCCGTCGTCGGTGAACTACGCCTCCACCGCGACAAACTCCCCATCGACGATGTCATCCTCGTCGTCTACTACCCCGACAAGGACAGCGACAGCGACGAGAAACTGCGGCTCCTCGCCGCGCTCTCACACACCGAGTCCGCCGGCACGGCACACGACAGACCGGCGGACGATCCGCGCCCGAAGACACCCTGACGAACACGCGCCGTCCCGGTGTGCAACCAGTACGCCCGCATCATGCCGCACTGGCCGCACCGCCGGACATACCTCCTGCTCATACCTCCAGGGTCCTCCCGTCCGGCGGTGCGGGCCAGGAACCGGTCATTCCTCGTCGGTGGCGTCGAGTCTGTCAAACGGGCGGTGCAACTGGGGCTGATGGTTACCGACGGGCTGCGGAGAGGCGGCCGTCGAAGGTGATGTCGAAGGCGTTCAGCGCGGGCTTCCCACGCATGGTCCAGCGTGCCCGGCCCTTGTGTACCGGTCGCGGCCGCGTCCCGGACCGGCAGCCCAACGGAAGACCGGAATCTTGAATCAGCGGACCAAGCGGCCACCCCGGGAGCCGGAGTTTACTTCCTATGTCGGACGCGGTGACGCACGAGGCCGCGTATCCCGGCAGACGGATTCCAGCCCGACGGAAGGCCCACGATGATCGACCGAGAGACCTTTACCGAGCTGATGAGCGGGGTGTGTGCACCGGTCACCGTGGTCACGGCGACGACCGCCGACGGGCGACCGCACGGCAGCACCGTGTCGAGCTTCGCCTCGCTCTCACTCGACCCCCCGCTCGTGAGCTTCGCCCTTGACCGCGCCTCTGGGCTGCTGGCCCACCTCCGGCCGGGTGACCGGGTGGGGGTGAACATCCTCGGCGCCCACCAGCAGGAGGTGGCGTCGACGTTCGCCCGCCGACGCCAGGAACCGCGCTCGAAGTTCGACGGCGTCACCTGGACCCTCCGCTCCGGACTCCCCCACCTGCCCGAGTCGGCCGGCTGGGCGGCGGGACGCGTCGAACGCCACGTGGACGGCGGTGACCACGTCCTGCTCCTCGTGCGCCTCGAGGAAGCCGAGTCGACCCCCGCGGCCCCGCTGATCTACGCGCGCCGGATCTTCGGCACCCACACCCCGCTCGCTGTCGCGAGCTGACCCGTACCCCGCATGATCGCCTGACACCGAGGGTGACCACGATGAACATCACCATGGACGTTCCCCGCACTACCGGCGCCGCGTGCTGCGGATCGCTTGTCGACGCGGTCGCAATGCTGAATGATCTGGCCATGGACAGAGTCGCGGTACGTTGGTCCACCCCTGCCGCGACGACAGCACGGTGACCGGTCATGGATGCTGGACGGGAGTGGCTCACCAGGTTGGCCCCGGCGGGGCCGTGTGGCCTCGAGTTGTCCTCGTGCTCACCGGTCACCCTTGCCGATGCCGTGTCCAAGCTCGGTGTGGGCCCGGTGTGTTGGGCAATCGAACAGGGACGGGCCACCGCTGCGCACATCGTGGAGGAGGTACCTCTGTTCGAGGGGGGTGGGCCTGGAGTCGAGGTACTGAGCCGCGGCAGCGAGGCCGCCACATTGCATTCGCTCTTGCGGTTGGCTGAGCCGTCGGCGGAATTCCCCTCGATTGGTGACGAGCCGTTGGGCGGAATCCCGGACTATGTGCATCGCGGCGTCCCGCTGCACCGTGTGCTGGCCGCGATTCGGGTTGGGCACGCGAGCCTGGCCCGGGCGTTTCTGCGCGCCTGCGAACGGTTGGCCGAGCCGGATCGGCTCACCCATGAGATGAAAGCCGTCAACGACGAGCTGTTCGCTTACGTCGACGCGTTCACCGACGAGATGACCCAGACGTACCTGGCGGAACACGACCGCTGGACGACAAGCGCGGCCGCTGCCCGGGTGGAGACGGTGCATGCGCTGCTGGCCGACACCGTGGTGGATGTCGACGCCGCCGCACGCATGCTGGGTTACGACCTCCAAGGCACTCATGTCGGCGTGATCGTGTGGGCCGACACCCCGGCCGAGGAGGCCCGGCTGCAGTCGACGGCGGTGATCCTTTTGACGAGGTGGGGCGCCACGGCGACGCTCGTGGTACCGGTCGGCTCCGGGCGCGTCTGGGCCTGGGGGACAGTTCCGAGGCGATGGCGAGAGCAGGCAATCGCTTCAGGGATGGGAGCCGGATTGCGCGCAGCGGTGGGCACGCCGGCCTCGGGGCTGCAGGGTTTCCGTCGCACCCATCAGGAGGCGTTGCGTGTCGAGCGACTGCGCGGCCTGTCGGTCAGGAAGTCGCCTCGGGTAACCCTGTACCGCGACGTCGTGCTCACCGTGCTGCTGGCCGGTGACCTCGTCGCCGCAGGGGAGTTCGTGCGCAGCGAACTGGGTGAGCTGGGGGGCCGAGGGGAGGCGATGCAGGTTCTGCGTACCACCCTGCTGCACTATTTCAAGGCCGAGCGGAGCCTCGTGCGGGCTGCTGAGCAGTTGCACGTCGCCCGAGGCACGGTGGCTTACCGTGTCAAACGGGCGCAGGAGGTCATCGGTCGCGATGTCGGCGATCGACGATTCCCTCTGTACGCAGCGCTTCTGCTGGCCGAGGAGCTCGGCAACACCGTTCTCGAGCCGGCCCCCTCCACGACCTGACCCGGCGTCCAACCACACCGCTCAAAGTTGGATCCTCAGACCAAGCGGAGTCGGTGGCCGAGGCTGTTTCCTGGAACACAGCCGCATTGTTGCTGCCAGGTTTTGCTGGCCGAGCGGCACCGACCCCAGAAGGAGCTGACCGATGACGATCGTCCTTGACCGCCCTGGAGCCACCGCCGCTGACCGAGAGCTGCGCGCCGATTTGGTGGGGCGCGCCGCAAAGCTACTCCCGCAGTTGACCGACCGGGCCGAACACAGCGACCGCGAGCGGATGGTGCCCGCAGAGAACATCAAGGCTCTCGCCGAGGCCGGACTGTTGTCCATCTCGCGGCCGGCACGCTACGGCGGTTTGCAGACTGACATGCGAACCTTCCTCGAAGTGTCCCGGGAGGTCGCGCGCGCCTGCGGGTCGACGGCATGGACGACGACGCTGCTCAATGTGTGCTCATGGTACGTCGGGCTGTACCCGGGCCAGGCTCAGGACGACATCTGGGCCGACGACCCGACCGCCCGCGTCGCGGGTGTCCTCGCGCCCACGGGGACCGCCCGCGAGGTCGACGGCGGCTTCGTCGTCACCGGCCGTTGGAGTCCGGCGTCGGGCCAGGCCCACGCCCAGTGGGCGATCGTCGGCGTGCTTCGCGGCACCGATGACGCCCACAGTGAGCGAGGGATGGTCCTGGTCCCGATGTCAGAACTGACCGTCGAGGACACCTGGTTCGTGACCGGCATGCGCGGCACCGCGTCCAACACCCTCGTCGCTGACGAAGTCTTTGTTCCCGGCCACCGCTACCTGTCGTCGCCCGACGCCGTGGAGGGCCGGTACGCCACCCCCTACGCCGAGGAGGCCATCTATCGCTCGGCCTTCGTCCCGGTGTCGGCGCTGGTACTCGCCGGACCACAGCTCGGGCTGGCGCAGGCCGCCCTCGACCTGGTCGTGCAGAAGGCCCCCACCGGACCATGACCTACACCTTCTACGACAACCAGGCCGCCGCACCCACCACGCAACTCGCCGTCGCGCAGGCCGCGTCGCTGATCGACTCGGCTCAGCTGCACGCCTACCGGGCTGCCGCCGAGATCGACGAGGCCGCCGCACAGGGCACCTATCTTGACTACGACGCCCGCGCCCGCATGCGGATGGACACCGGGGTCGCCGCCGTCAACGCCCGTGCGGCCATCCGCATCCTGGTCTCCGTCCACGGAGCGGGCAGCTTCGCCGAAGCCAACCCGCTGCAGCGCATCTGGCGCGACAGCGAAGCCGGCAGCCGGCACGCGCTCGTCAACCCCGAGGTGAGTACCGAGGTGTATGGCAAGTCGCTGCTCGGCATCCGGGGCACCGTCACCGAGCTCGTCTAGTTCCGTTCTTCGCGGGTAGCTCGTTCAGGGCTCTGACCAGCGGGGATGTGTGGGTTCCAGGCCAAGGAGGTCGAGGAGGTGGAGCTGGACGCCTCGGCTGATGACGATGGCGGGCGGGTCGGCGTGGCCGGCCCTGCAGCCGGTGTCGATCCGGCTCCCCGCCGCATGGGGCCGACATGGCGCGAGTTCCTTACGGCTCAGGCCGGCTCCATCATCGCCTGCGACTTCCTGCACATCGACCTGGTGGACCTTCGCCGGGTCTACGCGCTGGTCTTCCTCGAGCACGGTACACGCCGCCTCCACGTCGCTGGGGTGACCGCACATCCGACCGCTCAGTGGACGGCCCAGCAGGCCCGCAACCTTGCCCTCGCCGAGGGCATGCGCCTGGAGCCACTGCGCTTCTTGATCCGTGACCGGGACAGCAAATACCCCGAATCCTTCGACGCGATCTTCGAAGCCGAGGGCATCGAAACCCTGAAGACCGTGAGGGGTGTCAATATTCCGATCAGGCTGCTGAGCTGGGCGTTGCCTGTGGATGATGTAGTGCTCGGCGTACCTGGTGAGGACCGTACGTAGGTGTCCTTCGCCGGTGATGAGGAGGCGGTCGGTGCACTCTGCGCGGGCTGTGCGTATCCATCGTTCGGCGAACGCGTTGGACCGTGGGCTTTGCGGCGGTGTCAGGATGACGGCTGCGTCGTTGCCATAGAGACGTCTGAGGAAGACGGTCTCCACATGCATGAAATGGCAGGCGAGCAGCGTGTGGGCCTGTAAGCGCAGGAACGAGCGCCAGTTCTGCTGGGAGGCGCGCTGCGGTGCGGGCGGTAGACCGGAGCGGCGCAGGACGCGCCGGATCGTGGCGGCGGCGACCCGATGGCCAAGCCGCCGCAGCAGGGAAGGTGCCGCGCGAGAGCGGAGAGCACGGCACGATCAGCCCACGAAAACCGCGGCCGCTCTACCCGCCGACGAAGCACAGCGACCTCATGACGAAGCGCGAGGACCTCGGCATTGTTCGCGGCGGTCGATCGGGCCAGCAAGAGCAAGCAGTCCAGCAGTCGACAGAAGATCAGGTAGAGCAATCGCAGACCCACAATCATTGATCGTGCCCACACGCAGGCACTCACAAAGCCCCAGGTCAATCACCGTACGGCAATAAAGACACCCTTCAGGGGCAGGGATTGCCGAAGTCGGCCGCCTCCCGGACGCCGGTCCACCGCGCCGCGGGCCGCGGCGGTTTCCAACGCAGGGAGCCGGTGGGCGCCGCCGCGTAGGGGATGCCGAAGAACCTCTCGACGCCCTTCGAGGTGGCGCCGCGCACGGCGCCCTTGTCGGTGGCCACCGCGGTCGGCGCCGTCGCGGTCGGCGCCGTCGCGGACGCCGTGGGGGACCTCTCCGGCCGGGTGCCGACCGCACGGTGCGGCCGGCACCCTCGGCGCGTGGAGGGAAGGAGCCGGGCCGGGGCCGGCCCGGCATCAGACGCCGCTCGTCACCCGGCCGATGTCGCGAGCCGGGCGGTCAGCGGGTGACCTCGACGCCGCCGTGCAGGGGGAGCGTCCGCGACGAGGAGCCGACCCACACCTCCCGGTGCCCGGTGCCGAGCTCCCAGGCGTGGGAGGAGGCGTTCCAGTACTTCAGCTGCTGTGCGTCGACCTGGATGCGTACGCTCTTCGACTGACCGGAGCGCAGATGCACCTTCTGGTAGCCGCCGAGCGAGCGCACCGCCTGGGGCGCGGTGGTCTCCGGGCTCGCACCGACGTAGACCTGGGCGACCTCGTCACCGTCGCGGGTGCCGGTGTTCTTCAGCGTGAACGAGACGGTCAACGTGCCGTGACTCTGCCGAACCGCGAGGTCGCGGTAGGCGAAGGAGGTGTACGACAGGCCGTAGCCGAAGGGAAACAGAGGGGCGGCCTTCTCCTTGTCGTACCAGCGGTAGCCCACGTAGATGCCCTCGGAGTAATTCTCCTGGTTGTCCACTCCCGGGTACCTGAGCGGGTCGCCGGCGACCGGTGTGGCGGACTCGCTCGCGGGGAACGTCTGGGTGGTCTTGCCCGACGGGTTCACGTCGCCGTAGAGCAGGCGGGCGGTGGCCTCGGCCCCGTTTTCCCCGGGGTAGTACGTGTCGAGCACCGCCTTGACCTTGGACAGCCACGGCATGGTGATCGACGATCCCGTGTTGAGGACGACGATCGTGTTCGGGTTGGCGTCGGCGACGGCGGAGATGAGCCCGTTCTGGTCGGCCGGCAGGGAGAGGTCCTTCCGGTCGGCGCCCTCGGTACCGTCGTCGTGGGCGAAGACGATGGGCGTCTTCACCTGGCGGGCAAGGGCCACGGCCTGCTCCCGGGCGGCCCGCGCGGCCTGCGGGGTGACCCAGTTCAGCCGGATCTTGGCCGGTGCGCCCTGGATGGCTTGGGCGTTGGCCGCGAAACGGTGCGTTCCCGCCGTGAGGTGCACCGTGGCGCTGCTGGAGCCCAGGAAGCCGGTGATGACGCTCTTGCCGTCGATCTTCAGCGCGCCGTACGCGGCGGGAAGGTCGTAGACGAAGGAGTAGTCGCCGTCGGCCGGCACCGTGAGAGTGCCGCTGTAGTCGAAGGGGGCGGCCGGGGTGACGGTGATCGTGCCGTCCGAGCCGGTCGGCAGGGCGGGGCTGAGGGCCGTCGCGGGAATGGGGGCGCCGGTGGTGTCGACGCCGGCCGCGTAGCGCACCGTGGCCTTCCGGCCGGCCCGCTGCGTGATGGTGTCCAGCGGCGAGGCCGCGGAGTCCGGTACGACGTTGGAGCTGCCGCCGCCGGTGACCTTCGGTGTCTTCGCGGTCGGGCCGATGAGTCCGATGTCGGTGTCCTCGCCGGTCAGCGGAAGCGCCTTGCCGGTGTTCTTCAGCAGGACCGAGCCGGACTCGGCCACCTTCTGCGCGACCTTGGCGCCGCCCTGCGGGTCGCGCGCGGGCCGCCGGCCCGCGGTCCCGTCGAGGAGACCGAATGTGTTCATCTGACCCAGGATGCGGGCGACCGAGTCGTTGAGCTCCGAGACCGGAATGGTGCCGTTCGTTATCGCAGTCTTCAGTTTGTCGCCCAGAAAGACGCCGCTCGGCATCTCCTGGTCGAGGCCGTTCACGATGTCGGTCGTCGAGTGGGCCGCGCTCCAGTCCGACATGACCCAGCCCTGGAAGCCCCACTGCTCCTTGAGGATCGAGTTGAGCAGTTCGTCGCTGCCGCAGCCGTGACTGCCGTTCACCGAGTTGTACGAGCACATCACCGCACCGGCGCCGGCCTTGACGGCGGCCTCGAAGGCGGGCAGCTCGATCTGACGCAGGGTCTGCTCGTCGACGTTGACGTTCACCCCCATGCGGTTGTCTTCCTGGTTGTTCTCCGCGTAGTGCTTGACGGTGGCGATCAGGCCCTGGCTCTGAACGCCCCCGATCTCGCCGGACACCATGCGGGAGCTGAGCAGCGGGTCCTCGCTGAAGGTCTCGAAGTTCCGCCCCGCGTACGGCACGCGGATGATGTTCGTCATCGGTGAGAGCAGGACGTCCTGGCCGAGGGCACGGCCGTCGCGTCCGATGACCTGGCCGAACGTACGGGCCAGTCGGTCGTCGAAGGACGAGGCGAGCGCGACCGGCGCCGGCATCGCGGTGGCGTGCGCGTTGACCCGGACGCCCGCCGGACCGTCGGTGAGCCGCAGTTCGGGGATGCCCAGGCGGGGAACCCCGGGGATGTATCCGGCCTGGCCGAGGGCACGGGGATCGGTGCCTCCATGGACGAAGGACAACTTCTCGTCCAGCGACATCCGGGCGATGAGGGCAGCGACGCGGGGAGACACGCTGACGGTGCCGCGAGCGTCACCCGCGCCCACGCCCGAGGCGCCAGGGGCCACGGCCGTGCCCGCGGCAAGGAGCATCGCGCTCGCTCCCGCGATCAGGGCCGTGCGGCGCAACCGGCCTCTGCTGCGACGTCGTACCGATGTCCCATTGGACTCCATGCCGACTCCTCACCAAGGAAAACATTCGACGTTTGAGCTGGACTGGGGTGTGTCCGCCGTGCGGCCGGCTACCGGGACTGTTCGAAGAGCCAGTCGATGACCACGTCGTTCTCGTACGTCTGGGCCCATGCGACGTGTGGGCTCACCGGTGTCGTTCCGGGCGTATGGCTCGTGAACAGGACGTGACTGCGCGCGGCCCGGGCCTGCCGTAGGAGCTCCCGCGACCGGGCCTCGAATCGCGCCTTTGGCAGATCGTCGGCCCACTCTCCGCTGACCGGTGCACCGGCGGCCTCGAGCGCGTTCATCAGTGTCCAGGTACCGGGGTTGCCGAACCGGCCCTCCCGGTAGGGGACGGCCGGGTCGTCGACGGAGTGGTCGGCCCACATCGGAAGGTGCGTGATCCTCTCCATGGCGGCCGGGTCGCCCCAGCCGGCCGTGGGCACGGCAGCCGCGAACACCTCGGGTCGCTTCGCCAGCAGGCTGTAGATGCCACGCCCGCCTGAGGACAGGCCGACGACGTAGAGCCTGTGTCCACGTTGCGGGAGTGCTCGCTCACGAAGGTGTCAATGAGTTCGATCAGCGCGGCCTGGACCTCGGCGTCGGTCCAGTCCGTGCCGTCGGGTCCGTCCATGGGACGGGGCAGAGGGATCTGCGGAGAGAGGACGAACGCGGGGTCGCGGCGCTGTCGTTCCAGTTTGGCGAACGTGACCGCGATCCGGTTGGAAGTGGGCTGGGTCATGTTGTTGTCCGCGACTTCGCCACCGCCGTACAGGGTGACGACAAGCGGGTACCGCGTGCGCTCGGATGTCGCTGCCGTGGTGTCGGCGGCCGCGGCGTTCGCCGTGCTCACGGCCGGCGCCGTGACCGCACCTGCCGTGACGGTGAGCACCGTGCGTCTGGTGATCCCTCTCATGGGTCCTCGTCTCAGTCGGTGGGGCACCCGGACCAGGTGCCTCTGTGTGGTCCCGGCACCCGACTCCGGACTCCCGGAAGCAGGCGGCACGTTGTGGGCCCGAACGGCACATGCGGTGTCCGCGGCCGACGGAGGCTCCACTCGGGCCCGGGACGCCGGTCACGAGGAGAAAGCACCGGCCACCAGTGCACCGACGGACATGACGAGGGTGGTGGCTGAGCCCAGGGCTGCCAGCATGGCGGCGCTCGCTTTCTCGGGGACGGCCCTCGGCGGCGGTGGGCGGGGCTGGTGGGACAGACCGAGGTGTTACGCGAGAGTGTCGAAGCACCAACGGATCCGTGTCCAGCATCAAACCGAGATCTGTTCATGCGATAAGCGCATCAATTCACGCAGGTGCGCACTGTACTCGTGGGCCGTGGACCACCTTGCGTCAGCTGGCGGCGTACACGGCCGTCGCCCGGGCCGCGACCTCGACCGCAGCGAGAAGCCGGGCGACCTGAGCGGGGTTCGGGACGCAGCACGCCGGGGGCCGAGTACGCAGCCCCCGGTTCGACGAAGGCTGGCGTAAGGGTGGCCAGAGCAGCTGCCGGAGTGCAGGCGACTTCCGGGGATCGTGGGAGCCCCGACGGCCTCTCCGCCACCGATACAGCCACCGCCACCGCTCCCGAGCACACCTGAGCGGCAAGGGCCGCGGCGGCCCCCGGCGCAGGCCCTGTCCGCCTCACTGCGCCGCAAGCCGGTGTTCTTCCAGTCTCTACGGGCAGAGCCGCCCCCGGCTTCATCGAAGTGATGAGCGACGGCCGCGCCGAACAGCAGACCCTGAACGACACGACGCCACACCGGCGCATTCGTCCGCTTTCATGATCCGGGCCCGTAGCACGTGTACCACCAGTAGACGAAGAACCTGCTGGTGAGCTACTCGCCGAAGAAGCTGGGCTTCTTCCGGAGGGGCCACGTTGGTTGCCTGGAGGGAGTTCAGTCCCCTCCAGGCAACCTCAGGCTCGAGGGCGGCGCCAGGCCCGCACGATGCCACTGCCCGGCCCGGCGTGTCAGTTCTCCAGGTGCCAGCGCTGGTTCGTACCGCCCGTGCAACTCCACAGCTGTACTTTCGTCCCGTTGGCGGTCCCCTGGCCGTTGGCGTCCAGGCAGAGCCCCGACTGCACCGCTGTGATCGTGCCGTCGGGATTGATGTTCCACTGCTGATCTGCCTGCCCGCTACAGTCCCAGATCGTCGCCGGGGCGCCGTTGCCCGTCTGGCCGGAGCTGCCCAGGCACTTGTTGCCGTAGACCACCAGCTGCTTCTCGGCGGTGTGGGTCCACCGTTGGTTGGAGCCGCCGTTGCAGTCCCACAGTTGTGCCTGCGTGCCGTTGGCCGTGGTGGAGTTGTTGATGTCGAGGCAGCGCCCCGACTGCTGGCCGACGATCTCCTGGTTGCCGGAGGGCGCTGGCGGATTCGAGCCGAACTGTGTGAAGAACTGCCATACCGCTGCCGACGTCCAGGTGCGCCAGCCGCCACCGGTGGAACCGTCTATGGGACCGGGGTCGTGGCCCGCTCCGTCGAACGCGGCCCAGACGACGGGGTATCCGGACCTGCATCCGGAGTAGGTGGTGATGATGTGGGTCAGGCTTCCGTAGGACGGCTCGGGCGGGTTCTGCGGGGTACAGCCGTTCGTCCGGACGAAGGTGTCGCGCAGTTGCCGTCCCGACGCGATGGGCAGCACGTTGTCCCTGAGGCCGTGCAGACCCATGTAGGCGATGGGCTGGTTGCCCCCGTTGCACCCGCTGAGGTTCGCGCCGGAGTAGACCGCGACCGCGCGGAAGACCGTCGCCCGCGAGCAGGCCAGGGCGTACGACATCGCAGCGCCATAGCTGAATCCGGCGGAGAACACCTGGGTGGTGTCGACGCACAGACCCGCTTCGATCTGGCTGACCATGGCGTCGACGAAGGCCACGTCCTGGCCGCCGGGGTTGGCCCAGCCGTTGCCATTGCCCTGGGGCGCGACGAAGATCGTGCTGTTGTTCGCGTCCGCCAGGCGCCGCAGACCGTAGTAGGACCAGTTGTACCCGTCGCTTCCGCCCGAGTCGACGTCGCCCGCCGTGCCGCCCCGCCAGTGGAAACCGAAGATCAGTCGGTAGGGGTGGTTGCTGTCGTAGCCGGCAGGAATCCGCAGTATGTAACTGCGGGTCTGGCCGCCGACCTGCATCGTGTGCGTACCACTCGTCAGCTCTGGGGCCTTGCCGCACCCGGCGGTCGCCCGGACGGCGCCGGTGGTCGTGGCCGACGCGGGCGCGCCGAGGCCGCTGCTGAACGAGGTGCCCGGGGCTGCCAGGACGAGAAGTACGGCAGCCGCGATGGACATGAAGAGACGTTTGGGTTTCATGTACTCCTTCTTCCGGAAACTTGCCGCTGTGGCCGCTCAGGCCGCGGCGATGGTCCATTCGTTGTTGGTGCTGGAGTTCGGTGTCCACATCCCCGGTTCGGCACCGCTGGGCTGCGGCGCGCGTCATGGACGGGTCCCGCTCCCCTGCTCGGGCGGTGGCGTCATGGACGGGTCCCGCTCCCCTGCTCGGGCGGTGCGGCGCGGTGGCCCGCCGGGGCGGCGGTCGGATGCCGCCCCGGTGTCGAGCGCGGGTCTCTCACAAGGTCAGCTCAGTGACCATTGCTGGTTGGATCCCCCGTTGCAGGTCCACAGTTCGACA
This sequence comes from Streptomyces violaceusniger, assembly GCA_005405945.1. Taxonomy (GTDB): domain Bacteria; phylum Actinomycetota; class Actinomycetes; order Streptomycetales; family Streptomycetaceae; genus Streptomyces; species Streptomyces violaceusniger. The sequence continues at coordinate 2,670,518 of BJHW01000001.1, forward strand.
GGGGTGCCGTTCGCGGTGGCGGCGCCGGTCACGTCCAGGCACAGGCCGGACTGGGCGTTGGTGACGGTGCCGTCCGCGTTGAGGTTCCACTGCTGGTTGGTCTGGCCGTTGCAGGCCCAGGTGATGACCTTGGTACCGGGGCCGGTCCCCCGGCCGGAGGCATCCAGGCACAGCCGACTGCCGCCGGAGTACACGGTGAGCTCCTGGGAGGCGGTCTTCGACCAGGTCTGGTTCGCCGCGTCGGCGCAGTCGCGGATCTGGGTCTGCGTACCCGGCGTCGTGGACGCGCCCGGCACCTCCAGGCACCTGCCCGCACCCACCGCGCGCAGCGCACCCGTCGTGTTGCCACCGCCGCCGCCCACCCCGTAGCCGGCGGCGGTGATGGCGGCCTGCACGGCGTTCTCGGTGGCGTCGGAGGGGTAGCCCGCCGTCATCGCGCCTTCGAAGAACTCGCCGGTACCCGAGACACTGTTGTCGCCCCCGGTGCCGAGCAGGACCGAACTGTCGAGCTTCATCGGTGAGTAACCGCTCGGCAGGGGACCGGAGAAGGTGGTGGTCAGCCCGCCGCTACTGCCGTTGCCGTATTTGAGGGTGAAGTTGCTGGTGCCGTTGTTCTTCAGCCACGCGCTGTCAAACGGGTAGTGCACACCGGTGTTGTTGGGGTCCTTGTTGGAGCCGGTGTTGGTGTGGTACATGCCGTTCTCCAGATCGGCTTCGACCCACGGGCCGTTGCCGGTGCACCCGTTGAACCAGCAGGCGTTACCCCAGTAGATGGCGTTCATGGTGGCGTTGCCGGTGTCGGTGTGGGAGTTCTCCCCGCTGCCGTAGTCGAAGCAGCACCACTGGTTGGTGTAGTCCGACGACGTCACCATGTAGATGCCTTCGGGCTGGGAACCGGTGGCCACACCCTTCGCGTGGTCGATCCGGTAGCCGACACCTTGCTTGACCTTGACGCCGAAGACCTGGTGGCCGGCCGCGGTCACCGGCAGGGCCATGGCGTCCGCCCCGACGTCGGATCCGCCCGGGCCAGGGCCCTTCCAGAAGCCGCCCCAGGAGATGGGCAGGTCGTTGTGCTCGGTGGTCTGGTCGTAGATCTTGGTGATCGTGCACGACGTGCCCGAGCAGAACGAGACCTGGGAAGCCGCGTCGGCGTATCCGCCCGCGTCGAGCACCGCGATGTCGCGGTAGCTGTGATCGGATGACCGCTGGATCTGGTACAGCGGCCCGTTGTACGACGCGAAGAGGGCCCTGGTGGTGGAGTGCGCCGTCACACACGGCGTACCGCCCGCGGCGTAGATGTCACACGGAAGCGACGCGTCCGCCGCGCGGTGGGCCGCCGGGTGGATGGTGGCGGTGGTCCGGGGGTGCGAGGATGTGGCGAACGCCGGCGCGCCGAACGCGGCCAGGGCCATCGCCAGGGCGACAAGGAGTACGGCTTTCCCTCTCCTTCGCCGGGGATGGACGGCTGGTTCGATCATGGCGACCTCCTCTGTGGCGGTGCCGCCCCACGGCGGCGCCGAAGCTGCCAGTGGTCGGTGCGGAGGTCCCGGCTGTCCGTGGCGGGCAGGCCCCGCGGGAGGGCCCGGCCGGTGCTGGGCCGAGGCGCGGAGGGGGGACTCATCCCAGCGTCCAGCGCTGGCTGCTGCTGCCATTGCAGGTCCACAGCTCGGCGAGGGTGCCGTCAGCCGTGGCCCCTCCGGCGACGTCCAGGCACAGACCGGACTGGACACCGGTGATCGTGCCGTTCGAGTTCAGCGTCCACTGCTGGTTGGTCTGGCCGTTGCACGACCAGATCTCCACCTTCGTCCCGGGGCTGGTCCGGTTGTCGTAGGCGTCCAGGCACATCTGGCGGCTGCCTGAGTAGACGGTGAGCTGGTCGGAGGTGGAGTGCGTCCAGGTCTGGTTGTCTCCGCCGTGGCAGCTCCAGATCTCCACCTGGGTGCCGGCGGTCGTGGTCGAGTCCGGTACGTCCAGGCACTTGCCGGCTCCCACCGCGTGCAGCGCGCCGGTCACGCTGGTGCCGCCGCCACTGGTGCCGCCCGCGACCCGGTACATCACCGTGCCGTGTGCCGGCACCGAGGCGCTGATCGTGCCGGAGGTGGTCGAGGACGCTCCCGACCACAGGTCGGTCAGCGCGTAGGCGGACGCGCCGGACTTCCCGATCGCGGCCGCGGTGGTGGTGATGGTCGCCGTCGAACCCGTCTCGTTGAACAGCGCGACCGACACGTCCCCATTGGCCAGCGGCTTGGCCAGCACGTCCAGGCCGCCCGAGGAGGAGACCATGGTGCCCTGCTTGCCCAGAGGATCCTGGTCCACCGCGATCACCCGGGAGTTGGTCAGCGTGGACAGGGTGTCCGCACTGGCCGAGGGGATGTTGGTGCCCGCGATCAGCGGCGCGGCCATCTCCGCCCACAGGCTGAACTCGCTGCGGCTCTCGGTGGCCGTCAGTGAGCCGTTGCCGACCTCCAGCATGTCCGGGTCGTTCCAGTGGCCGGGACCGGCGTAGGAGGCCAGCCCCACGTTGCTGTGGAAGATCGACAGCATGCTGGAGAAGCTGGCGTTGATGTCCCCGGTGGTGCGCCAGCTGTTGCCCACCCCCGCGCCCCAGGTCCACACGTTCTCCTGGCCCCAGTTGCACAGGCTGAACAGAATCGGCCGGCCGGTGGCCGCCAGGGCGTCACGCATCACGGTGTACCGGGTCCGCGCGGGCGCCCCTGTGTTGTTGCAGTTGTCGTACTTCAGATAGTCCACGCCCCAGGAAGCGAACGACTGCGCGTCCGTGGTCTCGTGCCCCAGGCTGCCCGGATACCCGGCGCAGGTCGCGGTGCCCGCGTCCTCGTAGATCCCCAGCTTCAGCCCCAGCGAGTGCACGTAGTCCGCGGTGCCCTTGATGCCGTCCGGGAACTTGGCCGGGTCCGGCACCAGGCGGCCGCCGGAGTCGCGGCTGTGGGTCATCCAGCAGTCGTCGATGTTGACGTACGAGTAGCCCGCCGCCTGCATGCCGTTGGTGTGCATCGCCTGCGCGGTGGACTTGATGAGCGACTCGGAGACGTTGCAGCCGTACGCGTTCCAGTCGTTGAAACCCATCTGCGGGGTCAGCGCGAGCCCGTTGCCGAGTGCGGCGGCGGGTCGCGCCGTTCCGAGGGAGACGAGGGGAACGGCCGCGGTGAGCAGCACGACCGAGACGATGAGCGTCAATGTTCTGCGCAAGGACATCCGCGGGGACAGCGACAACCGTCGCCTGGCTCTCGCAGTGGACACGGGCATGATTCATCACTCCTGGGCCGGGTTGCGGAAGGAGGCGCCCACTCCCGGGGCGCGTCCGCCGGGCGTGGTGCCGGTACGGCGGGTGACGTTCACGTACGCCGGTTCACGGGGCCCAGGAGACCGGAAGCGCGGTCCGCCGCTGATGAATGCCGCACCTGGCCACGCACGGGACGGGGCGGTTTGATCCAGCCCGCCGCGTCCGCGGCCTGGACCCCCGCGTTGAAGGCGTCCGCCATCTTGCGGAAGCCGTTGTCGTTGGGGTGCAGGGCGTCCGACAGGTCCGCGGCGGTCAGAGCGCTCATGTCCACCAGGCGTACGTGCTTGCCGGCGGCCTGCTCGGCCTGGACGATTCCGGGGAGCTTGGCGTTGAACGCGGGCCGGTGGGCCTCCTCGGTACCGCTGGTGGAGACGATCAGGGTGCCGACGAGGACGGTCGCGTCGGGCGCGTCCCTCGTGATCTGGTCGATGAGTGCACGGAGCCGGTCGGGGGCGGTCGGGACCTGATAGTTGCCGTTGAGATCGTTCGTGCCGATTTCCAGGGTGACGACATTCGGCCGGTAGCGGGCCAGCACGGAGTCCGCGATACCTGCTATCTGGTCGATCCGCCAGCCGGAGTGGCCTTCGTTGTCCGGGTCGGACATGGACCCGTTGCGTCCCGAGCCGACGAAGTCCACGGCGTGTCCCTCGGCCGCCAGACGGTTCCACAGGAAGCCCCGGTAACCATTCCCGGACGGGCTGCCGACGCCCCAGGTGATCGAGTTGCCCAACGGCATCAGCCGCAGGTCGGCGGGCGCGGTGGCCCGCGCGGCGGGGCGCGGCGCCTCGGTGGTGGTGACGGCGGTCGCGGGCCATGCGGCGCCCACGCCGAGCGCGGCCGTCAGCGCCGCGGCCAAGGGGACCCAGTACTTCTTCATCAGCGTTCCTCACTGGTGCGGGACGGTGGATGGGTGAACGAGCCGCCGGTCCGTGCGGGCCGCTCGACACTGCCCGGCGTCGACACGGAATTCGTGCCTGGTTCGTGCCGATCGGGAGCGAGGGTCCGGGCGCGGGCCGGTCAGCGGGGGGTGAAGTCCTGGTTGCTGCCGGCGGTGTCCTTGCAGGGCCATTGGTCGAGCCGCTGGCCCAGGCCGCTGCCGCCGCCGTAGACGTCGAGGCACAGACTGTCGCTGCCGATCACCAGCTGGTGGTAGCCGGTGGGGAAGCCGCCACTGTCGGTGTGGTTGTTCCCGTTGGCATTGGTGAGCGCCCAGTTACCGGCGTCCTGCACCACGTTGCGGGACACCGTCAGGTACCGGGATCCCTCGTCGAGGTACAGCGCGGTGGTGTGGTTGTTGCCGTACATGTAGTTGTCGCTGATCACCGAGCCGGGGCTCGCGGACAGGCTGTAGATGCTGCCGCCGTCGAACATCGCCTTCTTGGTGTCGAAGACCAGGTTGTGGGAGACGGTGTTGTTCTTCAGCGTCGTGGGCGTGCTGTAGACGGGCTGGTAGGCGTACGTTCCCCGGTTGACGTAGTCCTGGCTGCCGCCCGGGGCGTTGATGCCCCGGCCCCAGCCGATGTCGATCCCGTCGTAGGGAAGGTGGTCGCATTGGTTGTGGGTGATCGTGGCGTTCGTGACGTACGTGGACAGGATGCCCGCGGTTTCCTTGTAGTCGGTGCCCACCCCGCTCACCCGGTTGTTGCTGACAGTGATGTCATGGTTGGTCATCTGCGGGTTGCCGGGGTGGTGCGCGTCCGGCTGGATCCCGCCGACCTGGATGCCACTGCCGGCGATGTCGGTGAACGTGTTACCGGTGATGGTGATGTCGCCCGCGCCGAGTCCGGTGCCGGAGGCCGTGGCGGCACCGTCGTTGCCCACGCCCAGTCCGGCCTGCCCGAGTTCGGAGAAGGTGTTGCCGGAGAACGTGATGCCGGTGGCGGCGGAGACCTGTACGGCCGCGGGCATCTGCACCCAGTGGTTACGGGTGGCCTCGAACTGCGTGCAGCCCGACGTGCAGGTGCTCAGCCCGTTGGCGGGCATCGCGTGGGCGCCGGTGATGTGCGCGCCGCTCTGCTGGTCCGCGTAGCCGTCGGATCCGCTCGGGCCGAGCCAGGAGGTTCCCGTGAACCGGATGCCGGCGAATCCCAGGCCGGTCGCCGGTGAGCCGTAGCTGCCGCTGATGCCGAGCAGGCTCTGCAATTGGGGCAGTTCGACATCGAGGCCATTCACGTACAACTGGCGCGTGTTCACGCCGGTGCCGATGTGGGCCGACCAGATGCCGCTCGATTGAACATGTACCTGCCAAACACCCCGGCCAGGTAGACCACGACGTCCGCATCGGCCGAGAGCTGGTGCGCGGGCCGCTGCGCCTGGTCGATCGTCGCGAACGGCTGCCCGGCGGTGCCGTCCCCGCCGGGATCCGCACCCGGAGCCACGTACAGGGCGGCGGCCGGCGCGTGGGGCTCGGCCGGTACGGCGAACGTGGCCGCGGCCGTGGCCAGGCTCCCGGCCAGTAAGGCGAGCACAGCTACGGGGGCGGCCCAGAGGCCGCGGAGCGCTCTGGCTCCGGACATCGTCATCCTCCAGTGGTGGCGCGTGGGAACCGGTGGCGCCGGGGCGGTGTGGCGTTGTTCGCCGTCGAAGCCGCCTGCGTGACGCGCCCCCTGCCGGGTCCGGGCGAGGGGAATACGGCGATTCGGCCGGACGGTCGGAAGATCCGGGAGGTGCCGCCGGGCGCCGGGCACGCGGATGCCCGTATCCGGTGGCGAGTGGCCCGTGACGGTGGTGAGCCGGCCACGGGCCGGTCACGTCAGTCGAGATTCCATTGCTGGTTGGACCCACCGTTGCACGGCCAGAGTTCCGCCAAGGCGCCGTTCGCGGTGGAAGCGCCGGTGACGTCGAGGCAGAGTCCGGACTGGGTGCCGGTGACGGTGCCGTCGGAGTTCAGCTGCCACTGCTGGTTGGCGCCGCCGTTGCATGGCCAGGTCACCACCTTGGTGCCGGCGGATGTCTGGTCGTTGTACGCGTCCAGGCACATCTGGCTGCTGCCGCTGTAGACGGTCAGCTGGCTGGAGGGCGTGCGGGCCCAGGTCTGGTTGGCACCGCCGCTGCAGTCCCAGATCTGTAGCTGAGTGCCGGCCGTGGTGGACGAGTTCGGCACGTCCAGGCACTTGCCCGCCCCACCGCGTGCAGCGCGCCCGTGCTCGTCCCGCCGGAGGAGTTGCTGTATCCGGCAGCGGTGATGTTGGCCTGGACCGCGTTCTCGGTGGCGTCCGACGGGTAGCCGGAGGTCATCACGCCCTCGTAGAAGGTGCCTTGGGCGCCCTTACTGTTGTCCCCGCCGGTGCCCAGGATGATGGCACCCTGCTTCCGCATCGGGTTGTAGCCCGGGACGCCTGGACGCGGCCCGTCGTAGAAGGTGGACAGGGCGCCGGACTGGGCGTTGCCCCCACGGATCGCCCAGTGGTTCGGGCCACCCTTGATGATGGCGGTCGTGTACCGGTAGTTGATGGTCGGGTCGCCCGCGTTGTAGCGCTGGTTCACCCCGGAGAACAGGCCGTTCTCCAGATCGGCCATGATCCAGGGGCCGTTGCCCGAACCGTAGCCCCAGACCCTGATGTTGCCGAAGTAGATGGCCTCCATGGTGCCGTTGCCGTCGTCGTTGCTGTCCGTCTCGGCGTTGCCGTAGTCGAAGCAGCATCCGCCGTTGTAGTGCGTGCCGTCGAAGATCGCGTACATACCCTCGGGGTTGTCCCCGGTCGCGATGCCGTTGGTGTGGTTGTTGCGGTAACCCGTGCCGGGCGCCACGAAAACGCCATAGGCCTTGTGACCTCCCACCATGGTGGGCGCGGCGGTCGCGTTCGCGAGGTTGTCGGGGCCGCCCGCAGCACCGCCGCCGGGCGCCTGGGTGAGGTTGTTGCCGCGGCCGGACTGGTCATAGATGATCGTGATGAGACAGGTCGTCCCCGAGCAGAACGAGTCCTGGGCGGCGGCGTCGGCGTATCCGCCCGCGCTCAGGACGCCGATGTTCCGGGTGCTGTTGTCCGAGGCACGCCGGACCTGGTAAAGCGGCCCGTTGTACGAGGCGTACAACGCTCGCGTCGTGCTGTGCGCCGCCACGCAGGGGGTACCGCCTGTCGCGTAGATGTCGCACGGCCCGGACGTGTCAGCACGGGCCGTACCCGCCGTGGCCGTGGCGCCGGCAAGCGCGCCGGCGACGAACACGGCCGCGGCTCCCGCCCGGGCGAACACTGTCGCCGCTGAGCGGGGCGAGCGCGTCGGCAGAGGGACGCGTGCCCGGCCCGGCACGCGGCCCGGCCTGCCACCGCGCCCTACCGCCGCGAACAACCGTCGCACGCCCCCGCGCACGGACAGCGGGTGGCACCTTGTACGCATGGTTCTCATCTGATCTCCCTACCGTGCCGGCGCGACCCGATCGGGTCGTCTGTGGTGGCGCTGACAATCCGGAAGCGCTTGAAGGTGCCGTTTCCACAGCGAGATTGCAGAGAGGGTTCGGGGGGAGACGGTGCTCCCGGCTTCGTGGACTGTCAAGAGTGCGGAGTCACTTGTTGCGAACCTTGTCGCGGAATCGATTCGACGGCCGATTCCGGCAGTTCGGGACCGATCGGGACGCTCGAACAGTCCCGGGGCGGCGGCAGGCGATGGGTGGCCGGTCTTCCCATCGGGCGGGCCGCGCGGGCCTGCCCGACGGCGGGCCGCCGATTGTGGGTGACTGCCCATCATGCGGGTGAGCAGGAACGCAGCCGCCGAGCTCATGTGGCGAAGGGCCGATTCGGAGAGCACCAGCCCAAGCAGCGGGGGCTTCGGGCCGCTCGTCGGCGCCGCCGTCGCTTCACGGCACGGGATTGACCCCGCATTCCGCCGGTCGTAGTATCCGTCGAAGCGCTTGCGTGGAATCGATTCGCTCCACGCCTTCGTACGACATGGGGCTCGGAGGGCTCGACGGCTCCCTGCAGCCCGACGTCGGCGCCCTGCGGATTCATGGCATTGGGGCGCCCAGGCGGCTGCGACGCCGTACACGCGGCTCGCCGCCGCGAACTTGTCACGCTTGCGCCGCTCAGTCACGGTGAAGCGGCGCCGACCCCTGCGCTTGCCGAATACCTCATCCGTGCAGGTCACGCGGCATGTCTGTATTCGTGGAGGATGCCGTCAAGGCGGTCGTGGCGTCGTATGTCGAGCTGGCTCAGCTTCTCGGGATCGTCGATCGGCGTGGGCAGTGGGTGCAGCGGTCGGGAATTCGCGATGCCCTGGTGCGGTCGATAGGAGTTGTAGAACTCCTCGAACTCTCGCAGGGCGTGGAGCAGGTGGCGTTGGTTCCAGATCAAGGTTCGGTCCAGGAGCTCGCGGCGCCATACCGACCAACAGTGAAGAGGCGAGAACGACGGCCATCACAGTCACTCCCACGGCGCCCGGGTTACCGATCAACAGGTCGAAGTTGCTCAGTACGACGACGGCCAGTGTGAGGAGCCCCAGGATCGCCAGCACCGGTGCGCTGACGGTGTGCCAGACGCTGCGGGTGCCGATACATCATCCACGCAGGTCGGCAGACTGATCACGGATCTTTGGTTCTCCTCGTCGTTCACCCCCAGGGTCTTCGCCCGCGCGGGGCCCCGGCGGCATCATGATCTGTCGTGCTGCTGCGTCTGGCCTACCTCGCCGCGACCAACGCCTTGGCGTTCCTACGTCTCCTGCCGATGAGCGACAGAGAAAAGGGACGTCGAGATTCTGGTACTCCGGCACCAACTGCTGGTCCTGCAACGCCGGGTCGGCAAGCCGGCCTTCGCCGACACAGACCGTGCCATCCTCGCCGGCCTGCTCCACCACCTCCCCCAAGACAGACTGCGGCACCTTCTGCTGCTGGTCCGGCCCGACACGGTCCTGCGCTGGCATCGTGACCCGCTCGGGCGGCGCCATGCCGCGACCTGCGTACCCAGACGACGCGGACGCCCACGCACGATCCGATCGATCCGCGCCCTGGTCCTGCGCCTGGCCAGGGAGAACGCCTCGTGGGGTATCGCCGGATCCACGGCGAACTCGCGGCGCTGGGTATCAAGGTTGCCGCCTCCACGGTCTGGGAGATCCTCCGCGAGCACGGCATCCCACCCGCACCCAAACTGCAGAGCACCACCTGGGCAGACTTTCTCCGCAGCCAGGCCAAAGCTCTACTGGCTTGCGATCTCTACGAAGTCCGCACGCTGACCGGGGCACGCCTGTACGCGCTCGCCGTCATCGAGCACACCACCAGGCGCATCCGGATCCTCGGCGTCGCCGCACACCCCATCGCGGACTGGATCCTGCAACTCGGACGCAACCTCCTCACGGACCTCGAAGACGCGGGCAGCAGGGCACAGTTCCTGATCCGCGACCGGGATTCCAAGTTCACAGCCGCCTTCGACACCCTGATGACCGATGCCGGTCTCAAGGTCGTCACCACCGGCATTCGGATGCCGCGGACCGACTCAGCGGAACCCTCCACGAGTACCAGCATGCCGCCTGAGCTGCGTGGATGTTTTATCGGCACCCGCAGTGTCGAAGCCGGGTTGCGAGATGCGCCGACCGTCGTTCAACGCGACGGTGTCCTCGGCTCCTGCCAGGAGATCGGCGGGGTACCGGGACGGCGGCGCGAACGTCGCCCGTCCCGGTCCGGTGGGTCAGTCGCGGTAGCGGGCACTCAGGACGTTCAGGACGTCCTGGTAGCGGCCCTCGGCCTCGGCATTGCGCTGCCACTTCACCCGCTCGACGAGGATCTGCTCAGCGTCTGGCTGGGTCCGCAGCAGGTCCATGACCTCGGTGAGGAACTCCTCCAGGGGCATGGCGACGTCGCTGTTCTGCTGGCCCATCAGCGTGGTCCGGGTGGCTGGCGGGACCAGTTCGATCACCTGCACCTTGCTCTTGGTCAGCTGCACCCGCAGCGACTCGCTGAAGGAGTGGATCGCGGCCTTGGTCGCGTTGTAGGTAGGGGTGGCGGCCAGCGGCACATAGGCCAGGCCGGAACTGACCGTCATGACCGTCGCCGTGGGCTGGGCGAGCAGACCGGGCAGGAAGGCGTTGACCAGGCGGATCGGCCCGAGCAGGTTGACCGCGATGGTGCGCTCGGCCACGTCGAGGGATGCCGGGTCGCGCAGGTCCTCCGGCTCCATGATCCCAGCCATGGTGACGAGGGCGTCCAGTGCAGGATGACGCCGGGCGAGGTCTGCCTGCGCGGCGGCAATGGAGACCGGATCGGTGGTGTCGATCTCGACGGTATCGATACCGGGGTGCTCGGCCGCGATCTGCTGCAGCAGTTCGGTGCGGCGTCCGCCCACGATGACGGTACTGCCGGCGGCCTGCAGGCGCAGGGCCAGGCCCAGGCCGATCCCGGAGGTGGCGCCGGGGATGAAGACGGTGCTGCTGGTGATGTTCACGGTGTTCCTTCTCGGTGTTGTTCAGGTCGATGGGCGAGGGCACGAGGGCGTGCCTGAGGGCCGCGGGTCCGGTCGGACCGGCGGGGGTCAGAAGCGGGCTTGGGCGGGGTGGACTCAGTCGAAGGACTGCGAACCCAGCACGGTCAGCAAGTCGAACTTCGCGACGGCGTCGGAACCCACACGCGGACGGAACAGGACCAGGCGGTGCCCGGTCGCCGGGCTGAGCACCACATCGCACTGCAGGTCCAGGTCACCGACCAGGGGGTGCAGGATCCGTTTGGGCGCCGAGGACAGCGCCGCGACATCATGTTCCTCCCACACGCGTGCAAACTCCCTGCTGCGGGCCAGGAGGTCGGCAACCAGCCCGTGGGCGGCGACATCGCGCATCGAACGTTTGGCCAGTCCGGCGCGCAGATCGGCGGCGTAGGCGCGGCCGATGCGTTCGTGCTCGGCGGGGTCGTTCAGCTCACGCGAGGCCGGGTCGGCGAACCAGCGCCAGGTCACGTTCGACTCGTAGCCGGGCAGTCCGGTCCATGCCCCGAGCAACGCCTCCGCGGCCCGGTTCTGCGCCACGACCGTCAGCAGGTCGTCGCAGACCTGCGCCGGGGTGCTGTCCAGCACGTCGAGCAAATACTGCATCGCCGGATCGACATGGGCCAACGGAGAGTGCGGCTCGGGCGGTCGCTGACCGGCCAGACGGAACAGGTGCTGCTGTTCCTCGCTGCTCAGACGCATCGCCCGGGCCAGACTCGCCAGAGCCGCCTCCGAGGGGGTCTTCACCCGTCCTTGCTCCAGGCGGGAGTAGTAATCGGAGGAGAGGGCGGCCAGCAGCGCGACCTCTTCGCGTCGCAGGCCAGGAGTGCGGCGCCGCCCACTGGGGGCCAGGCCCACGTCCCGGGGCGCAGCCGCTCACGGCGCGAGCGCAGGAACTCACCGAGCGCGTTCTGGTCCTCCATCACCGCCTCCTTCCGTTCGTACGGTGATACGAGTGTCGGTCAGTCCGAGGTTGGCTGCCAGGCCACGTTCAACCGGGGACTGCGAGACCTACCTCCGCGTCCCTAACGCCGCCAGTGCAACGCGGTATGTGCAGGTGTGCGACATCCCGCGAGTTCCCCTGAGTCCCGCTGAGGGCTGTGCGAGTTCTCGTATAGCTGCCGCCACCCGACGGCTAGCGCTCGGTAACCATCGCTGCAATGCGTAGCGCTTGCTTCCTTGGAATACTGTCGCGGTAAATACCGGATTACTGCGGCAGAGCCTCTACCGTGATCATCGCGGCCTACGGCGGACCATCCCGGCCACCGAGGCGAGGTGTACGCATTTACTGCGGTAGTACCGGAAGGGCGGCGCGGAACGATCGACGACCCGGCGCTGCCGGATGTGCTGGCCGAACTGGCGGCGGCGCGGGCGGATGCGATGGACGCAGACACCGTCAACCGGGAACCGTCCATCGCGCGCAAGGCGATCGGTTGGTGGCAGCGACAGGGCTGGATCGAGGGCGATCCGACGGTCGGCATCGAGCGGCGGCCGGCACCGCCGGACCGCACCAAGGCTCTCGCAGAGAACCAGATCACCGCCCTGTGACGCCTCGACGTCGGGCTCCGGGAGAAGACGCAGTGGAAGATGCTCTACGAGTCGGCCGCTCGGGCCGACGAGGTGCTGTGCCTCAACGTGGAAGACCTCTACCCGCAGGGCAAACGCGGCAGGATCACCGCCAAGGGCAGGCGACCGAGTGGATTCACTGGCAGTCCGGCACCGCCCAGCCATTGCCCCGACTCATCGCCCGCCGAACCCGCGGCCCGCTGTTCCTGACCGACCGCAAGGCACCGGCCGGAACACCGACGCTCGATGTGTGCCTGGAGACCGGCCGGGCCCGGCTCTCCTACCGCCGCGCTGAGGAGATCTTCGAGGAGAACACCCGGCTGCTGGCCAACCCGACGCCTCACCCGACGACATCGAGGGCCTGGACGGCTGGACGCTTCACCCGCTACGTCACAGTGCCCTGACGCACGACGCGGAGGACGGCACCTCTACCCCGATGTTACTGGCCCGCTCCCGCCACGCATCCGTCCGCTCCCTGGAGCGGTACGCCCGTCCCGGCGTCGACTCGGTTGCCAGGCACGTCGCCGAACGCAACCCCGCTGCACGTCGCCGCACGTACATCCGAGCGGATCAGGGCTTCAAGATCATCCCGTTGCCTTTGGCGCGTATCTCGGTCACACCCCCTGCGAGGTTCGGGCGGCCCCGCAGGGCGATCTTCAGAAAACGAGGGTTCTTGACGAGCAGGCAGACGATCAGGCGGCCCGTAGACGTGACCTATCGCAGCGGCGAAGGTTGAGCGAGCACGCGCACAGATGGCCCGGACGGGCCGCCATAGGCAGGTCAGGCGACCAGCTGTCGCTGCACTGCCTGAGCGTCGATCAGATAGTTCATCTCGTAGAAACGCCCGTCACGAACCTTGTGGAAAACGTATTCGGCACACTCGACCGTAGCGCCAGTGGGCGGCACGCCGAACCACTCCTTCGCGGGCGTGCCCTTGTTGAGCAGGCGGGCCGCCACTCGATCACCGTCGATGGCGAGGTCCTTGACCCCGCCAGGTGAAGTCCGGGACCGCGTCGGTGTGGCTCTCCTGGGCCGCGATGACGTCGTTTCGCGTGACCGGCCAGCCGTTCATGATGAGTTCGTCATGGACGAACTCGGTCATGCGGTGAAACTCATGAGCGTTGAGCGCGTCGATGTAGCGCTGGAAGAAATCGCGCAGTTCGGCGTCAGACATGATTGCCCTCTCAGTGCCCCGGGATCGGCGCCGTAGACGAAGCTGCTGTCCGACGAGGCGAGGAAGGTCACGGCGGCGGCGATCTCGTCCGGGTCGGCGACCCGCTTGGGGGAGGCCGACCGCGACTGCCTCCATCATCTCCCCGGCGCGATCGCCGAAAGCCGCGTCCCACATCGGGGGTTCACCGGGCCCGGCGAGATCGCGTTGACCCGGACACCCCGGCTGCCGAGCTCGTCGGCCCAGGCGCGGGCGTAAGCCCGCACGGCCGCCTTCGATGCTCCGTAGGCGCTCATGCCCGCCGCGCCGCTCTCGGCGGCGGTGGAGGCGGTGAGGATCACCGAGGCGTGGTCGTTGAGCAGCGGGAGGGCCTTGTGCACAGTGAGGAAGGTGCCCTTGACATTGATGTCGAAGACCGCGTCATGGATGTCCTCGGTGAGCTCGTCCAACGTCGCGATGTGGTTGATGGCCGCGTTGGCGAACAGCACGTCCAGGCCCTGACCGTGCTCCCGCACGCGCTTGTACAGGCGGTCCACGTCGACCGCGACGCTGACGTCACCGGATGCCTCGGCGTCCAAGGTTCCCTCGCCGCCGGCGACCCGGGACGCAACGCCCGCGACGACCTCATCGTCTGGCGCAACAAGCACACCTCCCTCCTCCGCGACCGGTTCAAGCAAGCCGTCGACGAAGGCGACCCGCCCCCGGCACCGATCCCGGCCTACTCGCCCGCTACCTCATGACCGTGGCCAACGGCATCGCCCTCCAAGCCGCCAGCGGCATCACTCGCAACGACCTGCAACAGGTGGCCGACATGGCCCTGCGGAGCTGGCCACCAGCCACGGGCCCGGCTCAGCCGAGCGGCTGAGCCGGCACTGTCCGCTTCGCCGGCTCGTGCAGTGACGGCGCCTCGGTCCAACTCGCGTCCTGCGACCAACTACCCGCAATGAGCGCGGGGACATTGACCACCGTCTCCACCCACGACCCAACTCTGCCGACCAGCCTTCGAGCGAGAACGATCAACCTTCGTTGCGACGGAACGGAACAGGGCGGATGGCTTCCGCACCTGCTGAGCGAAGGCGCCCAGCAGGTGCGGGTTGACCGAGGGCGAGAAGGAGAGCATCTGTTTCCCTACGGTCCTCATCGTGCGTGCCATGGAGTTCCTTATCGGCCAGGCGGGACCCGATCCACTCCAGATCGCGCGCCTCCCCGAGGCCGTACTCGACTTTCGCGTCCTCGCGCGCCGCGAGCTCGGCGGAGAGGTCCTCGTGCTCCGCGTCGCATCCGCAGTGCTCACTCAGCCGGTACTCCACCTGCGCCAGGTCCGGGCCCAGCACCGTCACCAACGCACGTGATCTTGAACGCCGTATGGAACATACCTTGGTACTTTTGTGACATGGAATCCTGGCTGAAGGACCTACTCACCCAAATCGACGAGGCGACGGCCAAACTGATCGCGTCGGCCGACGGCCTGACCGACAAACAGGTCAGTGAACCGTCGTTGCTGTCCGGCTGGTCCCGCGGCCACGTCCTCACCCACATTGCCCGCGCCGCTGAGGCTCACCGAAACCTGTTGGAGGCAGTCGGCACCGGGACCGACATCCCCGCCTACGCGAGTCAAGAAGCCCGCGACACGTCGATCGAGAACGGTGCGAGCCGACCGCTCGCCGAGCAAGTAGCCGACATTGAACGGACGGCGGCGGCATTCCGGGCCGCCGCCGTCACAACGCCCGATGACGCGTGGACGACCAGTGTCACCATCCTGCACCTTGAGCCGTTCCCGGCGAGCCAGGTTGTCCTACGCAAGCTCGTCGAGCTCGAACTGCATCACGTCGACCTGAACGCGGGCTACCGGCCAGCCGACTGGCCTGTCACCTTCAAGCCGCTGGAGTTGCCCGAACCCATGCGAAGCCAGGCCACCGACCGTATGTCCTGGTTCGCCACGAAGTAACTCCGACCGCACACATCCGAACACAGCGCGACACCTGGTATCACCCGGACTTCCACCGGGGTGCGAGGCTGTTTCGCCTATCCCGCAGTCCTCCTGGCCGGGGCGGAACTGGCCGACCCCCGCACCGAGCCGGGAGTGTAAATCTAAAAGCCCTGTCTCACTTTCGGTGGTGACGGAGGGCCGTGAGGGTGGTTGACGCTCACGTGAAGGATGTCAACGGGCTTGTACAGGTGGTGCTTTCGGGCCTTTCTCCGCTGGTCGTAGTTGATGTGGCCGACGAGGGCGAGCGGATCGTGGTGGGCACGGACCCCGCAAGGCGCTGCGGTCTTCCCGGTGTGCGGGGCCTCGTCGGAACGGGCGCACGGCTATCACTCGCGGACGGTGGCCGACGTACCGGTCGACGGTCGACAGGTGGTGGTCCATGTGCGGGTGCGGCGTCTGGTGTGTCCCACGCGCGGCTGCCGCCACACCTTCCGCAGGCAGCTGCCCGGCGTCCTGGACCGAGACCATCGGCGTACGACCCGCCTGACCAGGCAAGTCAAGGCCGCGGTCCAGGAGTTACTGACCTTTGCGGCGTGATGTCGTTGGGGGCTGACGATGTGTGATCGTCGCGGTACGCCGGT
Source organism: Streptomyces violaceusniger (assembly GCA_005405945.1). Classification (GTDB taxonomy): domain Bacteria; phylum Actinomycetota; class Actinomycetes; order Streptomycetales; family Streptomycetaceae; genus Streptomyces; species Streptomyces violaceusniger. The sequence continues at coordinate 2,686,530 of BJHW01000001.1, forward strand.
TGTATGGGATATCCGCAGGGCGGTGGGCTGACGCCTGAACGGCAGGCGTTTCGCGAGCGGATCCGGCTGGAGGCCGCGGAGCGATTCGCTGCCGGTTCCTCCAACGCCGAGGTCGCCAAGGACTTACGGGTGAGTGTGCGCTCGGTGCAGCGCTGGCGCCGGGCATGGCACGGCATCGGCGCCGAGGGGCTGCGGTCTGCCGGGCCCGTCTCACGGCCCAAGCTGAGTGACGGCTGGCTCGGACCGCAGCATCGCGACGTCCGCCAGGCAGTCCCCGCCCAGTGCGACCGCCAGGGCTACGTCCATGAGGGCCTTGCCAGGATCGTGGACGGCCCGCGCTTTGCGCCAGGGAGCCAGAGCCTGGGACATGACCTGGTCAAGGCCGGTCTTGCGGACCGTTTCGACGAGCAGGACCGACCCGGCTTGGGAGACGACCTGGCGGCCGTCGTCCTGGACGCGGACACGGGGGTAGGACCCGATAGAGTGCTTCACCTGGAAAGTGCCTCCGCTTTCAGCAGGAACAAGGACCTCGACAATCCTCACTCTTGCTGGTCAGAGGCACTTTCTGCTTTCCTGACCGCCTGCCGGACAGCCCGCTTCATGAAAGCGCGAGGCTAACGCCGCAGCCGAAAGCCTTTTCGATTTATTCAAAGCGGAGATCGGCACGTCCGTCTGGGCGAGCCGCGAAGCGGCCCGCGCCGACGTCTTCCGCTTCATCGAAGCCGAGTACAACCGCACCAGGCTCCGGAAGCACCCCCAGTTCGGGTACCTCACCCCACTCGAAACCCGAGCCAGGCTGCAGCAGGACTTCACCCCTGTAGCGTAAGCATCCGCTGTCCAGGTCACAGGGGGAACTTCACAGGGCCTCCTTGTGGAGCCCGAGATCGTTCGCGATGTGCGCGATCGGCCGGCCGGTGGCACGGACCTCTCGGATCGCGCGCTCGCAGAGCTCGTCCGGGTACTCACGGGGTGCTGCCATGGTGCTGGTGGTTCTCCTTCGCCTGGCATTAGGGACTCCACAGATCTCGGTACAGCTCACCTTGTGGCGCGGATGTTCTGTCAAGATGCCGCTGTGGTTCAAGTGCGTTCTGTGCCGATCTTCGTAAGCTCCGCAAGGAGAAGCAAACCAGGGCCGTTCCAGGCATGGCTCACGCAGAGGACGACACGTTCGTGAAGCAACAGAATTTCGGCCGTGCGGTTGTCATCACGGGCGCCGCTGGATGTTTTCGGGGCCGTGACTGCGCTCTGGTTCGCCACGGAAGGGTGCACCGTGGTACTTGTGGGCCACACGGGGCGCCGCCGCGTCAGAGCGTCCAAGAGGGCGCTGAGGTGCGGACGCGCGTGTTCGCGTGGCGGCCCGGTCGACAACGGGGCATGGCGATTCCCGGCGGCGTCGACCAGATCGATACGGACAGCGGCCGCACCATGTTGAGCACGCGCACCGACGGCCTCTTCTTTCCACGTACGGATTCATGGCGCCTCCGGGCCGTCGAGCACCGAGCACGCCGAGCGCCTCCTCAGCCGGTCCGGGCTTAGGGGGCTCGCGGACACCGCGGCCGGCCCTGCGACGCGTCCAATGCGATCGCATCGAGCAGCCGCCCCTGGAGGCCCATCCACCACCGGTCTGTTCCCATCTTCGCCGGGATCGGACGGGGTGGGACGTCACAGAACAGAGAGGAAGCCACGATGGCAGTCATGCGCGCGGCGCGCCTGCATATCCCGAGCTTCGAGCTGCGGGTCGAAGAGATCTGCAGGCCAACTCCCGGTCCCGGAGAAGTCCTGGTCAAGGTGGAATCGGCTGGTGTGTGTCTCACCGACGTCCACCTCATTTCCGGATTGCTCGGCGAGCCGCCGTTCCTGAAGGGCGATACGGTGACGCTCGGCCACGAAGTGGCTGGCACGGTCGCCGAGTTGGGCCCCGACGTGGACAATTGGGCAGTCGGCGACCGGGTGGTCCTCCAGCCCGAGGAAAAACGTGACGGCCAGGTCTGGCTCCGAGGTATCGACTACGACGGAGGCTGGGCCGACTTCACCCTCGCCCGGACCGACACCCTGGTCGTGCTACCGGACTCGATCCCCTTCGAACAGGGAGCCATCATTCCCGACGCGGTCGCCACCCGTGGGCCGCCATCACGGGTACCGCCGGCGTCCGTCCCGCCCAGGCGGTGGGCGTGTGGGGCATCGGTGGTCTGGGCACGCACGGCGTTCAGCTTCTGCGTGCGGTGGGCGCCTGCCCGATCATCGCCGTCGACCCCTCTTCCGTCGCGCGTGACCGCGCCCTGGCCTTCGGCGCCGACCTCGCCCTCGACCCGGCTGACCCCGACCTGGCGGGCAATGTCGCGGCGGCCACCGGCGGGGTGGGCATCGAGGTCGCCTTCGACTTCGCCGGCGTCACCCCGGTACGCGAGCAGATCCTGTCCGTGCTGGGCACGGGCGGCAAGCTGGTTCTCGTCGGGGTGAGCGGCAAACCGATCACCATCGAGAACAGCACGGACTTCACTTTGCGTGAACTGAAGGTCTTGGGCCACCTGGGCGCCGACGAGCACGCGGTGGCTCGGCTGATCCAGCTTGCAGAGAACGGACGGCTGGACCTCTCCCGCTCCGTCTCGACCATCCTGCCGCTGGACCAGGCGGCCGAAGCCGTCGAACAGGTGCACCACAACAAGGGCGACCTGATCCGCTTGGTGCTGCGTCCCTGAGCATCCCGACGCCTTCGACGGCGCGGACGCCGAAGGCGATCGGACACCTTGTCAGGGCGGTCGCTGGGAGTCTCGGAACGACTGTCCGCCAGGCCTGACCTGGTCGGCGCTGAGCATGCCAGCCGGGCATATGAGCCGCCCGAGGCAGTGCCTGCTCTCGACACGACAGCAGGATCACCCTCCTTGAAGATTCGGAGGTATCGAGGTGTCCCAGTCGACCGGCACCGCAGGAGGGGCGACACCGCCGACTGCCTTCTACAGGCCGCCTCGTGAAGGGAACGACGAATCGGGCGTGGCAGGGTTGCGTCCAGGGAAGTGATGTAGCCGGACAGGGGCCCGGAACGCGCGGGTGTCTGCTCGGGGCGTGCATCCGCTGGCGGTGCATGCTCTCTGAACAAGGGCAGGCCATCGCGCAAGTCTCCTTGGTGAACGGGCAGTTCGACCGGAGGAGCACGCGATGGCCCTGTCCCGGTCTGAGCTGATGCGGCTGCTTGAGTCACTAATCCGTTGTTAAGGCGGCCAGGATCCGCACGGTGGTCCAGCTGCCCCCGGCGTCGGAGGTATGCCTTTTGTGTCACCGGCCGGTCAGGTCCAAACGTAGATAGGCACCTCCGGCGCCGCCCATCGAACCTCAACTTCCTCGTGTTCGTCGGCATTTGTGGTACGCGCCCACCACGCGGTGATCTCTTGCAGCATGCGAGCCTTTCAGCTCCTGCGCAGGCCGAGACCCGCGCGGTGCGCCGGTGCCACGAACGGCTCGTGAGGTGTCGGCCCGACCCGCGCCTGGTCGAGGCCTGGGATTAGTGCGACGCGTGGCTCCGCATGCGCTCGTGACCAGCGCAAACATCCGTTCCGTTGGGAGGGCACAGCCTTGATCTACTGCGGTATCGACTGGGCCGAGAAGAGCACGGCGACAGCGAGGGGAACCCCACAACTTCACGATGCACACCGCTCAATGGCGTCCTCGAGATCGCCGGTATTCACCAGCGTTCTCCAGACATTGTAGAAGCCGTATTGCCGACTTGCTGGCTCCCTTTGCCATGTGGACGGCTTTGTCGGGTAGCGGGGACGCATTACTGCGTCCCCGCCCCTAAGAACCGGACGTGCAGCGTCAACCGCATCCGGCTCAAGCAAGCCCCGAGGGCTCGCGGGCACGCAGAGAAGCCAGACCTGCTGGGATGTCGGCACTGCGCCGACGTCGACAGGAGGTGTGCACGAGACGAAGGACCACGTCCGACTTGCCTTGACCTGGGGCGAGGACGATGTGTTGCCTCGTCACCGCCCGTCGGATCACCGCCATCCACTGTTCCCATTCGACGGGGCTGTGTGGTTGGTGGTCGGCGTACAGCAGGAGCCCTCGACACAGCTGGCAGCGACCGTCTTGCAGCATGAGCAGCCGCAGTCCGAACGCATCCAGAGGCGTGGGTACCCCCTTTCGTCGCCGTTTGGCCCAGTAGTCCGCCAGGGTCGGGTCGTCCGGAGACGAGGTGCCGGGGACCATCTGGTGTCGAACGATTTTCGTCCAGGAGAATTTCCGTAGGTGGGCACCGGTATCCCGGTCCCCGAACACCCATTGGTTCCTGCTGGACTTGTTGAACTGACCGAAGTACCGGTTGACAATCCAGTTCCTCGATTTGTTCTGGTGGCCGTGCTTGGCCCACTTGTAAGTGAGCTTCCACATGTAGTCGTCCAGTCCGGTGAATGCCTTACTGGAGACCACCGTCCGGTAGTAGGCTGACCAGCCGCGCACGATCGGGTCGATCTTGTGCAGCACCGCACTGACGTTGGCCCCGCGTAGAGCCTTCATCTCAGTGCGTAGCCGTTCCCGGATCCGCCTCAAAGCCGCCGGACTCGGTTTGATCAGTAGCTTGCCGTCATAGCGGCGGACGTTAAATCCCAGAAAATCGAAGCCGGAGTCAGCGTGGACGATTCGCGTCTTGTCCTCGTTGAACGCCAGCCCTCTGGGCCTCAGCCACTCGGTGAGCTTCGCCTTGACCTGTTCGGCTTCGTCATAGCTGTGACACAGCGCTACAAGATCGTCAGCGTACCTGATCAATGCCGGAGCCCCCTCAACCGATTCGGCGGCGTTAGTGCCGAGCTTGCGGTATCGGACTCCGGCGGCTTGTTCCATTCCGTGCAGAGCGATGTTCAGCAACAGAGGACTGACAACTCCCCCTTGTGGGGTGCCTTCTTCTGTTGGGGCGAGCCGGCCGCGATCGACCACTCCGGCCTTCAGCCAGTGCTTGACGAGTTCCCTGGCGGGGAACGTGCCGAGCTGGGCGAGAAGGTGCTCGTGGTCGATTCGGTCGAATGCCGCTTTCAGGTCCGCGTCCAGCACCCACATGCGCTGGGGATTCTTGCCCTTCAGCGTCAGGTAGATGGCGGATATCGCGTCATGACAGCCGCGGCCGGGCCGGAAGCCGTAGGACTTCGGCTCGAACCGCGCCTCCCACTCGGGCTCCAGCGCGTTAACTACCCGCGCTTGCAGTACCCGGTCAGCAATGACCGGGATACCCAATGGGCGCTTCTTTCCGCCTGCTTTGGGGATATGCGCGCGCTTGACCGGTAGGGGTTTCCAGGTTTTCGCACGATTCTGCGCCCAGTCGGCAAGCTCAATCTTCGACTGAGGCAGCAGCGCTGTTCGCCCGTCCACTCCGGCAGTCTTGCGCCCGGCGTTGATCTCCGTCACACGCCGCACGCTCAGCAGCGTGTTGGCGCGGGAACGGAGCATCATTTTCTGCAAGTTGCGAACTCGTTTGAGATCGCCTTCCCGCGATGCCGTGAAGATCCTCTGCCGCAGACGCCGTACTTCACCCTCAACAGCACGCCAGTCGATGTCGCGCCAATCGAGAGTGTCACCCTCCGGTCCGTTCACCATCACGTCAGCGTCGGCTTGCGCCTGCACGTTCGTCATGGTGTCTAACTTGTCCTTCGGTTCCGGCATCGTTCTCTTCGTCTCTTCACAAGCTCACCTGGCCTCCGTCAGCACCCTTTCGGTTCGGGTATTGACCCGTATCCGGCCGGTTATACGAGACAGTCGACGGAGAGCCGACCATGATGTCCCGATTTCCCGCTGCCTTTCGGCCACCGGCATTTGCTTCTGAGGCCATCCTGCGCCCGCTGGAGAATCGGGCCTTCCTTGCGGTCGGCTTGCCGTAGACGCTGTGGCGTTTACGGACTCCAACGGGGTTGTCACGTTCCGCACGAGTGAGGTGCGGCCGGGTCGGGTGCCTCCTATACCCGAGGACGGCGGTGCTCTCCCGACCGGCTTCGAGTCTTCCGGTCGGCGCCTGCCGCTTTCCAGCGACCAGTCCTTGACCCCGCTGCTACGACCCATCTGCGGGGCTTCCGATGACGAGGCATCATCAGAGGTTCACGGTTGTTCACCCTGTCGGCCTTCCCCGTGACCTGTAACTCCCGGATGGAACAGGAGTCCTTGGGCCTGGAGACCTGAGCTCCGCACCCCGCCGTTACCAGCGACGCACGTCAGGCCGGGGACAGATCCTCGAACACTGATCCGTAACTACACCTTCGGCATCAGCCGACCTCCTTCGGTGAAGCTCACTCAACTCGTGCGACTTTCGTGTCGCACCCCGTCCTCCGACTACTACGGAGCCTCCGCCCCAGCCTGTGGGCATCAGTCGGCAACGGACCTGTCCCGTTCCCGGAATGGGTATCCGGGTGAGGGACGACCAAAGGCGGTTCCCACGTTCACCTGTCATCGCTTGTCCAGGGAGGCACCCAGCTTTGCCCCGGCAGCATCGCCACGCCTACACCGCAGGCTTTCAACGTGGCCTCCTCACCGGCCGCTCCGTTCCCGCTTCGGAGTCAGGGGCGGTCGTCGACTTCCCCTGTGCACTGCTCCCGGCCCATATCCACCAGATTCGAGCCGGTTCAAGCCTTACGGGACGTCAGGCACTGGTTCACTTTCGTTGTACCTGCTACAGCCCGATAGCAGGGGTCTCGCACCCCTGCGCGACGAACAAGCGCCTCGTGGCGCACGAAGCGGTACTTGAACGCCCGCTTCACGTGAGTGGCCATGGCTCACAAACTACAGCTTGTGACCATCTGCCGGTTCGTGGGAATGGACGCCGCTCCGCCCCGGCGGCGAACCGGCTTTCCCTGCCCCGCTCCGCAGGAGCTTCGTATCCTCCCCGGCCTGAAGACCGGGCTATCCACGAAGGAAGGCCCCGATGAGCGACGAGCGGACTCTGCCCCACATGCTCCGAGCGGATCTCGGCCCGGTGAACGAGCTGCAGCAGGCTCAGGCCGATGGCACGCTGCTCAGCGCCGTCTCTCCTGACGGCTCACCGTTGCGGGTGGTGAGCAGGTTCGAGCAGGCGCAAGCCGTCCTCACGGACCCCGGCCGGTTCTCGAGCCGGGCCGCCACCCGATTCCTCGGCGGCGACCGCGGTGACGATCGTGCCGCGAACGCCGGCAACCTGCTGGTGCTGGACCCGCCCGAGCACAGCCGGCTGCGGCGCATGTGCTCCCGTGAGTTCACCGCGCGGCACGTCGCAGCGCTGCGGCCACGGGTCGCCGCCATCGTCGAGCGGTGCCTGGACGCCATCGAGGACCAGGACGCCGAATCAGACCTGATCGCCGGGTTTGCCCGGCCGGTCCCGGCTTTGGTGATCTGCGAGTTGCTGGGAGTGCCGGAGGAGGACCGCGACGAGTTCCAGGAGGTGGCCGCCCGCCGGATCGACGCCAACCAGTCGTTGCAGGCGCGAGTCCAAGCGGCTCGAGAGGCCGCGGACTACATGGGGAAGCTGGTCGCCCGGGTCCGGGCCGCACCACGTGACAACCTGCTGGGGCGGCTGGTGCGCGAGCACGGCGACACGATCACCGACCCCGAATTGGCCGGGCTGGCGAATCTCCTGCTGATCGCCGGGCACCAGACGACGGCTGACATGCTCGGCTTGAGCGTGCTGGTTCTCCTTCGCGAGCCTCAACAGGCCGCGCGTCTTCGTGACGACCAGAACGCCGTCGCGCCGGCTGTCGAGGAGTTGCTGCGCCTCCTGTCGACAGTATCCGTGTCCACCCCACGCCGGGTGACGGAGGCGACCAGCATCGGTGATGAGCGGCTGGAGGCGGGCGAAACGGTGGCGGTGTCGCTGTGCGCCGCGAACCGAGACCCCGGGCGGTTCGCGGACCCTGGCACATTCGACCCGGACCGGGCGCCGCGTCCGCACCTCGCGTTCGGGCACGGCCCCCACTACTGCCTCGGTGCGCCGCTCGCCCGGCTCGAGCTGGCCACGGCCTTGCCAGCGCTGCTGCGGCGGTTCCCCGGCCTCGCGCTCGCCGACCGGCCGCTCGACCCTTCGCCACCCGGCCCGTTCTTCGGCCTGGCCTCGCTGTGGGTGCGCCGATAGCCGCGGCTGATGTGGCGCGTACCACCAGTAATGACGCTGACCTCGGGAGGATGGTGGGAATGGATCACCTGGATGCCGCCTGCGGGCGTGGCGGGACCGGGTGGATCCCGCGGCGGTGGGATTCGCGCGCGGCTCACCCCGCCGGGTGCCCGATCTGCGCCGCTCGGAGCCGGCGACGCTGGCCGGCATCTCGGTCGAATACGTGGTCCGGCTCGAGCCAGGACAGGTCGCGCACCCCTCGGCGCAGGTGTGCTCCGCGCTGGCCCGTGCCCTGCAGCTGTCCGAAGACCAGCAACCGCATGGCGCGCGTCCTCGCCATGTTGCAGGAAAAGCCCGAGCGGCAGTGGCGGGCCCGAGAGATCGCCGAACTCCTCGGCGACGTCACCCTCGTCGCCACTTACCGGCAACTCGCCCGCTGGACCGAGAAAGGGCTGATCAAAAGGATCCGTACAGGCCGCTACGCGGCAGCCGCACCGCCAACGGCCGCTGCCTCGCACTTTGGCGAGGCGTCTGCCTCCATCGGATCCGACGCGTCCGCCACCACCTCCGCGATGCCGCGGTACACATCCGGCAGCGCATCCACCGACAGCCCCTCCCGCCAGGCACCATGATCGCCCCGACAATCCGCACCGGTTGCTCCCCGGCCGCCGCCAGCTCCACCAGGTGCTCTGCGACCGACGCCCCGTCCGAACCGGTCATCTCCGCGGCCACCTCGGCCACCGTGCCCCGCGTCACCCGCGGCCGCGACCACGTCTCCCGCTGGGCCTCCAGCCGCGCTGTCAACTCCGCGATCTGCGACTCAAGCTCCTCCACCCCGCACCCGGGCAGCTGCCTCTCGGGCCTCCAACTCCTCGAACGATGAGCCCATCGGAGTCGCCTCCTCCACCGCCACGGTAGAGACGGGAAGACCCGAGCACACCCCGATCAGCGTTGCCTCGGCTCACGTTCTTTCAGACGAGCCGCACCCGTTTCGGATGGCGGCCAGTCGAGGCTGATGCACTGATCGCAAGAGCTGTGACCGGTCCCGTCCTGATGCAGTGAGCTTCTTCAGCAGTGCCGCGTGAGCGTGATGTCGTGGCAGGTGTTGGCGACGTTCCCGAGCAGGGAGGTTGCCGCCATGCTGATCCCGGCCGTTGCTCCCGGTGTCACCCGATCGGTGGCCGTTCTGAAAAGACTCAGTGAATTTGGTGCATCCGGTTGCGCATCAGCTCCTTATCGAACCTTGGGCGTGTGGTTACGCAGGCCTCGCAAGAGGAGGAGTGCGACGGCGGCGCTGGCGAGTTCGCCTGCGGCCAGTGCTGACCAGACGCCGCTTGTGCCGAGCCGGCCCAGGGTGACGACGAGGGGGACTTTGATCAGGAGAAGGGCGCCGAGGGTTGCCGTGTAGGCGGGCATGGGCCGGCCCAGGGCTTGGGCGTAGGAGGCGACGAGTGGGCCGATGCCGGCGACGGTCAGACCGAGGGCGATGACGCGCAGGGCTGGTGCGGCGGTGGCGATTGTGTCGGCGTCGTTCAGGAACAGCCCGGTCAGGGGTTCGGCCAGCAGGGCGAGGGCGGCGGCGGTGAGCAGGCCGTATAGCAGGGAGCCGCGGAGGGCGAGGTTGCGGGCGTGCAGGGCGCGATGGTGGAGGCCGCGGCCGGTGTTGTAGCCGACGAGGGGCTGCAGTGCCTGGCTGATGCCGGTGTGCGGCATCGTCGCGAAGGTCTGCAGACGGGCGCAGACGGCGTAGGCGGCCAGTGCGGTGGCCGAACCGGTCGCGACGAGAGCGCTGTTGACGAGAACGGCCAGCAGGGTGACGCCTGTTCCGGCCAGAAACGAGGGCAAGCCAACAGCGAGGAGCGTGCGTAGTGTCGGACCGTGGGGCAGCAGGTCGTGGAGACTGATGCGGTAGGGGCGGTCGTGCCTACGGAAGAAGAACCACAGACTCATCGCCGCGGAGACGGCCTGGCCGCCGACGGTGCCGAGGGCCGCGCCCCGTACTCCCAGGTCACATCCGAAGATCAGCAGCGGGTCGAGGGTGATCTGCACGGCGACGGCCACGACCCAGAGCAGGGTCGAGTAGCCGGTCCGGCCTTCGGCACGCACCAGGCTGGAGAAGCCGGTGGAGACCATCGCTCCGCACAGCAGGATCACGGCGTAGGGGCGGGCGATCTCGCGCAGTTCGCCGTGGGCCCCGAGCAGGGTGAGCAGCGGGTCAAGGAAGGCCAGGCCGAGCGCAGTGGTGGCGGTGGCACAGATCCAGAAGACGGCGAAGGAGTTGCCCGCCGCCCGGGCGGCGGCCTCCCGGTCGCCGGCCCCAGAGCGCGGGAGACCAGGGAGGCGCCGCCCGCGCCGACCGTGGTGGACACCGCGCCGAGCAACAGCAACAGCGGGGCCGCCAGGTTGACCGCGGCCATCGCCGTGTCGCCCACGCCGTGGCCGACGAACCAGGCGTTGGTCAGGGCGTAGACGCCGTACACGCCGACCGCGGCGGTCGTCTGGGTGCAGGCGCGCCACAGCAGCCGGCCCACCGGCTCGGTGCCGAGCCGGGTAGTGCTGTCGGGGACGGGGGCGAGCAGGGTGGTGATCACTGGCGGGTACGGCCGAGCAATGTCATTGCGTCGTCGAGCTTCGGGCGGGCCCAGTCGTACTGCTTGGTGTCGGGGTGACCGCGGTAGACGGTCTCGATGACCATGATCAGCATCAGGTAGAGGCCGTACAGGCTGCGGCGCACCTGCTGGGTCGCGGTCAGTTCGCCGTGGCCGTAGCCGCGCATGAAGGCCGCCGGATCACCGAAGGCAGCCAGCTGGGTGCCCGTGAAACCCGCCTCGATCAACGGGTCCCCGTAGAAGGCGCGTTCGTGGTCGATGACGCAGACGACCTTTCCGTCGCCGACCAGGACGTTGCTGTCCCACAGGTCCCACTCGACCAGCCGCGGCTCGGTGACCTCGTCGAGGCTGCCGGCGTGTTCGGCCACGACCGCCCGGACCGTGTCGTAGGACCACCCGATGTCCACGCTCCGGCGCTCGCCGTCGCGCAGGACGTCTTCGAGCATGCGGGTGAACACGCGCCGCCAACTCGGATCACCGGGCCCCACCAGCGGCCCGAATGCCTTGCCGCGCAGCGAGTTGATCTCCCGGTTGGCCGCGCCGACCTGCTCCATGTAGGCGTCGCGCTCGGCGACGGGGAGCGACTCGGCGATGATGCCGAGGTTGTCGGCGTCGACGTATGGCATGAAGAAGTAGTCGGCGTCGCACAGCTCGTGGCTCTGATCGGCGAAGTCGACGGCCGGAACCGGTACCACGGTGTGCGTGCGCAGGAGCTCCAGCGTGGCCAGTTCGGTCGACATCGCGCCGCGCTCGTAGGTCATCACCTCCACCTGCGGCGGCGGGGCGATCTTCAGGACGACCTCGGCGCCGTCCCGCAGGCGTATGCGGTAGGCGACGTTGAACCAGCCGTGCCCCAGCTCGCTCACCCATCCGTCGCCGACCGGCACCCGGTCGGCACCGTAGGCGCGCTCGACCATGACGCGCAGCGTGTCCGGCGACTGCCTGTTCTTGGTGATGCTCTCCACACCCTGCCCCTTCGATCTGACGTGCAGGCCGGGCCACCGGGGAGGTGGCCCGGGGCCGGCGCCCGGCGGTACAGACGCAGCCGTTCCACGTGAATGACACCACATGGTCCGATGCATGAACACGGGCAGCGCGTGTGCAGCGGCCCACCAGGCCGTTGCCGAACACTGATCAGGAACTGCGCATCCGGTCTATATCCGGCCTCCAACCGGCGAGTTCACTCGAGATACGCGACTTCGTGTCGCACCGATCAACGACCGCCACTCGTCAGATAAGTCACTCGGATACGGCTTGCGTTCACTCACCCGAACACATCACCAGATCAACAACCGCAAACCGGCGGATTCCGCCCCGCCACCACACCATCAGGCGACAGCAGATCCACTCAAAGACTCACAAACCCACCACTCAGAGGCCCAACAGTTGCGGATCGGCGGCCAGTCCGCGGAGGTATCCACCCGGGTCCGCTACCAGTCTGCGTTCCTTGAGGTCCATCAGCCCGCCGACTCCGGTGACCTCGGCAGCCACTGTGCCGTCGGTCTTCCGGATTACCTGCTCGATGCGGAAGGTCTTGCCCTCACTCCACTTGAAGGAGCAGGTCACTTCCGTCTCCTCGCCCGCGAGTAGTTCTCGTTGGTAGCGGATGGTCGTCTCCAGGGCAACCGGGCCGACGTCCTTGGCCAGGAGGTCGGCCTGCCGAATCCCGGCCCGCTGGAGCACGCTCCAGCGGGCATGTTCGGCGTACTGCAGATAGACGCTCTGGTGCAGATGGCCCTGGACATCGGTTTCGTATCCCCGGACGGTGACCTGGACAGAGAACGGCTCGGCCATAATGGCTTCCTTTCGCCGTGGACGGTTGTCGTGCCGGTCCGTTGTGCGGACCGCGGATCGATGGCCGGGGGCATACCCTGTTCGCGGCGTCCGCGATCGTCGCCCCCGCCCATGGGTGCCGGAAATGCTGTGGCCCCCGCCTTTTTGTATTCGCAGATGAGGCCCACCGAGCTGATCGCGCAGTGAGACCGCTGTGGGTCGCCGGCCGGCCAGGGTTCAGGGTGGCCGGCTGGCCTGGTGGTCGTTGCCTGAGGGCGCGGTGTGGCGTGTGTCTGTTGTACTGCCCCGCGCACTTGTTGACGATGAGGCGGAGGTGGTTCTATCCGGTGATCAGGCTGCTGCTGGTGGCCTCGCGGCGGCGTGTTCCGCTCAAGTTACGGGCACACCATCAACAACCGGACACGCCTACTGCCGGACTCTCCTGCCGACCGGTGATATACGGTTGCGATCCCCCGGTTTCGGTGCCGTAGGCTGGTGTCTCGCCGCGCTTAACCCCCTCCTTCGGCTCCGTGATCGTGGTGTAGCGCCGATCATGATAAAGCAGTGGTCCGCGCTGTTCTTGGCTGTTGTGTCCCCTGTGGCCGCCTCTGATTGGTGAGACCAGGACGATGTGGTGGTCGCCTGCCGGGATTCGGTCGACCACCCGGCATTCGAGCCAGGCGACGGCTCCGGCGACCGAGGTCAGACCCTCGTCGTGACCGATGGCCGGGTGATCGAACCGGTCGATCCCCGTGGTGGAGAATCTGCGGGCCAGCTCCTGGCTGTCCTCGCCGAGCAGATGGATGCCTATCCGGTCCGTCACCGACAGGGCCGGCCACGCGGACGCCGTCCGGGCCACGCAGAAGAGCACGAGCGGTGGATCTGCCGACACCGAGGTGAGCGATGTCGCCGTCAGGCCGGCCCGGTCGCGCCCATCCGTGGTGATGAGGACGACCGTGGCGGCCTGGTGGCGCATGATGTGCTTGAACAGTTCCGGGGTCATCGCCGGATCACAGGGTCAGCGAGACGGTGGGCATCACGTCGAAGGCGACACGGCCGTGGTCCTCGGCGACGATGTACGGCGTGAAGTACGGGTGCCGAGTGCCGACAGCGACGTCGCGCCAGAAGCGCTGCAGCGGGTTGTCCTCCGCGAACCCGCTCGAACCGTGGAGATCGAGCAGCAGTTCCATCGCCTCGCGGCACTCCCGGGCGGCTGTCGTCAGCTCCATCCTCAGCCCGCTCCGCTCTTCCACCGGCATCGCCGCACCTGAAGGGAGCGCGGCTACGACGTCTGCCACCCGCAATGTGCGCTGCATGGCCGATTCGGTGCGCCGTTGCGCCTCGGTGAACCAGTACCGGCCCAAGGGAGAATCCGCGACGCGGGCGTAGGTGGTCGCATACGGTGCCCGTTTGCCGGCGACTGCCTCCTCGACGACGTCCTGCGCTCCGCGGGTTGCCCCGATCATGGGCGCGAGCGACGCCAGGCCGGCCATGAACGCCGCCTCCGGCGGGGCATCGCGGGGGAACCGTTCGGGAACGTGACAAGGTGTTCCGGTACGAGGACGTCCTCGGCCACGAGGGTGTGGCTGCTCGTCCCGGCCAGCCCCGCCGCCCTCCACGTACGTTCGATCGAGAGGTCCGAGACGGGCACGAGAGTGGGACAGACAGCCGACGGCCCGTCACCCGCCAGCGGCACCATGACCATGGCCCAGGACGCCAGTTCGGAGCCGGACGCCATCGCCCAGCGCCCCGAGATCCGCAGGCCCCCGGGCACGCGCTCACCGCTGGCGCCCTTGGGCACACCGGAGGCGCAGACGACCGCGTTCGGGTCGGCCAGGAGAGCGTCGCGGGTCGAGTCGGTGGCGATCGAGCCGATCAGTTTCTTGGCCGAGGCGGACAGCCCGACGACCCAGGCGGTCGAGGCGCAGCCGCGTCCCAACTCGGCGATCACCTCGACGAAGGTGCGCATGTCGGTGTCGAGGCCACCGGCCTCGGTGGGCACCGACAGAGCGAACAGCCCCGCGTCACGCACCGCCTCCACGCTGTCCGGCGCGGGCCGCAGTTCGCGTTCGGTACGTGCCGCGTTCGCCGACAGCGTCGGGACTGTTTTACGGGCAGCGTCAAGCAGCCTGTCGTTCATAACAAGTGATCTTTCTTTCAAAGAGTGAGAGGAAGGGTCAGCCTCGATCGGGGCGGCGACCCTGGGTGAGGGCAAGGCGGGCGGCGTCGATGGAGCCGGTCTCCGCAGTGAAGACCACCGCGCGGAGGTCGCCCTCGTGGATCGTCATGATGTCGCAGTCGACCGTGATGTCTCCGGTGTCCGGGTGGTGGATGGTGACCTGGTCGTCCTGATAGCGGGTGTCAACGTGCGCTTGCCACAGGCTCGCGAACGTTTCGCTGACCGCTTGCAGATCCGTGACGAGATCCTTCAACCAGTCGTCGTCCGGGTACCGCAAGGCCGTGGCCCGCAGGTCCGTGACGATCGAAGACTGGAAGCGGACCTCCTTCTCGGAGGTCCGCGTCGTACGTCCCTGATCCCCGGTGAAGGCACGCCAGGCCATGTTCCGCTCCCGGCCATGCGAGCCGATCGAGGCGCAGCCCAGCTGCTCCCAGGCCGTGTTCCAGGCCAACACGGTCCAGGCGGCATCACTGATACAGACCGGGGTGTCGCCGAGCCGGTCGAGCAGACGTCGGGCGCCGGGCCCGACCTGGTGCGGTACCCGCCCGGCACCCGGCGGCGCGTGCCCGGCCAGCGAACAGAGGTACTCGTACTCCGGCCGGGTCAGCCGCAGAGCCCTGGAGAGTGCGTACAGCACCCCGGCCGACGGCCGTCCGTGGCCCTGCTCAATGCGTTTGATGTACTCGGCGGACACCCCGGCCACAACAGCGAGCTCGTCCCGGCGCATCCCAGGCGTACGCCGGCGGGTGGAGGAGCCGAACCCGTTCTGCGGCGGAGTCGCCCGGTCGCGCCATCGCCGGAGTGCGACGCCGAGATCATTGCCTGCGGTCATGCAGAGAATGATGCCGTGACTGGCTGTGGAATAGCCTGGCCCGAAAACTACCAGGCTCCCCTCTCGGACATGGTCCTCGTCGTGACGCCCGTGTTCTGTCGGGGGTGCCGCTATGGTTCACGTGCTTGCCGTGTCGATCTCCCTGGAGTCCGGAGGCAGAGACGGCCCTGGGCCGTTTGGGACCCGACGCGCACGAAAGACGACAAGCTCGTGAAACGTCAGAATCCCAGCCGTGTGGCTGTCAGCACACATTCCCGTGGACGGTGGCCTGACCGCCTCGAACGGCGTCGTCCTGTGCCCCGCTGACTGTTCCGCTGCCCGGACAGCCTCGGAGGGCACCGGATGCGAGCTGAAGTGGCATGCACGCCGTGGAGCCTCGTCGCAACCGCAGGTGTCGCCGCCTCACTCGCCCTCCTGCTTCTCACGGAGCGACGTGACCGAAGCGTGCCCAACTCATCGGCAGCGTTTACCGAGTGTCCGCAGCCATGGCGTGATGACGCGTAATCCGCACCGAAATCAAGATCGGCCACGCCCGGGTCTCCACCGGCGGGCGGAAGCTCGAACGCCAGATCGACGCACTCGCCGCCGGGTGCGCGGTGAAGTAAGGAGCACCCGGCCCCGGCCAATATCTGAACCCACCGGGCCCCGGGGCCGGGGCGCCTGTGTCTTTCGCTGGTCTCGCGACGCTCTGAGGACGGTTGGCAGCGGGGGTCATGGGGCGGGCCGGTCCATGATCTCCAGCGTCCCGAGAACCTGACGCTCCATTTCGGTGCGGGCTGTCGCGGCGTCCCGTTCCCACAGTGCCCGGCGGATCACTTCATGGTCGTTGTGCCGGTCCTCGAGCGCCGTGTGGAGGGGAAGGTCAATCCCCGACGTGTTGATCAGGAAGTCGCTCAGATCCCACATGCGCTGACTGACCTCGGTGACGACCGCCGAGCGGGCGAGCGTGTGGATCTGCGCGTGGAACTGCCGGTTGAGCGTCCTGTAGCCGTGGGAGCGGGTTGCCGGGTCCGTCTCGTCGGTGAGCTGCCCGATGCGGGCGGAGATGGTGTCGAGTTCCCTCAGCCCCGCTTCCGTGCGACGGGTCGCAGCGAGCCCGGCGATGGTGCCCTCCATGCCGGCGAAAAGGGTGAAGAAATCCTCGATTTCCTGAGGCTTGTAGGTGGCGACCTCGCAGCCGACCTGCGGAATGATGGTCACGAGCCCGTCGGCGGACAGCAAGCGCAGGGCTTCCATGGTCGGCTGCTTGCTCACCCCGAACTCGGTGCCGAGTTCGGCGGCGGACAGCCGCTGCCCAGGGGGTAGACGCCCTCCAGAAGCCGTTCCTTGATCTGGGCGTGCACCAGGGAGCTCAGCCGTGCCGACGCACGGCCCCGGACCCCGCGCTCGGCACCACGTGCCGCGAGTGCGGTGAGAACCGGAGGATCCCCCAGGCCGTTCGCCACGGACATCTTCTTTCTCATGAGTTCCCTCGGCCGCCGTCGGAGCGCACATCGCAGGGTAGCGCCTTTCGGCACAACTTCCTCCGAGGCATTGCCCCGGACCACAGGAAGTATTAGATTCCCCACGATCTGGCAGGCTAGCATGCCAGTATCGGACCGTAGGAGCAGAATGACTATCCGTACAGGCGCCCAGTACATCGAGAACCTGCGGAAAAACCCGCGTGAGGTGTGGCTGCGGGGCGAACGCGTCGAGGACGTCACCCGCCACCCCGCCTTCAAGCGCCCGATCGAACAGATCGCCCGGCTGTATGACCGGCAGCACGACCCGGAGTTAACGGACCGCCTGACGCGTCCTGGCCCGAACGGCCCGGTGCCGATCTCGTTCGTCCCTCCGCGGTCGGTGGAGGACCTGCGGGCACGGCACGAGGCGTTCCGGATAGTCGCCGAGGCGACGCTCGGGCTCATGGGCCGCTCGCCGGACTTCCTGAACACCATGGTGATGGCATTCGCCGAGGAACCGGCTGTCTTCGAGCGACTCGGCCCGCGGTACGCGGACAATGTCCGGCGCTACTTCGAGTACGTCCGCGACAGCGATCTGTTCCTCACCCACGCGCTGATCACCCCGCAGACCGACCGATCGAGGACTGGAGCACAGCAGCAGGACCCGTTCCTGCACATGGGCGTGGTCGAGGAGACGGACGAGGGGTTGATCGTCCGCGGCGCGCGCATGCTGGCGACGCTGGCGCCCATGGCCGACGAGATGCTCATCTCCAACCTTCCGGGGCTGCGGCCGGGGGACGAGAAGCACGCCGCGGTGTTCGCGGTGCCCATCGAGACGCCGGGACTGCGGCTGATCAGCCGGGAGCCCTACGACGACGGCACCCGCAACAGCTTCGACCACCCGCTGTCGGCCCACTTCGAGGAGGCCGACTCCCTGGTCGTCTTCGACGACGTGCTCGTGCCGTGGGACCGGGTGTTCCTGCACGGGGACGTGGATTTGGCCAACGCCCTGTACGCCGAGACCAACCTGCGCCAGCACACTGGGCACCAGACGGGTGTGCGGGGGCTGGTGAAGATGCAGTTCATCACCGGCGTGCTGATGAAGCTGGCCCAGTCCGTCAAGATCGACAGCTTCCTGCACGTCCAGCAGAAGCTGGGTGAGGCCATCGCCGCGACCGAGATCTGCCGCGCGTTGCTGACCGCGGCCGAGACCGACTACGAGACCACCTCGACCGGGGCGGTCCGCCCGCGGTTCGAGGCGCTGCAGACCCTGCGGATGCATCTGTCCGGCAGCTACCCCAAGCTTGCCGAAACGCTGCAGGTGCTCGGTGCCGGCGGTCTGCTGATGATGCCCTCGGCGGAGGACTTCGACAGCCCGATCGGGCCGGACATCGCCAAGTACTTCCAGGGCGCCGACAGCCTTGACGCCACCGAACGGGTCCGGCTGTACAAGTTGGCCTGGGACCTGTGTGGCGACGCCTTCGGCCAGCGGGCGGTGCAGTACGAGCGGTACTACGCGGGCGATCCCGTACGGCTGCTGGCCATGAACTATCTCGCCTACGACAAGTCCGCCTGCTTCTCGCTCGTCGACCGAGCTCTTGGTCTCGCGGGCCCCCCGGGCGACGCGGTGGCCGCGGTACGTGCGGCCACGGCCGACGGTGAGCCGACCGGGGTGACGGGCGCCGGAGGCAGGCCATGATGGCTGCCGGGGCGGCGGCGACGCCGGACATGCGTACCGCCATGGGCACGTTCGCCACCGGCGTCACCGTCGTCACGACGGCAACCAGTGAGGGGGCCCCGGCCGGATGCACCGTGAGCGCCTTCTGCTCTCTCTCACTGGATCCGCCGCTGGTTCCGGCGTGTATCGGCAAGGACCGCTCCATGCACCGGCTGATCACCCAGGACCCCGGCTACGCGGTGAGCATCCTCGCGCGCCACCAGGCCGACGTCGCCCTGCGGTTCGCCCGCCCGAGCGTGGACCGGTTCGCGAAGACGCCGGTGGACGAGGGGCTGCACGGCATACCGCTGATCCGCGGCGCGATCGCCCACGTCGAGTGCACTGTGCACGACGTCCTGGACGGCGGTGACCATGCGATCGTGATCGGCCTGGTCCGGCCACTGCATACGGCGGAGGGCGAACCGCTGCTGTACAGCTAGGGTGCCTTTTTGCACCTGCCGCCGAGGGACTGGGAGCGGGCGCAGGCACTGGCTCCGCACGAGTGGCTGCTGTCGTCGCCCTGGTGATGTTCCGACAAAGGACGAGTTGGCTTGCGCATGCCGCCGCCGTCTGCACTCTCGCACTTCCCGTTGAGGGATTCACAGAGCCGTCCCCGGGGGTGCGCGACCGTGTCGAAGCCGCCCTTGACCGCGCCCGCGCATTCATCGCCACATTCCAGCCCGAACTGGTCGGCTTCTTCTGCGACATGATGCCGTGCTCTGCATCGGCGCCCGGGCCACCGCCCTCGGCGGCTACGACACGCTGGCCGGT
Organism: Streptomyces violaceusniger; assembly: GCA_005405945.1. Classification (GTDB taxonomy): domain Bacteria; phylum Actinomycetota; class Actinomycetes; order Streptomycetales; family Streptomycetaceae; genus Streptomyces; species Streptomyces violaceusniger. The sequence goes on from BJHW01000001.1 coordinate 2,705,903, forward strand.
CCCCTATCGGTCGCTCGCGGCGCTGCCCGTCACATCACTGAGGGGATGTTCGCCACGGGAGCCGACCTGTGAAACGAATAAGGCTCCTGATCAGATATTTCCGACCCCAGTCATTGACATCTATGGCCCTATTGAGGAAAACGCTAATGAAAGGCGCACCGATGACCACCGACGAGGCACTCCGCATCGAAACTCTCTCTTCAGTCCACGCTGAAGATCTCGATCTCATGTCAGCGTTGACCTCGCTGATCAACGAGGTCTACGAAGTGGCCGAGGAAGGGTTGTGGGCCCCAGGTACAACCAGGACCAGCCGCCAGGAGGTTACCTCGCTCACTCAAGCGGGCGAGATTATGGTGGCATGGCTGCACGATGAGCTCTCCGGGTGCGTGCGGGTTCAACAACTCTCCGCCGGCATCTGCGAGTTCGGCATGTTGGCTGCCGCGCCCAAGCAGCGTGGCATCGGAGTCGGCAGGGAACTGGTGCGGTGCGCCGAACAGTACGGCCGGGAAGCCGGACTCGATGTCATGCAGCTGGAGTTGCTCGTTCCGCGTGAGTGGTCGCATCCCTCCAAGGAATTCCTGGCCGCCTGGTATGAGCGCATCGGCTACCAGGTGTTCCGCATAGGTTCGATCGACGAGTCCTACCCGGAGTTGGCGCCCGGCCTGGCCACCCCTTGCGACTTCGTGATCTATCACAAAAACTTGCACGCATAGAGACGCGTGAAGAAGTTCGGTCGAACTCAACAGGATGGTCAGCATGAAACGCCTTTGATCCACAGCGCCCCCGGACAGAACGTCACCGCAACATGATGGCGTCGGAGCAACGAGTGATCCATCGTTCGGCGAACGCGTTTGACCGGGGCTCTGAGGCGGTGTTGGGATGACGGCTGTGCCGTTTGCCGGCGAAGACGGCGTCGAACGCGGCGGTGAACTTGCTGTCCCGGTCACGGATGAGGAACCGGAAACACCCGGCCCTGTCGCCAAGGTCCGTGAGCACATCGCGGGCGAGTTGGGTGACCCATGCTCCGGCAGGGCGTGCGCTGACGCCCAGGACATGGACGCGCCGGGTGGCAAGCTCCATGACGAAGAAGACGTAGAGACACTAGGAAGACCGTCTCCACGTGCATGAAGTCGCAGACAAGCAGCGTGTGGGCCTGGGTGTGGAGGAAGGAGCGCCAGCCAGGTCTGCTGGGAGGCGCGCTGCGGTGCGGGCGGTAGACCAGGACGGCGCAGGACGCGCCGGACCGTAGCTGCGGCAACCCGATGACCGAGCCGGCGCAGCTCGCCTTGGATCCTGACGTACCCCCAGGTCGGGTTCTGTCTTACCAGGCGCTGGATGAGCGCAACTGTCTCTTCCGGCAATGGTGGACGACCGGGTCCGACCGCCGTCTGGCGCCACTTCCAACGCAACCAGACGACGGTGCCAGGCCAGCAGCGTGCCTGGAGTGACCAGCCGATGGCAGCGTAATGCGGGTGGCAGGTGCCGTGCGAGAGCGGAGAGCACGGCACGATCAGCCCATGAGAGCCGCGGGCGCTCGATCTGCCGGCGCAGCACAGCTTCGGAATGCCGCCGGTAGTTGAGCCCCGCACCCCAGATGTCGACGTCCCCATCGGCTATGGTGGCGGCATGTTCGGGGTCGATGCTCACGGGATCAAGGGCGGCCCCCTGCTGATCTATGGCCCCGGCGAGTTCACGCAGCCGTCGCTCGCCCGCGATATCACCTATTCGACTGACGTTCTCGTAGCACCGTATTTTCTCCGGTAGACAGGTCGATCAGACCGATACCTGGCGCCGCAGCCCGGCTTCGTCGGCGATCCCGACTGCTGCGGCATGGAAGTCGGCCACGCGCGGGCTGTGCTCGGCAATCCCGGCTGCTGCCTCCATCAGCCGCGCCGGATCTATGCGGTACTCGGCGGCCAGTTGGTCCACCAGTGGAAAGGAAGCCGAGTGGACACCGAGCACGGCGCCGAGCACTTGCATGGCGCGATCCTCGCTGATGACATCCATATTTTCTCGGCAATATTCGGCCAGTCTCGCCATTTCTTGGTAGTCGAATCTGTCGGTATCCAGGATCTTGATGATCCCGGCCAGCGACTCGATTGCGGCGTTGCCTGAGCCTCGACCGATGCCGTTGAGCGTGCCGTCCAGGACGGTGGCCCCGGCTTGCATGGCGGCGATGCTGTTACAGTTGGCCATTCCAAGATTGTCGTGGCCATGAAACCCGACAACTGGGAAACATTCCCTCACCGCGGTCACATAGCTTTGCACGTCGGTAGGCAACATCGTGCCGCAGGAGTCGACGACATAGACACCTGAGACTATCGAACTGACGCTGTCGAGCATGCCGAGTAGTTGCTGAACCGGTGTCGCACTCGACTTCATCAGGTTCAGATAGACCCGCTCGCATACGTCGGCACTACGCATCAGGTAGTCCAGGTTTTCCCCGACCTTGTCCGGTTCCATTCCGACGCGAATGAACGACATCCCGCGGCTGCTCAACTCCGCAACGGTGCTCAGTTGCGTGAAGGCCGGCTGGACGAACATACCCCACGGCTTGTTCGTCAGTGTCGAATCAGCGATCTCACACCATCGCTGGTGATCGATGTTACAGGCTGCGATCCCGGTCCGCTCTGCTTCAAGTCCCAACCCATGACCGATCTCGATCTTTGAGATGGGAGTTTCGTTGAGACGTGACAGCAGGTTGACTACGAACGCCTCATCGAATTGGAAATCGACAGCGTAAGAACCGTCGCGGAGCGTACAGTCGAGCAATTCGACCTCCGCCGCTTCTGTGAGCCAGTTACCTGCAGTGGGCATGCCGCGCACTCCTCGATCCGAAAATTGGTTCACACCGCTTCTTGTCTGAGCCTGGTTCGACGAGACCGAATAGCCTTTGTATAATTCTCCGTGGGCCGCGACGCCAAAAGCATCGGTGAAGACCACAGTTACGTGGCAGAACTCGCCGCCGCCCGGCTCGTTAGCCTCGATCTTTCGTGATGGGCCGCCGACGGAGTCGGGGCCGAGACCTCGGGTCCGCGCGCGGCGAGCGCTGGGTGCTGCCCGGCACCCACGGCGCCACGGACCCCGTGGCAACGGACCAGCAGGGCGCCCCGGACCGTCAACACGCCGGTGAACGCGCCCAGGACATGTCCGTGCGCCACTCCGGCCCGGTCCGTACCGTCTTGCACACCGCCCAGTGCCCCGTGCTCGCGCAGGACCTGCTGATTCGGCTGGACGAGACGTATCCGCAGGTGCCCGCGTCCGCCAAAGAACAACTGCTGACGGGCCTGGTCCGCCAGGGACCCGCCAGCTAAACGGGACATGAGTCGCCGTCACCCGGCCGTCGTCTCCACCCTCAGCAGCGCCGTCGCGGTGTCCAGCGCGGTTTCCACCTCCTGGGGCGTGTCGCCGACCGCGATGACATGGCCGAGGCGGTCGTAGGCGTCCCTGGGCGGCCGGACGGCGCGGCCGGGCGTGCCGGTGGTGACGACGGCCACCACGCCCGGCACCCGTTCGGCAGCTGCGGTTCCCTCGATGGCCACCAGCCGGCCGGTGTCCCGCGCGGTGAGGAACCGCAGCCCGGCGTGGCGAGAGCGGTGCGCTTCGAGATACACCGGGAGGCCGGCGGCACCGCGGACCTGCTGTTCGAGGAGGTCGACTCCGGTCGCGGCGCGGACGAGTTCGGGGATCATGCCGCCGGCGAGCCGTCCGTTGATCTCGATGACGACGGGTCCCACGGCCGTCAGCCGCACCTCGATGTGGGCGGGGCCATACTCGAACCCGACGGCCTTGAGGGCCTGCCGGGCGGCCTCCGCGACTTCGGCCTGGTGCGCCGTCGGCAGCCCCGCCGGGAAGAGATGCCCGGTCTCGACGAAGTGGGGCAGCGGGGTCGTGGTCCGCCGGGTGACCCCTACGCACACGGCCTCGCCGCCGGTGCAGAACATCTCCACGCTGTACTCCGGCCCGTCCACGAATTCCTCGACGAGCACCTGTCCGGCGCTCCGCTGCCCGCGCACGTTCTCGGTGACGGCGAGGATGCGCGCGGCATGCGCCACGGCGGTGGCCTCGTCCGGGCACCACCGCACGTCCTGTGAACCGGATCCGTCGACCGGCTTGACGACACAGGGCGTGCCGACGAGCGCGACCGCCGCCGGGATGTCGGCGGTGTCCGCGACGACGGCGTACGCGGGCTGGGGCACTCCCGCGTCCCTCAGGGCTGCCCTGGTCAGAGCCTTGTTCCTGCAGGCGGCGGCGGTCTGGGGAGCGTGGCCCGGCACGCCCAGCGCACCGGCCAGGCGCGCCGTGTGCTCCAGGTAGAAGTCGCTGGTCGTGGTGGTGCCCGCGACGGTCCGCCCGGCGGCGGCCTCGCCGACTGCGGCCAGGACGGCGGTGTCGTCCTCGGTGTCACAGACGACGGCCGAGTAACCGGTGGCCTCAAGTTCGGCGTAGCGGCCGGGGTCCCGGGCCAGGAGGACCGGAGCGAAGCCGAGCCGGGTGGCGGTGCGCAGCGCGAGCATCCCCGTGCCGGTGGTGTTGGATTCCACGAAGACCAGCACCGGCCGGTCGGTGCGCGGGATGGAGGCGTACGACCAGTTGGTCACGGTCGTGCCGAAGGGCACCCGGGCGGGCTCCCGGGCGATCGGGCCGGACGGCTCGTGCCGGTAGACGGTGTCGGCGTAGCGGTCGCCGCGGTCGGGCATGATGCCGACCAGGCGAGTGCCCGGCGTGGCACGGGCGGCCAGGTGGGACAGGACGCGGTAGACGGAGCCGGAGGTGTTGCCGGCGAAGATCTTCTGTTCCCGGGCGAGGCTCTGGGTGGCGTGGAACGCCTCGTCGTCGGAGAGCCAGTGCACTTCGTCGATGAGCCGGTAGTCGATGTTGTCGGGGAACAGGCTGTTGCCGAGGCCGCTCTGCTTGCGCGTTGCGATGTCGGGCTGGCCGAACAGGACGCTGCCGACGCAGTCGACGCCGACGACCTTGAGGTCCGGAAACCGTTCGAGGAGCGCCGCGGAGGTTCCGCACAGCGAGCCACCGCTGCCGACGGAGCCGACCAGGACATCCACCGTCCCCAGGTCGTCGACGAGTTCGTCGGCGAGGCCGCGGTAGGCGGCGGGGTTGTCCGGATTGCTGTACTGGCGCGGCCAGTACGCGCCGGGCAGGTCCTGCATCAGCTCCGCGAGGCGTTCCAGCCGGGCGCTCTGCCACCCCTGGGCCGTCATCGCCTCGACGATGTGGACCGTGCAGCCCATCGCCGTCAGCTTGGCGAGGGTGACAGCGTCGATGCGGGGGTCGCTGACGATGTGGACGGGGTGCCCCAGATAGGTCCCGACCAGGGCGATGCCGAGCGCCATGGTGCCCGAGGAACTCTCCACGACGGGCGCGCCCTCCGCCAGGACGCCGGTGCGGCGCGCCTCGAGGATCATGCGGCGGGCGACCCGGTCCTTCATCGCGTACGGGTTCTGCAGTTCGAGTTTGGCGTAGACCTCCACGCCCTCCGGGACATCCGCTCGCAGCCGGACGACCGGGGTGTTGCCTATGGCGTCGACGAGGGTGTCATGACGCATGCGTACTCCCTGGGAAGGTGCCTGACGGGGTGGCGGATCGGTAGACGGACGTGGTGCCGGGCAGCCGGGCGCAGGCGGCTCTGACGGCGGCGAGCGTGTCGCGGTGGCCGGGGGCGGTGGCATCCAGCAGGAGCCCGGCCATGGTGCCGCTGTGGGTACACATCACGCCGAGGGCATCGAGGTCGCCGGCCATGCGGATGAGCGCGTCGAGGTTGCGCTTGGGCAGCCACCGCTGGTTGAGCCGGGCGCTGCGGGTGGCGACGGCGCCGACCCCGTGGAGGTCACCGTCGCGTACCGCCGCGGTGAGGTCGTCGACGAGGTGGGCGTACTCGGCTCGCAGAGCGGGCGGGACGTGTCTGGTGCGCCGGTTGTAGGCGACCGTGTCGAGCAGGCCGCCCTCGTCGACGGCGACGACGGTGGCGGGCGGCAGAGTCCCGAGGCGGGCGCGGAGCCGGACGGCCCGGTGCTCGAAGAGGACGATCCCGGGGTGCATGACGCCGTCGGTGGGTTCGATGGGGCGCAGCCAGTCCTCGACGGCAGCGGGCGTGGTGTCCAGACCGAGGACGGTGCCAACGGCCCGCGCCGTGGCGACGAGGTCGGCGGACGAGCTGGCGAGGCCCTTGCCGACGAGCAGGTCGCTGTCGAGGACGAGGGAGCCACCACCTCTCAGGTGGTGGGCGTCGAGCATGGCTCGCGCCAGGCGCAGTGACTTGGTCTTGTGGGTGGGATAGACCCGCAGCGGGCCGTGCCGATCGTAACGGAACCAGGCGCGGCTGCCTTGGGTGATGGGAAACGTGACCAGGAAGTCGGTGCCGTCGGGGAGGACGCCCTGGAGCAGCTCGCCGAAGGTGCCGCACGCGGCGGCCGCGCCCTCGTGCAGGTCCACGCCCGCGCGGCGGGCGACGAGTGCGGGTTCCGTCATGACAGTTGCTGGTTCCAGGCGGCGAGCAGGGCATCGCGGCGGCGCGCGGCGTCAGCGCGGTGATCGGCGCGGCGGGTCCAAGCGGCGCCGAGGGTGGCGAGTTCGGTTTGCTGGGCGGCGAGCAGTTCCCGCACGCGGTCGGGGTGGGTGGAGCCTTCCGATAGTTTGGCGCGCAGTCCACGGTCGACGTCGAAGGCCTCGCTGAGCAGGTCGTCGGCGGCGTCGATGTCGTAGTCGAACTCGGCGGCGCAGCTGCGCAGCAGGGCCGCGTCGGGTTCGCCGGGGCGCAGCCCACTGTCCACTGCTTGTCTGACATACCGTCCGGCGATGATCTGTGCGGTGCGCCAGGGAATGCCATGGGTGAGGGTGAGCCGGTTGGCGAGGGTGAAGCCCCCAGGTGGTCCTCGGCGCACGCGGCGCGCATGCGGTCGGCGCGGAAGGTGGCACTGGTGACGACGGCGTGGGCGAGGCGCAGCACGGAGCGCATCGCGTCGGCCTGGATCCGCAGGTGCGCGCCGGCTTCCTTCGAGACCTCGACGGTGTTGGTGTACGGGGTGTTGCGCTGCCCGGCGGCGATGTCGGCGGCGCGGCCCACGACGTGCGCACAGCGGCCCCGGATGCGTTCCAGGACGGGGAAGTTGCGCTTCTGCGGCATGGCGGCGGAGATGCCGGCCAGGTCGTCAGGCAGGTCGAGAAAGCCGAAGCCGCTGCCGCCCCAGGTCATGAGGTCGGTGGTGAAGCGGCTGAGTACGACCGCGTAGTGGGCGAGGTCCCCGCGATCACGTCGGTCCAGGTGCGGGAGGCGACGGCCACCAGGGCGTGCGGCTGAGCACGCGCGAATCCGAGGAGACCGGCCATGCGGGCGCGGTCCCACGGCAGTTCCTGCCCGGCCATGGTGCCGGAGCCCAGGGGGCAGGCGTCGCACTCGTCGTAGGTGTGCAGCATGCGGCGCAGCGCGGTGATCGTCTCGGCGGCGAGTGCGGCGAGGTGGAAGCCGGGGCTGATGATCTGGGCGGCCTGGCCATGGGTGTACCCCGGCATGGGCGTATCGGTGTACCGGGCCGCGAGGGCGATGACCGCCCGCCCGAACGCGGCCAGGTCGACGGCGATGGCCGAAAGGCCCTCCCGCGCGGCCATGAGCTGGGCGCACGCCTGGAGGTCGTTGCGGCTGCGGTCGACGTGCCAGGCGGCGAAGACCGGCCCCCCGGCCTGGACATGGCGTTCCACGGCGAAGGAGATGTCGGACATGTTCTGTTCAGGGTCGGCGCGTACGGCCTCGGGACTCAGCGTGTCGAGCCGGGCGCCGAGGGCCGCCGCGTCAGCGACGTCGACGAGGTCCATGCGGACGTATTCGGCGAGGACGACCTTCTCGATGGCGACGTAGTGGCCGAGGAGGTGCTCGGCCTCATAGGCGAACTGCGGGGCGAGTACCTCCTCGTGCCAGACCTCGCTGGGAATGCCGTCGATCCGGCCGGTTACCGGCATGCCACTCTCCCGAGGCGTGTGCGTTGGAGTGCGGTGGCGAGCCCGGCCACCGTCGGGTCGGCGAAGAACGTCCGGAGCGTCACCTGCGCGTCGTACGCGGAGGTGAGGCGGGCCAGCATGCGCAGGGCCTGGAGCGAGTGGCCGCCGAGGGCGAAGAAGTCCTGGTGGACGTCGAGGACATCGGTGCCGAGCAGGTCACGCCAGGCGTCGGCCACCTGCCGCTCCACCGTGGTGCGCGGGGCGGTCGCGGCGGGCCGTTCGTCGTGCGGTCGCGCCGCCGCGCGGCGGGGGCCGGCGACCGCGCCCAGCCGGGACAGGCGGGTGTCCGGGGCTTCCAGGGCGGCGGCGAGCAGGCGCACGTAGTCGCGGAGCAGGGTGTCCGCAGTGGACCGGTCGAACAGGGCGACATCGTAGACGATGCGGACCATGTCGTCGGCGACGTCCAGCAGCAAGTCCTCCTCGCACGAGGACACGGCGGCACCGAGGCCGCCCGCGGGCACGTAGTTGAAGGCGAGCTGGTACAACGGCGGCACGCCGGGCAGGCGGGGCGCGGGCAGCAGCTCGACCAGGGTCTGGAACGGGATGTCGTTGCGCTCCCCGGCACGGACCGCGGCCCGTACCCGGCGGAGGAGTTCCGTGACGTCGGGGTCTGCGGTGAGGTCGACGCGCAGCACCTGCATGTTGACGAAGGTGCCGACCATCGACAGCGTCTCGGGTTCGGCGCGGCCGGCCACGGGCAGGCCGACGACGACGTCGTGGGCGCCGGAATGATGGTGCAGCAGGGCGACGTAGGCCGTGAGGAGCAGCAGGACCGGCCGGGTGCCGAGGCGGCGGGCCGCGGCGGTCAGGGACGCACCGATGCCGGCAGGCAGCGCGGTGCGCGCCTCCGCTCCCCTGAACGTGCGTGCCAAGGGGCGGGGCCGGTCCAGCGGGATGGTGTGGACGGGGGGCAGCCCGGCGAGGCGCGAGCGCCAGTGCGCGGCGAGCGCGCCGCGCCGGGTGGGCCCGAGCCGGGCGCGTTCCCGGTGGGCGTGCTCGCTGTAGGTGCGCGGCAGATCGGGGAGCTGGGGCTCGCGGCCCTCCTCGGCGGCGGCGCAGATCTCGGTGAGTTCGGCGTGCGCGTTGATCCGGGACGCGCTGTCGTAGACGGTGTGGTGGGCGGCGAACAGCACGGACCACGTGCCCTCCCCCAGCGTGAGGATCGCCGCCCGCCACAGCGGCGCCCGCTCCGGGTCGAACGGGCGGCACGCCAGCTCGGTACGCAGCGACCGCCGCCGCTGCGTCTGTGCGACCGGGTCGAGCCCGCTCAGGTCGGCCCGCTCGACGGGCAGCTCCACCCAGGGGTGCACGTACTGGGTCAGCTCCCCGTCGATGACGTGCAGCGCGGTGCGCAGCGGCTCGTGGCGTACCGTCAGCAGAGCGAGAGCGCGCACGAGGTCGGCCTCGTCGATGCCGGCGTGCACGGGGAACTCGTCGACCGCGCAGTACGTCGGCGGGTCGTGGGTGAGCCGGGAAGCGAGCCAGGCGCGCTCCTGCGCGTACGACGCCGGTACCCCGGACGGCGGGACGGGGCGGGGCCTGATCACGGCCGCTCGCCGCCGGTCATCGGCAGCACGTGGCCGGGCAGTGCGACGGGGTCGCCCAGGACGACGGCGATGTCCCGCCGCCCCTCGTACGGTTCGCGGGCGTGTGCCGTGCGGAGGTTGTCGACCACGAGGACGTCGCCCTCCTGCCAGGGCTCGCCGACGGTGAACCGGTCGTAGACGGCATTGATGGTCTCCACCATGTCGGCGGTGACCGGGGTGCCGTCGCCGGTCGCGGTGTCGAAGGGCAGGCCCTCGGGGCCGTAGACGTCGGTGAGGTACTCCCGGACGGCGGGATCCATGGTGAGCCCGTTGAGGAAGGCGATCTGGTTGAACCAGCCGGGCACGCCGGTGTCCGGGTGGCGCACGACGGCGGCGCGGCGCTGGCGGGTGGCGAGCCGGTCGCCGGCCAGCCAGGTGGGCTCGATACCCGCACTGGCGCAGTAGGCGTCGACCTCCGCACGGTCGGTGGTGCCGAACGCGTCGGTCCAGGCGACGCCGACGTCGTGGTACATGCGGCGCAGCAGCCAGCCGTGGCGCTCGAAGGGGGCGACGAGGCCCGGTGGGAGGGCGGCGAGGACCTGCTGGGAGTCGGCGACCAGGGTACGGCCACCGCTGTCGGGCGCGGTGAGGCAGCCGAAGAGCAATGTGGCGGGAACGGTGGCGGCATAGCTCAACTCGTGGTGCATGCACATCTGGTCGTCGGCGGGCCAGTGGCTGCCCGAGTAGAGACCGGGCGCGTGCACGGTGCGGGGGGCGAAGCCCTCGCGTTCGGCCATCGCCTCCACCCCGAGAGCAGCGGCGACGGCGGCGACGTCGGCGGGGGTGCGGACGCCGAGGCCGCGCAGCAGGACCGCGCCGGACCCGGCGAGCGCGGCACGGGCCGCGGGCCGGTGGGCGGCGGCGCGTGCGGCGGGGTCCCGGCCCGTGTGGGCGTCGAGCATGCGCAGGGGTGCGGGGGCGGCCGGTGGCGAGCCGGCCGCCGCCCCGGCCGCGGGCTTCGCGGCGGACTTGCGATCGAGCAGGGCGGCGACGTCGGCGACCGTGGGGGTGTCCCGGAGGTCGGCGACCGTGACCAGGCGGTCCAGTTCGATGGACAGGCGGATCGCGGACAGGGAGGTGCCGCCGAGTTCGGTGAAGCGGGAGTCGCGTCCGATGCGCTCCTCGGGCACCTTCAGCAGGCGGGCCCATATCGCGGCGACGCGGTGCTCGGTGCCGGTGGCGAGCCGGGGGGTGTCCGCGCCGGCGTCGCCCATGCCGGCGCCGCCTGTGTCGCGTTCGCGACGGGCACGGGCGGTGAGGGCGATCTTGTCGATCTTCCCGTTGCCGGACAGCGGGAGCTCGCGGGTGTGGTACAGCCGGGGCGGCACCATGTAGTCCGGCAGGAACGCGCCCAGGGCGCGGGCGACCCCGGCGCCGTCGGGGGCGTCCCCGCCGGTGTAGTAGGCGACGAGTTGCGGATCGCCGTCGGTCCCGGCGACGACGACGGCGCCGTCGCGCACGCCCGGCACCTGGAGCAGGCGGTCCTCGATCTCACCGATCTCGATGCGGAACCCGCTGATCTTGACCTGGGAGTCACGCCGGCCCAGGTACTCGAAGTCGCCGGAGGGCAGCCGGCGGCCGAAGTCGCCCGAGCGGTAGAGGCGGTCGCCGGGACGGTAGGGGTCGTGACCGTAGACGGCGGCCGTGCGGTCGGGGTCGTTGACGTAGCCGCGGCCGACGCACACCCCAGCCATGACGATCTCGCCGGGCGCGCCGATGGGCACGAGGTGGAGGTGCTCGTCCATGACGTAGACGCGGCAATTGCGGACGGTGGGGCCGAGCGGCACGGAGCGGTGGCCGGGCAGGGCGTGCATCACACCGTGGTTGGTGTCGTCGCTGACTTCCGTGAGCCCGTAGCAGTTGACGAGGGGAACGCCGGGGAAGGCGTCGAACCAGCGGCGCACCAGCTCCTTCTTCAGCGCCTCCCCGGTGACGGCCACGACCCGCAGGTCGGGGAGTACGGCGCGGTCACCGGCCATCTCGGTCAGGACGAGTTCGAGGTAGGTCGGCACCAGCTGGGCGACCTGGACGCGGTGGCGGTTCATCAGGTCGACGAACCGGCGCACGTCGAGAATGGCCTCCTGCTCGACCAGCAGGGTGCGCCCGCCGACGAGGAGCGCGGAGACGAGTTGCCACAGGGAGATGTCGAAGCACTGCGGCGCGGTCTGCGCGACGGTGTCGCCCTCCCGGATGCCGCAGTCCTCGATCTTGGCGTAGAGGTGGTTGAGGAAGCCGTCGTGCTCGCACATGGCGCCCTTGGGCTCGCCGGTGGAGCCCGAGGTGAAGTACACGTACGCCAGTTGGTCGCCGGCGACGGGAACCTCCGGGTCGCGGGTGGGGCCGCTGGCGTCGAGCACGTCACGTACGCGCATGCAGCGCGGCGCGTCACGGCCTTCGAGGGCCTCGTCGAGAGGCGGCACGTCGTCGTCGGCGAGGACCCAGCGGCACTCCGCCCGGGTGAGGGTTCTGGCCATGCGCCCGGCGGGGAAGTGGGGTTCGAGTGGCAGGTAGCAGCCGCCCGCCTTGAAGACACCGAGCACGGCGGCCAGCCACCGCGGGGTGCGCTCGGTCACGACGGCGACGACGTCCTCGGGTTCCAGGCCCTGTCGGAGCAGCGTCCAGGCGATCTTGTTGGCGTCTTCGTTGATCTCGCGGTAGGTCCGGGTGGTGTCGCCGTGGACGACGGCGATCGCGCCGGGGTGGCGACGGGCGCGTTCCTCGAAGAGCTCGTGGAAGCGGCGGCCGGGCAGCGGCCGTTCGGGGCCGGAGCTGGCGGCGATGACCGCCTCGGCCTCTTCCTCTGTGAGCAGGCCGTGCGTGGTGTGCGGCTCGTCGGGGGCCTCGGTCAGCAGGCGCAGGACGTGCCCGACATGGCGGTGCAGGCGCTCGGCGGCCACGTAGGGCTGCGCGCCGGTGCCGTCCCAGGCCTCCTCCGCTTCCTTGCACCCGTCGTCGGTGGCCACGCGCAGGATCAGGTCGCGCCAGGTGGCGCCGGACGGCAGCGCGGGCGCGCCGAGCACCACCGAGGCGACCTTCAGCCGCGCGGCGAGCCGCACCGCCCCGGCGTCGACACCGCACGCGCCGGCCAGGGCGGCGACGGCGCCCTCCGGCTCGACGGGTGCCGCCCGTTCGGCGCCGGCCCGGCGGGGGGCTGTTTCCTGCATGGGGATCCTCCTACTGATCGGTGAAACGGCAAGGGCCGACGTGCCCTGGACGGCTCCGCGTGGGCTAATCGCTGCCGGCCAGACCCAGCTCCGCCGCCACGATGTCCCAGACCTGCCGGACCGGGTCGCGGTCCAGCAGCATGACGCGGTGCGAGCAGTCGAGGACGTGCTCACGTACCTCGCCGGTGAAGACCGGGCGCCACAAGTCCGCCTTCGGGGTGGCGTCGGCGGAGATCAGGATGAGGTCGCCCATGACCTTCCGTGCCTTGTGCCCGAGATTGATCCGCGAGTTGTTCCGCACGACCCGGATATAGGGCTGGTGCTCCTCACCCGGCAGCGCTTCGGCGACCCGGTCGTCCTGCTCGGCGAACGCGGCCCGGCCCTCCGGGGACGACAGTCCGTCTCCGGGCCGGGAGTCCAGGATGACCACCGCGGCCACCTCCTGGCCCGCCTCCTGCAACTGTGCGGCCATCTCCTGCACCACGTTCCCGCCGAAGGACCAGCCGAGCAGGTGGTAGGGGCCCACGGGCTGGATCTTGCGCATGTGGCTGATGTAGTCCGCTGCCATGTCCGCGAGTGAGTCGGGCAGGTCCGTCCCGTCTCCGTCGAGGCCCCGGGGCCTCATGGCGTACAGCGGGTACCGCTTCGGGATGTGGTTGGCCAGCCATCCGTACTCCCAGCCCATACCGAGCGCGGTGTGCGCGCAGAAGAAGGGAGGCTGCTCGCCTCCCGAGCGCAAGGCGACCATCACCCCCGGCTCCTCGTCGTGCCCGGCCTCGTCCAGCCGTGCGGCGAGCGCGGACACGGTGGGCGCCTCGAACACCGTCTTCACCGGGACGCCGAGCCCCAGCACCGCCTGGATCCGGTCGACCAGCCGCACCGCCAGCAGCGAGTGCCCGCCGAGGTCGAAGAAGCTGTCGTGAACGCCGACAGATTCCACCCCGAGGGCCTGCTCGAAGAGCGAGCACAGGATCTGCTCCCGCAGCGAGGCCGGTCCCGGCCCGCCGTTGCCGGCACCGGCCACGTGGTCCGCGACGGGCAGGGCCGCCCGGTCGAGTTTGCCGTTGGGTGTCAGCGGCAGCCGGTCCAGGATCATGACAGCCGACGGCACCATGTAGTCCGGCAGCCGGAGCGTGGCAAATCCCCGCAGATCAGCAGCGAGTCCGGCATCTGTGGTGTGCCCGCCGTCGCCCACCGGAACGATGTAGGCGGTCAGTCGCTTGTCGCCCTCGGAGACTTCGTGGGCGGCCACCACCGCCTGCGCCACCTCCGCATGGCTTTGCAGCACGGCCTCGATCTCACCCGGCTCCACCCGGAAACCACGGATCTTCAGCTGGCCGTCGGCCCGGCCCAGGAACTCCAGAGCACCGGTGCGGTCCCGCCTCACCACGTCCCCGGTACGGTACATCCTCCCTCCTTGCTCACCACCGAACGGGCAGGCCACGAACCGTTCCGCGGTGAGCCCCGGCCGCCCGAGGTAGCCGCGGGCCAAGCCGGCACCGGCGATGTAGAGCTCACCCGCGACCCCGGCGGGCACGGGTTCGAGGCGGTCGTCGAGCACGTACAGGCGGGTGTTGAGCAGAGGTGTGCCGATCTTCGGCGCGGGATGCGCCGGGTCCAGATCGGCCGCGGTGGACCACACGGCGGTCTCCGTCGGCCCGTACAGGTTCGTCACCAGCGCCTGCTGGCGGGCCATCTGCCCGGCCAGGCCGGCGGGAAGCGGCTCGCCGCCCACGAGGATCCGCATTCCCCGCACCTCGGGACCCGCTGCGTCGAGCAGCAGGGACCACTGGGTCGGCGTCGCCTGCATGACCGTTGCCCGGGACCGGACCGCGAGATCCGCCAGCGCCCTAGGATCGCGGGCCGTCGCCCGGTCGGCCAGCACGACGCCCGCGCCCGCCAGCAGCGGCAGGTAGAGCTCCAGGACATGGATGTCGAAAGCGACCGTCGTGACGGCCAGCAGCCGGTCTCGTTCGCTCAGGGGCACCCGCTCCGCCATGGCGGTAAGGAAGTTGACCACCGCGCCGTGCGGCACGCACACGCCTTTGGGGCGGCCGGTGGACCCGGAAGTGTAGATCACGTACGCCGGGTTCCCGGGGGCGGGGCTGATGGTGAGGTCCGCGGCGTCCTCGTCCGCCAGCCCGGCCGCTGTGGCGGGAGCATCCACCACGACGGCCGGCGCGTTCCCGGCGGCGACGCGCTCCCTGACAGCCTCCTGGGTCACGACCAGGGAGGGGTCGGCGTCGGTGAGTATGTACGCGATGCGGTCGGTGGGCTGGTCGGGGTCGACCGGCAGATAGGCCGCACCGGTCTTCAGCACCGCCAGCAGCGCGACGACAAGCTCGGGTGAGCGGTCCATCACCACCGCGACCACGGACTCGGGTCCCGCTCCGCGGGAGACGAGATGCCGGGCGAGCCGGTTGGCGGCGGCATTCAGGTCGGCGTACGACAGATGCCGATCGCCACAGACCAGGGCCGTGCCGTCGGGGGTGCGCACCGCCTGGGCGGTGAACAGCGACGGCAGGGCGGTCACGGGCAGCTCCCGGACGGTGGCGTCACCCCCGGTGAGGAGGTGCTGCCGTTCTTCGGGATCGAGCAGGTCCACCCGGTGCACCGGCCGGGTGGGATCGTCGGTCACGGCGCGCAGCACCCGGACCAGCCGGGCGGCGATCGTCTCGGTCGTGTCCCGGTCGAACCGGTCGGCGGCGAACACGATGCCGCCGTCCAGTCCGGCGGGCCGGCCCTGCTCGTCGAACCGTTCGGTGAGCTCGAAGTCCAGGTCGAACCGGGCCGAAACCACCTCGGCCGGGAGGCCGGTCACCCGCAGCCCGGTCAGCTCGGGCGCGGCCACGGGGGCGTTCTGCACCGCGAGCATGACCTGGAACAGCGGATGCCGGGCCAGGGAGCGGGCCGGGGCGATCTCCTCGACCAGCCGCTCGAACGGCACCTCCTGGTGCTCCAGGGCGGCCAGCGCGGTCGACCGGACCCGTCCCAGCAGTTCAACGAAGTCCGGGTCGCCCGACAGGTCCGTGCGTAGCACGAGGGTATTGACGAAGAAGCCGACGAGTTTCTCCACCGCCTGGTCGGTGCGCCCGGCCACGGGGGTGCCGACAGGAATGTCCTCGCCGCCGCCGAGCCGCGACAGCAGAACCGCCAACGCAGCCTGGAGCAGCATGAACGTCGTCACACCCTCGGTGCGTGCCAGCCGTGCCAGCCGATCGTGCAGTTCGGCCGGCAGCTCCAGCGGAACCCAGCCTCCCTCACCACTGGCGACCGCCGGCCGCGACCGGTCCGCCGGCAGCGGGATCTCCTCCGGCACTCCGGACAGCCGGTCCTTCCAGTAGGCGAGCTGATCGGGCAGCAGACCGTCCGGGTTCCCGGGCTCGTCCAGCAGCTCCCGTTGCCACAGCGCGTAGTCCGCGTACTGCACAGCAAGCGGCTCCCAGTCAGGTGCCCGCCCGCCGCACCGCGCCGCGTACGCCTCCGTCAGGTCCCGCCACAGCGGCCCATCGACCAGCCGTCACCGGCGATGTGATGCACGATCACCCCGAGCGCCCACTCGTTCTCGGCCGCCACGGGCTGCTGCGGGGACGTCAGGGCGAACAGGTGCGCGCGAAGCGGCGGCTCGGCGGCCAGGTCGAAGGGGCGCGAGGCCAGATGGGCGAGGTGGGTGTCCAGTTCGCCGGGTGTGACGGCGTCGAGGGGAAGCCGCGGCGCGGCTTTGTCCGGACTCAGGACGTGCTGGTACGGCTCCCCGTCCAGCTGCGGGAAGCAGGTCCGCAGACTCTCGTGCCGCGTCACCACGTCCCCCAGCGCGGCACGCAGGGCCGGCACGTCCAGCGGCCCGGACAACCGCATGGCGAGGGAGATGTTGTAGGAGGCGTTCGGGCCCTGCAGACGGTCCAGGAACCACAGGCGGCGCTGCGCGTACGACAACGGCAGCAGCGCGGGGCGTGGACGGGCCGTCACCGCGGGCCGCGCGGTCGTCGCGTCGCCCGATCCCAGCCGTGCGGCCAGGCCGGCCGGCGTCGGCGTGTCGAACACCGCACGGACGGGTACCTCCGCGCCCAGCACCGTGCGGACACGGCTGACCAGTTGGACGGCGAGTAGGGAGTGGCCGCCGAGGGCGAAGAAGTCGTCGTCGACGCCGACCTGCGGCACGCCCAGGACCTGCCCGAAGACCGCGCACAGGAGTTCTTCGCGGATCGAGGCTGGTGCGCGTCCGGTGCCCGCGCCCACGCCGTAGTCGGGGGCAGGCAATGCGCTGCGGTCGAGTTTTTCATTGGTGGTGACGGGAAACCGGTCCAGTACGACGATGGCGGAAGGCACCATGTAGTCGGGCAGCCGTTCGGCAACAAATCCCCGCAACGACGTCACCAGTTCACCATCACCGTCCTCGCCGGTGATGGTGATGTAGGCGACGAGGCGTTTGTCGCCGGGGGTGTCTTCGCGGGCGACGACGGTGGCCTGGGTGACCTGGTCGTGGCTGGTGAGGATGGTTTCGACCTCGCCGGGTTCGATGCGGAAGCCACGGATTTTGACCTGGTTGTCGGCGCGTGCGATGAACTCGAGTTGGCCTTTGGTGTTCCAGCGGACGAGGTCGCCGGTGCGGTACATCCGCTGCCCGGGATTCCCGTAGGGACAGGCCACGAACCGCTCGCTGGTCAGGCCGGGCTGGTGCAGGTAACCGCGTGCCGGCCCGGCGCCGGCCACATACAGCTCACCGGCCACCCCCACCGGCACCGGCTGCAGCCCACGGTCGAGGACATACAGCTGGGTGTTGTCCGCCGGACGCCCGATGGGCATTGCCGTGCCGGGTTCCTCCCCGGAGCCACCTCGAATGCGCCGCAGCAGCACGCCGAAGCCTCGGTCGGTCCGTACAGGTTGTGCAGCGGCGCCGTGAAGCCGGCCTTGAACTCCTCGCACAGCCCCGGCGACAACGCCTCACCGCCGACCAGCACCGCCCGTAGGCTCGTGCACTCCGCCGCAGCACCGGCCTGCAGGAACACCGCCAGCGCCGACGGCACGAACTTGATGACAGTGACCTGCTCCCGCACGATGAGCTGGGCGAGGTAGCCCGGATCGTGTTGTCCGCCAGGCCGGGCCACCACCACCGCAGCGCCCTCCAGCAACGGCCAGAACAGTTCAAACATCGTCGTGTCGAACCCGAAGGATGCCTTGCACAGCACCCGATCCGCCGACGACAACACGACCCGGGACTGAATCCACGACAGGAGATTGACCACCCCGCGATGCGCAACGGCGACCCCCTTGGGCACCCCCGTCGATCCGGAGGTGAACATCACATACGCCAGGTGGTCCGGACGCAGCGGGGTGGTCCGGTCGGTGTCGGTCAGAGGTGTGGACGAATGCTGGGCCACGTGCTCGGCTGTTGCCGGATCGTCGATCACCAGCTGTGCCACACCACCCGCCCCTCCCTCCACGCCCTCGAGGTGATGTTGCAGGCTGCTGGTGGTGACCAGTAGGGCAGGCTGCGCGGTCCCGAAGATGTGCTGCAAGCGACCGTGAGGCTGATCAGGATCGACTGGTACATACGCCCCACCCGCCTTCAGTACCGCCAGCAGCACCGCCACCAACTCCGGCGAACGCTCCATCACCACAGCAACCAGGATGTCGGGTCCCACGCCGTGGTCGATCAGGTGCCGGGCGAGCCGGTTGGAGTCCGCGTCCAGCTGCGCGTACGTCAGCCGCGCGGTGTCCGCGGACACGGCCACGGCATCGGGACGGGCCGCGGCCTGTGCGGCAAACAGCTCCGGCACGGTCGCACCAGGCCGGGCGAGCGCAGTGTCGTTGACGTCGGCGAGCAGCCGCCGCTCGCTCTCGTCAAGGACGTCGATGGCGTGCACCGGGGTACCGGGCTCGGCAGCGACGGTGTGCAGAACCCGCAGCATGCGGGCGGCGATACGCTCGACGGTGGCACGGTCGAACAAGTCGGCGGCGTAGAGGATCTCGACGTCCTGCCCGGCGGGCCGCCCCGCGTCGTCGAACCGTTCCGAGACCTGGAAGTCCAGGTCAAACTTGGCCAGCGTCACCTCGGTGAGCAGGCCCTCGACGGACACGTCCGGGAAGTCGGCGGTCGGCGCCGGCACGTTCTGGACGGCGAGCATCACCTGGAAGAGGGGGTGGCAGGCCACGGAGCGGACCGGGGCCAGTTCCTCCACGAGCCGTTCGAACGGCACCTCCTGGTGCTCCAGCGCCCCCAGCGCCGACACCCGCACCCGCCCCAGCACCTCGGCGAACGACGGATCACCGGACAAGTCGGTACGCAACACCAGGGTGTTGACGAAGAAACCGACCAGATCCTCCACCGCCGCATCCGTACGCCCCGCGACCGGACTCCCCAGGGGAATGTCCTCCCCGCACCGAGCTTCGACAGCAACACGGCGACCGCGGCCTGCCACACCATGAACATCGTCACACCCTCGGCCCGCGCCAACTCAGCAAGCCGCTCGTGCAATTCGGCCGGCACGCGCACGGGCACCCAGCCGGCGCGACGGCTGGCGACGGCGGGCCGGGGACGGTCGGTGGGCAGGGCCAGCTCCTGTGGGACACCGCGTAGCTGGTCCTGCCAGAAGGCGATCTGACGGTTGAGGAGGCTGTCCGGGTCGGCAGTGCCGCCGAGGAGTTCCCGCTGCCACAGCGTGTAGTCGGCGTACTGCACCGGCAGCGGCGCCCACTCCGGCTCGCGCCCGGCGCCACGTGCCGTGTAGGCAGCGGACAGGTCGCGCAGCAGCGGGCCCATGGACCAGCCGTCGGCGGCGATGTGGTGCGCCACCAGAACCAGCACGACCTCGGCCTCGACCTCGGCCGGTCCGCCGACGTCGAACAGGGTGGCCCGAATCGGCAGGTCACCCGCGAGGTCGAAGACGTGCGCGGCCGCCTCCTCGATCCGCGTGCCGAGCTCGGCGCGAATGACGGGCACAATGTCAAGGTCCAGGCGGGCCTCGGCGGTGGGGACGATGTACTGGCAGGGCCGCCCGTCCTCCTGCGGGTAGCGGGTGCGCAGACTCTCGTGCCGGATGAGCACGTCGTCGAGGGCGGCGCGCAGCGCATCGGTGTCGAGGGGGCCGGTCAGGCGCAGCACGACCGGAATGTTGTACAGGGCGCTGGGGCCCTCCAGCCGGTCCAGGAACCACAGCCGTTGCTGCGCGTACGACAACGGCAACCGCTCCGGACGCGATCCGGCCGCCACCGCCGGACGCACCGGCGCCCCTTCCACCTCCGCCAACCGAGCCGCCAAGCCCGCGACGGTGGGGGCCTCGAACACGGCATGGACGGGAATCTCCACTCCCAAGACCGCGCGGACACGGCTGACCAGCCGCACGGCGAGCAGCGAATGCCCGCCGAGCGCGAAGAAGCCGTCGTCGACACCGACCTGCGGCACACCCAGCAACTGCGCGTACACCGAGCACAGCAACTCCTCGCGCAGCGAAGCCGGGCGCCGCGACGGTTGCGTGGTCACGGCCTCGGGGGCGGGCAGCGCGGCGCGGTCCACCTTGCCGTTGGACGTCAGCGGCAGCCGGTCCAGTACGACCACGGCCGACGGCACCAGGTACTCCGGCAGCCGGTCGGCCGCGAAGGCCCGTACGTCGGGCGCCGGTTCGCCGGTTTCCGACACGGGCACCACGTAGGCCGCCAGGCGCTTGTCGCCGGGGGTGTCCTCACGGACGACGACCACGGCCTGCGCCACGGCGGGATGCGCCGACACCACGGCCTCCACCTCACCGGGCTCCACCCGGAAGCCGCGGATCTTGACCTGGTCGTCGACGCGGCCGACGAACTCCAGCACCCCGTCGGCCCGCCACCGCACCACGTCACCGGTGCGGTACATCCGCTCCCCCGCACCCTCGAACGGGCAGGCCACAAACCGCTCCGCGGTCAGCCCCGATCGCCCCATGTACCCACGCGCGAGCCCGGCACCGGCGATGTACAACTCACCCGCGACCCCCACCGGCACCGGGTCCAGAGAGCCGTCGAGGACGTACACGCGCGTGTTGTCGAGAGGCCGGCCGATGGGGACGATCTGGCCGATCCGCTCGGGGTCGGTGAGCGGGATCTGGGTGCCGATGACGGTCACCTCGGTGGGGCCGTAGCTGCTGCGGACCACGATGCCGGGAACGGCTTCGAGGACGCGGCGCACGGCGGCCAAGGGCACCACGTCGGCACCGGTGAGCACGTCGTGGACACCGGCGAAGGCGGTTGGATCCTCCTCGGCGATGACCCGGAACAACCCCGCGGTCAGGTGGACGTGGGTGAGGCCGTGGTCGGCGACCAGGGAGCGCAGCCGGGCGGCGTCGATACGGCCGGGTGGGGTGACGACGAGTTCACCGCCATTGAGGAGACGCACCCACAACTCGACGGTGGATCCGTCGAACGTGTGCGGTGCGGCGAACATGCCGCGGGTGACTCCGGGGAACCGCCAGCAGCGGTCGCCGGCGAGGTCGACGATGTCGCGGTGGGTGGTCGCGATGCCCTTGGGCGTGCCGGTGGAGCCCGAGGTGAACATCACGTAGGCGAGCTGGTCGGGCAGACTGCGGCCGGCCACGGCTGTCGCCGGCCAGTCGGCCCACGGGGCGTCGTCGACGACGAGCACGGTGACGTGGTCGGGTACGACCGCGGCGTTCGCCCCGTCGGCCAGGCACAGGCCGACTCCGGCACGGCCCAGCACGTCGGCGACGCGGCCGGCCGGCTGGGCGGGGTCGACGGTGACGTAGGCGCCGCCCGCCTTGAGGATGGCGAGCAGAGCGGTGACCAGATCGACGGAGCGGTCCATGGCGACGCCGACGGGAGTCTCGGAGACGACGCCGAGGTCGATGAGATGGTGGGCGAGCCGGTTGGAGCGGGCCTCCAGCTCGCCGTAGGTGACCTGCTCGCCGCCGCTGGTGAGGGCGACGGCCTTCGGCGCGCGGGAGGCCCGGATGGTGAACAGCTCAGGCACGGTGAGCGCCAGGGTGTCGCTGCGGGTGGCGTTCCAGTCCGCGAGGAGGCGGCGTCGTTCCACGCCGTCGAGGAGATCGATGCGGGCGACCGTCTGGGCGGGGTCGGCGGTGACCGCGTCCAGGACGCGCAGCAGTCGCGCGACGAGGGTCTCGGCGGTGGCGTGGTCGAAGAGGTCGGCGGCATAGGCGAGGCCGCCGAGCATGCCGTTCGGTCGGCCCTCGTCGTCGAAGAGTTCGACGACCTGGAAGTCGAGGTCGAACTTGGCCAGGGTGGGCTTGCCGGGACGGGCCTCCGCGCTGAGGCCGGGCAGTCGCACGTCGGCCTGCGGAACGTTCTGCACGGCCAGCATGACCTGGAAGAGGGGGTGACGGTTCGGTTGGCGCACCGGTGCCAGCTCCTCCACCAACTGCTCGAACGGCACCTCCTGGTGATCCAGCGCACCGAGGGACGCGCGGCGCACCCGTCCCAGCACCTCGGCGAAGTCCGGGTCGCCGGACAGATCGGTACGTAGCACAAGGGTGTTGACGAACAAACCGACCAGATCCTCCACCGCCGCATCCGTACGCCCCGCGACAGGACTGCCCAGGGGAATGTCCTCCCCGCACCGAGCTTCGACAGCAACACGGCGACCGCGGCCTGCCACACCATGAACATCGTCACGCCCTCGGCGCGCGCCAGCTCCGCGAGCCGGTCGTGGAGTTCGGCGGGCACGTCGATGACGGCCCAGCCGCCGCGGCGGCTGGGGACGGCAGGACGGGGCCGGTCGAGCGGCAGCGTGATCTCTTCGGGTGCGCCGTCGAGCTCGGCGCGCCAGTGGGCCAGTTGGTCCGTGAGGAGGGCGGTCGGGTCGTCCGGGTCGCCGAGCAGCCGCTGCTGCCACAGCGCATAGTCCGCGTACTGCACCGCCAGCGGCGCCCACTCCGGTGCCTGACCGGCGCACCGCGCCGCATACGCCTCCGACAGATCCCGCCACAGCGGCCCCATCGACCAGCCGTCACCGGCGATGTGATGCACCACCAGCACCAGCACCCAGGTATCGGGGTCGGGCCTGAGCAGCGTCACCTTCAGCGGGAGTTCCGCCGCCAGGTCGAAGACGTGCCCGGAGATCTGCTCGATGTGCTGCTCCAGCTCCGCAGCGGTCACGGGGATCACCGGCAGCTCGACGACCGCCTCCCAGGCGGGCACGATCTCCTGGTACGGCTCGCCGTCCTCCTGCGAGTACCGGGTCCGCAACGTCTCGTGCCGCGCCAGCACATCCTGCACGGCGGCCCGCAGCGCTTCGGTGTCGAGGCGGCCTGACAGGCGCAGCACCAGCGGAATGTTGTACAGGGCGCTGGCGCCCTCCAGCCGGTCCACGAACCACAGCCGACGCTGCGCGTACGACAACGGCAACCGCCCCGGACGCACCCCAGCCGTGACAGCAGGCCGCGACGGCAGTCCCTCCACTTCCGCCAGCCGCGCCGCCAGCCCCGCCACCGTCGGCGCCTCGAAGAGCTCGCGGACGGGAAGTTCGACACCGAGCACGGCGCGGACGCGGCTGACCAGGCGAACCGCCTGGAGCGAGTGCCCGCCGAGCGCGAAGAAGTCGTCGTCGACACCGACCCGCGGCACCCCCAGCACCTGCGCGAACACCGAGCACAGCAACTCCTCGCGCAGGCTCTCACGGCGCTGGGCGGGTGTGCCGGCCGTGGTGTCGCCAGGGGGAACCTCTGCGGGGTCGAGCACGTGCAACCGGCCCTCGCGGTCCCATCGCGCACGGGTACCGGTGGCCCGCATGGGAGTGTTGCCATCCATGAACGGGCAGGGCACGCTCGCGCCCTCGGCGTCGCCTCCGGTCACGTACAGCTCACCGGCGACACCCGGCGCCACGGGGTCGAGTTGCGCGTCGAGGACGTAGACACGGGCGTCCGGGCCCGCGACGTGCGCCTGCTGACGGGACCAGTCCTCCAGGACGCGCCGCCGCTCGGCCGAGTCGAGGATGTCGACGGCCCGCACGGAGCGGCCGGGGCGGCCGCCACGTCGTCGAGCACGCGCAGCAGGCGTGTGACGAGGGTTTCGGCGGTGTCGTGGTCGAAGAGGTCGGCGGCGTAGATCAGAGCGCCGTCCATGCCGGTGGGGCGGCCCTCGTCGTCGAATTGCTCCGCAACCTGAAGGTCGAGGTCGAACTTGGCGTCGCGGGTCCCGTACAGCAGGGGTTCGACGTCCGTGCCGACCAGCTCGGGCATGGTGAGCGGGGTGGACTGCACTTCCAGGACGAACTGGAAGAGGGGGTGGCGGGCCAGGGAGCGGACCGGGGCCAGTTCCTCCACGAGCCGTTCGAACGGCACCTCCTGGTGCTCCAGCGCCCCCAGCGCCGACACCCGCACCCGCCCCAGCACCTCGGCGAACGACGGATCACCGGACAAGTCGGTACGCAACACCAGGGTGTTGACGAAGAAACCGACCAGATCCTCCACCGCCGCATCCGTACGCCCCGCAACCGGACTCCCCAGGGGAATGTCCTCCCCCGCACCGAGCTTCGACAGCAACACGGCGACCGCGGCCTGCCACACCATGAACATCGTCACACCCTCGGCCCGCGCCAACTCAGCAAGCCGCTCGTGCAATTCGGCCGGCACGCGCACGGGCACCCAGCCGCCGTCATGGCTCTCGACAGTAGGACGGGGCCGGTCGAGCGGAAGGGTGAGTTCCTCCGGTGCGCCGTCGAGCTCGGCGCGCCAGTGAGCCAGTTGGTCCGTGAGGAGGGCGGTCGGATCGTCCGGGTCGCCGAGCAGCCGCTGCTGCCACAGCGCATAGTCCGCGTACTGCACCGCCAGCGGTGCCCACTCCGGTGCCTGACCGGCGCACCGCGCCGCATACGCCTCCGACAGATCCCGCCACAGCGGCCCCATCGACCAGCCGTCACCGGCGATGTGATGCACCACCAGCACCAGAACGGAGGAGTCCGAGCCAGTCGTGAACACTGTCGCCTTCAACGGGAGTTCCGCCGCCAGGTCGAAGACGTGCCCGGCGGCCTCCTCGATCCGCTGCTCCAGCTCCCCCGTGGCCACGGGGATCACCGGCAGCCCCACCACGGCCTCGGACGCGGGCAGGATCTCCTGGTACGGCTCGCCGTCCTCCTGCGGGTACCGGGTCCGCAACGTCTCGTGCCGCGCCAGCACATCCTGCACGGCGGCCCGCAGCGCTTCGGTGTCGAGGCGGCCTGACAGGCGCAGCACCAGCGGAATGTTGTACAGGGCGCTGGCGCCCTCCAGCCGGTCCACGAACCACAGCCGACGCTGCGCGTACGACAACGGCAACCGCCCCGGACGCACCCCAGCCGTGACAGCAGGCCGCACCGAAGCCGTGCCATCCTCCGCGATCACCGCCGCCAGACCCGCCACGGTGGGGTTCTCAAAGACCGCGTGGACGGGGATCTCTGCACCCAGCACCGCGCGGACACGGCTGACCAGCCGCACGGCGAGCAGCGAATGCCCACCGAGCGCGAAGAAGTCGTCGTCGACACCGACCCGCGGCACATCCAGCACCTGCGCGAACACCGAGCACAGCAACTCCTCGCGCAGACCGGTGAGGCGGGTGCCGGCTCTGACGGTGTGGTCCGGCGCGGGCAGGGCTGCACGGTTGAGTTTGCCGTTGACGGTCAGCGGCAGCGACCGCAGCAGGACGAAGGCGGACGGCACCATGTGGGCGGGCAGTTGCGACGCGAGGTGCGCGCGCAGCATGGATCCGAGGCCCTCGTCGTCGGGCCCGGCGGGCACGACGTAGGCGACGAGCCGTTTGTCGCCGGGGGTGTCCTCGCGGGCGACGACCGCGGCTTGTGCGACCGCCTCGTGTGCGGTGAGCCGGGCCTCGATCTCGCCTGGTTCGATTCGGAAGCCGCGGATCTTCACCTGGTCGTCGGTGCGCCCGACGTACAGCAGGCGGCCATCGTCGGTCCAGCGGACGGTGTCGCCGGTGCGGTACATCCTTGTGCCGAGAGGACCGAACGGATCCGCGACGAAGCGTTCGGCGGTGAGGGGGAAGCGGTCGTGGTAGCCGCGGGCGACACCGGTTCCGGCGACGTACAGGTCGCCGTCGACGCCGGGCGGGACGGGGTGCAGGCGCGCGTCGAGGGCATACAGGCGGACTCCTGGCAGCGGGCGGCCGATGGTGGGATCGTCGCCGGGGCGGAGCGGGCCGTCGGCAGCGGCGATGACGGTGATCTCCGTCGGTCCATAGGCATTGCCGAACCAGTGGTCGGCTCCCCAGCGGTCGACGAGTGCGGAGCCCAGGGCCTCACCGGCGACGTACAGGGTCCGCACGGAGGCGAGCCCGTGTGCGTCGACCATGCCGAGGACGGTGGGCGGGAGTTGCATGTGCGTGACCGCGTGCCGGGCGACCAAGTCCTCCAGGCCGGCGCCGGGCAGCAGGTCTTCGGCGGGTGCGACGACGAGGCAGGCCCCGGCGGCGAACGCCGTCATGATCTCCCAGGTGGCGACGTCGAAGCCGATCGAGGCGAACTGGAGCAACCGGCCGTCGGCCTCCAGGTCCGGCCACCGATGGGCCAGCAGGTTGACCGCGCCGGCGTGCGGGACGACGACGCCCTTTGGGGTGCCGGTGGAGCCGGAGGTGTAGATGACGTAGGCCGGGTGGTCGGGGTGCAGGGGGGCGGTCCGGTCGTCCTGGGTGAGGGGCTGGGCGGGGCATGCGGCGACGGCGGAGCGGACGGCCGGGTCGTCGACGACGATGGACCGCGCCTCGTGCGGGAGGGTCCGGGCGGCGATCTTCGCGGTGGTGAGTACGGCCACCGGGCCGGCGTCGGCGAGCAGGTGGGCGATGCGTTCGGTCGGCTGGTCGGGGTCGATGGGCACGTAGGCGCCGCCCGCCTTCACGACGGCGAGGAGCCCGGTGATCAGGTCGGGTGAGCGGTCCATGAGGAGGCCGACGCGCGCCTCGGGGCCGACGCCGTGGTCGATCAGGTGGTGAGCCAGCTGGTTGGCGCGCTGCTCCAGCCGGGCGTAGGTCAGGGTTTCCGTGCCGAAGACGAGGGCGTCGGCGTCGGGGGTTGCGGCGGCCCGGTCGGCGAACAGGTCGGCGAGAGTGGGGGCCAGGAGTGGGTGGACGGTGCCGTTCCAGTCGTTGAGGATGCGGTGCCGTTCGTCGGCCGGCAGGACGTCGATGTCGTCCAGCGTGGTGTCCGGGGCCTGTGCGAGGGCGGTCACCACGTGGTCGGTGGTGGCCGTGAGCAGCCGGGTGACGAGGTCGGGGTCGATCGCGGCGGCGGTCTGGACGACGAACGCGAATCCCTGGCCGTCGTCGTCGATGGAGACGAGCAGCGGGTAGTTGGTGCGCTCGCGGAAGGCGAGGACGTCGGCGCCCGCGGGGCGGATCTCCTCGGGGTCGTCGATGAAGTTGTGCCGGTAGTTGAGGACCGCGGTGAACAGCGGGGCCGGTGCGCGGACGCCGCTGGCGCGCTGGGCGGCGGCGAGCGAGGCGTGCTCGTGCTCCATGAGCCCGGCGAGCTGTGCGCGCATGGCGCGTACCGCGTCGGCCACGCCGGTGCCGACGGTGCGGGCCCGCACGGGCAGGGTGTTGATGAACATGCCGGGCACCCGGTCGGCGCCGCTGCCAGCCTGCATGCGGCCGAGGAGCAGGGTGCCGAAGACGACGTCGTCGCGTCCGGAGACGGTGGCGAGGACACGGGACCAGACGACGTGCAGGATCGTCGCGGGGCTGGCCCCGGCGCGGCGGGCCTGCTCGCGCAGCCGCGCGGCGACGAGCGGGTCCAGCAGGGTGCGGTGTTCGGTGACGTCGTGGCCGTCGCCGCGCACCTCCAGCACGCCGAAGGGCGCCGTCGGCTCGGTGACGTCGCCGAGGAGGCGGGCGAAGTGGGCCTCGTGCTCCTCCTCGGGCACGCCCAGCAGGGCCTGGCCGACGAAGGTGCGGTACGGCAGGGGGGCCGGCAGGTCGTCGCCGTGTCCGCCGTGGATGGCGGTGGCTTCCCGCAGGACGAGTTCCAGGGTGGTGTGGTCCTGGGTGACGTGGTGCATGCGTACGACGAGCAGCCACCGGCCGGTCCCGGGTTCGGCGGCGATCCGGGCGTCCATCAGCGGGGCGCGCCGCAGGTCCATGGGCTCGTCGCTGCGGGTGAGCAGCAGCTCGACCACGTCGGCGTCGTCGGCGTACGCGTCCGGGCCGAGGGTGATCTCGGTGACGGGCAGCTCGGCATGCCGGTGCACGACCTGCACGGGGTGCGGCAGCCCCTCCCAGGCGAGAGCTGTGCGCAGCACTTCGTGCCGGTCGATGACCCCGGGCCAGGCCGCGAGGAAGGAGTCGAGCAGGGTGCGGGTGTCGAAGCGCATGACGTACCGCACGACGTACGGGTCGTCGGTGCCGTCGTTGCCCTCGGTGTGCAGCCGGTGGTGGAAGAACAGACC
Organism: Streptomyces violaceusniger; assembly: GCA_005405945.1. Lineage (GTDB taxonomy): Bacteria > Actinomycetota > Actinomycetes > Streptomycetales > Streptomycetaceae > Streptomyces > Streptomyces violaceusniger. The sequence goes on from BJHW01000001.1 coordinate 2,734,040, forward strand.
CTCCTGGAGCGGGCCGAGGCGGTAGACGTCGGCGACGTTGGCCGTGCCGCCGGGGACCGCCTCGGTGACGGTGCGCAGCTCGTCCTCGGTGAGACCGGCCAGCGGCACCATGTCGGGGGTGATGCGGGTGACGCCGGGCGGAACGGTTCCTTCGGGCACTTCGACGGGCTCGCGGCCGGCGACGGCGGCGAGCCGGGCCGGCGTCGGCGTGGTGAACAGGGTTTGCATGTCGACCCACACGCCCTGGGCGCGCAGCTGCTCCACGAGCTGGACAGCGAGCAGGGAGTGGCCGCCGAGGGCGAAGAAGTCGTCGTCGACGCCGACCTGCGGCACGCCCAGGACCTGCGCGAAGACTGCGCACAGAAGTTCTTCGCGCACGGTGGCGGGGCCGCGGCCGGTGCTCACGTCCGAGGGGTGCCCGGGTGCGGGCAGGGCGGCGCGGTCGAGCTTGCCGTTCACCGTGAGCGGCAGCCGCTCCAGGGGGACGACGACGGCGGGCACCATGTGGCCGGGCAACAGGTCCGCGGCGAAGTCGCGCAGGAGGCGGGCCAGCGCCACGCCCGTCTCCCCGACGGCGTCGGCCGGGCGGCGGGGCACGACGTAGGCAGTAAGGCGCTGGTCGCCGGGGGTGTCCTCACGGACCACGACCGCGGCCTGCGCGACCCGCCCGTGGGTGAGCAGGGCGGCCTCGACCTCGCCGGGCTCGACGCGGAAGCCGCGCAGCTGCACCTGGTCGTCGCTGCGCCGCAGGTACTCAAGGTCGCCGTCGGCGGTCCACCGGGCGATGTCGCCCGTGCGGTACATGCGGGCGCCGTCCGCCTCGAAGGGGCAGGCGACGAACCGTCCGGCGGTCAGGCCGGGCCGGCGCAGGTAGCCGCGCGCCACCCCGGAGCCGGTGACGTACATCTCGCCCGGCACGCCGGGGGGCACGGGGCTCAGGAAGGCGTCGAGGACGTGGACGCGGGTGTTGTCGAGGGGGCGGCCGATGGCGCTCGCGCCGTGCGGGCGGCGGGCCGTGCCCGCGTCGAGGGAGAGGTGGGTGACGTGCACCGTGGTCTCGGTGATGCCGTACATGTTGACCAGCAGCGGCGCGTCCGTGCCGTGCCGGGTGTACCAGTCGCTCAGCCGCGCGGTGTCCAGGGCCTCACCGCCGAAGACCACGAGCCGCAGATGCGCGCCGAGGCCGGCCTCGGGCTCCTGGGCGTCGGCGTGCGCGAGCTGGTAGAAGGCGGACGGGGTCTGGCTGAGGACGGTGACGCGTTCGCGGACGAGCAGGCGCAGGAAGTCCCCCGGGGAGCGGGACGTGTCGTGGTCGACGACGACGAGCCGGCCGCCGGTCAACAGCGCGCCCCATACCTCCCACACCGAGAAGTCGAACGCGTAGGAGTGGAACCACGTCCACACGTCGCCGCCGTCGAACCCGTACCTCGCGGCGGCGGCTCGCAGCAGCGCGGTGACGTGGCTGTGGCCGATCACGACGCCCTTCGGGGTGCCGGTCGAGCCGGAGGTGTGGATGACGTAGGCGGGATGCGCCGGCAGCAGCGGGGCGGTGCGCTCGTGCTGGGCGAGCGGGCCGGCGGCACGGGCGGCGACTGCGGCACAGACGGCGGGATCGTCGAGCAGGACGCGGGGCACAGCGGTGTCGTCGCCGAGGCCGGCGGCGATGTCGGCGGTGGTGAGCAGGAGGACGGGGGCCGACGCGGTGAGGGTGGCCCTGATGCGGGCCGCCGGGTACTCGGGATCGATCGGCAGATAGGCGCCGCCCGCCTTCATGACCGCCAGCAGCGCGGTGACGAGTTCGGGGGTGCGGCCCATGATGACAGCGACCCGCGTCTCGGGTCCCACGCCGTGGTCGATCAGGTGCCGGGCGAGCCGGTTGGAGTCCGCGTCCAGCTGCGCATAGGTCAGCCGCGCGGTGTCCGCGGACACGGCCACGGCATCGGGACGGGCCGCGGCCTGTGCGGCAAACAGCTCCGGCACGGTCGCACCAGGCCGGGCGAGCGCAGTGTCGTTGACGTCGGCGAGCAGCCGCCGCTCGCTCTCGTCAAGGACGTCGATGGCGTGCACCGGGGTACCGGGCTCGGCAGCGACGGTGTGCAGAACCCGCAGCATGCGGGCGGCGATACGCTCGACGGTGGCACGGTCGAACAAGTCGGCGGCGTAGAGGATCTCGACGTCCTGCCCGGCGGGCCGCCCCGCGTCGTCGAACCGTTCCGAGACCTGGAAGTCCAGGTCAAACTTGGCCAGCGGCACCTCGGCGATGTGGGCGGTGGCCGTCAGGCCGGGCAGGGACACGGCGGCGTCGGCGGTGTTGTGCAGGGTGAGGTTGACCTGGAAGAGGGGGTGGCGGGCCACGGAGCGGACCGGGGCCAGCTCCTCCACGAGCCGTTCGAAGGGCACGTCCTGGTGCTGGAGGGCGTCCACGGTGGCGCGCCCCACTCGGTCCAGGACGTCGGTGAAGGCGGGGTCGCCGGTCAGGTCGGTGCGCAGCACCAGCGTGTTGACGAAGAAGCCGACGAGGTCGTCCAGGTCCTCCTCGTTGCGTCCGGCGACCGGGCTGCCGATGGGGATGTCCTCCCCGGCACCGAGCTTCGACAGCAGGACGGCGATGGCGGCGTGCCACACCGTGAAGGGGGTGACGCCGTGCCGGACGGCCAGGTCGGCGAGCCGGGCGTGAAGTTCGGCGGGCACCTCGAAGCGCACGATCCCGCCGTCGTGCCCGGCGGTCGCGGGCCGGGGCCGGTCGATGGGCAGGGTGAGTTCCTCGGGTGCGCCGGCCAGCGCGTCGCGCCAGTGAGCGAGTTGCGTGGCGAGCACGCTGCCGGGGTCGGCGGTGTCGCCGAGCAGTTCCCGCTGCCACAGCGTGTAGTCGGCGTACTGCACCGGCAGCGGCGCCCACTCCGGCTCGCGCCCGGCGCCGCGTGCCGTGTAGGCGTCGGACACATCGCGGCACAGCGGGGCCACCGACCAGCCGTCGGCGGCGATGTGGTGCACCACGAGCACGAGGACCGACTCGCGGTCGGTGACGGTCAGCAGCCGGGCGTGGAAGGGGATGTCGGTCGCCAGGTCGAACACGTGCCGGGTGGTGCGGGCGATCTCGTCCTCCAGTCCGGCCGGGTCGACAGCGGTGACCGTCAGCGGATCGCCGAGGCCGGCCACGGGCACGATCTCCTGCACGGGTTCGCCGTCGGCCTGCGCGAAGCGGGTGCGCAGGCTCTCGTGCCGGGTGAGGACGTCCGTCAGCGCCGCCCGCAGCGCGGCCACGTCGAGCCGACCGGACAACCGCAGGACCAGCGGGATGTTGTACAGGGCGCTCGGGCCCTCCAGCCGGTCCAGGAACCACAGCCGGCGCTGCGCGTACGACGCAGGAATCACGTGTACTCCTCTGTGCAGGCGCATCCGTTGAAGGACGCAGAACGGGCGTCCGGGCGGAACGGGAAACGCTGCTCGGTCCGGTCCGCGACGGCTGGGCCGTGCGGCCCGGCTGGCGTGTCAGGCTCCACGCCGACGGTAGTGATGGTGCGGGGGCCCGCGGGCGGTGGCATCGGTAGGAGCCACAGTTACACCTGGACCGCCGGCCACGCCGACGCGCACGTCACGGGCGCGGCCGCGGTTCCGGCAGGGCCGTGACCGTAACGGCGGGGGCTCGCGGATGCCACCGCGGCCGGGGCCGCCGAATCATCGTGTACGGAAAGGCCAAGGCGCCGGACGCTGGTCGCCCAGCCCCCGGGTGGCCCGTGCCGGCGTCACGGCTGACGATGCGAAGCGCCCCGGATGCGCGGCGCCCTCCTTAACGAGACGTATCACCGGTCGCGCGCCTCATCGGGCGTGGATCTGGGGCGGGGCGGCCGGTCTGCTGATCCGGCTGCTCGGCGCGCTGCCGGGCAGCACCGGTCTCGCCCTCGAGCTGAGCAGCGCTGCCTGCGAGGAGGCCCGGCAGGCCGAGCGGCGGGCGGGCCTGGCGGACCGGCTGGACGTGGTGCACCGTTCCATCGAGTCGGCCGCTGACGACCCGTCTCCTGTGCGGGACGCGAATGTGGTGCACGTCGGCTTCGTACTGCACGACGTTGTGAGTCTGCCCGACATCCTCGCCAGCGTGTCTGCCGGGCCTCCGAATGCGGTGCCTTACGTGCCGAATGAGCGAGAGCGGGCCTTCAGCTATCTGCGTGCAGCAATCGAGAGCCGGCCCGGTCGGCTCCGCCCGACTTCACGTACCAGCACCTGCCGAACGCCCACTCACCGCGCTCGGCCATCGGCCGGGCCCGCGGGGCCGGCACGTTCCACACCGCTCCCCCGCCGGGCTTCGTGCCCGTCGGCCCGGACTTCACCTGCGCGTACGCACTGGACGTCGTCCGCGACCTCAACGGCGCGGGCCTGTTGCGCTTCGCTTCCTGCTTCGCCATCTTCGACACCACCCCGCACCGGCTGTCGCGCTCGCTGGGCCGCAGCGACGAGCAGTTTCTGCGCCGTCGCGCGGTGAACGAGCGGATCGATTTCTTCGGCAACACGGATCCGGGCACCGGCCGTTCCGTCGTGCCGTCAGGCGAGGTAGTCCTCGGCGCCTCCGGTCCGGACGGTGTCCAGGGTGAAGCAGTGGAAGCCGCCGCCGAACAGGCGCCGGTGCCGGTGGCGGACCGGGACCACGGTGAAGCCCTGGCCCTCCAAGGTGCCGACGAGGGTCTTGCAGGCGTCGTTGACCATGACGGTGTCCTCGTCGATGGACAGCACGTTCAGGTCGATGTACGGGCTCGCCGGAATCGGGTCGTCGTTGTCGTACTGGGGGTAGTCACTGATGCCCGGCGGGGGTGGAACGATGGTGTCCCAGCCGCGCAGCGACTCGGGCAGGTAGTCGAGGACGCCGGGGTCGCGCAGCAGGAGGGTGCCGGGGCGCAGCGGGACGACCACGCTGTCGATGTGGCTCTGGGTCAGCCTGTCGATACGGTGCACGCGGAACCGCCCGTCCAGGTGGCGTACCAGCCAGTCGTAGGCCAGGGCGTGGTTGGCGTTGGAGACGTTGACGAGCAGATCGCGGCCCAGGCACAGGCAATTGGCGCCGTCGATCATCGGTTCCAGGCCGACGTCGTAGGGCGAGTCCTCGGGGTCCAGGGGGACTTCGATGTTGGGGGCGGCGTTGGCGACGTTGGCGGGGTCGAAGGAGTGGTCGGTCATCATCGGCCGCGGCATGGTCGTCCAGCGGGCGCCCTGCCGGAAGTAGTCCAGGAAGACCGGCTTGAGGAACTGCGTCTCGAAGTAGCGGTCACGCAGGGTCGGCGGGGTCTCGATGATCTCGTCGCCCAGGACGAGGGTGTTGTCCCGGACGTTGAGCGGCGGTGTGACGGCGGCCTTCCACGCGGGCGTGGCGACTTCGGTGAGCCCGGGTCCGGGCTGGCGTGGGCGGTGCACGGTGACACCGAGTGACGTCAGGACGGCGGCGACGCCCTCGACGTCCTCGATGAGTTCGTCAGTGAACCGCTCCTTCATCGCCAGCCGGTGCGGCGAGTTGCGCCCGCGGCGCTCCTCGCTGTCGCGCCAGGTGGAGATGCTGGGGTAGTAGCCGCGGGCGCCGGACAGGTTGTCGCTGATGAACATGTCGAACGACATGTCGCGCAGGCGGTCGCGGTAGCCGTCTGCCGAACCGACGACGACCTCTTTCAGCGGGGTGAAGTCGTCGTAGCTGTTGAGGCGCATGGGGAGTGGCCTTTCGTCGCATGGTACGGGTCGGGCGCTCGTTGCGGTGGGATCAGGTGCCGCGGTGCCGGTCTGTGGGCTCATGTCCCGGTCTCCTTCCTGAGGAAGGTGGCGAGCCGCCGGACCCCGGTCTCGATCCGGTCGGGCTCCAGATAGCTGCACGAGAGCCGGATCTGCCGGTCGCCCCGGCCGGTGAGGAAGAACTGGCTCATCGGCGTCCACAGCACCCCGTAGTCACGGGCGGACACCTCCAGCAGCGCCGCGTCGGCACGCACCGGAAGGTTGACGCGGACGAAGAACCCTCCGGCGGGCCGGTTCCAGGTGACGCCCGCCGGGGCGTCGGCGAGATGCCGTTCCAGGGCGTCGGCCAGGCAAGCGAGGTTACGCCGGTACCGGTCCGCCTTGCGCCGGGCCAGTGCGGTCAGGGAGCGGCCGTGGTCGAGGAGCAGGCCGCCGACGACCGCCTGGGACAGTGGGGACGTGTTGACGGTGACCATGGTCTTGAGGTCCGCCAGTTCCTCGGCGAGCAGCCGCTCGCCGCCCGCGTGCCGGACTCGCTGGTCGGCGACGGCATAGCCGACACGGGCTCCGGGGAAGCCGACCTTCGCGAAGGTGCCGAGGTGGATGACGCGGCGCCCGGTGTCCAGGGCCTTCAGGCCGGGCAAAGTGTCGTCCTCGGGGCGGTGAACCCGTAGGCGTTGTCCTCGATCAGCAGCAGATCCTCGCGGGCCGCCAGATCAAGGAGGCGCCGGCGCAGGTCGAGGGGCATGCGGACGCCGCCGGGATTGGAGAAGTCGGGGGCGACATAGCAGGCGCGGACCCGGCGGCCGGCCGCGTGGGCCTCGCGGCAGCGAGCGGAGAGGTCGTCGATGTCGAGCCCGTTGTCTCCCTCGTGGACGGCGACTACGGGGATGTCGAGCAGGCGGGCGGCGCCGACGATCCCGACGAAACAGGGGTCGGCGACGGCGAGGACGTCACCGGCTTCGCGGAAGAGAGCCCGCAGCGTCAGCAGCATCGCCTCCTGGGCGCCCACAGTGATCACGACGGCCCGAGCGTCGGCGCGGATGCCCTGGTCGGCACGGAGTGCCCCGGCCACGAGGTCGTTGATGAGGCCCTGCGCCGGCCCGTATTCGTAGAGCAGGCGCTCGGCGCGCGCCGGGTCGAGGCCGCGGTCGGCGACGAGGTGGGTGAGGAAGCGGTCGGTCAGGGCCCGGGTGTCGAGGTGCCGGACGAACTCGGGGTGGGGGCGCCGGGGGCGAAGGAGATGGCGTCGGGGTGACGGCTCATCACCTCGTTGAGGAAGCCGATGGAGCCGAGGACGGGGTCCTGCAGTGATCCGTGGAGATCCCGCGCGTCCAGATCGGGCGCGGTGGTCACGGCCGACTCCGCCCGTCGGCGCGTCGCCGTTCCCCGTCCTGCCAGCGCCGTTCGACCTTGGCGAGGACGTCCGGGGCATAGGTGCGGGCCGACTGGGCGACGGCGAACTCGGCGAGGTAGGTGCGGAACAGGTCGAGGGGCTCCTCGGCCAGGGCGAGCATGTGCCGGTTGGCGGCGACGGCGGGCGCGGACAGTGCCCGCACGGCCCGGTCGATCGCGGCGCCCATGCGGTCGGCGGGCACGACCTCGTCGCAGACGAGCCGGGCCTCGGGGTCGGTGGCTGCGATGCGCCGTCCGCCGAGCACCACCTGGCGGGCTAGGCGCGCCCCGGTCAGCCGGGTGAGCCGGAGGTTGCCCAGGCCGGGCACGATGCCCTCCTCGGCGGCGGGCAGGCTGACGAACGCGTTCTCCTCGGCGATGACGTGGTCGAGCACGAGCAGGAGTTGCATGCCGCCACCGATGGCGAAGGTGTCCACAGCGCCGATCCACGGTTTGCCCACCGCGCGCTCGGTCCACGCCCCGGGAGCCGGGTCAGTCAGCAGGCCGCGCAGCAGCTTGCTGATGTAGCCGAGTTCGCGCCCCAGGAGGAACTCGACGAAGGAGATCCCTCCATTACGCAGATCGGTCAGGTTGACACCGGCGCTGAAGACGCGCCGCCCCGGTATTTAGGGTGGTCGACGGTGCCGCCGCGCAGGACGCCCACCTTGACCGCGTCATCGAGGAGCGCCAGGTCGACGGCGGTGTCGAGGTCGGCGATCAGCCGGTCGTCCTCGGCGTTGAGGCGCCCGGCGTTGCGGAACTCCACATGGGCCGCCGCGCCCCGGCGTTCGACGTGCACCGTCTCCAGTTCGGCCCGGCCATTGGCGCGGAACGCGTCGAGGAGGCCGATCGCGCGGGGGGTGGGCCGCAGCATCGTCTCGACGAGGTGGTGGCCGGCGGTGGGTGAGCGCAGCACGGCGCCGCAGAAGAGGGCCTGATCGATCTCGCGGCCTTCCTTGTCCGCCTGGACGAGTTCGCGTTCGGCGTCCATCTGCGCGCGGGTCGGCACTAGTCCGGGGAAGTGTTCGGCCGCCTCGTAGACGAGTTCCGGCAGCCGGACCGGGCGGGTCAGCCCGTCGGTGAGCAGTCCGTACACCGACTCGGCATGGCGGGCGAGGAAGGCTCGGCGAACGCGGCGGGCCCGCTCGTGGATCGCGGCGGCCCGCTCGCGGTCGTGCGGGGCGCGGTCGGGGCAGGACGGGAGCGCGGCGAGCAGCCGCTCTCCCCCGGCGACCAAGCCGGCAAGGCGCCGTGCGTCCTGTTCGACGTCACCGTGGACGGCAGTGGGGGCGATGGTGCCCCACCGTGGGAACGCTTCGGTGGTCACCCGGGTACCTCCGTCCGGGATGTGACGGGCCCGCCGGTGTGGTGCAGGCGCCGCAGCTCGCGGTCGCAGGCGGCGAGATGGACGCCGAGGGCGTCGTCGTACTCGGCGGTTGCGGCCTCCTGAAGGAGGTGGCGCCGGATACGGGTCTCGGGGTCGGAGAGCCGGCCGCGCAGCGCCACCGCGGTGCGCACGGTCTCCGGCAGGTCGTCGCTGACCTCGTCGATGAGGCCGAGGTCCATGGCCTCGGTCAGCGAGATGTCGGTGCCCCACAAGACGAGGCGACGGGCTCGGGGGAGGCCGAGGTGCTGCACCAGCCGGTAGAGGGACATGCCGGGCCAGAAGTGGCCGTCATTGACCGGCAGTACGAGCTTCAGGCCGGGGGCACCGATGCGGAAGTCCGCGGCGAGCAGCAGGTCGAGGAGCGGCCCGCCGCAGGTGCCCCGCGCGGCGGTGATCACGACGGTGTCGAGGCGTTCCAGCCGGCGGATGGCGCGTTCCCAGCGGTTGACGTCCTGGATGGAGACGTCACCGGGCCACTCGCGTGCTGGTATCGGCTCCGGCGGGGACGGGAGGATGGCAACCGTCTTGTCGTGGCGCTCCTCCGCCTCCTCGCACACCGCGTTCACCACCGCGGTCAGCTCGGGCAGCGGCCTGCCGCCGTCCAGCCGGGCCAGGACGCCCAGCCCATCGGGCAGCCGGGTCAGGTCGGGCTCGGTCTTCATGTCAGCAGCGGTTCCTTCCGTCACCAGCCCACGAGGGCCGTCTCAATGGTCGACCCCGGTCCCATGGTCATCAGCACGCCGAAGTCGCCGGGGACGGCGGCCCGCTCGTCGCGCAGCCGCTCGTAGGAGAACAGGAACGAGCCGCTGGAGAGGTTGCCGTGGTCGCGCAGGACGCCGGTGGTGTGCCGCACGTCGTGCCGGGACAGTCCGAGGTTCACCCGGATGGAGTCGATGACCTTCTTGCCGCCGGAGTGCACCACCCAGTGAGCGATGTCGCCCGTGCGCAGGCCGGTGCCCTCCAGGAGTCGTTGCACGGCGGTCTCGACGTTGGCGCCGACGACGTAGGGGACCTCCGGGTCGAGGTAGAAGCTGAACTTGCCGTGTGACTCATCCCAGTCGTAGCGCATCGCGTCGACGGCCTCGGAGATGATGTGGCTGGAGAATCGCAGGAGCGCGGGTGCCGGGGACCGCTGCTCGCGGCCTCGTCCGGGAGCGCGGACGGCGACGGCCGCCGATCCGTCGCCGAACAGGCTGTTGACTACCGACGAGCGCAGGGTTCCGTCGAACACGTACGCGGCGGAGCAGGCCTCGATGCACACCATCAGCGCGAGTTCGCCGGGGTGGCCGGCGGCCCAGCCGGATACCGCGTTCAAAGCGTTGAGGCCGGCGTTGCAGCCCATGCCGACGACATCCAGGCGCTGACAGGACTGCTCGATGCCGAGGTCCTTGATGAGCAGCGCGGAGAAGCCGGGCGTGAGGAATCCGGTGGAGGTGACGCAGCACAGGTAGCGGATGTCGGCGAGGGCGGCGCCGATGTCCTTCAGGCAGCGTTCGGTGGCCTCCCGCCCCATACGAAGGCCTGTCTCGGTGTGCTTGCGCAGCAACTCGCTCTGGGTCTCGGCGGCGGGGCGGCCGTCGGGGCCGGGCGGCGGCAGGGTGAGATTGCGCCGCTCGATCGCTCCGCGGAGGAAGATGGAGCGGATCCGCTGGTCGGTGATGCCGAAGGTGTCGAGCACGTCCTTTTGCGTGTACGAGGCCGGCGGCACGGCGGTGCCCACGCCGACGATGCCTGGCGCGGTGGTGGATCGGTGGTGTGGTGACGGCTTCCCGGGGGCGTGAAGCGCCGGTCCCTTGGTGGCTCGCACGTTTTCCTCCGTATGACGCGGTGACCGGACCCCGGATTGTCGCTGGGGCTGCGGGTTCGTCAGGCGTGGTATTCCTCGGGCCCGCCCTCGCGGACAGTGGCGAGGGTGAAGCAGTGGAAGCCGCCACCGAACAACCGCCGGTGCCGGTGCTGTACCGGTACCACGGTGAATTTCGCCTCCTCCAGGGTCCGCGCCAGTTCGGGGCATGCCTCGTTGACCAGGACGGTGTCCGGGTCAACGGACAGCACGTTGAGGTCGATGAAGGGGGGCTGGTGAGGATGAGCGCGCCGTCCTCGTACCGCAGGAAGCGGCGCAGTGCGCCCGGAAGTGCGTCGGCCGCCCCTCCCGAGTCGACCAGCAGCAGGCCGGGCCGCAGAGCCAGCACCATGCTGTCGATGTGGCTGTCGATCAGCCGGTGAACCCGGTGGGCTCGGAAGCGGCTTCGTCGGAGCCGGATTGTCTTCGGCGAGACTGTCGTAAAACAAGAGGTCGAAGGACAGCTCCCGCTCGCACGAGACATAGTCGTCCGCCGATCCGACGATGATTTCCCGCAGCGGCGACCACTCGTCGAAGCTGTTCAGGCGCATCGTTTCCGTGTCAGGGTGGGTGCGGAAGCTTTCCATGATCTGTATGTTGCGGGTGGACGCCGCCGGACGACACCAGTGGTAACCGCAGTTACGGAATTCTCCGGCGCGCCCTGTTCCCGTCGAGCCCGCGAAGCCTCGCCTCATCGTACGCATCAACGTACGACGGCGCTGTAACCGCGGGAATTGCGGACGGATTGCGGTTCGAAGTTTCGGGACCATCGCGATACGGCGGCCGGTCCATGTCATTTCCAGGCTGCGGTTGCATACCGTCCTTCCCCGGCAGCAGAGATGCGGAGAATCATGAGCAGCACCCACGAAGCTGACCCCGTCCTCGAACGCTTCCATTTCCTCGTCAATGCGCCCGCGCTGTTCAATGCCGTCGCCACGGCCGCCGAGCTGAGGATCTTCCCTTTCCTGTCCATGAAACCGGGTGCCGGTCCGGAGGAGATACGCGCGTTCTGCGGGCTGCCGGCGCACCAGCTGCGCGTGCTGCTCCAGGCGGTCTGCACGACCGGCCTGCTGCAACGCCGGGACGGCGGCTATCACAACTCCCCCGTCGCGGAAGAACTTCTGGCAGCGGACGACGCGCCGGACAGCTGGAGCCACATCCTGACCGGCTGGAAGGAGGTCTACTACCCGGCGTTCGCCCACATGACGAAGGCGCTGCGCGCCGGCACCAACACCGCCCTGGACGCCCATCCCGGTGACGAGCCGACCCTGTACCAGCGGCTGGCGCACAATCCTCCACTGGAGGAGGTCTTCCACCGGGCGATGAGCGCATTCACGCTCCGCTCGGTCGACGCGCTGGTCGAGCAGCCCGTGTTCGAGGGGGTCCGGCACGTCCTGGACGTCGGCGGCGGCGACGGGAGCACGTCAGCGCGGCTGGTGGCGCGTCACCCCGATCTGCGGTCGACGGTGTTCGACATGCCGAGCGTGTCACGGCTCGCGGACCACGCGGCGGCCGCCGCGTATCCGGACCGGGTGACGCTGCTGCCGGGCGACATCTTCGCCGACCCGTTTCCGGAGGGTCCGGACGCGGTGCTGTTCAGCCACGTGCTGGAGATCTTCGACGAGGACGCCATCCTGCGTCTGCTGGGCAAGGCTCACGCCTCGTTGCCCGCGGGCGGGAAGGTCATGCTCTACGGCTACAACGTCTCGGACGACGAGACCGAGGGAGTCTTCGGCGCCCGGCTGGGCCTGTACTTCAACGTCCTGGCCAGTGGCCGGGGCATGGCCTACCCGGCCCGCGACTACGAACGGTGGCTGCGCCGTGCCGGGTTCGAGGAGGTCACGACCGTTTCCGGACTGCCGTACGAGCACGGCCTGAGCCTGGGCGCCAAGCGCTGAGGCCGCCGCGGCACGCGCTGTCGCCCGGTTTCCCGATCGGATCCACCGGCCCCTGAGGGCCCTCATGTTTCACGGAGAACGCATGGTCATCACAGAATGCCGCGTGTGTGGCAACCGCACCCTGCTGCCGGTACTCGACCTGGGACGGCAGTCCCTCACCGGCATCTTCCCGAGCAGCCGTGAGGAGGTCGTCCCGGCCGCGCCGCTGGAAGTGGTCAGGTGCGGCCCGGACGGCTGTGGCCTGGTGCAGCTGAGGCACACCGCCGACCTGTCCCTGATGTATGGAGCCCACTACGGCTACCGCTCGGGCATTCGCCCGTTCATGGTCAACCACCTGCACCACAAGGTCGCGGAACTCACCGCGCGTGTCGACGTCGGCCCGGGAGATCTGGTGCTGGACATCGGCAGTAACGACTCCACCCTGCTGCGCGGCTACCGCCCCGACGGCCCGACCTTGGTCGGCGTCGACCCGACGGGGGAGAAATGGCGCTCGTACTATCCCGATCACGTCGACCTCATCCCGGAGTTCTTCACCCGCGAGGTCTTCGCCGAACATCACGGAAGCCGCCAGGCACGGATCGTCACCTCGATCGCCATGTTCTACGACCTGCCGGATCCCCTGCGGTTCATGGGCGACATCCGGGACGTCCTCGCCCCTGACGGCGTGTGGATGATGGAGATGAGCTACCTCCCCAAGCTCCTTGAGGTCACCGCGTACGACACCATCTGCCACGAGCACCTGGAGTACTACTCACTGCGGCAGATCGAGTGGATGGCCGAGCGGGTGGAGCTGGAGGTCGTGAAGGCGGAGATCACCGACGTCTACGGGGGCAGCTTGTGCGTGACGCTCGCCCGTCGCGGCTCGCCGCACCGGCCCGACGAGGCGGGGCTCGCCCGGCTGCGCGCCCAGGAACTCGGGCTCGGGCTGGACACCTCGGCGCCGTACGACGCCTTCGTACGGCGGGTGGAGGAGCACCGCGACCGGACCAGGGAGTTCCTTGACCTCTCCCGGAAGGAAGGCCGCCTAACCGTCGGCTACGGCGCCTCGACCAAGGGGAACGTGCTGTTGCAGTACTGCGCCGTCACCGAGGACGACCTCATGTGCATCGGCGAGGTCAGCCCCGAGAAGGCCGGCCACTTCACCCCGGGCACCGGCATCCCCATCGTCTCCGAGGAGGCGGCCAAGGCGGCCCGTCCCGATCAGCTGTTCGTCTTGCCCTGGGTGTATCGCGACGGCTACCTCGAACGGGAGCGGGACTACCTCACGGCTGGCGGCAGGCTGGTGTTCCCGCTGCCCGAGCTGGAAGTCGTCTGACCCGCCCCCAACCGTGAGAAGAGAGGCAAGCCGATGAGGATCACGACCGACACGGACAGATGTGTGGGCGCCGGGCAGTGCGTGCTGGCCGCCGAGAACGTCTTCGACCAGAACGACGAGGACGGCCGCGTCGTCCTCTTGGTGGACTCCCCCGACGAGAGCCTGGGCCTGGCAGTGCGCGACGCTGCGAACCTCTGTCCAGCCAGGGCGATCACCCTCCACAAGGACTGACGATCGCCTGCTTTCCGTCACGTCCGAACATCGCCTGCAGCCCGCGGCCACCAAGAAGGAGGACCACCGTGCACACACCGACGTGCCCGGCCCACGAAGCCCTGCCCACCTATCCGCGGGAACGCGAGGACTACGTCAATCCGCCCACCACGTTGCTGGGCGGGCCACCCATCAGTCCGCTGAGGTTCATCGAGGGCAGCGTCGGGTGGCTGGTGACCGGCTACCACGAGGCACGGCAGGTGCTGAGCGACCCCCGGTTCAGCGCCGAGCGCTGGCGCGGCGACGACACCGTCCAGCCCGTACCGGCTTGGATCCGCAGCAACCGAGGCAATGGGCCGGGCACATTCATGGTCATGGATCCGCCGTACCACGGCTACTACCGCTCCCAGCTCACCCGCTACTTCACGGTGAAACGGGCGCGAGAGCTGGAGACACGCATCGAGGAGATCGTGGCCGGGGGGCTGGACAGCCTGGAGGCGGCAGGCCGGCCCGCCGACCTGGTACAGCACTTCGCACTACCGGTGCCATCCCTGGTGATCTGCGAACTCCTCGGCGTCTCGTACGAGGAGCGAAAAGCCTTCCAGTCCGTGGCGGCGCGGATCATGCGACAGGACTTGAACGATGCCGATTACCACGACGTACGGGTCTCCCTCGTCGAGTTTCTCGACGCGCTGATCAAGTCCAAGCGCAAGCAGCCCGGCTCGGACCTGATCTCCGAGTTGACCGCTCACACGGAGCTGAGCGACGAGGAGATCATGGGCATCGCGGCACAGCTGCTGGTCGCCGGGCACGAGACCACGATGAACATGCTCAGCCTGGGCACCTTCACGCTGCTGCGCAACCCCGATCAAACCCGTCGGCTGCGCGCCGACCCGTCACTGATCCCCGGTGCCGTCGAGGAACTGCTGCGCTACCTCGCCATCCTGAACGCGTTCCCCGTCCGCATCGCCCAGGAGGACGCCGTCATCGGCGGCGTCACAGTCCGGGCCGGCCAGAGCGTCGCCGTTTCCGTACCCGCGGTGAATCGTGACCCGGCGCTCGTGGACGACCCCGACACCCTCGACGTCGGACGTCCGCGCAGCGCCCACCTGGCGTTCGGCTACGGCATCCACCAGTGCCTGGGGCAGCACCTGGCCCGGACAGAGCTGGTCGCCGGCTACCGCGGGTTGCTCGACCGCTTCCCTGGGCTGGAACTGGCCATCCCCATGGAGAAGGTGCGCATGCGCACCGACATGGTCGTCTACGGCATCCATGAACTGCCGGTCACCTGGTAGTCCCCCGCCCCGCGCCTCGGTGAGAGCCGCCGTCACATGACGGCGGCTCTCACCTTTGCTTTACGTTTTGTTTTCCGCCACTCAGTGCCGGTCAGCCACGGTTGCGGGGACGCAGCCGCGGCCGCTGCCGGGGACGCGGTCCCGCATACAGGCTGAGCAAGTGCCCGGCCAGGGCGCTCGGGGTGCGGTGGGCGAACACCATGGCGCCATTGACCTGCAGACCGGTGGCGGCGCCGAGCCGGATAGCCAGCCGCGTGGCGGTGAGGGAGTCGAAGCCCATCTCGACGAAGTTGCGCCGTGGGGCGATGACGTCCGGCGAGCCGTGTCCGAGCACCAGGGCGGCGTGCGCGCGCACGAGCCGCAGAAGCTCCTCGTCACGTTCGGCGTCGGGCAGCGACTTCAGGCGCCGGGCGAACGCCTCCGGGCTCTGACGGGGTTGGGACGCCGTGACGGTGCCTGCCGCGCGTACGGCGGGGATGCCGCTGAGCAGCCGGGTGAGAGGACGGGCCTCGGGACTGCCGGCCAGGTGGTCGACGTGGCGTTTCCAGTCGGCGTCGACGACGGCGATCTGGGCTTCCCCCGCCATGACGGCCCGCTCCAGCGCCCGCAGGGCGAGACCGGGCTCCATCGGGTGCAGACCGCTGAGCGCGACGGTGCGCTGCGCCGCACTGCCGTCGACCGCCATGCCGGCGTCGGCCCACGGCCCCCAGGCGATGGACGTCACGGGTAGCCCCGCGACGCGCCGTTCCTCGGCGAGGGCGTCCAGGAGAGCGTTCGCGACGACATAGTTGGCCTGGCCTGCGGCCCCGACGGTGCCGGCGAAGGACGAGAAGAGCACGAACGCGGCGAGGTCCGCGTCACGGGTGAGGTCGTGCAGGTGCCGTGCGGCCTCCGCCTTGACCCGTACCACTTCCTGGAATCGGGACGTGGTCATCTTGGCAAGGACGCCGTCGTCTAGGACACCGGCCGCGTGCACGACCGCGGTCATCGGGCTGTCCTGAGGGATGCCGTCCAGCAGGGCGGCCACGGCGGACCGGTCGCCGACGTCGCAGGCGACGATGTCAGCGTGGGTACCGAGGGCGGCGAGTTCGTCGCGCAGTGCCTCGGCGCCTTCGGTTGCGGGACCGCGCCGTGAGGTGAGCACGAGCCGTTTGGCTCCAGTGCGGGCGAGCCACAGGGCGACCTGCCGGCCGAGGGCCCCGGTGCCACCGGTGACCAGAACGGTTCCGGTGGGCCGCCAGGACGCGGCGGCTCGGGCGGGCGCGGCGGCCGGGGCGACACGGCGGGCGAAGACCCCCGATCCGCGTACGGCCACCTCGTTCTCACCGGCGCCGCATGCCAGAACGGCCGTGAACCGGTCGCCCACCCAGCCGTCGAGGGTCTCCGGCAGGTCGATGCTGCCGGCCCACCACTCGGGTGCCTCCAGAACGGCTACGCGACCGAGAGCCTGCACAGCGGACTGCTCGGGGTGGTGCACGCGTTCGGCGCTGGTGACCGCCACGGCGGAGCGGGTCACGTGCCACACGGGAGCGCGCATACCCGTCTCCTCCAGCGACTGAAGGAGCGACAGGGTGAGGGCGACGCCCTGGGGTACCGCGTCGTACTCGCGGTCGCGTCCGGGCGCGAGGGCGAGCAGCGACAGGACACCAGTGACGGAGCCGTCGGCGTCGGCCACGGCGGCACGAAGCTGTTCAGTGAGGCTCCCCGTGTTCGTGACGTGCACGAGCGCCAGGGTCGCACCGTGGGCGGTGAGCGACTCGGCCAAGCCGGTGACCCATGCGTCGCCGGCGAGCCGATCGGGGAGGACGAGGAGCCAGGTGCCGGAGGGGGTGACGGACGAGACGGTCACCGGGCTCCAGGTGGTCCGGTAGCGCCAGCCGTCGACGCGCTGGTCGTCGCGGCGGCGCCGTCGCAGCGCCGCCAGCAGCGGCAGCGCCCCGGCCGTCAGTCCAGGGTCGTCCAGGCCCAGTCCGGCGAGGAGTGCCGCGTCGTCGTCAGCCTGTTCCACGGCGTCCAGCAGGCGCGTGTCCGCAGTGTCGCGCAACGCGGTGTCGCCCTCGGAGCGCAGCCAGTAGTCCTCGCGCTGGAAGGCGTAGGTCGGCAGCCGCACGGGCTGCGGTGTCCGGCCGCGGCAGGCCGGCACGGCGGACCAGTCGACCGTGGTTCCGCGCACGAACAGGCGGGCGACCGCCTCGGTGAGGGATGCCGTCTCGTCGGCGTCCCTGCGCAGCGCGGGCACGAACTCTGCTCCGGAGGCGCTGTCCGGGCCGACCGCCGACAGAACGCCGTCCGGCCCGAGTTCGAAGAAGGTGGTCACACCCTGCGCGACGAGTGCGGCCACCCCGTCGGCGAAGCGCACCGGCTCCCGCACGTGCCGCACCCAGTGGTCGGGGCCGCACGGCCGGTCCATGGGCAGGAGCGCGCCGGTCAGGTGCGAGACGACGGGGATCTCGGGAACGGAGAAGGCCAGCGGGCGCAATTTCTCGTGGAACTCGGCGAGGACCGGTTCCATGAGCGGCGAGTGGAAGGCGTGCGACACGTCGAGCCGCTTCGTCTCCGCGCCGCGCTCGCGCAGGACGGCGACGATTTCGGCGACGGCCTCCTCCGCGCCCGAGACGACGACGGAGTCCGGCCCGTTGACCGCGGCCAGGCCCACCTCGTCCTCGCGGCCCGCCAGCAGCGGCAGCACATCGGCCTCCGGGAGCCGCACGGCCACCATCGCTCCCCCACCGGGCAGTTGCTGCATGAGTCCGCCGCGGGCGGCGACGAGCGCGCACGCGTCGGCGAGCGTGAGCACACCGGCGACGTGTGCGGCGACGACCTCACCGATGGAGTGGCCGCCGACGAAGTCGGGCCGCACGCCCCAGGACTCGACGAGCCGGTAGAGCGCCACCTCGACGGCGAACAGCCCGCACTGGGTGAACACGGTGCGGGACAGCTCACGGTCGGCCCCTTCCCGCAGGCCGAAGACGATGTCTCGCAGGGGCCGCTGGGGCAGCAGCGCGTCGAATTGGGCGCAGGCCGCGTCGAAAGCCTCGGTGAAGACGGGGTGCGTCTCGTACAGCTCCCGTCCCATGCCGACGCGCTGGCTTCCCTGCCCCGTGAAGAGCACCGCCGTCCGGCCGGGCGTGACGGCTCCCGGCACGAGGTTCGGCGCGGGCCTGCCCTCGTCCAGCGCCTCCAGTCCCGACAGGAGGTCCGTGCGCCGGTCGCCGAAGACGACGGCGCGGTGCTCGAACACCGAGCGTTGTGTCGCGAGTGCCACGGCCACATCCTCCGGGTCCACGCCGTCACCCCGTACATGGGCGAGCAGGCGCCGGGCCTGTGCGCGCAGAGCCGCCGCGGACCGCCCGGAGACGATCCAGGGGACCACCCCGGCGCTCGTCTGCGCCTCGAAGGCCGGGGGCTGCGGGACGCGTTGCTCCCGCGGGGGCTCTTCGAGGACGACGTGCGCATTGGTGCCGCTGATGCCGAAGGACGACACGCCGACGCGCCTGGGCCGTTCCGTCGCGGGCCACGGCACGGAGTCGCGCAGCAGTTCGACGTCGCCGCTCGACCAGTCGACGTGCGGCGACGGCTGTTCGAGATGCAGCGAGCGGGGCAGGACGCCGTGTTCCATGGCCTGCACCATCTTGATAACGCCGGCCACGCCGGCGGCGGCCTGGGTGTGCCCGATGTTGGACTTCACCGAACCCAACCACAACGGCCGGTCCCCAGCAGCCCGCTCCTGACCGTACGTCGCCAGCACGGCCTGCGCCTCGATCGGGTCGCCGAGCCTGGTACCGGTGCCGTGGGCCTCCACCGCGTCCACGTCGGCCGCGCCGAGACGGGCGTCGGCGAGGGCGGCACGGATGACGCGCTGCTGGGCGGGGCCGCTCGGCGCGGACAGCCCGTTGGAGGCACCGTCCTGGTTCGTCGCCGAACCGCGTACGACGGCGAGGACGCGGTGTCCGTTGCGGCGCGCGTCCGACAGCCGTTCCACCAGCAGCACACCCGCGCCCTCGGCGAGCGAGGTGCCGTCGGCATCCGCGGCGAACGCCTTGCAGCGCCCATCAGGTGCCAGGCCGCGCTGCCGGCTGAAGCTCACCAGCGCACCGGGGCTGGGCATCACGGCGACGCCTCCGGCCAGGGCGAGGTCGCACTCCCCTGCCTGCAGCGCCCGTACGGCCATGTGCAGGGCCACGAGCGACGACGAGCACGCGGTGTCCACGGTGACGGCGGGCCCTTCGAGACCCAGGACGTACGCGACCCGCCCGGAGACGACGCTCCCCGCAGTGCCGGTGAGCAGGTGCCCCTCGGAGCCCTGGCCCGCCTTGTGCAGGCGCGGGCCGTACTCCTGGTAGTGGGAGCCGACGAACACGCCGGTGCGGCTGCCGCGCAACGCGGCAGGAACGATCCCGGCGCGCTCGACCGCTTCCCAACTGGTCTCCAGAAGCAGCCGCTGCTGCGGGTCCATTGCCAGCGCCTCAACCGGCGAGACGCCGAAGAACTCCGCGTCGAACCGGCTCGCGTCGTACAGGAATCCGCCCTCACGCGCGTACGTCCGGCCGGGCGCGTCCGGGTCTGGGTCGTAGACGCCCTCGATGTCCCAGCCCCGGTCGGTGGGCAGACCGCCGATCGCGTCCCCGCCGGCCAGGACGAGACGCCACAGGTCCTCGGGGTGGCGACACCGCCCGGGTAGCGGCAGGCCATGCCCACGATGGCGATGGGATCGTCGACGGGCGTGCCGGGGCCGGGGTGCCCGTGCCCGAGGTGGGCTGGGGATCGGTGTGCTGCGCGCCGAGGAGTTCCGTGAGGATGTGGTCGGTGAGCGCGGCGCTGGTCGGGTGGTCGAAGGCGACCGTGGCCGGCAGGCGCAGTCCGGTCGCCGCGCTCAGCCGGTTGCGCAGGTCGACCGCCGTCAGCGAGTCCAGTCCGAGGTCCTTGAACACGCGGTCCGCGGCCACGGCGTCCGGGGAGTCGTGGCCCAGAACGGCCGACACCTGGGTGCGCACGAGGTGCAGCGCCGTGCTGCGGCGGTCCTCGGACCGCTGGGCGAGCAGCCGTTGCCTCAGGGCACTGGACTCGCCGGACTCGGAGCCGTTCGCCGGTGTGGTGAGGGTACGACGGCGGGGCGGCGCGGACTTCTTGGTCAGGCCGCGCAGCATGGGTTGTACGGGAGCGTCCGCGTCGAGAGTGCGGGTGTCGAGACGGGCGGCCAGTACCAGGCTCTCCTCCGATTCCCCGGTGGCATCAAGGAGCCGTAGCCCCTCGTCGTCCGACATCGGTACCACACCTGCGCGGGTGATGCGGGTGAGGTCGGTGTCGCTGAGGTGCCCGGTCATAGCACTGCGCTGCTCCCACAACCCCCACGCCACCGACACCCCCGGCAACCCACGAGACCGCCGATACGCCGCCAACGCATCAAGGAAAGTATTACCCGCCGCATAATTCGCCTGACCCGCCGCACCCAACACCCCCGCAGCCGAAGAAAACACCACAAACAACCGCACATCATGCCCGGCAGTCAACTCATGCAGATTCCACGCACCCGCCACCTTCACCGCCATCACCCGATCCAGCCGCTCCCCGGTCAGCGCCTGCACCGTCACGTCATCCAGCACACCCGCCGCATGCACCACCCCCGACACCCCACCAGACACCGCCCCCAGCACCCCGGCCAACGCCCCCCGATCCGCCACATCACACGCAGCCACCTCAACCAAGGCACCCAACACGGTCAACTCCTCGACCAACTCCGCCATACCCGGAGCGTCCTGACCGCGACGGCTGAGCAACAACAGCCGACGCACCCCCCTGCGCTCCACCAGATGCCGGGCAACAACACCCCCAGAACACCCGACGCCCCCGTCACCACCACACACCCATCCGACACCTCAGGCCCAGCCGGCACACTCAGCACAAGCTTGCCCACATGCTCGGCCCGACTCATCAACCCGAACACCTCACCAGCACGACGCACATCCCACGCCCGCACCGGCAACAACCGCAAAACACCCGCCTCAAAAAGACCCACCACCTCCCGCAACAACTCCCCCATACGCCGCTCACCGACCTCCGCCAGATCGAACGCCCGATACCTCACCCCACCAAAAGCCGCAGCCACCTCCCCCGCATCCCGCACATCAGCCTTCCCCATCTCCACAAACCGGCCACCCCCAGCCACCAAACGCAACGACGCATCAACAAACTCACCCGCCAGCGAATCAAGCACCACATCCACCCCCGACCACCCGACACCGCCCGGAAGGCCCCCTCAAACTCCAACGACCGCGACGAAGCAATCCGCGACCCATCCACCCCCAACCCCGCACCACACCCCACTTCACCGGAGCCGCCGTCGCAAACACCTCCGCCCCCAACCACCGCGCCACCTGCACCGCCGCCATCCCCACCCCACCAGCAGCCCCATGCACCAACACCGACTCCCCCACACCCAACCCCGCCAACTCCCGCAACGCATACAACGCCGTCACAAAAGCCACCGGCACCGACGCCGCCTCCACCCACGACCACCCCAACGGCACCCCCACCACCACACACTCATCCGTGATGGTGCGGTCTCCGAACCAGCCGGGCGCCAGGCCCATCACCCGATCGCCGACCTTGACGGTGCTCACGCGGGAGCCGACCTCGACCACGACCCCGGCGCCCTCGCTGCCCATCGGCACGTCGTCGGCATCGGGGTACATGCCCAGCGACAGCAGCACGTCCCGGAAGTTGAGCCCCGCAGCGCGCACATCGATCCGCACCTCGTGCTCACCCAGGGGTCGCGTCGCCACGTCTGAGGGGGCCGGGGACAGTCCGTCGAGACCTGTTTCCGGGGCGGCCCGAAGGTGCCAGGAGCCGTCGGGAAGCTGCGGGACGGCGCGGTCGGCCGTCAGTCGCGGAACGCTCGTTTTCCCGCGCCGGATCGCCAGTTGGGGCTCCCCGGTCGACAGCGCCGCGGGCAGTGCGGTGAGTGAGGTCTCGTCGTCGTCCAGGTCGATGAGGACGAACCGGCCGGGGTGCTCAGTCTGGGCGGATCGCACCAGTCCCCAGACGGGTGCGGCGGCCAGGTCCGACACGCCCTCGCCCGCTCCGGCGGGCACGGCCCCCCGCGTCACCAGCACGAGCCGGGCCGCGGCGTACCTGTCGTCCGTCAGCCAGGACTGCACGAGCGCCAGCGCCCGGCGGGCGGTGGAGGTGGCCGCCGTTGCCACATCGTCGTCGGGAGAGGAGACAACGCCGGCAAGCACGTGCTCCGGCACCGGGCACGCGCCCGAGTCCACCCGCTCGCCGAGGGAGGCAAGGTCGTCGTGGCATTGCGCGAGCCGGTCGAGGCCGAGCCCGTCCGTGCCGACGACGGCGACGCTCTGGGCTGTGAGCTCGGTGGATCCGGCCGGTGCGGGGGTCCAGTCGACGCGGTACGGGGCGCCGTCGTTCTGCGGGGCGCCGCCGAGTCCTTCCTCCCCAGTGGCCGGGTCACGAGTGTCTCGGCCGACGCCACCGGCCGGCCCGCCTCGTCCGCCACGAGCACCGACATGCCACCACCGGCGACCGGGGTGAGCCGCACCCGCAGTCGCGTCGCTCCCGTGGCGTGCAGGGACACACCGGCCCACACGAACGGCAGCCGCACGGCGCCGCCCTCGCCGCTTTCGCCGCCCGCGCAGGCCAGCCACGCATGCAACGCGGCATCCAGCAACGCCGGGTGCAGGCCGAAGGCGTCACCGACCCGGCCTGCGTCTTCTGGGAGGGTGACGTCGGCGTAGATTTCCTCGCCCCGGCGCCAGACGGTTTCGAGGCCGTGGAACGCGGGCCCGTAGGCCAGTCCGCTGGCCGCGAGCCGCTCGTACAGTCCCGTCGTCTCCACCGTTTGCGCGTCCGCCGGTGGCCATGTTTCGAGTCCGGCCGGTTCCGTGTGCCCACCGTCGGTCAGGATGCCGCGGGCGTGTCGCGTCCAGTCGCCGTCCGCGCCGCAGGTATGCAAGGTGACGGCGCGGCGGCCGTCGTCCTGCGGTCCCGTGACGACCACCTGGACCCGGAGCGCGCCGCCGTCCTCCGGCAGCAGTACCGGGCTTTCCAGGGTGAGTTCCGCGAGCAGGTCGCAGCCCACGGCGTCTCCCGCGCGCAGGGCGGTCTCCACGAGAGCCGTTCCCGGCGCCACCGCCCGGCCGCGCACAGCGTGGTCGGCCAGCCAGGGGTGGGTGCGGAGCGACCATCGGCCCGTGAACAGGTACCCGTCGGAGTCCGGCAGCGGCACACCGGCGTCGAGCAGGGGTGTTCGACGACGTCCATACCGGTGGCTGCCGCGTCGGCCGGGGAGCCCTGCTCCAGCCAGTAGCGCCGCCGTTGGAAGGGATAGGTGGGCAGCGCGACCCGGCGGGCGCCGGTTCCGTCGAGCACGCGCGCCCACTCCACGGGCGTCCCCGCGACATAGGCCTCGGCGGCGGACGTGAGCATGCGTTCCATGCCGCCCTCGCCTCGCCGGAGCGTGCCCACCACGGACACGTCGGCCTCACCATGGTCCTCGGCGGTCTGCTCGATACCCGGTAGGAGCACCGGGTGCGGGCTGATCTCCACGAATTGCCGGAACCCCTCGTCGAGCAGGACGCGGATGGTGTCCTCAAAGCGGACCTGGAGGCGCAGGTTGCGATACCAGTAGTCGCCTTCGAGCCCCGTCGCCTCAAGGGGTCGCCGGTCACGGTCGAGAAGAACGGCACCTGCGGGGCGCGCGGCACCACACCCGAGGCCGCCTTCTCCACCTCGTCGCGGATCTCCTCCACCTGCGCCGAATGGGACGCGTAGTCGACGGGGATGCGGCGCGCCCGTACACCGTCGGCCTCACATGCGGCCAGCAAAGCGTCGAGCGCGGCCACCTCTCCGGACACCACCACCGACGAGGGTCCGTTGACCGCCGCCACGGACAGGGCATCCTGGTGTGAGTCGATCAGGCGCAGTACCTCGTCCAGGGAGGCCGCCACAGAGACCATGCCGCCTTTGCCGGACAGTGCCGTCAACGCACGACTACGCAACGCCACCAACCGCGCACCCTCCTCCACACTCAACACCCCCGCCACCACCGCAGCCGCAATCTCCCCCTGCGAATGCCCCACCACCGCAGCAGGCTCAACCCCATACGACCGCCACACCGCCGCCAACGACACCATCACCGCCCACAACACCGGCTGCACCACATCCACCCGCTCAAACGACGGCGCACCCCCACCCCCGCACCACATCCACCAACGACCACCCCACCCACGGCTCCAACGCCACCCCACACACCACAAACCGCTCCGCAAACACCGACGACGAATCCAACAACTCCACCGCCATCCCCACCCACTGCGACCCCTGACCCGGAAACACAAAGACGGGGTCGGTGCGGCGGCGGGCCGTGCCGATGACGAGTTCCGTGGGCGTCCTCCCTGCCGCGTGGTGTGTCAGCCGGTCGGCGGCCTGGGTGAGTTCGCGGGTGAGCAGCACGGCCCGGTGGTCGAAGGAGCTGCGGGTTGTGGCCAGGCTGAGGCCGATGTCCGCGGGTGTGTGGTGAGGGTGCCGGGCGGCATGTGCGGCGAGGCGGACGGCCTGGTCGCGCAGTGCGGCGGCGGACTTGGCCGACAGGGGCCACGGGACGAGCGGGTGCGTCTCCGCTGCGGCGGGCGGTTCTTTCAGTTCCGGGGTGTCCTCGGGCGCGGGTGTCTCCTCCGCGGGTGCCTCTTCGATGAGGACGTGCGCGTTGGTGCCACTGATGCCGAACGACGACACACCCGCCCGGCGTGGCCGTTCGTCTTGCGGCCAGGTGGTGGCGTGGGTCAGCAGACGTACGGTGCCGGGCGACCAGTCGATGTGCGGTGAGGGTTCGTCGGCGTACAGCGAGGCGGGTAGGACGCCATGTTCCATCGCCTGCACCATCTTGATGACGCCGGCGACACCCGCGGCGGCCTGGGTGTGCCCGATGTTGGACTTCACCGAACCCAACCACAACGGACGACCGGCATCCCGCTCCCGCCCATAGGTCGCCATCAGCGCCTGCGCCTCAATCGGATCCCCCAGCTTCGTCCCCGTCCCATGCGCCTCCACCACATCCACATCCGACCCAGCCAACCCCGCATCCTCCAACGCCGCCCGAATCACCCGCTGCTGCGCCAGACCGTTGGGGGCGGAAAGGCTACTGCTGGCGCCGTCCTGGTTGGTCGCGGTGCCGCGTATGACGGCGAGGACGGAGTGTCCGTTGCGGCGGGCGTCGGAGAGCCGTTCGAGGCAGAGCACACCGGCGCCCTCCGCCGGACCGAAGCCGTCGGCGGCCGCCGAGAAGGGCTTGCACCGGCCGTCGGGCGCGATCCCGCGCTGACGGCTGAACCCGATGAAGGTGCCGGGCTGGGACATGACGGTCACACCGCCGGTCAGGGCGAGGGAGCATTCGCCCCGGCGGAGGGACTGGACCGCCAGGTGCAACGCGACGAGGGAGGAGGAGCAGGCGGTGTCGATCGTGACTGCGGGGCCCTCCAACCCGAGAGTGTAGGCGATGCGTCCGGAGACGACGCTGAGGGAGGACGTGCCTGTCACGAGGTGGCCCTCGATGGCATCGGCGGCGGCATGCAGACGTGGCCCGTAGTCGGGCGTAACGGCTCCGACGAACACGCCCGCGTCGCGGCCCTTCAGCGAGACCGGGTCGATACCGGACCGTTCGACCGCCTCCCAGGAGGTCTCCAGCAGGAGCCGCTGCTGCGGGTCCATCGCCAGCGCCTCACGCGGCGAGACACCGAAGAACTCGGCGTCGAATTCATCCGCGTCGTGCAGGAATCCGCCCTCACGCGCGTACGTCCGGCCGGGCGCGTCCGGGTCGGGGTCGTAGACGCCCTCGACGTCCCAGCCCCGGTTCTCCGGGAACGGTGTGATGGCGTCCGCACCCTCCTGGACGAGGTTCCACAGGCTTTCAGGGGTGGTGACGCCGCCGGGATAGCGGCAGGCCATGCCGACGATTGCGATCGGCTCACCGGCCGCGGCCTCCAGCTCCCGCAGGCGACCGCGGGTCTGGCGCAGGTCGGCCGTCGCTCGCCGGAGATAACCGAGAAGCTTTTCCTGTTCCGACATCGCTACCTCACCGGATCAAGCTGTGGATACCCGGGCGCCACATGGGAGCGCCGAGGGGGAAAGGGAGAACGGGGCGGTCGTGGTCAGGCCGAGCCAAGTTCCTGGTCGATGATGCTGAACAGCTCGTCGGCCTCCGCCGACTCCAGGTCCTCGTCCACGTCGGGCAATGTGCTCCGCCCACGGTTGCGGTCGCGCACGGCGGGCAGATCGGCCTCCCGCGCGTCGGCCGTATCCGGCACCAGCTCCACTTCGAGGTGCTCGACGAGGCGGGTGGGGTCGGGGTGATTGAAGATGAGGGTTGCGGGCAGGCGCAGGCCAGTGGCCGTGTTGAGCCGATTGCGCAGTTCGACGGCGGTCAGCGAGTCGAAGCCGATGTCCAGGAAGCCGCGGTCGGCGGGTATCGAGTCAGCCGACCCGTGCCCCAGCACGATCGCGGCGTGCTCCCGTACGGTGCGCAGCAGCACCCGTCGGCGTTCGGCTCCGCCCAACCCGGCGATGCGGTCCGCCAGCGAGGCACCCCCTGGCCGCTGCCCATTGTCGGCGGTCGTCGTGCGGCGGGGCGGCGCGGACTTCTTGGTCAGGCCGCGCAGCATGGGTTGTACGGGAGCGTCCGCGTCGAGAGTGCGGGTGTCGAGACGGGCGGCCAGTACCAGGCTCTCCTCCGATTCCCCGGTGGCATCAAGGAGCCGTAGCCCCTCGTCGTCCGACATCGGTACCACACCTGCGCGGGTGATGCGGGTGAGGTCGGTGTCGCTGAGGTGCCCGGTCATAGCACTGCGCTGCTCCCACAACCCCCACGCCACCGACACCCCCGGCAACCCACGAGACCGCCGATACGCCGCCAACGCATCAAGGAAAGTATTACCCGCCGCATAATTCGCCTGACCCGCCGCACCCAACACCCCCGCAGCCGAAGAAAACACCACAAACAACCGCACATCATGCCCGGCAGTCAACTCATGCAGATTCCACGCACCCGCCACCTTCACCGCCATCACCCGATCCAGCCGCTCCCCGGTCAGCGCCTGCACCGTCACGTCATCCAGCACACCCGCCGCATGCACCACCCCCGACACCCCACCAGACACCGCCCCCAGCACCCCGGCCAACGCCCCCGATCCGCCACATCACACGCAGCCACCTCAACCAAGGCACCCAACACGGTCAACTCCTCGACCAACTCCGCCATACCCGGAGCGTCCTGACCGCGACGGCTGAGCAACAACAGCCGACGCACCCCCTGCGCTCCACCAGATGCCGGGCAACAACACCCCCCAGAACACCCGACGCCCCCGTCACCACCACACACCCATCCGA
The DNA here is from genome assembly GCA_005405945.1 of Streptomyces violaceusniger. Classification (GTDB taxonomy): domain Bacteria; phylum Actinomycetota; class Actinomycetes; order Streptomycetales; family Streptomycetaceae; genus Streptomyces; species Streptomyces violaceusniger. Next base: position 2,761,488 of record BJHW01000001.1, read on the forward strand.
CACCTCAGGCCCAGCCGGCACACTCAGCACAAGCTTGCCCACATGCTCGGCCCGACTCATCAACCCGAACACCTCACCAGCACGACGCACATCCCACGCCCGCACCGGCAACAACCGCAAAACACCCGCCTCAAAAAGACCCACCACCTCCCGCAACAACTCCCCCATACGCCGCTCACCGACCTCCGCCAGATCGAACGCCCGATACCTCACCCCACCAAAAGCCGCAGCCACCTCCCCCGCATCCCGCACATCAGCCTTCCCCATCTCCACAAACCGGCCACCCCCAGCCACCAAACGCAACGACGCATCAACAAACTCACCCGCCAGCGAATCAAGCACCACATCCACCCCCCGACCACCCGACACCGCCCGGAAGGCCCCCTCAAACTCCAACGACCGCGACGAAGCAATCCGCGACCCATCCACCCCCAACCCCCGCACCACACCCCACTTCACCGGAGCCGCCGTCGCAAACACCTCCGCCCCCAACCACCGCGCCACCTGCACCGCCGCCATCCCCACCCCACCAGCAGCCCCATGCACCAACACCGACTCCCCACACCCAACCCCGCCAACTCCCGCAACGCATACAACGCCGTCACAAAAGCCACCGGCACCGACGCCGCCTCCACCCACGACCACCCCAACGGCACCCCCACCACCACACACTCATCCACCACGACAGAGGACCGGAAACCGCCCCGCCAGATCCCCATCACGCGATCCCCGACGGCCACACCGGAAACCCCGGAGCCGACCTCGACCACGACTCCGGCGCCCTCGCTGCCCATCGGCACGTCGTCGGCATCGGGGTACACACCCAGCGCGATCAGCACATCGCGGAAGTTGAGCCCCGCAGCGCGCACATCGATCCGCACCTCGTGCTCACCCAGGGGGCGGTCGGCATCGGCGGCCGGGGCCGGAGTCCAGGCCAGGTCTGCGAGTGTGCCGTTCCCGGCATGGGAGAGGTGCCACTCGCCGACGTGCTCGGCGTCCGCCGACCGGGTCGGTGTGTCACGGACGAGTGCGGGCACCAGGACATCGTCACCACGGACCACGACCTGGGGTTCCCCGGACTCCAGCGCCCGCAGTACCGCCTCGGGCAACGCGCCCTCGGCGTGCACGTCCAGGAGCACGAAACGGCCGGGGTGCTCGGCCTGCGCCGACCGGACCAGTCCCCACACCGGTGCCCCGGCCAGGCCACTGACGTGCTCGCCACCTCCGGCGGACACGGCCACCGCCCCCCGGGTCACAAGGACCAGCCGAGATTCCGCGAAACGCTCCGAGGCGAGCCACTGCTGTACGAGGTCCAGCGCCTGTCGGGCGGTGCGTCCGGCGGCCGAGATGACGTCCTCGTCGGAGCCCGGGGCAGGTCGACGAGCACCTGATCGGGTACGGGGTGCCCGCCGGTCGCCAGGCGGTTCTCCAGCGCCGTCAGGTCGGGGCATCCGGCAAGCGTGGGCTCTGGCTCCAGCAGGCCAGAGATCGTTCCGCCGATCACCGCGAAGCGGGTCGACGTCCCTGCGGCCGCCGCAGAGGCGGATACGGGGCGCCAGTCGACCCGGTACAGGGACGCGCCGCTCTTCGAGGGTGCCGGGAAGTGTGTTTCACTCACCAGCCGGGTAACCAGCGAACGCGCCGAGAGAACGGGCAGCCCGTCGGTGTCCGTGACCAGCACCGTCATGGTGCCTTCTGCCGACGGCGTGAGCCGCACCCGCAGTCGCGTCGCTCCCGTGGCGTGCAGGGACACACCGGCCCACATGAACGGCAACCGCACACCACCGCCCTCACCGCCTACGCCGCCCGCGCAGGCCAGCCACGCATGCAACGCTGCATCCAGCAACGCCGGATGCAGCCCGAAGCCCGACGCGTCCAGGTTCGGCGCGTCCGGCAGCGTCACCTCGGCGAACACCTCGCCATCGGCACCGCGCCACACGGATGTCAGCCCCTGGAAGGCCGGGCCGTACGCCAGGCCCTCGGCACTGAGCCGTTCGTACAGTCCTGCGGTCTCCACGACCCGGCCACCCGTCGGGGGCCAGGTCCGCAAGTCCGTGCCTTCCGTGCGGTCTCCGCCGCTGGTCAGGGTGGCTCGCGCATGCCGCACCCAGGCGTCGGGCGCCGCGCTGTGCGGCCGGGCGTGGACGCTGACCTCGCGGACATCGTTCTCGTCCGCTCCGGTCACGAGCACCTGCACGTGGGTCGCCTCGGTCGTGGTCAGGACCAGGGGTGTTTCGAGGGTCAGCTCGTCCACCCGGTCACAGCCGACTGCCTCCGCCGCACGTAGCGCCATGTCCAGTAGCGCCGTTCCCGGCACCACCACACGGCCCAGTACGGCGTGGTGCTCCAGCCAGGGTTGTTCGCGCAGCGACAGTCGTCCGGTAAACAGGAATCCGCCGGAGCCCGGCAGCGGCACACCGGCACCGAGGAGGGCGTACCCCGTCGCCTCCATGCCGCTCGCGGAGGAGTGGGCGGACGCGGTGGCCTTCTCCATCCAGTAGCGCCGCCGTTGGAAGGCGTAGGTGGGCAGCTCGACCGGTTGACCGGCGGTCTTGCCGGATGCCCGTGCCCAGTCCACTGGTGCGCCGCCCACGAATGCCTCGGCGACCGACTTCAGCAGGCGCGTCATGTCTCCTTCGTCGCGACGCAGCGTTCCCACGACGGACACGTTGATGCCCTGGTCCTCGGCCGTCGTTTGCACTCCGGTCGTCAGCACCGGGTGTGCGCTGACCTCCACGAACTGGCGGAATCCGGCGCGGAGCTGGGCACGGACGGTCTCCTCGAAGCGGACCTTGGAGCGCAGATTGCGGTACCAGTAGCCGTCATCCAACTCCGTGGCATCGACGGTGTCGCCGGTCACGGTCGAGAAGAACGGCACCTGCGGGGCGCGCGGCACCACACCCGAGGCCGCCTTCTCCACCTCGTCGCGGATTTCTTCCACATGGGCGCAGTGGGACGCGTAGTCGACGGGGATGCGACGCGCCCGCACGCCATCGGCCTCACAGGCCGCCAGAAGCTCGTCGAGCGCGTCGGCGTCACCGGAGACCACCGTTGTGGCGGGGCCGTTGACGGCGGCGACCGTCAACTGTCCGTCGTACGCGGCGAGTCGCTGCTCCACCTCGGCTGCGGGCTGGTGCACGGAAGCCATGCCGCCTTTGCCGGACAGTGCCGTCAACGCACGACTACGCAACGCCACCAACCGCGCACCCTCCTCCACACTCAACACCCCCGCCACCACCGCAGCCGCAATCTCCCCTGCGAATGCCCCACCACCGCAGCAGGCTCAACCCCATACGACCGCCACACCGCCGCCAACGACACCATCACCGCCCACAACACCGGCTGCACCACATCCACCCGCTCAAACGACGGCGCACCCCCCACCCCCCGCACCACATCCACCAACGACCACCCCACCCACGGCTCCAACGCCACCCCACACACCACAAACCGCTCCGCAAACACCGACGACGAATCCAACAACTCCACCGCCATCCCCACCCACTGCGACCCCTGACCCGGAAACACAAAGACCACGCGGTCGTCGGAGGTGACGGTGGTGCCGTGGACGACGGCGGGCGTGTCCTGGCCCGTGGCCAGACGGTCGAGTGCGTGATGCCGTTCGGTGGTGCTCGCGCCGAGGAGGACGGCGCGGTGGTCGAAGCGGGCGCGGGTGGTGGCCAGCGCGTGGCCGACGGCAGTGGCGGAAGGGTCGTCGGCGAGCAGCGGCAGCAATCGTCGGGCCTGGTCCCGGAGTGCCTCTGCGGACTTGGCCGAGAGCGTCCAGGGGACGATGGTGCCCTCGGTGGCCGCGGGTTGCGGTGCGGCGGCCGGGGTGTCGGGGCCCTGTTCCAGGATGACGTGGGCGTTGGTGCCGCTGACGCCGAACGACGACACCCCGACGCGGCGCGGACGGCCGGTGTCCGGCCAGTCACGGGCCTGCGTCAGGAGTTGCACGCTGCCGGACGACCAGTCGATGTGGGGTGAGGGCTTGTCAGCGTGCAGGGTCCGGGGCAGCTCCGCGTGGCGCAGCGTGAGCACACTCTTGATGACGCCGGCGACACCCGCGGCGGCCTGGGTGTGCCCGATGTTGGACTTCACCGAACCCAACCACAACGGACGACCGGCATCCCGCTCCCGCCCATAGGTCGCCATCAGCGCCTGCGCCTCAATCGGATCCCCAGCTTCGTCCCCGTCCCATGCGCCTCCACCACATCCACATCCGACCCAACCAACCCCGCATCCTCCAACGCCGCCCGAATCACCCGCTGCTGCGCCAGACCACTCGGCGCCGTCAAACCGTTCGACGCACCGTCCTGGTTGACGGCGCTGCCGCGGAGGACAGCAAGGATCTGGTGGCCGTTGCGACGGGCGTCCGACAGGCGCTCCACCACCAGCACACCGACGCCTTCGGCGAAGCCGGCTCCGTCGGCGTCTGCGCCGAATGCCTTGCTGCGGCCGTCGGGGGCGAGGCCGCCCTGGCGAGTGAACTCGGTGAACAGGCCCGGGGTGGCCATGACCGTGACACCGCCGGTGAGGGCGAGGTCGCACTCGCCCTGGCGGAGCGACCGGGCGGCGAGGTGGAGGGCGACGAGGGAGGCGGAGCAGGCGGTGTCGACGGTGACGGCCGGGCCTTCGAAGCCGAGGGTGTAGGCGACGCGGCCGGACAGCACGCTGCCGGTGTTGCCGGTGCCGACATATCCGGCGACCTCCTCGGGCGCGTCGGGGCTCATGGCGAGGTAGTCGCCACCGTTGGTGCCGGTGAAGACGGCGGCCCGGGTGCCACGCAGGGTTGTCGGATCGATGCCCGCCCGTTCCAGAGCCTCCCAGGAGGTCTCCAGCAGGAGCCGCTGCTGCGGGTCCATCGCCAGCGCCTCACGCGGCGAGACACCGAAGAACTCCGCGTCGAATTCATCCGCGTCGTACAGGAAACCGCCCTCGCGGGTGCAGGAGGTGCCGGGCCGGTCGGAGCCGGGAGCGTAGAGGGCATCGAGGTCCCAGCCGCGGTCGTCGGGGAACGGGGTGATGGCGTCGCCGCCCGTCCGGAGCACACGCCACAGGTCTTCGGGAGAGCGGACGTCGCCGGGGAAGCGGCAGCTCATGCCGACGATGACAACCGGGTCCTCGTCCGCCGCCGAAGCCGTGGCGGGCGTGGATGGAGCGTCCGGATTCGGGGCGTCCGGGAACGGGCTGGCGCCGAGGAGCTCGTCGTGCAGATGGTCGGCGAGGGCACGGGCGTTGGGGTGGTCGAAGACGATGGTGGACGCCAGACGCAGACCGGTGACGCCGTTGAGCCGGTTGCGCAGTTCGACGGCGGTGACGGAGTCGAAGCCGAGATCCCGGTAGGCCGCGGTGGAGTCGACCGCGTCGGAGCCGCTGTGGCCGAGTACCGCGGCGACCTGCTCGCGGACAACGGTGAGGAGGGTGGCCCGCTGTTCGGCGTCGCTGCCGAGCGCGGTGAGGCGGGCGGCGAAGTCACCGGATTCGGTGGAGACGCGTGCCGTCGGTTCTCCCGCCGGTGCGGCCGAGGTGAGTCGGCGTACGTCGGGCAGGTCCGCGAGGAACGGGCTGGGCCGGGTGGCGGTGTAGGCGACGTGGAACCTGTCCCACTCCACGTCCGCGACCATGACGGTCGGCTCGTGGTCACCGGCTGCCGCGGTCAGGGCGGCAACGGCGAGGTCGGGGGCCATGCCGGGCAGGCCGTGGCGGCGGGCCACTGCTTCGATGCCGTCCTCGGTGGCCATGCCCTTCTCGTCCCAGATGCTCCAGGCGATGGAGGTGGCGGGCAGTCCGAGCGCGTGCCGCTGCTCGGCGAGCGCGTCCAGGTAGGCGTTGCCGGGGGCGTAGTTGCCTTGTCCGGAAGCGCCGAGGGTGCCGGCCACGGAGGAGAACAGCACGAAGGCGTCGAGGTTGCGGTCCCGGGTCAGCTCGTGCAGGTGCCAGGCGCCGTCGGCCTTGACTCGCAGGACGCGGTCGATCCGTTCGGGGGTGAGGTGTTCGACAACGGCGTCGTCGAGGACGGCTGCGGTGTGCACGACGGCCCTCAGCGGGCAATCATCCGGCACGGTGTCGAGCAGCCGGGCGAGGTCCGCGCGGTCGCCGACGTCGCAGGCGGCGACGGTGACGCGGGCGCCGGTGGCCTCCAGTTCGGCGCGCAGCTCGGTGGCGCCAGGTGCGTCGGGGCCGCGGCGGCTGGCCAGCAGGAGGTGTTCGGCACCGGACCGGACAAGGTGGCGGGCCACCCGGGCGCCGAGCCCTCCGGTGCCGCCGGTCACCAGGACGGTGCCGCGCGGGCGCCACTCGGGACGCGTGGCGGTGGCGGCGGCACGAGTGAGGCGGCGGACGAGGGCGCCAGACGGGCGCAGCGCGACCTGGTCCTCGCCAGTGTTGCCGGTGAGGACCGCCGCGAGGAGGCGGCCCGTGCGCGTATCGGGCCGGGCGGGCAGGTCGATGAGGCCGCCGAACCGCTCGGGTTGCTCCAGGGCGGCGATCCTTCCCAGGCCCCACACCATGTGCTGCGCCGCCGCGGTGCCGCGGTGGATCCGGGCATCCTGATCGGTGGCGGTGACCGCGTCGCGGGTCAGGCACCACAGGGGGCCCTTGACCGCGGCGTCGCCAAGGGCCTGGAACAGGGCGACGGTCGTAGTGAGGCCGGTCCGGGAGACGCCGTCCGCAGTGGCGGGCCCATCGCCGGTGGACAGCAGGGACAGCACGCCCGTGAACGTCTCCTCGGGCAGGCGGCGGGTGATGTCCTCGCGGGTGGCGCCGGCGGGCAGGGCCAGGGCGGTGACGGTACCGCCGTGGTCCCGGACGGCAGCGGTGACCATATCGGCGAGGTCGGCCGTGCCGGCGACGTCGGCGGGAGCGACCAGCAGCCATGTGCCCGTCAGGGTGGGCCGATCCGGCAGGGACGCGGGGACCCAGCGGGTGCGGTAGCGCCAGGAGTCGACAGTGGTGGTCACCGTGCGACGCCGGCGCCAGGTGCGCAGGGTGGGCAGGAGGCGGGCGAGCGGTTCGGCGTCCGTATCGAGGGCGTCCGCCAGGGTCTCGGCGTCACCGTTTTCGACGGCCTCCCAAAAGCCGGTGTCGTCGGCGGGGCCGGTGCTCTCCCGGACGGTGACGGGATCCTGCCGGGTGGCCGGGTCCCACCAGTACCGTTCGCGCTGAAAGGCATAGGTGGGCAGGTCGATGTGGCGGGCGCCGGTGCCCGCGTACGCCTGCGTCCAGTCGACGGGCACGCCGCGTACGAAGGCCTCACCAAACGAGGTGAGGAGGCGCCGGGCGCCGCCGTCGGCACGGCGTAGCGTACCGACCACGGCCGCGTCGTGGCCGACCGCCTCCAGGGTGTCCTGTACCGCGGCAGTGAGCACCGGGTGGGCACTGCACTCGACGAACGCGCCGAAGCCGTCGGCGGCCAGGGCGCGCACGGCCTCCTCGAAACGGACGGGGTGACGAAGGTTCCGCACCCAGTAGCCGGCGTCCGGCACGTCGTCCCCGAGCCAGTCGCCGGTGACCGTGGAGAAGAAGGGCACCGCGACGCGGCGCGGGCGGAGCGGGGAGAGGTCGGCGAGGATCCGGTCGTGGAGCGCGTCGACCTGCGCGGAGTGGGAGGCGTAGTCGACGGCGACGCGCCGGAACCGCACTCCGTCCTGCTCGCACCGGCTCTCCAGCGCTTCGAGCCCGTCGGGCGTGCCGGAGACGACGGTGGCGGCGGGCCCGTTGACCGCGGCGACGGACACCGTGCCGTCGAGCGACTCGATGAGGCGGCGGACCTCGTCGGCGGATGCCGCGACGGCGGCCATGCCACCACGTCCGGACAGTTCGGCGGCAACGGCGCGGCTGCGCAGGGCCACCACGCGCGCTCCGTCCTCCAGGGAAAGCGCCCCGGCGACCACGGCGGCGGCGATCTCGCCCTGCGAGTGGCCGACCACGGCGGCCGGCTGCACGCCGTGCGAGCGCCACACCTCGGCCAGGGACACCATGACGGCCCACAGCGCGGGCTGTACCAGCTCCACGCGCTCCAGTGCCGACGCGTCGCCGAGGACTTCCAGCAGCGGCAGGTCCAGGTAGGGCCGCAGGGCGGTGGCGCAGTCACGCATCCGCGCGGCGAACACCGGCGAGTCGGTCAGCAGCTCCTCGGCCATGCCGACCCACTGAGATCCCTGTCCGGGGAACATGAACACCGCACGGGGCACCGTGTCGTCGTCGCGGACCACACCGCTGTCGCCGGTTCCGTGGGCGATGGCCCGGACCGCGTCGAGCAGTTCGTCGCGTGCAGTGCCCGCGACCACCGCGCGGTGCTCGTGCACGGCGCGGCCGGTGGCGAGGCAGGCACCGACGTCGGTGAAGGACACATCGGGCCGCGACTCGATGAAGGCGGCCAGGCGCTCGGCCTGCGCCTGAAGCGCGGCACCGGTGCGTCCGGACAGCACCCACGGCGTCACCGCGGGCTCCCACCGGTCGCTCGCGGGTCCGGCCGGAGCCGGGGCCTCTTCGATGATCACGTGGGCGTTGGTGCCGCTGATCCCGAACGAGGACACGGCGGCCCGGCGTGGCTGTCCGTCCGGCACGGACCACTCCCGCGCGCGCGTCAGCAACTCGAGGCCGCTCGACTCCCACTCCACCGCCGGTGTGGGTTCGTTGATGTGCAGGGTGCGCGGCAGTGTCCCGTGCCGCATCGCCTGCACCATCTTGATCACACCACCCACCCCCGCGGCAGCCTGGGTATGCCCGATATTCGACTTCAACGACCCCAGCCACAACGGCCGATCCACGGCCCGATCCCGCCCATAGGTCACCATCAGCGCCTGCGCCTCAATCGGATCCCCGAGCCTGGTCCCCGTACCGTGCGCCTCCACCGCATCCACATCGGACGCCGCCAGCCCCGCATCGGCCAACGCCGCCCGGATCACCCGCTGCTGCGACGGCCCGTTCGGCGCCGTCAGCCCATTCGACGCACCGTCCTGATTGACCGCAGAGCCACGCACCACCGCCAGCACCCGATGCCCGAGCCGCCGCGCATCCGACAACCGCTCCACCACCAGCACACCCACACCCTCGGCCCACCCCGTACCATCCGCATCCGCCGCAAACGCCTTGCACCGCCCATCCCCGGCAAGACCCCGCTGACGACCGAACTGGATGAAGGTGCCCGGGGTGGACATGACCGTCACGCCGCCGGCGAGCGCGAGGTCGCACTCCCCCGACCGCAGGGCCTGACCGGCCAGGTGCAGCGCCACCAACGACGACGAACACGCCGTGTCCACCGTCACCGCAGGACCCTCAAAACCAAACGTGTACGCGACACGACCGGACAGGACACTGCCGGTGTTCCCGGTCAGGACCAGGCCCTCGACGTGCTCGGGCGTGCGGTCCAGCGGTGGGGCGTAGTCGTGGTACATCAGACCCGCGAAGACTCCGGTGCGGCTGCCGCGGAGGCCGCGCGCGTCGAGGCCCGCACGCTCCAGCGCCTCCCAGGAGGTCTCCAGCAGCAGCCTCTGCTGCGGATCCATCGCCAGCGCCTCACGCGGCGAAATACCGAAGAATCCGGCGTCGAAGAGAGCCGCGTCGTGCAGGAAGCCGCCCTCACGGGTGTACGTCGTGCCAGGGTGGTCGGGGTCGGGATGGTAGAGCGCTTCCAGGTCCCAGCCGCGGTCGGCCGGAAAGCCGCTGACGCCGTCGGCGCCAGTGGACACCAGCTCCCACAGGTCCTCGGGCCGGTCACGCCGCCCGGGTAGCGGCAGGCCATGCCGACGATGGCGAGGGGTTCGTCCGCGCGAGCGGCGGGCGCCGGCGGTTCCTCCTTCGCCGTGGTGCCGGTCAGTTCGCCCACCAGGAATTCGGCCAGCGCGGTGGGCGTGGGATGGTCGAACAGCAGTCCGGCGGGCAGGCGCAGTCCGGTCTCGGCGTTGAGCCGGTTGCGCAGTTCGAGGGCGCCGAGTGAGTCGAAGCCGATGTCCCGGAAGGCCCGCGCGACGGGGACGCGGTCGGATGACGCGTGGCCGAGGACGGAGGCGGCCAGTTCCCGTACGAGGTCGAGCGCGGCGTCAAGCCGCTCGTCGGGGGCCAGGGCCGTCAGGCGGTGCGGGGAGTCACCGCCCGTCGGCCGCGGCGAGCGGACGATGCGACGCAGCAGTGCCGGAACGCCGTCTTGTGCGGCCCGTGCACGGACCCCGCGCACGTCCAGCTTCGCGGGAACCATGAGCGGCCTTCGGTCGCCGATGGCGCGGTCGAACAGGGCGAGGGCGTCGTCCTCGGGCAGCGGCACCACTCCGAGGCGTGCCAGCCGTGCCCGGTCGGTGGCGTCGAGGCCGGAGGCGATGCCGCCGCTGCGGTTGTCCTGGTCCCACAGGCCCCAGGCGAGGGCTTGTCCGGGCAGGCCGAGGTGGGCGCGGTGGGCGGCCAGGGCGTCGAGGAAGGTATTGGCGGCGGCGTAGTTGGCCTGGCCTGCGGCGCCGAGCACGCCGGAGATCGAGGACAGGACGACGAACGCGGTCAGCGGGTGGTCGCGGGTGAGTTCGTGCAGGTTCCAGGCGGCGTCCACCTTGGGGCGTAGGACCGTGCCGAGTTGCTCGGGGGTCAGCGAGGTGAGGACTCCGTCGTCGAGGACGCCTGCGGCGTGCACCACTGCGGTGAGGGGGTGATCGGCGGAGATACCCGCGAGGGAGGCGGCGAGCGCGTCGCGGTCGGCCAGATCGCAGCCGACCGTTGCCACCTCGCAGCCCGCCTTGGCGAGTTCGGCGGACAGCTCCGCGGTCGCGTCGGTACCTCGCCGGCTGACGAGCACCAGCCTGCGTGTGCCGTGCCGCTCGACCAGGCGCCGGGCGAGCAGGCGGCCGATGTGCCCGGAGGCGCCGGTGAGCAAAACGGTGCCGTCAGGGCCGAAGGGCGTGGCGGCGTCGGCGGTCGTGGTGGGGACGGTGGCCGCGGTGGCGGCACGGGTGAGCCGGGGGGCGTGGGCGCGGCCGGCACGCAGTGCGATCTGCGGTTCGGTGCCCGCGGAGACTGCGGGCAGGAGCCGCAGCGACTCCTGGTGCCGGTCGGTGTCGGCCAGGAGGAATCGCCCGGGGTCTCCGTCTGCGCGGTGCGCAGGAGACCCCAGACGGTGGCCGCGGCGACGTCGGTGACGGGGTCCGGGCCGACGGCGCCCTCGGTGACGGCGAGGAGGCGGGTCGTGGCCGTCCGCTCGTCGAGGAGCAGGGCATGGGCGATTTCCAGTGCCGCCGCCGCGTGGGCGTGGGCGACGGTCACCGTGTCGCCGTCCGCGTGCGGTACGGGCCATACGAGCACGTCGGGTGCTGTGCCGTCGGCGTCGAGAGCGGCGCGCAGGTGGTCGAGGTCCCGGTAGGTGACCGGGGCGGTGCCGCTGTCCCGGAGTGCGGCCTGGATCGGGCCGTCGCCATCGCCGTCGGTCAGCAGGGCCCAGTGGCCGTCTGTACGCGTGGCACCCGGCAGCGGCACCGGCTCCCATTCCACGGTGAACAGCGACTGGGTTCCTGCCTCGGACGGCGCGGTGAGCCGTGCTGTGTCGGCCGGCCGCATGGTGAGGGAGCCGATGCTCGCCACCGGGCGTCCCGCCGTGTCGGCGAGGTCGACGGAGACATCGCTCTCGCCCGTGCGTGTGATGCGGGCTCGCAGGGTGCGGGCGGCCGCGGCGTGCAGTTCGACGTCGCTCCAGGCGTACGGCAGGCGCAGCCCGTCACCCAGCAGGCCGGTGGCTATGACGGCGTGCAGGACGGCGTCGAGGAGGGCCGGGTGGACGGCGTATCCGTCACCGGTGTCGGTACCGCCGTCCCGCTCGGGCAGATGTGTCTCGGCGTAGACCGTTCCGCCGGGAGCCGTCCAGAGGCGGCTGAGTCCCTGGAACGCGGGCCCGTAGGCGTATCCGGTGTCGGCCAGCTCGGCGTAGATGCCGGTGAGATCGATCTGCGTGCTCTCGGGCGGGGGCCAGGTGGCGGCCCATTCCGGGTGGGGTCGCGTCGTGGCGGCGGGGGGCGCGGTGAGCGTCGCGATGGTGTGGTGCGTCCACGGCGCGTCGGCGTCGTCGGTGGCGGGGCGGGAGTGAACGGTGGCCGTGGCGCGGCCCGGATCGTCGGCCGCGGTGATCGTGACCTGGACCTCCGCGGCGGTGCCGGGCTCGGGCAGCAGCAGAGGGGCGTGGAGGGTGAGTTCTTCGACGTGTGGGGTGCCGTACCGGTCGCCTGCCTGCGCGGTCAGTTCGAGCAGGGCCGTTCCGGGCAGCAGGGCGAGCGTGCCGATGGTGTGGTCGTAGAGCCACCGGTGGGTGTGCGCCGTGATCCGCCCGGTGAGGACAAGGGTGTCGCCGTCGGCGGTGCGGACGCAGGCGCCGATCAGCGGATGCCCGGTGGGCGTGAGGCCGACGGCCGTCACGTCGAGGGTGCCAGTGTCGGCGTCGAGCCAGTAGCGGTGGTGCTGGAAGGCGTAGGTGGGCAACTCGACCTGCCGGGCGCCGGGGAAGAACGGCGACCAGTCGACGTCATGGCCCCGGGTCCACAAGGCGGCGACGGCGCGCGCGGCCGTCGTGGCCTCGTCGTGGCCACGGCGGGTCAGGGCGACGGCGGACACGGACGCAGGCGCATCGTCGGCGAGGCCGTCGCCAGGGTCGAGGTTGTCCTTGATCATGGAGGTGAGGGCAGCGTCCGGGCCGATCTCCAGGAACGTCGACACTCCCTCGTCCCGCATCGCCGACACACCATCGGCGAACCGGACCGTCTCCCGCACATGCCGCGCCCAGTACTGCGGCGAGTATCCCTCGGCGATCCGCCCGGTGAGGTTGGAGACCACCGGGATACTCGGCTCGTGGAACGTCAGTCCGTCCAGGACCCGCGCGAACTCCTCCAGCATCGGATCCATCAACGGCGAGTGGAACGCGTGGCTGACCTTCAACCGTGAGGTCCTGCGCCCCTGCCGGGCGAAGTGCTCCACAACCTCGGCGACGGCGTCCTCGGCCCCGGAGACCACCACGGACCGCGGCCCGTTGACCGCGGCGATACCCACGTCACCGTCCGGGCGCAGACCGGGCAGCACCTCCTCCTCGGTGGCCTGCACTGCGGCCATCGCACCGCCGGCGGGCAGCGCCTGCATCAGCCGGGCCCGGGCGGAGACCAGCGTCACCGCGTCCTCCAGCGAGAGCACCCCGGCCACGTGCGCCGCCGCGATCTCGCCCACAGAATGCCCGGCCACGACGTCCGGGACCAGCCCCCACGACTCGACCAGCCGGTAGGCCGCGACCTCCATCGCGAACAGCGCCGGCTGCGTCATCCCGGTCTCGTTCAGCGCCTCCGAACCGACGTCGATCGGCATGTCGAACAGGGCGCACACCTGGTCGTAGGCTGCGGCGAACACCGGGTGAGCCGCATGCAGCCCCTGGCCCATTCCCAGCCGCTGCGCCCCCTGGCCGGAGAAGACGAACCCCACCTTGCCCGGCGCGTCGGCGACCGCCCCGGGCCTTGCCCGTTCGGCGATCAACTGCAGGCCGTCCCGCAGGTCCGTGAGGTTTTCGCCGACCGCCGCAGCACGGTACTCCAGCGCCGTCCGCGCCGTCGCCAGTGAGAAACCGACATCGTTGATCGCGGTGTCCGGGCCGGCGAAGTCCAGCAACCGCCGGGCCTGCTCTTGCAGCGCGGCGTCGTTCTTCGCGGAGAGCAACCACGGGACCGGTGCCGTAGCCGGTCCCGAGACCTGCTCGGTGGTGGCCGGGGCCTCTTCGATGATCGTGTGCGCGTTGGTGCCGCTGATCCCGAACGAGGACACGGCGGCCCGGCGGACACGGCCCTCAGACCTCGATCCCGGCCACGGGACCGCCTCGGTCAACAGCCGCACCGCGCCCACGGACCAGTCGACCTGCGGTGTGGGTTCGTTGATGTGCAGGGTGCGCGGCAGTGTCCCGTGCCGCATCGCCTGCACCATCTTGATCACACCACCCACCCCCGCGGCAGCCTGGGTATGCCCGATATTCGACTTCAACGACCCCAGCCACAACGGCCGATCCACGGCCCGATCCCGCCCATAGGTCACCATCAGCGCCTGCGCCTCAATCGGATCCCCGAGCCTGGTCCCCGTACCGTGCGCCTCCACCGCATCCACATCGGACGCCGCCAGCCCCGCATCGGCCAACGCCGCCCGGATCACCCGCTGCTGCGACGGCCCGTTCGGCGCCGTCAGCCCATTCGACGCACCGTCCTGATTGACCGCAGAGCCACGCACCACCGCCAGCACCCGATGCCCGAGCCGCCGCGCATCCGACAACCGCTCCACCACCAGCACACCCACACCCTCGGCCCACCCCGTACCATCCGCATCCGCCGCAAACGCCTTGCACCGCCCATCCCCGGCAAGACCCCGCTGACGACCGAACTCGACGAACATTCCTGGTGACGCCATGACCGTCACGCCGCCGGCGAGCGCGAGGTCGCACTCCCCCGACCGCAGGGCCTGACCGGCCAGGTGCAGCGCCACCAACGACGACGAACACGCCGTGTCCACCGTCACCGCAGGACCCTCAAAACCAAACGTGTACGCCACCCGGCCGGAGATCACGCTCGGGGTGCTGCCGGTGAGCAGGTGGCCGGTGAGGTGATCCGGGGCACGGTGGGCGCGAGGGCCGTAGTCGTGCGTGGTGGCACCGACGTAGACACCGGTGGCCGAGCCGCGCAGGCCGTCCGGGTCGAGGCCGGCACGCTCCAGCGCCTCCCAGGAGGTCTCCAGCAGCAGCCGCTGCTGCGGATCCATCGCCAGCGCCTCACGCGGCGAAATACCGAAGAAGTCCGCGTCGAAATCCGCTGCTCCGTCGAGGAAACCACCGACCGGAGGGTGCTCGCCGGAGGCCGCCGCGTAGGGGCCGTTCGGGTCCCAGCCGCGGTCCGCGGGCCAGCTGACGGGGGCGTGCCCGCCGTCGGCGACGAGTCGCCACAGGTCGTCCGGCGAGGAGATGCCGCCCGGGTAGCGGCAGGCCATGCCGACGATGGCAAGGGGCTCCTCGGAGGTGCGGCGGGTACGTGTGCGGGTTTCCGGTGTGCGCTCGGTGCCGCTCAGTTGGTCGCGGAGGTGGGCGGCCAGGGCCGCGGGGGTTGGGTGGTCGAACACCGCGCTCGCCCTGAGGGGCAGTTCGGTGCGTGCCGCGAGCGCCTCGGCGAGTTCCTCGCTCATAAGCGAGTCAAAACCGAGGTCCTTGAACGTCAGTGCCGGGTCAACCGAGCCCGGTTCCCGCATGACGATGGCTGCTTGCTCGCGCACGAGGTCGAGCAGGGCGGCGGCCCACTCCGGCTCGGTGAGCGCGTCCAGGCGAGTGGTGGCCCCGTCGTCGCTGTCCCCGTCGCTGTCCGGGAGTTCTCCGGCGGAGGCATCGATCGTCTGTACATCGGTCACCACGGGCCCTGACGCCGTCGGCGAAGGCAGCCCGTCGAGCCAGAACCGGCGCCGTTGGAAGGGATAGGTGGGCAGATCGATCTGCCGGGCGTCCCCCAACAGCGGCGCCCAGTCGAAGGTTCCCCGCACCCACAGCTGCGCCAGTGCCCTGACCAGGGCGAGTTCCTCGTCCTCACCACGGCGGCACATCGGTATCGCGGTGACGTCGTCGGAGGATGTCCTCGCGTCCGGTGTCAGCGCACGCACCGTTTCCTTGATCATGGGGGTGAGGGCGGCGTTCGGGCCGATCTCCAGGAACGTCGACACCCCCTGGCCCCGCATCGCGGACACGTCCCCGGCGAATTGCACGGTCTCCCGCACATGCCGCGTCCAGTAGGCCGGATCCTGGAGCAGTCCCGGCTCCGCCGGTGCGCCCGTCACGTTCGACACGACCGTCAGCCGCTGGGCACCGAACTCCACTGTCGACAGCACCCTGCCGAACGCCTCCAGCACCGGTTCCATCAGCGCCGAGTGGAACCCGTGTGACACCTCCAGCCCGCGGGTCCGCGCGCCCAAGCGCGACAGGCGCTCCGCCTCGGCCAGCACGGCGTCCGACGGGCCGGAGAGCACCACCGACTCGGGTCCGTTGACGGCGGCGATCTCTACTGCTCCGTCCGTCCGTACGGTGTCAGGGGCGGTTCCCACCGCCACCATCGCCCCACCGGGCGGCAGCGCCTCCATCAGCCAGCCGCGTGCCAGCACCACCCGCGCCGCGTCCCGCAGCGACCACACGCCCGCCACGTGGGCGGCGACCAGTTCCCCCACCGAGTGCCCCGCCACGACCGACGGCGCGACACCCCACGACGACAGCAGACGCCACGCCGCCACACCGAATGCGAACAGCCCGGCCTGGGCCCAGCCCGTCCCGCCGAGACCGGGTCCCCCGGTGCCGGAACCCTCCGCCATCACCTGTCGCAGTCGCGAGCCGAACTCGTTTCGTGCCACTCCGAACCGGTCGTGCAGGTCGTCCGGCAGGCCGACCTGGTCGGCGACCTCTCCGGTCACCTCGTCGAACGCGTCGCACACGTCGGCCAGCGCTTCGGCGAACACCGCGAACCGGGACAGGCCCACGCCCATGCCCGCGCTCTCCGACCCCTGGCCGGAGAACACCACCCCCACACCGCCCGGTACGGCCGTGCCAGTGAGGACACCGGGCGCCGCCGATCCCCCGGACAGTCCGCGCAGCCCGGCAAGCAGCTCGTCACGCGAGGAGGCCACGATCGCCGCGCGCCGCTCGAAGACGCTTCGCGACGACGCGAGCGACCACGCGACGTCCGCCGTCGGACATGCCGGGTCGTTCACGGCGTCGCTGTCGGCGAGTCGTGACGCCATGGCGCGAAGAGCGGGCTCGTTGCGACCCGACAGCAGCCAGGGCACGACGGGCGGGACCGCGGGCGCAGCGGGTATGGCAGGGGCCGTGCCGGTGGCTGGCTCGGGGTGCCAGTCGGTCAGTACGACATGGCAGTTGGTGCCGCCCATGCCGAAGGAACTGACGCCCGCGACGAGCCGGCGGTCGGCGGCGTCGTCGCCGGGCCATGGGCCGAGTTCCTGCTGGACGCGCAGGTTGAGTTCGCCGAGCGGAATGCGGGGGTTGGGATTCTCGAAGTTGAGGCTGGGGGCAGTTGCCGGTGGGTGAGGGCGAGGACGGTCTTGATGAAACCGACGATGCCGGCCGCGCCGCTCAGGTGGCCGATGTTGGTCTTGACGGAGCCGACGGCGAGGGGACGCCCGGCGGGGCGGTGCCGACCGATGGCCTCGCCGAGGGCGGCGGCCTCGACAGGGTCCCCGGTGGGGGTACCGGTGCCGTGGAGTTCGACGTAGTCGACGGAGTCCGGGGCGATGCCGGCGCGTCGGTAGGCGCGGGCGAGCACATCGGCCTGAGCGTCGACGGTGGGAGTGGTGAGGGACTTACCGGCAGGGTCGTTGTTGGTGGCGCTGCCACGGACCAGGCACAGGATGCGGTCGCCGTCGGCGAGAGCGGTGCTCAGGCGCTTCAGGACAACGGCGCCGCCCCCTCGCCGGGCACGTAGCCGTCGGCCCGCTCGTCGAAGGTGAAGCAGCGCCCCTGCGGGGACAGGCCGCCCCAGCGCGAGGCGAGGAGGATGCTCTGCGGCAGCAGATGGAGATTGACGCCGCAGACGACGGCCGTGTCGGACTCCTCGGAGCGCAGGCTCTCGCAGGCGAGATGGAGGGCGACGAGGGAGGAGGACTGAGCGGAGTCGACGGTGATACTGGGGCCGTTGACACCGAGGAAGGCGGCGAGGCGGTTGGCGAGGATGCCGCGCTGTACACCGGGCAGGGCGTGCTGGGTGGCGAGGGTGTGGGCGTGCGGGGACAGCAGGTGGGCGTAGTCGTCGCCGGTGACGCCGACGAACGTGCCGAGGCGGGTGCCGCGCACCTGGGCGGGGACGATGCGGGCGTTCTCCAGGGCCTCCCAGCCGAGTTCCAGAGCGAGCCGCTGCTGCGGGTCGACGAAGGGTGCCTCGCGCGGAGAGATGCCGAAGAACGCGGCGTCGAACTCCTCGGGGCTCTCCAGGAAGGCACCCCAGCGAGGGGTCTCCTCGGAGACGGGGCCGGACCAGCGGCCCGCCGGCACCTCGGTGACGCTGCTCTCGCCGGCACTCAGCAGCCGCCACAGCCGATCCGGGTCCTCCGCACCAGGGAGACGACACGAGATGCCGATGACGGCCATCGTCGTGTCCGGGTCGATGAGGTGCGGATGGGCACTCTCAAAGATTTCCGCTGCCGCCATGAGCGAGACTCCTCGGAATCCGGAAAGCCATGGGAAGAACGCAATTGTGTGCCGGCGAACGCGGCTGAAAAATCAGCGGATCCCGCCGTTACGGCAGCACGGAGACGCGTTATTCTGCGCGCCCGACCAGTCCCCGACGACCACTATTGCTTTTGCCGGGCGACCGGTGCTGGACGTGATTTCGGTTTCTTCCACGAATTCCGCCGCGCCCTGAAGCGTAAAGGGAATGCCACAGGACACCCTGTCTGCGAGATAGCGCAGATCTGCGCTTCCTACGTCCGCGACCGTTTCGCGTTCGTGCCCGGCGCGAAGATGGTCCGCATCGTGCGGGCCCTGGGCGCCACCGACGACGACCTCGACCTGCTCGTGACCGTCAGCGACGCCCTGGAGGGCGACCCGACGCTGCCGTTCCGCAAGACGGCTGGAGTTCCAACCGTTCATGCTGTCCACCAAAGACGACTTCGTGCAGCACGGCTCCGGGAAGGTGCGCATCTTCGACGAGATCCGCGCCGGCCAATGCTGGACTACGACAGCGATCGCTGGGGTGTGCACGCTGCCCAACATGCGGACCATCACCAACGGGGACCTGATCGATGAGCCGGCCCTGGAGGGCGTGCACGGCGACGGTGGGGACCACACCATGACGACGTATCTCGGCAGCCGGAACATGACCGAGGAGAGCGCGGTCACGTTCCTGCAGGAGGTGCAGGAGGTCAACGGCACCCGATGGCACGACACGGACCCGGACCTGGTGCGCGTGCACGCCCAGCACCGCGACTTGATGACGGTGCCGCTGCGCACCCTCGACGGGGCGGCGCGGGCGACGGCCTGACCGCTGTCCTGCGCGCGGTCAGTGGCCGGCGTGGGCCGCGTCCGCCGTTCCCGGGTCGCCTGCTCCGAAGGGAACGGCGGACGCGGTCCACGTGTCGCGCAGTGAGGTCTCCAGGGGCACGCGGGGCGCCCAGCCGAGCAGCCGGTGGGCCAGGGTGTTGTCCACACAGGTCCAGCCGGCGCCCCTGCCGCGTACGGTTCCGCCGCTCTCGCGCACCAGGTGGGGCGCGATTCCGGACGCCCGCACCAGCAGGTCGGCGATCTGGCGCATCCCGGTGGCGGTGCCGCGGCCGATGTTGATGATGCGTCCCGTCACCGGCGCGCGTGCCGCGAGGTCGACGGCCTCGGCGACATCGCGGGCGTCGATGTAGTCCCGTCGGTCGTCGGCGACCGTCAGGTCCAGCGGGGTGTCCCCGGTGCGGGCGCGCAACCGGGCGGCCAGCCGCCCGACGAAGCTGTACTCGGGGGTTCCGGGCCCGCACGCGTTGACGACGCGCAAGACACAGCCGTCCACCCGGCCTTCGCACACCGACCGCAGGACCGCCTGGGTGCCGGCGAGCTTGGTGCGGCCGTGCACGCTCACCGGCGCGGCCGGGCGGTCCTCGGCGACGCGCACGCCGTCCGGGACCGGGCCGTACTCATGCACGGAGCCGAGATGCACCAGGCGCGGCCGGTGCGGCAACCGTGCCATCGCGTCCAGCAGCCGGTCGACGGCCGTGACATGCGCCGCGGCCATGCGTGCCTCGTCGTCCGCCCAGACGTCCCCCGCCGCGCTCACCACGAGGTCGGCGTCCTTCAGGACCGCGACCAGGTCGCCCAACGATCCCCGCGCGGCGTCGAGTTGCACGACATGAGCACCCTCGACGGGCGGGCCGGGACGACGGGCGACGGCGACGACGTCGTTCCCGCGGGCGGTCAGCGCCGCGCAGATGTGGCGCCCGAGGAACCCGGTGCCCCCGACGACCACAGCAGTTCCGCTTCCCACCTCAGCACTCCTCACGGTCGCCCCGGGTACTCAGGTCCGGGACCGGGTGGAGTGGCCGGCTGGACCGGTACGACGGCAGCTGTCCCGCGTCGAGCGCCTCGGCCAGGGTCGGTGCGGTGCGGCACGGACGAGACGTATACGGCCACCGTGCCGTCGTGAAGGGCGGTGTAGGCGTGGCCCAGACCCTCCTCAAGATGGACGGCGCGGCAGGTGTTCGGGTCGAGCCGGACGCTGTCCCAGCGGCCGAGGGCGGGCGACCCGACGCGCAGGTCGACAACGACGTCGACGACGTCGAGGAGTTCCCCGAATCCGGTTTCGGTGTAGTGGGGGCGACGAAGGCGCCGCGCTCGTCACGGAACACTTCCGGGGTGAACTCGTAGGCGCCGGCGACGGCCGGCTCACGCGCCTTCATGGGCGACGCTCCACGGTGATCGTCTCCAGTACGGGTACGAGGTCGTGTGGGCTGGGAGTGGCGAGGTTCTCCGCGCGCAACCGCTCGGCTCCATTCTTGAAGGCGGGTTCGGCAACGAGCCGTTGCACGCCTTCGCGCAGCACGTCGGCAGTGAGGTCGTCGGCGTGCACGGCGATGCCGGAGCCGGATGCGGGAAGACTGGCGGCGCGGTTCCACCAGTCGCCGTAGCGGATGGTGGAGATCAGCTGGGGGACGGCGTTGACAAGCGCCGTCCCCAGGAGCCGAACCCGCCGTGGTGGACGAGCGCGGCGGCACCGGACAGCACGGCGTGCATGGGTACGAAGTCGACGACGCGGGTGTTGTCGGGGATCTTGTCGAGTTGCGCGGCCTCGGTGGATGGCAGGGCCGCCACCACCTCGACGTCGAGGTCGCCGAGGGCGCCGACCATGTCGGCGGCCGGGAAGACGCCGCCGCCGAGCGCGGCGTGAGCGGACATGCCGGAGCTGAGGACGACCCGGGGGCGCAGGGGCGGCTCTCGCAGCCATGCGGGGATCTCGCATCCTCCGTTGTAGGGGAGGTAGCGGACGGGGAGCCGTTCCACGGTCAGTGGGAGCTGGATGCTGGTGGGGATCTGGTCGATGGACCACTGGCCGACGACGATTTCCTCGTCGAAGCCGGCGCCGTAGCGGTCGAGGTGCGCGCTGAGCCACTGTTCCATCGGATCCTCGCGGCGTGCGGGCGGCTGTTCGGCGCGCCGGTGGAGGAACACATCGCGCATCGCCGAGTGGTTGTCGAAACTCCACACCAGGCGGGCGTGGGCGGCGCCGACGACGCGGGCGGCGACGGAGCCGGCATAGGCGACGGGGTCCCACAGGACGAGGTCGGGCCGCCAGTGGCGGGCGTGGGCGACCAGGCCGGGGATCATGGGGTCGTTGTAGATCTGGTGGGAGAACATGACACTGGCCTTCATCTTGGCCAGGACCTGTTCCCAGGTGTGGGTCTCCAGGGTCGGCGTGGACCAGTCGGACAGCGGGTTCTCCAGGGAACCGCGGCTGGCGGCCAGCAGCTCGTGGAAGTTGTGGTCCTGCCCGACGGCGACGGCGGTGAGCCCGGTGCTCTTGATGGCGCCGACGAGGGCGGGACTGCTGGCGACCTGTACCTCGTGACCGGCCGCAGACAGCGCCCAGGCGAGCGGCACCATGGGCAGCAGATGGGAGCGGTCGGACACTGTCACAAACAGCACGCGCATGGGGGCTGGCTCCTTCAGCGGATGAGGGGTCCCGGGCCGGCCGCGGCCAGCAGGGTGTCGGCGAGGGCCGCCGCGATCTCGGGCTCGTGATCATTGATGAAGAAGTGGGCGCCGGGGAAGACTCGCAACTCGAAGGTGCCCGTGGTGTGATCGCGCCAGTCGGCCACCTCGGAGACCTCGACGTGGGGGTCGCGGTCCCCGGCGAGCGCGATGACATCGCAACTCGTGACGGCGCCGGGTCCGGCGACGTAGGTCTCGGAGGCGACGTAGTCGGCGCGCAGCGATGGCAGGAGGAGTTGCAGCAGGTCGGGCTCGTCGAGGATCCGGGTGTCGGTGCCGGCCAAGTCGTGCAGTTCGGCGATGATCCCGTCGTCATCGAGGAGACAGACGCCGCGGTCGGTGCCCAGTGAAGGGGCACGGCGGCCGGAGACGAACAGGGCCAGCGGCACGGTGGACCGCTCGCGTTCGAGGAGCCGGGCCAGCTCGAAGGCGACGCTGGCGCCCATGCTGTGCCCGAACAGGGCCACGGGCCGGTCGGCGGCCAGCGGGCCGAGGTCGTCGAGGGCTCCGCGGGCGAGGTCCTGCACGGTGTCGAGGCACGGCTCGTGGAGCCGGTTCTGGCGTCCCGGGTACTGCACGGCAAGGACGTCGATGGTCTCGGGGAGGCGTCGCGCCAGGGAGAGGTAGGTGCTGGCGGATCCTCCGGCATGAGGCAGACACACGAGGGCGATCTCGGCGTCCGGACGCGG
Source organism: Streptomyces violaceusniger (assembly GCA_005405945.1). GTDB lineage: Bacteria > Actinomycetota > Actinomycetes > Streptomycetales > Streptomycetaceae > Streptomyces > Streptomyces violaceusniger. Next base: position 2,783,892 of record BJHW01000001.1, read on the forward strand.
ATGGAACCTGCGGAACCACCGGCTTTCGGATGTGACGGGCAGTGCCATGGCGCGGGTTATGTCCTTCGGCTCGTCGGATGGGGTGGACGGGGCAGGATGCACGAGGTGGGGCGGGCGGTTCAGGCGACCACGCCCGCCCGCGGTCGCAGGACGGGGGCGAGTTCCCGGCGGCTGCGGATGCGCAGCTTTCGGTACACGCGGGTGAGGTGCTGTTCCACGGTGCTGAGCGTGATGTATCGGCCTGCCGGCTGCGGGTGGTGTCGCCGATCGCCAGGAATTCCTCCAGCGCGTCGGTGGGGCGACACGTGGCCAGGTGGAAGCAGCCGCGGGCACGGGCGAGACGCAGGTCGTGGACGCTGTGCGACACGGTCTTGGGCACCGCGATGGCGAGGTCGCCGGCGGCTGGCCGGAAGTCACCGGACGCGGTACGGGCGAAGACGCGCGTGGCGAGCGCGCCACCGGCGAACGCGCCCTCGACACGGCTGCGTACGGTGTCCAGGGCCTCGGTCGCCGAGGCCGCCGCACCGGCGAGGTCGCCCCGGTACAGGGCGATCTCCATGTGGAAGGCGATGAGTACCGCCCTCCACCCCGGTGCGCCATGGTGCCGGACGTCGGTGGCCAGGTTCCGGCACCGGGCAGCCGCCTCGCTCGGGTAACCGCTGTGGGCCGGCACGCGCGTCGCCTCGGTGAGGATGCCGAAGGTGGCATCGATCAGGGGTGTGAGGGCAAGGAGCTGCCGGACCGCGTCGCCGTCCAGGCCGTGGCCGGGCAGACGGTCCGCTTCAAGGCCGGCCCCGGTGGTTGCGCATACCTCCGCGGCGTGCTCCCGCTCGCTCAACAGCCGCACGAGCGGTGCGCCGTGCACGGTGGGCAGTCGGCCGGTGCGCACCGCGTGCAGGGGTAGGTCCAGGAAGTGCTCGGCGGCGACGGGGCCCAGGCGTGCCCTGGCGCGGGCCATGGCGATGGTGATGCCGTTCCGCTCGCCGTCCTCGCTATCCGTGCGAGCCCGCTTCAGGCAGGACAGGCCGAGTTGCTCGTCGTCGGCGAGTGCCTGCGCGGCGGCGCGCAGCACCGGCACCGTCCACGGCAGACGGGCGGGGGGAACCCGCAGCAGCCGACGGGCGATGTCGACGGCCGGCGCCCCTTCGTCGTAGAGCAGTTCGGCGATTCCCCGTGCCACCCTTGACGCGGCGGGTCCCGCGCGCTGTATGCAGGTGAGCGAGACCTGGACGAACAGGTCTCCCGGCACCGGCCCGCTCGGTTGCCCGACCTGGTGCCAGTCCTCGACCAGGGCGCGCACCAGCAGCGGGTTTCCGCCGGTGAGTTGGTACCAGTCGGCGGGCCGTCGGCCTGCCGCCTCCTGCATGGTAGACCGGTCGAGCCGGATGTGCAGGCGGTCCGCGGCGCGCAGGAGCGCGGCGGTGAGGCCGGCGTCCAGGAGCTCTTCGCCGGGGAGCTGGGCGCGCAGCAGGAAGACGCGGGCCTGGGCCGGCCGGATGATGAGAGACAGCAAGTGGCGCAGAGTTGTTTCGTCCGCATGATGCAGGTCGTCGATGCGGAAGAGTACCGGCCGCTGTCGCGCGAGGTCGTGCAGTTCGGCGCGGAAACGCCGGGCCACGCCGGAATCGTATGGGACGAGGCTCCGCCAGAGCCGACCGGCCGCGTCGGAGGGCATCTGCGGGGGGTCGGTCAGGTGGCCCAGGACGGCGAGCGGTCCGGTCTCGGCCGAGGACGCCTGGGCGGTGAGCACCAGGGCATCGGCCTGCGCGGCGTGGGCGGCGAGCGTGTCCAGCCCGTGGATCTTGCCACAGCCGGCCGCCCCCTCGACCAGGGCGGCCACCGCGCGGCCGAGGGCGCTGCGGGAGAACGCCACGCGAAGCCGGGCAAGTTGTGCGTCGAGTCGCACCGACCCGGCGTAACCCACCACCTCGGCCTCACCTCGCCTTCTGGTACGTCGTGTGGTCACAGCGGTGCGGCGGTGTCGCGTCCGCCGACCAGGCTCAAAGACCGCTCACGGCGAGCCCGTACAAGGCCACCCACGCCAGGGCGAGCAGGCCAAGGGCACGGTCGCGCCAGACGACATCCTCGGGCGCCTCCGCCACGCCCCGTTCTGCGAACATCGCGTACCTCAGGACGCCGAAGACGAAGGGCAGCATGGACAACTGCCGCCAGAGAAGCGTGCCCTCGTCCGTGCGCGGTCGCTCGTCGAGAGCCCACAGACCGTACGCCACGACGGTGACCATCGCCGCGAGTTGCCACACGAAACGCAGATATCCCTCCGTGTACCGGCGGATGACATCGCGGGTGCCGCCGTCCTGGCCCATCCCGACGGTCTCCGAATACCGTTTGGCGGCCACGGCGAACAGCGCGGCGAATCCGGTGGTGACGAGAAACCAGCGCGACAGCGGGATGTCGAGGGCGAGTCCGCCGGCCATGGCGCGCATCAGGAAACCGGAGGCGACGGTCGCGAGGTCGATCAGGGCGACTTGCTTGAGGAAGAGACAGTAGGCGGCCTGTACGAGGACGTAGGTGCACAGCAGCGCTGTTGTCCGCCAGTTGCACAGCTGCGAGGCGAGAGTCAAGGAGGCGACGGCCAGGAAGAAGCCGATGGCGAGGGCGAGCGGTAGCGGCACCTCGCCGGCGGCGATCGGCCGGTACCGTTTCACGGGGTGACGCCGGTCGTCCTCGACGTCCACGCAGTCGTTGAGGAAGTAGACGGAGACGGACACACCGATGAAGAGCACCAGGACGATGGCGAGCCGGACCACCTCCTCTCCCGGCAGCCACTGCCCCGCGGCCACAGGAGCGGCGAGGACGAGCACGTTCTTCGTCCACTGCCGGGGCCGGGCGACTCGCAGTAGTCGACGGCCGAGTCGCCGGTCGGCGGCAGGGCGGGTGTTGCTCGTCTCCGTACGGATCGGTGTGCTGCCGGTCACTCCGGCTCCTTTTCTTCGGAGGGATGCACCGGGGTGGTGGCTGTCGGAGGGACTCAGGTCCTGCCGTTCGCGCCGGCGAGGAGTGACTCGTCGCGGACCTCGGGGTCGGCTGTCTCCTTGAGCGCCGGCGTCTGCCGCAGGTAGTAGAGGCAGACGGGGATGACGGCGAGTGTCGCGAGGGCGTACAGCGACGTCTCCAGTTGCTGCACCAGGGACATGTCGTGCAACCAGCCGTCCATGCCCAAGGGGAGGAGGTCCGCGAACCGGTAGGTGCGCGCGTGGAAGACCGCAGCGAGCGCCAGCGCCGCGCAGGCCAGGGGCACGGACCGTCGCTGGACGCTGCGCACCAGCAGGAAGACGGCCAGCGGCACGATCCACACCCAGTAGTGCACCCAGGCGAGACTGGTGATGCTGACACTGACGAGGCCGCAGACGACGACGGCCAGGATCTCGTCGTCACGCCGGCTGGCACGGTACATCACCACCGCACCCGCGACGATGACCACCGCGCACAGCGGGATCCAGATGACCCTGGCGATGGTGCCGTCATGCGTGACGCGCACCAGAGCGCTCAGGAAGGAATTCGAGTAGATGGCCTGTGGTGCTCCTCCCATCCTCTCGCTGAGGTGCGGGAAGACGGTGGACCAGTAGTGGCGGCTCAGGTCCGGCTGCACGGCGAGACTGGCCAGGCTCACGGACAGGAAGGTCGCGGTGGCGGTGAGGGCGGGACGCAGTCTCCTGTCGAGCAGCATGAAGACCACGAACAGCCCCGACTGAAGCTTGAGCGCAATGGCGATCCCGATCAGGACACCATGCGCCTTCGTCGACCGCAGTTGAACGAAGTCGGCGATCACCAAGCCCATGATCAGAAGATCCACGTTCCCGAGCAGGAGACTGTCCGCGACCGGCCCGAACCAGGAGCACACAGGCAACGCCGTCACGGTCAGCAGCAGGACGCGGCGCGGTGAGCCGGGCATCAGCCGTCGCAGCACCGCCCACACCACGTAACCGAGGAGGGCGACGTTGACCACGGTGTACAACAGCCCGGCGCTGTTGAGGCCGATCTTGGTCAGGGGTACGAACAGCCACGGCGTGGGCGGCGGGTAGAGGTAGCTCCATCCCTGGGCGTTCAGTGCCCAAGGGTCGTCTCCCCGCGTCAGATTGTGCGCGGCGCCGAGGTAAACTCGGAGGTCGGCCATCCACAGCGGCTTGTCCACCGCTTGTGCGGACTTGACGTCGTACCAGGCAACCAGGAACACCACGAGCGCCGTGAGCGCGGCGGCACACACGTTCTTCTGCCATCTCGGCATGTTTGCGGCTCTGACGCTGTCTACTGTGATCCTCATCTGTCCGCTCTTCCTGGATCCGGAATGGGTGGCCCACAAGCTCGGTGCTCCTATGGGCGTTTCCAGCCTCTCGTTCCGTCCGGTTTCCAACGTCCGTGACAGCCGCAGTTACGCAGCCGCCGCAAGCGTTCAGGAGGATTCGGGAAACGGCATGCGGGTGAAGTACTGCGTATCGGAGAATTCCCGCATGCCCGCGACTTTCCCGTCCCGCACGGTGAACACGACTCTGGCGTCGATCGCGTACGGTTCCCCGGCTGCGGTCGTCGAACATGACGTGCACAGGATCACGACCCGGTCTCCCTCCGCGATCGTTTCCTTGACCTCGACGACGCAGGCGGCGCCGGGGGCGAACCGGGTGGCCATCGGGGCCATGAACTGCTCGGAGATCTCCCGGGTGCCACGCCACGTGCTGGCCAGAGGGTGGTCGCCGGGGATGGTGAAGACGGCGTCGGGGATCCAGGCGCGGACGTCCTTCTCCAGCGCGGCGAGGCTGCGATGGGCGGAACGACTGAGCTTGCGGTTGGTCAGCTCGGCGAACCATCGCTCGACGAGGTTGAGCCAGGATGCGCTGGTCGGGGTGAAGTGCAGGTGGAAGCGCGGGTGACGCAGCAGCCACTTGTGCACGGCCGGAGTCTTGTGGGTGGCGTAGTTGTCGCAGACCAGATGCAGGTCCAGGTCCTGCGGGTCCGCCTTGTCGATGGTCTTGAGGAACTTCAAGAACTCCTGGTGGCGGTGGCGTCGGTGGTGTTCGGCTATCACCGCGCCGCTGGACAGTTCCAGGGCGGCGAACAGGCTGGTGGTGCCGTGCCGCACGTAGTCGTGGCTCATCCGCGCCGGGGTCGTGGGCAGGACGGGAAGGATCGGCGCGGTGCGGTCGATGGCCTGCATCTGGCTCTTCTCGTCCACACACAACACCAGCGCGCGTTCCGGTGGGTCGAGATAGAGCCCGACGATGTCGCGGACTTTGTCGATGAACTGCGGGTCCGCCGACAGCTTCCAGGTTCCCACACCGTGCGGCTTGAGCCCGAAGGCCCGCCAGATCCGCGAGACCGTGGTCTGCCACATCCCGGTTGCTTTCGCCATCGACCGCGTCGACCAGTGGGTGTCGCCCTTCGGCGACACCGACTCCAGTGTCTTCACCACTACTTGCTCGACCTGGTCATCGCCGACGGTGCGCGGCCGGCCCGGACGCGGCTCGTCCACCAGCCCCTCAAGCCGGTGTTCCAGGAAGCGGCGGCGCCACTTGGAGACCATGTCCCGCGAGACGCCCAGCTCTGTGGCCAGCGCGGTAACCGTGCCGCCCTGCGCCCAGGTCAGGATGATCCGCGAACGCACGGCCAGGGCCTGCGCCGTCTTACGACGGCGCGCCCATTCGCACAGCACCCGCCGTTTCCTCGGCGGTCAGTTCCAGGGCTCAAGCTTCGGACTCGGCACCTGCCCACTCCACAAGCTGCCGACGAATTAACGACTCAGGACACTAGGTCCCGAATGGGTGGCCCACAAGCCCGGTGTTCGTTTCGAAGGGTGTCTCCCACCCTCTCGTTCGGTCTCGAGCCCCAGCGTCCGTGACAGCCGCAGTTACGCCGTCGTCAGAGGTGTCGGGCGCGGCAGGCACCGGACGTCGTCCGTCAGGGCTCAGGTGAAGTAGTCCTCAGGGCCGCCTTCGCGGACGGTATCGAGAGTGAAACAGTGGAAGCCGCCACCGAACAGCCGCCGGTGCCGGTGGCGTACGGGGACCACGGTGAACTTGGCCTCCTCCAGCGTGCGGATCAGCTCCGGGCTCGCTTCGTTGACCAGGACGGTGTCGGGGGCCACGGACAGCACGTTGAGGTCGATGAACGGACTGGTCAGAATGAGCGCGTCGTCCTCATACCGCGGAAAGTCGTTCCGCCGCGGGGTGGGCGCGACGATCCGGTCCCAGCGGCGCAATGCGGGCGGCAGCGCGTCGGCCACCGCCGCGGAGCGGACCAGTAACAGACCGGGGCGAAGGGCCAGCACCATACTGTCGATATGGCTGTCGCTCAGCTGGTGCACCCGGTGGACGCGGAAGCGTCCTACCAGATGACGCTCCAGCCAACTGACGGCAAGCGCGTGGTGCTCGGTCGAGACGTTGGCCACGATGTCCCGGCCGAGCCTGAGACACTGGGCCGCATCGAACATCATTTCCACGCCCACGTCCCACGGTGAGGGCCGTGGCTCTCCGACGGGTTCGGTCGGCCCGCCGGCGGTCGCCGTACGCACGTACGACAGGTCGAAGGACGCATCGGTCATAAGCGGGCGCGGCATGACGCTCCAGCGGGCGCCGCGGCTGAAGTAGGCCTGGAACAGCGGCTTGAGGAGTTGAGTCTCGAAGTAGCGCGAGCGGATCATCGGGGGTGTCTCAATAATCTCGTCGCCGACGATGAGCGTATTGTCGCGAATGTTGAGCGGCGGGACGACTGACGCAGACCAGGCGGGTGTGGTGACCTCGGCCGTGTCCGGGGGCAACGGCAGGGGTCGGTGGACGGTGACGCCGAGGGAACTCAAGGTGTCGGCGAGACCCTCCAGGTCCTCGTTCAGCTCGTCAACGTAGCGCTGAGCCACAGGCAGCCGCTGCCGGCCGGACCCGCCGCGCCGCGTCTTCAGCCGGGGGTAATACCACTCGGATCGGCAGGGCGGAGCGGCTGAGAGATCCGTGGTACTGGGTTTCCGCCGACTGGGATTATCCTGGACGAGATTGTCGTGGAAGAAGAGGTCGAAGGACAGCTCCCGCTCATGCGAGACATAGTTTTCCGCTGATCCGACAACAACTTCTCGCAGCGGCGACCATTCGTCAAAGCTGTTCAAGCGCAACGCAAGAAACCGCCTTCTCGTCTGGGGGCCGATGCGATTCGGTCGTGTTCAGGCAGGCGTTTGCTGCGCTCTGAGCGCTTCGCATACGTCCCGGCGTGCCTCCATGGTCGCTGAGTATGTCGTCAGCCGCACCCGTACTAACCGTAGTTACGGACCGTCCGGGGTATGTGCTCCCGATGGGACCACCCCCTCGTCGCAGACAGATTCCGGCCCGCGCGGCGTTGCCATACCGTAACTGCATCAAGTACGGAATGAAGACCTTCTGCGGGCCGCCCGCCCATCAGCTGCGCGTGCTCCTGCAGGCGATATACACAACCGGTCTGCGGGAGTGCAGGCCTGGCGGCTACCGCAACTCCCCGTCGCGGAGGAGCTGCTGTCCGGACGAACCCGACAGCTGGAGCCACATCCTGATTGACTGGAAAGAGGTGTACTACCCGCATTCGCCCATATGACGAAGGCGCTGCGGGCCGGAACCAATACCGCCCTGGACACCTACCCCGGCGACGAGCCGACCCTCTACCAACGGCTCGCGCACAACCCGCCACTGGAGGAAGCCTTCCACCCGCGACTACGAGCAGTGGCTTGGCCGAGCCGGGTTCGATGCGGTCAGGACCGTCTCAGGACTGCCGTACGAGCATGGGCTGAGCCTAGGCGTCAAACGCCGATGACCTATCGCCGATCGCGCTCCTCCGGCGCGATGGCGCGTGTGTTCTATTTAGATGTCGCCGTGGTTCACGTGCCGGCCGGACCGATCTTCCTAGACTGCAAGGACGGGGGCGGCATATTCGAGCATTTCTGATATAAGCACCTCAAAGACCGAAATCTATCGAACAAATAAAAACCATAATTAATCGCCGCATCAGGTGGCTCCCAGAGCACCAGGCGCCGCGATCATGCACCCGCTCGGCTGCCGCCATAGTGACACTGCCGAGCGTCATCCCGACGTCGGTCGGCCCTCGGCAGTTCCAAAGGACTTCATGCGGGATGAGGACAGCATGGTGCTACTGGAACGCGAGACCGCACTGGCGAAGGTGGCGGCCGCCCTGCGTCAAGCCAGGCACGGAAGAGGATCGCTCCTCGTCGTCCAGGGCCCGCTGGGCACGGGTAAAACGTCTTTCCTGGAGGCTCTTGCCCGGCTGGCACGCGACGAAGGGGTGGGGATCCTCAGAGCCCAGGGGTGTGCCGCGGAAGAGGGCTTGACGTTCGGTGTGCTACGCCAGTTGGTGGACTCCGGCCGCTGTGATGTCACGGCTGAGCCCACCAAGGCGCGGGCCACGACGGCGATGCTAGCCCGAACCGAAGCGGAGCCTTCGGGCCCCGGCCGGGAAGTGTCCCGGACCGCACCTGAGCACATGCCGAATGCCCTTGCCTCTATCCTGGACGCGGTCCCGCCGGACAAAGCCCTGCTCGTGCTGGTGGACGATCTGCACTTTGCCGACACCGAGTCGTTGCGGACACTGGCCTGGGAGCTCACTCAGAGTCACGACCGAAGGCTCCTGTGCGTGTTCTCCATACTCTCGGGCGACGCGCGCGCCGACCAGCCGCCTATCAAGGGCCTGATCGGTATGGCGGACCGCACGGCCGTCCTGTCCGCGCTCGGCCCCTCCGGCGCATATGCCCTGATCACGGACGCGTTCGGGATGGCGGCGGAACAGGGATTCGTCAGCACCTTGCGAGAGCGGTCCGGCGGCAACCCTCTGGTGCTGCGGTCCCTGATCGACGAGGTACGGATCCGCAGGGTGAGCCCAACCGCCGAGAACACCGGAATCGTCCGGGCGCTGCGTCCTGACTACCTGCGCCGGCGTCTGGCCGCCTTCCTTCGGTCCCAGCCCGCTCACCTACGCCGCACAGTCAACGCGTTGGCTGTGCTCGGCCGGATCGTGGACCCCCAGGTCGCAGCCCGGCTTGCCGGACTCGACGCGCTCCGGTACGCCGAGGCGGTTCATGCGCTGGGGCTCCTGGGTCTCCTCGACGAGCAGTCCACCGTACGAGCAGGTGGAACGCTGCTCTGGGAATCACTGGTGGACAGTATTCCCACCGCAGAGCTCACTGCCATGCGGAGCATGGCCGCGGAACTCCTGCACCAAGCGGGGCACCCGGCCGAGGTCGCCGCCGAGCAGCTGATGCCCGCCCCCACTCTGAACAACCCCAAAGGCGTCCGCATCCTCCGCAACGCTGCGGACAGCGCGCTGCGCCGGGGCGCGCCCCGCGACGCGGCACGCTATCTGCGGCAGGCTCTGTTGGACAGTTCGTCAGTCGGCGCCGTTCGCACGGGCCTGCTGATCGACCTGGCGTCGGCGGAGCGCAGCTTCGCCGCCACGTCCGCGCAGCGCCACGTTGCCGAGGCCCTGCCGCTGCTCCACACCGCGCGAGATCGCGCCGCCGCTGTGGTGCAACTGGGCCCGCTGCTGATGGAACCGGCGGAATTCGCCATCGACTCGTTGATGCGCGATGTGGCCGACGATCTGGAGGCATCGGGCTCGGACGACGCTCCCACGATGGAGCTGGCCCTCCGCCTGGAGGCTCACAGACATGCTCTGGCGGACCACAACCCGTCCCACACCTCCGAGGCTATGCGCCGATTCAAACAGCTCGGAGAGAGCCCGCCGCTGCGCACTGCCGGGCAACGGGAGCTGCTCGCCTCACTGGCACACATCGCGTTCGTCACCAACGGTGCCTCGGCCGACCAGTTAGCGGCCCTGTGCACCCGGTTGTTGGAGCGGGAGCCTCCCAGACCAGAACACGTCCACACCACGCTGCCGCTGGCCGTGAACGTCCTCGCCGCCACAGGTCGTACGGTAGGGGTGTCCGACTGGTTGCGACAAGCACGTCACCAGGGCGGAGACGTGGAGAGAGCGATCATACGGGCCGAGCAGGCCATGCTCGCACTGGCCAGCGGTAATGTGGCCGACGCCAAGCAGGAGATGCTGCGGGCCGATGTCCTCGCCGGTCCGGAAGTCAGCGGCCTGCCCGCACTGTGCACCGCCATCTTCGCCATCGTCGCGCTGCACAGCGACGAGCCGGAGCTGGCGGATGAGTTCATCACCCTCCACCGGCTCAGCGACACGCATCAGTACCTGGCCGCTCTCCTACACATGGCACGCGGCCTCCTCGCGGCGCGACACCGCGAGGACCGACGTGCCCTCAACCACTTCCGCACGGCCGGCCAGCGGATGGAGCGCATCGGCTGGCTCAACCCCACCCTGCTGCCGTGGTCCTCATGCGTCGCCCTGATGCACCACCGACTCGGCGAGTACGAGCAGGCCCTGACCGCTGCCCGGCTGGAGGTGGACCGGGCACGCACATGGGGCGCCCCAGCAGTGGTGGGCCACGCGCTGGTCGCGCTGGGCCGGGTCACTCCGGGGCGCAAGGGCGCCGAACTGCTGGAGGAGGCCGTATCCCTACTGGAGAGGAGCACCAACAGCCATGAGCTGTGCCGGGCGCTGTACATCTTGGGATGCCATGCGGAAACGGACCGGACACGGTCAACTCGCCTTCTGAAACGGGCATACGACCTGGGTGTGCAATGTGGCGCCGACTGGATGGTGCAGAAGATCACCGCAAAGCTGCAGACAGCACGTGCGAGCACCAGGACGGCCCACCCCAGGCTCACTCGGTCGGAACTCAGGGTTGCGCAACTGGCGGCCGAAGGTCATAGCAACACGGAGATCTCGAAGGAGCTCGGCATTTCCTCGCGTATGACGGAGAAACACCTCACACAGTGCTATCGCAAACTAGGCATTCCGGGACGTCGCGGCTTGTCGGCAGCCCTTGACAAGCAGTTCGGTCAGCAAGCGGAATCACATGAAGCCCAAACGGGCGAGTGACGAACGCGCCACACCCGTTGCCCTGGAGCGAGCTGACCGGAACGCGCCACCGAACCACCGAACCACAGTCTTTCGGCACCGAGCAAAGGATTGCTTGACCGACCAAGAGCTCCATTCCTAGGGTCAATCGCAGTCGATCAGGAGCGCTGAATCGGACTGCGCGACCAGGATGAGTGGCAGCGCCTCCGCCTGCTTGCTCCTGAGGCTCCCCCCATATAAGAGTGCAGAAAGACGGTACGCCGTAGTGATCACTCGAACAGTAGGCAGCGTGCACGGTGAGAGCCGTGCGACGGCCCCCACCTCCGCTGCCGCCCGCGGTCATGCGGAGAAGCCCGTACCGCGTCCGGGGGCTATTCCCGACACGCACACGGCACATGTCGACCGGTCGCGGGCACGCTCCCGGAACGGCGATGGCAGGTCAGTAGCCGCCGCGGTTCTCCAAGTAGAAGCCACCCCGACCTCGTCCACGTCCCGGACCAATCACAGGGGCCGACGCAGGTGGCACCCGTAAGCCCCAACAGGGGCCCGTTGTCCGTTGCTAGGCACGCGGACACCCCACCCCCTGTCCTCACCGCCGCCGCATGCGGCTCATTCCCCCGTCGAGGGACCGACTGCTTCCAGCTTCACGGCCTGATCCTCGCACCCCGGGAGTACTCCCCCTTGCCCGGGATCACGAAGGTAGGTGCTATGCCCATCACGACGACAACCACGTGCGACACGTGCGGCCAGCCGGTGCGTCAGCACAGACAGTCCAGTAGCTCGCCACCGCGGGCCCGCTTCTGCTCCAACGCCTGTCGGCAGCGCTCCTACCGCATGCGGCAGAAGACCGGTGGCGTGGACACCGCGCTGATCGAAGCACCGCTGACGCAGATGAGCAGCTTCATCGGACGCACGGACGAGCTGATCGAGCTGGCCCGTATGTTGCGCGAGGTGCGGTTGCTGACGCTGACCGGCCCTGCGGGGGTCGGCAAGACGCGGCTAGCACAGGAACTGGCCAGCCAGGAGGCCCGCAGTCGGCGCTACGAGGTCTCGGTGGTGAAGCTGGTTCCGCTCACTAATGTGGAGGAGATACGGCGGGAGATCCTCACCGCGCTCGGCGAGATTCCCGAAGGCGCGGAGGGTGAAGAGAAGGACCGGCTGCTGCTCCTCGACGACTGCGATCACGTCCTGGACGCATGCGGGGCGCTGCTGACCGATCTGCTGCCGCGCCGACCACGGCTGCGGGTGGTGATCACCAGCCGAGAGCCCCTTCGGCTTCCGGGCGAGGCGATCTTCTCAGTGATCAAGCTGGCGCTGCCGGACCTGAACTCCGGCACCGTGCTCGCAACATCCCTCCGCTCCGATGCGGTCGCGCTGTTCATGGACCGGGCCCGCGCTGTCGCCCCCGACTTCCGGCTCACCGAGGCCAATGCGGCGGATGTGGGTGAGATCTGCGCGAGGCTGGACGGGGTGCCGCTCGCCATCGAGATGGCCGCCCGACTGATTCGTGTATTCCCACCCGCCGAGCTCCGTTCCCGGATGGACGACAGGCTAGCGCTGCTGACGAGCGGATGGCGTCTCGCCGACAGCCGACACCGGAGTCTGCGCGCCTCCCTGGAGTGGGGCTACGAGCTGCTGAGTGTGGCCGAACGCGCGCTGCTTCGCAGGCTGTCGGTGCTACCAGGCGGCTTCGGACCGGACACGGCCTCCGCGCTCGCGGCCGACATCCCCGAGGCGGTGTCGGTGATGCCCGAGATCCTCATCGGCCTGGCGGCGAAGTCCGTCATCACACCACTGCCCGACGCAGACGGCCCGACCCGCTTCCGGTTACTGGAGTCGATGCGGTGTTTCGGGCACGAGATGCTCGTCGCCCAGGGCGAGGACACAGCGGCGTACGAGCGGCTGACCGCCTGGTTGGCGACGGTGTCCCTGCCGCTGCGCGGCGAGGCCGTTGTACCGGCCGGGACACTGGGCACGCTGGAAAGGGAGTACGCCAACCTCACACAAACCGTGCGCAGACTCAGCGCAGGCACCGACGAACGCCAATTGCTGCTCGCTGGAGCGCTGGCCGCGGTGGAGGTCGCCAGTGGGCGGCACACCGGCGCGGCCGGATACGTTGCACACGCTCTGAATCGCACTGCGCGAGCCTCCGTCTACCGCAGCGTCGCCTTGGAGGCGGCGGCCGCACTGGCGTCCCGAGAGGCCGACAACGACGCCGCGGCACGATGGGCTGACGAGGCGGTGGCCTTGGAACGGGAGCGAGGCGGCACACCGCTGCTGGGCCGCCTGCTCCTGCTGCGCGGCACGATCCGGCATCTGAGGGACGAGCGCGAGGCATCCATCACTGACTTGGAAGAGTCCCTGAGTATCGGCCTGAAGCTGGGCCACGACCTGCTGGCCGCCCTCTGTCTGGGCCACATTGCCCGGCACCAGGTGGAGAACGGCGAACTGGGCAGTGCGGAGCAGACGATCCGCCGTGTGCTGCCCGCATTGCGCCGACGCGCGGCACCCCACCGGCTGCACTCGATGCTGGTCACGTCCGGTGCTCTGGTGCTGGAGAAGGACGAGCTGACAAAGGCGGAGGCCTACTTCGCCGAGGCGCTTCGGGTGCTCCCGGCCCACCGGAGCGACACCGCCGCGGCTGTCGAAGGGCTGGCCGTGACCGCCGCACGCGCCCATCGGTTCGACAGATGCTTGCAGCTGCTGGGGCGGCAGAGCGGATCCACGACGGTGCGCAACGGGGCAGCATGTGGTGGCGTTGCCGCGTACACGAGGCACGCGAGACAGCGCTGCGTGCCCTGCCGACCGCACGCGCCGAAGCCTGGCTCGATTCGGGCCGGAGCCTGTCCGAGCGGGAGGCGATATCGCTCGCGCTGGGGCACGAGGCCGAGCTGCGGCATGAACGCCCCGATCACCCGCTGAGCAGTAGAGAACGGGACGTGGCCGAGCTGGTTGTGGAAGGACTGACGAATCGTCAGATAGCCGCGCGGATGCATGTGTCGGTACGGACCGTCGAGACTCACATCCGGCACATCCGCACCACGCTGGGGCTCCGGTCCCGGGCCCATATCGCGGCGTGGGCGGCGCGATGGCAACCGAAGACGACGGCCCAGTTCGCGCCACCCGTGGAGACCCGGATGCCCCAGGTACGTGGAGTGGGTATCCGCATACCTGGGCGGCCCCGGCCGGGTGAACGGTGATGAGGGTCAGCCGGTGACCGCGCCCAGGCCTCCCATACCCGAGCGACACCTCTTGTGGAAGGGGGGAGTACTCCCGCCGGACGGGTGTACTCCCCCTTCCACAAGGGCTCAGTCGGCGGTGGTCTCCACCCGCACCAGCGCCATCACCGTGTCCAGTGTGGCCTCCACCTCCTGCGGCGTGTCGCCGACCGCGATGACGTGGCCGAGGCGATCGTAGGCGTCCATGGGCGGGCGAACAGCGCGGCCGGGCGTGCCGGTAGTGACAACCGCCAGCACGCCGGGCACCCGTTCGGCGGCCGCGATGCCCGTGATGGACACCAGTCGGCCGGTGCCAGGCGCAGTGAGGAAGCGCAGCCCCGCGTGGCGGGAACGAGTCGGTTCCAGGTACACCGGCAGTCCGGCAGCAGCGCGCACCTGCTGTTCGAGGAGGACGAGTTCGTCGGCGAGGGCCCGGTAGCGGGATTGTCCGGGTTGCTGTACTGCCGAGGCAGGTCCTGGAGGCGTCCAGACCGAGGACAGTGCCGACGGTTGGGGTCGTCGCGACGAGGTCGGCGGACGAACTGGCGAGGCCCTTGCCGATGAGCAGATCACTGTCGAGGACGAGGGAGCCGCCGCCGGACGCGCCGCGAGCGTCGAGCATGGTCCGCGCCAGACGCAACGACTTGGTCTTGTGGGCGGGGTAGACCCTCAGCGGGCCGACCCGGTCGTACCGGAACCACGCGCGGGTGCCATGGGTGATGGGGTGGGTGGCCAGGAAGTCGGTGCCGTCGGGCAGGACGCCCTGGAATAGTTCCCCGAAGGTGCCGTAGGCGGCTGCGGTGCCCTCGTTCAGATCCACACCCACGCGGCGGGCGACGAGTGCCGGTTCGGCCATGACGTCCGCTGGCCGAGGGCGGTGAGCAGGGTATCGCGGTGGCCGGTGGCCTCGGCGCGGCGGCCCTGACCGGGCGGTGGACTGTGTTGTCGGCCTGCTGTTCAGGTGTGAGTGGTCTGTCTTTTCGCGGCCAGTGCGGGATGAGGGCAGGGGTGCCGCGATAGCCGCCGTCGCCGAGAACAGGCGCGTTCGACCAGTCGGGTGTCGGCGGCGATGACGACCTGGTGGTTGGTGCAGTAGCGGTTGCTGGAGGAGGCCACGCTCCGGTCGCGGCCGCCCTCAACGCCGTCGAGATCGCCTGTCGAGCGGGGGGGGGGGAAAAAGGTTCACTGCGCGTGAAGTGCCCACCTGCTGCCGTCGACGGACGCCGTTCCGGGCAGTGCGATGAGTTCGGGCTTGAACAGCGGTTGCGCGCTCATTGCGGGCTCCCAGGTCGCCATCTTCTCGTCCTGCGGGACCTCGATCTGCCTGCCATCGGCGAGGTCGGCGACCACCTTCACCAGCAACCGCACACCCAGAGGGGCCAGATGTTCGCGCCACAGGCTCTGCGCGGTCGAGCCCGGGGGCACGAGCAGGTGCTCCTGGGCGGCGAGCGGGCCGGCGTCGGTACGCTCCGTGAGGTGGTAGACGCTCCCGCCGGTCACCTTGTCACCGTCGCGGATCGTCCACCGGATCGCGTCCCGACCCCGGTGCAACGGCAGCAGGCTGGGGTGATAGCCGATCGTGGCGACGGCGGCCCTGGCACGCGTCCGGCGGCCGAGGAAGGCGTGTGAATGCGCGGCGATGATGACGTCTACACCGTCCGGGACATGCATCGCGCGCAGTTCGGCCGAGTCCGTCCATGGGATGCTCCTGGGATACGCCCAGGAGCGTAGGCGGTCCCAGGACAACGCGTTGCTCTCGTCGGACTGCCCCTTGCGCAGCCGGGGGGCGGCGACGCCGGCGATCTGGTGTCCTTCGTCCAATAGGGCCTCCGCCACCTGCACCGCGAACGCCCCTCGTCCTGAAATGTAGATGTTCATCACTCGCGCTTCCTGCGGTCGCTGCTCAGGTGTCTGTTCAGTAGGGATGTCGGTCGAGGGCTTTTTTCAGTCCGCGGTGGTCGGGCCGGAACAGGACCGGCAGTGTGGACAAGCCGGTCAGGAAGTTGGACCGGATGCGCAGCGCCTCGCCGGTCTGCTCGAATCCGGTGGTGAAGTCCCGAAGAGCCAGCAGCAGTTCTGAGATCTCCACCTTCGCCAGGTACGAGCCGATGCAGAAGTGCGGGCCGTAGCCGAAGGCCATGTGCTTGTTGGGGCTACGACCGAGATCGAACTCCCCGGGCCGCTCGAAGACCCGTTCGTCGCGGTTGCCGGAAGCGTGCCAGAGCGTGACGATCTCGCCCGGCCGCAGCTGTACACCGTGCAGTTCAGTCTCGCGGACGACACTGCGCCCGAAGTGCATGGTGGGTGACGCCCAGCGCAGCACCTCGTCCACGGCGGTCTCGACGGCGACCTCACCGTGCTTCAAACGCCGCCACTGCTCGGGCTGGGCCGCGAGCGTGTGGACACAGTCGATCATCGTCAGCCGGCTGGTCTCGTCGCCCCCGATGATCAGGCTGTAGCAGTTGAGCACGACGTCCTCGTCGGACAGTGGCACACCGTCGACGGAACTGCCGACCAGCATGCTGATCACGTCGTCACCCGGGGATTCGCGCCGTTCCTCGACGATGTCCATGAAATACATCAGGATCTCGTTGCGGGCCATTTCCGAGTCGACTTCGTCGACGTCCTCGTCGTCGGTCGACAGCGCGGTCTTGGTCAGGGTGAGAAGGAAGTCCCGGTCCTGCTCGGGCACACCGAGCAGGTTCGAGATCGTGGTCATCGGGATCCGGCTTGCGATCTGCTCGGCGAAGTCGCAGCCGCCGGACTCGACCGCCTCGCGGATCAGCTGCCGGGTGTTGCTCCGCACCGTCCGCGCGACCTCGTCGAGCACCTTCGGAGAGAGCACCCGCTGAAGGATCTTGCGCAACTCGTGGTGCCGGTGCCCGTCGGTGACGGCCAGCATGCGGCCGGCACCGGCGTCGCCGCCGCCCAGCAGTGTGACGAGCACGTTGCCCTGCTCGGACGTGAAGTTCACGTTGTCGCGGTAGGTGGCCATGATGTCGTCGTGGCGGGAGAGCACCCAGAATCCCTGGCGGCCGTCGGCGGGAGAGTTCCAGTACACCGGGGCGGTGTCGCGCAGGGTGCGCCAGAACTCGTTGAGGTCGTGGTCCGCGAAGGTGTTCGGATCACCCAGATCCACGGTGTCCAGTGCCGGTGTGCCCACGGTCACCAGTCCGTACGCCAGAACCGGCGCGGCTGGAACGGGTAGGTGGGCAGCGGCACACGATGGCTGGCCTCCCCCACGTGCAGGGAGGCGAAGTCCATCTGCTGGCCGTTGACCCAGGCGGCGGCCAGATCGGACAGCGCCTGTGCGTCTGTCCCGGACTGCACGATTCCGTTGTCGCTGCGAGGGAAGGAATCGACGGCCACCCGCGGGGCGGCAACGGTCTCGGTGGCCAGGCCGCTCGGGGTGTCGCCGGACAGCGCTGCGATCAGCTCTGCACGGCTGCGGACCACAGCCGCCCACCGGCGGGCCATCACTTTGCGACCCATGTTGAGGCTGAAGCAGATGTCGTCCAGGCGCAGGTCGGGGTTGGCCTCCAGCCAGTCCTTCAGCCTCGCGCGCTGACGGGCCAGCGCCTCATCGTCCAGGGCGGACAGCGTGGCCAGTCGCGGCCTGCCGACGACCTCGGGGGCACGTTCGGCGATCGTCGGCGGCTCTTCCAGCACTAGGTGCGCGTTGTAGCCACCGCCGCCGAGCGAGGTGATGCCCGCACGGCGGATGCCGGACTCCGGCTCCCAGTCCGCCGTCTCCAGCTGCGGCACGAACGGGGTGCTGGGGAAGTCGAGGTCCTGGTTAATCTCCGTCAGGTTGATCGTTGCTGCCAGCTTCTTGTGGTACAGGGCCATCGCGGCCTTCATCGCACCGAAGCCTCCCGACACCACGCCACCGTGGCCCACGTTGCCCTTGACCCCGCCGATCGAGGTGGTGCCGGCCTGCTTGCCGAACGCCATGCTCGCCGCGTGCACCTCGAGCTCGTCGGTCATGGGCATGCCGAGACCGTTAGCCTCGTACATAGACACGGTGTCCGGGGCGACGTCACCGACCTCCATGGCGTTGGCGATGCACGCGCTCAGCCGCTCCGGCTGTGCCAGACCGTA
The DNA here is from genome assembly GCA_005405945.1 of Streptomyces violaceusniger. GTDB lineage: Bacteria > Actinomycetota > Actinomycetes > Streptomycetales > Streptomycetaceae > Streptomyces > Streptomyces violaceusniger. The sequence goes on from BJHW01000001.1 coordinate 2,802,131, forward strand.
GGCCATCGCGCTGACACCGTTGTTGTTGACGGCCGACCCCTTGACCACGGCGTAGATGTGGTCGCGGTCGGCGACGGCGTGTGCCAGCGGCTTCAGCAGCACCGTGACGACACCGCTGGACAGCGCGGTGCCGGTGCCGTAGGCGTCGAACGGGCGGCAGTGGCCGTCCTTGGACAGGATGCGGTTCTCCTCCCACAGGTGACCACGGGGGTGCGGCAGACGGACCATCGCGCCACCGGCGATCGCCATGTCGATCTGGCCGAGCAGCAGCGACTGGCAGGCCAGGTGCACCGCATAGTGGAAGCCGGCGCAGACGGCGGCCACGGTGACGGCCTCGCCGGTCAGCCCCATGTAGTACAGCGCGTTGGAGGTCATGGTGTCCGGCGACCACGCCAGGCTGGCCTCGATCGCCTCGGGACCGACCGACACCCGGTCCGGCGGGGAACTGTAGAGCGCGGCGGTCTGCGGGTTGTTGGCGCCGTAGACGCCCACCTCACCCTTGATCCGGTCCGGGTCATATCCGCCGTCCTCGAACGTCTCCCACGCGCTCTCCAGGAACAGCCGGTTCTCCGGGGTCATCGCGGCCGCCATCCGGTCGCTGATGCCGAACACCGACGGATCGAACTTGTCGTAGGTGTCGAGCACGCCGCAGGCCCGCACGTAGAACGGGTTGTGGATCAAGGTTTCGTCGACGTGGATGTCGTCCTTGGCCAGGAACGACACGGACTCCCTGCCGTGCACGAGGTTGTCCCAGAACTGTTCCTTGGTGCGGGCTCCGGGCGACCGGAGGGACATGCCGATGATGGCTACATCACCCGGGTCGTAGTCCTGCTCGGGACTGTCGGTCATGGGAAGGCTCCTGCTTCGATTCGTGTGGGGTGGCTCAGCCGCCGATGGAGGTGCCGCGGCCACGCAGCGCGGCGCGGCGTGTGTTGGCACGGCGGCGGGCAGACTGGACCACCTCGGGGGTGGCGCCGCTCTCCTCGTCGAGCCAGCGGCCGAGGGAGGAGATATCACGGAAACTGAAGAGGTCGGCCACGCGGACGCGGCGGTCGAACCGCCGGGTCATCAGCCTGGCCAGCCGGATGAGCAGCAGCGAGTCGCCGCCGAGATCGTAGAAAGCCGCCCGGACGTCAATGCTCGCCGGTTCGAGGTCGAGCAATTGGCCCCAGATCTCCGACAGTGCCGCCTCGGTCGGCGTGCTGGCGGCCGTCAGGGGCCCTGCGGATATGCTGTCGGCGGCCGGCGGCTCGGGAAGCGCAGCGCGGTCGAGCTTCCCGCCCGGCCCCAGCGGAAGTGCGGCCAGGAACACGATCGTCGCCGGCACCATGTAATCGGGCAGTTCGGCGGAGAGCTTGCCGGTGATGACGCTCTGGAGCCCGGCGTCCAGCCGGGCGCCGTCCTGCAGGTGGCCGTCACCCTCGGGCACGACGTAGCCGACGAGCCTGTTGCCCTGCACCGCGGCGGCGGCTTCCCTGACCTCGGGGCAGCCGGTCAGGCGGGCCTCGACCTCCTCGAGTTCGATGCGGTGGCCGCGCAGCTTGACCTGGTGGTCGGTGCGTCCTCCGAACTGGAGCTCACCGTCGGCGGTGAACCTGACGATGTCACCGGTACGGTACATGCGTTCGCCGTCCACGAACGGGTCGGGCACGAACCGTTCGGCCGTGATGCGCGGCCGGCTGACGTAGCCGTGGGCGAGGCCGACGCCGCCGAGGTAGAGCTCACCGTACTCGCCGGCCGGCAGTTGCATCAGGTTCTCGTCGAGCACGTAGACACGGGCGCTGGCCGACGGCCTGCCGATCGTCGGTTCACCCGCGTCCCTGGGCACCAACCCGAACGAGCAGAAGACAGTCCCTTCGGTCGGTCCGTAGGCGTTGAAGAGCCGGTCGGCGCTGGTCTCCCGATACGCCCGGTCCACCAGCTTGCTCCGCAGTGCCTCGCCACCGAAGACGATCGTCCGCACATTGGGGGGCAGGGCGCCGGCGTCGAGCAGTCCGTTCATCACCGACGGGACGACGTTGAGGTGGGTGATCTTGTCGACGTACTGGCTCTCCGGCAGGTGGACGGCGCTCCCCACCAGCACGACGGCACCGCCGCGGCACAACGCGCCGAAGATCTCCATCACGGACATGTCGAAGCAGACCGAGCTCGCCGCCGATACGCCGCTCAGGTCGCACCCCTCGAAGATCCGGTCCATTTCCGCCAGCATGGCGACGCAGCCACTGTGCCGGACCGCCACGCCCTTCGGCGTGCCGGTGGATCCCGAGGTGTAGATGACGTACGCGGTGTCTCCCGGCACAACCGGCACGGGCTTCGCACCGGGCTCGGTCGTCACGGTGTCCCCCAGCACGACCACGGTCGGGCCTGCCGGGCAGTCGGCCCGGGACGCGGGCGTGGTCAGCAGCAGGCGGGTCCCGCTGTCGCGGACCATGAAGTCCAGCCGGTCGGCCGGGTACCTCGGATCCAGCGGTACGTAGCAGGACCCTGCGCGCAGGGCGGCCAGGATACCGACGAGCAGGTCGGGCGTGCGCTCGACGCAGATGCCGACCGGGACACCGGGGCCGGCGCCGACGGCGACGAGCCGTTCGGCCAGCACACCGGACCGCTCGTTCAGCTCGCCGTAGGTCAGGACGCCGGCGTCGGAGTAGACAGCGGGCGCGCCGGGGTTCTTGACCGCTTGCACGACGAACTCGGAGTGCAGGGTTTCGGTCACTGGTCCGTCTCCTCGGGGAGGCCGCTCGGCGCGATGGCTTCGAGTGACAGGTCGGGTTGGGCGATCGAGTCGAAGAGCACAGTGCGGAAGAGCCCAAGCAGTGCCGTCACCGTCTCCCTTTCCAGGTAGCTGGGTTTGTACTGGACATGGCCGGCCACCTCGCCGTCGATGTCGGCCATCGATATCTCCAGATCGAACTTAGCCAGGTGCCTGCGCACCTGAACTGGTTCGAGCGGCAGGGCGCCGTCGGGCCCGATGGTGTCGCCGATGCCGTGGAAGAGCTTGACGGACCGGGGGAAGGCATCCGCGGACAGCCAGTTCACCACCACGTCGAACCACGGTGATCGGCCCTCGGCCCTTGGCGGCTTCAGGGCGGAAGCCAGCAGGTCGAAGGGGTAGTTCATGTGCTCGAGCAGGCCGAGCGAGAAGGCGTGGACTTCACCCAGCAGTTCTCGGAAACTGCGGTCACCGGCCGGTTTCGCCCGCACCGGCACCGTGTTCAGGTAGTAGCCGATGGCGGATTCCCAGCCGGGTTCGGTGCGTTGGGCGATGGCGGTGGCCAGTACGGAGTCCTGGGCTCCGGCCGCGCGGTTGAGCGTGGCGAAGAAACCGGCCAGTACGACGGTGCTGATCGACATGCCTTGGCGCACCGCGAACTCTCTGAGCAGGCGGGTCTCTTCGGCGCTCCAGCGGAACGCGAGGTCGCGGCCCTCGTAGGTGACGCCTGGAGGCCGCACCTTGGTGGACAGGTCGAGGTGAGCGGGCGGGTCGGCTAGTTTCTCCGACCACCAGGCTAGCGCCGTGTCGGCTGCCGGACTGGCAAGCCACTGCCGCTCCCAGTCGACGAATTCCGTGTAGGGGGCGACCGGCGCGCTGTCGGCGGGGTCTGCGCCCGCGTAGTACTCCTGGAGTTCGCGGATCATCACGTCGGCCGACGCCGCGTCCGACGCGATGTGGTGCACGACCACGAGCAGGTAGTGGTCCGCCGGTCCGCGCGTCATCAGTACCACTCGCACGAGCGGCCCGTTGTCGATGTCGAGCGGCAGGTGCCCGAGCTCGGCCAGTTCCTCGCGGGCTTGTTCGTCGTCGCAGTCTGTGCTGTCCACGACGATGAACTCGTACATCGGTTCGTCCAGGATGGCCTGGTACGGGCGGCCGCCGGCCTCGATGAAGATCGTGCGCAGCGCGGGGTGCCGATCCATCACGGCCCGCACGGCGCGGTCGAGGGCCTTCTCGTCGACCACGGTCCGGATCCGGGCGGCCACCATGAAGTTGTAGGGCACGGCATCCGGCGCGACCATCTGCATGAACCACAAGGAGGTCTGGCCGTGCGAGGCCGGTGCCAGTTCGAGACCGAGGCCGTCGGCGCGCAGTTGGTCGAACGCCGGTGCGTCGGTGGGGTCCAGCAGGCCGCGGGCAGCCATTTCGTCTACCAGTTCCTCGGCGTCCAGCTCGGAGAGATCGTCGAGGAACGTCTGGGCCGGCCTGGTCTCGAGCGCGGATTCGGCCGCCTCCGTCGCCTCCGGTGGCCGGGCCGGCTCCTGCTCCCTCTCCCGCTCCGAGGCTGCGGTCGGCCGCAGAGCCAGGGTCGGGGCCGGCTCCCCGGTGATCTCGGCGAAGTGGCGGACGACCTCGGATATCGTCCGACCGTCCAGGAACACCACCGGCGACACTCGCTGTCCGAACAGCGCTTGCATCCGGTTGACGAGCCGGATCGCCAGCATCGAGTCCAGGCCGAAGTCGCGCAGGCCGGCGTTCTTGTCGAACCCGCTCACCGGTACGCCCAGCGCGTCGGCGAGTTCCGCGAGGACGATGTCCTCCACTGACCTGTTCTCCGCGGACCTGTCCTCCACCGGTGTGACCGCGGGTTCGGTCACGGTTGCGGCGGCGGGGGCCTGCGCGATGTCACGGCGCGGCGTGGTGTCCAGCCAGTAGCGGTCCTTCTGCCACTGCACGAACGGGGTTTCCACGACCTCGACGTCGTCGGCGAACAACGAGTCGAAGGTCAGCGGCAGGCCCCTGACGTACAACGATGCGACGGCCCCCAGCAAACAACGGACGTCGCTCTCGTTGCGCCGCAGGGAGTTGATCGCGTGCACCTGGGCACCGCGGGTCAGCGCGATCTCCTCGACCGCGCCGCGCAGCGTCTCGTGCGGGCCGATCTCAATGAAGGTGCTGACGCCTTCGTCGACCAGCGCACCGATCGTTTCGGCGAACCGGACCTGGTCGCGCAGGTTGTGCACCCAGTAGTCGACGTCGGTGACCGGGTTCACCGTGTCGGCCAGTGCCGTGGAACGGAACTCGATGGTGTTCGTCAGCGGGGTGATGCCGTCGATGCTCTCGCGGAGCGGCTGGATCAGCGGATCCATACCAGGGCTGTGCACCGGCCGTTCGACCCGGATTCTCCTGGTCGGGATCCCGTCTCGCCGGAGGTCGGCCTCCAGGGCGCCGACGGCTTCGGGCGAGCCAGAGACCGCCGCGCTGGTGGGGCTGTTGACCACGGCGATGGCCGCATGCTCGGCGTACGGGGCGAGCCGCGGCAGCAGTTCCTCCTCCGGAAGGTCGACGGAGATCATGGCTCCGACGGCCGCCTTGCGCTCAAGCAGGTGCGACCGGGCGACCACGACGCGAGCGGCGTCGTCCAACGACAGCGCGCCGGCGATACAGGCGGCCGCGGCTTCGCCCAGGCTGTGCCCGACGACGGCGGTCGGCTGAATGCCGAGTTCGAGCCAGACCTTCGCCAGCGAGACCTGCAAGGCGAACAGAACAGGCTGCTGGAAGTCCATCTCCTCGAACCTGGCACGGTCAGCGGGAGCCGCGAGCTCGTCGAGCACCGAGCAGCCGCCGGCCCTGCGAACGGCGGCGTCGCAGCGGGTCATCCACGTACGGAAGCCGACGTGCGAGCGCATGAGCTCCCAGCCCATGCCGACCCACTGCGTTCCGCCTCCGGAGAACACCAGCGCCACCCGCCGGTCGCTGTTTCTCGCGACCGTGCCCGTGACGACGTCGCGGTGCGGCTGACCGGCTGCGACCCGGGCGAGTCCGTCCAGGACCTCCTGACGATTGCGGGCGAACAGCGCTATCCGCCTGCCGTGGTGGGTACGTCTGGTCGCGAGTGTGTAGGCGAGGTCGGAGACCCGCAGGCTCGGGTCACGTTCGACATGGTTGGACAGCTCACGGCAGGTGTCGGTCAGCGCACCCGCCGTGCGTGCCGTGACGGGTACGAGGTGCACCTGTTCGTCGGCCGCGACGTCACCCTGGCTCGGCCTGACGTGTCGTCCCCGGTCACCCGCGGTGAACGGGCCGGCGGTGACGGAGAGGCCGGCGGTGTACAACGCGCCGAGCGAACCGAGCAGGGTCGAGGCTTCGTCGGCACCACGACGGAGCGAGGGCAAGGTGGTCGCCGTCAGGATCTCCGACACGGACTTGAGCAGCATGGGGTGCGGACTGAGTTCGATCACCAGGTCGATGTCGTGGTTGCGCAGGTGCGTCAGCGCGTCGACCAGCCGGATCTCCTGGCGCAGATTGTCCGCCCAGTAGTCCGGCCCGAGCTCCGCGCCGTCGACGAGTCCGCCGGTGACCGTCGAGATCATCGGGATGCGCGTGGTGCGGGGCTCGATGCCGGCGAGTTCGGCCCGCAACGGGGCGAGGACATGGTCGACCAGAGGTGAGTGCGGTGCGTGTCCCATCCGCACCCGGTGGTTCTCGACGCCCTCATCGGTGAGTTGCTGAACCAGTTCGTCGATCTCCTGCGGTGTGCCGGTGACCAGGGTGGAGTTCAGGCCGTTGTGGCCGGAAACGGTGAGCCCGCCGGTCAGATATTGCTTGACGACGTCCGCACCGGTCATGACCACGATGCCGTCGCCGCGTCCGACGGCCAGTTGCTGGAGGAGTCGGCCGTGGTGCGCGGCCAGGCGGGAGGCGTCCTCGAAGTCCAGTGCGCCGACGATGTGCGAGGCGGCGAACTCCCCGACGCTCTGTCCCACGACGACGTCCGGCTCCACCCCCAGCGAGCGCCACGCGTCGGCCAGAGCGACCTGCAGGGAGAACAGCAGCGGCTGAAAGACGTCCATGTCGTCGATACGGCCGTCGGGTGACAGCAGTTGGTCGACGAGCGAGAAGCCCAGCAGCTCCCGCATCCGCTTGTCGGACTTCATCATGGACCGGCGGAACACGGGCATACCGGCGAGCAGCTGCCTGCCCATGCCCAGCCACTGCGAGCCGTTGCCCGAGAACAGAAACGCCACCCGCGGCTTGCGCTCGGCGATTTCCCCGACGCTCAGCCCGGCGGCCGTCGCTCCAGTACCGAAGGCTTCCAACCGCGCCCTGAGTTCGGTCATGTCGCGGGCGGTCGCCGCGAGCCGGAACCTGCCCTCGCGGGGTGTCCGGCTGCATATCGCCCGCAGGTCGTTCTCCTCGCGCAGCGCCAGGGCCCTCTCGGCCAGCACCTCCCGGGAATCCGCGGCCAGCAGCAGGAGCGAGCTCTCGGGGCGCGGCAGTTCCTCGACGACCACATGACAGATCGCGCCGCCGAATCCGAACGAGCTGACGCCGCCGCGGCGCGCGTCAGACCGGCGAGGCCAGGCCGCGAGCCGGTCCTGGACGGTGAGGTTGTACTCGTCGAACATGATCTGCGGATTGGGAGCGGTGTAGTGCAGGCTCGGCGGGAGCACGCCGTTGCGCATCGACAGCGCGAGTTTGACCAGGCCGACGATGCCGGCTGCCGCCTCCAGGTGTCCGACGTTGGACTTGACGGAGCCGAGCCGCAGCGGCTCCGCGCGGTCACCACCCAGGACCGCGCCGATGGCATTGGCCTCGATCGGATCGCCGAGGGGCGTCGCCGAGCCGTGGCACTCGATGTAGTCCACGAGGGACGGGTCGATGCCAGCCCGCTGGTACGCGGTGCGGAGCATCTTCTCCTGCGCCTGGGGGTTCGGCGCGGTCATGCCGTTGCTCAGCCCGTCGTTGTTGGACGAGCTACCCTTGATCAGGCAGTACACCGGCAGGTCACGTTCGAGGGCCACGCTCAGCGGGGCGAGCACGACGACCCCGGCGCCCTCACCGCGGACATAGCCGTTGGCGCGGGCGTCGAACGACTTGCAGCGGCCGTCCGGGGCAAGCGCGCCCATCGCGTCCATCGCGGTGTAGTAGTCGGAGACGAAGCTCAGGTTCACGCCACCGGCCAGCACCAGCTCGCTCTCGCCCATCCAGATGGACTGGCATCCCACGTGCACCGAGACCAGCGATCCGGCACAGGCGGCGTCGATGGCCATGCTCGGGCCCTGCAGGCCGAGGATGTAGGAGACGCGGTTGGCGATGATGCCGTCATGCATGCCCGTCGCGGTGTGCGGGGTGATCTGGCTGTCGGGACCTCGGTAATGTGCCACGGCAGCGTAGTCGCCCCAGCAGGAGGCCATGAACACGCCGGTGTCGCTGCCGACGAGACTGTGGGGTGCGACACCCGCGTCCTCCAGCGCCTCCCAGGCCAGCTCCAGAATCAGTCGCTGTTGCGGGTCCATCTGGACGGCTTCGTGGGGTGAGATGCCGAAGAACAGCGGATCGAATTGGTCGATGCCGTCGATGAACCCGCCCCACCGCACCTTGTCGTTCAGGAGGTCACGTCGCCCGGCCGGCACCGGGCCGACGGCGTCACGGCCATCGACCAGCAGTTGCCAGAACGAGGATGGATCCGGTCCTCCAGGGAACCGGCAGCCGATGCCCACGATCGCGATGGGCTCGTGCGATGCCGTACGACGAGCATTGCTCGGGGCAGCGGACTCCGCGGCACGAGGACCGTCGACAAGCGCACGGGACAGCTCGTCGATGGTCGGATACTGCCACATCCAGGTGACCGGAACTTTCCAGCCGAGGAGTTCGGACAGTGAGGCGGCAAGGGCAGACAACTTCAACGAGTCCAAGCCGTACTGGTGCATCGGTGTCCAGCGATCCACCGCGTCCTTGGACAAGTCCATCAGCTCAACAACACGAGAAAGCAGAAACTCCGTTATGGCATGTAAATCTCGCGCTGCGTGCTCTTGGGACATTTGGCTCCTCAGCAGGGCGGATGAAATGGACTGATAGAGTTTGCAGCCGACTGAAGCAGATCGCGCTCTGCTTTAGGATCACCGCCCGACAGCCCAACCGCCAGCGTCAATAATGTGCCGCTTGGCCACGGGCCTGCTTATCGTTTTCTGATGGATCAGCTTACCTATGCACGCTAACGAGCCTGGTGAGGCACGTGCTTGTACCACAGCGACAACCTGATGGAACATGCGTGACAAAAAAGCCCCTTCGGGGATGGGGCCGAAGGGCGGTTCTCGGCGCAGACACGGACGACGAGCAGTCATCACACCCACTACTCGTGCTGCCGCTGCCTCAACTCCGCCGTCAGCAAACCACCGGTAGAGGTCGGTATAGTGGTGCGGTTGAGATCATGTGCGGATCCATGAGGCCCCATTAACGCTCAGTCCGAATGGGAGGGACACACTCCGGCGGCATACAAGTGGGGCCGGTCTGGACAGCAGGCGAGCGGCACTGCAAGCTGCTCGGCATGAGAATCACGAAAGCCGAGTCGCCGTCGGTTTACGCCAGAGTCCTGATACTGGGCACCGGACGGATAAAACTCGCCACAACACGGCAGCAGCCTACGGGCAGTGCCGACGACGCCCTATCCACCCATTCCTCACATCGTCCTGTGGCCTCGCAACCCCGCATGCCTGTAACGGCTGTGGGTGAAGTGTTCGCCCGATTGCGGCTCAGCTACCCCTTCCTTCGGGCTGCCGCCGTCGGCCGGTTACGTGACGACGGGTCGGCCACCCTGCGGTCCGGCTCCAACAGCGTCATCCGGGTACACCCCAGCAACCGTCAGCAGGTCGGCGGCGAGTTCCTCGGGAGGCCGGCATGACCAGTACAGAGGTGATGCCACGGCACCGGCCGGGACTGGCACTTGGGGTGCTAGCCGGGGCGCTCGCACTGGATGTGAGTGGTCTCGGGGTGCTCAACGCCGCCCTGCCGTCCGTCGGAGCGCGTTTCGACCTGGACGACATCACGCTCCAGTGGGTCATGATTGCTTACGCCGTAACGTTCGCCGGCTTCCTGCTGGTAGGCGGCCGCCTGGCCGATGTGTTCGGCCGTCGACGGGTGTTCGAACTCGGTGTCGCGCTGTTCACGGTGGCCGCGTTGGTCGGGGCTGTGGCGCCGGAGACCTGGGTGCTGCTCGGTGCGCGGGCGCTCCAGGGCATCGGCGCGGCCCTGTCGGGCCCGGCCGCACTGGCCCTGCTGACCGAGGTGTTTCCGGCCGGCCCGGTCCGCAACCGGGCACTAAGCGTGTACGCGGCGGTCGGCGCAGCAAGCTTCAGCGGCGGTGTGCTGCTGGGCGGTGTGCTGACCCAGTTCCTCGGCTGGCGATCGGTGCTGTGGTTCTCGGTGGCAGTGGGGGTGGCCGTGCTGGCGGCGACGCGCGCCGGGCTGCCCGGTGGTGTCGGGCGCGGCGGCCAGTTGGACCTGCCCGGTGCGATCTCGGGGACGATCGGCCTCACTCTGCTGGTCATAGGCGCGAGCAGTAGCGGCGCGTTGGCATGGGGTTCATTCTGCGTCGCAGTGGTGTTCCTGCTGCTCTTCGTCGTGCGCGAGCACCGCACCGCAGACCCGGTGCTTCCTCTTGGCCTCTTCCGGGTCGCATCCGTACCGGCAGCGAGTCTGGCGGCGTTCCTCCAGTACATGGGCTCGGTCGGGATGCTGTTTTTCGCGCCGCTGTATCTGCAGGGGATGCTGAAGTACTCTCCGTCTGAGTCCGGTCTCGCGCTGGTACCAATGTCGGCGGGCGTGTTTCTCACCGCCAACTTCGTCACCGGACGCCTGCTTGCCAAGTACACGCCGCGCACGCTGATGGCCGTCGGGCTCGTCCTGATCGGCGGAGGAACAGGGCTATGGATGAGCACACCGCACCAGGGCAGCTATCTGCTGCATGTGCTGCCCGGCCTGGTGATCAGCGGCATCGGCCAAGGGCTGAACTTCCCCTCGATGACGTCCGCCGCGCTTGCCGGCATCGAGCCGCAACGACATGCGGTCGCCGGGGCGGTGAATGTCGTGGCGCAGCAGATCGGCGCCAGCGTCGGAGTGGCGGTCATGGTCCTGATCTCAACGACCAGCGATGACCAGCTCACCGGCTACCACCTCGCCTACCTCGCAGCCGGCATCAGCTGTGTGCTCGGAGCGGCGATCATCGCTATGTCAGGTCGTCAGACAAGAACGGCCTGAAGAGCCCTCATGCGGAATAGTCCGTGGGTTTGGCGCTTGAGGATCCGCTCCCACCCCCGTTCCTCAGCCTGGCCCTTGGCGACCGCCCCCGCCAGGGCCAGAACGGCGGCCACACCGATGCAGGTGCCGCAGCAAAGCTGTACCAGGCCAGCCACCGGCCCGGGCCGTGGCCGTCGATGGCCTCCCACACGAAGATCAGCAGCAGTCGTCGTCGCGGCGGCGCGCGTCGTGTTCGGTGCGCAGGCGGGAGAGTTTCCGCGTAAGCTCGTCGTTCTTCCGCTTCAGGTTGCCGACGACCTCGGGCCGGGCGTCCTGCATTCGCACCAGGGCGTAGAACAAGCCCTTCAGCCCGGTGTGCTTGTGGATGAGTTTGTTGCGCTTGAGGCCCACTTTGAGCTGACCCCGGTTTCGTGGAGTCCCTGAAGCCAGGCGTATGATCCTGGCCCGAAGGAGAACCACGAGCAGTGCCAGCACCACGTAAATACCCCGACGAGTCCCGCGAGCGGGCTGTCCGCGAGGTCCGCACCACGGGCCGCCCGATCGCGCACGTCGCCGAGGATCTGGGCATGCACAAGGAGGCCCTGCGGGGCTGAGTCCGCCAGGCCGAGGCGGACGCCGGGGAACGAGATGACCGGCTGACCACCGCGGAGCATGAGGAGACTCCGCCAGGAAAACGCGGAGTTGAGGCGGGCGAACGAAATCCTCAAGGCGGCGAGTGCGCTTTTTGCCCAGGAGCTCGACCGTCCCCGGACGAGGCCGACCAGTGATCGACAGCCTGAAGGAGAACGGCTTCGGATCCGGCAGGTTCACACCGAGTCGGGCGGCACCTATGGGGCCCGGCGGATCACCCGCGCGCTGCGGCGCAAGGGCGTCGTCGTGGCCCGCTGCACCGTCGAGCGGCTGATGGGCGAGCTGGGCCTGGAGGACGTGATCCGCGGGCAGCGGCGGCGGACCACCGTGCCGGAGCCGTCGGCGCCCCGCCCGCCAGACCTGGTCGGGCCGCGACTTCACCGCGAGCCGGCCCGACCAGGTGTGGGTGGCGGACATGACCTATGTGCGCACCTGGTCCGGCTGGGCGTACGTGGCGTTCGTCCTCGACGTGTACTCGCGGATGATCTCCGGCCGGCAGGTCGCGAACCGCATGCGGACCGAACTGCCTTTGGATGCCCTGGAGATGGCGCTGTGGAGACGGAGGATCAAGAAGGACTCCGGCCTCGTTCATCACAGCGACCGCGGGTCGCAATACGTATCTATTCGGTCAACCGAGAGGCTGTCCGACATCGGGGCTTCGGCCTCGGTCGGCTCGGTCGCGGACAGCTACGACAACCCGATGGCCGAGGCCCTGAACGGCACCTTCAAAGCCGAGCTGATCGAGATGCAGGGCCCTTGGAGGGACGTCGACCAGGTTGAGCGGGCGATCTTCCAGTGGGTCGCTTGGTACAACGAGGAACTGCTCCACTCCGCCTCGACCACGTACCGCCCGCCGAGTATGAACGCGACTGGTGGCGACAACAGGAAGTCACCCCGCAGTCCTCCTGAAACAAGATCACCGGACTCCACGAGACTCGGGACAGCTCAGGCGCAACTTCGCCATCGGCGCCCTCCAGGCAACTGACACAAAGAACATCGCGGCCGGTCTGCGCCGCAATGTCCGCGCCCCCCGCCGCCCCCTCGGCCTCGCGTGATCACAAACCGGGCGTCACGCAACTGTGCCGAAGCCCTCGGTAACAGGCCACACCGTAACTGTGGCGACCACGGAAGCATTCCGGGACTCCCGGTACATACGTTGAATTCCGGATCGCAATCGACTTCCTGAACAGGTGGAAGCGGTCCAGCCGAAGAGCACACCAACAGAAACGAGGCCAACCCATGCGTGTATCCACTGTGGTCGAGGCGGAGCTGTCGGAGTTCGACCTCGACCTGCGTGTCGAAGCCGTGAAGGAGACGTCCGGCGAAGCCCTGTCAATCACCTCAGGGCCGGCCAGTGCCGCCCTCTGCTCTATGCCCTGCTGAATCAGGTTAAGCCATGGGGCTCAGGAGGCTCCTGAGCCCCATGGTGCCTTCAGTCCGTCGCGGTCGGTGCCACCGGAAACGCAAGGGAAGGGTCGAGAACATGGCTGCGGACACCGTGGAATTCCGAGCGGAGCCCATCGGGCTGCTGCGCGTTCCGCTGCTCTCCCGAGCGGCCCCGGCCGTCACCCAGACCCACACCCACACTGTCGATCCGCAGGACCGGAATGACGTCCGCCGCTATATCGACGCGTTGAACGCCGATGGACGGCTTGAGGAAGCCCTCGCCATCTCCAGTCCCTCGCTCCACCGCGCCGTGGAAACCCTGCGCGGCGACACCCCGATGCGGCCCACCGCCCTCCGTAAACTCGCGCTCTCCGCGACCCGCTACGTGCTGCGGGCCGCCAGCCGGCCCACCCCCTTCGGGCTCCTCGCCGGTGTCGCCCCGGTGGCCTTCGCCGACACCTGCCGGGTACGGACGGGCACCCGGCACCGCAAAGCGGCGCGTCCGGACCACGCGTGGCTGCTCGGGGTCATCGCCCCCTGGGAAACCGACCCCACTGTTCTGCGCGGACTGCGCGTCGTCGTCAATGACCTCGGATTCGCGCGCGGCGAGCGCTGGGTCCTGCCCGGCGCCCACAGCACCACGGACCCCGTGGCAACGGACCAGCAGGGCGCCCCAGGCCGACAACACGCCCGTGAACGCCCCCAGGACAGGGCCCAGGACATGTCCGTACGCCACTCCGGGCCAGTCCGTACCATCCTGCACGCCGCCCAGTTCCCCGTACTCGCGCAGGACCTGCTGAACCGGCTGGACCAGACGTACCCGCAGGTGCCCACGTCCGCCAAGGAACACCTCCTGACGGGCCTGGTCCGGCAGGGCTTCCTGCTCACCGAACTGCGCCCCCCGCTCAGCGAGCCCGATCCGCTGCGCCATGTCATCGACACCCTGAAGGCGGCTGACCAGCCCGCCAAGGCCGACCGACTCGCCACCATCCGTGATCTGCTGGACGAGTACGGCGCGCATCGCACCGGGAACGGACCCGGCGCCTGGCACACGACCGTGCAGGCGATGAACCGCCTCCACGCCCACGAACAGACGGTGCACGTCGACATGCGGGTCGACACCGACATCACCCTGCCCCGGGAAGTGCTGCGGGAGGCGGAACGCGCCGCCACCGCCCTGCGGATCGCCGCGCCCCAGAGCACCCCACCGCCCGAACTGCGCGAATATCACAGGGCGTTCCTCGAGCGCTACGGGACCGGCCAGGCCGTGCCACTGCGCGATGTCCTCGATCCGCACACGGGCCTGGGCCCGCCCGCCGGGTACGACCACCCGCACAGCGACCGGCAAGCGTCGCAGCCCGGTGAGCCGGGCGAGCACAACCGCGCCCGGGACGCGGTCCTGTCCGAGTTGGCCCTCACCGCGATCGCCACAGGCGCCCGCGAAGTCGCACTCGACGACGCCACGCTGGACCGGCTGCGTGCCCCCGAGACGCCGCCGGCTCCGCTGGAACTGTGCGCGCGTCTGACCGGAGCCTCTCCGCAGGCCGTCGAACGCGGTGACTTCGCCCTCGTCGTCTCCCCACGACGGGGTCAACCTCCCCGGGGGCCCTCTTCGGCCGGTTCGCCTACCTGCTCGACGATCCGGAGAAGGTCAGGGAGCTGGCCCACCGCGCAGCCGACTGCTCGGCCCGGAACGGCGCTCTCCCCATACACCTGGACTTCACGCCCCTGAATCCTCGCGGGGCGAACATCGCCCGGGTCCGACCCCTGACGACCGAGCGCATCGCCGTCGGCTGCTTCGCGGACCGTTCGGCGTCCACCGTGCGCGGCATGAGCGATCTCGCACTCGCCGCCGACCTCGACCGGCTGTACGTGGTGGACTCCACGACCGGGCAGGAGCTGATCCCGCAACTCCCCACCATGATCAACCATCGCCTCGGCCCCGGCGTGGTCCGGCTGCTGCGCGAGGTGCCCGCGTGGGGGCTGGGGGCCCTCTCCGTGTGGGTGTGGGGTGAGGCGGCACGCCTTCCCCGACTGCCACGGATCCGTTACGGGAAGTCGGTCCTGGCCCTGGCGCGCTGGAAGGTGTCCGGCCGGGAACTCACCGATGCGAAGCTCTCCGACTCCGAGTGGGCCGGCCACCTCGACGCCTGGCGGGCACGCTGGAACGCACCCGCGCGTGTCATCGTGGGCAGTGGTGACCGCGGGGTGGAACTCGACCTGACCGCCCCGCTGCACCGCATGCTGCTGCGCCGCGAACTCACCAGACGAGGGGAGCTGGTGGCGTACGAGACCCCGGAGGACGCGGGAGCGGGCGACGGGTGGCTGTCCGCCGGCTCCGCGGCCTTCACCAGCGAACTCGTGCTCCCCCTCTTCCCCGCCGCACCACCGGCCGCCACATCGTCACCGGCCGGGGCGGCATCGGCCGCCCAGCCCCCCACGCGCCGGTTCCGCCCGGTGTCCCTCCCCCCGCCACGCCACCACCGCGACTGGCTGTACGGCAAGCTGTACACCGCGACCACGGTGCAGGACGAAGTGCTCGCCGCACACCTCCCCCGGCTGCTGGCGGACCTGCCACCCGGAGTGGACCGCTGGTTCTTCATCCGCTACACCGACGGGACCGGCGCCCATCTGCGACTGCGATTCCACGGCGACCCCGGCACACTCCACGCCGATCTGACACCCGGCCTCCTCGACTGGGTGGATTCGCTGCGCGACATGCGCCTCGCCGGAGCGTTCGTCATCGACGGCTACGAGCCCGAAGTCCACCGCTACGGCGGCCCCGAAGCCATGGCCACCGCCGAGCGGATCTTCCACCACGACAGCGTCGCCGTCCTCGAACAGCTGCGACTGAAGGCGGCCGACACGTCCACGGACCCGCAGCTCCCGCAGGAGGCGCTCGCCACCGCCCACTACCTCGACATCGTGCGCCAGGTCCACGGCGAGCGCTGGACCGACTGGTACCTGAACAGCCCTCGTGACGAGGAACACCACGCCTACTTCCGGGAACACCGCGCGGCGGTGCTGGGCCTGCTGGACCGCGGCGGTCCGCGCGCCGCGATGTCTGTGGGGAGCGGGGAGGCGGGCAGCGGTGACGCCGTACGCGCCGCGTGCGAAGCCAGAGCGGCGGCCCTGCGCGCGTACCCACCCGCCGCCGCGGACCGATCCGTCCTGGCGAGCGTGCTGCACATGCACCACAACCGGCTCCTGGGCACCTCGAAGCCGTCGGAGCTGCGCTCGCAGGCGATCGCGCGCGGTCTTGCGCAGGTCGAGCGCGGACGGCGCAGGCACCTCGGATGACCGCGGCGCCGAGCACGCGCGGGGACCTCGGCACGGTGGTCGCCGAAGTCACCGCCCGCATCCGCGAGCACATCGCCGACCCCCAGGTCTTCGCCACCACCCAAGGGCTCGCCCATGGCCCCGCGGGAGCGGCGCTCCTCCTCAGCGAGGCGAGCAGACGCGACACGGCCCTGCGGAAATCCGTCCACGCACTGCTGGCAGCGGCGGCCACCACCGCCGCCGACCCGGATCTCGGGCTCCTCACCGGCCTCGGCGGCCTCGGCTTCACCGTCAAGCACGCCACCCGCTCGCCCCAGGACTACGCCACCCTGCGGACTCGCATCGACGCGGCCCTGCGCAACGGTCTCGCGGAGCTCCTCGACGCGGAGCACCCGCGTATCGAGGCCGGCGCCCCGGGGGCGCGCCGAGACCGCTTCGACGCCGTCTTCGGCGTGACCGGCATCGGGCGGTACTTCCTCGCCGAACCGTCCGACCCCGCGGCCGTCCGGGACGTACTGCACCACCTCGTCACCCTCACCGAACCGGTCCGGGACCCCGGCTATGGAGAACTCGGCCGGCTGCCCGGCTGGTTCAGCCCTCCATGGCCCGAAGGGATGGGCCGAAACAGCCGGGAATGGGTGCTCGACCTGGGCCTCGCCCATGGCGTCGCCGGGCCGCTGGCGCTGCTGTCACTGTGCTGGACGCGCGGGATACGCGTCCCCGACCAGGAGACCGCCATCCGCCGCATCGCCCAGTGGCTCATGAGCTGGCGCCAAGGGGACGAGAACACCGGGCCGTGGTGGCCCAAAACGGTCTCCGCCGCACAGGAACGGGCCGCCGAACGGCCTGCGCTGAAGCGCGGACCAGGCGCGGGCGGCCGCCCGAGCTGGTGCTACGGCACGCCGGGAATCGCCCGCGCGCTGCACCTCGCAGGGACCGCGCTGGGGGAGGAGGAGTGGATACGCGGCGCCGCCGACGCGATGAGGGCGGTCTTCACCAGCCCCGACCGCATGCGGGGAATGGACGACCCCGGTCTGTGCCACGGACTGGCGGGCCTGCTCCAGATCACCGGACGCATGGCCGACGAGCTGGAGGACCCCTCGCTCGCCGCACGGGCGGACGAACTCGCGGAGCAGCTGTGCGCCCGCTTCACCCCCGGCTCGGCCTTCGGCTTCCCCACCGTGCTGCTCTATGCCGACCGTCCGCAGCCCCTGGACTCACCGACCTTTCTGGAGGGTGCGGCCGGGGTCGCGCTGGCCCTGCACGAGCGCATCGCTCCGCCGACCGGGGATCATGCCGGCGAGCTGTCCTGGGACGCGGCCCTGATGCTGTCGTGAAGGGTTCCACCGAGACGGAGCGAGCGCCCGGCTGAGAGCCGGCCCACGTCGTCGTGGTACGCGCCCATGCCCGCCCGCTTCAACTCGACTGCTCCATCGTGTGATTGCCTCTCACACGTGTACGGCAACGCGGCCGATCACCCCGATCGGGTGCGCCGATATCCGTCGCACACGACGGACGCGGAGTGGAAGACGGTCCGGCCGCTGCTGCCGGTGCCAGCCTGACTCCAGGGGGGCGGGCGGCCCGAGGGCTATTGCCACCGCCAGATGCCGGACGCGATCCGCTACCTGGTCGCGGGCGGGATCACCAGGCGGGCGATGCCCGCGGACCTCCCCGCTTGGGGCCGGGTCTACGCGTCGCTGGGCCGGCTGCTTCAACAACCAGCATCTCCACACGGCGATCGGGGACATCCCGCCCCACAAGCACGAGACCAACCACTACGCTTAATACCAGCCCCGACCGGCGGCTGGAGTCGACGCATACAGCTCCCACCGATCCCGTAGGGGTTCACCAGCGCGCCACAGGCTGGCCTCGGAGCAACGAATGCGAGAAGGATCGACCAGCGATGAACAGCACTGGAGCGGACGCCGATGAATCGCCCGGGGCGTTCTCCCTGGGCTCCGCCCCGGGCGCCCTGCCGAGACGATTCGAGGCCTTCCAGCGCGAGTGGGAGACGCGGCTCGGCGCCGTCTTCCGGCTGCCGAGCTTGAGCCCGGACACGATCGGAGACTTCCGGGTCAAGGCCCGCGGCGCCAGGGTGCGCGACGTGGTGATCGTCGATGTCCACGGCGCGTCGGCCGCCCGGGGAAATGCCATCCTGGGCGACGTTGAGGACCAGTTTCGGATGCAGGTGGTACGGCGCGGCGCATGGACTGTGGGTGACCCGCGCGCTCGCGACGAGCAGACCGTACCGGCCGGGCAGTTCCTCCTGCGGCACGTCGGGCGGCCGTCGCACTTCGAGTCGGCGCCGCACACGACGGCGAAGCTCCTCTTCCTGCCCGCTGCGAACCTCACACCATTGCTCGGGAATCGCAGCATCACCGGTTCGGTGGACTCCCCCGAGCTGCGTCTGCTGGTGGCCCACACGAATACGGTCCACGCGACCATGGCCGACCTCGGCCCGGCCGGTGTGCACGCCGCCTACAGCGCCCTGATCGAGCTGGCCAAGGCTGTGGCGCGGGGCCGGTTCGACGATGTGGAGCCCCGGCTGGCTCCCTCGCTCGTCCAGGCCGCGAAGGACCTCGTGGACAGCCATCTCACCCATCCCGAGCTCTCTCCCCCGATGCTGGCACGTGAGCTCAACGTCTCCGCACGCACCTTGCATCGGGCGTTCGCCACGGTGGGAGAGTCGGTGATGGCCTACATCCGCCACCGGCGGCTGGAAGAGGCCCGGCTCGCTCTCACCGCGCCGTCCGGCCGGCTGAGCGTCTCGGAACTCGCCGCCCACTGGCAGTTCGCCGATAGCAGCCACTTCACTCGGGCCTTCAAGAAACAATACGGCCAAACCCCCACCGAATACGCCCGCTCGATCCGCCCGACCGGAAGCTGAACCGACCCCGACAGTCATCGGCTGGCCGTCAGTGCGAACCTGATGTGCTTTGGGCACGGATCCGGTCAGGATCCGTCTTCGACGATCACCGGATGGCGGATCATGGTGGGGCGATACGTCGCGGTGAACTCACCGATCAGGAGGAGGAGTCACTTGCGCCGCTGATACCGCGGGCCGCCACGGGGCAGACCCGTGCAGAGGACCGGCAAGTCGTCAACGGCATGGTCTACAAGAATCCGTACCTGGATCTCCTGGCGTGACCTGCCAGAACGCTACGGGCCGTGGCAGACAGGGTTCGGGCAGTGGATCGCGGCGCAAGCCGATCTGTTCGGCGCGCCGCCGCAGCGCCGCGGTGGCCCTGAGCGGATTTGCGAGGAAGGGATCGCGGGAACCTGCCGCCTGCCAGACGCCCAGGCAGGCGGCGGCCGCGAGGAGAAGTACGTCCACTTCGTAGGCGAACTGCGGGGGCAAGCACCTCCTCGTGCCAGACATCACTCGGTACGCCGTCGATTCTGCCTGTCACCGCCATGCCGTCCTCCTCGGGCGCTTGCGTGCGAGTTTGGTGGCGAGACCGGCCACCGTCGGGTCGGCGAAGAACGCCTGGATGCTCAACTCGGTCTCATGCTCCGCCGCGAGGTGCGCCAGTATGCGCAGGGCCCGCACCGAGTGACCGCTCAGGTGGAAGAAGTCGTCGTGGACGTCGGTCACTGCGGTGCCGAGGACGGCGCTCCACGCGTCGGCGACCAGCCTCGCCGACGCGGTGCGTAGCTTGCCGCCCGCAGCTGTCCAGGCGGGGCGCGTCGCCGGGACGTCTCCCGGCCGCGGCGCGACCGGGAGACACGTCAGGGGCATATCCGCTTCGGAGAGTCCCGCGACGAGCAGCGCGAGGTAGTCGGAGACGGCGCGCGGCGCGGCACCGTGAACCGGTCGTACACGGCGTTGACGGCCTCCACGGTGTCGCCGTCGATGTCCGTGCCGTCGCCGACCATCGTGTGGAACGGCAGGCCGTGCGGCCCGTAGACGTCGGTGAGGTACTCGCGGACGGCCGGATCCATCGTCAGCCCGTTGAGGGAGGCGATCTGGTTGAACCATCCGGGAACGCCCGTCGTGGGATGGCGTACGACGGCGGCGCGCCGCTGACGGGTGCGTAGCCGGTCCCCGGGCAGCCACTCGTGGTCGATGCCCGCGGCGGCGCAGTACGCGTCCACTTCGGCGCGGTCGCCGGTCCCGAACGCTTCCGGCCACGCCATGCCCACCTCGTGGTGCATGCGGGTCAGCAGCCGGCCGTGGCGCTCGAGTCGAAGGGGCAGGCATCCAGGCCCAGGCTGAGTGAGGCGCTGTTCGAGGTGCTCGAGCAGGAACTGGCCAGGGGGCCGGTAGCGCACGGCTGGCCGGACCAGACCTGGACGCTGGCGCGGATCAAGACGCTGATCGGGCGCCGGTTCCACAAGAGCATGACGCTGTCGGCCATCGCGCGGATGCTGCACCGGCACGGGTTCAGTCACCAGGTCCCCGCCCGCCACGCGATCGAGCGCGACGAGGAAGCCGTCACCGGGTGGGTGAAGGAGTCATGGCCCCAGGTGGAAGGTCCGTGGCGGCGCTCGGGGCCTGGCTGTGCTTCGAAGACGAGGCCGGTTTCTCGATGACGCCGCCCACCGTCCGCACCTGGGCCAGGCGCGGACACACACCGGTGATCCGGGTACGGGGACGCTC
The DNA here is from genome assembly GCA_005405945.1 of Streptomyces violaceusniger. Lineage (GTDB taxonomy): Bacteria > Actinomycetota > Actinomycetes > Streptomycetales > Streptomycetaceae > Streptomyces > Streptomyces violaceusniger. The sequence goes on from BJHW01000001.1 coordinate 2,822,998, forward strand.
CCAGCGCCGTTTCTCCATCGCTGCTCCGGCTTGTTACAAGCAGGGCGAACGCTCACGCCTGATCTACCGGCCCAAGCGGCACGTCGATCACAAGCGGGGCGGCAGACGCAGCTTCGCCTGGACCGATTACCGCGACCCGCTCATCGCCGCCCACCAGCAACTCGGCGCACCGATCGTGCTCGTGTGGGACAACCTGAACGTGCACAGAGACCGCCGGCTGCGGGAGTTCATCAACACCCACGACTGGATCACCTGCTACTTCCTGCCGTCCTACGCACCCGACCTCAACCCCGTCGAGGGCATCTGGTCACTGCTGCGACGCAGCAGCCAGGCCAACACCGCATTCACCGAGCCTGACCACCTCATGAGCGCGCTTCGGCACGGTCTCCGCCAGATCCGGTACCGCACCAACCTCATCGACGGATGTCTCGCCGAAACTGGCCTCACCTTGACGACATCACGGCGACAACGTCAGTAATCAGTCTCGGTCAGGCCCAGCTCGTTCGCCACGATGTCCCAAATCCGCCGCACGGCCTCAGAGTTCAGCAGCAACTCGCGGTGTGAGAAGTCGAGCGTGTGCTCCAGCACCTCGCCGGAGACCAAGGGGCGCCACAGGTCGGCCTTCGGGTCCGAGTCACCGGAGATCAGCAGCAGATTGCCGGCTGTCTTGCGCGTCTGGTGCGCCAGCAGGATCTTCGTGTTGTTGCGCACGATCCGGACGTACGCCTCGTGCTCCTCACCGGTGAGCGCCTCGGCCACCGTGTCCTCCTGCTCGGCGAAGCCCGCCCGCACCTCGGCGGTAGGGCGACCGTCCACCGGGCTCGAATCCAGCACGACCAGGGCCGCCACCTCTTCACCGGCCTCCTCCAGTTGAGCGGCCATCTCCTGGACGACGTGGCCACCGAAGGACCAGCCGAGCAGGTGGTACGGGCCGTTGGCCTGCACGGTACGGATCTGCGCGACGTAGTCGGCGGCCATCTGTGACAGGGAGTCAGGCAACTCTGCCGAGCCCGCGTCCAGGCCCCGGGGCCGCAGGGCATAGAACGGATACCGCTCCGGTGCGCAGTCGGCCAGCCAGCCGTATTCCCAGCCGAGCCCCATGATGGCGTGGGCGCAGAAGAACGGCGCGTGGTCGCCGGTTGACCGCATGGGCACCAGCACACCCGTGGTCTTCTGCTCGCCGTCCTCCGCGATCCGGGCAAGGAGACCGGCCACGGTCGGCGCCTCGAACACCGCCCGCATCGGCACCTCCATGCCAAGGACCGCCCGGATCCGGTTGACCAGCCGCACCACCATCAGCGAGTGCCCGCCCAGCTCGAAGAAGCTCTCCTCGGCCCCGACAGACGACACTCCGAGCACCTGCTCGAAGATCGAGCAGAGCAGTTGCTCCCGCAGCGTGACCGGGCCCCGCCCGCCCTTACGGTGCCGGCCGAGTAGTCCGGCGCGGGTAGCGCGGCCCGGTCCAGCTTGCCGTTCGCGGTCAACGGCAGCCGCTCCATCGCCACCACCGCCGACGGCACCATGGACGCCGGCAGCCGGCTCGCCGCGAACTCGCGTACCACGGCGGTCAGTTGTTCTCCGCCGTCACCGGCTCCGGCGTCACCGGCTGCCTCGTCAACAACCCCGGAGTCCGGAACGACATAGGCCACCAAGCGCGGGTCACCGGGGGTGTCCTCACGAGCGACGACCGCCACCTGCGCCACCTGCTCGTGCCCGGCGAGCGCCGCCTCGATCTCACCCGGCTCGATCCGGACCCCCCGAATCTTCACCTGGTCATCCACACGGCCGACGAACTCCAGGCGCCCCGCGGTGTCCCACCGCACCACGTCCCCGGTCCGGTACATCAGCTCACCCGCCGGCCCGAACGGGCAGGCCACGAACCGCTCAGCCGTCAGCGCCGGACGACCCAGATACCCCCGGGCCAACCCGTCGCCGGCCACGTACAACTCACCCGCCACGCCCGGCGGCACGGACTGTAGCCCTCCATCGAGCACATACGCCCGGATGTTCCAGATGGGTCGTCCGATCGGCACCGTCCCGCCGTCCCGCTCGGGATCGCACCGCCATGAGGTGACGGCGACCGAGGCTTCGGTGGGGCCGTAGAGGTTGTGCAACGGCACCGCCAGCATCGCCTGGAAGCGGTCGCGCACCGGCGCCGGGAGCGCCTCCCCGATGCATATGACCGTCCGCAGACTGGTGCACTTCTCCACGGCGGCGTCTTCCAGGAACGCCCGCAGCATGGAGGGAACGAACTGGATGACCGTCACCTGTTCCCGGTTGATCAGCTCGGTCAGATATGCGGGATCCCGATGCCCGCCCGGCCGGGCCATCACCATCCCGGCGCCGTTCAGCAGCGGCCAGAACAGCTCCCATACCGAGGCGTCGAATCCGAACGACGCCTTCTGTACGATCCGGTCCTCCGCTTCCAGGCGGAACTCCTCCTGCATCCAGGCCAGTTGGTTGACCACCCCGTGGTGCGGAACGGCCACGCCCTTCGGGGTGCCGGTGGACCCGGAGGTGTACATCACATAGGCCGGATGCCCGGGCCGCAGTGGCGCCGCCCGGTCGGTGTCGGTGACCGCCCGGGCATCCGCCGCGGCCACGGTCGCCCGCACCGCCGGATCGTCCAGCCTGATCCACTCCGCTGCGGTCCGCGCCAACTGGGGCTGCCCGGAGTTGGGTTCGAGCAGGTGGGCGATGACCTCGCCGGTACTCACCACGACCTCGGGGAGGCGTCGGCGAGCACCTGGTCGATGCGCTGGAGCGGCTGGCCGAGGTCGATGGACAGGTAGGCGCCGCCGGTCTTGATGACGGCCAGGAGTGCGATGACCTGTTCCACCGAGCGGTCGAGGACCACGCCGACCACGGCTTCCGGCCCCGCCCCATGGGCGATCAGGTACCGGGCGAGCCTGTTGGTCCGCGTTTCCAGCTCGGCGTAGGAGACCCGTTCGCCCTCGGAGACCAGTGCGATGGCATCGGGGGCGCGGTCGGCCTGCCGGCGGAAGAGATCGGCGAGGGTCACGTCCGGCACCGGGCGGGCGGTGTCGTTCCACTCCCCGAGCATCCGCTGCCGTTCCGCGCCGTCGAGCAGGTCGATGCGGTGGACCGGCAGGGTGGGGTCGGCGGTGACCGCCTCCAGGACCCGCACCAGCCGGGCCGCCAGCGTCTCCACGGTGGACTGGTCGAAGAGCTCGGCCGCGAACACGATCCCGCCGTCCAGGCCGACGGGCGCCCCTGCTTCGTCACAACGCTCGTGGACCTCGATGTCCAGGTCGAACCTGGCCGACAGCGATCCTGCGGGTTCTTCGGCCACCCGCACACCGGACAGCCGCGGCACCGCCGGGGGTTGTTCTGCACGGCGAGCAGGACCTGGAACAGCGGGGGCCTGGCCATCGAACGCGCGGGGGCGAGCTCCTCCACCAGCCGCTCAAAGGGAACGTCCTGGTGCTCGAACGCCTCCAGACAGGTCGCACGCACCCTGTCGAGCAGCTCGACGAAGTCCGGGTCACCTGACAGATCGGTGCGCAGCACGAGGGTGTTGGCGAAGAACCCGACCAGGTTGTCCAGGGCCTGATCCAGCCGCCCGGCCACCGGGCTGCCGATCACGATGTCCCGGCCGGCGCCGCTCTTGGACAAGAGGACCGCGACCGCCGCATGGAGCAGCATGAACATCGTCACCCCCTGACCGCGCGCCAGCTCGGTCAGCCGTGCGTATACCTCCGCCGGTATCCGCAGCGGCACCCATCCGGCACGGCGGCCGGCCACCGCCGGCCGCGGCCGGTCCACCGGGAGGGCGAGCTCCTGGGGCGCTCCCCGGAGCCGGGCCTTCCAGTAAGCCACCTGCCGGGCAAGCACGCTCCCCGGGTCGTCCGCATCGCCCAGCAACGCCCGCTGCCACAGCGTGTAGTCGGCGTACTGCACCGGCAGCGGCTCCCAATCCGGTGTACGCCCCGCACACCGCGCCGCGTACGCCTCCGACATATCCCGCCACAGCGGACCCATCGACCATCCGTCACCCGCGATGTGGTGGAGGACCACCGAGAGAACCCATTCCTCGCCGTCGGGTGACTCACCGTGGGTCAGGCGGAACAGGTCGGTCCTGAGCGGCAGTTCAGCGGCGAGGTCGAAGGCGTGAACGGCGAGCCGGCCGAGGCGCTCCTCCAGTTCCTCGGCCCCGACGGCGATGACCGGCAGTTCGATGGCCACCTCTTCGACGGGCTGAACGCGCTGGGACGGCTGATCACCCACCAGGGGAAAGGTGGTCCGCAGGCTCTCGTGCCGGGCCACGACATCGGCGAGGGCCGCCCGCAGGGCCGCGGTGTCCAGATGCCCGGACAGCCGCAGCCGCAGGCAGATGTTGTACATGTGGTTGGGGCCCTCGAGCCGGTCCAGGAACCACAGTCGGCTCTGCGCGTGGGACATCGGCAGCTCGCGCGGACGCGGCATGGCCACCACCGCCGGCCGCGCCGGGGCACCGGGCTGTGCCAGCCTCCGAGTGAGGCCGGCCGCGGTCGGCGCCTCGAACACGGTGCGCACGGAGATCTCCACCCCGAGGACTGCCCGGATGCGGCTGACCAGTCGCACCGCCAGCAGGGAATGCCCACCCAGGGCGAAGAAGTCGTCCTCGACCCCGACCCGCGGCAGCCCCAGCACCTGCGCGAACACCGAGCACATGAGCTCCTCGCGGGCGGTGGCCGGCATCCGTCCCGCACCGGCGCCGGAGGCGTGGTCCGGCTCCGGGAGCGCGGCACGGTCGACCTTGCCGTTCACCGTCAGCGGCAGCCGCTCCAGCACCACCAGCGCCGACGGCACCATGTGCGACGGCAGCCGGGCCGCCAGGGACTCCCATATCGCGTCGGCCACAGCGGGCCCGCCCGACTTCCCGGCCAATGGGGCGTCGGTCTGGGGCACCACATAACCGTTCAGGCGCTTGCCCCCGGGGTGGCCTCGCGGGCGACGACCACCGCCTGGGCGACCAGCTCGTGCGCGGCCAGCACCGCCTCCACCTCGGCCGGTTCCACACGGAAGCCGCTGATCTTCACCTGGTCGTCCGTACGGCCCACGAACTCCAACTGTCCGGCATGGACCCAGCGCACCAGGTCACCCGTCCGGTACATCCGCGCGCCAGCCCCCTCGAAGGGGCAGGCCACGAACCGCTCACCGGTCTGCCCCGGACGGTTCAGATACCCCCGGGCCAGCCCCGCGCCGGCCAGATACAGCTCGCCCGCCACCCCCACCGGCACCGGAGCCAGCCGCTCGTCCAGCACATACGCCCGGGTGTCGGCCAGCGGGCGTCCGATGGGGATGTCGCCCCCGTCGCTGAGATCGGCCTCGGTAACCGGGTGAGTGTGGGTGTAGGTGGTGCTCTCCGTCGGGCCGTACCCATTGATGAGCCGGGTGCCCGGCAGGGCTTCGAGGAGGGTCCGGCACTGTGGTACCGAGAGCACGTCCCCGCCCGTGAGGAGGCTGCGGACGCCTCGCAGCGCCTCGACGTCGATGTCCACCACCTGGTGCAGCAGGCCCGTGGGCAGCACGGCTACGGTGACCTGATGGCTGGTCAAGAAACGCCGCAGGTCGGCCACGGACAGCGTCCCGGCGGGGCCGACAGCGAGTGTCGCCCCGTTGAGCAGGGCGATCCACATCTCGAAGGTGGTGCAGTCGAACGACACCGAGGCGAGGTGCGCCACGACATCGCCGGGACGTACATCGGCGTAGTCGGCCGGACGCACGAGGCGGTCGATTCCCCGGTGGGTGACCGTGACTCCCTTGGGGGTGCCGGTGGAGCCCGAGGTGTAGATGACATAGGCGGCCTGGTCAGGACGCGGCGGTGCGGGACGGTCCAGCCGCGTGAGCGGGCCGTCGTCCTTGCCGGCCACCGCCGCCCGCACCGCCGGATCGTCCAGCGTGATCCGGTCCGGGCCTGCCTCCGGGTCGAGGGGGCCCGAGCCGGGCTGGTCGATCCGGCCGGCGCAGGACGCGGTGGTGACCAGGGCGACCGGCGCCGCGTCGGCCACCATGAGACCGATGCGACCGGTGGGGTACGACGGGTCGATCGGCAGATAGGCGCCCCCGGCCTTCAGCACCGCCAGCAGCACGGCGGTCCTCTGGGGCGAACGGTCCATCACCACCGCGACCACGGACTCGGGACGTACCCCGTGGTCGATCAGGTACCGGGCGAGGCGGTTGGATTCCGCGTCGAGCTGCGCGTACGTCATCCGCTCGTCGCCGCGGACCAGCGCGACGGCGTCGGGGGTGCGGGCGGCCTGCGCGCCGAACAGCTCGGGCACGGTGGCGGCGGGCTCCGGGCGTGCTGTGTCGTTCCACTCGGTCAGGATTCGCTGCCGCTCGTCTGCGTCAAGCAGGTCGATTCCGTGCAGGGACCGGTGGGGGTCGGCCGCGGCCGTGCGCAGGATGTGGACCAGCCGGGTGGCGAGCGTCTCGGCCGTGGCCCGGTCGAAGAGATCGGAGGCGTAGGTGATCCCGCCGTCCACACCGGCCGGCCGGCCCTGGTCGTCGAAGCGCTCTTCGACCTGGAAGTCGAGGTCGAACTTGGCCATGGAGACCTCGGAGGGACGGCCCTCGATGTCCAGGCCCGGCAGGTCGATCGTCGCCTGGGGAACGTTCTGCACCGCCAGCATGACCTGGAACAGCGGGTGCCTGGCCAGCGAACGGACCGGGGCGAGCTCCTCCACCAGCCGCTCGAACGGCACTTCCTGGTGCGCCAGCGCACCCAGCGCCCTCTGCCGCACCCGCCCCAACAGCTCGGCGAAGTTCGGGTCACCGGACAGGTCGGTGCGCACCACCAGCGTGTTCACGAAGAACCCAACCAGGTCCTCCACCGCCTGATCGTTCCGCCCGGCGACCGGGCTGCCGATCGGGATGTCCTCCCCCGCGCCCAGCTTCGACAGCAGCACCGCCAGGGCGGCCTGCCACACCATGAACATCGTCACACCCTGCCGGGCCGCCAGCTCCGCCAACTCGGCATGCTGGTCGGCCCGCAGGGTCAGCGGCACCCAGCCACCGCGGCGACTGGCCACCGCGGGCCGCCGCCGGTCCACCGGAAGATCCAACTCCTCCGGCGCACCCCGCAGCTCGGCCTTCCAATAAGCCACCTGGCCGGCCAGCACACTGTCCGGATCCTCCGGATCGCCGAGCATCCCCTGCTGCCACAGCGCGTAGTCCGCGTACTGCACCGACAGCGGCTCCCAACCCGGCACACGCCCGGCGCGGCGGGCGGCATAGGCGGCCGACAGATCCCGTAGGAGCGACCCCATGGACCAGCCGTCGGCCGCTATGTGGTGAACGACCAGCACCAGCACGAAGTCGCCTGTGACCACCGACCCGGCATCGGGTGACGGTCGACCGGTGCCCGAGGTGAACAGCGTGGCGCGCAGGGGCAGCTCGCTCGCGAGGTCGAAGGCGTGCGAGCACGCCCGGTCGATCCGCGCTTCCAGCTCTTCGGCGGCGACCTGGATCATCGGCAGATCCACGCCCGCCTCGGCGACAGGCACGATCTCCTGGTACGGCTCCCCCGCCACCTGCGGGAAGCGCGTCCGCAGGCTCTCGTGCCGCGCCACCACATCGCCCAGCGCCGCCCGCAGCGCCGAGATGTCCAACCGGCCCGACAACCGCAGCACGAGCGGAATGTTGTACAGCGCGCTCGCGCCCTCGATCCGGTCTACGAACCACAACCGCCGCTGGGCATAGGAGAGCGGCAGCACCCGCGGACGCGGCCCGGCCACCACCGCCGACCGAGCGGGCACACCACCGGACTGTTCCAGCCGCGCCGCCAGACCGGCCACAGTCGGCGTCTCGAACACCGCCGGAACCGGGACCTCCAGACCCATGACCGCCCGGATCCGGCTGACCAACCGCACGGCCAGCAGCGAATGCCCGCCCAGCGCGAAGAAGTCGTCCTCCACAACGACCCGGGGCAGGTCGAGCACCTGGGCGAACACCGAGCACAAAATCTCCTCGTACACGGTGGCCGGTCGCCTGTCCGGTCCCGCGCCGGTGCCGGAGGCGTGGCGCGGCGCGGGCAGCGCGGCACGGTCGACCTTGCCGTTCACCGTCAGCGGCAGCCGCTCCAGGACCACCACCGACGGCACCATGTACTCCGGCAGACGACTCGCCATGAAGTCCCGCGCCACCGTGCCGAATCCCGCGTCCGCCGCGTCGTGAGTGGGCACGACGTAGGCGGCGAGGTACTTGTCACCGGGAGTGTCCTCGCGGGCGATGACGACCGCTTGGGCTACCTGCTCGTGTTGGACCAGTACCGCCTCGACCTCACCCGGCTCGACGCGGAAACCACGGATCTTCACCTGGTCGTCCGCCCGGCTCACGAACTCCAACTGACCGGCACGGTTCCAGCGCACCACGTCACCGGTCCGGTACATGCGCCCGCCGTCGCCTTCGAACAAGCAGGCCACGAACCGCTCACCGGTCAGCCCCGGACGGTTCAGATACCCACGGGCCAGCCCGGCGCCGGCGACGTACAGCTCACCGGCCACCCCCGCCGGCACGGGGTTGAGGTATTCGTCGAGCACGTACATCCGCGTGTCGTCCAGCGGATAACCGACCGGCACGACATCCCCGAGCGCCTTGGGATCCTGGATCGGGATCTGGGTACCGATGACGGTCACCTCGGTCGGACCGTAGGTGTTGCGGACCGTGGTCGAGGGCACCGCCTCCAACGCCTGCCGTACCGCCGCGGGGGGAACCACATCCGCGCCCGTGGACACCTCGTGCAGCCCGGCGAACGCGGTGGGGTCCTCTTCGGCGATCACCCGGAACAGGCCCGCGGTCAGCTGGACGTGGGTCAGCTCGTGGTCACTGACCAGCAACCTGAGCAGCGCCGCGTCGATCCGGCCCCGAGGGGCGACGACCACCTGCCCGCCGGTCAGCAGCCGTACCCACAGCTCAAGGGTGGAGCCGTCGAAGGTGTGCGGCGAGGCGAACAGGCCCCGGGCCTGCCCGGGGAAGTGCCAGCAGCGGTCACCGGCCAGTTCCACCACGTCCCGATGAGTGGTCGCGATGCCCTTGGGCTCACCCGTCGACCCGGAGGTGAACATCACGTAGGCCAACTGGTCGGGCAGGACCCGCACCGGTACGGGCGAGTCCGGCGCATCCGCCCACGCGGCCTCCGCCTCGTCCGCGTCGGCCACGACCACCGTGCCGGCGTGCTCCCGCACGGTCGGCGCGTACACCTGGTCGACCAGGCACACATCCACGTCCGCCTGGAGCAGCACCTGCCCGATGCGCTGGGCCGGCTGGCCGGGATCGACGGGCACATACGCGCCGCCGGCCTTCAGCACCGCCAGCAGAGCGGTCACCAGGTGGATCGACCGGTCCACGACCACCCCGACGAGGGACTCGGGGGTCACCCCACGGTCGACCAGATGCCGGGCGAGACGATTGGACCGGGCCTCCAGTTCGCCGTACGAGACCCGCTCCTCGCCAGACGCCAGGGCAATGGCCTCAGGGGCACGGGTGGCGTGTGCGGTGAACAGCGCCGGCACCGTGTCGGCGGCAGGGCGGCGGTCGCCGTTCCATTCCATCAGCAGTCGCCGTCGCTCGGCGGAGTCCAGCAGGTCGAGGCGGCTGACAGGACGGGCAGGATCGGCGGTGACGGTCTTCAAGAGGCGGATCAGCCGGGTGACCAGCGTCTCAGCCGTGGCCTGGTCGAACAGGTCGGTGGCGTACGTGAGCCCGCCGAGCATGCCGTCGGGCCGCCCCTGTTCGTCGAAACGCTCAACGACTTGGAAGTCGAGGTCCAGCTTGGCCATGGTGGCCCCGCCTGGGCGGGCTTCGGCTTCCAGGCCCGGCAGGTCGATCGTCGCCTCGGGAACGTTCTGCACGGTCATGGTGACCTGGAACAGCGGATGCCTGGCCAGCGAGCGGGCCGGGGCCAGCTCCTCCACCAGCCGCTCGAACGGTACCTCCTGGTGCTCCAGCGCCTCCAATGCCCTCTGCCGCACCCGCCCCAACAGCTCGGCGAAGTTCGGGTCACCGGACAGGTCGGTGCGCACCACCACCATGTTCATGAACAACCCGATCAGGTCCTCCACCACCTGGTCGGTCCGTCCGGCGATCGCGCTGCCGATCGGGATGTCCTGACCCGCGCCCAGCTTGGACAGCAGCACCGCGAGGGCGGCCTGCCACACCATGAACATCGTGACGCCTTCGGCACGGGCCAGCTCCGCCAGGTCGGCATGGAGTTCCGGCGGAACGTCGATCATCGCCCAGCCGCCTCGGTGGCTGGCCACCGCGGGCCGCCGCCGGTCCACCGGAAGATCCAACTCCTCCGGCGCACCCCGCAGCTCGGCCTTCCAATAAGCCACCTGGCCGGCCAGCACACTGTCCGGATCCTCCGGATCGCCGAGCATCCCCTGCTGCCACAGCGCGTAGTCCGCGTACTGCACCGGCAGCGGCTCCCAACCCGGCACACGCCCCGCACACCTCGCCGCGTACGCCACCGACAGATCCCGCCACAGCAGCCCCATCGACCACCCGTCGCCCGCGATGTGATGCACGACCAGCACCAGCACGAACTCACCCGTCACCACTGTCCCGGCATCAGTCGACGACGGGCCGACGGCGGAGGTGAACAGCACGGCGCGCAGGGGCAGCTCGCGCGCGAGGTCGAAGGCGTGGCAAGCCGATTGCTCGATCTCCGCTTCCAGCTCGTCGGCGGCGACCTGGATCACCGGCAGATCCACGCCCGCCTCGGCGACAGGCACGATCTCCTGGTACGGCTCCCCCTCCGCCTCCGGAAAGCGCGTCCGCAGACTCTCGTGCCGCGCCACCACATCGCCCAACGCCGCCCGCAACGCCGCCACGTCCAGCCGCCCGGACAACCGCAGCACCAGCGGAACGTTGTACAGCGCGCTCGCGCCCTCAAGACGGTCCACGAACCACAACCGCCGCTGGGCATAGGAGAGCGGCAGCACCCGCGGACGCGGCCCGGCCACCACCGCCGACCGCGCGGGCACACCACCGGCCTGCTCCAGCCGCGCCGCCAGACCGGCCACGGTCGGCGCCTCGAAAAGGGCGCGGACGGGCAGTTCGACTCCCAGCACGGTGCGGATCCGGCTGGCCAGCCGCACCGCCTGCAACGAATGTCCGCCCTGGTCGAAGAAGCTGTCGTCGACCCCGATCTGTGGCACGCCCAGCACCTGGGCGAAGACCGCGCACAGAAGCTCCTCGCGCACCGTGTCCGGTCGCCTTCCCAGCGCCGTGCCGGACCGGGTGGGCAGGACGGCGGAGGCGGGTTCCGCCTGCTCTTCCGCCCGGCGCACGAGCTCCAGCTGACCGGCGTGGTTCCACCGCACCACGTCCCCGGTGCGGTACATCCGCGCACCGGGTTCCTCAAACGGGCAGGCCAGGATCTGCTCCGCGGCCGGACCCGAACGGTGCCGTTCCGCACGGGCGAGCCCGGCACCCGCTATATACAGCTCACCGGCCACCCCCGGCGGCACCGGTTCGAGAAAGGCGTCCAGGACGTAGACACGCGTGTCGGCCGACGGATATGCGATCGATACGCGCTCCCCATCGGGTACCGACGCCGCGGCGTCGAGCATACGGGCGGGCCGCGCGTCGAACAGCTCCGACACCGTGCCCGTCGGCACGCAACGCTCGGCGTCATTCCACTCCGTCAGGATCCGCTGCCGCTCCACGGCGTCCAGCAGGTCGATCCCACGGATGGGCCGATGGGGATCACCGACGACTGCCCGCAGGACCCGGATCAGCCGGGTGACGAGCATGTCCACCGTGGCCTGGTCGAACAAATCGGTGGCATATATGACGCCGCCGTCCAGACCGGCCGGCAGACCCCGCGCGTCGAATCGCTCGATGACCTCGAGGTCCAGGTCGAACTTGGCGCCCTGTGCGCCGGACGGCATGGCGCCGACCTCAACCCCGGTCAGGTCGAGCGGCACGTCGGGGACGTTGTGCAGCGTCAGGGCGACCTGGAACAGCGGGTGCCTGGCCATGGAACGGGCCGGGGCCAGCTCCTCCACCAGCCGTTCGAACGGCACCTCCTGGTGCTCCAGCGCGCCCAGAACAGACCGCCGCACCCGCCCCAGCACCTCGGCGAAGGTCGGGTCACCGGACAGGTCGGTACGCACCACCAGCGTGTTCACGAAGAGCCCGGCCAGCTCCTCCAATGCCTGATCGTTGCGCCCGGCTACCGGGCTACCGATGAGGATGTCCTCCCCGCGCCCATCCTGGACAGCAGCACCGCCACCGCGGCCTGCCACACCATGAACATCGTCACGCCCTCGGCACGGGCCAGCTCCGCCAGCTCCGTATGCAGTTCCGCAGGCATCTGGAAGCCGGCCATCCCACCCCGGTGGCTGGCCTCCGCAGGCCGCGGCCGGTCCACCGGCAAGGCCAGTTCCTCCGGCGACCCGGCCAGCGCCTTCCGCCAGTACGCCAGCTGGCCGTCCAGCACGCCGTCCGGATCGGCCGCCTCACCCAGCAACTTCCGCTGCCACAGCGTGTAGTCCGCGTACTGCACCGGCAGCGGCTCCCAACCCGGCGCACGCCCCGCACACCTCGCCGCGTACGCCACCGACAGATCCCGCCACAGCAGTCCCATCGACCACCCGTCGCCCGCGATGTGATGCACGACCAGCACCAGCACGAACTCACCCGGCACCGCCATACCGTCCTCTGGCAGCGGCTGATCCGAGTCGAGCGCGAACAGTGTGGCCCGCACCGGCAGTTCGGCCGCCGCGTCGAAGGCATGGGAGGACGCCCGGTCGATCCGCGCCTCCAGCTCGTCAGCCGCAGCGACCGGGATCAGAGGCAGGGCCACACTCGCCTCGGCGGCGGGCACGATCTCCTGGTACGGCTCCCCCTCCGCCTCCGGAAAGCGCGTCCGCAGACTCTCGTGCCGCGCCACCACATCGCCCAACGCCGCCCGCAACGCCGCCACGTCCAGCCGCCCGGACAACCGCAGCACCAGCGGAACGTTGTACAGCGCGCTCGCGCCTTCGAGACGGTCCAGGAACCACAACCGGCGCTGGGCGTACGACAGCGGCAACACCGACGGACGTGGTCCGGCCACCACCGCGGGCCGCGCTCCATCGTCACCGGCCTGCTCCAGCCGTGCGGCCAGCCCGGCGACGGTCGGCGTCTCGAACAGCGTCCGCACCGGCACCTCCGCACCGAAGACCGCGCGGATCCTGCTGACCAGCCGCACCGCGAGCAGTGAATGCCCGCCGAGGGAGAAGAAGTCGTCCTCGGCCCCGACCCGGGACAGGCCCAGCACCTGTGCGAAGAGCGAGCACAGAAGCTCCTCGCGCATGGTGACGGGCCTCCGTCCCGCGTCGGAGGCGTAGTCCGGCACCGGGAGGGCGGCCCGGTCGAGCTTGCCGTTCACCATCAGTGGCAGCCGCTCCAGCACCACGATCGCCGACGGCACCATGTAGTCCGGCAGCCTGCCTGCCAGGTACCCGCGTACCTCCGACTCCAGCCCTTCGCCGGCGGCCGCGCCGGGGTCACCGGCGGGGACGAGGTAGGCCGTCAGACGCTTGTCACCGGGAGTGTCCTCACGGACGATGACCACCGTTTGCGCCACCCGGTCGTGCCCCGACAGCACCGCCTCGACCTCACCCGGCTCGATCCGGAAGCCGCGGATCTTCACCTGGTCGTCAGCGCGGCCGACGTATAGGAGCTGGCCGTCAGCGGTCCAGCGCACCTTGTCGCCGGTGCGGTACATGCGCCCTGCCTGCCCGCCATCGGGCTGAGAGTGGCTCCCGGCCGCCAGGCTGGAGGAGAGGGGCCCAGCCGCTCCGCGGAACGGATCGGCCACGAACCGCTCGGCGGTGAGCCCTGGGCGGTTCAGGTAACCCCGGGCGACACCGGCGCCGGAGACGTAGAGGTCGCCCACCACCCCCACCGGCACGGGCGCGAGGTGTTCATCGAGGACATAGACGCTGGTGTTGGGAAGCGGCCGGCCGATGCACGGCAGGTCACCGGGGTGCAGCGGGCCCGCGGAGGCCGCGATCACGGTGATCTCGGTCGGTCCGTACGCGTTGCCGAACCAGCGGCCGGCGCCCCACCGGTCGACGAGTTCGGAGCCCAGTGCCTCACCTGCGACCAGCAGCGTCCGCACGGACGCCAGTTCGGCCTCGGTCTCGACCATGCCGAGGACCGTGGGCGGGAGCTGCATGTGCGTGACGGCGTGCCGGGCGACCACACCGGCCAGTCCGGCTCCGGGCAGCAGTTGCTCGGCCGGCGCCACCACCAGGCATGCCCCCGCGGCGAACGCCATCATGATCTCCCAGGTCGCGACGTCGAAGCCGATCGACGCGAACTGCAGCAGCCGACTGTCGGAGTCCAGGTCCGGCCAGCGGTCGGCCATGAGGTTAACGGCATTCGCGTGCGGTACCACGACACCCTTGGGCGTCCCGGTGGAGCCCGAGGTGTAGATCACATAGGCGGCGTGGTCCGGACGCAGGGGGGCGATCCTGTCGGCCTGGGTGAGTGCGCGCGAGTCCTGGCCGGCCACCGTCGCCCGGACCACCGGGTCGTCCAGCGTAATCCACCGCGGGCCGGTCCCCGGCCCGTGCCCGTCCGCGTGAGGTTCGCGCAGTCGGCCTGCGATCGCCGTGGTGGTGAGCAAGGCGACCGGGGTGGCGTCGGCACACATGAAGGCGACGCGCTCGGCGGGCTGGCCGGGGTCGATGGGAAGGTAGGCACCACCGGCCTTCACCACCGCCAGCAGCGCGGTGATCAGGTCGGGCGAGCGATCCATCACCACCGCGACCAGGGACTCCGGCCCCACTCCGCGCGTGATCAGATACCGGGCGAGGCGGTTGGAACGCGCCTCCAGCTCGGCGTAGGACAGCCGCATGTCTTCGTAGGCCAGAGCATCGGCGTCCGGGGTGCGGGTGGCCTGGGCGGTGAACATGTCCGCCAGAGTGGTGCTGGGCACCGGGCGGGCGGTGTCGTTCCACTCCGTCAGGATCCGCCGCCGCTCGGCGGCGGGGAGGACGTCGATGTGCTCGAGTGGGGTGTCCGGATGCTGTTCCAGGGCGCTGATCAGGTTTTCGGTGGTGGTGTGCAGCAGGCGGGTGATCAGATCCGGGTCGATCTCCGCGGCCACCTGCACCACGAAGGCGAACTCGTAGCCGCTGTCGTCCACGGACACGGCCAAGGGGTAGTTGGTCCGGTCCCAGGCGCCGAGGATCTCGGTCCCGTGTGACCGGGGCGCCACCCAGTCGCCGCTGAAGAAGTGGCGGTAGTTCAGCAGAGCGGTGAACAGCGGCGCCGGGGCGTGGACGCCGCTGGCCCGCTGGGCAACAGCCAAAGAGGCGTGTTCGTGCACGATCAGGTCGGCCAACTGGGTCTGCATCGAGCGCATCGCGTCACGCACACTGATGCCGCTGCCGGTGCGCGCACGCACCGGCAGCGTATTGATGAACAGCCCCGGGACACGGTCGGCACCCGCTCCGGCGTTCATCCGCCCGAACAGCACGGTGCCGAACACCACGTCATCGCGGGCGGACACCGACGCCAGGACGCGGGCCCACACGGTATGGAACACCGTCGCCGGGCTCACCCCAGCAGGCTGGCCTGCTGCCGCAACCGCACCGCCAACCGGCCGTCCACCGGCAGACGGGCTTCCCTGACGGCCGTCCCATCCCCGTGCACGTCCACCAGCCCGAACGGAGCCGTCGGCTCGGCCACGTCTGCCAGCAACCCCGCGAAGTACCGCTCGTGCTCCGCTGGAGGTACGCCCAGCCGCGCCTGCGCCACAAACGTGCGGAACGGCAAGGGCACCGGGAGCTGATCCCCTCGCCCGTCCAGGACCGCCTGCACCTCGTCCAGCACCACATCCAGGGCAGTGTGATCCTGCACGAGATGGTGGAACTGCAACACCCCACGCCAGCGTTCACCGTCCGGTTCGGCCGCGACACACACCCGCAACAACGGACGCCGGCCGATATCCATCGCCGAACCGCTCGCGGCCAGCAACTCCTGAACCACATCGGAGGTCCCGCCGTCCAGGGTGATCTCCTGAACCGGGAGCCGGGCTTCGCGGAGTACCACCTGGACCGGCTCCCGCAAGCCTTCCCACAGGAATACCGTCCGGAATGTGTCATGCCGATCCATGACCGTCTGGAAAGCGTCCACGTACCGGTCCAGAAGGGCCCGGGACTCGAACTCCAAAACGATGGACACGACATATGCGTCGTTGCCGCTGTCCCGCATGAGGTGGTGGAAGAAGATGCCTTCCTGCAACGGAGCCAGCGGATACACGTCCGCCACGTTCGCCGCCCCACCGGGTACCTGCTCGACGATCCGTTCAATCTCCGCGCTGGTCAGATCGACGAGCGGCAGCATGTCCGGCGTGATCGCCTCTGCCCCCTCCGGAATCATGTTCGGCGGGACCGTGACCTCGGACTGACCGGCCACCACGGCCAGGCTGGCCACTGTCGGCGCGGTGAACAACGACTGCACGTCAACTGTCAAACCTCGCTGCCGCAGTCGTTCAACCAACGACACCGCGAGCAGTGAGTGCCCGCCCAGCTCAAAGAAGTTGTCGTCGATGCCCACCTGCGGCAGCCCGAGGACCTCAGCGAACTCCTCGCACAGGATCCTCTCCCGCGGTGTACGCGGCCCATGCGCCGACACGGACGTGTCAGGCGCCGGCAGCGCCTTCCGGTCCAGCTTCCCGTTCACCGTCAACGGCAAGCCGTCCAGCACCACCACCGCGGACGGCACCATGTACTCGGGCAGGCGTTCACTCGCGTGCATGCGCAATTCACCGGCCAGTGCGCTCATGGGCGCGGATTCGCCGCTCGCCGGAACCACGTACGCCACCAGACGCTTGTCATCAGGCTGATCCTCACGGACCACCACCGCGGTCTGCCCCACCCGTTCGTGGGCGAGCAGCACGGCTTCCACCTCACCCGGCTCGATCCGGAACCCGCGGACCTTGACCTGGTCATCCGCCCGTCCCACGAACTCCAGCCGCCCGCCGCTGGTCCAGCGCACCACGTCCCCGGTCCGGTACATCCGGCCACCAGCACCCTCAAACGGGCAGGCTGCGAACCGCTCGGCGGTCAGGCCCGGACGGTGCAGGTAACCCCGGGCCAGCCCGGCGCCGGCCACGTACAACTCACCCGCCACGCCCACCGGCACCGGATTGAGGAAGTCGTCGAGGACGTACACCCGAGTGTTGTCCAGCGGGTACCCGATGAGACTGCCTACGTGTTCCTCGTCCGCCATGGCCGCGTCGAGCCGGAGGTGGCTGACATGCACGGTGGTCTCGGTGATGCCGTACATGTTCACCAGCATCGGCGCCTCACCCCGGTGCCGGGCGTACCACTCCCGCAACCGGCGGAGATCAAGCGCCTCACCGCCGAACACCACCAACCGCAGCGCCAGCTCGGCACCCACCTCGGCATGCTGCCCGTCGGCCTGCACGAGCTGGTAGAACGCCGAAGGAGTCTGGCTGAGCACCGTCACCCGCTCCCGCGCCAGCATGCGCAGGAACTCCCCGGGGAGCGCGAGATGTCAAACGGAACCACCACCAGGCGCCCGCCGTGCAGCAACGCGCCCCACAGCTCCCACACCGAGAAGTCAAACGCAAAGGAATGGAACCAGGTCCACACGTCCCCGCTGTCGAAACCGAACCGCTCCCCCGCCCCTGCAAAAGGGCCACCACATTCGTATGAGCGACAGAAACACCCTTGGGAGCACCGGTCGATCCAGAGGTATAGATCACATAGGCCGGGTGTTCGGGCCGGAGTGGGGCACCTCGGTCAGCCTGGACCAGGGCGTGTGCGTCCTGCCCGGCCACCGCGGCCCGCACCGACGAATCATCCAGCACGACCCACTGCGGCACGGACAGTCCGGCATGCGATCCTGACCGGTCCAGGCGGCCGGAGACCGCAGCAGTCGTCAGCAAAGCGACTGGGGCCGCATCCGCCATCATCGAGGTGATGCGCTCGGACGGATATTCCGGGTCGACCGGTAGATACGCACCACCCGCCTTCATCACCGCCAGCAGCGCCGTGACCAGCTCGGGCGAGCGGTCCATCACCACCGCCACCAGCGACTCCGGACCCACACCCTGCGCGATCAGGTACCGGGCCAACCGGTTCGACTCCGCCTCCAGTTCCGCGTAGGAGACCTGTTCCTCGCCCGATACCACCGCCACGGCCTCAGGAGTGCGAGCGGCCCGCGTGCTGAAGAGCTCCGGCACCGTCGCAGCCGCCACCGGGCGCGCGGTGTCATTCCACTCGACCAGCGTCCGCCGGCGTTCGTCGGCGTCCACCACCTCGACACGGTCCAGCCCGATGTCGGGATCGGCGACGACCTCGCGCAGGACCCGGACGAGGCGGGTGATGAAGCCTTCGGCCGTGGCCTGGTCGAACAGGGCAGCGGCATAGATGAGCACGGCCTCCATACCGGCCGGCCGACCCTGGCTGTCGAATTGTTCCATCACCTGGAAGTCCAGGTCGAACTTGGCCAGGGGTATCTCGCCGGGGCGGACCTGGACCGTCAGGCCCGGCAGGTCCAGCGTCCCCTCGGGGTGTTGTGGAGTGTGACGTTGACCTGGAACAGCGGGTGCCGGCCCACCGAGCGCACCGGGGCCAGCTCCTCCACCAGCCGCTCGAACGGCAGGTCCTGGTGGTCCAGTGCGCCCAGGGCCGCCTGCCTCACCCGCCCCAGTACCTCGGCGAAGGTCGGGGCACCGGACAGGTCGGTGCGCACCACCAGCGTGTTCACGAAGAACCCGACCAGATCCTCCAGGACCTCGTCGGTCCGCCCGGCGACCGGGCTGCCGATCGGGATGTCCTCCCCCGCGCCCAGCTTGGACAGCAGCACCGCCACCGCGGCCTGCCACACCATGAACATCGTCACATCCTGCCGAGCCGCCAGCTCCGCCAACTCGGCGTGCAGTTCGGCCGGCAGGTCGAGCCGTACCAGTCCGCCGTCGTGATCGGCTGTCGCGGGGCGCGGCCGGTCCACCGGCAGGGCCAATTCCTCCGGTGCCCCGGCCAGGGCCTGCCGCCAGTATGCGAGCTGCCTGGCCCGCACACTGTCCGGGTCGTGTGCCTCACCCAGCAACTCCTGCTGCCACAGGCTGTAGTCGGCGTACTGCACCGGCAAGGGCTCCCAGCCCGGCTCACGGCCGGCGCACCGCGCCGCATACGCCTCTGAAAGTTCCCGCCACAGCGGGGCCACCGACCACCCGTCGGCCGCGATGTGGTGCACCACCAGGACCAGCACACACTCACCGGTCACCAGCGAGTCACGGTCCACCGGCGGTTGCTCGGACACCGGCGTGAGCAGTGTGGCCCGCAGGGGGATTTCGGCCGCCAGATCGAAAACGTCCAGGGACGCGCGGGCGATACCGGATTCCAGCTCATCAGCAGGGGTGGGAACCAGGGTCAGCTCGACGCTCGCCTCGTCCGGGGGAAGGATCTCCTGGTACGGCTCCCCGCCCAGCTGCGGGAGGCGCGTGCGTAGACTCTCGTGCCGGGCCAGGACATCGTCCAGCGCGGCCCGGAGCGCCACGACGTCCAGCCGTCCGGACATCCGCAGCACCAGCGGGATGTTGTAGAGCGCGGTCGGGCCTTCCAACTGGTCCAGCAACCACATCTGACGCTGCGCATACGACGCGGGGATCACAACAACTCCTTACGGGCGGGAGCATCCGACGAAGGAAGGAGAACGACTGTGACGGACTTCGGGCAGTCGCGATCCCGACGGCGGTCGGGGTTCCAGGCGCCAACCAAACCGTGCATCCACTCCAACGGGGCGATGCTCCAGGGACACGCCTGTTCACGGCATCGGTAGGAGCCACAGTTACGGCTCGCCCCCCCGGTTCCCCTGTCGTTCCGTCAGCCAGGTCGGCCACGGACGGCGCTTGTGCCGCCTCTCGCGGAGTTCACGCGGAAGAGCTCTCGGCAGAAACCCGGGTCGGCCGGAAAGGTCCCGACGATGCCCCGCCGGTGTCCGGCCGTGGGGTGGTGCAGCCGTAACGGCGGTCGTCACCGATGTCTTAGGCCGCGGGTCACCGAATGATGACACATGGTCCCGGCTCACATGCGCGGGACGCCTTATGACGCCTTACTTCGAGAAGTACCCTCCTCGATTCGGGAGCGACGCATGAACAGGACCGACTCCAGGGAGACCGCCGCCGATCTGGCCTCTGACGCCGCTCTCCTTGAGATCGCCGAGGGCCTCGGCCTTTCCGCCCTCCTGGACCGGGCCGCGCCCTTCACTCTCCACGAGGTGATGGCCGCTGCCGATGTGCCGGAGTCCGGTGCCACGGCGTTTCTCGACGCACTGATCTGCGCGGGACTGGTGGAGCGGGGCGAGGACCTGCACCATTTCCGGCCCTGCTCCGACATGGCCGACCGCCGGTACGCGGCCGGCTACCTCTCCTGGGCGCTCAATGCGAACCGCCCGTACGTCGACAACGCGGCGTTGTTTCTCCGCGATCCCGCGGCGGCAGGCGCGCAGTACCAGCGGGATGGGCGCCGGGTGGCGGTCTCATCCCGCTGGATCGGGTCGTACGGCTTCTACCCCGGCGTCGTCTCGGAGATCACCAGCCGCAAACCACGGCGGATCGTGGATCTCGGCGCGGGGGCCGGCGGCCTGCTGATCCATCTGTTGACCGCCCTGCCGGACAGCACCGGAGTGGCACTGGACCTGAGCGCGGCGGCCTGCGAGGAGGCCGAACAGGCCGCCCAGCGGGCAGAGGTGGACGATCGTCTCCAGGTGGTGAACCGTTCCATCGAATCACTCGTCGAGGATTGCTCGCCGGTCCAGGACGCGGACGTCGTGCACGCGGGATTCGTGATGCACGATGTGGTGAGCAGACCCTACGTACTGGACGGCGTCCTGCGCACCTGCCGAGCCTCGATCACGGACGGGGGGTGTCTTGTCGTCACCGATGCGGTGCCCTACGTCGCCGATCCAAGGGAGCGGGGCTTCAGCGCGCTCTTCACGTACCTGCACTCCAGCTCGATGGACGTACGGCTGCCACCCGAGGAGGAATGGCGCGCCGCGTTCCATCGGGCCGGGTTCTCCGACGTGACCAGCACACCGCTGCGGATGCCCGGCAGCCGGATGTTCGTGGCCGCCGGATAGAACAGGAGCACTGAGAGGATGTCGGCCGAAGACACCGCGGCGAGGGCGAGAGCCCTCTACGAGGCGCGCGCGAAGCGGGTACCCATCGCGCCGTTCACCGACGCGGACCCCGCTTTGGGCATGGACGACGGGTATGCCGTCCAGCGTGAACTCGTACGCATGCTCGTCGCGGACGGCGACCACGTCGTCGGGTACAAGGCGGGCCTCACGTCCGCTCCGATGCAGGACATGTTCGGCGTCGACACGCCGGACTACGGCCCCGTGCTGGCCTCCACCGTGTACGCCGACGGGACGATCGTGTCGTGCGACTCGTTCATCGCGCCCAAGGTGGAGGCCGAAATCGTCTTCCGCCTCGGCGCGCCCCTCACTGGCCCTGGCATCACGCTGGAGCAGGCGCACGGAGCCGTCGCGGAGGTCATGGCGGGGCTGGAGATCGTCGACTCCCGGATCGAGAACTGGCGGATCAAGCTCGCCGACACCATCGCTGATCTCGCGTCGAACGGTGCCGTCGCCCTGGCCCGGCCCGTCGTCCCCACCGCGGGCTGCGACCCCCGTCTGATCGGCATGGTGTTCTCGCGCAACGGCGAGATCGTGGCGACCGGCGCCGGCGCCGCGGCCCTGGGAGATCCGGTCACCGTCGTGGCATGGCTGGCGAACGTGCTCGGCGAGCGCGGGGTGTCCCTGGAAGCCGGACAGTTGATCATGACGGGGGCGCTCCACGCCGCGGTCCCGATGAGTCCCGGGGACACGTTCATCGCCGAGTTCGACCGCTTGGGCTCCATCACTCTGCACGTGGACGGCCCCTAGGCAACCGTCCTTCCGACCGGAACGTCGTACCCGGGCTCGTCAAGGCGGGTCTGCTCACAAGGAAGGGCGGTACAGCCATGAGCAGTACAGCCAGGGAGAGAAGCGGACGACTATCCGCGGCGGTGCTCGGCGCCGGCCTCATCGGAGTCGACCTGGCGGCCAAGATCATGCGTTCGCGTTCCCTCGACTGCCGGCTGGTCGTGGCACGCCACGACGACACACCAGGTCTGCGGCACGCGGCCGGGCTCGGGCTGCCGACCGCGACGGGCGGCGTCCAGTCCCTGGTCGACGCTCCAGACCCGTTCGACGTGGTCTTCGACGCCACCAACGCCGTGTCGCACGCCGAGAACGCGGAGCGGTTGAAGCCCCTCGGAACGATGCTCATCGATCTGACGCCGAGCAAGGTAGGGCGAATGGTTGTCCCGACGGTGAACGGGACGGACGCTCTGAACCACGGCGACATCAACATGATCAGTTGTGGCGGTCAGGCGTCGATACCGATTCTGCACGCGATCGCGCGGCAACACCGGATCGACTACGTCGAGGTGGTGACCACTGCGGCCAGTCCGAGCGTGGGCCGGTCCACCCGGCTGAATCTCGACGAGTACATCGAGACCACCCAGGACGCGGTCCGTGACTTCACCGGGGTCAAGGACGTCAAGGCGATCCTCAACGTGAGCCCCGCCAGGCCACCGGCGACCTTCCGGGTTGCCATGTCCGTGCTGGGGGAAGAGCTGACCGCGGAATCGGTGCGCGCGGTCGTGGCGACCGCGACGGAACCGGTCCGGGCATTCGCCAGTGGCTTCGAGGTCACCGCGTGTGTCGTGGACGACGGGAAGGCCCTCATCGCCATCGAGGTCACCTCATCCGGTGACCGCATCCCGCGGTACGCGGGCAACCTCGACATCATCAACTCTGCCGCGCTTCACGTCGCCGAACTGTACGCAGCCACCCATCTCTCGACTGCCGACGCGGTGATGTCGTGATCCGGACGGCAGATGGGGAGAGCGGCGAGCGGAAACCGGTTCTCGTCCATGATCCGACCCTGCGCGACGGACACCACGCGGTCCGCCACAACCTCGGCCCCGACCAACTGCGCAGGTACGCGGCCGCCGCGGACGCCGCGGGTATCCCGGTGGTCGAAGTGGGGCACGGCAACGGCCTGGGCGCGTCCTCCCTCCAGGCCGGCCAGGCCCGGCTCGACGACGACGAGATGCTGTCCGTCGTGCGGGAGGCTCTGCCGAACAGCAGGATGGGCGTCTTCATGATCCCCGGATGGGGCACCGTCCAGGACCTGAAGAAGGCCATCGCCCACGGCGTCGACGTGGTGCGGATCGGCACGCACTGCACCGAGGGGGACCTCGCCGAGCGGCATCTGGGGTTCCTCCGCGACGCCGGTGTCGAAGCGCACGGCGTTCTCCTGATGAGCCACATGGCCAGTCCCCAGCGGCTGGCGGAGGAGTGCGCCCGGCTTGTGGAGTACGGGGCGAGCGGAGTGGGGATTCTCGACTCCTCCGGTCACTTCCTCCCGGCGGACGTGGCGGAGCGTATCGGCGCCATCTGCCACACCGTCGGCGTACCGGTGATGTTCCACGGGCACAACAACCTCGGCATGGCCGTCGCCAACTCAGTCGCCGCGGTCGAGGCGGGGGCGGGCATCGTGGATGCCTGCGCCCGGGGCTTCGGTGCGGGGGCCGGCAACACCCAGCTCGAGGTCCTGGTACCCGTGCTGGAGCGGATGGGATTCGCCACGGGCATTGATCTGTACGGTCTCCTGGACGCGGCGGACATCGCCGGACGCGAGCTGATGCCCGCCCCGCCGACCATCGACTCCGTCGGTGTCGTCAGTGGCCTGTCCGGAGTGTTCTCCGGCTTCAAGAACCGGGTCCTCGACATCTCCCGGCGCGAGGGGATCGACCCGCGCGACGTCTTCTTCGAGCTGGGCGAGCGCCAAGCGGTGGCCGGCCAGGAAGACCTCATCGTGGACGTTGCACTCGCCTTGCGGGAGGAGGCCCACAGCGGTCGGCCCGCTGGGGAATCGCGCCCTTCCGATCAGGTGTGACAGCCGAAAGAGGAACAGCCATGTACGAGGTACTCAAAGGCATCCTGGTGGACGACCTCCAGATGAGGGAGGAAGACGTCGTGCCGACGGCCGGCCGCGAGGAGGTGGGTCTCGACTCCCTCACGGCGGTGGAACTGGCGGACCTGCTGCACAACCGGCTCGGCATCGAGATCCACGACTACGAGTTGATGGACGCCGCCACGGTCGCGGACGTCGCGCGTCTGGTGGAGGAACGGTTGCCGCGCGCCGAAGTCGAGGCCGCCAAGGGGCACCCCTGAGTCTGTCCCGCTACTACCGGATCACCGCCAGATCACAACGCACTGGCCTTGCGTGCTTGGGAGCCCCTTTGTCCTTGCCTCGACTCCGCGCGGTACTCGGCCGTCTCGCCGCGTACCAGCCGACCGAAGGGGTGCATGCGGCAGCGGCGCGCACGCGCCCGCTATCGGCGAACGAATCTCCCCACGGCCCGCTGCCAGGCATCCTAGAAGCGATCGCGGGGGCGGCTTCGACGGTGAATCGCTACCCCGACCCGGGGTGCGGCGAGCTGACGCGTGCGATCGCGCGATCGCACGGGATCACGGAAGACAGGGTCGTGGTGGGCGCGGGGTCCGTCGCACTCCTCCAGACACTGCTGCAATCCGTCGGCGACCCCGGCTCCGAAGTCGTGTATGCCTGGCGGTCGTTCGAGCTCTACCCCATTCTCGCCGACCTCGCCGGCATGCGCTCCGTGCGAGTGCCCCTGGTCGAGGGCGCGCACGACCTCCCGGCAATGGCCGACCGGATCACCGACGCCACCCGGCTGGTCCTCATCTGCAATCCCAACAATCCGACGGGCACGGTGGCCGCCAGGGAGGAGCTGCGGAAGTTCCTGGCGCGCACCCCGCCGACCTGCCTGGTCGCCCTCGACGAGGCGTACTACGAGTACGCGCGCGAGCCGACCGCCTCAAGTGGCCTGGAACTCGGCGAGGCGCACCCGAATCTCGTGGTGCTGCGCACGTTCTCGAAGGCGTATGGACTCGCCGGCCTCCGGGTCGGCTACCTCGTGGGTGATCCCCGCGTGGTCGAGCAACTACGCAAAGCCTGCCTCGTCTATGCGGTGAACGGGGTCGCGCAGCAAGCGGCCGTGGCGGCCCTCGGGCTCGAGGACCAGTTGCTGCGCCGCGTCGACGTCACGGTCACCGAACGCCGCCGAGTCCGGGA
The DNA here is from genome assembly GCA_005405945.1 of Streptomyces violaceusniger. Lineage (GTDB taxonomy): Bacteria > Actinomycetota > Actinomycetes > Streptomycetales > Streptomycetaceae > Streptomyces > Streptomyces violaceusniger. The sequence continues at coordinate 2,848,187 of BJHW01000001.1, forward strand.
CGCCTTGGTGGCCCATGGCTGGGACGTTCCGGTCAGCCACGCCAACTTCCTCTGGCTCCGGCTGGGCGACGCCTCGGCCGAGTTCGGCAGATGGTGCACGGGCAAGGGCATCGCCGTGCGGACGTTTCCGGGCGAGGGCGTACGCGTGTCGATCGGTCGCGCCGAGGACAACGACGCCTTCCTCGCCGCATCGGCCGAATGGCGCCGCCGCGAGCAACAAGTGGCCTTGATCAACTCCGCCAAGAAGGTAGGGCCCTACGAATGGCTCGCTCAGCCCGATCAGACAGGTAGGGAACATTGAATCAGAGCACTACGACGCGGCCCGTCCGGATGGTTGACGACAGTTCGCTGTCCCGCCACGTGGTCGTCGCCCCGGGCATGTGCAGTGGCGGATCACTCATCTTCGGTCAGATCGGGGACTGGACCTGGGAGTCGGTGGCGGCCGCCTGCCACACCAATGTGCACGCGGCCCGCACTTCCGAGGGGCAGCCTGCCTACCTGTCCTTCTACTACTTCCATGTACGCGGCGGGCAAGTCGTCCATCCCCACGGCCTCACCTTCGGCGACGAGCTCCAGGTGACCTCCCGGGTGTTCCAGTTCGGCGGCCAGTCGGTGATCACGCTCCACCGGCTCGCGCCGGCAGGGCTGGGCCTGGCCGACGCGCCGTTGGACCCCGCGGAGCTGTACGAGCGCCCCCACCCGGACTGTCTCTACGCCGAGAACTTCAACCGCTGGATCGCTCGTAGCCGCCCGTCCAGCAACCGGCAGTTGTCCGAGGTCGCGCCTCCGGATTTCTCCTACAGCGGCCTCCCCCGGCTGCCCAACTCCTACTCGCCGCGCACCCTCGTCGGACGCGCCCGCGAGACGGGCAGCTTCTACTCGGCGGCGCCGCCCGGCCTCGTCGCGGCCGGACCGGCCCACACGTCCGAGTACGAGCTGGACGTCGCACGGGACCTCAACGGGGCCGGGCTCGTGTACTTCGCCTCGTACTTCTCGATCTTCGACACGGCGCTGCTGCGTGTGTGGCGGTCGCTCGGCCGCGGCGACGAGCATTTCCTGCGGCGCAAGGTGGTCGACCAGAAGGTCGGGTACTTCGGCAACGCCGACCCGGGCGCGGTGTTCACCATCACGGTGCACAGGTGGCACAGCGTGGCCCAGCCGCGGATCGAGATCGCCGACATGGCCATGCGTGACTCCGGCACGGGTCGTCTGCTCGCCGTCGCCGGCATCGAGATCGACGGCGACGCGTCCTACATGGACGCGTCGCCGTGACATCGGTCCTCCCTGCCGGAACACCGCGCTCGACCGCTGCCCCGGTGGCGAGCCCGCGGCACCGATGCCGTCCTCACGTTCTCTCTCTCCGGAGGGAGCTGAAGCCTTGCCGCTCGTACGCGAATTCTCCGAGCTGTCGCGCGTTCCCACCGGCGCGCCGCTCCAGGAGGCCAAGCATCGGCCCGGTCACGGCGGTGGTCACCAGAGCCATGAGGACCATCAAGGAATAAAAAGAGGCGTCGATCACCGCCAGTTCGAGGCCCACGGTCAACAGCACGATCTCAGTGAGACCGCGGGTGTTCATCAACGCTGCCAGGGCCGTCGATTGCAGCCTGGGAATCCCGCTCAGCCGCGCACCTGCGAAGGCACCGAGGAATTTTCCAGCGAATGCCACGAGCAGGATGAGGACCAGTTCCCCGAGTCCGGCGAAACCGATACCGGAGAGGTCCACCCGCATTCCCGACAGGACGAAGTACACGGGCAGTAGAAGAACACTGCTGAGCGACTCGATGTACACGGTGAGCTCGGACTTGACATCCGTCCGCTGCGTGCGGGGTGTCACCGCACCGAACAGGAAAGCCCCGAAGATGAAGTGGATCCCCACCCACTCGGCGGCCCAGCAGGAGAGCATAAGCCCAGCCAATACGGCGACCAGCGGGCTGGTCGTGCCCCCGCTCCCCTCCGCCGCGGTGAACACCCGGCGCAGCAGGGGGCGTACCAACGTCAGCATCGCGGTCAGACCAAGGGGCACCAACAACAACCGCGCCTGACCGGTACCCCCGTTGACGGTCACGACGAGGCCGAGAAGCAGCCAGGCCAGAACGTCGCCGATCCCCGCGCCGGCCAGGGCGATGCCACCGAGACGGGTCCGGCCCAGTCCGCGATCGGTCAAGATCCTCGCCAGCACCGGGAGCGCCGTGACCGACATCGCCGTGCCCAGGAAGAGCACGAAACCGAGCTGGCTGTGCACGCGGTGATCGCGGACCAGGTACAGCGCGAGCAGCACACCGAGGACGAAGGGCACCGCCACGGACCAGAGCGAGATCCGAAGAGCGACCTGTGCCTTGCCACGCAATTCGTCAAATGGCAGCTCATAGCCGATGACGAACATGAACAGGGCGAGGCCGACGTTGGCAAACGCCGCCAACAGCGGGCGAGTGTCAGCGGGGAACAGGAAATTCGTGAGGGCATCCCCGAACAGTGACGGCCCGATGAGGATTCCGGCCAGGATCTCTCCGACCACGGCAGGCTGGCGCAGGAGACGAGCCGCGGCGCCGAAAAGCCTGCTGAGAACGAGGACGGCGACGAGGCCGAGGAACAACCACTGCACCTGGTCGGTAGTCAACACACGTAATCCCTCAGAAAGCAGGCTGTTCGGGGCGAGCCCAGTGCATGCCGTCGGGCGACTCGACCAGACCGCCCTCGTACAGCGGATCGTCCCCCACGCTCTCGCCGAAGTGCGCCTGGACCTGAACCCGGGATCCCTGCCAGTGGATCTTCCGCGACTGCTCCAGCAGATCCGCCCTGCGTTCCTGGCTGAAGGAGGGCGCGGTACCGATCAGTGCCTCCTCATCGGACGCGCCGCCGCCCACCAATTCCGCGAATGACTCCGCCGCCGAGGCGGAACTCCCGATGACGCTCTTCGCCTCGCGGAAGTACGCGTGTTCATCTTTCTGTAGGTCGTAGAAAGCGACCAGGAAGTCGTGGAATACGTCATACTCCCTGCGGTAACGGGCTTCGTACTCGCGGAAGCAGTCCGCCTCGTCGATGGTGCCGCGGAGTGTGGTGTTGATCGATCGCGCTGCCAACAAGGCACTGTACGTGGACAGATGAACGCCGGAGGAGAAGAGCGGGTCTATGAAGCAGGCGGCGTCGCCGACCAGCACCATGCCGGGCCGCCAGAAATTCTCTTGAATGTAGGAGTAATCCTTGCGGACGCGGACCTGCCCGTACGGCCCCTCCGTGACGCGCTCTGCCTCCGACAGGTAGTCGGCAATGAGCGGGCACTCGTCGATCAGGCCCTCCAACACCTTGTCCAGGGGCCCGTCCTGGAGGCGTGCCAGCGCCTCACGCCTCAGCACCGCACCGACACTGGTGAGCTCATCGGAGAGGGGAATGTACCAGAACCAGCCGAGATCGAATGACGCACAGGTGATGTTGCCCGTCAAGGGGGCAGGCGCGCGCCTTCCGCCTGTGAAATAACCGAATACGGCGATGTTCTGGAATACGTCCGAATACTTACGCGCACCGCCGATCCGCTTGTGTATGCGGCTCTTGTTTCCCGAGGCATCCGCCACGAACCTGGCACGGACCTCCCGCCGGACGCCTTGGGCATCGTTGTACTGCACACCGCAGATCCGGCCTTCCTCCTCGAGAACGCCCACGACCTCGCTGCGTTCACGGACGTCCACACCCTTGCTGCGGGCATTGTCGAGGAGAATCTTGTCGAACTTCATGCGCTCGACCTGGTAGGCGTAGGAGGTCGGGCCCGAGAACTTTTCGGAAACGGAGAAATCAAAGGTCCAGGGCTCAGCGTTGAGCCCCCACCGGAAGGTACCTCCGTGCTTCTTCATGAAGCCGGAATTCGCCAGCTCATCCGTGACTCCGAGGAGGCGGCAGATCCCGTGCACAGTGGATGGGAGCAGCGACTCACCGATCTGGTGCCGCGGGAACTCCTCCTTTTCCAGGAGCAATACCCGATGGCCCTGGCGTGCCACTAGCGTCGAAAGCGTGGATCCACCGGGACCACCCCCGACGACCACTACGTCATAATCTGACTGAACAGCAGAATTCACGCCTTTCTCTGCCTTTCATATCGTTCGGCGACGGGCAGGGGTTTTCTGCACATCATCGCGCCCGGCAGTAAGCCCTGCATCAGCGAGAGCCACCGTTACGCGACGCCGTCATGCTCGGTCTCGTGGTCGCGGCCGGGGCCTCGGCCGCTTGGGGGGTGCCGCGTATGTGGCGAGCAGGTAGTCGGCCAGAGCGGTTGGCGTGGCGTGGGCGAACACCGTCGCGACGGTGAGCTGGATGCCCGTGGCCGCGCTGAGCCGGTTGCGCAGGCGTGTGGCGGTAAGGGAGTCGAATCCAATCTCCATGAAGCGGCGGTCAGGGGCAATCGCGTCTACGCCGGTGTGCCCCAGCACGGCGGCAGCATAGGCCCGCACAAGCTGCAGCAGCTCCCGACTCCGTTCGGTCTGGGGCAGGGATCGGAGGCGCCTGGCGAGAGCGGCCGGATCCTCGACCCACATCGCCTCGGTGTCGTCGGCCGAGTCAGTCATGAGCTGCCGGACTTCCGGGATGCCGCTGAGCAGCCGTTCCCATGGGCGAGCCTCGACCGCAGCGGTGAAGCGAGGCCAGTCGGCGTCGACGACGACGGAGGAGGATTCGCCCTCCGCCAGTGACCGCTCCATCGCCCTGAGTGCCGACCGCGGATCCATCGGGGCCAGACCGCTGCGCCGGACGTTGCGGCTGACCTTGCTGCTGCTGACAGCCATGCCTTCGTCGGCCCATGGCCCCCACGCCACCGAGGTGGCCGTCAGCCCCTCAGCCCGCCGCTGCTCAGCCAGCGCGTCCACAAGCGCGTTCGCCACCGCATAGTTCGCCTGTCCTGCAGAACCCACGACGCCCGCGAACGAGGAGAAAAGCACGAACGCCGAGAGTCCCAAGTCCCGTGTTGCCTCGTGCAGATGCCACGCCGCCTCGCTCTTCGACCGCAAGACCTCCTCGAACCGCTCCACGGTCAGCCCTTCCAGCACCCCATCGTCCAGGACTCCGGCCGTGTGAACGACTCCTGTCAACGGCGCCTGCGCCACCACGCCCGACACCAGCTCAGCCACGGCCATCCGGTCACCCACATCGCAGGCCACCAACTCCACCCGCGTACCCATCCCCTCCAGTTCCTTGCGCAAGTCGTCCGCCCCGTCGGCACCGGGGCCGCGGCGGGACACGAGAACCAAGCGCTCGGCGCCGGCGCGTGCCAGCCACCGCGCCACGTGCCGACCCAACGCTCCCGTACCGCCGGTGACCAACACGGTCCCCGAGGGCCGCCACCCCGCACGGCGGTGTCCGCCCGCGGCGGCCCGCACCACACGGCGGCAGAACACACCCGCGCCCCGGACCGCCACCTCACTCTCGCCCGAGCCGCCGGCGAGCACCCATGCCAGACGATCCGTGACCCACCCGTCCAGCACGTCCGGCAGGTCCACCACCCCGCCCCAACGCTCCGGCGCCTCGAGACCGACCACACGTCCCAGACTCCACACCCCGGCCTGCTCTGTGTTCCGCACCCGTTCCGCGCCGTTCACCGACATTGCCCCGCGCGTGACGCACCACACCGGGGCCCGCACCCCCACCTCGCCCGCCGCCTGCACCATGGCCAGCGTCAACGCCACCCCCAGCGGCACCGACCCATGCACCGCGTGCCGTCCCTCCGCGAGCGCCAGCAACGAGAGCACGCCGACGATCCCAGCGTCGCCGGCCCGTGCCAGCGCCGCGCGCAACGGTCCGGCCACCGCGTCGCCGTCCGTGGCGCTCGACGCCAGCTCCACGACCACGGGGGACGCCCCGCGCTCCTCCATCGACTTCACGACGTGCGACACCCACACATCCCAGGTGTGCCCCTGGGGGACGACCACCAGCCACGCCCCCGTCAGCGTGCCCGTCCCACCGGCCACCGGCGACCACGCCACCCGGTAGCGCCAGGCGTCCACCGATTCCAGTTCCCGCCGACGCCGCCGCCACGCCGACAGCACCGGGAGCACCGCCGCCAGCGACTCACCAGCGCCGTCTCCGTCCTCCGACAGCTCGCTCGCGAGCGCGCTCGCGTCACCATGCTCCACCGCCTCCCAGAAACCGGCGTCCGCCAGGCCCCGGGCATCGCGTCACCGGCCGTCGTCGCAGCAGTCTCGGCCGTCGAGCGCAGCCAGAAGTGCTCCCGTTGGAAGGCATACGTGGGCAGGTCCACGCGCCGCGGCGACGAGCCGCCGGCAGCGATAACGGTTGCCCAGTCCACTGCCATGCCCCGCACGTACGCCTGTGCGAGCCCGTCGACGACGGTGCTGGTCTCGTCCACGTCCCTCCGCAGGACCGGCGCGAACACCGCATCGGGCAGGCACTCCTGCCCCATTCCGGAAAGCACACCGTCGGGACCGAGTTCGACGAACGTCGTCACTCCCTGCCCGGCCAGGGCCGCCAGCCCATCGGCGAAGCGCACCGTCTCCCGCACATGCCGCACCCAGTAATCAGGTGCGCACAGCTCGTCGGTCGAGGCCACCGCGCCCGTCACGTTTGACACCACCGGAATGCGCGGCGCGCGGAAGGAGAGCCCGTTCACCACCTCGCGGAACGGGGCGAGCATCGGCTCCGTCAACGGCGAGTGGAAGGCGTGCGACACCCTCAGCCGCTTCGCCTCCACGCCCCGTTCCGCCAACACCCCTACCACCTCGGCTACCGCTGCTTCCCTTCCCGAGAGCACGACGGACCCGGGGCTGTTGACCGCCGCGACGCTCACCTCGTCCGCATGCGCCGTCAGCAAGGGCAACACCTCCGCCTCCGCCTCCCGCACCGACACCATCACCCCGCCCACCGGCAACTCCCCCATCAACCGACCCCGAGCCGCCACCAACGCACAGGCGTCCTCCAACGACAGCACCCCCGCCACATGTGCGGCCACCACCTCCCCCAGCGAATGACCACCCACGAAATCCGGCCGCACACCCCACGACTCCACCAGCCGAAAGAGAGCCACCTCGACCGCGAACAATCCACACTGCGTGAACTCCGTCCGGGCCAACGCGTCCACGTCCCCGAACACCACCTCCCGCAACGACCGGTCCAGCAGGGCGTCGAACCGCGCGCACGCCGCGTCGAAAGCCTCCGCGAACACGGGGAAGCTCTCGTAGAGCTCCCGCCCCATGCCGATGCGCTGGCTGCCCTGCCCCGAGAACAACACCGACGACTTCCCGGGAAGAACGGCGCCGCGCACCACACCAGCCACCGACCTCCCCGACGACAAAGCCGCCAGGCCCGCCAACAGCCCATCACGCCCTGCGGCCAACACCACACCGCGGTGCTCGAACACCGACCGGGACGTCACGAGTGACGATGCCACCTCCACGGGCGACAGGCCGTCATCAGCCCGTACGAACTCCGCCAGACGCTCCGCCTGGGCGCGCAACGCCACCTCCGACCGCGCGGAGACCACACACGCCACCACACCCGCGTCATCCGCTGACGCCTCTGACGCCTCCACACGCTCCTCCTGCGGAGCCTGCTCCACGATCACGTGCGCATTCGTCCCGCTGATCCCGAACGACGACACACCCGCACGCCTCGGCCCTCCCTGCGCGGGCCACTCCACCGCGTCCCGCAACAGCTCCACCCCACCGGCCGACCAATCCACGTGCGGCGTCGGCTCGTCGATGTGCAGCGAGGGCGGCAGCACACCATGCCGCAGCGCAAGCACCACCTTGATCACGCCGGCCACACCGGCGGCCGCCTGGGTGTGCCCGATATTCGACTTCAACGACCCCAACCACAACGGTCGGCCCCCGCCCGCCCGTTCGCGCCCATACGTCGCCAGCAACGCCTGCGCCTCAATCGGATCCCCCAGCCTCGTCCCCGTACCATGCGCCTCCACCGCGTCGACTTCCGCCGCCGACACCCCCGCGTCCGCCAGCGCCGCCCGAATCACCCGCTGCTGCGACGGACCATTCGGCGCCGTCAACCCATTCGACGCACCATCCTGATTCACCGCGGAACCACGCACCACCGCCAGCACCCGATGCCCCCGCCGCCGGGCATCGGACAACCGCTCCACGACCAACACCCCCACCCCCTCGGCGAGCGATGTCCCGTCCGCGCCCGACGCGAACGCCTTGCACCGCCCGTCGAGTGCCAGACCGCGCTGCCTGCTGAAACCCATGAGCGGGCCGGGATTCGGCATGACGGCGACACCGCCGGCCAGCGCCAGGTCGCACTCACCCTGACGCAGCGATCGCACCGCCAGATGCAAGGCCACCAGCGACGACGAACACGCGGTGTCCACCGTCACCGCGGGCCCTTCGAAGCCGAAGGCGTACGCCACGCGCCCGGACAGGACGCTGGCCGCGCTCCCCGTCATCAGGTGGCCTTCGGAACCCTCCACCGCCTCGTACAGCCGCGGGCCGTACTCCTGGTAGTGGGAGCCGACGAAGACACCTGTCCTGCTGCCGCGCAGCGACGACGCGACCAGCCCGGCGCGTTCGAGCGCCTCCCACGAGGTCTCCAGCACCAGACGCTGCTGCGGGTCCATCGTCAACGCCTCGCGCGGTGAGATCCCGAAGAACTCCGCGTCGAACTCGCCCGCGGCGTAGAGGAACCCGCCCTCACGCGCGTACGTCTTGCCGGGCGCGTCGGGGTCCGGGTCGTAGATGCCGTCGAGATCCCATCCACGGTTGGTGGGCAGTCCGCCGATCGCGTCCCCACCGGAGACGACGAGCTGCCACAGTTCCTCCGGGGACGTCACGCCACCCGGGTAGCGGCAGCTCATCCCGACGATCGCGATGAGGTCATCGTCGGACGTGCCATCGCTTCCGCCGACCGGGGAAGGCGTCGCCGCCGCGCCGTCGATGTCGGCCTGCCCCGCCAGTTCGGCCAGGATGTATGCGCTCAGTGCCTTGCTGTTCGGGTAGTCGAAGGCCAGCGTGGCGGGCAGGCGCAGCCCGGTCGTCGCACTCAGCAGATTGCGCAGCTCGACGGCGGTCAGCGAGTCGAGACCGAGATCCTTGAACGCCCGGTCGGACTCGACCGCGTCAGGCGTGGCGTGCCCCAACACGGCCCTCACCTGGGCGTGGATGAGCTCCAGCACGGTGTGGTCGCGGTCGGCGGGACTCATGCCGAGCAACCGCTGCCGCCATTCGGTGGTCTGGTCGACCGCGCGGAGCGCTTCGGCATGGATGAGGGTGCGTCGTGCGGGGATCGACCGTCGTACGAGTCCCTTGAGCATGGCGGGCACCGCGGTGCCGGAGGCGGCCGGGGCACCGGCTTCCAGCCGGGCAGGTACCACCAGGCTCTCCGCCAGGGTGTGCGCCGCGTCGAAAAGCCGCACCCCCTCGTCGGACGAGAACGGCACCACACCGACCCGCGCCATCCGCGACAAATCCGCCTCGCCGAGGTGCTCCGTCATCCCGGAGCGCTCGGCCCACATGCCCCACGCCAACGACACGCCGGCCAAACCCAGAGCACGACGATGCGCGGCAAGCCCATCCAGAAACGTATTCGCCGCCGCGTAATTCGCCTGCCCCGCCGAGCCCAGTACACCGGCAGCAGACGAGAACAACGCGAACATCGCGACATCGTGGCGCCGCGTCAACTCATGCAGATTCCACGCGCCGGCCACCTTCGCCCGCAGCACCGCGTCAACCCGCTCCGGCGTCAGCGACGCCACGGTCCCGTCGTCCAACACCCCCGCGGCATGAACCACGCCCGTCACACCACGCCCGCCGGGCAACCGCGCCAGCACCTCCGCCAAGGCGTCGCGATCCGCCACATCGCATGCGGCGACGGTCACCGACGCCCCCATGCCCGTCAGCTCCGCCTCGAGCTCCGGCATGCGCTCACCCGCCGAGCCACGTCGGCTGACCAGCAGCAAGTGACGCACCCCACGCTCGGCCACCAGATGCCGAGCCACCAAACCGCCCAACACGCCCCCGCCCCCGTCACCAGCACAACCCCCTCCGGGTCCAAGGCGGCCGGAACGCTCAACACCAATTTCCCCACATGCCGCGCCTCGCGCATGAACCGATATGCCTCACCCGCCCGGCGCACATCCCACACCCGCGTCGGCAATCGCTGGAGCGCACCCTGCTCGAAAAGGCCGACGATCTCCGTGAGCATCTCCCCGATGCGCTCCGGCCCTGCCTCCATCAGGTCGAACGCCCGGTATGTCACACCGGGGTGCGCCGCCGCCACCTCGTCGGCGGACCGCACGTCCGCCTTCCCCATCTCAATGAAGCGCCCGCCCTCGCCGAGCAGCCGCAGCGAGGCGTCGACGTACTCACCCGCCAGGGAGTCCAGCACGACATCAACACCACGACCACCCGATACCGAGCGGATCCGCTGCTCGAACTCCAGCGACCGCGACGACGCCAGATGCGCGCCGTCAATTCCCAGACCGCGCAATACGTCCCACTTACCAGGGCTGGCGGTGGCGAAAACCCGGAGGCCGAACACCCGCGCCAGCTGCACCGCCGCCATCCCCACCCCACCGGCCGCGGAGTGCACCAGCAGCGACTCACCGGGCCGCACACCCGCCAGCTCGCGCAACGCGTACAACGCCGTCACGAACACCACCGGAACAGACGCGGCTTCGGCGAATGACCAGCCGTCCGGGATCCGGGTCAGGGTGCGGTGGTCGGCCACCGCCAGCGGCCCGAAACCGCCGGTCCACAGGCCCATCACGCGATCACCGACGGCGTAGGACTCGACCCCCGGGCCGGTGGCCACCACGACACCGGCTCCTTCACTTCCCATCAGCGCCCGGTGGTCCGGATACATGCCCAGCGAGACGAGCACATCGCGGAAGTTCAATCCCGCCGCGCGTACGGCGACGCGCACCTCGAACTCACCCAGTTCACGAGCCGCGTCCCCAGCCGTCGCCAGGGTCAACCCCTCCAGCGTCCGCTCCCTCGACGGCTCCAGCCGCCATGGCTGCCCCTCCGCCACGGGCACCAACACTCCACTCGCCGCGCCTTGAGTCAGGCGCGGCACCAGTACCTCACCCCTGCGCACGGCCACCTGGGGTTCCCCGGTCGGCACCGCCTCGCGCAGGGCGTCCAGCGAAGCGCCGGCGTCGTCCACGTCCAGCAGGACCAACCGCCCCGGGTGCTCGGCCTGCGCCGAGCGCACCAGTCCCCACACCGGGGCCGCGGCCAGATCACGCACATCCTCACCGGCCTCGACCGCCACCGCGCCCCGCGTGACCACGACCAACCGCGACCCGGCGAACCGCTCCTCCGCCAGCCACCCCTGTACCAAGCGCAGGACCCGGTCAACCGCCGCGCTCACCCCGGACACGACGCCCCGATCACCAACAGAACAAGCGCATACCACCACAACATCGGGTACGCACTCGCCCACCTCATCGAAGTCCGCGAACCCCTCCGCCCCCAACACCTCGGTCAGCCCGAAATCATCCTCCCCGACCAACGCACACCCCTGTACTCCAACCTCCAGCCCCGCGGCCGGCGACGCGGGCACCCACTCCACGCGATACAACGACTCCCCCACGCCGGCAGCGGCCGCGAACTCCCCCTCCCCCACCGGACGCGTCACCAAGGCATCCGCCGACGCCACCGACACCCCCGTCCCGTCGGCCACCACTACCGACACCGCGCCATCGCCGGCCGGCGCCAGCCGCACCCGCACCACCGAAGCCCCGACCGCGTACAACGAGACACCACTCCACACGAACGGCAACCGGACTCCCCGGTATTCGCATCGGTGTCCGTATCGTGGTGGACCGACCAGACGTGGAGCGCCGCATCCAGCAACGCGGGATGTACCCCGAACCGGCTCGCCTCGGTTCGTACGTCCTCCGGCAGCGCCACTTCGGCGAAGAGCTCATCACCCCGGCGCCAGGCAGCCCGCAGTCCACGAAACACCGGGCCGTACGCAAGCCCAGTGGCCGCCAGCCGCTCGTAGAGCCCTGCGGTCTCGACCGCCTGGGCGCCGGTCGGCGGCCAGACGCTCAGATCCGCGGAGGCCGCTGCCGGGCTCAGAGCGGTCAGTGTGCCTCTCGCGTAACGCGTCCATGAATCGCTCGGCGCGTCGTCACGGCGCGCGTATACGCCGAATTCGCGGTGTCCCGCCTCCTGCGGCCCGCTCACGACCAGGTGCACCTGGACCGCGCCCTCTTCGGGCAGCACCAACGGCGTCTCGAGCGTGAGCTCTTCCAGCCGATCACATCCGGCGGCGTCTCCCGCTCGCAACGCCAATTCGACAAACGCCGTGCCGGGCAGGACGACACGGCCCAGCACCGCATGGTCGGCGAGCCAGGCATGGGTACGAAGCGACAGGCGGCCCGTCAGCATCAGACCATCGGAGTCGGGCAAGGGAACGACGGCCCCCAGCAAGGGGTGCCCGGCCGAGGCCAGCCCGGCCGACGACACGTCATCAGCCTCAGTGGTCTCGGACTCCAGCCAGTAACGGCGACGCTGGAAGGCGTACGTGGGCAGGTCCACGCGGCGCGCACCGGTACCGGCGAACACCTCCCGCCAATCGACGTCGGCGCCACCCACGTACGCCTCGGCCACAGACGTCAAGAACCGCGCCGGCCCACCCTCGTCACGACGCAGTGACCCGACCACCGTCGCCCGCGTTCCCTGGTCATCAGCTGTCTGCTCGATCCCCATGGTCAGTACCGGATGGGCACTGACCTCCACAAACACCTGGATACCCTCGCCCAGCACAACCCGTACCGTCTCATCGAAGCGGACCGTCTGCCGCAGGTTCCGATACCAGTAAGCGGCATCCAACTCCGCCGTATCCAGCACCCCGCCGGTCACCGTCGAATAGAACGGCACCGCCGACGGCCGCGGAGCGATCCCCGCGAGGTCGCGAAGCAACTCGTCCTCGATCGCCTCCACATGCACGGAGTGCGAGGCGTAATCCACCGGAACCCGGCGTGCCCGTACTCCGTCACGTTCGCACCGCACCAGCAGTTCCTCGAGCGCGTCGGTGTCGCCCGACACCACCACGGCCGAGGACCCGTTCACCGCCGCCACCGACAGCCGTTCGCACCACGGGGACAGCCGCTCCCGCACCTCGGCGACAGGAAGGCTGATGGACACCATGCCGCCCCGGCCCGACAGCGCCCGCAACGCGCGACTGCGCAGCGCGACCACGCGTGCCGCGTCCTTCAACGACAACCCGCCCGCGACACACGCGGCCGCGATCTCCCCCTGGGAGTGACCGATCACCGCCGCCGGCACCACGCCGTACGAACGCCACAGCTCGGCCAATGACACCATCACCGCCCACAACACCGGCTGCACCACGTCCACCCGTCCCAACCAGCCGTCCCCGTCGGTGCTCCGCAGGACGTCCAGCAGCGACCAGTCCACATACGGCGCCAACGCGACGGCGCACTCGCCCATCCGCTCCGCGAACACCGGCGAGGAATCCAACAGCTCCGCCGCCATCCCGGCCCACTGCGATCCCTGTCCCGGAAAGACGAGCGCCACCGCGGTGCCGTGTCGTGCGACACCGGCGACGAGCCCCGGAGTGTCGTGGTCCGCGACGTACTTCTCCAGCTCGTGTACGGCGCCCGCGTGGTCCGGCGCGAGGACCACCGCGCGGTGGTCGAAGACGGTCCGGGTGGTCCCGAGGGCCAGGCCGGTGTGGACCGCGGCAACCCCCGGATGCCTTCGCGCATGGTCCAGCAGCCGGACGGCCTGGCCGCGCAGAGCCGCCGCGGACCTGGCCGAGAACACCCACGGGACGAGCGGGAGCGATGCCGAAGCCACCGCGGGCGGTACGGCGTCGTCATCCGATGCGCCGCCCGCTTCGCCCTCCAGCGGGTTGGGCGCCTGCTCGATGATGGCGTGCGCGTTGGTGCCGCTGATGCCGAACGAGGAGACACCTGCCCGGCGCGGTCGCTCACCCTGCTGCCAGGGGGTGGCCTCGGTGAGGAGCCGGACGGGGCCGGCCGACCAGTCGATGTGCGGCGACGGCTCATCGACGTGCAGGGTGGGCGGCAGCACGCCGTGCCGCATGGCCAGCACCATCTTGATGACGCCGGCCACGCCCGCGGCGGCTTGGGGGTGCCCGATGTTGGACTTCACCGAACCCAGCCACAACGGCCGGTCTCCGTCCCGGTCACGACCGTACGTGGCCAGCAGCGCATGCGCCTCGATCGGGTCGCCCAGCGTCGTGCCCGTACCGTGCGCCTCCACGACGTCGACCTCACCCGCGGTCAGCCCCGCGTTCGCCAACGCCGCCCGGATCACCCGCTGCTGCGAGGGGCCGTTCGGCGCGGACAGCGCGCTGCTGGCCCCATCCTGGTTGATCGCCGTGCCGCGGACGACGGCCAGCACCGGATGGCCGTTGCGGTGCGCGTCGGACAGCCGCTCCAGGAACAGCATGCCGACGCCTTCGGCGAGCCCGAAGCCATCCGCGGCGGCCGAGAAGGGTTTGCACCGGCCGTCCGGGGCGAGCCCGCGCTGCCGGCTGAAGGCGATGAAGGTACCGGGCTCGGACATGACGGTGACACCGCCGACCAGCGCGCTGGAGCACTCGCCCTGGCGCAGGGACCGTACGGCCAGGTGCAGGGCCACCAGCGAGGACGAACACGCCGTGTCCACCGTCACCGCGGGGCCCTCCAGCCCGAGGGTGTAGGCGACGCGCCCGGACACGACGCTGAGGCCAGTGCCGGTCATCAGGTGGCCCTCGACACCGCCGGTCGCCCTGTGCAGGGCCGGGCCGTAGTGCGGGGTGACGGTTCCGATGAAGACACCGGCCTGACTTCCCTTGAGCGACGCGGGATCGATGCCCGACCGTTCGAGGACTTCCCACGACGTTTCCAGCAGCAGCCGCTGCTGCGGGTCCATCGCCAGCGCCTCACGCGGCGAAATCCCGAAGAAGTCGGCGTCGAAGTCCGCCGCGTCGCCGAGGAAGCCGCCTTCGCGGGTGTAGCAGGTGCCCGGCCGGTCGGGATCCGGGTCGTACACGGCGTCGACGTCCCAGCCACGGTCCTCGGGAAAGGCCGTGATCGCGTCCTGTGCCCCGTCCAGCAGCTCCCAGAACTCCTCGGGAGTCCGCACACCCCCGGGGTAGCGGCAGCTCATCCCGACGATCGCGATCGGCTCGCGCGCCGCCGCCTCCACTTCCTGAAGGCGCTGCCGGGTCTCATGCAGATCGGCGGTGACCCGTCGGAGGTAGCCGAGGAGCTTTTCGTGGTCCGACATCAATACCTCACGGGATTGAGCTTCGGGGGCTTGGGTGGACGGCACGCGAGAGCGTGCGTTCAGGACGGTCCGAATTCCTGGTCGATGAAGCTGAAGAGCTCGTCGGCCTCCGCAGACTCCAAATGGCCGGCGATGGTGGCCGGGGCCTGATGCGCCGGGTCGTCCGGTGCCGGGCTGCCGGGTATGGGGCCGTCCGGTGCCGGGTCGTCGGGAACGGGAACGTCCGCAACCGCGCCGTCCCGGTTGCCGCGCCACTGGGACAGGAGGCTCTCCAGGCGGTTCGCGACCATGGCGCGCGTCGCGTCGTCCGGCTCCGTGCGCGGGCCGAGGAGCGTGGCCTCCAACCTGTCGAGCTCGGTGGTCAGGAGAGGGTCCGCGTCCCCCGTTGTCCCCGCAGGTGCCAGTTCCTTTCCGATGTGTTCGGCGAGCGCGGCCGGGCTGGGGTAGTCGAAGATCAGGGTCGTGGGCAGCCGCAACCCGGTGGCCGCGTTCAGCCGGTTGCGCAGTTCCACCGCGGTGAGAGAGACGAAGCCTAGGTCGAGGAAGCCTCGATCAGGCGCCACGGATCCCACTGCCCCGTGGCCCAGGATGGCCGCGGCATGTTCCTGGACCGACCGGAGCAGTACCCGCTGTCGCTCCCCGTGGCTGAGGCCCGACAGACGCTGTACCAGCGGCGCCCCTTTGGGACGGGAGGCTTCGGCGTGGCTGGGGGTGCGTCGTGCGGGTGCCGGCCGACGGACGCGTCCCTTCGGCTGGGCCAAGCGCGGCGTGAACACCTCGCCGCTCCGTAGAGCCACCTGGTCCCCTCCCGCCAGGACGGCCTGGGGCAGGACATCAAGCGACGCCGCCGAATCGTCCATGTCCATCAACACGAACCGCCCCGGATTCTCCGTCTGCGCGGAGCGCATCAACTCCCACAGCGGGGCCGCCGCCGGATCGCCGACGTCCTCACCCGCCTCGACGGCCACCGCACCCCGCGTCACCACCACCAACCGCGACAGAGCGAACCTCTCCTCCGCCAACCACTCCCGCACCACACCCAAGATCCCGTCCACGGCACCACTCCCGGCCGACACCACGCCCTCGCCGACAGCGGAATCCACGCACACCACCGCCACGTCGGGCACCGCGTGCTCGCCCAGCGCGGCGAGATCCTCAAAGAGCTCCGCCCCCAACGCCTCAGCCAACCCGAAGACGTCCTCCCCGACCAGAGCACACCTCCGCTCTCCGCCCCCCAACGCCACACGCGACGCGGTCGGCGCCCACACCACTCGGTACTGGCACTCCCCCGCCGAGGCCGCGAACTCCGCCTCCCGCGCCGGTCGTGTGACCAGAGCGTCCACCGACACCACCGGCATCCCCGCCGCATCGACCACTGCCACCGACAGCCCGCCATCACCACCCGGTGCCAGCCGCACCCGCACCACCGAAGCCGCGGCCGCGGCCGCATGCAGGGACACACCACTCCACACGAACGGCAACCGCACCCCGTCCCCAGCACCGTCCACGCATGCCAACCACGCGTACAACGCCGCATCCAACAACGCCGGATGCATACCCAAGCGACCTGTGCTCGCCCCCTCTCCGGCAACTCCGCCTCGGCGAAGACTTCCTCTCCCCTGCGCCACACCGACCGCAGCGCGCCAAACGCCGGCCCATACTCAAGCCCCGCACCCGCCAACCGCTCATACGTACCCGCGAAGTCCACCATCTGGGCCCCACCGGTGGCCATGCGCTCACATCCCCCGAACCGCCGCCCATATCGGCACCAACGCTCAGCACACCCCGCGCATGGCACGTCCACGCATCGCTGTCGCCGCCACGGGCGTACACGCTCAGCTCGCGCCGGCCTTCCTCCCGCGGTCCGCCGACGACGAGTTGCACCTGGACCGCGTCCTCGTCAGCCAGTACCAGCGGCACCTCCAGCGTCAGCTCCTCCAGCCGGCGACACCCCACCTCCTCCCCGCCCGCAAGGCCATCTCCACCAAGGCCGACCCCGGCACGACCACTCGCCCCAGCATCACATGATCAGCAAGCCATGGCTGGGCGCGCGGCGAGAAACGCCCGGTCAGCAAGAACCCGTCCGACTCGGGCAGCGGCACCGCCGCTCCCAGCAGCGGATGCTCCGTCGGCTCCAACCCCACCGAGGCCGCATCACCGGATACCGCGGTAGCGCGCGAGTCGAGCCAGTACCGCCGACGCTGGAACGCGTACGTCGGCAAGTCCACGCGCCGCGCCCCCGATCCCGCGAACACAGCCGGCCAATCCACCCCGGCGCCACCCACAAACGCCTCAGCCACGGAGGCCAGCAACCGATCCGGACCGCCCTCGCCACGGCGCAACGACCCCACCGCCGCGACCCCGACGCCACAGTCGTCGGCCGTCTCCTCCACGCCCATCACCAACACCGGATGCCCACTGGCTTCCACGAACACCCGGAAGCCCTCACCCAGCAACGCCCGCACCGTCTCGTCGAACCGCACCCTCCCGCGCAGGTTCCGATACCAATACCGCGCGTCCAATTCCACCGTGTCCAACACACCGCCCGTCACCGTGGAATAGAACGGGACCGACGACGACCGCGGAGCAATCCCGGCAAGGCTCCCCTCAAGCTCGGCCTCGATCGCCTCGACATGCGCACAGTGCGAGGCGTAATCCACCGATACCCGACGCGCTCGTACCCCCTCCGCCTCACACACCGCCAGCAGCTCCTCAGCCGCTTCCACATCACCCGACACCACCACCGCCGACGGCGCGTTCACCGCCGCTACCGACAACCGCTCACCCCACACCGCCAACCGCTCCTCCACCGCTCCCACAGGCAGACTCACCGACACCATCGCCCCACGGCCCGACAGTGCCCGCAACGCGCGACTGCGTACCGCCACCACCCGCGCGCCGTCCTCCAAGGACAAGCCACCCGCCACCACCGCGGCCGCGATCTCCCCCTGCGAATGCCCCACCACCGCCGACGGCACCACACCCAACGAACGCCACGTCCCCGCCAGCGACACCATCACCGCCCACATCACCGGCTGCACCACATCGACCCGGTCAATCCACTCCTGCCCTTCAACACCTCGCACCACATCCAGCAACGACCACTCAACCGACGCCGCCAGCGCCGCCGCGCATTTCTGCATCCACTCCGCGAACACCGGCGACGCATCCAGCAACTCGACCGCCATCGCCACCCACTGCCACCCCTGGCCGGGGAAGACGAACACCGCTCTGTCGTCGGAGCCGAAAACGGCACCGTGCGCGACGTCCGGGGCCTCCCGTCCCTCCGCCAAGGCGGCCAAGCCGCGCACCATGTCTGCGCGATCCGCGCCCAGGACCACCGCGCGGCGGTCGAACACCGCGCGGGTGGTCGCCAGCGAGAAACCGACATCGCCCGTTGCCACCGCGTCCGGGCCGACCCCTTCGTCGAGAAGCGACAGCAACCGCGCGGCCTGGTCCCGGACCGCCGCCTCGGACTTCGCCGACAGCACCCAGGGGGTGATACCGCCGACGGAAAACGCCAGGGTGTTCGGCGCGGGCTCGTCGTCCGCCTCGGCCCCCGCAGCCGCCTGGCCCAGTGCCGGTTCGGGTGCCTGTTCCAGGATGACGTGGGCGTTCGTTCCGCTCACCCCGAAGGAAGACACACCCGCCCGACGCGGCCGGCCCGTCTCAGGCCACGCGATGGGGTCGGTCAGCAGCCTCACCGTGCCCGCGGACCAGTCCACATGCGGCGACGGCTCATCGACGTGCAAGGTCTGGGGCAACAGCCCGTGCCGCATGGCCAGCACCGTCTTGATGACGCCGGCCACGCCCGCGGCGGCTTGGGTGTGCCCGATGTTGGACTTCACCGAACCCAGCCACAACGGCCGGTCTCCCTCCCGGTCACGACCGTACGTGGCCAGCAGCGCATGCGCCTCGATCGGGTCGCCCAGCGTCGTGCCCGTACCGTGCGCCTCCACGACGTCGACCTCACCCGCGGTCAGCCCCGCGTTCGCCAACGCCGCCCGGATCACCCGCTGCTGCGACGGGCCGCTCGGAGCCGTCAGGCCGTTGGAGGCACCGTCCTGGTTCACAGCCGAACCCCGTACCACCGCCAGAACCTGGTGCCCCTGGCGTCGGGCCTCCGACAGCCGCTCCACCACCAGTACGCCCACGCCCTCGGAGAAGCCGGCACCGTCGGCCGTAGCCGCGAACGCCTTGCAGCGCCCGTCAGGAGCGAGCCCGCCCTGGCGGGTGAACTCGGTGAACAGGCCGGGCGTGGCCATGACCGTCACCCCGCTGACGAGGGCGAGCGCGCACTCGCCGCTGCGCAGCGACTGTACGGCCAGGTGCAGGGCCACCAGCGAGGACGAACACGCCGTGTCCACCGTCACCGCGGGGCCCTCGAAGCCCAGCGCGTAGGCCACCCGGCCGGAGAGCACACTGGCCGTGTTGCCGGTGATGGCGTACCCCGTCGCCTCCTCGGGCATGTCGGGGCTCATGGCGAGGTAGTCCTGGCCGTTCGTCCCGGTGAAGACGGCGGTTCCGGGGCCCCTGAGCGCCGAGGGGTCGATGCCCGCCCGCTCCAGCGCCTCCCAGGACGTCTCCAGCAGGAGTCGCTGCTGCGGGTCCATCGCCAGTGCCTCACGCGGCGAGATCCCGAAGAAGTCGGCATCGAAGTCCCCCGCGTCGTGGAGGAAACCGCCCTCGCCGGCACAGGACGTCCCGGCCCGGTCGGATCCGGAGTCCGGGTCGTACAAAGCCTCAACGTCCCAGCCGCGGTCGTCGGGGAACGGGGTGATTCCCTCCCCACCCGTATCGAGCATCCGCCACAGGTCCTCGGGGACTGGACGTCACCGGGGAATCGGCAGCTCATCCCGACGATGACCACGGGGTCCTGGTCCGTCGCCGGTTCGGCGGCCACGGGCGAGGCTGCCGCCGCCTCCGGGCCGGGGAGCAGTTCCGCGCGCAGGTGGGCCGCGAGCGCGCGGGCGTTCGGGAAGTCGAAGGCCGAAGTGGGCGACAGGCGCAGGCCGGTCGCCGCGTTCAGGTGGTTGCACAGCTCGATGGCGGTCACCGAGTCGAGGCCGAGGTCTTTGAACGCGCGGGACGGATCAACCGCGTCGGCTCCCACGTGGCCCAGTACCGACGCCACGTGTTCACGTACCACGGCGAGCATCGCCGTCTCCTGTTCGGCCCGGGTCGCCAGGCCGGCCAGCCTGCCGACCAGGCCGTCGGGCGCGGCCGCCGCGTGTGTGCCGGGACCGGCCGCGTGAGCGAGCCTGCGTACGTCGGGCAGGTCGGCCAGGAAAGGGCTGGGGCGGGTGGCGGTGTAGGCCACATGGAACCTGTCCCATTCGATGTCCGCGATCACGACGTTGGGCTCGCCTTCGGCCACCGCGCCCGCCAGTGCCGACACCGCCAGTTCGGGGGCCATCTCCGGCAGGCCGTGCCGGCGCGCCACCGCGCCGATACCGCCCTCGGCCATGCCTTCCTCGGCCCAAGGGCTCCAGGCCACCGAGGACGCGGGAAGGCCGAGGCCGTGCCGGTGCTCGGCGAGGGCGTCGAGGTAGGCGTTGCCGGGCGCGTAGTTGCCCTGTCCGGAGGCGCCCAGGGTGCCCGCCACGGAGGAGAAGAGCACGAACGCGTCCAGGTCCATGCCGTGGGTCAGCTCGTGCAGGTACCAGGCACCGTCGGCCTTCACCCGCAGCACGCGGTCGATCTGTTCGGGGGTCAGCCGCTCCACGACCGCGTCGTCCAGGACCGCCGCGGTGTGGACCACCGCTGACAGCGGGCAGTCGTCGGATACGTCATCGAGGAGCCGGGCGAGTGCCGCGCGGTCGCTCACGTCGCAGGCGGTGATGGTCACCCGCGGGCCGGCAGCCTCCAGTTCCTCGCGCAGCGCGGAGGCACCGGGTGCCTCCGGTCCGCGGCGGCTGACCAGCACCACGTGCTCGGCGCCCGACCGGGCCAGCCAGCGGGCCACCTGCGCGCCCAGACCACCGGTACCACCCGTCACCAGCACGGTGCCGCGCGGGCGCCACTCCGCCCGTGGGGCGCGACGCGGGGCGCGGACGAGACGGCGGGTGAGCATCCCGGAGCCGCGGATCGCGACCTGGTCCTCGCCCTCGGCACCGGCCAGTACCGCCGCCAGCAGGCGGCCCGCACGCGTGTCCCACCGCTCCGGCAGGTCCACCAAGCCGCCGAACCGCTCCGGGTGCTCCAGTGCCACGATCCGGCCCAGGCCCCACACCATCCGCTGGGCGAGGACGCCGACCTGTTCCGTGTCCGCCGTGGCCACCGCACCGCGGGTCAGGCACCACAGGGGTCCCTTCACTCCCGCGTCGCCCAGCGCCTGGAACAGGGCGAGGGTCCCGGTCAGGCCCGCCCGGGAGACACCGGCTCCGGTGGGCGGTCCGTCAGCCAGGGACAGCAGCGACAACACACCCCTGTACCCGCCGCCGCCCTCCGCCCGAACACCACGCAGCGAGTCGGCGATCTGCTCGCGGACGGCCGCGGCGGACAGCTCGACCGTGACCACGTCGCCGCCGTGGTCCCGCACCGCGGCCGCGGTCGACTCCACGGCCTCCCCGGCGCAGCCCTCCGGGGCGACCAGCAGCCAGGTGCCGGACAGCGTCAGCTGACGCGCCGTGCTCATGGGCACCCACGTGGTGCGGTAACGCCAGCCGTCCACCGTCGAGACCACGAGCTGCCGCTGCCGCCAGGACCGCAAAGCGGGCAGCACGTGCCCCAGCGGCTCGTCGTCGACCTCCAGAGCGCCGGCCAGCTCCTCCACGTCGCCGCTCTCCACGGACTGCCAGAACGCCGCGTCAGCCGCGCTGCCCTCCGGCGGGGGCGCGGCGTCCGGCTCCCACCAGAACCTCTGGTGCTGGAACGCGTACGTGGGCAGATCGACGCGCCGCGCCCCCGACCCGGTGTACGCCTGCGTCCAGTCCACCGGCACACCGTGGACGAACGCCTCGCCCAGGGACGTGAGCATACGTCGCGCGCCGCCGTCGTCGCGCCGCAGCGAACCGACCACCAGGGCGTCGCTTCCCGCGGCCTCCAGCGTCTCCCGCACGCTCGCGGTCAGCACCGGGTGCGCGCTGCACTCCACGAACGCCCCGAAGCCCTCAGCGGCCAGCACCCGGATCGCCTCTTCGAAACGCACCGTGTGCCGCAGGTTGCGCACCCAGTACTCGGCATCCGGGCCGCGCTCGCCACCCAGCCACTCCCCAGTGACCGTGGAGAAGAAGGGCACCGCAAACGCCTGGGGTTCCACCGGCGCCAGATCGGCCAGGATCCGCTCGCGAACCTCATCGACCTGCGAGGAGTGCGAGGCGTAGTTCACCGCGACACGCCCCGCCCTTATGCCGTCGCGCTCATACCTTGCCAGCAGTACGTCCAGCGCCTCCGGCGTACCCGACACCACCGTGGAGGACGGCCCGTTGACCGCCGCCACCGCCACCGCCCCGCCCAGCGCCTCGATACGCCGGCGCACTTCCTCGACCGGTGACGCCACCGACACCATCCCGCCGCACCCGGCCAGCCCGGTGCCGATCGCGCGGCTGCGCAACGCCGCCACCCGGGCACCGTCCCGCAGCGAGAGGCCGCCCGCCACCACCGCGGCCGCGATCTCCCCTGCGAGTGGCCCACCACGGCCGCCGGTTCGACACCGTAGGAGCGCCACACCTCGGCCAGCGACACCATGACCGCCCACAGTGCCGGCTGGACCACCTCCACCCGCTCCAACGCATCGGCATCGTCGAGCACATCCAGCAGCGACCACTCCACGAACGAGGACAGCGCCGCCGCACACTCGCCCATCCGTGAGGCGAACGCCGTCGAGGACGACAGCAGCTCCCGAGCCATTCCTACCCACTGCGACCCCTGCCCCGGGAACACGAACACGGGGCGAGGCGTGATTCCGCCGTCTCGCGCCGCACCGCTCGGCGCGGTGGACTCGGCCACAGCCCGTACCCCTGCGAGGAGTTCCTCCCGCGAGCCGCCCGTCACGACCACGCGCCGCTCGTGAAGCGACCGTGAGGTGACCAGGGACACCCCGACGTCGACGGGCGACATCTCGGGGCGCGCCTCCAGGAAGGAAGCGAGCCGTCGCGCCTGCTCGCGCAGCGCCGCCTCGCTCTTCCCCGACAGGACCCAGGGCATGACAGCGGGGGCGTCGTCTGGTTCTTCCGCCGGCGCTTCCGGCTTGTCCGGGGCCTCTTCGGCGACTTCGGCCTCTTCCAGAATGACGTGTGCGTTGGTGCCGCTGATCCCGAACGAGGAGACACCCGCCCGTCGCGGACGACCACCCCCGACCCAGGCACGCGCCTCGGTCAGCAGTTCCACCCCACCCGCCGACCAATCCACCTGCGTCGTCGGCTCCTCCACGTGCAACGTCTTCGGCAACACGCCGTGCCGCATCGCTAACACCATCTTGATCACACCGGCCACACCCGCGGCCGCCTGCGTATGACCGATGTTCGACTTCAACGACCCCAGCCACAACGGCCGGTCCGCGCCCCGGTCCCGCCCATGCCCATACGTGGCCAGCAACGCCTCCGCCTCGATCGGGTCCCCCAGCCTCGTCCCCGTACCGTGCGCCTCTACAGCGTCGACCTCACCCGCGCCAAGTCCCGCGCTCGCCAACGCCGCCCGGATCACCCGCTGCTGCGACGGACCATTCGGCGCCGTCAACCCATTCGACGCACCATCCTGATTCACCGCGGAACCACGCACCACGGCAAGGACCCGGTGCCCGTTCCGCCTGGCGTCCGACAGCCGCTCCACCACCAGCACACCCACGCCCTCGCCCCACCCCGTGCCATCCGCACCCGACGAAAACGCCTTACACCGACCATCCGCCGACAGCCCGCGCTGACGACTGAATTCGATGAACATGTCCGGGGAGGCCATGACCGTGGCGCCGCCGACGAGGGCCAGGTCGCATTCGCCCGAACGCAGCGCCTGACCAGCCAGATGCAGCGCCACCAGCGACGACGAGCACGCCGTATCCACCGTCACCGCCGGACCTTCCAGTCCGAGTGCGTAGGCGATGCGGCCGGACATCACACTCGGGGTGTTACCGGTCAGCAGGTAACCGGCGAAGCCGTCAGCGGCCTGGTGAGCACGTGGACCGTAGTAGTGGGTGGTGGCCCCTATGTAGGTGCCGGTCGCCGACTCGCGGCGCGATCGCGGATCGATTCCGGCTCGTTCCAGTGCCTCCCATGACGTCTCCAGCAGCAGCCGCTGCTGGGGGTCCATCGCCAGCGCCTCACGCGGCGAGATCCCGAAGAACTCGGCGTCGAAGTCACCAGCTCCGGTGAGAAAGCCGCCGTTCCGTGTGTAGCTGGTGCCCCAGTGCTCGGGGTCCGGGTCGTAGAGGCCGTCCAGATCCCACCCCCGGTCGGTGGGGAACCCGGAGATGACGTCCTCGCCGGTGACGACCAGGTGCCACAGCTGTTCGGGCGTGCTCACCCCGCCGGGGTAGCGGCACGCCATGCCCACGATGGCCAAGGGCTCCGCCGTCGCCTTCGCGACACGCGTGACGGCCGCCTGTCGCTTTCCGGTGATCTCTTCGTAGAGGTGGTGGGCGAGACCGTGCGGGGTCGGGTAGTCGAAGATCAGCCGGCCGGCGAGGGGCAGGCCGGTGCGTGCGGCGAGACCGTCAGCCAGCTCCTGCGCCATCAGCGAGTCGAAGCCGAGGTCCTTGAACGTCAGCGTGGCATCGACCCGGCCGGTGTACTCCATGACCGACGCCGCCTGGTCGCACACCGTGTCGAGGACGGCGTCACGTTGTTCGGGCTCGGACAGCCCGGCCAGAACAGCGGCGAGGCGTCCGTCGGCACGCCCCGGGTCCAACGCCGTCGCCACCCCGGCCCCATCGGTCTCGAGGACCTTCCGCGTGGGTTCGGCGACCGTCCGTTCCGGTGACGACTGGCTCTCGATCCAGTACCGCTCGCGCTGGAACGCGTAGGTGGGCAGGTCGACTTGTCGCGCGCCCGCGAAGAACGGTTCCCAGTCGACCTCCTCGCCGCGCACCCACAGATGGGCCACCGCAGTGGTCGCGGTATTCCTCTCGTCCCGATCCCTGCGGCAGAACGGGACGGCGGCGACGTCGGGAAGAGTCCGCTCGTCCTCGGTCCAGGCCCGGACCGACTCCTTGATCATGGGGGTGAGGACTGCGTCAGGGCCGATCTCCAGAAAGGTCGCAACCCCGCGCTCACGCATCGTGGTCACCGCGTCAGCGAACAACACCGTCCTACGCACCTGGCGCACCCAGTACTCCGGGTCCTGCAACACCCCCGGAGCGGCCGCCCGTCCCGTGACGGTCGACACCACCGGCACAGACTGATCCCGAAACTCCACCGACCCCACAACCCGCCCGTACGCCTCGAACATCGGCTCCATCAACGCCGAATGAGACGCGATGGACACCGCCAACCGCCGCGTCCTGACCCCAGCCTCCGCCAAGCGCCCCGCCTCGGCCAACACCGGCTCAAGCGTCCCCGAAAGCACCACCGACTCAGGACCGTTCACCGCCGCGAGCTCCACACCGTCACCCAAACGCACCGCATCCACCCCAGCCCCACCGCCACCATCACGCCCTCGCCGGTCGGCAATCCATGCATCAACCACCCCCGCGCCAGCACCACCCGAGCCGCATCCCGCAGCGACCACACACCCGCCACATAAGCCGCCACCAACTCACCCAACGAATGCCCCGCAACCACCGAAGGACGCACATCCCACGAACCCAACAAACGCCACAAAGCCACCTCGAACGCGAACAACGCCGGCTGCGCCCACCCCGTCCCGTGCAACCCGTCAATGCCTCCGGACATCACCTCCCGCAGTCGACCTGAATAACCATCTCCAACCCCAAAAAACTCCCGCAACTCATCCGAGAGCTTCACGTCAGCGGCCACACCACTGGCGACCTCGTCATAGACGCCCAACACCTCATCCAGCGCCTCAGCGAACACACTGAAACCTGACAGCCCCTCACCCATACCCACTCGCTGCGCACCCTGCCCCGAAAACACCACTCCCACAGCACCGTCCACCACCGAACCCGACACCACGCCCGGTCCACCACCCCGCTCGGCCAGTCCCGACAACCCCTCGGCCAACTCGCCCCGCCCCGTACCCACCACCGCCGCACGATGCCCGAAAGACGACCGCGACGACACCAGCGACCAACCGACGTCCACGACATCCACGTCACCCGCGTCCTCGACAAAGCCGGCCAGGCGGCGTGCCTGTCCGCGCAGCGCCTCCTCGGAGCGGCCGGAGACGATCCAGGGCACGACCGGCAGATCCGTTCCGGTACGCCCGCCGGTGCGCTCGTGTGCCGGTTCCGGCCGCCAGTCCGACAGCACGACGTGGCAGTTGCTACCGCCCATCCCGAAGGAGCTCACTCCCGCGACGAGTTGCTCGTCCGGCGCCGGGTACCCGGGCCACGGACCGAGTGTCCGCTGCACCCGGAGGTTGAGTTCGTCCAGAGGAATCCGGGGGTTCGGTGTCTCGAAGTTCAAGCTGGCGGGCAGCAATCGATGTTTGAGGGCCAGGACCGTCTTGATGAACCCGGCGATACCGCCCGCGCCACTCAGGTGGCCGATGTTGGTTTTGATCGACCCGACCGCGAGAGGCCGGCCGACCGGACGCCGACGGCCGATGGCCTCCCCCAGTGCGGCAGCCTCGACCGGGTCGCCTACCGGCGTCCCGGGTCCGTGCAGCTCGACATAGCGGACGGCGGCCGGCGACAGGCCGGCGTGCTCGCAAGCCCGGGTGACGACGTCGACCTGGGAGCCCACCGTCGGAGAGGTGAGCGTCTCCCCACCGCCATCGTTGTTGGTCGCGCTGCCGCGCACCAGGCACAGGACGCGGTCTCCGTCGTCGAGCGCGGCGCTCAGACGCTTGAGCACGACGGCGCCTCCGCCCTCGCCCACCACGTATCCGTTGGCCCTGGCGTCGAACGTGTAGCAGCGACCGTCTGGCGAGAGACCGCCCAAGCTCGCGGCGAGCTGCACACTTTCCGGCATCAGGTGCAGGTTGACGCCGCACGCGATGGCCAGTTCCGACTCCCCGGACCGCAGGCTCTCGCAGGCCAGGTGCAGGGCCACCAAGGAGGAGGACTGCGCGGAGTCGATCGTGAGACTCGGGCCACTGGCGCCGAGGAATGCGGAGAGCCGGTTGGCGATGATGCCGCGCTGAATGCCCGGCATGGTGTGGTGGGCGCCGAGTGCTTCGGCATGTCGAGTCAGCAGCTGCGCGTAGTCGTCCGCGTTCACGCCGACGAATGTGCCCAGTCGGCTGCCGCCGACCTTGCTGGGGACCACGCGGGCGTCCTCAAGGGCTTCCCAGCCCAATTCCAATACGAGTCGCTGCTGCGGGTCGACGAAAGGCGCCTCGCGGGGGAGAGGCCGAAGAAGCCCGCGTCGAAGTCGGCCGGCCGGTCGAGAAAGGCGCCCCACCGAGGTGCCTCGTGGGAGGCCGGACCGGTCCAGCGGTCCGGCGGGACCTCCGTGACGGCGCTCTCGCCCGACGCCAACAGCTCCCACAGCCGCTGCGGGCTTTCGGCCCGCGGGAACCGGCAGGAGACGCCGATCACGGCGATAGCCGTGTCCGGGTCGACAGCGCCTCCGGCGAGAGTCTCTTCAGGCAGGCCGACAGTGGTCATCGAGAGAAACCTCCAGCACCGGACGTACGGCCGAACGAAAACGAATTCAGAAGAAGCCCGGCGTGGATTTCATGCTCTCGATATACCCGGCATCAACTGTCCTTGACTGTGCGACGCCGCACCCATCAGCGACATCGGCGATCACCGCCGTTACAGCACCGTCCTATCGGCATCAGCTTTCGCAGCCCATTGCCCACCGGGCCGTCGGATGGTAAATGTGACGGCAGCGCATGCCGAGTGTTCTGGTACCGGCTCGCCGATCCCGTCATCCGGTGAACCGCAGTCCGCCGAGCCGCTTCCCAGACCTGGTACATCACACAGACTTCGCGCATCACACCCGAGCGGCCGTCGACCTCAGCCAATGAATCCGCTGTATCACCATGGAGGGAAAGGGTATGTCGAACTACGACGCTGTGACGTCCGAGATCACCGAGATACGCTCGACCTATATCCGTGACCGTTTCGCTTTCGTACCCGGCACTCAGCTCACCAGGATCATCAAGGAGCTGGGTGCCACAGACGACGACCTCAAGAAACTCGCCAGCGTCAGCGACGGGCTGAAGAGCGACCCGACCCTCCCGTTCCGAAAGACCAGGACCGGCCGCTTCGGTTTCGACCCGCGGTCCATGCGGGTGCGCCGGCTCGAATTCCAGCCGTTCATGCTGTCCATGGAGGACGACTTCGTACGGCACGATTCCGGCCAGGTGCGCATCTTCGACGAAATTCAAAATGACCTACAGCTCAACACCGCCCTGCAGGCGCTTTTCGTCTTCAAGTTCCTGGTCGTCGAAGGCGTGACGGTCACCCACCGGCCGAAACTGGACTACGACAGCGACCAGTGGATCTGCACCCTGCTCAACGTGAGGACCATCACCGACGGTGACCTGATCGGCGAGCCGGCGCTGGAAGGGGTACACAGCGACGGCGTCGACCACACCATGACGACCTACCTGGGCAGCGAGAACATGACGGACGACAGCGCCGTCACGTTCCTGCACGACATGCGCGAGGTGAACGGCACCCGATGGCACGACACGAACGCCGATCTGTTGCGCGCCAAGGCACAGCACCGTGACTTCCTCGACACGTGCCTGATCGTCGACCACGAGAGCAAGCACAGCGTCTCGACCTTGTACGCCGCCGACAAGTCGAAGCCCGCCACGCGAGACCTGCTGGCCTTCCTGACCCGCAAGCCGGTGGCCGAAGGGCACCACTCGCACGCCTTCGATTCGCTCAAGCCGCACCGGGAGCTTCCCATGACGGTCGGCCTGCGCCTCCTCGACAGCGCACCGTCCACCTAACGTCTGCGCCGCGTCAGGTCGAAAGAGTCACGAAACCGCCCACAAATCGTGGAGGGATTGCTTCAGTGGCACCTGCGGGGACCAGCCGAGCAGCCTGCGCGCGAGCCGGATGTCGGCCTGGGTCCACGCGCCACCCTTCCTGTGCACCGGGGCCTGTCCCTTCCGTACCAGGTGCGGGGGCACACCCGACACGGAGACGAGAATTCCGGCGAGTTCCCGCATGCTGGTGGCGACCCCTGAACCGATGTTGATCAGGCGCCCGGTCGCCCGTGTGCCCGCCGTCAGCACCACGGCCTCGGCGATGTCACGTACGTCGACGAAGTCGCGTTGGTCGTCGACGACGGTCAGGCTGAGCGGCGCGTCCTCACTGGTGGCGCGCAGTTGGGCGGCGAGTCGGCCGAGGAAGCCGTGCAGCGGGGCGCCGGGTCCGCAGCCATTGGTGACGCGGAGCACGCAGCCGTCCACGCGCCCCGCCTCCGTGGCGTCCAGGACGATTCGGCTGCCGGCCAGCTTGGTGCGCGCGTAGGGGCTGACAGGGACGGTCGGGTGGTCCTCCGCGATGGCCGTGCCCTCCAGGACGGGGCCGTACTCGTGCACGGAGCCGAGTTGCAGCAGCCTCGGCCGTCGGCGGAGCGTCGAGACGGCGCGCACCAGATGGTCGACGAGCAGGACGTGCTCGGCCGTCATCCGTTCCTCGTCGTCCGCCCCGGTGTCGCCCGCCGCGTTGACGACGAGATCGGCGGAGCCCACGGCCTCGGCGATGTCCCCGACCGTCGCGGATGCCACGTCGAGCGGCAGGAAGCGGGCCCCGGGAATCGGTTGAACGGGTTTTCTCGCCACGGCCAGGACGTCATATCCATGTGCGGCCAGCGCTGTGCAGATGTGCCGCCCCAGGAATCCGGTGCCGCCGATGACGACGGCGGAGCTCGCGTGCGCATCGATCACGTCGTTCATCGTGCCCTGTCACCCCTGCCCACGTGGAGTGCCCGGCACGCCTCGTACGACGGCAGCACGCCGGCGCGGCGGGCCTCGGCCAGCGTCGGCGCGTCCCGGTCACGTGGGGAGACCAGGTACTCCATGCCGTCGGGCCAGGGCAGCCCGAGCGCCGGGTCGAAGGCGTCGACCTCGTGCTCGGCGGCCGGGTCGTACTCCACCGACGTCACATAGGCGGCCACCGTGTTGTCCCGCAGGGCGATGAACGCGTGCCCGAGTCCCTCCTCCAGGTACACCGCACGACAGGAGTCGGGGTTCAGCCGGGTGCTGTCCCAGCGGCCGAACGTGGGAGAACCCACCCGCAGGTCGACCACCACGTCGAGCAGTTCCCCGGCGGGGCAGGTCACCACTTTGGCCTGGCCGGGCGGTACGTCCTCATAGTGCACGCCACGGACGACGCCGCGCCGGGAGTAGCTGTGGTGCACCTGGCCCAAGCGCAGCGGATACCCCACGGCCTCCGAGAAGGCGGTTTCGGTGTAGTGGGCGACGAACGCGCCGCGCTGGTCGCGGTGAACGTCGGGTACGAACTCGTAGGCGCCGGACACCGCCAGCTCTCGGACCTTCATCGGCGACGCTCCGCGGTGAGGTTTTCCAGTACGGGTACCAGATCGTGTGGGGTGGGCGCGTTCAGGTTCTCCTGGCGCAGGCGCTCGGCTCCGCTCTGGAAGGAGGGGTCCTTGACCAGCCGTTGCATGCTGTCGCGCAGGACGTCGGCGGTCAGCTCGGAGGCGTGAACGGCGAGTCCGGCACCGGCCTTGGCCAGGCTGGTCGCTCTGTTCCACCAGTCGGCGTAGCGGATGGTGGGGATGAACTGGGGTACGGCGTTGGCGAGTGCGGTGTTCCAGGAGCCGAAGCCGCCGTAGTGGACGATGGCCGAGGCAGTGGGAAGCAGGGCGTGCAGGGGGACGAAGTCGACGATACGGGTGTTGCCGGGGACCTTGGCGAGCTTCTCGACTGCGTCGGGTGGCAGCGTGGCCACCACGTCAACGTCCATGTCGCCCAGCGTGTCGATCATGTCGGGGATCGGGAGGAGGGTACTGCCGACCACGGCACGCGTGGAGATGCCGGGAGTCAGGACGACGCGCGGGCGTTCGGGCGGCTCGTGCAGCCAGTCCGGTATCTCGGACGGGCCGTTGTAGGGGAGGTAGCGGACCGGTATCCGCTCCACCGTCAACGGAAATTGGAGGCTGGTGGGTACCTGGTCGATGGTCCACTGGCCGACCACGACTTCTTCGTCGAACGAGCTGCCGTAGCGGCTGAGGTGCTTGCCGAGCCAGTCGGCCATCGGGTCTTCACGGCGCTCCCGCGGACGTTCCGCCTGGCGTTGGAGGAAGACGTGGCGCATCGCGGAGTGGTTGTCGAAACACCACAGCAGCCGGGCGTGGGCCGCGCCGACAACGCGCGCCGCCACCGGTCCTGCGTAGGTGAGGGGTTCCCAGATGATCAGGTCGGGTCGCCAGCGGCGGGCATACTCAACCAGGTCGGGGATCATGGGGTCGTTGTAGACCTGGTGCGCGAACATGACACTGGCCCTGAGCTTCGCCAGCGCCTGCTCCCACGAGTGCGCTTCGAGGGTCGGGTTGGACCAGTCGGACAGCGGGTTCTCCAGCGAGCCGCGGTTCCGCGCCAGCATCTCGTGGAAGTTGTGGTCCTCACCGACGCGGACCGCGGTCAGGCCCATGCTCTTGATGGCGCCCGCCAGCGCGGGGCTGCTGGCGACCTGGACGTCGTGGCCCGCGACGGACAGGGACCAGGCAAGCGGCACCATGGACAGCAGATGCGACCTATCAGAGAGGGTCACGAAAAGTACACGCATCGTCGGGCTCTCCCTCAGCCGGTGGTCTGTCCGCCGCGGGTTCGCACCGCGCACAGGGTGTCCGTGATCGCCGCGGCCACCGCTGTCCCGTGCTCGGCGACATAGAAGTGGCCCCGGGGAAGACCCGCAGGTCGAAGCTGCCCGCGGTGTGCTCCCGCCAGCTCGCCGCCTCCTCGACCGATACGCGGTCGTCGGCTTCGCCGGTGAGTGCGACGATGTCGCACCGCAGTGCCGTGCCGGGCTCTGCCCTATAGGTCTCGGACGCCTTATAGTCGCTGCGGATCGACGGCAGGGCCAATTGCAGCAGTTCGCGTTCGTCGAGGATCTCCGCGTCGGTGCCACTGAGCCGTCGCAGCTCGGCGACGAGCCCGGCGTCGTCGAGACGGTGGATGTCCCGGCCGCGCTGGAACGAAGCCGCGGACCTGGCGGAGGTGAAGAGCGCCAGGGGTGTGGTCCCCAGCTCTCGTTCGAGCAGCATGGCCAGTTCGAATCCGACGGCGGCGCCCATGCTGTGACCGAACAGCGCGACGGGACGCTTGGCGGCGAGCGGCTTCAGCACGTCGAAGACGGCTCGCGCCGTCTCGGGGACGCTCTCGATGCACGGCTCGCTCAGCCGGTCCTGTCGCCCCGGGTACTGGACGACCAGGGCCTCCACGGTCGAAGGCAGCAGCTCGGAGAGCGGGAAGTAGAAACTCGCGGTTCCCCCGGCGTGCGGCAGACACACCAGGCTGATATCGGCCTCCGGGTTCGGATGGAACCTGCGGAACCACCGGCTCTCACCGGCAGTGGGCAACGCCATGGCTCTCGTCATTCCCTTCTCTGGTGTTCCTGTCCTCTCGTGGACGAGAGGTTCCCTCAGCTTCGAGAGTTCCCTTCCGCGCGCCCACCCACTATCTGCTCACCTTCAGTGGCTCCCACCAGTCGCGCCGCCCCGCATACCACTTCACGGTATCCGCCAGGCCCTCCTCGAGAGACACGGCGGGCTGGTAGCCGAGTTGGTCGGAAATCTTGGTGATGTCCAGCGAATAGCGACGGTCATGTCCCTTTCTGTCCGGCACCTTCCGCACCATCGACCAGCCGACACCGAGCAATTCGAGTATTCTCTCCGTGAGCTCCCGATTGGCCAGTTCCGTACCGCCGCCGATGTTGTACACCTCCCCCGCCAGGCCCCTTTCCGCGACCAGGGCGACGCCCCGGCAGTGGTCTTCGACATGCAACCACTCCCGCACGTTCGCGCCGTCGCCGTACAGCGGCACCGGCTCACCATCCATGAGGTTGGTGATGAAGCGTGGGATGACCTTCTCCGGATGCTGGTAGGGACCGTAATTATTGGCGCACCGAGTCACGCACACGGGAAGCCCGTGGGTGCGATAAAAGGCCCGTGCCAGGAGATCGGACGATGCCTTGGACGCGGAATAAGGAGAGTTGGGATCGAGTGGTTCGTGCTCGGTCCAGGAACCTCGCTCGATAGAGCCGTACACCTCGTCCGTGGAGACGTGGACGAATTTCGCCACCTTGGCTTCGGCCGCCGCCTCGAGAAGAGTGTGCGTGCCCAGCACATTGGTCCTGACGAACTCCTCGGCACCCGCTATGGAACGGTCGACGTGTGATTCGGCGGCGAAGTGGACCACCTGGTCGGCCCCGCGCAACAGGTCGTTGATGAGCGCCGCGTCGCAGATGTCACCCCGCACGAAGTGCAACCGGGGGCTGGCGGCAACCTCCGCCAGGTTGGCCTCGTTGCCGGCGTAGGTGAGCTTGTCGACCACCACTACCTCCGCGTCCACCAGGGCCTCGTACGCCCCTGTCAGTGCCTGGCGGACGAAGTGCGAGCCGATGAAGCCCGCGCCGCCAGTCACGACTATGCGCATGAGTTCTTCCCCTCAGCGGTTTTCGGCCGTGATGTCCATGAGATACTTTCCGTAGTCCGTGTGCCGCAGTTGTTCGCCGAGCTCGTAACAGGCCGCGGCGTCGATGAACCCCATGCGGAAGGCGATCTCTTCGAGACAGGCGATCCGCACTCCTTGGCGCTGTTCGAGGAGCTGGACGTACTGTCCGGCCTGGAGCAGCGAATCGTGCGTTCCGGTGTCGAGCCAGGCGAAGCCGCGGCCCAGGCTGATCAGCCTGGCTTTCCCGCGCTCCAGATAGACCCGGTTGACGTCGGTGATCTCCAGTTCGCCGCGCTCGGACGGCCGGATATTCTTGGCGATGTCCACGACGTCGTTGTCATAGAGATAGAGTCCGGTGATCGCCAGATTTGACGTGGGCTCCGCCGGCTTCTCCTCCAGGTGGATCAGTCGGCCCCGCTCGTCCATGGTGCCAACGCCATAGCGCTCCGGGTCCTTGACCGGGTAGCCGAAGAGCACACAGCCGTCGATGCTGACTGCCTCCCGGTGCAGAATCCTCGAGAAACCGGGACCATGGAAGATGTTGTCCCCGAGCACGAGTGCCACGGGCTCGTCCCCGATGAATTCCGCACCGATGACGAAGGCTTCGGCGATGCCGTTCGCCGCACGCTGCTCGGCGTACTCGATCGACATCCCCAGTTGGCTGCCGTCGCCCAGGAGCACACGGAACAAGTCCAGCTGGCACGGAGTCGATATGACGAGGATTTCCCTGATCCCGCCGAGCATGAGCACCGACAGCGGGTAGTAGACCATCGGCTTGTTGTAGACGGGCAGGATCTGCTTCGACACCGCATGCGTCAATGGATGCAGCCGGGTACCGCTCCCGCCCGCGAGGACTATCCCCTTCATGCCGTAACGCGTGCCGAGGACGGCTCAGCCGCCCATCGCCTCGATCAGGCTCTTGGGCCGCATGTCTGTCCAGTTCTCCTCGATGTACGCCAGGCACGCTTCACGGGTGTCCTTGCCATGGGCGACATGCCAGCCGCCGGGCACGTCTGCGAAGGCGGGCCACAGCGAATGCTGCCCCTCGTCGTTGACCAGCACCAGGAACTCGCCGTCGGGATCGTCGAAAGGATTCACGCCAGTCTCTGCCTCTCATGCCGTCCTGCGGTGGATAGGCCACCTGAACGCCACCATCCTCACGCGCTCCGGCGGGAGGGGCGTCCGCGAGAGCCACAGTTACAGGTCCCGTCACGCCCTGAACCGGTGCCGAGCAAACCCTCCTATGGCACTCTTGCTGCGCAACAGCCGCCGCAAGATCCGCCCTTTGTACCCACCGTTGGGTGGCGGCGCGGCGCCGATGTCGTGCACCACGCAGCCCGCGGATCGCCGAGCGCTCGGCGGCCGTGTTTCCCGGAACGAGTAGAGGCGGAGTCGATGACCGCGACAGGTCTGATGTTGCCGTCCCGCACCGCGGAGCCCCGTAGCGTGTCGAGGCTTGCCGCTTCCGCCGCCGCGGTCGACGGCGGGGTGATGAGCAACCCGGAGGTGCTGGCGTGGCTCGACAGACGTCGTCGCGAGCACGCACAGCGAGTGGAGCGGGTGCCGTTCGCCGCCTTGCGCGACTGGGGCTTCGACGAACGGACGGGCGATCTGCGACACGCGAGCGGACGGTTCTTCTCGGTGCACGGGCTGCGGGTGCGATCGGACTTCGGTCCGGTGTCCGCATGGTCGCAGCCGATCATCCGACAGCCGGAGATCGGCCTTCTCGGCATCGCGCTGCGGGACTTCGACGGTGTGCCGCATCTGCTGATGCAGGCGAAACCCGAGCCGGGGAACGTCAACGGCGTGCAGCTGTCGCCGACGGTGCAGGCGACCAAGAGCAACTACTCCCGGGTGCACGGTGGTTCCGCCGTCCCCTATCTGAAGCACTTCCGCCGCGCGGCACCCGAATCCGTCGTCGCGGACGTTCTACAGTCGGAACAGGGCTCGTGGTTCCTGCGCAAGCGCAACCGCAACATGATCGTGGAGGTCGGCCCCGAAGCCGAGGCGGGTGAGGACTTCGCCTGGCTGACGCTGGGACAAGTCCACGCGCTGCTGCGGCAGGACAACCTGATCAACATGGACGCGCGGACTGTCCTGTCCTGCCTTCCGGACTGGCGGCAGGAGGACACGCGGCGGGCGCTCCACCCGGACCGGGAGATCCGTAGCTGGATCACGCGGCGGCGGGCCGAGCACGAGGTCGAGGTGGTGCCGATCGGCCTCGCGGAGACCGCGGGCTGGCACCGTACCGCGGACGAGGTGGCCCATGAGCAGGCGCTGTACTTCAAGGTGGTGGCGGTCGATGTCTCCTCGCGCCGGCGTGAGGTGCCCTCCTGGTCCCAGCCGCTGCTCGAACCGCACGGCACTGGAGTCGTGGCCCTGTTCGTCCGCCGTGTCGACGGTGTACCGCACGCGCTGCTGCGGGCGCGGGCGGAGCCGGGATTCCTCGACGTGGTCGAGCTCGGCCCCACGGTGCAGTGCGTGCCGGAGAACTACACCCATCTGCCCGCGGCCGACCAGCCGCCCTATCTCGCCGAGGCACTGGCGCGCGCCGACGGCGCCGCCTACGACGTGGTCCTGTCGGAGGAAGGCGGCCGGTTCCGGAACGCGCAGAGCCGTTACCTGATCATCGAGGCGGAGAGCGACCTCCCTACCATATCGGACGATTTCCGTTGGGTGACACCATGTCAGTTGGACGAACTGCTCCACTACAGTCATCACGTGAACGTGGAGGCCAGGACCCTGGTGGCGGCACTGCGGGCGTTGTGAGCCCGGCCGGAGTCCGGCCGTTGCGGCTGGGGGCGCTCGCCACGTCGTCGATCGCCCGCAGGCGCGTGCTACCCACCGCGGTGAGCATGCCGGAGGTCGACCTCATCGCCGTCGCCGGCAGGTCCGTGGAGAAGGCGGGCCGTTTCGCCGAGCAATTCGGCTGTGTGGCGGAGACGGACTACGCGGCGCTGCTGAAGCGCCCGGACGTGGAGGCGGTGTACATCTCGACGCCGACGGCGCTGCACCGCGCGTGGGCGGACCGCGCGCTACGCGCCGGCAAGCATGTGCTGGTCGAGAAGCCGATCGGGGTGAACGCCGACGAGGCACGCCAGTTGTGCTCCCTCGCGCGGGAGCGCGGTCTGGTGCTGCGGGAGAACTTCATGTTCCCGCACCATCCGCAGCACGCGTTCGCCGCGGACCTGGTGCGGCGCGGACGGATCGGCACTCCGAGCACGTTCAAGGCGTCCTTCTGCATTCCGCCGCTCCCCGCTGACGACATCCGGTACGCGCCCGGCCTCGGGGCGGGGCACTGCTCGACGTGGGCGTCTATCCGTTGCGCGCCGCGGCGCTGCTGCTGGGGCCTGGGCAGCGGGTGGCGGGGGCGACGCTGCGCACGCGTGCCTCGGACGGGCTCGACCTGTCGGGGCAGGCGTTGCTGATCTCGCCTTCCGGGGTACTGGCCCAAGTGACGTTCGGCTTCGAGCACGTGTACGCGTCGTCGTACACGCTGTGGGGAGACCGGGGCCGACTGTCGGTGACGCGCGCGTTCACTCCGCCCGCGGCTCACCAGCCGGTGCTGGTGCTGGAGGAGCAGGACCACGAAGAACGGTTCACGCTGCCGCCGTCGGACCAACTGCGCGTCTGCCTCCAGGACTTCGTGGCCGCGGTGCGCGGGGGCGAAGTGGGCGACGGGAGCGCGGAGGCCGACAAGCGGAGAGACGCGGTCGCCCTGCTGGAGTGCGTGGACGAAGTGCGCAGGCAAGCCGTGCGCGTCACGACCGATGACCGCCCATAAGGGAGCTTGTCTACAAGTTCCCTCCTGAACGTCGGAGGAGAGCCACCGTGAACCCGTCGATGCCCACCGCTGATGGCGGCCTCGCCGCCCACCCCGGGAGCGGGAGGACTACGCCAACCCGGCGTCATTCCTCGTGCCTGGCGGAAGCAGGCCAGCGCCCTGACATCCTTTGGAGTACGCCTGCGGCGCTCCGCCCGGAGCAGACAGCCAAGGTGCCCACGGGCGTGAGCTGGCGTCGAGGGGAAGCCGGTACACGATCGCCGAGCTGCGGGGCGAGGAGGGACCGGCTCCTGGTGTGAACGCCTCATCCCCAGCCCGGCTCGGCCGTAACTGTGGTGATCGCGGATGTTTCCCCACCACAACAACGAAAGGCTGGGACCGTATCCGTTACTTCTGTACACACCCACGAGGGGTGCTGCCATGCACGTCCAGGGCGCAGTCCCAATGGAGCATAATCCCGAACCACTCCCGCAACCCGTTGTTCGCACCATGCCCCGGTCAATCGCCGACCGTTTCGCAATGCGGGGTATCGACCACAATCCGGCTCATCGCAACGAATCAGCGCTGAGTGACGTCCTCAGCATGGCCAGGGGATGATGATGACAGAAGCACCACGCCGATACCTGTCGCCGGAGCACAACAGCGTCCGCTGGGACGACTTTCCGTTGCGTGACGGTGATATCGTCGTCAGCACCCCGCCGAAGTCGGGCACGACGTGGGTACAGATGATGTGTGCGTTGCTCATCTTCCAAACACCTGACCTCCCGCAGCCGCTGGAAGTCCTGTCACCGTGGTTGGACCAACCACCGTGGTTGGACCGAATGCGCTCACAGGAGGAGGTCTACGCGCGTCTCGCCGAGCAGGAGCATCGCCGTGTCATCAAAACGCACACCCCACTCGACGGCCTACCGCTCGACCCGCGCGTCAGCTATATCGTGGTCGCCCGGCATCCTCTCGACCGGGCGTTGTCTGTCTACCATCAAACCGCCAACCTCGACCTTGAACGAGTGTACGCCGCCCAAGATGGCTCAGACCCACAGTCCCGGCAGTCTCCCCCACCGCTCCCGTCGATGCGCGAGTGGCTGCAGCATTGGTGCCTGCCCCAGCCGATCGACGACCAGGGAATAGCGGTTCCCGAGAGCCTGCATCAGACGGTTCACCATCTCTATGACGCGTGGAACCGGCAGACTCAGCCGAATGTGAGGCTCCTGCATTACGTCGACTTGTGCGCCAACCTCTCCGGCCAGATGGCAGCACTGGCCGAGTGGCTGGGCATTACGGTGAACGAGTCGGTCTGGCCCGAACTGGTGAAGGCCGCGACATTCGACGAGATGAAGAGTCGCGCGGAGCGGCTGGCGCCTGACACCGAATTACTCAAGGATCCGGCGAAATTTTTCCGCAGCGGGCGATCGGGGGCAGTCGGGATTTTCTGACCGAGGACGATCTCGATGCATACCGGAAGCGGGTTGGCGACCTCGCTCCGAAGCCGTTCTTGGATTGGCTGCACCGCGACCCACCCGTCACGAGTGATGGGGCCAATGCCGACACGTGAAGCTGAGATGGGTGCGGTTCGTTTCGAGGGCCACGGGCCTTGATCCGCAATCTTGGATACGGGCTATGCGGCTTGGACCAGGGTCGTTGATGTTGTGTCGAGTGCTGTC
The DNA here is from genome assembly GCA_005405945.1 of Streptomyces violaceusniger. Lineage (GTDB taxonomy): Bacteria > Actinomycetota > Actinomycetes > Streptomycetales > Streptomycetaceae > Streptomyces > Streptomyces violaceusniger. Next base: position 2,887,510 of record BJHW01000001.1, read on the forward strand.
TCGTAGGCGATGGGACTGCGTTGTCCGAGGCGGGAGTGACGGCGTCGGGTGTTGTAGCGGCTGAGCCAGCGGAACGCGTCGAGGCGGGCCTTGCGTTCGCTGGACCAGGTCTTGCGGCCCTGAAGCGTCTCGCGTTTGAACGTCGCGTTGAAGGACTCGGCAAGTGTCCACGATGGCCCAGCCGTCCAGGCGGCGTGAGGCGAGGTCGATGACGGTGGCCAGGTAGAGGAACTTCCCGCTGTCCAGCGGGAGATAGGTAATGTCGCCGACGTACTTCGTGTTCGGCTCGCTTGCCGTGAAGTCGCGGCCGATGAGGTCCGGGGCCTTCGCCGCGGCCGGACCCGCAACGGTGGTGCGGTGCCTGCGACGCAGCCGCACGCCTGCCAGGCCGATATCACACGCGCGATCCGCTTGTGGTTGTGCGCTCGCCCGCTTCGCGCCACCTCCGCCCGGCGTCCCCGAGGCCGGCTCGCGCCGGCTGCCCGGACCCAGTTCCACAGGGTCTCGGGATTGATCCCCAGATCGGCGGCGACCTGTCGGATCGTCGCCTCGGGCCGCGACTGGTACAGCGCGACCGCGACCGCCTTGAACTGCGGCGGACAGTTCTTCATGACCACGAGATGCCCGTTCTCAGAGGACGTTACGGTTGAAGACGGGATAGTTCATGAGTTGCGCCAAGTTATGGACGTTTCGCCGGTTGCTCGTTTCGCGAGGTTGGAGATCATCGCAATGCGGATCATGCTCTCGGAGTGCGCCGGTTTGGTCTCGTAGTCGTGGGCGAGGTGACGGCGCATCATGATCCATCCGAAACTTCGCTCGACGCCCCAGCGCCGCGGGATCACGGAGAAGCCTTTGACCTGCTCGTTTCGCGGGACGACGTCGACGCCGATGCCGAGCAAGGCGCCGTGCTCGATCGCCTTCTTCTTGTAGCCGGTGTCGACCCATGCCTTGCTGATGGTGGGGTGGTCGGCGGCGACGCGGCTTAGAGGCCCTAACAGAAGTTGTTGATCACGTGACTTTCGGTGTGGAGGGTCGCTGGTCTGGTCGTGGGGAAACGACAGTCGCGGCCTTGGATCGTGTCGGACGAACTGTGGTCGCTGATCGAACCGTTGCTGCCCGAGCCGGGGCCGAAGCTGGTGGCGGGCCGGCCCCGGGTGCCGGGCCGGCAGGCGTTGTGCGGGATCCTGTTCGTGCTGCATACCGGCATCCAGTGGGAGTACCTGCCGCAGGAACTGGGCTTCGGCTCGGGGATGACGTGCTGGCGGCGGCCGGCCGCATGGAACGAGGCCGGCGTGTGGGAGCAACTGCATCTGGTGCTGCTGAGGAAGCTGCGGTCGGCGAAGAAGCTGGACTGGTCGAGGGCGGTGATCGACTCCTCCCACGTGCGGGCGGCCCGCCGGGGCCCAAAGGCGGTCCCAGCCCGGTCGACCGCGCGCGGCCGGGCAGCAAGCACCACGTCCTCACTGATGGCCAGGGCATCCCGCTCGCGGTGTCGCTGACCGGCGGCAACCGCAACGACGTCACCCAACTGCTGCCGCTGCTGGACAAGGTCCCCGTCGTGGCCGGAGTCGTCGGCCGGCCGCGGCGACGGCCGGACATGCTGTTCGCAGACCGCGGCTACGACCACGACAAGTACCGGCGGCTGTTGGGGCAGCGCGGCATCCGCCCCGTCATCGCCGAACGCGGCCAACCCCACGGCTCCGGCCTGGGCATCTTCCGGTACACCGTGGAGAGAACAATCGCCTGGCTGCACGGCTTCCGCCACCTGCGCATCCGCTGGGAACAGCGCGACGACATCCATGAGGCCTTCCTCGGCCTCGCCACCTGCCTGATCACCTACCGCCACGTCCAACGCCTTTGTTAGGACCTCTTGGGCGCACTTCGCCACCCGGATGGAATTCCTGATGGGGCGTGAGCTGGCGCGGTCCGGTCGGATCGGGACGATGCCGCTGCCCGGCCTGGCCTACCTGGTGACCAGGATCGCCGAGTCGTTCCTCTACACCGATTTGATCAGCGGACAGGAGCCGGACGCGGCCGAGGCCGAGGCCGCTGTCACCGCACTGCTGCTCGGAGCGTCACGGCCGGAAGATCCTTGACACGTCCGAGAGGGCGACGACATGGTTGCAACGTCGATGTAAATATTGCATGGGAGTTCTGATGTCGAGAGACGCCTACAGCCCCCGGGTGTCCGTCGATGACGGCACCCTGGAAGGCCGTTTACGCGATGGCGTCGCCTCCTTCCTGGGAGTTCCGTACGCCGCGCCGCCCTTCGGGCCGAACAGGATGCGGCCGCCGCAACCGGTGGTTCCGTGGCGGGGCGTCCGCGACGCGGGTCGTATGGGGCCGACAGTTCCGAAAGGGGACTACCCGCTTGCTTTCCGGCGGCTCTTCCCCGAGGTGGAGATCGAGGGGGAGGAGTGCCTCAACCTCAACGTCTGGACGCCCGACCCCGGGGCGAGCGGTCTTCCGGTGCTGGTGTGGATCCACGGCGGCTCGTTCGTCAACGGTTCAAATTCCGTGGCGGCGTACGACGGGTCGGCTTTCGCGCGCAGCGGTGTGGTCTGCGTGGCGATCAACTACCGGCTCGCTGCGGAGGGTTTTCTCTTCCTCGACGACGGCGCGGCCAACCTCGGCCTGCAGGACCAGGTGGCCGCGCTGGAATGGGTGCGGGACAACATCTCCGCCTTCGGCGGTGACCCGGGGAACGTGACGGTTGCGGGGGAGTCTGCCGGTGGGATGAGCATTGCCACCCTGCTGGCGATGCCGTCCGCGACCGGGCTGTTCGCCCGCGCCGTCACGCAGTCCGGCGCCGCCGCCCACACGCTCACTCCCGAGCAGGGGCTGACGGTCAGCAGCCTGCTGGCCGAAGCCCTCGGTGCGCCGGTCACCAGGGACGCCATCGCTGCCGTTCCACTCGACCGGCTCGTGCATGCCGCCGCTGAGCTGGTTGTCGAGGTCCAGACCAACGCCGACCCCGCCAAGTGGGGAAGCCTCGCCTTGAGTAAACTGCCGTTCGCGCCGGTGGTCGACGGCACCGTCCTGCCGGTCCATCCGCTGGACGCCGCCCGCGCCGGCACGAGCGCCCCCGTTCCGCTCCTGACGGGCTGGAACCGCGATGAAAATCGCTTGGTCCTCGTGCCCACGAACATGCTCGACGCGATCGACGAGCCCACCCTGCTCGCCGCCGCGGGGGCCTACGGGCTCGGGCCGGAAGCGATGGAGACCTACCGCGCCGCGCGACCCGGCGCGAGCCCCGGCGATCTGCTCGCGGCGGTCACCACGGACTGGTTCTACGCCGTTCCGGCCCTCCGGTACGCCGAGGCCCGCACCGCCGGAGGCGCCGGACCCACCTGGGTGTACCGCTTCGACCATCTGGAGCCGACCGACAACCACGGGCTCGGCGCGTGCCACGCGACGGAGGTGCCGTTCGTCTTCCGGACCGAGGACCACGACAGCGTACGGGCACTCATCGGGGACCATCCCTCGCCGACCGCAGCCACCACAGCACACGAGGCGTGGGTGTCCTTCGCCCGGGAGGGCACGCCCGGCTGGGAGCCCTATGACACGACCCGTCGCCCCACGGCACTGATCGCGGAGAAGCTTTGCGTGGTCGACGACCCCGCCCCCGACGAGCGTCACGCCTGGGACGGTATCCGCTAGGGTGTCGGTCGAATTGCGATCATCAGTTTGGGTTGTTGTGTTGCCCCGGCTGGGTCCGGGACAGGTAGACAGGCGGGATGGCTCGGGGTGATCTCACGGACGACGATTAGGCGGTGATGGAGTCGTTGCTGCCTTCGGGCGAACCTGGTCCGCCACCTTCCCAAGCCGGTGGGCAGGCCATTGTGCGAGAACAGGTCGTCGCAACGATCGGCTGACAGGCCGCCCCTCCAGGCAGCCGGAGGTCAGGCGCCATACCGTCAACGATGTGCCCGATAAGGCCGCTGAGCGAGTGGCGAGCAGGAGCAATACGAATGAGCGGTTTAACAGACACCGAATCGGGGCCCGGTGTACCTCGCGGGAAGGTCGCTGCCGATGTGATCAGTCCAAGTGCCAGGGGAAAGGCCTCCACTCTCCTCCGGCACAAATGGAACGTTCAGGTTGGCAAGGCGGTCCCGCTGCCGCCGGCTGAACTGGCCGGTGCCGGTGATTACCGGGTCAGTATCCGTGGCTGCAGAGTGCACGACGCATTGTTTGCGAACATACGCTATGACTCGACTATGTTTGACGGTACTTGGGTTGATGCCCAATACTTCTCCGATCTAGTAGTCATGGATGTGGTACGGCGCGGTACATGGCATTTCACCCGGGCGCGGGGCCGCGACAAAGTCGCAGTGTCGGCCGGGCAATTCATCGTGCGATACAACAACCCGTCATGGCGGTTCGCAGTACAGTCTCACACGACGCAGAAGTTGATCCTGCCGGTCGCTCCCCTGGGACCTCTCATCCGCAAGCGGCCAGTGCTCGGACCGGTGGACTCCGCCGAGATGCGGCTACTCCTGGCACACGTACACACGGTCGACACCGAGCTGAACGAATTGTCCCCCGCTGGGCTGCAGAGCGCCCGCAACACCCTGGTTGAACTGGTGATGGGGGTACTCAGGCAGAAGGTCGACGGGGCCGAGCCGCAGTTGGCCCCGTCGTTGGTCCAGGCAGCCAAGGACGTGGTGAACAGCCACCTGGCCCATGCCGACCTCAGCCCCTCGATGCTCGCTCGCGAGCTCAACGTTTCGGTGCGCACACTGCATCGGGCGTTCGCTGCGACCAATGAGTCAGTGAGCACCTACATTCGCGACCAACGGCTGGAACAAGCCCGGCTCGCGCTCACCAGGTTCATCGACCGGCCTAGCGTGTCGGAACTCGCAGCGCACTTGCAGTTCGCGGACAGCAGCCACTTTATCCGGGCCTTCAAGAAGCACTACGGCCAGACACCCGTCCAGTACGCCCGGTTCCACGGCCACAGAGCGGCGCCCTGACGAGCTCATGCACGGTAGAGGGTGAGGTGCCCGTCCCCTCGTCCATCTCCGCCACGGGACCACTCATAACGGGCCGCTGGCCGAGCGAGGATGTGCGGTCAGCCCGGTGTGCCTCTGCGGCCCCTGGCTGAGGTCGTCGACCATCCCGACGCCAGCGGGATGACGGGCATCATCGATGGCGCTCAGATGCCGGTCCGGCGGACAATCGTCGGACTCAGGCTCATCGGTCAGGGCCGGTCGAGCCCTTGGTCGACCGGCCTGTGGTGGAGATCCTCGCCGATGCCGGGCTACCAGGGCCCGGACGCATAGACAGGCGGGCGCCTGTCGCCGCATCGCCTGCTGAAGCGGTGGCTCAGCAACGGGAGACCACAACTACGTCGTAGCGTTCGAAAAACGGCTGCGGCTCGTCGAGCGCCTGGCTATGGGCTGCGGCCGCCAGACGCGCAAGACCCTCGCAGAACTGCTCAGCGGTGAGGAACGTGAACTTCGACTGCGGACCAGTAACCAAGCGGGCGTGGTACTCCTCCAGGCTCGCCGTCACCGGCCGCACGAACGAAGTGACCTCCTCCAGGGCAAACTTGGCGGCCACGAAATCGGTGACAACCTCACTCTCGCCCGGAAACCGCCGCTCGTCAATGCTGCGCAGCTTCGGCCAGTGGCCGTAGATCAGCGCGTGCAACCGCTCGCGGAACGTCGTGCGGACCAGCACTTTCCACCAGCGCGGAGGACGCGAGCCAGTTCACGTGCCTCCCTGACCCGGTCGGGCATGTGATGGATCACGCGTGAGAGGAAGGCCACGTCGAAGGCACCCGCAGGGGCGGGTTACAGCCTCCACGGATCCCGGCACGTATCGCACAGCAGGGTGCGAATGGTGCCGCAGGGCCTCGGCCAGCATCGCTTCTGAGGGATCCACCGCGAGGACACTGGAGCCGTCGATCCAGCGTGCCATCGCCGCGGAGAACATCCCCGTACCGACTCCGATCTCAACGATGGAGGGCGATGGACGCTGCACGCACGTAGGACGCGACCAAATCGATCCAGGACCGCAGGGATTCCTCAGACATCTCATTACCGGGCTCATAGGCCTTGGCCAGTCGCTCATTGTCATAAGGACGGCTCATGCCGGGGGGCCCGAAGACCAGTCGACGATCCCGCGGCTGCTGACCGAACGGCACGACGACCTGGTCAACGAGCGCACCCGCATCATCAACCGTCTCCACGCCGTGCTGCGGGATCTGCTGCCCGGCGGCGCCCCCACCTGCCTGTCTGCGGAGAAGGCCGCCGCCCTCATGTGCATCGATGAACGCTACGAGCGCTTCGACGCCCGGTCGAGCTCGGCCGCGAAGAAAGCCGAGGCCGCCTTGAGGATCTCGTTCGCCCGCCGCAGTTCAGCATTCTCCGCCTTCAGGCGCTTGATCTCCGCAGCCTCGTCCGAAGTCACGCCCGGACGCTGGTCGGCATCGACTTCGGCCTTGCGGACCCAAGTTCGAACCGTCTCAGCGGCACCGATGCCCATCTTCGCGGCGACCGCCTTCATCGCGGCCCGCTTCGAAAGCTTGGCCGGTGCTCGACTCCGAAGACGGACCCCCGGTCGGTCAGTTGATGTTGTTCATTCCCCTGCGTCGGCGGGTGGATTGATGACGAAGCCGTTGCTGGCGTCCACGATCTGGGGTGGGAACGCCGCGGTCAGCTGCACCGGCACCAGGGCGTCCACGGCGATATCGGCGGCGATCTGTCCCGGGGTCCGACCCGGGGAACAGGGCGAAAGCTGACCCGGCATTGTTGATCAGGCTCGTGACACGCAGGCCCCGGTCGGCGACCTCCCGGTGAAGATCGCGCGCGGCGACCGGGTGGGAGAGATCGGCCGGGATCGCCTCGACACGGGCACCGGTGGTGCGGCGCAGCGCGTCCGCCATCGAGGCCAGCCGCTCGGCGCGCCGGACGACGAGCACGAGGGTCGCACCGCGTGCGGCCAGGGCTTCGGCGAAGGCGGCTCCGATCCCGGAGCTGGCCCCGGTGAGCAGGACGGTCTGTGCGCGGTAGTCGACGGGTCAGGCGACCAGCCAACGGTCTGTCGGCGGTCCTGTCCAAGGCCCGTTCCGCACCCCGTCATGTGGAAAACGCATCACGGAGGGATCGGCGATGAGGTCGATCGGGTCAATCAGGTGGGGCGGACGAGACACGTCACCGCCGACTTGACGAACTCCGCGACGAGAGGACCGGTGTCGTCGGTACGGGTGGCGACGACGACCTGGCACGGTTCGGCCCCGTCGACGGGAACAGCGACGAGGCCAGGGCGGAGAGCGAAGCGCCGGTCACCCGCCGGGACAACGGCGATGGCGGTGCCGTCGGCGATGGTTTCGAGCTTGCCGTCGTAGGCGTCGGCAAGGGTGGGGCCAAGCCGGGCGGGACGGCCGTCCGATCGAGGTTCGAGGCGCCAGAAGACGGTCGCGCCCATGCAGTTGTGGCAGATGGACATTGTCTCGGGCGTCCCGCTGGCCGACGGCCGCGAATGCAAGCTCGTGACCGGCATCGACGACCACTCAGGTGCGGCGGAGCGCGCCCAGATGGTCATGGGCGGGGGAGCGGCCGCGCTCTGTGTAGCGCTCGGCGAAATCGGTCAGGACATGCCGCAGGTCCGCCGGGGTGCCGGGAACGGCGAGGGCGCTGTCGGCCGCGGCGAAGCAGGCGCGGGCGGCCTTGGCGAGGTCCTGGTCGTCGAGGCCGGTGCGGGCCGCCCGCAGCCAGATGTCGTGGGAGGGGACGGGCCGCTGCGCGTCCGGGCAGAACGGCTCGGTTGCCGCGTAGGCGGCATCGGCCGCCACCGGGTCGTTCAGGAGCGTCGCGGCCAGCACCGTCGGCACGACCCAGTCGTCGCCGCTCTGCGCGTCGACCATCCGCAACTCCAGCCAGCCGCGCGGTCTGACCGGCGGGAACAGAGTGCTGAGGTGGTAGTCCAGGTCGGCCAGGGTCGGCGGCCGCAGCCCGGGTACGCCGCGCAGCCAGGCGCGGAAGGTCAGACCGGGGGCGCGGACCAGTCGCCGTTGGGGTCGCCCGGTATGCACATCACCTGTGCGTCGAGCGCATACCGGGTCCAGGCCACGCGAGGGTCGGAGTGGTAGCGGGGCGGGCGGGTGCGACCGGCATCCATCCGGGACCAGACGTGCTGCCGGGCGGACAGCCACCCGGTGGGCCATCCGTCTCGTATCGGGGAGTTGGCGAAGGCGGCGACAAGCACGGGACCGATACGGTGGGCGAGTTCCCAGCGGGAGCGGTAGCCGCCGACGCCGGGGAACCCTCGCCGGAGTCCAGGTTGATCTGCACGGATGCGGTGCGGCGCATCATGTCGCGGCCCCAGGGGCCCTCGCGGTCGAAGAAGCTCTCCATGGCCCGGTAGCGGGGGTGGTCGAGCACGCGAGGCGGTTCACGGTGGGGGTCAAGGCCCCGGCCGACGAGTGTCAGGTTGGCCTGCTCGATGACCTTGCGCAGGACGGTGAGATCGGCGGCCATCGTCTCGACGCATGTGGCGAGCGAGAGGGCCGGCGGAGAACTGAGTTCCAGCTGGCCGCCCGGCTCACGGGTGAGCCGACTGCCCCGGGCAGGGCGTCTGCGACCTCGATCGGCGCAAGGACGGCGTTCAGCCGGTCGACGGATATCGACAGCCCAGGGTTGTGGCGGTCCTGGACCAGCCACTCCGTCTCCACACCGGTCCGCTTTGAGGGGCCGGTCTTGAAACACACACCGAGCACATACGCTTCTGCCTCTTCCAGGGTCAGTTCGGCCATTTCTGTCCTCCTCTCGCACAAGCTGATGCGGGTCGGTGGGTGTCGGGCCGGGCGCAGAGGCGGAGCGGCGTGTCGAGGGGGAAACCGCTCCACCCCCGCGCGGGGCCGTCAGTTGGCGACGGCCTCGGAGGTGATCTCAACGTGCTCGGGTAGAAGGCGACGCGGCCGGCGATCGCGCCCACGGCCTCGAACGGCTCCTCGTAGAACCACACCGCGTCCTCGATCTTCTTCTCGGCAGTGGTGAGGCCGTAATAGGACGCCTCGCCCTTGTACGGGCAGTAAGTGTGGGACTCCGTCCGCTCCAGAAGCGTCTGGTCGACGTCGGCCAGGGGGATGTAGTGCACGGGCGGGTAGCCGGCCTCGGTCAGCGTGACGGCAGAGGTCGTCTCGGCGATGAGCCTTCCTCCGTCCCGAGCGACCACCCGGATCAGACGAGAGTTTTCGACGACCTCGATGGGGTGGTCCGGCCCGGGGATCCGCTTCTCACGGGACATCAACGTTCTCCTTCATTTTTAGCCCGGGTCGTGCACGGCCAGGGGCTTGCGCCAGCGCAGCAGACCGGCTCTGAGCAGCCCGGACAGCCCGCTGCGCCGCGCGGTCTCCACCAACAGCACCCGCCCGCGTGCGACACGAGCGGCTCACCACTCGCGATCACCGACAGCCAGGGACGACAGTCTCTGTGCTTCACCCGCGGAGCGCCTCCCACTCGGTTCGGTCATGGCCTCGACAACCACGATCCAACCGTGCTGAGCAGGCACTTTCGCGTATCCGGACCCCGCGTGTCTCTACAAGATCAACCTTGGTGAAAGCCCGAGGCCGGCGCGCTCATGAGGCTGGCGGACTGCTCGAGGTAGGTCGCGGGGACGTGGCGTCCCGGTGGCGGCGAATCTCGACGATTGTGCGGTCTGCGGGTGTTGTCACAGCAGACTTACTGGCGCGCCGGCGGACGGCACGAGTCCGGTGATGGGTCGTTACATGAGGACTGCGGAGAAGGCGCCGTCAACGGTCATCACGCTGCCGTTGACATAGGACGACCGATCGCTGGCAAGGAACAGAACAGCCTGGGAAATCTCTCGTGGGCTTCCGTTGCGCCTGGTGGGGTTCGCCTGCTCGAATTCAGGCCGATCTTCGCCCAGGACCGCAGAGACATTGTCGCTGTTGATTGTGCCCGGCGCCACGGTGTTGACCCGGACGTTACTCTGGGCGAACTCGGCGGCCCAGCTCCGGGTGAGCGACTCGATGGCACCCTTGGTGGCTCCGTACAACGACATTCCAGGCATTGACCCACGAGCGGCGACCGAGCCGATGTTGATGATGCTGCCCGATCCCCGAGCGATCATGCCCGGCGCGAGTCGCTGCACGAGCAGGAACGGGGCACGCACGTTGGTGTCGAACATCATGGTGTAGTTCTCGGCGGTGAGCTCGAGGCTTGAACCCAGCGGCGTGTAGACCCCCGCGTTGTTGACCAGAACGTCCACCTCTCCGGCCTCATCGGCGAGGCGGTGGACGTCGTCGAGGCTGGAAAGGTCAGCGAGCAGGAATCGGGCGTTGCCCCCGGCAGCGGTGATGCTCTTGACCACCTGTTCGCCGCGTTCCCGGTGGCGACCGGTGACGAGGACCTGCGCACCCTCCTCGGCCAGCAGCTCGGCGGTGTCGGCCCCGATGCCGCCTTGGGACCCGGCCCCGTGATCAACACCGTCTTGTTCTCGAGCTCTGCCTTATTCGCGAGACGCATGCTTTCTCCTTGAGTCGAGACTGTGAGGACCGGGCACATTGCTTTGCCTCATCCTGCTTTTGACAGCCGGCGTCGCAGGACTTGCGTGCCTGCAGGGCGCGGCTGCCGTCCCGCGGCTTTCCGGCCCTGGTGGCTGCGCCGGGCGTGCACCACGGTAGGACCGGCCCGACATAGAGGCAAATAGTGGCAACGTATAGTCTGCATTGACATCTCCTATGTCGTGTCGGAAGGTGAATGCGAATGAACCTGCGCCAATACGAATACGCCCTGGCCGTCGCCGACGAGGGCTCCATGACAGCGGCAGCAGAACGCCTGCGGGTCACTCAGCCCTCGCTGTCGCAGCAGATCGGCACCTTGGAGAAGCACCTCGGGGTGCAGCTGTTCACCCGCACCCCCAGCGGGGTGACGGTGACGGTGGCGGGGCGGGCTTTCCTCGCGCAGGCGAAGATCGCGACGACCGCATCCCGGCGTGCCATCACGGCCGCCCGCGCCGCCGACGGGGAACTGGCAGGCGAACTCATCATGGCTGTCCACATGGGCCTGGGAGCACGCCAGCTGCCCCAGGTATTGGGGCAGCTGCGCCATCGCCACCCGAAGCTGCAGGTGACTCTCCACGAGGAGCCCGATCCCGCGGACATGGAACGACTGCTCCGCCAGGGAACCCTCGACATGGTCCTCGTGCACCGCATCCCCGCCGGGTGCACCTTCGACAGCCACCCTCTGGGCGAGGAAGCCTACGTCGCCGTCTTGCCCAAGGGGCACCCGCTTCTCCCGGACAGCGCCGCCCTGCGCCTGGAAGACCTGGCGTCACAGGGGTGGATCCGGTTCCGGCGCGCCAGCCTGCTCGACGACTACCTCGCCCGCCTGCTCGCCGACGCGGGCCTCAGCCCGCACACGGTGGCCCGGGTGTCACAGATCTCCACCGCGGTGCGGCTCGTGGCGCAGGGCCTGGGCGTCACTGTGGTCCCGGCCTCGGCCATCCCCGAAGGCTTCGAAGAACTGGCCTGCCCGCTCCTGCCCTCCCTGACCGAGCCCGTCCTCGTCGGCGTGCGGCGCACTCCGGGTCCAGCAGAGACGGCCATGCTCGACCACCTCAACCAGCAGAACTGGTGCGGTACAAGCCTCCTCTGCCAGCCCCCAACTGCTTGAGCATTCACTTTCCACGGTGCACCAACATGGAACGACCTCGAGCCCCGAAGCCATTCACGATGCCGCCACCAATGCCGTTGTCAAGCCGCTGCGGCGGCCGGGTGCCCCTTGGTAGCACGCTCCGTCGCGGATCATGGCCCATAGGACGTTGACTCGTCGGCGGGCGAGGGACAGCAGGGCTTGCTGGTGGTTCTTGCCTTCCTTGCGCTTGCGTTCGTAGTACGTCCGCGAGTCGTCCGGGGACGGTCGAGTTCGGCCGCAAAAAACGCGCTCGCGGCTTTGAGGATCTCATTCGCCCGCCTCAACTCCGCTACTTCTTTGCAGAGTTGCTTCAGCTCCTCGTACCATGACCGCTTCCTCACTAACCACGCCTTCTACCAGCAGTTTTTACAGAAGGTCGAAGACGCCAACCCCGTGGGCGACATCGTGGTCGTCACGGACAACCTGTCGTCCCACAACAGCCTGGCCACCCGGGCATGGCTGGAGGACCATCCCAGGATCCGGCACGTGTTCATCCCGGTCGGTGCCTGCTGGCTGAACCTCCAGGAAGGCTGGTGGCGCATCTTTCGCAAGGCCGCTCTGGCCGGGCAGTCCTTTGCCGGACCACCCGAGATCGACCAGGCCACTCGCCCTGGCACCAGCCCAGCTCAACGCCCGAGCCCGGCCATGATATGGGGCAGACCCGCCCCGCCCACCCGCCGTCTCCGACGCCGATATGTGTACGCCCCTTGAGGAATTCAGCACTAGGAAATCCCTCAATGAGGTTCGGGCCAGAATGGGCCAGTTCAGGTCGGACACCCTCGCGTGGCCGTCCGTGGGGCGTGAATCACCATTGCCCCTCGCACCGGACAGTCATGGTGGGGAGTACCAACGCTGTCTGGTGGAGGGGATGCGGTGTTGATCACCACCCTGGTTGGACCTGGTCCGCGCGCGGTCTGGGACAGAGAGCCGCTCGGGCCGTTGGTGGAACGAGAGCGTGAGCTCGGCGTGCTCGGCGAGCTGGCCCGGCGGACAGCGGCGGGGCACCCCGGCTTCGCCGTCATACAGGGGCCGGATGGCATTGGCAAGACGGCGCTACTCCACAGCCATGCCGCGGACAGCAGATCTCTCGGGCTACGGGTCCTCGAGACACGGGCCGTCGGGCAGCCGCACCCGCTGGGCACGGTAGGCGCACTGTGGAAGGCCATGACCTCCGATGTGGACTCGCCCCCGCCATCGTGGCGCCCCATGCCCGCAGATGCCCTCCGCTCCCGGGAGACCCTACGCGGACTTCTGGCCGACTGGCATGAGGCCGTGCGGGCCGCGGCGGTCCGTGGCCCCCTTCTGATCACGGTTGACGACGCCCACGAGGCGGACCCGGAGTCGCTGCGTTTCCTCGCGCACACCACACGCGGGCCGGCCGAGTCGCCCGTCCTGCTGGTCCTAGCCCGGCGCATCGGCAGTGAGTGGACCGCCCTGGACGAGGTGATGGCGCAGCCGCCATGGCTTGTCGTCAGGCCGCGACCGCTCACCCGCTCCGGCATCGGACGCGTCGCCCGGCAACTGACCGGGGCCGATGGCGACGCGCGGTTCCAGGAGGACTGCCTGGCGGCGACCAACGGAAACCCCCTTCTGGTGACCGGGCTGGTCACCGCGCTCCGGGAACACGGTCTGGCGCTCACGGGGACGAGCCTCGACTCGGCGAGTGATCACGACCTGCCCGCCTTCCGGGTGCGCGTTGCGCGACTGTTGCATCGGCAGCCGGTCTTGACGATCCAGACGGCCCGGGCCATGGCCGTCCTCGACGGCGGGGCGGACAACGAGGTCTGCGCGCGGCTGGCCCGAGCCGACACCACCACTTTCGTCCGTTCCCAGCATGCCCTGGACTGCCTGGGGCTGGTGCGTTCATCCCCCGGCGCGGACGCGTGGTCCTTCACGCATCTCGCCGTACGGAACGCAGTCCTGGCCGACATGTCGGCCGAGCACCGTGCGGCGATGCACGGCCGGGCAGCTCGGTTGCTGTACGACAGCGGGGCGCCCGCCGCACAGATCGCAGAGCACCTGCTCCGGTCCGGGGTAGCGGCGGATCAGCCATGGGCCCGGGCCGTGCTGCGGGAAGCGGCACGGAAGGAGACGCTCCAAGGCTCGGTGTCACACGCGGTCAGACTACTGCGGCCATGTGCGCCGGAGGGTGCGGAAGACACCTGGGATCCGGCGCTGGTAGCGGAGCTGGGTATCGCCGAGAGCACGGTGGACACAGCGGCCAGCATCAGACACCTGACGTCAGTATGGGACCGCGTCTCCCGTCCTGACCTGCGGCTCGCGGCGCTCGGCGCACTTGTCGGCGGATTGACCCGGACCGGTCAGGTGGGCCGTGCAGTCGCCCTCTTGCACCAGCACCGCTCCGCCACGTCCGGCCTCGGCCAAGTGACCGCGAGCGCTCAACTCCTCGAAGCACAACTGCTGATGGCGGCCACCGACAACCGCGACGCGTATACGGAGCTCCTCAGAACGGCACCTCTCGGCCTGGACCTGTCCGGCCACACCCCGGGGGAGCGGGCCCTGCTGGCGTGGCGAGCGGTCATCTCGGTGGCTCGTATGGACCGCGTGCCGGAGTCACTCAGGGCAGCGGACACGGTGCTCCGACGGGGTACCCCGACCACCGACTCACCCACCTCCATGGCCACCGCTGCCTCCGCGCTGATGTATGCGGACCGCCCGCACGAAGCGGAGTATGTGTACCGGCAACTGATCGACGGCACCGACACCATGTTCGATCAGGCGTACGCAAGCCTGCTGGCCCTCAGTGCGGAGGCGTATGAGCGGCTCGGGGCCCTCGACCAGGCCCTGCGATCCTCGGCCAAGGCGCTGAGGAAGACCCGCACCGCTCGGTACACCCGCCACGATGCCCTACCGCTGGCGGTACGGCTCCATGTGTTCCTCGATCAAGGCGATCTGGCGGCCGCGACGGCCCTGGCCTCGGAGATACCGGACGCCGGAATCGATGACGCTTGGCAGTGGAACGAACTGCTGTGCGCCCGCGGGCGCCTGCGCCTGGCCCGGAACGAGCCTGAAGCCGCCCTGCGGGACCTGGTGGAGTGCGGACGTCGGCAGCGGGCTTGGCAGCGCACGAATCCGGCCGTCTCTTTCTGGTGGTACTGGGCCGGACAGGCCCACCTGTCGATGGGTGACCGCATAGCGGCCGTCGAACTGGGCGAATGGGCCGTGGACCTGGCGCGCCCGGCCGGGTTTCTCTCCACTCTGGGAACCGGACTCGAGCTGTTGGCCGAGGCGGGCTGCGAACGGGATCGACCAGTCCTGCTGGAGGAGGCCGAGACGGTCCTGACACAGACCCGCGCTGCTCTGGTATTGGCGAGGGTAAGGGTGGCCCGAGGCCGGGCGTTGCAGCAAGCGGGGCACACGGAGGCGGCCCGGGCAGTGCTGCGTCAGGGCTGGGAGGACACCTACGCCCTCGGGGCCCGCTCGCTCCACGCCACCGCACACCAGTCCTTGGTGGCGGCGGGTGCCCGACCCCGACGCGCCGGATCACGACGGGCGGGCGCACTCACCCGGAGCGAGCAGCAGGTTGCGCGTCTGGCGGCCGAAGGGCGATCCAACGCTGAGATCGCGGAGTCGCTCTTCGTGACGCGGCGGACGGTAGAGGCCCATTTGACATCGGTGTACCGCAAACTCGGTCTGTCCGGACGCCGGGAGTTACGTGGCGCGATGGCGGACCGCGGGAAGGGGATTACTCCCGCGCGCCAAGAAACTTGGTGATCTTGGACGCTATGATTTCCGGATCGCTCTGGTGGTTCACCGTCCACGTCATGGGCGTGCGTCGCTCTCTGTCCGGCGATCGGCGTATCTCTCGGCGCCCACCGCCCGTAACATTGAGCAGGAGCCGCGACGATCTTCCTGCTGTAGTCGATCGCGTCGTTGTACGTGGCGGCCTCGACTGCGATGCCCAGGACATTGTCGGTGAGGTCCATGGTCGTGATCAGATTCAGGGCAGGCAGCCCCCGATCAAGGACGACGAGCACGCAGGGCACGTCCAGCCCCCTGCACGCCACGGCGAACGCGGCGGCCGTAATCCCTGCGGACTCGACAACCATGGCGCCCGCATCAGGTGGTGTCCTGACCACCACCGTGAAAGCTTCCAGCCCGGGGGTCATAGCCCCATGATCAACGATCCTCCCCTGGGGAACATCGGCGATCGCCGTTGTTACGACGGGCCGGCCGCGATGCAACGGTCGAAGAGGTCCACCAGCTGCCGGGCGCAGCACTCCAGGTCGACCTCGCCATTGCGGAGGCGGTGATGACGGACGACGTTGTCGATTGCGCCGCGGATGGCGAGAGCCATCAGGCGGGAGTCGCACGAATGGAATTCACCCGCCCTGCACCCCTGCTCCAGCAGGTTGGCCAGTCGTTCGACGGACAGGGCGCTGCGGGCGATGTCGTCCAGGCCGGCTATCTGCCTCGTCTGGGCCATGGCGACGATCTCCGCCAGCGCCTGAGCGTACATCGGCCGACGGATGACAACCGTCACCTGAGAGGCGATATAGGCGCCGAGCTTCCCCCGGTAGGTCAACTCACCAGCGATGCTGGCCTCTATGGCCGCTCCGGCCTCCGTCAGGATGGTCCGGCCCACCTCGCGAAAGAGTTCGGGCTTCCCTGAGAAATAGTAGGAGATCATTCCGGTACTGCTGAGTCTGGCTCGTCGGCATATCGCGCTGAATGAGGCCTTTGAATAACCAATTTCGGCCAGTGTCTCGATGGTTGCCTGAACTATCTGCGCTCTGCGTGCGTCCTGGGTGAATGTTCGAGCGCTCGGCGGGGCAGCCCTGGTCATCATAATCCGAAACTAGCAGCTCCGGCTTCAGGATACTTCTCAGACGTCCGTCCTGTTTCGTGACCTTGCCCTGCCCTGAACTGTCGATGTCCGGCCTGGCCTTGGCCGTGGACGCGGACCAAAGCCCCAGCCGGGAAGAGCCCGGTCGACGCGCCCCTCTCCCGTGCCATGCTGCTCCACCTTCCTGCTGGGCCCACCCCAGCCATCCATAGGGTTGGGGGACTCAGGGCAATTGGGTGTGGCTTTCATGCTGATGCCGTCGATGGTTCGGAAAGCTTGGCCGCCCGGTTCCCCATGACGACTCGGCCTCCGATTGGGACTGTGAACAGGTCGCTGTGTAGAGCAATGCCGGCGAGGTCGTCCGTGGTACGCACTGCACTTACGACGAGTTGGAGCACGATGAGCCGGACATGGGCCGGGACCGACTACGGCAAGGCCCACCACCACTGCCCGCCCCTGGACAGCGAGGGCGAGACCCCGCTGTCGCGGCGGGCAGCCAACGGCGCGCCCGAGTTGCTGACTGTTTCGCCAACACGAGCCTGCCGAGGTGATCAAGTCCCTGCCTGGTATCGGCCCGTTCTCGGCGCCGAGTTCCTCGTCGCCATCGGCGGCAGCCTGGACGCGTTCCCCCGACCGCCTGGCAGCCTCCGTCGGCGTGATCCCCGCTCCCTGCGACTCCGGCAAAATCGGCGGCAACCTTCACCGCCCTCAGCGCTGATCCGTGTCCGACAGTGTCGCTAAGTCACACCACCAGTTATTGCGGCGGCTTGACTTCAGCATTGCGAAGCCTTCAACGGCATCCACCAGTCACTCTGCTGCGCGTACCAGGCCACGGTCTCCGCAAGGCCGTCCTCGAAGAGCACGGTGGGCTTGTAGCCCAGTTCATCGGAAATCTTGCCGCTGTCCAGCGAGTAGCGACGGTCGTGGCCTTTCCGGTCGGGCACCTCTCGCACCATCGACCAGTCGTCATCCAGGAGTTCGAGCAGCTTTCCTGTGAGTTCGCGATTGGTCACTTCGGTGCCTCCCCCGATGTTGTAAACTTCACCAGGCCGCCCCTTTTCGGCGACTAGGGCGATGCCCTGGCAGTGGTCTGAGGCATGGAGCCAGTCCCGTACGTTCTCGCCATCGCCGTACAGCGGTACTCGTTTGCCGCTCAGGAGATGGGTGATGAACAGCGGGATCAACTTCTCCGGATGCTGGTACGGGCCATATGTGTTGGAGGCCCGCGTCACGCACACCGGGAGTCCGTGAGTACGGTGGAAGGACTTCACCAGCAGGTCGGAGGACGCTTTGGAAGCGGAGTACGGAGAGCTGGGATCCAAGGGCTCGCCTTCGTGCCAGGAGCCCAGCTCGATGGATCCGTACACCTCGTCCGTGGAGACATGAACGAACTTCCCCACACCGACCCCCGCCGCCGCGCTGAGAAGGGTGGCCGTACCGAGCACATTGGTCCGGACGAACTCCTGGGCGCACATGATGGAACGGTCGACATGGGATTCGGCTGCGAAGTGGACCACCAGGTCGTCACGGCGCAGCAACCTCCTGATCAGCGTCTCGTCACAGATGTCGCCGCGCACGAGGCGCAGCCGGGGGCTGGCGGCCACCTCCGCAAGATTGGCCTCGCTTCCCGCGTAGGTGAGCTTGTCGATCACGACGATCTCCGCGTCCCCGTATGCCTCATACGCTCCGGTGAGTGCCTGACGGACGAAGTAGGAGCCGACGAAGCCCGCACCGCCGGTAACAACTATGCGCATGAGTCCTTCTCCTTCAGCCGCTGTCGGCTGTGATTTCCATGAGGTACTTTCCGTATTCGGTGTGCCGCATTTCCTCGCCGAGTTCGTAACAGGCCCCGGCGTCGATGAACCCCATACGAAAGGCGATCTCCTCGAGGCAGGCGATCCGCACTCCCTGACGCAGCTCCAAAAGCTGGACGTACTGCCCCGCCTGAAGAAGCGACTCGTGCGTTCCGGTATCCAGCCACGCGAACCCACGTCCCAAGCTGACCAATCTGGCCTTCCCCCGCTCCAGATAGACCCGGTTGACGTCGGTGATCTCCAGCTCGCCACGGGCTGAGGGCATGACGTTCTTCGCGATGTCCACGACGTCGTTGTCGTAGAGATAGAGCCCAGTGATCGCCAGGTTCGACGTCGAGTCGACCGGCTTCTCCCGCAGGGAGAGCAGCCGACCCTCTTCGTCCACGGTTCCGACGCCGTAACGCTCCGGATCCTTGACCGGATACCCGAAGAGGACACACCCGTCGATGCGGCTCACCTCGCGGTGGAGGATCCTCGAGAAACCGGGACCGTGAAAGATATTGTCCCCGAGCACCAGCGCCACGGAATCGGCCCCGATGAACTCGGCTCCGATGACGAAGGCTTCAGCGATGCCGTTGGCTTCGGGCTGCTCCGCATACGCCATTGAAATGCCCAGCCGACTGCCATCACCCAGCAGCGCACGGAACATGTCCAGATGATGCGGTGTCGAAATGACAAGGATTTCCTTGATTCCGCCGAGCATGAGGACGGACAACGGGTAGTAGATCATCGGCTTGTTGTAGACGGGCAGGATCTGCTTCGACACCGCATGTGTCAGGGGATGCAGACGGGTCCCGTTTCCACCGGCGAGAACGATCCCCTTCATATAGCGCGCACCGATGTCGGCGGGTTCACCGCTCGACGGTCAGTTGCCCATCGCCTCGACCAGGCTCTTGGGCCGCATATCCGTCCACTTCTCTTCGATATGAGCCAGGCACGCTTCGCGGGTGTCCTTGTCGTGGTCGACCGTCCACCCCTCGGGCACATCCGCGAAGGCCGGCCACAGCGAGTACTGCCCCTCATGGTTGACCAGCACCAGAAATTCCGCGTCGGGGTCATCGAAGGGATTCACACCAGTCTCCGCCTCTCATACCGTTCACACCGTCCGACGGTGGACGCCCCACCAGGACGCCTCCATGCTATGCGGCACGGCGGGATCGGCATCAGCGAGAGCCACCGTTACGGACCGGTCGCGGCCGAACCATCCGGCCGTACCCCCGTTATGCGGGCCGAGCGGGGGGAAAGCCACATACATTCTTTGCCGTAACCTCGCACTGTAACCAGCCCTTCAGCATTCCCGGCCGAATGTGCCACGCTGGCCCGGGACGCCCATGGAAAACACACATGGCCCGACGCCGCGCTGCCCCGCGCTCCCGCGGCGGTCACATTTCCCTGACCGACGCGTTTCCCTGACCGAGACGAGGGTGGACTGGAGCGGACGGTTCTTCTCCGTACACGGACTGCGCGTGCGGTCAGACTTCGGTCCGGTGCCCGCATGGTCGCAGCCGATCATCTCCCAACCGGAGACCGGGATCCTCGGCATCGCCTTGCGGGACTTCGACGGTGTGCCGCATCTGCTGATGCAGGCGAAGTCCGAGCCCGGAAACGTGAACGGCGTGCAGCTGTCGCCCACGGTGCAGGCAACCAAAAGCAACTACGGCCGGGTGCACGGAGGTGCGGAAGTGCCCTACCTGGAGCTCTTCCGCCACGCGGAGCCCGGGGCCGTCATCGCCGACGTCCTGCAATCGGAACAGGGCTCGTGGTTCCTGCACAAACGCAATCGCAACATGGTCGTGGAGGTCGGCCCCGGGGCCGAGGCGGGCGAGGACTTCGCCTGGCTGACGCTGGGCCAGGTCAACGCGCTGCTCCGGCGGGCGAATCTCGTCAACATGGATGCGCGGACGGTCCTGTCCTGCCTTCCGGACTGGCGGCGGCAGGCCGGCGCGGGCCGGGCGCTCCACCCGGACCGGGAGATTCGCAGCTGGATCACTCGCCGCCGGGCCGAGCACGAGGTCGAGGCGGTGCCCATCGGGCTCGCGGAGACCGATGGGTGGCACCGTACCGAAGACGAAGTGGCCCACGATCAGGGCCTGCACTTCCGTGTGGTTGGGGTCGAGGTGTCCTCGCACCGGCGTGAGGTCCCGGCCTGGTCCCAGCCGCTGCTGGAACCGACCGGCCCCGGTGTGGTGGCCCTGTTCGTCCGTCGTATCGAAGGTCTGCCGCACGCGCTGGTGCGGGCGCGCGCGGAGCCCGGTTTCACCGACGTGGTGGAGCTGGGCCCCACCGTGCAGTGCACCCCCGGTAATTACGCCCGGCTCCCCGCGACGGACCGGCCGCCCTATCTCGACGAGGCGCTGAGGAGGGCGGACCAGGCTCGATATGACGTGGTTCTGTCGGAGGAGGGAGGCCGGTTCCGGCACGCCCGAAACCGTTACCTGATCACCGAGGCTGAGGACGATCTCTCCGTCGTATCCGATGAGTTCCGATGGGTGACACCATGCCAGTTGAACGAGCTACTGCGTTACGGCCATCACGTGAATATGCAGGCCAGGACCCTGGTCGCGGCACTACGGACCGTGTGAGCGCGCCCCGGGTCCCACCCGTGCGGCTGGGGGCGCTGGGCACGTCGTCGATCGCCCGCAGACGTTCGCTGCCCACCGCGACGCACACCCCGGAAGTGGAACTCGTGGCGTGTACGCGGGGGGTGAAGTGGGCTCTGGGAGCGCGGAGGCAGACCGGCGGCGAGAGGCGGTCGCCTCAATGGAACGCGTGGACGAGGTGCGGAGAAGGGCCGTGCGCGTCTCAACCGACGGCGGTCCGTGACGGCCACCGGTCGCCCAGCGAGCTCACCGGTCGCGAGGATGTCCCATCGGCCTAGGACTCCCGCGCCCCCGCTTGCACCTCAATTCTATTGCACCGGTCGGCACGTCCCGAGCGCCGACGCGTGGGAGCCGTGGCCCGGCTCACACTTCCAACACTGCTGCACCGGACAGAAGATCCGCGTCATAGGATGGCCCGGAAGCAACGGATGCGAGGTGAACAGACTGGCGATGAGCAGCACCGGAGCGGTGGCCGACGAATTGTTACCCGGCTCGTTCCCCGCGGACTCCATCCTCACGGGCACCTCACCACATGGGTTCGAAGCCTTCCGGCGGGACTGGGAGACTCAGATCGGCGATGGCTTCCCACTGCCGACCTACAGCTCGGCCACCATCCGTGACTTCCAGGTCAAGAGCCGCGTCGCCAAGGTACGTGACGTGGTGATCGCCGATCTACACACCGAGTTGCCCGCCCAGACCACGGGCGCCCCGCCCGGCGTCGAGGATCAGATACGGATGTACATCATGCGCCGCGGCGCGTGTACTTTTGTCGGCGCACCCGATCGCGGTGAGCACACGCTATCCGCCGGGCAGTACCTCCTCCGCCACGTCGGGCGGCCGTGGCACTTCCAGACGTCACCGCGCCAGACGGCGCAGACCCTCATCCTGCCCAGCGCGACGCTCAGGCCACTGATCGGGGTCCGGAATATCACCGGGCCGGCGGACTCGGCCGAGGTGCGTCTGCTGTTCGCCCACATAATGATGGTCCACGCCACCATGGCCGACCTCAGCTCGGCCGGTGTGGACGCCGCCCGCAGCACCCTGATCCAACTGGTCAAGGCAGTGGCGAGGAGCCGGTTCGACGAAGCCGAGTCCCGCCTGGCCCCCGTGCTCGCCCAGGCCGCCAAGGATTTCGTGGACTCTCACCTCGCCGACCCGGAGCTGTCCCCGAGGATGCTGGCACACGAACTCAACGTCTCCGTGCGCACCCTCCAGCGGGCATTCACCGCAGTGGGCGACTCGGTGACCTCCTACATCCGCCACAGACGGCTGGAAGAAGCCCGGCTCGCCCTCACCGCACCATCAGGCCAGCTGATGACGATCTCCGAACTCGCCGCCTACTGGCAATTCGCCGACGGCAGCCACTTCATCCGCACCTTCAAGAAACACTACGGCCAGACACCCACCGACTACGCCCGCTCGATCAGCCCACCCGAAAGCTGAAGCAGCCTGTGCCTTGCCGAGCCATTCGGACAGCTGAGTGTTGAAGCCGGTCGGCGGGGCGAAGATGCGGCCGGGCAGGAATGAGGTCTCCAGATAGCCGTTGCCCCTGAAGGGTGTCAATATTCCGATCAGGCTGCTGAGCTGGGCGTCCCTGTCGATGGTGAGGCAATCGGAGTGGCGTGGTGTGGTACTCGTTGAGCAGTCCACCGAGTACCTGGCGGCGCCTGATTGTGCCAGCAGGTAAGGGGATGATGTTCGGGTCGTCGTCCGGGGCTCGTAGGTCCAGGCTGCGGTGGGGCGTCCCGCGGTTGTAGTGCTCGGCATACGTGGTGAGGACGGTGCGCAGATGTCGTTCGCCGGTGATGAGGAGGCGGTCGGTGCACTCGGTGCGGGCTGTGCGTATCCATCGTTCGGTGAACGCGTTTGACCGGGGGCTCTGCGGCGGTGCTGGGATGACGGCTGTGCCGTTGCCGGCGAAGACGGCGTCGAAGGCAGCGGTGAACTTGCTGTCCCGGTCACGGATGAGGAACCGGAAACACCCGGCCCTGTCGCCGAGGTCCATCAGCAGGTCGCGGGCGAGTTGGGTGACCCATGCGCCGGTAGGGCGTGCGCTGACGCCCAGCACATGGACGCGCCGGGTGGCGATCTCCATGACGAAGAAGACATAGAGACGCCTGAGGAAAACGGTCTCCCCGTGCATGAAATCGCAGGCGAGCAGCGTGTGGGCCTGTGAGCGCAGGAACGAGCGCCAGGTCTGCTGGGAGGCGCGCTGCGGCGGGCGGTAGACCGGAGCGGCGCAGGAACGCGCCGGATCGTGGCGGCGGCGACCCGATGCCCGAGCCGTCGGAGCACGCCTTGGATTTTGACGTACCCCCAGGTCGGGTTCTCTCGCGCCAAGCGCTGGATGAGCGCGACCGTCTCTTCCGGCAACGGTGGCCGACCGGGGCCGACCGCCGTCTGGCGCCACTTCCAGCGCACCAGACGCCGGTGCCAGGTCAGCAGCGTGCCTGGGGTGACCAGCCGATCGCGGCGCAAGGCGGATGGCAGGTGCCGCGCGAGAGCGGAGAGCACGGCGCGATCAGCCCACGAAAACCGCGGCCGCTCGACCCGCCGGCGAAGCACAGCGACCTCATGACGAAACACGAGGATCTCGGCATTGTTCGCGGCGGTCGATCGGCCCAGCAAGAGCAAGCAGCCCAGCAGTCGAGAGAAGATCAGGTAGAGCAGTCGCAGACCCACAATCATTGATCATGCCCACCCGTAGACGACCGCAAAGCCACAGGTCAACCACCGTACGGAAATAAAGACACCCTTCAGGTGTGGTGCTGGGACAATCTGAACGTGCACCTGGTCAAGGAGCTGGTGAACTTCGCCGAGGAGCACAAGGACTGGTTACGCATCTTCCAGATGCCCTCCTACGCCCCGGAGTTGAACCCGGCAGAGGGAATCTGGTCGCTCCTCAAGCGGCACCTGGCCGACTTCGCTGCGGCCGACCTCGCCCATCTGACCCGCGTGATCAAACGGAAGCTGAAGAAGATCCAGTACCGGCCTCACCTGATCGGCGGCTGCCTCCCGCCAACCGGCCTGATCATGGACGACGACGCGACCAGATCATCGGACTCCATGAGTTCAACCTGCGTAACGTAACAGCCGCACTGCGGTAGAGTTGTCACGTCAACTCTGACGGAAGGGCAGGCGTCTGATCGAGCCACGTCGCGGTACGACCGCATCGCACTCCCCGCCACGGCGGCTTACGCGGGCGGCGCCCTTCAGCATTACAACGTCAACATGAAGGAAACGCATGATCATCAAGAACGTGACCGTGATCGACGGCGCTGGCGGCCCACCTCAGCCGGGCCGGGACGTTCACATTGAGGACGGTCGCTTCGTCGACATCCGGCCCGCCCGCATGAAGACTGCAGAAAACTCAAGCAAGGCCACCGGTCCCGCCGTACTCGACGGCAGCGGCTCCTACCTCATTCCTGGCTTATGGGAAAGCCACACCCACCTGACCGGCATGTCCATGTCGGTGCCGGTGACCGACCGGCCCGCGTTCATCCACAGTGCACTGACCGGGTACGTGAAGACCGGCGTTACCTCAGTGTGTGAGCTCGGTGGGCCTACCAACGCGATGCGGCGCCTGCGCGCTGCCAGCCAGGCCAACCCCTCGACTCCCTCACTTTACTTCGCCGGACGGTCCTTCACCGGAGTCAACGGCTGGCCTCTGTCGGCCGTGCGGGGAACCGTGCCGAATGGCACCGGCGAGAACCCCGGCATCGTGCCATCCGTAGAAATCGACAGCGTCGACAGTGCGCGCTGGCTCCTCGCCGACCAACTCGGCGAGATCGACTACGTCAAGTGCATCTACGACGGCAAGAACGACACCGGAAAGCTTCCCCTGGTGGCACTGAAAGCGATGGTTGCCGACGCACACCGGGCGAACAAGAAAGTCCTGGTCCATATCGCGACCGGCGCGGACCTGCGAGACGCAGTGGCGGTCGGCGCCGACTGCATCGAGCACTCATTCATCCCAGCAGACCCTGCGGACGAGCGCGAGGCGGCGCAGATCGCCGAACTGCTCGCCGAAACTGGCACGCTGTACTGCCCCACCATCGTCACCTGGGAACAGCTCGCCCGCACCGGCGAGCCTGCGTATCTCGAGGAACTCGCCACCAGCGGCATCTTGTCGGCCGACGACATCGCGACCGTCGCAGCCCGAACCTCCTGGGGCGAGCCCTTCCCGCAACACCCGATTGCGGAGTCCAAGATTCGGTTCGACTACACGATGCGCACCCTGCACCTCTTCCACGAGGCCGGTGTCAAGCTCGTTGCCGGCAGTGACGTCCCACTGGCGGTGACCACCCCAGCCCTCGCGCTGCTGCGCGAATTGCAGCTGTTTGCCATGGCCGGCATCCCCGGCTCCGACATAATCACAGCCGCCACCAGCCACGCAGCCACGAAGATCGGCAAGCAGGGCACGGTAGGCACCGTGACCATCGGGGCAGTTGCCGACGCCATCCTGCTCGACGCAAACCCGCTCACCGACATCGCCCGGCTCACCAACTCTCGTCACCGCCGCGCCGTCATCAAGGACGGCGAACTCGTCCTTCGTTGACCTACGCTGATGGTCGGCGGTCGTCCCGACCGGGGCTCGTCGGCCAGGCCGTCCAGCCGCTCGGCCAGGAACCGCCGCCGCCACTTGCGCATCGTGTCCGCGGCGATCCGCAGTTCGTGGGCACCTGGACGATGGGTGGGATATTGGGATATCAGGGCCTGCACAGGCCAACACGATGCGCGCCCGTAACGCCAGAGCCTGGGCGGAGTTCTGCCCGCCGCGTCCAGCGTTCCAGCACCGCATGCTCGTCATCCGCCAACAGCAGCGGCTCCCAACCCGATTAGCCGCGGGTGGTCCGCCTACTACCGGAGCGTGGTCGCCAGCGAGGTCTTCACGGCGCTAGGTGTAGGGCCTGTCTGGCAATGCCCAGGGCCGTATCGGCGGCGCCCATGAGGGTGGTGTGTGGCGCGGTCTAGGACGCGCCGTCGCTGGCAGTCTCGCTGCGGTGCGGCCCGAGGCGATCGACTGCTTGCTCGCTCCATGCCCGGATGACTGATGCCTGCTCGGGGTCAGTGAGTCGAGGAAGTGGCGGCGGATGTTGCCGCCGTGCACGAGGATGGCACTCTGGGCGGCGCGGCGCCCCTCGGCGGTCAGCCCGACCCCCGCACGGCGACCATCGGCCCCGTACTGGGTGCGCTTGACGAAGCCGCGTTTTTCCATGCGCGTCAGCTGATGTGAGACGCGGCTCTTGTCCCAGTCGAGCGACTCGGAGAGCTCGCCGACACGCATCTCGCGGTCGGCGGCCTGCCACAGCGTCACCAACACGCTGAACTCGGGCTTCGAGATGTCGCAGTCACGCTGCAGACCCCGCTCCAGCTCCCTGGTGAGCAGGCGCTGCGCGCGCATCCAGACATCCCAGAACTCCCACTCCTCCGGTTCCAGCGATCGAGTCTCCGTCATGTCGCCGAGGATACCGCGACCAGCCGAGTTGTCACTTCAACTCTTCACGGCCTAGAGTTGATGTATCAACTCTCTCGAAAGGAAGACCATGACACTCCGCATTGCACTCATCCTCGGAAGCACCCGCCCCGGACGCCGCGGCGACCAGATCGCCGCCTGGGCACTGGAGGCCGCCCGTGCCCACGGCGGCGCCGACTACGAACTCATCGACCTCGCCGACCACGACCTCGGCAACCTCGACGAGCCGGGCAACCCGAACTTCCAGCAGTACCAGCACGACCACACCCGCGCCTGGGGCACACTCATCGACAGCTTCGACGGCTACGTGTTCCTCGTCCCCGAGTACAACCACTCCTACCCCGGAGCCCTGAAGAACGCCCTGGACTACGTCTACCGGGAGTGGAACGACAAGGCCGCCGGAATCATCAGCTACGGCGGCTGGGTCGCCGGGGCCCGGGCCGCCGAGGCGCTGCGGCTCGTCCTCGCGGAACTCCAGGTAGCCACGGTCCGCGCCCAGCCCACGATCTCGACACACCCCTCGTTCCACACCGGCACCTTCGTCCCCAGGAGGGCCTCGACACCGCCGTGGACGGCATGCTCGACCAGGTGATCGCCTGGTCCGGGGCACTGCGCGGGGTGCGCCAGGCCAAGACGGCCACGGCTGCATGAGGCCCAGTTCGTGGCCGATCACGTGATGCGCCGTGGCGAGCTGACGGACGCCGCATGGGAAGCGACGACGCCGTACCGCGACGATCCCGGCGCGTCATGAGCAGGATCATCGACCAGTAGACCATCGCCTCGGCGCTGGCGGTGCGGCGTTCGAAGTCGCGCACCAGACGGCGGGTGCGCATCAGATGGGCGAAGAACCGCTCGACGATCCATCGCTTGGGAAGCACCACGAAGCCGCGCATGCCGTCGCTCCGTTTCACGATCGCCAGGACCAGCGCGAGCGTGGCCAGGCAGTAGGCGATGAGGCCGCCGGTGTAGCCGCCGTCGGCCCAGACCAGTTCCAGCCGGTGGTGCACGTTGGCGACCTGCCCGAGCAGCACGTGGGCGACGGTGCGGTCGCCGGTGTCCGCGGCGGTGACCATGACGCCCAGCAGCAGGCCGAACGTGTCGACCACGACGTGCCGCTTACGGCCGTTGATGAGTTTGCCGCCGTCGAAGCCGCGGCTGTCGGCACCGACGACGGCGTCCGCCTTGACCGACTGCGAGTCGATCACACCGGCCGTCGGTGCCGCGTCGCGACCCAGCCTTTCGCGGACCTGCCCGCGCAGCCGGTCGTGGAACTCCTTGGCCAGGCCGTGGTCGCGCCAGCGGCGGAAGAACGCATACACCCGGTCCCACGGCGGAAAGTCGACCGGCATACCGCGCCATGTGATTCCGTTGTCCACGAGGTAGCGGATTGCGTCCAGCGTCACGCGGTGGCAGTAGCCTCCGGCTGCCCGCCCCGGCCGCGCAGCCAGGCCGGCACCGGCAGCAGCGGCCGGGCCGTCTCCCATTCCGCGTCCGTCATGTCCGACGGATACCGCCGAACACGTTCCGGGTGATCGGCTGCGTTCCCGAACCGGTGGGCGACACAATCACACGACGGAGACGCCGAGTTGAACTCAACCGGCGCGAGGACGTAGAACTGCGGCAACAGGGTCTCCTGGATCTCGGTTGGCTTCGCAACCCCGAGCTACCAAGAGGCCCTGCCTTCATGCCCGCGGCCAGCAACGATCACCCGATCGAGACTCCCGTTCGACGCGCACCCCTCAACATCGGAACGACAACAGCCACTCAGGTAGAGCTCTCGCAAACGCCGCACCACTCCACCCGCTACCCGAACCGATCGCCGAACCCGACCAGCTCACCCATCTCCACGTCCATCGACGCGATCACCTCGGCGGCCTCCTGCACGAGTACCGGCACGCCGCGTGACCAGCACGGACGCAGTTCTTGGCACCTACAACGTCCTGACCGCACTGGCCTGCAACCTCACCCGCGTCGCCGACTGGATCGCCGAGGCGACGACCAGCCACCGCCGATCAACACGCTTCCACTCCCTCTGCACCATCGCCGCATAACTCCAGAAGATCATCAACAGAGTCACGGCGTTGCTTCTATCCCCGGCGCAGGCTCGCCAGGAAGCGCCAGAGCGCGGAGCGGGGCCGTTCCGGCTGCGCGGGCTCGGCCTCAGCGGAGGGTGCGGGTTCCGGATCCGAGGTAGGCTCGGGGGCCGGTGCCGCTGGTGTGGGTACGGCTGCCCCCGTAGCCGGGCGCCGCGGGGCCTGCCACTCCCGTATCTGGAACCGGACCAGCAGGGACTTCAGGCCGCGTACGTACGCCGATGAGCGCCAGGGCAACTCATCGACGGGCACGTCGAGTTCGAAGTCGCACCGGTCGAACAGCGTGCGCACCGCCGTGGAGACGATCATGTCGGCGAGGTCCCGGCCGGGGCACTGATGCGGGCCGACGCCGAAGGCGAGATGGGCACGCGAACTCACCGCCCTCTCGTAGCTTCCGGAGGCCGCGAACATGGGGTCGTGGTGCGCGGCGGCGATCGAGGGCATGACCGCATCGCCCGCGGCCAGCCGGAAACCTCCCAACTCGGTGTCGGCCACGGGGAAGCGGGACGAGAGATTGACCCACGGAGGCGAGGCGATGTGTACGCGGTTGACCAGTTCCTCGGCGGGCCCGGCCATCAGACTGGACTTCCCCGCCTCCCCGGCCACCACCTCCAGCAGGCTGTTCGCGATGGTGTAGCTGGTCATCTCCGACATGATGACGAGGACCGCGTAGAGCTCCAGGCCCACCTGCTCCACACTCAACCGGGAGTCGGCGGCGAGCATTCGGCTGGCCAGATCGTCGCCGGGGTGCTGCTTCTTGTACGCGGCAAGCTCGGTCGTCGCGGCCAGCAGCCGCCCCACGGCCGCGGCGGCGTCCGGGTCGACGTCCAGAATGCGCCACGCGTCCATGAAGACGTCGTCCCCCTGCTCCGCCGGGAAGCCGAACAGCCGGTTGATGACCATCAGCGTCAGTGGCCGCGCGAAGTGCGCGTTGAGGTCCACCACCCCGCTGTCATTGCCGTCCGTGAAGAACGTGATCAGCTCATCGGCGTGCCGGGCAACGGTGTTCGCCAGATCCCAGGACTGGGGCGCGAACGTGTCCTGGAACGGGGCGAGGGCCGCGTCCAGGATGGCGCGCGTGACCTTGCGCTGCTCGTCGTCCTGCATCAGCTGGAAACTGATCATGTAGTTGGGCAGTTGCGGCCAGTCGGACGGCACTCGACCCTCGCGCAGCCACCGCCAGTGCTTGGGGTCCTTCTTCCACAGGGTCTCGTCGCGCAGAACCTCCCGCACCTCACGGTAGCCGAGCACCATCCAGACTGGGACCCCGTAGAGATCGACGGGCGCCACCGGCCCGTACCGGCTCCGCAGGCGCGAGTAGACCGCCGCGGGCCGGGCCTCGAACTCCCGTGTCATCAGCGGCTCAACCGCCAGAGTCTCCAGGTCCGAAGGGGCGAATGCCATGTTGTGATGTCCTTAGTGCGACAGCAATGTCAAATCCGGCCAAGGCCGTGAGATCCGGGTGGAGATGCCCCACGGCACCCTGATGCGCGGCACGAAGCGCGAGAGGCCCGCTACGGCGCAGTCAGAGTAGCGCCCCGGAACCGACCCTGAACAGGGCGAACGGGTCCGCGAAGCCCCCGCCTCCTCGTCCCCCGTGCGCCCTGCGACATGCGAACTGACCCTGGATTACCTGTGGTTCGCACCTCAGGGCACCGCGGCGATTTCCGCCACCGCCCGTACCCCGGGGCGCGGCGTCGGCCTCCGCGTGGATTCCGAACCGGCAGGATGAGGCCCGGGGGCGGTGGCTTGCCCAAGACCGGAGGGGATCATAGTCAGGGCGCCACACGACATGGGAATCGACCGGCATGTGTCGCAGTCCGACGAATCAGCGGGCTACCTCGACTTCGCCCGGTACGGTCCTGAAGGACGTCTTTATTACAAGACCGGGGATTGAAGGTCTGTCGATGCTGGTCAAGGTGACAGTGGTGGTCACGGTTGTCTCGTGTTCGACCTGCCTTTGGTCTTGTTGTCGGCGTAGGGCGACAGGGTGCGTTTTACGTAGCGGGGACTGGTGCGCGATCGCCGCGATGCGGGTGCGAGGTTGCGGGTTTTCAGCAGCACCTCGGTCAGTAGGGTCGGCCCCGTTGTATTAGCGGTGATCACCGTGAGTCGGACGGTGTGCAGGGCGGTGGTCAAAGACAGCCGGTCAGGGTCGATCCCGGCGGCCGTGGCCGCCTGGGTCATGGCCATGCGGGTGGCCGCATAGCGCTCCAGAACCGCTTCACCGGACCTGACCTGGAATAACGTACGTGGCCGCCAGGTGTCCAGCATGATCAGTCCTTGTGCTGGTACGACTCACCCACCTGATCGCCACACGGATCTTCGCGTGGCTGTTCCTGATGACTCGACCCTCTGGTTGTTGCGGGACATGAGGTTGTTCTGAGCGGCTTGTCGCTTCGTCGTAGCGAGTGCTGGAAGATCGCGGTGCTCCTGGGCGTTGCCTCCGGGTATGAAGATCAGCGAAGCTTCCAGAGTCAGCGGTGCGAGTGCGAGATCGTTGCGGCACTACGAGGATGAGGGCTTGATCGTCCCTGGTCGTTTCAGCAACGGGTTCCGCGACTACTGCCAGTCCACGATCGACCGGGTGCTCGTCATCCGCTCGCTGTTGGAGTCCGGGCTGCCCGTGCGGTTGATCAGGGAACTTCTGCCCCGGCTCACCGACGGATCCGATGCCCGCACCGACGCGGTGTGCGCGGAGTTCCTGCACGAGGTACAGAACTACCGCGATCGGCTTGCTGCTCGCATCGCCGCTCTCAGCGATCAGCAGGCGGCACTCGACGCCTACCTTCGAGAGGTCCGCCGTACTGATCTCTGACCGCCACTTGACCTTGACGTAAGTGTCAGATTCCTACGTTCGGTGCATGGAGATCAACGAGCGGCAGAACACCGCTGAGCAGACGGTACGAGCACTGGTCCAGCGGTCCCATCGGGGGCCGAATGATCTGACCCTGACGACCGATCATCGCCGCCCCACCCCGGGGCCCGGCGAGTACCTCATCCGCGTAGGCGCCGCCGGGGTCAACTTCGCTGACGTCATGCAGACCCATGGAACATACGGCGGAGGCCCGCAGGCCCCCTACGTGGCGGGCTTTGAGGCCGCTGGCGAGATCGTGGGTATCGGCCCGGACGTCGAAAGTCCGCTTCAGCTTGGCACCCACGTCGTCGGAGCTGGCCCGGGCGCGTTCGCGCAGTACATGACGATGCCGACCGCGGGTGTCCTTCCAGCGCCGTCCGGCTGGAGCGACGCCGAAGCTCTCGGCCTGGTGCTGAACTGGGCCACCGCCCTGGCGGCACTGAAGCCGCTGGGCGAGATCAAGACGGGGGAGGTGGTGCTCGTTCATGCCGCGGCTGGCGGGGTAGGACAGGCCGCCCTGCGCCTCGCCCGCCACTACGGTGCACGCGTGATCGCCACGGCGTCACCAGCGAAGCACGACACCGTCGAGGCCCTCGGCGCCGACGAGGTCCTGGACAGCCGGCACCCCAATCTGGCGGAGGAGATCACCCGCCTGACCGGCGGCGTCGACCTGGTCCTCGAATCGGTGGGACAGGCCACATTCGAGGCCAGCCTGTCGGTCACCAAACCCTTCACCGGACGCATCGTCGTGTTCGGTGCCGCTTCCGGCGACGCCACCCTGACCACACACGAACTGGTCTTCACCCACCAGGTCCAGGTCAAGGGTCTGCACATCGGTGCGCTGGCGGTCGCGGCCCCGTCTATCTACCAGTCGTTGCTCGTCGAGATCGAGGCCCTCATCGCCCACGGCGTATACACACCCGGTACCCCCACGTCCATGCCCTGGCCGAGGGGCCGGCAATACTGCAGCAACTCGAAGCTGGCCAGACCCGCGGCAAGCACGCCCTCGACCCCTGGCGCTAGGAACGCCTGTGACTCACCGCAATGCTCCGCTGTCCCCCGAGGGACGGCTGCGACTGGTACAGCGTTGCCAGCACCGCCCGATCGCCCACGTGGCGGCCGAGATGGGCATCTCCCGTGCCGAGCGCGTCGAAATGGGTTTCTTTGTCCACACACCAACCGAAGATCACGCGGTGGCCGTACCCGTTCCCGGCCGGGTACGGCCACAAGACTGGAGTATTAGGAGCCGGTCACTGTGGGGTAGTCCGTGTATCCCTCCGCGCCACCCGCGAAGTGCGTGTCGCGGTTGTCGGCGGCGAGAGGGCTGCCGTGGGTGAATCGATCGACGAGGTCTGGATTGGCGATGAAGGGGGCGCCGAAGGAGACCGCGTCGGCCAGTTGCCGTTCGAGGATCTCGTTGCCGCTCGCTTGTGTGAAGCCGAGGTTGGCGATGATGGCGCCGTGGTAGTGGGCGCGGTAGCGGGTGAATGCGGTGAGGGTGTCGGTTCCCGTGTCGGGTTCCGGGCCGAGGAGGTGGAGGTAGGCCAGGTTGCTGTCGTTGAGGCGCTTGAGGAGCTGGTCGTACTCGCCCAGCGTCTCGGCATCTGAAGTGAAGGCAGGCCCGTGATTCCAGTAGGGGGAGAGTTTGATTCCGATGCGGTCGCTGCCCCACACGCTGCTGACGGCGTCCACGATGTCGAGGAGGAACTGGGCCCGCTTTTCACTGTTGCCGCCGTAGGCGTCGGTGCGCTGGTTGAGCCGTGGGTTGAGGAACTGGGCCACGAGATGGGACACCTGCGCGTGGATCTCCAGGCCGTCGAATCCGGCGTGCAGGGCATTGGCGGCTGCCTGCCGGTAGGCGCCGATCGTGGTGGCGATCTCTGCGGCGCTCAGGGCACGTGGGGTGAGGGAGTCCTTCGGGCCGTCGGGGGTGAAGGACGTCTCGTGGGGGTTGATCGCCGAAGGGCCTGCGGGGAGCCTGCCGCCGTGGTGATCCGGGTGGGAGGCGGCGCCGGCGTGGCCGAGTTGCGAGACGATCCTGCCTCCCGCGGAGTGCACGGCTTCGGTGACCTTGGTCCAGCCGGCGGTCTGGGCGTCGGTGTAGATGCCGGGGACGTTGATGAAGCCGATCGCGTCCGTGCTGACCCAGGTCCCTTCGCTGATGACCAGGCCGGCGCTGGCGCGCTGCGTGTAGTAGGTGGCGTGCAGGTCGGTGGGGGCCAGTTCCTCGTTGTCGGCCCGGGAGCGCGTCATGGGAGCCATGACGACGCGGTTGGGCAGCTTGAGCGCACCCAGTTGAACAGGCTGTAGGAGGGGCTGGGTGCCGGGTACTGAGGTCAGGTCGGACATGAGGATCTCTTTCGCAATGGAAGGCGCTCCTCGTGGGCATGAGGAGCACGAGCGGGTTGGTGGGATCAGTCCTGTTCGAGGGCGTGGAGGGCGGACAGAGGGCCGCCGAGCTGGATGAGGCGTCCTCCCCCGCGCAGCGTTCCGAGGTCGACAGGGGCGAAGCCGAACTCGGAGGTCAGGACCTTCACCGTGTTCTTGGCGTCGGCGTCGTCGCCGGCGAGGAACAGCACCTGCCGCCCCGCCTCGTGGCGGGGATCGGGTGCGATGAACTGCCCGTAGAAGGCGTTGAAAGCCTTGACCACGCGCGCGCCGGGAAGCAGGGAGGCCACGTATTCGCTCCCTGTGAGGTCGCCCAGGTCGGCGATCTTCAGGTTCGGGGGATAGGAGGCGAACTGGTTGGTGGCGTCGATGACGATGGTCTTGTCCAGGCGGGGGAGCCCGGCGACGGCGTCAGGGATCTGCGGCCAGGGGACCGCGAGCACGACGAGGTCCGCGACGGCGGCCTCCGCAGGGGTTGCGGCCGTCGCGAGAGCGCCGAGGTCCTTGACCAGCGGGGCCAGGGAGGCAGGTCCTCGGCTGTTGCTGAGCACGACCTCGTGGCCGTGACGGATCGCATGCCGGGCGATGGCCTGGGCGACTTCTCCAGCTCCGAGCATTCCGATCTTCATCAGGCGGCCTCGTTTCCGGAGTCGGCCGTCTGCGGTGTGGTGAGCAGGACGGTTCCGCTCTTGGCCGGGCGGCGGGCGTGCTCGATGGCCGGCTTGAAGTCGGCGAGGTCGTAGCTGTCCGCGACGTCAAGCAGGTCCGGCGTGCTCTGCGCCAGGTCCTGGGCGAAGGCGACATCCTCAGCCCGTTCCCTGGGGGTGCGGCTCATCCAGTGCAGTATCGACACTCCCCGCACCGTCAGCTCCCGCACCATGAGAGGCAGCGCCTCAAACGGTGTCGTGCCGGAACTCAGATGTCCGTAGGAGATCAGAGTGCCGCCGTCGGCGAGCAGTTCGGCGAGGTCCTGGGTCATGGCACCGCCGACACAGTCGAGGACCACATGGACGCCCCGCTCGCCGGCATGGCGGCGGACTTGCCCCTGCCAGTCGTCGTCGCATGTCGCGATCACGGGCTGGGAGGGGTACAACGTCCGCACCTTCTCGGCACCCGAGGTGCTGCGCACGAGGTTGATCAACTGCAGGTCGTGCCGGACCGCGGCTGCGCTGACCAACCTGCCGATGGACGAGCCGACGGCCGTCTGAAGAACCGGACCCGTCTGCCCGCGCAGGGCCTTCTCTATTGCGCGATACAGCATGCACAGCGTCAGCGGGTTGACCAGCATTGGGGCCGCGGTCTCGTCGCTGACTCCGGCCGGCACCGGCACTGCCCGATCGGCTGGGACCACGACGAAGTCGCTCCATGTTCCCGGCGCCGGGAAAACCGCCACCCGCTGGCCTGGGCGCAGTGTGCGGACGTCCGCTCCGACGCTCTCGACGACGCCCATCCCTCCACTCCGGGAGTCCGGGCCCCCGACTGCTCTTCGGGCTGCCCCGGCAGACCCTCCACACCGACCAGGTCCCCCGGATGGATGGGCCGGACCAGCATGCGGACCAGAACCTCTCCGACGCCGGGAGTCGGCCGGTGGCGTTCCACCCTCAGCGTCAGTACCTGTGCGGCTTCCCCTTGGCGGGTGTACTCCACGGTGCGCATAAGCGCCTCCACTCACTCTTTAATGATGGGCATCATTAAACCAGAATGATGAGGAGTAACATTGAAAACGTCGAATACCGCCGACGCAGGAGGGCGGCCATGCCGCGGATCACCAGGGAAGACAAGGCCAGGAACCGGCAGAACATCGTCGAGGCGGCAGGACGCATGTTCCGATCGCAGGGCGTCGATTCCGTAGGGATCGCCGAACTGATGAAGGAAGCAGGCCTGACCCACGGCGGCTTCTACAACCACTTCGCATCCAAAGGCGATCTGGTCGCCGAGGCATGCGGTGCCTCGTTCGAAGCCTCTCTGGGCGCTCTGGACCAGGTCCTTGAGGAAGGCGCCGAGCTCACCGGCCCACCGCTGAAGCGAGTGGTGGACAACTACCTTTCGGCCGCCCACCGCGACGCCCCGGACGGCGGCTGCCCCTCCGCCTCCCTGGTCACCGACGCCGGACGGCACAGTGACACGGTCCAGCGCGCCTACACGAGCGGCGTGGAGGGATACCTCACCGGCTTCGCCCAGGAGTTCGCCCGCGAGCACGAAGGGGAGATCACCTCACAGGAAGCGCGGGACCGTGCGGTGCTGCTGTTCAGCCGACTCGTAGGGGCAATGGCCCTCGCCCGCGCAGTGAGCCACGTCCAGCCTGAACTGTCCGACGAGATTCTGCGGACCTGCCGCGCCCACGCTCTCGACTGACCGACTGACCGACTGACAGCTGGAGGGAGTGCTCACGCTCGTGCGCCGGCTGTGCAGGGGACAGCTGCCGAGAGGACAGCTGTCATCTTCCGCCAGGCAGCCGCTGGAGAGGGCTACTGATCTCCGGCAACCCGCCACCTGGTTGCCGCTCCTACCGAGTCTTCGGTGTAGCGGGCTGCCGTCGGGTGCGAGCGCCTTGAGATCGTTTGGTGCGGTGAGCCTCGTGCTTATCCGCTCCTAGTACTCCAGTGCGGTTTCGTGATCTACCCAGCGAACCCACTGGGTAGATCACGAAACCGCACTGGAGTACTAACCGAGACCTGTGACACCGACCGGCCCGAGGTAGTCATCCACGTGGCCACCACGATCGCCCCGGTCCAGGACGGCGAACTCACCGAACAGATCCACGACGACCTCGCCGACGCCCGCTTGGCCCCGGCCGAACACGTCGTCGATGCCGCCTACACCACCCCGGCCCGGATCGAACGCGCCCGCCGTCCACGGAATCACCCTGCTGGGCCCGGTGGTGCCCGACCACAGCCACCAGGCCAAGAGCGGTGGCGGCTTCGACAAGTCCGCTTCCGCCGTGGACTGGGACAACGAGCAGGCCACCTGCCCCCGCGGGCAGCTCAGCCGGAACGGGGGCCACTGCGCATCGACGGCCACGGCTACATCCAGGTCCGCTTCGACAAGGCCACCTGCCTGGCCTGCCCCGACCGTCCTCAGTGCACCACCTCAGCCACCCGCCCCGCGCACTCGCGCCCCTGCCCACCCGCGAACTCCACGAGATCCAGACCCGCAACCGGCTGGACCAGCAGACCGAGGACTGGCAGCAGCGCTACGCGATCCGGGCCGGGATCGAGGCCACCATCTCCCAGAACGTCCGCACCTGCGGCCTGCGCCGATCCCGCTACCGCGGCCTCGCCAGAACCCACGTCCAGCACGTCCTGACCGCACTGGCCTGCAACCTCACCCGCATCGCCGACTGGATCGCCGGGCCCACGACCACTTGCCGCCGGTCAACACGTTTCCACGCCCTGTGCACCGCCACCGCATGACCCCCGGAAGATCACCAACAGAGTCACGGCATTGCACTTAAGGACACCCTTCAGATGCGGCGCCGGGCCCCGGGGCGGAGCGAGAAGCGGTACGACGTGTTCACTCGGCGAGTGGGGCCGCCTTCCGCATCCACCGCCCCCGGCGTCACGGCGTCGGGGCCAGGGATCCGGCTCAGTCCGCGTCGAGCTCGCCGAGCAGGGCGATGGTGAGCTCGTCGACCGGGCGGGCCCCGGACCCGGTCTCCTGGCTGAAGGTGTTCACCATCATCACCACCGCCGTCCCGCTCTCCCGGCTGAACGCCGCGCAGGTGCTGAATCCGCCGGTGCTGCCGTTGTGCCAGGTCATGGTCCGGCCGCTGGGCAGCGGGCTGAGATGCCAGCCGAGGCCGAGCCGCAGGTCGCGGTCGACGGTGAAGTGAGGCCGCTGGGTCAGCTCGATGGCGGCCCGCAAGGGCGAGCGCTCCGGGCGGAGTTGGGCGCCCAGGAAGCGCAGCATGTCATCGGCGGTGCTGTAGATCGAGGTGCCCGCCGCACTGAGCACCCGGTCGTGCCAGTCGGGAACGGCCTCCCCGTCGAGATGCCCGACGGCCTTGCGGGAGGCCATATCCGGCCGCAGGGTCGTCGTGGTGTCCGGCAGACGGAGCGGCGCGGCCACCCGGCGCCACAGCATCGCGTCCACGGCGTCGAAGGCCAGCGCCTGGCCCAGCAGTCCGAAGCCGAGGTTCGCGTAGGCGTATGTGCTGCCCGGCTCGCTGACCAGGGTTGTCTCGCCGAGCCCGGCGGCCAGGTCGTCCAGCGTGTAGCGGGCGTACGGATCGAGGGGATCCGCTCCGGCGAGGAGGTTGGGCGGCAGCGAGGGCAGACCGGAGGTGTGGGTCGCCAGATCGGCCAGGGTGATCCGCCGGGGGCCCTTGCGCGGGATGGGGAAGCGGGCGGGCAGGACGAGCGGTGCGTCGAGGCGGGTCTCGCCCGCGCAGACGGCGCGGGCCAGGGCGGTGGCGGTGAGTGTCTTGCCGATCGAGCCGAGCTGGAACACGGTCCGGCCGTCCGGTACCGGTGCCTCCCCGTCCTTGGCCGCGCCCTCCACGTAGGGACGTCCGCCGTGGATAACCCCGCAGACCGCGCTCGGACTGCCGGCGGCGAGCGCCCGGTCCAGTTGACGCCGTACCCGCGCGGGCAGGGTCCCGTCGGCCGCGGCGGCGGTCCCGGGCAACAGCGATACGCCCGTCGCCGCCGTCGCCACGGTAAGAAATTTCCGTCGGTCCATGGGTCACTCCCCCGTCGTTCGGTTTCCTGTCGGCACCACTGTGGACAGCAGCACGAGCAGCGGCACCACCCTGCCCGGAGGCACCTGGTAGTGGCCGCGTCCCTCGGCCTGGAGCCAGCCGGCCGCCGTGAGCTGCTTGAGGTGGTGGTAGAGCTGGCCGGTGGTGTTCAGCCCGGCGGTCTCCTGCAGCTCGGCCGCGGAGCGGGTGCCGCGCAGCACCGCCCGCAGCAGGGTGAGCCGCACCGGGTGGCCCAGCGCGGCGTACGGCGCGGCGTGTTGGGACCAGTCCGCGTCGAGCAGCCCGTGCGCCGCCGCGCCCTGCTGCCATTCGTAGTGCTCGCCGTTGGGCAGGTCGACCGCGCCGGTGAACAGCACCTGCCCCTGCCCCGTGAGCCGTCGGCGCAGCCCCTCGAGCGCCCAGAACACCTCGTCCCGGTCTGCCTCCGGCGGCGCGGACTCCAGTCGCGTCACCCGCTCTTCGAGCGCGGCGACCCGCTCATCGAGGGACTCATCGGCCATGGGTCGAGGTTACGTTATTACGGAATAACAGAGCAAGGGGATCGTTACGACAGCACCGCGATCCCATCCAGCTCCACCAACGCCGCCTCGTCCCGAAGGTGCAGGACACCGATGACCGACGATGCGGCCATCACCGCTGGTCAGGGCCCTGCGGCCACGCATTGTGGGTGCCGATAAATCATCCGCGCAGTTCAGGCCGCTCGCTGGTACTCGTGGAGGGTTCCGCCGAGTCGGTCTCGTCTGCGGACTTCCAGGTGGGCGAGCTGGGCTTGTTGCGTGATGGGGGCGGGTAGCGGGCGGCAGGGAGCGGCTTGTTGCAGGGCTCTGTGCGGGCGGTGCTCGTTGCAGAAGGATTCAGACTCGCGCAGGGCGTGGAGCAGGTGACCCTGGTTCCAGATCAGGGTCCGGTCCAGGAGTTCGCTGCGGCAGGTTTGTATCCAGCGCTCCATGAGCGAGTTCATCCGTGGTATCCGAATGCCGGTGGTGACGACATTGAGACCGGCGTCGGTCATCAGGGTGTCGAAGGCGGTTGTGAACTTCGAGTCGCGGTCGCGTATCAGGAGCTTCGCCCTGCTGCTCGCGTCCTCGAGGTCCATGAGGAGGTTGCGTCCGAGCTGAACGATCCAGTCCCCGGTGGGGTGTGTGGTGGCGCCGAGGATCCTGATGCGACGGGTGGTGTGCTCGATGGCGACGAAGACATACAGGCGCGCCCCCATCAGCGTGCGGACTTCGAAGAGATCGCAGGCGAGAAGGGCCTCGGCATGGCTGCGCAGGAAGTCGGCCCAGGTGGTGCTCTGCCGTTCGGGTGCGGGTGGGATGCCGTGCTCGCGGAGTATCTCCCAGACCGTGGAGGCGGCGACCTTGATCCCCAGCGCGGCGAGCTTGCCGTGAATCCGGCGATACCCCCACGAGGCATTTTCCCTGGCCAGACGCAGGACGAGGGCACGGATCGAGTCGAGCGGATGGTGCGGGGGCGTCCACGCCGCTTGGACACGCAGGTCGCGGCATGGCGCCGCCTGAGCAGCTCCCGATGCCGGCGCATGACCGTCTCGGGGCGGACCAGCAGCAGAAGGTGCCGCAGTCTGTCTTTGGGCAGGTGGTGCAGAAGGCCAGCGAGGACAGCGCGATCACTGTCGGCGAAGGCAGGCTTGCCGACCTGGCGCTGCAGGACAAGCGGTTGATGCCGGAGCACGAGGGTCTCGATGTCCTTGTCTCTGTCGCTCATCGGCAGAAGGCGTAGGAACGCCAGGGTGTTGGTCGCGGCGAGATAGGCCAGGCGCAGCAGCACGACAGATCATGATGCCGTCGGGGCCTTGTGCAGGTGAAGACGGTGGCCAGGCATAGCGCGGAACTCCTGGACGCCAAGGTCTACGGCGGCCCCTACGCGCGCGGCCGCCCTCGCCCGCACCCTGGACCGCTGCCGCCGGCTGGAGCGCAGCAACCCCACCGCCTCCCGCCCGGTCGCCGCCGTGTACCTCACCGTCGGCGGTTTCGACGTCCACCCCGACAAACAACCCCTGCACGCCCTGGCCGAGGAACTCTACGACCGCCGCGGCACCGCCACCCGGATCGTCAACCTGCTGCGCTCCAGGCGGCCGGACCACGCCCCGCTGTCAGCCGCTCTTCGCCCGGCGGCAGCCTTCCGCGCCGGATCCTGGACGGCATCGCCCACCCTTGACACTATACCCCCGGGGGTACAAGCTGCGGAGTGTTCGTGCACTCGTTTGCCGTGGAGGCGTCGTGTATGAGCTGAGCCGCGCGGCCCCTGAGGACGACGGCCAGGCAGGCGGACCCAAGCTGAACAGGAGCGAGGTGTGGGCCGGGCTGCTCATCGGGGCGCGCGACGCGCACCCCGATGGTCCGCTGATCACCCACTGTGAGGTTGTCGAGGAGTACGAGGGCGCCCTGGCCCGGACGTCGTCTTCGCCGACGTCCCGATGCGGGAACGGATCGCCTTCCACCCGGAACACCGTGCGGTTCGACCGCCCCTCAGGGCCAGAGCCGGGTGTGACCTACAACGACACCGAGTACGGCGAGGGCGGCCGGCTGTACCCGCGTTTCAGGTTCCGGTCGGAGGCGGCGGTGGTTCTTCCGGAGGCTGAAGGAAGAAGCACAGTTCCAGCGGCTTGAGGACAGCTGCCCGCACACGGTGGCGGCGACGTTGGCGCATCTGCGGGACCTGAAGTACAGCGGGCAACCGGCGATCAGTGTCTGAGATCATCGAGAGCGAGGAAGACTCCGTGAGCAGCACATCCGTGGATGTTGACTACCTTGACCACTCCGTGGTCGTGACAGTCACCGACCTCAACGGGTTGTACGACACCTATGAGGCACTCGGTTTCACGCTCACACCGCGGTCAACACACACAGGTACCGCACAACCCGACGGCGAACGGCAGTCTCTCGGCACGGCCAACCGCTGCGCCGTCTTCGGCGAGAACTACATCGAGTTGCTCGGTCACCTGGACAGCAGCCTGCCGGATCCGTGGGGCGTGCGTCGACTCGCAGCCGCGTACGAGGGGCTCCGGGGCTACGTCTTCGGCTGCGGTGACGCCGATCACGTCGATCGGAGGCTTGCCGAGCAAAGGGTATCCACCACGGGTGTCCTCATGCTGCAACGCGACATTCCGACGCCCGACGGCGTCGGGACGCTGCGGGCACGGGTGATCCAGGTGGATCCTCCCCTCGCTCCCGAGGGAGGCGTTCGCATCGCAGAGGTCCAGGGGCTGGACCTCATTCACCAGCCGAGATTCCTGGACCACCCCAACGGGGCGGTGGGCCTGTCCCGGGTCACGCTCGTGGTCGCCGACGAGGAAACCGACCGCTACGTCGAGCGATACCGGAAAGTACTCGGCATCCCCGCGCGCCAGATTGGGCCGCGTCATGTGTTCGCTCTGCGGGTCGGCGGCCTGGAGATCGTGCCGTTGTCAGCCCTGGACGAGATTCTTCCCGGCGAGAAGGCCCCGACCTTGCCGTACGTCGCGGCTCAGACCGTCGCGGTCAACGACCTCGGCAGGGCCAAGTCGGTCATCGAGGGCAACGGGTTCGCCATCCGTCCGCTGCCCGGCGGCTTCTTCGTGTCAGCAGACGACACCCGCGGCGCCAACCTTGTCTTCGAAGCGCGGGCATGACCGAGCGCGCCGGACACGCGCCTTTCGCGGCCACCCGTTGCGGTCTGATGCGTGGCCTCCGCCAGGGCCGGATCGCGGCGTTTCGTGGGCTTCCCTACGGGCCATCGCCCACCGGACCGGCGCGGTGCTCACCCCTCCGCAGGAACTCCCACGCAGGGCTGCCCGCGCGGACGAGATGGACGCCAACACCGTCAACCGGGAGCTGCCCATCGCGCGCAAGGCAATGGGCTGGTGGCAGCGCCAGGGCTGGATCGCATGCGATCCGACGATCGACATCGAGCGGTGGCCGTGACGTTGTTCAGCGGCTCCACCATGACGACTTCACGTCCCCGTTTTGTGGATGTTCTGTGTATGTCGGACGTCCCGAAGTGGCCCCGGGGCGGCCCGGAGCGGGACCGTCAGGGATCTGGTTGTGGGGCCGTTCGCGGGCGGGGCTGAGCTGGAGCTTTGACAGAACTCAAACCGCCGTGCCCAATCGCGCGAGATCATTCCCCGACTGCGTGCATAGCGCAATCATATGGGCCTCCGGGCCCGCCGAAGCAGTGCCGTCCGTCGGCCTGATCGGATGCAGCGTCATGGGCTTTCTCGTCACTCCTCAGCGCGACCGATGAGTTTGTGGCTCCCGGCCGGTCCAAGCTCGTGACACCCTAGGAAAGGACTTCCCAATCGTGATGTCAAGCCGCAGTCGTGGCGGGAGGTGAACCTTGGTAGCACTGTCCGTCACGGATCATCGCCCACAGGACGTTGAGCCTGCGGCGGGCGAGCGCGAGCAGGGCCTGCTTGTGGCCCTTCCCCTCGCTTCTCTTCCGCTGGTAGTACGCCTTGGACGCGGGGCATGTCGTGATGCTGACCATCGCCGAGAGGTACATCGAGCGCAGCAGTCCGCGGTGGTAGCGCCGGGGGCGGCGCAGGTTGCCGCTGACGCGGCCGGAGTCACGGGGCCTGGGGGCAAGGCCGGCGAAGCCAGCCAGGCGGTCGGCGCTGCCGAAGGCGTCCATGTCACCGCCGGTCGCGGCGATGAATTCGGCGCCGAGCTTGGGGCCCATGCCGGGCAGGCTGCGGATCACCTCGGCGTGCGGATGCTCGCGAAACGTGGCCTCGATCAGGGCGTCAAGCTCGACGATCTCCTCATCAAGGGCCATCACCCCCTTCGCGAGGCGGACCACCATGGCGGCCGCCAGCTTTTCGCCGGGCAGCGCGGTCATCTGCGCCTGGGCGGCCTCCACAGCCGTCTTCGCCAGCGCGGCGGCACCGCGGACCTTGCGGTTTTTCAGCCAGGTCTCGATCCGCTTGACGCCGGCGCGGCGGATCGCGGCCGGGGTCTGGTAGCCGGTCAGCAGCATCACCGGGCCCTTGTTGACCAGGTCCAGCGACCGCTCCAACGCAGGGAACACCTCCAGCAGTTGGGCACGGAGCCGGTTGATCTGCCGGGTGCGGTCGAAGACCACGTCCAAGCGTCGGGCGGTCAGGGTGCGCAGGTCGACAGCGATCTCGTCACCGGGCCGCAGGAGGCCGAGGTCGCGGCGGACGCGGGCCTGGTCGGCGATGACGAAGGCGTCCTTCGCGTCGGTCTTGCCCTCGCCCTTGTAGGTGACCGAGGCGCGGTGGACGGCCAGGCCGGTGAGATAGGCCATGGGCTGGCCGTGGCCGAGGAGCAGGCCGATCAGCAGGGCGGCGGCGCCGTGGTTGAGGTCGACGGCCCACAGCACATCCGTAGATATCTCCAGGACATCGCCGATGAGCTGGAGCAGCTCGGTTTCGTCGTTGAGGACCCGGCGGGAAAGCAACCGTTCGCCGTCCGCGTTGATCACCACGCAGTGGTGATGTTCCTTGCCGATGTCCACTCCGGCCCAGATCTCGGGCACGTTCCCTCCACCAGCTCGTCGTCACTTCACTCCCGCAGACGACCTCGCCGACGTTGTCCTACAGCAGCGATCGGGTCGCGTCTCCCAATTGGCGGTCGAGTCGTCGCGGGGCTCCGGGCGGCCAAGTCCTTTGAGCCATCCAAAAGGCGCCCACCATGCAGCCATACCCAAAGCCCCCGGGCCCTCCGATCTTACGAATGACCAGAGCAACCACCCTTGAAAGGTAGGACACCGCCATGTCGGAGCTTCTCGTCGACTTCATCACCTCCCTCGACGGCCACGCATCGGGAGAGGGATGGCCCGGGTTCTGGGGCCTCGAGGGCCCGGAGTACCTCGCATGGCTCGGCGAGCAGCCCGGGGCCACCTACCTGATGGGAGCGAACACCTACCGCCTGATGTCCGGCTTCGCCGCAGGCGAGGTCCCCAATGGCCAAGACGAGTT
This sequence comes from Streptomyces violaceusniger, assembly GCA_005405945.1. Classification (GTDB taxonomy): domain Bacteria; phylum Actinomycetota; class Actinomycetes; order Streptomycetales; family Streptomycetaceae; genus Streptomyces; species Streptomyces violaceusniger. Next base: position 2,931,845 of record BJHW01000001.1, read on the forward strand.
CAGGCCCGAGGAAGAGGCGTCCGTCGACGAGCTCACGCAAGCGTCCAAGGTGGTGTTCTCCTCCTCACTCGAGGAGCCACTGAAGTGGGCCAACTCCACACTCGTCCGCGACGACGCCGTCGAGGCGGTCCGCGCCATGAAGTCGAGTAGCTCGGGACTCCTCAGCACGATCGGCAGCCTCAGCCTGTGCCGGTCCCTGCTACGAGCCGGACTCGTCGACCGCTTCCGGGTCGTGATGTTCCCGGTGATCACCGGGGCCACGGGCGAAGAACGCATCTACGACGGCTATCCGGACGTTGCCCTCGAGATGATCGAGCACCGCACCTTCGACGGCCGCATCCAGCTGGTCGAGTACAAGCCCCGCGTGCTCGAGCACCCGCCGCTCGGCGTCCCCGCGTGACCTCGCCCCGTCCGCCGGTCTGGACGGCCGCCAGGCCGGGGCCGGCGGGCCGGGGCCGGCGGGCCGGGGCCGGCGGGCCGGGGCCGGCGGGCGCGGAGCAAGACCTGATAGGGGGCGAACGGCCAACGTACCTCAACTTTCCTGGAGCGATCGGGCTGTCATGGCAGCGCTGCTCCGGATGGTGAACAAGCAGCAGCGTGCACGGCTGGCGTTGCTGGTCACTCCACGGTCGGTCCTGCGCCGGCACCCACGCCTCGTCGCCCGGAAGTGGACCTATGCACACCGCCTCCGGGCCGACCACCGACGCCGGAAGCACTGCGGCAGCTGGTCCTGCGCCTCGCACGGGAGAACCCGGGGGTGGGGATATCAACGGATTGACGGCGAACTGCTCGGCCTGGGACGCAAACTCGGCACCTCGACCGTCTGAGAAATCCTGCAGAAGGCCGGGATCGACCCCGCACCCCAGCGCACCAACCAGTCCTGGCCCGCCTTCCTCAAAGCCCAGGCCTCCCCCATCATGGCCACCGGCATCTTCCACATCGACACGGTCTTCCTGCGGCGCTGGTCCGTGCTGTTCTTCATCGACCACGGCACCCGACACGTGCACATCGCCGGCATCACCCGGCACCCGACCGGCCCCTGGATCACCCAGCAAGCACGGAACTACCTCGTGGACCTCGGTGACCGCGCAGAGTCGATCAGCCTCCTCATCCGGGACCGCGGCACCTACTTCACCGACAGCTTCGACGCCGTCTTCCAGGCGATCGGCGTGCACGTCATGCCGACACCGCCCCAGGTGCCCCGAATGAACGCCATCGCGGAACGCTGGATCGCGTCATGCCGACGCGAGGCAACCGACCGCGTCCTGATCACCGGAGAGCGCCATCTGCGCCTCGTCGTCGGCGAGTACGCGGAGCACTACAACAGACACCGATCGCATCGATTCCTCGGACAACGGGCACCAGACCGACTCACCGCCCCCGAGCCGCCCATCGCCAAGGACCACACTCGCATCAGTCGACACGATCGACTCGGCGGCCTCATCCACGAACACTCGCAGGTCGCATAGGGTGACACCGATTCCGGCACCCACAGGCGCATTGCCAACGCGCAATGGTCTGACGCGTCAAACGCAACGCAACGCGTCAGGCCGGGGAGTCCTCCTCCATGGGCGGCATGAAGGCTCGCAGCCATCGCTCCGTCTGGGCGACATGGGCCTCGGCCGCTCCGGCGGCGGCGCGCGGATCGCGGTCGGCGATCGCGGTGGCCAGCGCGCGGTGGTCCTCGTCGCTCTTGCGCCGCATCTGCTCGCCCTCGGGGAGGGTGAAGATCTGGTACTTGCGGGAGCGGGCGCGGAAGACCGAGAGCAGGGAGCCGAGGGCGGGGTTTCCGGCCGCGGTGGCGATCTCGGCATGGAAGCGGTGGTCGAGGTCCGATGCCTCGGTGGGGTCGTCGGTGGCGTCCATGGCCTCGATGAGCGCGAAGAGTTCCCGCACCGTCTCCGGGGTGCTGCGGGCCGCAGCCTGCGCCGCGACGTGGGACTCCAGGACACGCCGGATCTCGTACACCTCCAGCAGACCGGAGAGCGGCAGCAGTTCCAGGGTGAGCGACAGGCTACCTATGATGTCCTCCGGCCTGAGCTGGGAGACATAAGTACCGGAGCCGTGCCGCGGCTCGACCACCCCCAGGGCCGCGAGCATCCGTACGGCCTCGCGCAACGACCCCCGGGACACGCCGAGTTCCTCGCACAGCTCGCCCTCGGGCGGAATGCGCCCTCCGGCGCTGAGGCGCCCGGTGGCGATCATGTGGCGTAGGCCGTGGAACGCCTTGTCGACTGCGGACATCCGATTCCTCCCGAACGGGCGGGGCGCGGTCCCGCGCCCCTTCGTCGCACTGTACCGATTCATCAGATATCTCAGAGGTATCGATCGGAAGTCATCTGATGATCCACGCTGCTACACCCCTTGATTGCAGGGAATCCGTCATGCAGGATGCCGAGTCATCATACGTGTTCCGGTTGCGATCAGATCTCTCTCGTTTCTGACGCCCCTCGGAACACCCGGACCCCGGCAGATCGGGACTCATGTGAGCGAGACCGATGTCATCGCGGCGCCACGCCCCTTGTTGCTGGCCGACGGCCGTCCCGCCCACCGGGCGTGGACGCTGGACCCCGCCATGAGACACCTGAACCACGGTTCCTTCGGCGCGGTTCCCCTGGTGGCACAGGAGCGGCAGAAGCAGCTGCGGGTGGAGATGGAGCGCTCCCCGGTGGTGTGGTTCCCGGCGCTGCCTCAGCGGATCGCCGACACCAGGGTCGAGATCGCCGACTTCTTGGCGGTGGCCGCCGACGACCTGGCCCTGGTGCCGAACGCGAGCGCGGGCATCAGCACCGTGTACGCCGCCCTCGACCGTCGCCGCGGCGGGGAGATCGTCGTCACCGACCACGGTTACGGCGCCGTGACCATGGGCGCCGAGCGGCTGGCACGCGACCGCTGGGATGGCGGGGTCCGCACCGCGCGGGTACCCCTCGACGCAGATGAGGAGCAAGCGTGCGAGGCCGTGTTCGCCGAACTGTCCGAGGCGACGGACCTCATCGTGGTGGACCAGATCACCTCGGCGACCGCCCGCCGACTGCCGGTGGAGCGGATCGGCGCGGAGGCTCGGCGGCGCGGGATCCCGCTGCTCGTGGACGGTGCGCACGCACCTGGTCTGCTCCCCGCCCCGCTCTCGGGGCTGACCTGTGATTTCTGGGTCGGAAACCTGCACAAGTGGGGATGCGCGCCCCGGGGCACCGCAGCGCTCGTCGCCCGCGGTCCACTGCGTGAGCGGCTCTACCCACCGATCGACTCATGGGGTGCAGAGGACCCGTACCCCGACCGCTTCGACCAGCAGGGCACGGTGGATGCCACCTGCTATCTGGCGGCACCGACGGCGCTCGGATTCATCGAGCGCACCTGGGGCTGGAGGCACGCCCGCCGCTATATGGACCACCTGGCCGGTTACGCCGCGCAGGTCATCGGTGCCGCGTTCACCGAGCTGACCGGCGCCGACAGCAGCGTCGACGTCGGCATGCCGGTCCCCGGGATGCGTCTGGTGCGGCTGCCCGAGGGGCTCGGCACCACCCGCGTCGAGGCCGACGCGCTGCGCGACCGGGTCGCCGGCGAGCTGGGTGTCGAGGCGGCCTTCACCAGCTTCGGCGGCATCGGCTATCTGCGGGTGTCCGCCCACGTCTACAACACCGCCGCCGACTACGAGCACTTCGCCGAGACCTGCGTCCCCGTCCTCGCTGAGTGGGCCCGCGCGGCTCGCGGGGGGCACGGCGCGCCATAGCGGCGCGACACCGTACTCCCCTCCCCACCCCCGACTCCCCAAGCCGCTCCGAGCGCGGCCCGCACCCAAGAAAGAGGTCAGCACGATGAGGAGAAGGACGGCAGCCCTCGCCCTCGGCACCGCCGCGGCGATGGTCCTGACCGGCTGTTCCGCCATGAGTCCGAACGCGAACGGCACGGTCACGCTCAACATGGTCGAGAGCCTGACCAATCCCTCCCGCACCGATCTGCTCAAGGGGCTCATAGCCGACTTCGAGAAGCAGAACCCCAAGATCAAGGTCAACCTGATCTCGCCGCCCACCGAACAGGCCGATCAGAAGATCCAGCAGATGCTCCAGTCCGGCAGCGGCGTGGACGCACTCGAGGTACGGGACATCACGGTCGGCCCGTGGTCGAACAACGGCTGGCTGTACGACATGGCGAAGGACCTCAAGGGCTGGCAGGGCTGGAATGCCATGACGGAGAACGGCGTCAAGGCGTCCGAGGACGCCAAGGGCCGTACCTTCTTCGTCCCCTACGGCTTCTACGGGCTGAGCCTCTTCTACCGCAAGGACCTGATCAAGGACGCCGGGTTCAGCAAGCCCCCGGCCTCCTGGGACCAGTTGCTGAAGCAGGCATCCGCCATCAACGACCCGGCGAAGCGCCGTTACGGCTACGCGTTCCGCGGCGGGGCCAACGCCAACAGCAACGCCACCGCCATCATCGAGGCGTACGTGGCCGACAAGGTCGACGTCGCCAACGGCTACAAGCTGAAGAACGGGCGCACGATCTTCTCCGCGCCCGAGGCCCTGGACGCACTCAAGACCTACCTCACACTCTTCAAGAAGGCATCACCCAAGTCATCCGTATCCTGGGGCTATCCGGAGATGGTCGAGGCGTTCTCCAACGGCTCCACGGCCTTCCTGCTCCAGGATCCGGAAGTCATCGCCACGGTCTCCGAGTCCAAGTCGATCTCGAAGGAGCAGTGGGACACCGCTCCGCTGGTGGCCGGACCCAGCGGGAAGACCGTCCAGCCGCTGGCCACCGCCGGGTGGGGCATCGCGAAGGGCAGCAAACACAAGGCCGAGACCGTCAAGCTGATCAAGTTCCTGTCCCAGGGCAAGGCGTCGACGGACTTCACCAAGAAGAACAGCCTGGTGCCGATCCTCAAGTCGGCGACCGAGGACCCGTTCTACAAGACCGGCCCGTGGTCGTCCTACGTCACCATGACCAAGCACCCCGACACCTACCTCAACGTCAGCCAGCCGCGCGGCGTGACCTGGTGGAGCGAGTGGGAGCAGAAGTCCGACGCCGACGTGCAGAAGATGGTGACCGGCAAGATGTCGCCCAAGGAGCTGCTGACGGGCTGGGACGCGTACTGGACCAAGAAGTGGGAGCAGGAGAAGTAGGGATGCCCGCCACGTCCGCAACGACGACCGGGCCGAAGACTTCGCGCCCCGTCCGGAAGCAAGCCGCCCCGCGGACCCGGAACGGGCCGCGGGGCGGCCGGAAACGGGAGTTCACGACCCGCCGGGGCCTGCTCATCGCCGCCTTCATGGCGCCTGCCGCGATCTTCGTGGCGGTGTTCACGTACTACCCCATGATCGCGGGCAGCCAGATGGCCTTCCGCCACTGGGATCTGAACGATCTCACCGACACCTCCTGGGTGGGCCTGGACAACTTCCACCATGTCTTCTCCGACCCCAACTGGGGCACCGTGCTGGGCAATACGGGCGTCTGGGTCATCGGATCGATCGTGCCCCAGCTCGTGATCGGGTTCGCGCTCGCCCTGTGGCTGCGCCGCCGGTTCCGCTTCCGCGGCGTCTACCAGGCGCTGATCTTCTTCCCCTGGGCGATCTCCGGGTTCCTCATCGGCATCCTGTTCCGCTGGATGTTCAACAGCGAGTTCGGCGTCGTGAACGATCTGCTCCAGAAGGCGGGGCTGATCGACGAGCCCGTGGCGTGGCTGGCCGATCCGCACAAGGCGATGATCGCCGTACTGATCGCCAACATCTGGTACGGCGTCACCTTCTTCGCCATCATGATCCTGGCCGCGCTCCAGTCGGTCCCCGACGAGCTGTACGAGGCCGCGGCGCTGGACGGGGCCGGGAAGGCACGCACGCTCTTCCAGATCACCATCCCCTATATCCGGGTCACGCTGGTGCTCACGGTGCTGCTGCGGGTCATCTGGATCTTCAACTTCCCCGATCTGATCTTCGGGATGACCGGTGGCGGGCCGAACAACCAGACACACATCGTGACCACCTGGATGATCAAGATCACTCAGCAGGGCGACTACGGCAAGGCCTCGGCGCTCGGTCTCCTCGTGGTCGCGGGGCTGCTGCTTTTCACGGTGTTCTTCCTGCTGGCCACGCGTGAGAAGCGAGAGGTGAGGTCGTGATCGGCAAAGAGACCGCGGTCGGCCGGGCCGTCCGGATCGTCTTCCTGGTGCTGTGGCTGGCCTTCACCGTGTTCCCGCTGTACTGGATCGCCATCACCTCGCTCAAGGCGCCGGGCGACATCTTCTCCTTCCCCCTCGCCTACTGGCCCGAGCACTTCTCGCTGGAGAACTACAGTGAGCTGTTCAACAAGGCCGACTTCGGGACCTATCTCACCAACAGCCTCATCGTCGCGACCGTCGCGGGCGTGGTCGCCACCGCCATCTCGATGCTGTCGGCGTATGTGCTGGCGCGCTTCGAGTTCCGCACCAAGTCCGCGTTGCTGACGGCCGCCCTGGTCACCCAGATGATCCCGGCCTTCATCGCGCTGGGCCCGCTGTATCTGCTGATGACCGACCTGAAACTGGTCGACAACCGGCTCGGGCTCATCCTCGTCTACATCGCCGTGTGTATCCCCTTCTGCACGGTGATGCTCCGCGGCTTCTTCGAGAACATCCCCGACGCACTGGAGGAGGCCGCGATGATCGACGGCCTCTCCCGGTTCGCGGCGCTGTTCCGGGTGCTGCTCCCGGTGATGCGTCCGGGGATCGTGGCGGCGTTCATCTTCAACTTCGTCAACTGCTGGAACGAGCTGTTCCTGTCGGTGACCCTGATGAACAGCGACGCCAACAAGACGACCCCCACGGCCCTCAACGGATTCATCTCCAGCTTCAACATCGACTGGGGCTCGATGTCCGCAGCGGCCGTGTTCACGATCCTGCCAACCATGGTGCTCTTCGCCTTCGCGAGCCGCCACATCGTGCAGGGGCTCACCTCCGGCGCCGTGAAGGGTGAGGCCGATGGCCGCGATCGACGTTCCGCTGCCCGACTCCGTCCATGTGATCACCGGTCCGTCCGGGGACCCGCGCACCGCCGCACCGGCGGGGCGGGCCGCTGGACCGTGCCCGGCGCCGAGGTGACGGCGCGACACGATCCATACGGCGCCCTGCGGCTGGTGCTCGCCGCGCCGGGTCCGGAGGGCCTGTCGACGGTGGCGTTGCGCTGGCGCCACCACCCCGGCGGTCACCGCCCCGTCCTGGTACTCGGCGATGCGTGGGAGCGCTCGTACGGCGAGTTGCAGTGGCGCAGCGTCCAGCCGGAACGCCCCTGCCCTGGTACTGGCTGAGCACAGACCCGGCGACCGGTGGCCCATGTCCGGTGGTGTGGTAGGCGGGTCGGGCAACCTGCCCGCCTACCCGATTGTCCGCGAGGGTCGGCAGAGACGGTTTCCGCAGCGTCAGTCCGCTTGGGTTGTGTCTACACGAACTTGATCGACGTCGATCTTGTAGAGCTCGCCGCTCTTGCCATTGATCTTTACGATCTTGAAGTAGTAGACGTTCTTCGGTAGTCCTGTCCAGGTTGCAGTACTACTTGACGTCCCGAAGCATTTGGTGAAGTGCTTCTGGGGCCCCACTTTGGTACCAAAACCAGCGGTGTAAAGCTGAATGTCCACGCTCTTGCCAACGTTGCCGGGCGGCTCCGTCATGTCGCAGCCCTTAAAAGTGACTTCCGTGTAGGACTCGTCCGCCCACACTCGCGATCCGAACCCCGGCCGCCCGCCTTCGATGTGGCTGCTCCAGTTGGCGTATGCCGAAGTTGAGGACACTATCAGCAAGCTCACCGCACCGACGGACCCGAGAGTGAGGTACGTACGCTTCTTCATGATCCCCCTATTTCTACCTTGCCTTCCGGTTGCCCAAGAGCCGGCTCGTAGGGCGTCGGTACCGGAGCCACCGTCAGACTGGCGGACGGATGGCGGTGCGTCGTTAGCGATGAATCCACGATTGCTTGGCGATACGTCTACTCGGTTAGCTGCTGAGCTTCGTGGCGGTAGTCCTTGGGAGGGACGCCATAAGCGGAGCGGAAGGCGCGCGTGAAGTCGGCGGCCCGAGGGAAGCCCCAACGGGCGGCGATGGCATGGATGGGGGTGGTGCGCAGAGCTGGGTCGGCGAGATCGCGGCGGGCGTGGTCCAGGCGCTGGTGGCGTATCCAGGCTGCGATCGTCTCCTCTTCGTGCTGAAAGAGGCGGTGCAGGTAGCTGATGGAGATGTGGTGCGCGGCCGCGATAGTGCGTGGGGTCAGTTGGGGGTCGTGCAGGTGGCTCCGGACGAAGGAACGAATGCGCAGGACAAGCGTCCGACGGTGAGATTCCGGCGTGAGCAGCAGTTTCTCGGCTTCAAGGACGTGGGCCAATAGCCCGGACAGCAGATCGAGCACGATAGCCCCTAACCGGGGCCGTCGGCGGACCTGAAGGCGCCGGTGTCCGTCGTGATGCCGGTGAGGAATTGCGCCAGTAGGGCACCGAAGCCTTCCCGTCCCGATATTGGGTGCCCGATCAGCTTGTTGACCGCGTTCCCGGCCGACACCAGTATCCCCCTGGGGACTGCGACCCCTATGGCTTCCGCCGGGCGTCGGCCGCTGACCGCGAGGCAGTCGAACGGCCGGGAGGAGTCGAGCACACACAGGTCACCAGGGCCGTATGCGGCCTCCTGCCCACGCTGGACGATGCCCCTCCTCCCGCGTGTGACCAACGATATGTGGAACAGCTCGGGATCAGACTGCCGGATCAGCCTGGGAGTCCGGTGAAAGCGCATCGACTGGAAGGTCTGCGGCGACACGTACACGGAACCAAGCTCCAGCAGGCGCATGGAAGCCTGGAAATCGCCAGCATGGTCACTGTTCATGTCCACTGGAGCGAACATCAGTTCACGCCAGTATTCGAACCGGTCCGCAGCAGGTACATCCTCGCTTCGGAACACCGCCTCACGCACCATGGCCCCCGCTGTCCTCGTTGAGTTCTTGCCCCACCTTCCCTGTATTGAAGCAACACGGCAGCAGTAATGCGCCATGGATGCGTGCGAGTTTGGTCAGCTGACTCCTGCCACGGAGACGCAACCGCCCGGCCCACACACCAGCGGACGGATCTCACTCTCCCCAGGTCCGTCACCCACGGTGAGGTTGCGTAACAGCTTCTCAACCTCCGAAGCATGCGGCACAGCAGCAACCTCCCGGCGTACTGGCCGCACTTCCTGCGCCAGGTCCAAACCGCCTGCGATTAAGCACCGCCCGCGCCCGTCAATCCAACGGCGGGTCAGATGCCACCCAGACTGTCAGTCCCCCGGTGCCATCCAGGCCGGATACATCGACGACACGACGCTTCCACCCAACGACACCGCACTCGTGCGACACGTAGGTGAGCAGTGCTCGTCGACCACCATGTCAAGCGCACACACCGGTGCCATATCTTCGCCCACTTGGCACACTTTTTCTTCTGACAAGCCCCGCAAACAGGCTCACTACGGCGCTCCAGAACCGGCTACGGCGTTCACGCCCCGGGAGTGCCCTATCTACCGGCAGACACCAAGGGGCTTCACTCCCCCTTGACGCCGGCGGTCCGCGGCGACCAGGACGCCCGCACGCGGCCTGCCTGCGGAAACCGACCCGGAAAGATCACCCGCAGTCCCCCGTTCCCCTGTCGCATCAGGAGCGCGACTCCGCGCGCCCACCCCGGAAAGGAGGTCGGTAGCCGACATGGCCCGCAACTGCCCAGGTTTCGAAACCTATGAACCGATCGCGGACCGCTACCAGCCCCGCAGGAACGCCCCACGCCTGACCAGGGCGGATGTAATATTCGGCACCCACACCCTCGTCGGCCAGGCGATCTCGTGCCAACGGAGCGGGTGTGCTCAGTGTTCTTCGTGTTCTTGCGTGGTCGGGTCGGTGCGGGTGAGGCCGGCGAGCAGTAGGTCGATCATCTGGCGGGCGTGGTAGTCGGGGAACGCTTCGACTCCGATGCATAGGTTGCCGATGGCGAGCATGAGGTCGTACGCGCGGACGTCGGGGCGTGTGGAGCCCGCGGCGGCGGATGCCGTCAGCAGCCGGTCGAGGACGGGCAGGAGGCGTTCGACGAACTCGTTGTGCAGGGTCTCGAATCCGGCCTGGTCGGAGTGCATGGCTTCGGCGAGGCCGTGCTTGGTGACCAGGAAGTCGGCGAATCGGTGCACCCACGTGCGCAGGGCCTGGTAGGGCGGGTCGGTGGCGGGGTCCGTGGGGTCCGCGGGGTCCTTGGGTGTGGTGGCGAGGGCGTCGACCTGGTGCTTGAAGACGGCGACCACCAGATCCGCCCGGGTGGGGAAGTGGCGGTAGATGGTGCCCATGCCGAGTCCTGATTCGGCGGCGATCTCCCGCACGGGGGCGTGGACGCCGGCGCGTACGAACACGGCGGCCGCGGCGTCCAGCAGGGCCTGTTCGTTGCGGCGGACGTCGGCTCGCTTGCGGCCGGCGGGGACGGGTCGGTCGGGGGCGTGGGCATCGGGGAGGGCCTCCGCTTGTAAAACGGAGCAACGCTCCGTACGCTGTGAATCGGAGCAGCGCTCCGTATTTGTCATCTTCGCAGATGTCGCGCGCTTCGAGCCACTCGATGTCCCCTGAAAGGCGCCATCCCATGACCAGCACCACACCTGCCGGCGGCAGCGATTCCACCGTCCCGGTCGTCTCCGTCCGGCCGATCGCGCTGTCCGCCCCGGACCGTGGCGAGGACCTGCGGGTACGGGTCACCGCGCCGGCAACCGGTCACCACCTGCCCGTCGTGATCTTCTCGCACGGCATGAGCCTGGGCATGGACGACTACGCACCGCTGGTCGACTTCTGGGCCGCCCATGGGTTCGTCGTCATCCAGCCCACTCACCTCGACTCGCTGGACCTGCCCCCGACGACCCCCGCGCCCCGCTCATCTGGCGCATCCGCACCGACGATCTGACCGGCATCCTGGACCAGCTCGACGCCGTCGCAGCCGCCGTACCCGGGCTGGCCGGCCGTATCGACCCAGACCGCATCGCGGTCGCCGGACACTCCTGGGGCGCACAGACCGCCAGCACCCTTGCGGGCGCACGGGTGGTCGACGCTGACGGCACGCCCGGTGAGAGCATGGCCGATTCGCGGGTGAGGGCGGCGGTGCTGCTGTGCCTGCCCGGTACCGGCGGCGCCGACCTGAGCCCGCTGGCCGTCCAGTACTTCCCGTTCATGAGCCCTGATTTCGCCGAGCTGAAGACTCCGAGCCTCGTGGTCGCGGGCGACGCGGACCAGTCCCCGCTGACGGTGCGTGGTCCGGACTGGTTCACCGACGGCTACCGTCTGGGCCCGGGTGTCACCGATCTGCTGACCCTGTTCGGCGCGGAACACGGACTCGGCGGCATCCAGGGATCCCACGACACGCGGACCACCGACGAAAGCCCCGAGTGTGTCGCGGTCGTCCAGCAGACGACCCTCGCGTACCTGCGCACCGCGCTCGGCCTCGACGACGACGCCTGGCCCACCGCCCGGCTGTCGCTGGCCGAGGCCGGCGAACCGCTGGGGAAGATCGACTCGAAGTGACCGGTCACCTCGCCCCGGCCCGCGGACCCAGTTTCGGAATCATGACCGCCCCCGCACAGGTCGCATACGACGACGTCCTCCGGGTCTGGCGCGAGGCGGACGGCATCCCGCAGATCGAACACGCCTGGCTGTTCGACCACCTCATGCCGCTCGGCGGAGACCCGAACGGTCCCACCTTCGAGGGCTGGACGCTGCTGTCCGCTCTCGCTGCCCGCACCGAGCGGCTGCGGCTCGGCGTGTTGGTCACCAGCAACAGGTTCCGCCCACCGGCCCTGCTGGCCAAGATCGCCGCCACCGTCGATGTCGTCTCCGGCGGCCGGCTCGAGTTCGGCATCGGCGTCGGCTCGCGGCCCGATGCGCCGCGCGCGCGACGTGAGTACGCAGCTCACGGCCTTCCGTTCCACGACAGCACCCACGCGGTGGAAAGCCTCGCCGAAGCGTGCACGATCATCCGCAGGCTGTGGACCGAAACCGCACCGTTCGACTTCCATGGTGACCACCACCACCTGACGGGGGCGTTCTGCAGTCCCAAACCCCTCCAGCGCCCCTGCCCGCCGATCCTCATCGGCGGGCAGGCCACCCCGACGCTGCGCGTGGCGGCCGAGCACGCCGACCGCTGGAACATGCCCGGCGGCAGCATCGACAAGGCGATCGAGCGCAGCACCGCACTGGATCGGCTGTGCAACGAGATCGGCCGCAACCCGGCCGAGATCACCCGATCCATCGTCCTGCCCGTCTCCTACGACCGTCCCGAGGACACCCGCAACACCATCCGCGCGGCGCTCGACGGCGGGTTCAGCCACATCGTCCTCGGACTCCACGCGCCCTATCCGACCGCGGTCGCCCGCTGGGCCGCCGACACCATCATCGTCCCCCTCTCCGACAAGATCACCACCCCCTGAAACCGAGGAACCGCCGATGTCCAGGACGCACCCACCGCTCGACCCGGAGCTCGCCGCAGTGCTGGCGGTCGTGCACGACCACGTGTCACCGACCATCACCGCCGAGGACATCGAGGACCTGCGCGCCAACCCCATGTTCGCGGTCCCGGACGAGGCCCTCACGCGCAACGGAACCGTCCACTCGCAGAACCTGTCCGTACCCGGCCCACCGGGTGCTCCCGACATCTCGCTGCTCGTCCTCAAGCCGGTGGGCTCGGCGCCAGGCGCGCCCGTCTTCTATTACATGCACGGTGGCGGCATGATCATCGGCGATCACCGTACCGGGGTGGCGGGCGTGCTGGACTGGGCCGTCGAGACCGGGGCGGTGGTGGTGTCGGTGAACTACCGCCTGGCACCGGAACACCCCGACCCGGCCCCGGTCGAGGACTGCTACGCGGGGCTCTTGTGGATTCACGAGCATGCCGCCGAGATCGGCGGCGACCCCGAGCGCATCGTCGTCGCCGGGGCGAGCGCCGGCGGCGGGCTCGCGGCCGGCGTGGCCCTGCTGGCGCGCGACCGCGGCGGCCCCCGGCTGCTGGGGCAGGTACTCATGTGCCCGATGCTCGACGACCGCTTCCTCACTCCCAGCAGCCGGGAACTCGAGGGCGAGGGGTCTGGGACGCCACCAGCAACGCGACCGGATGGAACGCGCTGCTCGGAAAACGCAGGGGCGGTGACCAGGTGAGCATCTACGCCGCCCCGGCCCGGGCGACCGACCTGGCGGGTCTGCCCAGCGCGTTCGTCGATGTCGGCTCCGTCGAGACCTTCCGCGACGAGGACATCGACTACGCCGCCCGGCTGCTCCAGGCCGGCGTCCAGTGCGAACTGCACGTCTGGCCAGGCGGTTTCCACGGATTCGACGGCATGGCGCCACAGGCTGCGCTGTCCCAGACCGCGTCGGCGACCCGAACCGCCTGGGTCCGGCGGCTCCTGACCACGAGCTGATCAACGTCCACCACGCGCGGTCGACACACATCGACGCCTTGGCGCACATACCGGTCGACAACACTGTCTACCCCGGCATCTCCGTCGCAGACGCAACCGCCGGGGCGACGGTCGGCCGGAGTTCGTCCTCGGCGTTCGTCGACGGGATCGTCACCCGGGGGTCTTCCTCGACCTGGCGCCGCGGGGACGGCTCCCCGAGAACCATGTCGTGACCGCGGACGACCTGGCGGCGGCCGAAAGACGCCAGGGAGTGCGCGTCGAGTCCGGCGACGCGCTCGTCGTACGCGGGGGATGGGTCGCCGCAGACGATCCCTTCGGCCCCCTGCCGACCACCTCGCTGAGCGCCGTCGAGTGGATGGCGGAGCGGGAAGTGTGCCTGTACGCCGGTGACATCGGCGACAAGCTCCCCGAACCGTCAGCCGCGGCACCCGTGTTGCACAACACGGCTCTCGCCCAGCTGGGGATGCCACTGATCGACTGCGTCAACGCGGCCGAACTCGCACAGGTGTGCGCCGAGATCGAGCGATGCAGCTTCCTGTTCGCGCTCGGCACGATTCCCGTGCGCGGCGCCACCGGGCTTCCGGTCAATCCGCTGGCGATCTTCTGACGTGATCTTCAACGTTTGGTTCGTCGCCCAGCCGCTGGCTTCCCCGAAGGGCTGACCGGGACCCTGTGGGTGCCCAAAACCTCATCCGTAGGCTGTGACCTGCAGGATTAAGGATGCGGCTGAGAGTCACCGGGCTGGTACGCCAGGATGATCCATCGTGCTACTGCGACTCCTCTACCTCACGCTTACCAACGCGTTCGCTCTCCTACGGCTGCTGCCGATCAGCGACACCGACAAGAACGTCGAGATTCTCACCCTGCGCCATCAACTGGCCGTCCTTCAACGCCAGGTCGCCAAACCCCGACTCACTCCGCCCGTCCGCATATTCCTCGCCGCCCTGCTCCACCGGCTCCCCCGCACCACACTCCGCTTCATCTGATCGTCTCCCCCGACACTGTCCTCCGCCGGCACCGCGACCTCCTACACCGCCGCCACGCCAACGCCTCCCGCCACAAACGGCCAGGACGACCACCCACCCACCGCAGCATCCAAACCCTCATCCTGCGCATGGCCCGAGAAAACCCGAACTGGGGATACAGAAGAATCCACGGCGAACTCGCCACCCTCGGGATCAAGGTAGCCCCCCTCCACGGTATGGGAGATCCTCCAGCACAACGGCATCGATCCCGCACCCCAGCGCGACCGCCAGACCTGGACCGCCTTCCTCCGCCGCCGAGCACACGCAATTCTTGCCGCCGACTTCTTCGAAACCCGGACGCTGACCGGAGCACGCCTGTACGTCTTCGCCGCCATCGAGCACGCCACGCGGCGTATACGCGTCCCCACCTTCACCGACACTGATCGCGCTGCCCTCGCCGGCCTGCTCCACCACCTCCCCAAAGACAGGCTGCGGAACCTTCTGCTGCTGGTCCGGCCCGACACGGTGTTGCGCTGGCATCGTGAACTGCTCAGGCGACGCCATGCCGCGACCTGCCTACCCAGACGACGTGGACGCCCACGCACCATCCAGTCGATCCGCGCCCTGGTCCTGTGCCTGGCCAGAGAGAATGCCTCGTGGGGATCTCGCCGGATCCACGGCGAACCCGCAGCCCTGGGGATCAAAGTCGCCGCCCCCACCGTCTGGGAGATCCTCCGCGAACACGGCATCCCACCCGCACCCGAGCGACAGAGCACCACCTGGGCGGACTTCCTCCGCAGCCAGGCCAAAGCTCTACTCGCCTGCGATCTCTTCGAAGTCCGCACGCTGACCGGAGCGGGGACCTCGAGGATGCGGGCAGCAAGGCGAAGTTCCTGATCCGCGACCGCGACTCGAAGTTCACAGCCGCCTTCGACGCCCTGATGACCGATGCCGGCGTGAACGTCGTCACCACCGGCATCCGAGTACCGCGGATGAACTCGCTCATGGAGCGCTGGATACAGACCTGCCGCGTCGAACTCCTGGACCGGACCTTGATCTGGAACCAGAGCCGCCTCCTCCACCCCCTGCGCGAGTACGAGTCCTTCTACAACGAACACCGCCCGCACAGGGCCCTGTCACAAGCCGCCCCATGCCGACCGCTACCCGCACCCATCGCCAAACAGGCCCAGCTCGCCCACATGGAAATCGACCGACGAGACCGACTCGGCGGAGCGCTCCACGACTACCAGCACGCAGCCTGAGCTGCGTGGATGATGTATCGGCACCCGCAATCCGTAAGAGCGCGGTCCCCAGCGACGCTCTAATCCTGGCCTCAGGTTGATCGGGGACAATGAGCGGCAAAAACATCGACTGGAAAGGGGCGGGCCGGCGTGCGGATCATGATCGCGGATGATGAAGCGGCCATCCGTGAGTCGCTGGAGCGGGTGCTCCAGGTCGAGGGTTACGACACCAGCACCGTCGCCAACGGTTTCGCCGTGCTCGACGGGGTCGTTGAGGCCGACGGCGACACGCTGGATCTGCTGATCCTCGACGTGATGATGCCCCGCCTCGGCGGGTTGGAGACCTGCCGGCGGTTGCGGGCCGCGGGCCGGGATCTGCCGGTGTTGATGCTGACCGCCCGTGACCAGGTCTCCGACCGGGTCACGGGGCTGGACGCGGGCGCCGACGACTACCTGCCCAAGCCGTTCGCCACCGAGGAGTTGCTGGCCCGGGTGCGGGCCCTGCTGCGCCGGCGCACACCGACCGACGAGGAGTCGCAGATCCTGTCGTTCGCCGACGTCCGGCTCGATCCCGACAGGTTCCAGGCGTGGCGGGGCGGGCGGCCGCTGCGCCTGACCCGGACCGAGTTCTCCCTCCTGCAGGTCCTCATGAGCAACGCGACCCGGGTCCTGACCCGCGACGCGCTGTTCGAGGCGATCTGGGGCTTCGACATGAGCGCCACCGCCAACAACCTCCAGGTATACGTGAGCTACCTGCGCCGCAAGATGGAGGCCGAGGGTGAGCCGCGCTTGATCTACACGCTGCGCGGCCTGGGTTACGTGCTGCGGGAGACTCCTCCGTGAGCAGGCCCGCCGGCCGGGAACCGCGCCGGCTGACCCGATGGTGGCGCCGGCGGTCCCTGCGGACCAGGCTGACGGTGATCGCGGCGACGGCCATCGCGGTCAGCGTGTTCGTGGCCTTCCAGGTGGCCAGCGAACTACTGGGCTGGGAGCTGCGGGACACCGCCGAGAATCAGCTGCGCGCCGACTCCCGCGTCCTGGCGACGACCGCGGAGCGCGCCGGTCTGGCGCAGGTCCAGCTACCGCCGTATCCCGGATCCGGTCGACTGGTGCGGGTCATCCTGCCCGACGGCTCGACCCGGACGCCGGCCGGCCAACCCGCGCTGCCCCCGTCAGCGAGCACGCCGGGCGCGTGGCGCAGGGCGCGTCGGCCGACCTGATGGAGTCGAACGACAGCGACGAGGACGGCTACATCATCTACACGCTGCGGGCGGGCGACGGCGCGGTCCAGGTGGCCCAGGTCGCCGACGACAGCCCGATCAACCAGTTCGGGTTCGGCATGCTGCTGATCGGGCTGCTCTGCGTGGTCGGCGGCACCCTTGTCGGGCGAACCGTGGCGCGGACCGGGCTGGCACCGATCGACCGGCTGACCGCCGCCGCGGTACGTGTCGCGCACACCCGGGATCTCGACGCCGACATCCCGGATGAGGGCGGTGGGGAGATCCGGCGGCTGATCCAGTCGATCAACGACATGCTCGCCGCGCTCCGGGACTCCCGGCGGGCCCAGCGGCTGCTCGCCGAGGACGCCGCCCACGAGCTCAAGACCCCGCTCACCAGCCTGCGCCTCAACGTCGAGCTGCTGATCCGGCTCGATCGGCGCGGCACCCTGGACAGCGCACTGCCGGCGGAGAGCCGGACCCGGCTGCTCAACGATCTCGGCGCCCAGGTTGCCGAGTTGAGCACCCTTGCCGCCGAGCTGACCGACCTGGCGCGCGGTGACGTCAGCGACGAGAGCACCGAGCTGCTCGACCTCGCCGACGTGGTGGTGGCCGCCGCGACCCGGGCGCGTTCCCGCGCACCCGACATCGAGGTCGCGCTCGACGTGACCTCCGTGTGGGTGAGCGGGCGTCCCGCTGCGCTCCAGCGGGCGGTGCTCAACCTCATCGACAACGCCGGCAAGTGGTCCCCGGCGGACCAGCCGGTCCAGGTCCGGCTCCGTGCCGAGGGCGCGTCGGCGGTGCTCGAGGTCGACGACGCCGGGCCGGGCATCGACGCCGCCGACGTACCGCGGGTGTTCGACCGGTTCTACCGTGCCGACAGCGCCCGGGCGTTGCCGGGATCCGGTCTGGGGCTGTCGATCGTGCAGCGGGTCGTCGACGCCCACGGCGGCCGGGCCACCGTCGCCCGCTCCGCACGCGGTGGCGCGCTGCTTCGGGTCGACCTTCCGGCCGCGGCCCCGCCCGCCCCGATCGCCCGGCTCACCGCCGGGGAGGACACCGCGGTGCGCTGACCCGCCCCGGCGGCGCGGCGCAGGACAAAGGACGGCGGCCCTCGGGCATGGCCCCGCGCGGCTCACCGTCAAGGCAGGACACCGCGGTGCGCCGGCCCCAGCCCCGGCGTGTGGCGCAGCACCAAAGGGCGGCGACCGTCGGGCCCATGGAAAAAATCCGGGACGGGCCTGGGTCCCCGTCCCGGATCTCGTCCGTGCCGCCGCGCTCACCGTTGCAGCGCGGGCTCCTCGTCGCCGGCGAGCGGCTGTTGACCGTCCGGCAGCTCCGCCGCTGGACGGGACAGCCGACTCGGCCACCACATCCGCCGGCCGATCAGCAGGGTGAGGGCGGGCACCAGGACCGACCGCACCAGCAGGGCGTCGAGCAGCACGCCGAAGGCGACCAGGAACCCGACTTCGATCAGCATCACCAGCGGAAGTGTGGCGAGGACCGCGAACGTGGCCGCCAGGACCAGGCCTGCCGAGGTGATGACGCCACCGGTGGCCGAGAGGGCTTTGAGCATGCCTTCTCTGGTGCCGAGACGCACGGTCTCCTCCCGGGCCCGGCTGGCCAGGAAGATGTTGTAGTCGACGCCGAGCGCCACCAGGAACAGGAATGCCAGCAACGGCACCGAATAGTCGACACCCTTGAACCCGAGGATCGTGTCGAAGACGAACACGCTGCCGCCGAAGGCGGCGGCGAATGAGACGATCACGGTGGCCATCAGGACCAGCGGGGCCACGATCGCGCGCAGCAGCAGCCCGAGGACGATCAGGACGACGGCGAGCACCAGCGGGATCACCAGCTTCTCGTCGCGCTCGGTGGTCACCTCGGTGTCGAGGTTCTCCGCACTCGGCCCGCCGACGATCGCCTCCGCCCCGCTCACCGCGTGCACGGCGGTGCGCACCCGCTTGATCGTGTCGTACTCCGCGGCGGTGTCCGGCGCGTCCTTCGGGAACACGGAGATGTTGGCCCAGCCACCGCTGGTCTGCTCCGGGATGGCCAGGGCCACACCGCGAGTGTCCTTGACGATGTCGAGCACCCGCTCCTGGTGCGCCGGCCGCGTGAAGATCGTCATCGGCTGGCCGCCGAGCTCCGGAAAGTGCTGGCGGAGAACGGTGAAGCCGGTGACCGACTCTGGCGCGGACAGGAACTGGTCCTGCTCCCGCAGGGCGCCGGTGGTGCCCGCCAGCCCGAGGGCGAACACGCCGAGGACTCCGAGCGAGCCGAGCGTCGCCACCCACCGGCGGCGGCTGATGGCGGCGCCGAGCCGCCCCCACAGCCCCGGCTTCTCCTCCACGGCCGTGCTGAACCGCGGGATGGCCGGCCAGAAGATCCGCCTGCCGAGCACCACGAGCACCGCCGGGAACAGCGTCAGCATGGCCACCAGCGCGCACAGGATGCCGGCCGCACCGATCGGGCCCAACCCGCTGGTGCTGTTCAGGTCCGCGACGAGCAGGCAGAGCAGGCCGGCGACCACGGTGGCCGCGGACGCGACGATGGCCGGCGCCGCGCCGCGTAGCGCGTGGACCATCGCGACCCGGACGTTCTCATGGTGGTGCAGTGCCTCCCGATATCGAGCGATGAGCAACAGCGCGTAGTCCGTGCCGACGCCGAATACCAGGATCGTCAGCAGCGCCGAGTTCTGGTCGTTGACCACGATGCCGAAGCCCTTGACGAGCAGGTAGACGGTCGCCATCGCGGTCAGTGCGGCCGCGCCAACGGCCACCAGCGGGATGATCCACAACACCGGGCTGCGGTAGGTGAGGATGAGCAGGAGCGTGACGACGACGATGGTGGTGAGGAGAACCTGCACGTCGATGCCGTCGAAGACGGCGTCCATGTCGCCGTCGATCGCGCCCGGGCCGGTCACGTCGAGTTCCAGGCCGGCGGGGCGGTCCTTCGCGGCGTCACGCAACGGGCCGATGATGGCCTCCGGTGCGCCGTAGGTCGTGCTCACCTCGAGGGTGAACATCATCGCCTTGCCGTCGGTGGAGCGTTTCGTCGGTGAGCCCTCGTCGTCCTCGCCGGCCGCCGCCGTCGCCTTCGGCGGGTACCGCTTGGCAAGGGTGTTGTAGTGGCGCTCGACCGTCGCGCGGTCGGCGTCGGTCATGCCGCCGGCGCGGTGGTACACGAAGACGAACGTGTTGCTGTCACCACCGGGGAGACGGTCGTCCAGCGCCGCCACCTTGGTGGACTCGGCACTGGCCGGCAGGGTGTCCACGGCGCTGTCGGTGGTGACCGAACTCAACTTTCCACTCAGCGGCACCATGCCCGCCGCCAGCACCAGCCACAAGCCAATCACCAACCACGGCACCCACCGGCCTGCCAACCGGCCGGCCGGTGCTTCCCCGGACGGCGCTGCGTTGACTGCCATCACTAGCCTCCTACATACGGGTTGCATCGCTTATCTGGATGCCGACTTCCTAGTGAGCGAACCTGAGACGACTGTTAATGCGGTGCTCAGGCCGGTTGGCCGAACCATGTGTTCAGCGCACGCACCAGCGTGGTGGCGTCGAGGTCCCGCCCGGTGGGCAAGGCCCAGGCGACGAGGCCGTCGGGCCGGATGAGCAACGCGTCGACGTCCACCCGGTCCGTGCGGGCGGTGACGGTGTTGACCCGTCCGGTCCACGCGGCCGCGGCGTCGCCGGCCTCCGCGCGGTCGACGAGATCGTGCAGGAACCCACAACCCTCACGCAGCAGGTCCGCCGACCGGGTCACCGCGGTGACGACGTCCGGGCCGGGCCGCCCCAGCGTCAACTTCATGTCCGGGCACAGGGTGCCGACGAGCCGGTGGTCGTCGCCCAGGTCGTACCGGACGTCCATGCCGACGACGTTGCGGGTGCCGATACTGACTTCGGCGTTTCGGGGTCTGGATCTGTGTCGGGACCGGTGACGCGGTCCGTCCGGGCTGGTACGCCGGAGGCATGCGGTACCCAGATGGGGGCGGGCTGACCGCCGAGCAGCGCAAGCGCCGCGAAGAGGTACGGATGCGAGCCGTCGACCTCTTCGAGGGGGCGCGGAAGTCCCGTGCATCGCACGGGAGTTACGGGTGAGCGAGAAGTCCGTCTACCAGTGGCGCCGTGCCTGGAAGGCGGGCGGGCGAAAGGCCCTGCGCTCCAAGGGGCCCCCGGGCTACTGCCGGCTCGGGCCTCACCTGCAGCTCAGCCAGCGCCGGCGCGAGCGCGGGATCAGCCCGGTGCGCCGCCCGCGCCGCCGCCTCGTACAGCCGCCGCTCGGCCGCCGTACGGGCCTCCGACACCTGCCGAGCCAATACCGAAACGCCTGGCAGCAGCACCCGGTTCTCGCGCAGCCACGTCACCGCGTGGTTGAACAGTGCCACCGGCCCCTCGGCGTGCGTCCACGCCCGCCCGTACAGGAAACTGCGGAACTCGCGCCCATCACGCCATCACGTTGCTGCGGGCCCTGCTCGTTATGGCGAACTGCGAAGTCCAGCGGTGACAAAGGATCACCGGACGACGATCACTCCGCCTGTCAGCGCGCGGACCGCTCGCCCGGCATGAGGTCGGGTGGGCGTCCGGTTCGGGCCCTACGCCGAGTTGTACGTGCTGCCTTTCCAGGGGCTCTTCCCTTACGTCAAGACAGCCGTGACCAACACGCTCGTGACTGCTTGGTCACCACGCCGGCCAGAAGCTTCGCCGTGCCTTCGGGTGCCTCCACAGGGAAGTGGTGGCTGCCCAGATCGACGAGCACGAGGTCGTAGCGGTCCCCGTAGCGGTCGACCGCTTCTTGCGTCACCAGGTCACGTATCGCGAACACGGTGATCGGCTGTTGTGTCTCGCGTAGCGTCGCGTCCATGTCCCAGTGGACCAGCCCTTCGATGGAACGCAGACCCGCGGGCTGCCGCACCGCGGCCATCTTCTCGAAGTACGACTCCTTGAGGCCTGTGTCGGTTCCTGCCGGCGAACCTGCCTCGACGAGGGCCCGCACGCCTCCGGCGAAGTCCTCACGGAACATATGCAGCATCCCGTCGGTCTGTTCTTCGCTCAGCGCCGGGAACAGGGACAGGTAGTGCAGCGCGTCGAGTGCGACGACGTGCGAGACCGTGTCAGGGAGCAGTCGGCCGACTTCGACGGCGACCGCCCCGCCGAGGGAGTGCCCGGCCACGGTGCACGTGTCCACCGACTCGGCTTCCAGCACTGCCGCCACGTCGCGAGCGAACTCCTCCATGGTCCAGACGTTCCGCGTCGACCGTGACTCGCCATGCTCAGCGAGGTCGATCGCGAGAACGCGGTAGCCCTCGGGCAGATGGTCGGTCACCGCGTCGAAGTCACTGCGGTCGCACGCCCACCCGTGGATGAGAGCCAGAGTCGGTCCTCCGGCCGGACCGCTGGCCGTGTACCGGATCGTCGTGTGGTCCGATCGCTGAACCTCAAGGTTTTTCCTCCTGCTTGCAGTGGTCACGGGGTCCCCTTGTCACGCATCGTGGAACGCTGTAATGGTCGGTGTGATGGAAATGGAGGTCGCTGGATCCTCTGTCGTCGGCCGGCGCCTCACCTGCACGTTGCCACGGCTCCACGGCGCTGCGCCCGTATCTGGTTCAGGCGCAGGACGAGGGCGGAGAAAGTGATCACCGAGATCGCCAGCGCGTAGATCACGGCGGCGATTCTCAGCCCCAGGGCGGTGACGGCGATTCCTCCGAGTACGGCGGGCACGCTGTTCCCGAGATAGCTGATGACGTTCGCCAGGGCGAAGACCGCACTGCGCTCGTGCGGCTTGGCGATCCGGGCGAAGGTGCCGAACGTCGCCAGCACCGATGCGCCGAAGCCGAGACCCGCGACGACGGTGCCGACAGCGGAAAGCCAGCCGAGGCCCTCCACCGTCCCGGCAAGCGATATCAGGGTGCCGAGCCCGAGCAGTGCGGACGAGGGGGCCAGCAGCGAGGACGCGGACCGGGAGCGGAGCAGGAAGATTGCGAGAGCTCCGGTGCCCGCCAAGAGTGTCACGACGACGCCGCCGACCAGATGGCTGTGCAGCCCCAACAACTCGGCCGCGACGGACGGGCCGAGCGAGAGGTACATCCCAGCCAGTGCCCAGGTGGCGATCATCGCCGGCACCACCGGGACGATGTCCGCGCGCAGGTGCCCTGGCATGGCGACCCGCGGGCGGAGGGAGGCGACGGCTCCCGGCCGACGGGGAGATGTCTCCGGCATGAGGGCGACGACCACCGCCGCCAGTACCATTCCGCCGAACAGCAGTGCGTAGACCAGCCGGGTCGGGGCGGGACCGAACTCCACCAGCACACCGGAGCCGAGAGCACCAAGAGCGAGCCCGGTCGGGGGAGCCACCGAGGTGACGACGCCTGCACGCCCGAGGGCATGCGGCGGCTCAAGATCGACAATGGCGGCACTCAGGGCAGGCGTCGCCACCCCGGTCGCGATGCCCTGCAGCACCCGGGCGGCGGACAGGACGAACACGTCCCCGGCCACATAGAACAGGACGAGCGCGACCATCTCGAGTCCGATCGCCAAGGCGAGCACCGGCCGGCGGCCGAGATGGTCCGACAGCGAGCCGACGACGAGCAACGAGCCCAACAGGCCGACCACGTAGAGGGCGAAGACGACGGTCAGTACCCACGCCGTGAACTTCCATTGCTGCTGATAGATCACGTAGAGCGGGGAAGGTGCGCTGGAAGCGGCCAAGAAGAGGACAAAGGCAGCGGTCACGCAGGGGGAGGGATCCTTCCACCGTGCGCGTTGCGGACCGCCGACGAGCGGTGCGGCGGTGCCGACAGACTCAACTGACATACGAGGGCCTCGCAGTGATCTTTGCGTTAGTGGCTTCAAGGTAACATAAAGGCAGCGATCGCTGCACTTAAAAGGCAATGATCAGTGCAACACTGGTCACATGTCCGCTACGACTTCCCCTCTGCCCCGCACCGGCAGCCGACCCGGCGGCCGGTCCGCCCGCATCCGTGCGGCTGTCCACCGCGCGGTCGAGGAACTACTCGCCGACGAGACCGGCGAACTGCTGACAATCCCGGTCGTGGCCGCCCGCGCGGGCGTGCACGCCACCACGGTCTACCGCCGTTGGGGCTCAGTGGGGGAACTGCTCACCGATGTCGCGACCAGCCGCTTCTCCGGCGACATAGTGGTCCCAGACACCGGAAGCCTCCGTGAGGACCTGGAACGCTACGCCTCCGACCTCGCCAAGGACCTCAACGACCCGGACACCCTCCCCCTCGTACGCGCCACCATCGGCACAGCCGGCGAACAAGGCGCCAGCGCATGCACCAGAGAGCGCAGGCAACAGCTCCAAGCCATACTCGAACGGGAACAGGCCCGGGGCCATCAGACCCCGACCGTCGAACGCGTCATGGATGCCGTGCTCGCCCCCCTCTACTACAGGGCTGTCTTCACCGACCAGGCGCTCACCCCCGAATGGGCACGCACCCTCGTGTCACACCTGCTGCCGGACTGATGGAGTGCTCAACACCACCAGTCGCAGACCGCCGAACACACCCGCTGGACGAGCGGATGCCGCAGCGCCGGAGTGAGCGCGGCGGTCCCCAGGGTGACGGCGCTCGTCACCGCGCCGACGGCGGGCAGCACCACCAGCGGGTCGAGCCGGGGACATGCCGTCAGAGAATCGCCCGTCCACAGCGAGCCGAAGCCCGGCCTTCGGCCTGCCGGGCGAATCCGAACAGGGAAGAGGCAGCGAAGCGGCCGAGGATCGCCTGTTCACGGGTCGGCAGCAGGACGCCGAACCGGGTCGGTGAGGGAACAGCCATCGCAGACCTCTCTGCTCGGGAGCACGAAAACCCTGCACCACGGAGACGCTCACCCTGCTCCCCGATGGTGGCGGGTTTGGCCGGGTCACGTACTCGGCGCACGATCAGCCGGGCGGTGACCTGCTCGGCTTTCCTGCGGCCGGTGAAGGCGGTGTAGGCCGGGATTTCCGTGACCTGCGCGTTGGAGATCAGCTCGCCGGTGTCAGGATCGGTGACCGCCCTCGGGTAGCGGATCGGCGTCCAGGCGCCCTCGGGTATAGCAGCGATGGCCCGCTTGCTCGAGGGGTTCATCCCCGTCGTGATCGAGAAGTGAGCACCGGCCCGGCGGCAGGCTGCCACCACGTCGGCGTTGTAGAACTGGCTGTCCGCGCGCAGGAGGCGGGTGCCGGTGCAGCCTGCCTCGCCGGCGGTGGCCAGGGCTTCGGTGACGAACCGTTCGGCGCCGCGGGAGTCGGCCGACTTGCCCTGCCGCAGCCGGACGGCGGCGATCACCGGCCGGGCGGTCGGGGTGCAGAGGGCGGCCAGCAGCGGGTGCAGCGTGCGTACCCCTTTGAACCGGCCGACCTGGGCACCTTCCTTGGCGGGGCCGAAGACGCGCTTGTGGTGGAGTCGACGTCAATGAAGGCGATGGCCCCGTGCCGCAGCCGGTCGGTGTCCTCGATGCTGTCGGCCCCGGCGCACATCGCCGCGAGCGGCGAGGTCACCTTGGCCGCAGGGTTCGCCCCGCCACTGTTGCCCGCGCCGTCGATGCGTACGGTCTCGCGGACCAGGTCCGGCAGCCGACCGCGCTTGGCAAGGCGCATCACCGGGACCAGGCCGGCATCCGCGACCAGGTTGGGGTCGTCGAACAACACGGACACCGCACCTGGCGGCATGGACGAATGCATCCCGGAGATGCGCCTACGAACTGGTCGAGTAGAAGCCTAGAGAACTCCTATTCTCCCAGGTCAGGGCGCATCTCCACTTTCATGTCCGGACACTGGACCAACCGTCACCCGGTGAATCGAGGCTTAGACGCGTGCCGGGTCTGGACGCTTTGCACCGTGGATCAGAGTTTAACGTCGAAGGCAGATGCCGCCAGGCTCATCGGGTTCGTCGCCCGGCCGGGCGAGCGGGCGCTGCACAACGGCGAACGCTCGTCTTCTCGAAGGAGCGCTTGTCGGCGCGTGCCGAGCGGGTCGCGTGCAAAGACGCCAGAAGCTGGAGCCGGTCCGCGTCGGGGCTGCCCGGTTCGACGGTGAAGGCCAGCATGACCGGGCCGGGTCTGCCGGGCAGCGGATAGGTGTCCCAGTCCAGGACGATGTCGCCGACCTCGGGGACCCGGAAGGTCTTGGAGCCGCTGACCGACGCGCGTACGTCGTGCCGGGCCCACAGCCGCCGGAACTCGGCGCTGCGGATGCTCAGCTCACCCACGATCGCGGTGGCGCGCGGATGGGTGGGGTCAGCGGCGACGGCGGCGCGCATCATGCCGATGTAGTCCAGGGCCTGCCGCTCCCAGTCCCGACAGCTCCGCTCGCCGGTCAGCGTGTCGTCGAACATCAGCAGGAGCATGTTGAGCCGGTCGGACGGGTGGGCGTCCGGGCTGCCGAGCAGCGCCTCCGCCATCGGGTTCCAGGCGAGCAGATCGAGGTGCCGGCCGAGTACGAGCGCCGGGGTGTCCATCACCCGCAGCAGTCGCCGGGTGCTGTCCGGCACCTTTTCCGGACCGTGGTCCGCCCGGGCGGGCATGGGCCGGCGGGCGGCGTGGGCCAGGGTGAACAGGTGCCGGCGCTCCTCGTCGTCGAGTCCGAGTGCGTGGGCGAGCGCGTCCAGGACGTCGTCGGACGGGCGTACCTCCCGGCCCTGCTCCATCCGCTGGTAGTAGTCGGTGCTCAGCCCGGCCAGAAGTGCCAGCTCCTCGCGCCGTAGCCCGGTGACCTTGCGCCGGCCGCCGGGTTCCAGACCGACGTCGTGCGGACGCAGTCTGCCGCGCCGGGCGCGCAGGAAATCTCCCAGCTCACGAGCGTAGGGGTGGCTCATGCCCCAAGTGTGCCGCGTCGCCGGGCAGGCAAGGTAGGTCCCGCAGACCTAGGCAACCGAGAACGACCGATCCGGCGCGCACTGCTCCTAGCGTCGTCGTGTACCGCACCGACACCCTCAGGAGCAGCGGATGACCGGATGGACCGCCGACCGCATTCCCGACCAGCACGGCCGGATCGCCGTCGTAACCGGCGCGAACTCGGGCCTCGGCCTGGTCACTGCCACCGAACTGGCCCGCCACGGCGCCCATGTCGTGCTCGCCGTTCGCAACACCGACGCCGGTGAGGAGGCCGCCCGCCGGATCGGCGGCGACGTCGAGGTACGGGAGCTGGACCTGGCCTCCCTCGGTTCGGTACGGGCGTTCGCCGCGGGGCTGGCCGCCGACCACCCGGCGATCGACCTGCTGGTCAACAATGCCGGCGTGGTGTTGCTCGGCCCGCGCCGCACCTCCGTCGACGGCTTCGAGTTGCAGCTCGGCACCAACATGCTGGGCCACTTCGCGCTGACCGGCCTGCTGCTCGACAAGCTGGCCGCGGCGCGGGAAGCCCGGGTGGTCAACCTCAGCTCGATCACCCACAAGAACGCGCACCTCGACTTCGACGACCTGATGTTCGAGCGTAACTACCGGGCCGCTCCCGCCTACGGCCGGTCCAAGCTCGCCACGACGATCTTCGGCGTTGAACTGGACCGCCGCCTGCGCGCCGCCGGATCGCCGATCGTCAGCACGCTGGCCCACCCCGGTCTCACCCACACCAACCTGACCCCGCGCGCCTGGGAGCACCGTGGCCGGTTCGGGCAGCTGATCGCGTGGGTCGGCCTCCTGGCCACCCAGTCCGTGGAGCAGGGCGCGCTGCCGCAGTTGCGCGCCGCGACCGAACCCGGCCTGCGGGGCGGCCAGTTCTTCGGACCGTCCGTGCTTTGGGAGACGAGGGGCCCGGTCACCGACGCCCGGCTCAGTCGGGAGGCGGCCGACCCCTCTGTTGGCAAGCAGCTCTGGGCAGCGGCCGAAGAACTGACCGGCATCAGCTATCTCTGAACCGGCGGCATCTGCCTTCGACGTTAGAGACCCAGGCAGGTTCGGCAGGCTCGGACGAACCCCAGCCCGCTCCGGTTCCGTTCTGGGCGCACCACCCGCGAGTTCGGCTACGAGCGCCCTTCGGAAAACTCGAACCCATGGCCTTCGCCTTCACCCGCAGGTCTTCGATCGCGGCCTGCCCATCGCCGAACGCCTCCTCCGGCTCGCGCAGAGAGGAGTCTGTGTTCTGCCACTCGATGGCTGCCGTGATCCTCGGGTCGAGGGTCCGTTCCGGCCTGCGGGCCTGATGAGCCGCCAGCGCCCGCTGGTAGCCCGGCGTCGCGGTTTCCCGCGCATGACCGGCGCCTCTGGCGCAGCCGACCGCAGGTCTGGGGCGGTGGCCGCCGAGGCGGAGCCTGCGTCGCCTGGGGCGGGCGTCAGGACATGCAAGGTGCGCACGTTCGCGCCCGGCACCTCCGCGTTGGCCTGAAGGGTGTCAATATTCCATTTAGGCTGCTGAGCTGGGCCTTTCGTGTGGATGGTGAGGCAGCCGGGGTGACGTGGTGTGGTACTCGTTGAGCAGTCCGCCAAGTACCTGGCGGCGCCTGACCGCGGCAGCGGGCAGGGGGATGACGTTCGGGTCGTCGTCGGGTGCTCGTAGGCCAAGGCTTCGGTGGGCCCGCCCCGTGTTGTAGTGCTCGGCGTACTGGTCGAGGACCGTACGCAGGTGTCGTTCACCGGTGATCAGGAGTCGGTCGGTGCATTCGGCGCGAGCTGTACGTATCCATCGTTCGGCGAACGCGTTTGACCGGGGACTTTGCGGCGGAGTCGGTATGACGGCTGTGCCGTTGCCCGCGAAGACGGCGTCGAACGCGGCGGTGAACTTGCTGTCCCGGTCCCGTATGAGGAACCGGAAGCAGCCGGCCCTGTCGCCGAGATCCATGAGCAGATTGCGGGCGAGTTGAGTGACCCATGCGCCGGTCGGGTGGGCGGTGACGCCCAGGACGTGAACGCGCCGGGTGGCGATCTCCCTGACGAAGAAGACGTAGAGGCGTTTGGGGAAGACGGTGTCCACGTGCATGAGGTCGCAGGCCAGAAGCGTGTGGGCCTGGGCTCGGAGGAAGGTACGCTAGGTCTGCCGGGATGCTCGCTGCGGTGCGGGCGGTAGACCGGAGCGGCGCAGAACGCGTCGGATAGTCGCAGCGGCGACCCGATGACCAAGCCGACGCAACTCACCTTGGATCCTGACATACCCCCAGGTCGGGTTCTCTCTCGCCAGGCGCTGGATGAGCGCAGCTGTCTCTTCCTGCAACGGTGGCCGACCGGGACTGACCGGTGTTTGGCGCCACTTCCACCGCACCAGATGGCGGTGCCAGGTCAGGGTGCCCGGGGTGACCAGTCGATGGCGACGTAAGGCGGGTGGCAGGTGCCGTGCGAGAGCGGAGAGCACGGCACGATCAGCCCATGAGAGCGGCGGCCGCTGGACCTGCCGATCTATGTCTGTACCAACGGCAAATCGGTCCTACCATGGATGATCGGTGCCAGGGGCCCGCTGCACGTGCTGCGCGTCATCGCTGGACAGGGATGACTGACAACCGCTCGCTATTTGCTCCCCGGTCTGTCTCATGGCCGTATCGCGCTGCCCTCAGACTGTGGAGCCGTCCTACTGGTGCGCCGAGGTCCATGGAGCGCCCTCGCCCGGCAACGGCCCCCATACCAGTGCGCCCCGGTGAAACCCGGGTGTGGCCTCGGCCATCAACGGGCCGGTGCCTTGAGTGAGGGCTTCAGCAACAGTGTCCAGGAACTCGCTGAGGGATCCGTACCCAGGGGAGGTGAGCGGCGTTGACGGCGGCTCACCGCCGTCCTGGTTGAAGGTGGCGAGGCGGCCTTCGACGTCGATTGCCAGGCCGCCCCACGGGGGCAGGGAGTAGTCGGTGACGGCGAACGGAATCCATGCGCCCCAGAACGGGTCGGTGTTCCCTCCCCGGCCCCGGACATGCGCTATCTCCTCGAGCGGTAGCAGATGATGCTGGGCGAGGAACAGGCCCGGGTCGTACTCGTCAGGGTCGCGGTCATGGGCTGAAGCATCGACCGTTCCGTCGCACACCATCAGCAGCGTGGCCAGGTCGGCGGGCAGGCTCAGCCCCAGCTCGTCCTCGGTGGAACGAACCTCGGCCACGGCAGCGCCCGGCCGTAAGGTGGCGTGCGAGGCGGGCGCGTGCACCGCCAGCCAGTCGGTGATGGCGGTCCAGGCGGGCAGAATGTCGCTCATCGTGTCCTCCATTGACGTAGGCGAGGGAGAAGGGGCACGCCTACCTGATGTCCACCAGGTGGGCGTGCCCCCGCGTAGCCGGACCGCACAGGTCAGGCCATCCGAACCTGCGCGGCGCAGCGGCCGGTCACTTCATCGTGCACTTGATCTCGTCCTTGGACGGGTCGCAGTCCGCGAAACGGCCATTGGCCGGGTCGACCCAGTACTCATCTTTGTCCAGCAGCCGGAACTGCTTGGCGAAGATTATGCCGAATGGCTGCATCGACTGGGTGTTGATGCAGGTCGACATCGACGATCGGCCGCACAGCGCGGGCCACTTGGGGTCGTCGTAGGTGGTGTCGTTGTACAGGTGCTCACGTGTGCCGTCACCCTTCGCCACCACCGTCTGCACGCACTCCAGGCCAGCGTACTCGGTGTTCTTGGCGGGGTTCAGGCCGCCGTTGGCAGCGGGGAATCCGGGAGACTCGTACGTCGCCGCGAACGGGAACTCGTCACACGAGATCGTGTCGGGATTACCGTTGGGGGTCATAATCGTGGCGGTGTCGTTGTGCTTGCGGAACGCGCGCCCGCACACCGCCTTACGGTTCCCCGGCTTGCCGTTGTCCAGCTTGTTCTCCGGCTCTTGGCTGGGTGCGTTGCGCGCCTTGGACGGCAGATAGTGCAGCGGCGTCTGCGGGGATTTGCCCAGCTTCTTCGCGTGCTTGTTCTGGATCAGCCAGATGTGCGCCGCCGCGCCCGGGAACGCCTCGGAGTTGATGGTGTACCCCGGCTTGTACGACGGGAGCACACACCCCGGGTCCTTGCCAGATATCACCTTGTCGCAGCGGGCCGCCGTTGGCGGCGACACTATCTCGTCCTCGCCGGTCGGGTCAGGGACACCCGGAATAGTCGTACCCCAGTCCATCCACCACCGCAGTGGAAGTTTCCTGGAGAGGTCCTTGTCCTTGCTCCCAGAGGAGTTGTTGACGCTGCCGTTCCACTCGAAGTCGGCGACTCCGGTGATGATGTGCTGGTCCTGGTTGCCGCTCCACCTGGACCGGCCTCCGTAAAAGTCCCAGTCCTGGGCCTGCTTGTCGCAGCCGTCGGACTGGCACCACGACTGGACATCAAGCAGAATCATCCCGTTCGCTCCGCCGGGGAACGGCAGCTTGGGTGCGGGGATCGACCAATCCTTCGGGCCGATCTGCATCCACGTCTTGATCTTGTTACTCTCCGGATCGGTTTTCAGCATGTACAGCACGTCGAACATCTGCTGATACACCTTCGGCGGCTGGGACGCCAGATCCGTAACCTCAAAGGTCACCTGTGTCGGCAGCCGTTCCATCTACGGAGAGTCACTGAAGCAGGATCAACTTGCGGAGTAGTTCGAATCCGGCGCGTCCGTAGAACTGCCTTTTGATCTTCTTGATGCTTCTGTGGAATCAGAATTGTCAAGCTTGCCGTGCTTTGCCCTGGCGGACGTCGAGGATCGGCAGGAGGGTGGCGCCGGTCGGGCCGCAGAACAGCGCGACCAACGTGTACGTGCAGGGCGTCTGCGTCAACGGCCGCATCTGACCGCGTGCGGGGCACAGCCGCGGGCCGGCCGCAGGGCCGTCTGTCCGTCGAGCGCGGGGTAGGGGCGCTAGCCCGCGTCGGTGACGGCGGCGGAGAGTAACTCGGTGAGACCGGGCTCGTCGTCGACGATCAGGACGCGGACTCGGCCGGTTCGGGACCCTGCGGTGGCAGACATGTATCAAGTCTGTGCCGGTTGACTGAGGGAATCCTGTGCTCCGACCAAGCCTCAGCCATGTGACCCGGCCGCGTGCCTGGACGGTAGTTCGCTCCGGAGCGTCCCGAACCGACCGTCGCCTCGGCTCGGGGTGCACGGTTCGCTACCGACCGCCTTGGCCGAAGCGGGCATTGGCACGCCTCGGCCACAGGAATCCCTTGAGACGTTTTCCGTGCAGCGCTCACTCTGATCACTGGCTTCCGCTCACCGGGTCGGAAGCGTTTCAGCGTTCAGGGGAGGAAGTCCACACATGCGAAAATTACACGCCGCCCTCTGGGCCGTGGCAGGAGCGGCCGGGCTGCTCGCGGGGGCTGTCGTGCCCGTCGCCGCCGGTCCCATGGCCCCGGTCGACGGACCGGTTGCCACGGGCACCCGGAGCGCCACCGCGTCGGTCGCCACGAGCACACAGACCGTCACCCTCATCACCGGCGACACCGTGACGCTCACCGCCGGAGCGGACGGCAGGTTCGGCGTCGACGTCCGGCACGGGAAGGGCCGTGAGGCCGTCACGTTCCTGTCCAGTGAGAAGAGCGGCGAGGTCAGTGTCGTACCGTCGGACGCGATCCCGCTGCTCCAGGCGGGCCGTCTCGACCCGGCCCTGTTCAATGTCACCCAGCTGGTGAAGCAGGGGTACGGGGACGCGAAGACCGGCACCACCCCGGTGATCGCGACGTACCGGAAGGGCAGCGAGACCCCGAGGGCGCACGCCGCACGCTCGCGCTGCCCAGGATCGACGGCGCCGCGCTCACCACGAGGAAGTCGACCGCGTTCTGGGCGGACATCGCCCCGGCCGCCGGCACCGAACCCACCGCGAAGGCCGCGAGGCAACTGGGCGACGGCATCGACAAGATCTGGCTCGACGCCAGGGTGAAGGTGTCACTGGACCAGAGCGTGCCGCAGATCGGCGCACCCGAGGTGTGGAAGGCGGGCTACGACGGCACGGGCGTCAAGGTCGCCGTCCTGGACACGGGCGTGGACACCGGCCACCCGGACCTCGCCGGGAAGATCGCCGACGCGCAGAGCTTCGTGCCGGACGAGACCGTGCAGGACGGCAACGGCCACGGCACCCATGTGGCCGATACGATCGTCGGCTCGGGCGCCGCCTCGGACGGAAAGTACAAGGGCGTGGCGCCGGGCGCGCAACTGCTGGTCGGCAAGGTGCTGGACGACACGGGCTCGGGCCAGGAGTCCTGGATCATCTCCGGCATGGAGTGGGCGGCGAACTCGGGCGCGAAGATCGTCTCCATGTCCCTGGGCGGCACCGCCTCGGGCCCCTCCGACGTGATGAGCCAGACCGTGGACGAGCTGTCCGCCGCCACGGGCACCCTCTTCGCGATCGCGGCGGGCAACACGGGCCCCTCCGGCAAGACCATCGGCACCCCAGGCATCGCCGACTCGGCACTGACGGTCGGCGCGGTCGACAAGTCCGACAATCTGGCCTCGTTCTCCAGCCGTGGCCCCCGCACCGGCGACTACGCGGTCAAGCCGGAGATCACCGCACCGGGCGTTAGCATCACCGCGGCCCGCGCGGCCGGGACCAGCATGGGAACCCCGGTGAACGACTACTACACGACGGCCAGCGGTACGTCGATGGCGACCCCGCACGTCGCGGGCGCGGCGGCGCTGGTCGCCGAGGCGCATCCGGACTGGACGGGGCAGCAGATCAAGGCCGATCTGGCGAGCACCGCGAAGACTATGACCGATGCCACCCCCTTCGAGCAGGGCGACGGCCGGGTCGACGCCGTACGGGCGGTGGAGCAGGGAGTGTTCGCGACCCCGACGCTGAGCTTCGGCAAGTTCGACGACGGGGACAACGATGTCGTCACCAAGGACATCACGTACACCAACACCACGGACCACGCGGTGGAGTTGACCGTCGCCTCGAGCCTCACGGACCTGGCGCTCGGCTCCGGAACGGTGACGGTGCCCGCGAACGGCACCGCCACGGTCCCGGTCGGCGTCGACCCGTCGGGGAGGCCCAGGGCCGCTACACCGGTTACGTCACCGCGACCGCCGACGGTATCCGGGTCACCACGGGCGTCGGCTTCGAGAAGGCACCGAAGACGTACGACCTGAAAGTGTCCCTCGTGAACCGGGAGGGCAGCCCGTCCACCGGCGCCTCGCTCTACACGCTGCAGGAACTGAACGGCGCCTACCCCGACGAGTCCGGCTACGTCGGCTCGGGATGGACCTGGCAGGTTCCGGCCGGCACCTACTCCATCGCGACCTGGATCCCGGACCGCGACGCGGGCGGAACGACCGTCGGTACATCCGTCGTCGGCAATCCGGAGATCAAGGTCGACGGGAACACCGAGATCGTCCTCGACGCCCGCAAGGCGGTCGAGATCAAACCGAAGACCAAGGAGGACTCCGAGTTCCAGGGTTTCACCACCACCTGGCACCGGGAAGGGCCGGGCAGCGCCTGGGGGCTGTCGTACATCCAGGGCTGGTGGACCGACCACGTCTATGTGGCGCCGACCCCAAAGGTCACCGTGGGAACCCTGGAGTTCTCCGCCAAGTTCCGGCTGTACGCGAAGGAGCTGACGGCGAGCGTCACCACTCCGGAGAGGACGGCGCTGTCGTCGCTCTACTACTCGCAGACCTACAACGGCTTCCCGCTGAAGATCAGCGGTGAGCACACCGTGCAGGCGGTGGACGCGGGCGGCGGTACCGAGGCCGACTTCGCGGGGCTCGACGTCAGGGGCAAGGTCGCGGTGGTCGGGGTGGGCGCCACGGAGCGGGCGCAGAGCGCCCTGGACAACGCGACCAAGGCCGGTGCCCGTTACCTCATCGTGTACCGCAAGACCCCGGGCTTCTGGCTGGAGGCCGTGGACCACGCCACCACCGTCCCTGTGATGATCGCCACCGGAGAGGAGGGTGCCAAACTCACCGATCTGCTGAAGACCGGCAGGAAGGTCACGCTCAAGCTGGGCGGCACACCGGTCAGTCCGTACGTCTACAACCTGCTCGCCGTGCAGAGCGGCTCCATCTCGGCGAACCAGACGTACCGCCTGGACGCCTCCGACACGGCGAAGCGGACGGCCCGCTACTACGGTGCCACGGCCGGCGGGATGGGCATGGACAATCTGTTCACGTTCCGCCCCTGGCAGCTCTTCAGCGTCGAGAACCCCAAGTACCTGCAACTCGGCACGCAGCGCACCGAGTACTACTACGCCGACCCCGACACCCGTACCCGGCACTCCGTCTACCCCAGCTCGAAGGCGTTCCAGGCCGAATGGAGCCCCCTGACGACCTACGACAAGGCGACTACGGAGCCCGCCGAGGACTGGCTGCGCCAGGTCGTCCGCCCGGCGTCCAGCGCGACATACGGCCTCTCCCGGCGCACCGGCGACAAACTCACCCTCTCGATACCGGAGTTGAGTGACTCCACACCGGGCCACTACGGAGCAGTGGACGGCACCCAGGACACCGCGAAGGGCACGCTGTACGCGAACGGACAGCCGGTCGGCGACTCGGCCCTCGGCGGCTACGGCACCTTCGACGTACCGGCGGACAAGGCCTCGTACCGCTTCGTCCTGGACGTGCAGCGCCACGCCGACTGGGCCGCGTACTCCACGAGCACGCACACCGAGTGGTCCTTCGCCTCGGCGCACACCGACGCGGAGACGGCACTGCCGCTGCTCAGTGTCGGCATCGCCCCGAAGGGACTCGACCTCCTCAACCGCGCCGACGGCGGCCGGGAGTCGGTGGTCGGCCTATCGGTCACCGATGAGCTGGGCAGCGTCAGGGCTTGCGATCTGAAGGCCTGGGTCTCGTACGACGACGGCACGACCTGGAAGGAGGTGACGGTCAGGCACGGCGAGGCGCGGTTCAAGCCCACGAGGGGCTCGGAGTCCGTGTCGCTGCGTGTGCAGGCCACCGACCGGGACGGCAACCAGGTCGACCAGACCGTGCTGCAGGCGTTCGGCCTGAAGTGAGCGACGCGGCTTGAAGACAGTAATGGCCCGCATCGGAGCGACGAGCCTTAACAACGATCGTCTACCGTGGCGGGTCATGGTGAACACGGCACACGACCCGGCAAGACAGACCCCTGCCGCCAGCCCCTGGGCCGTGGTGGGGGTCTCCGCCTTCGACGAGCGGGTGTACCGGACGATCCTTCAGCATCCCGACGCCGGCGCGGGCGGCTGGGCGTTGCTGGCCAGAGCGTCCTCAACCCAGGTCCGCGAGTCCTGCAACCGGCTGCTCGGGCTCGGTCTGCTCCAGGCACCCGACTCCATGGGCGGGTTGCGGGCGATCGACCCGCGGGTGGCGATCCGCGCGCTGATCCGGCGGCGCGAGACGGAATCCGAACTGCTCGCTGCCACCGCCGAGGAGATGGCGACCGCGTACGAGGCGGGACTGCTGCGCGAGGAGCCGTCCCGGTTGGTCGAGGTCGCCTCCGGCGAGGGCGCCATCGCGGCACGCCTGGAGGAACTGTACGCGCGCGCCGAGTACGAGGTGTGTCTCTTCGACACACCACCGTATCTCGCCCCGCCCAGCCCACAGGTGGATCTCCAGGCCGATCTGCTCAGGCGCGGGATCGTCTCTCGCGGTGTCTACGCGGCGACCGCCCTGGAGGATCCGAAGGTCCTCGCGCGTGCCTGGACGATGGCGGAACTCGGCGAACAGGCACGGGTGTTGCCATCCGTGCCGCTCAAACTGGTGATCGTCGACGGACGCCGGGCGATGCTCCCGCTGACCGCCTCCGAGGCAGGCGGATACTGCGCCGTCGTGGTATGGCACTCGGCAGTGACCGAGGCCCTCCAGAAGCTCTTCGAGCTGGCCTGGCAACAGGCGTCGCCGCTCGGCCAGCCGGTCGGCGACGGTGAGCTCTCCACAGGCGAACAGACATTGATCAGGCTGCTGTCGGCCGGTATGAAGGACGAGGCGGTGGCCCGCCATCTGGGTGTGAGCCTCAGAACTCTGCGGCGGCGGGTGAGTGAGCTGCAGGAGCGGCTGGGGCGGCCAGCCGGTTCCAGCTGGGGGTGCGGGCCTCCCAGCGTGGCTGGGTCTAGTGTGCTGCGCCAGAAATCATGAGGGTTAGTTGCTACCTTCTTTTCATGGCGCATCGAGGCCCTGCTGCTGTGGAGATCGTGCTCTGTGAGGACGAGCGTGTCGAGCTTGTGCGCCGGGCGGAGTTGCCGGACCGGCGTACGGCTGAACGAGCCCGGATCATCCTGGCGTGCGCTGATGGGATGTCGAATGCGGGTGCGGCGCAGGCGCTTGGTGTCGGCGTCAAGTCGGTGCGCAAGTGGCGCGGGAAGTTCGCCGCACAGCGACTGGACGGGCTTGAGGATGAGGGCCCTATCGGCCGGCCGAAGGCGGAGCTGGTTCTGACCGAGGGCGAACGTGCCCAGTTGGCGCGCTGGGCGAGACGGGCCAAGACTGCCGAGTACCTCGCGCTGAGGGCGAGGATCGTGTTGCGGTGCGCGGAGGGCGTCACGAACAAGCAGGTCGCGGCTGACCTGGGAGTGGACCAGTCCACCGTGGACCGCTGGCGGGCTCGCTTCGTGGCCGATCGCCTCGACGGCCTGCAGGACGAACCGCGAACCGGCCGGCCGCCCTCGATCCTGCTCGACCAGGTCGAAGACGTCATCGTTGCGACGCTGGAGTCCACGCCGGGCAAGGACACGCACTGGTCACGGGCCTCTATGGCCGAGCGCACCGGCCTGTCGAAGTCCACCATCGGGCGGATCTGGAAGAAGTTCGATCTCAAGCCGCATGCGCAGGATTCCTTCAAGCTCTCCACCGATCCGCAGTTCGTCGACAAGGTCGTCGATGTCGTCGGCCTCTATCACCACCCGCCTGAGAAGGCGGTGGTGTTATGCGTGGACGAGAAGGCGCAGATCCAGGCGCTGGACCGGTCCCAGCCGGTGCTGCCGATGATGCCGGGCATGCCCGAACGCCGGACCCACGACTACCTGCGCCATGGCATCACCAGCCTGTTCGCCGCCTTCAACATCGCTGATGGCACCGTCATCAGCGAACTCCACCGACGCCACCGGGCGGTGGAGTTCAAGAAGTTCCTGACCTGGATAGACAAGGACGTGCCCGCCGGCCTCGACGTTCACCTGGTCTGCGACAACTACGTCACCCACAAGACCCCGAGATCCAGAAGTGGCTCGCCCGGCACCCCCGCTTCCACGTCCACTTCACGCCGACCGACTCCTCCTGGATCAACCAGGTCGAGCGATGGTTCGGCCTGCTGACGGACAAACTCATCCGCCGTGGCGTCCACACCTCCTGAAGGGTGTCTTTATTGCCGTAGGGTCGTTGACCTGAGGCTTTGCGATCGTCCAAGTATGGGCATGATCGGTGATCGTGGGTATGCGACTGCTCTACCTGATCTTCCGCCGACTGCTGGACTGCCTCCTCTTACTGGGCCGGTCTGCCCCCGCGAACAACGCCGAGATCCTCGCTCTCCGCATGGGGTCGCTGTGCTGCGCCATGGGGTCGCTGTGCTGCGCCGGCAGATCGAGCGCCCGCGGCCCTCATGGGCTGATCGCGCCGTGCTCTCGGCTCTCGCACGGCACCTGCCACCCGCATGACGCCGCCATCGGCTGGTCACTCCAGGCACGCTGCTGACCTGGCACCGTCGTTTGGTGCGCTGGAAATGGCGCCAAACTCCAGCCGGACCCGGCCGGCCACCACTGGCGGAGGAGACGGTCGCGCTCATCCAGCGCCTGGCGCGAGAGAACCCCGCCTGGGGATACGTCAGAATCCAAGGCGAGCTCCGACGGCTCGGGCATAGGGTTGCCGCCGCCACGGTCCGGCGCGTCCTGCGCCGCTCCGGTCTACCGCCCGCACCGCAGCGCGCCTCCCAGCAGACCTGGCGCTCCTTCCTGCGCTCACAGGCCCACACGCTGCTCGCCTGCGACTTCATGCACGTGGAGACCGTCTTCCTCAAGCGTCTCTACGTCTTCTTCGTCATGGAGATTGCCACCCGGCGCGTCCATGTCCTGGGCGTCACCGCACGCCCCACCGGAGCATGGGTCACCCAACTCGCCCGCAACCTGCTCATGGACTTGGAGGACAGAGCCGGGCACTTCGGGTTCCTCATCCGGGACCGGGAGAGCAAGTTCACTGCCGCATTCGACGCCGTCTTCGTCGGCAACGGCACAGCCGCCATCCCAACGCCGCCGCAGAGCCCCGGTCCAACGCGTTCGCCGAACGATGGATACGCTCAGCCCGTGCCGAATGCACCGAC
Source organism: Streptomyces violaceusniger (assembly GCA_005405945.1). GTDB lineage: Bacteria > Actinomycetota > Actinomycetes > Streptomycetales > Streptomycetaceae > Streptomyces > Streptomyces violaceusniger. The sequence goes on from BJHW01000001.1 coordinate 2,970,758, forward strand.
CGGATCCTCATCACCGGTGATCGACACCTGCGTACGGTCCTCAACCAGTACGCCGAGCACTACAACGCGGGACGGGCCCACCGCAGCCTGGACCTGCGTGCCCCAGACGACGCTCCGAACATCATCCACCTGCCCGCCGCCGCGGTCAGGCGCCGCCAGGTGCTTGGTGGGCTGCTCAACGAGTACCACGCCATGTCACCCCGAGTGCCGCATCATCCACAGGAGACGCCCAGCTCAGCAGCCTGATCGGAGTATTGACACCCTTCAGGGCTGTACTGACAATCTGGGCCGTAACCTGCGGTGTCACAGAACCTCTGTCTACCGGTTCACCGGCACGGGACCGGGCAGACATGGCTTCTTCCCCGTCGCAGTGGTAGACGACTGAGGCGGAGAAGGCTTCCTTCTTGGGGCGAACCGCCGCCCTGACCCGGTGGCGAGTCCTGAAGGGTGCCATTATTCCGACCTGTCTTGTGATGCCCTAACGTGCAGGTAGACGAGGGTCTGGTGTGCTTGGGACGGGAAGGGCGTACGGGGATGCAGCGAGTGCCGAGTGCTGCAGGCTACGGGGTGGACGCTGAGGAGATTGCCCGCCGGTACGAGGGGTGGCGTTCGAGGTCGTGCATGAGGAGTTCCTGCCGTGGTTGCCGCCCGTTCCGGGAAGGGTCGTTGACATCGGTGCTGGCAGCGGGCGTGACGCTGCCGCACTGGCTGCCCGTGGGCATCAGGTCGTGGCCGTGGGGAGCCCACACCACAGCTGCGGCGGATCGGGCAGCGCCTGCACGCGGACGCGGCGATCGGCTGGATCGACGATGCCCTTCCCTCGCTGACCGGGCTCCGCGGGACTTTCGACTTCGTGCTGCTCTCCGCGGTGTGGATGCACCTGGACGAGCCAGAACGTATCGATGCCATGCGGCGGCTGGCCGAGCTGGTGGCACCGGGAGGGCACGTGGCTCTGTCGCTTCGGCACGGTCCGGTTCCCACAGGACGCCGCATGTTCGCGGTCTCCGCGGCCGAGACCGTGGCGCTGGCAGAGCGGTTCGGGCTGTCCGCAGTACACCGCGGACGGAGATCGGATTGCCTCACCCGGGAGGACGTGAGCTGGAGCACGCTGGTCTTCCGCCCGGAACCGCCCACGATCGCAGGGGTGAGCCGATGACCGTGGACTTCTACCGAAGCGAGCCGAGCGCCCGTACCTCCTGGCGGCTGGCCATCTTGATGGGCGCCAACTCCCGTACCTACAAATTCGCCCTCGGAGCAGCGCTGCTGGAGTTCGCCGCGCAGGACAGGACTGAGGTGACACTGGAGGAACTCGCCGAACTCGCTCATGGAACGCTGGATACAGACCTGCCGCACCCAACTCCTGGACCGGACCTTGATCTGGAACCAGAGCCACCTCCTGCACACCCTGCGCGAGTACGAGGCCTTCTACAACGAACACCGCCCGCACAGGGCCCTGTCACAAGCCGACCCATGCCGCCCACTACCCGCCCCCATCACCCACCAAGCCCAACTCACCCACCTTGAAGTCCGCCGACGAGACCGACTCGGCGGAACCCTCCACCAATACCAGCACGCCGCCTGAACTGCGCGGATGATTTATCGGCACCCGCAGTGCCGCCGGGCGCCCGAACTGGCGCATCGTCCGCTACGCGGACGATTTCGTGGTTCTGACCGCTGGCGAACGCGGCGACGCCGAAGCGTTGCGCGAGGATATCGCCGACGTGCTGCGACCGCTCGGGCTTCGCCTCTCCGAGGCCAAGACGCAGGTGGTGCACATGTCGGAAGGGTTCGACTTCCTTGGGTTCCACATCCAGTGGCGCCGCAAGCGAGGAACGGACAAGTGGTACGTCTACACCTTCATTGCTGACCGGCCCATCCGGCAGCTGAAGGACAAGGTCCGCGCCCTCACGAGCAGAACGTCGCAGATGAATCCCAGGGGCGTGCTGATCAGGCTCAACCAGATCATGCGCGGCTGGGCCAACTACTTCAAGCACGCAGTCGCGAAAGTCACCCTGAAATCCCTCGCCAGATTCGTCTGGCATCGGGTGATCAGCTGGTGGATCGTGCTGCACCGCTGGAAGTGGAAGGACGTCCGCCGACACTTCACCGACCACAACGACCGGTGGAAGCCTCTGTCGGCGGACGGGACCGAATTGTTCAGCCTCCAGGCGGTGACGGTCTCCCGTTACCGCTACCGAGGCGACAGATCCCCTGTGGGGTTCCATAATTGGGGCCAAGCCTCTTGACCAGCAAAGATCGATGGAGCGTCATTGATCGGGCAGGACCGTAGGCCGTGTTCTTGCGCCTGCTCTACCTGCTCGCCACTCGGCTACTCAGCTGGTTCGTGCTACTCGGCCGTTCCTCCGCATCCAAGGACGTCGAGCTACTCGTGCTCCGCCATGAGGTAGCCGTGCTGCGCCGCAGCACTCCGAGACCGCGCTTGACCTGGGCGGACCGCGCGATCCTCACCACTCTCGTCCGTCTTCTGCCGAGAAAGCTGCGCGCACAGAGACTAGTTACCCCCGGCACGCTCCTGCGCTGGCACCGCCGCCTGGAGGCGCGGAAATGGACGTATCCACACAAGGTCGGCCGCCCTCCTCTCGACGAAGCAATCGCCACGCTCATCGAACGGCTCGCAGCAGAGAACCCGTCCTGGGGTACAAGCGGATCCAAGGCGAGCTGATGGGGCTCGGTCACCGCATCGGTGCCTCCACCATCCGCAGAGTCCTCAAACGTCTGAACATACCGCCAGCACCCAAACGGCAGACCGACACGAAACATGGCGACAGTTCCTGCATACCCAGGCATCGACCATGCCCGCCGTCGACTTCTTCCACATCGACTGTACCCTCACCCTGCGACGCCTTTACGTGTTCTTCGCGATCGAGGCCGGCACCCGCTACGTACACATCCTGGGCACCACCTCCCATCCCGACGGCCCCTGGACCACCCAGCAGGCACGCAACCTCCTCATGGAACGGGGAGACCGAGCATCCGAGTTCTCGGTCCTGGTGCGGGACCGGGCCGGGCAGTTCACCGATGCGTTCGACGCCGCCCTCGCCAGCGCCGGCATCACGGTCGTGAAGATCCCTCCGCCCAGCCCCGCGCGAACGCGTACGCGGAACGATTCGTACTCACCGTCCGCTCCGAGGTCACTGATCGCATGCTCATCCTCGGCCGGCGCCACCTTCGCACCGCGCTCAACGAATACGCCCGCCACTACAACGGGCGAAGACCCCACCGCGGACGCCAACTCAAACCGCCCCGACCCGACCTTCCCGTCGCCGGCCTCTCGCAAGAACGGATCAAGCGTCGACCCGTTCCAGGAGGACTTATCAATGAGTATGAAAGGGCCGGATAAGTTCGCAGGTCAGTGCGGCGGCCCTGTTTTGGAACCCCACAGGCGCGCGATTCGGACGGCGATGCCCCGTTCTCGCAGCCAAGTCCGGGTTCAGCACGGCCCGGTGCAGCCGCCGCCGAACACCCGCCCTCGTCCACGCCGCGAACCGGCGGTGCGCGGTCGCCGGCGAGCCCCGAACGTCGGCGGCAGATGCCGCCACGCACACCCACTGGTCAGCACGTACACCACGGCCGTGAACACCGCCCGCTCGTCCACCGGAGCAGTGCCGCCGCCCTGGCGGCGCGGCGTGGATGACGGCAACAACGGTGCGACCAGAACCCACAGTCCATCAGGAACCAGTCGCTGCGACAGATCGGCACCCACGAAGAGCAATCATGCCGCAGCACGTCAACTCACCACGTGACACGCACTCTTAAGCCTGCCCGTAGTGCCTGAGGTGCGGAGCAGCAGCATCGGGTCCGACTCCGTCAGCGGCACCCCCGGTCCGTCCGCACTCACGTTCACCAGCTCTGCCATCAAGTCTGTGCCCCCAGTGGCAGTTGCTCCACCGAGCCCGACGCTGCACATCGCCCATGCCGGCGACCAGCCGCTCAGTGACCTCGGTCAGCAGACCCAGATAGTCTCCCTTCCGCATCCCGTTGGCCGACAAGACCTTCGCAAATCGGTTGGCGGTCTCGTGAACCTCCCGGAACGTCAGGGTCCTGCCGTTGAAGACGACGGCGGTCCGATCAGCATGCTGTGCCGCGCCGCGGCGCGGCGCACTGGGTCAGTGGCGGTGACCACGAAGTCCCTCCTGGGAAATGAACCGGGCTCGGCGTCTCGCAGGTGCGTCGCCAACCGGTTTGCGATTTCTCCGTAACTGATGTCGTTGCCAGCTGGCGCAGCGTGATCCTGCCGGGGTGACGCGCGGCGTGGGCGGGCGCCAGTTCGTGCTCCCTTGGCTGTCGCCCTGACCCCGGTGTCTCCTCTGACCACCTGCGGGCGCCTTCCCTGTCCGGCGTCGTGGCTATCGGCCCGCACCGATTACGGGCTCACGCCCGGACAAGGCGGTGTCGCTTCCGCACGCCGGGTGCTCAAGGCCAAGGTCAAGGCTGCTGCGGACAGGATCGAGGAGAACCGGAGCAGGGGGATCACGAGGTTGAGCTGGGTGCCGACCACGGTGGTCCTTTCCCCCGCAGGGGCTGGCAGGAGCTGTCAATGTTCTCGCGAACCGCCGGATATGCTGACCGGGCGACTGGCCGAACGGTCGGAGGTGAGGGCCGACGGGCCCCGGCTGGTGGCGTATCCGGCGATGCCGATGACTAGCAGCAGGACAACCGTGCCGAGGGTGAACACCTCAAAGGTGGTACGCGAGACGCCCCAGGTGTCGTGGAAGTCGTAGCTGATGCCGAACAGGGACTCCAACGTGCCCGGGAACAGGGCCACCCAGGAGCCGAGCACGATCCAGCCGTAGGTGAGCGCGGCATACACCTTGAAACCGGCCGTGCCGAATGGCACTCGGTAGGGGCGGGTGACTTGAGGGTGGCGTACGCGCAGGATGAGCAGAGCCGGCACGATGGTGAGGTAGGAGAGCAGCAGAGTGGTGATGGCGACCGTGAGGACCACGTTGAAGACGGCGGCAGCGCTGCCGTGGACAAGGGTCATAGCGGCGATCATGAAGGCCGTCGCGGTGATCCCGGACAGGAGGTTCATACGGACCGGGGTGCTGAGCCGTGAGTGGAAGGCTCCAAGGCCGCGGCTGAAGAAACCGCCGTCGGCGGCGGCCATGGCCTGCATGCGGTCGCTGACGATCATCCAGGCGCTGCCCTGGGTGAGCAGCGCGAAGACGAACAATACGGCGGTGGCCGTGAGCAGCGGCTCAGTCCAACCGCCGTACACGCCTGTGTAGACGAGGCGCGCTGCGTCCATGAATCCCCCGATGCCTGTGACCTGTCCAGGCGGGGCGGCGGACAGGATCGCGAGGACCGGAAGCAGGTAACAGCAGGCGGCGATCAGGCCCGAGACTCCGATGGAGATCGGGACGTCACGCTGCGGGTCGTGCATCTCGTCGCCGGCGGCGTTGGGCGCCTCGAAGCCGACGTAGGCGAAGAGCAGCACCGGTACCAGGGCGAGGAAACCGGCGCTGGTCGGGCTGAAGGAGGTCCTGTCGAGGCCGTGGAAGCCGTTCTCGGTGCCGTAGGCGAGGGCGGTGCCGGTGAACAGGATGATGGCGAGGACTTTCATCGCTGCGCCCGCGGTGGTGATCCACTTTCCGCGGTGCAGCGAGATGACGGCGGTGAGGATGGCCGCCCAAATGAACAGCAGCTTGAAGGCGTAGTCGGCGAAGGTACCGGTGCCGAGGCGGAAAACGAAGCCGTCCCAGGTCTCGGCGGCGATGAAAACGAGGGAGCCGCCGAGCCAAATGGGGTTGGTGACCCAGTAGAAGAGGGTGGTCACAGCCGCCGCCGACCTGCCGAGGGCGAGCTTCACCCAGACGTACGGCCCACCTTCTTGGGGGAAGGCCGCGCCAGTCTCGGCGAAGATCAAGGCGTACGGGACGAGGAAGCCCAACGCGATGATGGCGATCCAGGTAGCGGCCTCGCCCCACCGGACGCGATCTGTCCGAGGGTATCGAAGGAGAGCACGGCGGCGACGCCCATCGCCATGATGTCGAAGCGGCGCAGGCTGCGCCGCAGATGTGGGACGGCGGTGGATACGGGGGTGGACACGGCAGGGCCTCCGGGTGCTGGGCTTGACGGGACCCGCTCAGTCTCGGGCCGGGTACGCTGCAATACTAAGTAGATCGTGGTGATGGCCTCCTTGGCCTCGCCCTCGGTCATGATCAGCGGCCGGGATAGGACGAGGCCGTGCGCGGAGAGGCGAGCGATGACGTCGACCTCGCGGCCGATCACGTCATGCGGTATCCGTACTGGGCCGAGCCGGAGTGGCGCGCGGGTAGTGCGGTCGGCGACAGGTTCGACGGCGAGCATCATCTCGACGGACCGGATCTCCCCGACGATGTCCAACCCGTCAATATGAGCGTCGAGTTCACGGTTCAGGTACGCGCCGGTCTGGGTGGTTCGGGCGAGTAGGCTCTCGCGTTCGACGATGTCGGTCGGCCAGCGCGTGTCGTGGCGAAGGAGGCTCGTCTGCTGCCCAAACAGGAAGTCGGCTGAAGCCTCTCGCGCCGCCTCACACTGGGGGAACGGTACTGACCCGGATCTCCCGACCGTGGTCCAGCCCCTATCACGTCGGTCAGGTTCGCCACGGCGCCCATGGCCACGTTGTTGGCGACTGTTCCCAACATCGTGCGGTGCTGTGCTTGCCGAGAATTCATCCTCCCTGGTCGGAGGCCTGCACCGGACCTCACAGTCGTCGGCCGCGGTCGCTCGAGCCGGCGCTCTCGCGTAGCCGTTGTCCATGCGTCATGACGATCGATCGTGCTGCTACGACTGGCCTACCTTGGTGTGACGAATGCGTTCGCGGTGCTGCGTCTGCTGCCGATGAGCGACCAGGACAAAGATGCAGGAATTCTCGCCCTGCGCCATCAGATCGCAGTCCTGGAACGCCAACTCGGCAAGGGAAAGGTCCGGTTCAGCACAAGCGACCGGGCGTTCCTGGCGGCGCTGCTGCACCGGCTTCCGCTACCCACCCTGCGGCGTGTGCGACTGCTCGTGCGTCCTGACACGGTGCTGCGCTGGCATCGCGACCTCGTCACACGCCACCATGCCGCGTTATCGCGGCCCAAGCGACCTGGTCGACCTCGTACGGTGCGCTCCATCCGGATTCTGGTGCTGCGTCTGGCGAGGGAGAATCCGCAGTGGGGGTACAGGCGTCGGCACGGTGAGCTGCTCGTGCTGGGTGTGAAGGTGGCCGCGTCGACCGTCTGGAAGATCCTGAAGGATGCCGGCATCGATCCGGCGCCCGACCGGAGCTCCAGCACGTGGGCCGACTTCCTGCGCTCGCACGCCGACGCCCTCCTGGCCTGCGACTTCTTTGAGACGGTCACCTTGTCCGGCGCGCGAATGTACATACTCGTGGTGATCGAACACAGTAGTCGCCGCATCCGGATCCTGGGCGCCACCGCACACCCGACCACCTCCTGGGTAACACAAGCGGCGAAGAACCTGGTCATGGACCTCGAAGACGTCGACTTCCGGGCACGATTCATGATCCGAGACAGGGACGGGAAGTTCCCCGCCCTGTTCGATGGCGTCCTCGCGGACGCGGGGATCACAGTCGTTCTCAGCGGCATCCAGATGCCGAGAATGAACTCGCTCATCGAACGGTGGGTACAGACCTGCAGACGTGAGCTCCTGGACCGGACCTTGATCTGGAACCAGCGCCACCTCCTGCACGCCCTGCACAAGTACGGGCAGTTCTACAACGCCCACCGACCCCACCAGGGCATCGCCAACGCCCGACCGCTGCACCCACTGCCCACACCGATCAACGATCCGGACAAGTTGAGCCGCCTGGACATACGCCGCCACGACCACCTCGGAGGCATCCTCCACGAATACCAACATGCAGCATGACCTGCACGGATGAAGTATTCGGCAGGGACAACCATAAGACGTCGCGCGGATAGGTGCTCCGCGACGACGAGTTCCCCGAGCCCATGAAGCTCTGGCGAACGGCCTGGGAGCGACAGCAGCACGAGCAAGAGCCGCCTGCTGATCGGAGCTCGCCGAGGCCGCCACCGCAAAGCTCTGTCCTCCGTGATCGCCCGCTACAGCAAAGTCGATCTTCTCTGTCCGGACGAGTCGGGGACGGAAGGTGCGAGTTGTCCGAAGTCATGAACGACTCCGCACGAGCAAGTGCCGCTCTTTCCGGGCAACGTCGACCAGCGTCGTTTCTCCTACGAGCATCCAGTTTCGCCAGTACGCGGCTCCGCCGTGGTTCTCCCCCATACAGGAGCATGTGCAGTCGTCCCCGGCGGCATCCCGGCAGCGCGTGTCGCACCGTTCGGTGGCGGAGAACTGCAGGTATACGTCCACCTCACCGAAGCGTTCTGCGAGCGCGGAGACGATTGTGCGCAGGTGAGGACGGGCGATCTCCCACCGCCCCGGCGTCATCTCGTTGTTCCACTCCGGGCGTATCCGTTCTCCCAGCTCTTCCAGAATCCAGCGTCGGTTGGAACCTTCCTGATACGGCATCCACGCCCACAACCGCTGTTCACCGACGTTTCGGCGCACCCACGGACGACGAGACACAACATCACCCCCGCCTCAATACTCGTGCGTCATGCGCTCGACGGCCAGACCCTGCCAGTCGACTACTGATCTGACCCAAGTTCGGCTCGCATGGCCAGGCGTAGGCGAGTGAGCGCCCCCTCGTATGCGCCCCGGCCTCCCGAGTAAGCCTCATCGCCCGCGAGCACTCCAGCCGCGGCGAGGTCCCGCACGTCCCGAAGCCGCCGGAAGGTCTCCTCGGATGCCTCAACCACGGGCGCTGACGCGGTGATCGTCATCTGGTAGCGCAGTTCGTAGCACGATGCGAACCTTTCCCGCGCCGCTCTCTCTCGCTCCAGCGGCCCAAGCTCATGGTCTCGAGCGAGGAGGCGAAACGCGTTGCGCGCCTTCGATAAGCAGGTCAGATACTCGCCGTACAGGGTTCGGCGAACCTCCAAGAGATGGGCCCTGCGCTCCCGCCGCCATCGATGGCGATCGAAGAACGCGCCCGATGCCGTCGCTATGACAGCACCCGCAGCAGCACTGGCCAAAGTCGCCCACTCCACAACGTGACCCTAGGAGGGCTCGCCCGACGTCGCCAGATTGCGTGCACTGCTTGGCACACTATTTGTTAGCAGCAACATCGATCATCGAAACACCGACTGCCATCGCCCCGGCACGACAAGGGGAACACCCAGCTCAGAGACCTATGGAGCCAGAGGTGATCGCGCGGTGCGCCCGTCGACGGAGACTGGGAACGTCGGCACATCGCACCACTTCCAGGAGGCGATCACCATGCACTCCGTCACCCACCGTGGCGAATCTACCGGCGCTGCGGATGCCGCGATGCACACCGCCACCAGCTCGGAAGCAGGCAAACGCCCGCCCCCCTAGAGACGCCGCTACCCCAGAGCAGCGAGTGCACCCCGCCACGACGGGGTGTTGGCGGTCAACGATTCCCGCACCCGGAAGGCCGACACGCCGACCGTGCATATACATGCAGCAACCCGCGGGTCACGACCGCTGGGGCTCGGCCGCCGGCTGGATGACCACAGGTTCACATGCCGGTCTCGTTTGCCGCCAAACGGGAGCCGAAAACAGCCCGGCCAGGCCATCGGAGGGCCTGGCCGGGCTGCTTCCCCGGGAAGGGAATCACTCCGCCCACGGAAGGGGAATCTTGTTCTCACTATCCGGCATCATCGCCTTGCCGCCCACGGCCATGGCAACGAAGGCTTCCGCCGCACTGCCGACGGCCTTCACCTGCCGCACCACACCCGCGGGCAGAACGACCGCTTGCCCCGCCTTGATCCGCTCAGTCTCGCCAGCCACCTCGACCTCGAACTCGCCCGAAACCGGCATCCATACCTGCTCACGGTCGATGATGTGCACCGGTGTGGACATCTCGGAACCGATCTCCACTCGCCAGGTACTGACTTCCGCGCTGCCCTGACTCGGACCAGCCAATCCGAACATCGCTCCGGCGGGAGTCTTGGTCGTCCGCTGCTCGCTCTCACTGATCACACGCACGGTACCTCCTGTATAAAGTAGCTTTACTCGCCCGTGAGTAAAGCTACTTTATACAGATGTGTCAAGATGAACCATGGAGATCGACGACCCACTCGAGCACACCGAGTTGACCTTCCTGCTTGGCATGGCCTTCCAACTGGTCCTGTCCGAGTTCGTGGACCGCCTCAATGCCGTCGGCTACGCCGAACTGCGCCCCATGCATGGCTTGGTGTTCCAAGCCCTGCGTGGCCCGGGCGCAACAACCAGCGAGCTGGCCGAACAGCTAGGCGTCACGAAACAGGCCGCTGGTCAGATCGTCGACGACCTGGAGAAACGCGGCTATGTCGAGCGCAGGCCGCACCCTGCTGGCGGCCGGCGAAGGCTCGTCGTGCTGACCGGCAAGGCCCTGGAGCATCTCTCCGTCGCCGGACGAATCCTGCATGAACTCGAGGCACAGTTGGCCAGGCGGCTTCACGAAGCCGGTCTTCGGGTGCCGCGAGCCGAGATCGCTGCTGTCATTCGCGCCTTGGCAGGTGACTCGATCCCACCACTTCGACCCATCTGGTGAGCCGACTCAGCTTGGCAGGTGCTGTCTACGGCCTCGGTCATCGCACTGTCGGCTGTTCACGACAGACCTGACCGAAGCGAACGCGTCGACATCGTACAAGCCAGCCGAGGTAGCTGGTGCAGCAAACCACCAAGCCTCCCTTGCGCAGGTGCGCGGCTGGATCCGCCCGGAGCCGAGCCGACTTCGGCAGACGTTTCCACATCTTCGAGGACCCGCCCTTGGCGCCACGACAAGGGGAAATCCCCAGGTCAGGACCCTATGGGGCGTGAGGTGGTCGCGTGGTGTGTCCCTGGGCGGAGACTGGAAGTGTCGGCACCTCGTATCACTCCCAGGAGGCGATCATCATGCGCTTCTCCGCCGACCGTGGACGCATCTACCGCCGCTGCGGATGCCGCGACACACACCGCCACCAGCTCGGATCCCACTGCCCACGACTGACCGCAGACAGTAACCACGGAAGCTGGACCTTCGCCGTCGACCTCCCCTGCCCCGACCACCACCGCACCACCATCCGCCGCGGCGGCTTCCCCACCCAGGACGCCGCAAGGGCGGCGCTGCGGCGCATGCTCGAGGCGAGGCCGGCGGATTCACCGCCGACCCCAACCAGACCGTCGCCGACTACCTCACCACCTGGCTCGAAGCGAAGACGTACGTGCTCAAGCCGACCACCGTGGCCCGCTACCGGGACTACGTCACCCACGACCTCATCCCCGCACTCGGCGCACTCAAGCTCGATGAGATCGGTCACCGCCACATCGCAGGATTCGCGCACACCCAGCTCGACGCCGGCCGCGGACGGGTCACCGTGTACCGCTGCCTGGCCACCCTCTCCAGCGCCCTGGGCGACGCCGTGCGCCAGCACCGCCTCACCCACAACCCCGCACGCCCCGCCGTCATCGCCCGCCCCGCCGCACCCGAACGCCACGTGTGGACACCCCAGGAAACGGTCCGCTTCCTCGACTACTGCCACGACGCCGACCCGCTCATCGCCAATTTGTGCGAACTTCTCATCGGCACGGGCATGCGCAAGGGAGAAGCCCTCGGCCTGCACTGGGCCGACGTCCACACCGACGAACAGGTCCTCTACGTCCGCTACGCCCTCTCCGCCATCAACAACTCCCGCCTGGTCATCACCACACCCAAGACCCGCGCCAGCAAGAACTGGGTCGCCCTCTCACCCCGCGTCATCAGGGTCCTCGAACAGCGCGCCGCCGAAACCCGCACGCACATCGATGACCCGTCAGATCTGTTCACCGATCTGGTCTTCTGCCGACCCGACGGACGACCGCTCCGGCCCCAGACCGTCCTGGACCGATTCCGCAAACGCGCCGAGGAAGCAGGCGTGTCCCGCATCACCCTGCACGATCTGCGTCACCTCGCCGCCACCCTCACCCTGACCGCAGGTGTTCCCCTCCCCATCGTCTCCAAGACCCTGCGACACGCCACCCTCTCCACCACCGCCAACATCTACAGCCACCTCACCCACCAAGCCGCACACGACGCCGTCAACGCCATCGACACCACCCTCACCCACGCCGATGCCCGCAGCAGCCGCCATCCACACTGGCCCGCCTGGCTGCTACCACACCGCGACCACCCCAACCAGCACCATAGCCCGCTCAGAGCGCTCTACTCCCCCGCCCTGGCACCCACTTCACCCTCCGTGTCCCAGCCCCAGGGAACGCGTGCGACCATCACGCGACCACCACACCAAAACACACGGAAAAAGGCCGTCCCCGCATCTCTGCGGAAAGGGCCTCCGACCTGCGAAAACGCTAGTCGGGACGACAGGATTTGAACCTGCGACCCCTTGACCCCCAACCGCGCGGCAACTCTACGCGCCGATCCGTACCGCACCGTAGCGCTCGGTTCAGAACCGTACCGCGCCCTTGCGCGCCTACGGAGAACGCGGCAATCAGCCACTTCCCCATAGCAACAGCCACGCCATGCGACGGCTTGCGGAGCGGACAAGAGTCTCCGACGGCTACCCGCGCCCGCACGGTAGGGTACGACGAGCAAACCCTGCACTGGAGGTCATCGTGAGTGCGCAGCCAGACGGCCCGTATGAACCCCTGATCCCCATGCCCGACCTCACCCCTGACGCACTGCGCACGGCTGTCGCCCGGATCGCTCCCAGCAGAGTCCCTGCGCTCACTCAGCACCTGTTCGAGGCGACTACAAACGCACAGCAGACACAGAGCCTCGCGCCCCTGCGGGCTTTCGTCCACTCATGGGCCGTGTTCGTCGCCATCGAGCGGCACCCGGAACGCGCCGCCCGCCTCCGTGAACTCGAGCAGATCGTCGACATGGCCGAACAGGACCCGACGGCGGCCATCCATGAAATTCAGCAGATCCGTAAGGCCGCGGAGGCCGAGGCGGGGCTGTGACCGACTGGACCTGGGAGTACAACCCGAGTGAGGAGTACGTCGCCGACGGACTTGCGCCAGGTGTCGTAGCAGAGGTCGAGCGACTGGCGACCGAACTCGCCGCGCTTGGAATCGACACAACGTCACCTGGTACGGATGACGTTGCTCTGGTTCCAGCGCTGTTGTTGAGGCCTGTAGGGCTCGGTTATTCATCGCTGCTGGTCAAACGCTCTGCCCCGACGTGAAGAAGCTGCAACCATGTGTGGATGATCGTGTCGCTTCTGTACCAGGTGACTCGACGCCTTCTCTCCGTCCCGGCGGGCGGTGCTTGTACGGCGGGACACTGCAACTCGTTGAGCAGTCCACCGAGTACCTGGCGGCGCCTGACCATGGCTGCCGGCAGGGGGATGACGTTCGGGGCATCGTCTGGGGCACGTAGGTCCAGGCCGCGTTGGGCTCGTCCGGCGTTGTCGTGCTCGGCGTACTGGTTGAGGGCCGTACGCAGGTGTCGTTCACCGGTGATGAGTAGTCGGTCGGTGCACTCGGCGCGGGGGTTGCGTATCCATCGTTCCGCGTAGGCGTCGGACCGTGGGCTTTGTGGTGGAGTCGGGATGACGGCTGTGCCGTTGCCGACGAAGACGGCGTCGAAAGGGGCGGTGAACTTGCTGTCCCGGTCGCGGATGAGCAATCGGAAGCGCCCCGCTCTGTCGTCGAGGTCCGTGAGCATGTTACGGGCGAGTTGGGTGGCCCATGCGCTGGTCGGGTGGGCCGTGACGCCCAGGGCCTGGAAGCGCCGGGTGGCGATCTCCATGACGAAGAAGACATGGAGACGTTTGAGGAAGACGGTGTCCACGTGCATGAAGTCGCAGGCGAGCAGCGTGTGGGCCTGGGAACGGAGGAAGGAGCGCCAGGTCTGCTGGGAGGATCGCTGCGGTGCGGGGGGGCAGACCGGAGCGGCGCAGAACGCGCCGGATCGTGGCGGCGGCAACCCGATAGCCGAGCCGTCGAAGCTCACCTTCGATTCTCACGTATCCTCAGGCGGGGTTCTCTCGCGCCAAGCGCTGGATGAACGCCGCAATCTCCTCCGCAAGCGGTGGCCGACCGGGCGCGGTGGGAGTTTGGCGCCGTTTCCAGCGCACCAGACGACGGTGCCACGTCAACAATGTGCCCGGTGTGACCACCCGATGGCAGCGTAAGACAGGTGGCAGGTGCCGGGCGAGAGCGGAGAGCACGGCACGATCAGCCCACGAGAACCGCGGCCGCTCGACCTGTCGGCGAAGCACGGCGACCTCATGGCGAAGCACGAGGATCTCGGCGTTGTTCGCGACGGTCGATCGGCTCAACAAGAGGAGGCAGCTCAGTAGTCGGCAGAAGATCAGGTAGAGCAGTCGCAGCCCAGGCGGCGACGATCGCGACCGACGTACAGCCGCGGCTGTTCCAGGTGCGGTCCACGCACGGCAAGGGCGCGCGGTGACCGATCCGCACGCTTCCGCTCGCTCGGAGCCCATGTGCGCGTGCACGACATGACTGCGGCGGAGTACCGGCAGGAGTCTTCTGCGCGCCCGCGCCCTGAGCGCGCGGTCCTTCGCCCAGCAGCAGTCCCGCACCCGCCGCACCGCATACCGGACCTCGGAGGAGACTCAGGCGCGGTTCGCGGCGGGCCGGGCGATGGCCCGCTCGGGCGAGCTGACCCGCAGACGCTGGAACGGCGTCGGCGAGCAGCCGGAGACGGACGAGCTTCGGCGGCTGCGACGGGAGAGCCTCTGCGCCGGCCGCCGCACCCGGGCCCGGGACGCGGACGCCCGCACCGCGAAGTGAGATCCCGGAAACGAGTCGTTCACAACGGGTGGGCCTTCTGGGAAACAAGCGGTTTCTAGCGTGTCCGTTCATGGATTCGAAGCTGTATACGCACTCGGACACCGTGCCGGATGCTGCCGCGCCGCCGGCCTCCTCGCTGCGTGAGGCGGTCTACGGGCAGCTGCGTGCGGCGGTACTCGACGGTGAGTTCGGCCCCCGCGAGCGGTTGGCCGAGATGCGACTGGCCGCCCGGCTCGGGGTGTCGCGGACACCCGTGCGCGAGGCGCTGGCACGGCTGGCCTCCGACGGGCTGATCGAGCGCGGCGACGGCGGTTTCTACGTCACGATCCCCAACCTCACCCAGCTCAAGGACTTCTACGAGCTTCGGATCACCCTCGAACTGCGCGGGATCGCCCGCGCGATCGAGGACTCCTCCGTCCGGCACGACCCGGCCGTCATCGCAGCGGAGTTGGAACGCTGGTACGCGATGCGCGAGCAGCCGCCGGCCCCGGATCCGCGCTTCGTCGTCCAGGACGAGCGGTTCCACGCCGAACTCTCCCGCGCCTCCGGCAACCCCGCTCTCACCGACGCCCTGGTGGCGGTCAGCGAGCGCATCCGCCGCGTGCGGATGTACGACTTCCTCACCCAGGACCGGGTGCAGACGACCATCACCGAGCACATCGAGATCATGGAGCACGTCCGCGACGGACGGCTCGACGAGGGCTACCGCGCCCTGCACGCCCACGTCGGCGACTCGATGGCCGTGGTCCTCGAACGCGCCCAGCGCGCCATGACGCAGATGGCCCTGCACGCCGACCGCCTCTGAAACACGCCAACCACCGGCGAACTCCCCGGGGTTTACGCCCCGCCCCTCGACTCCCGGCTGTCGACGACGCCACCCCGGGGTGCCCCACCGCTCACCGCACACGCCACCACGTACGACGCCCGCGCCCGTACGCGGCACAACCGCACCCCGAAGGGCTGACCATGAGCACCACCGAGTCCCCACAGACGGCCACGGCGCCGAAGTCCGAGACAAGCCAGGCGGCCAAGGAGACGCTGGAGGACTACACCCTCCGTTTCGCGCCCCGCAGTTACCGCCGCTGGACCCCCATGGTCGTGGCCACGACCGCGCTCGGCGGCATCGCTTACATGGCCGACTTCTCCATCGGCGCCGGCATCGGTCTGGCGCACGGCACCGGCAACGCGCTCGTGGCGATCGCCGTGGCCGCCGTCGTCATCTTCGTCACCGGATTCCCGCTGGCCTACTACGGCGCCCGCTACAACATCGACCTCGACCTGATCACCCGCGGCTCCGGCTTCGGCTACTACGGCTCCGTCCTCACCAGCGTCATCTTCGCCAGCTTCACCTTCATCTTCTTCGCCCTCGAGGGCTCGATCATGGCGCAGGGCCTCAAGCTGGGCCTCGGACTGCCCTTGTGGCTGGGCTACTTGGTCTCCACGCTGATGGTCATCCCCCTGGTGATCTACGGCATGAAGGCGCTCAGCAAGCTCCAGGTGTGGACCACCCCGGTCTGGCTGGTGCTGATGGTCGCCCCGCTCATCTACCTGATCTTCACCGACCCGGGCACGGTCGACCGCTTCCTGGCCTACACGGGCACTGACGGCGACGGCGGCGTCAACACCGCCTCCGTGCTGCTCGGTGCGGGCGTGTGTCTGTCGCTCATCGCGCAGATCGGCGAGCAGATCGACTACCTGCGCTTCATGCCGCCCAAGACCGAAGCGAACAAGCGCACCTGGTGGACCGCGGTCGTCATGGCCGGCCCCGGGTGGGTGGTGCTCGGCGCGCTGAAGCAGGCCATCGGCGTCTTCCTCGCCGTGTACATCCTGGCCAAGGTCGGACCGGACGTCGCGCCCGAGCCGATCCAGCAGTTCAAGGGCGCCTTCGACGCGATGATGCCGTCCTGGATGGTCATCCCGCTCGCTGTCGCCCTCGTCGTGATCAGCCAGATCAAGATCAACGTCACGAATGCCTACTCCGGCTCCCTGGCCTGGACGAACTCCTTCACCCGCGTCACCAAGCACTACCCGGGCCGCTTGGTCTTCGTCCTGGCCAACCTGGGCTTCGCGCTCGCCCTGATGGAAGCCGACATGTTCAGCTTCCTCAACAGCATCCTGGGCTTCTACTCCAACTGCGCGATCGCCTGGGTGGTGACCGTCGCGACGGACATCGGCATCAACAAGTACCTGCTGAAGCTCTCCCCGCTCCAGCCGGAGTTCCGCCGCGGCATGCTGTACGCCGTCAACCCGGTCGGTGTGGTGGCCTTCGTCGCCGCGTCGGGGCTGTCCATCGCCATGTACTTCCACGGCCTCGGCGACACCCTTCAGCCCTACTCGCCCGTCGCCGCAGCCGTCATCGCCTTCGTCCTCACCCCGCTGATGGCGATCGCCACCAAGGGCCGGTACTACCTGCGCCGCACCGAGGACGGCATCGACGAGCCGCTGCTCGACACGGAGGGCAATCCGAGCGCGGTCACCCTCGACTGCCACGTCTGCCAACAGCCCTACGAGCGCCCCGACCTGGCCGCCTGCGCCACGCACGACGCGGTGGTCTGCTCGCTGTGCCTGAGCACGGACAAGGTCGGGGACCACGTGCTGCCCGCGCAGCCGTCGGCTGCCTGAACCCCAGGGCCGGGCGGCGGGGCTCTCCCCCTCGCCGACCGGCCTCCCCCTCCCCGAGGAGCTGCCGCCGTGTTCGACACCCTGCTCGTCGCCAACCGCGGAGAGATCGCCTGCCGCATCATCCGCAGCGCACAGGCCCTCGGGCTGAGAACAGTGGCCGTCTACTCCGACGCCGACCGTACGGCCCTCCACGTCCGGATGGCCGACGAGGCCGTACTCCTGGGCCCGGCGCCCGCAGCCGAGAGCTACCTGCGTGCCGATCCGGTCCTGGAGGCCGCGCTGGCCACGGGCGCGGGAGCGATCCACCCGGGATACGGCTTCCTTTCGGAGAACGCGGATTTCGCCAGGGCTGTGGAGGCCGCCGGCCTGGTCTTCGTCGGCCCCACCCCGGCCCAACTCGACGTCTTCGGCGCCAAGCACACCGCCCGGGCAGCGGCGCTCAAAGCCGGCGTACCCCTGCTCCCCGGCAGCGAGCTGCTGGCCGGCGAAGAGGAGGCACTGCGAGCGGCGGAGGAGACCGGCTACCCCGTGATGCTCAAGGCGACCGGCGGCGGGGGCGGCATCGGCATGCGGGCCTGCACCGGACCGGACGAGCTGCGGGAGGCGTTCGCCCAGGTGACACGGCTGGCCCGGGGCAACTTCGGCGACGGCGGGGTCTTCCTGGAACGGTACGTCGAACGCGCCCGCCACATCGAGGTACAGGTCTTCGGCGACGGCAACGGCCACGTGACCGTCCTCGGCGACCGCGACTGCTCCCTGCAGCGGCGCAACCAGAAGGTGCTGGAGGAAGCGCCGGCGCCAGGGCTCCCCGACCGCGTCCGATCCCAACTCCACGCCGCAGCAAGTGACTTGTGCGCGTCCGTGAACTACCGTTCCGCCGGAACAGTCGAATTCGTCTACGACCCCACCCGCGAGGAGGCGTACTTCCTGGAGGTCAACACGCGCCTCCAGGTGGAGCATCCGGTCACCGAGGAGGTCTACGGCGTCGATCTCGTCGCCTGGATGCTGAGGCTGGCACGCGGTGAGACCGGATTCCTCAACGGAGCCTCCTCCCAGGGAGGTTGGGCAGTCGAGGCGCGCATCTACGCCGAGGACCCCACCCGCGGCCACCGCCCGGGCGCCGGCCTGCTGACTCGAGTCGCCTTCCCCGACGGCGTCCGTGTGGACGGCTGGGCCGAGACCGGGCAGCAGATCTCCACCGCGTACGACCCGATGCTCGCGAAGGTCATCGCCACCGGAGGCGACCGCGCCGAGGCATTCGCCCACCTGGACCAGGCCCTGGCCGACACCCGCATCGACGGCGTCGAAACCAACCTCGGCCTCCTGCGCGCCGCCTGCCGCTCGCCGGAAGTCCTCACCGCGCACCACACCACCGCCACCCTCGCCCACCTCGCCGATCCGCGCCCCCGTATCGACGTCATACGTGGCGGTGCGCAGACAACCGTCCAGGACTGGCCCGGCCGCACCGGCTACTGGGAGGTCGGCATCCCGCCCGGCGGCCCGATGGACGATCTCTCCTTCCGCCTCGGCAACGCCGCCGTGGGCAACCCCGAGGGCGCCCCGGGCCTGGAGTGCACCCTGGAGGGCCCGGCCCTGCGCTTCTCCCACCCGGCGGTCGTCTGCGTCACCGGGGCTCCAGCCGAGGTCGCAGTCGACGGCCACCCGGCAAGTCAGTGGCAGCCGTTGGAAGTGGCAGCCGGCCAGGTGCTGGAAGTCGGCACACCCGAAGGCCCCGGCATGCGCACCTACGTCCTCGTCCGCGGCGGCCTCAGCATCCCCGCCTACCTCGGCAGCACCGCCACCTTCACCCTCGGCGGCTTCGGCGGCCACGGCGGCCGAGCCCTGCGTACCAGCGATGTCCTGCACCCGGCCGACCCCGCACCCGACGCGCCGACCCCCACCGCCGTGCCGCCCGCCGACCGCCCGCACTTCACCACACACTGGCGCATCGCGGTCGGCGAAGGACCGCACCCCGCACCGGACTTCCTCACCCGCGACGGCATCAAGACCGTCTACGAGACCGACTGGAAGGTCTCCGCCCAGTCCGCCCGCACCGGCGTACGGCTCATCGGCCCCCGCCCGAATGGGCCCGACCGGACGGCGGCGAGGCCGGGCTGCACCCCTCCAACGTCCATGACACCGCGTACTCCGTCGGCGCGGTCAACTTCACCGGCGACACCCCCGCCATCCTGGGCCCCGACGGCCCGAGCCTCGGCGGCTTCGCCTGCCCCGTCACCGTCGTACGCGCCGACCGTTGGAAGACCGGCCAATTGCGCCCCGGCGACGCCGTGCGCTTCGTCCCGGTCACCGAGCAGACCGCCGACGCCCTGCGCCGCACGCCCGCCCTGCTCGCCACCGGCGGCCCGGACGGCGACGACGGCGTCCTGGCCCGCCGCCCCGCCACCGACACCACCCCCGAAGTCACCTACCGGCGCGGCGCCGACGACAACCTCCTCGTCGAGTACGGCCCGATGACCCTCGACCTGGCCCTGCGCATGCGCGTCCACGCCCTCGCCGAGCACCTGCGCGCCCTCAGCCCCCGCGGCCTGGTGGACTCCACCCCCGGCGTCCGCTCCCTGCACCTGCACACCGACCCCGCCGGCCTCCCCCTCCGCACCCTCCTCACCCTGCTCCAAGAGGCCGAGGACCACCTGCCCGCGACCGCCGAACTCACCGTCCCCAGCCGCGAGGTCCACCTCCCGCTGTCCTGGGACGACCCCACCGTCGACGAGGCGATCGCCCGCTACACGGCCTCCATCCGCGACGACGCGCCCTGGAACCCGTCCAACATCGAGTTCATCCGCCGCATCAACGGCCTCGACAGCGCGGACGACGTACGCCGCATGGTCTTCGACGCCGAATACCTGGTCCTCGGCCTGGGCGACGTCTACCTCGGCGCCCCCGCAGCCACCCCGCTCGACCCCCGCCACCGCCTGGTCACCACCAAGTACAACCCCGCCCGCACCTGGACCGCCGAGGCCGGCGTCGGCATCGGCGGCTCCTACCTCTGCATCTACGGCATGGAGAGCCCCGGCGGCTACCAGCTCATCGGCCGCACGGTCCCCGTCTGGGGCGGCCTGCGCCCACCGCGCTCCTTCGCCGACGGCACCCCCTGGCTGCTGCGCTTCTTCGACCGCATCGTCTGGCACCCCGTGAGCCCGGCCGAACTCCTCGACATCCGAGCCGACCTGGCCGCCGAACGCACCGCCCTCGACATCCGCCCCGGCACCTTCTCCCTCGCCGGGCACGAGACCTTCCTGCGCGAGAACGCCGACAGCATCGCCGCCTTCCGCGCCCGCCAGGCCACCGCCTTCGAAGCGGAACGCCAGGCATGGGAGAAGGCGGGCGAGTTCGCACCCCGCCCCGCACCCGAACCCCGTACGGCCGACTCCACCCCGCTGACCCTCCCGCCCGGCGGCAGCCTGGTCGAGGCCCCGCTCAGCTCCACCGTCTGGAAAGTGCGGACGGAGCCCGGCACCCGCGTCGAACCCGGCCAGCCCCTCCTCGTCCTGGAGGCCATGAAGATGGAGGTCGTGGTCCGCGCCCCCGCTCACGGCATCGTTGCCGACGTCCTTGTCACCGCCGGAGAACAGATCGACGCCGGAACCCCACTGGCCGTCGTCGTACGAGAGGAAGCAGCGTGACCCAGAGCTGTGCCGAGCGCGTCACCGCCGCCTACCGGCGCATCGCCGAGACCGACCGCCCGGAGGTCTGGATCACCCTGCGCCCCGAGGCGGAGATCCTGGCGGAGGCACGAGCACTCGACGAGCACGCCATGGCAGGAGCCGAACTTCCACTCCTGGGACGCCTGCTGGCAGTCAAGGACAACATCGACGTAGCCGGCCTGCCCACCACGGCCGCCTGCCCCGCGTACGCCTACACGCCGGACATCTCCGCACCCGCCGTGCAACGGCTGCTGGACGCGGGCGCGCTCGTGCTCGGCAAGACGAACATGGACCAGTTCGCCACCGGCCTGGTCGGCACCCGCAGCCCCCACGGCCCCGTCCGGGCCGCCCTCCGCCCGGAGAAGATCTCCGGCGGCTCCAGCTCCGGCTCGGCGGTCGCCGTCGCCCTGGCCATCGCCGACATCGCCCTCGGCACCGATACGGCGGGCTCCGGCCGCGTCCCGGCCGCCTTCAACGGCATCGTCGGCATCAAACCCACGCTGGGCCTCGTCCCCACGACGGGCGTGGTCCCGGCCGCCCGCTCCTACGACGCCGTGACCGTGTTCGCCCGCACCCTCACCGAGGCCCAGCAGGCCCTGGCCGTCATGACCGGCCCCGACGACGGCGACCCGCGCAGCCGCACCTGGCCGGACGACGTACGCCTGGCCGCACCCGAGCACCCGCGCATCGCGATCCCGAGGGACGAGGACCTCACTCCGCTCTCGACAGAAGCACGGGCCGCGTTCCAGAAGGCAGTGAAGCGCCTGGAAGCCGCCGGCGCCGACACCACGACCGTCGACATCTCGCCCCTGCTCGAGGCCGCCAAGCTGCTGTACGACGGAGCACTGGTCGCCGAACGCTACGCCGCCGTCGGCAACTTCATCACCCGCGATCCCTCGGTGGCCGACCCGACGGTGGCCGCCATCATCCTGGCCGCCGCGGACATCCCCGCCCATGCCCTGGCCACGGACCAGGAACGCCTCGACCACCACAAGACAACCGCTCACCGCCTGCTGTCCGGCTTCGACGCCCTACTCCTGCCCACCACCACCGAGCACCCCGACATCGCCGCCGTCCAAACCGACCCGATCGGCATCAACAAACGCCTGGGCACCTACACCAACTTCGTGAACCTCCTGGACATGGCCGCCGTCGCCGTCCCCGTCGGCGAGGCTGACGGCAGCCCCTTCGGCGTCAGCATCATCACCCGTGCCTTCGAGGACCAGCCCGCCCTCGACATCGCCGCCCTGCTCACCGGCGAGCAGGCACCAACCCCCCTCCCCAGCACGGGAGTCGACCTCGCCGTCTTCGGCGCCCACCTGCGCGGCCAGCCGCTCAACTCCCAGCTCACCGGCGCGGGAGCGCGATACTCGGGCGAGGTCACCACAGCCGCCGCCTACAGCCTCACCGCACTCGACACCACCCCCGCCAAACCCGGCCTGATCCGAGTCGGCCCGGAAACCGGCGCCGAAATCGCCGGAGAACGTTGGATCCTCTCCCCGGCCGCCCTCGGCCGCTTCCTCTCCGCACTGCCCGCCCCCATATCCCTGGGCCGGATCGAACTCGCCGACGACACCTGGATCCTGGGCTTCCAGTGCGACCCGCACGCTGCCGCCTCCGGCACCGACATCACCGGCCACGGAGGCTGGCGCGCCTACCTGAAAGCCACGGCTCTCTGAAGGTCACCGCCCTATTCCCGGTGCAGTCCTCCTTCGCCCATTCGCACGTTCACGCCAGGGGACGGGGGCCAGTGGCTGCGAAGACGAGCCGGCAGAAGGAACAAGTCCGAAGGTGGGTCCAGTTCTCGTTCCTGAAGCCAACCGCGACTTCGCTGACCGGGCCGGTGCCGGCGCCACCGCACACCCGACCGCCTCCTGGGCAACGCAAGCTGCGAAGAACCTGATCATGGATCTCGAGGACGTCGGCTGCCGGGCGCGATTCATGATCCGCGATCGGGACGGGAAGTTCCCCCAGCTGTTCGATGCCTGAAGGGTGTCAATATTCCGATCAGGCTGCTGAGCTGGGTGTTTCCTGTGGATGGTGAGGCAGCCGGGGTGGCATGGTGTGGTATTCGTTGAGCAGTCCGCCAAGTATCTGGCGGCGTCTGACCGTGGCGGCGGGTAGAGGGATGACGTTCGGGTGGTCGTCTGGGGCTCGTAGGTCGAGGCTGCGGTGGGCCCGTCCGGTGTTGTAGTGCTCGGCGTACGTGGTGAGGACGGCACGGAGGTGTCGTTCGCCGGTGATGAGGAGTCGGTCGGTGCATTCGGCGCGGGCTGTGCGTATCCATCGTTCCGCGAACGCGTTTGACCGGGGGCTTTGCGGCGGGGTCGGGATGACGGCTGTGCCATTGCCGGCGAAGACGGCGTCGAACGCGGCGGTGAACTTGCTGTCCCGGTCACGGATGAGGAACCGGAAGCACCCCGCTCTGTCGCCGAGGTCCATGAGCAGATTGCGGGCGAGTTGGGTGACCCATGCGCCGGTCGGGTGGGCGGTGACGCCCAGGACGTGAACGCGCCGGGTGGCGATCTCCATGACGAAGAAGACATAGAGACGCTTGAGGAAGACGGTCTCCACGTGCATGAAATCGCAAGCGAGCAGCGTGTGAGCCTGTGAACGGAGGAAGGAACGCCAGGTCTGCTGGCTTGCTCGCTGCGGTGCGGGCGGTAGACCGGAGCGGCGCAGAACGCGTCGATCCAGCCGGACGCGAACTCGAACGCCGCCTGGGTGAACACACGAGTCTCACGCAAACCTGGGACCAGGCCAATCGCCTCACCACTCAGAACATCACAACCCGCCACCAGGCCGAAGCGGACCACATTCTCCAGCACCGCTCCTATGCCCACGGTACGGACGGCTACCTTGCCGAAATCCGCGAACTCACGTCGGGCACCCGTCGCTTCGAGTATGACCCGGTCGGGCGCGTCACCAGTATCCGCGGCCACGGCTGGACCGAAAGCTACGCCTACGACACGGCAGGAAACCTCAGCCACGCCACCGCTCCCGCCCACAACGCCCCGGGCGACCGCTCCTTCACCGGCACGATCATCCATCGTGCCGGCCGCACCACCTACGAACACGACACGGCCGGCCGCCTGATCCGCCGCACCCGCGGGCTCCTCAACGGGCAGACCCGAACCTGGACCTAAACCTGGAACACCCAGGACCGCCTCGACCTTGCCACAACCCCCGACGGCAAGCGATGGCGCTATCTCTACGACCCGCTCGGTCGCCGCACCACCAAACAACGTCTCCAAGACGATGGCACGATCGCCGATCTGATCCACTTCACCTGGGACGGCACCCGCCTCGCCGAGGAAACCATCTCCGGTGGCACGGCGACGACGTGGGACTACGCCCCAGACACCCACCGCCCCGTGTCCCAATCCACACACCGGACGCTCAACCCCTGTCCCGGGACCCTCGACCTCTCCCTCGGCACCTCCCAGTCCGCGAACGACGCTCAATTCCATGCGATCGTCACGGATCTGGTCGGCACGCCAACCGAACTCGTCACCCCTGACGGCACCCTCGTATGGCAAGCCCGCACCACCATCTGGGGCACTCCCCTCAGCACCCCGCCAGGCGAGGTGGACTGCCCCCTCCGGTTCCCCGGCCAATACGCCGACCCGGAAACCGGCCTGAATTACAACTTCTTCCGGTACTACGACCCGGAGACAGCCCGCTATCTCACCCCCGACCCACTTGGCCTCGCGCCGGCCGACAATCCCCACATCTACGTTGTCAACCCCCTCACCTGGGCCGGCCCACTCGGCCTGGAAGGCTGTGGCCCAGGCATCGATGACGACACATACGATGAGGTAGAAGCACAATACTGAGCGCGCGTCGCGGAAGGCGTGGACCACGACTTCCAGCGCATGAACGATGGCTCCGCCAACGCAGTAGATCACTCCATATCAGGCATCGGTTCGAACCCGAAGGAGCTGGCCCGATATCTGGCATCCTTCGAGGGCAAGACCACCCACGTCGACACCAGAACTGGGTCAAGCGTTGCCTATGACAGAGGGCGCGGCGTCCTGATCGTCGAGACAGCATATCGAATTCACGCATACCACTATTCATCAGATTCTTTCGACTCGGAGAGATACAGGCCAAAATGAGAGCACGGATTCGAATCCAGTCATGTAACCCAGGAAGCGTGTCGTTGAAGCTTACGCCTGCACAGGCAGCCCTGTTCCGAGAGTGCATCGCACTCACCATGGAGTCCCACGACGGAGACGCCATGACAGAACTCTGCACGGGCAGCCCGAGGAGGGAACTGGAAAACATCACGAAAGAGGTAGCACATGTACCAGAAAAAGAATCTGGCACATGCACCTTCACGCTCAGACAGCTCCACTCGATTTATGCCGGCATTACACATGCCGTCGTCGCACTCCCCTCAGAAGAGGGGTTTCACATTCGAACTGGATTTTACCGCGAAAACGCCATCGAGTTGGCGAATTCCATGAGGTCCACTGTTCACGATTGCATGCGTTCGACCTCGTAAAGACGCGGTGGCCTTATCCTTGCCGAAAACCTTATCCGCCCAGGTGGGAGGCGATGTCTCGCCTCCGTGGAGCTTTCAGGTCCGACGCTGACGCCAGGATGCTTGCGCTGAAGCTGATCAGCGCGGAAACGTGACCCTGTGGGGCTCGGATATTCATCGCTGCTGGTCAAAACGCCACGGCCTCCGCGTAGCACTGCGATCCTGGTTGAATGGTCGTGTCGCTTCTCTACCGGATGACTCGATGTCTTCTCTCCGTCCCAGCAGCGCTCCTACGGCGGGACACCTCGAAGGAAGCTGAGCTTCTCGTCCTGCGGCACGAAAACGCTGTGCTACGACGCCAGCTGCAGGGGCAGGTACGGTACGAGCCAGCGGACCGTCTCTGGTTCGCAGCCCTGTCCTCCCTGGTCCCCGCCGCCGCTGGGCCAAGGTCTTCCCGGTCACACCGAGCACGCTGCTGGCCTGGCACCGCAGACTCGTCGCCCGCCGATGGGACCACCCACGACGACGCCGAGGTCCCGGACGGCCGCCCACACAGGCCGCCGACAAGAAACTCGTACTGCGCCTCGCCCGCGAGAACAGCCGATGGGGCCACCGCCAGATCCAGGGCGAACTGGCCCGGCTCGAACACCCGATCGCTGCGTCCACCGTCTGGCAGATCCTCCACACCACAGGAATCGACCCCGCACCACGCCGAACCGGCCCAACCTGGCGCGAGTTCCTCTCAGCGCAGACCACCAGCGTGATCGCCTGCGACTTCCTCCACATCGACACCATCAGCCCGCAACGCCTCTACACTCTGATCTTCCTCGAGCACCACACCCGGCGCCTGCACATCACCGGCGTCACCGCACACCCAACCGCTACCTGGGCCACCCAGCAAGCCCGCAACCACGCCACCGACCTCGGCATACGCATGGGCTCACTGCGCTTCCTCATCCGAGACCGCGACAGCAAGTACACCGACGCCTTCGCCGTATTCCAAGCCGAGGACATCGCCTGGCTCGACCAGCTCCTGGCTGACCAGCCCGCCGACCGGGCACACCTGATCCGCACCTACGCCCAGTGGCACCCGCTGCGCCGCGCCCGCCACCGCACCCACCGCCGCGACTTCACGCCGGGCGCGAACAACTGGGCACGTACCCGCATCTCCGCCGCCCTCGCCCTGCTGCGCTGGCTCGACCAGCACGACCTCGACCTGGCGGCCGCCCGCCAGGACGACATCGACCAGTGGCTGACCACCGGTCACCCCGAATCCACTTATCCGGCGCGCGACTTCCTGACCTGGGCGCGGCACCGATACCTCACCGGCGACCTCACGATCCCGAAGAAGCAACCGCGTACCACGCTGACCCCGATCACCGAAGACGAACGCTGGCAGCAACTACGCCGCTGCCTGCACGACGACACGCTGCCCACCCCAGTACGGGCCGGCGGCTCCCTCGTGCTGCTCTACGGACTCCCGGTCAGCCGCGTCACCGCCCTGTGCCACAACGACATCCACACGGACACCAAGAACCGCACGTGGTTGCGGATCGGTGGGCACCGGCTGCGTCTGCCGCCCGCCGTCGCGGGGCTGGTACTCGCGCAACGCGACAAGGCCACCGCCGTGTCCGCCGTCGCCCGCGCCTACCCCGGTGATACAGCGTGGCTGTTCCCGGGTGGTTTTCCCGGCAGGCCAGCCCGCGACGCCCTCTACCGGGCGCTGCGCACCCACCTGCATGTCCACCTTCGACGCGCCCGTAGCGCCGCCCTCGTCGCGCTCGCCGCTGATCTGCCGGCTGCCGTCCTCTCCGACTTGCTCGGCATCCACATCAACACCGCTCTTGCCTGGTCCGCCTACGCCCAAACCGACTGGACCGCCTACCTCGCCGCCCGCTACCGCAGCGGCCCACCGCAGGCTGGCAGCGCCACCAGACGACAGCGATAACGACAACCTCGGGTTGTCTGCCCGTCATCGACAACCTGTGGTTGTCGCGTGACGACGAACCCGGTACAGCTGACCTCGCTGATTGCCCACGTCCAGCAGGCCCACCCGGAGGCCGACCCGTTGGATCGGGTGGAGGCCGCCTGTCGCGCCGCCGCCGAACTGGAGGAAGTCGGCGACCACCTCGTCGGACACTTCATCGACGAGGCGCGCCAGGCCGGCCTGTCCTGGACCCAGATCGGCGAGCGGATCGGCATCACCAAACAGGCGGCGCGCAAACGCTTCGCGCCACGCGACATCCCCGAAGAACCCGCCGCGCCGAAGGAAAAGGTCTTCGGGCGCTACACCGAGGACGCCCGGCGCGCGATCGCGGCCCGGCGTCGCCGATCCACTCCTGTTCCTGGAAACAGGCCAGGGCGCCGGCGACAGCGGCCCGCTTAGCGTTGAACGTCGCCGGCGCCGCGCTGCCCCACGCGCGGATGTTGCGGTGCAGCCGCTCCTGGCCGGCGCCGGAGAGCTGGTCGAGGCTGGCGATGCCGGTGAACGCCGTCGGCAGCGCGGAGGTGTAGGTGATCCGGGTCGATCAGAATAGCTCGGCGACCGTGGGGTCGATGTAGCGGTGGACGTCCATCGCTTCGATCCCCAGCTCGCCGAGCCGGCCACCGAACGCCTGGAAGTGCGGTGAGGCGAAGTGGGCGGTCAGCGCCTCCTGGGAGTCCCACTCCTCGAAGAGGCGGAAGCGACCGCGCTGGTCCGGGTCGGCCCAGAGCTCGTAGGTCCTGCATCCCGTCTCGGCCCGCGTCTCGCGTGTCAGGGTCCGCGCGGCGTCAAGGACGCGGTCGTGCGAGGCAGGCGCGAAGGTCATGGTGCCGGAGACGACGATCATGTGGGCTCCCCCAGCGCCGCGCGCATGCCGGCTTCGAGCTCGGCGAACGGGCGCTCTCGCTTGATCCGGACGACGAGCTCGGCGTCGTCGCCCACCAGACGGCGGAACGGCCCGTCCGGGTGGTCGATCGCCTCCAGGACGGCGTCGACGACCGGCTGGGGCGCCGCGCGGCCGGCGCCGCCGACGGCCATCATGCGCTCGTGGTAGTGGTCGAAGACGGGGCGGTCGGGATGGTCTGCGCCGAAGCCGCGCGACTCGGTGACGTTGTCGAAGAAGCCCGTGTCGAAGGCGCCCGGCTCGATCAGCGCGACCGCGATGCCGTCAGCGGCCAGCTCGAATCGCAGCGTCTCGGAGAGGCCTTCGACCGCGTGCTTGCTGGCCGCGTAGGCGCCCTCGAACGGGATGCCGATCAGGCCGGCCGCCGACGAGAGGTTCACGATCGTGCCGCCCCCACGTTCGCGCATGTGCGGCACGACGGCGCGGACCATCCGGACGATCCCGACCACGTTGGTGTCGAACTGGCGCGCGACCTCGTCGTCCTGCAGCGACACGACGGGTCCGCGCAGCGCGTAGCCGGCGTTGTTGACCAGGACGTCGATGCCGCCCTTGTCGGCGACCTCGGCGACCGCGCGTTCGATTGAGCCGGCGTCGGTGACGTCGAGCAGGTGCGCGGAGAGCGGCAGGCCCTCCGCGAGCCCCTCGAGGCCGGCGACGGTCTCCGGCCGGCGCACGGTCGCGAAGACGCGGTCGCCGCGTCGCGCAAGGGCCAGGGCGATGAGCCGGCCGAACCCGCTGCTGCAGCCGGTGATGAGGACGTTCGACATGTTGTGCGTACTCCTTCGTTGTGATGATCAGAGGGTCATGCCAGGCGCAAGCGGAACCTCGACGAGCGTCGGCCCGGCGACGTCCAGCGCAGCGACGATGCGAGCGAGGAGGTCCTCGACCCCGCCGTCGGCCCGGACCCCGGGTACGCCATAGCTCTCAGCCGTAGCGCGCACGTCCAGCCCCGGGAGGTCCAACCCCGGTGCACCGGTGACGGACTCCAGCGCGGCGAACCACTTCAGGATCCTGTACTCGTCGTTGGGCAGGATCAGGAACGTGACCGGGATGTTGTAGGCCGCGGCCGTCCAGAACGCGGTGATCGCGTACTGCGCGCTGCCTTCGCCTAGTACGGCCACGACGCGCCGCATCGGCTGAGCCAGCTGCACCCCGAGCGCCGCGCTGAGGCCGAAGCCCAGGCCGCCACCCGCACCGAACCAGTGCGATGCCGGCCGCCCGATGCGCAGCCGGCTCCGCATCGCGGCCGTGGCGGTCGGCGCCTCCAGCACGACGACCGCGTCGTCGGGCAGGACCTGCTTCAGCGCCGCGCGGACGTCAGCGGCACGCCGTCCGATGGGGGTAGCGGTGGTGCCTGCGGCGTCGGCTCCGGCCGGTTGGAGGCGTCGGCGACCTCGGCCAGCAGCGCCTCGAGGGTGAGCCGGACGTCGGCGACGATCGCGTCGCCGACTGGCGCGCGCGCCGCCTCCGCGGGGTCGCTGGTGATGGCCACCAGCTCGGTCGCGCCGACCAGCGCCGGCCCGGGATGTAGGGGTAGTAGGGGAAACCGACGTGCCCGCGCAGAGCACGAGGTCGTACGGCTCCAGAGCAGCGCCGAGCGGTCCGATCGCCGGCGCCAGGACGCCCCGGAAGTTCGGGTGGTCCTCGGGGAGGCCGAGCCGCCCGCCGCCGGTGGCCGGGGAGGCGAAGACCGGCAGCCGGCACCTCTCGGCCGGCGCGACCGCGGCGTTCCATCCGCCGGCGGCGTCCACGTCCGGCCCGGCGACGAGACACGGAGCCGTCGCGCGCTCCAGGCGCCGGGCCAGCGCGCGCACGACTTCGGGATCGGCGAGCGAGCGATCGCCGACGACGCGTCCGATGAGGCGAGCGACGTCCTCGTCCACGACCGCTGCGCCCCAGTCGTCCATCGGCAGGGAGACGAACGCCGGTCCCCGCGGCGCGAGTGCCGCGGGGTGGATCGCCCGCGCCAGCGCTGCTGGGACGTCCTGTGCGCGCGGCGGCTCGAAGCTCCACTTCACGAACGGGTGCGGCACGCGCGTCGCGTCGGCGTTGGTGAGGTTGGCCTGCATGGTGATCTGGGCGCGCGCCTGCTGGCCGGCGGTGACGAGCAGCGGCGCCTTGTTGGCTTGGGCGTTGAACAGCGCGCCCATCGCGTTGCCGACGCCCGGCGCGGTATGCAGGTTGACGTGACCGTCGGTGCCCGAGGCCTGCGCGAAGCCGTCGGCCATCCCGACCGCGACGGCCTCCTGGAGGCCGAGGACGTAGCGGAAGTCGTCGGGGAACTCCGCGAGCATCGGCAGCTCGGTCGAGCCCGGGTTGCCGAAGACGGTCGTCATGCCGTGGTGGCGCAGCAGGTCGTGGGTCGCTTCACGGACGGTGGTCACGGTCGGCGGCCGGTCTCGGCCCGCCGGCCGAGCTCGTCGACCCAGCGCTGGTGCTCGCGGCGCATGTTGGGGACCAGCACCGGCCGGAACAGCCTCGACGCTGCGCCGCGCTGGGTCTCCTCGGTGTGGATGCCGGTCCCGCCGTCAGCACGCGCGGTGAGGATCCACGCGTGGTGCCCACGCGAGCCCAGCCCGTGCCCGGTCCAGGCCAGGCGCTCATAGGGCTCGACCTCGGTGACCTCCGTAGTCACCCTGGTGTTGAACGTCCACCAGGTGAAAGTCGATCCGAGCGCGATGATCGGCCATGGGCCGGAGACGTGGCGCACACGCCGCACGTTGTTGTAGTACTCGCTCCAGCGGTCCGGGCGCGTCAGCCACGCCCACACCGCCTCCGGCGGTGCCGTGCTCGTTGCCGTGTTGACGACGTGCAGCGCTGCGCCGTCGGGCGCGTGGCCGCCCGGCCACAGGACGGTGCTCATGCGGGATCTCCTCCGAATTGGTTGGTCACGGTGCCGATGCGCGGCACGTTCAGGGCAACCGTCGCCCCCGGCTGCGGCAGGCGCCCGAGCTCGATGCCGCTGCAGCCCGCCGGCGTGCCGGTCGAGAACAGCTCGCCGGCCAGGACGGCCTCGCCCGCGCACGCGCGCGAGACACGCCTCGAGCGTGTGGGCGAAGTCGTCGGCGCGACCCCTCGCCCACCGCTCGCCGTCGACGTCGACGGTCCCGCTGAGCGAGGCCAGATCGTCGAGGACGGCGTCCGCGGTCAGCACCTCGCTGGACATCGCGGTAGCGAAGCTCTTGCACTTCTGCACCGGCCCCAGTGGGCTGCCGTGCAGCTCCTCCCACTGCGTGTCGCGCAGCGACACGTCGTTGAGGACCACCACCCCACCGATCGCCTTACGGCACTCCTCGAGGCCGGCATCGCGCACATCCCGGCAGACCACGAACCCGAGCTCGAGCTCGAAGTCCAGGTCATGTCCGTACGGCGGCACGGCGATCGCCGTGCCGCTCGGGACCAAAGCATTGTGGTTGCCTTGGTACAGCAGCGGCAGCGTCAGCATCAGCGGCCTGGGACGGAAGCTCGGGAACGTCTCGCCCTCGGTCCGCTCGCACTCCTGAGCCTGCGCCACGATCTCGCTCGGGGCGTAGCGCGCGGCCATGCCTCGAGCGACGCCCTCCGAGTGCCGCGGCGAGAGCAGGAACGGACGCAGCGAGCGCGCCGCGAACGGCAGCTGCGGCGCCAGGTCCGGGTCGAACGCCTCGTCGGCGACGCGGTCGGCGACGCGCATCGCCGCCTCGCGGACCGCTGCGCCGCCGGCCAGGAAGGCGATCATGTCGCCGACAACGGTGCCCAGCAGCGTCCGTGCCCCCAAGTCGACCGTATCCGCTGCGCGATGCGCCAGCGCGTCACGCAGCGGCAGCCAGCGCTCGCGCGACTCGTCCCACAGCGCGATCCCCGGGCCTTCCTGGCCCGCAACTCTCCGCAGTCTCACGGCTTGCGCCCCTGTCGGTGGCCTTCGTAGACGGCTTCATAGGTCCCGCGCGGCGCGACGGCGTCACCGATGACCTCGAAGGAGATGCCGCGCGCCTGCAGCGGCGCGCGCAGCGCGTCCTGCGAGCGCCGCGCGGTCGCCATCACGACCCAATCGGCCCCCAGCTCGCGCGTCGTTCGGCCCGAGTGGTCGTGGACGAGCGACAGCGTGACGCGGTCGCCGTCGATCGCGGTGATGAAGTGGTCGGGAACCATCGCGACCCCGGCGGCGTACAGCTGCGGGTAGATCCACTCCAGGCAGACATCGAGGATTGTCTCCATCCCGATCATCGGCCAGCGCGTGACCAGCGCCACGTCGGCGCCGCGCTGCGCCAGCAGCACGGCGGTCAGCGGTGCGATGGCGTCGGACTGGTCGTCGACGACGACCACCCGTCCCTGAGGAGCGACGGTGCCCTCGGCGACCTCGTCCCAGCCGGCGGTCCTGCCGCTCTCCCAGCCGGGTACGGGCTGCGCGACGACCTCGACGATGTCCGGGGTCTCGAGGTCGCCGGGCCAGAACGAGGTGGAGTTGATGCGATAGCCGACGAACCGGTCCTGACCCACCGCCTGCCGGATCTCGTCCAGGCATCGGACCGGGAACGCCAACCGGCGCTCGGTGTCGCCGCCCCAGGCGTCGTCGCGGTGGTTGTACAGCGGCGACAAGAACTGCCACGGCAGGTAGCCGTGTGACAGGTGGAACTCGACGCCGTCCAGCCCCGCGGCCGCCGCGCGCTCCGCCGCGGTGCCGAAAGCCGTGATGATCTCCTCGATCTCGGCGTCGTCCATCGCCTTGGGCGTTGTCGAGCCCGGCGTCTCGCCGAGCGGGATCTGCGAGGGAGCGCGCGAGTACCACTCCGCGTCGGGGTCGAAGCGCGTGTCCTGCTTGAAGGCCAGCGCCGACCGCACCCCCGTGTGCAGCAGCTGGATGGCCAGCTTGGCGCCCTCGGCGTGCACCGCCTCGGCGACCCGGGCCAGCGGCTCGATGGCGCGGTCGTCGTAGATCGAGCCAATCGCCAATGGCGCGGCCAGCGACGATGGGTGCACGTGCGTCGCCCCGATGATCACCAACCCCACGCCGCCCGCTCGCGGTAGTAGGCGACCGCCTGGTCGGTGAAGCGTCCCGACCACGGGTTGTCGACCCACGTCGGGCAGGTCGGCGGGAACACCACACGGTTGCGCAGCTCCTGCCCGCGGATCGACCACGGCGACAGCAGCGTCGGGCAGTCAGGGTGCTTTACAGACATGGCAATATTGTTAACGATTTTAATCAAAGTGTCAAGAAGGTGGTCCCGCTCGCCGCTACAATCACTGCCGTGGCCCCACACATCACCCCTCTGCGCGGCGCCCGCGCGCGCGCCGCGATCCTCGAAGCCGCCGGCCGGCAGTTCATGGCCGAAGGGCTGCGCAGGACCTCGATCGAGGCGATCGCCGCCGCGGCCGGCGTTTCGCGCCCGACCGTGTATGCGCACTTCGCCTCCAAGGACGAGGTGTTCCGGACCATCGTCAGCGAGCTTCACGACGAGCACCTCGCGGCGATGGAGGCCGCGGTCGACTCCGCCCAACCGATCGCCGACCGCCTCTACGCCGCGCTCGTCGCCCGCTTCGTCCCATTCGTCACGCTCACCGCGTCCGCCGAGCACGGCGCCGAGTTCCTGGACGAGAACAACCGCGTCTGCGGCGACATCAACCAGGAGGCTCACAAGCGCTCACTACGCCTCCTCGAGCGCCTCCTGGCCGACGCCGACGCCGACGGCGAGCTCGTTCTCACGACCGCCGCACTCAGCCCAGCGCTCGCCGCGACGCTCTTCTACGACGCCGCCCGTGGCGCCAAGGACGACCCCACCGTCACCCCCACCGCCTACCGCCAGCAGCTTCGACGCCTCGTCACGGTCCTGGCCCGCGGCCTGGGCGCCACCGACGAGCCGCGAGCATCCCAAGAGCGACGCTAGCGGGACAGCTCGCCACGAAGCCCTCTGCTCGCTGACTCCGGTGGGGCGCGACGGGAGCCACGGTCACCAACGGGCTGTGGCAACGGCTGACGGCCGTCAGAGCTCGGCGACCGAATCAGCCAGCGGCGCCAGGCGCGCCGCGCAGATCAACGGGCGACCGCCGCCGAAGATCGCGAGCAGTCGCTCGTGCACCGGCGCACCGGCGGCGACAGAGGCCGTGGCGCCCGGCGCCCACGGACGGCTGGAGGCGGCGGTCGCCGACCTCTTCGTCCCGCAACCCGGCCGCTCCATGTCCGAAGCCCACGCCGACCCGCGGCCACCGCTGGCCGGTCAGGATGGGGTAAACGCGGCGGCTGATCTGGTGGTCTGCCTCCCGACGGGCCGAGGAGATCTCGTCCATCAGCGGCCACATGCCGGGCGGATGATCCGCACCTCCTCGGAGGACAGGTGCTCGACGGCCAGCCGGAACAGGATGCTGGGCACGTCGCGTTCGATCGCCCTGCGGAGCCTGGAATGGGTCAGCCGCCGGGAGAACTTCTGCGTGGTCGGCCCGTCCGGCACCGGCAAGAGCCACTGGTGCGAAGCCCTCGGGCACGCTGTCGTCGAGGCCGGGATGACGACCTGCTGGTTCACCATCGAGGACCTCGGCGTCCTGGTCCGCCGCCCCGAGCTCTACACCAACCCCGTGCTGTTCGGTGTCCAAGCGCTGTTCCAGCACCGGCTGCGCGCGCCCGCAGAACTCGCCCGGGACGCGGCGGCACGACTACGACAAGCCCCCGAACTGCTGCACCACGCCAGCCACGCGCTCGACCCGAGCCTGACCAGCCCGCGGCTGCTACGACGCGCCGCGCACCACGCCCGCGCCGGAGCCGCGTTCTGTCGCGACGCGGCCACTCTGGTCGAACCGGACGACACCGACAGCCGTACCAGCCTGCACACCGCCGGGGACATCGCCGCCGACGCCTTCGAGCAGTTCGCGAGCATCCTGGACACCCTGGCCGACAACGCCCACGGCGACCCCGCCATCGACGAGGCCCGCTACACCGCGGTGCTGACCACCAAGGAAGGCAGTCAACTCAACGCCTCCGACCAGACGGTGATCCGGCAGGTCGAGGACGACATGCGCGACTGGACCCTCAGCAAGATCGTGTGGGTGACCGACCGCGGGTTCTCCTCCGAAGAGGATCGCCGCTACCTGCGCAGCGGCAACCACGCCTACATCATCGGCGAGAAGCTCCGCTCCGGATCACCCGAGGTCAAGGTCGCCCTGTCCCGGCAGGGCCGCTATACCGAGATCGCCGAGAACATGCGCGTGAAGGAGGTGCGGATCAGCGAGACGGAGCGGTTCGTGATCTGCCACACCCCCGAGGCTGCGGAGCGCGACCGGCTCATGCGTGAGCAACTCGTCGCCCAGCTCACCGAGTTGATCGCCGACACCGACACGCTCAGCGACTTCAAGCGCGGCGAGGTACGCGGGAAGATCTCCAGCAAGCCCGGCCTGAACCGCTACCTGCGCGCCACCCCCGCCGGCAAGCTCCGCATCGACCAGGCCAAGATCAAGGCGGAGGAGAACCTCGACGGCAAGTACCTCTTGCGCTGCAGCGACCCGCACCTGAGTGCCGAGGACATCGCGCTCGGCTACAAGCAGCTCCTGGAAGTCGAGCGCGGCTGGCGCGACATGAAGCAGATCACCGACCTGCGGCCGGTCTACCACCGGCTCGAAGAGCGCATCCGCGCCCACGTCGTCCTGTGCTGGCTCGCCCTTCTGCTGATCCGCATCGTCGAGACCCAGGCCGACACCACCTGGGCCCAAGCCCGCCGCGAACTCCAGCACCTCCACGCCGGCACCTTCACCGGCCCCACCGGCACGTTCGAGCAGGTCACCGGCCTCACCAAGCCGCAGTCCGACCTGCTCGCCAAGCTCGGCATCCCCCACCCCAAGCAAGTCCTCGACCTCCAGGCCTCACCCCGCTGACCAGCCGAAACACGACCGCCTAGAGAAACGCCCTCCAGGCGGCCACACCCATGTCCGCCCAGGTCAAAGCTCAGATTCGATCCTCCACGTCACCGAATTACGTCGAACCCGGGCCACACAGGCAGCCTCCTACCTCGTCGGCGCCACCGAGATCGCCCGCATCGTCAACGAGGCCGGAGCTGCCCCGCAGCACGTCCACGACCAGCTCACCAGCAGCGGCGCCCTACCCCTGCACCTCGCCACACGCGCAACTCGCGCTGCGAACAACCCGAATACAACAGGGTTGGAATACTGACACTTCACCAGTTAGAGGTCGCGCGGATAGGCGCCGTTGGGTGCCCCAGCAGCAGAGCGGGCACAAGCCCTTGTGATCATGGAGCTATGACGCTCTGTGATCACTGGGGGCCCGTGCCCAGGTTTCCATGATGGCCGACGCCCTGTGCGTGGCGGGCCGTTGCACCTGACCAGCCCCCTCCGCACCAGATATGCGGCTCGCTACCCCTTGTTGAGGTCGAGCAACGTTGTGGTGACCTCCCACAGCTGCGGTCCGATGGGAGGCGCCTTGATCGTGCGCGGTTTGCCGTTCTCGTAGTACGCACCGGACACGACACTGTCCTCGGGTGAGGGGGTGACGAACCGCAGCAGCTGCCGTGCTGCCTTCTGCGGGGACTGGAAAAACAAGCGAGGCACAGGTGTCCGGAACAGTGTGCCCACGGGGCTTCGGCTGGTCCTGGCGAAGTTCGACGAGACACCGCCGGGATGGAAGGCCACCGCGGACAGGCCCTGCTCGTAGTATCGGTCGTGCAGTTCCCGGGTGAAGAGGACGAGTTCCAGCTTGGCGTTGCCGTAGGCGCGTACGGGTGAGTAGTTCCGCGCATTGTCGAGGTCGTCCAGGTCGACGCGTGCTGACAGTCGCGCGGCGTTGCTTGATGTCTGCACGACGAGGGCCTGGGAAGCCAGCAGGGTGTCCAGCAGCAGGTTGGTCAGCAGGAACGGCGCGAGATAGTTGACCTGGAACGTCTCCTCAAAGCCGTCTGCTGTGACATGACGGTCCCCGAGGATCGCCCCGGCGTTGTTGACCAGTACGTCGATGCGCGGACAGTGATCGGCGAGCTGTGCCGCCAAGGTGTGCACCTGGTGCAAGTGGGCGAAGTCGGCGACGAAATAGTGCACGCCGAGCTCATCCGCGAC
The DNA here is from genome assembly GCA_005405945.1 of Streptomyces violaceusniger. Classification (GTDB taxonomy): domain Bacteria; phylum Actinomycetota; class Actinomycetes; order Streptomycetales; family Streptomycetaceae; genus Streptomyces; species Streptomyces violaceusniger. Next base: position 3,008,221 of record BJHW01000001.1, read on the forward strand.
CGCCTTGGTCTTGGCCTCGGACCTGCCCACGACGACCACATGGTGTCCATCATCTACCAGTTGGCGTGCCGCGGCGGCGCCGGTTCCATCGCTCGCACCAGTGATGACAATGGTCTTTGGCAAGACAGGTTCCCTTCGAACCGGATGCTGTACCGGCGCCATGGAGCAGCATGTGTCACGTGATCTGTTCGATTAGCCCGAACGCGCCTGTCATACACGCCTGTTGATGGCAGGAGCGGGCGAACTCCGGACAGAGGCACGTCCTCGCATAGCATAGTTGGCGGTTTCACTGATGCGACGTGGGGATTCGTCTGGCCGCTCGCAGCCGGCACAGATAGGCGGCGTGGGAAGCTCTCGCAAACTGGGTCTTCGAATTTAGTGGGGGTGCGCCTCTCGTCGGCTCCGGCGGGTGGTCGCACAGCGTGAGCGCAGGCGCTGGTTGGCGCGGTTCCTGAAGCCGAACGCGTTGCGTGCTTCGAGTTTGATGAGGCGGTTGTTGCCCTCGGAAGGGGCGTTGGTGATGGCGGTGGTCAGGTAGGTCTCGATGCCGTCCCACCACTGGTCGACGGTCGCGGCGAGGATGATGAGTTCGGGCAGGTGGGCGTGGTCGGCGACGTGGGCGAGGAAGCGGTGGCGGGCGGCGGAGACCGCGGAGCGGTCGGGGGTGACGTGGGTGCGGCTGACGGCCGGCCCCAGAAGGTCACGCAGGAGTTCCTTGGCCTGCCAGGCCGCGTAGATCTGTCGGCCGTAGGTGCCCATGTATTCCAGCTCGGTCTTGAGGAGGCTGTGTTGGTCCTCGGTGAGGTCCTCTTTGTTGCGGCGCAGGAGTTTGCGGACGGTGTAGATGCCGTCGCCTTTGCGGGCCCGGCGGCCGTGCTGCCGCCAGGTGAGGCGTCGGCGCAGGTCGGCGAGGTGACGCTGGGCGAGTTGCACGATGTGGAAGCAGTCGACGACCACGGCCGCGTGCGGCAGGGCACGGGGCACGGCGGCGCGGAAGGTGGAGCACAGGTCGATGGCTACGTAGCGCGCCTGGGCCCGCCAGGAAGCGGGCTGGGAGCTGAGCCAGTCGGCGACCGAGGTGGCATTGCGGCCCCCGACCTGCCCGAACAGACCTTGCCCGCCGACGGCGTCGACGAAGCCGATGTGCCAGGCGTCCGCGAGGAGTTCCCACTTCTGCGTGGCCGGGTTCTGCTTCCACACCGGCTTGCCCCGCCGGGTCTCGTCGATCCCGATCGCCGGGGTCTCGGGCGGCGTCTGGGGCTGGACCGTCGCGGCGTAGTCCTCGAAGCAGCGCTGCACGATGGGCCAGCTCAGGTGCAGGTCGCGGCCGGCCTGCACGACGGTGCGAGAGCCGTCGCAGACCGCAGCGCCCGCCGCCCGGCGCAGGGCGGTGGTGGTGCGCATCCCGGCGGGGACCGCGCGGATCGCCTCGGTGAACGAACCACGTGGGCAGGAGGGTTCGGGTCAGCACCAGCGCGCCTTGCGCCACTGGATACTCACCGGGCGCCCGCCACAGGGCAGGTGCCTGGGCCGGGTGGTGCGGTAGTCCTTCAGCCGGGTGGCGAAGACCCCGCAAAGGGGGCAGGCCCGGGCGGAGTCCTCGGCTGTGACGACGAACACCGTCGAACCGCCCGATCCGTCGCCCTTGACCTTGATCACACTCACCCCTTCCAGCCCCAGAAGTCGCGTTGCCGCCTCGTTGATCCCGGCATCGTCGATGTCCAAGCCCGCGGGGTTCTCGTGATTCGGTTGCGTAGAGAACAACCATGATCGCGAAGGCTCGCGGGCTCCCTGCGTCCGGGGCGCCCGCTCCCCAACTGCCTCACGCAGCGTGACCGGCGAGCCCGCCCGTCACCGCCGCACCCCATCAAGTTCGAAGACCCGGATAAGTTCGCAGGTCAGTGCGGCGGCCCTGTTTTGGAACCCCACAGGCGTTGCAGGACCAGCAGTTGGTGCCGGAGTACGAGGATCTCGATGTCCTTAGCTTTGTCGCTCATCTGCAGGAGGCGTAGGAACGCCAGGGCGTTGGTCGCGGTGAGGTAGGCCAGGCGCAGCAGCACGACAGATCATGATGCCGCCCGGGCCCTGTGCAGGTGAAGGCAGCCGGGGTGAACGCTGCGGAGAACCGAAGATCGGCGATCAGGCTCCCGACCTGCGCGGATGATTTATCGGCACCTGCAGGCCCGCCGAATCGGCGGGCCACTTCACTCAGGTGCGGGCTGTTGCTGTTCGCCCCGCCCTCGCCCTCGCCCTCGCCCGAGAAAATTCCGCTCAGCTCCCCCCACCCACCCGCCTGCTCAAGACATGACCGCCTCGGCGGCATCCTCCGCGAATATCAACGTGTGGCGTGACCTACACGGATGAGGTTTTCCGGCAAAGGCAACGTCGGCACAGGGTCCTCGTCGATCAGCGCGCCAAGCTCACTCACCGATGCCATTACTCTTGCCCGCTTGGCACACTTTTTCTTCCAGTGAGACACCTCTGCGGACTGTCTCGCTGCGGCGCCATAGAGCCGGATACGGCGCTCACACTCTGGGAGTGCCCTATCTGCCGGCAGACGCCAAGGGGCTTTACCGCCGCTTGGCGCAGGCCGCCCACGACGACCAGGTTGCCTGCACACGGCCTGCCTGCGGAAACCAGCCAGCGAGATCGCCGGTAGCTCCGGTTCCCCGCTGTCGCATGGGGAGCGCGACTGCGTGCTCCCACCTCGAAAGGGGGTCGGGAGCCGACAAGGGGTCCTTATGCCTCTCGATGCACAGAGCATCCGAATCGACCGGGTGACCTCGCGGGCCCGCGGTTGACGACGGCACACAGGGACGCGGTACGGCACCGTAGGTCTACCGGATCGGGTGACGGACGAATCGGGCACCGTTGACACGTCTGCGAGTTGGGAGCACGAAGGCTCCCAGAGGGCTCCCATTTGCTCCCAGCCCGGACATGGTTAAGGCCGCCTCCGCTACCCGCGGAAACGGCCTCCGACCTGCGATGATGCTGGTCGAGACGACAGGATTTGAACCTGCGACCCCTTGACCCCCAGCCGCGCGGCAATTCTCCCTCTATAGTCTCTTTTAAGAGTCTCGTGGACTTGCCGCTTTAAGAGTCTCGTGGACTTGCCGCGCCGTCAAGCTCCGTACGATGCCGTACACGGAAGCGATCAAGTGGCACATGGAGCAGATTCAACGCGGTGCATCGCGACCCACCGAACAACGCAACCACCAAGGTTTCGAACCTATTAGACCGCTACCAGCACCTGACACCTGACCAGGGCGGATGCAGTATGCGGCACCCACAGGGCCGGCCCCGCACCAGCGGGGGGTGGTTCGATTGTCTGCTTTAACCGAAAGTGCCGGGACCGGTCGGCCCCGCGCCAGCGAAGCCGCCTCGTGACCCTGCCCCAACCGGCCACCCGACCAGCGAACCCTCCGCTATCCGACCACACCCCAAGGAACCTGGAGCACCCGGCCCACGCGCCGGGCCCCTGGCCATGCCCTCCTGGCACCAAGCATCCGCCAACCACATCAACCCACCTCAGCCGACCAACCGAAACGCGGAGGCTAACTGGCGGATGATTCTCGCCCCGTGGCGGCGGTGTGCACCGGCGATACCTGCCTGGAGATGACCTGGGTGAGGTCGGCAGGCCCCGGCACTGGCGCCATGGGCGGGCGCGGCGATCCCTCGTCCGGCGGCCGTCCGGGATGCACCGGGCGACCAGTCGACCAGCGGATGGAGGACGCCCTTCCCGCCCTGGTGGTCGCCCCGCTGGCGGTCCCCGTCACCGTGGCCGGTGTCGCCGGCCGGACCGCGCCCCGGCCGGCGACACCGCCCTCACCACACCCGCGCGACCCGCTGGCGGACGACGTAGATGATGGTGAGAAGGGCGAACCAGACCGCACCGGTGTACAGGCCCACTCGTGTGTCACTCTCGAATGCCAGGCTCACCAGGACGATGACCACCATCGCGACCACGAAGATGTTCGTCCAGGGAGCGCCGGGGAGCCGGAACACCGGCAGGGGTGCGCCCTCCAGTGCCAGCCGACGGCGGAACCGCATATGGGAAAAGGCGATCATGCTCCACGTCCACAGTCCGGAGGCGCTGACGACGCTGGTCAGCATGATGAAGGCATGGGCGGGCGCAAGATAGTTGAAGAGCACCCCGGCGCCGACGGCGAGCGTGGTGACCGTCAGCGCCCGCCCGGGCACCCGGCGCCGTGTCGTGTGGTGGAGCGCTCGCGGCGCCGAACCCGCGGATGCCAGGCCGTAGAGCAGCCGACTGGCCGAGAACATATTGGCGTTGCATGAGGAAAGTGCCGAGGTCAGGACGACGAAGTTCATGATTCCCGCGGCGCCGGCCAGCCCCGCTCTGGAGAACACGGAAACGAACGGGCTCACATCGGCGGTGTACCGCGTCCACGGCTGGACGACCATGAGGATGAACAGCGCGCCGATGTAGAAGACGATGATGCGCCAGATGACGTTGCCCACCGCCTTGGGGATCGTTCGCTCCGGGTGTGCCGCCTCGCCCGCGGTGATGCCGAGCATCTCCACCCCGATGAACGCGAAGACGGCGATCTGCAGGGTGAGGAAGAAGCCGTGCCCGCCGTTCGGGAAGAAGCCGCCGGATGTCCAGAGGTTGCTCAGGTTCGCACCGTGGCCGAGCGCGGTCACACCGGTGATGATGATGACGGCCCCGAAAAGGATCAGGCCGACGATGGCGATGATCTTGATCAGCGCGAACCAGAACTCGGACTCCCCGAACATCCGGACCGAGACCCAGTGCACGCCGAACAGCAGGATCAAGCCGATGAGCGCGGGCACCCACTGCGGAAGGTCCGGATACCAGTAGTGCATGTAGACACCGCTCGCCGTGAGCTCTGCCATCGGGCCCACGATGCACTGCAGCCAGTACGTCCAGCCGGTGACGAACCCGGCGAAGGGGCTCACATGGATCCGGGCGTACTCGCTGAACGATCCGGCGTGCGGCGAATGGACGGCCATCTCCCCCAGGCCGCGCATGAGGCAGTACACGACCGCCCCAGCGAGGGCGTAGGCGATGAGCAGGGCCGGACCCGCGATGTGGATGCCCCGCCCGGAGCCGAGGAACAGCCCCACGCCGATGGCCATGCCGACGGACATCATCTGCATGTGCCGCGGACTGAGTCCTCGCGCCAGCCCGGCATCGCCCTCCGGCCCCGTCGACGCGCGGTGGGTGGCCGATGCGGCCGCCGCCCCGGCCACGGTCACGGCCGGCCGCGACCGTGACAGATCATTGTCGGGTGTGTTCGGCATCGATGGCCTCCAATGGATACTTAACGTATACTTCGTGTATCGGTGCACGTCCAGGGTTCGCACACGGACGTAATGGCGTGAAACGGTGCTGTTACCGGGGCAGCGGGCCCATGGGATGCCGAGCCCACCCCCGTACGCGGAGACAGACGCCGGTTACCATCGGTGGCGTCTGGGCGGCCAAGGGGTACGTAACGGCGTGTCCTTCCGGCCCGCCGCCGTGGACCACAGCGGAACGTCCGGATGATGCTTCACCCGTCGTTCCCGTTCGCAGGAGAGTGATGAATGCCGGAAAGCCGGAAAGCGGCGGCCGCCATGTCGAAGCCCGGACAGACTGAGCCCGGTGTCCCGGCAGCGGAGACGAACGCCGCAATGGGCCGGACCCCGGCCTCCCCGAAAAAGGTCTCCCAGACCGGGGCCGCCGTGGAGAAGATCCGCTCCCGCATCATCGACCTGACGATCCCGCCGGGTAGCCGGATCGACGAGCCACTGCTGCTCAAGGAGTTCCAGCTGGGCCGGACCCCGGCGCGGGAGGCCATCAACCAGCTGGCCGCGGAGGGCTTTGTGAAGATCTTGCCCAACCGGGGTGGCACCTTCGTCCGCAAGCTCGATCTGGCGGAGATCGGTGAGATCGTGGTGGCTCACCAACTGGTGGAGAACAACCTCGCTCAGTTGTGCAGGCTCGACGACGAGACGCTCGCCGACGATCTGGAACGCATTCAGTCGGCGTACCGCGTGGAGGTCGACAACCGCAGATACCTCAACATCACCGCGTTGAACGAGCAGTTCCACATGCGCATGAACCAGTCGATCGGCAATAGCTTCTTCCACGACTTCGCCCAATCGACCCACCGCCATGTGCGTCGGCTGCTCGTCTATCTCTACACACTCGAGTCGGCGCTGCCCGAGCAGCAGGAGGAGCAGTTCGAGCTCAATGTGCGGCAGCATGACCACATCATCGAAGCAGTGCGGGCCAAGGACCGCGAGAAGCTCACCGAGGTGCTGCCGGAGCACGCAGGTGCCACGCAGGACCGGCTGGTACGGCTGCTGCAGAGCAAAACGGTCGCCCCGTTCCCCGTCAAGCTGCGCCCGCTCGTCCTGCCGGGGAACTGAGCACACCCGGCTCACGGCTCAGCTCGCTCGCGTCCCGTTGCCGGTCGCGGCCTTGAGGCCGAATGCCCCATAGGCCGAACGCGCCTGCTCGGACGCGAGGAAGCGCACCAACTCCAGCGCGGGGCGCAGGCCCGCCGCGGCCGTGGACGGTACGGCGCTGAACTCGGTGTCGTGGTCGGCACCGGCCGGGAAGGGGCCGACCACATCGACGCCGCGGACCGCCATCAGCTCGCTCACCTGCTGGATGGCAAGGTCTGCTCTGCCGTCCAGCACGGCGTCCGCGGTGAAACCCTTCTCCACGACCGTGGCGCGTGCGTTCACCTCCTCGGCCACCCGAGTTCGTCCAGCAACCGGGCGAAGTAGATGCCGCTGGCCCCGGTTCTCGAATAGGCGACCGACCGCGCGTCGCGCAGCGTACGAACCAGCTCATCGACGGTCGCGATCCGCGGGTGCGGTGTGCGCGCGCGGACCGCGAGGCCGACTCCGGTGCTGGCGAGCGGTAGTCGCGCCGCGCCGTCGACGACGCCCTGCGCGGCCAGTTGCCCGATGTCGTCCGTGATGGCGATCAGGACGTCGGGGTGCTCCCCGAGGCCATCCGCTTCCTCAGTACGGACGTCGGATCGAAGACAGCCCTGACGGCCGTCCCCGTCGCCTCGGCGAACTCTTCGAGCAGGCGGTGTTCCAGGGCGCTCCGCACCGCCAGGGTACTGAAGAGTACGACATGCCCATGCTCGGGTGTTTTACGCATGACTACGTCACCCGTTCCCTTCCGGGGCGTACCTGGTCAGCCATCCGAGCCCGTCGGCAGTGCGGTTCGCGGGGCGGTACTCACAGCCGATCCAGCCCGGGTATCCCCGTGCCCGCAGCCGGTCGAACACGAAGTCCCAGGCGATCTCCCCCGTGCCCGGTTCTGCCCGGCCGGGCACGTCCGCCACCTGGATGTGAGCGATGGACGGCAGGAATTCCTCCAGACGGGTGCTCAGGTCGCCCTGGCTCATCTGGCAGTGGTAGATGTCGAAGAGCATGCCGACCTGGTCACTGCCGACAGCCGCCACGACGCCCGCGGCCTGTTCCTGGGTCTGGAGCAAGTAGCCCGGAACATCACGGGCGTTGACCGCCTCGATGACCAGCCGGACTCCCGCGCCGGAGGCAAGCTGCCCTGCCCACGCCACATTGGCGACGTACCGGGAGAAGGCCGTGTCGCGCGGGACATCCGCGGGCCGTACACCGGCCCGCAGGTGGACAAGCGGACACTCCAGCTCCACGGCGTAGTCGAGCGCCCGTGTGACGCCGTCGCGGAATTCCCCGACCTGGTCCGGCAGACACGCCGTTCCCGCGGCCGTGGGCGTTCCAGGAGGCCCCACCGGGCTGTTGATCAGCACCTGGCGCAGCCCCGCGTCCTTCAGCCGCCGGCGTAGCTCCACCGGTGAACGACCGTAGGGCGAGGCGTACTCGACGGCGGAGAATCCGGCCTCGGCCGCGGCGTCGAAGCGCTCCTCGAATGGCACTTCGCCGAAGAGCCAGCCCAGATTCGCGCAGAAGCGCAGCCCATGGTCCGTCGTCATGACGGGGCTCCGAGCGCGGCGACGACCTCGATCTCGACGCAGGCGCCGTGCGGGAGTTGCGCTACGCCGATGGCGCTTCGCGCGTGCCGGCCGGAGTCGCCGAGGGCCTCGATCAAGACCTCGGACGCGGCGTCGATCACCTTCCCCTGAGCGGTGAAATCCGGGGCCGAGGCGACGAATCCGGTGATCTTGAGGATCCGCAGGACCCGGCCCTGGTCTCCGCTGAGTGCGCTGTCCAGCGTGGTGAGGCACGCCTGTGCGCACAGCCGCGCGGCGGCCCTGGCGGACTCCAGGTCGACGTCCGCGCCGACCTTCCCGTGGTAGGCGATCCGGCCGTCCTTCCGGGGAAGCTGGCCGCTGACGTACGCGACGCCCTCGTGCACCACCACGGGGGTCACGTAGCCACTCGGGGCGGAAGCCCTCTCGTTCGGTGTCGCCATCTTCCGCTCCCTATGCCTTGAGACCATTGATGAAGTCGGAGATCTCCCGTGCGAGCGCCTCGGGCTCCTCCTCGGGAATGTAGTGACCGCTGCCGGCGATGACTCCGCCGCGCACGTCGCGGCCCAGCGGCTGCATGCTCTCGTAGAGGTCGGGGGCGGAGCCGACCTCGCCACCGAGGGCGAGGACCGGGACGCCGATCTTCCGCCGCATCAGGGGGGTGTTCTGCTCGATGTCCTCCAGGACCGCTCGGTAGTAGCCGAGCATGCCCGCAGTCCACCCGGGGCCTGGTACACGCGCTCGTACTCGTCGATGTCGGCCTTGCTGAAAGTGGACCTCCAGTTGGCGGTTTTCCTGCTGAAGAACCATTCGATGAGGATGCGCTCACGGCCCTGGAGCAGTGCCTCGGGCAGGTCGGGGATCGGGTTGAACAGGAAGTGCCAGTTACGCCAGTTGTCCGGGCCGAGCGTGATAGTCGGCCGCAGTGTGACGCCCGGGATGTTGCCGTCGAGGAGCACCACTCCGCGCAGGTCGGCGGCGAACTGATGGGCATAGGCGTATCCCACCCAGGCGCCGATGTCGTGCCCGACCAGCACATACCAGTCCTCACCGAGGACCTTCAGCAGCGAGCGCAGCCGCTTGCCGGTCGTCAGGGTGTCGTAGCCGTCCACGGGCTTGTCGGAGTCGCCTTGCCCGGGGAGGTCGACGGCGATCACGTGGAAGCGGTCCGCGAGCAGCGGCATCAGGCGCCGCCAGGCGTAGCAGCTCTGCGGGAAACCCGCGACCAGGACGATCGTGGGGCCTTCGCCGGCTTCCACGATGTGGAACCGCAGGTCGTCCGCCCACACCATGCGGTGCTGGAGCTCGATATCACTCATTGCTGTCCTCTCAGGAACTGTTGTCGGGTCTGGCAGCCGGCCAGGCAGCCGCGGTATGCGGGGCAAGGAGTCACCCACGCGGAGGTGAGGTCAACGACGACGGTCGAGTTGTGAGACCTCTTGGTCGCTGAGCGGGCGGGTCGGTATTCCGCGCAGGAGCAGGAAGAGTTTCGCCGTCTCCTCCAGCTCTTCGATCGCCGCCGCCGCGGATTCCAGCGTCGTGCCGCTGACGATCGGCCCGTGGTTGGCGAGCAGGAGCGCGTGGTGACGGGCGGCGAGGTCGTGGATCGCGGTGGCCAGCGCCGGGTCACCGGGGCGGTGGTAGGGGACCAGGGGCAGTCGGCCGACCCTCATGGCGAAATAGGCGGTGAGCGGTGGAACGCACTCAGCCGGATCGAGCCCGTCCATGCAGGACACCGCCGCCGCGTAAGTCGAATGCAGGTGAACGACGCCACCGGCACCCCGTCGCTGCCTGTACAGCACCAGATGCAGGAGGCTTTCCTTGGTCGGGCGGTCCCCACCGACATGGCGCCCGTTGTCGTCCAGCTTTGACAACCGCTCCGGATCAAGGGTGCCCAGACTCGCGTTGGTCGGCGTCATCAGCCATCCGTCGGACACCCGCACGCTGAGGTTACCGCTGGTCCCGGTGGTCAGCCCGCGGGCGAACAGGGAGGCACCCAGAGTGGCGAGCCGTTCCCGCTGCCGGCTTTCGTGGCTTTTCGTGATCGGGTTCATGGCAGCCGCTCCCAGGCGTCGAGGAAGAAGTCGCGCGAGCCGAAATTCCCCGACTTCAGCGCGAGCGCGAGTGGCCGGGGGGTGCCGAGCGTCCACGTCCACGGGACTCCTGGACTGATCTCCGGCCCGATGACCAGCCCCGTGACACCCAGCGCCCCCACGACCGCACCGGAGGTCTCCCCGCCGGCGACGATCAACCGGCCGACCCCCATATCGACGAGGCCGCGAGCGATCGAGGCGAGCGTGTTCTCGATCCGTGAGGCGATGTCGCCGGGAAGCCGCGACTTCGCCGCCGTGACGTTCCGCGCCGGCTGCGTCGCGTGCAGCAGAACCGGGCCCTGCCCCAGAAGTGGCCGCGCCCAGCGTAGTGCCGCTGTGACGATGTCCTCGCCTCGGACGATCGCGAAGGGATCGACCAGGAAGCTCGGGTACACCGCTCGCACCGCCTCGACCTGGGCATTTGTCGCCGCTGAGCAACTGCCCGCGATGACGGCCCGTCCCCACCGGTTGGCACCGGAGCGTGGGGATCACCGTCGGTGAGACGATGCGGCTGGGCACGGAAAGTCTCCGCCAGCCCCACCGCCAGCCCGGCACTCGCGGTGACCAGCGGCAGATCAGCGCACGCACGGCCGATGGCAAGGAGGTCATTGTCGTCGGTCGCGTCAACGACGGCGAACCGGATGCCCTCCCTGCGCAACGCGTCGAACTCGGCGCGGATCCGCTCCGGCCCTCGGCCCACGGTTCCGTGGCCGACCAGACCAACTCGCGAGTGAGTCTGCCGCCGCATCAGCCGGACGACGTTCGCGTCGTCCATCGGTGTCAACGGGTGCTGGCGCATGGGAGACTCGTCCAAGGGCACATCGCCCACGAAGAGCCGGCCGTCGCGGACGGTACGGCCGTTGGCCGGCAGCGCTGGGCATACGACGGTGAAATCCATGCCGAGGGCGTCCATCAAAGCCTCCGCGACCGGGCCGATGTTGCCCGCCGGGGTGGAGTCGAAAGTCGAGCAGTACTTGAAGTAGTAGTGTTCGCAGCCGATCTCCCGCAGCCACCGCAGCGCGGTGAGGGACTGCTCCACCGCGTCGGCGACCGGTGCCGTGCGGGTCTTCAACGCGACGACGACCGCCTCCGCACCCGACCGCACAACCTCCTCCCCGGCCTCGGGGACGCCGATGACCTGCACGGTTCGGATCCCCCGCGCCACCAGCGCGGATGCGAGATCGGTACCGCCCGTGAAGTCATCGGCGATGCATCCGAGCAACATGCTCGCGCCCCTTTCCGCTCACGTCGGCCGACGGGCCCGCAGGGGGACGGCGGCGGTCACGCGGCGCCACGGACAGCATCCTTCAGAGCGAGGACGGCTGTCTGCGGTGCGGTGAAGACGGGCACGTCCACCCGTGCGCGGACCCGCTCCACCGCCTGCGAGGTGGAGAAATGGGCCAGGACGATGGCGTCGCAGTCAGAGAGCCTCGGTGCCTGCTCCGCGACCAGCCGGTTGTGTGACCCGGCGTCCCCCGCGCGCAGGAACTCGAGCGCGGAGTCGACGACGATCGGCGTGAGCTTCGCAGGCGATCCCAAACGTTCCGCCTCAACGGCGAATTCGTCTGCCATGGTCGGGACCGAGGGCGCGAACGTGGCAAGCATCCCGACGTCGGTGCCGCATGCGAGCGCCGCCCGGAACATCGCCTCGTTCGGTTTGACCACAGGCACGGGCAGCGAAGCCGCCGCGCGGTCTATCGCCGGGCCGAACGCCGAACAGGTCGCCAGGATGCCGTCGGCGCCGGTGCGGTAGGCATAGCGCACCAGATCCACAAAACGTTCGATCAACTCCTCAGCCAACTCTGCCTGGCGTGCCCGCTCGGTAGTGAGCCCGTCATCGAGCAGATTCGTCAGCTCGGCCTCGGGCCATTCTCTTGCGAACGCGTCATGGACGGGCGCCATGGCGACGGGCGTCGCATGGACGAGGACAATACGTGCTGTGCCTGTCATTGCCTTCTCTGCTCTTTACGTCACACCGGTTACCGGCCCGCTGGCAGGGGGCTGAGTTCGGTTGGTCAGGAACTCTGTGACAAAACGGCCGTGATGGACTCGATGATGTCAATGTGGTCGTCGAGTGGAAGCCTGTCGATCGTCATCTGCAACTGGCCGAGCCGATCGACACGGCTGTCGTCGATGGCCTGGCCGATGGTGACCGCCGCGGTGAGGACGTCGTGCTCGGACTGCGCGTGGAAGTGCTTGAGCAGGCGCGGGGCAAGATCGGGCCGCAAGCTCGCGACCGCCCCGAGCAGCCCGTAGGCACCCCAGTTGGCGACGCCGGAGACGATCAAATGGTCGGCGCCGGTGCGCGCGGCGACCAGGGCGCCGTTCGGTATGTCCTCCTCGATGATCTCCCGGGGCAGTACACCCATGCCGATCTCGTTGCCGCCGTCACCGATACCGATGGTGGTCCAGGGCGAGCTCCAGCCGTCATCCTCGAACAGATAGTCCAGCGGCGCGGTGTCATCCGAGATGTCCCATCCGTGCTCACGGTGCGCCCTCCCGTCGGCACCCAGCGAGCAGCGCTCGATCGCGATGAGGTGGGTGAGCGGCTGCTCCGCCGACTCCAGACGTCCGCGCAGGCTCCGTACGGCGTCGGGGTCCACCGAAACGACCTCCAGCGCGACCCTTCCCGGCAGGACACCGGTGACCGCCCAGACCGCCTTGGCGCATGGCGCGTCGGTGATCACCGTAACGGGGATACCGGCCTCGATGAACCCCGCGGCGAGCTGGCCCATGCCGTTCAGGCCGTCCGTCTCGGGTGACGGCGGTTCCGCGTGCCGGACGAAGAACCCGCACACGATGCCGATGTGCGGCGAGGGGTGGTCCGCTATCGACTGGGCGGCGCGCTCCAGATTCCCCCGCGCGAACGCGACCAGCCGACTGATGTCCCGGCGCACCTTTCGTCCGACGATGCCTTCGATCTCCGCGATGGGTGTTGGCATTTACCCTCCAGGGCTTGGCGTATACTTAACGTATATATGCCCTCTGAGTGTGTCAACCACACGCCCGGACCGAGCGGCGCGCAGCCCAGACCGGCGGTAGGCCGCTTTCCAACTGTTTACGGAAGGTCACCCATTGAAGACCGAGCGCGAGTTCTTCTCATCCAGCGCGATGCCATGGCGCGCCGGACCTCAGCCCGGAACCTCCGAGAAGATCCTGAGCAGGAACGAACTCGATCCGGAGATACTGACCCGGCTGGTGCGCTGGGAGCCCGGCCTCGATACCTCGCCCTCCGGTCTGATCCGACACGAGTGGGTCGAAGAGGTCTACCTGCTCGAAGGCAGCCTGCACGATCTGACGCTCGACGAGACCTTCTCCGCCGGGCACTTCGCGGCGCGCCCCCCGAGCATGCCGCACGGACCGTACCGGACATCCGAAGGCTGCGTGATGCTGGAAATCCGATACCGTCCGTAGCCACCCACGGCGGAGGGAAGCGCAGCTCGCAGTCCAAGGTCATCGGCCCGACCTGCGGGGGGAGGATCGTCTTGCGCGTCGCCATGTGGCGCGCGACCGAGCCGTGCTGCCAGCGTTGGTCGAAGCGGGGGCTCGCCTTGCGCAGATCGGTGATGAGAGTCCGCAGCGGCACATCGTCCGGGTAGCGGCCGACAGCGGCGCGCAGATCCGCGACGGCCGCGGTCTCGAAGGCGGCGTCCTCCTCGGGCGTGGCGACGCCCCGGGAAGGCATGCCGGTGAAGTGCCGCCACAGGAGGTTGCGTTGGCGCGCCGGTTCACTGATCATCTCGCCGAGCAGGGCGGTGGCCATCGGGTTGGCGGCGACGAGCCGCCAGTCCGTGCCCAGGACGATAACGGGACTGTCGGCGAGCCTGAAGGGTGTCAATATCCCAATCAGGCTGCTGAGCTGGGTGTTTCCTGTGGATGGAGAAGTCGTTGGGATGGCGCGTGGTGTGGTACTCGTTGAGCAGGCCGCCGAGTAGCTGCCGCCGTCGGACTACGGCAGCGGGCAGGGGAATGACGTTCGGGTGGTCGTCTGGGGCTCGTAGGTCGAGGCTGCGGTGGGCCCGTCCGGTGTTGTAGTGCTCGGCGTACGTGGTGAGGACGGCACGGAGGTGTCGTTCGCCGGTGATGAGGAGTCGGTCGGTGCATTCGGCGCGGGCTGTGCGTATCCATCGTTCCGCGAACGCGTTTGACCGGGGGCTTTGCGGCGGGGTCGGGATGATTTCTGTACCGTTGTCGGCGAAGACGGCGTCGAACGCGGCGGTGAACTTGCTGTCCCGGTCACGGATGAGGAACCGGAAGCACCCAGCCCTGTCGCCGAGGTCCATGAGCAGGTTGCGGGCGAGCTGAGTGACCCATGCGCCGGTTGGGTGGGCAGTGACACCCAGGACATGGACGCGTCGGGTCTTGATCTCCATGATGAAGAAGACGTAGAGGCGTTTGAGGAAGGCGGTCTCCACGTGCATGAAGTCGCAGGCGAGCAGCGTGTGGGCCTGGGAACGGAGGAAAGTACGCCAAGTCTGCTGGGATGGGCGCTGCAGTGCGGGCGGTAGACCGGAGCGGCGCAGAACGCGCCGGATCGTCGCGGCGGCGACCCGATGACCGAGCCGTCGCAGTTCGCCTTGGATTCTGACGTATCCCCAGGTCGGGTTCTCTCGCGCCAGGCGCTGGATGAGCGCGACCGTCTCTTCCGCCAGCGGTGGTCGGCCGGGTCCGGTTGGGGTTCGGCGCCATTTCCAATGCACGAGACGGCGGTGCCAGGTCAGCAGTGTGCTCGGGGTGACCAGCCGGTGGCGGCGTAAGACGGGTGGAAGGTGCCGCGCGAGAGCGGAGAGCACGGCACGATCAGCCCATGAGAGTCGCTGACGCTCGATCTGCCGGCGCAGGACGGCGACCTCATGGCGAAGCGCGAGGATCTCGGCGTTGCTCGCAGCGGTCGATCGGCCCACCAGGAGCAGGCAGCCCAGTAGTCGGCAGAAGATCAGGTAGAGCAGTCGTAGACCCACGATCAGTGATCGTGCCCATACTCAGGCGAACGAAAAGCTCCAGGTCAACCACCGCGCGGCAATAATGACACCCTTCAGGCACACAGGGGCGCGGTACGGCGCTGTAGGTCTACCTGATCGGGTGACGGACGAATCGGACACCGTTAACACGTCTGCGAGTTGGGAGCACGAGGGCTCCCAGAGGGCTCCCACTTGCTCCCAGTCCAGACACGACAAAGGCCGCCCCGCTACCCGCGGAAACGGCCTCCGACCTGCGAAAACGCTGGTCGGGACGACAGGATTTGAACCTGCGACCCCTTGACCCCCAGCGCGCGGCAACTCTCTGTAACGACCCATACCGCACCGTAGTGCCCCGCCCGGGGTCGCACGCAGCCGTACCATCCCAATCTGACCGCTTGGGGCAACGTCGCGCCGATTCGTCCCCTGCGGATCTCTCCCCGCGGTGTGTCCCGCGATATTCCGGCCGCATGTCGATTCAGGTGCCCGAAGACCTTGAGGCCCGCCTGCGCCAGCTGGCGGCGGCCCAGGGCATCATTGTGGACGAACTGGTCACCAAAGAACTATCCAAACTCGTCGTGTCACGCCCCGTCCGCGCCCTTCGGGGCAAAGGCGTGCTACACACCGGTAGCAGCGCGCCCTACGCCCGCGCTCTCAAGGCCTACATGCGTGGGGAAGCAGACGACGCGTGAAGCTGATCGTCGACGCAGGTCCCGTCTTCGCCTATCTATCCGCGGACGACCCTGACCACGCCCGCTGCGCGGCCCTGCTGGAGAGCTTCGAGGGCGAACTCGTGATCCCCCAGCTCGTCCTGGCGGAGGTCTCGTACTTCATCAACACCCGGGTCAAACGCGCCGTTGGCGCCAAGAAGGCCGCCGAAGCCGAGCTCGCCCTCATCGAGGACATCACCGCAGGCGCCTTTCGAGTCGAACCGGTCGAAGACCAGGACTGGCCCCGGATCGCCGAGCTCGTCGGCCGTTACCACGACTTCCTCCTCGGTATCACCGACGCCTCCGTCATGACCGCGGCGGAGCGCCTGGACACCCCCAAGATCGCAACCCTCGACTCCCGCCACTTCCGCGGCGTGGCCTCCTCTCGGTTCGGACACTTCGAGCTCCTTTAGCACCCCCAGCACGATTGCGAGTCAGGCCAGCGTCTTCGTCGTGTGCCGCTCGACCTGCGCCGTTCAGAAACGCATCACTGCTGGTCATGCTGCGTACCTGTACTCATTGATCAGGCCGCCAAGGACACGAGTCTGGAACAGCCGTCGTGGGGTTTTCAGGTCGGTCAGCCGCGCAGTGTGGTGGTCGGCGAGAGGAAGTAGCCGCCCTCGGGCCTGATGCGGTCGATGTCCGTTGCAGTGTCCGGCGTAGGTGCTGAGAACACGGAGAGCGTGGCGCTCGCTCCAGAGCAACAGGAGGTCGAGGGCCTCGCGCCGCAGCGTCCCGATGCCCCTCTCGCAGTGTGCGTTCATCCGCGGGGACTGCGGGGCGACCTTGACGGTTACAACGGACACCGGCCGCACCAGGGCATTGCCAACGCCCGCCCGCTGCACCCGTTGCCGCCAGCGATCGCCTATCCGGAGAAGATCACCCGCCTCAACATACGACGCCGCGATCGCCTCGGCGGCATCCTCCACGAGTACCGACACGCAGCATGACCTGCACGGATGAAGTTTCCGGCAAGGGCAATCCCGCGCACCACGCAGCGAACCTCACGGTTCCGGACGGCACGGTCCCGTGCATTTACTGGCGGCTGCCCATGCACCCAGCCGCACTCCGCCGTCAGCGGATCGGGCGAAGCTCCGGGGACAGACCCGTACCCGACTGCGGACGGGCACCGGACCGCCAGGAGAGCATTGATGGACCTTCGATACGAACATCTTTACATGGGCGGGAAGTGGGTTCGGCCCTCCAGCAGCCGTGTCATCGCGCCCGTCAACCCGAGCACGGAGGAGGTGCTCGGCAGTGTGCCCGAAGGGCTGGAGGCGGACGTCGACGCCGCGGTCGAAGCCGCACGCCGTGCCTTCGACGAGGCGGGCGGGTGGGCCGCCTGGGAGCCGGAGCACCGGGCCGAGGTCATGGAACGCTTCGCCGAGCAGCTCGAAGCGCGGGCGGGCCGGGTCGCGGAGCTCGTCAGCAGCCAGAACGGCATGCCGATCAGCATCGCCAGGCAGTTGGAGGGCGGCTATGCGACCGCGGTGCTGCGCTACTACGCCGGGCTGGCCCGTACGACGGCCTTCTCCGAGGTCCGCGCGGGACTGCTCGGCGGTTCGATCGAGGTGCGCAGCACCCCGATCGGGGTCGTCGCCGGGATCGTGCCCTGGAACTACCCGCAGGTGCTGTCCATGTTCAAAATCGCGCCCGCCATGGCCGCGGGGTGCACGCTGGTACTCAAGCCCGCCCCCGAGGCGCCGCTGGATTCCTTCCTGATCGCCGAGGCCGCCGAGGCCGCCGGCGTGCCCGCCGGGGTGCTCAACATCGTGCCGGGCGGCCGCGAGGTCGGCAGTCGTCTCGTGTCGCACCCCGGCGTCGACAAGGTGGCGTTCACCGGGTCGCCGGCGGCTGGTCGGGTCATCGCCGAGGTCTGCGGCCGGCTGCTGCGCCCGGTGACCCTGGAGCTCGGCGGAAAGTCCGCGGGCATCATCCTCGACGACGCGCGGCTGGACCCCGCGCAGATCGGGCAGGACCTGGTCGCCGCCACGCTGACGAACAACGGCCAGACCTGCTTCCTGAGCACCCGCATCCTCGCTCCGCGCAGCCGGTACACCGAGGTGGTCGACCTGCTCACCGACCTGGCACGCTCCCTGCCGGTGGGCGACGCCCTGGCGGAGAGCACCCTGATCGGGCCGATGGCCACACCGCAACAGCGGGAGCGTGTGGAGGGTTACATCGCGAAGGGGCTCAGCGAGGGGGCCCGTCTCACCACGGGCGGCGGACGCCCCGCGGGCCGGGACAAGGGCTGGTTCGTGGAACCCACGGTCTTCGCGGACGTCGACAACGGGTTCACCGTGGCGCAGGAGGAGATCTTCGGGCCGGTGCTCTGTGTGGTGCCGTATGACGACGTCGACGACGCCGTCCGGATCGCCAACGACTCCGACTACGGCCTCGCCGGCACCGTGTGGACGTCGGATCCCGAGCGGGGGAAGGCCGTCGCCCGGCGTGTGTGCACCGGCACGATCGGCGTGAACCGCTATCTGCCCGACCCCGTCGCTCCCTTCGGCGGAGCGAAGGCGAGCGGGCTGGGCACGGAACTGGGTCCTGAGGGCCTTGAGGAGTACCTGCGGGTCCAGTCGCTCTACTGCTGAAAGGCCCCCGCTGTGGCGTAGCAGAATGCGACGAGAGGGCTCCGACCGCCTGCGCGGTCGGAGCCCTCTCGTCGATGCGGGCGCTCAGCGGACGGCGGAAGGGTGCCGGGCGAGCGGTGTGACGGTGATGTCCATGAAGGCGAACAGCGGCAGGCCCCAGAGGATCTCGTTGAGGCGGTCGTTGTCGGTGACGTCGAAGATGCTGAGGTTGGAGTACTGGCCGACGCAGCGCCACAGGTGCAACCACTCGCCGGCGTGCTGCAGCTTCTGCGCGTACTCCCGTTCCGCGGCGACCACCGAGTCCTTGGCCTCGGGGTCCATGTCCGGCGGAAGGGAGACGGCCATCCGTACGGCGAAGAGCACTGTGGTCTCCGTCAGGACGCCGGGTCGAGGACGAAGTCGTAGGTGACTTCGCCGGTGCCGTCGGCGGCGGGGCGCGGGTCGAGGACCAGTTCGGGCTTGACGGCGGAGGCGATGTCGTCCTCGATGTGCTCGCCGCCCTTGAAGTACAGCTGGGTGGTGAGCGGCTCGTGGCCGGGTGCGGACACCTTCAGATGCAGGTGGGCGGGGCGCCAGGCGTGCCATCCGGCGGCGGCGATGAGCTTGCCGCAGGAGCCGTCGGTGGGGATCTGGTACGGCGCGGGCTGGACGGTGGTCACCTCGAACCGGCCCTCGGCGTCGGCGACGATGCTGCCGCGCAGGTTCCACTCCGGGATGCCGGGCGCGAATTGGGCGTACAGGCCGTCGTCGTCGGCCTGCCACATCTCCAGCAGGGCGCCGGCCAGCGGTTGCCCGCTGATATCGGTGACCTGGCCCTTGAAGCGGAGCGGCGTGCCCGCCTCGTTCTCGCGCATGGGCAGCGTGGCGACACTGGGCCGTGCGGGGGAACCCGGAACGTAGTACGGGCCCTCGATGGTGCCCTTGCTGCCCTTGCGGGAGGCGTGGGCGACCTCCTCGACGACGTGCTCGATCCACACGTCCAGGAACAGCGGCCACTCGCCGTCCTGCCCGACGGAGATCAGCCAGGACTTCAGCGCGTTGTATTCCTCGTAGCTGACATGGTGACGGCGTATCACCTGGTGCACGGCGGTAATGACCTCCGTGGCCAGGGTGTTCACGCGGGTGGTGTCGGCGCCCGGTCCGGTCCCGCCGGTTTTGTCCGCGAGGAAGCGTTCTGTCGCCGACGCGCCGGAGTCGGCGGCCGTGGCCGTGGTGATGGTCTCGGACATGGTGTGCGGCTCCTTGTGGAAGAGGGTTCTCAGCGGTCCTGGCGGTAGCGAGCGAGCTTGTCCTCGTCGATGACGACGCCCAGCCCGGGCCCGTCCCGGACGGCGAGCGTGCCGTCCGTGATCATGAGCGGGTCCGTGAGCAGGTCGTCGCTCATGTCCAGGAAGTTGGAGAGTTCGCCCGCCCGGCGGGACGAGGCGGCGTAGGCGGCGCCGAAGGCGACGGTGCACACCGTGCCCAGGCGGGCGTCTATCTGGTTGCCCATCACCACTTCGGCTCCCATCCCCTCGCACTGGAAGAGCACGCGCTGGGAGTGGGTGAAGCCGGTGCGGGCGGTCTTGATGCTGATGGCCGTGGCCGACCCGTCCAGCAGGGAACGGGTCACCTCGGCGGGTGTCGTGGCCGACTCGTCCGCGACGAAGGGGATGCGGCTCTGTCCGACCAGCCACCTCCGGCCCAGCACGTCATCGGCGGGACACAGCTCCTCGGCGAGGGTCATGCCAAGCTCGTCGAACTCCCGCAGTGCCGCCGCGGCCTCCGACGCGGTCCAGCCCCGGTTGCCGTCGACGTACAGCTCGGCCTTGTCACCGAGGGCCGAGCGCAGGGCGCGGCACACCCGGAGGTCCAGATGGACGGGTCTACGGCCGACCTTCACCTTGAAGACGGTGATGCCGTACGTGTCCCACATGCGCTGCGCCTCGTCGGCCATCCGCCGCGGCTCGTCGAAACCGAGCATGTGGCTGACGCGCATCCGGTCGGTGTGACCGCCCAGCAGCTCGGTCACGGACCGTCCGCAGGACTGGCCGGTGATGTCCCACAGGGCCATGTCCAGGGCCGACTTCGCGGCCGGGTTGCCGACGGTGCGGTGCAACAGGCCGTGGATCCACTCGCGGGCGAACACGTCCTCGCCCACCAGCTGCGGGGCGAAGATCCGCTCGATCACCCCGACGATCGATGCCTGCGTCTCGCCGTAGGTGAAGGGGCGGGGAGGCGCGTCGGCGACACCCACCAGCCCTTCGTCCGTGTACACCCGCACGAGCACGTGCTCGGCGGTGTGCACCTCGCCGCTCGCGAACTTCAGTGGCTTGGTGTAGGGGATGGCGTACGGGACGGTCTCGACTGCGGTGATCTTCACGGGGCGCCCTCCGTGATGCCGTGGACGACGGCTTCCGTGTGCTGGGCGATGCCGAGCAGACGCCCCACGCGCTCGGGGTGGCCGACCAGTTGGAGACCGAGCGGCATGCCGTACGGGTCCCAGTGGCCCGGGACGGTGACCACGGGCAGGCCGAGCAGCTGCCAGGGGCGGCTGAGGACGGGGCTTCCGGTGGCACCCAGACCGTGCGGGGCGGGGCCGGGAGCGGCCGGAGCAAGAATGACGTCCGCACGCTCCAGGAGCCGCAGGATCGCGGTCCGGGCCCTGTCCCGTACGGCCAGCGCGGCCTGGTGCGTGTCCTCGGGGGTTCCGCGTCCGCGTTCCAGGAGCTCGTTCAGGTGCGTGCTCAACGACTCGGGGTGCCGTGCCTCGGCCCGCAGCGAGCGTGCGGCCTCGTAGGCCATGACGGCGGCATGCGCCTCGGCTAGTCCGGCCGTACTCACCTCGTCGCCGAGCTGATCCGTTCCGGCACCGCCGGCTGCCAGCGCCTCGACGGTGCGCCGCAGCGCCTCGTGCATCGCCGGGTCGATGTTCGCCAGTTCGGCGCCGGTCCACACGAGCGCCCGTACGGCCACCGGGTCCTCGGCATGCGTGCCGTCGACGGCTTCGACGGCCGCGACCAGGTCGCCCACGCGCGCGGCGAGCAGCCCCGGTGCGTCGAGGGTCGGGCTGAGTCCGGTGAATCCCGTCGTCGGCCAGGCGCCCACCGGGGCAACGTACCCGGCGACGCCACAGTAGGAGGCGGGCCGGGTCAGGGAGCCGGCCGTCTGGGAGCCCAGGGCCAGCGGCACCACGTCGGCCGCGACGGCGGCGGCCGATCCACTCGAGGAACCGCCGGGCGTGTGGGCCAGGCCGTGCGGGTTGCGTGTGGGGCCCGGCTCGAAGTAGGCGAACTCCGTGGTCACGGTCTTGCCGATCGGCACGGCGCCGGCGCGTCTGAGCCGGTCCACCATCCAGGCGTCGGCACCGGCGATCCGCCCGCGGCGCAGCGGGGAACCGCACTCTGTCGGCAGACCGGCGACGTCGATGATGTCCTTCACCGCGAACGTCACGTCCCGGAGCGGGCCGTCCGGAGCCCATTCGGCTGCCGCGCGGGCGCCGTCGGCGTCCACCCGCACCCAGGCACGGATGTCGGGTTCGGTCTTCTCCAGACGCCTCAGTGCCCGCTCGACCGCGGTGGTGCTGCGGGGTGTCATGACAGGGGGACTCCTTCCTGCGCGACGGCGTCGTCAGCGCATGAACAGGCCGCCGTTGGCGTCCCAGCACGCCCCGGTGACCGCGTCCGCGTGCTCGGCGGCGAGCAGGACCGCCATGTCGGCGATGAACCGGGGGCGTCCCAGCCGGCCGACCGGGATCATCGCCTCGAGCTGGGCGAGCTTCTCGGGATCGACCGATTCGCGGACCACGGGAAGGTCCTGGGGGCCCGGGGCTATGGCATTGACGGTGACACCGTGCGGACCGAGTTCGCGGGCGAAGACCTTGGTCAGCGTGGCGACACCGCCCTTGGCCGCCGCGTAGTGCGCGCCCGTCGCCGTACCGCCGTTCTGCCCCGCGAGCGAACCGATGTTGACGATGCGTCCGTAGCCCCGCTCGGCGAAGTACTCGCCGAAGACCTGGCAGCCGAAGAACGTGCCGCCCAGGTTGGTGGCCACGACCGACGCGAAGCTCTCCGGGCTGATCCGCATCAGTGACTCGACCTTGGAGTGCCCCGCGTTGTTCACCAGGACGTGCACCGCGCCCCAGCGTTCGTCCAGTTGGTCCCGCACCCCCGCGAATGCTTCCTTGTCCCGCACGTCGAGCGCCAGGCCGACCGTGTGCTGCCCGGAGGGGTCGAGCTCGGCCGCCGCCTTGGTGGCCGCCTCCGCGTCCAGGTCGGTGAGCGCGACGCGGTAACCCTTGTCGTACAACCGGCCGGCGATGCAGGCGCCCAGGCCGCGGGCCGCGCCCGTCACTAGGGCCACCCGGTGGGTGTCGTCCTCCCAGGTCTCGCCGCCGATCCCCTGGGGGCTCATCGGGCCGGCTCCGGGTCCGGCAGCGGGCGGCCGACTCGCGCCTCGATCTTCATGTAGCGCCACAGGCCGTGCTCGCCGACCTGCACGGTACGGAAGAGGTCGCAGGCTGCGGCGACGGTGGGCTGGTCGACGACGTCGGCGAGGACGTAGCAGGTCCAGGGCCAGGAGCCGGAAGGGCCGACCATGTGCTGGTCGTCGTCGACGGTACCGAGGACGCTCACTCCGGGCAGGCCGTACAGCTGCGTGAGCATGCTCGTGAAGCCGTCCCAGACGGCCTTGCCCTGCCCGGTGGGCAGGTCGAAGAAGTTCTGGTTGACGCCGATGCAGAACAGGACCCGCAGCGGGGCCTCAGGGGAAGTGGACATGGGAATTCTGCCTTTCGGGGGGACTTCGGTTTGGGAGGAGGCCTGTTTACGGGTAGCCGGGGAAGGGCTGCACTCCCGTGAGGACCGCGCCGGCACCGTCGTAGATGCCCTCCTGGAGGAAGGCGTGCTGCGGGACCACGGAGGCGTCGCGCAGGTACCGCTGCAGGGGCTGCCGTCCGCGATAGCAGGAATACCGGCGAGCTGGTACGCGGAGCGCACGACCTCGAAGGAGACCTTGGCGGCGTGTGCGGACGCCAGGCGCAGCAGGCTGGCCTGCTCGGTGGTGGCGGGGTCTCCACGTTCGACCGTCGCCCACACCTCCTCGGTGACCTCGTAGAAGAAGGCGCGGACCGAGCGGAGTTGGGCTTCCGCCTGGCCCACTCCGATACGGAAGCCGGCCCGGTCGGCCGCCTTCGGCCCACTGGTGTAACTGGCGCGGCCGCCCTGGGCGGTGACGTGGTCGAGCGCGGCCCGGGCCACGCCCAGGCCGACGACGGCCAGTACCTGTGCGGCGTATGCGACGGCCGGGTAACGGTACAGCGGCTCGTCGACGGTAGGCTCGCTCCCACGGACGAAGGTCCACTTCTCGGGTACGACGACTCCGTCGACGACCAGGTCGTGGCTGCCGGTGCCACGCAGGCCAAGGACGTTCCAGTTCTCGGCGATCTGTACCTGTTCAGGCCGCAACAGGGCGGTCAGCGGCCGGCCCGCCGGGTCCGCACCCTTGATGCCGACACCGAGGACGTCCGCGCCCTTGCAGCCGCTGGCGAACTTCCAACGGCCAGAGATCAGGTATCCGTTCCCGGATCGCTCCGCGGCCTGGACGGGGAACAACCCTCCGGCGAAGGCGACGTCGGGCCCTTTTGCGTACAGCTCCGCCTGCGTGTCGAGCGGCAGTGCGGCGAGGTAGATCAGGGAGGAGCCGAAGCTGGCGACCCAGCCCGCCGACCCGTCGACCTCGGATATTCTCTCGATGCGCCGCAGGAATTCCGCGGGAGCCAGCGGCTCACCACCGAAGCGTCGCGGTGTGCTCGCCCGGTAAAGACCCGCCTTCTTGAATTCGGCGATCATGTCCCGCGGCACGTGCCGCTTCTTCTCGAATTCATCCCTCCGGTCTGCCACCAGGGTCAGAACCTGTTCGAACACCTCGTCGTTCCGGGAAATACATTCCCGTTCGGCCGACTGTGGCGAATCCAGCGTCTGCGTCATGAGATTGTCCTCTGGCATGCCGGGAAGAAAAATTCATTGCGTACTGGGCTCACCCTAGGAAAGCCGGGCACGGGTGGACAATCGGGAATCGGATGGCTCCCGTAGGGGATTTCACTTACTCAGCAGCGGGAG
Source organism: Streptomyces violaceusniger (assembly GCA_005405945.1). GTDB lineage: Bacteria > Actinomycetota > Actinomycetes > Streptomycetales > Streptomycetaceae > Streptomyces > Streptomyces violaceusniger. Next base: position 3,032,635 of record BJHW01000001.1, read on the forward strand.
CCGTACCCTGAACACAGTTCCGTGGGGGGTGTTCTCGGTGGCCGTGATGTCACCGCCGTGACGCGTGACGATGCGGTGACTGAGGGCGAGACCGATGCCGTGGCCATTGCCCTTCGTGCTGAAGGCTCCGTCGAATATCCGGCCGGAAGAGGGATGCGGCAGTCCTCGGCCCGTGTCCCGCACCTCCACCACGGCATACGTGTCGTGACGGTGGGTGGCTACGGTCACCACGCGCTGACCGAGGGGCCGGCGGGCCATTTCTTCGACGGCGTTGAAGGCGAGGTTCAGGACGACCTGCCCGATCAGGACCTTCTCACAGTTCACGCGCAGGTCCTCGTCCGTGCTCTCCCAGTGCAAGGCAACGGATTTCTGCTTGGCCTGCACATCGACGAAATAGGCACAATCCGCCACGATGTCATTCAGGTCGACGAGCTGTTTGGACTCTTCGAGATGTACGACGTACTGCCGCAGACTCGAAAGGATCAGAGCTGCACGGTCCAGTTGTTTCGTCGCGTTCTCCAGGCCCCAGCCGAGCTTCCCGCCGCCGTTCATACGGCCTCGCACGCCGGCCACGAAGTTGTGCGCCGCCGCGATGGGCTGGCTCACCTCGTGCGCGATGGCCATCGCCATGTCGCCCATGGCGTTGTAGCGGGCCAGGTGGTTGAGGTACTGGGCGTCATGGCGGTGTTCGTCCTCCGCCCGGACGGTGTCGGTGATGTCGTGGAAGAGGAGAAGCAGGCCGCGAAGGTCGTTCTCGATGTCGATGTACTGGCAGCGGGCGGCGAACCAGCGGGCCGGCCCGTCGGCGCGTCCAGGGGTGGCCAGACGGTAGCGGGCGTTCCTCGGCGATACGCCCTGGGAGGAGTCGGTGAGGGCCTGGCGCAGGAGCACGGCGGATTCGGGTGCCAGGAATCCTGCGAAATCGACGCCGAGGAGATCGTCGGATGCGCCACCGAGCAGGGTCGCCGCGGTGGCGCTGGCGAACAGCGTGCGGCCGTCGCCGTCGAGGACGACGATCCCTTCGTCGAGATTGCGCAGGAACGTGTGGAGTCGCCCCTCGGTGCGGAACAGGTCGCGCCGGGTGGCCTTCTCCTGGGCGATGTCGCGGAACTGCACCATCACCACGGGCCCGCGTGCGAGGTCCACTCGTACGGCCACGGCCTCGGTGAGGATGTCCACGCCTGTTTTCGACCGGTAGCACCACTCGATGGTGCTGGCGCCCTCGTCGACGGCCCGCTGCAACCACGTGACGCCGATCTCGCGGGCGTACTGGCGGGCGTTGGAGCTCATGTCGGGGGCCTTGAGCGGTTTCAGTTCGTCGACGGTGAACCCCAGCACCGCGCAAGCGGCGGGATTGGCCCACAGGATGGCCTTCGTCTCGGCATCGTGCACCAGCACGCAGTGGCGCAGCGCGGCGAAGAGACGACCGAAGTCGGATGACGTGATCTCAGTGCCGTCGGTCATTCGGGCTCACACCTCGGACTGTCCGAGCCCGCAGCGGAGCAGGTCCCCGATCAGAGCACCCAGGCTCTCGGCGGCCGTCTTCTCCCTGATTCTCGCCCGGTGGACATCGACCGTCTTCACGCTGATGTTCAGGTCCCTGGCGATCGACTTGCTCGGCCGGCCCGCCATCACGAGCCGCAGGATCTCCCGTTCCCGCGGGCTCAGCGTTGCCAGTCGCGACCTCACCGCGCGCTGATCGGCCTGTTCGGCGTACCGCTCACCGGCCAGAGCCAAGGCGTTCTGTACGGCCTCCAGCATGTGCTGGGGGTCATAGGGCTTCTCCAGGAAATCCACCGCACCCTGCTGCAGGGCACGCACCGACATCCGGATGTCGCCGTGGGCCGAGACGAACACGACCGGGAGTACGGCACTGCGGGCCTTCAGGAACTCCTGGACCTGGAACCCACCCATATGCGGCATCCGCACGTCCAGGACCAGACAGGCGGGACGGTCCGGGTCGAATGCCGCCAGGAAGGAGTCGGCGTCCGTGAAGCACTCGGTATGGATGTGCACCGACTCCAGCAGCCAGGCCAGGGACTGGCACAACTGCTCGTCGTCGTCCAGGACGTAGACGTGCCCGGCTGCCCCCGTGCGTCCCGTGGACGAGGAAAGTGGGGAGTTCACGGTCATCGTTCCTCCCTTCGAAGGACATCGTGGTACGGACGCTATGCGGCGGGACAAGACGGCTGTGACACCGTGTGCACGGGTTTCCGCCATCGAGTGCACCGCTCAGGCGTACGACGCCAGGAGACCCTCGAGGACCTCGATCTGGCGTTCCGGGGTGGTGATCTCGGGCGTGAGGACGGCGTTGACCTGGAAGCCGAGGACAACGGCGAAGAGAGTCTCGACGATGTCCTCGTCGGAGGTGGAGGTCGTCACCTCTCCCGCCGCCCGGGCCTGGGCGAGGTACATGTGCATCAGCGTCCGCCACCGCTGCATCGTGGCCTCGTAGTCGGACGACAGCCGCGGGTCGTACAGGGCCCGGTCCCAGAACGCGACCACGACCCGTGCCTCCAGCAGTCGTGTGTCGTCGAGTGGCACCAACTCATGGCAGAGGCCGCGCAGGGCGACGAGACCGCTCGGCTCCTCGACCGCGCGTTCCAGCCGGCGCTCGGTCGCCTCGCACGCGTACCGGAAGGCGGCGAGCAGGATCTCGTCCTTGTCCCGGAAGTAGGGGGCGAGTCCGCCGTTGGCGAAGCCCGCCTCGGCCGCCAGCTCCCGCATGGTCACCGCCGCGAGGCCGCGGCGGCCGATGAGCGACCACACCGACCGGATGATCAGACGCCTGCGGGCATCGTGATCGACGATCTTCGGCATCCGTTTGGTCTCCGTTCTCGGGGTTGTCGGGCCGGGTCAGACGAGCATGGCGGCCATACTGGTGATCATGACGGCCGCGCCGGATTCCCGGCATGCCCGTGCCCGGCGGGCGGCCCGCGCGCAGCCTGGGCGGAGGGGAGCGTCCGACAGCTTTCCGAGCATGAACCCGCCCGCGCGGGCGGTCACCCAGACGACGAGTGTCAGGACGGCCGGCCCCGCCGCGTGCCCCATGGCCATGTGCGCGTGGGTTCCGCCGGCAGCGCCCGTCATCAGCGCCATCAGCATCGCCATGGCGGCCATGTCGGTCACTTCGCTCCAGCCACGCCGATCGGCGCGGGCCCGCACGCCCTGCCACAGGCACGCGGCCGCGACGGCGCACGCTCCCGGCAGCGCCCGACCGCCGGCCATCAGTGCCATGCCGCCCAGAGCGGGCACCTGCGGGCCCCAACGACGGACCGGTCCGGGCACGTGACCGGCCAGGCAGAGGAGGGCTCCCGCCAGACAGGCCGGCAGCAACAGCTCACGCATGGCCGTCGGTGTCGCAGCAGCCGTGCGGACCGGATGCGTTCCCGGGTACGTCGAGCGTGGGGTTGCGGTCGAAGAAGCCGGCCGGCCTGAGCTTGAAACCGGTGTAGTCGACCGGCATGATCGGCCAGTCCTCCGGGCGAGGAGCGTGGGTGAGGCCGAAGGTGTGCCAGACGACCAGCGACTGGCCGTCGAGGTCGCGGTCCGCCGCCGTGTAGGCGGGCAGCCCGGCGCCACCGGGGTGCTGATTGACGAAGTCACCGGCCGGGTAGCGCTCGGCGGGATCGTAGGCGGTGACCCACAGGTGCCGGGTGGCGAAGGCGGCTCGGGCGGCGATGGAGGAGCCCGGGTCGGCGAGCAGCGTCGGCTTGCCCTCGGGGTGGAGCGCGTAGCCGACCGGGTTCCCCAGTGCGTTGAGCGAGGTGGGGTTGGTGACGTGCCACACCCGGTCGACCGCCATGTCGGCGGTGCGCTGTGCCTCGCTCTCCCTGTTCAGCGGCGTGCGCCGGTAGGTGAAGGCGTTGCCGCGTGGATTGCCCGGGCCCATCGGGACGCGGACGGCGTCGACTTCCTCGACCCTGTTGTCCGGCCCGTCGAGTGCCATGTCCAGCCGGGCGCAGAACAGGTGCTGGTGGTAGGGGGCGCCGAGTCCCGGGGCGATCTCGGCGGCGTACGGGTAGTCGCCGCCGGGGTGGGCGGAGGTGAAGACGACTCCGGTGGCCTTGGCCTCGAACTCGATGGTGCCGTCGAGGTAGAGGTACCAGTAGAAGCCGTAGTCGTAGTTGCCGATCGTGGTGAAGAAGGACAGCACCATCCGGCGCTGACGGCGGGTCTCGTTCGAGCCCGCCCAGAGGTCGGTGTGCTTCCAGAGGATGCCGTAGTCCTCCTCGTGGAGGCACACCGCGTTGGGCAGGGTACGGGGGTGGCCCGACTCGTCGGCGATGACGGCGTCGAGGTAGGTGATGTCGCCGAGGCAGTCGCAGCCGAGCCGGAGGGCGTTGGCCACCCGGCCGATGAGGTATTCGCCGGTGTCGAAGTAGTTCTGCCAGGAGCGGACCGGGGACGGGTCGGCGTAGGGCACGACCATCTCGGCGATCGACGCCCGGTGGATGACGGGGCGAGTGCGGCCCTTGTCCCGGTCGTGGAAGGCCAGTTGGTGCAGGATCAGGCCCTCGCGGGCGTCGAACCCGATACGAAGGCTCCAGTTCTCCCAGGTCAGAAAGTTGCCGTCCAGGGTGAAGCTGGGGCCCTCGGGCTGGCTGATCTCGATGGGCTTCTGGGTGGTACGTGCGGGGCCGGCGAGTGCCGGGTCGTCGAAGTTCCCGGAGCCGGTGGGCACGGGGACCGGGCCCAGGTCGACCACACGGTGGACGGTGCGGTCGAGTACGTCGACGTAGCCGACCAGTCCGTCGACGGGGTGCGCCCAGGCGTGGTCCTGGTCGTGTTCTTGCAGGAACGCCAGACCGCGGAGGATGCGGCGTCCGGACTCGTCGGGGTATTCGTCGGTGTAGACGCCTGCGGACAGCGGGGCGACCCGCACCTGTGCCACGTCCAGGCCGCGGGCCTTGAGAGCGGCCAGCCATGCCTCGTCCTGGGCGAGCACCTCTTCGACGACAGCGAACTCCTCCTCCAGAATGGGAAGTTGGCCGTCGACAACGGCATCCAGCGCCCGCTCGGCGACCACGTCCCGAGCGGTCAGGGACACGATGACGTCGCGCCCCGCAGCGCCCGCGGTGTCATGGAGCAGCACCCTCGCCCGGCGGTCCACCGGGTCGCCGTCGCGGAAGGCGAGCAGGTCGCCCTTCGCGGGTTCCTCCAGGCCCACGTAGACGAAGCGCGAGCTCTCCCGAAGGAGCCCGGCCTGGTCCAGCACGGAGCGGACCTGCTCGATCTCACCGGCGGTCAGCCGGTCGAGGGGGTGCGGTGTGGCGGTCACGGTACGCCTCCGGGATGCGTGCGGCAGCTGGTTATTCTACGTACGTAGAGGAAAAGCGGTGTGAGGGTCGGACGTCCAGATGTCAGCGGTGATTTCCTGGAGAGCCGCGCGATCCCGTGCACCGAAAGGTGAAAGTCCGTGCGCGCGACGGCGGATTCGCGGCGGACATGTGTGCGACAGCGGCATCGAACGGCTTCGGTCACCGTCGCGGGTCGTGTCACCGCCGGTCGTGCGACCCCCGCACCCCTTGGGGGCGGGGGTCGCAGAGGACTTCGACGCGGCTGTCCGGCGGCCGGAGCCGGTCACGCAGGGGCCCGCGTGTCCTGGACGCCGCCTCCCCGGACCTGGTGCTCGGGACCGGTCCCGTCCGTGCCGCGCCTCCGGCGCCCCAGGACTATGCCTCCGGCGAAGACGGCGACCACGGTGAGTTCGAGGACCAGCGCGATGGTGCCGGAGGCGGAGATCAGCGTGGTGAAGTTCTGCAGTGCCAGCGCCGTGGCGCCCAGGAGCAGGACAATGGACGCCGACGGCGCAATCACCGTGTTCCACCGCCTGCGGTCGAGGCCCGTCCTGCGGAAGAACACGATGACCGACAGCGAGGTCAGCATGTAAAGGAGCATGAGCGCCAGCACTCCGACGCCCCCGCCCCAGGTCAGCAGTGTGAGCACCGGGTCCGCACCGGTCAGCGCAAACGGGACCGTCATCGCGATCGCGATGACGGTCTGGACCGAGCTGGCCGTGTACGGGGCGCCCTGTCGGTTCGTGCGCGACAGCCGCCGGGGCAGTACGCCGGATGTGCCGAGGGAGTGGAAGTAGCGGGTGATGCCGTTGTGGAAGGCCAGCACGCCAGCGAGCAGCGAGGTCGCGAGCAGCGCCTGCATGACGTCGGTGGCCCAGCCGCCGAGGGTGTGCGTGACCGCGCCGAAGACCACCGCGGTGGCATCGCCCTTCTGCAGCGCGTCCAGCGCCACGCCCTGCACCTTGTCCGGCCCGTAGAAGCTCACGAACATCCAGGAAACGAAGGCGAAGAAGACCGAGATCACGACGACGGAGAGGTAGGTGGCGCGGGGGATGGTGCGGGCCGGGTCCCTGGCCTCCCTGGCGTAGATGGCCGTGGACTCGAAGCCGAGGACGCAGGCGATCGCGAAGGTCACGGCAACCCCCGGCGCCCCGGAAAAGAAGGCCGAGGGCGAGAAGGACGCGCTGAAGGCCAGCCCCGCAGGGCCGCCGCCCGACAGAAGCTCGTGGACCGCGAACACCAGCAGCAGAGAGGTCTCGGCCACCACCAGGACGGCCAGGAGCTTCGCCCCGAACTCGATGTTCAGCGATCCGAGGAGCTGCACGAGGAGGATGGTCGCCAATGCCCAGAACCACCAGGGCAGGTCGACCGAGGCGTACCGCTGGACCAGGCCCTCGACCACGACGCCGTAGAGGCCGTACATCCCTGCCTGCACGGCGCAGTAACACAGCACCGCCACCTGGGAGGCGCCGACTCCGAGCGGTCTGCCCAGGCCGTGGGAGATGTAGGCGTAGAAGGCACCCGCGTCGGTCACATGCCTGCTCATGGCGATGAACCCGACCGAGAACAGGCCGATCATCACCCCGACCACCAGGTAGACGGCGGGTACGCCGGCCGCGTTGCCGAGGCCGAGCGGTACCGGCAGGGTTCCGGCGACACCCGTGAGCGGCGCCTGTGCGGAGAGGACGAAGAACAGGATCCCGGCCACCCCCACGGCTCCTTGCCTGAGGTGGGTGCGGTGGTCCGGGTCTGATGGCTGCTGGGTCACGGGGACTCCCTGGGAAGTGCGGCAGAAGCCGGGGCGTGGCGCCTTCAGGGCGAGAGGCGGGCTCGGTGGACCGCCACCAGGCCCCATTGCGACGGGATCTCTGCCCCGCCGCCTGTTGACGGCTGGGACGAGAAAACGCAGCGGAACCGAGGTCCGTTCGAGGGGCTGGGCCGTCGGCCTCGGTGGTCCGTCGGCCGGGAATCGTTTCCCAAACCTGGTGTGCAGTACTGTGCGCCCACGCCGGGCCCGGGAGGTGCGGTGGCGTGCACCCCTTCCCGCCATTCCATGCACGGCGTTACGGTACAGCCTGAGAATTCACCTTCCCCTGGGTGACGAACACCTTTCCACCAGGTGTTACGCGAGGCAACATGCAGGAAGCCCGCGATGAATCCGCTCGGGCCGCCGTGACACAACAGACCGCTACCAGGCGGAGCGCACTATGAGAACGACCGTGACCACCGACTCCGTCGCCCAGACCGAACGCTTCGATCACTGGGCCCACGAGATGTCCAAGCTCTTCACCGGCCTCGACGCGCGGCCGATCGCACGGACTCCGTTCCACGGGCAGGCCGCCAGCGACGATCTGGGGCTGCTCCACCTCAGTTCGATCAGCGCGGGACCACTGCGGGTGCGTCGCACCGCGCGCATGATCGCCCAGCACGAGGAGGACCACTACAAGGTCGCTCTCCAGACCTCGGGCATCTGCGCGATCGAGCAGGACGGGGTGTGCAGCACGCTGGGGCCCGGCGACATCGCGATCTGTGACACCTCGCGGCCGTACTCCTTCACGTACGACAACGACTTCCGTACGGTGCTGATGCTGTTCCCCCGCCCGATGCTGCCCCTGCACCCCGACGCCCTCCGTGACCTCACCGCGCGCAGGATCAGCGCCGACGCGGGTGTCGCAGCCGTCGTGGGACCGTTCCTGCAGTCGCTCAGCGAGCAGATCCGTGACTGCGCGGACCCGACTGCCGGCAGCCTCGTGGACGGTGCGGTGTCCCTGGTCACGGCACTGGTCACGGAGAGCCTGGCCCGGTCCGCGCCGCAGCTTCCCCAGGACGCGATGATGCTCCGCATCCGTACCCACATCGAGAACCGGCTGTCCGACCCCGATCTCACACCGGACTCGATCGCCACGGCACACGGCATCTCACGCCGGTACCTCTTCAAGTTGTTCGCCGCACAGGACCTGACCGTCGCCGGCTGGATCCGCATGCGCCGACTGGAGCGCTGTGCCCGCGACCTCGCGAACGCCGCAGCCCCGGAACAGCCGATCAGCACGGTCGCCGCGCGGTGGGGACTGCTCGACTGCCGGCACTTCAGCCGTCTGTTCAAATCGGCGTACGGCGAGACACCCCGGGACTTCCGTCGCCGCGCGCTGGCCGGCCGCGAGGGTTCCTGACTGTCACGGGACCGCGACAACGCGTAGCGACCGAGCGCTGAGTAAGGCGTACTCTCCGCGCCCATGCCTGGCCAACCTGATGCAGCGGACCGGCACGGACTGGGGCGCACGGTTCGTCCGCCGACAACGGCAAGGGCTCGGACGGCCAGCCGTCCGAGCCCGGGGTACACACCGATATCGCGATGCCGCCCTGTGTCAGGTCCGCATCAGCACCGAAGCCGACGGGTGGCTCTCGGCGAAGTTCTCCGGCAGCGGCGTGACGAAGACGTTCTCCGTACGGGTCCGGGTGATCTTCCAGACGCCGTCGATCTTGCGGAAGGCGTTGTTGAGCCGACTCGAACGCAGCAGGGACGTCCCGTCCGAGAAGAGCCACGGCTGCATATGGATCCACTGACCGGTGGCCTCGTCACCGTTGACGTGGATCTGCTCCGAGGTGAGGTAGTGCGCGTTCAGCAGCAGCGCGGACTCGTGCTTCCCTCCCCAGAACTCCTGGAAGTGGCGCCGTATCGCGGCGGCGCCTTCGGCACGGCCGAACTGGTCGTCGTAGTACTCGCCCACACCCTCCCACACCGCATCCTCGGCGTAGAGCTCCATGAGCAGGTCGATGCGGTGGACGTCGTCCCGCACGCCGTGCTCGGGGCACGGTGTGTCGCACAGGAACATATAGCGCGCCTGAAGCCTGCGGATGTCGGCCTCGGCTTCCAGTACCTCGACGCGCTGCACCAGCGCGGCGATCGTGGTCTTGTCGGTCATCGGGTCACTCCTTGGTTCGGCGCGGTTGGTTCGGCGCGGTTGGTTCGGCGCGGTCAGCGGGGTGACTCTCCTGTCCACGCCGCACGCAGCAGGGCGGTGAGACTGTCGCGGGTGAGCGCGGGGGCGCTCGAGGAGACGGCTGCGAGGATCGGTTCGACCGCCTCGGCGATCCCGTCCTCCGGCATTCCGCAGTCCCGCAGGGCCGTCGGCGCGTCGAGCCGCGCGTACAGCGCGGCCAGCCCCTCGACCGCGGTGTGAGCGGTGAGCGCTGACGCGATCCTGCGCTCCGCCTCGGGGGTGTGCGGGGCGTTCAGCGCCAGCACATGGGGAAGGACGACGGCGTGGGTCTGTGCGTGGGGAAGGTCGAACAGACCGCCGAGGACATGGCACATCTTGTGGTGCGGGCCCGAGCCGGCCGAGGCGAAGGCCACAGCCGCGAGGTAGGCGCCGTACAGCGTCTGCTCGTGGCTAGCCAGTCCGCCCGGGTCGGCTGTGACGGCGGGCAGTCCCTGACAAAGGCCGCGGATCGACTCCTCGGCCAGGGCGAGGTCGATCGGGTCGGCGTGGGGCCCCACATCGCGTCGACGCCGTGGGCGAGGGCGTTGAGTCCGCTGGTCACCGACAGTTCGACCGGCAGCGTGCGCAGGAGCGACGCGTCGTACACGATGGCCCGCGGGAGCACCGTGGGCTCGACGCCGGTCGTCTTGGTCGCTCCTCGGGTGACGCCCCAAACGTTCGTGGCCTCGGAGCCGGCGTAGGTGGTGGGTACGGCGACGATGGGCAGTCCTGTGGTGAGGGCGACTGCCTTCGCCAGCCCGGTCGCGGAGCCACCGCCGATGGACACCAGGGCGTCGGCGCGACACCGCACCGCGGCATCGCGCGCCCGGTCGGCCACCTCGACGGGCACATGCCGCACGACCTCGTGGTGAACGTGGGCCACCGGCAGCGCGCCGGTGAGGGGGCCGGTAAGTGGCGACGACGACGGAGCGATGACCACCATGATGCGTTCGGCGCCGAGCCGGGCGGTCTCGTCGCCGATGGCGGCTGCCGCGTCGCCGGGGGCGAAGACGACCCGCTGTGGCAGCGTCTCGTGCACGAATCTCATGGGGGCGGTCCCTCCCTGCGATCCTCCGGGACACACGATGGGGCAGGACGGTGATCCTGGCCGTCCTCACGCCGGCTCCGAGTGGCCGCGGTCTCGCCGGTTCACGGCTCGTCCCAGGACGCGTCGGCCTCCCAGTAGTCCATGCCCCGGCACTGACCCCGTGGCGCCACTCGGAGGTGCGCCGCAGCCGGGGTTCGACACTGGCGGTGATCGCGTCGGCCGCGTCGGGTCCGTCGGCGGGGACCGACCAGTGGACCCAGTTCAACTCGCGCCCGCCGGCGTCGCGCGTGAACAGGTCCACATGCCGCCAGCCGTAGCCGAACGTGTCGTTGTAGCAGGTCAGGGTCATCCGGCAGTCGGCATCCGGTGTCCGCTCGCCGGCCATCACGCGCCCAGCGGGGTATTGATCGGGTGGAACCGGCGCTGGAAGTAGACCAGGCCGCCACTGTCCTCACCGAGGATCACACGGTCCGCTTCGATGAAGAGGACCGAGTGGGAGCCATGCGCGGCGCTGCCGGTGATGTTCCCCACGATCGACGCGGCCGAACCCGTGAGCACCGGCACTCCGGCGACCGAGTGGTCCCAACCGTCGCCGGTGCCGGAGAACCGCTCCTCGGGCGGCAATCCGCCCGCGAAGGCCAGCGCCACGTCCTGGTGCTCGGGACCCAGCACGTTGACGCAGACCCGCTCGTTGTCCCGCAGGATGTCGTGGCTGCGGCTGGACCGGTTGACACACACCAGCATGGTCGGCGGACTGTCGGTGACGGAACACACCGCGCTCACCGTGATGCCGGCACGGCCACGGGGGCCGTCCGTCGTGACGATGTTGACACCTGCGGAGAGGTTCGCCATCGCGGCGCGGAATTCTCGCTGTGTCGGAGTGAGTTGCGTAATGTTCGGAGCCACTGTTCCTCCTGCCGGGCCCTCGGGCTCCCGGGTGAGCCCCGGGCACTACCGAAAGTAGGACCGCGCCCCTCGACAGCGGTATCGAGACTTCCTCGGTCGCCGCTGAGGATTTCCCCTACGGCATCCGGCGGTCGAGCGGCGCTGCCGCCGACCGAGCCGGCGCCTGAAGAAATCCCCTACGCCCGCCGAGGCCATTCCCAATTGGCCCGCTGCTGTCGGCTCCTTAGCGTCGAAAGCGCCGACCGACGACAACCCGGGCTCCGCCGGGACGACCTCCGAACCGATCCAGGAGGCCTCTTCCATGAACGCACCGTTCACCTCCGAGAACATCCACGAACTCGCACCGCCCGATCTGGTGCAGGCCGATCGCGTGGCCGGCCGTATGTACACCGATCCCGAGATCTTCGAACTCGAGATGACGAAGATCTTCGAGCGCACCTGGGTGTGGGTCGCGCACGAGAGCGAACTGCCGAAGGCCGGCAGCTTCAAGTCGACGTTCGTCGGCCGCCAGCCCGTCATCGTGGCCAGGGACCGCAAGGGCCGCGTCAACGCCCTTGTCAACCGCTGCCGTCACCGGGGCGCAAGCCTCTGCGAGCAGAAGACGGGACAGGTCAACGGCTTCACCTGCCCGTACCATGCCTGGTCCTACGGACTCGACGGCGCGCTGCGCGGCATTCCCTACCCGGACGGCTACGAGGGCGTCATGGAGAAGGGGGAGATGGGGCTGAAGAAGCTCCGCACCGAGTCCTATGGCGGGATGGTCTTCGCGACGTTCGACGACGGCATCGAACCGCTGGAGGACTTCCTCGGCGATGTGAAGCTGTGGATCGACCGCTTCATGAAGCAGGGCGGTGGTTACCCGCTCAAGGTGCTCGGCACCCATCAGTTCAGGTTCCGGGGCAACTGGAAGATCCAGTTGGAGAACACGACCGACGGCTACCACTTCCCGATCGTGCACCGTTCCTGGATGGCCTCGGTCGACGCCGAGACCGCCGGCATGATGTCGTTCATGACCGACCCCGCGGCGGTCACTCACAACCTCGGCAACGGGCACAGCGTCGCCCAGATGGTCCCCGAGCACTCCGACCTCGACATCGACGACGGCAGCGAGCCGCTCCAGCCCCGATTCGCCTCCCTGGTCACCGAGCTGAAGTCCGCCGGTCTCGGTGACACCGGGATCCGCAAGCTGGTCCGGGCGATGCACGGCACCGGTTTCAACCTCAACCTCTTCCCGAACGTGTCGATGTCGATCTCGTTCCTGCGGGTGCTGCGGCCGGTCTCGGTCGACGAGACCCTGATCGAACACGTGGCCCTCGGACCGGACGGGCCTGCCGACATCGTGGCTCCTGTCAACCGGGAACGGCTGCGCATCCACGAGCACTTCCAGGGCCCGTTCGGCTTCGGCACCCCCGACGATGCCGAGGGCTGGGACCGGGTCCAGCGCGGTGCCCAGGGCGCGCCGGATATGCCGATCATGGTCAACCGCGGCCTGACCCGCGAGACCCCGAGCCCGGAGGGCTGGGCGACCTCCCATGTCACCGACGAGACCGGCATGCGCGCGGCGTACGACAAGTGGAAGCGAATGATGAGCGATGACTGACTCCCCGCAGACGGTCGGCTCCCGCACGGCCGGTTCCCCGATCCCGCAGCTGACCGACCCGCGCGTGATCCGGGCGGTCGAGCTGGTCTGGCAGGAGGCCGACCTGCTCGACCGCAAGGAATACCAGACCTGGCAGGAGCTCTACGCCGAGGACGCGTACTACGTCGTCCCGATCGACGCGGCGACCGAGGACTTCGCCGACACACTCAACATGGTGTACGACGACGCCCGGATGCGGCGGATGCGCGTGACCCGGATGACCGAGGGCTACTCCATCGCCGCGGTCGACGCCGCCCGCACCGTCCGCACCGTCTCACGGTTCGTGCCGGTCGAGGTCCTCGCCGACGAGGTGACCCTGCGCTCGGCCCAGGTCGTGGTCGCCTACAAGCGGGGCAGGCACGACGTGTGGGCTGGCGAGGTCACCCACCGGATCAGTCTGTCGGAGTCCGGCGACCGGATCGCCCTGAAGGTCGTGCGGCTCATCGACAGCGAGGACGCCGTACCCGCAGCGGGATTCCTGCTGTGAGCCTCCTCGTCCGGGTCGCCGAGGTCACCGACGAGACGCACCAGATCCGTACCCTTCGCCTGATCAGGGAGGACGGCGCCCCGTTCGGCCCGTACGAGGCCGGCGCGCACATCGATGTGACCGGACCGACCGGTGTGCTCCGGCAGTACTCACTGTGCGGCCCGCCGGACGACCCTGCGTCCCTGCTCATCGCGGTGAAACGGGAACCTCGGTCGCGTGGCGGCTCCGCCGCGCTGCACCAGGTGGCCCCGGGAGACAGCCTGGAGATCGGTGAGCCCCGCAATCTGCTGTCGCTGGCCGAGGAAGCGGAGCGATACGTCCTCGTGGCCGGCGGCATCGGCATCACCCCATTGCTGAGCGTGGCCTACGCGCTCCACTCCCGGGGCGCGGAGTTCGAGCTGCACTACTTCGCGCGTTCCCGACAGGAGGCGGCGTTCGTCGAGCTGCTGGAGACACGGTCCGAGTTCAGTGACCGGGTCCGTTTCCATCTCGGAGTACCACGCGGTGAGCAGCCCGAGCTGTTCGCCGCGATGGCGGCGGCGGCGACCCCGGCGTGCCACGTCTACACCTGCGGCCCGCAGGGCTTCATGGCGCGGGTCACCTCGGTCTTCACCCCCGTGGTCGGCGAGGATCAGGTGCATGTGGAGCACTTCGTGGCAGCTCAGGTCGACACCAGCTGCGACCATGCCTTCACCGTCGAACTCGACACCGGTGAGGTGTTCGAGGTGCCGGCCGGCAAGTCGATCCTGGCGGTACTGGAAGAAGGCGGGATCGACGTCTTCAAGTCCTGCGAGGAGGGCATCTGCGGCTCCTGCGTCTCCGGAATTCTCGACGGGGTTGCCGACCACCGTGACAACTGTCTCTCCGCCGCCGACAAGGCGTCCGGTACGCAGATCGCCCTGTGTGTGTCCCGGGCCCGGTCCGACAAGCTGGTCATCGAGCTCTACTGAATGTTCTGGGCCCTTGCCCGGGTCGCCGGATACGGAAGGGCCGGGACCGAGCGTCCTTCTTCGGACGGTTCTCCGACGCAGCCCGGTCCGGGTGGTACCGCCACCGGCTCCCGAATACTCAGTCCGAGAAGTCGTCCATCATCACCGCACCCGGCAATTCGGGGAGGGCGAACAAAACCTCCGTCCAGATGATCTTGCCCGTCGATGTGTGGCGAGTTCCCCATCGTGTGCCATTCAGAAATACGTCGCTGCAGGTCGTTGGGGGCCTGGTGGTGCTCGGGGTCGCCTGGGACGATGCCGTGGGTGATTGTCTCGCTGGTCTATCGGGTGACGAGGAAGCTGCTCTCGGTCCCAGCTGTGCTCCTGCGTCGGCGGGTGGCCAAGGATGCCGAAATTCTTGTCGGACAATCGCAAAGCCCCAGGTGAGGCTCCACCACTACGGACGTGCCGCATGACCAGGCCGGATGATTTATCGGCACCCGCAATGTCCAGCACGTCCTGACCGCACTGGCCTGCAACCTCACCCGCGTCGCCGACTGGATCGCCGAGGCGACGACCAGCCACCGCCGATCAACACGCTTCCACTCCCTCTGCACCATCGCCGCATAACTCCAGAAGATCATCAACAGAGTCACGGCGTTGCTTCTATCCCCGGCGCAGGCTCGCCAGGAAGCGCCAGAGCGCGGAGCGGGGCCGTTCCGGCTGCGCGGGCTCGGCCTCAGCGGAGGGTGCGGGTTCCGGATCCGAGGTAGGCGCGGGGGCCGGTGCCGCTGGTGTGGGTACGGCTGCCCCCGTAGCCGGGCGCCGCGGGGCCTGCCACTCCCGTATCTGGAACCGGACCAGCAGGGACTTCAGGCCGCGTACGTACGCCGATGAGCGCCAGGGCAACTCATCGACGGGCACGTCGAGTTCGAAGTCGCACCGGTCGAACAGCGTGCGCACCGCCGTGGAGACGATCATGTCGGCGAGGTCCCGGCCGGGGCACTGATGCGGGCCGACGCCGAAGGCGAGATGGGCACGCGAACTCACCGCCCTCTCGTAGCTTCCGGAGGCCGCGAACATGGGGTCGTGGTGCGCGGCGGCGATCGAGGGCATGACCGCATCGCCCGCGGCCAGCCGGAAACCTCCCAACTCGGTGTCGGCCACGGGGAAGCGGGACGAGAGATTGACCCACGGAGGCGAGGCGATGTGTACGCGGTTGACCAGTTCCTCGGCGGGCCCGGCCATCAGACTGGACTTCCCCGCCTCCCCGGCCACCACCTCCAGCAGGCTGTTCGCGATGGTGTAGCTGGTCATCTCCGACATGATGACGAGGACCGCGTAGAGCTCCAGGCCCACCTGCTCCACACTCAACCGGGAGTCGGCGGCGAGCATTCGGCTGGCCAGATCGTCGCCGGGGTGCTGCTTCTTGTACGCGGCCAGCTCGGTCGTCGCGGCCAGCAGCCGCCCCACGGCCGCGGCGGCGTCCGGGTCGACGTCCAGAATGCGCCACGCGTCCATGAAGACGTCGTCCCCCTGCTCGGCCGGGAAGCCGAACAGCCGGTTGATGACCATCAGCGTCAGTGGCCGCGCGAAGTGCGCGTTGAGGTCCACCACCCCGCTGTCATTGCCGTCCGTGAAGAACGTGATCAGCTCATCGGCGTGCCGGGCAACGGTGTTCGCCAGATCCCAGGACTGGGGCGCGAACGTGTCCTGGAACGGGGCGAGGGCCGCGTCCAGGATGGCGCGCGTGGCCTTGCGCTGCTCGTCGTCCTGCATCAGCTGGAAACTGATCATGTAGTTGGGCAGTTGCGGCCAGTCGGACGGCACTCGACCCTCGCGCAGCCACCGCCAGTGCTTGGGGTCCTTCTTCCACAGGGTCTCGTCGCGCAGAACCTCCCGCACCTCACGGTAGCCGAGCACCATCCAGACTGGGACCCCGTAGAGATCGACGGGCGCCACCGGCCCGTACCGGCTCCGCAGGCGCGAGTAGACCGCCGCGGGCCGGGCCTCGAACTCCCGTGTCATCAGCGGCTCAACCGCCAGAGTCTCCAGGTCCGAAGGGGCGAATGCCATGTTTTGATGTCCTTAGTGCGACAGCAATGTCAAATCCGGCCAAGGCCGTGAGATCCGGGTGGAGATGCCCCACGGCACCCTGATGCGCGGCACGAAGCGCGAGAGGCCCGCTACGGCGCAGTCAGAGTAGCGCCCCGGAACCGACCCTGAACAGGGCGAACGGGTCCGCGAAGCCCCCGCCTCCTCGTCCCCCGTGCGCCCTGCGACATGCGAACTGACCCTGGATTACCTGTGGTTCGCACCTCAGGGCACCACGGCGATTTCCGCCACCGCCCATCCCCCGGGGCACGGCGTCGGCCTCCGCGTGGATTCCGAACCGGCAGGATGAGGCCCGGGGGCGGTGGCTTGCCCAAGACCGGAGGGGATCATAGTCAGGGCGCCACACGACATGGGAATCGACCGGCATGTGTCGCAGTCCGACGAATCAGCGGGCTACCTCGACTTCGCCCGGTACGGTCCTGAAGGACGTCTTTATTACAAGACCGGGGATTGAAGGTCTGTCGATGCTGGTCAAGGTGACAGTGGTGGTTTAGTACTCCAGTTGCAGTTCGCTATTCCTGCTGGTCAGGAGTCTGTTTCTGAGTGTAGCGAGCTGGCGTGGCGTCATGTGGCGGAAGTTCGTGACCAGCGGTGTGTGATCGCTGTTGTTCTGATCGTGCAAGATGATGTACAGCCTGATGAGTGGGCGAGGGAGCTCGAGGAGGTGCTGCTGCGGGTCGGTCACCGGTTCGGCCGGGCTGATCTGCGGCGGCGGATGCGTGCCTACGTACACGGTCTGCTGGGTCCGGTGGGCAGGAAGAATGGCTGGCAGCTGGCCGAGTACGTCGGTCACAGTTCCCCGGCCGGGCTCCAGCACCTTCTGAACCGAGCCCGGTGGGACGCTGACGAGATCCGCGACGATGTACAGGCGTATGTCGCCGAGCGGCTTGGCGAGGACGACGGTGTCCTCGTGATCGACGAGACGGGCTTTCTCAAGAAGGGCGATACCTCGGCCGGGGTTCAGCGGCAGTATTCGGGTACGGCAGGCCGTACCGAGAACTGCCAGGTCGCGGTCTTCGCCGCCTATGCCTCGTCCCGGGGCAGGACGCTGGTGGACCGGGAGTTGTACCTGCCGAAGTCCTGGACGTCGGACCGGGAACGGTGCCGGGAGGCGAAGGTGCCCGACGGCCGCGGTTTCGCCACCAAGACCGAGCTGGCGCGGGTCCTGGTGGCCCGGGCACTGTCCTCGCCGCTGCCCATCTCCTGGGTGACCGCGGACGCGCTCTACGGCCAGGACTGGCACTTCCGTCACATGGTCGAGGAGGCCGGCCTCGGCTATGTCGTCGCGGTCCCGAAATCGCAGCAGGTCAAGTCGCTTGCCGGGTGCTGGCGCATCGACCAACTTGTCGGGGACGCCCCAGATGAAGCCTGGGAGCGGCTGTCCTGCGGCGAGGGCGCCAAGGGCCCACGCGTCTACGACTGGGCCGCCGCCCAGCTTCCCGCCATCCCGTTCTTCGACGGCGGCGAGCCGTCCCACCGCAGGTGGGTCATGGCCCGCCGCAGCATCGCCCGCCCCGACGAGATCGCCTACTACCTCGCCTACGCTCCCACCGGCACGGCAGTCAGCCAGCTCGTGAAGGTGGCCGGCAGCCGCTGGTCCATCGAGTCCTGCTTCCAGAGCGCGAAGAACGAGTGCGGGCTGGACCAGTACGAAGTCCGTCGCTACGTCGGCTGGTACCGGCACATCACCCTGGCCATGCTCGCGCATGCCTTCCTCGCCGCCACGACCGCCCACGCACGAACGGCAAGGGGGGCTGGAGAAACGGATCGCCCCTCGCCCCGCTCAGCCTGGCAGAAATCCGCAGGCTCATGGCAGCTTGCCGCCCCGAGACCGGCCATCACCAACGGCGCCGCACCGACCAGGCGCTGAGATGGTCCTCCTGGCGCCGCCGACACCAGGCCACCGCCAGACACTGCCACTACAAACGCCGCACTGCTGGTCACGAACTTCCGCCACATGACGCCACGTCAGCTCGCTACAGCTCAGAAACAGACTCCTGACCAGCAGGAATAGCGAACTGCAACTGGAGTACTAAAGGAGTCCACCCTTTTCGGCCTCTGCGTCTCGTGTTGGCCGAGAGTTGACATCGTGACCGGGCGTCGCATACGTTCAGTATACGCCCGGAGCTACACCCAGCACAGGTCCAAACTCTCCACCGCACACGCCGCAGGCACGCAACTACCTCATAGACTTTGGCGAGCATGCCAAGTCGATCAGGTCATCATCCGTGACCGCGGCGGCTACTTCGCCGACAGCTTCGATGCCGTCTCCCAATCAATTTGTGTGTGTACCAACGGCAAATCGGTCCTACCATGGATGATCGGTGCCAGGGGCCCGCTGCACGTGCTGCGCGTCATCGCTGGACAGGGATGACTGACAACCGCTCGCTATTTGCTCCCCGGTCTGCCTCATGGCCGTATCGCGCTGCCCTCAGGCTGTGGAGCCGTCCTCCGGGTGCGCCGAGGTCCATGGAGCGCCCTCGCCCGGCAACGGCCCCCATACCAGTGCGCCCCCGGTGAAACCCGGGTGTGGCCTCGGCCATCAACGGGCCGGTGCCTTGAGTGAGGGCTTCAGCAACGGTGTCCAGGAACTCGCTGAGGGATCCGTACCCAGGGGAGGTGAGCGGCGTTGACGGCGGCTCACCGCCGTCCTGGTTGAAGGTGGCGAGGCGGCCTTCGACGTCGATTGCCAGGCCGCCCCACGGGGGCAGGGAGTAGTCGGTGACGGCGAACGGAATCCATGCGCCCCAGAACGGGTCGGTGTTCCCTCCCCGGCCCCGGACATGCGCTATCTCCTCAAGCGGCAGCAGATGATGCTGGGCGAGGAACAGGCCCGGATCGTACTCGTCAGGGTCACGGACATGGGCTGAAGCATCGACCGTTCCGTCACACACCATCAGCAGCGTGGCCAGGTCGGCGGGCAGACTCAGCCCCAGCTCGCCCTCGGTGGAACGAACCTCGGCCACGGCAGCGCCCGACCGTAAGGCGGGCGTGCGAGGCGGGCGCGTGCACCGCCAGCCAGTCGGTGATGGCGGTCCAGGCGGGCAGAACGTCGCTCATCATGTCCTCCATTGACGTAGGCGAGGGGAAAGAGGGGCACGCCTACCTGATGTCCACCAGGTGGGCGTGCCCCGCGTTGCCGCACCGCACAGGTCAGGCCATCCGAACCCGCACGGTGCAGCGACCGGTCACTTCATCGTGCACTTGATCTCGTCCTTGGACGGGTCGCAGTCCGCGAAGCGGCCATTGGCCGGGTCGACCCAGTACTCATCTTTGTCCAGCAGCCGGAACTGCTTGGCGGAGCTTATGCCGAATGGCTGCATCGACTGGGTGTTGATGTAGGTCGACATCGACGATCGGCCGCACAGCGCGGGCCACGTGGGGTCGTCGTAGGTGGTGTCGTTGTACAGGTGCTCACGTGTGCCGTCACCCTTCGCCACCACCGTCTGCACGCACTCCAGGCCAGCGTACTCGGTGTTCTTGGCGGGGTTCAGACCGCCGCTGGCCGCCGGAAATCCGGGAGACTCATACGTCGCCGCGAACGGGAACTCGTCACACGAGATCGCGTCGGGATTACCGTTGGGGGTCATGACCTTGGCGGTGTCGTTGTGCTTACGGAACCCGCGCCCGCATACCGCCTTACGGTTGCCCGGCTTGCGGCTGACCAGGTCCAGGCTATTGTCCGGATCTTGGCCGGGTGCTCTGCGCGCCTTGGACGGCAGATAGTGCAGCGGTGTCAACGGGGACTTACCCAGCATCTTCGCGTGCCTGTTCTGGATCAGCCATCCTAAAAAATACCGACGGTCGCGGCCACCCGCCTACGAAAAGGCTCACGCGGCGGACGGCCGCCAGGCTTCGACGACGAGCGCTATAAGGAACGAAACACTGTCGATCGACCCATCAAACCGGCTTAAGCACGCCAAAGCCGTCACCACCCGCTACAACAAGCGCGGCCACCTCTTCCTCGACACCGTCACCGCCGCAGCACTCGGTACCCGGCTCCGAACCTGACCGCCCGGGTCACGTCCCATGCGCCGCCGCCCGGCCTCGATCCGCACGGTGTGCGGCATATTCAGCGGGTTGAGTCCCAGCGGGGGTGTCCGGCCTGGTCAGCCGACGAATTCGACCATGACAGTCGCCGTGCCGAGCACATGCCGGGCGTCGCCCGCGTAGGTGACCGTGTACTGGGGATAGGTGTTCCAGTCGGGCGGGGTGTCACTGAAGCTGAAGGTGCCGTCCTGTCCGACCTTCGCATCCGGCAGCTCCACGCCGTCGCGTGTCACCGTGACCGCTCTGTGCTCAGGAAAGGGGACCAGCGAGGTCAGTTTCCCCGTCACGGTGACCGGTGTGCCGACGGGGTTCGTCGGCGGGGCGGACAGATTGATCGTGCTGGATGCCTTGGCGACATCGGTGACGATGTCGAGAACGACCTCGTGCGAGTAGGGGAAGCGGGTGGTGAACAGCCTGTTGCCGTCGGGCGCCCAGGCCACGCCTCGGTCGAGCAGATCCGCGTACCCCGGCGACAACGCGACCGTGCGGTATGCCGTGGTCTCTCCCGGGCGGTAGACGTAGGCGTCCCACTGCCCTCCCGCCACGATCCCCGCGGCGACCGTGCCGTGGGAGTCGACAGCGACGGAGTTGGGGTAGGGGCCGGTGTCGTACTGGGCCTCCTGCGTCAGGTCCGACAGGCGCCAGCGCTGGTGGTAGTAGTTGGAGCCGATCGCGGTGATCACACTGCTGCCATCCGGCGTCACCACCATGTCCTCGACAGCGCCGAGCGCGTCGCTGTAAGCGGTCTCCCGAAGCGTGCCAGAGCCCACGTCGTACACACGCATGCCCTGCGCGCTCTGGCTCTCCGCGGCCACGAGCCGGTCCGGCGCACCCGGCGACGAGGCGAGTCGCGGCTTGAAATACCAGACGGGGTTGTCGTCCAGGCGGACGGTCGGGGTCGCCTCGGCGATGGCGATCGATCCGATGCCGGCGTCGAAGATGGTGGCCTGGTAGCCGAAGAACAGCCGGTCGCCGGCGAGGGCGATGCTCTCCGGTTCGGTGTCGGCCCCGGTTGAGATGCGCCGCGTCTCGGCCAAGGTCGTGGTGTCGATGACGGAGATCGCGTCAGCGTCCGGGAGCGCAACGTACAGGGTGGACTCGTCGACGGACTCGGCCATGCCCCGCGCCCCGTCCAGACCTTCCACCTTCTTCACGACCTGCCCGTCGTGGTCGGTGGCCAGCACCGCGTCGTCTTCGGGCGCGCTGACGTACACATGGCGGCTGTCGGCGAGGGTCTGCCAGTGGGACCGCACCGGCAGAACGGTGCCGCCCCGGGTCTGTGCCGCTGCCGTGCCGGGGGCACCGAGCAGATTGAACGACGCGGCCGCCAGGACCAGAGCGACACCTGCCGCACGTCTTCGTATACGCATGCAGGAACTCCTTCGAGAACGGATCCGGCCGCATGGTCACGGTCGGCGGAGCAACTGTAGTGACCTGCAATGACATTGGCCCCGCAGAATGATCGCGTTGCGGAGCGGACGTCAGGGCACGGACTCGCTGCGGCCTTCGTGATCTGACTTCGCCTCTGATCGACCGGACAAGTCCTAGTCCGTCGGCGACGGCTGAAAAGGTTCAGTCTCACTTGCCGGTCGCTGATTTGGGGGTTGCTAGGTGATCAGGGCGAATGGAGTATGCGTCGCCGCAAGAGGTCGAAGTTGGCCCGGCTGTACATCTGCCTCTTCAACAGATTCATTCTCATAACGTTACTCTCCACGGCCCATGAAGTGTGGGTGGTGTCCAGAGCTGAGAGGATGGCGGCCCAGTCAGGGCGCATGCCACGGCCGAGGGCCCGCAGTTCGTGTGGTCCGCCGAGCCGGACATCGGCAAACCAGACCTCGAAGGCCAGGTGCTCGTTGCGCCGATCGTGCAGGAGCCCGTGAGGTGCTCGGGGCAACCACGGCGTGGCGAGTGAAAACAAGGTCGTGAGCCACGGGAAGAGGGGGCAGGTCATTAATCTGCCCCCTCTCGCGATTTCCCGCGCCCACCTGCGGAGACTATTCGCCTGCCGCGAATCGCCAATCCCACAGAGGTTCCCTCCGAAACCGCGCTAGAACCTCTCTGTATTCGATGAGTTCACCGTAATTCGTATCCAGCATTCCTGACAGCCCATCGATCACTTCACCCAGAAGATCACGAATGCAAGATACTCCGGAATATTCAAGTGTGATCGCCTGGAACTCGCCGATCTTCTGACGAATCTCACCCACTTCTTCTTCATCGAACTCATCGAGGACGTCACCGGATGCGTCTACGCCGAATCTACATTCTCCTCGATCCAGCCGATCGAAGGTTTCACCTTCACTGTAGGCGCCAACCTGCTGTAGGCGGGCCAGGATGCGCTGATGATCCCCTGGAGGACTGAGAAGAACGATAGTAGGCCGCATGGATCTTCCTGTCGTGACGGGCGCTTATGCCGAGTCTTGGACTATGGAGCCAAGACATCCAACAGATCATTCTTGTCTCGAGTGACCATAATGCCAGCTTGCTCAAGGCTCTTGATCACGCTTCCTCGCCCCTGCGGGAGGTAAACAATGACCGGATAGTCCGTCAGGCTCTGAGTCCTCAAAGCCTGCTTCAGCGCACCCTTACCCGAACCCGTCTTGACCTGAACCACGGCGTTCCTGGTCACGATGTCGAAATCCGTGAGCGCTTGCCCGTCTGCGCCGACGATATCGACTCCCTGTGCTCGGACATGCCCCGGATAGCGTGCGTTGATGTCGTCAACCAGTTCGGGAACGAGGGGGTCGTCTCCCTTTCCGATCACATGCGTCGCACAACCGTTGCTGTTGTGAACCAGGACCGGATTCTGGCCCGCGAGCACATAGTACGTGTGGATGCCGCTGACGGTCAGGTCGTGGGTGCGCTGGCGTTGCGTGAAGTGACGGGCGTGCTTGACGGTGACGGTGCGGCCATCCGAGGTACGCAGAGTCATCCCCGGCCTGAGGTCACCGGCTTTGACCCATGCGTGCTGGGACTGGACCCAGAAGGGGTGCGTTGTGGTTGCTATGAGGCCCGTTGAAGGTTCACCAGCGCTGTTGGTGACGGTGAGGTCAACGAAGTTCTTGTCGTCTTCGGTGACGATGGTGCCGGCGACTTTGCGTGTCGTGGTCTTGCCGGTATCGGGGTCGGTGACTTTTACCTTGTCCCCGGTCTTGATGTCCTCGATGGGTTTGGTGGAGCCGTCGGCGAGGAGGACTCCAGTGCCTGGGACAAAGCTGTGGCATGCGGTCTCTGATGTCCGCCCTGCTGGTTCCTCGGCTGGTTCCTTATTGCGGCCCCTCCAGGTCTCGACTCCTTCTTCCACCGCCTTTTTGGCGCCACGAGCGATGAGTTTGGCCTTGTTGTAGCCAGTCATGTCGATGGCAGCCTGGGTGCAGGGTCCCAGGTCCCACGTGGCGTAGCACGTTCCTATGGCGGCAAGCGGGTTGAGTTCCTTGAAGCTGGTTTTTGCTACCTTGAGCCACCAGGGGTCGGGCAGGTTCTGTCGCTTCGTTATGTGGTCTTGAACCAGGTAATCGACGCGTGAGCCGTACCCGGTGGTGAGCTTGCCGTACTGGCAGTTGTAGCCACAGCGGTACTGGGCCCTCGCGGCCGCACCTGCGCTACTGCTTCCGCTGCTTCCGCCGCTGGGGTAGTGGTTTTCGGGTGGGGCGCCGTGGCCTGCGTTCCCACCGTTGGTCGGCATGCAGTGACCGTTCCCGGGGTCTTCGCACAGTCCTGTCGGGTCGCTGAAGGTGAGGGGGTTGCTGTTGGCGTACGCGTATCCCTGCATCTGCTGGGTGTCGCCGGGTTCCATGACCGGGTCGACCGAGAGGAATCGCCCGGTGGTGGGGTCGTATTCGCGTGCCCCCAGGTGGGTGAAGCCGGTGGTTTTGGTGTCGTCGGTTCCGCCGACGAAGCCTTTGGTGCCGGGCCAGGCGCTGGGCTGCTGGCCGCGCACGTCGCCGAACGGCAGGGTGCGGCGCTGGGTGAGCTTCTGTGTGGCGGTGTCGATGGCGAGTTGTGCGGTGCCGTGGTGGTCGGCGAGGGTGAGGGAGACGGTGCCGTCGTCTTCCTGGACGGCCTGGTTACCGCCGCCCAGGTCGATGTAACGGGTGGCCTTCGGCGTGGTGGATCCCTTGGGCAGGGTGATCTCGGTGCTGCCGAGGTAGAGGGTGGTCTCGGTGGGGCCGCGGCCTATCAGGCGGTTGCCGTCGGCGTCGTAGAGGTATTCGGTGACCTTGTCGCTGCCGCCCTCGACCGGCTCGGTCACCTTGGCCAGGTGTCCCTCTACGTCCCATGCCAGCGTCCCGGTGTCGCCGCGGAGAGTGCGGGTGGTGGTGTTTCCGGCCTTGTCGTACCCGAAGGAGTCCTGTGAGGCGCCGTTGGGTCCGGTCGCCTCGACGGAGGTGAGGGTGTGCGGCTGGGCACCACCCGGCTCGGGGTAGCCGTAGGTGCGCTTGGTGTCCTTCTTCGCGTCGCCTGTGGGGTCGTGGAGAGTCTCTGTACGGCGATTGCCGACCTGGTCGTAGGTGTAGGAGTGCCAGTACGCGGCCGGACCGCCCAGCACGCCGCCGCTCGGGGCGGCGGCGCAGTTGGTGTCGCCTTGGGTCCATGCCTCGGTCAGGCGCCGCAGGTAGTCGTAGGTGAAGCACTGGTTGTCGGTGCCGGAGCGGGAAACGTCCGACACGGACAGGACGTTGCCTGCTTCGTCGTAGCGCAGGCTGTTGAATTGATCGACGCCTGCGACGTCCTGCCGGTCGACGCGGGCGGTGGCAAGGCGCTGGGTGCCCCACTCATAGGTGTTGGTGGTCCAGGTCTTCTTGCTGCCGTTGTTCGACAACTCGTATTGCAGTGGTTTGCCGGTGAGGCTGTAGTTGACGGTCGACTTCAGGCCCTCGCTGCCGTCGATCGCGACGGGGCGCAGGGTTTCATCTTCATAGGTGAAGACGACCGTCGTTGCCGGCAGCGCTCCGGCCTTGGGGTAGCCAGTGCCTTCGACGAGGCCGGAGACCTTGTAGGAGGTCGTGGACAGATAGGTCCCCTGCAGTGCTCCTTCGGAGGCGGGGATGGTGACGGAGGAGCGAAGCGGGCGGTACAGGCGGTCGTAGGCGACGACCTTGGAGGTGTATGCCTGACTTCCCTGGTAGCGGGTGGATTCAGCCAGGTATCCCTTGGCTTCGCGGACGGTGTCGTACACCCACTTCGCCCGCAGCTCACCGCCGGGTGAGTCCTTGTGGAGTTCGGTCCGGCGGCCGAGGCCGTCGTAGACATAGGCCAGGGTGGTGTCACGCGCGTCCGTTGTGGAGGTCAGCTGACCACGGTCGTCGTAAACACTCGTGCTGGTGCCTTTGTCCGGATCAGTGGCTTTGGTAAGGCGGCCAAGCAGGTCGTAGGCGTAGGTCCAGCTGTTCTTGGCGGGGTCGGTGACCTTCTTGAGCTCGCCGCGGGGTGTGTAGGTGTAGCTGGTGGTGTCGTAGGCGGCGTCGGCGGTGCGCTGGTGGTGCTGGCGCAGTTCGGTGGTCTGGCCGCGGGCGTCGGTGAGGGTGGTGGTGGCTGTGCCGCCTACGGGTGGGATGACAGTGGTGCGATCGCCGCCGTAGATGGTCTTGGTCACGCCCAGGACGCTGCCGCCGTCGCCGTTTCCGGCGATCTGCCGTGTCTCGGTCTGTCGGCCCAGGCCGTCGTAGGTGTAGCGGTTCTGCGTCTCGACGCTCAGCGCGTCCTCGGGCTTGAAGAGTGTGAAGGCCGGTTTGCCGTCGGCGTAGTACGTGGCGAAGTCCTTGGACTTCAGGCCGCGTTCGTCGTAGAAGACGTCCGTCAGCAGTCGACCGCCGTCCGGGCCGGGGGCTTGTGCCTGCCGCTCGCGCAGGAGGCCGTCGTAGAGGGTGTAGGAGGTGCGCTGCGCGCCGTTGTTGCCCAGTGTCTTGGTGCCGACGGCAACGGGCCGGTTCTCGGTGACGGTGTAGGTGAACTCATAGGTGGGGGTCTGGCCGGTGAGCCGGTCCGCCAGCCACACCTTGGTGGAGCGGCCCAGTGCGTCGTAGGCGTAGCTGGTGGTCTTGTCGTTGGTGTCGGTCTGCTTCAGGGGCAGGCCTCGCAGCACATCGCGCGTGGTGGTGGTTGTCTGTGCGGTGCTCGTGTCGCCTGCCTTGGCGGGTGGCGACGTCACCTTCGTGGTAGCGGGTATACCCGTGGCGGGGGTGTAGGCGGTCGTGGTGGTGCGGCCATCGGTCCGGGCCGTCCGCTGGAGCGCGCCCGCCGCGGTGTCGGTGACGTCGGCCGTCAGGTCGGTGCTGGTCAGAGCGCGTCCGTACGAGTCGTAGGAGGACCCGGACTCCGTGTAGACCGCGGTGGTGCCGTCGTACTTCTTCAGCACCGCCGTCCCGGTGGCATCTCCTCTGGTCGGGGCCGAGCCGTAGGCACCGCTGTCGTAGGCCGTGCGCGTGTCGGAGATGACGTCGTCCGGTCGGCTGACGGCTGTGTCACATGCCTTGGCGACCGTCTCCACTCGTGCGGGGAGGGTGAGGATGTTCTTGTCGGTGTTGGTGGCGTAGGTGGTGCGGGTGCATGTGTTGTCGGCGGCGGTGTCGTTGTCGCCGAAGTCGTCGACCTGGGTGACGCGGCCGGCGACGGTGTCATAGCTGGTGGCACCCGAGACGGTGCGCCACTTCCCTCCGGCTCCGTCGTCCAGGGAAGTGAAGGTTTTGCTATGGGCGGTTCCGGTGAAATTGGCAGTGACCGTTCCCCAGTCCCGGACCTTCTTGGCGGTCTCGTGATACCAGGGACGGTTCACCGTCTTGGCCAGGACCTTGCCGCCCGGACCGGAGTAACTGACGGTCTTGTAAATGAACCCGGCCGTCGAGGGATGTTCGGTGATCGAGTCACCCTCGCCATCCTCCAGAGTGACGCTGACGCTCTTGACGCCACCGCTGGTGTCCTTGCGGTCGCCTGAAGGGTGTCTTTATTGCCCTACTGTGGTTGACCTGGGGCTTTGCGATCGCCCGAGTATGGGCATGATCAGCGATCGTGGGTCTGCGACTGCTCTACCTGATCTTCTGCCGACTACTGAGCTGCCTCCTCCTGGTGCGCCGCTCGACCGCCGCGAAGAACGCCGAGATCCTTGCCCTTCGTCATGAGGTCGCTGTGCTTCGCCGGCAGGTCCAGCGGCCGCGGCTCTCATGGGCTGATCGTGCCGTGCTCACCGCTCTCGCCAAGCACCTGTCACCCGTCTTACGTCGCCATCGGCTGGTCACCCCGGGCACGCTGCTGATCTGGCACCGTCGTCTCGTGCGCTGGAAGTGGCGCCAGACGGCGCTCAGATCCGGTCGGCCACCGTTACCGGAAGAGACAGTCGCGCTCATCCAGCGCCTGGCGAGAGAGAACCCCACCTGGGGATACGTCAGAATCCAAGGCGAACTGCGACGGCTTGGCCATCGGGCCGCCGCCGCGATCCGGCGCGTCCTGCGCCGCTCCGGCCTGCCGCCCGCACCGCAACGCGCATCCCAGCAGACCTGGCGCTCCTCCCTTCGCTCCCAGGCCCACACGCTGCTGGCCTGCGATTTCATGCACGTGGAGACCGTCTTCCTCAAGCGTCTCTATGTGTTCTTCGTCATGGAGATTGCCACCCCGTTCACGTCCTGGGCGTCACCGCCCGCCCGACCGGCGTATGGGTCACTCAGCTCGCCCGCAATCTGCTCATGGATCTCGGCGACAGGGATGGGTGCTTCCGGTTCCTCATACGGGACCGGGACAGCAAGTTCACCGCCGCGTTCGACGACGTCTTCGCCGGCAACGGCACCGCCGTCATCCCGACTCCGCCACAAAGCCCACGGTCCAACACGTTCGCCGAACGATGGATACGCACAGCCCGCGCCGAATGCACCGACCGACTCCTCATCACGCTGAACGACACTTGCAGACGGTCCTCGACCAGTACGCCGAGCACTAGAACGCCGGACGAGCCCACCGCGGCCTGGACCTACGTGCCCCAGACGACGACCCGAACGTCATCCTCCTGCCCGCAGCCACGGTCAGGCGCCGCCAAGTGCTCGGCGGACTGCTCAACGAGTACCACCCGACGCCACCCCGGCCGCCTTACCGTCCGCAGGAAACGCCCAGCTCAGCGACCTGATCGGAATATTGACACCCTTCAGGGGCCTGAGCGACGTGGCGCGGAATCGATGCCAGCCGTGTCGAGGATCTCCCACACCGTCGAGGCGGCGATCCGATGCCCGAGTCGGGCCAGTTCCCCTTGGATCCGCCGGTGCCCCCACGTCGGATTCTCCCGAGACGAGCTTCTTGATCGCTTCCGGCGTGGGTGGGCAGCCGATGCCCCGGCGCGCGGTGTAGTTCCACTTGACGGCGATAACCTGCGGTGTCACGCAAGCAGGGTGCCGGGGTGACAGGAAAAATCTTGAGCCAGTGGCGCCGGGGCATCAGCCCGGACCGACAGGGCGGCGAACCAGAGCCGGTCGGCGGGCTCATAGCGGACCGGTCCGGCCAACTGGAGGCGCAGGACCGCGTTCTCGTGCCGCAGCCCCAGCAGTTCCGCGTCCTTCGCCGCCCCGCGACGCAGGAGCACCGATGGAACAGTCAGCAGCCTCCGGGTCACCTTGTACAGCAAGTACACGATCACGCATGGCATGATCCCAGCGGACTGACCACACCCCGCTCACCTCCGGCGATGACTTTTCAGCGGCACAGGGGTGACCCTGCCCACGGACGGCGAACCACCGCCACGTGCTAACTGAAGGTGTCGCCGGGGCGGCGGTTGAACAGTGCCGGGACTTCCAGCGCGAAGCACGCGCCGAGCCACACGAGCCAGGCGAAGGACCAGACATCTCATGAACACCTCGCAAGAAAGTCGAGGGAGTGGCTGCGAAGCGCGGTGGCGGTCGCTATGCTCGGAGCGTTGATTCGACCTGGGCGCAGAGGCTCAGGAGGACACGACGTGTGGACACCGGCCATCAACGTCGTCTCGCGGGTGTATGTGCACCTACTCTGACGCGAACGCAGTGCAGCAAGCGGAATTTTTGGCGTCCAACTCAAGCGCCGACCGGTGCGGCGAATGAGGTCTTGGCGTGTCAAATTCCATGAAGAAGCGAACTGCGCACGCACGCAAGGCGTATTCGGGTGAGGTTTACGAAGCTGCGCTTGCGGGAATCCCGAACGATCGCACCCATGGATTGGATTCGTGCACGCCGGGGCAGCGGAAGATGAACGCTTTGCTTGCCCTCGGTCTATTTAACCGTGGTGAACAAGGTGCACCTCCTGCCAAGTGGATGTTGAGTACTCTTACCTGGTACACGATCACCGTGTCGCCCCGATGGAATCATCTGGTATTTATCACTGATGCCCCGGATAACGTCACCAGGTATCTGGTGCCACACGGTGACAGCACCCCAAGGCTTCCGGGGATGCGATTGCGTGCTATCCATGACTACCGGACGTATGCATTGGAGCATGTTCCTACAGGGGCACGGTTGGTGGTCTCTAGCCGCTCAGACGGAAAGACGCATGGCGAGCGCGAGAGTTCGCACTTCGATTTTCGTACGCTTGATGACCCTCTGGACCCGGTGGAAGAACGCCAGCTTGCCGACGTGCCGCCCATGGGTGACGCAGCGCAGACCCTGTTGGCCGGCATGGCGGTTCGTATGTCCATGACTGACCCTAGGGGCGGTGGGCGACGGGGAACTGGTACTGGGACCCGCTGCGACGTGAGGATGGCAGGGGCCGCGATGATGATTCAGATCCTCGACGCAGGCTTTGGGGCGCAGGCAATGAATGGGAAGCTCAGTGGACAGGGCTTCCCTATACGGAGGACGTCGCGGCAGCACTAACGGACCCTGTGATCGGCATTTCTGGAGCAAGGCTCACAAAAAGCAAGCAGGCGTACGAAGTGACTCTCGGCGATTCGATTCTCAAGATTCGCGTTTAGTGGAGATTTTGAGTCCGGGTCCGCAAGTCGCCTTCGTGTAGAGAGTCATCGAATCATGCTTGAAATCCTCCAGAGCGCTCTTTCTGAAATGCCGTGGTGGGCTGCATTCTTCCTGGTTCTTCCGTTCTTTGTGCTGAGTTTCACGCGGGCTATCCTTCCGAAGGACTCGCGCGACCGGTACATGTGGTGGATTGCCTTTTGGGAGCACCGCCGCAAGCATGCGGCCTTGAAAAGGAGAAGGCAGGAGCGCCGTCGAGCCATTACTGAGAGAAGGCAGCAGGATCAGGAACAAGTACCCCCTGAAGGGTGTCAATATCCCGATTAGTACTCCAGTCGCAGATCGCTATTTCCGCTGGTCAGGGGCGTGTCTGTGAGTGTACTCGCCTGACGTGCTGTCAGGCGCTGTGAGTTCGTGACTTCGGGTGCGGCGGTGGTAGTGGCAGCGGCGGGCGATGGCCTGGTGCCGGCGTCGCCACCAGGACCAGCTCATCGCGTGGTCGGTGTGCTGAAGGTGTGTCGACGGGGAGGTGCCAGCTGCCAGGAGTCGCCCGATTTCTGCCACGGTGAGCGGTGCGAGGGAGCCGGAAGCGTTTCTGCAGCCCCCTTCCCCGGCCCTGCGGCGGCGGCCATGGCGGCGAGGAAGGCGTGGGCGAGCATGGCCAGGGTGATGTGCCGGTACCAGCCCGGATACCGGCGGACCTCATACTGGTCCAGCCCGCACTCGTTCTTCGCGGCCTGGAAGGCCCCCTCGATCGTGTGCCGCTCGAAAAGTCATCGCTGCATGTCTGTACTCATTGATGAGGCCGCCGAGGATCCGGGTGCGCAGGACTTTGCCGGTGCTGAGGCCAGGCGCCGCGGCGGGTTTTTCGTGGACGCCGGGTGGTAGCTGGTTGCGGGCCTGATGGGGTCGGTGTTCGTTGTAGTGCCGCTCGTAGGATGCAAGGACGTGGCGGGCGTGAGCCTCGTTCATGATGAGGACGTGGTCGAGGGCTTCGCGTCGGATGCTGCCGATGATGCGTTCGCAGTGCGCATTCATGCGGGGAGCCCGGGGCGCACTCTTGAGGATCTCCATCTCCTCGGCCTGGAAGACGGCGTCGAACGCCTCGCCGTACTTGCCATCGCGGTCGCGTAACAAGAAGCGCAAGACCTCGATGCGTATGCCCAGGTCGGCGGTAAGATTCCGCGCCTGCTGCACCGCCCAGTCCCGTGTCGGGCAGGCGGTGACCCCGGTGATGTGCAGCCGCCGGGTGCCGTGCTCGAGGAACGCCAGCGCGTACAACCGCCTGCCGAGGGCGGTGTCGATGTGACAGAAGTCTGCCGCGATGATGCCCTCGGCTTGCGCGGTCAGGAACTCGCGCCAAGTGGGGCCTGAGCGACGTGGAGCAGGGTCGATACCGGCCGCGTGGAGAATCTCCCACACCGTCGAGGCGGCGATCCGATACCCAAGTCGGGCCAGCTCCCCTTGGATCCTCCGGTGCCCCCACGTCGAATTCTCCCTCGCCAGCCGCAGGACGAGCGTCTTGACAGTTGCCGGGGTGGGTGGGCGGCTGGTGCCCCGGCGCGCGGTGTAGTCCCACTTTGCGGCGATGAATCTGCGGTGCCAGGCAAGCAGGGTGCCGGGGGTGACAGGGAAGATCTTGAGCCAGTGGCGCCGGGGTATCAGCCCGGACAGGGCGGCGAACCAGAACCGGTCGGCGACCTCATAACGGACCGGTCCGGCCAACTCGCCACGCAGGACCGCGTTCTCGTGCCGCAGCACCAGCAATTCCGCGTCCTTCGCCGCCCCGCGACGCAGGAGCACCGATGGAACAGTCAGCAGCCTCCGGGTCACCTTGTACAGCAAGTACACGATCACGGAGGCCATGATCCCAGCGGACTGACCGCATCCCGCTCACCTGCGGCGATGACTTTTCGAGCGGCACACCATCCGGTTGGTTTCCGCTGCGCCCTTCGAGATGCACGACGAATGGATCGCCTTACCCCGCCAGCACCTGCCCGAAGGTGATATGGGTGATATCTGTCGCAAACTCTCTTTTGGTTCCTCCGTGCTACCCAACGTACCGAAATGCAACGTCCAGTTGATCCCCAACAGCATGACGAGGGACACTACCTGGCGGACCGAGTGGCACTCGCTTCGGCATCCTCCCGCGCAGGTCATCGGAAGCCATCTACCCATGCATTACTGGGCAGTTGACCTCAGGGTTTCGTGGTAGCGTCCTTGATCGGAGGGACAGTGCAACCTGGGAGGGAATTCGTGAACACGGAGAAGATCACCGCTCGCCGCCTCTCGCTGGAAGAGGTGACGAAGCTCAGCGTGAAGGACAGGCTGTTTATTTCCGCCGACACGGCACAACTCAAGCTTCCCGACTGCTATGTCCCTGCTTTTCTGACCAAGTCCGGTGAGGATTTCGAGGGCGGCTCGATCACGGCGAGAACCGTATTCCAGGAAGAGGTCTCCTGCCTTCCCGACGACGAGAATGACGCCGGAGTCTACTTGGCTGACGAGAACGGCTCGGTGACCATCGAGGTCCTCCAGTCCGCCGGTGTCGTGCTGGACCTGGCACTTTTCGTCCCTGGTGGGGACAAGGGCGCCCTCACGGCCCTTTACGCCGCGGCCCGGCAGGCCTTCGGCGCCGACACCGTACAAATCTGGCGCCAGGGCCTCAAGGAGGTTCCCGACGTGAAGGTCGACATCTTCGAGGAGCAGATTCCCCGGGGGCGCAAGGGGACCGACAACCCCAAACGTGACCGTCGCGCGTTCGACACCTACCCCACCCGTGCAGACTTCATCGAGTTCTCCGCGGGGTGGAAGCCGGTCATTGAAATTCACAGGCCGATTGTTGACGACACCCCGACCATCTGAGGCGGCGTTACTGATTTCGGCTCGTTAGGGTGATGTGGGGGTGTCCAGGGGCAGGCCAGTCGCACCTGGGTGACATACTTTCCGGCACCGACAGGAAGCCGCCTGGCCCTATACCCTCAGCGGGCGGACGCCAGCAAGGCGCCCGCCCGTCCGCATTCCTGTCAGGGGAAGCAGCCGGGCGGGCTCCGTGCATCACACGCTACTGGCCTCCGCAGGCCACCGTGCGTACTTGATCGCCTCCACCCCAGGACACCCGCGAAACGTCACCCGATCGAGGGGGCGGCGCCACTTAATACCGTTCCTCTCCAGCACCGCCCCGCCCCTGTGCCGTTCGGAAACTCATCCCTCCTGCTCGCGGGTGGTCTGGCGCGCCATCACCGTCTGCTGGAACCCTGTCCGGTTGATCGTTCCGCTCGTATACCAGATGACTCGGAAGCTGCTCAGGGTCCCGGCGGTGCTGCTACGCCGGGACACAGCCAAGAACGCGGAATTGCTCGTGCTCCGGCACGAGAATGCGGTGCTGCGCAGGCAGCTCACGAGGCCAGTGCGCTACGAGCATGCGGACCGGCTGTGGTTCGCAGCGCTGTCCTCGCTGGTCCCCCGGCGCCGGTGGGCGCAGGTGTTCCCGGTGACGCCCGCGACGCTGTTGGCGTGGCACCACAGGCTGATCGCCCGGAAGTGGGACTACAGCAAGCATCGGCGCAGGCCCGGGAGACCTTCGACGGCGGGTTGAGGTTCCCCCGAGATGCGGGGAGAGGTGACAGCAGGTCAGATGGGTCTCACGAGAGGAGACCAGATGATGCCTGCCCCGAGGAAATACCCGCTGGAGTTGCGTGACCGCGCGGTGCGCATGTATCGCGCCGCCGAACCGAAGCCCGTCATCCGCCGCATGGCCGAGGAACTCGGGGTGCACCACGAGGCCCTGCGCACCTGGATCCGGCAGGCCGAGGCCGACGCCGGCGAGCGGGACGACCTGCTCACCAGCGCCGAGCGCGAGGAGCTGGTGGCCTTGCGCAAGGAGAACGCCCAGCTCAAGCGGGCGAACGAGGTCCTGCGGACGGCCTCGGCTTTTTTCGCAGCCCAGCTCGACCCGACCCGGCCCAGGTGAGAGCGCTCATCGACGAGCACCCGCACCTGGGGGTCGAGCCCGTACTCCGGGAACTGAACATCCCCTCCTCCACCTACTACCGCTGGCGACAGGCCGAGAAGGAACCGTGCGAACGGCGCCGCCAGGACGTCGAACTGACGAGCAGGATCCGTCAGGTCCACGAGGAATCCGGTGGGATCTACGGCTCACCGCGCGTGCACGCCGTCCTCAGGCGTGAGGGCATCCACGTCGGCAGGAAGCGGATCGAACGGCTCATGCGCCAGGCCGGTCTGGCCGGGATCAGCCCCCGTGGAAGCAAGGGCTTCACCCGCCGTGACCTGGACGCCGATCTTGCTCCTGACCTGGTGCAACGCGACTTCACGGCGCCCGCGCCGAACCGATTGTGGGTCACCGACCTGACCGTGATCCCCACCAGGGAGGGCCCCTGTGGCTTTCGGCCATCCGGGACGCGTTCTCCCGCAGGGTCGTGGCCTGGGAGACCTCCGCCCACGCGGACGCAGACCTGGTCCTGTCGTCGCTGGAGTATGCCCTGGCCAGCCGCGAGGTCGCCCCCGGCGAGCTCGTTCACCATGCCGACCACGGCACGCAATACACGTCCATCAAGCTCACGACACGCCTGGTCAGAGCGGGGATCCAGGCATCCATGGGCTCGGTCGGCGACTCGTTCGACAACGCCCTGGCGGAGAACCTGTGGATACTGGTCAAAACCGAGTGCATCCGCGGCCGCACCTTCGCCACCAGGGCCGAGGCGAACCTCGCTCTCTTCGAGTACATCGACGGCTTCTACAACCCCCGCCGCATCCAGAAACGGCTCGGCTACCTCAGCCCGATCGAGTTCGAGGAGAAGCACTACGCCGACCAGGCAGCGGCCGAACCAGTGAAACTGAAACCACGTCAACCCGCCCTGACCAGCTAATCAGCCACACCCCCACAGCGGGGGAACCTCAGGTGCGGTGAAGGCTCTGGTGCTGCGGCTCGCCAGGGAGAATCCGCGTTGGGGCTGTCGAAGAATTCAGGGCGAGCTGGTCCGGCTCGGACACCCGGTTGGCTCGACGACGAGCAGGCAAGAAACCTCGCCGTCGAGTCGGGTATTCGGGTGGACTCGCTACGTTTCCTGCTCCGCGACCGGGACGCGAAGTACACCGAGTCCTTCGACGCGGTCTTCAAAGCCGACGACATCCAGGTCATGAGGACCGCGCCACGGTCCCCACGGATGAACGCGCACTGCGAACGTGTCATCGGCACCATGCGCCGCAAGGCCCTCGACCACCTCTTGATCTGGAACGAGACGCACGCTCGGCAGGTCCGCGATGCTTACGCCCGGCATTACAACGGTCATCGCCCCCACCAGGCTCGTGGGCAGCTCCCTCCCCTCCTCCAGGAGCACCCGACGTCCATGGTCGGCCTGTCCGCTCACCGGGTTCTGCGCACCCGAATACTCGGCGGCGTGATCAACGAGTACAGATACGCGGCCTGACCCGGGACGACGAGTTTCCGAACGGCACACCTCGGCGACGCCGTCCGCCGGCGCCGCCTCGTCCACAACCCCGCAAAGCCCTCCGTCCTCCCCCGCCCACCGGCTGCTGAGCGCACCATCTGGGCACCCGAGGAAGCCGCCCGATTCCTGCGCCACTGCCACCACACCGGCCCCCTGATGGCCGACTTCGTCGAAGTCCTCATCGGCACCGGCATACGCAAAGGCGAAGCCCTCGGCCTCCACTGGACCGACGTCCACCTCGACGAACAAGTCCTCTACGTCCGCTACACCCTCTCCGCCATCAACAACAGCCGCCTCGTCATCACCACCCCCAAAACACGCAGCAGCAAAAACTGGGTCGCCATCTCCCCACGCGTCGCAGCCGCCCTCCACCACCAGACCCCACTCACCCCCACTGCACCGCAGCCCGACGATCCGTTCTCCCGCCTGGTGTTCACCCGGCCCGACGGCCAACCACTGCGACCACAGACCCTCCTGGACCACTTCAAACGACTCGCAGCCCAGGCCAAAGTCCCCATCAACACCCTGCACGACCTGCGCCACGTCGCCGCCACCGTCCCCATCACCGCAGGCATCCCCTCCTCACCGTCTCCAAGACCCTGCGGGGCACTCCACCCTTTCCACCACTGCGAACATCTACTCCCACCTGACCCGGCAAGCCGCCCGCGACGCCGTAGAAGCCATCGACACAGCACTCACCAAAGCCGACACCGGCCATACGGGTGGCATCCGCCACCACTGGCCACCCCGGCCCCGACCACACCGCGACCACCGAAACCGACCCCACGGCCTCTGGAAACGGACCTACTCCCCCACTATCACCACTACTTCACCCACCGCATCCCAACCCCAACAAGCGACCGCGACCACACTGCGACCACCAGCATCCACAACACGGAAAAGGCCGCCTTCCCATCTCTGAGAAAACGGCCTCCGACCTGCGAAAACGCTGGTCGAAACGACAGGATTTGAACCTGCGACCCCCAGCTGAGCGGCGTGCTCCGGTCCGTTCCCCCAGGTCACGCTGACGCGCAATCAGCCGAGTAAAAGAGTCGCCCCTTTCCGGCTTCCGCGTCCCGAGTTGCCTGGAAGCTGGCATCGTGACCGGGCGTCGCATATGTGCAGTATACGCCCGGAGCCAGACCCAGCACAGGACCAAACTCGCCGCCCACGGGCGTCCCGCTCATCAGACGGAAGCGCCCTTCGCGCCAGGCGGGGCGTCATATGCGGTGGACGGGCGCTGGCCAGACAAAGGAGCGGGCCTGTCACTCGTACGCACGTGTGCCCGCTGTTCGGCAGGCCGAAGGGGGCGCCGCTCGAGCCGAACGGGCCAATCCCCACCCTTTCCCAGCCACCTCCACAACTCCACACCCACACAGAGCGGCCGCGCCAGAGACCATGGGTCCACCCGGCAAAGCCCAAGGAGAGGGGGCAGTGATGGATACCAGGTCACGTGCGGGGCGCAGACCAAAATCGGCACACGCTGCCGGAACAAGGCAATGGTCGGATACTCGCGGTGCAAGAAGCACCAGGGCGAGTGGTCGAAGCCTCCGGTGAAGAAGACGAAGAAGCGCTGACGAATGCGTGTCCCTGGGCACAGCAGAGCCTCCGTCCTGGAACACCGTGATGGGGCCATACCGTGCCCTGGGACAGCCAAGGAAGGGCGCGAACTGGCCTCGTGGCCACATCTCGTCGTCGTCCTCGAGGTCGAGGTTTCATTACTCAGATTCCGCAGCAGACCGTGGGCTATCAGCGCTGCGGGCATAAAGAACTTTTCCCGATACCACCCGTACGACGCGGTGTCCGCACCGACGCGCAGGCTGAAATGGTCTTCCGTGCGCACGTTCTCTGCTTCGCACGCCTGGACCATGCCGCTCGCGGCAACGTAACTGAACTGAACTCAGAACATTGCCTACCATGACCTGCGCGCCTCCCAATAGCGGGCTCGCCTCATCTCGATGGTCCTGCAGGGCTCGAATAATCATTGCTCCTGGTCAAGCGGCATAGCTGTACTCGTTGATCACCCCGCCGAGGACGCGAGTGCGCAGGACTCTGCGGCTGGCCGGCTCCAGGACCGGAGGTGGTTGTCCGTGAGCTTGGAGAGGTAGTTGGCATCGGGCCCGGTGGGGGCGGTGCGTGTTGTAGTGCCTCTGATACACGGCCAGGACCTGGCGCCAGTGACCTTCGCCAAGGATGAGTATGTGGTCGAGGACGTCTCGGCGGAGAGTGCCGATCACTCGTTCGCAGTGGGCGTTGGCCTTCGGCGCACGGACCGGCGTCTTGATGATCTCGATGTCCTCGGCCTGGAACACAGCGTCGAAGGCGTCGGTGTACTTACTGTCGCGGTCCCGGATGAGGAAACGCAGCGAGTCCATGCGTATGCCCAGGTCGGTGGCGAGGTTGCGGGCCTGCTGGGTGGCCCAGGCCGCGGTCGGATGTGCGGTGACGCCGGTGATGTGCAGGCGCCGGGTGCGGTGATCGAGAATGATCAGAGCGTAGAGACGTTGCAGGCTGATGGTGTCAATGTGGAGGACGTCGCAGGCGATCAAGCTGGTGGCCTGCGCGGAGAGAAACTCGCGCCAGGTTCGGCCGGTGCGGCGTGGTGCGGGGTCGATTCCTGCGGTGTTGAGGTTCCCCCGCTGTGGGGGTGTGGCTGATTAGCTGGTCAGGGCGGGTTGACGTGGTTTCAGTTTCACTGGTTCGGCCGCTGCCTGGTCGGCGTAGTGCTTCTCCTCGAACTCGATCGGGCTGAGGTAGCCGAGCCGTTTCTGGATGCGGCGGGGGTTGTAGAAGCCGTCGATGTACTCGAAGAGAGCGAGGTTCGCCTCGGCCCTGGTGGCGAAGGTGCGGCCGCGGATGCACTCGGTTTTGACCAGTATCCACAGGTTCTCCGCCAGGGCGTTGTCGAACGAGTCGCCGACCGAGCCCATGGATGCCTGGATCCCCGCTCTGACCAGGCGTGTCGTGAGCTTGATGGACGTGTATTGCGTGCCGTGGTCGGCATGGTGAACGAGCTCGCCGGGGGCGACCTCGCGGCTGGCCAGGGCATACTCCAGCGACGACAGGACCAGGTCTGCGTCCGCGTGGGCGGAGGTCTCCCAGGCCACGACCCTGCGGGAGAACGCGTCCCGGATGGCCGAAAGCCACAGGGGGCCCTCCCTGGTGGGGATCACGGTCAGGTCGGTGACCCACAATCGGTTCGGCGCGGGCGCCGTGAAGTCGCGTTGCACCAGGTCAGGAGCAAGATCGGCGTCCAGGTCACGGCGGGTGAAGCCCTTGCTTCCACGGGGGCTGATCCCGGCCAGACCGGCCTGGCGCATGAGCCGTTCGATCCGCTTCCTGCCGACGTGGATGCCCTCACGCCTGAGGACGGCGTGCACGCGCGGTGAGCCGTAGATCCCACCGGATTCCTCGTGGACCTGACGGATCCTGCTCGTCAGTTCGACGTCCTGGCGGCGCCGTTCGCACGGTTCCTTCTCGGCCTGTCGCCAGCGGTAGTAGGTGGAGGAGGGGATGTTCAGTTCCCGGAGTACGGGCTCGACCCCCAGGTGCGGGTGCTCGTCGATGAGCGCTCTCACCTGGGCCGGGTCGGGTCGAGCTGGGCTGCGAAAAAAGCCGAGGCCGTCCGCAGGACCTCGTTCGCCCGCTTGAGCTGGGCGTTCTCCTTGCGCAAGGCCACCAGCTCCTCGCGCTCGGCGCTGGTGAGCAGGTCGTCCCGCTCGCCGGCGTCGGCCTCGGCCTGCCGGATCCAGGTGCGCAGGGCCTCGTGGTGCACCCCGAGTTCCTCGGCCATGCGGCGGATGACGGGCTTCGGTTCGGCGGCGCGATACATGCGCACCGCGCGGTCACGCAACTCCAGCGGGTATTTCCTCGGGGCAGGCATCATCTGGTCTCCTCTCGTGAGACCCATCTGACCTGCTGTCACCTCTCCCCGCATCTCGGGGGAACCTCAGAGCTTCTGGGAGGTCCTGGGCTGCTTGACGTGCTCCATCGGCGAACGGTCGATCTCCCCCTCGTCGACCGCCAGCCACTTGAAGAACTGCTGCATAGCCTTGTGCTTGTTCACTGCGGTCGAGGCTGACCGACTGCTGATCATCCACGCCTGGAATGCCTCGATCTGTGGCTTCGTGACGTTTACCGGATCCTGCGTTCCCTCTTCGCCTCCTGGGCCACGATCACCGAGGTATCGGGCCAGCTGGGCTACGGCCAACAGATAATTGTAGCGGGTAGTTTCAGGATAGTTCCCCGCCCGCAGCGTCCGATCCCAATCCCGCAGAAACCCTGCCCAGGCCCCCGGCATGCCCAATGTGATCTTGTCCAGGTTCAAGAGCTGCATCGACACTCCTCGATCGGTCTCCTCCTGCACTCTAAAAGACCGAGATTCAGCGCATTCTTGGACACGTGACTTCCGGACCATCTGTTTCCACAAGCCGGAATGTGCTCGGGTGGGACGGCGGCTGTGGGGCTGGCTGGCAGCGGTGAGCGATATCTATCTACCGCCGTGTCACGTCTGGAGGGTTTGGAGGAACCACGAGGGTGCGGCAGGCCGCTGGCATCGCGTGTCGGGAGTAGCCGGGCCACCCGTAATCCGAATGCGCGAGCAGCCCAAGACCGGCCCGTAGGCAGTAGTCGGCGGCCACGGCAGTGCACCGGTCCGGTCCGTCGAGCAACCGCTGCCTCAAGGCATACCGATCCGCGGTGCCTGGGGGCGGCTGCTGCCGCAGATGGTGAGCCACCTGCCTGTCGTCCCAAGCCTCCGGATCATCCAGTCGTCGAAGGAACTCTTGTACGCGGGCCGACCAGTCCGGTAGCAGCCACCACTTCCTGACGCGACCTACGGCGTGACAGGCCAGAAGGATCAGCACAGGCCGAGGCCCGTATGCGGTCTCCAGGCCAGCCCACCGGCCGCAGTGCGCGCAGACATGCCCCTCGAATTCTTCCCACGCGCCAGGGTCGGGCGCCAGGTCACGCAGCACACGGCCATCGGGAAGACTGCGCTGCGGATCAGCCAGCAACCGGGGCAGTGGAGCGAATATCGAGGCAGCGTCTTCACTTGGCAAGCGGGCATCTTCCAGCGGAAGGTCAACCCCGGCTTCAGCCCTCAAATGATCACGGACGGTACGAGTGGCAGCGGCATTCAAACGCATCATCTCGGCTTGCGCGATGCCGTCCTGGGCCGCGTGCCAGTCCTCCACCGGACTCTCCCGCCACGCCAGGGCCGCAACGCCGACCGAGGCCAATTCGATCAGCTTCTTCGAGTTCATCGGGTCCACACCGCATACACGCGCCTGGCGATCAAGCTGAGCGATGTCGATCCCGCCGCAGTCGAACAACCCACCATCTGGAGACCCACCGCCCGTCATCCCGGACAACACCGGCTCAGCCCACGAGCCGCGCCGCAGGTTCGAGTCCTGCCGGGGGCGCATCGCTACACCCTGCATTGCCGCAGGTCAGAGGGTTCATACGACTACCCGTGGAGCTACCTACGGCACCAGGACACAGACGACCGCGCACCTACCCGTCCCAGCCACACAGCCCGTCTCCGCAGGTCAACAAGGTTGGACGGGGAGCGTCAACTCCGGCCCTCAGCGCCGCAGGTTCGAGCCGTAGGGGGTAACTTCAGCAAGCAGTCGGCCACCGCAAAGTGCGCAGTCCAGAAGAGGCCAGAGCCTACCCCTCGTGCGGCGATGACCTGCGGTCTGACTCCTGGCGTCCCAGCCCGTCCTCGTCATGTACGGTCGATTCGGAAGCGCGGCTCTGCTCTCGCTGCTGCGCGACCCAGCTCACCACGTCGCGAAAAGCGGCCACCTGCTGCCGAGCCAGAGCTTCCGCCTCCGGGCCCTGAACCGTGTCGATACGGAACTCGAAACGCACATCCCGACGGCGTCCGGCGCCACTCCTACCGTCACCCGGAGCGCCCCGGCCCACCGCATCACGATCATCGGCCACAACCACCAGCCTGCCCGGACGTCCGCACCCGGACCCGACAGCAACAGGAAAGCCAGCCCAAAGAGTGAACCCGTCCCGGGTCTGGTGGATCTGCGCGCGGTGCCGCTGACCGCAGGGCCGCACTGTGCACAGCATGTCGGGCCAGAAGGTCATTCCCGACCTTGATCCGCCCAGAGAGGGGATCCGGCAGCGTTGGCACAGGCAGCGCTCGGAACGCTGGTGGCAGCGCCATCCGGGACTAGTCGGGCTACTTGTGGAGAACGGCGATGCTCGCGCCGAGGCCCCGCCGCGGCGGGGAGGATGCGGCGGGGCGCTGCCCCGGTGTGCCTCCCATGACGTCCTCACCGGGTTGCCAACCCTCCGGGTTGATGAGGAACGGCCTCGTCAAGGGCGGGATGGTCGAGAACGTGGTGTTGCTAACCCTCCACGGCTGATGAGGACACGCGCTGGCCGCCCTGGCCATCACCGGCTGCTCCAGGTTGCGAGCCCTCCAGGGCTGATGAGGACCTGCTGCGTGGGGTTCCCCTGGATGTCCACACCCGCGTTGCGAGCCCTCCAGGGCTGATGAGGACCCGGGCGCACGCCCCGGATCACCGGCCCGGAGTGGAGTTGCGAGCCCTCCAGAGCTGATGACGACCCGGGCGCGGACAGGAAGGACGGCCGGGACGGGGCGGTACGAGCCCTCCAGAGCTGATGAGGACAAGGTGTCGGCAAAGTCCCGGTACTCGTCGGCGGGGTTGTGAGCCCTCCAGGGCTGATGAGGACCCGGGCGCACGCCCCGGATCACCGGCCCGGAGTGGAGTTGCGAGCCCTCCAGGGCTGATGAGGACGTGCCCGGAGCCGGTGACGGTGCCGGAACTCGGGTTGCGAGCCCTCCAGGGCTGATGAGGACGGGCCTCGGCGGGATGATCGGCTTCGAGGCGGCCATGTTGCGAGCCCTCCAGGGCTGATAAGGACACAACCACACCTCCTGCGTCACGTCGTCAACCTCGTGTTGCGAGCCCTCCAGGGCTGATGAGGACAGTGCACGGAGTACGCCACCGCAGTACGCCGCTCATGTTGCCAGCCCTCCAGGGCTGATGAGGACAAGGTCAGCTCGCTGGCCGAGCGGGACATGTACCCGTTGCGAGCCCTCCAGGGCTGATGAGGACCACCAGACCAACCACCGCACCGCCCCGGGAGAACCGGTTGCGAGCCCTCCAGGGCTGATGAGGACCCGGAGCAGGGGGCCGGAACCATCGTCCCTCACACCGGTTGCGAGCCCTCCAGGGCTGATGAGGACCTTGGCCTCCATGAACTGCCGCATGTAGGGGTTGCCGCGTTGCGAGCCCTCCAGGGCTGATGAGGACAGCCGCGGGCCCCGCGTGCCGGTGCCGGTGCGCGCAGCGTTGCGAGCCCTCCAGGGCTGATGAGGACTTGCGGACGGTGTCGTAGGCCCGGCCGTGGCGCTCGGGTTGCGAGCCCTCCAGGGCTGATGAGGACCAGCATCAGCGGCTGGGACGGGGCCCCCCTCCTGCGCAAGTTGCGAGCCCTCCAGGGCTGATGAGGACCCTGGACAGCAGATGACGGACCCGCTGAGACGGCCCTGTTGCGAGCCCTCCAGGGCTGATGAGGACGCGGACCGGCCCGACGGCCGCGGCAGCCGCTCCTCAAGTTGCGAGCCCTCCAGGGCTGATGAGGACTCGGTCAGCAACCGGGTTGCTCGGGTTGTGCACGTGGTTGCGAGCCCTCCAGGGCTGATCAGGACCCCATTCGGGATGACGCAGCGCCCACCGGTACATCAGTTGCGAGCCCTCCAGGGCTGATGAGGACAGGTCAAGTTCTCGGCGCACGGGCCGGATGGCGCGTGTTGCGAGCCCTCCAGGGCTGATGAGGACGACCGTCGAAACCTGGTGGCGCGGCATCCATTCCACGTTGCGAGCCCTCCAGGGCTGATGAGGACCGGGGTACCGACTGGGCATGACCCAGCTCTGTCAGATGAGTTGCGAGCCCTCCAGGGCTGATGAGGACCCGACGGTAAAGTCGCAGGTCAGAATGCAAAACACTTGCATCTGTGGGCCTTGTTTTGCAGCGATCCGGCGGTAGTGCATCTGTGCAGGTCAGAGCGGTTCACAGGATGTCGCCGGGGCCGGCCAGGGCGACTCCGAGGGTACTGGACTCGACCATGTCCGGGGACCTGGCCGTGTAGGTCACGATGCTGTCGTACTCCGGATCGATGGTGGTGTTCAAAGTGGCCATGAGCGCGCGATATTGGGCAGTGGAGAGTTCGCCCTGGAAAACGCTGCGTTGCGTCCAGTGGAGGTACTTGCGGCAGGTCTTGAGCACCTTTGGGTTGCGTTCGACGGCGGTGTCGTAGACGAGGATCACGAAGATGCTGATCACCACCAGGGGCGGAAGGGCTTGTACGGCTTGTCTTCGAGGCACAGGCGGACGATCTTGAGGGCTTCGAGGTGGATGAGTTCCTCGTAGCTGACTTTGCGCTTGAGCGTGCGGTGGTAGACGGTCGTCGCCAGTTCTTCCTTTACGAGGGCGGCGACTTTCTTGCGGCCGTCTTTGCTCAGGGAGGCCCTGGCCACGTCGGTCTCGAAGT
This sequence comes from Streptomyces violaceusniger, assembly GCA_005405945.1. Classification (GTDB taxonomy): domain Bacteria; phylum Actinomycetota; class Actinomycetes; order Streptomycetales; family Streptomycetaceae; genus Streptomyces; species Streptomyces violaceusniger. The sequence goes on from BJHW01000001.1 coordinate 3,077,016, forward strand.
CGGTCGGCTTCAGCTTCTTCTGGCTGGCGGCGCGCTTGAGGAGTCGTTCGGCGAAGAGAGGCTTGAAGGGTTCGGCCAGGTCGAGGGCGAGGGTGTTGCGGCGGCGGTCGGTGTCGGAGTGGAGGAAGCCGATGGCCGGGTGCAGGGGTGTGGTGCGCAGGGCGGTGAGGACGCGGGCGTAGATGAGGGTGTTGAGGTAGCTGATGAAGGCGTTGCCCGCGTTGGTGGGTGGTCGGCGGGTGCGGCCGTTGAGGCGGAGCCAGGCGGGCAGCTGGGTGTCGAGGACTGTCCAGCCGGTGCGGCGGAAGTTTCCTTCCTGGCCCATGATCGCGTCGCTGTCCTTGCAGTCGGGCAGGGCGGTGCGCAGGGAGAGCAGTGCGGGGTCGAGGAGGTCGGTGTCCAGGGCCCAGCGCAGGTTTTCGGCGGTGGCGAGTACCAGGGCGCGGCCCACTGCCAGGCGTTGGTCCGGGTCGGCGGTGATCTCTACCTGGCGTCGGACGACGCTGGCGGAGGACATGGATTCCGAGGGGCTGAAGTGTCCTGCGTGGTTGCCGTAGTGGTCCAGGACGTGGAGGGTCACGCCGTTCCGGTTCAGGAGGGAGAGGGCTGAGGTGTTGATGTCGATGTGGTCGAAGGTGACCAGGTCGCGGATGTCGGTGATGGGAATGCGGACCGGGCTTCCGTCGGGGCGCTCGATGCGGACGCTGTTGTCCTCGCGGCGGATGCGGCACGGTTCGGTCAGCCAGTAGGTGCGGCCGACAGCGGGCATCAGTCTCCCCAGCAGTAGTCGAGGTAGGAGCAGCCGCGGCAGTGGGCGCGCTTGAGGCGGGCTGGTGGTTCGGTGGCTGCGATGGTGGCGCGGGCCTGGGCTTCGGAATCCTCGGCCTGGGCGCGTGCGGTGGCGTCCCAGGGGACGTCGGTGGTGCGGCGGATGAGGGGGTAGTGGACGGTGCCGCCGCGGACGGTGATGCCCCGGCGTTCCAGGAGGAGGCAGTAGTGCCGTACCTGGGCGGCGTGGGCGGGCGACGGTGCGCGGGAGGACTTGGTCTCGTGGACGATGGCGCCGGTGGTCACCCAGTCGATCTTCGCTTCGCCGAGGTCGATGTCGCGGCGCCGGGTGAAGGTGGTGTCGTCGATGACCTCACCGAAAGCGACGAGGTCGCTGCGCTGCTCGGGCCGGTAGCCGCGGCTGTAGAGCCACAGCTGACGGGGACAGTGGTGCAAGTACTTGATGTGGACGCCGCCCAGCGGCATGGGGTCGTCGGCCGGATCGTGGGCGGGGCCGGTCACAGGATGGTCTCCGGTTCCTGCGGGGGCTTGAGCCCGGTTATCTGGTCGTACTCGCCGTCGATCACATGCACGCCCAGGCGGCGGTCGTACTGCCCGTGGTAGGTGGGGAGCTGGCTGTATCGGAGAGGGATGAGCAGCCCGGCCGCGAGGAGGAAATGCTCACTTCTGCCTCCGGCGGTCAGCTGCGCGTATTCCTCGGCATCGTCGCGGTGCAGGGCCTCGACGCTGTTGAACTGTTCGCTGAGCGCCTGGGCGAACTCGCTGCGGTCGTGGAAGGGGTCGGTGAAGGTCAGGAACTGGGAGGCGAAGGCGTCGCGGGCGCGGCGGGCCGCCTCGGTCCAGTCCTTGCCCCACTTGGTGTCGTAGGCGAGGGCGAGCAGGCGGTCGATGTCCTGCTCGCTCAGGGTGTCAGCCCCCTCCTCGATCAGAGCGGTCAGCGCCTGCCACGCGGCCTCCACGGCCCCGGCGTCGTAGGGCCGGGGCCTGGGCGTGTGGTGCACGCGGAACTCCACCGGGCCGCCTGGATGCCGTCCGCGGCGATTGACGCGGCCGGCGCGCTGGGCGACGGCTTCGACGGGGGCCAGTTCCACCGCTCCCCGGTCGAAGTCCAGTTGCAGAGACACCTCAACCGTCTGGGTGGCGACCGCAAGCCCGCCGCGTCCCGCCGGGTCGCCGGTGCGGCGTTCGGGGTGCCGGGTCAGGAGGTTCTTCTCGATCGCGGCGCGGTCACGGTTCTTGAACCGGGAGTGCAGCAGGAGCGCCGCATGAGGGTCTGCGGGGTCGGCGGCGCGGGCCTCGTCAACGAGTTCGTCGAACAGTCCCTGAGCGGTGGCCACGGTGTTCGCCACGGCCAGGACGCTGTGGCCCTGCCGCAGCCAGGTACGCAGCCGCTCCAGGCTCTCGGGACCGGCCAGCGGATTCTCGTCCACGATGAGGCGGTGGCGTGCCGGGCTGGTGCCCTGGGGCGCGCGGTGGCAGGCCACGCGCTGGGTCACGCTCTCGTCGATCAGCGTGATCATCGGCGGTGCGAGCGTGGCGGACAGTACGGCGATACGGCTGCCGAGCCGTTCCCAGAGCCCCATGGCGGCGCAGAGGCGGCCGAAGGTCTCGGGCTCATAAGCGTGCAGTTCGTCGAGAACGAAGAGGGAGTTGGTCTGCTCCAGCAGGACGGAGGAGTACGCGGGGCCCGCGATGGCGCCGCGCAGGAGCTGGTGCGGGGTCGCCACGCGTAGCCGCTGGGCGAACAGCCGCATCGCACCGGCACGGGCCCGCGCGCGGCGGGCCTGGTCGACGGTCGGCTCACCACGGCCCGCGCCCGGGGCAGCCGCGCAGTCGTCTTCGAGTGCCTGGGCGAGGAGAGTGTGCGCGATCGTGCCGTGCAGCAGACCGATGTCGGCCTGCTGGTCTCCCGGAGCCGGAACAAGGCTGTGCCGGAAGCGTTCGCGCGCCGCGTTGAGGGATGCGCGATACGGCAGGCTCCAGACCAGGCGGGGCAAGCCCGGCATCGTGGTCAGCTGCCGGGCCGCCCAGGCCAGCCCGGCTTCCGTCTTGCCGCTCCCCGTCGGCGCGATGAGAACCAGATGCCCGTCGACCGCGGCGGCCTGCCGCTGGTGCGGATAGGGGGTGTGCGGGAAACGGTCGAGGTAGTCGACGGACAGCGGCATGTGGGTCTGGAGGCGCTCGTGGGCCGAGCCGACGTGGTCGGCGAGCGTGAGCGCGCCCTGCGCGAGGACGGCGAGCAGCCCCTGGTGCTCCTTGACGGGAAGCTGCCAGGCAGCCAGCACCTGTTCCAGCAGCATCCTGGCCCGGTCCGCCAACGTAGCCTCCCCCGAAGTGGCGAACGGGGGATCGACCTTGAGGAACCCGGCGAGCCAGGCGACCAGCTCCTGATGCAGCCCGCGGGTCACCTGAACCTGCACGCCTCCGGGCAGCCGGGTGTGCGTGAACGCCTCGTCCCACCGGGTACGGGCGTTATACGTCTGCGCCAGGGGCGGCTTGCCCCCGGCAGCACCCGACGAGGAGGAGTGCAGTGCCCGGTGATGGGTCGCGACCAGTGTGGCGATCATCAGCCGGTCCTCCCCACTCCAGCCTGCCGCTGTGGCGAGGAGGTCGACGTAGGCCAGGGAGAGCACCTCATGCCGCTGGCCCCACAGTTCCCCACCGGGCTGGAGCTGTTGCTGGAAGCCTTCTGCGACCTTGCCGGTGTCGTGCAGCAGGGCCGCTGTGCGGACACGGGACCAGAAGGCTGGCTCGGTGGCCAGGACTCCGGCTGCCGTGACGCGCGCTTCGATCTGGCCGACCACATCGTGGACCGTGCGGGAGTGGGTGGTCAGCCGCTCGGGATCATCCACAGGCGTGGATTTCGCGCGGACCTCCGTCAGCCGGCGCCGACGGCTTCCCGGGGTCAGGGGGTCAGGAGCCACACGGCCTGCCCTTCATCGTCCTGATAGGCGTCCCGGACCGGGTACGGGCCGGTGGCGGTGTCGCACCACAGGTAATCCGCCCACGAGGTCCGAAGGCGGTCGAGGGACACGCTGGCCGCCATACGGTGCACCGTGGCCGCAGGCACGCCGTGGCCACCCACCGGCGCCAGGGCATGATCCACGATCGCCTCGTCGGTCGGATGCAGCGCGGTACGCCGCAAGCCCAGGGGATGTACGACATCCTGGGACCGTCCCAGGCACAGAGGCCACACCGGACGGCGCAGCGCCTGGGCGATGCGGTCCCCGTCGCCGCCGGGCAGCCACACCGTCAGGCGGACGTCCGCGAGGAAGGGCCGGTCCCGGATCGTCATGCCGCCCTTGACCGCGCGCACGCGGCCGGAGACAGCCGGATTGGAACCGTCGGCCGAGATGGGGTGGTAAGTCTCCGCGTCCACGCCACCGCCTTCGGACCAGGCCGCCATCCCCAGGGCAAGGGATTCCACTGGTGCGCCGGTCGCCGCCGCCAGCAGCCCTCGCACCGTGGAGGGCGGCGGCAGCGGCAGACCGTGGCTGAGCCCGGGAAAGAGAGGATCACGGAAGGAAGCGACGGGGGCCCAGAATTCTGCCCGCCACGCTGTGAGGGGCTCACGCTGCACGTTCATCACCGCGCGGGGTCATCGAACCAGCCATCCAGCTGGCCCTCACGCAGTTCAGTGGCCAAGCCGCGCAGGATCGTACGAGGATGGTCGATGACGATCGTCCCGTCCGTCAGCTCCTGAGCGCATTCCTTCTCAAAGTCCTCGCGCAGGTCATCCCGGAACCCAGGACGCCAGCCGATGCGGACCGGTGCCTCCCACTCCCCCTCCCACGCCTTCAGCTCGGCGCGCAACACCTCGCCCCGCACCCGCAAACCGGTGCCCTCCAGGCCATCGACGCAGTGGGCGAGCGGATTGATACCGCCCTTGAACGGCACCATCACCACCAGGGCAGGCACCCGGTCTCCATAGTGAAGAGCCTGCTTGGCTCCCCGCTGAGATGCGCCAGCGCCTCCAGCAACAGCGCAGCCCGGTTCCGGCGCTCCTCCAGCGGCAGCCGCACTGCGGGCTGATTACGGAAGACAGTGGTCGACGCCCCGGCTGCGGCGGCTTCCGCCACCTGCAACGCCTGCTCCTGAGAGAGGTAGTTGGGCCTGCCCACACCATTGGCATCGGGGATGGTGAACGTACCGATCCTCGGCATGTCCAGCAGGAACGGGGCCGCCAGGTCTGCGGTATAGAACTCGTGCCCGTGCAGGACAGGCTCGACCACTCCGCGCGACATCACACCGAAGTCTTCCGTCGCGTACGCGGGCTCAACCGACATCAACGTGCCCAGCATGAACGGGCTGTCACGCAGCGTGGTGGCCGCATCATCCTTCTTCGCACCGGCCCGCATATAGCCGAACAGATCGTCGTCGGCATACCTGACCGGATCCGCCTCGGTGTTCGCCTTCTGCGCCTTGTTCTGCGCCTTGCCGACCCGGGTAACCGGCGAGGGCACCGCACCCAGCTCGACCATGCCATCCCGCGTCCAGCGCCTCACGGCCTGCGCGGAGACATAGGGGTAGTGGCGGCCGCGGATGCGGGCGAACTTCACCCTGGCCTTGGTCTCCTCGCCCTTGCCGTTGTTCGGTGCCCCCGCCTCGATCGCGAGCACCATCTTTCCCGCCAGGTAAGCCATTCAGGCCGCTCCCATCTCGTCGTCTTCGTCGAGGCCGAGCAGGGGCCGCTCCAGCAGCTGCTCGGTCCGGGCTTCCTCATCCGCCTCGGCCCGTGTGTCACTGACGGCCACACCACGCTCCTGAAGGATCTGGAGCACGGTGGCAGCCAGCAGCATGCGCTGCTCCCAGGCGCGCGGGCGCTGCTGGATCAGCGGCCTCCAGTCCTCCGGGCCCGCCGCCACAGGACGGCCATCAAGCGACAGGCGGAAATGTGCCTGCATCAGCAGGGTGCCGAGCTTGTAGTCGCTCAGCGCGACATTCCGGTACTCGGCCAGCCGACCCCGGGGGCTGCCGCTGCCGTGTTCGATCCAGTCGGCGACCACAGTCGCCACAGGCTTCAGGTCCGGGTTCATCCCGAGAACCTCCTCGGCGTAGATGAAGGCGAGCCGGGTCAGGGCCGCTCGGTTCCGTGTGCTCCAGCACCGCTCGGGCCCGGCCAAGACCTGGTGCAGCTGCGACAGCAGTGAACGGCTCCGGCCGTCCTCGGCCTCGAACAGCAGCCGGGCCGCCTCGGCCGGACCACTGGCCACAAGTGCTCCGCTCTTGTCGTGCCGGGTGAGGGCCACCTCCAGCAGCCGCCAGCCCCTTCGCGGCTCGGCATTGCCCTCGACGGTGGCCAGGAAAGCGGGTACGGCACGGCGCGTCCGCGACACCCGCAGCCACGGCTCCTGGTTGTCGTTCTTGAAACTCCACAAAGTGGAGGCGGCCGGCAGCCCCGCGCGCAGCGATCGCATGGCCCGGACAGCAACAAGCTCGGCGCGGGCGCCGGCGTGCAGGCCGTTGAGCCCAAGGTGCATGATCCGCTGAGCCCGCCGGACATTGCCTGCCACGAAGGACCGCTCGGCCCCCTCCTCCTCGCAGGACAGAACGGTCGCCGACCCCGCCGTGACCCAAGCACCGTAGGGAAGGGTCCACGCCGCGATACGGCACCCCCGGCACACGGGCCAGCCCACGACGCCGGGCGGCAGCGTGTTCAGCGCCTTGTTCGTATCGAACATCGGCAGCATCGACTTCGCCCATACCGCCGATGCGGGTGTCCCGCAGAAGGTGCACGGGCGGGTGGGTGCGTGCATGTCGTCAGCGGTGAACATCTCCGCGACGGCCACCTTGAGCACGGCACGATCGCGAGGCCGTTTGCTGTGCGTCGCCTTGGAGTTCGGATAGAGAGCGAACAGCACCTTCCACCAGTCATAAGCCGGTGCGTCCTTCGCGGCCACGGCCGCGGCACTCACATCGTCCACCAGGCGGGAGGCCACCGTGTCCAGATCGGTCTCGGCCACTTCCCCGGGCGTCCCCCGCCCGGCCAGCACAGCCACCGCCCATGCCCCGGCACGCTGCAAAGGATGACTCGTCGCCGACAGCGGCACCGTGGCCGGTACGACGCTGCCGGACACACTCACCGGATCCACCCGAAGCCCTGCACGGTATCCAGCCCCAGACCCCAGGAGCGCAACGCATCCACGTAGCGAGCATCCGCCTCCATCGCCACCCGCACCTGCGCACCGATACGAGGCGCTCCCCGCACGGTGAACCGCCTCCGCGGCCCAGCCTCGAGCACCCGCAGACCATGCGGCGCCGGCAGCCCCAGGACGTCCGCCTTATGAGCCAGATTGTGCTGAAGCCGTTCGAGGTAACGATCATCCCCCGGCAGGAGGTAGCGGCTCTCGTGCTTGACCACCACCGGCGTCGCCGTGCTCAACTCCACCGGACCGTCGGAGAACTCACCGCTGACGTCCACGTTGAAGCCACGTACCTTCAGACGCGCCGCACCCCACACGATCTCAGTCCGGGACGCCAGCGACGCCACCAAAGCGGCCGCGATCTCCGGAATGGGCGACCCCAGCCACACCGACCCATCATTTGAGGTCGTGTACACACCGTTCTTCCTCGGCGCGCCCTTGAACTGAGGGCTGGTCATTCCCAATGGCTTCAGCGGCTTGCCCCTCCACCCTTCGTCATGCAGCGACTGAGCCATCGCGGCATCGTGACTGCCGAGCAACTCATACATCACCGCCCGAGCTGGCCCATGCACCTCCTCCCACCGCAGACTCGGCCGATCCGGCTCGACGTCCACCCTGATCCGCATCACACCCCCAACAACTCGGCCAACGACCCTGCCGCTCTGCTGACATAGCGGCCAGCCCGGACAGGAAAGGACCCTAGCCGAGCAAAGGGAGGTAAGGCGCGAAAACTTACAAAGTATCTTGAAACGCCTTCGTCAGTGCTATACATCGCACTCGTCAAAGCTCCACCGACGTGTTGCCGCCAGCGGAACCGAACCCGCAAACTAGCGGGCACCACTGACAACAACCCCGCACGGCCTGTAGTGCTCCCATGGCTCAACGCTCCGACCTGCTCTGATGTACTACTGCCGGGGCGCTGCAAAATCCGTCTGGGAACGCCGCAGGAAGACGTGTCCGACCTGTGGCTTTACCCTCGGGCCGTCATCGCCCCAGGAGGGGTCGCAACCCGAGAATGGCGCCCAGTTGGGCCTCGGGATTGCCTGCCGTCATCGCCCCAGGAGGGGTCGCAACCGTTCAGTCTCTGAGAGCGTGCGCAGGCGCTCCGCGAGTCGTCATCACCCCAGGAGGGGTCGCAACGCCGTGCACTCCTTCGGCTCCGGCACCACCGGTGCCGTCGTCATCACCCCAGGAGGTGGTCGCAACACGAGGGCCCCGTCACCATCAGTGGCAAGAGCCTCGTCGTCATCACCCCAGGAGGGGTCGCAACCAGGTGCCGGGGAACTGGGTGGGAACTAGCGGCCGGCCGTCATCACCCCTGGTGGGGTCGCAACAGGTCGGCGACGATGGATACGCGGCGTTCGCGCTTGGCGCCCGTCATCACCCCTGCTGGGGTCGTAACATCCCCATCGCCTCCGCAATTTCCCTCGGTCCGTGGAGGGCGCCCGTCATCAACCCTGGTGGGATCGCAACGGACACGTCTGAGCATGGCAGACACAGCGCCTGCCTGCTGTCGCAGCCCTGCTGGGATCGAAAAGTGGACAACACGACGACCGCCAACAAGGTCCCGGGGTGACATCAGTCCAGCAATATTCACAACGCCGACGCGGTGCTCTCAGTGTCGCTCGTCTTAACACTCCACTCACCAAGCGAGCAGGGGAAATAACGGAACGCTTAAGTAGGCGGAAACCCTCTAGGGCTGATTAAATGCACAGCAGCGCGCGCCGAGCCAGAATGCTGTTGCGATCCCTCCAGGGCATGGACACCTGCGTTATCTCATACCGCAGCCGCGCTCACCGTTGGCGAATCCTGGAATTTACAAGAACCTGGACAGAGACGTCAAACGGGGGCGATGAATCGACCTGCGGCCGAACAAGGAGGAAGCGCTCTAACAACATCTACGGCCATTCCTCGAAAATCTGATCGTATGCAGCAGGGCTAGATAGCAGGATGCGGCCCGCCGATTGAGCGGGGCTCCGATCATGCAGGTATCCCCTTACCTTTCAGCCCCTCCTCGCCTCGCACAGGCAGGAGGCCGTTACCACGACATTGTTGGCCCCTACGAGTGCCATTGCTCGCCCAATATGCGTAGCGCTCGCCGTTACCAGGATGCTCGACCACCATGTTGTGCGACTCTCGCGAGCAGCATTCGGATAGTCGAATTCCGTAGCTCTGCGGGCAACCGAGAGGTAGGACGATGGCAGCATTTGCATTGCGACCAGGTGGAGAATTTCCTCCCGACTTTACGATCATCCTTCTTTTGATTCTTTGCTGTAGCATCGGCTACATGATCGGCGCTGGCGAAGTAGAGCATGCTGTAATGAATCTCTTCGCGGACATGATGGGTGTGATCGTGTAACTGACGCCGGAGCAGAAGAAATGGAACGACCTCATCGACAGGGCAGCAACGAGCCATGGCCGAGGGGGCCGAGTCGGTGCCGTTCGACATCGACGACCTGCCCGGTTACGCCGACGCCATCTTCGACCACCTGGTCCAACGACCGGAGCTGATGCGCCTTCGCCTGTGGAAACAGCTGGAGCGCCCCACCACCGCTTCAATAGAACCGGAGGCATTTCGGCAGAAAAGTGCCGAGGGGGGGCCGCACAGCAGCGCGGCAAGGTAGCCCAGGGCATGGCGCCCGACGACCTGCTCACCATGGTGCTCGCGGTCGCCCAGGCGCGGTTCCTGGCCGCCGAAGGCGACGGCGCAGACACCAGCGGCACCCAGACCTGGACGAAGGAACGACTGGCCTCACACCGTGCGGCAGTGGTCGAGGCCGCGCGTCGCATCAGCGAGCCGAGGGGCGCTGCGGCGTAACGCCATCTCCACACCCGAAACGCCCCCGCACCCGACAGCCCGCAAGGAGGGCAACCTCGCCGCCGGGACGTCTAGCTAGATGACTTCAGAAGATCGCTTCACGCGGCACCATGCGGAAGGATCAGTCATCTGCCGGGCCTTCCTCGCCCGCACCGCCCACTCGTCGGCGAGGCCGAGAAGTCGCTTGCCCGGCCTCCGCAGACGATGCCTCGATCGGCAGATGATCGGTCCTTGTCGAGCGCACCATGGCCACCAGCATCCGGGACCTGGCCGCCCCGACGTGAAGTCGCTTCCGTAGCGTCTCAGCCGAGATCGGCCGTTGATGCGCCTTCCAATGCCGCGCGTCTTCCACCAGCGCACGCTCCAGAAGATCGTCCCCGCCAGGCCCAAACTGACCGTGCTGATCACCCAGGTCCGAAGGCAGGACAAGCGTTTGCTCCACGTCGACGTCCTCCCACCCGGCCACCATCGCAGCGTGATCGACGGGGTCCTCTTGGACGCGTGACCTCTCAGATTCAGGGGACGTCTCACTCCCTGCACCACTGATGGCCTGTAGAAGCCCCGGCCCCACCTCTGCCCAACCGATCAATAGCAACGGCCCCACTGCGTCGAAAGCGGCTTTGCCGTTCTCACCAGCCAGCAGCGGGTCCGTGACGTTCAGCGCCAACGTCATCAGACTGGAGAAGACCAGCAACCGACGGGCCGGCCGGAGCTGCTCCCGACTCGCGCCCTGCAACGCCAGGTACCGGGTGCCCAGCAGCAAGCCCAGCACAGAAAGATCCACCGCCGGGCCACCAAGGGCGCCACCCACGGCGGCACACCCAACCGCAGCGCGAGGGTCCATACATTGCCGAAGCCGAACAAGAACGTCAGCCCCACCACCGCGGCCATGATCAGGGTCACCGCGCGAAGAGTGACCACCCGCTCGAAGGAAGCACTCGGACCGCTGCTGTCACGTGTCAAACTCTCGTCGGCCATCAGCGTGTCTCCTCCTGCGCTGAGGGCTCAAAAGTTCCCTTGATCACCAGCCTGCCGACGAAATTCCGCAGGTTAGGATGGCCATCCTTCTGTGTGGCGCCCTGCCGGGGGCACTACACATCCGGCGGCTACCAACGAGGTCGTCAAAGAAGCCGGTGACACCGCGACCGAACGCGCTTGCTGCCGAGCCGTACCGTTGCGTTTTCGCCGGCCTCGGTCGGTCAGACGTGCTTGGCACACTATTCTTTCGTCATGTGCTACTCGCTTCCTTGCGTGAGGCACCCGGCGCAAGCGCTCACGACTCCTGTGGCACTTCCTATTCCCGTCTGCGCGCCTCGGCTCGATCGGGAGTGTTTGCCATATCGAGTTGTTCACTCCATCGACTGGTATTTCCCCGGTTGCCCTGCGTGCTGTTCTGTCGTCCGGTAAGCGGTGTCTATGGCAAAAGCGGATCAGCAGCACAGAGGCGAACACGTGCGCGAGAATGGTTCGCACCCCGATCGAGCCGGGGACAGCGCGCCCCTCGCCACGTGCATGGTGCCGGGCAAGGGGCGTGGCGGTCCTCTCAGGATGGAGTTCCGGGTCGAACTGGCTGCCGGTAAACTTGGTGAGGAGATCGCCAAGGTTCAGACAGCCGTCTTCCGCGATGTCCTCCTCCACTTGTCGGCGCCGCGAGTCGAGGAATGAGACTCGCCCTCAAACAGGCAGGGAATGGCCAGTTGGCGTTCACGCTTCCCGACGCCCGGGTACTTCTCCGAGGCCGTGGGCCTAGGCCGTCTCTTTCAGATCATCGGATCGTTGGTCTGGGTGTGTCGTTGACTGACGCCCAGTGGGCCCGCATCGAGCCATTGCTGCCGGACCGGACCCCTCGGCGGGGTGGGCGGTAGCGGGATCACCGGCAAGTGATCGACGCGATCGCGTTCAAGTACCGCACCGGCACGCCATGGACGGCCCTGCCCGAACGCTTCGGCTCGTGGAAGGGCGCCCACAACCGGCTGCGGAAGTGGGCCGGCGGCACCTGGGAGAAGGTCTTCACCGCCCTGCTCGCTCAGGCCGACGCCGAAAGCGACCTGGACTGGGTCGTCGCGGTCGACTCCACGATCGTGCGTGCGCACCAGCACGACGCCGGGGCCCGTCAAAAAGGGGCCCCGCCCGGCGAGCCGGACGACCATGCCCTCGGACGCTCCCGCGGTGGTTTGACCACGAAGATCCACCTCGGCGCGGACGGCCGTTGCCGACCGCTGGCGTTCGTCATCACGCCGGGCCAGGCCGGCGACGCACCCGCATTCGAGCAGATCATGGCCCGGTTACGGGTGCCCAGGCGGATCGGCCGCCCCAGGGTCATACCGGACGTGGTCCTGGCCGACAAGGCGTATTCGTCCCGGGCGATCCGCCTCCATCTGCGGCAGCGGAAGATCCGGGCGGTGATCCCACAACCGGCGGACCAGGCCGCGAACCGCAAGCGGCGCGGCCGGCTCGGAGGCCGTCCACCGGCCTTCGACCGCGACGCCTACAAGCAGCGGAACACCGTCGAGCGGTGCATCAACAAGCTCAAGCAGTGGCGCGGCCTGGCCACTCGCTACGACAAGACCGCCACCATCTACCTGGCCGGACTCCACCTCGCCGCCATCTTCATCTGGTCCGCAAGGTGATCCAAGTGGAACATCCCTGGGCTCATGACGGGGCACCCGGTAAGGACGGCTTGATGACGCGGCTTCCGAACTTCCACTGTCCGTCCACGCGAACGTATTCGTCCTCGTACTTGACGTGGGAGCGGACGTAGCCGCCGTCGGTCTTCACCACTTCCACCAGGCAGAAGACACTCCCCGCCGCGCGGTTGCCCTCGATATCCGTCACCAGATGGTTGAACATGATGTGGATGACTTTGCGGGCATGGGTGAAGAGTGAGTCGCGGAAGAAGCCGCGTATCGCCTCGCGCCCTTGGAACAGGCCGAAGCCGGTCTCGCGTTCGTCGAGGACGCCGTCCTCGGCCCAGCAGCCGGAGGACTCGTTCAGCTGGAAGCCGTCGAAAGCAACCGCGTAACGAGTGTTGAGATCGTGGATGGCGGCACGATCGGCAAGATAATTCACGGGACAACCTCACGTGAAGAAGCGGCGCCAAGGGCCTTGGCCCTGGCCGGCTCGGATGAGCCGGAGGAACGGTGTACACGGCTCCCCGCTCGCGTCAAGGCTCCCCAGCCATGAACTGACCAGTGATCCGAACGAAACCGCCTAAGGCCTGTCCGGCGGATCACTGATTGAGCGGTGTGGGTCGCGTGGCCGTTTCCATGGTCATGGGACGAGGTGATCTGACGAACGCGGAGTGGGCTCGTCTGAAGCCCCATCTGCCCGCGACAGGGCAGCGGGGCGGGCGTTGGGCGAGCCACCGCAAGGTGATCAACGGCATCCTCTTCTGTCAGCGCACGGGTGTTCCGTGGCGGGACCTGCCGACTCGGTTCGGCAGTTGGAAGACCGTCTATGAGCGGCACAGACGCTGGTCGGCGGACGGCACCTGGGACCGTATCCTCCAAGGCGTGCAGGCCGACGCGGATGCGGGAGGCCGGATCGACTGGAGCATGGTGAGCGTGGACTCCACCTCCTGCCGCGCTCACCAGCACGCTGCCGGTGCCCGGAAGAAGGCACCGCGTGTCCCGAAAAAAGAACAAGGCCCCGGCAGCACCGCTCCGACGAGGGTCTCGGACGATCACGGGGCGGGCTGACCTGCAAGATCCACCTCGCCGGTGAAGGCGGACGCCGCCCCCTGGCCCTGCTGATCACGCCGGGCCAGTGGGGCGACGCCCCGCAGCTCATCCCGGTGCTCGAACGCGTCCGTGTCGCCCGCGCCGGTGGCGGCCATCCGCGAACCCGGCCGGACCACCTGGGGGGCGACAAGGCCTATTCTTCCCGCCGTAACCGCCGCTACCTGCGACGACGGCACATCACGCACACCATCCCCGAGCCGAGGGACCAGCGAGCCAACCGCCGACGCCGCGGCAGCAAGGGCGGCCGACCCACCAGCTTCGACAAGGCGCTCTACAAACGCCGCAACGAAGTCGAGCGGACCATCAACCGACTCAAGAACTTCCGGGCCCTGGCCACGAGGTACGACAAGCGGGCCTACGTCTTCCACGGCACTGTCACCCTGGCAGCCATCCGGTTATGGCTCCGGCCATGATCCGCCGGACAGGCCTTAGTCGGTGCGCTGGGAGGAGGTGTCGGAGCGGATCATGGTCACCAGCATGCGTGACCGTGCTGCCCCGACGTGCAGTCGTTTGCGGAGTGTTTCGGCGGAGATCGGCCGTTGGTAGGTCTCCCAGTGGCGGGCGTCTTCCTGCCGGGCGCGCTCCGGCAGCTCATCGCCCTCACGCGGTTGTTCCCCGTCCACGCCTGCTGTGGAGGAAGGGGTAATGGTCCAACTGTCGTTCGTGGCAGCCACTGCCTGACCAGTGGGCGGCCGACTCCCGGTATCGCCTTGTTCATACTGGGGCTGCGCTTGCCGAGAATGTCATCCGCCCTGGTCGGAGGGCTGCACCTGGACTGGCGGTCGTCGGCCTCGTCGCTCGAGTAGGCGCTCTCGCGTAGTCGGTGGTCCACGCGTCATGATGATCGACCGTGCTGCTACGACTGGCCTACCTGGCCATGACCAACGCGTTCGCGCTGCTGCGTCTCCTGCCGATGAGCGACCTGGACAAAGACGCGGAGATCCTGGCCCTGCGCCATCAGATCACGGTCCTGAAACGCCAACTCGCCAACAGAAAGGCCCGGTTCAGCCCGAGCGATCGGGCGTTCATGGCGGCGCTGCTGCACCGGCTGCCGTTGTCGGTTCTGCGGCGTGTGCGGCTGCTCATGCGTCCTGACACGGTCCTGCGACCTCGCAAGACGCCGGCATGCCGCCGCATCACAGCCCAAGCGACCCGGTCGGCCTCGTACCGTGCACTCCATCCGGACTCTGGTACTGCGCCTGGCGAGGGAGAATCCAAACTGGGGCTACCGGCGTCTTCACGGCGATCTGCTCGCGCTGGGAGTAAAGGTGGCCGCCTCGACCGTCTGGAAGATCCTCAAGGACGCCGGCGTCGATCCAGCGCCCGACCGGAGCTCCAGCACCTGGGCCGACTTCCTGCGCTCCCAAGCCGACGCCCTCCTGGCCTGCGACTTCTTTGAGACGGTCACCCTGTCCGGCGTGCGGATGTACGTACCTGCGGTGATCGAGCACAGCACCCGCCGCATCCGTGTCCTGGGCGCCACCGCACACCCGACCACCTCCTGGGTGACGCAAGCGGCCAAGAACCTGGTCATGGACCTCGAGGACGTAAGCTCCCGGGCACGGTTCATGTGATCAGGGACAGGGATGGAAAGTTCCCCGGAATGTTCGATGACGTCCTCAAAGACGCGGGGATCGAGGTCATCCTCACCGGCATCCAGATGCCACGAATGAACTCGATCACGGAACGGTGGGTGCAGACCTGCAGACACGAACTCCTGGACCGGACCTTGATCTGGAACCAACGCCACCTCCTCCATGCACTCCGGCAGTTCGAGCAGTTCTACAACACTCATCGGCCCCACCAGGGCATCGCGAACGCCCGGCCAATGCACCCGCTGCCCTCACCGATCACCGATCCGGACAAGTTAACCCACCTCGACATACGACGACGCGACCGCCTCGGCAGCCTCCTCCACGAATATCACCATGCTGCCTGACCTGCATGGATGAAGTTCTCGGCAAGGACACGAAAGGCGACTGCTCGAGCCACTTGATGGAGCTAACGAAGAACGGCTCCTTGGCAGTCGTGGCCCGGTCCGCACCAACGATGTCGATGTGGACGCCTCGCACGTGAGTTCCACGCCGGCCCGCAAGTGAGCTTCACGCCGGAGTATCGGAGCGCCTCGGGCTGAGCAGCGCACGTGGTCAGGGCACGAAGGCAGTATTCGGTCGGTTGCTCAAGACAGTGGCCAAGGAGCCTTGTACAGCTGGTTCCGTGCAGGGTAAGGCCCGCAACGGACCTACTCCCCAAGCCCGAACTGGGCCTTCAGCAACGTCAGGTTGAGCTTCAGCGTCTTGTTGTCGGGGAGGAGTTCGAGGACCTGGATTCCGTCCATGTTCAGGAGTTGGGTGAGGACGGCGGCGTAGCCGCGAGCCCGGGCCGGTGGCTTGCCCGCGGCGGCGGCCACGGCTGTCAGAGGGAGGGTGTTGTTCTCACAGAGCGCTGCGAGGGCCTGGCGAAGTCCCTCCGGGTCCTCTTTGCGAGGGAGGAGAGCGAGCTGGTCACTGAGGGCTGGGGAGGCGAAGAGGTCGTCCAGGAGCTGCTCCACCGGCGACTGAGCTTCCACGGCGAGCAGCGTTCCCTCAGTCTCGGAGGGTTGGGGGGACACCGCGATCTCGAACAGACCCGTGTCTTGTGGAGCGGACTTCTTCGGGGTACGCCTGGACTTCGTCGCCTGTGTCGTCCCGGTCTCCGCGGAGGGAGGTGCCGAGGTCGTGCGCAGGCGCGTCGTGTCCAGTTTCCACCAGTGCGGCTCATACGTGTCCGTGAGTTGCCGCCACCCTGGTGGAATGTGCTCGGTCGCACCGTCCGGCAGGTACGCGAGCACAGGGATCGTGAACTCGGCCGGGTGCACTCCCCCATGGTATCCGGCGGCACGGTTCGTGTAGCGGGCGTCGGCCGGCCACAGGGCGACGATGGGGCCTCCGACCACTCGTGGGCCGGCGAGTACCGTCTCCGCCTCGCTGACCAGTGGTTCGGCGCCATCGTCCGGGACGACGCGGTAGCGGGCGTTGACGGCCTCGTGGGTGGGGACCTTCACACCCCGGTGCTCCAGTACGTGCCCGTGGTCGCTGGTGATCAGTACGGCCATGCCCCGCCGGCGGGCCTCGTCCAGGAGTGGGGTCAGGGCGTCGATGTCGCCGATCGTCCAGTCCCACTCGTCGAGGCGTTCGTCGTTCTTCAGAGCGTCGTCGACGGTGTTGAGGACGACCGCGAGGTGTGACGCGTCGTCGGTCAGGGCCGCCTCCAGGTCGGGCCCGAAGCGTCCACCGGTGCTGGCGGGGCGGAGGTCGTCCTTGTGGAAGACGGCCGCCTTGTGCCCCGACCACAGCCGCACGGACGGGAATTCACGCTTCTCGGTCTTCTGGTCGCCGCGTTGCAGCTTGCCGGTGAGGAGTGTGGTGCGGCTGACGGCGGTGACGGTGGGCAGGGCAGCGGCCATCGCTTGGCGGGTGGGCGGCATCCCCTTCTCGCCGGTGGGGTCGTACTCGGTCCAGTTCGCCGCGAGTTCCTCGCCGAGTTGTCCCGCGAGCGCGGCGCTCATGCCGTCCACGACGAGCAGCATCAGCCGTCGTTGGGACTTCACCACAGGTTTCGCGACCCGCTCGAGGAAGGTCTCGACCGTCAGCATCGAGTTGGGAGCGGTACCCGCCGCGGTCCACTCGGCAGCCTGCTCGGCGAAGGCCTGGTCCATGCGGCGCCGCACCTTACGTACGTCAGCGGCGAGCGCGTCGTAGGCATCGGACAGGGCGGGCTCGGTGTCGCCGCCCGCCTCCAGGTGCTCCAACGCACGGTCGGCCCAGGAGAGTTCTGCGTTGTAGTGGGCCAGGGCGTCCGCGACGGTGTCCGGTGTCCATACGGGTTCGGTGGCCAGCCACTGCACCAGGCGCACGGCCATCCGGGCGCGGCCGATCCGGGTGCGGGCCGTCTCGGCAAGGTGGTGTGCCTGCACCGCGCGCAGCGCCGTACGGCAGGCGTTGAGATCGCGGCCGGCGATCGCCGAACCCACGGCGGCCAGGCGCGCTTCGAGTCCGGCGGGCAGGTAGGGGCTGTGTCGTACGGCCCCGGTCGCACCCAGATGGCCGGCGAGCCGTTCGGCGTCCGGGGTGACCTCGGCGAGGAGCTGTGCGTTGCGTGCGACGAGGTTCTCGGCGGATTCCCCGTAGCGCCGCATGGCCTCGTCGGTGAACTCGCGGCCGAGGATGTTCTCCGCTCGGCCGCGCGCCCGGAAGACCTCGGGGCCGGCCGGGGCGTGCTGCCACAGCGCGGCGGCGACGAGCCCGAACGGCAGAGCGACGGATGGCTCGTCGTGCTCGGTAATCGACAGAAGGGCGTCGGCGGTCGGACCGGCCTGGTCCACCTCAGCGAGGAAGCGCCGCAGCCCGGCCCGCTCCCCGTCGCGCAGCGCGCGGTAGGCACGCGGTCCTTCGGAGGAGGTGCGGCTCCACAGCAGCAGAGTGTCGATGTCGAGCTGGGCGTCCGCGTCGAGCAGCAGCCGCCGCCGTGCGAGGGCGGCGAGGGCGTGTGTACGGGACAGGACCTGCCGGTTGAGGCCGGGCCAGCCGCCCGCGGGGGCGGCTTCGAGGAGGGCCTCGGCCACCCCCAGGTCTCGTCGCTGAGCCGTGGATCGATACCGGAGGCGGTGAAGGTCTCGCGGATGAGGTCCCAGTTGTCGACGTGCTGGATGGCGTATCGGTACGCGCGGACCAGGATGCCGGGGTCGAGTTCGGCGTCCTCCCGGTCGGTGAGCAGGACGAGCAGGGACGGGTCTTCCACCGAACCGGGACCGGGGGCGTTGAGGTGGCTGAGCGCCTCCTGGTAGACGGCGAGCACGGACGGCGCGGTGGCCACCCGTGCGCGCCGGCTGCCGTTCCAGGACAGGATCGGCTGCTCCTCCCACATGGGTGCCGAACGCAGGAGCACGACCTGGCGAGTGCCGCCGTCCGGCTGCTGGGTGCCCTTGAGCAGCGCGCGCTGACCCGCAAGGTATTTCGCGACGGCGGTGGGCGTGAGGCGGGCGAGGCCCCGGCCGGCCTGAGGCATCAGTCGACCACCTTCCACGTGATCTCGATGGCCTTGCCGGGATGCGCGGCCGCCACCTGGTGGAGGGCCTGCTCGACCTCGGCAGCGCTGCCCTGCACGGAGCCCGTACGGGCAGTGGTCTCGACCTTCGGGTGCGAGGTGTCGGTGGTCAGCGGCACCTGGTCGGGGGTGGGCGAGGCCTGGGTGGCAGCCGGTGGTTCGGTCCGCTGCTGCTGTTGCCGCTGGACGGCAAGGGCCTGGGTGATCGCCCGCTGGGCACGGGGCAGGGAGTCCTGCAGCTTCCTGTTGAACTGGTCCTCGCGCGCGTCCTCCTGGAGGGTGGTGAGGGCGTCCATGCCCGTGCCGAGTTCAAGCACGTCCCAGGAGGCGTTCTGCAGGGCGGACGCCACCGCGTCCGCCGTCGTGACGGATGAGCCCAGCCGTTCCAGCGTCAGTTCGCCGAAGCCGAACGCGGCGAGGGCCTCGACGACCCGCTTGGCCCCGCGGCCCTTCTCGGCGAGCAGCTCCTCGAGCAGGGCAAGACCGCGGCGTGCGGTGTGCAGACGCCCTGTGACGGCGGTGTCGTCGAGGCCGAAGAAGTCTGCTCGCCGCTCCAGCTCGGCCACCAGCTCGCGACTGGCCGGCAAGAGCTTGTCGACGTGGGTACGCACCAGATCGGCGAAGGAGTTGACGATCCGCCCGCGCAGCTGCACGGGGGCCTTCTTGCCGAAGATCTTCTCGTAGCGCGCGCGGGCTATCTCCCAGTCCGGCTCGGAGGGCAGGGGCTGGCGGCGCAACGCCCAGCTGTCCTTGATCTCGCCCAGCTTGAGGTCGGCGACGGGAGCCCCGCCGATGACCCACACCCGGTCCTCCATCTCGCCGTACGCGGCCGCGACGAGCTGCTGGATGTGGGTCGCGAGCCCCATCCGCTGCGGTTCGTCCATCCATGCGGTCAGCGAGCCGTAGCCGATGTCCGCGTCCGGGTCGCTCTTCGCGAGCCGGTTGAAGTGCTCGCGCCAGTACCCGCCGAGGGTGAAGTAGCTCTCCCCCATCGTGCCGAGCTTGAGCGGCTGTGCGACCGTCTCCATCAGCCCCTGGTCTCCGCGCGCGATCTCCGCCTTGCCCTCGCGGGCCCCGGCGGCCTCGCTGATGTATCCGAGGACGGTACGCGCCTGGGCGGGCGTGACGGCCTGTGCGCCGAGGTCGGGGTGGGCCGGGTACTGCCAGGCCAGCATCTTGCCCGCGATGTCGCGGATCGCATCGCGCGGGCGGCGCTCAGTCCGAGCGCGGGCGTGGTCGCGCCCGGCTTGGTGGCGATGTGGTCCGAGAAGTCGTCGAGGACGTCCCCTCCTGCTTCTTCGCCAGGCCGTACGCCTGCTTGAAGGCGGCGAGAACCCGGTCGCGCAGGGTGTCGGCCTGCGTGGTGAGCAGCCCTCGTGCCCGCACCCGGTCGTCGGGGCCGAGGTGAGCGGCGAAACGGCTGTCGAAGTCACTGCCGCTGTTCAAAATCCGCTTGATGATCACGTACCGGTTGAAGTCCGCATACATCGTCGTCGTCATATGCGTGGGCACCCAGGCGAGGGAATGCTGGACCTCGGGGTGCCGCTCCCAGAAGCTGTTCATCCGGTTCAGGTCCTCGCGCGGCCCGAACTCCCCCTCGTCCCATGGAAGATCGACGACGAGTCGCCAGGTCTCCGCGTCGGTGGGAGTGAGCGTGGAGTCGGGGGTCTCCTCCCGGTCGGCGATATTGGCGAAGACGACCTCGGTACGGCGCTTGCTGCCCCGCCAGGTGAAGTCGAGGGTGTCGAAGGCGTCGAAGGCGCCCTGCCCCTTGGCCGCGGTCAGCGCGAACTCCGAGCGCAGCAGCTCGACAGCGGCGTCGTGGCGGTAGCGGGGCTTGTCGAAGGCTTCGCGGCCGTTGCGGACGACGGAGTCGATGTCCACGCCGGTCAGTTCGAGGCGAACGGTCATCGCCACGCCGTCGCCCGCGAGCTTGATCTCGGGGATCCGGCCCGCCCACTCCTTCAACTTGTTGATCAGGGCGGGGATCTCGCCGCCGGGAAGGAGCGCCTTGATGGTGCCGGCGTTGAGGGCCAGGAACCGCTTGACCGTCATGTTCTGGAAGGCCGGCGCGGCGGGCGCGAGGGCGGACAGGACAAGGGTCGACATCAGCCGGTCGTCGTCGGTGAACTGCTTGAGCCTGCGGGAGAGGTCACCGTCCTCGATGGCGGCAGGGTCCTGTTGGTACGCCGCGACCTGCTCCTCCGAGACCCGGTACTGGTCGAGGAGGTAGGGGCGCATCCGGTTGCGGTACAGCCGGTCGGCCTCCTCGAACACGGCCCGCAACTCGTCGGTGAACGGCTTGTCGCCGCCGCCCGAGATCAGCGCCCAGACGTCGCCGAGCGGCACCAGCTCGCCGACGCGCAGCAGATTGCGCCGCGCGGCGAGGAGTTCACCCATCAGTTTGAGGCCGGTGCGCGAGCGCTGAAGGGCCGAGGACAGGTGGACGAGGGTATCCATGAAGGCTGGCGAGAAGGGGTACGTGAAGCGGAACGCGGTCTCCGTGGCGCCCACATTGTTCCCGTCGCCGCCCAGGAGTTCGTCCCAGAACTTGGCGTTGGTGGACTTCGCCTTCTTGAACGCCTCCCCGATCACCGCGTTCGCGTCGGTCGACAGCGGCCTGAGGAGGCGCGCGTGGGCGATCTGAGGAAGGTTGCGGTCCTCCAGGCTGATGCGGTCGAACCGGCCCGAGGCGAGCTCCAGGTTGTCGACGATGGCCCGCTGATAGCGGCCCCCGTCCTCAGCGGATCCGACCAGGTCGCGAAGGTCGCGCTGGCGAGCGATGAACGACACGACGGGGACGGCCCGGCGTTCGTCGCCACCCTCCACCAGATTCGTGATCTTCGCCGTCTCGCGGGATACGAACTCCGAGGAGGAGATACGAGAGGCGAACCACAGGATCAGCTCGTCGAGGAAGAGCACGATCCCGTCGTAGTTCAGACTCTTCGCGTGCTGGGCTATCACCGACAGGCCCCGGTCGAGGCTGATGAAGCCGCCGTCCTGCTCGACGGCGCGCTCCTCGTAGCCCGGCAGCACCTTGGCCGTGTCCTGGGCGAGCCGGGCCCGCAGCTCCCCCGGGGTGGACGGGTCAGCGGGGTTGAACTCCTCTCCGACCTCCAGCTCCTCGGCGGCCATGGCCTCATCGAGCAGCTCGGAGGTCCAGGCGAAAGCGGCCCGAACTCGCCCCACTCGCCCGTGGTTTCGGCAGGCGCGGCACCCGCCAGGAACTTGATCACATCCTCATCGCCCAGCCGCTTCCGCATGGACTGCAGGTCGCGGAACATGGCATCGCTGCGGTAGACCCGCGGGGTCGACGCGTCGGGCTCCAGCTCCTTGATCCGCTTGACGTATCCGCTGAGGATCCGCTGCTCCATCGACTTGGCGTCGAGCATGTGCACCGGCACCATCAGGAACCGCCGGTCGCCGTCCTGCAGCCACCCGTTCTTCGCGAACACCGGGTCGAAATCGGTCTTGTCGCGAGCCGCCGGGGCCTGGTTGAGCAGGGCGTGCAGTACGGCCATGAAGTGCGACTTACCGGCACCGAACGAGGCGTGCAGATACGCGGCCTTCGAGGAGTGGCTGTCCACCGCCGACTTGATGAGGCCGAGGGCCTCGTTGAAGTGCTGCACGAGGTCGTCGGTGACGACGTAATCGGCCAGGGCCTTCTCGGCACCGTCGGGGTGGTGGCGTCGGCGAGCTGGAGGACGTAGTCGGAGCTGGACACCTCCGGCTTGATGTTGATCAGCTCGCGGAGGAGGGGGTGCCGAGGTTGCCGTTTGCGAGGTTCGCTGCCATGTCTTAAGTCCCTGCTCACTTCGTCTTCTTAGCGCGACCACCGCGCGCCGCCGCCACGGGCCGCCAGGCCCGGATGTCCTCGTCGGTCAGCCCCAGCTCGCCCTGGAGGGCGAGACGGAAGTCGTGGTACGCCTGCGCCGCCGACTGGCCGAAGTCGGGGAGGTACTCGCCGTGCCACTGGTCCAGCCACGGCTGGAGTTCGAGCAGGGCGGCGAGGTACGGGACGAGCTCGTCCTGCGTCAGCTGGTTCTCGTTGAGGTAGCCGACGACGGCCTGCGCCTGCTGGAGGTGGTCCCAGCCCGCCCAGCCGAGGAGGGTGGGGGTCTGTACGTTCTGCGCACCATAGGAGATGAAGCGTTCCTTGGGTACGTCGAGCTTGCCGCGCTGAGCCCAGAAGCTGGTGCGCAGGAAGTCGGCGGAGGTGTACTTGGGCGGCACGGCGGTCGCCTCACGGATCTTCCGCTTCTCTTCCTCGGAGGTGGCGTCGTCCTCCTCACGCTGCCTCTCCCAGGTCCGCTCCCAGTCGGCGCGCTTCTTGAGGCCGGCGGGCTTGTAGCGCAGGGCGGCGGCGGCCGGGACGTGCTGGTCGCTGAACAACTCGGCGAGGGTCTCCGCGAAGTCGGCGCGGGGCGCGTAGAGGCTGAGGACGGCAGCGAAGTCGTCGTCCTCCTGGAGGCGGTCGGTCAGCCGGGGCAGGGAAATGAGCGTGGGCTGGTCGGCACCGTCGAACCACAGCTCACGTTTGGCCTCGATCCGGTCCAGCAGCCAGGCACGGAGCGCCTGCTTCTGCATGGCGTCCCAGCCGTCGGTGGCCCAGCGCCGCTTGTACTCGGGGCGCTCGACCATGCCGATGGCGGAGTTCGACTCCATCATGGCGATGCGCTGGTTGACGATGTCCTTGTAGGCCTGGGGCCAGTGGGCAGGGATCTCGGTGATGGGTGTGGAGTTGTGCCGCGTGAACCACTCGGAGGATGCCTCGCCGCGCTCGATGGCACGGGCCAGCACGATCTCGAAAGCGCGCTCACCGAGGGCGAGAGGCGGGACGTCGGCCGGGTTGGCAGGGCGCAGGTCGATATCGGTGAGGCCGTAGAGGGAGTAGACCTGCCAGTCCAACTCCTCCTGGACGGCGATCATTTGGGCGCGAGTGGCTTCGTGCGTGGCGCGGGCTTCGCGGAGGGATGCGGCGGTGGGGGTGGCTGCAGTGGCAACGGCGGTGGGGGTGGTGGCGGCGAGTTGCTGGGCGAGGGCGTCAAGTTCGACAGCTAGAGCAGTGGGGTACACCGGCGGGAGGGGAAAATCGCTAACGTTCACCCCATTGAACTGGTAGTTCCATGACCACGGTTGGTCGGCGATGCCGCTGGAGGCAGTGGCGTTCCCTTTGCAGTAACACACCAGTTTCAGCCACACAGCAGCTGTGGAGCTGTTGAGTACACCGAGCAACTGAAGGTGTTCTTCCTCGGTTGCTTCTTCACGCAGCTTGACGAGTGGCGCAGTTCGACTGAACACTTCACCACCCCTACCAAGAACGAAGTGGTTGTGTGTCGCCACCTCACCGAAGGCGATTGACCAACTGCTCGCTTCCGAGTCTTTGGGGATCTGGTGCCATTGCCACCATGAACGTCCCTGAGTGAAGTATGTTTTGCCACCACCCATAGAGCGATTTCCCAGTTCGGTGCGCTGCGACCACAGTCTCTTTGCGATGGAAGGCATCTTGCTGATGTCAACCAGCTTGCGTCGATCGCTGTACGGGTGAATGACGAGATCTCCGGTTTTGAATACGTAATCGCGAACCGTCGATCCGGTCACAATGGGCTCGACGAATTCTCCCTCGGCACACCCTTGCAGAGAGTGAGACGGGTACATAAACGCATCGTCTGCATGCGTATCCCCGTAATATCCGATGCGCAGGACTCGAGACGCAAGCTTTGCTGGACTTAGTGCGTACACACCTTCAAATAGCTCCCGTCCACCGTCAACTAGAATCCACGGCGCCTCGGAAAAGTATCGATCGCGCGAGAGGTCTGCTGTCGAAACCCAGTCACTCTTGACTCCAGGGTAATCAATTTGGTCAACAATCGCCCGCCAGACCAATCCCATCTCCGGATTCTCCGGAGTTGAAGGCTCGCCCTGCACCGACCGCACGGTACGGATCGTGTCGCCACGCCCCTGCGTCCAGTCGCGGTCGCGGCCAATGAGAATCACCGTCGGGGTGCTGTGCCCCGGGATGTACGCGCCGGACGAGTCGATGACCTCGGTCAGTTCCACCTTGTCACGGAAGAAAGACTCGATTAGATCCGTACCAAACTCTCGCTTCATGAAAGAGTTGGCCGTGATCTGGCCGACCATGCCGTACCCTTGCCGTCACCCCCGCCCTTCTTTGCCAGCTCGAAGAAGCGCTGAGCGAAGGGCACCGACAGCGCGTACGTTCCCTGGCAGGCGTCGTACAACTCCCGGTAGAGTTTGTTGAGTTGCTTGTCTTTGACCGTGATGTACGGCGGGTTGCCCACAACCACGTCGTACCGGCCCTCATCCAGAAGGTACGGGCGCTCCTGAATGTCCTCGGTCGCGTACTTGAACTCGGCCAACGGGTCGGCCTCGGCCGTGAACAGCTGGTCCGTCACCTGCCGCGGCTTGATGAGGGAGTCACCCACCGCCAACTGCATGGGCCAGTCATAGCCTGCAGCCTCCCCCAGCGTCCGCACCCCGGCCGCCGCCATCGCCGCAATCAGCAGCCGGAACCGCGCGATCGCCACGGCGAACGGGTTGATGTCCACCCCGTGCACCGACTCCAGCGCCCCGCGCACCCGCGCATGCGCGTCCAGCTCCGGCCGTCGCGCGGCCCACTCCCGCACCAGTCGCCGGAAAGCGCCGAGCACGAAGTGCCCCGACCCACATGTCGGGTCGATCATCTTCAGGCCCTCGACGCCGCCCCGCTCCCGTACCACCGGGTTCATCGTTCGGTCGAGGATGAACTCCTCCACGAACTCCGGGGTCTGCAGCAGCGCGTAATTCTTCCGGGCGGCCTCGCTCAGGTCCTGGTACAGGTCGCCCAGGAACCGGGTGTCCCACCCCTCCGTCCCGTCGCCGTCGTCCGGCAGCGGGTCCGTGAAGTCGTGGACCAGTACCGACGTCCCCGCCTCGTCGTCCCGCGTCCGCTGCCAGAAGTCCCGCAGCGCCCCCGCCCCTCGTGCGAGAGCGGAATCTGCCGCAGCGGATTGTGGTCCGAGAACAACAGAGCCCCGCCGGCCCTTCCGCAAGCTCCTCGAAGGAGCGCTCGAACCAGCCCCGGTACGTGGGGTCCTCGGCCTTGTCCACGTACTCGTCGTACCGCGCCTGCGCGACCTCGCGCCGGGCGATGTCGGGCGCGGTGATGTACGGCTCCGGCACCAGGCCGTTGTCCTCGACGAACCGTACGAAGACGGTTCCGAGCACCCACGCCACCGCCACCTGTGTGATGCGCTCGCCGAGCCAGGACTGCCAGGTCGCCGCCGTACGGCCGACCTTCTTCGATGCTTCGTACTCGGCACGGAGCCGGTCGCGTACCGCGTCCTCCCGCTTCACCTGGCCCTCGAGATCCGTCTCCGCCGCCTTGACCTGTGCCTGCAGGTCGGACAGCAGCGTCTTGCGGTCGATCACGCAGTGGCTCCTTCGAGGGCGTTCGGTTCGTGCATGCGGGTCCAGGACTTGGGAACGGGAATCCACTCCTGCTGGGCCTCGAGGTACGGGACGGGGCGTCCGGCGAGCTTCGGGACGGCGGTCTCGTCGTCCTGGGCGACAAGGACCCACAGGGGGCGACCCCCGCGCCTGGCCAGTGCGGTCAGCCGGTCGAGGACGTGCATGCCGTCGTAACGGGCGAAGACGGCGGCGTC
Source organism: Streptomyces violaceusniger (assembly GCA_005405945.1). GTDB lineage: Bacteria > Actinomycetota > Actinomycetes > Streptomycetales > Streptomycetaceae > Streptomyces > Streptomyces violaceusniger. Next base: position 3,103,255 of record BJHW01000001.1, read on the forward strand.
GGTGAGCAGGACGGGGGTCCGGTCGGCGGCGTCAGCCTCGTATCCCGTTGCCAACTCCCCTTCCAACGCTCCCTGTACGGCCTGCCACACCGCCGCCACCAGGTTCGTGAACCCCGTCGGCCGCTGCCCGGCCGGGAGGGCGTCCGCCTTGACGACGACCTCCCACTTCGGCATCGCGCGCCCCGGCGTGAGGTCGCCCCGCAGCCCCTTCAGGAACAACTGGGTCACCGACACCGCCCGCGCCCCGTACTGGCGGTGCAGCTCCCGTCCCACCACCGGGGCGCTGCGCGCGCGCACGGTCAGCACCCGGAACCCGTCGCACCGCGCGGCGCCCGCCAGCTGCGCATCGGCCCGCGCCGCGGTCGACTCCCGATCCAGCGGACCTCCGGTCCCGGAACCGCTGCCGCTGAGGGCCGAGGTGTACGACTGGACCGCCTCGAACTTCCGGGGCAGGAACGCCTTCTTGTCGGCTACGTACTTGAGGTCGAACCCCGCCTCGCGCAGCGCCTTGAGCAGCTCCTCGGGCCTGTCCTTCATCCCGGCGAGCGCCGCCAGAGCGGGGAAGCGGTCATTGACCCGTTCGAGGACCTCGCGCAGGGGCAGCCCTGGCTGCTGCTTCTCGGGCAGACCCGGCAGGATGCGGACCAGACCCGCCTGGGTGAGCCGCAGGGCGCGAACGAGGCCCAGGTCGCGCGGGTAGATCTCGAGCCGCGGCGACAGCGCGGCGTTCTGGCTCGCCTGGGCGGCGAGGTTGGCGACGCGCCGGTCGTCCCAGGAGAAGTCACCCTCGGGCAGCCTCACGGCACTCAGCTCGGCGAGGACCGTGCTCGAGCCGGGCAGGGAGTCCCGGCCCGCGAGCCGGTCGGCGGCGTCGCCGAGCCGCTTCACATAGCTCAGCAGCGCGGGCGCGGCCGGGGTGTCGGGGCCGTCGGCTTCGTTGTCCGGGTCGACCTCCAGCGCGAGGAAGCCCGCGCGGCGTACCGGATCGGTCGCCTTGTACGGGGCGAAGTGCAGGAAAGCCCTGTCGTCGCCGGGCAGGTGCTGCTCGCGTTCGATCAGCGCACGCAGCACGGCGAAGGCGGCGGCCCGTCGCGCCTCCGGGTCTCCCAGGGAGTAGCCGCGGGTGCCGAGCAGCCAGCCGGCGAGGGCGTCCACGGAGGCGACCCGGCCGAGCACGCGGAGTTGCTCCAGAACCGCCGCTCGCACCTCCAGCAGGCCCTCGTCCTCCGCCCAGCGCTTGCGGAGTTTCTTCAAGTCGCCCGAGATCGACGCCTGGTTGGCGAATCCAACGGCCTGTGCGGCGTCGTACTGCCGCGGCCACACCGGAAGGTCCGGTGGCGTCCCGTCGGCGCCGGGCGCACGCAGCAGCTGCACGGCCACGTTGTGCAGCCGCTTCGTCCGGCCGGCGGCAGACGGGACGATCCGGTCCAGGAGATGGTCGATGTCCTGGGTGTCGGAGACCACCCCGACGATGCGCTCGAGATCCGCCTCGAGCGGCGTCCTCGCCTCCGGTGACGACGGCTCCGGTTCCGGCTCGGGCCGCGAGCCAAGGCGGGCACGCCATTCCTTCTGCCGGCGCTGGATCTCCGTACGCGTCCGGGCGCCGAGCCCCGGCCGGTTGATGAACGTCTGGCTGGCCCGGTCGAGGAACTCACCGACCGTGGTGAGCTTCATGTCCCGCAGGATCGAATAAGCGGACGGTGTCAGACCCGCACGCACCAGAGGAGTGTCACGGGTGGCGACCTCGGCCAGCTGGTCGCGCAGCTCGGCGGTGTCGGCTTCGCTGTCCGGTGCGGAGCTCTGTCCTTGCCGCCTCAGCGACTCGTGTCCGGCGCTGGCGGCCAGCCGCTGCGCGTCCTGGAACACCCTCTGCCAGGACGTCCGCATGTCCCGCAGGTCCTTGTGGCGCTGCTTCGCATTCCTGTTCAACGCCTTGCGGAAGAACTCGGTGAGCCCGTCGCGCAGTTCGTCCTCGAAGCCCTCCGACGCGATCGTCGGGTACGGCCACTCCTTCGGGTCCGTCATCCGCGGGGTGACGGACCCGTCGCCCCACTGTGGCAGCTCGTTCGACGCCATCTGGTGCAGCGTCGTGGCGAGCGCGTACCGCTCCGCGGCGTCGTCGTACAGGTTCCGCATGACCGTGCCGACGAACGGGTCGAGATAGCCGGATGTGCCCGCGCCGGTCTCGCGGGCCGAGACGGCGGCCAGCGAGAAGTCGAGGAGCAGAGCCTGTTTGGTGCCGTTGGGACGGATCCGGATCGCGATGTTGTCCGGCTTGATGTCGCGATGCCAGACGCTCTCGCCTTCCAGGTAGTAGAGGGCGTTGAAGAGGTTGTCGCTGTAGCGCTCCAGGTCGTCCATGGTGAGGCGGCCCTGGCGGCCCAGGACGCGCGCCATGGTCTCGTCCCGCGCGGTGCGGTCGTCACGCTTGTCGTCGGCCTCGGCCTTGATGTTGCCGACGTACTCGGTGGCCAGGACCGTACGCCCGCCCACGGTGAACGTGCCGGGCACGAGCAGCCGGATGATGCTCGAGTCCCGCAGTCGGCCAAGGGTTTCCGCCTCGCGCTGCAACGCCTCCGACTTGTTGTCGTCGAGCGCCACCTTCAGCACCGCGAACGCGTCGTTCTTCCCCTGCTGTTCGTCGAGTACGAGGAGGGCGCGCGCCGTCGAGCCGGTGCCGAGGCGCCGGCGTACTCGCCAACGTCCCTGCAACAGCGTGCCGGGCGGGACCTCCAGCGGATCGAGGTCGTCGGCGGGCTCCTCCTGCCGGGGCTGCTCGTCGTCCGGTACGGCGGCGGGCCGGAGGTCCTCGTCGACCGCCGCCAGCATTTCCAGGAAGTCGCCCACCGCGTCCAGCCGCTGGTCCGGCTGCTGGGCGGTGGCGGCATCGATCAGGTCGTCCAGGAACGGCGGGATGCCGTCCTTGACCGCCGACGGAGCGAGCCGCTCGCCCCTCTCCGCGCGAGCCTGCAGCTCCGCGCGGGTCGCGGCGGGAGCGTTGCCGGTGGTGAGCAGATAGGCGAGCATGCCGATGCCATACACGTCCATGCGCGCCGGATCGGCCTTCGGTGCGGTCAACTCCGGTGCCAGGTAAGGGTCCGAGGCGTCGTCGACGCTTCCGCCCGACACCGTGGACGGCTCCAGGGTCACTCCGCTGGAGGTGATCGTACGCGAGGCCAGCTGCCAGTCGGAGACTTGCATCAAGGGCCGCCGCCAGCGCTCCTCCTCGCTCAGTTCACGCCCTGCCGCGCCCTTGGAGCGGGGGATGACATGGATCGAGCGTGGGGTGAGGGCGCGGTGATAGAGCCGCTTGGCGTGCGCGTACTTGATCGCCTCGGCGATCTGGCGGACGAGTGCGAGCCGATCCTCCAGGTCCAGCTTCCCGCCCCACCGGTCGAGGAACTCGTCCAGGTGTAGCCGCTCCGGGTGGTGATCGAAGGTGAGCGCCGGGCCCGCTTCATGGTCGGAGGGGTAGTAGTCCCGGATGCGCACCACACCGGGGTGGTGGATCCGCTTCAGTGTGTCGGCCTCCCGCTTCGCCGCCTCGACCAGCGCTTTGCGCGCCTCGCTGCTCGAATTACGGGGCCGCAGATGGACCCGTACCCTCACGGTCTCGGACAGCTGCTCGTGTCTGCCCGCGTAATCGGCCCAGGTGGCACCCGTGTCGAAGGGCCGCTTGTCCAGGATGAACGGGCCGACCTTCGCCTCCCGGACAACCTGCTGGATACCGACCTTCGCGAGCGTCCTGCCGATGTCGACGCTGCCCTGGGACGAGATCCTGAACCGGTCCTCGCGCGGCGGCAGCTGGAGCTCTGCGAGGAGGGCCGGGATGCCGTTGTAGATGTGGGCGTTCAACTCGTGCGGCGGCAGCGCCAGGTCGAGGCCGTCCTCGGTGAAGCACACACCCTCGGTGATGTACACCTTCGCGCCGTACCTGCGCAGCAGGGAAGCCAGTTCCTTGGACTTCTGGTTGGTGAGGCGCAGTGGATCGCCGAGGCCCTTCCCGTACCCGCGTCGATTCCCCGGCGGGATCTGCACCCACTGGCCGCCACGCCGTTCCACCCGGCCGTGCAGACTCTTCAGCTCGATCATGTGCACGCCACCCGGCGTCACGACCAGGAGATCGACCTCACGAACGTGACCCGTCTGGCTGACGAAGGTGAAGTTGGACCACGCCCGCCACGGACCGTCGTCCCGCAGAGGCGTGAGGATCCTCTCGAGGGCCGCCTGCTCGTGGGGGTACTCGGAAGGAGCGACGGCCGTCCAGCGACCCTTCTTCATCAGCCTGGCTCTCCGATCCCCCGCGCTCTGCCATCAGGGCTGACCCCGGTGGGTGGTGAACGGTTGCACCGAGCAGCTCGTGTCCGCCGTCCCGACAGCCCACCCTGATGGATTGTTAGTTTATTGGATTGTACGGGCGCGATCGCCATCCCCCAGCCCTTTTCCGCTCATCGCGCACAGGGGCCTTTCGGCCCTGCGATCGCGGTACCGAACTCCTCGCGCACACCGACTCGCGGGCAGCAGGAGGGTCAGGTTTGCGAGGATGGTGCCCGTGAATGACGTACGTGGTCAGGTCAGCGCCGTACGGCGACGAGGCGTCGTGGACGCACTGCGGCGGGGAGCCGTGCCCGAGCAGGGGCTCGATCTGCTCGCGACCGGCCTCGACCGGTTCACCCCCGCTTTGGACGAGGAGCTGGAAACCGTCGCAGGCGGCGGCTCCATCTTCAAAGCGGTGCGCGGCGAGTACGGCTCCGGCAAGACGTTCTTCACCCGGTGGCTCGCCGAGCGCGGCAAGGCCCGCGGGTTCGCCGTCTGCGAGATCCAGGTGTCGGAGAACGAGACGCCGCTGCACAAGCTCGAAACCGTCTACCGACGGCTCATCGAGCGGCTCACCACCGCGGCCTTTCCACCCAGCGCGCTTCAGCAGGTTGTCGACAGCTGGTTCTACGCACTGGAGGAGGACGCCCTTGCCGACGGTGTCGCCGAGGACGCGCTCGCCGACGCCGTGGACAGTTTGATGTCGGCACGGCTCGCCGAGGTCTCCCGGCACGCGCCGGCCTTCGCCGCCGCGCTGCGCGGCTACCGACAGGCGCTCGAAGCCGGCGACGATACATCGGCCGCCGCCGTCCTCGCCTGGCTCGGCGGCCAGCCACACGTGTCCGCCGCGGCGCGCAAGGCGGCCGGGGTGCGTGGTGACCTCGACCACTTCGGAGCCCTCGGCTTCCTCCAAGGACTCCTCACCATCCTGCGCGACACCGGTCACGCCGGCCTCGTCGTCGTACTCGACGAGGTGGAGACGCTGCAGCGGGTCCGCTCCGACGCCCGCGACAAGGCCCTCAACGCGCTGCGCCAGCTCATCGACGAGGTGCACTCCGGACGGTTCCCCGGCCTCTATCTGGTGATCACCGGCACCCCGGCCTTCTACGACGGGCCGCAGGGTGTGCAGCGACTCGTCCCCCTCGCGCAGCGGCTCGCCACCGACTTCTCGACCGACCCGCGCTTCGACAACCCGCGCGCCGTACAGATCCGGTTGCCGGGCTTCACCGGGGAGCGCCTCGTCCAGCTCGGGCTTAAGGTCCGGGACCTGTACGCCGCCGGAGCAGGCGATCCGGTACGGATCCGGGAGGTGGCCGACGAGGCTTACATCGGCGACCTCGCCAAGTCCGTCGGCGGGCACCTGGGCGGGAAGGTCGGCGTCGCCCCGCGGATCTTCCTGAAGAAGCTCGTCGGGGACGTCCTCGACCGGATCGACCAGTTCGAGGAGTTCGACCCGCGGATCCACTACCAACTCACCGTTTCCCGGAACGAGTTGACCGATGTGGAACGCAACGCGGCGGCCGCCGACGACATCGCCCTGGAGCTGTGATGGCATCGGACCGGGCGGAGCGCCCAGATCCGGTGGATCGCCTGCATCCCGTACTCCTGCACCACATCGTCAATTCCCTCGGGTGGCCCGACCTGCGCCCCTTGCAGAAGGCCGCCATCGACCCGCTGATGGACGGCGAGGACACCGTGCTGCTCGCCCCCACCGCGGGCGGCAAGACCGAGGCGGCCTCCTTCCCGCTGCTCGCGGCCATGGAAAAAAGCGACTGGCAGGGCACGTCGGTGCTCTACCTCGCCCCCTCAAAGCTCTCCTCAACAACCTCGAACCGCGCCTCGAGACCTACGCGGGATGGCTGGGCCGTACGGCAGGGCTGTGGCACGGCGACACCAGGGAATCCGCCCGCAAGCGGATGAGGGTCGAAAGCCCCGACATCCTCCTGACCACCCCCGAATCTCTCGAAGCGCAGCTCATCAGCAAGAAGACCGACCACAAGCACATACTCGGCGGGGTGCGGGCCGTGGTCATCGACGAGGTGCACGCCTTTGCATCGGACGACCGCGGCTGGCACCTGCTCGCCGTACTCGAACGCCTCGAGCGCCTCGTAGGGCGGCGCATCCAGCGCATCGGTCTGTCCGCCACCGTCGGCAACCCCGAGGACCTGCTGCACTGGCTGCAAGGGGCACAACCACACGAGCGCACGGGCCGCGTCGTCGCACCCGGCGTTCATCTCAAGGCGCCCGAAGGAAACACCCCACCACCCGGCGACATCGAACTCGACTACGTGGGCTCCCTCGACAACGCGGCCAGACTCATCTCCCTCCTCCACGGCGGCGAAAAGCGTCTCGTCTTCTGCGACTCCCGCGCATCGGTCGAGGAACTCGGTGAAAAACTCCGCCTCCGCGGCGTGACGACGTATCTCTCCCACTCCTCCCTCTCCCTCGACGAGCGGCGCCGCTCCGAAGAAGCCTTCGCCGAGGCCCGCGACTGCGTGATCGTCTCCACCTCGACCCTTGAACTCGGTATCGACGTAGGTGACTTGGACCGGGTCATCCAGATCGGGGCGCCTGACACCGTCGCCGCCTTCCTGCAACGCCTGGGCCGCACGGGACGGCGCACCGGGACCATACGCAATGCCCTCTTCCTCGCCACCGAAGAGGCCGCCCTCCTGAAAGCCGCAGCACTGCTCCTGCTGTGGGGCCGCCACTGGATCGAGCCCGTCGTCCCGCCGCCACAGCCGCGCCACCTCGTCGCCCAGCAGATTCTCGCCGCGGCCCTACAGCAGCACACACTCGGCGACCGCACCTGGCACGAGGAGTGGAACGGTCTCGCCCCCTTCGACAAGAGCGCGACGCCGATCATGAAGTACCTGGTCGGCGGGGGCTTCCTCGACACCGACGAAGGGCTCCTCTTCATCGGCCCCCAGGCCGAGAAGCACTTCGGCCGCCGCCACTTCATGGCCCTCACCGCGGCCTTCACCGCCCCGCCGCAGTTCACCGTCTACTTCGGCCGCAAGGACCTCGGCACCATCGACCCCCGGCTTCTGCTCGAACAGCGTGAGGGGCCGCGCCTGCTGCTCCTCGGCGGACGCAGCTGGCAGGTCGGCCATGTCGACTTCAACCGCAGACGTGCCTTCGTCGAACCCGCCGAAGGCGGCGGTCGCGCCCGCTGGGACAGCTACGGGCTCAGCGGCCTCTCCTTCCCTCTCACCCGCGCCATGCGCGACGTACTCCTCGGCGCGAACCCGCCCGTCCGCCTCACCCGGCGCGCACAAGCACGCCTCGCCGAACTCCGCGAGAACCGCGCCGCGCACGTCGACGCGCACGGGACACTCCTGCTCCGCGAGGGCGACAAACTCGAGTGGTGGACCTGGGCCGGTTTCCGCGCCAACGCCACCCTCATCGCCTCCCTCGGGCCCTCGCCGACCCCGTACAACAGCCCGACGACGCCCGGATCCGCCTCAGTGCGGCAACGACACCGCAGAGTTGGCAGGCTGCCCGCGCCGACCTCGCCGACCGCCTGGTCCTACCCGAGGTCAACCCCCGCGCCGTACAGGGCCTGAAGTTCTCGGCCGCCCTGCCCGAGCACCTCGCCGCACGCACCGTCGCCGCCCGTCTGGCGGACTTCGACGGGGCCCGGTTTGTCCTTGACGAGGCGGTGCGCTGGGAGACACGGCAGTGACGGGGCGGCGGCTCAACCGCCAGGCAGGCTCCGCACGACGTACGTCATGTGCTGCAGGTTGCCCGCCTCCCCCGAGCAGGCGACCCACCTCGGCCGGGCCCTCCTGGTCCTCACTCGAAGCGAGACCCTCCGCGGCCCGCAGACGATCACGGACTGAAGAACAGCCCCTGACCAGCACGAGCGCCCCTGACGAGACTCACGCCAGCCCCGCCGACCTGCATGAATCAGGATGAAACGAGTTCACTGGCCGCTCTGGTTCTGTGGGCCAGCCGAGTTGGCTGCCTCGCCTGCTGCCGAGCTGAGCCAGGGGGCGATGGAGCGGTCGTTGCTGAGGTCTGTGCGGTCAGCCACGGCAGCAATCACATAACGGTGAGAAATCTGGTTGGACTCGTAACGGAAGCCGTGGCTGATGCCGGGGATACACGGCTTGGCGCCCACCCCGCTCTGGGTGCACCACGTGCTGAGATTCCAGCGTGCGCCGCCGTTGAGGTAGTTGTACATGTCCTCGGCCGTGGCCGCATCTGGGAACGGGAACACCTGGATCGACACCAGGACGGGTTGTCGGGTGTGGAGTGTGGGCCGGGCTGCTCAAGGTAGACGCCGGTCATCACCCGCTTACACCCACGGGCCGTCAGCTCCTTGACCACGTCGCTGCCTTTGAATGGGCCGTCTCCCGGACGCTGCCTGGTCGCAGCGCCGGGCACCGCCGTCCACCCGGGCGAAGGTGATGTCCTTGTCGTCGGTGAACTGCCGGGGCAGTAAGGCGCTTTCGGTGAACTGGTCAGCTTGGCGAGGAGATCGCGAAGGACCAGACAGCCGTATTCTGCGACGTCCACCTCCACTTGTCAGCCAAGCGAGCCGAGAAGTGCAAGGCCACCCACTGGCGTTCACGCTTCCCGCCGCCCAGGTACTCCCTCAAGGCCATGCGCCTGATCGGCACGCCTGGATGAGGTGTCGGAACGGATCATCGCCACCAGCATGCGTGATCGTGCCGCGCCGACGTGGAGCCGCTTGCGGAGTGTCTCCGCGGAGATAGGCCGCTGGTAGGTCTCCCAGTGTCGGGCGTCTTCCTGTCGAGCGCGCTCCAGCAACTCATCACCATCACATTGTCGTTCCGTCCCTGCCGTAAACGGGGAAGAGGCGCTCGTGGCTCGGTCATCGTTCTGGGCACCACTGCCTGAGCGGAGGCTTGTTCGTACTGCGGCGTCGCGGATGGGTGTGATGCCGGGCTGGGTTGGCTGGTGGTGGCGAGTGCGTGGAGGAGTCCGGGTCCGACCTCGGCCCATCCGATGAGAAGGACGGGGCCGACCGCGTCGAAGGCGGCCTTGCCCAGGTCTCCCGCGATCAGTGGGTCGGCGGTGTTCAGTGCCAGGGTCATGCCGCTGGAGAGCACCAGCAGCCGCCGGGCCGGACGCAACTGGTCCACCGGTGCACCGTGCAGGGCGAGGTACCGGATGCCGAGCAGCAGGCCGAGGATGGACAGGTCGACTGCCGGCGCCACCAGGGGTGCCACCCATGGTGGCACGCCCAGTCGCAATGCCAGGTTCCATACGTTGCCGAAGCCGAAGAGGAAGGTGAGGCTGACGACGGCCGCCATGATGCCGGTCACCGCCCGGACCGTGGCCGCGCCGTCCGACGTACCGTCAGGCTCCGGCACGGTGCGGGTGAGGCGTTCAGACATTCTCGCCGATCCCCATCCGCTGGTGGGTCTCCTGGGCGCGCTCGGCTGCCGCACTGGCGCCGTAGTGGCGGGGCATGTCCTCCGACACCCAGCCCATCAGCAGCATCAGATCACCCGAGTCACCGCCAGCCCGCTTCCACTCGTGGGCGAAGTTGTGCCGCCACCGGTGCGCATGCACACCTTTCACCCCGGCGGACAGACCGCGCCGCTTGATCATGATCTTGATGCCGTTCGGTGCCAGTCGTTTCCCGCCGCGGTCGGCCAGCCACAGGTCCGGCAGCTCGGCGCCCTTGCGCTTCGCCCGCACCCGCAGATATCGGCTCACCGCGCGCGCCGTTTTCGGGCCGAATCGCACGCGGCGGTCGCGGCTGCCCTTGCCGTGGTAGTGCACCGAGTCGGTGACCAGGTCGATGTCCTCCACAGTGAGGTTGCCGACCTCGGACAGGCGGGCGCCGGTGTTGTAGTACAGGCGGATGATGGCCTCGTCCCGCAGCTGGAGGAACGCCTTGCCCTTGCAGGCGGCCAGCACCTTCCTGGTGTCGTCATCCCGGATGACCGGGATCAGCTTCTTGACCGTCTTGGGCTGGCGGACGCGTTCCATCGGGGAGCGGTCGATCTCCTCCTCGTCCAGCATCAGCCACTTGAAGAACTGCTGAAGTCCCTTGTGCTTGTTCAGCGCGGTCGACGCCGACCGCGTCTCGATCATCCACCCCTGGAAGGCTTCGACGTGGGCGCGGGTGACCTCGGTCGGGTCCTCGGCCGCGTCGTCCGCCTCGAGGTCGGGCGTGGCGTTCTCGTTCAGGTAGCGGGCGAGCTGGGCGGCAGCGAGGAGGTAGTTGTAGCGGGTGGTCTCCGGGTAGTTGCCCGCCCGCAGGGAGCGGTCCCAGTCCCGCAGGAACCCTTCCCAGGTCTTGGAGACGCCTGTGGTGATCTTGTCGAGGTCCAGAAGCGGCATGAAGAAAAGCCTCCGAGTCAAGGTGTCGGTGAGCGGCGTGCTCGACCTCGACGCGGGAAACGGGAGCGCGAAAAGAGGGCCCTCACAGGTGTTGACCTGCGAAGACCCTCTGCACCGTCGGGACGACAGGATTTGAACCTGCGACCCCTTGACCCCCAGTCAAGTGCGCTACCAAGCTGCGCCACGTCCCGGTGCCCGTTCGGCTTGGGCTTTCCCTCGCCGACCGCGCATGAAGAACAATACCGCACTTCAGGGAGTGGCCGCTGCCACCCCCGGGTGAAGATCGGGAGTCCGGCGGGAGCAGCCGGGGTGTTCACCTGGCGGGGTCGGGCCATTGCAGTCTGTGACCAGGGGCGGCGAGCGCGAGTGGGGCGGGTGGGGCTTGACTTGAAGTTTGGTTTAAGTTGCACGCTCGCAGCATGACTTTCACCGACGTTCACACAGCTTATGGATACGACGATCTTCCTCGGCTGATGAGTCTGATGACCGGGGACGAGAAGCACGGACCGGCCGCTACCTCGACGCTGGACGTGCTCTGGGTGCTCTACGACCGTGTGCTGCGGGTTTCGCCGGAGGGCGTGGAAGCGCCGGAGCGGGATCGGTTTTTGCTGTCCAAGGGGCATGGGCCGATGGCGTACTACGCCGTGCTTGCCGCCAAGGGGTTCTTCCCCGAGTCGCTGCTGGCGGGGTTCGGGGGTATGGCTCGCCGCTGGGGCACCATCCGGATCGGGTGCTCGTGCCGGGGGTCGAGATCAGCAGTGGGTCGCTCGGGCATGGGCTGCCGTTGGCGGTGGGGAGTGCGCTCGGGTTGAGGGCGCAGGGGCTCTCCGAGGCGGCGGTGTGGGTGCTCATCGGTGACGCCGAGCTGGACGAGGGCAGCAATCACGAGGCGATCGCGTACGCCGGGGCCGTGGGGCTGGAGCGGTTGCATGCGGTCGTCGTCGACAACGCCTCCGCTAGCCATGGGCGGCCCGGGGGCATCGCCGCGCGCTTCGAGGCCGCGGGGTGGTCCACGGCGACCGTGGACGGGCGTGATCACCAGGCGCTGTACGAGGCGTACACCGCGCCGCACCCGGGGCGGCCACGTGTCGTGGTGGCCCGGGTCGAGGCCAAGATCTGATCCGATTCCAGTGTGAGAGGGACTGTTCTCATGGACACCATGCGTGAGCGTTTCGCCTCCGTCGTCTCCCGTCTTCTGGACGACGATCCCGGCTGGCCGTCGTGCTGGCCGAGATCGGTAAGGACGGCTTCACGGACGCGGCCCGGGCGCATCCCGACCGGATGATCAATGTCGGCATCCGCGAGCAGCTGCTGATCGGCGTTGGCGGTGGACTGGCCCTGACCGGGATGCGGCCGATTCTGCACACCTTCGCCAGCTTTCTGGTCGAGCGGCCCTTTGAGCAGGTCAAGCTGGACTTCGGGCATCAGGGCGTGGGCGGGGTGCTGGTGAGCGCGGCCGGTTCGTACGACTGGCCGGCGGGCGGCTACACCCATATGGCGCCCGGGGATGTGGCCCTGCTGGACACGCTCGACGGCTGGACCGTCCATGTGCCGGGCCATCCGGACGAGGCCGAGACCCTGCTGCGGGCCGCGGCCGCGGCCGGTGACGACTCGGTGTACGTACGGCTGTCGGCGCACTCCAACTCCGTCCCGCGGGACATCGCCCCCGGCCGCTTCCTGACCGTACGGGAGGGGCGCCGCGGTGTGGTGATCGCGGTCGGGCCGATGCTCGATGGCGTCCTTACGGCCGTCGAGGGGCTGGACGTCACCGTGCTCTACGCCACGACTGTGCGGCCCTTCGACGAGCCGACGCTGCGTGCGGCGATCGGCGGGGTGGGCGATGTCGTGCTCGTCGAGCCCTATCTCGCGGGCACCTCGACCGCCGCCGTGAACGACGCGCTCGCCGATCGCCCGCATCGGGTGCTCGGCCTGGGCATTCCGCGGCGCGAGCTGCGCCGCTACGGCACGATCGACGAGCATCTTGCTGGTCAGGGGCTGGACCCGCTGGCACTGCGTGAGCGGATCTCTGCCTTCCTGCGGTGAGGGGGTGGGTCGGCCCCGTGGATCAGAGGTGTTTTTCGAGCCAGGTCAGCACGTCCTGCTGGACCTCGTCCCGGTTGGTCTCGTTCAGGATCTCGTGCCGGGCCCCCTGGTATCCCTTCCAGGTCAGCTCCCGCGTGCCCCCGTAGCGGAAGTCCTCCAGGAGTTCATAGACGAGCGTCATCCCCTGGTTGCACGGGTCCTCGGTGCCCACCGCCACGTGCACCGGCAGCGCGGTCGGGATACGGGCCTGGTGGCGCGGGTCGTTGATCTTACGGACGCCACGGACCCAGTCCTGGGACAGTCCGGCGCTGAACGCGAAGCCGCACCGCTCGTCCGCCGCGTACGCGGCCACCTCCGCCGCGTCGCGCGACAGCCACTCGAAGCCCGTCCGGTCCCGGATGTGCTCGTACGGGTCGTTGAACGAGGCGAAGAGGGTCGGGGTGAAAGTGGACTGCGCGTTCCGGCCCCCTTCCTCGATCTCCTGGGCGATGCCCGCCAGCGCCTCCTCGGTCTCGGTGCCCGGCAGTGAGCGGAAGGTGCCGGAGAGGATCAGCCCGGCCAGCTCCTCGCCGTACTCCTGGGCGCAGTCACGGGCCAGCATCGAGCCCATGCTGTGGCCGAGCAGGACCAGGGGCGCGCGGGGATGCGCGGCCCGCGCGCGGTCGCCGATGGTGCGCAGGTCCGAGACGATCGCCCGCCAGCCGTCGCCCTCCTCGCCCACGACGCCGAAGCCGCCCGTCGACTCGGCGGTGGCTCCGTGGCCGCGGTGGTCCGAGGCGACCACCGCATAGCCGTGGGCGGCGAGGAAGCGGGCGAACCGGTCGTAGCGCCGGGCGTGTTCGGCGGCGCCGTGGGCGATCTGGACGATCGCGCGCACGGCGCCGTTCTCCGGCAGCCAGCCGTAGGTCACCACCCGCACACCGTCGGGCATGGGCAGATGGTCGGTGCGGTGGGTGATACCGCCGTCGGGCATACCTCTCATCTCCTGGCTCGAATCGATCTGGTGCGAATGGAAGCCCACTCTCCCTGCGGCGGGCCCGCAAGCCAAGGGCATCAACGTGGTCCTGTCCCCCAGGGCGCGGTGTGTGTAACGATCAATCGCTTGGTACCGCGTATCGACTGCCGATCCATGCAACTCCCTTGCTCCAGGAGGACCGTTGGACTCGCACGACGCTTCGCTTCCCACCAGCTCTCCCGACTCCCCCGACTCCCCGACTCCCCCGACTCCACTGGCTCGACCGGCTCTTCCGGTTCGTCTACCTCTCTTGATTCGCCCAGCTCTCCCGATTCGACCGGCACTTCTGGCTCGACCGGCTCCCCCGGTTCATCCAGCCCTTCCGACTCCCCCGCCCCGGCGGATGTTTTCGCCCTGTCCCGACGGCGCTTTCTGCAGGCCGCCGCCGTGGGCACCGCCGCCGCCACCGCGGCCACCCTGCCCTTCGAGACGGCCGCCGCCGCACCGGCCCGGGCGGGCTCGCTCTCCTTCACCGCCGCCACCAACGGCGCCGCGACCCTTTCCCCGTCCGGCGACCGCCTGATCGCCGAGGTCCAGAACGTCCTGTGGTCGGTCGCCCGTAAGGGCGGCGAGGCCGTCGCGCTCACTCCGGCCGATCTGGAGCCCACCCGGCCGGTGTACTCCCCCGATGGAAAGCTGCTGGCCGTCTGCGCCTACCGGGGCGGCGGATTCCATATCTGGACGCTGCGCCCCGACGGCTCCGGTTTGCGGCAGCGAACGGACGGGCCGTGGGACGACCGCGGTCCGGCCTGGTCGCCCGACGGCAGCCGGATCGCCTTCGCCTCCGAGCGCGGCGGCGACCCCGTGGCGGGCAGCCCGTATCGGATCTGGGTGCTGGAGGTGGCCAGCGGTGAGCTCACCCGGCTCACGGGGGCGGACGGCCAGGACGGGCCGCTCCAGGACGGCGCCTGGGAGGACTTCGACCCCACCTGGTCCGCGGACGGCGAGCGAGTGCTGTTCGTGCGCGGAGCGCTCGCCGGGACGACGCTGAGCGCCCGTACGGTGGCCTCCGTACGGGCCGACGGCACCGGACCCGTCACGGTCGAGCACACCGATCCCACCGCCGGCGCCCAGGTGATGACGCCATCCGTGTCGGCGGGCGGCCATCTCGCCTATCTGCGCACCACGGCCGCTCCCGCGGCCTCCTGCACGCTGGTCGTGGACGGGGAGCCGGTGGCGGTCACGGGCGACGTGCAGCCCGTGCCGCCCCGTTGGGTGTCGCGGGATGAGCTGCTGCTCACCGTGGACGGGCGGTTCCGGGTGTTCCGGGTGCCCTCGGCGACACGGTCCGGCGGCGATGGAGATGCTGCCGGTGAGAGCACCGCCCGGGCCGGGCGTGCCGATGAGGATGCCGACCGTAAGGCGCTCGCGGCGGATGCCGACCGTAAGGCGCTCGCCTACGTGGAGATCCCCTTCTCCGCCACCCTCCCCGTCGACCGGCCCCGGTACCGCGTCAAGCGGTACGACTTCGACGGTGGCGGGGTGCGGCCGGTGCGCGGGCTGCATCTGCCCGCGCTCTCTCCCGACGGCCGTAAGGTGGCCTTCGCCGCCCTCAACTCCCTCTGGGTCGCCGAGGTTTCCGGCGGCCGGGCCCCGCGCCGGGTGGTACGGGCGGCCCCCACCCGGTATCTGCTGGCTCCCACCTGGACGCCGGACGGGCGCGCCCTGGTGTACGCCGACGACCGCGACGGACTGCTGGCCGTACGCCGCCGGGAGCTGGCCTCGGGCGAGGAGAGGGTGCTGGCCTCCGGCGGCCGGGTGCATCCGGCGCTCTCCCCGACGGCAAGCGGCTCGCCAGTGTCGACATGTCGGGAAACCTGGTCCTGCGCGATCTCGACGCCGGTACGGAACGGGTGCTCGCCGCGCCGATGGGCGCCGGAGGGCTGCCCGGACGGCCGAGCTGGTCACCCGACGGGCGCTATGTCGCCCTGTGCGATCGCAATCGGCTGAATCAGCGGTTCCGCGAGGGCTACAACCTGATCCGAGTGATCGACATCAGCACGGGTGCGGCCAGGCAGCACGCCGTCGCCCCGCACACCTCCCTCTCCGACCGCTATGACTCCGGACCGGTGTGGTCCCCCGATGGCCGCCATATGGCGCTCATCGTCGAGTCCGCCCTGTGGCTGCTGCCCGTAAGGGCGGATGGCACCCCCGACGGCGCGCCGCGCCGGCTGACCGACGAGGCCGCCGATCACCCCTCCTGGTCCGGGGACTCCCGCAGCGTCCTGTATCTGTCGGCGGGCCGGCTGCGGCTGCTGGACGTCACGAGCGGCACCGCCCGGACGGTCCGTGTCCCGCTGGACCACCGGCGGCCGCGCCCCGCGGACACCGTCGTCCACGCCGGGCGGTTCTGGGACGGCACCGGAGGCGAGGGCGGCGCCGGTCGTGACGGCCGTAAGGGCGGCACGGTCCGCGAGGACGTGGACGTCGTGGTGCGCGGCGGGCGCATCGCGGCCGTGGAGGCGCACCGGGCCGGGCGGCCCGCGAAGCGGCGCGTCGACGCCTCCGGCCGCACCGTGATCCCCGGGCTGTGGGACGCCCACACCCACCCCTGGCAGTACACCTACGGCGGCCGTCAGACCGCCCTCCAGCTCGCGTACGGCATCACCACCGCGGTCTCCCTCGGCGGGTTCGCCTATGAGCAGGCGCGCCTCAGGGAGGCCGTCGCGGCGGGCGCCCTGGCCGGGCCGCGGCTGCTGGCCACCGGCGAGCTGCTGGACGGGCCGCGCGTCGCGTACAGCATGGGCCGGGCGCATCGCACCCGCGATGGTCTGCGGCGCTCCCTGGCGCGCGGTGCCGCGCTCGACTGGGACTTCGTCAAGACCTATGTCCGCGCGCCGGGCTGGATCATGGAGGAGGCGGCCCGGTTCGCGCATGAGCGGCTCGGCGTGCGCACCGGCAGCCATCTGTGCTCACCGGGCATACAGCTCGGGCAGGACCTGACGACGCATCTGCAGGCCACCCAGCGGCTGGAGTACGGCCACGCCACGACGGCGACCGGGCACACCCAGCAGGACGTGGCGGAGATCTACACCGCGACCTCCGACTTCCGGCTCATCGCCACACCGTTCACGGCCTCGCCCCTGGTCGGGCGGACCCCTCGCTGGCGGAGGACGAGCGGGTCACCCGGCTGATGCCGCCGTGGGACACCGCGCTCGTACGGCAGCTCGCCGGGACGCCCCCGACCTCGGACCAACTGGCCACGCTGCGCATAGAGATCGGGGTCTACCAGCGGATCCTCGCCGGGGGCGGGGTGGTGGCCCTGGGGACGGACCAGCCGCTGGTGCCGGTGGGCCTCCATCTGCACATGGCGCTGCGCGCCCTGCACCGGTTCGGGCTGTCGCCGGAGGAGGCGCTGCGCACGGCGACCGTCCTCCCGGCGCGGGCCTTCGGCGCCGACCGCGATCTGGGGACCCTGGAGGTCGGGAAGCTGGCGGACCTGACGGTCGTGGACGGCGATCCCTTCACGGACTTCGACACGCTGGTACGGACGGTGTCGGTGCTGCGGGGCGGGGTGCCGTACGAGCAGCGCGAGCTGGTCGAGTCCTTCCCGGGGGCCGGTGCCGCGGCGGCACCGCACGGGAAGTCGGCGGACGAGTGGCTGGAGGTGGGGCGGCTGCTGCGGCGCGACTCCTGCTGCGCGGTGGACGGCTGAGGGTGATGCGGGGGTGAGCGGGGGTGGGGCGGGGGCTTCGGCCCCCGGCCCCGCCCGCGTCCCCGCCGAGGCCATGCCGAGCCAGGGGTGCGGAAAGGTCAGCGGGGGACGTCGATCCTGGCCAGGGCTCCCGTCTCCAGGGCGCACCACAGCGCGCCGTCGTGCGCGGCGATGCCGTGCGGTTCGCAGTCGGCTCGGGGCAGGTCGTACGCCGTGATCCGGCCGTCCGTGGTGATGCGCCCGACCTCGCCGCGGCCCCATTCGGTGAACCACAGCGCCCCGTCCGGACCACTGGTGATGGCGTGCGGCCGGGCCTGGCGGTCGGGTAGCGGGTATTCGGTGACGGTGCCGTCGACCGCGATGCGGCCGATCTTGCCCGCGCCGATCTCGGTGAACCACAGCGCCCCGTCCGGCCCTTGGGCGAGGCCCACCGGCGCGGCGCCCTCGGTCGGCAGGGGGTGCGCGGTCGTCCGGCCGTCCATGGTGATCCGGCCGATGGCGTTGCCCTGGTTGAGGGTGAACCACAGGGCGCCGTCGGGCCCCGCCGCCATGGCGGACGGGAAGGCTCCGGGCGCGGCGTATTCGGTGATGTCGCCGTCCATGGTGATCCGCCCGATGCGGTCGGCGGCCGACAGCGTGAACCATATGGCCCCGTCCGGGCCCGCGGCGATGCCGTAAGGCCCGCCGTCGGCGGTCGGCGGGACGAAGGAGGAGGTCGTGCCGTCCACCGCGATCCGGCCGATGCGGTGGGTGCCGTACTCGCTGAACCACAGGGCGCCATCGGGCCCTTGGGCGATCATCGTCGGCTTGGCTCCGACGGAGTGGACGGTGATCCGGCCGTCGGCGTCCCTGCGGCCGATCGCTCCCTGGTGGACCAATGTGAACCACAGGGCGCCGTCGGGGCCGTCGGTGAGCGCGTAGGGGCCCGCGTCCGGGTCGCTGACGGTGAAGACGCGGACCGGGTCGGCGAGCCACCGGCCGATCCGGTCCAGCAGCACCTCGCCCGGCTCGGACAGGTGGAAGGCGTGCGGCATGCCCGCGTACTCCTCCAGGCGCACGCTCACCCCGGCGGCGCCGGCCGCCTCGGCGAAGCGGCGGGCGTCGTCCAGGAGCACCTCGTCCGCGCCCACGGCGATCAGCAGCGGCGGCAGTCCGCGCGGATCCCCGTACAGCGGCGACTGCGGGGCCCGGTCGGCGGGCTCCCCGGCCAGGTACTGGGCGCTTATGGAGCCGAGCGCGGCCCGGCTCAGTACGTCCTTACCGTCGTTGGCGGCGATCGACGCACCCGTAAGGGCGAAGTCGGTGATGGGCGAGACCGCGATCGCGGCACCGGGCCGCGGACCGCCGGTCCGCTGGATCTCCAGCAGGGCGGAGAGCACCAGCGTGGCACCGGCCGACTCCCCGGCGAGAACGACCTCGGCGGCCGGGACGCCTTCGTTCAGCACCCCGCGCCAGGCGGCCAGCACGTCCTCGAGCGCCGCCGGATAAGGGTGTTCGGGCGCCAGCCGGTAGTCCACCCGCAGGGCCGGGCGTCCGGTCGCCTTCGACAGCCGGTAGGCCATCACCCGCTCGGCCTCGGGCATGGTGTGGGCGAACCCGCCGCCGTGCACGTAGATCACCGCGCCGCCGCGGGCGCCGGGCGCGCGGACCCAGTCGCCCCGCACCTCGGCGTCGTCCGGCAGCGGGGCGGCGATCAGCGCGTCGGGCCGGTCGCGGGCCGCTCGGGCCGCCTCGGGCGCCATGGGTACGGCGATGACGTTCAGCAACGGTCCTCCGTCGAAGGTGTTCCGGTGAAGTGTTCGGTGAGGGTGATCCGGACTCGCGGGTGATCCGGGCTCGTGAGGGTGGACGGGCTCGTCTTCCCCGTCTCCTCACCGAGGAAATGTACGACGGCCGCCCTCGCCGAGGCGACCGGCGCCTCCGCCTCCCCCGGCGACATCGCCCCGCGCACGGACGCCCCCTGCTCGCCGGGGTGCCCCTCGTCCTGCTCCGCCGGGGTTCAGGACCTCACGCTCGCGGGACGGACCGACCAGGGAGATCGCCGCGGTCCTCGAACCGGAGGCCACCCGGGCGTTCGCCCTGCTCGAACCGGTACTCGAACCGGTCCTCGCCGACTACGCACAGGCCTGAGGCCCCTCGGCCCTCATACGGTCAGCGCGCCGCCGACAGCGCGGCCGTGAGGACGGCGGGCGCCTCCGCCAGCGAGGGGCCGTACCAGGTGAAGTGACGGCCGCTGACGAGAGCCGCGGGGAGGCCGGGGAACGCCTCGGGCCCGTCGTCGGCCGTGAAGCGGTACGGCTCGTCGGGCAACACCACCAGATCGGCCTCCCCCGCCGTCAACTCCTGGATCGGGATCCGGGGATAGCGCTCGGGATGCGCGCTGTAGAGGTGCCGTACGCCCAGCCGGGCCAGGACGTCACCGGCGAAGGTGTCCCGGCCCAACACCATCCACGGACGCCGCCACACCGGTACGACGGCGTGCCGCGCCGGGCCCCCGGCCGGTACGTCCGCCCAGGCGCCCTCGGCCGCGTCCAGCCAGCCGGGCCGGGCCAGTCCGCAGCCGCGCACCAGGACCCGCTCCAGCTCGCTGAACGCCTGCTCCAGGGTGCGCACTTCGGTCACCAGGACCTCGAGTCCGGCGGCGCGCAGCGCGGCGAGGTCGGAGGGGCGGTTCTCCTCCTCGTTGGCGATCACGAGATCGGGGCGAGGGCGGCGATCCGGGCGGTGTCGGGATTCTTGGTGCCGCCGATCCGCTCCGCGGTGAGGCCGGGCGGATGGGTGCACCAGTCGGTCGCCCCGGCGAGCAGCTCCGGCGCGGTGGCGGCGACGGCCTCGGTGAGCGAGGGCACGAGGGACACCACGCGCCGTACGGGGGTGCGAGGGCTCATCGCTCCACCGTACGGCGGCTCCACCGTACGGCGCGACGGCCCGCCGGCTCCGTGGGTTCCACAACGCCGGGTACGGGCCGACTGGGGTCATGAGTGGGCGGCGGGCTGTTCCGGAAAGGAAGACACCGCGGCCCGGAGCACGCGATGCGCTCCGGGCCGCGGTGTGCGTGGTGCGGACGGTGGGTCAGGAAGCCACCGGCGCCATCTTGTCGACGATGCCGGGGTGGGCGTCCATCCACTTCTGGACGCCCTTCTCCTCGTTGCCCTTACCGGCGTCCTGGATGGCCTGCTCCAGGCTCGCCAGCTCCTTCTCGGTCATGTGCCACTTCTTCAGCCACCCGTAGAACTCCGGGTACTTCTTCGGGAAGGACTTGTTGCCGAGCGAGCGGATCTGGTTGCTCTCCCCGAACGCCTTCTTGGGGTCGGCGAGCTTGGTGAGCTTGTACTTGCTGTACGCCCAGTGCGGGGTCCACAGGACGACCGCGACCGGCTCCTTCTTGGCGTACGAGCGCTCCAGCTGCGCCAGCATCGCCGGCGAGGAGCCGTCGGTGACCTCGTACTCCTTGTCCAGGCCGTAGGCCGGCATCACCTTGTTCTTGAGCATCTTCATCTCGCCGGTGCCCGGCTCGATGCCGATGATCTTGCCCTTGAAGGTGGACGCCTTGCCCTTCAGGTCCGCCAGGGACTTCACGTCCTTGACGTAGGACGGCACGGCGATCTCGAGGGAGGTCTTGTCGTACCAGGCCCCGATATCGACCAGATTCTTTTTGTACTTGTCCCAGTACTGTTTCTGGGCGATCGGCAGCCAGCCGTCGAACTCGACGTCGACCTGTCCGGTGCTCATGCCGGTGAACATGGAGCCGACGTCGTACTGCTTGATCTCCGGCTTGTAGCCGCGCCGCTCCAGGACGTTCTTCCACAGGTAGGTGGTGGCGACGTCCTCGTCCCACGGGAAGTAGCCGATCTTCGGCGCGGCACCCGCGTCCTTGCCCTTCTGGTCGGCGCCGCCGGGCACCGGGGCGAGCTTGTTGGCCATGCCCGGGTTCTGCTTCAGCCAGGCGCGCACGCCCTGCTGCTCCTTGCCCTTACCGGCGTCCTGGATGGCCGACTCCAGGCTGGTGAGCTGCTTCTCGTCCAGCTTGAAGTTCTTGATCCACTTGGCGACCTGCGGGTTCTCCTTGGAGAAGCCCTTGCGCGCGAGGGAGTCGATGCGGTCGCCCTTGCCGAAGGCGCCCTTGGGGTCCTTCAGCTTGGTGAGCTTGTACTTGTTGTACGCCCAGTGCGGGGACCACAGGGTGACCGCGATCGGCTCCTTCTTGGCGTAGGAGCGGTCCAGCTGCGAGAGCATGGCCGCGGTGGAGCCCTTGACCAGGCTGAAGTTCTTGTTCAGCCCATAGCCCGGCATGACCTTGTCCTGCATCAGCTTCATCTCACCGGCACCGGGCTCGATGCCGACGATCTTCTTCTTGAAGGTGCTGGACTTCTTCTCGAGGTCCTCCAGGGTCTTGACGCCCTTGACGTACGAGGGGACCGCGATCTCCAGGGAGGTGGGGCCGTACCAGGAGCCCAGGTTCTCCAGCTTGCTCTTGTACTTCGACCAGTACGAGGCGTGGGTGGTGGGCAGCCAGGAGTCCGTCTCGAAGTCGATGTTGCCCGCGGCCATACCGGTGTACAGCGCGCCGACGTCGTACGACTGCACCTTGGGTTTGAAGCCGCGCTGCTCCAGGAGCTCCTTCCACAGGAAGGTGGAGGCGACGCCCTCGTCCCAGTTGATGTAGCCGATGTTGACCGACTGGCCCTTGCCGACGTTGGCGGAGACCTCGGGGCCCTCGTCGTTGCCGCCGAACATGCTCATGCCGCCGGCGACCAGCGCCAGGACGACGACGCCGACCATGGCGACGGAGGTCGCGGGCCGCCAGTGCAGCACCTTCATGCCGCTGAGCGCCTTGGCCTTCTCCTTGGCCAGCGCGCGGCGGGCCAGCGGGGAGACGCGCTGGTTGAGCGCGCTGGTCATCCGGTCCAGGTACATGGCCAGGATGACCACCGCGATACCGCCCTCGAAGCCCATGGCCACGTCGACGGAGCTGATCGCCTGGAAGACGGTGGAGCCCAGGCCCTCGGCGCCGACCATACCGGCGATGACGACCATGGACAGCGCCAGCATGATCACCTGGTTGACGCCCGCCATGATGGTGGGCAGGGCCAGCGGGAGCTGGACGCGCAGCAGGGTACGACGCGGATGGGTGCCGAAGGCGTCGGCCGCCTCCACCAGCTCCGCATCCACCTGCCGGATGCCCAGTTCCGTCATGCGGACGCCCGGGGGCATCGAGAAGATGACGGTGGCGACGACACCGGGGACCACCCCGAGGCCGAAGAAGAAGATGCCGGGGATCAGGTAGACGAAGGCGGGCATCGTCTGCATGAAGTCCAGCACCGGACGGATCACGGCGCTCACCGCGCGGTTGCGCGAGGCCCAGATGCCGAGCGGCACCGCGAACACGATGGTGATCACACCGGCGACCAGCACCAGTGCGAGGGTGTTCATCGCCTCGCCCCACAACTCGATCGAGTCGATGAGGGCGAATCCCAGGAAGGCGAGCACGGCGGGCAGCAGCCCGCGCAGCCACCAGGCGAGCAGCGCCAGGATGCCCGCGAGCAGCAGCGGCTCGGGGCCGCTGAGCACCGTGTTCACCGCGTCGTACATGCCCTGGACGATGCTGGAGATGAAGTCGAAGAGCCAGCTCAGATTGTCTCGGAGCCAGTTGACGCCGGAGTCGATCCAGTCGCCGAGCTGAAGCCTAGGCACCGGTGATCACCTTCTTGGTGGTCTCGGACGCGTCCGGTGTCTCACCGGCCGGCGGTTCGGCCCCGTCGGGCCCGGGGTCCGGCTCGCCGAGGACGGCGAGCAGCCGGGCACGGGTGACGACGCCGGTGAGCGCACCGTCGTCGTCGGTGACGGCGACCGCGACCCCGCTGCGCGAACACGGCTGGAACAGCTCCATGATCGGGGTGCTCTCGGTGACGGTGGCGGGGGCGGCCGCGAGCACGTCCTGCTCGGTACGGAGCGTGGTGCCGTCGTCGGTCGTGGTGCCCAGCGCCTCGCTCGGCTCGGCCATGATCGCGCCGGCGGTGAGCACGCGGCTGCGGTCGACGTCCTGGGTGAAGGAGGCGACGTAGTCGTTGGCGGGGGTCACCAGGATGTCCTCGGCTGTGCCGATCTGGACGATCCGGCCGTCGCGCATCACGGCGATGCGGTCGCCGAGCCGCATGGCCTCGTTCAGGTCGTGGGTGATGAAGACGATGGTCTTCTTGAGCCGCTTCTGGAGCTGGAGCAGCTGGTCCTGCATATCGCGGCGGATCAGCGGGTCCAGCGCGCTGAAGGACTCGTCCATCAGCAGCATGTCGGCGTCGGTGGCCAGGGCCCGGGCGAGGCCGACGCGCTGCTGCATACCGCCGGAGAGCTCATCGGGCCAGGACTTCTCCCAGCCGGCCAGGCCCACCAGCTCCAGCGCCTCGGTGGCGCGCCGGATGCGCTCCTCGCGCGGCACGCCCTGCACCTCGAGGCCGTAGGCGGCGTTCTCCAGCACGCTGCGGTGCGGGAAGAGGGCGAAGTGCTGGAAGACCATGCTGATCTTGCGGGACCGGACCTCGCGCAGACCCTTGGGGGTGAGCGCGGTCAGGTCGTCGTCGTCGAAGAGCACACGCCCGGCGGTCGGCTCCAGCAGCCCGTTCAGCATCCGCAGCAGGGTGGACTTGCCGGATCCGGACAGACCCATGACGACGAAGATCTGGCCCGCCTCGACGGCGAAGGAGGCATCGATGACCGCTGCTGTCGTGCCGCTCGCCCGGAGCTCCTCGCGGTCCGCGCCGCCTTCCAGCTGCGCCACCGCCTCATCGGGTCGTCTGCCGAACACCTTGTACAGGTGTTCGGCTCGCAATTTGCCCACATGTACCTCTCAGATCGCACCAAAAAGCGACCCGCCACCCCCGCCGGCGGGTCGTGGAGCGGTGCGGCATCGGACCGCTGACCGCCGCAATAGTTGAATCACTGAACGGGTCCGCTCCGGGGGCGCGCCTGCCCCGATCGATTTGGCGTAAACCAAACGGTGATCCAGTTCACATTATCCTCGGGATCCGTGTCAGTGGGGTAGTGCATAGTCGGGTTCGTGACGCGACGCCTGATGCTCCTCGACACCGCCTCCCTCTACTTCCGAGCCTATTTCGGGGTCCCGGACTCGGTCCGGGCCCCGATGGCACGCCGGTGAACGCCGTGCGCGGGCTCCTGGACTTCATCGCCCGGCTCGTCCAGGACCATCGCCCGGACGACCTGGTGGCCTGCATGGACTTCGACTGGCGCCCGGCCTGGCGGGTGGCCCTGATCCCCACGTACAAGGCCCACCGGGTGGCCGAGGAGGCCCCGGAGGGGCCGGGGTGGACCGGGAGGAGGTGCCGGACACCCTCTCCCCGCAGGTCCCGGTGATCGACGAGGTGCTGGACGCGCTCGGCATCGCCCGGGTCGGCGCCGCGGACTACGAGGCCGACGATGTGATCGGCACGCTCACGGGCCGGGCGGCCGGTCCGGTCGACATCGTCACCGGCGACCGCGATCTGTTCCAGCTGGTGGACGACGAGCGCGGGGTGCGGGTGCTCTACCCCGTCAAGGGCGTGGGCACCCTCCAGCTCGTCGACGAGTCGTACGTGCGCGAGAAGTACGGAGTGACCGGCCGGGGGTACGCGGATCTGGCGCTGCTGCGCGGCGACCCCAGCGACGGGCTGCCGGGGGTGCCCGGCGTCGGCGAGAAGACCGCCGCCAAGCTGCTGGCCGCCCATGGCGACCTGGCCGGGATCATGGCCGCCGTCGACGACCCCGCCGCCAAGCTGACCCCCGCCCAGCGCAAGCGGCTGGCCGAGGCGCGGGCGTATGTCGAGGTCGCCCCGAAGGTGGTCCGGGTCGCCTCGGACGTGGCGCTCCCCGCCTTCGACCCGGCGCTGCCGCGGTCACCGCGCGACCCCGGAGCCGTGGCGGCGCTGGCGGAGCGCTGGGGCTTGGGTGGATCTTTGCGCAGATTGCTGTCCACTCTTGAGGAGTGAGCTGTTAGGTTAGGTAAACCTAACTCTTGTTGATCAGGGAGGTCGCCATGGCGGACCGTCCGGCCCGTAAGACGCGCACACCGCATCGCGCACAGGTGGTGCGCACCGACCGGCTGACCCCGCACATGGTGCGGGTCGTCCTGGGCGGCGACGGCCTCGCGGACTTCCACGCGGGCGAGTGGACCGATCACTACATCAAGCTGCTCTTCCCGACCGGGGGTGCCGTCTACCCCGAGCCGTTCGACCTGGAGCGGATCCGTGCCGAGTTCCCGCGCGAGCAGTGGCCGGTCACCCGGACGTACACGGTGCGGGCGTGGGATCCGGCCGTCCGCGAGCTGACGGTGGACTTCGTGACCCATGGCGACGAAGGGCTGGCCGGGCCGTGGGCCGCCCGGGTCCGGCCCGGCGAGGAGATCCACTTCATGGGGCCGGGCGGCGCCTACGCTCCCAGCAGCGAGGCCGACTGGCATCTGCTCGCGGGGGACGAGAGCGCGCTGCCCGCGATCGCCACGGCGCTGGAGCGGCTCGCCGACGGCCGGGCGGGCGGCGCGGCCGAGGTGCCGGTGCACGCGTTCATCGAGGTGGCGGACGAGACGGAGGAGCTCAAGCTCACCGTCCCCGAGGGGGTCCAGCTGAGCTGGCTGCACCGGGGCGCCGCGCCGGTCGGCGAGGCGCTGGTGGCGGCAGTGCGGAGGCTGGAGTTCCCGCCCGGACAGGTGCACGCCTTCGTCCACGGCGAGGCGGGCTTCGTGAAGGAGATCCGCCGCCATCTGCGCCTCGAGCGCCAGATCCCGCGCGAGTGGCTGTCCATCTCCGGCTACTGGCGGCGCGGCCATGACGAGGACGGCTGGCAGGCGTCGAAGCGGGAGTGGAACCAGCAGGTCGAGGCGGAGCAGGAGGGCGCGGGGCCCGAGGAGGCCGCCGCGTAGGGGGCGCCTCGCAGGAAGCCGCCGCGCACGGGGCGCCACGTAGTCGCGTCGCCTGGGGCGCCGCGCGTGAAGCCGCCGCGTAGGGGGCGCCACGTAGTGAACCCGCGCCCAGGCGGCGCCGCGCGGGAGGCCGCCGCATAGGGGGCGCGACGCACGAGACCGTCGCGCAGGAGTGCGGCACAGAAGGCAGTCGCATAGGAAGCCGTCGCGCTGGGCCGTCGCGCAGACGGCCGTCGCGCAGGGGACGCGGCGCGTACGACCATCAGGCCCCGGCCGGGAGCATCCGGCCGGGGCCGTTGCGTGCGCCGCCCTCGGCGGGCACGGCAGAGCAACCGGCATCGATCCGGCGGCGCGGGGGCGCACTCCCGCTCGCGAGAGCCTGCCACGAAGACTTGACATATCGTCATATGAGCTCCGTTCGAGCCTTTTTCGCACCTTCCGCACCCATCCCGCTTTTGGTTCACTCACATCGAGCGAGAGTTTCGGCACCACGGTGACCTCGGCGCCGACCCGTTCCGTGCATGACTCGCCCTATTACGGCCGGCACCCGGGCACGAGTCCCCCTCAAGTCGCCATCACCGGTCATGCGGTCCCCGCTGAAGGCCGTGGCGTCCCAGGCCCCGAGGGTTCGTCTCCCCTTCCACCCCTCCGCGCAACGGAAGCCGGTACGGGCAACGGCGGCCACGGGCCCATCCCTCCTTCCCTCGGCACATCCGCCCAGAGCAAGACGATCGAACAGGAGAAAGCTCATGCCCATCACCTCCGTCACCCCCAACCAGGGCAAGGTCGGCGACACCATCAGCATCAACGGCACCTCGCTGGGCACGACCGTCTCGGTGAACTTCGGCGGTGCCGTCGTCACCCCGGCGTCGGTCTCCAACACCCTGGTCACCTTCGTGGTTCCCACCACCGCGCCGTGCTCGGGCAAGTCTCGGTCAGCGTCAACCTGTCGAACGGAACCAGGAGCAACTCGGTGCCGTTCTTCGTCATCGTCGCGCCGACGACCACGGGGCTGGGCCAGACGTGTCTGCCCGCCGGTGGCGGCCCGCTCACGGTCTTCGGCACCGGCTTCGCGGCAGGGGGCACCGTCCACGTGGGCGCGCTCACCCCGGTCGCCTTCGCCGCAGGCGGCAGCAACACCCAGGTCACCGTCACCGCTCCGGCCCACACCCCGGCCGGCTGCTTCGACACCCAGCAGGTCACGGTCACCACCGTAGGCGGCACGGGTACCGCGGGCACCACCCAAGTCGACTACTACAACGCGCCGAGTCTGGCCACCGCCACCCTGACCCCCGCCACGGGCCCGGCGGGGACCGAGACCACCATCTCCGACGCCACCTGCCTCATCGGCATCACCGACGTGACGTTCACCGACTCGGCGGCCACCGCCTTCACCGGCCTGCCCTTCACCCCCATCGACGCCACCTCCATCGTCACCGCGGTGCCCGCCGCGGCGGCCGCGGGCGCCGGAGCCTTCACGATCACCACCTGTGGTGGCACATCCGGCCCGGCCACCTTCACCGTCACCTGATCCACCGACCGTGGGCGGGCACGCCCCGCACGGTCATCCCCCGGGTCAGCACCCCGGATGGCACACGGTGATTTCCGATCCCCGTGCCCTGGCCGACGTCCCGCCGGTCAGGGCACGGCCGTCCGCACGGCTCAAGAAGGAGAAGGGCATCATGGCCCCCGTAGTGACCAGCGTCAGCCCCACCCAAGGCAATCCGGCCGGGGCACCCCTGTCACGATCAACGGTTCCGGCTTCACCGGTGCCACCGTGGTCAGGTTCGGCCCGAATCTCGCCACCAATGTGGTCGTCGTGAGCAACACACAGATCACGGCGAGGACTCCGCCGGGGAGCGGCACGGCCAAGGTCACGGTCACGGGTCCGACGGGAACCAGCACTCAGAACGTGTTCTTCACCTATACGACGGTCGCGGCTCCGGTGCTCACCGCGCTCAGCCCGACCTCGGGACCCACCGGCGGCGGCAATACGGTCACCCTCACCGGCACCAACCTCACCGGCGCCACCCAAGTCCTCTTCGGCGCCACCCCCGCCATCATCCTCACCAACACCCCCACCCAAATCACCGTCAACGCCCCCGCGGGCACCGGCACCGTCAATATCACCGCCACCACCCCAGGCGGCACCAGCAACCCACTCCCCTACACCTACACCACCGTCTCCGCCCCACCCTCACCAACCTCAACCCCACCTCAGGCCCCACCTCCGGCGGAAACACCGTCACCCTCACCGGCACCAACCTCACCGGCGCCACCCAAGTCCTCTTCGGCGCCACCCCCGCCACCATCCTCACCAACACCCCCACCCAAATCACCGTCAACGCCCCCGCGGGCACCGGCACCGTCAATATCACCGCCACCACCCCAGGCGGCACCAGCAACCCACTCCCCTACACCTACACCACCGTCTCCGCCCCCACCCTCACCAACCTCAACCCCACCTCAGGCCCCACCTCCGGCGGAAACACCGTCACCCTCACCGGCACCAACCTCACCGGCGCCACCCAAGTCCTCTTCGGCGCCACCCCCGCCACCATCCTCACCAACACCCCCACCCAAATCACCGTCAACGCCCCCGCGGGGCCGCCCTCGGTGGTGAATGTGACCGTCACCACGCCGGGGGGCATCAGCAATCCGCTGTCGTACATCTATGTCGCCGCACCGGTCGTCACCGGCGTGACCCCGCAGTTCGGTCCGGACACCGGTGGTACCTCCGTCACCATCACCGGCAGCGGCCTGGCGCTGGCCAACGCCGTCCACTTCGGCCCCAACCTCGCCGCCGGCTTCACCGTGGTCTCCGACAATCAGCTGACGGCGACCGCCCCTCCCGGGACCGGCACGGTCGTGGTCACCGTGACCACACCGGGCGGCACCAGCACCTTGGGCCCGGGGAGCCCGTACTACACCTATCTCGGCGCTCCGGTGATCAATTCGCTCATCCCGGACGAGGGTTCGTCACTGGGCGGCGACTCCGTCACGATCAACGGCTCCAACCTCACCTACACCGACTCCGTGACCTTCGGAGGCGTCCCGGCCTCCTTCAGCGTGCTCTCGGACACCGTGGCCGTGGCGACGACTCCGGCCCATGCGGCCGGAACCGTCAACGTTCAGCTCCACACCCCCGGGGGCAACAGCAACACCCTCCCCTTCATCTACGATCCGGCCTGAGGCCACCGCGGTGGGCGGCGGGCTGGGCCTCAGCCGACCGAGGAGTACGCCACGACCCCGCGCAGCAGCCCGTCGACCGCGCGGCGGGCGCTGCGGGCCACGGTGCCCTCGGGGCCGCGGCGGCGATCTGGCCGAGCACATCGATCAGTTGCTTGGTCCAGCGCACGAAGTCACCGGCGGGCATGTCGATTTCGCGCAGCACCTCGTCGAGCCCGTGGCCGGAGGCCCAGCGGTAGGCGGCCCAGGCGAAGCCCAGGTCCGGCTCGCGCTGGCCGACGCCCTCCGCCTGGTTGATCTTGTGCTCCTCCTCCAGGGCGTCCAGCCGGCCCCATATCCGGACCATCTCGCCGAGCGCGTCCTTGGCCCGGCCCGTGGGCAGCTTGGGCGGCAGCGCGTCATCGGCCGTCCGCGCCTCGTAGACCAGCGCGGAGGCGCAGGCCGCGAGCTCGGCGGGGGCAG
Source organism: Streptomyces violaceusniger (assembly GCA_005405945.1). Taxonomy (GTDB): domain Bacteria; phylum Actinomycetota; class Actinomycetes; order Streptomycetales; family Streptomycetaceae; genus Streptomyces; species Streptomyces violaceusniger. Next base: position 3,133,165 of record BJHW01000001.1, read on the forward strand.
CCCCTCCCAGACGCCCTCGCGCAGGCACTCGCTGGCCAGCAGGTCCAGCTCGCCGTACAGCCGCGCCAGCCGTCTGCCCTCGTCCGTGACCTCGTCGCCGCGCAGATAGCCGAGCTCGCTCAGCAGGGAGCAGATCCGGTCGAAGGTGCGGGCGATGGTGTTCGTACGGCCCTCGATGCGCCGCTCCAGCTGCCGGGTGTCGCGCAGCAGCCGGTGGTAGCGCTCGCCCCAGCGGGCGTGGTCCTCGCGGTCGCTGCAGCCGTGGCAGGGGTGGGCGCGGATGGCCGCGCGCAGCCGGCTGATCTCGGTGTCGTCGGCGGCGGGCGAGCGCTCCTTGCGGTGGCGCCGCACATCGTGGTGGCCGGCCTTGGTGCGCAGCGCGGAGGCCAGATCGCGGCGCGACTGGGGGCTGCGCGGATTGAACGACTTGGGGATCCGCATCCGGTCCAGCGGCTCGACCGGGACCGGGAAGTCGATCGACGCCAGCCGCTTGACCTGCCGCTCGGCGGTGAGCACCAGGGGCCGCGGCCCGTCGTGGTACTCCATGCCGCGGTGGCCGCCCACCCGCCCGGCGGGCAGCCCGGGGTCCAGCACCAGGGCGAGCCCGGCGAACTTGCCGGTGGGCACGTGGATGACATCGCCGGGGCGGAGCTTCTCCAGGGCGACCGCGGCGGCCGCGCGCCGCTGGGCCGCGCCCTGCCGGGCCAGCTCGGTCTCGCGGTCCTTGAGCTCGCGGCGCAGCCGCGCGTACTCGTCGAAGTCGCCGAGGTGGCAGGTCATGGAGGCGCGGTAGCCCTCCAGGCCCTCCTCGTTGCGCTGCACCTGGCGGGAGATCCCGACGACCGCCTTGTCGGCCTGGAACTGTGCGAAGGAGGTCTCCAGCAGCTCGCGCGAGCGGTGCCGCCCGAACTGGGAGACCAGGTTGACCGCCATGTTGTACGACGGTTTGAAGGAGGAGCGCAGCGGATACGTACGGGTGCCGGCCAGCCCGGCGAGCGCCGCTGGGTCCATGGTGCGCTGCCACAGCACCACCGCATGGCCCTCGACGTCGATACCGCGCCGCCCGGCGCGGCCGGTCAACTGGGTGTACTCACCGGGGGTGATGTCGACGTGCTGCTCGCCGTTCCACTTGACGAGCTTCTCCAACACCACCGAGCGGGCGGGCATGTTGATGCCCAGGGCGAGGGTCTCGGTGGCGAAGACCGCCTTGACCAGGCCGCGGACGAAGAGCTCCTCGACCACTTCCTTGAAGGTGGGGAGCATTCCGGCGTGGTGGGCCGCGATGCCCCGCTCCAGGCCCTCCAGCCATTCGAAGTACCCCAGCACATGGAGGTCTTCGTCGGGGATCCCGGCGGTGCGCTCCTCGACGATGGACCGCACCTGGGAGCGCGCCGACTCGTCGTTGAGCCGCAGCCCCGCGTGGAGGCACTGCTGGACGGCGGCCTCGCAGCCGGCCCGGCTGAAGATGAAGGTGATGGCCGGAAGCAGCCCCTCGGCATCGAGCCGGTCGATCACCTCGGGGCGGCCGGGGGTCCAGATCCGGCTGCGCTGGCGGCGCTCGCGCTCCCGGTCGGCCTCGCGCATGTTGCGGCCGCGGCGCTTGTCGCGGCCGAAGGAGGGCGGCTGTTCTCCATCCGGGCCAGCCGGACCAGATCGGGGTTGACCTCGCGGCGTCCGCTCTGGTCACCGTCCTGGCCGCTCTTCTCCTCGAACAGGTCGTACATCCGGCGCCCGGCCAGCACGTGCTGCCACAGCGGCACCGGACGGTGCTCGGAGACGATGACCTCGGTGTCGCCCCGGACGGTGTCCAGCCAGTCACCGAACTCCTCGGCGTTGGAGACGGTCGCGGAGAGTGACACCAGCGTCACCGACTCGGGGAGGTGGATGATGACCTCCTCCCACACCGCGCCCCGGAACCGGTCGGAGAGGTAGTGGACCTCGTCCATCACCACATAGCCGAGGCCGAGCAGCGACTGGGAACCGGCATAGAGCATGTTCCGCAGCACCTCGGTGGTCATCACGACCACCGGGGCCTCGGAATTGACGCTGTTGTCCCCGGTGAGCAGGCCGACCTGGTCGGCGCCGTAGCGCTTCACCAGGTCGGTGTACTTCTGGTTCGACAGCGCCTTGATGGGCGTGGTGTAGAAGCACTTGCGGCCCTGGGTCAGCGCCAGGTGGACGGCGAACTCGCCCACGATGGTCTTGCCCGAGCCGGTGGGAGCGGCGACCAGCACACCCTTGCCGCTCTCCAGGGCCTTGCACGCCTCGATCTGGAACGGGTCCAGCTCGAAGTCGTACATCTCTCGGAAGGGGGCCAGCGCGGTGGCCTGCTCGGCGGCCCGGACGCGGGACGCCGCGTAGCGCTCGGCGGGAGATAGCTCGTCGGTCATCGTATCTACGAGCCTACCGGCCACCTCCGACAGCGCACGCGATCTTTATCGGGGCTTTGTTCGGCCCGCCGGACCGGTCCGCCCGCCGAGCCGCCCACCGGGCTGTCCGATGGGCGGCCGCGGGTGGGCGGGCATGACCGGGTACGGCCGGATATGACCGGATGCGGCGGCGTGCCGCCGGGTGCGGCTACGTGACGTCGTCGTAGCCGTTGCGCCGGGCGGGGCCGGAGTCGTCCCCGTCGGTGAGCTCCGGCGTGGCGCTGGGCGCGGCCACGGCCTCGGGGGTCAGGTCCAGCTGGGACGCCTCGTCGTCGCTCAGGCCGAAGTCCGGGTCGGCGGCCCGGCGACGCGCCTTGCGCCGGTCGTTGACCAGGGCGACGCCGACGGCGCCGAAGTAGAGCACGACGACCGGCCCGGCCAGGGCGAACATGCCGATCGGGTCGGTACTTGGCGTGGCGATGGCGCCGAAGACCGTGATGCCCATGATCATGGCGCGCCACCAGCCGAGCATCCGGCGTCCGCTGAGGATGCCGGTGAAGTTCAGCAGGATCAGCAGCAGTGGAAGCTCGAAGGCGAGCCCGAAGACGACGACCATCCGGGCCAGCAGATCGAGGAAGTCGTCCAGTGGGAGGAGGTTGTTGGCCCCCTCCGGGGTGAAGCCGATGAGGACCTTGGCGCTGGTCGGCAGGATCAGGTACGCGAAGTACGCGCCGCCGACGAAGAGCGGTACGCCCAGCCCGACGAAGAACAGGCCGTACTTCTTCTCGTTGCGGTGCAGCCCGGGCGCGAGGAAGGCCCACAGCTGGTAAAGCCAGATCGGGGTGGCCACCACCAACCCGGTCGTGAAGGAGACCTTCAGCATGATCGTGAACGGCGACAGCAGACCGTTCACGGTGAAGTAGGCGCAGTCGTGGCCCTTGCCCCCCTCGCCCCCCTTGCCCGTGAGGTCGGAGAACGAGACCCCGCCACAGCCGACGGCGTCGAGCACCGGCCGCATCAGGAACTTCGCGATGTCCATGTAGTAGAACATCGCGATGATCGTGACCACACAGATCGCCAGGACCGATTTGAGCAGCCGGTTGCGCAGCTCACGCAGGTGCTCGGAGAGGGGCATCCGCCCCTCGGGGTCCTTCTCCTTTTTGCGGGCAGACTTGAGCAACCCACGTCCTCATCTCGTGCGTCCGGTGGCGGCCCTTCGTGCCGCCTTCAAGTGGCCCTGGGTCAGCGCTTGGTGGTGTCGCTCGGCTCCGACACCGGGCGCGAGCTGGTCACGTCTCCGGGCGCGGCCTGGATGGTGCGGTGAGTGGCGTCGTCCTGACCGGGGTTCGGCGGGTCGGCCGGGGCACTCTGCTGCTGGCCATCCGCCTTCATGGCCTTCGCCTCGCTCTTGAGGATCCGGGCCGACTTGCCCAGCGAGCGCGCCATGTCCGGAAGCTTCTTGGCACCGAACAGCAGCAGCACGACGACAAGGATGAGGAGAATCTCGGGAACGCCGATCTTTCCGAACAGCATAAGCGTCTACCTTCTCACCGAGGCGGCTGGGGTGGGGCTGCCCGACCGGTCGGACAGGTGTCCGGCAGCCGTGCTGTCAGCGATCGTAGCGCGCGGGGGTAAACCGTAAGCAATCCCCGTGCGGACTCCGGGTTGCGGCCCTCCGCCTCGATTCCGGGGCCACGAAATGTCAGCGTACCCCGCTTGGCCGTGGGACAGCAGGGCGCCCATCAGCGGCGACCCGCGTCACCGCCGACGCAGCGCGTCGACCTGTGACCCCAGTGGAGCCGAGGCCCGCTCCAGGTCCTCCGCGGCCCGGGTGATCCGCCGCGAGCTGTCCGACACCTGCCGGGCCAGCCTGCGGACCTCCGCGTAGACCCGCGCCGAGAGCACGGCGAGGACGGCGATTCCGCAGAAGGCGAGGGCGAGGGCGAGCATCGGCCAGAGCATGCGGCAGAGCCTAGACGGTGGAGTGCAGTCGCAGCGTACGCACCCCGCCACCGGTGAGCAGCTCCACGATCCGCTCCCCCGCCGGTTTGCGCACCGCGCTCCCGCAGTCGGGGCAGGTGAAGGAGTAGAAGGTGGTGCGGTCGCTGGCCCCGATGGCCAGCCGCAGGGCGCCCGCGGTCAGCTCGAACCGGCCGCGGCACTCCGGACAGGCTGCCTTGAAGACCACCGACGTGGCACTCCCCCGTGCGGTCACTGTGTGCGTCCCTTCACTCACCGTACGCCACGAGCGCCTGCCGCGCCGCGTCCCGAGCACTGTCCGCCAGCTCCTGCGGCGAGACGATCCTGCCGTCCCGGCCCAGCCGCAGCGCCAGGCGCCGCAGCGAGCCGGGGTCGGGCGCGCGCAGCGTGATCCGCAAGCCCCCGTCGGGCAGCTCGTCGGCGCTGTCATGCGGGTAGTACTCGGCGACCCAGCGCCCGCCGGGTCCGACCTCGACGACCACCTCGGGGTCCTCGGCGCCGGTCTGCACCAGCGCGGAGGACAGCTCCGACAGGTCGCGCAGCTCGATCGGGGGCGGATCGGACGCGTCGTCCAGCAGCTTGATCTCCACGACCCGGTCCAGCCGGAAGGTCCGCCGCGCCTCGGAGAGGCGGCACCAGGCCTCCATGTAGGTGCGGCCGACGGCGAAGAGCCGGATCGGGTCGACCTCGCGCTCGGTGATCTCGTCACGGGCGGGTGAGTAGTAGCGCAGCCACAGCCTGCGGCGCTCGGAGATGGCGCGGTCGACGTCGGCGAAGACCCCGCCCTCCGACTCGAAGATCACCGATAGCCGGGAGCTGGCGCCCGCCGCCTCACCCGCCGCGGCCTCCAGCTTGGCGGTGGCCCGCAGCAGCGCGTCCCGGTCGCCCTCGCGCAGCCCGGGGAGGGTCGCGACGGCGCGGGCGGCGACCAGCAGCGCGGTGGCCTCGTCGGCGGCCAGCCGCAGCGGCTCGGCCACGTCATCGGGGTTGTGCCACCAGATCCGCTCGCCGTCGGTGTCGATGTCCATCAGATCGCCGCCGCGGAAGCTGGTGCCGCACAGCGGCAGCACATCCAGGTCGGCGATCAGCTCGTCCTCGCTGATGCCGAAGGCCCGGGCGACGTCGGCGACGCGGGCGCCGGGGCGCTCGCGCAGATACGTCACCAGGGAGAGCATCCGCCGGGTCTGGTCAATGGCATTTCCGGCCATGGTGAAGTCGATCCGTCCCCTCAGCCCTTGGCGACCGCGCGCAGCCGGTCCACGACATCCGCCCGCAGCTCCTCGGGCGCCAGTACGACCACGTCCGGGCCGAACTCCACGAGCCAGGCGTCCAGGCCGTGCCCGTAGGGAATCTCCAGCTCGTCCCAGCCGTCACCGGCCTCCCGGGTGGACAGCGCCTTCGCCCGCAGCGGATAGCCGTGGCCGGAGCGCAGCCGGATCCGGGCGGTGCCGTTGGCGGTCTCGCCCGCCCAGCTCTCCACGGTCTCCCGGACGGTGACGTGGTCGGGCACCTGGGCGGTGAACGCGCCGGACCGCAGCCGGACCCGGCCGGTGATCCGGGAGAGCCGGAAGACCCGCTCGGCGGCGCGCTCGCGGTCCCATCCGGCGAGGTACCAGTGACCGCGCCAGCACTCCAGGGTCCAGGGCTCGACCTGCCGCTGCTCGGGGCGCGCGGCGTTCGCCTTGCGGTAGTCGAAGACGACGGGGCGGCGGTCGCGGCAGGCGAGCATCAGCGGCTCGAAGGCGGCCTCATGGACCGGGATGCGCGGTTCCAGCGCGCTGTGCCCGGGCGTGTCGTACGGGTCCTCGGCGACCGGCATCCCGGCGGCGCGCAGCTTCTGCAGCGCGCCGCTGGCGGCGCCCGCGAGCCGGGCCTGCTGCCAGACCTTGGCGGCGAGGCCGAGGGCGGCGGCCTCCTCGGCGTCGAGGGTGATCGGCGGGAGGCGGTTGCTGTCCCGGCGGGCGAGATAGCCGATCTCGCCGTCGAGGCCCTCCACCGTCTCGATGATCAGGCCGAGTTCGCGCAGGTCGTCCTTGTCGCGTTCGAACATGCGGTTGAACGCGTCGTCGTTGGCCGTGTCGGTCTGGAGGTACGCCTCTATGGAGCCCCGCAACTCCCGTTTGGTCAGCGGACGCCGCGTTCCCAGCAGGCACAGGGCCAGGTTCATCAGCCGCTCGGCCTTGGCAATCGCCATCGACGCCCTTTCTTCGTGACCTTACGCACGTGACCGTACCGCTACGGGGACGCGCGGCAAAAGCCGAGGGCCCCTGCTCATCGGCAGGAGCCCTCGGCGCGACGGAGGGCCGTCTCAGACGGAGACCAGGTCGCAGACGAAGATCAGCGTCTCGCCCGGCTTGATCCGGCCACCACCGGCGCCCCGGTCGCCGTAGCCGAGGTGCGGCGGGATGATGAGCTGGCGGCGGCCGCCGACCTTCATCCCCTGGAGGCCCTGGTCCCAACCGGTGATGACCTGGCCCACGCCGAGCTGGATCCGCAGCGGGGTGCCGCGGTTGTAGCTCGCGTCGAACTCCTCGCCCGTGCTGAAGGAGACGCCCACATAGTGCACGGCGATGTTGTCGCCGGCCTTGGCCGCGGGCCCGTCGCCCTCCCAGATGTCCTTGATCTCCAGCTCGGCCGGCGGCTCGCCGCCCGGGAAGTCGACCTCGGGCTTCTCGATGCTCACGAAATTGCTCCTTGTGACGTTGTGGGCAACCCGCACAGGTTACAGAACCGCCAGGATGTCCACGGAGAACACCAGGGTGGAGTTGGCGGGGATGCCCTTCTGGGCCGCCTTGCCGTAGCCCAGGTCCGGGGGCACGACGATCAGCACCCGGCTGCCCACCTTCTTCCCGGTCAGCCCCTGCGACCAGCCCTTGACGACCTGCTGGAGCGAGAACTGGGCGAGCTCGCCGCGCTTGTAGGTGGAGTCGAACTCCTTGCCGCCGTCCCACAGCACGCCCTTGTACTGGACGAGCAGCGCGTCGGTCTTCTTGACCTCCTTGCCGTCACCCTCGATGACGTACTCGGAGACCAGCTTCTTCGGCGCGGACTTCTTGGGGATGGTGATGCTGGGCGCCTTGCCGTCGGTGTTGGCGGACACCTTGGGCAGGTCGGCGTCGGTCTGCTCCACCTTGCGGCCCTTGGCCGAGCTCTTGGCGTTGTAGGCGCCGACCAGGTCGATGACGAAGACCAGCGTGTCGGTGCCCTTGATACCGGCCTGCGGCTGGCCCTGCTTGCCGTAGGCGTACGCGGGCGGGACGGCCAGCTCCAGCCGGCTGCCGAGGTTGCGGCCGAGCAGTCCCTGGTCCCAGCCCGGGAGGACCTGGCCCTTGCCGATGGGGAAGGCGGCGGTCTTCTTCTTGTCGAAGGTGTTGTCGATGACCTTCCCGGTGTCCCAGATCTGCGCCAGGTAGTTGATCTGGAGCCAGTCGCCCTTGACCGTCTTCCTGCCGTCGCCCTGGCTGATCGTCTTGACCGCGAGATCCGTCGAGGGCTTTCCCGTGCCCTTGGCGACCTTCGGCTTCTCACCGAACTTCTTACCGGCGGTAATGGGCGGCACCGGTCCGGAGACGATCTTGCCGCTGGGGGCCGGTGAGGGACTCTGGTTCGTCGGCTCCTGGGAGGGCTTGGTCTTCTCGGACCCTGACTTTTCGTCACCGCAGCCCGCGAGTGTCAGCAGGCCCGCGGGCACGGCAAGGAGTACGGAGCGTCGACGCACGGAGTCCTCGTTAGGTAGATCTTGCGATGGCCAATGCGCGCCACTCTACGACGTGACTCGGGCCCCGTCCGCGGAACGCACGGGGCCCGAGGGGAAGGTAAGCCGTACGCCGGTCACATACCGGCGATCAGCTTCTCCACCCGGTCGTCGACCGAGCGGAACGGGTCCTTGCACAGCACGGTGCGCTGCGCCTGGTCATTGAGTTTCAGATGCACCCAGTCGACGGTGAAATCGCGGCGCTGTTCCTGGGCCCGGCGGATGAAGTCGCCGCGCAGCCGGGCGCGGGTGGTCTGCGGTGGCACCGACTTGCCCTCGAAGATTTTCAAGTCGTTGCAGACCCGGGCCGCCTGGCCGCGCTTCTCCAGCAGGTAGTAGAGCCCGCGGCGGCGGTGGATGTCGTGGTAGGCGAGGTCTATCTGGGCGATGCGGGGATGCGACATGGTGATGTTGTTCTTCGCCCGGTACTGCTCGATGAGCTGGTACTTCATCACCCAGTCGATTTCGGTGCCGATCCGGTCGAGCTCCTCGGTGCGGATCGCGTCCAGGGTGCGGCCCCACAGCTCGAGGACGCGCTCGACCATGCCGGTGCGGATGCCCCGGCGCTCGCAGAAGTCGACGGCCTTCTCGTAGTACTCCTGCTGCACCTCCAGGGCGGACGCCTCGCGCCCGCTGGCGAGCCGCACCTTGCGCTGCCCGGTGATGTCGTGGCTGACCTCGCGGATCGCCCGGATGGGGTTCTCCAGGGTCAGGTCGCGCATCACCGTGCCCGCCTCGATCATGCGGAGCACCAGGTCGGTGGCGCCGACCTTGAGCAGCATGGTGGTCTCGGACATGTTGGAGTCGCCCACGATGACGTGCAGCCGGCGGTAGCGCTCGGCGTCGGCGTGGGGTTCGTCGCGGGTGTTGATGATCGGCCGGGAGCGGGTCGTGGCGGAGCTGACGCCCTCCCAGATGTGCTCGGCGCGCTGGCTGACGCAGTAGACCGCGCCGCGGGGGTCTGGAGGACCTTGCCCGCGCCGCACAACAGCTGCCGCGTCACCAGGAACGGGATGAGAATGTCGGCGAGCCGGGAGAACTCCCCGTGCCGTGCCACCAGATAGTTCTCGTGGCAGCCGTAGGAGTTGCCCGCGGAGTCGGTGTTGTTCTTGAAGAGATAGACGTCGCCCGCGATTCCCTCCTCGTGCAGGCGGCGCTCCGCGTCCACGAGCAGACCCTCGAGAATGCGCTCGCCCGCTTTGTCGTGGGTGACCAGCTCGGTCACGTTGTCACACTCGGGTGTCGCGTATTCCGGGTGTGAGCCCACGTCGAGATAGAGGCGGGCGCCGTTGCGCAGGAAGACATTGCTGCTGCGGCCCCAGGAGACGACACGGCGGAAGAGGTACCGCGCCACTTCGTCAGGAGACAACCGGCGCTGTCCCCTGAATGTGCACGTGACGCCGTACTCGTTCTCCAGCCCGAAAATGCGGCGGTCCATGCCTGAACATTACGCCTGATGGCGTGCTCTGAAACCGGGTTCGGCGGCATGGTTGCGATCATTTTCCGCACGAGGTTCATCCGGTGTTCGGTGCGTGGTCGGCTGGACGACGGGGCGCGGCCCGGCCAGGAGGTACCGCTGGGCCGCCAGCAGCACCGCCAGCGCGGCCGCGCCACCGGCCGCGGGCACCGCGAATCCGGGGGCCACCCCGCCGAGCTGGACGGCGGGACCGGCCACGGCGGTGCCGACCGCGTTGCCCACCACGAAGGTGGTCACCAGCCAGGAGAACGCCTCGGTGACCGTGCCGGACGGCGCGTGGCGGTCCACGACGACGAAGGCGCAGGCCAGCGCCGGGGCGAGGAACACGCCCGCCACCCCGGCGAGGACGGTCATCGGGACGACGCCCGGCACCAGCGTCAGCGGCAGATAGCCCAGCGCCAGCGCGGCCACGAGCAGCCGCAGCCGCCGTTCGGGCGCGCCGGGCCAGGTGCGGCCGCCGTAGACGATGCCGCCGACCAGCGCGCCCACGCCGAGGGCGGAGAGCAGCGCGCTGGAGACCACGCCGCCGCCGTGCTCGTCGGCGTACGCCACGGCGGCCACCGCGATGGCGCCGAGGGCGAGCCCGATGAAGAAGAACGAGCCGAGCAGCACCAGCAGCCCGGGCGAGCGCAGCGCACCCAGCCAGTGGGCCTCGCGCGGCGCGGAGCGCCACTGCCGCGAGGGCCGCGAGACCACGACGGAGAGCGCGCCCGCGACCCCGACGGCGTTGATGACCAGCAGCGCGGCCGCCTCGGACCACACGGCCACGGACAGCGTGACCAGCAGCGGACCGACGGCGAACATCACCTCCTGGGCCACTGCGTCCAGCGCGTACGCCGCGTGCACCTGGTCCTCACGCCGCAGCACCGTGGGCCACAGCGCCCGCAGCCCACCCTCCAACGGCGGGGTGAACAGCCCGGCGATCAGCATCGCCGCGTACGCCACGGGCAGCGGATCGAGCCCGGCGACGGCGAACAGGACCATCCCGAGCGCGGAGGCCACGGCGGCGGGGAGCATCACCCGGGGCTGGCCGAGCCGGTCCACGGCCCGGCCCAGCAGCGGCTGGCCCACCGCGTTGGCCGCTCCGTAGACGGCCGACAGCGCCCCGGCGAGGGCGTAGCTGCCGCCCTCGGCGCGGGCGAAGAGCAGCACGGCGAGGGCGGCGGTGGCGTTCGGAAGCCGTCCCAGCAGCGTGCCGGTGAGCAGCCGTGCCGCGTGCGGGGTGCGCAGCAGTTCCCCGTAGCCAGCCGCCATTGCCTGCCCCTTCCTGCGGGTTCGGGTGAGTTGTCGCGAGCGCGTCGCGGGTCGCATGTGACGTTGTACGTATAACTGCCAGCGTCATACGTACCATGGCCGCCACCGCGGGTCCACTCGCGGGCCGGAAATGAAGCCTGCGGCCAGCCGTACGGCGACCGAGGGGAGCGGAGGCGATGGTGGCGAGCGCGGACCGCGCCCACGCGGCGGGCGGGGCCGCCGGGAAAGGTCCCCGGGGAACCGGCCGGACGGGTGAGTCCGCGCGGCGTGAGGGCCCGGACGGCGGGGCGGCTCCGGGCGTCCGGGCGGCCGGGGCGGCGGGGCGGGCGGGGGCGGCGGCGGGGCGGCAGCGGGACGCCCGGCGGCTGGACGGGCGACGAGCCGGGACGTGGCGCGCGCGGCGGGCGTGTCCCAGGCGACCGTGTCCCTGGTGCTCGGGGAGAAGTGGCCCGGACGGGTCTCCGAGCGCACCGTGGAGACCGTGCGCGCCGCCGCGCGGGATCTCGGCTACCGCCCCAACCTCGCGGCCCGCAGCCTCCGTCTGGGCCGCACCAGGACCGTGCTGCTGGTGGTGCCCGCGCTGACGACCGAGTTCTTCGCCCGCGTCTACACCGGTGCCGAGCGGGTCGCCGCCGACCACGGCTTCGGTGTGGTGCTCTATCCGTCACCCGAGGGAGTGGGCCCGGCCCGGGACCCGTTCGACTCGGCGCGCGCCTCGCTGGACGGGGTGATCGCCTCCTCCATGGCGGCCGACGCGCTGGTCGTGGTGCGCGGCGGCGGACTGCCGCTGGTGATGCTCGACAGCGATCCGGACGACGCGGCCGCGGCGGCCACGGTCAACCTGGACATCGCGGACGGGGCGCGGCAGGTGGCGGAGCATCTGCTGGGGCTCGGCCACCGCCGGGTGGCCCATCTCGCGGCGGCGGTGGACTCCTGGACCTTCCGGGTCCGCGCCCGGGCCCTGGCGGAGGCGGTGGACGGGGTCCCGGGCGCCGCGCTGAGCGCCGAACCGGCGGGGCTGAGCGTCGAGGAGGGCCGCCGGGCCGCCGAGCGCGTCCTGGGCCGCCCAGGGCCCCGGCCGACCGCACTCGTCTGCGACGACGACATCGTGGCCGCGGGCGCCTGCAAGGCGGCCCGGCGGCTGGGGCTGCGGATCCCCGACGACATCTCGGTGACCGGCTTCGACGATCTGGCCCTGGCCACGGCGGTGGAGCCGGAGCTGACCACGGTCCGGCTGTCGGCGGAGGCGGTGGGCGCGGCCGGTATGCGGGCCCTGATGACGCTCCTGGACGGCGAGACCCCCCAGGACACCGTGCTCCCCGTCGACCTGATCCCCCGGGGCTCCACGGCCCCTCCCCCGCGACGCTGACCCGGCCCCGGGACTCCACGCCCCACCCCGCGACCTGACCCGGCCCCGGGACTCCACGCCCCACCCCGCGACCTGACCCGGCCCCGGGACTCCACGCCCCACCCCCGCATCCCTCACCGGGCCCCGGACCACCGCCCCCGGGACAGCGGCGGGGACGGGCTGACCCCGGCCCCCGCCACGGGGACGGGCCGGGGGCAGGCCGACCGCGCGCCCCACTTCGGGCATGACCGCCGGGCCGCCGTGGAGGAAGGGCGCCGGTGCGGGCCGGCTCGGCGATCCGCGCACGGATCTGCTCGCGGGGCCGGTCGCCGCGTCCTGTTCGACGGTGATGGACGCCAGGAAGATCCGGGCACACGGCCCACTCCGCGCGTGACCGCGTGCCGGGGCCACCGGCCGACCGGCCACGCCGCGCCCTGGGGAGCTCCCCGGCCGGACCGGGTGTGCGCGCGCCGCCTCGCACCGGTCGCGAGAGGGCCTCCCGGCCGGTGCCGCGGCCGCCCCCGACGACCTGCCGGCCCGGCTGCGGTGGGAGCGGCAGACCGGCCACTGCGAGGCCACCGCCGCGGCCGCCCCCGGGGGGGCCGCCCCTTCCGGGCCAGCCCCCCGGGGGCCACACCGTCCTCCGGGTCCGCCGGGTTCCAGAGCCGTCCCCGGCGCCGCTCGCCCACCGGCGAGGACCTGTGCGCGGCTGGCCCGCTGGACCGACGCTGACGCTGACGCGACGCCGAAACACTCTGGGTCACCGGCCGGGGCGAGTGCCCCTTCACGGCCCCATAACGCCCACCGCCGCCCCGGCGGGCCGGGGCGGCGGTGGGCGTTGAGACGAAACGGCGGCGGGTGGGTCAGTCCTCGGACTCCGAGGAGGACTCCTCCGAGGACTCCGCGTCGGCCCCGCCCTCTCCGGGCTCCAGGAGCCGGGAGAGCTGGCGGCCCAGGACGCGCTTGAACTTGCGCTTCTGGGGGCGGGTGCGGTCCAGGACCGCGACCTCCAGCTGCTCGGCGGTGAGGCTGCGCTCCCCGCCGTTGTTGTCACGGGAGAGCGAGTCGACGGCCAGCTTGAGGGCCTCGGCGAGGGTCATGCCGTCCCGGTGGCGCTGGTCGAGGTAGCTGCTGATCTGGTCGGCGTTGCCACCGACGGCGACCGAGCCGTGCTCGTCCACGATGGAGCCGTCGTGCGGAAGCCGGTAGATCTGGTCGTCCTCGGGGCCCTCCCCGACCTCGGCGACGATCAGCTCGACCTCGTACGGCTTCTCGGCGGCGCTGGAGAAGATCGTGCCCAGGGTCTGGGCGTAGACATTCGCCAGCCCGCGGGCCGTGACATCCTCGCGGTCATAGGTATAGCCACGCAGATCGGCGTAACGGACACCGCCGATGCGCAGATTCTCGAATTCGTTGTACTTACCGACCGCCGCGAAGGCGATCCGGTCATAGATCTCGCTGACCTTGTGCAGCGCGCGGGACGGGTTCTCCGCAACGAAGACGATGCCGTCGGCGTACTGCAGCACGACCACGCTGCGGCCGCGCGCGATGCCCTTACGGGCGTATTCCGCGCGGTCGGCCATAGCCTGCTGAGGAGAAACATAGAACGGCGTCGTCACCGGCTGTCCGTCCCTTCTGTCATTGGCGAATGCATTCCGGTTGGACCGTTCTGATCAGAGCAGGGCGGCGCGGGGGCCGTCCGGCTCTTCGAGGCGCCGTTCGTGGATGGCGCGGGCGAGTTCGGACACCTCGTCCTCGCTGAACCTCTTGAAACCGTCCTCGGTGAGGGAGGTGATGATCGGATAAATGCGGCGGGCGAGATCCGGCCCTCCGGTGGCCGAATCGTCGTCGGCGGCGTCATAGAGCGCCTGGAGCACGGTCGTGGCGGCCTGCTCCTCGGTGGCGTCCTCGCGATAGAGCTTCTTGAGCGCGCCCCGGGCGAACATCGAGCCCGAGCCGGTGGCGGCGAAGCCGCGCTCCTCCGAACGCCCCCCGGTCACGTCGTAGGAGAAGATGCGGCCCTTCTCCCGGTCGACGTCCCACCCCGCGAAGAGCGGGACCACGGCGAGGCCCTGCATCGCCATGCCGAGATTGCCGCGGATCATGGTCGACAGCCTGTTCGCCTTGCCCTCGAGCGAGAGCACGGTGCCCTCGACCTTCTCGAAGTGCTCCAGCTCGAGCTGGAAGAGCTTGACCATCTCCACCGCGATACCGGCGGTCCCCGCGATCCCGACCGCCGAGAACTCATCGGCGGGGAAGACCTTCTCGATGTCACGCTGCGCGATGACATTGCCCATGGTGGCGCGGCGGTCACCGGCGAGCACCACACCGCCGGCGAAGGTCACCGCCACGATGGTGGTGCCGTGGGGGCCTCGATGGCGCCCTGCACCGCGGGCAGCGGGCGGTTCCCCGGAAGCAGCTCGGGCGAGTGCTCGCCCAGGAAGTCCATGAACGACGAGGAGCCGGGCGTCAGGAAGGCAGCCGGCAGACGCCCTGTGCTACGAGTGTTGGCTTCCACACGTTTCCTTCCACCAGATCTTGAAATGATGCACGGACCATACCCCTGGCCATGGAAGTCATCCGTCCTGCGTCCCCTTCGCGGGGACGCAGGACGGAGAAGACGCGCCTTACTGCCCGCCCTTCTGGACGAAAGACCGCACGAAGTCCTCCGCGTTCTCCTCGAGCACGTCGTCGATCTCGTCCAGCACGGAGTCGACGTCGTCCGAGAGCTTCTCCTGCCGTTCCTTGAGGTCGTCCGCGGCCTGCGCGTCCTGCGTCTGCTCCTCGACCTCTTCGGTCGAGCGCGACGCCTTCTGCTGACCGCCGCCGGTGTCCTTGGTCGCCATTTCCCTCACCCCGCTCGGTTCGCCCGCTGATTCGATCGGTCTCAAGATCAGACCCTACAAGCAGGGTCCGACATCGGCCTCCCACTCGCTACAACGCACGGAGGCCACCTCGATGATTCCCGGCCCAAGGGCATTTCAGCCTCCGGACAGCACCCGGACCAGGTCCTCAGCCGTGCGGCAGCGGTCCAGCAACTCCTTGACGTGGTTGCGGGTGCCGCGCAGCGGCTCCAGGGTGGGAACCCGTTGCAGGGAGTCACGGCCCGGGAGGTCGAAGATCACCGAGTCCCAGGAGGCCGCGGCCACGTCGTCCGCGTACTGCTCCAGGCAGCGGCCGCGGAAGTAGGCGCGGGTGTCCTCCGGGGGCTTGTTCTGGGCACGCGCGACGTCCTGGTCGTCCAGCAGCCGCTTCATCTTGCCGCGGGCCACCAGCCGGTTGTAGAGGCCCTTGTCCGGGCGCACGTCGGCGTACTGCAGGTCCACCAGGTGGAGCCGGGCCGCGTCCCACTCCAGGGCGTCGCGGCGGCGGTAGCCCTCGAGCAGCTCCCGCTTGGCGATCCAGTCCAGCTCGCCGGACAGGCTCATGGGATCGCGCTCCAGCC
Source organism: Streptomyces violaceusniger (assembly GCA_005405945.1). GTDB lineage: Bacteria > Actinomycetota > Actinomycetes > Streptomycetales > Streptomycetaceae > Streptomyces > Streptomyces violaceusniger. The sequence goes on from BJHW01000001.1 coordinate 3,148,792, forward strand.
GGTTCAGCACGTCCTCCCAGCGGGCCAGGACGTCCCGGGTCTGCTCGTCGGCGTCCGCGCCGTAGCGGTCCTCGACGTACTTGCGGGCGAGCTCGAAGTACTCCATCTGGAGCTGCACCGCGGTAAGCGTACGGCCGCTGCGCAGCGTGACGAGACGGCGCAGCGTCGGGTCGTGCGAGACCTGGTGCAGGGTGCGCACCGGCTGGTCCACCGCGAGGTCCACGGCGATAAAGCCGTCCTCGATCATCGACAGCACCAGGGCGGTGGTGCCCAGCTTGAGGTACGTCGACAGCTCGGAGAGGTTGGCGTCGCCGATGATCACGTGGAGCCGGCGGTACTTCTCGGCGTCGGCGTGCGGCTCGTCGCGGGTGTTGATGATCGGGCGCTTGAGCGTGGTCTCCAGGCCGACCTCGACCTCGAAGTAGTCCGCCCGCTGGCTGATCTGGAAGCCGTGCTCATGGCCGTCCTGGCCGACGCCGACGCGGCCCGCGCCCGCGACGACCTGGCGGGAGACGAAGAAGGGCGTCAGGTGGCGCACGATGTCCGAGAAGGCGGTCTCCCGCTTCATCAGGTAGTTCTCGTGCGTGCCGTAGGAGGCGCCCTTGTTGTCGGTGTTGTTCTTGTAGAGGTGGATGGGCTGTCCGCCGGGCAGCTCGGCGGCGCGCACCGCGGCCTCGGCCATGATGCGCTCGCCCGCCTTGTCCCAGAGCACCGCGTCCCGTGGGTTGGTGACCTCGGGGGCGGAGTACTCGGGGTGGGCGTGGTCCACATAGAGCCGCGCGCCATTGGTGAGGATCACATTGGCCAGGCCGATGTCCTCGTCCGTGAGCTGGCTGGCGTCGGCGGACTCGCGTGCGAGGTCGAATCCGCGGGCGTCCCGCAGCGGGTTCTCCTCCTCGAAGTCCCAGCGGGCGCGGCGCGCCCGGTGCATCGCCGCCGCGTAGGCGTTGACGACCTGGGATGAGGTGAGCATGGCATTGGCGTTCGGGTGCCCCGGGACGGAGATCCCGTACTCCGTCTCGATTCCCATCACGCGCCGTACGGTCATGCGGCCCTCCTTGCCCGGCGCCGCCCCCGGCTGGGATCGGCGCTCAAGTACCGCTGCGCTCCCGGTCCATCCGCGGCCCCCGATCCTTCGTGCCGCGATACTGCGGTACCGAAGAGCCTAGAACGGCCAAGCGGTGCTGCGGAGATCATTACAGTCATTGCTCCGGTCGGGCTCGTAGGACTCATACGAAGAATGCGGTCCGAAAAGCGCATCCGGCTGCGGATGCCCCGTCCAGGACATCCGCAGCCGGACCGCGGTGTTACAGGTACTGACCGGTGTTCGCCACCGTGTCGATGGAGCGTCCGGTGTCCGCGCCCTGCTTACCGGTGACCAGGGTGCGGATGTACACGATCCGCTCGCCCTTCTTACCGGAGATCCGGGCCCAGTCGTCCGGGTTCGTGGTGTTGGGCAGGTCCTCGTTCTCCTTGAACTCGTCCACGCAGGCGGCGAGCAGATGGGAGACGCGAAGGCCCTTCTGGTTGTGGTCCAGGAAGTCCTTGATCGCCATCTTCTTGGCGCGGTCCACGATGTTCTGGATCATGGCGCCGGAGTTGAAGTCCTTGAAGTAGAGGACTTCCTTGTCGCCATTGGCGTAGGTGACCTCCAGGAAGCGGTTCTCCTCGGACTCGGTGTACATCTGCTCGACCACCGACTGGATCATCCCGCCGATCGCGGCCTTCGGCGACCCGCCGTGCTCGGAGAGGTCGTCCGTGTGGATGGGCAGGGACTCCGTCAGGTACTTCGAGAAGATGTCCTTGGCGGCCTCGGCGTCCGGACGCTCGATCTTGATCTTCACATCGAGGCGGCCGGGGCGCAGGATCGCCGGGTCGATCATGTCCTCGCGGTTGGAGGCGCCGATGACGATCACGTTCTCCAGGCCCTCCACACCGTCGATCTCGGAGAGCAGCTGGGGGACGATGGTGTTCTCCACGTCCGAGCTGACCCCGGAGCCACGGGTGCGGAAGAGGGAGTCCATCTCGTCGAAGAAGACGATGACGGGCGTGCCCTCGCTGGCCTTCTCCCGAGCCCGCTGGAAGACCAGCCGGATGTGCCGCTCCGTCTCACCGACGTACTTGTTGAGCAGCTCGGGGCCCTTGATGTTGAGGAAGAAGCTCTTCCCCGCGGGCTTGCCGGTCACCTCGGCGACCTTCTTGGCAAGGGAGTTGGCCACGGCCTTGGCGATCAGCGTCTTGCCGCAGCCGGGCGGGCCGTACAGCAGCACACCCTTGGGCGGCCGCAGTTCGTGCTCCTTGAAGAGGTCGGGGTAGAGATACGGGAGCTCGACCGCGTCGCGGATCAGCTCGATCTGGTTTCCCAGACCGCCGATCTTGTTGTAGTCGATGTCCGGTACCTCTTCGAGGACGAGCTCCTCGACCTCGCTCTTCGGTACCACCTCGTAGACATAGCCGGACCGGGGCTCGAGCAGCAGGGCGTCACCGGGCCGGATGGTGGTGCTCAGCAGCGGCTCCGCAAGCCGCACCACCCGCTCCTCGTCGGTGTGCCCGATCACCAGGGCGCGCTCGCCGTCCTCAAGGACTTCCTTGAGGGTGACGATGTCCCCGGCGCGCTCGAACTCCATGGCCTCGACCACATTGAGCGCCTCGTTGAGCATGACCTCCTGGCCGCGCTTGAGGTCGTCGAGCTCGACGCTTGGGCTGACATTCACCCGGAGTTTACGGCCCCCGGTAAAGATGTCGGCCGTACCGTCCTCGTTCGCCTGCAGAAAGGCTCCGAAACCGGCCGGCGGCTGTGCGAGCCGGTCGACCTCCTCCTTGAGGGCCACGATCTGGTCGCGGGCCTCACGGAGTGTGTTCGCGAGCCGCTCGTTCTGTGCGGAGACTCCCGCCAGATTGGTCTGCAGCTCGACGATCCGCTCTTCGAGAATCCTCGTATGACGCGGAGAGTCGGCGAGCTTGCGGCGCAGGACGGCGATTTCCTGCTCGAGATAGGCAACCTGGCCGGCAGGGTCGTCAGACCCCCGCCCCGGCCGGATGCCGCGGTTGATGTCGTCGTCGTGGGCTGCCACGGTCCTCACCTCCTCCAAGGGGAGCTGGACGCTTCCTGACCCTACCTGGGCCGGTGCGGGTTGAAACCCCTAGATCACAAACCCGGTCGGCGTGTGTCCGATCTTCACCCTTGCGCACTCCCTCACGCCAGGTGAATACCCACCCAACAACATCGGAAAGCGAGCGGTTGTATCGTCGACACGGTCAACACCCGTCAGGGTTGGCGATATTTAGACAATGTTGAATCGCGTATCGAAGGAACAGCAGGGGGCACACCGTGCGGAACGAGGAACTCGGCGATCTTGAGGTCTGGATCGACCAGGACCTGTGCACCGGGGACGGCATCTGTGCCCAGTACGCTCCCGAGGTCTTCGAACTCGACATCGACGGTCTAGCCTACGTCAAGAGCGCCGACGATGAGCTGCTACAGGACAAGGGCGCGACCACCCCGGTCCCCCTGGCCCTGCTGACCGAGGTCAGGGACTCCGCCAAGGAGTGCCCGGGCGACTGCATCCATGTACGCCGCGTCACGGACCGGGTCGAGGTCTACGGACCCGACGCGGAGTGACACACCGCGAGTAACCGCTCACACACTCCCCGGGACCGGCAGCGCCTTCAGTACGAACTTTCCGTCCCGCCACCGCCAGTTGACCTTGCGCTGCAGATCCGGACAGCACCGCGGGACCTTGGCCGACGAGTATCCCAACAACGTGGCCGAAACCTTCTTTCCGCGCACCGCGAAATCGCTGATGCTCATCCCCTCCTTCGGATCCACGAAAGTGGCCACCACGCGGGGCGCGGCGCCCGCGCGGTCGGCCGGCTGGGAGAGCACATAGACGCCGCTGGGCGGGGTGCCGAAAGCGGTCGGGCAGCGCACCACGGCGACGGTCTCCGGCCGCCCGTCCCCGTCCAGGTCCGCCGAGCCCCGGTCGACGACGTCGGGCCGGGCCCGCCCGCAGTCCATCGGATAGTCCGCGGCGCGGGGGTCGGGGGCCTTGGCCGTCGGGAGCCTACCGGTGCCCGGCGCGGAGGCGGTGGTGGACGTGGTGGCCTTGGCGTCGGAGGGCTGGAAGAACGACCCTCCGGCGATGACGGCGGCCACGGCGGCCGCGGTCGCCACCCAGTGCACCGGACGGGGTTGGGTGTGCGCGAGATCCGGGCCCAGAGGCTGCACGCGGGATGACTCCATGTGAGGGGCTGAGGCGGGAGATGAACCGCATCGTGCCACATCTCACAGGGGCGCGGCCACCGCACTCACACGGGGAATTCGGTGGCCGCGCCGAGCCGTTGTGGCGCCGGTTCCCGTCGGACGGGCCTCGGGCGGCCGTCGGACGGGTCCCGGAGGGCCGTCAGGCGTCGCCGGAGGGGGTGTCGTCCTGACCGCCGGAGGGGCGCCTGTCAGCTCCTGAGGCGTCCCCGGCACCGGCGTCCTTGGCAGCGGCTGTGTCCTTGGCCGTGCCGGTGTCCTTGGCGGTGCCCCAGCCCACGTAGTCCTCGCCGTAGGCGCCCTTGGCGGGCCTGCGGCGGCGCATCGGGGGCTCCACGCCGTCCGCGAGCCGGCGGGCGGTGAGCAGGAAGCCGGTGTGGCCGATCATGCGGTGGTCGGGCCGTACCGCCAGGCCCTCCACGTGCCAGGTGCGCACCATGGTCTCCCAGGCCGACGGCTCGTTGAAGGTGCCGTGCTCGCGGATGGCCTCCACGGTGCGGGCGAGCTGGGTGGTGGTGGCGACGTACGCGCACAGGATGCCGCCGGGGACGAGCGCCTTGGACACCGGCTCCAGGCACTCCCAGGGGGCGAGCATGTCCAGGATCACGCGGTCCACGTCGGTGTCGCTGAGGTTGTCCTGGAGGTCGCCCACGGTGAGCCGCCAGGCGGGGTGCGGGGCGCCGAAGTAGCGCTCGACGTTCTGGGCGGCGATCTCGGCGAAGTCGGCCCGGCGCTCGTAGGAGTGCAGCATGCCCTGGTCGCCGATGGCCCGCAGCAGGAAGGTGGAGAGCGAGCCGGAGCCGACGCCCGCCTCGACGACGCGTGCGCCGGGGAAGATGTCGGCCATCGCCAGGATCTGCCCCGCGTCCTTGGGGTAGACCACGGCGGCACCGCGTGGCATGGACAGGACATAGTCGGGGAGCAGGGGGCGCAGCGCGAGATACGCGACGTTTCCCGTGGTGCGCACGACGGTTCCCTCGGGGGCGCCGATCAGCTCGTCATGGGGGAAGGATCCCTTGTGGGTGTGGAAGTTCTTCCCGGACTCGAGCGTGAAGGTGTAGTGGCGTCCCTTGGGGTCGGTGAGCTGGACCTGGTCCCCGACCTGGAAGGGCCCGCGACGGCGGGCGGCACCGGTCGGTTCGGACATGTGAACAGCCTACCGGGCACTTCGCCCTGCCCGGACCACGCCCGAACGCCCGGACCACGCCCGGGCCTCAGGAGGGGCCCGAGGGGGTCCTGGCCATGGCCGCCACGAAGGCGCGCTCGACATCGGCCGTGGAGAGCACCCCGTAGATCTCGCCGGTCTCCTCGACCACCAGGTACTCGGTGGCGGGGGTGGCCCGCAGGGTGTCCAGCAGCTCCTCGCCGGTGAGCTCGGCGGAGACCCGCATACCGTCCTTGAGGTCCTGGGCGAGACCGCTGACCGCGACCCAGGGGCGGCGGTGCTCGGGGATGCCCACGATGGCCGCCTCGCGCACCACGGCGGTCGGGGCGCCGTGGCCGTCCACCACGACCAGGGCCCGGGCCCCGGCCTCGTTCGCCCGGCGCAGCGCCTCGGAGAGCGGGGTGTCGGCCGCCACGGGCACGGCGCGCCGGGTGAGCGTACGGGCGCGCAGGTCCGGCAGTCGCTCCCGCAGCCGGGCCATGCGCAGGCTGTTGCCCGCGCCGGTCCAGATGATCGCGGCGAGTATGGCGGCCAGCAGCGCGTCGGTGAGCGAGTCGACGCTGCCGAAGCTCTGGGGCTCCTCGCCGAGCCCGCCCGCCTGGGTGAGCAGTGGCAACCCCACGAGCACCGCGACGGCGAGCGCGCGGCCGCTCCAGGCGGCGGCGACGGTGCCGGTCATGGGCTTGCCGCTGAGCTTCCATACGACGGCGCGCAGCATCCGCCCGCCGTCCAGCGGCAGCCCGGGCAGCAGGTTGAACGCGGCCACGATCAGGTTGGAGATCATCAGTCCGGCGAGCAGCACCCCCGGCACCGTGCCGGGCTCCACGACCATCATGCCGAGGTAGAACACGCCCGACAGGACCAGGGAGAGCAGCGGGCCGACGAAGGCGAGCACGAACTCCCGGCCGGGGGTCTCGGTCTCCTTCTCGATCTCCGAGACCCCGCCGAAGAACTGCAGCTGGATCCGGCGCACCGGCAGCTTGAAGCGGAGCGCGGCCACGGTGTGGGCGAGCTCGTGCACCAGCACCGAGGCGTAGAAGGCCACCGCGAAGAAGAGCGAGACCAGATAGCGGGCGGCGCCGAGCTCGGGCAGCACCCGGTCGAGCTGGCCGCCGAAGACCCAGGTGATGAGGGCGGCGACCAGGAACCAGCTGGGCGAGACGTACACGGGCACGCCGAAGGGGCGGCCCATGAGAAAACCGCCGCCCACGTCACGTGGGCGCGGCTGCTTGTCGCCCTCGGGCTCGGTCGCGCGGTCCGATTCCCCGTTGTCGGACTGCCGCTGCCCGCTGTTGTCCACGGTGTCCCCTCGTCGGATGCTCGGTCGCACCCTTCTTTTTGATACGGTCCCCACGATCATGCAGTGCCGGGGGCTCGAACGTCGATGGTATGCGTCCGGCTGTCGGTGGCGGGTCGTAGGGTCTTCGCCATGGGAACCACCACGGGAACCACCACCGGGAAGGCCGAACCCTCCGACGGGCCACCGAAGTCCGCCCCCGCCGCCTCGCTGTCACCCTCACGGGCAGCCGACTTCATGCGGTGCCCGTTGCTGTACCGCTTCCGAGTGATCGACAAACTGCCGGAGAAGCCCAGCGCGGCGGCCACCCGCGGCACGGTGGTCCACGCGGTGCTGGAGCGGCTCTTCGACGCCCCGGCCGCCGACCGCACCGCGCCGCGGGCCCGGGCGATGGTGCCGGGCGAGTGGGAGCGGCTGCTGGCGGCCAAGCCGGAGCTTGCGGAGCTGTTCCAGGAGGAGGACGGCGCTCCGGCGCCGGACCGGCTGGCCGAGTGGCTGACGGGGGCCCAGACGCTGGTGGAGCAGTGGTTCTCGCTGGAGGATCCGACGCGTCTGGAGCCCGCGGAGCGCGAGCTGTTCGTGGAGACGGAGCTCGAGTCCGGGCTGACGCTCCGTGGAATCATCGACCGGATCGACATCGCTCCCACCGGTGATGTGCGGATCGTGGACTACAAGACGGGCAAGGCCCCCGCGCCGCAGTACGCGGGCGAGGCACTGTTCCAGATGAAGTTCTACGCCCTGGTGCTGTGGCGGCTGCGCGGGGTGATCCCGAGGCGGCTCCAGCTGGTCTATCTGGGCAGCGGCGATGTGCTGACGTACGACCCGGAGGAGCGGGATCTGCGGGCCGTGGAGCGCAAGGTGCTGGCCCTGTGGGAGGCGATCCGGCTGGCCACGGAGACCGGTGCCTTCGTGCCCCGGCAGACCAGGCTCTGCGGCTGGTGCGACCACCAGGCGCGCTGTCCGGAATTCGGGGGTACGCCGCCGCCGTATCCGCTGGCGGTGGTGCCCGCCCAGAATTGAGGCAGCCGTGTAGCGCCCCCTGAGGGTGGTGGTGGGTGACGGACAAGAAAAGAGGTGCCGCGTAGCGCCCCCTGAGGGTGGTGGTGGGTGACGGACAAGAAAAGAGGTGCCGCGTAGCGCCCCCTGAGGGTGGTGGTGGGTGACGGACAAGAAAAGAGGTGCCGCGTAGCGCCCCCTGAGGGTGGTGGTGGGTGACGGGCGGGCAGAATGGACGCGGTCTAGGAGAAGGAGTTCCCGTGGCGATCCGCGTCCTACTGGTCGATGACCAACCGCTGCTGCGCACCGGCTTCCGGATGATCCTGGAGGCGGAGCAGGATCTGGCGGTCGTCGGGGAGGCCGGGGACGGTCTGCAGGCCCTCGACCAGGTGCGGGCGCTGCAGCCCGATGTGGTGCTGATGGACATCCGGATGCCGCGGATGGACGGCGTGGAGGCCACCCGTCAGATCACCGGTCCGGGGCGGGACGGCCCGGCCAAGGTGCTGGTGCTGACCACCTTCGACCTGGACGAGTACGTGGTGGAGGCGCTGCGCGCCGGGGCCAGCGGCTTCCTGCTGAAGGACGCGCCCGCCACCGAGCTGGTGCAGGCCATCCGCGTGGTGGCGGCGGGCGAGGCGATGCTGGCGCCCAGCATCACCCGCAGGCTGCTGGACAAGTACGCCGGGCATCTGCCGTCGGGCGAGGAGCCGGTGCCGGACACCCTGCACACGCTGACCGAGCGCGAGGTCGAGGTGCTGAAGCTGGTGGCCCGGGGGCTGTCCAACGCGGAGATCGCCGCCGATCTGTTCGTCAGCGAGACCACGGTCAAGACGCATGTGGGCCATGTGCTGACCAAGCTGGGGCTGCGCGACCGGGTGCAGGCCGCCGTCTACGCCTACGAGAGCGGGCTGGTCCGCCCCGGCGCGCAGTAGGCGTCACCGGGGCGGCTCGGGCGGGGCCGACGGCCGATCGGTCGGCCGCCCCGTCAGCCAGCCCGTCGTCCCCGTCGTCCCCGTCGGCCCGTCAGCTCCACCAGCCCGTCAGCCCGTCAGCCCGTCAGTCGTTGGACGACTTGCCGATCTCCCAGAAGCGGAAGACCGTCGAGGAGTCGAGGGTCCACTGCAGCCCGGTGATGTCGTCCTGGGCCACCGCGTACTGCTTGCCCTGCCACAGCGGCAGCATCGGCACCTCGTCGGCGATGATGTCCTGGATCCGCTGGAAGTCGCCGACCGTGGCCTCGCGGCTGGGCTGCTCGGCGGTGGCGGGGATGAGCTGCGCGGTCAGCCGCGGCGAGGTGTAGTGGTTGGCCAGGACGTTGCCGGCGCCGAAGAACGGGGCGACGAAGTTGTCCGGGTCCGGGTAGTCGGGCACCCAGCCCTTCACATAGACGCCGTACTTCCCGCCGGCGACGCCCTTCTCGTACGTGGCGACGTCCGCGCTCTTCACGTCGACGTCGAACAGCCCGCTGGCGTTGAGCTGCTCGGCGATCCGGCGCAGACCCGGGACGGTGCCGGGGCCGTAGCGGATCGGGGTGCCCCACAGGGTCAGCTTGACCTTGCCGGTGATCCCCTCGTCCCGCAGCGCCTGCTTGGCCTTCTCGGGCTGCGGGCGGTCGCCGTACTTGTCGTAGAAGGCGGTGTTGTGGCCCGTGATACCGGCCGGGACCACCGAGTACAGCGGCTCGGCGGTGCGCTTGTAGACATCCCGCACCAGGGTGGAGCGGTCGATGAGGTACGCCATGGCCTTGCGCACCCCGAGCTTGCCCGCCACCGGGTCCTTCATGTTGAAGACCAGGTGCTGGACCTCGGCGCCGGTGCCCTCGACCACGTTGAGGCTCTTGCCGCCGCCGAGGCTCTGGGCCTGGAGGTCGGCGAGGTCGCGCATGGCCAGCCCGCGGTAGGCGAGGTCCACATCGCCCTTCTGCACGGCGGACTTCAGCCGCGCCTGCCCGCCGTGGAAGAACTTCAGGGTGAGCCCGGAGTTCTTCGGCTTGGCGGGTCCCTGGTAGCCGTCGTTGACGGAGAAGTCCGCCTTGTCCTTGGTGAAGGAGTCCAGCTTGTAGACGCCGGAGCCGACCGCCTTGTGGTCCGTGCGCAGCTTGTCGGCGGGGTACTCCTCGTGGTCGACGATGGACCCGGCACCGGAGGCGATCTTCTGCGGGAAGGTCGCGTCGGAGTCCTTCAGCCGGAAGACGACGGTCCGCTTGTCCGGGGTGTCGATGCTCCCGATGGAGGTGAGCATGAGCGCCGGGCCGTTCGGGTCATTGATCCGCTTGGTCCGCTCGAAGGAGTACTTGACGTCCTCGGAGGTGAGCGGGTGGCCGTCTGTGAATGTCAGGCCGTTCTTCAGGGTGCAGGAGTAGACCCGGCTGGTCTTGTCCTTGAAGGAGCACTTCTCCGCCGCCTCCGGCTGCGGGGTGGTGCTGCCCTTCGGGAAGCTCAGCAGCGACTGGAAGACGTTGTTGAACAGCAGCCAGGAGCCGGGGTCGTAGCCGGACGCCGGATCGGTGGCGAGCACCTCGTCCGACATCCCCATGACCACGTGCTCGCCGCTGCCCGCCGCGTCCCCGTCCTCACTGCCGCAGCCGGTGAGCAGGGCAGCGGCCAGCCCTGCCCCGAGGGGAGCTGCCAGCCACTGATCACGTTTCCTCAACGGTATTCCTCACACACTCGACGTCTTCGTGTCCGACCCCCGTAAGTCGTTCTCAGTCGCTCTTACCGAGCTCCCACAGCTGCAGCATGGTCGAGGAGTCGAAGGCGTACTCGGCGCCCGTCACGTTCCCGCGGGCGGCCACGTACGTGTTGCCCTGCCACAGCGGAAGGTAGGGCACATCGCTGGCGACGGCGTTCTGGATGGACTGGTAGTCCTTGTCGGCGAGGCTGCGCTGGGCCTCCTGCCGGGTCTTGGGGATCAGCTCGTCCTGGATGGTGCTGTTGCGGTAGGGCGAGTTGAGCCAGTTGTCCTTGGTGAGGAACGGCGCGGTGTAGCTGTCGGGGTCCGGGAAGTCGGGGAGCCAGCCCGCCCCGGAGACGGAGAACTCGCGCTTGACGAGCGCGGGGCGGAAGTCCCGCCACGGGTAGCCCTTGATCGTGACGGAGAACAGTCCGCTGCCGTTGAGCTGCTTGCGCAGCTCCTTGAACTCCCCGGCCGTCTCCGGGCCGTAGTGGTCGGTGGTGTAGGCCAGCGTCAGCTTCACCGGGGTGTTGATACCGGCGTTGCGCAGCACGCGCCGGGCCTCCTCGGGATCCGGGTCGCCGTACTCGTTGTGGAACGAGTTGATGTGCGAGGAGATGCTGGTGGGGATCATCGAGTAGAGGGGCACGGCGGTCCGCTTGTACACGTCGCGCACCAGCGCCTGGCGGTCCACGAGATGGGCGATGGCCTGCCGGACCGCCTTGTTCTTCACTTGCGGGTCGGAGGTGTTGAAGACCAGGTAGCGGATGCCCTGGCCGGAGGACTCGAAGAGGCGGACGCCCTTGACCTCACCCTTGTTGAGCCTGTCGATCTGATCGGGCGAGAAGCCGCGGTGGACGACATCGATGTCGCCCTTGACCAGCGCCTTCTCCATGGCCGACGCGGAGTCGTAGAACCGCATCTCGGCCTTGTCGGCCTTCGGCTCGACATCGCCCTTGTAGTGGGAGTTCTTGGTGAAGACGACCTTCATCAGCCGGTTGTCGCGCACCTCGGTCTTGGCGGTGTACGGGCCCGAGCCCGTCATCTCGAAGCCGTTGCGCAGCGCGTCGGGCTTGTAGACCTCGCTGTCCAGGATCGCGGCGGCCGGGGTGGTGAGCTTCGACGGGAAGGTCGCGTCCGGCTGCGAGAGGTGGATCACGATCTCACGGTCGCTGGGGGTTTCGATCTTGTCCACGTTGGACAGCAAGGACTTGGTGCCGTTGGGGTCGTCGATGCGCAGCACCCGCTCGAGGGAGAACTTGACGTCCTTCGAGGTGAGGTCGTGGCCGTTGGAGAACTTCAGCCCGCTGCGCAGGGTGCACCGGTACTGCTCGCTCTGTCTGTCCTGGAAGCCGCATTTCTCGGCCGCGTCGGGTATGGGCTCGGTCCCCGAGCGGGGCAGCCGCATCAGCGTCTGGAAGGCGTTGTGCAGCACGCTCCAGGACGCGAAGTCGTAAGCCAGGGCGGGATCCAGCGGCGCGGGCGCCGCCTTCGACGCCTCGATGCGGTCCGTGCTGCCCAGGACGAGCGTCTTGCCGTCCGAGCCCGAGCCGTCGGTACCACCGCACGCGGCGAGCGTGGAGATCAGGAGGCCGGCCACGGTCGGCAGCACCAGCGACTTGCGCGTCATTGTCGGGAGTCTCCCTGCCATCGATCAACTACTCGCGACGAGATTAGTCCGCAGCGCCAGTGATACTCGGACACAACGAAGTTGAGGCGATATCACGCCCCGATAACGAGCGATCATGGACCGATATCCGGACGCGCCCGCGATTCGTACGCCATGCCACCAATCCGGACACAAAGGCTCACCCAAAACGCACCAGACGGGGCGCGTGACAGCCAACCCGCGCACTCGTCTACGGCATATGCAGTGATAAACATCACGTTCCGTTGTCGCCAACGAAACGTGAAAAGTCCGCCCGCGCTATTCAGTTTGCAATTTACAAGAATACGCTCGGTGCGCGATCAGTGCACCGCCGTGACCAGAGTGCGCAGAAAATCGAGATCGACTTCTTCGAGCGAGCCGATGACCGTACGCCCCGCCGCGGGCTCGATCGGCACCACGGACGGCACCGCGAGCACCCGGCACCCGGCCGCCTCCGCGGCCCGTACGCCCGTGTCGGTGTCCTCGATGACCACGCACCGCCCCGGCTCGGCGGCCAGCCCGGCAGCGGCGAGCAGATAGGGGTCCGGATGCGGCTTGGTCCGCTCGACCTCGTCGCCCGCGACCGTCAGGGCGAAGTGTTCCGGGCCGAGCGAGCGCAGGACGCGGTCCATCACCCGCCGGTGGGAGGCGGAGACCAGGGCGGTGGGGATGGAGTGCGCGGCCAGCTCGGTGAGCAGCCGGCGGGCGCCGGGCAGCATCGGCACACTGCCGTCGATCAGCTCGGTGAAGCGGCTGTTGAGCAGGCCGGTGAGCTCGGCTAGGGCGATCTCGGCGCCGGTGGCCTCGATCAGGAACTGGGCGCTGCGGGACATCGGGCCGCCCACCACGACCTGGCGGTACTCCTCGGCGAGGGCGTGCCCGAGCTCGGCGAAGATGGAGACCTCCGCGTCCCACCAGATGCCCTCGGTGTCGACCAGGGTGCCGTCCATGTCGAGCAGAACGGCTTGCAGAGCCGAGCCTTCGGCCGTACGGATGTCGACGGCGGGGATGCTGCTGGTCATCCAAACACCTCCGGATAAGGGGCACGAAGGCCGGCCCCCTTCCGCTGACGGGAAGGCGACCGGCCTCTACCGGATCGACCAGTCTACGTCGCGCCGCGCCGACGCGCTCGGTGAGCACCCAAGGCGGTCACAGCAGGCCGCCGGAGGGCTACCCCGCGTCTACCGCGCGTTGAAGTACTTCGCCTCCGGGTGGTGGATCACGATGGCGTCCGTGGACTGCTCGGGGTGGAGCTGGAACTCCTCCGAGAGCTTCACCCGATCCGCTCCGGCCCCAGCAGATCGGCGATCTTCGCGCGGTCCTCCAGGTCGGGGCAGGCGCCGTAGCCCAGCGAGAAGCGCGCGCCGCGGTACTTCAGCGCGAACATGTCCTCCATCTCGCTCGGGTCCTCACCGGAGAAGCCCAGTTCGGCGCGGACCCGGGCGTGCCAGTACTCGGCCAGCGCCTCCGCGAGCTGTACGGACAGGCCGTGCAGCTCCAGGTAGTCGCGGTAGGAGTCGGCGGCGAACAGCTCGGCGGTGGCCTCGCCGATCTTCGAGCCGACGGTCACCACCTGGAGGCCGACGACATCGGTCTCGCCGGACTCCTCGGGCCGGAAGAAGTCGGCCAGGCACAGCCGGCGGCCGCGGCGCTGGCGCGGGAAGGTGAAGCGGGTCCGCTCGCTGCCGTCCTCGTTCAGCAGGACCAGGTCGTCGCCCTTGGAGACGCACGGGAAGTAGCCGTAGACGACGGCCGCCTCCAGCAGGTTCTCGGTGTGCAGCCGGTCCAGCCAGCCGCGCAGCCGGGGCCGCCCCTCGCTCTCCACCAGTTCCTCGTAGCCGGGCCCCTCGCCGGTGCGGGCCTGCTTGAGCCCCACTGGCCCTTGAACAGCGCCCCCTCGTCCAGCCAGGAGGCGTAGTCGGCCTGCTGGATGCCCTTGACGACGCGGGTGCCCCAGAAGGGCGGGGTGGGCACGGGGTTGTCGGTGGCCACGTCGGAGCGTGCCGGGCCCTCCTCCGGCTCCGGCTCGCGCACCTGGGCCGCGCGCTGGGGGACGCGGCGCTGCCGGAGCTCGGGGAGCGTGGCGCCGGGCACGCCGCGCTTGACGGCGATCAGGGCGTCCATGAGCCGCAGCCCCTCGAAGGCGTCGCGGGCGTAGCGCACCTCGCCCTCGTAGATCTCGTGCAGGTCCTGCTCCACGTAGGCCCGGGTGAGCGCGGCGCCGCCGAGGATGACGGGGAACCGGGCGGCCAGCTTGCGCTGGTTGAGCTCCTCCAGGTTCTCCTTCATGATCACAGTGGACTTCACCAGCAGCCCGGACATGCCGATCACATCGGCGCCGTGCTCCTCGGCGGCCTCCAGGATCGCGGAGACCGGCTGCTTGATGCCCAGGTTGACCACGTTGTAGCCGTTGTTGGACAGGATGATGTCCACGAGGTTCTTACCGATGTCATGGACGTCGCCGCGGACGGTGGCGAGCACGATGGTGCCCTTGCCCTCGTCGTCCGACTTCTCCATGTGCGGCTCCAGGTGCGCGACCGCGGTCTTCATGACCTCGGCGGACTGGAGGACGAACGGCAGCTGCATCTGGCCGGAGCCGAACAGCTCGCCGACCACCTTCATGCCGTCCAGCAGCGTCTCGTTGACGATGTCGAGGGCGGGGCGCTCCTGGAGGGCCTCGTCGAGGTCGGCCTCCAGGCCGTTGCGCTCGCCGTCGATGATGCGGCGCTTGAGGCGCTCCTCCAGGGGCAGCGCGGCCAGCTCCTCGGCCTTGCCGGCCTTGAGGGACTTGGCGGTGGCGCCCTCGAAGAGCCCCATCAGCTTCTGCAGCGGGTCATAGCCCTCGGCGCGGCGGTCGTAGATCAGGTCCAGGGCGGTCTTGACCTGCTCCTCCTCGAACCGCGCGATCGGCAGGATCTTGGAGGCGTGCACGATCGCCGAGTCCAGGCCCGCCTTGACGCATTCGTCGAGGAAGACGGAGTTGAGCACGATGCGGGCGGCCGGGTTGAGGCCGAAGGAGATGTTGGACAGGCCCAGCGTGGTCTGGACGTCCGGGTGGCGCCGCTTGAGCTCGCGGATCGCCTCGATGGTGGCGATGCCGTCCTTACGGGACTCCTCCTGACCGGTGCAGATGGTGAAGGTCAGGGTGTCGATGAGGATGTCCGACTCGTGGATGCCGTAGTTGCCGGTCAGGTCGGCGATCAGCCGCTCGGCGATCTCCACCTTCTTCTCCGGCGTGCGGGCCTGGCCCTCCTCGTCGATGGTCAGCGCGATGAGGGCGGCGCCGTGCTCCTGGGCCAGCCGGGTGACCTTGGCGAACCGCGACTCGGGGCCGTCCCCGTCCTCGTAGTTGACGGAGTTGATGACCGCGCGCCCGCCGAGCTTCTCCAGCCCGGCCCGGATGACGTCGACCTCGGTGGAGTCCAGGACGATGGGAAGGGTGGAGGCGGTGGCGAACCGCCCGGCCAGCTCCTCCATGTCCGCGACGCCGTCCCGGCCGACGTAGTCCACGCACAGGTCGAGCAGATGGGCGCCCTCGCGGATCTGCTCGCGGGCCATCTCCACGCAGTCGTCCCAGCGGCCCTCGAGCATGGCCTCGCGGAACTTCTTGGAGCCGTTGGCGTTGGTGCGCTCGCCGATCGCCAGGTACGAGGTGTCCTGGCGGAACGGCACGGTCTGGTAGAGCGAGGCGGCGCCGGGCTCGGGGCGCGGGGTGCGCTCGGTCGGGGTCAGCTCGCGGACCCGCTCGACGACCTGGCGCAGATGCTCGGGCGTGGTGCCGCAGCAGCCGCCGACCAGGGAGAGCCCGTACTCGCGGACGAAGGTCTCCTGGGCGTCGGCCAGCTCGCCGGGAGTGAGGGGGTAGTGGGCGCCGTCCTTGCCCAGCACCGGGAGGCCGGCGTTGGGCATGCAGGACAGCGGGATCCGGGAGTGGCGGGCGAGGTGGCGCAGGTGCTCGCTCATCTCGGCGGGGCCGGTGGCGCAGTTGAGGCCGATCATGTCGATGCCGAGCGGCTCGAGGGCGGTGAGCGCCGCGCCGATCTCCGAGCCCAGCAGCATGGTTCCGGTGGTCTCGACGGTGACCGAGCAGATCACCGGGAGGTTGGCACCGGTGGCGTCGAGGGCGCGGCGGGCGCCGATGATCGCGGCCTTGGTCTGCAGCAGGTCCTGGGTGGTCTCCACCAGGAGGGCGTCCGCACCGCCGGCGATCATGCCTTCGGCGTTGGCCTGGTAGGCGTCGCGGAGGGTGGTGTACGGGGCGTGGCCGAGGGTGGGCAGCTTGGTGCCGGGGCCCATGGACCCCAGCACCCAGCGCTGGCGTCCGTCGGCGGCGAACTCGTCGGCGACCTCACGGGCGATCCGGGCGCCGGCCTCGGAGAGCTCGTGGACGCGGTGGGGATGTCGTACTCGCCGAGCGCCGCGTGGTTGGCGCCGAAGGTGTTGGTCTCGACGCAGTCCACGCCGACGGCGAAGTACGCCTCGTGGACCGAGCGGACGATGTCCGGGCGAGTGATGTTGAGGATCTCGTTGCAGCCCTCGAGCTGCTGGAAGTCGTCGAGACTGGGCTCCTGCGCCTGAAGCATCGTCCCCATCGCGCCGTCGGCGACCACCACGCGGGTGGCCAGCGCTTCGCGGAGCGCGTCGGCTCGGGCGGCGGATGTGGGCGATGGCGTATGAGAGGCCATGGATGTGCTCCCTGGAGTGCGACGGCTGTCGGCTTTGCGCCCTCCCCTGGGGACGGCGCACCACGCCAGGGTAGCTGCCAGTGGTCATTTCACGATGGTCGTTCCATCAGCCGGGATGAGCACGGCCGATCGGCCCCCTGGTGGGTCCCCTGATCGCCGACACACGGCCGTCAGGTACCACCGAGTCGACATGGACCGATAGTGTTCAGCATTGTCGAACCGCAGTCAGGAGGTTGGCGATGGGCCGGAACATCCAGTCGTTGGAGCGCGCCGCCGCGATGCTACGCCTGCTCGCCGGTGGTGAGCGACGTCTGGGACTGTCCGACATCGCCTCCACCCTGGGGCTGGCCAAGGGCACCGCGCACGGCATATTGCGCACCCTCCAGCAGGAGGGGTTCGTGGAGCAGGACGAGGCGTCCGGCCGCTATCAGCTCGGCGCGGAGCTGCTGCGCCTGGGCAACAGCTATCTGGACGTGCACGAGCTGCGCGCCCGCGCCCTGGTGTGGACCGACGACCTGGCCCGCTCCAGCGGCGAGAGCGTGTACCTGGGCGTGCTGCACCAGCAGGGCGTGCTGATCGTCCACCATGTCTTCCGGCCGGACGACAGCCGCCAGGTACTGGAGGTCGGCGCCATGCACCCGCTGCACTCCACGGCCCTGGGCAAGGTGCTCTCCGCCTACGACCCGGTCGCGCACAGCGAGGTGACCGAGGTCGACCGCAAGGCGTTCACGCCCCGCACGGTGACCGGGGAGCGCGAGTTCGAGGGCGTGCTGGACCTGACCCGGGCGCGCGGCTGGGGCTGCGACGTGGAGGAGACCTGGGAGGGCGTGGCATCCGTCGCGGCGCCCATCCACGACCGGCGCCGGCTGCCCGTGGGCGCGGTGGGGATAACGGGCGCGGTCGAGCGGGTGTGCGAGGACGGGGAGCTGCGCTCGGAGCTCGTGGCGGCCGTACGGGACTGTGCGCGCGCCGTCTCCCGGGACCTGGGTGCCCTGCGTTTCTGAATCGCGCCAACGCGGGTGGATCTGCCCCCATGTCCCCGCATGACCTGCTTCATCACGGTTTCACATACGTGCGATTTTTCCTTCACACGACCCTTGACGGGGTCTTCAGTGTGAAGAAAACTGCCGTTCATCGGTCGGCATTGTCGAACACCTGACGACAATATTCGCTATGGTGGACTCGCCGCGGGCCGACCAACGCCCTCCCACGAGGGCGCGGACCACCGGAGAGACCCGGGGTTCGCCTTCCCCTGGACGAAGGACAAAGGAGTCGCGGGTGTCCAGCTCCGACATCTTCATCGGCGAGACCATCGGTACCGCCGTTCTCATTCTGCTCGGCTGCGGTGTCGTCGCCGGCGTTGTCTTGAAGCAATCCAAGGCGTTCGAGGCCGGATGGGTCGCCATCACCCTCGGGTGGGGCTTCGCCGTGCTCACCGGCGCCTATATCTCCGCGCCGCTCTCGGGGGCCCATCTGAACCCGGCGGTGACGATCGGCCTCGCCATCGAGGGCGGCGTCGAGTGGAGCAAGGTGCCCATCTACTTCCTCGGGCAGATGCTCGGCGCGGTGATCGGCGCGTCGCTGGTGTGGCTCGCCTACCTCGGCCACTTCCACGCCCATCTCGCCGACCGCGAGATCGTCGGCGGCCCGGGCGCCCAGGACACGGTGGCGGCGGACCGGCAGCGGACCACCGGCGCGGGACCGGTGCTGGGCATCTTCTCCACCGGCCCGGAGATCCGGAACGTCGGTCAGAACCTGGCCACCGAGATCATCGCCACGACCGTGCTGGTGCTCGCCATCCTCACCCAGGGGCTCAACGGCGACGGCAAGGGCCTCGGCGTCATCGGCGTCATGATCACCGCCTTCGTGGTGGTCGGCATCGGCCTCTCGCTCGGCGGCCCGACCGGTTACGCCATCAACCCGGCGCGTGACCTCGGGCCCCGGATCGCCCATGCCCTCCTGCCGCTGCCCAACAAGGGCGGCTCGGACTGGGGCTATGCCTGGATCCCCGTCGTCGGCCCGCTCATCGGCGGCGCCATCGCCGGCGGGATCTACGAGATCGCCTTCGCCTAGTCCACCCCACCACTCGCAGGAGAGCAGCAGATCATGACCGACACCCACACCACCAGCGCCTCCTCCCACGGTCAGGGACCGTTCATCGCGGCCATCGACCAGGGCACCACCTCCAGCCGCTGCATCGTCTTCGACCGCGACGGCCGCATCGTCTCGGTCGACCAGAAGGAGCACGAGCAGATCTTCCCCAGGCCCGGCTGGGTGGAGCACAACGCCACCGAGATCTGGGAGAACGTCAAAGAGGTGGTCGCCGGCGCCATCACCAAGGCCGAGATCACCGCCGTCGACGTCAAGGCGATCGGCATCACCAACCAGCGCGAGACCACCCTGCTGTGGGACAAGAACACCGGTGAGCCGGTGCACAACGCCATCGTCTGGCAGGACACCCGCACCGACGCCCTCTGCCGCGAGCTCGGCCGCAACGTCGGCCAGGACCGCTTCCGCCGCGAGACCGGCCTCCCGCTGGCGTCCTACTTCGCCGGTCCCAAGATCCGCTGGCTGCTCGACAACGTCGAGGGGCTGCGCGAGCGGGCCGAGGCGGGCGACATCCTCTTCGGCACCATGGACTCCTGGGTCATCTGGAACCTGACCGGCGGTGTCAACGGCGGCGTGCACGTCACCGACGTCACCAACGCCTCCCGCACCCTCCTGATGAACCTGCACACGCTGGACTGGGACGAGAAGATCCTGTCCTCGATGGACATCCCGGCCGCCCTGCTGCCGCGGATACGCTCCTCCGCCGAGGTCTACGGGCACACGGCGGAGGGCGTCCTGGCGGGCGTGCCGGTCGCCTCCGCGCTCGGCGACCAGCAGGCGGCCCTGTTCGGCCAGACCTGTTACTCCGAGGGCGAGGCCAAGTCCACCTACGGCACCGGCACCTTCCTGCTGATGAACACCGGCGAGAAGCCGGTCAACTCCTACAACGGGCTGCTGACCACCGTCGGCTACCGGATCGGCGACGAGAAGCCGGTCTACGCCCTGGAGGGCTCGATCGCGGTCACCGGTTCGCTGGTGCAGTGGATGCGGGACCAGATGGGCCTGATCAACAGCGCCGCCGAGATCGAGACCCTCGCGAGCTCGGTCGAGGACAACGGCGGCGCGTACTTCGTGCCCGCCTTCTCGGGCCTGTTCGCCCCGTACTGGCGGTCCGACGCGCGCGGCGTGATCGCGGGCCTGACCCGCTACGTCACCAAGGCGCACATCGCCCGTGCCGTGCTCGAGGCCACCGCCTGGCAGACCCGCGAGATCGTCGACGCGATGACCAAGGACTCCGGGGTCGAGCTCACCGCGCTCAAGGTCGACGGCGGTATGACCTCCAACAACCTCCTGATGCAGACCCTCTCGGACGCCCTGGACGCACCCGTGGTGCGCCCGATGGTCGCCGAGACCACCTGCCTCGGCGCCGCCTACGCCGCCGGTCTCGCCGTCGGCTTCTGGCCGGACACCGACGCCCTGCGCGCGAACTGGCGCCGGGCGGCCGAATGGACCCCCCGAATGGACGCGGACGTCCGCGACCGCGAGTACAAGAACTGGCTCAAGGCCGTGCAGCGGACCATGGGCTGGCTCGACGACGAGGAGTAATCAATGACCACCCTGCAGAGCGTTCCGTCCTCCCTCGGAACGCACCCGGCTGCCGGTTCGAACCCGAGCCGAGCCGAAACCCGGGAACAGCTCTCCAAGGCGACGTACGACCTCCTGGTGATCGGCGGCGGCATCCTGGGCATCACCACTGCCTGGCACGCCGCACAGTCCGGGCTGCGGGTGGCGATGGTGGACGCCGGTGACTTCGCCGGCGCCACCTCCTCGGCCTCCTCCAAGCTGCTCCACGGCGGCCTGCGCTACCTCCAGACGGGCGCGGTCAAGCTGGTCGCCGAGAACCACTTCGAGCGGCGCGCGGTCTCCCGTACCGTCGCCCCGCACCTGGCCAACCCGCTCACCTTCTACCTGCCGGTCTACAAGGGCGGTCCGCACGGCGCGGCCAAGCTGGGCGCGGGCGTCTTCGCCTACTCGGCGCTCTCGGCCTTCCGTGACGGCGTGGGCCATGTGATCGGCGCCGAGCGGGCCGCGCGCGACGTCCCGGAGCTGCGCACCGAAGGTCTCAAGGCGGTCGCGGTCTACGGCGACGGCCAGATGAACGACAGCCGCATGGCCCTGATGACGGTCCGGGCGGCCGTGGAGGCGGGCGCCACCGTCCTCAACCACGCCGAGGTCATGGCCTTGCGCAAGAACGACGGCCGGGTCACCGGCGCCGAGCTCAAGGACCGCACCGACGGCACCGAGTTCGGGGTCAGCGCCCGTCTGGTGCTCAACGCCACCGGCCCCTGGGTGGACCATCTGCGCCGGATGGAGGACCCGGGCGCGGCGCCGTCGATCCGGCTGTCCAAGGGCGCGCACCTGGTCCTCAAGCGCACCTCCCCCTGGCGGGCGGCGCTGGCCACCCCGATCGACAAGTACCGCATCACCTTCGCCCTCCCCTGGGAGGACATGCTGCTGCTGGGCACCACGGACGAGGAGTTCGAGGGCGATCCGGCCGATGTCGCGGTCAACGAGGCGGACATCTCCCAGATCCTGGACGAGGCGGCCTTCTCCATCCGCGACCAGCAGCTCTCCCGCGATCTGATCACCTATTCGTTCGCGGGGCTGCGGGTGCTGCCCGGCGGCCCGGGCGACACCGCCAAGGCCAAGCGGGAGACCGTGGTCACCGAGGGCAAGGGCGGGATGCTCTCCATAGCCGGCGGCAAGTGGACCACCTTCCGCCACATCGGCCGCACCGTGATGCGGAAGCTCGCCGAGCTGCCGGGCCGTCCGCTCGCCGACGACATGGAGCCGGTCAAGCAGCTGCCCCGGCACATGCCGCTGCCGGGCCTGGCCAATCCGCACGCCGTCGAGCACCGGCTGCTGGTGGACGGCGGCACCCCGGCCCGCGGATGGCCGCCGACACCGCCCGCCATCTGGCGACCCACTACGGCTCGCTCTCCTTCGACATCGCCCGGCTGGCCGGCGGCGACCCGGCGCTCGCGGAGCGCATCCACCCGGACGCCCCGGAGATCTGGGCGCAGGTCGTCTATGCCCGGGACTACGAGTGGGCGCGCACGGCGGACGACGTCCTGCGCCGCCGCACCACCCTGACCATCCGCGGCCTGGACTCCGAGGACATCCGGAGCCGGGTCGAGGATCTGCTGGCCAAGCGACCCTGACCCCCGCGGGGCCGCCTTCCCGGGCCCGGGCGGCCGGGTGAGAGGAAACGTCTTCTCACCCGGCCGCCCGGGCTGCTCATTGCCCCAGCCGCCCTCGTCGTGCGACCGGGGCCTTTGCGTGATCGTGCGAACTCGCCGCGCGCCAAGGGCAGTTGGCGGCGGATCCACCGGGGGCGGTGTACTTACTCGCGCGTTAAAAATCAGCTGAATCGCTCTTGCCTTCTTCGGCGGTGCGCGCATCAATGACATCGCCCGTGGACGACGGGCGGGAACCTCCGCTCGTGGATGACGGGCGGGAACCTCCTGCCCATGGATGACGGGCGGGAACCCCCTGCCCATGGACGACGGGCGGGAACCCCCCACACATCAGCCGCACTTTCCCCCACTCCGGAAGGCAATCCCATGAGACGGATCAAGCTCGGGATCAGCACGGCAATGGGAGCAGCAGCACTGGCCGCCGGCGCGCTGGCGCTGGCACCGACCGCGACCGCGGTCACCCCCACGACCGCCACCCTGACGGCCGACTGCGGGACCTTCGGGTCGGGCCTGGCCAGCCTGACCGCCACACAGAGCGGGACCTCCGCGACCATCACCCTGTCCTCGGGGGCGATCAAGGCCCCGATCGACGTTCCGGCGGGCTCGGTGAGCTCGACGCTGACGCTGTCGAAGAGCGGCGGCGGAACCAAGACCTTCACCGGCAGCTCCAACCCGGCGATCCCGACCGGCTCCGATGTGACCACCGGCCCGCTCAAGGGCACGGTGGCGGCGGGCGACGTCCTGGAGGCCAAGTCGCTCAAGCTGGTGATCTTCGGTCTGATCACGGTCAACTGCACCGCCACCACGCCCCAGTCCCCGGGCCGTTCACCTTCTGAGCCATCCGATGAACCGGCTCTGAGCCCACCTCGGGCCCCCTGGTAAAAGGTCACAGCGGACCGGCGGCGTCCCCGGCAGACGCCGCCGGTCCCAGCACGTCATAATGGACCTGATACATCGGATGTTTGGCCCGGGGAGGTCCACCATGGCGGTCACCGACGAGGCGATCGAAAAAATCAAGGGCATGATCGTCTCGGGCGCGCTGCGCCCCGGTGACCGGCTCCCCAAGGAGAGCGAGCTGGCCGCCGATCTGGGGCTGTCGCGCAACTCGCTGCGCGAGGCCGTCCGTGCGCTGTCGCTGATCCGGATCCTCGACGTACGGCAGGGCGACGGCACCTATGTGACCAGCCTCGATCCCCAGCTGCTGCTGGAGGCGCTGAGCTTCGTGGTGGACTTCCACCGCGATGACACGGTGCTGGAGTTCCTGGCGGTGCGGCGGATCCTGGAGCCCGCGGCCACCGCGCTGGCCTCCACCCGGATCAGCGACGCCGAGCTGGACCGGCTCCAGGAGCAGCTGGACGCGCTCGGGCAGCAGCCCTCGGTGGAGGAGCTGGTCGCCTGTGATCTGGAGTTCCACCGCGGCATCGTCCAGTCCTCGGGCAACTCGGTGCTCTGCTCGCTGCTCGACGGGCTCTCCGGGCCCACCACCCGGGCGCGGGTGTGGCGCGGTCTGACGCAGGAGGACGCGGTCAGCCGCACCCTCCATGAGCACCGGGCGATCCTGGCCGCCCTGCGGGACCGCGACCCGGAGGCGGCACGGTCCTGGGCGACGGTGCACATCGCGAGCGTGGAACAGTGGCTGCGCTCCACGCTGTGAGCCCACCGGGGCTCCGCCCCGGCCCCGCTGGGGCTCCGCCCCCAGACCCCCGTCGGCGGGGGTGGGGTGGGCTCGCCCCGGCCCCGGGTGGAGCCCTGCCTCGCGGCGCAGCCGTGCGTCGGGTGCGGCGGGGATGGGGCGGGGCCTTCCCCCTTCCCTCAGTATCGATGTGCGGCTCCGCCGCGTGGCCCGCCGCAGGCGTCACGATCCGTCAGAAGGACCCTGGGTTCCCAGACCGTAGGCGCGGGCCGCGTTGCCGCCGAAGACGGCGGCGCGCTCGTCCTCGCCGAGCCGGAGCGTGGCCCGGTCCGCGAGGGCCACCACCTCGTCGTAGGTGGCGGCGAGGAGGCACACCGGCCAGTCGGAGCCGAACAGCACCCGGCCCGGCCCGAAGGCGTCCAGCACGTGCCAGGCGTACGGGAGCACCTGCTCGGGCTTCCAGCCGTCCCAGTCGGCCTCGGTGACCAGACCGGACAGCTTGCAGTCGACGTTCGGCAGGGCCGCGAGCGCGGCCAGCTGCCAGGCCCAGGGGTCGCGCTCCCCGCTCGCCACGGGCGGTTTGGCGGCGTGGTCGAGGACGAAGCGCAGCTGCGGCAGCTCACGGACGGCGTCCAGGGCCGCGGGGAGCTCGCGCGGGGTGACCAGCAGGTCGTAGACCAGACCCGCGTCGGCCACGGCGGCCAGCCCCCGGCGGGCGTCCTCGCGGTCCAGCCACCGCGGATCCGGCTCGTCCTGCACCTGGTGGCGCACGCCCACCAGCCGGTCGCCGCCGGGCCCTGCGGCCAGCTCCGCGAGCACCTCGCCCACCCCGGGGTCGGTGAGGTCGGCCCAGCCGACGACGCCCGCGATCCGGTCCGATCCGCCGGCCAGGGCCAGGAGCTCCCGGGTCTCCTCCACGGAGGAGCTGGACTGGACGACGACGGTGGCGTCGATCCCCTGCGCGTCCAGGTGCGGGGCGAGGTCGTCCGGGGTGAAGGTGCGGCGGATGGGCTCGGCCCACGCGCCGTCCATCCACGGCTGCTCACGGCGGGTCAGGTCCCACAGGTGGTGATGGGCGTCGATACGGCGCGGCACGGGCACTCGGGCACTCCTCGGGGGCTCAGACCGGCAGCGGGATGTCGTCGTCGAGCAGACCGCGCCGGACCAGGGCCTGCCACAGCTCATCGGGGATGTCGAGGGCGAACAGCTCGGCATTGTCCCGGACTTCGGCCGGGGAGGCGCAGCCGACCACCGCAGCGGCCACCGCGGGGTGGCCGAAGGGGAAGCGCAGCGCGGCGGCCCGCAGCGGCACCTGGAACTCGGCGCACACCTCGGCCAGCCGCCGGGCCCGTGCGAGGAGTTCGGGCGGCGCCTGCTGGTAGTCGTAGCGGGCCCCGGGGCGGGGTCGGCGAGCAGCCCGGAGTTGTAGACCCCGCCGACCACCACGGAGGTGCCGCGCCGTTCGCACACCGGCAGCAGATCGTCGAAGGCGGTGCGCTCCAGCAGCGTCCAGCGCCCGGCGCACAGCACGACGTCCACGTCGAAGTCGGCGACGAACCGGGCGAGCAGGTCGCTGTGGTTCATGCCGAAGCCGATGGCCCGGACGAGCTTCTCCTGCTTCAGCTCGGCCAGCGCCGCGAAGCCCGTCTCATAGACCTCGCGGAGGTGGTCTTCCGGATCGTGGAGGTAGACGATGTCCACGGCGTCGACCCCGAGCCGCTCCAGGGAGGACTCGAGGCTCGCGCGGATGCCGTCCCGGGTGAAGTCCCACTCGCGGACCCGGTCGGGGGTGTCGGCGAACCCGTCCGCCTGGACGGGCTCCCCGGGGCGCGCGGCCGCAGCCGCCGCCCCACCTTGGTGGAGAGCGTGTACCCGGCGCGGTGGCGCCCGGCCAGCACCCGCCCCAGCCGCTCCTCGGACAGCCCGACGCCGTAGTGCGGCGCGGTGTCCATATAGGTGAGACCGGTGTCGAACGCCGCCCTTACGGTGTCCAGCGCGCGTTCCTCCGGCACCGCCTCGTAGAGATTGGCCAGCGGCGCACAGCCCAGGCCCAGGGGTGGTACGCGCACCCCCGAGCGCCCCAGTTCGCGCGGGCCGCTCGGGGCCCGTCCGCCGTCGACCGACATGGCTTCCTCCCGGCTCTCAGTCCTGCTTCTCGCCGCTGGCGTAGCGGGAGATGATCAGCGCGACGATGATGATCGAGCCGTTGATGAACTGGTTCCACAGGGGCGGTACCCCGCCCAGGGTCATCACATTGACGACCAGCTGCAGCGTCAGCACGCCGGTGAGCGCGCCGAAGAGGGTGCCGCGGCCGCCCTTGAGGCTGATCCCGCCGATGACCGCGGCGGCGAACACCTGGAAGATCCAGCCGTTGCCCTGGGTCGCGGCGACCGAGCCGTAGTGGCCCGTGTACAGGATGCCCGCGAAGGCGGCCAGCAGTCCGCCGACGCTCAGCACGATCCAGGTGATCCGGTCCACCCGGATGCCCGCCGCGCGCGCGGCCTCGGGGTTGCCGCCGATCGCGTACAGCGCGCGCCCGTGCCGCAGATAGCCCAGCGCCAGACCGCCGAGGGCGTACAGCCCCAGGCAGATCCACACGGCGGCGGGCACGCCCAGCCACTCGGCCTTGCCGAGGTAGCGGAAGGACTCGGGGACGTTGACGATCGACTGGCCCTCGGCGATGCCGACCTGGAGACCGCGCAGCATGGTGAGCATGCCCAGGGTCGCGATGAAGCCGTTGACGCGCAGCTTGAGCATCAGGAAGCCGTTGGCCGCGCCGATCAGCGCCCCGACCGCCAGGCACAGCGGTATCGCGGTCCACACCGGCAGCAGCCCCAGGCCCTCGAACCGCGCCCCGTGCTCGGGCAGTACGAACCACAGGGCGATCACCGGCGCCACGGCGATGGTCGACTCCAGGGAGAGGTCCATCCGCCCGCTGATCAGGATCAGCGCCTCGCCCAGCACCAGCAGCCCCAGCTCGGTGGACTGCTGGACGACGCCGATCAGGTTGTCCTCGGTGAGGAAGGCGGGCGAGACGATGAAGCCGATCACCCCGAGGACGAAGATCACGGGGACCAGCGACAGATCGCGCCACCGCGCGATGTCGATCCGCGGCCGGCCCCCGCCGGGTCGTCAGCCACCGCCTCGGCGGTGCGCTGCCGTGCGGTATCGGTCATGTCTGCCTTCCTTCTGTGCGGTCTTCGGTGTCCCCCGCCGTGCCATTGGTGCCCGGCTCCGTGATGCCCTCCATGGCGGCCACGAGCTGACGGTCGCTCCAGCCGCTGCCGAACTCCGCGACCACCCGCCCGTGGAAGAACGCCAGGATCCGGTCGCAGACCCGCAGATCGTCCAGTTCGTCGGAGACGATGACCGCGCCGCTCCCGGCCGCGGCCACGTCCCGTACGACGCCGAGCAGCGCGTCCTTGGACTTCACGTCCACCCCGGCGGTCGGGCGGATCGCGACCAGGACGCTGGGCTCACGGGCCAGCGCCCGCGCGATGACGACCTTCTGCTGATTTCCGCCGGACAAACCCGAAACGGGCTGCGAAGGTCCGGAGGTCTTGATGTCCAGTGAGGTGATCATCCGCTGGGCGAAGGCGCGGGTCCGGGAGGGCAGCACCGTGCCGTAGGGCCCGAGCTGGTCGGTGACGGTCAGTGTGGCGTTCTCGGCGACGCTGCGGCCCAGGACCAGGCCCTGGTCGTGCCGGTCCTCCGGGACGTAGCCGATGCCCGCGTCGATGGCGTGCGGCACGCTGCCGGGGCGCACCGGCCGGCCGCGCACCGACAGCCGCCCGCCGGCCGGTTTGCGCAGCCCCACCAGGGTCTCGCCGACCGCCGTGTTGCCGCTGGCCGTGGCCCCGGCCAGGCCGAGCACCTCGCCGGGGCGCACCACCAGGTCCAGCGGGTCGAACTCGCCGTCCAGGGCGAGCCCTTCGGTGCGCAGCACCGGCTCCCCGTCCGGGTCGGCCTCCTTACGGGCGACGGGAGCGCGGACGACGGCCCGGGAGTCGCCCTCGGGCGCCCCGCCGTCGTCCCCGGTCATCGCCGCCACCAGCTCCTCCTTGGGGAGGCCGGCGACCGGGGCGGTCAGCACGTGCCGGGCGTCGCGGAAGACGGTGACGGTGTCGCAGAGTTCGTAGACCTCTTGCAGGTGGTGCGAGATGAACAGGAACGCGACCCCCTGCCGGCGCAGCTCAAGCAGCTTGGCGAAGAGCCGGTCGATCCCGCCCGCGTCGAGCTGGGCGGTGGGCTCGTCGAGGATGATCAGCCGGGCGCCGAAGGAGAGCGCACGGGCGATCTCCACGAACTGCCGCTGCTCGACGCTGAGGTTCTTCGCCCGCGTCTGCGGATCCACCTCCACGCCGTACTCGGCCAGCAGCGCGCGGGCGTCCTCGCGCAGGGCGCGCCAGCGGATGCGCCCGGCGCCCGGGAAGCGGTTGAGGTAGAGGTTCTCGGCGACCGTCAGGTCCGGGACCACCATCGACTTCTGGTAGACGCAGGCCACCTTGCGCTGCCAGGCGGCGGTGTCGCCGTAGCCGGGGCGGACTCGCCCGCGAAGGTCACCTCGCCCTCGTCCGGGCGCTCCATCCCGGTCAGGACGGACACCAGCGTGGACTTGCCCGCCCCGTTGCGCCCGACGAGCGCATGGGCCTCCCCGGGCCGCACCGCCAGCCGGGCGTGGTCCAGGGCGACGGTGGGCCCGAACCGTTTGACGATGCCCTGGGCCCGTACGACGGCGGGCTGCTCGGCCTCGGCCATGGTCACTTCTTCTCGAGCTGGTTGGCCCACAGCTTCTTGTCGTCGACGTTCTCCTTGGTGACCAGCGGCGCCGGGAGCTGGTCCTCCAGTCCGTTCTCGATCTTGACGATCTTGGAGCCGTGGTCGGTGGGGCCGGGTTTGAACGTCTTGCCGTCCAGAGCGGCCTTCGCGTAGTTCAGGGCCCACTGGGCGTAGAGGTCGGCGGGCTGGGAGAGCGTGGCGTCGATCTTCCCGGAGCGGATCGCGTCCAGCTCCTCGGGTATCCCGTCGTTGGAGATGATCGTGATGTGCTTGGCGGAACCGGCGGGCTTCAGCAGCCGCTTCTGCTCCAGCAGCGCGAGCGTGGGCTGCAGGAAGGCGCCGCCCGCCTGCATGTAGATGCCGTTCACGTCCTTGTGCTGGGCCAGCAGGCTCTGCAGCTTGGCGGAGGCCACATCGCCCTTCCAGTCGGTGGGCAGCTCGTGCACCTTGATACCGGGGTACTTCTTCTTCATGCAGGAGGCGAACGCCTGCGAGCGGTCCCGGCCGTTGATGGAGCTGAGGTCGCCCTGGAGCTCGGCGATCCGGCCCTTGCCGCCCAGCTTCTCGCCGAGGTACTCGCACGCCTTGGTGCCGTACGCCCGGTTGTCGGCGCGCACCACCATGTAGACCTTGCCGGAGTCGGGCCGGGTGTCCACGCTGATCACGGGGATCTTCTTCTCCTCCAGCTGCTCCAGGGTGGAGGAGATGGCCCCGGTGTCCTGGGGGCCATGATGACCGCCTTGGCGCCCTGGTCGGTGAACGCCTGGACGTTGGCGACCAGCTTGCCGATGTCGTTCTGCGAGTTGGACAGCGGGAGCGCGGAGACCGTGCCCTTGTCGATGCCCTTCTCCAGGTACTGCTGGTAGGAGTTCCAGAAGTCGGTGTCCGTCCGCGGCATGTCGATGCCGACCTTGCCGCCGCCGGCGCCATTGCTCTCTCGGTTGCAGCCGGTGAGCGCTGCGACGGCCAGCAGCGCGGCGCAGGCGGCGATGCCGGTGGTGCGGAGTCTCGTCATCGAGTCCCGTCCTTGGTCGTTCCTGGGTCGAGTCGTGCGGGTGGTGCCGGCCTCGGGCGGAGGCGATTGTCCGGTTGTCTCAAGCGATCGGGCGGTGGTCTCAGGAGGAGGCGGGGCGCAGCCGCAGCCCCTGCATCCCTCCGTCGACGGCCAGCGCGGTGCCGGTGACGGCCGCGGCGGCGGGCTGGCGAGGTACGCGACGGCCGCGGCCACCTCGTCGGCGGAGACCAGCCGTCCGGTGGGCTGCCGGGCCTCCAGGGCGGCGCGCTCGGCCGCCGGGTCGGGGCCTGGTCGAGCAGCCGGCCGACCCACGGGGTGTCCACGGTGCCGGGGTTGACGCAATTGACGCGCACCCCTTCGCGGATGTGGTCCGCCGCCATGGCGAGGGTCAGCGACAGCACCGCGCCCTTGCTGGCGCTGTAGGCGGCGCGCTGCGGCAGCCCGGCGGTGGCGGCGATCGAGCAGGTGTGGGTGATGGACACGGCGCCGGGCCGGTCGGCCGCGGCGGCGCGCAGGTGGGGCAGCGCGGCCCGCGCGGTGCGGACCAGGCCCAGCACATTGATGTCCAGCACCCGGTGCCACTCCTCGTCGGAGTTGTCCTCGACGCTGCCGATCGCGCCGATGCCCGCGTTGCCGACGACGGTGTGCAGGGCGCCGAACTCGGCCACGGCCGCGTCCACCGCGGTCCTGACGCCCTCGGCGGAGGTGACATCGGCCTTGAGCGGCAGCGTGCCGTCCGGGGCGCCCGACGGATCGCGGTCGAGCACGGCGACCCGCGCGC
Source organism: Streptomyces violaceusniger (assembly GCA_005405945.1). Lineage (GTDB taxonomy): Bacteria > Actinomycetota > Actinomycetes > Streptomycetales > Streptomycetaceae > Streptomyces > Streptomyces violaceusniger. The sequence continues at coordinate 3,179,031 of BJHW01000001.1, forward strand.
CCCGGTCGCGCAGCGTGGCGGCGATGGCGGCGCCGATGCCGGAGGCGCCGCCGGTGACGAGCGCGGCCAGCCCTTCGAAGTCGCCGGTGGTCACTGGTGGTCCTCCTGAGCGTGTGCGGGTGCGGACGGTGCCGCTGTGGGCTGAGCCGATACCGGCCGGGCGAGGCGGGCCTGCCATTCGGGCCCGTCCGGATAGCGATAGGCGGCGATCGACTCGGGGTACATACGGGCGGAGAAGCCCGGCGCGGTCGGTGCCCGGTAGCGGCCCGACTCGATGACTACGGGATCGGCGAAGTGCTCGTGGAGGTGGTCGACATACTCGATGACCCGGTCCTCCCAGCTGCCCGAGACGGCCACGAAGTCGAACATGGCCAGGTGCTGGACGAGTTCGCACAGCCCGACGCCGCCCGCGTGCGGGCACACCGGAAGGCCGTACTTGGCGGCGAGCAGCAGGATCGTGAGGTTCTCGTTGACCCCGGCGACCCGTGCCGCGTCGATCTGGACGAAGTCCACCGCCTCGGCCTGGAGCAGCTGCTTGAAGACCACGCGGTTGGCGACGTGCTCGCCGGTGGCGACCTTGACCGGCTGTCCGGCGCGGATGGCGGCGTGGGCGAGGACGTCGTCCGGGCTGGTGGGCTCCTCGATCCAGTGCGGGTCGTACGGCGCCAGGGCGCTCATCCAGCGCACCGCCTCCGCCACGTCCCAGCGCTGGTTGGCGTCCACGGCGATGCGCACGTCCGGGCCGACGGCCTCGCGGGCGAGCCGCATCCGTCTGAGGTCCTCGTCCAGATCGGACCCGACCTTGAGCTTGATCTGGCCGAAGCCGTCGGCGACGGCCTCCTGCGCCAGCTTGATCATTTTCTCGTCGGAGTAGCCGAGCCAGCCGGGCGAGGTGGTGTAGGCGGGGTAGCCCCGCTCGCGCAGCCGCGCGGCGCGCTCGGCACGGCCGGGCTCGGCGGCGCGCAGGATGGCGAGCGCCTCCTCCGGGGTGAGCGCGTCGCTGAGGTAGCGGAAGTCGACCAGCTCGACCAGCTCCTCGGGCGACATCTCGGCGAGGAACTGCCACAGGGGCTTTCCGGCCTGCCGGGCGGCGAGGTCCCAGGCGGCGTTGACCACCGCACCCGCGGCCATGTGCATGACGCCCTTCTCGGGGCCGAGCCAGCGCAGCTGCGAGTCATGGGTCAGCTCGCGGTGCAGGGCGGCGAGCTCGGCGGCGGTCAGGGGCGCGGGGCGGCCCACCACATGGGGGCGCAGGGAGCGGATGGCGGCCGCGGTGACATCGTTGCCGCGGCCGATGGTGAAGACGAAGCCGTGACCCTCGGAGGCCGCCCCTCCTCTCCGGCGTCCGTGCGCAGCACGACGTAGGCGGCGGAGTAGTCGGGGTCCGGGTTCATGGCGTCCGAGCCGTCGAGCTGCTCCGAGGTGGGAAACCGGATGTCATGGACCTCGAGCTCGGTGACGGATGGACGCTGACTCAATGGGGGCTCCCTGAAACGATGCGCGAGAGAGAACATCGGACCTTTCGCGGTGATCCGATGTATAGCGCTGCCCTAAGGGTTTCGTCCAGAGGTGCGTCCGAACTTTCGAGAGACAGATCGGATGAATCTCTTAGTGCTCCTGGACAGGGGCTGCGGCCGGAGCCCCGGAAAGCCGTAGGCTTGGGTGGCACGCAATGGGAAACTGCAGCTGGAGGCGGCACCATCCGTCCGCCCCGGTCGGAAGGAGGCGCTGGGTGATCGAGCTTGAGGGGGTTCCCGAGCTGATCGACCCGGTCATGATCTGTGCCTTCGAGGGCTGGAACGACGCCGGAGACGCCGCCTCGACCGCGGTCGGGCACCTGGACCGGGAGTGGAAGGGCGAGGTCTTCGCCTCGCTCGACGCGGAGGACTACTACGACTTCCAGGTGAACCGGCCCACCGTGGCCCTGGAGGGCGGGGTGCGCAAGATCACTTGGCCGACGACCCGGCTCTCGGTGGTCCGGGCGGACACCGGGGAGAAGTCCCGGGACCTGGTGCTGGTGCGCGGTATCGAGCCGAGCATGCGCTGGCGGTCGTTCTGCAACGAGATCCTCGGTTACGCCCATGAGTTGGGCGTGGAGATGGTCGTCATCCTCGGCGCGCTGCTCGGCGACACCCCGCACACCCGGCCGGTGCCGGTCAGCGGGGTCACCTCCGACCCGGACCTGGCCCGCAGCCTCGATCTGGAGGAGACCCGCTACGAGGGCCCGACCGGGATCGTCGGGGTCCTCCAGGAGGCGTGCACCCACGCCGGCGTCCCGGCGGTGAGCCTGTGGGCGGCCGTGCCGCACTACGTCTCCCAGCCGCCGAACCCGAAGGCCACCCTGGCGCTGCTGAACCGCCTCGAGGACCTCATCGCGGTGCGCATCCCGCTCGGCGAGCTGACCGAGGACTCGCGGGCCTGGCAGCTGGGCGTGGACCAGCTGGCCGCCGAGGACAGCGAGGTCGCCGAGTACGTCCAGTCGCTGGAGGAGGCGCGGGACACCGCCGAGCTGCCCGAGGCGTCGGGCGAGGCCATCGCCCGCGAGTTCGAGCGCTATCTGCGGCGGCGCGACGGCCAGCCCGGCCCCGGCGGCCACGCGACCGAGAGCGGCGGTCTGGAGGGCGGCACGGGAGGCCCGGGCGCCCCCTATCTGCGCGACCCGTCCACCGGCCACGGGCGGCCGCGCAAGCCGTCCCCAAGGACGAGGTGGCCAAGGACGACGCCGAGGACACCGGCGGCGACGGGGACGACACCAAGGAACCGGACGAGGCCGGGCCCGCGGACGAGGCCAAGGACGCCGACAGCGCCAGGGAGGCGGACGACGGCCAGGGCGCCGAGGACCGGGATGGCGACGGGGGCGAGGGGCCCGGCTCCGGCCGGTAACCACGACCGTCGCACACGGCGCACGACGTCTCATCACGGACGGCCACACCACGCACGCCGCGCACACCGCATACGCCGCGCATGCCGCGTACGAGACGACGAGAAGCCCGCCCCGGGAGGACCCCGGCGCGGGCTCATGCGTTCACCGTCGCGGCACGGTGCCCCGACGCCGCGTCAAAGGGCCACGCCCAGCAGCGCGTCCACGGCACGCGAGACCAGTCCGGGCGCCCCCTCGTCCGTACCGCCGGTGGCCGACTGTGCGGCGGCCCAGCGGTCGACGGCGGCCAGGGCGGCCGGGGAGTCCAGGTCGTCCGCGAGCGCCCCGCGAATCTCCTCCACCAGCGCGTCCGCCGAGGGCCCGTCGGGCCGCGAGACGGCGGCACGCCAGCGGCCGAGGCGCCCCTCGGCCTCCCGCAGCAGCCCGTCCGTCCACTCCCAGTCCGAGCGGTAGTGGTGGGCCAGCAGCGCGAGCCGTATGGCCGCCGGGTCCACGCCGTCGCGGCGCAGCGCCGAGACGAAGACCAGGTTCCCCTTGGACTTGGACATCTTCTCGCCGTCCAGGGCCACCATCCCGGCGTGCACATACGTCTTGGCGAACGGCCGCTCACCGGTGAGGACCTGGGCGTGCGAGGCGCCCATCTCGTGGTGCGGGAAGGCGAGGTCGGACCCGCCGCCCTGCACGTCGAAGCCCATGCCGAGGTGGTCCAGGGCGATGGCCACGCATTCGATGTGCCAGCCGGGGCGGCCGCGGCCGAGCGACCCGCCGTCCCAACTCGGCTCGCCGTCACGGGCGGCCATCCACAGCATCGGGTCGAGGGGGTTCTTCTTGCCCGGGCGCTCCGGGTCGCCGCCGCGCTCGGCGGACAGCAGCCGCATGGCCTCGGCGTCGAGCCGGCTGACCGAACCGAAGGAGGGGTCGGACTCCACGGAGAAGTAGATGTCGCCTTCGAGTTCATAGGCAGCGCCCAGGTCGCGCAGCCGCTCCACGAGCGGCACGATCCCCGGTATCGCCTCGACGGCGCCGATGTAGTGCTGCGGGGCAGCATCCGCAGGGCCGTCATGTCCTCGCGGAAGAGGGCGGTCTCGCGCTCGGCGAGGGCCGTCCAGTCGTCGCCGTTCTCCTGCGCCCGCTCCAGCAGGGGATCGTCGACATCGGTGACGTTCTGGACGTAGTGCACCTGGCGCTTGGTGTCGAGCCATACGCGCTGAACGAGGTCGAACGCGTTGTAGGTCGCCGCATGACCCATGTGGGTCGCGTCGTACGGGGTGATCCCGCAGACGTAGATGCGCGCGACGGGACCGGGGGTCAGGGTGATCCGTCCCCCGGTCGCGGTGTCGTGAATGCTCAGGTCGCGGCCACTGCCGGGCAGGGCGGGAACCTCAGAAGCGGGCCAGGCATACATGCAATGAGCGTAACCGGATGCAGCGTCCGTATACGAACCGGACCAGTGGTGTTGGCCGGAAGGGCGGTCTTGCGCGGACGCCCGCGAGCCGCTTGGGCCGCCCGAGCCGCGCTCCGGGGGCTCCGGGCGGGGGCGCGGCAGCCCCCGCCCGGCCCCGGATCGGACGGCCGTAAGGGCCCGGTGCGGGCCGCCCCGCCCGACCGGAGCGGGCCGGTCCGCTCAGACCGGCGGCCAGGGGATGGCGGGCCACTGGCCGCTGGGCTCGGGGTGCCTCCCGGTCCGCAACAGCGCGGCGACACGGGCCCGCAGGGCCTCGATCTCGGCCCCGGTGATCAGCTCCGCCAGCCGGGCGCTCAGCGGGCCGCCGTCGGCCAGCCGGCCCGCCAGCCCGCGCAGCACCTCCAGCACATCGTCGGGCAGCGGCTCCCCGGCCCAGCCCCACAGCAGGGTGCGCAGCTTGTCGTCGGCGTTGAAGGTCACGCCGTGATCAATCGCATAGAGCCGGCCACCGGCGGCGGGCAGCAGATGGCCGCCCTTGCGGTCGCCGTTGTTGATCACCGCGTCGAGGACGGCCAGCCTGCGCAGCCGTACGTCGTCGGCGTGGACCAGCAGCGCCGTACGGCCCTCGCCCACCTCGGCAAAGCCCACCGCCTTCCAGCCGGGGCCCGGTTCACCGCCCTCGACGAGCGCCAGCAGCTCCGCTCCCCCGGTCTCCTCCGAGCCGTCGCCGTTCGGCCCGCCGTCGGCCCCGTCCGGCCCGCCGGTGGCCGTCTCGACCTCTACCCAGAGCTGGCACATCCCCTGCCCGTACGGCCCGTCGCGCAGCACCGTGGGCGGCACCAGACCCCAGCCGGTGGCCTCGGAGATCTCGTACGCCGCGACCTCGCGCTGGGCGAGCGTGCCGTCCGGGAAGTCCCACAGCGGCCGCTCCCCGGCCACCGGCTTGTAGACGCAAGGGGCGCTGTGGCCCTCGTACTCGACCGTGCAGTACAGCACCGCGTTGGACGCCTCCCGGACCCGGCCGCGCACCGTCAGCTCACCGAGAGCCAGCAGCTCGGCCGCGGGCAAGGGGCGCGAAGCCTCCGCCCCGGGTGGTGATGGGAGACGGGCGGGCGTCAGGCTCCGCGGCGGTATCCGTTCTGGCGCGGACATACGTGTCCCTCCGGGTCGAGCGGCAGACTGCACAGCGGGCAGGGCGGCCGGCCGGCGTTGACGACCTCCAGGGCGCGCTTGGCGAACGCGCGCGCCTGCGTCCCGGTGAGCCGCACCCGCAACATGGGCGGGCCGTTCACATCGTCCTGGAGCAGCCGCTCCTCGGCCTCGGCCAGGTCCTCCTCGGACTCGGCCTCCAGCTCGACCAGCGCCTGCGCCTCGACGATCATCCGCTGCTCCTCGCCGTCCCAGGCGAGTGCCATGGTGCCGACCCGGAACTCCTCCTCCACGGGGACTTCCAGCGGTCCGGTGTCGCTGAGTTCGGCCGGTGCGACGGCGGGGACCGGGGCGTTTCCGCCGGTGCGCCGCACCACCTCGTCCAGCAGCTCGTCTATCCGCTCGGCCAACGCGGCGACCTGCGTCTTCTCCAACGCGACGCTGGTGGTCCGGCCACCGGCGGACGCTTGCAGGAAAAAGGTACGGCGACCAGGCAGCCCGACCGTACCGGCGACGAAACGGTCCGGCGGGTCATAGAGGAACACCTGACGGGACAACGTCCTGCTCCATTTGATTCGACTGCTCGGCTGACTGACTGCTGACCGCTGGGTGTCACGACCGCCCGGTCACGGCTGTCACGGCGCCCTCGCACCGCGGCACCACCCTACTGCGCACGGCGATCACGGTGCTCCCGCGTCGCCGCCCACCGCCGCGTCCCCGCCACGGTTGCCCGTGTTCTCCTCGCGCGGCACCAGACCGGCGAAGTCCCCGGTGTCCCCGAGCCGGATGAGGAAGGGCCGGGTCGGGGTGTAGCGGATCGCGGTGACCGAGCAGGGCTCGACCGAGATCCGCTGGAACAGATCGAGATGGAGTCCGAGGGCGTCCGCGACCAGCGCCTTGATGATGTCCCCGTGGGAGCACATCAGATAGACCGCGTCGGCGCCGTGCTCCCGCTCGATCCGGGCGTTCCAGTCGCGCACCGCCTCGACCGCGCGCGCGTGCATGGCGCGCATGGACTCGCCACCGGGGAAGGCGGCCGCGGACGGATGCTGCTGGACGATGTTCATCAATGGTTCATCGGCGAGCTCGGCCAGCTTCCGGCCGGACCAGTCGCCGTAGTGGCACTCCCCGATCCGGTCGTCGGGGTGCAGCGGCAGTTCGGGGCGGGCGGCGAGCAGCGGGGCCAGCGTCTCCCGGCAGCGCTGCAGGGGGCTGGTGACGGCGGCGGCGAGCGGCAGTCCGGCCAGCCTGCCGGGCAGCGCCGCGGCCTGGGCCGTACCGCGCTCGTCGAGCGCGACACCGGGTGTCCAGCCCGCGAGGAGGCCCGCGGTATTGGCGGTGGACCGGCCGTGCCGTACGAGGATCAGCATGGGCATGGCTGCCACCCTACGACCCCTCCGGCGCCGCTCAGCTCCGGATGCGCACCGATCCCGCGCCAGGGTGCCCCTGTGCCGATCGCCGTCTCGCGAGGCACAATGCGCAGCGTGATCGTGGATTGTGCCATCTACCGGGACGGGGCCCGCACCGAGGGACCCGCCGACTTCTCCGACGCCCTGGAAGAGGCGCGCGCGAGTGGGGACGCCTTCTTGTGGATCGGGCTGCACGAACCGACCGAGAAGGAGTTCGAGCTGGTCACCAGCGAGTTCGGACTGCATCCGCTGGCCGTCGAGGATGCCCTGTGCGCCCACCAGAGGCCGAAGCTGGAGGTCTATGACGATTCGCTGTTCCTGGTGCTCAAGCCGGTGCAGTACGACGACAAGGCCGGGAACGTCACCGCGGGTGAGCTGATGGTCTTCGTCGGTGACTCCTTCGTGGTGACCGTGAGGCACGGCGAGGCCAATCCGCTCGGCTCGGTGCGCGACCGGCTGGAGAAGATGCCCGAGGTGCTCCAGCACGGCCCTACGGCGGTGATGTACGCGGTGTCCGACGCGGTCGTGGACCACTACCTGGACGTGGCCGACGCTCTGCACGGGGACCTGGAGGAGCTGGAGACGGAGGTCTTCGCCCCGAACGCGGGCTCCGGGCAGAACACCGCCGGGCGGATCTACGCCTTCAAGCGCGAGGTGATGGAATTCCGCCGCTCGGCCGGGCCGTTGGGGAGCCGATGGAGCGGCTCACCGGCGCCGGGGTGCCGTTCGTACACGAGGGCTCCCGACCGTTCTTCCGCGATGTCAGCGACCATCTGACCCGGGTGAACGAGCATGTGGAGGGGCTGGACCGGCTGCTGTCGGACATCCTGTCCGCCCATCTCGCACAGATGGGCGTGCGGCAGAACGACGACATGCGGAAGATCTCGGCGTGGGCGGCCATGGCCGCGGTCCCGACGATGATCGCCGGGATCTACGGCATGAACTTCACCCACATGCCGGAGCTGAAGCAGCCCTGGGGATACCCGGGGGTGGTCGTGCTCATGGCCGGTGTGATCGCGGTGCTGTACCGCTGGTTCAAGCGGCGTGGGTGGCTCTGAGCTCTTCGGGCGGGGGCCGGTGTGGGGCCTTCGGGCCGGGGCCGGTGCGGCGAGGCCGGCCGGTCAGACGAACTCGGGCGCCTCCGGCGCGCCGGAAGCCGTCTTCGCGGGTCCGCCCAGCGCGTTCCGCCTCTCGGGCATCCGCAGTGCCACCATGCGCCGCCAGCCGCCCAGCCGCTCGTACCCGTACAGGGCGTGGATCCCGGCCGCGAGCAGCGCGGACTTCGGCTTGGGCCAGCCGAGAAGGCGTCCCATGTGGGCCATCACGGCCAGGCTGACGTCCCGGTAGACCTCCATCTCGACGAGCGCGCTCTCCCGCAGGGTCCGCTGGATGGTCCGGCCGTATCCGTCGGCGGCCAGGCGCAGCAGCTCCTCGTGGCAGTAGGCCAGGTGGCTGTCCTCGTCGTCGGCGATCAAACGCACCGCGCGGCCGAGGTCGGGGTGGTCGCCGAAGTACCTGCGCAACATCGTCATCTGGGCGGAGGCGCGCTGTTCGGTGACCCGGCTGTGGGCGAGGTAGATCACGATGTCGTGCTCGGTGAGCGGCTCGTCGCGGCGCAGCTTGTCATGGGCGAGGCCGATGCCGCGCGCCTCCAGGAGCATCGTGTAGTCGGTCTCGCGCGGCACCTCCATGGGCTCCAGGCCGCGCCTGCGGAGCAGGGCGTTGAAGATCCGGCCGTGTTTGTCCTCGTCGGCGCCATGGCGGGCGATCTTGGACGCGAGGTCGCGGCGGCTCTCGGGCACGAGGGCGGCGATCCGGCCGTTCTCCCAGCCTCCCTGGGCCTCCCCGCTGGCCGCGACGGAGCAGAAGAGCCGGAACGACTCGTCGTTGTCGAGGATCTCCTGGAACACGCTTTTCGCCGAGAACATCGCCGCCACCTCCGTGCGCTGGTCCTGCGCCGCCGCGCGGAAAAAGTCAACGGCCCGGTGGGGGCGACGGCAACAGCTGGGGCATCCGGCTCGGCCGAACGGGGGACCCCTCCGTACGCCGCGTCCGCGTAACCCCTGGGCGGCCGAGGCGTTGTGCTGGATGACGGCCGTGGCGGGGAAGACCCCCGAGCCCCCACCACGGCCGCGGAACTTTCCCGGCGCCGCGCTTGGCTCGGCGCTTAGAGGGCGCGCGGACAGGTGGGGTGGAGGAAGGAGCGGGGCGAGGGGCAAGCATGGCAAGGCGGAGGAGGGAGGCGACGCGGAGGGGGCACCTCCCAGCGGTAGCTGGGGGAGTCGTCGACCGACGACAACGCCGCCAGGCGCCGCCCATCGCCCCGTGACGCCGCCCCACCTGTCCGCGCGCCCTCTTACGCGAGCCCGGCCCGCTCCAGGGCCTCGACGCCCGCCCGCAGCCCGGCGAGCCGCTCCTCCAGCGTGAAGCCCGCGGGCGTGAGCGACAGGGTGGTGACCCCGGCCCCCGCGTATGCCTGCATGCGGTCGGCGATGCGCTCGACGGGGCCGAGCAGCGCGGTGGAGTCGATCAGCTCGTGGGGGACGGCCGCGGCGGCGCCCTCCTTGTCCCCGGAGAGGTACTTCTCCTGGATCTCGGCGGCCTCCTTCTCGTACCCCATGCGCTGCGCCAGCTTGTTGTAGAAGTTCTGCTTGGCGCTGCCCATACCGCCCACGTAGAGCGCGGTGTACGGGCGGAACTGGTCGGCGAGGGCGCGGACGTCGTCGCCGAGGGCCATGGGGACGGTGGGCACCACGTCGAAGCCCTCGAGGTCCTTGCCCGCCTTCTCGCGGCCCGCGCGCAGGGAGCTGAGGGTGGTCTCCTCGGCGTGCTCGGGGTCGTAGAACAGGACCAGGGCGCCGTCGGCGATCTCGCCGGTCTGCTCGAGGTTCTTCGGGCCGATGGCCGCGATGTACAGCGGGATGTACTCCCGCACCGGGTGCACGGTGAGCTTGAGGGGCTTGCCGGGGCCGTCGGGCAGCGGCAGGGTCCAGTTCCGGCCCTCGTGGGTCAGCCGCTCGCGCGACATCGCCTTGCGGATGATCTCCACGTACTCGCGGGTGCGGGCGAGCGGCTTGTCGAACCGCACCCCGTACCAGCCCTCGGACACCTGGGGCCCCGAGACGCCGAGCCCGAGGCGGAAGCGGCCGCCGGAGAGGGTGTCCAGGGTGGCGGCGGTCATCGCCGTCATGGCGGGGGTGCGGGCCGGGATCTGGAAGATGGCGGAGCCGACGTCGATGCACTCGGTCCGCGCGGCGACCCACGCGAGCACGGTGGCGGCGTCCGAACCGTAGGCTTCGGCGGCCCAGCAGACGGAATACCCGAGCCGATCGGCCTCACGGGCGACCGCGAGGTTGTCCGCGTCCATTCCGGCGCCCCAGTAGCCGAGGTTGATGCCGAGCCTCATACCGCACCTCTTACTGATCAGTAACGTCGCTGTTCCGGGGACTCTAGCGCGCATGGCCCGGATACGTCAGGGGTGGGTTATCCACAGGCTGCCACGGGCCGCTTTCCGGCCAGTAATCTCGACGTTCATGGAGCTAAGGCACCTCGGCAGCACGGGCCTGCGCGTCTCCCGGCTCGGGCTCGGCACGCTCACTTGGGGGCGGGACACTGACGAACACGACGCCGCGGATCAGCTCAAGGCGTTCTGGGAGGCGGGCGGGACACTCGTCGACACCGCGGATGTGTACGCGGACGGCGGCGCCGAATACCTCCTGGGGCAGCTGCTGGAGGGGCTGCTGCCCCGGCGCGATCTCCAGATCGCGACCAAGGCGGGCAGCGTGCCCGACCCCGACCGCCGCTTCGACGCCTCGCGCGGCCATCTGCTGGCCGCGCTGGACGCCTCCCTGGAGCGGCTGGGCACGGACTATGTCGACCTGTGGCAGGTGCACGCCTTCGACCCGTTCACCCCGCTCGAGGAGACGCTGCAGGCGCTCGACATCGCGGTGAGCAGCGGGCGGGCCCGGTATGTGGGGGTGTCCAACTTCAGCGGCTGGCAGCTCGCGAAGGCCGCCACCTGGCAGCTGGCCTCCTCGGGCGCGCACACCCGGCTGGCCAGCACGCAGATGGAGTATTCGCTGCTCCAGCGCGGTGTGGAGCGCGAGGTGCTGCCCGCCGCGCTCGACCTGGGCGTCGGGCTGCTGCCGTCCTCGCCGCTCGGCCGCGGTGTGCTCACCGGCAAGTACCGCCATGCGACGCCCGCCGACTCGCGCGGCGCCTCCGAGCTCGCGGCGTTCGTCGAGCCGTATCTGGACGAGGAGGCGAGCCGGATCGTCGAGGCGGTCGCCATAGCCGCCGACGGCCTGGCGACCACCGCGCTCAACGTGGCCCTGGCCTGGGTCCGCGACCGCCCGGGCGTCACCGCCCCGATCGTCGGCGCGCGCAACGCCCAGCAGCTGAGGGCGGCGTTGTCGGCGGAGACCCTTAGTCTTCCGGACGAGATCTGCCAGGCGCTCGACGATGTGTCGGCGCCCGTGCACCGCTATCCCGATCAGGACTGGAGCACGCTGTGAGTACCGACCGCCTCGCCGGCGACGCCACACCCGCGCCCGAGGAGGCCGACGCGAACCAAACGGAGCCGGCGAATGCTGGGTCCCGAGCGCCGGGTGACCCGGGCAGCCCCGCCACGGCCGGGACGGCCCCGGACGACCACAGCGCGCCCTCCCTCACGGGGGCGGACGGAACCGACGCGGAGGCGACCGCGGCCGCCGGACCCGCCGGACAGGGCGGGGCCGACGAGGCAGGGGCCCCTGGCGCAGGAGCGAGCTCGCGCAGCGCCCAAGACACCGGAGGCGAACAGCCCCCGGCAGGCGAGGCCGACGGGCCCGCAACGGGTGAGCAGGCCTCGCCCCCTGGGCAGGGCACACCCGGCCCAGGAGCGGGCCGGGGCTCCGGGGACGCGGAATCGCCGGGGCCGGACGAGGCGGGCGATGGCGCGGGAGCAGGTGCTCCCACCCCCGCCGGACAGGACGAGCCCGGCGACGCCGGGGCGAGCCCCCACACCGAGGGCGGCACCCCAGAACAGGCCCCGGCCGGGCACGGCGCATCCGGCCCAGCGGCGAGCCAGGGCGACTCCGGGGCGAGCCGCGACGCGGGAGCGGGCGCGGGAGATGGTGCTTCCGCACCCGCCGGGCAGGGCGCATCCGGCGGTGGGGGCAAGGGGCGGCGGTCGGCGGCGGCTGAGGCGTTGGCTGCCGCTGTGCGGGCCGTGGAGAGCGGTGAGCGGTCGGCGGCGTCGTTCTTCAACGACGCCCCGGCAGCGCGTCCGGCGGCCCAAGCCACCCCCGCTGCCCCCGCCGCTCCCGCCGCTCCCCGGGAGCGGGCCCGTGCGGCGGCGCCCGGCTCCGCGCACACCTCCGCGCCCGCTCCCGTACGTCCGCCGTCGGCCCGTCCGGCGCGTGGGCCGGGGGGCGAGGTCCCCGGCAGTGGTGACGTCCGGGAGGTGCTCGCGGCAGGCGGGGCCCCCGAGGCCCTGGCCGGGAAGGTCGCCGAAACGCTCGGGGAGCACGCCGCCGAGGTGCTGCGCGAGGACCCCTGGCAGCTGCTGGCCGTGCCCGGCGTACGCCCCGACCAGGCGGACGGCTTCGCCCGCTCCCTCCTGGGCCCGGCCTGCGAGCCCGGCGACGAGCGCCGTGCGCTGGCGCTCACCGGCTGGCTGCTGGAGCGCGCCGCCCTCGAGGGGCACACCGCGCTGGAGTCGTCCGCGCTGCGCGAGGCGCTCGCCAAGGCGTCCGTGCCGGACCCGGACGAGGCGCTGCGCACCGCGATCGCGGAGGGCGCGGTGCTGGTCTTCCAGGACGCGCTCGACGCCCCGGCGGGGGCCCGTCCCCGGGCGGCCGAGGACGAGGACGCCGAGCAGCCGGTGCGGGTGCTGCTGGGGCTGGACCGCTATGCCCTGGCCGAGGAGAGCCTGGCCGACGGTCTCGCCCGGCTGGCGAGCACCTTCGCCCCCGCACAGGACGGCGAGGCGTCGGCGGGCGGTGCCGAGTGGGAGCGCGCGGCCGCCGCCGCGCCGTCCGCCTCCGCCGCGGAGCTCATCCGTACCGTCGCGGCCCACGGCCTGATCGCCCACAGCGGTGGCGAGGCGGCGCGCGCCGAACCGGCGGCGCTGGTCGCCGCCGCCCGCGCGATGGGCCTGCGGGCCTACGCGGCCGCGCACACCGAGGACGGCAGGCGGCGGCTGGCAGCGGCACTGAGCGAGGCGCCGGGCACCGGCCCGGAGGCAGACCCGGCGGCAGGCCCGGACGCGGCACCGGAGGCCGCCTCGGCGGCCGTCACGGTCGCCGGGCTGCTGGCCGACGCCGAGGGCCCCGGACGCGATGAGGAGGGCGCGCTGGCGCTCGATCTGCTCGCCGTGCTGGACGCCCCGCAGCTCGATGTGGAAACGGCCGCGATGCTGGTCGAGTCGCTGCCGGACGGCGCCCGTCTGGTGCTCAGCGGGGACCCCGGGGTGCTGTGGTCGGCCGGTCCCGGCCGGGTCTTCGCGGACCTGGTGGCGGCCCGCCGCTGCCCGCAGGTCGTCTCCCGCACCCCCGACCCCGGCCCCATCGGCGAGCTGGTCTCGGGCATCGGGATCGGCGAGCTCAGCCAGGTGGAGGCGCCCGGCAAGGAGGTCGTGATCGTGCCCGTGCGGGACGCGGGCGAGGCGGTGCACCGCACCGTGCAGCTCGTCGCCGACTCGGTGCCCCGTGCGATCGGCGTCCCGCCGGAGCAGACCCAGGTGATCACCCCGGGCCACGGCGGCGCGGCCGGCACCCGCGCGCTCAACGCGGCCCTGAAGAACCGCCTCAACCCCGGCCCCGGCCGGTTCGGCGGCTTCGACCCGGGCGACCGTGTGGCGTACACCCCGGCCCCGGGCCGTACGGTGCCGGGCACCGTGGTCTCGGCGGACGCCGAGGGGCTGCGTCTGGACTGCGCGGGCACGCCGGTCGTGGTGGCGCGCGAGGAGGTCGCCGAGCTGGTGCGGCACGGCTGGGCCCTCACCGCCCACCAGGCGGCGGGAGCGCGCTGGCCCGCGGCCGTGGTGGTGCTGCCGCGCGACGCCACGGCGGGGCTGACCCGCGCCTGGGTCTACACGGCCTTCGGCCGCGGTGAGCGCCACCTCTCGGTGGTGCACGGCGCGGAGGCGGCACTGCCGCGAGCGGTGGCGGAAACCCCGTTCAAGGACCGCACCACCCGCCTGCGCGCCCTCCTCCAAGCCCAGGTCCCACCCGCGCCTACTGGCTGAACAACGGTCCGAGACAGGCCCCGGATCAGCCGACCTCGCGGTCAGGCGATCCGGGGCCGGGACATCCGAAGCCGGATGCCCGGAGCCACGCACCCCGGTTCCGAGCGACCCAAAACCGAGCAGCCCGAAGCGGAACGGCCCGGGCCCGGGTGCCCCGGCCCCGGGCGCTCCGGGACCGAGCGATCCGACGCCAAGCGGCCCAGGGCCAAGCGGCCCCGAGCCCCAGACCTCAGCTGCCCGGCTCCAGGACCTCCAGGTCGTCCTCGTCCTCGTCCTCGAGCTCTTCGTCGTCCTCGAGCTCCTCGTCGAAGACCGAGCTCATGTCGAAGCGGCACACGACCATATGCGGATCCGCCTGGTCGAAGGGGGCGGAGAGCCACTCCCCCGGCTCCGGGGGCTCCTCGGCCGCCACCACCCAGAGCGTGGAGTCGCCCTCCTCCAGGCCGAACTCCTTGTGCCGAGAGGCGATCTCGTCCGGCTCGAACTCGCCGAAGACCACCCCCAGGGCGGTGTGCACGCTCTCCCCGGCGGCCGCCCCGCCGCCCTGCTTGTCGTTCCCCGTGTCGATGTCCGGATCCAGGTCGGCGATCCGCTGCGCCTGCGAGAGCAGTCGCTGCGGTTCGGCGACGACGTAGTCCCTGCGGATCAGCACGCTCAGCGCGCTCGGCTCCTCCGGCCCGGCGTAGGCGGGGAGGCGGTCGTCACCAGGGATCTCGAAGGGCGTCACCTCGTCGTAGGCGTCATAGAGCAGCTCGTCGTAGACCTCGGCTGCCGCGGCCAGTTCGTTGAACGCGGCGTAGACGGCCGGATCGCCTTCCCCCGACCGGCGTTCGACAGCGTCGAGGTGACGATCCAGTGCGGCTTTCACCGCTTCGGCGGCGGCACGTACCTCGGCAGCGGATGGCTGCGCAGCATCAGACATAGTGCAGACGCTATCCGTAGCAGGGCAGTTCCCGCACAATAGATGCGATGCCGGAATACGAATTCTGTGATGTGTATGTGCCGCGCGGCGTTTCCCGCAAGGCCACAACCCGCCTGCTCACCGACCATGCCGAGTACGGACACTGGGAGTTGGATCGCTTGAGACTCAACCCCGACGGCAGCCGCAGAGTGCGGTTGCGGCGCCGGATCATCCGCCAGCTTCGGGCGACCTGGTAGCGGGCCGGGACATGACCGGGCGGGCCCCGCCGACCGCGGGGCCCGCCCGGAGTGACGCCACGGTCACCCGGAGTGTGAGATCCGGTGTGTGATGCGCGGCGTGTGAGGTGCGGCGCACGGTGTGTGGTGCGGTGGTGTCACCGCCCGGCGCCTGTCAGCGCCTCTCAGCGCGGGGTGTGATCAGCGCTGTGCGGCGCGGGCCCGGCGGTAGAGCACCGTGCCCGCCAGCAGCATGCCCGCGGCGGCCGGAATGGCCAGCTCGACGGAGCCCGCGCCGGTGTGGGCCAGCTGCTCCTTGCCGCCGAGGTTCGCGGACGGGTCGAGGCCGTGGGCTCCCGTGTGCCCGGCGTGGTGGCCGTGCGAGGAGTGTCCGGGCTGCTCCGAGCCACCACCCGGGTTCGAGCCCCCCGGGTTGCTCGGGTTGCCGGGGTTGCCCGGGTTCCCAGGCTGGCCCGGGTTTCCGGGGTTGCCAGGGTTACCAGGATTCCCGGGGTTCCCCGGGTTACCAGGATTCCCCGGATTCCCGGGGTTCCCCGGGTTGCCAGGGTTACCGGGGTTGCCAGGATTCCCCGGCTCCCCCGGGTTCTCCGGCACCGCCGGCACCGTCTCCCCGCAGCCGCCGCCGTCACTGCTGTTCCCGTACCCGACCGCGCTGATGTTGTTCCCGCACACATTGACCGGAACGCCGATCGGGGCCTGGATGTTGTTGCCGGAACCGATCCCCGACGAATCGCCGCTGCTGCCCTGCGCCTGCGAGCCGCCGGACTGGGCGCCGCCGCCGGACGAGCCGCCCGAGCCGCCGCCGGACCGGTCGCCGCACTCGCCCCCGCCCGCGCTGTTGAGGACGCCGACGACGCTCACCGTGTTCCCGCACAGGTTCACCGGCACATGCACCGGGGCCTGGATGTTGTTGCCCGAGACGACGCCCGGCGAGTACGCGGCGCCACCGTCGGCGCCCGAACCCGCCGCGTGGGCATAGCCGCCGGTCACGGCGAGAACGCCGCTGGCCGCAGCTACGGTGATCAGGCCCTTTTTCGCAACCTGTCGCATAACTTTCTGCTCCCCTAGCCTTCCGTCCCGGCCGGAGCGCGCGCGGGCGATCTCGCCCGCACCCCCATCCCCGAGCGGCCCCGGAGCGCGCACACTCCGAAACCACCCGGGATCACACCCCGGTGGACCGTGACCCGATGTCACGTGATCGTTGCGGTAGTTGCCGAAGGCGGGGCACAGCACCCACCCCCTTGTCGGCATCGCGACCCGGTTACGAGCCGCGCACACCATGTAACGAGGAGGGAGCAATCAAGCTATCAAGCTACGACACCATTCACCCTTTTTGGTCCCTTCGGTATGTGTGATCGATTAGGCCGATCGGGTCAGCCCCTCAGCGGGCCCAGCAGCCCACTCAGCAGGCTCGGCTCAGCAGGCGTCCAGGAACCGGTCCAGCACCCGCACACCGAACTTCAGCCCGTCCACCGGCACCCGCTCGTCGACCCCGTGGAACATCCCGGCGAAGTCCAGCTCCGGGGGCAGCCGCAGCGGCGCGAAGCCGAAGCAGCGGATGCCGAGGTCGTCGAAGGACTTCGCGTCCGTACCGCCCGAGAGGCAGTACGGCACGGCGCGGGCGATCGGGTCCTCGGCCTTCAGCGCCGACTGCATGGCCTCCACCAGCGCCCCGTCGAAGGTGGTCTCCAGCGCCTTGTCCGCGTGCACGTCCTCCCGCCGGACCCGGGGGCCGAGGATGCGGTCGAGGTCGGCCAGGAACTCCTCCTCGAACCCCGGCAGGAAGCGCCCGTCCACATGTGCCGTGGCCTGCCCCGGGATGACGTTGACCTTGTAGCCGGCGCTGAGCATGGTCGGGGCGGCGGTGTTCTGGAGCGTGGCCCCGATGATCTTCGCGATGCCGCCCAGCTTGGCGAGCGTCTCGTCCATGTTCTCCGGGTCGAGCGGGGTGCCGAGGGCGTCGGACAGCTCGTCCAGGAAGGACCGTACGGTCTTGGTGACCCGCACCGGGAACTTGTGCCGCCCGAGCCGCCCGACCGCCTCGGTCAGCTCGGTGATGGCGTTGTCGTTGTTGGTCATCGAGCCGTGCCCCGCGGTGCCGTCCACCGTGAGCCGCATCCAGTGCATGCCCTTCTGGGCGGTCTCGATCAGATAGAGCCGCAGCTGCTCGTTGACGGTGAAGGAGAAGCCGCCGACCTCGCCGATCGCCTCCGTCACGCCCTCGAAGAGCTCGGGGTGGTTGTTGACCAAGTGCTTGGCCCCGTAGACCCCGCCCGCCTCCTCATCGGCGAGGAAGGCCAGCACGATGTCGCGCGGGGGCTTGCGGCCGCTGCGCAGCCGCTCCCGGATGACCGCGAGCGTCATCGCGTCCATGTCCTTCATGTCCACCGCGCCCCGGCCCCAGACGCAGTCGTCCACGATCTCGCCGGAGAAGGGGTGGTGGGTCCAGTCCTCGGCATTGGCCGGTACGACGTCGGTGTGGCCGTGGATGAGCAGCGCGGGACGGGACGGATCCTCTCCCTCGATCCGTGCCACGGTCGACGCCCTGCCCTTGTGCGACTCGAAGATCTTGGGCTCGAGTCCCACCTCGGCCAGCTTCTCGGCGACGTACTCGGCGGCCGCGCGCTCACCGGGGCCGGAGTGGTCGCCATAGTTACTGGTGTCGATCCGGATCAGGTCACGGCAGAGGTCGACCACCTCGTCCTCACCCTTGACCGTCCCGGTCGTCGTCGCGCCCGAAAGCGACTCACTCACGATGCCTCCTCGTCGTTGCGCTGCCACGGAACGCCCTGCCACGGACCCCGCGGCAGGGGTCACCCGCCCATCCTCCTCCGCTCGCCCGCCCAGCCCAAGGCGGCAATACCGCCGTCATGCCCCCGTCACACAGCCCGCCCACCCGGGCGCCCCGGGCACGACCGGCCGTGATCGATCACGTCCCGATGTTTGCTATGGTTTTCCCTGTCGGAACGGCCACGGGCCGACCGACAGACACCTGGTCCGGGTGGCGGAATGGCAGACGCGCTAGCTTGAGGTGCTAGTGCCCTTTATCGGGCGTGGGGGTTCAAGTCCCCCTCGGACACAGACTGCATCCCCAACTTGTGCGGGTCGAGCGTCGCCTCGGCCCGCTCGAGTCGTTTTTCCCGTGAAGGGTGGGCTCTCTCATCGAGAGCCCACCTGAAACTCGGTATCGCATTGATCACGCACACAGTCGTCGTGGGTGGCGATGACGACCGCGCAACCCGAGTCACTCAGCTCGCGGAGGATCTTTACGACCATCGGTGGGGGTGGTCCCGTACGTGGTGCGGAAAGCGGGGGTGAAGTCGGCGGGCCGGACAAAGCCCCAACGGGCCGCTATCGCGTGAAAGGTCGTCTGCTGGCCTTCTCGGCGGCCGGGGTGCTCTTCCTCTATCTGCTGCAGCGGCTCCAGGGCAGCCTGCCCGGTTCGCTGGGGTTCTCCTCGATCGAACCGGCGCAGGCATTCGACACGGCCGCGTCCTTCGTGACGAACACCAACTGGCAGTCGTACGCCGGCGAGCAGGCCATGGGCCACGTCGTGCAGACCGCCGGTCTGGCCGTGCAGAACTTCGTGTCGGCGGCGGTGGGCATCGCCGTCGCGGTGGCGCTGGTGCGCGGCTTCGCGCGCTCGCGCACCGGTGAGCTCGGGAACTTCTGGGCCGATCTGGTGCGCGGCACGGTTCGCGTGCTGGTGCCGGTGGCGACGGTCGCCGCCGTGGCGCTGGTCGCCTGCGGGGGCGATCCAGAACTTCTCCGGCATTCACGAGGTCGGCCAGTTCATGGGCGGCTCGCAAGCGTGGAACGGCGGCGCCGTGGCCTCGCAGGAGGCCATCAAGGAGCTGGGCACCAACGGCGGCGGATACTTCAACGCCAACAACGCCCACCCGTTCGAGAACCCGAGCCCGTTCACCAACCTCTTCGAGATCTTCCTGATCCTGGTCATCCCGCTGGCGCTGACCCGCACCTTCGGCGTCATGGTCGGCTCCGTCAAGCAGGGCTACGCGATCCTGGCGACCATGGTCACCATCTGGGTCGGCTTCGTCGCCCTGCTGATGTGGACCGAGTTCGCCCACCACGGCCCGGCGCTCCAGGCCGCCGGTGGCGCGATGGAGGGCAAGGAGACCCGCTTCGGGGTCGGCGCCTCGGCGCTCTTCGGGGTGTCGACCACACTCACCTCGACCGGAGCGGTGGACTCCTTCCACTCCTCCTTCACCGGCCTGGGCGGCGGCATCACCATGCTCGGCATGATGCTGGGCGAGATCCCGCCCGGCGGGGTGGGCTCCGGCCTCTACGGGATGCTGATCATGGCGATCATCGCGGTGTTCATCGCCGGGCTGATGGTCGGCCGTACCCCCGAGTACCTGATCGGGCAGTCGTACGACCTGCCGCTGAAGAAGGGCCAGGAGACCCCGGATCCCGATCTGAGGTGGTTCCAGGGACGCCCGGCGAACGGCCTCGGCAGCAACAGCGTCAACACCCAGTACCAGCTGCTGCTGTCCGGAGCCACCAACCTCGCCCTCCGGCTCCGGCCTGGACCCGGACATCTCCCCGCAGTACGCGAAGATCCAGGTCCACCGGGTCGCGGAGCGGAACGGGCTGTCCGTCGCCCAGGTGGAGAAGCTGGTCAAGGACGCGACCGAGGGGCGCACGGCCGGGTTCATCGGCGAGCCGCGGGTGAACGTCC
Organism: Streptomyces violaceusniger; assembly: GCA_005405945.1. Classification (GTDB taxonomy): domain Bacteria; phylum Actinomycetota; class Actinomycetes; order Streptomycetales; family Streptomycetaceae; genus Streptomyces; species Streptomyces violaceusniger. The sequence goes on from BJHW01000001.1 coordinate 3,198,960, forward strand.
TCGAGCTGAACGTCGCACTCAAGGATCTCGTGGCCCAGCGCTGAGGTGCGCGGCGCGGAGGAGTTCCGCGTCCTTCAGGAACGGGGGCCGGTCCTTCAGGAGCGGGAGCCGGCGGTCGGAGGATTCTCCGGCCGCCGGCTCCCGCCGTTGTGCCACTCATGCCGGTGAACCGCTGCGCGGCCGCTCCGGCAGCACGGCCCGGCCGGGCGGAGGCGCGGCGTCCGTGGGGGTCTTGGTGGTGGTCTTGGTGGTGGTGAGGTCCTCGATGCGGTCGGCGAATCCCGGCTCCGGCAGCGGGAGGTCGATGTCGGGGTCGTCGGTGAAGTCGACGGCCTCGGCGACGTAGTGGATGACCGCCCTGGTGGCGGGCGGGACCTCCTGTCCCCTCTTCAGGCCGTGCAGGATGCGGAGGGCGGCGGCCATCTCGTGGTCGGTGACGGTCCAGTCCTCCACGGTGTCGGTGACCGGCGGGACGTCGTTGCCCGCCTGCTCGTGCCACCACTCGAGCCATGCGTGCGCCTGGCCGTCCTCGCCCAGGGCCATGTGGTGGAGGTAGAGGCAGTACGCGGCGGCGGGGTCGCCGGCCCCGGCGGCGAACTGCCACCAGAACTGGGCGTGGTCCTCATGTCCGGCCAGCTGGAGCACGCACCCCAGGACCCGGGAGCCGGGCGGTTCGAGGATGCGGCGGGTGAGGAAGTCCCGCAGCTGGGTCAGGGCGTCGGGGCGGGCGATGATCGCCTCGCACAGGGTGTGCAGGTCCTGCGCCATCCGCTCGTCCGCGCCCGGCACCGCGGCTCCGGCGGCCGCGTCGGTCCGCCGGCCCTGTTGTGGGGGGCGCTCCTGGGGCGGGATGCCGCCGGGGTTGGCGTGGCGGGCGGCGAGCCGGGCCTCGGCGGCCTCGAAGTCGATGGGAGGGGTGGGATTGAGCAGGGCCCGCGCGAGGATGCGGTCAATGGGTGAGGTCATCGGTTGTCCTTGGCCAGGAGTTGTTGCAGACGGCGGCGGGCGTAGCGGACGGTGGAGCGGACGCCGGCCTCGGTGATGCCGAGGTGGGTGGCGGTCTCGGCGACGCTGTAGCCGCGGCAGTGGAGCAGGATGACCACGTCTTGCTGGCGCTCGGGGAGTTTCTTGATCGCCTGATAGAGGTTCAGGCTCTCCTCCAGGACGGCGATGGGGTCGACCGCGTCCTTGAGGATCGCGGTCTCGAAGGTCGCGTTGTCCAGGAGGGCGGGGCCCCGGTTGCGGGCCCGGGCGAGGTCGATGACCCGGTTCTTCATGACCTTCCAGGCGTAGGCGGCCGGGTTCTCCATGGTCAGCACCTTGGGCCAGCAGCGCAGGAGTTGTTCGAAGGCGGCGTCGACGGCCTCTTCGGCGTCCGCGTGGTTGCCGAGGTAGACCATGGCCCGGTCGATGTACGCCTTCCGGTGGAGTTGGTGGAAGGCACGGAAGTCGGCGGGGAGTCCGGTGGTCATCGAGGTGATCTCGCGCGAGCGCGGGAAGTCGTTGGTCACCGCTCCCCTCCCTCCTGGTTGTTGCGATGCAGTTCCGATACGCCGACGCGGACTCCCATCGCGGCCGCGCGGCGCAGGAGGGCGATGGCGTCACTGCCGAATACTCGGGCGACGAGTACGGCGGTGACGACGTTCACCACGGTTTGAAGATTCACCGGACTTCGCTGTCCTTCTGTTCGTCGTACGAGGGTGGCCCCCACACGCCCCGCGAGTGCGCCGTGTTGCGCCCTCTGTTCAGATAGCGCGCATGGACGCGGGTTCGTGCATCGGATGAGCCTAAAATCTTACGGAACGCAGCGATCCAATTACGCAAATATGAAAATCTCATCGCCAGATTCGGGGGTACGGGTCGACCCCGTACCACCCGCGCCGCCTTTGGGCCGTCGTACGCGAGCGGCGGGGGCAGATCTTTCCCCTCCCCGCCCCTTCCCGCAGCACCGATGTGCGGCTCCGCCGCGTGGCAGGGGCTCCGCCCCTGGACCCCGCCCGGGGTCGATGAGGCGACCGCCGACGGGCTGATCGCGGTCGGCACGCCGGTGCGGCGGATGACCGCGCGGACACCTGCACACATCCGGGCCGCCCGGGCGGGGCCCAATTCCGCTCCGCCACTGGACCCCGCGCGACGAGCCCGCCGTCGCCGTGACCAGCCCACCGGCCAGGGCCCCGACTGTGCCATCTGCTGCGCGGTGGTCGAGCGGCCGGACGGTGAGCAGGGGATCAGGGTGTCCACAGGGCAGGCGCTGGTCGCGGCGGACGGCGGGACGGCGCGCCGGCGCAGCGGATAGCCGGGTGGGCGCCCGGGCCATCCGGGCCGTCCGGCCGGGGGCCAGGGGCGGGAGCCCCGGATTCGCTCGGCCCTTGGACCCCGAGGGGCAAGGAGCCGGCCATCGCCGCGAACAGCTCGCCGGCCAGGGCGCCAACCGCGTCACCTGTGACGCGGCGGGGGGCTGGGGCGGAGCCCCAGTTGCGGGAAGGGGCGGGGAGGGGAGCAACCCGCACCCACTCCAGCGCAGCAGACGACCGCGCGCTCCGGGTCGTCCGGCCGGGGTCCGGGAGCCCTGACACGCGGTGGAGCCGCGTAGCGGGGCTGCGGGGACGGGGGATGCGCCCGACGCAGGCGGGATGGTCCGTCGGGTAGGGCTAGCCGGTGAGCGACTGGGTGCCCAGCACCGTGAGCAGGGCGAGGCGTTCGGCGTCCTCGGTGCCGGGCTCGGCGGTGTAGACCACGATGCGCAGATCGCTGCCCGCCACGGTGAGCACATCGCAGTCCAGCGTCAGCGGGCCCACCCGCGGATGGTCGATGGTCTTGCGCGACGCCTCGTGGTGGCCGACGGCGCCGGAGTCCCACAGCTCGGCGAACCGCTCGCTGTTCGCGCGCAGCTCCGCGACCAGCCGCCGCAGCCGCCGGTCGGTCGGGTAGCGGGCGGCGGCCGTACGGAGGTCGGCGACCAGCGCGGCCTGGAACTCGCTCCGGGCCTCATGCGTCTGCCGGGACCCGGTGTCCTCGCTGACGAAGTGGCGCCAGACCCCGTTGCGCTCGTTGCCGCGCCACCGGGACGGATCGCCCCTCAGGGCCACGTACGGCGGATTGGCCATGAGCAGCGTCCAGGAGGCGTCGCTCACGGCCACGGGCGTTCCGGTCAGCCGGTCCAGCAGCCGCTGGACGCTCGGGGTGACGTACGCGGGGACCGTCTCCGGGCCCGGTGGGGCCAGCCCGGCCAGCCGGAAGAGGTGGGCGCGCTCGGCCGCCGACAGTCGCAGCGCCCTGGCCAGGGCCTCGACGACCTGGGTCGAGGGGTGGGACGCCCGGCCCTGTTCGAGGCGGGTGATGTAGTCGACGGAGATCCCGGCGAGCAGGGCCAGCTCCTCACGGCGCAGCCCGGCCGCGCGCCGCTGCCCGCCGGCCGGCAGCCCGGCGGCCTCCGGCGGGACCCGGTCCCGCCAGCGCCGTACCGCCTGCCCGAACTCCGTGGTCGCCATGGTCACCAGTCTGCACCCAGGGCCGGGGAAGAGCCTGGTACCCGCGGTCCCAGGAAGACGGAGCACCTGGCTGCCCGCCCGGCCCGAAGGCAGTCTGGAGGGCATGACGAAAACACTTATCACTGGAGCGAACAAGGGTCTCGGCTTCGAGACGGCCCGCCGTCTGATCGCCGCGGGCCACACCGTCTACCTGGGCAGCCGGGACGCCGACCGCGGACGCCGGGCCGCCGAGCAGCTGGGGGCGCGGCTGGTCGTCCTCGATGTCACCGATGACGCGTCCGTGGCCGCCGCCGCGAAGACCATCGAGGCCGACGGCGGGCTGGATGTACTGATCAACAACGCCGGTATCGAGGGGCGGACGCCGGACGGCGGGGTGATCGGCGCCGCCGAGGTCACCGCCGACATGATGCGGGAGGTGTTCGAGACGAACGTCTTCGGCGTGGTGCGGGTGACCCATGCCTTCCTGCCGCTGCTGCGGCGGTCCGCCGCGCCGGTCGTGGTCAATGTCAGCAGCGGGCTGGCCTCGCTGGAGCGGGTCTCGACCCCGGACACCCCCACGCACGGCTATCCGGGACTCGCCTATCCGGCGTCGAAGACCACGGTCAACATGGTCACCGTGCAGTACGCGAAGGCGTTCCCGGAGATGCGGATCAACGCCGTGGAGCCCGGCTACACCGCGACGGACCTCAACGCGCACACCGGTCACCAGACCGTCGAGGAGGGCGCCGAGATCATCGTCCGTATGGCGCAGGTGGGCCCGGACGGCCCGACGGGAGGCTACTTCGACATCGAGGGACGCCTGCCCTGGTAGAGGGCTCAAGGGCACCATCCCCTGGTAGCGGGGCCCTCCCCGGTAGCGGGCGGCGGGCTCGCCGGCCCCGCCGCGCTCACTGCGCCCGGTCGGCCCTGGTGCGCCACAGCCACCTGATGTCGCGGGCGAAGGACCAGCTGAGCAGGGTCAGGGCCAGCAGTGCGGCGCCGAAGGCCGCCGGATACGGGAGCACATCGGCGCCGACGACCAGCAGCAGGACGCCCTGGAGCGCGGCCACCGTCTTGCGGGCCGTGCTCGGGGGCAGCTGGCCGTTCAGCCAGGGCAGCACCCACGCCGCGGCGACGAAGGCGTAGCGCATGGCGCCGATCAGCAGCACCCAGGGGCCGAGGAAGGTGGCCACGTAGATGCTGAGCACCAGGATGAGGACGGCGTCGACCTCCATGTCGAACCGCGCGCCCAGGGAGGACGAGGTGCCGGTGCGGCGCGCCACCTGTCCGTCGACCGCGTCGAGGATCAGCGCCATCGCGGTGAGGGACACCAGGGCGGTGACCGGCGTCGGGCTCTCGAAGGAGTCCGCGACCAGCGCGGTCACCCCGCCGACGAGCGTGGCCCGCGCCAGCGTGACGCGGTTGGCCGCGCCGAAGGACGCGAGCCAGGACCGCTGCAGGGCGCGGGTGAGCACCGCCCAGGTGGCGACCGCGAAGGCCAGGCCGGTCAGCCAGCCCGCGGGTCCCAGGTCGATCGCCGTGCCGAGCAGGACGAGCAACAGCAGCTGCGCGGCCGCGCCCGCGGCTGTCTCGTTGCGCAACGCGGCCGCACCCGCGGCTGTCTCGTTGCGCACCAGCGTCGTGTTGTAGGGATTGTTCAGGGCCACCGTGCACCCTCCGGGCTGTGTGGCGGAGTGGATGGGTGCCGCGTACCGTGTTCGCGGCTTCATGGTCATCCGTACGTGGGCCACCGTCCGATTGTTCAGCCTCTCAGGAGAACGTCGTATGACGCGCACCGCCCGTGCCTTCTGGCTCCGCTCCCCGGCCATGGCGAGATACGGGAGGTCGACCTGCCCGAACCCGGGCCCGAGGACGTGGTGGTGCGCACGCTGTGCTCCGGGGTCAGCCGCGGTACGGAGACCCTGGTCTTCCGCGGTGGCGTACCGGAGAGCCAGTACACCGCGATGCGCGCGCCGTTCCAGGACGGCGCGTTCCCGGGGCCGGTGAAATACGGCTATCTCAACGTGGGTCTGGTCGAGGAGGGACCGGCGTCGCTGCGGGGGCGGACCGTCTTCAGCCTGTATCCGCATCAGACCCGCTATGTGGTCCCGGCGAGCGCGGTGACCCCGGTGCCCGAGGGCGTGCCCGCGCAACGCGCGGTGCTGGCGGGGACGGTGGAGACCGCGGTGAACGCCGCGTGGGACGCCGCGCCCCTGCTGGGCGACCGGATCGCGGTGGTGGGGGCGGGGATGGTGGGCGCCTCCGTCGCGGCGGTGCTGTCCCGGTTCCCCGCCGTACGGGTGCAGCTGGTGGACGCCGAGCCGGCGCGCGCGGAGGTCGCGCGGGCGCTCGGGGTGGACTTCGCGCTCCCCGGGGAGGCGGCGGGCGGCCTCGATCTGGTGGTGCACGCCAGCGCCACCGAGCAGGGGCTCGCGCGCTCGCTGGAGCTCCTCGCCCCGGAGGGCACCGTGCTGGAGCTGAGCTGGTACGGGGACCGGCGGATCGGCCTGCCGCTGGGCGAGGCGTTCCACTCCCGACGGCTGACGGTGCGCAGCAGCCAGGTGGGGACGGTGTCCCCGGCCCGGGGCTCCCGCCGCTCCTACGGCGACCGGATGGCGCTGGCGCTCGAGCTGCTCGCCGACCCCGCCTTCGACGCCCTCGTCACCGGCGAATGCGGTTTCGAGGAGCTTCCCGAGGTGCTTCCGAGGCTCGCCTCGGGCGAGATTCCGGGGCTGTGCCACCGGGTTCGCTACGACGCGGAATCTGCCGTGTCGCCCGGCTGAACACGGGGAACGCGACGGCCGTACTAGAAGGCGTGCCCCGGCCGAGGGCCCGACGCGCCGTATCTGGAGGGTCATCCGTTGTTCAGCATCACCGTTCGCGATCACATCATGATCGCTCACAGTTTTCGCGGCGAGGTCTTCGGACCCGCGCAGCGGTTGCACGGGGCGACGTTCCTCGTGGACGCCACCTTCCGCCGTGCCGAGTTGGACGACGACAACATCGTCGTCGACATCGGCCTGGCCACCCGGGAGCTGGGGGAGGTGTGCGGCGCGCTCAGCTATCGCAACCTCGACGACGAGCCCGACTTCAAGGGGATCAACACCTCCACCGAGTTCCTCGCCAAGGTGATCGCCGACCGCCTCGCGGAGCGGGTGCGCTCGGGGGCGCTGGGCGAGGGCGCCCGGGGCCTGTCCGGGATCACCGTCACCCTGCACGAGTCGCATATCGCCTGGGCGAGTTACGAGCGTGACCTATGAGCCCGGCCGCACCGTCCACGGTGCACTTCGTGATGCCCGGCGGGGTGGCCGACCCGGCCGCGCCGAGCGGCGGCAACGTCTACGACCGGCGGGTCTGCCGGGATCTGCCCGGCGTCGGCTGGCGGGTCGAGGAGCACGCCATCGCGGGCGACTGGCCCCAGCCGGGCCCGGCCGCCCGCGCCGAGCTGACCCGGCTCCTGACCGCGCTGGCGGACAACACGCTCGTCCTGCTCGACGGGCTGGTGGCCTGTGCGCTCCCGTACATCGTCGTGCCCCAGGCCCAGCGGCTGCGGCTGTCGGTGCTGGTGCATCTGCCGCTGGGCGACGAGACGGGGCTGGCCCCCGGCCGGGCCGAGGATCTGAAGGCGCTGGAGGGCCGGACGCTGCGCGCGGTGCGGACGGTGGTGGCCACCAGCGCCTGGGCGGCCGGGCGGCTGGTGGATCTGCACGGGCTGGTCCCGGACCGGGTCCATGTGGCGGCGCCCGGCGCCGACATCGCGCCGCTCGCCTCCTCCGGCGGCGACGGCTCGCGGCTGCTGTGCGTGGCCTCGGTGACCCCGCGCAAGGGGCAGCTGCGGCTGGTCGAGGCGCTCGCGCGCATCGATGATCTCCCCTGGACTTGCGACTGTGTGGGCTCCCTGGAGCAGGACCCGGAGTACGCCGCCCGGCTCCGGGAGCTGGTCGAGAAGCTGGGCGTGGCCGACCGGGTGCATCTGCTCGGCTCGAGGACCGGCGCCGAGCTGGACGCCGGCTACGCCTCGGCCGACGCGGTGGTACTCGCCTCGTACGCCGAGACCTACGGCATGGCGGTGACCGAGGCGCTGGCCCGGGGCATCCCGGTGCTGGCCACGGCCGTCGGCGGGGTTCCGGAGGCGGTCGGGCAGGCGCCCGACGGCAGGATGCCGGGCATCCTCGTCGACCCGGACGACCCCGACGCGCTCACGGCGGCGCTGCGCCGCTGGCTGGGCGACCCCGGTGCGCGCCGCCGGCTCACCGCCGCCGCGCACGAGCGGCGCACCGCGCTGGCCGGGTGGGAGAACACCACCCGCAATCTGGCCGGTGCGCTGGAACAGCTCCGAGACGAACCGCGGAGGGCCGCGTGAAGACGACCGACGTACCGCGTTACACCCCCGACTGGCTGGAGCTGCGGGAGGGCGCCGACGCGGCGGCCCGCTCCCCCGAACTCCTCGAGGCGCTCGGCCCCCAGCTGTCCGGCCCGCCGCTGGTGATCCACGACCTGGGCTGCGGCACCGGCTCCATGGGGCGCTGGCTGGCGCCCCGGCTGAGCGGCCCGCAGCTGTGGATCCTGCACGACCGCGACCCCGAGCTGCTGGACCGGGCGGCGGTGCGGATGCCCCGCGCGGCCACCGACGGCAGCCGCATCACCATCGCGACGGCGCGCGGCGACCTCTCCCGGCTGACCGCGAGCACGCTGGACGGCGCCTCGCTGGTGACGGCGTCCGCGCTGCTGGACGTGCTCACCCCCGAGGAGGTGGACGGGATCGCCGCGGCCTGCGCCGAGGCGGAGTGCCCGGCGCTGCTGGCGCTGTCCGTGGTGGGGCGGGTCGAGCTCACCCCGGCCGACCCGATGGACGCGGAGATCACCGAGGCGTTCAACGCCCATCAGCGGCGCGGCGGTCTGGTGGGCCCCGACGCGATGGCGGTGGCCTCCGAGGCGTTCGCCCGGCACGGCGCGACGGTACGGACCCACGCCAGCCCCTGGATGCTGGGGCCGAGCACTCCGCGCTGACGGCCGAGTGGCTGCGGGGCTGGGTGGGCGCGGCCGTGGAGCACCGGCCGGAGCTCGGCGCGCACGCCGAGGCGTATCTGCGCCGCCGGCTGGCGATGGCCGCGGCGGGCGCGCTGCGGGTGGTGGTGCACCACCACGATCTGCTGGCGCTGCCCGCGCCCCGCACGCTGGGGGCGGCCGCGTGACCGCCGCGCTGCGGGCCCGGCTCGGGGCGGCCGCGGGCGTCGCCATCCTCGGGGTGGTGCTGTGGCGGCTGGGCACCGGGGCCTTCGTTGCGGCCTTGCGCACCATCGACGGGCTCACCCTGCTGGCGGCGGTCGGCCTCGGCCTGCTCACCACGGTCTTCAGCGCCTGGCGCTGGTGTCTGGTGGCGCGGGGGCTGCGGATCCGGCTGCCGCTGGGTCCGGCCGTCGCCGACTACTACCGCGCGCTGTTCCTCAACGCCGCGCTGCCCGGCGGGGTGCTCGGCGATGTGCACCGCGCGGTGCGGCACGGGCGGGACGCGGGGGATGTCGGCCGGGGCGTGCGTGCGGTGGTGCTGGAGCGGGTCGCGGGCCAGGTGGTGCTGATCGCGGTGGGGGCGGTGGTCCTGCTGGCCCACCCCTCCCTGGCCGTGGCACACGCCGGTCGGCTGTTCGGCGGGATGACCACGGTATGGGTCCTGGCCGCGGTGGGCGTCCTGTCGCTGCTCCTCATGGTGGCTTTGGTGGCCGTCCGGCGCCGCCGCCGCGCGGCGCCGGTGGCCGGGCGGCGGCGGGGCGCGGTCCGCGGCGCGCTCCTCGAGGCGCGCCGCGGGCTGCTGGCCCGGGGCAGCTGGCCGGGGGTGGTGATCTCCTCGGTGGTGGTGCTGGCCGGGCATCTGACGACGTTCGTGCTGGCCGCGCGGGTGGCGGGGTCAGACGCCCCGCTGACCGAGCTGGTGCCCCTGATGGTGCTCGCCCTGATCGCCATGGCGCTGCCGCTGAACGTCGGCGGCTGGGGCCCCCGTGAGGGCGTGACCGCCTGGGCCTTCGGCGCCGCGGGCCTCGGCGCGAGCCAGGGGCTGACCGTGGCCGTGGTCTACGGGGTGCTCACCTTCGCCGCGAGCCTCCCCGGTGTCGTGGTGCTGGCCGTCCAGTGGTGCGGCCGGCTGCGGGGTCGACAGGTCGAGTTCGAAGAGGGTGTCCTCGCCGAGGGTGTCGCGGCGGACCGGCGGGCGGAGCGCGTCCCGCATGACCGTCGTCCCGTCGAAGCGCAGCCCGGGGATGCCGTCGCCGAGCAGGACGGGGGCCACGGTGACGTAGAGCCGGTGCAGCGCCCCCGCGTGCAGGAAGCGCGACACGGTGACGCCGCCGCCCTCGACGAGTACCCGGCCGAGCCCGCGCCGCCGAAGCGCCCGCACCAGGTGGTGGGGGGCAAAGGCGTCCGGGTCGTCAAGCGTCAGCACGTCCACGCCGTCCCGCGGCGCCGTCCGGCGCTCGCCGGTGGTACCCACCACCCACAGGGTCGGAGCTGAGCCATCGGTGAACACCCGTCGGTCGAGCGGCACCCGTCCGCGCGGATCGAGGACGACCCGCACCGGGTGGGCGCCCGCGCAGGCGCGCACGGTCAGCTGGGGGTCGTCCGCGACGGCGGTGCCGGCCCCGACGACCACCGCGTCGGCGAGGGCGCGCAGCCGGTGGAGATGGCGGCGGTCCTCCTCGCCGGTGACGTAGTCGGCGTCGCCGGTGCGGGTGGCGATGAAGCCGTCCAGGCTCTGGCCGAGCTGAGCGACGGTCAGCCGCGGCCCGGCCAGGCACAGCGGGAGATAGCGGTCGACCAGGAGCCGGGCCTCCGGCGAGGCGGCCTCGCTCCACCGCCACCGGCCGTCCGGGCCCCGGACCAGACCGGCGGCCCCGGCGTCCGCCTCGGTCCGGACCGAGCGCAGCCGCTCCCATGCCTCTTCCGTCTCCAGGAAGGTCATCGCGCCTCCTTCTCGGCACCGACCAGGGAAAGATACTCGGCGAAGCAGTCGACGAGCCCGGCCAGGAGTTCCTTTCCCTTGTCCGCGGACGCCCTGGACGGACGGCCGATGACCCCGGACTCGGTATAGGCGGGCATACCGAGGGTGAGCAGATGTTTCCGATCGTCGGATATCCAGTCGGAGGTTTCATGACCGGGCCGTACGAGTTCCGGATGGGCATGCAGGAGGATCGATGTCTCCAGTTCCCCCGCATGCATATCGCTGTTGGCTGGGGTGCGTACTCCGGCGCGTGTCCTGGCGACCTCCCAGTCGGCCGATCCGGGGAATAGCGCCATGCGGAAGTCAGTGCCCGCGGATTCCTGAACGATGTTGCGCAGTACGTAATTTCCGCCGTGTCCGTTCACCAGAATCAGACCGCGTATACCCGAGCGCCTGAGTGAGTCCGCGATATCGCGGACGACGGCGTAGAGGGTGGCCGCGGAAATCGACACCGTCCCTGGCCAGGCGGCGTGTTCATGGGAGCAGGAGACCGTCACCGGGGGCAGTTGGAGCACCGGATACGCGGCCGCGATCTCCCCTGCGACCGTGCAGGCGATGACCGTGTCGGTCACCAGTGGGAGAAATGCGCCGTGTTGCTCGAAGCTGCCTACGGGAAGAACGGCGACATCGGCCCGGTCGGCCCGCACTTCCTCCGTCGTCCGTGTCGGCAACACCATGCCGGCCTGGGGGCGCGTTCCCGAACCGCTCATATCTCGTGGACCTTTCATGCGTCGGCCGGACAGCTTGTTGCTGCGGCTTTTCTCATTCTCCTGTACAAGGGCGGTGGTTTTCCAGATAAGATCGGGACATGACAGAAAGTGATGGCGTGTTCGATGTCGACACCCGCACCTCGGGTGTCGAACGAGTGGTGAATGTCCGGCTGGCCACGAAGCATGGCGACTTTCTCGCGATCGGCTATCGGGACCTCGTGCTGGGTGATGAACAAATAGCGCTGGTATACGGCGATGTCGGCGGGCAGGAAGCGCTTACCCGGCTGCATTCCGAGTGCCTCACCGGAGACGCGTTCGGCTCCCGTCACTGCGAGTGCGGCGACCAGCTCTCCGCGGCGCTGAAGGCGATCGTGGCCGAAGGCCGGGGCGTCCTGGTGTATCTGAGGGGCCATGAGGGGCGCGGGATCGGGCTGCTCGCCAAGCTCCAGGCGATGAAGCTCCAGTCCGAGGGGCTGGACACCGTCGAGGCCAACCTCGCCCTCGGTCTGCCGGCCGACGCCCGCGACTACAAGGTGGCGGCGGATGTCCTGCACGACCTCGAGGTGCGCTCCGTGCGGCTGCTGTCCAACAACCCCCAGAAGCGGGACGCGCTGGTGCGCCACGGCGTCCGGGTCAGCGAGCAGGTGCCGCTGCTGATGACTCCGCATCAGGAGAACCTCCCGTATCTGCTCACCAAGCGGGACCGCATGGACCACTATCTGCCCCATCTGGAAGCCGTGATCCAGCGCACCTGAAGGAGGCCCTGGCCCCGGGCCGCGGTCTGGTCCACCGGTGTCGGCCGGGCGTGGGCCGCGGCCCGTATCGGTACGGAGTTTCGGCGTGACCATACCGCCGAACGGGCGATCAGCGCCTATTTGTCCCAGAATGGGGGTGCCGCGTGACGTTCCGAAGGACGACGATCAAGGGTAGGGACCATGGACCTCGAGATCGACCTCCGAGTGGACGGGACCGAGCACCGCCTCACCGTCGACACCCGTACGACGCTGCTGGACGCCCTGCGCGAACAGCTGGGGAACACCAGCCCCAAGAAGGGCTGCGACCACGGACAGTGCGGCGCCTGCACCCTGCTGCTCGACGGCCGCCGGATCCTCGGCTGCCTCGCTCTGGCCGTCGCCCACCAGGGCGCGGACATCGTCACGGCGGCCGGGCTCACCGACGGTGAGCTGCATCCGCTCCAGCGGTCGTTCATCGCCCATGACGCCTTCCAGTGCGGCTACTGCACGCCAGGTCAGATCGTCTCGGCGGCCGGGATGCTCCAGGAGGCCGGGCAGGGCTGGCCCAGCGCCGTGAGCAAGGACCCGGGCGCCACCGATGTGGTGCTCGACGACGAGGAGATCGCCGAGCGGATGAGCGGCAATCTGTGCCGCTGTGCCGCGTACGCGAACATCGTCCCGGCGATCGCGGAGGTGGCGCACCGATGAAGCCCTTTCGCTACGAACGCGCCGATGAGGTGCCGGCGGCCGTCGCCACCCTCGTGAAGGAGCCCGAGGCGGCCTATCTGGCCGGGGGCACCAATCTGGTCGATCTGATGCGTCTTGAGGTGACGACCCCGGAGGTGCTGATCGACGTCCGGCGGCTGACCTCGGACCGGATCGAGGAACTGCCCGACGGGGGCCTGCGGATCGGCGCGGCGGTGACGGGCAGCGATCTGGCCGCCGACCCGCGGGTCCGGCGCCGCTATCCGGTGCTCTCCCAGGCGCTGCTCTCGGGCGCCTCGGGCCAGCTGCGCAACCTCGCCACCACCGGCGGCAATCTGCTCCAGCGCACCCGCTGCCCGTACTTCCAGAACGTCACCACCCCCTGCAACAAGCGCCTACCGGGCTCGGGCTGCTCGGCGGTGGAGGGCTACCAGCGCGATATGGCGATCCTGGGCGCCTCCCCGCCTGTGTGGCCACCCACCCCTCCGACATGGCCGTCGCGCTGGCCGCGCTGGACGCGGTGGTGACGGTGGCCGGCCCGGCCACCGAGCGGCGGATCCCGCTGACCGAGCTGCACCGGCTGCCGGAGGACGCCCCGACCGCGACACCGTCCTGGAGCGCGGTGAGCTGATCACCGGGGTGGAGCTGCCGCCCCCGCACGCCGCGGTCCGCTCCCGCTACCGCAAGGTGCGCGACCGCGCCTCGTACGCCTTCGCGCTGGTCTCGGTCGCCGCCGCGCTGGAGGTCACCGACGGGGCGGTACGGGACGTAGCGATCGCGCTGGGCGGGGTGGCGCACAAGCCCTGGCGGGCCACCACGGCCGAGGCGGTGCTGCGCGGCGCGCCCGCCACGCGGGAGAGCTTCGTGGACGCGGCCGCCGCCGAGCTGGCCGGGGCGCGGCCGCTGGCGGGCAACGCCTTCAAGGTCCCGCTCGCCCGCAACACGATGGTCGCCACCCTGCTGGAGCTGCTGGAGGAGGCGCGATGAGCGACGTCACGGCCCGCCCCCGCGCCATCGGCACCCCGATGGACCGTATCGACGGTGCGCAGAAGGTCACCGGCACCGCCACCTACGCCTATGAATGGCCCCTCGACCAGCCCGTCTATCTGTATCCGCTGCAGTCCACGATCGCCTCCGGGCGGGTCGCCGGGGTGGACAGCACGCTCGCGGAGGCGGAGCCGGGGGTGCTGGCGGTGCTCAGCCACCTCAACGCCCCCACGCTGACCCGCCCGGACGATCCGGAGCTCGCGGTGCTGCAGTCCGACGAGGTCGCCTGGCGCGGCCAGTTCATCGGGGCGGTGGTCGCCGAGAGCCTGGAGACCGCCCGCCGCGCGGCGGGGCTCGTCCGCGTGGACTACGAGAGCCGGCCCCCGATGTGGTGCTGCGCGCCGACCGCGACGACCTCTACTCCCCGGTGCACGCCGCCGCCTTCGGCTCGGGCGGCGGAGAACTCCAGGACGGCTCGCCCGCCGACAGCGTGCTCGGGGACGCGGACACGGCGCTGGCGGCCTCGCCGATCATGGTGGACGCCACGTACTCCACGCCGATGTACCACAACAACCCGATGGAGCCGCACACCGCCGTGGTCACCTGGCTGGACGGTGAGCTGATCGTGCGCTGCTCCACCCAGGGCCCCTCCACGAGCCAGGCCCTGATCTCCGGGGTGCTGGGTCTTGAACCGGGGCGGGTGCGGGTGATCTCCCCGCATGTCGGGGGCGCGTTCGGCTCGAAGGTCTACCCCCACTCGTACGCCGTGCTCGCCGCGATGGCGGCCCGGATGGTCCGGCGGCCGGTCAAGTTCTCCCTGACCCGGCAGCAGATGTTCGCCCTGGTCGGCTACCGCCCGGCGTCGATCCAGCGGATCCGGCTGGCCGCCGGCCGGGACGGCAGGCTCACCGCGCTCTCCCACGAGGTGATCGAGCAGACCGCCAAGGCCAAGGGGTACGCGGAGCAGGTGGCCGTCTGCTCCCGGATGATGTACGCGGCACCGCACCGGCGCACCACCCACCGGCTGGCCCCGCTGGATGTCCCGGTGCCCACGATCATGCGGGCGCCGGGCGAGGCGCAGGGGATGTACGCGCTGGAGTCGGCCATGGACGAGATGGCGATCGCCTGCGGTCTCGACCCGGTGGAGTTCCGGATCCGCAATGAGCCGGAGGCGCACCCGGAGTCCGGGCTGCCGTTCTCCAGCCGCCACCTGACGGCCTGTCTGCGCGAGGGCGCCCGCCGGGCCGGCTGGGACCACCGCGATCCGGTCCCCCGGTCGCGGCGCGAGGGCCGCTGGCTGGTGGGCACCGGCATGGCCGCCTCGACGTACCCCTCGCCCCGCTTCCCCGGCAACGCGGCCACGATCCGGCTCGCCCCGGACGGCCACTACACGGTCCGGATCGCCGCCGCCGACCTGGGCACCGGCACCTGGACGGCACTCACCCAGATCGCCGCGGACGCGCTGAGCGCACCCGTAGGGCAGGTGGAGATGCGGATCGGGGACACCGCGCTGCCGGCCGCGTCGGGCGCCGGGTTCTCGGCGGGCATCAACAGCTGGGGCACCGCGATCTGGGAGGCGGCGGACCGGCTGCGGGCCCGGCTCCAGGCCGAGCACGGCGGTATCGCGCCGCCGGAGGGGCTGGAGGTCACCGCGGAGCTGCCCGGCGGCAATCCGGAGGCCGAGCGCTATGCCATGCACAGCTTCGGCGCCCAGTTCGCCGAGGTACGGGTGGACGAGGACACCGGCGAGGTGCGGGTGGCACGGCTGCTGGGGATGTTCGACGTGGGCCGGGTCATCAACCCCAAGACGGCCCGCTCCCAGCTGATCGGCGGCATGACCCAGGGGATCTCGATGGCGCTGTACGAACACAGCGTGCTGGACCCGCGGTTCGGCCATGTGGTCAACCAGGACTTCGCCCAGTACCACATCGCCTCCGCCGCCGATGTGCACACGATCGAGGCCCACTGGCTGGACGAGTCCGATCCGTACACCAACCCCATGGGGGCCAAGGGCCTCGGTGAGGTGGGCATCACGGGCACCGCCGCGGCCGTCGCCAACGCGGTGCACCACGCCACCGGTGTCCGGATCCGCGAACTGCCCATCACCCTCGACAAGTTGGTGTCCTAGCCGTGCCCGATCCGCCGATCCTCGTGACCGGCGCCGCGGGCAGCGTCGGGGCCGTCGGCCGCACCGTGGTGGAGGAGCTGCGCCGGCGCGGGCTGCCCGTGCGCGCCATGGTCCACCGCGAGGACGAGCGGGCCGAGGCCCTGCGCGCCACGGGCGCGGAGGTGGTGGCGGGCGATCTGACCCGCGCCCCGGATGTGGTCCGGGTGCTGGACGGCTGCGGTCGGATGTACTTCGGCATGAGCGTCTCGCCGAAGTACCTCGAGGCCACGATGACCACGGCGGCGGTCGCCCGCGACTACGCGCGGCTGGACGCGCTGGTCAACATGTCGCAGATGACGGTCTCCCAGATGGACCTCACCAGCGCCTCGGAGTCGACGCAGCAGCGGGAGCACTGGCTGGCCGAGCAGGCGCTCAACTGGTCCGGCCTGCCCGTCACCCACCTCAGACCCACCATCTTCATGGAGAACCCGCTTTTCACGGCCTTCGCCCACCGCTCCATCGCGGAGGAGGGCACGATCCGGCTGCCGTTCGGCGCCGGGCGCACCTCCCCGGTCGCGGCGCGGGACGTCGCCGCGGTGGTGGCCGAGATCCTGGTGAACCCCTCCTCGCACATCGGCAGGACCTACCATCTGACCGGCCCGGCCTCGATCGACATGACCACCATGGCCGAGGAGTTCGCCGTAGCGCTCGGCCGGCCGGTCGCCTATGTGGACGTCTCCTACGAGGCCTGGGTCAACCACGACCTGAAGGCGCTGGGCCTGTCCGACCACCTCTTCGACCACCTCGCCACGATGGCGCGGCTGCACGCGGAGAACCGCTACGACCGCTGGACCGACGACATCGAGACGATCACGGGAAGGCCCGCGACCGGGGTGCGGGAGTACGTCCGCGAGCACGCCGAGATGTTCACGAACGCGACTGGGAGCAGTGGTGCGCCGCGGTGACCCCTGCCCGGCCCCCGCCGCAGCACACCACCCGCCTGGCCCCGCGCCGCCCCTGTCCCTGGTCGACTGCCGCCGCGCGACTCGTTACGGGGTGTCCGGGGGACCACGCGCGGGAGCCGCGTATCGATGCTTTCCCCTCCCCGCCCTTCCCGACACCAGGGGCTCCGCCCTGAACCCCGAGGTGTGGGGCGCAGTCCCGTTCGCGGGGGTCAGGGGCGCAGCCCCGGTCGCGGGGTCAGGGGCGCAGCCCAGGTCGCGGGGTCAGGGGTAGAGCCCGCAGGGTCTGGGGCGCAGTCCCGTTCGCGGGAGTCAGGGGCGCAGCCCAGGTCGCGGCAACGGGACCCAGCCCCAGTCGCGGGGCCAGTGGCAGGCAAGAGCCCCGATTGCAGGGGCCTGGGGCGCAGCCCGGGTGCACGGGTGCAGGGTCTGGGGCGCAGCCCCGACTGCGGGAACGGGGGCCCAGCCCCAGTCGCGAGGCCAGGGACGCAGCCCAGGTCGCGGGGCCAGGGGCGCAGCCCAGGTCGCGGCAACGGGGGCCCAGCCCCGGTCGCAGGGCCTGGGACCCAGCCCCAACTGCGGGAACCGGGCCCAACCCCAGTCACGAAGCCAGGGACGCAGCCCCGGCTGCGGGGGCTGGGGCAGAGCCCCGGGAATCGGGAAGGGGCGGGGAGGGGAGCAGGCCGCCGGAGGCCCCACGATCCGCCGGACACCGCCTGGCGCACTCCCGTACATATGCTCCCAAGGGAGTAAATTTTCCCCATGGGCATGGATGTGGCCATCGCCACGCGAATCCGCATGATCACCGAGGCGGGTGACGGCCTGAGCGGCCCCGATCTGCTCGGATTCGCGCTCGACCACGCCGTGACGGAGACCGGCGGTCTCGGCGGCATGGCACATCTGCGCGGCACCGGCGCCCGGCCCCTGCTGCTCGCCGCGGTGCACGGGCTGATCCGTACGGTCGCCCGGGATTGGGAGGAGGTCGAGCCCGACGGCGCCAGCGCCCCGGCCCGCGCGATGGCCCAGGGCGCACCGGTGTGGGCGCCGACCCCCGGCGCCGGGGACGGCACGGGCCCGGCGCTGCCCGCCGGAAGCGGGCTGCTGGCGGTCCCGCTGATCACTCCGGAGGAGGTCACCGGCGCGCTGTCGGTGCTGATGGTCCCGGCCGAGCGGCCCGCACCGGAGCGGTGGGCGGCCGTCGAGGCGCTGGCCGCGTGGGCCGCCCCACGGCTGCGAGGGGACCCACCCGACCGGGACCAGGACCGGGGCCGGGGCCGGGACCAGGGCCGGGGCCGGGACCAGGACCAAGACCGGGACCAGGACCAAGACCGGGGCCGGGACCGGGACCAGGACCAGGGCCAGGGCCAGGGCCAAGACCCGGGCCAGGGCCAAGACCCGGGCCGAGACGGGGGCCGAGACCGGGGCGGCACCCGCACGTTGATGGCGGACGACCAGGTCAGCCAGGCGCTCTGGCACATGAGCGACGCGTTCTTCGCGGTCGACAGCGACTGGCGCGTCACCTTCGTCAACGGCGAGGCGGAGCGGCTGCTCGGCACCTCCCGGACGACTCTCGGCCGGACCCTGTGGGACGCCTTCGCGCGGCTGCGCGTCGACGACGCGGAGCCGGACCTGCGGAGCCGCTACCGGCGGGCCGCCGAGAGCGGCACCCCGGTCGGGTTCGAGGTGCGCTGGCCCACCGATCAGCGCTGGTACTCCATGCGGCTGGTCCCGGTGCCGAACGGTCTCACCGTCTACGCCGCCGACATCACCGCGAGCCGGGCGCACGAAGCTGAGCGGGCCGCGGCCGAGCGCGCGGCGGCCGAGCGCACCGCGCGGATCGGCGAGCTGACCGACGCCCTCGCGCAGGCGCTGACGATGCGCGACGTGGTGAACGCCATCGCCGACCGGGTGCTGCCGCCGTTCGGCGCCTCGGGGATCGTGGTGCAGCTCATCGAGGGCCGCGTGATCCGGATCGCCGGGGCCGTCGGCTATCCGCAGCCCTTCCTGGAGTCGATCGACGGGGCCTCGATCGATGATGTGTCGCCGGTCGCGGAGGTGTACCACACCGGGGCGCCGGCCTTCGTCGAGTCGGTCGAGGAGTACACCGCGCGCTACCCCGCCATGGCCGGGCGGCCCGCCGCGGCGCACAAGCAGGCATGGGCCTTTCTGCCGTTGATCGTCTCCGGCCGGAACATCGGCTGCTCGGTGGTCGCCTTCGCCGAGCCGCGCCGTCTCAACGCGGAGGAGCGGGCCCTGCTCACCGCGCTCAGCGGGCTGATGGGGCAGGCCATCGAGCGCGCCCGGCTGTACGACATCGAGCACACCCGGGCCAAGGAGCTCCAGCGGGGGCTGCTGCCACGCGCTCTGCCGTCTCTGTCCTCGGTCACCACCGCCGCACGCTATCTGCCCGCCAGCGAGGGCATCGAGGTGGGCGGTGACTGGTACGACGTGATCCCGCTGTCCGGCGCCCGGGTGGCCCTGGTCATCGGCGATGTGATGGGGCATGGGCTGTCCGAGGCGGCCACCATGGGCCGGCTGCGCACCGCCGTGAACACCCTGGCCGAATTGGAGTTTCCGCCCGCCGAGTTGCTCACCCGCCTCAACGACCTGGTGAGCGACCTGGGGGACAACCTCTACGCGACCTGCCTGTACGCCGTATACGACCCGGCCCGCGCCACCTGCGTCTTCTCCAGCGCCGGACATCCGCCGCCGGCCGTCGTACGCCCCGGCCACCCGGTCCGCTTCGCCGGCGGCGCCCCCGATCCACCGCTGGGCGCGGCCCAGCCGCCGTTCGAGACCACCGAGGTGAGTCTGGAGGAGGGCAGTCTGCTGGTGCTGTACACCGACGGTCTGGTGGAATCCGCCGCGCGGGACATCGACCGCGGGATGCGGCACCTGGCGAGCGCGCTGTCCAGCGCGACCCGCGCGCCCGGCCCGGGGACGCCCGGCGCGACGGGGACCAGCGCGACGGGGACCAGCGCGACGGGGACCGGGGCGGGAACGCGTCGCTGGAGCGGCTGTGCGACGAGGTGCTGGCCGAGTTGCTGCCGGAGAAGCAGCTCACCGCCGATGACGCGGCGCTGCTCATCGCCCGCACCCATGCGCTCGCCTCCGACCACATCGCCGCATGGCCGCTGTCCGAGGGGCCGATCGCCGCGGGCGAGGCGCGCGATCACGTCCGGGACCAGCTGACCCACTGGGAGCTGGCTTCCCTCACTCCCATCACGGAACTGCTGGTCAGCGAGTTGGTCGCGAACGCGATCCGGCACGGCAAGGGACCCATCGGGCTGCGGCTGCTACGCGGCGAGGGGCTGATCTGCGAGGTGACCGACTGCTCCTTGACCACGCCCCGGATCCGGCATGCCGCGGAGACCGACGAGGGCGGGCGCGGGCTCCAGCTGGTCTCGGCCCTCTCCCAGCGCTGGGGCACCCGCTACACGCCCACCGGCAAGTGCATCTGGACCGAACAGCCACTCACCTGACGCCTCGCGGAAGGCAGGCGCCCTTCGGACGTCGAAGGCCCCGCGGAAGGCAGCGGTGTCCGGTCACGCTTCAGCCGGCCCACGCCCCGCCCCGCGCGGCCCGCCGCGCATAGTCCGCGAAGTCTCCGGGCTCGCGCCCCAGGACGCGCCGGACGTCGTCCGTCAGATGCGCGTTGCGCCCGTCCAGCAAGGTGGCGAAGAGGTCGGTCAGGAACGCCCCCAGCTCGTCCGGCAGCCCGTGGTCGCGCACCAGCGCGGCCCCGTAACTCTCGTGCGGGGAACCACTCCGCGCCCCGGCCCCGCCCGTGACAACGACGACGCGGGCAGTGCGCTGATCGTCCGTCCCGACCCACGCCGGGTACGGCGAGAGGGCGCATGCGGTGGCGGCGCGGCATGCGGGGTTGGCGGGCGACGCCCGCAGGCCGTGGTGCGGCCAAGCGGCGGACAGCCTGCACGGCCGGACGCGAACCGGGAGAGGCGCACGCCGGGGCGGCGGGGCGCGGGGACCCGCTCAGCCGGCGGGCGCGCCGCGCCGTGGCATGCGGCTGACGGGCGGCACCCGCAGGCAGCCGTCCGGGCCGCAGGTGGTGGTGCGGTCGTAGAGGTCCATCAGTCGGCGGGCACCGCGGGCGATGTCGTAGCGGTCGACGGCGTCCGGGACCGGGAAGCGCAGCGGGCCCTGGGCGGCCTGCGCGCGCAGGGCGGCGGCGAGGGCGGCCGGGCCGGGGGCGATACGGCGGGCGCCGGGCGCGGCGCCGTCCGGCAGCTCCTCGAGGGCGGGGCAGACGGTGTGCAGCACCGGCAGCCCGGCCGCGAGCCCCTCCAGTGCCGCGAGGCCGAACGCCTCCTCGGCGGACGGCGAGACCAGCACGTCCATGGCGGCCAGCAGCGCGGGCAGCCCCGCGGGCCGGTCGTCGGCCGGGGCCACCGCGCCGTCCCGCTCCCCAGCAGCCGGACCCGGTCGGCCACGCCGAGCCGGGCGGCCAGGTCCTCCAGGGCGGGGCGCTCGGGGCCCTCGCCGACCAGCAGCAGCCGGGTGTCCGACACCTCGGCGACGGCCCGTACCGCCGTGTCGAACCGCTTGTCCGCCACCAGCCGGCCCACCCCGCCGACCACGAAGGCCCGGTCGGGGATGCCGAGGCGGGCGCGGGCGGCCGCCCGGGCGGTCGGCTCGAAGCGGAAGTGGCGGGCGTCGATCCCGTTGGGCACCAGATGGATCCGGCGGTTGGGCACGCCCCAGTCGCGCAGCCGGTCCGCGACGGCGGCCGAGACGGCGACGGTCGCCGAGCCCAGCCGCTCGGCGGCGAGATAACGGGCGCGGAGGGCGGCGTTGAGCGGACGGCCGTCGATCCGCCGCTCGCCCAGGCTGTGTTCGGTGGCGATGACCGCCCGCACCCCGGCCAGCCGGGCGGCGATCCGGCCGAGCACACACGCCCGGTACAGATGGGTGTGCACCAGGTCGTAGCCGCCGGACCGGATGATCCGCACCAGCCTGGGCACGGTGGTGAGCTGCCGCTCGCGGCCGCCGTCCAGGGGCAGATGGGTGACCGGGATGCCGTCCGCGCGGATGCCGTGCGCGGTGGCGCCGGGGCCCGAGAGGGCGATGACGTCACAGCGCACCGGCATATGGCGCAGCAGCAGCCGCAGTTGCTGTTCGGCTCCTCCGGCCCCGAGGCGGGAGATGATGTGCAGGACTCTCATCGGGCGACTGCGCCCCATCCTCCGTATTCCGATGGGCTTCGATCGGTGCCGACCCTGCCAGACGGCGGGATGTAAATCACGTAAGACGCGCGCCGCTGGGCCGTCGGAGTGGACGCCTTACGGGCCGTCAACAAAGGCGCGCCGAATATCCGATGTGCACGCTCATGCCCCATGGGATTGTTACCTTCTCATCTCGCGCGATGACCTGAAGAATATGGCCCGTATGGGTCATCGTGGCGCGACATTCGGTTCGAGCCAGCCCCGCGGGAGTGCCCAGATGTCTGCACCGACCCCCGTCAGAGAATCCCCTCGGAAAACCACCGCACGTGCCGTAGCCGGGCCGCCGCCCGCGCGTACCGCGTCGGATTCCCGCGTCCCGCACCGCCGTCCCACCCCGGTGTACGAGTACAAGCGGTACAGCGAACTTGCGGGCCCGCTGGCCAAGGCCCCGGTGGACCGCCCCTACCGGGTGCGCTGCCGGAGCCTGCTGGCGCAGGAGCCGCACCGGTTCCGCGCCGCGCTGCTGCTGTGCGCGGCGCCGGTGTGCTCGGCGG
This sequence comes from Streptomyces violaceusniger, assembly GCA_005405945.1. Lineage (GTDB taxonomy): Bacteria > Actinomycetota > Actinomycetes > Streptomycetales > Streptomycetaceae > Streptomyces > Streptomyces violaceusniger. The sequence goes on from BJHW01000001.1 coordinate 3,221,363, forward strand.
TGCTGCTGCTGTGGCTGCTGCAGGCGGACCACTGGGTGGAGCGCGACTACGCACCGGGGTGGCAGCGGGCGGCGGACCTGGCGATGCTGGTCTCGATCGCGCTGATCGAGGGGTTTCGCCTGTTCACGGTCGTCTCCAACGCCCATGCCACGCTGGTGGCGCGGGACCCGGTGCCGGTGGTGGCCGAGCCTGGGACCCGGGTGGCGTTCCTGACCAGCTTCGTGCCCGGCAAGGAGCCGATCGCGATGGTCCGGGCCACGCTGGAGGGGGCGGTGCGGATCCGGCACACCGGGCCGCTGGACGTCTGGCTGCTCGACGAGGGGGACGACGACGAGGTCAAGGCGCTGTGCAAGCGGCTGGGCGTACGGCACTTCTCGCGCAAGGGCGTCGAGAAGTGGAATCAGCCGAAGGGCGCTTTCCGGGCGCGGACCAAGCACGGGAATTACAACGCCTGGCTGGACGCGCACGGCGACGGCTATGAATTCATGGCGTGTGTGGACACCGACCACGTACCGCTGCCCAACTTCCTGGAGCGCATGCTGGGTTACTTCCGGGATCCGGATATCGCCTTCGTGGTCGGCCCGCAGGTCTACGGGAATTACGACACCCCGGTCACCAAGGCCGCCGAAAGCCAGCAGTTCCTTTTCCACGCGTTGATCCAGCGGGCCGGAAACGCGTATGGCGGCCCGATGTTCGTGGGCACCAACAACGCGGTGCGGATCAGCGCGCTGCGCTCGATCGGCGGGCTGTACGACTCGATCACCGAGGACATGGCCACCGGTTTCGAGCTGCACCGCCACCGCAACCCGGCGACCGGGAAGAAGTGGCGCTCGGTCTACACCCCCGATGTGCTCGCGGTCGGCGAGGGGCCGAGCACCTGGACGGACTTCTTCACCCAGCAGATGCGGTGGAGCCGCGGCACCTACGAGACCGTGCTCAAGCAGTTCTGGAAGGGCCCGTTCACCCTGTCGCCGGGCAAGCTGCTGAACTACTCGCTGATGATCGCGTACTACCCGATGACCGCGGTCAACTGGCTCCTCTCCGCGCTGTCGTGCACGCTGTTCCTGGTGCTGGGCGCCGCCGGGATCCACATCCCGGCCGAGATGTGGATGATGCTCTACAGCGACGCGGCGATGCTCCAGATCGGGCTGTACATCTGGAACCGGCGGCACAACGTCTCCCCGCACGAGCCGGAGGGCTCCGGCGGGCTGGCCGGGATGGTGCTCTCGGCGCTGTCCGCCCCGATCTACGCCAAGTCGCTGTGCGACGCGGTGCTGCGGCGCACCAGCCGGTTCGTGGTCACGCCCAAGGGCGACTCGTCCAGCCCCGACCGGCTCTCCACGTTCCGTATCCATCTGCTGTGGGCGGGGGTGTTCGGCTCCTCGCTGGTCGGCTCGTTCTTCCTGGGGCACACCCATGCGGTGATGCGGACCTGGGCGGTGCTCGCCCTGGCCCTGTGTCTGGCTCCGGTGGCGATCTGGTCGGCGGGGCTGCTGCGCCGCGAGCGGAAGCGTCCGGCGCGTGGCACGGTGCCGACGGCGCGCGACGCGGCCAGCCCCTGCGCGACGCCGAAGGATCCTTATGCGGCTCCGCCGCGTGGCAGGGGCGCCGCCCGGGCCCCGGGGCCTGGGGCGGCGCCCCGGCATTCGGAAAGGGGCGGGGAGGGGGAAGCACCGATATGCGGCTCCGCCGCGTGGCCCGCCGCGGGCGTCACGATCCGTCGGATGTGTCCTAAGCAGGTCGGAGGAAGTCCGCTCTGGTTCGGCAGCGCCCGAAGGGGCGCGGGACCGTGTCGATGCGCGGCTCCGCCGCGCGGGCGCGACCGGCCACGACGGCGCCGCAGACGGCCGACGACGCATCGCGGCACTTCCAGCGGAGCGCTTAGTGGCGATGGGGGGCGTTACGGGCCAGGTCGAGCGCGTACTTGGTCCACCAGTGGCCCGCCGGAGGGCCGCCGTTGCAGGTGCCGTCGGACTCCCCGGGCCGTTTGATCCACAGATAGGCGTCCACGAGGGGGTCCCCGGTGTGGGTGCTGGGCGGCTCGCCCAGCGCCCGTCCCGGCGGGTTGCACCAGGAGTCCCGCGCCCGGATGCCGTGCCGGGCCGCGCCGCGGGTCCGCAGCGGACCGTTGCCGTTGCGGCTGGTGTCGATGATGAAGTGGGCTTTGTCGAGGGCGGTGGAGAGCCGGTGGCCGTACGCCTTGGTGCGGCGGGTCGGCTGGAAGTTGGAGACGTTCAGCGCGAAGCCGTCCGCCTGCTCGATACCGGCCTCGCGCAGCGGCCGCACCAACCGGGCGGGATTCTTGATCCAGCCCGGGTTCCCGGCGTCCAGGTACACCTGGACGCGGGGCAGCGCGGCGAACAGGGCGACCGCGTCGCGGAGCATCTCCAGCCGGGCCTTGCGCAGCCTGCGCGGCACACAGCCGTCGACCAGCTGGGCCACCGCGTCGGGCTCCAGGACGACGATCGCCCTGCGATCGCCGATACCGAGGGTGAACTGCTCGATCCACCACCGGTAGTCCGTGCGGTTCCGCGCGCCGCCCGCCGAGTACCGCCCACAGTCGCGGTACGGGATGTGATAGGCTACCAGGACCGGGGTGGCCCCGGTCCGCGCCGCCGACTCGGTGATGGAGCGGGCCCGTTCCCGGGGCGGCGCGGGGCCGAACCATTCGGCGACCGGCTGCTGGGCGATCTGCCGGATGAGCGCGGCGTCGCCGTTCTTCCCCTCGTGTTCCCGTTCATGAGCCTGCCGGGCGGCGGGGCTGTCCGGGTTCACCCAGAGCCCCCGCGCCGCAGCGGGGACTCGAACATGCGGCATCCACTCAGCGGAAGCATCACCGCGAGGCATACGGCGGCATGCAGCCAAAGCCGCATAACGGATGTTCTTACACCTTTGTGTCGCATGCGACGAATCATGGCACCGGGTGTCACGGGTTCAGCGGACGCGGCGTTCGTGGCCACCGGTTTGGGGCCCCGCGCCCGGTCCGGGTGGCCTCCCGGGTGGCCTGGGCGTACCGTCCCGGGCGTACCGGGCCCCGGGGACGCGGCGCTCCCGGCGTCCTCGGCGCTCCCGCGAGCTCAGCGGTTCAGCGCTCTCGGCTCTCCCCCGCGTCCTCGTCCGTACGCCACAGGGAGTGCTCCCGGGCCGCCCACGCCCGCTCGACCCGGCCCGTGCGCATCCCGCGCCGGGCCTCCGGATCGGCGAGCGCCTTGCCGATGTGGCCGAGCAGGACGATGCCGATGGCCAGCGCCAGCCAGTCGTGGACGAAGGTGGCGCTGGTGCGCCACACCAGCGGGGCCAGACCGGTGAACCACATCGGCAGCCCGGTGCCCGCCATCACCAGCACCGCGCCCGCGATGTACCCCGCGTACAGCTTCTGCCCGGCGTTGAACTTCCCCGCCGGGCGCTCCTGGGGCCGGTGGTCGCGCCGCAGCGCCGCGCGCAGCCAGCGGCGGTCGTGCGGGCCGAAGCGGTTGAGGCGGCTGAGATCGGCGCGGAAGGCGCGGGAGACGAGGCCGAGCAGGGCCGGGAGGGGCGTCAGGATGCCGGTCCACTCATGGACGGTGACGACGAGGGCGCGCCGGCCGACGAGTTCGGCGAGCGCGGGCAGGTAGAGACAGGCGGCGCTGAGCACGCACGCGCCCAGCAGGAGGGCCGTGGTGCGGTGGATCCAGCGCTCGGCGGGGCTGAACCGGAGCACCCGGGACCCGCCGTCCCGGTCCTCGGCCCGTGGCGGAGGGGCCGCCGTCCGCTCAGGCGGTGGGGTCATCTCGGACGGTGGGGTCGTCTCAGGCGGTGGGGTCATCGTCGCGTCCGTTCGACCTGCCGACCCAGGCGTCGACGTCATAGCCCCGCTCCTCCCAATAGCCGGGCCGCACCTCATCGGTGACGGTGATACCGGAGAGCCATTTCGCCGACTTGTAGAAGTACATCGGCGCCACGTACAGCCGCACCGGCCCGCCGTGGGAGTGGCCGAGCGGCTTGTCCCGCAGCTTCAGCGTGACCAGCACGTCCGGACGCCGCGCCTGGTCGAGGGTCAGGCTCTCGCTGTACGCGCCGTCGAAGCAGGTGAAGCGGACGGCCTTGGCCCCTCGGCGCACCCCGGCGGCGTCGAGCAGCGTCGACAGCCGCACCCCCTCGAACGGGGTCTCGGGCACCCGCCAGCCGGTGACGCACTGGACATCGCGCACCAGGCGGGTCTGCGGCAGCGCGCGCAGATCGGCGAGGCGGTACGCGCCGGGCTTGTCGACGAGTCCGTCGACGGTGAGGCGGTAGTTGCCGTCGTCCTTGTGGGGCACGGAGGAGGTGACGGAGTAATAGCGGAAGCCGCCGCCGTTGGGGAGGAGTCCGGTCACCCCCGTCGGGTCCTTGTCGGCCACCGCGCCCAGGGCGGCCTCCAGCCGGCCCTGGAGCCAGGGGGCCGCGGCCATCGCGCCCGCGCCGAGGCCGAGCATGCCGAGGACGAGGCGCCGGCCGACGGGCGCGCCGTGGCCGTCGGGTCCGGCACCGGTGCTGGGGTCCATGGATCGATGAGAGCACCGGGCGGGGGTGGTGCGCCATCTCCTGCCGGGATTCGTCAGACTTCGGTAAGACTCCGGAAGCGGGGCCTGTCGCGGCGCGCCGGGGACTAGGGTCCTTCTGGCGGATCTCCGCGGCGTCGCGACGCCCGGCACGCCCTCTCGCCGCACCGCACGAAAGCCCACGTAGCTCCGCTACGAGGGCCTCCGCGCGGCACGCCGAGAGCACGCCCCGGCTGCGGCCTTCGGCCGCTGCGCGGCGGGCGCTCCTTCCTCCACGGAGATCCGCCAGAAGGACCCTAGGTGTGCCCGGCGCAACGTGCCCCGCCCCTTCCCGCGGCATCCGGATGCGGCTCCGCCGCGTGGCAGGGGCTTCGCCCCCGGGCCCCGGGGTCTGGGGCGGAGCCCCAGTTGAGGGGAGAGGCGGGGAGGGGGAAGCACCGATATGCGGCTCCGCCGCGTGGCCCGCAGGAGGCGTACGCGTACCGCCGGATACCCCCTATACCCCCTACCCCACCGCCTCGGCCGCCGCGCGGCCCGCCGTACGGCCCGAGAAGAGGCAGCCGCCCAGGAAGGTGCCCTCCAGGGAGCGGTAGCCGTGCACTCCGCCGCCGCCGAAGCCCGCCGCCTCCCCGGCCGCGTAGACGCCGGGCAGCGGTTCGCCGCCCTCGGTCAGGACCCGGGAGGAGAGGTCCGTCTCCAGGCCGCCGAGGGTCTTGCGGGTCAGGATGTGCAGCCGCACGGCGATCAGCGGGCCCGCCTTGGGGTCGAGAATACGGTGCGGGGCGGCGGTGCGGATGAGCCGGTCGGCGATGTACTTGCGGGTCCCGCGCAGGGCGGTGACCTGGAGGTCCTTGGTGTACGGGTTGGCGATCTCGCGGTCCCGGGCGACGATCTCCCGCCGCAGTTCGGCCTCGTCGATCAGCGGCTCCTTGGTGAGCTCGTTCATCCGCCGGACCAGCGCCGGCAGCGACCGCTCGACGATGAAGTCCGCGCCGTGGTCCATGAACGCCTGGACCGGGCCCGGCGCCCCGGCCCGCCCGCGGCCGATCACATCGCGGACGCTCTTGCCGGTGAGGTCCGGGTTCTGCTCGGAGCCGGAGAGCGCGAACTCCTTCTCGATGATCTTCCGCGTGAGCACGAACCAGGTGTAGTCGTAGCCGGTCCGCATGATGTGCTCGAGCGTGCCGAGGGTGTCGAAGCCGGGGAACAGCGGCACCGGCAACCGCTTGCCGCGCGCGTCGAACCACAGGGAGGACGGGCCGGGCAGGATGCGGATGCCGTGCCGGGGCCAGATGGGGTTCCAGTTCTGGATGCCCTCGGTGTAGTGCCACATCCGGTCGCGGTTGATGATCCGTCCGCCGGCCTCCTCGGCGATGCCGAGCATATGGCCGTCCACATGGGCCGGGACCCCGGAGATCATCCGCTCGGGCGGGGAGCCGAGCCGCTCGGGCCAGTTGGCGCGGACGAGGTCGTGGTTGCCGCCGATGCCGCCGGAGGTGACGATCACGGCTTGGGCGCGCAGTTCGAAGGCGCCGGTGACCTCGCGGCCGCTGGGGGTGCCGCGCTCGGCCCGGCTGGGCTCCAGGATGTCGCCGGTGACGGTGTCGACCGTGCCCGCGCTGCGGGCCAGCCCCGTCACCCGGTGCCGGAAGCGCAGCTCGACCAGGCCGCGGGCGACGGCCGCCCGCACCCGCCGCTCGAAGGGGGCGACGATGCCGGGTCCGGTACCCCAGGTGATGTGGAAGCGGGGCACGGAATTGCCGTGCCCGGTCGCGTCGTAGCCGCCGCGCTCGGCCCAGCCGACGAGCGGGAACAGCCGCAGCCCCTGGGCGTGCAGCCAGGACCGCTTCTCGCCCGCCGCGAAGTCCACGTACGCCTCGGCCCAGCGGCGCGGCCAGTGGTCCTCCTCGCGGTCGAACCCGGCCGTGCCCAGCCAGTCCTGCCAGGCGAGTTCGCGGCTGTCGCGGATGCGCAGGCGGCGCTGCTCGGGCGAGTCGACGAGGAAGAGACCGCCGAAGGACCAGTGGGCCTGGCCGCCGAGCGACTGCTCGGGCTCCTGGTCGAGCAGGATCACCTTACGGCCGGCGTCGGCCAGTTCGGCGGTGGCCGCGAGGCCCGCGAGCCCCGCGCCGACCACGATCACATCCGCGTCGTACGCCATGGTGTGGTGTCCCGTTCTCGTGAGCCCGCCGACGCCCGCCGAAGCCCGTCGGCGGTGTGCCGACGGTGTGCCGTCGGCGTCATGACCGCGATCCTGCCTACCGGCCAGTACGGCGTCAACCCGGGGTGTGGGAGCGGTTTCCGGCCGCCGCCGGCCCGGTGCCGAACGGCCAACTCCCTCGGCGCAACCTGGGCGTGGAACAAAAGGTCACATTCGTTCACTGACATTGGACAGGGTTCGGCCAAACGGGCATCATCATCGACCATGGCTGACCGCTCCGTTGAGCACTCAGGGCCGAGGCCCGATGTCGAACGTCGTGTGGTGAACCCGACGCTCATCACGCCCGGCCCCCAGCCCCTCGAAGCCGGGCCGCCCGCGGACGAGGCACAGGTGCTCCGCGGCGAGGTGATCGGGCCCCGGCACGCCCGCCGCCGCCCGGTGGACAACCGGCGCAAGGCGGCCGCCGGGGCGATTCTGCTGTCGGCCACCGGCGCGGCCACCGCGCTCTTCATGTTCATGGGCAAGGACGGCCGTCAGGCGACGGCCGCCTCCGGGCACGACAGTTCGACGGCCACGCCGGACGAGCCGGAGAGCCACGCCGTCCCGTACGCCGAGGCGGCGGCGGGCGAGACTCCGCTGCGCGGTGCGCGCGCCGAGAAGCCCGAGCCGCAGCGGCCCGCGGCCGCGCAGCCGACGGCGCAGGCCCCGGTGGGCGACTCCGCGCCGGACAAGCCCGCGGCGTCGTCCCCCGGCAAGGGCCGCTCCACCCCGTCCTGGCCGGGCTGGTCGTCCCGGGGACCGGGGCAGTACGACGACTGGCAGGACGCGGCGGAGGCGTTCGACCGCTGGGCCGAGCAGCAGGCGAGGCAGCGCGGCCAGGACGGCGGCTCCGGGCCGTACGGGCCGGGTCAGGGACAGGGCCAGGGCCAGGGCGGCGGTTACGGGGGCGGCTACGGCGGCGAGTACGGGAACGGCGGCGGAGACGGCCACGGCGGGGGCTATGGCGGCGGAGACGGCTACGGCGGGGGTAACGGCTACGGCGGCGGCTATGGCGGCGAGTACGGAGGCGGCTACGGCGGTGGCCACCGGCGCTGACCGCGCCCCCGATCTGCTTGTATGGCGGTATGCCTGATCAGGAACCGCTTTCCGCCGACGAACTCCTGGACATCGTGGACGAGCGGGACCGCGTGGTGGGCCGGGCCCGACGCGGTGACGTCATGACCCACCGGCTCCGCCACCGCTGCGTCTTCATCCAGGCGCGGGACGCCCAGGACCGGATCTTCGTCCATCGCCGCACCGCCCAGAAGCTGGTCTTCCCGTCGCTGTACGACATGTTCGTCGGCGGGGTCGTCGGCGCGGGCGAGGGCTACGACGAGGCGGCGCTGCGCGAGGCGGAGGAGGAGCTGGGGGTGCGGGGGCTGCCCGCTCCCGTACCGCTGTTCCCGTTCCTCTACGAGGGGCCCGAGCACACGTCGTGGTGCCGGGTCTACGAGGTGCGCTGCGAGCTGCCGGTCGATCCGCAGGCCGAGGAGATCGCCTGGCACGCGTTTCTCGGCGAGGAGGAGCTGACGCGGCGGCTGCCGGAGTGGGAGTGGGTACCGGACGGGTGGGAGGCGTACCGGCGGCTGGTGGAGTGGCGCCGTGAGAAGGTCGAAAGGTGACGGATCCTTCCGGGCCCCCGGAGCCTTCCCGCCACACCGAGCCGCGTGGCGACGGCCGCCCCTCAGCGGTCTCGGACATCCGGCTGTGGTTCGCGCCCGAGCGGCTGCGGGAGGAGGGCAGCACCCCCGACTACCGCTTCTCGCTCGCCAACGAACGGACCTTCCTGGCGTGGCTGCGCACCGCGATGGCGCTGGTGGGCGGCGGGTTCGCGGTCGACCAGTTCCTCCCGGAGACCGGCCGCCCGCTGCGGCTCGCGCTGGCGCTCACGCTGCTGGCGGGCGGCGCGCTGTGCGCCCTGCGGGCCATCAGCCACTGGGTGCGCTGCGAGCGGGCCATGCGGCGCGGCGAGGACCTGCCGACGTCCCGCTTCCCGATCGTGCTGGGGCTCGCGGTCGGGGTGGTCGCACTGCTGATGGTGATCGTGGCCGCCTTCGGGTGGGGCGGGTGAGCCGGGAGGTGTGAGGCGATGCCGGAGGGGAAAGGAACGGGCGGATCCCGAACGCGGGACCGGGACCCGGGCCTCCAGCCGGAGCGGACGCGGCTGGCGTGGCGGCGTACGACGCTGGCGTGCGCGGTGGCCGCCTCGCTCGCGGGCCGGCAGACGCTGCACAGCGGTATCGACCCGGTCTCGCTCGTGGTCCTGGCCCTGGTGGTGCTGGTCTGGCTGGCCTTCCTGGCCCTGGCCCACCACCGCATCCGGGCCATGCACGCGCCGCGGCCGCCCGCCCTGTCCCCGCGGGCGGCCGCGGCGGCCGTGACCTGCACGGTGGCGCTGGCGACGCTGGGGGCGGCCATGCTGCGGTAGGGCTGGCCGGGCCGGGGCTCAGCCCACCGCGGGCGGTCGCGGGATCGCTCAGTCCACCGTGATGGCGATCTTGCCCCTGACGTGGCCCTCCATGCTCAGACGCTGCGCGTCCGCCGTCTTCTGGAGGGGGAAGACCGCGGAGACCTCGACGCCGAGGGCGCCGCGTTCGGCGAGGTCGGTGAGGTCCTGGAGGTCGTTGGGGTCGGGGCGGACGAAGACGTAGCGGCCGCCCAGGCCGAGCACGGCGGGGTCGGCGATGGAGGCGAGGCGGCCCCCGGGGGCGAGGAGTTCGGAGGAGACGGCGAGCGCGTCGCCGCCGACGAGGTCGAGCACGGCGTCCACCCCGTTCGGGGCCAGGGTGCGGACCCGGTCGGCCAGGCCCTCCCCGTACACCGTCGGCTCGGCGCCCAACGCCCGCAGATACTCGTGGTTGCGCTCCCCCGCCGTGCCGATCACCCGCGCCCCCATGTGCCGGGCCAGCTGCACCGCCATCGAGCCGACCCCGCCCGCCCCCGCGTGCACCAGCACCGTGTCGCCCTCGCCGACCCTCAGCGCCCGCACCAGCGACTGGTACGCCGTCAGGCCCGCCAGCGGGATGCCCGCGGCCTGGGTGAAGGAGAGGTTCCGCGGCTTGCGGGCGAGGGTGCGGACGGGCGCGGCCACGTACTCGGCGCAGGTGCCCCGGGAGAGGAAGTCCTCCCGTACGTAACCGATCACCTCGTCACCGGGCTGGAACCCCGTCACCGCCGGGCCCGGCCGCTCCACCACCCCCGCGACGTCCCAGCCGGGGATGACCGGGAAGACCGCGTCCAGGACCGGCTCGAGGTATCCGGCCTGCGCCTTCCAGTCGACGGGGTTCACGGCGGCGGCCTTGACCCTGATCAGCACGGAGTCAGGGCCGACCTTGGGCTCCGACCGCTCCCCGTACTCCAGGACCTCGGGGCCGCCGTAGCGGCGGTAGCTGATGGCCTTCATGGTGGCGCTCCTCGCGGTCTTCGCGGTCTTCGCGGTTCGTGGCGGGTTCGCGGTTCCTTCGCGGGTTCCTTCGTGAGCTCCCGGGTTCCTTCGTGAGCTCCCGGCTTCCTTCGTGAGCTCCCGGCTTCCTTCGCGGGTTCCCCGTCCCGGTCTGTTCTTGCCCCGCTCCTCCCCTTCGACGCTCCTGCTCGCCCACAGCCACCGCAAATCCGCACCAATCCAGTCCGCGCCCCGCACCCCCGCCCGCTACGCCGGGCCCTGCGCCGCCAGCGGCGGCAGCGCGGCGCGCGGCTCCACGCCGCCGAACCAGAAGCCCAGCAGAAACGCCACGGTGGACTCCAGCAGGCGGGCCCGCTCCAGGCCGCCGGCGTCCAGCGGTACGCAGCCCATGTCGCGGACCAGGGTCCGTACGGCCTCCAGGGCGTCCTCGTCGTCCCCGCACAGCGGAACCCCCAGCGGACCGTCGGCGAAGACCGGCGGGGTCAGCCGCCACACCGCGTCCGCGCAGTGGCAGAACCCCTTCACGACCCGCGCCCCCACCGCCCGCGCCGCGATCCGCTCGGCCATGCCAGGTCCGCCCTCGGTGGCGAGGGTGAAGCGGCCGGGGACGATCGCGTTGGTGCAGTCGATCAGCGCCCGGCCGCTCAGCGTCCCCTCGGCCGCGCCCGCCGCCGCCAGGGCCGCCTCGACGCCCTCGTACGCCACCGCCAGCAGCGTCACCTCGCCGAATCCGGCCGCCTCGCGCAGACTCCCCGCCCGCGCGCCATGGCCGATCCGGGCGGCCAGCGCCTCCGCCTTCGGCCGCGAGCGGCCGCCGATCAGCACCTCGTGGCCCGCCCGCGCCCACTGGGTCCCCAGCGCGTCGGCCATATTGCCCGTGCCCAGCACTCCGATCCGCATCGCGGTCTCCTCGTCCTCGCCCGTCGTAGGGCAGCGACACTAGGAAGTCCGTCGCACACCGCGGGGTGTGCGACGGATGCGCTAGGACAGCCGCCAGGAGGTCATCAGTGAGTGAATCGGCCACGACATCGCGGCCCACCGCCCCGGACGGATTCATCGCCGACTGCCGGGCGCGGCTGGGCTTCGATCTGCTGGCCCGCACCTGGACCGCCGTCGTGATCTTCGGGCTGCGGGAAGGGCCGCGCCGCCCCGGTGAGCTGCGCGAGGCCATCGGCGGCATCAGCGCGAAGGTGCTCAACGACACCCTGCGCCGCCTGGAGGACGACGGGCTGGTGGAGCGGCACCGGTACGCGGAGGCGCCGCCCAGGGTCGAGTACGGGCTGACCCCGCTCGGGGAGACCCTGCTGGGGCCGGTCGAGGCGCTCGGCGCCTGGTCGGTGGAGCACGCGGACGCGGTGGTCGAGGCCCAGGAACGGGCCGAGCGGCGGCGGGGGCGGGAGCGGCAGGGGCGATAGGGGCGGTAGGCCCCGCCCCGGTGGTCCGGTCCTGGGCCTGGTCCGGTGGTCCGGTCCCGGCGCGCCCCGGTGGTCCGGTCCCGGCCCGCCCCGGCCTCATAGCCCCCGAACCGCCGCGTCACACGCCCATGTCACACACCCACGTCACACACCCCGCACCCGAGACCCACTGGACTACATACCGACTGGTCGGCATCATGAGGCGGGACGAACGGTCCGCCCGTTCCCCGGATACGAGTACGAGAGAGGTTCGATGAACGCAGGCAATCCCCCAGGGCTCGACCTCGAACGGCTCCGCGCCCACCTCGATCGCGAACGCGCGGGCCTGGTGCGCGGGCCGCTGAGGGCCGGGCTGATCGAAGGCGGCCGCTCGAATCTCACCTACACGGTCACCGACGGCACGTCCCGCTGGGTGGTCCGCCGTCCGCCGCTGGGCCATGTGCTCGCCACCGCCCATGACATGGCGCGGGAGCACCGGGTGATCAGCGCCCTGCACCCCACGGCCGTGCCGGTACCGAAGCCGGTGCTGCTGTGCGAGGACGAGTCGGTCATCGGATCGCCCTTCTACGTCATGGAGTTCGTCGACGGCACCCCGTACCGCACCGCCGAGCAGCTCGCCGGCATCGGCCCGGAGCGCACCCGGGAGGTCGTGCTCTCCCTCGTCGACACGCTCGTGACGCTGCACTCCGTGGACCCGGCCGGGGTCGGGCTCGGCGACTTCGGGCGCCCGGAGGGGTTCCTGGAGCGGCAGCTGCGCCGCTGGGGCAAGCAGCTGGCGGCCTCGCGCAGCCGTGAGCTGGCCGGGATCGACGAGCTGCACACCCGGCTCGCCAAGGCGCTCCCGGACTCCCCGCGCCCACGGTCGTCCACGGCGACTACCGCCTCGACAACGTCCTGGTGAACGCCGACGACCAGATCACGGCGATCCTCGACTGGGAGATGTCCACGCTCGGCGATCCGCTGACCGACCTCGGACTGATCGTGATGTACAGCGGTCATCCGCAGCTCGCCGGCTCCCCCATCTCCTCGACCCAGGGCGCCCCGGCCACCCCTCCACGGACGAGCTGATCCAGCGCTACGCCGAGGGTTCGGGGCGCGATGTCAGCGGCGTCTCCTGGTACACCGCCTTCGCCTACTTCAAGCTCGCGGTGATCCTCGAGGGCATCCACTACCGCTACACCCTCGGCCAGACGCTCGGCGCGGGCTTCGACCGCATCGGTGACATCGTCCCCGCCTTCATCGACCACGGCCTCACCACCCTCCAGGAGAGCTGATCCCGTCATGGACTTCGCATTCGACGCCCGGACCGAAGAGCTGCGCGCCAAACTGCTCGCCTTCATGGACGAGCACGTCCATCCCGCGGAGGCGGTCGCCGAGGAACAGCGGGCCGCCCTGGACTCCCCCTGGCTGACCCCGCCGATCGTCGAGGAGCTCAAGGCCGAGGCCCGCCGCCAGGGGCTGTGGAACCTCTTCCTGCCCGACGCCGAGTACGGCGCGGGGCTGACCAATCTCCAGTACGCCCCGCTCGCGGAGATCACCGGCCGCAGCCCTCAGCTGGCCCCCACCGCCCTGAACTGCGCCGCCCCGGACACCGGCAACATGGAGGTGCTCGCCCAGTTCGGCGACGAGCGGCAGCGCAAGCATTGGCTGGAGCCGCTGCTCGCGGGCGAGATCCGGTCGGCCTTCGCGATGACCGAGCCGGAGGTCGCCTCCTCCGACGCGACCAACATCGAGACCCGGATCGAGCGCGACGGCGACGAGTACGTCATCACCGGCCGCAAGTGGTACATCTCCGGGCGATGAACCCCGACTGCAAGATCTTCATCGTGATGGGCAAGACCGACCCGGAGGGCGCCGATGTGCGCCGCCAGCAGTCGATGGTGCTGGTGCCGCGCGACACCCCGGGCGTCGAGGTGCGGCGGGCGATGCGGGTGTACGGCTACGAGGACCACTACCACGGCGGCCACGCCGAGGTGGTCTTCGACCGGGCGCGGGTGCCGGTGAGCAACCTCATCGGCGAGGAGGGCGGCGGTTTCGCCATCGCCCAGGCCCGCCTCGGCCCGGCCGGATCCACCACTGCATGCGGCTCATCGGCATGGCCGAGCGCGGTATCGAGCTGATGTGCCGGCGGGCGGTGGCCCGGCAGGCGTTCGGCAAGGCGCTGGCCCAGCAGGGGCAGGTGCACGAGTGGATCGCGGACGCGCGGGTGGCGGTCGAGCAGCTGCGGCTGCTGGTGCTGAAGACGGCCTGGCTGATGGACACGGTGGGCAACCGCGAGGCGCACACCGAGATCCAGGCCATCAAGATCGCGACTCCGCGTACGGTGGTGGGGATCCTGGACCGGGCGGTGCAGTTGCACGGCGCGGGTGGGGTGAGCCAGGACTTTCCGCTGGCGGAGCTTTGGGCTGCCGCGCGGACGTTGCGGCTCGCGGACGGTCCGGATGAGGTGCATCAGCGGTCGCTGGCGCGGCGGGAGCTGAAGCGGTACGTCTGAGCGGGGCGCGGGGTTGGTTCCCCACCCCGCCCCTTCCCGTAACCGGGGGGCACTCCCGGCCCCCACCGCAGGGGCTCCGCCCCACACCCCCGCCGGGGCGCCGCCCGGCGCACCTTCCAGGTGGCGGTGCACGGCAACCCCCTAAGCGCTTGCTCACTCTCCGTGTAGGGTGTGCGCCATGGACGCGGAGCCGAAGAACACCGGAGGCAAGGCCGAGCCCTGGGGCGACATCACTCCCGATGCCGCCCGGCGGCTGGTGAGCGCCGCCGTGCACGCCTTCGCGGAGCGTGGCTACCACGCCACCACCACCCGGGACATCGCCAGCCGCGCCGGAATGAGCCCGGCCGCCCTCTACATCCACTACAAGACCAAGGAAGAGCTGCTCTACCAGATCAGCAAGGTCGGCCATGAGCGGGCCCTGGCGATCGTGGAGCGGGCGCGGGACAGCGAGGGCACCCACGCCGAGCGGCTGGTCGACGCCGTCCGCTCCTTCGTCCGCTGGCACGCCGAGCACCACACGACCGCGCGCGTGGTGCAGTACGAGCTCGGCGCGCTCGCCGAGGAGCACCACGCCGAGGTCATCGCGGTCCGCAAGGCCACGGACGGGGCGGTGCGCTCGATCATCGAGGACGGGGTGAAGGCGGGCGTCTTCGACGTCCCGGACGTCCGTGGCACCACGGTCGCGGTGCTGTCCCTGTGCATCGACGTCGCCCGCTGGTTCAACGCCGCCGGGCGCAGCACCCCCGACGAGGTCGGCGGCCTCTACGCGGGTCTGGTGCTGCGCATGGTGGGGGCCGGCGGCCGTGGGGACGGCCGGTCGTAGGGCGGTCGCGAGGGGCGACGGCCGCCGTCGGCCGTGGCGGCGAGGCCGTCGTCAGCGGTAGAAGCGGACGACGGACTCCGCCACGCACACAGGCTTGTCGCCGCCCTCCCGCTCCACGGTCACCGTCAGCGTCATCTGGAGACCGTCCTTGACCTCGGCCGCCTCCACGATCCGGCCGGTGGCGCGCAGCCGGGAGCCGACCGGGACGGGGAGGGGAAGCGGACCTTGTTGACCCCGTAGTTGATGCCCATCCGCACGCCCTCGACCCGCAGTAGCTGCGGGGTGAACGACGGCAGCAGGGACAGCGTCAGATAGCCGTGCGCGATCGTGGTGCCGAACGGACCGGCGGCCGCCTTCTCCGGGTCCACATGGATCCACTGGTGGTCGCCGGTCGCGTCGGCGAACAGATCGATGCGCTTCTGGTCGATCTCCAGCCAGTCGCTGGGGCCGAGTTCCTCGCCGACCGCGGACCGCAGTTCATCGGGCGAGGTGAAGATCCTGGGCTCTGCCATGCGTGCCTCCCGGGCAACCACTCACTAAGCGACTGCTCAGCATGGTCGGCTGACCAGGGCCCTGTCAACGCGGCCCGCGCCGACGCGGCCATCGGCGTACGTCAGTCGTCGACGGCGAATGTCAGCGGTCGACGGCAAGTGCCAGTAGCCGACGGCAAGTGTCAGTGGCCGACGGCGGTCGACGACAGTCTCAGGGATTCCGGCGCGCTCGCCGGTCGTCCGGTGCGCGAAGGCTCCGACGAGCGCGCTCCCGGCCGGGGCGGCCGGGTGTCATACGGTGGCGTACCGGCTCATCCGGACCGCGCGCCGGGCCGCCGCCAGGGCCTCGGTGGTCAGCAGCGGCAGCGGCACCACGATGCCGCAGTCCGCGCAGACCGGCCCGGCCGAGGGGTAGCGGTCCAGGTCCTCGCGCCAGATCAGGCCCGGCCGGGCACACACCGGGCAGACCGCCCCCGGGCCCGACTCCATCGCGGCGATCAGCCGTCGCAGCACATCCGCGAGGCGGTCGTCGGGATGGGTCGAGGGGCTCTCGCAGGGAATGATGTCGCATCCGCCCCAGGTGCGCAGATGCCAGTCGTCGACAGCGCTCGGCTGCCGGATGCCGAGAAGTTTCTCCTGCCTGCGCCGGGCGGCGAAGTCCGCCTCGTACGCGAGCCACAGCGTGCGGGCCTCCTCGAGCTCCTCAAGGGCGGTGAGCAGTCGTAGGGGGTCCGGCCTGCGATCCTCCGGGGTGATCCCGGAGCGGGTGCACAGATGGTGCCAGGTCGCCCGGTGCCCGTACGGCGCGAACCGTTCCAGGCATTTGCGCAGCGATGTGCGCCGAGCGGTGATGTGTCTGCGTGGATTGCGAACCTCTCGGGCGAGTGCTCTGAAACCGGCCACTTCCTACCACCTCCGCGATTGCGGACCCGACTCGTTGTCGAATGGACGTAACGCAGCGCGATCCGGATCCATCGAATTCCCTGGATCTTCGCGGGCAGTCCTCATCCGTCCGCGAGCGGAAAGAAGTTGACGTCCGCTCATCTTCCGGGCCGCTAATACCGCCGGTAACCTCCGTCCGACGGCAATCGGGAGGAGCGCACATGCGACGACGAACCCCCAGGCCCACCAGAACCCGCAAGCTCACCAGTACCGTGCTCGCCGCGGCCGCCGCGCTCGGCCTCGGCATCGCCCTCGCGGCCCCGGCGCCCCAGCCGGCCCGGGCGGAGCCCGCCGCGGCGGCCGCCACCGACTACTGCCGGGGCCAGTGCTCCGACATCCTCCCGCCGGGCGCCACCGGCAACGCCACCCTCGCCGACATCCTCGCCAACCGGGTGCTGGGCACCCACCCCGAGCACAGCACCGACCAGCTCGGCCCGTACGGCGATCTGGCGAGCGGCTACCCCACCCTCACCGACGACAAGCTCAACAGCTTCTTCAACGACTCCTCCTTCGGAGTCCCCGCCGACCAGGTCGCCTCGGTGACCAAGCCGCGCGACGACGTCACGATCACCCGCGACAAGAAGACCGGCGTCCCGCACATCCAGGGCACCACCCGCGAGGGCACCGAGTTCGGCGCCGGATACGCCGCCGCCCAGGACCGGCTGTGGCTGATGGACCTCTTCCGCCACGTGGGCCGCGGCGAGCTGACCCCCTTCGCCGGCGGCGCCCCCGCCAACCAGGGCCTGGAGCAGGACTTCTTCCGCCAGGCGCCGTACACCGAGGCCGACTATCAGGCGCAGATCGACTACATCCTGGCCACCGGCGGCGAGCGCGGAAGGCAGGCGCTGGCCGACGCCCAGGCGTATGTCGACGGCATCAACGCCTACGCCAAGAAGTCCAAGGACGGCCGGTACTTCCCCGGTGAGTACGTGCTCACCGGCCATATCGACGCGATCACCAACGCCGGTGAGATCCAGCCGTTCAAGCTCACCGACCTGATAGCCCTCGCCTCCGTCGTCGGCGCGCTCTTCGGCAACGGCGGGGGCGGCGAGGTGGAGGGCGCGCTCTCGCTGCTCGCCGCCCAGCAGAAGTACGGCCTCGCCGAGGGCACCAAGGTGTGGGAGTCCTTCCGGGAGCGCAACGACCCGGAGGCGGTGCTGACCGTACGGGACGGCAGCTTCCCGTACGCCGGCAAGCCCGCCGCACCCAAGGGCACCGCCCTGCCCGACGCCGGCTCGGTCACCCCCGAACAGCTCGTCTACGACCGCGAGGGCGGCGCCGCCGCCAAGGCCCGCACCCAGGTCAAGGCCCCCAAGCCGGCCCTGGAGCCGCTGCGCGGCATCTACGACGACGGGGTGCTGCCCCGGGACCTGTTCAGCCGTAAGAAGGGCATGTCCAACGCGCTCGTGGTCTCCGGCAAGTACACCGCGAGCGGCCACCCGGTGGCCGTCTTCGGCCCCAGACAGGCTACTTCGCCCCGCAGCTGCTGATGCTCCAGGAGATCCAGGGCCCGGGGATCAGCGCCCGCGGCGCCTCCTTCGCGGGGGTCGGGATGTACGTCCAGCTCGGCCGGGGCCAGGACTACGCCTGGAGCGCCACCACCTCGGCCCAGGACATCACCGACACCTACGCGGTCGAGCTGTGCTCCCCGGACGGCTCAGCGCCGGCCAAGGACTCCACGTACTACCGCTACCGCGGCGCCTGTGTGCCGATGGACAAGCTGGAGCGGCGCAACGCCTGGAAGCCCACCCTCGCCGACTCCACCGCCGCCGGCTCGTACCGGATGCAGGTCTACCGCACCAAGTACGGGCTGGTGACCCACCGCGCGACCGTCGGCGGCAAACCGGTGGCCTACACCGTGCTGCGCTCCACCTACCGCCACGAGGCCGACTCCATCATCGGCTTCCAGATGCTCAACGACCCCGGCTACGTGACCGACGCCGCGTCCTTCCAGAGCGCGGCGCAGCACATCAACTACACCTTCAACTGGTTCTACGCCGACTCCCGGCAGACCGGCTACTACAACAGCGGGCTCAACCCGGTGCGCGCCGCGGACGTCGACCCCTCGCTGCCGGTGAAGGCCGAAACCCCCTACGAGTGGCGGGACTTCGACCCCAAGGACAACACCGCCGCCACCACCCCGCCCTCCGAACACCCCCAGTCCATCGACCAGGACTACTACATCAGCTGGAACAACAAGCTGGCCAAGGACTACAGCGCGGCCGGTTTCGGCAACGGCTCGGTGCACCGCGGCAACCTCCTCGACGACCGGGTGCGCGCCCTGGTCCGCAAGGGCGGGGTCACCCGCTCGGCGCTGACCCGGGCGATGGCCGAGGCCGCCGTCACCGATCTGCGCGGCGAGGACGTGCTGCCGGAGCTGCTGAAGGTGGTGCGCTCCAAGCCCATCGACGACCCCCAGCTGGCCACCGCCGTACAGCAGCTGGAGTCCTGGCAGTCGGCGGGCTCACAGCGCCATGAGACCAGCGCCGGATCGCACACCTACGGGCACGCCGACGCGGTACGGATCATGGACGCCTGGTGGCCGCTGCTGGTCGAGGCCGAGTTCAAGTCCGGCCTGGGCGACGGGCTCTACGACGCGCTGCGCGCCAACCTGACCGTCGACGAAGCGCCCTCGGCCGGACACGGCCCCACCGGCTCGCACGCCGGGTCGTCCTTCCAGTACGGCTGGTGGTCCTATGTCGACAAGGATCTGCGCACGGTCCTCGGCGAGGACGTCAAGGGGCCGCTGGCCCGCCCGTACTGCGGCGACGGGCAGCTGAGCGCCTGCCGTGACGCCCTGCTGACCAGCCTGAAGACGGCCGTGGGCAAGACCGCCGCCCAGGTCTACCCGGGGGACGACAACTGCTCCGCGGGCGACCAGTGGTGCGCCGACGCCATCATCCACCGGCCGGTCGGCGGGCTCACCCACGACAAGATCAGCTGGCAGAACCGGCCGACCTTCCAGCAGGTGGTGGAGTTCCCGGCCCACCGCTGAGGCCATGAGGGGCGGGGCCTCGCATCCGGCGAGGCCCCCGCCCCGGTCCGCTACCCCTCTCCGATCCGGCCCGCGCGCAGCACCACCCGGGCCAGCTCCTCGTGGCAGATGTCGCTGTGCGCCCCGGCCGGCGGCACACCGTGCCGGACCACCTCCGAGACATCGACGCTCACACAGCCCCCGGCCGGGAACGGGCCGTCCAGCGCCTCGGCCAGCTCCAGCCGCGGGCAGCCCTCCACCGCCCGGACGCCGTCGTACCCGATCGCGCCCCAGCGGATGTCGCCCGGCAGCAGCGAGGCATCGTCCCAGGACACCCGCGACGCCACCGGGTACAGCAGCCCCAGCGCGGTGTCATGGCGCGAATGGCAGGACACCACCGGCCCGCTGACCCGGCGCGGGGCGTCGTGCAGCACCCCGCCGCGGTCGGCCGCGTGCGGCAGCCGCTCGGCGAAGGCGTAGTGCGAGAACGCGCCCTGGAGCAGGGTCACGGACGCCACCGTGGCGCCCTCCGGCAGCCCGGTGAGCGCGAACGACACCAGCCGACCGCCGAAGCTGTGGCCGACCAGATGGAGCCGCGGCGCGGGGCGGAGGGCCGCGAGGGAGCCGAGCACCGGCCCCAGGCCCTCGCGCCCGACCGTGCCGGCCCGCCGCTTCATCACGTAGTACGTCCCCTGGCGCAGCAGCTCGTGCGCCCCGTCCCAGAGGCCGCCGAGCCCGCTGTCGAAGACGGCGCGGTCCTCGGCGTCGGTCTTCCCGCGCGCCTCGGTGAGCGCGGCGGCGAACCGTTCACAGACCTCGGTCACGTCCTCGCCGAACATCGCCGGTACGCCGTCCTCGTCCGCCTCCGCGTCCGTGTCCGCCGCGTCCCCCGCGCCGCCGGACATCCCGCGGACCCGCACAAGACCGCGCACCAGCACCGCGAACTCGTCCAGTGCCACCGGCCGTTCCGGCCGCTCGGCCAGCAACTCCGCGAGGCGCGCCACGATCTGCTGCCGCCCCGGGAAGACCGCGTCCAGCGCCCGGTGGGTCTCCGGGTCCAGTCCCGGGGGCGCGCCGGGCGCCTGCTCCCGGGGTAACCCCCGAGCGACTCGTCGGCGAACCGCATCGACGGCCACACCACTCCCACATAGCCCGGCCTCACCGGGCCGCCCGCCTCGCCGAGCAGCCCCGGGAAGGGCGCGAAGAAGCGGTCGTACAGTCGTGTGGCCATCGTCCGGGTGTTGTTCCAGCCGTGCGAGAACACCACCAGATCGGTGAGTCCCTGCTGAGCGGCCTGTTCCAGCAGCCGATCCCGCTGCCGGGTGTCGACGTCCCCGTCGGCGTCGAATCTCAGCTCCCAGTACGGCCCTACGCTCATCCCCGTCATCGTTCTTTCCCCTCGGATGGTCCGATGTGCGTGCATCGTCCCAACTGCCCCGACCGCTGGCCATACGACACGCATACGGTCGCCGTCGGACAATCGGCCAGCCGTTCGACTTACCCGGAATGGGGCGGCTGGAACCTGGAATGCCGGGCTCCGTCATCATCCTGCGATGGGGAATTCCCGAATATCCATCGGAAGAATATCGCCGCTGTTCTCGGGATCAGTACATGACAAGCCGCTGCACTATGCTGCGAACGGAAACGTCATTGGGGTGCCGAATACTCTTCGAGCGGAAGGCCGGAATGCCCTTAAAGGATCGATGGCAGTACCCGACGGCGCTGCTGGACACCACGATGGACCAGCTCAGGACGTTGCTCGCGGTCCATGAGGCGGGCACCGCGCTGGGCGCCGCCCGGCTGCTGGGGCGGGAGCAGTCCAGTGTGCAGAAACAACTGGACACCCTGAACCGGAACTTCGGCGCACTGTGCGGTGAGCCGTTGGTGGTCAAACGGGGACGCGGTCAGAATGTGCTCTTCACCACGACCGGGGAGTCGCTCGCCGGACTCGCGCGCGGCACCCTGGAGGACTGGCGCGAGGAGATGCACGACTGCCGCCGCCGGCTCGGCAGCCGGCTCGTGGTCGGCTCAACCCGTTACATCCTCGGCTTTCTGCTGAATGCCGTGGAGTTGGTCACCGAGGAATTCGAGGGCCGGGGCGTCGAGCTCAAGGTCGAGCACGTACGCACCCGGGACCTGCTCCAGCGGCTCGACGCCAAGGAGCTCGACCTGGTCTGCGGCAGCGTCCTCACCACGGCGGGCCACGACGGCCGGCTCGACGGCTTCGAGGTGATGGAGTGGCGGCGCAGCGGTCTTTCCCTGGTCACCAACCTCGACGCCGAGGAGCTGCCCGGACCCTCGGTCCCGGTGAGCGAGCTGCCCCGGCTGCCGCTCGCGGTCTCGGCCGACGGCCTCATACCCGGCTTCCTGCGCGGCTGGTTCGGCGCCCGCTACCGCCAGGAGCTGCACATCGCGGCCGAGATCGACACCGTGAGTTACGGTCTTGAGCTGCTCTCCTCGGGGGTGGTGCGCGGCTGTGTGCTGGTCACCGAGGGCATCGGCGACGCGGTGGCCGACGGGCGGATCCGGGCCGGGGCCGGGCTGCGCACCCTGGAGCTGACCGACGGCATGGGGCCGGAGCTGGAAGTGCTGGTCGGGGTGTTCGTACGGGCCGGGGAGCGCACCGCGCAGGACGCCGGCCATCCGCTCAATGTGCTGTGGGGCGCGCTCGCCGGGGAGAACGCGCGGTGGCGCGGGGTCATGCGCAAGGGGCGCCCCGGCCGGTAACCCGCCCGTCGTCGGCGGGTAACCCCCGGCCGCCCGTGGAGTGGCGGATATGCCTCTTCCGTTTGCACATACCGACTGGTTAGTCTGCTGCGGCAGGAGCCTGACCGAGCCGATCCGAGGAGCTGCGAAACGTGGGTACCGTGCGTGGGGCGCGTGTAGTGGTCACCGGAGCGGGCGGCGGCATCGGCGCCGCCCTCGCCCGGCGCTTCGCCGCCGAGGGCGCCCAGGTCGTGGTCAACGACCTCGACGCCGCCAAGGCCGCCTCCGTCGCCGGGGAGATCGGCGGGATCTCCGTCCCCGGGGACGCCTCCGGTGTCGTACCCGCGGCGCGCGAGGCGCTGGGCGGCGGCATCGACGTCTTCTGCGCCAACGCGGGCGTCGGCCACGACGGCGGCCCCGAGGCCGACGAGGCGCTGTGGCAGCAGTCCTGGGACGTCAATGTGATGGCTCATGTGCGGGCCGCCCGGGAGCTGTTGCCCGAGTGGCTGGAGCGCGGCAGCGGCCGCTTCGTGGCCACCGTCTCCGCCGCCGGGATCCTCACCATGGTCGGCTCGGCGCCGTACGCGGTCTCCAAGCACGCCGCGCTCGCCTTCGCCGAATGGCTCTCGGCCACCTACCGCCACCGCGGCATCGGCGTCCACGCCGTCTGCCCGCAGGGAGTGCGCACCGACATGCTCACCGCCTCCGGGACCGCCGGGGAGCTGGTGCTGGCGCCCACCGCGATCGAGCCCGAGCAGGTGGCCGACGCCGTCCTCGCGGGCATCGACGAGGAGCGCTTCCTGATCCTTCCGCACCCCGAGGTGGCCCGCCACTACGCCTCCCGCGCCGGTGACACCGACCGCTGGCTGGGCGGCATGAACAAGCTGCAGCGCAAGCTCGAACAGCTCGAGGCGGCGTCCGGGACCTAGGGTCCTTCTGACGGATCTCCGCCCGAAGGACCCTGGGGCTGACCCCGCGGCCCGGTACCCGCGTACGCTCCGCCCACCACCCTCACCCCCGTCCAGACAGGGCCGCCCCCATGACGACGTACCAGGACCAGCCATGGCTCGCTCAGCTCACTGAGAAACAGCGCCAGAGGATCACCCCGCGGCCGAGTCCGCTGCACGCCTTCCGGGACGCCGTGCGCACCGCCCCCGACCATCCGGCGCTCGCCTACTTCGACGGACGGCTGACCTACCGCGAGACCGACGAGCTCTCCGACGGCATAGCCGGCCATCTCGCCGAGCGCGGCTTCCGGCCGGGCGACCGCCTCGCGATCATGCTCCAGAACACCCCGCACTTCGTGCTCGCGCTGCTGGGGGCGTGGAAGGCGGGCGGTACGGTCGTCCCGGTCAACCCCATGTACAAGGGCGCCGAACTCGCGCACATCCTCGGCGACGCCGAGGTGAGCGCCCTGGTCTGCTCCCGCCACGGCTGGGAGGACTACATACGCGACACGGCCGCCGCGTCCCCGGTGCGCATCGCGCTCACCGCCGACGCCTGCGACCTCCAGACCCGCGACGACGAGCGGGTGCTGCGCGACCGGCCCATCCCGGTTCCCGGGGACACCGAGGACCTCCTCGCCGTCGCCCGCGCCGGGGCCCGCCCGCCGTCCGTCCCCGCCCCCGGTGCCGATGACATCGCGCTGATCAGCTACACCTCCGGGACCAGCGGCACCCCAAGGGCGCCACCAACACCCACGGCAACATCTCCTACAACGCCGACCGGCAGCACATCCTCCATGAGCTGCCCACCGGTTCGACGCTCTTCGCGCTGGCCCCGCTGTTCCACATCACCGGCATGGTCTGCCAGCTGTGCGCGTGCATGTCCGGAGCCGGCACCCTGGCCCTGGCCTACCGCTTCGAGACCGGCGTCGTCCTCGACGCCTTCGCCGAGCACCGCCCCCTCTACACCGTGGGCCCCTCCACCGCCTTCATGGCGCTGATGGCCCACCCCCGGGCCACCCGCGACCACTTCTCGTCCTTCCGCATCATCTCCTCCGGCGGCGCCCCGCTGCCGCCCGCGCTGGTCGAGCGGTTCCAGTCCGACTTCGGCCCGTATCTGCACAACGGCTACGGGCTCACCGAGTGCACCGCCCCTGCGCCAGCGTCCCGCCCGGGGTCCGCGCCCCCGTCGACCCGGTCTCCGGCACCCTCGCCGTCGGCGTCCCCGGCCCCGACACCATCGTGCGCATCGCGGACGACGAGGGGCGGGACGTGCCGTTCGGCGAGCAGGGCGAGATCGTCGTCCGCGGCCCGATGGTGGTGCCCGGCTACTGGCGGCGCCCGGAGGCGACCGCGGCCGCCCTCCCGGACGGGGAACTGCGCACGGGCGACATCGGTTTCATGGACGAGGCCGGCTGGCTGTATGTGGTCGACCGCAAGAAGGACATGATCAACGCATCGGGTTTCAAGGTGTGGCCGCGTGAGGTCGAGGACGTGCTCTACACTCACCCCGCCGTGCGGGAGGCGGCGGTCGTCGGCAAACCCGACGCGTACCGCGGCGAGACGGTCAAGGCGTATGTGAGCCTTCGACCAGGGGCCGAGGTCACACCGGACGAGCTGTCCGCGTACTGTGCGGAGCGGCTTGCCGCGTACAAGTACCCCCGCGAGGTGGAGATCCTGCCCGAGCTGCCGAAGACGACCAGTGGCAAGATCCTCCGGCGGGAACTGCGAGGATGAGAGAGAGAAGAGGAAGAGAACGGGTGGCGACCATGGCCAGAGCGACGGACGGTGACGGACAGCCGGTGCCACAGCGGCTGCTGGCCGCTGCCACCCGCCTCTTCGCGGAGCGGGGCTACGACCGGACGTCCGTACAGGAGATCGTCGAGGCGGCGGGCGTCACCAAGGGCGCGCTCTACCACTACTTCGGCTCCAAGGACGATCTGCTCCACGAGATCTACGGCCGGGTGCTCCGGCTCCAGCAGGAGCGGCTGGACGCCTTCGCGGACGCCGACGCGCCGGTGGAGACGCGGCTGCGGGACGCGGCGGCCGACGTCGTGGTGACCACCATCGAGAACCTCGACGACGCGACCATCTTCTTCCGGTCGATGCACCAACTCAGCCCGGAGAAGCACAAGCAGGTACGCGCCGAGCGGCGCCGCTACCACGAGCGGTTCCGCGCGCTGATCGAGGAGGGGCAGCGGGCCGGGGTGTTCAGCTCCCGGACCCCGGCGGACCTGGTGGTGGACTACCACTTCGGCTCCGTCCACCACCTGGGCACCTGGTACCGGCCCGGCGGCCGCTGGGCCCCCCAGGAGGTCGCCGACCACCTGGCCGACCTCCTGATGCGCGCCCTGCGGCCGTAAGCGCCCCGTCCCATGACCGACACCGCGAGCGATACGACCGACGGCGCCCCGCGCCATGCCGACGTGGGCCTGCTGAGCCCCGTCCGGGCCGGTACCCCGGCCGAGACCACCACGTCGGACGGCGCCTGGCTACAGGCGATGCTGGACGCCGAGGCGGGCCTGGTGCGGGCGCAGGCGCGGCTGGGCCTGGTGCCCGAGACGGCGGCCCGGACCGTCACCGACCTCGCCCGTGCCGAGCACCTGGACGTGGTGGAGATCGCCCGGCTGGCCCGGGGCGCGGCCAACCCGGTGGTGGCGCTGGTCCGGGCGTTCACCGCGCTGGTGGCCGCGGCGGACCCGGCGGCAGCGGAGTATGTGCACCGGGGTTCGACCAGCCAGGACATCATGGACACCGCCGCCATGCTGGTGGCGCACCGGACCCTCGTGCCCCTGGTGGCGGACCTGGAGCGGATCGCACGGGCGCTGCGCGAGCTGGCCGTGGCGCACCGGGACACGCTGATGCCCGGCCGTACGCTCGCCCTGCACGCCGTGCCCACCACCTTCGGCCTGAAGGCCGCGGGCTGGCTGAGCGGTGTGGCGGAGGCGGCGGCCGGGCTGGCCCGGATCCGCGACCACGGACTGCCGGTGCAGCTCGGCGGCGCGGCGGGCACGCTGGCGGGCTACACCGAGTACGCCCTGATGGACCGGGGGACGCGGCCCGGGGCGCCGGGGCCGGGCGAGTTCGCGGAGCGGCTGATGGCGGAGTTCGCCGCGCAGGTCGGGCTGAACGAGCCCGACCTGCCCTGGCACACCGCCCGTACTCCGGTCGCGGGGCTGGCCGCCCAACTGGCCCTGGCTGCCGGGGCGCTGGGCAAGGTCGCGGTGGATGTGCAGTTGCTGTCGCGCACCGAGACCGCCGAGGTCGCCGAGCCCGCCGCCGAGGGCCGCGGGGTGTCCTCCGCGATGCCGCACAAGCGCAACCCCGCCCTGGCCACCCTGGTGCGCTCCGCCGCGCTCCAGGTGCCGGCGCTGGCGAGCGCCGTCATGGGGTGCATGCTCGCGGAGGACGAGCGGCCGGCCGGGGCATGGCACGCCGAGTGGCTTCCGCTGCGCGAGTGTCTGCGGCTGACGGGCGGGGCGGCGCACACGGCCGTCGAATTGGTCGAGGGGCTGGATGTCTTCCCGGACCGGATGCGCGTCAATCTGGGGCTGACCGGCGGGCTGATCGTCTCCGAGCGCCTGGCCGCGGCCCTGACCCCGGTGCTGGGCAAGGGCCCCGCGAAGGAGCTGATGAGCCGGGCCTCGGCGGAGGCGGCGGACGGCGGGCGGACGCTGGAAGAGGTGCTGACCGCCGCCCCCGAGCTGGCGGGTCATTTCACGGCGGAGGAGCTCGCCGCCCTGCTGGACCCGGCGAACTATCCGGGGGCGGCCGGGCCGCTGGTGGACCGGGCGGTTCGGGAGCACCGGGACCGGTTCTGACGGCCGCCCGTGGAGCGGCGTCGGCCGGGGATGTCACATCCGGGCGGCGCTCGGCGTCCGGGGTACCGATACGGAATCCGGACGCCGTGCGCTCGAGGGCTCACAGCGGCTCCGCGTCCGTCGCGGCGTACTCCTCGCGCAGGGCGTCCAGGACGGGGTGCGCCGGGTCGAACTCCACCCCGTCGATCGACCGGATCGGCCGCACACCCACCCCCGCGTTGAGGGCGAAGGCCGCGCGCAGTTCACCGAGGCGGTCACGGTCGATCCGCTCGGTGTGCTGCGGCCCGCCGTGGGCGCGCCGGAGCAGTTCCCGGGTGACGCCGGGCAGGCACGCGGCGTCCGGCCACAGCAGGCGATCGCCGTCGAAGAACCCCACGTTCCAGGTGGCGCCCTCGGACACCGCGCCCCGCTCGTCCGTCAGCAGCGCATCGTCGTAGCCGTCGAGCTGGGCCAGGCGGCGCAGCCGCAACAGCCCGAACAGCCCGACGTGTTTGACCTCCGGCAGGTCGCGGCGGTGCGGTGCGGTGCGCACGCTCAGCGGCGGCGGCGAGGGCGCGGCGGCGGGCCGGGTGGTGACCAGGATGCGCGGTGTGGCCTCGGCCCCGGGCCGCTCCAGCCCGAGGTCGGGGTCGTACACGGTCACCCGGACCGTGAGCGGCCCCGTGGTGTCCGCGACGGCGCGCCGGGCCAGTTCGCGGATCCGGTCGCGGTCCGGGTCGGTGCCGAACAGCACACCGCAGTCCCGTACCAGCCGGTCCAGATGGAGGGACAGGCCGCGCACCCGCCCGTCCTCCACCCGCATGGTGGTGAAGTGGCCGTAGTTGGTCATGGCCAGCGCCGTCAGCTCGCGGATACCCGCCGGTTCACCGTTCAGCTCTGTCATGGGGCCAGTGTTCCAGCCGGGGGGGTGGACGGAGTCGGCGAGTCGCCCGAGCTCGCCGGGGTCGATCAAGCCGTAGCTGCCGCGCACCCGCTCGCCGCTCCGGCCACCGCGTAGGATCGGCTCATGCCCGATCTCGTATCCGTCAACTACCGCAAGTACGACGGCACTTTGCACTGGAACCTGCGGATGCGCAGGCTGGGCGAGGACGATCACGGCGTCTGGCTGGGGCTGCCCGGCGGGGCGTCATGCGCAAGGGGTACGGCCCGATGGTGTCGATCGCCTGTGCGCATGTGGTCCTCATCCCGCGCGACGCGTGGTGGACCGCGGCGTTCAACGCCCCGCCCCGGGAGACCGAGATCTACTGCGACATCGCCACGCCTGCCGAGTGGCGCTCCTCCCACGAGGTGTCGATGGTGGACCTGGACCTGGATGTGCTCCGCAAGCGGACGGACGGCTCGACCCTGATGGACGACGAGGACGAGTTCGCCGAGCACCAGGTGCGGTACGGCTATCCGGCGGACGTCATAGCGGAGGCCGAGGCGGCGGGGCGGTGGCTGATGGACGCGGTCGACGGGCGCGCCGAGCCGTTCGGGGACGCCTCCAGGGCGTGGCTGGCCATGGTCGACGGCGAGCGGCCCTGAGACCATCTCGCGGTCGGCTCACCGCCGTCCCACCGTCAGCTCACCGGGGTGGCCGTCCCGTGCCGCGCGAGACCGAGGACGACTCCTCCGTACGCCCCTTGGCGGGCCGCTTCTCCGGCACCGGCCGACCCTCGCCGGGGGCCGCGGCCGGGCGACCGCGCAGCGGCCGGACGGCTATCGCCGCCGATATCAGGAGCAGCCCGCCCAGCATGACGAAGGGGGCGGCGGTGCCCGCGAGTCCCGCCAGCACACCGGCGGAGGCGGGCGCGGCCACCTGGCCGAGCCGGTTGCCGGTGAGCCGCAGCGCGAGGGCCGTGCTGCGCGCCCCCTCGGGGGCGGCCTGGACGACGGTCGTCATCGACAGCGGCTGGCCGACGCCGAGGCAGAAGCCGAGCCCGGCCAGCAGCGCCCCGAGCGCCCAGGCGGGCACCGGCAGGGCGATGCCCGTGCACAGCAGCGCGGCGCCCAGACAGCTGACGGCCATCAGCACGGTGCGGCCCATCAGCCGGATCATCGGGGTCATGACGAGGCGGCAGGCCACCGTCGCGGCGGCGCGCAGGCTGAGCAGCACACCGACGACCGCGGGCGAGATGCCGCGCTGTTCGCCGACGACCGGCAGATAGGCGGTGAGGACGTCGGTGGCGGAGAGCACCGCGAGGCTGATGAAGATGCCGGAGGCGACCCCGCGGGTGGTCAGGATGGACCGTACGGAGGCCTTGCGGGCCGGGGCCTCCTCGGCGGGCCCGGCCGCCGTACCGTCCGGGCGGCGCTCGATGCGCCACAGCGAGGTGACGGAGAAGGCCGCGAGGGCGGCGGAGACGAACAGCGCGGCGGCGCTGGTGCGGCCCATCGCCCCGTCGTGTTCGGAGACCACAAGACCGGCCGCGATGGGCCCGACGAGCTGGCCGAGCGAGGCGCCGATGGTGAAGTGGCCGAAGTTGCGGTCCTGGTCCTCGGGCGCGCTCTGGCGGGCCACGATGGACTGGGCGCCGATGACGAACGACAGATGGCCGAGCCCCATCACCCCGCTCCACGCGGCCATCGCGGGCAGCGATCCGGCCGTTCCGCTGAACGCACAGCCGGTGGCGATGAGGGC
Source organism: Streptomyces violaceusniger (assembly GCA_005405945.1). Taxonomy (GTDB): domain Bacteria; phylum Actinomycetota; class Actinomycetes; order Streptomycetales; family Streptomycetaceae; genus Streptomyces; species Streptomyces violaceusniger. The sequence continues at coordinate 3,250,716 of BJHW01000001.1, forward strand.
CACCCCGATGGGCAGCAGCGGGGCGCACCGCCCGTGGTCGGTGCGCCGCCCGAGGGGTACGGCGGCGAACAGCGGCAGCAGGGCGTAGACACCGGCGATGACGCCGACGGCGCGGGCGTCGGCACCGAGCGCCAGCGCCCGGTAGGAGACGGCCGGCCGCGCCATGTTCACCGCTCCCTGGGCGAACGAGAAGGCGATGACCAGGCGCAGCAGCCAGCCCCTACCGGGCTCCGAGATCTTCACGGGTCAGATGATGCCGAAGGCGAGACCCGCGCCGAGCACCACCAGCGAGGTGAGCGCCGCCCATTTCACGGTGAACCGGGTGTGGTCGCCGAATTCGACCTTCGCCATGCCGACGAGCACGTAGACGGCGGGGACCAGCGGGCTCGACATGTGCAGGGCCTGTCCGACGAGCGAGGCGCGGGCGATCTCCAGTGCGGAGACCCCGTGGGCGGCCCCGGCCTCGGCGAGGATCGGCACGATGCCGAAGTAGAAGCCGTCGTTGGACATGAAGTAGGTGAGCGGGAGGGACAGCACACCGGTGACGATGGCCATGTGCGGGCCCATGCCCTCGGGGACGCCGTCGACCAGCCAGCGGGCCATGTGCTCGACCATGCCGGTGCCGGTGAGGACGCCGGTGAAGACGGCAGCCGCGAAGACCATTCCGGAGACGTTGACGACGTTCTCGGCGTGGGCGGCCACCCGCGCCTTCTGGTCGTTCATGTTCGGGAAGTTGACGGTGAGCGCGATGGCGGCGGCGAGCAGGAAGAGGACCGGGATCGGCATGGTCTCGGTGACCATCAGGGTGAGCAGGGCGACGGTCAGGGCCGCGTTGAACCAGTAGAGCTTGGGGCGCAGGGTGGCGCGGTGGGGGTCGAGCCCCTTGAACTCGTCGTCGTCCTCGCCCTCGTGGGAGGAGGAATCCGCGGAGCCGGAGCCCTTCGAGGACGGCGCCTCCGCGTCCGTGCCGGAGCCCGCGCCGCCGCCGGTCAGCGCGGCCTTGCCGCCCTTACGGCCCTTGGCCCCCTTGCCGCCGGAGCCCGCGCCGACCAGCACCTGCTCCGGGTCGCCGGCGGTGACCTCGTCCAGCGTCAGCACGCCGAGCCGCTTGCGCTCCCGCAGGCCCAGGGCGTAGGAGAGGGCGATCACGAAGAGCAGACCGACCGCGAGGGCCGGGATCATCGGCACGAAGATGTCGCTGGCGTCGACCTTGAGCGCGGTGGCGGCGCGGGCGGTCGGACCGCCCCAGGGCAGCGTGTTCATCACGCCGTTGGCCATGGCCGCGACACCGGTCATCACCACCAGGCTCATCTTCAGCCGCCGGTAGAGCGGCACCATGGCCGACACGGTGATCATGAAGGTGGTGGAGCCGTCGCCGTCGAGCGAGACGATCGCCGCGAGGATCGCGGTGCCGACCACCACCCGCATCGGGTCCGCCTTGCAGAACCGAAGGATGAGCCGGACGATCGGGTCGAAGAGGCCGACGTCGATCATCACCCCGAAGTAGATGATCGCGAACATCAGCATGGCGGCCGTAGGTGCCAGATCGCCGACGCCCTTGAGGACATAGTCCCGAGGTGCGCCCCCTTCCCGACAAGCACACAGAACAGCGCGGGGATGAGCACCAGGGCGCCCATCGGGGACATCTTCTTCATCATGATCAGGACAAGGAATGTCGCGATCATGACGAAGCCGAGGATGGTCAGCATAGTTGGCTACCTCACGTTCGCCTTTGAACTCCCCCAGATTTGGCGGTCGAGGCGACGTTAGGTGCGGCAACTTTCCGTTAACAAGGTCTTGACACGTGAGCAATAAGCGCAAAACCCCAGGTCAATGCCGTATCGAGGGTGATACGCGCACCGGGTGGCCATTGAGCACCGCCGTCCCCGAGAGCGGATCCAGCCGTGAGCCGTCGAAGAGCTGGTTGACATTGACCCCGGGGTGGGCCCCGGCCACGGACAGCCGGACGCCGGGGCGGGCGTGGCCCCAGCCGTGCGGCAGGCTCACCACTCCGGTCCGTACCGCGTCCGTCACCTCGACCGGCACCTCCAGCTCCCCGCCCTCGCCCTTGACCCGGGCCAGACCGCCGTCGGCCAGGCCCAGCCGGGTGGCGTCCTCGGGGTGGACCTGGAGCGTGCAGCGGTTGCTGCCGCCCATCAGGGCCGGGACGTTGTGCATCCAGCTGTTGTTGGAGCGCAGATGGCGGCGGCCGACCAGCAGCAGCCCGAGGGCCGGTCGGCCAGCGACCGGCGCAGCCGCTCCACATCGGCGGCCAGCGGCTCCGGGCACAGCTCCACCGTGCCGCTGCGGGTCTTCAGCAGCCCGGGCACGCGCGGCCGCAGCGGGCCCAGGTCGATGCCGTGCGGATGGGCGAGCAGCTTCTCCAGGCTCAGTCCGTCGGGGTCGGCGCCGAAGCCGTCGCCGTACGGGCCCAGCCGCAGCATCATGTCCAGCCGCCGCTCGGGGCCGTCCACCCCGGTCAGCAGCGCGGCCAGCTCGCCGGGCTCGCGCCCGTGCACCGGCGAGGACGGGTCGGCGACCTCCTTGTCGAGGGTCCCCTGGATCGCCATCGCGTCCACCGCCTCCGGATCGGCGCCGCCGTGACCGCTCACGCACAGCACCAGCCGCGCCAGGATGGCGCTCTCGCTCAGCCGGTCCGCCTCCAGGGGGATGGCGGGGCGGGTGTAGCGGACCTGGTTGCGCACGGCCAGGCTGTTGAAGGCGTAGTCGAAGTGGGGGCTGCGGCTGGGCGGCGGCGGGGGCAGCACCACATGGGCGTGGCGCGAGGTCTCGTTGAGGTAAGGATCGACGCTGACCATGAAGTCGAGCCCGGCCAGCGCCCGGTCCAGGCGGTCGCCGTCCGGCGCGGAGAGCACGGGGTTGGCCGCGAGCGCCAGCACCGCGCGGATCCGTCCCTCGCCCGGGGTCTCGATCTCCTCGGCCAGCGCGACGGTGGGCAGTTCGCCCTTGGCCTCGGGGTATCCGCTGACCCGGCTGTGCCAGCGGCCGAGCGCGAACCCCTTCCCGGGCCGCGCCGGGCGCTCCCGGCGGCCGGTCGCGGCGAGCGGGAACATCATGCCGCCGGGCCGGTCCAACTGCCCGATGAGCACGTTGACCACATCGACCAGCCAGCTGGTGAGGGTGCCGAACTCGACGGTGGTGGAGCCAACCCGCCCGTACACCACGCCGTGGGACGCGGCGGCCAGCTCACGGGTGAGGGTGCGGATCTCCTCGGCGGGCACATCGCACGCCTCGGCCACCGCCTCCGGCGGGAAGTCCGCGGCCAACCGCCGCACCTCCGCCACCCCGCTGACGTGCTCGGCCAGCGGGCCGGGCGCCACCAGGTCCTCGGCGAAGAGCACCTGCGCCATGGCGAAGAGCAGCAGGGCGTCGGTGCCGGGCCGGATCGCCACATGGCGGTCGGCCAGCGCGGCGGTACGGGTGCGCCGGGGGTCGACCACCACCAGCCGGCCGCCGCGCCGCCGCAGCGCCCGCAGCCGCCCGGGGAAGTCGGGGGCGGTGCACAGACTGCCGCCTGAGTCCAGCGGGTTGGCACCGAGCATCAGCAGATGGTCCGTACGGTCCAGATCTGGCACCGGAAGCGCGTTGGCGTCGCCGTACAGCAGTCCGCTGGAGACGTGCTTGGGCATCTGGTCGAGGGTGCTGGCGCTGAAGACGTTACGGGTGCGCAACGCGCCGAGCAGCAGCGGCGGATAGAGCCCGCCGGCCACGGTGTGCACATTGGGGTTGCCGAGCACGACCCCCACCGACTGCGGCCCGTGCTCGCGCAGCAGCGGGGTCAGCCCCTCCGCCACGGCGGCGAACGCCTCGTCCCAGTCGGCTTCCACGAGGCGCCCGGCGCGGCGGACGAGGGGGCGCCGCAGCCGGTCGGGGTCGGCGTCGAGCTGCCCGAACGCGGCCCCCTTGGGGCAGATGAAGCCGCGGCTGAGGACGTCCTCGCGATCGCCGCGCGCCCCGGTCACCCTCCCCTCGTCGATGGTGAGGGTCAGCCCGCAGGTGGCCTCGCAGAGCGGGCAGATACGCAGGGCAGTGCTCATCGGTCTCTCCCAGGGACGGCGGCGAGGCCGCGATGACGCGCCGGACCCGCTCACCATACCGACTGGTAGGCATGCCGGGGAGGGATCAGCCGGGACTTCCGGTGGCCGGGACTTCCGGTGTCCGGGACTTCCGGTGGCCGCGGGCTCCGGTCAGTCCAGAACCCGGGCCGGGCCGGTCAGTCCAGGACCCGGGCCAGATAGGCGCGCAGCAGTTCCTTCGTCTCCGCCACGATCGCCGGATCGCCCTCCGGATCCACCCGGAACGCCAGCCGCAGCAGTGCGTCCGCCGCCTCGACCGCGAGCAGGAAGGCCACCCGCAGCCGCTCCTCGGTCGCCTCGTCCCCACCCGTCCCGAGCCGGTCGGCGAGCAGCGTCCGCAGCCGGTCGGCGACCAGATGGTTGGGCTGCTCCGGCGGCGCGGTGGCCGGCACCGGATGGCCGAACTCGATGAGCGCGAAGCCCGGCGCCCCGCGCTTCATCGCCAGATACTCGTCCACGACGACGTCCATCGCCTCCCGCCAGCCGCCGCCCCCGTCCGGCCCGGAGTCGGCGGCCGCGTCCGAGGCGGCCAGCCGCCGGGTGATCCGCGCGGCGTACTCGTCCAGATTGCGGTGGGCCAGGGCCTCGGCCATCGCCCGCTTGTTGGAGAAGAAGCGGTAGACCGAGCCGATGGGCACGTTGGCGCGCTCGGCGACGGCCCGGGTGCTCAGCTCTTCGTAGCTGATCTCGTCGAGGAGTTCGGCACACGCGTCGAGGATCCGGCCGAGGCGCTCGGCGCTGCGGCGTTGGACCGGATGGCGGCGGAGGGGCGGTATGGGCACGCCACCATCCTGCCCGATCATTGACGAGCCCGGGTTTCGATTCCTATCGTCTGACATAGGAATCCAGGGGAAACCAGTGGTGTGCGGCGGAGCGGTGGGAGCGCGCGATGGGCGACGGCACGGGGATCCGGCACGGCGATCAGCACGGCGATCAGCACGTCAATCAGCCTGGACACGAGCAGGGGATCGAGCGGGCGCGCAAGACGGCGGAAGAGCTGGTCTACGCCTCCGGTTTCGGCAATGAGCACAGCAGTGAGGCCGTGCCCGGCGCACTGCCCATCGGCCGCAACTCCCCCCAGCGCGCACCGCTCGGGCTCTACGCGGAGCAGCTGAGCGGCAGCGCCTTCACCGAGCCGCGCGCCACCAACCGGCGCTCCTGGCTGTACCGCATCCGGCCCTCCGCCGCCCATCCGCCGTTCACCCGGATCGACAGCGGCGCGCTGCGCGGGGCGCCCTTCACCGAGGCCGCGCCCGACCCCAACCGGCTGCGCTGGGACCCGCTGCCGGAGCCGCCGGAGGGCACGGACTTCCTGGCCGGGCTGTGGACGCTGGGCGGCAACGGCGACGCCACCCAGCGCGCGGGCATGGCCATCCACCTCTACGCCGCCAACGCGCCCATGACCGACCGGGTGTTCAGCGACGCGGACGGCGAGCTGCTGATCGTCCCGAGCGGGGCGGGCTGCTGCTGCACACCGAGTTCGGCCTGCTGCGCGCCGAGCCGGGGCATGTGGCGCTGATCCCGCGCGGGGTGCGGTTCCGGGTGGAGCCGCTGGAGCCGTCCGTGCGCGGCTATGTGTGCGAGAACTACGGCCGCCCCTTCACCCTCCCCGACCTCGGCCCGATCGGCGCCAACGGGCTGGCGAACCCCCGTGACTTCCTCGCCCCGGTCGCGGCGTACGAGGACGTGGAGCGCCCGGTGGAGGTGGTCAACAAGTTCTGCGGCAATCTGTGGGCCGCCACCTACGACCACTCGCCGCTGGACGTGGTCGCCTGGCACGGCACCCATGTGCCGTACGTGTACGACCTGCGCCGCTTCAATGTGCTCGGCACCATCAGCTACGACCACCCGGACCCGTCCATCTTCACGGTGCTCACCTCGCCCTCCGACACCCCAGGCCTCGCGGGCGTGGACTTCGTGGTCTTCGCCCCGCGCTGGCTGGTCGGCGAGGACACCTTCCGGCCGCCGTACTTCCACCGCAATGTGATGAGCGAGTACATGGGGCTGATCGAGGGCGCGTACGACGCGAAGACCGGCGGGGCCGGGGGCTTCGTACCCGGCGGTGGCTCGCTGCACAACATGATGTCCGCGCACGGCCCGGACCATGAGACCTTTGAGCGGGCGAGCGCGGCCGAGCTGGCGCCGCACAGGCTGGACGACGGGCTGGCCTTCATGTTCGAGACGCGCTGGCCGGTCACGGCCACCCGGCAGGCGCTGGAGGCGGACCACCTCCAGGGGCGCTATGACGACGTATGGCAGGGTCTGGAACGCCATTTCCGCCCCTGAACGCCGCCGTTGCCGCTGAACGCCGCCGTTGCGGCAACGCCGCCGTTGCCGCCGCCCACCGGAGACCGTGTGACCACCTTCGCCCCCGACTCCCTCGCCCTCAACCGCAAGTTGCCGCTGTGGTACCAGGTGTCGCAGTCGCTGCGGGCCTCGATACTCGGGCGGGCCCCGCACGATCCGCTGCGTCTGCCGACCGAGGACCGGCTCGCCGAGCACTACGGGGTCAGCGTGCTCACCATGCGGCAGGCGCTCAAGGAGCTGGAGACCGAGGGGCTCATCAGCCGCCACCGGCGCCGCGGCACCTTCATCGAGCCGAGCGCTCGGCGGGCCGCGCCGGTCCGGCTGCTGGGGTCGGTGGACGCGATCGTGGCCCAGCAGTCGGGTGAGCGGACGACGGTGCTGGAGCACGGCCCGGCGCCGGTGCCGGCGGAACTCGCGGAGTACTTCCCGGACCTGGACGAGGCGACCGCCTACCGTCGGCTGCGCCGGGACGGCCGCGGCGGCGAGCCCACCAACTGGGCGGAGAACCTGGTCCGCCCCGAGCTGGCCGACCGCATCGACCTCGCGGACCTCACCCGCTGGCCGATGACGAAGGTGCTGCGGGACGCGGTGGGGGTGCGGATCAGCCGGATCACGGACACGGTGGAGGCCCGCCTCGCCGACCCCGAGACCTCCCGGCTGCTCCAGGTCCCGCTGCTCAGCCCGATCCTGCACTACACGGGGGTGACCTACGACGAGAGCGGCCGCGTGGTGGACGTGGCCCGCATCCACTACCGGGGCGACCGGTTCTCGTTCTCGGTCACGGTCGAGGCAGACTGACCGGCACGCGCCGGGTCGTGACGCCTGCGGCGAGCTGTTCCCCTCCCTGCCCCTTCCCGCAACTGGGGCTCGCCCCCAGACCCCGCTCCTCAAACGCCGGAGGGGCTGGAAGGCGGGACTTCACCCCAGACCCCCGGGGTCCAGGGGCCTGGGTAGCCGTGCCCTGGGGTCCAGGCTCTGGGGCCTGAGCCCGAGGCCCGGGGGGGCTGGGCACAGAGGCCCGGGGGCTGGGGCGGAGCCCCAGTTGCGGGAAGGGGCGGGGGGGAAAGACCCCAGCCGGTCCGACGCCCTCGCCCGGCCTCTGCCATGGCCACGGCGGGCGGAGCCACCGGAGCGGCGGCGGACGACGACGTCGGGCAGCCCCCTGGAAGGACAGGGCGGCATCGATACCATGCCGGGCGTGGGAGAACGTGAGGCGCCGCCGCTGGGGGACCTGATGCCGTGGTCCGTGGGGCCGCTGCGGCTCGGCCGGACCTGGGTCATGGCACCGGACGCGGCCTCGCTCGGGGCACGCTGGGAGCGGCTGACCCGGGCCGGGGACGAGGCGGCGCGGGCCGCGCTGTTCCGGCCGACCCGCGCCCGTACGGTGCACAGCTCCGTACCGCAGCTGCCCGGCCAGGCCACCTCCACCGCCCGGCTGGCGCGCGAGGACGGGCCGTGCCCCGAGCCGGTACGGATCGCGCACGGGCCCTTCGACCAGCAGTGGCTGATCCCGGATCACCGGCTGATCGACGCCGCCCGCCCCGAGCTGTGGCGGGTGGCGGACGACCGGCAGATCCACGTCATCGAGGCCGCGGGACCGGACCCGGACCCGGTGCTCACCTTCTCCGCGCTGCTGCCGGACGGCCACTCCCCGCGGGCCGCCCCGGCCGGATCCGTCCGCTCTACCGCCGCCCCGGCGGGCAGGAGCCCAATCTCGCGCCCGGGCTGCTGGACCACCTCACCACGCGGCTCGGCCGCCCGGTGACCGCCGAGGACTTCCTGGCGTGGACCGCCGCCACGGCGTGCGGCGCGCCCTGCGCCGTACCCCTGACCGCCGACCCCGAGCTGTGGGAAGCGGGCGTGGAGCTGGGCCGCCGTGCGCTGTGGCTGCATACGCGCGGGGCGCACAGTGGTGAACGCCCGCGCATGCCGGGTGGCCGGCGCCCCTATGTCCGTGCCGCGCTTCCGTCGAGCGGGCTGCCGGACTCCCTGGACTACGACCCGGACGAGGAGGCCCTGCTGCTGGGCGAGGGCCGTATCTCCCCCGTCCCCCAGGGCGCATGGGACTTCCAGGCGGGCGGGGTACGGGTGCTGGAGTCCTGGTTCGAGCAGCGCACCGCCGCGCGGGAGCCGGGCACGCTGGAGGCGATCGGCCCGGCGGGCTGGCCGTCCGCGTGGACTTCGGAGCTGCTGGAGCTGATCACGGTGTTGGCGCTGCTCGCCGAGTTGCGCCCGGAGCTGCGGGCCCTCGCCGACCGGGTGGCGGACGGCGCGCTCATCGACGCGGCGGAGCTGCGGGGGGCGGGGGTGCTGCCGGTGCCCGGCGCGGCCCGGCGCCCGGCGTCCGTACTGGACCACCACGAGGAGGGCCCTGAGGGGCAGTTCGCGCTGCTCTGACCGGCCTGCTCTGATCCCGCCTGCCGCCCGCTCCGGGCCTGCCCGGCCTGGTCCTGGCTTCTCCGGACCCGCCCGCTCGGGGCCTGCCTTCCGTGGGCTCGCCCGCCCTGGGCGTGTGGGGGTGCTCGCCCTGGGCGTGCCTTCTCCGAGCCCCTCCCGCGCTCGGCCCGCGTCCCTCACAACCGGGCGGACTCCGCAGCCGAGCTGCCTCTGGTACCGGGTGCGCCCGCCTTCGGGTGCGCCCCTCGGCCACGGCCGCACAGCGGCCATGGCGGCCGGTCGTGGCCTCTCGTCGGCATCCCACGGCGACAGCGGCGTGGGGTGGATCACAGCACGGACTCACCGGCTGGAGCGAACCGGTTGACCCCGTGCCTGCCCGGGATGACGACGAAGACGCCTACGGGCCGGCCGGGTCAGCCGTGGTTGCCGAACAGCGAACGGCGCAACCGGCGCAGCGGCGCGAACAGCGACACCCGCGCACCTCGGTTGTTCTTCGCGCGCGCGTGGTCGCGCGCGGTCAGCTCCTGCATCAGCACCGCCGCGCTCTCCGCCTCCCGCTGCGGGACGGCAGGCCCGCCCATCACCGCGAGATGGCGCTCGAGGCGCGCACTGGACGCACCGCTTCCGCAGTTGATCGCAGGCACTCGCGGCCTGCTCCTTACCGTTATCTGCTCCATGACACTCCCCACCCGTACGAGGGCACCCGCCCCGGGCAGAGTAACCCTACCTCCCCGAGCCGTCACCCACGCATCCCAGGTTCCGGATTCACCACCGAGTCAAGGGTGTTGACGATACCTATCACGCGCAAACAAATTCCCGGGCCGACCAATCCATCCGTTCGCCGGGTCCGAATAGCCGCATGAAGGACTGCTTCCAACAAGCGTGCGAAGGACCTACAGGATGACCGCAATCACCAAGAGCTTGGCCGCGCTGGTCAGCTGCGCACTGGCCGCCGGCGGGCTCACGGCCGCCGGAGTGGCCGTACTGCAGCCCGGGACGGCGCAGGCCTCGAGCCACCGCGAGGCGCCGCTGATCTCCGGTCAGCCCCAGTACGACGCCACGGACGTCTACGCGTTCGTCAGCCCGGACAAGCCGGACACGACCACCATGGTCGTCAATGTGCTGCCGTTCCAGGATCCCGCGGGCGGCCCCAACTTCTACAAGTTCGCCCATGACGCCCGCTACGACCTGCACGTCGACAACGACGGCGACGGCCAGGGCGATCTGCTCTTCCGGTGGACCTTCAAGGACCACCTCAAGAACGGCGACACGTTCCTCTACAACACCGGGCCGGTGAACTCGATCGAGGACGCCACCCTCAACTTCACCCAGACATACGACCTCGAAGTCATCAAGCTGAAGAACCAGAAGGCCGTCGCCCGCGCCAAGCTGGGCAGCGATCTGCCGGTCGCGCCGTCGAACGTCGGCAAGGCGTCCATGCCCGACTACTCCAAGCTCCGCGACCAGTCGGTGCGGAAGATCGGCTACAGCGGGGGCTCGACCGCCTTCGCCGGTCAGGCCGACGACCCGTTCTTCCTCGATCTGCGCGTCTTCGACCTGCTGTACGGCGGCGACATGTCCGAGGTCGGAAACGACACCCTCAAGGGCTACAACGTCCAGTCGATGGCCCTCCAGGTGCCGACGTCGGCGCTGACCGAGTCCAAGGACCAGCCGGTGATCGGCGTCTGGGCCACCACCCACCGCCAGACCGCCGACGGCGACTGGACCCAGGTCTCCCGGCTCGGCAGCCCGCTGGTCAACGAGGTGGTCATCCCGCGCAAGGACAAGGACAAGTTCAACGCCTCGGCGCCGTGGGACGACGGGCAGTTCCTGAAGTTCGTCCAGGACCCCGAACTCCCCAAGCTGGTCGAGCAGATCTACAAGATCAAGGCGCCGGACACCCCGCGCGACGACCTGGTGCAGGCGTTCCTCACCGGTGTGCCCAAGCTCAACCAGCCGCCGAACGTCCGCCCCGCCGAGGAGCTGCGGCTCAACACCTCCATCGAACCCAGCGGCAGCCCCAAGCGGCTGGGCGTGCTGGACGGTGACAACGCGGGCTTCCCCAACGGCCGCAGGCTCTCCGACGACGTCCTGGACATCGCGCTCCAGGCCATGGAGGGCGAGCTGCTCGGCAAGAAGAACGACCTGGGCGACGCGGTGGACGAGAACGACCAGAAGTTCGGCGGCTCCTTCCCGTATCTGGCGCTGCCCAGCTCCGGTTCGGACGCCAAGGCCGTCTCGAAGAGCGCCGGGCAGTCGCTGCTGAACGGCGGCTCGGGCGTCGGTTCCTCCTCCGACGACAACATGATGCTGGCCGGGTCCGCGGCGGCCGGTGGCGGGGCCGTGTTGCTGCTGGGTCTCGGATTCCTCTGGATGCGGTCGCGCCGGCGGGGTCCGCGCGTGCGCCGGCACTGAACCACGGGTGCCACCGGGCCCGTACCACCGGGCGCGGCCCCGTCGAAACCCGCGCGGCGGCCGCGCCCAGGCTCCTCCTCATCCGTTCGTCCGTCCCGTTCCGCTGGGTTCGCGCTCATCTCGAAAGGCAGCTGTCACCATGGCTCTTCGGCCATTCCTCACCCCTACGGCCCGGACCGCGGCCGTGGTGTTCGCGCTCGCGGCCGGGCTGACCGCCGCCTCGATCGTGATCGACGCCTCGGACGGGCCGGGCGGCTCCGGCGGTGGCCAGGACGCCGCCCGCGCGGTGCACCCGGCCGCCGCACGCTACGAGCAGCTCAGCGGCGACGGCCTCGCCCGGCAGATCGACGCGATGCAGACCCATCTGCGCGGTGAGCCGAAGGACGCGGAGAGCTGGGCCGGTCTCGGCTCGGCCTATGTCGAACAGGCCAGGACCAGCGGCGACCCCACCCGCTATCCGCAGGCGGACAAGGCGTTCGCCCGGTCCCTGTCCCTCCAGCCGCGCGACAACGACGTGGCGCTCGCCGGGCGCGCCTCGCTCGCCGCCGCCCGCCATGACTTCCGGGGCGCGCTGCGCGATGCCGACAAGGCCCTCAAGGTGAACTCCTACAGCCAGGGGGCGCTGGCCGTCCGGGTGGACGCCCTCGTCGAACTGGGCCGCTACGAGGACGCGTACACGGCCGCCAAGAAGGCCGACTCCCTGCGCCCCGGCATCCCCGTCTTCACCCGCCTCGCCTACGTCCTCGAACTGCGCGGCGACCCGGCCGGGGCGCGCCGGGTGCTGCTGCGCGCCCAGGACTCCGCCACCTCGCCCAGCGATATCGCCTACGTCTCGACGGCGCTCGGCCAACTGGCCTGGAACCAGGGCGCGTACGACACCGCGCGGCGCGCGTACGGCACCGCGTTGCGCGCCGTCCCCGGCTATCTCCCGGCGCTGGAGGGGCAGGGCCGCACATCGGTCGCGGAAGGCCGCCAGAAGGCGGGGATCCGCGATCTGGAGGCGGTCGTACGGCGCTATCCGCTGCCCGCCGAGCTCGCGGCGCTGGGCGAGGCGTACGAGGCGCGGGGCGACCGCTCCAAGGCGCGCGGGCAGTACGCGGTGGTCGACACCTGGATCGCGCTCGCACGGGCCAACGGGGTGGCGACCGACCTGGACAGCGCGCTGGTCGCGGCCGACCACGGCGATGTGAAGGAGGCGCTGAAGGCGGCCCGTGCCGAATGGGACCGGCGGCGGACCGTCCACACCGCCGACGCGCTGGCCTGGGCCCTGCACCGCAACGGCAAGGACGAGGAGGCCCTGGAGTACGCCGAGCGCGCCGCCGGACCGGGCTACCGCAACGCGGCGTTCCTCTACCACCGGGGCGTCATCGAGAAGTCCCTCGGCGACGACGGACCGGCGCGCCGCCACCTGAAGGCCGCGCTCGACCTCAACCCGGGCTTCTCCCCCACGGGCGCGCGGGCGGCGAAGGCGGCACTGAAGGAACTGGAGGCCGCCCGATGACGACCCCCCATCCCGCCCCTCCCCGAACCGGAGCCGAGCCCCGGACCCGCCACCTGGCCTCCCGCCTGGGGCTCCGCCCCCACAGCCCCACCGACGGAACCCAGAGCCCTGGGCAGCGGACCCGATGGCGGCTCGCGGCCCCTTCCCCCACCGGAGACCAGCCCCCGGCCTCCCGCCCGGCGCTCCGCCCCGAAGCCGCGCCGACGAAACCCAGGGCCCTGGGCGACGCACCCGATGGCGGCTCGCGGCCGCTTCGCAAACTGAGGGCCGGCCCTCAGCCCCCGCCCCCGAAAGCGCACCAGCGAAACCACGGACCCCGGGCGGCGCACCCGATGGCGGTGGGCGTGCGTCGGGGTGCTGGTGGGGGCCGTTGGGATGGTGGTGTTGCCTGTCGGGAGTGCCGAGGCGCATCCGCTCGGGAACTTCACCGTCAACCGTTACGACGGGCTCGTGGTCACCCCGGGGACGCTGCGGGTCGACCATGTCGAGGACCTCGCCGAGATCCCCGCCGCCCAGGCGAAGCCGGAGATCGACCGCGACGGCGACGACGCGCTGTCCGGGCGGGAGTTAAGCGCGTGGGCGGCGCGGCGGTGCGCGAGCGCGGCGGAGGGGGCGCGGCTGACGGTCGACGGGCGCGAGGTGCCCGTACGCGCCGGGCGCGCCCAGGCCCGTCAGCGCCCCGGCCAGGCCGGGCTGCCGACGCTGCGGGTCGAGTGCCGCCTCACGGCCGCGCTGGGCCACGGCGAACGGGCCACGGTCGCCTATCGCCCGCGCGACATCGGTACGGGCCCCGGCTGGCGGGAGGTGACGGCGCAGGGCGACCGTATGACGCTCACCGATGCCAACGTCCCCAAGACCTCCGCCTCCCACCGGCTGGTCCGCTACCCGGCGGGGCAGCTCTCCTCGCCACCCGACCAGCGGTCGGCCGCGCTGAAGGTCGAGGCGGGCGGCCCCGCGCTCGCGAGCGCGGCGGAGTCCGACCGGGACGACGCGGTGGGCTCGTCGGTGCTGCCGCGCGGGGCGGACCGGTGGACGCAGGCGCTCACCTCGATGGTGGCGCGCCACGACATCACCTTCGGCTTCGCCCTCACGGCCTTCGCCACCGCCGTTCTGCTGGGCGCGATGCACGCCCTGGCCCCCGGCCACGGCAAGACGATGATGGCGGCGGCCGCCGCGGCGGGCGGGCGCAGCGCGCTGCGCGACGTACTGGCGTTGGGCGCGTCGGTGACGGTCACCCACACCTTGGGTGTGTTCGCGCTGGGGCTGCTGGTCACGGCGGGTTCGGCGGCCGCCCCCTCGGTGATCTCGTGGCTGGGCATCGCGAGCGGTGTGCTGGTGGCGGTGGCCGGGGCGGGACTGCTCCGCAAGGCGCTGCGCCGCCGTCGGCACGTGCACGCTCATCACCACGGCCATGACCACGGCCATGACCACAGCCACGCACATGACCACGATCACGCAGACGGCCACGCGCACCCTCACACCCACGACCACGCAAACGCCCATACGCACACCCACGACCACGGCGACGGTCACACCCACACCCACGAGGTGCGCCCCACCCTGCGCGGCACGCTGCTGCTCGGGTTCGCCGGGGGCATGGTGCCCAGCCCCTCCGCCGTCATCGTGCTCGTCGGCGCGGCCGCGCTGGGCCAGGCGTGGTTCGGCTTCGTGCTGGTCGTGGCGTACGGGCTCGGGCTGGCGCTGACGCTCACGCTGGCCGGGTTCGCCGCGGTGCGCCTGGGCGTGCGGGCCACGGAACGGCTGGCGGCGCGCAAGGGGTCCGGGGGCCGGATCGACCGGCTGTTGGGGGCGGTGCGCCGCGCCTCGCCCGTCGGAACCGCCGCCGTCGTCCTCGCGCTGGGGTGCGGATTGGTGTTGAGGGGGGCGGCAACCACGCTCGGTTGAGGTGTCCGATCCGGGCCGGAAGACGCCGGAAGACGCCGGAAGACGCTCGCGTTCGGCGGCGACAAGGCCCGGACGGACGCCACGACCCGCGAGGAGGCCCCGGCGGACGGGACCTCCTCCCCTGCGAGTGGTGACGCGCGCGGGTCAGGCCGCTGAGCTGAAGACCGGGAGGTAGCCACCGGACTGGCCGGCGGCGGTGGGGTGGTAGGACTCGTCGATGGGGAAGGTGACGCTGTTCAGCCAGGCACTGCCGGAGCAGATCTCATGCCCGGTGAAGGTCGTGGTGACGTCGCCGAAGCTGAAGCCGTGGTCGGCCGCGCGCTTGGCGGTGACGGAGTTGAGGAGATCGGCGCCGCTGTTGATCGCGGCGCGCTCGGTCTCGCTGAGGCCCACGATGCAGGAGCCGCCCAGCTTGTAGAACCGCGGGTAGCCGAGGACGACGACATGCGCGGAAGGGGCCTTGGCGCTGATGGCGTTGTAGACCTGGTCCAGCTTGCCGGGCAGGGTGTTCTGGACGAAGTTCTTGGCGTTGTTGACCGCGTTGACGCAGGTGGACTCGGACTGCAGCACACAGGTGGTCATGATGTCGGCGAAGCCCGCGTCATTGCCGCCGATGGAGATGGAGACGAGGCCGGTGCCGGAGTTCACCGGGCCGAGCTGGTTGTTCAGCACATCGCCGGTCTTGGCGCCGGAACAGGCGGTGAAGTTGAAGCTCGAGGGGGCGTGCGAGGCGGCCCAGAGCGCGGGGTACGCCTTGCTGCTGCGCTTACAGCTGCCGCTGGCGCCGTCGTAGCTGCCCGCGCCGACGCCGGATGAGTAGGAGTCGCCCAGCGCCACATAGGCGGGGCCCGCGCTGTTCTCGTTGGCCTGGGCCGCGCCGGCCCCGGTGAGGGCGAGGACGGCACCGACGACGAACGCACCCATCGTCGCCGTGAGTCTGGACAGTTTCATTCGATCTCCCTAGCAGGATCACTGCTGTGCCGATGTGAGGCGCGATAGCCCGAAAAATGGGCAATCGCGTTCGAAACCGTCAGTCACGTCGCGGGGATCGATTGCAGCGGCGTGACATGGATATGTCATCCCGCGCAACCGGCCGATCTATGCGAGTAGTTGGCAAAAATCTTTCGATACGTGGCTGATACGTCCATAGGTCGGACGGAATCCGGATGAGTCACCACGCGACACCCGAGCACACCGCCCGAAGACCCCGCCGGAAAGCCCCCGGCGCACACCGCGCGACCAGCCCTGATGAGGGCTCAACCGTCCGCCCGCCACGGCGCGCGTTCGCGCCCTTTCCCCGTCTTGACGGCATCCGTCGACTGCGCGACATTGAAGCCCGGCATCCGGCGCTTCGGGGGGCAAAGTCGCCAATGCATACCATCACTGACAACAGACCGGCGGGCGGGGATTCGCTGCCGGTGATCGTGGGCGCCGCGGTCGGCATCGCGGCCCTCGGCGCGGCACTCGCGCTGGCCGACGTCCACTCACCGCTGCGGGCACCGTTCACGCTGTTCTTCCTGCTCGCGGCGCCCGCGCTGGCCATAGGCAGCGCCCTGCGCGGGCTGGACGCGCTGATCCGCCCGGTGCTGGCGGTGGCGGGCGCGCTCGCGCTGGATCTGCTGGTGGCGGAGGCGCTGCTGGCGCTGCGGATGTGGTCGGCGCGCGGCGGGGTGGCGGCGGTGGGGGCCGTGAGCCTGCTGATCCTGGTGCCGACGCTCTGCACCCGCCTCGCGCGGCGGCGACGTATGACACGACGTCAGGGCTGAACACTGGACACCGGCGTGTATCGCCCGGGCGACGGCAACCGGCTTCCGCCCGGACGGCGCCCCGAAGGGGCGCGGAGCCGTGTCGATGTGCGGCTCCGCCGCGGCTGTGTCGATGTGCGGCTCCGCCGCGTGGGCGACCGGCCACGACGGCGCCGCGGACGGCCGACGACGCATCGTGGCACTTCCAGCGGAGCGCTCAGTGCCCCACAACGGGTGAGAGTATCCGTGAACGCCCCCATTCCGGTGGGCTTCCGTGGAACAGCTCGGTAAACGGCCACAAACCTTGGTGCGCCCTCGCCCTCCGTCCTGGATCATGGGGGCGGGTGCGCTGACCGACGCACCGGGCCCCCGTTCTCAGGAGGCAGACCCTGCCTACGACACCCGCCGAAAAGTCCCTCCCCATCCGGCTGAACGTCGATGACAGCGATTCGCCGTCGGATGTCGTCGACGCGCTCTTCCTGGGGCGCTTCGCGACCGGCGAGCAGCCGTACGCCCGCAGTCACTCCGTCGACCGGGTGAGGTCGGGCGCGACGCTGCTGCCGCCGTCCGCCACCGTGCTGCGCGCGGCCCGTGACGACGACCGCAGCGCGACGCTCGCCGAGGGCGACGGCTGGACCCTGCTGATCTCCCGGTGGAACCGGGGGCCGATGTGACCGTGACCGCCGTCGAGGACGACCTGGCCGAGAAGGTGCTGCACCAGGCCGTGGACGGCGCGGAGGACGAGCCGGAGCCGCAGCCGGAGAACGTGGCGATGGGCTTCTGGTACGTCTCGCCGCGGCGCGGCCCGCACCGCACCACGCGGCAGATCTCGGCCGGGACCTGGGAGGAGATCCGCGACAACTACACGGCGCCGGTCGCCGAGGCCATGGACGGGCTGATGAAGGTCACCCCGGACGACATCGCCGGCCGCCTCCTGCTGCTGCACGGCCCGCCCGGCACCGGCAAGACCTCGGCCCTGCGCACCCTGGCCCGCTCCTGGCGGGACTGGTGCCAGGTGGACTGCGTCCTGGACCCGGAGCGGCTGTTCACCGACGTGGGCTATCTGATGGACATCGCGATCGGCGAGGACGACGGCACGGCCAAGGGGCGCTGGCGGCTGCTGCTCCTGGAGGACTGCGACGAGCTGATCCGCGGCGAGGCCAAGCACACCGCGGGTCAGGCGCTCTCCCGGCTGCTGAACCTGACGGACGGTCTGCTCGGCCAGGGCCGCAATGTGCTGGTCGGGGTGACCACCAACGAGGACCTGGAGCGGCTGCATCCGGCGGTGGTCCGGCCCGGCCGGTGCCTGGCCCGGATCGAGGTCGGCAAGCTGACGCGGTCGGAGGCGGTGGACTGGCTCGGTGGGGAGGTCGACGACCGGGAAGGTGTGATCGGGCGGGACGGGGCGACGCTCGCGGAGCTGTACGCGCTGCGGCGCGGCACCCGGCCGCCCGCCGTGCCGTCGCAGTCGGGGGAGTCGAACGCGGGGCTGTACCTCTGAGACGCCGTACGCCGAGGGGGGCTGCGCGGCTGCCCGGCTGCGCAGCCCCCCTCGGCGTACGGCTCTTGCAGCCGTATGTCAGCCGTACAGCTCCCCAGCCCTACGTCAGCTGCACAGCTCCTCAGCCCTACGTCAGCCGTACAGCTCCCGCAGCCGTACGGACAGGCAGGTCACACAGCCCTCCATCTTCTCGAACTCGCTGATGTCCACCGGCACCGGCTCATAGCCGAGGTCGGCGAACAGCTCGGCGCTGCGCGGCGCGCTCGCCGCCATCAGCAGCTTGCCGCCGCCGAGCAGCACCACATGGGCGCCGGACTCCTCGGGGACGGGGAGGAAGCGGGGGAACGCGGCCGGGTCGTCCACGAGGGGCGGATAGCCGATGACGGTGCCGTCCGGCAGCGCGGTGACCGCCGACTTCAGGTGGAGCACCTTGCTGACCGGTACGGCCACCACCCGCGCGCCCAGCGGCTCCAACGCGGCGCGCAGCTGGCGGATGCCGTCGCCGTTGGTGCGCCCGCCGCGCCCCACGTAGAGGGTGTCGCCGATCTTCAGGACGTCTCCGCCGTCCAGCGTCCCCGGCTCGCGGATCCGGTTCAGCGAGCAGCCGAGATCCGTCACGGCCTCCTCGGCGGTCGCGGTCTCGGGCCTGCGGGACTCGGCTCCGGGGCGGCCGATCACCGCGACGTTCCGGTGGACGACCATGGTGTCCTCGACGAACACCCCGTCCGGGCAGTCGTCCAGCGCGGGCAGCTCGACCGTCTCCCAGCCGTGCGCGCGCAGCGCCACGACGTAGACCTCCCATTGCCGCAGTGCCAGCGCGGGGTCGACCGGGGTGCGGTCGATATGGGTGACGAGCCCGTCGGCGAGGCGGGGACTGGGGCGCCGGACGAGGGCTTTGCGGCTGGTCGTACGGCCGGTCAGGGGGTTGGGCAGCGCGCTGGTCATGGGGACAGCATGTCAGGCGGAGTCGCCGTAGACCGCGCGCAGGGCGTCCTCGACGGCGGCGAGGGCGGCCGCGCGGTCCAGGCCCAGCCGCCGCGCCCGCTGGGCGTAGGTCTGGGCGGCCTCGGCGGCCCGGCGCAGGGTCGCGTCGCCCGCCGCCGCGATGAAGGTGCCGTGGCGGCCGCGGGTCTCGATCACACCGTCCGCCTCCAGGGCCCGGTACGCCTTGGCGACGGTGTTCGCCGCCAGCCCCAGCTCCTCGGCGAAGCCGCGCACGGTGGGCAGCTTGTAGCCCACGGGAAGCGCGCCGGAGCGGGCCAGCTCGGCGATCTGCGCGCGGATCTGCTCGAAGGGGGCGGTCGCCGCGTCCTGGTCGAGGGTGATCTGCAAGGCCACGTCGGGGCTCCTGGGGCGTGGGGCGGGACGGTGTTTGTGGCATCCATTGTGTGCCAGGCCGAGGGGCGGCGCATGGCCCCGGTGATCTAGCCCACGAGCCGCGGAATTTGGGGGACGAAGTGGTTCGGCCACGAACCGGCGGCCAGGAACCGGCGGCCACCGAGTGGCGCGCTAGGTACGGCAGCTCCCGGCGTAACCGCGTCAGCGCGCGTCAGCGCGATTGGCGCAGCCCCGCGATGAGCAGCCCGACGAGGTGGCGCGCGTCGTAGCGCGAGCTGTTGCCGGCCCCCGCGCAGAGGCTGCCGACGCCGCGCATCAGCTCATAGGCGTCCTGGCCGGAGCGGATCTCGCCCGACGCGACCGCGGCGTCGAGCAGCTGCGTGCAGACGGGCAGGAGCCGGTCGATGAAGTACGAGTGCAGAGGGTCGAAGCAGGGGTCGTCGGACTGGAACACGGCGGCGAGGCCGTGCTTGGTGACCAGGAAGTCGACAAAGAGGTCGATCCACTGGCCCAGGGCGGCGTGCGGGGTCTCACCGCTCACCAGCAGGGCGGGACCGGCCTCCGCCAGGGCCTCGACCTGGTGCCGGTAGACGGCGACGATGAGGTCGGCTCGGGTCGGGAAGTGGCGGTAGATCGTGGCCGTCCCGACACCGGCCTTGGCCGCGATATCGCGTATCGGCGCTTCCACGCCCGAGCTGACGAACACCGCGGCGGCGGCTTCGAGCAGCGCCTTCTCGTTGCGCCGCGCGTCCGCCCGCTTGGGCCGGGCCGCGCGCTCCGCGTCTCGATCGTTGTCATTCACCGCACCCTCCCTTCGCGGCCGAGTCTAACGAAACGGGACAACGTCCCATAATCTTTGACCGTCAGAGCGGGGTCAGCCGGTCGGGTCCCTCGGGGGCGTACGCGATGGGATCGTCCGGCTCATGCCAGTGGAGGGCGAAGCGGTGCCCCGCGCGATACGCCTCGAGGCCCGCGCGGCAGTACGCCACCATGTCGTCCGGCAACGCGCCCAGCGGGAACCAGCCCAGCTCGGAACACTTCTCCGGCTCCCGATTCACCGGCTCGCGCCCGCCGTCCCCCCGCTCCCCCAGCTCCGCCTCGAAGAACCACCCCGTACGGGCGTCGCCGGTCGGCGCCTTGTGCTGCAGCACAAGCACCGCCCGCACCTCGTCCGGGGCAAGGCTGATCCCGATCTCCTCGGCCGCCTCCCGCAGCATCGCGGCACGCACGTCCTCGCCGTCCTCGACATGCCCGGACGGGGCGTGGAGCAGCCCATCCGCATAGCCCGTGTTCGCGCGTCGGGCGAGGAGGACGTCCCCGCCCCGGCGCAGGATCAGATGCACATCGACGATCTCCCGATGCCGCCGAACCGGCGCGAGATCCGCCACCAGGGCATACCGCTCGTCGCGAACGGCCCGCCCCCACAACGCCGCGTCCGGCGCGAGCTGCTCGACCGACAGCCGCTCCGTCAACGGCCCGACCAGCGCGGACAGCTCGGCGGCGGTCAGCCCGACGGGCTCGGACTCGCCCCACCGCCCCTCGATCAGCACCAGCCGCCCGCCCGGCCGCAGCAGCCGCACCCAACGCCGCAGCACCGCCCGCTGATCCGGCAGCATCCACAGCAGATGCCGCACCAGCACGACATCGAACCGCCCCTCCCCACGGGCGGCTCCGCCGCGTCCCCGACGATCACACTGGCCCCCGTACCGGCCAGCTTCGCCCGAGCCAGCTCGACCATGCGCGGCGACCGATCGACCCCCGTCACCCGATGCCCCCACTCGGCCGCGAGCAACGCGAGGCTCCCCGTACCGCACCCAAGGTCAAGCACATCCGCGCCCCGCTGGGGCAACCACCCGCGAAGCCGCCCGGCCCACGCCTCCCGCACGGCCGGGTCCCGCAGCCCGTGATCCGGCTCATCGTCGAAGCCCGCGGCGGCGGCGTCCCAGTAGGCGCTGGTCGAGCTCTCTGCACACATACCGCGATGGTCGCATCGACCACTGACAACGCCCTTCGTATGGATGAGCACCCTCGTCGCCCATGCCGCGAATATCGTGCACGACATGAACGACGCGTTGCACAGCCGCTGGAAGCGGGCGAGCGAGCGAAAGCTTGCCGAGGGGTACCAGGAGTCCGCCGAGGTCGAGCAGGAGCGTCAGGAGCACCGCCTGTCCATGGCGCTGGCCAAAGTCGTCTACGACCGCCGGATGGAGCTGGGGCTGTCCCAGACCGAACTGGCCGCCCGCACCGGGTTGACCCAGGCCAAGATCTCCCGGATCGAGGGTTCCGACACGGTGCCCACACTGCCCCTCCTCGCGAAGCTGGCCAAGGGGCTGAACGCGTCGTTGAACATCGCCATCGACGAGGCCGACGCACAGGTGACGCTCACCGCCCACGAAGCCGCGTAGGCACCGCCATCGCCCTGGCGCTCAGGGACTCCGTCGCAGCACGAGCGTGACGAAGCCCAGCGTGCCGCGGTAGCCGGACAGCCACTGGGAGCGGTGCTCGGCGGCGGCCTTGTAGGCGTCCAGGGCGTCGGGTTCCTCGCGGTGGTCCAGGGCCCAGCGGGACAGGGAGCCGGTCCAGGACCACTCGTAGTCGTCCCACTCCCCGGCCGTGCTGACGTGGCCGTAGACCGGCGTCCAGCCGTCCGCGACGACACGGTCCACGGTGGTCGCGAGATCCGCGTAGTCGTCCCACGTGGCGCCCAGCGCGGAGAGGGCGGCGGCGTCGGGTTCGCGCTCCCAGAAGCCGTCGCCCACCAGGACATGGCCGTCCGGGGTGAGGAGTTCACGCGCCGCCGCGAGCGTGGGCAGCAGGCCGCCGAAGGCGTGCGCGGCGCCGACGCTCAGCACCACGTCGAAGCGGTGCGCCGAGGCGAAGACCGCGGCGTCCATCTCGTGGAGGATCAGCCGGTCCGCGACCTCGGATTCCTCCGCGCCCTCGCGTGCCTGCTCCAGGGCCGCGGTGTGGATGTCCACCCCCTCGGCGCGCATCCACGGATAGCGGACCAGCAGCCGCCGCAGCCATTCGCCGCCCCCGCAGCCGAGGTCGAGGGCGCGGTCGGCCTCGTCCGCCACCGCCCGGTCGAGCAGTCGGGCCACCGAATCGTCGGCGATCGGGGCGGCGATCGGATGGGCGGCGTGCGCGAGATGGGATCTGCGTTGACGGTCCATCCGCACAGCGTGGCAAGGCCCGACCCGCTCCGCAGCTCCTTTTCCGGGCTTGGTTCTCCGCTCAGCCACCGCTGGGAGATGCCCCCGCCGGGGCGGCTGGGGGATGCCCGACGGATCGTGACGCCTGATGAGGCGGGCCGCTCCCCGCCCCGCCCCTTCCCCGGCAGCATCGATATGCGGCTCCGCCGCACGGGGGTTCCACCGCACCGGGGGCCCCGCCACGCCGGGGCGGCCCCGCCGCACGGCAAGCTCCGCCCCGGCTCCGGGGGTCCGGGGGCGGAGCCCCCGGTAACGGGAAGGGGCGGGGAGGGGAAAGCCCCGAGCACCCCGCAGCCGCACCGGCAGCGAGCCGCCACCCCCTTGACGGGTCGCATGTTAGCGGTAACACTCCCCCTCGTGGACTCCTTGGAGCGACCAACGAGCAGGTCATGGCGGCCTCGATGGTCGGCGGGGTCGCCGCACCGCCCGCGCTCGGCACGGCGATCGAACTCTCGGGCGTCCGCGCCGTAGCGCTGATCCTCTGCGTCATCTCCGCGGCGTGCCTGATCACCACCGTATGGCTGATCCGCGCCGCGTCCCCGTCCGTACTCCCTACGTCATCTCCCGTGCCCCCTACGTCTCCCGTGCCCCCTACGTCACCCGAACTCCCAACGCCACCCGACGAACCCGCCCCCGCCGCCGAAAGGACCTCGTGACGCCCATGCCCGCCGCCGCCCTGACGCTCTCCGACGACGGTTTCCTGCTGCACGGCGAGCCCTTCCGGATCCTCTCCGGCGCCCTCCACTACTTCCGCACCCACCCCGACCAGTGGGCCGACCGGCTGCGCAAGGCGCGGCTGCTGGGGCTCAACACCGTGGAGACCTACGTCCCGTGGAACCTCCACCAGCCCGCCCCCGGCACCCTGGACCTCGACGGGCTGCTCGACCTCCCCCGCTTCCTCGAGCTGGCCCACGCCGAGGGGCTGCGCGTACTGCTGCGCCCCGGGCCGTACATCTGCGCCGAGTGGGAGGGCGGCGGGCTGCCGTCCTGGCTGACCGCGCAGCCGGGCTTGCGCCCGCGCAGCCGCGACCCCCGCTTCACCGCCGCCGTGGACGCGTACCTCGATCTGCTGCTGCCGCCCCTCGCTCCTCATATGGCGGCGCGCGGCGGCCCGGTGATCGCCGTCCAGGTGGAGAACGAGTACGGGGCGTACGGCGACGACACCGCCTATCTCGCGCATCTGGCCGACGCGCTGCGCACCCGCGGCGTCGAGGAGCTGCTGTTCACCTGCGACCAGGCGAACACGTCCGACAAGGCGAAGCTGACGGCGGGCAGCCTGCCCGGGGTGTTGTCCACCGGCACCTTCGGCGGCCGGGTCGAGGAGTCGCTGGAGGTGCTGCGGGCCCATCAGGAGAGCGGGCCGCTGATGTGCGCGGAGTTCTGGATCGGCTGGTTCGACCACTGGGGCGAGCCGCACCACGTCCGCTCCGCCGACGACGCGGCGGCGGCCCTGGACACGCTGCTGTCCGCCGGTGCCTCGGTGAACATCTACATGTTCCACGGCGGCACCAACTTCGGCTTCACGGCCGGCGCCAACCACGACCACGCCTACACCCCGCCGTCACCTCCTACGACTACGACGCGGTGCTCACCGAATGCGGCGACCCGGGCCCCAAGTACGCCGCGTTCCGCGATGTCATCGCCCGCCACGCCGCCGTCCCCGACGAGCCCGTCCCGGGCCCTCGCCCAAGTTGCCCCCGACCGACGTCACGCTGACCGACTCGGCCAACGCCCTGGTCTGCGCCGAATTCCTGTCCCCCGGCGAGCAGTTCACCGAGCCGCCCACCATGGAGCGGCTGGGCCAGGCGTACGGCTTCGTCCTCTACGGCACGGAGCTGCCCGCGCTCGGCGACCGCGTCCTGCACTTCACGGGCGGGGTGGGCGACCGGGCGCAGGTCTTCGTCAACGGCGCCCCGGCGGGCGTCCTGGAGCGCGAGCGCCATGAGGACACGCTGCACGTGCGGAGTCCGGAGTACGGGGCCCGGCTGGACGTCCTGGTCGAGAACATGGGCCGGGCGAACTACGGCCCCCGCATCGGCGACCCCAAGGGCATCACCGGCCCGGTCACCCTCGACGGCGAGCCCCTGGAGAACTGGACCTGCCACCCCCTCCCCCTGGACCACCTGCCCGAGCTGCCCTTCCGTGGCACGGACACCCCCGTCGCCGGTCCGTCCTTCCACCGTGGCACCTTTACGGTGGACACCCCCGCCGACGCGTTCCTCGCCCTGCCCGGCTGGACCAAGGGCGTGGCCTGGATCAACGGCTTCAACCTCGGCCGCTACTGGTCGCGCGGCCCGCAGCGCCGCCTCTACGTGCCCGCGCCGGTGCTGCGGCCGGGGACGAACGAGCTGGTCCTGCTGGAACTGCACGCGGCGACGACGCGCACGGTACGGCTGACGGACGAGCCGGACCTGGGCTGGACGGACGAGAACTGATACGGCCGAGGGCTGAGACGGCCGAGAACTGATACGGCCGAGGACCGAGACGGACGAGGGGAGACACAACGGACATGGGCGAGCCGGAGGAGGAAGCGGGCGGACCCCAGCGCGTCCGGCGGCGCCGGGCCACGGCGGGCGGCGGGGCCGTGATGGCCGATGTCGCCCGCCGTGCCGGGGTCTCCGGGCAGACCGTCTCCCGCGTCCTCAACGACCACCCCCGGGTCCGCCCCGAGACCCGCGAACGCGTCCGCGCCGCCATGCGCGAACTGGGCTACCGCCCGACCGCCAGCGCCCGCACCCTGGCCAGCGGCCGGAGCCGCACCCTCGGCGTGATCTCCTTCGACGCGGCCCGCTTCGGCCCGGCCGCCACGCTGGCGGGCATCAACGAGGCCGCGCAGGAGGCCGGTTACCTGGTCAGCACGATCGCGCTCACCGCCGCCGACCAGGAGGCGGTGCGGGGCGCGGTCGACCGGCTGCTCGGCCAGGGCGCGGACGGCATCATCGCGATCGCCCCGCAGCGCTCGGTGGGCGAGGCCCTGGTCGAGGCCGACCACGGCAGGCCCATGGTCACCCTGGACAAGAGCTTCGGCGCCCGCTTCCCCGTCGTCGCGGGCGACTCCGCGTCCGGCGCCCGCCAGGCCACGGAACACCTGCTGCGCCTCGGCCACCGCACGGTCCGCCATATCGCGGGCCCGGTGGGCTGGATCGCCGCCGAGGCCCGGGTGGACGGCTGGCGGGCGGCCCTCAGGGACGCGGGCGCGGAGGCGCACGAGCCCCTGTTCGGCGACTGGAGCGCGGACTCGGGCCACGACCTGGGCCGCCGCATCGCCCACGACCCGGACGTCACGGCGGTGTTCGTCTCCAACGACCAGATGGCGGTGGGCGTCCTCCGCGCCCTCCACGAGGCGGGCCGCCGGGTCCCCGAGGACGTCAGCGTGATCGGCTACGACGACATCCCCGAGGCCGCGCACCTGCTCCCACCGCTCACCACGGTCCGTTCGGACTTCACGGAAATCGGCCGCCGCTGTCTGAGCCTGATGCTGGACCAGCTGGAACGCACCCCCGAGCCGGGGGTGCGGGTGACCATCCCTACGGAGCTGGTCGTACGCGAGAGCTGTGGCCATCTGTTCCGGGGTTCCGCTCGGCGGGCTCAGGGGTAGAGCCCGGCCCGGAAGGTGAACGAGACGAGTTGCGCTCGATCACGTGCGCCGACCTTCGTCATGGCCCGCACCGCATGCGTCTTCACGGTGAACGGCGACACGGACATCTGGGCCGCGATCTCGTCGTTGCCGAGGCCGCTCGCGACGAGGACGACCACGTCCCGTTCCCTGGGTGTCAGAGCGTCGAAGCGGCGCAGCAGTTCCCGGTCGATCACCGGGGCGGGCTGTGGGTCATATGACCGATGAGCGCGGCCGTCGCGGCGGCCGACAGCGCACCGCCACCGCCGACGACCTCATTGATTCCGGCGACGAGTTCGGCAGGGCTCACGGTCTTGCTCAGGAAACCGTTGGCGCCCGCGCGCAGGGCGGCGAGAACGATGTCGTCCTGGTCAAAAGTGGTCAGCACGATCACCCGCAGCTTCTCGGGTGGGTACTCCTTGCGGATCCGGCGGGTGGCTTCGACACCGTCGATGCCGGGCATCCGGATGTCCATCAAGACCAGGTCGACGGGGTGGTCCCGGAGGAAGGGGAGGACCTGGAGCCCATCGGAGAGATCACCCGCGACAACGAGACCCGGGTCGGGCATGAGCATGGTCCGGATGCCGGCCCTCATGTCGTCCTGGTCGTCGACGATCAGAATCTGGGTCATCAGACGACGGCTCCCAGGGGGCTGAACTCCGCATGGACCCGGAATCGTCCGTCGTCGCTGTCGATCGTCAGCCGCCCGCTGGAGGACTCGACGCGTTCGCGCATCCCCACGAGTCCGAGTCCACTGCCCGCGTGGGAGCCGCGGGGTGAAGGACCGACGCGGTTCTCCACGGTGACACAGATACGGCCGTCGCGCTCGCGCACCTCCACCGTCGCCGTCCCCTCTCCATGCCGGTAGGCATTGGTGAGCGCTTCTTGAACGACCCGGTAGACCGTCACGCCGACACTGGGCTCCACGAAACCGGCGGGGATGTCGATGGAGGGCTGGACGTCGAGACCGATGCTCTCGAAAGAGGCGATCAGTCCTTCCAGGCCGCTGAGCGACGGGGTCGGCCGGAGCGCCTCGTCGCCGGAAGTGGCGCCTTCGAGGCGGAGGAGCGCGAGGATCCGTTGCGTCTCGACGACGACAGTGCGGGCGCTGGACCTGGCCGAGACGAGGGCCTGCCGGGAGGATTCGGCGTCCTCGGGCAGCCCTACCTCCGCGGCACCGAGATGCAGGCTCAGCATCGCGACTTGATGACCGATGACGTCATGGAGATCCCGGGCGATGCGGAGCCGTTCCTCGGTCACTCGCCGGATGGCTTCGATCTCGCGGGTGGCGATGGCGCTCTCGGCCCGTTCCTCCAGGATCCACCAGTGGTCCCGATGGATGCGGAGTGCGGCCCCTGTCGCGCCTCCCGCTATGGCCGAGAAGAGGGCGGCGGCCCCACGACCGCGCCGCCGCGGAATCCTCCCAACGTCATGAACGCCCCCAGGAAGAACGCCGCCACGATGCCGGTCCCGGCCAGCGGCTGCTTTCCCCTGAGGGTGACCGAGAACAGCACGAGCACCGCCATCATCCACACCGACAGGGGGTCGTGCCCCACCGCCGTGACGGCGAAGGACGCCGCGCTCGTCACGACCAGCCCTGCCCACGGCTTCCACCACGAGAGGGCGACACCGCCACCGGCGAGGAATACGGAGAGGGCCGTCGGCCCATCCGACCCTCTCAGTACCACTGCCACGATCTGCCCGGTGAACACGAGCGCGGCCACCGCATAGGCGACTCGGTGCAGCACCTCGGGGCGGCGGACCCACAGGGGTGCCGCGGGCCCGTCTTGATCGTTCCGCGCCTTGACCATGGCCTGATTCTCGTTCCCGTGTGCTGCGGCCGTGTACTTCGAACGAAGTAGACGGCGAACCTGCTTCGGCCGATGGAGACGGCTGAACTCATTCGATCGAAAT
The DNA here is from genome assembly GCA_005405945.1 of Streptomyces violaceusniger. Taxonomy (GTDB): domain Bacteria; phylum Actinomycetota; class Actinomycetes; order Streptomycetales; family Streptomycetaceae; genus Streptomyces; species Streptomyces violaceusniger. Next base: position 3,278,664 of record BJHW01000001.1, read on the forward strand.
GGAGGGCAGAACTACTTCGATCGAAGTACGTGGCGCCTCCCGAGGCGGCTGAGACTCCTCATCGAGGCGACCGCCTCACACCATCTCGATCACAACGGGACGCCCGATGACTCAGACCACCGTAACTCCGAGCACGACCACGGCCACGACGACGCCCACGCCCTCCGGGCTCCGATCGCTCTACCTGATCCGGATCGCCTTCTCCCTGATCTGGGTGGCGCTCGTCCTCACGACCTCCGCCTCGCTCGTGTCGACCGACAAGCCCACGGTGATCGCGGCCGTGCTGCTGATCATCTACCCCCTGTGGGACGTCATCGCCACGCTCCTCGAGCGACGTATGGCGGGCACCGGCTCCCCGAACCGCGTCAGCACCGTCAACGTGGCTCTCGGCCTCGCCGCCACCGCCGCAATGATCATCGCCGTCTTCTCCACGATCGGGAGGGCCCTTCTCGTGTTCGGCATCTGGGCCCTCCTTGCCGGAGCGGTCCAGCTCGTCGTGGCGATCCGGCGCCGCCGCACCGTCGGCGCCCAGTGGCCCATGGTCATCAGCGGCGGCCAGTCCGTCCTCGCCGGTGCCACCGTCGCCGCCACATCCGCCTCGGCGACGAGCAGCCTGTCCACCGTCGCCGGATACGCGGCCTTCGGTGCCTTCTGGTTCCTCGTCTCCGTCATCGCCCTGAGCATCCGCGGCCGACGCGTGGGGCTGGGGGCGTGACGCGAGGGCGTCGTCCGGTCACATGTCCGCGGTGGCGCGGTGGCGCGGGCAGCGGCAGGGTGGGAACTGGCTGGACCGCAGGGGTTCGAGCTTGTCCTTGACCACGACGACCACCCTGCCGAGCTCCTGCGTGACGACCGCGCCGTCCGGCGAGACGCGGTAGACGCGCATCGTCATCCGTGGAGCGGTGGATTCGGTGTGTGAGAACACGTTGACCTGTCTTTCCGGCCGACCAATTACGTTGAGTGCACACACCGTTGCGTTCCGGCACGTAGGCTGGAAAGAGGCGACACGTCCCAGCCAAGATCGCGGGACAAGAGGGGATGCACGATGCCGTTCCAGCCACGCGAACTGTTTCCCGACCGCTCGGCACGCGACCTCTTCGGCGCGGAGATCCGGCGCCACCGAGAGAAGGCGGACATGTCGCTGCGGCGGCTGTCCGAGGTGCTGAACTACAGCAAGTCGCACCTGGCCCGGATCGAGGCGGCGGAGTCCCTGCCGTACGACGACCTTCCGGCCAAGTTGGACGCGTGCTTCGGGACGGACGGGATGTTCGCGCGGCTGTACGCGCTCGCGAAGAACGAGCCGTATCCGTCGAAGCTGCGCCGTGTAGTGGAGGTTGAGCGGCGCGCCGTGGCCATCGAGGAGTACGCCTGCGCCACGATCCCCGGTCTGCTCCAGACCCCCGAACTCGCGAAGGAGTCGCTGCGCATCGGCAATCGATTCGCCCCTGAAGCGGAGATCGAGGCGTGGGCGAAGGCCCGCATCGATCGACAGGCGAGGCTGGCCGAACCTCGGCCCCCACACTGCTGGTTCATCGTGGACGAGGCGGCATTGCGCCGTGCGGCAGGTGGACCTGAAGTGATGCGCAGCCAGATGGCGTCCCTCCTCGATCGCGGGACCCATCCATACGTAACCATTCAGGTCCTGCCGTTCAGGGCGGGCCAGCACGTGGAGGCGGGCGGTTCGTTGATGCTCTACACGCTGCCGAACGAGCCGTTGCTGGCCTATGAAGAAGGCAGCCGCTTCGGGACTTTCATCGAGGACCGGGACCGAGTCGCGGAGCGCCGGAAGAACTACGATCTGCTCAGGGCCATGGCCCTCTCGCCCCTCGACTCCGAGGCGATGATCCGAGCCGTGATGAAGGACTGGACCTCATGGGAAGCGCCCCAGATCTGATAACCGCTTCGTGGCACAAGAGCAGCTACAGCAGCAACGGAGGAGGCGCGTGCGTCGAGGTCGCCGACAACCTCCCCGGCATCGTCCCCGTACGCGACTCCAAGGACCCCGACGGGCCCGTCCTCATATTTCCCAACGGCTCATGGGCCGCGTTCATAGCCAGCCTCAAGACGGGCTAAACCTCATGCCAACCACCCCGGACCTCAGCACGGCCGCATGGCACAGAAGCAGCTACAGCAGTAACGGGGGCGGCGAATGCGTCGAGGTCGCCGACAACCTCCCCGGCATCGTCCCCGTACGCGACTCCAAGGACCCCGACGGGCCCGTCCTCATATTCCCGAACGGCTCGTGGAGCGCGTTCATAGCCACCCTCAAGACGGACGGGACCTGATGCCGAGCACGGCCGCATGGCACAAGAGCGGCCCTGCTGAGACGCCGGACTGCCTGATCGTGACAGGGATGCCTGGGGCCGGGAAGTCGACGGCGACAAGGCTGGTCGCCGAGCGCCTGCCACGCTCCGCCCGGCTCGACGGCGACTTCGTCAGCAGGCTGATCGTCAGCGGTCGCGTCGGGGCCCTGGGCGAGCCTGCTGACGAGGCAGCGCGGCAAGTGGAGCTGTGCAACCGCAATCTGTGCACGCTGGCGAACAACTTCTCCGACGCAGGCTTCACGCCTGTGATCGACTGGGTGATACCCGACCGCAAGCAGCTGGACTTCTTCGTCTCTCTCCTCCCGGCTCGTCAGGTCTTGTTCGTCGTTCTCGCACCGGGCATCGAGGTATGCCGGTATCGCAACACCATCCGGGATCCACAAGAGCGGTTCGACTTCGACGGCTATGAAGGTCTCGATGCCGACATGAAGCGCGAGCTCGGGGATGCGGGCTGGTGGTTCGACACCTCGGCCCTCACTCCCGAGGAGACCGCCGATCGCGTCATCCGGGAGGCTCGCCATCGCGCTCTGGTGAACTGACACACTGAGCGAGCCCGAAGGGTCACCGCAGCATCAGCTGAAGTCCGCCCAGCACCGTCGCCGCGATGACCAGCCGCTCGAAGAGCCGCTGATTGATCCGGTCCACGCAGGCCTTACCGATGTACGCACCGGGCAGGACGAAGAGCGCCAGCAGCGCGTCCAGGAGCAGGGAACGGCCGTCGATCAGGCCGAGGCTGACGCTGAAGGGCACCTTGGCGACGTTGACGATCAGGAAGAACCACGCCGAGGTGCCCAGGAAGCCCAGCTTCCGGAAACCGGCGGAGAGCAGATAGAGCGACATCACGGGGCCACCCGCGTTGGCCACCATCGTGGTGAAGCCGCCGAGCACCCCGTACGAACCGGCCTTGAGCCGTGCGCCCGCCCCGTCGGCGGCCGGGACCTCCGGGGCCGCCGCCCGGGCGGCCGCACGCCGCCGCCACACCGTGACCCCCGCCATCAGCAGCAGGATCGCCCCGATGGAGGCCCGCACCTCCGCGTCCCCGGCCCACAGCATGAACACCGTCCCCACCACGACCCCGACCGCGACCGCCGGGAACAGCCGCAGCAGGGTCCCCCAGTGCGCATGCCGACGATAGGTGCCCACGGCGAGCACATCGCCGACGATCAGCAGGGGCAGCAGCACACCGGTCGACTCCCGGGCCGGAAGCACCGCCGCGAAGACCGCGAGGCTGACGGTATTGGCGCCGCTGACGGCGGTCTTCGAGAAGCCGACGAGTATGGAGGCCGCCGCGAGCGCGAGGAATTCCCAGAGGGCAAGGCTGTACATGCCAAGGAATTCCGCCTGGTACGGCAGGCACGGTGGAGAGTATGGTGTCTGGTATGGCCACGAAAAAGGTGACAGTCACCATCCCCGAGGAGCTTCTCGACGAAATCCGGGCAGACGCGGCGGAGCGCGGGCTGTCCGCGTATGTCACTGACGCGCTACGCGTCAAGCGCGACCGTGACCGGCTCGTGGAGCTGGTGGACTGGCTACAGGAAGAGTACGGACCGGTCGCCGAGGAGGAGAGCGCAGCCGCCTTGGCCGAACTGGATGAGATCGACGCCGAACATGACCGTCGCAGGGCACAGCACGGCGGCGTCGGGGAAGCCGCGTGACGAAGCGCGTCCAGCAGCCCAAGCGGCTGCGCGTGTTCGTGCTCGACTCCGAAGCCCTCTCACAAGCGGTGCGCGGTGAGCGCCGCATGATCGCTCTGCTGGATCTGGCGGCCAAGGGGGAGGTCGAGGTGGTCACCTCCCCCATGACCGTGATCGAAGCGCACGACGGCAGGATCACCGAGCGCCGGTGGGACTGGGTGCTGTCCCGTCTGCAAGTAGCCGACCTGGGCAGAGACCAGGCCCGGGCCGCCCGTCGGTTGCTGGCCGACGCCGGGCTCCACGGCCACAAGTACGCCATCGACGCTGTGCTGGCCGTCGTGGCCGAGGAACGAAGGGGGCAGGTCACCGTTTTCACGTCGGACGTGGATGACCTGGAGCGGCTCCTCCCGCCAACGGTGGTCGTCCGCAAGGTCTAGGGTCCTTCTGACATCGGTTCCTCGCGGTCAGGCTTGGCGAGCGTAGGACGCAAGGCGATCGGCGAGCGCTGTCACGAGGTCGCGCAGTTCATCGGGGCGCTCGATGACGAACGGCCGGTCGAGTGAGGCGAGTACGGGAGGCAACCAGTCGAGCCGCTCCGCCCGCAGTTCGACGCGCAGCCAGCGCTCGGCCGCCCGGTCCTGGCCCGCCGCGGGCTCGTGTTCCTCCAGGCTCGCGATGCTGACGGGCAGGCGGGCGCGGATCTGCTCAACTGTCCCGTGGATCCGCAAGGTCACCTCATGCCGGTACTCGGCCCTGGCGAACGCCGACACCACGCGCTGTGCCGGACCGGGCCCCACGGGCGCTTCGAATGAGCCGGGCAGGGTCCGCGCGTCCGCGATGCGATCGAGCCGGAAGGTTCGGTCCTCGCCGATCCGGGCGTCCTTGCCCGTGACGTACCACCGGCCCGCATGGGCGACGATCCCGTACGCGTGCAGCGTGCGTTCGCTGCGCCGTCCGTCGCGGTCGGTGTAGCGGATCGAGACCGGTCGGCGGTAGCGCACCGCATCGGCGATGGTGAGCAGGACCCCGGCGTCCGGGGTGTCGAACTCTCCGAACTCTCCGTGCTGTTCCGTGAAGGCGAGGGATTCCAGGAGTGTGTCGAGCCGGCGGGCGATGTGCTTGGGCAGCACCCGACGGATCTTCGCCGATGCCGTCTCGTTCGCCGTGTGCTGCGTCGTCGTCAGCCCCGCTCGGCGGCCGGCGACCAGGCCGAGCAGCACGGCCAGCGCCTCGTCGTCGCTGAGCATGAGCGGAGGCAGGCGGTACCCGGGAGCGAGCCGGTACCCGCCGTAGCGGCCGCGCACCGATTCCACGGGCACGTCCAGGTCGATCAGTTGGTCCACATAGCGCCGCACGGTGCGCCCTTCGACGCCGAGCCGGTCGGCCAGTTCGGCCACCGTCCGGGTGCCGCCCGACTGCAGCAGCTCCAGGAGTGTCAGCACGCGGGCAGTGGGTCGGGGCATGTCCGCAGCCTAACGCGGATACAGGACCGATTCTGTCCACTATTCCTCCTAGGGTGCGACGTGCACGCCTCCAGCACAGCCAAGGAGATTCCCATGGAGTTCGTCTCGATCCGCATCATCACCAGCGACGTAGCGCGCCTCGTCGCGTTCTATGAGCGAGCCACAGGGGCGCGGGCGACGTGGGCCACCGAGGAATTCGCCGAGCTCAGGACCGCGGGCGCCACCCTCGCGATCGCCGGTACCGGCACCGTCCCGCTGTTCGCCCCGGGCTCTGCCCGCCCGGCGGACAACCACAGCGTGATCACCGAGTTCCTCGTCGACGACGTGGACCGCGTTCACCAGAACCTGACCGGCTTCGTCACCGACTTCGTCAACGGGCCCACCACGATGCCCTGGGGCAACCGGTCGCTGCTGTTCCGTGACCCCGACGGCAACCTCGTCAACTTCTTCACCCCCGTCACCCCAGCGGCCATCGAAAAGTTCGCACGCTGACGCCACGCACAGCCGCTCACGCGGGAGCCCTGAGGTCCCAGGGCTCCCGGTAAGGTTCAGCGCAGCAGCAGTTGGAGTCCGCCCAGCACCGTCGCCGCGATGACCAGCCGCTCGAAGAGCCGCTGATTGATCCGGTCCACGCAGGCCTTACCGATGTACGCACCGGGCAGGACGAAGAGCGCCAGCAGCGCGTCCAGGAGCAGGGAACGGCCGTCGATCAGGCCGAGGCTGACACTGAAGGGCACCTTGGCGACGTTGACGATCAGGAAGAACCACGCCGAGGTGCCCAGGAATCCCAGCTTCCGGAAACCGGCGGAGAGCAGATAGAGCGACATCACGGGGCCACCCGCGTTGGCCACCATCGTGGTGAAGCCGCCGAGCACCCCGTACGAACCGGCCTTGAGCCGTGCGCCCGCCGCGTCGGCGGCCGGGACCTCCGGGGCCGCCGCCCGGGCGGCCGCACGCCGCCGCCACACCGTGACCCCCGCCATCAGCAGCAGGATCGCCCCGATGGAGGCCCGCACCTCCGCGTCCCCGGCCCACAGCATGAACACCGTCCCCACCACGACCCCGACCGCGACCGCCGGGAACAGCCGCAGCAGGGTCCCCCAGTGCGCATGCCGACGATAGGTGCCCACGGCGAGCACATCGCCGACGATCAGCAGGGGCAGCAGCACACCGGTCGACTCCCGGGCCGGAAGCACCGCCGCGAAGACCGCGAGGCTGACGGTATTGGCGCCGCTGACGGCGGTCTTCGAGAAGCCGACGAGTATGGAGGCCGCCGCGAGCGCGGCAAACTCCCAGAGGGTGACGGTGTACATGCCACCGAATGATTCCAGGCCACCGCAACCCCCGGAGCCAGCGGATCTTTCCCCGCCCCGCCCCTTCCCGAAACTGAGGCTTCGCCCCCAGACCCCGGGGTCCAGGGGCGAAGCCCCTCCAGGGGGCTTCCAGCCCTCCGGCGATTGAGGAGCGGGGGCTGGGGCGGAGCCCCAGTTGTGGGAAGGGCGGGGAGGGGAACAGCCCGCCGCAGGCGTCGGGCCGGCTGTCAGAGGGGCGGGTGATACTGGGCGCATGGGCAGCCAGGAGTTCGTGCGGGCCGGGGTCGGGCTCGGGTGCGGGCTTGGTGGGATGGTGGTGTCCGCCGTCGGGTATCGCTCGCAGGGGATACCGCCGGCGCTGCACCGGGGGCTGCCCTCGCCCTATCTGACGCTGATCTTTTCCCTCGACGGGCCCGTCGTCGGCGGGGTCACGCCCGAGCAGGCGCGCGGGCCCGATGCCGCGCGGACGGAGATCGTGGTGGGCGGCCTGCACCAGCGTCCGGCGTATATCGTCCAGCCCGGGAGCGAGGCCGGGGTGCAGCTCGCGGTGCATCCGCTGGCGGCGCGCACGCTGCTGGGGCTTCCGGCCGGGGCGCTCGCCTCCGACGACGACCTGGTCACCTCCGGGGCGGAGGTGCTGGGGAAGCGGGCCGCCGAAATTCGCGAGCGGCTGTGTGAGCAGCGAGCGTGGGCGGACCGGTTCGCCACGCTCGGGGCGTATCTGCGGGAGCGCGCGGCCGAGGGCGAGGACGGAGCGCCGGTGCGGAGCGAGGTCGGCGAGGCATGGGCCTGGCTGGCCCGGCATCGGGGGGCCGGGACGCTGGCGGGCCTGGCCGAGCATGTGTCGCTCAGCCCGCGCCGCCTGACCAGCGTGTTCCAGGCCGAGACGGGGCTGAGCCCCAAGCAGGCGGCCCGGCTGATGCGGTTCCAGCACGCCAGGAACACGGTGGTCCGGGCCGTCGCGGCGGGCCGGGCGCCGGACCTGGCCCGGGTCGCCGCCGACTGCGGCTACTTCGACCACTCCCACCTGGTGCGCGACTTCCGCCAGTACACCGGCGTGAGCCCGACCGCCTGGCTGGCCGAAGAGTGCCGGAATATCCAAGCCGGGGGTCACCTCTACGGCGAAGAGTAGAGCCCATGAACACCGCACCGAACCAGCAGCAGACACCGCAGACACCGCAGCCGCAATCCCGTGAACCCGCCATCTGGCCCACGCTCCAGGCCCATGACGCCGTCGCCCTGATCGACTTCCTGGTCGACACGGTCGGCTTCCTGCGCACGGCCGTCTACCAGGACGGCGACCGCGTCGCCCACGCCCAGCTCGACTGGCCCGAGGGCGGCGGCGTCATGCTCGGCTCGTACGACCCGGAGACCAAGACCTGGTGCCTGGAGCCGGGCACCTTCGGGGCGTACGTCGTCACCGATCACGTCGACGCGCTGTACGAGCGGCTCACGGCGGCCGGGGTGCGGGTGCTCCGGCCGATCGAGGACCAGCCGTACGGCAGCCGTGAGTTCGCCATCGCCGACCCGGAGGGCAACAAGTGGTCCTTCGGCACCTACCGGGGCGATCCCCGGCCCGCCGACGGCTGACGCGCGGCTATGCGTCCAGGTAGTGGAAGCCCGGCCGGGGGTGCATCAGGAAGTCGTGGTGCGAGATGTTCCACGCGTACGCACCCGCCATCGCGAACGCCACGCGGTCCCCGACCCGTAGCTCCGCGACCGGGATCCGGCCGGCCAGGACGTCCTTGGGGGTGCACAGCTGGCCGACCAGCGTGACCGGCTCGTCCCGTACGGCCGGGCGCGCCCACGGCCGGGCCCACGCCTTGTCGCCGAGGAGCACCTGGAAGGGCTGGTCGTGCTGTTTGGTGGCGGGGGTACGGATGTGGTGGGTGCCGCCGCGCACCACCGCGAACGCCTCGCCGCCGCTGTGCTTGATGTCCAGCACCTCGGTGACGTACCAGCCGCAGTAGACGGTCAGCGCCCTGCCCGGCTCGATCCGCAGGGTCAGACCGGAGTGGCGCAGGGCGAGGTCCGCCATGCCCCGGCCGTAGACGGCCCAGTCGAAGCGGCGGTCGGGATGGGCGTAGTCCACGCCCATCCCACCGCCGACGTTCACCTCGGTGATCCCCAGGCCGTGGCGTTCGGACAGCTTCCGCGCCCAGTCGGCGATCGCGGCGGCCACGGCGACCTGGGCGGGGGCGTCGAGGCCGCTGGCGAGGTGGGCATGGATGCCGCGCAGCCGGAGGGGGCCGCCCGCGCCGCCCGGGGAGAGCAGGGGGAGGCAGCGCTCGACGGCCTCGGGGTCGAGCCCGAAGGGGCTGGGGCGGCCGCCCATCGCGAGCGCCGCGCCGCCCAGTTCGTCACCGGCCGACGGGAGGTTGACGCGCAGGAGGACGTCCACGGTGTCGATCCCCGCGTCCTCCGCCGCCCCGGCCAGCAGCCGCAGCTCCTGCTCGCTCTCCACATGGAACCGTTCCACGCCCAGCGTCAGCGCGCGCCGCAGCTCCCCTCGGTCTTGCCCGGCCCGCCGAAGGCCAGCGGCGCCCCGGGCACGGCCGCGCGGACATGCTCCACCTCGCCGCCGGAGGCGACCTCGTAGCCGGTGACGTGGGGCGCGAGGGCCCGGAGGATGGCGGGCGCCGGGTTGGCCTTCGCGGCGTAGTACAGCTCCAGGCCCGGCGGCAGCGCGTCCCGTACGGCCCGTGCGTGCGCGCGGAGCGCGGCCAGGTCGTAGACGTAGGCGGGCAGGTCGTCGCCGGTGAGCTCGGTGGCGAGGGTACGGACGGCGGAGGTGATCAACGGCTGCTCCCGGGGTGCATGACGTGGGCCGCCTCGGACAGCAGGGCGGAGGCGAGCGGACTGGCGATACGGACATAGCCCGCGTGGCGGTCGGCCCGACGGTCCCAGCGGGTGAGGAGGTTGGCCTTGGCGGGCAGCGGCACGCCCGCCACGAGGGCGCGCAGCGCGGGTGGGTGGTCATGGGCCGCCGAGCGCTCGCACAGCACCCGGCGGACCGCCGACCACAGCGCGGGCTCCAGTTCGGGGCAGCGGTCGGCGAGGGCGGCCACCATCTCGGCGATGTGGTTGACCAGCAGGCAGTACACCACCCGGTCCCAGCCGCGCTCCCGCTCGTACGTCAGCGGGCGCGCCACCGCCTCGGGCAGCGCGGCGAGCGCGGCGGTGTGGTGCCCGGGCACCAGCTTGGTGCCCTCCAGATCGCGGAAGAGCACCTGGCGCGGGGTGCCGTCGGCGGGGTCGACGCCGATGACGACGTTCTGGAGGTGGGGTTCGAGGACCACGCCGTGGTCGAAGTAGGCGGCCAGTACGGGCGGTACGAGCAGGTCGAGATACGCCTGCCACCAGGCGGAGAGCCGGTCGGGGCCGGCGTCGGGGAGGAGCCGGGAGATCTGGGCGCCGCTGGTCGGGTACTCATCGGCGACGGCCGCCGCGAGCAGCGCGGTCAGGCCGGGCCGCAGGCGGGCGGCCAGGCCTTCGCGGACGATCACCCCGAAACCCTCGATCAGCCCACGATCGCCGCCGCTGCCGTCGCGGCCCCCGCCGCCCAGGTCCAGCGTCCGGTACGCGGGTTCGCGCAGCAGCTCGCAGCCGGGGAAGCGGGCGGCGAGATCGGTGGCGACCGGCTCCAGCAGCCGGGTCAGGGCGACCGCGCCGGACAGCTCGTAGTCGGCGTTCTTGCGCAGGCAGTTGGTGATCCGCACGTTCAGGCTGAACTTGAGGAAGTCCCGGCCGTCGTAGAGCGTACGGACCGACGCGGTGGGCGCGAACTCCGCGCCGCCGGGCCCGAGGTCCAGCACCTCGCCCCGGGCGATGGCCGCCCGCAGCAGCCGGTGCTCGCGCAGCATCGCGTACTGCCAGGGATGCGCGGGCAGCAGCCGGTATCCCTCCGGGACGGCGCCCTGCCGGTCCAGCGCGGCGAGCGCCCCGGGCCGCGCGGACTCCTCGCGCACGTACTCCTGGCGTACGGCGAGGTGGTGCAGCGGGAAGCGCGCCCCGGCCTCGGGGGCGAACCGCGACCAGGAGTCGGCGCTGCCGGTGCGGGCCTTGGGGGTGGGGTGGAAGCGGTGGCCGAAGAGGAGCGACTGCTCGGAGGCGAGGTAGCGGTCGTGGGCGCTGTTCTCCGCTGTCCTCCGCTCGTCCACGGCGCTCCGGTCCTCCAAAGCCTCCGGGGTCTCAAGGGCCTCAAGGGCGGCCGTCATCCCCGCGTGGCTGGAGGCGACTTGGCCCAGGAACTCGTCGTTGTGCACCCCCGTGCGCAGGTGCAGCTCCCGGTGGATCCGCTCGGCCAGCCCGCGCCAGGACACCTCGGCCCACGTGCCGTCGCGCTCCTCGCTGACCGGCCCGGTGAAGCGGTGCGCCCCGATGAGGGAGGTGCGCCGCAGCCCGACGCGCAGCAGCACTCCGCAGCGCGGCAGCCTCAGCCGCAGCCATCCATCGGCCACGACGGTCTGGTGCTCCGGCCCCGACACCTCACGGAGCAGACAGTTGAGGAGGGTGTGGGCGGTGGCGTGGTCGGCGGAGGCCACGGTCGTGGCGGGCGAGGAGGTCATGGGCATGGGGCGGCTCCAGCGGGTGCGGAGGAGAGAGGTACGGAGGGAAGTGGGGGGCAGGGGTTCCGGGAAGGCGGGCCGATTGAGCACGGCGGTCATCTGCCGCTTCCCCGCAGCAGATAGTTGGGCCCGGAGACGTAGTGCTTGTTGATGTCCACGGCGCCCGAGCGCTCCTTGGTGAACAAGGTGCCGGCGGTGACCATCGCCTTGACCGGCAGCCGGTCCGCGTCCAGCACCCGACCGCGCAGCAGCGCGGCGGCCGCGCCGGGCCGGGTGACGGCGAGCCGGTCGACGGCGTCGGTGAGCCGGTCGCGCAGCCGCCGCAGCAGGGTGTCGAGCGGGGCCCGGCCGAGGCGGGCGAGCTCGAAGAGGGGGGCGGCGGCGCAGAGGTGGACGGTGATGGTGGTGAACACATCGGCCACCGACCCGTCGCCGGACGTCAGGATCCTGCGGTCGTCGAATCCGCACAGGTCGGCGGCCGGTCCTCCGCCGATCATGGCGGCGAGGCGTATCGCGTGGACGCGGGGGCCGTCGTGGTCCTTGATGAGCAGCCGGAGCCGGGGCACCGCACCGCCGTTCGCGCTGCCGTCCTCGAAGACCAGCGAGGTGTTCTGCTGATGGGACTCCAGCGCGATGCCGTAGGCGAAAAGGGTGGTGTGGAAGTCGAAGAGCAGCGTGAGGTAGTCGTCGAGCAGGGCGAGCACGTCCCCGCCGTAGTGGCGCTCGGCGAGCCCGTCGATGACGAGCGTGCCGTCCGGGGCGGGCGCGAGCAGCCCGGCCAGCGGCACGATGGTGGCGTTCTCCAGGCCGGGTGGGTAGCGGCGCACGAGCGTGGCGAGCAGTTCGTGTCCCGCGTGGAGGTGGGCGGTCTCGTCGGCGAGCAGCACGGTGGCGCCGAACCTCGGCTCGCGCTCGATCACGGCCTCCACGAGCCGCTGTGCCACTTCGCCGTCGATCAGGGTGCCGGGTTTGACGGACCGCCGGTTGCGCTGCCCCAGGGTGGAGGTGGTGAGGGGCAGCTTGAGGTGGACGAGGGGGTCGTCGGCGAGGTCGTCGGCGACGGCCACGGTCCGCATGGAGAGGGTGGGCCGTACGTCCAGCAGGGGGCGCTCGGCGAGCCGGGCGGCGTCGTGGAGCCCGGCCGCGCGGAGGGCGTTCTCCAGCGAGGGGCCGAGGGTGAGCGGATGCACGGGAAGGGCGAGCTGCCCGTCGCTCGGCCCTGGCCCGAACTCCCCGGGCGCAGGCCACCAGTCGGGCAGCCGCGCCGGATCCCCGGACACCGCCTCGCGCGGGAGTACGAGCCAGCGCAGCGGAAAGGTGGGGTGGAACTCGGGTGCGTGCGCCCGTAATTGCTCCTCGCTGAAGACGGACCGCCCCCGGCTGGTCGGATAGACCGGATGGTCGCGGAAGGCGGCGAGCGTGTCATACGCGAGGGCCCCGGCCATCCCGCCCCACCACTTCCCGTACCGCGCGCCCAACTCGGCGACGACGCCGGGCCGAACGCGGCTGTGCAGCCGCATGGCCTCGAGCGCCTGGCGGCATTCGTCCACGAAGACGTCGTAGAGCGCCCGGTCCTCGTCCGGCACGGCTCCCCGCAGCCGCCCGAGGACGGCGTCGAGGCCGGTGAGCACGGTCCCGGCGGGCACCTTGGCCGGGCGACCCGACGACCCACCGGGCTCGCCCGATGCCCCGGGCCCGCCCCCGGCACTCGGGGCCCCGGCGGCGGTCGGACTGGCGGAGGGAGCGACGGCGGGCTCCCGCCCGACACCCGCCCACCCGGCGTCGGCCGGTTCCTGCCCGTCGTGCGGGGGCAGGCAGAGCAGCCGGGCCGGGCGGCGGGTGCGGATGTCGCATTGGAAGCCTTCGGGTTCCACCGGCAGCAGCACGGTCTCGCCCCCTCGAACCCCTCAGGACCCTCAGGACCCTCAGGCCTCATGTGCGCGATGCGCAGCCAGTCGCCGTCGGCGCGCCGCACCGGGACGGCGCGGCTGCGCAGCTTGTAGGCGTCCTCTCGGAGGAGCGTGTCGAGCACCCGCCCGAGAAGCTCCGCTTCCTCTGTCACACGATCTCCCATCGGTGGGCCGCGAGGAACCGCGCCACCGCCGCGTCGATCCGCGCCTGGTCGGTGCCGGTGGCCCGGAGTACGCCGAGGAAGTCGCGGTTGGTGCGGTGGAGCGGGTGCTCCTCGCCGATCCCGCGCAGCGGCCGGTAGTCCAGCCGTACGCCGTCGCGCTCGGTCACACTGGCCGGAGGGGCGGAGGCGAGCCGCCCGGCGCGGTCGGCCATGACGTACTCCATGCGAACCCTGCCGTCGGTGCGCGCGCCGAGGTCGTCCGGCAGCGGCTCGCCCAGGTGCGTACGGAGGATGTGCTCGAAGAGGGGGATGCCGAGGAGTTCGGCGAGGACGAGGTCGCACTGGTCGCCTATGGCACGGTAGTTGACCTCGATGAGCCGGGCCCGGTCCCCCTGGACGACGTACTCGGTGTGGCACACGCCGAAGCCGACGCCCAGCGCGCGCAGCTGCGCCAGCACCTGGTCGGTGTGCGGCTGCGGCGGCGGGGCGGGCAGCAGGTGCAGCCGTTCCTCGATGAAGTGCGGGGGCGGCGAGAGCTCGGTGCGGAAGGCGCCGAGGACGTGGAGGGTGCGGCCGTCGCCGAGGGTTTCGAGGGTGCGCAGCTCGCCGTCGAGGAACTCCTCCACGACCAGGGCCGCGCCCGGCCGCCGCTCCCGTATCTCGGCGCAGCGCCGGACGAGTTCGTCCGCGTCGGCGACGAGGACGACGTCCTCGCTGGCCACGCCCTCGCGCGGTTTGACCACGCAGGGGTAGGGCGCGTCGAGCCCGGCGAGGGTGGCGGGGTCCTGCCCGGTGGCGAGCTCGGCGGACCAGACGGGGTCGGCGACATCCGGGCCCGCGGCGTCGGCGGCCCAGACGGGGTCGGCGACGTCCGGGCCCGCGGCGGCGAGGGCGCGGCGCAGCTCGGCCTTGTTCTTGGTGCGCAGCGCGGCGCGCCAGTCCTTGCCCGGGAGCCCGAAGTACTGGGCGGCGAGGGCGGCCTGGACCTGGAGGTGGTCGCTGTTGGTGAAGACGGCGCGGGGGTGGCGGCCGTCGGCGGCGATACGGCTGATGACCTCGGCGAAGTCCCGTACGTCACAGGGGACGATGTCGAGGGCGGGGAAGGGGTGCGGGGCCGCGCTGTCGCCTTCCCGCCGACCATAGGCGCGCTCATGGGCCTCGGGCTGGTCGGTGAGGAGGGTGACCGCCAGGCCGAGCCGGGCCGCCGCGGGGAGGAAGCCCTCGGTGACGGAGTCGGTGGGGTTGAGGGCGAGGAGGTGGAGCCGGGGCGGCCGGGGGCGGGGGCGGCCGGGGCCGCCGGGGCCGCCGAGGAGCCACGGAGGGCAGGGGAGGAGAACGGCCGTGACGCCGCATCGAGATCATTCTCGTTCACGGCCCGAGATTAGGTTAGGCATGCCTAAGACCGCTAATTCGACGGTGCGGTCCGCCCGTTTGGCCCTGATTGGCCGTCACGATCGTCAACGCTCGGCGTCAACGGGGCAGCCCGATACGGCGATGCCGAACGCGCCGGGCGGCGAGCCGCTGGTCCGGGTCCTGGGCACGGAGAGCGGCGAGTTCGGCGCCGAGGAGTCGGCCGAGACGCCTGAGGAAGACATCGGGAGCGTGGGAGGCGTCTCCGACGTGGGGGGCGTCCCGGGCGTCGGAGGCGTCCCCGGCGTCGGAGGCGCCCCCGGCGCGGGAGACATTCCGTGCGTCGGAGACGCCCCCAGCACGGGAAGCGTCCCCAGCACGGGAAGCGTCCCCAGCGCCGCAGGCATCCTCGGAAGTGCCCTCCTCCACGATGCGGTCGACGATGCCCTGGGCGAGGAGGTCGGCGGAGCGTACGCCCTGGCGGGCGGCGACCTCGTAGGCCCGCTCGGTGGTCCGGTGGAGGATCGCGGACGCGCCCTCGGGCGGCAGCGGCGACAGCCAGGCGTGGCGGGCCGCCACGACCCGGTCGGCGGGCAGCAGCGCGAGCGCGGCACCACCGGCGCCCTGGCCGAGCAGCAGACAGAGGGTGGGCGCGGGCAGGGTCACCATGTCGGCGAGGCACCGCGCTATCTCCGCCGCGAGCCCGCCCTCCTCGGCCTCGCGGCTGAGCGCGGCGCCCGCGGTGTCGATGACGGTGAGCAGCGGCAGCCCGAGCTCGGCGGCGATCCGCATCCCGCGCCGCGCGGTCCGCAACCCGGCCGGCCCCAGCGCCTGCCCCTCCCCCGGCCCCTCGGCGGTCTCGCCCTTACGGGCACTGCGCCGGTTGTGCCCGAGAACGACGCAGGGCGTCCCACCGACTCGGGCGAGCGCGAGCAACAACCCGGGATCGTGCTCCCCGGCCCCCGTACCGCTGAGCGGACTCACATCCTCGGCGGCCACCCGCAACAAGTCCCGCACCCCGGGCCGCTCCACCCGCCGAGAGGCCCGTATCGAGGCTTCCGCGGACGGCACGACCGCCCTGCCCTCGGGCGCCCCGGTGGCCCCGGTGGGCCCGGTGGCCCCGGCGGCCCCGGCGGCCCCGGTCTGATCGTGGGCGGCCGCCACACCCTCGGCCGCCCCGGCCGCCTCTGCCGTGGCGGCGCCATCCG
The DNA here is from genome assembly GCA_005405945.1 of Streptomyces violaceusniger. Lineage (GTDB taxonomy): Bacteria > Actinomycetota > Actinomycetes > Streptomycetales > Streptomycetaceae > Streptomyces > Streptomyces violaceusniger. Next base: position 3,294,598 of record BJHW01000001.1, read on the forward strand.
CGCCCCGCTCGGCACCGCACCCGCCGGGCGCAACGTGTCCGGGGGCGGCCGACGGGGGCCCGGCCCCGGGCGCCCCGATGGGCCCCGCCTGATCGTGGGCGGCCGCCCCGCCACTCCCGATTGCCGGGCCGTCCCCGGCCGCGGCATCCCCACGCCGACCGTCCCCTCCCGCCCCGGCAGGGCGCCGGCGGGCGGGGCCGATGTGGGGGCGGCCGCCCCACCCCCGCGACGTCGGTGCCGCCCGCGCCGCCACGCCCATCGCCGGATCCGGCGGACGGGCCGCCCCTGGCCCCCGGATCCCAGCCGGCGGGCGCGTCACCCGGCGTGCCGGGCCGCGCCTCGGCGGCGGGCCCGGCGCCGCCCCGGGCGTCCGTCGATGCGGGCGCCGCGGCCGCATCGGACGCCGCCTGTGTTGCGCCCGACACGCCGGGGTCGGGCGCGGGCTCGGTGAAGGCCCCGCCTCCACCCCCGACTGGCCGGAGGCGGGCGAGGGCCCGGCAGCGCCCGCGCAGAGAACCCGCAATACCCGGGCGGCCACGCCCGATAGGCGGCTCAGCGGGAGGACCGCGTCGATCAGGCCGTGGTTCATCAGGTTCTCGGCGTTCTGGACGCCGGGCGGGAACTCCTCCCCGTACAGGGCCTCGTGCACCCGTGGGCCCATGAAGCCGATGAGGGCACCCGGCTCGGCGGCGGTGACGTGGCCCAGGGAGCCCCAGGAGGCGAGGACGCCGCCGGTGGTGGGGTGGCGGAGGTGGACGAGGTACGGCAGGCCCGCGGCCTTGTGGTCCGTGATCGCCGCGGCCACCTTCACCATCTGCAGGAACGCGACCGTACCCTCCTGCATCCGGGTGCCGCCCGACGCCGGTGCCGCCAGCAGCGGCAGCCGCTCCGCCGTGGCCCGCTCCACGGCCCGTACCAGCCGCTCCCCCGCGGCCACCCCTATCGAACCCGCCAGGAAGCGGAACTCGCACGCGACCAGCGCCACCCTGCGCCCCTCGACACGGCCCTCACCGGTGATGACCGACTCGTCAAGACCGGTGCTCTCCCGTGCCCGCTCCAGGTCGGCCCGGTACTCGGGGTCGTCCGTCGTGATTTCCACCGGTTCGTCCCAGCCGTGCCAGCTGCCGGGGTCGACGATGGCCTCGATCAGCTCACGGGCCGACGGGCGGGAGGCGCGGGAGGCGCTAGAGGCGCCCGAGGCGCGGGGGGAGTTCGTACCGGTCATGTGTGTCACCCTTCCACGCCACCGGCCCCTCGCAATCATCGGCGATCACCTCGGGTGGATCACCTCGGGCACCCCGCGACCCGCCCAGTCTCAGCTGCGCCTGAGCTGCTCCTTAACGGCGCCATAAGACCGGCGACGAGGCCCGTGGGCGGGGCTAGCGTGCTGCGCGTCACCCCCCACCGCGTCACCCCCACCGAAGGAGTCCCCGACGATGACCGCTCGTGCGACCGCTCGCCGCAGAACCGCCCGCATCGCCGTGCTCGGCATGGTGCCGCTCGCCCTCACCGCGCTGAGCGCCGACCCGGCCTCCGCACACGGTTCGATGACGAGCCCGGTCAGCCGGGTGTCGGCGTGTTTCGCGGAGGGGCCGGAGAGCCCGGACTCGGCGGCCTGCAAGGCGGCCGTCGCGGCGGGCGGCACCCAGGCGCTCTACGACTGGAACGAGGTCAACATCCCGGACGCCGCCGGGCGCCACAAGCAGATCATCCCGGACGGAAAGCTGTGCAGCGCGGGCCGCGACAAGTACAAGGGCCTGGACCTGCCGCGCGCCGACTGGCCCGCCACCGCCATGACGGCCGGTGAGCACACCTTCACCTACCGGGCCACCGCGCCCCACCGGGGCAGCTTCGAGCTGTACATCACCAAGGACGGCTACGACCCGACGAAGCCCCTGACCTGGGCGGATCTGGAGGCGGAGCCGTTCGCCAAGGTCACCGACCCCACGCTGAAGGACGGGAGTTACGTCTTCTCGGGGAAGGTGCCGGGCAAGTCGGGCCGCCATCTGATCTACAGCGTCTGGCAGCGCTCGGACAGCCCGGAGGCGTTCTACACCTGCTCGGACGTGACCTTCGGCGGAGGCGGGGCCGGGGGCGCGAAGGGGGCGGAGACGGAGGCGGGTTCCGCGCCCACCGCCGCCGCGCCCAATGACGCCCAGATAGCGAAGGGCGCCGAGAAGTCCACGGTCGATCACCACGGCCACGGCGGTGACAGCGGCGCCGAGGCCAACCACCAGCCGAAGTCGGCCGAGGCGGCGGACGAGAAGAGCACGGCGGGGAACCACCCCGAGGCCAAGAGCGCCGAGGTCATGGCCGCGAGCACCGGGCCGGAGGGCTCGCAGGACGCGCAGGGCTCGCAGGGCTCGCAAAACGGGAGCGCCGCCGACGGGCAGCGCCTCGCCGAGACCGGGGGCGACGGGTCCACCGGCCCCATGGCCATCGGCGGCGCCGCGGTCCTCGCCACCGGCGCGGCCGTGCTGTTCGCCGTCGCCAACCGCCGCAAGACCGTACGGCGGGGCCGCGGCTGAGGCCCCACGGCCCGCCGCATGGCAGGGCTTCGCCCCTGGACCCCGGAGTCCGGGGCGGAGCCCCAGCCGAGCCCCTGAACCCCGGGGTCTGGGGCGGAGCCCCAGTTGTGGGAAGGGGCGGGTAGGGGAAAGCAGCCCGCCGCAGGCGACACGACCGGCTCGCCTACCTGCCGACCGTCCGCGCGGACGGTGCGTGCCAGGCAGCGAGGACGGCGTCCGCCGCGGCATGCAGATCCCGGGCGGGCGTGCCGTCGCACACTTGCGTGGAGACGCCGAGCAGGAAGCCGTGGATCATGGCTGTGAAACCGTCCACGTCGGTTTCTTCGGGGAGTTCCCCCGCCGCGACGCCGCGGACGACGCACTCTCTGATACGCGCCCGGTCCGTCGCACGGCGCGCCGCGATCGTCCGGCGCACCGCGGCTTCGTCGTCCCCGGGGGCCCGGACGGTACCCGACAGCGCTACGAGGCAGCCGCGCGGGTGGGAGGTGTCGGTCTGCATGTCGATGGATCCGTGCAGCATCCGGGCGACGGCCTCGCGCGGGCTCAACGCTTCGTCGCCGATGACGTCGGTGACGCTGCCCGGCCCCGCGATGTAGTGCTCCACCGCCCGCTCGAACAGCCCCTGTTTCGAACCGAAGGCACCGTACAGACTTGCCGAGGACAGGCCGGTGGCCTCCCGGAGCTGGGCCATCGACGTCGCTTCATAGCCCTGCTCCCAGAACAGCCGCATCGCGGCTTCCAGGACGCCCTCGATGACGAAGGCGCGGGGGCGGCCTGCGGGGGACACGGCATACCTCCTCCATAACGGAACGATCAATCCAGTTTAGCGGGCGAGGCCAGGGTCGGGGCCGGTGTCAGGAAGCAGCTGGGAGCCGACGCAAGGAAGCATCTGTCGCGTCGTTCCAGGGGCGCCAGCGGCCGGAGCCGTCGCCTACGGCGCCTCCTCGGCCAGCGCCGCGTCCAGGGCCGCCGTCAGCCGCCGGACCCGCGCCTGCAGATCCACCGCCTCCTCCAGACCGAGGCCGCTGGCCTCGATCGCCGCCAGGGGTACACCCTGGGCGCGCTCCTTCAGCGCCGCCCCCTCCGCCGTGAGCCGGACCGTCACCGAGCGCTCGTCGTGCGCGCTGCGCTCGCGCCGGACGAGTCCGGCCGACTGCAGCCGTTTGAGCAGCGGCGAGAGGGTGCCGGAGTCCAGCCGCAGGTACTCCCCCAGCCGCTTGACCGGCATCTCCCCGTGCTCCCAGAGCACCAGCATGGCCAGGTACTGCGGATAGGTCAGCCCCGTGTCGCGCAGCACCCGGCGGTAGAGGCTGTCGAAGGCGCGGGAGGCGGCGTGCAGGGTGAAGCAGAGCTGCCGGTCGAGCCGGAGCAGTTCGCCGGAGGGCCGCGGCTCGGGGGTGGTGGTGCGGTCGGCGGGGCTGTCGGTAGTGCGGTCGGGCTGGTGCGACATACCCCCAGCGTACCCTTTAGTTGTGCACAACTTAATTGTGTGCTCTACTTCTGCCCGGAGGCGGGGCACCCCGAGCCCCCACCTCCCTCCGACTACCGGAACGACTACCGGAAAACGAAAGGGATGGTCTTCATGGACGCGCTCTACACCGCGGTGGCCACGGCCAACGGACGCGACGGCCGGGCCGTGAGCTCCGACGGACAGCTCGATCTGCCGCTGGCCATGCCGCCCGCCCTCGGCGGCAACGGCAAGGGCACCAACCCCGAGCAGCTGTTCGCCGCGGGCTACGCCGCCTGCTTCGCCTCCGCGCTCGGCCTCGTCGGCCGCCAGGCCAAGGTCGACACCAAGGACATCTCCGTCACCGCCGAGGTCGGCATCGGCAAGGACGCGGCGGACGACGGCTTCGGGCTCAAGGTGACGCTGCGCGTCGAGCTGCCGGGCGAGCTCGAGAACGAGACCGGCCGCAAGCTGGTCGAGCAGGCGCACCAGGTGTGCCCGTACTCCAAGGCGACGCGGGGCAACATCGAGGTCGAGCTCGTCGCCGAGTAATCGGACGTCGACCAGCCCGACGGGCGACGCGCCCTGCTCGTACGGACCGAGACAGGGCGCGCCATGACGTGCGCTTCATCCACTTGCCGTCAAGCGTCAGTCGTCCGACGCACACGTCGTCGGCGTGGCGTGTTCCGGATCGAGGGCGTTGACGGCCTCGTGGAAGGCCAGACCGTCGGTCAGCCCGATGGTCACGTGCTCGGAGATGTCGGTCGCGCACAGGTCCTGGATCACCACGTTCTTGACGTTCGGACCGGAGAGGAACTGTGCCCGGTAGGGCGTGGCGACCTCGTCGTACTTGGTCGAGATGACGGTGTAGCGCACTCCGGGGACGGTGTCGCCGCCCTCGTTGAGGCGCCGCAGGAAGTCCGAGCCGACCACCTGGTCCATCAGCCCCGGGGCACCCTTGGCGATGATGTCGCCGGCCCCGGGGAAGTAGTCCAGCAGCTTCGTCAGCCCGGACAGGGTGGTGCCGTGGTTGGTGGGGGCGATGCCGACCAGGGCGTTCACCTTCGGCGCGCCGCCGAGGAACTTGAGGTAGTAGCGGGGCATCATCCCGCCCTGCGAATGCCCGACCATGTCGACCTTGGCGGCGCCGGTGGCGGCGAGCACCCGGTCCACATAGGCGGACAGCTGCTCGGCGGACTTGTCGATCGGCCCCAGGCCGTGGAACAGCGGGACGAGGGGCAGTTGGCCGTAGTCGAGGGAGAAGACGCAGTAACCGCGCTGGACCAGGTAGGGGGCGAAGCCCAGCCAGTTGTCGACGGAGTTGCCGAAGGTGCCGTGCACGAGGACGACGGGGCGGGGGTGTTGGGCCGATGGCTTGCAGGAGTAGTCGTTCCAGCCACTGCTCACCGCCTCCGACGCGGTGTCCGTGGCGAGCGCGGCGGTGGGGGTCGCCGCGGTCGCCGCGACCGCGAGGGCCAGGGCGGGTAGTAAGCTGCGGGTCTTGGTCTTCCGGATTCGCCGGATACGCCTCCAGGGCAGCATCACATGAACTCCTCGCTGGTGGGGGAGAGAGTCGCGCTGACGGTGCGCTTGCGCTGCGCCCTGCGATCCGGATCACAAGAGTGGTGCGCTCACTCGAAATTACGCGCGAGTAGCAAAGCCATCCAGCCATCTGTCAGTGAAGGAACGTTTACACGCTTTTCACGTGACGTCCAGGAATGCACCGGGTTACGTGAGTGGGGAAAACCAGTGGGACTGGTGGACCCCGGCGTACGCGACGTCGGGGAAACTCACGCGACGTCGAGGAACCCGGCGGGCCGGACCGCGGAGACGCCGAAGCGGGCGCGGGCCCGGTCGGCGGCGGCCTCCAGCCGGCGTGACTTCTCGTCCGCGGGGTCGAACGTCAGCTGATGGGAGGCGAGTCCGGCGTCCGTCAGCCCCTCGACGCGCAGCGCCACGGACCGCACCCGGGCCCGCTGCAGCCCGAGCGCGTCGTGCAGCGCGTACGCGGCGGCGGTCAGCGCCGGGGTGTGGGCGGTCGGCTCGGTCAGGGTGCGGGTGCGGGTGGTCGTGGAGCGGTCGGCGTAGCGGACGGTGAGGCTGATCGCGGCCGCCACCTGCCCGCTCGTCCGCAGCCGGACGCCGAGCCCGTCGGCGAGGGTGAGCAGCGCGCGACGACGGCGCACGGGGTCCAACTCATCGCGGCGGAAGCGGTGTTCGGCGCCCATCGCACGGGCGGGGGCGTTCGGGGTGACCGGCGCCGGGTCGATACCGCGCGCCCAGGCGTGGACGCGGCGCGCGGTCGCCGCGCCGAGGATCCGCTGGAGGGTGGACAGCGGCGCGGCGGCGATCCGGGCGGCGCTGTCCAGCCCGTACGCACTCAGGGTGCGCGCGGTCGCGGGCCCCACCCCGGGCAGGGCGATGGGCGGCTTGCGGGCCAGGAACGCGGCGACGGCGTCCGGATCGCCGGGAACGGCACGGACGGCCCCGGACTCCTGGGCCCCCTGAGCACCCTGGTCCTCCTGGGCCTCGTGGGCGGCCATGCGCGCGAGCAGGGGGTTGGCGGCGACGCCGACGGTGCAGTCCACGCCGTACCGGGCCAGCGCCCGGACCCGTACGATCTCGGCCAGCCCCGCCGCGTCCCGCCCGAAGTACCGCAGCGCGCCACGCACATCCGCGAGCGCGGCATCGGGCGGCAGCGCCTCGACGACCGGCGTCACCTCGCCGAGCAGGGTGAGCAGCCCTTGGTAGACGTCCTCCCCGGGCGCGGGGTGGAACCGCACGTACAGCACATGCGGCACGTCCGCCACCTGCGGCACGTCCGCCACCTGCGGCACATCGCCCGCCCGCTCCGGGCCCACGGCCCGGCCGCCACCCGGCAGGGCCATGTCCATCCGGCGGGTCGGGAAGGGGTGCTGGTCGGAGAAGGAGTGCTGGTCGGAGGTCATCCCGCGCTCCCCGGACTGGCGTGCCACAGCTTGCGGCCGGTGGCGGCCTGGTCGCCCGCGGGCCGGAGGTCGGCCCAGGGGTGCATGGCGTAGCCGGTGGGCATCTCGATGCGGCGGCCGGAGTCCGCTTCGGCCGCCTCCGGGCCCGTCCCCGCCAGTTCGGCGGCGACCGCCCCGAGGCCGCCCTCCTTCCTGAGCTGGGCCAGTTCGGCGAGGTTCCACACGGCCGAGCCGACGACACTGAGGCTGCGCGGGCCGCGCCGCTGGACCACGCCGCGGACGAGCAGCAGCCAGGAGTGGAAGACGGTGTGCGCGCACGCCGCGTGGCTGTCGTCGAAGAAGGCGCAGTCGACCAGCCCCGTACCGTCGTCGAGCGTGGTGAAGATGACCCGGCGCCCGGAGCGGATCGGCGGGGTCTGGGTGGCGGCCTTGGCGCCGGCGACGAGCACGACCTCCCCGTGCGGCGCGTCGCGCAGCCGCTTCGCGGGGATCGCGCCCAGCTCTTCCAGGAAGTCCCGGTGGTCGCCCATCAGATGGCGGGAGACGTCCATGCCGAGGATGCCGAGTTCGGCGCCGAGGCGTTCGTCCGCGTCGAGGTCGGGGAGCCCGGCGGGGGCGGCGGGGCCGGTTTCGGCCAGCGGAAGCTGTCCCTCCGCGTTGCGCCGGGCGGCACCCCGCTGCTGCCGGTGCAGTTCGGCGATCCGCAGCAGCAGATCGCGGCGGCTCGCGCCGAACGCGTCCAACGCGCCGACCTGGGCCAGCCGTTCGGCGACCGGCCGCCCGGGGTGGGCGCGCAGCCACAGGTCCTGGAGCGAGGAGTACGGCTGTCCGGCCGCGATCCGCTCGGTCTCGGCCTCGCTGATGCCGTGGACGTCGCTCAGCGCCAGCCGGATACCGACGTCCTCTTTATGACTTCTGTCAGGATTATGATGGTTGTCACGTTCATGACGGCTGTCACGTTCATGACGGATATCACGTTCATGACGGCTGTCGTGAGAATCACCAGACGTCAGTTCGATTCGATAGGCGGCCCCCGACCGGTTCACATCCAGCGGCAGGATCGGCACCCCGCGCCGCCGCGCGTCCGCCAGCAGCAGCCGCTTCGGGTACATCCCGGGGTCATGGGTGAGCAGCCCGGCGTAGAAGGCGGCCGGATGGTGCGCCTTGAGCCAGGCGGACTGGTACGTCGGGACCGCGAAGGCGACGGCATGCGCCTTGCAGAAGCCGTACGAGCCGAACGCCTCGACGATCTCCCAGGTGCGCAGCCGCACCTCCGGCGCGTAGCCCCGCTTCTCCGCCTCCGCGTGGAACCAGGCCCGCACCCGCCCCTGTCGCTCGGGGTCGGACAGGGCGCGCCGCGCCTCGTCGGCGAGGTCCCGTTCACATCCGGTCATGATCGACACGATCTTGATGATCTGCTCATGGAAGACCACCACCCCGTACGTCTCGCGCAGCGCGTCCTCCAGGTCCGGGTGCGGATAGCGCGGGGGCTTGCGGCCGTGCCGGGCGTCGATGAAGGGCCGAACCATGTCGGCGGCGACCGGGCCGGGCCGGAAGAGCGATATGTCGACCACGAGGTCATGGAAGGAGGTGGGCTGCAGCCGACCGAGGAGATCGCGCTGACCGGGCGATTCGATCTGGAAGCAGCCGAGGGTCTCGGTGGAGCGGATCAGGTCGTAGGTGGCCGGATCGCCGGGACGGACCTGTTCGGGGTCGTCGATGTCCACGACACGCCCGGTGGCCCGCCGGATCTCGGCGACCGCGTGCGCCATCGCGGACTGCATCCGCACTCCGAGGACATCCAGCTTGAGCAGTCCGAGCTCCTCCACGTCGTCCTTGTCGAACTGCGACATGGGGAAGCCCTCGCCGCTGGTCGGCACGATGGGCGTACGGGCCAGCAGTCCGGCGTCCGAGAGCAGCACCCCGCAGGGGTGCATGGCGATGCCACGGGGCAGCCCGTCGAGCGCCTCGACCAGCTCCCAGAACCTGCCGAAACGTTCCTGCTCGACGGTCGCCTCGCGTAGCTCCCGCAGCTCGGGCAGTTCCGCGAGTGCCGCGCGGGCATCGCGGGCGCGGATGTGCGGGAAGGACTTGGCGAGCCGGTCCACCTCGGCCGGGTCCATGCCGAGCGCCGCGCCCACGTCCCGTACGGCGTGGCGCACCCGGTAGGTCTCGGGCATCGAGACGGTCGCGACCCGCTCGGACCCGAACCGCTCGAAGATCGCGCGATAGACGTCGAGCCGGCGCGCCGACTCCACATCGATGTCGATATCGGGCAGCGCGGCCCGCCGCACCGACAGGAAGCGCTCCATCAGCAGGCCGTTGGCCACCGGGTCGGCATGGGCGATGCCCAGCAGGTGGTTGACGAACGATCCGGCGCCGGAGCCCCGGGCGGCCACCCGGATGCCCAGCTCCCGGGTGTCGTCGACGACCTGCGCGACGGTGAGGAAGTACGAGGCGAAGCCGAGCCGTTCGATGGTGCGCAGTTCGTCCTCCAGCCGCTCCCAGCGCGCCCGGTCCCGGTCGTATCCCCGCAGCACCATGGCGGCGGCGCAGCGCGACCGCAGCACCCGCTCGGCGCTCCGCCGCCCGGCCCCGACCAGCCGGGGCTCGGGGAAGTGGACGCTGCCCAGGCCGATGTGGTCCTCGGGGTCGACCAGACACCCGGCGGCGGTGCGCCGGGTGTCCTCCAGCAGCCGGTGCGCGGCGTCCCGTCGCATCCCCGCCGCCTCCACGATCCGCTCGGCCGCCCGCGCCATGTCCCGGGGCCCTTGAGCCAGCGCTCACCGCTGTCGAGCGCCCCGGGGGTGCGCGGGTCGATGGGGACGAGCCGACGGGCCGCGTCCAGGACGTCGGCGACCGGCCCCTCCCCCGGATCGGCGTAGCGCACGGCGTTGCTCAGCACGGCCGGGACGCCCTGCTCGGCGGCGAAGCCGACGGTGCGGGCGGCGAGCCGCAGCGAGCCCGGGCCGGTGCCGGTGCGGCCGTGCCATACGGCCTCCAGCCGCAGCGCGTCGCCGAAGAGTTCGCGCCAGGGGGCGATCAGCCGGGCGGCCCGGTCGGGGCGCCCGGCGGCCAGGGCCCGGCCGACGTCGGAGTCCGGGCCGAGCAGCACGGTCAGCGGGGCGAGCGCGCCGGGGTCACCCACCAGATCGCGCCAGTGCAGCAGGGGCGGCCCCTCGCCGTTCGTCCGGGCGGTTCCGGGGTGGGCGAGCCCCGCGTGGGCGGCCGAGACCAGCCCGCACAGCGCGGCCCAGCCGGGCACGCCGTCCCGGGCGAGGAAGACCACCCGGGGCGCGGACTCGTCGATGAACGCCCCGCCGCGCACCGGCGTACGGCGCCGGGCGGTGCGCCCCGGCTCCGGGGCCTCCATCCGTACGGCGAGGTCCACCCCGAACAGCGGCCGCACCCCCGCGCGCTCACACGCCCGGGCGAACCGCACCGCCCCGGCGAGGCTGTCCCGGTCGGTCAGCGCGATCGCGTCCATGCCGCGCTCGGCGGCACGCTGCGCCAGCCGCTCCGGGTGTGCGGCCCCGTACCGCATGGAGAACCCGGACGCGGTGTGCAGATGCGTGAAGCCTGGCATCCGCACCTCCCGCTGCTCACACCCCCTGACCGACCCCGCATGTCCCACGCCCCACCATAACCCCATTCTCGAACACGCGTACGAGTCGACTTCGATGGCACTTTCGAAGACACTTCCTTCTCCACCATAAGCACCTAAAACACCCTTTAATCCCGCGTGTCGCCTTGCGAACGCGGCACGCGGAAGCCGGTGGGTCGCATCGGTAGGCGGGTCACCGGCCCATGCGTATGCTGATCACCATGACGGAGGGATCCCTGCTCGATCTGCTGCTGGAGCAGCGCACCGGCGCGCTCGTCACCCTCAAGCGGGACGGACGGCCGCAGCTGTCCAATGTCGCCTTCACCTATGACCCGCGACGCGCCTCATCCGGATCTCCGTCACCGACGACCGCGCCAAGACCCGCAATCTGCGCCGCGATCCGCGCGCGAGCTTCTACGTCACCAGCGGGGACCATTACTCCTATCTGGTGGCCGAGGGCGATGCCGAGCTGACGCCGGTCGCCGCCGATCCCCATGACGCCACCGCCGATGAGCTGGTGGAGGTCTACCGCGCGATCCAGGGCGAGCACCCGGACTGGGAGGAGTTCCGCGCGGCGATGGTGGCCGAGCGGCGGCTGGTGGTGCGGTTGCGCGCGGAGCGCGGCTACGGCTGGGGCGGCAGACCGGACCCCTGAGCGGAGAGCTGGGCCAGGGCGGCTAGGGCCCCGGGGGAGCCGCGGATTCCGGGCTCCGACCCCACTCCGCCGGTCGGCTTGCCCTGGCAGGTTCTCGCCCTGGCGCGGCAGGCGACAGCCCTCACCCCAAAGACATCACGCACATCACTCGACCCTGCTCACCTGAGCGCTCTTGAATCGATTTGAGCGTCTCGGCACCTCGCTGAGCACGCCGTCCGCAGAAGCGGGGACGGCGGACGGGGCCCCTGAGGGGCGCAATGCGCGCGGCGCCGCACACCCGGTCGCCACGCGGCGTTCCGCGCCCGGACATCCACCGCACGCGACAATAAGCCACCGAACGACTACTTGTAGCGACCGGAAGTGCTCGATCGACGTGCGTTCCCGACGCGCACCGCGTAGAACTCCGTCCGGTATCTGCAACGACGAGCAAGGGAGTGTTCGAAATGCGGAAGACTACTGGGGCGATCGGGCTGGGAGCCGCACTGGCCATGAGCGCCGTGCTGGGGATCGGCACGGGTGGCGCGGCACACGCCGAGCCCGCCAAGCCGAAGAGCCTGTACCCGCCGTCCGCGCTGGTCCTGACCGTCGGCTGGGGGGCCGACGCGGCCACGACCGAGGTCCAGCGGGCGGTGACTCTGAGCTGTCGCCCCACCCCCACCGGTACCCACCCGGCCCCCACTCAGGCATGCGCCGAACTCCGCTCCGTGGGCGGCCTGTTCGGTCAGCTGCGGACCGGGGCGGAGCCCGGCCGGGTGTGCACCAAGGAATGGCACCCCATCACCGTCACCGCCGAGGGATCTGGGACGGCCGCCGGGTGTCGTACGAGCACACCTTCGCGAACAACTGCTTCAAGAGCGCGGCCCCGACGGCGGTCTTCGAGTTCTGACCGGCTGAACGACCGCGTACGCGGCACAGCCGCACCAGCACAACAAAAAAGGGAAGGCCCCCGGACACCGTCCACGGGTGTCCGGGGGCCTGCTTTCGTTCACAAAGGTCAGTCAGGTCAGCCGATCTCGGCGCCGAACGCCTGCAGCGCCTCCGGCACCGGCTGGAAGAAGGTCTCGCCGCCCGAGGAGCAGTCACCGCTGCCGCCCGAGGTCAGACCCAGCGCCGTGTCGCCCGCGAAGAGCGCGCCGCCGCTGTCGCCGGGCTCGGCGCAGACGTTGGTCTGGATCAGCCCTCGACCGACCCTTCCTGGTAGTTGACGGTCGCGTTGAGGCCGGTGACCTCGCCGTCGTGCACCTGGGTGGTGGAGCCGCTGCGCGTCACCTTCTGGCCGACGGTGGCGTCACCGGCCTTGGCTATCGCCTGGGTGCTGCCGTTGTAGAGGTCGACCGCGCTCGGGTGGTCGGTGTCCTTGGTGTACTTGACCAGGCCGTAGTCGTTGCCGGGGAACTCGCTGCCCGCGTTGGTCCCGATCTCCCCGCCGCCCTGCGAGTCCGACCAGCTGCTGATGGCCTCGGTGCAGTGACCGGCGGTCAGGAAGTACGGCTCGCCGCCCTTGACGACGTTGAACCCGAGCGAGCAGCGCCCGCCGTCGCCCCAGATGGCGTCGCCACCCGCGATGAAGGTGGAGAACTTCCCGGCCGAGCGCTTCACCTCGACCTTGTCGCCGAGCGCGTCGGCGACCTTGTTGAGGGTGGCCATCCGGGTGCCCTTGACGGAGCTGTCCGCGGTGACGACGACCTTGTTGCTTCTGGGGTCCACCGACCACGAGGTGCCGGGGATGGTGGCCTTCTCCTTCAGCGTCTGACGCGCCTTGCTCAGCTCGGCCAGGGTGTGGGTGACCACCTTGGCCTCGGCCCCGGCCTCCCGGACCTTGTCCACGACGCCCTTGTTGACCACGTTGACGACGAGCTTCTTGGCCTTGGCGTCGTAGTACGAACCCGCCGTGTCGCTCTTGAGCGAGGAGGTGAGCGTGTTGGCGAGCTTTCCGGCGGCGCCGACCGAGAGGGTGTCGGGCTGGGGCTCACCGGGGCGGCGTTGGCGCTCTGCAGGGTGATGCCCGTGGCGACCAGGGCCGCTATGCCGGCTCCGGCGATGGCGACACGACGCTTGGGTATGCGGCGGTGCTTCAACTCTCTGCCTTCCAGTGGGGGTTGGGCCCATCGGCAGTGGGGTGCCAGGGCCCGGAGGGCGTAACGACATGGCGCTTCTCCCCACTCGGGGCGCGTCCATGCCAATTTGCGCCGCCGAGTATTCCCATCACCACCGGGCACGCACAAGGGCGCGTTCACGTCATGGGCGTGAAATTTACACTGCGGACTCATGTCCGGACATGGCGGTGCCCGCACACCTTCGAGGTGTACGGGCACCGAATCAGATTTCCGGACGAACCGTCAAACCGGGCGGATCCCCTCAGGGAATCCCCTCAGGGAATCCCTCGCGGGGTCCCCTGTCGGATCACCTCCCACGGCTCATCGCTCGACCGAATGCGGCTCCGGCTCGCGCTCGGTGAGCGTCGGCATCGCCTGCCGAGCGGGCTGGGCCGGCTGGGCGGGCGCGGCCTCCCGCTCCGGCGCGGCGGCCGGACCGGCGGCCGGGGCGCCGCCCTCCGCGCCGCCCTCCGCACCGCCCTCCGTCCGGGCCGCCGCCGGGATCTCCTGCTGTCCCTTCTCCAGGAAGCGCAGCAGCTCGACCGGGATGGGCAGCACCAGTGTGGAGTTCTTCTCGGCGGCGACCGCCATCACCGTCTGCAGCAGCCGCAGCTGGAGCGCCGAGGGGTGTCGGCCATCTGGGAGGCGGCCTCGGCCAGCTTCTTCGACGCCTGCAGCTCCGCGTCCGCGTTGATCACCCGGGCGCGGCGCTCCCGGTCGGCCTCCGCCTGGCGGGCCATCGACCGCTTCATGGTCTCCGGCAGCGACACGTCCTTGATCTCCACCCGGTCGATGTGGACGCCCCATCCGACGGCCGGGCTGTCGATCATGAGCTCCAGGCCCTGGTTGAGCTTCTCCCGGTTGGAGAGCAGATCGTCCAGATCGCTCTTCCCGATGATCGACCGCAGCGAGGTCTGGGCCATCTGGGAGACGGCGAAGCGGTAGTCCTCCACCGCGACCAGCGCCTCGGCCGCGTCCACGACCTTGAAGTAGACGACGGCGTCGACCCGCACGGTCACATTGTCCCGGGTGATGCCTTCCTGGGCGGGGACGGGCATCGTCACGATCTGCATATTGACCTTGTTGAGCCGGTCGACGAACGGGGCGATCATGGTGAACCCCGGCCCCCGGATATCCGAGCGGAGCCTCCCGAGCCGGAAGACCACCCCCCGCTCGTACTGCTTGACCACCCGGGCCGCGGCCAGCACGCCTATGGCGCCGAGGCAAGCCAGTACCACTACCAATGTCACGAGCGCATCGACCATCACGGCCACCTGCCGTCCGTATCGCGAACAATGCCCCTCGTGGGGTACTGATGTCCACGATAGTCCGCCCGTCGAACAGTGGGGAGGGCTGTGGAAAACCCCCGTCAGGCCGCCCGGAACGGCCTTCCCCACCGACGCGGAGAGCCCCCGTCCGGCAGCACGGACGGGGGCTCTCGCTCAGCCTGGCGCGGAGTTGATCAGCGGACGAACGGGGCCGATCAGTAGACGCTCACGCCGTACGCGTTCAGGGCCTCGACGACCGGCTGGAAGAACGTGGTGCCACCGGAGGTGCAGTCGCCGCTGCCGCCGGAGGTGAGGCCGAGGGCGGTGGAGCCGGCGTAGAGCGGGCCGCCGCTGTCGCCGGGCTCGGCGCAGACCGTGGTCTGGATCATGCCGTAGACGACGTCGCCGTTGCCGTAGTTGACCGTGGCGTTCAGCGCGGTGACCCGGCCGCTGTGGATGCCGGTGGTGGAGCCGCGCCGGGTGACCGTCTGACCCACGGTCGGGTTGGCGGCCGAGGTGATGTCCTGGCTGCCGACGGTGCCCTGCGGGGTGACCGAGCCGCTGTACCGGACCAGACCGTAGTCGTTGGTCGGGAAGCTGGAGCCGGCCGTCGGGCCGATGGTGGTGGTGTGGCCGGAGTTCGACCACCAGGTGCCGGCACCGTCGGTGCAGTGACCGGCGGTGACGAAGTAGTTGGCGCCACTGCTGTTGCGCACGTTGAAGCCGAGGGAGCAGCGCCAGCTACTCGCGTAGATCGCGTCGCCGCCCGCGATCAGCTTCTGAATCTTGCCGGGGGTGCGCTTGACCTCGATCGCGTCGGCGTTCGCGCCGGCGGTGTTCTTGATCTTGGCTATCTCACTCTGGGACACCGTGCTGTCGGCGGTGACCACGAGCTTGTTGGTCCCCTTCTCGACATACCAGGCGGTGCCCGCGACATCGGCCTCGAGGACGGCGCTGCTCGCCGACTTGGCCTCGGCCGCACTGAAGGTGCGGGCGCCGTCGCTACCGGCGTAGGCGGCGGGGCGGCCAGTGCCGTTCCGGCCACCAGGGCGGAGGTCGCGGCAATCAGGGCGATACGTCTCGCCTGCTTGCTGTGGGGGCGTTGCGCTTGATCCTCAACTCTTCCTCCGTGGGAATCGGGGTCCACTTGGGTGGGCAGGCCCGTGAGGCGCAGTCAATGAGCACGCCGATATGACCGATTCGGCGTGCCCCTGACAAGCGCTTCCGGAAGTATTCGTGGCTCCGGGCGCAGCGCGCAAGAGGACAATTCGGAACAGTCGCCGGGCACACGCCACATAGCCCCGGCGGGTTCAGGCCGCCGGGGCTTGTGCTCCCATCCCCTTGGGTATCCGGTGAGACGGACGCGCGGGCGATCGGGTTCCGTTATGGCGCGGGCGTATCGCACCCCTTTGACGACAGGCCCTGGCCCCGCTCCCCCGGATCGGGAAGTCCCAGGTGGTCGCGGAGTGTCGGACCGGTGTACGCGGTGCGGAACACCCCCGCGCTCCTGGAGCGGCACCACCCGGTCCACGAAGTCATCGAGCCCGTCGGGGTCGGATGGGGCACGAGGATGAAGCCGTCGGCGGCGTCGGAGGCGACGAATTCCAGCGGGTCACGGCTTGGGCAGCCCGGGCGGGTTGATCTCGGACTTCTTCACCGCCTCGCTGGAGAGCCCCCACCGCTTCAGGACCTTGGCGTACGAGCCGTCCTGGATCACGTGGTCCAGGGCCGCGGCATAGGCGTCGACCAGCCCGCTGCCCTTCTTGGTGGTGGCCGCGATCTTGCCCTGCACCTGGTCGCCACCGCCCGAGAACCGGCCGATGATCTGGGTCTGGCCGGCCGAGGCGACGTGGTAAGCGGAGGTGGGGTTCGGGCCGAAGTAGGCGTCGATGCGGCCGGACTGGAGGGCGAGGTAGTAGTCGGTGTCCTTCTGGAAGTACTTGATGTCCACGGGCTTGCGGCCCGCCTTCTCGTTCTGCTTGCTCCAGTCGACCAGGATCTTCTCCTGGTTGGTGCCGGAGGCGACCGAGATGGTCTTGCCCGCCACGTCCTTCGGGCCCTTGACCCGCCAGGAGGTGCCCTTCTTGGCCTCGAAGGCGAGGTCGTCAAGACGGTAGGTGGCGAAGTCGTACTTCTCCTTGCGCTCCTCGGTGACCGTCACATTGGAGAACACGCCGTCGAACTTGGAACTGTCCAGGCCGACGAAGAGGTTCTCCCAGGAGACCGCCTGGAAGTCGACCTTGAGCCCGAGGGTGTCGGCCACCAGCGTGGCGATGTCGATCTCGGAGCCGATCCGGGTCTTGTCGTCGGTCGCGTAGAAGCCGAGCGGGGCGGAGGCGTCGGCGCTGCCGCCGATGCGCAGGGTGCCGCGCTCACGGATCGCGGCGGGTACCTTCGCCGCGATCGAGTCGACCTTCTTCCCTCTGATGCGGTGCTGGTCCGGGCTGATGTTGATGGCGTTCTTCGAGCCCTTGGAGCCCACCGACTCCTGGACGTCGCCGTCGCCGCAGCCGCCGAGCAGGGCGGAGGCGGTGAGCGCGGCGACGGCGGTGACGAGGGTACGGCGGGTCTTCACGGGGTGCTCCTTGCGTAGGTGAACGTCGGTGGTCTGGTGGAGACCTGTGATCTGGTGGGCTTCGGCGAGCTCGTGGACATGTGCGATCTCGTGGACATCGGCGGGCTCGTGAACATCCGTGGCCTCAGAGGACCTTGGAGAGGAACGCCTTGGTGCGCTCGTGGCGCGGCGCGTCGAGCACCTCGGCGGGTGTGCCCCGCTCGACGATCCGGCCGCCGTCCATGAAGACGACGGTGTCGGCGACCTCTCGCGCGAAGCCGATCTCATGGGTGACGACGATCATCGTGGTGCCCTGGTGGGCCAGGTCCTTGATGACGTCGAGGACCTCGCCGACCAGTTCGGGGTCGAGGGCGGAGGTCGGCTCGTCGAAGAGCAGCAGCTCGGGCTCCAGGGCGAGGGCGCGGGCGATCGCCACCCGCTGCTGCTGGCCGCCGGAGAGCTGCCGGGGGTACGCGGCCGCCTTGTCGGCCAGACCGACCCGGTCGAGCAGCGTCTCGGCCGCGCGCACCGCCTCCTTCCTGGGACGGCGCAACGCCGAGACCGGCGCCTCGACGATGTTCTCCAGCACCGTCAGATGCGGGAAGAGGTTGAAGTTCTGGAAGACGAAGCCGATCCGGGTGCGCTGCTTGAGGATGTCGCGTTCGCGCAGCTCGTAGAGGCGGTCGCCCTGGCGGCGGTAGCCGACCAGCGAGCCGCCGACGCTGATCCAGCCGCTGTCCACCTTCTCCAGGTGGTTGATGGCGCGCAGCAGGGTGGACTTGCCGGAGCCGGAGGGGCCGAGGACGACGGCCACCTCCCCGGAGCGCACCTCCAGGTCGATGCCGCGCAGCACCTCCAGGGACCCGAAGCTCTTGTGGACGGAGCGGATGTCGACCATGGCGGTCATCGGGTGGCTCCCCGCGAGAAGTGGCGCTCGACGTAGTACTGCGCGATCGAGAGCACGGTGGTCAGGATGATGTACCAGACGGTCGCGACCATCAGCAGCGGCACGACCCGGCCGTTGCGGCCGTAGATGACCTGCACCTGGTAGAAGAGCTCGCCGATCGCCATGACGGAGACGATCGAGGTGCCCTTGAAGAGCGAGATGACCTCGTTGGCGGCGTTGGGCAGGATCGAGCGCATCGCCTGCGGGAGCACGATCCGGCGCAGCTGCCGCAGCCGGGGATCCCGAGCGCGGCCGCCGCCTCCAGCTGTCCGCCGTCCACGGCGAGGACGCCGCCGCGCACGATCTCCGCCGCGTAGGCCGCCTGGTGGAGGGCGAGTCCGAGCACCGCCGCGCTCATCGCCCCGACCAGACCCGCGGTGTCGAAGGAGAAGAAGCCGGGGCCGAAGGGGATGCCGAAGTCCAGCCGCTTGTAGAGATAGGTGAGGTTGAACCAGAACAGCAGCTGGACGATGAGCGGGATGGAGCGGAACGCCCAGATGTAGGTGAAGGCGACCGACTTCAGGAAGGGGCTCTGGGACAGCCGCATGAAGGCGAGGACGATACCGAGGGCGAAGCCGAGCGCGGTGCCGTAGAAGGTGAGCTGGATGGTGATCCAGACCGCCTTGAGGATGGTCCGGGTGGTGAAGAAGTCGGCGAAGACGTCCCACTCCCAGCCGGGGTTGGTCATCAGGCCGTGGGCGAACTGGGCCACCAGGACGGCGGTGGCGACGACGGCGGCCCAGCGCCAGGGGTGGCGTACCGGGACGACCTTGAGGGCGGAGTAGTCCTCGCGTTCGGTGCCGCTTGCGGCGGCCTTGCCGACGGGTGGATCGGACGTCAGGGACATGGAGGGTCCTTCGGAGGGAGCGGAGGGCTGTACGGGGGATGGTTTCCGGGGGGGCGCTCGGGCGGTGGAGCTGAGGCGCAGGTGCTCAAGCGGTGGAGCTCGGGCGGTGAGGCTCGGACGGTGGAGCTCAAGCGATGAGGCTCAGGCGGTGACGCTCAGGCGGTGGCCGTGGCGCGACAGGACAGCTCGCGCAGACAGAGCAGCAGGGCCCGCGCGGTGGCGTCGTTCTGCCGGAACGCGGGCGCGTTGGTACGGGGCCGGGCGAAGGCGCCCGAGGCGCGGGCGTCGGTGTGCGGGCCGAGCGCGTAGCGGCGCGGATGCGGGCGGCCCGCCCGGTCCAGGATCCGGGCGTCGGCGGGGCTGACGGCGAGCAGTCCGGCCGGGGTGGCGGCGGCGCCGTCGCGGTACAGGGAGCGCAGCAGGGTGTCGCGGGAGCGGTCCACGGTCGGCTCCGGCAGCCGGGCCTCGACCAGCGCACGGGCCTCGACGGTGTGTCCGGGCACGCTGGCGGCGCTCGCCCGGAACACCCCGCGCACCGGATCCGGGGTCACGGTCATGTCGGCGCCGAGGAAGCGGACCACTCCGGCGCGGGAGAGCGCGAGCAGCTGCTCAAGCCGTGGCCCCGGCGGGCCGGAGGCGAGGAAGCTGAAGAAGCCGTGCCACCAGCCGCCGATGTCGCCGAGCCGGATCAGCTGGCCGTAGACGGAGAGCAGGGCGAGGAAGACGGCCAGGTCGGGGCTGTGCGCGCGGTCGTGGCGGCGGGCGAGGTCGGCCTCGATATGGCCGCGCAGCGCCTGCTGCAGGGCCTCGTGGCCGCCGAACCGCAGCCCGGCCAGGGGGTGGTCGAGGGCGTCGAGGTCGAGCCGGTCGGCCGGGTCGGGGACGGCCGCGGCGACCAGGACGTCCAGGTCGGGGCTGCCGGGCGGGCAGGCGGCGTACTTCTCCTCGAACGCGGACCACTCCCCTGCCACGCGCTCCGGATGGGCGGTGAACAGCCGGTGGTAGTGGGCGAACCCCAGCTCCTTGGCGATCAGCGGCCAGACGTCGCGCCGGAAGTCCGGCCGCCCGGGGCGCGAGAGCAACGCATCGACCTCGGCGGGGCCGAAGAAGCGCGGCACGGGGGGCCGCTCACCGCTCAGCGAGTAGCCGATCTTGGCGTGGTAGGGCACGCCGCGCCGCGAACCGGCGTACAGCACGGGCTCGCGGCCGGAGGGCCGGTAGGCCAACTCCCCGTCCGGGCCGCGCTCATAGCGTCCGCCGCGCCCCTCGGTGAGCAGCACCATCAGATCGACGAAGGCGAGGCCGAGGCCGCGTACGATCACCGGCTCGCCGGGGCGCAGCGCGCTCAGGTCGCTGTCGGCGGTGTACTCCGGCGGGAGATGGGTCAGTTGGTGCTCGGCGGCGAACGCGGTGAGCGCCCGCTGCTCGGCGTCGGGTTCGGCGTCGAGGTGGCCGAGGGCGAGGACCACGGCGTCGGCGGTGAGCGGGGCGGTCCGCCCCTCCAGCCACACCTGCTGCCGTCCGTCGCGCGGTCCGGTGACGCGCACGGCTCGGTCCCGGTGCTCATGGACGGTGGTACCGGGCGGCAGGTCGGCCACCGCGCGCTCGTACACCCAGCGCAGATAGGCGCTCTGCAGACGTCTGGTGGCGAAGCTCTGCCCGGTCAGGGCGGCGGCCTCGGCGGCGAGTTCGGGCGGCAGGGCGTGTGACGGCTCCGCTCCGCGGACCTCGCGGGCCCACTCGGCGAGGGAGGGACCGGGGCGTATCGGGCCTTCGCGCTCCACCGACTCGTCGGTGAACATGGTGACGTCCTCGGCCATGGAGTTCATCCACAGCAGCGGGGACTGGTCGGGGCGCCAGATACGGCCGCCGCCGGGCGGATGCGGATCGACCAGGTGCAGCGCGAACGGAGCGCCGTCGCCGTACAGTTCGGGGGCGTTGGCGGCGATGCGCTCGATCAGACCGGTGGCACGCGGGCCCGCGCCGACGATGACGACGGTGGCGGGTGATCGGACGGGTGATCGGAAGGGGTGGTCCGGATGCGCGGGATGGTCCGGGTTCGCGGACATGCGGAGGCTCCGTGGGTTCTGAAGTGAACACACGCACGGCCTTCACACACGCCGAGCCCCTCAGCTCGACAACGGCCGAGCCCCTCAGCCCGGCATGCGAGCCTCTCGGCCCGGCATGGGCCCGAGATTAGGACGACCCCATGGTGCGCTGTCAAGACTGTCCGAACTGTGAGCGGTGCGTCTCACCGACGGTTGACGAGGAAGCGGAAGGCTGCTCCACTTGCCCCATGGACTCACGGCAGCGACTGGTCACGCGCGACCACATCGACTTCGGTCGGGTGTGGTCGTCGTCCTGTTCGGGCTGACCGCCCGCCTCAGCTGCCGTAGGGGGACTCCCTTCCTCAGCGCTTCGAGGCTTCGCCCGCGCCCGCCGGATTCCCTCCCCCGGTGCGGCCGCAGCACATCCGCGTCGTCACGCGCTTTGGCCTTCCCACACACCTGAGTACCCCACCCCTCCCTCAGCCCGTCCTCCGGCTACGGGGTGTCCGGCGGACCATGCGGCGGAGCCGCATATCGACGCTTCCCCCTTCCCCGCCCCTTCCCGCAGCACCTACATGCGGCTCCGCCGCATGGCAGGGGCTCCGCCCCTGACCCCCGGGTCCGCCGCGCAGCCCTGCCCCGCGACGGAGCCGCATATCGATACCGCAGGAAAGGCCGAAGCCCCGACCCGGGACCTCCCGTTCTAGTGGTCGTCGCAACACCCCAGCTCAGGGGATGCGATGGACTTGGGGCGGGGCCCCGGTTCCGGGAGCCCGAGACGAAACCCCAGTTCCGGGAGCTGAAGCGAAGCCCCAGTTCCGGGGGCCCGGAGCGAAGCCCCAGTTCCGGAGGCCGGGGCGGGGCCCCGGTTTCGGAGTCCGGGCGAAGCCCGAGTTCCGGGAGCTGAGGCGGGGCCCCAGGTTCGGGAGCGAAGCCCCGTTCCGGGGGTCCGGGGCGGAGCCCCAGTTCTGGGGTCCGGGGCGGAGCCCCAGTTCCGGAGGCCGGGGCGGGGCCCCGGTTTCAGGGGCCGGGGCGGAGCCCCAGTTTTCGGGGTCCGGGGCGAAGCCCCAGTTCCGGGGGCCGGGCGAAGCCCCAGTTCCGGGGGCCGGGGCGAAGCCCCAGTTCCGGGGGCCGGGGCGGAGCCCCGGTTTCGGGGAGGGGCGGGGAGGGGAACAGCCCGCCGCAGGCGGCACGATCCGTCGGACGCCCCCTGGCGGCTAGCAGTCGCAGCCGCAGTCACACCCATCACAGCAGTCGCAGCTGCAGCAGTCGCCGCAGTTGCCGCAGCAGTCACAACAGTCGCAGCAGTCATCGCACTTATGGCACAGCCCCTCGCGCGGCTGCCCGGTCCACGGGTCGTGGTACGGGTCGCGGCAGCACACCTGGCAGGTGCAGCACAGCCCGGTCCACACCAGACAGCCCGCGATCAGCCCCCGTCGGCGG
Source organism: Streptomyces violaceusniger (assembly GCA_005405945.1). Classification (GTDB taxonomy): domain Bacteria; phylum Actinomycetota; class Actinomycetes; order Streptomycetales; family Streptomycetaceae; genus Streptomyces; species Streptomyces violaceusniger. The sequence goes on from BJHW01000001.1 coordinate 3,316,982, forward strand.
CCGTGCGGCGGCTCCGGGGGCGCGCCGCCGGGGCCTCCCGGGTTGATCCACGGTGACTGCGGCGGCCCGTAGGAGGACTCCGGAGCGCCCGGGGCACCCGGGGCACCCAGGGCACCCAGGGTGCCCTGGGTGCCGGCGCCCTGGCCGCCGGTATGCGCACAGCCGGTGGTGCCGAAGGCGCGGTCGACCGCGCGCCCCAGCTCATGGACCAGCAGTACGTGGGCGAGCCGCCCTGAGCCCTTGCCCGCGAATTCGGTGTCCTTGAGCGCCAGCCGCACCCCGTGCACCGCGTCGTCGCACAGCCTGCGGACCTCGGCGAGGTCGGTCCCGGTGGCCGCGATCGGGTTCCAGGCGCCGGTCTCGGCGTCCTCGGCCAGGTCCTCCACCGCGTCCAGCAGATGCGCCAGCCGTCCGAAGAGCCGGCCCGCCTCCTCCAGCGGGGCCCGGTTGCCGGGCCGCCCGGCCAGGACGGCGGTGTGCCCGAAGGCCGCGGCGGTCGCGGTCTCGGTGGGCTCGGTGACGGTCAGCAGGGAGGTGCCGGGGCCCGCGAGGGACTCCAGCTCCTCCTGCCGGCCGACCGCGTCGAGCAGCAGCGCGGTGTCGAAGCCGAGCGCGGCGCCACTGCGCTCCCCCGCCCGGTCCCACCGCCCGGCCACCCGGCGGGCGGCCGCGGCGACCGGCCGCCGGGCCAACGCCCCGTCGCCGTCCGCCACATGGTCCCGTACCTTCGCCGAGGCCAGCACCAGCGAGACGGTGGCCGCAAGGCGCGCCCCCTCGCCCTGGGCGACCGACGCCGTCCGCATCCCGCGCAGCGGGCAGGGCCCGGCGGTCCGCCGCCAGCCCTCCGACCGCCCGGCCTGGGCCTCCACCAGCACCGATATCACCAGGCCGTCGTAATTGGTGGCGATGCGAGCGAACTGCCCGTGGTCACCCCTCAACGCGAGGCACAGCCCGCACAAATGCGCCATCCACTCGGTGCGCAGGTTTTCCGACAGCCGATGCCGACAAGGCCGGATAATGCCAAACACCACGATCCCCGTTCACCCATACGTCCCCGACGTCACCCGTCCGGCAGCGGCGGAGTCTACCCACCACGCCGTCAGCCCCCATAAGCAGGTGGAACTCTGATATGGCGCCAGCCGTTGTGCACCAGTAACGTCACGAATCCCCTGTGCGGCCGCAATCCACGTGGCAGACCATCCGCATCATGGACGACCATAGAGGGGCGGACAGTACACACCATCAGGGAGAGGAGGCGTCCATGGGATCGGTACGCAAGGCAAGTGCCTGGCTTGGCCTCGTCGACGACAGCGATGACGAGCGCTACTACGACGACGACTACGCCGAGGGGTCCGAGCCCGGCGACTCCTGGATGACCGACCCGCGAGCGCGGGTGGCCGACGAGACCGCGCGGGACCAGGGCACCCGGATCGCCACGGTCACCCCGGACGGATTCCGGGACGCCCGCGGCATCGGCGAGCTGTTCCGGGAGGGCGTACCGGTCATCGTGAACCTCACGACGATGGAGTCCGCCGACGCCAAGCGCGTGGTGGATTTCATGGCCGGGCTGATCTTCGGGCTGCGGGGCTCGATCGACCGCGTGGCCAACCGCGTCTTCCTCCTCACCCCGGCCGACTACCAGATCGTCAGCGGTCAGGCCGGCCACGCCACAGGCTTTTTCAACCAGAGCTAGGGTCCTTCTGACGGATCTCCGTGGAGGAAGGAGCGCCTGCCGCGCAGCGGCCGAAGACCGCAGCCGGGGCGTGCTCTCGGCGTGCCGCGCGGAGACCCTCGTAGCGGAGCTACTCGGGCTTTCGTGCGGTGCGGCGAGAGGGCGTGCCGGACGCCGCGACGCCGCGGAGATCCGTCAGAAGGACCCTAGGCCCGGGGCCGCTCACCGGAAGGCGTCGATTCCGGTGAGCGCCTTGCCCAGCACCAGTTGGTGCATTTCGACGGTGCCCTCATAGGTGAGCACGGACTCCAGATTCGTGGCGTGCCGCATCACCGGATACTCCAGTGAGATCCCGTTGGCGCCCAGAATCGTCCGGGCCGTGCGGCAGATCTCGATCGCCTCCCGCACATTGTTCAGCTTGCCGAAGCTGACCTGCTCGGGGCGGAGCCGCCCCGCCTCCAAGCGCCGCCCCAGATGGTGGGCGAGCAGCACCCCCTTGTGGAGTTCCAGCGCCATATCGGCCAGCTTGGCCTGGGTGAGCTGGAAGCCGCCGATCGGCCGACCGAACTGCTCCCGCTCGCGCGCGTAGTCCAGCGCCGACTCGAACGCGGAGCGGGCCGCGCCCATCGATCCCCAGATGATGCCGTAGCGGGCGTGGCTCAGACAGCTCAGCGGTCCGCGCAGGCCGGTGACCTCGGGCAGCACCGCGTCGGCCGGCAGCCGCACCTCGTCCAGGACCAGTTCGCTGGTGACCGAGGCGCGCAGCGACCACTTGTGCTTGATGTCGGGGGCCGAGAAGCCGGGCGCGTCGGTGGGGACGACGAAGCCGCGGATGCCCTCGTCGGTGCGGGCCCACACCACGGCGACCCCGGCCACCGAGCCATTGGTGATCCACATCTTGCGGCCGGTGAGCACCCAGTCCGAGCCGTCCCGCTTGGCGTAGGTGCGCATCCCGGCCGGGTCGGAGCCGTGGTCGGGCTCGGTCAGCCCGAAGCAGCCGATGACCTCGCCCGCGGCCATCCGGGGCAGCCACCGCTCCTTCTGCTCCTCGGAGCCGAAGCGGTGGATGGCGTACATGGACAGGGAGCCCTGCACCGAGATCAGGGAGCGGATCCCGGAGTCGGCGGCCTCCAGCTCGAGGCAGGCCAGGCCGTACTGGATCGGACTGGCGCCCGCGCAGCCGTAGCCGGTGAGGGACATCCCGAGCGCGCCGAGGGAGCCGAGCTCCCGGGCCAGCTCGCGGATGCCGGGCACCTCTCCGCGCTCGTACCAGTCGGCGATGTGCGGCAGCACGCGGTCGGCGGCCCACCGCCGCATGGTGTCGCGGACCGCGAGGTCCTCGGGGTCGAGGAGATCGTCGAGCCCCAGCGGGTCGCGCGGATCGAACGACGGCAGGGTGCCAGCGGACATGGGTGGCGGCCTCCGGTGGATGCGGTTCCGGGTACGCCGGGCGCGTACCGGCCGCCGGGGCGCGTCCTCCCGCCCGGCGGCCGGGATGATCAGCCCGGCCGGTCCGACGCTACGACCGGGTAACCCCTGGCGTCCAGACCTGCTCGCGCCGGGTCATCGGGTCATCGGGGGCCGGGCAGCGATCGCAGGACGAGGCCGGGCCTCACACGGCAGGGCCCCCGCCCCACGGGAGGGCCCCGCCCCACGGGAGGGGCCTCGCCCCTGGATCCCGGGGTCTGGGCGGAGCCCCAGTTGTGGGAAGGGGCGGGGAGGGGAAAGAACCGAGAACCGGCGGACACCCCGTGGGACCCGGCCCGGCCCGGACCGGACCAGCCCGAACCGGACCAGCCCGGACCGGCCAGGGTCGGTCAGGACTCTGCGGCGACGGTGGCGCGGTCGAGGCGGGCCGGGGCGTCCGTGCCGTCCGGCTCCTGCTGATCCGCCGGGCCCCGCTGATCCGCCGGGCCCCGCTGGTCAGCCGGGCCCTGGGTGGGCTCCCCGTCGTCGGCGGCGCACTCCATGACCTTGGGCAGCCGCAGCGCGGCCAGCGCGCCGAGCAGCAGCAGCCCGGCGCTGACCGCGAGCGTGACGTGCAGACCGTGGACGAAGGCGGCGCGGGAGGCCGAGCGCAGGGCCTCCCCGGCGTGGCCGCCGAGCCGGTCGGAGACCTTGTACGCCGCGCCCAGCGACTGGCTCGCGTCGGAGCTGGCGGAGGCGGGGACGCCGGGCACCGAGGAGACGCCGGGCTTGTAGGCGGCGTTCATGACGCTGCCGAGGAGGGCGATGCCGATCCCGGCACCGAGCTGGTAGGAGGTCTCGCCGATGGCGGCCGCGCCGCCCGCGGAGCCGGCCGACGCCTCGTTGAGCATCGACTCGTACGCGCTGAAGAGCGTGGTCTCCAGGCCGAAGCCCAGGACGATGAAGCCGCCGACGAGCACGGCGGGCCGGTCCGACTGGCCCATGGCGGTCAGCGAGAGCACGGCGAGGGCGGTGAGCGCGAAGCCGACCGCGACCATGACCCGCGGGCCGAGCCACTGGAGCATCCGGGACCCCACGAGCCCGGCGGCCATGGCGGCGAAGGTGAGCGGCAGCAGCCGCAGACCCGTCTCGAGCGGGGTGAGCCCGAGCACGAGCTGGAGGTACTGGGCGGCTATGAGCTCCAGGCCGACGAGCGCCAGCAGGGCGAGCACGATACAGCCGACGGAGATCGAAAAGGCGGGCCGGGCGAACAGCTTGAGGTCCACCAGCGGATGCGTACGGCGGCGCTGGCGGCGGACGAAGAGCACCAGCAGCACCACCCCGACCAGCACCGGGGCGGCGGTCACGGCGTCCAGCGGCCCCGCGCCGCTGCCCACCCGCTTGACGCCGAGGACGACGCAGAACAGGCCGCAGGCGGCCATGACCGCGCCCAGCACGTCCCAGGGGCCGTTCTTGTCGCCGGTGGACTCCGGCAGCAGCCAGCGGCCGACGGGCAGCGCCACGATCATCAGGGGCAGGTTGACCAGGAAGACCGAGCCCCACCAGAAGTTCTCGACCAGGAAGCCGCCGAGCAGCGGGCCGACGGCCGCGCCGACGGCGGCGACCGCGCTCCAGATGCCTATCGCCAGCGCCCGCTCCCGGCGGTCCGGGAAGACCTGGCGCAGGATCGACAGGGTGGCGGGCATGATCATCGCGCCGCCGACGCCCAGCAGGGCGCGGGCCACGATGAGGATCTGGGGGTTGGGGGCGAAGGCGGCGATCGCGGAGGCGGCGCCGAAGAGCCCGTAGCCGAGCAGCAGGACGCGCCGTCTGCCGACGCGGTCGCCGAGGGTGCCGAAGAGGATCAGCAGCGAGGCGCAGACCAGTGGGTAGACGTCCACGATCCACAGCAGTTCGATCGCGCCGGGGCGCAGATCCTCGGTCACGGCCGGGACCGCGACATGGAGCACGGTCGCGTCCACGGCGACGAGCAGCAGGCTGACGCAGAGCACGAGGAGCACGACCCAGCGGTTCGCCCCGCCGCTCGCCTCGGTGCCGCGCCATTGCCGGGGAACGCCCGCCGTCCGCCGATTGCCGGCCGTGGTCGTCCCGGACATGTACGCACCTCCCTGGGTCTTGCGCTCGCGGTCCGCCGTCGTGAGGGCGGTACGTCACGTCGTAGGGACGTCCGGGTGGCCCCGGTGGCGAAGGCGCGAGTGAGAGGTCAGGGTACGCGAGTCCCCGCGCGAGCCGTGTGCCGCAGGTCATGTTGAGACCGGACCGCGGATGGTTACGGAGCCGTACGTTCCAGACTTCCCCTTTTGTCCCCCTGGCCTTCCGCCGTCCCTCCTGTGTCCTCCCGGCGTCCCACCGGTGTTCCGCCCCCCGTTCCTCCCTCGTGCCACCCTCGTCCTCCTGGTGACCGTCTTCCGTTCGCCCTCCGTTGTCGGCCGCGGTTCCCGCGCCGCAGTTGTCCACAGCCTCCGCGGCCGCTCCGCGAAGGGTTGTCCACAGGCCCCGCGGGCGGCCCGGATCATCCTTGATAATCGTCGCCGTGACTGATCTCGCCCAGGCCGGCACCGCGCCGCTCAGCGACGACGGCCGACCTGGCCGCGCCGCTGGTCGCGCGCTGCGCCGGGCCGCTCCGGCACTGCTCGCGTACGCGGGGACGCGCCTGCTCGGGCTGGTGGTTCTCGCGATCTGGGGAGCCTTCGCGGACAAGAGCCCGCACCAGCTGCTCTCCGCGCGCTGGGACTCGCTGTGGTACACCCGCATCGCCGAGGAGGGGTACGGCTACACGCTCCATCTGCCCGACGGCGCGGTCCACTCCAACCTGGCGTTCTTCCCGCTGCTCCCGGCGCTGGAGCGAGTGATATCGGCCATAGCCCCGCTGGACGCGGCCGACGCGGGTCTGCTGGTGAGCTCGGTCACGTCCCTGTTCGCCGCCTGGGGGATCTTCGCGATCGGGGACCTGCTGTACGGACGGCGGGTGGGCGTCACGCTGGCCGTGCTGTGGGGTGTGCTGCCGGTCGGGATCGTGCAGTCGATGGCGTACTCGGAGTCGCTCTTCACGGCGCTGGCCGCCTGGGGGGTCTACGCGGCGCTCACCAGGCGGTGGCTGTGGGCGGGGCTGTGCGCGGCGCTCGCGGGGCTCACCCGGCCGGTGGGGCGGCGGTCGTCGCGGCGGTCTGGGTGGCCGCCGCGGTGGAGCTGCTGCCCGGCGGTCACCGGCACCAGGCGTGGCGCACACAGAGGGGGCTGCTCGCGGGCGTCGTGCTGGCGCCGCTGGGCTGGCTGGGCTATGTGGTGTGGGTCGCCCTCCGCACCGGAAGCCTCACCGGCTACTTCGACGTGCAGAACGGCTGGGGAAACGGCTTCGACGGCGGTCTGGCCTTCGCGCGCTTCATCGGGGGGCTGCTGATCGAGCCGCCCTTCGTGAGCGGGCTCGGGCTGCTGCTCGGCGTCGGGGCGCTGCTCTGGCTCGCCGTGCGCTGCGTGCGGCAGCGCCAGCCGCTGCCGCTGCTGGCCTACGGCGGGGCGGTGCTCGTCCTGGCGCTGGCCGCGAAGGGGTACTTCGGCTCCAAGCCCCGGCTGCTGATACCGGCCTTTCCGCTGCTGCTGCCGATCGCGGTCGCCCTGGCCCGGCTGCGCCCGGTGCGCACCGCGCTGGCCCTGGGGTCGGTGGGGCTCGCCTCGGCGGTGTACGGCGCCTTCTGGCTGCACGGCTCCGGGCCGCCCTGATCCGGCCACCGCCGCGATCCGGCCACCCCGACCGGCCCGTCGGGGCCCCGTCGACGATCACTCCCGGCCACCCGGCGACACCAGGGGAAACTTCGGGGAACGCTTTGACTAATAGGCGATAAACACGCCCTGTAAGAATTCCATAAAGTCCCTGAGACACGCCCATTGGAAGGCCGGGAGCGGAAAAGCCCCGGGGCCTCGTGCATTCCTTGGAAAGGCGCGGCCAAAAGGCGCGGACGAGACGCACTCCACATCACATCGTCATCACAAAGCGACCTGATCGACTGAACCCGCCTGTCACGCAATGTAACGTCGATTAGGTGCGTACCGAAGACAGGCTCCCCACGACCGAGGAGCGAAGGCCCGATCTCGCGCGACCGCGCATGACCCGAACACGCTTCTGGCTGCTCGGGACCACGCTGGCGGTCTACGCGGCGACCGTGATCGGCGTGCTCACCACCTCATGGCTGGTGAAGCTCGACTGGCAGGTCATGCTCTTCCGGCCCTACAAGCAGTGGCCCGAGTTCCACACCTTCCTGGACTACTTCGTGGTCATGGGCCAGCGCGGGCCCACCGCCGTGGCCGTCGCCGCCTGGCTCGGGTGGTGCTGCCACCGGCAGCGCACCCTGCGCCCGCTGCTGGTGCTGGGCACCTCCCTGCTGCTGCTGAACGCCACCGTGGGCGCGGTGAAGATCGGCTTCGGCCGGCTCGGTCCGCACTACGCGACCACCGTCGGATCCAATGAGATGTGGCGCACCGGCGATATATTTCCTTCGGGTCACACCGCGAACGCCGTGGTCACCTGGGGTGTGCTGGCCTATCTGGCGACCACCCCGGTGGCCCGCAGGGTCGCCTCGCTGATCGCCGCGGGCTTCGCCTTCGGCGTCGGCATGACCACCGTCTATCTCGGCACCCACTGGCTGAGCGATGTGGTGCTGGGCTGGGCCGCCGGGGTGCTGGTGCTGCTGGCGCTGCCCTGGCTGGAGCCCGCCATGGCCCGCGCCGAGGTGCTGCTGCTGACCCTGTGGCGCCGGTTGCGCGAGCGCCGGACGCCCGTGCCGGTGCCGTCCGGGCGGCCGGTCGCCGGGACCCCGCTGGCCACCCCGCGCGCCGCCCGCGACGACGAGCTGCCCGCCCGCGAGACCGTGGCCGTGGTCCGGCCCGGCACCGCCACCGGCCGGGGCCCCGACGGGCGGCCCCTCCACCCGGTCCGCCAGCACACGGTGCGCTCCGAGCGCACCCCGGTCACCCCGGTCGGCAGCCGCCGGCCGCCGCACGCCGACCGGGTGCCGCGTGCCACGGCGCCCTTCGGCCCGTCCGGCGCCTCCCGGGGCCGGACGGCCACGGGAGGCTGAGCCCCCGCCGGGCCGCGGGGCGGTACGCACCCCTTCCCCGCGCCGACCGGTCGCACCACGGCCCCGGAACGCTCCAGCGAGAGCGTTCCGGGGCCGTCGTCGTCCCCGCGCCGGGCGCACCGGCCCATCGGCGCACCGGCGCGCACCGGCACCGACCCGGACCGGTCGGCCAGTCGGCCGCCCCCGGTCAGCCGCGCCAGCAGCGCTTCACCGTGCCCTCGTCCACCTCGAAGTCGATCCGCCCCCGCAGGTACTCCATGGTGATGATCGCGCCCGGCGGAAGCGTCCGTACGGTGCTCCAGCCGCGTGCGCGTGCCCGCTCCTCGGCGGTGCCCGCATCGAGGCCCACATAGCTGTCGAGGTCGTCGTCGGGTTCGGCCGGAAGGTTCGGTACAGGTCCCATGAGAGCCACCGTAGGCGGCTCCTTACGGGTGGCAAACCCAGAGTTGTCATGGACCGCCATGGGACTACCACCGCCCCATGCCTCTCACGGCCGCCATTCGTCACACTTGTGTCACAGAAAACACGCCCGGGTTTGTGAGCGACTTCATCACTCTTCCGGGGCTTGTGTTGACGCCTCGAAGACGATTGCGAGTTTCCGTCGATATCCCGCGCCAAACGACCGGCTCCGGTATGGGCGGGCGGCACGCGGGCGAGATCTGTCGAACAATTCCCGAGGCGACCGGAAAAGCACGGCCCGGACCCCTCCGGAGCACACAATTCCACCACAAATCGCCGGGGGCCGAAGGCCGAGGTTTACACCCACCCGGGCGCGGTACCCGCCGCCACCGGAGCCAACATGACTGACAGATCCGATGAGACCCCCGAGAAGACGGCGGCCGGCGGTCCGAGCCCGCTGGCGCTCCTGCGCGCCGCCCGTGAACAGCTCGTCGAGTTGACGGGCCTGCACCCCGAGTCCCTCCCCGTCTGGAGCGGACCGACGACGGGTGGCTGCTGGAGGCCGAGGTGACGGAGCTGGCCCGGGTGCCGGAGACGATGAGCCTGATGGCCCTGTACGAGGTGACCCTCGACCCGGATGGCCTGCTGACCGGCTACCGACGTCTCCGCCGCTATGAGCGCGGCCGGAGCGACCGCCGCTGACGCCGGTGGGGCACCGGACGCCACCGGACACGAGAGGAACACACCCGACATGACCACTGTTGTCCCGGCACAGCAATCCAGGGGCGGGGGCGGCACCAGCGGCCTGTACGACGTCCTGGAACTCATACTCGACCGAGGGCTGGTGATCGACGCGTTCATCCGAGTCTCCCTGGTCGGCATCGAAATACTCAAGATCGACGTTCGGATCGTGGTCGCGAGCGTCGACACCTATCTGCGGTTCGCCGAGGCGTGCAACCGCCTCGACCTGGAGTCGGGCCCGAACAAGTCCCCCGGGCTGCCCGAGGTCGTCGAGGGCATCACCGAGAACGGCTCGCGGGCCAAGACCAAGGGCGCCCTCTCCGGCGCCGGGGACACCGTCTCCAAGGCCGCCCAGACCGTGGCCGACGCGATCCGGCCGTCGGAGGAGGAAGCGGAGGAGGAGCCGCGCCGGCGCCGTCCGGCCCGTAAGGCGGCACCACGGAAGTCCGAGGAGTCCTCATGACCACGTATGTCTACGGCATCGCGCGGGGCGAGGTCCCGGACCTGGGCGATCGACTGCTGGGCATCGGCGACCCCCCGCTGCCGGTCCGGGCGCTGAACGAGGGCGAGCTGGCCGCGATCGTCAGCGACTGCCCGCCGGAGCTCAAGCCCCGGCGCCGGGATCTGCTGGCCCACCAGCATGTGCTGGCCGAGGTGAGCGGCTCCCGCGCGGTGCTGCCGATGCGCTTCGGCAGCGTCTCCTCCAGCGACGACGACGTCCGCAGCGTGCTGGCCGAGCACGCCGACCGCTACCAGGACCAGCTGAACCGGCTGACCGACCGGGTGGAGTACAACGTCAAGGCCGTGCACGACGAGGACTCGGTGCTCCACCAGGTGCTCGCCGAGGAGCCGGAGCTGCGGATGATGGCGGAGGCCAACCGGGCGGCGGGCGGCGGCACCTACGAGGACCGGGTGCGCTTCGGCGAGCTGATGGCGGGCGCGGTACGGGCCCGAGAGGTGCGGGACGCGAAGCTGGTGGAGGAGGCGCTGGCGCCGACCGCCGAGGAGGTGCGGCCCGGTCCGGAGAGCGGCGGCTGGTTCGTGAGCCTGTCGCTGCTGCTGGGCAAGGACGCCGCCGATCCGCTGCTGTCGGCGGCCGCCGATCTGGAGCGGTCCCACCCCTGGCTGAAGCTGCGGATCAACGGTCCGCTGCCGCCGTACAGCTTCGTCGAGTCCTGATGCTGATGATCGGCTGGGTGCTGAGGCAGGTCGTCGCCGCTGCGGAGCGGGAGTACTACGACCCGGCCAACATCCAGCACGCCCTGGCCGAGCTGGAGACCCAGCTCGACCAGGGCCTCATCGACGAGACGGAATTCGAGCGGCAGGAGGACGTGCTGCTCGACCGGTTGGAGGAGGCGCGCCAGTGGGCGAACGGGACTCTGTGACCACCCGGGGCGGTGTGGCCCCGACGGCCGGCGCCTACGGCTCACCGGCGTCGTCGCTCGGCTCCTCGGGGTCGTACGGCCTGGCCGGACGGGGTGAGGGCGGGGCGAACCTCGCCGACATCCTGGAGCGGGTGCTCGACAAGGGCGTGGTGATCGCGGGCGATATCCGCATCAACCTGCTCGACATCGAACTTCTCACGATCAAGCTTCGGCTGATCGTGGCCTCGGTCGACAAGGCGAAGGAGATGGGCATCGACTGGTGGGAGCACGACCCCTCGCTCTCCTCGCGCGCCCGGACCGGGGTGGACGGGGGCGAGCGGGCCGAGGTCACCCCCCGGGAGAACGCCGAGGTCACCAGTCGGAACGGCAGCGAGAACACCGAGGTGACCAGCGGGGAGAACCGGGAGACGGCCGAATGACCGATGGACTGCGGTACGCCTACGCGGTCGTGCGCGACACCGGTGCGCCGGAGGCCGCCCTGGACACCCTCACCGCCCTGGAGGGGTGACCGGCGTCGCGGGCGAACAGGTGTATGCCGTACGCCATCTGGGGCTCGCCGTGCTGGCGGGCGCCGTACCGGCCGAGGACTTCGACGAGGGCCCGCTGCGGGAGCGGCTGGAGGACATGGCCTGGCTGGAGAAGATGGCCCGGGCCCATCAGCGGGTGGTCGACACCGCCGGTGCCGAGTCCTGTGTCCTACCGGTCCGGCTGGCCACCGTGTGCCACGGCGACGAGGGGCTGCGGCGGATGCTCGCCACCGGGCGGGAGCGGTTCGCCTCGGCGTTGGACCGGCTGGAGGGCCGGGTCGAATGGGGCGTCAAGGCGTATGCCACCCAGCCCGCCGCCGAGGAGTCCACCGCCGGGGCCGCGGAGGCCCCGAGCGCCCCGAACTCCCCGGGCGCCATGTCCGGCCGTGACTATCTGCGCCGCCGCAAGGCCCAGCGGCAGGCCGCCGAGCGGCGCTGGGGCGATACGGAGGAGGGCGCGCGGCTGGTGCACGACACCCTCAGCGGGCTGGCCGAGCAGTCCCGGCTGCATCCGCCGCAGGACCCCAAACTGTCGGGGATCTCCGACCGCAATGTACTGAACGCCGCGTATCTGGTGCGCCGCGAGGACAGCGCCGACTTCGCCGAGCGGGTCGGTGAGCTGGCCGGGCGGACGCCCGCGCTGCGGGTGGAGCTGACCGGCCCCTGGGCGCCGTACTCCTTCACCTCCATGGACGAGACCTCCGGCGCGGAAATGGACGAGACCTCCGGCGCGGAAGGAGAGACCGAGAGCGCGGGGCGGACGGATGACGATCGCCCCCGAGGGCCCCCTGGCCCATCAGCAGATCGCCCTGGTGGACGTGTTGGACCGGCTGCTGGCGGGCGGGGTGGTGATCACCGGTGATCTGACCCTGCGGATCGCCGACGTCGATCTGGTCCGCATCGATCTGCGCGCGCTCATCAGCTCGGTCAACGCGAATGTGCCGTCCCCCTGGGAGGAACCGTGAGCCACAAGCTGGAGCTGGACCAGGACACCGTCGAGCGCGATCTGATGAAGCTGGTGCTCACCGTCGTGGAGCTGCTGCGCCAGCTCATGGAGCGGCAGGCACTGCGCCGGGTGGACCAGGGCGATCTGACGGAGGACCAGGAGGAGCGGATCGGGCTGACGCTGATGCTCCTGGAGGACCGGATGGGCACGCTCTGCGACCGCTACGGCATCGCGCCCTCCGATCTCAATCTGGACCTTGGGCCACTCGGTCCGCTGCTGCCCCCGAGGGAGTGACGCTCGGGGCAGCTCCCCGGATCACGGCACCCACCGGGTGATCATGGCGATACCCGCCCAGGACACGGAGGAGTCCCGATGGCGACAGAGACCGCGCGGGCCGCCGGTCCGGTACGGGAGACGCGGCAGGGCAGTGTGCTGGTGGACTGGCTCACCACCACCGACCACAAGAAGATCGGGCATCTGTATCTGATCTCGTCGTTCGGCTTCTTCCTGGTCGGCGGCGTGCTGGCGCTGGTGATGCGCGCCGAGCTGGCCCGTCCGGGCCTGCAGATCGTCTCGCAGGAGGAGTTCAACCAGGCGTTCACCCTGCATGGCACGATCATGCTGCTGCTGTTCGCGACCCCGGCGTTCGCGGGGTTCGCCAACGAGATCATGCCGCTGCAGATCGGGGCGCCCGATGTGGCGTTCCCGCGTCTGAACATGCTGTCGTACTGGCTGTATCTGTTCGGCGGGCTGATCGTGGTGGCCGGGCTGCTGGTGCCGGGCGGCGCCGCGGACTACGGCTGGACCGCCTACGCCCCGCTCAACAGCCCGATCCGCTCCCCCGGTATCGGCGCCGATATGTGGATCATGGGGCTTGCGCTGTCGGGGTTCGGGACGATCCTGGGCGCGGTGAACTTCCTGACCACCATCATGGCGATGCGCGCACCGGGCATGACGATGTTCCGGATGCCGATCTTCACCTGGAACACCCTCTTCACCTCGATCATGATCCTGATGGCGTTCCCGGTGCTGGCGGCGGCGCTGCTGGCGCTGGAGGCGGACCGGCGGTTCGGGGCGGTGGTCTTCGACCCCCGGTACGGCGGGCCGCTGCTGTGGCAGCACCTCTTCTGGTTCTTCGGCCATCCCGAGGTCTACATCATCGCGCTGCCGTTCTTCGGCATCATCAGCGAGATCATCCCGGTCTTCTCACGCAAGCCGATCTTCGGCTATGTGACGCTGATCGGCGCGACCATGGCCATCACCGGGCTGTCGATGGTCGTCTGGGCCCACCACATGTTCGCCACCGGATCGGTTCTGCTGCCCTTCTTCTCCCTGATGTCGTTTCTGATCGCGGTGCCGACCGGGGTGAAGTTCTTCAACTGGATCGGCACCATGCTGGGCGGCTCGGTGTCCCTGGAGGCGCCGATGCTGTGGGCGGTCGGGTTCCTGGTGAGCTTCCTCTTCGGCGGGCTCACCGGCGTCATCCTGGCCTCACCGCCGCTGGACTTCCATGTCACGGACACCTACTTCGTCGTGGGCCACTTCCACTACGTGGTCTTCGGGACGGTCGTCTTCGCGATGTTCGCCGGGTTCTACTTCTGGTGGCCCAAGTTCACCGGGAAGCTGCTGGAGGAGCGGCTGGCCAAGATCCACTTCTGGACGCTGTTCACCGGCTTCCACACCACCTTCCTGGTGCAGCACTGGCTGGGCGTGGAGGGGATGCCGCGCCGCTACGCCGACTATCTGGCGGCGGACGGCTTCACCGCGCTCAACACCATCTCGACGGTCGGCTCCTTCCTGCTGGGCATGTCGACCCTGCCGTTCCTCTACAACGTCTGGAAGACGGCCAAGTACGGGAAGAAGGTGGAGGTCGACGACCCGTGGGGGTTCGGCCGCTCCCTGGAGTGGGCGACCGCCTGTCCCCCGCCCCGGCACAACTTCACCACACTGCCCAGGATCCGCTCCGAGTCGCCGGCCTTCGATCTGAACCACCCCGAGGTGGCGAGCCTGACGCGGCAGAAGGACCAGCGGCCGAAGTCGCGGGGCTCGGTCAGCCCAGGGCCCGATCCAGCCGATTCCTGAGCTCCCGGATGTGGTCGGTCAGCTCCACCGGCTCGCGCACCTCGAAGTCGAAGCCGCTCAGCGCGATGTGGACCACCAGCCCCTCGAGGCTATGGGCGCCGGTGTGCAGCAGACAGCTGTGCTCGTCCACGGCCTCCAGCACCCCCACCGTGGGTGTGAAGCGCTCGGCCGCCCGCTCGGCGGGCACCCGCAGCAGCACGGTGGCCCGCTGGGCGTAGACCGAGGTGGTGATCCCCGGGCCACATAGGCGGCGATGTCGTCGGCGGGCGGGCGGCGCGGGGTGAAGCGGGGGCCGTGCGGCGGGGTCGGGGTGATCCGGTCGACCCGGTACGTACGCCAGTCGGCGCGTTCCACATCCCAGGCGACCAGGTACCAGCGGCGCTGCGCGGCGACCAGCCGGTGGGGTTCGGCGGTGCGGCGGGTGACCGCACCGCCGTGGTCGCGGTACTCGAAGCGCAGCTGATGGCAGTCCCGGCAGGCGGCGGCCAGCTCGGTCAGCACCCCGGGGTCCACCCCGGGGCCGCCGCTCCAGCCGGACAGCGGCACGGTGAAGGCGGTCAGCGCGCCCACCCGGCGGCGCAGCCGGTCCGGCAGCACCTGCTCCAGCTTGGCCAGGGCCCGCACCGAGGTCTCCTCGATGCCCTCGACCCCGCCGCCCGTCGCCTGGCGCAGCCGCACCGCGACCGCCACCGCCTCCTCGTCGTCCAGCAGCAGCGGCGGCAGCTGCGCGCCCGCGCCCAGCTGATAGCCACCGCCGGTACCCGGCGCGGAGTGCACGGGGTAGCCGAGCTCGCGCAGCCGGTCGACGTCGCGGCGCACGGTGCGCGGGGTGACCCCGAGCCGGTCGGCGAGGTCGGCGCCGGACCATTCGCGGTGGGCCTGCAGCAGGGAGAGCAGGCGGAGCAGTCGGGCCGAGGTCTCCAGCATGCGGCCGAGTCTGCCACCGATCGAGGACAGCCTTCGTCCTCGAGGCTGTCCTCGGTCCTCCCTCAGGATCCCGGGCTCAGGCGAGCGCCTCGATCCGCACCGCGAGATCGTTGTCCCGGGTGTAGTACGGCCGCGCCAGTGCCTCCCCGTGCGGACCGGCCACCGTGCGCGGCGGATAGGTGAAGATCTCCTTCTTGTCCGCGACATCGTCCAGGATCCGGGCGAGCCGCGCCGGGGCCATGGTCCGGTCCGCCGGGCGCAGCCACAGGTCCCAGACGTCCGCGCCGCCGCTCCAGGTGCGCGCGAGCTCGGCGTAGGCGAGCGTGAAGGAGAAGTCCGAGCCCTCCACCTCGAGCGGTGCCGTGCGCACCGGGGCCTCGCCCCCGCGGCAGCGGGCCTCGACCACCGCGTCGGCCAGCCACTCGGACGGGTACGCGACGCGGTAGAGCCGCCCCCGCACCGCCATCGTGTCGTCCTCCAGCCGGATCTCCCCGGCCTCGGCGTGGGGCGCCCGCCGCCAGCTGCGCAGGGAGAGATTGCCGTGCTTGGTGGCGTACGGGATGCGGACGGACAGCGGGGAAGTGCTCGGCCCGGGACGGCGGTCCACGAGCGAGCGCAGATCGTTCAGACCCGGGGCGAGCCGCCGCGGCTCGGCGTCCCGGTAGGCCACATGGACGTCCCAGCGGCCCTCGGGCAGGGCGACGTTGCTGGGCAGGGCGGCCTGGAGCCGGCCGTCCGCCGTGGGGCCCAGCGGCAGCCGCACCTCCCCGTCGGGGGCGTCGGCCGCGCCCCGGCGGAGCAGCACCAGCGCACCGCTCCAATCGTCGTGGCCGCCCGGGGTGGGGCGGGCCCAGTCGGCGATGTGGAAGGTGAGCCCACCGGCGGAGTCCGCCACGCAGTCGGCGCGGGCGGGGGCGGCCTCGGCGGCCTCGATCATTCTGTCCTCCTCGACGTGCTGCGTTGCCTGTGCTGGTGCACTCATGCGACACGCACCTTCCGCAGGGAGTCCTTGGCGGCGAACGCGCCACCGATCAGGGAGCCGCGGGCGCGGTGCAGGGAGCCCCGCAGGCCGCTGCGGCCGATCAGCTCGGAGAACAGCGTCTCGTAGCGCCCGGCAACCCGCGAGGGGTCGAAGCGGGCCGAGTCCTTCAGCGCCGCCTGCCCCATCTGCTGGCGCAGCTCGTCGTTGTTGATGAGGTCGAGCAGCGCGGCGGCTATGGCGTCGATGTCGCCGGTGGGGACGAGACGGCCGTCCACACCGTTGTCGATGATCTCCGCGGGTCCGTGCGGGCAGTCGGTGGACACCACGGGAAGGCCGCAGCGCATGGCCTCCACGATGGTCATGCCGAACGACTCAAGGCTGGAGGTGACGGCGGCTATGGAGCCCTTGGCCCACTCGGGGTCGAGCGGATTGGCCGGGCCCATCAGGAAGACGTTGTTGTAGAGGCCGAGCCGGTCGATGAGGGCGCGCAGCTTGGCGTGCTGGGCGCCGCCGCCGTAGATCCGCAGCCGCCAGTCGGGGCGGGCCTCGCTGACCTTCGCGAACGCGCGGATCAGCAGGTCGTAGCGTTTCACCGGGGCCAGTCGGCCGGCCGCGACCACCCACTTGCCGGTGCCGTCGGCGGGCTCCAGACCGGGCGCGGGCACGCTGTTGGGGACCGCCTCGACCCGCACACCGGGCAGCCGCATCTGGCCTCGGTAGGTCTGGGCGTCGGCCTCGGTCACGGTGGTCACCGCGTCCAGCCGGGGTAGACGGCGCGCAGGGCCCGCTTCAGCCCCTTGGAGTGGGTGCTGAGCGTCAGATGCTCCTGGCCGACCCGTACCGGACCGCGACGGGCCTCCCGGGCGATGTGGACATTGAGCCCGGGCCGGGTTCCGACAACGATATCGGCCTCGAGCGAGCGCAGATGATCCGCGATACGGCGGTCGGTGAGCGCGCTGTACTGCTTGTAGCGGCCCTCGGTCACGGGGAAGACCTGCGCCGGGCGGCTGTGGTCCGGGTCGCCGCCGTCGTAGGACGGGCTGCTCTTCCGGAGGTCCACGAGATGGCTGAGCCGCACCTGCGGACCGGGGTCGAAGATCGGCTGGTCGCGGTGGCGGAAGACCGACACGATCTCCACATCGTGCTGCTCTCCCAGGGTGCGGGCGAGGTTGTACGTGGTCCGGATCGTCCCGCCGATCCCGTACGCGTTGTGAATAAGGAAAGAGATGTGCATCCGGCCCTGTATCCCCCTGCTTCCCCGCGGACGGGTGTGTCGTCCGCCTACCACGATGTAAGACGGTGAAAAGTGGCACAGGGTTGGGTTTCATCACCTTCTTGTGCTCCAACAGATGTGAAATCGGTAGGGAGTCGGGGGAACTTTTCGGCCCGACGTCACATCAGACCGCCGGGTGGCCGGGCGCGTGACCCCCACCCCGCATGGCCCGTTGTCTACGTATGGGCCGGGAACCACCCGGCGCACCCACCGAGACCGAGGAGCCACCCGTGCCGCGCATGCTCGACGTCAGCGATGACGTACGCGCCGAGATCGGCGACGAAGAAGCCGACCGGCTGCTCGCCGGGGAGAACGCCCCGGGCGCTTACGACTGCACGTCCTGCCGCACCCCCGGCAACACCGAGCAGGAGCGCACCAGCACCGTGCTCTTCGTGGGGCAGGAGACGGCGGTGCTGGCCTTCGCGCACGCCACCTGCGTGCCCTCCCAGGTCGTCCCGGTCTCGGAAGACCAGTTGCGGGGTGCGGTGCGGTCCATCACGGGTGAGGACACCGCGCCGCCGACCGCCGAGGCGTCCCACGCGCCGCCCGTGCCGGCCGCGTCGCACTTCCCCGGCCCGGCGGCTCCAGGCCCGGCCCCGGCCCCGTCGCCCGCCCCGGCCGCGTCGCCGGTGTCACCCGTCGCCGTGGCGCACGCCCCGGCCCCGTCCGACCACGCGCCGGTGCCGCAGCAGGCGGTGCTCGGTGTGACCAGCGGGGTGGTGCTGGTCGGTCAGGAGGCGTGCGCGGCGCTGGTGGTGGAGCCGACCGCGCCGATCATCCGCCCCGGTTCGGTCGGCCACGGCGATGAATTCCTCCAGCTCCTCAGCGAGCAGGGGTTCGCCCCGGTGGTCGATCTGGGCCGGCCGCCCGCGCCCAACCCCGGCTGGTCGGTGCTGCTGGCCATGGGACGGCTGCACGCGGTGCTGATGCCGGCGCCGGGCGGCGGCCGCCCGGTGGCCTGGTGGCAGGCGCACAGCCCGATGCCGCTGAGCGAGGGCTGGCGCAGCGCCGTCGGCCGCTCCCAGAAGGTGCTGGTCTACGCCGCGGCCGCGGGCACGATCGGCACCCAGCCGCGCGAGGACCAGCTGCGCGCGGCGCTGGACCGGGCCGCCGCGCGCGGCGCCCTGGTCGGCGCTTCGATGCCGCTCGCGGGCACATGACCGCCATGGCCGCCGCCGTCCCGGACTTCCCCCGGACCTTTCCCCGGACCTCACCGAGCCTTGGTGGGCAGCCCATTCGCCACCGATGCCGCATCCGACGGGCGGCCGGGTCGTTGGCACATACGTGCACGCATACGACCTCTCCTACCGTTCCCCCTCATACGGCTGCATTCCGGCCATGCGCCCCGCGCTGGAGGCAGCGCACGATCCCTGGCGCCACTCCGCCACGCCGATCTACGACGCGTTGTACGCGGAGTACCGCAGGCTGTTCCGGGCGCTGCCCGGTGACCGCTCGGACGAGGAGAACATGGAGTTCGTGGCGTTCGCCGCCATCGGCCAGCCCCGGGGCCTCGTCAGCGGCTACGGCCGCCCGGACGGCCACGGCGGGACCTGGCACACCGACGAGCTGTACTACCGCGGCTATGTCCCCGCGCTCCCGCCCGGCCGGGGCGAGGAGCGGGGGCACACGTACTGACGCGGTGCCGGGGGCCGGGGCGGCGTGAGCCCCCGGCGCGGCCGCCGCTGCTTGTTACGGCCGCGCGCTGTCGCTACCTCTTACGGCCGCGCCACCGCCACGTCTCGCGGCCGCGCCGCCGCTACTTCTTGCGGCCGCGCTTCTCGCGCACCCGCACCGAGATCTGCAGCGGCGTCCCCTCGAAGCCGAACTCCTCGCGCAGCCGCCGCTCGATGAAGCGGCGGTAGCCCGCCTCCAGGAAGCCCGAGGCGAAGAGCACGAACCGCGGCGGCCGGGTCCCGGCCTGCGTCCCGAAGAGGATCCGCGGCTGCTTGCCGCCCCGGATCGGATGCGGATGGGAGGAGACGATCTCGCCGAGGAAGGAGTTGAGCCGCCCGGTCGGGATCCGGGTCTCCCAGCCGGCAAGCGCCGTCTCGATCGCCGGGACCAGCTTCTCCATGTGGCGGCCGGTGCGGGCCGAGACATTGACCCGCGGCGCCCACTGGATCTGCCCGAGCTCCGTCTCGATCTCGCGCTCGAGGTAGTAGCGGCGCTCCTCGTCCAGGGTGTCCCACTTGTTGTACGCGATGACGAGCGCGCGCCCGGCCTCGACGGCCATCGAGATGATCCGCTGGTCCTGGACGCTGATGGACTCGCTGGCGTCGATCAGCACGACCGCGACCTCCGCCTTCTCCACGGCGGCCGCGGTGCGCAGCGAGGCGTAGTAGTCGGCGCCCTCCTGGAGGTGGACCCGGCGGCGGATTCCGGCGGTGTCGACGAACTTCCAGGTGATGCCGCCCAGTTCGATCATCTCGTCGACCGGGTCGCGGGTGGTGCCCGCCATCTCGTTGACGACCACCCGCTCCTCGCCCGCGACCTTGTTGAGCAGCGAGGACTTGCCCACGTTCGGGCGGCCGATCAGGGCGATCCGGCGCGGTCCGCCGAGCGTGGCCCGAAGGTCTGGGCCGGGGCCTCGGGCAGCGCCTCCAGGACCGCGTCGAGCATGTCGCCGGTGCCGCGGCCGTGCAGCGCGGACACCGCGTACGGCTCGCCGAGGCCGAGCGACCACAGCATCGCGGCATCGGCCTCGCCGCTGGGCCCGTCGACCTTGTTGGCGCACAGCACCACGGGCTTCCCGGCCCGGCGCAGCAGCTTGACCACGGCCTCGTCGGTGTCGGTGGCGCCCACGGTGGCGTCCACGACGAAGACCACCGCGTCGGCGGCCTCGATCGCGAACTCGGCCTGGGCCGCCACGGACGCGTCGATGCCGAGCACGTCCTGCTCCCAGCCGCCGGTGTCGACCACCTTGAAGCGGCGGCCGGACCACTCGGCCTCGTAGGTCACCCGGTCGCGGGTGACACCGGGGCGGTCCTCCACGACCGCCTCCCGGCGGCCGAGGATCCGGTTCACCAGGGTGGACTTGCCGACGTTGGGGCGGCCGACGACGGCCAGCACCGGCAGCGGGCCATGCCCCGCCTCGGCGAGGTCGCCCTCGACCTCCGCCGGGTCAAAGCCCTCTTGCGCGGCGAGCTCCATGAACTCCGCGTACTCGGCGTCGCCAAGCTCCCCGTGCTCGTCGCCGCCGCTGTGGATCTGGTCGTTCATGAAGATTTCCTCGTCGTCCCTCAATGCCGCGGCCGCCCCTGAGGGCTCGCGGGTCTCATGTCTGATCTGGGCGGCCGGTGAGCCGCCTGGCGGTGCCCAGATGCGCGCCCAGCCGCTTCTGGATGCGCTCGGTGGCCTGGTCCAGGGCCGCCCGCGTCCGCCTGCCGCTGCCGTCCCCCGCCTCGAAGGGGTCGCCGAACACCACGTCGATCCTGCTGCGCAGCCGGGGCAGCGGCCTGGACCGGCCGTCGTCGCGCGGGCTGGCGGTGCCGAACACCGCCACCGGCACGATCGGCGCGCCGGAGCGCACCGCGAAGTACGCGAGCCCCGAGCGCAGCGAGGCGAAGTCGCCCTCGCCCCTGGTGCCCTCCGGGAAGATCCCCAGCACCCCGCCGCGCTCCAGCACCCCCAGGGCCTGGCCGATCGCGGTGCGGTCGGCGCTCGTACGGTCCACCTTCACCTGCCCGATACCGCGCAGGAACGGGTCCAGCGGGCCGACGAACGCCTCCTTCTTGACCAGGAAGTGCACCGGCCGCGGCGAGGTCCCGATCAGCATCGGGCCGTCGATGTTGTGGGAGTGGTTCCCCGCGAGGATGACGGGCCCGGCGGACGGGATCCGCCACGCGCCCAGCACCCGCGGCCGCCACAGCCCGTACATCAGACCGATGCCGATCCGGCGCGCCACGGCGGCCCCGGAGGGGCTGGGCAGGGTCCCGTCGGTGGCGCTCACGCGACCGTCCGCTTCTCCTCGACGAGGGTGACCACGCACTCGATGACCTGGTCGAGGGTGAGCTCGGAGGTGTCCACCTCGACCGCGTCGTCCGCCTTGGCCAGCGGCGAGGTCTTGCGGCCGGAGTCCAGGGCGTCCCGCTTGGCCAGCGCGGCCTGGGTGGCGGCCAGGTCGGCGGCCTCCTTGCCCTTCAGCTCACCGCTGCGGCGGGCCGCCCGGACCTCCGGGGAGGCGGTCAGGAAGATCTTGAGGTCGGCGTCCGGGAGGACCGTGGTGCCGATGTCCCGGCCCTCGACCACGATGCCGCGCGGCGCCTCGGCGGCGATGGTCCGCTGGAGCTCGGTGATCACGGCCCGTACCTCGGGCACCGCGCTGACCGCGCTGACCCGCGAGGTGACCTCCTGGGTGCGGATCGGCCCGGAGACATCGGTGCCGTCGACGGTGATCGTCGGGTTGACCGGGTCGGTGCCGGAGACGATGGCGGGCTTGCCGGCGGCGTCGGCCACGGCCACGGCGTCCTCGACGTCGATGCCGTTGGCCACCATCCACCAGGTGATCGCCCGGTACTGGGCGCCGGTGTCCAGGTAGCCCAGGCCCAGCTTGGCGGCGACGGCCTTCGAGGTACTGGACTTGCCCGTGCCTGCGGGGCCGTCGATCGCGACAATCACTGCTGCCGGGGCGGTCCGGGCGGCGGTTTCCACGGTGACAGACACCTTTCGTGTGCACGGGGCTGAGTTGAACGGGCCATGTGAGCCTCGGACAAGGTTACTGGCTTCCTCCGGGCGGCTTCGCACCGCTGGGGGACGGCCCCGGGGCCGGGGCCGTGGGCGGTCCGCTCCGCCGCTACTGCCGGATGGACCATCCCCGCTCCCGCAGGGCCTGGGTGAGCCCCGGGGCCGCCGAGGGCTCGACCACCAGCTGGATCAGACCGGCCTGCTGCCCGGTGGCGTGCTCGATCCGGACGTCCTCGATGTTGACGCCCGCCCGGCCCGCGTCGGCGAAGATCCGGGCCAGCTCGCCCGGCTGGTCGCCGATGAGCACCGTCACGGTCTCATAGACGGCCGAGGCGGCGCCGTGCTTGCCCGGCACCCGCTCGCGCCCGGCGTTGCCCC
The DNA here is from genome assembly GCA_005405945.1 of Streptomyces violaceusniger. Taxonomy (GTDB): domain Bacteria; phylum Actinomycetota; class Actinomycetes; order Streptomycetales; family Streptomycetaceae; genus Streptomyces; species Streptomyces violaceusniger. The sequence goes on from BJHW01000001.1 coordinate 3,339,480, forward strand.
GGCGCAGCACGTCCTCGATCCCGGCCGCGCCGCCGCCGCGCTTGGCCTCGTCGGCGGACTCGAGCGCGCGCAGCGCCCGTACCGTCTCGTCCAGGTCGGCGGCGACGGCGGCGAGCACATCGGCCACCGGGCCGGGGTTGGCGGAGAGGATATCGATCCACATGGCGGGGTCGGAGGCCGCGATCCGGGTGACGTCGCGGATGCCCTGCCCGCACAGCCGCACCGCCGTCTCATCGGCGTCCTGGAGCCGCGCGGCGACCATGCTGGACAGCAGGTGGGGGGTGTGCGAGACGAGCGCCACCGCCCGGTCGTGGGCCTCGTCCTCCATCACCACGGGCACCGCCCGGCACAGCGCGACCAGCTCGAGCGCGAGGTTGAGCACCTCGGTGTCGGTGCCGCCGGTGGGCGTGAGCACCCAGGGCCGCCCCTCGAAGAGGTCGGCGGTGGCGGCCAGCGGCCCGGAGCGCTCCCGGCCCGCCATCGGATGCGTGCCGATGTAGCGGGTCAGATCGCAGCCGAGGGCCTGAAGCTCACGGCGCGGGCCGCCCTTGACGCTCGCGACGTCCAGGACGCCGCGGGCCAGCCCGCGGCGCAGCACATCGGCCACCGTCGCCGCCACGTACGCCGGGGGCACGGCGACGATCGCCAGGTCCACGGGCCCCTCGGGCTGGCCTTGAGTCCCGGCGCCGCGCGCCTCGGCGGTGCGCGCCTGGGCCTCGTCGTGGTCGGAGAGGTGCACCTGGACGCCACGGCCGGCCAGGGCCAGCGCGGCGGAGGTGCCGATCAGGCCGGTGCCGATGACGAGGGCGGTTCTCATTGGGCGATGTCCTTGCGGAGGGAGGCGGCGGCGCCGAGGTAGACATGGGCGACGTCGGACTTGGGCAGGGAGGTCTCGACGTGCGCCAGGATGCGGACGACGCGGGGCATGGCCCCTTGTATGTCCAGCTCCTGGGCGCAGATCAGCGGTACGTCGGTGATGCCCAGCTTGCGGGCGGCGACCGCCGGGAAGTCGCTGTGCAGATCGGGGGTGGCCGTGAACCACACGCTGATCAGGTCGTCGGGGTCGAGGGCGTTCCGCTCCAGGATGGCGGTCAGCAGCGCGGAGACCCGCTCGTGCATGTGCTCCGGCTCGTCCCGGTCCAGCTGGACGGCCCCGCGGACCGCTCGTACCGCCACGTCTCGCTCCCCTGTGCGCGCTGTGCCTGTCGTGCGTCGGGCGCGGCCGCGTCATTCGGCCGCACTCCCGATCAGCGTAACGAGCGGGTCGGACAGGCTCCCGGGGCGACCGCTGGGCGAGACGCGGCGGCGGACCTCGTCAGAGGCCCCGGGCCCCTGTCAGAGCTCGACCTCGCGCATGAGCATGCCGACCTCGGTGTTGGTCAGCCGGCGCAGCCAGCCGGACTTCTGGTCGCCGAGCGCGATCGGGCCGAAGGCCGTCCGCACCAGCTTGTCGACCGGGAAGCCGGCCTCGGCGAGCATCCGCCGCACGATGTGCTTGCGGCCCTCGTGCAGGCTCACCTCGACCAGATAGTTCTTGCCGGTGTTCTGCACCACCCGGAAGTGGTCGGCGCGGGCGTAGCCGTCCTCCAGCTGGATGCCGCTCTTGAGCCGCTTGCCCAGGTCGCGCGGGAGCGGGCCCTGGATGGCGGCCAGATAGGTCTTCCGCACGCCGTAGCGGGGGTGGGTGAGGCGGTGGGCCAGCTCACCGTGGTTGGTGAGCAGGATGATGCCCTCGGTCTCGGTGTCGAGGCGGCCGACGTGGAAGAGCCGGGTCTCGCGGTTGGTGACGTAGTCGCCCAGGCACTGGCGGCCGTCGGGGTCCTCCATGGTGGAGACGACACCGGCGGGCTTGTTCAGCGCGAAGAAGAGGTACGACTGGGTGGCCACGGTCAGCCCGTCGACCTTGATCTCGTCCTTCTCGGGGTCGACGCGCAGCCCCTGCTCGGTCACGATCTTGCCGTTGACCTCGACCCGGGCCTGGTCGATCAGGTCCTCACAGGCGCGGCGCGAGCCCATGCCGGCGCGGGCCAGAACCTTCTGCAGCCGCTCGCCCTCCGGCTCGCCGAAGGTCTTGGGCATCTTGACCCGCGGCTTGTCGTGGCGGGCGCGGTTGCGCTCCTCTATCTGCGCCTCGTACTCGCGCGGACGGGCCGGGCCCGGCTTGCGGCCACGGCCGCCGCCACCGCCCTTGGGGCCTCCGCCCTGGGAGCCGCCCGTCCTGGGGCCGCCCTGGGAGCCCTGGGAGCCGCCCGCCCTGGGGCCGCCCTGGGAGCCCTGGGAGCCCTTGGGGCCCGCCTTGGGGCCCGCCTTGGGGCCGCCGCCCACGTCGTAGCGGCGCTCTTCGGGGCGGGGGCGGCCGGCGCGCTGCTGCTGCTCGTCGCGCCTGTTCCCCGCGCCCCGGTAGTTCTTGCCGCCGCTACCGCTGCCCCTGCTGTTCCTGCCGCTGCTTCGCATCAAGTTTCCGTCTGAGAGTGGCCGCTGTCGGCTCGGTGTTCTACGTCGTCGTGCGTTCTGCGTCGTCCTGCGCGTCATCGCCGTCGATGGCGTCCGGATCGAACGACGGCACGCCCTCCTGGGACTCGCCCTCGACCGCGTCCGCCTCGGGGAGGAACGGCGCGAGCTCCGGGAGCTCGTCCAGCCCCCGCAGGCCCATCCGTTCCAGGAAGTAGTTCGTCGTCCTGTACAGGATCGCACCTGTTTCGGGTTCCGTGCCCGCCTCCTCGACCAGACCCCGCTGGAGGAGGGTCCGCATCACGCCGTCGCAGTTGACGCCGCGGACGGCCGAGACGCGGGAACGGCTGACCGGCTGACGGTACGCGACCACCGCGAGGGTTTCCAAAGCGGCCTGGGTGAGCCGGGCCTGCTGGCCGTCCAGGACGAACCCCTCGACGGCGGCGGCGTAGGCCGGGCGCGTGTAGTAGCGCCAGCCGCCCGCGACCAGCCGCAGCTCGAAGCCCCGGCCCTGGGTCGCGTACTCGTCGGCCAGCTCGCGCAGCGCGTCCGCGACGGCGCGGCGCGGCCGCTGGAGGACCTTGGCGAGGTGTTCTTCGGTGGCGGGCTCGTCGACGACCATGAGGACGGCCTCCAGGGCGGGCTTGAGGTCCAGCTCGGCGACCTCGGAGAGCCCGGCGGGTGTCGGCTGCTCGCTCAACTCGGTACCTGCTCCTTCTGCTTCTCGGGCGTGGCCGTCTCCTTCTCGCGATCCTTACGGGGCTTGGCCTCCTGGTCGAACTCGTCGGTGACCAGTGGCCGCTGGCCCGCCTCGCCCGTCCAGCGGACCATGAGCGACCCGAGCGCCTCCGGCTGGTCCAGGAGGACCGCGCGCTCGCGGTAGAGCTCCAGGAGCGCCAGGAAGCGCGCGACGACCGTAAGGACGTCGGGAGCGTCCTCGGTGAGGGCGGCGAAGGTGGCCTCCCCCAGCTCCCGCAGCCGCGCGACCACCACCTCGGCCTGCTCCCGGACGCTGACCAGCGGGGTGTGGATGTGGTCGACGTACACCTGCGGCTTGGGCTTGGGCTGCATCGCCTTGACGGCCAGCTTGGCGAAGCCCTCGGGGCCGATGCTGATGACGACGTCGGGAAGCAGCTCGGCGTGGTGCGGCTCCAGGCCGACGGTACGGGGGTGACGGGCGGCCTCGGCGGTCAGCCGGTCGTTGAAGATGTCCGCGATCTGTTTGTACGCGCGGTACTGGAGCAGCCGGGCGAAGAGCAGATCGCGCGCCTCCAGCAGCGCCAGGTCCGCCTCGTCCTCGACCTCTGCGGCGGGCAGCAGCCGGGCCGCCTTGAGGTCCAGCAGGGTCGCCGCGACGACGAGGAACTCGGTGGTCTGGTCGAGGTCCCAGTCCGGCCCCATGGCGCGGATGTGGGCCATGAACTCGTCGGTGACCTTGGACAGGGCGACCTCGGTGACGTCCAGCTTGTGCTTGGAGATCAGCTGGAGGAGGAGGTCGAAGGGCCCCTCGAAGTTGTCCAGCCGCACGGTGAACCGATTGCCACCGTCCTCGACCGGACCGCTCCCGTCACTCGCGCCGGCCCCGCCGCTCGCGTCAGCCTCACTGCTCGCCGCCCCGGCCGCCTCGCCGCCGTGTCCGCCCGCGGGGCCGCGTCGAGGTCGGCCCGTGCGTGCACCGGCTCCGGCTCGTCCGCCGACGCTCCCTTACGGCCGCGCCCACCGCCCGCGCCCCGCCGCGCGTCCGGGCCAGCGGCCTCGGTGGTCGCCGGGGACGGCTCGGGCTCGGCGTCCGGCGCCGTGAGTTCCTCCGAGGCGGCCTCGCGCGCCTCGGGCGAGGCGAAGGGCTCAGCGGTGGCCTCGGACGCCGCCTGGGCGCCGTCCAGCGGCTCTCCGGCCGCCGGAGGCGAGGTGGGCTCGGCCGTCGCCGTGGCAGGGGCGGCCTCCGGCGCCGTGCGCGGGACGGGCTCGCCGCCCGGTGCGGGGCGCTGCTCCTCTTCGGCGGTGTCCGTCCGCGGGGCCGGGGCGCCCGGGGCGGCGGGTGACGCGTCGCGAGCCCGCGTGGGCGCGGTGGACCGGTCCGGACCCGTCCCGGATGGCGCGGCGCCCGGGCCCCGGCCGAGGGTGCGGCGAGAGGGGCGGGGCGGCGGGGCGGGGGTGTCGTTCGTCGGCATCGCGGTCCAGGGTGCTCAGGGCCGGGCGGGGCAGCCCGTACGACCGGGCAGGCTATCGCCCGGCCCGGTCAACGGCCGCGGAGGCGGCGCACCAGGATGCTCGCGTCGCCGCGCGACTCGAGGTCGGCGAGGACGACCGCGACCGCCTCGCGGACGATCCGGCCGCGGTCGACGGCGAGCCCGTGCTCGCCACGGAGCACCAGACGCGCGTGCTCGAGGTCCATCAGCTCCTCGGCGGAGACATAGACCGTGATCTTCTCGTCGTGGCGCTCGCGCCCGCTGGGCCTGCGGTTCGCCGTACGGGCGCGGCGGCGGGCCGGGCCGTTCTGCTCGGCCGCGGCCGAACCGCCCTGGGCCTGGCGGCCCTTGGGCCGGTCCCCGGCGGCGGGGCGCCGCTCGCCGACCGCGTCCTGGGAGGCCGTCTCCCGTCCCGTGTGTTCGCCCGAGCCGGACTGCTCGTCGTCCGCGCGCCGCTCCTGCCCTTCGCGCTGCTCGGTGCCCGCGTCGGGTTCGGCGGCGGGCGGGGCACCCGGGGGCCTCGCCGTTCGCCTGGCGGCGCCCGGCGGCGGGAGAGGAGGACTGGAGGCCCATCCCTCCCGTGGTGCGGAACAGTTCGTCGGCTCCCGGCAGACTCACTCGGCGTGACACCGGGCGAGCACCTCCCTGGCGAGCTGGCGATAGGCGGCGGCACCGACGGAGTTGGACGCGTACGTGGTGATCGGCTCGCCCGCGACCGTGGTCTCGGGGAAGCGGACCGTACGGCCGATGACCGTGTGGTAGACGTGATCGTCGAACGCCTCGACCACGCGGGCGAGGACCTCACGGCTGTGCACGGTGCGCGAGTCGTACATCGTGGCGAGGATGCCGTCCAGCTCCAGGTCGGGGTTGAGCCGCTCCTGGACCTTCTCGATCGTCTCCGTGAGCAACGCCACACCGCGCAGCGCGAAGAACTCACACTCCAGCGGCACGATCACCTTGTGCGCGGCGGTCAGCGCGTTGACGGTGAGCAGACCGAGCGAGGGCTGGCAGTCGATGACGATGTAGTCGTAGTCGGCCATCAGCGGCTTGAGCGCACGCTGGAGGGTCGACTCCCGGGCGACCTCGCTCACCAGCTGCACCTCGGCGGCCGACAAGTCGATATTGCTGGGCAGCAGGTCCATGTTGGGCACGGCCGTCTTCAGCAGCACCTCGTCGGCCGACATGCCCCGCTCCATGAGCAGGTTGTAGACCGTGAGGTCGAGCTCCATCGGGTTGACCCCGAGGCCGACCGACAGGGCGCCCTGCGGGTCGAAGTCGACGAGCAGGACCCGGCGGCCGTACTCGGCCAGGGCGGCGCCCAGGTTGATGGTGGAGGTGGTCTTGCCGACCCCGCCCTTCTGGTTGCACATCGCGATGATCTTCGCGGGACCGTGGTCGGTCAGCGGCCCGGGGATCGGGAAGTACGGCAGCGGACGCCCGGTGGGGCCGATCCGCTCGCGGCGCTGGCGGGCAGCGTCGGGCGCGAGCGTGGCCGCGTATTCGGGATCTGGCTCGTACTCCGCGTCCGGGTCGTAGAAGTGCCCGTCGGGGAGGTCGTCGTAGTCGGCGAAGCGGGCGGGATCCGTGCCCCCCTGGTCGCCGGCCATGGCGTTCACGTGATGGCCGTCCATGCTGTGGCTCTGGTGGGCTGTCGTCGGGCTCTGGTGGGTTGCGAAGGTACGGACAGCGACGGAGCCGACAGCCTCGAGCCCCGAGGGACCCTGGCCCCGCGCAGCCGATCCTGGTTGACCACCCCCGGGAGAAAATGTCGACTCATTCACAAGTCGTCCTACCTCCTTGGTGACCAGGAAATTTCTCTATAGGTCAGCGTGACACCATGCCGACGGTTGGCGACTCTATGGCGTGTCACCGGTCCGCAGCAACACAATCCACCGGACACGGCACGATGTGTCGGCAATCGAACACCCCGATGTCAAGGGCGTGTGAACGGTGCCGCGGAGATTTCACCACCGCATAAAGCGTCTGAATAGTTGCATTTAGGGCGAGTTGACCGAGCCGTGATCCACCCCCGATACGGGGCACAGCGGACACGCCTTCGGCCGGGCCTCGTCCTTCGACAAGACCCGGCCGGATGCCCGGTGTTGACATGCGGTTGACGGTCCGGGTTGACCGTCCGGCAACCGGAGTTAACTGGCCCCCGCCAACCGGGCCGGTGAACTCCGGGTGTCATTCAGTCGATCAGCGAACCCAGTTCGACGACGGGCAGCTCATGGGCCTCGGCGACCGGGCCGTAGACGACCTGGCCCTCATGGGTGTTGAGCCCCTTGGCCAGCGCGGCGTCCCGGCGCAGCGCGTCCCGCCAGCCGCGGTTGGCCAGCTCCACGATGTACGGGAGCGTGGCGTTGGTGAGCGCGTGGGTGGAGGTGTTCGGCACCGCGCCGGGCATGTTGGCCACGCAGTAGAAGACCGAGTTGTGGACCTCGAAGGTCGGCTCGGCGTGGGTGGTGGGACGGGAGTCCTCGAAGCAGCCGCCCTGGTCGATCGCGATGTCGACAAGGACACTTCCCGGCTTCATCCGGGACACCAGCTCGTTGGTGACCAGCTTGGGCGCCTTGGCGCCCGGGATGAGCACCGCGCCGATGACCAGGTCGGCCTCGAGGACGGCCTTCTCCAGCTCATAGGCGTTGGAGGCGATGGTCTGCACCCGGTTGCCGAAGATCCGGTCGGCCTCGCGGAGCTTGTTGATGTCCTTGTCGAGCAGGGTGACGTGGAAGCCCATGCCGATGGCGATCTGGGCGGCGTTCCACCCGGAGACGCCGCCGCCGATGACGACGGCCCGCCCGGCGGCCACCCCCGGCACCCCGCCGGGCAGCACACCGCGGCCGCCGGCCGAACGCATCAGGTGGTACGCGCCGACCTGCGGCGCGATCCGGCCCGCGACCTCGGACATCGGCGCGAGCAGCGGCAGGGCGCGGTTCGCGGTCTCGACGGTCTCGTAGGCGATGGCGGTGGTGCCGGACTCCAGCAGCGCGTCGGTGCAGGCCCGGGAGGCGGCCAGGTGCAGATAGGTGAAGAGCGTCTGACCCTTGCGCAGCCGGTGGTATTCCTCCGCGATGGGCTCCTTGACCTTCAGCAGCAGGTCGGCCGTGGCCCAGACCTCGTCGGCGGTGCCGAGGACGCGCGCGCCGGCGGCGGTGTACTCCTCGTCCGTGATGGACGAGCCGAGGCCCGCACTCCGCTCGATGACGACCTCATGGCCGCCTCGGACCAGCTCGTGCACACCGGCGGGGGTGATGGCCACACGGAACTCGTTGTTCTTGACCTCGCGGGGGATGCCGACCTTCACGTCGATCACGGTCCTTGAATGGGGGAAATGGAACATATCGTCATAGCCGACCATAGGCCGATACACCATCGACCATAGACAGGCAAACCGGAACGCGCGTCCGCATGCCGGAGACGACCGCAACAATCGCGGTACAGGCAGTCTAATGAAGGACGTCGCGCTGTCTAGCCTTGCAATGCATCAATCTTTTGGAAAACCACTACTGATTTCGTAGGTCGGCAGGGTGTCAGTCCCCACTCTGAGATGACGGACCGGTGTCCTCCGCCTCGCCCGCCTCGATCCTCCGGGCGGTGCGCCGCAGGGACCGCGCCACCGCGGGATCCCCGCCGAGCCGGTCCATCGCGTCCGCCGCATGGCGCGCCAGCTCCGCGTGCAGCCCGGTGTCACCGCAGGTCCGGGCGGCCGCGGCGGTCTCCGCCCAGGTGCGCAGCGCCTCCCTCGGCCGCCCGAGCGCTCCTGGGCGTCCGCGGTGCCGCTGAGCGCCCGCGCGTACCCCGGCCGGTCGCCCGCCCGGCGGCAGGCGGCCGCGGCGGCCCGCCAGTCGCGCAGCGCCTCGCCCCACTGCCCGGCGTAGCCGTGGACCGCGCCGAGCCGTGCGTACAGCCGGGCCGCCGCGGGCGTGTCGCGGCGGCTCAACCGCAGCTCCAGGGCGCGTCCGTACCAGTCGGCCGCCCGGTGCCAGTCCTCCAGCTCCTGGTAGGTGCCGCCGATCGACTCCAGCGCACGGCCGGTCGTATACGGATCGCCCGAGGCGCGGGCGGCCTCCAGGGCGCTCTTGTAGCGGGCGAGGGCCTTGTCCACCCGGCCCGCCCCGCCGTCCAGATCGCCGAGGTTCAGCAGCGCGGCCGCCCGCTCCACCGGCAGATCGCGGCGCCGGGCGACGTCCAGCACCAGCTGATGCAGCCCGTACAGCTCCACCGCCGCGCCCTCGAAGCCCCGGTGGGCGGTCAGGGCGTGGGTCAGCGCGGCCACCAACCGCCGGGCCAGGGTGTCGAGTTGACCGGTCTCCACTGCCATCCGGGCGGCCTCGATCAGCGTGGGCAGCCGCTCCTCCAGCCAGCCGCCCGCCTCCGCCGACGACGAAAACCGCAGCGGCTTCGGCATCCCGGCCAGCTTCTTCCGGCCCGGCGAACCGGCGGGCTCGGCCGCCAGCCGGCAGGCGTGCAGCTGCCGTACGGCGCGCTCCAGCATCCGCGCCCGCGCCAGCTCCACCTCCGCCGGGCGCTCCTCGGCCGCCAGCCGCTCCCGCAGCAGCGGATCGAGACAGCCGGGCACCAGATAGCGGCCCGTGCCGCGCGGGCGCAGCATCCCGTACGCGGCGAAGCCCTCCAGCGCCGCCTCGCCGTCCGCCACCGAGCAGCCGGCCAGCGCGGAGGCGATCTGGGCGTCGGCCCATCCGCCGGGCGCCAGCACCAGCAGCCGCAGCATCCGGGCGGCGGCCGACGGCAGCGCGGCGTAGGCCAGCCGGAAGGCGCGGATCAGCGGGCGGGCGCCGTGGTCGAGGTCGCCCTCGTCCGGCGGCAGTTCGCGCAGCCGGGCCAGGGCGTCGGCGACCGACGCCTGGGGCGGGCCGCGAGCCAGCCGCCGACCAGGACGAGCGCGGCGGGCTGGCCCGCGCACTCCTCGACCAGGGACTGCGCGGCCACCGGATCGCAGGTGATCCGGGTGGGGCCGGTGTACTGCGCCAGCAGCCCGACCGCCGCGCTCACGTCCAGCCCGCCCACCGTGCACGGCCGCACATCCGGCACCCCGGTCAGCGGCCCGCGCGAGACGGCGACCACCAGACAGTCGGGCTCGTCGGGCAGCAGCGCGTCCACCTGCTCGGCCCCGGCCACGTCGTCGAGCAGCAGCAGCACCCGCTTGCCGTCGAGCGCCGCGCGCAGCGCCTCGCTCAGATCGTCCTCGTCCGCGCCCGGCGGGGCGCTCACGCCGAGCCGTCCCAGCAGCTCACGGGCGGTGCGCTCGGTGGGCACGGGGGCGCCGGCCGAGGTGGTCAGCCGGGCGCTCAGCACTCCGTCGGGGTAGTCGTCGGCGAGCCGCCGGGCGAGCTCCTCGGCCAGCGCCGTACGGCCCCAGCCGGGGCGGCCCGCGATCAGCAGCACCCGGCTGCGGGCGGCCTTGCGGCCGGCGAGGGTGTCCAGGCCCGCGCGCTCGATATCGGCCCGCAGCGAGAGCAGCTCCCGCCGCCGCCCGGCGAACCCCCGCCCCACGGAGGCGGCCGCCGCGAACAGCACGGCCCGGGTCGCCCCGCTCCACACCCCGCCGTCCCTGGCGTCCGCGGCGGAGCGCCGTTGCCGCGGCGGGGTGTCGGAGGAGGAGGCCGCATCTTCCGGCGGACGGCCGGGAGCGGATTCCGTCGAACGGCCGGGAGTCGGTTCCGTCGAGCGGCCGGGAGCGGATTCCGTGGGACGGCCGGGAGCGGATTCCGTGGGACGGCCGGGAGCGGACGAAGCGGATGAAGCGGACGCGGCGGGCGGCGGCGGCCGCTTCCCTGGGGCCGCCGGCTCCCCATCGGTGTCGACCGCCTGCTCCACCACCGGCCCACTCCCGTCCACCTGCGCGTACGAGCCCCTACGGCTCACTATGAGCGTAGTTCACTCCGCGTCAGGTACCCGGTACTCGCGGCCCACAGCACGGACCGAAAATCACTCCATCGGATCTTCACCGAGGCCGAGCGGGGCCATCCGCCCCATCGGTGGCTCAGGCGTCGAAGGGCCGGGCCGGCCAGGAGGCGTCGGCGGGCCGGAGGGCGTCGATGCCGTCGCCGGAGAGCGCGGCGTGCAGCGCCAGCGCGCCGACCGCGAGGCAGTTGTTGTGCAGCTCGCCCGCGAGGGCCCCGCGCACCAGCTCCGCCAGGGACACCCGGGCGAGCTCCATGTCGGCCTCCTCCTCGGAGACCTCGAACCGCTCGCCCTCGGCCACGGAGATCTCCCGGGCCAGGAAGATCCGCACCGCCTCGTCACAGCCGCCGGGCGAGGTGTAGACGTCGATGAGGACCCGCCAGTCCTCGGCCTTGACGTGCGCCTCCTCGTACAGCTCCCGCTGGGCGGCGTGCAGCGGGTTCTCACCGGGGACGTCCAGGAGACCGGCCGGGATCTCCCACAGCCGCTGGCGGACCGGGTGCCGGTACTGCCGCAGCACGATCACGCGGTCGTCCCGGTCCAGGGCGAGGACGGCCACCGAGCCGGGGTGGACCTGGTAGTCGCGCTTGACCCGACTCCCGTCGGGCATCTCCACCTCGTCCGTGCGCACGCTCGTCTTGTTGCCGGTGAACGGCGTGGTGGTGGCGGTGACCGGCCATTCCTCGGGGGTGTCCTGGATGCGCATGCTTGCCTCAGCGTCCTTTCCGCGTGCGGTTGACGGGGCGGTGGGCCGCGCCGGCCGCCCGCCCCTGCCAACCGTAACGGTCAGGCGCCGACGCTCCCCGTCCGAGCTGCCACCTGTCGCTCGACCGCCGCCTTCACCAGGCCGACGAAGAGCGGGTGCGGACGGGTCGGGCGGGAGCGCAGCTCGGGGTGGGCCTGGGTGCCGACCAGATAGGGGTGGACCTCGCGCGGATACTCCACGTACTCCACCAGCTTGTTGTCCGGGGAGGTGCCGGAGAAGACGATCCCGGCCTTCTTCTCCAGCTCACCGCGGTAGGAGTTGTTGACCTCGTAGCGGTGGCGGTGGCGCTCCTCGACATACGGCTGGTTGTCGTAGACCTCGCGGACGATCGAGCCCTCGGCCAGCTTGGCCGGGTACATGCCCAGCCGCATGGTGCCGCCCATGTCGCCCTCGCCCGCGACGATGTCGAGCTGCTCGGCCATGGTGGAGATCACCGGGTCGGTGGTGGCGGGCTCGAACTCGGTGGAGTTGGCGCCCTCGATGCCCGCGAGGTTGCGCGCGGCCTCGATGACGATGCACTGGAGTCCCAGGCAGAGGCCCAACACCGGGACCTTGTTCTCCCGGGCGTAGGTGATCGCGCCGACCTTACCGATGACGCCGCGGTCGCCGAAGCCGCCGGGGATGCAGACCGCGTCCACGCCGTCGAGCTGCTCCCGGGCGCCGGCCGCCGTCTTGCAGTCGTCGGAGGTGACCCACTTGATCTTCACGCGGGCGTTGTTGGCGAAGCCGCCGGCGCGCAGCGCCTCGGTGACGGAGAGATAGGCGTCGGGCAGGTCGATGTACTTGCCGACGAGCGCCACGGTGACCTCGTGGTCGGGCTCGTGGACCCGCTTCAGCAGGTCGTCCCACTGGGTCCAGTCCACGTCGCGGAAGGGCAGGTCCAGCTTGCGGACGACATAGGCGTCCAGGCCCTCGGAGTGCAGCACCTTGGGGATGTCGTAGATCGACTTGGCGTCGATGGCGGCGACCACGGCGGCGTCGTCCACGTCACACATCAGCGAGACCTTGCGCTTGATGGAGGTGGGGACCTCGCGGTCCGCTCGCAGCACGATCGCGTCCGGCTGGATACCGATGTTACGCAGCGCGGCCACCGAGTGCTGGGTGGGCTTGGTCTTCAGCTCGCCGGACGGGCCGATGTAGGGCAGCAGGGAGATGTGCACCACGAACACGTTGTCCCTGCCGACCTCGTGCCGGACCTGGCGGACGGCCTCCAGGAAGGGCAGCGACTCGATGTCGCCGACGGTGCCGCCGACCTCGGTGATGACGACGTCCACGTCGTCGGTGGCCATGCGCCGGATGCGGTGCTTGATCTCGTTGGTGATGTGCGGGATGACCTGCACCGTGTCCCCGAGGTACTCACCGCGCCGCTCCTTGGCGATTACGGTGGAGTAGACCTGTCCGGTGGTCACATTGGCCGAGCCGTCGAGGTCGACGTCGAGGAAGCGCTCGTAGTGGCCGATGTCCAGATCGGTCTCGGCGCCGTCGTTGGTGACGAACACCTCGCCGTGCTGGAAGGGGTTCATCGTGCCCGGGTCGACATTCAGATACGGATCGAGCTTCTGCATGGTGACGCGCAGACCGCGCGCCTTCAGCAGCGCCCCCAGACTGGAGGCGGTGAGACCCTTGCCGAGTGAGGAGGCGACACCCCCGGTGACGAAGAGGTGCTTGGTCGTCATGGGCTTAGCGGCAATGGCCAAGAGGGGGCTCCCGTGGTCGCGTCGTGAGGGTGCGTACGGCAGCCGCTCCGGGGTCCGGGGCGCCGCCGCTGAGGTTCGGGGGTTTTGTGCCCGCCGCTCCACGGGCTACCAGGGTATCAGCGCCCCGGAGCGGTCGCTGCTGACCTGGTTCCCGCGTTCGGTCTGCGCAACCGTCCGAACACCATGCGTGACCTGGCCACCCGATCGGCCGTGAGATGGGAGCCACGATGTGGACTGGCTCAAGCGGATCACCGCCCGTCGTCGTATCCTCGTCGGACGCACGCATGCGAGCCATCCCGGCACGGCACCACCAGCACGCCCCGGAACAAGAGCTCGTCAGAATTTTCCGAGACCGTAAGCAACGCCCTCCGGGGCGATACGGCCGTTCGAATGGGGAATGCACGTGGCCGGGCGTATCGAGGATTACGCACTGATTGGTGATATGCAGACGGCCGCCCTCGTCTGCAGAGATGGGACCGTCGACTGGCTTTGCCTGCCGCGGTTCGACTCCCATGCCGTCTTCGCCGGTCTGCTGGGCACTGAGGAACACGGCTTCTGGCGGCTGGGGCCCGCGGCCCCCGCGGGGAGCCGGCCGCCCGCCGCGGACCGCCGCCGCTACCGCGGCGACTCGCTGGTCCTGGAATCGGAGTGGGACACTCCGCGCGGCACGGTCCGTGTGATCGACTTCATGCCGCCCCGTGACGGCGCCCCGCAACTGGTGCGGATCGTCGAGGGGGTCAGCGGCCGGGTGCCGATGCGCTCGGCGCTGCGGATGCGGTTCTCCTACGGCTGGGTCGTGCCGTGGGTGCACCGGGTGGACACCCGTACCGTCGCCGTCGCCGGTCCGGACTCGGTCTGGCTGGACACCGAGGCCGACACCTACGGCAAGGACCTCACCACCTACTCCGACTTCACGGTGGGCCCCGGCGACCGGATCGCCTTCACCATCAGCTGGCAGCCCTCGCACAACGAGCCGCCCGCCCTGCCCGAGCCGGAGGCCGCGCTGGAGGCCACCGAGGCGTTCTGGCGGGAGTGGGTCGAGCACTGCACCTACCACGGCCCCTACCGGGACGCGGTGGTCCGCTCGCTGATCACGCTCAAGGCGCTGACCTACGCACCCACCGGCGGCATCGTCGCGGCGCCCACCACCTCCCTGCCCGAGGAGATCGGCGGCGTCCGGAACTGGGACTACCGCTTCACCTGGCTGCGGGACGCGGCGATCACCCTCTCCTCGCTGCTGCGCACCGGCTACCGCGAGGAGGCCCGCGCCTGGCGCGAATGGCTGCTCCGCGCGGTCGCGGGCGACCCGGAGAACCTCCAGATCATGTACGGCATCGCAGGCGAGCGGGAGTTGGCCGAGGCCGAGCTGACCTGGCTGCCCGGCTATGAGAACTCCCAGCCGGTCCGGGTCGGCAACGGCGCGGCGGGCCAGCTCCAGCTGGACGTCTACGGCGAGGTCACCGAGGCGCTGCACCTGGCCCATATGACGGGTCTGGCGCGCAACGACTACGCGAGCGTGCTCCAGCTGAAGCTGATCGGCTACCTGGAGGACCACTGGGACGAGCCGGACGAGGGCATCTGGGAGGTGCGCGGGCCGCGCCGCCACTTCGTGCACTCCAAGGTGATGGCCTGGGTCGCGGTCGACCGCACCGTCAAGCTGATCGAATCCGGCGATGTGGACGGACCGTTGGAGCGCTGGCGGGAGCTGCGCGACGAGATCCACCGGGACGTCTGCGAGCGGGGCTACGACGCCGAGCGGAACACCTTCACCCAGTCCTACGGCTCCAAGGAGCTGGACGCCTCGCTGCTGCTCATCCCGCAGATGGGCTTCCTGCCGCCGGACGACAAGCGGGTCATCGGCACCATCGAGGCGATCCAGCGGGAGCTGTCGACCGAGGACGGCTTCGTGATGCGCTACCCCACCGCGGGCGAGGACGCCGGGGTGGACGGTCTCGAGGGCGACGAAGGGGCCTTCCTGGCCTGCTCGTTCTGGCTCGCCGACGACCTGGCGATGATCGGCCGGGTGGACGAGGCCCGCAGGCTCTTCGAGAAGCTGCTCGCGCTCCGCAACGACCTCGGGCTGCTGGCCGAGGAGTGGGATCCGCGCAACCAGCGCCAGGTGGGCAACTTCCCGCAGGCGTTCAGCCATGTGCCGCTGATCGACACCGCGCTGCGGCTGACCGCGTCCGGCGCGTACGGAGGCTGACCCCGGCCCGGGCCCCGGGGGCCCGGGCACCCCTCATCTCCGGGCTCGGCCCGGGCCTCGCCGTTCGACCCCGGCCTGCTGTTCGGCGCGCCAACCGCGAGGCCGGACCACTGGGCGAGCCCGGGCGCTGGGCGAGCCCGGGCGCTGGGCGAGCCCGGGCGGGTCGACGCGGGGCATCGGGCGAGCGGCCAGGCAGTGTCCGATGTGTCCGACGAGTCTTGGCGCCCGCGGCGGGCTGTTCCCCTCCCCGCCCCTCCCCGCAGCATCAACGTGCGGCTCCGCCGCGTGGTGGGGCTCCGCCCCAGACCTCGGAGAGCCGGGGCTTCGGGTTCAGGGGCGAAGCCCCCGCTACGCGCCGGACACCCGTAGCGTGGCGGCATGGAACCAGAGGGAACGATCACCGTCGCGCGGGCCCTCGGCCTTCCCGCCCTGCGCCGCGGGCTCCCCGAGGTGGTCTCCGGGCAGGAGTTGCTGGACCGCCCGGTGCGCTGGGTGCACGCGGGTGAGGCGCCGAACATCGCCGCGCTGCTCAAGGGCGGTGAGCTGCTGCTGACCACCGGTCTCGGGGTCGGGCCGCGCCCCGCCGAGCAGCGCGCCTTCGTCCGCCGGCTCGCCGAGCGGGGCATCGCGGCGCTGGTGGTGGAGCTGGGGGCCCGGTTCCGCACCCTGCCGGGGCCGGTCGTGGACACCGCGCGCTCATGCGGACTGCCGCTGGTGCAGCTCCATCGCGAGGTGCCGTTCGTGACGGTCACCGAGGAGATCCACACCGAGATCGTCAATGAGCACTACGCCCTGCTGCGCCAGGCCGATGTGGTGCACCGGCAGGCCACCGAGGTGCTGCTGCGCGGCGGCGGGGTGCCGGAGATCCTGCGCCACTTCGCCGCCTTCGCGGCCAATCCGGTCTTCCTGGAGACCCCCGACGGGCAGTTGCTGTACGCGGCGGGCCCTGGCGGTACGCCCCCGGCGGGCGCGGCCGATCCGCTCCAGGTGTGGGAGGGGCTGCGGGCGCCGCGCGCGGCCGAGCGGCCCGAGCCGCCGACGGGCAGCGTGATCGCGGACATCCCCGGCGGCGGGCCCGGCCCGGCGCCGTACGGGCGCGGCTGACCGTCCTTCCGGTGGCCGGGCCGCTGGGCCCGGTGCACCGGATCGCCGCCGAGCGGACGGCGGATCTGCTGGCGGTGGTGCTGCTGCGGGCGCGCCAGGAGGAGGAGCTGGCGGCGCGCGGGCGCGGGGACTTCCTCACCGATCTCGCCGAGGGCCGGATCGAGGCGTCGGACGCCCCCGCCCAGGCCCGGGTGCTGGGCTTCCGGCCGGGCCCGGGCGGGATGCTGCTGCCGGTGGTGATGCGGCTGGTGGAGGATCCGCGGCCGCTGGCCGGGGCGGGGAGAGCTGGGCGGCGCTGGCCCACGCCCTACAGGAGGAGTTGGCCGGGGCCGGGGTGCCGGTGCTGCTCGGCGTACGGCTTCCGGAGGGGCGGGTTCCGCTGCTGGCGGGGCTGCGCGCCGCGACCGAGCGGGGCGCGGTGGCCGAACGGATCGCGACGGCGCTGCGGGCCGGGGTGGAGCGGGCCTGGCCGGACCGGGCCGGCGCCCGGCCTCCGGTGCTGATCGCCGGGCTCGCGGTCGGCTGGGACGCGGCCGGAGCCGAGCTGCGGCACGCGGCGGAGGCGGCGAACGCGGCGTGCGGTGCGCCGTCCGAGCGGGGCTGGTACGACGTACGGAGCCTGGATGTCGACCTGTTGCTGTGGCGACTGCGCGAGCACGGCGATCTGGCCGCCTTCGTGGACCGGGTGATCGGTCCGCTGCTGGCCCACGACCGTACCGCCCGCCCGCCGCTGGTGCCGACGCTGGAGACGTATCTGCGGCATGCGGGACGCAAGGCGGAGACGGCCCGCGCACTGCACCTCAACCGCCAGACGCTGTACGACCGGCTGGCCCGGATCGCGTCGCTGCTGGGCAGCGATCTGGAGGATCCTCAAACGGTGCTCGCCCTGGGGGTGGCCCTCCAGGCCCGCCGCCATGTGCGGTGACGCGGCGGCGGGCCGCCCCGCCCGACGCGGGTGCGGCCCGCCCGGCGTCCCCCGTGTCGCCGGGCGGGCAGTGGCTCCCTCGCCGTCCGCCGCGCAGCCCTCGCCGTGCGCCGCGAACACCTCCCCGCCTGGCCGCCCGTGCCGAACCGCACCTGCACCCCGCCCGGCCGGACGGATCTTCCCCCCTCCCCACCCCTTCCCGCAGCATCGATATGCGCCTCCACCGCACGGCAGAGGCCCCGCCCCGCACCCCTGGGCCTGGGGCGAAGCCCCGGCGGAGTCTGAGGCGAAGTCCCGCTGGGGCCTGAGGCACAGCCCCGGCGAGGTCTGGGGGCACAGCCCCACTGGGGCCTGAGGCACAGCCCCGGCGGGATCTGAGGCACAGCCCCGGCGGGGCCTGGGGCACAGCCCCACTGAGGTCTGGAGCACAGTCCCAGTGGGGCCTGGGCACAACCCCGGCGGGGCCTTGGGGCGCAGCCCCAGTAGAGCCCGAGGCACAGCCCCGCTGGGGTCTGAGGCACAGCTCCGGCGGGGTCTGAGGCACAGCCCCGGCGGGGCCTGGGGCACAGTCCCAGTGGGGCTTGGGGCACAACCCCACTGAGGTCTGGGGCACAGCCCCGGCGGGGCCTGGGGCGCAGCCCCAGTTTCGGGAAGGGCGGGGAGGGGAACAGCCCGCCGCAGGCGTCACGCCCCGTCGGACACCCCTAGAACGGAGTCAGCGTGAGCGTGATCCCCTTCGGGGCGGTGTCCTGGATGTAGGACGCGAACTCGGCCACATCGTCGAAGGCGAAGCCGTACGCCTTACCGTCCACGGTCGCCGCATGCATGGCCTTGGCGTAGTGGTTGGTGACGTCCTCACCGTAGAAGGCGGCCGGGTCGGTGGTCGGCTGAGCGTCGGCGTCGTGCAGCGTGGTGCGGTTGAAGCCCGCGCCGAGGATCGCCGCGACCGGGCCCGTGGTCCCGTCGTTGGGCGCGGCCAGGGCGCCGTCGCAGAACAGCACATCCTTGGTGGAGGGCTTGTCGAAGGAGACCGAGGCCGGGCCGGTGAAGGAGAACTTCCCGCCGCTCACCCGGCCGGTGAAGGTGCCCGCGTTGGTGGTGACCTTGAGGTCCTTCGATCCGTAGGCGTCCCAGACCTGGTCGATGTACGACGCGAAGTAGTCCTCCGCGAACACCCCCGCGCCCATGCCATGACCGGGAGCGATCACCCGCAGATTGTCGCCGACGATCAGCTTCTTGAAGGCGTCGACGCCGGCGAGGTCGGAGAAGACCTTGGCGCGGGCGCCGTCCTTGAGGGTGCCGGTCGTCTGGTCCTGGGCGCCGGTGAGGTGGATCGACAGCGGGACGCTGAACATGTCCACCATGGTGGTGTTGCAGAACATCCCCGAGGAGTTGTACGTGAACTCCGCGCAGTCGTGCATGATGTCGTAGTTCGGGTCGCCGGACACCCAGCCCGCCGGGTACTGCAGCGCGGCCTTGCCCGCCCCGTCCTCGACCACCTTGAGCTTGAGCTTGGAGCCCAGCGCCACATAGATCCGGCCGGACATCTGAGGCAGGTTCAGCTTGGTGTCACCGCTTCCGGCCAGCGGGATCGCGTAGTCGGTGAAGCCGTCCGAGCCGTTGTCGGACAGCGCGACGGGGGCGACGTTGCCGTCCGGGGTGACGTGGACCTGACGGTCGCCCTCGTTGCCGACGATGTAGAGCCATACCGACCCGTTGTCGTACTGCCCCGTCTTGTTCACGACGGTCAGGGGCAGGGAGGCGGCGGCCTTCGCGCTCGGCGCGGCGCCCGCGCGGCCGCCAGCGACGGCGAGACCGGTTCCCGCCGCGGCGGCGGAGGCGGCGATTCCACCCAGCAGCTTCCTGCGACTGATCATGATGATGGTGCTCCTCGGCGTAGTGGGGGTTGCCGGGAAAATGGCGTGGGGGATGACGAGACGCGCGAATTGAGAGCGCTCTCTGTTCCTCTGCCCAGCACCCTGCCGATCAACGACCGGGCCCGTCAACCCCTTCACGCAGAAAGGTCTGCACCAATTCATCGTAGACGCTGAGGACATGGGCGACGGTGTCGTCCTCCGTCGGCCAGTCCGCCGTCCGCGCCCGCCCCGCCGCGGCGAGCTCCACCCGGCGCACCGGATCGGTGAGCAGCCCGGTCACGGCGTCGGCCAGGGCCTCGGGGTCGCCGTACGGGACGAGTTCGGCCGCCTCCCCCACCAGCTCCGGCACCCCGCCGACCGCCGTGGCCACCAAGGGCACCCCCGCGTGCAGCGCCTCCTGGGCCAGCAGCGACCGCGCCTCCCAGCGGCTGGAGAGCACGGCGACATCGGCCGCGGAGAGCAGCTGCGGCACATCCTCGCGGCGGCCGAGCAGCCGCACCGGCAGCCCCTCGGTGTCGATCCGGCGCTGGAGCACCGCACGGTCCGGCCCCTCCCCCGCCACCACCAGCAGCGGCCGCGGATCCAGCACGCGCCAGCGCCGCGCCGCGTCCAGCAGCGGGCCGTGTCCGGCCATCGCCTCCAGTCGTCCCGCCGTGACCAGCAACGGCCGCTCCACCACACCCAGTTCGGCCCGCGCCTTCTGGCGACGGCCGTCGGCGGTCTCCGGCGGCCGGCGCGGGGCGGGCACCGCGACCGGGGCCAGCCGGGCGTCACGCGCACCGCGGGCCCGGGCCCGGTCCACCAGATCCGAGGAGGCCCCGAGCACGATCGCGGCGGCCCGCGCCACCCGACGCTCCATCAGCCGGATCAGACGGGCCCGCGCGCCCTCGGCGTCCACGCGGGTGTGCCAGGTGACGATCAGGGGTACGTTCCGGCCGCGCAGCGCCACGGCGGCCAGCAGCCCCGAGCGCAGCCCATGGGCGTGCACCAGGGCCGCTCCCAGGGTGGCCCGGCGCAGCGACGCCATGCTTCCGGCGTCCGTCAGGGCGTCGAGCCCGGTGAACCGCGCTCCCGTCTCGGTGAAGCCGTAGCCCCGCTCGGCGCTCCAGGGCCCGCAGACGGTCACCCGCAGCCCGCGTGCCACCAGCCCGGCCGACAGCGACCGCACATGCACCCCGCTGCCCGAACTCCCGGCGCCCAGCACCTGGACGGCGTGCAGCGACGACTGCGCGTGCGGCGGGACCGGGGTGCTGCTCACGGTACTGCTCACGCGGGCGGAGCTCCTGAGACGGTGTCGGGGCGGTGGGGGGGACGGTGCGGACGCGCTCCGCCCAAGAATGCCAGCACTCGCCGGACCCTCGTCGCAACGCTCCCGGGTGACGCCTGCCCCGAACTCGCCCGCGCGTCCGCGGTACCACCCGTTCGGGTGAAGGGTCGGTGGAGCGTCGCGCGCGGGTTCGGGGGAAGCGTCGCGCGCGGGATCGCGTGAAGCGTCGCGTGAAGGGCTGCGTGAAGCCTCGTGTGAAGGGTCAGCGTCCCGCGCGGGCCGCCTCCAGGAGCTCTTCCGCATGCGCCCGCGCGAGTTCGGAGTCCTCCTGGCCCGCGAGCATCCGCGACAGCTCCCGTACGCGGTCCTCGCCCTCCATGGCCTTCACGCCACTTCTGGTCACCGACCCGTCGTTGGTCTTCTCGACCACCAGGTGCCGGTCGGCGAAGGCCGCGACCTGCGGCAGATGGGTGACCACCACGACCTGCGCGGAACGGGCGAGCTTGGCCAGCCGGCGGCCCACCTCGACCGCCGCCTTACCGCCGACGCCCGCGTCCACCTCGTCGAAGAGATAGGTCGGTACGGGGTCGGAGCCCGCGAAGACGACCTCGACCGCGAGCATCACCCGGGACAGCTCACCCCGGAGGCGCCCTTGGCGATCGGCCGGGGCGGGGCGCCCGGATGGGGCGCGAGCAGCAGCTCGACCTCGTCGGCGCCGTGCGGCCCGAAGGCCACCGGGCGGCCGCCCACCTCGATGCCGTCCCCCTCCGTCTCGGTCTGCCGGATGGCGAACGTGACCCGGGCGTGCGGCATCGCCAGGGAGGCCAGCTCGGCGGTGACCGCCTCCGCGAACCGTCCCGCCGCCTCCGTACGGGCGTCGGTGAGCGTCTGCGCCAGCTCGCCCAGCTCGGCGCGGAGCGCGTCGTGCTCGGCGGTCAGCTCGCCGATGCGGTCGTCGTCGCCGTCGAGTTCGGCCAGCCGTGCGGCGCCCTGCTCGGCCCAGGCCAGCACGTCCGCGATGGTCTCGCCGTACTTACGGGTGAGCTGGGACAGCGCGGCGCGGCGCTCCTCGACGGCCGCCAGGCGGATCGGGTCGGCGTCCAGGTTGTCGGCATACCCCGCGAGGTCCCCGGCCACATCGGACAGCAGGATGCCCACTTCGCCGATCCGGTCGGCGAGCCCGGCGAGGGCCTGGTCATGGGAGCGCACGGCCTCCACGGCGCGGTGGGCGCCCGCGACCAGGGTGGCCGCGTCCACGCCCTCCGGGTCCTCCGGGTTCCCGGCGAGGGCGGCGTGCGCGACGGCGGCGGCGGACGCCAGGGCCTCGGCGTGCCCCAGCCGTTCGGCCTCGGCCGCCAGTTCCTCGTCCTCCCCGGGCCGGGGCTCGGCGGCCGCGACCTCCTCGAGGCCGAAGCGCAGCAGATCCGCCTCCTGGGCCCGCTCGCGGGCCCGTGTGGTCAGCTCCTCCAACTCGGCCGAGACGGCACGCAGCCGACGGTAGGCCCCCGCGTACTTCTCCAGGGGCCCGGCCACCGCGGCGCCCGCGTACCGGTCCAGCGCCTGCCGCTGCCGGGCGGGCCGCAGCAGGCCCTGCTGATCGGTCTGGCCGTGCACGGCCACAAGGTCGTCGGCCAGCTCGCCCAGCAGGCCCACGGGGACCGAGCGGCCGCCCACGTGGGCGCGCGACCGCCCTTCGGCGGAGAGCGTACGGCTGATCAGCAGCACCCCGTCGTCGAGCTCGGCCCCCGCTTCCTCGGCCCTTACGGCCGCCGCCGAGCGGGCGTCGACCGTAAGGCGGCCCTCGACGACCGCCGCCTTGGCCCCGATCCGCACCAGGGCGGCGTCGGCGCGGCCGCCCAGCAGCAGCCCGAGGCTGGTGACGACCATGGTCTTGCCCGCGCCGGTCTCACCGGTCACCGCGGTGAAGCCGGGCGACAGCTCGACGACCGCGTCGTCGATGACGCCCAGGGCACGTATCCGCATCTCCTCCAGCACGTGCAAGACCATACGAGGTTTGGTCGGTGCGATGCGACGAAGGGGCGCCACTTATGGGGTCCACCCGCACATCTGCCCGGTGCGGGGTGGGGGCGCCTCCGGCGGAGAGCCCCCACCCCGCCCCTTCCCGAAACGTCGGGGCTCCGCCCCTCGCACCCCCGCCGGGGCTCCGCCCCGAACCCCGCTCCTCAAGCGCCGGAGGGGCTAGAAACATGGGCTCCGCCCGGGACCCGCTACTCAAACACCGGAGGGCCTGGAGCATGGGGCCCCTGACCGCACACCCCGGCGGCAGCCGAACTACTGGGTGTCCGGCGGCCCCGCGGCGGCTCCGCCCCGGACCCCGGGGTCTGGGGCACAGCCCCGGCCCCCGGGAGCTGGAGAGAGCCCCGGTCCTCCGGGATCTGAGGGGGGCGACACCAACCCCCGGGGCCCGGGGCACAACCCCACTCCCCGGCACCCAGGACACAACCCCGCCCCCAGGGCCTGGGGCACAGCCCTGATCCCCCGGAGTCTGAGGCGCAGCCCCCACCGCCCGGGGCACAACCCCAACCCCCCGCCGCCCGGGACACAACCCCAACCTCCAGGGGCCCGGGGCACAACCCCGACCCCCAGAGCCTGGGGCACAGCCCCGACCCGGAGTCTGAGGCACAGCCCCAACCCCCCGGCACCCGGGGCACAGCCCCGACCCGAAGTCTGAGGCACAGCCCCAACCCCCCGGCACCCGGGGCGCAACCCCAACCCCCGGCGCCCGGGGCGCAACCCCGGCCCTCCGGGGTCTGGGGCGGAGCCCCAGGTTCGGGAAGGGGCGGGGAGGGGAGCAGGCCGCCGCAAGCGGCGAGGCCCGGCGGACAGCCGCTAGTGCGGCGCGCCCCGCCACCCCGCCACCGGCAGGGCGAACTTGGCGACCAAGCGGTCCGTGAATGACGCATGGTGGAGTCGGGCCAGCCGGACCGGTACCGCCCCCCTCCGCACCTCGACCCGCGCCCCCGCCGGGAGTTCCACCGTGCGGCGGCCGTCGCACCACAGCACCCCGTGCGGGGTCTGCGGCTGCACCTCGACCGCGAGCACCGACTTCGGCGAGGTCACCAGCGGCTTGGCGAACAGCGCGTGGGCACTGATCGGCACCATCAGCAGCGCCTCCACCTCGGGCCACACCACCGGCCCGCCCGCCGAGAAGGCGTAGGCCGTCGAGCCGGTCGGGGTCGCGCAGACCACACCGTCGCCGCCGAACCGCGAGACCGGGCGGTTGTCGACCTCCGTGACCACCTCGAGCAGCCGCTCACGCGCGGCCTTCTCCACCGACGCCTCGTTCAGCGCCCAGTCCGTGTGCACGATGTGCCCGTCGTTACGGACCAGCACATCGATCGTCATCCGCTCCTCGACCTCGTACTGCCGGGTCACCACCCGGTCCACGACCTTGTCGAGGTCGTCCCGCTCGGCCTCGGCCAGGAACCCCACCCGGCCGAGGTTCACGCCGAGCATCGGCACGCCCGAGACCCGGGCGAACTCGGCCCCGCGCAGCAGGGTCCCGTCCCCGCCGAGGACGACCAGCAGCTCACAGCCGTCCAGCACGTCACGGTCCGCGTCGACGCGCTCGACAGCGGGGGCAGCGGCAGGTCCGCCGCCTCGGCAGCGAGCACCCGCACCCCGATCCCGCTGCGCAGCAGCCCCTGGACGACCAGTTCGGCGCTGCGGATGGCCGCCGGGCGGCCGGTGTGCGCGAGGAGGAAGACAGTACGGTCCGCCGTCGCCTCGGCCGCCGGCGTCATCGGCTCGACCGCCGGTCCCGCCACCGCGTCCCCGGCTCCGGGCTCGGGCACTGCTTCCTTCTGCTGCGCTGCTTCTGAAGTGGTCAACTGGGCCCCTCCGCCACTGCACGGTCAACATCCGCCGGGTCCAGTGCCGGCGCCCCGGCGCGCATCCACAAAAAGTACTCGACGTTACCCGACGGCCCCGGGAGCGGGCTGGCCGTTACGCCCAGCACACCCAGTCCCAGTTCCGCCGCCCGCCCGGCCACCGTGCGCACCGCCTCGGCGCGCAGTTCGGCGCTGCGGACCACTCCCCCGCTGCCCAGCCGCTCCTTGCCGACCTCGAACTGGGGTTTGACCATCAGCACCAGGTCGGCGTCGGGCGCCGCGCACCGCACGAGGGCGGGCAGGACGAGCCCGAGCGGAATGAAGGAGAGATCACCGACCACCAGGTCCACAGGTTTCCCCCCAATCCGCTCAAGTGTCAGCTCGCGTACGTTTGTACGGTCATAAACACTGACGCGTTCATCGCTCTGCAGCGACCAGGCGAGCTGCCCGTAGCCGACGTCCACGGCGAGCACCTGAGCGGCGCCCGCGCGCAGCAGGACGTCTGTGAAGCCTCCGGTGGACGCGCCCGCGTCCAGCGCCCGCCGCCCGGCGACCTTCAGCCCGGCCCCGGCTCCCGTGGCCGGGCGGACCCCGGGGTCCTGCCCCGCGCCCGCGCCCTTCCGGTACTCCTCGCTGAAGGCGTACAGCGCGCCCGCCAGCTTGTGGCCACCGCGCGAGACGTAGTCCGGATCGCTGTCGTCCGCGATCACGACGACGGCCGCGCTGGTCTCCACCTGGGTGGCCGGTTTGGTCGCCACCGCCCCGCCGACGGTGACCCGGCCCGCGGCGATCAGCTGGCTGGCATGCTCACGCGAACGCGCCAGCTTGCGGCGCACCAGCTCCGCGTCGAGTCGTACGCGTCGTGGACGGGTCACTGCCACGGGTGGTTCAGCTCCTGAGGTCGTTTACGTAGCGGACGGGGGCCGCGGGCCGGGCGGCGGTGGTCCGGGCCGCCGGTCGAGTGCGGTCAGCGTGTCGCGCAGGCCCTGGTGGACATCCTCGTACACCTCCAGGTGTCCGCTCGTCCCGAGGTGGTCGGCGTCGGCCAGCCGGGCCAGCCGGGCGTCCACCTCGGCGACGCCGGTGGGCGTACGGTCCACGCCGAGCGGGGCCGGATCGGCGGGGCCGGGCGGCTCCGGCACGGGCTCGGGCACCGGCTCCGGCGCGGCGCCCTCGGCCTGCTCGGGCACGGGCTCCGGCGCCGGCTCCGGCGCGACGTCCTCGGCCCGCGCGGGCACCGGCTCCGGCGCGGTCCCCTGGGCCCCCTGGGCCTCCTCGGTCGCCCGACCGGGCTGTGGGCCGGGCCACCCGGTCGGCATCGGCTCGCTCATGGCCCCGACGCTACCGCGAATCCTTCGTTCTCCGACGTACGAGACCTGGGGTAACGTCGTCCGCGATGGCGACCTTGGAACAGTGCCGCAGCGCACTCGACAAACTGGCGGAGAACCTCGCGACCGCGAACGGGGACCTTCGCAGCGCTGCCGCGCTCGATCGCTCGGTCAGCTGCTGGATCACCGACCTGGACACCACTTTCGTCGGTCGTCTCGTGGACAGCCGGATCGAGGATGTGACGACCGAGCCGGGCCCCCGGCGGAGCGTGCGCAGATCCGGCTGGCGATGACCGGCGACGACCTGGTGGCCCTGGTCGACGGCGAGCTGCACTTCGCACGGGCGTGGGGCAGCGGACGGATCAAGCTCGAGGCCGGGCTGCGCGACCTGCTGCGGCTGCGGAAGCTGATCTAGGGCAGGCACCCCGCCCCGAGCCCTGCCCCGCTCCGGACCCCACCCCGCCTCGAGCACCCCCGCTCCGAGCCGCCCCTCAGGACTCGTTCACCGCGGCGGTCGCCAGAGGCGCCTCCGCCCGTGCCGTACGGGACCGGCGGGCGGCCGGGATGACCAGCGGCGTCCCCGTCTCCGGGTCGTCGATCACCTGGCAGCGCAGTCCGAAGACCCGCTCCACCAACTCCGCCGTGACCACGTCCCCCGGCGCCCCCTCCGCGACGACCTCTCCGCCCCGCATCGCGATCAGATGGGTGGCGTAGCGGGCGGCGTGGTTCAGATCGTGGAGCACGGCGACGAGGGTGCGGCCCTGCTCCTCGTGGAGCTGGGCGCACAGGTCCAGCACATCGATCTGGTGCTGGATGTCCAGATAGGTCGTGGGCTCGTCGAGGAGCAGCAGCGGGGTCTGCTGGGCGATGGCCATCGCGATCCACACCCGCTGCCGCTGACCGCCGGACAATTCATCGACATAGCGATCCGCGAGCTCCGCCACCCCGGTCGCCGCCATCGATTCGTCGACGATCCGCTCGTCCGTCTCCGACCACTGCCGCAGCAGCCCCTGGTGCGGATAGCGGCCTCGGGCGACCAGGTCGGCGACGGTGATCCCGTCCGGGGCGATCGAGGACTGGGGCAGCAGCCCGAGGGTGCGGGCGACCTTCTTGGCGCGCAGCGAGCCGATCGACTGCCCGTCCAGCAGCACCGATCCGGCCGTCGGCTTGAGCATCCGGGACAGGGCGCGCAGCAGGGTCGACTTCCCGCAGGCGTTCGGCCCGACGATGACCGTGAACGAGTGGTCGGGAATGGTCACGGACAGTTCCTCGGCGACCGTGCGCCGGTCGTAGGCGAGGGTCAGCCCTTCCGCCATGAGCCGCTCCCGCTGGTCCGGGGCGCCACTCGTGCGGGAAGCCACGGTCTGGCGGGTGTCCTTGTCCATGTCGTCTTCCGTCCGGGTCGTGTCCACAGGTTGCGTCCGGGTCATGTCCTCAGTCGTCATATCGGTCGTCATATCCGCCCCGCCCTGCGCTCGGTCACCAGCAGCCACAGCAGATAGGCACCGCCCAGCATCCCGGTGAGCACCCCCACCGGCAGCTGATCGGCCCCGAAGGCGCGCTGGGCGGCCCAGTCGGCGGTGACCAGCAGCGCGGCGCCCATCCAGGCCGCGGGGAGCAGGTTCGGACCCGGCGAGCGGGTGAGCCTGCGGGCCAGCTGCGGGGCGACGAGCGCCACGAAGGCGACGGGCCCGGCGGCGGCCGTGGCGGACGCGACCAGCAGCACGGCCGCGCCCATCAGCACCATCCGCGTCCGCTCCACCCGCACCCCGAGGGCGTACGCGCTGTCGTCGCCCATCTCCAGCATCCGCAGATTCCGCGCCTGCCCCAGGGCCACGGGCATGAGCACCGCGCAGACGGCCAGCAGCGGCCAGACCTGGTCCCAGTCGCGGCCGTTCAGCGAGCCGGTCAGCCACATCACCGCACGCGCCGCGTCCTCCTGCTGGGCCTGGGTGAGCAGATAGCCGTTGACGGCGGTGAACGTCGCGGAGATGCCGATGCCCACGAGGACCAGCCGATAGCCGTGGACGCCCTGCCGCCAGGCCAGCGCGTAGACGGCCAGTCCGGTCAGCACCCCGCCGAGGACGGCCCCGGTGGCGACCACGGTCGAATCGCCCTTGACCAGCACGATGGCCGTGAGCGCCCCGGCCGCCGCCCCCTGGCCGAGGCCGATCACATCCGGACTGCCCAGCGGATTGCGGGAGATGGACTGGAAGATCGCCCCGCCCATGCCCAGCGCCGCCCCGACCAGCAGCCCCACCAGCACCCTCGGCAGCCGCAGATCGTTGACGATGAAGTCCTGCGCCACGGTGCCGTTGCCGAGCAGCGTCCGCACCACATCGGCGGGGGCGATGGGGAAGTCGCCGGTGCCGATCAGCACGACGCTCATCACCAGCGCCACGGCGATCAGCAGCAGCCCCACGACCGCGCCGCGGACGTCCAGGCGCAGCGAGAGACCGGCGGTGCGCAGCGTGACCCCGCGCGTCCCGGACTTGGCGGTGCGCTTGCTCGCGTTCACAGTTGGGCCATCCTTCGGCGACGTACGAGGTAGATGAAGAGGGGTCCGCCGATGAAGGTGGTGACGACGCCGACCTGGAGCTCCGCGGGCCGGGTGACCAATCGCCCGATCACATCGGCGCCCAGCAGCAGAACGGGCGAGAGCACCGCGGCGTACGGCAGGATCCAGCGCATATCGGGCCCGGTGAGCGCGCGGACCAGATGCGGCACGATCAGTCCGACGAACGCGATCGGCCCGCAGGCGGCGGTCGCGGCCCCGCACAGCAGGGTGACCGCGACCATCGAGAGCGCCCGGGTGCGGTTGAGGTTGCTGCCGAGCGCGCGGGCGGTGTCGTCGCCGAGCGCCACGGCGTTCAGCGAACGGCCCAGCAGAACCGCCAGCACGACGCCGACCAGGAGGAACGGGGCCACCTGCCGGACCACCGTCATATTGGCGGAGGCGAGTGAACCGACCGTCCAGAAGCGCATCTTGTCGAGCGCCGCGGTGTCCAGCAGCTCCACGGCGTTGACGTATCCGTAGAGCGCCGCGTACACCGCCGTCCCGGCGAGCGCGAGCCGCACCGGGGTGGCGCTCCGGCTGCCGCCGAGCGCGTACACCAGCACGGACACGACGGCGGTGCCGAGGAACGCGAACCACACATAGCCGGTGAGGGAGGTGACGCCGAGGAAACTGATGGCCGAGACGACGGCGGCGGACGCACCCGCGTTCAGCCCCAGCAGCCCGGGGTCGGCGAGCGGGTTGCGGGTGAGAGCCTGGATGACCGCGCCCGCGAGGCCGAGGCCGACGCCGACGAGCAGCCCGAGGATGGTGCGTGGCAGCCGTACGTCCCGGATCACCACATCGGTGTCGCTGCCGGTGTAGTGGAACAGCCCGTGCCACACCTGGTCCAGCGGAATCGGTTTGGCGCCGATCGCGATGGACGCCGCGGCGATCGCCAGCAGCACACCCAGCGAGACGACCAGTCCGGTCACACGGCGCGCGGTGCGCCGCCGGGGCGGCGCGCTCGCTGTCTCGGTCCCGGCTTGCGCCGGACTGACCAGGGTCACGCGGAACTCCACCTCACAGCACGGCCAATCAGGACTCAGGTTAAGTTAGGTTACCCTAAGTCCCTCTGGCCGCATCCATGCGGGTTTCCCGGAGCGCGAGTTCGGCCTCAGGGCCCCGTCGGCTCGGAGCCCCGGCCCTGTCAGCGTGGAGCCCCCGTCGGCTCAGCCCTCGGCCGCGTCGGCTCACAACCCCAGTCGCGCCAGAGCCTTCCCCGCGTCCGCGCCGCTCACACCGTCCCCCGCCTCGGACCACGCCGCCGCGCACAGCACCCGAAGCCCGTCCAGCGGCTCCTCGCCCCCGCCCTCCAGCACCAGCGCGCCGTCCTCGACCCGCGCCGCCCAGCCCCCGCACCGGAAGCCGCCCGACGCCCCGTCGGGCGCCACCTCCGGCTGCGAGGTGAGCAGCCCCCGCAAGTCGCGGTCCACATACGACGGCCGGTGCCCGGGCTCGGCGGCCAGCAGCTGCGCGGCTGTGGTCACCCCGGTCAGCACCAGCAGCGAGTCCACCCCGCCCGCGTACGCGCCCTCGATATCGGTGTCCAGCCGGTCCCCGACCACCAGCGGCCGCCGGGCGCCGGTCCGCAGGATCGTCTCCCGGTGCATCGGCGGCAGCGGCTTCCCCGCGGCCTGCGGGGAGGTGCCCGCCACGATGCGCACGACCTCCACCGCCGCGCCGTTGCCCGGGGCGATGCCCCGACCACTGGGAATCGTCAGGTCCAGGTTGGAGGCGAACCACGGCACCCCGCGCGCCACCGCGTACCCCGCCTCCATCAGCCGCGCCCAGGGCATGTCCGGCCCGCCGTACCCCTGCGCCACCGCCGCCGGGTCGTCGTCCGCCGAGTCCACCGGCGTCAGCCCGCGCTCGCGCAGCGCCACTCGCAGCCCCTCCCCGCCGATCACCAGCACCCGGGCGCCCTTCGGCAGCTGCTCGGAGATCAGCCGCGCGACCGCCTGCGCGGAGGTGATCACATCGTCGGGGGTGGCGGGCATCCCGAGCCGGGTCAGATGCTCGGCCACCGCCTCCGGCGTCCGCAGCGCGTTGTTGGTCACATACGCCAGGCGCATCCCACCGTCCCGCGCGGTGACCAGCGACTCCACGGCATGGTCAATGGCCTCGCCGCCCGCGTACACCACCCCGTCGAGGTCCAGCAGGGCCGTGTCGTACGCTTCGTTCAGCGACTGCCGGCTGGACTCGGGCCGGGTGCGGACGGGCTGGTTCATGGGGGCCACTCCTCGCAGATCTGTGCGCTTCTCCCCCGATCATCGCGTATCGCCGCGCGGGGCATAACATTCACTGATGAGCATTCCAGGGCCTGGCGGACAAGGTCTGCAGCTCACCCCCTTCCGAGGGCTGCGCTATGTCGCGGAGCGGGTGGGCAGTCTCGCCGCGGTCACCTCACCGCCCTACGACGTGGTGGTCAGGCCGGAGGGCCTGCGCGAGCTCGAGACGGCGGACCCGTACAACATCGTCCGGCTGATCCTGCCGCAGGCCGGGACCCCGGAGGCCCGCCACCGCCAGGCCGCCGAGACGCTGCGTCGCTGGCAGGCGGACGGAGTGCTCGCCCCGGACCCCGAACCCGCGCTCTACGTCTACGAGCAGCGCGACGGCCCGACCCTCCAGCGCGGGCTGATCGGCGCGCTGCGGCTGAGCCCCCGCGAGGAGGGCATCGTCCTCCCCCACGAGGAGGTCATGCCGCATGTCGTCGAGGACCGAGCCGATCTGATGCGCGCCACCGCCGCCCATCTGGAGCCGCTGCTGCTCGCCTACCGCGGCAACGGCAACGGGAACGGGACTTCGGGGAACGGGGCCGCCGGGCAGGGCACCGGCGGGGCGGCGCAGGTCAT
Organism: Streptomyces violaceusniger; assembly: GCA_005405945.1. GTDB lineage: Bacteria > Actinomycetota > Actinomycetes > Streptomycetales > Streptomycetaceae > Streptomyces > Streptomyces violaceusniger. The sequence continues at coordinate 3,370,478 of BJHW01000001.1, forward strand.
CGAACGCACCATCCAGCGCGAGCCGTTGCTCTCCACGACCACCGAGGACGGTGTCGACCACCATCTGTGGCGGGTCACGAACCCGGCCGACCTCGTGGAGGTGTCCACCGACCTCCGCCAGCACCAGGCCCTCATCGCCGACGGCCACCACCGCTGGGCCACCTATCTGCGGCTGCGCGAGGAGCGACGGGAACCAGGCCCCTGGGACTTCGGGCTCGTCCTGCTCGTCGACACCGCCCGCTATCCGCTCCGGGTCCGGGCCATCCACCGGGTGCTCCGCCGGCTGCCCCCGGACGAGGCGCTCCCGGCGGTGCGGCACGCCTTCCGGGTACGGACGGTCGACGGCCCGCTGCCGCACGCCCTGGAAACCCTCGCCGAGGCGGCGCGTGCCGATCCCGGTGCGCCGAACGCCTTCCTGCTGGCCGGGGACGGCCGCTTCCACCTCCTGGACCGGCCGGACCCGGAGCTGCTGGCCCGTACGGTCCCCGACGGACGGCCCGAGGCATGGCGGACGCTGGACGCGACGGTGCTCCACCACACCCTGCTGAACCATCTGTGGAACGTCCCGGACACCCCCGAGCACATCGGCTACCTCCACGACCCGGCGGCGGCCGTCGAGCAGGCGGAGCGGCTGGGCGGCACGGCGGTGCTGATGCATCCGGTGCGCGAGGACGTCGTGCACGAGCTGGCGCGGCAGGGGATCGCGATGCCCCACAAGTCGACGTCCTTCGGGCCGAAGCCCGCGACGGGGCTGGTGCTGCGGAGCCTGACACTGGGCTGAGCCCTTCGGGCGCGGAGCCCTGAGGGCGCGGGCATACGAGCGGACATGCGAAGGGGGCGGGATCCCGGTCCGGGATCCCGCCCCCTCATGTCAGGGCATCAGCGGTCGTCGCCGTCCTCGTCGGGCTCGGCTGCCTGGCCCTCGGACGTGGCCCCGGCCACCGGCTCGGCGTCGTCGGCCTCGGGCTGGGCCTCGACCATGTCCTCGTCGGACGGCAGGTCGTCGACCTCCGACTCCTCGACCTCCGACTCCTCGACCACCGGCTCCTCGACCACCGGCTCCTCGACCACCGGCTCCTCGACCACCGGCTCCTCGGCCTTCGGCTTCTCGGCCACCGGCTCATCGACGGGCTGGGAGGCGTCGTCGTCCGCCGCCTCCTCGGGGTCGAGGGCGTCCACGAACTCGACTCCGTCCAGCTCGGCGAGCCGGTCCGACGCGTCCGTGCTCCCGCTCTGATCCGCCTCGAGCGCCTTGGCGAACCACTCGCGGGCCTCGTCCTCGCGGCCGACCGCCAGCAGCGCGTCAGCGTACGCGTAGCGCAGCCGGGCGGTCCAGGGCTGGATGGAGTTCGAGGCCAACTCCGGGCTCTGCAGGGTCACCACGGCGGCGTCGGCCTGGCCCATGTCGCGCCGGGCACCGGCGGCCACCATCCGCATCTCGACCTGACCGGCCCGGTCCAGCTTCTGCACCTCCGGCTCACCGGCCATGGCCAGCGCCCGCTCGGGACGGCCCATGCCGCGCTCGCAGTCGGCCATCACCGGCCACAGCTCGGAGTTACCGGTCATCCGGCGCGCGGCGCGGAACTCCGCGAGCGCCTCGGCGTACTTCCCGACGGCGTACGAGGCGAAGCCCGCGGCCTCGCGCACGGCGGCCACCCGGGAGGCGAGCCGCAGGGCGACGCGCGAGTACTGGTACGCCCGCTCGGGGTCCTCGTCCAGCAGCTTGGCCACCATGACGAGGTTCTTCGCGACGTCCTCGGCGAGGGTCTTCGGCAGGCTCATCAGCTCCTGCCGCACGCCCTTGTCGATCTCCTCGCCGGTGATGTCCTCGGGGATCGGCAGCCGCTTGATCGGCTCGCGGTCGCGGTCCCTGCCGCGCTCTTCGCGGCGCCCGTAGCCGCCGGTGCGGTCGTCACGGCGCTTGAACCCACCGCCGCCACCGCCGGAGCGCCGGTCGTCGCGGCCCCGGTCCTGACCGTACGGACGACGCGGCCCGCGGTCGTCCCGGCCACCCCGGAAGCCACCGTCCCGGTCATCACGGCGAGGCCCACGCGCCCGGTCGTCCCGGCGATCGTCACGCCGCTCGTCCCGGCGGAATCCACCGCGGTCGTCATCGCGCCGGTGCGAGGGCCGCTCATCCCGACGCTCGTCACGCCGGAACCCACCACGATCATCGTCACGCCGGTGCGAGGGCCGCTCATCCCGACGCTCGTCACGCCGGAACCCACCACGATCATCGTCACGCCGGTACGAAGGCCGCTCATCCCGACGCTCGTCACGCCGGAACCCACCACGATCATCGTCACGCCGGTACGAAGGCCGCTCATCCCGACGCTCGTCACGCCGGAACCCACCACGATCATCGTCACGCCGGTGCGAGGGCCGCTCATCCCGACGCTCGTCACGCCGGAACCCACCACGATCATCGTCACGCCGGTGCGAGGGCCGCTCATCCCGACGCTCGTCACGCCGGAACCCACCACGATCATCGTCACGCCGGTGCGAGGGCCGCTCATCCCGACGCTCGTCACGCCGGAACCCACCACGATCGTCATCACGGCGGTACGAAGGCCGCTCATCCCGACGCTCGTAGCCGCCGCCCCGGCCGCCACGGTCACGATCACGGTCATCGCGGCGGAACCCACCACGGTCGTCACGGCGGTCATCCCGGCGGTCTTCGCGCCGGTAGCCACCGCGGTCATCGTCCCGGCGGAAGTCGGGCCGATCGTCGCGGTCCCGGCGGAAACCGCCCGGGCGGAAGCCACCGTCGCGGTCATCACGGCGAGGCCCACGCCCCCGGTCGTCGCGACGGTCGTCCCTGCGGTCATCACGACGATCGTCCCGGCGCTCGTAACGCCCGGCGGGACGGCCACCCCGGTCATCGCGGCGCCCATAGCCGCCGGGGCGGCCCCCGCGCTCATCGTCCCGACGCGGCCCACGCGACCTGTCGTCCCGGCGATCATCCCGGCGCTCGTCCCGCCGGTCATCGCGACGGAACCCGCCACGGTCATCATCGCGACGCGGCCCGCGCGGCCGCTCATCGCGGCGGTCGTCACGCCGGAAACCACCACGATCGCCGTCGCGGCGCGGCCCGGAGCCGCGGACCTCCCGCCGGTCGCCGGCGTCCCGGTCCCGCGGCTCGCGGCCCGACCGGTCGTCGGGAGAGTTGGTGGACATCGGCGTGACTCCTGTCTTCATGTACTTCAGCCATTCTCCCGCACCAGTCAAACCGGTGCGGGCCCAGCAAAAACAAAAGGACCCTTGGTCCCAGCATGCACGCTGGGACCAAGGGTCCTTCAAAGATTGTTCGGCGGCGTCCTACTCTCCCACAGGGTCCCCCCTGCAGTACCATCGGCGCTGAAAGGCTTAGCTTCCGGGTTCGGAATGTAACCGGGCGTTTCCCTAACGCAATGACCACCGAAACCCTATCGGGTTCTAGCGAACAAGCACACTCTTCAATTAAGTAAAGTGGAACTGATTCACCGGTGCGACTGTTCGCAACCCGGGAACCACACAGTGGACGCGAGCATCTGAGGACAAGCCCTCGGCCTATTAGTACCAGTCAACTCCACCGGTCACCCGGCTTCCATATCTGGCCTATCAACCCAGTCGTCTACTGGGAGCCTTAACCCATCAAGTGGGTGGGAGCCCTCATCTCGAAGCAGGCTTCCCGCTTAGATGCTTTCAGCGGTTATCCCTCCCGAACGTAGCCAACCAGCCATGCCCTTGGCAGAACAACTGGCACACCAGAGGTTCGTCCGTCCCGGTCCTCTCGTACTAGGGACAGCCCTTCTCAAGACTCCTACGCGCACAGCGGATAGGGACCGAACTGTCTCACGACGTTCTAAACCCAGCTCGCGTACCGCTTTAATGGGCGAACAGCCCAACCCTTGGGACCGACTCCAGCCCCAGGATGCGACGAGCCGACATCGAGGTGCCAAACCATCCCGTCGATATGGACTCTTGGGGAAGATCAGCCTGTTATCCCCGGGGTACCTTTTATCCGTTGAGCGACGGCGCTTCCACAAGCCACCGCCGGATCACTAGTCCCGACTTTCGTCCCTGCTCGACCCGTCGGTCTCACAGTCAAGCTCCCTTGTGCACTTACACTCAACACCTGATTGCCAACCAGGCTGAGGGAACCTTTGGGCGCCTCCGTTACCCTTTAGGAGGCAACCGCCCCAGTTAAACTACCCACCAGACACTGTCCCTGATCCGGATCACGGACCCAGGTTAGACATCCAGCACGACCAGAGTGGTATTTCAACAACGACTCCACACTAACTGGCGTTAATGCTTCACAGTCTCCCACCTATCCTACACAAGCCGAACCGAACACCAATATCAAGCTATAGTAAAGGTCCCGGGGTCTTTCCGTCCTGCTGCGCGAAACGAGCATCTTTACTCGTAATGCAATTTCACCGGGCCTATGGTTGAGACAGTCGAGAAGTCGTTACGCCATTCGTGCAGGTCGGAACTTACCCGACAAGGAATTTCGCTACCTTAGGATGGTTATAGTTACCACCGCCGTTTACTGGCGCTTAAGTTCTCAGCTTCGCGGGATCGAAACCCCACTAACCGGTCCCCTTAACGTTCCAGCACCGGGCAGGCGTCAGTCCGTATACATCGCCTTACGGCTTCGCACGGACCTGTGTTTTTAGTAAACAGTCGCTTCTCGCTGGTCTCTGCGGCCACCACCAGCTCACACCGCAAGGGTGATCACCAGCAATGGCCCCCCTTCTCCCGAAGTTACGGGGGCATTTTGCCGAGTTCCTTAACCATAGTTCACCCGAACGCCTCGGTATTCTCTACCTGACCACCTGAGTCGGTTTAGGGTACGGGCCGCCATGAAACTCGCTAGAGGCTTTTCTCGACAGCATAGGATCATCCACTTCACCACAATCGGCTCGGCATCAGGTCTCACCCTTACACGAGGGACGGATTTACCTACCCCTCGGGCTACACCCTTACCCCGGGACAACCACCGCCCGGGCTGGACTACCTTCCTGCGTCACCCCATCACTTACCTACTACCACCTTGGGCCGGCGGCTCCACCACTCCCCTTCACCCGAAGGATCCAGGGCGGCTTCACGGCCTTAGCATCAGAGGATTCGATACTGGGCGCTTCAAAGCGGGTACCGGAATATCAACCGGTTGTCCATCGACTACGCCTGTCGGCCTCGCCTTAGGTCCCGACTTACCCTGGGCAGATCAGCTTGACCCAGGAACCCTTAGTCAATCGGCGCACACGTTTCCCACGTGTGTATCGCTACTCATGCCTGCATTCTCACTCGTGAACCATCCACAACTCGCTTACACGGCTGCTTCACCCGGCACACGACGCTCCCCTACCCATCACAGCCCCCGTTAGGGGTACATACTGCAATGACACGACTTCGGCGGTACGCTTGAGCCCCGCTACATTGTCGGCGCGGAATCACTTGACCAGTGAGCTATTACGCACTCTTTCAAGGATGGCTGCTTCTAAGCCAACCTCCTGGTTGTCTCTGCGACTCCACATCCTTTCCCACTTAGCGTACGCTTAGGGGCCTTAGTCGATGCTCTGGGCTGTTTCCCTCTCGACCATGGAGCTTATCCCCCACAGTCTCACTGCCGCGCTCTCACTTACCGGCATTCGGAGTTTGGCTAAGGTCAGTAACCCGGTAGGGCCCATCGCCTATCCAGTGCTCTACCTCCGGCAAGAAACACACGACGCTGCACCTAAATGCATTTCGGGGAGAACCAGCTATCACGGAGTTTGATTGGCCTTTCACCCCTAACCACAGGTCATCCCCCAGGTTTTCAACCCTGGTGGGTTCGGTCCTCCACGAAGTCTTACCTCCGCTTCAACCTGCCCATGGCTAGATCACTCCGCTTCGGGTCTTGAGCGCGCTACTAAAACGCCCTATTCGGACTCGCTTTCGCTACGGCTTCCCCACACGGGTTAACCTCGCAACACACCGCAAACTCGCAGGCTCATTCTTCAAAAGGCACGCAGTCACGACCGTGCTCCGAAGAACACGGCGACGCTCCCACGGCTTGTAGGCACACGGTTTCAGGTACTATTTCACTCCGCTCCCGCGGTACTTTTCACCATTCCCTCACGGTACTATCCGCTATCGGTCACCAGGGAATATTTAGGCTTAGCGGGTGGTCCCGCCAGATTCACACGGGATTTCTCGGGCCCCGTGCTACTTGGGTATCGCACAAGCAAGTTGCTGACGTTTCAGCTACGGGGGTCTTACCCTCTACGCCGGACCTTTCGCATGTCCTTCGCCTACATCAACAATTTCTGACTCACCCAGCCGCCGGCAGACGACTGAAGCACGAACCCACAACCCCGCATGCGCAACCCCTGCCGGGTATCACACACATACGGTTTAGCCTCATCCAGTTTCGCTCGCCACTACTCCCGGAATCACGGTTGTTTTCTCTTCCTGCGGGTACTGAGATGTTTCACTTCCCCGCGTTCCCTCCACACTGCCTATGTGTTCAGCAGCGGGTGACAGCCCATGACGACTGCCGGGTTTCCCCATTCGGACACCCCCGGATCACAGCTCGGTTGACAGCTCCCCGGGGCCTATCGCGGCCTCCCACGTCCTTCATCGGTTCCTGGTGCCAAGGCATCCACCGTGCGCCCTTAAAAACTTGGCCACAGATGCTCGCGTCCACTGTGCAGTTCTCAAGCAACGACCAGTCGCCCACCACCTACATGGACTCCGGCCTGTCGAGGGGATTCATTCCCTCAGACACCCAACAGCGTGCCCGGCATCATCCGCCTGCCTGTCCTGTGTTCCACGCCGAAGCAGTACTAACAGGAAGCATCCGAAACAATGCCGAGTAGTCAACGTTCCACCCATGAGCAACCGTGCAAGACACTCGCCTGCAGTCGGCTATGCGCTCCTTAGAAAGGAGGTGATCCAGCCGCACCTTCCGGTACGGCTACCTTGTTACGACTTCGTCCCAATCGCCAGTCCCACCTTCGACGGCTCCCTCCACAAGGGTTGGGCCACCGGCTTCGGGTGTTACCGACTTTCGTGACGTGACGGGCGGTGTGTACAAGGCCCGGGAACGTATTCACCGCAGCAATGCTGATCTGCGATTACTAGCGACTCCGACTTCATGGGGTCGAGTTGCAGACCCCAATCCGAACTGAGACCGGCTTTTTGAGATTCGCTCCACCTCACGGCTTCGCAGCTCATTGTACCGGCCATTGTAGCACGTGTGCAGCCCAAGACATAAGGGGCATGATGACTTGACGTCGTCCCCACCTTCCTCCGAGTTGACCCCGGCAGTCTCCTGTGAGTCCCCATCACCCCGAAAGGCATGCTGGCAACACAGAACAAGGGTTGCGCTCGTTGCGGGACTTAACCCAACATCTCACGACACGAGCTGACGACAGCCATGCACCACCTGTACACCGACCACAAGGGGGACCCTGTCTCCAGGGTTTTCCGGTGTATGTCAAGCCTTGGTAAGGTTCTTCGCGTTGCGTCGAATTAAGCCACATGCTCCGCCGCTTGTGCGGGCCCCCGTCAATTCCTTTGAGTTTTAGCCTTGCGGCCGTACTCCCCAGGCGGGGAACTTAATGCGTTAGCTGCGGCACGGACAACGTGGAATGTCGCCCACACCTAGTTCCCAACGTTTACGGCGTGGACTACCAGGGTATCTAATCCTGTTCGCTCCCCACGCTTTCGCTCCTCAGCGTCAGTATCGGCCCAGAGATCCGCCTTCGCCACCGGTGTTCCTCCTGATATCTGCGCATTTCACCGCTACACCAGGAATTCCGATCTCCCCTACCGAACTCTAGCCTGCCCGTATCGAATGCAGACCCGGAGTTAAGCCCCGGGCTTTCACATCCGACGCGACAAGCCGCCTACGAGCTCTTTACGCCCAATAATTCCGGACAACGCTTGCGCCCTACGTATTACCGCGGCTGCTGGCACGTAGTTAGCCGGCGCTTCTTCTGCAGGTACCGTCACTTGCGCTTCTTCCCTGCTGAAAGAGGTTTACAACCCGAAGGCCGTCATCCCTCACGCGGCGTCGCTGCATCAGGCTTGCGCCCATTGTGCAATATTCCCCACTGCTGCCTCCCGTAGGAGTCTGGGCCGTGTCTCAGTCCCAGTGTGGCCGGTCGCCCTCTCAGGCCGGCTACCCGTCGTCGCCTTGGTAGGCCATCACCCCACCAACAAGCTGATAGGCCGCGGGCTCATCCTGCACCGCCGGAGCTTTCCACCACCAGACCATGCGGTCGGCAGTCATATCCGGTATTAGACCCCGTTTCCAGGGCTTGTCCCAGAGTGCAGGGCAGATTGCCCACGTGTTACTCACCCGTTCGCCACTAATCCCCGGCCGAAACCGGTTCATCGTTCGACTTGCATGTGTTAAGCACGCCGCCAGCGTTCGTCCTGAGCCAGGATCAAACTCTCCGTGAATGCTTCCGGGCTGTCCCGGCAACACATCACGAGAGCGGAACCACCGGAGGAATGGTCCGATGGTTCACAGCGTCCTCGCTGTGTTTTTCTTCAAAGGAACCTCGTCCAAACGATGGACGGGGTATCAACATATCTGGCGTTGACTTTTGGCACGCTGTTGAGTTCTCAAGGAACGGACGCTTCCTTCGAAACCGTTTCACCGGTTTCTCCGGGCGCTTCCCTTCGGTGTTTCCAACCTTACCAGATCCGATTTCCGGTCGTTTCCGATCCGAATTCCGTTTCCGGCCCCCTGCTGGAGCGGGGTCTTTCGCGCCTTCCGGCGTGTCCACTACTTTAGCGAATTTCCCTCCCGGCTCCTAATCGGAGCCCCGGGCCCTGATTTCGCGCAGCGAAAGAGAACCCTGTTCGGGAATCGTCGTAGTGGTTGGCCGCTCCGGGGTGGCGGTGACTCGATCCTGGGATCGTGACGACAGCGCTGCCCGTCTCAAGCGGCTCGGGCTACGTTAGGCGCCCCGTCCAGCAGAGTCAAGTTCCGACCTGACGGCGCGTCGAATTCCTGCGACGCGGGGTGTGGGCACGGTAGGGGCTCACCGAGGGATCGCCGTCGATCCAGAAGCGCCAGGGGTGGGTTGCGCCCTCGCCGCCCACGCCGGTGCGCGGGCCGCTGAGCACCTGCTCGGGCCGGGCGGGGTGGCCGGTGAGTATGGAGAGCGGGGCATCGGGGCTCCCGCACACATCGCTGCCGTCCAGTCTGCGGTCCACGCCCAGGGCCGTGGCCAGCCGGGCCGGGCCCTTGGCCAGCTCATGGTCGTTGCGCGCCTTCGGCCTGCGCTGATGGGCCCACTCATGGCCGTGCAGCACCTCGCCCGCGCGCAGCAGCACCCCGCTGGCGTGGCCCTCCGGTCCGCAGACCAGGTTGAGGCAGTGCCACATGCCATAGGTGAAGTAGACATACGCATGCCCCGGGGGCCGAACATCACGGCATTGCGCTCGGTGCGGCCACGGTAGGCGTGCGAGCCGGGGTCCGCCGGGCCCGCGTACGCCTCGACCTCGGTCAGGCGCAATTCGATCGGTCCCTCCGGGGTACGGCGGACCAGGACGCGGCCCAGGAGGTCGGGCGCGACCTCGAGCACGGGTCGGTCGAAGAAGGCACGGTCGAGAGGGGTGCGGTCAGGTCCTGCTGTCACGCGCCCCGAGCGTAGTGGAACAGATATGAACCGGTGGTTGGAGGCGGCACCGGTCCGCTGGAAGGGTATGAGCCGCGGAACCGCCCACGGCCGTTTCGCGTTTCTAGGTGTCAACAGTGATCGAATGCGATCGAGTCAAGACGCAGTCGCGTCCTTGAGAGGGAGAACATGGGCTTCAAGAAGCTGCTCGCGAGTCTGGGTGCCGGTGGCGCTTCGGTGGAGACGGTGTTGACCGAGGAGAACGTCGTCCCGGGCGGCATTGTGCAGGGCGAGGTCCGGATCCAGGGCGGTTCGGTCGCGCAGCAGATCGAGGGGCTCTCGGTCGGGCTGCAGGCGCGGGTCGAGGTGGAGGGCAACGACCAGGAGTACAAGCAGGACGTGGAGTTCACCCGGCAGCAGCTGGGGGCGCGTTCGAGGTGCAGCCGGGCGCGGTGCACGCGGTGCAGTTCGGCCTGGAGATTCCGTGGGAGACCCCGATCACCATGTTCATGGGCCGCCACCTGACCGGCATGAACGTGGGGGTGACCACCGAGCTGGCGATCGCCCGCGCGGTGGACTCGGGCGACCTTGACCCGGTCAATGTGCATCCGCTCCCCGCCCAGCAGGCGATCCTGGACGCCTTCGGCGCCCTCGGCTTCCGGTTCAAGAGCGCCGACCTGGAGCGCGGGCACATCCGTGGCACCCGCCAGCGGCTGCCCTTCTACCAGGAGATCGAGTTCTACGCGCCGGAGCAGTACCGGGGCCTGAACCAGGTGGAGTTGTCCTTCGTCGCGGACGACCGCGAGATGGACGTGGTGCTGGAGATGGACAAGAAGCCGGGGCTGTTCTCCGAGGGCAGTGACACCTACCGGTCGTTCACCATGAACCTGACCACCTTCCAGGACACCGACTGGGCCGCGTACCTGAACCAGTGGCTCGCCCAGGTCGGCGGCAAGCGCAACTGGTTCTGAGATTCCCCTCCCCGGACCGGACTTCCGCGCGGGGCGTGCACCGAAGGCAGCTCGGTGCACGCCCCGCGTCGGTGTGTGAGGGCCCCGCGGTCCCCGGCAGGGCCGTCCTCGTACCCTCAGGGGCCTCGTACCCTCAGGGGCCGTCGTCGTAGCGCACCACCAGGGGCCGTCCCCGCGCCGCCCAGTACACCTCCGCGTCGGCCAGGATGTCCGCCGCGATCGCGGCGGCGTCGGGGTCCGCGTCACGGAAGGCCGGCCAGCCCTGGATGTCCAGCAGACAGCCGCTGGGCTCGCCGCCCTCGGCCCACCAGGACAGATCGGTGACGCAGTCGGCGAGGGCATCCCAATTCCGCCCGTACCAGTCGGGGAAGCGCAGGTCCCTGGCGCAGCGGGCGAGGAAGCCGTCCTTGTCCGTCACGCCGTCGAGGCGCAGGTGGAGGGCGAGGGTGGGGCCGGTCATGGGCGCCATGGTGCCAGCCCGCCGGGCACCGGTCTCGTTAGGCTGGCCGCGCAGATGATCCACTGCGACTACGAGGAGGTTCTCGACGTGTCCGAGCAGAACCGGCCCCCGCTCCCCCATGACTTCCATCCGCCGGTGCCGTCGTTCACGGTGGTGAGCGACGATGTGGCACCGGGCGGCACGCTCAAGTCCGCTCAGGTGCATGCGGAGGGGAACACCTCTCCGCAGCTGCGCTGGGAGGGTTTCCCGGAGGGGACGAAGAGCTTCGCCGTCACGTGCTTCGACCCCGACGCGCCGACGGGCAGCGGGTTCTGGCACTGGGTGGTGTTCGACATCCCGGCCACGGTCACCGAGCTTCCGGCGGGTGCGGGCAGCGGTGGCTTCACGGGTCTGCCCGCGGGTGCCGTCCAGGCGCGCAACGACTACGGGACCCGTGACTTCGGCGGGGCCGCGCCGCCGCCCGGGGATGGTCCGCACCGCTATGTGTTCACCGTCTACGCGGTGGACACCGAGAAGCTGGGCCCGGACGCGGACGCCTCGCCCGCGGTGGTCGGCTTCAATCTGCGGTTCCACACGCTGGGCCGGGCCCAGTTGATCGGGGAGTACGAGGTGCCTGCCGCGGGCTGACGCGGCGAAATTGCGTTGTTCTCGGCCAGGCTCCCGGCCAGAGTTGATCCCGGTCCCGCCGATCTCCGGCGCGGGACCGGGACACCGGGATGCGGGGGTGGTCGGGATGCGCGAGACGCTGGTTCTGAACGCGAGCTTCGAGCCGCTGGCGACGGTCACGCTGCGGCGGGCCGTGGTGCTGGTCCTCCAGGACAAGGCCGTCGTCGAACACGCCCACCCGGGGCTGCGGGTGCGGGCCGCGGACGTCGATCTGCCGTTGCCACGGGTGATCCGGCTCTGCCGTTACGTACGGGTGCCGTTCCGAAGACGTGCCCCGTGGTCGCGGCGCGGGGTGCTGGTCCGGGACCAGCACCGGTGCGCGTACTGCGGCCGCCGGGCGACGACCGTGGACCATGTGGTGCCGCGGTCGCGCGGGGGCGGGGACACCTGGCTGAATACGGTCGCCTCGTGTGCCGAGGACAACCACCGTAAGGCGGACCGGACTCCGGAGCAGGCGGGGATGCGGCTGCTCAAGGCGCCGTTCGAGCCGACGCCTTCGGATGCGCTGCTGCTGGCGCTGGGGGCGGCGGAGCGGGACGGTCTGCCGGAGTGGCTGGCGCTGCCCGCCTGAGTCCCATCCCCTGGCAGAAGGCGCTGGAGGGCCGCCCGCCGCCGTCCGTTCAGTCGATCGTGGGCTGTTCGCGACGCGGGGCGGGCTCCTTACCGGTGGCGGTGGGGGTGCCACCGCCGTTCCCGCCGCCGGTCAACGGGCCGAAGTTGCCCATGGCCCCGCCGAGGCCCTTGAGGGCGTCGCCGATCTCGCTGGGCACGATCCAAAGCTTGTTGGCGTCGCCCTCGGCGATCTTCGGCAGCATCTGGAGGTACTGGTACGAGAGCAGCTTCTGGTCCGGGTCTCCGGCGTGGATGGACTCGAAGACCGTACGGATGGCCTGGGCCTCGCCCTCGGCGCGCAGCGCGGCGGCCTTGGACTCACCCTCGGCCCTCAGGATCGCGGACTGCTTCTCACCCTCGGCGCGCAGGATCTCGGACTGCCGGACACCTTCGGCCTGGAGGATCGCGGCGCGCTTGTCACGGTCGGCGCGCATCTGCTTCTCCATCGAGTCCTGGATGGAGGTGGGCGGCTCGATGGCCTTGAGCTCGACGCGGTTGACGCGGATGCCCCACTTGCCGGTGGCCTCGTCGAGGACGCCGCGCAGCGCCGCGTTGATCTCCTCGCGGGAGGTCAGGGTGCGCTCGAGGTCCATGCCACCGATGATGTTCCGCAGGGTGGTGACGGTCAGCTGCTCGATCGCCTGGATGTAGCTGGCCACTTCGTAGGTGGCGGCGCGGGCGTCGGTCACCTGGTAGTAGATGACGGTGTCGATGTTCACCACCAGGTTGTCCTGGGTGATCACCGGCTGCGGAGGGAAGGGCACGACCTGTTCACGGAGGTCGACGCGGTTGCGGATCGAGTCGATGAACGGGACGACGATGTTGAGGCCCGCGTTGAGGGTGCGCGTGTAGCGTCCGAAGCGCTCCACGATGGCGGCACTGGCCTGCGGGATGACCTGGATCGTCTTGATCAGTGCGATGAAGACCAGCACCACGAGGATGATCAGGACGATGATGATCGGTTCCACAGCGGCTCCCCGTGCCCTTCATGCGGCGATTCGGATGGTCGGGATGATCAAGTCTGGCGGTTCCCGAGGGTGGAGTCTGTCAGATCCTCGGCCGACTCCGCAGCTCAACCGGGGCGCCCTCAACTCTTGGTAGGACACTCCGGTACGGCGTCTACATGACGACGGCCGTCGCACCGTCGATCTCCACCACGTCGACCTGCTGCCCTGGTTCGTAAGCCTGGCCGGGGTCGAGCGAGCGCGCGGACCACACTTCGCCCGCGAGCTTGATCCGGCCGCCTCCGCCGTCGTCGACGCGCTCGAGGACGACGGCCTGGCGGCCTTTCAGCGCCTCGATACCGCTGCGCAGCTCGGGCTGCTGTCGGCGGCTGCGGACCGCCATCGGGCGCACGACGGCGACCAATGCCACGGAGACGGCGCAGAAGACGACGACCTGGAGCACGACGCCGCCGCCGAGCGCATCGGTGATGGCACCGGCCACGGCGCCGACCGCGACCATCCCGAATTCGGGCATCGCGGTCAGCACGAGCGGGATGCCCAGTCCTACGGCGGCGATCAGCCACCACACCCATGGATCCACATGGTCATGGTAGTTGTCCCACGTCGCCGGGGACAGTGCGCGGATCACCTGCCGATGGCACGGTGGGCGCAGGGGGCGGACATCAGGTCAGCGGCAGGCCCTGGGCGGTCCAGCGGTCGCCGTTGCGCTCGACGACCAGCGGGAGGCCGAAGCAGCGGGAGAGGTTGCGGGAGGTCAGTTCGGTCTCGACCGGGCCCGCGGTGAGCACCTTCCCCTGGCGGATCATCAGAACGTGGGTGAAGCCGGGGGGATTTCCTCGACATGATGTGTCACCATGATCATCGACGGGGCGAGCGGGTCGCGGGCGAGCCGTCCGAGGCGGCGGACGAGGTCCTCGCGGCCACCGAGGTCGAGTCCGGCCGCGGGCTCGTCGAGGAGCAGCAGCTCGGGGTCGGTCATCATGGCGCGGGCGATGAGGGTGCGCTTGCGCTCGCCCTCGGAGAGGGTGCCGAACTTCCGGTCGAGGTACTCGTTCATGCCGAGGCGGTCGAGGAAGGCGCGGGCGCGGGTCTCGTCGACCGCGTCGTAGTCCTCCTGCCAGTGGGCCGTCATGCCGTACGCGGCGGTCAGGACGGTCTGCAGGACGGTCTGGCTGCGGGGGAGCTTCTCGGCCATGGCGATGCCCGCCATGCCGATGCGCGGGCGCAGCTCGAAGACGTCGACGCCGCCGAGCCGCTCGCCGAGGATCCGGGCGCTTCCGGCGCTCGGGAAGAGATAGCTGGAGGCGAGGTTGAGGAGGGTGGTCTTGCCGGCGCCGTTGGGCCCGAGGATGACCCAGCGCTCTCCTTCTTTGATCGACCAGGAGACCTCGTCCACCAGAGCCCGCCCATCGCGGACCACCGATACGTCCAGCAGCTCCAGAACCTCGCTCATGAGCGCGTTGTCTCCCATTGCAGTCTCGAGTCGTGCGTGCGCCTGTGGGCGCAGCCCCCTGAGGAAAACCTACGCCACACGTTGTCGGTGGCAGTCCTTAGGCTGGTTCCATGCTCGATGAACCACGCTCAGGACGCCTCGCAGCTTGGGGAAATGCCCTTCTCGCCGGACTTGTCTCCCCGATGAGGCGGCGCATCGCATCGCGGGTGAGGACGCGTCGCACCGGGTGGCCGGGCTTCCCGGGGAGTCCGGGCAGGTGGGGCTCACGCTGGCGCTGGGGCGGCTGCGGGCGCTCGGGGCCAAGGGGCTGCGGGTGGCGCTGCCCATAGCGGGGCATCCCCTGGGGCTGAGCGGTCCGCCGGAGTTCAACGCCCACGCGCTGGAGGCGGGCGAGGCGGTGATCGCCACCGGGGCGGCGCTCGGCCTGGTGCCCGAGGTGTCGGCGGCCGGGCCCGAGGGCGATCAGCACATCGAGGTGGTGTGGCGGTGCCAGGCCGTGCGGGAGGCGCCGCCGGCCGATGTGCCGTCGCTGAGCGAGGCCGAGCGGGAGCTGGCGGAGGCGCTGCGGGAGGCCACGGAGGTGCTCTCGCGGCTGAACGTGGCGGGGTCGGGCCCGGTGGCCGAGGCGGCCCTGGAGGCGTATCGGGCGCGGGCCGAGCGGGGGCGCGAGGTGCTGGCCCCGGGCTATCCGCCGCGGGCCATACGGGTGCTGGAGCTGGCGCAGCGGGTGGGTGCGCTGGTGGACATCGCGCATATGGCGGGCGGGGACGGCCGGGAGCACGGCGGGGCGGTGAGCGCGTCGGAGATCACGGCGCGGTCCGAGGCGCTGCGGCCGGTGGAGCGCACCTCGCGGCGGGCCCAGGTGGCGGCGTACAACGCGTATGTGGAGGAGCGGGAGCGCGGCGGTCTCTGACCGCCGCGGGGGGTGTTACGGGGCCCGGAGGCCGTCATGGGGCCGGCCCCGGAGGCGGATGCCTCCGGGGCCGGCCGGTGGTGCGTCGGGATATCCGCCAGGGGGTCGGTCAGCGGACGCAGGGGACGCCGAGCGCCGGGTTCATGGACCCGATGACCGAGATGGTGTTGCTGCAGACGTTCACGGGCACGTGGACGGGCGCCTGAATGTTGTTGCCGGAGACGGCACCCGGGGACATCGTGGCCCCACCGTCGGCCTGGGGGCCCTGGGCGGAGGCGACACCGGCACCGGCGACGGCGAGTCCGCCGGCCACGATCGTGAGGGCAGCGAACCTCTTGATGTTCTTCACTTCTCAAGACCCTTCATTCATCAGCGCATCACCGCGGCGGTCCGCCGCGGTACGCCGTGAAGAACGGCCCGACCCATGGCGAGTTGCGCTGTTCGAGTGATCGCCACACGTTGGCGTGATTTCACGGAGAAACGCTGTTCATGCCCCGATCCCGTGCCGTACCGCCCATAGGGCGGCCTGAGTGCGATCGGCGAGATCCAATTTCATAAGAATATTGGACACATGGGTTTTCACGGTCTTTTCGGACAATACCAGCGCACGGGCGATCTCCCGGTTGGACCGGCCATCCGCTATCAGCGCCAGCACCTCGCGTTCGCGCTCGGTGAGTGACCCGCCGCGCCCCTGGCCGCCGCCGTCCTCCTGGGAGAGCAGCGCGAGGGCCACCTCGGGCTGGAGCAGCACATGCCCGGAGTGGACGGACCGGATGGCGCGGGCCAGCGCCTCGGGGTCCACGTCCTTGTAGACATAGCCCGCGGCGCCCGCGCGCAGGGCGGGAACCACGGTGCGCTTCTCGGTGAAGCTCGTCACCACCAGCACCCGGGCGGGGTTGTCGAGGCCGCGCAGGGTGCGCAGCGCCTCGATCCCGTCGAGGCCGGGCATCTTCACGTCCATGAGGACGACGTCGGGGCGCAGCTCCTCGGCGCGGGCGACGCCCTCCTCGCCGTCCGACGCCTCGCCGACCACCTCGATGTCGTCCTGGACCTGGAGGAAGGTCCGCAGGCCGCGCCGCACCACCTGATGGTCGTCGACGAGCAGCACCCGAATCCGTCCCGGATCAGCCACCGGGCACCTCCATGTCGATCACGGTGCCCTTGCCGGGCGCCGACTCCACCGTCAGACCGCCGCCGACGCCGCCCGCCCGGTCCCGCATCGACACCAGCCCGAGGTGGCGCCCGGCGCGCCGTACGGCCGAGGGGTCGAATCCCCTGCCGTCGTCGGCGACGCGGAGCCGGGCGCCCTGGCCGTGCCGGGCGAGGGTGACGTCCACCTGCCGCGCGTCGGCGTGGCGCAGCGCGTTGTGCAGGGCCTCCTGGGCCACCCTCAGCAACGCCTCCTCCTGGGCGGCGGGCAGCGCCCGCATGCCGTGCGAGGCGAAGGTGACACGGGCGGAGTGGGCCCGGTCGAGCACCTGGACCTGGGTCCTGAGGGTCGCCACCAGGCCGTCCTCGTCGAGGGCGGCGGGGCGCAGCTCCACGACGGCGGAGCGCAGCTCGTCGGCGGCCTCCGCGGCGAGCAGCGCGATCTGCTGGAGCTCGTCCTTGGCGCGGCCGGGGTCGCGGTCCACCAGGGCCGTGGCCGCCTGGGCGGTCAGTCGCAGCGAGAAGAGCTTCTGGGAGACAGCGTCGTGCAGCTCGTGGGCGAGCCTGGCCCGCTCCCCCGCGATGGTGAGCTCGCGGCTGCGCTCGTAGAGCCGGGCGTTGGTCAGGGCGATGGCGGCGTGCTGGGCCAGGATCGACAGCAGTTCCTCGTCCTCGGCGGTGAAACCGCAGCCGCCCTCGGGCTTGGGGCATCGCTTGTTGGCGAGGAATACCGCGCCGAGAACTTCATCGCCGTCGGCAATGGGAAGTCCCAAGAAATCCGACATAACGGGATGAGCTGCGGGCCATCCCTCAAAACGGGCATCCAGTCGCACATCGGCGAGTCGCTGCGGAGTGGCGTCCTTGAGCATCGCGGCGAGAATGCCGTGCTGCCGGGGCAGCGGCCCGATGGCCTTCCACTGCTCCTCACTCACCCCGTCTACTACGAACTGGGCGAAACCTCCGCGATCATCCGGAACCCCCAGAGCGGCATACTCCGCATCGAGCAGCTCACGAGCGGACACAACGATGGTCTTTAGGACATCACGGACTTCCAGATGTCGGCTCATGGCGAGCAGCGCGGCGCTCACCCGGCTCAGCCCGGCCTCGGCGCCGCCGCTCCGTCCTTTCGTCATGGGCATTACCGTACCCACCGCCAGACGGTGGGCATATCAGCCGGTCGGCGGCCACCTGATAAGACCTGAGCCCTAGGTCGAACGGCGCACACGAGGCCCCAAAGGGGCTGTTACAAGGGTGGAAAAAACAAACACCCTGAGCATTTGCGTGGGCACAGCGCGCAATATGAGAAGCTCCGCGATGTGAGCCCGGACACACGACCTAAATCACGTACGAACGTGCTTAGTGGACGTTTCATAGGCGACTGAGCGGGGATGACGGCCGTCCGCGCGGGCATGAACGGCCTACTTACCCACTAAGCAGCATCGTATGTCACGCCTTTGCGACAGCTTTTTGCGGCAGCTAAGAATTTCACCCAGTCGCACGGCGCCGTAGATCCAGGAACGGCGCTCTGCGCGCCGATTTGGCCTGCGACTCAAGCGATTGGAAGAGGTCTACTCCGCCATGCCCCTGCCCCACATCCCCGGTTACAACCGTCTCACCAAGACGCACAAGTACTCCGCCGCCGGAATCGCGGCCGCCGGTGCGGCCGCCATAGCCTTCGCGGTCGTCCCCGGCGGTGACGCCGGTGCCAAGACCACGGCCCAGGACCTGCCGAACAAGCCGGTCGCCCTCACCTCTCAGAAGGCCGACGCGCAGGAGCACCGCGAGGTCCTGACGAAGCAGTCCGCCCTCGCCGCCAAGCAGGCCAAGGAAGAGGCCGCGAAGAAGGCCGCGGCGAAGAAGGCCGCGGCGGAGGCCGCCGCGAAGAAGGCCGCGGAAGAGGCCGCCGCGAAGAAGGCCGCCGAGGCCAAGGCCGCCAAGGAGCGCGCCGCCAAGCAGGCCGCGAGCCGCTCCGCCACGCGTATCGAGACGGTCGCCGACACCACCAAGAAGACCTACCCGGACAACCTCGACGGCTGGATCCGCGAATCCCTCGACATCATGAAGGAGAAGGGCATCCCCGGCTCCTACGAGGGCATCCACCGCAACATCATCCGGGAGTCCGGCGGCAACCCGCGCGCCATCAACCTGTGGGACATCAACGCCCGGAACGGCGTGCCCTCCAAGGGCCTGCTCCAGGTAATAGCCCCGACCTTCCAGGCCTACCACGTCGAGGGCACCTCCTGGGACCCGTACGACCCGGTCGCGAACATCACCGCCGCCTGCAACTACGCCGCCGCGCGGTACGGCTCGATGGACAACGTGAACGGCCCGTACTGAGCCCGAACGGCCCGTACCAAGCCCGAACGGCCCGTCATGGACCCGGCGTCGCGACGCCGAAGGGCGACGGCACCCCCTGTGTGCGAGGGGTGCCGTCGCCCTTTTCCGTGACCGCGATGGCGGCTACTTGCGCATGACCTCCGGCTCATGGCGGCGCAGCAGCCGTGCGACCGCGATGCCGCACACGATGCCCAGGACGATCAGCGCGACCATGTCGATGCCCCACTGGGTGGTGGTGTGCTCCCACAGCGGGTCGGTGTCCAGGGGCTTCTTGCTGTCCCACGGCGCCATCATGTGGCCGGCGCCCGGGCCGAGGTCCAGCGTGGCACCGGCCGCGCCGATCGCCCAGCGGGACGGCATCAGCCAGGCGAACTGCTCCACGCCCGGCGATCCGAAGATCTTGAACAGCACACCGGTGAAGACCACCTGGACGATCGCGAACATGACCAGCAGCGGCATGGTCTTCTCGGCGGTCTTCACCAGGGACGAGATGACCAGGCCCACCATCATCGAGGTGAAGCCGATCGCGATGACGGCCACGCAGAGCTCGGCGGCCGGCGGCATCAGCAGGCCCTCTTCGGGCAGCTTGCGCGTCGAGAGACCGATGGCGGAGATGATGACGCCCTGGCATGCGGTGATCACGCCGAGCACGATCACCTTGGACATCAGATACGCGGAGCGGGACAGGCCGACCGCCCGTTCCCGTTCGTAGATGACCCGTTCCTTGATCAGTTCTCGTACGGAGTTGGCCGCGCCGGTGAAGCACATGCCGACCACCAGGATCAGCAGCACCGTCCCCGCGGCCTGGTTGAAACTGCCCTTCGGGGCCATCTGGAGGCCGAACTTCGCCGGGATGACGACGCTCACCGACCCCAGCACGGCGGGCAGGATCACCATCAGCCCCATGAAGCCCTTGTCGGAGCCGATCACCGACAGATAGCGGCGGATCAGCGTCCACAGCTGCGAACCCCAGCTCTGCGACTTCTGCATCCGGGCCGGCGGCGCCTGGACGTTCACCGACTGCGGGGCCACGGAGTCCAGGTCCGCGGCGTACATCTGGTAGTGCTGCGAACCGCGCCAGCGGCCCGCCCAGTCGTAGTCGCGGTAGTTCTCGAACGCCGAGAAGACATCCGCCCAGCTGTCGTAGCCGAAGAAGTTGAGCGCCTCGTCCGGCGGGCCGAAGTACGCGACCGAACCGCCCGGCGCCATCACCAGGAGCTTGTCGCACAGCGCCAGCTCGGCGACCGAGTGGGTGACCACCAGCACGGTGCGGCCGTCGTCGGCCAGACCGCGCAGCAGCTGCATGACATCGCGGTCCATGCCCGGGTCGAGGCCGGAGGTCGGCTCGTCCAGGAAGATCAGCGACGGCTTGGTGAGCAGCTCCAGCGCGACCGAGACCCGCTTGCGCTGACCGCCGGAGAGGGCGGTGACCTTCTTCTCCCGGTGGATGTCCAGCTTGAGCTCGCGCAGCACCTCGTCGATCCGGGCCTCGCGCTCGGCCTCGGCGGTGTCACCGGGGAAGCGGAGCTTGGCCGCGTAGCGCAGGGCCTTCTGGACGGTCAGCTCCTTGTGCAGGATGTCGTCCTGGGGCACCAGACCGATGCGCTGGCGCAGCTCGGCGAACTGCTTGTAGAGGTTCCGGTTGTCGTAGAGGACATCGCCCTGGTTGGCCGGGCGGTAGCCGGTGAGCGCCTTGAGCAGCGTGGACTTACCGGAGCCGGACGGGCCGATGACCGCGACGAGGGACTTCTCCGGGACGCCGAAGGAGACGTCCTTGAGGATCTGCTTGCCGCCGTCGACCGTCACCGTCAGATGGCGGGCCGAGAAGGAGACCTCACCGGTGTCGACGAACTCCTCGAGGCGGTCGCCGACCAGCCGGAAGGTGGAGTGACCGACGCCGACGGTGTCGGTGGGGCCGATGATCTGCTGCCGGACCGGCTGACCGTTGACATAGGTGCCGTTGTGGCTGCCGAGGTCGCGTATCTCGAAGCGGCCGTCGGGCAGCGCCCGGAACTCGGCGTGGTGGCGCGAGACCTGCAGATCGGAGACGACCAGGTCGTTCTCCAGCGCACGACCGATCCGCATCACCCGGCCGGCGGCCAGCTGGTGGAAGGTGGTCGGGCTGCGGTCGCCCTGGGCGGTCGCGGTGCCGGCCGGGCCGGAGGGACCGGCGCCGGGGCCGCTCTGCGCGAGGTTGCTCTGCGGGGCCTGGGGCTGCGGCTGCTGGTGCGGCTGGGGGGCCTGCTGCTGCTGATGGGGCGCCTGCTGCTGCGGGATGAACGGCTGCTGCTGATGCGGGCCCTGGGGCTGCTGCCAGCCTTGGGGCTGCGCCTGCGGCTGCCCTTGGGGCGGCTGGCCGCCCTGCTGCGGCCAGCCGCCGGGGCCGGGCTGCTGCTGCGGCTGCTGGGCGGGGGGCTGCTGACCCTGGTGGGCCTGCTGGCCCTGCTGGGGCATGCCCATCGCCGCCTGCCGGCCGTACGCGCCCGCGGCACCCATCGAGGGGGCACCGCCGCCGGAAACGCTGAGCCGGGGGCCGTCGGTGGCATTACCGAGATGGACGGCCGAACCAGGGCCGATTTCCACCTGTTGGATTCTCTGGCCCTGCACATAGGTGCCGTTGGTGGAACCCTGATCCTCAATGATCCAACTGCGCCCGCCCCAGCGCACCGTGGCATGTCGCCAGGAGACCCTGGCGTCGTCCAGCACCATGTCGCCCTGCGGGTCACGCCCCAGGCTGTACGACCTGGATGGATCAAGTGTCCAGGTCTGTCCGTTCAATTCCAGTACGAGTTCCGGCACTCCATGCCCCACTAGTTGTCCCCGAGCTACCCCTGACACAGGGAGTCTAGGGATGGCGAACATCGTGAGGAACTATTTCAGGCTCAGTCCCTTCACCGGAAGTCGGGTTTTGACAAGACCGCATCTCGGGCGTCATTGACTCATCCGAAAGGCCCTCGGAAAGTGGTAAGCGCTGACGGATAGTGCGGATCATTGTTTATCCGGGCAACTCGCGACGATCGGGGGGCGGCGGCATGAGCGCGAGCGGCGGCGTACGAGTGCCCTGGGGGCCCGCGCTGCTCGCCGCCATCGCCTCGGTGAGCTGGTCGTTCCTGGCCATGGTGGGGATCGCCGCACTCGGTCTGCATCTGATCGGCGCGGACGGGGCGGGCGCGCTCGGGCCGATGGCCGCCGCGGCGACGGTCCTGGCGGTCGGCGGTTCCGTCACTCCGTACGGCGACGTGGGCGCCTTCGGACTGGAGGGCGCCCAGGCCCACGCCGCCATCGATATCGCGCCACTCGGAGTGAGCCTGGTCGGCGCGCTGCTGCTGGGATGGCTGTTCGTACGGTCGTTGCGGGGCACGGGGGCGGTGATCGGCCCTGCCGAACTCGCCGCGCGGGCGGGCCTGGTGGCCCTGCTCTTCCTGCTGCTGCTCGCCGGGCTGACCTGGGTGGGCAACGATACGGTCACGATCGACGGCGCCACGCTCGTCAGCCGCGGCCTCGGCACCGAGAACGCCGAGCACGAGCTGCTGAGCCGGCTCCCCGAGCAGCTGGGCGATATCGCGGACATCGGCAGCGGGCTGCTGCCGGACCGGCTGTCCGACCTCGTCGGCGCCAAGGCGTCCGTAGGCTTCACCGTGTCCCCCGGCCGCTCGCTGCTGGGCGGCGTGGTGTGGGTCGTCGCCGTCCTGCTGCTCGCGCTGCTCGCCTCGCGCCGTACCCCGCTGCCGCCCGGCGGGCAGGCGCTGCACCGCACGGTCCGGCCGGCGGTGTCCGCGCTGTGCGGGATGCTGGTGCTCGCGGTCGGCGCGGGCCTGGCGGCCGGGGTCTACGCGGCGATCGGCGACGACCATCCGCGGCTGGTGCTCGGGGCGGCGCTGCTCGGCGCGCCCAACGGGGTGTGGATCGGCGTACCGCTGGGCCTGTTCGTCCCCTGGTACGGCAGGGCGACCGGCGCACTGCGGCATGTGCTGCCCGACCCGGTGGACGATCTGCTCGCCGGGCCGGGCGGGGAGCGGCTCACGGTGGGGCGGCTGGCCGAGCTCGACGGCCGGGTCTGGCTGCTGGTGGTCGCGAGCGTACTGCTGATGCTCACCGCCGGGGTGCTCACCGCGGCCCGTACACCCGTGGGAGGCTCCCGGCCGTCCCTCGTGGGGAGCTCCCGGCCGACGCCCCTGGGGAGCTCCCGGCCGCTCGCCTTCGCGGGGTGGTGTGCGCTGCGGCTGGGCGTGGCGACGGCACTCGCGCTGCCGCTGCTGGTGGGGCTGACCCGGGTCTCGGCGGGGGCGAGCCTTTCCGTGCTCGGCTTCGACGCCTTCGGGGCGGGGATCGAGCTGTACGGGAACGCCGCCCCGGCGCTGGCGCTGGGCGCGGGGTGGGGCGCGGCGGCGGGGGCAGCCGGAGCGCTGGCGGCCTGGACGACGGGCGCGGCGGGGCGCCGGGCGGTGGCGCTCGCGCGGCCGGACGAGGGGGACGGCGGCCCCGGCGGGCCCCGGGGGCACGGCGGCGGGCGCGGCGCATGACGTCGCCGATCACGCGAGGGGTGACAGCACGGCGACCGGGACATGAACGTATCCCCTCGACCGGCCGTCCACGGTGCGGGCTGCCGCGCGCATCGCGGATGCGGCCGGATACGGTGGGAAGACCATGAGCGCATCGCGGATTCCCCCTGTCGCCACCGTCCCGGACGACGATGTCCCCACTCTCCTTGTCAAGATCTTCGGCAAGGACCGCCCCGGTATCACCGCCGGGCTCTGCGACACCCTCGCCGCCTATGGCGTGCACATAGTCGACATAGAGCAGGTCGTCACCCGGGGCCGCATCGTGCTGTGCGTCCTGGTCACGGCGCCCAAGGCCGACGGGGCGGAGGGCGATCTGCGGGCCACCGTGCACAGCTGGGCGGAGTCGATGCGGCTCCAGGCCGAGATCATCTCCGGCCGGGGCGACAACCGGCCGCGTGGCACGGGCCGGTCGCACGTCACCGTGCTGGGGAATCCGCTGACCGCCGAGTCGACGGCCGCCATCGCCTCCCGGATCACCGGCACCGGCGGCAATATCGACCGGATCTTCCGGCTGGCGAAGTATCCGGTGACGGCCGTGGAGTTCGAGGTGTCCGGCGCCGAGACGGAGCCGCTGCGCACCGCGCTGGCCATCGAGGCCGCCGATATCGGCGTCGATGTGGCCGTGGTCGCGTCGGGACTGCAGCGCCGGGCGCAGCGGCTGGTGGTCATGGATGTGGACTCCACCCTGATCCAGGACGAGGTGATCGAGCTCTTCGCCGCGCACGCGGGCTGTCAGGCCGAGGTCGCCGAGGTCACGGCCCGGGCGATGCGCGGTGAGCTGGACTTCGAGCAGTCGCTGCACGCGCGGGTCGCGCTGCTGGCGGGGATCGACGAGTCGGTGGTGGAGAAGGTGCGCGCCGAGGTCCGGCTCACGCCCGGAGCCCGTACGCTGATCCGCACGCTGAAGCGGCTCGGCTATCAGGTGGGCGTGGTCTCCGGCGGCTTCACGCAGGTCACCGACGACCTCAAGGAGCGTCTTGGCCTCGACTTCGCCTCCGCCAACACCCTCGAGGTCGTGGACGGCAAGCTGACCGGCAAGGTGATCGGCGAGGTGGTGGACCGGGCGGGCAAGGCCCGGCTGCTGCGGCGCTTCGCGGCCGAGGCGGGGGTGCCGCTGGTGCAGACGGTCGCGATCGGCGACGGGGCGAACGACCTGGACATGCTGAACGCGGCCGGGCTGGGGGTCGCCTTCAACGCCAAGCCGGTGGTCCGGGAGGCCGCGCACACCGCCGTGAACGTGCCGTTCCTCGACACCGTGCTGTATCTGCTGGGCGTGACCCGCGAAGAGGTCGAGGCGGCGGACGCGCACGTGGACTGACGAGCCCGCCCCGGAACGCGCAGCGGCCCCCGCTCCCCCGTACGACTACGGCGAGGTGGAGCGGGGGCCGGTGCGTTGGGACGTGGATCACGCCCGGGGGATCATCCGGGGATCACGCCCGGTGGATCAGCCGGAAACGGGGTCCCGGGCGGCTCAGCCGGGGACGGGGCCCGGCGGCTCACTCGTGGGGCGCCCAGAAGCTGGTCAGCCGCCCGCAGCCGATCTCGACCGACTTCCACGAGCCGCTGAACGTCACGACCGCGAACGCGGAGGTGGGGAAGGCGCCGCGGTCCATGCGCTCCTTGGCGCCCTCGTCGGCCTCGCCCGCCAGCGCGTCGGCCAGGCCGTGCATCCCGGGATTGTGACCCACGACCAGCAGGTCGGTGATGTCGTCCGAAGTCTCGTTGATCACCTCGATGAGCTGACCGACCGGGGCGTCGTACAGCCGCTCCTCGTAAACGGTCTTGGGGCGCCGCGGCAGTTCGTGGACCACCAGCTTCCAGGTCTCACGGGTGCGCAGCGCGGTGGAGCAGAGGGTGAGTTCGGGGGTGAGACCGGCCTCCGCGATCCGGCGCCCGGCGAGCGGGGCGTCATTGCGGCCGCGGTCCGCGAGCGGGCGCTCATGGTCGGCCACCTGGGGCCAGTCGGCCTTGGCGTGTCGAAGGAGGACAATCCTGCGGGGCACATCGACGCTCATGCGTCCCAGCTTCGCATGAATCGGTGCACGAGGCGCAGGGTGTTGGAACGACCTCGTCAAACGTGAGCACACCCGCGATATGGCGGACACAACTGATCTCCACCGCCTACGGTGGTCACGGTGCCGCTTCTCCGAAGGTCCGCCGCACCAACTCCACGACCTGCGAGACCGGCCCGGAGCCACCGCTGTCGGCGTGGGCGTCGGTGGGGCCGGTCAGCAGGAGCAGCAGCGCCGCGAAGGCCACGGCCGGGAGGGCGACGGCCCACCACGGCAGCCGGGTGTCCATGCCGCTGTCCACCGGGTGCGCGGGCCGGGTCTGGGTGCGGGCGGACATGGGATCGCCTCCGGGGTCGCCGAACGTGTCGATGGTTCGACGGTACGGAGCGGGCGGGGCGTCTCCCATCCGGTGAGCCACCCAGTTACCCCTGAGCCCTGCCCCCTAGGGGATGGTGGGGCCAGCCCCACCATCCGGCCGGCACACCAGGTCAGGGCGAGGCGATGGTGGCGATCACACCGATGATCACGGTGATGCCCAGCATCACGCCGAAGATGACGAGGAGCTTCTTCTGGCCGTTCGGGGGTTCTCATCGAGCACTGGCATGGCACCAGTGTCCCATCCCCGGTGCGCGGGACCGCTCAGCCCCCTGGGCAGGCCGCGCGCTTGTCAGGCTGCGTGCTCATCAGGCTCGTCAGGCTCCGTGCGCGTCAGGCTTCGTCCTCGAGGTAGCGGTCGCGTCCGGCCAGTACGCCCGCGACGATCTGCGGCACCATGAACCCGGCCATCAGCGCGATCGGCTGCCCCCAGCCCCCGCTGTGCTGGTAGAGCACACCGACCAGCAGCGGGCCCGGGATGGACAGCAGATAGCCGACGCTCTGCGCGAAGGCCGACAGCCGGACGACGCCCGCGTTGGTCCTCGTCCGCATGCCGATCATGGTGAGGGCGAGCGGGAAGGCGCAGTTGGCGATGCCGAGCAGCACGGCCCACGCCCAGGCGCCCTCGGCCGGGGCCAGCCACAGCCCGGCGTAACCGGTGAGCCCGAAGACGCCGAGGATGACCACCAGGACGCCCTGGTGCCGCAGCCGGGCGGCGATCCGCGGCAGGACGAAGGCGAGCGGCACGCCCATCGCCATCATCACGGCCAGCAGCAGACCCGAGGTGGAGGCGGAGACCCCCGCGTCCCGGAAGATCTGCGGCATCCAGCCCATGGAGATGTACGCGGCGGTGGCCTGGAAGCCGAAGAAGACGGCCATCGCCCAGGCGAGGGGGGAACGGGTGATGCGCATCGCGGGCGCGTCGGCCGGGGCCCCGGCAGTCCCGGCCGCGGCGGGTGCGTCCGTATCCGTACCGCCCGCCTCCGGGCCGCTCGCACCGGCGCGGGCGAGGAACAGCCAGGGCACCAGCGCCACCACGGCGAGCAGCGCCCACACCCCGAGCCCGGTCCGCCAGGAGCCGCCCAGCGCGTCGGTCATCGGCACGGTGACCGCCGCGGCGGCGGCCGTACCCAGCGACAGGCCCATCGAGTACAGCCCGGTCATCGCGCCGACCCGGTCCGGGAACCAGCGCTTGACGATCACCGGCATCAGGATGTTGCTCACCGCGATCCCGGCCAGGGCGAGCGCGCTGGCGGCCAGGAAGACCACGGTCCCGCCGGCGAAGGGGCGCAGCAGCAGCCCGGTGGCGATGGCGGCGAGTCCGGCGCAGACGATGGCCCCCGGCCCCCAGCGCCGGGCCAGCCGGGGCGCGGTGAGCCCGAAGAGCGCGAAGCAGGCCGCGGGCACGGAGGTGAGCACTCCGGCGACGGTGCCGCTCATCCCGAGGTCGTCGCGGACCTCCTCGAGCAGCGGCCCGAGGCTGGTGACGGCGGGGCGGAGATTGAGCGCGGCGAGCATGAGCCCTGCGGCCATGACGCGGCCGCGCCAGGGCGAGGCCGCGCGGCGCGGTCCTCCCGGTTCCGCCGGGCGGGGCGCGGAGGCGGCGGTCTCGGGTGTCGCGAGGTCGTCAGACGGGGGCGTATGCATGCCGACCATCATAGAATCATGGGATGAATGTCCGTCCAGTGGATGGCAACCACCCGGTAACAGCCGGACGGCATCATGGAAGGGTCGCCCGTCCGCCCACCTCGGGCCGCATCCCCATCCGCCGTACGCACAGGAGAGTCATGCCGCTGACCTCGCCCCGGCGCTCCGCCCTCGCCGACCAGGTGATCGCCCAGCTGCGCGCCCAGATCACCTCGGGCGAGTGGCCGGTGGGCTCGCGGATCCCCACCGAGCCCGAGCTGGTCGAGCAGCTCGGGGTCGCGCGCAACACCGTACGGGAGGCCGTGCGCGCCCTCGCGCACAACGGGCTGCTGGACATCCGCCAGGGCTCGGGCACGTACGTACTGGCGACCAGCGAACTGGCCGGGGTGATGCACCGCCGCTTCGCCGGTGCCGACCCCCGTCACGTGGCCGAGCTGCGCAGCGCGCTGGAGACCAAGGCGGCCCACCTGGCCGCGGAGCGCCGTACCGAGCAGGACCTCAAGCAGCTGGACGCCCAGCTGGACCGGCGCGAGCGGGCCTGGGAGGCGGGCGACCCGGACGCCTTCGTCGAGGCGGACGCCACCTTGCACATGGCGGTCGTGGCCGCCGCGCACAACGATGTGCTGGCCGAGCTGTACGCGGATCTGGGCGCGGTCGTACGGGACTTCCTGCGCGCGGACGTCGACAGCGGGATGGGCCCGGAGACGTACGTGGACCACGGACGGCTGGTGGAGGCGATCCGGGAGGGGGACGGGGAGCGGGCGGCGGCCGAGGCCAGCACCCACCCGTTCGGCTGCCGTTTCCGGGGCCGCTGAGCGGGGTCGCCCGGCAGATCGGGCCGTGGGCGGACGCATGTGGAGGGGCCCCGCACTCAGCGGCAGCCCCGCGCTCAGCGGCAGCTCCCACGCTCAGCGGCAGCCCCGCGCTCAGCGGTGGCTCACCCAGGCCTTCCGTATCTCCTTCCAGCAGCGCTCGGCGAGCCGCACATACTGCGCCGGGCCGACCTCCACCGGACGGGCGTCCATGTCCGGGTCCCACCAGCGGGCGCATTCCACATGCAGCTGCACCCGGTCGGCGCCCGGATTGGGGTTGAAGCAGTTGGCGGTGGCGTGCGAGCCGCGCACCGTGGTGTTGCAGGCGGCCTCGCGCGGCCGGGGCCGGTCCTGCGCGGCGGAGCTGGAGGCGGCGATGACCAGACCCACCGTGGCGACGAGCAGCACCGCGGCCGCGACACGGCGGGTCGTACGCATGCGGGACCTCCTCGGCCGTGCCGCTGGCGCTGGCGCTCCGGTGAGTCGGTTCGAGGTATCAGACGTATCAGATGTATCGGGAGCCCGGGAGTATCGGAAACCCGGAAGCTCGAAAGCCCGGGAGTATCAGGTGTTACGGGGCGTATGACTCCACAGTGCGGGTGCCCGCCACCCGTACGCGCGCCCTGATCCCCCGAACGAGTGAACGCGGACGCGGAACGGCCGCCGCCCGGACCCGCGGTGCGCGGGAGCGGGACGGCGGCCGTCGCGCGGAAACGCCGTGGGCGCGGCCGTGGGCTCAGGCACCCAACATGCGCACTCAGGCACCCATCATGTGCACACCGCCGTCGACATGCACGATCTCGCCCGTGGTGCGCGGGAACCAGTCGGACAGCAGGGCCACGACGCCACGGCCGGCCGGCTCCGGGTCGGTCAGGTCCCAGCCGATCGGGGCCCGGTGGTTCCACACGTCCGCGAGCTCCTCGAAGCCGGGGATGGACTTCGCGGCCATGGACTTGATGGGCCCGGCGGAGACCAGGTTGCAGCGCACGTTCTTCTCGCCGAGGTCGCGGGCGAGGTAGCGGTTGGTGGACTCCAGGGCGGCCTTCGCCACGCCCATCCAGTCGTACTTCGGCCAGGCGAACTGGGCGTCGAAGGTCAGGCCGACGATCGAGCCGCCACGCGGCATGACCGGCAGGCACGCCATGGTGAGCGCCTTGAGGGAGTAGGCCGAGACGTGCACGGCCGTGCCGACGTCCTCCCAGGTGCCCTCGAGGAAGTTGAACGCGCCCTGGGGGCCGAAGGCGATGGAGTGCACCACGCCGTCGAGGTCGACGCCCTCGCCCAGGTGCTCGCGCACCTTGTCGGCCAGGCCGTCCAGCTGCTCCTGGTTCTGCACGTCCAGCTCGATGACCGGGGCGGGCTTGGGCAGCCGCTTGGCGATCCGCTCGACGAGGGAGACTCGGCCGAAGCCGGTGAGGATGACCTCGGCGCCCTCCTCCTGGGCCAGCTTGGCGGCGTGGAAGGCGATGGACGCCTCGGTGATGACGCCCGTGACCAGGATGCGCTTACCGGCGAGAATTCCACTCATGACGTTCAGTGACCCATGCCCAATCCGCCGTCGACAGGGATGACGGCTCCAGTGATGTACGCGGCCTCGTCGGAGGCCAGGAAGCGGACCGAGGCGGCGATCTCCTCGGGCTGCGCGTAACGCGCGAGCGGTACCTGCTTCACGATGTTCTCGCGCTGGTCGTCGCTGAGCGCGCGCGTCATGTCCGTGTCGACGAAACCGGGCGCGACCACATTGACGGTGATGTTGCGCGAGCCCAGCTCACGGGCGAGGGAGCGGGCGAAGCCCACCAGGCCCGCCTTGGACGCGGCGTAGTTCGCCTGACCGGCCGAACCCATCAGCCCGACGACCGACGAGATCAGCACCACGCGCCCCTTACGGGCCCGCAGCATCCCCCGGTTGGCCCGCTTGACCACACGGAACGTGCCGGTGAGGTTGGTCTCGAGGACGGCGGCGAAGTCCTCCTCGGTCATCCGCATCAGCAGCTGGTCGCGGGTGACCCCGGCGTTGGCCACCAGGACCTCGACCGTGCCGTGCTTCTCCTCGATCTCCTTGTACGCCTGCTCGACCTGCTCCGGCTCGGTGATGTCGCACTTGACCGCGAGGAAGCCGGCCGGCGGCTCACCGGACCGGTAGGTGATGGCGACCTTGTCGCCAGCGTCGGCGAAGGCCCGGGCGATGGCGAGGCCGATGCCGCGGTTGCCTCCGGTGACGAGAACCGAGCGGCTCAAGGGACCACCTTCTCTTGTCGATCTCTCATGTCGGTGTCGAGCCGGACGTCACAGTGCGTGCCGACCCCTACCCTCGCAAACTATCGGTCCAAGGCCCCCGAGGAGGAATCGGGCAGCCACAGGGGCGTGTGTCCCTCCCTGTCGACTTCCTACAGAAGCCCAATGGTCACCGAGCGCCCGCCGGACGCGATCACGACCTCTCTGATACCCGGCCGCTCTGATACCCGGCCGCTCCGTCACGCGGCCGCTCCGTCACCAGCGGACGGCCGTGAAGTCGATCGGCCGGGGCCGCAGCAGCCCCGTGCGCTCCGCCAGCGCCCGCAGACGCCGGGACATCTCGTCGGCGTCCAGACGGCACCGGTCCCCGTGCCCCGGCAGGATCCACTCGCAACGCAGCCGTCCGGCCACCCTCGCCAGTGAGGCGGCCAGCTCCTCGATGGAGTACCAGGTCACGCTCTCCGCGACGGCCAGGTCTCCG
This sequence comes from Streptomyces violaceusniger, assembly GCA_005405945.1. Taxonomy (GTDB): domain Bacteria; phylum Actinomycetota; class Actinomycetes; order Streptomycetales; family Streptomycetaceae; genus Streptomyces; species Streptomyces violaceusniger. Next base: position 3,401,730 of record BJHW01000001.1, read on the forward strand.
ATCGCGCGCGACCAGTAGATGCTGTCACCGCTGAAGCAGTACCGGTCGTCCGCGAGGTAGAGCACACTGCCCCGGGTGTGGCCCGGCAGCGGATGGGCCGTGACCCCCTCGCCGATCTCCACGGGCTCCAACCCCCGGATCACCCGGTCCGCGTCGGGCGCCGCGTCCAGATCACCCTCGTGGATCCACAGCCGGGCACCGAAGTGGTCCGCGTAGCGACGGCCGTGTGCGGCGTGGTCTCGGTGGGTCAGCAGCACATCGGTGACGGGGCCCGACGCCGCGTAACGCCCGGCCAGCTCCCGGCTCCAGCGCGGCGTGTCGATCATCATCGCCGTGCCGGACGGCCGCGGCAGCAGATAGGAGTTGGCCCCGGCGGTGTGCTGGGAATTGTGACCGCAGATCAGCACCCCGTCGTCCAGCGCCATGGGGAACGGGTCGAGCGCCCGGTCCGGCGGCCCGGACGTCCGGCGGATCGAGCGGGTGGGACAGGCGAAGACGGCCGCGTGCAGGCGCCGCGTCTCCGCCTCGTCGCGCGGCTGACGCACGACCTCCGACTGCCCGCCGACCTCGCTGATCAACTCTGGCGCCAGCTGCCGGGCGACGTCGCAGTTGGTACAGCGGTCGTCCACGTACCAGTCGTCCATGACCGGGCTCCTTCCAGGAATGCGGCCCTGGCCCGGACCGCACTTCCAGGGATAGCCAGTCGCGGACAAAACCGGTAGACCCCGCCGATCTTGCACTTCCTGGCCCCGGCCTCTCTCACGGGCCCGTGAATCTCGGATATTGATCCAGACCTTTAGGTTCACCCATTCATCACGGCGCGTCGCGCGGCGGTCACCAGTGGTGTCAGTCACCTGTGCGAAGATGGCCCGCATGTTTGGGGGAGGGGACAGCAGACCACCTGGTCAGGGCGGCAAGCAGACACTGGCAGACCTCATCCGCCAGGAGACCGCCGCGCGGATGACGGAGCGGGAGAAGTGGGCGGCGCTGCGGAAGGCGCGGCTGTATTTCCAGCGCCCGGAGGAGCCGGGCTTCCTGGTCTCGGAGACCGCCGAAGGCGGCCCGCTCGTGCCGGTCTTCACCTCGCTCGAAGGGTTCGCGCGCTTCGCGGGGGCGTGCGGATGGGCGTCCACGACCGTCGAGGACCTGGTGGGCCTGCTGCCCGAGGGCGTACGGGCGCTGGTGGATCCGCTGGGCGAGCGCCCCTTCCTGCTGGACGCCGCGACACTGCGCGACACGGAGGGGGCCGACGGTGGCTGATCCTGACGCGAGGAATGTGAACCGCGCCCCCAGCGAGGGCGGCGAACACGGCAAGTACGGCGGCAACGAGGGTGCCGACGGCTACAAGATCGAGATCGAGTCGGTGAAAGGTCTGATCAGCCCGCTGGAGGAGTCGGTCGTCGGGGCCCGGGCCGTGAAGAACGGCCAGGAGAAGCTGACGGCCTACCTCCAGCACTGCGGCGCGCCCGAACTCCTGGAATCGGGCAAGGGCTTCCTCCGGGCGTGGGGCTTCGGCATGGGTGAGCTGGCCGATCACGCGGACGCGGTGGTGGAGCGGCTGTACGAGGCGATAGCCGGGTACATGCTGGCGGACCTGATGCGGATCAAGGACTTCTGGCCCTCGGACGAGAACATGGCCAAGCTCCCCTCGGGCGCGGCGGGCAAGTGGTCCTGGGAGCACGTGGGCGCGCCGGAGATGGAGAAGCGCCCGGAGGACACGGGATTGTCGAAGTTCTCGCGCAAGCTGCTGAGTGAGTACGGGGACGAGTCGTAATGGGCGATCCGGACGCGGTGCGGCCCCCGCAGATACGGATACCGGCGGACGCCACGCCCAAGGATCTGATCCCCGGCAATCCGGACGACATCGACGACCTGGTGCTGGAGCTGCGCGCGTACGCGGGTGCCTTCCAGGACGGCAAGGACAAGCTGCGGCCGCTGGAGCTGGCGGACTGGTCGGGCAAGGGCGCGAGCGAGTTCCGGAAGGCGGTCGACCGGCTGCCGAAGGAACTGACCTCGGGCCACGACCAGTTCACCCACGCGGCGAGCGCGCTGGCGGCGTACGCCACCAAGCTGCGGTCGGTGCAGAAGCGCTGTGAGCCGATCATCGAGGACGCGAACGCGGCGCGGGCGGCGTCCAAGGCGCACAGCAAGAAGGTCGAATCGTACAACGACGCGGTGACCCGCGGCGACGAGCAGTTACCGGAGAAGCCTTCGGAGACCGATCCGGGCATCGCCGCTATGGAGAGCTGTGTCGGTCGGCTGGACAAGCTGATCGAGGAGTTGCAACTGGTCGTCGACGCGTCGAAGAAGAAGATCGACGAGGCGGCGGAGAAGGCTCCGGACAAGCCGAGCAACTGGCAGAAGGCCGGGGACAGCCTCAAGGACGGGCTGTGGAAGGTCCACCACGGCATCCTGGGCGTGGCCGAGCTCCCCGCCTCGCTCCTCAAGGGCGACGCCCAGGGCTTCGCGATGCAGCTGGCCGGCATGGTGGATGGCGCGGCGTACGCGGCCCAGCACCCCAAGGAGTTCGCGAAGGCGGTCACGAACTGGGACATGTGGTCCAAGGACCCGCTGCGCGCGGCGGGCGAGATGACCCCGTCGCTGCTGCTCGCCCTGGCCACGGGCGGCGCGAGCGCGCTGCGCAAGGAGCTCCAGACGGGCAGGACCGCCGCCCAGCGGCTGGCGGCCCGCAAGAAGGTCCTGGGCCGGGACGGCGAGGCGTCCGGGCGGGCGGACAGCGAGGGCACGCACGACCGGCACACCCACGACAGGGACTGCGAGGACGACCCGGTCGACGTCGCGACCGGCGAGATGGTCATGTCGGCCACGGATGTGTCCCTGCCCGGGGCGCTCCCCCTGGTCCTGGAGCGCACCTTTGTCTCCGGGCACACCTGCGGCGGCTGGTTCGGCCGCACCTGGGCGGCCACGCTCGACCAGCGGCTGGAGCTGGACGCGGACGGGATCGTGTTCGTCACGGCCGACGGCATGGTGCTGCGCTACGGGGTGCCGACGCCCGGGGAGGACACCTATCCGGCGCGGGGCCCGCGCTGGCCGCTGCGCTGGGACGGCGCGGCGGGCGGCACGATGCGGATCGAGATACCGGAGCAGGGGCGCACGCTGCGCTTCGACCCGCTGGCGGGCAACGAACTCCCCCTGACGGTGATCGAGGACCGCAACGGCCGGTCCATCACCTTCGCCTACGACGAGGACGGCACCCCGCGCGAGGTGGTCCACTCCGGTGGGTACCGCATCGCGATCGACGCCGATCCGGAGCTGATGCGCATCACGGGGCTGCGGCTGCTGGGCGTGGGTGACGCCGAGGAAGGGACCTTGCTGGTCTCCTTCGGCTACAACGGCGCGGGCGACCTGACCGAAGTCTTCAACTCCGCCGCCGAGCCGATGCGGTTCACCTACGACGACCAGCACCGCGTCACGTCATGGACCGACCGCAACGGCACCAGCTTCGGGTACGTCTATGACCACCGGGGCCGGGTGCTGCGCACCATCGGCTCGGACGACATGATGACCGGCCGCTTCCACTACGACGAGGCGTCCCGCACCACCGTCTACACGGATTCGCTCGGCCACCGCGTCACGTATGTCTTCGACGAGGCGTACCGCGCGGTGGCCCGCACCGATGCCCTGGGCCACACCACCCGCACCGAGTGGGACCCGGAGACGCGCCGCCTGCCGCTGTCGGTGACGGACCCGCTGGGCCACACCACGCGCTTCGCGTACGACGACTCCGGCAACCTGGTACGCGTGGCCCGCCCGGACGGCACGGTGGCCACGGCCACGTACGACGCGTACGGCCGGCCGCTGGAGGTCCGGGAGCCGGACGGCGCGGTGTGGCGCCACGCCTACGACGAACGGGGCAACCGCGTCCGGACGACGGACCCGGCGGGCGCGGAGACGCACTACACGTATGACGAGTCGGGGAACCTGACCTCGGTCACGGACGCGCTGGGCCACACCACGCGTGTCGTGTGCGACGCGGCGGGCCTGCCGATCGAGGTCACCGACGCGTTGGGCAACACGACCACGGTCCGCCGGGGCACCCATGGCCGCATCACGCGCGTCACCGACCCCCTGGGTCATGTCACCCGCCAAGGCTGGACGATCGAGGGCAAGCCCGCCTGGCGCACCCGGCCGGACGGCAGCCGCGAGACCTGGACCTGGGACGCCGAGGGCAACCTCGTCGAACACACCGACCCCGCGGGCAACACCACCCGCCACACCCACACCCATTTCGACCTCCCGGCGACGCGGACCGACCCGGACGGGGCGACGTACGCCTTCACGTACGACACCGAACTGCGCCTGACCGGGGTCACGAACCCGCAGGGCCTGACGTGGACGTACACGTACGACGGGGCGGGCCGGGTCACCTCGGAGACGGACTTCAACGGCCGCACGCTCAGCTACGAGCACGATGCGGCGGGCCGCCTGATATCCCGGGTGAACGGCGCGGGCGAAGCGCTGGCCTACACGCGTGACGCACTGGGCCGCACGGTCGCCACGCGCACGGCGGACGGCGCGGAGACGACGTTCGCGTACGACGCGGCGAGCCGCCTGACCCGGGCGGCGAACCCGGACACGGAGCTGAGCCGCACGTATGACGCGCTGGGCCGGGTCCTGACGGAGACGGTGGGCGGCCGTACGACGTCGTACGCGTACGACGCGGCGGGCAACCGCACCGAGCGGATCACGCCGAGCGGTCTGCGGTCGGCGTGGACGTACGACGCGGCGGGCCGCCCGCTGTCCCTCACCACGGCGGACAACTCCCTGCACTTCGCATACGACGCGGCGGGGAGGGAGACGTCGAGGACCTTCGGCGACGACGTGACCCTGACCCAGGCGTGGGACGCCCTGGACCGCCTGACGACACAGGCCCTGACCCACGCCTCCTCCGGCGCGGCCGAGCTCTTGCAACACCGGGCGTACGCCTACCGTGCGGACGACCACCTCACGGAGATCCGCGAGCTGACGTCCGGCACCCGCCGCTTCGGCCTCGACCGGGTCGGCCGCGTGACGGCGGTCCACGCCCACGGCTGGACCGAGACCTACGCCTACGACGCGGCGGGCAACCTGACGCACGCCACGGCCCCGGACCATGAGTCGCCCGGCGACCGCGAGTTCACCGGCACGGTGATCCACCGCGCGGGCCGCACGGTTTACGAACACGACGCCCAGGGCCGCCTCGTCCGCCGCACCCGCAAACTGCTGAACGGCCGGACCCGGACCTGGACCTACACCTGGAACGCGGAAGACCGCCTCACGGACGCGACGACGCCGGACGGCGAGCGGTGGCACTACACGTACGACCCGTTGGGCCGCCGCACGACGAAACAACGCCTGGCTGAGAACGGCACGGTAGCCGACCAGACCGACTTCACCTGGGACGGCACGAGGCTGGCCGAACAAACCACGCGGGAGGGCCGGGCCACAACCTGGGACTACGCCCCGGAAACCCATCGCCCGCTGACCCAAACCGAGCACCAGGGGTCCGAGACCCGCTTCCACGCCATCATCACCGACCTGGTCGGCACTCCGACGGAACTGGTCACCCCCGACGGGGAATTGGCCTGGCAACGCCGCACCACCCTCTGGGGCACCCCCCTCCCCGCCCCACCCGGTGTGGCCGACTGCCCCTCCGCTTCCCCGGCCAATACGCCGACCCGGAAACCGGCCTCCACTACAACTATTTCCGCCACTACGACCCAGAGACGGCGCGCTACGCCACACCGGACCCGCTGGGGCTGGATCCGTCTCCCAACCCGGTTGCGTACGTAGCCAACCCCTTTGGTTGGCTTGATCCCCTAGGTCTCAGCGCATGTCCGCCAGGGCTTGACGATGAGTCGGAAGAGTACATCCGCGGTAAGCACATGCCTGGCGGAAAGAACGTGACGAACAAGAAAAGTGTATTCGCCGAGGATATTGACCTTGATGAGTTGGTCGAGGCGTCTAGTTCAGTAGAAGCGCACGGCCCGAACGCTAGGGGGTTTTACGAGCGCGACGTTGACGCGGGACGCGTCATCGGGAATATCTCACAAGATTCAGGAGGCCTCCCGACTACATGGTATCGAGTGGTTCAAGATAAATACGGAGGCGTGATAACGATGCATCCGATACCCAAGCCATCGAGTTAGAGTGTTGCGAGCCGATCGAGCTGGTTGCCCGAACATCTCTCGGTTGGCACACCCCAGAGACAGAAGGCGAAGGGTTTCACATGGGGCTAGACGTTTATATCGAGAATCAGGTACACGATCGCTCACAGGCGGGACCTGAAGCAGGTGATTGGCTGGCCAGCCTTCTCCCCTTCGCGACCGAAGGTGGACAGTTGTACGGCGTTTTCGAATACGGGGACACCATGTTCAACATCGTCCAGCTGCGTCAACTTCTCGGAGAGCTTGAGAAAATCGCGATTGCAGTTCCCGGCACGAAACCGGCTGTAGCCGGTCTAACGGATCTCATTGATGCGGTAATCAGAAGGCGCGGATATCTATGGATCTCCGGAGATTGACCGCGTACTCCGAGCACCGGCCGGCACCGACGGGGTAGGCCACCAGGTTTCAGAACACAACTCCCAGTCGCGTCGCCACCCGAACCCCCGCCTCCAGGGACAAATTTCCGCACCCCACCCCACAGCGGCATGGTTCACTTCCGACGGACACCGCTCAACCGGACGTACACCGACGAAGAGGAGCCGCCTGTGACGCACGAGATTGATCCGTCCTTCCTCGCGCTGCCGCTCAGGGCACTCGCGGATGCGGCGCTCGCGCGGGCCCGCGCGCTTGGGGCCGAGCATGCCGACTTTCGGTTCGAGCGGGTGCGTGGTGCCGCGTGGCGGTTGCGGGATGCCAGGGTGGCGGGGTCTTCCGATACCACCGATCTGGGGTACGCGGTGCGGGTGGTGCACGGCGGGGCGTGGGGGTTCGCCTCCGGGGTGGATCTGAGCATGGACGCCGCCGCACGAGTGGCCTCGCAGGCGGTGGCGATGGCGAAGCTGTCGGCCAAGGTGATCGAGGCCGCCGGGTCCGACGAGCGCGTCGAGTTGGCGGACGAGCCGGTGCACGCCGACAAGACCTGGGTGTCCTCCTATGAGGTCAACCCGTTCGACGTGGCCGACTCCGACAAGACCGGGCTGCTCACCGAGTGGAGCGAGCGGCTGCTCGCGGCCGATGGGGTCGCGCACGCGGACGCGTCGTTGCTGACCGTGCAGGAGAACAAGTTCTACGCGGACACGGCGGGCACCACGACCACCCAACAGCGGGTACGACTCCATCCGCAGCTGACGGCCGTCGCCGTGGACCCGGCGAGCGGGGAGTTCGACTCGATGCGCACCCTGGCCCGCCGGTCGGGCGCGGCTGGGAGTATCTGACCGGCGGGCCCGGCAGGTCCGGCGGGTCCGGCAGGTCCGGCGGACCCGGCGCGGGCGGCTGGGACTGGGACGCGGAGCTGGCGGAGATCCCGGAGCTGCTGGCCGAGAAGATGCGCGCGCCATCCGTCGAGGCCGGGTCGTACGACCTGGTGGTGGACCCGTCCAATCTGTGGCTGACCATCCACGAGTCGATCGGCCACGCCACCGAGCTGGACCGCGCGCTCGGCTACGAGGCGGCGTACGCGGGCACCTCCTTCGCCACCTTCGACCAGCTCGGAAAGCTGAGGTACGGCTCCGAGGTCATGAACGTGACCGGTGACCGGACCGCCGAGCACGGGCTGGCCACCATCGGCTACGACGACGAAGGCGTGGCCGCCCAGTCCTGGGACCTGGTGAAGGGCGGCACGCTCGTCGGCTATCAGCTGGACCGCAGGATCGCCCGGCTGACCGGTTTCGAGCGGTCGAACGGCTGCGCGTTCGCCGATTCGCCGGGCCATGTGCCGGTGCAGCGGATGGCGAACGTATCGCTCCAGCCCGCCCCCGGCGGCCCCTCGACGGAGGAGCTGATCGGGGATGTCAAGAACGGTCTGTATCTGGTCGGCGACCGCTCCTGGTCGATCGACATGCAGCGGTACAACTTCCAGTTCACGGCGCAAAGGGCGTATCGCATCAGAAACGGCGCTCTCGCCGGACAGGTGCGCGACTTCGCCTACCAGGCCACCACCACCGACTTCTGGGGTTCGATGACGGCCGTGGGCGGCCCGCGGACGTATGTCCTGGGCGGCGCCTTCAACTGCGGCAAGGCCCAGCCCGGGCAGATCGCGGCGGTCTCGCACGGCTGCCCGTCGGCGCTGTTCCGCGGCGTCAACATCCTCAACACCACCCAGGAGGCCGGACGATGAGCGCGAAGCCCCATGAGATCGTCGAGCGCGCCCTGGAGCTGTCCCGCGCGGACGGCTGTGTGGTGATCGCCAACGAGACCTCGACGGCCAATCTGCGCTGGGCGGGCAACGCCCTGACGACCAACGGCGTCACCCGCGGCCGCACCCTGACCGTCGTGGCCACCGTGAACGGCGGGCAGGGCACCGCCTCGGGCGTGGTGTCCCGGTCCGCGGTCACCGCCGAGGAGCTGGAGCCGCTGGTCCGGGCCGCCGAGGCGGCGGCGCGGGCGGCGGAGCCGGCCGAGGACGCCCAGCCACTGGTGGAGCGGGATCCGGGCGCGGCGGTCTCCCCCGGCTTCACCGACTCCCCGCGGTGACCTCCTCCGAGGTGTTCGCCGGCTTCGCCCCCGCCCTCGGCGAGTCCTTCGCCCGGGCCCGCGCGGGCGGCCGGGAGCTGTACGGATTCGCCCATCATGAGCTGGTCTCCAGCTATCTCGGCAGCTCCACCGGGCTGCGGCTGCGCCATGACCAGCCCACCGGCACGCTGGAGGTCAACGCCAAGTCCCCGGACCGTACGCGTTCGGCCTGGGCCGGGCGGGCCACCCGGGACTTCACCGATGTGGACCCGGCCGCGATCGACGCCGAGCTCGCCCAGCGGCTCGCCTGGGCCGAGCGCAGGGTCGAGCTGCCGGCCGGCCGCTACGAGACGCTGCTGCCCCGAGCGCCGTGGCCGATCTGCTGATCGACCAACTGTGGTCGTCCTCGGCCCGGGACGCGTCGGAGGGCCGTACGGTCTTCAGCAAGCCGGGCGGTGGCACCCGGGTCGGCGAGAAGCTGTCCGAGCTGCCCTTCACGCTGCGCAGCGACCCGGCCGAGCCGGGTCTCGAGACGGCGCCGTTCGTGATCGCGCACTCCTCCGGGGACGACGCGTCGGTCTTCGACAACGGTCTGCCGCTGTCCGCCACCGACTGGATCCGCGACGGGGTGCTCCAGCAGCTGATCACCACCCGGCACACCTCCGCCCTCACCGGGCTGCCGCTCGCCCCGCGATCGACAACCTCATCGCGGACGCGGGCGGCACCCGCTCGCTGGAGGAGATGGTCGCGTCGACCGAGCGCGGGCTGCTGCTGACCTGCCTGTGGTACATCCGGGAGGTCGACCCGGCCACGCTGCTGCTCACCGGGCTGACCAGGGACGGCGTCTATCTCGTGGAGAACGGCGAGGTGGTCGGCGAGGTGAACAACTTCCGGTTCAACGAGTCGCCGGTGGATCTGCTCGCCCGCGCCACCGAGGCGGGCCGCACCGAGCGGACGCTGGCGCGGGAGTGGAGCGACTACTTCAACCGCGCCGCGGTGCCGCCGCTGCGCATTCCGGACTTCAACATGAGCTCGGTCAGCAAGGGGGTGTGAGGAGCCGAATAGACTGGTCCACGCCCATCCGAAGCGACCGTTTCGAATCCATCCACATCCATCCATATCCGTTTCGTCTATCACCAGGAACGCCATGACACGCCTCGGCGAATCCGTCGCCCGCGCCAGCGAGCTCCTCACCCAGGACCTCTCCTCCGACAAGACCGTCGAGCGGCTGCTCGAGGAGACGGGCTCGCGGCGCTATATCGACCTGACGGACCTCTCGCCGACGGAGCAGGCCGAGCTGATCGCGTCCCGTACGGTCGAGATCCTGCCCGGCGTGGCGGAGCTGGCCAAGCGGATCGAGGAACGCCGCGGTGCCGGCCAGGGCCTGGCGATCAAGCTGGGCATCGACCCGACGGCCGCCGATGTGCACCTCGGCCATGTGGTGCCGATGATCATCCTCAACCGCTTCCAGCGCATGGGGCATGACGTCACGCTGCTGATCGGCGACTTCACGGCCAAGATCGGCGACCCGTCGGGCCGTACGGCGGAGCGCCCGCCGCTGACCGACGAGGACATCGCCCGGAACCTCGCGGGCTACCAGGACCAGGTCCGGCCGTTCTTCGACTTCGAGAAGGTCAACTTCCGGCAGAACAGCGAGTGGCTGGCGCCGTACACCTTCCCGGAGCTGCTGGGGCTGCTCTCCCAGGTGCCGGTCTCCCAGCTGCTGCAGCGCGAGGACTTCCGCAACCGGCTGGCCGCCGGCTCCGGGCTGACCATGTCCGAGCTGCTCTACCCGATCGCGCAGGCCCTCGACTCGGTGGCCCTGGAGTGCGATGTGGAGCTGGGCGGCGCGGATCAGCTGCTCAATCTGCAGATGGGCCGCAAGCTGATGGAGCTGCGCGGTCAGCGGCCGCAGCTGGTGGTCACGATGCCGCTGATCGAGGGCACGGACGGCACCGGCGCCAAGATGTCCAAGTCCAAGGGCAACTACGTGGCGCTCTCCGCGACCGCCGACGACGTCTTCGGCAAGATCATGTCGATTCCGGACCGGCTGATGAAGCCGTACCTGGAGGCATGGACCGAGTGGACGGACGCGGAGATCGCCACCGCGATCGCCCGGGTCGAGGAGCGGTCACTGCACCCGATGGATCTGAAGAAGGTCCTGGCGGGCGAGGTCGTGGCGGCGCTGTACGGCCTCGAGAAGGCGATGGCGGCCCGTGCGGGCTTCGTCGCCCAGTTCTCCAAGAAGAGCTTCACCGACGTCGAGACGCCCGTGGTCGACGCCGGGGAGCACGGCACCGAGTCCATCGCGACCGTGCTGAGCAAGGTGCTGGAGTTCCAGCCCAGCGCCTCGGCCGCCCGCCGGGTCGCCAAGCAGAACGGTCTGCGGCTGGTGATCGAGACCGACGGCGGCCAGGAGTCGGTGGTGCTGCCCGAGGCCCAGGCGGTGCGCCCGCTGGCCGAGGTGGTCGCGGAGACGCTGGCGTCCGCCGGGCTCACGGGGGCCTCCGGCGCGGTCTACCTCAAGGCCGGGCGGAAGATCGCCCAGGTGCGCGGGGTGTAGTCCGCCCGCCTCACCACAGGCCCCACAACCGCACACGAAAGCGGCGGCCGGTGCGCGTCCACCACGCGCACCGGCCGCCGCCGTCGTACCAGCCGTCGTACCGGCCGCCGTCGTCGCGCCCCTCAGGTCACACTACGTCTGCGTCCGCCACTCCGGATCGAGTGCCACAGCGGAGTGCCCAGGGCGACGATCAGCACGGCCCCGCCAGCTGGAGCAGATGCCGGATCCAGTCGAAGCCCTCGGTGTGCCTGACCCCGATCCAGCCGGCCACCGCATTGCCCAGCATGCCGCCGAGGATGCCGTAGACGCAGGTCAGCCAGAGCGGAATGGCCTGTTTGCCGGGCAGGATCGCCCTGGCGATCACACCCAGGATCAGGCCCACGACGATCGCCCATAGCCAGTTCATGTCGCCTCCCTGACACGCGGCGAGGGGATGCACATCCCTTCCAGTGTTCGGCCACTTCGAGTACGGCGCACGCCGGAGGCCCGGTACACACGTCGGCGCACCCGGGGACGGCACCCATCAGGGTGCCCCGGTCTCGAACCGAGGGCAGACGCGGCGTAACGTTGAGTACGTTCCAGAGCGGGGGAAGCCCGCTCGGCGATCAGGTGGTGGAACGTGATGCGGAAGCACGGCGATACGGAGGTCTTCCGGATCACCGGAGCGCGGCAGGGGCTGGCCGAGGACGTACGCGGCCGGCAGCGCCGCTATGTGATCTCGATGTCGGTCCGGACCGTCGCGGTCGTGCTGGCGGCGGTGTTGTGGAACGTGGAGCGCCATGTGGCCATCGTGGCGCTGGTACTCGGCGCGGTGCTGCCCTACATCGCGGTCGTGATAGCCAACGCGGGCCGGGAGAACGCCACTTCGCTGCCCACCACCTTCATCCCGACCCCACCCCGTCCGATGCTGATCGCCGGGCGCGGAGAGGAGCCGGGCGATCCCCGAGGGGCGGAATCCGTCCCGGAGGACGTCGGACATATCAGCGAGCCTGGACGCGGTGAGCGTGGCTGACCTGCCGCGTTTCCGTAAGCTCAAGAAAACCTCAGATCAATAGTGCGGTACCGGTGCACCGGGCCCCATCCCTCGTGACATACTGCGTACGCGCTCCGCATCCCCCGTCGGAGCGACGGACCGACGCCGGGCGGCTCCCCCGTGGCTGCCCGGCGTCGCCATGTCCGGCGCGCTTTTCGTAGAGTCTGCGGTGTGAACACCCGCGAAACCGCCGCCGAGACCGACACCGTGATCTGCTCCGCCAAGGGCTGCCACGCCCCCGCTGTATGGGTGCTGGCCTGGAACAACCCCAAGATCCACACTCCCGAGCGGCGCAAGACCTGGCTCGCCTGCGAGGAACACCGCGCATATCTCTCGGAGTTCCTCGGAGTGCGGGGCTTCCTCAAGGACGTGGTGCCGCTGGAGGAATGGTCGGCCGCCGAAGACCAGTGATCAGCCCCGATCGCCGACATCGGCCGGTCCGGCTGGAGGAACGACGGGTCATCGAGCCCGGATCCGGCCTTCTTGCCCCACATCGCCAGCCGCCACAGCCGGGCGATCTCCTCGTCCGGGGCGCCGGAGCGCAGCGCTCCGCGCAGATCGGACTCCTCGCGCGCGAAGAGGCAGGTGCGCACCTGCCCGTCGGCGGTCAGCCGGGTGCGGTCGCAGGCGCGGCAGAACGGGCGGGTGACCGAGGCGATGACGCCGACCCGGGCCGGGCCGCCGTCGACCAGCCAGCGCTCGGCGGGCGCGGAGCCGCGCTCCTCCTCGCCCTCGGGGTGAGGGTGAAGCGGGTGCGCAGACTGGCCAGGATGTCCCCCGCGGTGATCATGCCGTCGCGCTTCCAGCCGTGCTGGGCGTCGAGCGGCATCTGCTCGATGAAGCGCAGCTCATAGCCGTTTTCCACGGCCCAGGCGAGCAGGTCGGGCGCCTCGTCGTCGTTGAGCCCGGGCATCAGCACGGCGTTGACCTTCACCGGCGTGAGCCCGGCGGTGCGCGCCGCGTCGAGGCCGCGCAGCACATCGCCATGGCGCTTGCGCCGGGTCATGGTCTGGAAGACCTCGGGGCGCAGGGTGTCGAGCGAGACATTGACCCGGTCCAGGCCCGCGTCGCGCAGGGCCTGGGCGGTGCGCTCCAGCCCGATGCCGTTGGTGGTGAGCGACATCCGGGGACGCGGGTCGAGGGCGGCGCAGCGCTCCACGATGCCGACCAGACCGGGGCGCAGCAGTGGCTCACCGCCGGTGAAGCGGACCTCGGTGACCCCGAGCTCGGTGACGGCGATCCCGATCAGCCGGACTATCTCGTCGTCGGTGAGCAGATCCGGTTTGGCGAGCCACTGCAGGCCTTCTTCCGGCATGCAGTAGGTGCAGCGCAGATTGCAGCGGTCGGTCAGGGAGACACGCAGGTCGGTGGCTACGCGACCATAGGTGTCGATCAACATGGTGGCGGCCCCTCCACGGTTGGCGTGCGTGCACTGCTCAATTGTCTCGCAGCGTACGTGACGGGTGTGACATGGAGGGACCGCGCGGGTGGGAATGGCCGGTCAGTGGGCTCCGTGCCCGGTGAGCGAGCGCACCTCCAGCTCGGCGTACTTCTCCTTGTCGGGCTGTTCCTTGGAGACGATGGTGCCCAGCCAGCCGAGCAGGAAGCCGAGCGGGATGGAGATCAGTCCGGGGTTCTCCAGCGGGAACCAGTGGAAGTCCACGTCCGGGAACATTGAGGTCTCCTTGCCCGAGACGACGGGCGAGAAGAGCACCAGGAAGACCGAGGAGATCAGTCCGCCGTAGATGGACCAGAGCGCGCCCTGGGTGGTGAACCGCTTCCAGAACAGGCTGTAGAGGATGGTCGGGAGGTTGGCGGAGGCGGCGACCGCGAAGGCGAGTGCCACGAGTCCGGCGACGTTGAGATCTCGTGCGAAGACGCCGAGGACGACGGCGACGGTGCCGATGCCGACGGTGGCCCAGCGCGCCGCCGAGATCTCCTCCTCCTGGGTCGCCTTGCCCTTGCGGATGACGTTGGCGTACAGGTCGTGGGCGAAGGACGACGAGGAGGCGAGGGTGAGCCCGGCGACCACGGCGAGGATCGTCGCGAACGCCACCGCGGAGATCACCGCGAGCAGGATGGCGCCGCCCGTGGAGTCCGGTCCGCCGCCGATCTCCTCGGCGAGCAGTGGTGCGGCGGTGTTGCCCGACTTGTTGGAGGCGATGATGTCGTCGTGCTTGAGCAGCGCGGCGGCGCCGAAGCCCAGCGCGATGGTCATCAGGTAGAAGAGGCCGATGATGCCGATGGCCCAGTTGACCGAGTTACGGGCGGCCCGGGCGGTGGGCACGGTGTAGAAGCGGATGAGGATGTGGGGCAGGCCGGCGGTGCCCAGGACCAGGGCGATGCCGAGCGAGATGAAGTCCAGCTTGGTGGTGGCGTTGACCCCGTACTTCAGCCCCGGCTCCAGGAAGGACTCCCCGATGCCGCTGTTCTTGGCCGCCTCGCCCAGCAGGTCGGAGATGTTGAAGTTGAACTTCAGCAGCACCAGGAAGGTGATCAGCAGCGTGCCCGCGATCAGCAGCACGGCCTTGACCATCTGCACCCAGGTGGTGCCCTTCATGCCGCCGATGGTGACGTAGAGGATCATCACGACGCCGACGAGGACGACGATGAGGATCTTCCCGGCCTCGCTGGTGATGCCCAGCAGCAGGGAGACCAGCACCCCCGCGCCCGCCATCTGCGCCAGCAGGTAGAAGATCGACACGACGATGGTGGAGACGCCGGCGGCGGTGCGGACCGGGCGCTGGCGCATCCGGTAGGCGAGCACGTCGCCCATCGTGTAGCGGCCGGAGTTCCGCAGCGGCTCGGCGACCAGCAGCAGGGCGACCAGCCAGGCGACGAGGAAGCCGATCGAGTACAGGAAGCCGTCGTAGCCGGCGAGCGCGATGGCGCCGGCGATGCCGAGGAAGGACGCGGCGGACATGTAGTCGCCGGAGATGGCCAGGCCGTTCTGGAAGCCGGTGAACTGGCGGCCGCCGGCGTAGAAGTCGGTGGCGTCCTTGGTCTGCCGGCCCGCCCAGACGGTGATGGCCAGGGTCGCCAGGACGAAGACCGCGAAGAGCGTGACGATCAGTGGCCGGTTGTCCGAGGCGCTCTCGGCCGCGAGCAGTTGGGGATTCATGAGCGCTCCTCCAGACGGGACTTGATGGCCTGGGCGCGCGGGTCCAGCTTGGCGGCGGCGTGCCGGGAGTACCACCAGGCGATGAGGAAGGTGGTCAGGAACTGGGCCAGCCCGAACACCAGGGCCACGTTGATGTGGCCCACGACCTTGGTGCCCATGAAGCCGTCCGCGTAGTTGGACAGCAGCACGTAGAGCAGGTACCAGCTGACGAACGCGATGGTGAGCGGAAAGGCGAACGAGCGGTGGGCACCGCGCAGTTCGCCGAACTCCGCGCTCGCTTGCACCTCGGCGTAGGCAGAACGGTCAAGTTGCCGCTGATCGTCGGGGCGATCGTTGGCCGGTGCGGTATCCACGGTCTCTCCTGGTGAGTGGGTCCGACGGGAACGAATGGGGCGGCGAGTGATCCGGATCACGCATGGTAGGTCGGCGCGGACCCCGTACGACAGGGGCCGGTTGATTGAAAGACGGATAAGAATTCGGAGGAGGGATCGGCTCCGGGTACTGTGGCGGGTTTTCTTCCGGAATGCATTGATGTCCGACCTTGATCAGCGATAGCTTCCATCGTCATGTACCCGCCCAGCCGCGGAGGGCGTTCGGGCGGCCCGTACGGATGAAGTGGAGATCCCATGGCTCATCTGAGATCGGCACCTCCAAGACCCGGACGGCGGGCCTTTGACGGTCCGTCGGCTTCGCACCACCCCCTCACCACTCCCCGCCGCCTCTACCCCGGTCCCGCGGCGTCCCGGGGCATCGAGGCGGCGCGCGGGATCCGCGCCACGAGGGCGCGCACATTCGCTTGTGCGGATGACCCCGGCCGGACCACCGCCGTTGACACGGCCCGCTGGACCGCCGCCGTTGACACGGCCCGCTGGGCCGCCGCCCGCGCCCGGGGGCTCCGCGTCCCCGAGTGGCGCGCTGAGCGCGCGTCCGCGCCCCCGGTCCGGAACGCTGACGATCCAGCCCGATCCAGCCCGGTCCGCCCGCCCAGAGCCTTCCCGTCCACCTCGAGAGAACCGCCGAGAGAACCGGAGTACCCATGACGCCGCGCCGCACCTCCCTACCGCTGCGCACCGCCGCGATACCCGCCGCCATGGCGCTCACCACCGCGCTGGCCTTCCTGCCCACCACCGCCACCGCGCTCGGACGGGACGGCCACGCCGCCGCGGCCGCCACGGCCGACGGTCCGTCCCTGAGCTATGTCGTCAACACCCGCCCGGGGCAGGACCCGTCCCGGATCCGCAAGGCCATCGCCCAGGCCGGCGGCACCGTCGTGGTGTCCTACGACCGGATCGGCGTCATCGTCGTCCACTCCGCCAACCCGGACTTCGCCAAGACCGTCCGTAAGGTGCGCGGCGTCGCCTCCGCCGGGAACACCCGCACCGCCCCGCTGCCCGCCCAGTCCACCGACGACATCGACACGCCGAAGCTGCTGAGCGAGAAGCAGCGGCAGGCGGTGGCGGCCAAGGCGAAGGCCGGGCAGGACCCGCTGGAGCCTCTGCAGTGGGACCTGCCGGCGATCAAGGCGGACAAGGCGCATGAGAAGAGCCTGGGCAGCCGTAAGGTCACCGTCGGGGTCATCGACACCGGTGTGGACGACACCCACCCCGATCTGGCGCCGAACTTCGACCGCAAGGCGTCCGTCAACTGTGTGACGGGCAAGCCGGACACCGCCGACGGCGCCTGGCGGCCGACCGCCGAGGAGTCCCCGCACGGCACGCATGTGGCGGGCGAGATCGCCGCCGCGAAGAACGGCATCGGCGTCACCGGCGTGGCCCCGGGCGTCAAGGTCTCCGGGATCAAGGTGTCCACGACGGCCGGGTTCTTCTACACCGAGGCGGTCGTCTGCGGCTTCGTCTGGGCCGCCGAGCACGGCGTGGACGTCACCAACAACAGCTATTACACCGACCCGTGGTACTTCAACTGCACCACCGACCCGGACCAGAAGGCCCTGGTCGAGGCGGTGCGCCGGGCCTCGTCGTACGCCGAGCGCCGGGGCGTGGTCAATGTGGCCGCGGCGGGCAACGAGAACTACGACCTGACCTCGGACACCATCACCGACCCCTCCAGCCCCAACGACACCACCCCCGGTGACCGGGAAGTGGACCCGAGCGTCTGCCTGGACATCCCGACCCAGCTGCCGGGCGTCGTCACGGTCGCCTCGACCGGCGCCAAGGGGCTCAAGTCCTCGTTCTCCAACTACGGCCTGGGGATCATCGACATCGCGGCCCCCGGCGGCGACAGCACCGCCTACCAGAAGCCGGAGCCCCCGGCCACCAGCGGCCTGATCTACAACACGCTGCCGGGCGGGCAGTACGGCTACATGGCGGGCACGTCGATGGCCTCGCCGCATGTGGCCGGTGTCGCGGCGCTCATCAAGAGCACCCATCCGCACGCCTCCGCACGGCAGGTGAAGGCGCTGCTCAAGGCCGAGGCCGATGACCTGGCCTGCCCGACGCCGTACGACATCGACGGCGACGGCACGGTTGACGCGGTGTGCGAGGGCGGCAAGCGGTACAACGGCTTCTACGGCGCCGGGCTCGCGGACGCCCTGGACGCCGTCGAGAAGTGACCGGCTGACACTATGCACGGGCCGCCGGGGCGGAGCAGCCGCCCCGGCGGCCCGTACGCGTTCCCCATGAAGCCGCGAGAGGTCCCCGTTCCCGTGCACCACGACGACTCCTGGGGACCGCTGCCCCCGCGGCCGGCCGTCTCGCTGCTGATCCGGTTCGTGCTGACCGTGCTGCTGCTGCCGCTGTGGTGGGCGCTGATCGTGGTGATCTTCCTCTGCTTCATCGCCTTCGGAATCGTGGCCGAGATCCTTACGGTGATCCCCGGGTTCGAGAAGGGGTTCCTCGGCCTGATCGACAAGTTCGGGGACAGCGTGAAGGTGTGGCCCGCCTGGTGCGTGACGCTCCCGGAGCTGCGGCACGAGGGCGACGCGGCCTTCTACCGGGCCCGGGTCGACAAGCGCATCGCCTCATGGACCGCCAAGGAACTGGCCGCCCAGAAGGCGAAGAAGGCCCCGCCGCCCGGTCCGCACGACATCCCCGTGCGCGAGTACCGCGGGGTGGGCGCGTGCTATGTGGTCGAGGCGGCGCGTGCCCGGGACTGGGAGCTGAGCCATGACCGCCCCTCGGACCCGCTGCGCATGGTCCGGCTCAGGCGGCTGCCGGCCACGGCCTGACGAGGGGCACGGGCCGGCGAGGGGAACGGGCCGACGAGGGGCACGGGCCGGCGAGGGGCGCAGCCTTACGGACGTCACGGCCCTACGCGTCGCGGCCTTACGGACGTCACGGACTGACGGGCGCCCGTTCCAGCGCAGGACGCGGGGCGCGGGGCTCCCTCGCGCGTCGCCCCCGCCACCAGCAGCCACTGGGCGGCTATATAGGTGGCCATAATCCAGAACTGGGGCACCGGCGGCCGTGGCCAGTCCGCGAGTCCGGCCGCGATCAGGGTGTCGGAGAGCATGAACAGCGCCCCGCCGAGCCCGGTCCACGCGCCCGCCCCGAGCGCGGCCAGCCCCATGACCGTCAGCAGCAGGCTGTAGCCCGCGACGGGAAGCCGCAGATGCGCCGCGAGGCCGGGCCACAGCAGCGCCACCGTGCCCAGCCACGCGGCCCCGTACCCGGCGACCGCCCAAGGCGCCGTACGGCGCCACCCGGCGCGGGCGAACAGCGCCAGATAACAGAGGTGCCCGGCCGCGAAGCAGCCCATTCCGGCCAGGAACGCGGTCTCGCCGCCGATCTGCAGCAGCACATCGCCCCCGCAGCCGCACAGCAGCGCGGCCGGGAGCGGCCACGGCCCGCCACGCGCCAGGGCCCATACGGCGAGCACGGGCATCAGGGCGGGCTTGGTGAGGTGGACGACGGTGGTGGCGTCCACGAGCAGCGCGCCCAGGTGAACGGCGGTCAGCAGCGCGAAGAGGGCCCGCAGGACCGTCGTGGCGCGCCCGGCGGCGGCCGTCACCGCACGCTCTCGCCGGCCGGCTCCGGCCGCCCGGCCTCCGGACCGGCCTCCGGGGAGCCGGCGTCCCGGGAACCGGACTCCGAGGAGCCGGACTCCGAGGAGCCGTCCTCCGGGAGACCGGCTTCCATGGCCGGCGCGGGCTGCCAGCCCGGTCCCCGGAAGACCCGGCCCGCCCGCTCGCGCCAGTCCCGCGCCGCCGCGATGTCGCGGGCGATGGCCGCGTACTCGTGCGTGGCCACGCGCAGCGGGTTGTAGGTGTTGATGTTCTTCGTCAGGCCGTAGACGGGCCGCTCGGTCTCGGGGACGAAGGACCCGAAGAGCCGGTCCCAGACGATGAGGATGCCCCCGAAGTTGCGGTCCAGATAGCCGCCTTGGGAGGCGTGGTGGACGCGGTGGTGCGAAGGGGTGTTGAAGACGAACTCGATGGGGCGCGGCAGGGTGCCGATCCGCTCGGTGTGGATCCAGAACTGGTAGACGAGGTTCACCGACGAGCAGAACGCCACCGCCGCCGGGTGCACCCCGAGCACGATCATCGGCACGTAGAACGGCCAGACGGTCCAGGTGGTCCACGGCTGCCGCAGGGCGGTGGTGAAGTTGAACTTGCGGCTGGAGTGGTGCACCACATGGCATGCCCACAGGATGCGGATGACGTGGTGCCCACGGTGCGACCAGTAGTAGAAGAAGTCCTGGGCGAGCAGCATCAGCGGCAGCGTCCACCACACCACCGGCACGCGCAGCGGGGTGAGTTCGTAGATGGCGGCATAGATCGCCACAATCGGGATCTTCCACAGCAGGTCGAAGACCAGGCTGCCGAGCCCCATGGTGACGCTGGTCGCGGCGTCCTTCGCCGCGTAGCCCTCGGCGTCCTCGTCGGGGTGGAAGCGGTAGCTCACCATCTCCACGACGGCGAGCAGGACAAAGGCCGGTATCGACCACATCACGGCATTGGGCAGGTGCGGCATGTCCGCAACATAGGACCGCCCGTAAGGCCGTCGCTAGAGGCAGTTACCAACAAGTATGGTAGATGCGGTGTCAACAAGAGGCCTCGCCTCGCGCCGCATGGCCGATTGAGCTCCCCGGCTGTGCGCAGAGCCAGAGAGCGGATCCGGACCGGCGGCATGGTCTTCGTCTGCCTGCTGTCGGCGCTCACCACGGGGTGCTCCTCCGGATCGGGCGGCGATGACTCCCCCTCAGCCCTGATGGACGCGGTGGGGCACATCTCTACCGCGGGCACGAAGGGGGCCCAGGTCTCCTACCTCGACGCCGCCCGGGTGCGCTCCCTGGAGAAGGGCGACTCCCGGCGGTTCCGCGCCGTCGGCCAGGCGGGCCGTCCGCTGATGACGGGCTACCGCTTCAACGCCCATGCCTATGGCCTCGATCCGGCCATGATCGACACCGATGTGACCAACGGCTACGCCGGGCACTGGCAGGGCTCCTTCGACGCCGACCGCGTCACCGCCAAGCTCGAGGCGGGCGGATTCGCCCGGCGCGCCTGGCACGGCGAGACGGTCTGGGCGAAGGACGGGATCACCCTCCAGGTCTCCAAGGGCGAGATCTCCTTCGGCTACGCCGGTAAGGACCTGTCGGCGGTGCGCCCGGCCAAGGGCGAGTCCGTGGCGGACGACCCGGATTACCGGGCGCTGGGCGACTGTCTGGGCGATGTCTACCGCGTCGACTTCGACGGGAAGGACCCCAAGGACCCGGTGCGGCTCTCGGCCACCGGACAGCTGGCGAAGTCCGCGAAGCAGACATCCGGGGTCATCTGCGCCCTCACCGACGGCAAACGGACCGCCGAACGGGCCGCCGACCGCCTGAAGTCCGTCATCCGCCAGCGGGCCCCGCGGTTCGACGGCGCCAAGGTGACGGTTCTCACCGGGGATTCGCCCGGGGTGAAGGTGACGGTGCCCGACCGCCCGGGCGACAAGCGCGCCGGCCGCCTCCTCATCAGCGACATCGATCTGCAACTGGCCCTGTCCAGGCTCTGACCCGCCGCCCGGGCCCGACGCCCCGTCAACCCCGGCGTGTCGGAGGCCCGGACCGGCCCGCCGGTCAGGGTTGTCGGTGACGGCCCGTATCCTCATGGACCATGCTCGAAGACCCCACGGCAGCCGCCCCGCACCTCGCCCCGCCGTCCTCCTGGCCGGCCACCTATCCGCAGGGGTACGCGGTCGTCGACGTGGAGACCACCGGCCTCGCCCGCGACGACCGGATCGTCTCCGCGGCGGTCTATCAGCTCGACGCCCGGGGCACGGTGCAGGACCACTGGTACACGCTGGTCAATCCGCAGCGCGATCCGGGCCCGGTGTGGATCCACGGCCTCACCGAGGAGATGCTCGCGAGCGCCCCGCGCTTCCCCGAGATCGCCGCGGAGCTCTCCGAGCGCCTGGCCGACCGCGTCCTGGTGGCGCACAACGCCGCCTTCGACTGGTCGATGCTCGCCCGCGAGTACGCCCGCACCCGCACCGCCGCGCCCGTGCGGCAGCGGCTGTGCACCATCGCCCTCTCCAAGGAGCTGGGCCTGCCGCTGCCCAACCACAAGCTGGAGACCCTCGCCGCGCACTACGGAGTGGTCCAGCACCGCGCCCACCACGCCCTGGACGACGCGCGGGTGCTCGCCGAGACCTTCCGGCCCAGCCTCCACCGGGCCGCCGAGACCGGGCTGCGGCTGCCGCTACTGGCCTGCCAGCCGCTCACCGAGTGGTCCGACGGCCCGGCCATCGGCCGCCAGCGGTCGTACCGGCAGACCTGGCGCCCCAGCCGCAAGCGCCCCGCCTGTCCCTACCCCAACCCCGGGCGCTACGAGCCGGGCGGGCAGCTGGTCCAGGGCATGCGGGTGGCGTTCTCCGGGGACACCTCCGTGGACCGCGAGCTGCTGGAGGACCGGGCCGTCGAGGCCGGGCTGCACGTGGCCACCAGCGTCTCCCGGCTCACCAGCGTGCTGGTCACCAACGATCCCGAGTCGCCCACGTCCAAGACCGCCAAGGCCCGCTCCTTCGGCACGCCCATCATCGACGAGGCGGCCTTCATGCAGCTCCTCCAGGACGTCACCCCCGCGCCGCCGACAAACAGGTGAAGTCGGCGCGACGCGCCCGGCCGCCGCTCGCCCGCCACCGCGCGGGCCCGCACGCTGAGGCGCATGGCACGTTGTGAGGTCTGCGGAAACGACTACCGGATGACATTCGAAGTGCACGCACAGGGCAATGTGCACGTCTTCGACTGCTTCCAGTGCGCCATCCACCGCATGGCGCCCATTTGCGAGCACTGCCGGACCCAGATCATCGGGCAGGGCGTGGAGGCCGACGGCCACTTCTACTGCTGTGCGCACTGCGCGCGGGCGGAAGGGAAGGTGGGCATCGTCGACCATGTGTGAACCCGGCCACCTGCGTGGATTGTCCTGGGACGCCCCCAGCGGCCGAGGGACAATCCACGCCGAGTAGGGTCAGGGATGTGTACCGCTTCCTGTTGACCCGGCAGTGGGTGATCCTCACACTCGTGGCCCTGGCCCTGATCCCGACGATGATCAGGCTGGGTTTCTGGCAGCTGCACCGCCATGAGCACCGGGTCGCGCAGAACCAGCTGATCGGGGACAACCTCGACGCCCCGGCCGTGTCCGTCGAGAAGCTCACCGCTCCCGGCCGTACGGTCCCCCGCGACGACACCTGGCGCACGGTGACCGCCACTGGCACCTACGACACCGCCCACGAGGTCGTCGTCCGCCAGCGCACCGGCTCCGACGAGCAGTCCATCGGCTACTTCGTCCTCACCCCGCTGCTGCTCCCGGACGACCGCGCGGTGCTGGTCAACCGGGGCTGGATCCCGGCGGGCACGGACCTCACCAAGTTCCCCAAGGTCCCCGCCGCCCCCTCCGGCAAGGTCACCGTCACCGGCCGGCTGAAGGCCGACGAGACCACCGGCAACAGCGGCATCAAGGACAAGCAGGGGCTGCCGCCCCGCCAGGTCTCGCTGATCAACAGCGAGCAGCAGGCGAAGGTGCTGTCCCGGCCCGTCCTCGGCGGCTACATCGAGCTCACCTCGTCCTCCCCCAAGGGCGACAAGCAGCCCCAGCCGGTCGCCGCGCCCAACCACAGCGACATCGGCCCGCATATGGCCTACGCCGTCCAGTGGTGGCTGTTCTCCGCCGGTGTGCCCATCGGCTGGTTCGTGCTGGCCCGCCGCGAGCGCCGGGACCGCGCCGCCGAGGCCGCGAAGGCGGCGGCCACGCCGGAGAAGGTCCCCGCGACGGCCGCCGCGGACTAGAGGGCGTCCGGCGGCTCTTTCCCCTCCCCGCAGCATCGATATACGGCTCCGCCGCGTGCCAGGGCTGCGCACCGGCCCTCAAGGGTCCGGGGCACAACTCCGACCCCACACGGAGCCTGAGGCACAACCTCAGCCCCACCGCGCGGCAGGGCTGCGCCACCGGCCCTCCGGGATCGGAGGCACAACCCCGGCCCCACTCGGGGTCTGGGGCGCAGCCCCGGCTCCGCCGCGTGCCAGGGCTGCGCCACCGGCCCTCCAAGGTCTAAGGCGCAGCCCCGCCCCACCCGGGGCCTGAGGCACAACCCCGGCCCACTCGGGGTCTGGGGCGCAGCCCCAGGTTCGGGAAGGGGCGGGGAGGGGAACAGCCCGCCGCAGGCGTCACGACCCGCCGGACACCCCGCAGGCCCCCCTCATCGGTGACCACCAGACGGCGGCCCTGGTCAGCCGCCACCGCTCGATCGACTGGCTGTGCCTGCCCCGCTTCGACTCCCCCGCCCGCTTCGCCGCGCTCCTCGGCGACCGCGACAACGGCCACTGGCGGCCCGCCCCCAAGGGCGCGGGCGCCTGCACCCGCCGCAGCTACCTCGACGAATCCCTCGTCCTTGAGTCGGGCCCTCTTCGAACGCCTCCTCGCGCTCTACAACGGCGTCCGGCTGCTCACCGAGCAGTACGACCCGGCGGCCGACCGGCAGCTCGGTAACTTCCCGCAGGCGTTCAGCCATGTCGGACTGGTGGGGGCCGCCCTCACCCTCGCGGAGCGGCCCAGGGCAGACTGACCCCATGGATCTTGGACTCAAAGACCGGGTGTACATCATCACCGGGGCCACCCGCGGGCTGGGGCTCGCGGCCGCCCGTGAGCTGATCGCCGACGGCGCGAAGACCGTCATCACCGGCCGCGACGCCGATACGGCGGCCGCCGTCGCCGCCGACCTCGGGCCGAGCGCGGTCGGGGTCGCCACCGACAACGCCGACCCCGAGGCGGCGGCCCGCCTCATCGCCACCGCGCGGGAGCGCTTCGGCGGCTTCGACGGCGTCCTCATCAGCGTCGGCGGCCCGCCGGCCGGGCTGACCGCCGACATCACCGACGCCCAGTGGCAGGCCGCCTTCGACTCCGTCTTCCTCGGCGCCGTCCGCCTTGCCCGCGGCGCCGCCGAGCAGCTCCCCTCCGGGGGCGTGATCGGCTTCGTCCTCTCCGGCTCCGTCCGCGAGCCGATCCCCGGCCTCACCGTCTCCAACGGCCTGCGCCCCGGCCTCGCCGGCTTCGCCAAGTCCCTCTCCCTCGAGGTCGGCCCCCGCGGCATCCGCGTCGTGGGCCTCCTCCCGGCCCGCATCGACACCGACCGCGTGCGCGAGCTCGATTCCCTCTCCGGCGACGCGGAGGCCGCGCGGGAGCGGAACGCGGCGGCGATTCCGCTGCGGCGGTACGGGACGCCCGATGAATTCGGCAAGGCCGCGGCGTTCCTGCTCTCGCCTGCGGCGTCGTATCTGACCGGGCTGATGCTTCCGGTGGATGGCGGGGCCCTCCACAACATCTGAGGGGGCTTGGGGCCCACGGGCTCCGCCCAAGACTTGGGCGCGGCCGGACGCCAAGCACGGGCCGTGGGCGCGGTCGGCGCATTCCCCCACCCCGCCCCTTCCCGAAACTATGGGGCTCCGCCCCCTAGGGTCCTTCTGACGGATCTCCGTGGAGGAAGGAGCGCCCGCCGCGCAGCGGCCGAAGACCGGAGCCGGGGCGTGCTCTCGGCGTGCCGCGCGGAGGCCCTCGTAGCGGAGCTACTCGGGCTTTCGTGCGGTGCGGCGAGAGGGCGCCCCGGGCGTCGCGACGCCGCGGAGATCCGTCAGAAGGACCCCAGACCCCCACCGGGGCTCCGCCCCGGACCCGCTCCTCAAACGCCGGAGAGGCTGACGTCCGGGCGAGTCCACACCCAGTCCGGTACCCGCCCCCCCGCCCGTGACACCGACCCGCCACCGGGTACCGGACCGCACGGAGCCAGGCACGGCCGGTTCTCTCCGCAGCCCCGGCGGCGCTTGAGAAGCGGGGCCGGGGGCGGAGCCCAGGCGGGGGCCGTGGGGCGCAGCCCCAGGGTCGCGGGGGCAGAGCCCCAGCAGGGGCATGCAGGTGGACCCTGTGGGGCGTGGGGGCGGAGCCCCGGGGGCCGCACGGGGCCAACCCCGGCAGGCGGCTTGGGGCGGAGCCCCGGGCGCCGTGGGGCGCAACCCCAGCGGAGGCGTCGGGCTCAGCCCCAGCGGGGGAGTCGGGCTCAGCCCCAGGAGTCGCAGGGGCACAACCCCGGCACGGGGCTCGGGGCGAAGCCCCCGGGGGGCCGTGGGGCGGAGTCCCCCCGGGGAGGGCGTGGGGGCAGAGCCCCCGGGGGAGGGCGTGGGGCAGAGCCCCCCGGGGGCGTGGGGCGGAGCCCCTGCGTTTCGGGGAGGGGCGGGGTGGGGGAATGGCCCCGGAGGCGAACACGGGCCGACCGGGTGAGGAATGCCCGCCGGAGACGAACACGGGTCGGCGGGGGTCGCGGCGCGCATTCGCGCTCCCAGAGCTACCGCGCCCGCTCCGCCCCATGCCGCGCCACCCTCAGCCGCACCTCCGCCGGCAGCCGCTCCAGCCCCGCCGAAGCGCGGGCCCGCTCCAAAGCATCCGCTCGGACCGCGGCCAGAGTCGACAGCGGGTCCGCCCGCGCGTCCAGCGCCAAGCCCATCCGGGCCTCCGGCGTCGTCCGGCGGCCCCGTAGCAGGACGTGGGCGCGCTCCACGCCGTCCAGCGACTCCGTGTCCGACAACAGCGCGGCCTCCAGGGCGCGGCCGCGCAGCAGGGCGCCCTCGCCGTCGCCCGTTTCCACGAGCACTTCCTGGAGCCGACGCCGCCGCAGCTGGGCCAGGAACCAGCACAGCGAAAGCACGAACAGCACCGCGAGCGCCGCGATGACGGCGGGCCACCACCACCCGGTGTCCCGCCACCGCGTGCGGTCCGCCCGGCTGAGCAGCACATCGTCGCGGCCGTCGAACGGCGGCCACCCGGCCAGGACCACCGCGCCCGCACCGGCCAGCACCAGGCCCACGAGCCCCAGCAGCACCCGGTTGACGACACTCAGCATGGCGCGCTCACCCCTTCGACTTCGCCGAGCGCCGGACGTGGACGGAGAGGGCGGGCGGCCGGGCCAGACCCAGTTGGCGGATGCCCTCGTGGAGGGCGGCGTCCAGATCCGCGCGTACCTCGTCGAGGTCGCGGAAGTGGGCCAGCGCACGGGCCCTGATCCGCCGTCGGCCGACGTCCACGCGGGCCGATCGCACACCGGGCACCTCCATCGCCCGGTCGCGCAGCACCAGCCCCGCCGACGTTCGGTCGATTCCGGCTCGAACGACAGCCCCGGCCCCGGACTCCGGCTCCGGCCCCGGCTCCGGCGCGCGCATCGGCAGTAGCCCCCGCAGCCCGGCGCCATCGCGAGGATCACCATCCCCACCCCGAGCGCCGCCAGCAGCGCCGCCCCGCCCACGACCCACGCGTTGTCCAGCGGCCGCGAGGCGAGTTCATCGGCGAGCCAGTCCCGCCACCGCATGGCACGCCGCCCCGAGCGCACGGCCGCCACGTCGTACAGCAGCAGCCCGCTGACGGCGGCGATGACCAGGGCGGCGATCCCGGCCGGTACCCGCCGCTCGGACCAGAAGCGCCGGACGCGCCCGGGCGGATCCCCGGCACCGGAACCGGCACCCGCACCCGCCCTCGCGCCGTACGCCGACGCCGAGGTGGACTGACGCATCTTCTGGTCCGCGTTCATCGCACCCTGTCCCTCCCCCGACGCGCCCCGCGCTCCGGGCGCTCCCACCGCGGCACATGCAGCCGTTCGACCGTCACCGCGACCTCGGGCACCTTCATGCCCGTCAACTCGCCTACCCGTTCGATCACCTGACGACGCACCGCACCGCAGTGCGCGCCGATGTCCGAGGGATAGCCGAGCTCGACGGCGACCCGGACGCGCGCGACGCCCCCGCGCACCGCGGCGACCGCGTACGGCCGCGCGCCGACGCCACCGGCGAGGGCGGCTTCACCGGGGCCCGCACCGGCAGCCGCACCGATATCCGCACCCGTACCCGCATCGGCAGCCGCCGCGCCGCCACCCCGCAACGCCTCCCGCGCCGCCTGCGAGGCGATCTTCGCAACGACCCGGTCCGCGATCCGCGTCGCACCCCGCTCACCCGGCTCCACCACGGCACGTCCTTACGGTCGTCATGGCGCTCACCGTGGCCGCCCATCCCGGCCACGGGAACGGAAGAAGTCGCCCGGCTCCAGATCACCATCCAGGAACCGGCCGACGATGAACCCGACGGCTCCCAACGCCGCCACCAGCAGAAAGGCCCCGAAACCACCGAAATAACCCGCGAAAGCCAGCGCCATTCCCGCGATCATCCCGACCACGGCCATGCTCATCGTGTGCTCCTTCGCTGGAGCCAACCGGAACCGCTGCCGGCCTACTGGAGCCGCGGCTCCGGCGATTCCTCTTCCTCGTCCGGCAACTTCACATCGCTGACCGCGATATTGACCTCGACGACCTCGAGGCCGGTCATCCGCTCGACGGCCGCGATCACGTTCTCTCGTACGGCCCGTGCGACATCGGCGATGGAGACGCCGTAGTCCACCACGATCTCCAGGTCGAGGGCCGTCTGTACCTCCCCCACCTCCGCCTTCACCCCGCGGGTGACCGACCGGCCGCCGGGCACCCGGTCCCGTACGACCCCGAAGGTACGCGCGAGACCTCCGCCCATCGCATGGACGCCGACCACATCGCGGGCCGCCATACCCGCGATCTTCTCCACGACGCCATCGGCGATCGTGGTGCGCCCCCGCGCGGCCGGGTCGCCTCCGCCCGCCGGTTGCGATCGGTGGCGGCGGCCGCCGGGGCGACGCCGGTCCCGGCGCCCAGCGTCTTGGGCGTACCGGCGGCGGGTTCCGTGGCGGGGTTCTCGGGTCGGTTCCGTGGTGTGGTCTCGGACATCACCGATCGTCCCTTCCGAGCGAAGAGCGGTGGAAGCGGTTTCCGCTCGCTCTACTTGCCACCTTAATGGGGCCTTCCCCGAACCGCTTCGGAGATGCGGCACACACGCGATCGATGCGGCAGGCTGAGAGCGGTGGGGCTCACGTCCGTACGGCGGTAAGGGGTGACACGGTGGTCACGGACCGGCTCGCGCAGACCGTAAGGGAGCAATTGCGGCTCGGTCGGCTGCTGCCCCTGGGCACGCGGGAGGACGGCTCCTGGATCACCGAACGCGCGGCGAGCGACGTGCTCGGGCGGGCCGCCGCCGAGGTGCCCGGAGCACATCTGGGAGCGCTGCGGATCGGGCCCGCCGGCCCCGGCACCGCCGGGACGCCCACGGTTCCGCCCCCGCCGAGCGCGCTGCCGCCGGGGCCTCTGCGCATCGCGGCGGAGTGCGGGGCGACGCTGGAGGAACCGCTTCCGGTGACGGCGGACCGGCTGCGCGACGCACTGCTCGACGCGGCGACGGACCGGCTCGGTCTCCTGGTGGAGGCGGTGGACATACGGGTGACGGAGGTGCTGGCCGAGCTCCCGGCCCCACCCCCGGAGACCCCGCGCCCCCACCGGATCGAGCGCCCGGAATCCGACCCCGCCACCGCGGCCGTCGCCCGCGCCGCCGCCTCCGTGCCCGGCGTCGCCCGGCTGGCGCCGGTGCTGGGCTCGCCCCGGGCCGTGCGGATCGAGGGTGCGCACATCCGGATCGAACTGGCCGTGGCGGCGGATCACCGCGCCGTGGACGTGGCGAGGACGGTACGAACGGCGGTGGCAGCGGCCGCCCCGGGCCCGGGAGACCAGCCGCCCACGGTGGCCGTCCTCGTCACGGCCGTGGAGCCCTGACCGGAACCAGCCCCGGCCGGTCACTCACTCCTCGGCGTACTTCCGCAGCCCCCCGACCGTGCGCTCCAGCTCCTCGACCCGGTCCGCCAGCTGTTCCGTCCGCGCCTCGAGCAGGCGGTTCTTGCGGTGCATCTCCAGGAACACATTGACCTTCGTCCGCAGCAGCCAGGGGTCGAACGGCTTGGTGAGGAAGTCGGCGGCGCCGATCGCATAGCCCCGGTAGGCGTAGTCGGAGTCGGCGTCGGTCCCGGTCAGCAGGATGATCGGGACGTCCTTGGTCTGGTCGAGCCGCTTGATGTTGGCGGCCGTCTCGAAGCCGTCCATGCCCGGCATCAGGACGTCGAGCAGAACGACGGCGAAGTCCTGCCGCAGCATCGCCTTCAGCGCCTCCTCGCCGGAGCGGGCGCGGACGAGCTGCTGATCGAGCGGGCCGAGGACGGCCTCCAGCGCGATCAGGTTCTCCTCCATGTCGTCGACGATGAGGATTCCGGCCTTCTCGGGCACGCTCGTAGTCATCTCTCCCCTGCCTCGGCCTCGGCGGACCGGTCTCGGCAGGCGCGGCGGTCTCACCATCAGAGGTGGCGTCACCGCTCCCGGACTCGCCCGCCTCCCCCGACTCACCCGTCTCTCCGGGCCGGCCCGGCTCCCCCACCTCACTGTCCGGATCGAGCAGATCGAGGATCGCCGACATCAGCCGGTCGACGTCCACGGGCTTGGGGACATAGCCATTGGCGCCGCTGTCGATGGCCTTCTCCCGGTCGCCGGGCATGACCTTCGCGGTCAGGGCGAGGATCGGCACATCGGCGAGACGCGGCGTGCAGCGGATGGCCCGGATCGTCTCGTACCCGTCCATCTCCGGCATCATCACGTCCATCAGGACCAGCGAGACGTCCGGGTTGCGGTGCAGCACCTCCAGCCCCTCGCGGCCGTTCTCCGCGTACTTCACCGTCATGCCGACCCGGCCCAGCACATGCGTGAGCGCGAAGACGTTCCGGATGTCGTCGTCGACGATCAGGATGCGGCGGCCGTTCAGCACCTGGCCGGGGCGTCCGCGCTGCCACTCCTTGAGCCGGGTGGTCCCCGGCCAGCCGTCGTCGTGGTCCTCGCCCTCGCCCTCGCTCTCCCCGCTGCTCCCGGCCTCGACCTCCACCCCGCCGCCCGGGGCCCGGGTGAAGAGCCGGCCGGCGTCCAGGCTGTCCGCCTCGCCGAAGACCCCGCTCGGGGCGTGGTCGGCGGTGTCCGGCAGCGTCTCGTCCGAGGCGGGGGCGACCGCCGGGACGGTGGAGCCGGTGGCCTTGGGGTCCGAGGGGTCGGGGGCCGGGGCAACGCCGCTGTAGTGCGCGGGGACGTAGAGGGTGAAGCGGGAGCCGACGCCCAGTTCGCTCTCGGCCACGATCCGGCCGCCGAGCATTCCGGCGATCTCCCGGCTGATGGACAGGCCGAGGCCCGTCCCGCCGTACTTCCGGCTGGTGGTGCCGTCGGACTGCTGGAACGCCTCGAAGATCACCGGCAGCTTCTCCGGCGGGATGCCGATACCGGTGTCGGTGACGGAGAACGCGATGACGGCGCCCGCGGCCCGCAGCGTCTCCTCCTCGAACTGCGCTGCCGGGGTGCGCTCGACGCGCAGCGTCACCCCGCCCGACGAGGTGAACTTCAGGGCGTTGGAGAGCAGATTGCGCAGGATCTGCTGGAGCCGCTGCTCATCGGAGAACATCTCGCGCGGTACGTCCTCGCCGACCGCGATCTCGAACGACAGGCCCCGGTCGACGGCGAGCGGCCGGAAGGTGGCGTTCACATAGTCGAGGATCTTCACCAGCGGCAGCTTCTTCGGACGGACGTCCATCCGGCCCGCCTCGATCTTCGACAGATCCAGGATGTCGTTGATCAGCTGGAGCAGATCGGAGCCGGAGCGGTGGATGGTGGCGGCGAACTGCACCTCCTGGGCGGACAGCCGGTCCTCGGGGTTGTCGGCGAGCAGCCGGGCCAGGATGAGCAGCGAGTTCAGCGGGGTGCGCAGCTCATGCGACATATTGGCCAGGAACTCGGACTTGTACTGGGAGGCGGTCGCCAGCAGCGCGGCCTTCTCCTCCAGCTCCGCGTTGGAGCGCTGGAGCTCGTTCGAGCGCTGGCGCAGCTCGGTGGTGAGCCGCTGGGACTCGGAGAGCAGCGACTCGGTGCGGGCGTTGGCGATGATGGTGTTGATCGAGACGCCGATGGTGTTGACGAACTGGTCGATGAAGGCCAGGTGGACCTCGCTGAACCGGCTGAACGAGGCCAGCTCGATCACTCCGAGCACCTGGTCCTCGTAGAGGATCGGCAGGATCACCACGCTGGCCGGGAGCGCGGAGCCCAGCCCGGAGTCGATGGTGATGTAGTCGGGCGGCACGTCGTTGATGAGGATCCGCTTCTTCTCCACCGCCGCCTGGGCGACCAGCCCGCGGCCCCGGACGCCGGCCCGCGGCGTCTGGCCGTCGCCCCCGACCGCGCCCTGATCGGTGCCGTATCCGGCGATGAGCTCGAGCCCCTCGCCGGGCCTGGCACCGGCCGCGCTGAGGAAGAACGCCCCGAACTGCGCGTTGACCAGCGGGGTCAGCTCGCTCAGGATCAGATCGGCGACCTCGACCAGATCGCGGTGGCCCTGCATCAGGGAGGCGATACGGGCCAGGTTGGACTCCAGCCAGTCCTTCGCGCGGGTGGTCTCGCGGAGGTTGGCGACCATCAGATTGACGTTGTTCTTCAGCTCGGCGACCTCGCCCTGCGCCTCGACCGAGATGGACCCGGACATATCGCCCTGGGCGACGGCGGACGCGACCTCGGCGATCGCGCGCACCTGGGTGGTCAGGTTGAGGGCGAGCTCGTTCACGCCGGTGGTCAGCCGCTTCCAGGTGCCGTAGACGCCCTCGACCCGGGCCTGGCCGCCCAGGCGGCCCTCGCTGCCGACCTCGCGGGCCACCCGCGTCACCTCGTCGGAGAACGAGGAGAGCGTGTCGACCATGGTGTTGATGGTGGTCTTCAGCTCGAGGATCTCGCCGCGCGCGTCGACGTCGATCTTCTTGCTCAGATCGCCGTCCGCCACGGCGGTGGCGACCTGGGCGATGTTGCGGACCTGGGACGTCAGGTTGGACGCCATGAAGTTCACATTGTCCGTAAGGTCCTTCCAGACCCCGGACACGCCCGGCACTCCGGCCCGGCCGCCCAGCTGGCCCTCGGTGCCGACCTCGCGGGCCACCCGGGTGACCTCGTCGGCGAACGAGCGCAGCTGCTGGACCATGGTGTTCACGGTGTCCTTGAGCTCAAGGATCTCGCCCCGGGCATCGACCGTGATCTTCTTCGACAGATCGCCGTTGGCGACCGCCGTGGTCACCTGGGCGATGTTGCGGACCTGGGAGGTGAGGTTCAGGGCCATGAAGTTGACGTTCTCGGTGAGATCCCGCCAGACCCCGGAGACGCCGCGCACCTGGGCCTGACCGCCGAGGTTGCCCTCGGTGCCCACCTCGCGGGCCACCCGCGTCACCTCGTCGGCGAAGGACGACAGCCGGTCCACCATGGTGTTGATCGTCGACTTCAGCTCCAGGATCTCGCCCTTGGCCTCCACCGTGATCGTCTTGCTCAGATCGCCCTCCGCCACGGCGGTGGCGACCTGGGCGATGTTGCGGACCTGGGAGGTGAGGTTGTCCGCCATGAAGTTGACGTTCTGGGTAAGGTCCTTCCAGACCCCGGAGACGCCGCGGACCTGAGCCCGGCCGCCCAGCCGCCCCTCGGTGCCCACCTCGCGGGCCACCCGCGTCACCTCGTCGGCGAAGGCGGAGAGCTGGTCGACCATGGTGTTCACGGTCAGCTTGAGCTGCAGGATCTCGCCCTTCGCATCCACGGTGATCTTCTGCGAGAGATCACCGGTGGCGACCGCCGTGGTCACCTGGGCGATGTTGCGGACCTGGGACGTCAGGTTGGACGCCATGAAGTTGACGCTGTCCGTGAGGTCCTTCCAGACCCCGGAGACGCCGCGCACCTGGGCCCGGCCGCCCAGCTCGCCCTCGGTGCCCACCTCGCGGGCCACCCGCGTCACCTCGTCGGCGAACGCGCCCAGCTGGTCGACCATGGTGTTCACGGTCAGCTTGAGCTCCAGCAGCTCACCGGTGGCCTCGACCGTCACCTGGCGGGTGAGGTCACCACGGGCGACCGCCGTGGTCACCTCGGCGATGTCGCGGACCTGCGCGGTCAGCCGGGAGGCCATGGTGTTGACGGCCTCCGTCACCATGCGCCAGTCGCCGGAGAGCCCCTGCACCTTGGCGCGGCCGCCCAGCCGCCCTTCGGTGCCGACCTCGCGGGCGATACGGGTCAGCTCGCCGGTGAACAGCGCGAGCTGGTCCACCGTGCGGTTCACCCCGCGTCCCAGCCGCCGCAGATCGCCGCGGAGCTGGCGGTTGCCGTCGTGCAGATCCACCCGCTGGGTCAGATCGCCGGAGGCGATCGCGTCGAGCACCCGTGTGGCGTTGGACACCGGGCCGGCCAGGGCGTCCACCAGCTGATTCGCCGCGTCCACATTGGTGGCCCAGGCCCCCTGGCCGGGGCTCGCGGTGATCCGCTCGTCCAGCCTGCCCTGGCGCACCACCTCGCGGCGCACCCGGTGCAGCTCCCCGGACAGATGCGCGTTGCGCACCACGAGCTGGTTGAAGACCCCGGCCATCTCGCCGACCACGCCCTCGGCCGAGGTGTCCGCGCGGACAGTGAAGTCACCGTCGCACAAGGCGTTCATCGCCGCCAGCAGCGACCGCAGCTCTGCTGCGGACGCGGTCTCCTCACCGCGCGCCGGGCCGGACGGCCGAGCGGATTCCGGACATTCCACGGGCGGGGCCGGGGAAGTGCCGGTGGTGATCGGGTCGAGAGCCATGGCGTCGTCCCTTAAAGATCATTCATATCCCCCTGTCTGTCATAATATGGCACCTAGATGGCCTAAACCGCCCATATTGCCCTGGAGCCGCACGTGGGAGCCTTGTTTCCTCTCGCGCGTGAGTCCGTCTCGCGGACGACGCTGCCCGGAAGCGTGCGCGCGCCCGCCGCGGCACGCGCCTTCGTCCATACGGCGCTCACGGGACGGAGCGCGGCGGAGGCGTTCGCCCCGATCACCCTCGACGAGCGGTCGATCGGCGACGCGGTGCTGCTGGTGAGCGAGCTGGTCACCAATGCCGTACTGCACGCGGGCACCCAGGTCGAGGTGGTCTGCCGGCTCCAGCCCGGCGACGGCGCCACCGGGGAGGACTTCGAGTCGGAGGACGGTCCCTTCGGGCCCGAGGCGACGGCCGGCCCGAACGATGCGCCGAGGGACGTGCCGAGGCGGCCGGGGGTCGTCATCGAGGTGGCGGACCTCCACCCCGCCAGCACCGTCTACGGAGGACCGGAGACCCAGCGCCGGGGCCGCGGCCGCGGGCTCCAGCTGATCGGGGCGCTCGCCGAGTCCTGGGGCGTGACCTATCACCGCACCCGTAAGGCGGTCTGGTTCCGGCTGGACGCCGAGCGAGCGGGGACCGAGCTCGACGCCGTCCCCACCAGCGCGCTCGGGCGTGAGCTGCGGTTCGCCGAGACGCTGGCCCCCATATCGCCGCGTGAGCAGCGCGATCCGACCGCCGATTGGGTGGACCGCGGCGGTCCGTCCTTCCTCGCCGAGGCCAGCGAACTGCTCACCGGTCAGCTTGACGAGAACATGGTGGCCGCTCTCGCCGGGCAACTCCTGGTACCCCGGCTGGCCGACTGGTGCGCGGTCTGGCTGACCACCGAGAGCGGCAGGCTGCAGCTCGCCCGCGTCTGGCACAGCAATGAGCAGCGTATCGGCGCGCTCCGCGTGTCGCTGGAGCGGCATCCGCCGCCGACCGGGCTCGGCTCCGCAGGCACCTCCTGGCCCTGGCCCGGGGTCGCGGACAGCCAGGGGGCGGGCGGATCGGCGGTGTGCTTCCCGCTGATCGCACACGGCCGCAGCCATGGCGTCCTGCTGCTCGGCCGGGCCGGCGTGCCACGCATGGCGGAGAGCGTGGTGCGGCTCTCGGAGGACGTGGCGCGGCGGGTGGCCCAGGCGGTGGCCACGGCCCGGCAGTACACCCGTCAGGCCACGATCAGCCGGGCGCTCCAGCGCCGCCAGCTGCCCATGTCGCTCGCCCACATCCCAGGGGTGGACACGGCGATCGTCTACGAGCCGCACGGCGAGGGGCAGACCGTCGGCGGCGACTTCTACGATCTGTTCCCCATGGGCGGCCGCCGCTGGTGCTTCCTGCTGGGCGACGTCCAGGGCAGCGACCCCGAGGCGATGTCGGTCACCGGGCTGGCCCGCCATCTGGTCCGGCTGCTGGCCCGCGAGGGCCATGGGGTCGAGTCGGTGCTCAACCGGCTGAACCAGGCACTGGTGGAGGAGGACGCGGAGGCGGCGGAGATCGACGGCGAGCAGTCCCGGCCGCGCTTCCTGAGCCTGCTCTACGGGGAGCTGGAGCCGGACCCGGCCGGGGGCGGCGCCCGCTGCACCCTGGCGAGCGCCGGCCATCCGCTGCCGCTGCGGCTGACCACCCAGGGCGCGGTGGCGCCCGCCGCCTCCCCCCAGATGCTGCTCGGCATCGACGAGAACCCGGACTTCCACGCCGACACGCTGGCCCTGGAGCCCGGCGAGACGCTGCTGTGCGTCACCGACGGGGTGACCGAGCGGCGCAACGGCCTCCGTCAGCTGGATGACGACGACGGCCTGTCGGACATCCTGCGGGGCTGTGTGGGGCTGGGCGCCAAGGCGGTCGCGGAGCGGGTGCGGCGCGCCACGCATGACTTCAGCCCCGAGCCGATCGACGACGATCTGGCGGTGCTGGTGCTGGAGGCGGTGCCGGCGGTGGAGGCGCAGAGGATGCCCTGACGGGCGCGGGCGGCCCGACCGGGGGCGGCGTTGAACGGTTCGCGCCAGTGCCCATCGGCGCCCGTTGGTCCGTAACGCGCCCTCTTAGGGTCCTTCCTCCACGGAGGTCCGTCAGAAGGACCCTAGTCCACCAGCCCCGCCAGGTCGCGCAGCCGGCGGGCCTGGGCGGCGCGCTCGGCGGCACGCTGCTCCTCGTAGGTGCGGTCCACGGCGCCCCGCAGCAGCGCCTTGGTCTCGACCACGGCGTCGCGGGGTGCGGCGAGCAGGGCCGCCGCCAGGTCCTGGACCGCGCCGTCCAACTCGGCGGCGGGCACCACGAGGTTGGCGAGCCCGGTCCGCTCGGCCTCCTCGGCATGGACGAAGCGCCCGGTGGCGCAGATCTCCAGCGCCCGGGCGTATCCCACCAGCCCGACCAGCGGATGGGTGCCGGTGAGGTCCGGCACCAGGCCGAGGCTGGTCTCGCGCATGGCGAACTGTGCGTCGTCCGCGCAGACCCGCAGATCACAGGCGAGCGCGAGTTGGAAACCGGCCCCGACGGCATGGCCCTGGACGGCGGCGATCGACACGATGTCGTTCCGCCGCCACCAGGTGAACGCGTCCTGGTACCCGGCGATGGTCGCGTCCAGCTCGCTGTCGGAACCGCGCGCCATGTCGAGGAACGACGGCTCGCCGTCGAACCCCTCGGGCGTGAACGCCTGACGGTCCAGACCCGCCGAGAAGGACTTGCCCTCGGCGCGCAGCACCACGATGCGCACGGTGCCAGGCACCAGCTTTCCGGCCTCGGCCAGCGCCCGCCACAAGGCGGGCGACTGGGCGTTGCGCTTCGCCGGGTTGTTCAGGGTCACCGTGGCGACCGTGTCATCGACGGTGAGCGATACGCCGTCCTTGTCGAGCAGGGTCACAGGGGCCTCCGGTCGGGTGCGGTCAGTACAAGTGACTGCACAGTAACCACCCGGCCGAACCGACGATCAGCCGGGTGGCACCCCTGTCCCTGTCTGCTGATGGTGGTGGAGCATGCGGGCGATCAGGCCGAGGCGGCCTTCTTGCCTCGCGTCGCACCGCCGCGTCCCCGTAGGGAAACTCCGGATTCGCTGAGCATCCGGTGAACGAATCCGTAGGAACGGCCGGTCTCCTCGGCCAGCGCCCGGATGCTCGCCCCGGAGTCGTACTTCTTCTTCAGGTCTGCCGCGAGCTTTTCGCGCGCGGCGCCGGTCACCCGGCTGCCCTTCTTCAGAGTCTCGGCCACCCGTGCCTCCTCATGGGAAGTGCGCTCTGGACTCTCATGATCACCCCTACAGGGCTTCCTGGCCACCCATTCGGCAAGGTCTGTGGATGAAGGATTGCGGGAAATCGCGGCACGACGGCCTTCGGAAGCAAGGATTCCGGCGCTGTTCAACCTGACACTCTTTCGTGTTCACCGACGAAGAGGCAGGTCAGGGCATACGTGAGCTACGTCGTAGAGATCCGGACCGGCGCACGGCACGTGGTGTGCGCCGGTCGCCCGCGACGCGCCGCGATACCAGCCGTTCTCACTCAGATGATGGATCACGCCTAGGCCGAATGATCTACAAGAAGGGGATCGGACCGGAGGAACCGGACTCTTGGGGCGACGTCCGGAACGCCGCCCCCCGCCCCTCCGCCGGGCCTGCCCCGCCCGCTGCCGGGGCCCGTCAGGCGAGCGCGACGAGGTCCGCGTACTCCTGACCCCACAGGTCCTCGACACCGTCCGGCAGCAGAATGATCCGCTCCGGCTGGAGCGCGTCCACGGCGCCCTCGTCGTGGGTCACCAGGACCACCGCACCGGCGAAGGTGCGCAGCGCGCCGAGGATCTCCTCACGGCTGGCCGGGTCGAGGTTGTTGGTGGGCTCGTCCAGCAGCAGCACATTGGCCGAGGAGACCACCAGGATGGCCAGTGCCAGCCGGGTCTTCTCACCACCGGAGAGCACCCCGGCCGGCTTGTCCACGTCGTCGCCGGAGAACAGGAACGACCCGAGCGTCTTACGGATGTCGACGAGGTCGAGATCCGGGGCGGCGGAGCGCATGTTCTCCAGGACGGTGCGGTCCGGGTCGAGCGTCTCGTGCTCCTGCGCGTAGTAGCCCAGCTTCAGCCCGTGGCCGGGGGTCACCTGGCCGGTGTCCGGCTTCTCGACCCCGGCCAGCAGCCGCAGCAGGGTCGTCTTACCGGCACCGTTCAGCCCGAGGATGACGACCCGGGACCCCTTGTCGACGGCCAGGTTGACATCGGTGAAGATCTCCAGGGAGCCGTACGACTTCGACAGCCCCTCCGCGGTCAGCGGGGTCTTGCCGCACGGGGCCGGGTCGGGGAAGCGCAGCTTGGCGACCTTGTCGGACTGCCGGGCCTCCTCCAGACCGGCCAGCAGCTTCTCGGCGCGGCGGGCCATGTTCTGCGCGGCCACGGTCTTGGTCGCCTTGGCGCGCATCTTGTCGGCCTGCGCGTTGAGCGCCGCGGCCTTCTTCTCGGCGTTGGCGCGCTCGCGCTTGCGGCGCTTCTCGTCGGCCTCGCGCTGGGCCTGGTACAGCTTCCAGCCCATGTTGTAGATGTCGATCACCGAGCGGTTGGCGTCGAGGTAGAAGACCTTGTTGACCACCGTCTCGACGAGGTCGGCGTCGTGGGAGATGACGATGAAGCCGCCGCTGTAGGTCTTGAGGTAGTCCCGCAGCCAGGTGATCGAGTCGGCGTCGAGGTGGTTGGTGGGCTCGTCCAGCAGCAGGATGTCGGAGTCCGAGAAGAGGATCCGGGCCAGTTCGACCCGGCGCCGCTGACCGCCGGAGAGCGTATGGAGCGGCTGGCCGAGCACCCGGTCGGGCAGGCCGAGGCTGGCGGCGATGGTCGCGGCCTCCGCCTCGGCGGCGTATCCGCCCTTGGTGAGGAACTCGGTCTCCAGGCGCTCGTACTTCTTCATCGCGCGCTCGCGGGTGGCGCCCTTGCCGTTGGCCATCCGGTCCTCGTTCTCGCGCATCTTGCGGAGCACGGAGTCGAGCTCGCGGGCCGAGAGGATGCGGTCGCGGGCGAGGACGTCGAGATCGCCGGTGCGCGGGTCCTGCGGGAGGTAGCCGACCTGACCGGAGCGGGTGATGGTGCCGCCGGCCGGGATGCCCTCACCGGCCAGGCACTTGGTGAGCGTGGTCTTGCCCGCGCCGTTGCGGCCGACGAGACCGATGCGGTCGCCCTTGGCGATGCGGAAGGAGGCGGACTCGATGAGGACACGGGCGCCGGCACGCAGCTCGACGCCGGAGGCGGTGATCACGGGAATTACTCCTGGGCAGGGTGGACGGCGGACGGGACGGACGAGGGCGGCCGACGCCGTCTAATGCACGAGGAGAATTGCCATGCGGCTAGTTTAGCGGGGCGGGCAAGTCGTTTTTCCCCCGGCTTTCCCCGCCGCCGCTCCCCTCAGGCTCCGCCCGTGTGCACCTGGAAGGCCGCCCGGCGCACCGCCTTGGCCAGGGCCGGATCGGGGTGGGCCGCGGCCAGCGCCACCAGGACCTGCACGGTGCGGGGGTGCCCCACGGCCCGTACCTCCGCCAGCAGCGCGGGCACGGTGCCCTGGACGGCGGACTCCAGGTG
This sequence comes from Streptomyces violaceusniger, assembly GCA_005405945.1. GTDB lineage: Bacteria > Actinomycetota > Actinomycetes > Streptomycetales > Streptomycetaceae > Streptomyces > Streptomyces violaceusniger. The sequence goes on from BJHW01000001.1 coordinate 3,441,636, forward strand.
GCGGACGAGCAGCGGGCTCTCCCCGTGGTCGGAGATGGCCGCTGCGGTGTCCACCCACAGCCAGGTGGCCTCCTCGCGGGTGAGCGCGTCCAGCGCCTCGTCCGGGTCGGCGCCCTCGTGCTCGGCGAGCCACAGGAGCGCGTACGGCCGCAGACACGATTCGTCGACGACCGCCCGTACGTGGGGCTCGGCGGGCGCCCCGACGACGCGCAGCGCCTCGAAGGCGAGCCCGCGCAGCAGCGCGTCGTCGCCGCGCGCCGCGTCGATGAGCTCGGTGACGGCGCTGCCGACGGGGCGGGCCGCCAGCCAGGCCCGGTACTCGGCGCGGGCGGGGCCCGGGGTCAGGCCCGCACAGCCGCGCAGCATGTCGGCGGCGGGCTGCTCGATGTTCCCGGCCGGGCTCTGGGCGGCGACGCAGATCTGCTCCAGCTTGACCCACACCGCCCAGTTGCCGAGCGCGGTCAGTTCGGCCTCCCGGCCGTCGCCCTTGGCGTCGTCGGCCGCGCTCCCGGCACCCTCCGGCCCCTCCGGCCCGTCCTCGGGCTCCTCCCGCACCGTGAGCGCCCCGACGGACCAGAGGGCGTCCAGGGCCCAGTCGAGCAGCCCCTCCAGCGTGGCGGCGTCCTCGGCGTCCTCGGCCTCCTTGGAGTCGTCGGCGCCGACGGCACTCGCGGCGTCCCCGGCGCCATCGGCGGGCTCCCGGGGCTCCGTGGCCTCCTGGGGGACCTCGCACCGCTCGGTGCGCAGTTCGGCGACCCGCTGCCGGAGCATGTCCAGCAGGGCGGAGATCTGCACGGGACCGGCCGAGAGCTGCAGCAGGGAGAGCAACTGCGGTACGGCCTCGACGACCTCGGCGACCGCCGTCGGCTCGGCCGTCTCGGGGGCGGGGCAGGCCAGGGACCACGCGTCCAGGAGCGCGACCCAGCCCCGCAGCACCGCGCTGTCGTCCCGGTCCCACGCCTGGAGCCGCCAGCCGGGGCGGGTGGTGCCCGCGTGGTGCTCGATGAGGCCGATGAGGCGGGCGCGGTCCCAGTCGCTCCGCACCTCCCGCTCGCTCACCCCGAGCGCCGCGGCGGCGCGGGCGGCGGCCTCGTCGGACAGCGCGCCGGGAGCGCCGTGCTCGGCCGCGGCCCAGTGGGCGATCGCCACGGCCCCGGTGAGCCCCGCCCTGGCCTGTCTGGCCAGCTCCGACGGGGGCGGAGTGCCCTCCGGCGGACGGGGCGCCGGTCTTGAGCCGCGGTTCACCGCGGGCCGGCGGGCCGTGGCCATCGGCCGGTTGCGGACAAGTCGGAGCCGGGAGTCGCGCGGAGTACGGGACGTCACGGAAGCAGTCTCGCCTTTGACGGCCCGAAAGCCCAATCGGCACCCGTCCGGCGGTCGCCGCGAAGGGTTCACGCCATCTTACGGACGCTTCCGCCGCCGCCCCGCGAACGCTTCCCGCGCCGCCCGGCACGCGCTTCCGCGACCGCCTTACGGCCGCTACAGATCGCCCTACGGGCGCCACAGGAGGTCAGTGCGGCGCGGGAAGTCAGGGCGGCGCGGGAAGTCGCCTCACGGGGCTTGGACGTCGCCTCACGGGGCTCACAGGAGCGGTACCAGAAAGCGCCGCAGTGCCTCCTCGTACGCCTTGGGGTCCGCGTTCCACATGGCCGCGTGCGGGGCCTGCCGCACCGTGTGAAGGGTCACCAGATCCCGTCTGCGGTCGACGAGTTCGCGCGAGACGTGCCAGGGCGCGAGGGTGTCGTCGGGGCCGTGGGCGACGAGCGTGGGCACGGACAGCCGCTCCGGGTCGGCCACCTCCGGGAGCCTGCTGTCGTGGAGTCCGGTGCGCCCCTCGGCGGCGCGCAGGGCGAGCGGGAGCAGCGGCGCGGGGATGCCGCGGGCCGCGGCGAGGGCGCGCAGGGTGGCCTGCCAGTCGAGCACCGGGGAGTCCAGGACGAGGCCGATGACGCGGTGCCGCAGCGCGGAGTTCGCGGCGGCGTGGAGGGCCATCGAGGCGCCGATGGACCAGCCGTGCAGCACGACCCCGGTCGCCCCGTACGCCACCGCGTAACGGATGGCCGCGTCCAGGTCGCGCCACTCGGTGTCGCCGAGGTGGGATATGCCGTCCTCGGAGCGCGGGGCGCCGGGGTCCCCCCGGTAGGCGAGGTCGAGCACCGGCACCCGCAGCTGCCGCAGGAAGGGCATGACGACCATAGGGTGCTCACGGGTGGTGCCGAGACCATGGGTGGTGATCACCCATGTGGAGCGTTCGCCGGGGATGAACCAGGCGGGCAGCGGACCGAGTTCGGCGGGCACGTCCACGTCGGCGTGGTCGATGCCGAGCGCATCCCGTGGGTTGCCGATGTGCACCTGGGGGGTCAGCCGCACCCGGGTGCCGGGCGTGAGTTCGCCGTGGGTGACCCGCTCCAGGCGGCGTACGACGCAGTCGGCGGGGTGCGGGGCGTCCTCGATGACAGGGCCGACGACGGCGTGGCAGGAGCGGCCGGTGAGGCCGTAGGTGCCGGGGCGCAGCGAGGCGAGCGAACGGGTCAGGGTGATCTGGCCGGCCGCGGTCGCGTGGACGGTCAGCGGCGCCTCGTTCGGCAGCGGACGGTTGGCGGACGGTTTCAGCGCAGCGCTGGTGGCGTACCGTCCGGCCGCCACCGCGGCCACGCCGACACTCAGCAGGGTGGTGGCGGCCGCGACCGCCGTTGTTCGCAGACGCATCCCTCCCAGTGTGGTCGGGGAGGCGGCCCCCGGCCAGCGGGCGTGCCCGGCCGGGTGACCGCCCGGCCGGGGCCCGGGGCGTGCCGGGCGGACTCAGCCCTTCTGGCCGTAGCCGCTCAGCTTCTCGGCGGCGCGCCGCATCTCGTCCGGCGGGATCAGGGAGGGGGTGCGGCCGGGCACGGAGACCGCGGTGAGCCAGACCTGGCACATCCATTCGAGCTGGGCGGTGCGGTCGTAGGCCTGGTCCAGGGTGGCGCCGTGGACGACGGTGCCGTGGTTGCGCAGCAGACAGCCACTGCGGTCGCGCAGCGCCTCGAGCATGGCGTCGGCCAGTTCGTCGGTTCCGTAGAGCGCGTACGGCGCGACGCGGACCGGGCCGCCGAGGGCGGCGGTCATGTAGTGGATCGCGGGGAGCTCGTCCACGAGCGTGGAGACGGCCGTGGCGTGGACGGCGTGGGTGTGGACCACGGCCTCGGCGTCGGTCTCCCGGTAGATCGCGAGGTGCATGGGCAGCTCGCTGGTGGGCTTCAGCGTGCCGAGGACCTGCTGTCCGTCCAGATCGACGGCGACGGCGTCCCTGGGGCCGAGCCTGTCGTAGGGGACGCCGCTCGGGGTCACCAGGACGGTGTCGCCGACCCGGGCCGAGACATTGCCCGAGGTGCCGACGACCAGGCCGTCGGCGGTGGTCCTGCGGGCCGTACTCACCACCTGCGTCCATGCCTGCCGCAGGGGATGGGTCAGCCGCGGCTGCGGCTGCCGCGTGGATCGCGACTGGGTCACCTGCCCTCACCTCCGGGGCCCGATCCTTCCAGGCGGCCGCCGGCCGCGCGGCGGCGGGACCGGAACGGGCGCGGCGGGCGACTACGGCCGCGCTTCGTGGGCACTCGGCTCCGGGTAGGTGAACGTGGGGGGACGGCGGGCGGCCGCGGGGGCGGTCCCGGGGCCCGCTCCGGCGGCTCTCGATCGCGCCTCAACTCCCGTACGACACGGGAACGTAGGCTGGAATTCACAGGGTCTTGGTGATCCCGCAACCATGTCACTCCGATGCCCTACTCAGTTCATCTTCCGTTCACCCTGTTTCCTTACGTTCACCGTGCCACTAACGACCTTCGAACTGATTGACCGGGTGTATGGAACACATCACGCTTCTCATCGGGATCGTGATCGTCACGGCCTTGGTGTTCGACTTCACGAACGGCTTTCACGACACGGCTAACGCCATGGCCACCACCATCTCCACGGGAGCACTCGGGCCCAGGGTGGCGGTGGCGATGTCGGCCGTCCTCAATCTCGTCGGCGCGTTCCTGTCCGTGGAGGTGGCCAAGACCATCTCCGGCGGGATCATCGACGAGGGATCCGGTATCCAGCCAGAAGTGATCTTCGCGGGACTCGTCGGCGCGATCCTGTGGAATCTGGTGACGTGGCTCGCCGGACTCCCCTCCAGTTCCTCGCACGCCCTGTTCGGCGGTCTGATCGGCGCCACGGTGGTCTCCGTCGGCCTGGACGGGGTCAACGGCGACGCGATCGTCATGAAGGTCCTCATCCCCGCCGTCGCCGCGCCGGTCGTGGCCGGCATCGCCACGCTGGCCGCCACCCGGCTCACCTACCGGCTCGGCCGCGACCGCTCCCCGGAGGACACCGCGAAGGGCTACCGCGCGGGGCAGATCGCCTCGGCCGCCCTGGTCTCCCTGGCCCACGGCACCAACGACGCCCAGAAGACGATGGGCGTGATCACCCTGGCGCTGGTCACCGGGAACGTGGTGGCGCCCGACTCCGACCCGCCGCTGTGGGTCATCGTCTCGGCGGGCCTGGCCATCGCGCTCGGCACCTACCTGGGCGGCTGGCGCATCATCCGCACCATGGGCAAGGGCATCACCGACATCCAGCCGCCGCAGGGCTTCGCCGCCCAGACCGGCGCCGCGACCGTCATCCTCGCCTCCTCCCACATCGGCTTCGCGCTGTCCACCACCCAGGTCTGCTCCGGCGCCGTCATGGGCGCGGGTGTCGGCCGTAAGGGCGCCGTGGTGCGCTGGTCGACCGCGGGCCGGATGGTGGTCGCCTGGGTGCTGACCCTGCCGGCCGCGGGTCTGGTGGCGGGCGCCGCCGCGCTCCTGGCCGACCAGGGGAACGCGGGCATCACGGCGGTGGCCGTGCTCGCCGTCCTGGCCTGCGGGGCGATCTGGATGCTGTCGCGCCGCAAGCCCGTGGACCACACCAACGTCAACGAGGTCGGCGGCCAGGAGCCGGTGGGCGCCGTCACGGCCGCCCTGCGGTCCGTGGCCCCGCCGCCCGCCGGTACGGCGAGCGCCACCCCCGAGGACGGCACCTCGGAGAACACGCCCGAGCAGACCCCCACCCCCGCCGCCGCGAGCAGCACCACCCGTTAAGGAGCCAGGAAACATGAGCATCGACTGGGCGGCACTCGGCCAGGTCTTCGGCGTCAGCCTCGCGGTGACGGTCGGCATGGTGGGCGTCTTCACCCTGGGCATCGTCGGCACCTCCCGTAAGGCGACGCCGGAGCAGGGCGGCACGGCCGCCACCGTGCCCGGGGGCGCGGTGGACGGCTCCCCGCTCGCGCGCACCGGCGCGTACGCCTGCTTCGCGGTGTGCGCCGCGGTCGTGGCGTACGGCATCTATCTGATCGTCGCCTGAGGACGCCGCTTCCCCGAAACCACCCACCGGCCGCCGGATGGTGGCGCTGACCAGCGCCGACCGTCCGGCGGCCGTCCCGTGAGGGGCGGTTGTCTGTGGGGCTCGGCACACTCGGGCGTGATGGGTCATATGCGAGTTGACGGCCATTCGCGGCCCATGGTGGACTTCCCGAGCCAAACGGCGGCAGGAGAGGAAGCCGGTGAGAATCCGGCGCGGTCCCGCCACTGTCACCGGGGAGCACCCTCCCATCGCCTGTATGGGGTCACGGCTCGTCCGTACGGTTCGTCGCGTACGCGGGGCTGGAAGACCGGGAGGGCCGCGGATCCGGGAGCCAGGAGACTCTCACCGCCGGTCACGTCGAACCAGGGCGAGGACCCTGAGTGAGGACATACCGCCATGCCCGGCACCGCCACGCCGCCAGCCCTCCCTGTCCGCTCCGGCTCTTCCGGCCCCTCCGGCCCATCCGCTTCCGTATCGCCTTCCGTATCGCCGCGCCGAGGCGTGACGGCGGCCTGACGGATGCGTGCCGACCACGCCTCGTTCGCGTGCGGCGCGGCCCTCGGCTTCCTCGGCGACCTCGCCACGGGTGATCCGCGCCGCGGCCATCCGGTGGCCGCGTTCGGGCGCGCCGCCGGGGCCGCCGAGCGCCGGCTGTGGCGCGACCACCGGGGCTACGGGGCCCTGCACACCGCGTTGTGCGCGGGCGGCGCGGCCGCCGGTGCCGCGCTGCTGACCCGCGCCGTACGGGGCCTCGGGGGCCGCCGTGGCGCGGAGGTCGCGCTGACCGCCGCCGCCACCTGGGCCGTGCTGGGCGGCACGAGCCTGGGCCGTGAGGCACGGGCCGTCGGCGGTGCGCTGGCCGCCGGGGACCTCGAGGCCGCCCGGGAGCGGCTGCCGCATCTGTGCGGCCGCGACCCGCAGGCGCTGGACGGGCCGCAGATCGCCCGCGCGGTGGTCGAATCGGTCGCCGAGAACACCTCCGACGCGGTCGTGGGCGCGCTGGTGTGGGGTGCCGTGGGCGGTGTGCCGGGGCTCATCGGCTTCCGCGCCGTCAACACCCTGGACGCCATGGTGGGCCACAAGTCGCCGCGCTACCGGCGGTTCGGCTGGGCGGCGGCCCGGCTGGACGATGTGGCCGGCTGGCCCGGTGCGCGCCTTACGGCTGCCCTGGCGACGCTCGCGGGCCCCGATCCGCGCGGTGCGTGGCGCGCCTGGCGGCGCGACGGCCGGCGTCATCCGAGCCCCAACGCGGGCCCGGTGGAGGCATCCTTCGCGGGCGCGCTCGGCGTCCGGCTGGGCGGCACCCTCGCGTACGGCGGCCGGGTCGAGCACCGGCCGGTGCTCAACTCCGGCGGGCGGCCAGTGGAGTCGGCCGACATCGAGCGGGCGATACGGCTGTCGCGGCGCGTCGGCGTCCTGGCGCTCGGGGTGTCCATAGCGGCCCGGCCGGTCCTGAGGGCGTTGACGGGGCGGCCCCGGGCCTTGGAAAGGGGCGGCGGATGAGCGGGATACGCGGTAAGGGCGGCACGGACGGTTCCGGGGCGCGCGGCGGGGGGCTGCTCGTCGCGGGCACGACCTCCGACGCGGGCAAGAGCGTGGTGACGGCCGGGATCTGCCGCTGGCTCGCCCGTAAGGGCGTCAGCGTGGCGCCCTTCAAGGCGCAGAACATGTCGCTCAACTCCTTCGTCACCCGGGAGGGAGCGGAGATCGGGCGGGCACAGGCCATGCAGGCCGCCGCCGCGCGCGTCGAGCCCAGCGCGCTGATGAACCCGGTCCTGCTGAAGCCGGGCAGCGACCGCAGCAGCCAAGTGGTGCTCCTGGGCAAGCCGGTGGGCGAGCTGAGCGCGCGCGGGTACTTCGGCGGGCCCGGAGCCCCCTCGCCCGGCGAGAGGCTCTCCACGGGGCGTGAGGCGCTGCTGGGGACCGTCACGGAGTGCCTGGAGGAGCTGCGGAACGCTCATGACGCGGTGATCTGCGAGGGCGCGGGCAGCCCGGCCGAGATCAATCTGCGCCGCACCGACATCGTCAACATGGGGCTGGCGCGCGCCGCGGGGCTTCCGGTCGTGGTGGTCGGGGACATCGACCGCGGTGGCGTCTTCGCGTCCTTCTTCGGCACGACCGCGCTGCTGTCGGCGGCGGACCAACGGCATGTGGCCGCCTACCTGGTGAACAAGTTCCGCGGCGATGTGAGCCTTCTGGAGCCCGGTCTGGAGATGCTGCGCGACCTCACCGGGCGCCCGACCGTCGGGGTGCTCCCGTTCGCCCACGGGCTGGGCATCGACGAGGAGGACGGGCTGCGGGTGTCGCTGCGCGGCGCGGTGCGGGAGAGCGTCGTGGCGCCTCCTTACGGCGCGGACGTCCTGCGGATCGCGGTGGCCGCCGTGCCGCTGATGTCCAACTTCACGGACGTGGACGCGCTGGCGGCCGAACCGGGCGTGATCGTGCGGTTCGTGGACCGGCCCGAGGAGCTCGCGGACGCCGATCTGGTGGTGCTGCCGGGCACCCGGGGCACCGTAAGGGCGCTGGAGTGGCTGCGTGAGCGCGGGCTGGCCGACGCGATCGCCCGGCGGGCCGCCGAGGGCCGCCCGGTGCTGGGCGTCTGCGGCGGCTTCCAGGCGCTCGGGGAGCGCATCGAGGACGAGGTCGAGTCGAGGGCCGGGACGGTCGCCGGGCTCGGGCTGCTGCCGGTGCGGGTCCGGTTCGCGGCCGAGAAGACCCTGGCCCGGCCGGTGGGCGAGGCGCTCGGCGAGCGGGTGGAGGGCTACGAGATCCACCACGGGGTCGCCGAGCTGCTGGACGGGGCCGATGAGCCCTTCCTGGACGGCTGCCGGGTGGGCTCGGTGTGGGGTACGCACTGGCACGGCTCGCTGGAGAGCGACGGCTTCCGGCGGGCGTTCCTGCGGCGGGTGGCCACCGCGGCGGGCCGGGCGTTCGTCCCCGCGCCGGACACCCGCTTCGGCGAGCTGCGCGAGGAGCAGCTCGACCGCCTCGGCGACCTGATCGAGGAGCACGCCGACACGGACGCGCTGCTGCGGCTCATCGAGGAGGGCGTCCCGGAGGGGCTGCCGTTCGTCCCTCCGGGGGTGCCAGGGGGGACGACGTGACGAACCCCCGCCCCCACACCGAACCGCCACGCCCACGCACCCCAGGAGGTACCGCCGCGTGACCACCACCTACCCCTTCAGCGCGATCGTCGGCATGGACGGCCTGCGGCTCGCCCTGCTCCTCAACGCCGTCTCGCCCGCCGTGGGCGGTGTCCTGGTGCGCGGCGAGAAGGGTACGGCCAAGAGCACCGCCGTAAGAGCGATCGCCTCGCTGCTGCCCGAGGTGGACGTGGTGGCCGGGTGCCGGTTCTCCTGTGATCCGGCCGCGCCCGACCCGTCCTGCCCGGACGGGCCCCATGAGCCGGGCACGGGCGAGGCGCGCCCCGCTCGGATGGTCGAACTGCCCGTGGGCGCCTCCGAGGACCGGCTGGTCGGCGCACTCGACATCGAGCGGGCGCTGTCGGACGGGGTGAAGGCGTTCGAGCCCGGGCTGCTCGCGGACGCCCACCGCGGGGTGCTCTACGTCGACGAGGTCAATCTGCTGCACGATCATCTGATCGACCTGCTGCTCGACGCGGCCGCCATGGGCGCCTCCTACGTCGAGCGCGAGGGGGTGTCCGTACGGCACGCGGCGCGCTTCCTCCTGGTGGGCACCATGAACCCCGAAGAGGGCGAGCTGCGGCCGCAGTTGCTGGACCGCTTCGGTCTCACGGTGGAGGTCGCGGCGTCCCGCGACACCGAGGAGCGGGTCGAGGTGGTGCGGCGGCGGCTGGCGTACGACGAGGACCCCGAGGGGTTCGCGGCGCGCTGGGCGGCGGACGAGGAGGCCCTGCGGGAGCGCATCGCGGCGGCGCGCGCCCTGCTGCCGCGGGTGGGGCTCGGCGACCGCGCGCTGCGGCAGATCGCGGCGGTGTGCGCCGGGTTCGAGGTGGACGGGATGCGCGCGGACATCGTGACGGCCCGTACGGCGACCGCGCTGGCGGCTTGGGCGGGGCGCACCGACGTCCGGACCGAGGACGTACGGGGGGCGGCGCTGCTGTCGCTCCCCCACCGCCGACGGCGGGCGCCGTTCGACGCGCCGGGGCTCGACGAGGACAAACTCGACGAGATCCTGCGGCGGTTCGAGGAGGACGACCCGGAGCCGGATCCGGACCCGGGCCCCGAGGACGGGCCGGGCGGCTCCGGGCCGGACGACCCGGGCGGCCCCGAAGGCGGACCGCAGGAGGGCGCGGGTGGCGGGGCGCGGGAGCAGGCGCCGCCCGCCGAGCCCGAGCCGTCCGTCCCCGACCAGCGCACAGGTGAGCACGGGACGGCCGACCGCGAGCCCGACCCCGCCCCGGCCGATCAGGACGGCGGGGCAGGCGAATCGGACGGCGGTGCCGGCGGAGCCGGAGGTGAGCGGGCGGCCGTGGGCGCCGCCGAGCCGTTCCGGACCCGGCGGCTCGACGTCCCCGGCCTGGGCGAGGGTGCTGCGGGCCGTCGCTCGCGCGCCCGCAGCGCGCACGGCCGCACCACCGGAGCGCGCCGCCCGCGGGGGACGCTCTCCGCGCTGCATCTGTCGGCGACCGTCCGGGCGGCCGCCCCGCATCAGCTGGCGCGCGGTCGGCGCGGGCCCGGACTGCTGGTGCGCCGGGACGATCTGCGCGAGGCGGTGCGCGAGGGCCGGGAGGGCAATCTCGTCCTGTTCGTGGTGGACGCGTCGGGCTCGATGGCCGCGCGCAAGCGGATGAGCGCGATCAAGGGCGCGGTGCTGTCGCTGCTGCTGGACGCCTACCAGCGGCGGGACAAGGTCGGGCTGATCACCTTCCGGGGCGCGGGCGCCGAGCTGGCGCTGCCGCCCACCTCGTCGGTGGACGCGGCCGCCGCACGGCTGGAGCGGCTGCCGACGGGCGGCCGTACGCCGCTGGCGGCCGGGCTGTTGAAGGCCCGGGAGGTGCTGCGGGTGGAGCGGCTGCGGGATCCCGCACGCCGTCCGCTGCTGGTCGTGGTGACCGACGGGCGGGCCACGGAGGCGCGGCGGTCCGGCGGGCCCACGCCGGTCGAGCGGGCCGGGCGCGCGGCGCGGATGCTCGCGGGCGACGGGGTCGCCTCGGTGGTCGTGGACTGCGAGTCGGGGCCGGTGCGACTGGGGCTCGCGGGCGCGCTCGCCCGCGAACTGCGGGGCACGCCGGTGACACTCGACGAGCTGCGCGCGGACAGCGTGACCGCGCTGGTGCGCGACGTACGAACCGTTTCGAACCCTCGGAGGGCCGCCTGATGCCGCAAGGACAACCGACCGTCGTGCCGGACGACGGGCTGACCACCCGCCAGCGCCGCAACCGTCCGCTGGTGCTCGTCCACACAGGTCAGGGCAAGGGCAAGTCGACCGCGGCGTTCGGGCTGGCGCTGCGGGCGTGGAACCAAAACTGGCCGGTCGGTGTATTCCAATTTGTAAAGTCCGCGAAATGGCGGGTCGGTGAGGAGCGTGCGCTGCGCGTCCTCGGCGACTCGGGCGAAGGGGGGACCGTCGCATGGCACAAGATGGGCGAGGGCTGGTCGTGGGTCCAGCGCGACATGGCTTCCAGCGAGGAGGCCGCACGCGAGGGCTGGGAGCAGGTCAAGCGCGATCTCGCGGCGGAGACATACCGGCTCTATGTACTGGACGAGTTCGCGTATCCGATGCACTGGGGCTGGGTGGACCCCGACGAGGTGGTGGCGGTGCTGCGGGACCGGCCTGGAACGCAGCACGTCGTCATCACGGGGCGTAACGCACCGGCGCAGCTGCTGGACTTCGCCGACCTGGTCACCGACATGTCCAAGGTCAAGCATCCGATGGACGCCGGTCAGAAGGGCCAGCGAGGCATCGAGTGGTGAGTGTTCCGCGCCTGGTGATCGCGGCGCCCGCCTCCGGCAGCGGGAAGACGACGGTCACGGCGGGGCTGATGGCCGCCTTCGCGGAGCGCGGTCTGGATGTGTCCCCGCACAAGGTCGGCCCGGACTACATCGACCCTGGCTATCACGCGCTGGCCATCTCCTCGGGCGCCTCTTCGGGCGCCTCAGGGTCGGCCGGTCGCGGGCCGGGGGTGCGCGCCCGGGCCGGAATCTGGACGCCTATCTGTGCGGTCCGGACCGGATCGCGCCGCTGTTCCTGCATGGGGCGGCGGGCTGCGATCTGGCCCTGGTCGAGGGGGTGATGGGCCTGTTCGACGGGGCGGCCGGGCAGGGCGAGCTGGCCTCGACGGCGCATGTGGCCAAGCTGCTGCGGGCGCCGGTGGTGCTGGTGGTGGACGCGTCGTCGCAGTCGCGGTCGGTGGCCGCGTTGGTGCATGGCTTCGCCTCCTGGGACCCCGAGGTGCGGGTCGCGGGAGTGATCCTCAACAAGGTCGCTTCGGACCGTCACGAGGCGATGCTGCGCGAGGCGCTGGAGGGGTGCGGGGTGCCGGTGTTCGGCGCGCTGCGCCGGACGCGGGCGGTGCGGGCCCCGAGCCGCCATCTGGGTCTGGTGCCGGTGGCCGAGCGCCATGCGGAGGCGGTCGATTCGGCGGCCGCGCTGGCGGCGCGGGTGCGGGAGGGCTGCGATCTCGACGGGCTGCTGGCGCTGGCGCGCGGCGCACCGCCGCTGTCCGGGCGGGCCTGGGATCCGGAGGAGGAGATACGCCGGGCGATGGACGCCGTCCCCGGTGCCGGGGCCCGGGAGACCGGGCGGCGCGGCCGGTGGTCGCCGTGGCGGGCGGGGCCGCGTTCACCTTCTCGTACGCGGAGCACGCCGAGCTGCTCACGGCGGCCGGGGCGCGGGTCGTTCCCTTCGACCCGCTTCGGGACGAGCGCCTCCCCGAGGGCACCGGCGGTCTGGTGATCGGCGGCGGCTTCCCGGAGGTCTACGCCCCCGAGCTGTCCGCGAACGAGCCGCTGCGCGCCGCCGTCGCCGGGCTCGCCGCGTCCGGCGCGCCCATCGCCGCCGAATGTGCCGGACTGCTGTATCTGGCGCATTCGCTGGACGGGGAGCCGATGTGCGGGGTGCTGGCCGCGAAGGCACGGATGTCGGAACGTCTGACGCTGGGCTACCGTGAGGCCGTGGCCGTCTCCGACACCTCACTCGCCGCCGCGGGGACACGGGTGCGCGGCCATGAGTTCCACCGCACGACCATCGTGCCCGGAGCGGGGCCGGAGCCCGCCTGGGGGCTCGTCCACCCGGAGCGTCGTACCGAAGGGTTCGCACAGGGAGATGTGCATGCTTCCTATCTGCATGTGCACTGGGCCTCGGTCCCCGGGGCGGCGGCCCGGTTCGTCGACAGATGCGCGTCCCCTGCCGGTTGAGCCGAGGCGGTGAGCTGACGTGGAGGTCATCGGCCGGGGCACGGCGTCTCCCCCGCCCGGGGCACCGTTTGTCGTCGGGGTCGGGGCCGGCCGGGGCGTATCCGCCGGCGAGGTGCTCGGGCTGGTCGAGGCCACCCTGGCGGAGGCGGGCCTTTCCCCGCGCGGCGTGGCCGAGTTGGCCACGGTGGAGGCCAAGTCCGGGGAGGCCGGACTGCTGACGGCGGCCGAGCGGCTGGGGGTGCCGCTGTGCGGATACCCCGCGGAGGCGCTGGCCGCGGTGGAGGTCCCGAACCCGTCCGCGGCGCCGCTCGCCGCCGTGGGCACGGCCGGGGTCGCCGAGGCGGCCGCGCTGCTGGCCGCCGGTCCGGGGGCCAACTGCTCGTCGCCAAGCGGAAGTCCACGCCCGTCGGCCGCCCCGGGAAGGCCACCTGCGCCGTCGCTCGCCGCCCGGCTGCGGTCAAATCCGGGCAGGGCGGGCAGCGAAGACCTGCCGTCGACCGCCCCGACGCAGGTCAGTAACGTCTCGGGGCGGAACAGCCCGCCCCCCCGCTGACCGTGACACCCGCACCATTTGCACCAAGGAGACCTCGTGACGACCCCGCCCGCCCTGCTCATCGCAGGTATCGGCACGCGAGACGAAAGGCATGCCGCCGCCTTCCAGGCATTCGTCAGGGAGTTGGCCACACGCCACCCGGACCTGCCCGTGGCGGGTGGCCTCACCGGACCGGGCAGCCATCCGCTGTCCGACGCGGTCACCCGGCTCGTCGGGGAAGGGGTGACCCGTTTCGCGGTCGTCCCGATGACGCTGATCCCGGCGGCTCCCCCGAGAGACGGCATCGCCGCCGCGCTGGCCCAGGAGGCGGAGCGGCACGCCGACGCCTCGTTCGCCTCCGCCCGGCCGCTCGGCCCGCACCCCACACTGCTGAGCCTGCTGGAGCGGCGGCTCGACGAGGCGCTGGGCGATCGGCCCCGGCTGCCCTCGGACCGCGCGGAGACGACCGTGCTGCTGGTGGGCGACGGCTCGCCGCTCCCCGAGGCCAACGCCGAGGTGCACCGCGCGGCCCGGCTGCTGTGGGAGGGCCGTGGCTTCGCGGGCGTCGAGGTCGCCTTCGCCTCGCTCGCCGCCCCGGATGTGGCGTCCGGCCTGGACCGCTGCGCCAAGCTGGGGGCGCGGCGGGTCGTGGTGCTGCCGTACTTCCTGTTCGAGGGCGACGCCCTGGAGCGGGTGCGGCAGCAGGCGGAGGGCTGGGGGCTCGCCTACCCCGAGGTCGAGGTGGTCTCGGCCGATGTCATCGGCCCGGCGCGGGAGTTGGCCGACCTGGTCATGGATCGCTACGAGGAGGTGGCCGACACCAGCGAGCGCGCCGGGTTCAGCGATGAGGCCCATGCCTTCGCGCATCCGGACGCCCATGCCGATGTCCGCTGAGCCGTCGCCGGACCTGCCCGCTGCCCCGCCCGACGAGGGCGGGTCCGCCGGGTTCGATCTGCGGCATCACGGGGACGCGGAGGTGCGGGGTGCCGATGCCGCGCTGACGGACCTCGCGGTCAATGTCCGGGCCGGTACGCCTCCGGACTGGCTCAAGTCCCATATCGCCGCGTCCCTCGACGGGTTGGCCGCCTATCCGGACGGGCGGGCGGCGCGGGAGGCGGTCGCCGCGCGCCATGGGCTTCCGGTCGGCCGGGTGCTGCTGACGGCGGGCGCGGCGGAGGCGTTCGTCCTGCTCGCCCGTGCCCTGTCGGCCCGACGGCCGGTGGTGGTGCATCCGCAGTTCACCGAGCCGGAGGCGGCGCTGCGGGACGCGGGGCACACGGTGGCGCGTGTGGTCCTCGATGAGCGGGACGGCTTCCGGCTGGCCCCGGACGCCGTGCCGGAGGACGCCGATCTGGTGGTGATCGGCAACCCCACCAACCCCACATCCGTGCTGCACCCGGCCGATGCCGTGGCCGGGCTCGCCCGGACGGGGCGGACGCTGGTGGTGGACGAGGCGTTCATGGACGCCGTCCCGGGTGAGTCGGAGTCGCTGGCGGCCCGCACGGATGTGCCGGGGCTGGTGGTGCTGCGCAGCCTCACCAAGACCTGGGGCCTGGCGGGGCTGCGGATCGGCTACGTACTGGCGGAGCCGGACACCGTCACGGCGCTGGAGCGGGTCCAGCCGCTGTGGCCGGTGTCCAGCCCGGCCCTGGCGGCGGCCGAGGCGTGCTGCACCCCGTCCGCCCTCGCCGAGGCGGCCCGGGCCGCGGACCGTACGGCCGCCGACCGGGCCCATCTGGCCGACCGGCTGGCCGAGTTGGCGGAGTTGGCCGAGGTGCGGGTGTGCGGCCCGGCGGCCGGGCCGTTTCTGCTGATCCGTGTGGTGGGCGCGGCGGCGATCCGCACCCGGCTGCGGGAGCTGGGCTTCGCCGTCCGCCGCGGTGACACATTCCCGGGCCTCGGCCCGGAGTGGCTCCGGCTCGCCGTCCGCGACCGCGCCACGACGGATCGCTTCGTCATCGCCCTGGCGAAGGCGATAGCGGACACGGCCGCCTGACCGCGCCGCACGACCGCGCGCCGCGTGGCGTCGGCGCGAGGAGCGCGGTCAACTACGGCTCGCCCGTGCCCTCATGACCGGACCCTGCGCCCGAGCGCGCCCGGACGTCGGGCCGGGGTCGTGGGTGTCTGGACCCGGGCCCGACGTCCGGGCCCGGCGCCCACGGACCCAGCCCGGTGTCCACGACCGGCGCCGGAATCCGTCCCCCGGCCCGGCACCCGCGCCCCGGGCCCCTGGCCCCGGCACCAGCCCCCGGCGCCGGAATCCGTTGCCGGACCGGCGCCCGCGGCCCCGGGCCGACGTCCGCACCCATGCGCGCAGCCGCCCCGGCCCCGGCACCCGCGCCGGGTGGCGCGGGTGCCGGGCGGCGCCGGTGCCGGATCCAATGAAGTGGCGCGGGTGCCGGGCCCGACGAACCGGCGTCAGGCGGCGTCGCCCCGGGTGGTGGCGGCGCGCCGGCGACGGCCCAGGACGACGGCGCCGCCGCCCACGGCGAGCAGGAGGGCGCCCCCGGCCACCAGGTACGGCGTGGCCGAGCTGCCGCCGGTCTCGGCCAGGTGCTCCGGCTTGGGCTCGGGCTTGGTCTGGGAGCCCACGCTCGGGCTGGGCTGGACCGCCGCGGCCACCGGCGACTCACAGGTCGCCCGGGCGAGGGTGACCTGCCCCTCGACCTCCGAGACGTTCAGCTTCAGCGGGTTCACGGAGACCTTCAGGTTGAGGGCCGTGGCCGCCGCCGTGCGCGAGGTGGTGGCCGTCCGCGACAGGTCGAGCCGTACCTGGCCGAGCGACGGCACATCGACCGTGGTGGTGCCGCTCGTGCGCAGGGTGACCTTCTGACCGAGCACGCTGACGCTGCCGAGCAGGTTGGAGTGGGCGGTCGGCCGCTTCCCGACGGCGCACACCGCCTTCGAGGTCACCTGCTCGACCGTGATCAGCGGCACCGCGGCCAGGCCCGGGACATGCACCTGGGCGTTGACGAGGTTGGAGTACCCCTCGGCACGCTGCTTGTCCACGGCGGCCCGGGCGGTGGCCACATCGGCCCGCAGGACATTGAACGGCCGGCCCCCGTCCACGCCGTCCAGGGTCGCGCTGAGCGCCGTCTTGCTGGCGGTCGCGGGCGCGTGCACATCGTTCAGCGCGACCGAGAGCGGAGCCCTGACGGTCTTGTTGAGCAGGGAGACATCGAGGTCGGTGCGGAGCACGACCGCACCCGCCTTACCGGTGGTCACGCCGGTGTCGGCCTGCGCGGTCGCCGCGGGCAGCAGGCCCAGGACGGAGACCGCGGCAGCGGCAGTGGCGGCCGCCAGACGGCGGGTGGGCATGCCGAAGTAGGTGTTACTGGAACAGGACACGTGAGTTGACCCCCACAGGAGACATGGAGCCGCCGGCGCCTGCCGCGGGGGACTCCACGGGCGCCGACGGCCTCGACCACGCCATATTTGCGCACCGACGGTAAACAGGCAGACACATGATGTCCGTTCATCCCAAAGGGTGTGGTTCGCCGCCCAGTTCGAACCACGTTCCCTTCGGGCACCCCCCGCCCCACCTGTCCCCGCCCGTATCGGCCCCCTCCCCGGGCGCCCCGTCAGCCGACCACCCGTCCCCGCAGCACCACCCGCCGCGGCGTCGTCAGCACCCGCACATCGGCGCGCGGATCCGTGTCGTAGACGACGAGATCGGCGGAGGCACCCTCGGTCAGCCCCGGTCGTCCGAGCCAGTCCCGCGCTCCCCAGGTCGCCGCCGAGAGCGCGTCCCGCACCGGGATGCCCGCCTTCACCAGCTCGGCGACCTCCTGCCCGACCAGCCCATGGGCCAGGCCGCCGCCCGCGTCGGTGCCGGTGTAGATCGGGATGCCCGCGTCGTAGGCCGCCCGCACCGTCTCGTAGCGGCGTGCGTGCAGCCGCCGCATATGGTCGGCCCAGCGCGGGAACTTCGCCTCGCCCCCCAGCGCCAGCCGGGGAAGGTGGCGATGTTGACCAGGGTCGGCACGATCGCCACGCCCCGCTCGGCGAACAGCGGGATGGTCTCCTCGGTGAGCCCGGTGGCGTGCTCGACGCAGTCGATCCCCGCCTCGACCAGCGGGGCCAGGCTCTCCTCGGCGAAACAGTGCGCCGTGACCCGCGCGCCCAGCCGGTGCGCCTCCGCGATGGCCTCCTCGACCGCGCCACGAGGCCAGCAGAACCCCAGATCGCCGGTCTCCCGGTCGATCCAGTCGCCGACCAGCTTGACCCAGCCGTCACCGCGCCGCGCCTCCGCGGCCACATACGCGACCAGGTCCTCGGGCTCGATCTCATGCGCGTAGTTGCGGATGTAGCGCTTGGTGCGGGCGATATGGCGGCCGGCCCGGATGATGCGGGGCAGGTCCTCGCGGTCGTCGATCCAGCGGGTGTCGGCCGGCGATCCGGCGTCCCGCAGCAGCAGCGCCCCGGCGTCGCGGTCGGTCAGCGCCTGTTTCTCGCTCGTCGAGTCGTCCACCGCCCCATGGGCGTCGAGTCCGACATGGCAGTGGGCGTCGACGAGTCCGGGCAGCGCCCAGCCCTCGATCAGCCGGATGTCCCTGGCCCCGGACGGCCGCTCGAAGGTGATCCTGCCGTCGACCACCCACAGCTCGTCCCGTACGTCCCCGTCAGCGTCGCCGGTGTCCGGTCCGACCAGGACCCGGCCCTTGATGTGGAGCACCGCGCTATCCCTCATGCAACGCACTGTACGAGACCCGAGCAGGGCGTTGACCGGCCAATTCCCATCAGCGGGAACGGCGCCACTCGAACAACACGCACAGCGCTGCTACGCTCACGCAACCCACCGGACGAGCGGCAGTGAGGAGGTCCTCGTGAGCGCTCCCACCGATGACGCGGCCGCCTCGGGCACCGCGCGAGCCGTACGGATGGACGCGACGCGCATGGCGGACACGCCACGGGGTCCAGGGGTCCCGGGGGACGTCTCCCCGGGGACGTCTCCCCGCGGGCGGCCGACGCGCCGGAGAACCCCGACGGCTTACCGGCCAAAGCCGTACCGGCCGACGCCTTATCCGCCGACTCCTCACCGGCCCACGTCCTGCCCGCCGACGCCTCACCGGCCGACCCGCAAGCCGAGTTCCGGGACTTCTTCGAGCGGCACCACGCCGAGCTGGCCCGCCTCGCCCATCTGCTGCTCGGCAGCTCCGACGGGGCGGACGACCTGGCGGCCGACGCGCTGGTGGCGGTCTGGCACCAGTGGGACCGGGTCCGGGCCGCCGACCATCCGGCCGCGTACGCCCGGGGCGTGGTCGCCAACCTGGCCCGTTCCCGGATCCGCAGCCTGGTGCGCGAGCGGCGCCGCGTGGCGCTCTTCTCCTCGCAGCGGCCCGACCGCGTGGACGACCCGGATGTGTCCGCCGTGGTGGATGTGCAGGCCGCGCTGGTCCGGCTGCCGTTCCGCAAGCGCGCGTGTGTGGTGCTGCGCCACGCCTTCGACCTCTCCGAGCGGGAGACGGCCCGTACGCTGGGCATTTCGGTGGGCACGGTCAAGAGTCAGACCTCACGCGGCATCGCCGAGCTGGAGCGGCTGCTCGGTCCTCCGGACGGCGAGGACGAGGACGAGCTGTCCGCGGCGACCGAGGCCGAGCGGGCAGGACGGACGGTACGAACGCTCCGCGCTGGGAACACGAGCCACACAGGCCACACGAGCCACACCGGCCACACAGGACCGGCCCGCCACTCCGGTCATATGGGCCACGCCGGACACGCAGGAGGGGGCAGTTGATGATCGAGCATCGCGAGCGCCCCGGGAGCCGCGGCCGCCCCGAGGGCCGCGATGTCGTCGCCGAGCTGCGTACGGCCGCCGCCTCCCATGAGCCGGACCGGATCCGGATGCTGGCCCGGGTCACGGCGGGCATGACGGCCGGTGACCGCCGCCGCGCCCCGCGGACGAGCCCGCGCTGGGCCCGGGTGGTGGGCCCGGTCGCCGGGCTGGCCGCGGCGGTCGCCGCGACGGGGATCGCGGTGGTGGTCACGGACGGCGCCGAGCGGCCGCAGACGGTGCGCACCTCGAGCGAGCCGCCCGCACCCCCGGCGGGCGCGGGCGCCGGCCGGGACAGCGCGAGCGCCGGCACGGACCGGCGGCCCGGGGACGAGCCGGACGCCGGTTCGCAGGGCGATGCTGAGCGGCACACGCCGAGCGCCTATCCCACCGCGGCCGGTCCAAACCACCTCGCCGAGCCGACCGTGCGGTCCGAGGGCGCCATCAACGCCCATTCCAATCCGTACTGGGCACAGAGCGACATCACGCTCACCATCGGCAGGCCGCTGACCTCGCTGACGGTGGAGCTGCGGGTCGCGGACACCGGGGACGTGCGGTCCACCGGGTCCTGGCACTCCCTGCCGACCGGCGATGTGACCACCGCCACCCGCGTCGAGGACGGTGTGCTGGTCTACCGCTGGACGCTCCGGAAGGGGGCGACCGTGCCCGCGGGCCGGTATGTCTTCGCGGGCAGTACAACCACGCCGAGGGCGACCGGGACACCGGCCGGGACGCGTACGCGGCCTCGGGCAACGGCGCCTCCGGGGCCTTCGCGGTGCGGGGCGACTTCCCTCAGTTCACCGTGGGAGATTGAATTCATGGCGGCTTGGCCAGAAATTCCCCGCGTTTTTCCGCTACTGGTTCCACATTCGTCTGCCCGCTTTTGTGATTCCTAAACACAAAATTTTTCACGAGATCCCGCCCCGAAATTCAAGCCGGTCACCGGCCGGTTACGCACATGTGACAGACCCCACACGCGGCGCGCTTTGCCCCACTAACTCCCCCACAAATCACCGCCTTTCGGCGTGCGGCCGCGCGCGTACGCGCTCCCGCGTGATAACACATCGACCCCCTCCGCGTAACCCCCCACCACGATGCATTTTCTGATTCTGCTGGGTAAATTGAATTTGCATGACCGCCGCACAAGCAGACCTAGTCCGTAGCGAATTGGATTTGCCGGAGGGCCTGACCCTCGACACCCCGTGCGTCGAGGACGGAGCCGCGATCTGGCGAATCGCTCGCGACTCCAAAGCCCTGGACCTCAACTCCTCCTACAGCTACCTCCTGTGGTGCCGCGACTTCGCCGCCACATCCGTAGTGGCGCGCGACGCCGACGGCGGACCGGTCGGCTTCATCACCGGCTACATCCGCCCCGAGCGCCCCGAGACCCTGGTCGTCTGGCAGGTCGCCGTCGACCACGCCTGGCGTGGCCGCGGACTGGCCGCCACCCTGCTCGACGGACTGGTCAAGCGGGTCGTCGCGACGGGCGTCCGCGGCATCGAGACGACGATCACCCCGGACAACACCGCCTCGAACCGGCTGTTCACCTCGTTCGCCGAACGGCACGAAGCGCCGCTCGAGCGCGAGGTGCTCTTCCACGGCGGTCTGTTCCCCGACGGTGGGCACGAGCCCGAGGTGCTCTACCGCATCGGTCCGCTCGGCCCGCTCGGGCCGCGCGGAGACCGGACCTGACCCCGACCTCGTTTCACCCCCGATCCCCCACCCTCCTCACCCCCCTCACACCCCTCTCCCAGGAGAACGCTGTGACCATCACCCCGCCCGCCCTGAGCGTCTTCGAGGCCCTGGAGTCGGAGGTGCGCAGCTACTGCCGTGGCTGGCCCGCCGTCTTCGACCGTGCGCAGGGCAGCCACATGTACGACGAGGACGGCCACACCTACCTCGACTTCTTCGCCGGGGCCGGGTCGCTCAACTACGGCCACAACAACCCGGTGCTGAAACGGGCGCTGATCGACTACATCGAGCGTGACGGCGTCACCCACGGCCTGGACATGTCCACCACGGCCAAGCGCGCGTTCCTCGAGTCGTTCCAGAACAACGTCCTGCGGCCGCGCGACCTGCCCTACAAGGTCATGTTCCCGGGCCCGACGGGCACCAACGCCGTCGAGGCCGCGCTGAAACTGGCCCGTAAGGTCAAGGGCCGCGAGTCGATCGTCTCCTTCACCAACGCCTTCCACGGCATGTCGCTGGGGTCGCTGGCGGTGACCGGCAACGCCTTCAAGCGCGCCGGTGCGGGCATCCCGCTGGTCCACGGCACGCCGATGCCGTTCGACAACTACTTCGACGGCACGGTCCCGGACTTCCTGTGGTTCGAGCGGCTGCTGGAGGACCAGGGTTCCGGCCTCAACCAGCCCGCCGCGGTGATCGTCGAGACCGTGCAGGGCGAGGGCGGCATCAACGTCGCCCGGCCCGAGTGGCTGCGCGCCCTGGCCGAGCTGTGCGAGCGCCAGGACATGCTGCTGATCGTCGACGACATCCAGATGGGCTGCGGCCGTACCGGCGCCTTCTTCTCCTTCGAGGAGGCGGGCATCACCCCGGACATCGTGACCGTCTCCAAGTCCATCAGCGGCTACGGCCTGCCGATGTCGCTCACCCTCTTCAAGCCCGAGCTGGACATCTGGGAGCCCGGCGAGCACAACGGCACGTTCCGCGGCAACAACCCCGCGTTCGTCACCGCCGCCGCCACCCTGGACACCTACTGGGCGGACGGCCAGATGGAGAAGCAGACCCTCGCCCGCGGCGAGCAGGTCGAGCAGGCCCTGCGCGCCATCTGCGAGGAGCAGTCCGGAACCCACTTCCGCGGCCGTGGCCTGGTGTGGGGCCTGGAGTTCGAGGACAAGCCGCGCGCCTCGGCGGTCTGCAAGCGCGCCTTCGAGCTGGGGCTGCTGCTGGAGACGTCCGGCCCGAGAGCGAGGTCGTCAAGCTGCTGCCCGCGCTGACGATCTCCCCCGATGACCTGGACGAGGGGCTGCGGACCCTCGCCCGCGCGGTCCGCGAGACCGCATAACCCCTCCCGCACCGCAGAGAAGAGAAAGGCAAGAACTCACCGTGATCGTCCGATCCTTCAAGGACATCGAGGACACCGAGAGGCACATCAAGTCCAAGTCCGGCACCTGGGAGAGCAAGCGCATCGTGCTCGCCCGGGAGGGCGTCGGCTTCTCGCTCCACGAGACCATCCTCTACGCGGGCACCGAGACGTCGATGTGGTACGCCAACCACATCGAGGCGGTGCTGTGCGTCGAGGGTGAGGCCGAGCTCACCAACGACGAGACCGGTGAAAAGCACTGGATCACGCCCGGCACCATGTACCTGCTGGACGGGCATGAGAAGCACACGATGCGTCCCAAGACGGACTTCCGGTGCGTGTGTGTCTTCAACCCGCCGATCACCGGACGGGAGGACCATGATGAGAACGGCGTATACCCGCTGATCACCGAGACCGAGGAGGCATGATCCGATGACCGCGGTCACTGACCTGTACCCGACCCGCGGGGCCGTGGAGGTGGCCACACCACGCGTGGACCCGGTGGTGTGGTCCGAACCCGGGGCTCCGGGGCCGCTGCAACCGTCCGAGCTGAGCGATTTCGATCGCGACGGCTTCCTGGCGATCGACGAGCTGATCACTCCGGTCGAGGTGGCGGAGTACCGCGCCGAACTGGAGCGGATGATCGCCGACCCGGACGTGCGCGCCGACGAACGCTCGATCATCGAGCCGCAGTCGCAGGACGTACGGTCGGTGTTCGAGGTGCACCGGATCAGCGAGGTCTTCGCCAAGCTGGTGCGCGACCCACGGGTCGTGGGCCGCGCCCGGCAGATCCTCGGCTCGGACGTGTACGTCCACCAGAGCCGGATCAACGTCAAGCCGGGCTTCGGCGCCTCGGGCTTCTACTGGCACTCGGACTTCGAGACCTGGCACGCCGAGGACGGGCTGCCGAACATGCGGACCGTGTCGGTCTCGATCGCGCTCACCGAGAACTACGAGTACAACGGCAGCCTGATGATCATGCCGGGGTCGCACCGCACCTTCCTGGGCTGCGCGGGCGCGACGCCGAAGGACAACTACAAGAAGTCGCTGCAGATGCAGGACGCGGGCACCCCGTCCGACGAGGCGCTCAGCGGCTTCGCCGACAAGCATGGCATCAAGCTGTTCACCGGGCAGCCCGGATCGGCCGTCTGGTTCGACTGCAACTGCATGCACGGGTCCGGCGACAACATCACGCCGTACTCCCGCAGCAATGTGTTCATCGTGTTCAACAGCGTGGAGAACACGGCGGTCGAGCCGTTCGCCGCACCGGTCCGCCGGCCGGAGTTCATCGGCGCGAGGGACTTCACGCCCGTTCGGTGATGACCGCCGTGCGATGACGTGACGTCCGTGATCTGAGGGAAGCCGGAGTGCCCCGGCTTCCCTCAGATTTTTGTGCCGCGAGTCCCCGTGCCGGGACCGGCCCGGCTCAGCCGGACAGCTTCTCCAGCAGCCGGTCCACATCGGCCGCGGTGTTGTACAGGTGGAAGGAGGCGCGGAGGTTGCCGGCCCGCGCCGAGACGTGCACGTCCGCCTCCGCCAGCCGGGACGCGGCGTCGCCCAGGCCCGGTACGGAGACGATGGCCGATCCGGGGGCGGCCACGGGCTGGTGGCCGAGCGCGATGGCCCCGGCCCGGAAGCGGTCGGCGAGCGCGCGGTCGTGGGCGGCGATGGCCTCGGTGCCCAGCTCCTCGATCAGCGCGAGGGAGTGCCGGGCCGCGAGGTAGGAGTACAGGCTCGGGGCCTCGTCGAAGCGGCGGGCGAAGTGGGCGAGTTCGCTCACCGGGCCGTAACAGCTGTCCCAGGGCCTCTCGCCCGCGACCCAGCCCGCGAAGACGGGGGTGAGGTCGCCGAGGTCCTCGGGCACGGTGAGGAAGGCGACCCCGTGCGGGCACATCAGCCACTTGTAGGCCACGCAGACGGTGTAGTCGGCCTCGGCGGCGTTCACCGGGAACCAGCCGGCCGCCTGGCTGACGTCCACCAGCGTGCGGGCGCCGTGGGCCCGGGCGGCCTCCCGGATGGCGGCGAGATCGGCGATCCGCCCGTCCGCCGACTGGACCGCGCTCACGGCCACCAGCGCGGTACCGGGCCGTACCGCCTCGGCGATCTCCTTCAGCGGCACGATGCGCAACTTGAGGTCGCCGCGTACGGCGAAGGGGTTGACCAGGGAGCTGAAGTCGCCGTCGGCCACCAGGACTTCGGCGCCGGGCGGCAGCGAGGTCGCGATCATCCCCGCGTACCCGGCGACCGAGTTGCCCGCCGCGACCTGCCGCGCCGGTACTCCGACGAGCCGGGCGTAGGCGGCGCGGGCCGCCTCGACCGCCTCGAAGGCCACGCCGATCACGGGCTGTCCGGCGGCCGAGCCGTCAAGGGCCGCCTTCATGGCAGCCACGGAGCGTGCGGGGATCAGACCGCTGGATGCGGTGGTGAGATACGTCGTGTGTGGCGCGAATTCGGCGCCCGCCAGGCTCTCCATGTCCATCCACTATGGGACGGGCGCACCCCGGCGTCCATCGCGTTTCCGTGTCGGATGCCTTCAAGCGATCCTTATGCATACCCGCTGACCTGCGGTGATTCTCATGGCTTGGTCGGCGCCCGGGTGAACGGCAACGCGAATCGGCCGCCGGAGGCGCGAGGCAGGTCCGCGAGTCCGGCGGCCGATTCGCCGTTCCGGGGGTCAGCCGCGCTGCTCCAGGACGCCGTTGATCCGCCGCGGCAGCTCCAGCGGGTTCTCGTCGCGCAGCTCCGGCGGCAGCAGGGCGGCCGGGGTGTCCTGGTACGCGACCGGCCGCAGCCAGCGCTCGATGGCGGTGCCGCCGACCGAGGTGGAGGTGGAGGTGGTGGCCGGGTAGGGGCCGCCGTGGTGCTGGGCCGGGGCGACCGCGACACCGGTCGGCCAGCCGTTGACCAGGACCCGGCCGGCCAGCGGGGTGAGCTCGGAGATCAGCTCACCGGCCCGGCCCTCGGTGCCCTCGCCCTCGGCGGCGGAGAGGTGGACGGTGGCGGTGAGGTTGCCCGGGAGCCGGCCGAGCACCGCGCTGATCTCGTCGTCGCTCTCGTAGCGCGCCACGACGGTCACCGGCCCGAAGCACTCCTCCAGCAGCACATCGTGCGGGCCGCCCTCGGCGAGCCGCCGCGCCGGGACGGTCAGGAAGCCCGCGCTGACCGTGTGCTCACCGCCGGAGCCCGGGGTGACCGGGGCCGCCACGTCCTCCAGCTCGACGCGCTCCTTGATCCCGGCGACGAAGTTGTCCCGCATCCGGTGGTCGAGCAGAACCCCGGCGTCGGTGTTGCTGACCGCGTCGGTGAGGGACTTCAGCAGGCCGTCGCCCGCCGGTCCTGCCGGGGCCAGCACAAAGCCGGGCTTGGTGCAGAACTGGCCGACGCCCAGCGTCATGGAGCCCGCGAGCCCCGCGCCGATCTGGTCGCCGCGCTCGGCGGCCGCGGCCTCGGTGACCACGACCGGGTTGAGGCTGCCCAGTTCGCCGTGGAAGGGGATCGGCACCGGCCGGGAGGCCGCCGCGTCGTGCAGGGCGCGGCCGCCGCGGACCGAGCCGGTGAACCCGGCGGCGGCGATCAGCGGATGCTTGACCAGCTCGAGCCCCGCGTCGAAGCCGTGCACCACCGCGATCACATCGGCGGACACCCCGACCCGCTCGGCGGCGCGGCGCAGCGCGGAGGCGGCCACCTCGGAGGTGGCGGGGTGGTCCGGGTGGGCCTTGACGACGACCGGGCAGCCCGCGGCGAGGGCGCTCGCGGTGTCCCCGCCGGGCACGGAGAAGGCGAGCGGGAAGTTGCTGGCGGCGTAGACGGCGACGACGCCGAGCGGCAGCTTGTAGCGGCGCAGATCGGGCCAGGGCGGGGTCTGGGTGGCGTCGGCGTGGTCGATGCGGACGTCGAGGAAGGCGCCCTCGTCCACGATGGCCGCGAAGGCCCGCAGCTGGTAGGTGGTGCGGGCGAGTTCGCCGGTGAGCCGGGCGGGGCCGAGTGCGGTCTCCGCGTCGGCGGCCTCGACCAGCTGGTCACGGGCCTCGTCGAGCAGATCGGCGGCGGTGCGCAGCAGGGCGGCGCGCACCGCACGGTCGGCCAGGGAGCCGCGGGCGGCGTGGGCCGCGCGCACCACGCGGTCGACCTCCTCCGCCGTGGCTTCGACCGCTACCTGCTCGCGCTGCTTTCCGGTTCGGGGGTCGACGCTCCACACTGGTGCTGACACCGCGGATTCCTCCTGCTGTGGTGTTACCGCTGCTTGCGTCTCACACATCGACGGTGTTCGATATGCTGAACGCTGTCCCGGGTGATGAATTTCCCCTCGGGACTCTATGGCTGGTCGAACAGAGGGGTCAAGGCGATGTCAGCTGCCGAGACAGGCGGGGCCCAGGTCAAATCGGCAGTCCGCACGGTCGAACTGCTGGAGTTCTTCGCCGGGCGGCCGGGGATGCACAGCCTCGCCGCGGTCCAGGAGGCCGTGGGCTACCCCAAGTCGAGCCTCTACATGCTGCTGCGCACCCTGGTGGAGCTCGGCTGGGTGGAGACGGACGCCACCGGCACCCGCTACGGGATCGGGGTGCGCGCCCTCCTCGTCGGCACCTCCTACATCGACGGCGACGAGGTCGTGGCCGCCGCCCGCCCCACCCTGGACCGGCTCTCGGACGACACCACCGAGACCATCCACCTCGCCCGGCTCGACGGCACCAATGTCGTCTATCTCGCCACCCGGCAGTCCCAGCACTATCTGCGCCCCTTCACCCGCGTCGGCCGCCGGCTGCCCGCCCACTCCACCTCGCTGGGCAAGGCGCTGCTGGCCACGTACTCCGACGAGCAGGTGCGCAAGCTGCTGCCGGAGACGCTGGGCCAGCTCACCGACCACACCATCACCGACCGCGAGAAGCTGATCGAGGAGCTGCACCTCATCCGGGAGCAGGGGTACGCGGTGGACCGCGAGGAGAACACCCTGGGCCTGCGCTGCTTCGGCATCGCCATCCCCTACCGCACCCCCTCGCGGGACGCCATCAGCTGCTCGGTGCCGGTGGCCCGGCTCACCCCCGCCCATGAGCAGATGATCAAGGACGCCCTGTTCGACGCCCGGGACCGGCTCACCCTCGCGACGCGCCGCCTCTGACCCACGGGAGGACGCCCCCTCCGCCGCACGGCGGAGGGGATCGTCGGGCGGGGTGACGCGCGGCGCGCGCCGCGCCGGGAGGCTGGTGGCCATGACCCAGCCCCTCCCCGGCGTGCGTCCGGCCGACCGCCCGGAGCGCCGCCAAGGAGCCGACCGCGCCGATGAAACTGACCTACGCTGTGCGGATGACCACCGGATCACTCGCCCGCACGGCCGGCGGGCGCTTCTTCCGCGAGCGCGGCTCCGCGGGTCGCGCGGCGGAACGCCCCGCCCGGTGACCGGGGTGTGGTGGCGGCGGGCGGTCCGTGCGGTGATCGGCCGCCGGGTTCAGCTGCGCTGGGTCCATCTGGTGCTCGGCGGCGCCCTGCTGATGCCGTACTACCTGCTGACCACCGTGGTCTTCGCGATGCTGGTGCGGGGTGCCGACCCCTTCACCTCCCTGCGCTGGCAGCTGGGCACCTTCGCCTCGGCCCTGCCGCTGGCCGCGCCGACCGCGCTGCTGCCGCTCGTACGCCCCTTGGAGGCCACCGCCGCGCGCTCGCTGTGCGGGCTGCCGGAGTCCGCGGAGCTCGCGGCCGGGCCGGCCGGTTCATGGGACGCGCGCGCCCGCACCGCGCTCTGGTACGGGCTGCACCTGGCCATCGGCGGGCTGGTCAGCGGGCTCTTCCTGTCCCTGCTGCCCGCCTCGGCGCTGCTGGTCGCGCTGCCGTTCACCGACGATTCGTACGCCGACGGGCTGGGCTGGCCGGACTCGTTCGGCTCGGCCCCCACCGCGCTGGCGCCCTTGGCCGGGGTGGCGCTGCTGGCCCTGCTCATGGGGATCGCCGCGGCCGCCGGGGCGCTGCTGGCACGCTGCGCGCCCGCGCTGCTCGGCCCGTCCCCCGCCGAGCGGCTCGCCGCCGCCGAGCGGCGGGCCGCCCGGCTCGCCTCCCGCAACCGGCTCGCCCGCGAGCTCCACGACTCGGTCGGCCACGCGCTGAGCGCGGTGACCCTCCAGGCGAGCGCGGCTCGTAAGGTCCTCGACTCCGACCCGGACTTCGCCCGGGAGGCGCTGGCGGCCATCGAGGAGACCACCCGGGACGCGGTCGGCGAACTCGACAGCGTGCTGGGCCTGTTACGGGAAGGGGAGGACGCCCCGGCCCCCGCCCCCTCCCCCACCCTGATGGATCTGGACGGGCTGCTCGCCCGCACCCGGGCCGCGGGCGTCGCCGTCGAGCTGACGGCCCCGGGCACGCTGGACCGGCTGCCGCCCGTGGTCTCCCGCGAGGCGTACCGCATCGTCCAGGAGGGGCTCAGCAACGCGCTGCGCCACGCGGGCCGGGTGCCGGTGCGGCTCCGGATCGCCGAGGACCGGAAGAAGGTGGAGATCACGATGGAGAACCCGGTGGACGGAACCACCCGGGCGCGGCCCACCGGCGGCCGCGGGCTGCGCGGCATCGCCGAGCGGGCCACCCTGCTGCGCGGCACCTGCGCGTGGGACACCGTGGACGGCGTCTGGCGGCTGACGGTCCGGCTCCCGGTGGAGGCGTCCCGGTGAGCGCCCCGCCGTCCCCCCTGCGCATCGTGCTCGTCGACGACGAGCGGATGGTGCGCACCGCGCTGCGCGCGATCCTCTCCAGCGAGCCGGACCTGGAGGTCGTGGGCGAGGCCGGAAGCGGCGCCGAGGCCGTGCCGGTGGTCCGTGAGCTGCGCCCGGACGTGGTGCTGATGGACGTCCGGATGCCCGATGTGGACGGCATCCGCGCCACCGAGCGGATCCTGGGCACCGTGCCGGACCCGCCGCGCGTCATCGTGGTGACCACGTTCGAGAACGACGCTTACGTGTACGACGCGCTGCGCGCCGGGGCCAGTGGCTTCCTGCTCAAGCGGGCCCGCGCGGCGGAACTGGTGGACGCGGTGCGGGTGGTGGCGCGCAGCGATTCGCTGCTGTTCCCGGCCGCGGTGCGGGCGCTGGCCGCCGAGCACGCCGCCGCCCGCGGCCCGGACCGCGAGGCGACGGCGCGGGCGCTGCGCGAGCGGCTCTCCGAGCGGGAGGCCGTGGTGCTGCGGCTGATGACCGACGGGCTGTCCAACTCCGAGATCGCGGCCCGGATGGCGGTGGGCCCGGCCACCGTCAAGACTCATGTGGGGGCGGTGCTCACCAAGCTGGGCGTCCGGGACCGCACCCAGGCGGTGATCGCCGCGTACGAAAGCGGTTTCGTCACACCGGGCTGACATCCGGCGGCCGGAGTGGTCTGCTGTGACGGGTCGGCCGAACGGGCGGACGAGCAGGAGGAGCAGACGCATGGAGTACGTACGGCTGGGCGCGTCGGGCGTCAAGGTGTCGCGGATCTGCCTGGGCATGATGAGCTACGGCAGCCCCGAGCACCGGCCCTGGCAGCTGGACATCGACGACGCGCGGCCGATCGTGCGGCGCGCGGCCGAGGAGGGGGTGACCTTCTTCGACACCGCCGACATGTACTCGGTGGGCCGGAGCGAGGAGATCACCGGTGAGCTGCTGCGGGAGCTCTTCCCCAGCCGCGACGACTACGTCCTGGCCACGAAGGTCTACAACCCGATGGGCGAGGGCCCCAACGACCGCGGTCTCTCCCGCAAGCACATCATGGCGGGCATCGACGCCTCGCTGCGGCGGCTGGGCACCGACCATGTGGACCTCTACCAGATCCACCGCTTCGACCACGAGACACCGCTCGAGGAGACGATGGAGGCGCTGCACGATGTGGTGCGGGCCGGAAAGGCCCGGTACATCGGCGCGTCCTCCATGTACGCCTGGCAGTTCGCCAAGGCGCAGCACATCGCCGAGGCGCACGGCTGGACCCGGTTCGTCTCGATGCAGAACCACTACAACCTGCTCTACCGCGAGGAGGAGCGGGAGATGAACCCGCTCTGCCTGGACCAGGGCGTGGGCGTCATCCCCTGGAGCCCGCTGGCGCGCGGGCTGCTGGCGGGCACCCGCGACCGGGACCGCACCGGGCAGACGGTCCGGGCGGGCAACGATCCGATGGTGGAGCGGTGGTACGCGGACGCGGACTTCTCCATCGTGGACGCCACCCGCGCGGTCGCCGAGGAACGCGGGGTGTCCCCGGCCCAGGTCGCGCTGGCGTGGCTGCTCAGCAGGCCCGCGGTCACCGCGCCGATCGTCGGGGCCACGAAGACCCGCCATCTGGAGGACGCGGTCGCGGCGGTCGGGCTGACGCTCGACGAGAAGGAGGTGGCCCGCCTGGAGGCCCCCTACCGCCCGCGCCCCATCATGGGCCACAGCTGACGGGGGCGGGGCGGCCTTCCCCGGGGTTTCACTTCATCGGCGAACCGATGTCGGTGCGGTCCATCACCACGAGGAAGCCGGTGAGCGGCAGGGAGCCGTTCGGCCGCCGGGGGCCGAAGGCCGTGGTGGGGTCGGTGGTGACCAGGGGCGGGGTGGCCCGGCCGCCCGGCGCCCAGTTGTTGTCCCGCGAGACGGCGAGGGGCCGGCGTCGGCGCTGCCGCGGCCGTTGGAGAGCGCGAGGTTGCGGGTCAGCCGGGCGTGGGAGCCGGCGACGGAGTAGCCCTTGCCCCAGTTGTCGAAGGAGGTGGTGCGCTGGAGCCGGAGGGCTCCGGTGTTGCCGCCCGCGTCGAAGCCGCTCTTGGTGTTGGCCCAGGCGGCGGAGGACCGTACGACATGGGCGGGCGAGGGGGCGCCACGGCGGTCGGCGCCGAGCTGGAAGCCGCTGCCGTCGCCCTTGAAGTAGGGGATGTGCCAGCGGTTCCGGCCGTTCCCGAAGGCCCAGGAGTGCTCGATGGTGACGGGGCTCGCCCACATCCACAGGTCGAGGCCGTCGTCGCTGTTGTGGTACAGCCGGGATCCGGTGACCACATTGCCGGTGCCGGAGCCGTGGGTGATGGCTATGCCGTCGGCTCGCTGGCCGCCGGTGGCGTCGTCGTGGTTGGCGTAGGAGTCCAGGTTCCGGATGACGTTGCCGTTGGTGTCGTCGCCGCGGAGGGTGAGCCCGGTGTCGCCGTTGCCGTGGGTGCTGAGGTTCTGGAAGACGTTGCGCGCGCAGGAGGTGCAGACCAGGCCGCCGCCCGGGGCGTTGCGCAGTTCGATGCCGGAGACCGTCCAGTAGTCGGCGGCGAGGGAGACCAGAGAGGAGCCCTCGCCCAGCCGGGAGCCGTCGAGCCGGACCTTCTCCGCCCGGTACGACCGCAGTTGGACGCGCTCGCGGGGGGTGCCGCTGACGGAGCTGCGCAGGGTCCTGGAGGGGTAGTACGTGCCGCCGCGGACCTCGATGGTGGTGCCCGCCTTGGCGGTGGAGAACGCCTTCTCCAGGCTTCGGTAGGGGGACTTGAGGGTGCCGGTGTTGCCGTCGTTGCCGTTGGTGGCCACATACAGGGTGGTGGGCACGGCGCTCGCGTCCTCCGGCGAAGCCGTCAGATACACCCCGGCCACGGCCGACGCCACGATCACGGCGCTGCCCAACGGCAGCGTGCGATCCTTGCGGCGGCGGTGACGGCCCCGTTTGCGTCTCAGCCCCATGGCAACTCCTGTTCCGCGTCGAGAGAACGGGCCGGAGGATCCGAACCGGCCCGCTCCATGTCGTAGTTGCCGCCAGTCCAGATTAGGTTGCCGCACTCCCGAGGATTCTTAGATTACGAAATCCCGATCGCATCGCGATAGCTTGCGCCAACTCTTGATCATTTTGTGGCCGAGGGTGTTCGAACACGACGGAGATGGTGTCGGTTTGTTGCCTCATGGGCGATAGACCTTGCCCGGTTCCGGGACGGCCGGGGCCATCAACTGGGAGACCGTCACCACCGTGTAGCCCTCCTTCTTCAGCTTCGCCAGTATCCCCGGCACCGCCGGCACCGTGCCCGGGTAGATGTCGTGCAGCAGGATGATCCCGTCGCGCTTCGTCTGGTCCAGCACCCGCTTCTCGATCAGCGCGGAGTCGTTCGTCTGGTAGTCCTTCGCCGTCACGCTCCACAGCACCTGCGCCACGCCCAGCTCGCGGCAGATCTTGGAGACCCGCTCGTCCGTACGCCCCTGCGGCGGGCGCATCAGCAGCGGCGTACGGCCGGTGAGCTTCTTGACGGCGGTCTGGACGCGGGTGATCTCCGTGCGGACCTCGTCGGAGTCGGTCTTGGTCAGGATCTTGTGCGACCAGGTGTGGTTGGCCAGTTCATGCCCCTCGTCCGCGATGCGGCGCACCAGGTCCGGGTGGCGGTCGATGTGCTTCCTGCCGAGCATGAAGAAGGTCGCGTGGGCCTTCTCGCGCTCGAGAATCTTCAGCAGCCGGGGGGTGTTGCCGCTGGGGCCCGCGTCGAAGGTGAGGGCGACGCACTTGGCGACGGCGCAGTCGACCGAGCCGTTCGCGTCGTTCGCCCCGTCGCCCCCCTTGAGCACGTCCGGCTTGGAGGCGGCCGGTGTCGAGCCGTCGGCGTCCGACGCCGCGTGCTCCCGGGCGCTGCGCGGCGAGGTGGTGTCGTACGACGCGCCGCAGCCGCTGAGGCCCAGCGTCAGGCAGACGGCGCTGACGAGACTGACACACAGCCCGGATATTCGACCTTTTCGCCCCATTGATGTCCCCGAAGTCACCTTGTGGCCAATAGTGGTCGCCATGCCGCCAACGTCCGCCCAAATGCGTAAAGTTGGCAGCACAAGCTGCGAGCACTATACATCGCACGTATACACGGGGTTCATAGTCGGGGACGGGAAAGGGATGCCGGGCGGGGCCAGTAACGCCCGGCCTCCCTGCTTTCGGTGGCGGCGGGCCGTCAGCGCCGACGGCCCGCGCCCGCGCCCCCGTCCACGACACCGGGCACCACACGCGGCGCGTCGACCCGCGGGCGCAGCGTCGGCGTCCAGCCCGCGTCATCGCCCAGCGTCTCCCCGGGGACACCCGCGTTGTGGAGGGCGAGGAGGTCGGCCGGGCGGCCGCCGAGGAGGTTGTTCCGCGCGGTCAGCGCCGTGCCGTTCCACTTCTTGATGATCTTCGCGGGGTCAACGGAGGAGGGCGTCGTGAAGGCGTTGGCCTCGGCGACGAGTTGGGACTCGACGCCCACGCCCCAGCTGTAGACATATCCGCTCTTGGGCGCGACGAAGTGGTTGTTGTAGACGTCCACCTTCCCGAACCGCACCCGCGGCGCCCGCTCCACGATGTTCTTGAACAGGTTGTGGTGGAGGGTGACCCGGAGCCTGCCGCGGTCCGTCGCGCCCGCGCCGTCGCTGTTGCCGATCATCAGCGTCTTGTCGTGGTCGGCGAAGACGTTCCAGGACGCGGTGACGAGATCGGCGCCGCGCACCACGTCCAGCTCACCGTCGTGCTGCTGATAGAGCCGCCCGTAGTAGCTGGGCTGGGCGCTGTCCGGGCGGCGGCCGTCGGTGAAGGTGTTGTGGTCGATCCAGACGTGGGTGGAGCCGTACACCACCAGGTTGTCGTACTCGGAGTTCCAGTTGCCGTCGTCGCCGTCGGCCGGATCCCAGGCGGGGAAGCAGTCGAAGGCGTCCTCGAACGTGAGATCGCGGACGATGACGTTGTCCGCGCCCCGGACCTGGAGGCTGGCCCCCAGTAGCCGGGCGGAGCGGCCGAGGCCCGCGATGGTGGTGTTGGAACCCACCGTCAGCTCGACCCGTTCGGCCTGCCGGGCGGCGGAGGCGGCGCGGGCGTCCTCCTGGGGGCCGGACGGCTCGGTCCTGCCCCAGGTCGCCGGGTCGTAGGCGGTGAGATAGGCGTCCAGGGAGTAGCCGTCGGTCGCGTAGTCCGCGCAGGACAATGACCTTCCGGCAGCGTCGGTATTGGCGTCGATCGTGCCCTTGACGTAGATCATCTTCGGCGTGGGATCGGCGTCGTCCAGCGCCTCGGCCAGTTCCGCCCGGTTGGTGACCGTGAAGGTGTGCGCCCGGTCGGCCTTGGCGCCGCCGGTCGTACCGCCGTCGGCGGAGGCCCAGCCGTCGCCCGCGGGGAGCCCGGCACGGGCGGGGGCCGACGGCACATGCGCCGAGGCGGGAGCGGTGGCGAACGAGCCGAGGGCGAACGCGGCGCAGCCGAGCACGGCGGCGACGCGGGCATGGCATCTGGGCATGACGGCTCCAGTGGATGAAGGGACAAAACGGCGAAGGGGCGGCGGTGAACGGGGGGTGCCGCCGGGGTGTGACGGGTGCCGGGACGGCCGCCGCTGTGGCGCGGCCGCCCCCATGCGCACGGCTCATACGGCTGTCCGGCCATGGCGGCCGGCCGGCTAGCTCTGGTGCTTCTTCCAGTCCGCCTGTGCCGCGTTGAGCTCCTTCGCGACCTTGTCGCAGAACGCCTTGGCGGTCATCCGGCCGAGCAGCACCTTCTGGAAGCTGGGCTCGTTGTCGGCCTTGCTGATGTTGTTCCAGTCCGGGAGGTAGTACGGCAGCTGGACGACCTTGGTCCGCGGATCGTTGAGCGACTCCAGCGCGGCCTTGGTCGGCGGGGCCTTCGCGATCCAGTCGTCGTCGGCGGCGCCGACGTTGGCGGGGATCGCGCCGACGTCCTCGTTCCAGAGGCTGTTCATCTCCGGGGAGGCCGCGAACTCGATGAACTTCCAGGCCGCCGCCTTGTTCTTGCTCGCCTTGAACAGCCCGAGGCCGTCGACCGGGTTGGAGACGATGGTGCGCGCCGCGCCCGGCCGGGACGGCGGCAGCGGTATGCCCGCGATCTTGTCCTTGCCGAGCAGCCGTACGTGGTCCACATAGCTGCCGAGGTTGTGCTGGAGCATCCCGATGTCGCCCTGGTCGAACTGGGCGACCATCTTGGCGAAGTCGTTGTTCAGGTCGGCGGCGGGGGTGACCTTCTTGAAGAGGGCGATGTACTTCTCGAGCGCCGCGACGTTCCTGGGGTCGTTGAGGGTGGTCTTGTCCCCGTCCTCGCCGTTCCAGAAGGACGAGATGCCGGACTGGGCGTACATCATGTCCAGCGCCTGGGCGATCGAGCCCGCGCCGCCGCGCAGGGTGAAGCCGAACTTGTTCCGGCCCTTGTCGGTCAGCTCCTCGGCGGCCTTGTAGAAGTTCTGCCAGCTGTCGGGCGCGGGCAGCTTCGCCGCCTTGAAGAGGTCGGTGCGGTACCAGAGGGTGCCCTGGTTGGCGGAGGTCGGGACGGAGTACAGCTCCTTGTCGTCACCCCCGGCCGCGCGGACGCTCTCGACCATGTTCTTGATCAGCTTGCCCTTGAGGGCGCTGTCGCCGATGCGGTCGGTCACGGGGTCGAGGGCACCCTGGGCGACCAGATTGGCCAGATACGCGGTGCCCACGCCGCCGACGTCGGGCAGGCTGTCGCCGCCGCTCTGAATGGCGGTGTCGTACTTCGACTGCACGTTGGCGATCGGGATCGGGACGTACTTGACCGTGATGTCGGGGTACTTGTCCTCGAACTTGGCGATGATCTGCTTCCAGATCTTGGTGCGGGGGCCGCCGTTGTTGTCCCAGAAGGTGATGGTGCCCTTGCCGGAGCCTTCCTCGCCGGTGGTCGAGCCGTCGTCCCCGCACGCTGTGGCTGTCAGGGCGAGGGTGAGGGTTGCGGCCAGGGCGGCTGCGGTTCTGCGGGTGCGTGGGTTCATCTTTTGTGGGTTCCCTTGCGGTTGCCGGTCGTTGGGGATCGCGCCGTCGTGGTTGAGGCAGTGGCCAGATGCAGGCTGGTTGTGCCCACCCGTTCCGCCAGGGGGCACCTCCCAGCGGTAGCTGGGGGAAGAACGATTGCCCACAACCCTGCTCATACGGCCGCTCCCCTGTCGGAGAGGTGGGCTGCCAGGCGGGCTGCTGCCGGGCGGGGCAGGCGGGTGTCGGCTATCGCCGTGACGATGCGGCGGGTGACCGTGTCGGCGGGGGCTATGGGCAGGGGGCGCTGCCAGGTGAGGGCCGAGCCGACGCCCGGGTGGTCGCCGGTGCGGACCCACCAGGGGTCGGCCCGGGTGTCGCCGGTCGCGCCGACGAACACCAGCGTCCAGTCGTCGGTGGCCAGCGCCAGCCAGTCCGCGGACCGTCCGTGCACCGCCGCCTCGCCCTCGCCGTCGGCGCTGAAGGCGTGCGCGGGCTCGGGGCGCCGGGGGACCCGCCAGAAGAAGCCGCCCGCGTGGCCCGCCCCGCCGAGGGCGATCTCCTCACCCGTCACATTGGTGAGGGCGGAGGTGAAGTCCAGCGCCCAGCACCCCGTTCCGAGGGACCGTACGGCCACCGTGCGCCGCTCCAGCAGCAGTTGCCGCCCACCGGCCGTCCACGACAGCTCTTCCACGAATCCGTCGGGGTCGCGCAGCAGCCAGCTGAGGTGACGCTGGCTGCCGTGGTGGTCCCGTCGGCCCGGGCCACCCCGGAAGTTCCATCCGGCCACCTCCGGGATGGCCATGGACACCCCCAGGTGGGCCGGATCCTCGGCGGGCCGCAGCCCGGTGACGGTGACACCGCCGAGGGTGCGCACGGGGTGCAGATACGGGCGCGGCGCGACCGTGCCGGGCAGTCCGGGGCGGTGCACATACGTCCCGACGACCCGGTGCTCATGGCGCAGCAGGGTGCACGGGGGACGGCGGGTGAGGGAGGGAGTGAGCGGGGTGGAGGGGGCCAGGGCGTGGGAGGGAGTCAGGGGGTTGGAGGGGGTCAGCGGTGTCATGGGTGCGGGACCTCCGTGGGGGGAGCGGCCCAGGGGGCGCGCAGTTCGGAGTACAGGGCGAGGCGCTCGGCGCCGGCGGTGACCAGTCGGTCGATGCCGGTCACCACGCGCCGCTTGGCCGCCCGCGCGGTGACGCCCGCACCGGGCTCGGTGCGCCAGGCGCCGGCGGGCAGCGGAACCGGTGCGGGGGCGGTGCGGACCGCCTCGACGACGCGCATGAAGGCGCCGGTGCGGTCCGGGGGAACGAGCAGTCCGGTGCCGTCGCGGAGATGCGCGACGAGGTTGTCCAGCAGATCGGTGCGCGCGTGGTCGGTGGTCTCGGGCGGCGCACCGTCGCGTTCGATACGGACCCGGTCCAGCTTGTACCAGAAGGTGATCCGGCCCCGGTCGCCGTGGACGACCACATACGGCTCACCGGGCTCCTCCGCGCACAGGGTGACGGCGGCGGCCACCGTGGTGCCGCAGGTGGTGCGGATCCGTACGCAGGAGGTGTCGTCGGCCTCGATGGCGTTGGCCCGGTACAGCTCCAGCTCGACACCGGCCACGTCCTCGGCCCGGTCGGCGTCGGCGAGGTGCAGGGCGGTGGCGATGGCGTGGGCGAGGGGGTTGGTGAGGACGCCGTCCACGACGTCGCGGCCGTCGAGGGTGCGGTGTCCGGCCCAGGGGGCGCGGGTGTAGTAGTCCTCGTCGCGGGCCCATGCCCCGGCCGCGCCGATGCCACGGATCGCCCCTATGTGGCCGTCGGCGACGAGCTTCCGGATGGCGGGCAG
This sequence comes from Streptomyces violaceusniger, assembly GCA_005405945.1. GTDB lineage: Bacteria > Actinomycetota > Actinomycetes > Streptomycetales > Streptomycetaceae > Streptomyces > Streptomyces violaceusniger. Next base: position 3,479,170 of record BJHW01000001.1, read on the forward strand.
GGCATGGGAGCCGAGCGACTGGAAGCCGATCTGGCAGGCGGTTCCGTATCCGCGGAGTCCTTCGCTCATCCGGGTGAATTCGGCGTACGAGGGTGTGGGCGGCTTCTCCAGCAGAAGGTGCGCACCGCGCTCGGCGGCGGTGAGGGCGAGGTCGGCGTGGGTGTGGATCGGGGTGCAGATGACCGCGATCCGGGCGCCGGTGCGGGTCACGAGCGCGGCGAGGTCGGCGGACTGCTCGGGCTCGCCGAGCCCGTCGCCCAGCTCCTCGCGGGTGAGCGGCGCGAGTTCGCACACCCCGGCCAGCCGGACCTTTCCCTCGGCGGTCAGCCTCCTGATGTTGTCCAGGTGCCGGCGACCGTGCCCGCGGGCGCCCGCGAGAACGAGAGGTATCGGTTCCTGAGGCTCCGTCGGTTCCTTCGGTTCCGGGGCCGTGCCCATGCTCGGACCTCCTTGTCCGACTCGTTCGCGAATGCTCGTTCCGCCGACCCAACGGGTCAGGTTTCGGTCAGCCCTTGACCGCCCCCGCGCTGAAGCCGGTGATCAGCCACTTCTGGATGAAGGCGAAGACGAGGACGACGGGCACCGCGGCGATCACCCCGCCCGCCGCGAGCGCGCCCAGGTCGACGCTGTCCGCCCCGATGAGCGTGTTGAGGCCGACCGGGATCGTCTGCTTGTCCTGGGAGCTGAGGAACATCAGCGCGAACAGGAAGTGGTTCCAGCTGTGTACGAAGGCGAAGGAGCCGACCGCGATCAGCCCGGGGCGCAGCAGCGGCAGCACCACCGCGCAGAAGGCCCGGAAGCGGCCGCAGCCGTCCACCCACGCCTGCTCCTCCAGCGACACCGGCACGTTCTTGATGAAGCCGCTGATGAGGATGATCGACAGAGGCAGCTGGAAGACCGTCTCCGCGATGACCACGCTCCCCAGCGAGTTGATCATCTGCAGGTTCTTGAAGATCTCGAAGAGCGGCACCAGCATCAGCGCGCCCGGGATGAACTGCGAGGCCAGCAGCGCCAGCATGAAGCCCTTTTTGATCCGGAACTCGAAGCGGGCGAGGGCGTAGCCGCCGGCCAGCGCGACCGCCGTCGTCATCACCAGTGAGGCGACGCCGACGATCATGCTGTTCTGGAAGAAGATCCCGAAGCTGCGCTCGTTCCAGACCTTCTGGAAGTGCTCACCGGTGATCGGCCAGGGCACCAGCGCGTTCGAACCCGCGGGGCGCAGTGCGAACAGCAGCATCCAGTAGAAGGGGACGAGGGTGAACAGCAGATACAGGCCCAGCGGCAGATAGATCTGCCAGCGCGGTACGCCCTGGTCGGATCCGCGCCGGCGCCTTCCGCGGGCGGTGGACGGCGGGGCGGCCGCGGCGGTGGGCAGGGTGCCCTGCTCGGCGAGTGCGGTGGTCACTTGGTCTCGCCTCCGAACTTGCTCAGGCGCAGATAGAGGATCGAGCAGAAGAGGAGGATCACGAAGGCGACGGTGGTCAGCGCGGAGGCGTAGCCGAAGTCATGGCCGTTGATCCCGGTGTTGGCGACGTACAGCGGGAGGGTGGTGGTCTGCCCGGCCGGTCCGCCGCCGGTGAGGGTGTAGAGAAGATCGACGTTGTTGAACTCCCAGACGCCGCGCAGCAGGGTGGAGAGGATGATCGCGTCCTTCAGGTGCGGCAGGGTGATGTGGAGGAACCGCCGCGCCCGGCCCGCGCCGTCGACCGAGGCCGCCTCGTAGAGGTCCCTGGGGATGGACTGGAGGTCGGCGAGGAGCAGGATCGCGAAGAAGGGGACGCCGCGCCAGAGTTCGGCGACGACGGCGGCCCAGAAGACGGTCCCGGTGTCCGAGAGCACCGAGGTGCCGTAGGTGCCTACTCCTGCGTCCGCGAGATAGCGGCTGATGCCGGTCGAGGGGTTGTAGAGCAGCATCCAGATGGTGGTGGTCAGCACGCCGGACACGGCCCAGGGCGAGAAGACCAGGGCGCGGGCGAGACCACGGCCGAGGAAGGTCTGGTTCACCAGCAGGGCGAGCGCGAGGCCGAGCAGGAGCTGCAACAGCACCTCGGTGACGACCCATTTGCCGCTGAAGACGAGCGTGTCCCAGAACTGCGGGTCGTCCGTGAAGATCCGGGTGAAGTTGTCCAGGCCCGCGTAGCCGTTCCGCCAGGGCTTGGTGACGTTGTAGTTCCGCAGGCTGTAGTAGAGGACGCTGAGCATCGGATAGGCGATGAAGCCCAGCATCAGCAGCCCGGCGGGGGCGATCAGCAGATACGGGAGGCGGCGGGCCGGTCCTCCCGTACGGCGCCGGGTGCCCCGGGGTGGTTTCGCCACGGCGTGGGCCATGACTGCTTCTCCGTTCTCAACAGGTGCGCGGGCGGGCGGTCTCGGAGGGGCGGGGGCTGGTGAAGCGCTTCCGTGAAGCGCTTACCGAATACCGTTCGGGATCTCGTACAAAATTTTTCGCGCCGGGAGGTGGCGTCAGCCCGCGTAGGGTTCGGGCACTGCCCCGGGGCGGGCCAGGAAGCGGAAGTCGCAGCCGGTGTCGGCCTGGGTCATCTGCTCCTGGTAGAGCGCGCCGTAGCCGCGCTCGTAGCGGGGCGGCGGGGCCGTCCAGCGCGTCCGGCGCCGCTCCAGCTCGGCGTCGTCCACCTCAAGCCGCAGCACCCGCGCCGCGACGTCCAGGGTGATCGGATCGCCGTCGCGGACGAGGGCGAGCGGGCCGCCGACATACGACTCGGGCGCGATGTGCAGCACACAGGCCCCGTAACTGGTGCCGCTCATCCGGGCGTCGGAGATCCGCACCATGTCCCGCACCCCCTGCTTCAGCAGGTGGTCGGGGATCGGCAGCATCCCGTACTCGGGCATTCCGGGGCCGCCGAGGGGACCCGCGTTGCGCAGCACCAGCACGCTGTCCTCGGTGATGCCGAGACCGGGGTCGTTGATGGTGGCCTGCATCGTCCTGTAGTCGTCGAAGACCACGGCGGGGCCGGTGTGTTTCAGCAGCCGGGGCTCGGCCGCGATGTGCTTGATGACGGCGCCGTCCGGGCACAGGTTGCCGCGCAGCACCGCCACCCCGCCCTCCTCGGCCAGCGGGCGGTCGCGGTCCCGGATCACCTCGGGGTTGTGCACCAGGGCACCGTCGAGCTGTTCGCGCAGTGTGGGGTGGGCGACGGTGGGGCGGTCCAGGTGCAGGACGTCCGTGAGCCGGGAGAGGAAACCCGGGAGCCCGCCCGCGAAGTGGAAGTCCTCCATCAGGTACCGGCCGCCGGGCCGCAGGTCGGCCAGCACGGGGACGGTACGCGCGATCCGGTCGAAGTCGTCGAGCGTGAGCCGCACCCCGGACCGGCCCGCCATGGCGATCAGATGGATCACCGCATTGGTGGAGCCGCCGAGGGCGAGCACGGTCGCGACCGCGTCCTCGTACGCCTCCCGTGTGAGGAGCTCCGAGAGCCGGAGGTCCTGCCAGACCAGCTCGACCACGCGTAACCCGGAGGCGGCGGCCATCCGGTCGTGCCCGGAGTCCACGGCCGGGATGGACGAGGCGCCGGGCACGGTCACGCCCAGCGCCTCGGCGGCGGCCGTCAGCGTGGAGGCGGTGCCCATCGTCATGCAGTGGCCGGGTGAGCGGGCCAGCCCCCGCTCCAGCTCGGAGATCTCGCAGTCGCCGATCAGCCCGGCCCGCTTGTCGTCCCAGTACTTCCACATGTCGGTGCCCGAGCCCAGCACCTGGTCGCGCCAGTGGCCGGGCAGCATCGGCCCGGCCGGGACGAAGACCGCCGGGAGGTCGGCGCTGGCCGCGCCCATCAGCAGCGCCGGGGTGGACTTGTCGCAGCCGCCCAGCAGCACGGCGCCGTCGACCGGGTACGAGCGGAGCAGCTCCTCGGTCTCCATGGCGAGGAGGTTGCGGTAGAGCATGGGGGTGGGCTTCTGGAAGGTCTCGGAGAGCGTGGAGACCGGGAACTCCAGCGGGAAGCCGCCCGCCTGCCAGACCCCGCGCTTGACCGCCTGGGCGCGGTCGCGCAGGTGCACATGGCAGGGGTTGATGTCGCTCCAGGTGTTGAGGATCGCGATGACCGGCTTGCCCAGGTGCTCCTCGGGGAGATAGCCGAGCTGGCGGGTGCGGGCCCGGTGGCTGAAGGAGCGCAGGCCGTCTGTGCCGTACCACTGGTGGCTGCGCAGCTCGTCGGGGCGCTTGCGCGTGCGCCGTGGGGCACTCATACCGACCACCCCTCGACGATCGCGGCGACTTCCGCGCGCCTCGGCTCGGGCAGCGGCTTGCTCGGGGCGCGGACGTCGCGCCGGCATAAGCCCATCGCGGCAAGCGCTTCCTTGACCACCGTGACGTTGTTGGCGGACTGCCGCTCGGCCCTGAGGTCCTCGAACCGCCGGATCTGCTCCCACACCTTCATCGCGCCCGGGTAGTCCCCGCGCGCAGCGCGCCCAGCATGTTGAGCGAGACGTTGGGGGCCACGTTGACCAGGCCCGAGGTGAAGCCGGTGGCGCCGACCGCCCAGTACGAGGGCGCGTACAGCTCGGCGAGCCCGGCCACCCAGACGAACCGGTCAAGACCGGCGTCGCGCGCCACGGCGGCGAAGCGGGTGGCGTCGTGGACCGCGTACTTGACCCCGATGACATTGGGGCACGCCTCGCCGAGCCGGGCGATCGCCGCGCCCTCGATGAGCGGATTGCGCAGATACGGCACCACGCCGAGTTCGGGGACGGCCTCGGCGATGGTGCGGTGGTAGTCGACCCAGCCGTCCTGGGCGACGTACGGATGCACCGGCTGGTGGACCATCACCATGTCGGCCCCGGCCGCGCGGGCGTGCCGGGCGGCCTCGACCGCGGTGGCGGCGTCGTGGCCGACCCCGACGAGGACGGCGGCCCGCCCGGCGGCCTCCTCGACGGTCAGCTCGGTGACCAGCCGCCGCTCCTCGAGGGTGAGGGCGTAGAACTCCCCGGTGTTGCCGTTCGGGGTGACGGCCTTGACCCCGCCGTCGAGGAGCCGGCGGAGCAGGGCGCGGTAGACGGCACGGTCCACGGCGCCCTCGGTGTCGTACGGGGTCACCGGGATCGCCACGACGTCCGCGAGCGCCGTCCTCAGCGGTGAGTAGTCCATACGAACCCTTTCTCTCGATGGTCGGCATCGGGACGAACTGTTCGGATGGTGCTGGGTGCTGGGGTCGGCGGCCGGGCCGCCGGGCGCTACTCCCCTTCGGGGAAGGCACGCCGGACGAAGGAGGCGATGTGCTCGTGCAGTGCGCCGGCCGCCCCGTCGGCGTCGCCGTCGAGCGCGCGGGCGAGGATCTCCCGGTGCTCACGGGCCTCCCGCTCCCAGGAGGGCACCGCCTGCCAGGCGATGGTGGACACCAGCGCGGCCTGGTCGCGCAGTTCGTCGAGCATCCGGGTCAGCAGGGGGTTGCCGCAGGGCAGATACAGCGCCCGGTGGAAGTCGCGGTTGGCGAGCGACCGCCCGGCCGGATCGGCGGCCGCGTCCGACCGCTCCAGCGCGGCCCGGCGGCCTCCAGCCCGGCCCGCGCGGCCACGGTCCGGCGCAGCGCCTCGGGCTCAAGGAGTAGCCGCACATCGTAGACGGCGTGCGCCATCGCGGCGTCCACGGTCCTGACCGTGGCCCCCTTGTACTCGCTCATCACCACGAGCCCCGCCCCGCGAGCGTCTTGAGCGCCTCCCGCACAGGCGTCTTGGACACCCCGAACTGCGCGGCCAACTCGGCCTCCACCAACGCCTGCCCGGGCCGCAACCCCCCGGTGAGAATCGCGTGCTTGACCGCCTCCAGCACATACTGGGTGCGGGAGGGGATCGGGCTCGGGGCGATGTCCATGGATGCTCTCAGATCTCGCATATCGCGTCTCATATATGACATACGAAGTACGACGCGATGAAGTTAGGGCGGCCGCAGTGGTTCGTCAACGGTTCTGACAAAAACTGTCCGAGGGTGGCCAAAGCCGGGCGCGTGCCGCCCTTACGCCCGCTCGGCGGCGTCGGTGGGTGCCGGGTGGGGGTGTTGGGTGATGGCTTCGGGGAGGGCGGGTTCGTTCAGGGGGCGGAGGAGGAGGCAGCCGAGGGCGGGGAGGGCTATCAGGGGGGCCAGGGCGGTTTGGAGGGTGGTGGCGTCGGCCAGGGCGCCGATGAGGGGGCTGGCCAGGCCGCCGACGCTGACCGTCAGGCCCAGGGTGACCCCGCTGGCGGTGCCCACGCGGCGGGGCAGGTAGTCCTGGCCAAGGGTGACGTGCAGGGAGAACGGCACGTAGAGCCCGGCCGAGGCGAGGGCCACGCAGAGGTAGAGCGCCGGGCCGGGGACGAGGACGACGCCCGCGACGGCGAGGACGGTCAGGGCGTACGACCACCGGACGACCGGGACGCGGCCGTGGCGGGCGGCGAGTGCGCCCCCGGCCACCGTGCCCACCGCGCCGCCCGCGTAGAGCACGAACAGGGCGGCGGTACCGGCCAGTTCGCCTCCGCCCACGCGCTCACGGACGTACAGGGAGATGAACGCGCTCAGCCCGACGAAGACGATCGAGCGGCACATGATGGCGCCGGACAGCCGGAGGAAGGAGGGCCAGTCGTCCCGCCCCTCTCCGCCGCGGCTCGCCCGCGGCGATCCGGCCGCCGCGCCCGGGGCCCTGAGCGCCCGTAGCGCGGCCGCGCACAGGGCGGCTCCGGCGACGGCGGGCACGGCCAGCAGCGGGGAGGCGCGCAGACCACCGGTGGCGATGACGGCGGCGACCGCGAGCGGCGCGGCGGCGAAGCCGATGTTGCCGCCGAGGGAGAACCAGCTCATCGCGGTGTGGCTGCCCCGGCTGGCGAGCCGGGCCACCCGGGCGGACTCGGGGTGGTACGCGGCCACGCCGATCCCGGAGACCGCGACCACCGCCAGGGTCGGCGCATAGGAGCCGGTGACCCCGCTCAGCGCCACACCCGCGCCACCCACCAGCGTGCTCACCGGCAGCAGCCACGGCATGGCCCACCGGTCGGTGAGCGCCCCGAACAGCGGCTGTACGACGGACGACAGCAGCGAGGCCGCCAGGACGACACCGGAGGCGGCGGCGTAGCCGTAGGCCCGTTCCGAGACGAGGAACGGCACCAGCGCGGCCACCGCTCCCTGGTAGATGTCCACGCAGGCGTGCCCCAGGGACATCAGCGCGATGGGCCCGCGGTGTGAGGGGGTCCGTTTCGTGGTCCGTTTCGTCGACACCCTTCGATCGTGGCGATCCCACCGGGTGTCGCGCTTCCGATCATCCGCCGCGCTGTCCCGGAAACCCGCCAGGCGCTCCGCTGGAAGTGCCCCGGCCTGCCGTCGATCGTCTGCGGCTCCGTCGTGGCCGGGCGCGCCCAGCCACGACGGAGCCGCACATTGACACAGCCCCGCGCCCCTTCAGGGCGGTGGGTCCCGGGCCGGGTCTGCGCGTCTCCTCGTCTTCGCGTCTCCGAGCTGGGCTCAGCTCAGCTCGGCCAGGGCCGTGCGGACGGCCGCCAGGTCCTGGTCCGAGGCCAGACCGGCGTGGTACAGGCGGAGCTCGTCCGCGCCCAGCTCCACCGCGTGGGCCGCGTCCCGGGCCAGCGTCGCCGGGCTGCCGCCCATCCCCGCCACCACCGTGAAGTTGGCGGCGAGCACGGTCCGTTCGGTCCGGTGCGGGACGAACGGCGGCAGGACCCCGGAGCGCGCTGCCTCGCCCCCCGTGCACGGCAGTACCACGCCGTCGGCCTGGGCCAGCACATCGGCCGGCTCCACGCCCACGTTGGCGCCGAGCCGGTGCGGGGCCGGGTCGGCGTGCAGCAGGACCTGGAAGTCCTCGTCCGCCGCGGCCCTTACGGCGGCCACGGCCTCGGCCCGCAGACCGCTCGCGATCCGGTCGCGCCAGGCCGCGAAGAGCGCGGCGTGTTCGGCGCCGAGCAGCTTCTCGACCTCGGCCCACTCCCCCGCGCGGTCACCGCCGTCCGCGGTCGTCTCGCCCGCCCACACCGGCCGCAGGGCGCGCACGACGAGCTCGCGCAGCTCCTCGGGGTCGGCGCCCAGCTCGGCGTAGCCCGCCTCGCAGCTCTCGCAGAAGCACAGCGACATCAGATACTGGCCGGCGCCGCCCAGCGGCACCCCGCCGATCTTGTCGTGGGCGTGCAGATGGGCCAGCCCGTACCAGCCGCAGGACTCCAGCTCGGTGCCGCGGGCGCCGGGCCGTACGGCGGCCTCGGCGGCCAGGTCCACCAGATAGCCGCGCACCTCGGGGCGGGCGATGCACGGCGCCCACGGGTAGCGGTCGCCATAGGCGTTGCGCACGGCGATCCGCGGATGCTCCTCGCCCAGCCGGGTGTTGTGCGCGAGCACCACCCAGGCGTGGACCTCGAGACCGGCGTCGGCCAGCGCGGCGGCCGCCTCGCCGTACGGGTCGTCGCCCGGCACCCACGACTGCTCGTACGGCCGCAGCTCGCGCCCCTGCCAGCGCTCGGCGCTCGGCGGGTAGAGCACGGCCGCGTGGCGGGCGGTGACGATGCGGTGGCCGGGGTGGCGCGGGGTCAAGGCCCGGGTGGAGTGGTAGGCGGAGGCCAGCGTCACCTGCTGGACGCCGAGGTCGGCGATGCGGCGCGCGGCGTCCGGGTCCCCGACGACGTCCCAGGGGTAGACGAAGGCGGAAGCCTTCACCGCCCCTCCCCGTCCCCGTTCTTGTCTCCGTCCCCGTCCCCGACCAGCGCCATGCCGCGCTCGATCAGCTCGGCCAGCTCCTTGACGTGGGCGGGGCTGGGCTCGCTCAGCGGCGGCCGCACCTCGCCGACGTCCAGCCCGCGCAGCCGGACCCCCGCCTTGACCAGCGACACCGCATAGCCGCGGCCCTGGTTGCGGAGTTCGACCAGCGGCCGGTAGAAGCCGTCCAGCAGCTTGTTGGCGGTCTCGTCGTCGCCCGTCATGAGCGCCTTGTGGAAGGCGAGGGCGACCTCGGGGACGAAGCAGAAGACGGCCGAGGAGTAGAGCGTCACGCCGATGCCGCGGTAGGCGAGGCCGGTCAGCTCGGCGGTCGGCAGCCCGTTGAAGTAGCGGAAGTCCTCGTCGGGGGCGTCCGCCCGCACCGCGCTCACGACGCGCTGCATCAGGTCGAGGTCGCCGATGCCGTCCTTGAGGCCGATGATGCCGGGCACCTTGGCGAGCCGGGCCACGGAGTCCGGGGTCAGGACGGCGTTGTCCCGCTGGTAGACGATGATGTCGAGGTCGGTCGCGCCGGCGAGGGCGCTGTAGTGGCGGATCAGCCCCTCCTGATCGGCCACGACCAGGTACGGCGGCATGGCGAGCAGCCCGTCCGCACCGGCCCGCTCGGCCAGCTTGGCGTACTGGATCGCCAGCGCGGTCCCGTACCCGGCGCCCGCGACCACCGGCACCCGCCCGGCGGCCTCCTCCACGGCGACCGCGACGCAGTCGTGGAACTCCTCGGGCGTCAGGGCGTGGAACTCGCCCGTGCCGCAGCACGCGAAGACGGCGCCCGCCCCCGCCTCGATCCCGGCGCGGACGTGCGCGCGATAGATCTCCAGGTCCAGGGCGCCATCGGGACCGTAGGCGGTCACGGGGAAGAACAGCAGTCCGTCAAGGCGCTCGGCGAGTGAGGCTGAGGTCACGGGCTTCTCCCTGTCGTGTACACCGACCCGCCGTCACCCACCGACGCAGTGTGCACGTTTCTGATCGTCATCTACATTCGTGAACAGGTTCACCGTAAGGCAGCCATCGGCCGCCGGTCAAGGGTGCCAACGGGGTGACGCCACTCACCCGACGGTGAATTCCCTGGCAACGCGCCACCCTTGACGACCCATGCGCCGATCCTTACGGTGTCCATGAATCTGAACCACATACATGAATAAAAACCGCATACGCAAGAGCCCTCTGCGCGACAACCCCATAACGCGATACCCCTACGGAGGATCCGCCCATGCCCGCTCCCCGCACCGTCCTCCTCACCGGCGCCGCCGGCGGCATGGGCACCTTGATGCGCGAGCTGCTGCCGCCGTACGGATACCAGCTGCGGCTGCTCGACCAGCTCCCCATCGAGGGCGAGCCGGACGCGATCACCGCGGACCTGTCCGACCGGGACGCCCTGCGCGAGGCCGTGCGGGACGTTGACGCGATCATCCATCTCGCGGGCATCTCCCTGGAAGCCCCGTTCGAGAAGATCCTGCGGGCCAATATCGAGGGCACGTACAACGTCTACGAGGCGGCCCGCGAGGCCGGGGTCCGCCGGATCGTCTTCGCCTCCAGCAACCACGCCGTGGGCTTCACTCCGCGCCCGGTGGGCGACGACCCGCTCATCCCGCTCGACACCCCGCGCCGCCCCGACACCTACTACGGGCTGTCCAAGGCGTTCGGCGAGGACCTGGCCTCCTTCTACTGGGACAAGCACGGCATCGAGACGGTCGCCATCCGCATCGGCTCCTGCTTCCCCGAGCCGACGACGGTCCGCATGCTGTCCATCTGGATGAGCCCGGCGGACGGCGCCCGGCTCCTCCACGCCGCCCTCACGGCGGAGAACGTGGGCTTCACGACGGTCTACGGCAGCTCGGCCAACACCCGCCTGTGGTGGGACCTCTCCTCGGCCCGCGCCCTGGGGTACGAGCCGAGGGACGACTCCGAGCCGTACGCCGCGAAGCTGATCGCCGAACAGGGCGAACTGGAGCCGGGCAACCCCGACCACGAGTACCTCGGCGGCGCGTTCTGCACCAACCCGCCGATCTGGCCGCGTTGAGGTTTTCGGGCGCCGCGTTGAGGTTTCCGGGCAGGACCTGTGCGCAGGGGCGCCGATTACCGAGGCGGGGTGGTTTTGAGCATGGGTCCGGGGGTGGGGGCGGGGCGCCGCCGCCGGCTGCCGGGCCGGTGGGATGTTGGGGTCGTGGCGGCTCTGCGACGTGGGGGGCGGCTCTCTGTCCGGAGTGCGGACCGGCGAGGCTCGGGGCGGCCCCTCCGGGTACCCCTTCAAAAAACGCTTGATCTGGCGCAACTAATTTGTCAAGCAATTCCGAGAGGGGTACCCCACCCCGGGCCATCCGGAGGACGGTCCGGCATCGGCCCCCGAGCGGATCCGCCAGTCCGGCAACGACCCCTGGCCCCCGAGCGCGGAGGCCGCCACCGGGCTTCGCCCCCCACCGGCCCGGCGCCCGGCGACGAGGGCCGGGCCCCACCCGCCGCCCCATGCTCAGAATGGACCGAAGGCGCGAAACGGCGCGGTACCCGACCGAGCCGAGCAACCCGAGTGCTCAGCCCGCCCTCTTGGCCCACTCCTCCACCGTCATGACCTCGGCCTGCGACGGAAACACCTTCTCGATGAGCAGCCGGTGGACCTCCGGGTCCGGGTCGTAGCAGGCGTCGGACAGCACCGTGAGCCGGAAGTCCAGGTCGGCGGCCTGGCGCAGGGTGGACAGGACGACGCCGCCGGTCGCGACGCCGGTCAGGACGAGATGGGTGATGTCGCCGGACCGCAGCACCACGTCCAGGTCGCTGCCGGCGAACGCGCTGACCCGCCGCTTGGTGACCACGACCTCGTCCGGCCGGGGCGCCACACCGGCATGGATGGCGATCTTGGGGTCGTCCTCGGTGTAGAGACCCGGCGGCAGGGAGCCCATGATCTTGTTGCGGGCCGAGGCCTCGGGACGGCCGGAGCGGAAGCCGATGGCGACGTACACGACGGGGATTCCGGCGTTACGGGCCGCGTCGACCGCACGGCTCACGCGCTCCACATAGCCGGGGTCCTGGACGCGGGCCACGATGCCCTCCTGGACGTCCATCACGAGCAGAGCCGTCTTGTTCGCGTTCATGTTCATGAGGCCTTTCGTTGCGCGGAAGAGGAATCGTCCGAACCGATACGGCCCAGCGAGCGGTCCACGAGCGTCAGCACCAGGCACAGACCGGTGATGGCGAGCATGAACCAGGCCAGGCCGTGCAGCCCGCCGGTGTCGGCGCGGGCGCCGAAGAAGGCGCCGTTGGCGCTGGAGGCGACGATCGCGCCGAGGTAGAAGAAGGTGCGGAGCAGCCCCGCCGAGGAGCCCATCCGCTCCGGATCGGCCTGGTGGTACACCGCGTTCTGCAGCGCGAGGTTCATCAGCCCCTGCGGTACGCCGAAGACGAGCCCGACGACGATCAGCGGCCATATCGCGCTGTCCGGCTGCAGCGGGAGCAGCAGGGCGCAGCCGACGATCTGCGCCACGGCCCCCACCAGCAGCTTGCCGCGCACGGCGGCGCGGCGGCCGGTGGCCGTGGACACCGCGATGCCGGTCAGGAACAGGGGCAGTTGGGCGAGCCCCGCCTGTGAGGCCGTCAGCCCCCGGCCGTCCTGGAGCCACTGGGTGTAGCCGTACAGAAAGACGTACGAGACGACGGAGACGAGGAGCGCGCGGGCGTAGGTGAGCAGCAGGGGCGGATTGCCGCCGAACACCCGCAGATCGATGAACGGCTCCGCCGCCCGCAGCTCCCGCACCGCGAACCCGGCCGCCGCCACCGCCATCAGCAACGGCAGGTACCACCGGTCGGCCCGGGGCTCCATCAGGAACAGCAGCAGCGAGACGAGCATCGCGGCGAACAGCCCCATGCCGATCAGATCCAGCCGGACGCGCTCACCGGTGCGCTCCGCCAGGGGCCGCTCCTTGGGCAGACGCCGGACGCCGAGGATCAGACCGGCCACCGCAAGCGGGATGTTGACGGCGAACGTGCTGCGCCAGCCGCCCAGCCCGATCAGCAGTCCGCCCAGGGGCGGTCCGATGACCGCGATGGTCTGACTGGCGACCGCGAGCGTGGCGAGGATTCCGGCGGGGCTCTCCTCGCCGGTCCGCCGGGCCTCCCCACGGATGAGGTACATCGCGGCCGGATAGCCCGCGCAGGTACCGAACCCGAGCACCACCCGCGCGACGATCAGCGTCCCCAGGCTCGGGGCGAGCAGACCGATCAGCCCCGCGATCCCGGTCAGGGCCGCCCCGGCGAGGAAGAGGCGGCGCGGCCCGTAGAGGTCGATCAGCCGGCCCATGACCGGCTGGCCTATCGAGGTGGCCAGATAGAGCGCGGAGACCAGCCAGGCCGTCTGCGACGGCGGTGCCCCGAACGCGGCGCCGATCGGCACCAGCGACACGGAGATGATGGAGGAGTTGACCGGGTTCAGTACCGAACCCAGGATCATCGGCGCGAGGAGCTTACGGTCGAAGGCGCCCCGCGCGGTGGTTTTGGTCTTTCGCCGTACGAGCCGCTCGATCATGCGCGGCTGAGCCGGTCCAGCAGGGCCAGCGCCTCGAGGATGGTCTCCCGTTCCGCTTCCGTATAGCCGGTCTCCAGGGCCTGGGCGAGCCATTCCTCGCCCGCCCGCCGCTTGTCGTCCAGGAACGCGCTGCCGGTGTCGCTGACCGAGACCAGCTGCCGCCGACCGTCGTCGGGATCGGGGCGCCGCTGGATCAGCCCGCGCTGGTCCAGCACGGCGAGCGTGGCCGCCATCGACTGCGGCCGTACGCGCTCGGCCGCCGCCAGCGCGCTGGCCGAGGCGGGGCCCTCCTTGCTGAGCCTGCTGAGCGCGGACGTCTGCGAGGGGGTGAGTTCCTCGAGGTCGTACGTCTCCTTGATGCGCCGCCGCAGCCGGCCGACCACCACACGGATCTCATGCGCGGCGCGCACGGCGGACGCGGACATGCCGCCAGGGATCTCTGCCATGCCCCTCACGGTAATTTCTTCAGTCCAGCCTGTCCAGTTAAAACTGAACAGACTGGGCTGTCCATCTGCCCGGCCTTCCGGCTACCCGGCGAAGGCGTCGACCCCCGTGAGCTCCGCCGACAGCGCCCACAGCCGCGCCGCCCGCTCCGGGTCGGCGGCCCAGGCGCTCACCCCGCCGCCCAGTTCGGTGCCCTCGGGCGCGGGCTCGGCGATGTCGCAGTCCTCGCAGTACACCCCGCCCATGCCCGCGAGCCGCGGCGAGGTCGCCGCCCAGACCTGAGTGGCCGCGCCCTCCTCGGGCGTCTTCCAGCCGACGTTGGTGGGGCTGTTGTCGATCGTCTCGGTCAGCTGCGCCAGTTCCTCCGGGGACATATGGCGGCCCAGCTGGGTGGCGATCGTCCCGGGATGTACGGAGAAGGCACGTACGCCGGTGTGCCGCCCCAGCGCGTCGAGGTGTAGCACGAACAGCGCGTTCGCGGTCTTGGCCTGCCCGTACGCCTGCCACTTGTCGTAGGCGTGCCGCTCGAAGTGCGGGTCGTCCCAGTGGATGTCCGAGAGCTGGTGCCCATTGGACGAAACGGACACCACGCGTGCGCCACCACGGGCGATGGCGGGCCACAGCTGATTGACCAGGGCGTAGTGGCCCAGGTGGTTGATCGCGAACTGGGCTTCCCAGCCGGGGCCCACCCGCGTTTCGGGCGCGGCCATGATCCCGGCGTTGTTGATCAGAATGTCGATATCGCGACCGGACGCGAGGAATTCCTCCGCGAAGGCCCGAACGCTGTCCAGGTCCGCGAGGTCCATCTCGGCGACCTCCACACCCTCGATCCCGCCGAGCGCCTCGACGGCGGCCGAGCGCCGCCGCGCGGGCACGACGACGTGGGCCCCCGCACCGGCGAGAGCCCGCGTCGTCTCCAACCCGAGCCCCGAATAGCCCCCGGTCACGAGCGCGAGCTTCCCGGACAGGTCAATGCCCGCGAGAACGTCGCTCGTCGTGCTGCGCACCCCGAAACCGGAGCCGATCGCATGCTGTTGGGTCGTCATGCGAGGAACGTACGGTTTCGAGCGCGCTCAAGGTCAAGCGACGCCCCGCGCGAAGGCGACGAAGTCGCCCCACGCGTTTGCGGGGAACGTAAGGTTCGGGCCGTCGGCGTTCTTGCTGTCCCGCACGTGCACGGTGTCTCGGCGGCATGCGGCAACCTCGACGCACTGGCCGCCTTCGCCTCCGCTGTAGCTGCTCTTACGCCAATCCATGGCGACCTCGACGCACTGACCGCCCTCGCTGCCGCTGTAGCTGCTCTTGAACCACACCAGCTCGCGTATATCCCTGCTCATAACTCCCCCAGCAACTTCTCGATGAAGATGGACGACTCCCGTGGCGTGAGCGCCTGCGCCCGGATAATCCCATAGCGCGCGGCGATGGTGTGGACCTCTTCCCGGTCGGTGAGCAGGGCGCTGCGCCCCTGACCTTCGAGGTAAGCCAGCTGCTCGCCCCCCTTGGGAGTCATCAGAGTGAACGGCCCGTCCATCCCGGCGCTATCCTCCCGCCCCGAGGGCATCACCTGGATCTCCACATTGCGTTTTTCACCGATCAGGAGCAGGTGCTCCAACTGCCCACGGAGGATCTGTACTCCACCAAGCGGCCGCCGCAGTACAGACTCTTCGACGACGAAACCCAAGAGAGGGGCGGGCTTCGCTGCAAAAATGGCCTGCCGCTCCATTCGCGCGGCTACCCGCTGTTCGACAACCTCCTCGTCCATTAGAGGACGGCGCATCCCGAGCACGGCCCGCGCATAGTCTTCCGTCTGCAACAACCCGTTGATCACATGGGTGTCGTACGCCTGGACCTCAACCGCCACCGCCTCCAACCGCGCCGCGTCGCGGAAGAACGCCGGATACCGTGCGTGCGCCAACTCCTCCTTCATCGCCTTGAGAACGCCCCCGGCGTCCAGCACCTCATCGGCCTTGTCAACCAGCTCCGGCTTGGGAATGCGCCGCCCGCACTCCACGGACGCCACCTGGTCTGGGCTGTACCCGATACGCACCCCTAATTCCGCCTGGGTGAGCCCGGCCCGTTCCCGGAACAGCTTCACCTGCCTCCCGAAGCCCCTCAGGAACGGAGACCGTTCCGTACCCGCCATGTCGCATGCCTCCCATCACACGTGGTGTGCACGTACAGACACGGTCCGTACTTGCACGCTTGCTGGTCAGGCTAGGCACGCCCCCGCAAGGCTCGTGCCCATGACGACCGAAAATGCCCCCTCACGAGGTACAGCCCAGGGACAACCAACCCCCGCGCCCGGCGAGTTCGCGATGCGCTTCACCTCGACGCCTCGCGGTGCGCGACTCGCTCGGCGACTCGTGTCGCACCGGCTCGCCGCGTGGGGCTACCCATACGATTCCGGCCCCAACGAGACCACGACCCTGATCGCGAGCGAGCTGGCCGCGAACGCCGTACGGCACGGCCGCGTCCCGGGGCGGGACTTCCACGTCCGGCTGATCGCGCCCGTGAGCGGCGACACGGCCGGGACGATCCGCATCGAGGTGTCGGACACCCGCGCCGAGAGGCGGCCCGCACCCACCGCCACCGCCGCCGCGCCCGACGCCGAAACCGGACGCGGCCTGTATCTCGTCTCGCGGCTCGCCGAGCGCTGGGCGGTCGGGCCACGACAGGGCGGCGGACCCGGGAAGACCGTATGGGCCGAGATCGCGACCGAGACCAAACCCTCAGACCGTTCCGGCCCGCCCCAGCACCCGCAGGGCTAGCTCACGCGCGATGCCGACCGGATCGCCGACCACCGAAAGACCGTTCAGCACCGTGGCCCCCTCGTGGAGCAGCAGCAGCTCGTCCGCCAGCTCATCGGGGGCCGCCACGCCCGCCTCCTCGCACAGCTGCCGCAGATAGGCCCGCAGCCAGCGCTTCTGGTCGGCGATCACCTGCCGGGCCGGATGCCCGGCGTCTGGCAGTTCGGCCGCCGCGTTGACGAATCCGCAGCCGCGCGGGTTCTCGCGGCGCACCCACTCGGCGAGCGCGTCGAACGTGGCGAGGGCGCGGTCCGCCGGGGGCGACTTCTCGACCTCGGCGGTGAGCCAGGCCCGCCACCGCTCATCGCGCTCCCGCAGATAGGCGGCGACCAGCGCCTCCTTGGAGCCGAAGCGGTCGTACAGCGTCTTCTTGGTGACTCCGGCGCGCTTGGCGATCAGATCCACACCGACCGCGTTGATCCCTGCCCGTAGAACAGCTCGGCGGCGGTGTCGAGAATGCGGCGCGCGGCGGGGGTGAGCGCTTCCACGCCGTGATCACCTCCGGGTGAAGGGTTGACGTGTATACCGATCTGTTTAGTCTAGTGGATGAGGGAGTAAACAGACCGGTATACCCGGAGCCTGAATCGACCCGGAACCCCAACCCAGAGCGAGGAACGCCCCATGCCCGTCAGCGCCGCCGTCACCGCCATCGGCCTCGTCGTGATGTGGAGCTCCGGCTTCATCGGAGCCGAGCTCGGCACCCGGGAGGCCGCCGCCGACACCCTGCTGATGTGGCGCTTCCTCACGGCGGCGGCGGTCCTGGGCGGCGCCTGGGCGCTGCTGAGGCGACGCAGACTGCGCCCGCGCGCGATCGCCGAGCAGGCGGTGATCGGCGCGCTTTCGCAGGGCGGCTATCTCGGCGGGATCGTCTGGGCGGTCGGGCTCGGCGTGCCGTCCGGCACCACCGCGCTGATCGCCGCGTTGCAGCCGCTCGCGGCGGGCGCGCTGGCCGGGCGGCTGCTCGGGGAGACGGTCAGCCCGCGCCAGTGGGCGGGGCTGGCCATCGGTCTCGGCGGGGTCGCGCTCGTCGTCCAGGGCGATCTGTCGGCGGGCCCGGCCGCCCCGGCGTGGGCGTACGGGCTGCCCTTCGCCGCCATGGCGGCGCTGCTGGCCGCGAGCTTCCTGGAACGCAGGGTGCGGGCGCCGCTCGCCCCCGTGGACGCCATACCGCTGCACTGCCTGGTCAGCGCCGTCCTGTTCACCGGGGTCGCCCTCGCCGGAGGCCATGCCGCGCCCCCGGCGAGCGGGGCCTTCTGGGCGGCGGTGGTCTGGACGGTACTGCTCTCGACCGTCGGCGGCTACGGCTTCTACTGGCTGAGCCTGCGCCGCAACGGCGTCACCCGCACCAGCGCGCTGATCTATCTGACGCCCCCGACCACGCTGGTGTGGGCGTACGCGATGTTCGGGGACGCGCCCGGCTGGACAGCGCTCGCGGGCATGGCGGTGTGCGTGATCGGGGTGACGGCGGCCACCGCGCGCAGCCGCCCCGGCCGGTCAGCGCGGCTCGCGGAGGATCCAGTCCGTGATCGAGCGGTGCCGCGGGTTCCAACCGGGCCGACCGCGGCGGGGCAGGTCACGGGAGAAGTCACTCCGCAGGTCAAGGAACCGTAAAGCGGGGACGTTCGTTACCCCGGGCATGACCGCTATGACACCCGGCTCGAACCTCCCCTCTCCGTCGCGCGCGTGGCGGTTGACGTCACCGCTCCGGTGCGGCTCGACGTATCGGGCCTGCTGCTCACCGCCGACGGCAAAGTGCGTTCCGACGACGACTTCGTCTTCTACAACCAGCCCACCGGACCGGGCGTGACCCACCGCGCCGGGGCGGCGGGCGCGGGCGACACCATCACGGTGGACACCGCCGCCGTCCCCGCCGATATCGAGAAGATCGTGGTGACCGCGAGCCTGGACGCCCCGGGGCGACGTTCGCGGGCACCGAGCCGACCGCCACCGTGCGCGGCGCCGACGACGGCGCGGTGATCTCCACGTTCACCCCGCCGCGGCTGGGCAACGAGACCGCGCTGGTGGTCGTGGAGGTGTACCGGCGCAATGGGGCGTGGAAGGTGCGCGCGGTCGGGCAGGGGTATGCCAACGGTCTGGCGGGCATCGCCACCGACTTCGGCGTGACGGTCGAGGAGCCCGCCGCCCCGGCCGCCCCCGTCACCCCCGCCGCCCAGACGCCGCCCCCGCCGAGCGGTCCGCCCGCCGGTTTCCAGCCCCCGCCGCCCATGCCGACCGCTCCCCCGGCCGCGGCGCCCGCCGCCGCCCCGGCACCGGCCCCGACCCCGGCCACTGGGAAGATCAACCTGGACAAGGGCCGGGTCAGCCTGCAGAAGAACCAGACGGTGTCCCTGGTCAAGGGCGGCCGCCCGGTGCTCAGCTCGGTGCGGATGGGCCTGGGCTGGGAGCCCGCCTTCCGCGGCAAGGACATCGACCTGGACGCGTCCGTCATCGCCTTCGGTGTCGACCGCAAGAAGATCGACGCCTGTTTCTTCGGCAAGCTGGCCATCCTGGGCGGCGCCATCCAGCACTCCGGCGACAACCTCACCGGTGAGGGCGGGGGCGACGACGAGTCCATCACCGTCCACCTCGGCGGCCTCCCGCCCGAGGTCACCGGCCTGGTCTTCACGGTCAACTCCTTCTCCGGCCAGAAGTTCACCGATGTGGCCAAGGCGTACTGCCGCCTGCTCGACGCCCAGACCGGCGAGGAGCTGGTCCGCTTCGACCTCACCCACGCCGAGCCGCGCACGGGCGTGATGATGGCGAAGCTGATCAAGCAGTTCTCGGGCGAGTGGGAGATGACCGCGATGGGCGAGTACGTGGACTCGCGCACCGTCCGAGGCATGGCCAAGCCCGCCGGCAAGGCCCTGTGAGTCACGGCCGGGGAGTGGCAAGCGGCCGCGGACGTCTGGTCCGCGGCCGAAGGCCGGGAGCCCCGTTGTTGGTCACTGCGGATGCGCCGCCCATGCCCTCGGCTCGGCCTGCGACGGACGCGATGACGTTGCGGCCGGTACGGAAGCGGCCGGGCCGGGGCCGGAGTCGCCGGACAGCCCCGCCACGCGGGCCAGGCGGCGGTAGGAGTCCAGGAGGGCGTCGCGGTCGTAGGTGCTCGTCGTGACCAGCACCTCGTCGGCGTCGCTGCGCCCGATCAGCTCGTCGAGCGCGGCGGCGACCTCGTCCTCCGTGCCGTACAGCTGGCCGCGCAGGCCCCGCTCGTAGAAGCCGCGCTCCTTCTCGGTCATCTCCCGGGCCTCGATCTCCGAGGCCGGGGCCAGGGGCGGGAAGACGCCGTGGGTGCGGGAGTGGGCCATCGACCATGCCTCGGGGAGCAGCAGTCCGCGGGCCTCCTCCGTGGTGCCGGCGACCGCGACATTGCCCGAGACGACGACGTACGGGGCGGAGGACCACGCCGAGGGGCGGAAGCCCGCGCGGTAGCGGTCGATCGCCCGCAGCATCTCGTCCCGGCCCCGCAGATCGCCGATCACCAGGGAGAGTCCGGCCCGCGCCGCCAGGTCCGCGCCGGCGCCGGTGGCCAGGACGAAGACGGGCGGCCGCAGTCCCTCCGCCGGGTGGGCGTGGACCTGGGGGTGGGCGTCCTGCTCGCCGGTGAACCAGCCCAGCAGCTCGTCCAGTTGGGCGCCGAAGTCCCGTGCGGCGTCCTTCTCGGCGCCCAGGGCGCGCCGGATGCCGTCGGTGAAGCCGACGGAGCGGCCCAGGCCCATGTCGATCCGGCCCGGGAAGAGGGATTCGAGCACCCCGAACTGCTCCGCCACGACCATCGGGCGGTGGTTCGGCAGCATCACGCCGCCCGTGCCCACGCGGATGCGGACCGTCGCCGCCGCGACGGCGGACGCCAGCACCGTGGGCGCCGAACCGGCCACGCCGGGCACGCTGTGGTGCTCGGAGACCCAGAAGCGGTGGTAGCCGAGCGCCTCGGCGGCTTGCGCGAACCGTACGGTGTCGCGCAGCGCCTGCGACCGCTCCCGCCCCTGACGGGTGCGGGAGCGGTCCAGGATGGAGAAGGGGGTGGTGCGCAGGCGTGACGTCACACTCACGTCAACGCGTGCCCCGGCCGGGACGATTCCCCGGCCCCGGCGGCGTCAGCCCCCGGCCGCGCTTGGCGTCAGCCCCCGGGCCGGGCTCGGCATCAGCCCCCGGGCCGGGCTCGGCGTCAGCGCTGGCGGCGCCAGGGGCCGGTGATCGCGAGCATGATGCCCGGCACCTGGATGTTGGCGTACAGCGTCGAGCCGTCGGGCGAGAAGACCACACCGGTGAACTCGCTGAACTCCGGCTCCTCCGCGCTGCCGATGTTCAGGTCGTTGCGCGCGATCGGGTACGTCCGGCCGTCCTCGGTGGCGCCGAAGAGGTGCTGGATGCCCTCGCCGTCCTCGGCGATGACCAGACCGCCGTACGGCGAGACCGTGATGTTGTCCGGGCCGTCGAAGGCGCCGTCCTTCGACGGGTCGGGGTTGACGCCCAGCAGCACCTTGAGGGTGAGGGTGCGGCGCTTGGGGTCGTAGAACCAGACCTGGCCGTCGTGCTGGACCGGGCTCTCCTCACGGGCGTACGAGGAGACGATGTACGCGCCGCCGTCCGCCCACCACATGCCCTCCAGCTTGCGGGCCCGGGTGATCTGGCCGTCGGCGAACTGCTTGCGCACCGGCACGGACTTCGCGTCGCGGTCCGGCACCGGCTCCCAGTCCACGCCGTAGACCGTGCCGATCTTGGTGGCGCGGGACAGGTCGTCCACGAAGTTGC
Organism: Streptomyces violaceusniger; assembly: GCA_005405945.1. Classification (GTDB taxonomy): domain Bacteria; phylum Actinomycetota; class Actinomycetes; order Streptomycetales; family Streptomycetaceae; genus Streptomyces; species Streptomyces violaceusniger. Next base: position 3,500,390 of record BJHW01000001.1, read on the forward strand.
CGCCCGAGTCGTAGCACTTGGGGGCCTGGAGCTCGCCCGCGTCGTCGGCCAGCGTGGCCAGCTTGCCGCGCCCGTGCTGGAAGCCCTTCGGCGGAACCCAGCGGTAGAGCAGGCCGTTCGGCTTGGAGGCGTCCTCGGTGAGGTAGAGGTGGCCGCTCTTGGGGTCCACGACGACGGCCTCGTGGGCGTACCGGCCCAGGGCCTTGATCGGCTTCGGGCCGCGGTTGGCCTTGCGGTCGTGCGGGTCGACCTCGAAGACGTAGCCGTGGTCCTTGGTCATGCCGTTCTGGCCGGCCTTGTCCTCGGTCTCCTCGCAGGTCAGCCAGGTACCCCAGGGGGTGCGGCCACCGGCGCAGTTGGTGGAGGTGCCCGCGATGCCGACCCACTCGGTGACGTGGTCGCCGTGCTTGGAGACCTCGACGACGGTGCAGCCGCCGGAGGCCGCCGGGTCGTAGACCAGGCCCTCGGTCAGCGGGACCGGGTGCGGCCACTTGCTGCGGGGGCCGCTCAGCTCGTGATTGTTGACCAGCAGCGTCGCACCGCGCGAGCCCTCGAAGGTGGCGGTGCCGTCGTGGTTGGACGGGGTGGACTCGCCGGACTCCAGCTTCGTCTCACCGGTGCGGGTGATGATCTTGTAGCGGAAGCCCTCGGGGAGGGCCAGGATGCCCTTGGGGTCCGCGATGAGCGGGCCGTAGCCGAGCGACGAGCCGCCGTGGCCCGCGGTGCCCGCGACGCCCTCCTCGGTCGCCTCAGCAGCGAGCGCGCCGGGTGCGGTGGAGAGCACCCCCGCGCTTCCGACCAGGGCGAGCCCGGCCCCGGTGTACGCGGAACGCCTCGCGAAGTCTCTTCGGCTGAGCGACATGTCTTCTCCCCAAGCAGGATGGTGTCCTCCGGACTGCGGCCATACGCTCCCGTCCCTGGCCGAACATCAGTTGAACGGCATGCGACATCAACGGACGAATGGCCGCCGATCCCGTATACGGCGCGCAAAGCGTTATGGCTCTACGCGGCGCGCAACTTCCCGGCCGACGGGCCCTCCCGGCCGACAGGCCCTTTCCCCTCCCCGCCCCTTCCCGCTACCAGGGGCATCGCCCCTGGACCCCGGGGCCTGGCGCGGAGCCCCGCCACGCGGCGAACCCCGGGGCCTGGGGCAGAGCCCCGCCACACGGCGAAGCCCGGGGCCTGGGGCAGAGCCCCAGTTTCGGGAAGGGGCGGGTAGGGGAACAGCCCGCCGCTCGACGAGGGACGAGCCCCCCGGCGGCACGCCCGCAGCTGTTCCAGGCGCCCGCGGCTGTCCAGGCGCGCGGGCGCGGTTATGCCCTTGAGCGGGCCTTGAAGGCGGCCTTGCGGGCCTCCTTGGCGGCCTTCTTGTCCGGGTGCAGGCGGCCCATCGCCTCCAGCACGTCCGCCGTCGCCGGGTGGTCCACCCGCCAGGCCGAGTCGAAGAAGCTGCCGGACTGGTCCACCAGACCCCGCACCAGGTCACGCAGTTCCGCCGAGTCGCCCTCGGAGGCGAGCTGGGCCGCGAGGGTGTCCACGGTGAGCCAGAAGACCATCTCCTCCGACGGCTCCGGCACGCCCACCACCCCGCGCTCGGCCAGCCAGACCCGGGCCAGCCCGCCCAGGTGGCGGTCGTCGAGCACCTCGCGCAGGGCGGGCTCGGCCTCGGCTCCGGCCAGCGAGAGCGTCTGCTGGCAGGTGAGGCGGCGCAGCGGCGCGTCCTCGTCGTCGCCGCGGGCGGCGGCCAGCAGCTCGCGGGCGGCCTCTTCGGGCGTACGGCGGGCCAGCCACTGCTCGGCCTCGGCCTGCGCGGCGGGCTCGGGGTGGCCGGGGAGGGCTCCCAGCAGGATGTCGGCGCCCCTGTCGGCAAGGTCACCCACGGCCGGGGCGTCGATGCCCGCCTCGAGCATCCGGGCCCGTACGGCGTAGACGCCGAGCGGGGTGAGCCGCACCATGCCGTAGCGGGAGACGTCCTCGTCCTCGAGCTCCTGGCCCGTCTCGGGCTCCTGGATCCGGCCCTCGCCGTCGACCTCCTGGATCAGCGCCTCGTCCACCGGCTGGTAGTCGACCAGGCCGGTCGGGGCGAGCAGCCGGAACTGGTCGTCCAGCCGCACCATCGCCTCGGAGACCTCTTCGAGGATGTCGTCGGTGGGCTCGTCCATGTCCTCGGGGACGATCATGGAGGCGACCAGCGCGGGCAGCGGTACGGGGGCCGTGGCGGCCTCCTCGTCCAGGGCGGTCAGCAGATAGAGGTTGCCCAGCACCCCGTCGAGGAACTCGGCCTCCTCCTCCGGGTCCCAGTCGAGCGCGTCGAGGTCGAGCTCACCGCCATCGCCGATCTGGGCGGCGATGTCGCTCAGATCGGGGGCGGCGGCGTCGGCCAGCACCGTCTCGAAACCGTCGAGCCAGATGTCCAGGATGTCGCGGGGGCCGCCCCCGGTGATCAGCCGCAGCTCCTCGCCGCTGGTCGCGACGGCGGAGAACTCGTCCTCGGCCGTCGCCTCGCCCTCCGCGTCACCACCGGCACCATCGCCGTCGCCGTCGGCCCCGGTCGGCTCCTCGATCTCGACCAGCCCGGTGTCCACCGCCAGCTGCCACGCCTGCGCCGCGTACAGCGGCCCGTCCTCGTCCTCCGTGAGCCCCAGCAGCTCGGTCGCCTCCCGCAGCGCCCCCTCCGGCAGCGCCCCGCCCGACGCCACCGGCTTCCCCTGCTCGGCCCAGCGGGCGAGCCGGACCGCGCGGGCGAGCAGCGGCGCGGCGAGTGCGTCCCGCGCGAGTTCCGCGTCGGTGCGAAGCCGCACGGGCGGCATGGTGGGGCGCTCTTCTGGCATGGGCGGACGTCACTCCTCGAGGGCACGGAAGTCGCGGGCGCGGAGGTCGCGGGCGCGAATGCGGGGCTATGCGGCTGTACGGCTGGCTATGGGGCTGTGGCGCCATGGGTCCACGGGACCGTGGACCCATGGGGGTACGGCGATGCGGGGTGTACCGGCGCGGGTGCGCGGATACGGCCCGGACCCCAGCGTAGACGGAACGGGACGGCACTTTCGTCCCGATGTGGTCTGCGCCCCGTCCCGCGCCCCCTCCCGTGCCACATCCCGCGCCGCATACCCTGCCGTATCCCGTGCCACGGCAGGCGGCGAATTCGGCCGGCGGACTGAAGGGAACCGGCCACGGCGAGGGGTGGGGGGCGGCCCTCGTTCATGTCTCCGTCCCGTTTCCGCCATGCCCGGGCCATCCGTCCTCCCTTGACAACTTCCCTGGCGACGAAAGAGATTGACGCGCGTAGAGGCAGATTCCTCGCCGTTCACTCCTTTCCGGAGGCTCCGCCATGTCCCTTCGCGCCCCGCGCGGACCCGTCGCCCTCACCGCCGTCGCCGCCTCGGCCCTCGCGGCCGGGCTGCTCGCCGTGCCCTCGTCGGCCTCCGCCGCCGAGGTCCGCATCCATGACATCCAGGGCAGCACCCGGATATCCCCGCTCGCCGGACAGCAGGTGAGCGACGTCCCCGGCACGGTCACGGCGATACGCGCCTTCGGCTCCTCGCGCGGCTTCTGGATCCAGGACACCCAACCCGACAAGGACGCGGCCACCAGCGAGGCGATCTTCGTCTTCACCGGGTCGACCACGCCCTCGGTCGCCGTGGGCGACTCGGTGCTGGTCTCCGGGACGGTGTCCGAGTACTACCCGGGCGGCAAGGACGCCGGTGGGCAGTCGCTCACCGAGCTCTCCAAGGCGACCTGGACGGTCCGGTCCTCCGGCAACGCGCTGCCCGCCGCCTACCGGCTCAACCGCTCCACGATCCCCGACCGCTACGCCCCGGACGCCGGTGGCGACTCCATCGAGGGGCTGGCGCTGCGGCCGCGCTCCTACGCCCTGGACCGCTACGAGTCGCTGGAGGGCATGCGGGTCTCGGTCGAGAACGCCCCCGTGGTCGGCGCGACCAACACCTACAAGGAGCTGTGGGTCACCGCCGAGCCCCACCACCGGCGCACCGCGCGCGGCGGCGCCCTCTACAGCTCGTACCGCGACCCGAACGCGGGCCGGGTGAAGGTGGCCTCGCTCCTCCCCTACGCCCAGCACCCCTTCCCCGTGGCGGACGTCGGCGACGCGCTGACCGGCACCACGGCCGGGCCGCTGGACTACGACAACTTCGGCGGCTACACGATCGCGGCCACCGCGATGGGCGAACTGGCCGACCACGGCCCGCAGCGGGAGACCACCCGCAAGCAGAAGGCGGACGAACTCTCCATCGCCACCTACAACGTGGAGAACCTCTCCCCCAAGACCGCCCAGTCGAAGTTCGACCGGCTGGCCACCGGCCTCGTGGAGCACCTCGCCTCGCCGGACATCGTCGCCCTGGAGGAGGTCCAGGACGACAACGGCGCGACGAACGACTCGGTGGTCAGCGCCGACGCCACGCTGAAGAAGCTCACCGACGCCATCAAGGCGGCGGGCGGTCCCGCGTACGAGTGGCGGCAGATCAACCCGGTGGACGACCAGGACGGCGGCGAGCCGGGCGGCAACATCCGCGTGGCGTTCCTCTACAACCCGGAGCGGGTCTCCTTCACCGACATCCCCGGCGGCGACTCCACCACCCCCGTCGAGGTCGAGGAGAAGGGCGGCAAGGCCACGCTGTCGGCCTCCCCCGGCCGTCTCGACCCGGCGAACGGCGTCTGGAAGAACAGCCGCAAGCCGCTGGTCGGGCAGTTCTCCTTCCGGGGCCGCCCGGTCTTCGTGGTCGCGAACCACTTCAACTCCAAGGGCGGCGACCAGGGCCTGGACAGCCGCTTCCAGCCGCCGGCCCGCTCCTCGGAGACCCAGCGCACCGGGCAGGCCACGGCGGTCAACACCTTCGTCAAGGCGCTGCTGAACGCCGACCCGAAGGCGTCCGTGGTCGTCGCGGGCGACCTCAACGACTACCAGTTCTCGCCCGCGCTGGCCGACCTCACCGAGGGCGGTGTGCTGACGGACCTGGTGACCCGGCTGCCGGAGGACGAGCGCTACGGCTATGTCTACAACGGCAATTCGCAGGTGCTGGACCACATCCTGACCAGCCGCGCGCTGCGCCGCGCCGACTACGACATCGTGCACATCAACGCCGAGTTCTCGGACCAGTCCAGCGACCACGACCCGCAGGTGGTGCGAGTGCGCCCCTGAGGAAACCTTTCCGGGGCGGGGGGCCTGCCCCCGCCCGTTGTGGGCAATCGTTCTGCGGGGCGGGACGGGTGGGCACAACGCCACCCACCGGCCCGCGCCCAGCGACGAAACCCAAAGGGCGCGCCCAACGTCAGTTGTGGCTGTGCAGCGCCTCGTTCAGCCCGCCCCAAGAACCGGTCCGGGGCAGCGCCTCCACCGTGCCGGTGATGGAGTTGCGGCGGAAGAGGAGGTTGTTGACGCCGGAGAGCTCCAGGGCCTTGGCGATCTTGCCGTCCGGGAGCGTGACGCGGGTGCCCGCCGTCACATACAGCCCCGCCTCGACGATGCAGTCGTCGCCGAGCGAGATGCCCAGGCCCGCCTCGGCGCCGAGCAGGCAGCGCTCGCCGATGGTGATCGTCTGCTTGCCGCCGCCGGAGAGGGTGCCCATGATCGAGGCACCGCCGCCGACGTCGGAGCCGTCGCCGACCACGACGCCCGCGCTGATCCGGCCCTCGACCATGGAGGTCCCGAGCGTCCCGGCGTTGAAGTTGACGAAGCCCTCGTGCATGACCGTGGTCCCGGAGGCGAGGTGCGCGCCGAGGCGGACCCGGTCGGCGTCGCCGATGCGGACGCCGGCGGGGACGACGTAGTCGGTCATCCGGGGGAACTTGTCGACACTGGTCACCGACAGCTGCAGCCCCTCGGCGCGGGCGGCGAGCCGGGCCCGCTCCACCTGGTCGGCGGCGACGGGGCCGAGCGAGGTCCAGGCGACGTTGGCCAGCAGGCCGAACTGGCCGTCCAGGCTCAGGCCGTGCGGCTTGACCAGGCGGTGGCTGAGCAGATGCAGCCGCAGATAGACGTCGTGCGCGTCCCCGGGCTTCTCGTCCAGCGAGGCGATGACCGTGCGGACGGCGACGACCTCGACGCCGCGCCGGGGGTCCGGTCCGACCGCCTTGAGGGCGGTCTCGCCCAGCAGCTGCGTGGTGCGCTCGGCGTCGAGCCGCTCGGTCCCGGCCGGGCCGGGCTCGGCGGTCAGCTCCGGGGCCGGGAACCAGGTGTCCAGGACGGTGCCGTCCTCGGTGAGGGTGGCGAGACCGGCGGCGACGGCGCCGGTGGGGGCGGTGGTGGGTGCATCGGTCATGGTCAGAACGCTAACCGGAGCCGGGCCCGGGAGGCGAACCGGTCTCAGCGAGCGGTCCCGGGCGGCCCGCCGTACGGTCACAGCGAACGGGCGGCCCGCCGTACGGTCACAGCGAACGGGCGGTCCGCCGTACGGTCTCAGCGAGCGGTCGGCCCGTCGTCGCCGTCCCCGCCCATGATCCGCGCCAGCGCCGCGCGGGTGTCCTCCCGGTCGTACGGGCGGTCCGCCAACAGCACCTGCAAGGTCAGCCCGTCGATCAGAGCCACCACCGCGCGCGCCGTGGCCGCGTCGGGCACCAGTCGCGCCAGCATCCGGGCCATCTCGTCCAGGCACTCGGCGGCGAGCGGCCGCAGCCCCTCATGGCGCAGCGCGGCGAAGTACAGCTCGTACTCGAGCTCCAGTCGCGCCCGGTCGCCCGTGATCTGCTCCTCCAGCCACCGGGCCAGCTCGTCGGCGGGCGGTGCGGCCGGATCGACGCCCTCCACCCAGCGCTCCACCTCCGCCAGCCACTCCGCGTTGATCTGGCGGAGCGCCGCGATCAGCAGGTCGTCGAGGGTCGCGAAGTGGTAGGTCGTCGAGCCCAGCGGCACATCGGCCGCGGCGGCCACGGCCCGGTGGCCGAGCCCCGCGATGCCGCGCTCGCGGACCACGGCGGCCGCGGCGTCGATGATCCGCTGCCGCCGCTCGGGGTCGTAGCGGCGGCCCATCAGTGGGCGCCGTTCAGATTGAGCACCACCACCCCGGCGATGACCAGCAGCACGCCCAGCACCTTGGCGGCGGTCATCGCCTCCCCCAGGAAGAGCATGCCGATCGCGGCGATGACGGCGGTCCCGGCCCCGGACCATATGGCGTAGGCGGTGCTGACGGAGATGGACTTGAGCGTGTGGGCGAGCAGCACGAAGGAGAGCAGATAGCCCGCGCCGGTGGCCAGCGAGGGCCAGAGCCTGCTGAAACCTTCGCTGTACTTCATCGAGGTGGTCGCCAGGATCTCGGCCAGGATGGCCCCGGAGAGCGTCACATATGCCATGCGTACGAGCGTACACAACGATGCGTACGGGCGTACACAACCGGTCCACCGCGGGGTTACGGACACGCGAACGGCCCCCGCACCGAAGCGCGGGGGCCGCTCGAAAAGCCCTGGGAGGAGCTGTCAGACGTTGAAGCCGAGCGCGCGCAGCTGCTCACGCCCATCATCGGTGATCTTGTCCGGGCCCCACGGCGGCATCCAGACCCAGTTGATCCGCAGCTCGTTGACGATGCCGTCGGTCGCGGACTTGGCCTGGTCCTCGATGACATCGGTCAGCGGACAGGCCGCCGAGGTGAGCGTCATGTCGATGGTGGCGATATTGCCGTCGTCGACATGGATGCCGTAGACCAGACCGAGGTTGACCACGTCGATGCCCAGCTCGGGGTCCACGACGTCGTACAGGGCCTCGCGGACCTCTTCCTCACTGGCGGGCTTGGTGGTGGTGGCGTTCTCAGTCATGCGGTCTTCCCTCCGGCGGTCTCGCCCAGCGCCTGTGCCGTGGCGTCCTTCCACGCCATCCAGCTCAGCAGGGCGCATTTCACCCGGGCCGGGTACTTGGAGACACCGGCGAACGCGATCGCGTCCTCCAGCACCTCCTCCATCGCGTCGTCCGGCTCGGCCTTGCCCTTGGACTGCATCAGCTCCAGGAAGGTCTCCTGGATTCTGCGGGCCTCGGCCAGTTCCTTGCCCACCAGCAGCTCATTGAGGACCGAGGCGCTGGCCTGGCTGATGGAACAGCCCTGGCCCTCGTAGCTCACGTCCTCGATGGTGTCGCCGTCAAGCCGCACCCGGAGCGTGATCTCGTCACCGCAGGTGGGATTGACGTGGTGTACCTCTGCGTCGCCGTTCCTCAGCCCCCGGCCATGGGGTTCTTGTAGTGATCCAGGATGACGTCCTGGTACATCGAATCCAGCTTCACGCGGCACGCCCCTACCCGAAGAAGTTCCGTACGTGCTCCAGGCCCTCCACCAAGGCGTCGACCTCGGCCGGCGTGGAGTACAGATAGAACGACGCTCGGGTGGTCGCCGGAATTCCGTAGCGCAGGCATACGGGACGGGCGCAGTGGTGGCCGACCCGGACCGCGATCCCCTGCTCGTCCAGCACCTGGCCCACGTCGTGGGGGTGGATGTCGCCGAGCGTGAAGGAGATCGTGGCACCGCGCTCCTCGGCCGTGGTGGGGCCGATGATGCGCAGGTCCGGCACCTCCAGGAGCCTGCCGACCGCGTAGTGCGTGAGGGCGTGCTCATGGCGGGTGATGTTGTCCATGCCGATCGAGGTGAGGTAGTCCACGGCCGCGCCGAGGCCGACGGCCTGGGCGATCGGGGGCGTACCGGCCTCGAACTTGTGCGGCGCCGGGGCGTAGGTGGACGAGTGCATCGAGACGGTCTCGATCATCTCGCCGCCGCCGAGGAACGGAGGCAGGTCCTCCAGCAGCTCCTGGCGGCCCCACAGCACCCCGATACCGGTCGGACCGCACATCTTGTGGCCGGTGAAGGCCACGAAGTCGGCCTGGAGCGCCTGGACGTCCAGCAGCATGTGCGGGGCGGCCTGGGAGGCGTCGATCACCACGAGGGCGCCGACGTCCTGGGCGCGGCGGACGATCGCCTCGACCGGGTTGACCGTGCCGAGGATGTTGGAGACCAGCACGAACGAGACGACCTTGGTCTTCTCGGTGATGATCTGCTCTATCTCCGACAGGTCCAGACGGCCGTCCTCGGTGAGGCCGAACCACTTCAGCTTCGCGCCGGTGCGCTGCGAGAGCAGCTGCCACGGAACGATGTTGGAGTGGTGCTCCATCTCGGTGATGACGATCTCGGTGTCCTGGTCCACCCGGTAGGGCTCATCGGCCCAGCCGAGCATGTTGGCGACCAGGTTGAGGGACTCCGACGCGTTCTTGGTGAAGATCACCTCGTCGCGGCTGGGAGCGTTGATGAAGGCGGCGACCTTGTCGCGAGCGCCCTCGTACAGCGCCGTGGCCTCCTCGGCGAGCACATGGACGCCCCGGTGCACATTGGCGTTGGAGCGCTCGTAGTAGTCGTTCAGCACGTCCAGCACCTGGCGCGGCTTCTGCGAGGTCGCCGCGTTGTCCAGGTAGACGAGCCGCTGGCCGTCGTGGACGACCCGGTCCAGGATCGGGAAGTCCTTGCGGATCGCCTCGGTGTCGAGGAGGCCCGGCAACTGTGTCACTCGGACGCGCCTCCCTTCACGTACTCCTCGTAGCCCTCTTCCTCCAGCTTGTCGGCGAGCTCGGGACCGCCGGACTCGGCGATCCGGCCCGCCGCGAAGACGTGGACGTGGTCGGGCTTGATGTACCGCAGGATGCGGGTGTAGTGGGTGATCAGCAGGGTGCCCACCTGGCCGGACTCGCGGACCCGGTTGACGCCCTCGGAGACCACCCGCAGCGCGTCCACGTCGAGGCCGGAGTCGGTCTCGTCGAGGATCGCGATGGCCGGCTTCAGCAGCTCCAGCTGGAGGATCTCGTGGCGCTTCTTCTCACCGCCGGAGAAGCCCTCGTTCACGTTCCGCTCGGCGAAGGAGGGGTCGATCGAGAGGCGCTCCATGGCCTCCTTGACCTCCTTCACCCACGTGCGCAGCTTGGGCGCCTCGCCGCGGATCGCGGTCGCGGAGGTGCGCAGGAAGTTGGAGACCGAGACGCCGGGGACCTCGACCGGGTACTGCATGGCGAGGAAGACACCGGCGCGGGCGCGCTCGTCGACGGACATCGCGAGCACGTCCTCGCCGTCCAGCGTCACGGTGCCGCCGGTGACCGTGTACTTCGGGTGACCGGCGAGCGAGTAGGCCAGGGTGGACTTGCCGGAGCCGTTGGGGCCCATGATGGCGTGCGTCTCGCCCTGCTTCACGGTCAGGTCGACACCGCGCAGGATCTCGCGGGGACCGCCCTCGGCGTCGACGGAAACGTGCAGGTCGTGGATCTCAAGCGTGGCCATGGGTGCCTCAGGACTCCTGGGTGACGGAGACGAGCACATCGTCCCCTTCGATCTTTACGGGGTATACGGGGACCGGGCGCGTCGCGGGGAGGCCGGACGGCTTGCCGGTGCGCAGGTCGAAGCTGGAGCCGTGCAGCCAGCACTCGATCTGGCAGTCCTCCACCTCGCCCTCGGACAGCGAGACGTTCGCGTGCGAGCAGATGTCGTTGACCGCGAACACCTCGCCCTCGGTGCGCACAAGAGCGATCGGCACTCCCTCGAGCTCGACCCTCTTGGGGGTGTCTTCCTCGAGTTCGTCCAGCGCACAGGCGCGTACGAAGGTTGGGGTCATCCTACGGACGCCTCCAGCTCGGCCTCGATCTTGTCGATGAGCCGCTCCTCCAGCTCGGGGATCCCGATCTGCTGGACGAGTTCGGCGAAGAAGCCGCGGACCACCAGGCGGCGGGCCTCGTCGGCCGGGATGCCGCGCGCCATCAGGTAGAACAGCTGCTCGTCCTCGAAGCGGCCGGTCGCGCTCGCGTGACCGGCGCCGACGATCTCACCGGTCTCGATCTCCAGGTTCGGCACCGAGTCGACGCGGGCGCCGTCGGTGAGGACCAGGTTGCGGTTGAGCTCGTAGGTGTCGGTGCCCTCCGCGGCGGCCCGGATCAGCACATCGCCGATCCACACCGCGTGCGCCTCCGCGCCCTGCAGCGCGCCCTTGTAGGCCACGTTGCTGCGGCAGTGCGGGGTGTCGTGGTCGATGAAGAGCCGGTGCTCCTGGTGCTGGCCGTTGTCGGTGAAGTACAGGCCGTAGAGCTCGGCCTCACCGCCCGGGGCGCCGTAGACGACGCGCGGGTGGAGGCGCACCAGGTCGCCGCCGAAGGTGACGACCACGGACTTGAAGGTGGCGTCCCGGCCGACCAGCGCGGTGTGCTGACCGACGTGGACCGCGGTGTCGTCCCAGTCCTGGACGGAGACCACGGTGAGCTTGGCGCCGTCGCCGATCAGGTACTCCACGTTGGCGGCCACCGTGGCGTCACCGGTGTGGTCGATGACCACGACCGCCTCGGCGAAGGCGCCGACCGCGATCACCTGGTGGCCGAAGGCGGTGCCGCCCTCGCCGTGCACGGCGATCCGCACCGGCTCGGTGAGCACCGTCTCCTTGGGCACCGAGACGACCGACGCCTTCTCGAAGGAGCTGTACGCCTGCGCCGCCACCCGGTCCACCGGCTTGCCGGCCTTCCCCAGGCGCGCGTCGTCACGGCCCACGGTCTCGACCGTGACGCCCGCGGGGGCGGTCACCTCGACCCTGACGCCGCCGTCGGCGACGGCCGTGCCGTCGTGAAGACCGCGCAGCCGCTCCAGGGGGGTGAACCGCCAGTCCTCCTCGCGGCCATGGGGCACCGGGAAGTCGGCCACGTCGTACGACGCGGGCGCGCTCACCCGGGCATCGGTGGGCTGGCCCACCTGGATGACGCCGTCCGTGGTGGATCCGGCCGGGATGGTTTCAGCCATGGCTGTCGTACTGCTCTCTTTCTGCCTGATGGGCCTGAATGGGGTGCCCGAGCGGAGGCTTCGGCCCCCGCCGGGCGGGGAGGGGGTGGCGTCAGCCGACCGCGCCCTCCATCTGCAGCTCGATCAGCCGGTTGAGCTCCAGCGCGTACTCCATGGGCAGCTCGCGCGCGATCGGCTCGACGAAGCCGCGCACGATCATCGCCATGGCCTCGTCCTCGGACAGACCGCGGCTCATCAGGTAGAAGAGCTGGTCGTCGCTGACCTTGGAGACGGTCGCCTCATGGCCCATGGACACGTCGTCCTCGCGGACGTCCACATACGGGTAGGTGTCCGAGCGGGAGATCGTGTCGACGAGCAGGGCGTCGCACAGCACATTGGACTTGGAGCCCTCGGCGCCCTCGCCGATCTCGATCAGACCGCGGTAGGAGGTGCGGCCACCGCCGCGCGCCACCGACTTGGAGACGATGTTCGACGAGGTGTGGGGGGCCATGTGGACCATCTTGGCGCCGGCGTCCTGGTGCTGGCCCTCGCCCGCGAAGGCGATGGACAGGGTCTCGCCCTTGGCGTGCTCACCCATCAGGTAGACGGCGGGGTACTTCATGGTCACCTTGGAGCCGATGTTGCCGTCGACCCACTCCATGGTCGCGCCCTCGTAGGCCACGGCGCGCTTGGTGACCAGGTTGTAGACGTTGTTCGACCAGTTCTGGATGGTCGTGTAGCGGCAGCGGGCGCCCTTCTTGACGATGATCTCGACGACCGCGGAGTGCAGCGAGTCCGACTTGTAGATCGGCGCGGTGCAGCCCTCGACGTAGTGGACGTAGGCGTCCTCGTCGACGATGATCAGCGTCCGCTCGAACTGACCCATGTTCTCGGTGTTGATGCGGAAGTACGCCTGCAGCGGGATCTCCACGTGCACGCCCTTCGGCACGTAGATGAACGAGCCGCCGGACCAGACCGCCGTGTTCAGCGAGGCGAACTTGTTGTCCCCCGCCGGGATCACGGTGCCGAAGTACTCCTTGAAGAGCTCCGGGTGCTCCTTGAGCGCGGTGTCGGTGTCCAGGAAGATGACGCCCTGCTCCTCCAGGTCCTCACGGATCTGGTGGTAGACGACCTCGGACTCGTACTGGGCCGCGACACCCGCGACGAGGCGCTGCTTCTCGGCCTCCGGGATGCCCAGCTTGTCGTACGTGTTCTTGATGTCCTCGGGCAGGTCCTCCCAGGAGGCGGCCTGCTGCTCGGTGGAGCGGACGAAGTACTTGATGTTGTCGAAGTCGATACCCGACAGGTCCGAGCCCCAGGTGGGCATGGGCTTCTTGTCGAAGAGCCGCAGGCCCTTCAGGCGGAGCTTGAGCATCCACTCCGGCTCGGACTTCTTCGCCGAGATGTCGCGTACGACCTCCTCGGAGAGGCCGCGCTTGGCCGAGGCGCCGGCCACGTCGGAGTCGGCCCAGCCGTACTCGTAGTTGCCCAGGCCCTCGAGCTCGGGGTGAGCGGTCTCCGTGGGGAGAGTCATTCGGGGTTCCTCCCGGCCGTGCTGGCAGATGCGGTGGTGGTCTTGGTGGTGCTGGTGTCGGTCTTCTCGACCTTGCCGGTCTTCGGAACGAACGTCGTGCACACCCCGTCGCCATGGGCGATGGTGGCCAGACGCTGCACATGGGTTCCGAGCAGCTGGGAGAAGACCTCGGTCTCCGCCTCACACAGCTGCGGATATCGCTCGGCTGCGTGGGCGACCGGGCAGTGGTGCTGGCAGAGCTGTTCGCCGACCGGCGCGCTGCGCGCCGTAGCAGCGTACCCGTCCGCGGAGAGTGCTCCGGCGAGCGCTTGGGTGCGGCCGCCGGGGGCGGCGGCCTCGACGGCGCCGCGGTACCCCTCCGCCTGGGCGGCGAGCCTGGCGCGGGCGAACGCCGCGACCGCGGCACGCCCCGCCTCGCCGCCTCCGGCGCTCTGCTCGATCCAGCGGAGCGCGTCGACGGCGAGCTTGTCGTAGGCCTGGTCGAAGGCGTCGCGACCGCAGTCGGTGAGCGCGAAGACCTTGGCCGGGCGGCCGCGCCCCCGCGCCCCGTACACCCTCTTCTCTCGGGGCTCGACGACGCCGTCGGCGACGAGGGTGTCCAGGTGGCGGCGGACGGCCGCCTGGGTCAGCTCCAGCCGCAGGGCGAGCTCCGCCGCGGTGGAGGGACCGTGGTCGAGGATGGAGCGCGCCACCCGGTTGCGGGTGCCGTGCTGCTCTTCCGGCGCGGACGCGGGCGCGCCAGACCGCGCGGCCGCTTCGGCCGCGCGTCCGTTCGGAGCCTCGCTCGCGTATTTCACAACGCCATTGTTGCGTAATTCCCCGGCGATCCACAAGCGAGGAGTTCGCCGGGTCCGGTGGGGTACATCACTTAGGTCTACCTAAGTCCGAGACCTGGGCTCACCTGCGGCGACGTGTCCGGGCCCGGATGGCGGGCGCCGCGGCTTCCGGCCCTGCCGCCCACGGACGGCCCCGGGATTCGTAGACTGCCGGGCATGCGAGAAGAGCCCGCGGTCGACATCGTCGGCCTGGTCAAGCGGTACGGCCCCAAGACCGCGGTCGACGGGCTCGATCTGTCCGTCGGCCGGGGCACCGTGACCGCCGTTCTGGGCCCCAACGGAGCCGGTAAGACCACCACCGTCGAGACCTGCGAGGGGTATCACCGCCCCGACGCCGGGACGGTCCGGATATTCGGGCTCGACCCGGTCGCGGACGCTCCGGCGCTGCGCCCCCGGGTCGGGGTGATGCTCCAGTCCGGAGGTGTTTATTCCGGCGCGCGCGCAGAAGAGATGCTGCGCCACACCGCCTCCCTCCACGCGCATCCGGTGGACGTGAACCTGCTGATCGAGCGGCTCGGCCTCGACTCCTGCGGCCGGACCACCTACCGGCGGCTCTCCGGGGGCCAGCAGCAGCGGCTCGCGCTCGCCATGGCCGTCGTCGGCCGGCCCGAGCTGGTCTTCCTCGACGAGCCGACCGCCGGGCTCGACCCGCAGGCCCGCCGCGCCACCTGGGACCTCATCCGCGATCTGCGGGACGACGGGGTCACCGTGATGCTGACGACCCACTACATGGACGAGGCCGAGCAGCTCGCCGACGATGTGGCGATCATCGACGGCGGCAAGGTGATCGCCCGGGGCACCCCGGAGGAGCTGTGCCGGGGCGGCGCCGAGAACACCCTGCGCTTCATCGGCCGCCCCGCGCTCGACCTGGCCTCGCTGCTCAAGGCGCTGCCCGCCGACTCCACGGCCGCCGAGCTGACGCCCGGCTCGTACCGCGTCACCGGCAAGGTCAACCCCCAGATGCTGGCCACCGTCACCTCCTGGTGCGCACAGAACGGGGTGATGCCGGACCGGATCTCGGTCGAGCGGCACACCCTCGAGGACGTCTTCCTGGAGCTCACCGGTAAGGAGCTGCGAGCGTGACCGCCACGGGCACTTTTCTCCCCGAGCCGGGGGCGGCCCCGCTGCCGCGGATGATCCGGGCGCAGGCCGCGCTGGAGACCCGGATGCTGCTGCGCAACGGCGAGCAGCTGCTGCTGACCGTCGTCATCCCGTCCCTGCTGCTGGTGCTCTTCAGCACCGTCGACATCGTCGACACCGGCGCCGACGGCAGCGCGGTGGACTTCCTGGCGCCCGGTGTGCTGGCGCTCGCCGTGCTGTCCACGGCGTTCACCGGACAGGCCATCGCCACCGGCTTCGAGCGGCGCTACGGCGTGCTCAAGCGGCTCGCCGTCTCACCGCTGCCGCGGTGGGGGCTGATGGCCGCCAAGACCTGTGCGGTGCTGGTCACCGAGGTGATGCAGATCGTGCTGCTGACCGCGATCGCGCTGGCGCTCGGCTGGTCGCCGCACGGCGACCCGTTCTCCGTGGCGCTGCTGCTGATCCTGGGCACCGCGGCGTTCTCCGGCCTCGGGCTGCTGATGGCGGGCACCCTGAAGGCCGAGGCGACCCTGGCCGCCGCCAATCTGGTCTTCCTGCTGCTGCTCGTGGCCGGGGGCGTCATCGTGTCGCTGGACAAGTTCCCGGGCGCCGTGCGGAGCGTGCTGGAGCTGCTGCCGATCTCTGCGCTCTCGGGCGGGCTGCGGGACGTCCTCCGGGACGGAGCCGGGATGCCGTGGCGGGATCTGGGGATCCTGGCGGTCTGGGCAGTGCTGGGGCTGGGCGCGGCGGCCCGCTTCTTCCGCTGGGAGTAGGCCCGAGACGCCCTTACGGCCTGCGGCTTTACCGGAACACAACCCCCTCGTGAAAAGCTGCACAAGCGGCGGCCTACGATGGGCGGGTGCCGAATTCGCTGAATCCGTTCGAGCTGATCGCCCGGCGCTGGCAGCCCTCCGCGCGCTTCGTGGAGCGGGCCGCGCTGGCCACCGTGGTGATGGCCGTCGTCATCGTGGTGACCGGGGGCGCGGTCCGGCTCACCCAGTCCGGCCTGGGCTGTGACACCTGGCCCAAGTGCACCCCGTCCAGCCTGACGCCCACCGCCGACATGGGCATCAACGGCGTCATCGAGTTCACCAACCGCATGCTGACGTACGTCCTGTGCGTCTTCGTCGGTGTACTGATCATCGCCGCACGGGCCCGCACCCCGGTGCGCCGATCCCTGACCCGGCTGGGCTGGACCCAGTTCTGGATCGTGATGGGCAACGCCGTCGTCGGCGGCATCGTGGTCCTCACCGGGCTCAACCCGTACATCGTCAGCTCGCACTTCCTGCTGTCCTCCGCGCTCCTCACGGTCGCGATGGTCGTCTGGCAGCGGGCTCGCGAGGGCGACGGCGAGCCACGCGACCTCCTCGCCCGCCCGGTGCGCCAGCTGACCTGGCTGTTGGTCGGCGCGACCCTCGCACTGATCCTGATCGGCACGGTGGTCACCGGCGCGGGCCCGCACGCCGGTGACGCCCGTGAGGTGCACCGCATCCCGCTGAACTGGCAGGAGATCACCCAGCTGCACGTGGACTTCGTCTACATCGTGCTGGGCCTCACCGTCGCCCTGTGGTTCACGCTGCGGGCCGTGAAGGCCCCCGCCGCCCAGCGCCGTACGGTCCTGGAGCTCCTCGTCGTGCTGCTCGCGCAGGGCGTGGTGGGGTACGTGCAGTACTTCACCCATCTGCCCGAGGTCGTCGTCGGCATCCACATGCTCGGCTCCTGCCTGGTGTGGATCGCGGTGCTGCGGGTGCTGCTCGCCCAGCGCGAGCGCCCCGGGCTCCCGGCGGCCGTGCCCGCCCCCACCGGCGACCACGAGTCCGTTCAGCCCGAGCCGGCCGCGTCCAGCCGGTAGACCCGGCGCGCGGTCCCGGCCGCGACCAGCCCGGCGATCCGCTGGGCCTCGGCCCGGGTGCAGATCCCCTCGCAGACCCACTCCTCCGCCAGCCGGGCCATGGCCTGGCCGAACAGCCGGGACGCGGTCACATACAGCTCGGGCAGCGCCCGCGCGCCCGTCGAGAACAGCAGCTTGCCGAACGGCGCCTCGCCCAGGGTCTCCCCGGGCCGCGGCCCGGCGTCCGCGTAGACGTGCGGGAAGGCCGCGGCGAGCTGGGCCGCCCGCCGGTGGTGCGGCCGCTCCGGCAGCAGCACCAGATCGGTGCCGAAGCCCGCGGTGGCGCGCAGGAAGCCGCTGAGCGCCTGCGGATCGGCGCAGTGCAGCTGCACCGGAAGGCCGGTCGCCACGGCGCTCCACAGCAGATGCTGGGCGAGCGCGGGGTCGGGGGCGCGGCCTGGGGCCGGGCGTACGGTGAGCGCGAGCCAGCGGGCGGCGGCGCGCCGCACCTCGCGCGGGTCGGGCGGGGTCTCGTCGCAGAAGGCGATCCCCATGGCGAAGGCGGTCGCGTGCTGGGCCGCCGCGTACAGCGCCTCGGCGGTGTTGCCGATGAAGGCGTCGACGGTGCCGGAGGTGTCGGCGACCTGCTCGGCCAGCGGCTCCAGGCGGACCACCTCGAGGACCGTGCCGTCGGCGGCCGCGGCCAGCTCGTCCGGGGTGCTGAGGTCGTCCCGGGCGCCGGACTCCAGCAGGAAGGTGCCGATGCCGGAGCCGCGCAGCAGCAGCCGCGCGGCGCGGTAGGCGCCCAGCTCACGGCGGCGGGCGAGATAGCTGACGGGCGCGCAGTGGGGCTCCATGCCCAGCAGCGGGGGGCACCAGCGGCGCACCGCGAGGCCGGTCCAGCTGTCGAAGAAGGTGGTGCCGGCCGGGGCCGCGCCCGACCCGGCGGCGGCCGCCAGATGGGTTTCGAACGAGCCGACTCCGAGCTCGCCGTCGACCGTGCCGTGGCTGTGCTGGTCGACCAGCGGCGGCAGGGTGATCGGCCCCGCCGCCGGGCCCGGCCCGTCGCGGGGGACCGGGCCGGTCGGCGGGCCCACGGTGTCCGGGGAGTCCGTCGCCTCGTGCATCGCCGCCCGCCTCCTCGCCCTCCGGCATCGATGGGCTTAACGGACGGAAGGGCCGCGAGGTGTCGCCGGACCCGCATCCAGGCGTTCTACGAGGCGGCTGCCGGAGGGTTGCCGGGTCCGCCGAGCTGGATGCCCGCCATGCGCGTCCACTCGTACGGACCGGTGCGGACCTTGGCGGCGAGCTCGCCGTCGAAGTCGTCCCTGAGGGTCAGCCCGGCGATCTCGGCGGCGCGCCGCGCGCCGTCCTGGGAGGGGGCCACGAGGACGCCCCATTCGCCGTCGGCGCCGACGAGGGCGATCCGGACGGCGCCGCGCCCGATGTGGGCGAGCTGCCCCTCGGCGCCGCCGTGGCTCCCGGCGAAGGCCGTGATCTGGCGGGCGAGCCGCTCGGCCCGCTTCTCGCCCTTGGACGGCTTGGCCGGTGCTTCCGGCGCGGAGGGCTGGTCGGCCGACTCGCCGCTCTCGGGCGTCTCCGGCTGGGTGGTGTCTGCCATACGGCCGATGCTACCCGCCGGTAATCACCGCAGGAAAGGGTCCACGGCCACGGCGACGAACAGCAGCGACACATAGGTGATCGACCAGTGGAACAGCCGCATCTCCTTGAGCTTCGCACCCGTGATCCCGGCCCTGGCGCGCGCCTGGAGACCGTGCGCCTCCTTGAGCCAGAACCCGCCCAGCACGGCCGCGACGACCGGATAGAACCAGCCGGTGTAGCCCAGCGGCCACAGCAGCATCGAGACGATGACCATGGCCCAGCTGTAGAGGACGATCTGCTTGGCGACCGCCTTGTTGCCCGCGATCACCGGCAGCATCGGCACGCTGGCCCGCTCGTAGTCGTCCTTGACCTTCATCGACAGCGGCCAGTAGTGCGGCGGCGTCCAGAAGAAGATGACGAGGAAGAGGATGACCGCGGCCCAGGAGACCTCGTCGGTCACCGAGGACCAGCCGATGAGCACGGGCATGCAGCCCGCGATGCCGCCCCAGACGATGTTCTGCGAGGTGCGGCGCTTGAGCCACATCGTGTAGACGACGACGTAGAAGACCAGCGCGCCGAGCGACAGCATCGCGGACAGCGGGTTGACCAGCGCCCAGAACCAGGCCGTCGACCCCGCCGCGAGCGCGAAGGCGAAGACGAGGCATTCCCACGGCGAGACCATGCCGGTCACGAGCGGGCGCTGCGCGGTGCGCTCCATCAGCGCGTCGATGTCCCGGTCGTAATACATGTTGAACGCGGCGGCGCCACCGGCCGACAGATAGCCACCGACACAGGTGGCGACCACCAGCCACAGGTCCGGGACACCCTGGGCGGCCAGGAACATGACCGGCACCGTCGTCATCAGCAGCAGTTCGATGACACGCGGCTTCGTCAGCGCCACGAACGCCTTGACACGGGCCCCGAACGGCCGGTGACCGGAGCTCGTTTCGCTCGTCTCGAGCACCCCCGCAGGACGGGATTCGACGGCCGTCACGCACACCCCTGGTGGAAGCAAGAACAAGCAAGCACCGGACATGAAGAGCCGGTAAAGACTTGCGCGTACCACGCCACTCTAGACGTAGCGGATGCGCCGCCCGCCGCCGGGGTCCCCCGTGTTGGAGGGGCACGGCACGGCGGCCGTAAGGCGGCCGTGTCCGGAGGACGAAGGGCCCGGCAGGGCCCGGAACCGCGCCTTCCGTAGGGCCTGGGACGCCCTTCGGACGGGCCCCGGAGGGAATGCGGCAACCTCGGAATTCGTTCCTTATCCCGTTGAGTGGAACTCGAAAAGATGACCGTTGTTCCAGGGGTAGGCTCGACAGCGCCGGTGTACATACGGTCACCGGATTTCGACATTGTGGAGAGGAGCCCTGACTCAGGGTGAGCACCAAGCCGACTACCACAGACCTCGAGTGGACCGATCTGGACCAGCGAGCCGTCGACACGGCCCGGGTCCTGGCCATGGACTCCGTACAGAAGGTCGGTAACGGCCACCCTGGCACGGCCATGAGTCTCGCGCCCGCCGCGTACCTGCTCTTCCAGAAGCTGATGCGGCACGACCCCTCCGACGCGGGCTGGGCGGGCCGGGACCGCTTCGTCCTCTCCCCCGGGCACACCAGCCTGACCCTCTACGTCCAGCTGTACCTGGCGGGCTTCGGTCTTGAGCTCGACGATCTGCGGTCGTTCCGCACCTGGGGCAGCAAGACCCCGGGCCATCCCGAGTTCGGCCACACCACCGGTGTCGAAACCACCACCGGCCCGCTGGGCCAGGGCATCGCCAACGCGGTGGGCATGGCGATGGCCGCCCGCTACGAGCGTGGCCTGTTCGACCCGGAGGCGCCCGAGGGCGCCTCTCCGTTCGACCACACCATCTGGGCGATCGTCTCCGACGGCGACCTGGAGGAGGGCATCTCCGCCGAGGCGTCCTCGCTGGCCGGCCACCAGAAGCTGGGCAACATCGTCGCCCTGTACGACGACAACCACATCTCCATCGAGGGCGACACCGCGACCGCGCTCTCCGAGGACGTGCTGAAGCGCTACGAGGCGTACGGCTGGCACGTCCAGCGCATCGAGCAGGCCGAGAGCGGCGACTTCGACGTCCACGCGCTGTACGCGGCGCTCAAGGCGGCGCAGGCCGAGACCGAGCGCCCCTCGATCATCGCGGCCCGTACGATCATCGCCTGGCCCGCCCCGAACGCGCAGAACACCGAGGCGTCCCACGGCTCGGCGCTGGGCGCCGACGAGGTCGCCGCCACCAAGCGTGTCCTCGGCTTCGACCCCGAGCAGCACTTCGCGGTCGACACGGACGTCATCAACCACACCCGCGCCCTGGTCGAGCGCGGCCGCGAGGCCCACGCCGCCTGGGACAAGAAGCTCCAGGAGTGGCGGAACGCCAACGCCGAGCGGGCCGCCCTGTTCGACCGGATCACCGCCGGCGAGCTGCCCGAGGGCTGGGAGAGCGCGCTGCCGGTCTTCGAGCCGGGCAAGGACGTCGCCACCCGCAAGGCGTCCGGCCAGGTGCTCAAGGCGCTCGGCGGAGTGCTCCCCGAGCTGTGGGGCGGCTCCGCCGACCTCGCGGGCTCCAACAACACCACGATCGACGCGTCCTCGTCCTTCCTCCCGAAGGGCAACCCGCTCCCGGAGGCCGACCCGTACGGCCGCACGATCCACTTCGGCATCCGCGAGCACGCCATGGGCTCGACCATGAACGGCATCGCGCTGCACGGCAACACCCGTGTCTACGGCGGTACCTTCCTGGTCTTCTCCGACTACATGCGCCCGGCCGTCCGGCTCGCCGCGCTGATGAAGCTGCCGGTCACCTACGTGTGGACGCACGACTCCATCGGCCTCGGCGAGGACGGCCCGACCCACCAGCCGGTGGAGCACCTGTCCGCGCTCCGCGCCATCCCGGGCCTGAACGTGGTCCGCCCGGCCGACGCCAACGAGACGGCCATCGCCTGGCGGGAGATCACCCGCCGCCACACCGCGAACCCGGCTCCGCACGGCCTGGCGCTGACCCGGCAGAACGTGCCGACCTACGAGGCCGACGAGAACGCCGCCAAGGGCGGCTACGTCCTCTTCGAGGCCGAGGGCGGCCGGCCTCAGGTCATCCTCATCGGCACCGGTTCGGAGGTGCAGCTCGCCGTGGAGGCGCGCGAGCAGCTCCAGGCCGCCGGGATTCCCACCCGCGTCGTGTCAATGCCCTCGGTCGAGTGGTTCGAGGAGCAGGACAAGGGGTACCGGGAGACAGTGCTGCCGCCGTCCGTCAAGGCTCGTGTGGCCGTCGAGGCGGGTATCGGCCTGACCTGGTACCGCTACGTCGGCGAGGCCGGCCGCATCGTCTCGCTGGAGCACTTCGGCGCCTCGGCCGACTACAAGGTGCTCTTCCGGGAGTTCGGCCTCACCGCCGAGGCCGTGGTCACCGCCGCCCGCGAGTCCCTCGACGCCGCCGGGCGCTGACCCCCACAGACGACGTAAGTGCGACGAGTAGGAGAACACACCCCATGACAGACGCACTCAAGCGGCTGGCCGACGAAGGCGTCGCGATCTGGCTCGACGACCTCTCCCGCAAGAGGATCACCTCCGGCAATCTGGCCGAGCTGATCGACCAGCAGCATGTCGTAGGCGTCACCACCAACCCGTCGATCTTCCAGAAGGCGATCTCCGGCGGCGACGGCTACCAGCAGCAGGTGGCCGACCTCGCGGTCCGCCGGCTCACCGTCGAGGAAGCCGTCCGCATGATCACCACGGCGGACGTCCGCGACGCGGCCGACATCCTCCGGCCGGTGTACGACGCGACGGGCGGCCAGGACGGCCGGGTCTCCATCGAGGTGGACCCGCGCCTGGCCCACAACACGGCCGCCACCATCGCCGAGGCCAAGCAGCTGGCCTGGCTGGTGGACCGGCCCAACACCTTCATCAAGATCCCGGCGACCGAGGCGGGACTGCCCGCGATCACCGAGGTGATCGGCCTGGGCATCAGCGTCAATGTCACGCTGATCTTCTCCCTGGAGCGGTACCGCGCGGTCATGGACGCCTTCCTGGCCGGTCTGGAGAAGGCCAAGGCCGCGGGTCTCGACCTGCAGAAGATCCACTCGGTGGCGTCCTTCTTCGTCTCCCGCGTGGACACCGAGATCGACAAGCGCATCGACAAGATCGGCACCGATGAGGCCAAGGCGCTGCGCGGCAAGGCCGCGGTCGCCAACGCACGCCTCGCGTACCAGGCGTACGAGGAAGTCTTCAGCTCCGACCGCTGGGCCGTCCTGGACCGGGCGAACGCCAACAAGCAGCGTCCGCTGTGGGCCTCGACCGGTGTCAAGGACCCGGCGTACAAGGACACCATGTACGTCGTGGATCTGGTCGCCCCCGGCACCGTCAACACCATGCCGGAGGCCACCCTGGAGGCGGTCGCCGATCACGGCGAGATCCGCGGTGACGCCGTGCGCGGCACGTACGAGCAGGCCAAGGCCGACCTCGACGCGCTGGCCGGGATCGGGATCTCCTACGACGACGTCGTCCAGGTGCTGGAGGACGAGGGCGTCGAGAAGTTCGAGGCCTCGTGGAACGACCTGCTGAAGTCCACCGAGGCGGAGCTCAAGCGCCTCGCACCCTCGGAGGCGTGACATCGTGAGCAGCAGCAATCCGCTGCGTGACCCACGAGACCGGCGGCTACCGCGCATCGCGGGGCCGTCCGGCCTCGTGATCTTCGGCGTCACGGGCGACCTGTCCCGTAAGAAGCTGATGCCCGCCATCTACGACCTGGCCAACCGCGGCCTGCTGCCCCCGGGCTTCTCGCTCGTCGGCTTC
Organism: Streptomyces violaceusniger; assembly: GCA_005405945.1. GTDB lineage: Bacteria > Actinomycetota > Actinomycetes > Streptomycetales > Streptomycetaceae > Streptomyces > Streptomyces violaceusniger. The sequence continues at coordinate 3,523,802 of BJHW01000001.1, forward strand.
GCCCGCCGCGACTGGGAGAACGAGGACTTCGCCCAGGTCGTGCACGACGCGGTCAAGGAACACGCGCGGACCCCGTTCCGCGAGGAGGTCTGGCAGCAGCTGGCCGAGGGGTTCCGCTTCGTCCCCGGCGTGTTCGACGACGACGAGGCGTTCGTCCAGCTGAAGGCGACCATAGAGGAGCTCGACAAGGCGCGCGGCACCGGCGGCAACTTCGCCTTCTACCTGTCGGTCCCGCCGAAGTTCTTCCCCACCGTCGTCCAGCAGCTCAAGAAGCACGGGCTGTCGCACGGGCAGGGCGACTCCTGGCGGCGCGCGGTCATCGAGAAGCCCTTCGGCCACGATCTGAAGAGCGCCCAGGACCTCAACCAGGTCGTCCACGAGGTCTTCCGGCCCAGCGACGTCTTCCGGATCGACCACTACCTGGGCAAGGAGACGGTCCAGAACATCCTGGCGCTGCGCTTCGCCAACACGATGTTCGAGCCGATCTGGAACCGGTCGTACGTCGACCACGTACAGATCACCATGGCCGAGGACATCGGCATCGGCGGGCGCGCGGGCTACTACGACGGCATCGGCGCGGCCCGCGACGTCATCCAGAACCACCTGCTGCAGCTGCTCGCGCTGACCGCCATGGAGGAGCCCGCCTCCTTCGACGCGTCCTCCCTGGTCACCGAGAAGCTGAAGGCGCTCAGGGCGGTCAAGCTGCCCAAGGACCTGGGCAAGCACACGGTGCGCGCGCAGTACGCCTCCGGCTGGCAGGGCGGTGAGGAGGTGCACGGCTACCTCGAGGAGGAGGGCATCGACCCCCACTCGAAGACCGACACCTACGCCGCGATCAAGCTGGAGATCGACAACCGCCGCTGGGCGGGTGTCCCCTTCTACCTGCGCACCGGCAAGCGGCTGGGGCGGCGGGTCACCGAGATCGCGGTGGTCTTCCAGCGCGCCCCGCACTCCCCCTTCGATGCCACCGACACCCAGGAGCTGGGGCAGAACGCCCTGGTCATCCGGGTGCAGCCGGACGAGGGCGTCACCATCCGGTTCGGCTCCAAGGTGCCCGGCACCTCCATGGAGATCCGGGACGTGACGATGGACTTCCAGTACGGCGAGTCCTTCACCGAGTCCAGCCCCGAGGCGTACGAGCGGCTGCTGCTCGACGTCCTGCTCGGCGAGGCGAACCTCTTCCCCCGCCATGAGGAGGTCGAGCAGTCCTGGCGGATCCTGGACCCGATCGAGGAGTACTGGGACCAGCACGGCAAGCCCGAGCAGTACACCTCCGGGACCTGGGGGCCGAAAGCCGCGGACGAGATGCTCGCACGAGACGGACGGAGCTGGCGGCGGCCATGAACATCGATCTCACGGACACCACGTCCAGCCGGATCAACTCCGCTCTGGTCCAGGCGCGCCGGGCCACCGGTACCCCGGCCGTGGGCATGGTGCTCACCCTCGTCATCGTCACCGACGAGGGCAACCACTACGACGCGCTGCGGGCGGCGAGCGAGGCGTCCAAGGAACACCCCTCGCGCACCCTGGTCGTCATCAAGCGGCCGGGCCGGTCGCCGCGTGACCGCAAGATGGCCCGGCTGGACGCCGAGGTACGGGTCGGCGGCGAGACCGGCACCGGCGAGACGGTGCTGCTGCGGCTGCACGGCGAACTCGCCAACCACGCCTACTCGGTGGTCCTGCCGCTGCTGCTGCCGGACGCCCCGGTGGTGGTGTGGTGGCCGGAGGACGCCCCGGAGCACCCCGCCGAGGACCTGCTCGGGCGGCTGGCCCAGCGCCGGATCACCGACGCCCAGGCCACCGAGGACCCGGTCGCGGCCCTCGGGCTGCGGGCCGCCACCTACACCCCGGGCGACACCGACCTGGCGTGGACCCGGATCACCCCGTGGCGCAGCGTCCTGGCCGCGGCCCTGGACCAGCGGCACTCCCCGATCACCTCCGCGGTCGTCGAGGGCGAGGCGTACAACCCGAGCAGCGAGCTGCTCGCGCTGTGGCTCGCCCAGCGGCTGGAGGTCCCGGTGGACCGGCAGGTCTCGGAGGGCCCCGGGCTGACCGCGGTGCGGCTGGAGACGGCCGACGGCGTGATCTGCCTGGACCGGGCGAACGGCTCGCTGGCCGAGCTGGCGATGCCGGGCCAGCCCGACCGGCATGTGGCGCTGCAGCGGCGTGAGATGTCGGAGCTGATCGCCGAGGAGCTGCGCCGGCTGGACCCCGACGAGAGTTACGAGTCGTCGGTGAAGTTCGGCGTGAGCAAGCTGGGCAAGGGCGGCGTGGGGACGCTGGAGCGGGACGCCAAGGCCGCCCCGGCGACCCAGGTGGCGCCGCCCGGGGCGGACCCGCTGCCGCCGCTGCCGACCCGGGACCCGGAGACGCCGTCGGAGCACGCTCCGGGCTCGCCGAAGAACCCGCCGCAGGCACCGGCACAGCCGCCGGTTCCCAAGCCCCACCCCCCGAAGTCCCAGGAGCAGAAGTCCCAGGAGCGGAAGGCGGACGGGAAGGCGGACACATGACCGCACCGCAGGTGGTCGTCCACCGCGACAAGGAGCTGATGGCCCAGGCCGCGGCGGCACGGCTGATCACGAAGATCGTGGATGCCCAGGCCGCCCGTGGCTCGGCCTCGGTCGTCCTGACCGGCGGGCGCAATGGCAACGGCCTGCTGGCCGCGCTCGCCGCCTCCCCGGCGCGCGACGCGGTCGACTGGTCGCGGCTGGACCTGTGGTGGGGCGATGAGCGATTCCTGCCCGACGGCCATGCGGACCGCAATGTCACACAGGCCCGCGAGGCGCTGCTGGACGCGGTGGAGCTGGACCCGGCGCGGGTGCACGCGATGCCCGCGTCCGACGGGCCCCACGGCGGCGATGTGGACGCGGCAGCCGAGGCGTACGCCGCCGAGCTGGCCCGGGCCGCGCGGCCGGAGAACCACGGCGCGGCGCCGTCGTTCGACGTGCTGCTGCTGGGCGTCGGCCCGGACACCCATGTGGCCTCGCTCTTCCCCGAGCTGCCCGCCATCCGGGAGACCGAGCGGACGGTGGTCGGGGTGCGCGGCGCGCCCAAGCCGCCGCCGGTGCGGATCTCGCTGACCCTGCCCGCGATCCGCGCGGCACGGGAGGTGTGGCTGCTGGCGGCCGGTGAGGACAAGGCGAAGGCGGTCACGATAGCGCTGTCGGGCGCCGGGGAGCTGCAGGCTCCGGCGGCGGGCGCGCGCGGCCGCGGCCGGACGCTGTGGCTGCTGGACCGGGCCGCGGCGGCGGGGCTGCCGCGCGAGCTGTACCCCCCGGCCTCGCCGTAACCCTCGTATCGCACGTGAACGATCCCCCGGGCGCCCGAAGCGCCCGGGGATCGTTCATGCGTACGTCAAGTACCTCAGCGGCCGCGCAGCGAGCGGTAGGTGGCGACCAGGTGCTCGGTGGAGGCGTCCAGACCGGGCACCTCGGCGCCCTCGGTCAGGGCGGGCTCGACGCGCTTGGCGAGCACCTTGCCCAGCTCCACTCCCCACTGGTCGAAGGAGTCGATGTTCCACACCGCGCCCTGGACGAACACCTTGTGCTCATAGAGGGCGACCAGCTGTCCCAGCACCGACGGGGTCAGCTCGGGGGCGAGGATCGTGGTGGTGGGGCGGTTGCCGTCGAAGGTCTTGTGCGGCACCAGCTCCTCGGGCACCCCCTCGGCGGCGACCTCCTCGGCGGTCTTGCCGAAGGCCAGCGCCTGGCCCTGGGCGAAGAGGTTGGCCATCAGCAGGTCGTGGTGGGGCTCCAGGCCGGGCGGCAGGTCCTTCACCGGCCGCGCGAAGCCGATCAGATCGGCCGGGACCAGCTTGGTGCCCTGGTGGAGCAGCTGGTAGTAGGCGTGCTGGCCGTTGGTGCCGGGGGTGCCCCAGACGATGGGGCCGGTCTGCCAGCCGACGCGGTTGCCGTCCCGGTCCACATGCTTGCCGTTGGACTCCATGTCCAGCTGCTGCAGATAGTCGGTGAACCGCGACAGATAGTGGCTGTACGGCAGGACGGCATGCGCCTGGGCGCCGTGGAAGTTGTCGTACCAGATGCCCAGCAGGCCCATCAGCAGCGGTACGTTCTGCTCCGGCGGGGCGGTGGAGAAGTGCTCGTCGACCAGGTGGAAACCGGCCAGCATCTCGCGGAAGCAGTCCGGGCCGATGGCGACCATCAGGGAGAGGCCGATGGCCGAGTCGTAGGAGTAGCGCCCGCCGACCCAGTCCCAGAACCCGAACATGTTGTCCGTGTCGATGCCGAACTCGGCGACCTTCTCGGCGTTGGTCGACACCGCCACGAAGTGCTTGGCGACGGCCTCCTGACCGGCCCGGAGCCCGGTCAGCAGCCAGTCGCGGGCGGAGACGGCGTTGGTGATGGTCTCGATGGTGGTGAAGGTCTTGGAGGCGACGATGAACAGCGTCTCGGCGGGGTCCAGGTCGCGCACCGCCTCGTGCAGATCCGCGCCGTCCACGTTGGAGACGAACCGGAACGCCATCGAACGGTCGCTGTAGGAGCGCAGCGCCTCGTACGCCATCTTCGGGCCCAGATCGGAGCCGCCGATGCCGATGTTGACGACGTTTCGGATCCGCTTGCCGGTGTGGCCGGTCCAGTCGCCCGACCTGACGCGGTCGGCGAAGACGGCCATCTTGGCGAGCACGGCGTGCACTTCGCCGACGACGTCCTGCCCGTCCGCCTTGATCTCCGCGGAGTGCGGTGCGCGCAGCGCGATGTGCAGCACCGAGCGGTTCTCGGTGGTGTTGATCCGCTCGCCGCGGAACATGGCGTCGCGCAGCTCGGCCACCATGGTGGCGCTCGCCAGCTCGCGCAGCAGCCGCAGGGTCTCGTCGGTCACCAGGTGCTTGGAGTAGTCGACGTGGAGATCGCCGACCTGAAGGGTGAGACGGCGCCCGCGCTCCGGGTCGCCCGCGAACAGGTCGCGCAGATGCGCGTCGCCCAGCTCCTTGCGGTGTGCGGCCAGCGCGTGCCATTCCGGCAGCTGGTCCAGCCTGGTGCGGCCTTCCATGTTCATCTCGGACATCAGCCCACTTCTCGTCGGTACCTGGCCCCCGTGGCCACCAACCTAATTGATGACGGACCGCATTCCCGGAACGAGGGCCGCCACCCCGCAGACGAAGAGCGCGGCGGCCCCCAGCGCGGGGGTGCCCCGCCCCCACGCCTCGGCCATCACCCCGCCCAGCAGCGCGCCGAGCGGGGTGCCCGCGATCGACAGGGTGCGGAACGCGGAGCTCACCCGCCCGAGTGCCCCGTCGGGGCTGCGCTGCTGCATCATCGTCACCTCGGTGACGTTCCAGACGATCCCCGCGAAGCCGAAGAGGCCCATGGCGGCGACCGCGACCGGCAGGCTCCGTATCGCCCCGAGGGCGGCCAGGGCGCCGATCTGCGCGGTGCCGCACACCACGAGGGCACGGGCGCGCCCCAGCTTCTCGGTGAGCCTGGCGGCCACCAGGCCCCCGGCCACGCTGCCGATCCCGTAGACGGTGATGACAGCCGCGTAGCCGGTGTTCCCGGCGTCCAGCCAGCCGGTGATGTGCAGTACCAGGGTGGCGATGAGCGCGCCGATGCCGATGTTGCACAGCGTGGTGGAGGCGCACAGCGCCCGCAGCGTGCGGTCCCGCCACAGCACGGCCAGGCCCTCGGCGATATCGCGCCGCAGCGACCCGCCCGGCGGGCGCGGGGCCCGCTCTGGGGTGTCGCCCCCAGCGAGGCGACCAGCGCGGCGGCGGCGAGATAGGTGGCCGCGTCCGCCGCGTACGGCATCGCGGCACCGAGGCCGAGCAGCACCGGCACCAGCGGGGCACCCACGAACCGGCCCATGACCTCCTGCCCGGTCATCAGCCGGGCGTTGGCCCGGCCCAGCGCCTCCTGCCCCACCACGGACGGCAGCAGCGCCGTGGCGGCGTTGTCGAACAGGGTCTGCAGCGTGGTGAGGGCGAAGGCGAGGGCGAGCAGCAGCCCGATGGTGGCCCGGTCCAGCCACACCGCGACGGCGAACCCCGCCATCAGGACGGCCCGCACGCCGTCCACCGCCCACATCGCCCGCCGCTGGTCCACCCGGTCCGCGATCGCCCCGCCGATCAGCCCGAACAGCAGCCAGGGCAGGAAGCCGCAGGCGGTCACCAGCGAGACCAGCACCGGCGAATCGGTCAGCGAGACGGCCAGCAGCGGCAGCGCCGCACCCCGCAGCGCGTCCCCGAACCGGGAGACGACCGCGGCCGCCCACAGCCGCCCGAACCCCCCGCGCCACGCGGGCCCCGCCGGTTTCCCGGCACCCAGCTCACCGGCGTCCACCGCGGCCATGACGATCCCCCTACGTCCCATGAACCGGCCCCACCCGGCGGGACGGCTCCCCCCGGTGATCCAGCACCCCATGACCGTAGCCCGCACCACTGACAACGGCCCGGCCGCGCACCCCTCGCAGGAGGTGCCCGGCCGGGCCGTCGTACCGCGTTGTGTGTCTAGATCTCGCCCCGGAGCTTGGCGAGTGCCTCGGCGAGGATCGCCTCGCCGTCGGCGTCGCTGCGCCGCTCCCGTACGTACGCCAGGTGCGTCTTGTACGGCTCGGTGCGCGGCGGGTCCGGCGGGTTGTCCCGGTCCTTGCCGGCCGGGAAGCCGCAGCGGGGGCAGTCCCACGTGTCAGGGATCTGCGCGTCGCTGGCGAAGCTCGGCACGGTCTCATGCCCGTTCGAGCACCAGAAGGAGATGCGCAGGCGCGGCGCCGATTCGCCTCGCTCGGCTTCTCCCATCGGCCCCGCCCCGACCCGACTTCCACGGATCGCGTTGCCACTTGCCACGGTCGTAACTCCCTGCGTGATGGTGCCGCGAAGCCTCGATTGGCAGCTTCGCCGCCCGGCGCCCCAGTCTACGTAAGGCCCAACGCGCGTCCAGTGAGAGGAGTTACACCCGTCACCGTGGACGCCATGCCATCATAGGCCGCATATGGGCCCCGCTGACGACGGTACGTCAGTTATCGGGCGTCAGCCGGGCCCCGGACGGGCCCCGCCGGACCCTCAGTCGAGCTTCATCAGCAGCCCGAGCACGACGATGCAGACGAACCACAGCAGCCCGACCACCACGGTGATGCGGTCCAGGTTGCGCTCGGCGACCGAGGAGCCGCCCACCGAGGACTGCATGCCGCCACCGAACATGTCGGACAGGCCGCCGCCCTTCCCCTTGTGCATGAGCACCAACATCATCAACAGGAGACTGAAGATGATGAGGGCGATCGAGAACCCCATGATCACGGCTGGACCAACCTTCTCGGGCTTGTACGGACGTCGGGGGCCGGACGGTGCGATTCCCACCGCCTCGACCCCCGACAGGGTACGACGACGCGCGCGCTAGGGCCTACTCACTGGTCGCGGAAACGAACGATCTTGACGAATTCGTCCGCGTCCAGCGAGGCGCCGCCGATCAGGGCGCCGTCCACGTCCGGCTGGGCCATGATCGCGGCGACGTTCCCGGACTTCACGGAGCCGCCGTACTGGATCCTGACCTTGTCGGCGACCTCCTGGCCGTAGAGCTCGGCCAGCCGGCCGCGGATGGCCCCGCAGACCTCCTGGGCGTCCTCGGGGGTCGCGACCTCGCCGGTGCCGATCGCCCAGACCGGCTCATAGGCGATCACGACCGTCTCGGCCTGCTCGGCCGGGACGTCCTTCAGGCCGCCGTCCACCTGGGCGAGGGTGTGCGCGACCTGGTTGCCCGCCTTGCGGACGTCGAGGCCCTCGCCGACGCACAGGATCGGGGTGAGGTCGTTGCGGAAGGCCGCCTTGACCTTGGCGTTGCACAGCTCGTCGGTCTCGTCGTGGTACTGGCGCCGCTCCGAGTGCCCGACGACGGCGTAGGTGCACTTGAGCTTGGCCAGCATCGGGCCGGAGATCTCGCCGGTGTAGGCGCCGGAGTCATGCGCCGAGATGTCCTGGGCGCCGTACTTGATCTTCAGCTTGTCGCCGTCGACCAGGGTCTGCACGGACCGCAGATCGACGAAGGGCGGCAGCACCGCGACCTCCACGGCCTCGTAGTCCTTGTCGGCGAGCCCGAAGGCGAGCTTCTGGACGTGGGCGATGGCCTCGAGGTGGTTGAGGTTCATCTTCCAGTTGCCCGCCATCAGCGGCTTACGGTCACTCACGGTGTTCAGTCCTCCAGTGCGGCGAGGCCGGGGAGCGTCTTGCCCTCGAGGTATTCGAGGCTCGCTCCACCGCCGGTCGAGATGTGGCCGAAAGCGTTCTCGTCGAAGCCCAGGATGCGCACGGCCGCGGCGGAGTCGCCGCCGCCGACCACGGTGAAGGCCGGGCTGTCCACGAGCGCCTGGGCCACGGCCCGGGTGCCCTCGGCGAAGTCGGGGTGCTCGAAGACGCCCATGGGGCCGTTCCAGAAGACGGTGGCCGCGTCGGCCAGCTTCGAGGCGTACAGCTTGCGGGTCTCCGGGCCGATGTCCAGGCCCTGGAGGTCGGCCGGGATCGCGTCCGCGGCGACGAGCCGCGGGTTCGCGGGGGCCTTGGTCTTCAGGTCCGGGAATTCGGGCGCGGCCGTGACATCGACCGGGAGCACGAACTCCACACCGCGTTCCTCGGCGCGGCGCAGATAGTCCTGGACCGCCGGGACCTGGTCCTCCTGCAGCAGCGAGCCGCCGACCTCGTGGCCCTGGGCCTTGAGGAAGGTGTAGGCCATACCGCCGCCGATCAGGATGCGGTCGGCCTTCTCCAGGAGGTGGTCGATCACGCCGAGCTTGTCGGAGACCTTGGCGCCGCCGAGGACCACCGCATAGGGCCGCTTGACGTCCTCGGTGAGCTTCTTCAGGACGGAGAGCTCGGCGGCGATCAGGTCGCCCGCGGCGTGCGGCAGCCGCGCCGGGAGGTCGTACACCGAGGCGTGCTTGCGGTGGACCGCGCCGAAGCCGTCGCCCACGTAGAGGTCGGCGAGGGCGGCGAGCCGGTCGGCGAAGGCGCCGCGCTCGGTGTCGTCCTTACTGGTCTCACCGGCGTTGAAACGCAGGTTCTCCAGCAGCGCGACCTCGCCGTCGCCGAGCCCCGCCACGGTGGCCCGGGCGCTCTCGTCCACGGTGTCGGTCGCGAAGGCGACCTGCTTGCCGAGGAGTTCGCCGAGCCGCCGGGCGACCGGCGCGAGCGAGTACTGGGGGTCCGGGGCGCCCTTGGGGCGGCCCAGGTGCGAGGCGACAATCACCTTGGCGCCCCGGTCCAGGAGCTTGGTGATCGTCGGGACGGCGGCGCGGATCCGGCCGTCGTCGGTGATCGTCTCACCGTCGAGCGGAACGTTCAGATCGGCGCGGACGAAGACCCGCTGCCCGGCGACCTGAAGATCGTCAATCGTCTTCACAGGGATGACTCCTTGATCATGGATCGGGGCCCGTTACGACGGCGTCGTAGCGGGCCCCGGTCCCTAGCTCATCGGGACGGCGGTCAGAGCCGGCCGCCGACGAAGACGGTCAGGTCGACGAGGCGGTTGGAGTAGCCCCACTCGTTGTCGTACCAGCCGACGACCTTGACCTGCTTGCCCTGGACCATGGTCAGGGAGGAGTCGAAGGTGCAGGACGCGGGCCAGTTGACGATGTCCGAGGAGACGATCGGGTCCTCGGTGTACTCGAGGATGCCCTTGAGCTGACCCTCGGCGGCCTTCTGGAAGGCGGTGTTGATCTCGTCCTTGGTGACCTCGCGGTCGAGCTCCAGGACGAGGTCGGTGACCGAGCCGGTCGGGACCGGGACGCGCATCGCGATGCCGTCCAGCTTGCCCTTGAGCTGCGGGAGGACCAGCGCGGTGGCCTTGGCGGCACCGGTGGAGGTCGGGATGATGTTCTCGGCCGCCGCGCGGGCGCGACGCAGGTCCTTGTGCGGGAAGTCCAGGATGCGCTGGTCGTTGGTGTACGCGTGGACCGTCGTCATCATGCCCTTGACGATGCCGAAGCTCTCGTCGAGGACCTTGGCCATCGGCGCCACACAGTTGGTGGTGCAGGAGGCGTTGGAGATGACGTGGTGGTTCGCCGGGTCGTACTTGTCCTGGTTGACGCCCATCACGATGGTGATGTCCTCGTTCTTGGCGGGCGCGGAGATCAGGACCTTCTTGGCGCCGGCGGCGAGGTGCTTGGCGGCGTCCTCGCGCTTGGTGAAGATGCCGGTGGACTCCACCACGATGTCGGCGCCGAGCTCGCCCCACGGAAGGGCGGCCGGGTCGCGCTCGGCCATCGTCTTGAAGGTCTGGTTGCCCACCGTGATGGTGTCCTCGGTGTGGCTGACCTCGTGCTTCAGCCGGCCGAGGATGGAGTCGTACTTGAGCAAGTGGACCAGGGTGGCGTTGTCGGTCAGGTCGTTGACACCGACGATCTCGATGTCCGCGCCCTGCTCAAGGAGCGCGCGGAAGTAGTTGCGACCGATGCGGCCGAAGCCGTTGATGCCTACGCGGATCGTCACGAACCGATCTCCTCGTTGGTGTGCCGGTCTGGACGCCGGCGAACGTGTATGGGATGTCCCCGACCGCCTCCGACCCTACCGCTATCACGGGACGTACGTGACATTGGCATCGGCGGCCCATGACCACCGGAAAGTGGTACGGACCGCCGATTCAGTCACGATGTGTCACACGCTGTCAACGACGCAGCGCACGTAGCGCGTCGCCCACCAGCCGGGCCCTCTGGGCGGCTTCCGGGACGTGCTCCAGTCCGAATCCCAGCAGCACGGTGTCCCGCGTGGTGACGCCCGCGACGGTGTGGAAGAGCTCCCGGGAGCGGGACCAGTCACCGGCGTTCGCCGGGCTGCCCTCCGGCGCCCCCGGCACCGTCCAGGGGCCGAGCGCGGTCTCGAAGCCCTCGGAGTCCTCGGCGGCGCCGCCGACGGTGAGCTCGGTGCCGTCCACGAAGGCGCCCCGGCCGCCGGTGCCCGGGTCGGTGACGTACGAGAGCGCCAGCTCGACCTTCTTGCCCGCGTAGCCGCTCAGGTCCAGTGAGACCGGCCGCCACCCCTCGGAGGAGCCCGTCAGGCTGTTCCAGGAGCCCGTGCTGCCCCGCGCGGTGCAGCCGTCGTCACCGGGGGTCAGGTAGTGCTTGAGGAACGGGTGCAGATTGAGCAGGAAGCCCGCCTCGCACTCGGCGGGCACCTTGGTGGAGGAGCCGCCGCCCGCGTCGGGGAGGGTGGTCCAGTCGTCCTGGCCCGCGGTGCGCGCCTCGATGATCACATGGTCGTAGCCGGGCTCGGTGTCATAGCTGAGCCGGAAGTCCAGGGCCGGTTTGTCGGCGGCGGACACACCGGTGAGGTCCACCGTGCGGGACAGCCGCATCCAGGAGTTGTCACGGTGGCCCGCGGCCGCCATCCAGTCGCCCTCATAAGGCTGGTACGGGGTGCGCGTGTTCGGGTACTCCCCCGCGCCCGCGCTGCGGAACTGGGGGAAGTCCTCGGGCGGCAGCACATCGGAGGTGACGGTGTAGGCGCCCGCGGCGTCCAGGGGGTTGCCGGGGGCGTCACCGAGGTTCGCGCCGGCGCCCGCGAGCGCGCCGGCGCCCTGGAAGGCGGTGGGCGACTTCAGGGTGAGCCGGCTGTCGGCGCCCAGGTAGTACTGACTGAAGTCGTCGGTGTCGGCCGGTCCCACCTCGGAGCTGCCGCCCGCCCGTTCACCCGTGGTGATCAGCTTGCCGCCCTCGTTGAGGAAGTCGCGCACCGCGAGCAGGGTCGGGCCGCCGGGCCGCTCGGCGCCGGTGTACCAGAGCACGGTCTTGAAGTGGCTGAGCACTCCGAGCGCGGACGGCGCCCCCTGGATGGCCACGTCCCAGACGGCCGCCTTACGGCCGTTGTCGGCCAGCGCCCGGGTGTACGCGGCGCTGTGCCGGGCCGGGGAGGTGCCGCCCTCCTCGGCGATCACCAGCGTGTCGGCGCGGGACCGCTTCGCCACGGCGTAGGTGAACGGCTCGCTCGCGGTCCGCTTGCCGCTCTTCGTACGGCCGGTGAACCAGACCTTGACCTTCTGCCCTGGGTCCGCGCCCTTGACGGCGGCGCGGTACTGGTCGAAGCGGACGTTGTCCTCGCCGCCGTAGGTCTCGCCGCCACGCCACGCCTTCAGCGGGGCGGTGTGGGTACGGCCGCCGTCCACGCGGTAGTTGAGCTTCTTGTCGCGAACGCTCTTGCGGACGGTCACCGAGACGTCCTGGTCGCCGCCGCGCGCGTACGACGTGGTGAAGGCGTCCGGGGTGAAGTCGGGCGCGGTGAGGCCGACGGACGAGGACGGGCGGTCGGGGTGTTCGGCGGTCTCGGCGACGGAGAGCGCGAACGGGATGTTCTTGGTGAACTCCTGTGCGATCAGCTTCTCGTCGTCCGGGAAGGTGAAGACGGACGCGCAGTCGCGCGGCTGCCAGGGGTCGTCCGGGTCGACGTTGGAGGCGGTCTGACACGTCGACATCTCCGGGGTGAACATCATCATCCCGTTGACGTTCGCCGCGTGGCCGTCCGCCTCGCCGTTGGTGGTGTACAGCTCGGAGGAGACCTGCGGGTGGTAGCCGGGGATCGCGGAGTGCTCCGGAGTGCCGGCGAGGGACTTGTAGAGGACGTCGTCGGGGGTCGGGGTGGCGACCTGCCAGCCGACGCCGTAGAGCAGCAGTTCCGCGGCCGAGTGGTAGTTGATGCCGTAGGTGAAGCCGATGCGCTTCTCGAAGGCGTCCAGCGCCCTGGTCTCCGGCTCGGAGGCGGGCGCCGGACCCCGGTAGGTCTCATCGGCCGGGTCGGCGGACGAACCCTCGTTGTCGTAGCCCCACTTGTAGCCGAAGTTGCGGTTGAGGTCGACGCCGTCGCCCGAGGTGATCTTGCCGTCGCCGTTGTTGTCGCGCAGGTTCTTGCGCCACTGGCGGTTGGCCGGGCTCTGATGGGTGTAGTCGTAGCCGTCCGGGTTGGCGGACAGTACGAACCACAGCTCCGTACGGTCCACGATCCGGGTGACGCGGTCGTCCTTGCCGTAGTTGTCGAGGTAGTAGTGCATCAGCCGGCGGGTCATCTCCGGCGTGATCCACTCACGGGCGTGCTGGTTGGACATGTACAGCACCGACGGCTTGCTGCCGTCGCGGGTCTTCGCGGCGCCCTTGCTCAGCTTGAGCGCGAGGATGTCCTTGCCCTGGCCGGTCTTGCCGATGCTGACGACCTTGGTGAGGCCGGGGTGCGCCCGGCCGGTCTCGACGATCTCCTGCTTCAGCCCGCCCTCGCCGCTGTAGGGGCGGAAGACGTCGTCGCCCGCGGCCTTCAGCCGGTTGCGGCTCTGTGCGGAGATCTTCTTCTCGGTGAGCCGCACGCCCTTGCCGCGCAGTGCGGCGGCCTGCTCGGCGGTGAGGTAGAGCTCGACCGGGCCGGTGCCCTTGTCGGGCACCTGCCGCCCCAGCTCGGTGCCGTCCGCTCCGGCGCGGAGCAGCAGCGGAATCTGGTCCTTGGTGACCTGGGCGGTCCATACGGACAGCGCGTCGCCGCCGGCTTCCGCCGGCGGTTGCGCGGGCGCCGCGGGTGCCGCGGCCAGTCCCCCAGGAGCAGCGCGGCCAGTGCCACCACCGCGCCGCTCGATCTCACCGTGCGTCTGAGCTTCATGAGCCCCCCTGGCTTTCGTATGAAGACACGCGGGTGCGCAGCGCTCCAGACTTGTCATGACGCATGGTCATGTCAACAGCGGCGCGCGGAACCGCTGTCACATGCCCTGTGACGCACCATGCCCCCGGATCGCTCGTGTGATCCGGGGGCGTGGGGTGCGGCTCTCGTACGGCTTCGGGCCGTCAGCTGCCGGCGGGCGTCAGCTCGTAGGGCGGTCAGCCGACCATGCCCTCGGCCATCTCCTCGGTCAGGCTGGACTCGGTGCCGGGGATGCCCAGGTCCTGGGCGCGCTTGTCGGCCATGGCCAGCAGCCGGCGGATACGGCCCGCGACGGCGTCCTTGGTCAGCGGCGGGTCGGCGAGGGCGCCCAGCTCCTCCAGGGACGCCTGCTTGTGCTCCATGCGCAGCCGCCCGGCCGCCGCGAGGTGCTCGGGCACCTCCTCCCCCAGGATCTCCAGGGCCCGCTGCACCCGCGCCCCGGCGGCGACGGCGGCGCGGGCCGAGCGGCGCAGATTGGCGTCGTCGAAGTTGGCGAGGCGGTTGGCGGTGGCCCGCACCTCGCGGCGCATCCGCCGCTCCTCCCAGGCGAGGACCGACTCATGCGCCCCCAGCCGCGTCAACAGCGCGCCGATGGCATCACCGTCCCGGACGACCACCCGGTCCACCCCGCGCACCTCGCGCGCCTTGGCGGCGATCTGCAGCCGGCGGGCGGCGCCGACCAGGGCGAGCGCGGCCTCCGGGCCGGGGCAGGTCACCTCCAGGGAGGACGAGCGGCCGGGCTCGGTGAGCGAGCCATGGGCGAGGAAGGCCCCGCGCCAGGCGGCCTCGGCGTCGCAGGTGGCGCCGGAGACGACCTGCGGCGGCAGCCCGCGGATCGGCCGGCCGCGGCCGTCGACCAGGCCGGTCTGCCGCGCCAGCTGGTCACCGCCCGCCACCACCCGCACCACGTACCGGCTGCCGCGGCGCAGCCCGCCGGGGGCCATCACCACCAGATCCGAGGAGTGGCCGAAGATCTCCAGGATGTCCTTGCGGACTCTGCGGGCCGCGATCCCGGTGTCCAGCTCCGCCTCGATCACGATGCGCCCGCTGACCAGGTGCAGCCCGCCCGCGAACCGCAGGATCGCCGAGACCTCCGCTTTCCGGCAGCAGGTCCGGGTGACGGGGAGCCGGGAGATTTCGTCCTTCACCGCTGCCGTCATCGCCATGGGCCGATCCTTCCATGCATCCGAAAAATACGGTCGTACGCGGCCGCCAGAAGCTCCGGGTCATGCTTCGGGGCACCGTCGGTCGCGGCCACAGGCGCCAGCTCGACCGTGCCGCCCAGCCGCTTGGCGGCGTCGCACAGACTGCTCTGGTCGGGGACGGCGGCCTCGTCGGCCAGCACCACGTCGAAGGCGAGTTTAGGGGCGTGTCGGGCCAAAACCTCCAAATGACGCTGCGGGGAGAAGCCCTCGGTTTCTCCCGGCTGAGGGGCGAGGTTCAGCGAGAGCACGCGCCGGGCCTTGGTCTCGGTGAGCGCCTCGAGCAGTTCGGGGACCAGCAGATGCGGGATCACGGAGGAGAACCAGGAGCCGGGCCCCAGCACCACCCAGTCGGCGTCCATGACCGCCTCGACGGCCTCGGGGACGGCCGGCGGATCGTGCGGCACCAGGTGGACCGACTGCACCTCGCCGCGGGTGAGCGCCACGGTGGCCTGCCCGGCGACGGTGGAGACCTCGTCCGGGCGCGCCGGGTCATGGCCCCGGACGTACGCCTGGAGCTCCAGGGGGACGGCCGACATGGGCAGCACCCGGCCGTGGGCGCCCAGCAGCTTGCCGACCAGGTCGAGCGCCTTCACATGGTCGCCCAGCTGCTCCCACAGGGCGACGATCAGCACATTGCCGACCGCGTGGCCGTGCAGATCGCCCTCGCTGGCGAAGCGGTGCTGGATGACCCGCGCCCAGGTCTGGCCCCAGTCGTCGTCGCCGCACAGCGCGGCCAGGGCCTTGCGCAGATCGCCGGGCGGCAGCACGCCCAGCTCGTCGCGGAGGCGTCCGCTGGAGCCCCCGTCGTCGGCCACGGTGACGACGGCGGTCAGATCGCCGGTGATCCGGCGCAGGGCGGCGAGCGACGCCGACAGGCCCATGCCGCCGCCCAGGGCGACCACCTTGGGCTGCGCGCCCCGGTTCGTCCGCGCCCCGACCAGCCGCCGCAGCCGACTGCTACGAATGGTCACTCGCGCCCCATGTCCCGGTGGACGATGACGGTCTCCACTCCCTCGGCGGCCAGCCGTGGGGCCAGCCGCTCGGACATCGCGACGCTGCGGTGCTTGCCGCCGGTGCAGCCGACGGCGATGGTCACATAGCGCTTGCCCTCGCGGCGGTAGCCCGCGGCGATGAGCTGGAGCAGCTCCGCGTAGCGGTCCAGGAACTCCTTGGCGCCGGGCTGGTTGAAGACGTAGCTGGAGACCTCCTCGTTGAGCCCGGTGAAGGGGCGCAGCTCGGGGACCCAGTGCGGATTGGGCAGGAAGCGGCAGTCCACCACCAGATCGGCGTCGACCGGCAGCCCGTACTTGTAGCCGAACGACATCACGGTGGCCCGCAGCTCGGGCTCCTCCTCGCCCGCGAACTGGGCGTCCATCTTGGCCCGCAGCTCATGGACGTTGAGGCTGGAGGTGTCGATCACCAGATCGGCGTCCCCGCGCAGCTCGCGCAGCAGATCGCGCTCGGCGGCGATACCGTCCACGATCCGGCCGTCGCCCTGGAGGGGGTGCGGGCGGCGCACGGACTCGAAACGGCGCACCAGCGCCTCGTCGGACGCCTCCAGGAACAGCACGCGCCGCTTGACGTTCTTGGCGGCGAGGTCGGCGAGGGATTCGCGGAGGTTGTCGAAGAAGCGGCGGCCGCGGACGTCCACCACCACGGCGATCCGGGCCACATTGCCCTGGGAGCGGGCGCCCAGGTCGACCATGGTGGGGATCAGCGCGGGCGGCAGGTTGTCCACGACGAACCAGCCGAGGTCCTCCAGACACTTGGCGGCGGTGCTGCGGCCCGCGCCCGACATTCCAGAGATGATCACCAGCTCGGGGATGGCCGCCGCCTCGGCGGACTCGCCCGACGTGCCCGTATTCACCTGCGCTCCGTCTCCATGGTTCTCGTGCTCGGTCATGGTCTGGTCCCCCCGTTCGACGACGCCGCGCCGGCGGCCTCGTCCTCAATGATCTCTCCTGTGGCGGTGTTCACGGCGGGCGCGGCCGGGGCGGACCCGGCGAGCGCCGCGGCGACCGTCTCGGCCGTCTTACGGCCGACGCCGGGCACCTCGCAGATCTGCTCGACCGTGGCGGCGCGCAGCCGCTTGACCGAGCCGAAGTGCTTCAGCAGGGCCTGCTTACGGCTGTCACCGAGGCCCGGAACGGTGTCCAGCGGCCCGGCCTTCAGCGACTTGGCGCGCTTGCTGCGCTGGTAGGTGATGGCGAAGCGGTGGGCCTCGTCGCGGACCCGCTGGAGGAGGTAGAGGCCCTCGCTGCTGCGGGGCAGCACCACCGGGTCGTCCTCGTCCGGCAGCCACACCTCCTCGAGCCGCTTGGCGAGGCCGCAGACGGCGACATCGTCGACGCCGAGCTCGTCCAGGGCCCGCTTGGCGGCGGCCACCTGCGGCTTGCCGCCGTCGACCACGACGAGCTGGGGCGGGTAGGCGAACCGCTTCGGCCTGCCCTCCTCGTCGATCGGGCCGGAGGGCCCCTGGCCGGGTTCGTCGGGTCCTTCGGGACCACCGGGACCGTCGGGTCGGTCGATGGGCTGCCCGGCGGTCCCGGGAACCCCGGCGATTCCGGAAGCCTCGGTGGCCCCGGGAACCCCTTCAGCCCCGGTGGCTTCCTCCTGCCACTCCCCGTCTTCTGCTTCTCCTGCAGATAGCGGCGGAAGCGGCGGCTCACGACCTCGTGCATGGAGCGGACATCGTCCTGCCCGGCGAAGCTCTTGATCTGGAAGCGGCGGTACTCACTCTTCCGGGGAGCCCGTCCTCGAAGACCACCATGGAGGCCACCACGTCATCGCCCTGGAGGTGGGAGATGTCGAAGCACTCCACGCGCAGCGGAGCGGAGTCCAGCCCCAGGGCCTCGGCGATCTCCTCCAGCGCCCGGGAGCGGGTGGTGAGGTCGGAGGCGCGCTTGGTCTTGTGCAGCGCGAGCGCCTGCTGGGCGTTGCGCTGGACGGTCTCCATGAGGTCCTTCTTGTCGCCGCGCTGCGGGATGCGCAGATCGACCCGGGAGCCGCGGCGGTCGGCGAGCCACTGGGCGACCGGCTCGGCCGGTTCCGGCACGGCGGGCACCAGGACCTCCTTGGGGACCGCGTCGCCGCGCTCCTCCCCGTAGAGCTGCTGGAGGGCGTGCTCGACCAGCCCGGCGGTGTCGACGGCCTCGACCTTGTCGGTGACCCAGCCGCGCTGACCGCGCACCCGGCCGCCGCGCACATGGAAGATCTGGACGGCGGCCTCCAGCTCGTCCTCGGCGACCGCTATCAGGTCGGCGTCGGTGGCGTCGGCGAGCACCACCGCGTTCTTCTCCATGGCGCGCTTGAGCGCCCCTATGTCGTCGCGGAGCCGGGCCGCCTTCTCGTACTCCATCTCCTCGGCGGCCTCGTGCATCTGCTCTTCCAGGCGGCGCAGATAGGTGCCGGTGCGCCCGGCCATGAAGTCGCAGAACTCCTCGGCCAGTTGGCGGTGCTCATCGGCGGTGACACGGCCGACGCAGGGGGCCGAGCACTTGCCGATGTAGCCGAGCAGACAGGGGCGGCCGATCTGGGCGGAGCGCTTGAACACCCCGGCGGAACAGGTCCGGACGGGGAACACGCGCAGCATCAGGTCGACGGTCTCGCGGATGGCCCAGGCGTGGGCGTACGGGCCGAAGTAGCGCACGCCCTTCTTCTTGGCGCCGCGCATCACCTGGACCCGGGGGAACTCCTCGTTGAGGGTCACGGCGAGGGAGGGGTAGCTCTTGTCGTCGCGGTACTTGACGTTGAACCGGGGGTCGAACTCCTTGATCCAGGAGTACTCGAGCTGCAGGGCCTCGACCTCGGTGGAGACCACGGTCCACTCCACGGCGGCGGCCGTGGTGACCATGGTGCGGGTCCGCGGGTGGAGGTTCGCCAGGTCCTGGAAGTACGACGAGAGCCGTTGGCGCAGGCTCTTCGCCTTTCCGACGTAGATCACCCGGCCGTGCTCGTCACGGAACTTGTAGACCCCGGCGAGTCGGGGATCTGTCCCGGCTTGGGGCGGTAGCTGCTCGGGTCGGCCATGGTCACCACCCTACTTGCGGGGAGTGACACATCCGGCGCCCTCGGGACGCGGTTCGGTGAGGTCCAGGGGATTTGGGGATTCCGCGGCACGCCCGGGCGGGCGTCGGGCGGCCGGGCAGGCGTCGCCCGCGTCGCCCGCGTCGTCCGCCCAGGATGTCGTCCGCTCAGGCGTCGGGGCCCGCGACGAGCCGTCCGCCCTTCGCGGTGACCGGGACCGACGGCAGCGGCTTCTCCGCGGGCCCCTGGACGACCTTGCCGGTGCGGGCGTCGAACTGGCTGCCGTGGCAGGGACAGTTGATCTTGCCGTCCTCGACGGTGTCGACGACGCATCCGGCGTGCGTGCACACCGCGCTGAACGCCGTGAACTCCCCTTGGCCGGCTGGGCGACCACCACCCGCTGCTCGCGGTAGATCTTGGCGCCGCCGACCGGCACGACACCGGCCGAGCCGAGCTCGACGGGGGCGGTGGGCGTCGGGGACGCCTTCTTGCCCGATCCGTCCGGAGAGCAGGCCGCCGCCCCGAGTCCGGCGGCTCCGGCCAGCGCGGCGCAGCACAGGACGGTTCGTCGGGAGGCGGGCTGGCTGGACATCTGCGGCTCCTGGGGTGTGGCGGCCCTCCGACCATACCGGTACAGATCCTTCCGTTCGCCGCCGCCCCCGGGAGGGAGTAAACGCTTGCGCAAACGTTTACGTCTGACGCCTGATGCGATACGTTACGTGCCCCCGTCTCCCCTCGGACCGGCTCTCCCGACGACCCCGACCTCAAGGACCGCAGCGGATGGCAACCATGGTCGATGTCGCCCGTCGCGCCGGGGTGTCCGTGGCCACCGTCTCGCATGTGCTCAACGAGACCCGACCGGTCCGCCCCGGCACCCGTAAGGCCGTGCTGGACGCCATCGACGACCTCGGCTACATCCCCAATACGCTGGCGCGCTCCCTGGTGACCGCGCGCACCCGCTCGATCGGCCTGGCCGTCTCGGCGATCAGCAATCCGTACTTCACCGAGATCCTCCAGGGCGTCGAATCCAGCGCCCTGGAGCGGGGCTACGGTCTGCTGATCGCCGATCCGCACGACGACCCCGCGCATGAGCTCACCGTCGTCCGGCTGCTCCATGAGCGGCGGGTGGACGGCGTGATCGTCGCCCCGTCGGCCGAGCCCGCCGGGCTGCTGGAGTATCTGGCCCGCCGTGAGATCCCCGCCGTCTTCCTCGACCGGCTGGTCGGTGACGCCCATGACCAGGTGTGCGCCGAGAACGCCCGCCCCGTCGAACAGCTGGTCGGCCACCTCGCCGATCTCGGCCACACCCGCATCGGACTGGTCGCGGGCTGCCTGGCCTGAGCACCACCATCGAGCGGATCGCGGGCTACCGGGCCGGTCTTGAGCGGCACGGGCTGCCGTTCCGCCCCGGGCTGCTGGCCGAGGGCCACTCCGAGGCGCGGGGCGCGGAGGACGCCGTCCACCGGCTGCTGGACTCCCCCGAGCCGCCCACCGCGATCATCACCGCGAACAACGCGATGACCATCGGTGCGCTGCGCGCCCTGCGGACGGCGGGGCTGAGCGTGCCGGACGATCTCGCGCTGGTCTGCTTCGACGACTTCTCCTGGGCGGATGTCTTCTCCCCCGGGCTCACCGCGATCTCCCAGCCCAGCCGGGAGGTCGGCGCCACCGCCGTCCGGCTGCTGCTCGAGCGGCTGGAGAACCCGGGGCGGCCGCCGCGCACCGTCCGGCTACCCTGCGCCTTCGTCCACCGCACCTCGTGCGGCTGTGTGGCCGAAGCCCTCGACCGACCGCTCCCCGGAACCCCCGGAATCGCCGGAAAGGACCCCGTCTCGTGATCGTCGTCGCCGGAGAAGCCCTGATCGACCTCGTGCCCGAGCGCACGTCGAGCGCCGCGGCGGGTGACCGGCTGCCCGCGCTGCGACCGGCGCGCGGCGGCGGCCCGTACAACACCGCGCTGGCGCTGGGGCGGCTCGGCTCGCCCACCGCGTTCTGCTCGCGGGTCTCCACGGACGGCTTCGGGGAGGCGCTGCTGGAGGGGTTGCGGAAGGACGGTGTGGACACCGCGCTGGTGCAGCGCGGCGAGGAGCCCACGACCCTGGCCGTCGCCTCCATCGGGGCCGATGGCTCGGCCGGGTACGGCTTCTATGTGCAGGGCACCGCGGACCGGCTCTTCACCCTGCCGCCGTCCCTCCCGGAGGGGGTGAGCGCGCTGTCGCTGGGCACCTGCTCGCTGGTGCTGGAGCCGGGCGCGAGCGCGTACGAGGAGCTGCTGCGGCGCGAGGCCGCGCGCGGGGTCTTCACCACGCTGGACCCCAATATCCGCACCGGTCTGATCCCCGACGCCGATGCCTACCGGGCCCGCTTCCACGGCTGGCTGCCCCATATCGGCCTGCTGAAGCTGTCCATAGAGGACGCCAGGTGGCTGGCCGACTCGGAGGACGCCGGGGATGTCGAGAGGGCCGTGGGCGCGTGGCTGGCGGCGGGCCCGGCGGCCGTGGTGCTCACCCACGGCGGGGAGGGGCTGAGCGTACGGCGGCAGGACGGCTCGGTGATCTCGGTGCCGGGCGAGCGGGTGGACATCGTGGACACCATCGGGGCGGGCGACACCGTGAACGCCGCGCTGCTGCACCGGCTGGCGGGGCACCAGGCGCTGTCGTCGCACGCGCTGGCCAAGCTGGACGAGGCGGCCTGGCGGGATGTGCTGGGCTTCGCCGCCCACGCCGCCGCGATCACCTGCTCCCGCGCGGGCGCGGAGCCGCCCTACGCGTCCGAGCTGGCCTGAGCCCGCCGCTACGCCTGCGCTCGCGCCGCGCCCGGGTCGGTCCGGGCGCGGCGCGGGCACAGGAGCTCGGGGCTACTTCGCGGCCGCCCGCTTGGAGGCGACCGTGGTCTTGGCCGCCGCCTTCTTGGCCACGGTCTTCTTCGCCGCGGTCTTCTTCGCCGCCGTGGACTTGGCGGCGGCCTTCTTGGCGGGCGCCTTCTTGGTGGTCGCGCCGCCCTTGCGCGCGGCGGGCACCGTCGCGTCGCTCACCCGGTCGCCCAGCATGTCGCGCAGGAACTTCCCGGTGTGGCTGACCGGGATCGAGGCCACGTCCTCCGGGGTGCCCTCGGCGATCACCAGACCGCCGCCGCTGCCGCCCTCGGGGCCCATGTCCACGACCCAGTCGGCCGTCTTGATCACATCGAGGTTGTGCTCGATGACGATCACCGTGTTGCCCTTGTCGACCAGGCCGGAGAGCACGCTGATCAGCTTGCTGATGTCCTCGAAGTGCAGACCGGTGGTCGGCTCGTCCAGCACGTACACCGTGCGGCCGGTCGACCGCTTCTGGAGCTCGCTCGCCAGCTTCACGCGCTGGGCCTCACCGCCGGAGAGGGTCGGCGCGGGCTGCCCGAGCCGGACATAGCCCAGCCCGACCTCGTTGAGGGTGCGCAGATGGCGGGCGATGGTGGGCACCGCCTCGAAGAAGTCCAGGGCCTCCTCGATGGGCATGTCCAGCACCTCGGCGATGGACTTGCCCTTGTAGTGCACCTCCAGGGTCTCCCGGTTGTAGCGCGCGCCGTGGCAGACCTCGCACGGCACATACACATCCGGCAGGAAGTTCATCTCGATCTTGATGGTGCCGTCACCGGAGCAGTTCTCGCAGCGGCCGCCCTTGACGTTGAAGGAGAACCGCCCGGGCTGGTACCCGCGGACCTTGGCCTCCATCGTCTCCGCGAACAGCTTGCGCACATGGTCGAAGACGCCGGTGTACGTAGCCGGGTTGGAGCGCGGGGTGCGGCCGATGGGCGACTGGTCGACATGCACCACCTTGTCGACGAGATCGTCACCGGCGACTCGGGTGTGCCGCCCGGGAACCGCCCGCGCACCGTTCAGCTCGCGGGCCAGATGGGTGTAGAGGATGTCGTTGACCAGCGTGGACTTACCCGATCCCGAAACACCGGTGACGGCGGTGAGCACCCCGAGCGGGAAGGACACGTCGATGTCCTGGAGGTTGTTCTCCCGGGCGCCGTGGACCGTAAGACGCCGCTTGGGGTCCACGGGCCGACGCGCCGGCGGCAGCGGGATGGCCTTCTTGCCGGACAGATAGTGCCCGGTCACCGACTCCTGGTTGACCAGCAGCTCGCTCAACGGCCCGCTGTGCACCACCTTGCCGCCGTGCTCGCCCGCGCCCGGGCCGATGTCCACCACCCAGTCCGAGGTCTTGATGGTGTCCTCGTCGTGCTCCACGACGATCAGGGTGTTACCGAGGTCGCGCAGGCGCACCAGCGTCTCGATCAGCCGGTGGTTGTCGCGCTGGTGCAGGCCGATGGACGGCTCGTCCAGCACATAGAGCACACCGACCAGGCCGGAGCCGATCTGGGTGGCCAGCCGAATGCGCTGGGCCTCGCCGCCGGAGAGGGTGCCCGCGGCGCGGTTGAGCGAGAGATAGTCCAGGCCGACGTCCACGAGGAACCGCAGCCGCTCGTTGACCTCCTTGAGGACCCGCTCGGCGATGGTCTTCTCGCGCGCGCTCAGCTCCATGCCGCGCAGGAACTCGGCGCATTCGCTGATCGACATCGCCGAGACGTCCGCGATGGACTTGTCCTGCACGGTGACGGCCAGCACGATCGGCTTCAGGCGGGTGCCCTCACAGGTGGGGCAGGGCACCTCGCGCATATAGCCCTCGAACCGCTCCCTGCTGGCGTCGCTCTCCGCCTCCGAGTGGCGCCGCTTCACATAGGGCAGCGCGCCCTCGAAGGCCGTGGTGTACGCCCGCTGGCGGCCGTAGCGATTGCGGTAGCGGACCTCGATCTGGGTCCGGTGGCCATTGAGCAGCGCCTTCTTGGCACGCTGCGGAAGCCCGGCCCAGGGGACGTCCGTACGGAAGCCGAGCGCGTCGGCGAGCGCGCCGACCAGGCGGCCGAAGTAGTCCTTGGTGTGGCCGTGGGACCAGGGGTGGATGGCGCCCTCGTCCAGCGACTTCTCCTCGTCCGGGACGATCAGCTCCGGGTCGACCTCCATCCGGGTGCCGATGCCGGTGCACTCCGGGCAGGCGCCGAAGGGAGAGTTGAAGGAGAAGGTGCGCGGCTCCAGCTCCTCGAAGGACAGGTCGTCGTACGGGCAGTAGAGGTGCTCGGAGAACATCCGCTCCCGCTGCGGGTCGTCCTCCTCCAGGTCCACGAAGTCGAGGATCACCATGCCGCCGGAGAGGCCGAGCGCGGTCTCCACCGAGTCCGTCAGCCGGCGCTTGGCGCTGTCCTTGACGGTGAGGCGGTCCACGACGACCTCGATGGTGTGCTTCTCCTGCTTCTTCAGCTTCGGCGGGTCGGACAGCTGGATGGTGGCGCCGTCCACCCGGGCGCGGCTGTAGCCCTTGGTCTGGAGATCGGAGAAGAGGTCGACGAACTCCCCTTGCGCTCGCGCACCAGCGGGGAGAGCACCTGGAAGCGGCTGCCCTCGGGGAGCTCCAGCACCCGGTCCACGATCGCCTGCGGCGACTGGCGGGCGATCGGACGGCCACACTCGGGCAGTGCGGCTTGCCGATGCGGGCGAACAGCAGCCGGAGGTAGTCATAGACCTCGGTGATGGTGCCGACCGTCGAGCGCGGGTTCCGCGAGGTCGACTTCTGGTCGATCGACACCGCGGGGGACAGGCCCTCGATGAAGTCCACATCGGGCTTGTCCATCTGCCCCAGGAACTGGCGGGCGTAGGAGGAGAGCGACTCGACGTACCGGCGCTGCCCTCGGCGAAGATCGTGTCGAACGCAAGGGACGACTTGCCCGACCCGGACAGCCCGGTGAAGACGATGAGCGAGTCGCGAGGAAGGTCGAGTGAGACGTTCTTGAGGTTGTGCTCGCGAGCGCCACGAACGATGAGACGGTCGGCCACGCCGGTCGGCACCTTTCTTGAGAGAGTCGGGGTGCGCCGAGCCCGCTCGCGGGGCGGCCCTGCCGGTCGGAGCAGAGGCGGAGCGGAGCGAAGCCCCAACCCAGGGTATGGGGGCACGACGACGATGTCTTAAGGATGCAGCACACCGAGCCTATAGCACGCACATTCGATTTGCGGGACGCGGGAGCCGACTTCACCCGATCGTGTGGTGCGCCCTACGGTCGGCTGAACCCGCGGCCATGTCCTGGCCCACCCGCGGAGCGCCTGCCGTACGAGGTGGCCCTGCGGGGCATCAGCTCGCCGTGCTCCTTCATACAAGGTTCGCCCTCATACAAGGTTCGCCTTGTTACAAGGTGCGCCGGGCACCCGGATATTCCCCGCTGCGCCCGGGGCCCGGCGACGCGGACGTCCGGCACACCGGACGCCCCACTTGGGCAGCGCCGGTCTCTTCTGCCCCGACGGTCCCCGCCCGCCCCGCCCGCACTAGGCTGAGGCCATGACCTACAGCGGAGTGGTGACGGTCGGCGGACCGGCCGACGTGCATGAACTGCCCGATCTCATGATCTCGAAGGTCGCGGTGGGCCCCATGGCCAACAACGCCTATCTGCTGCGCTGCCGGGCCACCGACGAACAGCTGCTGATCGACGCCGCCGCGGAGCCGCACACCCTGCTCTCCCTCATCGGCGAGAGCGGGATCGCGTCCGTGGTCACCACCCACCGCCACCCCGACCACTGGGGCGCGCTGCGCGAGGTGATGGAGGCCACCGGCGCCCGTACCTACGCGGGCCGCTACGACGCGGAGGGCATCCCGGCGCGCACCGATGTCCTGGTCGAGGACGGCGACACGCTGCGGGTCGGGCGGGTCGAGCTGACCGCCCGCCATCTGGTCGGCCACACCCCGGGCAGCATCGCCCTGATCTACGACGATCCGCACGGCCATCCGCACGTGTTCACCGGCGACTGCCTCTTCCCGGGCGGGGTCGGTAACACCCGTAAGGATCCCAAGGCGTTCGAGAGCCTGATCAACGACGTGGAGACCAAGCTCTTCGACCAGCTCTCCGACGAGACCTGGGTCTACCCCGGCCACGGCGACGACACCACCCTCGGCGCCGAGCGCCCGCACCTCGCGGAGTGGCGCGAGCGCGGCTGGTAGCGCCGCTCGCACGGCCCCGGAGCGCCGCGCGCCTCCGTACGCCCCGTGACCCCGGCGGGCCGGGGCGGTTGTCGCGTCATGCAGCACGACCGCTCTCCGCAGCATGACGGCCCTCCGTCCATGGCCCGCCTCGCCGCCGCGTCCATGGCCGGCACCGCGATCGAGTTCTACGACTTCTTCGTCTACGGCACGGCCGCGGCGCTCGTCCTCGGCCCGCTGTTCTTCCCCACCTTCTCGCCGCTGGCCGGCACCCTCGCCGCCTTCGGCACCTTCGCCGTCGGCTTCGTCTCCCGGCCGCTGGGCTCGATGCTCTTCGGGCCCCTCGGCGACCGCCACGGGCGCCGTCCGGTGCTCATCGCCTCCCTGCTGCTCACCGGTCTCGCGACCGTCGCCGTGGGCTTCGTCCCGGACTACGACTCGATCGGCATCGCCGCCCCGTCCTGCTGCTCGTGCTGCGCTTCCTGCAAGGGCTGGGGCTCGGCGGTGAATGGGGCGGCGCGGTGCTGCTGACCGCCGAGCACGCGCCCGCGCGGCGGCGCGGGCTGTGGTCGGGCTTTCCGCAGGTGGGCCCGTCCATCGGCTTTCTACTGGCCAACGGCACGATGCTGGCCCTGTCGGCCACGCTCAGCGACGGCGAGTTCCGGTCCTGGGGATGGCGGGTGCCGTTCTGGGGCGCGGGGCTGCTGGTGGGCGCCGGGCTGCTGCTGCGGGCCCAGGTGACCGAGACCCCGCGGTTCCGGGAGCTGGCCGAGCGCGGCGAACAAGCCGCCGCGCCGCTTGCCGAGGTGGTGCGCGGCCACTGGCGGCTGGTCCTGCTGACCGCGGGCGGTCTTGCGGTGGGCTATGCGGTCTTCTACGCGGTCACGACCTGGTCCCTGGCGTACGGCACGGAGCGGCTCGGGGTGGCCCGCACCACCCTGCTGGGCTGCGTCATGGCGGCCGTGGCGGTCCTGGGCGCCCTGACGCCCCTGGCGGCCCATCTCGGCGATCGCTTCGGGCGGCGGCCGATGTGTCTGGTGGGCTGCGTGGCCACCGTGGTGTGGATGTTTCCGCTGGTGGCGCTGTTGCGCACCGGTGAGCCTCCGCTGATGATCCTCGGCTTCCTGGGCGCACTGCTCGCCTTCATCACCATGTTCGCCGTGACCGCGGCCTATCTGCCCGAGCTGTTCGAGGCACGGGTGCGCTGTACGGGGGCGGCGCTCGGCTACAACCTCGCGGGCGTCCTGGGCGGGGCGCTCACGCCGATCGTGGCGACGGCGGTGTCCCACGGCGACGGCCCGCCCTGGGGCGTCGCCGCGTATCTGACCGCCGTGGCGCTGCTGAGCCTGGGCTGCTTCGCCCTGCTGCCGGAGACACGGCCGACGGCCGACCGTCCGGATGGTGGACGGTCGGCCGTACGGCCTCTGGAGGCCGGGGAGGCGGCTGTGTGAGCCCGTCTCCCGGATCCGGGACGGGACAGCTGTCGGACGCCGTCGGGCGCTCTCGGGCGCCGTCAGGGCGGTGACGCCGCGGACGCCGTCAGACGTCGACGCTGTCCTTGTCCCGGGTCCGGTCCTCCCCGCTCCCCGCCTCCGCCAGGGCCTGTTTCTTCGAGGCGTACAGACTGGTGGCCGTGGTGACAGCGAGCACCGCGCAGATGACGCCGAGCGAGACCGGGATGCTGATCTCCGGGACGTGCACCCCGGACTCGTGCAGCGCGTGCAGCACCAGCTTGACGCCGATGAAGCCGAGGATGATCGACAGCCCGTACGAGAGGTGGACCAGCTTCTTGAGCAGGCCGCCGATGAGGAAGTACAGCTGGCGCAGGCCCATCAGCGCGAAGGCGTTGGCGGTGAAGACGATGTACGGGTCCTGGGTGAGGCCGAAGATCGCGGGTATCGAGTCCAGCGCGAAGAGGACGTCCGTGGTGCCGATCGCCAGCATGACGATCAGCATCGGGGTCATCAGCCGCTTGCCGTTCTCCACGATGAACAGCTTGGTGCCGTGGTACTGGTCGGTGGACGGGAACCGCTTCTCGACCGCCTTGAGCAGCCGGTTCTCCTCGAACTCCTCTTCCTCCTCATCGGCCCGCGCCTCCTGGATGAGCTTCCAGGCCGTCCAGATGAGGAAGGCGCCGAAGATGTAGAAGACCCAGGCGAAGGTCGAGACGATCGCGGCGCCCGCTGCGATGAAGACCGCGCGCAGCACCAGGGCGATCAGCACACCCACCATCAGCACGCGCTGCTGGTAGATCGTCGGCACGGCGAACTTCGCCATGATCAGGACGAAGACGAAGAGGTTGTCGACGCTCAGCGACTTCTCGGTGATGAAGCCCGCGAAGAACTCGCCGGAGGGCTGGCCGCCCGCGAAGACCAGCAGCCCGAGCCCGAAGAGCCCGGCGAGGGCGACCCAGACGGCGGTCCAGATCCCGGCCTCCTTGAGGGAGACCTCATGCGGTTTGCGGCCGCCTATGAAGAAGTCGACGGCGATCAGGGCGCAGAGGCCGATGATCGTCAGCCCCCACATGGTCACGGAAACGTCCACGGTTCCTCCGGCATTCGTACGGCAGTCTCAGCGTCGTCGCTGCCGGAGGTCTCTTCCGCCCATGGACCGCGCCGTGGACCGGTGTCCCGGGATTCCGTCCGGCCTCCTGGTGCCGGACGGAATCCGTGGTGACGGGAACACCGCTAAGGAGTACTCCCCTCCGCGTAAAAGAGAGTACAGGAATCCCCATGAGAGAGTAAAGAAAAAGGCAAAAGCACTGGTCAGGGCCGGACAGCCAGGGTCAGCCGCCGTATGACTGGCGGGCCCGCGCGGCCCTCAGAGCCTGCGCGGCCCTCCCCGCCTCCCCAGCACCTGGCCCAGCACCCGGCTGCCCGGCGGCACCATCGACGGCTCATACGTCCACGCATGGCCCACCCAGGGGTCGGCGAGGTGGTCGTCGGCCACCGGCGTGAGCCGCAGCAGCGACCGCCACAACGGGTCCAGCACCGGACCGTAGGCCCGCGCGTCCTCGCGGTCGGCGACCATCATCAGATGCACGCCCACCGAGGGCCCCTCGTCCGCCAGATAGCGCAGCTGGGTGACGGCCCGGTCGTCGAAGCCGTGCGGGAAGTCATGGACGATCAGCAGCTGCTCGGCGGTGTCCATATCCGGCGGCAGCGCGTCCGTGGCCCGGCTGCGGATCGCCATCTGCACCAGGTCGACCCGCTGGGTCAGCGCGGCGAGCACCGCCGAGACCCCCTGGGCCCCGGCCGCCGGCGGCTCGGCCAGCACACCGGACCCCACCAGCGGCGCGAACGAGCCCGCGGCCGAACCCGCCGGGTCGATCACATGCACCGCGAACTCCCCGCCGGATAGACGGCCAGCATCCGCGCCACGATCGCCACCGCCGCGTCCGCCGCCAGCCTGCGCAGCTCACCCGAGTCGGCCGGCCCGTCGAACGAGCCCGAACGCCCGGCGTCGATCCACAGCCCGCGCTCCAGCGGCAGCCGCACCAGCATGGGGATGCGCAGATCGGCGCACTCCGGGAGGCGCAGATCGCCCAGGCGCAGGGCCATCGGGACCTCCATGGGCACCTGGTACGCCTGCCATACGGGGCTGTCCCAGCGGGCGTAGGCGGGCGGCAGCGCGGGCTCCACCACCTCGGCCTCGGCGATGAGCTGCGCCAGATCGCGATCGAGGGCGGCCCGGGCCTGCTCGACGAGGTCGGTGTGCTTGGCGCGTGCCTCGGCGCGGGCGGAGTCGGCGGCCGGGCCCACCCGGGTGCGCGGGTCGGAGAGCACCCGGTCCAGCTCCTGCTCCATGCGGGACTCGGCGAAGTCGACGGCGCTGCGGTAGGCCGCGGTCGTCCGGGCCAGATCCTCGAACATGCCCCAGACCTGGTTGTAGAGCCGCTCGTCCATGGACCAGCCGGAGGCGTCGCCCGCGACCGGCTGGGCGGGCTGCCCGGGGCGGCGGGCGGCGCCGTGGGCGCGGGCGTGGGCGGCGCGGCCGTACGGCGGCCCGGGTGCTGGTAGTCGATGGGCCCTCCGGCGGCGGGCGCGCCCTGCGGCTGCCGCGGCTGGTCCGGGGCCGGGTCGGTGCCGCCGCCCGCGGCGGCCGTGCGCACCCGCCCGTCGCCCTCGGTGCGGGGCGGGGGCTGGGCGACCGAGCGGGCCATGCCGCGGGCCACCGCCTCGTTGATCCGCGCCGCGAGGTCGGCGCCCCGCTCCAGCCCCTGGTCGTGCAGCATGGCGGCCAGCCCGCCCGCGTACCCCTGGCCGATGGCGCGCACCTTCCAGGCGCCCTGCCTGCGGTAGAGCTCCAGGGCGGCCACCGCGGACTCCGAGTCCAGATCGGTGATCGTGTAGCTGGCGATCTCGGTGCCGTCGAGGCCGGTGACGGCGACGAACGGCGCGGCCATGGCGCCGAACCGGGCCGGGCCGCCGACGCCCGTCGGCAGCGCGAGCAGCACGGTGACCCGGTGGATGTGCTCGGGCATCGCGTCGAGGTCCACGGCGAGCCGGTGGGCGGCCGCCGCCTGTTTGGGCACCTCTATCCCGGCCAGCTGGGGCGAGGCGGGATGCGCGACCCATTCGGCGCCGTGCACCGTGCCCCGCTCATCGCCGAGTGTCGCCCCGGCCACGATCGGATTGCCCGCAGAGATCCGGATCTCCAAACGGGTCTGGGGCAGCGGATGGTTCTGCCCTCGGACCAGCTCGGCCGTCATGGCTGCGTCCCCCTCGTTGTGTTCCGCTGTGTACGTGTTCCGCTGTGTGCCGTAGGTGTGAGTGGTGATGCGGTGGTGCGTTGAGCGCGTCGGCCCGGCGAGCTCTGCTCAACCGGGCCGACGCGCTCACCTGGGCGATGCGCCATGACAGACGCGGTACGCCATGACAGACGCGGTACGCCTCTACAGATGCGGCAGGATGTGCGGCATCAGGTCCTGGAAGGTGCGGCCGTTGGCCGGCTCGCCGACCGCCTTCATCTGCCAGGCGCCGCCCGCGCGCTGCACCGTGGCCATGATCTGGGCGGTGTACTGCCCGCCGCCGGTGAGGGTGTAGCGGGCGAGCTCCTGGCCGTTGGTCTCGTCCACCAGCCGGCAGAACGCGTTCTGCACCTCGGCGAAGGTCTGACCGGTGAAGGAGTTCACCGTGAAGACGATCTGGTCGATGTGGACGGGCACCCGCTGGAGGTCGACCAGGATGGCCTCGTCGTCGCCGCCCTGCCCGGCGCCGCCCACGAGGTTGTCACCGGTGTGGCGGACCGAGCCGTCGTCGCTGACCAGGTGGCGGAAGAAGACGACATCGGTGGGCTGCTTGTCGGCGAAGAGGACGGCCGACGCGTCGAGGTCGATCTCCCGCGTACGGGAGCCGAACAGCCCGCGGCGGGGCGCCGCCTGCCAGCCCAGCCCCATCCGCACCGCGGTCAGGGTGCCCCCGTCGGCCTTCTGCAGGCTGATGGCCTGTCCCTTGGACATGTTGACCGTCACGCGCTGTCCCTACTCTCGTCTCTCGATTCCCCGTGGCCGCGGCGGGTGTGCGGCCATGGCCGCGCCGTACGCACGGCCCTTCCGAAAACCCTATGCACGGCCGCCGGGGCTCCGGCCGGACGAGCGGACTTTTGTGTCGGTCTTGCAACACAGGGAACCCGCGGGCGCCCCGGTGAGAACCCGGGGCGCGCGGTCATCAGGACACTCCGGCCTCCCGCATCTGCCGCAGCTCCTTCTTCAACTCCGACACCTCGTCGCGCAGTCGGGCGGCCACCTCGAACTGGAGCTCCGCCGCCGCGGCCCGCATGCGGTCGGTCATCTCCTCGATCTGCTCGGCGAGCTCGGCCGCGGGCCGGTCGGTCAGCACCGCCCCCTTGGCCTTGCCCTTGGCGGCCTTGGCCTTGCCGCCCTTGGCCGCCTTGCCGCCGGCCGCCGGTTCTGCCGCCTTCGCGCCCTTGCCGTCCTTCGCCTTGCGGTAGCCGGTGCCGAGCAGCTCCTCGGTGTCGACGTCCTCGCGGGCGATCTGGGCCACGATGTCGTTGATCTTCTTGCGCAGCGGCTGCGGATCGATCTTGTTGGCCTTGTTGTACGCGATCTGCTTCTCGCGGCGGCGGTTGGTCTCGTCGATGGCCTTCGCCATCGCCGGGGTGACCTTGTCGGCGTACATGTGCACCTGGCCCGAGACGTTACGGGCGGCGCGGCCGATCGTCTGGATCAGCGAGGTGCCCGAGCGCAGGAAGCCCTCCTTGTCGGCGTCGAGGATGGCGACCAGCGAGACCTCCGGCAGGTCCAGGCCCTCCCGCAGCAGGTTGATGCCCACCAGCACGTCGAACTCACCGGCGCGCAGCTCGCGCAGCAGCTCGACCCGGCGCAGGGTGTCCACATCGCTGTGCAGATAGCGCACCTGGATGCCCAGCTCGAGCATGTAGTCGGTGAGGTCCTCGGCCATCTTCTTGGTGAGGGTGGTGACCAGGACGCGCTCGTCCTTCTCGGTGCGGGTGCGGATCTCATGGATGAGATCGTCGATCTGGCCCTCGGTCGGCTTGACGACGACCTCCGGGTCGACCAGGCCGGTCGGGCGGATGATCTGTTCCACGAAGCCGTCGCCACGGGACATCTCGTACGTCCCCGGGGTGGCCGAGAGATAGACCGTCTGGCCGACGCGCTCCAGGAACTCCTCCCACTTCAGCGGGCGGTTGTCCAGTGCGGAGGGCAGCCGGAAGCCGTGCTCGATCAGGGTCCGCTTGCGGGAGGCGTCGCCCTCGTACATCGCGCCGATCTGCGGCACCGTGACATGCGACTCGTCGATGACCAGGAGGAAGTCCTCCGGGAAGTAGTCCAGCAGGGTGTGCGGCGGGGATCCGGTCTCACGGCCGTCGATGTGCAGCGAGTAGTTCTCGATGCCGGAGCAGGTGCCGATCTGCCGCATCATCTCGATGTCGTAGGTGGTGCGCATCCGCAGCCGCTGGGCCTCCAGCAGCTTGCCCTGCTTCTCCATCCGGGCCAGGGTCTGCTCCAGCTCGGCCTCGATCCCGGCGATGGCCTTCTCCATGCGCTCGGGCCCGGCCACGTAGTGGGTGGCCGGGAACACATACAGCTCCTGGTCGTCGCTGATCACTTCGCCGGTGAGCGGGTGGAGCGTGGACAGCGCCTCGATCTCGTCGCCGAACATCTCGATGCGGACCGCGAGCTCCTCGTAGACCGGGAAGATCTCGATGGTGTCGCCGCGGACCCGGAAGGTGCCCCGGGTGAACGCCATGTCGTTGCGGTTGTACTGAATATCGACGAAGCGACGCAGCAGCTGATCGCGGTCGATCTCCTCGCCGACCTTGAGCGGCACCATGCGGTCCACGTACTCCTGCGGCGTACCGAGGCCGTAGATGCAGGAGACGGAGGCCACCACGACCACGTCACGCCGGGTGAGCAGCGAATTCGTCGCCGAGTGGCGCAGCCGCTCCACCTCCTCGTTGATCGAGGAGTCCTTCTCGATGTAGGTGTCCGACTGCGGGACGTATGCCTCGGGCTGGTAGTAGTCGTAGTACGAGACGAAGTACTCGACCGCGTTGTTCGGCAGCAGCTCGCGGAACTCATTGGCCAGCTGGGCGGCCAGCGTCTTGTTCGGAGCCATGACCAGCGTGGGCCGCTGCAGCTTCTCGATCATCCATGCGGTGGTCGCGGACTTGCCGGTGCCGGTCGCGCCGAGCAGGACGACGTCCCTCTCCCCCGCGCGGACGCGCCGGTCGAGGTCGGCGATGGCGGTGGGCTGGTCACCGCTGGGCTGATAGGGGCTGACGACCTCGAAGGGCGCCACCTTGCGTTCGAGCTGAGTTACGGGCCGCATGAGACCAACCGTACGACTCGCCACTGACAACGGCTGAGCGCTCGTCCGCACCACCCCTCCCCCGCCCTCCGGCAGGATTCGGATGATCATGCGCGCGATATCGCCCGTGACACGAATTTTCCGTCCATCCGATATCTATCCTCCGCTGCCACGCATCTGGGACCCTCTGCGCGTCCATGAGTCGGACGAGAATCAGACGACGCGAGGAGTCCGTATGCAGATCCGCCCGGCCGCCGCGTTAACCGGCGCGCTCATCGGGATGTCCGCGCTCTTCCTCCCCACGGCCACGGCTCAGGCCACCGGCCAGACGCACCACCACACGGTCACCGTGGCCCATCGCGGTGCCTCCGCGTACGCCCCGAGAACACCCTGGCCGCCGTCGACGCCGCCGACGACCTGGGCATCGACTGGGTGGAGAACGACGTCCAGCGCACCAGGGACGGCGAGCTGATCGTCATGCACGACACCACGCTGAGCCGGACCACCGACGTCGAGCAGGTCTTCCCGGACCGCGCGCCCTGGAAGATCTCCGACTTCACCCTCGACGAGATCGAGAAGCTGGACGCCGGAAGCTGGTTCGGCCCCGAGTTCCAGGGCGAGGCGGTGCCCACCCTGGAGGAGTACATGGACCGGGTTTCGGACAACCACCAAAAGCTCCTGCTGGAGCTCAAGGCTCCTGAGCTCTATCCGGGGATCGAACGCCAGACGCTGCGGGAGCTGCGCAGAGAGGGCTGGCTGGACCACCGGCACAAGCGCCGGCTGGTCGTCCAGAGCTTCAGCGCCGACTCCGTGCGGACGGTCCACCGGCTGCGGCCGGACGTCAAGACCGGTTTCCTGGGCACCCCGGCCGTCGCCGACCTGCCGGAGTACGCCGAGTTCTCCGACCAGATCAACCCCAGCTACACCACCATCGACGCCGGCTACGTGTCCGCGGTGCGGTCGGTGGAGGGGGCGCACGGCAAGCCGTTGGAGGTCTACACCTGGACCGTCAACGACGGCCCGACGGCTGTCTCGGTCGCGGGCATGGGCGTGAACGGCATCATCACCAACAAGCCCGATGTGGTCCGGGACGCCCTCGACGACGCCTCGTGAGCCACGGCTCCGCCTGACGAAGCGCCCCGCCGGCCGACCGGCGGGGCGCTGTCGGGGGCGCTGTCGGTGGGGGGTTCTACGCTGAAGGCGTGACGATCGCAGAGCGGCAGACACAACCGGACCCGCGGGAGCGGCCGGAGCGGCGGGAACGCCCGGAGGGGCCGGAGGGGCCGGAGGCGCGCGCCTGGGCCTGGGCGGTCCTGGCCACGCCCATCGGCCCGCTGCTGCTCGCGGCCACCGACGAGGGGCTGGCCCAGGTGGTCTTCCACGCGGAGGAGAAGACGGCGGCCGAGGCCGTCGCGAGGCTCACCCGCCGTCTCGGCGCCGAGCCCACCGCCGTGCCGCCCGCGGCCCCCGGCACCGCGGCCGTCCCGTCCGCACCTCGCTGCGCCGGGCATCTGACCGAGGCGATACGGCAGATGGAGAGCTATTTCGCCGGGGACACAAAGGCCTTCACCCTCTCCCTGGACTGGTCCCTGATCACCGGCTTCAACCGCCGGGTGCTGCGCGAGCTGGCCGCGCATGTGCCCTATGGCACGGTCGTCGGCTATCAGAACCTCGCCGACCGGGTGGGTGAGCCGGGCGCGGCCCGCGCCGTCGGTGTGGCCATGGGGAGCAATCCACTGCCGGTCGTGGTGCCGTGCCACCGAGTGGTGGAGAGCGGCGGGGGTATCGGCGGTTTCGGCGGCGGGCTGGAGACCAAGCGCACCCTGCTGGCACTGGAAGGCGTTCTTCCGCAACCGCTCTTCTGAATCGCCCTTCCCGGCCGGACGGAAATATCTTGTTCCGGAATTCCGCGGCCGTCTTGTGGCGCTTGCGTGTCACCCTTATCTTAAGAGCGCCCATCGCCTTGGCCTTCTGTCAGCAGCCGGGCATGGGGCTCTCATTGCGTTCGGCCGTACGAACCGTACCGCGTGATAACGCTCTTCCGCTCTTCAGCACTTCCCGCTCCACCGATCGTGCGCGCCACCTGCTCTGCCGGTACTTCCCGCACGTCCCGCACCCCCAGCTCTTCCTCGCTCTTCCCCGCTCCTCGGAAATTCATCGCTCAACTACGTCCCCACAAGTGATCGAATTGGAGAGCCATGTCCGGTGTTCTGCTGGCGGGCGGCGCGGCCGCGGCGCTATTCGCCTCGGCCCTTTCCACCCAGGGTGTTTCCTCGGCCCCTGATGGACCGCCGGAAAAGATCCAGATAAGCGTCAAGACGGTGAACGGCTCGGGCTGCCCCAAGGGCACCACCGCCGTGGCCGTCGCCGCCGACAACTCGGCGTTCACCGTGACCTACAGCGACTATCTCGCCCAGGTCGGCCCCGGCGCGGATCCGACCGACATCCGGAAGAACTGCCAGCTCAGCCTGGGCGTGCATGTGCCGCAGGGGTTCACCTACGCCATCGCCCAGGTCGACTACCGGGGCTATGGCTACCTCGAAAAGGGCGCCAAGGGCACCGAGAAGGCGAGCTACTACTTCCAGGGCTCGGCGGACACCGCGTCGCGGACCCATGACTTCAGCGGTCCGTACAACGACAACTGGCAGACCACCGACAGCACCGACTACAGCGCCCTGGTGTGGGCCCCCTGCGGCCAGGACCGCAACTTCAACGTCAACACCGAGCTGCGGGTCAGCGCCGGCACCTCTCCTGCGGGCACCACCAGCTTCATGGCCATGGACTCGACGGACGGCGGAGTCAACACGGTTTACCACCTCGCCTGGAAGGAATGCCCTTCCGCCGTCCGGTAGCCCGGTAAATCCACCATCGAATGGAGAATCATGCCCGGTGTTCTGTACGCAGGCGGCGTGGTCGCGGCGTTATGCGCCTCGACGCTCACTTCTCAGGCATATGCACAACCCCCGTTCGACACCGTGCCGCCCGACAAGATCGTGATCACGGTCGCGACCGTCAATGGGTCGGGCTGCCCGGCGGGCACCGCGGCGATCGCCGTCTCCCCGGACAACACGGCCTTCACCGTGACCTACAGCGAGTATCTCGCACAGGTGGGCAAGGGATCCAAGCCGACGGACTTCAGGAAGAACTGTCAGCTGAGTCTGGTCACGCATGTGCCACAGGGATTCTCCTACGCCATCGCGAGTGTCGACTACCGTGGTTTCGCCCATCTGGAAAAGGG
Organism: Streptomyces violaceusniger; assembly: GCA_005405945.1. Taxonomy (GTDB): domain Bacteria; phylum Actinomycetota; class Actinomycetes; order Streptomycetales; family Streptomycetaceae; genus Streptomyces; species Streptomyces violaceusniger. The sequence continues at coordinate 3,560,677 of BJHW01000001.1, forward strand.
CGCGTCCGCCACCCAGAAAGCCTCGTACTACTTCCAAGGGCAGTCGCAGACCTCGTCGAACACGCATAGCTACAACGGCGCCTACGACGACAACTGGCAGGCCACCGACGTATCCGATATCGCCACCGTGGTGTGGTCGCCCTGCGGTGAACTCCGCAACTTCAACATCAACACCGAGTTGCGGGTCAACGCCGGATCGTCCAACACCACGGATACGACGAGCTTCATCGCCATGGACTCGACGGACGGCGATGTGAGCACCACCTATCACTTCGCCTGGAAGGAATGCCCGCCGACCAAGAAGTGACCCCCGCGCACCAACCCGGACCTGGCCCCCTGCGCACCGCCTCGAAACGTACCCCGGCTACGGCTCCGGGCGGTGCCAGGCCGGATGCCGGGGGTCGTCCATCCGCACCACCACGTCCGCCGCATCACCGGGCCCCACCTCGTCCTCGTAGCGCGCGAAGGCGGGCAGGGTCCAGCGGTCGCCCTCGTCGGTGCGGCGGGCGAGGGCCGCCGGGGACAGCCGCAGATGCACCGAGAGGTCGAACGGGAACCAGTGCCCCAGCAGCAGCGCGCCGTGCAGCAACAGCACCCCGCCCCGCGGAAGTTCGGCGTACGGGCTGCGCGTGGCCCGGTCGGTCTCCGGATCCCACAGGTCGGGCAGCACCCGCCCGGTGCCGCCCGGCCCCGGTTCCAGCGGATCGAAGACCTCGCGCCACAGGGCGCCGGTGTCCAGCCAGCGGTCGTAGTACGCGTCGGGGTCCCGCTTCCCGTACTCGTAGCGCAGCGAGGCGGGCCGCCAGAACCCCGCCGCCGCGACCACCAGCGCCGGTCGACCGAGGATGCGCAGCGCCTCCGCCAGATCCCGCGCCAGTTCGCCGGTGGGCGCCGCCGGAGCCCCGTCGACGGCCACTCTCAGCCAGGGGCTGCCGTCCGCCGCCGTCAGCCCGGCGATGCGGTCGGCGGTCGCGTCGGTCAGCCGTTCCCAGGTGATCGCTTCGAGCCGCACGCCCCCATCATGCCGTGGGCCCGGGGCCATCATGCCGTCGGCCCGGGGCCGTGGGCTCCAGGCCCAGGGACTCCGGGAGAGGTACCCTCCGGCCATGGCACCTCAGATAGCGCTGCTCCGCGGCATCAATGTGGGCGGGAACAGGAAGTTCCCCATGGCCCGGCAGCGTGAGCTGATGGCCGAGCTGGGCTTCGAGCACGTCACCGTCCACCTCCAGACCGGCAATATCGTCTTCGCCGACCCCGGCACCCCGCCCGGGCAAACGGCCCGCACGCTGGAGGACCACTTCGCCGCCGACCTCGGCTTTCCCGTGGACGTCATGGTCCGTACGCGCGACGAGCTGGCCGCGGCGATCGAGGCCAACCCCTATCCGGAGGCCGTGGCCGAGCCCAAGACCCTGCATGTGGTCTTCCTCGCGGACGTGCCCGCGGACCCGGCCGCGCTGGACGCGCTGGATCCGGCCGCCTACGCCCCGGAGGCGTTCCGCCTCATCGGACGCGAGATCTTCCTGCACTGCCCGGACGGGGTCGGCCGCTCCAAGCTGGCGGCGAAGGTCACCAACGCCCGGCTCGGCGTGCCGGCCACCGCCCGCAACTGGAACACGGTCACCAGGCTGCTGGCGCTGGCCGACGGCTGAGACGTTTTCTCAGCATCGGCCGGAGACACGCCGCATCGGCCGGAGACGAGCCGCGCTCAGCTCCAGCCGTACCGCTGCCGCAGCCGCAGCACGACCAGGTCGAAGCGCGGCCGGTCGAGCGCGCACGCCTCGCGCCGCATCCCGTCCGGATGCACCCGCAGCACCCGGTCCAGATCGACCCATGAGTCCCGCCCGGCCCGGTCCCACGGCCCGGAGCCGATCGGCACCCACTCGCGGTCGCCGTCGTGCCGCTTGCTGGACAGCTGCACGGCGAGCAGCGTCCCGGCCCGCTCCCGCGCGACCACCAGCACCGGGCGGTCCTTGCCGCGGCCGTCGTTCTCCTCGTACGGCACCCATGTCCAGACGATCTCGCCGGGGTCCGGATCTCCGTCCGGATCGGGCGCGTAACTCGTCCGTACCCGCCCGACCTGGCGCGGATGAGCCTCGACGGTGGCGGCCGGGCCGGTGCTTCCGGGAAGCGCCGCGCCGTCCCCCGTCCCCTGCGTTCCGTTCAATGGGCTGATCACGCCCGACACGTTAACCCGTCCGCGAAACCCGGTGACATGGCGGCCCCCTCGGCGTGGAAGGGGCTTGTACGTGCCCGATGTTCTCGACCCACTGGCGGAGCTCGTCAAACGACGCCATGACCCGGTCGTCGTCCAGACTGTGCGCTCCACGGCGGCGGCGACCATCGCGTACGTCGTCGCCCTCGAGCTGAGCAAGGAACCCGCCCCGCTCACCGCCCCGCTCACCGCCCTCCTCGTCGTCCAGGTCACCCTGTACGCGACCCTCACCCGAAGCCTGCGCAGGGTCGAGGCCGTGGTCGTGGGCGTCCTGATCGCCGTCGCCTTCAGCGTGCTGGTAGGGCTGACCTGGTGGAGTCTGTGCCTGATCATCCTCGCCGCCCAGACCGCCGGCTATCTCACACGCGTGGGCGACTGGGTCCAGGAGGTGGCGATCAGCGCCATGCTGGTCCTCGGCGTGGCGCAGGTGACCACCTACGCCTGGGACCGGGTGCTGGAGACCCTGATCGGGGCCGGTGTCGGGATGGCCTTCAACTTCTTCCTCGCGCCTCCGGTGTGGGTCGAGACGGCCGGTAAGTCCATCGAGGACCTGGCCCGCCGGATGCGTCAGCTGCTGCTGCACATCGGCGAGGAGCTGGGCAGCCAGATCGCCGTCGACCGCGCCGCCGCCCGGCTCCACGAGGCCCGCCGCCTCGACCACGACATCTCCCAGGTCGACGCCGCCCTCCGGCAGGCGGAGGACAGTGTGCGGCTCAACCCCCGCGTCAAGGAGGGCCTGCTCTACCGCGTGGTGCTCCGCACCGGCCTGGACACGCTGGAGATCTGCACCGTCATCCTGCGCGTCATGTCCCGCACCCTGACCGATCTCGCCAGGGCGCGGACGGACGAGCCCCTCTTCCCCCGGAGGTGGCGGATGCCCTCAAGGACCTCTTCACCCATCTCGCCGCCGCCGTCGAGAGCTTCGCCGTCCTGGTCACCACGCAGGTCAGCGCCAACGCCGAGGAAGCCGAATCCCGCCTCTCCAGCGAGCTCGTCAAGGCCCACGCCAGCCGCGACCGCGGCGCCGACCTCCTGCTGCGCCGCGTCCAGGAGCACCCCCGCCAGTGGCAGCTGCACGGTGCCCTGCTGGCGGAGATCGACCGCGTCCTCGACGAACTCGACATGGAGCAGCGCTCCAAGCGCCTCATGGAAGAGCTCGACCGCAGCACCCGCGAGAAGCGCGAGCGCTTCCCCTTCCTCCACAAGGCCCAGCGCCGGCTCCGGCGCGGAGGCACGGACGGCTCCGGAGCGGTCTGAGTCCCGGGGCGGTCTGAGTCCCGGGGCGGTCAGCGTCCCCGGGGCGGTCAGCTGAGCGGGTAGCGGTCGCGGGGGAAGACCACGTCGTCGTAGGGCTCGTACAGCTCCACCGAGCGGTGGAACTCGGAGGCGAAGTCGTCGGCGAGTTCGGCGATCGTGCCGCGGCCCTCGGTCAGGGACAGCCAGGCCGGCGGGAGGCGGAGGTCGCCGTGGTGGGCGCCGAGGATGTTGCCGCAGATCGAGCCCGTCGAGTCGCTGTCGCCCGAGTGGTTGACGGAGAGCAGCAGGGCCGCCTGGACGGGGGTGCGCGGGGGCACCGGGTCGTAGCTGATCTTGCCGCCGGGGCCGTACAGGATCTGCTGGGCCGGGGTGCGGGCCAGGGCGCTGTAGACCGCGATGGCCAGCGCCTCCTCGGCGACCCAGCCGCCGCCGAGCGACTCGGCCTTCTCGGGCGTCGGATCGCCCTCGGCCGCCAGGTCGACCGCCTTGCGGAGGGCGGCGGTGGTCTCCTCGTGGCCGGGGTAGCGGGCCAGGAGTTCCAGGGTGCGCAGGGTCGCGCCTTCGAGGGACTCGCCGTCGAGCAGGCAGGCGATCATGGCGGCCAGGGCACCGGCCGCGTAGTAGCCCGTCGGATGGCCATGGGTGATCTGGGCGCAGCGGGCGGCGAGTTCGAAGCAGTCGCGGGGGTCGAGCCCGGTGAGGCCGAACGGCGCCGAGCGCATCACGGTGCCGCAGCCCTTGGAGCCGGTGTTCACCGGGCCGGGGGTGCCGTCGAGGGGGGCGCGCGGGGCGGGGACGTGCTTCGCGGTGAGGCCGGAGAGGCAGGCGTTGCCGGGGCGCGGCGGGCGTACAGCCAGGGCTGGGTGCGCAGCCAGCCGGAGCGGACCAGGTCCCCGCCTCCCTCGGCGGGCGGCGGCCCGGGGTGGTTCTGGGTGTCCAGCCAGCGCAGATAGGCGTGGCGGACGACGGCGGTCTCGGACCCTTCGAGGCCCTTGGACGAGGTTCTGGCGTGGGCCCGTATCAGGCCCTCGGCCGTGAAGAGCGTCATCTGGGTGTCATCGGTGACCCGGCCCACGACCCCGCTGCCGTCCGGGACGAGGGTGGTGACGCCCGCGGCGCCGTAGGTCTCGCGGATCGACCGCAGGGAGAGGAACTCGATGGGATTGCCGAGGGCGTCGCCGATCGCACCACCCAGCAGGCAGCCGCGGATGCGGGCCCGCTTGGCGGCCGTTTCGTCCCATGACTGGCGGATCACTGGCCACTCCTCATCGTCCTGGTCCCATGCCGTCCCGTGTGGATGTACACGACATGATCTCAGGTGTCGGTGGGCGCCCCCCGGCGGTAGATTCGAGGGGCGGAAAGCGGTAGGAAGCAGCCGAAAACGGGAGATGCGGTGCCATGCCGATGCGGCTGATCCGAACGGGCGATGAACCGGTACACGCGCGCAGTCCGCTGCGGATGCGGCTGGGGCTGGCCACGTGGGGGCTGCTCTGGACGCTCGGCGGCGCGGTGGCCTTCGCGGTCGCGGGCCGGCCGGGGTGGGCGGCGGCGTGCGGGGCGCTCGCCGTCGTCACGCTGATCGATCTGGTCCTGGTGATCCGGCACATCCGGCAGGGGCCGCACTATCAGCCGGGCCGTGATGTGCCGCCGTACGCACCGGTCTCCGAGGGCAGGCGGAGCCGCGGGCGGCGGCGGGCTCCGTAAGGCGGGCACGCCGCTTACGGCGGTGACGGGATATCGACGGCGGGGAGCACCGCGTTCCGGGGGATACTGCCCAGTACCTGCTGAGTACCTGCCGCGACAGGGGGCCGTCATGGGGGTGCTGGCGATCGGCATCGCGCTCTGTGCGCTCGGGCTGATGCTCTCCGGAACCGGAGAGCCGTACGGGCGGCGGGAGGAGCGGCGGGGACCGGAGGCCGACCCGTACGACATCGCGCGTCAGCGCGGAGTGGCGCTCGGGCTCGGCGGGGTGGTGCTGCTGAGCGCGGTGGTCCTCGGCGGCTTCGCCCTCTGGCGCTGATCGGGGACACGGGCGCCCGCCGCGCACCGTTGCGTACGGCGGCACGCGGGTCCCGCCGCGCACCGGCGCGTACGGCGGAATGCGGGCGCCACCGCACACCGGCGCGTACGCCGGTGCGCGGGCCCCGGTGAGCGCCGCGGCTCGCCCGCACCGCGGCTCAGCCCGCGCCCCGCCTATCCGTCGCGGCCGCCCTTTTCGCCGAACCGGGCCGCTTCCACGAAGTCCGGGCGCGGATCGAGCGCCGCGGCCAGCCGGAAGTGGCGGGTGGCCTCGGCCGAGCGGTTGGCCCGCTCCAGGGTGCGGGCCAGGGCGAAGTGGGCGAAGGCGTTGTCCGGCTCGCGCTCCAGGACGAGCTGGAACTCCAGCTCCGCCGAGCGCAGCTGGGCCGCGCCGAAGAACGCGCGCGCCCGGAGCAGCCGGGCCGCCGTGTTCTCGGGGTGGGCGCTGATGACCGAGTCGAGCAGCTTCACGGCACCCCGTGGATCTCGGGCGGCGAGCAGCTGCTCCGCGGCGCGGAAGTCGATGACGTGGGTCTCGGGCGTGGGCTCGGGCACAGCCGTTTCCTTCCCCGGGTACGTACTCGGTGGTGAGGCGGCGGATGGGGTGAGGGGATGGGATGAACCGTCACGGTGATCGTTCGCTACGGGGTGCACAACAAACACCCCGCACGCCGCATTCCCCGCCGCGAGCCGCCGCACGCTCCGCACCGCGCCCCCGGTCAGCCCTCCGTGGCGGCCGCCCGCTGCAGCAGATCCGCCCAGACCTTTCTGACCTGCGGCTCCAGCGCCTCGATCGGGCCATTGTTGTCGATCACGACATCGGCGATGGCCAGCCGTTCGGCGCGGGTGGCCTGTGCCGCCATCCGGGCCCGCGCCTCGTCCTCGGCCATGCCGCGCAGCCGCACCAGCCGGTCCAGCTGGGTCTCGGGCGTGGCGTCCACGACCATGACCAGGTCGTAGAGCGGCGCCAGCTTGTTCTCGGCCAGGAGGGGGACGTCATGGACGACCACGGCGTCGGGCGCGGCCGCCGCCTGGAGTTCGGCGGAGCGGTCCCGGACCAGCGGGTGGACGATCGCGTTCAGCGCGCTCAGCCGCTCCGGGTCGTTGAAGACGATCCCGCCCAGCCTGGGCCGGTCCAGACGGCCGTCGGCGGTCAGCACCTCGGGGCCGAACTCGGCGACCACGGCGGCCAGTCCCGGCGTGCCCGGCTCGACCACCTCGCGAGCGATCCGATCCGAGTCGATCAGCACCGCCCCCAATGAGGTCAGAATCCGTGAGACCTCGCTCTTGCCCGCGCCGATTCCGCCCGTGAGCCCCAGGTTCAGCATGGGGCCCACGCTATACGGCGCGCCGGTGGGGTCATCGGTCAGGCTCCGCCGTCGCCCTCGCGCTCGGCGAGGAACCGTTCGAACTCCGCGCCCAGTTCATCCGCCGAGGGCAGCTCGGCCGGCTCCGCGACCAGATTGCCGCGGCTCTCGGCCCCGGCCACCGCGTCGTACTGGTGCTCGAGGCCCCGTACGAGCGCGACCAGCTCCTCGTCGCCCTCCGAGATCTGCCGCTCGATCTCCTCCTGCGTCCTCAGGGCCTCGTTGCGCAGGGCGTGCGTCGGCCCCGGCAGCACCAGACCGGTGGCCGCGGTGATGGCCTCCAGCGCGGTGAGCGCCGCGTCCGGATAGGCCGACCGGGCCAGGTAGTGCGGCACATGCGCGGCGACGCCGAGCACATCCCGGCCCGCCTCGGCGAGCCGGTACTCGATCAGGGACTCGGCGCTGCCGGGCACTTGGGCCTCGTCGAAGTAGCCCCGGTGCCCGGGCATCAGGTCGGTGCGATTGCCGTGCGGGGTGATGCCGACCGGCCGGGTGTGCGGCACGCCCATCGGGATGCCGTGGAAGTTCACCGCGAGCCTGACGCCCAGCCGCTCGACCATCTGGCCCACGGCCGCCGCGAACCGCTCCCACTCCACATCCGGCTCCGGCCCGGCGAGCAGCAGGAACGGAGCCGCGGTCGCGTCGCGCACCAGATGCAGCTCGATCTTCGGGGTCTCGTACGCGGTCCACCGGTCCCGCTGGAAGGTGAGCAGCGGGCGCCGGGCCCGGTAGTCGACCAGCCGGTCATGGTCGAAACGCGCGACCACCTTGCGCGGCAGGCCGTCGAGCAGCCGCTCCACGATCTGGTCCCCGGTCTCGCCGGCGTCGATATAGCCGTCGAAGTGGTACAGCAGCACCAGCCCGGCCGAGTCCCGCGAGGCTATCGCGTCGACCTCCGCCAGCCCGCTCGGTTCCCATGCGTACAACTCCTGCGGATCATGCACTGTGACCGCTCCTCCTCGTGTTCGCTCGCAAGAACACCGAACGGGGGCGAGGGCATTCCCCGGGTGGGACCTTCGATGGCCGAGCGGCCCCGAACCCCGCCCCCGAGGGGCCCACTTGGGCGACGTCCCCCATGGCCCACCGGGTCGAACGGGAGCGGCCCGATCTCGATGTCGGCGCACGTCGCGGGGTTGACGCGCATATGCGGCACGCCTATCTTCGCCAGCCGTCAGCGGTTCATCATGTCATCCGGCGTTCACTGACCAGAACCCAGCGTGTTCACCTCTGGCCACGGCACAGGAAGGCAGCCTCCTATGCACTCCCCCGGCCGCGCTCCCACCCGATTACGCTCCCTCCTCACCGCCGTCGCCGCCGGACTGATCGCCACCGGCGGGCTGGTCGCGGCGGGCATGACCGGGCGGGAGGCCCCCGCCGCCACCGCCGTCCCGATCTCCGTCCATGACACGGACGGGCTCAGGGAGGCCCTCGCCGGGGCCCGGCCCGGCGACACGATCCGGCTCGCCGACGGCTGGTACCACGGCAGCTTCGAGATCACCGCTTCCGGCACCTCCGGCTCGCGGATCACCCTCACCGGCTCCTCGAAGGCGGTCCTCACCGCGAGCGGCGGCTATGGGCTGCGGCTGAACGGCGCCTCGTACTGGACCGTCAGGGGGATCACGGTCCGCGGCGGCAAGGAGGGCATCAGGATCGACGGCGCCCACAGCGTGACCGTGGACTCCGTTTCGGTCAGTGTGCGGCGCCATGGGCACGTGTGCGGCGCCATGGGCATGCGTAAGGCCCGCTCCCCAGGGGGAGCGGGCCTTACCTGCTCAGCTGGTGCCGGCTAGCGGCGGCTGGTCAGCTCTGGCCGCCGGCCAGCTTCTCGCGCAGCGCGGCCAGCGCCTCGTCCGACGCCAGGGCGCCGGAGTTGTCGGCCGACTCCGAGGAGTACGAACCGCCACCGGAGGCCTGCCCGCCCGGCGCCGGGGCGGCGTTGCCCGCCTCGGCAGCGGCCTGCTCGTCGGCCTCGCGGGACTTGATGACCTGCGCCTGGTGCTGCTCGAAGCGCTGCTGCGCCTCGGCGTACTGGCGCTCCCACTCCTCGCGCTGCTTCTCGTAGCCCTCGAGCCAGTCGTTGGCCTCGGGGTCGAAGCCCTCGGGTAGATGTAGTTGCCCTGGTCGTCGTAGGACGCGGCCATGCCGTACAGGGTCGGGTCGAACTCGACCGCGGACGGGTCGGCACCGAAGGACTCGTTGGCCTGCTTCAGCGAGAGGCTGATGCGGCGGCGCTCGAGGTCGATGTCGATGACCTTGACGAAGATCTCGTCGTTGACCTGGACGACCTGCTCCGGGATCTCCACGTGGCGCTCGGCCAGCTCGGAGATGTGGACCAGACCCTCGATGCCCTCGTCCACGCGGACGAACGCACCGAACGGCACGAGCTTGGTGACCTTACCCGGGACGACCTGACCGATCTGGTGGGTCCGGGCGAACTGCTGCCACGGGTCCTCCTGCGTCGCCTTGAGCGACAGGGAGACGCGCTCGCGGTCCATGTCGACGTCCAGGACCTCGACCGTGACCTCCTGGCCGACCTCGACGACCTCGGACGGGTGGTCGATGTGCTTCCAGGACAGCTCCGAGACGTGGACGAGACCGTCGACGCCGCCCAGGTCCACGAACGCACCGAAGTTGACGATGGAGGAGACGACGCCGGAGCGCACCTGGCCCTTCTGGAGGGTGGTGAGGAAGGTCTGGCGGACCTCGCTCTGGGTCTGCTCCAGCCAGGCGCGGCGGGACAGGACCACGTTGTTGCGGTTCTTGTCGAGCTCGATGATCTTCGCCTCGAGCTCCTTGCCCACGTAGGGCTGCAGGTCGCGGACGCGGCGCATCTCCACCAGGGAGGCGGGGAGGAAGCCACGGAGGCCGATGTCGAGGATGAGACCACCCTTGACGACCTCGATGACGGTACCGGTGACGATCCCGTCCTCTTCCTTGATCTTCTCGATGGTGCCCCAGGCGCGCTCGTACTGGGCGCGCTTCTTCGAGAGGATCAGTCGGCCTTCCTTGTCCTCCTTCTGGAGGACGAGGGCCTCGATCTCGTCGCCGACGGCCACGACCTCATTGGGGTCGACGTCGTGCTTGATCGACAGTTCGCGAGAGGGGATGACGCCTTCGGTCTTGTAACCAATGTCGAGCAGGACCTCGTCCCGGTCGACCTTCACGATGACGCCGTCGACGATGTCGCCGTCGTTGAAGTACTTGATCGTCTCGTCGATCGCGGCGAGGAAGGCTTCCTCGGAACCGATGTCGTTGACCGCCACCTGCGGGGTGGTGCGGGTTGCCTCGGTGCTGCTCGTCATGTGGAAAAGGGCTCCGGTACGGACATGAAGTCGTAGGTACTGCTACGCCGGGGACCCTTATCGCACTGCCGAAGCCGGACAGCCTTGGAGACGCCGAATCTTTCCGATTTCAGGGATCGAAAAGCGCGAGCGCCTCGACAACCGAGGGGACATACAACAGATGCGAGCGCGGCCTGCTCCGTCCGAGGCGCACAGGCCCGCAGCGCAACTTGTAGCATACGGGGGCAGCCGGGCATGGTCAATGCACGAAGAGCACACGTGGGGTTTAACGCCCCGAACCCGGCAAATTGCATGGTCCGTACTGCGACGCGGCTTTCACCGTGCCCCGCAGCCACAGGTCGATACAGAGAGTACGACGACGCGCGCGATGGTCCAAGAACACGAGCCGAGCACCCCCGTGGAGGCCGCCGAGCCGACGGCCACCCGCCGCATCGCCGACACGGCGGAGAGCAGCCGGGCCAATCGGGGGTGGTGGGACCGCAACGCGGACGAGTACCAGGAGGAGCACGGCGCCTTCCTGGGCGACGACCGGTTCATATGGGGCCCCGAGGGGCTGGACGAGGCGGAGGCCGGGCTGCTGGGCCCCGTGGAGGCGCTCAAGGGGCGCGATGTGCTGGAGGTGGGCGCGGGCGCCGCGCAGTGCGCCCGCTGGCTGGCCGCCCAGGGGGCGCGGCCGGTGGCGCTGGACCTCTCGCACCGGCAGCTGCGGCACGCGCGGCGGATCGACGCGGAGGCGGCGGCCTCCGGGGGGTCGGGCGCCTCCGGGCCCGCCCGGGCCGGTGACGCGGCCGGGGTCGCGCTGGTGCAGGCCGACGCCACCGCCCTGCCCTTCCGGGACGGCTCGTTCGACCTGGCGTGCTCGGCGTACGGGGCGGTGCCGTTCGTGGCCGAGCCGGTGCGGGTGATGCGCGAGGTGCGCCGAGTGCTGCGACCGGGCGGGCGGTGGGTCTTCTCGGTGACGCATCCGATCCGCTGGGCGTTCCCGGACGAACCGGGGCCCGAGGGGCTGTCCATCGCCGCCTCCTACTTCGACCGCACGCCCTATGTGGAGCAGGACGAGTCGGGCCGGGCCGTCTATGTGGAGCACCACCGGACGCTGGGCGACCGGGTGCGGGACGTGGTGGCCGGGGGGTTCCGGCTGGTCGACCTGATCGAGCCGGAGTGGCCCGCGTGGAACCACCAGGAGTGGGGCGGCTGGTCCCCCTTGCGGGGGAATCTCATCCCGGGCACGGCGATCTTCGTGTGCGAGCGGGACTGAGCGGGATCGGGGTGGAGAGGTTGTCCATTTCCGCGGACGCGCGCGCCGAGGCCCTGGACCGTCTTCCCGTACGCGACGCCGTGCCCGAGCTGCTGCGCGCGCTCGACGACCGCGGGGTCGCCGTGTTGTGCGCGCCCCCGGGGACCGGTAAGACGACGCTGGTGCCGCTGGTGCTCGCCGGGCTGGTGGGCGGCGGGTCGGCGGGCGGTGGGCCGACGGACGGTGGGCCGGTGCGGCGGGTGCTGGTGGCCGAGCCACGGCGGATCGCGGCGCGGGCCGCCGCGCGGCGGATGGCGTGGCTGCTGGGCGAGCGGCCGGGCGGCAGGGTCGGCTTCACCGTGCGAGGGGAGCGGCAGGCCGGGCCCGGGACCGTGGTCGAGGTGGTCACGACCGGAGTGCTGTTGCAGCGGCTGCAGCGCGATCAGGAGCTGGCCGGCGTCGATGTGGTCGTGCTCGACGAATGCCATGAGCGCCATCTGGACGCGGACACGGCCGCCGCCTTCCTGCTCGACGTCCGGGCCGCGCTGCGCCCCGATCTCCGGCTGATCGCCGCCTCGGCGACCACGGACGCGGAGGGCTGGGCGCGGCTGCTCGGCGACGGCGGAGATGACGGCGATGGCGGGCATGGCGGCGACGACGGGCCTGGCAGCGATGGCTGGGCGGACGGCGGGGACGGCGGGCCTGGCAGCGATGGCTGGGCGGACGGCGGGGACGGCGGGCCTGGCAGCGATGGCTCGGCGGACGGCGGGGACGGCGGGCCTGGCAGCGATGGCTCGGCGGACGGCGGGGACGGCGGGCCTGGCAGCGATGGCTCGGCGGACGTCGGGGACGGCCCTGGGGCGCCCGCGCCGGTCGTCTCGGCACCGGGGGTCTCCCATCCGGTGGAGGTGGTGTGGGCGCCGCCCGAGCGCCCCGTAAGGCCGCCGCACGGGATGCGGGTGGACCCCGCCCTGCTGGACCATGTCGCGGCCGTGGTGCGGCGGGCGCTGCGCGAGCGCGACGGCGATGTGCTGTGCTTCCTGCCGGGCGTCGGGGAGATCGCCCGGGTGGCCGGGAAGCTGGGCGGGCTCGCCGGCGTGGAGGTCCTCCAGGTGCACGGGCGGGCGCCCGCCGCCGTACAGGAGGCGGTGCTCGCGGGGCGGACGGCGGGCGGCGGCGGGTGGTGCTGGCCACCTCGGTCGCCGAGTCGAGCCTGACCGTGCCGGGCGTGCGGATCGTCGTGGACTGCGGGCTGGCGCGTGAGCCCCGGATGGACCACGCACGCGGGCTGAGCGCGCTGACGACCGTAAGGGCGTCACGGGCCGCCGCCCGGCAGCGCGCGGGCCGTGCGGGGCGCGAGGCGCCCGGGGTGGTCTACCGCTGCTGGCCGGAGGCGGAGGACGCCCGGCTGCCGCGCTTCCCGTCCCCGGAAATCGCCGGTGCGGACCTTACGGCCTTCGCGCTCAAGACGGCGTGCTGGGGCGATCCGGACGCCTCGGGGCTGGCCCTGCTCGATCCGCCGCCCGCCGGGGCGATGGCGGCCGCGCGCGAGACGCTGACCGCGATCGGCGCCGTGGACGCCGCCGGACGGGCCACCGAACGCGGCACCCGGATGGCCCGCCTCGGCCTCCACCCCCGCCTCGCACGGGCGCTCATCGACGGCGCGAAGGAGGTCGGCGCGCGCCGGGCGGCCGAGGTGGTGGCACTGCTGAGCGAGGAGCCCCCGAGGGAGTACGGCGACGACCTCGCCGCCGCCTGGCGCACCGCCCGCCACGGCGGCGACCCCTACGCCACCCGCTGGCGCCAGGAGGTCCGGCGGCTCGAACACGCCCTGACCACCGAGGCAAGCGCACGACCGGGCAGGGCCCGGGGCGGAGATGGCCCGGGGCGGGCGAGGATGGTCCTGCGCTGGGCGACGGCCCGGCACACGGCGGAGACGGTCCGGGGCACGGCGGCGATCCGCACGGCGGTGATGGTCCGGCGCACAGCAATGGCGTCCCGGCACACGGCGGTGGCGGCCCGCACGGCGATGACGCCGTGGCGGGGCTGATGGCCGCGCTGGCGTTCCCGGAGCGGGTGGCCCGGCGGCGCGGCGAGCGGGCCTACCTCATGGCCGCCGGGACGGGCGCGGAGCTGGGCGACGGCTCGCGGCTGGGCGGGGCGCCGTGGCTCGCGGTGGCCGTCGCGGATCGGCCGGTGGCGTCCGCGTCGGCGCGGGTGCGACTCGCGGCGGTGACCGACGAGGACACCGCCCGGGTGGCGGCCGCGGCGCTGGCCTCGGAGGGTGAGGAGGTGCGCTGGGCCGACGGGGACGTCCGGGCGCGCCGGGTGGTCCGGCTCGGCGCCATCGAGCTGGTGTCCCGGCCGCTGACCGACCCCGATCCGGAACTGGTGCGGCGGGCGCTGCTGGAGGGGCTGCGCCGCGAGGGCACGGGGCTGCTGCGCTGGTCGGCGCAGGCCACGGCGGTCCGGCAGCGGATGGCCTTCCTCCACCGCGAGCTGGGCGGGGCCTGGCCGGACGTCTCCGACGAGGCGCTGCTGGACCGCGCGGACGACTGGCTCGGAACGGAGCTGGCGCGGGCCCGCGGGCGTGCGGATCTGGGGCGGGTGGACGCCGGGCAGGCGCTGGCCCGGCTGATGCGGTGGGCCACGGGCGAGGCGGCACGGTTCGAGGAGCTGGCGCCGGAGCGGATCGAGGTGCCGAGCGGCTCGCGGGTGCGGGTGGACTACGGCGCGGACCGACCCGTGCTGGCGGTGAAGCTGCAGGAGCTGTTCGGCTGGCAGGAGGCACCCCGGATCGCGGGCGGCCGGGTGCCGCTGCTGGTGCACCTGCTGTCCCCGGCGGGACGCCCGGCCGCGGTCACCGCCGATCTGGCGTCCTTCTGGAAGGACGGCTACCGCTCGGTCCGCGCCGAACTGCGCGGCCGGTACCCCAAGCACCCCTGGCCCGAGGACCCCACCACGGCCGAGCCAACCCGCCGCACCAACACCCGCCGCTGAGCGATGCGGCCGAGAGGCCGCACGGCCACTGCCGCTCAGCGGGTAGCGGGGTGCGGTGGGCCACGCGGCACAGCGGGACGACGGGACGCGGTAGGACGCCTGGCGCTGGGGCGCGCGTCCAAGCGGCCCACGCCGCGCAGGAGGCCGCGCCGCGCAGGAGGCCGCGCCGCGCAGAAGGCCATGCCGCTCAGGGGACCGGGTCACTCAGGGGACACGCGGTGCGGTAGGCCACCGGGCCCCTGTGAGCCACGGGAAGCAACTGGCCAAGCGGCGCGTGGCCCGCCGCGCGGCGCAGCAGGACGGGGACGCCGTAGAACGCGGGCGGAGGCGGGCCGCGGCACGCGGTGGGTCGCGCGACGCGGTGAGGCGGGACCTCGTAGGGGACCCGGGGCGCAGTGAGCCGCGCGGCGCATCCGTCGGGGTGTCAGTCGGCCCAGGCGCGCAATCTGCGGGCGGTTTCGCCGAGGCGGAAGCCGCTGGTCTCCCGTATGTCGCGGACCAGTCTGACCATGGCGCCCGGCGGGGGCGCGATCGGTTCTCCGGACTCCTCCATGTACATCTGCGCGCAGGCCGCGCCGATCGTGGCGTTGTAGTCGGAGAACGGCTCGAGGATCAGTGAGGTGTGCAGAAAGGTCGCGGCGCGGGCGGCGGCCTCCTCGTAGTAGGGCTCGCCCGCGAACCGCTCGTAGCGGTGGCGCTCGGTCATGCAGTGCAGCGCACCCCAGTCCCGGACCGGGGTGTTCACCGGGGAGACCTCGACCTGGACGTTCAGCACCCAACCGGCATCGACGTACAGGATCACCGCATGCCGTGCGGGAACTCCCGCTCGAACTCGGCCTTGTAGGCCAGGGCGAACTTCACGGCGCCCTCGACGAAGCGCTGCTTCTGACGCCGCCGCACCACGTCCTCGGTCAGTATGTCGTGCGCCAGCCGCTTGATCGCGACGCCCTTCTCCCTCGCCTCGGCACGCAGCTCGGCCAGCTCCTGCTCGGTGAACTCAATCGTGATGCCAGGCATGGGCGGCATGCTAGCCACGCCCTCACCCTGATCACTACCGGCTTGGCCACCACGAGCGAATCGCGGGGACGGAGGTTGACGCGACGTCCGCCCCGCTCAGCACCCCAGCCCGCTCCGCACTCGCGCCCGCTCAGCACTCCAGCCTCAGCGCGAACTGCTCCCCCGTCGGGAACGGCTCGTCCACCGGGTGCGGCCCGACCCATATGAGCGCCTGCTCGAAGGTCATGTACGAGCCGTTGTCGACGCACTGGCCGACCACCACCGCATTGCCGCCGCAGCGCCATGCCGCGTAGTTCCACGGGTGGTCGCCCTTCTCGTCCCGCACCACGGTCTCCGGCTCGCCCAGGCGCTCGCTGAAGGCGTCCACGGCGGCGCGCCACCGTCCGTCGAAGCCGGAGCGGTCGGCCTCGCGGTCGAAGACCCAGCCGGGGTCACCGGAGTGGTACTCGGCGAGCCAGTCGACATTGCCGCTGAGCCCGTCGGCCTGCAACTCGGCGTCGAAGTCGTCCGGTTCGTAGTAGTAACAGAACGGGATCATGCATTCGGTGTCCGCGTCGTCCGGCCCACCGAACCACTCCGGGAGGACATAGTGCCCGGTGTTGGTCGCGTAGGAGGACGTGCGGGAGCCGTCGGGCACCCAGCCGAAGCGCTTCGCGGCGGCCGCCGTGGCGCCCGGGGTCCATTCCAGGCGCGCCAAGTCGACGATGTGGCCGATGAGTTCGGGGCCGGGGACGCAGCTGTTCACTGGCATGGTCATACGCTACGGCCCGCCACTGACAACGCGGCCGGCGCCGCCGGGGCGGACGGCGGGCGCGCCGCGCGGCCGCGCGCCTCCAGCAGCAGCGCGAGCGCGAGCAGGGCCAGTCCCAGGATCAGGAAGCCCCACGGCAGATAGGCCGTGAGCATGAGGACCAGCTGCCGCTGGGACTTCACCATGTCCACCGTGTGCCGGATGTAGTCCTCGCGCATCTTCACATGGCCGGAGAAGACGGTCACCCGGTCGCGGTCGCCCAGCAGCGTGCCGCCGCGCAACTCCTCCTTGTGGATCTCCTGCCCGTTGACCGGGGCGCCCGTGGTGGGCTCGACCCAGAACATCCGCTTGGTGCTGTACCAGCGGGAGGTGCCGGCCTTGCGGACGGTCTCGGGGGTGACGCCGTCGACCGGCATGGTCTTGGGCAGCGGCACCTTGGTCCAGGGGATGGTCTGCTCGAAGTAGTAGACCTCCAGGCCGCGGAAGTTCCGGGTGCCCTTGTAGTGGATGGGGGCGGAGGTGCGGGTCTGTGCGTCGAAGTAGCGGTAGTCGCGCTTCTCGGTGAGGAACGGCCACTTGTACTCGATGCCGTCGCGGCGCACCGCGTCCCCGTCGACGTGTTCGCCGCCCGCGTGCACCGGGTCCTGGGAGTGGGCGTCGAAGACATAGCGCTCGGGGATCTTGGAGACCATCTTGCCGTCCGGCCCGGCCACGTACGACAGGGTGTCCCAGACGACGACATCGCGCCCGGTCGCCTTCCCGACCTTCTTCGCGGCGGGCACATTGCCGCGCAGGGTCTGCACGATGCTGACCTTGGGGACGGTGCGGGGCTTCATGGTGCCGTAGTCGAGCAGGGTGGCCGGGCTGGCCTCCATCACCGCCGTCTGGTACTCGCTGGGCGGGATCTTGGCCAGCCGGGGATAGGCGTACCAGCGCAGCAGCGGCGCGAGGGCGGCGAAGAAGACGGCGAAGGCCAGCAGCACCAGGCTTGCTCTGCGGCGCATGGCGGATGTCCCTCCCTCAGGGGTGCTTGGGGACGGTGGTGAGCAGGGGTTCCGGGGAGGTCTCACCGCTGGGGGCGCCGATGGCCGTCACCGTGAGAACGATGGTGAGGGCGGCGGCGAGTCCGATCGCGGCGGCGGCGAGGGCACGCATACGGGGCCTCCTCGTGGTCGGTACGAGGCGCTGCCTGACGATCCGTCAGGGATGGGGCACCGTAGCAACAGGGGCCGCAGATGAGAACACGAAGGCGGGAATGCGTCACACCGCCCCTGGGCCCGGTGGGGGCTCAGGGGCGGTGCGGTGAACCGGGTGAGGGCGGTTTTTTACGAGGCGGGGGCCTGGGTGACCGTCAGCTCGACGTCCAGGACGGCGCCGCCCTCGGTGGTGAGGCGAAGCAGGAAGGTGCCCGCGTGGTCATCGGTGAGGATCTCCGGCAGCGTGAGCCGGCCGAGGTCGTCGGTCTTCAGGGCGGTCAGGGTGCGCACCGGCTTGCCCTTGCCGTCCAGGAAGTAGGGCCCCTTGTCGTTGGGCTTCGCGTCCTTCGCCGAGGTGATCATGGTGGCCGTCACCGGCACACCCTCCGTGGCCTCGCCCTTGTTGGTGGCCTTGACGGTGAGCACGTCGGCGAACGAGGCGCCGGTCCGGGCGGTGAGCTTCTTGTCGTCGATCCGGGCCAGCGCGTCGGCCTGCGGCACGGGCCGGGCCTTGACGATGGCGGTGAACTCGACCGGGGCGGCCTCGCGCCCCACGGCGGTGGCGCGCACGGTGAAGGTGCCGGTCTTCTCGCCCGCGAGCAGCTTCGGCGCGGTGGCGGTGCCATCGGCGGCGGTCAGCACGGTGGCGGACTTGACCAGGCCGAGGAAGCGCGCGTCGGTGTCGCCGAGGATCTCGTACCGCACCCGGGCACTGGCCACCGGCTTGCCCGCGGTGTCCACGGCCTTGACGCGCGGCGACTGGGCGAACTCGGCGCCCGCGGTGGTGGACAGCTCCTTGGCGCCGACGGTGGTGAGCTTGCTGGTGCCGCTCGGAGTGGACGGCGGAGTGGTGGGGGGCTGCGGGGTCGGGCTCCCGGTGCCGGGGGTACCGGGGGTACCGGGGGTACCGGGGGTACCGCCGGTCGGCGGGGTCGGCGGGGAGGTGTCGGGCTTGTCCTCGGGCTTGGGCAGGGTGTGGA
The DNA here is from genome assembly GCA_005405945.1 of Streptomyces violaceusniger. GTDB lineage: Bacteria > Actinomycetota > Actinomycetes > Streptomycetales > Streptomycetaceae > Streptomyces > Streptomyces violaceusniger. The sequence goes on from BJHW01000001.1 coordinate 3,579,015, forward strand.
CGCCGCCCTCCTCGCCCTTGCCGCCGTCCTTCCCCGGATCCCTGCCCGAGTCCTTGCCCTTGTCGCCGCCCTTGTCGCCCGAGCCGGAGCCGTTCCCCGAGGGGATCACACCGGTGCCGTCGGGGACCTCATGGGTGCCGCGCTTGTAGTACTCGAACCACGACAGGACGGTGTTCAGGTATTCCCGCGAGTGGTTGTAGCCGAGGATCGCGCGGTCCAGGTCGGCCTTGACGGACAGGTCGCGGCCGTCCGCGCAGAGGTAGCTGCCCGCGGCGAGGGCGGCGTCATAGACGTTGTTGGGGTCCTTCTCGCCGTCACCGTTGCCGTCCCGGCCCCAGCTGGCCCAGGTGGACGGGATGAACTGCATGGGGCCGACCGCCCGGTCATGCGTACTGTCGCCGTCGTAGGCTCCGCCGTCGGTGTCCTTGATCAGGGCGAAGCCGTCGCCGTTGAGGACCGGGCCGAGGATGGGCGAGACGGTCGTGCCGTCGGCGCTCACATTGCCGCCGCCGGCCTGGCCGGACTCGACCTTGCCGATCGCGGCGAGCAGCTCCCAGGGCAGATTGCAGCCGGGGTTGGACTCCCTCAGGGTCGCTTCCGCCTTCTTGTAGGCGGCGAGGACGCTCGCTGGTATGCCCGCCTCGGGCTTGGTGCTGCTGCTCCCGGGGAGCCCGGGCAGATCGATCGAGGAGCCCGGCTTGTCGGGGGTGACCAGGGGTGGCAGATCGGTGTGGTACGAGGAACCACCGTCGATGGGGGTGTCGTCCGGCGCCGGCGCCTCCCCCGCCCGCTGCTCCCGGTTCCGGTCGCCATGGTCGGAATTGGCGAATCCGGGCGCCTGGGACGCGGTGAGCGCGGCCATCGCGGCCGCCGCCACCGCTGTCGTGGCCGCCCCCTTGCGCAGTCGTCGGCCGATAAGCGGTGCCATCCGTGTGTCCCTCCCGTCGAACACGATGCGCTCCCCCGGCGCGTCAACTCTGGTGACACTACGACAACTTAGGGCCCGCAGCTACCGGCGCAAACACCCCATCGGGCGAACTCTCAGTGAGCCGCGGACTCCCAGTCCGCACCGGATCCTACCGATACGTCCAGCGGAGCGCTGAGCTTGAAGGCGCCCGTCATCTCCCGGCGCACCAGCTCCTCGACCCGCTCCCGCTCACCGGGCGCGATCTCCAGCACGATTTCGTCGTGGACCTGCAACAGCATCCGCGACGAGAGTTTCTCCTTCGTCAACGCCGCGTCCACCTTGAGCATCGCGATCTTCACAATGTCGGCGGCGGTGCCCTGGATCGGGGCGTTGAGCGCCATCCGCTCGGCCATCTCGCGGCGCTGGCGGTTGTCGCTGGTGAGGTCCGGGAGATAGCGGCGGCGGCCGAGCATGGTCTCCGTATAGCCGGTGGCTCGCGCCTCCTCGACGACCCGCTGGAGGTAGTCGCGCACCCCGCCGAACCGCTCGAAGAAGTTCTCCATCAGCTTGCGGGCCTCATCGGGGGTGATGCCCAGCTGCTGGGAGAGGCCGAACGCCGAGAGGCCGTACGCCAGCCCGTAGGACATGGCCTTGATCTTGCGGCGCATCTCCGGGTCGACCGCCGACTTGTCGACGGAGAAGACCTGGGAGGCGACCGTGGTGTGCAGGTCCTCACCGGAGGTGAACGCCTCGATCAGGCCCTCGTCCTCGGAGAGATGGGCCATGACGCGCAGCTCGATCTGGCTGTAGTCGGCGGTCATCAGCGACTCGAATCCGTCGCCGACGACGAAGCCGCGCCGGATCGCCCGGCCCTCGTCCGTGCGCACCGGGATGTTCTGCAGATTGGGGTCGGTGGAGGAGAGCCGGCCGGTGGCCGCCACGGTCTGGTTGAAGCTGGTGTGGATGCGGCCGCCGGGGGCGATGGTCTTGATCAGGCCCTCGACGGTGGAGCGCAGCCGTGCTTGCTCACGGTGGCGCAGCATGATCACCGGGAGCTCGTGGTCTGTCTGCGCGGCCAGCCAGGCCAGCGCGTCGGCGTCCGTGGTGTACCCGGTCTTGGTCTTCTTGGTCTTGGGCAGGCCCAGCTCGCCGAAGAGCACCTCCTGGAGCTGCTTGGGCGAGCCGAGGTTGAACTCATGGCCCACCGCCGCGTGGGCCTCCTTCACGGCGTGCTGCACGGCGGCCGCGAACTGCTGCTCCATGCGCTCCAGCCAGCCGCGGTCGGCGGCGATGCCCGACCGCTCCATCCGGGCCAGCAGCTCGGAGACGGGCAGCTCCATGTCGTGCAGCAGCCCGGCCGCGCCCACGTCCTTGAGCCGGCCGCCGAAGGCCTCGCCCAGGTCCAGGATGGTCCGCGCCTTGATCATCAGGGCGTCCCGCTCGGCCTCTTCATCGGCGCCGAAGGCCAGCTGTCCGCTGTCCGCGGCCGCCGCCGGGGACAGCTCACGGCCCAGGTACTCCACCGACAGGGCGTCCAGCTCGAAGGAGCGGCGGCCGGGCTTGACCAGATAGGCGGCGAGGGCGGTGTCCATGCGCACGCCCGCGACGGACCAGCCGTGCTCGGCGAAGACCCGCATGACCCCCTTGGCGTTGTGCAGGACCTTGGGGCGGTCCGGGTCCGCGATCCACTCGGCGAACGCCCGCTCGTCGGCCTCGTCCAGCTGCGAGGGGTCGAAGAAGGCGGCGGGTCCGGAGCCGGTGGCCAGCGCGACCTCGCTGACGCTGCCGCTGCCCAGCGCCCAGGTGTCGACGGTGGCCAGGCCCAGTGGGGTGTCGCGGTGGCTCTCCAGCCAGGGGGCGAGCTCGCCCGCGCCCAGCACCACTCCGTCGACCGCGACACCCGGCTCGGCGACCGCGGGCTCGTCCGCCGCCGCGCCCGGGTCGACGGCCATGATGCGGTCGCGGAAGTTCTGGTGGCGGAACTCCAGCGCGTCCAGGATCACTCCGAGCGCCTCCCGGTCGTACGGGGCGCGCTCGAGCCCCTCGGGGCCGCTGGTGAGCTCCACGTCCCGCACCAGCTCGGTCAGCTGGCGGTTGAGCTTGACGGACTCCAGGTGGTCACGGAGCTTCTCGCCGACCTTGCCCTTGACCTCATCGACCCGCTCGACCAACTCCTTGAAGGAGCCGAACTGATTGATCCACTTCGCCGCGGTCTTCTCGCCGACGCCCGGGATGCCGGGGAGGTTGTCCGACGGGTCGCCGCGCAGGGCCGCGAAGTCGGGGTACTGGCTCGGGGTGAGGCCGTACTTCTCCCGCACCTTCTCGGGGGTGAACCGGGTCAGCTCGGAGACGCCCTTGGTGGGGTAGAGCACCGTGACGTGGTCGGTGACCAGCTGGAAGGAGTCCCGGTCGCCGGTGACGATCAGGACGTCGAAGCCCTGCGCCTCGGCCTGGGTGGCGAGGGTGGCGATCACATCGTCGGCCTCGAAGCCCTCCACCGCGAAGCGGGTGATCTTCATGGCGTCGAGCAGCTCGCCGATCAGCTCGACCTGGCCCTTGAACTCGTCAGGGGCCTTGGAGCGGTTCGCCTTGTACTCCGTGAACTGCTCGGAGCGCCAGGTCTTGCGCGAGACGTCGAACGCCACGGCGAGGTGCGTGGGCCGCTCATCACGGAGCGTGTTCGCCAGCATCGAGGTGAAGCCGTAGATCGCGTTGGTGGTCTGGCCGGTGGTCGTGCTGAAGTTCTCCGCCGGCAGCGCGAAGAACGCCCGGTATGCCAGGGAATGCCCGTCCAGCAGGAGCAGGCGGGGACGGTCCTCCCCCGTGCGGTCGGACGCGGGCGCTGCGGTCTTCTTCGATGCTTTCTCTGCCACGCCCCCGATCCTGCCACGCCCCACCGACAATGCCTCCCGCCCCGGCCACCGGACCGGACCGAGCACAAGATCGGACCGGGCCGCACGCCCGGAGCGGCCGCGCCACCGGACCGGGCCGGGCCACCGGCAGCCGGACCGGGCCGCCGCCCCGGCTGTCGGTGGCCCGTGACAGGATCGGCCCCACAGGTCCACAGACAGGTCCGCACCGCTCGAGCCCAAGGGGAGCGACATGGCAGCCAAGCCACCCGCAGGCGATCCGATCCAGGACGCGCCCGAGGTCACACCCCCACAACATGCCGCCGCCGGGCTGCCGGCCGTAGGGCATTCGCTGCGCATCGCCCACCAGCAGATGGGCGTGCGCCGCACCGCGCTCACCCTGCTGCGCGTCAACCAGAAGGACGGCTTCGACTGCCCCGGCTGCGCCTGGCCCGAGCCGGACAAGCGCCATGCGGCCGAGTTCTGTGAGAACGGCGCGAAGGCCGTCGCCGAGGAGGCCACCCTCCGCCGGGTGACCCCCGACTTCTTCGCCGCCCACCCGGTGGCCGACCTCGCCACCCGCAGCGGCTACTGGCTCGGCCAGCAGGGCCGGCTGACCGAGCCCATGTACCTGTCCGAGGGCGCCGAGCGGTACGAGCCGGTGTCCTGGGACCGGGCCTTCGACATCATCGCCGACGAGCTGACCGCGCTCGACTCCCCCGACGAGGCGGTCTTCTACACCTCGGGCCGCACCAGCAACGAGGCGGCCTTCCTCTACCAGCTCTTCGCCCGCGAGTTCGGCACCAACAACCTGCCGGACTGCTCCAACATGTGCCATGAGTCCTCCGGCTCGGCGCTCACCGAGACCCTCGGCGTCGGCAAGGGCAGCGTGCTGCTCGAGGACCTCTACAAGGCCGACCTGATCGTCGTGGCCGGGCAGAACCCTGGCACCAACCACCCGCGCATGCTCTCCGCCCTGGAGAAGGCCAAGGCCAACGGCGCGAAGATCATCTCCATCAACCCGCTGCCCGAGGCCGGTCTCGAGCGGTTCAAGAACCCGCAGAACGCCCGCGGTATCGCCGGTGGCGGCACCGCGCTCACCGATCTCTTCCTGCAGATCCGGATCGGCGGCGACCAGGCTCTCTTCCGCCTCCTCAACAAGCTCATCCTGGAGACAGAAGGCGCCACCGACGAGGAGTTCATCCGCGAGCACACCCACGGCTTCGAGGAGTTCGCCGCCGCGGCCCGCGCCGCCGACTGGGACGAGACGCTGCGCGCCACCGGTCTCGACCGCGCCGACATCGACCGCGCGCTGCGCATGGTCCTCGACTCCAAGCGCACCATCGTGTGCTGGGCGATGGGCCTCACCCAGCACAAGCACTCGGTGCCCACCATCCGGGAGGTCGTCAACTTCCTGCTGCTGCGCGGCAACATCGGCCGCCCCGGCGCCGGGGTCTGCCCGGTGCGCGGCCACAGCAATGTGCAGGGCGACCGCACCATGGGGATCTTCGAGCGCCCCGCCCCGGCCTTCCTGGACGCCCTGGAGCGCGAGTTCGGCTTCGCCCCGCCCCGCGAGCACGGCTTCGACGTCGTCCGGGCCATCCGCGCCCTGCGCGACGGCCAGGCCAAGGTCTTCTTCGCCATGGGCGGCAACTTCGTGGCGGCCTCCCCCGACACCGAGGTCACCGAGGACGCGATGCGCACCGCCCGGCTGACCGTCCATGTCTCCACCAAGCTCAACCGATCCCATGTGGTCACCGGCGCGCGAGCGCTGATCCTGCCCACCCTCGGCCGCACCGAGCGCGATCTCCAGGGCGGCGGCCCGCAGTTCGTCACCGTCGAGGACTCCATGGGCATGGTGCACGCCTCCCGCGGGCGCCTGGAGCCCGCGAGCTCCCATCTGCTCTCCGAGCCGGCCATCGTCTGCCGGCTGGCCCGCCGGGTGCTGGGCCCCGAGAGCCACACCCCCTGGGAGGAGTTCGAGAAGGACTACGCGCGCATCCGCGACCGCATCGCCGCCGTCATCCCCGGCTTCGAGGACTTCAACAACCGGGTGAGCGACCCCTCCGGTTTCGCCCTGCCGCACGCCCCGCGCGACAGCCGCAGCTTCCCCACCGCCACCGGTAAGGCCAACTTCACGGCGGCCCCCATCGAGTACCCCAAGGCGCCCGAGGGCCGGCTGCTGCTGCAGACCCTGCGCTCCCACGACCAGTACAACACCACCATCTACGGCCTGGACGACCGCTACCGCGGCATCAAGAACGGCCGCCGGGTGGTGCTGGTGCACCCCGAGGACGCCCAGGAGCTCGGGCTGGCCGACGGCGCTTACGCCGACCTGGTCAGCGAGTGGAAGGACGGCACCGAGCGGCGCGCCACCGGCTTCCGCGTGATCCACTACCCGACCGCGCGCGGCTGCGCCGCCTCGTACTACCCGGAGACCAACGTCCTGGTCCCGCTGGACGCCACCGCCGACACCAGCAACACCCCGGCGAGCAAGTCCGTCGTGGTCCGCCTGGAACAGACGACCCCGGCCTAAGCGTTTGCTCAGTTGCCTGGTAAGAAGGTGGCCACCACGAGCAAAGGTGGCCACCACAGCAATCGAACGGAGCCTGTCCCGATGGGCGAGCAGACCAGCGTGAAGTTCCCGCAAGAGGTACTCGACGAGTACGCGGCGCTCGGCGTGGACCTCGCCGCGCTGTTCTCCGCCGGGCACCTCGGCACCCGCATGGGCGTGCAGATCCTCGAGGCCTCGGCCGAGCGGGTCGTGGGCACCATGCCGGTGGAGGGCAACACCCAGCCGTACGGGCTGCTGCACGGCGGCGCCTCCGCCGTGCTGGCCGAGACCCTGGGCTCGGTCGGCTCGATGCTCCACGGCGGCAGCGGGCGGATCGCGGTCGGCGTGGACCTCAACTGCACCCACCACCGGAGCGTCCGCTCGGGTCTGGTCACCGGCGTCGCCACCCCCGTCCACCGGGGCCGCTCCACCGCCACCTACGAGATCGCCATCAGCGATGAGCGGGACCGGCGGGTGTGCACCGCCCGCCTCACCTGTCTGCTGCGCGAGGTGGACGACGCCGGGCGGGCCAAGACGGTCGCCGACATCGCCGAGGCGAAGGAGCGCGCCGAGGCCTGACGCCCGGCGCCCTTACCGTTGTCCCCTGGGCGGCCGGGTCTACCGTGACGCTCCATGGGGGCAACGACCCGGGCGGACTCCTGGCCCGCCGCCGTATGCGGGTGCGCTCTCGTACTCGCCGTGACGGTGACCGGATGCGGCGGCTCCGGTTCCGGCCCCTCGGGCGACTCCCACAACTCCGGTAACTCCCGTAGCGCACCCGCGTCCACGCCCGCCCCTCACAGCCCCACGCCACAGGCCGCCTCGCCCGTGCGGCTGTGCGCCGACCTCATCTCCTACTGGGCCGAGCAGGACCTCGCGGGCAGCCAGTGGGCCGGGCTCGACTGGGAGCAGAAGGGGCTCTCCAACGAGCAGTACGAGATCTACGACGACATCGTCCAGGCCGCGCGCGCCGAGCGGAAGCGGCATGGCGCCCCGGCGGCCAAAGCGCTGATCAAGCGGCTGGCCGAGCGCCGCTGCGCGGCCGCGAACGGCGCCACCCGCAGCTCCGAGAACTGGCGCCCGCCGACTTGAGCCGCACCGGCCCGACGCCGGACCATCGCCGGCCCGACAGCGGCCCGACGCCATCCCATCACCGATCCGACACCGCTCCGGAACCCCGCCCACCGCCCCGGACAGACCCGGGACCCGCACCGCCAGCCGTAACACTACGTAACGCTGACGCAATATAAGATCGCATTTTCAGAACGCTCGGCGATTCCGAAATCGATCTTCCTGCGCTCATCCGCGCACGCTCCTTCGCGCTTCGTTCACAAGCGCACGTCACTCCTTAGCGGAACTGCACCTTCTCAGGATCCGGACCTAACGGTTAGCCCAAATTCGCCCCATTCGTCCCTTCCGTTCCGCTACACGGACACCCCGGGGTGACGCGCGTCATAACAAGACAGTCACATCATCGTCTAGACCTCTGCCCCCGGTCGCGCCCCGCGCTTAGAGTCACAGCCAGTCACGGCCCCGTGGGATGTACGCCGCACCCACACGGCCATTCCAGGTTCATCCGGCGAGGACACGGCACCCCATGAACCCGGGTGCCGGGCCAGGGAAAGGATTCCTCGTGCGACACCGTTCCTTGCTCATCATGACGACCGCCATCACTGCGGGAGCCCTCACTCTCAGCGCCTGCGGGTCGCGGGACGACAAAAACGACAGTGGCGGCAAGGACAGCAAGACGACCGTGGTCATCGGTGTCGACGCCCCGCTCACCGGCTCGCTGTCCGCTCTCGGCCAGGGCATCAAGAACTCCGTCGACCTCGCGGCGAAGATGGCCAACAAGAACAACGAGGTGGACGGGGTCACCTTCAAGGTCAAGTCCTTCGACGACCAGGCCGTGCCCTCCTCCGGCAAGCAGAACGCGACCTCGATGGTCGACGACGAGGAGATCCTCGGCGCGGTGGGGCCGCTCAACTCGGGCGTCGCCCAGTCCATGCAGGGCGTCTTCGACAGAGCCGACCTCGCCCAGGTCTCCCCGCCAACACCAACCCGGCCCTCAGCCAGGGCGACGACTGGGCCTCGGGCAAGAAGTCGCGCCCCTTCAAGACCTACTTCCGCACCGCGACCACGGACATCATCCAGGGCCGCTTCGCCGCGCAGTACTACTACAAGGACGCGAAGAAGCGGAAGGTCTTCGTCGTCGACGACAAGCAGGCGTACGGCAACGGCCTCGCCACCATCTTCGCCGATGAGTTCAAGCGCCTCGGCGGCAAGGTCGTCGGCCGCGACCACCTGACGGTCAAGGAGACCGACTTCTCCGGCATCGCCAACAAGGTGAGGTCCTCCGGCGCCGACTCGGTCTACTTCGGCGGTCAGTACCCCGAGGGCGGTCTGCTGTCCGACCAGGTCAAGCAGGCCGGCGCGCAGGTCCCGATCATGGGCGGCGACGGTATCTACGACCCCGCCTTCATCAAGGCGTCGGGCACCAGCAACGACGGCGACCTCGCCACCTCCGTCGGCTACCCGGTCGAGCAGCTCGACTCCGCCAAGACGTTCGTGAAGAACTACGCCGACCAGCACTACCCGGACCCGTACGCGGCCTACGGCGGCTACTCCTACGACGCCGCCTGGTCCATCATCCAGGCGGTCAAGGCCGTGGTCGAGGACAACGACGGCAAGCTCCCGGACGACGCCCGCGCCAAGATCACCGAGGCGCTCGGCAAGGTCTCCTTCGACGGCGTCACCGGCAAGGTCTCCTTCGACCAGTACGGCGACACCACGAACAAGCAGCTGACCGTCTACAAGGTCACCAAGGGCGCCTGGAAGTCCGTGAAGAGCGAGACCTTCAAGGACTGACCCCCGGCGGCAATCCGCACACCCACGAAACGAATCCGCGCGAGGGCGTACCCATCGCCCTCGCGCGGCGTCATATCCGACACGCTCATCGGAGGCCCTGCGGTGCACGAACTGCCGCAAACGCTGGTCAACGGCCTGACCCTCGGCGCCCTCTACGGCTTGATCGCCATCGGGTACACCATGGTCTACGGCATCGTCCAGCTCATCAACTTCGCCCATGGCGAGATCTTCATGATCGGGGGCTTCGGGGCCCTCACCATCTACATCTGGCTGCCCAGCGGCACCGCGCTCTCCCTCGCCCTGCCCCTGATGCTGATCGGCGGCATCGTCGCCTCGGTCGCCATCGCCACCGCGGCGGAACGCTTCGCCTACCGGCCCCTGCGCGGCGGCCCCCGGCTCGCCCCCTGATCACCGCGATCGGTCTGTCCATCGCACTGCAGCAGGCCGTCTGGGCCTTCTACCCCGACGCCAAGAAGCCCCGCAGCTTCCCGCAGTTCGAGGGATCGTCGTTCGAGATCCTCGACAATCTGCACATCCAGCGCGGCGACGCCTTCCTCCTCATCGCCGCCCCGCTGTGCATGCTCGCCCTGGGTCTTTTCGTCTCCAAGAGCCGGGCCGGCCGCGCCATGCAGGCCACCGCGCAGGACCCCGACACCGCCAAGCTCATGGGCATCAACACCGACCGCATCATCGTGATGGCCTTCGCCATCGGCGGTGCGTTCGCCGCCGTCGCCGCCCTCTCCCACGGGCTCAAGTACGGCCAGATCAACTTCGAGATGGGCTTCATCGCCGGTCTCAAGGCGTTCACCGCGGCCGTGCTCGGCGGCATCGGCAACATCTACGGCGCCATGCTCGGCGGCGTCGTCCTGGGCATCGTCGAGGCCCTGGCCATCAAGTACATCCAGGACATCCCCGGGATGGACCAGCTCGGCGGCGGCGCCTGGAAGGACGTATGGGCCTTCACCCTGCTCATCGTCGTCCTGCTGGTCAGGCCACAGGGTCTGCTCGGCGAACGCGTAGCGGACCGGGCGTGAGGGAGTGAACCGATGACCACCGACAACACCCAGCCCACCGCCGTGCGCACGGCCGAGGCCGGCGCCCCCGCCCGCGCACCACCCTGCTCCGGGCCCTCACCGCGGCCGGCGGCGCCGCCGCCGTCGTCTCCACCTTCCTGGCCTGGACCTGGACCGCCGAGTTCCCCGGCGATCTGACCGTCTACGGCTACCCCGGCGGACTGCAGCTCCTCACCCTCGTCCTCGGCGTCGCCACCGGCGTCTTCGCGCTGGCCGCCCTCGACCTGAAGGGCCTGCGCTGGCTCACCCCCAGCGGCTCCACCCAGGCCCTGCGGATGCTGGCCCTCGGCACCTTCGCCGTCACCTGGTTCACCGTCATCGCCATCGCGGTGGACCTGGACGGCCTGGTCAACCTGGAACCCGGCGGCTGGATCGCCGCCGTGGTGACCGCCGTACCCGTGGCCACCACCTTCCTGCTCCCCGACGACAGCCGCCCGCTGTGCCGTCCCAAGGAGCTGCCCTCCTGGGCCGAGATCCTGATCATCGCGGCGGTCTTCGCCGTCGGCCTGTACGTGGTCAACTACGGCATCCAGACCGACGCCGACCACCCCGAGCCGTTCCTCGGCTACCTCATCGCCGTCGGATTCGCTGCTGTCGCCCTGGTCAAGGCCGGGCTCATCAGCCGGATCAGCGAGCTCACCAGCGCCTATCGCTCCGTCACCCTGGTGGCGGCGCTGATCACCGCGATCGTCTTCCCCTTCTTCCAGGACAAGTCCAGCTTCACCGAACTCGGCGTCAACATCGCCATCTTCGCGACCGTCGCCCTCGGCCTGAACATCGTCGTCGGCCTCGCGGGCCTCCTCGACCTCGGATATGTCGCCTTCCTCGGCGTCGGCGCCTACACCGCCGCCCTGGTCTCCGGCTCCACCGCCTCGACCATCGACGTCAAGTTCCCGTTCTGGGCCGCCGTGATCACCGGCGGCGTGGTCTCCCTGATCTTCGGTGTGGTCATCGGCGCCCCCACCCTGCGGCTGCGCGGTGACTATCTCGCCATCGTGACCCTCGGCTTCGGAGAGATCTTCCGTCTCGCCATGCTGAACCTCGACGGCACCTCCGGCCCCTCCGTCACCAACGGCCCCGACGGCATCCCCAACATCCCCCTCTGGAGATCTTCGGGTTCAACTTCAACGACGACCACAGCGTCGGCGGACTCACCCTCGACTCCAACGGCAACTACTACCTGCTGATGCTGCTGGTCACGGTGCTCGTCGTGCTGATCTTCAGCCGCGCGGGCAACTCCCGCATCGGCCGCGCCTGGGTCGCCATCCGCGAGGACGAGACCGCCGCCACCGCCATGGGCATCAATGGATTCCGGGTCAAGCTCATCGCCTTCGCGCTCGGCGCCACCCTGGCCGGGGTCGCCGGTGCCGTATGGGCCCACTTCCAGTCCACGGTCGTCCCCGAGCAGTACGTCTTCGCCGGACCCGTCCCGCCCAACTCCACCTTCCTGGTGGCCGCCGTCATCCTCGGCGGCATGGGCACCATCGGCGGCCCGCTGCTCGGCGCCACCCTGCTCTATCTGATCCCCAAGAAGCTGGAGTTCCTCCAGGACTACCAGCTCCTCGCCTTCGGTATCGCGCTCATCCTGCTGATGCGCTTCCGCCCCGAGGGGATCGTCCCCAACCGGCGGCAGCAGCTCGAGTACCACGAGACCGGCCAGCTCGACGTCCCCGGCGCCACCGGACTCAAGGACAGTGCCGTCGGCGTCACCAAGGCGGAGGCATGACAGCGATGACCACCACCACGACCTCCCCCGTGCTCACCGCCACCGGCGTCACCATGCGCTTCGGCGGTCTCACGGCCGTACAAGCGGTCGACCTCGACGTCCACCCCGGCGAGATCGTCGGCCTCATCGGGCCCAACGGCGCGGGCAAGACCACCTTCTTCAACTGCCTCACCGGTCTCTACGTCCCCACCGAGGGCCGCGTCGCCTACCGGGGCACCGTACTGCCGCCCAAGCCCCACCTCGTCACCCAGGCGGGCATCGCGCGCACCTTCCAGAACATCCGGCTCTTCGCCAATATGACGGTCCTGGAGAACGTGCTCGTCGGCCGCCACACCCGCACCAAGGAGGGCCTGTGGTCGGCCCTGCTGCGCGGCCCCGGCTTCAAGCGCGCCGAGGCCGCCTCCAAGGCCCGCGCCATGGAACTCCTGGAGTTCACCGGCCTCGCCGACAAGGCCGACCACCTCTCCCGCAACCTCCCCTACGGCGACCAGCGCAAGCTGGAGATCGCCCGCGCCCTCGCCAGCGACCCCGGACTGCTGCTGCTCGACGAGCCCACCGCCGGAATGAACCCCAGGAGACCCGCGCCACCGAGGAACTGGTCTTCGCCATCCGGGACCTGGGCACCGCCGTGCTCGTCATCGAGCACGACATGCGCTTCATCTTCAACCTCTGCGACCGGGTCGCCGTGCTCGTCCAGGGCCAGAAGCTCGTCGAGGGCACCTCGGAGGTCGTCCAGAGCGATGAGCGCGTCATCGCCGCCTACCTCGGCACCCCCTTCGAGGGCGCGCCGGGCGCGGAGGAGGCCGCCGAGGTCGAGGCCGCGGAGGCCGGGGCGACGACCGGAGCCACCGGCGGGACCACGACCGGAGCCACGGACGAGGCCCAGCGGGGCACCACAGCACGTACGGAGGACGGACAGTGACCGCACTGCTCGAGGTCGAGGACCTGCGGGTCGCCTACGGCAAGATCGAGGCCGTCAAGGGCATCTCGTTCAGCGTCGAGGCCGGACAGGTCGTCACCCTCATCGGTACCAACGGCGCGGGCAAGACGACCACGCTGCGCACCCTGTCCGGCCTGCTCCAGCCGCTCGGCGGGGAGATCCGCTTCGACGGCAAACCGCTGAGGGGCGTCCCCGCGCACAAGATCGTCGCCCTGGGACTGGCCCACTCGCCCGAGGGGCGGCATATCTTCCCGCGGCTGTCGATCGCCGAGAACCTCCAGCTCGGAGCGTTCCTCCGGAAGGACGCGGACGGCATAGCCGCCGACATCCGGAAGGCGTACGAGCTCTTCCCCATCCTCGGCGAGCGCCGCAACCAGGCGGCGGGCACCCTCTCCGGCGGTGAGCAGCAGATGCTCGCGATGGGCCGGGCGCTGATGTCCCGCCCCAAGCTGCTGATGCTCGACGAACCCTCGATGGGCCTCTCGCCGATCATGATGCAGAAGATCATGCAGACCATCGCCGAGCTCAAGTCGCAGGGCACGACGATCCTGCTGGTCGAGCAGAACGCCCAGGCCGCTCTGTCGCTGGCCGACCAGGGCCATGTGATGGAGATCGGCAAGATCGTGCTGTCGGGGACCGGCGAGGCGCTGCTGCATGACGAGTCGGTGCGGAAGGCGTACCTCGGCGAGGACTGAGGGCCGACGGAAGGGGCCCGCACCGCCGGAAGCGGCGGTGCGGGCCCTTTTCCTCTGCTACTGCTCCTTGGCGGCCTTCTTCTCCGCCGCGTCCTCGATGACGGCCTCCGCCACCTGCTGCATCGACAGCCGGCGGTCCATCGAGGTCTTCTGGATCCAGCGGAAGGCGGCGGGCTCGGTCAGCCCGTACTGGGTCTGAAGGATGCTCTTGGCCCGGTCGACCAGCTTGCGGGTCTCCAGCCGCTGGGAGAGGTCGGCGACCTCCTGCTCCAGGGTCTTCAGCTCGGTGAAGCGGGAGACGGCCATCTCGATGGCCGGGACCACATCGCTCTTGCTGAACGGCTTCACGAGATACGCCATCGCCCCGGCGTCCCGGGCCCGCTCGACCAGCTCTCGCTGGGAGAAGGCGGTCAGCATCAGGACGGGGGCGATGCGGTCGGCCGCGATCCGCTCGGCGGCGGAGATGCCGTCGAGCACCGGCATCTTCACATCGAGGATGACGAGGTCGGGGTGGTGCTCCTGGGCGAGCGCGACAGCCGTCTCACCATCGCCCGCCTCGCCGACGACGGAGTACCCCTCCTCCTCGAGCATCTCCTTCAGGTCGAGGCGGATGAGGGCCTCGTCCTCGGCGATGACGACGCGGGTTGTCTGCGGTGGGACGTGCGACTGCGCGTCGGGGGCGTCAGCGGTGCTCACTGTGCTCCTCGGTTATCTGACAGGCGGGGGCACCACGAGCCTACCTAGCTGCGGTATGGTGGACGCGCAGCGGCTCGTTGATGACCTTCGAACCGTTGGCCCCGGTAGCCCAATTTGGCAGCAGGCAATGGATTCAAAACCCATACAGTGTCGGTTCGAGTCCGACCCGGGGCACTTTTCCTTCGATTCCAAGGTCACCGGGGAATCGGACCCATTCACCCGATGAAGTGAACAATTCTTCGAACGGGCACACGGCGGCCACGCGACCACCAGGCTCACAATCGTGTACGACCTCGAAACACGAAAACGTGCCCTCGCACTGGTTGCCCAAGGCCGAAGCCTCAACTCCGTAAGCAGGCAGACCGGCATATCGCGCTCCGCCATCCGCCGGTGGCAGCTGGGTATCGCCCCGGTCTCCGTTAAGGCTGAATGCCCAAGATGCTCGCCTCAAGGGCGCCTGCCGAAGGCCCCCGTCGCGTACGCCTACCTGCTCGGTCTGTACCTTGGAGATGGCCACATCATCCACTACCGGAAGCACAGGGCCCCGAGCCTGTCCATCGCATGCGGCAACTCCTGGCCTGGACTTATCGACGACGCCGAGGACGCGGTTCACGCCCTTCTGCCCGATAACAAGGTGTTCCGAGTTCGCAGCATCGGGTGCACCTACGTCAAGCTGTACTCCAAGCATCTCCCGTGCTTGTTCCCGCAGCAGGGAGCGGGCAAGAAACACGACCGTCCCATCATCCTGGAACCTTGGCAACAGGAGATCGTGAACGCCCACCCATGGGGGTTCGTCCGGGGGCTCGTACACTCCGACGGCTGTCGGATCACCAACTGGACCACACGGATGGTCTCCGGAAAACCAAAGCGCTACGAATACCCTCGGTACTTCTTCACCAACAAGTCCGACGACATCCGGAGGCTCTTCACCGACACGCTCGATCAACTGGGGGTCTCCTGGCGGCGGACCAACCCATGGGACATCTCCGTCGCCCGCCGCGCCTCCGTCGCCCTCATGGACAAGCACGTCGGGCCGAAGTACTGAGCCCAGTACTTCGGCCCCAAGGAGCGAGGCTCGGCTACCTCAGGTCGTCCGCGCCGATGTGGTGGACGCGGACCAGATTGGTGGAGCCGGAGACGCCGGGCGGGGAACCGGCGGTGATGATGACCAGGTCGCCCTTCTTGCAGCGGCCGAGGCGCAGCAGTTCCTCGTCCACCTGGGCCACCATCTCGTCCGTGGAATCGACCATCGGACCGAGGAAGGTCTCCACGCCCCAGGTGAGATTGAGCTGGGAGCGGGTGCCCGGCTCCGGGGTGAAGGCCAGCAGCGGGATCGGGGAGCGGTAGCGGGAGAGGCGGCGGACGGTGTCGCCGGACTGGGTGAAGGCGACGAGGAACTTCGCGCCGAGGAAGTCCCCCATCTCGGCCGCCGCGCGGGCCACCGCGCCGCCCTGGGTGCGGGGCTTGCTGCGCTCGGTGAGCGGGGGCAGGCCCTTGGCGAGGATGTCCTCCTCGGCGGCGGCGACGATGCGGCCCATCGTCTTGACCGTGACGATCGGGTACTTGCCGACGCTGGTCTCGCCCGAGAGCATCACCGCGTCCGTACCGTCGATCACCGCGTTGGCGACGTCGGACGCCTCGGCCCGGGTGGGGCGGGAGTTCTCGATCATCGAGTCGAGCATCTGGGTGGCGACGATCACCGGCTTGGCGTTCCGCTTGGCCAGCTTGATCGCGCGCTTCTGGACGATCGGCACCTGCTCCAGCGGCATCTCCACGCCGAGGTCGCCGCGGGCGACCATGATGCCGTCGAAGGCGTCGACGATCCCCTCGAGGTTCTCCACCGCCTGCGGCTTCTCGATCTTGGCGATGACGGGGAGCCGGCGGTCCTCCTCGTCCATGACCCGGTGGACGTCCACGACGTCGTTGCCGTTGCGGACGAAGGAGAGGGCGATGACATCGGCGCCGATGCGCAGGGCCCAGCGCAGGTCCTCGATGTCCTTCTTGGACAGCGCGGGGACGGAGACGGCCACACCGGGGAGGTTGAGCCCCTTGTGGTCGGAGATCATGCCGCCCTCGATGGCGATGGTGTGCACCCGAGGGCCGTCGATGTCGACGACCTCGAGGGTGACCCGGCCGTCGTCGACGAGGATCCGCTCACCCTTGCTGACGTCGCCGGCCAGCCCCTCGTAGGTGGTACCGCAGCGGAACCGGTCGCCCTCGATGGGTTCGACGGTGATGATGAACTCATCCCCGCGTTCAAGGAGTACGGGTCCTTCACGGAAACGGCCGAGCCGAATCTTCGGACCTTGAAGGTCGGCCAGGATGCCGACGCTGCGGCCGGTCTCCAGCGAGGCTTTGCGCACTCGCCGATAACGCTCCTCGTGCTCGGCATAGGTGCCGTGGCTGAGGTTGAAGCGGGCCACGTCCATTCCGGCCTCGATGAGTGCCTTGATCTGCTCGTACGAGTCGGTGGCGGGTCCCAAAGTACAGACGATTTTTGCTCGGCGCATGATGCCGAGCCTATGACTTACCGGCGAGTAAAGAACCGGGAACTTCACACTCCTCCATGGCCTTTGGATGGCAGGTTATTGACAACTAATGAAACGTGCAGCGGGCCGCTCCGATGAGCGTTTCGGAGGGTGGCTCCGGGGCTCCGGAGGAGGCGTTTCAGAGCTCGGGCGGGGTCATGGTAAAGCGCGCGTTGACGTGCGCGTACACCGTCTGTCGCTGCGGTTCGAGGTCGAGCGCGGCCACGGCGTCCCGGTCGGCGGGGCCGCCGTAGCCGGACCGGGCGCGCGGGGCGGCGACCGCCACGGGCTGGAGTGGACCCTCCTCCGCCTCGAGATCGGCGAGCTCGGTGAGCGCCACCAGCCGGGCGCCGAGCGCCCCGGCGTACTCGCGGGCCCGCTGCACCGCCTCGCGCACCGCCTGCTGCCGGGCCCGGCCGTACGCGGGCGAGTCGGGGCGCAGCCCCCACCAGGGGCCGTCGACGCGGGTGAGCTCGAGGTCGGCGAGGCGGGTGGTGAGTTCGCCCAGCGCGGTGAAGTCGATCACGGTCGCGGTGAGGTGCACCCGGCCCTGATAGGCCCGTACGCGCTCATGGCGGCTCTTGGGGTTGATCTCGGGGGTGACCGAGAAGGCGCCGGTCTCCAGCTTCTCGACCGCCTCGCCGTAGGACTTCACCAGTTCCCGGACCTGGTTGTTGCGGCGGGTGAGGTCCTCCAGCGCGGCGCGCCGGTCGGCGCCGCGGGCGCTGACCGTGATGGTGAGCCGGGCGATCTCGGGGTCGACCTCCAGGGTCGCCTGGCCGCGAACGGCGACGCGCGGGGTGTCGGGGGTGCCGTACGGCACGGGGGCGGCGGGCCGCGGCGGTTCGGCGGGCTGGTCCATGGCGGCTCCTGGGCTCGTGGTTCCGCTGTGCGAGGGGTGCTCGGAGCGTACGGCGCCGGGCGGCAATCCGATCGCAACCTGCCGGGGGTGGTGCGGAACGGTGCGGTTGGGCCAGAATCTACGCGCGTTGTGCCCAATTCGCAGGTATCTCAGGGGAGATCAGCCATGCCGCTCAACCGTCGGAAGTTCCTCGGCCGCACCGCGGCGACCAGTGCGGGGGCCGCCCTCGCCTCCGCCGCGGCCGCCGTTCCGGCGGAGGCGCGGGACCACGGGCGGCCCCGGCGGCGGTACGCGTTCACCGTGATGGGCACGACCGATCTGCACGGCAACGTCTTCAACTGGGACTACTTCACCGACGCCGAGTTCGACGACGCGGCGCACAACGATGTGGGCCTGGCGAAGATCTCCACGCTGGTCGACCAGGTCCGCGCGGAGAAGGGCCGCCGCAATACGCTGCTGATCGACGCGGGCGACACCATCCAGGGCACCCAGCTGTCGTACTACTACGCCCGGGTGGACCCGATCACCGGGGAGAACGGCCCGGTGCACCCCATGGCGCAGGCCATGAACGCGATCGGCTATGACGCGGCGGCGCTGGGCAACCATGAGTTCAACTACGGCATCCCGGTGCTGCGGAAGTTCGAGGAGCAGTGCGACTTCCCGCTGCTGGGGGCGAACGCGCTGGACGCGAAGACGCTGCGGCCCGCCTTCCCGCCGTACTGGATGACGCGGCTGCGCACCCCGTGCGGACGGGATGTGAGGGTGGCTGTTCTGGGGCTGACCAACCCGGGCATCGCGATCTGGGACAAGGCCAATGTGCAGGGCAAGATGACCTTCCCGGGCCTGGAGGAGCAGGCGGCGAAGTGGGTGCCGCGGCTGCGGTCGATGGGCGCGGACGTGGTGATCGTCTCGGCGCATTCGGGGACCAGCGGCACCTCCAGCTACGGCGACCAGGTGCCGTATGTGGAGAACGCGGCGGCACTGGTGGCCGAGAAGGTGGCGGGGATCGACGCGATCCTGGTGGGCCACGCGCATGTGGAGATCCCCGAGTCGCGGGTGGTCAACAAGGAGACCGGACGCGAGGTCGTGCTGTCGGAACCGCTCAAGTGGGGTCAGCGGCTGACCCTCTTCGACTTCGAGCTGGAGTGGGAGCGGGGCCGCTGGCAGGTGGCGTCGGTGTCGGCGAAGGTGCTGAACTCCAACACGGCCGAGGAGGACCCGCGGATCGTGCGGCTGCTCGACGCCGAGCACAAGAAGGTCGTCGGCTATGTGAACCAGGTGATCGGCACCTGCTCGGCGGCGATGACGGCCACCGAGGCGCCGTACAAGGACGCGCCGATCGTGGACTTCATCAACCATGTGCAGGCGGAGACGGTGAAGGCGGCGCTGGCGGGGACGGAGTACGCGGAGCTACCGGTGCTCTCGCAGGCGTCCTGCTTCTCCCGTACGGCGGCGATCCCGGCCGGGGAGGTCACGATCCGGCAGGTGGCGGGGTTGTATCCGTTCGAGAACACCCTGGAGGCGCGGGTGCTGACGGGCGCCCAGCTCAAGGACTATCTGGAGTTCTCGGCGCGCTACTACGTCCAGACCCCGGCGGGCGGCGATGTGGACCCGGCGAAGCTGACGAACGCCTCGGACATCCCGGACTACAACTACGACGCGGTCGGCGGCCTCCGTTACGAGATCGACATCGCGAAGGCGCCGGGCTCGCGGATCGCGAAGCTCAGCTTCGACGGCAAGCCGGTCGACGAGAAGGCGCGGTTCGTGCTGGCGGTCAACAACTACCGGGCGAGCGGGGGCGGCAACTTCCCGCATGTGGCCTCCGCGAAGCAGGTGTGGGCCAATTCGGAGGAGATCCGGAACACGATCATCGCCTGGGTGCGGGCGACGGGGACGATCGATGTGTCGCGGTTCGGGTCGGTGGACTGGAAGCTGACCCGGGACGGCGTTCCGGTGTTCTAGAGCGCGTTCGGGGGATCGCCGTGCTTCGAGCGCCCGCACGTCGTGCGCGGGCGCCTCACGCTGTTCCGGCGGGCCGCCGCACCGGAACAGCGTGAGCCGACAGCGGCACGGCGGTCACCCGGTCGTGATGACGAGCTTGCCGCCCTTGAGTGTGCCGCGTTCGAACTCCGTGAGCGCCGCGATCGCTTGGGTGAGCGGCACCGTGCGAGCGATCGGCAGCCGCAGTGTTCCCTGCCCGGCGGCTCGTGCGACCTCCTCGAGGTCCTCCGTGACGGCCTGGGCGATCAACACCTTGAAGGGGCCCGGCAGGGCACTTCTCGCGAACTTCGCGGGAGTGGGGGTGATGTCGACGATGCGGCCGCCGGGCTTCAGCAACGTCTGCGCCGCCTTGATCGGGAGCGTGCCCGCCGTGTCGAGGACGATGTCGAATCGTCCTCTGAGCGTCGTCGGGTCGAAGTCGAACTCGACGATCGGGTCGACGCCGAGGTCGCGCGCGTCCCGCGTGGCGGTGGCGCGGCAGCTGCCTCCCACCGAGGCGCCGTGCGTCGAGGCTATCTGGACGGCGGATCGGCCCACTCCGCCGAGGCAGCCATGGACGAAGACGGCTTGCCCGGGGTGCGGCTTCCCCGGGTTGGTCAGGGCCTGAAAGGCGGTGATCCCGACCGTCGGGATCGCGGCGGCATCCTCGAAGGAGAGCTCCGCCGGCTTCTTCACGACCCCCTTCGCCTCGACGACGACCAGCTCGGCGAAGGCTCCCGCCGTCTTGAGCGGCGCCCCGCCGAGCACTTCGTCGCCGACGCCGAGCCGGGTGACGCCGTCGCCGACCGCCTCGATGACGCCCGCGAAGTCGTGGCCCAGCCCACGTGGGAAGCGCCGGCCGGTCAGCGTCTTCATGCTGCCACTGCGGATCTTCCAGTCCATCGGGTTGGCTGCCGCCGCCCGCACCCGGACCAGAACCTCGCCGGCGCCGGGCGGTGCCGGCTCGAAGTCCTCGAGCCGCAAGACCTCGGGCCCGCCGTACTGGTGGTACTGGATGCGCTTCGCCGTGGTCATTCGATGCCTCCACCGGTGATGTCATCAGATGACATGACCCTAGCACGCTGATGTCACCTGATGACATCAGCGGCGGCAAGGCGGTGTCATCAGGTGACATCACATAAACTCGCCGCATGGGACGGTGGGAACCTGGAGCCGGTAGCCGACTGCGCGAGGCCGCGCTGGCGCTGTATCTGGAACGTGGCTTCGAGCAGACCATGGTGGCCGATATAGCCGAACGGGCCGGTGTCACCGCCCGCACCTTCTTCCGACACTTCGCCGACAAGCGCGAGGTTCTCTTCGACGGGTCGTCCGAACTGGAGGAGAAGTCGGTTGCCGCCCTGGAGGCGGCGCCGGCCACGGCGTCGGCGCTGGATGCCGTCGCGGCCGCGCTCGACGCGGTGGCCGGGATGGTCGGCGGCGACCGTGAGTTCGCGCGGACGCGGCAAACGGTGATCATGGCCAACGCCGATCTCCGCGAACGTGAGTTGATCAAGCTCGCGTCCATGTCGGCCGTCCTGGCCGACAGGTTGCGACGGCGGGGTGTCGGCGACACCGAGGCCGGCCTGGCCGCCGAGACCGGCGTCGCCGTGTTCCGCGTCGCCTTCGAGCGATGGATCAACGCCACCGAGGACCGCGACTTGCGCGACGTCATCCGAGAGACGCTGGCCCAGCTGCGGGCGCTGACCGCCGCCGGCTGAGGTTCGATTCCCGTCGTTCGGGGCATGCCCGGCCCCGGCGCGGTCAGGTGCGCGTCGGGGCGAGGGGGGTGCGCTGGTCGGGGAGGTGCGGGTTGCCGATCACGGTGCCGCACCGCCCCGACGGCTGGAGCCCGAACGCGGTGAACGCGGTGCGGGACGGCAGCCGGTAGGCGGGGTCCGCGAGCAGCGAGTTGAGGATGACGGCGGAGCGCCAGGCGGCGAGGCCGAGGTCGGGGGTGCCGACGCCATGGGTGTGGCGCTCGGCGTTCTGGACGTACACCGAGCCCTTGATCATGGGGTCGAGGACCAGACGGTGATCGGCGTCGACGCGCGGGCGCTCGGAGGCGTCCCGGCGGATGTAGGGGTCGAGGGCGGCGAGGAGGGTGTCGACGCGGCGCTCGCGGTAGCCGGTGGCGAGGACGACGGCCTCGGTGGTGTGGCGGGCCCGGGTGCCCTGCTCGGTGTGTTCCAGGTGGAGTTCGAGGCGGGCGGCGGCGATACGGCCGGCGGTGCGGACGGTGACACCGGGGGTGAGGACGGCGCCGGGCCAGCCGTCGGAGTGCAGGGCGCGGCGGTAGAGCTCGTGGTGGATCGCGTCCAGCGTCTCGTGCGCGATGCCCTTGTAGAGCTGCCACTGGCGGGGCAGCAGCTGGTCGCGGACGGGCTCGGGCAGGGTGTGGAAGTAGCGGGTGTAGTCGGGGCTGAACTGCTCCAGGCCGAGTTTGCTGTACTCCATGGGCGCGAAGGCGGGGGTGCGGGCCATCCAGTGGAGCCCTTCGGCGCCGAGGGGGCGGTTGCGCAGCAGGTCGAGGAAGACCTCGGCGCCGGACTGGCCGGAGCCGATGACGGTGACGTGGCCGGTGGCCAGAAGCCGCTCGCGGTGTTCGAGGTAGTCGGAGGAGTGGAGGACGGGGACGTTGGGGGCGTCGGCGAGCGGGCGCAGGGGTTCGGGGACGTACGGCTCGGTGCCGACGCCGAGGACGAGGTTGCGGGCGTAGACGCGGCCGAGGGCCCTGCCCTCCGCATCCGTTCCGGTCGCCTCGGGCGCGGGGGCGTCGGTGGCCGGGCCGAGCCGGGTGAAGTCGATTTCGAACAGCTCGTACTCGTGGTCCCAGCGGACGGCGTCGACGCGGTGGTCGAAGTGGAGTCCGGGGAGCCGTTCGCTGACCCAGCGGCAGTAGGCGTCGTACTCGGCGCGCTCGATGTGGAAGCGCTCGGCGACGTAGAAGGGGAACAGCCGCTCATGGGCCTTGAGGTACTGGAGGAAGGTCCAGGGGCTGCCGGGGTCGGCGAGGGTCACCAGGTCGGCGAGGAAGGGGACTTGGATGGTCGCGCCGTCGATGAGGAGGCCGGGGTGCCAGTGGAAGGCGGGCCGCTGCTCGTAGAAGGCGGTGCGCAGGGCGGGGGCGCCCTGGGCGAGGGCGGCGAGGGAGAGGTTGAACGGGCCGATGCCGATGCCGGCCAGGTCAACGGGCCGGTCGGCGGCCGTGGCGGGATCGGCGGACGCGGCGGGGTTGGGGGGTTGTGCGGTGCTCATGGGGTGGTGTTGCCTTCCACGAGTTCGAGCAGCCCGCGCAGATCGTCGGGCTGGATGTGCGGGTTGAGAACGGTGGCCTTGAGCCACAGCCCCTCGGGGGTGGCGGCGCGGCCGAGGACGGCCGCCCCGTGGTGGAGGAGGCGGCGGCGCAGGGCGGCGACGGCGGCGGGCGGTGCCCCACTGGGGCGGAAGAGGACGGTGCTGATGGTGGGGCGGGCGTAGAGCTCGAGCCCGGGGCGGGCCTCGATGAGGTCCGCGAGGTGCTGGGCGGCCGCGCAGACGTGGTCCACGAGCTCGCCGAGGCCGCGGCGGCCGAGCGCCCGCAGCGTGACGGCGATCTTGAAGATGTCGGGGCGGCGGGTGGTGCGGAGCGAGCGGCCGAGCAGGTCGGGCAGGCCCGCTTCGGTGTCGTCGTCGGCGTTGAGGTAGTCGGCGTGGTGGGCCAGCGCGGCGAGCGCGGCGCCGTCGGGCACGGCGAGGAGGCCGGCGGCCACCGGCTGCCAGCCGAGTTTGTGCAGGTCGAGGGCGACGGTACGGGCGCGGTCGAGCCCGTGGAGCCGCTTGTGGAGGGTGTCGCTGAAGAGGAGGGGCGCGCCGTAGGCGGCGTCGATGTGGAGGGTGGCGGCGTGGTGGTCGCAGACGTCGGCGATGTCGGGGAGCGGGTCGATGGCCCCGGTGTCGGTGGTGCCGGCGGTGGCGACGACGAGGGTGGGGGCGTCGGACGGCCGGTCCAGGGCGGTGTGGAGCGCGACCGGGTCGAGGACGCCGCCGGGGGTGGGGAGGGTCAGGGGCTCGGGCAGCCCGAGCAGCCAGGCGGCGCGCTGGACGCTGTGGTGGGCGTTGGCGCCGCGGACGATACGGAGGGGAGCGCCCTGGGCGGCCTCGCGGGCGAGGAGCAGGCCGAGCTGGTTGGATTCGGTGCCGCCGGTGGTGACGAGGGCGTCGGGCGCGGGGCCGTGGGGGTGGACGAGTTCGGCCAGGGCGCGGCAGGTCAGCGCCTCCAGCGCACAGGCGGCGGGGGCCTGGTCCCATGAGTCGAGGGAGGGGTTGAGCGCGGAGACCGCGAGGTCGGCGGCGGTGGCGACGGCGAGTGGCGGACAGTGCAGATGGGCGGTGCAGCGGGGGTCCGCGGGTTCGGCGGCGCCATGGGCGAGGGCGCGGACGAGGCTGCGCAGCGCGTGGTGGGGCCCCTCCCCCTCGTCGGGGATGAGCGGCCGGGCCGCGCCGCGTATCCGCCGGGCCACCGCGGCCGGTCCCCCGGCCGGGAGGGGCCCACCGCGGTCGGCGGCGCCGTGGGCGAGGGCGTCGAGGACGGTGTCGACCATCGGGCGGAGCACGCCCGGTCCGCCCTGGCCCCGGCGAGGAGGCGGGCGGTTCCGGATGCGGGCACGGGCATGGGTGTGCCCTAGGGGGTGTCTGGGCGGCGGTCAGGGCTGCCTAAATTACTTCGCGCGCCAGCGGTCCGATCCGGGGTCGGGGTCAAGTGCACCCGTACGTGGTACGGCCCGGCCGCGCGGATTGATCGGCGGGGCCGGGCGCGCCCCGGGCTTGCCGCCGCGTCCGGCCCGATCGGTTACTCGATGTACCCCGTCTCGGGGTCCACCTGGGCGAGGAAGTCCCGTGCGGCCTCCTCCAGTTCCCGCGTGCTCAGGGAATCAGCTCCGTGCACACCGGTGGTGAAGCCGTATCCGGGGTTGGGCCCGGTCAGCCAGGTGAAGTCGTACGTCCCGGGTTCGCCGGCGCGCTCACCGACCTCGAACCCCTCCCCGTCGACCCTCATCTCCCACCGGCGCGCTCCTCGATCCATGCCCCTCAGTCTGCCCCCTCCCCGGCCGGAGGGGCTGTGGTGGTTCGGCGGCTCCCACGCCCGGCTTCGATCCGCACGGCTCGAACGGCCCGGCGGGCCAGTCGGCATGCCCGAACCCTGCCGCGGGCACGGACTCGTCGAACGTGCTCGCGACCAGCTGGCCGTCCTGTCGGACAGCGGGCGCATCCCCCGGACGGTCAGGAGGAGCGACTCGACTCCCTCATCACCCGGCTCGCCGACACCCCGGGCTGACCGGCCCCACGCCGCGGGCGGCGGGGCGATGGGCGCCGCCCCGCCGCCCGCGTCAGCGGGGGCCGCGTCAGCGGGGGTTACTCGCCCTGCTTCTCCCGTACGCTCAGGGCGCGTCGCAGGTCGTCGATCTGGTCGGCGAGGCGGCGGCGGAGGGCGGGTACGGCGTCGGGGGACGCGAGGCACTCCTCGCCCAGGCGCAGGGTTTCGGCGTCCACCGTGCTCGGGAAGCCGAACCGGGCGACGGTGTCGGCGATGGCGGGGCCGCGGCGGGCGCCGAGCGCGACGGCGGCCGGGAAGTAGCGCGGCACGTAGTCGGCGAGGACGTCGTGGTGCTCGGGCTGCCAGAAGCCCGCGACGGTCGCGGTGACCAGGTAGTTGGAGAGCTCGTCCCCCTGGCCATCGTCCCCCTGGCCGTCGGCGCTCTTTCCGTCCTCCCCGCCGCCGAAGATGGTCTGCCAGGCGGCCTCCTTCGCGGCGGCGTCCGGCAGCGCGGCCCGGCAGCGGGCGGCGCCCTCCTGCCCGGTGGCACTGGAGTCGCGGGCGCGTTCGGCGTCGATGTCGGCGGGGCCGACGGCGCCGAGGACGGCGAGGCGGCCGAGGATCTGCCAGCGCAGCTCGGGGTCGAGGGCGGGGCCGCCGGGGACGGTGTCGCCGTCGAGCCAGTCGCTGAGCTCGGCGGGGGCGGTGGCGCTGCCGATGAACGTACGGACGGCGGCGAGCCGCAGCCCGTCCCCGGAGCCGTCCTCGGTGCGGCGCAGCAGATCGCGGCAGGTGGCGCTGATGGTGGCCAGGGCGGCGGGGCGCTGGTCCGCGGGGAGGTAGCGGTCGGCGATCTGGGTGCGGGCGAAGGCGAGGACGCCCTGGACGATCGCTATGTCGGTCTCGTGCGGCAGATGGGCGCGGGCGGCCTCGAGGTAGTCGGTGGCCGGGAGGTCGCCGTCGCGCACCATGTCGCGGGCGGCGTTCCAGACCACGGCGCGGCTGACGGCGTCGGGGAGGCCGGACAGCGAGCGGTGGACGGCCTTCCAGGAGCCGGGGTCGAGCCGGATCTTGGTGTAGGTGAGGTCGCCGTCGTTCAGCAGCAGCAGATCGGGGCGGGGCCCGGTGAAGGAGAGGCTGAGGCCGGGCTCGGCGCCGTCGAGCTCGGCCTCGACGCGCTCGCGCAGGACCAGCTGGTGCGGGGCGGCGGGCGCGTGGTCGTACAGGCCGATGGCGATGCGGTGCGGACGCCGAGTGGGGGCGTCCCCGTCCGGGCCGCCGCCCTGGTGGCGGATCTCGGCGCTCCAGCGGTCGCCGTTCGCGGTGACGACGGGCGCGAGGGTGTCGACGCCGGTGGTGCGCAGCCAGCGGTCGGCCCAGGCGTGGACGTCGCGGCCGGAGGAGCGGGCGAGGGAGTCGATGAAGTCGGCGAGGGTGGCGTTGCCGAAGCGGTGCCGGGTGAAGTGGTCGTTGATGCCGTCGAGGAAGGTCTTCTCGCCGAGCCAGGTGACGAGCTGGCGCAGCGCGGAGGCGCCCTTGGCGTACGAGATGCCGTCGAAGTTGAGGCGGGCGGCCGCGGTGTCGGGGACCAGCTCGGGCGCGGGCGCGACCGGGTGGGTGGAGGGGCGCTGGTCGGCGTCGTAGCCCCAGTTCTTGCGGCGGACGCCGAAGTCGGCCCAGGTGTCGGTGTAGCGGGTGGTCTCGGTGAGGATCTGGTAGCCCATGTACTCGGCGAAGGACTCGTTCAGCCAGATGTCGTCCCACCACTTCATGGTGACGAGGTCGCCGAACCACATATGGGCCATCTCGTGGGCGATGACCATGGCGCGGGTCTGGCGCTCGGCGTCGGTGACGGCGGAGCGGAAGACGAACTCGTCGCGGAAGGTGACCAGGCCCGGGTTCTCCATGGCGCCGGAGTTGAACTCGGGGACGAACGCCTGGTCGTAGGAGTCGAAGGGGTACGGCTCCTCGAAGATCTCGTGGTAGCGGTCGAAGCAGCGCCGGGTGATGTCGAACAGCTCGTCGGCGTCGGCCTCGAGATAGGGCGCGAGGGAGCGGCGGACGTGCAGCCCGAAGGGGAGTCCGGCGTGCTCGGTGCGCACCGAGTGGTACGGGCCGGCGGCCAGGGCCATCAGATACGTGCTGATGGGCGGGGTGGGCGCGAGCTGCCAGCGGCCCTCCTCGGGGGCGCCGACGCGGGTGGCGATGCCGTTGCCGAGGACGGTCCACTCGGGCGGGGCGGTGACGCGGACGTCGAAGACGGCCTTGAGGTCGGGCTGGTCGAACGCGGTGAAGACGTCGTTCGCGTCCGACATGCAGCACATCGTGTAGAGGTACGTCTCGCCGTCGGCCGGGTCGGTGAAGCGGTGCATGCCCTCGCCGGTGTGGGAGTAGCGCATGTCGGTCTCGACGCGCAGCTCGTGCTCGCCCTCGCCGAGCCCGGTGAGCGGGAGCCGACCGCCCGCGACGGCCTCGGCGGTCTCGCCGGTGAGGTCCAGCTCCCGGCCGTCGAGCACGGCCCGGTGGAGGGCGGCCGGCCGGAGTTCGGCGAAGGTGTCCGCGCCCGCCTGGCGCGCGCTGAAGCGGATGGTCGTGGTGGAGCCGAAGAGCTCCTCCCCGCGGGTGAGGTCGAGGTCGATGGTGTAGCGGTGGACCTCGATGAGGCGGGCTCGGTTCTGCGCTTCCTCGCGCGTCAGTACGGACATGGGGACATGCTGCCCTACGTGCGGCGGGCCGCACACGGGTGGGAAGTGGTTGCCCGGGGCGGATGGCCACCCGGGAGCGCTACCGGAGTGCGCCCTCGGGCCCCTCGGTGCCGTTGTCGGAGCGGGCGATGGTCTCGTGGTGCCGGATGACCTCGGCGATGATGAAGTTGAGCAGCTTCTCGGCGAAGCCGGGGTCGAGCTTGGCGCTCTCGGCGAGCTGCCGCAGCCGGGTGATCTGGCGCGCCTCGCGGGCCGGGTCGGCCGGGGGGAGCCGGTGGGCGGCCTTGAGGTGGCCGACCTGCTGGGTGCATTTGAAGCGCTCGGCGAGCATATGGACCACGGCCGCGTCGATGTTGTCGATGCTGTCGCGCAACCGGGTCAGCTCGTCGAGGACGGACGGGTCGATCCCCTCGGGGTCTCCCGGCGTCGCCGGCTGTCCGGCGGTGTGGTCACTCATGCTGTGCGTCATGCTTCCTGAGAGTACTTTTCCCCGGGACCCGGTTCCGCTCGGGGGCGCTTCGGCCCGCGTCTGCTCGCGTCTGCCCGCGTCGGCCCGCGTCGGCCGCGTCCGGGGCCTGCCCTCGATCGGCCCCCGGACCGCCCCGACCCCTGTGGGGGGTTCGGGGTCCGGCCCGCGAGGGGCGCGGAAGGGGGCGGGGCGGTCGTGGTGGAGGGCCGCTCCCGGTACGGCGCCTCCACCGTGGAGGAGTCGCCTGGGCGGGGAGAGGTTCCACCTACGGCCCGACTTTCCCGGTGGCCTCCCGGCCCGGCTTTTCGGCGGCGTACGGCCCGGCTTCCCCTGCGGCCCCCGGCCCGGCTTTCCCTGCGGCCCCGGCGCGCTTCCCGGCGGCTCCCGGCTCGGCTTTCTCCGTGGCCCGCTCCGGAGGGGGCCGTTCCGGGCGAGCGGGGTGTCCGACGGGGCTTGACGCCTGCGGCGGGCTGCTCCCCTCCCCGCCGGACGCCCCGTAACCCCGGGGTCTGGGGGCGAGGCTCCGCCGCGTGGATCGATATGCGGCTCCGGCCCGCGGTCCGCCGGACACCCCGTAGGGTTCCCACATGATCGCGACGCTTCAGTGCACCGTCATCGACTGCCCCGATCCCGCCGCGCTGGCCGCCTTCTACGGCAAGATCCTGGGTTGGCGGGTGAACGACAGCGATCCCGAGTGGGCGACCCTGACGGCCGAGGACGGCCGTCAGTTCGCCTTCCAGCGGGCGCCGGACCACCAGCCGCCGCGCTGGCCGGATCCCGCCCATCCGCAGCAGATGCACCTGGACTTCGACGTGGAGACGCGCGCGGACGCGGAGCGGGCGCAGCGGGAGCTGATCGAGCTCGGGGCGACGTTCCTGCACGACAGTGGCGGGGAGCGTTCGGGGTTCCGGGTCTTCAACGATCCGGCCGGGCACCCGTTCTGCATCTGCTACGGACAGATGGGACCGAACTGACGGCTCTGATGGAGCCGACAGAGCTGACCGGGGCCGGCTCGGTGGCCGGTCCCCGGTCAGCTCCCGTCGAAGGCGGTGCTGAGGAGGGGTCAGCCGCCGAGCTGGGTCGCGCCTGCCTTGATGTCCTTGGCGAAGGTGCTCACCTCGGTGTAGACGCCGGGCTTACCGGGCCGTGCGCAGCCCTCGCCCCAGCTGACGATGCCGACCTGGATCCACTGGCCGCTGTCGTCCTTGCGGAACATCGGGCCGCCGGAGTCGCCCTGGCAGGTGTCCACGCCGCCCTGGGCCATCTTCCCGGCGCAGATCTCCTCGCCGGGGACGAGCTCGTCGTACGCGGACTTGCAGGTGGCGTCGTCGACGAACGGCACGGTGGCCTTGAGCAGGTAGCGCTGCTGGCCGCCGCCCTCGACGGCGGCGCCCCAGCCGGCCACGGTGAAGTCGCCCTTGTTGTACGCCGTGGTCTCGGCGATCTTCAGGGTGGGCTGGTTGATCGGCTTGGCGAGCTTGATGAGCGCCCAGTCCTTGCCGGTGCCGTTGTAGCCGGGGGCCTGGAGCACCCGGGTGGACTTGACCTTGATGGCGCTGGAGCTCTGGAGGTCCACGACGCCCGCGGTGGCGGTGATGGAGGTGTTGGCGCCGCTGCCGTCCACGCAGTGGGCGGCGGTGAGCACGATGTCCTGGGTGTAGAGGGCGCCACCACAGCCCATGGAGAGCCGGACCATGAAGGGGAATTCGCCCTGGGCGGCGCGGGTGCCGCCGACCACGGAGGGGCTCGGCTCGGGGCCGGTGGGCACGGCGTTGGCGCTGCCGGGGGTGAGGCTGAAGGCGGCGAGGGCGACCGCGCCGAGGGCCGAGGCTCTCTTGAGGTGCTTCAGCGTGTTCCGCAACGGAGTGTCCTTTCGTGGGGGGTTTGAGGCGGCATGTCAGGCTCATGCCAAGCCTTGATGCGCGGCTCCGCCGCGTGACAAAAATCCGGAAACCTCTCCGAAATCCCGTGGATGAGCCGGTAAAACGCCCTGTGATTATGTGGACCGGGTGAACGGGGTGACAAGGGTCGGTTTTCAGCCAGCGCGGCCTACCCGCCGCCCCACCGAACGACCGTAAGGTTGAGGGGAGACAGGGCGCACGGCTGGCGACGGGCACGGGGTGACGGCGTGGCGGCACCGGGCAGCGATATCGAGCACGGCTATCCCCATCTGGACACCGTCCGGGCCGCGATCACCGCGCTCTACCGCCGCCTGTCCCGCGACACGGTGGACACCTTCGGACTCAGCGTGGTCCCCGGCGATGTGGCCTTCGCCGACCAGGACGACCTCTACCTGGGCGTTCAGCGGGTGGCCCGGGTCATGGTGCAGCATCTGCGGCTGCCGGACGCACGGATGATCGTGAGCTTCCGGGAGATGCGGCACGCGGGGAACGTGGAGCTGGCCGCGGGCCCGGAGTACTTCATCGAGCTCAACTCCCGCTTCAAGACCCACCGTCGGGACATCGGCGCCGCCCTGGCCCACGAGGTGACCCATGTGTATCTGCACCGCCTGGACCTGTCGTTCCCCGGCACGCGCGACAACGAAATCCTCACCGACACCGCCGCCGCCTATCTCGGCACGGGCTGGTTGTTGCTCGACGCCTACCGCCAGGACTCGGTTTCCAGCCAGAAACTGGGCTATCTGACACCGGAGGAGTTCGGCTACGTCCTGGCCATGCGGGCGCTGCTCTTCGGTGAGGACCCCTCCCCCTGGTTCACCTCTCCGCAGGCGTACGAGGCGTACGCCAAGGGGCTGGAGCTGGCCCGCCGCGAGCAGGCCCGGCCGCCGCTCGCCGCCGCCGGCTGGACCGGCCGCCGCCGCTACGCCAAGGACCGCCGGTCGGCCCAGTCCGGCCACCCCTCCCCCACCGGAGGGGAGTACGCCTTCGACGCCGGCCCTCCGCTGAGCGTCTCCTTCCCCTGCCCGACCTGCCGTCAGCGCATCCGGGTCCCGGTGCGCGGGCGGCTGCGGGCCCGCTGCGGGCTGTGCCGTACGGTGCTGGAGTGCGACACGTGACGCGACGCCTGACGCGACGCCTGACGCGACGCCTGACCACGTGAACGCGATGCCCGACGCGGCGCCGGCCCGTGGCCCTACGGACGTGGAGCGCGCTCGACGTCGTACGCTCACCTCCATGAGTCCCTCCATCGCCACCAACACCCAGGTCGGCCTCGATGAACTGCTGGAGTTCGTACGCCCGCGCCACCGTGCGCTGCTGATGACCCGCCGGGCCGATGGCTCGCCCCAGGCGTCCCCGCTGACCTGCGGAGTCGATGACTCCGGCCGGATCGTGATGTCCACCTACCCCGAGCGCGCCAAGGTGCGCAACGCCAAGCGTGACCCCGCCGTGAGCCTCGTCGTGCTGTCCGACGAATGGAACGGCCCGTGGGTGCAGATCGACGGCACCGCCGAGGTGATCGACACCCCGGAGTCCGTGGAGCCGCTGGTCGAGTACTACCGCAATATCGCGGGCGAGCACCCGGACTGGGACGAGTACCGCGAGGCCATGCGCAAACAGGGCAAGTCGCTGATCCGGGTCACCCCCGAGCGCTGGGGCCCGGTCGCCACCGGCGGCTTCCCGGCCCGCCTGGTGGAGAACGAGGGCTGACGGCGCCCGGCGACGCTCAGCACGCCCCCGCACGCCCGTAGAGCACGATCCGCATCCCGGTGACGTCCCTGACGGTGCATCGGTGGAAGTGCTCCGCGAGCACCTTCCGCTTCACCCGCTCCTGAGGGGTGCCGTCCAGCGGCTGGCCGGGCGGGTCGTTCACCGTGACGATCCGCCCGGCCGTCAGCATCCGGGCCCGGATCAGCGGTGCGGGCAGCTCGATGCCGTGCAGGGTGCCCGAGGGGATCGCGTGCCGGGCCAGCGCCAGCTCCCGCAGGCCCCGGAAGTCCTCCGGTCGTGACATGATCGGCTCCCGGCGCCGGGCGGGCAGGAAGAGCACCCCGTCGCCGGGGCGGCTCAGCTCCCGTACGGCGCGGGCGGCGGCGAGGGGGTCGTCGAGCCGGCTCTGCGGGGTCCGCAGGTGGAGGGAGTACGGCAGCAGCGCCGCCACGGCGGCCACCGCCAGCCCTCCGGCCAGCGCGCGCGGGGCGGCGACGGTGCGCGACAGCGCGTCCAGCCGGGCCCCGATCAGCAGCGCGAGACCGACGTAGGCGTAGAGCACGTACCGGTCGACGTAGAGCGGATGGAGATACGACACCGCCAGCAGCGCCGCCGGGGGCAGGATCAGCAGCGCGAGCGCGAGGTCGCGCAGCGGGACGGGCCCGTGCGCGGGCAGCGGTCCCCGGGCGCAGACGAGGCCCGCCAGGGCGAGCGCGCCGAAGCCGAGCAGCTCGGGCGGGCCCGGCGGGGAGATCCAGCCGACCAGCGCCGCCTGCTGCTGACTGACGATCACCAGCGGTGCCAGCACCACCGCCACCACGGAGGCCGCCTGCCCCCACGCCCAGCCGCAGCGCGCGCCCGCCCGGGCCCGGTACAGCGCGACGCCGTGCGCGGCGACGGCCAGGATCGCGAACTCGTGCAGCAGACAGGCCAGCGAGGTGACGGCGGCGTATCCGGCCCAGGTGCGCTTGCGGGGCCGGGCCACGGCGCTCAGCAGCAGATGCGTGGCCGCGACGACGGCGGCGCAGACCAGAGCGTAGGACCGCCCCTCCTGCGCGTACCGCTGCACCGCCGGGGCCAGCGGGAAGACCAGCCCGGCGGCGAGTCCGGCGCGGGGCCCGGCGAGCCGCTGCCCGAGCAGTCCGACCCCGGCGGCCGCGGCGGCCATGGCCAGCACCGAGGGCAGCCGGAGGGCGACGAGACCGCCGTCCCAGAGGGCGAAGACGCCGTGCATGAGCAGGTAGTACAGGCCGTGGACGGCGTCGGCCCCGCCGAGCAGACGCCAGATGTCGGCGACGCTCCGGTGGGCGACCTGATACGTCGTCGACTCGTCGCGCCACATGCTGTTCTCGCGGCGGATCCCCCACAGCCCGAGCGCCAGCGCCAGCCCGGCCGGGACGAGCCCGGCGGCGGCGCGCCCGGCGCGCCCGGTGCGGCGGGTCGCCGGGGCCGGGGGCGCCGGGCGGGCGCGCGGCGCGACCCCGGCGGAGTCGAGGGCAGGCGAGACGGCCATGGGAAGGGGAACTCCGATCGGAGCGGAAGGTGATGCCGTGGATGCCGTGAATGCCGTGGCGGGGAGGGGCGCGGATCAGGCCCGTCTGCGGCCGATCCACCACAGGCAGAACGCGGCGAGTGCGACGGCCACGGCCAGGCAGATTCCGGCCTGCATCCACTGCATGGGCCAGTAGTGGCTCGCCGGGTGCAGCTCCTCGTACACCCTCCGGGTGGCACCGAGCCGGTCGAGACAGCGTTGCCAGGCGTCCTCGCCACCGGTCACGGACGCGCAGCGGTCGAAGGGGATCTTCTCCCCGGAACGGCTCAGATAGCCGTTGCCCATGCCGCGCCACGAGTTGAAGTAGACCTGAAAGTGGGTGACGGCGAATTCGCCGGAGGCGTCGGGTTCGGAGACGACCGTCCGCGGCGTCATCAGATGGGGGCGCAGGGCGTCCAGCCCGTACTGGATACCAGCGGTGGCCCCCAGCGTGACGACCATGGCGGGCACGGTACGCCGCAGCAGCAGCCCGGCCGCCGCGCCGAGGAGGAAGGCCGGCGGGGCAAGGGCGACCGCCGCCGGGCCGGTCGCGTCGAACGGCACGGCGGTGCCCCAGGCGATGTCCTGGAACTGGCCCCGGGCCGCCCGCCACCACCAGGTGTACAGGGCCGCGAGGACCGCGGTGCCGGCCGTGACGGCGACGAGCGGGAGCGCGAGTTTGGCGATGAGCCAGCGGGTCCGGCCGACGGACTGGGTCCACACCAACCGGTGGGTGCCCGTCTCCAGCTCCCGGGCGAACAGGGGCGCGCCGATGAAGACGCCGATCAGCGCCGGCAGGGCGATGAGCAGCCGCCCGGTGTTGAGCAGCGGTGTGCGGTAGGTGTCCCTGTCGTGCGCCCGGAAATAGCCCATCATCTCGGCGCGCTGCCAGACGATGTACGCGGCGATCGCCACGACCACGGCCAGGCCCGCCCAGAGGGCGGCCCGGTGCTGCCGCGCCACCAGCCACACCAGCCCTCGTACGCGGGCCGGGTGCCGGCTGACGCCCGGATCCGTATGCCGATCGCGCTCATGCCTCCACCTCCGTACCGGTCGCCCGGGCACCGGCCGTGAACAGCGGCGGGGCGTCGGGAGCACGCAGATAGCCGAGCAGCACGTCCTCGAGGGAGGGCTCGGTGACGATCCAGCCCTCCCCGTCCGTGGTGCCGTCCGGGCGTATCAGCGCGGTGAGCTGACGGCCCGTCGTACGGGTCTCGACCACGGTGTGGCGGGCGAGCGCCTCCGGTGTGCCGCCGCCGGTCCCGCTCGGGCCGGTGACGAGACGGTGGGCGGCCTGGATGGCGTCCGCCTCGCCCGCCAGGCGGATCCGGCCGCCGCCCATCAGCAGCAGGTAGTCGCAGACGCCGTCGAGTTCGGCGAGCACATGGGTGGAGATGACCACGCCGGTGCCGCGCTCGGCGGCCTCGGCCATCAGCGCGCCCATCATCCGGTGGCGGCGCAGCGGGTCCTGGTCGGACATCGGCTCGTCCAGGAGGAGCAGATCGGCACGTTTGCCGAGAGCCACGGCGAGCGCCACACAGGTGCGCTGGCCGCCGGAGAGCGAGCCGACGCGGGCGGACAGCGGCACCTCGACCTCCGCCACCACCCGTTCGGCGGTCTTCTGGTCCCAGCGGGGGTTGAGCTCCCGGCCCAGGCGCAGGGTGTCGGCGACGGTGAAGCGCGGGTAGAGCGGCTTGTCCTGGGCGACGAAGGCGATGCGCTCGCGGGTGCCGGGGTCGGCGGAGGGGCGGCCGAAGACCCGCAGCGTGCCGGTGGTCGGGGTCAGCAGCCCGGCGGCGAGGGACAGCAGGGTGCTCTTGCCGGAGCCGTTGGGGCCCACCAGTGCGCAGATCCGCCCGGCGGGCAGCCGGAAGGCGACGTCCCTGAGGGCCCAGCCGCGCCGGTACTTCTTGCCCAGCCCGGACGCCTCCAGTGCGCCGGACGCGTCGATCTCTTCGGTCACCCGTTCTCCTCGTGTCCACGCTCGCTGGGGCGGCGCTCTCGCTGAAGCGCTCCTCGAGGACCGAGGCCACCAGCGCCGTCACGTCCTCGCGGTCGAGCCCGGCGGCGCGGGCCCGGTCGGTCCAGTCGGCGAGCGCCGCGCGCAGAGGTGAGTCCGCGGCGGCGCCGGGCCGGGCCAGCGACCGGCGGACGAAGGTGCCAAGACCCGGCCGGGGCTCGACCAGCCCCTCGCGCTCCAGCTCGCGGTACGCCTTCAGGACGGTGTTGGGGTTGATGGCGGTGGCCGCGACGACCTCCTTGGCCGTGGGCAGCCGGTCCCCGGGTTGCAGCAGTCCGAGGCGGAGCGCCTGTTTGGTCTGCTGGACGATCTGCAGATAGGTGGCGATGCCGCTGCGCCGGTCGATGCGGTACTCGACCATCCGCCCTCCACCACCCTTTCACTAATCAGTTAGTGGAATGATGGTGGAGTGTGTCCGAGGGAATGTCAACCGGCCTGGTCAGTGGCCCCGGAGAACGCGTCAGCCGAAACGCCACGCGGCGCCTTCCCCCGGTCGGGAGGGGGAAGGCGCCGCGCGGCCGATCCGTACGCCGTTGTACGGGCGGAGATCCGGGAAGACCGGGAGACCGGGTCAGACCATGAGGGCCCGGTCGGTGGGGCTGATCGGGGCGGGCAGCTCGCTGGCCCCGGCCAGATAGCGGTCCACCCCGCGCGCCGCGGAGCGGCCCTCGGCGATGGCCCAGACGATCAGCGACTGGCCGCGGCCCGCGTCACCGGCCACGAAGACACCCGGCACATTGGTGGCGAAGGAGGCATCGCGCGCGATGTTGCCGCGCTCGTCCAGCTCCAGGCCGAACTGCTCGACCAGGCCGTTCTTCTGGTCGGTGCCGGTGAAGCCCATGGCGAGGGTGACCAGCTGGGCCGGGATCTTCCGCTCGGTGCCCGGCTTCTGCTCCAGCTTGCCGTCCTTGAACTCCACCTCGATCAGGTGCAGCCACTGGACGTTGCCGTCCTCGTCGCCCTCGAAGTGGGTGGTGGAGACGGAGTAGATCCGCTCGCCGCCCTCCTCGTGCGCCGAGGTGACCTTGTAGAGCATCGGGAAGGTCGGCCAGGGCTGGCCCGCGCTCCGCTCCTCGCCCGGCCGCGGCATGATCTCCAGCTGGGTGACGGACGCGGCGCCCTGCCGGTGGGCGGTGCCGACGCAGTCCGCGCCGGTGTCGCCGCCGCCGATGACCACGACGTGCTTGCCCTCTGCGGTGATGGGCGACGTGGTGAGGTCGCCCTCCTGCACCTTGTTGGCGAGCGGCAGGTACTCCATCGCGAAGTGGATGCCGTTCAGCTCCCGGCCCGGGACCGGCAGGTCGCGCGAGGTGGTGGCACCGGCCGCGATGACCACGGCGTCGTACCGCTTGCGCAGCTTGGCGGCGTCGATGTCGCGGCCGATCTCGGTCTCGGTGCGGAACTTGGTGCCCTCCGCGCGCATCTGCTCGATACGGCGGTTGATGTGCCGCTTCTCCATCTTGAACTCGGGGATGCCGTAGCGCAGCAGCCCGCCGATGCGGTCGGCCCGCTCATAGACGGCGACCGTGTGGCCGGCCCGGGTGAGCTGCTGGGCGGCGGCCAGGCCGGCCGGGCCCGAGCCGATCACGGCGACGGTCTTGCCGCTGAGCCGCTCGGGCGGCTGCGGGGTGACATCGCCCGCGTCCCAGGCCTTGTCGATGATGGTGACCTCGACGTTCTTGATGGTCACCGGCGGCTGGTTGATGCCGAGCACACAGGCCGACTCGCACGGGGCCGGGCACAGCCGCCCGGTGAACTCCGGGAAGTTGTTGGTCGCGTGCAGCCGCTCGCTGGCCTCGCGCCAGTCCTCCCGGTAGGCGTAGTCGTTCCACTCGGGGATGAGGTTTCCGAGCGGACAGCCGTTGTGGCAGAACGGGATGCCGCAGTCCATGCACCGGCCGGCCTGCTTGCTGATGATCGGCAGCAGCGAGCCGGGGACGTAGACCTCGTTCCAGTCCTTGACGCGCTCGTCCACCGGGCGGGTCTTGGCGACCTCGCGGTCGGTGCTCAGGAAGCCCTTGGGGTCAGCCATTGATCGCCGCCTCCATCATCTTCTCGTGGGTCTCGGACTCGGAGAGCCCGGCACGCTCGGCGGCGTCCTTGGCGGCGAGCACGGCCTGGTACGTAGCGGGAATGATCTTGCTGAAGCGGGTGAGGGCGGTCTCCCAGTCGTCGAGCAGCGCGCCCGCGACGGTGGAGCCGGTCTCCTCGTGGTGGCGGCGCACCGCGTCGTGCAGCCACCGCTGGTCGGTGTCGTCCAGCGCGCCGACGGCGTCCCGCAGATCGACGTTGACGTTGTCCGGGTCGAGGTCGATCACATAGGCGATGCCGCCGGACATCCCGGCCGCGAAGTTGCGCCCGGTGGGGCCGAGGACGACCGCGTGGCCGCCGGTCATGTACTCACAGCCGTGGTCGCCCACGCCCTCGGAGACGACCGTGGCGCCGGAGTTGCGGACGCAGAACCGCTCGCCGACCCGGCCGCGCAGGAACATCTCGCCACCGGTCGCGCCGTACGCGAGGGTGTTGCCCGCGATGGTCGAGTACTCGGCGAGGTGGTCGGCGCCCCGGTCCGGGCGGACGATCACGCGGCCGCCGGACAGGCCCTTGCCCACGTAGTCGTTGGCGTCGCCCTCGAGCCGCAGCGTGACACCGCGGGGCAGGAACGCGCCGAAGGACTGACCGGCCGAGCCGGTGAAGGTGATGTCGATGGCGTTCTCGGGCAGGCCGGCGCCGCCGAACTTCCGGGTCACCTCGTGGCCGAGCATGGTGCCGACGGTCCGGTTGATGTTGCGGATCGCGACCTGGGCCCGGACCGGCTGGGCGGCCTCGGCGGAGTCGGCGTTCAGCGCGTCGGCGGCGAGCTTGATCAGCTCGTTGTCCAGGGCCTTCGCCAGCCCGTGGTCCTGCTCGACCGCCTGGTGGCGGACGGCGCCGTCCGGCAGCTCGGGCACGTACAGCAGCGGGGCGAGGTCCAGGCCGCAGGCCTTCCAGTGCTGGACGGCGCGGGTGGTGTCCAGCAGCTCGGCGTGGCCGATGGCCTCGTCCAGGGAGCGGAAGCCCAGCTCGGCGAGGAGCTCGCGGACCTCCTCGGCGATGAACTGGAAGAAGTTCACCACGTACTCGGCCTTGCCGCTGTAGCGCTCGCGCAGCACCGGGTTCTGGGTGGCGATGCCGACCGGGCAGGTGTCCAGGTGGCAGACGCGCATCATGACGCAGCCGGAGACCACCAGCGGCGCGGTGGCGAAGCCGTACTCCTCGGCGCCGAGCAGCGCGGCGATCACCACGTCACGGCCGGTCTTCAGCTGGCCGTCGGTCTGCACCACGATGCGGTCGCGCAACCCGTTGAGCAGCAGCGTCTGCTGGGTCTCGGCGAGGCCGAGCTCCCAGGGGCCGCCCGCGTGCTTGAGCGAGGTGAGCGGCGAGGCACCGGTGCCGCCGTCGTGGCCGGAGATCAGCACCACATCGGCGTGGGCCTTGGAGACGCCCGCGGCCACCGTGCCGACGCCGACCTCGGAGACCAGCTTGACGTGGATCCGGGCCTGCGGGTTGGCGTTCTTCAGGTCGTGGATCAGCTGGGCGAGATCCTCGATCGAGTAGATGTCGTGGTGCGGCGGCGGGGAGATCAGGCCGACGCCCGGGGTGGAGTGCCGGGTCTTGGCCACCCACGGGTAGACCTTGTGGCCGGGCAGCTGGCCGCCCTCGCCGGGCTTGGCGCCCTGGGCCATCTTGATCTGGATGTCATCGGAGTTGACCAGGTATTCGCTGGTCACGCCGAAGCGGCCGGAGGCCACCTGCTTGATCGAGGAGCGCCGGGCCGGGTCGTACAGCCGGTCGGAGTCCTCACCGCCCTCACCGGTGTTGGACTTGCCCCCCAGCCGGTTCATGGCGATGGCGAGGGTCTCGTGCGCCTCCTGGGAGATGGAGCCGTAACTCATGGCGCCGGTGGAGAACCGCTTGACGATCTCGCTGACCGGCTCGACCTCCTCGATCGGGATCGAGGGGCGCTCGCCCTTGAAGGAGAACAGACCGCGCAGCGTCATCAGCCGCTCGGACTGCTCGTTCACCCGCTCGGTGTACTTCTTGAAGATGTCGTAGCGGCGCGACCGGGTGGAGTGCTGCAGCCGGAAGACCGTCTCGGGGTCGAAGAGGTGCGGCTCGCCCTCGCGGCGCCACTGGTACTCGCCGCCGATCTCCAGCGTGCGGTGGGCGGAGGGGACGCCGGAGGCGGGGTACGCCTTGGCGTGGCGGGCGGCGACCTCCTTGGCGATGACGTCCAGGCCCGCCCCGCCGATCTTGGTGGCGGTGCCGTGGAAGTAGGTGTCCACGAAGGACTCGTCCAGGCCGACGGCCTCGAAGACCTGCGCGCCCCGGTAGGAGGCCACGGTCGAGATGCCCATCTTGGACATGACCTTCAGGACGCCCTTGCCGAGCGCCTTGATGAGGTTCTTGATCGCGGTCTCGGCCTCGACACCGGGCAGGAACGTCCCGGCCCTGACCAGGTCCTCGACCGACTCCATGGCCAGGTAGGGGTTGACGGCCGCGGCGCCGTACCCGATCAGCAGCGCGACATGGTGCACCTCGCGGACGTCGCCCGCCTCGACCAGCAGCCCCACCTGGGTGCGCTGCTTGGTGCGGATGAGGTGGTGGTGGACCGCGGAGGTGAGCAGCAGCGAGGGGATCGGGGCGTGCTCGGCGTCCGAGTGGCGGTCGGAGAGCACGATCAGCCGGGCGCCGTCCTCGATGGCGCGGTCGGCCTCGGCGCAGATCTCGTCCAGCCGGGCGGCGAGCGCCTGACCGCCGCCACCGACCCGGTACAGGCCCGAGAGGTTCGCCGCCTTGAGGCCCGGCATGTCCCCGTCGGCGTTGATGTGGATGAGCTTGGCCAGCTCATCGTTGTCGATCACCGGGAAGGGCAGGGTGACGCTGCGACAGGAGGCCGCGGTCGGCTCCAGCAGATTGCCCTGCGGGCCCAGCGAGGAAATCAGCGAGGTGACCAGCTCCTCGCGGATCGCGTCCAGCGGCGGGTTGGTGACCTGCGCGAACAGCTGGGTGAAGTAGTCGAACAGCAGCCGCGGCCGCTCGGAGAGGGCGGCGATCGGCGAGTCGGTGCCCATCGAGCCGATCGGCTCGGCGCCGGCCTTGGCCATCGGCGCGAGCAGGACGCGCAGCTCCTCCTCGGTGTACCCGAAGGTCTGCTGACGGCGGGTGACCGAGGCGTGGGTGTGCACGATGTGCTCGCGCTCGGGGAGGTCGGCCAGGTCGATCAGACCGGCCTCCAGCCATTCGCCGTACGGCTGCTCGGCGGCCAGCTCGGCCTTGATCTCGTCGTCCTCGATGATGCGGTGCTCGGCGGTGTCCACCAGGAACATCCGGCCCGGCTGGAGGCGGCCCTTGCGGACCACCTTGGCCGGGTCGATGTCGAGGACGCCGACCTCGGAGGAGAGCACGACCAGACCGTCGTCGGTGACCCAGTACCGCCCGGGCCGCAGACCGTTGCGGTCCAGCACGGCGCCGACCTGGGTGCCGTCGGTGAAGGTGACACAGGCCGGGCCGTCCCAGGGCTCCATCATCGTGGAGTGGTACTGGTAGAAGGCGCGCCGGGCCGGGTCCATGGAGGGGTGGTTCTCCCACGCCTCGGGGACCATCATCAGCACCGAGTGCGGCAGCGAGCGGCCGCCGAGGTGGAGCAGTTCCAGGACCTCGTCGAAGGTCGCCGAGTCGGAGGCGTCCGGGGTGCAGACGGGGAAGATCCGCTCCAGGCCCTTCTCCCCGAACAGGTCGCTGACCAGCTGGGACTCCCGGGCCCGCATCCAGTTGCGGTTGCCCTGCACGGTGTTGATCTCACCGTTGTGGGCGACGAAGCGGTACGGGTGGGCCAGCGGCCAGCTCGGGAAGGTGTTGGTGGAGAACCGGGAGTGGACCAGCGCGACGGCCGTGGCGAAGCGGCGGTCGGAGAGGTCCGGGAAGAACGGCTCCAGCTGACCGGTGGTCAGCATGCCCTTGTAGACCAGGGTGCGCGCGGACAGCGAGGGGAAGTAGACCCCCGCCTCGCGCTCGGCGCGCTTGCGCAGCATGAACGCCTTGCGGTCCAGGGCCACGCCGGTGCTGGTGCCGTCGGCGACGAAGAGCTGACGGAAGGCGGGCATGGTGGCCCGGGCGCCGTTGCCCAGCAGCTCGGGGGCGACGGGCACCTCGCGCCAGCCGAGGACGGTCAGGTCCTCGTCGGCGGCGAGCCGCTCGATGTGCTCCGCGGCGGCCGCACCCTCGGTCTCGCCCTCGGGGAGGAACGCGATGCCCACCGCGTAGGCACCGGCTTCGGGCAGCTCGAAGCCGGTCACACTGGCCCGCAGGAAGGCGTCCGGAACCTGGACGAGGATGCCCGCGCCATCGCCGGAGTCGGGCTCGGAACCGGTGGCGCCGCGGTGCTCGAGGTTCCTCAGCACGGTGAGAGCCTGCTCCACGAGCTCATGGCCGGCCTCACCGGTGAGGGTCGCCACGAAGCCGACGCCACAGGCGTCGTGCTCATTGCGCGGGTCGTACATCCCTTGGCGGGCAGGGTGGGATGCGGAACGCATCGGCTCTCCCGTCGTCGTCATGGCATTTTGCGTGTGCCGAGGGACGACGTTGGCCCTCCGCGAGAATTTCGTGCAGGTTACATGATGGGGCGAATCTCGGGAAGCGGAAATTCTGTTCCATCATGCGGACACCCCAGAGCTGGGGTGAGGTCAGGCAATACGGGCATTGGGGGTTGGGCGACCGGCGTCGCCATCGCGCGTATCGGGCGACACTGCCCAAGCGCTTCGGGCTTATGCCCGCCCGTAAAAGGATCGAAACCGAGGAGTAACGGCGTGATGATCGCGGCTCTCCGTATGACTGTCATCCTACGGCCGTTCCGAAGAAACCACCCAGGGCATAGGTCACACCCGCCGCCGCGCCGCCCAGCGCCAGCTGCCGCAGCCCGCTGTACCACCAGCTCCGCGCGGTCACCCGGGCCACCACCGCACCGCACCCGAACAGCCCGATCAACGCCAGCACCAGGGCCGGCCACAGCGCCGTGGCGCCCAGCAGATACGGCAGCACCGGCAGCAGCGCGCCCAGTGCGAAGGAACCGAACGAGGACACCGCCGCGACCAGCGGCGACGGCAGATCGTCCGGATCCACGCCCAGCTCCTCGCGGGCGTGGATCTCCAGCGCCTGCTCGGGGTCGCGGGAGAGCTGCTCGGCCACCTCACGGGCCAGGGCCGGCTCCACCCCGCGCGACTCGTAGAGCGCGGCCAGCTCCTCCAGCTCGTCCACCGGGTGCTTGCGCAGCTCGTGCCGCTCCACCTCCAGCTCGGCCTGGACCAGATCGCGCTGGGAGGCGACGGAGGTGTACTCACCGGCGGCCATCGAGAAGGCACCGGCCGCGAGGCCCGCCAGACCGGTGATCACGATGGTCTGCCGGTCCACGGCGCCACCGGCCACGCCGGTCATCAGCGCGAGGTTGGAGACCAGTCCGTCCATGGCCCCGAAGACGGCGGGGCGCAGCCAGCCGCCGTTCACATCACGGTGGGTGTGGTTGTCGCGGTGGGCGATGTGCGGTGACTCGGCA
The DNA here is from genome assembly GCA_005405945.1 of Streptomyces violaceusniger. GTDB lineage: Bacteria > Actinomycetota > Actinomycetes > Streptomycetales > Streptomycetaceae > Streptomyces > Streptomyces violaceusniger. The sequence continues at coordinate 3,621,907 of BJHW01000001.1, forward strand.
CTGTCGATGACGGACATATGAAGATGTGCTCCCTTCGAGAAGGGTGTGGCGATGCGGCCCTCACCCCAACGGTTCGAAGGTACGCACGAATTCCCCCGCTCCGCCAGCAAGGAAGGCCGAACTTACCTCGCTGACCTGCGCAAACGCAGAAGGGCCGCCGAACCCCGAGGGGTTCGGCGGCCCGATGGACGCACGTCGGCGCGCGTCAGGGGTTCTTGGTGGGCTCCGCCTCGGCGGCCACCGCACCGGCCTCGTCCTCGCCACCGCTCTTGGCCGGGGCGTCGCCGCTCTTGGCCGGGGCGTCGCCGCCCGTCTCGGTGGCCGGAGCCGCTCCGGCGCCGTCCTCGGCCGCGCCGCCCTCGGCCGCGCCGTCCTCGACCGCGGCGGGCTCCACGACCTCCTCGCGGCCGGGGGCCCGCTTCGCGGAGACCACCAGATAGGCCACCGCGGCCAGGAAGACCACCACGGCCGTCCAGTTGTTGAGCCGCAGCCCCAGCACATGGTGGGCGTCGTCCACCCGGAGGTACTCGATCCAGAAGCGGCCCACGGTGTACGCCGCGACGTAGAGCGCGAACGCCCGGCCGTGCCCCAACGTGAAGCGGCGGTCCGCCCAGATCACCAGCAGCGCCACACCGACGCACCACAGAGACTCGTACAGGAAGGTCGGGTGGTACGTGCCGGCCACCCGGCCCGCGTCGGCGTCGCCGTCGATCTTCAGCGCCCAGGGCAGCGTGGTGGCCTTGCCGTACAGCTCCTGGTTGAACCAGTTGCCCCAGCGCCCGATGGCCTGGGCGAAGGCGATCCCGGGGGCGATGGCGTCCGCGTACGCCGGGAGCGGGATCCCCCGGCGGCGGCAGCCGATCCAGGCGCCGAGCGCGCCCAGCGCGATGGCTCCCCAGATCCCCAGGCCGCCCTGCCAGATCTTGAAGGCGTCCACCCAGTCACGGCCGTCGGTGAAGTACAGCTCGTAGTCGGTGATGACGTGGTAGAGGCGGCCGCCGACCAGGCCGAAGGGCACCGCCCAGACGGCGATGTCGGCGACGGTGCCGACCCGGCCGCCACGGGCGACCCAGCGCCGCCCGCCGTACCAGACCGCGACGAAGACGCCGATGATGATGCAGAACGCATAGCCGCGCAGCGGGACCGGACCGAGATAGATCACGCCGGACGACGGGCTGGGAATATAAGCGAGGAGGTCCATGACAGGACCGACGCTACCGTGCCGGGCGGGCGATGCGGCAACCCACCCGGCAACGGCTGCGTAACAAGGATCAGTCGCGGGCCGCCGCGAGGACCATGCGCTTGAGCTTGTTGGGGCTCAGCGGCTTCTTGGGATCGCCGTAGATCGACTTTCCGCCCAGCAGCACGGTCGGCGTGGAGCCGTAGCCGGAGTGGGCGAAGACATCGTTGGACTTGCGCACCCAGGCGTCGTGCCGGCCGTTCTCGACGCACTTCCGGAAGGCGGGCGTGACCAGCCCGGGGACCTGGTCCGCGAGCTTGATCAGCCTGCCGTTGTCGGCGTAGGTGTCCCGGGTCTCCTGGGACTGGTGGCGGTAGAGCACATCGTGGTACGCCCGGAACTTCGCGGGGCCCTTGTCCTGGGCACAGGCCGCCGCGTTCGCGGCGCGGAGCGAACCGGTGCCGCCGAGGTTTCCGTCGATGATCGTCACCAGGTGGTACTCGACCCGCATCCGGCCGGTGTCCTGCAGCTCGTGGACGGTCTTGCGGAAGACGTCCTCGAACTGCTTGCAGCCCGGGCAGCGGAAGTCCTCGTAGACCGTCAGGGTCACCGGGCCCGCCTTCCCCGCCCTCCCCGCCTTCCCTTCCTGCGCGGACTTCTCCGACTTCCCCGAGGGGATCACCAGGCGCCCCTTGCCGACGGCTCCGCGCGGCGGCACCAGGGCGCCGCTCGACTTCCCCGAGTCGTCGTCGGTCCTGGACGCGACCATGCCCACGCCCACCGCCGCGCCGAGGACGGCCACCACCGCCCCAGGACGCCCAGCGTCCGCTTACGCTTCGCGCGCGCCCGGTCCCGCTCGCGCTGTTCCCGCAGGCGCTCTCGGGCGCCGCGCTTTCCCTCACGGTTTCTCTGGCTCACGCCCTCGCCTAACGAGGCGGAGGAGCACCGCTGAGCTCCTCCGCCCCGTTGTTCCCTCGAACGAGCGACCCTCTGACGGGTGGTCGGCGGACCACGCGGCGGAGCCGCATATCGGTGCTTCCCCTCCCCGCCCCTGCCCGCAGCACCGATATGCGGCTCCGCCGCGTGGCAGGGACTCCGCCCCTGGACCCCGGAGTCTGGGGCGAAGCCCCGTCCTCCAGCCCCTCCAGGGGGCACCTCCCAGCGGTAGCTGGGGGAGCTTGAGGGGCGGGGTCCGGGGCGGAGCCCCCACGCGGCGGAGCCGCACATCGACGCTGTGTGGGAAGGGGCGGGGAGGAGAGCAGCCCGCCGCAGGCGTACGCGCACCCGCCGGACACTCCCTAGCGGGCGGTGCGGACCCCCTCCGCCAGCTCACCCGCGAGCTCGCGCAGCCCCGCCAGACCAGCCTCGGTGTCACCCTCCGCGTCCAGCAGCCGCTTGACGAAGGCCGAGCCCACGATGACCCCGTCGGCGAACTCCGCGACCTCCGCCGCCTGGGTGGCGTTGGAGACGCCGAGGCCCACGCACACCGGGAGCGAGGTGGTGGCGCGGGTGCGCTCCACCAGCGCGCGAGCCTCCTGGCCCACCGATTCCCTCGTTCCGGTGACACCCATCAGGGACGCCGCGTAGACGAAACCGCTGCCCGCCGCCGTGATCTTCGCCAGTCGCTCGTCACGGCTGCTGGGCGCGACTACGAACACGGTCGCCAGACCGTGCTGCTCGGCGGCCTTCCGCCAGATCTCCGACTCCTCCACCGGCAGATCGGGCAGGATGCAGCCCGCGCCGCCCGCCTCGGCGAGATCGGCGGCGAACCGCTCGACGCCGTACCGGTCCACGGGGTTCCAGTACGTCATGCACAGGATCGGGGCGCCGGTGCGGGCGTGCACCTCCCCCACCGTGCGGATCACATCGCGGATCCGGACCCCGCCCCGCAGTGCGATGTCGTCGGCGGTCTGGATCACCGGCCCGTCGAGCACCGGATCGCTGTGCGGCAGCCCGACCTCGACGATGTCGCAGCCGCCCTCGATCATGGCGGTCATCGCGTCCACCGCGCCGTCGATGGTGGGGAATCCGGCGGGCAGATAGCCGACGAGCGCGGCGCGCCCCTCGTCCTTGGCGCCCGCCAGGACGGATCCCAGCAACTCCAGGTTCCCGGCCATCACTTCGCCCCCTCGTCGCGTCGCTGGTCGTAGAGCCCGAAGTACCGAGCCGCCGTGTCCATGTCCTTGTCGCCGCGCCCGGAGAGGTTGACCAGCACCAGGCCCTCGCTCCCCAGCTCCCGGCCGAGGTCCAGGGCGCCCGCGAGCGCGTGGGCGCTCTCGATCGCCGGGATGATGCCCTCGGTCTCCGACAGCAGCCGCAGCGCCCGCATGGCCTCGTCGTCGGTGACCGCCCGGTACTCGGCGCGGCCGATGTCCTTCAGATACGCGTGCTCAGGGCCGACGCCGGGGTAGTCAAGACCGGCCGAGATCGAGTACGGCTCGGTGATCTGGCCGTCCTCGTCCTGGAGGACGTAGGACCGGGAGCCGTGCAGGATCCCGGGCTCGCCCTGGCTCAGCGTGGCCGCGTGCTCCCCGGTGGCCACCCCGTGCCCGGCGGGCTCGAAGCCGACGATCCGCACGCTCTCGTCCGGCAGGAAGGCGTGGAACAGCCCGATCGCGTTGGATCCGCCGCCCACGCAGGCCGCGACCGCGTCCGGCAGCCGCCCGGTCCGCTCCAGGATCTGCCGCCGCGCCTCCACGCCGATCACCCGGTGGAAGTCGCGCACCAGCGCCGGGAAGGGGTGGGGTCCCGCCACGGTGCCGAAGAGGTAGTGGGTGCGGTCCACATTGGCGACCCAGTCCCGGAACGCCTCGTTGATGGCGTCCTTGAGGGTGCGGCTGCCGGACTTCACCGCGATGACCTCGGCGCCCAGCATCCGCATCCGCGCCACGTTGAGCGCCTGCCGCTGGGTGTCGATCTCGCCCATGTAGATGGTGCACTCGAGCCCGAACAGCGCGCACGCGGTGGCCGTGGCCACCCCGTGCTGACCGGCGCCGGTCTCGGCGATGACGCGGGACTTGCCCATCCGGCGGGTGAGCAGGGCCTGCCCCAGCACGTTGTTGATCTTGTGGGAGCCGGTGTGGTTGAGGTCCTCCCGCTTGAGGAAGACCCGGGCGCCCCCGGCGTGCTCGGCGAACCGGGGCACCTCGGTCAGCGCGCTGGGCCGGCCGGTGTAGTTGACCAGCAGATCTTCGAGCTCGGCCGCGAAGGCGGGGTCCGCCTTGGCCTTCTCGTACTCGGCGGCGACCTCGTCCACCGCGGCGACGAGCGCCTCGGGGATGAACTTGCCGCCGAAGGCGCCGAAATACCCCCCGGCGCTGGGCACCTGGCCCTCCGGGTCAGGGATGAAGAAATCAGAGGACATGCGACGTACTCCTCGATCGGGGCATCGCCCCGCCACGGGTGGGATGGATGGCAAGCGTGCGGCGTGCGCTCAGCGCGCCGCCGCCCGGCGCCATCGCCGCCCGTTGATCTGCCCCGGCTCGCATCCGATGTGGTAGCGCACGCGCCGCCCCCGCACCCGCCGCGCGGGCGCGCGGCAGCCCCGGGGCCGACAGCCCCGTGCCAGGCGCGCGTACGTCTCCATGGTCCGCCGATCCCGCCCTGTCGTCAGTCCCGGCCGTGGCGCAGCGCCGGATGGGCGCCCGCCGCCACCAGATCGGCCACCGCGGCCTTGGGGTCGCGCCCGGTCACCAGGGACTCGCCGACCAGCACCGCGTCCGCGCCGTCGTTGGCGTAGGCGATCAGGTCGTGCGGGCCGCGCACCCCGGACTCCGCGATCTTGACGATGTGGTCCGGGATCTCCGGGGCGATCCGGGCGAAGTTCGAGCGGTCCACCTGGAGGGTCTTGAGGTCGCGCGCGTTGACGCCGATCACCCGGGCCCCGGCGTCGACCGCCCGGGCGGTCTCCTCCTCGTCGTGCACCTCGACCAGGGGCGTCAGCCCGATCGACTCGGCCCGCTCGATGAGCGAGACCAGCGCCTGCTGCTCCAGCGCGGCGACGATCAGCAGGATGACGTCGGCGCCGTGCGCCCGCGCCTCCCACAGCTGGTACGAGGTGACGATGAAGTCCTTACGGAGCACCGGAATGTCGACCTTCGCCCTTACGGCTTCCAGGTCGGCCAGCGATCCGCCGAAGCGCCGCTGTTCGGTCAGCACGCTGATCACGGCCGCGCCGCCCGCCTCGTAGTCCGCGGCGAGCCCGGCGGGGTCGGCGATGGCGGCGAGCGCGCCCTTGGAGGGGCTGGACCGCTTGACCTCACAGATCACCTTGACGCTGTCGCCCTTGAGCGCCGCGACACCGTCCTTCGCCGGCTGGGCCTTGGCCGCCCGCTCCTTGAGCTCGTCGAGGGCGACGCGCGCCTGCCGCTCCGCGAGGTCGGCACGGACTCCGTCGATGATCTCGTCGAGCACACTCACCGAGCGGCCCCCTTCCGTGACGGGGATGAAGCTTCTGATCTGTACCGGATGCGGCGGTCCACCGCGTCACCTGGCACTGCGATGGTAGCCGCCGATAGGCCGAGGTCTCGCATCCGGTTGACGCGGACGCCCACCACATGCACATACACAACAGCGGTCAGGGCACCAGTAGTCCCCCGAACGGGAAATTCCGGACGATGGTGAAGACCAGGGCCACCACGCCGAGCGCCCCCGCGTGCCACGGCCGCGGCGCCGGGAAGCGTCCGCGTACGCACCACACCGCCCAGCAGACGGCGAAGGCCGCGTAACAGCCGACGGCCAGGGCGTTGTCACGCAGCGCGGTCACCAGATCGCCGTGGGCCAGGGCATGGGCGCCGCGCAGCCCGCCGCAGCCGGGGCAGTACAGCCCGGTGAGCCGCAGCAGCGGGCAGACGGGATAGTGGCCGGGCTCCCGGGGGTCCACGGCGCCCACGTAGCCGAAGGCGGCGAGGACGCCCGCGAGCACCCCGAACGGGGCGGCCAGACGCCGCACCAGGGGGCGAGGGCGGTCGGCGGTGGTTCGGTCACACCGCCGAGTCTGCCCGGGAATCCACGAAGGCGCGGCTCAGGGCCGGTGCACCGGCCTCCGTACGGCTCAGTGCCGCGTGCGGCTCAGTGCCGCGTGCGGCTCAGTGCCGCGTGCGGCTCAGTGCCGCGTGCGGCGGAGGCGGGCGCGGCCCCGGGCCGCGCCGGGGCTCACTGCTGGGTCTGCGCCTGCGACTGTGCCTGCGCCTGTGCCGTGGGCTGCGACTTCGGCTGCGGCGGGTGCTGCGTCTTGGGCATGCCCAGCCCGGCCGCGCGCATCGCCGCGCCGACGACACCGCCGAGGGCGATGATCACCACGCCCGCCCAGAAGCCGAGCGGGTTGGCCGCCACGGTGAACGCGCCGGCTACGCAGAAGCCGATGAAGGCGATGGTGACACCGGTCCAGGCGGCCGGGGTGTGTCCGTGGTCGTGACCCGCCATGAATTCTCCTCGTATCTGTACGCGCCTGGTCCGGGCGCTCGGGGCGAACGCTCCCCCGCCATTGTCCCCGACGCGCGAAACGCCCTTGAGCGGGGGTGGGACCTTATGGCGCGACGCGGGACGGCGGGCGGGAGATACGCGATATGCGGCTCCACCGCGTGGCAGGGGCTTCGCCCCTGGACCTCCGGGGGCTGGGGCGGAGCCCCGGGTCCGGGGGCTGAGGCGGAGTCCCGGGTCCGGGGTATCTGGGGCGGAGCCCCGGCCCGGGGGCTGAGGCACAACCCCGCTCCGGGGTCAGGGACGTGGCTCCGGCCCGGGAGCTGGGCACAGCCCCGGCCCGGGGTCTCGGGCACAGCCCCGGCCCGGGGTCTCGGGCACAGCCCCGGCCCGGGGTCTCGGGCACAGCCCCGGCCCGGGATCTGGGGCGGAGCCCCGGCCCGGGGGCTGAGGCACAACCCCGCTCCGGGGTCAGGGACGTGGCTCCGGCCCGGGAGCTGGGCACAGCCCCGGCCCGAGGTCTCGGGCACAGCCCGGCCCGGGGTCTCGGGCACAGCCCCGGCCCGGGGTCTCGGGCACAGCCCCGGCCCGGGGTCTCGGGCACAGCCCCGGCCCGGGGTCTGGGGCGGAGCCCCGGGTCGGGGGCTGGGGCGGAGCCCCAGTTTCCGGGCTGGGGCGGAGCCCCGGGTCGGGGGCTGGGGCGGAGCCCCAGTTTCGGGAAGGGGCGGGGAGGGGAGCAGCCCGCCGCAGGCGCCTAGGCGCCGCGCTCGGCTTCCTCCCGCGCCGGGGCCGCCGGGGCCTCCGTCGGGTCCTCGCCGCGGTCCAGGGCCTGCCACAGCTCCTCGGGGCGGTCCGGGTCGGAGGCGGCGGCGCCGCGCCGGGTGCGGCCCCGGCCCGCAGTGCCCACAGTGCCCGCGGTGCCCGCGCGCTCGTACCGGCCGGACATCGCGGGCCAGTGACGCCCGTAGCCCAGGGCGAGCACGCCCGCGAGCAGCAGCAGCACCCCGCCCGCCGCGGCGACCCACGGCCAGGGGGTGTACGCCACGTCGTGGATGGGGCTGTGGGTCAACCCGCTCACCTTGGACGCCTTCTCCTCCAGCGCCGCCTTGTCGGACGCGCCGAGGGCCGAACTGATCACGATGCCCGCGCCGCTGAGGGCCAGCAGCGCCGCGACCACGGCACGGCCGAGGCGGCGCACGGCGAAAACCGCGACCAGCGCGGCGAGGCCGACGACCGCGAGGGCGCCGGGGAGTCCGGTGATGTCATCGCCGTTGGCGCTCTGCGGGAGGGATCCCTGGGCGACGGAGGCCGTGCCCTCGGCCCACTTGCGGCTGGTGGCCAGCAGGACGAGGGCGGCGCCGAGCGCACCGGCGAGCAGGGCGATGGCAAGGCTGCTTCGGCGGCCGCGCGCGGCGGGGGCGGAGGGCTCGTGCTCGGCCCTGGGCTGGGGTACGGCTGCTGCAGTCACGCCTACCACTATCCCCCACCCGGGTACGGGATCGTTCCCGGGTGGGGATATGGGACCTACCGGGAGCCACCGGCCACCGGGAACGCACCGCCCTGGCAGCCATCGGCCATTGGGAAACCGCCGCCCTGGGGAACCACCGGCCATCAGGAAACCACCGCCCTGGGGAACCACCGGTCACCGGGAACCACCACCCTGGGAGCCACCGGCCACCGGGCGCTACCGCCCCAGGCGGCCCGCCGCGTGCACCGCCCGCAGCACCGCCGCCGCCTTGTTGCGGCACTCCGCGTCCTCGGCCACCGGATCGGAGTCGGCGACGATCCCGGCGCCCGCCTGGACGTACGCCGTGCCCTCGCGCAGCAGCGCGGTGCGGATGGCGATCGCGGTGTCGGAGTCGCCCGCGAAGTCGAGGTAGCCGACGCAGCCGCCGTACAGCCCGCGGCGGCTCGGCTCCAGCTCCTCGATGATCTGGAGCGCCCGCGGCTTGGGGGCTCCGGAGAGGGTGCCCGCGGGGAAGCAGGCGGTGAGCACGTCGAAGGCCGTACGTCCCTCGGCGAGGCTGCCGGTGACGGTCGAGACGATGTGCATGACATGGCTGTAGCGCTCGATCGACATGAAGTCGACGACCTCGACGCTGCCCGGCTCGCAGACCCGCCCGAGGTCATTGCGCCCGAGGTCGACGAGCATCAGGTGCTCGGCCCGCTCCTTGGGGTCGGCGAGCAGCTCCTCGGCGAGCGCGGCGTCCTCCTGCGGAGTGGCCCCCCGGTGGCGGGTGCCGGCGATGGGGTGCAGCATCGCCCGGCCGTCCTCGACCTTGACCAGGGCTTCCGGGCTGGAGCCCACCACATCGAAGCCCTCGAACCGGAAGAGGTACATATAGGGGCTCGGGTTGGTGGCCCGCAGCACCCGGTAGACGTCGAGGGCGCTGGCCGAGCACGGCGTCTCGAACCGCTGCGAGGGGACGACCTGGAACGCCTCGCCCGCGCGGATGCGCTCCTTGATGTCGTCCACCGCTGCCATGAAGTCCTCGCCGCCCCACAGCGCGGTGTACTCGGGCAGCTCGGAGTCGGGCAGCGCGGCGGGGTCGGTCGCCACGGGGCGGACCAGGTCGGCGGCCATCGCGTCGAGCCGGGCCACGGCGTCCGCGTACGCCTCGTCCACGCCCGTGTCGAGGTCGTTGTGGTTGATCGCGTTGGCGATCAGCAGCACGGTGCCGTCCCAGTGGTCCAGCACCGCGAGGTCCGAGGTGAGCAGCATGGTCAGCTCGGGCAGGCGCAGATCGTCCCCGCCGTGCTCGCCGACCTTCTCCAGGCGGCGGACGATGTCGTAGCCGAGGTAGCCGACCATCCCGCCGGTGAACGGCGGCAGCTGGACCAGCCCCCGAGGTCACGCGGGGTGTGCAGGGCCTCGACGGTGGCGCGCAGCGCCTGGAGGGGGTCGCCGTCGGTGGGGACGCCGACCGGCGGGGTGCCCAGCCAGTGGGTGCGGCCGTCGCGTTCGGTGAGGGTGGCGGCGCTGCGGACGCCGACGAAGGAGTAGCGGGACCAGGAGCGGCCGTTCTCGGCGGATTCGAGGAGGAAGGTGCCGGGGCGCTCGGCCGCCAGCTTGCGGTAGAGGCCCACGGGGGTGTCGCCGTCCGCGAGCAGCTTGCGGCTGACGGGGATGACGCGGCGGTCGGCCGCCAGCTTGCGGAAGGTCTCGAGATCCATCGTGACAGCGTCCTGGGTCTGGGGCTGGGGAGCCCGGCGGGGCACGGGGGCTGGGGCTTGGTTGGGGCTTGGTGGGGGCTTGGTGGGGGTGGTGGCCGGTCTGCGGGCCCGTCTACCGGCCGGTCCGCGGACCGGCTCTACCGGCCGGTCCGCGGACCGGTTACCGGTCTACTGGGCTGTCTGCGGGCCGGTCTACTGGGCTGTCTGCGGACCGGTCCACCGGGCGGATCTACTGGTCGGCCCGCGGGCCGAGCGGGAGCTCGTCGGCGTCGAAGCAGGTGCGGTCGCCGGTGTGGCAGGCGGCGCCGACCTGGTCGACCTTGACGAGGACGGTGTCGGCGTCGCAGTCGAGCGCGACGGACTTGACCAGCTGGACATGGCCGGAGGTGTCGCCCTTGACCCAGTACTCCTGGCGGCTGCGGCTCCAGTAGGTGCAGCGGCCGGTGGTGAGGGTGCGGTGCAGCGCCTCGTCGTCCATCCAGCCGAGCATCAGCACCTCACCGGTGTCGTACTGCTGGGCGATGGCGGGCAACAGGCCGTCGGCGCCGCGCTTGAGGCGGGCGGCGAGGGCCGGGTCGAGGGCGGAGGGTCGGTCGGAGCCGGTCATGCGACCATTCTGCACGTCCGGAGGGGGGTCCCGCGAATGATCTCCGCCGGACCGGGGGCGGGCCGGAGCCGGGCCGGGAACCGGGCTGGGAAACCGGCTGGGAAACCGGCTGGGAAACCGGCCAGTAGGCCGGGCCCGATGGACGGGTTGTCAGTGGAATGGGGCATGCTTCGGACATGACGTTTCCGCCGCCGTCGAACGACCCCAACCGGGCTGGAAACGGCGGGGGGTTCGGTCCACCGCCGCAGCCGCAGCAGCAACCACCACAGCCCCAGCCCACGCAGCCGCAGCAACCCGCGCAGCCCCCGCAGGCGCAGCAGCCGCAGCAGGGCTTCGGGCCGCCGCCCCCGGCGGACCAGCCCGCGCAGCCGAGCGGTACGGGGCCGCAGGCCCAGCCCGGTCCGCCCGCGCAGCCGAGCGGCGGTTTCGGCCCGCCCACCCCTCCGGCCCTGCTGCCCGGCGGCCCGCCCCCGGGCGCGCTGCCGCCGGGGTCCATACCCCGGGGGCGCTGCCGCCCCCTCCCCCGCCGCCCAGCACCGGCGGCTCCAAGGTCACGGCGATCGTCATCGCGGCGGTGGTGGCCGTGGCGGTGGTCATCGGCGCGATCGTCATCGGGACGAAGGACGACGGCGGCAAGGAGACGTCGGCCGACGCCGGCCCGTCCGCCTCGGCCTCGGACCGTCCCCTCTCCTCGCCCTCGGACGCCGGGTCGTCCGCCGCCCCGTCGGGCTCGGAGGACCCCGGCGAGGGCGCGCCGCTGGGCGGCGGAAGCGAGGCCCCCGACGGGGATCCGGGCGCCTCGGATTCGGCGGCCCCGGACGCGTCGGAGTCCGGCGCGCCCGGTGACAAGGTGCCGTATGTGGTGCTCGACCCCGGCCAGTGCTTCGACCACCCGGCGATGGACAGCAGCGTCACCAAGGTCGAGAAGCGGTCCTGCCACGGGCCGCACGACGGCGAGGTGATCGCCAACGAGACGCTGAGCGGCGACTTCTCCACCGAGAAGGCGATCCAGACCAAGGCGCTCGCGCTGTGCGCGACGGATGCCAAGAAGCGGCTCAAGAGCATCCCCAACGACGGCCGGATGTATTACTACTACGCGCTGTATCCCGCGCTGGGCACGTACTCCGTCCAGGGCGAGGACCAGGTCTCCTGCGCGCTCACGCTGAGTGGCGGGCGCGACGGCAAGAAGCTGAGCAAGCCGCTGCCGGGGTAGGCCGGGCGGATCGTGACGCCTGCGGCGGGCTGTTCCCCTCCCCGCCCCTTCCCGCAACTGGGGCTCCGCCCCAGACCCCGGGGGCCCAGGGGCGAAGTCCCCTGCCACGCGGCGGCCGACCCGCAGCGCGGTCCAGGCCGCCCCGCAGCGCGGGCACAGCCACCCCGCAGCGCGATCGGAGCCGCCCCGTAGCGCGGTCCGGGCCACCCCACAGCACAGTCCGGGCCACCCCGCAGCGCGGGCACAGCCACCCCACAGCACAGTCCGGGCCGCCCCACAGCGCAGGCGCAGCCCCCACACACAGCGCGATCACAGCCACCCCACAGCGCGGTCCGGACCGACCCACAGCGCAGGCGCAGGCGCAGCCACCCCACAGCGCAGGCATAGCCGCCCCGTAGCGCGGTCCGGGCCGACCCGCAGCACGGGCGCAGCCACCCCGCAGCACAACCCTCAGCACGGGCGCAGCCACCCCACAGCACAGTCCGGGCCGCCCCACAGCGCGGGGACAGCCACCCCACAGCACAGTCCGGGCCACCCCACAGCGCAGGCGCAGCCGACCCGCAGCGCGATCGCAGCCGACCCGCAGCCCCGGCGCAGCCGCTTCGTCGGGGCGTGCGGCGGCGTTCCTCGTGGCAGTGGGCGGTCCCCGGTCGTAGGGTGGACGTATGTCCACTCACGCGAAGCGCGAACGCCTGCTGCTCGCCGACCTCTTGGACGGCGCGGGCCCCGGGGCCCCGACGCTGTGCGAGGGCTGGAGCACCCGCGATCTGGCGGCCCATCTGGTGGTCCGCGAGCGCCGCCCCGACGCGGCCGCCGGGGTGCTGGTCAAGCCGCTGGCCGCCCGGCTGGCCCGGGTGCAGGAGGAGTTCGCGGCGCGGCCGTACGAGGAGCTGCTCCAGCTGTTCCGCACCGGTCCGCCCCGGATGTCGCCGTTCGCGCTGAAGCAGGTGGACGAGGCGGCCAACAGCTTCGAGTTCTACGTCCACGCCGAGGATGTGCGCCGCGCCCGGCCGGACTGGACGCCGCGCGAGCTGGACCCGGTCTTCGCCGACACGCTGTGGTCCCGCATCGAGCGCGGCGCCCGGATCTTCGGCCGCCGCTCCCCCGTCGGCCTGGTGCTGCGCCGCCCGGACGGCCGTACGGCGGTGGCCCACCGCGGCACCCCGGTCGTCACGGTCACCGGCGAACCGGGCGAGCTGGCACTCTTCCTCACCGGCCGCCAGCAGTCCGCCCGGGTCGAGCTGGAGGGCGACAAGGAGGCCGTGGCCACGGCGCGCGAGGCCAAGCTGGGCATCTGAGACGCGCAGCGTCCCCGCCCGCCGGGCAGGCGCAGGCGGACGGGGACGACGTGGGGGAATCCCCTAACAGGTCTCGCGAACGTAGCCGTCCCCGCCCGCGGGAGAGACGTCCTCGTCCCGCCGGACGACGCTGAGCCGGTCGCCCCAGCCCTCGCACGCCTTGGCGAAGCCCTCGTCGCCGTACTCGACCACCACCACATGGTCGTCGTACGCCTTGGCGAACTCACCGCACTCGTCGTACTCGCCGCACTCCTCGACCACCGCGAAGTCCAGCCCGGCCGCCTTCCGGTCGGGAAGGAGCTCCGCGGTGTTCTTCTGCGCGATGGCCAGCCCCTGGCCGTGGGCGTGCTCCGACAGCAGGGCCATGAACGCCTTGGCGTGAGCGGTGGTCAGCAGTTTCTTGGAGCGTTCGTAGCTGTCGTAGTTGTCGGGCTCGACGGCGTCGAACCCCTTGTCGGCGCAGCCGTCGATCCAGCCGTCGACCTTGTCCGCCACGCGCTCGCGCTTCTCGGCGGTACGGATGTCGAGCAGCGGTTCCTTCCACTTGGTGTCGATGACGAGATCGCCGTTGCGGTCCCGCAGCAGCAGGTCGTCCGGCCACTGGTCGCGCTCGCCCGGCTGGACCTGGAAGGCGTTGACGTAGCAGATGTTGTACAGCCCGTCCGCCGGGGAGTCCCCGCGGTCGCGGCTGACGATGTCGACCCCTTCGGCGGGGTGTACGCCCCGCCGATCTGGTAGTCGAAGCCACCGTGGACGGGCGGCAGCGCCACTTCGGACGCGCTGGCTCCCGAGGACATGGACACGGCCACGACGGCGGCGGCCGCGGCGGCGGCCGTCACCACCGACCCGAGGGCCCAGCGGCGGCGAAGGCGTGCGGCATGGCTGGCTGGCATGAGAGCTCCAACACTCGCGGGTAGCGTCCCCGCCTCGGACGGCATCCGCCGTCCTGGCGACTGTGTCCGGGCTCGGGACCGGCACCGGGTCCCCTACCGGCTGGGCGCACCTCTTGCGCGGCACGGGACACGTACACCGTGCGGCTGCTGTGATCAAAGCGGGCCCCGGCAACGGCGTCAAGTCGGCCGTCCCCTCGACCGCCTGGCGTCACGTCAGCGGCCCCATGAATCAGATGGCGTCACGTCGGCCGCCCCGGCGTCACGTCGGTCGCCCCCGGCCCAGATCCGCCGCAGCGGCCGGTAGTCGATCACCACGATGCCCTCCTCCGCCAGCAGTTCGCGGGCCCGCGCCGACGTCAGGAACGCGTGGTCGCCGTGGCGCACCCGCCATCCGCCGCCGGGCTCGGCGGCCCGCGACCGGGCGTCGTCAAGACCGGGGTGGACCGCCCACTCGCTGAGCCCGGGCGGAAGGGCGCGCAGCAGCTCGGCGTAGCGGGCCGCCTTACCGTCGATGTCGAGGGCGAAGCTGTCCAGGAAGTCATGGTCGGTGACCGGCAGCCCCCGCCCGCGCGCCGTCCGGCGGCCGCCGTCGAGCCAGACCCGCACCGCCAGTCCGTACTCCCCCGCCAGCGCCACGGTCAGCTCGAAGACGTCCTCGCGGCCGCCGTCGGCCAGACAGTGCCAGTCCAGATGAGTCGGTGTCAGTCCCGCGTCGGCCACGGCCTCGATCTGGGCCCGGAACTCCCGCTCGACCTCCTCGGGGCGCGCCCGCGCGAGCAGTTCCTCCCGCCGGTCGGCGGTGAAGAGCTCGCCCCGCTCGTCCAGCAGCGACGCCACGGTCCCCTTCGCGCTCAGCGGTCCCCACCGGAGGTGGTCCGCGTCGCGGACGAGCGTGAGGTGGATGCCGAACGGGACGCCCGGCCGCGCGCGCAGCATCCGCAGGGCCTGCGACGCCCCGGGGCAGGGCACCATCACACTGCAGGAGCTGGCGATGCCCTCCTCGATCGCGTCGATGACGGCGACGTTGACCGACTCGTGCATGCCGAGGTCGTCGCAGTTGACGATGAGTACCCGCGCATCCGGCGGGAACCCCAGCAGCTGACTCGAGGTGGCTCCATCCATGCCCTCAGTGTGAGCCGCCGTCACCGATCGCCCTACGGATTTTCGGCCCGCCCCTCGTGGACGCCCCGTCCCTCCCCTGGACGGCCCGCCTCTCGTGGACGGCCCGCCCCTACTGGGCGCTCGCCGCCGGGCGCACCACGATCTCGTTGACGTCGACCTCGGGCGGCTGTCCGACGGCGTACGCGATGGCGTCGGCGATCGCGGAGGCGGGGATGGCCACCGAGCGGTAGGTCTTCATGGCCTCGCGGGCGCTCGGATCGGAGATGGACTCGGCGAGCTCGGACTCGGTCACGCCCGGGGAGACCAGGCTGACCCGGATGTCACCGGCCGACTCCTGGCGCAGCCCCTCCGAGATGGCGCGCACGGCGAACTTGGTGGCGCAGTACACCGCGGCGGTGGGCGACACCTCGTACGCGCCGACCGAGGCGATGTTCACGACATGCCCGCCGCCCTGCTCCCGCATCACCGGCAGGGCCGCGGCGATGCCGTACAGCACGCCGCGCACATTCACATCGAGCATCCGGTCCCACTCGTCGACCTTCAGCTCCTCGAGCGGCGAAAGGGGCATCACCCCGGCGTTGTTGACCATCACATCCACCTGCCCGAACCGCTCCCGGGCGGCCGTCACGAAGGCCCGCATGTCATCGGCCGCGGTGACGTCCAGCCGCTGGTACGCCGCGCTGCCGCCCTCGGCGGTGATCTCCCCGGCCAGCTCCCCCAGCCGCTCGGTCCGCCGCGCCCCCAGATAGACCCGGTGCCCGTCGGCGGCGAGCCGACGCGCGGTCGCCGCCCCGATCCCGCTGCTGGCCCCGGTGATGAGTACGACCTTGCTGGTCCGGGTCATGGTGTTCATGGCGGTATCTCTTTCCGTCCTGGTGCCGCTCTGTCCTGACCCCACCGAGTCTGCGCAGGTCAGAGCCCCCGTACCAGGGCGCGCTCCTCATGGGTGTGACACACCCCCTGGGGCGCCGCATGATGTGCGGGAGCCGGCTCCAGGGCCGCTGGACCGGCTCCAGGGCCGCTGGATACGACAGGGAGGGCACAGACGATGGGCCGACAGCACACCTACCGCACCACCGTCCGGTGGACCGGTAACACCGGTTCGGGGACGAGTGGTTACCGGGACTACGGGCGGTCGCACGACATCCTCGGCGAGGGGAAGCCGACCCTGCGGGGCAGCGCGGATCCCGCGTTCCTGGGGGATCCGGAGTGCTGGAACCCGGAGGAGTTCCTGCTGGCCGCGCTCTCGCAGTGCCACATGCTGAGCTACCTCTCGGTATGCGCCCGGAACGGGGTGACGGTCACGGCGTACGAGGACGTCGCCGCCGGGGTCATGGAGGAGACGGCCGGGCTCGGCGGCCACTTCACCGAGGTGGTGCTCAACCCCGTGGTCACCGTCGCGGACGAGGCGATGCTGGAGCGGGCGCGTTCGGCGCACGAGGACGCCCATCGGACGTGCTTCATCGCGAACTCCGTCAACTTCCCCGTCCGCCACCAGCCGGCCGTCCGGGTCGGCTGAGCTCAGTCCGTCGTCAGCGTGGGGTAGTCCGTGTAGCCGGTCTCGCCGCCCACGTACATCAGGTACGCGTCCCGGATGGGGTTGAGCGGGGCGCCGGTGCGCAGGCGTGCCACCAGGTCGGGGTTGGCCAGGAAGGTGCGGCCGAGGGCGATGAGGTCGGCGCCTTCGGCCAGCAGCGCCCCGGCCTGGCGCATACCGCCGTCGGCGGGGACGCCGTCGCCGGGCAGTGACGGGTTGGCGATCAGCGTGGCCGGCCAGGAGGCGCGGAGCTCCCGGAAGAGGGGCTGGTCCGGCTGGGCGCGGACGATGTGCAGATAGGCGAGGCCGGTGTCGGCGAGCTCCTTGATGAGCGCGGGGTAGAGGGCCTCGGTGTCGCCCTCCTCGATGCCGTTGACGGTGGATCCGGGCGAGATGCGCAGGCCCACCCGCTCGGGGCCGATCGCGTCGGCGACGGCGTGGACCACCTCGGTCACGAACCGGACGCGTCCGGCCACCGAGCCGCCGTAGGCGTCGGTGCGGCGGTTGGTGCCCTGGGCCAGGAACTGGTGGAGGAGGTAGCCGTTGGCGGCGTGCACCTCCACTCCGGCGAAGCCCGCGCCCCGGGCGTTGCGCGCGGCGGCGGCGAAGTCGGCGACGGTGGAACGGATCTCCTCGAGCGTCATCTCGCGCGGTACGACGGCCTGCCGATGGCCGTTCGGGGTGAAGATCGTCTCCGGGAGCGGGACCGGCGAGGGCGCCACCGGCATCAGCCCACTGGTGTCCGGGTGGCCGACCCGGCCGCCGTGCTGGAGCTGGAGGAACATCCGGCCGCCCGCCGCGTGCACCGCGTCGGTCACCCGCCGCCATCCGGCCACCTGGGCCGCGTTGTGGATCGCGGCGATGTCGGGGTAGGTCTGCCCCACCGCGTTGGGCGTGGCGGCCTCGGCGACGATCAGCCCGGCCGTGGCGCGCTGGGCGTAGTAGGTGGCCATGATCGGCAGGGGCACGCCGTCGGCGGCGGCGCGGTTGCGCGTCATCGGCGCCATGACCAGGCGGTTGGGGAGGTCGAGAGGGCCGAGGCGGGCGGGTTCGAAGAGGCTGGGTATCTCGGGTGTGTGCGTCATGCGGGTACGGTAGAACCTGCCACTGATGTCAGATTCAAGTCCCGGACCGGCAGACGAGGTGAGGAATGCGGATCGGCGAACTGGCGCGGCGCACCGGCGTCAGCGAGCGCTCGCTGCGCTACTACGAGAAGCAGGGCCTGATGACGGCCGAGCGCACTCCGGGCGGCCATCGCGAGTACGGGGAGGGCGCGGTGGACCGCGTCATCCGCATCCAGGAGCTGTTCGCGGCGGGGCTGTGCAGCGAGAAGATCGCCCAGCTGCTCCCCTGCATGCGGGACTCGGACGGCGGCCCGTCGCGGACGGCCGACGGACAGCTGGTCTCCGACTTGACGGTGGAGCGGGAGCGCATCGACCGCATGATCGCGGACCTGCTCCGCTCCCGTGAGGTCCTGGACGAGGTGATCGAGGCGGCGTCGGTCCCGGCCGAGTAGGGGGTGTCCGGCGGACCTTGACGCCTGCGGACGCCTGCCGAGGCCTGCCGACGCCTACGGACGACTGCCGACGACTGCCGACGCCTGCCGCGGGCTGCTCCCCTCCCCGCCCCTTCCCACAACTGGGGTTCCGCCCCGGCCCCCCGGGCCCAGGGGCGAAGTCCCTGGGCCCCGGCGGAGCGCCGTGGTCCGCCGGGCACCTCGCCGCCGCGCCCCATGTGTGGCGCAGGTCACGGGAACCACCTCCGCCGTGCGGAGAGGCACGGGTGTGAGGTGTGAACGAGATGAGTGATGGCCTGCGGGCGCGGATACGGGCGGGCGACCGGGAGGCGTTCGCGGAGCTCTACGAGAGTTACGCGCGCACGGTCTACAACCATGCCTTCCGGCTGACCGGCGACTGTTCGGTGGCCGAGGAGGTGATGGGCGATACGTTCCTCGACGCCTGGCGCACCCGGGAGCGGCTGGAACCGGGCGACGGCACGCTGAAACCGTGGCTGCTGGGCGTGGCGACGAACAAGGCGCGCAACGCCAACCGCGGCATCGGCCGCCGCCTGGCCTTCCTGGCCCGCCGCCCGGCCCCCGCCCCGGTGGCGGACTTCGCCGACGAGGCGGCGGCCCGTATCGACGACACCCGTCGGCTCGCCGCCGTGCGCACGGTGTTCGGCCGGCTGCGGCGCGGGGAGCAGGAGGTGCTGGCGCTGTGCGTCTGGTCCGGCCTGGACTACGCACAGGCGGCCGAGGCCATGGGCATCCCGGTGGGAACGGTGCGCTCGCGGCTGTCCCGGGCCCGCGCCCGGCTGCGCAAGCTCGCCGATCAGCGGCTCGCGGAGGAAAAGAAGGAACCGCCGCACCGTCGCGGAGAGGTACAGCGTGAGGCCGCGTTCGCGGCCCTGCCCTTTCAGGAGTTTCAGGAGGACCCCCGATGAACGCCGCCGGCTCCGGGCCCGCCCGGCCCGAGCGCGAGCGCGAGGACGCCGCGTACGAGGACACCGCGTACGAGGACACCGCGCGCGAGGAGCTCGCCCGGCTGCTGCCTCCCGTCCCGGCCGAACGGGACGTGCCCTCCGCTCCGTACCTCCACCACAAGGACCGATTGATGCAGCACATCGATGACGACCAGAACCGCACCACCGTCACCGCCACCGCCCCCGCCCGTACGGTCCGGCGGCGGCTGTTGCGCCCGGCGCTGCTGATGCCCGCCGCGGGCCTGGCGCTGGCCGGGGCGCTGGCCGTCACCCTGACCGCGGGCGGCGACTCCGGCGATGGCTCCCACCCCCGCGAGACCGCCACCGTCCTGCTCGACCGGATCGCCGGGACCGCGGCGAAGTCGGACGTCAAGCCGGTGCGGCAGGACCAGTTCGTCTACGTCAAGAGCGTGACGGCGGGAGCCGAGATGAAGGAGGACGGCTCCTCGACACTTGAGCCGCGGCATGAGCGCGAGGTCTGGATGTCGCAGCAGGTGAAGCGGATCACCAAGACCGGCGAGATGAAGGAAAACGGGGAGTGGGCCCGGATGGCCGAGTTGGGCGGGTCCCCGGCGGGCCCCTACCGCCCCACGTACCAGTGGCTGGCGTCCCTGCCGACCGACCCGGACGCCCTGCTCAAGGAGCTGTACCGGATGGCCACACCGGACGAGGACGTGGAGAAGGCACAGGCCGTCTTCAACCGGATCGGCTCCTTCCTGGGCGAGACGGTGATGCCGCCGGAGAACGCCGCCGCCCTCTACAAGGCCGCCGCGAAGATCCCCGGGGTGACGCGGAAGGAGGACGCGGTGGACGCGGCGGGCCGCCACGGGGTCGGCATCGCCCGCGTCGACAAGAGGTCGGGGGAGGCCACCGAATGGGTCTTCGACCGGGACAGCCTGACCCTGCTCGGTGAGCGCAGCTACCTGACGAGGGACGTCGGGGCGGGCAAGAAGGGCGACGTCATGGAGAAGACCGCGTACCTGAAGCGCGGCATCGTCGACCACTACCGCGAGCGGCCGACCAGCTGAGACGTCACGGCGGCGGGGGACCACCGGCCGGTGGTCCCTCGCTTCATCGCGTCTGCCTCAGCGGACCGGGTGCCCAGCCTCCCGTAGCGCGTCCTTCACCTGGCCGATCCGCAGATCGCCGAAGTGGAAGACGGAGGCCGCGAGCACCGCGTCCGCGCCCGCCGCGATGGCCGGCGAGAAGTCGGCCGGCTTGCCGGCGCCGCCGCTGGCGATCACCGGGATGGTGACGTGCTTGCGGACGGCCTCGATCATGGCCGTGTCGTAGCCGTCCTTGGTGCCGTCCGCGTCCATGGAGTTCAGCAGGATCTCCCCGGCGCCCAGCTCCGCCGCGCGGTGGGCCCATTCGACGGCGTCGATGCCGGTGCCACGGCGGCCGCCGTGGGTGGTGACCTCGTAGCCGGAGGGGGTCACCGTCCCCTCGGGGCAGCGGCGGGCGTCGACCGAGAGGACGAGCACCTGGCTGCCGAAGCGCTCGGCGATCTCGCGGATCAGCTCGGGGCGGGCGATGGCGGCGGTGTTGACGCCGACCTTGTCCGCCCCGGCGCGCAGCAGCTTGTCGACGTCCTCCGGGGTGCGGACGCCGCCGCCGACCGTCAGCGGGATGAAGACCTGCTCGGCGGTGCGGCGGACCACGTCGTAGGTGGTCTCGCGGTCGCCGGAGGAGGCGGTGATGTCGAGGAAGGTGAGCTCGTCCGCGCCCTCCTCGCCGTAGATCTTGGCCATCTCGACCGGGTCGCCCGCGTCGCGCAGATTCTGGAAGTTGACGCCCTTGACGACCCGGCCGTTGTCCACGTCCAGGCAGGGGATGACTCGGACCGCCAGGGTCATGACTGTCGTGCTCCTCGGAATGCTTCCAGTTCGACTTCCACCAGGACGCGCGAGTCGACGAAGCCGGACACCACGACCAGCGTCGCGGCGGGGCGCACGGCGTCGAAGAGCTCCTTGTGGGCGCGTCCCACCTCGTCCACGTCGCGGGCGTGGGTGAGGTACATACGGGTGCGGACCACCGATTCGATGCCGAGGTCGAACCTCTTCAGCGCGTCCAGCGCATGGCGGAAGGCCGCGAGCGTCTGCTCGTACGGATCCCCCTCGCCCTCCAGGACGCCGCGCTCCGCGAGCGGCATCGTCCCGGCGACGAGCACCAGGTCACCGGCCTCGACGGCCCGGGCGAACCCGATGGTCTGCTCCCAGGGACTCTCGGTCTGGACCCGTCGCCCGATCTCGGGTGAGGTCATACGGCCACCGCCTCCAACGCCTCTTCCAAGGTGAATGCCTTGGCGTAGAGCGCCTTGCCCACGATGGCGCCCTCGACACCTTCCGGTACCAGGGTCGCAAGGGCGCGCAGGTCATCGAGCGAGGAAACGCCGCCGGAGGCGACGACGGGGCGGTCGGTCGCGGCGCAGACATTGCGCAGCAGCTCCAGGTTGGGGCCCTGGAGGGTGCCGTCCTTGGCGATGTCGGTGACGACGTAGCGGGCGCAGCCCTCGGAGTCGAGGCGGGCCAGCGTCTCGTACAGATCGCCGCCGTCCCGGGTCCAGCCGCGGCCGCGCAGCGTGGTGCCGCGCACATCGAGGCCCACCGCGATCAGGTCGCCGTGCTCGGCGATGACCTTGGCGACCCACTCGGGGGTCTCCAGGGCGGCCGTGCCGAGGTTCACCCGGGTGCAGCCGGTGGCCAGGGCGGCGGCCAGCGAGGCGTCGTCGCGGATGCCGCCGGACAGCTCGACCTTGAGGTCCATGGCGCGGGCCACCTCGGCGATCTGCGCGCGGTTGTCCCCGGTGCCGAAGGCGGCGTCGAGGTCCACCAGGTGCAGCCACTCGGCGCCCGCCCGCTGCCAGGCCAGTGCGGCCTCCATCGGGTCGCCGTACGACGTCTCGGAGCCGGACTCGCCGTGGACGAGGCGGACGGCCTGGCCGTCGCGGACATCGACGGCGGGGAGGAGTTCGAGGCGGTGCGTGCGCATGCGGACAACCTTCGGTGAGAGCTGACGCGGGGCGGGTCGGGCGGGCGGGGCGGGTCAGAGCGTGTCGAGCCAGTTGCGGAGCAGCCGCGCCCCGGCGTCGCCCGACTTCTCGGGGTGGAACTGGGTGGCCCACAGCGGGCCGTTCTCGACGGCGGCGACGAACGGCTCGCCATGGGTGGCCCAGGTGACCTTGGGGCGGGGATATGCGGGTTGGTGACCTCGAGCTCCCAGGTGCGGACCGCGTAGGAGTGGACGAAGTAGTACCGCTCGCCCTCGTCCAGGCCCGCGAAGAGCTGGGAGTCGCCGGGCGCCTTGACCGTGTTCCACCCCATGTGGGGGACGACGGGGGCGCGCAGCGGCTCGACCGTGCCGGGCCACTCGTCCAGGCCCTCGGCCTCGACTCCGTGCTCGATGCCGCGCCCGAAGAGGATCTGCATGCCGACGCAGATGCCCATGACCGGGCGGCCGCCGGACAGCCGGCGCCCCACGATCCAGTCGCCGCGCGCCGCGCGCAGCCCCTTCATGCAGGCGGCGAAGGCGCCGACACCGGGGACGAGCAGGCCGTCGGCGGCCATGGCCTTGTCGTAGTCACGGGTGATCTCGACCTGCGCGCCGACGTGGGCGAGGGCCCGCTCGGCGGACCGGACGTTGCCGAATCCGTAGTCGAGGACAACGACGCTCTTGTTGCTCAATTCCATACCTCAAGCCGCAGGACGCCGGCGAGCAGCGCCATCGTGGCGCCGATCCCGAGCAGCGTGATGATGCTCTTGGACATGCCCTGCTTGACGAAGGAGATGACCCCGCCGAGCAGAAACAGTCCCACGAGGATGAACACGGTCGACAGGCCGTTCACGCAGCTACCTCGTTCGCTTCTCCGCCCGCGCGGCGAAAGCGCGGGTCGAGTGTCGTCTGCGGCCCGGCGGCCGCGCGGGCGACGCTCACAGCTACCTCGTTCGCTTCTCCGCCCGCGCGGCGAAAGCGCGGGTCGAGTGTCGTCTGCGGCCCGGCGGCCGCGCGGGCGACGCTCACGGTCAGAGGGCCCCTTCGTGGAGGGGAGGATCCCGGCGGCGCGGGGTCGCGCTCGCTGGCGTAGCGCAGGGCCCGCGCCAGGGCCTTGAACTGGCACTCCACGATGTGGTGGGCGTTGCGCCCGTAGGGCACGTGGACGTGCAGGGCGATCTGCGCCTGGGCCACGAAGGACTCCAGGATGTGCCGGGTCATCGTGGTGTCGTAGGTGCCGATCATCGGCGCGATGTTCTCCGGCTCGGTGTGCACCAGGTACGGGCGGCCGGAGAGGTCGACCGTCACCTGGGCCAGCGACTCGTCCAGCGGCACCGTGCAGTTGCCGAAGCGGTAGATGCCCACTTTGTCGCCGAGCGCCTGCTTGAAGGCGGCGCCCAGCGCGAGGGCGGTGTCCTCGATGGTGTGGTGGGTGTCGATGTGCAGGTCGCCCTCGGTCTTGACCGTGAGGTCGAAGAGGCCGTGGCGGCCGAGCTGGTCGAGCATGTGGTCGTAGAAGCCGACCCCTGTCGACACATCGACCTGGCCGGTGCCGTCGAGGTCGATCTCGACGACGACCGAGGTCTCCTTGGTGGTGCGCTCCACGCGTCCCACGCGGGTCATGCGCTCGTCTCCTTCATCAGCTCGCGTACCGCGTCGAGGAACGCGTCGTTCTCGGCCGGGGTCCCCGCGGTGACCCGCAGCCATCCCGGTACGCCGTTGTCCCGGACCAGGACGCCCCGGTCCAGCAGGCCCTGCCACGCCGCGTGGGCGTCCTCGAAGCGGCCGAACTGGACGAAGTTGGCGTCGGATTCGGTCACCTCGCAGCCGATGGTGCGCAGCTCGCCCACCAGCCGGTCGCGCTCGGCCTTGAGCGCCTCGACGTACCCCAGCAGCGTATCGGTGTGCTCCAGGGCGGCCAGCGCGGTGGCCTGGGTGACGGCGGACAGGTGGTACGGCAGGCGGACCAGCTGGACGGCGTCGACGACCGCCGGGTCGGCGGCGAGGTAGCCGAGCCGCAGCCCGGCCGCGCCGAACGCCTTGGACATGGTCCGCGAGAGCACCAGCCGCGGCCGCCCCTCGATCAGCGGCAGCAGCGACGGACGGTGGCTGAACTCCCCGTACGCCTCGTCCACGACGACGAGCGCCCCGGCGGTGTCCGCCCTGGCGTCCTGCGCCGCGTCGTGCAGCGCCAGCACCGTCTCGGCGCCGACCGCCGTCCCGTCGGGTTGTTCGGCGAGGTGATGAAGACGACATCGGGGCGGTGCTCGGCGATGGCCTTACGGGCGGCATCGACATCGATGGTGAAATCGGCGTTCCGCGGACCGGAAATCCAGCCGGTGCCGGTGCCACGGGAGATCAGCGCGTGCATCGAGTACGAGGGCTCGAAGCCGATCGCGGTGCGCCCCGGCCCGCCGAAGGTCTGCAGCAGCTGCTGGAGCACCTCGTTGGACCCGTTGGCCGCCCAGACCTGGGCGACACCGACCTCGAGACCGGCCGTACGGCTGAGGTAGCGGGCCAGCCCGGTGCGGAGCTCGACCGCGTCCCGGTCCGGGTAGCGGTTGAGGTTCCGGGCCGCCTCGGCGACCCGCTCGGCGATCCGGGCGACCAGCGGCTCGGGCAGCGGATAGGGGTTCTCGTTGGTGTTCAGCCGTACGGGCACGTCCAGCTGCGGAGCGCCGTACGGGGATTTGCCACGGAGCTCGTCCCGGATCGGGAGATCGTCAATGCCGGTCACTTGCTCGGTGGCACCTTCCAGTCGAACCTTGCCTTCACCGCGGCGCCGTGGGCGGGCAGATCCTCCGCCTCGGCCAGCGTCACCACATGGCCGGCGATCTCGGCCAGCGCGTCCCGGGTGTAGTCCACCACATGGATGCCGCGCAGGAAGGACTGCACGGACAGCCCGGAGGAGTGGCAGGCGCAGCCGCCGGTGGGCAGCACATGGTTGGAGCCCGCCGCATAGTCACCGAGCGACACCGGGGCGTAGGCCCCGACGAAGATCGCCCCGGCGTTGCGCACCCGGGCCGCGACGGCCGCCGCGTCCTGGGTCTGGATCTCCAGGTGCTCGGCCGCGTACGCGTCCACGACGGCCAGACCCTGCTCCAGACCGTCGACCAGCACGATGCCGGACTGCCGCCCGGCCAGCGCGGGAGCGATCCGGTCCGCGACGTGCTTGGTGGCCCCGACCTGGACCTCGAGCTCCTTCTCGACCGCGGCGGCCAGCTCCTCGGAGTCGGTGACCAGCACGGACGCGGCCAGCGGGTCGTGCTCGGCCTGGCTGATCAGGTCCGCGGCGACGTGGACCGGGTCGGCGGTGGCGTCGGCGAGGATGGCGATCTCGGTCGGCCCGGCCTCGGCGTCGATGCCGATCCGGCCCTTGAGCAGCCGCTTGGCCGCCGCGACCCAGATGTTGCCAGGACCGGTCACCATCGAGACCGGACGGCAGTCCTCGGTGCCGTAGGCGAACATGGCGACGGCCTGGGCGCCGCCCGCCGCGTACACCTCGTCCACGCCCAGCAGGGCGCACGCCGCGAGGATCGTGGGGTGCGGCAGCCCGCCGAACTCCGCCTGCGGCGGGGAGGCGACGGCCATCGAGGCGACCCCCGCCTCCTGCGCGGGCACCACGTTCATCACCACGGAGGAGGGGTAGACCGAGCGCCCGCCCGGTACGTACAGCCCGACGCGCTCGACCGGCACCCAGCGCTCGGTGACCGTGCCGCCCGGCACCACCTGGGTGGTGTGGTCGGTGCGCCGCTGCTCACGGTGGACCAGCCGGGCCCGCCGGATGGACTCCTCCAGGGCGGCCCGCACGGCCGGGTCCAGCTCGGCGAGGGCGCGCCGCAGCGCCTCCGCGGGGACCCGCACCCGCTCTATGGTGACGCCGTCGAACCGACGGGCGTAGTCGATCAGCGCAGCGGTACCGCGATGGCGCACGTCGTCGCAGATGGGCCGCACCTTCTCCAGGGCGGCCTCGACGTCGAGCTCGGCACGGGGCAGCAGGTCGCGGTCGATCCCGCCCTCCGGGAAGGCGGCGCCGCGCAGATCGATACGGGAGATCACGCGATCAATTGTCTCAGACCCGCCACGACGCCCCTCCCCCCGTATCAGTCAGTGATACGGACCCCCTAAGTTGACCCTGACCGTTGGCGTTCAACCGGTTACTCAGCGGGAATGTGCTCCGTACGGGGACACGGAGAATCAGGAGGGGACACGGCTGTGACCGAGCCGCACGATGGCGACCCACCCCCGGGCCTCGATCTGACCACCGCCGAATGGGGCATGTGGCAGGCGTTCCGCAACGGCAGCACCCATGACCTGCGCACCTCCCATCCCCAGCGGAACGACCCTCAGGACCGTACGCCTGGGGCCCGGAGCGCAGTGTCCGCGCGCGTGTCGTGGCCCTCCTGCTGCTGGACGGGCCGCCCCCGCAGCCGGGCCGGGTCTCGGCGCTCAAGCTCAACGGGGTGCACATCACCGGCACGCTCGATCTGGCCGGCGGAAACATCGAGCCCTACGTGGAGCTCAAGAACTGCCGCTTCGAGCGGGAGGTGCTGGTCCCCGAGGCGCAGTTCACCACCCTGCGCCTGGTGGGCTGCTCCCTCCCCCGGCTGGAGGCGGCCCGGCTGCGCACCGAGGGCGATCTGCATCTGCCGCGCTGTGTGGTCGAGCACGGGATCCGGCTCACCGACGCCCATATCGGCACCGATTTACTGCTCAACCAGCTCATCGTGCGCCGCGACCGCCGGGGCATGTCGATCAGCGCCGACGGGCTGACCGTCGCCCAGGACTTCCAGGCCGACATGATCGAGTCGTACGGCGAGCTGAGCCTGCGGGGGGCGCAGATCGGCGTGTCGCTCAGCCTGCGCGGCAGCCGGCTGCGCAACCCTTACGGCCGCCGCGCGCTCAACGCGCCACAGCTGACCGTGGAGCGCAGCCTGTACCTCACCGCGGGCGGGGTGAGCACGTACTCCAGCGGCTCCACCCCGCCGTACGGCACCGCCTCCACCCCCACCCGCGGCACCCGGATCCAGCGCTTCGAGTGCGAGGGCGGGATCCGGCTGGACGACGGGCGGATCGGCGACGCCATCGACTTCGACCAGGCCCGCTTCATCATGGAGAACGACCAGGAGCTGTCGCTGCGCCGGGTCCAGACGCCCGAGCTGCGCTTCCTCGGGGAGCGGCCGCAGCGCGGCCGGGTGATCCTCTCCGGCGCCCGGGTGGTCAACCTCGTCGACAAGTCGGTGAGCTGGCCGGGGCCCGGCGGGCTGACCATGGCCGGGTTCAGCTATGAGTGCCTGATCCCGCGCGGCCACTTCCCGCTGGCCCGGCGGCTGGAGTGGGTGGCCGCCGCCACGCCCGAGTACGCGCCCGAGCCGTACGAGATGCTGGCCAACACCATGCGGGCCAGCGGCGAGGACGCCGACGCGCGTGAGGTGCAGCTCGCCAAGCAGCGGCGCCGCCGGGAGACGCTGCCGCTCGCCGGGAAGGTGTGGGGCTATCTCCAGGACTGGACGGTGGCCTACGGCTACCGCCCGGGCCGGGCGGCGGTGTGGATGGCGGTGCTGTGGGCGGTCGGCTCGGTGTTCTTCGCCCACAACCGGCCGGAGGCGCTGAAGCCGGACGAAGCGCCGAACTGGAACGCCTCGCTGTACACGCTCGATCTGCTGATCCCGGTCATCGACCTGGGCATGGACGGCTACTGGAAGCCGACCGGCGCCGTCCAATGGGCCTCCATCATCATGATCCTCCTGGGCTGGGTGCTGGCCACCGCGGTCGCCGCCGGAGCGTCCCGGCTGCTGCGGCGCCAGTGACGGCTGCTCCGGCACCAGTGAAAGGGGACGCGCGGGGCCATTAGGCTTACGCCCCGTGACCTCCGCGCGCCTTCCGCTCTTCCCGCTGAACACGGTGCTGTTCCCGGGGCTCGTCATGCCCCTGAACGTCTTCGAGCAGCGGTATCGCTCCCTGATGCGCGATCTGTCGGCGCTCCCCGAGGACGCGCCGCGCCGGTTCGGGGTGATCGCGATCAGGGACGGCCACGAGGTCGCGCCGAGCGCGATCGGCCTCCCGGACTCCCTCGCGCTGCCGGACCCCGGCCCCACGGCCGGGTTCGGCCCCGACCCCGCCAAGTCCTTCTACTCCGTGGGGTGCGTGGCGGACGCGGCCACCATCCGGGAGCAGGAGGACGGCACCTTCGAGGTGCTGGCCACCGGCACCACCCGCTTCGAGCTGGTCTCCGTGGACTCCTCGGGTTCGTATCTGACGGCCGAGGTCAAGGAGCTGGAGGAGGAGCAGGGCGAGGGTGCCGGGGCGCTGGCCTCGGGGGTCGTACGGGCCTTCCGCCTGTACCAGAAGCGGCTCGCGGGCGCCCGGGAGCGCACCCTGGCGGCCGAGCAGGACCTGCCGGGCGAGCCGTCCGTCCTCTCCTACCTGGTGGCGGCCGCGGCCGTGCTGGACACGCCCGCGAAGCAGCGGCTGCTCCAGGCGCCGGACACCGCGAGCCGGCTGGCCGACGAGCTGAAACTCCTTCGCGCCGAGAGCGCGGTCATCGGTAAGCTCCCCTCGCTCCCGGCCGTCGATCTGACCCGCGGGCCCACCAGCCCCAACTGACGCGGACGAACATGCCCAAGAAGACCAGGAAGAACTCGGCGGGCACCCCCGCCACCACCGCCCTGACCGCCGCGGGCACGGAGTTCACCGTGCACTCCTACGAGCACGACCCGGCGGCCCCGTCCTACGGCGAGGAGGCCGCCCAGGCGCTCGGCGTCGCACCGGAGCGGGTCTTCAAGACCCTCGTCGCGAGCGTCGATGACCGCCTTACGGTCGCCATCGTGCCGGTCTCGGCCACGCTCGACCTCAAGGCGCTCGCCTCCGCGGTGGGCGGCAAACGGGCCACGATGGCGGATCCGGCCCTGGCCGAGCGCACCACGGGCTATGTGCGGGGCGGGATCTCCCCGCTCGGTCAGCGCAAGCGCCTCCCCACGGCGCTGGACGCGTCGGCGTCCGGCTACGAGACGATCTGCGTCTCGGCGGGCCGTCGCGGGCTGGAGGTCGAGCTGTCGCCCAAGGACCTGGCGTCGCTGACCGACGCGGTGGTGGCGCCGATCGCGCGCTCCGGCAGGTAGCGGGTCCGGGCCCGGACCACCTGCCCGTCGCGGATCTCCACGTCGTACTCGGCGGCGGGCCCGAGCGGGCCCCGGGCGGCGAGCGCGTCGCCGTCCAGCCGCCCGCTCTGCCGGGCCCACTCCAGCCGGACCATGGTGTCGGCCGCCTGGGCGCAGGGGTCCGGCCCTCCGGGCGGCGCCCGCAGGAGGGGCGCCGGGCGGGCCCAGTCCTCGGCCACCCCCTCCACCCGCTCCAGATAGCGGCGCGGGGACCAGCGCGGCGAGGCGAGGGCGGCCAGGACGGCGCGGGCCGTGGCCTCGCAGTCCACCACCGCCGCCTCCCCGGGGCCGCCCAGCGCGGCGTCGGCGTGGCGGGCCCCGCCCGGGGCGACGCGCAGCACGACTCCCGCGCGCCGGTCCTCCTCCGCCGGTACGGACAGCGGCCCGGACGGCCGCGCGGGATCGCGGGGCGCCGGTTCGGCTCCCGGGGCCCAGCGCCGTACGGCCGCCACCAGCGCGCCCAGCCCTTCGCAGGCCGTGGCCGCCCCGGTGGGCCCGGTCACCAGCCAGCCCCCGCTTCCGGCCACCACCCGCACCCCTGGCCGGTCCACCGCGCGCGCCGCGGCGAGGCCCACCGCCCGCCGGGCCGCGACCCCGGCGGTCCAGGGCCGCGCCCAGTCGAACGCGCCACGCTCACCGCACGCCCCGCACATCGCACACCTCCTTCCCTTGGCCGGCGTCCCCTTGGCCGGTAGCTCCTTGGGCCGCGTCACCGGCCGTGGGCTAGGGCATCACGTCGCCACTGTTGGGGCCGAGGGTCTGGCCGACGTACAGATTGCCTCCGGGGTCGCTGGCGAGCAGGACGGCGGTCGGGGCGACCTCTTCGGGTCGGCCGAACCGCCCCAGCGGCAGTTCGGCCTGTTTGGCCTCCTTCCACTCCGGGGTGATCCCGGCGACCATCGGGGTGTCGATCGGCCCCGGCGCGATGGCGTTCACCAGGACGCCCCGCTCCGCGACCTCCAGCGCCAGCGACTTGGTCAGGCCGATGACCCCGGCCTTGGCGGCCGCGTAGTGGGCCAGCGACCGGCCGCCCTTGATGCCGAGCTGCGAGGCGATGTTGATGACCCGCCCCCAGCCCCGTTCGGCCATCTGGGGCACGGCATAGCGGCAGCAGAGGAAGACACCCGTCAGATCGACCGCCAGGGTCTCGGACCACACCTGGGGGTCCATCTCCATCAGCGGCGCCTCGGTGAGGATGCCTGCCGCGTTGACCAGGATGTCGATCCCGCCGAACTCCCCGACCGCCGCCGCCATCACCGCCTCCACGGCGGCCGGGTCGCTCACGTCCACGGCCATGTGTCCCGCCGCACCGCACCGCGCGGCGACCGCCTTCGCCCGCTCCGCGTCGCGGTCGGCCACCACCACCCGGGCCCCTTCGGCCGTGTACGCCTCGGCGACGGCGCGGCCGATGCCGCTGGCCCCGCCGGTGATGAACGCGGTCCGTCCGTCCAGCGCACCCATCAGCGCTCCCTCCTCATACCGGCATCCGCACGGTGAGCCCACCGTCGACGGTCAGGCTCTGGCCCGTGATGTACGAGGCGTCGTCCGAGGTCAGATAGGCGATCGCGGAGGCGACCTCCTCCGGCCGCCCGACCCGTCCCCAGGGGATGGACCCGGCGGCGCGGGAAAGCCCCTCGGGGCCGAGGGAGTTGACCGGATCGGAGGACTGCGGGGTTTCGATGAGCCCCGGGACGACGGAGTTGACCCGGATGGCCCGTGGGGCGAGTTCGACCGCGAGGCTCCGGCACAGCCCGAGCACCCCGGCCTTCGCGGCGGCGTAGTGGGCGTGGTCGTCCCATCCGTAGACCCCGCCCGCGATGGAGGACACCGCCACCATCGCGCCCGGTCCGTCCATCCGCCGCGCCGCGGAGCGCAGGGTGCGCAGCACTCCGGTCAGGTCGACCGAGAGCATGTCGTCCCAGGCGGCGTCGGTGAGTTCGTCGAGCGCGGCCCGGCGCAGCACTCCGGCGCCCGCCACGGCGATGTCCAGGCGGCCGAAGACGTCGACGGCGTGTTCGGCGAACGATTCGACCTGCGCGGGGTCGCGCACATCGACCTCGTACCGCGCGCACTCCCCGCCCGCCGCCTTCACCAGGCGCTCGGTCTCGGTGGGGTCATGGGGGTCGCCGGGGTAGCTACCGATGACGGTGCGCACCCCGCGGCGGGCGTACTCCACCGCGAGCGCGCGGCCGATGCCGCTGGCCGCACCGGTGATGACGGCGACCCGATGGTCCGACTGGTCTGTCCTTAGCACTGTTGTCGTTCTCCCGGTGAGTTCAGGCTTCGAGGGTGTCGACCCGGCGGGCGGCGAACATCACGAAGCCGGACAGGAAGGTGCCGACCGCTCCCACGAGCAGCGCCGTCTGGTTCCAGTGGGCGCCGGAGGCGAGCATCGCGGTGGCGATGGCGCCGGCGGCGATGGCCCCGGGCTGGCTGAACGCGTTGATGAACGAGGTGCCGGTGGCCCGGCACTGGGTGTCGTAGCACTCACCCATGTAGAAGAGCATCGCCGCGTACGGGCCGATCAGGAAGAACATGCCCAGGGAGTAGAACAGCACCACGGGGACGGTGCCGTGGGCGACGGTCAGCATGAGGGCGAAGAGGACGCCCGAGAGGATCCAGCCACAGGCGATCACATTGCGGCGTCCGAAGCGGTCGCCGGCCCAGCCGTGGAAGAGGTATCCGGCGAAGCCGACGGCGTTGATGACGATGAAGAGCAGCAGCGAGTTGGCGAAGCTGACGCCCTTGGCCCTGGTGAGTACCGTGGTGCCCAGGACGCTGAAGATCTGGATGCCGAACCAGTTGGCCAGCCAGGCGAAGCTGAGCACCAGGGTGTTGCGCCGGGCGCGGCCACGGAAGATCTCCAGCAGTGGTGCGGAGGGCGTCTCGTCCACGCCGTACTCCGCGGCGAGCCGTCGTGCCTCTTCCTCGTCGCCGGACCGGCGCAGCTCGCGCAGGCGCCGCTGGAGTTCGAACTGCGGGGTCTCCGGCAGTCCGCGGCGCAGCAGGGCGATGACGACGGCCGGGAAGGTGGCCAGCAGGAAGCAGCCGCGCCAGCCGACGAGCGGGAGGAACACGGCGACGAAGGCCGCGGCCACCAGGGTGCCGACCGGCCAGCCGGACTGCACCAGGCTGTAGATGAAACCGCGGCGCTTCTTGATCGCCTCATCCTCGGTGACGGCGTAGATCTCGTTCAGATAGGTGGTGTTGACCGCCTGTTCGGACAGTCCGAGCCCGCCCAGGGACCGGACGCCGACCAGGTAGGAGGCGTTGATGGTGCCCGCCGAAGCGGCGGACGCCAGGGCGGTGCCCGAGACGGTGAGGATCATGCCCTTACGGCGGCCGAGCCGGTCGACGAGCGGGCCGACGCCGAGGACGACGACGGCCGTTCCGACCGATATCAGGGTGGAGACCAGGGCCGCTCGCTCCTCGCTCCATCCGAAGCGGCTGGAGATCTCCGGCAGGAGGGTGCCGAACAAGATGTAGTCGTATACGGCGAACACCCAGGCGCAGAACGCGATGGCCGTCGCCTTTCTGGTGGGACGTACGCCGATGCGCGGAAGTCTGCGGGCGGGGGCGAGCGGGCCGGAGGAGACTGTGGTCATGACAGGTGCCCCTTGTCGGAAGCGGGGGATCGCCGCGCCGTCGCGGCGAAGGGGAGAAGGGGAGGGGACGTGCTTCGGCCGGGGTGGGGCCGGGGCCGGGCGGCAAAATGACCTGTCGTCCGGGGGGGAGGGAGGCGCGCCACGGCGCGGGGTGCCGCGCTCGGGGGGGACCGGGATGGAGGGGTGCTTCGGGGGTCAGGCCCTGGGGAGCTTCGAGGGTCTGGCCCTGGGGAGCTTCGGGGGTCTGGCCCTGGGGGGAGCTTCGGGTGTCAGGCCCTGGGGAAGCGGGCCTTGAAGTCGGTGGAGATCTCGTCGAAGGTCGACCAGCGCACGCCCTCGTGACCGCTGATGTACTCGATGAGCCGCTCCAGCATGAGCAGCGTCTGGGGCCTGCCCGAGACATCGGGGTGGATTGTCACGGTAAAGGCCGCATAGTCCATTTCCCGGTAGACCCAGTCGAACTGATCACGCCAGGTCTGCTCCAGGTCGCGCGGGCTGACGAAGCCATGACTGTTCGCGCTGGCCTTGACGAACATCATGGGCGGCAGGTCGTCGAGGTACCAGTTGGCCGGGATCTCGACCAGCCCGGTCTCCTCGCCGCGCACCAGCGGTTTCATCCACTCCTCGGCCGGACGCGAGTAGTCGATCTTCGTCCAGCTGTCGCCCACCCGGACGTAGTAGGGGTGGAAGTCGTTGTGCATCAGCGAGTGGTCATAAGCGATGCCGCGCTCGATCAGCAGCTCGTTGGTCACCGGTGAGAACTCCCACCAGGGGGCGACATAGCCGGTCGGGCGGCGCCCGGAGACCTTCTCGATCAGCTCGATGCTCCGGTCCAGGATCGCGCTCTCCTGGGCCCGGGTCATCGCGATCGGGTTCTCGTGCGAGTAGCCGTGGGCGCCGATCTCATGGCCCGCGTCGACCACCTGGCGGGTCTGGTCGGGGAAGGTCTCCAGGGAGTGGCCGGGGATGAACCAGGTGGTGCGCAGTTCCTTCCGCTCGAAGAGGCGCAGCAGGCGCGGCACCCCGACCTCCCCGGCGAACAGGCCACGGGAGATGTCACAGGGCGAGTCCTCGCCGCCGTAGGAGCCCAGCCAGCCCGCCACCGCGTCGACGTCGACCCCGAACGCCACAAAGATCTCTTTAGCCATGGGTGGTCCTACCTTTCAAGGGTGGTTGCTCTGGTCATTCGTAAGATCGGAGGGCCCGGGGGCTTTGGGTATGGCTGCATGGTGGGCGCCTTTTGGATGGCTCAAAGGACTTGGCCGCCCGGAGCCCCGCGACGACTCGACCGCCAATTGGGAGACGCGACCCGATCGCTGCTGTAGGACAACGTCGGCGAGGTCGTCTGCGGGAGTGAAGTGACGACGAGCTGGTGGAGGGAACGTGCCCGAGATCTGGGCCGGAGTGGACATCGGCAAGGAACATCACCACTGCGTGGTGATCAACGCGGACGGCGAACGGTTGCTTTCCCGCCGGGTCCTCAACGACGAAACCGAGCTGCTCCAGCTCATCGGCGATGTCCTGGAGATATCTACGGATGTGCTGTGGGCCGTCGACCTCAACCACGGCGCCGCCGCCCTGCTGATCGGCCTGCTCCTCGGCCACGGCCAGCCCATGGCCTATCTCACCGGCCTGGCCGTCCACCGCGCCTCGGTCACCTACAAGGGCGAGGGCAAGACCGACGCGAAGGACGCCTTCGTCATCGCCGACCAGGCCCGCGTCCGCCGCGACCTCGGCCTCCTGCGGCCCGGTGACGAGATCGCTGTCGACCTGCGCACCCTGACCGCCCGACGCTTGGACGTGGTCTTCGACCGCACCCGGCAGATCAACCGGCTCCGTGCCCAACTGCTGGAGGTGTTCCCTGCGTTGGAGCGGTCGCTGGACCTGGTCAACAAGGGCCCGGTGATGCTGCTGACCGGCTACCAGACCCCGGCCGCGATCCGCCGCGCCGGCGTCAAGCGGATCGAGACCTGGCTGAAAAACCGCAAGGTCCGCGGTGCCGCCGCGCTGGCGAAGACGGCTGTGGAGGCCGCCCAGGCGCAGATGACCGCGCTGCCCGGCGAAAAGCTGGCGGCCGCCATGGTGGTCCGCCTCGCGAAGGGGGTGATGGCCCTTGATGAGGAGATCGTCGAGCTTGACGCCCTGATCGAGGCCACGTTTCGCGAGCATCCGCACGCCGAGGTGATCCGCAGCCTGCCCGGCATGGGCCCCAAGCTCGGCGCCGAATTCATCGCCGCGACCGGCGGTGACATGGACGCCTTCGGCAGCGCCGACCGCCTGGCTGGCTTCGCCGGCCTTGCCCCCAGGCCCCGTGACTCCGGCCGCGTCAGCGGCAACCTGCGCCGCCCCCGGCGCTACCACCGCGGACTGCTGCGCTCGATGTACCTCTCGGCGATGGTCAGCATCACGACATGCCCGCGTCCAAGGCGTACTACCAGCGGAAGAGAAGCGAGGGGAAGGGCCACAAGCAGGCCCTGCTCGCGCTCGCCCGCCGCAGGCTCAACGTCCTGTGGGCGATGATCCGTGACGGACAGTGCTACCAAGGTTCACCTCCCGCCACGACTGCGGCTTGACATCACGATTGGGAAGTCCTTTCCAGTGAGTTGTTGAGTTCGGCCCGCACGCGCCGCGGATCGCCGTAGGCGCCGAGCAGGGCGATGAGCAGGACCCGCGTCTGGGAAGGGCGCAGGGTGCCGGTGGGTACGGCGCCCGCCCGCAGCAGGTCCGCGCCGCCGCCGTTTCCGTAGAGCGCGGCCACGGGGCCCGCGTGCACCCGGGTGGACAGGGCGACGACCACGCCGGACGCGGTGAGCCGGGCGACCTCCTCGGCGACCTCGGGGTTGGCGTTGCCCGCCCCGGTGGCCTCCAGCACCACCCCTCGGGCGCCCGCGTCGGCCACCGCGCGCAGCGCCCGGACATCGCATCCGGGGTAGCAGGCCACGATGTCGACACGGGTCGCGTCGGGGCGGAAGGTGCCGGGATCGAGCGGCTTGGAGCGCACCGGCACCGCTGAGATCTTCACCTCACCGTCGCCCACCCGCCCGAGCGGACCGC
Organism: Streptomyces violaceusniger; assembly: GCA_005405945.1. Lineage (GTDB taxonomy): Bacteria > Actinomycetota > Actinomycetes > Streptomycetales > Streptomycetaceae > Streptomyces > Streptomyces violaceusniger. The sequence continues at coordinate 3,657,643 of BJHW01000001.1, forward strand.
CGTCGGGCGCGGTGAACGCCGCGGGCGCGGTGGTGTGCGCCTTGCGGGTCCCCCGCGCGGGGTAGACCTGCCCGTCGAAGCAGACCAGCACCCCCAGATCGCGTGCCACGGCGGCGTCGGCCACCGCGATCGCGTCCGCCAGATTGCGCGGGCCGTCGCTGTCCGGGGCGTCCGCCGGGCGCATCGCGCCGGTGAACACCACGGGCCGCGGATCACCGTGGAAGAGATCCACCAGGTACGCGGTCTCCTCCAGGCTGTCGGTGCCGTGGGTGACGACGACCCCGCTCACGCCGTCGTCCGCCAGTGCCTCGCGGACGGCAGCGGCGACGCCGTACATATCGGCCGGGGTCAGCAGATAGCTGCCGAGGCAGAACACATCCCTCGCCTCGACCGCCACCCCGGGGGGCGGGGGCCAAGGGAGCCGCTCCAGCAGGGCGTCCGCGGGATCGGCGGCGAGCCTGGTGCCATGGGCGTCCCGGCGCGTGGCAATGGTCCCGCCCGTCGACAGTACGACGATTCTGCGCACCCTGCCTCCTCATCCACGGCGCGAAAGCGCGCTTTTGTGACTCAATTTCGCGCCCAAACGTTTGGGCCAATCGTTTGGGTAGGATGTGGGTGGCCGACAGCGGGTGTCAAGGGGTCCGCTGTTAACATCGCGTTAGCGTGCCGCCCCGAGGTCCGGACGCGGCAGCGGGACATCCGGAGGCCGAGCCGAGTGGGCACCAAGAGAGCACGACCGGTCACCCTGCGCACCATCGCCGATGAGCTCGGTCTGCATGTCTCCACCGTTTCGCGGGTGTTGCACGCCAAACCGGATGAGAGCCTGCGCGCCGCCTCGACCACCACGGTCGAGCGCATCCGCCGCCTCGCCGACGAGCTCGGCTACCAGCCCAACCCCCATGCGACCAGCCTGCGCACCCGGCGCAGCAATCTGGTGGGCGTCCTCGTGCCCCGGCTGTCCGACATCGTGCTCGCCACGATCTACGAGGGCATCGAGGAAGCCGCCGCCGAACACGGCCTCTCCACCTTCGTCGCCAACACCGGCGACCAACCCGAAGCCCAGCGCACCCGCACCAATATGGTCATCGGGCGGCGCGTCGACGGCATGATCTTCGGCGACGCCTATGTGGACGGGCGGTTCCTCGACGAGGTGGCCGAACGGGGAATCCCCTTCGTCCTGGTCAGCCGCACCGCCGGCGCCCATCCCTCGGTGACCTGCGACGACTATCTCGGCGGCCGGCTGGTGGCCGAGCATCTGCTGGAGCTGGGCCACCGCGATGTCGCCGTCGTCGCGGGCGAGCCGTACGCCAGCACCGGTATCGACCGCACCGCCGGCCTGGTGGACCGCTACCGCGAGGCGGGGCTGTCCGTACCGGCGGACCGCATCGCCCACTCACGCTTCGACGTCCCCGGCGGCCACGCCGCGACGGCGCGGCTGCTGGACACCCCGAACCCGCCGACGGCCGTCTTCGCGGTGAACGACTTCGCGGCCATCGGCGCCATAGGCGCCCTCCGCAACCAGGGACTGCGGGCAGGGGCCGATGTGGCCGTGGTGGGCTTCAACGACACGCCCCTGGCGGCGGAGCTGCCGGTGCCGCTGACGACCGTGCGCTCGCCCATGCTCGACATGGGGCGCGAGGGGCTGCGGCTGCTGCTGCGCCTGCTGGAGGGCGAGCCGGTGGAGTCGCGGCGCCTTCGCCCCGAACTCATCGTCCGCGCCTCCAGCACCCCCTCCCCCTGACCCCGGGGCTCCGGCCACGGGAGCCACCGGCCAGGGCCTCGCTACGGGGCGACCACGACTGACCGGGCGACCATGGCTGACGGGCCGCTGGGGTGGCTACTTGGGCGCTGGGGTGGGGCTACTTGGCGCCGCGCCACTGCTCCACCGAGTCCGGCTCCGGGTCCCGGGGGCCGAACAGCCCGGTCAGCACCAGGTGGATCACCATCGCCGCCACCGACCACGACAGCAGCGCGCCCTTGGCGCCCAGCTTGAGCGGTCCGTCGAAGGTGACGCCCTTACCGGCCTCCTTGGCATGTGTCACGACGTCCGAGGTGGGCCCCAGCCATACGCCCAGCCGCCAGGCGATCACCGAGGCGAGCACCCCGCCGATCGCCAGCCCGATGACCAGCGCGATACCGCCGTGGCGGAAGATCAGGAAGACGATGATGGCCGAGACGGCCCCGAAGGCGAGCCCGAGCAGCGTGAACATCCCGTCCGCGCCGACCGCGTCCTCCCCTTCCGAGTTCTTCAGATAGACGGCGGACCCGTCCGAGACCAGGGGAACCTTCGGCGCCAACCACAGCCACAGCAGCCCGAGGAGCACCCCGGAGACCGCCACCGCGATGGCGACCAGCGACGCCTGCACCAGTTCGGCACGCAACTCGGGCCCGGGCTCGGAGTGCTCGGAGAACTCGGCGTGCTCGGAGTGCTCGGAGTGCTCGGCGTGGTCCGGGTGCCCGGAAGCCTGCCCCGGGTGCGCGGGATACCCGGTCGGGTACGGCACGGCGGAGTCCCCGGCAGGAGGCTGCTCGTGGGACGGCGGCCGGCCCTCGGCGGGCTCGTCGTGCGGCGAGTGCTGGTCATGTGGCGTCAACGGTGCGGTCACCCCGTCATCGTGCCAGTCGGACGGCGTACTTCGGTCGGCGGGCCGTTCGCCGCGGCGCGTCACCGCACCGCCGCCCGCCGATAGGCCCAGGTCGCGGCGGCGAGGGACACCACGGCCACCCCGGCGCACACCCCGAGGTCGGCGCAGACCACCCACCAGTCGGGCTGCCCGTCGAAGGACCGGGCCAGGGCCTCCACACCGTACGTCGACGGCAGCAGATCGCGCGCGTACGACACCACCTGCGGCATCCGGGCCGCGGGCAGCACGCCGAGCAGCAGCGCGGCGGACATCCCCAACTGGCCGCACAGCGTGGCGAGTTCCTGGCGCGGGGCGAGCAGCCCCAGGGCGGCGCCGAGTCCGGCGAGGGCGGCGCCGGACAGGGGGATCACGGCGAGGAGGATCCACAGGTTCGTCATGGGCAGCTGGAAGAGCACACTGCCCATCACCGCGGTGACGGCGGTCCCGGGCACGGTGAAGGAGGCGTACGCGGCGGCCGCCCCGAGCACCACGGCCGAGGGCGGCACCGGCAGGGTCGCGTAGTGGTCAAGACCGCCGCTGGCCCGCAGCTGGCCGAAGTACTGCGCGAGCAGGTTGAGCGCCACGAAGGCGACGACCAGCACGCTCGACCCGGCCACCACCGATCGCGCCTCGCTTCCGCCGTCCACCACCCCGCGCATCAGGATCATGATCCCGATGGACTGGAAGGTGGCGACGAAGAGCAGCGGGATCCGGGCCACCCGGGCCCGTGAGAGCTGGGCGCGGTAGACCGCGACGAGCGCGGGGAAGAGCCGCGCCCGGGCCGCCAGCGGCGCGGGCACGTCACCGGCCTCACCGGCGTCACCGGACGCCCCCGAGGTACCGGAAACACCAGACGCACCGGGCAGCCCAGCAGACGCGCCGGACACACCAGGCACACCAGTGGCCCCGGACACACCGGACACGGCGGGCATGACACTCACGTTGTGCTGCTCCTCTTCGCCTCTTACGGCTCGAATACGGTCACGGTGACCGACGCGTTCACCGGCTCGCCCCGGCGGTCACGCCTTCACCAGGCCCTCCGCGCCCTCCGCACGGCCCCCCAGGGCGATGTACACATCCTCCAGGCTCGGCGTGGCAAGGGTGAAATCGTCCAGCGCGGCGAAGGCGGGGCCGCCGGTCACGGTGGCGATGGCGGCGCGCGCGTCATCCGGCGGCAGCCGGAGCGTCCAGCGCCGCCCGGAGGCGTCGGCGGCGGCCCGGGCCGCCTCGGCGGCCTTCCACAGCGCGGCGACCTCGGGCACGTCCAGTGGCGGCTCGGTGCGCCACACCAGCTCCAGCCGCACCTCGTCGGCCACCAGCGCCTTGAGCCCGGCGGGCGTGTCGCAGGCGATGACCCGGCCGCGGTCCAGCACGGCGACCCGGTCCAGCACCGTCTCCGCCTCGATCACATTGTGGGTGACCAGCACCACCGTCACCCCCCGCTCGGCCCGCCGCCGGTCCACGGCCGCCCACACGGCGCGCCGGGCGACCGGGTCCATCCCGCTGGTGGGCTCGTCCAGCACCAGCAGCGGCCGCTCCCCCACCAGCGCGGCGGCGACGCAGGCCAGCCGCCGCTGGCCCCCGGAGAGCTTCTTCAGCGGGCGCCCGGCGACCTCCCCGAGCCCCAGCTCCTCGATCACCGCGTCCCGCTCGGCACGGGCCGCGCGGGTCTCCAGGCCGCGCAGCCGCGCGGTGGTCTCGGCGGCGAGGGAGACGGTCAGCTCGTCCAGCGCGGTCGAGTCCTGGCCGAGATAGCCCAGCAGCCGGGCGGCGCGCTCGGGGTGGCGTACGAGATCGTGGCCGAGCACCCGCACCCGGCCCTCATCGGGCCGCAGCAGGCCCGTGAGCTGCCGTACGAGGGTGGACTTGCCGGCGCCGTTGGGCCCGAGCAGCCCGAAGACCTCGCCGCGCACCACATCGAGGTCGATGCCGTCGCTGGCCCGGACGGCGGGCGTGGCGGGCGCCCCGCGCCGGCCGCGCGCCGCGGGATAGGTCTTGACCAGGCCGCGCACGGTGCACACCACATCGCCACTCGTCGCCTGTTTCGTGCCCGTCCTCACGAGCTATGAGGGTACGCGCCCAAACACCCGCTCCCGCTTTCGGGGCCTCGAGGCCCTTGGGGCACTTGGTCTTCCCCTCTCCGCCCCTTCCCGTAACCAGGGGCCCCGCCCCTGGACCCCGAGGCCCCGGGCGGGACCCCACCACGCGGCGGAGCCGCATATCGACGCCACGGAAAGGGGCGGAGCCCCGGCCCGGGGGCTGAGCAGGTCGGAGGAAGGCCGCTATGGTTCGGCAGCGCCCCGAAGGGGGCGCGGGGCCGTGTCGATGTGCGGCTCCGCCGCGCGGGCGCGACCGGCCACGACGGCGCCGCAGACGGCCGACGACGCATCGCGGCACTTCCAGCCGAGCGCTGAGGCCGGAACCCCAGTTTCGGGGTTTGAGGCGGAGCCCCGACCCGGTTGCTGAGGCGGAGCCCCGGACCGGGGGCTGGAGCAGAGCCCGGGGCCGGGGGCTGGGGCAGAGCCCCGACCCGGGGCTGGAGCAGAGCCCCGGACCGGGGGCTGGAGCAGAGCCCCGATCCGGGGGCTGGGGCAGAGCCCGGGGCCGGGGGCTGGGGCAGAGCCCCGACCCGGGGCCGGGGGCAGAGCCCCGGACCGGGGGCCGGGGGCAGAGACCCGACCCAGGGGCCGGGGGCAGAGACCCGACCCAGGGGCTGGGCAGAGCCCCGGACCGGGGGCCGGGGGCGGAGCCCCGGACCGGGGGGGCTGGGGCGGAGCCCCGGACCGGGGGGGCTGGGGCAGAGCCCCGGACCGGGGGCTGGGGCGGAGCTCCAGTTTCGGGAAGGGGCGGGGAGGGGAGCAGCCCGCCGCAGGCGCCCTAGCCGCCTGCCTGGGCGTGCTCCGCCGCCGAGCGGAGGTCGATCTCGCGCCAGAAGCCCGCCCGGATCGCATAGCGGTCGTGCTCGTCGATCTGGTCGTCCTTGTGGGCCAGCAGCCCGAAGCGGGCCGCGTAACGCAGCAGTTCACCATCGATGCGGTGCGGAATGCGGGGGTACTCCGTGGAGAGCTGCTGGAGGTGGCCGGGATCGGCGAGCCGATCCGTCCAGCGGCGGGCGAAGACCTGGCCGACCTCGAACGGGTCGCCACTGACCGCGGTGATGTCCTCCTCGCGGTCGGCCCAGCGCTGCTCGGCGCTGGTGAGCTGGGCCAGCATCGGCAGGTTGGCGGTCTCCGGCGGCTCCCCCATCCCGGCGCCTGGACCCCGGTCGATCCAGCCCTTGTCGGAGGACCAGCGCAGCGTGGCGCCGGCCGGCTGCCGGTCCGCCTGGCCGCCGGGCCCGGCCGGGCCGCGGCCCAGATCGGCGAGGTCCTTGGGGGTGGGCACCCCCTTGGCCGCGGCCCCTGCCGCGGCGTCCGCGCCCGCCCCGGCGGACGCGGCGGCGGGACGGCCGGGGGCGTCGGCCGAGCCGCTCACGTCGGGGCCGGGCCGGGCGGCGCCGTTGCGGCCGGGCGCCGCCTCCGCCGCGCCGGGCGACGCCGCCGCGGCGGCAGCGGCAGCGGCGGCCGTGGCGGTCTCCGGCAGCGGGGCGGAGAGAATGGCCGCGATCTCCGGGCGCGGCTCGGAGACGGGCGCACAGGGCCCGGGAAGCTCCTTGGCGCGCACCGCCCGGGTGATCCAGGCGCGGTCCAGGACGCGGCGTTCATCGGCCTCGGCCACGAGATCCTCGGACTGGTTGTAGTCGCCGTCGGCGGCCTGCACCGCCCAGAGGTGGACCGCGACGCCGTGCTCCTTGGCCGACATCAGCCCGGGCAGCAGATCCCCGTCGCCGGTGACGAGGACGATGTCGGAGCAGGCCCGGTTGCGTGCGAGCTCGGTGAGCTCGGCGTGCATGGCGGCGTCCACGCCCTTCTGGGCCCAGCGGCCGTCGCTGCGGGTGAGCGCGCCGAGCCGCACGGTCACCCGGGGCATCACGCGCAGCCGCCGGTGCTCGGGCTGGGGTACGCGGTCGGGGGCGCCGTCGAACCAGTAGATCCGCAGCAGCGGGCGCTCGGTCTCGGCCTCGGCCCGCTCCCGCAGGCCCTGGATGAGGGTCGCGTGGTCGACGGAGATGCGCGATCGGGCGGGCTCCCCGGCCAGCAGGCTCGCGGCGGCGCCCAGCAGATATCCGGCGTCCACCAGGACGACGCAGCGGTCCACGTTCCACCCTCTTCCCTGACGAATCCAGTCCTCGGTCGCCCCCCGCGCACAGCCGTCCCCGGTTGTGGTCTTTCGGCTTTCCTTCGAGTCTGCCCGACCGTGCGGGGGTTATCAGTCCGAACTGGATCACCGGCGTGGCGGATACGGCTTACCCGCCAAGACCCTCCTTCTCACTCACCGTAATTGCCCGAAATGCACGGGGCACCGCGGCATGTCACTGTTCTTCCCGAAGGGCTTCTCCCGAAGAGCCTCTCCCGAAGGGCCTCTCCCGAAGAGCTTCTCCCGGAGGACCCTCCACCGGGGGCTGATCCCAACTGGAGGAACACCACCATGGGCAAGAACAAGAACCGCGATCGCAAGCAGCAGCAGGAGCGGCGTCAGGAGCGCGGCATGGCCGACCGCCCCGCCGACCAGCAGTCCTCGATGGACGCGCAGTCGCAGGCGATGCGGTCGGAGGGCGGACCCTCGACGCCGCGCAAGGACCGGCAGAAGAGCTTCGGCCACAACTGACGCACCGCGCACCGGTGCTGGGCCACCGCGGTGGCAGGCCGTATGACATGGCCCCAGGGGCGCGCCCGACACGGGCGCGCCCCTGGGGCGTTCTCGCCGGGGGGCGATCGCTGCTGTCGTCAGAGCCTGGCGGCCGCCGCTTCCTCAGGGCCGGGCGGCCGCCGCTCTCGTCAAGGCCGGGCGGTCACCCGGCCAGGCAGGACGCCCCCAACAGCACCTTGAGGTCGCCGAAGAGGGCCGGGTCTGCGGTGACGCGGTGCCGGTCGAGCCGCAGCACGGTGGTCTTCCGCGCCCCCTGGAGCTTGATCCGCACCTCGGTGGAGCCGCGGTGGTGGGTGAGCACCTCGCCCAGCTTCTCGACCAGCGGCGGGGTCACCTTGACCGTGGGAATGGTGATCGTCACGGGCGCGTTGGCGCCCGCCTCGGACAGATCGGGGACCATCAGCTCCATGGCGACCAGCCGGGGCACGTCCTCGCGCTTGTCCAGCCGCCCCTTGACGAAGACGACCGCGTCCTCGATGAGCTGGGTGGAGACCAGCTGATAGGTGGCCGGGAAGAACATGCACTCGATGGAGCCGGCCAGGTCCTCGACGGTGGCGATGGCCCAGGCGTTGCCCTGTTTGGTCATCTTGCGCTGGAGACCGGAGATGATGCCGCCGATGGTGACGATCGCGCCGTCCGCGTGCTCACCGCCGGTGAGCGCGGAGATCGCGGCATCCGCCTTCTCGTTCAGCACATGCTCGATACCGAACAGCGGATGGTCGGAGACATACAGGCCCAGCATCTCCCGCTCCTGGGCCAGCAGATAGGTCTTGTCCCATTCGACGTCCGAGAACTCGACGTCGAGCCCGAAGCCCGGCCCGTCGCCGTGCCCGCTGTCGCCGCCCATGCCGCCGAAGAGGTCGAACTGCCCCTCGGCCTCCTTGCGCTTGACGGCGACCACATTGTCGATCAGTGCTTCGTAATGCGCCGTGAGCCCCTTACGGGTGTGACCCATCTCGTCGAAGGCGCCCGCCTTGATCAGGGATTCGGTGGTGCGCTTGTTGCAGACGACCGCCTCGACCTTGTCCAGGTAGTCCGGGAACGAGGTGTACTTCCCCTTGGCCTTGCGACCGCGGATGATCGCCTCCACCACGTTCTGACCGACGTTCCGGACCGCCGTGAGACCGAAGAGGATCACGTCATCACCCTGAGCGGTGAAGTTGGCCTCGGACTCATTGACGTTCGGCGGCAGCACCTTGATGCCCATGCGGCGGCATTCGTTCAGATAGACCGCCGACTTGTCCTTGTCGTCGCGGACCGAGGTGAGCAGCGCCGCCATGTACTCGGCCGGGTAGTTGGCCTTGAGGTACGCGGTCCAGTAGGTGACCAGGCCGTACGCGGAGGAGTGCGCCTTGTTGAACGCGTATCCGGCGAACGGGACCAGCACGTCCCACACCGCCTGGATGGCCTCGTCCGAATACCCCTTCTCGCGGGCGCCCTTCTGGAAGTTGACGAACTCCTTCTCCAGCACCTCGGGCTTCTTCTTGCCCATCGCACGGCGCAGCAGGTCGGCCTGGCCGAGCGAGTAACCGGCGAGCACCTGGGCGGCCTTCTGCACCTGCTCCTGGTACACGATGAGGCCGTAGGTGATGCCGAGGACCTCCTTGAGGGGCTCCTCCAGCTCGGGGTGGATCGGGGTGATCTCCTGCTGCCCGTTCTTCCGCAGCGCGTAGTTGATGTGCGAGTTCATACCCATCGGGCCCGGCCGGTAGAGGGCCGAGACGGCGGAAATGTCCTCGAAGTTGTCGGGCTTCATCATGCGCAGCAGGGAGCGCATGGGGCCGCCGTCGAACTGGAAGACGCCGAGGGTGTCACCGCGGCAGAGCAGTTCGAAGGTCTTGGGGTCGTCCAGGGACAGATCGAGCAGCTTCAGGTCGATGCCCTTGTTGGCACGCACCATCTTGACGGCGTCGTCCATGATGGTGAGGTTGCGCAGGCCCAGGAAGTCCATCTTCAGCAGGCCGAGCGACTCACAGGTCGGGTAGTCCCACTGGGTCACGACCTGGCCGTCGTTCTTCGGCGAGAAGACCGGGACGTGGTCGGTGACCGTCTCGCTCGACATGATCACACCGGCGGCGTGCACACCCATCTGGCGCACCAGGCCCTCGATACCGCGCGCGGTATCGATGACCTTCTTCACGTCCGGCTCGTTCTCGTACATCCCGCGCACCTCGCCCGCCTCGCTGTAGCGGGGGTGCTTCTCGTCGGTGATGCCGGAGAGCGGGATGCCCTTGCCGAGGACGTCGGCGGGCATGGCCTTGGTGATGCGGTCGCCCATCGCGTATGGATAGCCGAGCACGCGGGCGGAGTCCTTGATGGCGTTCTTGGCCTTGATCGTGCCGTAGGTGCCGATCTGGCAGACCTTGTCGTGGCCGTACTTCTCGGTCACGTACCGGATGACCTCACCGCGCCTGCGCTCGTCGAAGTCGATGTCGACATCCGGCATGGAGACGCGCTCGGGGTTGAGGAACCGCTCGAAGATCAGCCCGTGCTCGACCGGGTCGAGGTCGGTGATGCCCATCGCGTACGACACGATGGAACCGGCCGCGGAGCCTCGGCCGGGGCCGACCGCGATGCCGTTGTTCTTGGCCCACATGATGAAGTCGGCGACCACGAGGAAGTAGCCCGGGAACCCCATCTGGATGATGACGTCCATCTCGTACTCGGCGAGCTTCTGACGGTCCTCGGGGACGCCGCCGGGGAAGCGGCGGGCCATCCCCTTGCGGACCTCCTCCTGGAACCAGGTGACCTCGGTGTACCCCTCGGGGACGTCGAACCGCGGCATCAGGTCGCGCTTCTCGAACCAGCCGGTGGTGTCGACCTGCTCGGCGACCAGCAGGGTGTTGCGGCACCCCTCCTGCCAGGCGTCGGAGGAGTCGATGGCGTACATCTCCTCGGTGGACTTCAGGTAGTAGCCGGTGCCGTCGAAGCGGAAGCGGTCGGGGTCGGAGAGGTTCTTGCCGGTCTGGACACACAGCAGCGCGTCGTGAGCGGTGGCCTCGCGGGAGTAGGTGTAGTGCGAGTCATTGGTGACCAGCGGCGGGATGCCCAGCTTCTTGCCGATCTCCAGCAGCCCGTCCCGGACCCGGCGCTCGATCTCGATGCCGTGGTCCATCAGCTCCAGGAAGTACCGGTCCTTGCCGAAGATGTCCTGGTACTCGGAGGCGGCCTTCAGCGCCTCGTCGAACTGGCCGAGCCGCAGCCGGGTCTGGAGCTCGCCCGAGGGGCAGCCGGTGGAGGCGATCAGGCCCTCGGACCACTGGGCGATGGTCTCCTTGTCCATCCGCGGCCACTTGACGAAGTAGCCCTCCATATAGGCGTCCGAGGAGAGCCGGAAGAGGTTGTGCAGACCGGTCTTGTTCGACGCCCAGATGGTCTTGTGGGTGTAACCACCGGAACCGGAGACGTCATCGCGCTTCTGGTGCGGCTGGCCCCACTGCACCCGCCGCTTGTAGCGCCGCGACTCGGGGGCCACATACGCCTCGATGCCGATGATCGGCGTGATCCCCGCGCCCGTCGCCTGCTGGTAGAAGTCGTACGCGCCGTGGAGGTTGCCATGGTCGGTCATGGCGATGTGGGTCATGCCCATCTCTTTGCACGCGTTGAACATGTCCTTGAGCCGCGCCGCACCGTCCAGCAGCGAGTACTGGGTATGGACATGCAGGTGCGTGAAGGGCGGCTTGGTCACGGTGGAAGACCTCCGGCGAACAATCGATGACGGCAGGGCGAGACAGCTCCGAAGGTTACCCCTCCGCACTGACAAGGGCCGGGCACTGGCGAGTAGCCTCAGGCGTTGATCCCGACGGGTCGTCCGGTCTTCCCGCGCACCCGGCGAGACGGAACATACCCTGTCGTATCTGCCCCACCGATCAGTTCCCTCATGCCCCAGGAGGCGTTCCGCGATGTCGACCCAGCAGACCCAGGCGGAACAGCGCGGCGAGCACATCCTCGCCGTATTCGACACCGCCTTCGGCGAGCTGCTCGCCGCCGACCCGGCCGCCTTCCGCGTCAAGTTCCGGAAGATGGCCGCCTCGGCGTTCGCGTTCTACCGCGGCACCGCCTGCCTGTTCTATTCCGATGTGGAGCGGGAGCGCTCCGGCGGTCCGTACCTGGACGACCGCACCAGCCGGGTGTGGATCCACGGTGACCTCCACGCCGAGAACTTCGGCACCTACATGGATGCCAACGGCCGGCTGATCTTCAATGTGAACGACTTCGACGAGGCGTACGTCGGCCCCTTCACCTGGGACCTCAAGCGCTTCGCCGCCTCCGTGGCGCTCATCGGCTACACCAAGGCGCTCAGCGACGAGAAGATCACCGAGCTGGTGCGGACGTACGCCGGCGCCTACCGCGAGCGCATCCACGCCCTGGCCACCGGCGCCAAGAACGACGAGGTGCCGCCCTTCACCCTGGAGACCGCGGAGGGCCCGCTGCTGGACGCGCTGCGTGACGCCCGCTCGCTGACCCGCTTCGGGCTGCTGGACTCGATGACCGAGATCCGCGACTTCGAGCGCCGCTTCGCGGCCGGCGGCGGGTCCATCGAGCTCGACGCGGCCACCCGCTACAAGGTCCTGGCCGCCTTCGACGGCTATCTGGAGACGCTTCCCGAGTCCAGTCTCTCGCGCCCCGACTCCTACCGCGTCAAGGACGTGGTGGGCCGCCGGGGCATCGGCATCGGCAGCGCCGGGCTCCCCTCGTACAACATCCTTCTGGAGGGCAACAGCGACGCCCTGGAGAACGATGTGGTGATCTACATGAAGCAGGGGCAGACCCCGGCGGTCTCCCGGCACATCACCGATGAGCGGGTGCGGTCGTACTTCCACCACGAGGGCCACCGCACGGTGATCTCCCAGCGGGCGCTCCAGGCCCACGCCGACCCGTGGCTGGGCTGGACCGAGCTGGACGGGGCGGGGCAGCTGGTCGCCGAGGTGTCGCCGTACGCGGTGGACCTGGACTGGTCCGACATCGACGACCCGGCCGAGATCGCGGCGGTCGTGGCCGACCTGGGCCGGGCCACGGCCACCATGCACGCGGCCGCCGACGACCAGAGCGGCCACTCTCTGGTGCCGTTCTCCACCGAGCGCGCCATCGACGCGGTGATCGCCGCCGACGAGGACGGCTTCGCCGAGCTCCTGGTGGACTTCGCGCACTCTTACGGTGCCCGCGCCCGCGCCGACCACCAGATCTTCGTGGACCTCTTCCGCAACGGCCGCATCCCCGGCCTCTGATCGCCTCCCTGGGAGACGCCCGTCCCCCAGGGCCGTAGATCGTCACCCCGGCCATGGCCGGGGTGCGCTCGCCCCTCTATCGTTACCGGTCATGTGGCCTGGACAGCAGCCGCCGGGGGCGAGCGAAACCCGCAGCAGAATCCGTACCAGCAGCCGGGTCATCCGCCGCCCCCGGATCAGCCTCCGGGCTTCCCGCCCGCTCCCCCGTCGCCCCAGGGCCCCCCGCCCGGCCCCGGTGGCGGGCCCTGGGGCGGCGCTCCCGGCCCGGCGGACCGGCAGCGCAAGGCCGGCCTTACGGCCGTCATCGCGGTGACGGTGGCCGCCGCGGTGGTCGCGGGCGTTCTCGTGTTCACGGATGACGACAAGGGCTCCCGGGGCGGCTCGCCGGACGATGTCGTCCAGGGCCCGCCGGGAGCGCCGGGCTCCGGCGGCTCGGGCGGTTCCGGGGACCCGGACGGCTCCGGTGGCTCACAGGGCCCGGGAAACCTCGTCACGCCCGCCCACAGCTCCGGGCCGAGCGGCACCACCGTGGTGATCGGCGAGGCCGATGCCGGGCACACCCTCGACGTCTACGAGGACCTGCGCTGCCCGCCGTGCGCCTCCTTCGACCAGGCGGTCGGGCCGACCATCGCCAAGGACATCAAGTCCGGCAAGTACAAGGTTTCGTTCCACTTCGCCGCCATCATCGACAAGAACATGAGCGGCAGCGGCTCCATGAACGCCCTGAGCGCCCTCGGGGCGGCGCTGGACGTGAGCACGGACGCCTTCCTCGACTACAAGGCCGCCCTGATGTCGTCGAAAAACCACCCCGAGGAGAGCGAGGACTCCTACGCCGACTACACCCGGCTGCTGGCCGTCTCCAAGGAGGTGTACGCGCTCAAGACGAACGCCTCCTTCCAGGAGGCCGTGCGCGTGGGCACCTACGAGCCCTGGGCGAAGAAGATGATCGCCAAGTTCGACGCCTCCGGGGTGAGCGGCACCCCCACCGTCAAGCTCGACGGCTCCCAGCTGACCGCCGGCGGGGCTCCACCCCTATGACCGCGACGGAGTTCACGGAAGCGGTGAACAAGCGGCTCAAGGGGTGAACCAGCAGGTCAGGGGCGAGTGGCCGACCGCCGGGACCGACTCTTCACATGGTCCCTACAGCCGTTCATGGCAGAATTCGAAGTCATGGACGGCACCGGACCGCAGCTGAGGGCAGTGCGCGCGGCGCTCTTCACGGCGCTGTGCGTCACGCTGTCCTCGGCTTCGCATGTCCTGCTGTCGCGGGCCCCGCTGCCGCTGGGCACCGTCGCCGCGCTCTCGGGGGCCGTCTTCGCCGTCGCCTACGCCCTCGCGGGCCGGGAGCGGGGCTTCTGGTCCATAGCGGCCCTGATGATCCCCCTGGAGCTGGCCGCCGACACGATCTTCACCACCGGCCAGCAGGCGTGTTACGGACAGTCCGGCGGCCCGGTGGCGGGCTCGCTGCGCTCCATGGGCGTCACCGTGCTGTGTGGCGGCGGCGACCTCGGCGGTCCGCTGCCCGGGGTCTCCCAGAACGGCGTCGCCACCCCGCTGGCGGCCGCCGTGAGCTCCGCCACCCCCTGGCTGCTGCTCGCCGCGCATATCGCCGTGGGTCTGATCGCCTCGGCCTGGCTGCGGCGCGGCGAGGCCGCCCTGAGCCGTCTGCTGGCCTCCCTGGCCGCCTTCGCCTTCCGGCCGCTGCTGCTGGCCGTCGCCGTCCACGGGGCGGCCCTGCCGCCCCGCCGCCGGGCCCCGCGGCCCGTACGGCCGGTGCGCCCGGCGCCGGCCCTCCCTCTCCTCGTGCACTCCGTGGTGCGTCGTGGACCGCCCCGCTCGGCCGCTGCCTGAGCACAGCGCTCCACACCCCGTACGCATCACTGAACGACGCACACCCACGGAGATCGAACCATCATGAGCAACCGCAACAGCCAGCAGAACAAGCAGGCCGCGCGCGAACGGCTGCGCGCCGAGCGAGAGCGCCAGGCCAAGAAGGACCGGATGCGGCGCCAGCTGTTCGTCGGCGGCGCGGTCGTCGCGGTCCTCGCGATAGCCGGCGGCATCGGCTACGCCGTCACCAGCATGAACTCGGACGACGCCAACCAGAAGTGGCGGACGGCGGCCGAGAAGAAGACGTTCGCCAAGCCCGCCAACGCCACCGGCCCCAGGGCACGACGGTCGTCATCGGCGACAAGAAGGCCAAGAACACCCTGCACGTCTACGAGGACATGCGCTGCCCGGTCTGTGCCCAGTTCGAGAAGTTCACCGGCCCGACGGTACTCAAGGACATCAAGGACGGCACCTACAAGGCGCAGTTCACCATGGGCACCTTCCTCGACGACAACAAGCAGATGCCCGGCGCCGGGTCGAAGAACGCGCTGAGCGCGCTCGGCGCGGCCCTCAACGTCAGCCCGCAGGCGTTCATGGACTACAAGGAGGCGCTGTACGCGCCGAAGAACCACCCGCAGGAGACCGATGACGCCTTCGCGAACGACCAGAAGCTGATCGACGTCGCCCAGCAGGTCAAGGAGCTCAAGGGCAACACGGCCTTCGAGAAGGCCGTGAAGAACGGCACCTACGACCGGTGGGCGCTGGCCATGTCCAAGTCGTTCAACGACACCAAGGACGTCGACTCCACCCCGTCCTTCAAGATGAACGGGAAGAAGCTGCTGGTGGGCCAGAACCCGCCGATGACCCCGGACCAGTTCACCCCGCTCGTCAAGCAGAACCTCAAGAAATAGGGTCCGGCCCTTCTCAGGCCGAGTCGGCGGGCGTGCCCTCGAGGGCGCGCCCGCCGACGGCGTTACGCCCCGGCGGGCCACGGCCGTGGTGACCTGGCGGCGACGGGTGGGCGAACATCCCCCAAGACCCCTGTCCCTGCGGGCTACTTGTCAGTAATCTCCTCGGCCGTGACCGACCTCCACATATCGCGCCGAAGCGCCGTCACGGCCGCGGCGGCCGCCGCCGCCCTGCTGCCCTCGTCCCGGGCCCCGCCGCCGCAGCCGCCTCCGGGCCCGCCTTCCTGCACGGCGTCGCCTCGGGCGACCCGCTGCCCGACGGGATCCTGCTGTGGACCCGTATCACGCCCGCCCCCGACGCCGTGCCCGGCTCGGGGCTCGGCCCCGCCGTCGAGGTGACCTGGGAGGTCGCCGAGGACCGTGACTTCCGCTCGGTCGTCGCCCACGGCACCGTCAAGGCCGCCGCCGACACCGACCACACCGTGAAGGCCGATGTGCGCGGGCTGCGGCCCGCCACCGGCTACTTCTACCGCTTCGGCGTGGACGGCGGCGTCCGCTCCCCCGTGGGCCGCACCCGCACCGCCCCGCGCACGACGCCGCGGCCGACCGAGTGCGCTTCGGCGTGGTCTCGTGCGCCAACTGGGAGGCGGGCTGGTTCTCCCCGTACCGCCATCTGGCGGCCCGCACCGACCTGGACGCGGTGCTCCATCTGGGCGACTACATCTACGAGTACAAGAGCGGTGAGTACCCGGAGGCCAGGTCGGTCGTCCGCCCGCACGCCCCCACCCACGAGATCGTCACGCTCGCCGACTACCGCGTCCGGCACGGGAACTACAAGACCGACCCCGACGCCCAGGCGCTGCACGCCGCGCTCCCCCTGATCGCGATCTGGGACGACCACGAGTTCGCCAACGACGCCTGGTCCGGCGGGGCGGAGAACCACACGCCCGGCACCGAGGGAGCGTGGGCGCAGCGGGTGGCCGCCGCCAAGCAGGCGTACTTCGAGTGGATGCCGGTGCGCCCCTCCACCCAGGGCACCACCTACCGACGGCTGCGCTACGGCAGCCTCGCCGACCTCCACCTGCTCGACCTGCGCTCGTTCCGCTCCCAGCAGGCGGCCACCGGCAGCGGGGACGTGGACGACCCGGAGCGCACCCTGACCGGGCGCGCCCAGCTCGACTGGCTGAAGTCGGGCCTGACCGCCTCGGACACCACCTGGCGGCTGGTGGGCAACTCGGTGATGATCTCACCGGTCGCCTTCGGGCCCTCCCCGCCGAGCTGCTGGGCCCGCTCGCCGAGCTGCTGGGGCTGCCCAAGGGCGGGTTGGCCATCAACACCGACCAGTGGGACGGCTATACGGACGACCGGCGCGAGCTGCTCGCCCACCTCACCCACCACGGGATCGGCAACACCGTCTTCCTCACCGGTGACATCCATATGGCGTGGGCCAACGACGTACCGGTGAAGGCCGCCACCTATCCGCTGTCCCGGTCGGCCGCGACCGAGTTCGTGGTCACCTCGGTGACCTCCGACAACCTCGACGATCTGCTCCATGTGGCGCCGCAGACGGTGTCCTTGGCCGCGGCCGCCGCGATCAGGGCCGCCAACCGCCACGTGAAGTGGGTGGACATGGACTCGCACGGCTACGGCGTGCTCGATGTCACCCCGCAGCGGGCCCAGATGGACTACTACACCGTCTCCGACCGCACCGATCCGCGCGCCACGAGCGCCTGGACGCGGTCGTACCGCACCCAGGCGGGCAGCCAGAGGATCGAGCGCGCCGACGCGCCCGTGCGGTGAAGCCTCACCGGTAAAGGCTCACCGGCAAAGGCTCACCCATGCGGTAGAGCCTCACCCGTGCGCTGAGGCTCAGAGGCTCGCCAGGAAGCCGAGCGCCACCCGCCAGGTGGCCTCGGCGGCCTCCTTGTCGTAGTCCGGCAGCTCGGGGTCGGTGAAGATGTGCCCGGCCCCGCCGTAGCGGAAGACCTCCACATCGGCACCGGCCCGCCGCATCCGCAGATACCAGGCGTTCAGCCAGTCGTGCGGCTCGAACGGGTCGGGGTCGGCCACGTGCAGCTGCACCGGCAGGTCGTCGGCCGCGGCGTCGTCGGCGATGTCCGAGGTGCCGTGCAGCAGGAGCAGTCCGCGCGCCTTGTCGTCGGCCAGCGCCAGGTTCTGCGCGAGCGAGCCGCCGAGCGAGAACCCGGCGTAGACCAGCCCGCGGTCCGAGTACGGCGCGGCGGCGGTGATGGCCCGTTTCAGCAGCTCGTCCCGGCCGATCCGCTCCTTGATCACCATGCCGTCCTCGACGGTTTCGGCGGTCTCCCCCTCGTACAGGTCCGGCACGACCACCTCATGCCCGGCCGCGCGCAGCCGGTCGGCCGCCTCGTGCACGGCGGGCCGCAGTCCGTACGCGGAGTGGAACAGCACAATCGTCGAGCTATCGGCCACCGCCGTCACTTTCCTTCCCGTTTCACTTTCCGTGGATCAGTCCCTCCCATCGTGCCAGTCGCGGTCTGAGGACGCCCGATCCGGGGAAGGCGGGACAGGACATCCTGGCGTCTCCCTTAGGGAAGGATGAGGTAGGTGTCCATGGAGGACGTGCTGCGTCCGCTCATCGTCATCGGCGGCTCACTGGCCATCACCCTGTTCATCGGCTGGGCCGTCGACTGGCTGCTGCGGAGGGTCGACGCCCGGCACCCCGAGACCCCCCTGTGGGGCCATCTGCGCCGCTGCCGGCTCCCGCTTCAGGTGACCGTGTGCACGGCGCTGCTGAGCGGTTCGTACGACACGACGGAGGCGAGGGTCGTCCAGGAGCACGGGGCGGCGATCGGCCAGGTGCTCGCGCTGGTGCTCATCGCGGCCACGGCATGGCTCATGGTGCGGGTCTCCTCGGCCATCGTGGAGTCCTCCTACTTCCGCTACGCCTCCTCCAGCGCGCACGACCCGCGCGGGTGCGCCGGGTGCGCACCCAGGTGACGCTGATCCAGCGGGTGGTGGCCGCGATCGTCGGCGTGGTGGCGGCCTCCGCCATGCTGCTGACCTTCCCGACGATGCGCACGGTCGGCACCTCCATGCTGGCCTCCGCCGGAATCCTCGGGGTGGTCGCCGGTGTGGCCGCCCAGTCCACGCTCGGGAACCTCTTCGCGGGGCTGCAGATCGCCTTCGGCGACATGGTGCGGATCGGCGACACGGTGGTCGTGGACGGCGAGTGGGGCACGGTCGAGGAGATCACGCTGACCTTCCTGTCCGTACGGACCTGGGACGAGCGCCGGATCACCATGCCCGTGTCGTACTTCACCAACAAGCCGTTCGAGAACTGGTCGCGGGGCGGCACCCAGAAGGTGGCCACGGTCTTCTTCCATCTGGACCACACCGCGCCGATCGAGGAGATGCGGGAGCGGCTGCGCGAGATCGTGCAGAAATCCCCGGCCTGGGACGGCCGGGACTGGAACCTGGTGGTGACGGACACCACCCCGAGCACCATCATGGTGCGGGCGCTCATCACGGCGCGGGACCCGGACGACGCGTGGACCGTGCGGTGTGAGGTGCGCGAGAAGATGATCACGTGGCTGCGGGACGCCCATCCGTACGCGCTGCCGCGCATCGCCACCGCACCGGCCGCACAGGCCCCGCAGGCGCTGCTGGAGAGCGAGCGCCGCCGTGAGCGCGAGCGCCACGATCATTTCGCCCGCTTCGAGGACGGGCTGCGCAAGGACGCCCCGCGCTCGCGGTGAAGCCAGCGTCAGGCCGCTACAGCGACCAGCCGGTGTCAGGGCGCTGCAGCGACCGTCGCATCGCCCGGTGCGGAATGCCGCTGCCCTCGTCGAACTCGGGGCCGAACGCCTCGTAGCCCAGCCGCTCGTAGAAGCCGAGCGCATGGGTCTGGGCCTCCAGGTAGACCTCGGCCAGACCGCGCCGCCGGGCCTCCGCCTCGACGGCCCGGACCAGGTCGGCCCCCAGCCCCGTGCCCCGCGCCGCCCCGGCCACCGCGAGGCGGCCGAGCACGGCGGTGGTGGCGCCGTCGACACCGGCGTGGCGGTACTTCTTGTCGGCGGCCGCGCCGTGCAGGAAACGGACGGTGCCCACGGGACGGCCTCCGTCGTCGGTGGCCAGGAGGTGGACGGCGTGCGCGTCGTACGCGTCCATCTCCTCCTCCTCGGGGATCCGCTGCTCGACCACGAAGACCTCGCGGCGGACCGCGAAGCAGCCGGACAGGTCCCCGTCGGTCACGACCTCGATCACGCGCTCTCCGCCTTCACGATGTCCAGCGCACCGCGCAGATCGTCCGGGTAGGCGCTTTCGAACTCGACCCATCCGCCGTGGGCGGGGTGCTCGAAGCCGAGCCGCACGGCGTGCAGCCACTGCCGGGTCAGCTTCAGCCGCTTGGCGAGCGTCGGGTCCGCGCCGTAGGTGAGGTCGCCGACGCAGGGGTGGCGGTGGGCCGCCATGTGCACCCGGATCTGGTGGGTGCGGCCGGTCTCCAGCTTGATGTCCAGCAGGCTCGCGGCCCGGAACGCCTCGATGAGGTCGTAGTGGGTGACGCTCGGCTTGCCGTCCGCGGTCACCGCCCACTTGTAGTCGTGCTGGGGATGGCGGCCGATCGGGGCGTCGATGGTGCCGCTCAGCGGGTCCGGGTGGCCCTGGACCAGCGCGTGGTAGCGCTTGTCCACGGTGCGCTCGCGGAACTGCTGCTTGAGCACGGAGTACGCGAGCTCGGACTTGGCGACGACCATGAGCCCGGAGGTGCCGACGTCCAGCCGGTGCACGATCCCCTGGCGCTCGGCGGCGCCCGAGGTGGAGACGCGGAAACCGGCG
This sequence comes from Streptomyces violaceusniger, assembly GCA_005405945.1. GTDB lineage: Bacteria > Actinomycetota > Actinomycetes > Streptomycetales > Streptomycetaceae > Streptomyces > Streptomyces violaceusniger. The sequence goes on from BJHW01000001.1 coordinate 3,677,800, forward strand.
GCGGCGAGCCCGCCGATCACGGTGGGGCCGGTCCAGCCGGGGCTGGGGTGGGCGGCGACGCCGACCGGCTTGGAGACGACCACGATGTCCTCGTCGTCGTGCACGATGTCCATGCCCTCGACGGGCTCGGCGACGATCCGCACCGGCGGCGCGGCCTGCGGCATCTCGACCTCGAGCCAGGCACCCCGGAGACGCGGTCGGACTTCCCGGCGACGCTGCCGTCGAGCTGCACCTTTCCGGCGGCGGCCAGCTCGGCCGCCTTGGTCCGGGAGAAACCGAACATGCGGGCGATCGCGGCATCGACGCGCTCGCCCTCCAGACCGTCCGGTACGGGCAGGGTGCGGATCTCGGGAATCGTACTCACCCGACGAGTATGCCGGACCGGGAGCACCGGCTCGTACGCCCGTCGGATACCGGCCGTGACGCCGCTCCCCGGGACCGGACCGGTGCCGGCCCCGTCAGTCCTTGTGAACCGTGCCGTCCGGGTCCAGACCGCGGAAGGACAGGATCACGATCAGGAATCCGCCGCACACGATGGCCGAATCGGCGAGGTTGAAGACCGCGAAGTGGGAGGGCGCGATGAAGTCGACGACCGCCCCTGGAAGTCCCCGGGCGCCCGGAAGATCCGGTCGGTGAGGTTGCCGAAGGCGCCGCCGAGCAGCAGCCCGAGCGCGATGGCCCAGGGCAGGCTGTGGAGCTTGCGGGCCAGCCGCGCGATCACCACGATGACGCCGACCGCGATCACCGTGAAGACGATGGTCATGGCCTCGCCGAAGCCGAACGCCGCCCCCGGTTGCGGATCACCTCGAACTGCAGCCAGGTGCCGATCACCTCGACCGGAGCGTGGTGCTCCAGCTTCGCGACCACGGCCAGCTTGCTGGTCAGATCGATCAGATAGGCCAGCGCCGCGACCGTGAGGAGCACCCCGACGCGCCGCTTCCCCCTGCCCGCCGCGGCCTCATCGGATCCGGCGGCGCCGGCCCCGGCGCCTTCCTCTGCCTTCCCCGCGTCCGGCGTACCGATGGCCTGCTCCGCCTCTGTCACGTGAGTCCCTCAACCTCGTGAGTCTGTCTCCCCTGTGAGGGACGAGGGTACGGCACACGCGTACGGGCGTCAGCGCCGCTCCTGGCGCTGCTTGCACTCGACACACAGCGTGGCCCGGGGGAACGCCTGCATCCGCGCCTTGCCGATCGGGTTGCCACAGCTCTCGCACAGCCCGTACGTCCCGGTGTCCAGCCGATCCAGGGCGCGCTCGGTCTGGAGCAGCATCTCGCGGGCGTTTCCGGCCAGGGCCATCTCGTGCTCGCGGGTGATGTTCTTGGTGCCGGTGTCGGCCTGGTCGTCGCCCGCGCCGTCGCCGGAGTCGCGCATCAGCCCGGTGATCGCCTCCTCGGAGGCGAGGATCTCGGTGCGCAGCCGACCGGCCTCGGTCAGCAGCCCGGCGCGCGCCTCGTCCACCTCCTCGGCCGACCAGGGGTCCTCGCCCGGGCGGACCGCGAGCTCGCCGGGGTCGACGGGGGCGCCCGCCGCACGGGCCTTGGGCAGGGGTGGCGCGGTCGTCGTGGCCTTCTTGTCGGTCGGCGCACCACCTGGGGTCTTCTTCGCAACCACTTTCCTGGCTCCCGTCTTCTTCGGGGCACCGCCTTGTCGGCGGGCGCGGCCTTCTTTGCGGGCGTCTCCGACGTCTTCTTCGGTGCGCTCTTCTTCGCCGCCTTGGCGTTCTTCGCCGCCTTGGCGGCGCCTTGCGCGGCGGCCCTGCCGGGTGCCGCGGTCTCGTTGACGGCCTTCTTGCCCGAGGCGCTCTTCTTGCCGGGCGCGGCCTTCGTCGCCTTCGCCGTGCTCTTCTGCACGGCGGTCTTTCTCGCCACCATGGCCGCGGCCCCTTCACATATTGTGATCTTGCGCGCGAATCGTTCCGGAACGATAAATCGACTCCGGACGGGCGGCAACGGGGCACGCCGCCCGATTCGCCCGGCTTGCCCGCACGACAATCCGGTCTCCACCGTTGTGCCCCACTCCACGCCCGGTAATCCGTCCGGGATCCGGCACCCGGAGGTAACCCAGCGTGACGACCCTGATCGCGGCCCCCGGCGTCTGGCCATTCGGGTCAGCCCCGGGGCCGGCCGTCCCCCGCTCGGCGCAGTGCCCCAGCGGTGACCGAGCAGTGCCATATTCGGTCGGCCCCGGTCTCCTCGGCCCCGTACACTGGGGCGCAGCGAAAGGCGTGGATGGGGACGAGTAGCGTCGTAGGCGGCCCAGAGCGACCCGGGGACGGTGTGAGCCCGGGGGCGAGCGCGATGTGAAGGATCACCCCGGAGCCGCCGGAAGAACGCCCGCCCTGGGTCAGTAGAACCGGCATCGCGATCCCAATGAGGGGGCCGGGAGCAGACCGCTGCCGGTCAAGGAGGGTGGTACCGCGGGAGCGCACGGCTCTCGTCCCTCCGACGGAAACGGAAGAGCACGTGTCCGCCGGAGGAAGAAGAGCCCCGATGACGCCGCAGTACCGCCAGGTGCCCGCCCAGGTCGACCTGCCCGCCCTCGAGCACGCCGTGCTCGACTTCTGGCGGGAGAACAAGATCTTCGCCCGTAGCCTCGAGCAGTCCGAGGGGCGGCCCGAGTGGGTCTTCTACGAGGGCCCCCCGACCGCGAACGGCATGCCGGGCGCCCACCACATCGAGGCCCGCGTCTTCAAGGACGTCTTCCCGCGTTTCCGCACCATGCGGGGCTACCACGTCGACCGCAAGGCGGGCTGGGACTGCCACGGCCTGCCGGTGGAGCTGGCGGTCGAGAAGGAGCTGGGCTTCAACGGTAAGAAGGACATCGAGGCGTACGGCATCGCCGAGTTCAACGCCAAGTGCCGGGAGTCCGTCACCCGGCACACCGACGCCTTCGCCGAGCTCACCACCCGGATGGGGTTCTGGACCGACCTCGACGGCGCGTACTGGACCATGAACCCCGGGTACATCGAGTCGGTGTGGTGGTCCCTGAAGGAGATCTTCACCAAGGGGCTGCTGGTCCAGGACCACCGCGTGGCCCCCTGGTGCCCGCGCTGCGGCACCGGGCTGTCCGACCACGAGCTGGCCCAGGGCTACGAGACGGTCGTCGACCCCTCGGTCTTCGTCCGCTTCCCGCTGACCTCGGGCCCGCTGGCGGGCGAGGCGGCGCTGCTGGTGTGGACGACCACGCCGTGGACCCTGGTCTCCAACACCGCCGTGGCCGCGCACCCGGAGGTGCGCTATGTGGTCGCCGGCAACGGCGAGGAGAAGCTGGTCGTCGCCGAGCCGCTGGTCGAGAAGGCGCTCGGCGAGGGCTGGACGGTCACCGGGGAGTCGTTCACCGGGGCGGAGATGGAGCGCTGGAGCTATCGGCGCCCCTTCGAGCTGGTGGAGATCCCCGACGCCCACTTCGTCGTCAACGCCGACTACGTGACGACCGAGGACGGCACCGGTCTGGTCCACCAGTCCCCCGCCTTCGGTGAGGACGACCTGCTGACCTGCCGGGCGTACGGGCTGCCGGTGGTCAACCCGGTCCGCCCGGACGGCACCTTCGAGGAGGGCCTGGAGCTGGTCGGCGGCCAGTTCTTCAAGAAGGCCGACGAGGCGCTGACGGCGGACCTCAAGGACCGCGGGCTGCTGTTCCGGCACGTGCCGTACGAGCACAGCTACCCGCACTGCTGGCGGTGCCACACCGCGCTGCTCTACTACGCCCAGCCGTCCTGGTACATCCGCACCACCGCGATCAAGGACGCGCTGCTGCGGGAGAACGAGAAGACCAACTGGTATCCCGAGTCGGTCAAGACCGGTCGCTATGGCGACTGGCTCAATAACAACATCGACTGGGCGCTGTCGCGGAACCGCTACTGGGGCACCCCGCTGCCCATCTGGCGCTGTGCCGAGTCCCATCTCACCTGCGTCGGCTCCCTCGCCGAGCTCTCCGAGCTGACCGGCACCGACCAGAGCGGTCTGGACCCGCACCGGCCGTACATCGACGCGGTCACCTTCACCTGCACCGCCGACGGCTGCTCGCTGACGGCCGAGCGGGTGCCCGAGGTCATCGACGCCTGGTACGACTCGGGCTCGATGCCCTTCGCGCAGTACGGCTACCCGTACCGCAACAAGGAGCTCTTCGAGCGGCGCTACCCGGCGCAGTTCATCTCCGAGGCCATCGACCAGACCCGCGGCTGGTTCTACACGCTGATGGCGGTCGGCACGCTCGTCTTCGATAAGTCCTCGTATGAAAACGTGGTCTGCCTCGGTCACATCCTGGCCGAGGACGGTCGCAAGATGTCCAAGCACCTGGGCAACATCCTTCAGCCGATCCCGCTGATGGATCAGCACGGCGCGGACGCGGTGCGCTGGTTCATGGCCGCGGGCGGCTCGCCGTGGGCGGCCCGCCGGGTGGGCCACGGCACCATCCAGGAGGTCGTGCGCAAGACGCTGCTCACCTACTGGAACACGGTGGCCTTCCAGGCGCTGTACGCCCGCACCTCGGGCTGGGCGCCGTCCGCGGCCGACCCGGCCCCGGCCGAGCGGCCGCTGCTGGACCGGTGGCTGCTGGGCGAGCTGGGCACGCTCACCGAGCAGGTCACCCAGTCCCTGGAGGCGTACGACACCCAGCGCGCCGGAAAGCTGCTGTCGGCCTTCGTCGACGACCTGTCCAACTGGTACGTGCGCCGCTCCCGCCGCCGCTTCTGGCAGGGCGACGCGGCCGCGATGCGCACCCTGCACGACGTCATCGAGACGGTCACCCGGCTGATGGCGCCCCTGGTGCCGTTCATCACCGAGCGGGTCTGGCAGGACCTGGTCGTCCCGGTGACCCCGGAGGCCCCCGCCTCCGTGCACCTGACCACCTGGCCCGAGCCGGACCGGTCGATGATCGACCCGGCCCTCTCGGAGCGGATGGCGCTCGTGCGGCGCCTGGTGGAGCTGGGGCGCGCGACCCGCGCGGAGTCCGGTGTGAAGACGCGCCAGCCGCTGTCGCGCGCGCTGGTCGCCGCCTCGGGCTTCGAAAACCTCGGCGCCGAACTGCGCGCCCAGATCGAGGAGGAGCTGAACGTCTCCTCGCTGGCGTCGCTGAGCGAGGTCGGCGGCTCGCTGGTCGACACGACCGCGAAGGCCAACTTCCGCGCCCTGGGCAAGCGCTTCGGCAAGGGCACCCAGCCGGTCGCCAAGGCGATCGCGGAGGCGGACGCGGCCGCGCTGTCGGTCGCGCTGCGCGAGGGGAACGCGTCGGTCGTGGTGGACGGCGAGACGGTCGCCCTCTCCCCCGACGAGGTCATCATCACCGAGACCCCGCGCGAGGGCTGGTCGGTCGCCTCCGACGCGGGCGCCACGGTCGCGCTCGACCTGGAGATCACCCCGGAGCTGCGGCGCGCGGGGCTGGCCCGTGACGCGATCCGGCTGATCCAGGAGGCCCGTAAGAACAGCGGGCTGGATGTGGCCGACCGGATCGCGCTGCGGTGGCAGTCGGCCGACGAGGAGCTGCGTCAGGCTCTCGCCGACCACGCCGAGCTGATCGCGGACGAGGTCCTCGCGACCGACTTCGCCTCCGGCGACGGGGAGGAAGGCTACGGCGAGCAGTTCACCGACACCCCACTGGGCCTCACCTTCCGCCTCCGCAAGGCGTAACGCTCCGCCGGGGGTTTGTTCCCCCACCCGCCCCTTCCCACAACCGGGGCTCCGCCCCGGACCCCGGTCCTCAACTGCCGGACGGGCTGATATTCAGCCCGTCCAGGGGGCACCTCCCAGCGGTAGCCGGGGGAGATTGAGGACACGCCCGAAGGGCGTCCGGGGTCCAGGGGCGGAGCCCCTGGATCGGGAAGGGGCGGGTAGGGGAAAAGCCCCGCCCCCACGGGCCGCGGGCGTGGCAAAGGGCCGGGCCCGGGAGCTCATCGCTCCCGGGCCCGGCCCTTGTGATTGCCGAACGCTCCGCGCTACTACGCGCCCCGCGTCAGTTGTCGTCCTCGTCGATGAGGAAGCCCCGCATCGGGCTCGGCGCCTGCTGCATCGGCTGCGGACTCTGCGGCCGCACCGGTGCCATCGGCTGGGTCATCGCGGGAGACATCTGCTGCTGGCCACCGTAGGACGGTGCCCCACCGTTCTGGTTGTGGCCGCCCATCGACTGGTTGCCACCCATCGTGTGGCCACCCATCGAGCCGGCGCCGGCCGAGGCCATGGAGCCGCTCATCGAGGGCGACGGCGGCAGCGAGGCGGTCGCCGGGGTGCGCGGCGGGGCGAGCGAGTCGTCGGCCTGGTTCTCCAGCTGGCGCAGCTGGCTCTCCAGGTACGACTTCAACCGCGTGCGGTACTCGCGCTCGAAGCCGCGCAGGTCCTCGACCTTGCGCTCGAGCGTGGCACGAGCGGACTCCAGGGAGCCCATCGCGACACGGTGCTTCTCCTGCGCGTCCCGCTCCAGCGCGTCGGCCTTGGCGCGGGCGTCCCGCTCCAGGCCCTCGGCGCGGCTACGGGCCTCGCCGACGATCTTGTTGGCCTCGGAACGGGCCTCCGCGATCGCCTGGTCGGCGGTCTGCTGCGCGAGCGAGAGCACGCGCGCGGCGCTGTCGCCGCCCGGGCCCTGCCCCGGCTGTGGCAGCTGCGGGCCGCCGGGGCCACCGGGACCGCCGGGGCCGCCCGGGCCACCGGGACCGCCCATCGGGCCACCCATGGGGCCGCCGGGGCCCATGGGACCACCCTGCTGCATCGGACCGGGTCCGCCCTGCTGCATCGGACCGGGGCCACCCTGCTGCATCGGACCGGGGCCGTTCTGACCCATCGGACCGGCCGGCAGCTGCGGGGCTCCGCCCGGAAGTTGGGGCGGGCCACCCATCTGCTGCTGGCCGGGCGGCACCGGCTGCGGCGGTCCAGATATGGCGGCGGGCACGGGTGCGCCCGGCCGCTCCTGCTGTTCGGGAGGCTTGCGCATTCCTTGTTGCTGGCTCTGGGCCGCGGCACGCGTCGCGGCGGCCAGCTTGGCACGCAGGTCCTCGTTCTCCCGCAACAGCCGGGTCAGTTCGGCTTCGACCTCGTCGAGGAAGGCATCGACCTCGTCCTCGTCATAGCCTTCTCGGAGGCGGACGGTCGTGAACTGCTTGTTCCGCACGTCCTCGGGGGTCAACGGCATCTCTACTTCACCTCAACGTAGTCGTCGGCAATCGGCAAGACCGTATCGTTCACACCCTGCTCGCAAAATTGCTCACGACGGTGATCAGGATCCAGACGATGATCATCAGCACGAAGAAGGACAGGTCGAGCGCCACACCCCCGAGACGCAACGGCGGGATGAACCGCCGTAGCAGCTTGAGTGGCGGATCGGTCACAGTGTAGGTGGCCTCGAGGATGACCACCATCGCCCTACCGGGTTGCCACGAGCGCGCGAACTGGAAGACATAGTCCATCACGAGCCTGAAGATCAGCACGATCAGGTAGCAGTAGAGCGCGATGTAGATCACCTGTAGTGCGATGCCCATCCCGCGCGTCCCTCTCCCCTGGTTCGTACTCGGCCTTTCGGCCTCGGATGACTCGGTGTTGCCGGTTTGCCGTTTTTGCGTCTCAGCTCTGGTTGAAGAACCCGCCCTCTGCGATACGGGCCTTGTCCTCCGCCGTGACATCGACGTTAGCAGGAGACAACAGGAACACCTTCTGCGTCACCCGCTCAATGCTCCCATGGAGACCGAACACCAGACCGGCCGCAAAGTCGACAAGTCGCTTCGCATCCGTGTCGTCCATCTCCGTCAGATTCATGATCACCGGAGTGCCCTCACGGAAGTGTTCCCCGATAGTACGGGCCTCGTTGTAGGTCCGGGGGTGCAGTGTGGTGATGCGGTACGGCTCCCGCTCGGACACGACCTTGGGCATGATCACTGGGGCGTTCTTCTCCAAGCTCTGACGTTCAGGTGTGATGGATGCCACGGGGCAATTCGCGCGGGTCGCCCGGTTTCCGCCGCAAGAGGAGCCGGTTCACGTTGTGCGGGAGGGTGGACGACTCGCACAGATTCGCCCCTTTCCGGCCGTGGTTCGGGCTCCACCACCTGATGCCGCCGGCGGTCCCGCTCGCGCTCGGGCTCCGGCTCGGGCTCGAACTCGTCGTCGGGGTCGAATCCCCGGCCGTCGTACCCATCGTCCTCCACGAGGCCGAGGTAGACCGCCATCTTGCGCATCGCGCCGGCCATTTTCTGCGTCCTCCGCTCTGTGGTGGATCGGCTCCGCCACCGGATGCCATGGATCCACGTGGCCCGCCCGCCTTTTGACGGGAATGACCATATTTTCTGCTGTGGTCCGACTTCTTCGCGACGTTACCGGAGCCTGGGTCGGACTCCGAGTACCGCAGTGCCGACGCGCACATGTGTCGCCCCCGCCGCCACCGCTTCCTCAAGGTCCGAGCTCATCCCCGCCGAGACCATGTTCGCAGCCGGATGGGCCACGCGCAGGCGGGATGAGATTTCCATCAGCCGGTCGAACGCCGCCCGCGGCCGCCCCTCATAGGGGCCCGTCAGCGGGGCGACGGTCATCAGACCGTCGAGCCGGAGCCCTTCGGCCTCAACCACGGACTCGGCGAGCCGTTCCACTCCGTCCGGTCCCACCCCTCCGCGCTCTCCCCGGTCACTGGAGTCCACGTCGAGCGCGACCTGAATCAGGACGCCCAGCTCCCGCGCGGCCCCCACAGCCGCACGGGAGAGCGCGTCGACCAATCGCTTGCGATCGACAGATTGCACCACATCGGCATAACTCGATACGGAACGCACCTTATTGGTCTGCAATTGCCCGACAAAGTGCCAGATCAATGGCAGATCCGCGCATTCCGCGGCTTTGGGGGCGGCCTCCTGGTCGCGGTTCTCGGCGACATGCCGTACGCCGAGTTCCGCGAGCAAACGGACATCGCTCGCCGGATAGGTCTTGGTGACCACGATCAGGGTCACCTCTTCGCGCTTGCGACCGGCCTCGGCACAGGCGGCAGAGATACGTTCCTCCACCCGGGCCAGGTTCGCGGCCAGTTCCGCCTTGCGATCCGTCACAGCTCAGCCGCCCAACCAGACATAGCTCGCGAGCCGCCCCGTGGTGCGCTCGCGCCGGTAGGAGAAGTGGTCCGCCGACTCCAGGGTGCAGATGTGAGATTGTCCATCCATCTCGTCCATCCGCACACCCGCGCGCTCCAGTTGGGCCCGCACACCGGCCGCCACATCCACCGCGGGGGTACCCCAGCGGGTCTCGGCCCACGCCTCCGGCACCGTCTCGGCGACATCGGCGCGCATGTCCGCGGGGACCTCGTAGCAGCGGCCGCAGACCGCGGGCCCGGTGCGGGCGACGATCCGGGCGGGCTCGGCACCCTGTTCGGTCATCGCCTCCACCACCGCGGGCACCACTCCGGCGACCAGTCCCGGCCGCCCGGCGTGGGCCGCGCCGACGACCCCGGCCACCGGATCGGCCAGCAGCACCGGGGTGCAGTCGGCGGTGAGCACGGCCAGGGCGAGGCCCCGACGCCGCGTCACCACCGCGTCCACCGCCGGGATCTCGCCATCCGGCCACGGCCCGTCGACCACCGCGACGTCCCGGCCGTGCACCTGGTTCATCCAGACGACCGCCGCCGGGTCCAGGCCCATCGCCTTGGCGGCCAGCTCGCGGTTGGTCCGTACGGCCTCCGGGTCGTCGCCGACCGCCCCGCCGAGGTTGAGCTCGTCATACGGAGCGGCGCTCACCCCGCCCCACCGGTCGGTGAAGGCGAAGTGCGCGCCGCTCGCGTCGTGCTGTTGCGCTATCACGTCTGGTTCACTTCAAAGTCGCCGTCGAGCCATGCCGGACGGCTCACTTCAGGAAGTCCGGGACGTCCAGCTCCTCGGCCTGGCTCTCCGGGTAGGGGCGGGCCGGGGGACCTGGGGGTGCGGGGTGGGCACCGGGGGCGGCGGCACCTCGGCGACCGGGGCCGGGTCCGCCGGGGCGGGCTCCTCCTCGCGCGGGGTGACGCTGCCGAGCCCGCCGAAGGACGGGCGGCTGCCGCTGTCCTGGCCGGCCGGGCGGCTCGAGGAGCTGCCGGATCCTTCTTCGCGGTTGCCGCCGCTGTAGGAGCCGAGCACCTTGTCGCGGTTCTTCGCGGGCGGCTGACCGCCGTCGAAGCCCGCCGCGATCACGGTGACCCGGACCTCGTCGCCGAGCGCGTCGTCGATCACCGCGCCGAAGATGATGTTGGCTTCGGGGTGGGCGGCCTCGCTCACCAGCTGGGCGGCCTCGTTGATCTCGAACAGACCGAGGTCCGAGCCGCCGGAGATGGAGAGCAGCACACCCCGGGCGCCGTCGATGGACGCCTCCAGCAGCGGCGAGGAGATCGCCATCTCGGCCGCGGCCACCGCGCGGTCGTCGCCGCGGGCCGAGCCGATACCCATGAGCGCCGATCCGGCCTCCGACATCACGGACTTGACGTCCGCGAAGTCGAGGTTGATCAGACCCGGGGTGGTGATCAGGTCGGTGATGCCCTGAACACCCGACAGCAGCACCTGGTCGGCCGACTTGAACGCGTCGAGCACGCTCACCTGACGGTCCGAAATGGACAGCAGTCGGTCGTTCGGGATCACGATGAGGGTGTCGACCTCGTCCCGCAGACCCGCGATGCCGTCCTCCGCCTGATTGGCGCGGCGACGGCCCTCGAAGGTGAACGGGCGGGTGACCACACCGATCGTCAGTGCGCCCAGCGAGCGGGCGATGTTCGCGACCACCGGGGCGCCGCCGGTGCCCGTGCCGCCGCCCTCACCCGCCGTCACGAAGACCATGTCGGCCCCCTTGAGGACCTCCTCGATCTCCTCGCGGTGGTCCTCGGCGGCCTTGCGGCCGACCTCGGGGTTGGCGCCGGCTCCCAGGCCCCGGGTGAGCTCGCGGCCGACGTCCAGTTTGACGTCCGCGTCACTCATCAGGAGGGCCTGCGCATCGGTGTTGATCGCGATGAACTCGACGCCCTTGAGCCCGACCTCGATCATCCGGTTGATGGCGTTCACGCCACCGCCGCCGATGCCGACGACCTTGATGACTGCGAGGTAGTTCTGCGGTGCTGCCACGTCGAAGGCCTCTCGCCTCGAGTTACGTGTCGCCACCCCGCCGTTGCCGCGGTGCGCCGACTGATGCCGAATGGGACGGTTCCGATTGCCGACCCCAACCCTAACGCTGAAGTTTAGGGTTACCAGTGCCTCTGTTTCCCGGACTCTTCGGAACAGGACACTAAGTCGACAAGTGGCGAGCGTTCAATGAACACGCCGAACCTCCCGCTTTTCTTTTCACCCTATGTGATCACCCAGCGGGCTAGCCAACCAGGGTGCTGGCCTGCCGCTATCCACGTCAACTGCGAGACACCGCGGGGGCACTCGGCGCTTGGACGTCGAAGTGGTCGGCGTCCGGCCGCGCTTTCATGAGGGCGGTGAGCGCCTTGGCCTTCGCCTCGCCGCGCTCTCCGCTCCCCCAGGCGATGGTACGGCCCCCGGTCAGCTCCAGGGTGATCGAATCGTACGAGCGGACCCTGAGGGAACGGGTGTCCTGGCGGACCTTCTCGGGGAGTTGGGTGACCACCCGGACCGCCTCGCGGCGCAGTCTGGTCGGGCCGAAATGGCGCGAACTCGGCGACCGATCCGCCTCCATTTCCAGCAGCGGAACCCCCTTCGGACGCTTGCTCAGGGTGGAGAACCGGACTCCCGTGGCGTCCACTTCGTGGAACTTCCCGTCCTCTTCGACAATGGCTTCGGGCCTGCGTTCCGTCACCACCAGACTGATGGTGTGCGGCCATGACCGGGATACGTCCACTTTCGCAATCCGCTTCAGCCGATCGCGCACCCGATGTTCGATCGCTCCGGTGTCCACCGCCACCAGCGGGGTGTTCAGGGATACGTCGGCGGCGTCGCGCACCTCCTCGGCGGTGAGGACGGTGGTGCCGGCGACCCGCACCCGCTCGGCCCGCAGCCAGCTCGAGCCGTAGAGCAGCCAGACGGCCCCGGCGCCGAGCAGGGTCACCGCCACCGCCGTCACCAGCAGGGTGCGGCGGCCGGGCGGCCGGAGCCGGCGGCGCACCCGGAGGAGGCGTGGGGGCGGGCCGGACGGAGTCGTCCCTCGTGCACCGCGCTCGGCGGTCGACGGTCCGGCCACGCTCCCTGCCTCCTCACGCCTGGCGGCGTGCGCTGATCGCCTCGTACACCATGCCGACCAGCAGCTCGTCGGCGTCCCTGCGGCCGAATTCGGCGGCGCGCCGGGACATCTCGTACAGCCGGTGCGGGTCGCCGAGCACCGGCAGCACATTGCTCTGCACCCACTCGGGGCTCAGCTCGGCGTCGTCGACCAGCAGCCCGCCGCCCGCCTTGACCACCGGCTGGGCGTTGAGCCGCTGCTCGCCGTTGCCGATCGGCAGCGGGACGTAGGCGGCGGGGAGCCCGACGGCGGACAGTTCGGCGACGGTCATCGCGCCCGCGCGGCAGAGCATCATGTCGGCCGCGGCGTACGCGAGGTCCATCCGATCCACGTACGGTACCGGGATATAGGGCGGCATTCCGGGCATGTTGTCCACATGCGGCAGTTCGTTTTTCGGGCCGACCGCGTGGAGCACCTGGATCCCGGCGCGCTGGAGGAACGGCGCCACCGTCTGGACCACCTCGTTCAGCCGCCGCGCGCCCTGCGAGCCGCCGGAGACCAGCAGCGTCGGCAGGTTCTGGTCGAGCCCGAAGGCCGCGCGGGCCTCCGGGCGGACCGCGGCCCGGTCGAGGGTGGCGATGGAGCGGCGCAGCGGGATGCCCACGTAGCGGGAGTTGCGGAGCTTGCTGTCCGGGGTGGAGACCGCGACGAAGTGGGCGTAGCGGGAGCCGATCTTGTTGGCGAGGCCGGGGCGGGCGTTGGCCTCGTGGACGACGATCGGCACGCCGAGCCGCTTGGCCGCCAGGTAGCCGGGCAGGGCCACATAGCCGCCGAAGCCGACGACGCAGTCGGCCTTGGTGCGCTCCAGGATCTGCTCGGCGGCCTTGATGGTGCCGCGCAGCCGCCCGGGGACGGTGATCAGTTCGGGGGTGGGCTTGCGCGGCAGCGGTACGGCCGGGATGAGCCCGAGCTCATAGCCGCGCTCCGGTACGAGCCGGGTCTCGAGCCCGCGCTCCGTGCCGAGCGCCGTGATCCCCACGGTCGGGTCCTGCCTGCGCAGGGCGTCCGCGAGGGCGAGCGCGGGCTCGATGTGGCCGGCGGTCCCCCCACCGGCGAGTACGACATGCACCGAAATTCACCGCTCTCCGGACGGCCGCCTCTTGACGGGCCGTCTCATCGTCTTCCGTCTCACCCGAGCCAGCTTCTTCCGCAAAGCAGGCTGCCGCATGGCCAGCGCCGCCCGCGCAGCGGGCTCCGCCCGTGCGAAGGCGATCAACAGGCCGACGGCGAACATGGTCGGCAGCAGGGCGGACCCTCCGTAGGAGAACAGCGGGAGCGGAACACCCGCGATCGGCAGCAGCCCGAGCACCGCTCCGATGTTGACCACGGCCTGGGCCGTGATCCAGGTGGTCACACCTCCCGCGGCGTACCTCACGAAGGGGTCCTCCGTGCGTCCGGCCACGCGGATACCCGCATAGCCTAGAGCCGCGAAGAGAACGAGAACCGACAGCGTCCCCGCCAGACCGAGTTCCTCCCCGGTAATGGCGAAGATGAAGTCAGTATGCGGTTCGGGTAGTTCGCCCCATTTCTCCATACTTGCCCCGAGTCCCGAGCCGAACCATCCGCCGTTGGCGAGCGCGTAGATTCCGTGCACCGCCTGCCAGCACTGATCGTGCGCACCGGGCTCGGTGGCGCCGATACAGGCGAGCCGGGACATCCGGTTGGCGCTGGTCTTGATGAGCAGCAGGCCGATGACCCCGGCGAAGGCCAGGACGCCCGCGAAGAGCCGGGTGGGGGCGCCGGCCAGCCACAGTAGGCCGAAAAGGATCGCCGTGAGGATGATCGCGGTGCCCATGTCCCCGCCCAGCATGATCAGGCCGAGCAGCATGCCGGTGGCGGGCACCAGCGGGACCAGCAGGTGCTTCCACTGGGCCAGCAGCCGCTTGTCCTGTTTGCGGGCGAGAAGATCGGCGCCCCACAGGACCAGCGCGAGCTTGCCGAACTCGCTGGGCTGGAGCAGGAAGGGACCGCCGAAGGAGATCCAGTTCTGGTTGCCGTTGACCGCGATGCCCATGCCCGGGACCTGCACCAGACACATCAGGAAGAGCGAGACCGCGAGCAGCGGATAGGCGAAGGCGCGGTGCAGTTTGATGGGCATCCGCACGGCGAGCAGCATCAGCGCGCCGCCGAGCGCGGCGGCGAAGAGCTGTTTGCGGAAGAAGTACGACGGTGCGAGGCCGGACTGCAGCGCCTTGATCTGGGAGGCGGAGTAGACCATGACCAGCCCGAGCACCAGGATCAGCAGCGAGCCGCCGAGCAGCAGGTAGTACGCGGTCAGCGGCCGGTCCCAGGCCCGCCGGACGCGCTGCTGCAGCCCGCGCAGGGCTTCAGGGACATTCACCCTCGGCGGGCGGCGCGGAGGCCGGGAGGCGCCCGCCGAGCCGCGCGGGCGGACCGGTGACGCCGCCCGGCCCTTGCCCCGTACGGCCTCCCGCAGCCGCGGGGCGCCGCCCGAGCGCGGGGCCGGGCGGCCGGTGCCGGGGCGGGCCGTCCGGGAGCGCGGGGCGGCGGGCTGGTCAGGCGTCATGTCGTATCCCCTCCGGTTTTCCCGCGCGGGCGGTCCTCGCGGGCGACCGGCGGGCTACTGTTCGTCCGGGACCCGGCCGGAGGCCAGGTCATGGACCGCCGCGGCGAAGGCGTCGCCCCGCTTGTTGTAGTTGGTGAACATGTCCATCGAGGCACAGGCCGGGGCCATCAGGACGGTATCGCCCGGCCGGGCGAGCCGCGCCGCTTCGCGCACAGCCGCCGCCATCGCCCCAGTGTCGGTCCGGTCGAGGTCCACGACCGGGACATCTGCTGCGTGTCGCGCGAGCGCTTCGCGGATCAGGGCACGGTCGGCGCCGATCAGCACCACGCCGCGCAGCCGCTTGGCCGCCGTGAGGACGAGCTCGTCGAAGGTGGCCCCCTTGGCGAGGCCGCCCGCGATCCACACGATGTGCTCATAGGCGCCCAACGACGCCTCCGCGGCATGGGTGTTGGTCGCCTTGGAGTCGTCGACGAAGGCCACGCCGCCGACGTCCGCCACGTGCTCCACCCGGTGCGGATCCGGCCGGAAGGCGCGCAGTCCGTCCCGTACGGCCGTCGGCGGGACGCCGTAGGCGCGGGCCAGGGCGGCCGCCGCGAGGGCGTTGGCGATGTTGTGCGGGGCCGGCGGGTTCACGTCGGAGACCTCGGCGAGCTCCTGCGCCTGCTTCTGGCGGTTCGCCACGAAGGCCCGGTCGACGAGGATGTCCTCCACGACGCCGAGCTGGGAGGGGCCGGGGGTGCCGAGGGTGAAGCCGATCGCCCGGCAGCCCTCCTCGACGTCGGCCGCGCGCACCAGGTCCTCGGTGGCGGGGTCGGCCACGTTGTAGACGCAGGCCACCTGGTTGCCCTCGTAGATCCGGCCCTTGTCGGCCGCGTAGGCCGCCATGGAGCCGTGCCAGTCGAGGTGGTCGGGGGCGAGGTTGAGCACCGCACCGGAGTGGGCGCGCAGCGAGGGCGCCCAGTGCAGCTGGTAGCTGGAGAGCTCGACGGCCAGTACGTCGTACGGCTCGTCGCCCAGCACGATGTCCAGGAGCGAGACGCCGATGTTGCCGACGGCGGCGGTGCGCAGCCCGGCCGCCTCCAGGATGGCCGCCAGCATCCTTACGGTGGTCGTCTTGCCGTTGGTGCCGGTGACCGCGAGCCAGGGCGGGGCGTCCCGCCCGCGCAGCCGCCACGCCAGCTCCACATCGCCCCAGATGGGCACGCCCGCCTCGGCGGCGGCCAGGAAGAGCGGGCTGGTGGGCTTCCAGCCGGGGGTGGTCACGATCAGCTCGGTGCCGTCGGGAAGAGTCTCCCCGTCGCCGAGGCGGACCGTGATGCCCAGCGGCTCCAGCTCGGCCGCCTGGGTGCGCTGCGGTTCGCCGTCGCTGCCGTTGACCACGGTCACCGAGGCCCCGAGGCCCCGCAGCGCACGCGCTGCGGGGACCCCGGAGACGCCGAGTCCGGCGACGGTGACCTGCCGTCCGGCGAGGTCGGACACGTCGAGGGAGGCGGCGCCCGACGTCACGAGGCTCGCCACCCCGCGTAGAAGATGCCGAGGCCGACGATCACGCACATGCCCTGGATGATCCAGAACCGGACCACCACAAGGACTTCGCTCCACCCCTTGAGTTCGAAGTGGTGCTGGAGCGGTGCCATCCGGAAGACCCGTCGCCCGGTCGTCCGGAAGGAGCCGACCTGGATGACCACGGACATGGTGATCAGGACGAACAGACCGCCGAGGAGGGCCAGCAGCAGCTCCGTACGGGAGCAGATGGCGAGGCCGGCGAGCGCGCCGCCGAGGGCGAGCGAGCCGGTGTCGCCCATGAAGATCTTGGCGGGTGAGGTGTTCCACCACAGGAAGCCGAAGCACGCGCCCATCAGGGCGGAGGCGACGACGGCCAGATCGAGTGGGTCCCTGACCTCGAAACAGGACGCCGGGTTGGTGAGGGTCTGCGCGTTGGCGCAGGACTCCTGGTACTGCCAGACGCCGATGAAGGTGTAGGCGCCGAAGACCATCACGGAGGCACCGGTGGCCAGACCGTCCAGACCGTCGGTGAGGTTCACGCCGTTCGACATCGCCAGGATCATGAACAGCGCCCAGATCGCGAAGATCACCGGGCCGAAGGACCAGCCGAAGTCCTGGACGAAGGAGAGCCGGTCGGAGGCGGGGGTCTGCTGGCGCGCGTCGGCGAAGTTCAGTGCGAGGATCGCGAAGGCGATACCGACGATCAGCTGACCGGCCATCTTGGCCTTGGCCCGCAGGCCCAGGCTGCGCTGCTTGACGATCTTGATGTAGTCGTCGAGGAAGCCGACCAGGCCCATGCCCGCGAACAGGAAGAGCACCAGCACGCCCGAGAAGGTCGGCTGGCTGCCCGTGATCACCTTCGTCAGGGCGTAGGCGATCAGCGTGGCCAGGATGAAGGAGATACCGCCCATCGTGGGCGTGCCCTTCTTGCTGCCGTGCGTCCGCGGACCGTCGTCCCGGATGTACTGGCCATAGCCCTTGCGGGCCAGCAGCTTGATCAGCAGCGGCGTGCCGATCAGGGTCAGGAAGAGCCCGATGGCTCCCGAGAAGAGGATCTGCCTCATGCCCATCGGCCGGCGACCTCACCCTCACCGTCGAGCAACGCCTGAGCGAGCCGCTCCAGGCCGACCGACCTGGATGCCTTCACCAACACGACGTCCCCCGGTCGCAGCTCGCTGCGCAGCAGATCGACCGCTGCCCGCACGTCGGACACGTGCACCGACTCCTCACCCCACGAACCCTCGTTCTTGGCGCCCATGTCCAGCCAGGCGGCCTCCTGGCCGCCGACCGCCACGAGCTTGCTGACGTTGAGCCGGACGGCCAGCCGCCCGACCGCGTCGTGCTCGGCCAGTGACTCCTCGCCCAGCTCGGCCATCGGGCCGAGCACCGCCCACGTGCGACGCCCCGGTGTGGCAGCGCCCATGGCGACCAGCGCGCGCAGCGCTGCTCGCATGGACTCGGGGTTCGCGTTGTAGGCGTCGTTGACGACCGTCACGCCGTCCGAGCGCTCGGTGACCTCCATCCGCCAGCGGGAGAGCTGCCCCGCCTCGGAGAGCGCCACGGCGATCTCGTCGACGGACATGCCCAACTCATGGGCGACGGCGGCCGCGGCGAGCGCGTTCGACACGTGGTGCTCACCGTACAGGCGCATGGTCACTTCGCTGCACCCGGTAGGGGTGTGAAGCGTGAAGGCGGGGCGGCCGCCGTCGGCGAGCCGGACATTCCCGGCACGCACATCGGCGTCCTCGGCCTCGCCGAACAGGACGGTACGGGCCTTGGTGCGCGACGCCATGGCGCGCACGAAGGGGTCGTCGGCGTTGAGCACCGCCACCCCGCCCTCCACGGCGGACGGCAGGGACTCCACGAGCTCGCCCTTGGCCTCGGCGATCTGCTCCCGGCCGCCGAACTCCCCGATATGGGCGGTGCCGACGTTGAGCACGAGTCCGATACGGGGCGGGGTGAGGGTGGCCAGATACCGGATGTGGCCCTTACCGCGGGCACCCATCTCCAGCACCAGGTGCCGGGTGGCCTCGTCGGCACTGAGCGCGGCCACAGGCAGCCCGATCTCATTGTTGAAGTTGCCCGGCGTCCATACGGTGGGGCCGCGGCGCTGGAGCAGCTGGGCGATGAGGTCCTTGGTGCTGGTCTTGCCCGCGGAGCCGGTGAGGGCGACCACGGTGGTGCCCAGCCGCTCCACGACGGCGCGCGCGAGCGCTCCCATGGCGGCGATGACGTCGGGAACGACGATCGCCGGTACGGGGGCGTCCGGGGTGCCGACGGGGCGGGCGGCCAGGACCGCCGCGGCGCCCGCCTCGACCGCGGTCCGTGCGAAGTCGTGGCCGTCCACGCGCTCCCCGGGGAGCGCGGCGAAGAGGCTGCCGGGCCGCACCTCACGGGAGTCGATCACGACGGGGCCCGTGACCTTCAGGTCCGGGTCCGGTATGTCGTGCGGCTGTCCACCGACTAGGCCGGCGATCTCGGTGAGGGACAGAGCGATCACTGATCACCTCCGGCCGTGCGGGAGAGCTGCCTGGAGGGGGCTGGTGCGCGCATGGCGGTCTGTCATCCCTGGTCGTCTAGGTGTTTGTCCCGGTGCTGTGGGCTCGCCTCGGGGCGCGTGGCATCGCGCCTGTGGGCTCGCTCACTGAGCTCGATGGCTTCGCGGAGTACCTGGCGGTCGTCGAAGGCCCGGACCACGCCCGCGATGTCCTGGCCCAGCTCGTGTCCCTTGCCCGCCACGATGACGGTGTCACCCGGCTCGGCGCGGGCGACGGCGGCCGCGATCGCGTTGGCCCGGTCCTCCTCGACCAGCACATCACCGCGCTCGTGGGCGGGCACCTCGGCGGCGCCCGCGAGCATGGCGGCGAGGATCGCGAGCGGGTCCTCGGAGCGGGGGTTGTCGGAGGTGAGGACGGCCGTGTCGGCGTACCGGGCCACCGCGGCGCCCATGGGGCCGCGCTTGAGCCGGTCGCGGTCCCCGCCGCAGCCGAGGACGGCGTGCAGCTTGCCGTCGGTCACCTTACGGAGGGCACGCAGCACCGACTCCACGGCGTCGGTCTTGTGGGCGTAGTCGACGACCGCGAGGTACGGCTGGCCCACGTCGACCCGCTCCAGCCGCCCTGGTACGCCGGGGACGGCGGCGACGCCGTCGGCGGCCGTCTGCGGGTCGATCCCGGCGACGGCGAGCGCGACGACGGCGGCGAGCGCGTTGGCCACGTTGAAGGGGCCCGGGAGGGGCGCGGCGGCCCGTACGGACTCACCGTTCGGGCCGACGGCGGTGAAGGTCGAGCCGAGCGGGCCCACCTCGACGTCCGCGGCGCGCCAGTGGGCGTCGGGGTGGCCCTCGGCGGAGAAGGTGGTGACGGGCACCTCGGACTGCTCGATCAGGCGGCGGCCGTACTCGTCGTCGTAGTTGATCACTCCGAGGCGGCTGCGGGCCTTGGTGAACAGCTGGGCCTTGGCCTGGAAGTAGTCCTCCATGCCGGAGTGGAACTCCATGTGCTCCGGGCTGAGGTTGTTGAAGACCGCCACGTCGAAGACGCAGCCGTCGACGCGGCCGAGGACCAGGGCGTGGCTGGAGACCTCCATGACGACCGAGCGGACGTCGCGCTCCCGCATCACCGCGAACAGCGCCTGGAGGTCGGTGGCCTCGGGGGTGGTGCGCTCGGACTTGATGCGCTCGTCGCCGATCCGCGTCTCCACGGTGCCGATGAGCCCCGTAAGGCCGCCGTCGTGCTTCGCGGCGGCCTTGAGGCCGCCCTCGATGAGATACGCGGTCGTAGTCTTGCCGGAGGTACCGGTGATGCCGATCTGGAGCAGGTCGTGACCCGGCTCGCCGTAGATCGTGGCGGCCAGCGCGCCCATCCGGCCGCGCGGGTCGTCCACCGCGAGGACCGGCAGGCCGGTGGCGGCGGCGCGCTCGGCACCGGCCGGGTCGGTCAGCACCGCGACCGCGCCGAGGTCGGCGGCCTGGGCGGCGAAGTCCGCGCCGTGGAGGCGGGCACCGGCCAGCGCGGCGTACACATCGCCGGGGCGTACGGCCCGCGAGTCATGGGTGATCCCGGTGACCGCGGCCCGTTCCGAGGCTTCGGGGGCTTCGACGCCCAGCTGATCCGCCAGCTCCGCCAGCGGGGTCGGGCGGACCTGGAGAGGACGGGGCGCTCCCGGGTATTCCACAGAAACGTCCTTCTGAGGGGTTTGGGACTGATCAGCGTGGGGCACGGCGGTGAGCGTACCCGGGACACCCGCTCCCCCGCGAAATGAGGCGGCGGTGCGGGGCCGTACCGGACCGTGGTTCCCGGGGTCCGGCGTGATCGTCATCACTGCTGGGTCCGCTCACTGGCCCGGGTTGTAGCTCACCGGGAGCCGTTTGGGCTGCTTCCCGGACGGCGGGACCCGCAAGGCCTTGAGGCCGAACTCCATGACCTTCTTGTAGACCGGTCCGCAGACCTGACCGCCGAAATAGCTGCCCTTGGTCGGGTTCTGAACGGCACAGTAGACGGTCAGCCGAGGTTTGTCGGCCGGGGCGAAGCCGGCGAAGGACGCGGTGTAGCCGCGGTAGCGGCCGGTCTTGGGGTCCACCCGGTTGGAGGTGCCGGTCTTGCCCGCGACAAGATAGCCCGGGATCTTCGCCTTGGTGCCGGTGCCCTGCTGGTCGTCGACGACCGACTCGAGCATCTCGGCGAGCGTCTTCGCGGTCTCCTTACTGACGACACGGGTCTTCTTGGGGGCGGGCGCGGCGGTGAAGTCGCCGCCGGGCCCCCTGGCGCCGCGGACGAGGGTGGGCGCGATGCGCTCGCCCCCGTTGGCGATGGTGGAGTACACCGAGGCCGCCTGGACGGAGTTGAGCGACAGCCCCTGGCCGAAGGGGATGGTGTACTGCTGCGAGGCGCTCCAGTCCTGCGGCTTGGCCAGGATGCCCGGGGTCTCGCCGGGGAAGCCGAGCCCGGTGGGCCGGCCGATCCCGAACTTGCGCAGGTAGGAGTAGAGGATCTGGTTCCGCTGCCGCTTGGTCTTGCCCAACTGCTCGGTGGCGAGGATCGTGCCGATGTTGCTGGACTTGGCGAGCACGCCGTTGAGCGTGAGGTACCAGGTCGGATGGTCGATGTCGTCGGCGAAGGCCCGGTCCGCGCGCGGCAGCCGGTTGGGGACCACCACATGGGTGTCCCAGCGCGCCACGCCCTCCTGGAGGACGGCGGCCATGGACATCAGCTTGCTGACGCTGCCGGGCTCGTAGGCGTCGGAGACCGCGGCGTTGCCCAGGGCGGCGGCGTCAGTGGTGGTGATGTCGTTGGGGTCGAAGCCGGGGGCGTTGGCCAGGGCCAGGAGCTGTCCGGTGCGGGTGTCCTGGACGACGACGTAGCCACGGTCGGCCCCGGACTTGCGCACCTGGTCGGCGATGGCGCTCTGGGCGGCCCACTGGATGTCCCGGTCGATGGTCAGCTCGTAGTCGCTGCCGGGGACCGCGGGCTGCTCCTTGACGTCGCCGGTGGGCACCTGGTGGCCGCCGGACTGGGCGTAGACGCGCTTGCCGTCCTTGCCCGCGAGCTTCTTGTCGAGCTGCTGCTCGAGCCCGGCGGTGCCGCGTCCGTCGGCGTCCACGAATCCCAGGATCCCGGCGGCGAGGTCCCCGTTCGGATAGACCCGCTTGCTGTGCGCCTCGCGGTTGACCCCGGCCAGGACATTGGTGCCCTTGCCCTTGGCCGCCGCGTCGTCCAGGGCGCTCTTCAGGTCCTTGATCTGGTTCCAGACCTGCGGGGACTGCTGCCGGGCGAGCACGACGTACTGCGACCTGGGATTGTCCGTGAGCTTCTGCTCCAGGTCCGCCTGGTCCTTGCCGAGGATCGGCGCCAGCAGGGCCGCGGCCTGGCGAGGCGCGTCACGGGTCTTCGAAGTCTTGGGCGTGAGGAGGTCAGGAGCCGCGGTGATGTCGTACGCGTCCACCGTGGTGGCCAGGTCGACGCCGTTGCGGTCGGTGATGGAGCCGCGCTCGGCGGACAGCTTCACCGGGATGTAGCGGTTGACGTTGGCCTTGGCCGCGTAGGCGCTGGCGTCGACGGCCTGCACCTGGAGCAGCCGTACGACGAAGACCAGCATGACGAGGGTGAGGCCGAGGCTGATCAGCCGCAGCCGGGGGCGCGGGCTGCCCAGCCGCAGCTGCTGGGGAGCGCCGGGGCGGGGTCGCGGCGCCGGACGGCCGGAAGATTTTCCGGCACGGTCGCCGGGGCGCCGAGCCGGGTCCTGGCGCGGGCGGCGGTCGCCGCGGGGACCGGCCGGGCCGGGCACCCTGCGGCGGCGGGGGTCCTGGGGCGCGCTCACGCGACGACCGCCCTCGGGCCGGTGGCCGTCCACCGCTCGGTGGCCGTCCACCGCGCGCGGGCGGTCGTCCGCGCGGGCGGGGTGGGCTGGGCGCAGGCTGGGGATCGCGTCACCGTGTCACCTACTGAGGGGCCGGGGTGGAGTTCGCGGAGGCAGAGGTGGGTGCGGAGGCGGAGTGGCCGGTGGGCAGCCCCCACGGTGCCACCGAGGCCGTGGCGGACGGCGGCGTCGGCGGCGCGAGGGCGGACAGGACGGGCGACGCCCCGGACGGCGTGGTGTCGAGCGAGGGCGGCAGCACCCGGCCACGGCCGCCGAGCACCGAGGGCTGCCCCGTGGCGGGCGCGGGCACCCCGCTGACCGAGCCGTCCGGGTTGAGGAAGGCCGGGTTGCCGCCGGGCACCATCCCCAGCTCCCGGGCGCGCCGCTCCAGCTCACCGGGCGCGGAGAGCTTGTCCACGTCCTGCTGGAGGGCCTGGCGCTCGTCGGTGAGCTCCTTGGTCTGCTTCTCCAGCCTGCTGAGCTCGAACGACCCCTGGTTGAGGGAGGAGTTCAGCAGCAGCAGCGCGATCAGGCCGGAGCCGAGCAGGACCACGACGAGCAGCACGAAGGGCGTGCGCCTGGCCGTGGTGGCGCCCGGCGCCGACCGCCCTTTCGGGCCCGTCCCCCGCGCACTCATGGAGCGACCTCTTCCCGGATCCGCTCCGCCCCCCGGAACCGGGCCGGGGCGGCCCGGCGGTTCTCGGCGATCTCCTCCTCGGTGGGCAGCTCCGCGCCGCGGGTGAGCAGCTTCAGCCGGGGCTGGTACTGCTCGGGATGACCGGCAGCCCCGGGGGCGCCGTATGGCTGGCACCGGCCGCGAGCACCTGCTTGACCAGGCGGTCCTCCAGCGAGTGATACGACAGCACGGCGATCCGGCCGCCGACCGCGAGCGCCCTTACGGCCGCCGGGATGGCCCGCTCCAGGACCGCGAGCTCGCCGTTGACCTCGATCCGCAGCGCCTGGAAGGTGCGCTTGGCCGGGTTGCCGCCGGTGCGCTTGGCCGCCTGCGGCAGCGCCTCGCGGATCAGCTCGACGAGCCGGGCGCTGGTGGTGAACGGCTCCTTGGCGCGCTCGCGCACCACCGCGTCCACGATCTTCTTGGCGAACTTCTCCTCGCCGTACGTCCGCAGGATGCGCACCAGGTCGCCCGGCGGATAGGTGTTGAGCACCTCCGCCGCGCTGACTCCGGTGGTCTGGTCCATCCGCATGTCCAGCGGGGCGTCCTGGGCGTAGGCGAAGCCGCGCTCGGCCTCGTCCAACTGCATGGACGACACGCCGAGGTCGAAGAGGATCCCCTGGACGCGCGGGACGCCGAGCCGGTCGAGGACCTCGGGCAGCTCGTCGTAGACCGCGTGGACCAGCGTCGCCCGATCGCCGTAAGGGGCCAGCCGCTCCCCGGCGAGCCGCAGCGCGGACGGGTCGCGGTCGAGGGCGATGAGCCGGGCCTCGGGGAAGTCGCGCAGCAGCGCCTCGCTGTGGCCGCCGAGACCCAGGGTGCAGTCGACCACGACCGCGCCTGGCTGGGCGAGAGCGGGGGCCAGCATGTCCAGACAGCGCTGGAGCATGACGGGAACGTGGAGAGCGTTGCTGCTCATTGCGCTGCTCGTGCGCCCTTCTGAGGATCGGGCGAGGATGATACGCACCGCCGGGTCCCCGCCCGCTCTGAAGGGGAAGTGGCCTACTGGCGCCGGGGAAGTGACGTCAGGCGGCCGGAGCGGGAGGAGGCCGAGGGGTACGTACGCACCGCGCTCACGCGAAATTCCGGGATCCGAGGGGAGCGTCACGCCTCCCACTTCGCGCCACTTTAGTCCACTCGTCCCTTCGGTCAACCAACCGGCCTGCGCGTCCCGCCCCGGGGTGGTACCCCCTCCCGGGGCACCGGACGGCGGGGCGCGAGGGGGTGTGGATTGCCTCACATCACCCCTTCGGCCCACCCCGTTGCCCTCGTTTGCCCTACCTAAAGAAAAGACAAAATCCCCTGGTGAAAGGTAGCGTCGTCATCATGTCGATATCAGCGCCGCAGCCGAACCCGTCCACCGACCGCGACGCCCGCACGGGAGACACGGTCACCGACAGCCTCGTGGAGGCCAACCGCAAATACGCCGAGAAGTTCACCGACCCGGGGATGGATGCGCGACCGGTCCGGCGCGTCGCCATCGTCGCGTGCATGGACGCCCGTCTGGACCTGCACGAGGCGCTCGGCCTGGAGCTGGGCGACTGCCACACCATCCGTAACGCGGGCGGCGTGGTCACCGACGACATCATCCGTTCCCTGACCATCAGCCAGCGGGCCCTGGGGACCCGCAGCGTCGTGCTCATCCACCACACCGGCTGCGGTCTGCTGAACCTCACCGAGGACTTCCGGCACGAGCTGGAGGAGGAGGTGGGACAGCGGCCGTCGTGGGCGGTCGAGGCGTTCAAGGACCTCGACGCCGACGTCCGCCAGTCGATGGAGCGGGTGCGCACCTCGCCGTTCCTGCTGCACACCGACGACGTCCGCGGCTTCGTCTTCGACGTGACGACGGGTCTGCTGCGGGAGGTCACCCCTCGGACGTGAGAGAGGTGCTGGAGACGCGGAAGGGATTCAGCACTCGAACTCGTACAAGCGTGACAAATAACCCCGGGTTATCCACAGCCGAGTGACGCGAGGCCGCGGAGACCGCAAGAATGCATAGGTGACATCGTCCCCCGCAACCACGCGGGGGAACGATGTCAGCGTTTGCGGTGGGCCGGTCCGTTCCGAGGGCAACGGCCCTGAGAACGGGCCGAGGAGGGCCGGGTGACGACCTATGACGAGCGAGCGAGCCTCAGCGATCTGACCACCACAGCGGATCGGATCCGCAGGTCGGTGGAGGGTGTGATCGAGGGCAAGCCCGAGGTCGTACGGCTTTCGCTGACCGTGCTGCTCGGCGAGGGGCATCTGCTGATCGAGGACGTCCCGGGCGTGGGCAAGACGATGCTGGCCAAGGCGCTCGCCCGGTCCATCGACTGCTCCGTGCGGCGGATCCAGTTCACCCCGGACCTGCTGCCGTCCGACATCACCGGGGTGAGCATCTTCGACCAGCAGCGCAAGGAGTTCGAGTTCAAGCCGGGCGCCATCTTCGCCCAGATCGTGATCGGCGACGAGATCAACCGCGCCTCGCCCAAGACCCAGTCCGCGCTGCTGGAGTCGATGGAGGAGCGCCAGGTCACCATCGACGGGGAGAGCTATGGGCTGCCCAACCCCTTCATGGTGGTGGCCACGCAGAACCCGGTCGAGATGGAGGGCACCTACCCGCTGCCCGAGGCGCAGCGCGACCGCTTCATGGCCCGTGTCTCCATCGGCTACCCCAGCCCACAGGCCGAGCTCCAGATGCTGGACGTCCACGGCGGGGTCTCCCCGCTGGACGACATGCAGCCCGTCGCGCACGCCCACGAGATCGTCAAGCTGATCGAGGCGGTGCGCTCGGTGCACGTCGCCGAGGCCGTCCGGCGTTACGCGGTGGACCTGGTGGCCGCCACCCGCAACCACCCCGATCTGCGACTGGGCGCCTCGCCGCGCGCCACGCTGCATCTGCTGCGGGCCGCCAAGGCGTCGGCCGCGCTGGCCGGGCGGGAGTTCGCGCTGCCGGACGATGTGCAGTCCCTCGCCGTCGCGGTGCTGGCCCACCGGCTGCTGCCCACCGCGCAGGCCCAGCTGAACCGCCGCACCTCCGAGCAGGTCGTCGCGGACATCGTGCAGCGCACCCCGGTGCCCACCTCCGCCCAGCGCGGCGCGGGCGGGATGCCTCCCATGCCGCCCGTGCCCCCGGCCGACTTCGGCCGGCAGCAGCCGGGCGCGCGGAGGCTGTGATGGCCGCAGGGGGGACGGACATGGGCCCCGAGGGGCCCGGCGCCGGCGGGCAGTCGGGCGGGCTGCGGACCGCCCTCGCCGGTCTGACCACCCGCGGCCGTTCCTTCCTGGCCGCCGGGGTGGCCGCCGCGGTGTGCAGCTATGTCCTGGGCCAGGCGGATCTGCTGCGGGTCGGGCTGCTGCTGGCCGCGCTGCCGCTGGTCTGCGTGGCCGTGGTCTACCGCACCCGGTACCGGGTGGCGGGCAGCCGACGGCTCGCGCCCGCGCGGGTGCCCGCGGGCTCCGAGGCCCGGGTGCACCTGCGGATGGACAATGTCTCGCGGCTGCCCACCGGGCTGCTGATGCTCCAGGACCGGGTGCCCTATGTGCTGGGGCCGCGCCCGAGGTTCGTACTGGACCGGGTGGAGCCGGGCGGCCGCCGCGAGGTGTCCTACCGGGTCCGCTCGGATCTGCGCGGCCGCTATCCGCTGGGCCCGCTCCAGCTGCGGCTGAGCGATCCGTTCGGGATGTGCGAGCTCACCCGCGCCTTCAGCGCCTACGACACGCTCACGGTGGTGCCCCGGGTCGAGCCGCTGCCCCCGGTGCGCCTGACCGGCGAGGCCGCGGGGTACGGGGACGGGCGGCACCGCTCGCTGGCGCTGGCCGGTGAGGACGATGTCATCCCGCGCGGCTACCGCACAGGCGACGATCTGCGCCGGGTGCACTGGCGCTCCACCGCGCGCTACGGGGAGCTCATGGTCCGCCGGGAGGAGCAGCCGCAGCGGGCCCACTGCACGGTGCTGCTGGACACCCGGCGCACCGCCCACTACGGCTCGGGGCCGGACTCGGCCTTCGAATGGGCGGTCTCCGGGGCGGCCTCGGCCGCGGTCCACCTGCTGGAGCGGGGCTACGCGGTCCGGCTGCTGACCGACACCGGAAGCTCGGTGCCGGGCCCGGACGGCGGAGGCGGCTTCACCGGCTCCACCCATGACTCGGCGGAGACGGCCGGGCTGATGCTGGACACCCTCGCCGTGGTGGACCACTCCGACGGCGGAGGGCTGTCGCCCGCCTATGAGGTGCTGCGCGGCGGCGGGGAAGGACTGCTGGTGGCCTTCCTGGGCGATCTGGACGAGGAGCAGGCGGCGATGGCCGCCCGGATGCGGCACCGCACCACGGCCGCGGTGGCCTTTGTGCTGGACGGCGCCGCCTGGTCGCGCGGGGCGGAGTCCGGGAGCACCCAGGAGCTGGAGGACCGGCTGCGGCGGCTGCGCGAGGCGGGCTGGACGGCGCTGCCGGTCGGCCCTGGCGCCTCGCTGGCGCAGCTGTGGCGGCAGGCCGACGCCCAGGGCGCCACCCGGGCGGACGCCGGAAGCCGCGCGGTCGGCGGCATGACAGGGAGCTGGACATGAGTGGAAGCGTTCGGCTCGCGATATGTGCGGCGCTGGCCACGGTGGCGGCGGCCTGTGCGCTGCTGCCGCTGGTGGATCCGGCGAGCTGGCTGTTGCAGGCCGTCCTGTTGCTGACGGTCCAGAGCGTCACGGGCGTGGCGGTCCGCCGGGTGCCGCTGGCCCGCCCCCTGACGGTGGCCGCGCAAGGCCTGGTGACGCTGCTGCTGCTCACCCTGGTCTTCGCGCACGACCAGGCGCTGGGCGGGCTGCTGCCGAGCCCGCAGGCGCTCCACGAGTTCGCGCTGCTGCTGCGCGACGGCGCCGACGACGTGGGGCAGTACGCGATCCCCGCGCCGCTCACCGACGGCATCCGGCTGATGCTGGTGGGTGGGGTGCTGGTGATCGGCCTGGTGGTCGACGCGCTCGCGGTGACGTATCGCAGCGCGGCCCCCGCCGGGCTTCCGCTGCTCGCGCTGTACTCGGTGGCGGCCGGCCTGTCCGACGACGGGAGCGACTGGCTGTGGTTCCTGCTGGCGGCGGCCGGCTATCTGCTGCTGCTCCTGGCCGAGGGCCGGGACCGGCTGTCCCAGTGGGGCCGGGTCTTCAGCGGCGGCGCCCCGCATCCGGCGGGCATGCCGCCGTCGGGCCTGGCCGGGGCCGGGGGCAGCCCGGCGCTCGCCCCGGTGCGCACCGGCCGCAGGATCGGCGTGCTGGCGCTCGGCATCGCGCTCGCGGTGCCCGCGGCGCTGCCGTCCCTGGACGGCGGGCTGCTGGACCGGCAGGGCGGCAGCGGCGGGTCGGGCAGCGGCGGCGGCACGATCTCGGCGGTCAATCCGCTGGTGTCGCTCCAGGACAGCCTGAACCAGCCGGAGAACAAGGAGGTGCTGCGCTATCGCACCTCCTCGCAGACCACCCAGGACCTCTATCTGCGGATCGTGGCGCTGGACCGGTTCGACGGCACCTCCTGGAAGTCGTCCGAGCGGCATGTCACCGATGTGCCCAGCCAGCTTCCCTCGCCTGCCGGGCTCGGCCCCGCGGTCCGGGTCTCCTCGATCGACACCTCGATCTCGGCCGCTGACTGGTACGCGCAGAACTGGCTGCCCCTCCCCTACCCCGCGTCCAGGGTCGAGATCGACGGCCGCTGGCGCTATGAGCCGGAGGGCCGCACGCTGGTCGGCGACCGCGGCCAGACCACCCGGGGCGCGCGCTACCGGGTCACCAGCCTGCTGGTGGAGCCGACGGCCGAGCAGCTGGCGGCCGCCCCGGCGCCCCCCTCGCGGCTGCGGAACGAGTACACCGAGGTGCCGGACTCGCTGCCGTCCGTGGTGGCCCGTACGGCCCGGGAGGTGACCGCCGGCGCGACGAACGCGTACGAGAAGGCGGTCAAGCTCCAGGACTGGTTCGCGGTGAACGGAGGATTCCGTTACGACACCCAGGTGCAGTCCGGCAGCGGCTCGGCCGCCATCGTCCGGTTCCTGAAGCAGAAGGAGGGCTTCTGCGTCCACTTCTCCTTCTCAATGGCGGCGATGGCCCGGACGCTGGGCATTCCGGCGCGGGTCGCGGTCGGGTTCACCCCCGGCACCGCCCAGGCGGACGGTTCGGTGTCGGTGGGTCTGAAGGACGCGCACGCCTGGCCGGAGCTGTACTTCGAGGGCGTGGGCTGGACCCGTTTCGAGCCCACCCCGAGCCGTGGCACCCAGCCCGACTACACGATGGAGCAGACGCCTTCGGACACCCCGACCGACGAGCCGACCACCGAGCCCACCGAGACCTCCGAGCCGACGGCGGCGCCGACCGCGTCCGACAGCTGCTCCCCGGAC
The DNA here is from genome assembly GCA_005405945.1 of Streptomyces violaceusniger. GTDB lineage: Bacteria > Actinomycetota > Actinomycetes > Streptomycetales > Streptomycetaceae > Streptomyces > Streptomyces violaceusniger. The sequence goes on from BJHW01000001.1 coordinate 3,707,361, forward strand.
ATGAAGAAGCTGGGCACCTGTGACGGCGCCGCGGCCCAGCAGCCGGGCAACGGCGCCTCGGGCGGCGGCTGGTCGGCGACCAAGATCACCAGCTGGAGTTCGCTGGCGTTGCTGCTGGTCGTGGTGCCCCTGTTGCCCATGCTGTGGCGTCGGCGGATACGGACCCGCAGACTGGACGGCTCGAGCGGGCGCACCGAGCAGGACGCCGCCGACCGGGTGCTCGCCGCATGGCGTGAACTCACCGAGTCTGCCTGGGACTTCGGCGTGCTGCCGGACGACTCGCTGACCTCGCGCAGGGCGGTGGCCCGCATGGTGCGGATCGCCGGGCTCGACGCCGAGCCGGCCCGGGCGGCGCAGCGGGTGGCCGAGGCCGTCGAGCAGGTGCTGTTCGCACCGCATCCGCGCCCGGTCACGGGCGTCGCGGACGACGTCCGGCTGGTGCTGGCCGGATTCCGGGCCAAGGCGGGGCGGCGGGAGCGGTTGCGGGCACTGCTGGCCCCTCGGTCCGCGGCCCAGTTGATGTGGGCGGCCGGACAGCGCTGGTCCGCGCTGGTCGAGCGGTGGGGAGCGCCCCGCTGGGCCCGCTGGGCCTCCCAGCTCCGCACCCCGCGCGGCCAGCAGGAGAACTGATCCCCCGGGCGGCCCTGAGCGCCCACAGCTGAGCCCCCGCGGCGCGCGCGGGGGCTCAGCTGTGGGCGGAAGGGGCTACGGCAGGCTCGGCCGCAGGCGGAAAGCTGCGGCACGGCAGAAGGGCTACGGCGCGACCGAAGGGCCACAGCGCGGAAGCGCACCGCGGAAGCACGCTGCGGAAGCGCACCGCACGGTTGAGGGGCGGCCGCCAGTCGGCGACCGCCCCTCAACCGCTCATCCGTGAATTCTCAGTGACCCTGCTCATCACGGCGCCGCTGCCACCGCTCCTCGATGCGTGTCATCATCGAGCGGCGCTGACGGCCCTGACGGCGGGGAGCCGCCCCGCCGCCACGCTGTGCCTCGCCGGGTTTGGGAGCCTTACGCCAACCGGTCACCGCGAGCACCGCGCATCCCAGCATGATCAGGAAGCCCACCACGCTGATCCAGATCTGGGGAACGATCACCCCGACCATGAGGAGTGCGATGCCCACCAGAAAACCCGCGACCGCCTGGTAGACCCGTCGCCGGGTGTACGTTCGCAGGCCGCTTCCCTCAAGCGCTGTCGCGAACTTGGGATCTTCGGCGTACAGCGCTCGCTCCATTTGCTCGAGCATGCGCTGCTCGTGCTCCGAGAGCGGCACGGAGTCCTCCTACTCGTCGGTCGCGGGGGGCGACCGGGTGCGACCCTTTCAGGATAGGCAGGGAATCGCCCCCGTGAAACCCGCCCCTCAACGCCAATTCGCCCACCCCTTCGGGCGTGGCGAAAGTTGACGCTGAGACGTCCATTCCCCTCCCGCCGATTGGCCATGCCGGACGGTGTACCCCGATCATACGGCGCCGGGCGTCCAATCGGGTCTCCTGTGGCCGACTCCACCTGCGCCGCCCGTCGCCGGGTGGGGGCGGGAGGAGCGCTCTAGTCCCGCTCGGCGAGAACGTGCAGCTGAGTGGCGACGGAGCGGAAGGCGGGCAGCTCGGCGGCGGCCTCCTCCAGCTGCAACAGGGCGTCCAGCGCCCCGGGCTCGGTGTCCACGAGCACCCCGGGGACAAGATCGGCGAAAACTCGCACCCCGTGCACCGCGGCGATCTCCAGACCGGCCGCGCGCACCAACTCGGACAGCTGGCCCTCGGTGAAGCGGCGCGGCATCGGGTCCCCGGAGCCCCAGCGGCCCTCGGGATCAGTAAGCGCTTGCCGGGCCTCGGTGAAGTGACCGGCCAGGGCGCGGGCCAGCACGGCGCCGCCCAGGCCCGCGGCGAGCACGCTGAGGGTCCCGGCGGGGCGCAGGGCCGCCGCCGCGTTCCGCAGCCCCTCGGCGGGGTCGTCCACGTACTCCAGCACGCCATGGCAGAGCACCACGTCGTAACCGCCCCGCTCCGCCACGTCGAACAGCCCGTGGGCATCGCCCTGCACCCCGCGCACCCGGTCGGCGACCCCGGCCTCGGCGGCCCGCCGCTCCAGCGCGAACAGCGCGTTCGGGCTCGGGTCGACCACGGTGACGCGGTGGCCGAGGCGGGCCACGGGGACGGCGAAATTGCCGCTGCCGCCGCCGGTGTCCAGGACGTCCAGCGCGCCGTGCACGGCCTCTCCCCGGCGGGCTCCCGGCCCGTGGCCTTGGCCCGGCGTTCCAGGGCGTCTTTCAGGACCTCCCAGACCACGGCGGTACGGAGGGACGCACGGGGGCGCTGCGGGTCTGACACGGCGGGTGGCTCCTCGGCGCGGTGCCGCCACCACCCGGAGGCGGTGACGACGGCTTGCTGGACGTCGGCCCTCCCAGCCTATTGCCTCCGTGGGGCGGGCCGCGCCGAGGCGGCCGGCGGACCGGCGCCACGCGGATACCGGGCCCCACGCGGGCACCGGGCCGCCCCGGCGCGGACACCCGACCGCCCCACGCAGGCACCGGGCCGCCCCCGGCGCGGACACCGAGCCGCCCCCGGCGCGGACACCGAGCCGCCCCCGGCGCGGATACCGAGCCGCCCCCGGCGCGGACACCGAGCCGCCCCCGGCGCGGATACCGGGCCGCCTCTCAGGCCCCCGTCGGGCCCGGCTCGTCGTCCGGCCTCTGGTGGGGCAGGGCCGGCTGCAGCATCAGCATGCGCTCCACCAGGCGCAGGAACATCGCGGTGGCGCGCAGCAGATCGTCCGCGTCCCGCGGGCTCGCGGCGCCCTGTATCCCCGCCTCGGCGCGGGCCCGGCGCTCGGCGCCGGAGGCGAACAGGGCGCTCCACTCGGCCAGTTCGGGAGCGACCTCGGGCAGCACCTCCCAGGCGCTGCGGATCCGGGCGCGGCGGCGCGCGGTGGACTCGGGTCGGCCGCGCACGGCGAGCACGGCGGCGGCCGTGCGCAGTGCGGCCAGATGCGCGGTCGCAAAGCGCTCGTTGGGGGTCTCGAGCGCGGCGGCCTCCTCCAGGCCCTCATGGGCCTGGGTGAGCAGGGCCGCGGCGGCGGGCGGGGCGGACGCGCGGCGCAGCACGGGGTGGACATCGCTCGCGGGGCCGGTCAACGAGGGGGCAGGGGCGGCGGCACGGTGCCGGCGCGCTGCGGCGGTACTGGCCATGACGAACCTCCTGTCGTCGCGTGGCGGCCGCTCGTGTGGTAAAGCGACCGCCGTATGGGGCCATCGTGGGGCACACCACTGACAATCGGCCCTGACCAGCGCGAACACCCCCGGTGTCACGCCCCGCTCCGCCATGCCTCATACTGTTTTTGCACTGACCAGTCAGTTCAAAAGCAAGGAAGTGATCTGTGTGGGGGGCACCCCAGAAGCGGAGACCGGGGCGGCGGTGACGGCCGAGGGGCTCGGCGTCAGGGGGTCGCACGGCTGGGCGTTCCGCGGTGCCGACATCGCCGCCGACCCGGGTGCGCTGATCGCCGTCGAGGGCCCGTCAGGCTCCGGACGCACCTCCCTGCTGCTCACGCTCACCGGCCGGATGCGCCCCAGCGAGGGACACGGCGGTGTCGGTGGCTTGCGGGTGCCCCAACAGATGGCGCGTATACGCCGGATCAGCGCGCTCGCGCATGTGCCGGGCGTCGCCGAGCTCGACCCGGTGCTCACGGTCGCCGAGCACCTGCGCGAGCGGGCCCTGCTGCGGCGCCGGTTCGCCGACTCCCCGCGCGGGCTGCTGCGCCCGCGCCGGGAGCGGGCCGCCGCATCCCGGGCCGCGATCGACGCCGCCCTTACGGCCGCCGGGCTGGACCTCGACGCGCTGCCCAAGGGGCCGCGTACGGCCGTACGGGACCTGGAGCGGCTGGAGGCGCTGCGGCTGTCGATCGCGCTCGCGCTCATCGCCCGGCCGCGGCTGCTGGCCGTCGACGACGCCGATCTGAAGCTCTCGGACGCCGACCGAGAGCGGGCCTGGGCGCTGCTGCGGGAGATCGCGGAGGGCGGCACCACGGTCCTCGCGGTGTGCAGCCAGGCCCCGGCCGACGCGGTCGTGGTCCGCACCGCGTGCACCGCCGCGGAGAACGGCGAGGAGGCCCGCCGGGCCCAGAAGGCCGACGCGCCCGCCGCCGACGGACACGAACCCGACGAGAACGAGGAGGGGCCGGCGGATGCGCTCGCCGAAACTCGCCGCACTTGAGCTGAAGCGGTTCGGGAGGGGCAGGCTGCCGCGCGCGGCGCTCGCCGCCCTGCTCCTGCTGCCGCTGCTCTACGGCGCGCTGTACCTGTGGTCCTTCTGGGATCCGTACGGCAAGCTGAACAAGATCCCGGTCGCCCTCGTCAACTCGGACTCCGGCGCCACCGTGAAGGGCAAACACCTCGCCGCGGGCGACGACATCACCGACAAGCTGCTCGACAGCGAGACCTTCGACTGGCACCCCACGAGCGCCGCCGAGGCCCGTAAGGGCGTCGCCGACGGCACGTACTACCTCTCGCTGACCGTTCCCCCGGACTTCAGCCGGCAGATCGCCTCCAGCTCCGGCGAGTCCCCGGAGACCGGCGCCCTCAAGGTGCGCACCAACGACGCCAACAACTACATCGTCGGCCAGATCTCCCGCTCGGTCTTCTCCGAGGTGCGCGCCGCGGCCTCCACCAAGGCGTCCCGCGGCTTCTACGACAACATCTTCATCTCCTTCGCCGACATCCACGGCGAGACGGAGAAGGCCGCCAAGAGCGTCGACAAGCTCGGTCAGGGCATCGGCAAGGCCAAGAAGGGCGCGGACGACCTCGCCAAGGGCCTGGCGAAGGCCAAGGAGGGCAGCCGCGATCTGAAGTCCGGGCTCGGCACGCTCTACAAGGGCTCCGGGACGCTCGAGACCGGCGCGGGCGGGGTCGCCGACGGCACCCAGTCCCTGTCCGACAAGGTCAACGACGTGGCGGCCAAGGTCCGCCCGTTCCTCAAGGAGCACGGCAAGGAGATCGGGGACATCTCCCAACTGGTCGCCGACGCCTCCCAGAAGGCGTCCGACAACCTCGACACCCTGCCCGAGACGACCTCCACGGCGGCCACCAAGGCCCGTAAGGCCTCCGACGTCCTCGCCGCCGACTACCGGACCCGCTGCGAGGGCGCGGTGCCCACCGGCCCGGACTGCCCCGCGCTGAAGAAGTCGGTGGCGGCGGCCGACACCGCAGCCGATGTGGCCGAGGACGTCAACAAGCTGGTCCAGGACCACACCGGCCAACTCGACACCCTCGGCGGCCATCTGGACGATCTGCACGACCAGGCGCTCTGGCTCGCGCACAACGCCCCGCACCTGGACACCGACCTCGACTCCGCCGTACGGAAGATCAACACCCTCAACTCCGGGGCGCAGAAGGTCGCCAAGGGCGCCGGAACCCTGCACACCGGGCTGAGCACCGCCAAGACCGGCGCGTCCGACCTCGACAGTGGCGTCGGTAAGGCACGCGGCGGCGCGGACACCCTGGGCGGCGGGATGTACCGGCTCGTGGACGGCTCCGGGAAGCTCTCGGGCGGTCTGCACGACGGCGCCGCCAAGATCCCCCACTACGGCAAGCAGGACCGGGACGCCCGTACTGAGGTGATGTCGGATCCGGTGCGGCTGGTCAACCAGGCGTTGCACAAGGCGCCCAACTACGGCACGGGCTTCGCCCCGTACTTCATCCCGCTCTCCCTGTGGGTCGGCGCGATGGTGGCCTACATGCTGATCCAGCCGCTCAACGGGCGCGCGCTCGCGGCGGGCGCCTCCTCCTGGCGGATCGCGTTCGCGGGCTGGCTGCCGGTCGCCGCGATCGGTGTGCTCCAGACGCTGGCCCTGATGGCGGTGTTGCACTGGGCGATCGGGCTCGAGATGGTGCGGGCCGCGGGCACGCTCGGCTTCCTGATGCTGGTGACGGCCTGTTTCGCGGCGATCGTGCAGTGGCTGAACGCCCGCTTCGGACCGGCCGGCCGGATCCTGGTCCTGGCCCTGCTGATGCTCCAGTTGACCTCGGCGGGCGGCACCTATCCGGTGCAGACCAGTCCGCGCTTCTTCAACGCCATCCACCCCTTCCTGCCGATGAGCTACGTGGTGGACGGGCTGCGCCGGCTGATCACCGGCGGCGGACTCGGCCCGGTGTGGCTGGCCTGTGGGGTGCTCCTCGGATTCACCGCGGCCGCCCTGGCGCTCACCGCGTGGTCGGCGCGGCGCCGGCAGGTGTGGACGGTGGACCGGCTGCACCCGGAGCTGAGTCTGTGAGCGGGATAACATCGACAACGGGCAGAATCGGCGCCATGGACAGCAGCAGCACGCGCCGCCAGGCCACGCGGCAGAAACTCTTCGAGGCAGCGGTCACCCTCATCGCGGAACAGGGCTTCTCCTCCACCACCGTGGACGAGATCGCCGAGCGGGCCGGGGTGGCCAAGGGCACGGTCTACTACAACTTCGCCAGCAAGACCGTGCTCTTCGAGGAGCTGCTGCGGCACGGCATCGAGCTGCTGACCGCCTCGCTCCAGACCGCCGCCGACGAGAACGCCGAGCGCGGCGGCAGCCATGTGGACGCGCTGGACGCCATGGTCCGGGCCGGGCTCGACTTCATCTCCCGCTATCCGTCCCTGACCCAGCTGTACGTGGCCGAGCTGTGGCGCACCAACCGTGCCTGGCAGTCCACGTTGATGATGGTCCGGCAGCGGGCCATAGCGGTGATCGAGACCGAGCTGCGGGCCGGGGTGGCCGCGCATGAGCTCAGCGAGGACATCGACATCCCGCTGACGGCCTCGGCGCTGTTCGGGATGGTGCTGGTGGCCGCGCTGGACTGGCAGTCCTATCAGCCGGAGCGGTCGCTGGAGGATGTGCACGCGGCGCTGTCAAGGCTGCTTCAGGGCCGCGTCGGCGGGACCGTGGCCTCCGGATAGGAGCCGTAGCCTCCGGCTAGGAGCCATGGCCTCCTGATGGCCGAGCGGACGAAACAGCCCCGGAGGAAAGCAGAAGGCGCTGTTCCGGCAGACCGACCTTCATCGACCTGACCGGAACAGCGCCTCCCCCCGTAACTCCCCGTACTTCCCCCGTTGGAGGCTCCTGGTCCGGAGACTCCCGGTGACTCCCACCTTTCGTCCGGGCCCGCGCCTTCCGCCGCCCCGTGCCGGCGGTGCGACGCGTGGCCCTTCCGTGTGCTCCACTCTCTCGTCCGGGCAGGTGGCGGCCCATCCGCGCGGCTACTCATCTCCCCGGCTGAGTACGCGTACTCAGCCCTGCGCGTTCGTCCCCAGGCACGGTGACCCGGCTGTCGGTGGGGGCGGATAAAGTCACGGTCATGGCACGGATTGTGGTGATCGGCTCCGGGATGGGCGCCATGGCGGCGGCCGCCCGGCTGGCCGTGGCGGGCCACCGGGTGGTGGTGTACGAGCGCGGGCGCACCCATGGCGGCGGGGTCGGCCGCTTCGAGCGGGACGGCTTCCGCTTCGACACGGGCCCGGGGCTGCTGCATCTTCCCGCCGTCCACCGGGATCTGTTCGTGAAGACCGGCAAGCAGACCCTGGAGCAGAGCGTGGAGCTCGTCCAGGTCGACCCGGCGAGCCGGCACCTCTTCGCCGACGGCACGGACGTCCGGCTGCCCAACGCCTCGCGGGCCGGGGTGCTCCAGGCGCTGGACGGCGCCTTCGGCGCGGGCGCGGGCGAGCGTTGGAGCGATCTGGTCAACCGGGCACGCGAGGTGTGGGACGCCACCCGCAGACCGCTCCTGGAGGAGCCGCTGCGCGCCGACTGGCGGGTCCTGGGCCGCGACCCCTATCCGGCCGCGCCCGTGCGGCGCGGCCGGTTCGGCGGCCTGTTCCGCCGGGGCGACGCCGCCAGGCCGCCCACGCTCGCCGAGGTGGCCCGCCGTGAGCTGAGGGATCCGCGCGCCGTGGCCCTCCTGGAGAGCCATGCGCTGGCGCACGGCCTGGACCCGCGCTCCGCCCCCGCCGCGGCCACCGTGCTGCCCTATGTCGAGCAGACGTTCGGCACCTGGTATGTGCGCGGGGGGATGCGGGCGCTCGCCGATGCCCTCCATGAGCGCTGCCGTCAGCGGAAGGTGGAGTTCCACTTCGAGACCGAGGTCACGGGCATCCTGGAGAAGGACGGCCGCGCGGTGGGTGTGGAGCTGGCCGACGGCACCGTCGCGGAGGCCGACGCCGTGGTCTCCGGCATCGACCCCGCGCTGCTGCCCCCGCTGCTCGGCGGGCAGCGGCCCTGGCGGGAAGGGGACGTGCGGCCGGAGCCCGGAGCGGGCGGCGGCACACCGGGGCGGCTGACCGTCCTTCTGGCGCTGCGCGGCGCCCGCCGCGAGGACACCGCGCACCGCACCGTGGTCCACGCCCCGGACCGGGACGCGGAGTTGGCCGCCGTCTTCGGCGACGGCCAGGGGCTCCGCGAGCCCTGCCCCCGCCCCACGGTGATCGTGCTGCGCCCGGACGACCCCACGGTGCGCCCGGACGCGGAGCACGAGGCCGTCACCCTTACCGCCGTCGTCGCCCCGCACGGTCCGGTGGACTGGACGGACACCGCGGCGGCGGAGCGGGCCGCCCAGCGGCTGATCACGGCCGCCGAGGCCGCGATACCGGATCTGCCGGGCCGGCTGCTGTGGCATGAGGTCCGCACCCCCGCCGACACCGCGGCGGAGACGGGCGCCCGGGGCGGCGGCGTTCCGGGCCCGGTGCTCGCCGGGGCGGACGGCGCGTTTCTGCGGCCCGCCAACGTCACCCGGATACCGGGCCTGTATCTGGCGGGCGGCTGGGCCCATCCGGGCGGCGGGCTCGCCCACGCGGGGATGTCGGGCGCGCTGGTGGCCGGGCTGATCGTCGAGGGCGGGGACTGGCGCGGCTCCCAGTAGCGCGGGCCCCAGCGGCGCGTCCCCGCCGTGGCGCGGGGCGTCCCCGCCGTGGCGCGGGGCGTCCCCGCCGTGGCGCGGGCCCCGGGAAACGAGTGGCGCGGGCTCCGGAAACGCGCGGGTGGGTGCCGCTCCCGGGAGCGGCACCCACCTGTCGGCGGAGCTCAGTAGCGGTACTGCTCGTCGAAGTCCTGCGGGTAGCCCTGGTTCTGGCCCTGGTGCTGCTGCTGGTACGGGTACGTCTGCTGGTCCGCCGGGGGCGCGGCGTCGCCCTCGCGCTGCTGCGGCACCCAGGGCCCGCCGGACTGTGTCACGTCGTACACCGGGTCCGGCGAGGCGTAGCCGGCCTCGGCCGCCCAGTGGTCGCCGCCGCCGTAGGTCCCGCCGTACGGATCCTGCTGGCCGTAGGCCGCGTACTGCTCGGCGTACTGCTGCTGGCCGTACGCCTGCTGGTCATACGTCTGCTGATCGTAGGGCTGGGCCTGGGGCTGGGCGCCGCCGTACGGGTCCTGGCCGTAGGCCGCGTACGCCTCGTTCCCGTAGCCGTACTGCCCGGCCTGGCCCGCCTGGTCCGCGTAGACGTCCTGGCCGTAGTTGTGGCCCTGCCCCTGGCTGTGGTCCTGCTGCGCGCCGTAGCCGCCGTACGTCTCGTACGCGCTGTAGCCGTCCGCCGCCGCGCCGCTGTACGCGCCCGAGGCCGGAGTGAAGGGGGACGGCTCATCGTAGACGCCGTACTCGCCGGTGTCGTCGGGCATCGGCTGCGGCTGGTAGGTGGGCGGATCCGGCTGGTACGTGGGCGGCTCCGGCCGCGCCGCCGGGACCGCCTCCAGGTCGGAGACCTCGAGGATCGGCTCCTTGTCCGCGTCATCCGGCCGGGTGCTCTTCCCTCGCGCCCGAGCAGCCCCGGCAGCCCGCCGCTCAGCGCCCAGCCCGCGGCGAAGCCGCGCCGGAAGGAGAGCGTCACATACGTCTGGCCGACCGCGAAGGCGATCGCGCCCGCCCCGATCACCGGAACCGACGGGATCAGCACACCGACGACCACGCCCAGGAAGCCGACGAAGGCCAGCAGCCGCCAGCGGAGCCGCGCCTTGTACTGCAGGAGGACCTCTCCCAGCAGCCACAGCGCGACGACGCCGAAAGCGATGTAGAGGACCGTCCAGCCCATGCCCGCCCCTCTCAATGCGGCCGCCCGTCGGCTGCCGTCATCAGGACCGCTGATGCAGTCCCAGATTCTCGTAGATTTCCAGCGTCGCCGTGGAGTGGTTCAGGGTAATGAAGTGCAGCCCGGGGATCTCCTCGGCCATCAACCGTGCGCACAGCTTCGTGGCGTAGTCGATCCCGATCGAGCGTACAGCCGCCGGGTCGTCCTTCACCGCCAGGATCCGCTCGGCCAGTTCGGGCGGGAACGCCGCGTTGCTGAGCTGCGCGAACCGCTCGATCTGCTTGACGTTCGTGACCGGCATGATCTCAGGGATGATCGGTGTCGTACAGCCCGCCGCGGCGACCCGGTCGCGCAGCCGCAGATAGTCCTCGGGATAGAAGAACATCTGCGTGATGGCGAAGTCGGCGCCCGCGCGGCACTTGTCGATGAAGTGACGGATGTCGGTGTCCCAGTCCGTCGAGCGGGGGTGCATCTCGGGGAACGCGGCCACGCCGACACAGAAGTCGCCGGACTCCTTGATCAGCCGGACCAGATCGGCGGCGTAGGTGAGACCGTCGGGGTGCTGGACCCACTCCCCCATGGGATCGCCCGGCGGGTCGCCGCGCAGGGCCAGCATGTTCCGGATCCCGGCGCCGGCGTACTGCCCGATGATGTTGCGCAGCTCGGCCCGGGAGTGGTTGACGGCGGTCAGATGGGCGACGGGGGTGAGCGTGGTGTCCGTCGCGATGCGCTCGGTGGCACGCACGGTGCCCTCGCGGGAGGAACCACCTGCTCCGTAGGTCACGGAGACGAAGGTGGGCGAGACGGCTTCCAGCCTGCGGATGGCGTTCCACAGCGTCTGCTCGCCCTTCGCCGTTTTGGGGGCGGAGAATTCGAAGGAATACGACTGCTCGCCCGACGCGAGCAGATCGCGCACGGTTCGGGCGCGATCGGTCCTGGTGGAAGCGTTGCCTAGGGCCATGTGTGCAGGCTATCCACCCGGCCCGGCTACGCCCACCCGACCTCGGGGATATGGGGGTTTTGCCAGTTTCCTGTCCGCAGTGCGGACAGTTCCGTACGCCTCGACCGGCGGGCGGGCCGGGCCGGATGAAAGGTGGGTGAAGCCCAGGTGAAAAGCCGGGCCAGGGTAAGGGGCGGGCCCCGGTCAAGCTGGATGCCGGCCGGGCCGGGCCCTGTCCTGGCCGGGCAAGGCCTGGTCGGGTCGGGTCGGGCAAGGCCTGGTCGGGTCGGGTCGGGCAAGGCCTGGTCGGGCCGGGCCGGGCCCCGGGCGGGCCCCCACCCCGGCCGGGTCGTACCCCGGTCACGCCGCCGCGCGGACCCGCTTCGCCAGCTCAGCCGTCGCCCCCGCCGGGTCGTCGGTGGCCGTGATGGCCCGGACCACGACGATGCGGCGGGCGCCCGCCTCCAGGACCTGGTCCAGATTGGAGGCGTCGATTCCGCCGATGGCGAACCACGGCCGCTCCGTGCCCAGCGCGGCGGCGTAGCGCACCAGGGACAGCCCCGGGGCGGGGCGGCCCGGCTTGGTGGGGGTGGGCCAGCAGGGGCCGGTGCAGAAATAGTCCACACCGGGCTGGACTGCCGCCGCGTCCACCTCCGCCTCCGCATGGGTGGAGCGCCCGATCAGCACGTCCTCGCCGAGGATCGCCCGCGCCGCGGGCACCGGCAGATCGCCCTGGCCCAGATGGAGCACGTCCGAGCCGATGGCATGCGCGATATCGGCCCGGTCATTGACGGCCAGCAGCTTGCCGTGCCGACGGCAGGCGTCCGCGAAGACCTGGAGGTGCTCCAGCTCCTCGGCCGCCTCCATCTCCTTTTCCCGCAGCTGGACGATGTCCACCCCCGCCCCCAGGACGGCGTCCAGGAACTCCGGCAGGTCGCCCTGGCGCTTCCGGGCGTCGGTGCACAGATAGAGGCGGGCGTCGGCCAGCCGCTCGCGAGCGGTGGTGGCGGCGGTGGACATGGATTCCCCCGGAGGGTCGGGCGGCGTACGGGCCGAGAGTGGAACCCGGCCCGTACGCCAGGTGCGATCTGTTCGATCAGGTGTTGCGATCAGGTGCGGTGACGGCGTCAGACCGCGGGCGTGCCGGCCGCGGGTCAGGACGGCGTCGAACGCGAGGGTTCGGTCCGCGAGAGTCCGGCCGACGAGGGCGTCAGACGGCGAGGGCCTGAGCTCGCCGCTTCACTTCCGTGCCACGATTCTCGCTCAGCGCCCGTGCCGGGGTGCCGGGCAGGCTCGGGTCGGGGGTGAAGAGCCACTCCAGCATCTCTTCGTCACTGAAGCCGTCGTCCTTCAGAAGCGTCAAGGTCCCCACGAGGCCCTTGACGACCTTTCCGTCACCGATGAACTCCTCGGGCACCTGAAGGACCCTGTTCTCGCCACGGCGCACGGCGATCAGGTGGCCCTCCTTGACCAGCTGCCGGACGCGCGTCACCTCGACCCCCAGCCGTTCGGCGACGTCGGGGAGGGTGAGCCAGGCGGGGACGAGAGCATCGATCTTTGCGTCAATCTCGGTCACGGAACAAGCCTGCCATCTGGGACTGACAGTGGGTAGCCGGGCGCCCGCCGCGCGGGCCGCCCGCCCCGCCCCGGGTGCCCCGGCCGGTCGGCCGATCGGCGGTCGGCCGACCGGTCAGAGGACGGCCGACTTCAGCGGCACCGAGGGGTTCTCGGCCCGCGTCCGGTCCAGCCGGGCGCCGCGCTCGATCAGCTTGCGCCCCTGGGCCAGATCGCGCGGACGGCCGACGGCCAGCAGGGCGACCAGGGCGCCCTCGCGCAGCCAGCACACGGACCAGGCTGCCCCGGCCGGGTCGCCGCGCCAGACCAGCTCGTCGGCCTCCGAGTGGTGCCCGGCGTACTGCACGAAGCGCCCGAACTGCTCGGACCAGAAGTACGGCACCGGGTCGTAGACCACACCGGGGAAGTGGGCGGCCGTCCGGCTCCCGACCACGTTGGCGGCGACGGTGCGCGGCCCCTGGAGCGCGTTGTCCCAGTGGTGCACCAGCAGCCGCGTTCCGTAGCGGGCGGACGGGAAGGAGGCGCAGTCGCCGACCGCGTAGACGTCCGGCGCGGAGGTGCGCAGCCGGTCGTCGGCGGCGACGGACCGGTCCTCGGCCAGCTCCACGCCGGAGCCCGCGAGCCAGTCCGTGGTCGGCCGGGCCCCGATGCCGACGACCACCGCGCTCGCGCGCAGCCGGGCGCCGTCGCCGAGGAGCAACCCGCTCTCGTCGACGGAGACCACTCGGGCGCCCGTGACCAGGCGGGCTCCGTAATCCGCGTACCAGGCCGCCATGGGGGCCGCGACCTCGGCGGGGAGCGCGCCCGCCAGCGGCCGGTGCGCGGCCTCGACGACGGTCACGGCGCAGCCCGCCTCGCGCGCGGCCGTGGCGAACTCCGCGCCGATCCAGCCCGCCCCCACGACCGCGATCTCGCGCTGCCGGGCGAGCACCGGGCGCAGCCGCTCGGCGTCGTCCAGCGTGCGCAGCAGATGGACGCCGGGCTCTTCTTCGCTGCCCGGCAGCGGGATCGGCTCGGCGCCGGTGGCGATCACCAGGACGTCGTACGGGAGCTGGCCGGTCGCGGTCTCGACGAGCCGCTTGTCCGGGCGCAGGCCGGTGACCTGGACGCCGAGGCGCAGTCCGATGCCGAGCCCGGCGAAGTCCACGTCGAGCGTCGAGCCCTCGGCCTTTCCGAGCAGTACGGCCTTGGACAGCGGGGGCCGGTCGTAGGGCTGGTGGCGCTCCGCGCCCAGCAGGACGATCTCCCCGGTCCAGCCCTGTTCGCGCAGCGCGACGGCGGTTTGCACCCCCGCCATGCCCGCTCCGACGATCACCACGCGCTGTCCGCCGCCGTTCGAGGACGGCTTCGTCGTCGTCTCATCGCTCACACGATCACTGTATTGCGGCTGGTGGGGCGGACTGGAGAGCGGCTTGCGAGAGGTCGGACACAGAGTGGGGGCGGACGGGGGGCGGGTACGGGTTTTGGGCGGGTGCGGGTTGTGGGTGCCTCCGGCGGTGAGCCCCCACCCCGCCCCTTCCCGAAACGAGGGGGCTGCGCCCCTCGCACCCCCGCCGGGGCGGGGGTGCGACGCGGGAGTGGTGGGGGGGAACGCGCCGGGGGCTGAGGTCGGACACGCCGGAAGGGCTGGGCCAGACGCGCCGGGGGCCGGGGCCGACACGCGGGGGCTGGGGCGGACACGCCAGAGGGCTGAAGTCGGACATCCCGGGCAGGGGCAGACACGCCGGAGGCTGGGGCGGGACGCGCCGGGGGCGGGGCCGGGGGCGACGCGCCCGAACGGCTGGGGGCGGACACACGGGGGTGGATGGGGAACCGCCGGAGGCCAGGGGGCGACACACCGGAAGGGCTCACACGGGGGCTGAGGCGACACACCGGAAGGGGTCGGATCGGACACGGGGGCTGAATGGGGAACCGCCGGAGGCCGGGGCGACACACCGGAAGGGGTCGGGTCGGACACACGGAGGGCTGAGACGACACGCCAGGGCCGGGGGCGACACGCCGGAAGGGGTCGGGTCGGACACACGGGGGGATGGGGCACCGCCGGGGGCTGGGGTGCCTGGTTTATGGCCGCTCTTTCGGGCGATTCGGGGCACGTACTAGGGTGGCGGGACAGAGCACTCGCGGGAGCCCGGGCGTACCGGGCTGAGAGGGAGGCTGGAACGGCCTCCGACCGTACGAACCTGATCCGGGTCATGCCGGCGAAGGGAGGGGGCAGCGTGTCCAGGCACGCACCAGGTCATGACGACGGACCTCACACATCAGGCGGGCCGCCACCCGGCGGACGCTACGACGCCCTCGTCATCGGGGGCGGCATCATCGGGCTGGTCACCGCCTGGCGGGCGGCCCAGCGCGGGCTGCGTACCGCGCTCGTCGACCCGGCGCCCGGCGGCGGAGCCGCCTGGGTCGCGGCCGGGATGCTGGCGGCCGTCACCGAGTTGCACTACGGCGAGCAGACCCTGCTCGGCCTCAACATGGCCTCCGCCCGCCGCTATCCGGACTTCGTGGCCGAGCTCGAGGAGGCCAGCGGCCAGGACGTGGGCCATCGCGCGTGCGGCACCCTCGCCGTCGCGTTCGACGCCGACGACCGCGCCCATCTGCGTGAGCTCCACACCTTCCAGCAGGGGCTCGGGCTGGAGTCCGAGTGGATGACGGGGCGTGAATGCCGCCGTCTGGAGCCGATGCTCTCGCCGGGCGTGCACGGCGGGCTGCGCGTCGCCGGTGACCACCAGGTGGATCCGCGGCGGCTGACGGCGGCGCTGCTCACCGCCTGCGAGCGGGCCGGGGTCGCCTTCCACCGCGACCGCGCGGAACGGCTGCTGCTGGACGGCGACCGCGCCACCGGGGTCGAGCTGTCCGGAGGTACGCGCCTGGCCGCCGAGCGGACCGTACTGGCCGCGGGCAGCCTCAGCGGACGGCTCGCGGGCGTCCCCGAGGACGTCCTGCCGCCCGTACGGCCCGTCAAGGGGCAGGTGGTGCGGCTGTCGGTGCCCGAGCGGTACGCGCCGTTCCTCTCCCGGACCGTACGGGCCGTGGTGCGCGGTGGGCCGGTCTACCTGGTGCCGCGCGAGAACGGCGAGCTGGTCATCGGCGCGACCAGCGAGGAGCTGGGCTGGGACACCACGGTCACCGCGGGCGGGGTGTACGAACTGCTGCGGGACGCCCATGAGGTGGTGCCCGGCATCACCGAACTGCCGCTGGTGGAGACGTGCGCCGGGCTGCGCCCCGGCTCACCCGACAACGCCCCGCTGCTCGGCCCGACCGCGCTGCCGGGGCTGTTGCTGGCCACCGGCCACTTCCGCAACGGCGTACTCCTCACCCCGATCACGGGCGACGTCATGGCCGAGGCCCTGATCAGCGGCGAACTCCCCCCGGAGGCCCAGCCGTTCACCCCCCAGCGCTTCATGGCCCCACCGAACACCGGGCCAGCCCCGGCCGCCACGCCCTCGCCCGGGTCGGCAGCACCCTCTCCCGGTGCCCCCGGCGCCGCGCACTCCCCAGCACAGGAGCAGCACACATGACCGTCTCCGTCAACGGCGAGCCCCGCGAGGTGCCCGAGGGCACCACGCTCGACCGGCTCGTCGCGACCCTCACCCAGGCGCCCTCGGGTGTCGCCGCCGCCGTCAACGAGACGGTCGTCCCGCGCACCCAGTGGTCCGCGACCTCGCTCGGCGACGGCGATCGCGTCGAGGTCCTCACCGCGGTCCAAGGAGGCTGATCCCACTCATGGCTCCCACCACGACCACCACGACCACCACAAGCACCACAGCCGTCACCACCGCCCGCGGCGCCACGACGGCCCGCGGCGCCACGACGGCCCCGGCGCCGCCGACCGGGCGTCGCTCGCCGCGCCCGATCCGCTCACCATCGCCGGGACCGACTTCGGCTCCCGGCTGATCATGGGCACGGGCGGCGCGCCCAGTCTGGAGATCCTGGAGCGTTCGCTGCTGGCCTCGGGCACCGAGCTGACGACCGTCGCGATGCGGCGGCTCGACCCCACGGTGCAGGGGTCGGTGCTCTCCGTGCTCGACCGGCACGGGATCCGCCCGCTGCCCAACACCGCCGGGTGTTTCACCGCCGGTGAGGCCGTCCTGACCGCCCGCCTCGCCCGGGAGGCCCTGGGCACGGACTGGGTGAAGCTGGAGGTGGTCGCCGACGAGCGCACCCTGCTCCCGGATCCGATCGAGCTGCTGGACGCCGCCGAGACCCTGGTGGACGACGGGTTCACGGTCCTGCCGTACACCAACGACGATCCGATCCTGGCCCGGAAGCTGGAGGACGTCGGCTGCGCCGCGATCATGCCGCTCGGCTCCCCGATCGGCTCCGGGCTCGGCATCCGCAATCCGCACAACTTCCAGCTGATCACCGAGCGCGCCACCGTGCCGGTGATCCTGGACGCGGGCGCGGGCACGGCGTCGGACGCCGCGCTGGCCATGGAGCTGGGGTGCGCGGCGGTGATGCTCGCCTCGGCCGTCACCCGGGCCCAGGAGCCGGAGCTGATGGCGGGGGCGATGCGGCACGCGGTGGAGGCGGGCCGGCTGGCCCACCGGGCGGGCCGGATCCCGCGCCGCCACTTCGCCGAGGCGTCGAGCCCGGCCGAGGGCCTGGCCGCCCTGGACCCCGAGCGCCCGGCCTTCGGCTAGGTTCAGGGCACTCGGCGAGGTCCTGGGCTTCCGGCGAGGTCCTGAGCCTTCGGCCAAGCGCTCCGCTGGAAGTGCCGCGATGCGTCGTCGGCCACGGCCGTCTGCGGCGCCGTCGTGGCTGGTCGCGCCCGCGCGGCGGAGCCGCACATCGACACAGCCCCGCGCCCCTTCGGGCGCTGCCGACCCAGAGCGGACTTCCTCCGGCCTGCTTAGGCCCTGGAGCCTTCGGCCAGCCGGTGTCCGGCTCCGGGTCCGGCTCCGGGTCCGGCTCCGGGTCCGGCTCCGGGCCCCGGGCCCGGGTCCCGCGGGGCCCTACCGTGGAGGGAGGAGGGAGCAGCCCACAGCCCGGAGGTGGTCGACGTGACCGTGACCGTGGACGACCGGATCGAGCGCGAGGTGTACGTACCGGCGCCGATCGACCGGGTGTGGCGGGTGCTGACGACGCCCGAGCACATCCGCGCCTGGTACGCCCCGGCGGCTGCGAGATCGATCCGCACCCCGGCGGGCGGCTCCGGTTCCGCTGGGATGAGCTCGGAGAGTTCCACGGCCAGGTCGAGCGCGCGGTCCCGGACGCCCTCTTCCGCTTCCGGCTGGCCCTGGAGCCCGATCGCGCCCCCTCGGACCCCGGCGAAGCCACCCTCGTGGAGTTCGCGCTCTCGCCCGAGGGGCGGGGCACCCGGCTGCGGTTCGCGGAGAGCGGCATCCGCGCGCTGGCCGTCCCCGACGACGCCAAGGCCAAGCACACCGAGTACGCCACGCTGTCCTGGACCTCCGCTCTGGAGGAGCTGGCCGCGATCGCCGCCGCGTCGCACAACTGACCTGCCGGTGTCACCGTTACCGACCCGCCGGTGTCACCGTTACCGACCCGCCCGTGTCACCGTTACCGACCCGCCCGTGTCACCGTTACCGACCCGCCCGTGTCACCGTTACCGACCCGCCCGTGTCACCGTTCCGCTGCGGTACCGGCCCCACCTGGGGCGGCTGGTCCTGGCCGATATCGGCGCCTCGTAGACTTCCCCCGTGGATACGACCCTCCAGGACCCCCTCGTCGGGCAGGAGCTCGACGGCCGCTACCGCATCGAGGCGCGCATCGCCGTTGGCGGGATGGCGACGGTCTACCGGGCCGTCGACACCCGGCTGGACCGTGTGCTCGCCCTGAAGGTGATGCATCAGAGCCTCGCCTCCGACGCGGCCTTCGTCGAGCGCTTCATCCGGGAGGCGAAGTCCGTCGCGAGACTCGCGCACGCCAATGTGGTCGCCGTCTACGACCAGGGAGCGGACGGCGGCCATGTCTATCTGGCCATGGAGTACGTCTCCGGCTGCACCCTGCGCGATGTGCTCCGCGGGCGCGGGGCCCTGCATCCGCGCGCCGCGCTGGACATCCTGGAGCCGGTGCTGGCCGCACTCGGCGCGGCCCACCGCGCCGGTTTCGTCCACCGCGACATGAAGCCCGAGAACGTGCTGATCGGGGACGACGGACGGGTCAAGGTCGCCGACTTCGGCCTGGTCCGGGCGGTGGACAGCAACACCAGCGCCTCCACCGGCAGCGTCCTGGGCACCGTCTCGTATCTCGCGCCCGAGCAGATCGAGCACGGCACGGCCGACACTCGCGCCGATGTCTACGCCTGCGGTGTGGTGCTGTACGAGATGCTGACCGGCACCAAGCCGCACGGCGGCAGCACCCCGGCGCAGGTCCTCTATCAGCATCTGAACGAGGACGTCCCGCCGCCCTCGGCCCTCGCGCCCGGGGTCGCCCCGGAGCTGGACGCGCTGGTGGCCTCGGCCACCGCGCGCGCCGTCGAGGCGCGCCCCGCCGACGCCGTCGCGCTGCTGAGCACGACCCGCGCGGTGCGGGCCGCGCTGACCGACGACCAGCTGGACGCGGTGCCGCCGCAGGCCAAGGAGGACCTCTCGGCCGGATCCGAGAACCGTACGGCGGTGGTTCCGCGCCCGGCGGCGGCCGTCGACGACCAGGACCGGCTCAACCACACCAGCCGTCTGGAGCTGCCGCCGGAGCCGCCCCGGCAGGAGGGGCACCGCCAGGGCGGCCGGGGCCGGTTGTCGCGCCGCGGGATGGTGACGATCGCCGCCGCGGTGCTGCTGGCGGTCGCCCTCGGCGTCGGCGTCTGGTACATCAGCGTCGGCCAGTTCACCGAGGTCCCGCCGGTGCTGCGGAAGACCCAGGCGGAGGCCGAGAAGAAGCTGCACGGCGCGGGTCTCGATGTGAAGGTCGTCAACGAGTTCAGCGATGTCGTCCCCAAGGGGAAGGTCATCGGCTCCAAGCCCGGCCCGGGCGAGCGCGTCCGCGACACCGGCACCGTGACCATCCGGGTCTCCCAGGGGCGGCCGCGGGCCGAGGTGCCCAATGTGGTGGGCATGCCGCTCGCCGAGGCCAAGCGGAAGATCGCGGACCAGGGGCTGACGGTCGGCAAGGTCACCGGCCGCTTCAGCAGTGAGACGGCCCAGGGCTCGGTCCTCTCCACCAGCCCGGGCCCCGACTCCGTGCGCCGGCCCGAGACGCCCGTGTCGATCATGGTCAGCAAGGGCCGGCCGGTCGACGTCCCGGACGTGGTGGGCGATTCGGTCGACGAGGCCCGGTCCACGCTGGAGGGCGAGGGCTTCGAGGTGAAGGTCGCCGAGCGGCAGGTGTTCTCGGAGGAGGACAAGGGCTCGGTCGCCGAGCAGTCCCCGTCGTCGGACGACAAGGCCGCCAAGGGCGACACGGTGACGCTGACGGTCTCCAAGGGCGTGCAGATGGTCGAGGTGCCGGACGTCACGGGGATGAACGTGGACGACGCCAAGGCGGAGCTGGAGGACGCCGGGTTCAAGGTGAACGTCGAGAAGGCGCTGCTGTTCCCCGGGGACAAGGTGAAGGACCAGTCGGTGGAGGGCGGCGACGAGGCGCCCAAGGGGAGCACGATCACCATTAAGACCGAGGGCGGCGTGTTCTGAGGTTCTGAGGGCTCAGGGACGGATGGCGGCCGCCGGACGGCGAACGCCGTCCGCCCCGGCCGCTCATCCGAAGCTGAGCTCATCCGAAGCTGACCCGCTCCAGCCAGAAGTCCAGCAGCTTCTCATCGCCCAGGATCTCGACGCCCGCGCCGCGGGCCGGGCGCCGCTTGTAGATGATCAGCAGCAGGTCGGTCAGCGGCCCGCGCACCGCGACCGCGGCCTTCTCATGCGCCCGCCGCCAGCTGATCGCGTCGCCGGTGAGGTCGACCACCCACTCCGCCGCCACCTCCGGCGCGGTGTCGGTCGCGTGGAAGTGCAGGGTGCGGCCGGGGCCGAGCAGCTCGCGCATCCAGGGGTGGACCTCGAAGTGCATCGGCAGCGAGCCGAGCGCCAGCCACTCGTCGAACCCGTCCAGGGCCACCTCCTGGTCGAGGGTGTACTCCGCGCCGAGGGCCAGGACCGCGTCGGCCCGGTGGATCGCCGTCTCATGGGCGAAGCGGCGGGCGTAGAAGTCCGCGCGCCCTCCGGCGACCTGCCCGAAGTCCGGCACCGGGGTCCACAGCCGCGCCTCGGGCCCCGCCTCGCGCAGCGTGTCGGCCAGCAGCTGGGCGCCCTCGACCAGCCAGAGGGCGAGCCCGGCGGGATCCTCCTCCGCGTACGGCGACAGATCGCGGAAGTGCTGGTCGGGCAGCGCTTCGGTGGCCCGGGTGCGCACTATCTCCTCGGCCCACCGATGGGTTCCGCCGAGATGACGCAGCAGCTGCCCGACGTTCCAGCCGGGGCAGGTGGGCACGGGACGCGTCGGATCCGCGCCCTCGATCGAGCCCAGCAGCAGCTGGGTCTGCGCGACGATCTCGGAGCAGCGGCGGTCAAAGCTCAGCAGAGTCATGTACGTCACAGTAGGGGCGCCCACCGACCGGCCCCGGCCGGGGGGCCATCGCCCCGTCCAGAGGAATCGCCCCGTCCGGAGGGCGGCAACGCGGGCCCTTCGCACCTGGGACCCTTGATGGCGTGAGTACGCATCGCATCCGCAATCCCATCGGCGGCCATATCCGTGTGGCCGGTGGCCTCGCCACCGTCGGTCTGGCGCACGCCGCCGACATCGGCGCCGAGACCGTCCAGGTCTTCGTCGCCAATCCGCGCGGCTGGGCCACCCCGGCCGGTACGCCCGCCCAGGACGAGGCGTTCCGCGCCGGCTGCGCCGAGCGGTCGATACCCGTGTACGTCCACGCCCCCTACTTGATCAACTTCGGTTCGCACACCGAGGCCACGGCCGAACGCTCCGTTGCGTCCCTGCGCCATTCGCTCCGCCGCGGCCGGGAGATCGGCGCGCTCGGCGTGGTCGTCCACACCGGCTCGGCGACCGGGGGACGTCCGCGTGCCACGGCGATCGCGCAGGTGCGGGAGCGGGTGCTGCCGCTGCTGGACGAGCTGACCCGGGACGACGACCCCTGGCTGCTGCTGGAGCCGACCGCCGGGCAGGGCACCTCGCTGTGCGCGCTGGTGGAGGATCTGGGCCCGTACGTCGAGGCGCTGGACCGGCATCCCCGGCTCGGGGTCTGTCTGGACACCTGCCATGTGTTCGCGGCGGGCCATGACCTCGCCGCCCCGGGCGGGGTGAAGCAGACCCTGGACGAGCTGGTGGCCGTCGCCGGTGAGGGGCGGCTCAGGCTGATCCACGCCAATGACTCCAAGGACGTGGTCGGCGCCCACAAGGACCGGCACGCGAACATCGGCGCCGGGCACATCGGGGCGGAGCCGTTCCGCGAGCTGTTCACCCACCCCGCGACCGACGGGGTGCCGCTGGTCATCGAGACGCCGGGCGGTACGGAGGGGCATGCGGCGGACGTGGCCCGGCTGAAGGAGCTGCGCGACCGAGTGGCCTGAGAACGCGCCGGCACATTGAGGAATACCCCTGGGGGTATACCGTTGACGGTGGTCGACGAATCCGCGATCAGCGCTGGGGGTATGGACATGCGACAGCATGAGCACACGCAGGGCGGACCTCATGAGCACCATGACCACCAGGACCATGGCCACCAAGGTCCTGGGCACCAGGAGCACCACGGGAGCGCGACGAGCTGGTCGATGGCCGCCCAGGCCACCCTGCACTGCCTCACCGGCTGCGCCATCGGCGAGGTCGTGGGCATGGCCATCGGTACGGCCCTGGCCTGGCACAACGTCCCGACCATGATCCTGGCGATCGTGCTCGCCTTCGTCTTCGGCTACTCCCTGACGATGCGGGGCGTGCTGCGGGCGGGGCTGGATATGCGCACCGCGCTGCGGGTGGCCCTGGCGGCCGACACCGTATCGATCACGATCATGGAGCTGGCCGACAACGCGACGATCGTCGTCTTCCCGGGCGCGATGGACGCGACGCTGTCGGACGTTCTCTTCTGGCTCAGCCTGGCCCTGTCGTTCGCGGTGGCCTTCCTGGTCACCACGCCGGTCAACAGGTGGATGATCGCGCGAGGCAAGGGGCATGCGGTGGTCCACCAGTACCACTGACCGCCGACGGGTTCTGACGCCTGCGGCAGACCTTTCCCCTCCCCGCCCCTTCCCACAACTGGGGCTCCGCCCCAGGCCCCGGGTCCAGGCCCGGGATCCAGGCCCGGGGTCCAGGGGCGAAGCCCCTGGACCCCGCCGGACGACCGCTAGAGCTCCGGGCCGTCGCCGGGCTCCTCCTGGTAGGAGTAGCGCTGCTCGGTCCAGGGGTCGCCGATGTTGTGATAGCCGCGCTCCTCCCAGAAGCCGCGGCGGTCGGCGGTCATGTACTCCACCCCGCGCACCCATTTCGGGCCCTTCCAGGCGTACAGATGGGGCACCACCAGCCGCACCGGAAAGCCGTGCTCCGCGGTGAGCAGCTCACCGTCCTTGTGGGTGGCGAAAATCGTGGTCTCCGCCATGAAGTCCGACAGCCGCAGATTCGAGCTGAACCCGTATTCGGCCCACACCATCACATGGGTGACGTCGGGCGCCGGCGGTGCGAGCTTCATGATCTCCAGTACGGAAACCCCGCCCCATTCGGCGTCGAGCATGCTGAATTTGGTGACACAGTGCAGGTCGGCCATGACCGTCGAGTACGGGAGGGCCGAGAACTCGCCATGCGTCCAGCAGTGTTTTTCGCCGTCCGCCGTGGCGCCGAAGACCCGGAACTCCCATCGGTCCGGCTTGAACTTCGGGACCGGCCCATAGTGCGTAACCGGCCAACCGCGCTGCAGTCGCTGCCCAGGAGGCAGCTTCGCGAGCTCCCCCTCGCGGCTTTCCGACTGACCCATGGGCTCCATGGTCTCAGACCGCCGGGGGTGGTCGTGACCAGGGCATCGGGGACGGGCACAACTCGTACTAAGCGTGCACTTACTGGACGCCCCAACAGGCGCGGTGCGACGATGCGCGGAACCCGCCGTTCCCGATCGGATTGGAAGGAGCCCCTCCGATGCAGGGTGACCCCGAGGTCCTCGAGTTCCTCAACGAGCAGTTGACCGGCGAGCTGACCGCGATCAATCAGTACTTTCTGCACTCAAAGATGCAGGACAACTTTGGCTGGACTCGGCTTGCCAAATACACCCGGTCGGAGTCTTTCGATGAGATGAAGCATGCGGAGATCCTCACCGACCGCATCCTTCTCCTGGATGGGCTACCCAATTACCAGCGGCTCTTCCATGTCCGGGTGGGCCAGACGCTGACCGAGATGTTCCAGGCCGACCGGCAGGTGGAGGTCGAGGCGATCGACCGCCTCAAGCGGGGCATCGAGCTGATGCGGTCCAAGTCCGACATCACCTCGGCGAATCTCTTCGAGTACATCCTCGCCGACGAGGAACTCCACATCGACTATCTCGACACCCAGCTGGAGCTGATCGAGAAGCTCGGCGAGCCCCTCTACATCGCCCAGCAGATCGAGCAGCCCAGCGACAACGGCGACAACTACTCCGGGAGCGGCAAGGGCCACTGAGCCCGGGGCGGCAGAAGTCTCGGGCGGCAGAACGCGCGGCGACCGAACCGGTCCGCCGGTCCGCCGGTCAGGCCGCCTCGGCCGCCGTCGGCTCCGGGACGGAAGCGGCAGCGGCTGCCGTCGTCGCGGCCGTCGTCAGGACGACCGGGTCCAGCGCCTCGCGCCGGGGGCACGCGCCGCGGCCCAGCAGCGCCTGGATCTTCCGCACGCACGATCCGCAGTCCGTGCCCGCCTTGCAGGCACCGGCGATCTGGCGCGGGGTGCACGCGCCCGTTTCGGCGTGCTCACGCACCTGCTGCTCGGTGATCCCGAAGCATGAGCAGACGTACACGGGTTCTCCAGCGGTGGCGTTGACAATGACCTTGATCAGTTGACCTTGATCAGTGAGGTAACCCTTACCTTACCTGCCGCGCCGGACCCCCACAACGCACAGCGGGCGCGGATCGTTGTGATCCGCGCCCCACCTGCGTCTTTGTGATCTCTACGCCGAGCCCTACTGGTCCCGGTACATCTCCGCCACCAGGAACGCCAGGTCCAGCGACTGGCTGCGGTTGAGCCGCGGGTCGCACGCCGTCTCGTAGCGCTGGTGCAGATCGTCGACGAAGATCTCGTCGCCGCCGCCCACGCACTCCGTGACATCGTCGCCGGTCAGCTCCACATGGATGCCGCCCGGATGGGTGCCCAGCTCCTTGTGGACCTCGAAGAAGCCCTTGACCTCGTCCAGCACATCGTCGAAGCGGCGGGTCTTGTGCCCGGACGCCGCCTCGAAGGTGTTGCCGTGCATCGGATCGCAGACCCAGGCGACCTGCGCACCGGAGGCGGTCACCTTCTCCACCAGGTCGGGCAGCTTCTCGCGGATCTTGTCCGCGCCCATCCGGGTGATGAAGGTCAGCCGGCCCGGCTCGCGGTCCGGGTCGATCCGCTCGATCAGCGACAGCGCCTCTTCCGGCGTGGTCGTCGGGCCCAGCTTCACGCCCACCGGGTTGCGGACCTTGGAGGCGAACTCGATGTGCGCCCCGTCCAGCTGCCGGGTGCGCTCGCCGATCCAGACCATGTGGCCGGAGACGTCGTACAGCTCGCCGGTGCGGGAGTCGGTACGGGTCATCGCCGTCTCGTAGTCCAGGATCAGCGCCTCGTGCGAGGAGAAGAACTCGACGGTCTTGAACTCCTCCGGGTCCACCCCACAGGCGTTCATGAAGGCCAGCGCCCGGTCGATCTCGCGCGCCAGCACCTCGTAGCGCTGGCCCGAGGGCGAGGACTTCACGAAGTCCTGGTTCCAGGCGTGCACCTGCCGCAGGTCCGCGTAGCCGCCGGTGGTGAAGGCGCGCACCAGGTTCAGCGTCGAGGCCGACGCCTGGTACATCCGCTTCAGCCGCTGCGGGTCCGGGATCCGCGCCTCGGGGGTGAACTCGAATCCGTTGACGGAGTCGCCGCGGTAGGTGGGCAGGGTCACCCCGTCCCGGGTCTCGGTCGGCTTGGAGCGCGGCTTGCTGTACTGCCCGGCGATCCGGCCCACCTTCACCACCGGGACGGACCCGGCGTAGGTCAGCACGGCGCCCATCTGGAGGAGCGTCTTGAGCTTGTTGCGGATCTGGTCGGCGCCCACGCCGTCGAATGCCTCGGCGCAGTCACCGCCCTGGAGCAGAAACGCCTCGCCCCGCGCCACGGCCCCCAGGCGGTGCCGCAGCGCGTCGCACTCGCCCGCGAAGACGAGCGGCGGATAGGACTCGAGCTCAGCGATCACATCGCGCAGAGCCGCTCGGTCCGGCCAATCGGGCTGCTGCGCCGCGGGAAGAGACTGCCAGGTGTGGCCACCGGCGTGGGTTTCAGCGTTCACGGTCACCCGCACAAGGTTAAAGGGTCTCCACGGCCGTCCAGCCCGTTGCCCAAAGGGTGAGACACCGTCCATCACGCCGTGGCCCACCTCGCTCCCGCCGGCCCCGCCCCGGCACATCCGGAAGCCGGGCCGCAAGAACGGGCGTTCGGGCATCCTGCGGCGGATTACGGCCATCTCGTGAAGAGAACGTGATGGAAGCGTGCCCTCCTCGGACGCTGTTCGAGGCCGGTCCACCCGGGCCGGTGCCGACACCCGAAGGAGAGACGCCATGAGCAAGACCCCGAAGGCCCCGAAGCACCTCAGGACGTGGCTCCGCGGCAGCGCGACCGCCCTCGCGGCCGTCGCCTCGCTCGTCCTGCTGCCGTTCGCGGCCTCCCCCGCCCAGGCGGACTCGTCGGCCATCCCGTCCGGGATGACCTGGACCGTGCTCGCGAAGGGGACCGACGGCACGATCAGGGTGGGCGCGGACTCCGCGACCGACGCGTACAACGGTGACACCGCCGCCACGGCGACGCTCCCCGTGCTGTGCCTGAGAGTCACCGGCAGCGCCGTGCCCAGCGGGATCACCCCGGACTTCTACGCGGGCTGGTCACGCGGCACCGTGGCCGCGGCGCCGCCCGTGCAGGGCAAGTCGCTGACCAGCCGGGCCGCGGCGGACGCGATCTGCGCGCGGTACTACGGCGCGGACTGGCGGGAGGCCGAGTTCCACGACGGCCGGTACGGCGCCAATCTGGAGGCGAGCGGTGGCTGGTCCTTCTGGGCGCACGGCTACGTACCCGAAGGCACCCGCTTCTGGACCGCGATCAACGATCAGCCGGCGAACCCGTGGAACTGATCCTGTAGGGTTTTCGATATGCACGCGCGACTGACCATGACCTGGTGGTGGACCGCTCATCCGGCGGCCCGCTGAATCGCGCACTCCCAAGATCTCGCGAAGGCCGCCCGAGGGGCGGCCTTCGGCGTTTCCGCGGGTCGTTCCTCATTCCGGAAGGAATCACCCGCCATGCAGAACCCCCACGCCCAGGACGTCGTCGCACGGCTGCTCGCCGACGACGCGCCGCCCTTCGCCCTGCTGCACCGCCGCACCCCCGGCCGGGCGCCCGACACCGTCGAGGTGCTGCTCGGCCCGGTCGGCGAGGTGGAGCGACTGACCGACATCCCGCTGCCGACCGGGACCCCGCGGGACGGCGCCCCGGTGGCGGACGCCCTCGCGCTGGTGCCGTTCCGGCAGATCCGCGAGCGCGGGTTCGAGGTGCGCGACGACGGCACGCCGCTGGCCGTGCTGCGCCCGGAGGAGACCTACGAGCTGCCGCTCGCCGAGGCGCTGGAGGCGCTGCCCGGGCACCCGGTGCGGGTCGAGGACGGGGCGTTCGACGTGGACGACGCCGCTTACGCGGACATCGTGAGCCGGGTCATCGAGAACGAGATCGGCACCGGCGAGGGCGCCAACTTCGTCATCCGGAGGACGTTCCGGGGCGAGATCCCGGGGTTCGGGAGTACCGACGCGCTCGCGCTCTTCCGGCGGCTGCTGGCCGGTGAGCGGGGCGCCTACTGGACGTATGTGGTGCGGCTGGCGGACGGGCGGACGCTGGTGGGGGCCAGCCCCGAGGTGCACGTGCGGATGTCGGGGGAACCGTCGTGATGAACCCGATCAGCGGGACGTACCGCTACCCGAGGGCGGGCCGAGCGCCGAGGGGCTGCTGGAGTTCCTGCACGACCGCAAGGAGGTGGAGGAGCTGTCCATGGTCGTGGACGAGGAGCTGAAGATGATGTGCACCGTCGGCGACATGGGCGGGACGGTGATCGGGCCCCGGCTCAAGGAGATGGCGCACCTCGCGCACACCGAGTACGAGCTGCGCGGGCGATCCTCGCTCGACGTCCGGGAGGTGCTCCGCGAGACGATGTTCGCGGCGACCGTCACCGGCTCCCCGGTGCAGAACGCGTGCCGGGTGATCGAGCGGTACGAGCCCGGCGGCCGCGGCTACTACGCGGGGGCGCTCGCGCTGATCGGACGGGACGGCGGTGGCGCCCAGACCCTGGACTCGCCGATCCTGATCCGCACCGCCGACATCGACGCCGGGGGATCGCTGAAGGTGGCCGTCGGCGCCACGCTGGTCCGCCACTCGGATCCGCGCGGCGAAGTGGCCGAGACGCACGCCAAGGCGGCCGGGGTGCTGACCGCGCTGGGCGTGCGGCCCGCGCCCGTACGGCCGGAGGCGGACGGCCCGCGGCCCCGGCTCACGGACGATCCGCGGGTACGGGC
Source organism: Streptomyces violaceusniger (assembly GCA_005405945.1). Lineage (GTDB taxonomy): Bacteria > Actinomycetota > Actinomycetes > Streptomycetales > Streptomycetaceae > Streptomyces > Streptomyces violaceusniger. The sequence goes on from BJHW01000001.1 coordinate 3,735,552, forward strand.
GGCGCTGGACGCGCGGCGGACGGACCTGGCGCCGTTCTGGCTGCGGATGCGGACCCCCGAGGATCCCCAGACCGGGGGGCTGTCCGGACACGCCCTGGTGATCGACGCCGAGGACACCTTCACCGCGATGCTCGCGCATCTGCTGCGCACCTCGGGGCTGACCGTGACCGTGCGGCGGTACGACGGGCCGGGGGTGCGGGAGGCGGCGCTGGCGCATCGGGGGCCCGTGGTGCTCGGCCCGGGTCCCGGCGACCCGGGCGACACCGCCGACCCGAAGATGCGCTTCCTGCGGGCGCTGGCCGCCGAGCTGGTGGCCGGGCACCGGCACGGGCTGCTGGGGGTCTGCCTGGGGAACGAGCTGATCGCGGCCGAGCTGGGGCTGGAGATCGTACGCAAGGACGTGCCGTTCCAGGGCGCACAGGAGCGGATCGACTTCTTCGGGCGCGAGGAGACCGTCGGCTTCTACAACACGTTCACGGCGCGCTGCGACGAGGCGGCGGAGACGGAGCTGGCGATGCACCGCGTGGAGCTGAGCCGGGACCGGGCGACCGGCGATGTGCACGCGCTGCGCGGGCCGGGCTTCGCCGGGGTGCAGTTCCACCCGGAGTCGGTGCTGTCGCGGGACGGGGCGGCGCTGGTGGCGGAGCTGCTGGCGGCCGTCCTGGTCTGAACGGCCACCGGCTCGGAGGAAGGCTGACCCGAAGGACTCAAAGCACCCGGAGGCCCGGAGACCCGGAGCCCCGGAGACGTGAGGCCCGGAGGGCGGCTGGTCCAGGGGTGTCCGCCGCGTGGCAGGGGCTCCTCCCCGGGGCCCGGGCTGGGGCGGAGCCCCACACGCGGCGGAGCCGCATGCCGGGAAGGGGCGGGGAGGGGAGCAGCCCGCCGCAAGCGTCACGATCCGCCGGACACCCCCTGAAGGCCCGTGGGCCCGAGGCGCGGCGTGACGATGGGCCGGGCGCGACCTCCGCGCCCGGCCCATCGCCGTACTGCACCCAGACGGCCTCAGCCGAAGAAGACCTCGGCCTCGGCGTAGAGCGAGGGATCGACCGTCTTGAGCCGTGCGGTCGCCTCGGCAAGCGGTACCCGGATGATGTCGGTGCCGCGCAGCGCGACCATCTTTCCGAAGTCCTCGTCCCGGACCGCGTCGATGGCGTGCAGCCCGAAGCGGGTGGCGAGCCAGCGGTCGAAGGCGCTGGGCGTGCCCCCGCGCTGGACATGGCCAAGGACGGTGGTGCGGGCCTCCTTGCCCGTGCGCTTCTCGATCTCCTTCGCCAGCCACTCGCCGACCCCGGAGAGCCGGACATGGCCGAAGGAGTCCAGCGTGTCGTCCTTGAGGACGGCGTCGCCGTCCCTGGGCATCGCGCCCTCGGCGATGACCACGATCGGGGCGTAGCGGATCTTGAAACGTGATTCGACCCAGGCGCAGACCTGGTCGACATCGAAGCGCTGCTCGGGGAGGAGGATGACATTGGCGCCGCCGGCGAGCCCCGAGTGCAGGGCGATCCACCCGGCGTGACGGCCCATCACCTCGACGACGAGCACGCGCATATGCGATTCGGCGGTGGTGTGGAGCCGGTCGATGGCCTCGGTGGCGATGTTGACGGCGGTGTCGAAGCCGAAGGTGTAGTCGGTGGCGGACAGGTCGTTGTCGATGGTCTTGGGGACTCCGACACAGCGGAGGCCGTAGTCGTCGGAGAGCCGGGCGGCGACGCCGAGGGTGTCCTCGCCGCCGATCGCGATCAGCGCGTCGACCTCCTGCTTGACCAGGTTCTCCTTGACCCGGCGGATGCCGTCCTCGCTCTTGAGCGGGTTGGTGCGGGAGGAGCCGAGGATGGTGCCGCCGCGTGGCAGGATGCCGCGCACCGCGCGGATGTCGAGGGGAACGGTGTCGTTCTCGAGAGGGCCGCGCCAGCCGTCCCGGAAACCGATGAAGTCATAGCCGTATTCCTGTACGCCCTTGCGCACGACGGCGCGGATGACCGCGTTGAGCCCGGGGCAGTCACCGCCGCCGGTCAGCACTCCGACCCGCATCGTTTCTTCCCTTCTCCCGTGGAATCCCGTGATTGGGCCCGGTACGGAGAGCCACGCTAACGGTGATCCAGGTCACACGGGATGGGGCGTCGGACGATTCCCGTGCGAATCAAGGGAGTTGGTTTTGAACTTCACCCGTACGAGGGGGTGACGCACTGTCACCGGCCTCGGCCGGACGGCGTCAGGCGTCGTCCAGGCCGCGCTCGATGGCGTAGCGGACCAGCTCCACGCGATTGTGCAGCTGGAGCTTGCCGAGGGTGTTCTGGACGTGGTTCTGCACCGTGCGGTGCGAGATGACCAGCCGCTCGGCGATCTGCTTGTACGAAAGCCCCTTGGCCACCAGCCGCAGCACCTCCGTCTCACGCTCGGTGAGCTGCGGGGCGGCGGGCTGGTCGGCGGCGGTGGGGCGGGCTCGCCCGCGAGCCGCCGGTACTCGCCGAGCACCAGGCCCGCGAGGCCGGGGGTGAACACCGGGTCACCGGCCGCCGTACGGCGCACCGCGTCCAGCAGCTCCTCGGTGCTGGCCGACTTCAGCAGATAGCCGGTGGCCCCGGACTTGACCGCCTCCAGGACGTCCGCGTGCTCACCGCTCGCGGAGAGCACCAGCACCCGCAGCTCGGGGCGGTCGGCGAGGACGTCCTTGCACACCTCGACCCCCGGCAGCCCGGGCAGGTTGAGGTCGAGCACCAGGACGTCGGGCCCCGCGGCCTTGGCCCGGCGGACCGCCTGCGGGCCGTCCCCGGCCGTGGCCACCACGTCGAACCCGGCCTCGGACAGGTCCCGGGCCACCGCGTCGCGCCACATCGGATGGTCGTCGACCACCATCACCGTCACCGGGCGGCCGTCGTGCTGAGCGGTCATCGTGCCGCTTCCCCTTCTGCTTCGCCTTCTTCGCCGACGCCTTCGGAACCGTCAACTCCACCTCCGTGCCCTGCCCCGGTGCCGAGATCCACTCCGCGGTGCCGCCGAGGTCGCGCAGCCGTCCCCGGATCGACAGGGCCACCCCCAGGCGGCCCTCCGCCTCCGCGTCCGCCAGCCGCCCCTCGGGGATGCCGGGGCCGTCGTCCCGTACGGTCACCATCACCGCGTCCGGCTCGTCCTCCAGCAGGATCCAGGTGTGGGCGTCCTCCCCGGCGTGGACCCGGACGTTGTCCAGGGCGGCGCCGACGGCGGCGGCCAACTCCCCGGCGACGCCCGCCGGGAGGAGCACCGGGGCGCCCGGTTCGGAGAAGGTGACCCGGGAGCCCGCGTGCGGGGCCAGCAGGGCCCGCAGATCGCAGGGGCCGCCGTCGGAGCGCTCGGGGCCGGGCGGGGAGGGCGGGACCGGCGGGTCGTCCGGGTCCGGGAGACCGCCCGGGTCGGCCGCGGCCTCCGGCCCGTCCCCCGTACCCGGCGGAGTGCGCGGCCGGGTCACCAGACCGGTGGAGACCAGGGTGCGCAGCGCGATCTCCTGCTCCCCGGCCATCCGGCCGAGTTCGGCCGCCTCGCCGCCGATCGCGGCGCCGCGCCGCTGCACCATGGCGAGCACCTGGAGCACGCTGTCGTGGATGTCGCGGGCCAGCCGCTCCCGCTCCCGGGTGGCCGCCTCGATGCGCAGCGCTCGGGCGAGGGTGCGCTCACTGGCGCGGGCCACCTCGACCACATAGCCGATGCCCACGCTCGCCACCCACACCAGCGACAGCATGTGGACGGTGTCCTGGGCGAATCCGCCGCGCTCGATCACATTGGCGGCGCAGACCACGGTGGAGGCCGAGGCGCCCCAGCGCCAGCCGCCCTTGATGGCGAAGCCGAGGACCGCGCCCATCGTCCATATGGAAGGCAGCGTGGGCGTGCCCTCGGCGATCCGGTCGTGGCTGTCCACGAGCGGGGTGAGCAGAATGCCGGTCACCGCGATGCCGAGGTCGCCGACGAGGAACCGCCGGGTGCAGCGCTCGGCCGAGGCGACCATCCGGAAGGTGAGCGCCGTCCACAGCGTCAGCACCGCCATGTAGACAACGGCGCCGATCGGATGGTCATAGTCGTCGAAGGAGTAGACGCACAGGCCGAGCGCGTAGAGCAGGGTGAGCACCCGGTAGGCGGTCAGCGCCTGCCACAGCGGCTGCTCGACGGACATCCGCACCACGCGCTCGCCCCCGGCGCGTTCTCGTCTGGACCGCTCCGTCAACGTCCCCCACCCCCGGTGCCGGCGCGGCTAGGCGCCGGACTTGTGTTTGTCCTTCTCCTTCTCGGCCTGCTTCTTCTCGGCCTGCTTCCGGGCCGCCTCCGCCTCCGCGATCTGCCGCTTGGCGGCGGTGGCGTAGATGTCCACGTACTCCTGACCGGAGAGCTTCATGATCTCGTACATGACCTCGTCGGTCACCGAGCGCAGGATGAAGCGGTCGCCGTCCATGCCGTGGTAGCGGCTGAAGTCCAGCGGCTTGCCGATCCGGATGCCGGGCCGCATCAGCTTCGGCATGACCTTGCCGGGGGGCTGGATCTTCTCGGTGTCGATCATCGCCACGGGGATCACCGGGGCGCCGGTCGCGAGGGCGACCCTCGCCAGACCGCCCGGCTTGCCCCGGTAGAGCCGTCCGTCGGGCGAGCGGGTGCCCTCGGGGTAGATGCCGAAGAGCTCACCGCGCTTGATCACCTCGATGCCCGCCTTGATGGCGGCCTCGCCGGCGCCGCGCGAGCCCGAGCGGTCCACCGGGAGTTGCCCGACGCCCTTGAAGAAGGCCGCCGTGAGCCGCCCCTTGACCCCGGGGGTGGTGAAGTACTCCTGCTTGGCGATGAAGGTGACCTTGCGGTCGAGCACCGCGGGCAGGAAGAAGGAGTCGGAGAAGGAGAGGTGGTTGCTCGCGAGGATGGCCGGGCCCTCGGCGGGGATGTGCTCCAACCCCTCCACCCAGGGCCGGAAGGTGAGCTTCAACGCACCACCCACCGACAGCTTCATAGCGCTGTAGAACAACCGGGACCTCCTGTATCCGACGAGGAGACCTTAACCTGCCTACCCGGTATGCGGCGCGCCGCGTACGCTGAGGACCTCGAGCCCGCTTCCCCAGCGATCGGAGATCCGTGGTGCCGCTCCTGCCCGGAGCCGAGCCGTTCCGCCACGACGGCGGAGAGATCGGCGTCCTCGTCTGTCACGGATTCACCGGCTCCCCGCAGTCCGTGCGGCCCTGGGCCGACCATCTCGCGGCCCGTGGTCTGACCGTTTCACTGCCGCTGCTTCCCGGCCATGGCACGCGCTGGCAGGATCTCGCCGTCACCGGCTGGCAGGACTGGTACGCGGAGGTGGACCGCGAGCTGGGCAGGCTCTCCCGGGCCTGCGAGCGGGTGTTCGTCTGCGGTCTGTCGATGGGCGGGGCGCTCGCGCTGCGGCTGGCCGCCCAGCACGGCGCGGCGATCAGCGGCGTGGCCGTCGTGAATCCGGCCAATCGCATCCACGATCCGCTGGCCGTGGCCCTTCCGGTGCTGCGCCATCTGGTGCCGTCGGTGAAGGGCATCGTGAGCGACATCGCCAAGCCGGGGGCGCGGGAGTCGGGCTACGACCGGATGCCGCTGCACGCCGTGCACTCGATGCGCCGCTTCTACCGGGTGGTGGACGCCGAACTGCCGCAGGTGACCCAGCCGCTGCTGGTGCTGCACAGCCCCCAGGACCATGTGGTGCCGCCGGCCGACTCCGAGCGCATCCTGAGTCAGGTGTCCTCGCGAGACGTCACCGAGCGGCTGCTGGAGCGCAGCTACCACGTGGCGACGCTGGACCACGACGCCGAGTTCATCTTCGAGGAGACGGACACGTTCATCACCCGGCTGACGGCGGGTATGGGTGAAGACACCACCCGGACCGGCCTCGGGAAGGGCAGCGGAAAGGAGGGGGCGGCGGCCAGTGGCTGAGCGCGACTCGAATGGACACGAGGCGGACGCGCGGCGGGACGACGACGCCGCCTTCGCCGCGATCGTCGCCGCGTACGAGGAGGAGCCGCAGGACCCGCCCGGCGCCGAGCGATGGCCCGCCGCCGAGAACCTCGACGAGGAGCGGGACCAGGACCGCCGGTCCTCGGCGGACGGCGACACCGACGCCGACACCGACACCGAGGGGTCCGGGGACGGCGAGGCGGCCACGGACGGGCTGACCAAGCCCGACAAGACCGGGAAGCCGGGCGGCTTCATCGTCTACGCCCCGGGCGTGGGCCCCCGCGACTGGGAGCCCGACGAACCGTCCGAGGACGACTTCGACGAGACCGACGAGGGCCATTTCGTCCCGCCCGAGCCGCCTCCGCTGCCCGAGTCCGACACCACCTCCCGCTTCGCCTGGCTCGGTGTGCTGGGCGGGCCGCTGCTGCTGCTCGGAGTGGTGCTGTTCCAGGTGGAGATGGTCTGGTGGATCGCCACGCTGGGCGTCGGCGGTTTCCTCGGCGGCTTCGTCACGCTGGTGCTGCGGATGAAGGACGACGACGAGGACGAGGACGACGACCCGGGGCGCGGCGCCGTCGTCTGACCCCGGGGCTCCGGATGACCCCGGTGCTCCGGAGTCGGGCGCGCCCCGGCTCCGGCTCATGCTCGGCCGATCAGACCGGGGACACCCGGGGAAGCCTGAGCGCGGCCAGCACCGGAAGGTGGTCCGTGGCCGCGCGGAGGTCCGCGTCGGTGACGCCCGGCAGCCCGGCCGGGACCCCACAGCCGATGATCTCGATGCCCTCGGAGGCGAAGACGGCGTCGATGCGCTGATGCGGGTCCTCGGGGAGAAGGTGGCCTCGCTCCCCCAGGGCTCGGTGGCCCAGCCGTCCCGCAGCTTCCCCGCGATCCGGCGGAAGGCGCGGCCGTCCGGCCGGTCGTTGATGTCACCGGCCGCGATGGCGTACGGGACGTCCAGCGCGGCCAAGTGGTCGAGCAGCATCCCGGCCTGGTCGTAGCGCTCGGCCGCGGCGAGGCTCAGATGGCAGCTGACCACGCCGAGCCGGACGCCGTTGCCGTCGCCGTTCTCCGGGCCGCCGGTGTCGCGGTGGCCGCCGCCGAAGCGCAGCACGGCGGTGGCGAAACCGCGCCGGTGCAACCCGGGGACGCGGGGCAGCAGGGTGTCCTCGGCGCGCTCCACATGGGCGCGCAGCGAGGTGAGGATCATCGGGCCTGCGGCGGTGGCCCCGCCCGTGGTGTAGACGAGACCGGTCTCCCGGGCCAGCCAGGCGGCGGCCTTGCGCCAGCGGAAGAAGCGCGGTGCCTCCTGGACGCAGACGACATCGGGGGCACAGGCCCGGATCACCCGGGCCAGCGCCTCACGGTCGTCCCGCATCGAGCGGATGTTGTAGCTGAGCACCCGCACCACCGCCGCGTCCGGGCCGGTGCTGGATGCGGGCAGGTCCGTGAGCGACACGTTCCCCCTCGTGTCTCAGCCCTGGCGGGCCAGGTCCGCGGCGCCGACGAGCCCGGCCTTGCCGCCGAGCTGGGCGGCGAGCAGCTGGGCGTGCGGACGCCACTGATTGCCCACCAGCCAGCGCCGGAAGGACTTGCGGATCGGCTCCAGGACGAGGTCGCCCTCGTCGGAGACCCCGCCGCCGACGATGAACGCCGAGGGGTCGAAGAGCGAGGCGAGGTCGGCGAGCCCGGCCCCGGCCCAGCGGGCCAGCTCACGGAAGGAGTCGATGGCGACGGGGTCGCCCTGGCGGGCGGCGTCGCTGATGTGCTTGCCCTCGATGCCCTCGGAGGTGCCGTCGCCGAGACCGAGCAGGACCGTGGCGTTCTCCGGGGTGGCGGCGGCGCGCTGCCTGGCGTAGCGGACCAGGGCGCGGCCGGAGGCGTACTGCTCCCAGCAGCCCTGGCTGCCGCAGCCGCACAGCAGCCCGTCCGGGACGACCCTTATGTGGCCGAACTCGGCCGCGACGCCGAATCGGCCGCGGTGCAGCTTGCCGCCGATGATGATGCCGCCGCCGAGGCCGGTGCCGAGGGTGATGCACACGACGTCGTCATGGCCGACCCCGGCGCCGAAGCGGTACTCGCCCCAGGCCGCGGCGTTCGCGTCGTTCTCCACCACGACGGGCAGGCCGACGCGCTGCTCGACCTTGTCCTTGAGCGCCTCGTGCCGCCAGTTGATGTTGGGCGCGAAGAGCACCGTGGCGCGCTTGTCGTCCACGTAGCCGGCCGCGCCGATGCCGACGGCCTCGATGTCATGACCCTCGCTGACGATGCGCACCGCGTCCGCGATGGCGTCGACGACTCCCTCGGGAGTGTGCGGGGTCGAAACCTGGCTCGTCTCGAGAATCGAGCCCTCTTCGTCGACCACGCCGGCCGCGATCTTCGTGCCGCCGATGTCGACGCCGATGGTGAGTCCCATGAGTCCCTCAGTTATTTGGTCGAACCCCGCCGAGGCTAACGGTACCGGAGGTGGCGCTCAGTCGAGGTCGATGTGTTCACTACTCGAACTCTCGGATTGCTCGCCACTGCCCTTGGAGTCGCCCTCGGCGCCCTGGGTCCAGCGCCGCTCCTGACCGGTCACGGCGGCGCGATAGGCGGCGAGCAGTTCGGATCCGGCGCTGGCGAGGTGTTCGAAAACCTCTGGATTGCGCTCTATGACCGGTTCTACGCCGGCCTTCGCCTGTGCGATCAATTGTTGTACGGCACCCTGAACCGCCGCTCCGGCGATCGGCGTCTGGGCGACCTTCTCGGCGAGCGCGTCGGCCAGCTTGAGGAACTCCTCGGCCACGCTCCCCGGCTCCTCGGTGGTCTGCCGGGCCCGCTGCCTGGCCCGCTCGGCGGCCAGGTCCTCCTCACAGGCCCGCTCCCAGGCGTCGGGGTCGATCTCGGTGACCGGCACATCGGTGACCGGGGGCTCCGGGGGGCGCTCGGTGGCATCGCTCATGGCGAACTCCTGCGGCGGGGATGCTGGCTGCCCGGTGACGTTCATCCGGGCTTGTGACCGACGTTACCCGAAGGAGGGGGCGGGGTCAGAGCCGGAGACGGGCCGTCGGGGACGCGGGCGTCAGACCCGCTTCGGCCACAGGTCCGGGTCGGGCGTGAAGCGCACCTGGAGCCATCCGTCCCGCAGCCCGGCGCCGGAGACGGTGCAGCGGCGCAGGGCGGACGGCAGCGGCAGCACCCGGTGGAACGGCGCGACGGTGACGATCAGTTCGTCGCCCCGGCGCACCAGGGAGAGCCCGTCGCGGTCGGCGCCGGGCAGCGGCAGCCGCCACAGCAACACCCCGTCCTCGGCCAGCCGGTCCTCGACGGTCCAGGGGTCGGGGGCGGGCCGGTCGGGCCGCGCCCCGGGCGCCCCGACGGCCTCGGCGAGATCGGCGAGCCCGGCCGGGGCGCGCCGGGCGCCGTCGCCGGGGTGCGGCTCGGCGGGCCGCGGGTCGCCGAGGCCGTGCGGATCGCGGCCCAGATGCGGCAGCTCACGGACCGGGACGGCGGGGGCCCACTGCTCGTACACCTCCTTGAGCGCGTCCTGCTGCTGGCCCGACAGCGCGGCGAGCCACGGGTCGGATGTGCCGGTGGGCAGCAGCCGGTTGGCGATCACCGCCTCCACCCGGCAGCCGTGCAGCGCGAGACCGGCGCGGGCGGTGCGCAGCGCCCGGTCGGCGAGCGGCCCGGGCTCCACGACCAGCCGTACCGTGGTGGCCTCGGACTCGATCACCCCCTGGACGGCGGCCAGCTCCCGCTCCCAGCGCTCGGCCGTCTCGTACAGCTTCTGCGCGGGCATCGGCACCCCCGCCAGCTGGGCGAGCATCGGCCGCAGCGCGCGGGCCGCCTGCCGCTCGGCGGGCAGCAGCCGCCGCAGATAGCGCCGCAGCTGCTCGGGCAGCGCGAGCACCGCGACGGTGTCCGGCGCGGGCGGCATGTCGACGACGAGGACGTCCCAGCCGGTGCCGGGCGGGGCGGTCTGGGCGGCGCGCAGGGCACGCAGCAGCGCGATGGCCTCCACCCCGGGCAGGGCGGTGAGCTCCTCGCCGTCCAGTGGGGTGGCGCCGAGCAGGTCGAGCAGGCCGTGGCCGCGATCCTGGAGGGCGGTCAGCTCACCGCGGAACCACTCGTCCGTGACGACCCGCGCGGCCCACAGCCCCGGCGCGAGTTCGGCGGGTACGGACCACGGCAGCCGGTCCGCCGAGCGCCCGGGTACGGACCGCGGCGCGCCGATGCCGAGCAGCGCCTCGGGGGTGCCGTCGGAGTCGGCGGTGAGCAGCAGGGTCCGCTGCCCCTCGCGGGCGGCGGCGAGGGCGGTCGCGGCGGCCACGGTGGTGCGGCCCGCGCCGCCGGTACCGGTGACGAGGACCGTACGCATGAAGGGAGCCTCCGGCAGGGGGTTACGTCGGTGTGCGCGGCGCGGGTCCGGTGATCCGCACCCGCCGGAGCGTACCCCGCGCCGTGGATCACCCCGGGCACCGTCGGGGTCCGGGGTGGTCCGGGGTGGTCCGGGGTGGTCCGGGATGGTCGGAGGTGGTCCGGGGTGGTCCGGGGCGGGTCAGGCGCCCTCGACGCGCTTCTTCAGGCCCGCGAGCGCGCGGTCGATGATGACCTTCTCGGCCTTGCGCTTGATCATGCCCAGCATGGGGATCTTGACGTCGACCGTGAGCTGGTACGTCACCTCGGTGCTCTTGCCGCCGTCGAGCGCCGAGAGCCGGTAGGAGCCGTCAAGGGTGCGCAGCATCTGGGACTTGACCAGGGACCAGTTGACCTGGTCGTCGCCGGTCCAGCTGTACTGGAGGGTGTAGTCGTCCTTGATCGCGCCGGCGTCGAGCAGCATCCGCACCTGCTCGGCGCGCCCCTGGGCGTCCTTGGTGAGGATGTCGGCCTCCTTCACCTCACCGGACCACTCCGGGTAACGGTCGAAGTCGGCGATCACCTCCATCACGTCGGCCGGGGCCGCCTCGATCGTGATGCTCGAGCTGGTGTGTTCCGCCATCGCCGTGGCTCCTCCGTACCGGTCCGCCGCATGGGATCTCTGCGGCTGAAGGCTACCGCGCGCGGGTCACCACTCCAGGGTCCAGGGGGTGCCGGAGGAGGCGAAGTGTCCGACATTGACGCACTCGGTGGCCCCGATCCGCATACGGCGGGCGAGCGGCTGATGGACGTGGCCGAAGAGGGAGTACTTGGGGCGGACGGTGTGGATCGCCTCCAGCAGGGCGGCGCTGCCGCGCTCGAAGCGGCGGGCGACGGTGTCGTAGCAGAGGTCGGGCACCTCCGGCGGGATGTGGGTGCAGAGCACGTCCACCTCGCCAAGGGCCGCGATCTTCGCCGCGTAGGTCTCGTCGTCGATCTCATACGGGGTGCGCATCGGCGTGCGCAGCCCGCCGCCCACGAAACCGAAGACCAGCCCGCCTATCTCGACGCGCTCGCCGTCGAGGACGGTGGTGCCGGACTGGGCGTACTCCGGCCACAGCGACGGCATGTCGACATTTCCGTAGGTGGCGTACGTCGGGGTGGGGAACGCGGCGAAGAGTTCGGCGTACTGGCGGCGGACGGCGGCCTCTATGGCCGCGTTGCGGTCCAGCCCCTCCCACAGCCGGTTGCCGAGCACCCGGGCCTCCTCGAAGCGGCGGGCGGTGCGCAGTTCGACCAGCCGGTCGGCGTTCTCGACCCCGAAGAGATCGGGGAAGATGCCACGTGAGTGATCGGCGTAGTCGAGGAAGAGGACGAGGTCACCGAGGCAGATCAGGGCGTCCGCCCCGTCGCCGGCCTTCTCGAGGTCCTCACTGTTGCCATGCACGTCACTCACCACGTGGACTCGCATGCGTGTCACCCTAAGACGTAAGGGCCCGCGCCCGTAAGGTGTTCCGCCTGCACCGCCCCGCGTCTACCTGCGGTTCCTTAGCGGACGCGGCGCCCGTCGACTAGTCTGCGGGCAGCACGAAGGCGGTGTGTGACGCATCAAACATCTGGGCGGGAACCCCTATCCCGGAAGCGTACCGATGGGTAACGTCCGGGCCGTCCACCACCCCCCATGCCCTGTAGCGGCGCCGGCGCCCCACGAGGAGCAGCAGTCTTGCGCGAGTTCAGCCTTCCGGCCCTGTACGAGGTCCCGGCCGACGGCAATCTGACGGATCTCATCCGCCGCAATGCCGCACAGCATCCCGATGTCGCCGTGGTCGGCCGCAAGGTCGACGACCGATGGGAGGACGTGACCGCGACCGCGTTCCTGGCGGAGGTGCGCGCCGCCGCCAAGGGCCTGATCGCGGCCGGTGTGGAGCCGGGCGACCGGGTCGGCCTGATGTCCCGGACCCGCTACGAGTGGACGCTGCTGGACTTCGCCATCTGGAGCGCGGGCGGGGTCACCGTTCCGGTGTACGAGACGAGTTCACCGGAGCAGGTCCAGTGGATCCTCAGCGATTCGGGCGCGGTGGCCGCGCTGGTCGAGACCGGCGTCCACGAGGCCGCCGTCGAGGCCGTCCGGGACACCCTGCCCGCCCTGAAGCACGTCTGGCGGATCGAGGGCGACGCCATCGGGACGCTGCGGAAGCTGGGCGAGGACGTGCCCGAGGAGAAGGTGGACGAGCGCTCCTCGATCGCCAACGCCGACTCCCCCGCCACCATCGTCTACACCTCGGGCACCACCGGCCGCCCCAAGGGCTGTGTGCTCTCCCACCGCAGCTTCTTCGCCGAGTGCGGCAACGCGGTGGCCCGGCTCAAGCCGATCTTCAACACCGGTGAGTCGTCGGTGCTGCTGTTCCTCCCCGAGGCCCATGTCTTCGGGCGGCTGGTGGAGATCGCGGCGGTGCTGGCGCCGATCAAGCTCGGCCATGTGCCGGACGTGAAGTCCCTGACCGATGAACTCGCCGCGTTCCGGCCCACGTTGGTGCTGGGCGTGCCGCGCGTCTTCGAGAAGGTCTACAACTCGGCGCGGGCGAAGGCCCAGTCCGAGGGCAAGGGCAAGATCTTCGACAAGGCGGCCGACACCGCCATCGAGTACAGCAAGGCGCTGGACACCCCGGGCGGGCCGTCCTTCGGGCTCCGCTTCAAGCACAAGGTCTTCGACCGGCTGGTGTACAGCAAGCTGCGGGCCGTGCTGGGCGGCCGGGCCACCCACGCCATCTCCGGCGGGGCGCCGCTGGGCGAGCGGCTGGGCCACTTCTACCGGGGCATCGGCTTCACGGTCCTGGAGGGGTACGGCCTGACCGAGTCCTGCGCGGCGACCACCTTCAACCCCTGGGACCGGCAGAAGATCGGCTCGGTCGGGCAGCCGATGCCGGGCACGGTGGTGCGCATCGCCGACGACGGCGAGGTGCTGCTGCACGGTGAGCACCTCTTCACCGAGTACTGGAACAACGAGACGGCCACGGCGGAGGCGCTGTCGGACGGCTGGTTCCACACCGGGGACGTGGGCACGCTCGACGAGGACGGCTACCTCACCATCACCGGCCGGAAGAAGGAGATCATCATCACCGCGGGCGGCAAGAACGTCGCCCCTGCGGTGATAGAGGACCGGATCCGGGCCCATGCCCTGGTGGCCGAGTGCATGGTCGTCGGCGACGGCCGCCCCTTCGTGGGCGCGCTGGTCACGGTGGACGAGGAGTTCCTGCCGCGCTGGGCGGCCGAGCACGGCAAGCCCGAGGGCGTGACGGTGGCGGACCTCCAGGAGGACCCGGACCTGCTGGCCGAGATCCAGCGGGCGGTGGACGACGGCAACGCGGCGGTGTCCAAGGCGGAGTCGATCCGGAAGTTCCGGGTCCTGGCGACGCAGTTCACCGAGGACTCCGGGCATGTGACGCCCTCGCTGAAGCTGAAGCGGAACGTGGTGGCGAAGGACTTCGCCTCGGAGATCGAGGCCATCTACCGCGGCTGACGGCCGCCAGGCCGTAGGCCCGGGGCGCGCGGCCCGCCGCAGGCGTACGCGCCGCCGGACACCGCCCAGGCCGTCACAGCAGTGACTTCAGGCGGTCGGCCAGCAGGTCCCAGCGCCAGCGCTCCTCCACCCAGGCGCGGCCCCGCTCGCCCATGCGGCGGCGCAGCTCGGCGTCCTCCAGCAGGGTCACGATCCGCTCGGCGCTCTGCTCGGCGGAGCCGCCCCGTACGACCCATCCGGTCTCGCCGTCCAGCACCGCGTCCGGTGCCCCGCCCGAGTCCCCGGCGACGACCGGCAGACCGGTCGCGGACGCCTCCAGATAGACGATGCCGAGGCCCTCGACGTCGAGCCCGCCGCGGCGGGTGCGGCAGGGCATGGCGAAGACGTCGCCCGCGCCGTAGTGGGCGGGCAGCTCCTCCCAGGGGACGGGGCCGGTGAACCGCACCGACTCGGCCACGCCCGTGGTCTCCGCGAGGCGGCGCAGATCCTTCGCGTACGGCCCGCCGCCGACGATCAGCAGCACCGCGTCCGGCACCCGCCGCAGGATCCGCGGCATGGCCCGGATCAGCGTGTCCTGCCCCTTGCGCGGCACCAGCCGGGAGACGCAGACCACGACGGGCCGCTCGGCCAGGCCCAGCCGGGCCCGGATCTCGTCGCCGCCCGAGCCGGGGTGGAAGGTCTTCTCGTCGACGCCGGGCGGGAGTTGGACCATCCGGGCGGCGTCCCGGGGGTCGAGCGCGGCGGCGACGCGGGAGCGGGTGTACTCACCGAGGTAGGTGAGGGTGTCCGTGGCCCCGCCGATCCGCCGCAGCAGCCGCCGGGAGGCGGGCAGCTGCGCCCAGGCCGCCTCGTGGCCGTGCGTCGTGGCCACAAGACGCCGCGCCCCGGCCGCGCGCAGCGCGGGGGCCATCAGCCCGAGCGGGGCGGCGGCGCCGAACCACACCGCGGTGCAGCCGTGCTCGCGCAGCAGCGCGGTCGCCCGGCGGGTGACGCGCGGGGTGGGCAGCAGCATGGTCGTCCGGTCCCGGACGACCGGGTACGGCTGCTCGGCGTCGAAGCGGGCGGTGGCCTCGGCGCCCTCCCGGCCGCGCTTCCAGGTGGAGGCGTAGACGACGATCCGGTCCGGGTCCAGGCGCAGCGCGATGTTGTGCAGAAACGCCTGGATGCCGCCGGGGCGGGGCGGAAAGTCGTTGGTCACGAGCAGGGTCTTGTCCATCGTGGCCGACAGTACCGGGTGCGGCGCCGGGCCCGCTCCGCCGCATCCGGGGCGGAGGCGGGGCCGCGCTCAGCTCGGCTCGGTCGCCAGGTGGGGGCTGCGCTCAGCCCAGCCCAGCTCGGTCCGCAGGTACGCGGGCGGTGATCAGCTCAGCCCAGCTCAGCCGCCGCGTATGGCAGCAGCGCTCAGCCCAGCTCCATCGCCACGTACTTCCGCCACCGCGCCGTGAACTCCTCCAGGCTCACCCCGAGCACCCTCCGCAACGCCGACTCCACCGCCCCCGAGCGCTCGTCCGCCCGGCCCACCGCGCGGTAGAAGTCGACCAGCTTCCTCTCGCCCCACCGGTCGGCGATCAGGCGGCAGGCGAGCCAGCCCTGTTCATAGGCGCGGGAGAGGCGGTCGGGGTCGCTGCCGAAGCGGAAGTCGGCGTCGCGCGGGAGCGCGGTGGGCAGGTGCCCGGCGGCGACGGCGTCGGTGAGCTCGGGGCGATCTGGCGTGGGGTGCGGCCGGGGGTGCGGTAGCCCACCCAGTCGGCGAAGCCCTCGGAGAGCCAGAGAGGGGTGGAAGCGCTGGTGGCGGTGCGGGTGGCCACATGGGCCGTCTCATGAGTGATGACGACGCGCCGACCGAAGTCGCCGAGGACCTGGTACGCCTCGGGGTTGACGATCACGCGGTCGGCGGGCGTCTCGTCACCGGCCCCGCCGACCTCGCCGGTGGTGACGGCGGCGATCCCGCGGTAGCCGTCCGCGGAGGCGCCGAGCAGGGCGGCCATCCGGCCCAGGGAGGCGGGGACCTCGACCACGACGCGCCCGGCCCACTCCTGGGGCCAGACGTGGCCCAGGACGGGCACCGCCCGGTCCGCGGTGTCGGCGACCGCGCGCAGCACCCGACGGTCCTGGCCGACGCCGAGGACGAGGCTGTGGGCGCCGCGGACGACGTCGACCGTGCCCTGGTCCCACAACTGCTCCGTACCGCGCTTGCCGTCCACCACACCGTCGTCGGAGGCCACGTACCACTGCCCGCCGCGCCGGGCGAGGGTGAGGTACTGGGCGGAGACGACCGGCGCCGTGTCGTACCCCTTCAGCCGGTACCGGAGTTCGACCTGGGCGGCGAGGCTGCGGCCGCCCACCCGCGCGGGCTCGAAGCCGCCGGTGCGCACCAGGCGGTAGGTCCAGGAGCGCAGCGGTACGGCGGACATCTGCCGGAACACCCGCCGCTGCTCGGCCAGGTAGCCGGCCGAGCCGCGGTCGACGGTGGCGAGGAAGGCGTCCGCGTCCCGCTCCCGGACCGCGGCCGCCCGCTGGTCCAGCATGCGCTGCA
Organism: Streptomyces violaceusniger; assembly: GCA_005405945.1. Classification (GTDB taxonomy): domain Bacteria; phylum Actinomycetota; class Actinomycetes; order Streptomycetales; family Streptomycetaceae; genus Streptomyces; species Streptomyces violaceusniger. Next base: position 3,751,871 of record BJHW01000001.1, read on the forward strand.
CGGCCCGGCCGTCGCGCCCCTCGGGGTCGTCGGGCGCGGGGACGGGCCCGCAGCCGCTCAGCGCGGTCAACGAGAACGCGCCCGCCAGGGGCAGGCACAGCAGCGCCCGCCATCCGCCCGATCTCCTCCGCCCCGCCACGTCTTAGATCGTACGAGCCCGCGCGCCGGCTTCAGACGCGTGTGATGGAAGAGATCGGCAACATGCCCACGGGGTCGTAGCGGACCCGCGCCCCGGGGTAAGGGGCGTGGATCACCTGCCCGTTGCCCGCGTACATGGCCACATGGCTGGCGTCGGAGCGGTAGACCACCAGATCGCCGGGGCGGGCCTGGGACAGCGGCACCGGCTGCCCGGCGTGCGCCTGGGCCTGGGAGGTGCGCGGAATGGCCACCCCGGCGTGGGCGTAGGCCCATTGCATCAGCCCGGAGCAGTCGAAGGCGGTGGGACCGGCCTGGCCCCACGCGTACGGCAGCCCCAGGGCCGCCCGCGCCGCGCCGAACGCCGCGGCGGCACGCCCCGAGGACGGCGCGGCGTGCGGCCCGCCGGTGAGGGCCCCGGGAGCCCCTGGGAGCCGTAACCGGAATCGGAACCGGAAGGGAAGCGGCCGCCGGGAAGGGCGCCCGGCACCAGCCCGGCGAGGGTGCCGTGCTCCCGTCCGCCCGCCCGCGAGGCGCGGCGTGCGTAGCTCTCCCACTCCCCGGCGGCAGCGCGTTCACCAGCCGCCGCGCCGTGGCCAGCCGGCGCTGGACCGCCCGCTTGTGGCGGGCCACCTCCTTGCGGCTGTGCTCCAGCTTCACCAGCTTCGCCGCGGCCTCCGCGCGCTCCTGCCGCAGCGTCCGCTGGGCGCTGGTGAGCACCCGCAGCTGGGCGGCCTGGCGGCTGCTGATCCGCTCCAGCGTGGCGGCCCGGTCGAGGTAGTGGGCCGGGTCCCCGGACAGCAGCAGGGCGAGGCCCGGGGCGATCCCGCCGGTGCGGTACTGCCCGCCCGCGAGGGCGCCGAGCGCCGTCCGCATGCGGTTGACCCGCCCCTGGCCGCGGGCGACCCGGCCCTGGATCCGGCCGACCTGGCGGCGCAGGGCCTGGGCGCGCGTCTCGGCCGCGTTGTAGCGCTCGGTGGCCCGCTCGGCCTGGGCGTAGAGCGTGGCGATCCGGTCGCCGGCGGACCGGGCGGACGGACGGCCCCCCGGGTCGTGCGGCTCGGCACCGGCCGGCACGGCGGACAGCGCGGCGGCGGAGGCCACCGCGGCCGCCGACGCGGCGGTCCAGACGGTGGACCGGCCGGACCGGGGTTTCGCGACGCGGCGACAGGACGCCATGGGAAGCCGCACTCCCTTCCGCAGTGTCGGGCTGAGAACTGCGGGCAGACAGTAGCCGTGGCGCTACCCACAGTCCAACGGCCGTGCGGTGCGGGCACACTGACGCCCCGCCGACTGACGCAGGTCACCGGCGGGGCGGGGGATCAGCGGGGGCGCTGGAGATTCGCCCGAAAGGATGGCAGTCGAGGCGGTTTGAAACCTGGTTCGCAGGACTTCCGGTTCAGACCCGGACGCCGAACTGGAACGGCATGTTGTCCATCGACTCGTAGCGCACACCGGCACCGGGCTTGGGCGCGTGCAGCACCTGGCCGTTGCCCGCGTAGAGACCTATGTGGTGCAGGTCGCCATAGAAGAGCACCAGGTCGCCCGGCTTGAGCTCACCGCGGCTGATGCGGGTGCCGGCGTTCGCCTGGTCCTGGGAGATGCGCGGCAGCTGCACCCCGGCCTGCTGGTAGGCCCAGCCGGTGAGTCCGGAGCAGTCGAAGGAGGACGGACCGGTCGCGCCCCAGACGTACGGGAGGCCGATCTTCGTCTTGGCGGCGGCCAGCGCGGCGGCGGCACGCCCCGACTCGGGCACCTCGTTGCCGAGGTCGACGCGCTCGCTGGAGCGGTTGGCGCGCTCGGCGTCCTGGGCCGCCAGCTTGGCGCGCTCCTTGGCGGTGAGGGTGTTGAGGAGGTTCCGGGCCTTGGACAGCTTGCCCTGGATCTCGTCCTTCTTCTTGCCGAGCGCCTTACGCGTGTCGGCGAGGTCCTGCAGCTTGGTGGACGCCTCCTCGCGCTGCTGCTTGAGGGTGCGCTGCTTGTCGGCGATCTTCCGCAGGGACTCGGCCTGCTTGCCGCTCAGCTGGCTGAGGGTGGACGCCTTCTCGAGGTAGGTGTCCGGGTCGGAGGAGAGGAGCAGCTGCACCGAGGGGTCGATCCCACCGGAGCGGTACTGGGCGGTGGCCATCGAACCCAGGCCGTTGCGCAGCTTGTTCAGGTCCTCCTGGCCGCGCGCCACCTTGTCCTGGAGGTCGCCGACCTGCTTCTCCAGCTTCTGCTGCTTCTCCTTGACGCCGTTGTACTTCTCGGTCGCCTGCTCCGCCTCTTCGTAGAGCTTGTCGACCTGCTCCTTGACGTCCTTCTTGTCCTGCTTCGGAGCGGCCTGGGCGGCCTGGGACGTAAGGGCGACGGCGGCGGCCGCGGTCGCGGTGAGGACGGTTACCCGAGTGCGGCTCGGCTGCTTGGGTCGACGGTGGGACGCCACGAAGGCGAGCTCCTTCTTCCTCCAGCCGCCTACCGGGAGTTGGGGGGTTGTGAAGCCCCGGCTCCGCGTCAGGGCGCGGACTCGGCGGTACCTCCGCTGTCACCCCGGATGGGTGATCAACCGCGCGAAGGTTCGAGCTGACCATAGTGACCCCGCCGTGATCCGTTCAAATCCCGACGGCAAAAAAGTCGGTCCGGGAGGGCATCTTTTACAAATGTCGTACGGGCAGTGATGGTCGATGACGCTCCGCTGACGTCACAAGTGACCCGGGTCAGACTTGTGAAGTCATTCGAAGTGATTCGGGCACTTCGGCCGCGGAAGGGAGAAACGAGGCAAAGGGGGCGCGGGAGCGGGCGATTCGGGCCGCGACGGCTCAGGTGCGGGCAAGTCGCTTCAGCAGCAACGCCGATGCCACGGGGCGCGCTCCGGCGCGTGCCACCCCGTCGGCCACCTCGCGGTCGGTGGACACCACGACCACCGGACGGCCCGGCGGCTCGGCCCGCACCAGCTGCCGGATCAACTCGTCGGCCGTCACACCCGGCTTGCTGAACAGCACCCGCACCCCGCGCGGCGGCGCGAGCAGCACCGGAGCGGCCAGCTCCGCCCCGTCGAAGACACAGGTCATCTCCGCGCCCGTCTGGGCCGCGAGCACCGCGAGACCGCCCAGCAGCCGCAGTCGCTGCTTCTCCAACGGCATCGTGGGATAGCCGGTCTTGGTGACGTTGTAGCCGTCCACCACCAGATGCGCCTGCGGCAACGCCAGCAGCTGGTCCAGCAGCGCCGGGTCCATCTCCGACAGCGCCCTGGTCGCTATGTCCTTCGGCGTCATCTTCCCCGGCTCCACGGCGTCCACCGTGTCCGCCGGGCGCATCGACGCGGGCGGCAGGGCCAGTTCGCGCCGCAGCCCCTGCGCCGCGTCCAGCACCGTGTCCAGCAGCAGCCGCAGCCGCATGTCCTCCACGCTGCGCCCCTCGCGCACCGCCCGCCGGCTGGCCTCCAGCGCCGACTCCGCCTCCGCGAGCCGGGCCCGCAGCCGCCGCGCCTCGCTGTCCGCGGTGGCCTGACGGGCCGCCGCCTCCGACCGTACGGACTCCAGCTCGGCCTCGACCTTGCGCAGCGCGGCCGCGCCCCGCTTCACATCGCTCTGCGCGCTGCGCAGCTTGCGCTGGAGCACGTCGTTCTCCTTGCGGGCCGACTCCAGCTCGGCGCGCGTCCGCTCCGTCTCGTGCCGGGTGGCCGCCTTGGCCTCGGCGAGCTCGTCGCGCAGCCGCTGGAGCTCGCGCGCCGCCTCCTCACCGGCTCGCTCGGCGGAGGCCCGCTGGGCCTCCTCGCCCGCCGCCTCGACCAGCTTGACCCAGCCCACCGGGCGCAGCACATACGCCACCGCCGCGACATCCACCGGATCGGCCGCGGCGGGCGGTGACCCGCCCTCGATCGCCTCGGCCAGCTCCCGCTGGGTCTCCCGCAGCCGTCCCGCGATCCGCTGCCGGAAGACGGGGTCGCTCTCCACCGCGGCGGCCATCGCGTTGCCCGCGAACTTGGCGCGGCGGGTCGGGGTGAAACGGGCGTACTGCCGCAGCTGGGTGGGCAGCTCGGTGACCGTCAGACCGCCGAAGGCATCCGCGACCAGCGCCACCACGCGCCGTCGCACCCCTTCCGGCAGGGGGCGGTCCAGCGCCTCGGGGACGCCCTCGGCGTCACCGGCCGCACCGGGGTCACCGGTCCGCTCCACCACCTGTCACCGCTCCGTTCTCAGGCGCTCTGGCCGGTGCTTGGACGATCCACGAGTTCGACCTGGTCGACCGCGTTGCACCAGCGACAACGCACTGACTCAATGGTCTCACTGAGCACCTCGCGTTCCTCGACTCTGGGTTCCCCCGCCAAGTCGAGATGCACATACTCCACGGCTCTGGTCGAGCGGGTCACATCGAACCGGGTGAGATTGCCGCACAGTGTGCAACGCCAGCGGGTCTGGGCGGTCGGCAGGGGCACGGCCATGGTTGCGGGTCCTCGCTTCTCGGCTCGTCGGCGGCGTCCTGTAACCCTACGGCCTGAGCCCTGACCCGTGCCGGGCCCGTCCAGCCCCCACGACCCGGCGGAGCGCGGCGAGGCGCTCTGTGGAGGTTGTGCCCGGTACGGAATGATCTGCCCATGATCGAGACGTCGTCGGGGCACCACCGCCCCTGGATGGCGGGGCCCGGCCGCCCCTGGATGACGTACGGCCTGATCGTCAGCTGCTGCCTGATCTTCGTCCTCGGACCGGCCTCGGGGCTCAACCCCGGCTATGGCTCGGGCGGGCGGCTGGTGGAGGCCCAGTCCGCGTACTTCGAGCGCTGGGGGGTGGTGCCCAGCGCCCTGTGGAGCGGCGACCCCGATCAGCCGCTCGCCCCGCTGACCGCCCTGTTCGTGCACGGCAACTGGCTGCATCTGCTCGGCAACATGCTGTTCCTCTACGTCTTCGGGCGATGACCGAGGAGCGGATGGGCCGTTTCCAGTTCGCCGTCTTCTACCTCGCCACGGGCTATCTGGCACTGCTCGGTTACGCCGCCGCGCACGCCGACTCGGCCCAGTCCCTGGTGGGCGCCTCCGGGCCATCTCCGGGGTGCTCGGCGCCTTTCTGTGGCTGTTTCCCCGGGCCCGGGTGACCAGCCTCTTCCCGTTCCTGTTCTTCCTCCCGCTGCGCTTTCCGGCCTGGGCGGTGCTGATCTTCTGGGTGGCCCTCCAGTGGCTGGCCGCCCGGGAGGCCGACGACCGCCCCGGCGTCGCCTATCTCGCCCATCTCGTGGGCTTCACGCTCGGCTTTCTCTATGCGTGGGTCCGGTTCGGGCGGAGGGCTAGAGTGGGCGGCGCAGCCCGGCCCAGTGAGGGAGAAAGCCAGCCGTGATCACTTCGATCGTGCTCATCAAGACCAACGTGGACCAGATCCCGGAGACCGCCGAGAAGATCGCCGCGCTGGAGGGTGTGAGCGAGGTCTACTCGGTCACCGGCGCGCACGATCTGATCGCGATGGTGCGGGTGGCCCGGCACGACGACCTGGCGGACATCATCACCGGCCAGATCAGCAAGCTGCCGGGGGTGGCCTCGACCGAGACCCACATCGCCTTCCGGACGTACTCGCAGCACGACCTGGAGGCGGCGTTCGCGATCGGCCTGGACGGCTAAGCGCTCCGCGGGAAGTGGCGCCATGCGTCGTCGGCCGACTGCGGCGCCGTCGTGGCTGGTCCCACGCGGCGGAGCCGCATATCGACACAGCCACGCGGCGGAGCCGCACATCGACACAGCCCCGCGCCCCTTCGGGGCGCCGCCCGAACCGTAGCGGACTTCCTCTGGGCCAGGCGCCTCAGCCGCGGGCCGGGACGCAGCGGCCGTCTTCGGTGCGGTAGCTCCAGCGGGCGCCGTCGCGTACCAGCTCCTTCACGGCGCCGACGAACCGCTCCACATGCTCGTCCGGGGTGCCCGCCCCGAAGCTGACCCGGATCGCGTTCAGCGACCGCTCCCCCGGCGCGGCCTCGGGCGCGCCGCACTCGCCCGGCTCGTCGGGCTCGCTGTCCAGCAGAGTGCGGACCAGCGGATGGGCGCAGAACAGCCCGTCGCGTACGCCGATGCCGTACTCCGCGGAGAGCGCCGCCGCGAAGTGGGAGCTGTTCCAGCCCTCCACCACGAACGACAGCACGCCGACCCGGGGCGCGTCGTCGCCGAAGAGCGAGAGCACCCGCACCTCGGGCACCTCGGCCAGCCCCGCCCGCACCTTCTCGATCAGCTGCCGCTCACGGGCGACCAGACCCTCGAAACCGGCCTCGGTCAGCGCCTTGCACGCCGACGCGATCGCGTAGACGCCGATGACGTTCGGCGAGCCCGCCTCGTGCCGGGCGGCGGTGGTGTGCCACTCGACGTCGACGCCGCCGTCGTCCCTGCGCGTGACCTTGCGGCTGGCGCCGCCGCCCGCCAGATACGGCCGGGCCTCCCGCAGCCAGTCCGCCCGCCCGGCCAGCACCCCGGCCCCGAAGGGCGCGTAGAGCTTGTGCCCGGAGAAGGCCACCCAGTCCACGTCCGCCGCCGCGATGTCCACGGGGTGGTGCGGGGCCAGCTGCGCGGCGTCCAGGACGATACGGGCGCCGTGGGCGTGCGCGGCCGCGGCCAGCTCCCGTACCGGCCACAGCTCGCCGGTCACATTGGACGCACCGGTCACGCAGACCAGCGCCGGGCCCTCAGCGCGCCCCGCGAGCGCCTTCTCCAGCGTCTCCACCGCCTGCCGCGGGGAGCGCGGGGCGCTGAGGTAGCGGACGGTGACGTCCTCCCGCTGCTCCCACGGCAGCAGCGAGGCGTGGTGCTCGGTCTCGAAGACGAAGACCTCGGTGCCCCGGGGCGCCACGGCGGCCAGGAGGTTGAGCGAATCGGTGGTGGAGCGGGTGAAGACGACCTGGTCGTCCTCGCGGCAGCCGAGGAAGGCGGCGACGTCCTTACGGCTGTTCTCGAAGAGGTCGGTGGACAGCTGCGAGAGGTAGCCCGCCCCGCGGTGCACGCTGCCGTAGTACGGCGCGTAGGCGGCGATGTCGTCCCAGACCCGCCGCAGCGCGGGGGCGCTGGCGGCGTAGTCGAGCGCCGCGTAGGTCACCTCGCCGCCGGTGACCAGGGGCACCAGGACATCGCTGCCCAGCACGGGCAGCGGTTCACAGGCGGCGACGGAGGAGGCGGTGGAGGCGGAGGCGGCGGTGGAGGCGGAGGCGGCGGTGGAGGCGGAGGCGGCGGTGGAGGCGGTGGCGGCAGGGCGCGCGGACATGGCGAAGTCTCCCGAAGGGGTCGAAGGAATGCGTGACGCGCACGGAGACGGCGGCGCCGAGCCAGCCGTCAGGGCGCGGAGAATCGCTCGACGCACGGCCGCACCGCGCGGAGCACATGGAGGAGAGACGGGGCCGCTCGGCCCTAGCGCATTCGCTGCATCACGGAAGAACTCCCTCGACCACCAGGACCCCTAGTGCGAGGGTCCGCGCTTGCCGCCGGCCTCGCTGCCTGGCGGCCTGGTCATCACCCGGGGCACCCCGCCACGGACGGAGGGTTGCCGGACAGCGGGCCGGGGCCGTAGTCGCTGTCGCTCGTGACCTGGGCAGGAGTATGCCATGTCAGGCGCCGACGCCCATGCCCTGTCCGCATCCCGGACAGACCATGGGCGCCGTAAGGAGTTCGCCGGACAGGGCCAAGTCGGCTGCGATTCGGCGGCGCCCTGAAGGGGCGCGGGGCCGTGTCGATGTGCGGCTCCGCCGCGGCTGTGTCGATATGCGGCTCCGCCGCGTGGGCGACCAGCAACGACGGCGCCGGAGACCGCCGCCGGCATATCAGGGCACTTTCAGCGGAGCGTTTACGCGTGGGTGGCCCGGACCCACCGCTCCAGGACGTCCCGCGCCGCGCCCGAGTCGATCGACTCGGCGGCCCGCGCCACCCCCGCCCCGATCCGGTCCGTCAGGGGCTTGTCCCCCGGCTCCCGCTCGAGCGCCACCAGCGCCGCCGCCGAGTTCAGCAGCACCGCGTCCCGGACCGGGCCCCGCTCGCCCGCCAGCAGCCGACGGGCCACATCCGCGTTGTACGAGGCGTCCGCGCCCCGCAGGGCCTCCACGGGGGCCCGCTCGACGCCCACGTCCCGGGGGTCGAAGGTCTCCTGGCGCACGGCGCCGTCCCGGACCTCCCACACCTGGGAGGTCGTGGTCACGGTGAGCTCGTCCAGCCCGTCGTCGCCCCGGACGACCAGCGCGGAGGAGCCCCGCTCGGCCAGCACCCCGGCGATGATGGGCGCCATACGGGCATCGGCGACCCCGGTCGCCTGGCAGGTGACCTTCGCCGGGTTGGTCAGCGGGCCGAGCAGGTTGAACGGGGTGGCGACGCCCAGTTCGCGCCGGGCCGAGGCGACATGCCGCAGCGACGGGTGGAACTTCACCGCGAAGCAGAAGGTGATCCCCGCCTCCTCGGCGACCTCGACCACCCGCTCGGGGTGATGTCCAGATTGACGCCGAGCTTCTCCAGCACGTCGGAGGCGCCGCTGGCGGAGGATGCGGCGCGGTTGCCGTGCTTGACCACCCGCGCGCCGGTACCGGCGACGACCAGCGCCGACATGGTGGAGATGTTGACCGTCTTGGCGCGGTCGCCGCCGGTGCCCACGATGTCCACGGTCTCCCCGGGCACCTCGATCACCCGAGCGTGCTCGTACATGGCCCGCACCAGACCGGCCACCTCGGAGACGGTCTCGCCCTTGGCGCGCAGCGCGATCGCGAAACCGGCGATCTGGGCGTCGGTGGCCTCGCCCCGCATGATCCGGTCCATGGCCCAGGCGGTGTCGTCGGCATCGAGGTCCCGGCCGGCGATCAGCGAGCTCAGTACGTCCGGCCAGGTGCGGGCCGTCGCGGTGCTGTCGCCTCCGGCGGGGGTCACAACGTCCATGGTCCGCTCCTGGATCCGTGGGGGTGGGCAGGGAAGGGTCCGCGCACTTCAGCGGCCCGTCGCAAGCCTATCGGCAGCACGGCCGGGGCCCCGGCCGGACCGTGCGGTCCGGGCCGGGGCCCTGGTGGCGTGGCGTCGCTGTATGGAGAAACCGGTCGCTGAAGGGGTACCGGGAGGTACCGGGAGATCAGTGGTGGCCGTGACCGCTGGTGATCTCGTGGTACTCCTCGCGGGTCGGCTTCGGAATGACGTTGTTCTCGCCGTAGTAGCCCTTGGAGAGCTTCGAACGGAGCTTCTGAGAACGCTTTATCTTCCGCTTGACCCCGTTCTCGTCGACCTCCGGGCCGATCTCGTAGGGCTCGGGCTGCTCGTGCTGGGTGAGCGTGTGCAGCTGCTCCTGCGCGAGCGGCTCGTGGACCTCGATGAACTCACCGTGCGGCAGCCGCTTGATGATGCCGGTCTCACGGCCGTGCAGCACCTTGTCCTTGTCGCGCCGCTGGAGGCCGAGGCAGATCCGCTTGGTGGCGATGAACGCCAGGACCGGGCCGACGAAGAAGGCGATCCGCACGAACCACGTGATCGAGTTGATCGACAGGTGGAAGTGGGTGGCCCACAGGTCGTTACCGCCACCGACCAGCATCACGAAGTACGCGGTCATCCAGGCGACGCCGAAGGCCGTACGGGTCGGGGCGTTGCGCGGGCGGTCCAGGATGTGGTGCTCACGCTTGTCGCCGGTGATCCAGGACTCGATGAACGGGTAGAGCCCGATCGCGAACAGGACCAGCGGGAAGAGCACGATCGGGATGAACACGCCCAGGACGAGCGTGTGGCCCCAGGCGGTGATCTCCCAGCCGGGCATCACACGGACCAGACCCTCGGCGAAGCCCATGTACCAGTCGGGCTGGGCGCCGGTGGACACCTGGTCGGGCCGGTAGGGGCCGATGGTCCAGATCGGGTTGATGGTCGCGATCGCGGAGAGGGCCGCGATCACACCGAAGACCAGGAAGAAGAAGCCGCCCGCCTTGGCCATGTAGACCGGCAGCAGAGGCATGCCGACGACGTTCTTCTCGGTCTTTCCGGCCCCGGGGTACTGCGTGTGCTTGTGGTAGAAGACCAGGATCAGGTGCGCCACCAGCAGGCCGAGCATGATGCCCGGCAGCAGCAGGACGTGGACCGGGTAGAGCCTCGCGATGAGGTCCGTGCCGGGGAACTCGCCGCCGAAGACGAACATCGAGATGTAGGTGCCGACCACCGGGATCGACAGGAACACACCCTCGATGAACCGCAGACCAGTGCCGGAGAGCAGGTCGTCGGGGAGCGAGTAGCCGGTGAAGCCGGTCAGCATGCCGAGGAAGAACAGCAGGAAGCCGAACAGCCAGTTGATCTCACGCGGCTTGCGGAACGCACCGGTGAAGAACACGCGCATCATGTGCGTGAACATGCCGGCGAGGAAGACCAGCGCGGCCCAGTGGTGGATCTGCCGGATCAGCAGACCGCCCCGCACCTCGAAGCTGATGTCGAGGGTCGACTGGAACGCCTCGGACATCCGCACGCCCTGCATCGGGACGTACGGGCCCTCGTAGGTGACCTCCGCCATGCTGGGGTGGAAGAACAGCGTCAGGTACACACCCGTGAGGATGATGATGATGAAGCTGTAGAGGCAGACCTCGCCCAGCATGAAGGACCAGTGGTCCGGGAAGATCTTGCGCATATTGGCCTTGGCCAGGCTGTAGATGCCCAGCCGGCCGTCGGCCCAGTCCGCGACGCGCTCACCCGCGGGCGCTTTGCCGCGGCGCTGCGCGGCGCCGTCGCTTGTAGTACTCATCCGCGCTCCCAGTAAGCAGGACCGACGGGCTCCGAGAAGTCGCCCATGGCTTCGAGGTACCCCTGGTCGTTGGCCCTGATCCGCAGCTGCGGCAGCGCGTGACCGGCCGGACCGAAGATCACTCGGCCACCGTCGGAGAGGTCGAAGGTCGACTGGTGGCAGGGGCACAGGACGTGGTGCGTCTGCTGCTCATAGAGGTTGATCGGGCACCCGACGTGGGTGCAGATCTTGGAGAACGCGACGATGCCCTCGTGCGACCAGTCCAGTTCGCGCTTGTCCTTGATGTTCTCCGGCTGGAGCCGGACCAGCATCAGGGCGGCCTTGGCGATCTCCGTCTGGAAGTCGTGCTGCTCCTCGCTCATGCCCTCGGGCATGGCGAAGGTGAGCGAGCCGACGGCGATGTCCTCGGGCGCAGCGGCTGCATGGTGTTGTAGTTGAGCAGCTTCTTGCCCTTGGCCCACTTGGTGTGCCGGAGCTTGGTGCCGGGCATCGGGCCGAGGTCGCGCAGCAGCACGATGCCGGAGAGCGGCACCAGCGCGAGCGCGCCGAAGAGGGTGTTGCGGGCCAGCTTGCGACGGCCGAAGCCGGACTCCTTGGCGCCGGCGGCGAAATCCTCGAGGACCTTGGACTTCACCTCGGGGCTGGCCTCGATGGGGTGGCGCTCGTCGGCGATCTCCACATCGGACATCAGGGTGCGGGCCCAGTGGACCGCGCCCGCGCCGATGGTGAACAGCGCGATGCCGAGCGTCAGCCCCAGCGCGAAGTTCAGCGCGCTGATGTGCCCGATCGGGAAGACGTAGATGTACTTGTCGACCGGGAGCGCCACATACGCGGCGATGAAGGCGATCGTGGCCAGCATCGAGACCGTGAAGAGCAGGGCGACGGTGCGCTCGGAGCGCCTCGCGGCCCGCTCGTCGATGTCCTGCTTGCGGTGCTCGTGCGGGGGCAGCCCCGGGTCGGCGAACGGGTCCTCGGCCGGCCTTACGGCGCTCTCGGCCCCCGCCCTTCCGGCAGCTTGTCTTCTGCTTCTGAAATCTCGTGGCTACTCATGACTTCTTGGCCTTTGCGGTCCGGGCGGCGACCCAGATGGTGAGGACGATCATCGCGCCCATGCCGAAGACCCAGCCGAACAGACCCTCGCTCACCGGGCCGAGCCCGCCGAGCTCGAGGCCACCGGGGTCTTGCTCTTGTCGCTGTTGACCGTGTCGAGGTAGGCGATGATGTCCTGCTTGTTCTTCTCCGGCATCACGGTGTCGGGGAAGGAGGGCATGTTCTGCGGGCCGGTCTGCATGGCCTCGTAGAGATGCTTGGGGCTGACCCCGTCGAGAGCCGGCGCGAACTTGCCGTTGGTGAGGGCACCACCCTTACCGGCGAAGTTGTGGCACTGCGCGCAGTTCGTACGGAAGAGCTCCCCGCCCTTCGCGACGTCCGCGCCGTCCGGGCTGTACTGGCTCTTGGTGGGCGTCACCGGACCCGCGCCGAGCGACGCGATGTAGGCGGCGAGCTGCTCGATCTCGGCGTCCGAGTAGATCTTCTTCTTCTTCGGCACCTGGGCGCCCGGCTGCTGCGCCGGCATGCGGCCGGTGCCGACCTGGAAGTCCACGGCGGCGGAGCCGACGCCGACCAGGCTCGGGCCGTCAGAGGTCCCCTGACCGCCCGTGCCATGGCAACTGGCGCAGCCGACGGCATAGAGCTTCTTGCCCTCCTCGATGGCGAGGGACTGGGCGGAGCTGTCGTCGGCCTTCGCCTCGCTCGGCGAAAACGCGGCGTACAGCCCCCCAGTGACCGCCAGCGCGAAGAGTAGGACGACGAGCGCAGCCAGCGGATGGCGCCGTCGTGCGGAGAGCTTTTTCACGGATTACCCCGGTGTCAGGATCTTCTGCGTCGATGCTGTTAAGGACGTGGTTCCGGTGCGCGGACCGGCTTACTTGATCATGTAGATCGTGGCGAAGAGGCCGATCCAGACGACATCGACGAAGTGCCAGTAATAGGACACGACGATGGCCGCCGTCGCCTGCTGGTGGGTGAACCTCTTGGCCGCGTACGTCCTGCCCAGGACCAGCAGGAAGGCGATCAGGCCGCCCGTCACATGCAGTCCGTGGAAGCCGGTGGTCAGGTAGAACACCGAGCCATAGGGGTCAGAGGAGAGCGAAAGCCCGTCCTTCTTGACCAGCTCGGTGTATTCGAAGATCTGACCGCCGATGAAGATCGCGCCCATGATGAAGGTGATCACGAACCAGGAGCGCAGCTTCTTCACGTCGCCGCGCTCGGCGGCGAAGACGCCGAGCTGGCAGGTGAGGGAGGAGAGCACCAGGATCGTGGTGTTCGTCGCCGAGAACGGGAAGTTCAGCGAGGACGCCATTTCCTTCCAGTGCTCGGCTCCGGTCACCGATCGCAGGGTGAAGTACATCGCGAAGAGGGCCGCGAAGAACATCAGCTCGGAACTCAGCCAGATGATGGTTCCGACGCTGGTGAGGTTCGGCCGGTTGACCGACGGGTGCGCGTGCCCGGTTTCTACTGCTGTTGCTGTCGCCACGACCGACATTATGTCGGTCGCTTATCCAGCCCTCACTCCCGGGGGTCCCGTTCGGAGTGTCAAGGGCCGCGTCAAGGACATCGACCCTGCTCGTCGGGGCTGTTCCGGACAGTCCCCGAAGGAAGGAGAGATCCGTACGCCCCCTCCTCCGGACGGCTGTACGGGAGTAACATCCGCCACAGGAGCCCGGCAGATCACTTACTTCGTCCGGAGGTCATGATGCGGCCCACCGCAACGGTGCTGGTCTACAGCGATGACGTGAGCACCCGCGAGCAGGTGCGCCTGGCGGCCGGGCGCCGGCCCGCCGCCGATGTGCCCCCGGTGGAGTTCCTGGAGTGCGCCACCCTCCCGGCCGTTCTCTCGGCGCTGGAGGAGGGCGGCATCGACGCCTGTGTGCTGGACGGTGAGTCGGCGCCCGCGGGCGGGATGGGCGTCTGCCGGCAGATCAAGGACGAGATCTTCCAGTGTCCGCCGGTGCTGCTGCTCATCGGCCGCCCGCAGGACGCCTGGCTGGCCACCTGGAGCCGCGCGGAGGCCGCGGTCACGCATCCGGTGGACCCGGTGGCCCTGGCGGACGCGCTGGCCGGGCTGCTCCGCAAGCGGCTCGCCGTGGGCGCCTGACCGCACCATCCGCACCGCCGCTCAGACCTGGGGGCGGAGCCGGGCGGAGTCGGCGGGGGTGGCGTCGGACTGGCCGGAGGCGATGGCGCTGCCCTTGCGCCAGTCCGCCCAGGCCATGTTCCAGTCGCCGTAGCCGTTGTCGAACGTCGCCATGTCCTCTCCGTTGCTGTGCACGACCTGGACGATGTCACCCAGGCGCACGGTGTTGAAGAACCACTGGGCGTTCGCCGTGCTCATGCCCGTGCAGCCGTGGCTGACGTTGGCATAGCCCTGCGAACCGGTGGACCAGGGCGCCGCGTGGACGTATTCACCGCTCTTGGTGACCCGGGCGGCCCAGTAGACCATCAGGTCGTAGGAGCCCGCGCCCAGCCCGATGCTGGCGCCCGTCATCCGTACGGCGGATTCCTTGGCCAGGATGACCTTGATGCCGTTCCGGGTGTCGAATCCGGGCATACCGGTGGTGATCGGGATGGTCCGGATCGGCACCCCGTTGCGCTTCACCGTCATCTGGTGGGTGCCGGAGTCGGTGAGCGCCTCGATGCGGTCGCCGGTGGTCAGCCGCAGCGACTTGGCCGCGCCGCCGTAGAGGCCGCCGCCGATCCGGATGCCCTTGAGGTTGGAGTGCACCGTGATGGTGGCGTGGGCGGGCCAGTACTCCTGCGGGCGGTAGTGCAGGTTCCGGCTGTCCACCCAGTGCCAGACGCCCTCCACCGCGGGCCGTGAGTCCACCTTCAGGGCACGCTCGACCACGGCGCGGGCCGAGGGGTCCTTGACGGGCCGGCTCAGCGTGGCCGTGACGGGCTGTCCCACCCCGTACTCCCCCGCCTTGGGGCCGAAGGTGACCTTCAGCAGCCGGTGGGCGGAGCTGGTGGAGAAGTCGACGGTGCGGCGGCCCGGAGCGCCATTGGAGTCCTCCGTGGACACCTTCAGCGTGTAGTGGGCGCCCGCGGCCAGCGGCACGGTGCTGCGCCAGCGCTTGCCGTCGTCGGTCAGCTCACCCCGGACGTAGCGGCCCGCGGCGTCGGTGGCCGTGACGTCCGTGATCCGGCTGTCGTCGTCCTTGGCCGTCACTTCGAGCGGCTTGTCCGGATCGGCCTTACGGCCGTCGCCGTCACCGCTGAACGAGATCTGATCGGCGGCGTCGTACGGCTTGGCGGACAGGGGGTCGGGGGATCCCCCGCATCCGCTCAGACCCGCTATCAGCGGCGCCACCAGCAGGGCGCAGGTCAGCACCGCCCGGCTTCTGAGTGATCGAGGTGTGTGGCTCATGGAGCCAACGTAAGAACGCCGTCCGGGAACGGCGCGCGGAGTGAGGCACCGGAGTGAACCGGCGGCCCCGCCGGAACCGTTGCGGCCCCACCGGAACCGTTGCGGCCCCACCGGAACCGTTGCGGCCCCGCCGGGCCCGCAACGCCGAGCGGGGCCCGGGCACCTGGGGAGGTGTCCGGGCCCCGCTCGTATCAGCCGGTCAGGGCTACTGGTTGGCGTTCTCGCCGCGGTAGTACTCGAAGACCCAGCCGAAGAGGCCGACCATGATGATCGGGGCCGAGAAGAAGAGCAGCCACCAGCCGAAGACCACGCCCAGGAAGGCCATGGCCCCGCCGATGCCGAGGGAGAGCGGCTGCCAGCTGTGCGGGGAGAAGAATCCCAGCTCGCCGGCGTCGTCCGCGACATCCGCGTCCTTGTTGTCCTGCGCACCGACATCCACCCGGCGGGCCGTGAAGGCCAGGTAGTAGCCGATCATGATGCTCAGCCCGAAGGCCAGGAAGAGCGCCGTGGTGCCGGCCGGCTCCTTCGACCACACGCCATAGACGATCGCCATGACGAGGATGAAGACGGCCAGCCAGATGAACATCCGGCCTTGGACCTTCACTTGCCGGCCTCCTTACCACCCGCGAGGGCCTTGTCATCGTCAGGCGCACCGTGGTTCTCGAGCTGGTCGAGCGCCGCGATCTCCGGGTGGTGCAGGTCGAACGCCGGGGATTCGGAGCGGATCCGCGGCAGGGTGAGGAAGTTGTGCCGCGGGGGCGGGCAGGAGGTCGCCCACTCCAGCGAACGGCCGTAGCCCCAGGGGTCGTCGACCTCGACCTTCTTGCCGTACTTGGCGGTCTTCCAGACGTTGTAGAGGAACGGCAGGATCGACAGGCCCAGCAGGAAGGAGCTGATGGTCGAGATGGTGTTCAGCGTGGTGATGCCGTCGGCCGCAAGGTAGTCGGCGTACCGGCGGGGCATGCCCTCGGCGCCCAGCCAGTGCTGCACCAGGAACGTGCCGTGGAAGCCCACGAACAGCGTCCAGAAGGTGATCTTGCCGAGCCGCTCGTCCAGCATCTTGCCGGTCATCTTCGGCCACCAGAAGTGGAATCCGGCGAACATCGCGAAGACCACGGTGCCGAAGACCACGTAGTGGAAGTGGGCCACCACGAAGTACGAGTCGGAGACGTGGAAGTCCATCGGCGGCGACGCCAGGATCACACCGGTCAGACCACCGAAGGTGAAGGTGATCAGGAAGCCGATCGCCCAGAGCATCGGGGTCTCGAAGCTCAGCGACCCCTTCCACATCGTGCCGATCCAGTTGAAGAACTTGATACCGGTCGGCACCGCGATGAGGAACGTCATGAACGAGAAGAACGGCAGGAGCACTCCGCCGGTGACATACATGTGGTGGGCCCACACCGTCACCGAGAGACCGGCGATCGAAATGGTCGCGGCGATCAGGGAGATGTAACCGAACATCGGCTTCCGGGAGAAGACCGGAATGACCTCGGAGATGATGCCGAAGAACGGCAGCGCGATGATGTACACCTCTGGATGGCCGAAGAACCAGAAGAGGTGTTGCCAGAGCAAGGCTCCGCCATTGGCCGCGTCGAAGACATGCGCCCCGAATTTACGGTCCGCCTCCAGGGCGAACAGCGCGGCGGCCAGCACCGGGAAGGCGAGCAGGACCAGCACCGCGGTCAGCAGCACGTTCCAGGTGAAGATCGGCATCCGGAACATCGTCATGCCAGGAGCGCGCATGCAGATGATCGTGGTGATGAAGTTGACAGCACCGAGGATCGTGCCGAAGCCGGAGAGGGCCAGACCCATGATCCACATGTCCGCGCCGATACCGGGCGAGCGGACCGCGTCCGACAGCGGGGAGTAGGCGAACCAGCCGAAGTCGGCCGCGCCCTGCGGGGTCAGGAACCCGCCCACCGCGATCAGCGAACCGAAGAGGTACAGCCAGTACGCGAACATGTTCAGCCGCGGGAACGCCACATCGGGCGCACCGATCTGCAGCGGCATGATCCAGTTCGTGAACCCCGCGAACAGCGGGGTGGCGAACATCAGCAGCATGATCGTGCCATGCATGGTGAACGCCTGGTTGAACTGCTCGTTCGACATGATCTGCGTACCCGGACGGGCCAGCTCGGCGCGCATGAAGAGCGCCATCAGGCCGCCGATGCAGAAGAACGCGAACGATGTGACGAGGTAGAGCGTGCCGATCGTCTTGTGGTCCGTGGTGGTCAGCCACTTGACGACGACATTGCCCGGCTGCTTCCGACGTACCGGTACTTCCCGCTCTTGCGAGGCGGTGGTGCCGGCACCCTGGGGTTCGTTGAGGATGCTCACGATGTCCTGGTCTCCGCGTTCTTGGCGGCGTCCGTCTGCTCAATGCCCGCCGGGATGTAGCCGGTCTGGCCCTTCTTCGCCAGCTCCTTGAGGTGCTGCTGGTAACGCTCCGGCGACACGACCTTGACGTTGAAGAGCATCCGGGAATGGTCGACGCCGCACAGCTCGGCGCACTTGCCCTTGAAGGTGCCCTCGCGGTTCGGAGTGACCTCGAAGCGGTTGGTGTGACCCGGGATGACGTCCATCTTCATCAGGAAGGGAACCACCCAGAACGAGTGGATGACATCGCGGGACGTCAGGATGAACTGGACCGACTCGCCCTTCGGCAGCCACAGCGTCGGGCCCGGGTTGCCGTTCTGCGGGTTCCGCTCACCGGGGGTGCCCGCGTCGTAGACGCCCTCGGCGCCCTTGGGGACCGCGTTCAGCATGCGCTTGGGGATCGCGGAGATCTCCTTGGCTTCCTGCTTGGGCGTGGCGGTGGAACCGTCCACGTTCTCCATGTAGTTGAAGCCCCAGCTCCACTGGTAGCCCACCACGTTGACCACATGGTCGGGCTTCTTGGAGGTCTTGAGGAGCGCGTTCTCATCGCGTGCGGTGAAGTAGAACAGCACCGAGACGATGATGATGGGGACCACGGTGTACAGCGCCTCGATCGGCATGTTGTACCGGGTCTGCGCGGGAACCTCGATCTTGGTCCTGCTGCGACGGTGAAAGATGACCGCCCAGATGATCAGGCCCCAGACCAGGACGCCCGTGGCGAGCGCCGCCGCCCACGAGCCCTGCCACAGGGAGAGGATCCGCGGCGCCTCCTCCGTGACGGGGGTAGGCATTCCGAGGCGGGGGAAGTCCTTGGATGTGCAACCGGTGGCGGTCGCCAGGACCAAGCCCGCGGCCAGCGCCTGCAGCAGCTTCCGCCGCACCGGGCGCCGCGACGAGCGGTCGGAGCCGTTGGGACTCACGTAGCGCCTTCCCGAGAGTCTCGCCCGCGCGGTCGGCCGCGGCCGTCTGTCTGGTCGGTCGCCGGCCCGGTGCGGGCAGGGGTTTGGATGTTTATGCGGACCAAACCCTACTGGACGCCATTTGGGGTCGCGCGGGGAGGGTGCCCAACGCGCCGGGGCGCTCCTCGAAGGGGTGGAATCCCCGGCTCCGGAGGCCTTTTCCGACCGGGCGCGGCCCGGGTTCCGGCCCCGGTCCGACCCCGGCTCCGGACCGGTGCGACCCTGGTTCCGGGCCGGTGCGACCCTGGTTCCGGGGCGATGCGGTTCGGTCGTGCCCCGAAGGGGCGCGGGGCTGTGTCGATGCGCGGCTCCGCCGCGCGGGCGCGACCAGCCACAACGCAGCCGCGGATGACCGACCGCAGCTCGCGCCACTCCCCGCGGAGCGCTTAGCGTTTCTTACGTGTCCTACTTCGACGCGGCCTCATCCGCTCCCCTGCACCCCGTCGCCCGGCAGGCGCTCCTCGCCGCACTCGACGAGGGGTGGGCCGATCCCGCACGCCTGTACCGGGAGGGGCGACGGGCCCGGCTGCTGCTGGACGCCGCGCGGGAGGCGGCCGCCGAGGCGGTGGGGTGCCGGCCGGACGAGCTCGTCTTCACTCCTTCGGGGACCCGCGCGGTGCACGACGGCATCGCGGGGCGCTCGCGGGGCGGCGGCGCGCCGGTCGCCATCTGATCGTCTCCGCCGTGGAGCACTCCTCGGTGCTGCACGCGGCGGCCGCGCACGAGGCGGCCGGTGGCACGGTCACCGAGGTCCCGGTGGACCGTACGGGACGGGTCGCGCCGGGCGCGTACGCGGCGGCCCTGCGGGAGGCCCCGGGCGGGGTGGCGCTGGCCTGTCTGCAGTCCGCCAACCATGAGGTCGGCACCCTCCAGCCGGTGGCCGAGGCCGCCGAGGAGTGCGCGGCGGCGGACGTACCGCTGCTGGTGGACGCGGCGCAGTCGCTGGGCTGGGGCCCCACGGAGGGCAATTGGTCGCTTCTGGCCGCAAGTGCCCACAAATGGGGCGGTCCTGCGGGAGTGGGACTGCTCGCGGTGCGCAAGGGGTGCGCTTCCGTACGGTCCAGCCCGCCGACGAGCGGGAGTCGGGCCGCTCCCCGGGGTTCGAGAACCTCCCCGCCATCGTCGCCGCGGCGGCCTCGCTGCGGGCCGTCCGGGCGGAGGCCGCCGCCGAGGCGGAGCGGCTGCGGGGGCTGGTGGAGCGGATCCGGACGCGGGTGCCGGAGCTGGTGCCGGACATCGAGGTGGTCGGCGATCCGGAGCGGCGGCTGCCGCATCTGGTGACCTTCTCCTGTCTCTATGTCGACGGAGAGGCGCTCCTCCATGAGCTGGACCGCGCGGAGTTCTCGGTCTCGTCCGGCTCGTCCTGCACCTCCTCCACGCTGACCCCGAGCCATGTGCTGCGGGCCATGGGGGTGCTGTCCGAGGGCAATGTCCGGGTCTCACTGCCGCGCGGCACGGCCGAGGCGGACGTGGACCGGTTCCTGGAGGCGCTGCCGGGGGTGGTGGCGGGGGTCCGGGAGCGCCTGGGCGCGCCGAAAGCGGCCGAAGCCGAAGCCGCCGCCGACCCGCAGCCCGAACCCGAGCCCGAGCCCGGGCTGGTGGTCGACTCGCTCGGCAAGCGGTGCCCGATCCCGGTGATCGAGCTGGCCAAGGTGATCGGCGAGGTGCCGGTGGGCGGGGTGGTGACGGTCCTGGCCGACGACGAGGCGGCCCGGCTGGACATCCCTGCCTGGTGTGAGATGCGCGGCCAGGCCTACGAGGGCGAGCGCCCGGCCGACCGGGGCGTGGCGTACCGGGTGCGCCGCCGCGCCTAGGCGTGTCCGGCGGGGCGTGACGCCTGCGGCGAGCTGTTCCCCTCCCCGCCCCTTCCCGCAACTGGGGCTCCGCCCCAGACCCCCGGGGCCTGGGGGCGAAGGCCCCTGCCACGCGGCGGAGCCGCATAACTCCGCTGGACGTGCCCTGAGCTGCCGCGGATCGCCTGTGGCGCCGTCGTGGCTGGTCGCCCACGCGGCGGAGCCGCATATCGACACAGCCGCGGCGGAGCCGCACATCGACACGGCCCCGCGCCCCTTCGGGGCGCAACCGAACCGCAGTGGACTCCACCGCTCCGCCAGGAGACCGGCGGGGCCCAGGGGCGGCGGAGCCCAGGAGACCGGCGGGGCCCAGGGGGCGGCGGGGCCCAGGGGGCGACGACCCCCTGGGCGCCCCCACGGGTTCAGGGGAGGTGGGCCGCGATCTCGCCCGCCGCGTCATGGCCGTACGCCTTGGCGAAGCGCTCCATGAAGTGGCCGCGGCGCAGCTCGTACTCCTGCGTGCCGACCGTCTCGATGACCAGCGTCGCCAGCATGCAGCCCACCTGGGCGGCCCGCTCAAGCGAGAGGTTCCAGGACAGACCGGAGAGGAAGCCCGCGCGGAAGGCGTCGCCGACGCCGGTCGGGTCGGCCTTCTGCTCCTCCTCCGGGCAGCCGACGACGACGGGCTCCTCGCCCTCGCGGTCGATCCGCACGCCCTGCGCGCCCAGCGTGGTGACGCGGGTGCCGACCTTGGCGAGGATCTGGTCCGCGGTCCAGCCGGTCTTGGTCTCGATCAGAGCGGCCTCGTACTCGTTGGTGAAGAGGTACTCCGCGCCGCCGATCAGCAGCCGGATGTCCTCGCCGTCCATGCGGGCGAGCTGCTGGGAGGGGTCGGCGGCGAAGGCGATGCCGCGCGAGCGGCACTCCTCGGTGTGGCGGACCATGGCCTCCGGGTCGTCCGCGCTGATCAGCACCAGGTCGAGGCCGCCGACGCGCTCCGCGACCGGCTGGAGCTCTATCTGGCGGGCCTCGCTCATGGCACCGGTGTAGAAGGACGCGATCTGGTTGTGGTCGGCGTCGGTGGTGCACACGAAGCGCGCGGTGTGCTGGACCTCGGAGATCCGCACGGACGCGGTGTCCACGCCGTGCCGGTCCAGCCAGGCGCGGTAGTCGGCGAAGTCCTCGCCGGCCGCGCCGACCAGGATCGGGCGCAGACCCAGCACGCCCATGCCGAAACAGATGTTGGGGCCGACTCCGCCGCGGCGGACGTCGAGGGTGTCGACCAGGAAGGAGAGGGAGACCGTATGCAGCTGATCGGCGACCAGCTGATCGGCGAAACGGCCGGGAAAGGACATCAGATGGTCGGTGGCGATGGAGCCGGTTACGGCGATACGCACTGAGTCGCTCCTGCGGGGCGGAGAGATCGGACGCTTCACGCTATCGGCTCGGCCCGGTCCATACGAACGGAAGAAACTACCCGATAGTAGGTCTTTTTTCACCGACTTCCGCTGAATACGGTGCGTGGGCACGGGGGACGCGTCGGTAGCCCCTATGAACCGGGAGGCATCATGCCCCAGCACCTCACCCCCGCTTTTCCCGCCACCGGGGCCATCGAGCCCGAATACCTGGAGGAGCTGCGCGGTGACGGTGCGCGGATGGCGCCGCACTGGCCGGTCACCGTATCGGCCGCGCCCACCGGGCCCGTTTCCCCGGCTGCCGCCTCCCGCATTCGGGGATCACGGTGCCCGCCACATCGGCCGATCTGCTGGCCGGCATGTCCGATTACGGCGATTGAAGGAACCGGCCGCGCCGCGGCTCCGTCTCATCGGCATCTCCTCGCGAGGGATGGGACCGTAGAACGTGAGCGGAGCCGAAGGAGCGAAACGGTGAGCACCGAGGACACCGACACCCCGCAGAACCCCGACGACGACACTTCCCGGCCGCGAAGGCGCTCGCCGCTGGCCGTCGTCTCGGTGGCGGCAGCGGTGCTGGTCGCCGGTGGTGGTGGCGCCTACTGGGCCTCCACCGCGGCGGACGGCGGCACCCGGGGTCCGGGCGCGTCGGGCGAGGACGGATCGCCGAAACCCCTCGCACTGGACGCCTACGCCTCCCCTGGCGGGGAGCGGGGCGGGAACGAGGGCATCGCGCCCGGTGAGCCCGACCCGCACGGCGGCCGCTATGTGGTGACGGGCAAGCTGCCGGACGGGCCCGATGAGGCCCCGGTGTATCTGACCGACCCGAAGGTCACCAAGGCCGATGTGGCGCGGCTGGCGAAGGCCCTGGACGTCTCGGGCAGCCCCCGCGCCGACCACGGGTACTGGAAGGTGGGCGGCGCCCCGGACGCGAGCAGCCCGACGCTGCGGGTGAGCCAGATCGGGCCGGGCAGCTGGTCGTACTCGCGCTATGGGGCGCCGGGCGACACGTCCTGCGTCCGCCCGGACGGGAAGAAGGCGCCGCGGACCGACAAGGGCGACGGGGCGGACAAGCCCGACAAGAGCTGCCCCACCTACCGCGACGGCGACAAGCGCGGTGACAACGGCGCCGCCGAGGGCCGCGACAAGGCCGTCTCCGAGGAGAAGGCCCAGAACGCCGCCGAGCCGGTGCTCAAGGCGCTCGGGCTGTCGGACGCCAAGCTGGACGCGAGCGGCCTCTACGGCGCCGTGCGGATGGTGAACGCGGATCCGAAGGTGGGCGAGCTGCCCACCTACGGCTGGGGCACCAATCTGCAGGTCGGCGCCGACGGCCAGCTGGTCGGCGGCAGCGGAACGCTGTCGAAGCCCAAGGAGGACGACACCTACCCGGTGCTCGGCGCGGAGCAGGCGCTCCAGCGGCTGAACTCGACGTCGGGCAGGAGCGACAGCCCCTCGGGCAAGGTGAGCGTGCGCAAGGTGACGTTCGGCCTCGCCTCGCACATGGTGGACGGCCGGCGGGCGCTGGTCCCGTCGTGGATCTTCGAGACCAAGCCGACCGGGACCAACCGGGTGGCGGTCACCCTCCCCTACCCCGCGGTGAAGCCCGAGTTCATCAAGAAGGCGAAGGAGCCGGGCCACTCCCCTCTCCCGGCAAGGGGGACGGCACCTCCAAGCCGGATCACCTCACCTCGTACAGCGTGGACGACAAGACCCTGACGCTGCGCTTCTGGGGCGGGGTCTGCAACACCTACTCGGTCTCCGCGAAGGAGACCTCCGACAAGGTGACGCTGGACCTCAAGAGCAAGCCGAAGCATCCGGGGCGGGCCTGCATCCTCATCGCCAAGCAGCTGGAGGAGAAGGTGACGCTGAAGGAGCCGCTGGACGGCCGGAAGGTCGTGGACGGGTCCACCGGTAAGACGGTGCCGCTGCGGAAGTGAGCGGAGCGCCCGGGACATGGCGGAAGGGGGCGGGCCCGATGGGCCCGCCCCTTCCGTCGCGTTGTTTCCCCGCCGCGCCCGGGGGCTCAGCTGAAGGAGTCGCCGCAGGCGCAGGAGCCCGTGGCGTTCGGGTTGTCGATGGTGAAGCCCTGCTTCTCGATGGTGTCGACGAAGTCGATCGAGGCACCGCCCAGGTACGGGGCGCTCATGCGGTCGGTCACGACCTTCACGCCGCCGAAGTCCTTGACGACGTCGCCGTCGAGCGAGCGCTCGTCGAAGAAGAGCTGGTAGCGCAGGCCGGAGCAGCCGCCGGGCTGGACGGCGACGCGCAGCGCGAGGTCGTCGCGGCCCTCCTGCTCCAGCAGGCTCTTGACCTTCGACGCGGCGGCGTCGGACAGGATGATGCCCTCGCTCGCGGTGGTCTCGTCCTGAACGGTCATCTGCTTCTCTCCTGGGTCGTACGGACTGCTTGCCGATGGCACAAACCAACGGCGTCCCGGATTCATTCCGGGCCCAAGCGCCTATCTCCTGTTGCCCTTCATGCTCGCATACGGGCGGACACACCGGAATGCGTCACATCGACACAATGCCTCTCGTCAACATGACGTGAAGGAGCTATGATAGATAGCGTCATTTTGACGATTAGGGTCCCCAGTGAAGTCCCATCGAAGAAAGAAGGGTGCGTGACGTGACCACCGCCCAACCCCTCGACGTGCAGCCGACGCCGCTCGCTCTGCTGCTTCTCGGCCGGGAGGCCGACCCCCGGAGCGAGCGCGGCGTGGAGTGCCCGGGAGACCTCCCGGCGCCCTCCGACCCGGATCTGGTGGCCCGCGCCCGCGCGGCCAAGGAGAAGCTCGGGGACAAGGTCTTCGTGCTCGGCCACCACTACCAGCGCGACGAGGTCATCGAGTTCGCCGATGTCACCGGCGACTCCTTCAAGCTCGCCCGGGACGCGGCCGCGCGGCCGGACGCCGAGTACATCGTCTTCTGCGGTGTTCACTTCATGGCCGAGTCCGCCGACATCCTCACCGGCGACGCGCAGCAGGTCGTGCTCCCCGATCTGGCGGCCGGCTGCTCGATGGCCGACATGGCCACGGCCGAGCAGGTCGCCGAGTGCTGGGAGGTGCTCACCGAGGCCGGTGTGGCGGATGCGACGGTGCCCGTCTCGTACATGAACTCCTCCGCCGACATCAAGGCGTTCACCGGTCGCCACGGCGGCACGATCTGCACCTCCTCCAATGCCCAGCGGGCGCTGGAGTGGGCGTTCCAGCAGGGCCGGAAGGTGCTGTTCCTGCCCGATCAGCACCTCGGGCGCAATACGGCGGTTCGCGACATGGGCATGTCGCTGGAGGACTGCGTCGTCTACAACCCGCACAAGCCGAACGGCGGGCTCACCCCCGAGCAGTTGCGCGCCGCCAGGATGATCCTGTGGCGCGGCCACTGCTCGGTGCACGGCCGCTTCTCGCTGGACTCGGTCAACGATGTGCGCGAGCGCATACCTGGTGTGAACGTGCTGGTGCACCCCGAGTGCAAGCACGAGGTCGTGGCGGCCGCGGACTACGTGGGCTCGACCGAGTACATCATCAAGGCCCTGGAGGCCGCCCCCGCCGGTTCGAAGTGGGCGATCGGCACCGAACTGAACCTCGTACGGCGCCTGGCCAATCGTTTCGCCGACCAGGGCAAGGAGATCGTCTTCCTCGACAAGACGGTCTGCTTCTGCTCGACCATGAACCGGATCGATCTGCCGCATCTGGTGTGGGCGCTGGAGTCGCTGGTGGCCGGCAAGGTGGTCAACCGCATCCAGGTCGACAAGGAGACCGAGCACTTCGCCAAGCTGGCGCTGGAGCGGATGTTGGCGCTGCCGTAGGCGGGCAGCGTCGTCCGGCGATGGGGGCGGGGCGCGCGGTCGTGACGCCTGCGGCGGGCTGCTTCCCCTCCCCGCCCCTTCCCACAACTGTGGCTCCGCCCCAGCCCCCGGTGTTCGAGGCAGACCCCCGATCCGGCGTCAGGGGCGGAGCCCCGGTTCCGGGGCCTGGGGCGGAGCCCCGGTTCCGGGGCCTGGGGCAGAGCCCCGAGCCGGGGTCTGGGGCAGAGCCCCGGGTTCGGGAAGGGGCGGGGAGGGGAAACTACAGCCCTACGACCCTGCGCGGACCAGGCCCGTCTCGTAGGCGATCACCACCAGCTGGGCGCGGTCGCGGGCGCTCAGCTTGGCCATCGCGCGGTTGACATGCGTCTTGACCGTGAGCGGGCTGACCTCCAGCCGGGCGGCGATCTCGTCGTTGGACAGCCCACCCCCCACCTGGACCAGGACCTCGCGTTCGCGCACGGTCAGGGCGTCCAGCCGTGAGGAGTCGTACGCGCCCTCGTCGCCGCTCCCGTCGCCCTGGGCCAGGAAGCGGGCGATCAGCCCCTTGGTCGCGGCCGGGGACAGCAGCGCCTCGCCCGCCGCCGCGATGCGGATCGCCGCGAGCAGCTCATCGGGTTCGGCGCCCTTGCCGAGGAAGCCGCTGGCCCCCGCCCGCAGCGAGTCCACCACGTACTCGTCCACCTCGAAGGTCGTCAGCATGACCACCCGTACGTCCTTGAGCTCCGAGTCTTCGGTGATCATGCGGGTGGCGGCCAGTCCGTCCGTACCGGGCATCCGGATGTCCATCAGGACGACGTCGGCGCCCCGGGCGCGGGCGATCTCCACCGCCTCCGCGCCGTCGGACGCCTCGCCCACCACCTCCATGTCCGGCTCGGAGTCCACCAGGACGCGGAACGCGCTGCGCAGCAGCGCCTGATCGTCCGCCAGCAGCACCTTGATCGTCATGAGTCCCCTCCCCTACGCGGCTGCAGGGGAAGTCTCACCCGCACCCGGAAACCACCCTCGGGCAGGGGCCCCGCCTCGTAGCCGCCGCGCAGCGCGGTCACCCGCTCGCGCATCCCCAGCAGGCCGTGTCCGCCGCCACCGATCGCCGTACCGTCCGCCCGGGGTTCCACGGACCCGTCCGCGCCCTCCGGCGCCTCCTCGGGGCCCTCGGTCCGCGTCCCCGCCCCGTCGTCCTCGACCGTGACCTCCAGGGCGTCCGCGACCCGGGCGATGCGGATCTGGGCCGTGGCCCCGGGCCCGGCGTGCTTGTGCACATTGGTCAGCGCCTCCTGGACCACGCGGTAGGCCGTGAGGTCCACCGAGCCCGGCAGCGGGCCCAGCTTCTCCGGCGGCTCCGCCCGGACCCGGACCCGCATCCCGGCCCGTACGAAGCCGTCCACGAGCTGGTCCAGCACGGCGAGGCCGGGGGCCGGTTCGGTGGGGGCGGCGGGGTCGCCGTACTGCCGCAGCAGGCCGACCGTGGCCCGCAGCTCCTCCAGCGCCGAACGGCTCGCCTGCCGTACGTGCGCGAGCGCCTCCTTGGCCTGGTCCGGGCGGTTGTCCATGACGTGGGAGGCGACCCCGGCCTGGACGTTGACCAGCGCGATGTGATGCGCCACGACATCGTGCAGCTCACGGGCGATCCGCAGCCGCTCCTCGGCGACCCGGCGGCGCGCCTCCTCCTCGCGGGTGCGCTCGGCGCGGACCGCCCGCTCCTCGATGGCGGCGACATAGGCCCGCCGGCTGCGCACCGCGTCACCGGCGGCCGCGGCCAGCCCGGTCCACGCGAACAGGCCCCAATTCTCCTGTGAGTACCAGGGGTTGAGCGCGAAGAGCATCCCGGCACCGGTGAGCAGCACGGCCGTGGCGGCGCCGAGCCGCCAGGTGGTGGGGCGGTCGGTGCGGGCCGCCACGGTGTAGAGCGCCACCACGACCCCGAACACGATCGAGGTGCGCGGCGGGCCCACGTCATTGGTGACGAGCTCGGTGAGGGTGAGCGCCACGTTGAAGGCGAGCACCCCGCGGGGCAGCTCGCGGCGGAGCACCAGCGAGGCGGCGGCGAGCACGGCCAGCAGCACGAAGAGGGGGCCCAGCGGCTGGTGGCGCATGCGCGGGCCGGCCACCGCGCCGATCAGGATCAACGCGAGCACCCCCAGCGCCACCAGGGTGTCCAGGGCTCGGGGGTGGGCGCACAGCCAGCGGTGCGGACGGGCCAGGCCCGGCCCGACGGCGAGGGGAGTCACGGAATCCAACGGTAAGGGCCGCGGGGGCCGCCCGGCTTCCCGGGCGGCCCGTACCCGGCCGGTGCGGAGAGGTAACGACCTGTGCTGGAGTGTGGATCCGGGAGCGCGCCGCACTAGCCCGGAATGAGGCCGTCGTCCTTGAGCATCGCCTTGACTTCCTCGAGAGTCGCGTCGGCGGCGGGGAGGATCAGCTGGGACGGCTGGAGCGCGTCGTCGGGCAGGGGCTCACCGGCCGAGCGCACCGCGCCCAGCAGCGCGCCCAGGGTCCTCCGGAAGCCCTCGTGATCGCCGCCCTCGATCTCCGCGAGCAGCTCGTCGTCCAGCCTGTTCAGTCCGGGCAGATGGCTTTCCGCCACCCGCACCTGGCCCTCCCCCATGATCCGTACGATCATGACGACCTCCTTGGAGACCTCGCCCAGGCGGGGGCGCGGGCTACTGCTTGTCGAACTTGTGCTGGGTCCGGGACTGCTGGGACTCGTCCGCCTTGCCGCCCTCGATCGCCTGCTGCGGGCTGCCGCCGGCCAGTTCGGCCTTCATCCGCTGAAGCTCCAGCTCCACGTCCGTACCGCCGGAGATCCGGTCCAGCTCGGCCGCGATGTCGTCCTTGGCCATGCCGGACTGGTCGTCCAGGGCGCCGGAGGCCAGCAGCTCGTCGATCGCGCCCGCGCGCGCCTGGAGCTGCGCCGTCTTGTCCTCGGCGCGCTGGATCGCCATGCCGACGTCGCCCATCTCCTCGGAGATGCCGGAGAACGCCTCGCCGATGCGGGTCTGGGCCTGGGCCGCGGTGTAGGTGGCCTTGATGGTCTCCTTGCGCGTACGGAAGGCGTCGACCTTGGCCTGGAGCCGCTGGGCGGCCAGGGTCAGCTTCTCCTCCTCGCCCTGCAGCGTCTGGTGCTGGGTCTCCAGGTCGGTGACCTGCTGCTGCAGCGCGGCACGGCGCGACAGCGCCTCGCGGGCCAGGTCCTCCCGGCCGAGCGCGAGCGCCTTGCGGCCCTGGTCCTCCAGCTTGGTGGACTGGCCCTGCAACTGGTTGAGCTGCAGCTCCAGGCGCTTGCGCGAGGTCGCCACGTCGGCGACACCGCGGCGCACCTTCTGGAGCAGCTCCAGCTGCTTCTGGTACGAGTAGTCAAGGGTTTCGCGCGGGTCCTCGGCCCGGTCCAGGGCCTTGTTGGCCTTCGCGCGGAAGATCATCCCCATACGCTTCATGACACCGCTCATGGGCCTCGCGCGCCCCCTTCTGACGGACGTGTGACTCCGGCACTCCAACAGACCCAGCCTACGGGCCCTGCTTCCATTACCGCACTGTTCGAGCCCGCTCGCGCTCCTCCGCAGGGACGATCAGACGGTCGGAGCCTCCGGCGCAAGGAGGAGTGCGCCCCCTGTGTCCCGGTTAGGGCGGGACTCCGTTGCCTGATCGTTCCCCCTGAGGATGGGCCGCACACCCCGCAGCCCGTACCCTTGGGCCTTGTGTTCCGAAGCCGTTCCAAGGATGAGCAGGCCGCTACCACCAAGGTGACCGCGGACCAGCCGCAGCAGACCCGTGACCCGCAGGCGCCCAAGGGCCGCCCCACTCCCAAGCGGAGCGAGGCCCAGTCGCAGCGCCGCAGCCTGGCGAAGACGCCGGCCAACCGTAAGGACGCCACGAAGCGTGCGCGCGAGGCCCGCCGCGCCGATCTGGCCCGTCAGCGTGAGGCGCTGGCCGGGGGTGACGAGCGGTATCTGCCGGCCCGCGACAAGGGTCCGGTGCGGCGCTTCGCCCGCGACTTCGTGGACTCGCGGTTCTCCGTCGCCGAGTACTTCCTGCCGCTCGCGGTGGTCATCCTGGTCCTGAGCATGATCCGGGCCGGGGCCATGCAGAGCTATGTGCTGCTGGTGTGGATGGTGGTCATCGTCCTCATCGTGATCAACTCGCTCGTCCTCGGCGTCCAGCTCAAGCGGCAGCTGCGCAAGCGCTTCCCCGACGAGAACCTGCGCGGCGCGGTGGCGTACGCCCTGATGCGCACCCTCCAGATGCGTCGGCTGCGGCTGCCCAAACCGCAGGTCAAGCGCGGAGAGCGGCCCTGAGCGGCCAACCCTCCGGCTTCACCGGCGGGGCGGCGGGCTGGCTGAGCCACCTCGGGGGCCTGCGGAACACCGTCCGGCAGGCGCTGGTCGCCCATCAGCTCGATGAGCAGATCACCGCGCGCTTCCCGGTGGGGCAGCGGCTGCGGGTGCTCGACGTGGGCGTCGGCCAGGGCACCCAGGCCCTGCGGCTGGCCCGCGCGGGCCATGAGGTGACCGGTCTTGAGTCCGACGCCACCATGCTGGAGGCGGCCCGCACCGCGCTCGCCGACGAGCCCGAGGGCATCCGAAGACGCGTGCGGCTGATCGAGGGCGACGGCCGGGAGACCGGGGCACACTTCCTGCCGGGCGCCTTCGATGTGGTGCTGTGCCACGGCGTGCTGATGTACGTGCCCGAACCGGATCCGCTGCTCGCCGGGCTGGCCCGGGTGCTGGCCCCGGCGGTCTGCTCTCGCTGCTGGTGCGCAACGGTGACGCGCTGGCGATGCGGCCGGGTCTTGCCGGGGACTTCGACACCGCGCTGGCCGCCTTCGACTCCCCCTCGTACACCAACCGGATCGGGCTGCCGGTGCGCGCCGACCGGCGCGAGGAGCTGACCGAGACCCTCACCGCGATCGGGGCGCCGCTGCGCGCCTGGTACGGCGTGCGGGTCTTCACCGACCTCGCCCCGGACGACGCGGAGCCGCCGGGCTCCCCGGAGTGGGAGCGGCTGCTGACGGCCGAGGAGCGGGCCGGCCGCACGGATCCCTACCGGGCGGTGGCGGCACTGCTGCATCTGTGCGGGGTGCGCGGCTGAGCCGGGCCGGATGGGGCGGGGTGGGGTGGCGGTGCGGACCGCCACCCCGTGTTCTCGCCTATTCGGCGCGCAGGCTCATCGGGCCGTAGATCTTCTTACCGTCCTCGAAGAGGGTCACCTGCTCCGCGCCTCCCTCGAGGAGCTCCCGCCACTCCTCACCGATCCACGACTCCGCGTCCCCCTGGGTCGGGAACTCCTCCGGCTGCACCGCGGGCTTCGTCTCCGTCCCGTCGGACTTCTCGAACCGCCATGTCCACGCCATTCCAGCCTCCTCCATCCCGCCGGCCCACAGGTGATACCCGCCGGTCCACAGCTGATGCCTGCCCGCAGCCTAGGTGACTGATCACTCCGTACGGGGTGGCCCCGCGCGACCCGTGGGAACGGACGCGAGACGATCGGGGCGTGGAACTCACTCTTCTGGGCACCGGGGCCCCCGACGGGCTGCCCCGCCACGGCTGCCCCTGCGCCGCCTGTGCCGCCGCCGTCGGCGAGGAGGCACGGGCCGCCACCTCGCTGCTGATCGACGGCGCGCTGCTGATCGACCTCACCCCGGGGGCCGCCCTCGCCGCCGCGCGGGCCGGGTACTCGCTGGTGGGCGTACGGCAGGTGCTGCTCTCCCATCCGCACGCGGGCCCTGCCGTCGAGTTCCCGGCCGGGCTGCCGGCGCCGGGCCGGGTGCCGGACGGCCGCACGCTGTCCCTGATCAGCGGCCACCGGGTGCGGGCGGTCGCGCTGGACTCCCCCGGCACCGGCTACGAGGTCACCGGGCCCGACGGCACCCGGCTGCTGTACCTCCCGCCGGGCGCGGCCGCCGCCGGGCTCCCGGACCGGGCCGAGCCGTACGACATGGTGCTGCTCGACGTGCTGGGCCGCCCCGACGCGCTGGCCGCCCTGCGCGCCTCGGGCGCCGTGGGCGCCACCACCGACGTGCTGGCCGTCCACCTCGACCACACCGCCCCGCCCGGCCGGGAGCTGCACCGCCGCCTCGCCACGGCGGGCGCCCGGGCGGTGCCGGACGGGCGGACGCTGACCGTCGGCGAGTACCACGCGGTGCCGGACCTGCCGCGCCGCACGCTGGTGCTGGGCGGCGCCCGGTCCGGCAAGTCCCTGGAGGCGGAACGGCGGCTGGCCGCGTTCCCCGACGTCCTCTACGTCGCCACGGGCGGCACCCGCGAGAGCGACCCCGAGTGGGCCGCCCGCGTCGCCGCCCACCGCGACCGCCGCCCCGGCTCCTGGCGCACCGCCGAGACCTGCGACCTGCCCCCGCTGCTGGCCGAGGACGGCCCACCGCTGCTCATCGACTGCCTGGCGCTGTGGCTCACCGACGCGATGGACTCCGTGAGCGCCTGGGACGACGAGAAGTGGGCACACGGCGGCGAACGCGCCCTCCGCGAACGCGTCTCCGCCCTCGTCGCGGCGGTCCGTGCCACGACCCGTACGGTCGTCGCGGTGAGCAACGAGGTCGGCGCGGGCATCGTCCCCGCGACCGCCTCCGGCCGCCGCTTCCGCGACGAACTGGGCCGCCTGAACGCGGCGTTCGCCGAGGAGTGCGAGCAGGTGCTGCTGGTCGTGGCGGGCCAGCCGTTGCCGCTGCGCGGCTGATCGCGGTCCCGGGGCCGGGGCCCGGGTCCTGGTCCTGGTCCTGGCGGGGGGCTGGGGGCTGGGTCCTGGCCGGGGCCGGGGGCTGGGCCGGGGCTGGGGGCCGGGGGCTGGGCCGGGGCTGGGGGCTGGGTCGGGGCTGGGGCTGGGTCGGGGCTGGGGGCTGGGTCGGGGGCTGCTCGGTTCGGTTGGGTGCGGCTTTCGTCTCGCGCCTTCGGCGCAATTGAGCAGCGGGGCAGGGATGCGGGGGCGCGGCACCGCCGCCGGGCGACGGGTTCGCGGGGGCGGGCTCCGGGGGCGGCTTCCGTGGCCCGGTGGCCAAGGTCCCTCCGGACTGCGGGCCGGTCGCCCCGGGACGGCCCCTCCGGGTACCCCTCGCGAAAACACTTGATCTGGCGCAACTAATGCAGCGGAGCGGGGGCGCGGCACCGCCGCCGGGCGACGGGTTCGCGGGGGCGGGCTCCGGGGGCGGCTTCCCGCTTCGGCGGCCAAGGTCCCTCCGGACTGCGGGCCGGTCGCCCCGGGACGGCCCCTCCGGGTACCCCTCGCGAAAACACTTGATCTGGCGCAACTAATTTGTCAAACGTTTCCGAGGGGGTACCCCGGACCCCGGCAGTCCGGCAACGGGCCCAGCCCACGAGCACCGGAGCCGCCACCGGGCCTCACCCCCACCGGCCCGGCGCCCGGCGACGCGGCCCGCGCCCCGCCCCCTCCCCCGCTGCTCAATTGCGCCGAAGGCGCGAGACGGCGGCGCGGGCAGCCGATCCGAGTAGTCCGACGCGAGCCCCAGCTCGTACCCGGCACGGGGGTCGCCCGGGGCCGCGACGGGCTCAACGGGCGGACGCCGCACCGGTTCCCGGGGCGCCCGGTAGGGTTCGCCAGGTGAGTGCTCTCAATCTCGATGACTTCGTCGACCTGATCGAGCGCCCCGACGGGGGCATCCGGCGTGACGCCGAGGAGCGCCGCGAGCGGCTCGCATTGCCGCCGGGTGCGCTCGGGCGGCTGGACGAACTGGGCGAGTGGCTGGCCGCCGCACAGCAGCGGGTGCCGGTCAAGCCCGTCGAGCAGCCCCGCGTCGTCCTCTTCGCGGGCGACCACGGCGTCTCCGACCTCGGCGTCTCCGCCCGCCCCGCCAGGAGCACCCACCGTCTGGTCCGTGCCGTGCTCGACGGCGAGAGCCCGGCCGCCATCCTCGCCGCCCGTCTCGGCACGCCCGTCCGCGTCGTCGACATGGCGCTGGACTGCGACCCCGAAGACCTCCCGAAGAGGTCACCCGCCACCGGGTACGCCGCGCGTCCGGCCGGATCGACGTCGAGGACGCGCTCACCCTGGACGAGGCCGAGCGGGCCTTCCGCGCCGGGATGGCCATCGCCGACGAGGAGGCGGACTCCGGTACGGACCTCCTCGTCCTCGGCGACCTCAGCGTCGGCGGCACCACCGCCGCGGCCACGCTGATCGCCGCGCTGTGCGGTACGGACGCGTCCGTGGTCACCGGCCGCGGCGGGGCCGCCATCGACGACCTCGCCTGGATGCGCAAGTGCGCCGCCATCCGCGACGGGCTGCGCCGCGCCCGCCCGGTGCTCGGCGATCAGCTCCAGCTGCTGGCCACCGTCGGCGGTGCCGACCTCGCCGCGATCACCGGCTTCCTGCTGCAGAGCGCCGTACGCCGCACCCCCGTGATCCTCGACGGCGTCGTCTCGGCGGCCTGCGCACTGGTCGCCCAGCGGGTGGCGTTCCGCGCCCCGGACTGGTGGCTGGCCGGTCAGGCCAGCGGCGAACCGGGCCAGGAGAAGGCCCTCGACCGCATCGCCCTCACCCCGCTGCTCGACCATGGCGTCACGGTCGGCGAGGGCACGGGCGCGCTGCTCGCCCTGCCGCTCGTGCAGGCGGCCGCGGCCCTGCACGCGGAGCTCCCGGAGCGCGACGGCTAAGCGCTCCGCGGGAAGTGGCGCCATGCGTCGTTGGCCGACTGCGGCGCCGTCGTGGCTGGTCGCGCCCACGCGGCGGAGCCGCACATCGACACAGCCCCGCGCCCCTTCGGGGCGCTGCCCGAACCGTAGCGGACTTCCTCCGACCTGCTTAGGGCGTGTCCGGCGGTACGCGTACGCCTGCGGCGGGCTGCTCCCCTCCCCGCCCCTTCCCACAACTGGGGCTCCGCCCCAGACCCGGGGACCAGGGGTAGAGTCCCCACCCCAGACCCCGGGGACCAAGGGCGCAGCCCGCTGCTCCCCTCCCCGTCCCTTCCCTCAACTGGGGCTCCGCCCCAGACCCGGGGACGAAGGGCGCAGCCCCCGCCGCTTCCCTCCCGCACCTTCCTGCAGCATCGACATACAGCTCCGCCACGTGGCGGGCTCCGCCCCAGACCCCCGGGGTCCAAGCCCCCGCCGCTCCCCTCCCCGCACCTCCCTGCAGCATCGCCACGTGACGGGCTCCACCCCAGACCCCGGGGTCCAGGGGCGGAGCCCCTTGTATCGGGAAGGGGCGGGGAGGGGACAGATCCGCCGGACACGCCATAGGGGCCGGGCCGCAGCCGAAGGGGGCCCTCAGCCGAAGGGGCAGGCACCCGCGAGGCAGCGGTGGGCCCCAAGTCGAAGCGGGGCCCGAGCCGAAAGCCGGAGGCCCGAGCCGAAAGGGCAGGCCTCAGCCGAAGGGTGGGGCTCAGCCGAAGGTCAGGACCACCAGGGCCGTCGTGGCGGCCGCTTCCGCCAGCGCGCCGAAGACGTCGCCGGTCACCCCGCCGAGACGGCGGTGGCAGTGGTGCAGGAGGAGTTCGGCGGCCGCCAGGGCGGCCAGGGCGGCGAAGGCGTTGAGGACGACGGCGTACGGGCCGAACGGGACGGCCACCACCGCGCACCCCACCACGGTCACCGCCGCCACGACACCGGCGGAACGCCACGGCACGGCGCCCGCGACCGCCGCGCCCAGCCCCTCCGGGCGCGCCGCCGGAACGCCCACGCGGGCCGCGAGCGTCAGGGCGCAGCGCGCGGCGACACCGGCCACGGCCGCCCCGACCGCGCCGTGCGCCCAGTCCTCCCCGTACAGCTCGGCCAGGGCCGCCACCTGCCCGAGCAGGACGAACAGCAGCGTGATCACGCCGAACGGCCCGATGTCCGACCGCTTCATGATGCGCAGCGCGTCCTCGGCGGGCTTGCCGCTGCCGAGCCCGTCCGCGGTGTCGGCGAGCCCGTCGAGGTGGAGGCCGCGGGTCAGTACGGCGGGTATCGCGGCGGTGGCCACGGCGGCGAGCAGCGGCCCACCGCCCAGGAAGAGCAGCACCCCGCCCACCGCGGCCGCGCACAGCCCCACGGCCAGCCCGGCCAGCGGAGCGCACAACATCCCCGCGTGCGCCGCCTCCCGGTCCCAGCGCGTGCCCCGTACGGGCAGCACAGTGAGCGTGCCGAACGCGAAGCGGACCCCGTCGCCCCAGGGGGCACGCGGAGCGTGCGCGGGCGGCGGGTCGTAGCCGGGCCGCGGCGGATGCTCCGGCCGGTCGGGCGGCTGCTGCTCCGCGCCCTCGGAGGGCGCGGAGGGCGCGGAGCTCTCCGGCCGCTCGGGCTCGGGCTCGGCCTCCGGCGGGCGTGCGGACGGCTGCAGTTGCGGCTGCGGCGGCTCCGGCGTGGTGTCCATCGCGCGGAAGGCTATCCCGGCCACCCGTAGCGGGTAAGCCCCAGGGCACGCCCACTGTGGAGCCCTGAGTGCCAAGGCACGCCGGGTGCTTGGCTCTTCCGGCTGGGGCCACCTCCCAGCGGTGGCTGGGGGAGAATCGACCCCCAAATGGGGCCTAGGCATACGATGCGGAAGGGCGCGGCCTACCCATCCATGACGGCCGACGAACTACCGGAAGAGGGACCCGACCACTGTGACTGCTCTGACTCTCAGCACCTCGTCCGCCGCGGCACTGCGCGCGGACGCCGTCGTCGTCGGTGTGGCGAAAGGGGCCAAGGGCCCTGTCGTCGCTGCCGGTGCCGAGGCCGTGGACAAGGCGTTCGGCGGGAAGCTGGCCGCCGTTCTGGAGACGCTCGGCGCGACCGGCGCCGAGGGCGAGGTGACCAAGCTGCCCGCCGCGTCCGGCCTCAAGGCCCCGGTCGTGCTGGCGGTCGGGCTGGGCGAGGTCCCGGCCAAGGGCGACGGCTATGACGCCGAGACGCTGCGCCGGGCCGCGGGCGCGGCCGCCCGCGCGTTGTCCGGTTCGAAGAAGGGCGCGTTCGCGCTGCCGATCGAGGACCCGGCGGGCGTCAGTGCCGTGGCCGAGGGCGCGCTGCTCGGGGCGTACACGTACGACAAGGGCAACGGCAACGGCGAGAACGCCAAGGGCAAGGACAAGAAGAACAACGGACCGCTCGCCGAGGTCGCCGTCGTCGGCGGCAAGCCGCGCGACAAGGCGTACAAGGCGGCCGCCGAGCGCGCCACCGCCCTCGTCGCGGAGGTCAACCGCGCCCGCGACCTGATCAATACCCCGTCCAACCTCCTCAACCCGGCCGCCTTCGCGGCCGAGGCGGTCGCGGCCGCCAAGGAGCACGGCCTCAAGACCGAGGTGCTGGACGAGAAGGCGCTCAAGAAGGGCGGGTACGGCGGCATCCTCGGCGTCGGCCAGGGCTCGGACGCCCCGCCGCGGCTGGTCCGGATCGCGTACACCCACCCCAAGGCCGAGAAGACGCTCGCCCTGGTGGGCAAGGGCATCACCTACGACTCGGGCGGCATCTCCCTCAAGCCGGCCGGTCACAACGAGACGATGAAGTGCGACATGAGCGGTGCCGCCGCCGTGTTCGCCGCGGTCGTCACCGCCGCGAAGCTGGGTCTGCGGGTCAATTTGACGGGCTGGCTGGCGCTCGCCGAGAACATGCCGTCGGGTTCGGCCA
The DNA here is from genome assembly GCA_005405945.1 of Streptomyces violaceusniger. Lineage (GTDB taxonomy): Bacteria > Actinomycetota > Actinomycetes > Streptomycetales > Streptomycetaceae > Streptomyces > Streptomyces violaceusniger. Next base: position 3,789,001 of record BJHW01000001.1, read on the forward strand.
CCCGCCCCGGCGATGTGCTGTCGATGTACGGCGGCAAGACCGTCGAGGTGCTGAACACCGACGCCGAGGGCCGGCTGGTGCTCGCCGACGCGATCACCCGCGCCGGTGAGGAGAAGCCGGACGCGATCGTGGACGTGGCGACGCTGACCGGTGCGATGGTCCTCGCGCTGGGCAACCGCACGTTCGGGATCATGACGAACGACGAGGCGTTCCGCACCACGCTCCACGAGATCGCCGGGGAGGTCGGTGAGCAGTCCTGGCCGATGCCGCTGCCCGACCACCTCCGCAAGGGCATCGACTCGCCGGTCGCCGATCTGGCGAACATGGGCGAGCGCATGGGTGGCGGTCTGGTGGCCGGCATCTTCCTGAAGGAGTTCGTGGCGGACGGGATCACCTGGGGCCACCTGGACATCGCGGGTCCGGCCTTCAACGAGTCCGGTCCGTTCGGCTACACCCCCAAGGGCGGCACGGGCGCCGCGGTCCGCACCCTGGTCCGGCTGGCCGAGCGCACCGCCGACGGCGACCTCGGCTGAGCCGAGGCCTGCGGCGGGCCACGTGGCGGAGCCGCCACATCGGTGCTTCCCCTCCCTGCCCCTTCCCACGCAGCGTCGATGTCCGGCTCCGCCGCGTGGGGCTCCGCCCCAGACCTCGGGCCGGACGACCCGGATGCGCGCGGCCGTCCGCCCGGTCACCCGCCGCACCGGCGCGCCGACCGCGCCCAGCCCGCCGGTGCGGGTGCTCACGGCGCCGACGGTCGGCTCGTCGACGCCCGGGGTCCAGGGGCGGTGCCCCTGCCACGCGGCGGAGCCGCATATGGGTCCCGCGGGAAGGGGCGGGGAGGGGAAAGCGTCGATTGCGGCTCCGCCGCGTGATCCGCCGGACACCCACGTGAGCTCGCGACACAGCGGCATGTCACGGCGACGCATCGCGACCGTATGAGACGGTCGCCGCCATAGGCCGAAAGTCCCGTCGATTTCGCCCTCAACGAAATCGACGGGGCTTCGCGTTCCTGATACGCAGCAGTAACCCTGAACTGGGGTCTGGAGATTTCTCACACAGCGGCCCCGCGTCCCGCCTCCTTCCAACAAGTGCGAAGATGTTGTCCCGGCAGGACAGGGCCCCCGACACCAGGGCCGACGCAAGAAGCGGCCGAACACACGCCGCCGCCCGGCCGACCGACGGCCGGCCCCGGCGCACCATGCATGGAGGACGTGACGTGGCGAACGACGCCAGCACCGTTTTCGACCTAGTGATCCTCGGAGGCGGTAGCGGCGGTTACGCCGCTGCCCTGCGCGCGGCGCAGCTGGGTCTGGACGTCGCCCTGATCGAGAAGGACAAGCTGGGCGGCACCTGTCTGCACCGTGGCTGCATCCCCACCAAGGCGCTGCTGCACGCCGGTGAGCTCGCCGACCAGGCCCGCGAGGGCTCGGAATTCGGTGTGAAGACCACCTTCGAGGGCATCGACATCGAGGGTGTGCACAAGTACAAGGACGGCGTGGTCTCGGGCCTGTACAAGGGTCTGCAGGGTCTCATCGCCTCCCGCAAGGTCACCTATGTGACGGGTGAGGGCCGGCTGTCCTCCCCGACCTCGGTCGATGTGAACGGCCAGCGCTACACCGGCCGCCACATCCTGCTGGCCACCGGTTCGGTGCCGAAGTCCCTGCCCGGCCTGGAGATCGACGGCAACCGCGTCATCTCCTCCGACCACGCGCTGGTGCTCGACCGCGTGCCGAAGTCCGCGATCGTGCTGGGCGGCGGTGTCATCGGCGTCGAGTTCGCCTCCGCGTGGAAGTCCTTCGGGGCCGACATCACCATCGTCGAGGCGCTTCCCCACCTCGTCCCGGTCGAGGACGAGAACAGCTCCAAGCTGCTGGAGCGCGCCTTCCGCAAGCGCGGCATCAACTTCTCCCTCGGCTCCCGCTTCTCGGGCGTGGAGTACACCGCCGACGGCGTCAAGGTCTCGCTGGAGAACGGCAAGACCTTCGAGGCCGAGCTGCTGCTGGTGGCCGTCGGCCGCGGCCCGGTCTCGCAGGGGCTCGGCTACGAGGAGGCCGGGGTCGCCATGGACCGCGGCTATGTCCTCGTCGACGAGTACATGCGGACCAACGTGCCGACCATCTCCGCCGTCGGCGACCTGGTCCCCACCCTCCAGCTGGCCCACGTCGGCTTCGCCGAGGGCATGCTGGTGGCGGAGCGGCTGGCCGGTCTGAACCCGGTGCCGGTCGACTACGACGGCGTGCCGCGGGTGACCTACTGCCACCCCGAGGTCGCCTCCGTCGGCATCACCGAGGCCAAGGCCAAGGAGCTGTACGGTGCGGACAAGGTCGTCGCCCTGAAGTACAACCTCGCGGGCAACGGCAAGAGCAAGATCCTCAAGACCGCGGGCGAGATCAAGCTCGTGCAGGTACGTGACGGTGCCGTCGTCGGCGTCCACATGGTCGGTGACCGGATGGGCGAGCAGGTCGGCGAGGCTCAGCTGATCTACAACTGGGAGGCGCTGCCGGCCGAGGTCGCGCAGCTCGTCCACGCCCACCCGACCCAGAACGAGGCGCTCGGCGAGGCCCACCTGGCCCTGGCCGGCAAGCCGCTGCACTCCCACGACTGACTCATCCCGAGCGCGAACCATCCAAAGATCGTTAAGGAGCAACCGAACACCATGGCGGTTTCCGTAACCCTGCCGGCGCTCGGCGAGAGCGTGACCGAGGGCACCGTCACCCGCTGGCTCAAGGCCGAAGGTGAGCGCGTCGAGGCCGACGAGCCCCTGCTCGAGGTGTCGACCGACAAGGTCGACACCGAGATCCCGGCCCCCTCGGCCGGTGTGCTGACGTCCATCAAGGTGGCCGAGGACGAGACGGTCGAGGTCGGCGCCGAGCTGGCCATCATCGACGACGGCGGCGCGGCCCCGGCCGAGGCCCCCGCCCCCGCGGCCGAGCCCGCTCCGGCGGCTCAGCCCGAGCCCGCCCCGGCGCCCGCCGCCGAGGCCCCCGCCCCTGCCCCCGCTGCCGCCGCCGCTCCGGCCGGTGGCGCCGAGGGCACCGATGTGGTCCTCCCCGCGCTCGGCGAGAGCGTGACCGAGGGCACCGTCACCCGCTGGCTCAAGGAGGTCGGCGAGTCGGTCGAGGCCGATGAGCCGCTGCTCGAGGTCTCCACCGACAAGGTCGACACCGAGATCCCGGCCCCGACCGCGGGCACCCTGCTGGAGATCCTGGTCGGTGAGGACGAGACCGCCGAGGTCGGCGCCAAGCTGGCCGTGATCGGCGCCGCCGGTGCCGCTCCGGCCGCCGCGCCCGCCGAGGCCCCGGCCGCCCCGGCCCCGGCTCCCGAGCCGGTCCAGGAGGCCCCGGCTCCCGCGCCCGCCCCGGCCCCGCAGGCCCCGAGCGCCCCGGCGCCGCAGGCCGTCACCCCGGAGCCGGTCGCCCCCGAGCCCACCCCGGCCGCTCCGGCGCCCGCCCCGGCCCCGGCCGCGACCATCCCGGCTCCCGCGGCCCCCGAGGCCGAGGGCGCCTACGTCACCCCGCTGGTGCGCAAGCTCGCCGCCGAGAACAACGTGGACCTGTCCACGGTCAAGGGCACCGGCGTCGGCGGCCGCATCCGCAAGCAGGACGTCATCGCCGCCGCGGAGGCCGCCAAGGCCGCGGCCCAGGCCCAGGCTCCGGCCCCGGCCGCCGCCGCGCCGAAGGCCGCCCCGCTGGAGGTGTCCCCGCTGCGCGGCCAGACCGTCAAGATGCCGCGGATGCGCAAGGTCATCGGCGACAACATGATGAAGGCCCTGCACAGCCAGGCCCAGCTCACCAGCGTGGTCGAGGTGGACGTCACCAAGGTCATGCGGCTGCGCGCCCGGGCCAAGGAGGCGTTCGCGCAGCGCGAGGGCGTCAAGCTCTCGCCGATGCCGTTCTTCGTGAAGGCCGCCGTTCAGGCGCTGAAGGCCCACCCGGCCATCAACGCCCGGATCAACGAGGACGACAACACCATCACGTACTTCGACGTGGAGAACGTCGGTATCGCGGTGGACGCCGAGAAGGGCCTGATGACCCCGGTCATCAAGAACGCCGGCGACCTCAACATCGCCGGTCTGTCCAAGAAGACGGCGGAGCTGGCGGGCAAGGTCCGCTCCAGCAAGATCACCCCGGACGAGATGTCCGGCGCCACCTTCACGATCAGCAACACCGGCTCGCGCGGTGCGCTGTTCGACACGATCATCGTGCCGCCGAACCAGGTCGCCATCCTGGGCATCGGCGCGACCGTCAAGCGCCCGGTGGTCATCAACCACCCGGAGCTGGGCGAGACCATCGCGGTGCGCGACATGACGTACGTGGCGCTCTCCTACGACCACCGCCTGGTGGACGGTGCCGACGCGGCCCGCTACCTGACGGCCGTCAAGGAGATCCTGGAGGCCGGCGAGTTCGAGGTGGACCTCGGGCTCTGACCCGCACCTCGGTTTCCCTGCCGCGCCCCGCACGGGCTTCCCGTGCGGGGCGCGGTTTTCCTTGCCGCAGTGCTCTTACCGCGGTGCCGGGATAATGGCAGCTGTTCACCGCTGGTTCTAAGGAGTCCCCCATGGCCGCGCCCGTCGTCCACTCGCTGCGCGAGCAGATCCGCGAGCACATCGTGGAGGGCATCGTCAGCGGCCGCTGGAAGCCGGGCGAGCGGATCGTGGAGCGCCGGATCGCCACCGAGCTCGAGGTCAGCCAGACGCCCGTACGGGAGGCGCTGCGGGAGCTGGAGTCGCTGCGGCTGATCGAGTCGGCGCCGAACAAGGGCGTCCGGGTGCGGAATCTGACCGCCGCCGATCTGGAGGAGATCTATCCGGTGCGGGCCGGGCTCGAACAGATGGCGGCGGAGCTGGCCGCGCCCGTGCTGGCCGAGGACACCTCCGCCCTGGAGCCCGAGGTGCGGGCGCTGTACGAGGCGGACCGCGCGGCCGACGGGGAGGCGCAGGTCCGGCACACCGTGGCGTTCCACCGGGAGCTGGTGCGGGCGTCGGGCAACAGCGTGCTGCTGCACACCTGGGAGTCGCTGGGCATCGAGATCTGGACGACGCTGTCGATCCGCTGGCTGGGCACCGTCCAGCAGTCGTACGCCGAGGAGCACCAGGCCGTGGTGGACGCCTTCAAACGGCGGGATCCGCGGGTCGGCGAACTGGTCAAGGAACACGTCCTCGGCTGTGCACCGCGTGCCTAGTTTCGCGGCACGGAATGCCAATTTCGGCTTACGGAGCACTTTTTCCTTGGCAGATCTTTGATCGATCATCGATCAGTCTTACGGTGATGTCATGACCGATCTCGCACGCACGCAGCCGAGTGCGCTCGACCAGCTTCCCGACCGTGACCCCGAGGAGACCGCCGAATGGGGCGCCTCCCTGGACGCCGTCGCCCGGGCGGCCGGGTCGCACCGCGCCTCGTACCTCATGCGCCGCACCCTGGAGCGCGCCGAGAGCGCCGGGCTCGCGCTGCCGCCCCTGCTGGAGTCGGACTACCTCAACACCATTCCGACGGCCGCCGAGCCCGCGTTCCCGGGCGACGAGGCCATGGAGCGCCGCATCACCGCCTGGAACCGGTGGAACGCGGCGGCGATGGTCACCCGCGGCAGCCGTGACGGCCTCGGCGGTCACATCGCCACCTTCGCCTCCGCCGCCTGGCTCTACGAGACGGGCTTCCAGCACTTCTTCCGCGGCAAGGAGGCGGACGGCAGCGGCGACCAGCTCTACATCCAGGGCCACGCCTCCCCCGGCATCTACGCCCGCGCCTTCCTCGACGGGCGGCTGACCGAGCACCACCTGGACCGCTTCCGCCGTGAGGCGGGCGGCGACGGCCTGCCGTCCTACCCGCATCCGCGCCGGCTGCCCTGGCTGTGGGAGTTCCCCACCGTCTCGATGGGGCTCGGCCCGATCTCCGCGATCTACCAGGCCCGCTTCAACCGCTACCTGGCGGCGCGCGGCATCAAGGACACCGCGAACTCCCACGTATGGGCCTTCCTCGGCGACGGCGAGATGGACGAGCCGGAGTCGACGGCCGCGCTCGCCCTGGCCGGGCGCGAGGGCCTGGACAACCTCACCTTCGTCATCAACTGCAACCTCCAGCGCCTCGACGGCCCGGTGCGCGCCAACTTCAAGATCGTGCAGGAGCTGGAGGCCCAGTTCCGCGCGGCGGGCTGGAACGTGATCAAGTCGCTGTGGGGCTCCGCCTGGGACGAGCTGTTCGCGCTGGACGCCTCGGGCGCGCTGGTCCGCCGGCTGCGCGAGGTCCCGGACGGCCAGTTCCAGACGTACGCGACCCGCGACGCGGCCTACATCCGCGAGCACTTCTTCGGCGCCGACCCCGAGCTGGCCCGGCTGGCGCGGGGCTCACCGACGCCAAGCTCACCGAGTGCTTCCACACCTCGCGCGCGGGCCACGAGCCCCGCAAGGTGTACGCGGCCTACCGCGCGGCCGTGGAGCACAAGGGCGCCCCGACCGTCGTGCTCGCGCAGACCGTCAAGGGCTGGACGCTGGGCCCCGGCTTCGAGTCGCGCAACGCCAACCACCAGATGAAGAAGCTGACGGGCAAGGAGTTCCGCGCCATGCGGGACCTCCTCGAACTCCCCATCCCGGACAGCAAGCTGGACGACGCCCTCGTGCCGTACGTCCACCCCGGCCCCGACTCCCCGAGGTCCGCTACCTCCAGGAGCGCCGCGCGGCCCTCGGCGGTCCGGCCCCGGCCCGCCGGGTGCACCCGGTGGCCCTGCCCGAGCCGTCCGCGAAGCCGTTCCAGACGCTCGCCAAGGGCTCCGGCAGCCAGGAGATCGCCACCACCATGGCCTTCGTCCGGCTGGTCAAGGACCTGATGCGGGAGAAGGAGACCGGGAAGCGCTGGGTGCCGATCGTGCCGGACGAGGCGCGGACCTTCGGCATGGAGTCGCTCTTCCCCACCGCCGGGATCTACTCCCCGCTCGGCCAGACCTACGACCCGGTCGACCGCGATCAGCTCCTGTACTACAAGGAGGCCGCGAACGGTCAGATCCTCAACGAGGGGATCACCGAGGCCGGTTCGATGGCCGACTTCACCGCCGCCGCGACGTCGTACGCGACCCACGGCGAGCCGATGATCCCCTTCTACATCTTCTACTCGATGTTCGGCTGGCAGCGCACCGCCGACCAGATGTGGGCGCTGGCCGACCAGCTCGGCCGCGGCTTCCTCATCGGCGCCACGGCGGGCCGTACGACGATGACCGGCGAGGGCCTGCAGCACGCGGACGGCCACTCCCCGCTGATCGCCTCCACCAACCCGGCGGCGCTCGCCTACGACCCGGCTTTCGCCTACGAGGTGGGCGCGATCGTGCGGGAGGGTCTGCGGCGGATGTACGGCCCGAGGCCGAGGACGTCTTCTACTACCTGACGGTCTACAACGAGCCCAAGGTGCAGCCGGCGATGCCTGAGGGCGAAGGCGTCGAGGAGGGCATCCTCAAGGGCCTGTACCGCTATCAGGAGGCCACGGCTCCGGCCGAGGACTCCCCCGTATCCAGCTCCTCGCCTCCGGCACCGCCGTCCACTGGGCGCTGGAGGCCCAGAAACTCCTCGCCGACGACTGGGGCGTGGCCGCCGACGTGTGGTCCGCCACCTCCTGGAGCGAGCTGCGCCGCGACGCCCTGTCCTGTGACGCGGCGCAGCTCAAGGGCGAAGACCGGGTCCCGTACGTCACCCGTGCCCTGGCAGGCGCACCGGGCCCGGTCCTCGCCGTCAGCGACTGGATGCGTGCCGTCCCCGACCAGATCAGCCAGTGGGTCGAGCAGGACTGGTACTCGCTGGGCACGGACGGCTTCGGCCTCTCCGACACCCGCGAGGCCGCCCGCCGCCACTTCGGCGTGGACGCCCCGGCCATCGTGGTGGCCGCCCTGTCCCGCCTGGCCCGCCAGGGCGCGGTCCGCGCCACGGCCCCAAGGAGGCCGCGGAGCGCTACGGCATCTGACGGCGCCGGTGCCGGGGATCGCCTGCGGCGGGCTGTTCCCCTCCCCGCCCCTTCCCACAACTGGGGCTCCGCCCCAGACCCCGCTCCTCAATCGCCGGAGGGGCTGATTTCAGCCCGTCAGGGGCACCTCCCAGCGGTAGCTGGGGAGATTGAGGACACGCCCGAAGGGCGTCCGGGTCCAGGGCGGAGCCCCTGCCACGCGGCGGAGCCGCATATCGATGCCGCGGGAAGGGGCGGGGCGGGGAAAGAGCCGCCGGGCCGGGCGTAAGGCCGGGCCCTGCCCCTGCGCGGTCGGGCGCGCTACGGCCGCGAACCCGCCACGGTCCGCCGCTCGCCCGAGAGCACGGCATCATGGGCCCGTGCGCGCTGCCCGCCTCATCAAGATGGTGCTTCTGCTCCAGGCTCGGCCCTCGATCACGGGGCCGAGCTGGCGCGGGAGCTGGAGGTCTCCGAGCGCACCGTGACCCGGGACGCCGCCGCGCTGTCCGAGGCGGGGATCCCGGTCTACGCGGACCGGGGCCGGGCCGGGGCTACCGGCTCATCGGCGGCTACCGCACCCGGCTGACCGGCCTCGGGCGGACCGAGGCCGAGGCGCTGTTCCTGTCCGGTGTGCCCTCCGCACTGCGCGAGATGGGGCTCGCGGACGCCGCCTCCGCCGCCCGGCTGAAGGTGTCCGCCGCGCTGCTCCCCGAGCTGCGGGACGCCTCCCACACGGTGGCCCAGCGGTTCCACCTCGACGCCCCGGGCTGGTGGCGGGAGCCGGAGGCGCCGGAGCTGCTGCCGAGCATCGCCGACGCGGTCTGGGACGATCTGCGGATCGCCGTCCGATACCGGCGCCGGGACGCCGAGGTCCGGCGGGAGCTCGAACCGTACGGGCTCGTGCTCAAGGCGGGCGTCTGGTATCTCGCGGCCCGCGCCGAGGGCGGCTTCCGGGTGTACCGAGTGGATCGTTTCGCCGCCGTCGAGCCGACCGGCGCCCGCTTCCTCCGGGACGAGGAGTTCGACCTGCCCGCCTTCTGGGAGGAGCGGGCCGAGCAGTTCGCCCGCTCGATCCTGCGGGAGCGGGCCGTCGTACGGCTGACCCCGGCCGGGGCCCGGCGGCTGCCGCATGTCACGGACCGGGTGGCGGCCGAGGAGGCCGTGCGCGAGGCCGGGGAGCCCGACGGGCAGGGGCGGCTCACCGTCACCCTGCCCGTCGAGTCCTACGAGGTCGCCCTCGCCCAGCTGCTCGGGCTCGGCCCGGAGGCGGAGGTGCTGGGGCCGCCGGAGCTGCGCGCGCTCTTCGTGGAGGCGGCGCGCCGTACGGCGGAGCTGTACCGGTGAGCCGTACGGATACGGCTCACCGGAGAGCCGTACGGCGCCGCCCTATCGGTAGTCGGCGGCCGTGCCCTCCTTGTCGCCGAAGACAACGTCCCGGAAGTAGCCGAAGACATCCGGCCGGGAGCCGTCCAGATCGGTGAAGCCGTAGACCTTGGCCAGATCCCCGCTGAAGACGGACTTCCCGTTCCACCGCGCCCGGTCCGGGTCGGCGGCGAGCGCGGCGACCGCGCGCCCGACGAAGTGTGGCGACTCGGCGATGGCGAAGTGCGGCTCCTTCGCCACCGCGTCCCGCCAGTTCTCCTCCGTCACCCCGAAGTGGTCCAGCATCTGCTCGGAGCGGAGAAAGCCCGGCGAGACGCTGACCGCCGTGCCGTCGAACTCCTTCAGCTCCTCCGCGAGCCCGAAGGCGGTCCGGATCGGGGCGTTCTTGGTGAGGTCGTAGAAGAGGTTCAGCCGGTACCTCTTGTTGAACTCCTCGCTTCCGTCGGTCACCTCGACCACCAGCCCACCCGGGTGCCGGATCAGCAGCGGCAGCGCGTAGTAGCTGGTGATCAGGTGGGTCTCGACGCCGAGCCGGAGCATCCGCAGCCCGCCCACCAGATTCGTCTCCCACGTCTTCTTGCCGAACTCGACCAGCTCCTCACCGCCCCATACGTCATTGACCAGGACGTCCAGCCGGCCCTGCTCCGGTCGATCCGCTCCACCAGCGCCCGCACCCGCTCGGGCTCGAGGTGGTCCGTCGGCACCGCGATGCCCGTGCCGCCCGCGGCCGTGATCAGCTCCGCCGTCTCCTCGATGGTCTCGGTGGCCCGCCCCACCTCGCTGACCCGCTCACGTGTGGTGCGCCCCGTCGCGTAGACGGTGGCCCCGGCCGCCCCAGCTCGACGGCCATCGCCCGGCCCGCGCCGCGGGTCGCCCCCGCGACGAGCGCGACCCTTCCCGCCAGTGCGCCCTGTGTGCTCACGTCCCATGCGTCCTCTCGGTCTGAATGCCGTGTGGGTGACGTGGCCGACCCGGGTCGGCCACGGGTCGACCTTCGCAGGGAAATCCGACACCTGCTGTCGGGTATTGCACGGCGGCCGCATCCGGCCCGCTCCGCGTGCGGGGGTGCGCGGGAGGGCCGATCCTGGTCCCGTGATGATGGACGAGACGGAGTTCTGGGGGCTGGTCGACAGCGCTCGGGAGGCCGCGGACGGCGACCCCGAGGACCAGTCCGACCTGCTCGTCGAGCAGCTGTCACGGCTCGACCCCGACGCGGTGCTGGACTTCGCCCGGCACTTCGAGGCCCGCTCCAACCGGGCGTACCGCTGGGATGTGTGGGGCGCCGCCTGGGTGCTGCTCGGCGGGGTCGGCGACGACGCCTTCGAGGCGTTCCGCTACTGGCTGATCGGCCAGGGCCGGGAGATCTTCGAGGGCGCGCTGCACGATCCGGACGCGCTCGCCGATCTGCTCGAGGACTTCGACGAGCGGGTGGACGGCGACTGCGAGGACCTGGGGTACGCGGCGGACGAGGCGTACGAGCGGCTGACCGGCGCGCCCCTGCCGGAGCTGGGGCTCTCGCCCACGCCCCGGGAACCGATCGGGGAACCCCTCGACTTCGAGAGCGAGGCGGTGCTGGCGGAGCGGTATCCGCGGCTGTGGGAGCGCTTCAGGGCCTGACTGCCGGACGTGCCTGGTGGCCTGACGGGCCTGGTGGCCTGATGACGTGCCTGACGGCCTGACGTGCCCGGTTGCGCGGCGGTCGGCGCTCGGCAGCTGCGCCCTTCCGACATCCCTCCCGCGATCGGGGGCAGGATGGGGCCATGCGTATCGCGGTCACCGGTTCGTCCGGGCTCATCGGCACGGCACTCGTCCGCTCGCTGCGCGAGGACGGCCACCAGGTGGTGCGTCTGGTGCGGCGTCCGCCGCGTGCGGAGGACGAGGTGGAGTGGGACCCGCAGCGGCAGTGGGTGGACACCTCCGGGCTGATGGGCTGTGAGGCCGTGGTCCATCTCGCGGGCGCCGGCGTCGGCGACCGGCGCTGGACCGACGCGTACAAGAAGGAGATCCGGAACAGCCGGGTGCTGGGCACCGCCGCCATCGCCGAGGCGGTCGCCTCGCTGGACACCCCGCCACGGGTGCTGGTGAGCGGGAGCGCGGTCGGGTTCTACGGTGACACCGGGGAGCGCGCGGTCGACGAGAGTGCGCCCCCTGGCCACGGATTCCTTCCGGACCTCTGCCAGGACTGGGAGGAGGCGGCGACCGCGGCGCAGGAGGCGGGCGTCCGTACGGTCTTCGCCCGGACCGGTCTGGTGGTCTCCGCCGAGGGCGGGGCGTGGGGGAAGCTCTTCCCCTGTTCAAGCTGGGGCTCGGCGGCCGGATGGGCAGCGGCCGGCAGTACTGGAGCTTCATCGCGCTGCGGGACCACATCGCCGCGCTGCGCCACATCCTCGACACGCCCGAGCTCACCGGGCCGGTCAACCTCACGGCGCCGACGCCGGTGACCAACCGCGAGATCACGGCCGCCATGGGCCGGGTGCTGGGCCGCCCCACGCTCTTCTCGGTCCCCGCGCCCGCGCTGCGGATCGCCCTCGGCGAGATGTCCGGGGACGTCCTCGGGAGCGTCCGGGCCGTCCCCGCCGCCTTCTGGACTCCGGCTTCACGTTCGCCTGCCCGCATGTGGAAGAGGCGATCAAGGCGGCGCTCGGATAAGGGAGTTGGGCGCTCCGCGCCCCCTCCCGCCCTCCCCCGCTCCCTCTCCTCCCCGGCCGTGGACCGTTCGATGGCGGTGTGCGACCGGTGTGCGCCCGTGCCCGGTCGGTGCGCGTCTGGCATCGACCGTTTTTGTCCGTACTGTCAAGACCGTCTCGTCGAGCCGTCTCGCGGGACCCACGCATCCGGACCGCCGGTCGGGGCAGCAGCCCCCGTGACGGACGCACCGACCTCGGGGAGGACACGTGCTCAAGCGCAAGCACCGCACGGACGTCGTCATCGTCGGCGCCGGGCTCGCGGGGCTGGCCGCGGCCCATCGGCTGACCGACGCGGGAGTCGCGGTCACGGTGCTCGAGGCCGCGCCCCACGTGGGTGGACGGATGACCACCGAGACCGTGGACGGCTTCCGGCTGGACCGCACCGGCCATCTGATGAACACCTCGTTCCCGGAGTTGCGGCGCACTCCGGGGCTCGGCGCCCTCGCCCTGCGCCCCTTCGCCCAGGGGGTGCTGGTCCACAGCGAGGGCCGTACGCACCGGGTGGACACCCCCGGAGCATGAGGGGCGCATTCACGACGGCACGCGCCCTCGCGAACGCCGCCCGCGCGCCGCTCGGCAGCGGGCTCGATCAGGCCCGACTCGGTGCCGCGCTCGGCAGGCTCGCCGCCCTGCCCGCGGACCGCCTGCTCGCCCGCCCCGACCGGCCGGTCTCCGAGACCCTGGGGGGCGGGGCCTACCTGCTCGTACGGTCGAGGGGGTGCTGCGTCCGCTGCTCGTGTCACTGCTCAGCGACCCGGACCTCACCACCTCCAGCCGCTGCGCCGACCTCGCGCTGCGCGGCTACGCACGCGGCCGCCTCTGCCTCCCGGCGGGCGGCGCGTCCACCGTCCCCGAACTGCTCGCGGCCGCGCTGCCGCCGGGGACGGTCCGTACGGGCGTCCGGGCCGTATCGGCCTCCACCACCTCCGTGGCCACCGCCGAACACGGCGAGTTCGGCTGCCGTGCGGTGCTGGTGGCCACCGGGGCGCACGACGCGGCCGGGCTGCTGCCCGGGCTGCGGGTGCCGGCCTTCCACCCGGTCACCGTGGTGCACCACACCGCCGACCGGCCGCCGCTGCGCGAGCCCGCACTGATACTCGCGGCGGGCGGGCGGGGGCCGGTGGCCCACACCATGGTGGCCAGCGAGGTGGACCCCTCGCGCACCCCGCCCGGCCGGGTGCTGATCACCTCCACGGTGCTGGGCACCTCCGCCGCGCTGCCGACCGCCGAGCTGGACCGGGCCGTCCGGGCCCAACTGACGGCGGTGTACGGAACGTCGACGGCGGGCTGGGACCTGCTGGCCGTCCACCACGACCCGTACGCCGTCCCGGCCATGCCCGCACCCCACGACCCACGCCGCCCGGTGCGGCTGCTGTACGGGCTGTACGTCTGCGGCGACCACCGCGACTCCAGCACGGTCCAGGGCGCCCTGGCCTCCGGCCGCCGAGCCGCCCGCGCGGTACTCAGCGACTTCGGCGCGCCTCCCGGGTCGGGATCCGACACGGCCTCCGGCACCGGCCCCGGCTCCCTACCCGCCGCTGCGGCCTGACCCGCCACCCCGCGTTCGCGGCGCCCGGCCGGGGCGCCGCGGGGGCGTGGTGAGCCGGCTCTCCAGCAGATGGGCCGCCTGCCGCAGCGCCTCGAGACGGTCCTCCGGTCCGCCCGGGAAGCGCTCCTCCGCCCCGCCGAGGCTGAGGCTCCCGTACGGTTCGCGGCCCAGGAAGACCGGTACGGCCACGGTCGCGACCCCCTCGTCGTACTCGCCGACCGTCCATGCGTAGCCCCGCGCGCGCACCTGATGGAACTCCTCCTCCAGCCGGTCGGGATCGGTCACCGTGCGCTCGGTGAAGCGGGCCATGGGGCGGCCCCGGAACAGCAGGTGGCGCCGCTCGTCGGGGAGGAAGGCGTAGTACGACTTGGAGGTGGCGCCCGCGTGAGCCGGGTACAGCTCCCCGACCAGCGGGTAGTAGCGCAGCGGCCCCGACCGGCCCTCGACGGCCGCGATGCAGCGCATATGGAAGTTGTCCGGCACGCACAGCAGGACGTGGTCCCCCGTGCGGCGGCACAGCTCCTCCAGCACCGGCCGGGCCAGCAGCTCCAGCGTCCCGGAGCGGTCCCACAGCCGTCCGAGCCGTAGCGCCGCGGGGCCGATGTGGTAGCGGCGGGTGGCGGGGTCGGAGACGAGGAAGCCGCGGCCGGCCAGGGTCGCCAGCAGCCGCTGGGCGACCGAGGTGTCCCAGCCGAACTCCTCGGCGACCTCGGTCACGCCCCAGTCGGGACGGGTCCGCTCGAAGGCGAGCAGCACCAGGAGCGCGCGGTCCACCGTCTGCAGCAGCCCCGGCGGGGTACGGCGGTCAGTCACGTCGGAAGCCATCAGTCTTCTCGGAAGCCATCTCGGGAGCCGTCCCGGGAGTCCATGGAATGTCTCACCATACGGACCCCCGTTGCGGATATCGGGAAACCGTTGCGCTGAACGGTACCTGAAGCGGACCCTGCTGGAACTTACGGCGCCGGCCGACTCTGGACTTCCACGACGAGGTGGAGTTCGCCACCCTCATCGCAACCGCTACGGAGTCCCGATGGCATCCGCCTCCTCCCCTCCCCGGAAGAGTTTCGGCAGTGACGACCACTCCCTCTCCCGGGTCCCCCGCGACCAGCGCCTCGGCTTCTGGACCATGCTGCTCCAGTGGCTCGGGCAGTCGGGCTCGCTGTCCCAGTTCACCCTCGGCGCCACCATCGGCGTCGGAATGACGTTCGGCCAGGCGTTCCTCGCCTTCACCCTCGGCGCGGTCATCCTCGAGGTGGTCATCTTCGCGATCGGCCTGGCCGGGATGCGCGAGGGGCTGGCGACCCCGCTGCTCACCCGCTGGATCGGCTTCGGCCGCAATGGCTCCGCGCTGGTCAGCTTTGTGATCGCGCTCAGCCTCGTCGGCTGGTTCGGCGTCCAGAACACGATCTTCGCGACCAATGTCACCGCCCTGGCCGGTGGCTCCCCCGTGCTGTGGTCCGCGGTCGCGGGCCTGGCGATCACCGTTCTGGTGATCTTCGGCTTCCGCTCCATGGCCCTGCTCGCCAAGATCGCCACCCCGCTCTTCTTCGGCCTGGTCGCCTGGTCCATCATCGGCACCCTCAGCGACCATTCGGTGTCCCAGCTGATCAACTCGCCGGCCCCGGGCCCGCACATGCCGCTCGCCGTCGCCGCCACCGCCATCGCGGGCGGCTACATGACCGGCGCGATCGTCGCCCCCGAGATGACCCGCTACAACGCCAAGGGCTCGCACGTCTTCATCCAGAGCGCGTCCTCGATGATCCTCTCCGAGTACATCGTCGGCATGACGGGTGTCCTCCTGGGCCACCTGGTCAAGAGCAGCGATGTCTCCCACATCGTGCTCTCCACCTCCGGCGCGGTCGGCGCGGTGGTGGTCATCCTGGCCACGGCGAAGATCAACGACTGGAACCTCTACGGCTCCTCGCTCGGCGTCGTCAACTTCTTCCAGGTGGTCTTCAGCAAGCGGCTGCACCGCGGCGTCGTCACCGTGGCCCTCGGCCTCGCCGGGACGGCCCTGTCCGCGGCCGGCGTCATGGAGCACTTCACCGAGTTCCTGTCGGTGCTCGGCATCGCCATCCCGCCCATCGGCGGCATCATCGTCGCCGAGTACTGGGTGGTGCGGCGGATGCGCCGCCCGCTGGACGAGACCCGGGCGGCCCAGACGCTGCCCGAGACCTCGCCCACCTGGGTGCCGATGTCACTGGTCATCTGGGCCGCAGCGTTCTGCGTCGGCAAGTACGTGACCGTCGGCATCCCGGCGCTCAACTCGCTGGGCACCGCGTTCGTCCTGTACTCCGTGCTCGGTCTGCCGGGCTGGATCAAGCCGTACGGCACCTCCGCCCGCGAGGACGCGGACCAGGACCTTCCCACCACCCGTCAGGCGACCCCCGCAGGAGCGGCATGACCACCCCAGCCGAGGCCGAGGTCGTGGACCTGTGCGCCGAACTGATCCGCTTCGACACCTCCAACCCGACCAGCGACGAACGGGCCTGTGCCGAATGGGTCCAGGCCAAGCTGGCCGAGGCCGGAATCGACTCGGAGCTGATCGAGAGCGCCCCGGGCCGGGCCAGCGTCATCGCCCGCATCGCCGGAACGGACCCCTCGCGCGGCGCCCTGCTCGTCCACGGCCATCTCGATGTGGTCCCCGCCGATCCGCACGAGTGGCAGGTGCACCCGTTCGCCGGGGAGATCCGCGACGGCTATCTGTGGGGCCGCGGCGCGATCGACATGAAGGACACGGTGGCCGTCATGCTGGCGACCGCCCGCCACCTCGCCCGCACCGGTCTGCGTCCGCCCCGCGACCTGGTCCTGGCGTTCCTCGCCGACGAGGAGGCCGGTGGCCGGTTCGGCGCGCACTGGCTGGCCGAGCACCGGCCCGAGCTGTTCGAGGGCGTCACCGAGGCGATCGGCGAGGGCGGCGGCTTCTCCTTCGCCATCGACGACACCCGCCGGCTCTACCCGATCGAGAACGCCCAGCGCGGCATGGCCTGGATGGAGCTGACCGCGACCGGCCGGGCCGGCCACGGCTCCTCGCCGAACGACGAGAACGCCGTGACCGACCTCGCCGAGTCCCTCACCCGGATCGGCCGGCACACCTTCCCGGTCCGGCTCATCGAACCGGTCCGCGCGCTGCTCGCCGAGACGGCGCGGCTGTACGGGACCGAGTTCGACGACACGGACCAGGCGAGCATCGAGGCGAGCCTGGACGAGCTGGGCCCGGTCAAGGACTTCATCCAGGTGGTGCTCCGCAACTCGGCCAACCCCACGATGGTCAGCGGCGGCTACCAGACCAATGTGATCCCCGGGCGGGCCACCGCCCGGGTCGACGGCCGCTTTCTGCCCGGCCACGAGCAGGAACTGCTCGACACGATCGACGCGCTGCTGCTGCCGTCCGTCACCCGCGCGTGGGTCAACCACGACATCGCCCTGGAGACCCCCTTCGAGGGCCCGCTGGTCGACGCCATGTGCGCGGCGGTGCGCGCCGAGGACCCGGACGGCCACCCCGTGCCGTACTGCAACCCCGGTGGCACCGACGCCAAGGCGTTCACCAAGCTCGGCATCCGCGCTTACGGCTTCAAGGGGCTGCGGCTGCCGCACGACCTCGACTACGGCCGTCTCTTCCACGGCGTCGACGAGCGCGTACCGCTCGAAGGGCTGCGCTTCGGCGTACGCGTCATGACGCGTCTGTGGCGGAGCTGTTGACCGGCGCGGTGCCGGCGGCGGGCCCTGACACCGCCGCCAGCACCGCGCCTCCAAGGAAGCATCCGGCCGCGATCACGGCGGACAGCCGCATCCCGGCGTAGAAGGCGGAGCTCGAGGACGCTGCCGCGAGGGTTCCGAACAGGGCCACGCCGATGGCGCTGCCCATCTGCCGCGCCGCGTTGAACGCGCCCGACGCCGCGCCGCGCACCTCGTGCGGCGCGGCCTCCATCGCCGCGATCGTCGCCGACGGCATGGTGAACGAGGTGCCGAACCCGGTGAGCAACAGCGGCACGACCAGCAGCGCATACGGTGTGTGCGGCCCCACGGTCGCCCAGCCGAGCAGCCCCACGGCCCCGGTCAGCAGCCCGGTCACGGCCGGGACGTGCGTACCGACGCGCGCCGCGACCCGCCCGGACAGCGGCGAGGCGAACGCCACCAGCGCGCCCATCGGCAGCAGTGCCAGGCCCGTGGCGAGCGGGTCCCAGCCCCGGTGGCGCTGGAAGTAGAGGGTGGTGAGGAAGAGCAGCCCGTAGAAGCCGAGGTTGAGCAGCACCCCCACGGCCAGGGCGGCCGGGAACCGGAAACCGGTCAGCAGGCGCGGTGGCAGCGCGGGCGCCGCGGCGCGCCGCTCCAGCCACAGGAACAGCGCCCCCGCGAGCGGCGCGGCCGCCAGCGCGCCGAGCACCAGCGGATCGGTCCAGCCGCGCCCGCCCGCCTCGTTCAGCCCGGCGGTCAGGGCGGCCATCGCGAAGACGCCGGTGAGCTGGGCGGCGAGGTCCAGCGGCGGACGCTCGCCGCGCGGGCGCCTGGCGGGCACATGGCGGACGGTGAGCCAGATGGCGAGCGCGCCCAGCGGGATGTTGACGAGGAACACGGTCCGCCAGCCCACGCCCCACACCAGCACCCCGCCGAGCACCGGACCGGCCGCGGCGGCGACCCCGGCGATGCCGCCCCACACCCCGAACGCCCTGGCCCGCGCGTCGGGTTCGGGGTGCAGCGCCCCGAGCAGCGCGAGCGAGGCGGGCACCATGGTCGCCGCCCCGGCCCCCTGCGCCAGCCGCGCGCCGACCAGGACGGCGGCGCTCGGCGCGAGCGTGCAGGCGGCGGAGGCCACCGTGAACAGCCCGAGCCCGGCGAGAAACACCCGCCGATGGCCCAGCCGGTCCCCCAGCCCACCGCAGAGCAGCAACAGCCCGGCGAAGACGAGCGTGTACCCGTCCACGATCCACTGGAGCGCCCCCTGCCCGGCGCCCAGCCCGGCGCCGATGCGGGGCACGGCCACATTGACGACGGTGACGTCGAGGATGACCAGGAAGTAGCCGAGGCAAATGGCAAGCAGCGGTCCCTTCCGCACGACACCCGCCACGGGCGGGTGCGAGGCGCGCGGAGGCCGGTGTGTGGAACGGTACGTCCTCATCCCTCCACGCTCACACCTGATTCCTTCGGTATCGACCGAACCGTGGTGCGCCCAGGACGCCCGAGAAGAGCGGGCGAGGGCCCGTCGCGCGGGCCTCGCCCCCTGACCCCGGCCTGCCCCTGCCCCTGCCAGGCCCGGCCCGGCCCCGGGCGCGCCAGGGCCCGCAGCCCGCCACCGCCCGCGCGCAGCGCAGGGCGCGCGGGCCGATGTGCTGCGGCGCGGCCCACGCCGCCGAGATACACACGGCCGCCCGCCACGCTTCGGTCGGCGCCGAAGCGACCCCGTCCTACGCTGGAACCATGGCCACCACCACGGACGCCCGTGACGCCGACATCGCTCGCGCGGCCGCGGCGATCGCCGATCCCTCCCGTGCTCGCGTACTGCGGGCGCTGCTGGAGGGGCGTGCGTTGCCCGCCAGCGTGCTGGCCAGTGAGGCCGGGGTCAGTGCTTCCACCGTGAGCGGGCATCTGGCCAAGTTGCTGGAGGCCGGGATGGTGCGGGTCGAGCGGCATGGGCGGCATCGGTACTACCGGCTGACCGGTCCCGCCGTCGGCGAGGCGCTCGAGGCGCTGGCCAGGATCGCCCCGCCGCTGCCCATCACCTCGCTGCGGCAGAGCACCCACGCACACGCCCTGCGCCGGGCGCGCACCTGCTACGACCATGTCGCGGGCGCCCTCGGCGTGGCCCTGATGGCGGCGCTGCTGGAGCGCGGGGTCCTGGAGGGCGGCGACGGGCGCTTCCACCCCGAGACGGCGGAGGGCGACCGGCTCTCCGCCCCGGGCAAGGACACCACATACCGGCTGACGGCCCCGGGGCGCGCCGAGCTGGCGGCGTTCGGCGTGGACACGGACGGGATCGCCGGGCGCCGCCCGCTGATCCGCTACTGCGTCGACTGGACCGAGCAGCGCCACCACCTCGCCGGGGCCCTGGGGGCCGCCCTGACGGACCGGCTCTTCGCGCTGGACTGGATCCGCCGGGGCAGCCGCCGCCGCGTGATCAACCTGACCGATGCGGGTCGCACCGGCCTGGAGCGCACCTTCGGCGTCGCCCTGGACGCCTGAGCGGCGGCACGCCCCTGAGGCAGGCCCTTAGCAGAAGGCCCCTAACGGCGGACCCCTAATGGCAGGCCCCCTAACGGCGGGCCCTCAGCAGCAGGCTCCTACCCCAGCGCCGCCACCCGCTCCCGGTACCCCCGCACCGGTGCCGCGTCCCGGTACGGCTCCAGGCGGCGCTCGAAGTCCCGTACGTACTCCGCCGCCCGCACCGACCGCATCTCCGACGCCTGCTGCGCCGCCTCCGCGCCCAGCTGGCACGCCTGCTCCAGCTCGCCGAGGCCCAGCCGCGCCGTCGCCAGCACCACCCGGCAGAACAGCCGGCTGCGCGCGAAACCGGCGCCGTGGAGCTGGAGGGAGCGCTCCGCGTGCTGGGCGGCGGCGCGGTACTGCTGGAGATCGCGATGGCAGTGGCCGAATTCGTCGGCCAGCTGTGCCTCGTCGAACAGCCGCGCCCAGTACGGCACCTCGTCCCCGGGCCGGGCCGCCTCCAGCGACCGCTCGGCGCGGGCGAGCGAGGCGG
Source organism: Streptomyces violaceusniger (assembly GCA_005405945.1). Taxonomy (GTDB): domain Bacteria; phylum Actinomycetota; class Actinomycetes; order Streptomycetales; family Streptomycetaceae; genus Streptomyces; species Streptomyces violaceusniger. The sequence goes on from BJHW01000001.1 coordinate 3,809,236, forward strand.
TGCACGCGCGCACCTCGCCCAGGACGCCGTGGCCGCGCGCCTCGATCGCGTGCAGCAGCGACTGGAGCACCGGCGGGGCGCCACCACCGACCCCCTGCTGGGCCACCCGGGCCAGCTGCACGGCCTCCCGCCCATGGCCGAGATAGACGGCCTGGCGGCTCATCGTGACCAGCACATAGCTGCCGTACGTGCGGTCCCCGGCCGCCTGCGCCAGCCGCAGCGCCTGGACGAAGTAGCGCTGCGCCAGGCCGTGGGCGGCGATGTCGAACGAGGTCCATCCGGCCAGCCGGGTCAGATCGGCGATCGCGCCGAACAACCGCCGCCCGGTCGCCTCGTTGTACGAGCCGCGCAGCATCGGCTCGCCCTCGTGCTCGAGGTAGCGCACCAGGGCCTGCCGGGCGTGGCCGCCGCCGTACGTCTGGTCCAGCGCCGCGAACAGCTCGCCGACCGACCGCAGGGCCGCGATGTCGCCGCCGGTCACCCGGTAGCCCGGGCCGCGCCGGTCGCGGTCGTGGCGCCGCTGGCGGGGCAGCGGCGCCCGGCCCTGAGGGCCATGGGCGCCATGCACGCCGTGAGGGCCCTGGGTGCCGTGAGGGCCGGAGGCGCCGTGAGCGCCATGGGCGCCCTGACCGACCGCGCGCCCCGCTGCCGCCCCCGCGGGGCCGCCCACCGGGCCACCCACCGGGCCACCCGCCCGGCCGCCCTGCCCGGGCAGCCGCCCGACCCCGACCCCGGCCCCGGTCGCCCCGGCGGCCCCGGCCCCCGGCCCGGCCCCGGCGCCCACCGCCGCCCCCGCCGGAGCGGCCCCCGCCGGTGGCTCACCGCGCGCCACCCGGTCGTCGGGCCGTCCGATCAGCCAGTCGCGGCTGGGCACGACGAGACCCGCCGGGGTGAACGCGATCTTCCGCAGCTCCGCATGGCTCCCGGAGTCCTTGCGCCACAGCCCGCTGACGATGTCCACCGCCTCCTGCGGGGTGGCGGCGAACTCCAGCCCCGCGTAGACGGGCGCGCACGCGTCCAGGCCCAGGTCCTGGGCGGTCAGCCGGCGTCCCAGCCGCCGGGTGAACACCTCGGCGATCAGCGCCGGGGTGGTGCCGCGCGGCTGCTGTCCGCGCAGCCACCGTGTCACCGATGTCTTGTCGTACCGCAGGTCCAGACCGTGCTCCAGTCCGAGCTGGTCCACCCGCCGGGCGAGCCCAGCGTTGGAGAAGCCCGCCTCGGCGATGAGCGCGGCGAGCTGACGATTGGGAATGCGCTGCGGGGGTCGTTCCGTCATCAGCCTGCCGGTCTCCCTGATCGCTCTGTGGAACGGCGCGAATGTAACCGTCGCTCGAGGGCCGATCGCGGCCGTCCGGCGGCATTCATCCGATCGTGTGAGAACGAGCCGGGTGCGGACGTAAGGGGACACGGTCGTACAGTGGCGGGGGCGCCGCCGCGAGGCCTCGCCGCCCATCCGACGCGGGTCGAGAAGGAGCTTGCCGTGACCGCCGTGACCACGTCTTCCCCGGGGTCGGCCCCCGGTTCATCGGCGCTTGCCTACGTCCACCTGGGCTTCGGCGCGGACGCCGTGGACTACGAGGAGGCGTGGCAGGAGCAGCGCCGGGTGCACGCCGCCCGCTTCGCGGACGAGATCCCCGACACCTGCCTCCTGCTGGAGCACCCGCCGGTCTACACGGCGGGGCGGCGCACGGCCGACAGCGAGCGCCCCCTGGACGGCACCCCGGTGGTGGACGTGGACCGCGGCGGCAAGATCACCTGGCATGGCCCGGGCCAGCTGGTCGGCTATCCGATCCTCAAGCTGCCGCGCCCGGTGGACGTCATCGCGCACGTCCGCCGCCTGGAGGAGGCGCTGCTGCGCACCTGTGCGGAGTTCGGCCTGGAGACCACCCGGGTGGAGGGCCGCAGCGGGGTGTGGGTGCTGGGCGACCCGGTGGACCAGCGCCCCGCGCTCGGCGGGCTGAAGCTGGACTTCGACCCGCGGCTGGCGGACGAGGAGTTCGACGCACGGCTGAACGGGCCGGAGTACGCCCCGTCCAACGCCGGGCAGCGCCGCGAGGACCGCAAGCTGGCCGCCATCGGGGTGCGGATCGCCAAGGGCGTGACGATGCACGGCTTCTCGCTCAACTGCAATCCGGACAACACCTGGTTCGACCGGATCGTGCCGTGCGGCATCCGGGACGCGGGGTGACCTCGCTCTCGGAGGAGCTGGGCCGGGATGTGCCGATCGCCGAGGTGCTGCCGGTGGTCGAGCGGCATCTGCGGGAGGTCCTGGAGTCCTCCGTCCCGCTGCCGCGCGCGGTCTGATCCTCCTGGGCTCGCTCCCACCCGTGCGGGAATGCATCCTCGCAGCGTTCGGTTGCCCTTGACGTAAATCCGTACGAACCACGGGCGTACCCTGGTGACCGCCGACGATTCGAAATCCAGCCGGCAAACTCGCCGCGCCGAGCCGCCCAGCAGAGTCAAGCAAAGAGGAGTGCCGGACGTGTCCGCAGTCGCACCCGACGGACGCAAGATGCTGCGCCTGGAGGTCCGGAACAGCCAGACCCCCATCGAGCGCAAGCCCGAGTGGATCAAGACCCGGGCGAAGATGGGCCCCGAGTACACCGAGCTGCACGGCCTGGTGAAGCGGGAGGGCCTGCACACCGTGTGTCAGGAGGCGGGCTGTCCGAACATCTATGAGTGCTGGGAGGACCGCGAGGCGACCTTCCTCATCGGCGGCGACCAGTGCACCCGGCGCTGCGACTTCTGCCAGATCGACACCGGCAAGCCGCAGGCGCTGGACCGCGACGAGCCGCGCCGGGTGGCCGAATCCGTACGCACCATGGAGCTGAAGTACGCGACCGTCACCGGCGTGGCCCGTGACGATCTGGAGGACGGCGGCGCCTGGCTCTACGCGGAGACCGTGCGCCAGATCCACTCCCTGATGCCGGACACCGGTGTGGAGCTGCTGATCCCCGACTTCAACGCGGTCCCCGAGCAGCTCGCCGAGGTCTTCTCGGCCCGTCCCGAGGTGCTCGCGCACAACGTCGAGACGGTGCCGCGGATCTTCAAGCGCATCCGCCCCGGCTTCCGTTACGAGCGCTCGCTCGAGGTGATCACCAAGGCGCGCGAGGCGGGTCTGGTCACCAAGTCCAACCTGATCCTGGGCATGGGCGAGGAGCGCGAGGAGATCAGCCAGGCGCTCCAGGACCTCCATGACGCGGGCTGTGAGCTGATCACCATCACCCAGTACCTGCGGCCGTCCCCGCGGCACCACCCCGTGGAGCGCTGGGTCAAGCCCCAGGAGTTCGTGGAGCTCAAGGAGGAGGCGGAGGAGATCGGCTACGCCGGGGTCATGTCCGGCCCGCTGGTCCGCTCCTCGTACCGGGCCGGCCGTCTGTACCAGCAGGCGATCGAGCGGCGCAATGTCGCGGTGGCTTCCCAGGCCGTCTGACTCTCCGTCGCCGCACCGCCGTCACGTTCCGTCGGCGGTCGGCCGCGTGAGCAACACGCTGTGTGATTGCGAGCACACACGGATTCGAGGGCTCCGAGAGGAGCCGCAGGTCAAGTGCGGAATACGGGCCGCAGCAGGGTTTCATCGGTGTTTGACCGGCCAGTCACGCACTGGTAACACCATTGGGTAACGATTGAGCCACGCACCGCTTATACGTTGTGCGTAGTGATCATCCGCCGCTTCCGAGGGGTATCCATGCCGGCTGCGCCCGTACGCCCGTCCGTCACCGACGCGCTCCTCGTCCTGGAAGGTCTGCTGCTACGCGGCGGGCAGCGCACCGCCCGCCGCAACGCCTGGACGGCCGTGCTCGAGGACCGGCGCCGGGCCAAGGACCGGGACGAGGCCGAACACGTGCTGGAGGCCGTGTCCACCGGGGCTTCCCAGGCCACGTAAACTTCGCTGTATGGCGAGGAAGGAAACATCCGAGAACCCCGGGCGGCTGAAGCAGATCGCCCTGACCTACAAGATGACCAAACGGGTCGACCCGAAGGTCACACTTGTCGTCGCCGGCGTGGGGATTGTCACCTTCGGTGTCCTTCTCGCGATCGGCTTCTGGATCGGCCACCCGATCTTCCTGGGCATCCTGGGCTTCGTCCTGGCCTTCCTCGCGATGGCGATCATTTTCGGCCGCCGTGCCGAGCGGGCCGCCTTCGGACAGATGGAGGGCCAGCCGGGCGCGGCGGCCGCGGTGTTGGAGAACGTGGGCCGCGGCTGGTCGGTGACCCCGCGGTGGCGATGAACCGCAACCAGGACGTCATCCACCGCGCGGTGGGCAAGGCGGGCATCGTGCTGGTCGCCGAGGGCAACCCGAACCGGCTCAAGGGCATGCTGGCGGCCGAGAAGAAGAAGATGGCGCGCATCGTCGCGGACGTCCCGGTCCACGATGTGATCGTCGGCTCCGGCGAGGGCCAGGTCGAGATCAAGAAGCTCCGCACCACGCTGCTGAAGCTCCCCCGGGTGCTGCCGGGCGCGCAGGTCACGGTGGTGAACGACCGGCTGCGCGCGCTGGGCGACCTGATGAGCAACATGCCGATTCCGAAGGGCCCGATGCCCAAGGGGATGCGGATGCCGAAGGGGCGCTGAGCACCCTCCTCACCGAATCACCGAAACGGATGGGACGGCGGCCCGGACGGAGAGTCCGGGCCGCCGTTTCGTATGTCCGTTTCGTATGTCGGGCCGCCTGCCGCCGTTTCGCGGGTAACGCCGTCGTCCGCGCGTAACGCCGTTGTACACAATCCGCGGGCAATACCAGCGGCTCAGACCCTGATCTGCACCGCGCGGGAGAGCCGGTCGTGCAGCCCGCGGGTGTCGCGGTCCCAGACCACCGCCGGGATGGCCAGCACCAGCAGCACACTGCGCAGCACGGCCCGCGGCAGGCTCAGCCGCACCCCGCCCTCGCCGATGACCCGCAGCTTCAGCAGCAGCTTGCCGGGGGTGGCGCCGACGGTGCCCACGGTGACCAGGCTCAGCGCCAGGAAGACCAGCAGCGCCCAGTTCCCGGCGACCTGGGCGTTACGGCCGGACAGCAGCGCGTAGGAGACGAGCAGGCACAGGCCCCAGTCGATGAAGAGCGCCCCGAAGCGGCGTCCCAGCGGCGCGATGGAGCCCGGTCCGCTCTCGGGAAGGCCGAGGCCCTGGCCCCGGTAGCCGAAGTCGACGCCCATCTCCTCGGCGGCCGCGCGAGGTCCGGAAAGCCACGATCCGATTGCTTGCCTCTTGTCCACCCGTCTACGTTACTGCGACCGCATACGTTCCCCGGGCCGGACCCCTTCCCAGCGGCTCCCGCGCCCCCGTACGGCGCCTTTTCCGAGGCCACGAGGGCTTCGCGAGCCTCCGCGAGCCCGTGCGAGCCGGTTAACCTGGGTGAAACAAATGGGTCATGCCCGGGAAATCCCGTCTGCCTATGGTCGGCGAGAGCGCGCCACCGCACATGGAATCGCGCCACCGGACATATCCCCGTCCCACCGCGGCCGGGCTAGGAGGAGTTGGATGTTCCAGAACGCCGACGACGCTCGGAAGTTCATCTCGGACGAGGACGTGAAGTTCGTCGATGTCCGTTTCTGTGACCTTCCCGGCGTCATGCAGCACTTCACCGTACCGGCGGAGGCGTTCGACCCGCACGAGGAGCTGGCCTTCGACGGCTCGTCGATCCGCGGCTTCCAGGCGATCCACGAGTCGGACATGGCCCTGCGCGCCGACCTCTCCACGGCGCGTGTCGACCCGTTCCGCCGGGACAAGACCCTCAACATCAACTTCTTCATCCACGACCCGATCACGGGCGAGCAGTACAGCCGTGACCCGCGGAACATCGCCAAGAAGGCCGAGGCGTACCTCGCCTCCACCGGCATCGCGGACACCGCGTACTTCGGCCCGGAGGCGGAGTTCTACGTCTTCGACAGCGTGCGCTTCGAGACCAAGGCGAACGAGTCCTTCTACCACATCGACTCCGAGGCGGGCGCCTGGAACACCGGTGCGCTTCAGGACAACCGCGGCTACAAGGTCCGCTACAAGGGTGGCTACTTCCCGACCCCGCCGGTCGACCACTTCGCCGACCTGCGCGCCGAGATCACCCTCGAGCTGAACAAGGCCGGTCTCCAGGTCGAGCGCCAGCACCACGAGGTGGGCACCGCCGGCCAGGCCGAGATCAACTACAAGTTCAACACGCTGCTGGCCGCGGCCGACGACCTGATGCTGTTCAAGTACATCGTCAAGAACGTGGCGTGGAAGAACGGCAAGACCGCGACCTTCATGCCGAAGCCGATCTTCGGTGACAACGGCTCGGGCATGCACGTCCACCAGTCGCTGTGGCAGGGCGGCTCCCCGCTCTTCTACGACGAGCAGGGCTACGCGGGCCTGTCGGACACCGCCCGCTACTACATCGGCGGCATCCTCAAGCACGCCCCGTCGCTGCTGGCCTTCACCAACCCGACGGTGAACTCCTACCACCGCCTGGTCCCGGGCTTCGAGGCGCCGGTCAACCTGGTGTACTCGCAGCGTAACCGCTCCGCCGCGATGCGTATCCCGATCACCGGCTCCAACCCGAAGGCCAAGCGCGTCGAGTTCCGCGCCCCGGACTCCTCCGGCAACCCGTACCTGGCCTTCTCCGCCCTGCTCCTCGCGGGTCTGGACGGCATCAAGAACAAGATCGAGCCGGCCGAGCCGATCGACAAGGACCTCTACGAGCTCGCCCCCGAGGAGCACGCGGGCGTCCCGCAGGTCCCGACCTCCCTCCCGGCCGTCCTCGACTCCCTCGAGTCCGACCACGAGTTCCTCCTCCAGGGCGGTGTCTTCACCTCCGACCTGATCGAGACCTGGATCGACTACAAGCGCACCAACGAGATCGCCCCGCTGCAGCTGCGTCCGCACCCGCACGAGTTCGAGCTCTACTTCGACGTGTAAGTCGTACGCGCTCTGTGAGCTCCTCCAGCTCCGTCCGAGCCCCCGCCACCGCCCCGATGGGCGAGGGCGGGGGCTCGGTGGTGTGGGGGAGGGAGTGTCAAGCCGCCGGGTTGACGGTCTGGGTGTCCGTGCCCGAGGACGGCAGGAAGCTGGTGTCGCCGTTGTAGAGGGCGATCACGGGGTGGGTGCCGACGCCCAGGGTGTTGAGGGACAGCATCGCGACGCCCCCGACAGTGGCTGGACGAAGGCGCCGCCGCCGGAGCCGCCGATGATGAAGGTGACCGTGCCGGTCGGGACGCCCGCGCCGGGCGCGACCGGGGTGACGGTGGCGGTGAACGTCACCGAGTCGCCCAGCGTGGACGGATCCGGCGAGGAGGACACCGATGTGGTGGTGGCCGACTGGACGACGAGGATGACGTTGGCGCCGGTGGACGGGGAGAAGTTGGTGTCACCGTTGTAGTTGCCGAGGACGGCGTGGGCGCCGACGCTCAGGTTGGGGACGGTGACCGAGGTCGTCCCGCCCGACAGCGTCCCGGTCACGGTGGGGCCACCGGTGATGACGAAGGTGACGTCGCCGGTGGGGGTTCCGGTGCCGAGCGGGATCACGGTGGCGGTGAGCGTGACCGACTGTCCGAAGGTGGCGGGGTTGGGTGAGACCGTGACCAGCGTGATCGTGGGCGTAGCCATGGGTGGCCCTCCAAGTGGTGTGGGGTGGTGGGCCGTTACTCGCCACGCATGCGGGAACACGGCGCGGCGGCGCATCGGCGGTCAAGGGGTGCGCGCGTACGGCGATCCACGCGGGGGCGTCCCGCGTCGCCGTCCCCCGGCAGATGTGGAACCCACCGGTCTGTAGCACCAGTAGGCGCGCGACACGCCGCCACCCGCCAGGGATGTGCCGCCGAATTACCCCGGATGGCGCAGCGCTCGGCGGCCTTCCCCGCGCACACCATCCGCCCCGAGCGGCGCGCGTTCCCCGTGGTCAGGGCACCGCGTACGCACTGCGCACAGGGCGTGTCGCGGCGTTGCCGCGTTGGCGCGGTGTGGCGTTGGCGCGGTGTGGCGTTGGCGCGGTGTGGCGTTGGCGCGGTGTGGCGTTGGCGCGGTGTGGCGTTGGCGCGGTGTGGCGTTGGCGCGGTGCCGCGTGCGCAACGCCACCGCGTACCGGGCGGGTTGCCGTGCTTGCCTCGGGCGCGTCGGCCCGGGGTGGTCAGCCGTCGCCGAAGCCTCCCCCGAAGCCACCGCCGTCGCCGAAACCGCCGCCATCGCCGAAGCCGCCCCCGAAGCCGCCATCGTCGAAGCCACCGCCGGAGTCGCCGCCGTCCCCGCCGTCGCCGAAACCACCGTCGAACGCACCGGTCCCGTAGTCGGGGCCGAGGGACCCGCCCAGCAGCGTGCCGGCCAGCAGCCCGGGCAGCAGCATCGAGCCGTAGCCGCCGAAGTAGCCGCCCGCCCAGGGCCCGTAGGCCGGACCGGCGTCCCAGTACGGGCGGTGCCGGTCGCCGCCGACCGGGACGGTGCGGGTGTCCGGGTAGAGGCCGTCGTCGATGCGGGTGGCGTCCGCGGCGCAGGCGGGGACGGAGCGCTGGGTGCCGCCCGGGGGTGCCCACGGGACGTCCCGGACCGAGGGACCGTGGCGCGGGTCGAAGAAGCACGGGGGCCGCCGCTGGGGCAGCGGACCGCCCTCACGGCGGGCTTCGAGGACCGCCAGCGCGAAGCGGCCCTCCTCCAGCACCTCGGTCACCGGCCGTACGTCCTCGGGCCGCCGGGCGGCGGCCGACCTGGCCTTCGCCTCCTCGTAGGCGTCCAGGGCACGGCCGTAGTCGTCCGCCATCTCGGGGTGGACGCGGGGTCGGCGGGGTCGAAGCGGGTCCCGCTGAGCTTCTCGCCGTACGCGGTGATGTCCTCCTCGACCGCGCCGCGCACCTGCTCCAGCTCGGCCCGTTCGCGCTCGCGGCTCTGCTCGCGGGTGCGCCGCAGCATGAGCAGACCGCCTCCGCCGACGGCGGCCAGGACGATCAGCACCGCCACCGCGTCCCCCACCGACATGGTGGAGCCCCGCGCGCCCTGGTCGCCGCCGGTCCCCTGGCCGGTCCGGTCGTGGATCGCGGTGGCCGTGTCGGTCACGAAGCCGTTCAGGACCGCGGCGAGGTCGTGCGGGTGCTGCCGCAGGTTCCGCTCCGCCAGCGCCCGCGAGGTGCGTCCGGGCAGCACCGAGGTGTCGGAGGCCGCCCCGAAGGAGGAGCCGAGCGCCACCGCGTAGACGCCGGGGCGGTCGACGGCGGCGCGCAGCCGCCCGAAGACGCGCTCACCGCCGTACGCGGGGTTGTCCGGCAGAACGGCCACGTAGACCGGCACGTCCGCCTTGCGGATGTGTGCCACCAGGGCGCGCGCCTGTCCGGCGCTCAGGGCGTCGGAGGCGCCGGAATCGACGTACACGGGGCTGCTGCGCAGCGCCTTGCCGATCTTGTTCACATCCGTCTCGGCATGGGCACCCCCGGCGGTGAGCAGCACCGCCGTCAGGGCGACGAGGATGGCCAGCAGGAGCGTGCCCCATCGTGGCGTCTTGCCGAACACACTTCGCATTTACCCGCATAGAGGGCAGGTATGCGCCGGTATGCCCCTCGGCGCCGCATGGCTGACCCCATACGACGCGGCGCCCGCTCCCCCCTCAGCGCACCTCTCATCCCACGCGCGGCGCGCATGGCCCGCCATCACCTGCCCGCGCACGCTTGGCGCGCATCACGTGACGTCACGCGCATCACGTGGCGTCAGAGGAAGCGGCCGCCGGCCAGGCAGGGTGCCGGGGGCGGCATTGCGCGGTGAGCCGGATAGCCCTCCTGGCCGATGTCGAGGCGGGCGGCCGGGCCGACGTCGACCGCCTGACCCCGGACGGAGTCCATACGGGGCTCAGCAGGTCGGAGGAAGTCCGCTACGGTTCGGGCAGCGCCCCGAAGGGGCGCGGGGCCGTGTCGATGTGCGGCTCCGCCGCGCGGCTGTGTCGATATGCGGCTCCGCCGCGTGGGACCAGCCACGACGGCGCCGCAGTCGGCCAACGACGCATGGCGCCACTTCCCGCGGAGCGCTTAGGGTCCTTCTGACGGATCTCCGCCAGAAGGACCCTAGTCCGCGCGGCCGGTCGCGGCGACGGTGACGCCGAGGCCGATCATGGAGAGTCCACCGACGCCGCCGACCGTGGCCAGGCGCCGCGGGGAGCGGGCGAACCAGGTGCGGGCGGTGGCCGCGGCCAGGCCCCAGACGCTGTCGGAGACCACCGCGATGGCGTTGAAGACCAGCCCGAGCAGCAGCATCTGCAGCACCACATGCCCCCGCTCGCGGTCGACGAACTGGGGCAGTACGGCGGCGAAGAACACGATCGTCTTGGGGTTGGCCACACCGACCGCGAACCCCTCCCACAGCGTGCGCAGGCCTCCGTGGGCGGGGCCGTCGCCGGTGAAGGCGGCCTGCAGCGAGCGGCGCTGCCGCACCGCCTTGACCCCAGGTACACCAGATACGCGGCGCCCACCAGCTTCAGCGCGGTGAAGACGAGGACCGAGCGCTCCACCACCGACCCGACGCCCAGCGCCACGGCCACGACCAGCGCATACGCCCCGAGCGTATTGCCGACGACCGTGGTCAGCGCGGCGCGGCGGCCCTGGGCCAGTGCCCGGCCGACCACGAAGAGCACGCTCGGACCGGGGATCACGATCAGCAGGAACGACATGGCCGCGAAGGCGAGCAGTCGGTCGATGGACACCATGAAGCGCATCGAAGCACGCGACCGGCGCGCGACTCCAGCGCTTTTCCCGGTCGCGTGACGCGCGGGACGCGCTCCACGATCGGTGGACCTCGTCGTAAACCCTGGACGCCCGGGTCCCGGTCTGCGGGAGTCTGAGGCATACCGAATGGAAAACACACCCTCAGGGGGATTTGTGATGTCTCGCACCACGGAGCAGGAAGAACAACCGCCAAAACAACCATCGGCCCAGCCGTCGGAATCGCCATCGGAACCGTCGGCCGAGCGGCCCGGCGAGGAGTTACGGTTCCGGCCACCCACGCTGACGGCCCTGGAGAAGCGTCCCGTCACCACCCGGGCCATGGCCCGCCGACTGCCCCAACTGGTGCGCCGCTCCCTGGCGTTGGCCTGGAAGGTGGACCGTACGGCGGTGGTGGCGCTGCTGGTGTGCCAGGCGTTGTCGGGGTTCTTCGAGGCGTTCGGGCTGCTGGCCACCACCGGCACGATCACGGCGCTCATCTCCTCCGGCCACATCACCGACCGGCTCCGGGACGCGCTGCCCTCGATCGCGGTCCTGGCGGGGGCGGCCGGACTGCGGGCGCTGCTGGGGATCGCGGTCAACAACGTCTCCAGCCGGCTCTCCCCGCGGATCTCCCGGGAGGCCGAGACTCAGATGCTGAACGCGGCGATCAACGCCGAGCTGGCGGCGTACGACAACCCCGGGTTCAACGACAAGTGGGACGCGGCGGACCGGGGCGCCGAGGTGGCGCGGGATCTGATCACCGAGTCGCAGCAGCTCATGGCGTGTCTCTCGTCGCTGATCGCGGCGGCGGGCGTGGTCACCGTGCTGCATCCGGCGCTGCTGCCGCTGTTGCTGCTGGCCGCGCTGCCGCAGGGGATCGCGGGGATGAAGGCGGCCCGGGTGCAGTACGAGACCAGTCGTGCGATCAGCGCGGACCGGCGCACGCTCGGGCTGCTGCGCTGGTACATGGTGGACAAGGACATCGCCGATCAGCTCCGTTCCGGCACCATGGCCGAGTTCCTGCTGAAGCGGTACCGGGCCATCGGGGCGCGGGTGGACGCGGCCACCGACAAGGCGGTGCACCGGGGCGCGCGGTACGCGGTGCTGGGGGCGCTGGCCGGTGGGCTGGCGTCCGGGCTGGTCTGGGCGTCGCTGGCGCTGCTGCTGGGCGCGGGGCAGATGTCGGTGGCGTCGGCGGGTACGGCGGTGTTCGCGCTGCGGACGGTCGGCGCCTCGCTCCAGGGGATGGTCGGCTACGGGACGCGGCTGTTCCGTACGGGGCTGTATCTGGACGACTGGGCGGAGTTCATCGAGGAGGCGGGCGGGCACCGGATGCGGCGCGGCGCCCTGGTCCCGGCGCCGCCGCGGGTCATCAGGACCGAGGGGCTGACGTACGCCTATCCGGAGTCCGACGCCCCGGCCCTGGACGATGTCACGCTCGAGGTGCGGCGGGGCGAGGTGCTCGCGCTGGTCGGGGAGAACGGCTCGGGCAAGACCACCCTGAGCAAGCTGCTGACCGGGCTCTATCTGCCCACCAAGGGCATGGTGACCTGGGACGGCGTGGGCGTGGCGGAGCTGGATCCGCAGGCGATGTGGCGGCATACGGCGGTCGTGCCGCAGGACTACGCGCACTGGCCGCTGTCCGCGCGCGACAACATCACCCTCGGCCAGCCGCACGGCGGGGACGGGCGGGTCCGGGAGGCGGCCGTCCACTCCGGGGCGCAGGAGGTGGTGGACGGGCTGCGCAGCGGGCTGGACACCCTGCTCGCCCGGCAGTGGTGGGGCGGGGTGGAGCTGTCCGGCGGACAGTGGCAGCGCATCGCGCTGGCCCGCGCGTTCCACCGGCCCGCGGGGCTGCTGGTGATGGACGAGCCGACCAGCGCGCTGGACGCCCGCGCCGAGCACCGGATCTTCGCGGGGCTGCGGCGGATGGCGGAGGACCGCGCGGTCGTCCTGGTGACGCACCGGCTGGCGAACGTGGCCGTGGCGGACCGGATCGTGGTGCTGGAGCGGGGGCGGGTGATCCAGCAGGGCACGTTCGCTGAGCTGACGGGGTCCCCCGGGCTGTTCCGGGAGCTGTGGGAACTCCAGAACGACCGCGGAGTGCCGGAGCACGACCGAGGGCTGCCGGAGAACGACGGCGGGGTGCCGGAGAACGACCGCGGGGTGCCGGGGAACGACCGCGGGGTGCCGGGGAACGACCGCGGGGTACCGGGGAACGACCACGGGGTACCGGCGCCGCGCGGGGAGGCGCCCTGAGCGTCCGCCCTGCTCAGGGGCCGGCGCCGCCGGTCCCGCTCAGGGGCCGTGGAACGGGCCGGTCTCGGCCGCGCGGGCGCGGGAGGCGGCTATTTCGGCGTAGGCCCGGTCGCGACCCTCCCAGTGGGAGCCCTCGACGGACTTGCCGGGCTCGAGGTCCTTGTAGACCTCGAAGAAGTGGGTGATCTCCATCCGGTCGAATTCGGGGACGTCATCGATGTCCTGCACGCCGACATAGCGCGGGTCATGGGCCGGGACGCAGAGGATCTTCTCGTCCGGGCCCTGCTCGTCGCGCATGCAGTACATGCCGATGGCCCGGCAGAGGATCACACAGCCGGGGAAGGTCGGCTCGGCGACGGTGACGAGGGCATCCAGCGGATCGCCGTCCCGGCCGAGGGTGTGGTCGACATAGCCGTAGTCGGCCGGGTACTTCGTCGAGGTGAACAGCATCCGGTCCAGCCGGATCCGGCCGGTCTCATGGTCCATCTCGTACTTGTTGCGGGACCCCTCAGGGATCTCCACGACCACATCGAACTCACCGTGCTCCATCGCGGCCTCCGGTCCCCGTCGCGCTCCGGTGTCCTTCCAGTGTGCGCCGGGGCCGCCGGGCGGGCAGCTCGGACCGGGGCGCCTCAGCCGCCCCGCACCAGGGCGTCGATCTCGGCCTCGAAGAGGACCGAGGGATCGAACCCCATGCCCGTGAACTGGCCTTGCACATCAAGGCTGATCACGCCGTGGAGCCGGGTCCAGGTGCGCAGCGCACGGCCCTTCAGCTCACCGCCGGGCTCCTCCCCGGGCACCCAGGAGCCCACGCCCTCGAGATGGCGCGCCAACTCGGCCTCGAGCTCGGTGAGGGGCTGCTGCTCGTGGCTCGCGGTGGCGCCGTGCGCGGTGGCGCCATCGGCACCGCCGACGGCGGAGCAGGCGTCGAAGATGGTCCGCATCATCCCGGCCGCGATCTCGGCGGTCTCCGGCGGCGCGTGGTAACCGGGCACCGGGGTGCCGTAGATGAGCAGATAGCGGTCGGGCTGGCGCTTCGCCCAGTCGCGCATGGCGCGGGCCATGGCGCGGAAGCGGTCGGCGGGGGCGGCGCCGGCGACGGCCTGGGCGAGGGTTTCGGCCAGATCGCGGTAGGTGTCGGTGATCAGCTCGGTCAGCAGCTCGTCCCGGCTCGCGAAATAGCGGTAGAGCGCGGGGCCGGTCATCCCCATCGCCTTCGCGATCGCGTTCACCGAGATGCCCGCCGTGCCCGACTCGGCCAGCTGGGCCAGGGCCACGGCCTTGGCCTCCTCCCGGGTCTGTTTGCGATAGCGCTCTCGCCGTGCTGTCGCCATGGACGCGCCTCCCGTGCGGCTCTTCGAATTCGGACTTGACACCTCGAGAGTAACAGGTTCATTGTTTGGTTAGAAGTTCTCACAGCAGCGAGAACACCTCACACCGAAACGAGGTCAGCCGTGATCACCGAAGTCGTTCTGCCGGGCCAGGTGGAGCCCGAGGGGCTCGAGCTCCGCACCCGCCCGCTGCCCGAGCCCGGTCCCGGGCAGGCGCTGGTGGCCGTCGAGGCGTCGGGGGTCTCCTTCGCGGAGCAGCAGATGCGCCGCGGGAAGTACTACGACCAGCCGCCGTTCCCCTTCGTGCCCGGCTACGACCTGGTGGGCAGGGTGGTCTCGACCGGCCCCGGGGTGGATCAGGCCCTGCGCGGGCGCCGGTTCGCGGCGCTCACGAAGATCGGCGGCTGGGCCAGCCACACCCTCGTCGACGCGGGCGATCTGGTGGAGGTCCCCGAGGGGGTGGACGCGGCGGAGGCCGAGACGGTGGTGGTCAACGGGATCACGGCCTGGCAGATGCTCCACCGCGTCGCCAAGGTGCGCCCCGGCATGACCGTGCTGGTCCACGGGGCCAACGGCGGGGTGGGCACCACCCTGGTCCAGCTCGCCCGCCATTCGGGCATCAAGGTCATCGGCACCGCCTCACCCCGCCATCACGACGCGGTGCACGCCCTCGGCGCCACCCCGCTCGACTACCGCGATCCGGATCTGCCCGCCCGGGTGCGGGCGTTGGCGCCGGGCGGGGTCGACGCGGTCTTCGACCACGTCGGCGGCGAGGGCATCGTGGACTCCTTCCGGCTGCTCGCCCGCGGCGGCACGCTGGTCTCCTACGGCACGGCGGCCACCCGGGACGTCCCCGGCTCGTCCCGGGCCCCGGTACTCAAGCTGCTCGCCCGGCTGGCCCTGTGGAACCTGCTGCCGAACGGACGGCGGGCGCACTTCTTCAACCTCTGGGCCGGACGGCGGCGCCGGGCCGCCTTCCAGGCGCGGATCCGCGCCGACCTCGGGCAGGTGCTGGCGCTGATGGCGAAGGGCGAGTTCACCGCACTGGTCGCGGCGAGGATTCCGCTCAGCGACGCCGCGAAGGCGATGCGGCTGGCCGAGTCCGGCACCGTCGCCGGAAAGGTGGTCCTGGTCGCGGACGAGGACGCCCGCCGTAGCGGCGAGGAGGGCGCGCGATGAGCGACCGGTTCCTCGGCAACCCCGCCGGCCCCGCAAAGCCCGGCGAGCCCGCCAGGCCGCCCTATCTCAGCGGCCATTACGCCCCGGTGGCAGTGGAGTCCACCGTCTGGGGCCTCACCGTGCACGGCTCCCTCCCTCCCGAGCTGACCGGCCGCTATCTGCGCAACGGCCACAATCCCCCGCCCGGAGTGGTGCCCTCGCACTGGTTCAAGGGCAGCGGCATGGTCCACGGGCTGCGGCTGTGCGAGGGAAGAGCGGAGTGGTACCGCAACCGCTGGGTGCGCACACCAGCCCTCCACGACGCCGAGGCGGCGGCGAACGGCAAGGGGGCGGCCGCGGGCGGCGGAGGCCCGGCCGCGGGTGACGGGGGCGCGGACGCGGGTGACGGGGGTGCGGACGCGGGTGACGGGGGTGCGGACGATCTCACCGCCAGCGTCGCCGGCACCCATGTGATCGAGCACGCGGGCCGCATCCTGGCCCTCCAGGAGGCCAACCTCCCCTATGAGTTGACCCCCGAGCTGGCCACCGTCGGCGCCTATGACTTCGGCGGAAAGCTGAACCGGGCGATGACGGCACACCCCAAGGAGGACCCGGTCACCGGGAGCTGCACTTCTTCTCGTACTCCCCGTTACCGCCCCACCTCGTCCACTACGTGGCGTCCCGCGACGGCCATATCGTCCGCGAAGAGACCATCGAGGGCGCGGGGCCCTCGCTGATGCACGACTTCGGGCTGACCGAACGCCATGTGGTGTGGCTGGACCTGCCGGTCGTCTTCGACCCCGCCGAGCGGTCCGGAATCCCCTACCGCTGGTCCGACGGCTACCGGCCGCGCATCGGGATCATGCCGCGCACCGGGCCGCCCCGCGTCACCTGGTGCGAGGTGGAGCCCGGCGCCCTGCTGCACATCGCCAACGCCTATGAGGATCCGGCGGGCCGCGTCGTCATCGAGGGGCCGCGCTATGACCGCACCGCCTGGGAGACCTCCTGGAAGTGGTGGACCGGCGCCCCGGGCCACGCCGCCGTCCCGCTGGTGGGCTCCCTGCACCACCGCTGGGTTCTGGACCCCGCCTCGGGCAGCGCCCGGGAGGAGCCGCTGGACGACCTGGTCACCGAGTTCCCCACGATCAACGACAGCGTGCTGGGGCGGCCCAGCCGCTACGCCTACGCCGTCGCCTTCCCCGGGAGCGGACTGGAGGAGTACGCACTGGTCAAGTACGACGCGGCCACCGGGGCCCGGCAGATGGCGCCGACCGGACCGGGCCGGATGCCCGGGGAGGCGGTGTTCGTGCCCGCGGCCGGAGGCGGTGACGGATACGCGGGCGAGGCCCCCGGGGACCGTGGCGGAAGCGAGGACGACGGCTATCTGCTGACCATCGTCAGCGATCTCCGCCGCGACGCCTCCGAGCTGATCGTCCTGGACGCCCGGGACATCACGGCCGCCCCCATCGCCACCGTGGAGCTGCCCCACCGCGTCCCCGCGGGCATCCACGGCTCCTGGATACCCGATCTCCCCGACGCTGCCACCGGTCCGTGATAATTTTCGTATACGAGTTGTATGCGAAGCAGCATGGGGGCCCAGTGCCAGCGCAGTCCGGACGAGAAAAGGCGTACGCGTTCCTCAAGGAGACCGTGCTGACCGATCCCGACATGCAGGGCAGGTTCCTCACCGAGCAGGAGATCGCCGACCGGATCGGCATCTCCCGGACCCCGATCCGTGAGGCCCTGCTCCTGCTGGCGGCCGAGGATCTGGTCCAGCTGGTCCCCAAGCGGGGTGCGCATATCGCCCCGCTCTCCGGCCGGGAGATCACCGAGCTGATGGAGCTGCGCGGGATCGTCGAGCGCCACGCCGCCGAGCGGACCATCGAGGCGGGCACGGTGCCGGTCGGGAAGCTGACGGAGCTGCTGGAGCGGCAGCGTGAGCTGATGGGGCCGGAGCAGGCCAAGGAGTTCATCGCCGTCGACCACCTCTTCCACGCGACCATGGTCGCCGCGGTGGGCAATGAACTCCTCAACCGGCATTACGACGGGCTGCGCAGCCGCCAGATCCGGGCCGGGGTGGTGGCCCTCTACACCCAGACCGGCCGCCAGGAGGAGGTGCTCGGCGAGCACCGGGCGATCCTGGACGCGGTGGCCTCCGGAGACACGGAGGCCGCCCGCGCGGCGATCAGCGCCCATCTGGGGTCGACGCTGAAGGTGCTGCTCGCCGGGTGAGTCACGACCCGGGGTGACTCACGACCCGGGGTGAGTCACGACCCAGGGGTGGGCCACCGCCCAAGGTGAGTCATGACCCTGGGTTGGGCCACCGCCCAGGGGTGGGTCACCGACCGGTCGGCGCCTTCGGATAGGTGATGACCAGCATGGTGACACCCTCCTCGGAGACCCAGGGGCCATGCGGCATCCCCGGCGGCCGACAGGCGTAGAAGCCGCGCGAGAAGGTCTCCCCCAGGGTCAGATCGCGCATGCTGCCCTCGAGAAGGTAGACCTCCTCCCAGCCGTCGTGGCGGACCACCCCGGACGGGGAGGTGTCCGTCCCGGGTTCCCAGCGCACCAGGGCGGTGGTGTGGGTGCCGCTCCCGTCCGTGGCAAGGATCTGTTCGCTGACCCCCGCGGCCGCGCCCGGCGGCCGCTGCCAGGGGGCGGAGGGCAGATGGAACTCGTACTCCGGTTTGGCCCCGGCGGTGCCGCCCATGGCCGTACGCCCAGCCTCGCTCATGACTGTCCGCCCAGCCTGCGGTTGGCCAGGACGGACACCGTGCGGCGCACCGCGGTGACCTCCTCGGTGTCCACCTCCCCCACCAGCAGCCCCGGGCCCGCGTCCAGCCGCTCCCGTACGGTGCCGTCGGGGCCGATCAGGGCGCTGTGGCCGATACCGGTGGGGGCGGAGGTCGCGGCGGTCAGGCCGGACGCCTCCGGGTCGGCCTGGCCCACGGCCGCCAGCCATACGGTGGCGTCCAGGGCCCGCGCCCGGGTCAGCAGCTCCCACTGCTCGCGCTTGCCGGGCCCCGCGCCCCAGGAGGCGGGCAGCAGCGAGACCACCGCGCCCGCGTCGGCGTGGGCCCGGAAGAGCTCGGGGAACCGTACGTCGTAGCAGGTGGCCAGGCCGATCCGGACGCCATCGAGGTCGAAGGTCACCACCTCGGAGCCCGGGGCCACGGTCTTGGACTCGGCGAAGCCGAAGGCGTCATAGAGATGGATCTTGTCGTAGGAGGTCTCCACCCCCGGGCCGGTGGCCAGCAGGGTGTTGGTCACCCGGCCGTCGGGCGCCGGGGTGAACATCCCGGCCACGACCACCAGCCCGGCGTCCTTCGCGATCTGCCGGACCTCGGTGGCCCAGGGGCCGTCCAGCGGTTCGGCGATGGGGCCGAGCCGGGTGCCGAAGCAGGCCATGGCCGCCTCCGGAAAGGCGACCAGACGCGCCCCGGCGGCCGCCGCCCGCTGGGTCTCCTCGCGCAGCAGGGCGAGGTTCGACACCGGGTCGGGGCCCGTGGTGATCTGGCTCAGTGCGATGCGGAGGGCATGGCGGGTGCTGCCTCATTTCCTGGTCGGAAGCGTCGGAGGGCCGGAGGGCCGGAGAGACGGAGGGTCGGAGGGTACCGGAGGGTCGCAGTGCGGTCGGGGTTCGTGGTCCCGGCGGGGCACGCGGCCCCATCCCGCCCCTTCCCCGGTACGGCTCGCTTTACAGCTCCGCGCGGCAGGGCGAGACGGGACGGGGCAGGACGGGCGGGACGGGCGGGACGGGCGGGACGGGACAGCGGTCAGGACACGGTCGTGGAGGCGGTGGAGCCGACGGGAAGCGGCTCCGGCTCCTCCTCCTCGGCGGAGGACGGGTCCCGGCCCAGCCAGAGGCCCGCCACCGTGACCGCTGCCGTGATCGCGATGTAGACGGCCAGCGGCACCCAGGCGTGATAGGCCCCCAGCAGCGTGGTGAAGAGCAGCGGCGCGATCGCGCCACCGATGAGCCCGGCGAGGGTGTAGGCGAGCGAGGAGCCGGTGTAGCGCAGCCGCGGGGAGAACTGCTCGGCGATGAAGGCCGCCTGCGGCCCGTACATCAGCGAGTGGATCACCAGCGCGCCGACGACCCCGAGGGTGAGCAGCGCCCAACTGCCGTCCGCGACCAGCGGGAAGAACAGGAACGGCCAGACCCCGGCGGCCACGGCCGCGCCCCCGTACAGCAGCCGCCGGTTGACCCGGTCCGAGAGCGCCCCGGCCAGCGGGATGAGCACGACCTGCAGCGAGGAGCCGATCAGCACGGCGGTGAGCGCCGAGCCGCGTGACATGTCGAGTTCATTGGTGGCGTAGGTGAGCACGAAGACGGTGAACATCGCGTACAGCACATCGGGGGCGACCCGGCTGAGGATCGCGGCGGTCAGCGCCCTCGGCTGGGTGGTGAACACCTCGCGCAGCGGCGCCTCCGGGCGGTCCTGCGCGGCCTCCATCGCCTTGAAGACCGGGGTCTCCTCGAGCTTGGCGCGGATCCACAGACCGAACACCACCAGGGCGCCGGAGAGCAGGAACGCCACCCGCCAGCCCCAGCTGGTGAACTGGTCCTCCGTCAGCGCCGCGCCCAGCGCGGCCAGGACGCCGTTGGCCAGCAGATTGCCCGCCGGCGGGCCGACCTGCGCGGCGGAGGCGTAGAAGCCTCGCCGCTTCGGATCGCCGAACTCGCTGGACAGCAGCACCGCGCCGCCCCACTCACCGCCGACGCCGACGCCCTGCGCGAAGCGCAGCAGCACCAGCGCGGCCGGGGCCGCGACGCCGACCGTGGCGTAGGTGGGCAGCAGCCCGATCAGCAGAGTGGCGCCGCCGATGAGCACGAGCGTCGCGATGAGCACCTTCTTGCGGCCGATGACATCGCCGAGCCGGCCGAAGACGAAGCCGCCCAGCGGCCGGGAGACATAGCCGACGGCGTAGGTGGAGAACGCCAGCAGGGTGCCGGTGGTGGGGTCCTTGGAGGGGAAGAAGAGATCGCCGAAGACCAGGGCCGCGGCGGCGGAGTAGACGGCGAAGTCGTACCACTCCAGGGCGGTGCCGGTGAGGCTGGCGACGAAGGCGCGGCGGACCCCGGACCGGTCGGCCCGGGGTGGCGTTGCGCTCGATGCGGTGGGCTGCATATTCCGTCCTCGAGGTGGTGCATGAGGCTTACGGGATGGTACGTGGCGTTTTCGTGGTGGTGCGGTGGATGGGGGGTTGCGCGGATCGACCTTCCGGCATACTTGTTGTATACCAAGCGTATGCGCAACCCCTCCGGAGGAAGTTAACCGCTTCGAAACCGCGAAAGGCGCGGTCACCCGCGACAGCGGGTCACCGCGCGGCACGCGCAGAAACCGCAGATCGCCCCACAAGCAGATCGCCCCCACAAGCCCCATCGCGCCCTGGAGAGCACAGCACTCATGACAACGAAGCCGTCGCAGCCCGCAGCACAGTCCGCCCCGTCCTCGCTCACCTTCGAACTCCCCGACGGCTCCCTGCGCCACGTGGAGGTCGTCCAGGTGCTCAACGCGGGCTACGCGGGCCGCAGCCAGGAGGATGTGGCCGCCCATGTGGCCGAGCTCGCCGAGCTGGGCGTGCCCGCACCCTCCGTGACACCCGCCCTCTACCCGGTCTCCCCTTACCTGGCCCAGCAGACCGGCCGGGTCAGCGTCCAGCACGCCCGCACCTCGGGCGAGGCCGAGTGGGCGCTGGTCGTGGCCGCGGACGGGGAGCTGCTGCTGACGGCGGCCTGCGACCACACCGACCGGGAGCTGGAGGTCCACGGCGTGGCCTGGAGCAAGAACGCGGCCCCCGATGTGCTGGCCACCCGCGCCTGGCGGCTGTCCGATGTGACGCCCCGCCTCGACGACCTGACGCTCCGCGCCTGGGTCACTCACGACGGCGAGGAGACCGAGGTGCAGAACGGCACCCTGGCCGAGCTGCTGCCGCCCGCGTACTGGGTCGAGGTGCTGCGCGAACGCGGTGACCTGGTGCCCGGCACCGTGCTGATCTCCGGCACCATTCCGATGGCCGAGGGCGTGGACCAGTTCGCCGGGCGCTGGCGGGTGGAGCTGGGCGACCCGGCCACCGGCCGGACCATCGAATGCTCCTACGACGTGGTCCCGCTGCCCGAGCCGATCGGCTGAGACCCGCACAAGAGCCCACACAAGAGCATGGGCGACGTCCGAAGGCCGTCCGCCGCTACCGCCCCGAGGGGCATGCGGTGGACGGCCTTCGCCGCTGTCCAGACGGTTCGGTGATTCGGCGTCCGGTCAGGTTTCCCTGCCCTTCCGCATCACCATGCCGGCTGCGATCAGGCCGAACAGGCAGGTGACGGCACCCACGACGACATTGTTCGTGATGATCCCGGCATCGGCGCCCCGGGCGACCACCCAGGGAGAGATGATCATCCACACACCGATCGCGGACATGGCCCAGCACAGGCTGTACATCCTCCTCGGCGCCGTGGTGAGGCCGAGCCCCAGCAGGGCGATGGTGATACCGAGGATGAGGTTGTTGACCATGAGGTTGGGGCTGGTGCCCGAGAAGTGCACCACCCAGGGAGAGATGGCGAAGTACAGACCGGCGAGAAGCACCGGCCCGTCGAGGAAGACAACGTCCCGCGCGTCCATCATGCGTGCGTAACGCTCCCGCATCTCGGATACGTCGGGGTGGCCCGTTATATCGCCTCTCGCACGTGAGACGTCGGCCATTCGACTCGCCTCCTTCGATCCATGCAAGTCTGACCGCACAGTGCGGTAAAAACACCGCACCACCATTGTGCGCCTCGCCTTGGTATATAGGTAGATGCCAGATTTGCACTCAAAGGTGTACCGTGCGCCTCCGTCAGGCGGGATGGACCGCCTCGTGCTTCTCGTAGCAGTCCCGGTCGAGATCGCGTACGTCGACGGTGGTCTGCACCGTCAGCCCCGGCACCGGCGACACATGGGCGCGGGCCACCTCCACCACCGCGGCGGACAGCTCCCGCTTGGTCTGCGCGTCACGCCCGGACAGGATCGACACCTCAATGTGGATCATGGCGAGGTCCTCGGCGCCGTCCGCGAGATGGGCCTCCTCTATCCGCCGGAACCGGGTCTTGCAGCCCGCCACCGCCGTGTCGACGGTCTTGGCGACCACCGGGTGCAGGGCGGCACCGAAGCCGGGGCGGTCGAACGCGTCGGTCAGGGTGTCGGAGTATTCGACGACGATGTGCGGCATGGGCTTGCGCTCCTCAAGGGGTACGCGGCGGCCTGCGGCGCTTTCCGCGCGGGGCCTCTTACCGGGGCATCGTCGCACCTCTTCCCCGTCAACGGCCGAGCGCCCCGGGCCCGGTATCTGCTTCAATAGGGCCATGGCCAGCCTCCATGACATCGCGACGGGTCGTTACGACCTCGAGCCGTTCTGGCCGTCCCGGCAGGCGCACCACTTCGACCGCGAGTGTTGCCGCGCATCCGATGCGCGGGCCCGCTCGCTCGGCCGCTGATCTCTCCGTCCGGCCGCCCAGCCCGCGCGCACGACGTCCACTGACGCCCTCTCTCTCGCGCGAAAGAGCTGACCTCATGACGAACCTCCGTGGCCTGTCGTCCGCCTCCGCCTCTGCCTCCGCTCCCGCGGCCCCGGCCAGCCCATCCGTCCCACCCGCCCGCCAGCGGCTGCGAGCCGTCGCACCGGACGAGGTGCCACCGGTCGCCGATCTGCTGCACCCCGGCGCCACCTGGCTGCCCGCTCCCCCGCACGCCCTGCCCGCACTCCCCGGCCATCCGCCGATGGTCGGCTATCTGGTGCTGGTCCCGGCCGACCGGCAGGCACCCGAGGCGGCGGGGCCGGCCACCGAGGGGGTTCCGGCGGTGACGGGTGACGAGCTGATCCGGATAGACCCCGACCAGCGCACCGCCGAGATCGCCGGGCGGCCGCTGGACCTGACGTACCTCGAGTTCGAGCTGCTGAGCCATCTCGTCGCCCATCCGCACCGGGTGCACACCCGCGATCAGCTGGTGACCACGGTGTGGGGGTACGGCCATGTCGGCGACGGCCGGACCGTCGATGTCCATGTGGCCCGGCTGCGCCGCAAGATGGGCCACGAGTACCGGGGGACGATCGTGACGGTGCGGCGGGTGGGGTACAAGTACGTGCCCACCGCCTGAACGCCTTCATGAACCCCTTCCGAACGCCTCGATGAACCCATGACGCCCGCCGTGGCGGGCAGGCCAGGAGCCTGTCCGCCACGGCGGGCGCATGCGGTGCGGGTCCAGGACCTCATCGGGTCCGGCACCTCAGCGAGTCCGGCACCTCAGCGGCCCGCCCCCACCAGCGGCGGCCGCGGCCGCTCCACCGGCTGCTCCTCGCCGTGGCCGACGCTCGGCAGCCACCGCAGGGCGCGCGGCAGATACCAGTTGCGCTCCCCGAGCAGCGCCATCACCGAGGGCAGCAGCACCATCCGCACCAGCGTGGCGTCCACCAGCACCGCGACCGCGAGCCCGACGCCCATCTGCTGCATGTCCTGCATCCTCAGCAGGGCGAAGACCGCGAACACGGCGACCATGATGGCGGCCGCCCCGGTGACCGAGCCCGCCGTCGTCCGGATGCCCTCGCGGATCGCTTCCCGGGTGGCGAGCCCCCGCTGATGGGCCTCCCGGATCCGCGAGACCACGAACACGTGGTAGTCCATCGACAGCCCGAAGAGGATGACGAGGACGAACAGCGGCATCCACCCCTCGATCGCCCCGGCCGGCTCCATCCCCAGCCACTCCGCGCCCCAGCCGTGCTGGAAGACGGCGGTCATCGTGCCGTACGCGGCGCCCACCGACAGCAGGTTGAGCAGGATCGAGACGATCGCGATCGGCAGCGACCGGAAGCAGAGCAGCATCAGCACGAAGGTCACGGCGGCGATGAAGAGGAAGACCGGGGCGATGTCCGTCTTCAGCCGGTCGTTGAAGTCGCGGCTGGAGGCGAGCTCACCGGTCACGTACACCCGGTCGGAGACCGGTCCGAGGATCCTCGGGGCCAGATCCTCCTTGAGCGTGTCCAGGGCGCGCCGGGAGGTGGCGTCCTGACCGTCCCCGGCCAGCGGCACCTCGATCCGGGCCACCCCCTTCGTACGGTGCGCCTCGACGTCCACCGTCTTCCCGAACCGCCCGGACGCGGCGAGCTCCTTCCTGAAGTCCGCAACGGCCGCGTCGAAGCGGGCGGAGCCGACCTCGCCGGAGCGCAGCACCACCTCGGCCGGGGCGGGGCCGCCGGGGAAGGAGCCGGTGATCTCCTGGTACGCCACGGTGATGGCGGCGTCGGAGCCGAACTGCTTCTCCAGGCCGAGCTGTTCGGTCTTCATCCCGAGGGCGGGGGCGCACAGCACCAGCAGCAGCGCGCCCGATACGGCGGCGAACAGCTTCGGCTTGGCCAGGACGGGCCGCATCAGCTTGCCGGAGAGACCACCGCTGGCGTGCACGCCCTTCTTCCGGCGGCGGTTCAGCAGCGGCACCCGCCCGGCGTCGACCCGGTCGCCCAGCCAGGACAGCATCGCGGGCAGCACGGTCACCGAGCCGAGCATCGCCATCAGCACGACCAGGATGGTGGCGGCCGCGAAGCCGTGGAACAGCAGCAGCCCGGACAGGAACATCCCGGCCATCGCCAGCATGACCGTGACCCCGGAGATCAGCACCGCCCGGCCGCTGGTGGCGGCCGCGATCCGCAGCGCGGTTCCGGCGTCCCGGCCCGCGGCCCGCTCATCGCGCTCCCGCCGCAGGTAGAACAGCGAGTAGTCGACGCCGACGGCCAGGCCCACCAGGAACATCACCGAGTTGGTGGAGTCGAACAGGGGCAGCTGGTGGCTGACGAGGGCGAGCAGTCCGAAGGTGCCGACGCAGGCGGTCACCGCGAGCAGCACCGGCAGCAGCGCGGCCACCAGTGCCCCGAAGACCACCAGCAGAATGCCCAGCGCCAGCGGTACGGCGGTCAGCTCGGCCTTCTTGAAGTCGTCGGTCAGCATGTCGTCGAGCCGATGCTGGGCGGTGGCGTCGCCGAACTCGTAGGCCACGACGCCCGGATGGGCCGATTCGGTCTTCTCCACCGCCTCGACGACCGGCCCCACCCGCTCCCCGGCGGTGTCCGGGTCACCCTTCATCTCAAAGCTGATCAGGGCATCCCGGCCGTTCTCCGAGCGCACCGGGGGCTGGACGCGCACCGTCTCGCCCGTACGCTCCAGCCGCGCCGAGAGGTCGCGGGCCGCGTCCCGCCAGCCGTCCGGGCGGTCGCCGCGCAGCATCACCATCTCTCCGGCCGGGGTCTGGAGGCCCGCGTCCTCCAGGATCTTCTCGGCGCGTGCGGAATCGCCCGCACCGTTCTCGGAGTTGGTCATCTGCCGGGACCCCGACATCCCGCCGACCACGACGACGACCACGACGAACAGCAGCCATCCGATGATCGCGGTCTTGCGGTGGCGGGTGCTCCACCCGCCCAGCCGCACGGCCAGGCCCTTCCTCGTTGCGCTCATGGCGTCTCTCCCCGTGAGGTACGGACGGAACAGGTCATGCCAACGACGCTAGAAACCCGCAGGTCCGCGCCCCAGCCGGGCAGCCACCCTGTCGCCGAGCCATAGAGCGATGCGGGGAGGTGGTGCCAGGTACACCCCGGGACGGTGTCCGGCCCCCGTGTCCGGGCGGCGGGCCGCTGCCAGACTGAGGAGGCCCGCGGATGCGGGCACCAGGTTCCGACCAGCGAGGGGGAAGCCGGATGAGGGCACGTAGAGCGCTGATGGCCTGCGCACGGGGGTTCGCCGTCTCCTGGCTCGCGCTGGTGTCGATCGCCCTGTCCGTGCTGACGATCCTGTCGATCAGCTTCATCCTCCTGGGTATCGGGGCGTTCACCACCCCTCCCCTGATCCGCGCGGTGCGGGCGCACGCCAATCGGCGCCGGCTGCTGGCCGCCGCCTGGTCCGATGTGCGGATCCAGCTGCCGTACCGCCCGCTGCCGACCGATCGGCGCTCCGGGGTCACCGGGCAGGTGGAGCTGTGCACCTTCCTGCTGAAGGACCCGGCCACCTGGCGCGATCTGCTGTGGCTCCAGGTCGACATGACGGCCGGGTACGCCATCGCGCTGCTGGCCTTCGCCTTCATGCCGTACGGGCTCGAGGGTTCGTCCTGGCCGCCGGGGTGTGGAAGCCGATCGTGGACGCGGGCGGCACCTACTGGTACACGTTCCTGCCCATCGACTCGCTGGGCACCGCCCTGCTGGCCGTCCCGGTCGGCGTCGGCTTCATCGCCCTCGGTTCGGTCCTCTCCCCCGTCCTGCTGCGCGGCCACTTCCTGCTGGCGCGCGCCTTCCTGGACCCGACCCAGCACATGGCGCTCGAGCAGCGGGTGCGGCGGCTCACCGAGACCCGGCACGACGCCGTGGACACCTCCGCCGCCGAACTGCGCCGCATCGAGCGCGATCTGCACGACGGCGCCCAGGCCCGGCTCGTGGCGATGGGCATGAGCCTGGGCACCGTGGAGGCCCTGATCGAGAAGGACCCGGCCAAGGCCAAGGAGCTGCTCGCCGCGGCCCGTACGAACTCCGCCGAGGCCCTGTCCGAGCTGCGCGACCTGGTCCGCGGCATCCATCCGCCCGTCCTGGCCGAGCGCGGCCTGGGGGACGCGGTGCGCGCGCTGGCGCTGCGGATGGCGGTGCCGGTGGAGGTGGACGTGGACCTCACGGGCCGCCCCGAAGAACCGGTCGAGTCGGCGGCGTACTTCGCGGTCAGCGAGGTGCTGACCAACGCGGCCAAGCACGCGGGCGCCTCGCGGATGTGGCTGGACATCCACCACCAGGACGGCATGCTGCGCATCACCGTGACCGACGACGGCCGCGGCCGCGCGGTGATCACCCCGGACGGCGGGCTGAGCGGTGTCGAGCGGCGGCTGGGCACGTTCGACGGGGTCCTCGCGGTCAGCAGCCCTCCCGGCGGGCCCACCATGGTGACGATGGAGATCCCCTGCGCCCTCTCGGCGCAGGGCGCCGCCAGGTGACCCACCGCCGGGGAAAATCCGGCGGCGGGACGCGGTGCGCCGGTATCAGCGTGCCTCCGACGCGGGCGGGCAGCGCATGTCGCTCGACTTCCCGCACTCCTCCATGCCGGGAACTACCGGGATCTGCACGCGGCGACCCTCGCCCAGACGCGCATGGCGGACGGCGGACTCGACCGCACCCCGGTACTTGACCGTGTCGAACGCCGGATCGGGGCGGGCCGCAAGCCGCGGAGCGAGGGGTTCGGCTCCCCGCTGCTGGAGGCGTGGCGCCGCGCCCACTACGAGCGGTCGGCGGTGTACGACCTCCCGTACACCGCCGCCGAGGGTTTCGCGGCCAAGCACGGCATCGATCGCGAGGTCTTCCTGGAGCGGATCGCCCCGCGGCGCACCCGGCTGGAGCGGCTGCGGCTCCAGGGGGCGGCGCGCGGTCGGGGCCGCCTCCGTACGGGCGGACCTGGCCACCATGCCGCCGACCCGGCTGGCGACCTATGTGCTCTCGCTCCCACTGGACGAACGGGCCGCGCGCCGCACCGAGTTGACCGCCGCGCTGGGCGCGGCGGGCGCCCGGACCGGCACCTGGGGCCGGATCGCGGCGGTCCTCGACGACACCGCACAGCGGTACATTCGTCGGATTCGGTCACGTCCCCCACCCAGGGGCCCGACGAAGTCTTGGAGCAGTCGTGCGTGTTGTGGTCGCCGAGGACCTGTTCCTGTTGCGGGACGGGCTGGTGCGGATGCTGGAGGCGTACGACTTCGAGGTCGTGGCCGCCGTGGAGAGCGGGCCCGAGCTGAGCAAGGCGCTGGCCGAGCTGGATCCGGAGGTGGCGGTGGTGGATGTGCGGCTGCCGCCGTCGTTCAGCGACGAGGGGCTGCAGTGCGCGCTGGCGGCGCGGCGGGCCCGGCCGGGGCTGCCGGTGCTGGTGCTGTCGCAGCATGTGGAGCAGCTGTACGCGCGGGAGCTGCTCGCGGACGGCAGCGGCGGCATCGGCTATCTGCTCAAGGACCGGGTCTTCGACGCCGATCAGTTCATCGACGCGGTGCGGCGGGTCGCCGCCGGGGCACGGCGATGGATCCGCAGGTGATCTCGCAGCTGCTGGACCGGCGCGCCCAGGACCGGCCGTTGGGGCGGCTGACGCCACGGGAGCAGGAGGTGCTGGAGCTGATGGCGGAGGGGCGGTCCAACACGGCGATCGCGGCGCGGCTGTTCGTCACCGAGCGGGCGGTCGCCAAGCACACCTCCAACATCTTCGGCAAGCTCGGCCTGCCACCGTCGGACGACAACAACCGGCGGGTGCTGGCGGTGCTGGCCTACCTCGACCGGGGCTGAGCCGCCGGAGCCGATCGGCCGTGCCCCGGACCGCCGGAGCCGGTCGGCCATGACCGAGCCCGCCGGAGCCGATCGGCCGTGCCCCGGACCGCCGAAGCCGGTCGGCCAGGACGGGTCGGCTGGGCCCGGGGCCGGGGCCTCCCGTGCGCCCCATTGCTCCCACCCCACAACGCTGGTTAAGTGCCTTGTCCATATGACCCATTGGCCGTTGTCCGTTGGGGGGCGCATGAGCGACCTGAGCAGACGCACGCTGATCGGAACCGCCGGAGCACTGGGGGCCGGGGCCACGCTGGGGAGCCGGTTACCGGCGATGGCCGACGAACCGCACGAGGCACAGGACACCGCCGTGACCGCATTCGACACCGCTCCCGCGCGCGCCGCGCTGCGACGGCTGCTGCCGGACCACGCCGATCAGTTCCGGCTGGTGGCGCTGGAGAAGCGGGGCGCCGAGGAGCGGTTCGAGGTCGGCGGGTCCGCGGGGCGGCTGACGGTCTCCGGGACCAGCCCGGCGGTGCTGCTCACCGGGGTGCACTGGTACCTCAAGTACACCTGCCACGCCCAGATCACCTGGTCCGGCGATCAGCTGAACCTGCCGAAGAAGCTGCCCGCGCCCGCCCGGCGCGTCACCCGCTCGACCGCGCTCCCGCACCGCTTCGCGTTCAACGACACCCATGACGGCTACACCGCGCCGTTCGCCGGGTGGGACCAATGGGAGCACCTGATCGACATCGCGGCCCTGCACGGCTGCAACGAACTCCTGGTCACCGCCGGTCAGGAGAGTGTCTACCACCGGCTGCTCCAGGACTTCGGCTATACGGACGACGAGGCGCGCGCCTGGCTCCCCGCCCCCTCCCACCAGCCGTGGTGGCTGCTGCAGAACATGAGCGGTTACGGCGGCCCGGTGTCCCCCGCGCTCCTGGCCAAGCGCACCGAGCTGGGGCGGCGGATCGCCGACCGGCTGCGGGAGCTGGGCATGCGGCCGGTGTTCCCCGGCTACTTCGGCACCGTCCCGGACGGCTTCGCGGACCGCAACCCGGGGGCCCGTACGGTCCCGCAGGGCGACTGGAACGGGCTCAGGCGGCCCGACTGGCTCGATCCGCGCACCGAGGTGTTCCGGAAGGTGGCCGCCGCCTTCTACCGCCATCAGGAGGAACTGTTCGGCGAGGCCGAGCTGTTCAAGATGGATCTGCTGCACGAGGGCGGCGACCCCGGGGACGTCCCCGTGCCGGAGGCCGCCCGCGCCGTGGAGACCTCGCTGCGGACCGCCCGCCCCGGCGCCACCTGGGTGATCCTCGGCTGGCAGGAGAACCCACGCCGCGATCTGCTGGACGCCGTCGACCACGACCGCATGCTCATCGTGGACGGTCTTTCGGACCTGGACACCGTCACCGACCGCGAGCGGGACTGGGGCGCGGTGCCGTACGCGTTCGGCACCATCCCCAACTTCGGCGGCCGCACCACGATCGGCGCCAAGACCCACATGTGGACCAAGCGGTTCACCGTATGGCGCGACAAACCGGGCAGCAAGCTCGTCGGCACGGCCTATATGGCGGAGGCGGCCGAGCGGGACCCGGCCGCGTTCGAGCTGTTCAGCGAGTTGGCGTGGCGGGACGAGGCGGTGGACCGGGCCGAGTGGTTCCGCTCCTACGCCGATGTGCGCTACGGCGGCCGGGACACCAGGGCCCGCGAGGCGTTCGCCGCGCTGCGCGACACCGCGTACGAGATCAGCAGCAAGGACGGCCGCCCGCACGACTCGGTGTTCGCCGCGCGGCCCTCCCTGACCGCGCGTTCGGGCACCAACTACGCGACCCACACCCCCGCCTTCGACCCGGCCGGGTTCGACGTGGCCTTCGCGGCGCTGCTGGCGGTGCGCGCCGGGCTGCGCGACAGCGACGCCTACCGCCACGACCTCACCGACATCGCCCGGCAGGCGCTGGCCAACCGCTCCTGGCAGCTGATCCCGCAGCTGAGGGACGCCTACGACCGTAAGGACCGCACGGCCTTCACGACGCTGTCCCGGCTGTGGCTCAAGCTGATGCGGCTCAGCGACGACATGACCGGCGCCCACCGGCGGTTCCTGCTGGGCCCGTGGCTCGAGGACGCCAAGCGGATGGCGTCGGGCGAGGAGGAGTCGGCCCAGCTGGAGCGGGCCGCGCGCACCCTCATCACCACCTGGGCGGACCGCGCCACGGCCGACGGCGGCAAGCTGGCCAACTACGCCAACCGCGACTGGAGCGGCCTCATCGCCGACTTCCACCTCCCCCAGTGGCAGTCTTATCTGGACGAGTTGGAGGACGCGCTCGCGGAGAACCGTCCGCCGCGCTCCTTCGACTGGTTCGCCGTCGAGGAGCCGTGGACGCGGGAGCGCAAGAGCTATCCGGTGCGGCCCACGGCGGACGCCCACCGCACCGCCCAGCGGGTGTACGAGGCGCTGGCCAAGGCCCCGTACCAGGGCACGCTGACCGTCACCGCCGAGCCCACCACCCTGCCGCCCGGCGGCTCCGCGTCCCTCACCGCCGCCCTGCGCAACGTCAACGGGCTGCGCCCCACCGGCCGCGTCGACTTCGACCTCACCGTGACCGGCCTTGACCCGTCCCCGGACGGGCCGACCCGGCTGCCGAGCGTCCCGGCGGGCGGCACCGGCGAGGTCCACTGGCGCGCCACCGCGCCCGACGAGCCGCTGGAGCGCCCGCTCAAGCCGCTGCCGTACGAACTGGGCGTGACGTACGGGCCGGAGGGCGAGGAGCGGGTACGGGCGGTGCGCACCGGGACGCTGTGGATCGCCGGACCGCTGGCGGACGGGCTGAAGACGGTCACCAACAGCGGTGCGGCCTTCGGCCAGTTGGACGAGCGGTTCGCGATCGACGGCGCGGGCCAGGACCTGTGGAAGGGCACCGCCGAATTCGGCTCCGTCTACCGCGATGGCGTCCTTACGGTGGGCACGGCCATCACCGTGAAGGTCGACGCCCAGGCGGCCACCGGGCCCTGGGCGCGGGCCGGGATCATCGTCCGCGACGACCTCGCCACGGCGGGCTCCCCGGCTTCGTGAACCTCTCCGTCACCCCGGCCAACGGTGTCGTCCTGTCGTACGACTCGGGCGGCGACGGCACGCTGGACACCTACCAGCGGATCACCGGCGTCAAGGCACCCGTACTGCTGCGGCTGACCCGCACCGCCGCCACCTCGTACACCGGCGAGCTGTCCACGGACGACGGCGCGAGCTGGCGGAAGGTGGCCACGGTGACGGCACCGGGCGGGGCGGCCGCGCAGGACGCCGGGATCTTCATGAGCGCGGCGAACGGCGGCACGGGCGCCCGGGGGACGGTCGAGTTCAGCGGCTGGAAGACCCGTACGCCGTAGCGGGTTCGTGTCAGTGGCGGGGCGGGGGCTCCACCTATGGCCCCCGGGTCTGGGGCGGAGCCCCGGTTCGGGGTCTGGGGCGGAGCCCCAGTTTCGGGAAGGGGCGGGAGGGATAGCAGCCCGCCGCAGGCGGCAAGTCCCGCCGGACACCCATAGGTGACCAACCCGGCCCGCCACTCGTTCACGACACGTGGACCAGCAGCAGGCGACAGTCGCCACCGACGACGAAACCACCGGCCTGATCGACGTCGAGCAGGCCGAGGCCGCCATCGTCGAGCACTACCCGCGGCTGGTGCGGCTCGCGTATCTCATCCTGCCGCCGGGCATCGGGCGCACCCGCCGGGTGCTCGCGGCGCATGCCCTCGCCCAGCGCGCGCTGCCCCGTAACCGGGGCTACGACACCGGCCCGGACCCGCACCCCGATGTCGAACTGCCCTGGCAGCGCGGGACGAAGGGCCCGGGCGCCGACACCACCGGCTACGCCTATGTGCGGCTGCGGGTGCTGCGCCTGGCGCTGCGTGCGGCCCGGCAGCGGCCCTGGTGGCAGCGACCCCCGGCGCTGCCGCAGGTGTTCGGGCTGCGGCTGTTCCCGCGCTCCGGCGGCGCCGATGAACTCGCCCTGGAGAAGGCGCTGTCGGAGCTGTCCGCCCCCGGCCGCGCCGCGTACGTCCTGCTTGAGCTGGAGCAGCTCGACGAGCACGAGACGCGCGGCCTGCTGCGCGCCGCCGGGGTCGCGGACGCGCGGGACGCGCTGGACGAGGCGGAGTCGGTGCCGGAGCCGGCGGGCAGCCGGGACGAATCGCTGCTGGAGTCCGCCGAGTTCGACCCGTGCTCGCTCCAGGCGCGGCCCACCGATCTGATGCGCCGCCGCCAGCATCTGCGGGCGGTGCTGGTGGCCGTGGTGGCGCTGGTGGTGTGCGGGACGCTGCTGGGGGTGCCGGGGCGGGGCTGGGGGCCGAGCGGCGCCGCCGCGCCCTCGTACGCCCGCAATCCGGCCTCCGAACACGCCCTGGACCCCGATCGGTTGACCCGCGCCGCGCCCGACGCCTGGCGCACCGCGTCCCGCGCCGACTTCTCCTCCTGGCCCGCGCGCGGCGACCGGGTGCGGGACACCGCGCTGCTGCGCCGCGCGCTCGCCGTCTGGGCGAGGCCGGGCGGCTCGGTGCGGGTGTCGGCCACCATGGGCACGCAGTCCGGGCCGCCGTCGGGGCCGCCGCAGCTGCTGTTCGCGGGCGAGGTGGACCAGGCCACGGTGGTGCTGCTGTACGACGGACTGCGGGTGGCGCGGTACGCGGAGGCGCGCGAGGGCGGCGCGGTCGCGCTGGACTTCGCCCGGCTGGACGCCGCGGACGCGGGCACCTCGACCGCGCTGGTCCTCAGCCGTACGGACGGCAACGTCCGCTATCTGACCGCCCCTTGGGTGCGCCACGCCTGGGTGCGGGACCTGCTGCACCCGGCCGGGGTGCC
Source organism: Streptomyces violaceusniger (assembly GCA_005405945.1). Lineage (GTDB taxonomy): Bacteria > Actinomycetota > Actinomycetes > Streptomycetales > Streptomycetaceae > Streptomyces > Streptomyces violaceusniger. The sequence continues at coordinate 3,842,778 of BJHW01000001.1, forward strand.
GCGTCCGCTGCGCCGCACCGGGGACGGGGTGACCGACCCGGTGCGCACCGTTCCGCGGCTGCGCCCCTGTCGTGGCTGGCCCGCGCTCCAGTTCGGCTCGCGGCTCGTGGCGGACCTCGGCGAACTGGCCCCGGCCCGGCTCACCTACGGCACCCCCGGCGCCGGAGTGCGCGATGTGGCGGGCCGGGCGGCCCGGGCGAGCTGGGCCAGGACCGGGTGCCGGCTGGCGATGATGCGGGCGCGCGGAGTGCGCTCGGTCAACGCCTGGCGGTTCGCCGCCCAGGCCCTGCCGGAGGCGGGCGGCCACGCGGCCTGGCTGTGCACCCGCGCCGACACCTGGCGGGGCACGGGCAGCAAGGTGCTGGCCCAGTTCCAGCCGTGGGACACCCGCCGGGGCAAGGCGGGGGCGGTCGCGGCCGGTGCCGACAACTCCCCGCCTGCGGCCCGCGCGAGCCGCGGGTGCTGGCGGGGGTGCTGTGGAAGGCGCGGTCCGGCCACTGGTATCTGCTGGCCGCCGGAAGCCGCCAGGTGACCGGGATCGTCGCCACCGGCGGCGTCCGGGGCCGCTCCTACGGCCGCGGCCTGACCCTCCCGCGAAGGCGGGCGCCCGCGCCGACCTCAAGGCCCGCCTGACGAACGGCGACCGACTGGGTCCCCTGCGCTAGGGGGTACGGCGGATCTTCCCCCTCCCCGCTACCAAGGGCTCCGCCCCTGGGCCCGAGTCCCGTGGCGGAACCCCGGACGCCCCCTGGCGCGCTGGCACGCAGAACGGCGGGGCCCTGGCGACTGGGGCCAACGGCTGACCCGCGCCGGGGCGACGGGGCCGGGGGCTTCCCCCTCCCCGCCCCTTCCCGTTACCAGGGGCTCCGCCCCTGGACCCCGGGGCCTGAAGCAGAGCCCCGATCCGGGGGCTGGGGCAAAGCCCCGATCCGGAGCCTGGAGCACAGCCCCAACCCGGAGCCTGGAGCACAGCCCCAACCCGGAGCCTGGAGCACAGCCCCAACCCGGAGCCTGGAGCACAGCCCCAACCCGGAGCCTGGAGCACAGCCCCAACCCGGAGCCTGGAGCACAGCCCCAACCCGGAGCCTGGAGCACAGCCCCGATCCGGAGCCTGGAGCACAGCCCCAACCCGGAGCCTGGGGCGGAGCCCCGATCCGGGGCCTGGGGCGGAGCCCCGATCCGGGGCCTGGGGCGGAGCCCCGATCCGGGGCCTGGGGCGGAGCCCCAGGTTCGGGGGCTGGGGCGGAGCCCCAGGTTCGGGGCTGGGGCGGAGCCCCAGGTTCGGGAAGGGGCGGGGAGGGGAGCAGCCCACCGCAGGCGCCGCGATCCGCTGGACGTGCCCCGTCCTGCCGTCGATCTGTTCAGCGCCCGACGGCCCCGGACGCCGTGAAGACGGCGACCGTGCGGCCGGGCACGGTGAAGGTGCCGGTCGCGCGCTCGTAGCCGGACGTCCGCACCGTGGCGTCGGCGCCGTGCGCCTGGACCGGGTGGAGGGCGTACGGCGTCCCGGCCAGGGCGGGGACGGTTTGCGACTGCCGGGACGGGGTCGCGTTGAAGACCACGACGAGCCGGCCGAGCCCCATGGTGATGACGCCCGGCGTCTCCCCGGTCCCGGACAGCGGGAAGGACAGCACCTGCCGCACCCCCTCCACCGTGGTCTGGCTGAACACCTTCTCGGTGGTGCGGATCCGCAGCAGATCCCGGTAGGCCGCCGAGGCGCCCGTGATCTCGGAGCAGCCGGGTCGTACAGACGGATCGGTCAACAGGGGTTTGGCGTACGGCCACTTGGACTCGTTGTCCGCCGCCGGGGCAGCCCCCGGCCGAAGCCGTTGCCGGACGCGCAATCCCAATGGACGGCGTTGAACCAGTCCCCGCTGTCGAAGGAGTTGCGGTCCAGCGACTTCGAGCGCAACAGATCGGTGCCCGCCTGGCTGAGCGCCGGGCCCTGGGAGAGCGTGGTGGTGGCCAGGGCCACCACCTGCGCCCTGGCCCGGTCGGCGGCCGAGGTGGTGGCGGGGAGCTTGTAGGCGAGCGCGTCGTAGAGGGTCTCGTTGTCATGGGCGTCGGCGTAGGCGAGCGCGTCGCCGGGGGCGGCGGCGTAACCGGCCGGGGAGCCGTTGTAGTCGACCTCGGAGCCCTTGACCCGGCGTCCGCCGGTGTCGGTGAAGGTGTAGTCGGCGAGGTTGCCGGAGAGCCCGACCTTGATCAGGTCCTGGGCGTGCAGCAGCCGGGCCCGCTGCTCGTCCCGGTCGCCGTTGGCCGGTGAGCCGTTGGGGTCGGTGAAGAGCCCGGAGGCGAAGCCCTGGACGCGGGGGTCCTCGTCGAACGGCCCGCCGCCGCGCACCGCGTCCCGCGCCCGGTCGCTGAAGGTGGCGATGCCGGTGCCGGCCATGTTGCGCTGGGTGGCCTGGACGAAGCGGGCGTCGTCGGCCGCCTCGCCGAAGTTCCAGCCCTCGCCGTAGAGGATGATCGACTTGCCGTCCACCCCGTCCTGGGCGGGGGTCAGGGCGTCCAGGGCCTTGCGCACGGCCAGGATGTTGGCCTTGGGATGGTGACCCATGAGGTCGAAGCGGAAGCCGTCGACCTTGTACTCACGGGCCCAGGTGACGATCGAGTCCACCACCAGCTTGCCCATCATCGCGTGCTCGGGCGCGGTGCCGGGGCAGCAGGTGGAGGTGGCCACGGTGCCGTCGTCCAGCAGCCGCTGGTAGTAGCCGGGCACGATGCGGTCGAGCACCGACTTGTCGTCCTGCCCGGCGGCCACGGTGTGGTTGTAGACCACGTCCATGACCGTGCGCAGCCCGGCGTGGGCCAGCCCCTGCACCATCCGCCGGAACTCGCGGGTGCGGGCCGGGCCGTCCGGGTCGCTCGCGTAAGACCCCTCCGGCACGGTGTAGTGCAGCGGGTCGTAGCCCCAGTTGTAACCGTCCCTGTCGGCGGTCCCGGCCACGCACTTCTGCTGCTGGTCGGAGTCGGCGGGCAGGGCGGCCAGATCGCAGCCGGGCCGGGCCTGGTCGGACCGCCGCTCCGGGACGGTGCCGAAGTCGAACGCGGGGAGGAGGTGGACGTACGAGGTGCCGGACCTGGCCAGCCGCGTGAGGTGCCGCATCCCGTCCGAGCCGCGGTCGGTGAAGGCGAGGTACTGGCCGGGGTGGGCGCTGGTGCGGTCCGCGATGGAGAAGTCGCGGATCTGCAGCTCCTGGATGCGGGCGTCGCGCAGCGGAACGGCCTTGGGCTTCTTCAGCGACGCCCAGCCGGCGGGGGCGAGCCGGGGATCGGCCAGATCGGTGACCAGGCTGCGGGCGGAGTCGGCGGTCAGGGCGGTGGAGTAGGGATCGGTGACCTCGTTGGTGACGGTCTTGCCGACGCTCGGCGCCCAGACCCGTACCCGGTAGCGGTAGGGCTTGTCCCGCCAGTCGGGGCTCCCGGTCACGCTCCACACCCCGCTGCCGGGGTCCCGCCGCATGGCGACGGTGCGCCCGTCGAGGTCGAGCGACACGTTTTGGGCGGTCGGCGCCCAGACGGAGAGGGTGGGGCGGCCGCCGTGGAAGACCGGGCCGAGGCGGGCCCGGCGCGCCCGGTCCGCGTAGAGGTCGTCCAGGACGCCGGGGAACTGCACCCCGGTGCGGTGCAGCACGTGGTCGCGGTCGTCGGCCGCGCGCTGGACGGCGGAGAGCGGGCCGCGCAGCGCCGTGGCGGCCTTGTCGCGGTCGCGCGGGTCGAGCCGATAGGCGGGCCGGTCGGCCAGATGGGGGTAGGCGGCCTTCTGGGCGTCGGTCAGGGAGGCGGGGGCCAGCCGCAGGGTGCCGCCGTCCGCGGAGCGCAACTCCTCGGCGGTCGCGGCGGTGTGCTCGACCTTCCAGACGACGGTGGCGCGGTCGATCCACTGCGCCTCGGCGGTGGCGGCCCGAGTCTCGGTGGCCGCGGCCCGGGCGGTCTGCGAAACGGCGGGCGCGGCCGCCGCGCCCAGCGCCAGGGTGGCGAGCGCGGCGGCCGTACGGAACAGGGTTGATCTCACGGGTTTCACGGACGTGGTGGCTCCTTGAGGTGTGGTGTGGGTGTGGGCTCCGCGCGCCCGTCCCCGTGGCGGGGCCGGGGGCCGCGCCCGGCCCTCCGCCGAGCGAAGGAGGCTCTCGGAGCGAGGGAGTCCGAGGGGGCCCCGGCCCGGGGCAGGGGCAGGGGCGGATCCCCGGGCCTCCGGGCCCCGCGCCGGTGCAGGCGGCGTCCTACCCGCAGCTACGGGCACCCGTGTGCAGGGCCACCGCCGTGTTCGCCCCCAGCGTGGCGGTGAACCGGCCCGAGGCGTCGACCGCGACGGACTTGCCGCTCTGGACGTCGCAGTAGCCGCCCGCCGGGAGCGAGGTCTGGAAGGTCCGGGTGAGCGAGCCGCTCTCGTGGTTGATGGCCACGTACGCCTTGTCGCCGCGGCCGAACGCGATGGCGTTGTTGCCGTTGTCCCACCAGTTGGTCACCGAGTTGCCCCGGGCCGTGTTGCGGAAGGCGACCATGCTCATGATCTCGGGCCATTTGTGCTGGCACTTCCAGCCGTCCTGGTAGCAGGCGCCCACCGCGCCGCCGTTCGGCGGGCCCGCGTCGTTGTCGCTGAACTCGTAGCCGGAGTGGACGTCCGGGGAGCCGTAGGGCCAGGCCAGCATGAAGACGTTGGCCAGGGTGTAGTCGGCGCCGTCTCTGTAGGTGAGGGTGGAGCCGTTGCGCTCGGTGTCCCAGTTGTCGACGAAGACACCGGACTGGCTGCCGGCCATATAGCCCCAGCCCTCGCCGAAGTTCTTCAGGTACGCGAGCTTCTCGCTCTGGAACACCCGCTTGAGGTCCCGGCCGTAGCGGAACTCCTGCACATCGCCGTTGCGCAGATACTCCGTCGGGGAGACCGCCTCGCCCGCACCGTAGATGACCTCCTGCTTCCAGTAGACGCCCGGGTTGCTCAACTGGCTCTTGATGGCCGCCAGATCGTCCGCCGGGATGTGCTTGGCGCCGTCGACGCGGAAGCCGTCCACACCGAGCGAGAGCAGGTCGTTGAGGTACTGCGCGAGCCGGGTCCGGACGTACGGCTCGCCGGTGTCCAGGTCGGCGAGGCCCACCAGCTCGCAGTGCTGCACGTTCCAGCGGTCCTGGTAGTTGCTGATCTGCGCGGTGCAGTCGTCCATGTCCTGGGACTGGTAGATCCCGGGGTAGGTGTACTTGGTGTACGAGGAGCCACCGGTGCCGGTGCCGGACCCGGCGGACATGTGGTTGATGACCGCGTCGGCCACGACCTTGACGCCCGCCGCGTGGCAGGTGTCGATCATGTTCTTGAAGGCGGTGCGGTCGCCGAGCCGCCCGGCGATCTTGTAGCTGACGGGCTGGTAGGAGGTCCACCACTGGCCGCCCTGGAGGTGCTCGGTGGCCGGGGACACCTCGACATAGCCGTATCCGGCGGGGCCGAGGGTGCTGGTGCACTCCTTGGCGACGGAGTCGTACTTCCACTCGAAGAGTTCGGCGGTGACGTCCTTGGTGCCGGGCGGTGTCGCGCGTGCGGTCTGGGGCAGGGCGACGAGCATCATCGCGCTCGCCGCGAGGGCGAGTGCGGTGGCGAGGGGGATGCGGCTGCTGGCCATCGTTCCTCCGTGGGGGTGGAGTTCGGGGGTGCCGATTGAGCCTGGTACGGCAACGCGCCATGCCCGTAAGGCCGTTGAAGGTTCTTGCTGCAAGACGTCAGTGGTGGGGTGGTGACGGGACCGTACTCGCGAGCTTTTGTTGTTGCAATACCTTTCGCAAGCGATTGCGGCGGTGTTACGTTCAACCGCGTTCTCCGGTCCGGCCGGCCGGGGGCCCAGTCAACGGGCCCCACGCGCCCGGCCGGTCGGATCGGTTTTTCATGCGGGGTGTCCGGCAGCGGCCCTCGCGGCGGAGCCGCATATCGATGCCGCGGGAAGGGGCGGGGAGGGGAACAGCCGCCGCAGGCGGCACGGTCCGGCGGACACTCCTAGCGGAGCCTGGCCGTGGAGCCGCGCACCACGAGGTCCGGCTGGAAGACGAACTCCGTGTGCTGGACCGGGTTCCCGGCCATCTCCTCCAGCAGCGCCCCCACCGCCGCCGTCGCCATCGACTGCACCGGCTGGCGGACCGTGGTCAGCGGGGGATCGGTGAAGGCGATCAGCGGGGAGTCGTCGAAGCCGACCACCGACACATCGTGCGGCACTCGCAGCCCGCGCCGCGCCGCCTCCCGGATCGCCCCGAGCGCCATCAGGTCGCTGCCGCACACGATGCCCGTACAGCCCTGGTCCAGCAGCGTGGCCGCCGCCACCTGCCCGCCCTCGACGCTGAAGAGCGTATGCCGCACCAACTCCCGTGCCTCGTCCGCCGGTCGGCCCAGCAGGTCCAGCACCTCCGCGCTCGCCGAGAGGAACCCCTCGACCTTGCGCAGCGCGGGGACGTAGCGGGCGGGCCCCACCGCGAGGCCGATGCGGTGGTGGCCGAGCGCGGCGAGGTGGCGGACGGCCATCCGCGCCGCCGCCCGGTCGTCGGGCGAGACGAACGTGGCCTGGATGTGCTCGTTGTAGCCGTTGATCAGCACGAACGGCACCTTGCGACCGGCCAGCCGGGCATAGCGGGCGGGGTCGGCCGTGGTGTCGGCGTGCAGTCCGGACATGAAGACGATGCCCGCCACATCGCGCTCCTCCAACTGCTCCACCAGCTCGTCCTCGGTGGCACCGCCGGGCATCTGGGTGCACAGGATGGGGGTGTAGCCATGACCGGCCAGCACCTGCTCGATGATCTGGGCGAAGGCGGGGAACACCGGGTTGGTCAGCTCCGGGATCACCAGGCCGACCAGCCCGGCGCTGCGCCGCCGCAGCCGCACCGGCCGTTCGTAGCCGAGGACGTCGAGGGCGGCGAGCACCCGCTGCCGGGTGGCGGCCGCCACGCCCGCCTTGCCGTTGAGCACCCGGCTGACGGTGGCCTCGCTGACCTTGGCCTGCGCGGCGATATCGGCGAGCCGCGGCGGCGCCCCGGCGGGCCCACCGCGGATGAGCCTGCAGCGGATGGCCCCACCGTAGTTGGCCCTGCCGCGGGTAGGCCCGCCCCCGCTGGGCCCGCCGCGTATGAGCCCGCCGCGGGTAGGCCCACCCCTGGTGCGCCGACCGCAGATGGGCCCGCCCCAGCCGGGCCCACCCCAGCCGGGCCCACCGCAGACGGGCCCACCGCGGATGGGCCCACCTCCCGTGCGCCCACCTCCCGTGCGCTCGCCTCCCGTGCGCTCGCCGCCAACGGACCCGCCGCCGACGGCCCCGTCGCCAACGGACCCGTCACGACTTGGTCGCCCCGGCCGTGAGCCCCGCCACCAGATGGCGCTGGGCCCAGGAGAACACCAGCGCCGCCGGGATGGCGATCATGACGGCCGCGGCCGTCATGGAGCCCCAGTCGGAGGTGTACTGGTTGACGAAGGTCTGGAGCCCCGCCGCGAGCGTGAGGTTCTCCTCCCCCGTCATGAAGGCGGAGGCGTAGGCCACCTCGGCCCACGCGGTGATGAAGGTGTAGAACGCGGTCACCGCGAGTCCCGGCTTGGCCAGCGGGACGACCAGCCGCCAGAAGGTCCCGAAGGGGTTGAGCCCGTCGACCCGGCCCGATTCGTCGATCTCCACCGGGATGGTGTCGAAGAAGCCCTTCATCATCCAGGCGCAGAACGGCACCGCCACCGTGAGGTAGGTGACGATGAGCGAGATCGGCTGGTTGAGCCAGCCCAGCGTCGACATGATGTTGTACAGCGGCACGATGAGGATGGCCACCGGGAACATCTGGGTGATCAGCAGCAGCCACATCAGCGGGCGCATCCCGGGGAACCGGAAGCGGCTGACGGCGTAGCCGGTGGTGGCGGCGACGAAGACGCCGAGGAGCGTGGTGATGACCACGATGAACAGCGAGTTGCCGAACCAGGTCAGGAACTCGGTGTCGCCGAGGACGTGTTGGTAGTTCCGCAGCGTCGGGTCCTTCACCACATCGGTGCTGAACGCCTCGCTCTTGGGCTTGAACGAGGTCACCACCAGCCACAGCGGCGGGAAGACCGCGACCGCCGAGGCGATGACGAGCGCGGTGTGCAGCCCGACGGAGGCGAGCGGGCCGCGTCGTTGGTCGCGCATGGCTACCACACCTCTCCCTGCTTGCGGAGCGAACGGCGGTAGACCACCGCGAAGAGCATGAGGACGAGCAGGATCAGCACACCCCAGGCCGAGGCGCCGGCGAAGTCGCGCGGGCTGTTGACGAAGGAGAGCCGGTAGGCGTACGTCACCAGGATCTCGGTGGAGTCGCCGGGTCCGCCGCGGGTCAGCAGGAAGATCACCGGGAACATGTTGAACGTCCAGATGGTCGACAGCAGGATCACGGTGGAGCTGACCGAGCGCAGCCCGGGCAGGGTGATGTGGCGGAACCGCTGCCAGGGGCTCGCCCCGTCCATCTCGGCGGCCTCGTACAGCTCACCGGGGATGGACTGCAACCCGCCGAGCAGCGCGACCAGCATGAACGGCACCCCTAGCCAGATGTTCACGGCGATCACCGAGACCTTGGCCATGGTGGGGTCGTTCAGCCAGGGCACCGCGTCGATCCCGCCGCCGTGCAGCACCTTGTTGAGGATGCCGTTCTTCTCGTTGTAGAGCAGCCGCCAGGCGAAGACGGAGACGAAGGCGGGGACGGCCCAGGGCAGGATCAGCAGCGACCGGTAGAGGGTGCGCCCGGCGAACCGCCGGTTGAGCAGGACGGCCAGGCCCAGGCCGATCGCGAAGGTGAGCGCCACACAGCTGACGGTCCAGGTGACGGTCCAGCTCAGCCGGTCCCAGAAGACCTGGTCCTTGAGGATGGCCTGGAAGTTGTCGAGGCCGACCGTCTGGTAGGTGGCGGGGATGTGGTTGATCCCGATGGTCCGCTCGACATTGGCCTCGTTGGCGTCGGTCAGCGACAGATAGACGCCGCGGACCAGCGGATAGCCGATGATCAGCCCGATGACGAGCACGACGGGCGCGACCATGGCCCAGGCGTACCAGTGGCGGGTGAGCGCGTTGCGGATCCGGCTCGGCGGTGGAGTGCCGGCCTTGCGAACCCGGCTGCCCCGGCCGCGGGCGCCCTTCGCGCCCGCGGCCGGGTCCATCGCCGGGCTGGTGTCGACAGCCATCGTCGCCGGCCCTACTTCCAGTCGCCCTTGAGGAGCTTGCGGTACGCGTCACCGACCGACTTGGCGGCCTTCTCGGGCGAGGTCTTGCCGGTGAGGACGCCCGGGAACTGCACCAGGATCGCCTGGAAGAGGCTGTTGCCCTCGGGGATCCAGGGGCGCTCGACGGCCTTGTCGACGGCGGCCTTGAAGAACTTCACATTGGGGTTCGCCGCGACCGTCTTGTTGGCGTAGACGGAGGTGCGGGTGGGCAGCAGGGAGAGCTTCTCGGTGGTCTTGGCCTGCACCTCGGCCGAGCTCATGTACCGCGCGAAGGCGTAGGAGGCGTCCCGGTTCTTCGACCCGGCGTAGACGGTGAGGTTCTGGCCGCCCTGCGGGGCGCCCTGGCCCTTGCTGCCGGCCGGGACCGGGACCACCCCGAGGTTGGACTTGTCCTTGAACGCCTTGCCCGCCAGGGTGTCCTCGATCGCCCACGGCCCGTTGATCGTCATCGCGACGTCGCCGTTCTTGATGGCGTTCTGCATGTTGTCCCAGCCGTCGGTGGCGTCGGTCTCCGCCGCCTTGGAGGTGACCAGGTCGCGGGCGGCCGCGAACGCCTTGATGCCGGGCTCGTCGTCGACGGTGACCTTCTTGGCGCCGGTGTCGAGGAGGTCGCCGCCCTCGCCGTAGATGAAGGGCAGGTACCAGTAGGCGTCGTCGCCGCGCAGATAGAGGCCGGTCTTGCCGGTCTTCTCCTTGATCTTCTTGGCGGCGGCCTTGAGCTCGGTCCAGTCCTTGGGCGGCTGGACCCCGGCGTCCTTCAGCATCTTCTTGTTGTAGAAGAGGCCGAGGGTGTCGATGACCTGCGGGACGGCGTAGGTCTTGCCCTTGAACTTGGCCCCGGCGAGCGCCTTGGGCAGATAGTCGGACTGGTCGGCGAGGGCGGGGGTGCCGTCCAGCGGGGCGAGATAGCCGATGTTGGCGAGGTCCTGGGTCCAGGCCACCTCGGTGCGCAGCACATCGGGCGCGCCGGAGCCGCCGGAGCCCGCGGCGTTCTTGAACTTGGCCAGCGCCTCGCCGAAGGGCACATTGACGTAGTTGACCTTGACGTCGGGGTGCTTCTTCTCGAAGCCCAGGGCGAGCTCCTTGTACGTGCCCTTCTCCGCGTCGTTCGACGTGTCCCAGTACGTCACGGTGCCGGAGAGATGGCCGCCGGACTTCTTGTCGCCGCTGCCGCCGTCGTCACCGCCGCACGCCGTCGCCGCGAGCGCCATGGCCGCGACGAGTGCGGTGGCCGCTATGCCACGTCGCATCTGAACTCCTCCAAAGCCGGCCGCTCCCTCGCGGCCCCGGGTTGCGGAGGAACGTAACAGGGCCGCAAGCCGGCCGAAAGACCTTGCGGCAAATTTCTGCAAGGAGCTCGGCATCGTTACATCCGCGTGTCCCCGCGGTAGCCGCTCCGCTCCCGTTCCAGCGCTTGACATACGCTCACAGCACGACCGGAGTGCCCCCGAAGGGCACCAGCGCGCTCTGCAAGCTCTTCCGCAAGGCATTGCAGAGCTGTTACGTTCGCGCCATGACCCAGGAGCTCACGACCTCCCTTGCCACCGAGCCGGCGCGCCCGTCCGAAGGCCACGGATGGTGGCGCGACGCCGTCATCTACCAGGTGTACGTACGGTCCTTCGCCGACAGCGACGGCGACGGGATCGGCGATCTGCGCGGGGTGCGGGAGCGGCTGCCGCACCTCGCCGGGCTGGGTGTGGACGCCGTCTGGCTGACCCCCTTCTACGCCTCCCCACAGGCCGACGGCGGCTACGACGTGGCGGACTACCGCGCCGTCGACCCGCTCTTCGGCACCCTCGGCGACGCCGACGACCTGGTGCGCACCGCCCATGAGCTGGGGCTGAAGGTGATCGTGGACGTCGTCCCGAACCACAGCTCGGACCAGCACCCGTGGTTCCGCGAGGCGCTGGCCGACCGGCCCGGCGGCGCGGCCCGCGCCCGCTACCACTTCCGCCCCGGCCGCGGCGCCCACGGCGAACTGCCGCCGAACGACTGGGAGTCGGTCTTCGGCGGTCCCGCCTGGACCCGCACCACCGACCCGGACGGCACCCCCGGCGAGTGGTATCTGCACCTGTTCGCCCCCCAGCAGCCCGACCTCAACTGGGACTCCCCGAGGTCCACGCGGAGTTCGACTCGGTGCTGCGTTTCTGGCTGGATCTGGGCGTGGACGGCTTCCGTATCGATGTCGCCCACGGCATGGTCAAGGCCGCCGGGCTGCCCGACATCGGCCACACCGAACAGGCCAAGCTGATCGGCTCCCAGGTGCTGCCGTTCTTCGACCAGGACGGGGTGCACGAGATCCACCGCTCCTGGCGGCGGCTGCTGGACTCCTACCCCGGTGACCGGATCGGCGTCGCCGAGGCCTGGGCGCCCACCTCCGAGCGGCTGGCCCTCTACGTACGCCCCGACGAGCTGCACCAGGCGTTCAACTTCCAGTTCCTGAAGTGCCCGTGGGACGCGGCCGCGATGCGCGAGGTGATCGACGAATCGCTGGCCGCCACCGGCTCCGTCGGCGCCCCACCACCTGGGTGCTCTCCAACCACGACGTGGTCCGGCACACCACCCGCTACGCCGACGGAGCCGGTGGCGGCCCGGAGCGGGGGCTCGCCCGCGCCCGCGCCGCGGCCCTGCTCATCCTGGCGCTGCCCGGGTCGGCCTATCTCTACCAGGGCGAGGAGCTGGGCCTGCCCGAGGTGACCGAGCTGCCGGACGAGCTGCGCCAGGACCCGGCCTTCTTCCGCACCTCCGCCGACGGGCAGGAGGGCCAGGACGGTCAGGACGGCTTCCGCGACGGCTGCCGGGTGCCCCTGCCCTGGACCCGCTCCGGCGACTCCTACGGCTTCGGCCCCGGCGGCAGCTGGCTGCCCCAGCCGGAGGACTGGGCCGAGCTGTCCGTCGAAGCGCAGACCGGCGACCCCGGCTCCACGCTGGAGCTGTACCGGGACGCGCTGGCGCTGCGCCGGGAGCTGCCGGGGCTCGGGGACACCTCGATGAGCTGGCTGGACGCCCCGGCGGGGGTGCTCGCGCTGTCCCGGCCGGGCCTGGTCTGCACGCTCAACACGCTCGGGGAGGAGGTCGAACTGCCCGTCCCGGGGCGTGCGCTGCTGTCGTCGGCGCCGCTGACATACCAGGCCGGAACCGTGTGCATTCCGCCTGATTCGTGCGCGTGGTGGGCAATCTGACACGCGACCGGTACAGTCCCACTCCATGACCGCACGGCTTGCTGACATCGCAGCCCAGGCGGGGGTCAGCGAAGCCACCGTCAGCCGCGTCCTCAATGGCAGGCCGGGGGTGGCGACGGCCACCCGCGAATCCGTCCTCGCCGCCCTGGACGTCCTCGGCTATGAGCGGCCGGTGCGGCTGCGGCAGCGCAGCGCCGGACTGGTGGGACTGATCACGCCCGAGCTGGAGAACCCGATCTTCCCCGCGCTCGCCCAGGTCATCGGGCAGGCGCTCACCCGGCAGGGCTACACCCCGGTACTGGCCACCCAGACCCCCGGCGGCTCGACGGAGGACGAGCTGACCGAGATGCTGGTGGACCGGGGGGTGGCCGGGATCATCTTCGTCTCAGGGCTGCACGCGGACACCTCGGCCGATATGCAGCGCTATGACCAGCTGCGCGGCCAGGGTGTGCCGTTCGTGCTGGTGGACGGCTTCTCGCCGAAGGTGCGGGCGCCGTTCATCTCCCCGGACGACCGGGCGGCGATGGGGCTGGCGGTCACCCATCTGGTCTCGCTCGGGCACACCCGGATCGGTCTCGCGCTCGGGCCGAAGCGATTCGTTCCCGTACTGCGCAAGATCGAAGGCTTCCAGCAGGCGATGCGGGACCGGCTGGGGCTCTCCCCGGCCGAGTCCGAGGAGCTGATCCAGCATTCGCTGTACACCCTGGAGGGTGGCCAGGCGGCGGCGACCGCGCTGATCGAGCGGGGCTGTACGGCGGTGGTGTGCGCGAGCGACATGATGGCGCTCGGTGCCATCCGGGCGGCCCGGCAGAGGGGCCTTGCGGTCCCTCAGGACGTCTCGGTGGTCGGCTTCGACGACTCCCCGCTGATCGCCTTCACCGATCCGCCGCTGACCACGATCCGCAAGCCGGTGCAGTCGATGGGACAGGCGGCGGTGCGGGCGCTGCTGGAGGAGATCGGCGGCACCCCGGCCCCGCCCAGCGAGTTCGTCTTCCTGCCCGAGCTGGTGGTGCGCGGCTCCACGGCGTCGGCGCATGGGGTGGAGGCGCGGGGCCGGGCGGCCGGGGGCGCGGCCTAGGGGTGTCCGGGGGCGGCTGAGGCCCGTCCGGGGGATCGTGCCGCCTGCGGCGGGCTGATCCCCTACCCGTCCCTTCCCTCAACTGGGGCTCCGCCCCAGACTCCGCTCCTCAAGCGCCGGAGAGGCTGGAAGGTGGGGCTCCGCCCCTGGACCCCGGGGGTCTGGGGCGGAACCCCACCACGCGGCGGAGCCGCATATCGATGCTTCGGGAAGGGGCGGGGAGGGGAAAGCCCCCGTCCCGGGGCCTCGTCCAGTGGCCCGGCACCCAGCGGACGTATAGGGGCATACGCCCCTTGGAGGACCCCCGGACCAGGACATAGGCAACGAAGACCCGATGTCACGGACGATCTGCGGGTGGACGTCGTCTGGCAGACTGTTGCCCTATGGGTGGAGCGACGATCAGGACCACGGCAGGCCGAACAGCCACCCCGGCACCCATCGCGGACACCGACGCGGAGCGGGCGCCGGGCCTCACCCTGATGGACCGGTTGCGTACCCCAGAAGGCCCCGGCTCTGGTTCGAGATCGTCCTCATCGCCGTCAGTTACTGGACGTATTCGCTGATCCGCAACGCCGTCCCGGAGCAGCGGCCGGAGGCGCTGCGCAACGCGAACTGGATCTGGGAGTGGGAGCACCGGCTCGGATTGGCCTTCGAACGGGGCGTCAACCATGCGATCGACTCGGTCAGCTGGCTGATCGTGGGCATGAACTACTACTACGCCACGCTCCACTTCATCGTGACGCTCGGCGTGCTGGTGTGGCTCTACCACTGGCATCCGGGCCGTTACGCCGCCACCCGGCTGGCGCTCTTCGCGACCACGGGTGTGGCCCTGCTCGGCTACTACTTCTTCCCGCTGGCCCCGCCCCGGCTGATGCGCGGCGGCCACTTCATCGACACCGTGGTGGTGCACAACACCTGGGGCTCGATGGCCTCGGGAACCTCGCCGATATGTCGAACCAGTACGCGGCGATGCCCTCGATGCACATCGGCTGGTCGCTGTGGTGCGGTCTGACCATCGCGACGCTGGCCCGCCCGGTGTGGGTGAAGGTGCTGGGGCTGCTCTACCCCTCGGCCACGCTGCTGGTGATCGTCGCCACCGCCAACCACTTCTGGATGGACGCGGTCGGCGGGGTCGTCTGCCTCTCCTTCGGCTTCGCGCTGTCGTGCGCGTGGTACGGCACGCTGCCGTACCGGCTGCCGAAGCAGGTGGCCGTGATCTGCACGGTTTGATCGTCCCCGGCGGAGCCGCCATTCTCTGTTCCGCAAGGTCGACATGAGTTCACATGTCGACATGGTTCAGGGGCTCCCTGTGTCGCGCTGATCGACGCGGAATGAGCACGATGAGCGTGACGAAAGGGACCACCGGCCACCGTGCACACCGCCGACGCCGCTGCCGCTGCCGCTTCTTCCGTATCCGCCTACGAGTCCCCGGGCGCGCTGCTCCCCCGGCCCCGTACCGCCGGGCGGCCCCGCTTCCCGCTGGTGGCCACCGACCTCGACGGCACCCTGCTGCGCGGGGATCTCACGGTCTCGCCGCGCAACCGTGAGGCGCTGGCCCTGGTCCGGGCCGCCGGGGCGCGGCATCTGGTGGTCACCGGGCGCCCGGCCGCGTCCTGCCGGGAGTTCCTGGTAGCGATCGGCTACCGGGGCTCGCGGTGTGCGGACAGGGCGCGCAGCTGTACGACGCCTCCGCGGACCGGCTGCTGGTCTCGGCGTCGCTGGACCGGGAGCTGGCCCGGTCGGTGGTGGAGCGCACCGAGGAGGCGCTGGGCGCCGGGCCGCTGGAGCTCGCCGTGGTGACCGCGGCGCCCGAGAACCGCTTCGTCGTCACCGCCCGCTTCACCGACCGGATGCGCCCGGAGTGGGGGCTGGCCGAGCGGGAGGAGCTGTGGGCGGCGCCGATCGAGAAGGTGCTGATGCGCCACCGTACGGTGGCGGACGGGCTGGTGGCGGCGGCCGCGGAGCGGGTGGGCGCGGGCGTGGTGGCGGTGACCCACTCCGAGAAGGGCATGGTCGAGGTGCTTCCGGCCGGGACGGACAAGTCGGTGGGGCTCCAACTGGCCGCCGACCGCATGGGGTTCACCCCCGCCGAGACGATCGCGTTCGGCGACATGCCCAATGACATCCCGCTGCTGGGCTGGGCCGGGTACGGGGTCGCGATGGGCAACGCCCACCCGGATCTGAAGGCGATGGCCGACGAGGTGGCGCCGGCCAACGAGGACGACGGGGTCGCGGTGGTGCTGGAACGACTGTTCGCCCACTCTTGAGCGGCCCTCGCACCGCACTCGCGGTGGGCTCGACTAGCCCGCTACTCCCTTGACTGGATATACACAACTAAACAAAATATCCAAGGTGCGAGCTGAATCAGGATCCGAACCCCGCTACGTCGACGAGCGCTCCGGCGCCACGTACCCGATCGACGACCCTCGCTGGTGCGGCGATGACGGGGCTCCCCTCACCGTCTCCGCACTGCCCGGCATCACCCGCGAGCAGGTGGACACCGGGGCCCGGTCACTGTGGCGCTACCGAGCGGCCCTCCCGGTGCGCATCGACGCCCCGGTGTCACTGGGTGAAGGGTGCACCCCGCTGGTCGAGAAGAGCTGGGGGGAGGATCGCATTCTCTTCAAGCTGGAGTGGTTCAGCCCCACCGGCAGCTTCAAGGACCGCGGCACCAGCGTGATGATCTCGCTCCTCGCCCAGCGGGGCGTACGGGAGGTCATCGAGGACAGCTCCGGCAACGGCGGGGCCTCCGTCTCGGCGTACTGCGCCGCCGCCGGCATCCGGGCCCGGATCCTGGCCCCCGCCACCACCTCCCCCGCGAAGGTCCTCCAGAGCCGGGCCTACGGCGCCGAGGTCCAGCTGGTGCCGGGCGACCGGGGCGCCACGGCGGCGGAGGCGCTGCGCCAGTCGGCCCATACGTACTACGCCAGCCACAACTGGCACCCCTTCTTCCTCCAGGGCACCAAGACCCTGGCGTACGAGCTGTGGGAGGACCTGGGCTTCACCGCACCGGACTCCGTGGTGACCGTGGCGGGCGCGGGCAGCACCGTGCTCGGCTGCGACCTCGGCTTCTCCGAGCTGCTCGCCGCGGGCCAGATCGCCCACCGCCCCCGGCTGCTGGTGGCCCAGCCCGCCCACTGCGCCCCGCTGCACGCCGCGTTCCGCGCGGGCGCCGAGGCCCCGGTGCCGTTCGCACACGCCCCGACCATCGCCGAGGGCACGGCCATCCGCGAACCCGTCCGCTTCCCCGAGGTGCTGCGCGCCATCCGCCGCTCGGACGGCGACATGGCGGCCATCCCGGAGGACGCGATCGCCGCGGCGGTCCGCCGGCTGGCCGCGATGGGGCTCTACGCGGAGCCGACCAGCGCGACGGCGGCCGCGGCGATCGAGGTCTTCCGCGCCCGGGGCGCGATCCGCCCCGGTGAGACCACGGTGGTGCTGCTGACCGGCTCGGGCCTGAAGGCGACGCCGACGATGACGGAGCTCTTCGCGCCGGAGGGCGGTGAGCGATGACCGAGGAGAGGCGTCAGGAGACCACGGGAGCGCCCGAGGACGAGCTGCTGCTCCGCGAGGCCGAGAAGATCGTGGTCGGCCTCGGCCGGATGTTCCCCGGGCTGTGCGAGGTGGTCCTCCACGATCTGCGCAACCCCGACCAGTCCATCCGCGCCATCGAGAGCAATCTCTCCGGCCGCGAGGTGGGCCAGCCCGCCACCGAGCTGGGCCTGGCACGGATGCGGGACCCCGGCTTCCCCGACATCGTCCAGAACTACGCCAACCGCTTCCCGGACGGCCGCCCGGCGAAGAGCACCTCGATCGGCATCAAGAACAGCGCGGGCCAGTACGTCGCCGCCATCTGCCTCAACCTGGACGTCTCCCTCTTCGCGAGCGCCGCCCGCAGCCTCAACAACCTCGTCCGGACCGATGAGCAGGAGCAGCCGCTCACCGAAACCCTCCGCGCCCGCACCGCCGCGGAGCTGCGCACCGTCATCGAGGAATTCGCCGCCGCCCGCGGCCAGACCCCGCGCAGCCTGGGCACCCCCGCCAAGAAGGAACTCGTCCGCACCCTGAAGACCAGCGGCTTCCTCCAGGTGAAGCACTCCGTCCAGGTGGTCACCGAACTCCTGGGCGTGTCCCGCGCCACGGTCTACAACTACCTGCGCTCACCCTGACCCCGGGAGCTCTCCCCCGATGACCCCGCCGATCCGCCGTATCGACGTCCCCGAAGCCTTCGCCGCGTCGTTCGGCGAGCACGACGCCGCCGGACGCGCCTGGCTCGCCGCGCTGCCCCGGCTGGCCGCGGACTTCCTCGACCGCTGGGACCTGCGCCCGGCCGGTCCCGCCGCCCATGGCATGGCCTCGCTCGTCCTCCCGGTGACCGGCGCGGACGGAACCCCCGCGGTCCTCAAGCTCCAGCAGGTCAGGGAGGAGACCGAGGGCGCCCCGCTGGGCCTGCGGACCTGGAACGGCGACGGCGTGGTGCTCCTGCTCGACCACGACCCGGACACGGGCACCATGCTGCTGGAGCGCCTGGACGCCTCCCGTCCGCTCTCCTCGCTGCCCGACGACACCGCCGCGATGCGCGTCCTGGCCGACCTCCTGGCCCGCCTGACCGCGGTACCCGCCCCCGGCGGGCTGCGCCGGCTGTCCGACATCGCCGCCGCCATGCTAGAGCGGACGCCCGGCGCCGTACCGGCCCTGCGCGACCCGTCCGAACAGCGGCTGGTCCGCGTCTGCGCCTCCGCCGTGGCCGAACTCCTCGACGAACCGGGCGACCGGCTGCTGCACTGGGATCTCCACTACGACAACATCCTCGCCGGTGAGCGCGAGCCCTGGCTGGCCATCGACCCCGAACCGCTCACCGGCGACCCCGGCTTCGAGCTCCTGCCCGCGATGGACAACCGCTGGGACGAGGTCCTGGCCACAGGTGACCCCGCCCGTGCGGTACTCCGCCGCTTCGACCTGCTGACCGAGGCCCTCGATCTGGACCGGCAGCGCGCCACCGGCTGGACCCTCGGCCGCGTCCTGCAGAACGCCCTCTGGGACATCGAAGACGGCAAGACCACCCTGGAACCGGCCCAGGTCACCATCGCCACGGCTCTGCTGGCCCATCGCTGACCACTCTGCCCTCAGCAAAGCGCCGAGCAGCCGCGCAGGCGACTGCCACCATGGCGAGATGGCCAACGACACAGCGGTACGCCGCCTCGACCTCGGCTACCTCGTGCGCCCCGCCTCCGAAACCGGCGGGCCGGGGCCACGGGTCGAGCCGGTACTCGCCTATCTGGTCCGGCACGAGCGGGGGCTGATCCTCTTCGACACCGGCATCGGCGCCGCCGACCCCGAGACCGAGGCGCACTACCGCCCCCGCCGCCGCGCCCTGCCGGACGCCCTGGCCGCGGCCGGGGCCGCCCTCGCGGACGTCTCCCTCGTCGTCAACTGCCACCTCCACTTCGACCACTGCGGCGGCAACCCCCTGCTGGCCGGCGCGCCGATCCTGGTCCAGGACGTGGAGCTGGCCACCGCGCGCGGAGGCGACTATACGTTCGACGAGCTGCTGCACTTCCCCGGCGCCACGTATGAGGAGCTCGCCGGGGAGACCGAGATCTGGCCGGGCGTCCACATCATCCCCACCCCGGCCACACCGACGGCCATCAGTCCCTGGCCGTCCGCCGGTCCGACGGCACGGTGATCCTCGCCGGTCAGGCCCACGACTTCGCCTCCGAGTTCGGCTCGGACCACCTGGCCCGCAGGGCCGCCCTCGACGGCATGGCCCGGCCCCTCCCTCCGTACCGCCCCTGGCTGGACCGCCTCACCGACTTCGACCCCCGCCGCGTCCTCTTCGCCCACGACTGCGCAGTCTGGGAACCGTCGGACGGCTGACGGTTTCGTCTCGCGCCTTCGGCGCCTTTGAGCATGGGCCGGGGGTGCCGGGCTCGCGCTTTCGTCGCCGGGCGGCCGTGGGGGGCCGGTGGCGGCTCCCGTACTCAAGGGCTTGTGCCGACGCCGGACCGCCGGGGGTGTGGGGTACCCCCTGGAAAACCTTTGACAAATTAGTTGCTTCAGATCAAGCGTTTTCGAGAGGGGTACCCGGAGGGGCCGTCAGTCCGGCCGGGTCTCAGCCCAGGACCACAGGAGCCGCCACCGGGGCCCACCACCACCGGCCCGTCACCCGGCGGCGAGGCCCGCGCCCCCATCCCCCGCCTCCCATGCTCAATGGCGCCGAAGGCGCGAAACGAAACCCGCACCGCACCACCGGCCCCAGCGGAGGAACGCGGCCACGACGGTCACACGCTCCCCGACAGATGGTCGAAATCGCCCCGCTTGAGCCCTCGGATGAAGGCAGCCCACGGGGCTGGCTCCGTGGCAATGACGGCCGCCGGGGCATCGCTTTCGCGGATGAGTATGAGGTCGGCAGACGGTGCCGAGACCTCGACACACTCTGCGCTGACTTGACCACTGCTGAAACTCGACTTGCGCCAACAGGACATGTCCAGGGCTCCCCTTCACAAGGTGTAGAGCAAGTGCTGGATGAGCTGGAGTGAATCCCTCTCGGTATAGCACTTGCGTTCGCCCTGGAGGGCAATGGACGGAAGAGCCACCGCGCTGAGGTGCTCGAAGGCCGAGTTGTACTGGGTCAGATGTTCACGGTCCCCCAGGAACACCGACGAGACCGGATGCTCGACATAGACCGTGCTCAGTTCGGGGACCCGACTGTCCAAGAGGCTGAAAGGTGCTCCCGGCGTCGTCGAGTTGACGTCCGACTTGAACGGCAGCAGCTGGATGCGCACATGACGCAACTCGGCCATGGCGACGAGGTGCTCGATCTGGCGGCGCATGACGTCGCCGGGCACGAACTTCATCAGGAGGGCGGCTTCATGGATGACCGCATGGAAGAGCTGCGATCCGTCGGCCAGCACGTGCTGTCGCCGCTGCCGGAACTCAACGCCCGCATCGATCGCTCGCGGGCTGTCCGGCTGCCCGCTCTCGAACAGGCAGCGCATGTACTCCGCCGTCTGGAGCAGACCTGGCACGTACATCCACTGGAACGAGCGGTGCGCCACGGCACTCGCCTCCAGTTCCGCGAGATCGAGGGCTCGGGCGTTGTGGCTGACTTTGTAGGGCGACCACCACCCCCGACCCGTGGCCCGGCTCAGCTCACACAACCCTTCGACCAAGGGATGGCTTGTGCAACCGTACGCCGCCGCGAGAGCCCGTAGTTTCTCCTCCGGGATGGCCGTGCGACCCGTCTCGATGTGACTCATGTGCGCTCGCCCGAGCCCCGCGTGGGCTCCCGCCTCCGTTGCGGACAAGCCACTCGCCTCGCGCAGCTTCCGTAGCTCCTCACCCAGCCGTCGTTGCCGTTGGGTCGGGTTGGCCCGAAGCCCCATCGCGTGACTCCCTTCATGGATCAGGCGCAGTCTGCCCGCTTTTGCGGCGAGCGGTCCACTCGGGAGGGGGAATTTCCGACATTAGGTTGCGCTAGCTAAACCGACATCTCTACCGTCGAAGGCACATCGCCCAACCGGCGTCCGCCGAACGGCCGTTGGCCGAAGGAGGCAACATCACCATGAGCGCCCAGTTCCCCCGCGCCGACTTCTCCCTCGTCTTCCCGCCCGACCCCGGTTGGGTCCGTACCGCCCGGGAAGCCGTCCGCACCGCCCTGCACACCGCGAAGCGCACCGACTTAACGGATACCGCTCTGCTGCTGACCTCCGAAGCCGTCACCAATGCCGTCAACGCCTGCCGGACCAGCGGCTGTTCGGCACCCGTCACCCTCTACGCCGAGTGGGGACCGTACGGCACGCTGCGCGTTCTCGTGAGCGACGACGCCCCCGGCCTCCCCGCCCAGCTCAGCCTCGCTCGGGACACGGCCGACGCCGAGAGCGGCCGAGGGCTGCTCATCACCGGCAGCTCGGCCACCGACTGGGGTGTCTGCCACCACGGACCGGGCCCCGGGAAGGCGGTGTGGTTTCAGGTCAGCGGGGCCAGTTCATGAGCGGTCAATGCGCTCGAGCGCCACGTACACGAGAGAGCTCGGGGTCCTTCTCTCTCACTTCGGGGCCGCGGGACCAGTGGGTGCCACCCGCAGGCTACCGTGACGCCACAACTCCCTGTCCCTCGGCACCTGGAGGATGGTGTGCGGTACAAAGGGCCGCTTCCGAAGCGGGTCACCGGCCGGGTCAATGCCTGGATGGTCGGGCTGCGCGCCTCTCCGCGGTGGGGGCGGTGGGTGCGTGGGCGGCTCACGGTCGTCACGTACACGGGGCGGCGGTCGGGGCGCAGCTTCAGTACGCCGGTCGCCTATCGGCGCGCCGCCGATGTCGTCACGATCGCCGTCGCCATGCCCGAACGCAAGCAGTGGTGGCGGAACTTCACCGGTGAGGGCGGACCGATATCGCTGGACCTGGACGGTGCCGACCGGGCCGGGCACGCGGTTGCTCGGGTGGACGACAAGGGGCGCGTCACCATCACCGTGCGGCTCGTCGAGCCGCCCGCCGGGAGCAGCCGCTGACGCCTACGGAATTGCCATGACCCCTTCACCTCGTGCGCGGCGCCGCTGAGTAGGATCGGCGGGCACACGGGGGAAGGTCATACATGAAACAGCTGATGGGCGGCGCGCGCCGCCGGGCCGTGTCGATCGGTGGCGCCGTCGCGGTGCTGGTGGCGGCCGGGGTCGGGACGTGGGCCACGGACACCTGGCCGTTCGACGGGAAAGACACTTACTGCTGGGGTGCGTGGAAAGAGGACAGCGGGCCGGACTTCCTGAGCGGCGACGCGCTGGACGAGGACAACGCCCGCCGTACGTCCAAGGAGACCGCGCCGACACCGGCGCGGCAGCGCGGGCGGTGCACCGTGGCGCTCCACTCCGAGCGCGTGAGCAGCGGCGGCGAAAAGGTCGTGGAGGAGACCGAGATCACGGTCACCTACGGCCCGGCGCCCGAGGGCGCCACGCGGCGTATGGAGTGGATCGGCGGCTACCTCGGCGACCGGGCGATGCCGCTGCCGGACGGGCTGCCGGGCGCCACCGACGGGCGGCACGCGCTGCTGGTGCTGCCCAAGGGATGCGACGCCCGCGACGGGCGGCCGACCGCGGTGACGCTCGACTCGATGGCCCGCTCGGTCTACAGCGACTCCACCATGTCGGGCGACGCGGGGCTCGGCGGCTCCCAGTCCGTGGCCCGGCTGCTCGTCGCGGCCGCCAACCACGCGATGGAGAAGGCGGGTTGCGCCCCGGCCAAGCCGCTCGAGGCCGTCTCGCCGATGACCACACTGCCCGAGGACGACGAGGACTTCTTTACCCGGGCCTGCCGGATCAGGGGCCTGGAGTTCGGCAAGGAGGCGGCCCGCGACCTGGAGTACCAGGTCGGCGCGGTCACCCGGGACCTCCAGTCCTGTTCGGTGCGGACGCAACGCGGTGAGGGCCGGTACTTCGACGCCCTGATGGTCGCCCAGCCGCGGCTCTCCGCGCTGTTCGACGGGGCCACGGGCAGCAAGGCACCGGCGCGCGGCTGGCGCGGAACGGGGGTCTTCGCCGACGGCTACAAGGTCGTACAGGCCGACTGCGCGGGGCGCCCGCTCACCGTGCTGATGCTCGCCCCCTCGCTGCGCGAGACGACTCCGTACTTCGCCGCCTTCGCCAACGCCGTGGCGCGACGCGTCGGTTGCGCGCCCGTCGCACCTGGGGGTTCCAGCCGATGAACGACTCCGAGAACAACGAGAACAACGAGAGCAACGAAGGCGACGAGAGCAGCACCCGCGTGCCGCTGCACGAGCGCCGCCGCCCCTGGTGGCACTGGCAGCGCCTGGCCCGCTCCCGGCCCCGGCTGGCCGTGATCACGGCCGTGGTCGGAGCCGTCGTGGGAGCGCTGCTCGGCGGCGCGGGGGTGGCCTGGCGGGCCGAGGCGGGTCCGTTCGCGGACGACCGGGCCTGCTGGGGGGCGTTCAGCCGGGATGATGCGGCGGCGCTGTTCGACGGCACATCCGGCGGCGAAGAGGACGTCAAGAGCTCCGAGCTGCCCATCACCAGCGATCGCACCGGCGCCAAGGGCTCGTCCGGCCAATGCCTGATGACCTCGGACGGCTCGCGGATCACCGTCCAGGCGCATCAGCTGGACACCCGGTTCGGCGGCGCGGGCGACCAGTGGGCCGATGAGTTCCTGTCCGCGCGGCTCACTCCGCTGGGCAGCGGGCTGCTGGGCATGGCCTCGGACACCCGGGCCTGGCTCGCGGTGCCGGACGGCTGCATGGGCCGACCGAGTCGGCTGGGCGCCGCCGACGGCCCCACCGTGATCGACCTGGCGACCGGCTGGACGATTTACGACGACGAGGTCAACACTGAGGCCCGGGATCGACTCGCCCGTGCCGTGGTCACCTTGGTCAACCACTACATGGCCGACAAGGGGTGCACGGGCACCATCGCCGACCCGACGCGCCGGATGCCGGAGCCGCCGCGGTTCCTGGACGAGAAGAAGGACGCCATGTGCGGCGTCAAGGGGTTGCCGCTCCCCCGCGACTACGCGCACGGCACGTTCGGCCGCACCCTGGTCACCCGGGGCGCGGGGCCGGTGCGCACCTGCGACCGCCGGGTGCTCTTCGACCACCCCGAACTGCGGCTGATGACGGTCGAGGATCCCCGGCTCGCGGTGCTCTACGAGCAGTTGTCCGGGGACGGCGCCAAGGGCCGGGTCAAGGCCGGTGAGCAGGATGGATACGGCTTCGTCCGCGACGACATGGGGCTGTTCCAGGCCGAGTGCCAGACTGGCCCGGTCACCTTCCTGATCCGGGCGGACAGCGGCCGGCGCCCCGCCGACATCCGTACGCTCCTGCCCCGCTATGTGGCCGCGGAGGCGGATCGCATCGGCTGCGGTCCCCTGCACATCACGCTGCCCGCGGAGGGGTGACCTGGGCTCGCACCACGGACGGTCAGCTCTCGTAGTCGTAGAAGAGGCGTTCCACCACCGCCCGTGCCCGGCGGGTGGTGCGGCGGTAGTCTTCCAGCATTTCGCCGACGTGGCCGGGGCCGTAGCCCAGGTAGCGGGCCACGGCGGCCAGTTCGCGGACGTCGGTGGGGAAGGTGTCGCCGGGGCGGCCGCGGACGAGCATGACGGCGTTGCGGACGCGGCTGGCCAGGATCCAGGCCTCGTCGAGGGTCTGGGCGTCCTCGGTGGTGATCAGTTCGGCGGCGTGGGCGGCGGCCAGGGCCTCGCGGGTGCGGGTGGTGCGCAGTCCGGGTTCGGCCCAGCCGTGGCGCATCTGGAGCAGTTGGACGGTCCATTCGACGTCGCTGAGGCCGCCGCGGCCCAGTTTGGCGTGGGTGGTGGGGTCGGCCCCGCGGGGCAGCCGTTCGGATTCCATGCGGGCCTTGAGTCGGCGGATCTCGCGGATCGCGTCCTCGCCCAGTCCCTCGGCCGGGTACCGCAGCGGGTCGATCAGCTCGATGAACCGCCGGCCGAGGTCGGGGTCGCCCGCGACCGGTTCGGCGCGCAGCAGTGCCTGGCTCTCCCAGACCAGGGACCAGCGGCGGTAGTAGGCGGCGTAGGAGGCGAGGGTGCGCACCAGGGGGCCGGACTTGCCCTCGGGGCGCAGGTCGGCGTCGATGAGCAGGGGTGGGTCGACGGTGGGGAGCTGGAGCAGCCGTCGCATCTCGTTGGCCACGGCGAAGGCGGCGCGGGCGGCTTCTTGTTCGTCGGTGCCCTCGCGCGGCTCGTGGACGAAGAGCACATCGGCGTCCGAGCCGTAGCTGAGCTCATGGCCGCCGAAGCGGCCGAGGCCGATGACGGCGAAGCGGGTGGGCAGCTCATCGCCCCAGGTGTCGCGGACGGCGGCGCGCAGGGCCCCGGCGAGGGTCGCGGCGTTCAGATCGGAGAGGGCGTCGCCGACCATGTCGACCAGCATCGCGTCGTCCACGGGCGGTTCGGCGGCGGGGGCGGCGGGCCGGGCCGGCACATGGGGTTCGGAGTCCCGCAGGGCGCTGGGGACCTCGGGCGCCTTGGCCGGTGCGGGGGCGGCCGCCCCGGTGGCCCGGCCCGGCGTCTGATCGCCCGACGGCGGCCAGCTCACGGTCGGGCGCACCTCGCCGTTGGCCAGCCGGGCGCTCTCGATGATGTCCGCGGCCGCCGTACGGAACATCTCGCGCCGCCGCACCCCGCGCGCCGCCGCGACCGCCTGCTCGGCGCCGTCGGCGCGGCCGACCGCGGCCAGCACCTCCTGCTCCAGATGGGCCCGGCCGCGCGGGCGCAGCCCCTCCGGGTCGCCGAGCAGGGCGACCGCCTCGGGGGCGCGCAGCAGCAGGTCGGGGGCGAGCCGCCCGGCGGAGAGCACCCGGGCCAGGTTCTCGGCCGCGGCGCCCTCGTCGCGCAGCAGCCGCAGGTACCAGGGCGTCTTGCCCAGCGCGTCCGAGACCTTGCGGAAGCCCAGCAGTCCGGCGTCCGGGTCGGCGGAGTCGGCGAACCAGCCCAGCAGCACGGGCAGCAGCGTCCGCTGGATCGCCGCCTTACGGGTCACCCCGGACGCCAGGGCCTCCAGGTGGCGCAGCGCACCGGCCGGGTCCGCGTACCCCAGGGCGGTGAGCCGCTGACCGGCCGCCTCGGAGCTGAGCCGGATCTCACCGGGCTGGAGCTGGGCGACGGCGTCCAGCAGCGGCCGGTAGAAGAGCTTCTCGTGCAGCCGTCGCACTTCGCGGGCGTGCCGCCGCCAGGCGGTGCCCAGCTCGGTCACCGGTTCGGTGCGGAACCCCAGCGACCGGCCGAGGCGGCGCTGGTCGGCCTCGCCCTCGGGCATCAGATGGGTGCGGCGCAGCCGGTAGAGCTGGAGGCGGTGCTCCATGGTGCGCAGGAAGCGGTACGCGGCGTCCAGCGCGGCGGCGTCGGTGCGCCCCACGTAGCCGCCGGCGGCCAGGGCGGCGAGCGCGTCCAGCGTCGTACCACTGCGCAGCGACTCGTCGGACCGCCCGTGCACCAACTGCAGCAGCTGGACGGCGAACTCGACGTCGCGCAGACCGCCGGGGCCCAGCTTGAGCTCGCGGTCGACCTCGGACGCGGGGATGTTCTCGACCACGCGGCGGCGCATCTGCTGCACGTCCGGGATGAAGTTCTCGCGCTCGACGGCCTGCCAGACCATGGGCGCGAGCGCGTCCACGTACGCCTGGCCGAGCGCGGCGTCGCCCGCCATCGGACGGGCCTTCAGCAGGGCCTGGAACTCCCAGGTCTTGGCCCAGCGCTGGTAGTACGCCAGATGGCTGGAGAGCGTGCGCACCAGCGGGCCGTTGCGCCCCTCGGGGCGGAGGTTGGCGTCGACGGGCCAGATGGTGCCCTCGACGGTGACGTCGGAGCAGACGCGCATCAGCCGGGAGGCGAGCCGGGTGGCGGCCCGCACCGCCTCGCCTTCCTCGACGCCTTCGACGGCCTCCGCCACGAAGATCACGTCCACGTCCGAGACGTAATTGAGCTCGCGGCCGCCGCATTTGCCCATGCCGATCACGGCCAGTCGGCAGGCGGCGGCGTCCTGCGGCTGCTCCTCGGCCGCGATCTCCAGCGCGGCCCGCAGCGTGGCGGTCGCCAGGTCGGCCAGCTCGGCGGCCGTCTGGGTGATGTCGGTGGTGCCGCACACATCGCGGGCGGCGATGGCCAGCAGCGCCCGGCGGTAGGCGACGCGCAGCGCGTCGGGCCGGGGCATCCCCGCCCCGGGCGCGCCCCAGACGCCCTCGGCCAGGGCCCGCTCGAACTCGGGGGTGGCGGGGTGCAGGTCGGCCGGCTCATAGGTCACCAGGGCGTGCCAGTCGCCCGGGTGGCGGGCGAGGTGGTCGCCCAGCGCCTCGGAGGCGCCGAGCACGCCGAGCAGCCGGTCTCGCAGCGGTTTGGCGGTGACGAGCGTGTCCAGCAGCGCCTGCCGCGAACCGGCCCGCTGCCCGCCGTCCTCCTTCTCCACCGCGGCCTCCTCGGGCAGCGCCTCGACGAGCCGGACGAGCCCGAGCAGCGCCAGGTCGGGGTCGGCGGTCGCGCCGAGCGCCTCCAGCAGCACCGAATCGCTCCGCACCGCGGCCAGCTCGGGCGCGTCCAGCAGCCGCTGCGCGGCCGAGGCGTCGGTGAAACCGTGCCGCAGCAGCCGGGTGATCGTGCTGCTCCTGCGTCCCTGCGGTACGGCCATCCCGCCGCCTCCCGTCCCTGGTCGACTCAGCGCCGCCCGACCACGCGCACACCCGTGATCAAAGGCGCCGCTGACGAGCCTAAGCGACCCCGAGGGCGAAGCGGCAGGTCCGGGCGGCGACTAGTAGTGCTTGGTCAGGTGTGTATTGGTGTGGGTATGTCGCGGTGGCAGGTGGGGCAGGCGCCGGTCCAGACCGCGAGGAGTGTCCGCAGCTCGCGGACGACTTGGTAGAGGCTCAGGCCGGCGCCGTGTCTTTGGGGGCCCGGGCCAGTCGTTGCAGGGTGCAGAAGGCGTGGGCGACGGAGACAAGGGTGACGTGGTGGTGCCAGCCGCCCCAGGTGCGGCCCTCGAAGTGGGCAAGGCCCAGGGCCTGCTTCATCTCCCGGTAGTCGTGCTCGATGCGCCAGCGGAGCTTGGCGAGCCGGACCAGTGTGGTCAAGGGCATGCCGGAGGGCAGGTCGGACAGCCAGAACTGCACCGGCTCGCTCTCACCGGCCGGCCATTCGGCCAGCAGCCAGCACTCCGGCAGCTTGGGGCCATCGGCGTGCTGGCGGACCTCGCGTCCGGCGGGCCGGATGCGCAGGGCCACGAAGCGGGAGTACATCCGCTTGCGGCCCGAACGGCCGCTGCCGGGCCGGGAGCCTTCACGCCACTGCACCGGCCGGGCTGCCTTCCGGCCCGCCGCGATGACCAGCTCCTTCACCGACCGTGGCTTGTCGGGATACTTCGCCACCGGCGGGCGTCCAGCCCCGCAGTACGGCTCGGCCACCGGTACTGCGTCGGAGGGCTGGGCGCAGAGCGTGGTGGAGATCCCCACCGCGTAGTTCAGGCCGCGCTCCTGCAGTCCGTGCCTGAACGCGGCGGCGTCGCCGTATCCGGCGTCCGCGAAACTCCCTCTATCCGCCAGGCCGGTTTCGCCCGGATGTGGGCCGGGTCCCACGGGCTGGTGGTGATGAAATGCGCCAGCGCCTGCCGGTTCCCGTCCTCACCGAGCCGCGCGGCCATCGGCTCGACCGACTTACGCTGCCCGTCGGTAAGCAGCCCCCGCAGATAGACCTGTCCCCAGCGGCGCTGGTCCTTGCGTGCGAATGGCTCGAACACCTCCGCCGCGAACGCCTCCAACTCACCACGCACCAAAGCAATCCCGTCCGGAGTCACACACTCTCAACGCCACACCGGACCCGAAGGACACGCATTACCGCAACCGACCTGACCAAGCACTACTAGTGCCACGAACGACGGGGGCTACGCCCAATGCCTCGTAGCAGGCCCGGGGCCGGAAGGACTCAGCGATCCCGGCCGCACGGGTATCCGCGGCGCAGAGCGGACCGCGACCTGGCCGGCACCGGCACGGGCGCCCACCGGCCGCGGTGGGCGCGGGGCGGCGGCGGACCGTACGGCGGCTGCCAGGCCAGCCGCTCGCTCGCGTCGACGCGGAAGTCGCCCTTTACCCGGAAGGCGTGGCAACGGCGGAGAACGATCGGCAGGCAGGTGGGCACGAACGCCCGGTTCATGGACATGGAGATACACCGGTTCCAGTGAGAAGACCGCAGCGAAAGGGAGCACGGCGCACACGTGCGCCGTGCGACGGATCAGCGCTTGGGGGTCTCACTTGGTGTACATCGGCACGTCCTTGACCGGGTGGCTGTGGGCGGGAGCACGCCAACGGCACGTCGGAGTGCGGCTCCACCGCTTTTCGGGCGACGGCGGCTCAGACGAGTGCGGCCACCCGCTCGGAGGGCTTGTTGCGCCGCCAGCCCACGGCGAGGTAGGCGAGCATCGCGATGGCCGGGATGGCGCAGACGGTCCAGCTGATGGCCAGGGGCGGGCCCGGCTGGTCGAGGACGGTGACGTTCCGCAGGGTGCCGCGGCCGTGGCCGGCTCGGCCGTCGATGTCGAAGGTGAAGCTCCAGGTGCCGGGCTCCGGCAGGGCCCGGACGTCCAGGCCCCAGACATCCCGTTTGCGGGGGTGCCTGCTCAGCGGGGTCTCCCGGTCCTCGGCGTCGAGGCCGGGCCCGTCGATGGTGAGCCTGCCCGACTTTCCCGCGATGCCGTCGGCCGGCGCGAACGTGAAGTCGAGTGACTGCTTGGCCCGCAGGGGCCACTCGGAGAACCCGACGGTGACCGTGTAGGGCCCTGCCTGTACTCGCTCGGTATGGACGACGCCGACCGGGGCGTACGCCGCGGCCGGTGCGGTCGAGACCGCCACCAGCGCGAATGCGGCGGCCGCGGCCAGTAACAGTCGGCGTACGCGGTCTCGCACACGCCCGGATGCGAGGGCCGCCGCGAGGAGGAGTGGTGAACGTGAGGAGTGCATGGGTCATCGGCCCTTCGTGACTGATGGATTCGTGACTGATGCGTTCGTGACCGATGCGGTGGAGTGGTCTCGCAGCAGGACCGCGAGTCGGGCGGCGAGGTAGCCCGCGAGGACGCCCGTCACCAGACCGGTGGCCGTGATCTCCAGCAGTTCGGCCGAGGTCGGGCCGGAACCGCCGAACAGGGCGTTCTGGATGGGGAGGGAGAGGCCGATCACGGCTCCGCCTCCGGCGCCCATGATCTGCGGCGCGATGCGGCCCGACCAGCCCCGCCTCCTGCTCAGCCACATCAGCGCGGTGCCGGCCGCTGCCGCGACGAGCATGAACGCAGGTATCGCGGAGGGCAGCCCGGG
The DNA here is from genome assembly GCA_005405945.1 of Streptomyces violaceusniger. Classification (GTDB taxonomy): domain Bacteria; phylum Actinomycetota; class Actinomycetes; order Streptomycetales; family Streptomycetaceae; genus Streptomyces; species Streptomyces violaceusniger. The sequence continues at coordinate 3,873,047 of BJHW01000001.1, forward strand.
CGGATCGTCGCCGAGGTTGTCCCGCAGCGGCAGACCGGTCGCGTCGGCGTAGACGCGGGCTGCCCAGGGCGAGAACCACCACAGGACGAGTTGCAGGGCGCCGAGGGTCGCGGCGATCGTCAGCGCGGTGGTCGGCCGACCGATGGTGAGCGTCCCCAGGATCAGCAGGAGGGTGGAGAACAGGATGGTCCCGAGGAGATAGGGGTCCACCGGCAGGTGCAGTGCGCCGAACGCATTCGTCGTGATGGGGCCGAAGACGATGAGCACGGGGATGCTGAGGATCACACCCGCCCTGCCCCACCGGGTGTCGCGCGCCGCGGCGAAGACGATGACGCTCCCCACCATGGAGAAAGAGATCGAGAGGAACAGCCCGACGTGGGGCGGTGAGTCCAGCACGGCGTCGAAGCCGTACAGCGAGTGCCACCACAGGTCCAGAAGCCCGAAGAGAAGGAACAGGGCGGCCCCCGTACCGGTGATCAGATAGCCCAGCGGGGCCCGGAAGACCCCGCCGAGGACACGTACGGGTTTGCCGCCGGGGAACCGGTCCACGGACTGGCCGGCCCGCTGGGCGGCCGTCGCGATCAGGACCATGGCCAGGCTGGTGAGGCCCGCGATGGCGCTGCCGGAGTACAGCATCAGGTGGGAGAGCGTGAAGAACGTATCCGGGCCGACGTCGACATGCCACTGGATGTCCCAGCTGATGCCGAACAGGGAGATCATGGTCCCGGCCAGGACGGTGTTGGCGGCGACGGGGCCGGTCCTGCCGTTGCGGGAGACTTTGACGGCGAGGGACGGCTGGGACGCCCTACTGCCGGTGACGGGTAGCGCTGTGCTCACGGGAATGCCTTTCTCATGACCGTGCGAGAGCGGTTGCTCGCGTTTGTGTGGCCGGTGGTTCAGCCGGAGATCGCTGGTCAGCCGGAGATCGCCAGCGGAAAGTCGAACTGGTCGCTCCGAGTGCCGTAGTCGACGCTGACGTGGAAGGTCCAGCGCCCCGGCATCATCACGTGGACGGCTGTGGAGTAGCTGCCCGGGCCGTGCACCCGGGCGTGTGCCGGGGGCGTCGCGTATCCGTGCGTGGGCATGACGGCCTGAAGGGTGATGGCGGGCGGACGTCCGCTTCGCCCCCCTCGGCGGGGGGTCAGGCGGATAGCGACGTCCGTGGCACCGGTGCGGGGCCGGGCCACGGTCAGTGTCACTTCGTCGGTGGCGCTGCCCGCGGTCAGCGACACCGCGTCGTCCGTCCAGGACGGAAGGAAACCGATCGCGACCAGGGCGAGGGACACCGTCAGCAGCGCGGCGGCGGCCCCATACAGAAACCGGACCATGGGGGTGCGGGAGGCGGTGCGGGCGCTCACTTCGCTCCTCCCGCCGGGGACACGTGCAGGAGGTAGGGGATGGTCAGGATGGCACTGTCGCGCTCGGCCTGTATCCACACGCGGTAGTAGCCGGGGCGGGAGAAGGTGTACACGAAGGAGGCGTCCGGCCCGTAGGCGGCCACGGTCTCGTCCGCGGGACTGTCGCCGTTGAGGGGCATCAGCCCGCTCATCGAACTCGCCTCCGCCCCTCCCCCGCCGGCGTGGGTCCCGTGCCGCATGCCCGCCATGTCATGGGCCGGGGCACCTCCGGGTGCGGAGTGGCCGCTCATGTCGCCGCCCATGGAGTGCCCGTGAGCCCAGACGGGCGCGTCCTGGGCGGCCTGTCCCATACGTGTGGGGCTGGTCGCGTCCGCCCTGTCGAGCGGGCCGACCACGATCATGTGGCCGACCATGCCGAGCCAGGGCTGAAGCGTCGGTGTGTCGCCGACGCGCGCGGTCAGGGTGGTCGCTTCTCCCGCCGTGGGCGAGGGCGCCGACAGGCGCACCGATACACCGTCGATCGTCCGTGTTCCCGGCCCCCGCGGGGCGAGTTCGGGGCGCGGAGCCGGGGCGCCGCCGCGCGCGGGGCCGTCGGCGACGGTCAGGCCGGTTGCCGAGCGCACCTGCTGGACTCCGCCACCGCGGCGGGCGAACTCCGCGGACACGGCGTAGTGGCCGGCCGCGGGCAGCCGCAGCTGGACCTCGTAGCTGCCGGGCGCGGTGCGTACGGGGTGCAGATGCCAGAGCTCACCGGTCGGCCCGATGACCAGCAGATGCATCAGGGCACCGTCGTGGACGACGAGATCGTCCGCGGGCAGGCCGGTGGAGCCGTCGGTCACGCTCAACCGGAGCCTGCCCCGTTCCGCCGCCCTGGCCGTGTACGAACCCAACTCGAGTGAGGCGGGCGGCCGGGAGTAGTCGTTCGTCACCGGCCGGACGACCGAGTAGGGATCGGTGACGTTGTCGTTCGTGGCATCCACCTGTCCGCCCGGCTCGGGCGGCAGAGGCAGGGAGGTGGACAGCAGCGCGGCGGTCACGGCTACCGTGAGCGCGGCCACGACGCCCCCGCCGGCAGCAGCACCCAGACCCCGCGCCGGGCTCGCACGGCGACGAACAGGGTCACCAGCATGAGCACACCGGCGGTCACGAAACCGCCGAACACGGCGAGTTCCGGCGGAGACGTGACCTGGCCCGGCACCATGAAGGGAATCCGCGCTGTGCGGGATCCGTCATCGACGACGAGCTCCCAGGGCCCGGCTCGATCGATGTTCAGGGCGGCGCTGTAGGACCCGGGCGCGCCGCCGAGCTCGACCGGGGCGCTGCTGGTGGTGGTCCCCGCCGAGGAACCTTCCGCCCGATCCGCCGACGCCCCCGTGGGAACGGTGCCCAGGCGCAGGGTCCCCGCGGCGGTGCCCCGATGAGTGAGCACATCCACATGCAGGGGGCCGGGCAGCCCGGTGACGCGCCGCAGGATGAAGGTCAGCTCGCGGTCGCCGAGCGTCTGCGCGACCTGAAGGTCGCCGCCGGCCGTGGAATCCGCCCGTGCGGGGGATCCCACGATGACGGACAGGCCCAGGACACAGAGCACGGCTGCCGCCACTCGTGTCACCACTCGTGTCGCGCATGACATGCCAGGGCGATTCCGACCGGAGCATCTGCCGCGAACGGATACGGGGGGTGCGTTGTCGTTCACGCGGCAGACACTAAGAACCGGCCCCACGTGGTGTCGTCACGCACCCGGGGCACATCATGTCCCCCGCGCGGGGGACAACGCCTCCTCCAGGCGCGGGAAGGCTTTTCGGTGGCGCTCGTGCACCATAAGTGCATGCCTGGTGCGACCGGCCCCGTACAAGGTGGCGTTCCGACCGCACATTCCGCCTTCCGGCATGCCCGCGGTGCGGGCGTGCCGACATCCTGAGAGAGGGGCCTTGTCCACTCAGACTCGGGACCCGAGTGGGTCCCTGACCCGGCAGTCCCTCATGGTGGCGGGCTTCTGCCTGCTCGCGGACACACTCGACTTCTTCTACGAGGGTTCGCAGGTGTATCCCCCCGTGTCCTACTGGTGCCTGCTGGCGGGAATCGCCCTGGTGGACGCGGCACTCGCGAGTTCGGCCCGTCTTTCGGGAATCGTCGCTCTCGCCCAGGCGGCACTGGCCGTGGCCGGTACGTTGGTACTGCCCGGCGGCAGCGCACCGCCGGACATGAACGACGCCGGAATGCTCATCGCGGCCTATCGGGCCGGAGCCTGGCTGAACGGCCGACCGGCCGTCCTGGCACTCCTCTACCTGGCCGCGGGAGTCATCGGGGTCGGGGCACTCGACGGCACGACCGATCTCACCGAATGGCGCTCCATTCTGCTCTCCACGGTGAAAGGGACCCTCCTCGCCTGGCTGGTCGGCCGCTACACCACCGCTCGGGGCGCTCACATCGCCGAACTGGAGCAACGGGCCGTCCGGGAGCGGGAGATGGCCCGGCAAGACCTCGCGAATGCCATCGCCGAGGACCGCAGTGCCATCGCCCGGGACCTCCATGACGTCATCGCCCATCATGTAAGCGCCATCGGTGTGCATGCCGGAGCCGCCCGGCTGGGACTCGCGGCCAAGGAGGCGTCACCGGTGTCGACGGCGCTCGCGGCGGTGGAGACCTCCAGCCGAGCGGCCCTCCTCGACCTGCGCCGGCTGCTGGACTTCCTGCACGACAGCTCCGCCGAAGGCGCACGGCAACCGGGGCTGAGCGACCTCGACCAGCTCATTCAGGCCGTGTCCGCCGCCGGCCTGGAGACGAACGTCAGCGTCCAGGGCACCCGACAGGAACTGGAGGGGTCCTTGGACATCGCCGTCTACCGTGTGGTGCAGGAGATGCTGACCAACGCCCTGCGCCACGGCGACGGCCACGTGGACATCACCCTGTGCTACGACACTTCGCGCATCACGGTCACCGCGGTCAACCCGATCGCCGCCCCCGAGCGGCTCGTGGAGGATTCTCCGCACCGGGGCCTCGAGGGCATCAGCAGCCGAGTCGGGATGTTCAACGGCTTCGTCTCGTACGGACCCGTACCCGGCGAAGCCGACTGGAAGATATCCGCCACCTTCTCCATGGACGGCACATGAGTCTGCGTATTCTCCTGGCTGACGATCACGCCATGTTCCGCTCGGGACTGAAGGCGGTCCTGAGCACCCAGGACGACCTGTGCTGTGTCGCGGAAGTGGCCGACGGCCAGGCAGCCGTCGAAGAGACCATCAGGCTGAGGCCCGACGTCGCCATCCTGGACATCCGTATGCCGCGACTGGACGGACTGCGCGCGGCGGAACGCATCCTCGGCAGGCCGGGCAACACCACGAAGGTCATCGTGCTCACCACCTATGACGACGACAGCTACGTCTACAGAGCCCTCCACATGGGAATCAGCGGATTCCTCCTGAAGAGCGTCCCTCCCGAGGAGACGATCGCGGCCATCCGCATCGCCGACAGAGGCGATGCCATCATCGATCCCTCGGTCACGCGCCGTCTCATCTCCCGCTTCGCGGGCAGCATCGCGCCGCCCGCGTCCTCCACCGAGCTCGAGCGATTGACGGCCCGGGAGCACGAGGTCCTGATACTCGTGGCCCAGGGGCACAGCAACACGGAAATCGCACGCGCCCTGGGCATCGGTGACGAGACGGTCAAGACACACGTCTCCCGGATCCTGACGAAGTTGGGTCTGCGCGATCGCACTCAAGCCGTCATTTACGCGGTCGCCCACCAACTCGTGGCACCGCTTCCCCCTCTGCCGCTCAGCACTCGTCGACGAGCTTCTTCGCCGCCGCCGGCTTCGGCCCATAGGCCGCGGGATCCGTGGCGTTGAGCACGGTGAAGATGTCCACGGCCTCCCTCGCCCGCGCGAGCGCCTGGCCCGTCGGCCGGACTGCCGCAGGTAGGGATCGTCGGAATCATCGGGCTACGCCCGCCGGTCGGCCACCGCCCACGAGGCGAGCACCACGGCCCCGGCGGCCCCGAACACCGACGGCCAGGCCCCGACCTTCTTCGCCAGCGGGTGCGACCCGGCGAACGCGGCGACGTACGCGGCGCTCAGCGCACCCGCGGCCCTCCCGCCGGCCTGCCTGCGCCACTGCTGCGCGGCGGCCACCCCCGCGACGGCCAGCACGGCCCCGCCGAGCTGCCGCTTCCTGGTCCAGCGCGCGACGCCGTAACCGCCTACGAGCCCGGTGGCGGCCACCAATGAGCTGGGAACCTTCGCCATGTCTGCCTCCTTTGGATCTACGCCGAAACCAGGGTCCGTCTTCAAACGGATCTTGCCCAGAGCAGGAACGATGCGAGGGTGACCGCTGCTTCATAGGAAGTGGCGGTCTTCTCGTATCTGGTAGCGATGCCGCGGAAGCCCTTGAGTCGATTGAAGCAGCGCTCGATCGTGTTGCGCCGTCGGTATGCCTCCCGGTCAAACCCTGGCGGTCGACCGCCGTGGCCACCGCGCCTCAGCCGGTGCCGCCGCTGGTCAGTCTTCTCGGGGATGGTGTGTGCGATGCCGCGTTGTCGCAGGTAGGCACGGAAGCCTCGGGCGCTGTAAGCCTTGTCTGCGATGACCCGGTCGGGCCTGCAGCGCGGCCGGCCAGTGCCGGTGCGCGGAACCCGGATCCGGGCATGGGCCTGGATCTGCTGCAGGGTTTGGGTGAACACTCCGTTCAGGGCGTAGCGGCGGAAGCGGGTGCAGACGGTCTTCCACGGCCCGTAGCGTTCCGGCAGGTCACGCCAGGAGATCCCGGTGCGGATCTTGTAGACCATCCCGTTGATGACCTGCCGGTCCTCCACGCGGGGCCGCCCTGTCGCGGCCCGGGGTATCAGCGGAGCGAGTAACTCCCACTCATGGTCGGTGAGTTCATGACGACGTACCACAACACCATGATCTCCCACCCGGATGATCTTTGAAGACGGACCCTAGTAGTGCTTGGTCAGGTCGATTGCGGTAATGCGTGTCCTTCGGGTCCGGTGTGGCGTTGAGAGTGTGTGACTCCGGACGGGATTGCTTTGGTGCGTGGTGAGTTGGAGGCGTTCGCGGCGGAGGTGTTCGAGCCATTCGCACGCAAGGACCAGCGCCGCTGGGGACAGGTCTATCTGCGGGGGCTGCTTACCGACGGGCAGCGTAAGTCGGTCGAGCCGATGGCCGCGCGGCTCGGTGAGGACGGGAACCGGCAGGCGCTGGCGCATTTCATCACCACCAGCCCGTGGGACCCGGCCCACATCCGGGCGAAACCGGCCTGGCGGATAGAGGGAGTTTCGCGGACGCCGGATACGGCGACGCCGCCGCGTTCAGGCACGGACTGCAGGAGCGCGGCCTGAACTACGCGGTGGGGATCTCCACCACGCTCTGCGCCCAGCCCTCCGACGCAGTACCGGTGGCCGAGCCGTACTGCGGGGCTGGACGCCCGCCGGTGGCGAAGTATCCCGACAAGCCACGGTCGGTGAAGGAGCTGGTCATCGCGGCGGGCCGGAAGGCAGCCCGGCCGGTGCAGTGGCGTGAAGGCTCCCGGCCCGGCAGCGGCCGTTCGGGCCGCAAGCGGATGTACTCCCGCTTCGTGGCCCTGCGCATCCGGCCCGCCGGACGCGAGGTCCGCCAGCACGCCGATGGCCCCAAGCTGCCGGAGTGCTGGCTGCTGGCCGAATGGCCGGCCGGTGAGAGCGAGCCGGTGCAGTTCTGGCTGTCCGACCTGCCCTCCGGCATGCCCTTGACCACACTGGTCCGGCTCGCCAAGCTCCGCTGGCGCATCGAGCACGACTACCGGGAGATGAAGCAGGCCCTGGGCCTTGCCCACTTCGAGGGCCGCACCTGGGGCGGCTGGCACCACCACGTCACCCTTGTCTCCGTCGCCCACGCCTTCTGCACCCTGCAACGACTGGCCCGGGCCCCCAAAGACACGGCGCCGGCCTGAGCCTCTACCAAGTCGTCCGCGAGCTGCGGACACTCCTCGCGGTCTGGACCGGCGCCTGCCCCACCTGCCACCGCGACATACCCACACCAATACACACCTGACCAAGCACTACTAGGGTCCTTCTGACAATCTCCGTGGAAGAAGGAGCGCCCGCCGCGCAGCGGCCGAAGACCGCAGCCGGTGCGTGCTCTCGGCGTGCCGCGGGGAAGCCCTCGTAGCGGAGCTACTTGGGTTTTCGCGCGGTGCGGCGAGAGGGCGTGCCGGGCGTCGCGACGCCGCGGAGATCCGTCAGAAGGGCCCTAGCGGCGGGGCGGACACGGCCCGCGCCCGCCCGCGTCCCACGGCTACAGCACCGGCAGGTTCTTCCGGAGCTCGAAGGGGGTCACCTCGGAGCGGTACTCCTCCCACTCCTGCTTCTTGTTGCGCAGGAAGAAGTCGAAGACATGCTCCCCGAGCGTCTCGGCGACCAGTTCGCTGCGCTCCATCAGGTCGATCGCCTCGCCCAGGTTCTGCGGAAGGGGCTCGATGCCGAGGGAGCGGCGTTCGGCGTCGGAGAGGGCCCAGACGTCGTCGTCGGCGCCGGCCGGGAGTTCGTAGCCGCCCTCGATGCCCTTGAGGCCGGCGGCGAGGAGCACCGCGTAGGACAGGTAGGGGTTGGCGCCGGAGTCCAGGGAGCGGACCTCGACGCGGGTGGAGCCGGTCTTGCCGGGCTTGTAGAGGGGGACGCGGACGAGGGCGGAGCGGTTGTTGTGGCCCCAGCAGATGTAGGAGGGGGCCTCGCCGCCCGCGCCGGCGGTGCGCTTGGAGCCGCCCCAGATGCGCTTGTAGGAGTTGACCCACTGGTTGGTGACGGCGGAGATCTCCCCGGCGTGGCGGAGCAGCCCCGCGATGAAGGAGCGGCCCACCTTGGAGAGCTGGAACTCGGCGCCGGACTCGTAGAAGGCGTTCCGGTCGCCCTCGAAGAGGGAGAGGTGGGTGTGCATGCCCGAGCCGGGGAACTCCGAGAACGGCTTGGGCATGAAGGTGGCCTGCACGCCCTGCTCCAGCGCGACCTGCTTCATGACCAGGCGGAAGGTCATGATGTTGTCGGCGGTGGAGAGCGCGTCGGCGTAGCGCAGGTCGATCTCCTGCTGGCCGGGGGCGCCCTCGTGGTGGGAGAACTCGACCGAGATGCCCATCGATTCGAGCATGGTGATCGCCTGGCGGCGGAAGTCCATGCCGATGTTCTGCGGGGTGTGGTCGAAGTAGCCGGAGGAGTCGGCGGGCACCGGGCGGGTGCCGTCCACCGGCTTCTGGTTGAGCAGGAAGAACTCGATCTCGGGGTGGGTGTAGAAGGTGAAGCCGAGGTCGGAGGTCTTGGCGAGGATGCGCTTGAGGACGAAGCGGGGGTCGGCGAAGGACGGTGAGCCGTCCGGCATCAGGATGTCGCAGAACATCCGCGCGGTCCCGGGGGCCTCGGCGCGCCAGGGCAGGATCTGGAACGTCCCCGGGTCCGGCTTGGCGATCATGTCGGACTCGTAGACCCGGGCGAAGCCCTCGATCGCGGAGCCGTCGAATCCGATGCCCTCGTCGAAGGCGCCCTCGAGCTCGGCCGGCGCGACGGCCACGGACTTCAGGAAGCCGAGCACATCGGTGAACCAGAGCCGCACGAACCGGATGTCGCGCTCTTCGAGCGTGCGGAGCACGAACTCCTGCTGCTTATCCATGGTCCCCTATCCTTGCAGGTCAAACGGCTCTTTGCGCGGGCGCGGGGCACCTTCCGCATCCCCAGTATCACGCGGCGGCATTTCACGGAGGTTTCGTCCGGTCGCTCCGGTCTCCCCTCACCACGATGGGTGCACGATGGCTGCGTCACCACGATGGGTGCATCGTACTTTCACCCGGCCGGTCCCGGACCCGACCCTTCTGCCCCCTCCGTGGCGCCTGCCGGGGCTCCATACCCCTTGGGGTAGGCTGCCGATGAAACGATGATCAAACGGTCAGATGATGATCTGACCGGTCAGAACGGTCAGATGGAGGCGGCGATGCACCGAGGCCCCTCGACCCCGATCCGATCGCTGATGCGGCGCATAGAGCGGCGCGTCGGCCGCCCGCCCTCCCGGCGGGGCGGTGGACGCGCCGAACCTCACGCATCCGGCACACATCAGCATTGGGGTACTGACTCATGCACGAAAAGACTCGCCGTGCCGTGCTCGGCACGGGCATCGCCGCCGCGGGCAGCGGTCTGCTCGCCGCCTGCGGCTCCCCCGGCCCACGCCCCCGCGCCGGAGGCCCCGACGGCACGGACGGCACGGACGGCAACGCGATGGGCGCCCCCGCCAGGCCCGGCGCGCCCGCGGACGACACCCCGGCGCAGTACGTCTCCCCCACGGCCCGGAGGTCGCCGCGGCCGAGCGGCGGCGGGGCCCCGGTCCGGTGCGCACCTTCCGGCTCACCGCCACCGCGACCACCCTGGACATCGGCGCCCGCAAGGTGACGTCCTGGGCGTACGAGGATCAGGTGCCGGGCCGGGAGATCCGGGTGACCGCGGGCGACACGATCGCCCTCACCCTCGCCAACAACCTGCCGCAGTCCACCACGCTGCACTGGCACGGCGTCCGGCTGCGCAACGACATGGACGGCGTCCCCGGAGTGACCCAGCGGCCGATCAAGACCGGCGCCGCCTTCGGCTACCGCTTCACCGCGTTCTACCCCGGCACGTACTGGATCCATCCGCACTCGGGCGTCCAGCTGGACCGGGGGCTGTACGCACCGCTGATCGTGGAGGATCCGCACGAGCCGCTGACGTACGACAAGGAGTGGGTCGTCGTCCTGGACGACTGGCTCGACGGGGTGGGCGGCCGCACCCCGGACAAGGAGTTCGAACGGCTCAACGCGGGCAAGGGCGGCGCGGTCGGCCATGCGATGGACGACGACTCGATGGACGGCGGCTCGACGGACGGCGGCTCGACGGACGGGGGCGGCAAGCGCGGCGCCAAGGCCAAGGCCACGGCCACCACCAAGGCCACGGCCACTACCAAGGCGACAGCGAAAGCCACAGCCAAAGCCACGGCGACAGCCAAGGCCACGGCCAAACGCGCCGCCGCCGGCGGCGACGGCGCCAAGCGCGACCACGCCCGCCCCACCACCGCGCGGAAGAAGGCCGCGCCCATGGAGAGCCGGCTGCTGGGCGGCCACGCGGGCAATGTCACCTACCCCTATTACCTGGTCAACGGCCGCACCCCCGAGTCCCCGCAGGTCTTCCGCGCCAAGCGCGGCGACCGGGTCCGCATCCGCATCATCAACGCGGGTGGCGACACCGCCTTCCGCGTCGCCCTCGGCGGCCACCGGATGACCGTCACCCACACCGACGGCTACCCCGTCGTACCGGCCAAGACGGACGCGCTGCTGCTGGGCATGGGTGAGCGCTACGACGTGCTGGTCACCGTCAAGGACGGCGTCTTCCCGCTCGCCGTGATCGCCGAGGGCAAGGGGCGGTCCGCGATGGCGGTGCTGCGCACCCGCGGCAAGAACCCGGTGAAGTTCCCGCGCCCCAAGGAGCTGGACGGCGAGCTGCTCACCGCGGACCGGCTGAAGGCGGCGGAAGACGTCCGGCTGACGCCCAAGGAGCCCGACCGGATCATCCGGATGCGGCTCACCGGCTCGATGCGGAAGTGGGACTGGGCGATCAACGGCCGACCGTACGACCCCTCGCAGCGCTACCCGGTACGGGAGGGCGAGCGGGTGCGGATCTCGTTCATCAACGGCACCGACATGTGGCATCCGGTCCATCTGCACGGCCACACCTTCGCGCTGCCGGACGGCGGCCCCCGTAAGGACACCACGGTCCTGCTGCCGCACCACAAGGTGAACGTGGACCTCGACGCCGACAACCCGGGGCTGTGGATGGTCCACTGCCACAACGTCTACCACTCGGAGTCCGGGATGATGACCATCCTCGGTTACCAGAAGTGAGGCCGAGCGTGACCGGCGTGAGAAGGGAGACACCCCCGGCTATCGCGTCAGAAAGACGATTACACTGGGCGCGTGCCTCAACTTCGCCTCGCTCTGAACCAGATCGACTCGACCGTCGGCGACCTCGACGGCAACACCGAATCGATACTCCACTGGACCCGGCACTCCGCCGAGCAGGGCGCCCATCTGGTGGCGTTCCCCGAGATGGTGCTGACCGGCTATCCCGTCGAGGACCTGGCGCTGCGCTCGTCCTTCGTCGAGGCGTCGCGCGCCGCGCTGCGCTCGCTCGCCGAGCGGCTGAACGCCGAGGGGCTGGGCGAGGTGCCGGTGGTCGTCGGCTACCTCGACCGCAGCGAGCGCGCCCGGCGCTACGGCCAGCCGGCCGGCTCACCGCAGAACGCGGGCGCCGTACTGCACCGGGGCACGGTCGCCCTGACCTTCGCCAAGCACCATCTGCCGAACTACGGCGTCTTCGACGAGTTCCGCTACTTCGTGCCCGGCGACACCCTGCCCATGGTGCGCGTCCACGGCATCGACGTGGCGCTCGCCATCTGCGAGGACCTGTGGCAGGACGGCGGCCGGGTGCCGGCCAGCTGCTCCGCGGGGCCGGGCTGCTGCTGTCGATCAACGCCTCGCCGTACGAGCGGGAGAAGGACGACACCCGGCTGGACCTGGTGCGCAAGCGGGCCCAGGAGGCGGGCTGCACCACTGCGTACCTGGCCATGATCGGCGGCCAGGACGAGCTGGTCTTCGACGGCGACTCGATCGTCGTGGACCGGGACGGCGAAGTCATCGCGCGCGCCCCGCAGTTCGCCGAGGGCTGTGTGCTGCTCGACCTCGAGCTGCCCGCCGCCGACCCGGGCTCGGTCCCCGAGGGGGTCGTGGACGACGGGCTCCGCGTCGACCACGTCACCCTCTCCGCCGACCCGCTGCCCCGCTACGAGCCGGAGCTCGCGGGCGGCGAGGCCGAGCGGCTGGGTGACGACGAGGAGATCTACACGGCGCTGGTCGTGGGGCTGCGGGCCTATGTGGCGAAGAACGGTTTCCGCAGTGTGCTGATCGGGCTCTCCGGCGGGATCGACTCCGCACTCGTCGCCGCCATCGCGTGTGACGCGGTCGGCGCGCAGAACGTGTACGGCGTCGCCATGCCCTCGCGCTACTCCTCCGAGCACTCGATCGACGACGCGGCCGAGCTGGCGCGGCGCACCGGGCTGAACTTCCGTACGGCCCCGATCGCCCCGATGTTCGACGCCTATATGGGCTCCCTGAGCCTCACTGGGCTGGCCGAGGAGAACCTGCAGTCGCGGCTGCGCGGCACGATGCTGATGGCGATCTCCAACCAGGAGGGCCACATCGTCCTCGCCCCGGGCAACAAGTCCGAGCTGGCCTGCGGCTACTCCACGCTCTACGGGGACTCGGTCGGCGCGTACGGCCCGATCAAGGACGTCTACAAGACCTCCATCTTCCGCCTGGCGAAATGGCGTAACCGTGCGGCGGAGGAGCGGGGCCAGACCCCGCCCATCCCCGAGAACTCGATCACCAAGCCGCCGAGCGCCGAGCTGCGCCCCGGCCAGGTCGACACCGACTCGCTCCCCGACTACGACATCCTCGACCGGATCCTGGAGCTGTATGTCGACCGTGACCAGGGGCGCGCGGAGATCGTGGCGGCGGGTTACGACGACGCTCTGGTGACCCGGATCCTGCGGCTGGTGGACACCGCCGAGTACAAGCGCCGGCAGTACCCGCCGGGCACGAAGATCTCCGCGAAGGGCTTCGGCAAGGACCGCCGGCTGCCCATCACCAACCGGTGGCGGGAGCGGGTCTGAGGCTCTTGGGCGGCGTGACGCGCGGGCGCCGCGCTATGACCGCGCCTGGGCGTCTGACCGCGCCTGGGCGTCTGACTACGCCTGGGCGTCTGACCAGCGTCTGACTACGCCGGGGCGCCGTCTCACTACGCCTGGGCGTCCAGGAACGTCCTGATCAGGCCCAGCCACGCGGCGGGCGCCTCCGCGAACGGCAGATGGCCGGACGCCAGCTCGGCGAAGCGCGCCCCGGGGATCGCGTCCGCCACCTGGCGGTGGTGGTACGGCGTGGCCATCGCGTCCTGCGTCGTGGAGATCACCAGGGTGGGCACCCGGATCCGGCCCAGGTCCTCGCGGACGTCGATCCGGCCGACCAGCTCGACCTGGTCGATCGCGCCGGGCGGCACGGAGGCGCGGGCGCCCTCGATCACCGTGGCGAGCTCCTCGGGCGTCATCCGGTCCAGATAGTCCGCACCCGCGCCGATGAGCGCCGTCCAGCGGGCGGCCGCCTCCTGGTCCCCCGAACGGAGATGGCGCAGCCAGTCGTCCACCAGGAGCCGCATACGGGCGCTGGGGTGGGCGAAGGTCGCGGTCAGGACCAGCGCGGTGACCCGCTCCGGATGACGGGTGGCGGCGCGCAGGGCGACCGGGCCGCCGAGGGAGTACCCGACGATGGCGAAGGTCTCCAGGCCCTCCTCGACGGCGGTGGCCACCAGCTGGTCGGCCAGGGTGTCGAGGTCCAGCGGGCCGCTCGCGCGCGGGGTACGGCCGGAGCCGGGGTAGTCGGGGCCGACCACGCGGTGGCGCGCGGCGAGGCCGTCCAGGATCGGGCCGTAGTTCCCCTCGATCGAGCCGGTCCCGCCGTGGGCGAGCAGCAGCCCGGGCCGGTGCCACGGACGATGCGGGCCAGGGGTGAGGTGCTGGTCATCAGGTCTGTCCTTACGTCTGACGGCTGATGACGGGGACGCTAAAGCCTCACATGGATGTCAAAGTCAAGCCCGCCGACCCCCACCGATGGAAAGGCCCCGCCGGGCGGCAGGGGCCTCGTCTCAGAGTGCCCCGTAGGGGCGCGGGGCTATATCAATATGCGGCTCCGCCGCAGGGCGCGACCAGCGAAGCCCCGGCTCGGCGCCCGGAGCGAAACCCCGGCTCGGGGGCTGGAGCGAAACCCCGGCTCGGCGCCCGGAGCGAAACCCCGGCTCGGGGGCTGGAGCGGAGCCCCGGCTCGGGGGCTGGGGCGGAGCCCCGGATTCGGGAAGGGGCGGGGAGGGGAACAGCCCGCCGCAGGCGTCACGCCCCGCCCCGGAACCCCGGAACGCCCAGCTCAGCCCACCTCGGACATCTGCCGCATCGACTCACTGCTCGCGACAACCCGCGACCCATTCACCGGCGCCCGATCCGTCACCCCCGCGATCAGCGCGATCGCGAGGCCGATCACCGCGAGCACCGCGCCGACCAGCGTCGGGGAGGTCCAGCCCCAGCCCGCCGCGATGGCGACGCCGCCGAGCCACGCGCCACCGGCGTTGGCCAGGTTGAAGGCGGAGTGGTTGGAGGCGGAGGCCAGCGTGGGGGCGTGCTGGGCCTTGTTCATCACCAGCATCTGGAGCGGCGTGGTGGTCATGAAGCCGACCGCGCCCAGCACCACGACCGACAGCAGCGCCGCCCACTTCACATGCACCGTGAAGTCGAAGACCACGAGCACGGCGGCCAGCGCCGCCAGCGAGCCGTAGAGCGTCGGCCGCAGCGCCCGGTCGGTCAGCGGACCGGCGACCAGGGCGCCCAGCGTCATGCCGATGCCGAACAGCGCCAGCACCAGGGTGACCGTCGACTCACCGAACCCGGTGACCTCGGTCATCATCGAGGCGAGGTAGCTGTAGACGGCGAAGACGCCGGCGAAGCCGAAGACGGCGGTGAGGAGCCCAAGCAGAACCTGGCGGTCGCGCAGCGCGCCGAGCTCCTGGCGCAGCCCGCCGTGCTGCTCGTGGGAGACCTGCGGCACGAGCCGGGCGAGCGCGGCCATGGCGACCACGCCGATCGCGGCGACGACCAGGAAGGTCGCGCGCCAGCCGAGGTTCTGGCCGAGCAAGGTGGCCACGGGGACGCCGACGATGTTGGCGATGGTCAGCCCGAGGAACATGGTGGCGACCGCGCGGGCCCGCCGGTCCTCGGTCACCAGCCGCGCGGCGACCACCGCGCCGACGCCGAAGAACGCGCCGTGGGGCAGCCCGGCGAGCACCCGGCCCGCGATCAGCAGCCCGAAGTTGGGGGCGAGGGCGGAGGCGAGGTTGCCCACCGTGAAGAGCGCCATGAGCAACACGAGCATCCGCTTGCGCGGGATACGGGAACCGAGGGCGGTCAGCAGCGGAGCGCCCACCACGACTCCGATGGCGTAGGCGGAGACGAGGTATCCGGCCGTGGGCACCGAGGTGTCCAGATCGTTCGCGACATTGGGCAGCAGGCCCATCATCACGAATTCGGTAGTACCAATGCCGAAGGCGCTCACAGCAAGGGCGAGCAGGGCCAGGGGCATGAGAGACCTTTCAAACGAAGGAGAAACGTGCAGGGATGCGTATGTTTTCTAGCTGAACAAAGTCTCGCACGCAGAATGTTCCCGAGGAGATCGCCAAGATGAACGGCGCGTAAGATCTCGCCGAGCGCCCCGTGAGCTGTGTCACCCGGCGCTATCGGCCCGGGTTCGATAACGGGCTCAGTAGTCGACCGACGCCGCCACCGGAAGGTGATCGCTCCCGGTCCTGGGCAGCGCCCACGCCGAGACCGGATCCAGCCCCCGCACCATGATCTGGTCGATCCGCGCCATCGGGAACGAGGCGGGCCAGCTGAAGCCGAAGCCGTCGCCCGCCGCGCCCTGGGCGGACCGCATCTGCGCGGTGACGGGGGCGAGCGCGCGGTCGTTCATGGTGCCGTTCAGATCGCCGAGCAGGATCACCTTGTGCAGCGGCTCCCGGGCGATGGCCTGGCCCAGCGCCTCGGCGCTGTCGTCGCGCTGCCCAGCGGTGAAGCCCGCGTTGAACTTCACCCGCACCGAGGGCAGATGGGCCACGTAGACGCCGACCTCACCACGCGGGGTGGCGACGGCGGTGCGCAGCGCCCGCGTCCAGCCCAGCTTGATGTCCACCGGCTTGGTGCCGGACAGCGGGTACTTGCTCCACAGCCCCACCGTGCCCTGCACGGTGTGGTAGCGGTACGTGCCCGCCAGGGCCCGCTCGTACGTCGGCACGGCCGAGCTCGTCAGCTCCTCCAGGGCCACCACATCGGCGCCCGAGGCGGCCACGTCCTTCGCGGTGCGGGTCGGATCGGCGTTCTCCGCGTTGACGTTGTGGGTGACGACGGTCAGGTCGCCGCCGCTGCCGGACTTGTCGGAGAACATCAGCCCGCCGAAGAGGTTCAGCCAGACGGCGACGGGCAGCACCAGCGCCAGCACGGCGCTCGCCGACCGCCGCACCAGGCCGAGCACCAGCAGCACCGGCAGGAGCAGGCCCAGCCACGGCAGGAAGGTCTCCAGCAGCGAGCCCAGGTTGCCCACCCGGTTGGGGACGTCGGCGTGGAAGATCATGACCAGGGCGAGCAGGACCGCGATCGCCGCCAGCACCAGTCCGCGCCGCCAGATGCCCCGATCGTTCCGGAACCGGTCGAACAGGCGGCCGATCCGGGAGCCCGATTGCTGGGGCGCGTCCCCGAGCTGTCCCGTCTCCTGCGTGTACGCCTGCGTCATTCGCTGTCCCTCACTGCTTCAACTGCCGCGCCTTGGACTACGACCCTAGGTGATGACCAGGGCTTTTCCCGACGCCCCCGGTGGGGTGCTCCCCGTCCGAGGACGATGGGACGACGGCCGCGAGTTCCACATCCCGGCCCGGGAGGGGGTGTTGTGACACAACAGGCACAAACCGCTCAGCGGCGTGGGGAGACCCCTTCGAGGACCGTGTCGACAATCCGTTCGGCCAGCCCCTCGGGCAGTTCCTTCCACTCGTGGAGCATCGCGCGGGCGAGCATCGGGCCGGTGAAGAGGTCGGCGAGCAGTTCCAGATCCACGTCGGAGCGGATCTCGCCGCTCTCCCGGCCCCGCCGCAGCACGGCGCGCAGGCTCGCGCGGCGCGCCGCTATGACGTTCTCGTCGTAGGCCCGCCACAGCTCCTCGTGCGCGTGCATCTGGGTGATGACGCTGCGCAGCAGGGCGGAGTTGCGCTTGGCGAGCCCGCGCCGGCGCATGAACTCCAGGATGGTGACGAGGTCGTCGCGCACCGAGACCCCGGCCGGCTCGGGGCTGGGCTCCTCCAGGGAGCGCAGCACATCGAGCATCAGCGCGTCCTTACCGGGCCAGCGGCGGTAGACGGTGGCCTTGCCGACCCCCGCCTCGCGGGCGATCCCCTCGATCGAAAGACCGCCGACCGAGGCGCCCTCCTCCAGCAGCCGCAGCGCGGCCTCGATGATCGCGGCGTCGGTGGCGGGGCTGCGGGGGCGGCCGCGGAGCCTGGGCGCGGAGCTCTCCGGTGCGCTCATCGGTCGACCGACGCCTCCTGCCGCGGATGCGGCCGCCCGTCGTCGGGGGCCCGGCCGGAGCCTTCCTTGCCGGGCAGGAAGGCCAGGACGACCAGCGCGCCGAGGACGGCGACGCCCGCCGAGCCGAGGGCGGTGATGTGCATGGCGTGGACGAAGGCGTCCTGGGCCGGGCCCACCAGCGCCTGGCCCCTGGGCCCCAGCTTCTCGGCGACCCCCATGGTGGCCTCGACGGACTCGCCCGCCGAGCGCTGTACGGACTCGGGCAGTCCGGGCACGGCGGCCAGGGTGTCCCGGATGCGGTCGCGATAGGCGGTGGAGAGCACCGAGCCCAGCACCGCGACCCCCAGCGCGCCGCCGACCTGCCGGAAGGTGTTGTTGAGCGCCGAACCGGAGCCGGCCTTCTGACGCGGCAGCGCCTGCATGATCCCGGTGGTCACCGGCGGCATGATGTGCGCCATTCCGGCGCCCTGAGCGAAGAACAGCACCTCGAGCACGACGATCGGGGTGTCCACGCCCAGCAGCAGGAACCCCGTCATGGTGGCGGCCACCAGCAGCATCCCGCCGGTGCACACCGCGCGGGCGCCGAACCGCTCGACGACCAGCCGGGCGCGCGGGGCGAAGATCAGCTGCGCCACGGCCAGCGGCAGGATCAGCAGCCCGGATTCGAGGGCGCTGTAGCCGCGCACGCTCTGGGTGTAGAAGACCATGAAGAAGGTCACGCCCATGAGGGCGAAGAAGACCAGGGCGACGGCGGCGATGGCGGCGGAGAAGGCGGGGTTGCGGAAGTAGCCGACATCGATGGCCGGGTGGTCGCTGCGCTTCTCGTGCACCACGAACAGGGCCAGGACGGCGAGCCCGGCGGCGATCGAGACCAGCACCTGGGCCTCGGTGAAGTCGGCGAGTTGGCCGCCCTTGATGATGCCGTAGACCAGCAGGACGAGCCCGACCACGGACAGCAGCACGCCCAGCGGGTCCACCCGGCCGGGCGCCGGGTCCCTGGAGTCGGGGACGAGCACCACCATCGCGATCAGTCCGACGATCACGATCGGCACATTGACGAAGAAGACCGAACCCCACCAGAAGTGCTCGAGCAGCAGTCCGCCGGTGATCGGGCCGATGGCGATGGCCAGCCCCACCGCGGCGACCCAGATGCCGATCGCCTTGGCCTGCTCCTCGCGTTCGAAGACATTGACCAGGATGGCCAGGGTCGCGGGCATCACGAAGGCGGCGCCAAGGCCCATGAGCGCCCGGAACCCGATGAGTTCACCGGGCGACCCGGAGAAGGCGGCGAGCACCGAACCCATGCCGAACACCGCCATCCCGCCGAGCAGGACCTTCTTGCGGCCGATCCGGTCGCCGAGGATCCCCGCGGTGAACAGCAGCCCGGCGAAGACCAGCGTGTAGGAGTTGATCGCCCATTCGAGCTGGCTCTGGGTGGCGCCGAGCCCGGTGGGCTTCGGCGAGGCGATGGTCTTCATCGCCACGTTGAGTATCGAGTTGTCGAGGACGACGACCAGCACGCTGAACATCAGGACGACGAGGATCGCCCAGCGCCTGCGGTGGATCGCCTCGGGGACGCCGGACCCGGCCGACGCGCCCTGGGTGCTGGAGGGGCTTGCCATGCCGCCCAGGCTAGGCGACTTACGATACGAGACCGTCTCGTATTGGAAAATCTTTGCGAGGCCTTGGGCCGACGGGCCGTGGACGGGCGGGCCGTGGACGGGCGGGCCCACTTTCGCCCCGGCGGGAGCCGTGCCAGCATGGGGTTGGTCCGGGGACGCCGTCAGGGCGCCTCGAGATGAGGAACAGGAGCCGTAGCGATGACGCACGTCAGTCCTGCGCGAAAGCAGTCCGAGAAGGCGCTCTACGGGGGCACGGGCTCCCGCCGCATCACCGTCCGTGACATCGCGGCCGCCAAGGAGCGCGCCGAGAAGTGGCCGATGCTCACCGCCTACGACGCGATGACCGCGTCCGTCTTCGACCAGGCGGGCATCCCGGTGCTGCTGGTCGGCGACTCGATGGGCAACTGCCACCTGGGCTACGAGTCCACCGTGCCCGTCACCATGGACGAGGTGGCGCTGCTGTCCGCCGCCGTGGTCCGCGGCACCCGGCGCGCCCTCGTCGTCGGCGACCTGCCCTTCGGCTCGTACCAGGAGGGCCCGGTCCAGGCGCTGCGCAACGCCACCCGCCTGGTCAAGGAGGCGGGCGTGGGCGCGGTGAAGCTGGAGGGCGGGGAGCGCTCCGCCCATCAGATCGAGCTGCTGGTCCAGTCCGGCATCCCGGTCATGGCACACATCGGCCTGACCCCGCAGTCCGTCAACGCCTACGGCGGCTACCCCGTCCAGGGGCGCGGCGAGGAGGCGGCCCAGCAGCTGCTGCGGGACGCCAAGGCGGTGCAGGACGCGGGCGCCTTCGCGGTCGTACTGGAGCTGGTCCCGGCCGAGCTGGCCGCCGAGGTGACCCGGTCGCTGCAGATCGCCACCGTCGGCATCGGCGCCGGTCCGGACTGCGACGCCCAGGTGCTGGTGTGGACGGACATGGCGGGCATGACCGAAGGCCGGGTGCCGCGCTTCGTCAAGAGTTACGCCCAGCTGCGCCAGGGCCTGGGCGACGCGGCGCGGGCCTTCGCGGAGGATGTCGTCGGCGGGGCCTACCCGGCCGAGGAACACTCTTTCCACTAGGAGGTGTGCGATGGGTCCTGCCGCCTGCGGCGGGCCACGCGGCGGAGCCGCATATCGGTGCTTTCCCCTACCCGCCCCTTCCCACAACTGGGGCTCCGCCCCAGTCCCCGCTCCTCAATCGCCGGAGGGGCTGATTTCAGCCCGTCAGGGGCACCTCCCAGCGGTAGCTGGGGGAGATTGAGGACACGCCCGAAGGGCGTCCGGGGTCCAGGGGCGAAGCCTCTGGTTGCGGGAAGGGGCGGGTAGGGGAAAATCCACCGGGCCCCACGAGCCACCGCGGTACAACGACAGCCCGCCGATCTTCCCCGTCGGCGGGCTGTCTGCCGCTTGTCGGTGTTCTGTCGGTGACGGCTGACATCGTGGGCGGCATGACGCGACGGGAACACAGGATCAGGGACGGCAACGCCGTCGAAGTTCGGGGCTGGTCAAGCACTTCGGTGACACCAAGGCCGTCGACGGAGTGGACTTGGACGTGCCGGAGGGCACCGTCCTGGGCGTGCTGGGCCCCAATGGCGCCGGTAAGACGACGCTCGTCCGGTGTCTGTCCACCCTGCTGGTGCCGGACGCCGGCACCGCGGTGGTGGCCGGGTACGACGTGGTGCGCCAGCCCCGGCAGCTGCGCCGCACCATCGGGCTGACCGGGCAGTACGCCTCGGTCGACGAGAAGCTCCCCGGCTGGGAGAACCTCTACATGATCGGGCGGCTGCTCGACCTCTCCCGCAAGGAGGCGCGGGCCCGGGCGGACGCCATGCTCGAGCGGTTCTCACTCACCGAGGCGGGCAAGCGGCGGGTGCGCACCTACTCCGGCGGTATGCGCCGCCGGCTGGACCTGGCCGCGTCCATGATCGGCCGGCCCTCGGTGCTCTACCTGGACGAGCCGACCACCGGTCTGGACCCGCACTCCCGCAACGAGGTGTGGGACGAGGTCCGGCGGATGGTCGCCGACGGCGCCACCGTGCTGCTGACCACCCAGTACATGGAGGAGGCCGAGCAGCTCGCCGACAATCTGACGGTGATCGACCGGGGCCAGGTCATCGCCAACGGCCGGGTGCACGAGCTCAAGGCCAAGATCGGCGGCCGCACCCTGCAGATCCGCCCGTCCGACCCCGGTGAGCTGCACCGCATGGTCGGCGCCATCAGCCAGGCGGGGCTCGACGGCATCGGCGGCGCGATCGCCGACGTCGAGGAGGGCCAGGTCAATGTGCCCATCGCCAGCGATGAGCAGCTGACCGCCCTGATCGGTCTGCTCGGTGAGCGCGGCTTCGCGATCGCCGGGATCCACACCCAACTGCCCAGCCTGGACGAGGTCTTCCTGGCCATCACCGGCCGGAAGGCGTCCACACCGCAGGACGACAAGAAGCTGGAAGAGGTCGCCGCGTGAGTACGGCCACGATGACCGCGCCCGTGGGGGGAAAGAGCGACGGCCGGATCGGCCTCCGCGCCAATCTGCGCCACATCGGCGCGCTGGTGCGGCGCTACACCATGCAGATCAGGTACGAACCGTTCGCGATGTTCGACGCCCTGGCGATGCCGATCGTCTTCGCGCTGCTGTTCACCTATGTCTTCGGTGGCGCGATGACGGGCGGCAACCGCTCCGAGTACGTCAACTACTTCATTCCCGGTCTGATGGCGATGGGCGGGCTCAACATCGCGATGTCGATCGGCATCGGCGTCAATGACGACTTCAGCAAGGGCGTCATGGACCGCTTCCGCACGATGCCGATCGCCCGCTCCTCGGTGCTGATCGCCAAGCTGATCGTGGAGAGCGGCCGGATGCTGGTGTCCACCATCATCCTGCTGATCATGGGCTTCATCATGGGCTTCGAGCTCGAGACCGGGCCCCTGGAGCTGCTGGCCGCGGTGGCCCTGTCCGTGGTCTTCGGATCCTCGCTGACCTGGATCTTCATGCTGCTGGGGATGTCGCTGAGCACCCCGCAGGCGGTCAGCGGCATGGGCTTCCTGGTGATGATGCCGCTGCAGTTCGGCTCGTCCATCTTCGCCCCGACCGCCACCATGCCCGGGTGGCTGCGGTCCTTCACCGAGTACAACCCGCTGTCCCGGCTCGCGGACGCCGCACGGGCGCTGACCAGCGGCCATGGCGCGGTGGCCGAACCGGTGATGGTGACCCTGGGCTGGGCGGTGGCCCTCACGGTGGTCATCGCACCGCTCGCGGTGCGCAGGTTCCGCAACAAGACGAGCTGAACGGTCCGCGGACCCAGCTGACCGTCCGTGGAGCCGAACAACCGGCCGGGCGCGTTCTGCGGGGGGACGCGCCCGGCCGGTTGTCGCCGCCGCCGGGCCCCGGACAGGCCGGGCCCCGGACGGGCCCGCTCAGAGCAGCGCAGCGGCCTCCTCCAGCGTGAGCCCGGTGCCCTCGGCGTAGGCCCGCTGGTAGGCGGCGTCCCCGAGCTCGGCCCGCGCCGCGGCCTCGGTCCGCTCCCGGCCCGTCCGCTCGACGGCGGACTCCCGGTGGTAGTGGGGCTTGCGCAGCGCGTCGTACGCCCCCACCAGCCGCGCCGCGGTCCCGGCCCGCTCCGCGCCGCCGAGGCCGCCCAGCGCCTCGGCCCCGGTGAGCAGCTGGGTCACCGGGATGTGCGGCGCGATGAGGTCCGTCATCCGGCCGGCGGTCTTCGCCAGCGCGCCGCGCACGCTCTCCAGTGCGTCGCCCGGCCGTCCCTCCAGCAGGTCCAGCCAGGCCAGCATCCCCTCCACCATGCCCACGAACAGCCGCAGCGACCGGGCCTCGAACTCACCGTGCAGCGTGACCAGCAGGGCCCGCGCCTCGGTGAGACGGCCGGTGGATCCGTAACGCAGCGCCAGATGGATCCGGGCGTACGACAGCGCCTCGGCGCCCACGTGCTGCCGCTGCCCGACCACCTCGCGCAGGATCCGCTCGCCCTCGGCGGCCTCCCCCTCGTCCCCAGCTCCACGAAGACCCCGGCCAGCCGGGAGCGGAGGAACAGCACCTGCTCATGGGCCCCGAGCTCCTGGGCGCAGCGGATCGCCGCGCGGTAGTCCTCGGCCGCGGCCGCGCCCTCGCCGCGCTGTTCCCGTGTCTCGCCGCGGCCGGCCAGCGCCTCCGCCGTGCCCCATACGTCACCGAGCCGACGGAAGATCTCCAGGGCCTCGTCGGCGTCGCGGATCGCGCCCTCGTGCTCACCGTTCCGCTCGTTGTGCACCCTGGCCCGCAGCTGGAGGTTGAACGCCAGCTCCCACTCGTAGCCCAGCTCCCGGCAGGTGCGCACCGCCTCGTCGGCCATCCCCCGCAACAGGGCGAAGTCCCCCTTGAGGACCACCGCGAAGAACCACAGGACGCCCGGGAGACGGCAGCTCTGGGGCAGCCCCGGCCGGTAGGCGGAGACGATGCCCTCCAGCTCGCGCTGGGTGTTGGCGCCCACCATGGCCTGGAGGTCGCCCTCGATGTTGGACAGTGCGAACAGCCGCGCCCCGCGCCGCGCCTCCTCCAGCAGCTCGGGCGCCATCGGCGGCGGGGCGGCGATACAGCTGACGTACAGCGGCGGCGCGGGGGTCACGGGCGGTGCGAAGGGGCTCGGCCCGAGCTCGGCCGCGGCCGTCGCCCAGTGGTGGGCCTCGGCGCGGTGGCCGCGCAGATGCCAGAACCAGCCGAGCGAGAGCACCAGGCACAGCGCCTCCTGCTCGTCGCGGGCGGCCACGGCCCGGCGTAGCGCGGTGCGCAGGTTCTCGTGCTCGGTCTCCAGCTTCAGGAGCCAGTGGCGCTGTGCGGGGCCGCGCAGCAGCGGGTCGGCGGTACGGGCCAGCTCCCGGTAGGCGACCAGATGGCGGCGCTCGACCGCGGCCCGCTCGCCGGACTCGTCCAGCCGCTCCGCCGCGTACTCGGCGACGGTCTCCAGCAGCCGGTAGCGCATCTCCCCGTCCGTCGTCCCGTCCGTCGCCCCGGGCTCCGTCCCGGGGTCCGTTCCGGGCGCGGTGACGACAAGCGATTTATCGACAAGGGAACCGAGCAGGGCGGCCACATCCCGGGGGTCCACGGCCCCGGCGCGCTCTTCGACGTCCCCGCACACCGCCTCCGCCTCGGCCAGCCCGCAGCCGCCCGCGAAGACGGACAGCCGGGCGAGCACGGTGCGTTCGGGGGCGTCCAGCAGGCCCCAGGACCAGTCGACGACCGCGCGCAGCGTCTGCTGGCGGGGCAGCGCCGTACGGCTGCCGCTGGTCAGGAGGCGGAACCGGTCGTCCAGGCGGTCGGCGAGCTGCCGCGGGGTGAGCAGCCGCAGCCGCGCGGCGGCCAGCTCGATCGCCAGCGGCAGCCCGTCGAGGCGGCGGCAGATCTCGGCGCACGCGGCCGGGTCGTCCTCGGTACGGAAGCCGGGCCGGGCCGCCGCGCCCCGGTCCTGGAGCAGCCGCAGCGCGACGGGGTCGGGCAGCGGCTCCACGGGACGCACCAACTCGCCCGGGACGGCGAGGGGTTCGCGGCTGGTGGCCAGGATGGTGACCCCGGGGCACTGGGCGAGCAGGGACTCGGCGAGGTGGGCCGCGGCCGCCACGAGGTGTTCGCAGTTGTCGAGCACGATCAGCATCCGGCGCGGGGCGCAGTGCTCGATGAGCCGGGCGCGCGGATCGTGCAGCGTCGGGTCGGAGGCGGCGCGCAGCCCCTCGGCCGTCGTGCCGAGGATGACCGTCTCGCGCGCCCCGAGCGCGCTGAGGACCGCCTCCGGAACGGTCTCGGGGTCGTCCACGGGCGCGAGCTCGACCAGCCACACCCCGTCCGGCCAGCCGGGCGCGACCGCCTCGGCGGCCTCCTGCGACAGCCGCGTCTTCCCGGCCCCGCCGGGCCCGAGGAGGGTGATCAGCCGGTGCTCGGCCAGGTCGCCGCGCAGCGCCGCCAGATCCGTCTCGCGCCCGACGAAGCTGGTCAGCCGGGCCCGCAGATTGCCACCGCCGGTGCGGGCGGAACCGGCCGGTACGGGCTCCGGCGAACCGGTTCCCGACGGCCCGGGCGCCCCCTCACCGGTCGCCGCCAGCAGCCCGGCGTGGAGCGCCCGCAGCTCCGGCCCCGGATCGGCGCCCAGCCGCTCGGCGATCTCCGTACGGATCGCCTCGTACGCGGCCAGCGCCTCCGCCACCCGGCCCACGTCCCTCAGGGCGCGGATGCGCAGCGCATGCAGCGGCTCGTCCAGCGGGTGGGCGTCGCAGAGCCCGGTGAGCGCGGGCAGGGCCTGGTCCGCGCGGCCGAGGACGAGGTCGGCGGCGAGCCGGGCGCGCCGCGCGCCCAGCCGTCGCGCCTCGGCGCGGGCGGCGGGCGCGGTGGCGTCGGGCAGATCGCTGAGCGCGGGCCCGCGCCACAGCGCGAGCGCGGCGTCGAGCAGATCGACGGCCTTGGCCGGATCGCCGTCGGCGAGGGCGCGGGCGCCCTCCTCCGCGAGCCGTTCGAAGCGGTGCAGATCGACGTCGTCGGGGTCGGCGCTCAGCCGGTACCCGCCCGGAACGGACTCCACGGCGTCCTTGCCGAGCGCCCGCCGCAACCGCCCGACCAGCGCCTGCAGCGCCCCGTGCTCGTCGGCGGGCGGATCGGTGTCCCAGATCTCCCCGATGAGCGCCCCGGTGGTCCGCGCCCGCCCGGGCGCCAGCGCGAGCGCCGCCAACAGCGCACGCAGCCGCGCCCCGCCGACGTCCACGGGGGTGCCGTCGTCATGGCGGGCCTGGGTGGTGCCGAGGATGCCGTAGCGCACGGGCCCATTGTTGTCGATGCCGCACGCGCCGGGGCATCGGCCTCAGGCCCGCACCACGCGGACGAACTCCGATGAGTCGAGGACGAGCGTCTGGTCGTCCACGGGGATCTCGATCTTCTCGCCGAAGTCGCCGGTCACGGTGTGGCGGTAGGTCCCGTCCTGCGGCCGGGTCAGCAGCGTCCAGCGGCCGGTGAGCACGTTGACGACGAGGTACGCCTCGATGCCGCGCAGTGCGTAGTGATCGGACTTGGTGCTGTAGCCGCGCTCCTCGCTCTCCGGGGAGACGACCTCCACGACGAATCGGAGCAGATCTTCCGGGAACTTGCTGGCATCCGGAAGGTGCTTGTCGGTCGGCACGGCCGACGCATCCGGTTCAGGGCTGTAGCCCTCCCGAGGAGGGAGCACACCGAACTCGCCGACTGGCGTCCAGCCCGGCAGGCGCTCCTCAATCTGGTTCAGGATGCGCCGCTGCGTGGTCGGGTGCGCTTGGGTAATGGGTACCAACGTCAGTCCGTTCCTGGTCAGCCGCAGCCGCATGCTTCGAGGCAGCCGAATCTGCTCGTGCAGTTCCACCGCCCGGTCCTCCATGATCGTCATGCTTCCTCCCTGGCCAGGTTGTGCTCAAACTAGCCGCTGGGCAGCCCTCCCGCGTGGCGCTGATCACGTCTGCTCCCTATTGACCGGAACTCCGCGCACACTGTCCGTCGTTTCCCCCTCAGCGCTCACCAGCCCGTATGGAGACCCCACCCCATGACCACCGCAGTCAGCCGCCGTGACCGGCGTATCAGCCCCGTCTTCCTCGGCCTGTTCGCGATCATGGTCGTGTCCGCGTGGGCCGTGTGGACGGAGTACTCCGCGAGCCCCGGCTTCGCCGTGTTCCTGTTCGTGGTCTCGGGCTGGATCGTCTCCCTCTGTCTGCATGAGTACGCCCATGCGCGCACCGCGCTGCACGGCGGGGATCTGACGATCGGCGCGAAGGGCTATCTGACCCTCAACCCGCTGAAGTACACCCATGTGGCGCTGAGCATCGTGCTGCCCGTGATCTTCGTGATCATGGGCGGGATCGGGCTGCCGGGCGGGGCGGTCTTCATCGAGCGGCACCGGATCCGGGGGCGGTGGAAGCACAGCCTGATCTCGGCCGCCGGGCCGCTGACGAATGTGCTGTTCGCGGCCGCGCTGACCGCGCCGTTCTGGCTCGGCGCCACCGACCGGGTGCCGGAGCTCTTCCGCTTCGCGCTCGCCTTCCTGGCGCTGCTCCAGGTCACGGCGGCGATCCTGAACTTCCTGCCGGTGCCGGGCCTGGACGGGTACGGGGTGATCGAGCCGTGGCTGTCCTACCGCATCCGGCGCCAGGTCGAGCCGTACGCGCCGTTCGGGCTGCTCGCGGTCTTCGGGATCCTGTGGATACCCGAGGTCAACCAGGCGTTCTTCGCGGCGATCGACGCGGTGATGCGGGCGCTGGGTGTATCGGAGTGGGACACCTACTGGGGGCAGGAGTTCTTCCGCTTCTGGCAGGGTGAGCCCGATATCGCCGGATTCCGCTCCTAGGGGCGCCTGCGGCGGGCCACGCGGCGGAGCCGCGTATCGATGCTGCCCCCTCCCCGCCCCTTCCCGAAACTGGGGGTGAAGCCCCAGACCCCAGGGTCTGGGGCTTCAGCCCCGCACGCGGCGGAGCCGCACACCGTCAGGTGCCGGGAAGGGGAAAGCGTCGATACGCGGCTCCGCCGCGTGGCAGGGGCCCTGGACCCCAGGGTCTGGGGCGGAGCCCCAGTTGTGGGAACGGGCGGGGAGGGGAGAGATCCGCCGGACACCCGTAGCCGCTCCCCCGCTGCCTCAGCCCGCGGCGCCCGTGCTCTCGTGGTCGGCCGCGCGGTCGGCGCGGGCCTTGCGGAGGTAGTACCAGGCCATGTTGGACGAGATACCGGCGATCAGGATCCAGACGATGCCGAGCCAGCTCCCCGCGCGAAGGACACGACGGCCGCGGCGATCGCGAGCACGCAGACGGCCAGGGTGTAGAGGGCGAGGCGGGGCATGGGGTCGGCTCCTGTCGGGGGGTGTGTCGCTCCCCGCCATTGTCCCCCATGCGCCCCCGGAGGGGCCGGGCGCCCCGGGTGTGGGCGGGCCCGCGGGGCCGCCCTCAGACGTCCGCCCGCAGGGCCGTCCTCAGACGTCCGTCAGACGTCCGTGACACGCAGGCCCGCGTGAGCCTTGTAGCGGCGGTTGACCGAGATCAGGTTGGCCACCAGGGACTCCACCTGGTGGGCGTTGCGTAGCCGGCCCGCGTAGACGCCGCGCATGCCCGGGATGCGGGCCGCGAGCGCCTGGACCACGTCGGTGTCGGCGCGCGACTCGCCCAGGACCATCACATCGGTGTCGATCTGCTCGACCTCGGGGTCCTGGAGCAGCACGGCCGAGAGGTGGTGGAAGGCCGCGGTGACACGGGAGTCCGGCAGCAGGGCGGCGGCCTGCTCGGCCGCGCTGCCCTCCTCGGGCCGCAGCGCGTACGCGCCCTTCTTGTCGAAGCCCAGCGGGTTGACGCAGTCGATGACCAGCTTGCCGCCGAGCTCCTCGCGCAGCCCCTCCAGCGTCTTGGCGTGGCCGTCCCACGGGACCGCGACGATGACGATGTCGCTGCGGCGCGAGCACTCGGCGTTGTCCGCGCCCTCGATGCCGAGCTCCGCGCCGCCCAGCTCCCGCGCCGCGGTCTGCGCGCGCTCGGCGGCGCGCGAGCCGATGATCACCTTCTGGCCGGCCCTGGCCAGCCGGTAGGCGAGACCGCGGCCCTGGTCGCCGGTGCCGCCGAGGACACCGACGGTCAGGCCGGACACATCGGGGAGGTCCCAGGGGTCCTTGGCGGGGGCCTTCTTCGCGGGGGCGCCGGACGCGGAGTTCGTGGCATCAGGAGTAGTCATGACAGCGATCCTGTCACGCACCGCGGTCACCTTCATGGTGACGTCTCTTACGCTTTGACACTCCCCTCCGTCAGCCCTGTGCGCCAGTACCGCTGGAGTACGCCCATCAGCACCATCAGCGGCAGGACGGACAGGAACGCCCCGCCGACCGTGTACTGGTACAGCTCCGGCTGCCGGTCCGCGTACCCCTGCCAGGCCGTCAGGCCGAGCTGGATCGGATAGAGGTCGGAGTCGGAGAGCATGACCAGCGGCAGGAAGAAGTTGTTCCAGATGTGCACGAACTGGAACAGGAAGACGGTCACCAGCGCCGGGGTCATCAGCCGCAGCCCCAGCGTGGAGAAGATCCGGGCCTCCCCCGCGCCGTCGATCCGCGCCGCCTCCAGGAGGGAGTCCGGGACGGCGGCGGCCGCGTAGATCCGGCACAGATAGACCCGAACGGGCTGACCACGCTGGGGATCAGCACGGCCCAGTAGGTGTTGGCCAGGCCGATCTGGCTGAAGAGCAGATACAGCGGGAGGGCGAGCGCCGTGCCCGGGATCAGCACTCCGGCCAGGATGACGTTGAAGATGCCCTCCCGGCCGGGGAAGCGGTACTTGGCCAGGGCGTAGCCGGCCGCGGCCGACAGCAGGGTGGCGGCGAGCGCGCCGACGCCCGCGTACATCAGGCTGTTGGCGAACCACCGGGCGTAGATGCCGTCGTCGTAGGTGAGCACCCGGTGCAGGTAGTCCAGCGGGTGCGGGTCGTGGAACCAGAAGCCGAAGGTGCCGAAGAGGTCGCTGCTGGACTTGGTGGAGGAGACCACGAGCCAGTAGACGGGGGTCAGGAAGTAGATCGCGGCGACGGTGAGCAGCGAGACGGTGATGATCCGGTGCCGCAAGGGGGTGCCAGCCCCTCCCGGCCCCTTGCCGCGCGGCGGCGGCCCGCACCGGGCCGGGCGCCGGGCGGGGCTGTATCGGCCCCGGGCGCGGCCCCGCCCCCGGGCGCGCCGGGCTCACTGGCGACCGCGCCGCCCGCCAGGTCGTTCGCCTCGCTCATCCGCTCTCGCCGTCCTTCCCCCGCTGTCCCACGAGCCTCAGGAAGCCGAAGGACAGTACGCAGGCGACGAGGGCGAGCAGCACCGCCTCGGCCGCCGCGATGTGCTGGTTGTTACTGGTGAACGCCTCGTTGTAGGCGGCCAGATTGGGGGTGTAGCCGGAGTCGATGGAGTTGCTGAGCGGTTTGAGCACCTTCGGTTCGGCGAAGAGCTGGAGGGTGCCGATGAGGCTGAAGACGGTGGTGAGCACGAGCGCGGGCCGGATCAGCGGGAGCTTGATGTGCCGGGCCACCTGCCAGGCGCTGGCCCCGTCGATCCGCGCCGCCTCGTACAGCTCCCCGGGGACGGCCTTGAGCTGGGCGATCAGCACCAGCATGTTGTAGCCGGTGAACTGCCAGGTGACGATGTTGGCGATGGACCACAGGACCGCCCCGCGGCCCAGGAAGTCCACGTTCCAGCCCACCGAATGGGCCATCTCCACCAGCGGGCTGATCCCGGGGACGTAGAGGAAGCCCCACAGGATCGAGGCGATCACACCGGGCACCCCGTACGGCAGGAAGAAGGCGGTCCGGAAGAAGCCCACCCAGCGCGCGGACGCCGCGTCCAGCAGCAGCGCCAGTGCGGTGGCGAAGGCGATCATCACCGGGATCTGGACGGCGCCGAAGAGCAGCACCCGCCCGAATCCGGCCGTGAACCGGTCGTCCTCCAGGGCGTGGGCGTAGTTGGACAGGCCCGCCCACACCTGCTTGGTCTCCCCGCCGAGGCCGAGCGGCCCGGTGCGCTCGACCTTCAGCAGGCTCTCGTAGAGGGCGTACGCGATCGGGGCGATGAAGCAGAGCAGGAAGAGCGCGAGGAAGGGCAGCAGGAACCCGGACGCCGCCCGGGCGCTGCGTGCCTCGGTCCTGGTGAGGCGGCGGGGGCTCTCATCCGCCTCACCCGGCCTTCACCTGGAGGCCCTTTTCCTTCAGATCGGTGATCGTCTGGCTCTGCACCTTCTTCAGCACGGAGCGGAAGTCGGACCCGTTCCCGATGGCCGCCGTGAAGGCGTCGCCGAGCCGCTGGTAGAGGGTGTCCGTGGCGGGGCCCCACTTCCAGCTGGTGTCCACGCCCTTGCTCGCCTCGTCGAAGACCTTGCTGTACTCCTGGCCGCCGAAGAAGTCCTTGTGCACATCGAGCTGGGAGGTGGTGTACCCCTGCTTGGCGCCCGGGGTGCCGTAGCCGTTCTCGATCAGGAGCTTGATCGACTCGGGGTCGGTGTTGAGCCAGATCGCGAAGGCCAGGGCGTCCTTGGGGTATTTGGTCTTGGCGAAGACCGCGGTGGTGGAGCCGCCCCAGTTGGCGTAGGCGGCGTCGCCCTTCTTCCACTGCGGCATGGGCACCACGCGCCACTTCCCCGCGGTCTTGGGGGCGTTGCCGACCAGCAGGGCGTCGCCCCAGCTGGCGCCGAGCCAGGAGGCCATGTCGCCGGTCTGGACGTCCTTGTACCAGGCGTTCTGCCGGTCCGGGATGGTCTTGATGAGCTTCCGGCGGACCAGCCCGTACCAGTAGTCGGCGACCTTACGGGTGGGCTCGTCGTCGATGGAGACGGTCCAGGTGTCGCCCTCGGTGCCGAACCAGCGCGCCCCGGCCTGCCAGGCGAGCCCCGCGAAGCGGTTGCCGTTGGTGGCCGAGAAGGTCTCGATCCAGGCGCCCTTCTTACGGATCGCGGTGGCCGCCGCCTCGTACTCGTCCCAGGTGGTGGGCGGCTCTATGCCCCACTTCTCGAAGAGGTCCTGACGGATGAACAGGCCCATCGGACCGGACGCCTGCGGTACGGCGTAGACGGCCTTGCCGAAGACCGACTGCTGCCACTGCCAGCCGATGAACTTGTCCTTGTGGTCGGCGACCCCGTACTTGGTCAGGTCCAGCAGCCCGTTGTCGATGAGGAAGCTGGGCACGACGGGGTATTCGATCTGGCCGAGGTCCGGCGGATTGCCCGCCTTGATGGCGGCGTGCATCTTGGCGTACTGGGCGCCGTCGACGGCCGAGACCTTCTCGACCTTGACCCGCACCTCGGGGTTCTTGCTGTTCCACAGGGCGACGGGCTTGTCGATGCCCGGCACCCAGGACCAGAAGGTCAGGGTGATCTTCTCGCCCTTCTTGCGGCCCTTGGGCTCATCACCCCCGTCGTCGTCCGAGCCGCAGCCCGCGAGGGCGAACCCGGCGGCCGCGGCGGCCGCGCCGCCGAGGACCGCGCGGCGCGACGTGCCGTGCGTCCAGGTGTTCCGGTTTCGTGCGGTGTCGCTCATGCCAGCTCCTCCGTCGGAATGCGCCGGAATGTGATGGTCGAGTAGGCGCTGAAGTCGCCGGTCTCGTAGAGCAGTCCGACCGTGGCGTCGTCGAGCCGGACCAGATCGGAGTAGGCGGCGGGCAGGCCGTTCACGGTGTGGCTCGGCCGCCAGGTGATGCCGCCGTCAAAGCTGGTGCGGACGGTCATCAGCGCCCGGTACGCGGGGTCGGCGGGGCCGGAGAAGAGCAGCACGTCCGGCTCGCCGAGGTGCAGCACGCTGCCCTCCACGACGGGCGCGACCAGACCGGCCTGCGGCCGGAAGGGGAGGTCCAGGGTGGCGCCGCCGTCGCCGGAGTGGGCGTCGGCGCGGGTGCCGGGCGCGGTGGCGTCGGTGCGGGTGCTGAAGTAGACCCGGCCGTCGGGGAGTTGGGCGGCGGTGGTCTCGTTGACGTTGACGTAGCCGTCGGGGTTGTCGTCCACGTACCCGATCCGCCAGGTGGCGCCGTCGTCGTCGCTGAGCAGGTCGTGCCCGCCGTTGTACCGCCCCTCGGTGCCGTCGTCGCCGGGGACGGTCGGGGGCAGGGAGTGGTTGGCGGGGATGACGATCCGGCCCGCGTGGGGGCCGTACCGCAGCTGGAGGGCGTGGCCGGGGGTGGTGGCGTACCAGCGCCATTCGGGCCGCTTGGTGCTCGCGGTGATCTCCCGGGCCTCGCTCCAGCTCGCGCCGTCGTCATCGCTGTACGTCAGCCACACCCGCCGCCCGTCGGCCGCGCTCACCTCGCCGCGCCGGATCCGGTCCTCGGTGGCGGAGGCGGCGCTGCGGACGTGCACCAGCAGGACGCGGCCGTCGTTCGGGCCGCCGTCGAGGACGACGGGGGCGGGGTTGCCCGCCGTTCCGTCGCCGTTGCGGGCGACGATCTGTAAGGCGCCCCAGGTGCGTCCGCCGTCGGCCGACCGCTTGAGCACGAGGTCGATATGGCCGTCGTCGGCGGAGGAGTCCACCCGGCCCTCGGCGAAGGCGAGGACGGTGCCGTCGTGGGTCAGCACGACTGCCGGGATCCGGTAGCTCGCATAGCCCTCGGTCCCCGCCCGGAACGGAACGGACACCTCGTACGAGCGTGCCGCCCCCGTGCTGACTGTCATCAGACCTCCCGATGCCCCGTCGCAATCGAGTGCCGAGTCAGATAAATGGGACGTAGGACGTCCCTTGTGTGCGGCGACCTTAGGGTTTGCCTCACAGAGCGTCAAGAGACGGCGCATGAACAGTTGGAGACGCCGGAGGAGCGCGCGTGGGCGCCGGGCGCGGGGCGGGGCGACGGCATGCCCGGCGCATATGCCCCGAACGGGTGAGCCGGGTCCGAAACGCGCCCGCCGGGGCGCGGGCCGGGGCAGGATCCGGATGCCATGGACGCCGTAAGGGTCGCGCTGCTGCGCGAAGTCCTCGCCGGAACGGAATGGCTCCAGGCCACCCGCCGCTTCGCGGGCTCGCTACGGGCCTCGGTCGGACCGCGCGCGGGCGGACTGCTGCTGGTCGGCAGCGAGGCCTACGAACCGTGGCACCTGGCCGCGCACCTCGACGACGAGGCGGCCTGGTCCGGGCTGCCCGAGCTGTCCCCCACCCTCGTCCGCCACCGGGTACCGGAGGGCACCGCCGTCCCCGCGCACCTGGCGGTCGGGCTCGGGCGGCTGGAGCGGGCGGGCCGCGGGGAGACCCTGCTGGTGGTCGCGCCGGGCGACCCCGGGTCCGGGCTGCTGGAGCGGGTGAACGACGCCCGCCGGGGCGGGGCCACCGTGCTCGCGCTCGACGGCGGCGGCGCCGAGCTGCACGCCCTGGCCCATGACGCGCTCTCCGCTCCCGAGGGCGGCGAGCTCGACCTCGACACGCTCCAGCACCTGGTCAGCGCGGCCGCCGGCGAGAACAGCCTGCCGCGCCCGGGCCGCCGCCGCTTCCAGGACCGGCTCGCCCGGCTGGCGGAGCACTTGGCGGCGCCGCCGGCGCATTGGTGAGGGATCGGGTGCTGGCGAGCGCCGACCAGGCCATCGCCGACGCTCCCGGGGAGGTGTGGGAACGACGTTCCTGCGGCGGCGGCGCCAAAGGCCCGCGTAGGTACGACTGGGCAGCCGTCCATCTGCCGGTGATCGATGTCTTCGACGGTGACCGGCCCACCCCCCTGTGAATCGCGCACCGGGCTCGCGATGGCAGCACCTCGGCGCTTCTCGTAGCGAATAGCCAACTAAGTGCATCTCATGCTGCATTATTCCTATCGTGGACGCGCGAGGCGACGAGGGGAGGGCTCGATGCAGGTCCGCATCACGATCGAGTCGACGGGCAAGGAGGAAGTACTCCTTGACCTGTATCGGTGGTTTCGGGAGGATCAGGCCATTCTCCGGCAAGACCATGTCAGCCTGGGTTCCGCGTTGCCGTCTGCCGGCACCATGGGTGCCGTCGAGATCATCAACCTCGTCGTCGGGCATGGTTTGACGGCACTGAATGTGGCCTTGGCCTACGCGGCCTGGCGCGGCGCGCGTCCTACCGCTCCCGCCGTTACGGTGACGTTCCCCGGTGGTTCCCTCACGCTGCACGATGCGTCACAGGAGACGATCCAGCGTGTCGTCGAGCAGCTGACCGCAGCAGCTTCGCGAACCACCACCTCCGGCCCTGAGACAGATCCCCGCCCTGATGGGGAGGGGCAGGACGGCGGCAGCGGCCTTCCGAACGGCAGTCGATGAGCCTGCCGGACCCCGCACGGTCGTGGGCGGTGCTTGTCGGCTTCCCCTCTTACGACACCTTGGACGATCTGCCGGCTGTCACCAACAACGTGCGAAGGCTCCAGGAGATCCTCACCTCTCCTCATTCGTGGAACCTGCCCGCAGAGCACTGCTTGGTCCTTCCTCCTCCGTCTGGGCCCGATGCCCCCACGGTCTCGCGCGATGACGTGCTGGACGCGCTCCATACGGCAGCTACTGCCGCCGAAGACGCGCTGCTGGTGTACTTCGCAGGGCACGGGCTGCTTTCGGAGTCCGGGGAGCTTCATCTCGCGGTGCCTCGGTCCGACCACAGGCGTCTGTATCGCGCGGTCCACTACGAACGCGTTCGGCACGAACTCGTGACCAACTGCCGTGCCCGCAGCCGACTCGTCATCCTCGACTGCTGTTACAGCGGCAGCGCGCTGAAGGGCTACATGGGCGCCGACGACGTGGTAGCGAACAGGGCCCGGGTCGAGGGCACTTACATCATGACGTCCGCCGCCAAGACCGCTCCGGCCCTGGCACCTCCCGGCGAGACGTACACCGCCTTCACCGGCGAGTTGCTGGCGGCCTTGGAGGCAGGCGTCCCTGGGGCCTCGGAGTTGCTGCGCACGGATGAGGTCTTCCAGCACGTGCGCAGAAGGCTCGCGAATGCCCGCCCGCGCCGCCCCATTCCGCAGCAGCGCGCTCGAAACGACGGGCACTCCATCGCACTCGCCCACAATCGTTGGACGCCACCGCCACCGCCGGCATCGCCCGCCCTGCCCGTGCCCCTGCCGATACGCCGGGGCGGCGGCGCAGGCGGCGGCCGACGCTGACACGGGTACAAGCCCGAGTGATCGGTGCGGTAGCGGCCACGGCACTGCTCACGGCCGGACTCGGCAGTGATCGCCCGAAGCTCAGCTGCGACGTGCGGCTCACCCGGGTGGGTGGTGAATGTGTCGGCGTCTCTGATGGCTCGATCGTCTTCACCCCTGAACTGGACCAGGCTTCCAAGCGCATCTCCGTGGAGAACCGAGCAGCAGCGGAGAAGCCGTACGTGACGATCGCCCTACTGACCCCGATGACAGCCCCTGATGGTCAGGGCCGGCGAAGGATCCTCGAACAGGTTCAGGGCGCCTATATGGCCCAGCACAGCGCCAACAGGAGCGAACTCGTCCCTGCGATCCGTCTTGTCCTGGCACAGCCTGGCACGACGGAAGGAGGGTGGCGCCGACTGGCTGGTCAGCTGCTGGACATGGTGGATGACCCCCGCTATGGCCTACGAGCCGTCATGGGATTCGACGCCGGAGACAAGCACATCGCCGATGCCGTGAGATTCCTGGCCTCCCATGGAGTGCCTACGGTGGGAGGGAGCTACACGCCGGAGCCGCCCTCCGGCGCTCCTGAAGCGTCCCCCTCCATGGCCTGGACCTCGCCCAGTGCGGGCGACCAACTGCGGGCGTTGGCGTCGTTCTCGACGTCACCAAAACGCGAGGAACGACTTCTGGTTGAGGACCTGCGCCGCGGCGACCCCTATGTAAAAGGGTTGCGGGAAGCCTACGTGGACCAGGAGCCACTGCCGCGTCTGCTCACCTACGACTCGTCGTCCGCTCGAACCCCCGTCAGCTCCTCTACATTCCGTGACATGGTGGACAGCATCTGCTCCCCGAAGGCTGGTATCAAAGAGATCTTCTTCGCGGGGCGGCCCGCGCATTTACGGCTGTTCTTGTCCGCACTCACGGATCGCGCATGCCGAAAAGACCCGAACGTGACGGTAGTCAGCGGCAGCGACACCACCGAGCTGGCCCATGACCGGGAGCTGCTCCGGAAACTGCGAGGCCAATCCATCACGGTGCGGTATACCGCTGCCGCTCATCCAGACATGTGGGCCAAGACGGCGCCCCAGGAGGGCGCTGAAGCGCAGAGGACGGACGCGAGAAGAGCGATGAACGACGCGCTGCGGCAGGCGGAGGAGAGCGGAGCCCCCGACCTGGCCGACGGGGAGACGATCAGCGTTCATGACTCGGCCCTGACCGCGATCGCAGCGATCCGTGCATCGACGCACGCATCGACGGCCGCATCCTCTTCGCTGCCCAGCACCTCGGAAGTCGGACGCGCGTTGCGTTGGCGTCAGGGCCGGATGGCCGTCCGTGGGGCAAGCGGCTGGATCTGCCTCGACGACCAGGGCTACCCCTACAACAAAGCCGTCGCCGTGCTCACACTCGATGGGAAGAGCGCCCTCCCGCGCCTGAACGGGGTTGCCTGGCCCGAGGGGAAGCCAACGGGATGTGCCCCGCCCGGCGTGGGGTGAGGCCGGACGGTGCCAGCGGGGCGACACGTGCCCGGCCGGGGCTCGGCAGGCCGCGTAAGCGGCCGGACCGGGTCCGGGCATGAGTTCCTTCCTCGCTTCGGGCCGAACAGGGTGACTCGACGGCAGGTCAGGGCACTTCCAGCGGAGCGCTTAGGCGCCCCACGGGCCGTAATTCGGTTGCCCGGCACGGCGGTCCGGCCGGACGATGTCGCCTCGTGGCCTTGACCGACCAGGACGACCCTCCCGCGCCCCGCGCGCGGCGGGGGGCTCGCGCGCTGCTGCCCGATCTCGCCCCGTGGCGCTCCTCCCGCGACTTCCGGCTGCTGTGGACCGCGGGGCTGGTGACCGCCTTCGGCAGCTTCCTGACGATGGTGGCGCTGCCGCTGCAGATCAAGGAGTTGACGGGCTCCGCCGCCGCGGTGGGCGCGATCGGGGCGGTCGAACTGGTGCCGCTGATCGTCTTCGGGCTGTACGGCGGCGCGCTGGCCGACGCCGTCGACCGGCGGCGGCTGATCCTGCTCACCGAGGCCGGGCTCGGGCTGCTCTCCGCGCTGCTGCTGGTCAACAGCCTGCTGCCGGAACCCATGCTGTGGCCGTTGTATGTGGTGGCCGCGCTGACCAGTGCGCTGACCGGGCTCCAGCGCCCCGCCATCGACGCGGTGGTCGCCCGGATCGTCCCGCACGGCCAGCTGACCGCGGCCGCCGCACTCAACTCGCTGCGCTGGCAGCTGTCCGCGATCGCGGGGCCCTCGCTCGCCGGGGTCGTCGTGGCGTACGCCGGGCTGCCGCTCGCCTACGGCCTCGATCTGCTGACCTTCGCCGCCTCCGGGCTGCTGGCCCTCCGGCTGACGTCCGCGCCGCCCGCGCACGACGCCGAGCCGCCGTCGCTGCGCGCGATTGGCGAGGGCGCGCGCTACGCCTGGCGGCGCAAGGAGCTCCTGGGCACCTACGCCGTGGACATGGCCGCCATGTTCTTCGCCTTCCCGAACGCGATCTTCCCCTTCCTCGCCGACGATCTGGACGCGCCCTGGGCGCTGGGCCTGATGTACGCGGCGGGTTCGATCGGCTCGGTGGCGGTCAGCGCGACCAGCGGCTGGACGTCCCGGGTGCACCGCCACGGCCGGATGGTGGTCGCGGGCGCGGCCGTCTGGGGCCTGGCCATGGCGGCCGCCGGGTGGCTGTCCAACATCTGGCTGGTGCTGCTGTGCCTGGCCGTGGCGGGCGGCGGGGACATGGTCAGCGGGCTGTTCCGCGCCACCCTGTGGAACCAGACGATCCCGGAGAAGCTGCGCGGCCGACTGGCCGGTATCGAGCTGCTCTCCTACGCCACCGGCCCCCAACTGGGCCAGGTCCGGGCCGGTTCCATGGCGGGCTGGGTGGGCGTACGGGCCTCGG
Source organism: Streptomyces violaceusniger (assembly GCA_005405945.1). Taxonomy (GTDB): domain Bacteria; phylum Actinomycetota; class Actinomycetes; order Streptomycetales; family Streptomycetaceae; genus Streptomyces; species Streptomyces violaceusniger. The sequence goes on from BJHW01000001.1 coordinate 3,911,642, forward strand.
TGTGGTCCGGCGGGCTGGCCTGCGTGGCCTCGGTCGGCCTACTGGCCCTGGCGCTGCCCCGCCTGATGGCCTACGACGCCCGGACGGACGAACACGCGCAAGCCGCCCGAGCGGCCGCGACCAGCTAAATCGACATTCCAGCCAGAAGACAACGTCGATTATCCCGACGATGGGTCGGCATATTGGCGTGCCAATAGCGAGTACGATGACTTGACGGCCCATCACCTGTCGGGAGTTGATCGCCGTGAATACGTACTTCGTTGGTTCGCGGGCAAGTAACCTCGCCAAAGCCCAGGTGCGTGAATATCTTGCTCCCCTGCGCGAGCGATTCCCTGAGGTTACCTTTACGCACCGAGTGATTCTGGAAGGTGGCGACAAGGACCGGAGATCACTACTTTCGGACGTCTCGGCTGTGAGTGGCGGCAGTGCGTTCAGCACCGAGCAGGAAGCCGCGCTGGCTCGTGGAGATGTGGATGTGGTCATCCATTCCCTGAAGGATCTGCCTACGGCGAACCCACCGGGCCTTGTTCTGATGCCGCCGCCGGACCGAGAGGACGCACGCGATGCCCTGTGTGGGGCCACGCTCGCCGGGCTGCCCAAGGGCGCGCGGGTGGGGACCGGCGCTCCGCGGCGTATCGCCCAGTTGCTGGCGGTGCGGCCTGATATTGAGGTCGTGCCGATTCGGGGTAACGTCCCGCCGAGGTTGAAGAAGATCGAGGCCATGGGGCTTGACGCCGTGGTTCTGGCGGTCGCGGGGCTTCGCCGTCTCGCGCTGGATGATGCTATCGATGAGATTCTGCCCGTCGATCTGTTTCCGCCGTCGCCCGGGCAAGGAGCGCTTGGTATTCAGGTCCGTGAAGACAACACGGCGGTCCAGGAGATCCTCTCCAGTGCGGGAGATCTCGCGGTTGACGCTCAGGTGCGGGCCGAGCGCGCATTGCTTGCCGAGTTGCATGGTGGATGCAGCGTTCCCGTAGGGGCGCATGCGGAGGTCCGCTCGGGTGGATCGCTCTCGCTTCGTGCGCAGGTGACATCGCTCGACGGAACCCGTCAGATTTCCGGCTCGCTTTCCGGACCGCTCAGCGAGCCGGAGAAACTCGGGAAGGCCCTGGCCGGAGAGCTGATCGGCCAGGGCGCGCGTTCGATCCTCGGCGAGATACGGGCCGAGGCTGCGGTTTAGCCGCTGAGCTGCCGGGCGATTTCCAGCGCCGCGTACGTCACACTGGCGTCGGCTCCGGCTCGCTTGAGCATGGTGAAGAGTTCGATGAGCCTGCGCACGTCTCGTTTGCCGGTCTTGGGGTCGAGCGATGAGAGCGCGGTGTACTCGCCGGAGACCGAGAACGGAAAGAGCGGCGCCCGGGTGTACTGCTTCAGGCGGATCAGCACGTCGGCGGTGAACATGGCGGGTTCCAGCAGGAGCATGTCCGCACCGTCTTGAACGAGTTGGAGTGCGGCGTCGATGAACTGTTCGGGCTTGCCGGGGTTGATTTGGAACTCGCGGTCAACGCCTGCCTTGGGTGTGGCACCCATGGTGCGTCGGAAGCCGTCGTAGAGGCTGCTCCAGAAGATCACGTGCGGCATGACGGAGACGCTGCCGTAGCCCTGGTCGTTCAGCGCGGTGCGGGCACCGTGAGTAGTGCCGAGCACCATGGAGGCCGGCCCCACGATGTCGGCTCCCGCCGCCGCGTGCGCGACAGCTTGCCGGGCGGTGACGTCGACCGTGGCGGGGATGTCCGGGCGGCCGTGAACATCGGTGACGTAGCAGAGCCCGGAGTCGGTGTACGAGCACAGGCACGTCTCCGTCATGACCGCGAGGTCCGATTCCGCGTCCTTCGCGGCGCGGACAGCCCGGGCCATGAGTGCGTCGGGCACGAGCGAGATCTCGCCCGTTGCGTCCCGTCGGCTGGACTCAGCGAAGATCTTGACCGATCGGATGCCGTGTAATCGCGCCTCACGCATCGCCCGGGGATCTCCGGGACCGTGAGGGTGGGCATGGGGCGGTCGGCCTGCCTTTCGGTGACGAGCAGCACCATGGACAGGTCCGCAGGGGTGAGCGCCGGGCCTTCGAGGAAACGGCGAACGGCCGGGCGACATCGAAGCGGGCTGGCGATGCCGTGGCTCGGCGCCGATGGCGCAGTAACGCTCATCTATCTCTCATCTCTTCAGGTGTGCGCGGACGCACTGGTGATCGGATGGGTCCTCGTCAACGTTGTCTTACTCGCCGCATGGCGAGGCTTCCCGTCGCGTCGGCGGCCAGTGCGGGGGCAAATGGAGTCCCCTCCCTGGTTCTACGAGGTCCATGGGGAGGAAGTGCACGGGGCGCGCGTACCAGACGATGGCGTGCGGACCGGCGACGAGGCGGAGGGTGAAGTCCTCGCCACGTTCAAGTGCCGCGGCCGCATCGCGCCAACCGTCGGACAGCCAGTCGCAGAGAACAGCGAGCGCAGGTTCCCCGGCGGTTGAGGCGATGGCCCGCAGTTGTGTGCGGGCCACGCTGATCGCCGAGGCCGGCAGGTGAGACGCGTATGCGGTGTGGCGTTCTCCGTCGGGCCCCCACCATTCGCACCAGAAACCGGGCGTGGTCCTCATCGGTTCCGGGACGGCGAAGGTGGCCCAGGTGTTGTTGCCGTCGTCGCTCGTTCCCCAATCGTCCGCAAGGACATCGACGATGAGCATCCCGCGCCCAGTCTCCTCGTCAGGGGCCGGGCGCCTCACCTTCGGTCGTCCGGAGGTGCCGTCGCCCACGTCCACTCGCACCTCCCCCTTGAGGTGGGATAGGGAGAAGCTGATCTCGTCCCTCTCGCCGTATCGGATGGCGTTGGTGACGAGTTCGCTGATGAGCAGGTTCGCCGTCTCGACGCAGCCATCGAGTCCCCACAGGCGGAGGTGTGCCGCGCTGGTGCGCCGGATCTGGGCGACCCGCTCAGGAGCGCGGGTGCAGGACACGACGAAACGGTCAGGCTGGTCCATGCGTCTCTCCGGGGCGTCTGTTCGCGAAGTCCTGGCATCGAGGGACGAGGCAGTGGCCCTCACCGCACATGGCTGGAGCTTTGCTCAAACCATGAAGGAGCGGCTTCCCCGCTTGGATGAACGCCCCATCGGACCTGGGACCTGACGCTCGCGGTCTCGTACCGCCAGGAAGCCGCCGGCCGCCTCGACCTCGGCCACGGCCTGGTCATACTCGTCCTGGCGTGGCGAAATCATGGAACGATAGGCGGTGAGGATCGCGCCGGCCTCCTTGGCTCGGACGCGCTCGATGGCCTCGGACAGACCGGTGCGTTCCTGCGGGGCGGAGAGGCCGGTGTTGTCCATGATGGTGGCCACAACGTCCCAGCCGTACATCTCGGCGTGCTCGACGCACTCCTGACGAGGCGAGGAGGGATCCGCGTTCGCGGCGGTGCACACGTAGACGATGACCTTGAAGCGCTCGACCCCGACTGTCGCGTCCGTCAATTCACGCCGTCGCCATCGTTGTTGTGGCGTGAGGCGTGGTGACCGGGCAACGGGCGCCGTCTTGTGCGCGTTTTCAACCATGCGCCATATCGTGTCGGCTCGCTCACATTGGGTGAACAGATGGAGCGTACGACTCTCCAAGGTCGTATGCGGGCGACTCGTACGCCGCGTACGAGTTAAACGATCAAGGGCACACCAATGATCTCGCTGATCGCATGCACCTTCGACGTTGAGACCTTCGCCAGCCGTCTGCCGATCACCCCGGGAAGGGCCTGGTGTTTGACCCACTCCGGGCATCGAGCCCGACCTCGATGAGGGTGTCACCGGCCTTGTCGTAGAGCTTGGCTTCGACCTGGGCCAGCGCGACGTCCAGCTTGTAGCGGTTGCGCGCCAGCTTCGGCATGGACTTGGGGAGATGGGTCTCCTTTTCGAGCTTCAACGCCCGCCCGAAGTCTCCGAGCGCGACCCGGATGCCCACCGCTTCGGTGTTCGCCGCGGTCGGGCCGAAGTGGGTTCCGTAGAGCGACTTGTCGCGGCCAACGCGATAGGCCGCCGCGTGCGCTCGCGAGAGGTACTCGTTCGCCGCCGCTTCGCCCCTGCCCTTCTCGAAGCGTGAGGCGGCGACGGCCGCGGAGATCATCAAGCGCCCGTAGGCCAGCAGCTCGGGGCCGGGCGCCTTGCTCAGCGGCGGTTCGATCCGGGCGGCGGCGCGCTCGGCGACCATCATTGCCCGCTCGACCTTCGCGTCCCGGAGGTACGCCCACGAGAGCGTGGAGTCAAGGAGCGCCGACAGCACCGGATCGCCCGCCTCCGCACTGAGGTGATGCGCGGAGGTGAGCGCGGCGAACGCGAGATCGCGCTGCCCGAGCAGGATCGCATTCGACGCGGCGGCCTGATAGGTGCTCGCGAGCAGGCGGCCGAGTTGTTCCCGCTCCCAGCCGGAGACCTGCTCGTACCGGGCGCGCCCCTCTTTGAGGATCTTCGCAGTCAGGTTGCTGAACTGTCCGTTCTCGCCCAGCCAGTACGCCTCGTAGGCAAGCCCGTGGGCGCGGGTCAGGTCATCCAGACCGCTCGGCTCACCGATACCCCGCCAGTCGCCGAGGGCGCTCTCGTGCACGGCGTCCGCGAGCTGCCGCAGCGCCGCGCGGGCCTCCAGACCCATGTCGTGGCGTGGTGACTGCTGGCCCAGGATGACCGCGACGTCCGTACGCAGACCCGAGGCGAGTTTGAGCAGGTAGCCGATGGACAGTTCACCCCTGTTCTGCTCGGCCTTCTGCACGGTGGCGACAGAGATGCCGGTCAAGTCGGCGAGCTGTGTCTGTGTGAGTTCCGCAGTGCGGCGGAGGTATTTGATGCGCTCCCCCGTCGTGCGGCTGGCCCAGTCGCTCACGTTCACCCCAGCGGGTTCGGTCAGGCATGGTCGCGTATTCCGATGGTACGGCCCTCAACCGGCGGTGCGGGACGCACTGGCAGGACAGGTGCCCGCGCCGCATCGCCGCTCGCCGCGCCGGTGGGTGCCTCCGTTCGGCGCTCGAGCTGAGTTTCGGACACCGACACCTCGCGCGGCGGGGTACGAGGGGTGTCAAACCCACCTCGAAGCCGCTGGGCCTCGGCCCGCCGGTCCGGAATGGCCCCGGCCCCGGCAGCTTTGAGCCGGCCCCGGCCACGGGTGCCACGCGCCCCGGACGGCGACGCACTGCGGGCCCTGCCCCGAGGCTCCCAGGGCCCCGACCGCGAAGGTACGCGGCGGCGGAACAGCGCGCCGCCGGACGCTAGGCGTCACCGCCCTGGGGCTCGTCGTCGCGCCAGCGCGGGTCGTTCCGCCATTCCTCATTGCGCTCGCGCGCCGTCTCCATCGCGCGGGCGGCCTCCGCCGGGGAGGCGTACGGGCCGAGGCGGTCGGCGGCGCGGCATTCCGGGCCCTCCTCGACCTTCTGGTGCTTGATGCAGTAGTACCACTCGCCGGGCTTGCCGGCGGTCCCTCTCCTGAACAGCGCCATCCCGGCCCCGACCTTCCCGCTCGTACTCCCTTGCGGCCATGCTGCCCCATGCGCCGCCGATACACTCGCTGATATGTCTGGCCAGTCGCTTCTAGTCCCGGGGAAGCTCTCCCCCACCCGCACCGTCCCCGCCTCGATCCCGCGTCCGGAGTACGTCGGGAAGGAGGGCCCCGCTCGTTACGACGGGCCCGAGGTCCAGGACGCCGAGACGATCGAGCGCATGCGGATCGCCGGGCGGATCGCCGCGCGGGCGATGGAGGAGGCCGCCAAGCTGATCGCCCCGGGGGTCACCACGGACGAGCTGGACCGGGTGGCCCACGAGTACATGTGCGACCACGGCGCGTACCCCTCGACGCTGGGCTACCGCGGGTTCCCCAAGTCGCTGTGCAGCTCGGTCAACGAGGTCATCTGCCACGGCATCCCCGACACCACCGTCCTGAGGGACGGCGACATCGTGAACCTCGACGTCACCGCCTACATCGGCGGGGTGCACGGGGACAACAACGCCACCTACCTGTGCGGCGAGGTGGACGAGGAGTCTCGGCTGCTCGTCGAGCGCACCCGGGAGTCCCTCAACCGCGCGATCAAGGCCGTCAAGCCGGGCCGCCGGATCAACATCATCGGCCGGGTCATCGAGTCGTACGCCAAGCGGTTCGGCTACGGCGTGGTCCGCGACTTCACCGGCCACGGGATCAACACCTCGTTCCACTCCGGCCTGATCGTGCCGCACTACGACAGCCCGCACCACACCACCGAGATCAAGCCGGGGATGACGTTCACCATCGAGCCGATGCTGACGCTCGGCACCCATGAGTACGACATGTGGGAGGACGGCTGGACCGTGGTCACCAAGGACCGCAAGCGGACGGCGCAGTTCGAGCACACACTGGTGGTGACCGAGACCGGGGCGGACATCCTCACCCTGCCGTAACCGCCGGGGCATCCTGCCGTAGCGGCCGGGGCGGTTCGCGGGTCGTGCGCCGGGGGCCGATTCTTCGGGCGGCTGTTTTACCGACAGCCTGTCGGGAAAGCATTGACGTAGGTAACCACCCCCCTACTTAGGTAAGGCTAACCTACACACCTCGGCCCCGGAGGTTCACCGTGGAGTTCTCCGCCCTGATCCGCACCGCCTCACGGGAAGCCCACTCGGACGTCGGGAGCTCGTCGTTCATGAGCGACCTGCTCGGTGGGCGGCTGGGGGTGGCGGCCTACCGCCGCTACTCCGAGCAGCTGTGGTTCGTCTACCGCGCCCTGGAGTCCCCGGCCGACGCGCTCGCGGCGGACCCCGTGGCGGGCCCGTTCCTCCGGCCGGAGCTGGCCCGCCTGGCCGAGCTGGAGCGCGATCTGGCCCACCTCGGCGGCCCGGACTGGCGCGGTGGCCTCACCGCGCTGCCCGCCACGGCGGCGTACGCGGCGCGGGTCGCGGAGTGCGCCCGTGACTGGCCGGCGGGCTATGTGGCCCACCACTACACCCGCTACATGGGCGATCTGTCCGGCGGCCAGATCGTCCGGGACACGGCGGAGAAGACCTGGGGCTTCGACCGCAAGGGCGACGGGGTGCGGTTCTACGTCTTCGAGTCGATAGCCAACCCTGCGGCCTTCAAGCGGGAGTACCGCGCGCTGCTGGACGCCCTGCCGGTGGACGACCTGGAGAAGCAGCGCGTCGTGGAGGAGTGCAAGCGCGCCTACGCGCTGAACGCGGGGATCTTCCGGGAGCTCGCCGAGGAGTTCCGGCTCAGCGCCTGACCGGGGCCCGCCCGCGGGCGCCCCGCGCAAAGGCCCCGCCGAAGCCCGCCCATGAAAGCGCGGCGCCCAGGAAAACTCCGCGCCCACGAAAGCGCCGCGGCCATAAACGCGCCACACCCACGCGCCGCGCCCATACGAGGCGTGCGTCACTCTTCCCGGACTGCGAACCGCACCAAATCAGCCAACTTGGCCAAACCTTTGCCGCTCCTAGAGCGCTCCTTGACCTTACCCAGGATCCACACAGGCAAGGCTCAGTTAAGTTAGGCCAGCCTTATCCGACCGCCGTACGTCCGACCTGTCCTGCCTGCCCTGATTCCGTCTGGAGCCCGAATGCGAGCCGCTCGCACCTCCGTTGTCGCCGCGATATCGGCACTGACGACGATCACCGCCGTCGCCGGATGCGCCCAGAAGTCCGACGCCAAGGACTCGGACGCCATCCAGGTCACCGCCTCCGACAGCGCGTGCGAGGTCTCCAAGACCTCCTTCCCCGCCGGGCATGTGAAGCTCGCGGTGGAGAACAAGGGCTCCAAGGTCACCGAGGTCTATGTCTACGCCCCGGGCGACCGGATCGTCACCGAGCGGGAGAACATCGGCCCCGGCACCCGCGCCTCGATCAACGCCGAGGTCAAGGCCGGTTCGTACGAGATCGCCTGCAAGCCCGGGATGAAGGGCCACGGCATCCGCCAGAAGGTGTCCGCCACCGGCAAGGGCAAGCCGGCCCAGCGCGATCCGCGGCTGGACAAGGCGGTGGCCGCGTACCGGACGTACGCGCAGAAGCAGGCCGATGACACGCTGCCCGCCGCCCAGAAGTTCGCCGACGCGATCAAGAAGGACGACCTCGAGGGCGCCAAGAAGCTCTACGCGCCCTCGCGCATCGGCTGGGAGCGCACCGAGCCGGTCGCCGAGTCCTTCGGCGATATCGACCCCAAGGTGGACGTGCGCGAGGACGGCCTGGAGAAGGGCCAGAAGTGGACCGGCTGGCACCGGCTGGAGAAGTCGCTGTGGCAGGCCAAGAAGATCACCGCGGCCGACCATGACCTCGCCGACCAGCTCATCAAGGACCTCAAGGACTGGCAGAAGCGCGTCGGCACCGCCGACATCACCCCCACCGGCATGGCCAACGGCGCCAAGGAGCTGCTGGACGAGGTGCAGACCGGCAAGGTCACCGGTGAGGAGGAGCGCTACAGCCACACCGACCTGGTGGACTTCAAGGCCAACGTCGAGGGCGCCGAGACCTCGTACAAGCTGCTCAAGCCGGTGGCGGCCAAGAACGAACCGGAGCTCGCCAAGGAGCTCGACAAGCAGTTCGCGGCCGTCGCGAAGCTCCTGGACCAGTACCGCGAGGGCGATGGCTTCGTGTCGTACGACACCGTCTCGGAGTCCCAGCGCAAGAAGCTGTCCGACGCGGTCAACGCGCTGGCCGAACCGCTGTCCCGGCTCGCCGCCGCCGTCGTCACCAAGTGAGGGGGCCGGGCATGACCGACGAGACCGGTACGACTCCCTCGCGCCGGGCGCTGATCGGCTGGGGCGGCGCCGGGCTCGCGCTCGGCGCCGCGGCCGCCGGGGGCGCGGCGGCCGCGCTGAGCGGCGGCGCGGACGACAGCCGGACGGTGGCCGACAGCGGCGGCGCGGTGCCCTTCTACGGGGCGCACCAGGCGGGGATCGCCACCGCGGTGCAGGACCGGCTGCACTTCGCGGCGTTCGACGTCACCACCGACGACCGCGCCGAGCTGATCGCGCTGCTGAAGGAGTGGACGAAGGCGGCGGCCCGGATGACCCAGGGCCACGCGGTCGGCGGCGGCGCGGTGAGCGATCTGGCGGAGGCCCCGCCGGACGACACCGGCGAGGCGCTGGGCCTCAAGGCGTCCCGGCTCACCCTCACCATCGGCTTCGGGCCCACCCTCTTCCGGGACGAGAAGGGCAAGGACCGCTTCGGCATCGCCGACCGCCGCCCCGAGGCGCTGATCGACCTGCCCGCCTTCCCCGGCGACAACCTCGACCCGGCGCGCAGCGACGGCGATCTGTGCGTGCAGGCGTGCGCGGACGACCCGCAGGTGGCCGTGCACGCCATCCGCAACCTGGCCCGGATCGGCATGGGCAAGGTGGCCATCCGCTGGTCGCAGCTGGGCTTCGGCAAGACGTCCTCGACCACGCCGGACGCCCAGACCCCGCGCAACATGATGGGCTTCAAGGACGGCACCCGGAACATCGCGGGCACCGACACCGCCGCCCTGGACAAGCATGTGTGGGTGAGCGGGAAGGCGGGCCCGGCGTGGCTGGCCGGCGGCTCGTACCTGGTGGCGCGGCGCATCCGGATGCACATCGAGACCTGGGACCGCACCTCGCTGAAGGAGCAGGAGGACGTCTTCGGCCGGGACAAGGGCGAGGGTGCGCCGCAGGGAAAGCAGCGGGAGCACGACGAGCCGAACCTGAAGGCGATGCTGCCCACCGCGCACGTCCGGCTCGCGCATCCGGACTCCAACGGCGGGGCCCGGATCCTGCGCCGCGGCTACTCCTTCACCGATGGCACGGACGGTCTGGGGCGGCTGGACGCGGGGCTGTTCTTCCTCGCCTACCAGCACGACGTACGGGACGGGTTCGTGCCCGTACAGCGGCGGCTGGCGCGCACCGACGCGCTCAACGAGTACATCCAGCACGTGGGTTCGGCGCTCTTCGCGATCCCGCCGGGCGTCCGGGACGCGGACGACTGGTGGGGCAGGGCGCTGTTCTCGTGACGGACTGACGGACTCCTCCGGGAAACCTCGACAAGGAAGGCGAACCTCGTGTTCGGCAATTACCTGATCGGTCTGCGCGAAGGGCTCGAAGCCAGCCTGGTGGTCTGCATCCTGGTCGCCTATCTGGTCAAGACCGGGCGCCGGGAAGCACTGCGCCCGGTGTGGCTCGGGATCGCGGTCGCGGTGATCTTGAGCATGTCCTTCGGCGCGGCGCTGGAGTTCGGCTCGCAGGAGCTGACCTTCGAGGCGCAGGAGGCGCTGGGCGGCTCGCTGTCGATCCTGTCGGTGGGCCTGGTGACCTGGATGGTGTTCTGGATGCGGCGCACCGCCCGCCATTTGAAGTCCGAGCTGCACAGCAAGCTGGACGCGGCGCTCGCGATGGGCACCGGGGCGCTGGTGGCCACGGCCTTCCTCGCGGTCGGCCGGGAGGGCCTGGAGACCGCGCTGTTCGTGTGGACGGCGGTCCGGGCGAGCAACGACGGTACGGCGGACCCGCTGATCGGCGTGGTCCTGGGCCTGGTCACCGCGGTGGTGCTGGGCTGGCTGTTCTACCGGGGCGCGCTGCGGATCAACCTGGCGAAGTTCTTCACCTGGACCGGTGCGATGCTGGTCGTGGTGGCGGCGGGGGTGCTCGCGTACGGCTTCCACGACCTCCAGGAGGCCGACTGGCTGCCCGGGCTGCACTCGCTGGCCTTCGACATCAGCTCCACCATCGCGCCGGACTCCTGGTACGGCACGGTGCTCAAGGGTGTCTTCAACTTCCAGCCGGACCCGACCTGGCTCCAGGTGTGGATGTGGGTGCTCTACCTGGTCCCCACGCTCGCGCTGTTCCTCCGTCCCGGTAGGGTGTCGCCGTCCACAGCAGCCCCCACGAATCGGGAGCCGGAGCCCCATGACACGCAGGTCGCCGCGTCGACAGCCGGCAGTTACGACCGCAGCGGTGGTACTGACGCTGGGGATGACGCTCACGGGGTGCATGACGGTGCACGGCGAGCGGGAGAACATTCCGTCGGTGGACAAGGCTGAGGCACCAGGGGCGCTCAAGCGGTTCACCGACACGTACAACAAGGCGTACCGGGAGCTGGATCCGGCGCTGGCGAGCCAGGTGGAGACGGGCCCGCTGGAGGCCATCACCACGGCCGACCTCAAGGCCCAGCACGCGAGCTCGCCCGACGGCAACCCCAAGTACCCGTCGCTGGAACTGTCCGACGTCACCTACCACATCCCCAAGCAGGTAGGCTGGCCGAAGTTCTTCGTCGCGGACACCGACAGCAACCGCGACGACAACCGCTGGCTGTTCGTCTTCACCCGCGGCGGTGCCGATGAGCCGTGGAAGGCCGCGTATCTGTCGATCCTCAGCCAGGACGAGGTGCCGGACTTCGCGGCCGACAAGGACGGCTGGGCCAAGCCGGTCCGGGCTTCGGGTCCGGCCCCGAAGCTGGCCACCCGGCCGGACAAGCTGAGCGCGGAGTACACCGACTACCTGATGACGGGCAAGGGCTCGGTCTTCGCCGACGGGCAGTCCACGTCGGGGCTGCGGGACACCCGGAAGAAGTACCTGCGCACGCCGAAGTTCTGGACCGAGTACATCGACAGCCCGGCGCAGGACGCGCAGAACGCCCCGGTGGGGCTGCGCACCTCGGACGGCGGGGCGATCGTGTTCTTCACCTCGCACCACCGGCAGAAGCAGACCATGGCGAAGGGGTTCCGGCCCAACCCGGATCCGCAGATCAAGGCGCTGATGACGGGGGAGGCGAAGAAGGCGGTGACGCTGACGAGGATCGCGGAGTCGGCGGTACGAGTTCCCGCGAAGGACGCGGCGGACCCGAAGGTGGTCTTCCTCAACCGCCTGGAGGGTGTAACGGCGGCGAAGGGCGAATAAGCACCGGGCCCGTGGGGTTTCGTTGTCGGGTGCGGGCCGGTGGGTGGGGTGTGCCCACCCGTTCCGCCAGGGGGCACCTCCCAGCGGTAGCTGGGGAGGAACGATTGCCCACACCCCTGCCTTACCGCCCCATGGGCCAGGCGGCCGTCTCCCGATCCTCGCCCGCGAAGCGGGCACACGCATCGGTGAGCGCCTCCAGCAGCGTCAGCGGATCCGGCAGCGGCCGCTCCGGCCCGAGCACCCACCCCACATGCCCGTCCCCGGGCAACCTCGCGGGCGGCACCAGCACATAGCTCCCCCGGCAGTGCCACCGCAGCCCGGATGCTCATCCATCGTCTCCGGATGGCAGTCCAGCTCACACGGCCACCACTCGTCCTCGTCGTCGGGCGTGCCCCGCGTGGCCGTGAAGAACAGCATCCGGCCCTGCTGGAGATCGCCACTGCTCGTGGCCACGGGCCCGACCTCGACCTCGGCCGCCCCCAGCCGCTCCAGGGCCAGCCGCCCCGCGTCCGCGGGCACGTCGAGCACATCGTGGACGATGCCGGTGGCGGTGATGAAGTTTGCCTGCGGATCGGCGCGCAGCCACTGCGCGACCTTGTCCGGATCGGCCGTCGCCTGGGTCTGCCAGGCGAACGAGACGGGGTGGCGGGCCGGGGTGGGACAGCCGATGCGGTCACAGGAGCAGCCGTAGCCGGAGGGGTGCGCGGCCGGCGCGAGCGGGAATCCCGCCGCCGCGGCGGCCATGAGCAGGTCCTCGCGGACGCCCCCGGCGCCCGCTCCCGTGCCCTGGTCGCCGCCCGCTCCGCTCCTCGGCCGACGCAGCCACTGGGAGAACCTGCCCTTGCGTTCCATCTACCGCCTCGCTTCACCGCCGGTACCGGCGGTACCGCCGGTACCCGATCAATGCTGCCACCATCCTGCTCCGGACGTGGCCGGTGTCCGCATCCGGGGTGGGTGAGGGCACCCCGACCGGGTGTCGATATCAGGGCATAGGGGGCATATAACCCCTAGCGTTCCGTTTATGATCAGCAGGCATCTTCTGACCGCCGTCGTGGTGCTCGGCCTCTCCATACCGGCGGCCGTCGCGGCCCACCCCACCGCTCGCCCGTCCGTACGACGCCTCGTTCCTCCGGCCGCCGAACCGGCGCGCCTCGGCCTCCGGCCCGCGCTCACGACGCCGTCGTCCCGGAAGCCCGCCGTCGTCTACACCGCGCACCGCGGCGGCGCCCTGGAAGTGCCCGAGAACAGCATGTCCGGGCTGGCCACCGCCTTCAGCCGGCATGACGTCCAGGTCCTGGACTTCGACAGCCGCATGCTCGGGGACGGCACGCTCGTGGTGATCCACGACCCGACGCTGGACCGCACCACCGACCGGACCGGGCCCGTGCGGGCCCTCACCGCCGCCCAGTGGCGGGACGTCCGGCTGCGCCCCGATCCCTCCCTGCGCGGCACCTGGCGGCCCGAGCGGCCGCCGACCGTCGCCGAGGTGCTGGACCGGTTCGGTGGCCGGATCACCTTGATGGTGGAGGCCAAGGACCCGGAGAGCCTGCCGCGGCTGGCGAGGATGATCCGCGACCGGGGGCTGGTCCACTCCGTCTACGTCAACAGCAACCGCCCCGAGGTGGCCCGCGAGGCCCACCGCAGGGGGCTGCTGACCCAGCTGTGGCGGTCCGCCCGGCAAATGCGCACCGACACCCCGCGCGACTGGCGGGGGTCGTCGATCTGCTGGACGTGGACTACCGGGCGCGCGACAAGGATGTACGGCGGGCCGTCGGGTCCGGGATACCGCGGGTGTGGGCGCACACCGTGGACACCCCGGCGCAGCGGGACCGGATGCTGCGGCTGGGCTGCGACGGCATCATCACGGACGCGCCGGGGCTGCTGGTATCCACGCCCGTACGAATGCCGCGGGCGCTCGGCGGGGGATGAGCGGCAGCGGGCGGTGGGCGTCGGCCCGCCCAGGCCGCCCCCGACGCCGCCCGAACCGACCAGCGGCGCCGGGCCGTGCGACGAGACCGACCCGCGCGACGCCACCCTTGAGGGCAGCGGGCCCCTGCAAGGCGCCCCGGCCCAGACGACGGCCCCGGCCCAGACGGCGGCCGCGAGGCCAGCCCTGCGGTGAGGCCGCCCCCGGGGCAGCAGGCCCGCGAGACGCCCCGGCCCAGACGGCGAACCCGGCCCGACCCCCGACCCCCGACCCAGAGGCGAGGCCGACCGCGGCTGAGACCGACCCTGACGGCAACGGGACCCCGCCCGGCCCCGGCCCAGACGGCGGCCCCGGCCCTGAGGGCAGCGGGCCCCCGTGATGACCCCGGCCCGGGGCGGCGGACCGCCCCCGGCCCGCGCGGCGGGGAGCGGCCCTGGGGCAGCGGACCGACCGTTCCCGGCCCAGGCGGCGAGGGCGCCGCCCAGGGGCGACGCGGGCCCCGCGAGAGGCCCCGGCCCAGGCGCCGGAGGCGCCTCCTCCCGCCGGTAGAATCGCCCGAATGCACGCCCCCGACGCCGCCCCCACCGACGAGACGCCCCACACCGCGCTCGCCGGACTCCTCGACGGTCTGCCGCCCCGCCAGGCGGCCCAGGCGGTCGACCGGCTGATCGGCCACTACCGGGGGCGCACCCCGACCGACGCGCCCGTGCTGCGCGACCGCTCCGACGTCGCCGCGTACGCCGCGTACCGGATGCCCGCGACCTTCGAGGCCGTGCGCGCCGCGCTCGACGCCTTCCGCGCCCGTACGCCCGACTGGGCCCCGGCCACGCACATCGACATCGGCGGCGGTACGGGCGCGGCCAGTTGGGCGGTGGCCGCCGCCTGGCCACGGGCGGGCACACCACCACGGTCCTGGACTGGGCCGAGCCCGCGCTAACCCTCGGGCGCGAACTGGCCCGGCAGGCGCCCTCCGAGGCGCTGCGCACCGCCCGCTGGCAGCGCCTGGCCATCGGCGACGGCGTCGCGCTGCCGGACGGGACCGACCTGGTCACCGTCAGCTATGTACTGGGCGAGCTGACCGAGGCCGACCGGCAGGCCGTCGTGGCCGAGGCGGCGCGCGCGGCGCAGGCCGTGGTGCTGGTCGAACCGGGCACCCCGGACGGCTATCTGCGGATCCGCTGGGCGCGGGACCGGCTGCTGGCGGCCGGGCTGCGGATCGTCGCCCCCTGTCCGCACGGCGCGTCCTGCCCGATCGAGCCCGGCGCCGACTGGTGCCACTTCGCCGCCCGGGTCCGCCGCTCCTCCCTCCACCGGCGGGTCAAGGGCGGTTCGCTGCCGTACGAGGACGAGAAGTTCAGCTATGTCGCGGCCGTACGGTTCGACGCCTCGCCCGCCGGGGCGCGGGTGGTGCGCCGCCCGCAGATCCGCAAGGGCCAGGTGCTGCTGGACCTGTGCGCGCCCGAGGAGGGGCTGGGGCGCACCACGGTGACCAAGCGTCAGGGGCCGCTGTACCGGGCGGCCCGCGATGTCGCCTGGGGCGACGTGTGGCCGCCGGAGGAGCCGGCCCGCTAGGGGTACCGCTCAGCGCTCCGCTGGATGCCTTGACCTGCCAGCCCTCCGCTGGATGTCCTGACCTGCCGCCGCTCGTCCGCGGCGCCGTCGCGGCTGCTCGCGCGGTCCTTCCCCTCCCCGCCCCTTCCCGCAGCGATTTGCGGCTCCGCCGCGTGGTGGAGCTCCGCCCCAGCCCCCCCCCGGGGCCCCTGCCACGCGGCGAAGCCGCAGCCCGTCGCGGGCGTCACGATCCGCCGGACGCCACCTGCCCCGCGGCCGGTGCGGGAAGGGGCTTCCCCCTCCCGTTACCAGGAGGTCCCCCGGACCCCGGGGTCTGGGGCAGCGCCCCACCACGCGGCGGAGCCGCAAATCGGCGCTGCGGGAAGGGGCGGGGAGGGGGACGTACCGATATGCGGCTCCGCCGCGTGGCCCGCCGCAGGCGTCACGAACCGTCGGACGCCGCCTGGCCCGCGGCCGGAGCCGGGGTGAAGGTGACCGGAAGGGAGACCAGGCAGCGGTACCACAGGGAGTCCATCCACTGCAGCTCATCGGGCTCGACCGCCAGCTCCAGGTCCGGCACCCGGTCCAGCAGCACCTCGATCGCCGTCTCCGAGATGATCTTGCCGAGGTCGGGCGCATGCGCCGGGCATCCGTAGTCGCCACCGGAGAAGGACACATACGCGTTGTTCCCGGCGTAGCCCACCGTGGAGTCAGGCCACAGCAGCGGGTCCGCGTTGGCGGCGGCGAAGCCGAGGACGAGGAGGTCGCCGGCGCGGATGCGCTGGCCGCCGAGCGTGGTGTCCCGGGTGGCGAAGCGCCCGATGACGTTCTGGAGCGGGGAGTCCGCCCACAGCACCTCGTTCATGGCCTCGCCGATGCTGCGGCGGTTGCCCGCGAGGGTCATGGTGAACCGGTCGTCGGTGAGCATCAGCCGGACGGTGTTGCCGATCCAGTAGGACGTGGCGGGCATGCCCGCGGCGATCATCACCATCAGGTCCCCGACGAGTTGCTCGTCGGTGAGGTCCGGGGAGTTTTCGATGTACCGGGAGGTGACGTCCGGGCCCGGCGTCTCGCGCTTGGCCGCCACCAGCCGCTGTACCACCTCGGCGGCCCGCTGCTGGGCGGCCATGGATTCGTCGTTGGAGAGCAGCGAGACGGTCACCGCCTCCGCCATGTACTCCAGCTGGTCCTCGGGCAGGCCGTACATCGTGCCCATGGCGAGGGCGGGCACCGAGTAGACGTAGTCGAAGACCAGGTCCGCCTTGCCGCTGCCGACGAACTTGTCGATCAGCGAGTCGGCGAAGCGCTCGCAGTGGCGGCGCAGCTCGAAGGGGTCGACGGAGGCGAGGGCGTCGCTGACGGCCGCCGAGCGCCGCCGGTGCTCGTCCCCCTCCGTGAAGTGGATCATGGGGCTGTGGGCCACCCAGGGCATGAGGGGCCAGTCGGACGGCACCTCGTCCCAGCGGTTCCAGCGGCGCGAGTCGCGGCCGTAGGTCTGGACGTCGCTGACGACCTGGCGTATCTCGCGATAGCCGAGGACGAGCCAGGCGGGGACGTCGGACTCCAGCAGGACCGGGGCCACCTGCCCGTGGTCGCGCCGCATCCGTTCATAGCTCTCGGCCGGGTTCCGCAGGTACCGCTCCCCGTACAGCAGCGCGGGTCCGGCGGAGGAGGGGTCGGCGTGGGCGGGGCAGCCGGGGGGCGGCGCCGCCGGGCCCGGGCCGCCGGGCGCGCCCTCCGCGCCCGGCGGGCCCTGAGGGGCCGGGGAGTCCTGCGGGTCCTGGAGGTTCGTCACAGCGGTCTTCCTCATGGCGGTGGAGCAGCGCGGCCGTCCGGGGGATACACGGCAGGGGCACAGGCTAGCCAAGCGAACGGGTCAGGCCAACCGTCCTGCCGTCAGCGACTGGTGAGGGCAGATCAACCCAGCCGCGCGGGCCAGTGCCGTGGCCGCCGCCCTGTCCTGGCCGGCCCATGACCCCCGGTTGCCGAGGGCAGGTCAACCCAGGGCGCGGGCCAGCGCCGTGGCCGCCGCCGCGCGGGGCGCGCTGTCGCCGGGGCGGCGGCGCGGATGCACGGTGGTGGCGAGCAGCACCAGATAGGCCCCGCGGGCCCGGTCCACCACCAGGCTGGTCCCGGTGAACCCGGTGTGCCCCGCCGCGCCCCGGCCCGCCAACTCCCCCATGAACCACGGCTGGTCGACCTCGAAGCCCAGCCCCGGCGCGGTCAGCATCAGCTCGGTGGACTCCGCCGACAGCACGGGCCCGCCCCGGCCAGCAGCGCCCGGCACAGCACGGCCAGGTCCCCGGCCGTCGAGAAGAGCCCGGCGTGCCCCGCGACGCCGCCCAGCGCCCAGGCGTTCTCGTCGTGCACCACACCCCGCAGCATCCCCCGGTCCAGCTTGCCCCAGGGCCGCCGCTGGTCCTCAGTGGCCGCGATCCGGGGCAGCCAGGAGGCGGGCGGGTTGAAGCGGGTGCCGGCCATGCCCAGCGGGCCGGTGACCGCCTCCCGCACGAGCCGGTCGAGCGGCTGCCCCGCCGACCGCTCCAGCACCCGCTGGAGCAGCAGGAAGTTGAGGTCGGAATAGCGGCGGGCGGTACCGGGCGGGGTGGCCGGCGGCTCGGCCGCGAGCCGGGCCAGCGCCCGCTCCCGCCCGTCCTCCTCGTACAGCGGCAGTTCGGGGATCAGCCCGGAGGTGTGGGTGAGCAGCTGCCGCACGGTGATGCCGTGCTCGGCGGCGGCCGTGCACTCCGGTGCGTACGCGGCCACCCGCCCGTCCAGCGCGATCAGCCCGCGCTCGACGGCCCGCAGCGCCACGATCGTGGTGAACAGCTTGGTGAGCGAGGCGAGGTCGAACACGGTGTCGCGGCGCACCGGCTCCCACCGCTCGCGCGGCAGCTCCACGCCCCGGTCGGCCCGCTCGTCGTACGCCGCGTGGCGCACCGCCCAGCCGAAGCACTCCTCGGCCAGCGGGCCGGAGCCGGTCCCGGCGGCCAGCGCCACCCCGCAACACCAAGGGCGCTCCCCTCGGGAAGCGCGTGGACGGTCTCCAGCAGCCGGGTCAGACCACGGTCACGCTGTGCTTCGTACGTCGCTGCCACGGACGGCAGAGTCCCATGAAGCAGGCCATGGCCGCGAGCGCGCAGCACAGCTGGACGACGGCCATAGGCACCGCCGTGGTCTCGCCCGCGATCCCCACCAGCGGGGAGGCGACCGCGCCCAGCAGGAAGGTGGAGGTGCCCAGCAGCGCGGAGGCGGAACCGGCGGCGTGCGGGGTGCGCATCAGCGCCGAGGCGTTGGTGTTCGGCATGGCCAGCCCCATCGCCGACATCAGCACGAACAGGCAGGCCGCGACCGGCCCCAGACCGGCCTTGCCGAAGACCCCGGCGGAAAGGATCAGCAGCGCGGTCGCCGCGAGGGCGATCAGCGTCAGCGCCACGGCCAGCACCTTGTCCATGTTGACGCGGCCGACGAGCACCCGGCCGTTGATCTGGCCCATGCCGATGAGGCCGATCGAGTTGAGCCCGAAGAGGAGGCTGAAGGTCTGCGGCGAGGCGCCGTAGATCTCCTGGACGACGAAGGACGAACCGGAGACATAGGCGAAGAGGGCGGCGAAGGCGAAGCCGCCCGCGAGCATGTATCCGGCGAAGACGCGGTCGGCGAGCAGCCCGCGCATCGTACGGAGCGTCTGGCCGAGCCCGCCGTCGTGGCGGCGCTCCGCGGGCAGGGTCTCGCCCAGGAAGCGCCAGACGACGAGGGTGAGCAGGGCGCCGATCACGGTGAGGACGACGAAGACCCCGCGCCAGTCGGTGAAGCGCAGGATCTGCCCGCCGATGACGGGCGCGGCGATGGGCGCGACGCCGGAAATCAGCATCAGGGTGGAGAAGAAGCGGGCCATCGCGATGCCGTCGTACAGGTCGCGGACGACGGCGCGGGCGATCACGATCCCGGCCGACCCGGCGAGCCCCTGGAGCAGCCGGAACCCGATGAGCAGCCCGGCGGTGGGCGCGAAGGCGCAGATGGCGGTGGCGATGACGTAGATCACCATGCCGATGAGGAGGGGACGGCGTCGGCCCCACTTGTCGCTCATCGGGCCGACGACGAGCTGGCCGAGCGCCATGCCCATCAGGCAGGCGGTGAGGGTGAGCTGGGCGGTGGCGGCGGAGCTGTGGAGCGCGTCGGTGACCTCCGGCAGGGCCGGGAGGTACATGTCCATCGAGAGGGCGGGGAGAGCGGTGAGTCCGCCGAGGACGAAGGTGACGAGGAGGCTCGTACGGCGCTGCGCGGTCAGCGGAGCGGTGACCTGGGGCGCGGCGGCGGAGGAGGGAGAAGAGGAGTCGGGTCTGTGAGCCCGGGAGGGAGCGGCGGCCGTTTGGCCGGGCTGCTGCATGCTGACCTTCCATGAGTCGTTGAATCGTTGTCTATGCTCTCAGCTGAATTGGAGTGCTCACGACCGAATAAGCCAGAGGTGAGGATGTCCGGACCGAAGGCCGAGTCCGTGCGATGGGGATCCTGGCGACCGGCGGGATCGCGGCGTCGTTCACGGCTGATCTCCTGGAGATGGCGGACGCGCAGGTCATCGCGGTCGGCTCGCGTCGGCCGGAGTCGGCGAAGCGGTTCGCGGAGCGGTTCGGGATACCCCGCGCCTACGGCGGCTGGGAGGAGCTGGCCGCCGATGACGACATCGATGTGATCTATGTCGCCACCCCGCACTCGGCCCATCGGGCGACGGCCGGGCTGTGCCTGGAGGCGGGACGTGCGGTGCTGTGCGAGAAGCCGTTCACGCTCAATGTCCGCGAGGCCGAGGAGCTGGTGGACCTCGCGCGGGCCCGGGGCCGCTTCCTGATGGAGGCGATGTGGACGTACTGCGATCCGGTCGTCCGCCGGATGGCCGAGCTGATCCACGACGGCGCGATCGGCGAGGTCCGGGCGGTCCACGCGGACTTCGGGCTGCCCGGCCCGTATCCGCCGGACCACCGGCTGCGCGATCCGGCGCTGGGCGGCGGCGCCCTGCTGGACCTCGGCGTCTATCCGGTGTCCTTCGCCCAACTGCTGCTCGGCGAGCCGGACGAGGTGCGGGCGGTGGGGCAGCTCTCCCCCGAGGGCGTGGACGTGAACACCGGCCTGGCGCTGGGCTGGGACAGCGGGGCGGTGGCGCTGCTGTCCTGCTCGATCACCGCCGATACGCCGATGACGGCGGCGGTGACGGGCACGGCGGGGCGGATCGAGTTCCCGCGCGGCTTCTTCCACCCCGAGCGGTTCGTGCTGCACCGGCCCGGCCGGGACCCGGAGGAGGTCACGGCGGTGGACGGGCTGCGCTCCTACCAGCGGGAGGCGGCGGAGGTGATGCGCGCGCTGCGCGCGGGCGAGACGGAGTCCCCGCTGGTGCCGCTGGACGGCACGCTGGCGGTGATGCGGACCCTGGACGCGGCGCGGAAGCGGCTGGGGGTGCGGTACCCCGGGGAGGGCTAGGGTCCTAGCTCGCGCCCGTGCCGCAGTCGGTGCGGATCGCGGGGCTGGCCGCCCAGGACTCGCCGACAGGGGTCCCGTCGACCTCGATCCTGACGGCGAGCCGGTAGTTGTAGGTGCCGGTCCGGCCCCGCGGGCAGAGATCCGAGACCGGCGCGCCCTCCTGGCGCTGTCCGTCGGTCCACTTCGTGGGCCGGGGATCGCTGTAGTCACGCCAGCCCGACCAGCTGTCCCGCTCCAGCCGGTAGATCTGGCGCATCCGCTCCGGCCGCCCGTGGCAACGGGTGGCGAACCCGTCGCCTCCGATACGGGCGCGCGGGCGCGCCCCTCCGACGACGATTTCCCCCTCGACCTCGATGGGTTTCACGGTGGTGGTGCACCACCAGCCGCGGACCCGCACGATCCGCTCCTCCTCGCACCGGGCGGGAGAGTCGGGGTGCCGGAAGTCGACGACGCGCTTGGAGTCCGGGGTCTTGGGTGCCGCGTCGATGTCGCCCACGGTCATGTGCACCGAACCGTCGTCCATCTCCTCCGCGCGGTAGGCGAGGCGAGTCGAGGCCGGAGGCGAGGTCGAGACCGGCAGCGAGGTCGAGGCCGGAGGCGAAGTCGAGGCCGGAGGCGAAGTCGAGGCCGGAGGCGAAGTCGAGGCCGGAGGCGAAGTCGAGGCCGGAGGCGAAGTCGAGGCCGGAGGCGAAGTCGAGGCCGGAGGCGAAGTCGAGGCCGGAGGCGAAGTCGAGGCCGGAGGCGAAGTCGGGCGATCCGATGTCCGCGAGGCACACGGTTCGGGCTGCTCCGGCAGCGCCGGGCTCCCCGGCTCGCGGGCACCCTTACAGCCGCTCAGCCCCAGCACGGTCACGGTCACCAGGGCACCCCGGACTATCCAGCCACGACCACGCATCGCCGTCTCCCCCGTACTCGATGGTCACAATGGCGGCCACCGTAGCAAGGCCGCGCCGAACCCCGCGAGGCCGGACGAACGCACCGAACGTCCGCAGACTGTCCGAGGACTCCGGTTCCCCACCGCACGACGGCCCCGGCGCTCTGCCCACACCCGTCCCACCGTCCGTACCCTCCACACCAGCACCGCCTCCGGCCACGACTGGCCAACTCCTGTGCTGCCCGGCCCGCCTCGCCCCTCCCGACCACAGCCATGCTTACGGTGGGCAACAAGTGCCGCCCCTCGCCAAGGGGCCATCACCGTACGTGTGTTACCAAAGAGCGGGGCCCGCGGCGCCGGTCGGCGCCGCGGGCCCGCCCGCCCGTCAGACCTGCTTCAGGCCGGGGTTCCCGGCCTCGCTGACGAACGACGCCGCCGTGGTGAGCGGCGCGCCCTGGGTCGTGACCGCGGAGACCGTCTTGTAGTCGGCCCGTGCCCGCTCCTCGTCCAGCGAGACCGTCACATAGCCGCGCCGGCCGTTGTAGAACTTCATGTGCGGGTTGGCGTCCATGTACGTGGCCCAGTTGGCGGGCTTGTCGGCGCCGTCCTTGCCGCTGCTGATGGAGGTACCGACGAACTCCACGCCCAGGGTCCGGGAGCCCGGGTCGTCGAAGTCCTTCTTGATGTCGAAGGCGTAGTGCACATGGACGTCGCCGGTCAGGACGACGAAGTTGGCCAGGCCCGCCTTCTCCACACCGGCCAGGATCCGCTCCCGGGAGGCGGGGTAGCCGTCCCAGGAGTCCATGGAGAGCTTGGAGCGCGCGGCCGTGGTGTTCTTCCGCTGGGAGAAGGTGACCTGCTGCGGCAGCACGTTCCAGGTGGCGGTGGAGCTCTGGAAGCCGTCGAGCAGCCAGCGCTCCTGGGCGGTGCCGGTGAGGGTGCGCGAGGGGTCCTCGGACTCCGGCCCCGGGTACTGCCAGCCGTCGCCGTACGCCTGGTTGGAGCGGTACTGGCGGGTGTCGAGGATGTCGAACTGGGCCAGCTTGCCGTAGTGGAAGCGGCGGTAGAGCCGCATGTCGGCGCCGCTGGGCTGCTGCGGCATCCGCAGCGGCATGTTCTCCCAGTACGCCCGGTAGGCGGCCGCCCGGCGGATCAGGAACTCGTCCGACGGGCCGCCGTTCTCGTCGATGTCGCCCGCGTAGTTGTTCTCGGTCTCGTGGTCGTCCCAGGTGACGTACCAGGGGAAGGCGGCGTGGGCGGCCTGGAGGTCCTCGTCGGACTTGTAGAGCGCGTAGCGCAGCCGGTAGTCCCCGAGCGTCATGGTCTCTTTGTTGAACACCGCGGGGAGGGTGCGGTCGGTGTAGTTGCGGGCGCCGCCCGCGGCGTTGACCGCGTACTCGTACTGGTAGTCGCCCACGTGGAAGACGGCGTCCAGGTCCTCCCCCGCCAGATGGCGGTAGGCGGTGAAGTAGCCGTCGTGGTACGCCTGGCAGGACACCAGGCCGAAGCGGACCTCCTGGACCTTGGCGCCCCGGGCGGGGGTGGTGCGGGTGCGGCCCACCGGGCTGGTCCAGTTCCCGGCCTTGAAGCGGTACCAGTAGACACGGCCCGGCTCGAGCCCCTTGGCGTCCACGTGCACCGTGTAGTTGAACTCGGCGTGCGCGGTGGTGGTCCCCCGGCGGGCGACGCGCTGGAACTTCTCGTCGCGGGCGATCTCCCACTCGACCTTGACGGTGCCCTCTTCGGGCAGCCCGTTGCCCGGCTCGTAGGGGCGGGGCGCCAGCCTGGTCCACAGCACGACGGCGTCCGGCAGCGGGTCGCCGGAGGCCACGCCGAGCGTGAAGGGGTTGTCGGCGAGCGCGTGCGGCGTCACCTGCGCGGCCTGGGCGCTGGGCAGGTTGGTGGTGAAGGCGAGCGCGGCGGCCGCCCCCGTCACGGTGAGGAAGCGGCGGCGTCCCAGACGTGCGGCCGCGGCTCGTATGGCGCGCTGGTGCGAGTCATGTGCCATGTGCTCTCCCCTGGCTCGTGGCGTCAGAGGAATTGGAGTGTCGGGGGACGGCCGGGCGTTTGCGTGCACACGACATAGATATGACCGCTCGGTGAGGTCCGTTGCGGGAAGGGACCTTTACGGCGAATCCACCCGCTGTCACGGGGAACTGACGTGGCGTACGCTGCGGCGCCATGAGCGATGGTCGGGTGTCGGTGGTGTCGAAGGTGGCGGTGGTGACGGGCGCGGGCTCCGGGGTCGGCCGGGCCGTGGCGCTCGAACTCCTCGAGGCGGGCTGGTCGGTGGCGCTGGCGGGGCGCCGCGAGGAGACCCTGGCCGAGACGGCGCGGCTGGCCGGAGGCGGTCCCCCGGCCCCGGTGGTGCCGACGGACGTGGCCGACCCGGAGCGGGTGGACGCGCTCTTCGCGACGGTGCGGGAGCGGTTCGGGCGGCTGGATCTGCTGTTCAACAACGCGGGGAGCTTCGGCCCGCGCGGCGTGCCGCTGGAGGATCTGGCCTACGAGGACTGGCGGTCGGTCGTGGACACCAACCTCACGGGGGCGTTCCTGTGCGCGCGGGCGGCCTTCCGGCTGATGCGGGGCCAGGATCCCCGGGGCGGGCGGATCATCAACAACGGCTCGCTCTCGGCGCATGTGCCGAGGCCGGACAGCGTGGCGTACACGGCCACCAAGCACGCCATCACCGGGCTCACCAAGTCGCTGTCGCTGGACGGGCGCCGGTACGGCATCGCCTGCGGGCAGATCGACATCGGCAACGCGGCGACCGAGATGACCGAGCGGATGTCCGCCGGTGTGCCGCAGGCGAGCGGGGAGGTGGTGGCCGAGCCCGTGATGGACGTCGCGGACGTGGCACGTACGGTGCGGCACATGGCGTCGCTGCCCCTGGAGGCGAACGTGCAGTTCGCGACGGTCATGGCGACGGCGATGCCGTACATCGGCCGCGGCTGACGGATGAGGGAACGTCACCCATCGTAGATAACCCTCCGATTGTGGAGATAGTGTGAGGATGCGGCCAATTCACCCCATCGGCACAGCGGCTCCCGGACGCCCCCTCGCCACCCCCCGGACTGTTCGAGGACCGCTCGATATGGCAGGGTCGTTTCCCACCGCGCCACACCCTTCACCACTGCCCCACCACCGCCCCACCACCGGCATCCGAACGAAGAGAGACCGCCGTGCGTTCTCTGCCGCTCACCTTGGTCGCCCGTCTGCTGCCCGTCGCCGTCCTCGCCGCCGCGGGGGTGGCCATGACGACCTCGGACGACTCGGACGCGAGCGCCACCCCGGCGGGCCCCTCCCCGCAGACCTCGGCCCCGGCCACCGGTGCCGCCGCGCCGCGCTACGCCAAGCCGCCCGAGGAGGCGTGCACCGTCCTCCCGGAGTCGATGATCAAGGACCTGGTGCCGGGCGCCAAACCGGCCGGGAACGAGCTGAAGTCCAGCGACCTCAATCGCCGCACGGGCTGCTCCTGGCACGCGCTGGACGACTTCGACTACCGCTGGCTGGACATCGCCTACGACGTCAAGAGCGTCGCGGGAAAGCAGCAGAGCGAGGGCGGCAGCGCGGTCCCCGGCCTCGGCGACAACGCGTCGGTGACCGAGAAGACCACCGAGGACGACGACCAGGGCATACGCGAGGCCGTGGTGACGGTCCACCAGGACAACGCCACGGTCACCGTGACCTACAACGGCGGCGACTTCGAGAGCCACAAGGCCGCCGACTCCGATGAGATCCGTAAGGGCGCCATCAGCGCGGCCAAGAAGGCGCTCGCCGCGCTCGACGGCTGATGGTCGCGCTCAGCCTTGGAGCGCGTTGCTCAGTCCTTGATGAACATCAGCCGTACGGAAGTGCCCTTCCGAGTGAACGGTTACGATCGCGGGCATCGCAACCGAACTCTGGAGTCCCACCGTGTCCGCCGCCCCCGAACCACGCCTGGGTATCGCCGTCCTGACCATGGGCAACCGGCCCAGAGAGGTGGCCGCCCTGCTGGAGTCGGTCGCGAAGCAGGACGTGCCTCCGGCCCGCGTCGTGGTCGTCGGCAACGGCTCCCCGCTCCCGGAGCTCCCCGCCGAGGTGACCGCGGTCGAGCTGGCGGAGAACCTCGGGGTCTCGGGCGGTCGTAACGTCGCCTGGCGGCGGCTGCGCGAGTTCGGCGACGTGGACGTGGTCGTCGACCTCGACGACGACGGGCTGCTGGTGGACGCCGACGTCTTCCGCCGGGTGCGCGATCTGTACGCCGAGGACCCGCGCCTGGGCATCGTGAGCTTCCGCATCGCCGACGAGACGGGCGAGACCCAGCGCCGCCACGTGCCCCGGCTGCGCGCGTCCGACCCGATGCGCGGCGGCGAGGTGACCACCTTCCTCGGCGGCGGCCACGCCCTGTCGATGGCGATGCTGGAGCAGATCGGCGGCTGGCCGGACGCGTTCTTCTTCACCCATGAGGAGACCGACCTCGCCTGGCGGGCGCTCGACGCGCGCTGGAAGGTCGTCTACGCCCCCGAGCTGCTGCTCCAGCACCCCCGGACCTCCCCCGCCCGGCACGCCGTCTACCACCGGATGACCGCCCGCAACCGGGTCTGGCTGGCCCGCCGCCACCTGCCGCTGCCGCTGGTGCCGCTCTACCTGGCCACCTGGACGCTCCTCACGCTCGCCCGCACCCGCTCCCTGACCGGGCTGCGGGCCTGGGCGGGCGGCTTCCTGGAGGGCCTGCGCACCAGCTGCGGAAGGCGCCGC
Organism: Streptomyces violaceusniger; assembly: GCA_005405945.1. Lineage (GTDB taxonomy): Bacteria > Actinomycetota > Actinomycetes > Streptomycetales > Streptomycetaceae > Streptomyces > Streptomyces violaceusniger. Next base: position 3,938,019 of record BJHW01000001.1, read on the forward strand.
CCGATGCGCTGGCGCACGGTGTGGCACATGACCAAGCTGGGCCGCCCACCCATCATCTGACGACCCGGCGGCGCGTCGGACGGGCCCGGCGCGGCCCGTCGGACGGGCCGACGGGACCCGCAGCCCGGCCGACGACCTTACGGCGCGCCCGGCGGATCACGCGGCGGAGCCACATATCGGCACTTTCCCCTCCCCGCCCCTTCCCGGGCCATCGATATGCGGCTCCGCCGCGTGGCAGGGGCTCCGCCCCTGGACCCCGAAGGCCGGGGCGGTGCGCTGCCACACGGCGGTCCCGCATATCGATGCCCCGGGAAGGGGCGGAGCCCCGGTTGTGGGGCCTGGGACGGAGCCCCGGTTGTGGGGCCTGGGACGGAGCCCCGGTTGTGGGGCCCGGGGCGGAGCCCCGGTTGTGGGGCCCGGGACGGAGCCCCGGTTTCGGGAAGGGGCGGGGAGGGGAGTAGCCACGCCGCAGGCGTCACCGCCCGTCGGCCACTCCCTACGGGGCCAGCCCGAGCGCGGGGAAGACCGACGCCTCGAGGAAGCGCGTCAGATACGGACGGTCGGCGAGCCGCCCCTCGAGCAGCGGGCGCACCCGCATCGCGCCGATCAGCTGGGCGGGGACGAACTCGAGGGCGGGGTTGTCCGCGTCCACCTCGCCGCGCTCCACCCCCCGGCGGATCATCGCCTGGATCGTCTTCACCTCGTGCTCGATCAGCGCGGCGCGCAGCGCCTGGAGCAGATCGGGGTTCTGCAGCGCGGCGTGCCCGAGCGCGTACACCAGCGCGGTGTCACGGCCGCACACCTCCCCCGCCTCGCCCACGGCCTCCGCGACGGCGCGCAGATCGCCCGCGAGCGAGCCGGTGTCGATGCCCTCCAGCGCGAAGGGGCGCTTGCACGAGCGCAGCGCGGCGACGACGAGCTGGGGCTTGGTGCACCACTGCCGGTAGAGGGTGGAGCGGCTGGCGCGGGTGCGGGCGGCGACCGCCTCGATGGTGAGGGCCTCATAGCCGCCCTCCTGGAGCAGGTCGAGGACCGCCTGGTAGAACTCCTGCTCCCGCTCGGGGGTGATCTTGGAACGGCGCTGCGGCGCGGCCGTCTCCGGGCTCTGCGTCGCCATCGGGTCCTCCTCCTCGGTCCACCGGACTCCGGTTCCCCTCCCCGACCACGCAGTCTACCGACACATCCGCGTACCGATACACGCTTGTACCGATACGGCCCCGCCCCGGTACACTCTCGTATCGATACGTCTGTGTGCCGATAGCTCCACCGATGGCAGGCAGACAGTGCCCAGAGGAAGGCACGGTGGATGAACCCGACCGTCATAGCCGTCGCGCTCGCGCTCGCCTCGGCCGTCGCCTACGCGACCGCGGCCGTGGCCCAGGAGCGGCTGGCCGCGGGCGGCCGGCCGGACCGCATGCCGCGGCTGCTGCTGCGCGGCGCCTGGTGGGGAGCGGTCGGCCTCAACTCCACCGGTGCCCTGCTGCATGTGGCCGCGCTGCGGTACGGACCGCTCACCCTGGTCCAGCCGCTCGGCGCGCTGACCCTGGTGGCGGCCGTCCCGCTGGGCGCTCGGCTCGCGGGGCGGCGGGTGGTCCGGGACGAGTGGCGGGGCGTGGTCCTCGCGCTGCTCGGCCTCGGCGCCCTGCTGCCGGTCACCGCCGGGGAGACCCCGCGCGAGACGCTGAGCCTGCCGGAGGCGGTCGGGCTCGCGGCCGTCGTGCTGGCGTTCATCGGGCTGTGCGTCCGGCCGGGGCGCGGAACGCCGGGGCGCAGGGGGCGCGGAACGCCGGGCCGGGGGCTGCGGTTCGCCACCGCCTCCGGGGTCGCCTCCGGCGTCGCCTCGGCGCTCACCCAGACCCTCACGGTGGCGCTCGCCGACTCCCGCGCCCCCGGGGCGGCCCTGGTGTCCTGGCGGACCGCGGTCGTGGCCGTGCTCGTCGCGGCCTTCGCGGTGAGCGGCCTGCTGCTGTCCCAGAGCGCCTACGGCAGCGGCCTCGGCGCACCCCTGGCCACCCTGACCCTGGCCAACCCGGTGGCGGCGGCCGCCATCGGGATCGTCCTGCTGGACGAGCGGTTCCGGGGCGGCCCGGGCGGCTGGGCCCTGGCCGCCGCCGGCGCGGCGGCGGCCGCCCGCGGGGTGGTCCTGCTCTCCCGGGCTCCCCAGGCGGGCGCTGGGGTGCGCGGGGACACCGTGGCGGTACGGGAGTCCGCCGTGCGCGAGGCCGCGGTAGCCGTACGAGAGACCGCCGTACGCGGTGTCGCCGTAGCCGTGGCGGAGCCCGCCGTGCGCGAGACCGTCGTACGCCAGGCCGCCCTGGAGACCGTCGTACGCCAGGCCACCGCACGTGAAGCCCTCGCCCCCGGCGAGCCCGCCGCCGTCCCCCGGGAGCCGGTGCCCACGCCTCCGTGATCACCCGTGATCACCCTGATCACCCGTGATCACCCGGGCGTCGCGGGCCCGCCGCCGTAAGGTTGACCGCATGGTGGACGCGAACGTGTCGACCTCGGCCGAGACCGCTGAGCAGCTGCTGGAGGAACTGCGAACTCAGCGACGACGCCACGATTTTGATGATCGAGTGGCATCCGCCGGGTCCATGACAGGACCGTCCCCCACGGGCTGACGTGACCGGCCCCACGGGCTGACGTGACCGGCCCCACGGGCTGACGTGACCGGCCCCACGGACCGAGGGGACCGTCCCCGGCTCCCCCGTCCCGTGGGCACACTCGGGCCACCGATATTCGACCCCGACCGCAGGGACCGATTCCTGTCCGATTTGTCACCCTTGAAGGAGAGGCTCCGTCCACCAATCCGCTCCCGCGGCCGACCGGGTGATTCACGCGGCCCGCGGCCGCCCCCCCCGGAAGGAGTTGCCATGGCCAAGGCAGTCGGCATCGACCTGGGCACCACCAACTCGGTGATCGCCGCGTGGGAAGGCGGTGAGTCCTCGGTCGTTCCGAACTCCGAGGGAAGCCGCACCACACCGTCGGTGGTGGCCTTCACCGACACCGGTGAACGGCTGGTGGGGCAGCTGGCCCGGCGCCAGGCGATCCTCAACCCCAAGGGCACCATCTACTCGGCCAAGCGGTTCATCGGCCGCCACTACGACGAGGTCTCCGCCGAGGCCAGGGCGGTGGCCTACGACGTCGTCCCGGACGAGGGCGGCCTCGCCCGGTTCACGGTGCGCGACAAGCTGTACTCGCCCGAGGAGATCAGCGCGCAGGTGCTGCGCAAGCTGGCCGACGACGCCGCGAAGCAGTTGGGCGAGCGGGTGACCGAGGCGGTCATCACGGTGCCCGCGTACTTCAACGACGCCCAGCGCAGCGCCACCAAGGACGCCGGTGAGATCGCCGGTCTGAAGGTGCTGCGGATCATCAACGAGCCGACCGCGGCCGCCCTCGCCTACGGCCTGGACAAGAAGGGCCATGAGACCGTCCTCGTCTTCGACCTCGGCGGCGGCACCTTCGACGTGTCCATCCTGGACGTCGGGGACGGAGTGGTGGAGGTCCGCTCCACCGCGGGCGACAGCCACCTGGGCGGCGACGACTTCGACCGGCGGCTGGTCGACCACCTCGCCGACGCGTTCCAGCGGGAGAACGGCATCGATCTGCGCCGGGACCCGCAGGCGCTGCAGCGGCTCTTCGAGGCCGCGGAGAAGGCCAAGACCGAGCTGAGCTCGGTGACCCAGACCCAGCTCAACCTGCCGTTCATCACCGCGGACGCCTCCGGTCCCAAGCATCTGACCGAGACCGTGATGCGGTCCACCTTCGAGCAGATCACCGCCGATCTGGTGGAGCGCTGTCTGGGGCCGGTGCGGCAGGCCATGGCCGACGCCAAGGTCGGCGAGAGCGACATCGACGAGGTGATCCTGGTCGGCGGCTCGACCCGGACCCCCGCCGTACAGGCCCTGGTCCGCCGGCTGACCGGCGGCAAGGAGCCCAATATGAGCGTCAACCCCGACGAGGTCGTGGCCCTGGGCGCCGCGATCCAGGCCGGGGTGCTCAAGGGCGAGGTCAAGGACGTCCTGCTGCTCGATGTCACCCCGCTGTCGCTGGGCGTCGAGACCCGCGGCGGCGTCATGACGAAGATCATCGAGCGGAACACCACCATCCCGGTGCGCCGCACCGAGACCTTCTCCACGGCCGAGGACCACCAGCAGGCCGTCGACATCGTGATCCTCCAGGGCGAGCGCGAGCGGGCCGCCGACAACCGGGTGCTCGGCCGCTTCCAGCTGACCGGCATCCGCCCGGCGCCGCGCGGCGAACCGCAGATCGAGGTCGTCTGCGACATCGACGCCAACGGCATCCTCAACGTCACCGCCCGCGACCGGGACACCGGCAAGGAGCAGTCCATCCAGATCAGCGAGACCGGCAACCTCGAACGGGGCGAGGTCGAGCGGATGGTCCAGGAAGCCGAGCGCAACCGCGGCGAGGACCAGGCGCTGCGCGAGGCCGTGGACGCGCGCAACGAACTGGACGCCGCCGCCTACCAGGTCGAGAAGCGCCTCGCCGAACTGGGCGACGCGGTGCCCTCCCACGAGAGATCGCGCGCCGAGATGCTGGTGCACGACGCCCGCCAGGCGGTCAGGAACGAGGCCGGGACCGACCGGACCATGCCGCTGACCTCCGAGCTCCAGCAGGTCTACGCGGGCCTGGCCGCCCAAGAGGCGGCCGGTGCGGGCTCGGGCGGCGCGGCGGCTGGGCCCGGGGCGGGCGGCGCCCAGGGCACCGGGGCCGGGGCGGCGGAGGCGACGAGGACGTCATCGACGCCGAGTTCGACAAGGGCTGACCGATGCGACAAGGACCCACGAAGACCGGTCCCCCACAGACCGATCCCACGAAGACCACACGGGCCGATCCGACCAAGGCTCGCTGAGAGGCCGCCATGTCCACTCAACCGCAGCAGCCCGACCCGGTGCCGGAAGGCGCCGTGACGGAGCCGGAGCAGGAGCAGGACCTGCCCGCCCCGGGCGCCGCGGAGGCGCGCGGCACGGGCGGGGAGGGCCCCGGCCCGGACGCGGCCGGCGGCCCCTCCGTCGGCGAGACCGACGAGCGGGCCGCCGAGCACGCCGCCGCCCTGGCCGAGCTCGACGACCGTTGGCGCCGCGCCCTGGCCGACCTGGAGAACCTGCGCAAGCGCCACGCCAGGGAGCTGGAGCGGGAGCGGGCCGCCGAGCGGGCCCGTACGGCGGTGGCCCTGCTGCCCGTCGTCGACAACCTCGAACTGGCCCTCTCCCACGCCGAGGCCGACCCCGGCTCGATCGTGGAGGGCGTCAAGGCCATCCACGACCAGGCCGTGGCCGCCCTGGCCCAGCTCGGCTACGACCGGCAGGGCGAGACGGGAGTGCCGTTCGACCCGGCCCGGCACGAGGTGGTCGGCGTGGTCGAGGACCCGGAGGCCGAACCGGGCACCGTGGTCCAGGTGCTGCGCCCCGGCTACGGGGAGCCCGGCCGCCAACTCCGGCCGGTGGCCGTGGCCGTGGCGAAGCGGGAGTGAGAAGGCCATGGCACGCGACTACTACGAGGTGCTCGGAGTGTCACGGGGCGCCAGCCAGGACGAGATCCAGCAGGCGTTCCGCACCCAGGCCCGCCGCCACCACCCCGATGTGAACAAGGACCCGACCGCCGAGGAGCGGTTCAAGGAGCTCAACGACGCCTACAGCGTGCTCTCCGACCCGAGGACCCGGGCCCGCTACGACCGGTTCGGCGAGGACTTCCGCAAGATCCCCGAGGACTGGGAGGAGCGCGTCGGCGCCGGTGCCGGAGGCGGCGGCGGTGGCTTCCGCGGCTGGACGACGGCCGGCGACGGCGGCCGGGTGCGGTTCACCCGTGGCTTCGGCGAGGACGCCGGGGGCGAGGGGGTGGACTTCGAGGACCTGTTCGGCGCGTTCTTCGGCGGCGGCGCGGGGCCGGGCCCCGGCGGCGCGGGCCGCGTCACCATCCCCGGGGCCGACCAGGAGGCGGAGCTGCCGCTCACCGTCGAGGACGCCTACCACGGCGGGCGCCGCGGCGTCACCCTGGCCGGGCCCACGGGGCAGCGCACCTTCGAGGTGAACGTCCCGCCGGGCGTCATCGACGGGCAGCGCATCCGGCTGCCCGGCCAGGGCGGCCGGGGCACCGGTGACGCACCGGCCGGGGATCTGTACCTACGGGTGCGGATCCAGCCCCATCCGCGGTTCCGGCTGGACGGCCGGAACATCCATGTGACGCTCCCGGTGTCCCCCTGGGAGGCCGCGCTCGGCGCGACCGTCCCCGTACCCACGCCCGGCGGCACCGCCAAGGTGACCGTCCCGCCCGGCTCCTCCGGCGGCCGCCGGCTGCGGCTGCGCGGCGAGGGCATGCCGAACCCGCGCGGCCCCGACGGCGATCTGTACGCCGAGATCCGCGTCATGGTGCCGCCCCACCTCGGCCCCGGGAGCGGGAGCTGTTCGAGGAGCTGGGCCGCACCTCCTCCTTCGCCCCCCGGAGGGAGCGATGAGCACGCACACACCCGGGACCGTCACGGCCACCCGCCACCCGCCCGTGACGTCCGTCCACTACGAGCTGGTGCCCGCGCGCAGGCTCACCCTGGAGACCGTGGCCGACCGCACCGGGCTCCACCCCGACCTGATCCGGCGCTTCGTCGCCCTCGGCCTGATCGACGCCGAGCGCGACGCCGCCGGGCGGCTGGTGTTCGCCCTCGACGCCCCGGCGGCGCTGGCCCGCGTCGAGCGGCTGCACACCGGGCTCTGCCTCAACTACGCCTCCATCGGTCTGGTGCTCGACCTGCTCGACCGCATCAACCGGCTCGAAGCCGCGCTGCGCCGCGGCGGCACGAGGAGTGAAGAACCGCCATGGACATGAACCGCCTCACCGAAAAGTCGAGGGAAGCCCTCCAGGACGCCCAGACCAAGGCCCAGCGTTACGGCCACACCGAGGTGGACGGCGAACATCTGCTGCTGGCCCTCCTCGAGCAGCCCGACGGGCTGGCGCCCCGGCTGATCGGCCGGCTGGGCGCCGACCCCGAAGCGGTGCGCACCCTGCTGGTGGCCCAGGTGGCCCGCAAGCCCAGGGTCACCGGCCCCGGGGCCGCACCGGGGCAGGTCTTCGCCACCCAGCGGCTGGCCCAGGTGCTGGACACCGCCGAGCGGGAGGCGAAGCGCCTGAAGGACGAGTACGTGTCGGTGGAGCACCTGGTGCTCGCGCTCGCCGAGGAGGGGTCCGCCACCGCGGCGGGGCGGGTGCTCAAGGAGCACGGCGTCACCAAGGAGGCGTTCCTGGGCGCCCTCACCCAGGTGCGCGGCACCCAGCGGGTCACCTCCGCCAACCCCGAGGTGGCGTACGAGGCGCTGGAGAAGTACGGCCGGGACCTGGTCCTTCAGGCCCGCTCGGGCAAGCTGGACCCGGTGATCGGCCGGGACGCCGAGATCCGCCGGGTGACCCAGATCCTCAGCCGCAGGACGAAGAACAACCCCGTGCTCATCGGCGACCCCGGCGTCGGCAAGACCGCCATCGTGGAGGGCCTGGCCCAGCGCATCGTCCGCGGCGACGTCCCCGAGGGGCTGCGCGAGAAGACCGTCTTCGCCCTGGACATGGGCTCGCTGGTGGCCGGCGCGAAGTACCGCGGGGAGTTCGAGGAGCGGCTCAAGGCCGTACTCACCGAGGTCACCTCGGCCCAGGGGCGGATCCTGCTGTTCGTCGACGAGTTGCACACCGTCGTCGGGGCGGGGCCGCGGAGGGCGCCATGGACGCCGGGAACATGCTCAAGCCGATGCTGGCCCGCGGCGAGCTGCACATGATCGGCGCGACCACTCTGGACGAGTACCGCAAGCAGATCGAGAAGGACGCCGCGCTGGAGCGCCGCTTCCAGATGGTGCTGGTGGACGAGGAGAGCGTGGAGGACACCATCTCGATCCTGCGCGGCCTGCGCGAGCGTCTCGAGGTCTTCCACGGCGTCAAGATCCAGGACACCGCGCTGGTCTCCGCCGCCACCCTCAGCCACCGCTACATCAGCGACCGGTTCCTGCCGGACAAGGCCATCGACCTGGTGGACGAGGCATGCGCCCGGCTGCGTACCGAGATCGACTCCATGCCCGCCGAACTGGACGGGATCACCCGCCGGGTCACCCGGCTGGAGATCGAGGAGGCCGCGCTCTCCAAGGAGACCGACCCGGCCAGCCGCCAGCGGCTGGAGGAGCTGCGCCGGGAACTGGCCGATCTGCGCGCCGAGGCCGACGCCAAGCACGCCCAGTGGGAGGCCGAGCGGCAGTCCATCCGCCGGGTGCAGGACCTGCGCAGGGAACTGGAGGAGGTACGCCGCGAGGCCGAGGAGGCCGAGCGCGCCTACGACCTGAACCGCGCCGCCGAACTGCGCTACGGCAGGCTCCGGGAGCTTCAGCGCAAGCTGGCCGCCGAGGAGGAACAGCTGGCCGCCAGGCAGGGCACGCACCGGCTGCTGCGCGAGGTGGTCACCGAGGAGGAGATCGCCGACATCGTCTCGGCCTGGACCGGGATCCCGGTCTCCCGCCTGAAGGAGGGCGAGCGGGAGAAGCTGCTGCGCCTGGACCAGATCCTCCAGGAGCGGGTCATCGGCCAGGACGAGGCGGTCAAGCTGGTCTCCGACGCCATCATCCGGGCCCGCTCGGGCATCCGGGACCCGCGCCGCCCGATCGGCTCGTTCATCTTCCTCGGCCCCACCGGCGTCGGGAAGACCGAGCTGGCCAAGGCGCTGGCCGCCGCGCTCTTCGACACCGAGGAGAACATGGTCCGCCTGGACATGAGCGAGTACCAGGAGCGGCACACGGTCAGCCGGCTGGTCGGCGCCCCGCCGGGGTACGTCGGCTACGAGGAGGGCGGTCAGCTCACCGAGGCGGTGCGGCGCAAGCCGTACTCGGTCGTGCTCTTCGACGAGATCGAGAAGGCGCACACCGATGTCTTCAACACCCTGCTCCAGGTCCTGGACGACGGCCGGATCACCGACGCCCAGGGGCGGCTGGTGGACTTCCGCAACACCGTGATCATCATGACCTCCAACATCGGCTCGGTGCACCTGCTCGACGGCGTGACCTCCGCGGGCGAGCTCAAGCCGGACGCCCGGGGCCTGGTGCTGAGCGAGCTGCGTGGCCACTTCCGCCCCGAGTTCCTCAACCGGGTCGACGACATCGTGCTGTTCAAGCCACTCGGCGAGCCGCAGATCGAACGGATCGTGGAGCTCCAGTTCGACGAGTTGCGCAAGCGGCTGGCCGAGCGCCTGATCGCCGTCGAGCTGACCCGGCCGGGCGCGAGGTGATCGCCCACGAGGGCTATGACCCGGTGTACGGGGCCCGCCCGCTGCGCCGCTACATCTCCCACGAGGTGGAGACCCTCATCGGGCGCGCCCTGCTGCGCGGCGACGTCGAGGAGGGCGCCACCGTCAAGGTGGACGGCCGGCACGGCGAGTTGGCGGTCAGCTACGAACGCCGACCGGATCACGTTGGACTCGGGAAGGCCGCGTGAGCGCGATGCGGCTCCGGACCGTCCCGCCCCGCCATCGGCCGCACCCCGCGGACCGCCCGCGGACCGCCCCGCGGTTCGAGGTGCGGGCCGTCCCGTCCCTGCTCATCCTGGAAACGAGAAAGGGTGAACGCCATGGCCATCGAGCCCGATCCGCACCTGTCGATGGTGCGCCCGGTCACCCCGCGCAGCCCCGAGGGGTGCGAGGAGTGCCTGCGTCTGGGGTCCCCCTGGGTCCATCTGCGGCTCTGCCTGACCTGCGGACACGTGGGGTGCTGCGACTCCTCGCCGCTCAAGCACGCCCGTGCCCACGCGTACGCCGAGGAACACCCCATCGTCGAGCCCATGGAACCGGGCGAGACCTGGCGGTGGTGCTACGCCCACGAGGCCATGGCCTGATGTCGGGCGAGGACCGGCCCCCGACGCGGCGGCGTCCGGCCGGTCCGCCGCGCCGGCGGCGATCCGGCACCCAAGCACATCCGCTCCCCATGACAGGAGGTGAAGGGTGATGAGCACACCCGCACGACGACACCAACAGCAGCGCCAAAGCGCGCTGGACCGCCCCGGGTCTGGGCGCGCCATCCGCTGGCGGAGTTCGACGACCTGCTCAACCAGATGGGCGGTCTGCTCGAATCCACGGTCGGCGGGGCGGCGATGCCCGGCGTCGCGACGTGGACACCCGCCGCCGATGTGACCGAGGCGGACGAGGCGTACCACGTCGAGCTCGAACTCCCCGGCGTCCGGCGCGAGGAGATCGACATCGAGGTCAACGGCCAGGAGCTGACCGTCACCGGAGAGATCAGTGAACGGGAGCGCAAGGGCGTCCTGCGCCGCGGCGGGCGCCGCACCGGCCGTTTCGAGTACCGGCTGCTGCTCCCGAGCGAGGTGAACACCGAGGGCGTCACGGCGGCCATGTCCGAGGGCATCCTCACGATCACCGTGCCCAAGGCGGAGACCGCCAAGCCCCGCCACATAGAGATCACCGAGTCCATCCAGGGCGAGAGCCGGCGGCAGCAGGAGCCCCAGCAGCAACAACCGCAACAATCGCAACAACCAGGAGGTTTCTGAGGCTCTTCCACTCCCGCGGCGGCCCGTGCCCCGCCGGGCGGCCGCCGCGGGCACCGAAAGGACGAACACGATGGTTGCGACAGGCTTTCCCGCGTTCGACACGACCGTCGACAAGACCAACCGGCTCCTCAAGGAGATCGAGGACGCGTACGGCTGGCCCAAGGAGCGCCGTAAACAGTCCTATGCCGCTCTGCGCGCGGTGCTGCACCAGCTGCGGGACCGGCTGACGGTGGACGAGGCCGTCCAGTTCGGCGCACAGCTGCCGATGCTGGTGCGCGGCATCTACTACGAGGGGTGGCGACCGGCGGAGACGCCCGTGAAGATGCACAGCGAGGAGTTCTTCCAGCGGATCCGGCACGACTTCCCGTACGCGATCCAGGGCGACACCGAACAGCTGGTGCACACCGTCCTGGCGGCCCTGCAGCGCCACATCAGCGAGGGCGAGTGGGACGATCTCCGGGGCCGGATGCCCGCCGACCTGGTCACCGTCATACCGGCGTAGCCGCGTACCCGCGCGGCCGACTCCGGCCCGCTGGACCGCCTGGTGGTACGGTCGCACCGATAGGCGGCTTGTGCGGGGTGCGGCGAGGAGGACGGCGATGGGGACGGCGGCCGGAGAGGGCGGCGAGGGAGTACGGAGCGTCCTGCGCGCGCTGGATCTGCTCGCCCTGTTCGACGAGTCCCACCGCTCCCGTAGCGTACGGGAGTTGACGGACGCCACCGGACTGGCCAAGTCCACCGTGGTCCGGCTGGTGGCCACGCTGGAGCAGCGCGGGCTGCTGTGGAGCCGTGGGGACGGCCGGCTCACCCCGGCGCGGGTCTGCTGCGCTGGGCGGCGCTCGCCCAGGACGCCTGGCGGCTGCCCCGGAGGCGGTGGAGTGTCTGCGCGTCCTCTCGGTCCGGTCGGGTGGCGAATCCGCCCGGATCTACATCCGCCAGGGCGGCTCCAGGGTGTGTGTGGCCCAGCACGAGGGCACCCAGCAGCTGCGCCATGTGGTGCGCATCGGCGAGGAGATGCCCCTGTGGGCCGGTGCCTCCGGGCACGTCCTGCTCATCGGCGGCTCGGCCCGGACGCTGAGCCGGGTGGCCGCGGCGGCCGGGCGCGGCCCCGACTTCGCCTCCGTCCTGGCGGAACGGGCGCGCCTCGCCGCGGAGCGGGGCTTCGCGGTCAGCCACGGTGAGCGCGCGGACGGGGTGTCCGCCGTGGCCGCACCCGTCACCGACGCGGCCGGGCAGGTCGTCGCCGCGGTGGGGCTCGGCGGGCCCACGAGCCGCTTCACCGAGGAGCGCGTCGAGTCCTTCTGCCCGGCGCTGGCCGAGGCCGCGAAGCGGCTGTCGGAGCTGGGGTTCCTCGGCGGGAGCGGCTGACGTCGCCGACGTTCAGGCGCTCCCGGCGCCGTTCCCGCCGTTCCCGCCGCTCTCCGGCCGGTTGAGGTCCCGGGGCGCCGGGCCCTTGTACGAGGGCAGCAGCCGCCGGGGAAGCGGGCCCTTGATCCTGGCCCCGCCGGACTTCTCCTCCCAGGCGTGGGAGAGGATGCCGACGCTGCGGGAGAGCACGAACAGCCCGCGCCCGAGCTCGGGCGGAAAGCCGAGCTCGCTGTAGACGATGGCGGTGGCGCCGTCGATGTTCATCGGCACGGGACGGCCGCGGCCCTCCGCCAGCGCCCGCTCCAGGGCCGTCCCGGCGCGCAGCGCCCAGCCCGGCGCCGCACCGTCCGCCACCGCCGCGCCCACCAGGTCGAGCAGCGGGGTGCGGCGCGGGTCGTACGGATGGAAGCGGTGGCCGAATCCGGGCACATGGGCGCCCGCGGCGCGGTACTCCGCCACCAGGTTCTTCGCGGCGTCGTCGACGTCCGCCCCCTCGGCCACGGCCTCCTCCAGTTCGGCGAGGACGCCCATGCACTGCTGACCGGCCCCGCCGTGGACGTCCCCCAGCAGGTTCACCCCGGTGGCCACCGCGTTGTTCAGCCCCACTCCGCAGGTGGCCGCCATCCGGGCGGCGGCGATCGACGGGGCCTGGGGCCCGTGGTCGACGGCGGCGACGAGCGCGGCCTCCAGCAGCCGGCCCTGGGTCCGGGTGGGCAGCTCGCCGCGCAACAGCAGCCAGATGGTCTCGGCGAAGGACACCTGGCCGATCAGCTGCTCGACCGGGTAGCCGCGCAGCAGGATCTCGCCGGGGCGGATGCGGCTGACGGCGGTGGCCCACCAGTCGGTGACGTCCTGTGGAGTCATCACGTCCTGTGAAGTCATCACGTCCCGTGGAGCCGTCACGGCGTCCTGGCTTCCGGACCGGCGGGTCATATCGCGCCACGCTCCTTCATCGCGTCGATCTCCTTCGGGGTGTAGCCGAGTTCGGCCAGGACCTGGTCGGTGTGCTGGCCCAGCAGCGGTGGCGGGGAGGTGGCGGCCGCCGGGGCGCCGTCGACCCGGAACGGGCTGCCCAGGACGCGCAGTTCGCGCGTCCGCCCGTCCGGGAAGGGCAGCGTGCGGACGAAGTCCCGCTCCGCGAGCTGCTCCAGGCCCAGCGCGTCGGGTACGGACAGCACGCGTGCCGCCGGCACCCCGGCGTCGGCGAGGACTTCCTCCCACTCCGCGGCGGTCCGCTCGGCGAGCCCCTTCTCGATCTCGGCGCGCAGTTCCTCGCGGTGGGCCTTGCGGTCCGCGGGATGCGTGAACCGCTCGTCGTCCAGCAGCTCCGCCCGGCCGATGAGCCGGCACAGGGTGGCGAACTGCCGCTGGCGGTTGGCCGCGATGTTGAGGTATCCGTCCGCCGTGCGGAAGGTCCCCGACGGCGCGGCGGTGAAGTTCTCATTGCCCATGGGCCGCGGCGGGCGGCCGGTGATCAGGTAGTTTGAGGTCACCCAGCCCATCGCGGTGAGCGCGGCCTCCAGCATGGAGACGTCCAGGTACGCGCCGCCTCCGGTGCGCTCCCGGCGCACCAGGGCAGCCGCCACGGCGAAGGCGGCGGCCATGCCCCCAGAGTGTCGGCGACCGGGAAACCGGCGCGCAGCGGGCTGACCTCGGGGGTGCCGGTCACGCTCATCATCCCGGAGAGGCCCTGCACGATCTGGTCGTAGGCGGGCCGGGCGCGCAGCGGTCCGGTCTGGCCGAAGCCGGAGACGGCGCAGTAGATCAGCCGCGGGTTCTCCCGCATCAGGACCTCCCGGCCGACGCCCAGCCGGTCCATCACCCCGGGGCGGAAGTTCTCGAGGAGGACGTCGGACTCCCGCACCGCGCGCAGCAGGGCCGCGCGCCCCTCCTCCTCCTTGAGGTTCAGGGTCAGCGAGCGCTTCCCGGCGTTCTGGGCCAGGAACGACGCGCCCAGCAGCTCCTCACTCAGCTGCCGGTCGGCGCCCAGCTGGCGGGCCAGGTCCCCGGCCCCCGGCATCTCGACCTTGAGGACGTCGGCGCCGTGGAGGGCCAGCTGATACCCGGCGAAGGGCCCGGCGAGGACATTGGTCAGATCCAGGACCCGGATGCCGTCGAGCAGGGGTGGCGGGGCGGCGGGGCGGGCGTGCTCAACGGATGACCTCCAGCGCGAATCGGGGCGTGACCCCTTGCCACGGGGTGTGTGCCTCCATAACATCACCGAACCACCAAGTGGCACAAGCGAACCGCACAGTGGTACTCGAATCACGGTGACAAGGGAGTCCCCCAAATGACGCACACCGGCAGTTCCGCCACCAGAAGGCCGGTCTTCCAGCCCAAGGTCGCCCTCGCCGCCGTCTTCGGCACCACGGTGGAGTGGTACGACTTCGCCCTCTACGGAACCGCGGCCGCCCTCGTCTTCAACAAGGTCTACTTCCCGGACAGCGACCCGCTGGTCGGCACGGTCCTCGCCTACGGCACCTTCGCCATCGGCTTCCTCGCCCGGCCCCTGGGCGGCGCCTACTTCGGAGAGCGGGGCGACACCCAGGGCCGTAAGGGCGTGCTGGTGGCCACCCTGCTGATGATGGGGCTCGCCACCACGGCCATCGGACTGCTGCCGACGCATGCGCAGATCGGCGTCGCCGCGCCGGTGCTGCTGACACTGCTGCGCTTCGTCCAGGGCTTCGCCGCGGGCGGCGAGAAGACCGGAGCGCTGATCATCCTCTTCGAGAACGCACCGCCCAAGTGGCGCGGACTGCTCACCTCGCTGCCCGCGATCGGCACCGGCACCGGCACCCTCCTGTCCACCGGCGCCTTCGCGCTCGCCACCGGGCTGCTGTCCGAGGACGCCTTCCTCTCCTGGGGCTGGCGGATTCCCTTCCTGCTCAGCGCGGGCCTGACCTTCTTCGGCCTCTGGGTGCGCCGCTCGCTGCCGGAGACCGCCGAATTCCAGCAGGTGCGGCAGGAGGGTTCGGTCGCCGCGACGTCCGGCCTCGCCGCGAAATCCGGCCGCCCGCTGCGGCAGCGGATCGCCGAGAGCCGCTGCGTCACCGCCTGGCGCCGCTACCCCAAGGAGATGCTCATCGTGATCGGCGCGGGCGCCGCCGAGAACGCGGGCTACTACGTCTTCGGCACCTTCTCGGTCACCTACGCCGAGGACCGCGGGCTGCCGACCGCCGCGCTCCTCAGCGGCATCTCGCTGGTCGCGGCCGTGAAGCTGGTGACGGTTCCGGCCTTCGGCGCGCTCTCCGACCGCGTCGGGCGGCGCCCGGTCTCGATCGGCGGGGCCCTGGTGCTGCTGGCCGCCGCGTGGCCGTTCTTCACGGTGATCGATGGCGGCCACACCTGGGCCATCTGGCTCGCGCTCTTCCTCACCCTGGGCATCGGCCAGTCCGCCGTCCTCGGCTCCCAGCCCGCGTTCTTCGCCGAACTCTTCGACACCACGGTCCGGTTCAGCGCGGTCGGCATCGCCAACAACATCGGCACCGTGCTCACCGGCGGCCTCGCGCCCATGCTCGCGTCCGCCCTGCTGCTCTGGTTCGACCACAGCGTCATGGGCGTGGTCGTCTTCATCGCCCTGATGAGCGCGCTCACCGTGGTCACGGTGGCACTGGCGCGGGAGACGCGCGGGGCCGCCGAACCGGTCGAGGAGACGGCCGCACAGCGGGAGAACCTCCAGGCGGCGCCGTAAGAGCCTGTGTCATATCCCCGGTCAGGAGTCCCCGGTCAGGCGCTCCCGTGCTCCCCGAGGAACGCCCGCAGATGGCGCAGCGTCTCGTCCGGCGCCTCCTCGGGGAGGTAGTGGTCGCACGGCAGCGCCTGCCCGCGCACATCGTCCGCGTAGCCGCGCCAGACCTCCGGTACGTCGTAGTGGCGGCCGACGAAACCGTGCGCGCCCCACAGGGCCAGCAGCGGCGCGGTGACCCGGCGGCCCGCGGCGGCGTCCGCGTCGTCGTGGACCAGGTCGATCGAGGCGGCGGCGCGGTAGTCCTCGCAGCTGGCGTGGATGGCCGCGGGATCCGAGAAGCAGCGGATGTACTCGGCCTGGGCCGCCTCGTCGAACGGGGTTCCGCCCCGGTGGCGCGCCCCCATCCGGGTGCGGATCCAGAACGCGGGGTCCTGGCCGATGAGGTGCTCCGGGATGCCGTGGTCCGCCGCCAGGAAGAACCAGTGGAAGTAGCCGAGACCGAAGTCCTTGTCGGCGTGCTGGAAGACGTACCGCGTGGGCACGATGTCCAGGACCGCGAGCGCGGACACCGCCCCCGGATGGTCGAGGGCCATCCGGTGGGCGACCCGGCCGCCCCGGTCGTGGCCGACCACCGCGAACCGGTCGAAGCCCAGCTCCCGCATCACCAGCAGCTGGTCGCGCGCCATGGCCCGCTTGGAGTACGGGGTGTGCTCGGCGTCGGACACGGGCTTGTGGCTGTCGCCGTAGCCGCGCAGATCGGCCAGGACCACGCGGTGGGTGGCGGCGAGCGCCGGGGCGATGTGGTGCCAGATCACATGGGTCTGCGGATAGCCGTGCAGGAGGAGGACCGGCGGCCCGTCCCCGGCGGTGCGCACGTTGATTCCCACACCCTCGACGTGGATGGTGCGGCGGTCGAAGTCGCCCAGCAGCTGATCGCTCATGGCCCGATCCCAGCATCCGCCGGCGGTGCGCGTCCAAGACCCGATGACGACAATCCTTATAAGCAACGCCTATGGAAGGGTGAGGGCGCCGAGGGTGCCTGTTGAAGGTGCCGAGGGTGGCGAAAGTGGCGAGGCGCGGGAGGCGGCGCGGTGGATGTGCGGCAGCTGGAGTACTTCCTGGCCGTGGTGGACCACGGCGGGTTCAACCGGGCCGCCTCCGCGCTGTATCTGTCCCAGCCGTCCCTGTCCCAGGCCATCCGCGCCCTGGAGCGCGACCTGGGCAGCGACCTCTTCCACCGCATCGGCCGCCGGGCGGTCCTCACCGACGCGGGCACGGCGCTGATCGGACCGGCGCGGGAGGCGGTGCGCAGCCTCCAGCTCGCGCGGGCCAGTGTGGAGTCGGTGCACGGGCTGCGCACCGGGCGGGTGGACATCGCGGCCCCGCCCTCCCAGTCCGTCGAGCCGCTGACCGGGCTGATCGACCGCTTCGCCCGGGCCCACCCCGCGGTGTCCGTACGCGTGCAGGCCGCGTTCACCCCGCGCGATGTGACGGAGATGGTGCGCACCGGCGTGTGCGAGCTGGGGCTGCTGGCCTCCCCCGACCCCGTACCGCAGGGCGATGTGCGCACCTACCCGCTGTCCGAGCAGCGCTTCGTGCTGCTGACCCCGCCGGACGGGCCGTTCCGCCCCGGGGTGCCGGTGCGCCATGAGCAGCTGTCCGGACACCGGCTGATCGTGGGCCAGCAGGGCACCGGGATGCGCCGCTACGTCGACGACCTGGTGGCCGAGGGCGTCGCGCTGACCGTCGTGGTCGAGACCGAGCACCGGGTGTCGATCCTGCCGCTGGTGCTGCGGGGCGTCGGCCTGGCCGTGGTGGCCGACGCCTGGCGCGGCCTCGCGGAGCGGGCCGGGGCCCAGGTGCTGGACCTGGAGCCGAGCACCGGTCTGCGGATCGCCCTGGTCAGCAGGCGGGCCCCGCTGACACCGGCCGCGGAGGCGTTCGTCAGCACCGCCGTGGAATCTCATAGGGCCGGCCTATAAGAGCGATGCGATCTGCGTCTTGGACGCGGAAGACGCTCCCCTGCTGCAATCCCCTCCATGACGAACCGCCGCACGACCACCACCCACCGCATCGCCCTGATCCCCGGCGACGGCATCGGCAACGAGGTCATCCCGGCCGCCCGCCGGGTCCTGGACTCCGTCGCCGCCCGGCACGGCCTCGGCCTCACCTACGAGACGTACGACTGGTCCTGCGAGCGCTATGCCAGCCTCGGCGCGATGATGCCCGACGACGGTCTCGACCAGTTGCGCGGCCATGACGCGATCCTGCTCGGCGCGGTCGGCTACCCCGGCGTCCCGGACCATGTCTCGCTGTGGGGCCTGCTCATCCCGATCCGCCGGGGCTTCCAGCAGTACGTCAATCTGCGCCCCATCCGCGTCTTCGAGGGCGTGCCCAGCCCGCTGCGCGACGCGGGCCCCGGCGATGTCGACCTCGTCGTCGTCCGGGAGAACGTCGAGGGCGAGTACGGCGAGATCGGCGGCCGCCTCGGGCGGGGGCTGCCGGAGGAAATGGCCGTCCAGGAAGCGGTGTTCACCCGCAAGGGCGTCACCCGCGTCCTGGACTACGCCTTCTCCCTCGCCGAGCGGCGCGGCGGCCACCTCACCTCGGCCACCAAGTCCAACGGCATCATCCACACCATGCCCTTCTGGGACGAGCTGGTGGCCGAACGCGCCGCCGCGCACCCGGAGGTGCCCTGGGACCAGGAGCACATCGACGCCCTCGCGGCCAAGTTCGTCCTCGACCCGCGGCGCTTCGACGTCGTGGTGGCCTCCAACCTCTTCGGCGACATCCTCAGCGACCTCGCCGCCGCGGTCGCGGGCAGCATCGGCATCGCCCCCGCGGCCAACCTCAACCCCGAGCGCGACTTCCCGTCCATGTTCGAGCCCGTCCACGGCTCCGCCCCCGACATCGCAGGACGCGGTATCGCCAACCCGCTCGGCGCGATCTGGTCCGCCGCCATGATGCTCGACCACCTCGGCCACCCCGAGGCGGCCACCCGCGTCACCGACGCCATCGCGACCGTCCTGGCGAAGACCCCCGTCCGCACCCCGGACCTGGGCGGCACGGCCACCACCGAGGAATTCACCGACGCGCTGCTCGAACTGCTCTGACCGGGGAGGGGTGGGGCTGTCCCCAGGGCGATAGGGGTGGCTGGCCGGATCGCCCCCGAACGCGGCGGTCCCTAGCGTGGCCCTTCGAACGCAATGGAGCCTCGAGGGGGAATCGCATGAACGTGGTCAAGCGCAGGCGTGTGCTGAGTGGCGGACTCACACTGGCGGTGGCGGCGGGTGTCGCGGCGGCGGCGCCACAGGGTGCCGCGGCGGTGACGCCGACGCACCACGGCACACCACGGCGGAACACCGCCACGGAATCGACCACCGCCACCGACCACACTCCTCTACGGGACATCCTGCACCGGCTGACCACGGTCGACGGCGCGCCCGGAGCCCTTCTGGAGGTGCGGAACCGGCGCGGCAGCGCGGTGCTGACCAGCGGCGTCGCGAACGTGAAGAGCCACGCGCCGATGCGCCGCGACAGCCGGTTCCGCATCGGCAGCATGACCAAGCCGTTCGTGGCGACGGTCGTGCTCCAGCTGGTGGGAGAGCGTCGCGTCGCCCTCGACGCGCCGGTGGAGCGCTATCTGCCGGGCGTCATCCGCGGCCACGGGAACGACGGGCGGATCATCACCGTCCGTCAGCTGCTCCAGCACACCAGCGGCGTGCCCGACTACCTCACCTACCTCACCCCGCAGGCAGTCCTCAAGGATCCGCTCGCCCACCACGACACCCGCGACCTCGTGAAGATCGCGCTCGCCCACCCCCCGACCTTCGAACCCGGCACCGACTGGCGCTACTCCAGCACCAACTACCTGCTGGCCGGCCTGCTCATCGAAAGGGTCACCGGCCACCCGTACGGCGAGGAGATCCGCCGGCGCGTCATCGCGCCACTCGGCCTGCGCGAGACGTACGTACCGGGCGACGACCCGACGATCCCCGGACCGCATCCGCGCGGGTACGCGCGGCCGGGCGAGAACGCCCCGCTGCTGGACATCACCGCGATCAACCCCACGGTCGCGGGCCCGGCCGGCGGCATGATCTCCAGCGGCACCGACCTCAACCGCTTCCTGGACGCACTCGTACGCGGCAAGCTGCTGCGTCCGGCGCAACTGCGGCAGATGATGACGACCCGCCCGACCGGCAACCCCGACGGCCGGGCGTACGGCCTCGGCCTGGAGAGCAGGCCACTGCTCTGCGGCGGCCTCTACTGGGGCCACAGCGGCGACATCCCCGGATACGGAACGGTGGGCGGTGCCACGGTGGACGGCAGGCAGGCGACGGTGATGGTGAACGTCAACCCGGGCGGCACGGACGCCCAGGACGCCGACATGAAGGCCGCCGTCCAGACGGCCCTCTGCGAGAGCCGCCGCCACAGGGCGGAATAGCCGCGGCGAATAACACCTTGCTGCTGAGCATGCGCATCTTCCGCACCTACGCACGCGTCTACGCCACCGACCTGGACACGGCGCTGGCACCGCTCACCGCCGTCACCGGCGAACCGATCACCACCCGCTTCACCATGCCGAACGGCCTGGAGCTGGCCACCGTCGGCCGGGTTCTGGTGGTGGCGGGAGACGAGCGGACACTGGAGCCGTACAGGGCGACGTCGGCCACGCTGATCGTGGACGACCTGGACGAGTGCCAGGTACGCCTCACCCAGTCAGGAGCCCAGATAGTGCGCGGCCCGCAGGCGGTCCCCACCGGCAGAAACCTGACCGCCAAGCTGCCCGGCGGCGCCCAGCTCGAATACGTCGAGTGGGACGAGGCCCAGTGGGACCGCGCCGGAGGCCGCCCGGACACCTCGAACCCCTCGTAGGCCGACTGACGGGACTCCCCGTGCCCGGGCGCGGTGGCGCCACGCGCTCGGGGAGCCCATCGCCGTCACTCGGCAGAAGCCCCAGGTCAGGACTGGGGACGGCTACCGTGATTAGCCCCGTTCTTACGGCGGGCCTTCTTCTTACGACGTCGCTTCGACGACATGTCGCCTCCTTGTCCGGCACTGCTTTTCGCCCTATGTGTACCGATTGCCTCGGCACCTCAAGCGATGATCGCGGCGCGCTTACCCAGCCCCCCGGCACATCACGCCCCTCCGTGAAACACCTCACGCCACGCTTCAGCCCGCCTCAGGACCAGGCGATCTCGCCATGGCGGGAGACGAAGCGCCCGGTGCCGGCGCCGGGCCGCTCGGTGGCGAGGGCGACGATCGCGTCCGTGCCCTCGGTGACGGTTTGGGGGCCGCTGTGACCGTTGAGGTCGGTCGCGGTGTAGCCGGGGTCGGCGGCGTTGACGCGGATGCCCTTGAGCCCCTTGGCGTACTGCGTGGTCAACATCGTCAGCGCCGCCTTCGAGGAGGTGTACAGCGGCACGACGACGCGCGACTCGGGCCGGTCGGGGTCGTGGGTGAGGGCGAGGGAGCCCATGCCGCTGCTGACGTTGACGATCGCGGGGTCGTCCGAGCGGCGCAGCAGCGGCAGGAACGCGGTGGTGGTGCGGACGACGCCGATGACGTTGACGTCGAGGACGGCGAGGGCGTCGGCGGCGGTGAGGTCGCCGGGATCACCGGCGGGGCCGTGCACACCGGCGTTGTTGATCAGGACGTCGATCCTGCCCTCGTGTTCGGCGACGTTCGCGGCCGCGTCGGCCACGGACGCGTCGTCGGTCACGTCGATGGGGACGTAGCGCGCGCCGAGCGCGGCGGCGGCCTCCTCGCCCCGCTCACGGTCGCGGGCCCCGATGAGCACGGTGTGGCCACACTCGATCAGGCGGCGGGCGGTCTCGCGGCCGAGCCCCTTGTTGGCTCCGGTGATGAAGGTGATCGTCATGCGTTCGATGCTGGTCCCGACGGCGGA
The DNA here is from genome assembly GCA_005405945.1 of Streptomyces violaceusniger. Taxonomy (GTDB): domain Bacteria; phylum Actinomycetota; class Actinomycetes; order Streptomycetales; family Streptomycetaceae; genus Streptomyces; species Streptomyces violaceusniger. Next base: position 3,959,519 of record BJHW01000001.1, read on the forward strand.
GGCGGGCCAGGGACGCTTCGACGGCAGGAAGACCACTACCACCTTCGCGCCCACCCGCACGACCGGGGATGCGGGAGGATGGGTGCATGCCGACGACACCCGGAACCGGACTGGGCGCGATGATCCGCACCTGGCGGGACCGGCTGCCCCCGTCGGCCGCCGGGCTGCCGGTGGCCCGCGGGCGCCGGGCGGCCGGGCTGCGGCGCGAAGAACTGGCCGACCTGGCCGGGGTGTCGGTCGACTACGTCGTGCGCCTGGAACAGGGGCGGGCCACGACCCCCTCGGCCTCGGTGGTGGCGTCCCTGGCACGCGCCCTGCGGCTGTCCACCACCGAGCGGGACCACCTGTACCGGCTGGCCCAGCTCGCACCGCCGGTGGACGGCGCCATCTCCGACCATCTCCCACCCGGCGTGCGGCGGGTGCTCGCCCGGCTCGGGGACGTGGCCGTTGCCGTGTTCGCGGCGGACTGGCAACTGGTGTGGTGGAACCACGGGTGGGCCGCCCTGCTGGGCGACCCCTCCGCCTCGCCGCCGCGGCTGCGCAACTTCGCCCGCGACAGGTTCCCGGTGGACGCCGGCCCCGCCCGCCTCACGCTGTGGCCGGTGACCGAGGCGGACCGCGCCGCCACCGACGCCGCCGTCGTCTCCGACCTGCGCCGCGCCACCGGCCGCTTCCCCCAGGACAGCCGCTTGGCCACGCTGATCCGTGAACTGAACGCGGGCAACAAGAGGTTCGCCGAACTATGGGCGGCCGGAGAGGTGGCCGCACACCGCGAGGACCACAAGACGATCGACCACCCGTCGGTGGGCCCGGTCACGGTGGACTGCGACGTCCTGACCGACGGCGACTCCGAGCTCAAGATCGTCATCATGACCGCCGTGCCCGGCAGCCAGGACGAGACCAAGCTCCAGCTCACCACCGTCATCGGCCCACCGGCCGGCACGCCCACCTGACCCGCGCACGAGAAGTCCCGGGAACCACACGGAGAGGATCCCATCCACCACGGCACCGGACACCCCGGTCCCGCCACACACGACTGCGCTACTGCCGTTGCCCCGTCGCCTCCGGGAAGGACGTGCCCCTCGTGTTCACCACACAGGACGAATGGAACACCGGCTACGCCGATGGCCGCCGCTATCGCCAACTCAGCGACCGCGAGCGCTCACTGCTTGCCACGCACCTTCCCGCCCCGGTCAACGGCAAGGCTCTCGATGTCGGGTGCGGGGTCGGACAACTCGCAGCCCATCTGTCCTCGCTCGGCTACCACGTCGACGCCGTCGACTGGTCCGACAACGCCCTCGCCGAGGCAACCGCCCAGCACGGGCATGCCGCCCGGTGGCTGTGCCTGGACATCGAGCTCGAGGACTGGGCACCACTGCACGCCGACGGCTACGACGTGATCACCCTCCGGTTCGTGTATCCCTTCCTGAAACACCGCGACCGAACCATGCGGACCCTCGGCAGCCGCCTGCGACCTGGCGCGGCCATCGTGGTCATCACGCCCCTCGCCGCCGACACCCCGGCCGAGCGGCGCGGCATCGCACTCGACGAGGACGAACTCGCCCACCTGCGAGCCGGCTGGTCCGCCACCGAACGCCACGACGCTGAAGGACTGGCCTTCGTACTCCTGCGCGGCCCTCACCCGGCCGAGGCCACGCCACCGCCCTCGCCATCGGCCAGGGACGACCGCGCCTGCTGCTGACGCACCACCTCCACCCGGGCCCCCGCCGGCCACTGGGCAAGATCGGCTTCATCTTCGACGGCGGCCGACTCAGCTCAGACCAACTGCGCCGCATCCGGCTCGACCGCGCCATCGGTAGGCATGCAGGCACCCCCGGCGTCCAATTCCTACATGGCGATGTGATCGGCTACCTCCGCACCGCCCAGCCCTTCGACGCCGCGTACGCCATCGGCAGCCTCGCCTTCACCGACCCGCACCGATCCCTGCCCGCGCTACGCGACGGCCTGCGCCCCGGCGCACCGCTGATCAAATAGCGTCACTCGAGGGCCCTGACCTGCCTTCACGATGGCGGCAGCTCAGTGTTGAGTCTGCCGACAGGGACTCGCTCGATGCGGGTCCAGCCCCTCCAGCCCCGCTCCTCCAGGATCGCCAACAGCCGTGCGGCGTGCGGTGAGGACTCGACCATGGTTGAGTCCAGCAGGTCGACGAACTGGTCGTCGATGCCGTCGTCGGCACCCACCTCGCCGGCCTCCACAGCGCGAATCATCAAGCGCTCCATGATGTCGGCGACCTCGACGATCCGCGGATCGTCGGCCGGCCAGTCGAGTGCCCCGCTGAGAAGGCTGTAGAGCTTCACCATGTCGGGGTCGTCCAGCTCTTCGTGCTTCTTGGCGATCACGGAGTCGATCGAATGCGGCACCTGGGCGGCGATCATGATCCAGGCGTCCCGCTCCATCTCGATGTACCGCTCCTCGACGCCGAGACCGCGCAGCCGGTCGAGGTAGTCCACGACGCTCTGCGGGAGCGCCAGGTGCTCTCCGGCGGCGAGCCTGGCGAGCCGGCTGCGAGTGTTCTGCAGCCGCCGGATCTCGGCGCGCAGGGCCTTGTCGATCTCCTGCACGCCGCCGGCGAACTCCTCCGGGCCTGCGGCGAGGAGTTCCTGCACCCGGGCCAGCGGCACGCCGGCGTCTGCGAGGGTGCGGATCCGGATCAGTCGCACGACCGCGACAGCGTCGTAGGTCCGGTATCCGGACCGGTCGCGCTCGGGCTCCGGCAGCAACCCGATCCGGTGGTAGTGGCGTACCGCCCGCACCGTCACCCCGGCGTACGCCGCAAGCTGGCTGATGGTGAGCATGGGTCTCAGACTGCCTCAGGCGATCTTCCGGCGATAGGCGGCCATCGCGAAGATGTACGCCACGACGAGGATGCCGACGCACCACCCGAGGGCGGTCCAGATGTCGTTGCCGACCGGCTGCTGGGCGAACAGGTCGCGGATCGTGTTGACGATCGACGTCACCGGCTGATGTTCGGCGAACCAGCGCACCGGACCGGGCATCGTTTTTGTGGGCACGAACGCCGAACTGACGAACGGCAGGAAGATGAGCGGGTAGGCGAACGCGCCCGCTCCCTCGACCGACGACGCAGAGAGCCCGGGAATTACGGCGAGCCAGGTCAACGCCAGGGTGAACATGAGCAGGATGCCGGCGACCGCGAGCCACGCCGACACTCCTGCCCCGGAGCGGAAGCCCATGAGCACAGCGACGCCCACGACGAGCACGAGCGCGATCAGGTTGGCGACCAGAGAGGTGACGACGTGGGCCCACAGCACACCCGACCGCGCGATCGGCATGGACTGGAACCGCTCGAAGATCCCGCTCTTCACATCGGTGAACAGCCGGTACGCGGTATAGGAGATGCCTGATGCGATGGTCATGAGCAGAATGCCGGGCAGCATGTAGTTCACATACGAAACCGACCCGGTATCGATGGCGCCGCCGAACACGTAGACGAACATCAGCATCATGGCGACCGGCGTGATGGCGGTCGTGATGATGGTGTCCATGCTGCGTGTGACATGGCGCAGGGTCCGCCCGTGAGCGCGGCAGTGTCGTTGAAGAAGTACGCGGTCATCCTCGTCCCCCTGTTGTCGTGCCAGTGACGTCGCTCTTGTCGATGCCCCGATGACTGCGAGGAAGATCTCCTCGAGAGTCGGCTGCTTCTCGACGTACTCGACCTTGGCGGGCGGGAAGAGCTGCTTGAGCTCGGCGAGGGTGCCGTTCACGATGATCCGACCCTGGTGGAGGATCGCGATCCGGTCGGCCAATTGCTCGGCCTCGTCCAGGTACTGCGTGGTGAGCAGCACCGTCGTACCGTGGCCGGCGAGCTCCTTGACCGCATCCCACACCTCGATGCGCGCCTCGGGGTCAAGACCGGCCGTCGGCTCGTCCAGGAAAATCACCGGCGAATTCCCGATGAGGCTCATCGCGATGTCCAGCCGGCGGCGCATCCCACCCGAGTACGTGGACACTCGCCGCGCGCCCGCCTCGCTCAGCGAAAAGCGCCTGAGCAGGTCATCCGCGATCGCGCCCGGGTCCTTGACGTGGCGCAGCCTGGCGACGAGGGCGAGGTTCTCCCGACCGCTGAGGATCTCGTCGACGGCCGCGAACTGCCCGGTGAGACTGATGGACTCCCGCACGTCCGCCGGTTGCGTGGCAACGTCGAAGCCATTGACGCTCGCCGCCCCCGCGTCGGCTTTCAGAAGCGTGGCGAGGATCCTCACGGTCGTGGTCTTGCCCGCCCCGTTGGAACCGAGCAGGGCGAAGATGCTGCCCGGCGCCACGTCGAAGTCCACACTGCGCAGCACTTCGAGCTTCCCGTACGACTTCTTGAGACCTTGCACGCGAATCGCCGGACCGGCGATCGATTGGGCTGTCATGGTCATCTGCCTCCTTCGCGGAGCGGTTCCAGGCGACTGCGCGGAAGCTCCTCCGGAAGGATGGAGGGTTGACCCAGCGTCAGGGTCAAGCCCGTTCCGACCTCGGTATCCAGATCGCCGACCAGCCAGACACACCGCAGCGATGACGGACCGCTCGCCCCGAGCTCGTTCGGCCGCGAACCCGCCATACTCATAGCTGTCGGTGAACCACTCACGCGTCGGTTCCTGCGACTCCCCGGCCAGAAATCAACGAACCCGCCCGCTTCACCGGGAGGCACCGTGGAGGCCGGGGAATCCCTGGAAGCGACCGTGATCCGCGAACTCGCCGAGGAGACCGGTCTGATCGCCCGGCCCGACGACGTCACACTCCTTGGCACACTCGTCGACCACGTCGGAGACGTCGTGCGGGTCACCGTCGGCGCCATCGTCAGCGCCTGGCAAGGCCAACCGATCACGCAGCCGGACGAGAGCGTCGGTAACTGGGCTTGGTACCCCCTGGACCAGCTACCTGACGGCCTGTTCGTGTGCAGCGCCCAGATCCTCACCGCCTGGCGTCCAGACCTGCCCATCGACCACACCCCGGCGCACTTCACGCCCTATGCCTAACGCACGACGCCCTCCACGGCCGCGGCGGACGGCATCACAGGCGTATGGCCCGCACCGCGCCGACGGTCGAGGCCCGGGTATGCCGACCGCGGCGGACGGACCTCGGATCGGGCGGATACCGCGCCGCCTAAACTGGGCGCCTTGTGAACGGGTGGTTCGGGGTGACGGAGGTCGGCGATGGCGAAGGGCGACGTGCGCGAGTTTGAAGATCCTTCTGCTGACGTCCTCACCGAGGCGGCCGCGGCTTTCGGGCTTCTGGCGTCGGCGGCACGGCTGCACATCATGTGGGCCCTCGCCCAGGGGGAGAGCGATGTGACGCACCTCGCCGACCGGGTGGGCGGGGCGCTGCCCGCGATCAGTCAGCATCTGACCAAGCTCAAGCTGGCGGGGCTCGTCCGCTCCCGGCGGGACGGCCGCCGTCAGGTGTACTTCGTCGATGCCCCCGACGTCGTGACCGTGGTGCGTCTGATGGTCGGCCAGCTCGCCGACCGCGCGCGGAACGAGGCCACGGCGCCGGTGCGTCTGGTGCACGAAACCGGTGCCTGAACGTGCCATGGCCGCAGGATGCGGCCCCTCGACAGCTCCCGGTGCGGGAGGTGTTGGGGGACGGGTCAGCCGTAGGAGAGGTCGGAGCAGGCGTCGTCATCGGCGGAGCGGGCATCGTCCGCCACCTTGGAGGGCACGCGGGTCGGCTCGGGCGACGGTGCGGCCGAGGGGCTGTCCGCGTACGACTGGCCGAGGGTGACGGTGATGCCGTCGGCGGGCATCGGCTCGAGTTCGGCCTCGGCGAAGAGCCGGGCGACCGTTTCGGCCTGGGTCTTCTGGCCGGGGCCGTACTCGACGGCGGTGGTGGCGTGGTCCTGGCTCGGCGCGTTGCCGGTGCCGGTGACCGTGAAGCCGTGGTCGGTGAGCGTCTTGGCGGCGCGTGAGGCGAGGCCGCCGGTGGTGGTGCCGTTGTGGACGGTCACCGCGATGCCGTCGCCGGAGACCGGCTTGGCGCTCGGTGACGGCTTGGGCTTCTCTTCGCCGTTCTTTCCGCCGGCGTCCTCGCCGTCGAGGGTGCGGTCGGCCTTCAAGGCGGCCCACAGGGCGTCGGCCTCCGGCTCGACGATGGCGACCCGCTCGCCCCGGTACCGCCAGGGGACGGTGATGAATTTGGTGTTGTGCAGGTCGATCCGCTTCATCGACATCGCGAAGGAGATCAGCTTGTTGGCGGAGCCCAGGCCGGGGTCGACCGTCATGGACTTGGTGGCGGCGTTCGCGAGCGGCAGCAGCTTGGTGGGGGTGAGGCCGTCGCTCTTGACCTTCTTGATCAGGCTGCCGATGAACGCTTGCTGGCGCTTGATGCGGCCTATGTCGGAGCCGTCGCCGATGCCGTGCCTGATGCGCACGTAGTCCAGGGCCTTCTGTCCGGCGACGTTCTGCTCGCCCTTGGCGAAGACGCGCCCGCCACGGTCCGCGCGGTTGGGGTTGAGGTCCTTCTGGTAGACGTCCTGCGGCACGCAGACCTCGACGCCACCCACCACGTCGGTGAGTTTCGCGAAGCCCTTGAAGTCGACCACCATCGTGTGATGGACGCGCAGGCCGGTGAGGTGCTCCACGGTGTTCTGCGTGCAGGCCGGATTGCCCTTGGCGGTCTGCCCGACGGAGTACGCGGCGTTGAACATCATGTCGTGCCGCGTCTTGGTCCAGCTCCCGTCGGGCAGCTTGCACGGCGGGATGTCCACGAGGGTGTCGCGGGGGATGGACACGGCCACGGCGTGCTTGCTGTCGGCGTACACATGCAGCAGGAGCGCGGTGTCGGAGCGCCCGATGTCGTCCTTGTCGCCGCCGCCCAGGTCGCTGTTGCCTCCGGTACGCGCGTCCGAGCCGATGACGAGGACGTTCCGGCCCTTGGAGAGGTCGTCCGGCCGGTCCCCGGAGATGCCGTCCGCGTCAAAGGTGCTGATGTTGCCGTTCAGCTGCCAATACACCCAGCCCGCGCCCGCCGCCACGAGCACCAGCAGCGACAGCGCTATGGTCAGCGCTATCCGCGTACGGCTCCGCTTGCGCCGCCGGGCGCGGGAGGCGTCCCGGCACCGGCCGGTTGGCTGCGCCGGGGCGCTGCGGCTGGACGCCGTCTTCCTGCGGCTGTTGGTCATCCGTACACCCCTCGTGCGTCCGGCTCTACACAGAGGACTGCCGGCCCCGACGTTTGGTTATCTGATTGCGCAATCTAGCAAGTGTCTCTCGGGGACGGTCACGGCCGGGGTCGGCCCGCCGGCGCACTCGGCGTGGGCTGCTCGGCCGCGTCCGCGGCAGCGGACGTCGACGAGGCCGCCGCTACCTGGTCGCCCTCCGCGAGCAGTACCGGACGCCGCCTGAAGCACCGAACGGCACACGTGACTCAGCCCACAACAATTCCATAGTTGCGCAACCTCTAAACTAACTTGAATGGAAACCAGCGACGCGACGGGACAGGAAACCGCGGTACTCGACGATGGTCCCGCGGACGGACTGCGCATCCGGGTCACCGGCCGACCGCGGGCGATCCAGGTGACTTACCCCTGCGAGGTGGATGCCTCGCTCGGCGGCGTGCGCGCGGAGGCGTTGTACATCTACCGTCGGGATCTCCGCGTGGAACACGAGCCGCTGCGGTACGGCTTCGACACGGCGAGCCCCTGATGGGCGCGGCGCGAAGCTCAGCGGGCGACTCCGGCTTCGGAGTCCCTGGGGTCCTTCTGACGGATCTCCGCCAGAAGGACCCTAGAGGCCGGCCGACCGCCGCTCGTAACGTGTCCGGGCCGCCATCAGCGCGGCCGCGTAGAGCGCGAGGACGGCCCCGAGCAGCGGGTAGTAGAGGACCGGCAGAGGCGTGAGGCCGAACAACGAGCCCAACGGAGAGACCGGCACCAGCAGTCCCACCACGGTCAGCGCCGCTGCCGCCCAACCGACCGTGCCCGGCGTGTGGCCCTCGGCGCTGCGGCGACCGGTGCACAGGAGCAGCATCACCAGAGCCTGGGTGAGCAGGTTCTCGGTGAACCAACCGGAGTGGAACACCGCCTCGTCGTCCAAGGCGTCGGCTCCGTGCAGAGTGAAGGCGAGCACGGCGAAAGTGGCCAGGTCGGCGACCGCGTTGAGGGTCCCGAAGCCTGCGATGAAGCGCAGCAGGTCGCGGGGGCGAAGCCGGGTCGGGCGACGCAGCACCGCCTTGTGCGGGCGGTCGTAGGCGAACGCGAGCTGCGCCGCGTCGAAGCACAGGTTCTGAGCCAGGACCTGTACCGGGAGCATCGGCAAGAAGGGGAGGAGAAGCCCGGCGGCGAGCATCGCGATCACGTTGCCGAGGTTCGAGGACAGCGTGACGCGCAGGTACGTGGCGATGTTGCCGCCGGAGTGGCGTCCCGCCGTGATGGCATGGTCGATCGCGGTGAGGTCCTTCTCGGCGAGCACGACGTCAGCGGCCTCACGGGCGATGGCCACGGCGTCGCGGGGGCGATGCCGATGTCGGCGGCACGGAGTGCGGGCAGGTCGTTGACGCCGTCCCCGAGGAAGCCGACGGTGTGCCCGCCGGAGCGCAGGGCGGCGGCGATCCGGGCCTTGTGCTCGGGAGTGCAGCGGGCGAAGACAGCGGTACGGGCGGCGGCATGGGCGAGCTCGGTGTCGCTGAGGCCGTCGACGCGGTCGGCGGTGAGGACGCCGTCCGAGGCGACAGGGACGCCCAGGTCGCGGCAGGCACGAGCAGCCGTCTCGGGGTGGTCGCCGGTGAGGATCTTGACGGTGACGCCCCGTTCGGCCAGGACCCTCAGCGCGTCGGCGGCGGTGGGTGCGAGCGCGTCCCGCACGGTGACGAAGCCCTGGAAGGTCAGACCACGCTCATCGGCCGGGGTGTAGTCGCGGACGCGGGCCGGACGTTCGGCGGTGGCGACGGCCAGCACCCGCAGGCCGGCATCCGCCTGGTGGGCGGCGAGGGCCAGCAGCCGCTCGCGCTCGTCCTCCGCCACCGCGCAGCGCACCAGGACGGCCTCAACGGCTCCCTTGACGACCAGGGTGTGGGTGCCCAGCCGACCCGGGGTGCGAACGACCGCGGTAGCGAGGCGGCGTACCGGGTCGAACGGGATGGCCGCTGTTCCGTCGTACGCCATGAGGTCGCCCTCGTCGGCGGCGTCGAGGATCGCCTCATCGAGGGCGTCCGGGGTCGGCAGGTCGGCGAGTTGGAGAGTCCACCAGGCGTTCACGGCGGCCCAGCGCAGCACCTCGGGGTCGTCTTCGCCGTCCGGGCCCAGGGCGCGGTCGACGGCAGGGCGGTCCTTGGTGAGCGTGCCGGTCTTGTCCAGGCACAGCACGTCGACAGCGCCGAGGTCGTGCAGCGCGGGCAGCCGTTTGACGATCACTCCGTGGGCACGGGCCAGCAGCGAGGCTCCGCGGGCCAGGCAGGTGGTGACAATGACCGGCAACATCTCCGGCGTCAGCCCGACCGCCACCGCGACGGCGAACGGCAGCGTCTCCAGACCCCGGCCCCGCAGCGCCGCGTTCGCCATGAGAACCAGCGGCGGGGTCAACAGCATGAACCGGATCAGGATCCAGGAGATGCCATGCACGGAGCGGTCGAAGGCGCTCGACTCCCGCTGAGCGCCCAGGCCACCGTGGGCGGCGGCGAACCGCGTCCGCCTGCCCGTCGCGACGACGATCGCCGTGCCACTGCCGGAGACGACGCTGCTGCCCTGGAAGCACATCTGCGGTCGGCCGAACACACCGCCGTGGGCCGCGCCCGTCGTGTCGACCGCGGCCTTCGCGACAGGGAGCGACTCACCGGTGAGCGCGGCCTGATGCACCGTCAGGCCGTTTGCGCGCAGAAGTCGTACGTCGGCCGGGACCAGATCGCCGGGACCGAGACGGATCACATCGCCGGGCACCACCTCCTCGACGGGGACCTCCCGGGCCACCGGCGCCTCGCCCTCATCGGCGCGGCGCAGCACAGTGGCGGTGGTGGCGACCAGCCCGCGCAGCGCGGCCATGGACCGGTCCGCCCGGTGCTCCCCGGACGCCCGCAGCACACAGCTGACCGCGACGAGCAAGAGGATCACACAGGCGGCCCCCCACGAGGCGACGGCCGCCGAGACCAGCCCGAGGCACAGCAGCACCGCGGTGAACGGGTCCCGCAGACTGCGCACGAACAGCCGCGGCCAGGAGGCTTCGCACCGGGGCGGAAGGGTATTCACCCCGAAGCGAACCACGCGTTCCTCAGCCTGCGCTTCGGTCAGACCACGTGGGCCGCTGTCCAGCCGCCGCAGCACCTCGAGCACACCCGGGGCGCGCGTTGTCCGATCGGTGGCACCGGCGGCCGAGCCGTTCCCCGGCCCCGGCACGAACCCGGGGACGAGCGCGTGGGTGCCCGGTTCCGAGGCCTCAGCAGACTCAGGCACCGGCCCCACGCAGTCCGCGCACCGGTGGGGACGCCTCTTCGGCGCGCGCGGCCAGCTGGCCGACCATCAGCCGCACCACGGTCACCACGTCGGGGTCGTCCACGAAGTAGATCTGGCGCCGCCCCTCTCGACGGGAACCGACAAGCCCGGCGAGCTTCAGCTTCGACAGGTGCTGACTGACCGCGGGCAGGGCCCCACCCAGCCGGTCGGCGAGATGGGTCACATCGCTCTCCCCCTGCGCCAAGGCCCACATGATGTGCAGCCGAGCCGAGGACGCCAGGAGCCCGAAGGCGGCGGCGGCCTCCGCCAGCACCTCGGCGGGTGGGTCCTCGAAGCCACCAGCCCCTGCCGTCACTGTCCTCTCCCCATCCTGTCCTGGCCGTCGCCGCGCGTCCGCGCCGCCCAGTCTAGGTGTCCCGACCGGCCGCCCCGCCCGCACGCGCGCCCGCCCCGCCGGGCCCCGGCCGTGGCCCTGGCCTTGGCCCTGGCCCTGGCCCTGGCCCTGGCCCTGGCCCTGGCCCTGGCCCTGGCCCTGCCCCACCGGTGTATACGCAACCGCGGACACCCGGACACGCGCCCCCCACTATCTGTAAAGTTGCGCAACCAAGCAACACTGCTGTCGGTCAGGTGTGTCCCCACTTGGCCGGACCGGATGGAGGACACCAACATGGGCATCGTCAGCTGGATCATCCTCGGCCTCCTCGCCGGGGCCATCGCCAAGATCCTTCTGCCCGGACGTGACCCGGGCGGCCTCGTCGGCACCACCCTCATCGGCATCGCCGGCGCCTTCATAGGCGGCTGGATTTCCACTCGATTCCTCGACCGCCCCGTGGAGAAGCAGTTCTTCGACCTCTATACGTGGGGTGCGGCCATCGGCGGCTCTCTCGTGCTACTCGTCGCGTACCGTCTCCTGTTCGGCAACTCACGCGACTGACTCCGGCCCGGCCGGGGCCGCCTTCGTCCGGTGGTGATGGCCGCCGACGCGAACCTATGCGACGTGACCCCACGAACGAGCGGGGTGGCCTCGGAGTTGGAGGCCTTGGTGGGGCGGGTGGCTAACAGGTCGATTCACGACGACGATGCCGGGTCGCAATACAGATCAAAGCAATCAAGGAAATGACTGTGCGGGAGGGGATTGTGGCAGCGTGAGCCAGCGCACCAGGCAAGGGGGGCTCTCGCAGTACCTGTATCACCAGGGTCTCCCAGACGTCCAGGACGCCTGTCAACCTGTTCGAGTCGGCTCCCAGCGACACAGAGGAGAAGTAACGGATCCACGGGAGGCGCGCACGGCGGCCGCCCGAGAACCCGTCACGGGCGCCCTGAACGAAAGCGCCGACAACACTCCATGGACAGGCACTGCAGCTTTACCCCCCATCAGTTCAATTCAGCTGCACCGGACGCGCGACCGTGTCAGCACATGCTTCCACGGCAGAAGGAACGAAGAACAATGGCGGACAACCAGTTCACCACTCACGCAGACCTTTTTGATCTGAGTGGGAAGTACGCACTTGTCACTGGCGGCACCAGGGGCATTGGGATGATGATAGCGCGCGGCCTTCTGCAGGCGGGCGCCCGCGTCATTATCAGCTCACGCAAGGCAGACACGTGCGCGGAGGCACAGCATCTACTGTCCGAATTCGGCGACGTTCAAGCAATCCCCGCCGACCTGTCCAGGTACGACGAGTGTCAGCGCCTCGCTGATCTTGTCAAGGTCGACTCGGAACGCCTGGACATCCTCGTCAACAACGCGGGAGCGATGTGGCGCGAGCCGCTAGAGACGTTCCCGGACGAGGCCTGGGACGCAGTGATCGACATCAACCTCAAGTCGCCGTTCTGGCTGGTGCAGGCGCTGCTCCCCGCACTTCGCAGGGCGGGCACCGCCGATGATCCCGCGCGGATCATTAACATCGGCAGTATCGCCGCCATCCACGTCGCCGAGTCGCCCAACTACTCGTACGCCAGCAGCAAAGCGGCACTCCATCAACTCACCAGGGTGCTTGCCAGGGAACTGGGCCCACAGCACGTCACGGTGAACGCGGTAGCCCCAGGACCGTTCCCGTCGCAGATGATGGCGTCCACGCTCGATGCCATCGGCGACACGATCGCGGCGAAGGCCCCTCTGCGCCGACTCGGCCGCGACGACGACATGGCAGGTATCGCCGTGTTCCTCGCCAGCCGGGCCGGGGCTTACCTCACGGGCACCATCATCCCGATCGACGGCGGCATCGCCACGACCGCATCAGGTACCTAGGCGTCGGCGCGAGGCTCGGCAGCGGCCGACGGGCCCTCGTGAGCACGGGAGTACGCCTTGGGCCCGGGTCCCGATCCGCATCTGCTGGGCGCCGGGCCGGGGGCACTGGCGGCTCGCCCGACGGTCCACCTCGAGCGGCGAGATCGCCTACTACATCCGCTTCGGGCCCCGACGAGCCACCTTGCCGAACCTGACCTGGATCGCCGGATCACGCTGGACCATCGAGGAATGCTTTCAGCAGGCCAAAGGCGAGGCCGGGCTGGACAAGTACCAGGTCCGCGACTACCGGGCCTGGTACACGCCTGGTACGCCCATACCACCCTGTCCATGCCGGCCGCCGCATGACTGGCCGGCACCCGCGCCGCGGTCGCCCCACAGACGGCCTCGGCAAACACCACGCCCGTCATCTCGGCTGGGTCCGGGGGCGGACCGTAATCGCCACGAAAGTGATTGAGCCACTCGTCGGATCGGCATCAAGGGTGACAATGAATCGATGCGATCGGCGACGCGATCGCGGGGTCGGCCCCTCTACGCCGGCTTGGCCGCGACGACGACACGGCGGGCATTGCCGTGTTCCTCGCCGGTCGGGCCGGGTCCTACCTGACGGGCGCCATTATCCCGGTCGACGGTGGCATTGCCACGACTGCTTCGGGTATCCAGGTGTCGACGCGGGCCTTTTCCTGCTACGACGCTGGGCGCATGCCGTGTGTGAGGGGGTGCGTAGTCGTCGGGGTACCAGCAGAACCTCCCTTCGCCTGCGGACAGGGCCTAGGGTGAAGGGGTGGCCACGATCGATCTGCGCACCGAGATCAAGGAATTCCTGCGCTCGCGTCGGGCGCGGATCGCGCCCGAGCGGGCCGGACTGCCCGCCTACGGCGGCAACCGCCGGGTCAAAGGTCTGCGTCGCGAAGAGGTAGCTCTACTAGCAGGGGTATCGGTCGACTACTACGTGCGTATGGAGCGCGGCAGCCTCACCGGCGCCTCCGACGGGGTGCTCGACGCGTTGGCCTCTGCCTTGCAACTTGACGAGGCCGAGCGCGATCACCTATTCCACCTTGCGCGGCAGTCCAGGGCGCCCAGCGGTCCACGCCGCCGGCGACCCGCCGTGACGGTGCGTCCGGCGCTCCAGCAGGTGCTCGACGCCATCACCGATGCGCCGGCTTGGATTTGCAACGGCCGTTATGACGTGCTGGCCATGAACCAACTTGCCCGCGCGCTGTATTCACCGGTGCTGGCCGACACGCGACGGCCGGCGAACACGGCGCGGTTCGTGTATCTGGATCCCGAAGCGGCAAAAACGTTCTTCGTCGACTATGACCGAATCGCCTGCGATGTGGCCGCGAAGCTACGCATGGAAGCCGGCCGCAATCCGCACGACAAGGAGCTGATCGCCCTAGTCGGTGAATTCTCAACACGCAGTGAACTATTTCGGCAGCGGTGGGCCTCTCAGGACGTTCGGCTCCACCGGTCCGGACGCAAGCGCGTGCACCATCCGGTAGCGGGCCAGCTCGACCTGGACGTCGAGTCGATGGAGATGCCTGCCGAACCCGGCCTGCTCCTGAACGTCTACACCGCGCCCGCTGGCACGGCGACCGCGGACGGTCTAGCCCTATTGGCGTCGTGGGCGGCTAGCCAGGAGAGGCTAGCGACCGAGATTCAAGCACTCAGCTGATATTCCAACCTTTTCAGTCCGTCTGAGTCGGCGCTGAACGATCGGCGAGGGCGTCGGCCCACGGGGAATGCCTTTCGAGTGATCGTAAGTTGACTTGGGCACCCGCAGTTGGGGCGCAGGCAAACCCAGTCGGGGTCGCCGTAGTACTCGCCGAAAATCGGGCGGATACGGCTGAGTAGGCGGCTCCCGCACCAGTGCGGCGGCCTGACCGAGCGCCCCGAACAGGGCAAAAGCCCAGGTCAGGGGCGCGAAGGCGGACGAGTCGGCCTGTACGCCGGGTTCTGTCTCCCGGGGGCCTCGCGGCCCTCGGGGAGGCGGCCATCCATCTAGGACCGGCGTTGCCGTCGGTCTCGTGCGGTCTACCCGCGGACTCGGGCGGGCAGCCCTCGATCGTCCGCGCAGAGCCGCCGTGCGGCGGCTCCTCTTGACCTTGCTCCAGGTGGGGTTTACCGAGCCGTCCGAGTCACCCCGGACGCTGGTGGTCTCTTACACCACCGTTTCACCCTTACCGGTCGCCTCGCGGCGTCCGGCGGTCTGTTTTCTGTGGCACTGTCCCGCGGGTCACCCCGGGTGGGCGTTACCCACCACCTTGCCGTGTGGAGCCCGGACGTTCCTCGGCGGGGCCCGAAGGGCCCCGACGCGACCGCCCGGCCGGCTCGTCCGCCGTGTTGACCATGATACCCGGCGGGCAGGGCGGCTCAGACGAAGCGGGTCGTCTCCAGTGCGAAGGAGAAGGGAGCGGGCAGGTCGAGCTGCTTGCCGAAGGGGACCGTGACGTGCTGACGGTAGTCGCCGTTCTCCGGGTCGCTGAAGAGCGTCACATCGCTGTTGTCCCGGTCGACGAGGAGGTAGAGGGGGATACCACCGCGCGCGTAGCAGTGGCGCTTGGCCTTGCGGTCCCGGTCCGGCTTGGTCGAGGTGACCTCGGCGACCATGGACACGCCCTCGCAGGGCATCCAGGATTCGGCGCCGCGGAAGAGCTCCAACTCGGTTGGGGCGAAGGTGCCGTCCGGGATCACGTGGTTCCGCACGCAGAGACCGCCGCGCGGGACGGTGAGGCCCTTGTTCCCGGAGAAGTCCATGTCCGCGGCGGACTTCCTGATCACCTGCTTGAGGATCACGTTGATGTGATCCTCGTGGTCCCCGTCCGGCGGCGGTGTCACAACGATTTCCCCCTCGATCAGCTCGGCCCGGAAGCCTTCCGGCGTATCCAGGGCCAAGAAACCCTCCAACAGGACGTGGTCGTGGTCCTGCGTGAGCGGTTCGTGTGCCATGGCGCTCATGCCACCCTCTTCCCTGTCTCGCCGCCAGCCTAGGTACCGAGGGGGTCGATACCCGGCGGAAAGGGCCTTCCTCAATCGATGGTGTCACAGAAGCCCCCGCGCCGGGCAGTGCGTGCGTCGACCGGCCGTGGCCGGTGGCGCACGCCATGATGCCGACGCTCGGCGCGTACACGGTGCTGTGAATACTCGGCCCGCACGCCGCCCGCGTCGTACGGTCCCCTGTGCTCGGCGGCCCGCTCACCGGCGAGTATGACGGGACCCGGACGGTCAGGTTTCCACCCGGACGAGCCCGGGGCGCTGCTCGCCGCGCTGTGCGAGGCGACACCGGCGGGGCGGTGCTCCTCGGGGAATGACGCGCCGGGGAGCCGCCGACGCACGGGGACTCGGCCCAACGGCGCCCTACCCCGTCCCGAGTCCGCCGTGGCATGCTCGGCGGACCATACGCGCGGCACCGACACCGAAGACACCGAGGCGTTGACACCGAAGCCCGTCCTGGCTCGCGGACCCGCCGTCCACGACGGCGGTCCCGTTCTGACACAACCCACCACCGCGAGGACACCATGAACGACCACTGGTGGCGGCAGGCCGTCTTCTACCAGATCTACCCCCGCAGCTTCGCCGACTCGGGCGCGGACGGCATCGGCGATCTGCCCGGTGTCACCTCCCGGCTGCCGTACCTCGCCGACCTCGGCGTGGACTGTGTCTGGCTGAGCCCGTTCTATCCGTCCGCGCTCGCCGACGGCGGCTACGACGTGGCCGACTACCGCGATGTCGACCCGCGCCTGGGCACCCTGGACGACTTCGACCGGATGGTCGCCGAGGCCGACCGGCTCGGGCTGAAGATCATGGTCGACATCGTGCCCAACCACACCTCCAGCGACCACGCGTGGTTCCGGGAGGCGCTGCGCTCGGCGCCCGGCTCCGCCGCCCGCGACCGGTACGTGTTCCGCGACGGGCGCGGTCCGGGCGGCTCGCTCCCGCCCACCGACTGGATCTCCTGCTTCGGCGGCCCGGCGTGGACCCGGCTGCCCGACGGGCAGTGGTACCTGCACCTGTTCGCGCCCGAGCAGCCGGATCTGAACTGGGACCACCCGGAGGTGCGCGCCGACTTCCTCACCACGCTGCGCTTCTGGTCCGACCGCGGCGTGGCGGGCTTCCGCGTCGACGTGGCCCACGGCCTGGCCAAGGACCTGGCCGAACCGCTGCGCGACATCGGGGACGTGCGCGGCTACGACCCGGACGAACTGCCCGAGGACGGCAGCCATCCGCTGTGGGACCGCGATGAGGTGCACGGCATCTTCCGCGAGTGGCGCAAGGTGATGGACGAGTACGACCCGCCGCGGATCGCCGTGGCCGAGGCCTGGGTCCGCAACTCCCGCCGCACGCCGTACGCCAGCCCCGATGAGCTGGGCCAGGCGTTCAACTTCGACTTCCTCTACACCCCGCTGTCCGCGCCCGCGCTGCACACCGCCATCGACAGCGCGCTGCACGAGGCCCGTACCGCCGGTGCCTCGGCCACCTGGGTGCTCTCCAACCACGATGTGATCCGGCACGCCACCCGGCTGGCGCTCCCCGACGAGCTGAGCCGGGCGGGCCGGGAGGCGTGGCTGCTCGCCGACGGCCGGGAGCCGGAGGCCGACCGGGAGCTGGGGCTGCGGCGGGCCCGTGCCGCGACGCTGCTGATGCTCGCGCTGCCCGGGTCGTCGTATCTGTACCAGGGCGAGGAGCTGGGCCTGCCGGAGGTGGCCGATCTGCCCCGGGAGGCGCTCCAGGACCCGACCTGGGAGCGCAGCGGCGGGCGGATCAAGGGCCGTGACGGCTGCCGGGTGCCGCTGCCGTGGACGCGGTCCGGCCCGTCGTTCGGCTTCGGCGCGGGGGGTTCCTGGCTGCCGCAGCCGGCGTACTTCGGCGAGCTGTCGGTCGAGGCGCAGGACGGGGTGGCGGGCTCCACGCTGGAGCTGTACCGGGAGGCGCTGCGGCTGCGCCGTGCGCTGGGCGGGGACGAGGGCGTGGAGTGGGTCGGCTCGGTGGAGGAGCTGAGCGCGGGGGTGCTGCGCTTCCGGCGTTCCACCGGCTGGCACAGCCTCAGCAATCTGTCGGCGGTTTCGGTGCCGCTGCCGGAGGGTCTGGAGGTGGTGCTGGCGAGCGGTCCGCTCGACGGGGGGCGGGTGCCCGCGTGGACGACGGTCTGGCTGCGCCAGGGGGTGTCCGACGGAGCGTGACGCCTGCGGCGGGCTGCTTTTCCCCTGCGGCGTGCTGCTTTCCCCTGCGGCGGGCTGCTTTCCCCTTACGGCGGGCTGCTTTCCCCCTTCCCTCAACTGGGGCTCCGCCCCAGACCCCCGGCCGGGCGGCCCGGATGTGCGCGGGCGTCCGCCCGGTCGTCCGCCGCGCCGGCGTGCCGACCGCGAGCAGCCCGCCGGTGCAGGCGTTCACGGCGGCGACGGTCGGCTCGTCGGCCCCCGGGGTCCAGGGCGAAGCCCTGGCCTCGCGGCGGACACCCCGTAGCCGGAGGCCGTGGGCTGCGGGGCGGTTGGCCGGAGGCCGTAGGCTGCGGGGCGGTTGGCCGGAGGCCGTAGGCTGCGGGGCGGGGCGGGCCCGGTTTGCCGGGCCCGCCCCGCACCCCGTCGCCGACGACCGTTCGACCTTCGAGGAGAGACCGTGCTCGTGCTGCTGCCCCGTCCGAGGGAAAGGCCACAGGAGGCTCCGGGTCCCCGCTGGACCTGGGATCGCTGTCGCTGCCGGGCCTGGGCGAGGCGCGGGCGGAGGTGCTGGACGAGCTGGTGTCGCTGTGTTCGGGCGACGAGGGGAAGGCCGCGGAGGTGCTGGGGCTCAGCGAGGGGCTGCGCGGTGAGATCGCCAAGAACGCGGCGCTGCGGGAGGCCGCGGCGCGGCCCGCCGGGGAGATCTACACCGGTGTGCTGTACGACGCGCTCGGCCTGGCCACCCTGCCTGCTGCCGCCCGCCGCCGGGCGAAGCGGTCGCTGCTGGTCTTCTCCGGGCTGTGGGGCGCCGCACGGATCGACGACCGCATCCCCTCCTACCGCTGCTCGATGGGCGTGAAGCTCCCGGGGCTCGGCGCGCTCGGCACCTACTGGCGGACCCGGGCCCCGATGGCCGAGGTGCTTCCGGAGGCCGCCGGGGACGGGCTGGTACTGGACCTGCGCTCGGCGGCGTACGCGGCGGCGTGGAAGCCCAAGGGGGCGGTCGCCGAGCGGACGGCGACGGTGCGGGTGCTCCAGTCGAAGATCGTGAACGGGGTCGAGAAGCGGTCCGTCGTCAGCCACTTCAACAAGGCGACGAAGGGCCGGATGGTACGGGACCTGCTGACCGCGGGCGCCGAACCGGACGGCCCCGGCGAGCTGGTGGAGGCGCTGCGCGAGCTGGGCTACGCGGTGGAGGCGGCGCCGCCGGAGCGGGCGGGTCGGGCGTGGGGCTGGATGTGGTGGTGACGGAGCTGTAGGTGGGTACCGGGGCGCTGTGCGGGCCGCTTCGAGCTGTAGCGGGGCGCTGCCCGGGCCGCGCCCCGGCACCCCGAGCCGGAATGGTGCGCCCGGCCCGCCCCGAGCTGCAGCAGGGCACTACCGGGCCCGGCCCACTCGCTGCCCGGCCAGGCCAGGCCCGGCCGTGGGCACCTGTCCCGGCCGTGGGGCGCCCGGTCCCGCCCGCTGAGCGGTACCCGCGGCTACTGAGCAGCCCCGCCTGCCGCCCGGCACGCCCGCTGGACAGTACGACGCCGAACGGCGAAGCCCGGCTACGTCCGCCCGCTGAGCGGTACCCGCAGCCACTGAGCAGCCCCGCCTGCCGCCCGGCCCGCCCGCTGGACGGCGGCGCCCGGCACCTCCGCACCCGACCCCGCCCGCTGAGCAGTACGCGCGGCTACTGCCCGGCACGCCCGCTGGACAGTACGACACCGGACGGCGAAGCCCGGCGCGTCCGTGCCTGCTCCTGTCCATCCCCCACCCCTCCTCGTTGCGACATGCGCAACCGCCATTGCGCGACACGCCGCACCACCGGCAGGATGGGCGCCGTGACTAGCACCGCGCCCTCCCCCGGTACCCCGGATTCCTCGCTGCTCGACCTCGCCCCCGTCATCCCCGTGGTCATCGTCAACGATGTGGCCACCGCGGTCCCGATGGCCCGTGCGCTGGTGGCGGGCGGGCTGCCCGCGATCGAGGTGACCTTCCGGACGCCCGCCGCCGCGGACGCGATCCGGGCGATCGCCGACGAGGTCCCGGACGCGGTCGTCGGCGCCGGTACGGTCCTGACCCCGGAGCAGGTGGAGACGGCCGTCGCCGCCGGGTCGCGCTTCCTGGTCACGCCCGGCTGGACGGACCGGCTGCTGGGGGCGCTGGACGCGTCCGGGCTGCCGTATCTGCCGGGCGTCTCGACCACCTCGGAGGTCGTGGCGCTGCTGGAGCGCGGGGTCGAGGAGATGAAGTTCTTCCCGGCGGAGGCGGCCGGGGGCACCGCGTATCTGAAGGCGCTCGCCTCGCCGCTCCCCCGGGCCCGCTTCTGCCCGACGGGCGGGGTCAACGCCTCGAACGCCCTCGGGTATCTGTCCCTCCCCAACGTCGGCTGCGTGGGGGGCACGTGGATGCTGCCGCCGGACGCGCTGGAGGCGGGCGACTGGGCCCGGGTCGAGTCCCTGGCCCGGGAGGCGGCGGCCCTACGGCGGTGACGGCGGCCACCGCAGTCAGCAATGTGCTGACCGCGATGTGACAGCCGCCGCCGATCGGCACCATGACAGAACCGCCGCAACCGGCACCCTCACGGCTACCCCGACCGGCACGCCCGCACCGTCACAGACGCCGCCAGTCGGCACGCCCGCACCGTCACAGACGCCGCCGATCGGCACGCCCGCACCCGCACCCGCACCGCTACCGCTACCGCTACCGCTACCGGCACGCCCTACCGCAGATGCGCCGTCTCGTTCAGCAGCCGCAGTGACGCGTTCCCGTCCCCGTAGTACGCCACCGCCGTCAGCGAGGCCGCCGAGAGTTCCATGCGGAACAGGGACTCCGGCGGGGCGCCCAGGGCCAGCCGGACCAGGGTCTTGATCGGGGTCACATGGGTGACCAGCAGCACCGTACGGCCCGGGTAACGGGCGATCAGCTTGTCGCGGGAGAGCGCGACCCGGCGCGTGACCGCCGCGAAGCTCTCGCCGCCGCCAGTGGGGGCCACCTCCGTGGAGGCCAGCCAGGCGTCCAGGTCGTCCGGGTAGCGCTCCTTGACCTCCGCGAAGGTCAGGCCCTCCCAGGCGCCGAAGTCCGTCTCCCGCAGCCCGTCTTCGACGCGGACGTCCAGGCCCAGGCGGCGGGCCACCACCTCGGCGGTCTCCCGGCAGCGCCGCAGCGGTGAGGCGACGACGGCCTGGATGGTGCCGCGTGCGGCGAGCGCCGCCGCCACCCGCTCGGCCTGGTGGCGGCCCACGTCGGAGAGTTCGGGGTCGGTGCCGCCGCTGCCGGAGAAGCGCTTCTCGGGGGTGAGCGGGGTCTCCCCGTGCCGGAGTAGGACGAACGTGGCGGGGGTGCCCAGGTCCGCCGAGCCCCAGCCCACCGCCGGGGCCCCCGTGGCGGCGGCCCCCGTAGCGGCCGCCCCCGTAGCGGCGGCCCCCGTAGCGGCGGGCTCGGCGAGGGCGTCGTCGGCGGGCGCGGCGGCCTCCGGCGCGCCCGCCGCCAGCGTGCCGCCGGGCGGCACCTTCGGCCGCCACCGCTCGCCCCGCTTGCCCGCGTCCATCGCCTCGTTGGCGAGCCGGTCCGCGTGCTTGTTGTTCTCGCGCGGGATCCACTCGTACCTCACCTGGCCGGGCGGGACGATCCCCTTGGCCTCGGCGGCGAGCGGCCGCATATCGGGGTGCTTGATCTTCCAGCGGCCCGACATCTGCTCGATGACCAGCTTGGAGTCCATCCGCACCCGAACCTCCGCCGCCGGGTCCAGGGCGTACGCCGCCCGCAACCCGGCGATCAGGCCCTTGTACTCGGCCACGTTGTTGGTCGCGGTGCCCAGGTACTCGGCCACCTCGGCGAGCGTCTCACCGGTCTCGGCGTCGCGCACGAGGGCGCCGTAACCGGCCGGCCCGGGGTTGCCCCGGGACCCGCCGTCCGCCTCGACGATGAAGCGCCGCGCCATCGGCCTACAGCCCCGACTCGGGCGTACGGACCAGGATCCGGCGGCAGTTCTCGCACCGCACCACCGTGTCGGGGGCCGCCGAGCGCACCTCGTTGAGCTCGGTGATGGCGAGCTCCTGGCGGCAGCCGTCGCAGCTCCGCTGGTAGAGCCGGGCCGCGCCGATGCCGCCCTGCTGCTCGCGCAGCTTGTCGTAGAGGGTCAGCAGATCGGCGGGGATGGTCCCGGCGATCACCTCGCGCTCCTTGGTGACGGTCGCGATCTCGGCGTCGATCCCCTCGGCCGCCGCGTCCCGGCGCGCGGTGGCGTCGGCGATCTTCGACTGGAGGGACTCCACCCGCTCGGTCAGCTCGGCGACCCGCTCCTGGACGGACTCCCGGCGCTCCATGACTTCCAGGACGACGTCCTCCAAGTCGCCCTGGCGCTTGGCGAGGGAGGCGATCTCGTGCTGGAGGTTCTCCAGGTCCTTCGGCGAGGTGACGGCCCCGGAGTCCAGGCGCTTCTGGTCGCGGGCGGCGCGCTGGCGCACCTGCTCCACGTCCTGCTCCGCCTTGGTCTGCTCGCGGGCGGTGTCGCTCTCCTCGGTCTGCGCGGCGATGAGCAGATCGCGCAGCTGGGTGTGATCGGCGTTCAGCGTCTCGATCTCGGCGTGCTCGGGCAGCGTCTTGCGCTTGTGCGCGAGCTGCGACAGCCGGACGTCGAGCGCCTGGACGTCGAGGAGGCGGATCTGATCGGCGGGCGCGGCATTCAGCGTGGGGCTCCAGGGGAGTCGAGTGGGGACGGAAACGAGGTCAGGGAGTCGAGCGGGGGGCGGCGGGGCCGCGGCGTGGGCCGTCCAGGGGTCGGTCACGATACGGGAGACATGCGTCCGCAGGCCCCAGTCGTGCCGGTCGGAGATCTCGTCCAGCTGGGCCGCGGCCTGCTCGGTCCAGGGCCATTCGGTGGCCCAGTGCGCGGCGTCCAGCAGGGCGAGATCGCTGTGCTCCCGCGCCTCCGAGGACGGGTGGTGGCGCAGATCGGCGGTGAGGAACGCGTCGACCCCGGCCGCGCGCACCGCGTCGAAGAGGCTGTCGCCCGAGCCGCCGCTGACGGCCACCCGGCGGACGGTACGGTCCGGGTCGCCCGCGGCGCGGACCCCCTGCGCGGTGGCGGGCAGCCGGGCGGCGGCGCGCTCGGCGAACTCCCGCAGCGTCTCGGGGTGGTCGAGCTCGCAGATCCGGCCCAGTCCGCGGCGGCCCTCGGGGTCGGTGGCGTCGGGCACCAGCGGGCCGACGATCCGCAGGTCGAGCGCGCCGGCGAGGGCGTCGGAGACGCCGGGGTCGGCGGTGTCGGCGTTGGTGTGCGCGACGTGCAGGGCGATGTCGTGCTTGATCAGTGTGTGCACCACCCGGCCCTTGAAGGTGGAGGCGGCGACCGTGGTCGTCCCCCGCAGATAGAGCGGATGGTGGGTGATCAGCAGATCGGCGCCGAGGTCCACCGCCTCGTCGGCCACTTCCTGGACCGGGTCGACGGCGAACAGCACGCGGGTGACCTCGGCGTCGGGGTCACCGCACACCGTGCCGACGGCGTCCCACTGCTCCGCCCGCTCGGGCGGCCAGAGGGCGTCGAGTGCGGCGAGGACGTCGTTGAGTGCGGGCACGGGGCAAGGCTACCTCCCGGATCACGGCTGAGCCCTGCCCCGGCCTTCACTCAGTGCGACGACGGTCGCCACGCGGGCTCCGCCCGGGAACCACGGTCCGGTCGGCCCGGCGCGGACGCCGACGGCGGGCCGCCCGCTCCGGAGTTCGCTCCCGGGCGGCGCCCCGAGTTCCCGAGCGGACACGCTCATCCGTGGACGAGGTAGCCGCGCAGGTCGTCCAGGACCCGGTCGGCGGCGGTGACGCCCAGGCCCAGGTACCAGGTCTCCTCGTCAACGTTCTTGGCCCGGCCCGCCTTGACCGCCTTCAGCTTCTTCCACAGCGGGTTGGACTGCGCCTGGTCCCGCTTGGTGGCCTTGGGGTCGCCGTAGACGCCGGTGAAGATCCAGTCGGCGTCGGCCTCGTCGATCCGCTCCGGGCCGATCTCCGCGGCGAGGTCGTTGATCCGCTGGTTCTTCGGGCGCGGCAGGCCGACGTCCTGGAGGATGGTGCCGATGAAGGACGCCTTGGCGTAGAGCCGGGTGGCCTGCGGCATGAAGCGGAGCATGGTGATGGTCGGCTTGTCGGCGCCGATGTCCTCGCCGAGCTTCTGGGCCTTCTGCTCGTACGCGTCGAGGGAGCGCTCGGCCTCGGCGGTGCGGTCCAGGGCCGCGGCGTTGAGGCGGTAGTTCTCCTTCCAGGTGAAGCCGGGGCGGATGGAGAAGACGGTCGGGGCGATCTGCTTCAGCTCGTCGTAGAGCGGTTCGGCGCGCAGCTTGCTGCCGAGGATCAGATCGGGGTGGAGGGCGTTGATGGCCTCGAGGTTGAGGTTGTTGATGGTACCGACGTTCTTCGGGTTCCCGGCGTCCTTCTTGAGGTAGTCGGGTATGGCCTGGTCGCCCTCGGAGGGTGCGTAGCCGACCGGCTTCAGCCCCAGCGAGACCACGTTGTCGAGCTCGCCGACATCGAGCACCACGACCCGCTTCGGCTTGCTCTTGAGCTCGGTCTCGCCCATCGCGTGGGTGATGGTGCGGGGGAACGCGCCGGGCCGCGCGTCCGTGCCCAGCTTCGCGGTCTCCTCGGCCGCCTTGCCGAAGTCCTTGCCGCCCTGGGCGACGGACTTCCCGCCCCCGCCGTTGCGCTTGCCGCCGTCCGCGCCGTCGTCCGACGAGCCACAGGCGGTGAGGGAGAGCGCCCCGGCCAGGGCGAGGGCGAGGGCGGCACTGCCGCGGACGCGCAGGGACATGACGGAGCTCCAGGGATAGCCGGGCGCGCCCGTCCGCACGGGCGCGCCGATCGCACTTAGGTGTGCCTTACTTTAATCACAGACCATCCCCGCGTCGCTTACAGCACATTCACCCCTGACCTCTCAGGCGAATCGGGCAAGCGCCACACTTACGGGTGGAGCACGCCCATTACGGCCTTCGGCAGCGAGTGCGAAAACTACGTTCAGTGGCCGGAGGTGACTGACCGATGACTGCCTGTGCCTTCGACACCGCCCTCACCGGGGGCGTCGGCGACCGGCCACGAGGGGGTTTCACCATCGCCTCGGACCGCTCGTACGGCGCGCGGCTCGCGCTCAGCGGGGAGACGGGCCGCTGGTACCCGGAGCGTTGGACGCTGGACGGCCCGGAGCCCTACGCCGTGCCGCTGCCCGCCGCCCAGCCCGAGGAGCCGGACAGCGAGTTGCTGCCGCTGGCCGACGGGCAGGTGCTCATCCACCGCCGGGTGGCCGGCCACCACGCCTTCTCGCTGCTCTACCCGACCGGCCCCGGCACCGGCGAGCGCCCGCTCGGCGCCATCGACCGCGCCGAGGTCTCGCTGCTGCCGCCCGCGCCCGGCGGCCTGTGCGCGTTCGCGCTGGGGCGCGGGCCGCGGTCCACCTCCGTCTGGCTGCTGTTCGGCGGCGGCGTCCTCGCCCCCCAGCACCTGGCCGAGGTGCCCGGCCGCTGTACGGGCGGCAGTTGGCTGGACCGTACGGGCCGACTGCTGGCCCTCGACCGCGAACTCGACGGCCGCACCAAGACCGTGGTGGTCGATCTGCGGCGCGGCGGTGAGACCAGCCCGCTGCTGCAGATCACCGAGCGCAGCGACGACCGGCTGCTGCTCGCCGACCCCGACAGCGGTCTGCTGCTCGTACGGTCCGACGCGCCCGGCGAGCAGCGGCTGGGCTGGGGCGTGCTGGGCAGCACCCGGCCGGTGCGGTTCCCGGACTGCCTGCGGCCCGCCGGGTGGTCGGAGGCCACGCCGTTCGCGGTGCAGCCGGGGCAGGTGCTGACGCCCGAGGTGTGCGCGGTGGCCTTCCGCATCGACGGCCGCGGCGGATCCGGGACCGGGGCCGCGTCCGGGTCCGGGACCTGGTCCGGGCGGCCGTGGGTGGGCGTATGGCGTCCGGCGGAGCGGCGCTTGCGCGAGTTCCCGGCCCCGGAGGGCTGGCTCCCGGGCGCGGGCCTGTGGACGAGGGACGGCGAACTGCGACTGCCGTACGTCACCCCCCAGGTGCCCTGCGGGCTGGCCCGGGTCCGCCCGCCCGGGGCGGCGGGGTCGGCGGAAGCGGCGGGGGCCGTTGGGTCGGCGCCGAGGTCGTCGGGGGGCTCATGGGTGACGGCGGCGCCGGGCGGTACGGGTGGTGCCACGAGCAACGCCACGCACAGCACCGCGAGCGCGGCGGAACCGTCTGGGTCGGGGTCGTTCGGGTCGGGGCCGTTCGGGTCGGGGCCGTTCGGGTCGGCGGAGGCGCGGTGGAGACCCGACGACACGACGGGGCCGTGGCGACGGAACGACGCGGCGGGGCCCTGGAGACCGGACGACGCGACAGGAGCCCGGCGGATCGCGCCGGTGACTGCGGTACCCGAGCCCTCGGGCCGGGTGGCGGAGGCACCATGGCGGCCGGACGACGCGACGGGGCCGTGGGCGTCGGGCGACACGGCGGCGCCGTGGGGTCGGGCGAGGCGACCGGGGTGCGGCGGATCGCGGGGGTGACGCGGGCATCCGGCCCGGCCGCGGCCGAAGCGCGGGGCGTTCAGGCGTCGCGGACGATGACGCCCCCAGCCGGGATCCCGACCAAGATCACACCGTGGACCCGGGTCGGCGGGCCCGGCGCGTCCGCCCCCGTGCGAGCGTCCGGGCCGACGTCTGAGCCGATGCCGTCGCCGTCTCCGTCGCCGTCTCCGTCGCTGTCCCCGTCGCCGTCCCCGTCGCCGTCGCCGTCGCGGGCACCCGAGCCGATGCCGCTACGGGAGCGGGTGCCGATGGCCGTACACGAGCCGGTGCCGATGGCCGTGCACGAGCGGGTGCCGGAGCCCGAGTGCGGGTCCGGGGTCGAGCCGTGGGGCGGGACCGGGTCGTGGGCCGGGGTCGAGCAGGAGATGGGGCCCGAGCCGGAGCCCGCTCCCGGGACCGGCCTGACCCCCGCCCTGCGGCCCGTACCGCTGCAGCAGGCGCCGCTCGCGCGGCCACCGCGGCCCCGGCCACCCCGCTGGGTCCGGGATCACCCACTTGGTTAGACTCTGGCAGGGGCTGCGCGTCCCTGCGTTCCGTCACGCGCGGGACGCCCCGGGTGATGCGCATGGAACGTCGTGCGACATCGTGGTCAGCCCCTTTCGCACAGTACAAAGCGATCTGACGGGGTGACGTACCCACCATGTCCGAAACCCACATCGACACGACCCAGGCGCGCCCGCGGGACGCCGCCGCGGCCCAGGCCGATGGCGGTCAGGGCAAGCACCGGGGGCAGGCCGCGTCCGAGGAGACCCAGGCACCGGCCCACGGCCGCCACCGCCGCCCGAACGAGAACGGCTCCTGAGGACCTCAGGGCCGGCACAACCTCAGGGTCAGCACAACCTCAGGCTCGTCCCCGATCGCGGGACGGGCTGGATTTCCCCGGAAGTCCGGCCCGTCCGGCGATCGCGGGGTGCCCTCGGCCGACGCGGCACCTCATCCCCGCTTGAGCCCCAGCACCTCCACCGCCGCGAAGCCCTCCCCGCCCCGCTCCGCGAAGTACGGCGTCAGCGCCGCGTCCAGCTCCTCGAAGCCGAAGGCGTCCCCCTTCGCGTCCACCTTCGCCGCCACCTTCGGCCGCTCCAGGACCGCCAGCATGCCGCCGTGCACCACGAACACCTGGCCGTTCACCTTCGCCGCGGCCGGTGAGGCGAGATAGCCGACCAGCGGGGCCACGTGTTCGGGGGCGAGGGCGTCGAGGCGGCCGTCCTCCGGGAGCTCGAAGTCGGCGAAGACGTCCTCGGTCATCCGGGTGCGGGCGCGCGGGCAGATGACGTTGGCCGTCACCCCGTACTTGGCGAGGGCCACCGCCGTGGAGGTGGTGAGCCCGACGATGCCGCCCTTGGCCGCCGCGTAGTTCGGCTGGCCCGGCGAACCGGCGAGGAACGCCTCGGAGGCCGTGTTGACGATCCGGCCGTGCACCGGGCCGCCGTCCGCCGCCTTGGACCGCTCGCGCCAGTGCGCGGCGGCGAAGCGGATGGTGTTGAAGTGGCCCTTGAGATGGACGCGAATCACCGCGTCCCACTCGTCCTCGCTCATCGAGAAGACCATCCGGTCGCGCAGGATGCCCGCGTTGTTGACCAGGATGTCCAGTGCGCCGTAGGTGTCGATCGCGAGCCGGACCAGCTCGCCCGCCTGTGTGAAGTCGGCCACGTCGCCCGCGTGGGCCGTGGCCCGGCCGCCGGCCGCGCGGATCTCCTCGGCGACCTGCTCGGCGGGGCCCGCCGATGCCTCGCCGATGCCGTCGCGTCCGCCCTGTCCGTAGTCGTTGACGACGACACTGGCGCCCAGCCGCCCCAGCTCCAGGGCCTCGGCGCGGCCGAGGCCGCGCCCGGCGCCGGTGACGATCGCGGTCTTCCCGGTCAGCGGTCCGGTCACATCTCGATGCATGTGCGCAGCGCCTCCCCGGTCCGCATCTGGCCGATCGCGTCGTTGATCTCGGCGAGCCGCACCCGGTGGGTGATCAGCCCTTCGAGGTCGATCCGGCCCGCCCGCCACAGGTCGATGGTGCGCCGGTAGGAGCGGAGCACATCGCCGCCGCCGTACAGCGAGGGCAGGATCCGCTTCTCGTCGAAGAACAGCTCGAACATGTTGAGCTGGAGGAAGTCGTCCAGCGCCCCGGCGCCGACGACGCACAGCGTGCCGCCGCGCCGGGTGATCTCGTACGCCCGGCGGGCGGTGGCGGAGCGGCCCACGACCTCGAAGACGTAGTCGAAGCCCTCACCCGCCGTGACGCTGTTCTTCGCGCTGTCCAGGCCGTCCGGCGTCACCGCCTCGGTGGCGCCGAAGCGCAGCGCGGCCTCGCGCCGCGACTCCACGGGGTCGACGGCGACGATCTGCGCGGCGCCCGACGCCCTGGCCCCCTGGATGACGCTGATCCCCACCCCGCCGCAGCCGATGACCGCGACCGACGAACCGGCCTCCACCCGGGCGGTGTTGAAGACGGCCCCGAGTCCGGTGGTCACCCCGCAGCCGATGAGGGCCGCGATGTCGTACGGGACGTCGTCGGGGATCGGCACGGCGCAGGGCGCGGCCAGGACGATCTCCTCGGCGAAGGTGCCGGTCCCGGACATCCCGAAGACGTCCTCCGGACTGCCGCCGGGGCGCCGGAAGTTGGGCGTTCCGGCGTTCATGAACCCGGTCAGGCACAGCTCGGTCTGACCGCGCTGACAGGACGGACAGCCGCCGCACGCGGGCAGCCAGCACACCAGCACCCGGTCGCCGGCGCTCAGCCCGGTCACCCCGTCGCCCACGTCGAGGATCTCGCCCGCGCCCTCGTGGCCGGGGACGAACGGCGCGGGCTGCGGCAGCACCCCGGCCATCGCGGAGAGGTCGGAGTGGCACAGCCCGGTGGCCCTCAGCCGCAGCCGGACCTTGCCAGGGCCGAAGCCCACCGCCTCGATGTCGTCGAGGACCTCGAGCTTGTCCTGTCCCGTCTCGTGCAGTACGGCTGCGCGCACAGCGGCTCCTCGTGATGTTCGAGCGTGCGTGATCTCAGGCGTGCGTGGATTCGAGGGTCGGTGAATTCGGGGGTCGGTGAATTCGGGGTCGGTGAATTCGGGGTCGGTGAATTCGGGGTCGGTGAATTCGGGGGGGCGCGTGGTCTCAGGGGTTCGGGCGTGCGTGGTCTCAGGCGAGTTCGACGACGGTGTCGGTGAGGACCGGCGCGTCGTCCCGCTCGACGGCGGTCGCCGTCACCTGGACGCGCCCCTCGTCCTGCCACATCCGGACGCGCAGGGTCTCGCCCGGGTAGGCCACCCCGGCGAAGCGGGTGGTGTACGAGCGCACCCGGTCCACCTCCCCGTCCAGCGCCGTGTCCACGACCGCCTTGAGCACCATCCCGTACGAGCACAGCCCGTGCAGGATGGGCTTCTCGAACCCCGCCAGCTTGGCGAACTCGGGGTCGGCGTGGAGCGGGTTCCAGTCCCCGGAGAGCCGGTAGAGCAGCGCCTGGTCCTCGCGGATGGCCCGCTCGACGGTGCGGTCCGGCTCGCGGGCCGGGGGCTCCAGGCGGTCGGAGGGGCCGCGCTCACCGCCGAAGCCGCCCTCGCCCCGGACGAAGATCCGGGTGTCGCAGGTCCACAGCGGGCCGTCCGCGTCGGCCACGTCCGAGCGCAGCACGATGACCGCCGCCTTGCCCTTGTCGTAGACGGCGGCGACCTTCGAGGTCTGGGTGGCGTCCCCGCCGAGCGGGATGGGCCGGTGCAGTTCGACGGTCTGGCCGCCGTGCAGGACGGCGGCGAGGTCGACGTCGATACCGGGTGCGGCCATGCCCCCGGCGACCGCCATCCCGCCGCCCGCGACGGTCGCGAAGCTGGGGAGCACATGGAGCTTGCTCTCCAGGGTGTAGCGGAGCTCCTGGGGGTCGGTGGCGGGGATTCCGGCGCCGATGCCCAGGTGGTAGAGCTGGATGTCCTTCTGCCCCCAGATGAGAGCCGTGCTCCGGGGTTCGGCCGAGACGGCCTTCGCGACATCGATGGGCATGGGGCGACACCACTCCTTGGTCCGCTCGCTGGGCCACGGTCCGAAGACCCCGGCCCGCCCGTCCGCACCGTCGGCCGTGCCGGGGTCGTCGCTGGTCGGCAGGGTCACGTCGTCCGCGTGGACATGTAGAACGCGTTCTAGCCGATGGCACCCTGTATAGCCCAATCGCCCCGAAGGGGGAAGGGTGCGGACGAGGCGTACTGACGGCCCGTCAGATGGCGATGTCGGGGCGCCAAAGCCCCTGGGACAAATGTCACGGCCATCCCCCGACATCCGCATCTGCCCAGCTCATACGGGGGTCCCTAAGGTCGGACGCATGCATGCCACCGCCGCGCGCATCGAGCGCCTCAAGCCGCCGGGCCGCCCGGCCTTCGTGCCCTGGCTCTTCATGCTCTCGGGGGACGTACAGGGGCTCTTCAAGGGGAACGGCCGGCTGTGAAAAGTGGGAACCGAGGCCATGAGGCTATGAGGAGCCGCGGGTGACCGCGACCGCGGGCGTGCGCGGCAGCAGGACGGCCATCAGCACCACCGCCGTCGCGATGATCCCGGTGGCCACGGCGAAGGCGTGGCCGTACCCGGCCGCGAGCGCCTCAGGTCCGGCCCCGCCGTGCGCCGCGATCCGCTCGGCCGCGACCGTGGCCAGCACGGTCAGGCCGAGCGCGCCGCCGATCTGCCGTGAGGTGTTGACCAGCCCCGACACCAGCCCCGCCTCGGACGGGGCGGCGCCGGAGGTGGCGGAGGCGGCGAGCGGGGTCATCATCAGCCCGGACCCCAGGGACATGATGATCGCGGGGCCCAGGACCGTCCCCACATAGGTGCCGTCGGCGCCCATCCGGCTCTGCCACGCGTAGCCGACGACGGCCAGCGAACCGCCCGCGATCGCCAGCAGCTTGCCGTCCACCCGGGCCATCAGCCGGGGCGCGAGCTTCGAGCCGAGGACGATCGACAGGCTGTGCGGGAGGAAGGCGAGCCCGGCCTTCACCGGGCTGAAGTGCAACACGTTCTGCAGGTAGAGCGACATGAGGTACCACATGGCGAACATGCCGCCGCCGCACACCACCATCACCGCGTTCGCCGCCGATACCGCCCGGATCCGGAACAGCCGCAGCGGCATCAGCGGCTCCTCCGTACGCGCCTCGACGGCCACGAACGCCGCGAGCAGCACGAGCCCGGCGAGCAGCGGGCCGAGCGAGGCGGCGGCGGTCCAGCCGTGCGGTTCGGTCTGCACGATGCCGTACGCGAGCGCCGCGACGCCCGCCGTGACCAGCACCGCGCCCGGTATGTCGAGCCGCCGTGCCACTCCCGAGCGGCCCTCGGTCAGCCACACCGCCGCGGCCACCAGCACCACGATGCCCACCGGCACGTTGACCAGCAGCACCCAGCGCCAGGACAGGTACTCGGTGAGCACACCGCCGACCAGCCCGCCCGCCGCGCCCCCGCCCGCGCCGACCGCCGTCCAGGTGCCGATGGCCCGGGTGCGGGCCGCGCCGGTCGGGAAGGTGGTGGTGAGGATGGTGAGGGTGGCCGGGGAGAGCACGGCCGCGCCGATGCCCTGCAACGCGCGGGCGGCGATCAGCTGCCAGGGCTCCTGGGCTGCGCCACCGGCGAGGCTGGCCGCGGTGAACAGGCCGAGCCCGGCGAGGAAGACCCGCTTGCGCCCGAAGAGGTCGGCCGCGCGCCCGCCGAGCATCAGGAACCCGGCGAAGGTGAGCGCGTAGGCGTTCACCACCCACTGCAGCGCGGTCCCGCCGAGCCCCAGGTCCGTACGCATCGACGGCAGCGCGACGTTCACCACCGATATGTCGAGCACCACCACGAACTGTCCGGCGCAGGCGGCCAGCAGGACCGCCCAGATGGGGGGCGAGGCGCGCGGGGCCGGGGCAGTGGCTGCGGTTTCCGAGGGGAGGGGCGCTGGGGTGGACATGATGGCGATGCTCGCACCCGGAGCCCGTCCTACGCATCGGCGTTTCCGCGCATTTGGGTACGTCGCGAGACCTAGGACGTCCCCGGTGGGCACCCGTGTACGTCCCCGGTGGGCACCCGTGTACGTCCGCGGTGGGCACCCGTCACGGGGCCGTGGCCCCGGGCGCGGCGGACCGGTGACGGTGCGGCAGGATGAGCGGGTGACCCAGTCTGCTGCCGCCGCTGCCGCTTCCGCGGCCCCCGACCGCACCGTGCTCGACGCCTTCGAGGCGGCGAAGGGCTTCATGCCGCTGGACGAGGGGCTCGCGCTGTACGCCGCGGCCGTGCGGGCGGCGGCGCCCGGGCTGCCGCTGGTGGAGGTCGGCACGTACTGCGGGCGCTCCACGATCCTGCTGGCCGACGCCGCCCGCGCGGCCGGGACGGTCGCCGTGACCGTGGACCACCACCGGGGCTCCGAGGAGCAGCAGCCGGGCTGGGAGTACCACGACCCGGAGGTGGTCGACCCCGAGGTGGGGCGGATGGACACGCTGCCCACCTTCCGCCGCACCCTCCACCGGGCGGGCCTCGAGGACCACGTCATCGCCATGGTCGGGCGGTCCCCGCAGGTCGCGGCGGTGTGGGGGAAGCCGGTCGGGCTGGTGTTCATCGACGGCGGCCACACCGACGAGCACGCGAGCGCCGACTACGAGGGCTGGGCGCCGCATGTCGCGCCGGGCGGGCTGCTGGTGATCCACGACGTCTTCCCCGACCCGGCCGAGGGCGGCCAGGCACCGTACCGGATCTACCGCCGCGCGCTCGCCTCCGGCGCCTTCACCGAGGTCTCCGCCACCCGCTCACTCCGCGTCCTGCGCCGCACCACGGCCGCCCGGCCCGCCTGACCCGGCCGAGACGGCGCGACCGCCCGGGGCCGCCACCGGCCCCGGAGCCTGAGGCGCGGCCGCCACCGGCCGCGGGACCTGAGGCGCGGCCACCCCGCCCACCTGGTCGCAAACCCACGGCGGCCAAGGCCCGCCGGACAGCCCGGCGACCGCCACGCCCGGCCACAGCGCGCAGCGGCTGCCCCGGAGCCAAAGGCGCGGCCACCCCGCCCACCTGGTCGCAAACCCACGGCGGCCAAGGCCCGCCGGACAGCCCGGCGACCGCCGCGCCCGGCCACAGCGCACGGCGCGGTCCAGCCCGTGCGGCCCCGCCACGACCGAGGCGGCACGGCCGCCCGAGGCCGGGGTCGCCAGGCCCACCGGGGCCGTCCGGGGCCGAGCGGCCAGGCCCGCCGCGGCCACCACCAGCCCGGCGCCCGAGGCACAGCCGCCCGGCGCCCGACCCGGCCGGGGCGGCGCCCGACCCGGCCGGGGCCGCCGACCGCCCGGCGACCGAGGTGCGTCGGGTGGGCCGCTACCATCGCCCGCGTGTCCAACGGCAGCTTTTTTTCAGAGCCCGGTCGCCGCGGCGGCACCCTCGCCATCGTTCTGGTGGCGCTGATACCGACCTGCTTCGTCGGCTGGCTGCTGTGGAGTTCCCTGGGCGGTTCGAAGGACGACGACGGCGCGGGCGGGGCGAGCGGGCCCACGACCTCCTCGACGTCCTCCCCGCCGCCCCGTCGTCCGGCGCGTCCACCCCGTCCGCACCGTCCGCGCCATCCGGGCACTCCGGGCAGTCCGGGCAGTCCGGGCAGTCCGGAAAGCCCGGTGACCCCCTCAAGGGCAAGGTCGTGGTGATCGACCCCGGACACAATCCCCACAACCGCGACCATCCCTCGCGGATCGCCCGGCTCGTGGACATCGGCACCGAGAAGAAGGAGTGCGACACCACGGGCACCGCCACCAACTCCGGTTACCCCGAGGCGTCCTTCACCCTCGATGTGGCGCGCCGCGCCCGTACCCTGCTCGAAGCGCGCGGCGCCACCGTGCGGTTCACCCAGGACGGCGACCGGCCGTACGGACCGTGCGTGGACGAGCGCGCGGAGATCGGCAACAAGGCCCACGCCGACGCCGTGGTCTCCGTGCACGCGGACGGCGCGGCCGCCGGGGAGCGCGGCTTCCATGTGATCCTGCCCAAGTCCGTACGGGGCGGCGGCGCGGACACCTCCGCCATCACCGCGCCCTCCCGCCAACTCGGCGAGCGGCTGCGCGGCGAGTTCGCCAAGGCCACCGGCAGCACGCCCGCGCAGTACATCGGCGACGGCAGCGGGTTGGACGTCCGGGGTGACCTGGGCGGGCTCAACCTCTCCACCGTTCCCAAGGTGTTCATCGAGTGCGGCAACATGCGCGACTCCCAGGACGCCGCCGAACTGACCGATACTGCGTGGCGCGAGCGCGCGGCGCGTGGTATCGCACAGGGCATTACGGACTTCTTGAACGAGTAGCGCCGCCACAACCGAACGGGAGGTCACGACCGGGATACCGATGGGCCACCCCCGGTCTCCGCCGACGGATTCACCCGTACGATGGGGCCCACCCCCGACGCCTTCGCGCTACGCGCCTGGCGGCAGCGCTCGTACAGACGAAACCGACAAAGGACCTCACGTTGAACATCCGCTCGCTCACTCGAGGCGACGGCGTGGTGATCGGAGCAGCGGTGTTGCTGTTCATCGCCTCCTTCCTCGACTTCTACACCGTCGACTGCGGCGGTAGCAGCTTCTGCAAGGACGCCGGTGAGAACGGATGGAAGTCCGACTTCTTCCCCGTACTGCCGTCGATCTTCCTGGCCGGTCTGATCGCCGCGGCGCTCATCGTCGCCGCACGTTTCCAGCCCGCGGGCCGCAACCTCTTCGGGCTCTCGCTCGACCAGTGGGGCACGGCGCTCGCGGTCTTCGCGGCCTGGAGCTCGCTGTGGACTCTCCTCGGTGGATTGGACGGAGCCGACAAGGGCGTCGGGCAGATCCTCGGCCTGGTCGCCACCCTGGCGATGGCGGCCGTCGCGCTGCTCACCCAGCGCGTCCCGGCCCTCAAGGCCCCGCTGATGAACGCCTCCGCCCCGGCCCCGTCCCCGTACGGCGCCCAGGGCCCGCAGCCGGGGTACGGCTACCCGGGCCCGGGCGGTGCCCAGCCCGGCGCCCCCGCGCCGTACGGCACCCCCCAGCCCGGCCAGCCCGGTCAGCCGCAGCCCGGCCAGTCCTTCGGCGGCCAGCAGGCTCCGGCCCCCACCTCGCCGGCCGCGGGTGGCGGGGACTTCGCCCCGTTCTGGTTCGCGGTGCCGGTGGCCCGTCCGCTGTACGCGGAGGACGGTTCGTCGAGCACCATCGCCGAACTGGCCCCCGGCACCTGGTACCTCGCGGTGGAGCAGCGCGGTCAGGCGCTGGTCGCCCAGACGCAGGACGGCCGCCGCGGTGTGCTCCAGGACACCACGGGGATCCAGCGCGGCTGACCCGCGCGTGCGCGTCGCATGACGTGACCGTGCGCGTCGCATGACGCACCCACGGCCCCTCGCCCGCATACGCTCGGGCGAGGGGCCGTTGCCATGTGCGGCCCCGGCCCGTACAGTCCGGCCGGTGTGCGGCTGACGTGCCGTCAGCCGCCGTTCTCCACCCTGTCCGGCGGAACGAGGGGGCTTGACATGCGGCTCGGTCTGGCGCTCGGCTACTGGGGCCGCGGCCCCGACCCCGGCCATCTGGAACTCGCCCAGGAGGCGGAGCGGCTGGGCTACCACTCGGTGTGGACCGCCGAGTCCTGGGGCTCGGACGCCTTCACCCCGCTCACCTGGCTCGCCGCCCACACCACCCGGATCGCGCTCGGCACGGCGGTGGCGCAGATGGCCGCCCGCACCCCCACCGCCACCGCGATGCAGGCGCTCACCCTGGACCATCTCTCCGGCGGCCGGATGATGCTGGGGCTGGGGCTGTCCGGGCCGCAGGTGGTCGAGGGCTGGTACGGGCGCCCGTTCCCCAAGAGCCCGCTGACGGCGACCCGGGAGTATGTCGAAGTCATCCGGCAGGTGCTGAACCGCGAGGCGCCGGTGCGGCTCGACGGGCGCTACCACCCGCACCCCTACGCCGGGCCGGACGCCACCGGCCTCGGCAAACCCCTCAAGCCCATCGTCCATCCGCTGCGCGCCGACCTCCCGGTGCTGCTCGGGGCCGAGGGGCCCAAGAACATCGCACAGACCGTGCGCATCGCCGACGGCTGGCTGCCGCTGTACTGGTCGCCGTCCCGGACGGACCTCTACCAGGCGACGCTGGCCGAGGCCCGCGACGGCTTCGTGGTGGCGCCGATGACACAGGTGCGGGTGTGCGCCGATGTGGCGGAGGGGCTGAAGCCGGTCAAGGCGATGCTCGGCTTCTACATCGGCGGAATGGGCCACGCGGCCCGGAACTTCCACGCCGATCTGATGGCCCGCTTCGGCTACGAGGCCGAGGCGCGCCGGGTGCAGGAGCTGTTCCTGGCGGGGCGGCGCGCGGAGGCGATCGAGGCGGTGCCGGACGCCTTCGCCGATGAGATCTCGCTGGTCGGGCCGCGTGAACGGATCGCGGAACGGCTGGAGTTGTGGCGCAAGGGCCCGATCACGGATCTGCTGGCGCTGGCGCCGGACGTCCGTACGCTGCGGGTGCTGGCGGAGCTGGCGGGCTGAAGCGCGTCGTAGACGGGCCGACCGACCGCTTCGTACGCGGTCCGATCGACCGCCTCGCACGCGGTCCGGCCGACCGCTTCGTACGCGGTCCGGCCCCGACCGCCTCGCACGGGTGTGCGGCCGCGCTGGGTTTGGCTCCGCTTAGGGCGGCAACACGTGAGGCATGTCACGAAGTTATCGCCACGGAAGCAACCAGGCGGCGACCGTCGTGGCGGTCGTCGCGGACGTCATGGCCGTGATCCTCGGCCTCTGGATCCTGTTCGCCCTTCTCGACGCCAATCGCGCCAACGACCTCGTCACGGTGGTCCACGACGCGGCGAGCTGGCTCGCGGGCTGGTCCCATGACCTCTTCACGATGGACACGGACTGGCTCCGGACCGTCCTCAACTACGGCCTCCCGGCCGTGGTGTACCTCTTCATCGGCCACGCCATCGCCGGCCGACTCCGCCGCGGCTAGGCACGCCCGCGGCGGCCCTTTCCCCTACCCGCCCCTTCCCACGACTGGGGCTTCGCCCCAGACCCCGGGGTAGTGCCCCAACCTGCCGCCGATCGCCCACGCGGCGGAGCCGCACATCGGCACAGCCCCGCGCCCCTTCGGGGCGCAGCCGACTTCCGCCGATGGCTCCGCCGGACACCCGTAGGCTGCGGCCGGGTGCGCGCCCCGAAGGGGCGCGGGGAACTGCGCGACCAGCCACGACGCCGTCGCGGATGATCGACGGCATGGCGAGGCACTTCCTCGATATGCGGCTCCGCCGCGTGGCAGGGCTCCGCCCTGGACCCCAGGGGGCTGGGGCTTCAGCCCCAGTTTCGGGAAGGGGCGGGCAGGGGAACAGCCCGCCGCAGGCGTCACCAACCTCCGGTCAGCACACCTAGGGTCCTGCTGACGGATCTCCGTGGAGGAAGGAGCGCCCGCCGCGCAGCGGCCGAAGACCGCAGCCGGGGCGTGCTCTCGGCGCGCCGCGCGGAGGCCCTCGTAGCGGAGCTACTCGGGCTTTCGTGCGGTGCGGCGAGAGCACGCCCCGGACGCCGCGACGCCGCGGAGATCCGCCAGAAGGACCCTAGGCGCAGCAGTCCGAGTCCAGCCCGCGCGGCAGGCGCTCACCGCCGAAGACGGCCGTGGTCGCCTCGTCGCCGCCCAGCGCCGCCACGGCGAGCAGCAGCGACCCGGCCGTCCAGGTGGTGCGCTCCTCCGGCCAGACCGCGTCGTCCTCGAAGACGTACCCGGTCCAGTACATGCCGTCCTCGGCGCGCAGCGTCGGCTGGATCCACCGCAGGATGTCCACCGCGCGGTCGGACTCCCCCATCACCCAGAGCGCGAGCGCCAGTTCGCAGCTCTCGCCGCCGGTGACCCAGGGGTTGGGCGAGACGCAGCGCACCCCGAGCCCGGGGACGACGAAGCGGTCCCAGCCCTCCTCGATGCGCTCCTTGGCGGCGGCGCCGGTGACCGCGCCGCCGAGGACCGGGTAGTACCAGTCCATCGAGTAGCGGTGCTTGTCCAGGAACCGCTCGGGGTGGTGGCGCAGGGCATGGCCGAGCAGCCCGGCCGACAGCTCCCAGTCGGGCTGGGGCTCCTCGCGGTGCTCCGCGATGGCCAGGGCGCAGCGCAGCGCCTGGTAGACGGAGGAGGAGCCGGTCAGCAGGGCGTCGGGGTCCACGGTGCCGTCGGCGCGGTGCCGCCAGCCGATCTGGCCGCCGCTCTGCTGCAGCCCGAGCACGAACTCGATGGCGGCGAAGACGGTGGGCCAGATCCGGTCGAGGAAGGCGTCGTCGCCCGTGGAGAGGTAGTGGTGCCAGGCGCCGACCGCCACGTAGGCGCAGAAGTTGGACTCCCGGCCGCGGTCGGTGGGGTCGGCGGCGGCCACGCCGTCCGGGGTGTCGGGGTAGGCCGCGTACCACGAGCCGTCGGGGTTCTGGTGCCGGGCCAGCCAGCGGTAGGCGGCCGCGGCGCGCTCGTGCTCGCCCGCCGCGTCCAGCGCCATCGCGGACTCGATGTGGTCCCAGGGGTCGAGGTGGTGGCCGCGGAACCACGGTATGGCGCCGTCCGCGCGCTGGACGGCGGCGATGCCCTCGACCGTGCGCAGCACCTGTTCGGGGCTGAGTACCCCGGGCAGCGCGAGCCGTTCGGTGCGGGGACCGGGGCGCGGTCCGAGCGCCGTCACGCCCGCTCCTCACGCGGGGCGTGGGGCTTGGTCGCGTACGCCACGAAGCTCTTGCCGATGACGGGGTTCAGGGCGCGCTCGGCGAGCCGCGTGGCCAGCGGCTTCTTCATGATGTCCCACACCAGCAGCTGGTGGTACGCGCGTACCGGCAGCGCCTTGTCGTTGTCCACTCCGAAGGCGCACTTGAGCCACCAGTAGGGGCTGTGCAGCGCGTGGGCGTGGTGGGTGCCGTACGGTCGCAGCCCGGCCTCGCGCATCCTCTCCAGCAGTTCGTCGGCCCGGTAGATGCGGATGTGGCCGCCCTCGACCTCGTGGTAGGCGTCCGACAGCGCCCAGCAGACCTTCTCCGGGCCGTAGCGGGGCACGGTGACGGCGATCCGGCCGCCGGGCCTGAGCACCCGCACCATCTCGGCGAGCACGCCCTTGTCGTCGGGTATGTGCTCCATCACCTCGGAGATGATGACCACGTCGAAGCTGTCGTCGGGGAAGGGCAGGGCGAGGGCGTCGCCCTCCATGGCGGTGGCCGTGGCGCCCGCCGGGGCCTCACCGGCCTCCTTCATGGCGGCGAACCACTTGGCCACCTCGCGTATCTCCTCGCCGTTGCGGTCGAGCGCCACGACCTGGGCGCCACGCCGGTAGCACTCGAAGGCGTGCCGTCCGGCGCCACAGCCGAGGTCGAGGACGCGATCGCCGGGGGCGAGGGGAAGCGGGAGAAATCGACGGTCAGCACGGGGGTCTGCTTTCGTCCGGCGGATTCGTGAGGCGGGAGAGGAAGGGAGAGGTCGGGGGTCGGGAGGCGTCGGGGAGTCGGGGTGCGTCGGGGGGTCGGGGAGTCGGGAGGCGTCGGGGGATCGGAGAGGCGGGAGTCGGGAGGGGCAGGGGCGGGCCGGGGCGGGAGCTCAGCGGCGGGCGGCGGCCCGCGCGGAGGCGCCGATGGCCCGGCGGTACTGCTCGACGGTGCCGCGGGCGGCCTGCTCCCAGGTGAAGCGCCGCAGCACCCGTTCCCGGCCGGCCGCGCCCAGCCGTCGTCTGAGGTCGGCGTCGCCCAGCAGCCGGGTCAGGGCCGCGGCGAGCGCGTCGGCGTCGCCGGGCGGTACGGCCAGACAGGTCTCGCCGTCGACCCCGGCGACCTCGGGTATCGCGCCGCCGGTGGTGGCGACCAGCGGGGTGCCGGTGGCCATGGCCTCGGCGGCGGGCAGCGAGAACCCCTCGTACAGCGAGGGCACGCAGGCGATCTGGGCGCCGCGCACCAGGTCCACCAGTTCGGCGTCGCTGATGCCCTTGACGAACTCGACGGCGCCCTCGAGCCCGTGGCGCGCCATGGTGGTGGCCACCGGCCCCTCCTGCGGCCGCTTGCCGACGACGACCAGATGGGCCTCGGGGTTCTCGGTGCGGACCTTGGCCAGCGCCTCGACCAGATACACCAGACCCTTGAGCGGCACATCCGCGCTGGAGGTGGTGACGATGCGGCCGGGGGTCTCCGGGACGGCGGGGTCGGGCGAGAACAGGCCGGTGTCCGCGCCGATGTGCACCACATGGATCCGGTCCGGCCGCACCCCGAGGTCGTCCACGATCT
This sequence comes from Streptomyces violaceusniger, assembly GCA_005405945.1. Lineage (GTDB taxonomy): Bacteria > Actinomycetota > Actinomycetes > Streptomycetales > Streptomycetaceae > Streptomyces > Streptomyces violaceusniger. Next base: position 4,000,077 of record BJHW01000001.1, read on the forward strand.
CCCGGCGGGAGGAGCCGGAGACGGTGAGCACCGAGGGCAGCCGCCGGGCCACCCGCTTCTGCATCCGAGTGAAGCCGTACCAGCGGCGCACGGAGAACCGGCGCTTCCAGCCGTCGGCGGCGTCCAGCTCCAGCCGGCGGTCGACGGTGATCGGGTGGTGGATGGTGGTCACCAGCGGGAAGCCGAGCCTCTCCAGGCCCAGCAGCCCGTAGCCCAGGGTCTGGTTGTCGTGGACGACGTCGAACTGGCCCGCCCGCGCGGCGAGATGGCGGCGGGCGCGCAGGCTGAAGGTGAGCGGCTCGGGGAAGCCGCCGGTCCACATGGTGGAGACCTCCAGGGCGTCGATCCAGTCCCGGTACTCCTCCCGCCGGGGGTGCGGAACGGGTCGGGCTGGCGGTAGAGGTCGAGGCTGGGCAGCTCGGTGAGGGAGACGCCGTCCCCGGCGTCGAGCACCGGATACGGCTGGGCGCCGATGACCTCGACGGTGTGGCCGAGCCGGGCGAGCTCGCGGGAGAGATGGCGCACATAGACGCCCTGGCCCCCGCAGAATGGATTCCCCTTGTAGCTGAGCAGCGCGATGCGCAGCGGCCGTTCCTCGGTGGCGGTGGGGGCCCTGCTCGATCCGGGTCGACCCCGGTCTCCTGCGCGGCCTCTGCGGTCACTCGCGCCCCCTCCTTGGTGCAGTTCAGCGGGAGCGTATCCGCTTCCGTTTATCTAGAACAAGTTTCACTAACGCATCGTCCGAGGAGTCACGAAGATACCTGCCCCGGGCGACCTCTCCAGGGCCGGGGCAGGTGATCCCTACCACTCGGTAGCCGGAACATGAGGAGAAGTTGACGGCGGGGGTGTGCACCGGGTGCGCCCTCGCCGACGCGACCGCCGACGCGACCGTGGGTGCGGCCCGGCGGCAACGTGTCCCAACTGCGCGGACACGGGCACTTCGGGAAGGACCCGCGCTAGCCTAGAACGAGTTCCAGTGACTCGCAGGCCCGGGACGGTCCTGCCATCATGCACGATGTCCGCTTGTCGCCGACCCGCAGACGCAACACATTCGAAGTGGGACAAATGACCGCAGAAGTCAAGCCGGCCGCCCTGCAGCTGACCGAGCGGCAGGAGGCGCGCCGCCGACGCATCCTGCACGCCAGCGCCCGGCTGGCCAGCCGAGGCGGCTTCGACGCGGTCCAGATGCGCGAGGTCGCGGAGAACTCCGGGGTGGCGCTCGGCACCCTCTACCGCTACTTCCCCTCCAAGGTCCATCTGCTGGTCGCCACGATGCAGGATCAGCTCCAGCACATGCACGAGACGCTGCGCAAGCGGCCGCCGACCGAGGAGGAGCCGGCCGCCCGGGTCGCCCAGACGCTGATGCGCGCCTTCCGCGCGCTGCAGCGCGAACCCCATCTGGCCGACGCGATGGTGCGCGCGCTCACCTTCGCCGACCGGTCGGTCAGCCCGGAGGTGGACACGGTCTCCCGGCTCACCACCGCGATCATCCTCGACGCGATGGGCCTGGACGAGGCCCCGACCGCCGAACAGCTCTCGGCGGTCCGCGTCATCGAGCACACCTGGCATTCGGCGCTGATCACCTGGCTCTCGGGGCGTGCCTCGATCGCCCAGGTGAAGATCGACATCGAGACCGTCTGCCGTCTGATCGACCTCACCGCCCCCGCCCGATAGCCGGACGGACGGCACATCAGGGGCGCGCACGCCAATTCCTGCGCCCCCTCAAGCTTCTGGACGGGGTTTGTGCGCCCTTGCGCCCCCCATTGGCTCAAATTCCGCGTTCACACCCTGCCCAATCCCGGTATTCATGAACGGCGCGCGACAGAGCGACAACGGCGCGCGACGGGAAAACCGCATCGTGGGGGGTGGAGAAGTTCGTGATCCGGTTGCTTCTGGTACACGACTCTGGATTGCTGAGATCGGCCCTGGCATCCGTGATAGGGGCCGAACCGGACATCGAGGCGACCGCGTGCTCCTGGCGCGACGCGCGTAGCAGAGCCCGTTCCTTACAGCCCCAGGTGTGCGTGGTGGACACGGACAGCCCGGCGGCCGACAAGGCGGCGCGGAAGGGCGAGTGGGGGAAGTTCGTGGCGTCCGCCTCCGGGCAGGGCGGGGACTGCGGACTGCTGGTGCTGGTCAACTCGGAGCGGCCGGGTCCGCTGCGCCGCGCCCATGAGGCCCGGGCGCTCGGCTACGTCGACAAGGACGCCCCGCCACAACGGCTGATCGAGGCCATACGACAGGTGGCGAAGAAGGAGCGGTACGTGGACGACGCGCTCGGCTACGGCTTCCTCCAGGCGGCCAAGATCCCGCTGACCGAGCGCGAGTTGGGCGTGCTGTCGCTGGCCGCCGACGGCGCCTCCATACCGGAGATCGCCCGTACGCTGCATCTGTCCACCGGGACGATCCGCAACTACCTGGCCGCGATCACCCGGAAGACCGGGGCGCGCAACCGCGTGGACGCCATACGGATATCGCAGTGCGAGGGCTGGGTCTGAGATCGAGGCGCGGGGGCCGCTGCTCCGGCGGGCGGCGGCCGGCGGAGCTACTCGTCGGGGGAAAGACCTGTTCACCGGTTTCCGACAGCCGGATGGCGATCGCCTCGACCGGGCAGCCCTCGGCCGCCGCGAGCACCGCCTCGGAAGCGTCGGCCTCCGTCTCGACCGGATGCGACTGCCGCGCCCCGTCGAGCCGGAAGCCTCCGGGGGCGGTGCTCACGCACATCCCCGAGCCGATGCACACGCCGCGGTCCACCTCGATCCGCCAGCGGTCCCCCATCAGCTCGGCTCCCCGTCCCAGCCCTGGGGCAGGTGGATCATCTTGTGCTCCAGGTACGCGGAGAACCCCTCCGGGCCGAACTCCCGGCCCAGGCCGGAGTTCTTGTAGCCGCCGAACGGCCCGAGCATGTCGAGGCTGAAGGTGTTGACCGAGTAGGTGCCGGTGCGGACGCGCCGTGCGAAGTCGATGCCGTGCCCGACGTCCGCCGTCCAGACGGAGCCGGACAGCCCGTAGTCGGAGTCATTGGCGATCCGGGCCGCCTCCTCCTCGTCCCCGTACGGCAGCAGACAGATCACCGGGCCGAAGATCTCCTCACGGGCGATCCGCATGTCGTTGCCGACGTCGCCGAAGAGCGTGGGCTCCACGTACCAGCCGGTCTCCTGGGCCTCCGGACGGCCGCCGCCGGTCAGCACCTTGGCGCCCTCCCGCTGCCCCAGCGCGATGTAGTCCAGCGACCGCCGCTGCTGGCGCCGCGCCACCAGCGGCCCGACCTGGGTGGCCGGATCCAGCGGGTCGCCGACGACCAGGGCGGAGGCGGCGGCCGCGAACCGCTCGGCGATCTCGTCGTAGAGGGTGCGCGGCGCGAGGATCCGGGTCTGGGCCACACACGCCTGTCCGTTGTTCATCCAGGCGTTGGGCACGATCCCGGCGACGGCCGCCTCCAGGTCCGCGTCCGGCAGGATCACCGCGGCCGACTTGCCGCCCAGCTCCAGCGTGACCCGGGTCAGACGGCGCGAGGCCACCTCCATCACCCGCTTGCCGGCCGCGACCGAGCCGGTGAACGACACCTTGTCCACGCCCGGGTGGCCGACCAGGTACTCGCTGACCTCGCGGTCGGCAGGAAGGATCGACAGCACCCCCTCGGGCAGCCCCGCCTCGGCCGCGATCTCCGCCAGGATGTAGGAGTCCAGCGGCGTCTCGGGCGACGGCTTGAGGATCACCGAGCACCCCGCGAGCAGTGCGGGAGCCAGCTTCGCGGCCGCCACGAACTGCGGTACGTTCCACGGCACCACGGCCGCGACCACCCCGACCGGCTCCCGCCGCACCAGCAGCGGCCCGAGCACCCCGGCCCGCCGCTCCTCGTAGACGAAGTCGCGGGCCACGGTGATGGCCGCGTCCCACACCATCATCGCGCCGAGCGCCTGGGCGAGGACGCTCCAGGAGTACGGGGAGCCGTTCTGCGCGCTGATGACCCGGGCGATCTCCTCGTGGCGTACGGCGATGGCGTCCTTGATCCGGGTGACCACCGCGATCCGCTCGTCCAGGCTCGTCCGGGCCCAGGGGCCCTCGTCGAACGCCGTACGCGCCGCCGTGACCGCCCGGTCCACATCGGCGCGGGAGGCGTGCGGCACCCGGCCGATGACCTGCTCGGTGTGCGGCGAGACGACCTCGATGGTGTCCTCGCCCGCCGGATCGGCCAGCGCGCCGCCGATGAAGAGCTGCCCGTGCTCGATGAGGTCGTCCATCGCTGATGCCTTCCGGCCGATGACTGAGGGGTGGGTCTGACGGAGGGGTACGGGTACGTACGGCCGGCCCGCCCAGGGGCCGGGGCCCCGAGAGGGGCAGCCAATATCTGACGCTGCATCAGAACTGATACCAGTTCTCGCTATAGTGGGCAATGCTTGTGTCGAGGAGAGGGGGAGCCGATGGCGCAGGTGACGCGGGTGACCGACCATGGCGGCGGAGTGTGGAGCATCCCGGTCCCGATCCCCGACAACCCACTCGGGTACACCCTGGTCCACCTCCTCGACACCGACCGCGGCCCGGTCCTGATCGACACCGGCTGGGACGACCCCACGGCCTGGGACGCCCTCACCGCCGGGCTCGCCGCGTGCGGCGCCTCCGTCGCCGATGTCCACGGCGTCCTCGTCACCCATCACCACCCCGACCACCACGGGCTGTCCGGCCGGGTGCGGGAGGCGTCCGGAGCGTGGATCGCCATGCACGCCGCCGACGCCCAGGTCGTCCGGCGCACCCGCGAGGCCGAGCCCTCCCGCTGGCTGGACTACCTGGAGGAGAAGCTCGGCGCGGCCGGGGCGCCCGAGGAGCATCTGGCCCCGCTGCGCGCCACCCGCGCGTCCGGCCGTACGGGCCTCCCCGGGCAGCGGGCCGCGCTCCCCGACCGCGAGATCGTCCCCGGTGAGCTCCTCGACCTGCCGGGCCGCCGGCTGCGCGCCATCTGGACCCCGGCCACACCCCCGGCCATGTCTGCCTCCACCTCGAAGAGGCCCATCCGGCCGCCGGAGAGGGGCTGCCCGGCCATGGCCGGCTGTTCTCCGGGGACCATCTGCTGCCTGAGATCAGCCCCCATATCGGGCTCTACGAGGACCCCGACGACGCGACCGTCACCGATCCGCTCGGCGACTACCTCGACTCCCTCGAACGCGTCGCCGCCCTCGCCCCCGCCGAGGTGCTCCCCGCCCATCAGTACGCTTTCACCGACGCCCCGGCGCGGGTGCGGGCGCTGCTGGACCACCACGAGGAGCGGCTGGCCGGGCTGCTGGCGCTGCTGACCACCCCGCTCACCCCGTGGCGGCTGGCCGAGGCCATGGAGTGGAACCGCCCGTGGGAGCAGATCCCCTTCGGCTCCCGCAATATCGCGGTCTCGGAGGCGGAGGCGCATCTGCGCCGGCTGGTGAAGCTGGGCAGGGCGGAAGCGGTGCCGGGCAGCGATCCGGTGGTGTACCAGGCGATTTGAGTGACGCATGGGGTGCCGGTTCGACGAACCGGCAGCTAGCCTTACCGACCTGGCGCACACGCCCGCGCACACCCCGTAACAGCCGTATCAGCAGGAGCATGCGTGACAAGCCCCACCCGCGATTCCGACCCGACTCCGACGGCCGATCCGGCAGCAGGCCCGGCAGATCCGGCCGCTGATCCGACCCCGCCCCCGGGTTGCCCCGCGCACTCCGGCCAGGCCCCGGCCGGGCACGGGCTCGAGTCGCTACACAGCCCCGAGTTCGCCGCCGACCCGGCCGCCACGTACGCCCGCCTGCGGGAGTACGGGCGGATCGCGCCCGTGGAGCTGGCGCCCGGCGTCCCCGTCTCGCTCGTCACCAGCTATCAGACCGCGCTGGACATCCTGCGCGGCCCCGAGACGTTCTCCAAGGACGCGCGCCACTGGCAGGCCCTCGCCGACGGCACCATCCCCATGGACAACCCCGTGGTGCCGATGATGATGTACCGGCCGAACGCGCTGTGCAGCGACGGCGAGGAGCATCACCGGCTGCGCTCGGCGATCTCGGACACCCTCGACCGCCTGGACATCCACGCGCTGCGCCGCTACGTGGAGCGGAGCGCCGACTTCCTCATCGACCTCTTCGGCCCCAGGGGCGAGGCCGATCTGCTCAAGGAGTACTCCGCCCGGCTTCCCCTGCTCGTCTTCAACCAGCTCTTCGGCTGCCCGCCCGAGCTGAGCGACAAGCTGGTCCGGGCGCTCTCGGCGCTCTTCGACGTCACCGAGGACTCCGAGCAGGCCAACGCCCTCCTCGCGGAGACCCTGTTCCAGCTCGTCGCCCTCAAGCGGGAGGAGCCGGGCCCGGACATGACGTCCTGGCTGATCGCCCACCCCGCCGAACTCACCGACGAGGAGCTGATCCACCAGATCGTCGTCCTCGTCGGCGCGGGCACCCAGCCCCAGCAGAACCTGATCTGCAACGGGCTGATGCTGCTGCTGTCCGACGAACGGTTCCGGGGCGATCTCGCGGGCGGCACCATGCTGATCGAGGACGCGCTCAACGAGGTCCTGTGGAAGGACCCGCCGCTGGCCAACTTCTGCGTCCACTACCCGCGCCACGACGTCACGGTCGACGGGCACCGGCTGCCCAAGGGCGACCCCGTCGTCATCAGCCTCGCGGCCGCCAACAACGACCCGTACCTGCTGTCGAACCGGCGTGGCAACCGGGCGCATCTGGCGTGGAGCGCGGGCCCGCACACCTGCCCCGCGAAGGACCCGGCCCAGCTGATCGCCTCCGTCGCCATCGAGAAGCTGCTCGACCGGCTGCCCGATCTCGAACTGGCCGTTCCCGCCGAGGAGTTGGAGTGGCGGCCCGGCCCCTTCCACCGGGCCCTGGCCGCGCTGCCGGTGCGCTTCCCCCGGACGGCCGCCAAGTCCGATGAGGCGCTGGCCGAGATGGCGGCCGCGGCGACCGCGGCCATCTCGGGGGCCGTGGGCAGGACGCCCCCGTCCGCCCGGGCGGACGCCCCGGACGACGGCCCCGGCGGGACCGCGCCCTCGGCGGACCCCGCGTCCGCCGCCACGGAACCGGAACCGGAGGCCGAATCCGGCGCCGAGCACGAGGCCCGGCGCCGCTGGTGGAAGTCCCTGGCCCAGTGGTGGCGCCGAGGGTAGCGGAGAGCTGGGTCCAGCAGGTGCGCGGTATCGGATTGCCGGGTGGTGCCCGGCCGCGTAGCGTCGCGGCGCATGACCCCGACGCTGCGCACCGCGCGCCTGCTGCTCGAGCCGTACCGGCCCGAGGACGAGGACGCCTTCGTGGCGCTGTTCCAGGACCGGCGGGTGTGCCGCTGGCTGGAGGACGGCAGGCTCGCCCCGGAGGCCGAGGACCGGGCGCTCTTCGGGCGGATCTTCACCAAGGTCTACGCCCGGCGGCTGTTCGACGTATGGGCCGTCCGTGAGGACGGCCGGTACGTCGGCCACGCCGAGATCAAGCCGACCGAGGCCGTCGGCGGCCACGAGATCGTCTACGCGCTGGCGCCGGAGGCGTGGGGGCGCGGTCTGGGGAGCGAGCTGGCCGAGGCCGTCGTCGGCCACGGCTTCGGCGCGCTCGGGCTGAGCGAGGTGCACGCCACGGTCATGGCGGCCAACGAGACGTCGCTGACCCTGCTCACCCGGCTCGGCTTCGCGCACCGCCGTGATGTCGAGGAGGACGACGGCACGACGACGCGCTGTCTCGCGGTCGTCCGGGGCGAGGGCCGTCGACCGGCCCCATCCGTGGGCGGCTGAGAGCGCCCGATAAGTCGGCCGATAAGAGGGCGCGCGGATAGGTGGGGTGGAGGAAGGAGCGGGGCGAGGGGCAAGCATGGCAAGGCGGAGGAGGGAGGCGACGCGGAGCGTCGTCGACCGACGACAACGCCGCCAGGCGCCGCCCATCGCCCCGCGACGCCGCCCCACCTATCCGCGCGCCCTCTAAGCTGTCCGTAAACTTCATACGCGTCCGATCGGGGGAAGCCGGTGCGATTCCGGCGCTGACCCGCAACCGTGAGCGCGCCCTACGGGGCGTACGAGCCGGAACACCCGGGCGGGCGCGACGACGCAGGCTCCCGCCGCCGGACGACCGGCGGCGGCACCGTCGAGGTATGCGGAGCTGAGCCGGGTGCCAGGCGTGCCGCGGAGCGTTCCGCGTGCGGCGCGGCTGGACGGCCGTGCGCGGCTGCGTGCGCCCGTCCACCGACCGAGAGGCACCACAGCCATGAACATTCGCCGCAGCGTGGCGGCTCTTTCCCTCTGCGCCGCCCTGGGCGCGGCCGCCGCGCCTGCCGCCGTGGCCGACGACGGCCCTGCCGGGCGTGCCGAGGGGCTCTACGGCGCCAAGGACCCGAAGTTCGACGGGGTGTGGCGGCAGTCGCTGGCGCTGCTCGCCCAGGACGCGGTGGGCGTCACACCGGCGAAGTCGGCCGTCGACTGGCTGGCCGGGCAGGGGTGCGAGGACGGCGGCTTCGCGGCGTACCGCGCGGACCCGTCCACGGCGTGCGACCCGAAGAAGGGCGAGTTCACGGACGCGACGGCGGCGGCGGTCCAGGCGCTGGCCGCGGTGGGCGGCCGCTCCGGCACCGTGGAGAAGGGCATCGGCTGGCTGAAGCGCCACCAGAACGAGGACGGCGGCTGGGGCATGAACCCGGGCGGCCCGAGCGACGCCAACTCCACCGCGGCGGCGATCGGCGCCTTCGCCGCCACCGGCCAGGACCCGGCGAAGGTGACGCCGGCCTCGGGCAAGGGCGGCAAGACCCCGTACGACGCCCTGCTCGGCCTGCAACTGGACTGCTCGGCGAAGGCCGAGGAGCGCGGGGCGTTCGCGTACACGGCGGCCAAGGGCGAGCCCGTCGCCAACGAACTGGCCACCGCGAGCGCCGCGCTGGCCGCGCGGGGCAAGGGCTTCGTCTTCGAGACCGTCGGCAAGGACAGCGGCGCCGAGCCGAAGCCGCTGCGCTGCGCGGGCGGAAAGGGCGGGGCCGGTTCGCCCGAGGACGCCGCCGAGGCCGCCCTGGCCCACCTCTCCCGCGTCATGTCCGACACCGACGCACACCTGAAGTCGGCCATGCCCGGCGCCAAGGACCAGCCCGACTTCGGCGGCACGGCCGACGCGGTGGTGGCACTCGCCGCCGGTGAGCACAGCGCGGCCGCGGGCAAGCCGCTCCAGTGGCTCCAGAGCAAGGACAGCGGCGCGGCGGCCTGGGCCAAGGGCGACCCCGGCGCCCTCGCCAAACTGATCCTCGCGGCCCACGCGGCCGGCGCCAACCCCCGCGACTTCGGCGGCGCCGACCTCGTCCGGCAACTGAACGCCACCGGCCCGAAGCCCGAAGCGGCGGCCCCGGGCGCGGAGTCGGACGGGAACGGCAAGAGCGAGGAGAAGAAGGACGACGGCGGCGGCGGGATCGGCGGCGTCTGGTGGACGGTCGGCGTCTGCGCGGTCGCCGGTATGGGCATCGGCTTCCTCCTGAGCGGCCGGAAGAGGCGACAGCTTTGAGCCCGCGCAGGTATGCGGCCCCGACGCGCCCCCGAGCGACGTCCGCCTGGCGTGCCACCCAGTCGGCCCCGACCCCGCGCGCGGACGCGCCCCGGACCCCGCACAACGGCCGCGCCCCGGCCCGGCACACGGACGCGGCTACGACGGCACACGCCCAGGCGGCACCCCTGGACGCCCCGGCCACGGCACCCCCGCACGCGCCGACGCCTCCGGCCCCGCACGCAGGCGTGGCTCACACCCGGCGCACCCAGGCGGCTCCGGCCCCCCGCACGGACACGCCCCGGACCTCGCACAACGGCCCGGCCCCGGCCCGGCACACGGACGCGGCTACGACGGCACACGCCCAGGCGGCACCCCTGGACGCCCCGGCCACGGCACCCCGCACGCGCCGACGCCTCCGGCCCCGCACGCAGGCGTGGCTCACACCCGGCGCACCCAGGCGGCTCCGGCCTCGCGTGCCGACGCGACCCGGGTCCCACGCGGCCGCCCGGCTTCGGCCACCCGCGCGGACGCGGCTTCCCCACCACGTACTCGTACGCCTTTCGCCCGGTGCGGCCGCGCGGCCCGGCTGTCGCTGACCGCCGTCGCCCTGCTGCTGCCCCTCGTCGCCCTGTTCGCGGTGGTCGGCGCGGGCCAGGCCCAGGCCGACGACGGGTATCGCTACTGGTCGTTCTGGCAACGGGGCGGGGACGGCGGCAGTTGGAGCTATGCCACGCAGGGGCCCTCCTCGGCGCGGCCTGACGACGGCGACATGGTCGGTTTCCGCTTCGCGGTCAGCGAGGACTCCGACGACGCCACCCGGCCGCGCGGCATGGCCGACTTCGCCGCCGTCTGTGCCGACACCCCGGCCACGGACGGCACCAAACGGGTCGCGGTCGTCATCGACTTCGGTACGGCCACCGACGCGCCCGACCGCCGGACGCCGCCCGCGCCCCGTACCGAGTGCGCGCGGGTCGGCGAGGACGCGACGGCCGGAGACGCGCTCGCCGCCGTCGCGAAGCCGCTGCGCTACAACTCCGCCGCGCTGCTGTGCGCCATCTCCGGCTATCCGAAGACGGGTTGCGGGGACAAGGTGAGCACTTCCGTGGACGCCCACGCCGCCCCGAAGGGTGACGGCGGCAAGGCGGACGGCGGCGGCTCAGGCCCCTCGGCCGGGCTGATCGGCGGGCTCGCCGCCGTCGTCCTGCTCGGCGCCGCGGCGGTCTGGCAGGCGCGCCGCCGTCGCGTATGAGCGCACGGAAGACCGCCATGCCACCACGCACCACGGCCACGGCCACGACCAGGGCCACGACCAGGGCCCGCGCCGCCCCGGCGTCGGCTTTCACAACGGGTTTCGCAGCGGGTTCCGCAACGGCTTCCGCGCCCGGCTGCGAGCCGGCACCCCGCGCGGCGGCAGCGCCCTGCACGCCGGGGCCTGGTGGCTGTGGGCGCTCGGGCTGGCCACGGCCGCGTCCCGGACCACCAACCCGCTGCTGCTCGGGCTGCTCATCGCGGTCGCGGGCTATGTGGTGGCCGTGCGCCGCACGGACGCGCCATGGGCCCGCTCGTACACCGCGTTCCTCAAGCTGGGCCTCGTGGTGCTGGCCATCCGGCTGTTCTTCGCGGTCTTCTTCGGCTCGCCGATCCCCGGGACGCGGGTGCTCTTCACGCTCCCCGAAGTCCCGCTGCCCCACTGGGCGCAGGGCGTGCGCATCGGCGGCCGGGTGTCGGCCGAGGGGCTGGTGTTCGCGCTGTACGACGGGTTGCGGCTGGCCGCCCTGCTGATCTGCGTCGGCGCCGCGAACGCGCTCGCCAGCCCGGCGCGGCTGCTCAAGTCGCTGCCCGGCGCGCTCTACGAGGCCGGGGTCGCGGTCGTGGTGGCGATGACCTTCGCACCCCATCTGGTGGCGGACGTGACTCGGCTGCGCTCCGCCCGCCGTCTGCGCGGCCGCCCCGACCGCGGGGTGAAGGCGCTGCTCCAGGTCGGCCTGCCGGTGCTGGAGGGCGCGCTGGAACGGTCGGTGGCCCTGGCGGCGGCGATGGACGCGCGCGGCTACGGCCGCACCGCCCAGGTCCCGCCCGCCGTCACCCGTACCACCACCGCGCTGACGCTGGGCGGGCTGCTCGGCGTCTGCTGCGGTACGTACGGCCTGCTCGCGGCCGAGGGCGCGGGCTACGGACTGCCACTGCTGCTCGCCGGGCTCGCCGCCGCGCTCGGCGGCCTGTGGCTGGGCGGCCGCCGCTCGGTGCGCAGCCGCTACCGCCCGGACCGCTGGGGCGTACGGGCGTGGCTGGTGGCGGGGTCGGGAGCGGCGGTCGCGGCGCTGATGATCCGCGCCGCCTCCTACGCCCCACAGGCCCTCCAGCCGTCCGTCGTCCCGCTCACCACCCCGACCCTGCCGCTGTGGCCCGCGGCGGGAGTACTCCTGGGCCTCCTCCCGGCACTGGCGGCCCCGGCCCCGGCACGGGCCGCGTCAGGTGGGTCGGCCCCGGCGGACGACACCCCCACCGGACCGGCCCGAGGCCGGAACCTTGCGCACTCGGAGCCCCCGGACTCCGGCACCGGCCCCCGGCCCGCTGCCGGGCCGCACCCCGGGCCGCACGGCACGGCGGCGGAGCCGCGCCCGGACCCGGCCCCCGGGACGCCACCCGCCCCGGCACCGGCCCCCGACGACAACCACCCCACCGCACACACCCCACCCCGCGCCCATGGCGATGCGCGAGCCGGGGCGGGGCCCGAGGAGGGCAGCACGCAGTGATCCGCTTCGATCAGGTGTCGGTCCACTACGACGGTGCGGCGCGGCCCGCCCTCGCGGGGGTGGACCTGACCGTTCCCGAGGGCGAGCTGTGTCTGCTCGTGGGCCCGTCCGGAGTCGGCAAGTCGACACTCCTGGGGGCCGTCTCCGGTCTCGTACCGCATTTCACCGGTGGCACCCTGCGCGGCCGCGTCACCGTCGCGGGCCGGGACACCCGTACCCACAAGCCGCGCGAACTCGCCGACGTCGTCGGCACCGTGGGCCAGGATCCGCTCGCCCACTTCGTCACCGACACCGTCGAGGACGAGCTGGCGTACGGCATGGAATCGCTCGGCGTCGCCCCGGACACCATGCGCCGCCGGGTCGAGGAGACGCTGGACCTGCTGGGCCTCGCCGAGTTGCGGGACCGTCCCATCGCCACGCTCTCCGGCGGGCAGCGGCAGCGCGTGGCGATCGGCTCGGTGCTCACCACCCACCCCCGCGTGCTGGTCCTCGACGAGCCGACCTCCGCGCTCGACCCGGCCGCGGCCGAGGAGGTGCTGGCCGTGCTGCAGCGGCTGGTGCACGACCTGGGCACCACGGTCCTGATGGCCGAACACCGTCTCGAGCGCGTGGTGCAGTACGCGGACCAGATGATCCTGCTCCCCTCCCCCGGCGCCGCCCCGCTGACCGGCGCACCGGCCGAGTTGCTGCCGGTGTCGCCCGTGCGGCCACCCGTGGTGGCGCTGGGCGCCCTCGCGGGGTGGCCCTCGCCGGTGCCGCTGTCCGTACGGGACGCGCGCCGCAAGGCGGGGCCACTGCGGGAGCGGCTGGCGCCGCTCGCCCCGCGGGCGGTGGCCGATCCGCCGCCGGGCGAGCCGGTGGGCGAGGTGGCGCGGCTGCTCGTCCGCCACGGCCGGGTGGAGGCGCTGCGCGGGGTGGACCTGACGGTGCGGCCGGGCGAGACGGTGGCGCTGATGGGGCGCAACGGCGCGGGCAAGTCCACGCTTCTGGCCAGTCTCGTCGGGCTGCACGAACCGGCCTCGGGTTCGGTGCGCGTCGGCCCGGACCGGGTCGTACCGCACCGCACCCGCCCCGCCGAACTGCTGCGCCGGGTGGGCCTCGTACCGCAGGAGCCGCGCGATCTGCTCTACGCGGACACGGTCGCCGCCGAGTGCGCGGCGGCGGACAGGGACGCGGGCGCGGCGCCCGGCACCTGCCGTGAGCTGGTGGGCCGGCTGCTGCCTGAGGTGGCGGACACCGCCCATCCTCGCGATCTGTCGGAGGGGCAGCGGCTGGCGCTGGCCCTGTCCGTCATCCTCACCGCCCGCCCGCCCCTGCTGCTGCTCGACGAGCCCACGCGCGGGCTCGACTACGCGGCGAAGGCGCGCCTGGTGGAGGTGGTGCGCGGGCTGGCCGCTGACGACCACGCGACCGTACTGGCCACCCACGATGTGGAACTCGCGGCCGAACTCGCCCACCGCGTCGTCATCCTGGCCGAGGGCGAGGTGGTCGCGGACGGCCCCACGGCGGAGGTGGTGGTCTCCTCCCCCGCTTTCGCACCGCAGGTGGCCAAGGTGCTCGCGCCCCTTCCGTGGCTGACCGTGCCGCAGATACGCGAGGCGCTGGAGGGAGCGCCGTGAGCGGGACATCACCGAGCGGGCCGCACCGGGCGGAGCGGGAACAGCGGGAACAGCGGGAGCGCGGCGGCAGGACGAAGGCCATACGCCTCGGCCCGCGCTCCGTGGCGGCGCTCGCGCTCGTCTCCGCGATCGGTGTCGTCGCCTTCGGCTGGCCGCTGTTCGCACCGGGCGACTCCGGGATCACCACCCACGCCGCCGACGCGCCCTGGCTGTTCGCCGCGCTGCTCCCGCTCCTGCTGGCCGTGGTCGTGGCGACCATCGCGGACACCGGTCTGGACGCCAAGGCCGTCGCGATGCTCGGGGTGCTGGCGGCGGCGGGCGCGGCCTTGCGGCCGCTGGGCGCGGGGACGGCCGGGATCGAGCCGATGTTCTTCCTGATGGTGCTGTCGGGACGGGTGCTGGGCCCCGGTTTCGGCTTTGTCCTCGGCGCCGTCTCGATGTTCGCGTCCGCGCTGCTCACGGGCGGGGTGGGCCCGTGGATGCCGTTCCAGATGCTGGCGATGGGCTGGGTGGCGATGGGCGCGGGGCTGCTCCCCGGCGCCGCCCGGCTGCGCGGCCGGGCGGAGGCGCTGCTGCTCGCGGGGTACGGGGCGGTGGCGTCCGTGGCCTACGGAACGGTCATGAACCTCCAGGGCTGGACCCTGCTGCAGGGCATGGCCTCGGGGATCTCCTACGTCCCCGGCGACCCGCTCGGCGACAACCTCGCCCGCTTCGTGGCGTACTGCCTGGCCACCTCTCTGGGCTGGGACCTGCCGCGCGCCCTGGTCACGATGGTGCTCACCCTCACCCTCGGCGGACCGGTGCTGCGGGCGCTGCGCCGGGCCACGCGCCGGGCGGCGTTCGAGGCGCCGGTGGCCTTCGGGGACAGGTGACCGAGCGGGCCCGGCGCGTTGTCCGCACCGGGCCCGCCCGTCCGTCCTGGTTCCTCGTCCCTGGTACTACTCCTGGTGGCGCGTCAGTTCTGGTGGAAGACGCTGGCGTCCCACTGGGCGGCCCACCTGCCGTCCCCGAACCGCAGGTTGGCCGTGCACTTGTAGGTGTCACCGTCGCAGTTCAGGGCGGTCACCGGCACCGGGGCGGCGGCCTCCCGAGGCGCCTTGACCGTCTTCGCCGACGCGGCGGACACGGCCTGGGACACGGCCTGGTGGAACACATTGGCGTTCCACTGGGCGACCCACCTGCCGTCGCCGAACTGCAGCCCGGCGGTGCACTTGTAGGTGTCCCCGTCACAGGTGAGGGTCGTGACCGGGACCGGGGCCGCGGCGATGTGCGGCGCGTCCGCCGACCGGGTGGCCCGCTGATGGCTCGCCGCGCTCTGGTGGAATACGTTCACATTCCACTGCGCGACCCACCTGCCGTCCCCGAACCGCAGGTTGGCCGTGCACTTGTAGGTATCGCCGTCGCAGTTGAGGCTCGTCACGGGGACGGGCGCGGCGTTGGCCGCCGGGGCGACCGCCGTGGCGGCCAGGGCCAGGGCTCCCAGCCCCAGGAACGTACCGGTGAGCATTCGGCGAGCTGACATGTCGTCGCTTCCCTTCGACTCCGGCCACATAAGGCGTGCGATTCCCCGCAAACCACCCCAAGCGGCCAATCCGATGACATCCCAGAGATTAGCCGTCCTAAAAGGCTTTTCATGTGCTCGTCGTATATGAACTCATATACGAAACAGCCCCTGTTACAGCGATGGCGGTCACCGTGGATTGACGGTGCCAGACATACGAAAACGGCGGCGCCCCAAGGGGCACCGCCGAGGAATCGATACCGCCGAAATCCAAGCCCCGGATTCCGGTCGATCAGCGCTCGACCATCACTACAGCCGCTGGATGATCGTGCCCGTGGCCAGCGCACCGCCCGCGCACATCGTGATCAGCGCGAACTCCTTGTCCGCGCGCTCCAGTTCGTGCAGCGCCGTCGTGATCAGGCGCGCCCCCGTGGCCCCCACCGGGTGCCCCAGGGCGATCGCGCCGCCGTTGACGTTGACCTTCTCCAGGCTCTGCTCGAAGACCTGCGCCCAGGACAGCACCACCGAGGCGAACGCCTCGTTGATCTCGATCAGGTCGATGTCCTTCAGGGTCATCCCGGCCTTGCCCAGGACCGCCTTCGTGGCGTCGATCGGCCCGTCCAGATGGAAGTGCGGATCGGTGCCGACCAGGGCCTGGGCCACGATGCGGGCGCGGGGGCGGAGTTTGAGGGCGCGGGCCATGCGCTTGGAGGCCCACAGGACCGCGCAGGCGCCGTCGGAGATCTGGGAGGAGTTGCCCGCGGTGTGCACCGCGGTGGGCATGATGGGCTTGAGCCCGGCCAGCGCCTCCATGCTGGTGTCGCGCAGCCCCTCGTCCCGGTCGACGGCGCGCCACATGCCCTCTCCGGCCGTCTGCTCCTCCTCCGTCGTGGGCACCTGCACCGCGAAGGTCTCGCGCTTGAACCGCTCCTCCGCCCAGGCCCGTGCCGCCCGCTCCTGGGAGATCAGCCCGAGGGCGTCCACATTCTCGCGGGTCAGGCCGCGGTTGCGGGCGATCCGTTCGGCGGCCTGGAACTGATTGGGCAGATCCACGTTCCACTCCTCGGGGAACGGTTTGCCCGGGCCGTGTTTGGAGCCGCTGCCCAGCGGCACCCTCGACATGGCCTCGACGCCGCAGCCGATGCCGACGTCGATGACACCGGTGGCGACCATGTTGGCCACCATATGATTGGCTTGCTGCGAGGAGCCGCACTGACAGTCGACCGTCGTCGCCGCGGTCTCGTACGGCAGCCCCATCGTCAGCCAGGCGGTGCGCGCGGGGTTCATCGACTGCTCCCCGGCGTGGGTGACCGTGCCGCCGACGATCTGCTCGACGCAGTCGGGCTGGATGCCGGTGCGGGCGAGGAGTTCGCGGTAGGTCTCGCCGAGCAGATAGGCGGGGTGGAGGTTGGCGAGCGCGCCTCCGCGCCTGCCGATGGGCGTGCGGACGGCTTCGACGATGACGGGTTCGGCGGCCATGGCTGTCTCGTCCTCTCATCGCATCCGCGGGGCTCCCGGCAGCGCCCGCAGTCAGAACTAGTACGCGTTCTAGTTCTTCAGCTCAGTCTGCTGAGGTCCGGCCCGGTGGCGCAAGGGTTGTGCAGGGGTTGAGCGGACCGTGAGGGGCACCGGCGCTCCGAAACAATGGCCGCGATTTCTCTTGCTACTTGTAGAACCCGTTACTACCTTGCGGACACTTCTGATAGGCCGTCAGATCTCTGGAGTGGCCGATGTCCTGCCCAGCGCTCCCCGAAGGCTTTGACCTCACCGACCCCGACCTCCATCAGCATCGGGTGCCACTCCCGGAGCTCGCCCGGCTGCGGCAGACGGCGCCCGTGTGCTGGATCCCCAGCCACACGGCGTGGCCGGATTCGACGACGACGGCTACTGGGCCGTCACCCGTCATGCCGATGTCAAGGAGGTCTCCACCCGGCCGGAGACCTTCTCCTCCCACGCCAACACCGCGATCATCCGCTTCAACGAGCACATCCAGCGCGATCAGATCGACGTCCAGAAGCTGATCATGCTGAACATGGACCCGCCCGAGCACACCCGGGTCCGTCAGATCGTCCAGCGCGGCTTCACCCCGCGCGCCATCCGCGCCCTCGAGGACGCCCTGCGCGACCGCGCCACCCGCATCGTGGCCGGGGCCAGGGAGAGCGGCAGCGGGGACTTCGTCACCGATGTGGCCTGCGAACTGCCACTGCAGGCGATCGCCGAACTCATCGGCATCCCCCAGCAGGACCGGTCCAAGATCTTCGACTGGTCCAACAAGATGGTCGCGTACGACGACCCGGAGCTGGCCATCACCGAGGAGATCGGCGCCGAGTCGGCCATGGAGCTGATCTCGTACTCCATGAACCTCGCCGCCGACCGCAAGGCGTGCCCCGCCAAGGACATCGTCAGCCGGCTGGTGGCCGCCGAGGACGAGGGCAATCTGGGCTCGGACGAGTTCGGCTTCTTCGTGCTGCTGCTCGCCGTCGCCGGCAACGAGACCACGCGCAACGCCATCAGCCACGGGATGCACGCCTTCCTCACCCACCCCGACCAGTGGGAGCTGTTCAAGGCCGAGCGCCCCGCCACCGCCGCCGACGAGATCGTGCGCTGGGCCACCCCCGTGATGTCCTTCCAGCGCACCGCCACCCAGGACACCGAACTCGGCGGGCAGCGCATCGAGGCGGGCCGGCGGGTCGGCGTCTTCTACTCCTCCGCCAACAACGACCCCGAGGTCTTCGACCGCCCCGAGGTCTTCGACATCACCCGCGACCCCAACCCCCACCTCGGCTTCGGCGGCGGCGGACCGCACTTCTGCCTCGGCAAGAGCCTGGCGGAGCTGGAGATCCGGCTGATCTTCCACGCCATCGCGGACACCCTCCCGGACATCCGGCTCGCGGGTGAGCCCCGGCGGCTGCGCTCGGCCTGGCTGAACGGGATCAAGGAGCTCAGGGTGACGTACGCGTAAGCCGTGAGCTGTTCGTGCCGCGCCAGGAGTCCCACAACCCACCGGGCGGGGGCACACTGACCGCCATGAGCGAGATGTACGGCCCGCACGGCGCGGCGGGCGAGCGTCGAAGACTCTTCGACTTCATAGCCCTCACCGCCCGCCTCCGTGAGATCGAGCGCGCCAACAACGCCACCTCGGAGCGCAAGGAGAGCGTCGCGGAGCACTCCTGGCACCTGGCGATGGTGAGCTGGATCCTGCACGCCGAGTTCGAGCGCGAGGCCGGGCAGCGGCTCGACCTCACCAAGATGCTCAAGCTGTGCCTGATGCACGACCTCGTCGAGATGGACGCGGTGGAGCGGGGCGCCGCGGGCGGCGAGCCCCGCGCTTCGCCTCGCTCCCCGCGCCGCTCGGGGCCGAACTCCTGGCGCTGTGGCGGGAGTACGAGGAGGGCCGTACGCCCGAGGCGTGCCTGGTGCGCGGGGTGGACCGGCTCAACCCCGCGCTGATGCGGTGCCTGACCGGGCAGGGGTGGGGCGACGTGGCCACGGACACCAACGCCCCGGTGGACACCGAGGCGCTGGACCGGCTGCACCTGCCGCGGATCGCCGTCAGCGAGACGCTACGGGCGCTGTACGAGGAGATCAGAGACGCATCGGTGGAGGGCGGACTGCTGCCGCCGTGAGCCCTGCCGCCCACCGCCGAGCGCCGGAGACGCCGCGGAATGCCGCCGACGCCCCGACCGCCGCCATAACGGCACGCCGCTACTTGAACGGCACGTTCACACAGGCCACCCGGGCGCCGGCCTGCCCGGCCTTGCCCGACGTGGTGTCCGTCGCATGCTTGTGGATCACCACCGAACGGGCCTCACCGGACCGGAAGTTCCACTTCACCCAGGACTTGGCCCAGCCCTTGCCGTTGCTCTTGGTGGTGAGGTCCAGCCACACCTCGTTGTGCGGGTTGGCGTACTTCGGGTTGGTCGAGGGCTGCTTGGGGTCCTTCGTGTTCTGGTAGTGCGGCCCCGACGAGTCGGGCTTGGTGCCACACGGCTTCGTGTGGACGTGGACCCCGAAGTGGTGATCGGCCGCGAGGCCACGCACGCTGATGAACACGAACGTGCCCTTGTGCATCCAGTGGTGGCCGTGGCCCTCCCCACCTTCGTGATACTTCTCCATGCCCTTGCCGCCCAGCCGCGCCTCCGCGACGAACACCGACGCGGACGTCGGCACCAGCGACTTGTCGTACGTCACCGCACCGGCGGTCTTCGCCTGCGACGCGGGCTGGAACCCGTCGTGGACGAAGACGAAGGGGTGCGGCGGCGCGGCGACCGCGGGGGTCGCCATGGCCATCGACGCGCCCATCGCGACCGCCGCGGTTACTGCCTTCACCAGGGACATCCTCGATCCCTCCTCGGTCGGGGCCCCGCTCCCCGTCTCGATTCCCGGATCCCC
The DNA here is from genome assembly GCA_005405945.1 of Streptomyces violaceusniger. Lineage (GTDB taxonomy): Bacteria > Actinomycetota > Actinomycetes > Streptomycetales > Streptomycetaceae > Streptomyces > Streptomyces violaceusniger. Next base: position 4,019,809 of record BJHW01000001.1, read on the forward strand.
CCGATTAACGCGTTTTCACGCCTTCGCGCCCCCTTCTCACCACGCTAGACCCGCTGGTCATGCCGCTCAACGCGAGCCCCAGCCCCCTTTTCGGGGGACTCGCCGCCCCCTGACCGGCCCTGTCCCGCGGGCTCGGCGTCGTCGTGCTGTCCGCCGCGCTGCCGTACCAGCCCGGGGACCAGGCCCCTGGCCCGGACGACCGCGGCGCCCATCGTCGCCGACAGCGGTGGCGCCTCCTCGTGCGGGCGCCTGCCCACGCCGAGGAACACGTACTGCAGCGCGAACCCGGCCGTGACGATGACCGCGCCGCCGATCGCGTCCAGCACATAGTGGTTCGCGGTGCCCACGATGACCGCCGTGGTCAGCAGCGGATACAGGATGCCGAGCACCTTCGCCCAGACGTACGGCGCCACGATCGCGATGACCACCCCGCACCACAGCGACCACCCCACGTGCAGCGACGGCATGGCCGCGTACTGGTTGGACAGCTTGGTGAGCGCGCCGAAGTCCGGGTTGTTCAGGTCCTGCGGACCGTGCGCGGTGTCCACGTACCCGAGCCCCATCAGCCGCGGCGGGGCCAGCGGGTAGAGCCAGAAGCCGACCAGGGCGAGCAGCGTGGCGAAGGCCAGCGGGGTGCGGGCCCAGCGGTAGGTCGCGGGGCGGCGCAGATACAGCCAGCCCAGCAGGGAGAGCGGAATCAGGAAGTGGAAGGTGCTGTAGTACCAGTTCATGAAGTCCTTGAGCCATCCGGTGTCGGCCACGATGGCGTTGAACCAGTGCTCGATGTCGATGTGCAGCCAGCCCTCGAGGGTGAGCACCTGGTGTCCATGGCCCTCGGCCACGCTGCGCTCGTCCGGGGCGTGGCCGCGGATCCACGAGTAGGCGAAGTAGCCGACGCGGATCAGCATCAGCTCGAGCATCAGGTTCGGGCGGGACAGCGGCCGCTTGAGGACGCGCAGCAGCGGCACCCAGGCGAAGCGGCTCCTGGCCGGTTCGGCGACCGGCGTCGGCTCGGGGTCGTCCCACCGCGGCGAGGTGCGGGAGAGGAACGGCACCAGACAGGCGGCGGCGAGAGCGGCGAGCAGCGGCGCATTATAGCCGATATGCCCGAGGATCTCGATGTCGGGCAGCAGCGCGGTGCGGTTGAGCGACATCGCCAGTACGACCAGAACCGGCCACACCAGCCGGTCGGAGCCGCGCCGCCCCACCCGGCCGACCACGGCCAGCAGGATCCATAGCTGCTGGTGCTGCCAGGAGGTGGGCGAGACCGCGAGCGCCACGCTGCCGGTGATGGCGGCGGCGAGCAGCAACTGCCCGTCCCTCGCGTAGCGCACCGCGCGCCGCAGGCCGATCACCGCGACCGCGACCGCGAGCACGACCAGCAGCGCGAGCTCCACCGGGCCCTCGAGGCCGATGCGCAGCAGCAGCCCGTGCAGCGACTGGTTGGCCAGGCTGTCGGCGGGGGCGCCGAGCCCGAAGCCGCCGATGTGGTGCCCCCAGTACGTCCACGAGTCGTGCGGCATGGCCGCCCAGGCGAGCGCGGTGCACACGGCGAAGGTGGCGCCCGCGAGCGCGGCGGCCCGGCGCCGTCCGATCAGCCACAGCACGACGGCGAACAGCAGCAGCGCGGGCTGGAGCGCCGCGGCCACTCCGATGAGCACACCGGCCTGCCGCCCGGAGGTTCTGGGCAGCACGGTGAGGACGATCAGGAGCACCGGGATGATGCTGGTCTGGCCGAGGGTGAAGGTGTTGCGCACCGGAAGCGACAGCACCAGCAGGCTGATGGCCAGCGGTGCGGCGATCAGCGAGGTGCGGCGGGAGACCGGGCCGGGCAGCGACCGGGCCACGACCAGCCCGAGGACGACGACCAGCAGCAGGGTGCCGAAGGTCCAGGCGACCCCGAGGCTCTGCTCGGCGGCCCGGGTCAGCGGTTTGAGGACGAGCCCGGAGAACGGGGTCCCGGTGAAGGAGCCCCCGTCGTACAGCGACCCGCTGACGTGCAGTACGCCCTGGTCGCCGATCCAGGTCTCCAGGTCGGTCAGCCGCTCATCGGGCGGCAGCCGCAGCACCGCCGCCGCCTGACGGACCGCCAGCAGGCCCGCCAGGAGCCACAGGGCCGCGAGCCCCATTCTGGTCCGTGACGTCCGCGCCCCTACGGCGCCGGGGGCCGGCCCCGTGTCCGGGCTTCTCCCCAGTCCGCTCCGCTCCACGTTCGCCACGCCGTGCCGCTCCCCCACTCGCCCTCTTCATCTGTCCCGGATGTTTGGAGACCCTACTGAGCCCACTACTCAGACGCCGAACACCCCCTCTTCACCTGACTGTCGTCCGGGGTTGTCCGAAAGATGTCAGGCTTTGGCAGGGTCCTTGCGGTCCGCGTGGGTCCGTATGGGTCCGTATGGTCCGGGCCAATTTCATCAGGGCCGCGGGGTGTGCCGCGAATCGGGACTCGCCGCGCGCTGAAATGTTCCCGGCGTCACTCCGAAGCACCGCACGAACCAGCGGTGGAAGTGGCTCTGGTCGGCGAACCCGGCCTGGACCGCGGCCTCCGCCGCGCTGCTGCCCGCCACCAGCAGCCCGCGCGCCCGGCGCAGCCGGAGCTGCCGCTGGAAGTCGCTCGGCGCCATCCCGTACGCGGCGCGGAACGCCCGGTAGAGCGCGAAACGACTGCACCCGGCGGCCTCCGCGAGCCGCGCCGCCGGTATCTCCTCGGCGTACGCCTCCTCCAGCAGCGCCCTGGCCCGCCGCGCCGCCCGGACCTGCTCGCCGCTCCCGTCCGGAAGCTCCCGGGTGTACAGCGGCCCGGTGGCCCCGCGCCGCACCATCGCCCCGACGGCCGCGGTCAGCCGCTCGTCCCGCACCAGCGGACCGGCGCCGCCGACCAGGGCGGTGTGCAGCCGCAGCAGGGCGCGGGGCAGCAGGGGATCGGACACCACGGGCCGGTCGAACAGCGGCAGCGCCGCCCGGCCGTCCGCGCTGTCGGCCACATCGGCGAGGACGTTCCGCACCACATCGGGACCTATGTGAACGATGCGGTACTTGTAGCCGAGTTCGGCGGCCGCCTCCCCGTCGTGCGGATCGTCCGGATTGAAGACCATCACCATCCCCGCCCCGCTGGTGCGCAGCGCGCCCCGGCACCGGAAGCGCTGGGCGCCGACCTCGGTCACGGCGAAGGAGTAGGTGTCATGGCTGTGGGGATGGAACCGATGGCTGAAGAAGTGTGCGTGCATGGCCTCCACGGGCCGGTCGGGATCGCGCCAGTACCGGGCCCAGTCCTCCCGGCCCCGCTCCCCTTCTCCGACGGCGCTCACGGATCCATTGTGCCGTGGCGCACGAGCGTTCAAGACCGCAGGTCGCGGCAGTGGCGAGAGTGACGGCATGCGCTTCGACACCAAGATCGCCGTCATTGTCCGCTCCGACCTCGCCGACTGGCAGAAGCTGAATGTGACCGCCTTCCTCTCCAGCGGCCTGGCGCACGCCACGGACGAGATCGTCGGCAAGCCGTACGAGGACGCCTCGGGCAACGCCTACCTCCCGATGTTCCGCGAACCGGTCCTCGTCTACGCCGCCGACGCCCCCGCCCTCACCCGCACCCACGCCCGAGCCCTCTCCCGCGGCCTGCCGATGTCCCTCTACACCGAGGAGCTCTTCGCCACCGACAACGAGGACGACAACCGCGCCACGGTCCGCGCCGTCGAGGCCGACACGCTCAACCTGGTGGGTCTCGCGGTCTACGGGCCGCGTGGCCAGGTGGACAAGGTGACGAAGGGCTTGCGGCTGCACGGCTGAGGGCTGGGCGCCAAGGCCACGCGGGTTCAAGGGCCACGCGGACTCAAGGGCCACGCGGACTCAAGGGCCACGCGGACTCAAGGGCCACGCGGACTCAAGGGCCACGCGGACTCAAGGGCCACGCGGACTCAAGGGCCACGCGGACTCAAGGGCCACGCGGACTCAAGGGCCACGCGGACTCAAGGGCCACGCGGACTCAAGGGCCACGCGGACTCAAGGGCCACGCGGACTCAAGGGCCACGCGGGCTCAAGGGCCCGTCAGCTTCCGCCAGGCGCCGGGGGTGACGCCCTCCCTGCCCGAGAAGGCACGGCTCAACGCGCTGCCGGTGTCGTATCCGACGCGGACGGCGATCTCCTGGACGCTCAGCGGCGTCTCGCGGAGCAGGACCTTGACCCGGTACATGCGCCATGCCGTGAGGTAGCCCAGCGGGGTGTCCCCGTCCTCTCCTTGAACAGGGCGGCGAACGCCGAGCGTGACATCCCCGCCGTCCGGGCGAGTTCGTCGACCGTCCACGGATGGGCCAGGTCCGCGTGCAACTCCTCCATGGCAGCCGCCAGCCGCGGGTCCCGCAGCGCGGCGATCCAGCCGACGGTTCCGCCGCCGACATCCGCACAACAGGTCCGCAGCGCCTGGACGAAGAGCACATCGGACAGCCGGCTCATGATGAAGCCACCGCCGAGCCCGCCCGCCGCGCTCTCCCGCGCGATGAGGTCGAACGTGGTGCGCAGGAGTTGGCTGGACGCGTCGTCCAGGTTCAGCCGGAACACCGGCGGCAGGAGCGCGAAGAGCGGTTCCGCCGCCACGGCGTCGAAGGCGAACCGGGTGGAGACGATCCGCGTGAGCTCACCGTCGCCCCCGAGCCGCGCCGAGCCGCCGGGGCCCGGGAGACCAGTCCGTCGCAGTCCACGACCTCGCTGCCCGCCTCGTCCTGAAGCGTGAACCCCACCCCCGCGCGGACCAGGAAGCAGTCGTTCGTCTCCAGCCGTTGCGGCCCGGCGAGCGTGTCCGCGACGAGCAGGCACGAGCCACTGGAGACGAGGACCAGCCGGGCGAGGTGCCGGGGAGGAAACGAGATGCCCCATGGCGCACGGGCGTCCACCCGCACATACCGCGCGTCCTCGATCTTCATCGTGGCGAGGAGGTCGTCAACCGGATCCATTCCCACTCCCCTGGGTCACCCCTGCCCCCTCCTGGACGATCTGCGCCAAACAGTGGACGCCAAGATACAGATCGTCCAGCCGGGCGCACCTATCGTGGAGGCGACATACGAACGAAGGGTGGGAAATGCGCATATTCCAGGTGGGAGCGGGCGGTGGTCTGATCACCTCGGCGGAGCGCCCGGTGCCGAGCCCGTCAGCGGGCGAAGTACTCGTACGGGTGAAGGCCAGCTCCCTCAACGCACGCGATCTGCTCATCGTCACCGGCCGGTACTCCGTCGACATCGCGCCGGGGCGCGTCCCGCTCTCCGACGGCGCGGGCGTCGTGGAGGCCGTCGGGGACGGGGTCTCGCGGTTCCGCGTCGGGGACCGCGTCGTGGGCACCTTCCATCCGGCCTGGCTGTACGGCCCGTTCCCCGAGTGGGGGCGGTTGCGCGGCACGCACCGCGACGGCTGGCTCACCGAATACCTCGCCCTGGACGAACAGAGCCTGGTCGCCGTGCCGGACCAGCTGTCCTTCGAGGAGGCCGCCACGCTTCCGTGCGCCGCGCTCACCGCGTGGTCGGCCGTGAGCGGAGTCGGCCCGGGGGACGCACTCCTGGTCCAGGGCTCGGGCGGGGTATCGGTCTTCGCGCTCCAGTTCGCCCGCCTGGCCGGCGCCCGCGTCCTGGCCACGACGTCCAGCGGCGCCAAGGCCCGACGCCTCGGCGCCCTCGGCGCGTCCGACGTCGTGGACTACACCAGCACACCGGAGTGGGGCACGCGGGTACGGGAACTCACCGGCGGCGGCGCCGACCGCGTCGTCGAGATCGGCGGCGCCGGAACGCTCTCCCAGTCCATCGACGCCGTCGCCCACGGCGGGCAGATCGCCCTCGTCGGCAATCTGGCGGCGGGCGGCGGCATGGACGTGACGCGGTTCTTCCGCCGCGCCGCGACCCTCCGGTCGATCAGCGTCGGCAGCCGGAGCGACTTCGAACGGATGAACAAGGCCATCGACCGGCACCGGCTCCGGCCCGCCATCGACCGCGTCTTCCCGTTCGACCAGGCCCCGGAGGCGTTCGCGCACTTCGAGAAGGGCCCGCGCTTCGGCAAGGTCGTCATCACCCACTGACCGTGGCCTTCACACGCCCTTGACCGCCGGATGTAGGAGACTGCGCGCACAGAGTCCAGACCAGGGCGCCGACCCGGCGCCCGCCGCATGAGAGGTGTCCTGTGCCCAGCGTCGTAAAGATCAATGTCCTGACCGTGCCGGAGGAACAGCGCGAGGTGCTGGAAAAGCGCTTCGCCTCACGGGCCGGGACGGTCGAGAACTCCGACGGCTTCGAGTGGTTCGAGCTGCTGCGTCCCGTCGAAGGGACTGACACCTACCTCGTCTACACGCGCTGGCGCAGCGAGGAGGACTTCCAAGCCTGGATGGAGGGCCCCATGAAGGCCGCCCACCAGCGCGGCGGCGAGGACGCCCCCAGCGGAAGCCCGCCGCGTCCGGCTCCACCCTGTGGTCCTTCGAGGTCGTCCAGCAGGCCGCGCCCAAGCAGGGCTGACCGGGCCCCTTGCGAACACGTCAGCCCCCTGGCCCTGGTCGGGGGCTGCGGTTTCGCGTCGCGACAACGGGCCATACGTCGAATGCGATCGAGCCGCCGCGAGTCGCACTCACACAGGTCGCACTGACACAGATCGTCAACTGGTTGATTCTCATGGGACTGGTCGCTGTCCCGGCCGTGCGTAAGGGTTTTACGAAGGCGGCGGTGCGGCATTCGCGCACTCGATCCGCTGCCGCCCGCTACCGCGCCGAGCGTTCAGGCGCCTCCACGAGAGAAGGAACCCCACCTTATGCGCGCCCTTGTGGTCGATCACGGCGAGGCCGGCCCCGTCCGGTTCGCCGATGTCGAGGAGCCCGTGCCGTCCAGCAACGAGGCGTTGGTCGAGATACGGCACATCGGTCTCAACTTCGGAGAGCTGAACTACGTGCACCAGTGGCCGGCCGGCACTGTGCACGGTCACGACGCGGCCGGCGTCGTGGTGCGCGCCGCGTCCGACGGCTCGGGGCCGTCCGAAGGTACGCGCGTCGCGGTGGGAATGGCTCCCCATGCGTGGGCGGAGCGGGTGGCAGTCAGCCCCGCCTCGCTCGGCACCGTCCCCGAGGGCGTGGATCTGGCCGACGGTGCCGCGCTGGGGATCGCCGGGGTCACCGCACTGCGGGTGCTGCGCAAGCGTTCCCTGCTGGCGCGCGACGTCCTGGTCACCGGCGCCAGCGGGGGCGTGGGGCACTTCGCCGTCCAGCTGGCGGCGCTGGCGGGCGCCCGGGTGACGGCACTCGTCGGTTCACCGGACCGGGCCGCCGGACTCCGCGAACTCGGGGCCGACGAGGTCTTGACCGACCTGGCCGAGACCGAGTCCCGGTTCGACCTCGTCCTGGACACGGTCGGTGGACCACTGGTGGCCCAGGCGTGGAGTTCCCTCGCCGAGGGCGGCACCATCCACCTGGTCGGTTACTCCTCGGGGCAGGACACCACGTTCCCGTCAGGGGCCTTGTTCGGCTTCGGCGAACCCCGCTCCATCGCCACCTACGGCGACATGACGCCGACCAGCAGGGATCTGACGGACCTGCTGGACCTCATGGCCACCGGGAAGCTCTCGGCACCGGTCGGACTGCGAGGCGACTGGCAGGACGTGGACGACGCCATCCAGGCACTGTTCGCGCGGAAGGTGCGCGGAAAGATCGTTCTTGACGTGGTCTGACGCCCGTCGAACGAGAATGGAACCATGGACGTACTCGCGGAGGTCTTGCGTGTTTCGGGTGCGCGGGGGCGATCGGGGTCATCCTGAAAGCCGGAGGAGCCTGGGGCCAGTGGCTGGACTCCTATCCGGGAGCGGCACTGCACGTGGTGTCCCGTGGCACGATGTGGCTTCACGTCCCGGGCGAGAAACCCCTGGAGGTTCAGGCCGGAGGCGCCGTCCTGGTGTCGCCGGGCACCGCACACGGGATAGCCGGCGGCTCCAGCATGACGATGCCTCCCTGCGACCGGGAGGCGGCGGCCCGGGCCCTCGCGGAAGGCAGAGCGCTCCAACTCGGCTCGGCACCGGCGCAGACGGAAGCGATCACCCTGCACTATGAGCAGGACCCGGAGGTGAGCACACCGGTGCTCACCTCCCTCGCCCAGCCGATGCACGTCGCGGCCCGGGAGAACGCGCAGCTCAGAAGGATCGTCGAAGTTCTCACCGCGGAGCTCGCACAGCCGCAGATCGGCACCACCGCCGCCGTCAACAGCATCGTCGACCTCCTGTTCGTCCAGTTCGTACGCGCCTGGCTGGCCCGCCACCCGGAGGAAGGGCCCGGCTCATGGCTGGGCGCGATGCGTGACCCGGTCGTGCGCGACGCCCTGGCATGTGTCCACGCCCAACCGGAACACCCCTGGACCACGGAGACCCTGGCCGCCGCGACAAGCGTCTCCCGGGCGACGCTGGCCAGGCACTTCCGGTCCGCCCTCGGCCAGACGCCGGGCGCGTACGTGACGCAGTGGCGCATCGACCTGGCGTCCGTCCGGCTCCGCGATACCGATGAGCCGGTCGAGTCGATATCCAACGCGGTCGGCTACGCCTCTCCGCACGCCTTCAGCCGTGCCTTCCGACGCGCCCGGGGCATGGCACCGGGCGAGTACCGTTCCCGACTTCGCGAGTGATCGGGCCGCATGGAGGGGCGGGTCATGACGGCCGTCCGCCGAACTGCCAGCGGTGGACCTCGATGTCCGCGTACCGGTCCGGGGTCAGGACGGCGCGGGCCGTCTCCGGGTCGGGTGCTCGGACCAGTGCCGCCGTACCCAGCCACGTGCTTTCGTCGTCGGACAGCAGTGGCCCGTAGGCGATCAGCTCGTCCCGGTCGGCGGGCAGGGTGGCGTCGGCGCCCTCGCCCGAGCCCAGGCCGAGGACCAGGAATCGGTTGCCCCCGGTCCGGCGCCGGGGAATTCCCACATCGTGCGCCCCAGCGCATTGCGCCACCGCCGCAACAGTACGTCCCGGTACACACCGGCCTGGTAGCCCGGTTCGTCGAAGGCGAACGAGCGGGCGGCGGCCGGGTCGGGCAGGTCGACGATGTGGACGCTGCCGGTCGGGGCCCCGTCGTCGTCCGAGAGGGTCGGCCCTCGGGCGATCATCTCCGACGCATACCGATCCATGTAGGACCAGTGCTGTTCGACCAGTTCTTGGCGCAGAGCGAGCGAGCCGGGCCGATCGCGGTGGTAGCAGAAGAACTCCATACCCGGCAGTCTTTCGACCCGTGGGCTTCCGGTACAGCGGATGTGGCGGGAGCGGCCGGCGGCCCGGGTCACATGCCATTCGTGCCGTGGTACGGGCGGCACACTTCCCCGTCGTAGTCGGTCGCGATCTCCAGCAGCTGGTGCCCGTCGGCCGAAGGCAGCAGGCTGGAGCTGTAGTTGGGGCAGAAGTCGACCTTGTCGGACTTCACGGCGACGGGGGCCGGGATCTCCTTCCAGGCGCCCTCTCCGCCCTCGCTGTTGGTCCAGACGGTGCGCCCGCTGCCCTCGGCCTTGCTGCCGTCCGCGTTGAACATCGCCTGGCCGACCAGCAGCAGCTTGCCCTGCGGGTTCCCCGCCTCCGGCGCCCAGGCCAGGGTCGGCGCGTGCTTGAAGTACTTGCCGTCCGCCGTCTGGGGGCGGATGCCGAGGTTGGTGGGGTCGCCCCAGTCCCAGCCGTCGGGTGAGGTGCGGTAGTGCACGACGCAGGAGAACTTGGGGTCGTCGGAGCAGATCTCGTACGTCATGACGTACGTGCCGTCCGGCAGCTTCCGTACGACCGCCATCCCGGGGCGGTCGGAGGCGGGGCGCTGGCGACGGTGTCATGGAGGCCGCTCCACGAGACGCCGTCCCGCGAGCGTACGGCGACAAGCTTCTGGCTGTGGCGCGGATCGGTCTCGTCGGAGTAGTGGCAGACCAGGTTGCCCTCCGCGTCGATGGAGAACTCCGGCTCCCACAGCCCGTTGGCGTCCGGCGCGGAGGTGACCGTGGACAGATAGGTCCAGCTGCGTCCCACGTCGGTGCTCTTGAACACGCGTATCGACATGTGGCGGTCGGCTTTGGGTACGTCCTGACCGAAGGAGGCGGCCCACAGCAGCGTGCCGGCCGGCATGTCACCGACCTGTTGCGGCAGTTCGTAGAGGACCGAGCAGCACAGGCCCTTGCCGTCGGCGGACGCGGGGTCGGCGATGGTGCCCACCTGGCTGAAGCTCGCTCCGCCGTCGGTGCTCTCCTGAATGGCGCCGATGCCGTTGCCGCCATTGGGGACGACGGTCGAGGCGAGCACGCGGCCGTTGTCCTTCCCGCTGTGTTCCAGACGAATCGCCCTGGGGTAGAGGCCCGTGCCGTCGCGCAGCGGCTTGGGATCCGTCTTCCGCAGGGCCGCCGCGCCGCCCTCGCCGTTCTTCGCCTCGGCGTCGGGGGAGCCGGAGCCCTTGGAACCGGAGTCCTGGGAGGCGGCGGAGGATCCGGTTCCAGAAGAGCCGTCCGAAGTGTCCTGGCAGGCGGTCAGCCCGAACGCGGCGACGGCGGCCACCGCGGCGACGGCGACCTTACGAGCGTGGTGATGTCCGGTGCGGCGTGACATGAGACTCCCCCTGTGTCGCGGGTGGCCCCCGTCCCTGTCCTTCGGGGGCCCGTGACACCAAGGCTGTCCGCCGCCGCTGATGATCCTCTGCCGATCGGCTAACGCGTCGCTAACCGCCCTCGCCCCGTGGCCGCCTCATGGGCGCCTCATGGCCGCCTTACGGTCAGCACGACTCGTCACACCGGTTCGGGCTGCGGCTCCGGTTGCAGCGCCGGTGCGGCCTTCGGCTCCCACAGCCTGGTGGTCCGTACGTAGCCGTGGATCACCGAGCCCATCGCCAGCAGGAGAAGGGGCCCGAACACCCACGGGTGTCCGGCCATCTCCACCGGCAGATAGCGATAGGCCACCAGGAGGGCGGCGAAGACCACCGCGCCATGGGCGACCAGTTGGGTCCCCGACCGGTCCCAGCCCCGTGCGAGGGAGCGCAGCGCCGCCTCGATCGTGAGCGCGAACACCACGCCCGCGACGAGATCCACGCCGTAGTGGTAGCCGAATCCCAGGGTCGCGCCGAGCGTGGCGACCAGCCAGAACATTCCCGCGAACCGCAGGACCCGTGGGCCCTGGCGGGAATGGATGAAGATCGCGGTGGCCCATGCCGTGTGCAGGCTGGGCATGCAGTTGCGCGGCGTGAGCTCGTCGAACGGCATCGAGTGCGGAGCGCTGATGGGCGGCGGCGTGTGCGGCCACAGGTCGGCCAGCGCCCAGTGCTCGCCGCCGGTGCCGAAGGCGCCGGTGCCGTAGGCGAAGATCGGCCCGACCACCGGGAAGATCATGTAGATGGCCGGCCCGAGGAGGCCGATGGCCAGGAAGGTGCGCACCAGATGGTGGCGCGGGAAGCGGCGCTCGACCGCCACCTTGCGCAGTTGGTACAGCGAGACGACGACCGCGGCCACCGGAAGCTGAATGTAGACGTAGTCGAGAACGTGGGCGCCGATCGGGCCCATGGCCTCGACGATCCGGCCCACCATCCACGACGGGTTGCCCAGCGCGTGATCGGCGGCAGCCAGGTACGGGTCGAGCACCGTCGGGCGGGTCTTCGCCGTGATGAGCAGCCAGGTGTCGCCGGTCTTACGGCCGGCCACCAGCAGCAGCCCCAGCCCGACGCCCTTCAGCAGCAGGGCGCGTTCCCGGCCGGTGCGGCGCGTGACCGCGATGACCGCAGAGCCCAGCATCACCCACAACGCGCCGTTGCCGAAGGGGTGCCCCTCGGTCACCCTCGCGTCGGCCACCCACCGCACCAGGAAGATGACGATGTCGATGCCGATCGCGGCACCGGCCGCGATGAACCGCTCCCGCCGGGTGAGCACCACCATCATCAAGGCCATACCGCCGTACAGCAGAAAGCCCGATTTGGGGGCGAATACCACCTCTTGGGCCTGGGTGGTCATCGGCCCCGGCAGGTCGTAACGACGCGCGGCGATCTCCATCGCGACAAGGAACCCGAGAACCGCCACACCAGCCGTGACCCACAGCACCGCCATTGGTCGGCGCCACGCGGCGAACGTTATTCTGCTGTTTATACGCGAAAACACCCGCGATGCTGTAGATATCAATTGTTTGGCCGATTTGCTCGATGTGGGTTATAGGTCACTCTTCACACCGGATAGCACGGTTTTCCGGTGAAGGGCGGGCGATGGGGGCGCTCGTCGTGAGTTCGGATCATGCTAACTGAGCGGTGTGGGCGGGGCTCCGCCCCGGAGAGCCAGCGGCTCTTGGCGCTGGCGTGGGGTGTCGTCGTCGCCCCGACCTGTCCGGATCTCATCGGTCGCGGTCAAGGCCCGCGTGCCCCGGAACGGTCGGTTCACGTAGTGTCATGGCGTGTACGGGAGTGTCAGCGAGAAACCAGCGCCGGCCCGTGGCAACGGGCAGCACATCCTGGTTGTCGACGATGAATCGAGAATCGCCGAACTGCTCTCGACCACCCTCGAACTGGCCGGTTACCGGGTCGGCACCGCGGCCACCGGCGGGGAGGCGCTCGACCGGGTCGGGCGGGACCGGCCCGACCTGGTGATCCTCGATGTGATGCTGCCGGACCTGGACGGCTTCACGGTGTGCCGGCGCCTGGTGGCGGCCGACGAGAACCATCCGCCGGTGCTCTTCCTCACCGCCCGCGACTCGCTCGACTCGCTGGTCACCGGCCTCGGCATCGGCGGGAACGACTACGTCACCAAGCCGTTCCGGATCGCCGAGGTGCTGGCCCGGGTGCAGGCCCTGCTGCGCACCCGCAACCGGCGGCGGGAGGAGCCGTCGCCGCACTACGCGGATCTGGTGCTGGACGACACGACCCGTCAGGCGCGGCGCGGGCGGCGGCCGCTGGAGCTGACCCCGGCGGAGTTCCGGCTGCTGCGCTATCTGCTGGTCAACGCGGGGCAGGTGCTGTCCAAGGAGCAGATCGGCGAGCATCTGTGGGTGGCGGACCACCGGCGTTACGGCGACAACGCCATCGAGAAGCTGGTCTCCCGCCTCCGCCACAAGGTCGACGAGGCCGGGCCACCGCTGATCCACACCCGCCGTGGCTTCGGCTACTGGCTCGGCGGGCTCGCCTCCGGATGAGCATGCGCGAGCGCCATGGGGACGAGGGCTGCTGCGGGGGCGAGCGCTGTGCGGACGAGCGCCGTGGGGACGCCCCAGCCCGCGGCGAGGATCGCGGCGAGGCCCACGGCGAGGCGCGCGGCAAGGACCACAGCGAGGCGCGCGGCAAGGACCGCGGCGAGGATGCCTACGAGCGCCAGCAGCGGCTGGAGGTCCTGCTCCACGAGCTGCGCACCTCCCTCACCACCATCCGCGGCTGGGCCGAACTCCCGCTCCAGGGGCTCAGCGACGACCCCGAGCTGATGGTGCGCGCCCTGCGCCGGATCCAGGACGAGGCCGACCATATGCATCGGGCGGTCCAGCAGGTGTCCCCCCGCGCGGACGCCTCCTGGGTACGGCCGCTGGAGACGGAGCCGGTGGATCTGCGGGACGTGGCCGACGAGGCGGTGGCGGATCTGGGGCTGCTCGACCCCGAACGCCCCATCGCCCGCGAGGACTCCGGCCGGACGACCCTCGTCGTCGACAACCGCATGCTGCGGCACGCCGTGCGCAATCTGCTGGACAACGCGCTGCGCCACACCCCCGCCGGGTCCCCGGTGACCGTGGCGGTGCGCGGTCCGGTGGCCGGGGCCGGGGCGGGGGTCGGGGCCGGGACCGAGGGAACGCCGCGCGTCGAGCTGTCGGTCAGCGACCAGGGGCCGGGCATGGGCCCGCGGGACATCGCCCGGCTCACCGCCCCCCGTTCCGGTTCCGGGAACGGCCTCGGCGAGCTGGGCGGCGGCCTAGGCGAGCTGGGCGGCGGCCTCGGCCTCACGATCGTGCGGCTGGTGGTCGAGCGGCACGGCGGTGAGGTGAGCGTGAGCAGCGCACGGGGCCGCGGCACCACGGTCACACTGGCCTTCCCCGCTGTCAGCGTTTCGTCAGGAAACTGACCGGGGGCGTCAGGTGGACAGGGTTCGCTGGTCGCCACGTCCCCAACGCACCTGTTCACGTCCCCGTATCCCGAAGGTTCGCGCTCCGCTCCCATCGGAATCCCCCACCCGAGGAGAGACATGACCGAGACACTGGCAGAGACCACGACCCCGGCGGAAGAGCCGCTTCCGGAGTTTCCGATGCCGCGGGCGGCCGGCTGCCCCTTCGACCCGCCCCCGATCGCACGGGCGCTGCACGCCGAACGGCCGGTCACGCGCGTGCGGCTGTGGGACGGCAGCACCCCGTGGCTGGTGACCGGGTACGCCGACCAGCGCGCCCTGCTCGCCGATCCGCGGGTCAGCTCCGAGGCCACTCTGCCCGGGTTTCCCCACGCGAGCGCCGGGTTCCGGGAGAACGCCACACGGCGCCGGTCCTTCATCACCATGGACGACCCCGAGCACGCCCGGATCCGCCGGATGGTCACCGGACCGTTCGCCATCAAGCGGATCGAGGCGATGCGGCCCGAGATCCAGAAGATCACCGATGAGCTGATCGACACCATGCTGGCCGGGCCGGCCCCGGTCGACCTGGTGCGCGCGCTCGCGCTGCCGCTGCCGTCGCTGGTGATCTGCCGGCTGCTCGGGGTGCCGTACGAGGACCACGACTTCTTCCAGCGGAACAGCTCGCTCATGATCAACCGTCACTCCTCGGCCGAGGAGGTGGTCGGCGCCAACGAGGCGCTGACCGACTATCTGGAGGGGCTGGTCGCCGCCAAACTCGCCGACCCCGCCGACGACATGCTCTCCGAGCTGGCCGGGCGGGTCAGGGCCGGTGAGCTGACCCAGCGCGAGGCCGCCAACATGGGTGTCCTGCTGCTGATCGCGGGCCATGAGACCACCGCCAACATGATCGCCCTCGGCACCGTGGCCCTGCTCGAGCACCCCGACCAGCTCGCCGTCCTGCGGGAGACCGAGGACCCGAAGGTGATCGCCCGGGCCGTCGAGGAGCTGCTGCGCTATCTGTCCATCGTGCACAACGGCCGGCGCCGGGTGGCCCTCGAGGACATCGAGATCGGCGGCGAGACCATCCGCGCCGGGGACGGGATCATCGTCTACACCGGCACCGCCAACTGGGACACGGAGGTCTTCGCCGAGCCCGAACGGCTGGACATCGGCCGCGACGCCCGCCGCCACATGGCGTTCGGCTTCGGCGTCCACCAGTGCCTGGGTCAGCCGCTGGCCCGGGTGGAGCTGCAAGTGGTCTACGGCACGCTCTACCGCCGTATCCCCACCCTGCGGCTCGCCACCGGAATCGACCAACTACCGTTCAAACACGACGGTTTGGTCTACGGCGTCTACGAGCTGCCCGTCACCTGGACGTCATGAGCGGCGAGAGCAGCAGCGAAGGCAGCGGCGCGAGCAGCGGCGAAGGCAAGGGAGTCACCATGCGTGTGGAAGTCGATGTGCCCAAGTGTGTGGCGTCGGGGCAGTGCGTGATGATCGCACCCGATGTGTTCGACCAGCGGGAGGAGGACGGCATCGTGGTCCTGCTGGACGAGCAGCCCGCCCCCGAACTCCACGCCGATGTGCGGGAGTCCGCGGTGGTCTGCCCGGCGGCGGCGATCCGGGTGATCGAGAAGTGAAGCAGGTGGTGGTGGTCGGCGCCTCCGCCGCCGGTCTGGCGGCGGTGGAGACGCTGCGCCGGGAGGGCTACGAGGGCACGCTCACGCTCATCGGCGATGAGCCGTACCACCCGTACGACCGGCCACCGCTGTCCAAGCAGATCCTCGGCGGGCAGTGGGAACCCGATCGGGTGCCGCTGCGCGCCCCCGCCGATCTGGACGCGCTCGGCCTCGAGCTGCGCCTCGGCGTCGCCGCGACCGGGCTGGACCTCGCGGGCCGTACGGTCGCGCTGGCCGACGGGTCGCGGGTGCCGTACGACGGCCTGGTCATCGCCACCGGCGTCCGCCCGCGCCGGCTGCCCGGCGACGGCGGGGAGCGCGCGCATGTGCTGCGCACCCTGGACGACGCCCTGGCCCTGAGGGACCGGCTGGGCGCGGGGCGGCGGCTGGCGGTGGTCGGCGCCGGGTTCCTCGGCGCCGAGGCGGCCGCCGTCGCGCGGGGGCTGGGCGCGGAGGTGACGCTGCTGGAACCCGCGCCGGTGCCACTGGCCCCGGCGGTCGGCGAGCGGGTCGGCCGGATGCTCGCCCAGGCCCACCACGACCACGGCGTGGATCTGCGCACCGGGGTCGCGGTGGCCGAGGTGGCCGACGGCGGGGTGCGGCTGACGGACGGCACGCTCTTCGAGGCCGACGAGGTGCTGGTCGCGATCGGCTCGGTGCCCAACACCGACTGGCTGGAGGGCAGTGGGCTCACCCTGGGCGACGGCCTGGAGTGCGATGAGTACAGCGCCGCCGCGCCGGGTGTGTACGGCGCGGGGGACGTGGCCCGCTGGCACAATCCGCTGTTCGGCACGGCGATGCGGATCGAACACCGGACCAACGCCACCGAACAGGGCATGGCCGTGGCCCGCAACCTCCTCCGCCCGGACGAACGGCGGCCGTTCGCCCCGGTGCCGTACTTCTGGTCGGACCAGTACGACGTCCGGATCCAGGCGCACGGGTATCTGCGCGGCCATGAGGAGGTCGCGGTGGTGGAGGGCGAGCCGGAGGAGCGGAAGTTCCTGGCCGTCTACCGCTCCGGGGACCGGGTGGCCGGTGTGCTGGCCGTCGGGATGCCGCCGAAGGCGGTGCGCACGTGGCGGCAGGCGGTCGCGACGCGGGCGGCGTGGCGGGACGCGGTGGGGGAGCTGCTGCCGGAGGGGGCGTAGCGGGTACCGCGTGTGCGCGAGGGCGCGTAGCGGGTACCGCGTGAGCGGGCCGTGGCCCGGTGTGGCGTACGCCCGGAAAATCGCTGGGCGGGCCGCGCCGGGCCTTGCTACGGTGACCGGCATGAAGCGCGCTGCCATGACGACGACGCCGGAGAGTGTCCCGGCGCGCTGATCGACGTTCTGATCCGAAGCCCCGGGGCGAGTGCCCCGGGGCTTCGCCGTGCGGTCACTCGCCTCACGTTGACGAGGAGACCGCCATGCCCGACCACCGCAAACTGGGCCGTGAACTGGGCCTGTTCGACACCGACCCGCTGATCGGCGCGGGCCTGCCGTACTGGCTGCCCGACGGCGCGACCGTACGGCACACCCTGGAGGAGTACATCCGCGCCGCCGAGCGGCGGGCGGGCTACCGGCATGTGTACTCGCCGGTGCTCGGCAAACGGGAGCTGTACGAGCTGTCGGGGCACTGGCAGCACTACAGCGACGACATGTTCCCCCCGATGGATCTGGGCTCGGAGGATCTGGGCTCGGAGCAGGTGGTCCTGCGCCCGAGCCTGTGCCCCCACCACGCGGTCATCTACCGCTCCCGCGCCCACAGCTACCGCGAACTGCCGCTGCGCATGGCCGAGTTGGGCGGGATGTACCGCTCGGAGCTCTCGGGGGTGCTCGGCGGGCTGACCCGGGTCCGGGCCATCCAGCTGAACGACGCCCATATCTTCTGCACCCTGGACCAGGTCGCCGACGAGGCGGGGCGGCCCTGGAGATGATCCGCCGGGCGTACGAGGCGCTCGGCATCACCCCGGCCCGCTATCGGCTCTCCCTCCCCGGCCCCGGCGGCAAGTACGTCGCCGCGCCCGAGATGTGGCGCCGGTCGACCGCCCTGCTGACCGACGTCCTGGACCGCTCCGGGCTGCCGTACGAGGCGGTGGAGGGCGAGGCCGCGTTCTACGGCCCCAAGATCGATGTGCAGGTCGCCGACGGTGCGGGACGCGAGTCCACCCTGTCCACCGTGCAGGTCGACTTCCACCAGCCCGAGCGGTTCGATCTGCACTACATCGGCCCGGACGGCGCCCGGCACCGTCCGGTCATGGTCCACCGCAGCATCATCGGCAGTGTGGAGCGGGCCGTGGCCCATCTCATCGAGGAGCACGGCGGGGCCTTCCCCGCCTGGCTGGCCCCCACCCAGCTGGTGGCCCTGCCGATCTCCGAGCCCGAGCTGGCGCCGGCCGAGGAGCTCGTCCGGCGGTGCGGGGAGCTCGGGCTGCGCGCGGAGCTGGTCGGGCCGGAACGCGGCAGCCTGGGCGCCCGCATCCGGGCCGCCCGCCTCGTCCCGTACCAGGCCGTGCTGGGCGCCCGGGAGGCCGCGGACGGCCGGGTTGCTCTGCGGCTGCGGGACGGCCGCCGGTTGGACCCGCTACCGGTTGGGGAGGTGCTGGCCCGGATCGAGGCGCTGGTGAGGGGGCACGGCGCCGAGCTGTGGGATGCGGAGTAGGGGGCGTCCGAGGGTTCGTGCCGCCTGCGGCGCGCTTTTCCCCTCCCCGCCCCTTCCCACAACTGGGACTCCGCCCCAGCCCCCGCAGGGGCTCCGCCCCCGGACCCCAGCGGGGCTCCGCCCCGGACCCCGGCGGGGACTCCGCCCCGGGCCCCCGGGCGGGGAATCCGCCCCGGACCCCGGCGCGAGCTCCACCCCGGACCCGGCGAGGACTCCACACCCGGACCCCGGTGAGGACTCCGCCCCCGGGCCTCACTGGGGCTCCACCCTCAACCCTGCTGGGCTCCGCCCCCGGACCCGGCGAGGACTCCACCCCCGGACCCGGCGAGGACTCCACACCCGGACCCCGGCGAGGACTCCACCCCCGGGCCTCACTGGGGCTCCACCCTCAACCCTGCTGGGCTCCGCCCCGGCTCCCGGGGTCCGGGGGCGAAGCCCCTGGCCCGCGGCGGAGCCGCATATCGATGCTGCGGCGTTACCCATCCCAGCCCCTCCGGCGATTGAGGAGCGGGGCCCGGAGCAAGCCCCGCCCGGGGGCCGGAGCGAAACCCCACCCGGGGCCCGGGGCGGAGCCCCGCACGGGGCCCGGGGCGGAGCCCCGCACGGGGCCCGGGGCGGAGCCCCGCACGGGGCCCGGGGCGGAGCCCCGCACGGGGCCCGGGGCGGAGCCCCGCACGGGGCCCGGGGCGGAGCCCCGCCCGGGGCCCGGGGCGGAGCCCCGGTTTCGGGGAGGGGCGGGGTGGGGGACTGTCAGCCGCCCAAACGCTTCCGCACGGCGGCGACGAGCCGCGACGCACGCGCATCCCCGTGCCCAATCATGCGGTTGGCCACATACGCGAAGCCCACCCCGAACTCGTCGTCGCCAAAGGCGAACTGCCCGCCCGCCCCGTCATTGCCGAAGCTCCGCTCCCCAGCATCGGCCGGAAGGACGGCGAGTCGAGCAGAAAGCCCGAGCCCCAGCGCGCTCCCATGTCGAAGCCCAGCCAGCCCTTGCCGGACGAGACCTCGCGGACCGCGTCCGCCACGGTCTCGGGAGCCAGCAGCCGCCGCCGGCCCTCGATGCCGGTCACGGCCGCCGCGTACAGCCCGGCGAGCCCGCTCGCCGACGCGGCGGCGCCCGCGCCGGGCAGCTCCATGCCGAGCAGCGCCGGGTCGTTCCAGCCGTGCGGCTCGTCGAGGCCGGGGAAGACCAGCGCGCCGTTCATGGTCACGATGCGGGTCAGCAGATGCTCGGGCCCCGGCATCCCGGGCCGCCCCTCGGCCTCGACCAGCCGCGCCCGCCCGGCCATCTCCGCCCCGGGCAGCCCGATCCAGGCCCGCAGCCCCAGCGGGTCCCCCACGGCCCGGCGGAAGTACGCGCCCGGGGTGTGTCCGGTGATCCGCCGGATGACCTCACCGATGAGGAAGCCGAAGACATGGCCGTGGTACTCGTACGCCGTGTCCGGCTCCCACAGCGGCGTCTGCTCCTCGACGGCGCGCACCACCGGCGCCCAGTCGGCGATCTCCTCGAACGTCAGCACCCCGTCGAGCACGGGGACCCCCGCCCGGTGCCCGAGGACCATACGGCAGGTGATGGCCTCCTTGCCGTACCGGCCGAACTCCGGCCAGTACCGGCTCACCGGGGCGTCCAGATCCAGCCGCCCCTCCTGCGCGAGGAGATGGGCGCAGACGCTCACCAGGCCCTTGGCGCAGGAGAACACCGGCACGACGGTGTCCCGCTCCCACCCCCGCCCAGTCCCCTCATCCGCGACCCCGCCCCACAGTTCCACGACCTTGCGCCCGCCGACGAAGACGGTGACGGCCGCCCCGAGTTCGGGAAACTCCTCGAAGTTCCGCGCGAACACATCGGCGACACCGCCGAACCCCTCATCGACCCACCCGCTGTACGGCTTCATCGCCCCCGGCCCCTCATGAACCTGCCTGACCACAACCGCGCCACGGTAGGCCGTACCCCGCCCCCACCTCGAACGATTTACGAGGGCCCCGGCCGATACGCCTTGGCCGCCGCCCGGCAGAGGTCCGGGCGGCGGCCAAAGGGTGAGCTGGGGCACTCAGATGCTTCAGATGCTGATGAGGCGCTCCAGCACATTGCGGTAGCCCCGCATCGCCAGCCGCAGCTCCTCCGTCTCCGAACTGGCCGCGTCGTCCTCGTGCCAGGCGGCACGGAGGGTGGCGCGGCGCTCGGCGAGGAGCTCGGTGAGGCGGGTGGCTACCTCCGTGAGCAGGGCGTCGGCCTCCTCCACGGCGCCGCGTGGGGAGTCCACGAAGCCGCTGACCGCGTACCGCAGCCGCTGGGTCAGCTTGTCGTGCTCGCTCGTGGGCAGTACGGGGAAGCTGGGGCCGTTCGGGGTGTTCGACGGCTCGCCCGACGGCTGGGCGGTGGCCCCGTGCGTCGGCGTCGGCCAGCTTCCGTCCGTCGGTGCCGGCCGGCTTCCGTTCGTCGGCTCGTGCTTCGGCGTCGTCGCGTGCCAGGACGTCATCGGTTCCGCCGCCTCCGCGTTCCCCGGCCGCTGGGACAGCGGAGCCACCTCGTGCTTCTCCAGCCCATGGCGCCGCTGCCCGTCGTTCTCCGTCGGGCCGTTCGGGCCGTTCGGGCCGTTCGGGCCGTTCGGGCCGTTCGGGCCGTTCGGGTCCGTCACCACGCGCCGCCCTTCCTGGTGTGGCCGAACCGCGTATGGCCGGTCCCCGCTCCGGTCCCGGTCCCGGCCCCGGGCAGCCACTTCCGGCGGCCGCTCCCGCTCCGGCGCTCGCCGTGGTGGTGCTGCCGCGCGGTCTCGGATCGGCTCGGGGCGCCGTGGTGCGGCGGCCTGACCAGGTCCTCGAAGAACGGCCGGGCGTGCACCACGGCCTCGCGCAGCTCCTCGGTGTCCGCGCGCCCCTCGCGGGCGCGGGCCGCCGTGTCGTGGATCTGCCGGTAGCCCTGGACGTGCCCGGCGTGGTGCACGGACAGCGCCGCCACCTGCTCCTCGTAACGGCCCGACGGGTAGCCACGGTCGTGGGCGAGCCGGGCCAGGAGCTGATCGGCGCCGGTCACCGCGTGTTCCGGAGACTCGATGAACATCTCCTGCATACCGGCCCACTCGGCCACGTACCGCTCGCGCAGCTCACCGGGCAGGGGCTGGGTCCTCAGATCGCCGTACAGCCGCAGCCGTTCCTCGAGTTCCCGCTCCGCCGCCTTGTTGTCGCCCGCGTGCTGAGCGACGTTCAGTTCGTACTCGGGCCCGAAGCGGCGTCGCAGAGCGCGTTCCCTGCGGCTGGCGCCCGCGCGGACGACGCGGATGATGAGCGCGGCCGCGAGGACGACCGCGACGACAACCACGATGCTGATCGCACCAGTTGACATGGTCTGCTTCTGCCTTCCCGCTGGCTTCCCCCTCCGCGTTCGGGGGGCTCCTGTCATCGGGTAGCCCGGTCTTCGGCCCTCAAACTGCGGTGCGTCAGGGGTGCGGCGGCTGCCAGGATGCGGACCATGACGAGTACGCCACGCGCCCATGCCGGTTCGCCCGCCCCCGAGTGCCCCGCGTCTCCGGTGTCTCCGGTGTCTCCGGTGTCTCCGGTGTCTCCGGTGTCTCCGGTGTCCTCTGCGTCCTCCGTGGCCCCCGCGTCCTCTGCGTCCTCCGTGGCCCCCGCGTCCTCCGTGGCCCCCGCGTCCTCCGCGCCCTCCGCGCCCTCCGCGCCCTCCGCGCCCTCCGCGTGGACGGTCGCCGCGCGCCCCGTCGACGACCCCGTCTCGGCCATGCTGCTGCGCGAGTACCTCGTCGATGTCGCCGACCGCTACTACCAGCTCCACGAGGAGCGGGACTCGACCCCGGAGGAGATCGAGCAGGCGCTCGCCGAGATGCCCAGCGACGACCTCGCCCCGCCGCACGGGGTGTTCCTGCTGGCGCACCATCAGGGCGCACTCGCCGGATGTGCCGGGCTGCGGCTGCTGGACGCGCGCACGGCGGAGTTGAAGCGGGTGTACGTACGGCCCGCCAAGCGGGGGCTGGGCGGGGGCGCCGCACTGCTCGCGGCCGTCGAGGCGGCCGCGGACGGCCTGGGCGCCGGGCGGATCGTGCTCGACACCCGCCTCGATCTGGTCGAGGCCCGTGGGCTGTACGCGCGCCACGGCTACCGGGAGGTTCCGGCCTTCACGGACGGGCCGTACGCCGAGGTCTGGATGGCCAAGGAGCTGGGTTGACGGCCCAGGTCCCCAGAACCCCAGGGCCCGCACCGCGGCCAGGTCCCGCGCACCGCGTTTTTCGGGCCCCACGCACCGCGGTCACCCGCCGCGCGGCGGCGGTGGTCTGCGGTGGTCCGGGCGGAGCGTGCCCTCCCTCGGCTGCTCCGCGTCCGAGCCGCACAGCTCCCGCGTCAGCTCCTCCACCAGCTCGGTCAGATCGGTCGGGCGGTCGGGTGACCACCAGTCGCCCAGGAGTTCCGCGAGGGACGCCTCGCGGGCCCGGTAGAGCCTGGTCGCGGTCTCGCGGCCGTCGTCGGTGAGGATCAGCTCCAGCCCGTAGCGGCGGCCGAGGCCCCGCTCCTCGATCTGCCGGACCGCCTCGGTGATGGCCCGCAGCGGTACGGGCGTGCGCTCCGCGAGCAGGGCGGGTTCGACCGAGCCGTCGTGCTGGATGCGCAGCAGCATCCAGCTCGCGGCCGGTCTGAGGTCGAGACCGGCGCGCCGGGTGATGTCCACGTAGACCTGCCGGCGGCCCTCCCGGCTGCCCAGCAGGGACAGCGCGCGGGCGCATTCGTCGCGCGAGGTGCGTTCCACGGGGTTGCTGGCGAGTATCTCGCTGCCGTCGGGCGCGGTGACGCTGCCGCGCAGCGGCTCCTCCCGCAGGAACCAGGCGAGGAGGAAGGCGAGCAGCACGACCGGCACCGCGTAGAGGAAGACATCAGTGATGGAGACGGAGAACGCGTGCCGGACGGCGGCCTGCTCCGCGGGCGGCAGCCGGCCGAGGGTGCGGGGGTCGGAGGTGAGGGCGCCGGGGGTGACGCCGGGTGGCAGGCGCCGTCCGGCGAGGGCGTCGGCGATGTGGGGGCCGAGGTTGTTGGCGAAGATCGTGCCGAAGACGGAGACGCCGAACGAGGCGCCGATCGAGCGGAAGAAGGTGGCGCCGGAGGTGGCGACGCCCAGGTCCTGATAGCGGACGGAATTCTGCACGATCAGCACCAGCACCTGGATGACCAGGCCGAGACCGCAGCCGAAGACGAAGAGGTACGCGCTCATCTCGGCCACCCCGCTGGACTCCCGCAGCTGGTGCATCAGCAGCAGCCCGACGGCGGTGACGGCGGTGCCGAGGACCGGGAAGACCTTGTAGCGGCCGGTGCGGCTGACCAGATGCCCTGAGACGGTGGAGGAGACCAGGGTGCCGAGGACCATCGGCAGCAGATGGACGCCGGACATGGTCGGCGAGACGCCCTGCACGATCTGGAGGAAGGTCGGCAGGAAGGTCATGCTGCCGAACATCGCGAAGCCGACCACGAAGCCGATGACCGCGCAGAGGGTGAAGGTGCGGCTGCGGAAGAGGGCGAGCGGCAGCACGGGCTCGGCGGCGCGGGTCTCCACCCGTACGAAGGCGGCCAGCAGCACCATGCCGACCACCGCGAGCCCGACGATCTGCCAGGAGCCCCAGCCGTAGGTGACGCCGCCGAGGGAGGTCATCAGCACGAGGGCGGCGGCCACCACGGCGATCAGGAAGGTGCCGAGGTAGTCGATGGTGTGCGAGGTGCGGCGCACCGGGATGTGCAGGACGGAGGCGACGACGAGGAGGGCGACGATGCCGACGGGCAGATTGACGTAGAAGACCCAGCGCCAGCTGAGGCGGTCGACGAAGACCCCGCCGAGCAGCGGCCCCAGCACGCTGGTGGCGCTGAAGACGGCGCCGAAGAGCCCCTGGTAGCGGCCGCGGTCGCGGGGCGGGACGATATCGCCGACGATGGCCATCGACAGCACGATGAGGCCGCCGCCGCCCAGCCCCTGCAGCGCGCGGAAGGCGATGAGTTCCGCCATGTTCCCGGCGATCCCGCACAGCGCGGAGCCGATCAGGAAGATGACGATCGCGGTCTGGAAGAGCTTCTTGCGGCCGTACTGGTCGCCGAGCTTGCCCCACAGCGGGGTGGCCGCGGTCGACGCCAGGAGATACGCGGTGACGACCCAGGACAGATGCTCCAGGCCGCCGAGGTCGCTGACGATGGTGGGCAGCGCGGTGGAGACGATCGTCTGATCGAGCGCGGCGAGGAGCATGCCGAGCAGCAGCGCGCCGATGGCCACCAGGACCGTGCGCCGCGGCCCCCGGCCCGGGTCCCGGCCCGCTCCCGGGCCAGGGGTCGCGGCGCCGAGGATTCCTCGGCCTTCTGGCCCTTCTGGGCCTCCTGGGGCCGGAGCCGGGCGGCCGGCGTCCCGCGCCATGGCGACTCCTCCTCGCTCCCCTCCGTCCCCTCCTCATCCTCATCCCATCCTCACCTTTATGCCCTGTTACGGCCCGCCGGGCCGGTCCGCACGGCGGGCGAACACCTGCGCGGAGGGCGATCGGATGCGCATAATCGCTGCGAACTCCAGGGAGGGAAAGTTCCGTGACGGCAGAGTCCTGCCCGCACTGCTTCGCACCGGCGCGCGCCAACGGCCGCCCGGGCTGTACGTGTGCCGAACGCGCCGCCGCGTCCATCGCGACGGCAGGTGCGACCGATGACCAGACCCGGCCGAATCCCCAGGTGACGCTCCCGGAGGAGCGCCCGGCCGGCCCCGATCCGCGTGATCTGCGTCTCTTCGACGAGGCGGAGAAGGCGGCGGAGGCGAAGAGCACGGCGAACGCCGGGAGCACCGGGAACACCGGGAACACCGGGAACACCGGGAACACCGGGAAGGGGGACGGCGAGGAGACGCGGGTGATCGACCGCGTCGAGGAGAGACCCGGCGGGGACGAGGGGAACGGGGCCGACGGCGACGCCGACGCCCCCGGCTCCGGCCCGGGCCGTCACCGCAAGCGCAAGCGCAAGGTCGTGGCGGCCGTGCTCGCGGGCGCGGCGGCCGTGGCGGTGGCCGGTTCGCTGGCGGTCGGCACCGGGCTGCTCGGCGGTGACCACAAGGAGGACGGCGGCGGTGGCGCCGCGAGCGACCACACGCTCGCCGACAGCACCGCCAGCCCCCGGTCGAGGAGGAGCTGCCGGTCGAGGGACCCGGCACGCCGTCCGGCTCCCCCTCGTCGAGCGCGACGCCCCACCCCTCCGCGTCCGGCTCGGCGTGGGCCGGCGCGACCCCGAGCGAGGGCGGCCCCTCGGGCTCGGCCCGCCCCTCGGCGTCGGCCTCCGCGACCGGCTCGGCGACGAAGCCCGGGCCGAGCGCGTCCGGCGGCCCGACCTCCGCGCCGTCCAACACCCCCGAGCCGTCCGGCCCGCCGGTGCTGCGCGAGGGCGACAGCGGGCCCGAGGTGGTCGAGCTCCAGCAGCGACTGACCCAGCTGCTGCAGTACATCGGCGTGGCGGACGGGAAGTACGACGCGGGGCTGCGGAGGATCGTCTCCAGCTACCAGGACCAGCACGACATCACGGGCGATCCGGACGGCGTCTACGGCGAGAACACCCGCCGTGACCTCGAATCGAGAACCGACGAGCCGTAAGGGTTCCCGACGGCTCCTTCCCCGCCCCTTCCCGCAGCGTCCATGTGCGGCTCCGCCGCGTGGCAGGGGCTCCGCCCCTGGACCCCGGGGCCTGGGGACGAAGCCCTGCCACGCGGCGGAGCCGCAGATCGATACCGCAGGACGGGGCGGAGCCCGGGTCCGGGGTCTGGGGCGGAGCCCCATTCGTAAGGAGGGGCGGGGAGGGGAACGGCCCGCCGCAGGCGTCACGATCCACCGAAGACGCTCCAAGGGCCCCACCCCCTGGCGCAGAGCGGCCCTGCTTTGTATCGTGAAGGAACAAAGTGGTTCCGCCCGTTTTCCCTGACCGGCGGGCGGAGCCGCTTGTTTCCCTTTTCCGTTGCGTCTTTCCGTTGCGCCTTCCCGCGGTCCGCGGCCGCTTCCCACGGCCCGCTTCCCACGGCCCGCTTTCCGCGCTCGCGATCAGGAGTCCCGATGTCCCTCACCGCCCGCGCACTCCTCCTCGACATGGACGGCACCCTGGTGAACTCGGACGCCGTGGTCGAGCGCTACTGGCGGATCTGGGCCGCCGAGCAGGGGCTCGACCCCGAGCAGGTCCTCAAGGTCGTCCACGGCCGGCAGGCGCACGCCACGATGGCCGTGCTGCTCCCGGACCGCCCGATGGAGCGGAACCTGGCGGACAACCGCTGGATGCTGGAGCGCGAGACCACCGATCTCGACGGCGTCGTGCCGATACCCGGCGCGCCCGCCTTCATGGCCGCGCTGGCCGCGCTCCCGCACGCCCTGGTGACCTCGGCCGACGAGGCCCTCGCCCGCGCCCGCATGGGCGCCGCCGGACTGCCGATGCCGGAGGTACGGGTGACCGCGGAACGCGTCGGCGCGAGCAAGCCCGACCCGGAGGGCTTCCTGAAGGGCGCGGCCGAGCTCGGCTTCGCCCCCGCCGACTGCGTGGTCTTCGAGGACTCGGAGGCCGGGATCGCGGCGGGCCGGGCGGCCGGAATGCGCGTCGTCGGCATCGGCCCGCGCGCCGGGGCCCACGCCCCGGACGCGCATGTGCGGGACCTGGAGCAGGTGCGCGTCGAGGCCCTGCCGGACGGCACGATGCGGCTGCACTTCTCGGCCTGAGCGCGGGACCCGGCGCTCGCGCGGTGGCCGCGCCCGGGCAGCCGCGCACCGGCAGCCGCGT
Organism: Streptomyces violaceusniger; assembly: GCA_005405945.1. Lineage (GTDB taxonomy): Bacteria > Actinomycetota > Actinomycetes > Streptomycetales > Streptomycetaceae > Streptomyces > Streptomyces violaceusniger. Next base: position 4,046,903 of record BJHW01000001.1, read on the forward strand.
CCAGGCGCCTCGGACACCCGGGCTCTGGCAGTCCCCGCCCCGGCCGCCCGGCCACCGCACCCGCCGGGCGGTCTCGGTCGACCGCGACCCGGCGCACCGAGCGCACCGGCCGCAACGCCGCCGGGCTCGGTGGCCCGGGCCGACCGGCGTCACCGGCGCCGCCTCGGAGCCCGGGCACCCGGCCGTCCAGGCACCCGGACCCAAGTCACCCGGCCGGTCAGGCCGCGATGGCCTCGTACAGGCTGAAACCGGCCAGCGCCAGCATCACCAGGGCCGCGATCCTGGTGATCAGCCGCAGCGGTACGTACCGCATCAGGGTGCGGCCGCCCACGATGCCCAGGCCCGCGACGGCCCACAGGGCCAGCAGTGCGCCGACGCCCACCGACAGCGGGTCGTCGTAGCGGGCGGCGAGGTTCGCGGTCATGATCTGGGTCAGATCGCCGAACTCGGCAATCAGGATCAGCGTGAAGCCCGCCCCGGAGACCTTCCAGAAGCTCTGGTCGGCGGGCTTGCGGATCTCCTCCTCGTCGTCGTCCTTCTTGAAGAGCAGCATGGCCGCTCCCCCGAGGAAGAGCACCCCCACGATCGCCTGGAGCAGGCGGTGCGGCAGCAGGGTGAGCACACTGCCCGCCGCGATCGCGAGCCCGACGTGGAGGGCGAAGGCGGCGGCCACGCCGACGAAGACGTACGACGCGCGGTAGCGGGTGCCGAGCATCAGCCCGGCCAGGGCGGTCTTGTCGGGCAGCTCGGCGAGGAAGACGACGCCGAAGACCACGGCGGCGACGGTGATGCTGAACACGGAATGAATACCTCGTAGATCGGGCCGCGCCTAGGGCCCCGGGGAGGGATCGCTTCGGCACGGCAGCGTCGGACACTGCGGCCGAAGGTCTCGCTGGCGCACGGCCTCCGCGTCCCGCGGTGGTCCGTACGCTCCGGGCGCCGGCCCGCACCTCGAGGGGCGGGCAGTATGTCGACGGTCCGGCGAGGAGCTACTCCCCTTCTGCTTCCACAAAGGATACGGGACCCCCGCCGCACCCAGCCCCCGGGCCTCCACCCCGCCGCCATCGCGCCCGCCACCGCCTGCGTCCGGCTTTCCCCACCCCGCCCCTTCCCACAGCGTCGACATGCGGCTCCACCGCGCGGCAAGGGCCCCACCCCTGAACCCCGGAGGCCCCGCGGCGGAGCCGCATACCGACGCCACGGGAAGGGGCGGAGCCCCAGTCCGAGGCCTGGGGCAGAGCCCTGGTCCGGGGCCCGGGGCAGAGCCCTGGTCCGGGGCCTGGGCCGGAACCCCAATCCGGGGTCTGGGGCCAAGCCCCATCCGGGGCCCGGGGCGAAGCCCCGGCCCGGGGACCTGGGGCAGAACCCCAATCCAAGGCCCGGGGCACAACCCCCACCCAGGGACTGGGCCAAGCCCCGACCCCAGGGACGACTGGGCCAAGCCCCCATCCGGGCCCCGGGGCGAAGCCCCGACCCAGGGAACCTGAGGCAGAACCCCAATCCAAGGCCCGGGGCACAACCCCGACCCCGGGAGCCTGGGGCCAAGCCCCCATCCGGGGCCCGGGGCGAAGCCCCGGCCCGGGGACCTGGGGCAGAACCCCAATCCAAGGCGCGGGGCACAACCCCCACCCAGGGACTGGGCCAAGCCCCGACCCCAGGGACTGGGCCAAGCCCCCATCCGGGCCCCGGGGCCAAGCCCCGACCCAGGGACCCGGGCACAACCCCAATCCAAGGCCCGGGGCACAACCCCAATCCAAGGCCCGGGGCACAACCCCCACCCAGGGACTGGGCCAAGCCCCGACCCCGGAGCCTGGGGCCAAGCCCCCCCATCCGGGCCCCGGGGCCAAGCCCCGGCCCAGGGACCCGGGGCGAAGCCCCTGTCCGGGGCCTGGGGCGGAGCCCCAGTTTCGGGGAGGGGCGGGTAGGGGAAAACAGCCCGCCGCAGGCGTCGCGATCCGCCGGTCGCTCCCAGGCCGCCCGGAGGGCCGTCGCCGCCCGGAGGGCCGTCGCCGCCCGGAGGGCCGTCGCCGCCCGGAGCGCCATTCGCGCTCGCGCGCCCGGCTCGCGGGTGGCCGTCCGGCGCGGGACCGCACGCACCGGGCGGCGGAGCCGCGAGCGCCGCCCCGGGCACGGCGTTGACCGGCGGCAACGCCACCACCCCGATCACCCCCGGGCGCGGGCGCACGCGATCCACAGCCACAGCGCGACCCCACGACCGCCGCGCCGGATGGACTACGTGGCACCAACTGCCCCTGGAACCCTCTGGAACCCCTTGCGTTGACATGACCGCGTCGTCACCCTGTTACCTGGCGCCCACCCCGCAGCAACCCGGCGCCGCAACCATGGCCGGGCACCAGCGGCCAACGCCCCCCACCCCTCAAGGGAGTTCGCATGTCGGACACGTCTACTCGCCGTCGCGTCTACGCGCGTCGCGCATCCGTCTTCGGTGGGTTCGTCGCCCTGCTCGGCACGCTCGTGCTGAGCGGGCCCGCCGCCGAGGCTTCCCCGCCCACCCCGCCCAGCGCCGCCACCGCCCGCACCCAGCTGGCCTCGCTGACCGTCAAGGCCGAAGGCTCGTCCGACGGTTACAGCCGCGACAAGTTCCCGCACTGGATCACCCAGAGCGGCGCCTGCAACACCCGCGAGGAAGTCCTCAAGCGGGACGGAACCAACGTCCAGACCGACTCCAGCTGCGCGGCCACCAGCGGCAAGTGGTACTCCGAGTACGACGGCGCCACCTGGTCCGCCGCCTCCGACGTGGACATCGACCACGTCGTGCCGCTCTCCGAGGCGTGGAAGTCCGGCGCCAGCGGCTGGACCACCGCCCAGCGCCAGTCGTTCGCCAACGACCTGACCCACTCCCAGCTCATCGCCGTGACGGACAACGTCAACCAGTCCAAGGGCGACCAGGACCCCGCCGAGTGGCTGCCGCCCCGGACCGCCTACCACTGCATGTACGCCCGCATGTGGGTCTCGGTGAAGTACACCTACAAGCTCACCCTCGACTCGGCCGAGAAGTCCGCGCTCAGCGGCATCCTCAACGGCTGCTGAGACACCGCGCTGAGAGCCCCTGAGACACCGCTCCGTCCGGCGCACCGCCGGAGGAACCGCCGCACCTCCTCCGTCGTTCCGTACCGTACGCATGACGAGCACATCGAAGAACGACGGAGGAGGTCCGGATGGCCGGGCTGCGCCTGGGACCACTGCTGCGCCATGTCGACTGGGAGACCGGCACCGGCGCGACCATCTGGGTCGAGGCCGACCGGCCCTGTGAGGCCGAGGTGCGGTGCCCTGACGGTGCGGGCGGCACCGCCCGCACCTGGCAGATCGCGGGCCACCACTACGCCCTGATCCCGGTCACCGGGCTGCGGCCGGGCGCGGAGACCGCCTACCAGGTGCTGCTGGACGGCGAGCAGGTCTGGCCGCTGCCGGACTCCTCGTTCCCCGCCAGCACCATCCGCACCCCGGCCCCGGCCCCCGCCCCGGGCGCCGACGCCACGGACCCTCCGCCCGTGCGCGTGGCCTTCGGCTCCTGCCGGTGGGCCGCGCCGCCCTCCGACGCCTCGCACGACCCGGTGGGGCCCGACGCGCTGGACACCCTCGCGCAGGCGCTCGCCCGCGCCCCGGAGGCCCCGCGCCCCGATGTGCTGGTGCTGCTGGGCGACCAGGTGTACGCGGACGAGACCTCCGCCGAGACCCGCCGCTGGCTGGCCGAGCGCCGCGATCTGAGCGAGCCGCCGGGCGAGCAGGTGGCGGACTACGAGGAGTACACCCGGCTCTACTACGAGTCCTGGCTGGACCCCGAGGTGCGCTGGCTGCTGTCCACCGTCCCCAGCTGCATGATCTTCGACGACCACGACGTCATCGACGACTGGAACACCAGCGAGGCGTGGCAGCGCCGGATGCGCGCCACCCCGTGGTGGCGGGAGCGGATACTGAGCGGGCTGATGTCCTACTGGGTCCATCAGCACCTGGGCAACCTCTCCCCCGCCGAACTGGCCGCCGACCCGCTCTACGCGGAGGTGCGCGCGGCGGAGGACGGCACCGAGGCGCTGCGGGAGTTCGCCGCCCGCGCCGACGCCGATCCGGGGTACACCCGCTGGAGCTACCGCCGCGACTTCGGCCGCACCCGGCTGCTGATGGTCGACACCCGCGCGGCGCGGGTGCTCGAGGAGGGCCGACGGGCGATGCTGACCGACAAGGAGTTCGCCTGGGTGCGCGAGCAGGCCATGGACGGCGTGGGCGGCTTCCCCGACTCGGCGGGGCCCGAGACCTCCGGCGGCAACGACGGCAGCTACGACGGCGGCCATGACGGCGGCTACGACCATCTGCTGCTCGGCACCTCGCTGCCCTGGCTGCTGCCGCACTTCGTGCATGACGTGGAGGCGTGGAACGCCTCGCTGTGCGGCGGCAGACGCGGTGGGCGCTGGGCGCGGATCGGCGAGGACCTGCGGCAGCGCGGCGATTTGGAGCACTGGGCCGCGTTCCCCGAGTCCTTCGACGCGCTCACCGACACCATCGCCGAGGTGGGCGGCGCGCCGGGCGCGCCCGCCACGATCAGCGTGCTCTCCGGCGATGTGCACCACGCCTATGTGGCCGCCCCGGACTGGTCGCGGTGGCCGTCCCGGCCGCCCCGCAGCCAGGTGCGCCAGTTGACCTGCTCCCCGGTGCACAACAGCATCTACGCCTTCATACGGCTCGGCTTCCGCTTCGGCTGGAGCGCGGCGGGCCGCGCTCTGGGCCGGGCGTTCCGGCGCCATGGCCGGGTGCCGTACCCCCGGTTGAGCTGGCACAAGACGGGTGGGCCCTGGTTCGGCAACCAGCTGATGACGCTGACCCTTCGGGGCCGTAGCGCCCATCTGCGGCTGGACCAGGCGCAGTCGGACCCCTCGGGCGGCGGCGCCCGGCTGGTGGCGGCGCTGGAGACGGACTGGGCGGGCCGGCCGACCCCTTGAGTGCCGTTGCGCGGCATATGCCACGTGATACAGACCACAACGGAGGGGTACGTACCGGAGACCGGGTCGATTCGTGTCGGGCGGGCGGCATGATGGGCGCGCATCGTGCGTCACATCTGCCCCGGGAGACACAGCCTTGGCCGGAGACCCCCACGCGATAGCCGTCGTCGGCGCCGGGCCGCGCGGCACCAGCGTACTGGAGCGCCTGTGCGCCTCGGCCCCGGAGCTGGCGCCCGGCATCCCGCTGACCGTGCACATGCTGGACCCCTCCCCGCCCGGCGCGGGACGGGTCTGGCGCACCGCCCAGCCGGACGAGTTGCTGATGAACACCGTGGCCTCGCAGGTGACCCTGTTCACCGACGCGAGCGTCGAATGCGGGGGACCGGTGCGGACCGGACCGAGCCTGTACGAATGGGTCGCCGCGCGCGGTCTGGCGCCCGGCCTCGGCCCGGACGACTACCCCAGCCGCGCGCTCTACGGCCGCTATCTGGAGTGGGTGTTCGCCGAGGTGGTGCGGGGCGCGCCGGACACCGTGACCGTCCGGGCGCACCGGGCCCGCGCCGTACGGCTGGAGGAACGGGCAGACGGCACGCAGGTGCTGACGCTGGATGACGGGAGCCGACTGGAGGGGCTGCGCGCGGTCGTCCTGGCGCAGGGCCATCTGCCGGCGGCCACCGACGCCACGGAGCGGCGGTACGCGGCGCACGCGGAGCGGCACGGGCTGCGCTACTACCCGCCCGCCAACCCCGCCGATGTCGACTTGTCGCTCATCGCGCCGGGCGAACCGGTGCTGCTACGCGGCCTCGGCCTCAACTTCTTCGACCACATGGCGCTGCTGACGGCGGGCCGGGGCGGCACGTTCGTCCCGAAGGCGCACGGCGGCCTGGTCTACCGGCCCTCGGGGCTCGAGCCACGGCTGTACGCGGGGTCCCGGCGCGGCATCCCGTACCACGCGCGGGGCGACAACGCGAAGGGGCCGTGCGGCCGGCACACCCCGCTGCTGCTGACCCCGAGGTGCTCGTCCACTTCCGCAAGCGCGCGGACGCCGGCGATCCGCCGGACTTCCTCACCGAGATATGGCCACTGGTGGCCAAGGAAGCCGAGACGGTCTACTACGAGGCGCTGCTGGCCCTCCGCGCCCCCGACACCCATATCCCCGCCGTACCGGAAGCCCCGGACGCCGCCGAGTCCGGCTCCGGAACCCCCGCCCCGTTCACCCCGGCACACTTCCGGCGTCACTTTTTGGCCATCGAGCACGGAAGCCCCGAAGAGGCCGCCGTGCTCACGGAGTACGGCATTCCGGAGGCGCAGCGCTGGTCCTGGGACACGGTGGCCCAGCCGTACCGCGGACGCCGGTTCACGGGGCGTGAGGACTTCCGGCGGTGGCTGCTGGGCTACGCCCACCAGGACGTGGCGCACGCGCGGCTGGGCAATGTCGAGGGCCCGGTCAAGGCGGCGCTCGACGTGCTGCGCGACCTCCGCAACGAGCTGCGTCTGATCGTCGACCACGGCGGGCTGACGGGGGCGTCCCGCCGCGCCCATCTGGACCGCTGGTACACCCCGCTCAACGCCTTCCTCTCGATCGGCCCGCCGCGCCGCCGGATCGAGGAGATGGCCGCGCTGATCGAGGCGGGGATCCTGGACGTCCTCGGCCCACGGCTCGAGGTGACCTTGGAACGTCCAGACCAAGGGGGCGGAGCGGCTGGGTTCGCGGCGCGCTCGGCCGAGGTGCCGGGTCCGCCGGTGGTGGCCACGACGCTGATCGAGGCCCGGCTGCCGGAGCCGGATGTGCGCCGGACCGCCGATGAGTTGCTGATCCATCTGCTGGCGACCGGGCAGTGCCGTCCGCACCGGGTGGAGGGCTACGAGACCGGCGGCCTCGACGTCACCACCGCCCCCTACCGGCTGGTGGACGCCCAGGGCCGCCCGCATCCGCGGCGGTTCGCCATCGGGGTGCCGACCGAGGGGGTCCACTGGGTGACGGCCGCGGGCGCGCGGCCGGGCGTGAACTCGGTCACCCTCTGCGACACGGACGCGGTAGCACGGGCGGTGCTGCGCGTGACGACCGCGCGGGAGACCCGGCAGGAAGGTGCCCCGATGTGCGCCGTGGGGCTCTGAGGAGCGGATTCGGGGCGTCAGGAGAAGGCTTCCGGGGCACTCACATTGGCAGGAACTTGAACTTGCAACAAAAGATGAGGGGAACCTAACCTGGCGTTCCGTTGTTCCCCGTCCCCAGGAGCAAGGAGCTCCCCTCTCATGCCTTCTTCCCCCACCCCCCGCACCCTCGGCGAGGCGCTCGACAGCGCCAGGCCGTACGTCCTCTCCCTCTTCCGCATCGTGGTCGGACTGCTGTTCTTCTGCCACGGCGCCTCATCGCTGCTCGGCTGGTTCGGCGGCATGATGGGCACCGGCAAGACCATCGAGGCCGGCACCTGGCCGGGCTGGTACGCGGCGGTCATCCAACTCGTCGGCGGCGCGCTGGTGATGCTCGGCGTCGGCAGCCGCAGCGCGGCCTTCATCTCCTCGGGCTCGATGGCCTACGCGTACTTCCACGAGCACCAGCCCGAGAAGCTGTGGCCCATCCAGAACGGCGGCGAGCCCGCCGCGATGTTCTGCTGGGCCCTGCTGCTGCTCGTCTTCACCGGCCCCGGCCCCTTGGCGCTGGACCGGATATTCGGCTCGGCCCGCGCGGGCGAGGCGGCGCCGGAAGCGCCGCGCGAGCCGTCCCGGGTCTGACGGACGGCGGCCGGACGTCACGTCGTCCAGTCGTCAGTTCCGCGCATTCGACGTGAGGTCACCCATCACGCCATGCGGGGTCGAACGCCCCGCATGGCGTGATTCGAACAACATCATCACACCCCTTACCGTTATCCTCTTCAGTCACAGGCGTACGCTGTATGGCTGTTACAGGCTGACGCCTGCCGCTTCCCGGCGACATGCGCAGCGGGGGACCGGGATCGGGAGTAGTACGTTGTTGGAACATTTGGGGTCGCTGACCAACACCCCATGGATCTATGCGGTGATCGGGGCATCCGTCCTGCTCGATGTCTTCCTGCCCGTTCTGCCCAGCGGAGTTCTGGTCATCACGGCCGCCACCGCGGCCGCCGGCACCACCGTTGACGCCGTCGGCGTGGTGCGCCAGGCCGGCGCGGCCGACTTCCCCGCCATGTTCGGGCTGATGCTGTGCGCCGCGACCGCCTCCGTCCTCGGGGACATGGTCGCCTATCGGCTGGCCTGGCGCGGCAGCGACCGGCTCGACCGCGCCATCGCCCGCTCCCGCCGACTCACCTCCGCCCAGGAGAAGTTGGGCACCGCGCTGGTGCGCGGCGGCGGTCCGCTCGTGGTGATAGCCCGCTTCGCGCCCGCGGGACGCTCGGTCGTCAGCCTGAGCGCGGGCGCGGCCCACCGGAGGGTGAAGGAATTCCTGCCCTGGTCGGCGGTGGCCGGGCTCGCCTGGGCGGCGTACAGCGTGGCGCTCGGCTATGTCGGCGGCCAGTGGCTCGGCGCCACCTGGCTGGGCACGGCGGTCTCGGTGCTCGCGCTGTTCGCGGCGGGCGCCGGTGCGGCGTATGTGATGAAGCGCCCCGGTGAGGGTGAGACGGGTCCGCTCCCCGCGGGCCCGGCCGGGCAGCCGCTGCCCGGCGTCCACCAGGCACGGTAGGGCCGTGTCGGCGACCGATTACGGATCGGCCCGCGATTGCCGCTACGGTCCCTGCATGCGTACCCCCACCGTGCCGGCTCCGGCATGCTGACCCGCGCCGCCGGGATGGTCGCCGCGTTCCTCGCCGGCCTCGCCCTGATCGTCGCCGCGGTCCTGGTCGTACGGCATCTCACCGAGCCCTCGGAGCCCGAGCTGCCGGTGATCCCCGATGCCAGGCGCCCCGTCGTGGAGTCCGCGGCCCGCGCCTGCTCCCCGCTGAGCGTGCCGCTGCTGGCCGCCCAGATCGACGCGGAGAGCGGCTGGCGCCGGGACGCGGACTCCGGGCACGCCCAGGGCATTTCGCAGTTCTCCCCGGTCACCTGGAAGGAGTGGGGCCAGGACGGCGACGGCGACGGCAAGGCCGACGTCTGGGAGCCCCGCGACGCCATCCCCTCGCAGGCCCGCTACATGTGCCATCTGTACGAGGTGGTCAAGGTGGTCCCGGGCAGCGGGACCAGGCTCGGCTCGACCCGGCTCGCGCTCGCGGCGTACAACGCGGGGCCGAACGCGGTGCTCCGGGCGCGCGGCATCCCGAAGATCCTCGAGACGCGGGAGTATGTCGACAAGATCTTGAAGGACTTGCTGCCCAAGTACCAGGAGAGCGAGGAGAAGTACCAGCGGAGCGAGGGGAAGCACACCGGCGGTGCCTCCGCCTCACCCTCCGCCCCGGCCTCCCCTCGCCCTCCGGCGATCCGTCCGGGCCCGCCTCCGACTCCTCACCCTCCTCACCGGCGGCTACGCGTCGGCCGTGATGAAGTCCTCCACGGCCCGTACGAGTTCCTGCGGTGTCTCATCGGCGGGGTAGTGCCCGGCGTACTCCAGCTCCACCAGCTCGGCGTTGACGTACCAGCGCAGCCAGGTCTGCCGCATCACCTCCGCCGTGAGCGCGGGGTCGTGGGCGCCGACCACGATCCGGACCGGCACCTGGGCGCCCGCTATGTCCTCGTGGAAGTCCTCCAGCGCCCAGGAGTCCAGCCATGCCCGGAGCGCCTTGGGGTCGCTGTGCTCCACTGAGTGCCGCACCATCAGATCCAGCCAGGCGTCCGGGTGGCGGCCGCCGGTGGTCAGGTCGATGATCTCCCGGCGGTTCTCCGGGCGGTCGGCGGCGGCCGCGAACAGCTGCCACTGCTCGCCCTCCATCGGCACCCCGCTGGCCGGCACCGGCGCGACCCCGACCAGCCGGTGGACCCGCTCCGGGGCGGCCGCCACGACGCGCTGGACGACCGCCCCGCCCATCGAGTGGCCGATGAGCGAGAACCGCTCCCAGCCGAGGTGATCGGCGAGCGCGAGCAGATCGCCCCCGGCCTCGCCGGTGGTGTACGCGCCGGGGATGTCGCGCGCCTCGCCGTAGCCGCGCAGGTCGGGCAGCACATAGGTGAACCCGCGCCGGTCGACGTGCGGCAGCATCGCGGCGTACGCGGCCCGGTCCGAGAACCAGCCGTGCACCGCCATCACATGGTGCGGCCCGTCGCCGACGGTTTCGTACGGTGGAACGAGGGGTGGAACGATCGGTCCCATGGCACCTCCGGTCCCAGTCGAATACGGGCGCGCGGCGCGTGCCCGTGAGGGACAACGGTGACGTCTCCCACTTCGGGTGGGCAAGCCCGATGCGCATATGCGTGCCCGCGATACGCCCCGGGGAGGGGCCGCATCGCGGGCACGTGGCCGTCCGTGTGGCGGAGGGTGCTACGGATGGTTCACGAGGTTCGCCACATTGTTGCCGGAATTGGGCGGCCCGCCCGTGTTGTTGATCACGTGGCCGATGGTGCCGGTGCCGCCGAGCGACACGGCGGCGATAGCGGGCCGTCCGGTGCGGCCGAACGGGCCCGGGAGGTGCCGCCGAGACGGCCGGGCGCCGCCGTAACGGGGCCCTCAGGTGCTGGCGGACGCGCCCTCAGGTACCGCCGGAACGGGCCCGGCGCCTCTGGAACCCGTCACCCACCACCGGCCATCCCTTCCAGCGACTCTCGAACGGACAGGGACCATGACCGCGACCCACACGACCCACGCACCCCACGCACCCCACGCACCCCACGCCACCCGCTATCTCTATCTGACCCGCCACGGCGAGGCCACGCCGGACGAAGGCGCGCTCACGCCCACCGGCCGCCGCCAGGCCACGCTGCTCGGCGAGCGGCTCCGGGGGTTCCGCTGTCGGCGATCCACCACGGCCCGCTGCCCCGGGCGGCCGAGACCGCCCGGCTGATCGGCGACCAACTCGACGGCGTACCGGCCCATGTCTGCGAACCGGCCGGGGACTATGTGCCGTACACGCCCCGGAGAGCCGAACTGCCCGCCGATTCCGCCGACTTCCTGCTCGAATTCGTCCATCGCTTTCCCCCGAAGAGCGCGCCCGCGGCCCGCTGCTGGCCCGCGCCGCCGAGCAGCGCTTCATGGGTCCGGCGGAGGGCCCCGAGGACCGCCATGAGCTGGTCGTGACGCACAACTTCCTCATCGGCTGGCTGGTCCGGGCCGTGCTCGACGCCCCGAAGTGGCGCTGGCTCGGCCTCAACCAGTGCAACGCGGCGCTGACCGTCATCCGCTGTCCCCCGCCCGGCCGCCCGCCCTCGGTGCTCTTCTCCAACGACATGGCGCACCTGCCCGCGCCACTGCGCTGGACCGGCTATCCGCCGGAGCTGCGGATCACCTCCTGACCCGGCCCCGTGGCCTCGCGACCCCCTCGACCCCGGGCGGTCGAGCCGTCTTTCCCTCGGGGGCCGGACCCGCGCTGTTGGGCCCGGCCCCCGCCGTGTCCGAGTTACGCAAGCAGCCCAGCAAGCGTGAATAAGGACAGCCATACGCTAGGGCCCGGCACTGACAACGGGGCTCCTCGCCGGGGATGCGCGGGGTGTGCGCGGCCCCGTGTGCGCCATCCGCCCCGGGCCGAACGCATGAGCGATTCGCCAAGGGCAGAACGTTGTCCCCTTCCCGTCGGGCGCGACGCTCCTACCCTGAGGGGGTGAGCAGCCACGCGTCGAACCGAGCCTGCGTCATTCCCCTGCGTCCGGCCACCGCCGACCCGGCGCCCCGGGCGGGAGCCACCGCCGGGGCCGGAGCCCCCGCGGCCGCCCCCGCCCCGGCAACCCCCGCCGTTCCGAGCGGACCGGGCGGACCGGGCAGGCCGGAGCAGCCCGGCCGGGAGCCGGTGAAGGAGCCCTTGTGGCGGGATGTCGTGGGTGGCGTGCTGCGGCGCGAACGCCTCGCCCAGCAGCGCACGCTCAAGGACGTGGCCGAGGCGGCCCGGATCTCGATGCCGTACCTCTCCGAGCTCGAGCGGGGCCGCAAGGAGGCGTCGTCCGAGGTCCTCGCGGCCGCCGCCCGCGCACTCGGCCTCGGCCTGGCCGACCTCCTCGCGATGGCCCAGGGCGAGTTGATCCGGCTCGTCTCCGGCCCGCGGCGGCGCGGCGGCGCGGCGATGTCGGTCACGTCCCTCACGTCCGTCACCTCCGCCACATCCATCGCCTCCGACACGTCCGTCACCTCCGCCACGTCCGTCGCGGACCGCGGGGCCCGGCACGCGGGGCGGCAGGGCGACGTACGCCTGGCCGCCTGAGGCACCGAGCCCTCAAAACGCCCTGGCCATCCGCCGACTCAGCACCTCATCGGCGAGCCCGTACGCCACCGCCTCCTCCGCCGTGAAGACCTTGTCGCGGTCCATATCGGCGCGGAGCGTGGCGGCGTCGTGGGGCGTATGGCGGGCGAGCACCTCCTCGACCTGCGAGCGGATCCGGAGCATCTCCTTGGCCTGGAGGCTGAGGTCCGAGACCGTCCCCTGCTGACCACCGCTCACCGGCTGCCCCAGCAGCACCCGGGCGTGCTCCAGCACGAACCGCCGCCCGGGGTCTCCCCCGGCCAGCAGCACGGCCGCGGTCGAGGCCGCCTGCCCCACGCAGAACGTGGAGATGGGCGCGGACACGAACGTCATCGTGTCGTAGATCGCCATCAGCGAGGTGAACGAGCCGCCCGGTGAGTTGATGTAGATCGCGACCTCCTGCTCCGGGCTCGACGATTCGAGGTGGAGCAGCTGCGCGATGACGACGTTGGCCACGCCGTCGTCGATCTCCGTACCGAGGAAGATGATCCGCTCGGACAGCAGCCTGCTGTAGATGTCGTACGCCCGCTCCCCCTGCGTGGTGCGCTCGACGACCGTCGGAATCGTGTACTGCCCCATGTCAGATCCCCATCCTGCGCCGCGTACCGGCGGGGCGTACGTCCGCGAGCGACTCCACGACCCGGTCGACCATTCCGTACTCCTTCGCCCGCTCCGGTGTGAACCACCGGTCGCGGTCACCGTCGCGCGAAATGGTCTCCACGCTCTGTCCGGTGTGCTCCGCCGTGATCCGCTCGATCGACCGCTTCATGAATTCCAGGTTCTCGGCCTGAATCGCGATATCGGCCGCGCTCCCCCGATACCGGCGGAGGGCTGATGCATCATGATGCGGGAATTCGGCAGTGCGTAGCGCTTTCCCCGCGTTCCCACGGTGAGCAGAAACTGACCCATGCTCGCGGCGAATCCCATGACGAGGGTGGAGACGTCGTTCGGAATCAGCCGCATCGTGTCGTAGATCGCCAGCCCCGCCGTCACCGAGCCGCCCGGGCTGTTGACGTAGAGGCTGATGTCCGACCGCGGATCCTCGGCCGACAGCAGCAGCATCTGCGCACACACCCGGTTCGCGGACACCTCGTCCACCTGCGTGCCGAGAAAGACGATGCGCTGGGTCAGCAGCTGCGCGGCCAGGTGATCGTCGAACCGCGTGGGTGCCGTGTCCCCGTCCGCGGCTCGCGGACTCATTGCCGGCTCCCAGCCGGTGGCGAATGTTCCCATCGGACCTCCCTGTGAATACCGCGATCCACACCGTCGCGGTCCTTTCACCATCGACCCAATTCGCCCGCACGGTAAGGAATCTCGGCCCGCAGCAGATTCGCCCACGGCAGACCCCGCCACTGCGCGAGGGGCGGTCTTGCGGGGGCGTCCCGCCGCTCCCGACACTGCGGGAGGGAAACGAGCCGACAGGGGAAACGAGCCCACAGGGGGGCGCGAACAATGACCGTGCGAGGGCGACAGCGAGGACGACAACGACAGCGACGGCGGCGTAGAACGGCATTACGACGGATCAGGGCACGGCTGCGCCGCACGGCCTGGAGCGGCGGCGCGGTGGCGGCCCTCGCGCTGACCCTGGCCTGGCAGACCGTATGGCCGTACGTCGTCGGGGCGGTCCTCGTCGGCCTGCTCGGCGCCATCGGCTGGTGGCTACGGAAGACGCATCTGGGCACCGTCGCGCGACACCGCGCCTGGCAGACCGAGCAGGAGAACGCGGCACGTGAGCGGTCCATGGCCGAGGTGGACGCCATGACCTGGCAGCGGTTCGAGAGTTACGTCGCGGAGCTGTGCCGCCGGGACGGCTGCACCCAGGTCGTCGTCTCCGGGAAGTCGGGCGACCTGGGCGCGGACGTCATCGGCCGCATGCCGGACGGCCGCCTGCTGGTGATCCAGTGCAAGCACTACGCACCCCATCGCACCGTGCCGAGCGGCGACATGCAGAAGTTCCTCGGCACCGCGAGGGCCGAACACGGCGCGGACGTCGCGGTGTTCGTCGCCACCTGCGCCTTCACCCGGGAGGCGGAGAAGCTCGCGCTGAAGCACGGGATCCTCGCCCTGCACCGGAACCTGCTCGGCGCCTGGGTGCGGGGCGCCACCCTGGAGTCCCTGCTCCCCCTCAACGGCGCGGGCAACGGCCACACCGTCCGCCGCAGAGCACCGCTGGACTGACGCCCCGCGACCGGCGGGGATCACCGCCTGCCCGGGGAGTCACCGCCCCGCCGGGAAGGCCGCGCGACGGCCGCGACCGACCGTCACCAGTGCGATGAGCGCGAGCACGATCATCCCCAGGGGGAGGACCGATGCGCCGATGCGGTCGACGACGACGGCGCCGAGCGCGCCACCCGCGAAGATCGCCAGGTTGAAGGACGTCGTGAGCAGGGCGTTCGCCACGTCGCCGTTCTCGTCGGCGGCTTCTCCGATGGCCGTCTGCAGCTGCGTCGCCGCGCCGCCGAAGGCGATGCCCCACAGGACGATCGCGAGGAGGGTGAGCACCAGGGACTGCCGGGCGAGGGCGAACGTCGCGCCGGAGACGACGAACAGGCTCACGCTCACCAGGGTGAGCCTGCGCAGTGCGTGGTCGATGAAGACGCCGGTGATCCAGATCCCCCGAGCGCCGCGACACCGAAGACGACGAGGGCGAGGTCGGGCCGCAGCGCGAGATGCGTCTGCCGCAGATAGGGGGCGATGTAGGTGTAGAGGAGGTTGTGCGCCAGCATCCAGACGAAGACGACGACGAGGACGGTCGCCACGCCCGGAATGCCCAGCACCCGGGCGAGCGGCACCCGCGTCTGTGCCCGCTGACCCGGAACGTCGGGCACCAGGAACCATGCGAAGACCATGACGACGGCGGTGAGCAAGGACATCGCGGCGAAGGCCCATCGCCATCCGACCGTCGAACCGAGCCAGGCGCCGAGCGGCGTCCCGGCCGAGAGCGCGACCGGGGTTCCGGTCATGGCGATGGCGAGTGCGCGTCCCGCGTACTCCGGCGCGGCGATACGCCGCGCGTATCCCGCGAGCATGCCCCACAGCAGGCCGGAGAAGGCTCCCGCGACGAAGCGGGCACCGAGAGCCACGGGGAGCGAGGGCGAGAGGGTGGTGAGGGTGTTGGCGACCAGGAATCCCACCAGCCCGGCCAGGAGCAGCGGCTTCCGCCGGGCCCCGCGGGTCAGCATGATCGCGGGTATCGCCGCGAGCACCGTTCCCATCGCATAGGCGCTGACGAGCTGACCGGCTCCGCCCTCCGATACGCCGAGCCCATCGGCGAGTTGGGGGAGCAGCCCGGCCGGCAGCGTCTCGGTCATGATCACGATGAAACCGGTGCACGCCATCACGATCAGCGCCGGAACGGGAAGCGGCTCGCGTGATCGCGTGGCAGGGGCGTCAGCGGCAGCAGGGAACGTCGAGGTCATCGGGGTGGATCCCTCCATCAATTACAGATCGATCGATCCGATATTGACGAGCGATGACGGGATCCGTCAAACTGGATCAGTCATTCCGAAAATGGAGGGGGTCTGCGCGGGCGGTGGACCGAGCAAGCCCCGCCCACCGGGGCCGTGATGCCGGGCGGGCGGGACGGCGGACAGCCGGACGGTGGCCTCGTCGAAGGTCGGGGAGTTCGTCAGGTTGCCCGAACGGTCATGAGGTCCGAATCCGTCCGGGTGGCCCGCCTGCCACTCCGAGATGGTTCACGTAGCCCGTACGCGCCTGCGGACGCGGATCCCGCAGTCCACGCCGGGCCTCACCCCACTCAGGTGGCGGATGACGGGGCGCCCCCCTGTGTGCTCGGCAGGTGGAGAGCCGTGATGCCGGTGAGGACGAGGTCGATCCCGGCGAGGAACTGCTCGCGGTCGTCGTGCTCGCGCATCTCTGCCGCGACGGCCCGGATGAACGGATAGTCATCGGGGTCGAGCTCTTCCCAGGCCTTCGACGCGGCGTCGAGGAACTCGGCGCGGTCCACGTCGGGCGGGAAGGTGCGGGCGCTCGCGGTGTTGGCGGCGTTCTGGCCGGCGGCGCCGAGGATGTAGTGCACCAGCGCCGAGGTCGCCGTGAACCAGTGGCCCTCGGGCACGCCCAGGGCGCGGACCTGCCGACCGATGCTTTCGAAGATCCGCGGCGTCACCGACCCCCACGGGCTGCGGGAGAGCTGGAGGGCGAGCTGCGTGGGGAGCCACGGGTGGCCCTCGATCGCGTCGAACAGGCCGAACGCGACGGCGCGGATCTTGTCCTGCGGCGAGTCCGGGGGCTCGGCCGGCTCGGTTGACCCAGCAGGCTCGGTTGGCCCAGATGAGCCAGCGGACTCGGCGGGCTCGGCGGACTCGGCGGGCCCGGCGGGCTTCGCAGGCTCAGCAGGCGCGAGCGACAAGGCGGCGGCGACCACCGCGTCGGTCGCGGCGTCGAGCAGCTCGCCCTTGTTCGCCACATGCCAATAGATCGCCCCGGGCCCGGTGGCCAGGCGCTCGGTCAGCGCCCGGAAGGTCAGCCCGCCCTCACCGGCCGCGTCGAGCAGTTCGACGGCGGCCTCGACGATGCGCTCGCGGGAGAGCGCCTCTGTGCGCCGCTGGGGCCGGCGTGTCCGTGGTGCCATGCCGCCATTTTGACATGACTGGAGCGTTGTTCCAACATGGAGCGGCGTTCCAGTACTGGAATCGCATACCAGCGAGGTTGCCCGGACCGGCACCGGACGGCCTCGATTCCGAAGGAGTACTCACGATGCGCACTCCCGTCACGATCATCGGCGCCGGACTCGGCGGCCTCACGCTCGCGCGCGTCCTGCACGTCCACGGCATCCCGGCCACCGTCTACGAGGCGGAGGCCTCCGCGACGGCGCGTTCGCAGGGCGGGATGCTGGACATCCACGACTACAACGGCCAACTGGCCGTGCGGGCGGCCGGTCTGATGGACGAGTTCCACGGCCTCGTCCTGGAGGGCCGCCAGGCGATGCGGGTCCTCGACCGCGAAGGGACCGTCCTGTTCGAGAAAGCCGACGACGGCACGGGTGGACGCCCCGAGGTGCAACGCGGCGAGCTGCGACAGATGCTGCTCGACTCGCTCCCGGACGGCACCGTCCGGTGGGGCCACAAGGTCAGCGGGGCGCGCGCCCTCGGCGACGGCCGCCACGAGGTGACGTTCGCCGATGGCGGCACCGTCGTCACGAGCCTGCTGGTCGGCGCGGACGGCGCGTGGTCACGGGTCCGGCCGCTGCTGTCCACCGCCACACCCGAGTACACGGGTCTGTCGTTCGTCGAGACATACCTGTACGACGCCGACACCCGGCACCCCGCCGCCGCGAAAGCCGTTGGCGGCGGGTCGATGATGGCGCACGCGCCGGGCAGGGCGATCCACGCGCACCGGGAGAGCGGCGACACCCTGCACACCTACGTATTGCTCCCCAGGACGCAGGACTGGTTCGCCGCGATCGACTTCACCGACGCCGCCGCGGCCACCGAGCGGATCGCGCGGGAGTTCGACGGCTGGGTGCCGGAGCTCACCGCGCTGATCGCCGACGCCGACACCCCGCCGGTCCTGCGCCCCCACTACGCCCTGCCGATCGAGCACCGGTGGGACCGGGTGCCGGGGGTGACCCTGGTCGGCGACGCCGCCCACCTCACGGCGCCGAACGGCGAAGGCGCCAACCTGGCCATGCTCGACGGCGCCGAACTCGGCAAGGCCCTCGCCACGCACCCCGACGACGTCGAGGCCGCGCTCGCCGAGTACGAGCGGGCCATGTTCCCCCGCAGCGCCGAGGTCGCCGCCGAAGGCGTCGGCAGCGACGAGCTCATGTTCGGCGACGACGCGCCCCACGGCCTGGTCAGCGCGTTCAGCGAGTTCATCGGAAAGGATCACGCCCAATGACCGTGTGACCGCCGTAGGTTGAGCGAGTGGCGACTACCGCACTGCTATGAGCTCCTACTCCCCCTCGGGCTCGAAGTCCTCCACGAAGTAGCTGTCGTGCCGGATCCGAAACCGCTTGAGTTCCTCGCCACCGCGCTGGGTCATCTCCGCGACCCGCTCGAAGTACTCCTCGCGCGGGGCGCCCGGGGAGAAGAGCAGGAGCATGGACATGGGCTCATCGGTCACGTTCTTGAAGGCGTGCAGACCACCGACCGGTACGTACAGGAAATCGCCCTCACGGCCCGTGACCCACCTCTCGCCGTTGTAGAGCTCCAGCTCGCCGGAGAGAATGTAGAAGGACTCCGACATCGCCTTGTGGAAGTGCGTCTTGGCTCCGGCGGCCCGCGCCCCCAACTCCACCTTGTACAGCCCGAATTCGCCGCCGGTCGACTCGTTGGTGGCGAGGTAGTGCGTAGCGCCGCCACCGGGCGAGGAGATGTCCGGCGGGGTACGGGCCGGGCGAAAGGCCGCGTTCACCTCGCCCTTGTCGCCGTGGTAGCGGGGCTCCGGGTATTCGAGGAATTCCGGGTACGACATGATGCGCTCCTCTCCGCGGGTCTCACCAGCATGGTGGCTCCCGCCCCTGGAACGCGGCATCGGGCGCGCGGACGGATATAAATACGGAGACGCGACCGGACCGGGCCCGTAGGGTCCATCCCATGGTGATTGCGACTGTCCGCGAGTGGAGCGACGAGGAGGGGTGGGGCGTGCTCGATTCCCCCGAGACTCCCGGCGGCTGCTTCGGCCACTTCTCCGACATCCAGATGACGGGCCTCCGCACGCTGTCGCCCGGACAGCGGGTGGACCTCACATGGGAAGCCCCCGGCTTCAAACAGGACGGGTACGACTACCGCGCGGTGAGCATCGTGCCCCGGCCTGCCGAATCCTGATAGCGGCACACCGGATCGGGTATCAGCGGCGGGGTTCGATCTTCAGGTCGCCTTTGGTCACATTGCGGATGTGGTCACTGGCGAGCAGACCGTGCGGGGCGCCGAGTTCGATCGCGCTGGCCTCGTCGAGGCGGGCCAGTTGGGAGGCGGTGAAGTCGACCTCCAGGGCGCCCAGGTTGTCCTCCAGCTGCGCGGGGGTGCGGGCGCCGATGATCGGTGCGGTCACGCCCGGGTTCCGCAGCGTCCAGGCCAGACCGACCCGGGCGGGGGTGTGGCCCAGTTCCGTGGCGACCTCCTTCAGGACATCAGCGATGGCGAGGTTACGTTCGGTGAGCGCGCCCAACGCCAAGTTGAAGCTCTTGCGGGTGCCGTCGTCGGATGCGACGTTCGCCACGGCCAGGTCGTCGCGGCTGTACTTGCCGGTGAGCACCCCGCCGGCCAGCGGTGAATACGGGACCACACCCAGCCCCATCTCGCGTGCCATGGGGATCAGGTCACGTTCCCCCGTGCGCTCGATCAGGTTGTATTCGATCTGCAGCGCGACCAGCGGCGACCAGCCGCGCAGATCGGCGATCGCCTGCATGCGCGACACCTGCCAGGCCGGGGCGTTGGAGATCGCCACGTACAGCACCTTGCCCTGCCGGACCAGATCGTCCATGCCACGCAGGATCTCCTCGACCGGCGTCGTGAAATCCCACACGTGCAGATAGAGCAGATCGATGTAGTCCGTATTCAGCTGTCGCAGGCTGGCTTCCACCGACGCGAACAGGCTCTTGCGGTGCGGACCCCCGGAATTCGGATCGCCGGGCCGGCGCAGCGTCGTGTATTTCGTCGCCAGCACCAGGCTTTCGCGGTTGTCGCGGGTGAATTCGCCCAGCAAGCGCTCGGAGCTGCCATTGGTGTAGGTGTTGGCGGTGTCGATGAAGTTGCCGCCGCGCTCGACATAGAGGTCGAACAGCTTGCGCGCCTCCTCCCGCTCGGCGCCCCAGCCCCACTCGGTGCCGAAGGTCGCCGCGCCCAGCGCCAGCGGTGAGACCCGCAGCCCGGAGCGGCCCAGCAGCCGGTAGGTATCGAGGGTGAGCGACATCGTGTCCTCCTGTGCTTGTGATCCGTTGCCGAAAACAAGCCTGTGACCAGCGAGAGCCGGGGATAAGGGAAGGAAGTTCCTGGGAACACCAGTCCTACCCTGGCTGTTGGATCGAACATGACGACCCGCACCGTGGACGCGACCCAGGAGCTGGCCGCGTTTCTGCGGACCCGGCGCGAACGCCTGGACCCGCACGATTTCGACTTGCCGTCGCGTCGAGGGTTCCGGCGGACCCCGGGATTGCGCCGCGAAGAGGTCGCCGAACTGGCCGGGGTCAGCATCGACTACATCGTGCGGCTGGAACAGGGCCGCGGGCTGCGGCCCTCGGCGGACGTGGTGGAGGCGCTGTCCCGGGCGCTGCGCCTGGCCCCCGACGAACGCGCCTACCTCTTCGACCTGGCCCAGCAGCGCCGCCCCCGCACCGCCGACGCGCCCGCCACCACCGCGGAGCCGACGCTGGCCCGGCTGGTCGCCGACCTGTCGCCGCTGCCGGCCATGCTGATGAACCACCGCTACGACATCCTGGCCTGGAACGACGAAATGGCGAGGCTGCTCCTGGATTTCGGCGCCCTGCCGCCGGCGCGGCGCAATGCGATGTGGCTGTGTCTGATGCATCCGGAGATACGTGAGTTCTACGTCGCCCGCGAACGCGTCGTGCGGGAGGGAATCGCCCATCTGCGCGCCGCGTGGGCCGCGCATCCGGAGGACAAGGCGCTGACCGACCTCATCGCCGAATTCACCACACATGATGAGGAGTTCGCGCGCTTGTGGGCCGAGCGAGACGTCAAGGTCAACGGCCGCGGGCACAAGGAGATACGGCGTCCGGACGTCGGTACGCTCGCACTGCATTTCGAAGTGCTGATACCACTTCAAGATCCGGACCAGCGGTTGCTGATCTACCGCGCCGCGGACGATGAGAGCCAGTCGGCATTGGACCGGCTGTGCGCGCGGTGATGTCGGACATCACTTTGCCGATCCGGGGTTTTTGCTCTTGTTGGCATTGAAGCGCGCCTTCTTCTGGCGATTCCCGCACGTATTCATTTCGCACCATCTGCGGGTACGACTTTGACTGGTGTCGAAGAAGGCGGCTCGGCAGGTTGGCGATGCACACAAGGCCAACTTTCCGTCTCGTTCACCCGCGAGGATGCTGATCGAGTCGGCGGCGATAACGCTTAGCGCATCTTCTACGCAGGAAGCCGAGCTAAGTCGCCATTGCCGATTGTTCTCGGGCGTCAGAACAGCCGCGGCCCGCCCCTGAATGCTGCGGTCATTGATGACTTGGACAGCAGACGCGGGGAGAGGGTCTTGGATCGCGGCCGCCGTCAAGGCGGCGTGAATTGATTCCCTCAGTTCCCGGGCGAGTTCGAGCTGGGCGGTGGTGCAGGACTCCACGGCGAGGCCACTCACCGCCAGCCAGTCGACGAGTCGCCGCGGCGTGGGAATGCGCTCCACAGCGTTGCCACACCGCTCCGTCAGAGTCGCCGTGAAGCTGGTCGCCAGCACCTTACCGAGACGGAAGTCAGGGAACCGAGCATGCATGGAACCACCTTAGCCGGTTGCACGCCGACATCGAGACATGCTAGAACCGTCTTAGCCGGTTCGCTGCAGGTCCAAGCCGGTTCCACGATGACCAGGAGGTCTCATGCCCAGCGACGTGCAAGCGTTTGAAGCCCACGCGACTGACGCTGACCTCGACGATCTGCGCGCGCGATTGGCCGCGGCGCGGCTGCCGGAAGCCGAGACGGTCCATCGCGCCGCGCCCGACCCCCGCCGGTGGGAACAGGGCGTTCCGCTCGCCGACCTCACCGACGTCGTGGACTATTGGCGCACCGGGTACAACTGGCGGTCGTTCGAAGAGCGCATTAACCGGATCGGTCAGTTCCGCACGACCATTGATGATCTGGGAATCCACTTCCTGCACCGCCGATCCGCGCGCACGGATGCCACTCCTCTGATCTTGACGCACGGCTGGCCAGACAGCATTGCTCGGTTCATCGAAGTAGTGGACGAGCTGGCGGATCCGAAAGACGCGGACGCGCCGGCGTTCCACGTCGTGGTCCCGTCGCTACCAGGCTTTGGTTACAGCGACAAGCCGGCCACCACCGGGTGGGGAACCGAAAAGATCGCGGCCGCATGGGTGGAACTGATGGGAAGACTCGGCTACAGCAAGTTCGTAGCCCACGGCGGCGACTGGGGAGGCAATATCACCACGGTCCTCGGCGGCAGGTTCCCGGCGCACGTTCTCGGCATCCACACAACGTTCGCGGAGGGCCGCCCGGGTTGACAACGGACGGGCTTACGGCGGTCGAGCGCACATGGGCCGAGGAAACCCGCGATTTCTGGCGCCACCGCGCGGCGTACGCGAAGCAGCAGGCGACCCGACCGCAGACCATCGGCTACTCGCTCGTCGACTCACCGGTCGGGCTTCTCGCCTGGATTCTTGACAAGTTCGCCGAGTGGTCAGACACGGAAGACAGCCCGTTCGAGACGATTTCCAGAGACCGCGTTCTTGACGACGTCACCCTGTATTGGCTGACGCGGACCGGCGCATCGGCGGCCCGCATTTACTACGAAAGCCACAACTCGCTCGATCCCGAACTTCGGGTCGACGTCCCGTCAGCACTCACTATGTATCCCCGCGACGTCGAGAAGTGTCCGCGCCCCTGGGCACAGGAGCGGTACCGACAGATCGTCCGATGGAGGTCGCCCGAAAGCGGGGGACATTTCCCGTCGCTGGAGGTTCCCGAGTATTTCGTCAAGGATCTGCAAGAAGGCCTCGCGGCAGTGCTGGCCGCTCATCGATGAACGCGGCTGGGCCTGAGCCCGAATCCACCGGGGCTGAGTCGAACCGTCGTTCCGGCGTCTTTCAGGGGGCGGTCGCGGTGCGGCGGAAGTCGCTCGGGTTGATGCCTCGGACCCGTTTGAACGCCGCGCTGAATCCGAACGGATCGGAGTAGCCCACGGTGCGGGCGATGTCCGCGACGGTCGCCGCCTCCCGCTCGACCAGGAGATCTGCCGCCAGCGTCATGCGCCAGCGGGTGAGGTAGGTCAGCGGCGGTTCGCCGACCAGATCGACGAACCGCTTGGCCAGCGTCGAACGCGACACCCCGGTGCGCTCGGCCAGCGCGGCGACCGTCCAGGGCGCCGCCGGTTCGGCGTGCAGCAGGCGCAGCGCGTGGCCGACCACCGGGTCGCGCTGGGCGGCCCACCAGGCCGGGGGCTCACCGCCGGGCCGGTCGAACCACTCGCGCAGCGTGCAGACCAGCATCCAGTCCAGCAGCCGGTCGAGGACGACCTGCTGGCCCGGCGTGTCGACGGCGACCTCGGCGGCGAGGTGGTCCAGCACGGGGTCGGCCGTGCCGCCCGCGTCCACGCGCAACACGACGGGCAACGCGTCCAGCAGTCGGCGGCTGATCTCGCCGCGTACGGGATAGGCGCCGACGATCAGGGTCGTCGCACCGCCACCGGCGCCCTCGCCAGCGACGCCCCCGCCATCGGCGCCCCCGCGATCGTCGTCCCCGTTACCCACGTCCACGCCGTCGTCGTGCCAGCCGCGACGGTGCCTGGTCCCGCCCTGCTCAGGCGTCGCGCAGTGCTCGCCGCAGGCGATCGGTTCGGCCCGGGTGCCGACCTCGTCGACGAAGGTGAACGTCCCGGGGCCGCGTACGACGATCGTCTCGCGGGCGCGGAGCGGCTCGGGCGGACGGTGCTCCGGCACGATCCAGCCCGCCCCGGTGAGGACGGTGCACAGGGTCAGCGGCGCGCCGTCCACGAAGTGGAGTGCCCAGGGCGGGGACAGGGTCGAGCTGCCGAACAACGAGCCGTGGGCTCGCACCCCGCGGATCAAGTCACTGAACGCGTCCACCCCGGTGAGTTTAGACGAATACACAGGTGATCCGGCTCTTCACCTATGGGTTCGTCCGAGTCGGCCGTGTTCAATCGACGTCATGAGCAACGACACCACTCTCGTCCTCGGCGCGACCGGCAAGACCGGCCGGCGGGTCGTCGCCCGGTTGCGGCTGCTCGGCACGCCGGTGCGTACCGCCTCCCGGTCGAGCCGGACCCGGTTCGACTGGTCCGACCCCGGCGGCTGGGACGCGGCCCTGCGCGGCGTCACCGCCGCCTACGTGGTGGCCCCGCCCGTGCCGGGCCCGGCGCACGAGTTCGTGGCCCGGGCCGAGGCCGCCGGGGTGCGGCGGCTGGTCCTGCTCTCCGGGCGCGGCGCCGATACCTGGGGCGACTCCACGTTCGGACTGGACATGCGCTCGGCCGAGGACGCCGTGCGCGGCTCGGCGCTGGAGTGGACCGTCCTGCGGCCGTCGAACTTCGCCCAGAACTTCGACGAGGACGTCTTCCACGCCCCGCTGGTCGCCGGGGAGCTGGCGCTCCCGGCCGACGCGGTACCCGAGCCGTTCATCGACGTCGAGGACGTCGCCGACGCCGCGGCCGCGGTGCTGACCGAGCCCGGACGGCACGCCGGACGGGTCTACGAGCTGACCGGGCCGCGTGCGCTCACCTTCGGTGCGGCCGTCGAGCTGATCTCCCGGGCGTCCGGGCGGCCCCTCACCTACCGTCGGGTCTCCCCCGCCGAGTACGCCGCGTCGCTGGTCGAGGAGGGCTTGAGCGAGGACGACGCCCAGCACGTGGCCGAGATGTTCGTACTGATGGAACGCGGGCTGCTCGCCGGGACGACGGATGACCTCGCCACCGTGCTGGGGCGGGCGCCCCGGACCTTCGAGGACTACGTCGTACGGGCCGCGGCGGCGGGCGCCTGGGGGCGCCCCGACGGCGGTTGACCGAGCCGCTCGACCGTCGTCCTCGGAACACCCCTTCCGCCGTTCCCCCCTCATCCATAGGAAAGGCCGTGATGAGCACCGACGCCAATTCGCTGGCCGCCCAGGACCTCGAGTTCCTGCGACGCCCCCTGCACGGATTCCTGTCCGTGGCCGAGGGGCCGGTTCCGCCGCAGCCCCGGCCGGTGTGGTTCGAGGCCACGGCCGAGGGCACGATCCAGCTGTTCACGGCCCCGGACTCGGTCAAGGTGCGGCGTCTGCGCCGCGATCCCCGCGCCTCGATCGTCGTCGCCGCCCCCGTGGGTGAACGCGAGCGCTGGCTGTCGGTCGCCGGCCGCACCACGGTGGAGCCCGAGGGAGCGCACGAGCTGTGCACCCGTCTGGCCGCTCGCTACTGGGATCTCGACGACCCGGTCCGCGCCGACGACCTCGCCGGGATCCTGGCCACGAAGCAGGTTCGTCTCGTCATCCACCCGGAGACCGTACGTCGCTACACGTATTGACCTCCGCGACGGCCTGGTGAGGCACAACGCCGTGTCAGGGCCCGTGTCAGGATCCGTGTCAGGGCCCGTGTCAGGATCCGTGTCAGGGGCGTGACAGCCGGGTGTCAGGCCCGGCCGGGACCGTGTTGGACATGAAGAGTTCGGCAATCGCGGTTTCAGGGCTGCGCAAGACATACGGCGACAAAGTCGTGCTCGACGGCATCGACTTCGAGGTCGCCGCGGGATCGGTTTTTTCCATGCTCGGCCCGAACGGGGCGGGCAAGACGACGACGGTGAACGTTCTGACGACGCTGATGAAGGCCGACGCCGGGACGGTGCGCGTCGCCGGGCACGACGTGGTGACCGGGATCAAGGAGGTGCGCGCGGTCATCGGCGTGACGGGTCAGTTCGCCGCCGTGGACGAGCTGCTGTCGGGTCGGGAGAACCTGCAGCTGATGGCGGACCTGAAGCGCGTGCGCTCCGGCGACCAGGTGGTCAGGCGGCTGCTGGAGCGGTTCGACCTGGCGGAGTCGGCGGACAAGATGGCGGCGACCTACTCCGGCGGTATGCGCCGGAAGCTTGACCTGGCGATGACGCTGGTCGGCAACCCGCGGATCATCTTCCTGGACGAGCCGACGACGGGTCTCGACCCGCGCAGCAGGCGCGCGATGTGGGGGATCGTCCGCGAGTTGGTGGCCGAGGGCACCACCATCTTCCTCACCACCCAGTACCTGGACGAGGCCGACCAGCTCGCCGACCGGATCGCGGTGCTCGACCAGGGCCGCCTGGTCGCCCAGGGCACCTCCGAGGAGCTCAAGCGCCAGGTCCCCGGCACCCACGTCCGGCTCCGGTTCGCCAGCCTCCGCGAACTCGACGCGGCGGCGGGGGCCCTGCCCGGGTCCACGCGGGACGACCAGGAGCTGACCCTGCGGGTGCCCAGCAACGGTGACTCGACGTCGCTGCGGGCCCTGCTGGACAAGCTCGACGAGCACACGATCACCGCGGATGAGTTCTCGGTCCACACACCGGACCTCGATGACGTCTTCTTCGCCCTCACCGGTCACGCCACACAGGCCGCGGACACCACACACGCCGGACACACCACACACGCCACACACGCCACCACGGAGGCGATCGCGGAATGAGCACTGTCTCGACGTCGTTCGGCGACGCGGCGATCATGCTGCGTCGCAACTTCAAGCACACGGTCAGGAATCCGGTCACGGTCTTCCAAGCGGTCCTGTTCCCCGTCGTGATGATGCTGATGTTCGTCTACGTCTTCGGCGGCGCCTTCAAGGTCACGGGCGAGTACGTCGATTACGCCGTGCCGGGCCTGACCGTCATGGCCATCACATACGGGTTGGGCCCGACCGCGGCGGCCGTGAACGGCGACATGACGAAGGGCATCAACAACCGGTTCAAGGCGATGGACGTCTCCCACGGCGCCGTGCTGGCCGGTTATGTCGTCTCCACCACGGTGCGCAGTCTGATCGCCGACGCGGTCATCGTCGGCGTCGGCTTCGCGATGGGGTTCCGTCCGCACGCGAGCTTCCTCCAGTGGCTCGCCGTGATCGGCCTCATGCTGTTGCTCGCCTTCGCCACCAGCTGGCTCACGGTCGCCATGGGCCTGGCCGCGAAGACCGTGGAGTCGGCGGGCATGGCCACCGTGCCGCTGATCATGCTGCCGTTCCTGAGCAGCGCGTTCGTGCCCGCGGACACGATGGGGGCCGGCGTGCGGCAGTTCGCGGAGTACCAGCCCTTCACCCCGATCATCGAGACGCTGCGCAGGCTGCTGTCGGGCGGCCACCCGTCGACCGGCGACGCGTTCGCGGCCGTCGCCTGGTGCGTCGGGTTCGCGCTCGTCGGGTACGTGTGGGCGGTCGCCACGTTCAGGAAGCGAGCGTGACCTCCACCAGCACGTTCAGGAAGCGAGCGTGACCTCCACCAGTTGGGACCAGCCTATGCGCGTCCCGTCCCGGGTCGCCTCGGCGAACTTCGCGTCGCCGAGGCGGCACCGCGCGGCCCGCTCGATCCGGGCCAGGTCCGGGTGGGCGTGGTCCCGCCGCCCGCGTACGGCCGTGCTCGCCGCGAGCAGCCGCGCGGCCTGCTCATGCTCGTCGCGGCGCAGTGCCAGGTCCGCGACCCCGACGAGCACATACGCGATCAGCAGCGCGTGTCCCACCTCGGACGCCGCCTCGCAGGCCGCCGCGCGGTGCGCCCGGGCCTCGCCGAGGTCGTCGGCGAGGTAGCCGAGCAGGTCGTGCGTCGCCGCGCGGATCTCCGCCCGCTCCGCCTCGTCGCCCAGCATGGCCGTCGCGAGGCCGAGTTGCCGGTGTGCCTCCTCGGCGTCGCCGTCCCACCGGGCGAGTTCCGCCCTCGCGAAGGCCAGCTCGGCCAGCGCGTCCGGCCAGGTGACCCGCTCCGCGCACCGCCGCGCCTCGGCGATGGCGGCCGCGCCGGCGTCCTCGTCGCCCAGCAGCCAGTACAGCTGCGCCTGCCGCGACCGCATCCGGATGACGTCCTCGGTGGCACCGACCTCGCTGACGACCGCGATCGCCTGCTCGTAGTGCTCGCACGCACCGGCGAAGTCGCCGCGTACGGCGAGCAGGTTCGCCAGCTCGGTCAGGACGAGCGACATCCCGTACCGCTCGCCGAGCGCCCGGAACTCGGCGAGCGCCGCCTCCAGGTAGGCCTCCGCGGTCGGGCCGTCCTGCCGGTCCTGGCCGTCCTGCCGATTCTGGCCGTCCTGGCCATCCCGCCGGTCCTGGCCGTCCTGCCCGTCCTGGTTCTGCCCCTCCCGGCCGTCCCGGCCCTCCTGCCCGTCTCGCCCGAACATGATCCGCATCTTGCCCATGTGCCACCGGGCCAGCGCGCGCACCCAAGGGTCCTCGTCGTCCAGCATCGGTGCGAACGCGGTCAGGGCCGCTTCGGGCGCCCGCAGCATGTGTTCCAGCACCGCGATGAACTTCACCCCCGGGTGGTGGTGGCCGCACCGGCTGAGCCGGTGCGCCTCGTGGATCCACTCCGCGGCCTGGCGCTCGTCGCTCCGCCCGGAGGTCACGAAGTGCACGATCAGCGCGTACACCATGGCCCGTACGTCGTCGGGCACCTCCCCGGGCGTCCTGGTGGCCGCGGTGAGCAGCTCCAGGCCCTCGGTCCTGCGCCCGCCGAGCCACCAGTACCAGCCCGCGCCCGCCGCGAGCCGCATCGCCGCCCACGCCTCGCCCGCCGCGAGCGCGCCGCGCATCGCCGCGCCGATGTTGTCGTGCTCGGCCTCGAGCGTGGCCAGCCACTCCAGCTGCTCGGCGCGGCGCAGACGCGGCTCCGCGGTCTCGGTGAGCTCGGTGAAGTGGGCGAGATGCGCACGGCGCGCCAGGTCCGACTCCCCCGCCTCGGCGAGCCGGTGCCCGGCGTACTCCTTGATCGTGCCGAGCATGCGGTAGCGCGGGGCGCCGCCGCCCTCGGCGACCAGCAGCGACTTCTCGGTCAGCGCGGTGAGCAGCTCCAGCACCTGCTCCGGCTCGACTCCGTCGCCCGCGCAGACCCGTTCGGCCGCCTCCAGGCTCGCCCCGCCCGAGAACACCGAGAGTCTCCGCAACACCCTCCGTTCGGCGTCGGTGAGCAGTTCCCAGCTCCAGTCGACCACCGCGCGCAGCGTCTTGTGCCGTGGCAGCGCGGTACGACTGCCGCTGGTCAGCAGGCGGAACCGGTCGTCGAGCCGGTGGGCGAGGTGATCGACGGACATGGTGCGCAGCCGGGCCGCGGCCAGTTCGATCGCCAGCGGCATCCCGTCCAGCGCCCGGCAGACCCGCGCCATCGTCGCCAGCGTGTGGGCGTCGGCCGCGAGGCCCCGGCGCACCGCCCCGGCCCGGTCCCGCAGCAGCTGGACGGCGGGCGAGGACCCGATCTCGCCCGGGCCCGCGTCCCCCTCCGGCAGGGCCAGCGGCTCGACCGGCCACAGCGCCTCCCCGGTGATGCCGAGCGGTTCCCGGCTCGTCGCCAGGATCCGCAGCCGTCGGCACTCCCGAGCACCCGGTGGGCGAACACCGCCGCCGACTCGATCACGTGCTCGCAGTTGTCCAGGATCAGCAGCGCCTCCCGCTCGCGGACGGCGGCGATGAGCCGGTCCGTCAGCTCCGCGTTCGGGGCCGCGCCGAGCAGCGCGTCCCGGAGGCCGAGCCCGGCGAGCGCCGACTGCGCCACGTCGCCGTCCGCGCCGATGGCGGCGAGCTCCACCAGCCAGGCCCCGTCCGGCAGTTCGCCCTCGCCGAGCAGCGTGCGCGCGGTCTCCGTGGCCAGCCTGGTCTTTCCCGCGCCGCCCGGCCCGATCACGGTGGTGAGCCGGTGCTCGGCGATCAGCCCGCGGACCGCGGCGACATCGGCGGCCCTGCCGACGAAGCTGGTCAGCTCGGCGCGCAGGTTGCTCTTATGGTTCCCCTCCCGCCGTTCGTCCCGCCGTTCCGCCCGCCTTTCCTCCCGCCGTTCGTCCCGCCGTTCGTCCCGCCGCCCCAGCTCGCCCCGCAACAGCGCGACGTGCAACGCGGCAAGCTCCGGCGAGGGGTCGACGCCCAGCGCGTCGGCCAGCGCTTCCCGCGCGCGCTGGTACACCTGCAGCGCCTCGCTGTCCCGACCGGACGCGGCGAGGGCCCGCATCAGCGCGCCGACGAGCCGTTCCCGCACCGGGTGCGCGGCCACCAGGTCGGTCAGCTCCGTGACCAGCTCCGCACCGCGCCCGAGGGCGACCTCCGCCTCGGCCCGCTCCTCCGTGGCGGTCAGCCGCAACCCCTCGAGCCGTACGACCGCGGCGTCGAACGCGGCGCTGTCCCGCAGACCGACGTCCTGCATGGCCGCACCGCGCCACAGCTCAAGGCCCTCGCGCAACAGCCGCACCCGCCGAGACTCGTCCTCGGCACGGGCCTGACCCGCGACGACGAGCCGTTCGAACCGCACGGCGTCGACGGCGCCGGGCTCCACCATCAGCCGATAGCCGTCCGGCTGCCCCTCGATCACCCCGCCCGGCAGTGCCTTCCGCAGCCGGGAGACCAGGCGCTGCAGGGCGTTCGCCGCATCGGCGGGCGGATGCTCCCCCAGATCCAGTCGACCAGCGACGCCTTCGGGACCACCTGTCCCGGCCTGAGCGCAAGGGTGACCAGCAGTCCGCGCAACCGCGCACCCGGCACGTCGGCCAGCCCGCCGTCGTCCGTGCGAACCTCGAGTGGCCCCAGCATCCCGATCTGCACCCGCTGATTTTGCCACGGTGCGTTCGGCGGGCATCTTCGGCCGCCTACGGACTTGAGGACGCCAACGGCCTTCAGTGCGCCTACGGCGTTGAGGCCGCCAACAGCCTTGAGGAGGCGGCCTGCGGCCTGATGGCGGCTCAGGACCGCTGGCGATCCCCGTGAACCGCTTGGCCGCCGGAGGCCGCGGTCAGCCGGGTACGTCCATGCGCTGTGTGCCGATCACCGACAGCAGCCGCAGAGCCTCCTCCGCCGGGGAGCCGGGATCGGCCGTGTAGATCACGACTCGCTGGTCCCGGTCGGTGATGTCCAGGACATCGCAGTTGAGCGTGATGGGACCGATCAGGGGGTGCCGAAAGGTCTTGTGCGGGGCGGGTTCGACCGACATGTCGTACGCGGCCCACAGCCGGGCGAACTCCGCGCTGCCGGTGAGCAGATCCCTCACCAGGGTGGCCACTTCGGGGTCGTCGGGGTAGCGGGCGGCGGCGGCCCGCAGGTGCCGGGCCGCGGTACGTCCGAAAATGTCCATGCCGGACCGGCTGTACCACTGCCGCTCCCCCGCGCCCGCATCGAGGAAGGTACGGCGCAGGAAGTTGCGCTCGTGCCGGGGCAGGGCGGAGAAGTCCTCCAGGAGTGCGGCCGCCAGGTCGTTGTGGGCGATCACCTCGTAGGTCGCGGACAGGACGAGTGCCGCGGCGTGCGGGAGCCGCCGCAGCAGGTCCAGGATGCTCGGGCGCACCTCGCGGGACGGTCCTGCCGGCGGGGCGGGCGGGGTGCCGGCGAGGTAGTGCAGGTGGACGCGCTCGGCGTCCGACAGGCGCAGGGCACGGGTCAGACCGGCCAGCACCTCGCGCGAGGGGCGCGGGCCACGGGCCTGCTCCAGCCGCGTGTAGTACTCGGTCGAGATGTACGCCAGCTGCGCCACCTCCTCGCGCCGCAGCCCCGGGGTACGACGCCTCGGCCCGGCGGGCAGCCCCACATCGGCGGGGGTGATCCGCTCGCGCCTGCTGCGCAGGAAGCCGGCCAGCTCACGTCTGTCCATGCACTCCACTGTGCACGGGGCCGACGGAGCCGATCCAGGTACCGCCGGTTCCTGGATGAGGGTGCGCGGCCGGACACAGGCTCGTCGCCATGGACAACACACAGACCACCGACACCACCCCCGCCGCCTCGGGCCTGCTGGCCGACAAGGGCCTGCTGGCCGACAAGGTCGCCTTCATCAGCGGAGCCGGCCGCGGCATCGGCGCCGCCGCGGCACGGCTGTTCGCCCGGGAAGGCGCCCGGGTCCTGCTCGCGGCCCGCACGGAGGCCCAGCTCGAAGCGGTGGCCGCACAGATCCGGGCGGCGGGCGGCACCGCGGAGTACGCGGTGTGCGACCTGGCCGACGCGACCAGCGTGCGCGCCGCCGTCGACCGCACCGTGGAGGCGTACGGCCGACTCGACGTCGCCTTCAACAACGGGGCGCTCGGCACGCGGCGGATCGGCCCGATGGACCAGGTGCGGGAGGCGGACTTCGACGAGCAGTACAGCGTCAACCTCAAGGGCGTCTGGCTGGCCCTGGCCGCTCAGGTCGCCGCGATCAGGGCGACCGCCGGCACGGGCGCCATCGTCAACACCTCGTCCGTCGGCGGCTGGAGGGGCAACCCCGTACTGCCCGCGTACAGCGCGATGAAGCGAGGTGTCCACAGCCTCACCGAGTCGGCCGCCGTCGCCTACGGCCCGGAAGGCATCCGCGTCAACGCCATCGCCCCCGGCACCACGCTGACCGAGATGATGCGCGGCTGGGAAGCGGCATCGCCGGGCGTGATCGACCAGCTCAACGCGCGCACCCCACTGCGCCGCGCCGCCGAGCCCGAGGAGGTCGCCGAGGCCGCCGCCTGGCTGCTGAGCGACCGCGCCTCCTACGTCACCGGAGTGGTCCTCTCCGTCGACGGCGGCATGCGGGCGTCGTGAGCCGAGGCCGGGTGCCGACAAGATCCGCCGCGGATCGGCGACGTCATCGCCCGATGCTGCGGTGCCATCGGATCTCGCCGTCGCGCCATTCGTCGGTGGGGGTGAGTCCGGCGGCGCCGGCGACGGCGGCGGATGCCCGGTGTTCGGGGTGGATGTGGGCGATGACGGTGTGCACCGGCTGCCGGCCGAGCCAGTCGACAAGCCCTCGGGCCGCTTCGGTGGCGATGCCTCTTCCCTGCCACGGGGTCCCCACCACCCAGGCGATCTCGGCGACGGGCCCGTGGCCGGAGGGGCTGACCGTCGCCTGGACGGTGCCCGTCAGGCAGGACGCGTCACGGAGCCGGATCACCCAATTCAGCCAGGTGATATCCGGATCGGGCGAGCCCGCGGTCATGCGCTGGTAGCGCGAGCGCAGGGCTTGCGGGGTGTCCGGAGCGCCGCCGATGAACATGTGCAGGGCCGGGTCGGAGAGCACGGTGGCCATCTCCTCGGCGTGCTCGACGTGCAGCGGCAGCAGGTCCAGCCGCCTGGTGCTGATGCCCTGGGCCGCGAGGGTGCTCACGCCGCGACCGCCTGGGGGCGTTCGGCGTCGGCCGCGCGTTGGAGTCCGATGAGTCTGTCGGGGATGTCCACGGCCGGATCATAAGCCGGTCCGCCCCCGCCCCTCGTTTTCCGGAATAACCGATTCCTCATGCGATTTTCGCGCGCAGGGCTGATCATCTGCATACCTGAAGTTCGAACACGGAGGCATATATTCATGAGACCGACGCGTGCCGCTCTGCTCGTCGTGGCCACCGCCCTGACCCCAGCCCTCCTCTTCACCGCCCCGGCGTTTGCCAGCGGTTCGGCGGCCGTGGCCACCACCACGGCCGTGGCGGCCACGTCGGACACCCCGGTGGACGAGATGTCGGAGGACGAACTGCGGGCCGCGATCGCCGCCATCCTGGCGGACGAGGACAGCGGCCGGGCGGTCGTCCGAGAGGCCAATGAGGCCCTCAACGGCACCGTGGATGACATGCGCACCTTCTTGAAGACCGGCTACCGGCTGGCCCAGGCCGAGGACGACCGGGTCGCCATCGCCCGCATCCTCTACGCGGCAACGCGGAACAGTGACAAGCGAGTCATCGAGGAGGCCAACAAGCTCCTCGACAACGACTCCCCGGAGGAGATGCGCGCCTGGCTGGAGACCGGCTACCGACTGGCCCAAGCCGAGGACGACGCCGTCTACATAGCTCGCATGCTCGCGAACCCGGACATCAGCGATGGCCTCCGCGCCGCAGCCAACGCAGCCCTCGACGACGGCTCCCCGGAGACCCTGCGCTACTTCCGTGAGGTGGGGCAGTACGAGGTGGACGGCTAGGCCAAGCGAGGGCGCCCCCGCCCGGCGCGCCCTGCGGCCGTTGGCGTGCCGGCGGACGGGGCCCGCAGCCTCAGCCGGAGCCGACGCCGAGTGTGACAACGCCGGACGCGCTCGTGCGGGGCCGGCGCCGTCTCTGGCTCAAACGACGCTGCGCTGCGTCGTGCCAGATCCTCTACTGGGGCGGCGTGCTCATCGCCGTCGAGGCCGCTGAGCTTGGGGCGCTCGACATCGGCCGCCGTCTGGAGTTGGACGAGTCTGCCGGGTATTTCCCCGCGGGGATCGTAAGCCGCTGATCCAATGCTCGATGGTGGATTTATGAGTCCGTAACGCCACCCCACACTCGGCAGCCATGGCACGCACCTCCTTGGCCAGGGCCTCGTACGTCAGCCCGGACTCGGCGACCAGGTTCCTCAGTCGGCGATTCGGCGTGCGCTTGGTCATGAGTACCTGCCCCGTATACCCGATATACCGCTTGGCCTGCCCGACACCGTACCGCCACCAACCCGACCTGGGTTGACTGACTGTCAGGGCCAGACGGTCGGGAATTACGGCTCCCCCGTCCCCGACCGCGGGCCAGGCACGACGTCCACAGCGCGCTCACTCCCGGGTGCGAGGGACGGAACACCATGGAGGAATCATGAACACGCAGACCCGGGCCTGTGGGCGCTGGGGCACTCGACGCCGACCACGGCAGCTGTGATTCGGCAGGACGGCATGATCTTTGCTGACTGCCCTGACTCCCCATCTCTGACAGTGCTGCGCGGCTGGCTCTCCGAATGGGAAGCGGCAGGCCGCCCAACCCCCGAGGTCCACACCCCGATCCTGGTCCGACGCGACGACGGGCAAGGCCCAACTGGCCGGGACCTGCGACTTATCGGTCCCTCCGGGATGCGCGCCGGCAACCAGGCCCCGACTGCCGGTGCTCCCGGCCCGCCCGGCGGGCGAGCTCCACACCGGCCGTGGCACCGGACAGGTGGTCATTGAGGTAGATGCTGAGCATGCGGGGGATGGCCTGGGCTCGCCCATGATCGTCCTCCCGGAGTCGGCACGGTCGTCGTATCACCCGACGCGCCCCTGGGGAGTGCCCAGCCATCACGGCCTCAACCGCCGCAGGTTGGTGGTTCGCCGCGGCCGAGCGCGCGACACGG
The DNA here is from genome assembly GCA_005405945.1 of Streptomyces violaceusniger. Lineage (GTDB taxonomy): Bacteria > Actinomycetota > Actinomycetes > Streptomycetales > Streptomycetaceae > Streptomyces > Streptomyces violaceusniger. The sequence goes on from BJHW01000001.1 coordinate 4,082,001, forward strand.
CGGGCACGGCTGTCGGCGCCGCGGGTGAGGAGGGAACAGGGCGGGTCTCCGGTGTGCGGGGCGATGACGCTCGAACTCGACATGGTGTGCGAGTCGTGCCGCAATCATCTGTTCACGATCACCGAATCCCCGAGAAACATGCATGCGGAATGTTTCCTTCCGCCGCATCCGTCCAGGTCGTGGCAGTGCACATCCCGCCGAGGAGAAGAACGCCGCCCATGCGCATGCTCACCCGCCGTTCCACCGTGCTGCTCACCCTCCTGACCGCCGCCGTCGGCACGACCGCGCCGGTCGCCGGCGCGGAACAGGAGAAGAAGGCCCTTCCGAAGGTCGCCGTCATCGGCACGGGAGGCACCATCGCCGGTGTCAGCAAGAGCCGGGTGTCCTTCCAGGACTATGAGGCGGGCAAGCTGCCGATAGCGAAGCTCGTCGGCGACCTCAAGCCGGAGGTGGACTCCGTCGCCGACGTCACCACGGAGCAGTTCGGCAACAAGGGCTCCAGCGGCTACTCGATCGCCGACTACCGCCGGCTGACAGCCACGGTCGACGCCCAGTTGGAGAAGAACGACGCGGCCGTCGTCACCACCGGCACCGACACGATGGAGGAGTTCGCGTACTGGCTGGATCTGACGGTCCGCAGCGACAAGCCCGTGATCCTCACCGGCGCCATGCGCCCGTGGACGGTGATCGGCACGGACGCCCCCGCGAACCTCTACAACGCCATCCACCTGGCCGCCAGCCGGAAGACGACCTGCTACGGCACCGTGCTGATGCTCAACGACCAGATCCAGGCCGCCCGCGAGGTCCGTAAGACCAACGCCCTGCGGATGGACACCTTCACCAGCGGGGACAGCGGTGAGCTCGGCGTCATCGACCAGGACAACATCCGGCTGAACCGGGCCCCCGCCCGGGTCCAGAAGTGCGGGAAGAAGACCTGGAAGACGCCGTTCGACCTCGACCGGATCGCCAAGAAAGCGCTGCCGAAGATCGAGATCGCTTACAGCTATCAGGACGCGAGCGGTGACGCCGTCAAGGCGTTCGCCGACTCCGGCGCGGACGGCGTGGTCACCGCCGGAACCGGCGCGGGCGGCATCTCCCCGGCCATGTCGAAAGCGCGCGAGGACGCCGTCAAGAACGGTGTGCTGTTCGCCTCCACGACCCGCACCGGCAACGGCTCCGTCTACGACGACCACACCGACGGCGTCATCGGAGCGGAGGACCTGACCGCGCAGAAGGCCCGTCTGCTGCTCCTCCTCTCGCTCGCCGCGACGGATGACCAGAGCCAGATCCGGAAGTGGTTCGCCACCCTGGGCACCGCGCAGTTCATCACCCGGCGGTAGGGGTCAACTTCGCGCAGCTGCGGGCGACAGTACCGGCGAAGGCCCGGCGGCGGAGGGAGCGCGTCCCAGCGGTCCGAGGGCTACGTCTGGGCCGCACTTGAAGTCAAGGTCTGCAGCACCAAGGGCGGTCCTCCGGTGGGGCCTGGATCGCGTCCATCGGGTTGCTGCTGAGGTAGCCCCAGACGACCGCGCGTTGCAGTGCCGGCTTGAGGATGTAGTGCAGCCTGCGCAGGTACGCGTTGGACAGTGGCCGGCACTCGTGGCGTTGGCCGGTGGCGGGGTCGATACGGTCGGCGAGCTTGCCCTCGCACTGTTCTCGGCAGCGGGTCAGGCGGGCGTAGAAGAGTTCGATCAACTGGGGGCCGAGCTTGGCCGCCTGAAGGTCGCCGAAGGTGGGCTTGAGGTACTGGTCGATGGCGATGACGTAGCGGTCGCGGGTGCTCTCCTCGATGCGAGCGACGTCCATCCACTGGTCGAGCACCTTGGCGACCGTGATCTTCCCTTTGGGGTGGCGCTGCTCGTCGACCTTGGCGAGCAGCCGCGTGCGGGCCTTCTCGGCTTCGGGCAGGGTGGCGGCCTGCTCGTGGAGGTAGAGAGGCTTCTTCGTGAGCGGGTCGCTGCCCGCGTAGACGCGGACTTGGAAGCCGGCCCCATTGGGGCGGATGCTGCCGCGCTGGCGGCGCGTGGACTGGGTGTTCGCCATGGCTGCGGAACCTATTCATGGTTAATGCCATGGCTACGGCGAACAGCGCGGGCCGCCGAGACGGCATCCGCGCTGGTCCGGAGGGTGGGCGCAGACGGGTTCGAACCGCCGACATCTGCCTTGTAAGGGCAGCGCTCTACCGCTGAGCTATGCGCCCCAGGGGAGCTGTCAGCCTACAGGGTTTCCGGGGTGGTGCCGCAATTGTGGGGAGGAGGCCGCGGAGGGGGCGGGCTGGGGGTGGAGAAGTCCGGAGATCGCGAACCGAACCGAGCGCTGTGCTCGTCAGTGTCGGGTGGGAGAATGACATTCGGACCTGGGCGATCCATCGGGAGCGGGAAGTGGCGGCGTCATCTGCAGAGTCTGCGCGTCCAGCGCGCCGTCCGCGTCGTCCGTGCCGTCCGCGTCGTCCGGCTGATCCTTTCATCCCTGTCGTGGCTTTTGGTCGTCTTGCGCGTCTCGTCCGTGTGCGTCGGTCGCGTCCGTCGCGTGGTTCCTCCGTGCTCGGGCTGGTGTTGCTGCCCGTGCCGTTGCTGGTCGCCGTGGGGTCGTTGTCGTTTGCCGGTGGGGGCGGGGGCCGGCGGTGGTTCGGGGGGCGGGGGGAGAGTCAGCGGGCGGAGGCGCAGGCGGCGAAGGACGCCGCCGCGGCGGCGTTCTACGAGCTGGACACCGCGCAGCGGGATCTGCGGATCTCCATCGAGACGATCACCGCCGTGGACGATTCGCCCGCCGCGCGCCGGACCGCGGCCGACTTCTCGGCGCTGGAGCGGCGGATCGACCAGGTCAGCCAGGACTACATCACGGCGGTGGACGCCCATGATCTGGATCGGGACGATCTGGACGCGGCGACGGCCTCCCGGGCCCGTGCCGATCTGACCAGGGCGAAGGACGCGCTGGAGCGGACGAAGGCGGATCTGGACCGGTTCGCGCAGGGGCTGGGGCCGCTGCTGGAGCAGGCCGAGACGCGGCTGGCGCGGCTGGCGCCGGCGGTGGAGCGGGCGCGGCAGGCGCTGCTCGCGGCGAGTAACGCGCTGGACGCGGTGCGTGCGTCGGGGCTGCGGGCGGACGATCTGGCGGCCCGGCTGGCGGCGCTGTCGCCCGAGTTGACCAAGCTCAACCAGGGGGCCGGGCAGCACGGTGTGCAGGAGACCCTGCGGCGAGCCGATGATGTGCTGCGCAGGGCCGAGGCGGTGCGCGGGGAGGCCGAGCGGCTGCCGGAGCGGGCGACGGAGATCGACAAGCGGCTGGTGTCCCTGCGCACCCGCGCCCAGGCGATCACCACCCGGGCCGCCGGGGTCGAGCCCGTCCTCAGCGAGCTGCGCCGCCGCTACACCGCGGCCTGCTGGCAGGATCTGCAGCCCGTCCCCGCGCAGGCGGCGCGGGATGTGGCGCAGGCCGAGGAGAAGCTCAAGGAGGCGCAGGCGGCGCGCGAGGAGCAGCGCTGGCCGGACGCCACCGCGCTGCTGGCCACCGTACGGGCGCTGCTGAACAGTACGGACGAGGCCGTCTCGGCGGCCGGGGACCGGCTGCGGCGGCTGGACGAGGTGTCGTACGACCAGCAGAAGGAGATCGAGCGCACCCGGTTCGCGATCCGCGACGCACAGCGGCTGGCCATGGCCGGGCGCAGCACCCCCGATCCCCGCCACGCGCGCCCGCTGGACGACGCCGTGGAGCGCCTCGACCGGGCCATCGCGGGTCTTGAGGGGCGGCATCCGGACTGGTGGCACTTCCTCTCCGAGACCGAGGCCGTACGGCAGACCGCCGCCCGGGTCGTCCAGGAGATCCGGGACGAGCGGGGCGGGGGGCATTGAGCCCGCGCGAAGCCCCGGGCTCATTCGGGGGGCTGACCTGCGGTTCGGTGGTTATGCTCCTGTCATGCCTCGCTATGAGTACCGCTGCCGCGCCTGCGGCACCACCTTCGAGCTGAACCGGCCCATGGCCGAGTCCTCCGCTCCCGCGTCCTGCCCGGACGGGCACGGCGACACGGTGAAGCTGCTCTCCACCGTGGCCGTCACCGGCGCCGCGTCCTCGACGTCCTCCGCCTCCTCTTCCTCGGCCCGGCCCCCGTCCGGCGGTGGTGGCGGTGGCGGCTGCTGCGGTGGCGGTTGCTGCGGTTGAGCCTTCAGGGGGCGGGACGGATCCTGGAGATACGTGCCCGTGCCGCGCCTCCGATCGTGCGCGCGCACGCCGTGTACGCGACGGTGACGTGGCGTTCCACGGGTACGGCCTCGACCGCGACGAGCGCGCGGCCGAGGTCCGGCGCCAGCAGCAAGGAGGCCGGAGATGGCTACGGGCCGCCCCTCCCCCATCGGTCCTCACCCCGCCGGAGTCGCACGGCACTTCCCGGAGCGGATCGGCGCGCACACCACGCTCGATGAGCATCTGCCCGTCGATCACCGGCTCAGCAAGGTCTATCGCGTCGGCGCCGGGCTCATGGGGCTGGTGCTCGGCGCCTTCGGCATCCTGGGCCTGATCCACCGGGTCGGCTTCTTCGACACCGGCGCGAACACGGTCGCCGGACTCAACACCAACGGCACGCTGAGCGTGCTCTCCATCGTCATCGGACTGCTGCTGTTCATCGGCATGCTCATCGGCGGCAACTTCGCCTCGTCGCTCAACATGGTGCTCGGGCTGCTCTTCCTGCTGAGCGGGTTCGTCAATCTGGCGCTGCTGGAGACCCCGTACAACTTCCTGGCGTTCCGGATGCAGAACGTGCTGTTCAGCTTTGTGGTGGGGCTGCTGCTGATGTGGTTCGGGATGTACGGACGGGTCAGCGGCGGGCTGCCGCATGACAATCCGTACTGGGTGACCCGCCACCCCGAGCAGGCCGAGCGCGAGGCCGCCCACGCGCGTGAGCTGGTCGCGGCTCGGGAGCGGGCCGCCGAACGGGGCGGTACGGCCGTCCAGGTCCAGCCCGGCGCCCCGCTCACACCCGAGGTCCCGGGCGCCCCGGGTGGGCCGGGCGCCCCGGGCGCCCCCGGTGGGCCCCTTGAACGGTCCGGTCAGCCGCCCGGCAAGTGGGGCAAGCTGGATCGGCCCGGTGGCACCGAGCAAGCCCAGCCCGCCCAGCCCACCGGCCGGCCCGGGACCCCCGGGCGCTGGGCCCGGGTCCGGCAGCGGATCCGCGGCCGGCGGCTCAGCTGACCCGGCGCGCGAGCGTCAGGCCGTCGGCGACGGTGAGCATGACCGCCTCCATCCGGGCGTCCGCCGCCACATGGTCGTTGAACGCCTGGATCGCGGCGCCCCCGGACGAGGGCGCCGCCTCGATGACCTGGGCGTGGTAGAAGACGTTGTCCGCGACGATCAAACCGCCCGGGTTCATCCGCGGGACCAGCTCCTCCCAGTACGGGATGTAGTTCTGCTTGTCCGCGTCGAGATAGGCGAGATCGATATGGGGCTCGGCGGGCATCGCGCGCAGCGTGTCCAGCGCGGGCGCGATCCGCAGGTCGATGCGGTCCTCGACACCGGCCTTGGCCCACGCCTTCCGCCCGTACGCCGTCCACTCCTCCGACACATCGCAGGCGATCAGCCGGCCGTCGGCGGGCAGCGCCTGGGCCATGGCCAGCGCGGAGAAGCCGGTGAAGGTGCCGACCTCCACGATGTGGCGGGCGCCGATCAGCCGGACCAGGAAGGCCAGCAGCGGGGCCTGCTCCTCGGCGGACTGCATCCCGGCGTGGCCGGGGAGGTTGCGGTGGGTGACCTCGACGAGCTCGCGCAGGACCGGGTCGAGCGGCGGATTGTGCCGCAGGACGTAGTCGTACAGCTCGGCCGTGATCGGTGTGCTCTTGCTCTCGGCCATCACGGCCTCCCTTTTCGGCTCCTGGGCTCCCCGACCGGTTCCGTCCCGGTCCATTCCGATCTATTCCGATCCATTTCGATCTGATCAGCTCGGTCCGTCCCGATCCGTTCAGCTTCAGCTTCACCTTCAGCTTCCCAGATAGCGCAGTACGGCGAGCACCCGGCGGCTGTACCCCGCGTTCCCCGGCAGCTCGAGCTTCTCGAAGATGGCGTTGATGTGCTTCTCGACCGCGCTGCGGGACACATACAGCCGCTCGGCGATCGCCGCGTTGGCGTGCCCCTGTGCCATCGCGTCGAGCACCTCCCGCTCGCGCGGGGTGAGACGGCCCAGCGGATCGGTGCGGGTGGAGCGGGCGAGCAGTCTGCGGACGACCTCCGGGTCGAACGCGGCGCGGCCCGTGGCGACCCGTTCCAGCGCGTCGAGGAACTCGTCGACCTGCACCACCCGGTCCTTGAGCACATAGCCGACTCCCCCGGACCGCGCGCCGGAAGGCCCGGCCCCGTCAGCCCTCTCGTCAGCCCTCTCCGCGGCTCCCTCCCCCGTCAGCAGCTCCGTCGCGTACCGCTTCTCCACGTACTGCGACAGCACCAGCACGCCCACCCCGGCCACCGCCGCCGGATCTCCAGCGCCGCCCGCAGCCCCTCGTCCGTATGCGTCGGCGGCATCCGTACGTCCACCACCACCGCGTCCACGTCCGGTGCCGCCTCGACCGCCGCCACCAGCGCGGCGCCGTCCCCCACCGCCGCCACCACCTCGTGCCCCTCCTCGGCGAGCAGCCGCACCAGGCCCTCGCGGAGCAGGGTCGAGTCATCGGCCAGGATCACCCGCACGGCACACCGCTTAGGGATGGGGCGGGCAGCTCCGCGGTGACGGTGGTGGGGCCGCCGGGCGGGCTCACCACGCTCAGCCGGCCGTCGAGGGCGGCGACCCGGCGGGCCAGGCCGAGCAGACCGCCGCCCGCCGGGTCGGCGCCGCCGGTGCCGTCGTCGGTGACGCGGACGGTCAGCGTGCCCGGGGCCACGGCCGTCAGCGCGACGTCGATCCGGTCCGCGCCCGAGTGCTTGAGCGCGTTGGTCAGCGCCTCCGCCACCACGAAGTACGCGGCGGTGCGCACCGCCGTGACCGGCTCGGCCGTGAGCTCGTAAGTGAGCCGTACGGGGATGGCCGAGCGCTCGGCGACCGTCTCCAGGGCGATCCGCAGCCCGGCCTCGTCCAGCGCGGTCGGATAGACCCGCCAGGCCACCTCGCGCAGCTCGTCCAGCGCCTGGCGGCTCTCCTCGTGGGCCTGCGCCAGCAGGGCGCGCGCCTTGGCCTGGTCCTGGCTGCGGCGGGCCCGGCCGAGCAGCATGCCGAGCGCCACCAGCCGCTGCTGCACGCCGTCGTGGAGATCGCGCTCGATGCGGCGCCGTTCGTCGTGGACCGCCTCGACGACCCCGGCGCGGCTGGCGGCCAGCTCCTCGATGCGGTGCCGCAGCGCGTCCTGGGTCTCGGGGCCGAGGACGCCGCGCGCCAGCCGCGCCTCGAGGTCGGCCACGCCGAAGACCCCCTGGACGGCGAGGAACAGCAGGAAGAGGCCACCGACACCGCTGGTCACGACGCTGACCAGGTCGTGGAAGGCGAAGCCGAGCAGCCGGCCCCAGAGGAGGAAGGTGCCGTAGGCGATGCCGATGAGCCCGGCCAGCAGCACGAGACCGCCGAGCAGCCCCACGGCGGTGCGCGCCGCGAGATAGCGCAGCGCCTGGCGACCGCCGTAGTCGGAGGTGACCTCGAGGTCCAGGAACCGGGCCAGTCTGCGGCGCTCCAGCTCGGTCAGCCGCGCCGCGCCCGCCGTGAACGGCCGCAGGACGCACCGCCGCGCGCCCGGCCAGCCCACGGCCAGCAGGGTCAGCCCCACCGCCGCCAGGAACGGCAGCGCGACGAGCGCCGTACCGGCCCCCGCCAGCAGCCCGGCGGCGAGCCGCGCCGCGCGCCGCGGCCATCTCCCCGTAGTGGCACCCATGGTGGAAACGCTAGCGGCCGGGAGCGGCCGGGACACTGAGGATTTCCGCAGGCTGCCGGTGCGGTGGACGGCCGGGGAACCGGACGGTCGGCCTCATGGCCGCCGGGTGCGGCCGGTTCCTAGCGTTCCGGCCATGACTGATCGGATCACCGACTGGGCCACCGGCCTGATGGACGCCCTGGGGGCGCCGGGCGCGGGCACCGCCATCGCCCTGGAGAACCTCTTCCCGCCGCTGCCCAGCGAGGTGATCCTGCCGCTCGCCGGGTTCGCGGCGGGGCAGGGGCGGATGAGCCTGGTGGCCGCGCTGCTGTGGACCACCGCCGGTTCGGTCCTGGGCGCGCTCGCGCTGTACGGGGTGGGCGCGCTGCTCGGCCGGGAGCGGACCGTCGCGATCGCCGAGCGGCTGCCGCTGGTCAGGCCCGCCGATATCGACCGGACCGAGCGCTGGTTCGGGCGCCACGGCACCAAGGCGGTCTTCTTCGGCCGCATGGTGCCGATCTTCCGCAGCATGATCTCGGTCCCGGCCGGTATCGAGCGGATGCCCCTCCCGGTCTTCCTCGTCCTGACCACCCTCGGCAGCGCGATCTGGAACTCCGTGTTCGTCCTGGCCGGTTACGCGCTGGGGGACAACTGGCGCGACGTCACGGACTACGTCTCGGTCTACTCGAAGGCGGTGCTGGGCGCGGCCGCGCTCGCGGTGCTGGGATGGGTGGCGGTACGGCTGCTCAGTCCCGGCCGCGGGAGACGGCGCGGATGATCTGGCTGCGGGCGCGCGCCCAGGTGACGGAGGAGCGCTCGCCCAGGGCGCGGACGATGGCCTCGCCCGCCGCGACGCCCTTCTCCTCGACCACGGTCAGCTGGGGCGCCGACCAGCCGATGTCGGCCAGTTCGCCGTGGCCGGGGCGCCAGGCGCGGTCGGCCGCGAGCAGCAGATCGGTGTCGAGCAGGGAATCGCCCGCGGCGAGCACCTCGTCGGCTCCGGTGCGGCTCTTGATCTCGGCGACGGCCGCGCTCTTGGTGAGCGGCTTGGGCACGGCGTAGATCTTGCGGCCCTGGAGGGAGACCGTCCAGCCGCGCGGGTCGGCCCACTGGGTGAGCTCCTTGACGTACCCCTCGGGCAGCAGCTCCCGCCGCACCACGAGATAGGCGAACAGTTCCTCGGCCACCCGCTCCTTGAGCAGCCAGGCGGGGTCGGCGGTGGCGCTGAGGTGGGCGCGCACCTCCTCCAGGGGGGCGCATCCGTCGTCGAGGGCGCCGCGCACCCGCTGGTGCCAGTCGGCGTCGGGCTCGCCGTCGACCAGCAGCTGGCCGCCGTTGGCGCAGATCGCGAAGCGGGGGCGGGGCCGGGGAGGCGGATGCGGCGGTACTGCTCGACGGTACGGGTGGTCGTGGGGACGAAGACGGAGGTGCGGACCAGCTCGGCGAGCAGCCCGGCGGCGGTCTCGGTCAGGTACGACAGCGGCTTGCCCTCGTACGTCTCGACGCACAGCAGCCGCGGGCCTCGGCGTCCGGCATCTCGAGGCCGAGCGCGGCCGCGGAGTAGATCAGGGTGCGGTCGAGGTCGCTTGCCACCAGGACGCTCATCGTGCCGCCACCGTTCTCTCGTGTCTGCCGGCGGCGATGCCCGCCGTGTTCGCCTTGTCGGCCGTCTTGTCGGAGGCCGTGCCGACCGTCTTTCCGTCGGCCCCGGTGGCGCCCCGGGTGTAGCGCGGGTGGATCAGCCCGACGCAGGTGTACGGGAGGTCGTCGGCCTCCTCGACCGGCACTCCGCGCTGCTCGGCGAGCAGCCGCACATGGTCCAGGTCCGCGCCCGCGCCGCGCTGGGCGAGGATCTTCCACGGGACGCGGCGCAGCAGCACCCGGGTGGTCTCGCCGACGCCCGGCTTGACGAGGTTGACGTCGTGGATGCCGTACTCCTGGCTGATCCGCTCGACCGCGGCCCAGCCCTCCCAGGTGGGGGTGCGGTCGGTGGCCGCGAGCCGCTCGGCGTCGGCCAGGGCCGCCTCGGCGACCTCGGCGAAGCGGGCCGAGACGGTGTCCAGGAAGTGCCCGGAGACGTCCGAGCCGGCGAGTTCGCGGTAGTACTTCGCGCCGTGGAAGTCGTTCGGGCCGACGAGGTCGGCGCGGAGCACGGTGCGCGATATCAGCCCGGAGACGGTCGAGTTGAGGCACGCGGAGGGGACGAGGAAGTCGTCCCGGGTGCCGTAGGTGTCCACACAGCGGCCGGGGTCGGCGAGGACGGCGATCCGCGGATCGAAGTCCGGGTACGGGGCGAGGGCGTCCGACAGCTCGCGGGTGATGGCGCCCTTGCCGGTCCAGCCGTCGACGAAGACGACGTCGGCCGGGTCGTGGTGGTCCGCCAGCCAGCGCAGCGCGGCCGTGTCGATGCCGCGGCCGCGCACGATGGAGATCGCGTAGTGCGGGAGGTCCAGCCCGTGGGCGTGGCGCGCCCAGCGGCGCATCAGCACCCCGACGGGGGTGCCGGCGCGGGCGAGCGAGACGAGGACGGGGCGCGGGAGCGCTCGGCGAGCACGGTCTCGGTGACCGCGCCGACCGCGCGGGCGATCCGGGCGGCGGAGGTGTCGAGGGCGGCCCGGAACAGCTCCTGGTACCGCTCGCTCGGCTGGTACTCCACGGGCAGCGACTCGGCGTAGTGCGCGCCCCCGCTCTGGATCGCCTCCTCCCGCTCCTCGGTGGGCGCTTCGAGGGTGACGTGGGAGAAGTCCTGGAGCAGCCAGCCCACCTCTTCGGGGGCGTAGGACGAGAAGTCCGGCCCGCGCAGGGGCTCGTACGACGGTCGGTGCATGGGCGGTGCCTGTCGTTCGGGGACGGTGCGGGGGGTGGGTGGGGTCCGGGGCGGTAGGACGGCACGACGGCCAGCACCAGCCGGTCCGTGTGCGCGCTCAAGCCGGCGAGCAGCCCGTCGGGGGCGTGCAGCGCGGGCGTGTCGGCGGTCGAGTCGACGACGGCGACGACGGCGTCGAAGCGGCGGCCGGGGTCGGCGCCGGGCGCCACGTTGTAGGCGTAGCGGGGCCCGGGGCCGTCGGCGGGCTCGTCGTGCGCGGGGAAGGTCAGCCGGGTCCTGATGGCGTACCCGGGGTCGTCGACGGCGAGCACGGGCGAGCGGGTGGTCGTCGAATACCGCACCTCGACGCCGTCGAGCGCCTCGTCCAGCGCCTCCGCGATCCGCAGCGGCGCGTACATCAGCTCCTCGAACCCGAGGACGAGGACGCGGCGGAGGGGGCGGGGCGGGGTGGGGGCGCCACCGGCGCCGGGGCCGCCCGGCCCGCCCAGGGCGGGCGCGGCCCGGCGTGAGGTTGCCGCCGGGTCGTCAGCAGGCGCGGCCGGTGCGTCCGGTGCGTCTGGCGCGGCAGGCGCGGCCAGCGCGGCCGATGCGGCCGATGCGGCCGATGCGGCCCCATGGCCCGGCGCAGCCAGATCGTCCGGCGCGGCCCCATGGCCCGGCGCGGCAAGCGCGGCAAGCGCGCCCGGGTCGTCCGGCGCAGCCGCATGGCCCGGCGCAGCCGGATCGTCCGGCGCAGCCGCATGGCCCGGCGCGGCAAGCGCGGCAAGCTCGCCCGGGTCGTCCGGCGCAGCCGGTGCATCTGGCGCGGCAGGCGCGACCGGGTGGCCCGGGTCGTCCGGCCCGGCAAGCGCGGTAGCAGCTGGCGCGGTAAACGCGCCCGCGTGGTCCGAGGCCGGTGCGGTGTGTCCCGCGGGCGCCGCCGGGGCGGTGCCGGGCGGCGCGGCAGAAGCGTCCGGCGATTCCCCCAGCGCCGCCGCGAGGCGGGTGGCCATGGCGGGGAGGGCCGCTTCGAGGCGGGTGCGGTGAGCGGGGGTGAAGCCGTGGCGGCCGCCATCCGGAAGCCCCTCGGGCCAGCCGAGGTCCACGCGGACGGCGGAGGTGTCCGCGTGGAGGGCTGAGGTGTCCGCGTGGAGGGCGGAGGTGTCCGCGTGGAGGGCGGAGGTGTCTTTGAGGCGCCCGGTGGCGCCCTTACGGCCCTCGGTGGCGCCCTTACGGTGCTCGGTCGCGCCCTCACGGGCCTCGGCGGCCGCCTCATGCGCGGCCACCAGCTCCGCGCCGCGCTCCAGGACGTCGTCGGGGAGGTGAACCGCTCCGGCCGCGGCGGCGACCAGGTCGACGCGGGCGCCGAGGTCGGCCGCGAAGGCGTCCAGGCGGGCGCGGTCCTCGGACGAGCGCATGTCCACCAGGGCGACCACCACATAGTGGTCGCGGGGGAAGCGGCGGTGGAGGGCGGCGATCGTGTTGAGGACCGTACGGCCGGTGGAGAACTCGTCGTCCACGAGGACCAGCGGGCCCGTCGAGGCCAGGAGCCCGGGGTCCTCGGGGAGCAGCAGATGGGAGGTGGCGTGGCTGTGCTCCTCCTCGAAACCGCCCACCGTGGCGACGCCCGGCACCGGGCGGCGGGTGGAGTGGAGGTACGGGGCGAGGGCGAGCCCGTCGGCCACGCTGTGACCGAGGCCGGTGGCGGTCTCCGCGTATCCGAGCACCACCGCGCGCGCCGCCGCCTCGTCGCCCAGCAGTTCCCGCACCCGGCGGCCGAGCCGCACGCCCGCGCCGTGGACGGTGGCGGGGCGCTGCGGGACGTGCTTGCCGAGCACGTTGGAGACCAGCAGATGGGCCCGCTTGGGGTTGCGCCGCAGGGCCAGCCCCAGCAGCTCGCGCAACCGCGCGCCGCCGTCGCCGTCGCCGTTCCGGCTGCCGACACCGTCCTGGCCGCCGTCGCAGCCCCCGACCCCGGCCCCGGCCACGCCCCCGCCCAGCCGTACTCCGAGCCGGTCCGCGACCCACTGTCCCGACCACACGTTGCCCACGCTCACGCCGCTCACGCCGCCCTGCGCCTCGTTTCCCTCGTCCCTCGTCCCCGGGCCCGTGCCGGGCCCGGTTCGCCCTACGTCCGCAGGCTCGCCGCCAGCAGCTCCACGAAGCTCACATCCTCCCGGGCCACCCCGAAGACCTCCGCGCGCAGCAGGATCCGCTCGGCCCAGGCCCGGTGCGGCTTCACCTCGTTCATTTTGTTGGTGTACGAGGAGCGCAGCACACCGCCCCCGCAGCGCTGCGGCTCGAGGATGTCCACCGCGTCGCTGAACTCCTCGTGGCTGACGACGGAGAGCGCGTGCACCGGGGCCACATGGCTGGGGTGGATGCAGGTCTTGCCCTGGAGACCGTTGGCCCGGTCCAGCTCGATCTCGCGCAGCAGCCCGTCCATGTGGTGCTCGATCAGCGCGGTGCGCAGCGACTCGGCCCGGCCGCTGCTGAAGGGGCTGATCCGCAGCTGCGGCTTGAACATCCGCTCATGCGGTTTGAAGTACTCCCACACCGGCCCGGTGATCGTGAAGCCCGTGCCATCGGCCCGGCCCAGCATGTTCACCACGTCCCCGATCACGGACGCGACCAGCTGGACGTCGTAGGCGGTCATGTCCGGCGCCCTGCGCAGCCCGTACGCCGAGCACAGATCGGTGACACCGAGGCGCAGCGCCAGCACCCGCTCCCGGTATTTGTCGACGATCCGGCTGATGCCGCTGAGGCTGTCGGTGCGCGTTTCGCGGTGCATCAGCTCCGGCGATTCGAGGACCGGCATCGCGAACAGCCGCCGTCCGCCCAACGCCTCGGTCACCTGGGCGGTTTCGGCCGACATCAGCGCCTCGAGAAAGGCTCCGCCACGCTCCTCGGTGAACTTCGGCAGTACGAATCCGGACAGCAGCCGCACGCCCGCGCCGAGCCGGGAGACGAGATCGACGATCTGCTCGGGGGTACGGACCCGGATGAAGAGCAGCGGCAGCGAGGTGCCCGAGCCGCGCCCGGGCAGCTCCGCGAACTGCCGTACGAGGTTCTCCTCCGCGCCCGCCACCTCGGCGTCGTCGATGGAGTCCTCCAGGCACAGCACCATGGAGACCACGCCGCGACCTGCCTGTTTGACGATGTCGTCGGCCAGCCGGGGCCGGGTCGCCGGGCAGTACAGGGTGGCGCCGAGGGCGACGGCCAGCGTCCGGGTGGGCGAGTCCACGCTGAATTCACCGGGCTCCCGGTGGAAGAGGTTCGTTCGCACGTCGTCCGGCAGATGTTCGAAATGCCGCATACAACTCCCCGCACTGCCGGTACGCCGCCTGGGTCACGCCGACCCGCGGTTGGCCGATAATCGTACGTGCGGCCATGGGTCAAAAGTTCCCCAAGGGCGTGAAACTCACGTAACCCATGTGCGTCCGCGTGGTGTCCGGCATGCCCGCCCCGCCGCCCCGTACCACCCCCGCGCCGCCGCCCGCCGCGTACCCTGCGTTGTCCCCGCACCCACCGGGAAGGCAGGATTGCCGCCATGACGCAGGCGATGCTGAAGGGATCGAACATCCCGCTGGAGGCCACGGCCATACGCGCGGTGCTGCGCTGGACCCCCGGCACGGACGTACCCGACGTGGACGCCTCGGCGCTGCTGCTGGGGCCGGACGACCGGGTGCGCTCGGACGAGGACTTCGTCTTCTACAACCAGCCGCGGCACCCCTCGGGCCTGGTCCGGCATCTGCCCAAGAAGTCGAACCAGGACGCGCTGACGGACACCATCGAGGCCGAGCTGGTCGGGCTGGAGCCGGAGGTGCGCCGGGTGGTGATCGCCGCGTCCGCCGACGGCGGCACCTTCGGGCAGGTACGGGATCTGAGCCTGCTGCTGTACGACGCCTCGCCCGGTGCGCCGGACGACGCGGACGCCCAGCCGGTCGCGATCTTCGCGGTACTGCCGGACACCGGCAAGGAGACCGCGCTGATCTGCGGAGAGGTCTACCGGCGCGGCGACGGCTGGAAGTTCCGGGCCCTGGGGCAGGGCTATGAGTCGGGGCTGGTCGGGCTGGCCACGCAGTACGGGATCTCGGTGGAGGACGGTGAGGGCGGCCCGGAGGACGATGCCGCGGCCGAGCCGGAGGCCATCGCCGCGGCCGAGCCCTCGGCCCCGGAAACCCCGGCCCCCGCCCCTGAGCCCGCGGCCACCGCGGCCGCCGCGGCCACCGCGCCCCCTTCGGCCCCCGGCACTCCGCTCCCGCCGCCGTCCGACGCGACGACCCAGGCCCATCCCCCGGCGTACGGCTATCCGCACCCGGTGTCGCCCGACCCCTGGGATCCGCACCGCACCCAGCCCATGCACCCCGCCGCCGCGCAGGGCGACAGCGGCTACGCCTATGTGCCGTCGCAGGTGCCGCCCCCGCCCCCACAGACCCCGGGCGCGGGGTATCCGCAGCCGCCCGCCCAGCCCCCGGCGCAGCCCGGCTACGGCTATCCGCAGCCGCAGCCGCAGCCGCAGCCGGGATACGGCTATCCGCAGCCCCCGCGTACGGCTATCCGCAGCAGGTGCAGCCGACGGGGCCGGTGCCGCCGCCCCCGCCGCCGATCCCCGCCCAGGTGCCGGACCCCCATTTCGTCCTGCCGCCGCAGGGCCCGCAGTTCCAGAACAGGTAGGAGCGGACGGGGACGGGGGCCGCGGGGCGGACCGGGGTCACACCTTGGACTTGTAGCCCCGGCCCCACTGGAGGCCCCAGCCGTACAGCCGGTCCAGCTCCGCCTGGAAGCCGTAGACGTACTTCACCTCGCGGCGGACCATCATCTCGCCCTTGACGTTCTCGATCAGGACGACGGCGCAGGAGCGCGCCTGCGGGGCGCGCTCGTCGAGGGCGATCTCCACCCGCGGCCCATTGCTCGGATAGAGCGTGACCAGGCCGTGGGTGCGGTCGAAGGCGGGGGTGCCGTCGTAGATGTAGACGAAGACGAGCAGTCGCTTGATGTCGTCCTTGTGGTCCATGTTGACGTAGACCGTCTCACCGGACCCGGAGCCGAACCGGTCGTCGCCGCTGAGCTTGACGTACGGCGGCTCGTTGAGATTGCCGAAGAACTCGCCCAGCGGCTGCACCACGCCCTTGGAGCCGCTCTTCAGCTCGTACATCACCGCGAGGTCGAGGTCGACATTGACCAACGCGGGCCCCTGGGCCTGCACCGGCTCGGGCTTGAACATCTGCAGCGGATGGCGCAGCGAGCCGCGCCGCGCCCTGCTGTTGAAGTCCGAGGTGCGCATCTGCCAGGAGAGGTTGATGCGCAGATTGCCGGTGGCGGCCCCCTGCTTGGTCAGCGAGATCGACGCATGCCGCTTGGTCAGCTCGACCACACCGGACGCGTCACCACTGTCGAACTGACGCCATGCGGACCGTCCCCAGTTGTTCCAGAACGCCATGGTGCGCACCCCCACCCTTCGTCGCTCGCTGCCTCGAAGCTGCCGGAAGGCTGCCCGGGAAACGGCCCGACAAGCCGCTCAACCGCCGCGGGGCGGCCGGGAGGTCGGAAGACCTCGGCCGCCCCGCTCAGAGCGTTCCTCAAACGCCGCCGCGTCACACTCCCGGCGGTCAGACTCCGGAGGTGACTTCCGTCTTGGCCTCCGCATCCTCCCCGGCGGCCGCCTCCCGGCGGTTGCGCACCACCGAGGACCAGTACGAGGCGGCGATCAGCACCACGCCCACCAGGCCGGTGATGACCTCGTGGATCTCGTACTTGATCGTGACCAGCAGGATCACGGCCAGCGCGCCGATCGCGTAGTGCGCGCCGTGCTCCAGGTAGACGTAGTCGTCGAGAGTGCCCCTGCGGACCAGGAAGACGGTCAGCGACCGGATGTACATGGCGCCGATGCCCAGACCCAGCGCCATCTCGAAGATGTCGTTGGTGACCGCGAAGGCGCCGATGACCCCGTCGAAGGAGAAGGACGCGTCGATGACCTCGAGGTAGAGGAAGAGGAAGAACGCGGCCTTGCCGGCCAGGCCGACCACGGTGGCGCCGCCGGAGCCACGCCCGCCGCTGCCGTTGAGCTGGGCGTTCGCGGCGGCCTTCGCGGCCTCGCCGTCCTCGCCCCCGGCCTCAGCGGTCTCGTCGCCCTCGTCTTCGTCCTCCTCTTCGAGCTTGTCCTCGAAGTAGCCGGAGATGCCGCCGACGATCAGATAGGTGAGCAGACCGGCGACGCCGGACAACAGGACGGTGGCGCTCTTGTCACCGCCGCCGTGGGCCACGTCGGTGGCCACGGTGGTGGCGACGATCAGCAGCGCGAGCAGGGCGACCACGATCGAGAACGTGTCCAGCTTGCCCAGCTTGGCGAGCGGCTTCTCCAGCCACCCCAGCCACCTGATGTCCCGCTCCTCGAAGATGAAGTCGAGGAAGATCATCAGCAGGAAGATCCCGCCGAAGGCCGCGATCGCCGGATGCGCCGCCGTGACCAGGTGCTCGTACTGGTTCTTGTCGTTGATCGCCAGATCGACGGCCTCGATGGGGCTCATCTTGGCCGTGACGGCGACGATGATCACCGGGAAGACCAGCCGCATGCCGAAGACGGCGATCAGGATGCCGACGGTCAGGAAGATCTTCTGCCAGAAGGCGTTCATCTTGCGCAGAACGCCCGCGTTGATGACCGCGTTGTCGAATGAGAGCGAGATCTCCAGGATCGAGAGGATCCCGACGATGGCGAGCCCCTGCCACCCCCAGAGGACGCCGGCCAGGGCCAGACCGATCGCCGTGACGGCGAACGACCAACCAAAGGTTTTCAGGAGCACTGCCTACCCAATCCTTCGTCGTAAGGTCTCCCCCGCGCGCTTTACGCGGTTTTACGAAACGTTGACTCCGAAGTCTAGAGCGATGCCTCGCAGACCCGACGCGTACCCCTGCCCCACGGCCCTGAACTTCCATTCGCCGCCGTAGCGATAGACCTCGCCGAAGATCATCGCGGTCTCGCCGGAGGCGTCCTCGGAGAGGTCGTAGCGGGCCAGCTCCTGGCCGTCCGCCTGGTTCACCACCCGGATGAAGGCGTTGCTGACCTGCCCGAACGTCTGGCGCCTGGCCTCGGCCTCATGGATGGAGACCGGAAAGACGATCTTGTCGACCTCGGCCGGGACCTTGCTCAGATCGATCAGCAGGGACTCGTCGTCACCCTCGCCCTCGCCGGTGAGGTTGTCGCCGGTGTGCTCGACGGAGCCCTCCGGGCTCTTGAGGTTGTTGTAGAAGATGAAGTACTCATCGCCGAGCACCCGCCCCGACCGGCACAGCAGGGCGCTGGCGTCGAGGTCGAACGGCGCTCCGGTGGTGGAGCGCGCGTCCCAGCCCAGGCCGATGAGCACCTGTGTGAGGTTCGGAGCGGCTTTGGAGAGGGAGACATTGCCCCCCTTGGCGAGTGTGACGCCCATGATGCTGTTTCCTCCCGGGTGTTGCGTGGGTGATACGCGTCCGGCGCCGCACCCCTGCCACTGGGGCGCGGGGGTGCGGCGCCGGAATGATGTGTGCCCTGTCGGCGGCCTTCGGCGGCCTTCGACGGCCCGCTCGGACGTCGCTCAGACGTTGACGCCGAAGTCCTGCGCGATGCCGCGCAGGCCCGAGGCGTACCCCTGCCCGATGGCGCGGAACTTCCACTCCGCGCCGTTCCGGTACAGCTCGCCGAAGACCATGGCGGTCTCGGTCGAGGCGTCCTCGGACAGGTCGTAGCGGGCGAGCTCGTTGCCGTCGGCCTGGTTCACCACGCGGATGAAGGCGTTGCGCACCTGGCCGAAGCTCTGCTGACGGGTCTCGGCGTCATAGATCGACACCGGGAAGACGATCTTGGCGACATCGGCGGGGACGCCCGCCAGGTTCACCTTGATCTGCTCGTCGTCGCCCTCGCCCTCACCGGTGAGGTTGTCACCGGTGTGCTCGACGGAGCCGTCAGGGCTCTTGAGGTTGTTGAAGAAGACGAAGTTCTGGTCGTTGCCGACCTTGCCCTCGGCGTTGGTCAGCAGGGCGCTGGCGTCGAGGTCGAAGTCCGTGCCCGTGGTGGTGCGGGCGTCCCAGCCAAGGCCCACGACGACCGCGGTCAGGTTCGGGGCTTCCTTGGTCAGCGAGACGTTGCCGCCCTTGCTGAGGCTGACTCCCACGAGTCCTCCCAAAAAAGGTTCGTCAGGAGCACTGCGTGCCCCTTCATCAAAGGTTTCCCATCAGGATCAACGCGTCGATCCTAGTGAGCGGTTCCCGACCGCTACAGGGTTTCGGGGCCCGGACTACAGGGCTTCCAGGGCCTTGGCGTAGTCGTTCAGGTCCCGGGCGTCGGGCAGGCCGTTGACGACCGTCCAGCGCACCACGCCCTCCTTGTCGATCACGAAGGTGCCGCGCACCGCGCAGCCCTTGTCCTCGTCGAAGACGCCGTAGGCGCGGCTGGTCTCGCCGTGCGGCCAGAAGTCCGACAGCAGGGGGTACTCCAGGCCCTCCTGCTCGGCGAAGACGCGCAGGCTGAAGGGCGAGTCATTGGAGACAGCCAGCAGCTGGACGTCGTCGTTGACGAACGTCGGCAGTTCGTCGCGGAGCGCGCACAGCTCGCCGGTGCACACGCCGGTGAAGGCGAACGGGTAGAAGAGCAGCACGACGTTCTTCTCGCCCCGGAAGTCGGAGAGCCTGACCGACTCGCCGTGCTGGTTCTTCAGCTGGAAGTCGGGGGCCTTCGCGCCGACCTCTATCGCCATGGGAGCCATCCCTTCGCTCACGTTCGGAAAGATCACGTTTGGAAAGATCACGTTCGGCGTGATCACGTTCGGCATGATCACGGTGTGAATTGATCATGTGGTGCGCGGCCCAGCCTACGCTCAGAGCCCCCTCCGTAAGGGAACGGAGGGGGGCTCTGGGGTGTGGATCCGCCGGCCTCAGCGCTTGCCGCTGCGCGCGGCCTTGGGCGTGACCAGGCGGCTGCCCGTCCAGTCCTTGCCCGCGTTGAAGCTCTTGGTCTGGGACAGGCCGGCGGTGGTCGCCGCCTCATTGATGTCGCTCGGCTCGACATAGCCGTCACGGCCGGTCTTGGGCGTCAGCAGCCAGACCGGTGCGCCGTCGTCGATCATCTGGATGGCGTCCACCAGCGCGTCCGTCAGATCGCCGTCGTCCTCCCGGAACCACAGCACAACGGCGTCGGCCACATCGTCGTACTCCTCGTCGACGAGCTCCTGGCCGGTGATCTCCTCGATGGACTCGCGGAGCTCCTGGTCGACATCGTCGTCGTAGCCGATCTCCTGGACCACCTGTTCGGGCTGGAAACCCAGCCTCGCGGCAGGGTTGGTCCGCTCCTCCGCGTGGTCCGCGGTCGCGCTCACGGATTGCCTCCTGTCATCTTTCATTCACTCTTCGAGTCTGTGCGTCCCGCGCGCGTACGCGGGGGCTTGGGCGTAGTCCACACGGGCCGGGCGGATCGCGCAAGTACCCGGCCAGCGATCCCGCCCAAACGTTGACGTGTCGCCGCAACTCCCATCATGGAGGAACGGCGCGCAACGGCGCACGGCCGACCGGATTGCCCGAAGATGTCCGGCTTACGTGTGTGTCTAGCCACCCTACGCCGGTCCCGTGCCGAACGGTCGTACGCAGACGACCCCGGTCGTGGGCGTAAGGTTGCGATTCGGCCGTCGCACGTGAGACGGCCGCCGGAGCGCCCCGTCTCACCTGGTGATGGTTACCACTCGGTAGAGGTGACGTATCCCGTACCCGAGGTACACGATGGAGAACGGCGCGACAGCAGCAGAGCACGAATCCATGTCCGTGCACAGCACGACCGAAAAGCGAAGGAATAGCGTGGCTTCCGGATCCGATCGCAACCCGATCATCATTGGCGGCCTTCCCAGCCAGGTCCCGGACTTCGATCCCGAAGAGACCCAGGAATGGCTCGACTCGCTCGACGCAGCCGTCGATGAGCGAGGCCGGGAACGTGCCCGCTACCTGATGCTTCGCCTGATCGAGCGCGCCCGCGAGAAGCGCGTCGCCGTGCCCGAGATGCGCAGCACGGACTACGTCAACACCATCGCCACCAAGGACGAGCCGTTCTTCCCCGGCAACGAGGAGATCGAGCGCAAGATCCTCAACGCGACCCGCTGGAACGCGGCGGTGATGGTCTCCCGGGCCCAGCGCCCGGGCATCGGGGTCGGTGGCCACATCGCCACCTTCGCCTCGTCCGCCTCGCTGTACGACGTGGGCTTCAACCACTTCTTCCGGGCAAGGACCACGACAGCGGCGACCAGATCTTCTTCCAGGGCCATGCCTCCCCCGGCATCTACGCCCGCGCCTTCCTGCTCGACCGGCTGAGCGAGGACCACCTGGACGGATTCCGTCAGGAGAAGTCCAAGCTCGGTCACGCGCTGTCCAGCTACCCGCACCCGCGGTCAATGCCGGACTTCTGGGAGTTCCCGACGGTCTCCATGGGCCTGGGCCCGCTCGGCGCGATCTTCCAGGCGCGGATGAACCGCTATATGGAGGCACGCGGCATCGCCGACACCTCCAACTCCCACGTCTGGGCGTTCCTGGGCGACGGCGAGATGGACGAGCCGGAGTCGCTCGGCCAGCTCTCCCTGGCCGCCCGTGAGGGCCTGGACAACCTGACCTTCGTGGTCAACTGCAACCTCCAGCGGCTCGACGGCCCGGTGCGCGGCAACGGCAAGATCATCCAGGAGCTGGAGTCGCAGTTCCGCGGCGCCGGCTGGAACGTGATCAAGCTGGTCTGGGACCGCACCTGGGACCCGCTGCTGGCGCAGGACCGCGACGGCATCCTGGTCAACCGGCTGAACACGACGCCGGACGGTCAGTTCCAGACGTACGCGACCGAGACCGGCGCCTACATCCGCGACCACTTCTTCGGTGACGACCAGCGGCTGCGCAAGATGGTCGAGGGCATGACCGACGACCAGATCCTGCACCTGGGCCGCGGCGGTCACGACCACAAGAAGATCTACGCGGCGTACTCGGCGGCCAAGGCCCACAAGGGCCAGCCGACGGTGATCCTCGCGCAGACCGTCAAGGGCTGGACGCTCGGCCCGAACTTCGAGGGCCGCAACGCGACCCACCAGATGAAGAAGCTGACGGTCGACGACCTCAAGCGCTTCCGCGACCGGCTGCACCTGCCGATCCCCGACAAGGAGCTGGAGTCCGGCCTCCCGCCGTACTACCACCCGGGCCGGGACTCGGAGGAGATCCAGTACATGCACGACCGCCGCAAGGCGCTGGGCGGCTACGCGCCGACCCGTGTCGTGCGCGCCAAACCGCTTCAGCTGCCGGGCGACAAGACCTACGCCACGCTGAAGAAGGGCACCGGTCAGCAGCAGATCGCCACCACCATGGCGTTCGTGCGGCTGCTGAAGGACCTGATGCGGGACAAGGAGATCGGCAAGCGGTTCGTGCCGATCGCGCCCGACGAGTACCGCACCTTCGGCATGGACTCGCTCTTCCCCTCGGCGAAGATCTACTCGCCGCTGGGCCAGATGTACGAGTCGGTCGACCGTGAGCTGCTGCTGGCCTACAAGGAGTCGCCGACCGGTCAGATGCTGCACGACGGCATCTCCGAGGCGGGCTGTACGGCCTCGCTGATCGCGGCGGGCTCCGCGTACGCCACGCATGGCGAGCCGCTGATCCCGGTCTACGTCTTCTACTCGATGTTCGGCTTCCAGCGCACCGGTGACCAGTTCTGGCAGATGGCCGACCAGCTGGCGCGCGGCTTCGTACTGGGCGCGACCGCCGGTCGTACGACCCTGACCGGTGAGGGTCTCCAGCACGCGGACGGCCACTCCCAGCTGCTGGCCTCGACCAACCCGGCGGTCGTCGCCTACGACCCGGCGTTCGGCTTCGAGATCGCCCATATCGTCCAGGACGGTCTGCGCCGGATGTACGGCGAGAACAGTGAGGACGTCTTCTACTACCTCACCGTCTACAACGAGCCGATCCAGCACCCGGCCGAGCCGGAAAACGTGGACCGCGAGGGCATCCTCAAGGGCCTCTACCGCTTCCGGCAGGGCGAGAAGGGCTCCGTACCGGCGCAGATCCTCGCCTCCGGTGTCGCGGTGCCGTGGGCCCTGGAGGCTCAGCGCATCCTGGCCGAGGACTGGAACGTCAAGGCGGACGTCTGGTCGGCCACGTCCTGGAACGAGCTGCGCCGGGACGCCGTCGAGGTGGAGGAGCACAATCTGCTCCACCCGGAGGAGGAGCAGCGCGTTCCGTACGTCACCCGGAAGCTTGCGGACGCGGAGGGCCCGAAGGTGGCCGTCTCCGACTGGATGCGTGCGGTTCCCGACCAGATCGCGCGCTGGGTGCCCGGCACGTACCAGTCGCTGGGCGCGGACGGCTTCGGCTTCGCCGACACCCGCGGCGCGGCGCGGCGCTTCTTCCACATCGACGCCCAGTCGATCGTGCTCGGCGTCCTGACGGAGCTCGCCCGCGACGGCAAGATCGACCGCTCGGCCCTCAAGCAGGCGATCGACCGCTATCAGCTCCTGGACGTGGCCGCCGCCGACCCGGGCCCGGCAGGCGGCGACGCGTAGCCGTCCGCGACGGCAGAAAGCCGCCCACGACGGGAACGCGAGCTGAACGTGGGGCGGGCTGGACCTCCAGCCCGCCCCACGTTGTCGTGTGCCCCAGGCGCCAAGGGTGATTGAGGGGGGCGCCGCCCCCGCCCTCCCATCGCGGAGTCCAGGGGCCTCCGCCCCGCCCCCGCCCCCGGTGCCCCGGACACCAGGCCCGGACCTCGGCCCCCAGGCCCCGGGCGTCGGGCCCCGGGGGTCCAGCCCCAGACCTCGGGCGTCGGGCCCCGGGCGTCAGACCCCGAGGGGCCAGCCCCGAGCGTCCAGCCCCAGACCTCGGGCCCCGGACCCCAGGCCCCGGGCGTCAGACTCCGCGCGTCCCAGCTCCGGACCCCAGGCCCCGGGCGTCGGGCCCAGGGCTCCGAGCCTGGGGCTTCGGTCGGGCGCCGGTGGCGGCGGAGCTGCGCTGGATCGTGGGACCCCACGGGCGGCGGCGGGACCCCGCCACCGTCCGGCGGGACGCCTGTGGGTACGGCCGGAGGGCGTCCAGGGGTCCGGGGGTCCGGGGGCGGAGCCCCTGGTTCGGGAAGGGGCGGGGCGGGGAACATTCAGGCCCCAGGCCCCGCACCCGCGCGCCGGGATCCGGTGTGTGCCCCGGCCCGGTCAGCGTTCCCAGATCTTGAACGCCCTTACCTGGTACGGGGTTTCCGGGGCCCACGAGCCGGTGGGGTAGGTGTGGAACTCCGCCGTCTCGGCGCATTCCCGGCTCTGATAGGCCGTCACCGGACGGCCCGTGCGGTTCGCCAGGGACGCGGCGGTGGTGCCGGACGGCAGGGGGACACAGCTTTCGATGTCGACGTCGGCCAGTTCATGGATCTGGCGCGCCCCCGTGAAGCCCCCGCTCCGCCACAGGCACAGCTGACCGGCGGCGCAGTTCCCCAGCCGTGGCGGGGCGGCGGGCCGGGCCGACGCCGCGGCCGGGGCGAGGGTGGTGGTGAGGGCCAGCGCCGCGACGGCGGCCGTAATGATCTTGCGCATAACGATGTCGCTCCCCGTGTGGAAAGAACAGAACGGGAGCCAGCCTGTCGCCGGCTCCCGTTCGCCACCATGGGGTCGATCAAGGTCCACCCTGATAGGGGGTTGACCGCGAGGGGTCAGATGTGAACGGCGCCCCCGGCCGCGTCCGCGTTCTCACCGCGCTTGGTGAACGCCGCGACCAGCGCCGCGACCGCCGAGACGACGCCGGCCACCGTGAAGGCGAGCCCCATCCCTGACACGAAGGTGTCATGCGCGACGGCCGTGATCTTGCCCGCGATCTCCGGCGGCGTGCCCTTGGGGACCGGAGCGATGCCGACCTCGACCGCGTCCGACACCTGGGACTCCGAGCCCTTGGGCATCGGCGGCAGCCCGGCGCCCGCCCACTTCTCCGGCAGGTCGCTGTCCACCCGGCCCGCCATGACCGCGCCCAGGACGGCCGTGCCGAGGCTGCCGCCGACCTGCATCGCGGCCTGCTGGAGGCCGCCGGCGACACCGGCGTGCTGGATCGGGGCGTTGCCGACGATGACCTCGGTGGCGCCGACCATGACCGGGCCGAGGCCGAGGCCCAGCAGGGCGAACCACACGGCCATCTCGAGGCCGCCGCTGTCCGCGTCCAGCCGGGAGAGGCCGAACATCGAGACGGCGGTGATCACCATGGCGCCCACCAGCGGCGCCCGCGGCCCGAACTTGGTGATCAGCGCACCCGCCAGCGGCGAGGCGACGATCATCATCGCGGTGAGCGGCAGCAGCCGCAGCCCGCTGTCGACGGGGCTCATCCCGTGCACGTTCTGGAGATAGAAGGTGACGAAGAACAGCCCGCCCATGAAGCCGAAGGCCATCAGCACCATCAGCACGGTGCCCGCGCTCAGCGGCACCGAGCGGAACATGCTGAGCGGCAGCAGTGGCTCCGCCGTCCGGTTCTCCCAGAAGACGAAGACGGCGAAGCAGACCGCCGCCAGGCCCAGGAAGAGCAGTGTGCGCTGGTCGCCCCAGTGCCAGTCGGCGGCGTTGATCAGCGCCCAGATCAGGCAGAACATCGCACCGGACAGCAGCACGATGCCGGGGAGGTCGAAGGACCGCGGGGCCCTCTCGGCGCGGTGGTCCACCAGCAGCAGCAGCCCGAGGACCAGCGCCAGGACGCCGACGGGCGCGTTGATGAAGAAGACCGACTGCCAGTTGACGTGTTCGACGAGCAGGCCGCCGACGATGGGCCCGGCGGCGGTGGAGGCGCCGATGACCGCACCCCAGATGCCGATCGCCATGTTGAGCTTCTCGGCGGGGAAGGTGGCGCGCAGCAGCCCGAGCGCCGCGGGCATCAGCAGCGCGCCGCACAGGCCCTGCAGCACCCGGAACGCCACGACGAGCGACACCTCGCCGGAGAGGCCGATGGCGGCCGAGGAGACGGCGAAGCCGATGACGCCGATGAGGAAGGTCTGTCGGTGGCCGAAGCGGTCACCCAGCTTGCCCGCCGTGATCAGCGCGACGGCGAGGGCCAGCAGATAGCCGTTGGTGATCCACTGCACATCGGCGAGCGAGGCGCCGAGGTCCTTCTGGATGGCCGGGTTGGCGATGGCGACGATCGTGCCGTCGAGGGCGACCATCGTCACGCCGAGGGCGACGGTGAGGAGCGTCAGCCATGGATGACCCCGAAGCCCCTTCGGGGCATCGGCTATGGGAGGTTCCGGCGCCGAATCGGCGACGGTGGTCGAAGAGGTCATGACCGGAGGCTAATGTCAGCGTCTGACAATTGACAAACCGATTCATCCGCCGGTAACTGACGTTTTTGTCACAGGTATCCTGAGCAGCCGCGACGCGGCCCCACACCGGGAGAAAGCGAGCCGATAGGTGACGACGGACGAGGCAGTGGCGGACATGACGACGCCACCACCGGCCGGGCTGCGCGAGCGCAAGAAGCAGCGGACGCGAAGCGCCCTGGTGCGCTCCGCGCTGGAGTTGTTCACCCGTCAGGGATACGAGCGGACCACGGTCGACGAGATCGCCGAGGCGGTCGAGGTCTCCCAGCGCACCTTCTTCCGGTACTTCGCCAACAAGGAGGAGGTCGCCTTCGCCAGCCAGGAGTCGGCCGAGTGCCACTTCTTCGCCGCCCTGTGCGGGCGCCCCGCGGACGAGGCGCCACTGGCCGCGCTGCGCGGGGCGGTCCTCGACGCCTGGGGAAGCATCGGGGAGGCCATCGAGCAGATGGTGCCGCCCGAGCTCCATATGCGGATGTACCGGGTGATCGAGTCCACGCCGAGCCTGCTCGCGGTCCACCTGCGCCGCATCGCGGAGATGGAGGAGCGGCTGACGCGCGAGATCGCCCGCCGCGAGGGGCTGGACGTCGACACCGACCCGCGGCCGCGGCTGCTGGTCGCGATGTTCGGCGGGGTGATCCGGGTGGCCGGGAAGCTGTGGACCGAGGGTGACGAGGACAGCGTCGTCACATTGCGAGACATCACCGCGTTCCATCTTGATTACGTAGGCCCCGCTCTCGCCGAGAAATGGGATAAATAGCACCAATACCGGCATAGCTCCCAAGGATTCCCGCTTTCAAACGTGATATGAATCACGGGATTTGGCGCGCGGCACCGCGCTTCTCCTAGGGTGTCCCGCGGTGACTTCCTTCTCGGAGCTCGGCTCCCCCTCCCCCGGTTCCACCGCCTGGCGCGCCCTGCTCGCGCTGGCGGTGGTCTTCGTCCTCCTCGCCACGACCGGCTGGACGGCCGTACGGAGCCACAGAGGAGCCCCGGACGCGCTCACCGCGTCGATGAACGCCTGGCGCCACGGATCGCTCGGTGGCCGCGCGCTGCCCGATCCGTACGGCTCGCCGCGCGCCCTCGGCCGCTGGTTCGACTCGCTCACCAAGGCCCAGACCGACCGTGTGGTGCGGCGCTATCCGCTGGCCGTGGGCAATCTCAACGGCGCGCCGGTGGCCCTGCGCTACCGCGCCAACCGCGTCGCCCTGCTCCGGGCGCGCGCCGACGAGCGCAAGCGGATGCACGACCCCCGGCTCACCCCGATGGGCCGCTCGGACGCGACACGCCGGATGCACCGCTATGAGGACCTGCTGGGCGCCGGGCGGCAGATCCTCTCCTTCGACCCCTCGGGGCCGGGCGGGCCGCCGAGGTCTTCGGGGACCTCGCCCACGCCAACCGGGTCTCCATCGTGGTACCGGGCGTGGACACCGACATCCTGACGTTCCAGAAGACCGAGCGCCCGTACACCGCCACGGTCGGGATGGCCCGCGCGCTCTACGACAACGAGCGGGCCGACGCCCCGGACATCAGGACCGCCGTCATCGCCTGGGCCGACTACACCAGCCCGGCCGGGATCGGCATGGACGCGGCCACCGGCAAGCTGGCCGCCCAGGGCGCGGTCCGGCTGCGCGCGCTGGTCAACGCGCTGCCCTCGCTCTCCCGGGTCTCGCTGATGTGCCACAGCTACGGCTCGGTGGTGTGCGGGGTCGCCGCCCGCGACCTGCCGCCCAAGGTCACCGATATCGCGGTGGCCGGCAGCCCCGGGATGCGCGCCGGCCGCGTCTCCGACCTGGGCACCAGCGCCCGGGTGTGGGCGATGCGCGACTCCGGCGACTGGATCGAGGACATTCCGCATCTGGAGTTCGGCGGGCTCGGCCACGGCGCGGACCCGGTCTCCTCCGGCTTCGGCGCCCGGGTGCTGGCCGCGGACGGGGCGGATGGACACGCCGGGTACTTCGAACCGGGCACGACCAGCCTGGACAACTTCGCGCGGGTGGGAATCGGTGCTGTCCAGTCCGTGAGCTGCGGCGACGGCGACGACTGCACCGCGGGGCTACGCTGAGGCCCGGCATAAACACCGGAAACTCTAGTGACGCGCGTAGCCTCAAAGGGGGACGGGCGGGCCACCGCCGCATACGATGAGCCGCATGGGTGATGTGCTGGCCGGTTTTCAGACCGTCTGGGAGTTCGACACCGACTCCATGCTCATCCGCTTCGAACGGGGGATCCGCACGCCGAAGCTGCTCCAGGCGCTCGGCGAACGCCGCATCCCCTTCGAGGCGCTGTCCGGGGTGGAGCTCACCGTGGGCAAACGCGGAACGGTGGTGCTGCGCGCCGTGCCCAGACCGGGCGCCGACCCGCTGATGGAGGCCGCCGACGGCCAGCTCAGGGAGGCGTACGACCCGTACCGCCTGGTGCTGCCGGCCGAGCGGGAGACCCTCGCCGATTACTACGCCGAGCGGATACGCGAGTCCCTCGGGCCCGAGGCGGACATCCCGGCCGAGGCGCATCTGGTGACCGTGCCCCCGCCGCCGCTGTCCTTCAAGGCGTACGACGGCAAGGCGTCCTTCGACGGCAAGGCCGTCTCCTTCCGCTGGTTCTGGACCGGCGCCTCCTCCGAGAAGTGGAAGGTCGGGGACCAGCGCTTCCGGATCGACGAACTCACCGGTGTGGAGTGGCGTTCGCCGGAGAGCCGCGGCTCGGCGGGCACCGCCCCCAAGGAGGGCTCCGCCAAGACCGGCGCCGCCAAAGAGGGTTCCGCCAAGGACGGCACGGCCGGGAACGGCACCGGCAAGGCCTCCCCCAAGGGCGGTGGCCACGGCTATCTGCGGCTGCTGCGGCGCTCCGCCGAGGGTCGGCCCGCCGAGCGCCCCGACCGGGACCCGGCGGCCGTCGTCTTCGGGATGGGCTACGGCCTCGTCCACCAGTCGCTACCGTTCGCCGCGGCCGTCCTGGAGGCCGTACGGGCCTCCTCCCCCGTACCGTGCGCCGAGGGCGCCCCGGCCCCGAACCGGGCCGCCGCCCCGCGCCGCGACCCCGCCGACATCGCCGAGCGCATCCGTCACCTGGGTGAGCTGCACACGGCCGGGCTGCTGACCGACGACGAGTTCAGCGCGAAGAAGGCCGAGCTGCTGGCGGAGCTGTAAGTGTCCGGTCCCTCCTCCGCACCGGCCGGCGAGGCCGCCGGCGCCTCGTCGGCCGCCGCATCCTCAGCCGGCGCCTCCTCCACCGCGCACGAGAGCCTGCCCAAGGCCGCCCGGCGGCAGGCGGGCGGCCTCGCCCGGGCCCTGGTGACGCCCAGCTACCCGGCGACGCCGCTGTTCGCCCAGTCGCCCAGGGGCTGGCTGCGCAGGGTGCCG
This sequence comes from Streptomyces violaceusniger, assembly GCA_005405945.1. GTDB lineage: Bacteria > Actinomycetota > Actinomycetes > Streptomycetales > Streptomycetaceae > Streptomyces > Streptomyces violaceusniger. The sequence goes on from BJHW01000001.1 coordinate 4,111,305, forward strand.
TACGGCGTGGCGATGGTCCTCACCACGATCCTGGTCCCCACCACGGCCCAGATGCTCTCCCATGACTACGGGGTGGGCGGCGGCGTCGCCACGCTGCTCGGCATCGTCCAGACCACCCCGCTGCTGCTGTCCGTCACCCGTCCCCTCCAGGCGTGGTGGATCGTCTTCCTCTCCGACCTGGTCTGCGCCCTGGTGGTGCTCGGCACCGCGGACCACCTGGAGAACCGGGTGTGGCCCTGGCTGCCGGGCGCCATCATCGGCTATCTCTTCCTGCTGCTCGCCCTCGCGCTGCGCGAACCGCGCCGCACCCTGGTGGCGGTGTGGCTGCTCACCGGAACCGCCGGGCTGGCGCTCGGCATGGCCTTCCCGGACAAGAGCAACGGCAGCAATGTGGTGCTGTTCGTGCTCAGCGGCGTGGTGCTGCTCGTCGCCGGGGCGCTGCGCGAGCGCGGGGACGCCCAGCGGCGGCTGGCCGAGCAGGAGACGATCAGCGAGGCCGAACGGGCCCATCGCACCCTGCTGGAGGAGCGCACCCGGATCGCCCGTGAGCTGCACGACGTGGTCGCCCACCACATGTCGGTGATCACCGTGCAGGCGGACAGCGCCCCGTACCGGATCGGCGGTCTGCCCACCGAGGCGGAGCGGGAGTTCTCCACCATCGCCGCCACCGCCCGCGAGTCGCTCGCCGAAATGCGGCGGCTGCTGGGCGTGTTGCGCAGCGAGGAGACCCGCGGGAGCGGGCGCCGCAGCCGGGGCTGCGGCAGGTGCCCCAGCTGGTCGAGGCCACCGTACGGGCCGGCATACCGACCACGCTGACCATCGCGGACCACGTGGCCGAGCTCGAACCGCTGCCGCAGGCCGTGGGGCTGTCCGCGTACCGCATCGTGCAGGAGGCGCTGGCCAATGTGGTGCGCCACGCGCCGGGCGCCGCCACCCGGGTGGCCATCTCCGCCGAGGACCGCTCGGCGCTGACCCTGCTGGTGGTCAACGGCCCGCCCGACAGCGCGCCCACCAAGCCCCTGGAGACCAGCGGCACCGGCCACGGCCTCGTCGGCATGGTCGAGCGCGTACGGCTCGTCGGCGGCATGCTCGACACCGGCCCGCTGCCCGACGGCGGCTTCCGCGTCGCGGCCCGCCTCCCCCTGGTAGACCTCGAAGAGACGGACCCCTCATGACCATCAAGGTGATCATCGTCGACGACCAGGCGATGGTGCGGGCGGGGTTCGCCGCCCTGCTCGCCGCGCAGAGCGACATCGACGTCGTCGGCGAGGCGCCGGACGGGCGGGAGGGCGTGGAGGTCAGCCGCCGCGCCCACCCCGATGTGGTGCTCATGGACGTCCGGATGCCCGAGATGGACGGGCTCGAGGCGGCCCGGCAGCTGCTGGACCCGCCGCGCGGGGTCACCCACCGGCCCAAGGTCCTGATGCTCACCACCTTCGACGTGGACGACTACGTCTACGAGGCGCTGCGCGCCGGGGCCAGCGGCTTTCTGCTGAAGGACGCCCCGCCGGCCGATCTGATCTCCGCGGTCCGGGTGGTCGCGGCGGGCGAGGCGCTGCTCGCCCCGTCCGTCACCCGCCGGCTGATCGCCGACTTCGCCCGCCAGCGCCCGGCCCCGCGCCGCGACGGCCCGGCCCTGCGGCGCAGCGGGCTGACGCCGCGGGAGACCGAGGTGCTGGAGCTGATCGCCCGCGGCCTGTCCAACCAGGAGATCGCCGAGTCGCTGGTGCTCGCGGAGCAGACGGTGAAGACGCACATCGGCCGGGTGCTGGCGAAGCTGGGGCTGCGCGACCGCGCCCAGGCGGTGATCTTCGCGTACGAGTCGGGCCTGGTGACACCGGGTCAGTGACCCCGGCCGGGCGGCCACCCCCTACTGGGGTATGACATCCCACTTGGCACCGGGGGGTGACGTACCGCCACCCGACACCTCTCTACCTTTCCCTCCGCCACCGACGGAAGAGGGAAGCCGCCGCCATGTCCCAGACGCTACGCACCAGGCACTACGCACGGCGCCTGATCACCGCGGCGCTCACCATCACCGTCATGGCGGGGACGGCCGGCTGGACGGTGGCCCACGAGGAGCAGGCCATCACCGGGCCACCGCCGGGGACCGCCGCGTGGCTGGCGGACCATTCGCTGGGCGGGGCCGGGCGCGAGCTGCCCGATCCGGCCACCGTCTCGCCCGCCGGGATCGCCCGGTTCTTCGACCGGCTCACCGAGGTCCAGCGGAAGGCGCTGGTCATCCGGCACCCGGAGGTGGTGGGCAACCTGGACGGGGCACCGCTGCGCCTGCGGTACGAGGCCAACACCCGGGCGATCCGGGCCGCCTGGCACAAGGAGCGGAAGGCCGACCCGAAGAGCCCGCTCGCCGAGCGGTACGCGGCGCTGCTGGAGCCCGGCCGCCAGATCCTCGCCTTCGATCCGCGCGGGCGCGGCCAGGTGGCGGAGGTGTACGGGGACTTGGCGGCGGCCCGGCGCACGGCCGTGATCGTGCCCGGTTCGGACATCGACCTGGAGGATTTCGACCGCACGGGCGACCCGTACGGCGCCCCGGCCGGGATGGCCCGGTCGCTGCGGGCGCAGATGGCCGAGGACGCGCCCACGACGCCGACCGCCGTCATCGCCTGGGTCGGCTACACGACCCCGGTCGGGCTGGGCCCGGACGCCGCCACCAGCCGCCTGGCCAAGGCGGGCGCGCCCCGCCTGGACCGGTTTCTGGCCGGGCTCGCCGTGACCACCGCGGCCACCGCCGACGCCCCGCCCGCCGTCTTCTGCCACAGCTACGGCTCGGTGGTCTGCGGTCTCGCCGCCTCCGCGATGGACCGCGCCCGCGTCTCGGACCTGGTGGTGCTGGGCAGCCCGGGGATGCGCGCGGACAGCGCCGAGGGCCTGCGTACCGGGGCCCGGGTCTGGGCGGCGCGGGACCGCACGGACTGGATCCGGCGGGTGACCGGCTATGACTTCCTGGGCCTGGGCCACGGCGACGACCCGACCGATCCGTCCTTCGGCGCCCGGGTGGTCTCCTCCGAGAGCGCCCACGGCCACACCGGCTACTTCGCGCCGGGGACGGATTCGCTGCGCAACTTCTCGCGGATCGCGCTCGGGGACTTCGGCGAGGTGCGGTGCGCGGGGAGGACGGCGGCGGTCCGGGCACGGGGCCGGACTGCCGCCAGGGCCTCATCTGACCGCCGTCCCGGCCGCGCGGGCGCCCGCCGTGGCGCCCCGGCGCCGTCGGCTACTCCCGGCCCGCGCTCGTCGCGCTCATGTCGGCGTAGCGGGCGCCCGCCACCTGGCCCGCGATCGGCTCCAGCGCGGCCAGCTCGTCCGCGCTCAGCTCGATCCGGGTCGCGGCGGTGTTCTGCTCGATCCGGGCGCGGGTGCGGGTGCCGGGGATCGGCACCACGGCGAGCCCGTGCACCTGGGCCTGCTGCTGCACCCAGGCCAGGGCGATCTGGGCGAGCGTGGCCCCGCGCGCCTCGGCGATCTCCCGCAGCGGCGCCAGCAGCGCGGCGTTGGCGGCCGCGTTGTCGCCCGTGAAGCGGGGCTGCAGGCGGCGGAAGTCGTCCTCGCCCAGCTCCTGCTCGGCCTGGACGAAGGAGCCGGTGAGGAAGCCGCGGCCGAGCGGCGAGTACGGCACGAGGGCGACGCCCAGCTCGCGGGCGGCCCCCACCACGCTCTCCTCGATGTCGCGGCTGAACAGCGACCACTCCGACTGCACCGCCGCGATGGGGTGCACGGCGTGCGCCGCGCGCAGCTCGTTCGCCGTGACCTCGCTCAGCCCGAGGTGGGTGACCTTCCCTCGGCCACCAGCTCGGCCATGGCGCCGACGCTCTCCTCCAGCGGCACCTCGGGGTTGCGCCGGTGCATGTAGTACAGGTCGATGTGGTCCGCCCCGAGGCGGCGCAGGCTGCCCTCGACGGCCTGGCGGATGTACGGGCGGTCGTTGCGGATCCGCTGACGGCCGAACGGGTCGCTCTCGTCGCGCTCGATGGCGAACTTGGTGGCCAGGGTGATCCGGTCCCGGTTGGCCCGGACGAAGGGGGAGATGAACTCCTCGTTCCGCCCGAAGCCGTAGACATCGGCGGTGTCGAGGAGCGTGACGCCCAGCTCCAGGGCCCGCTCCAGCGTGGCCCGCGCCTCCGCCTCGTCGTGGGTCGGCCCGTAGGCCCAGCTCATGCCCATGCAGCCCAGGCCCTGGACGCCGACCTCGGGTCCGCCGGTCCCCAGGCCGACGGTCGCGATGGTCTCGTTGGTGCTGTTGCTCATACGGGGTCGAACCTCTCCGACGCCCTCCGGGCGTCAGCGTAGACATCGATCTTGAAGTCGAGGACTTCGAGCGTGCTCTGGAGTTCGGCGATCCGCTCCCGCACGTTCTCGCGGTGCGTGGTCAGCAGCTCCTCGCGCTCGGCGAAGGTGTGCTCGCCCTCCCGGACCAACTCGGCGTAGCGGACCATGTCCGCGACCGGCATCCCGGTCAGCCGCAGTTTGCCGACGAGGTCGAGCCAGTCCAGGTCGCGGTTGGTGAAGCGGCGCTGGCCGGTGTGCGTACGGTCCACATGCGGCATCAGCCCGATCCGCTCGTACCAGCGCAGGGTGTGGGCCGTCAGCCCGGTGTGGGCGACGACCTCACTGATCGAGTACCGGTCCTGCCCGGTGGGCCGGGGGTGGCCGCTCCTCCCCGCGCAGTTCTTCCGCGCCTTCACCGGGGCGCTCTCCATCACGGTCATGCCGATTCACCTCTCGCGGGTCGCGGATCCGCACACCTCGTCGACGTCTTCAACGCTATTGAGTTGGAGTGCACTCCAAGCAAGCGAAGATTTGGGGGAACCTTGGCGCCCGCGGCGGGCTGCTCCCCTCCCCGCCCCTTCCCTCAACTGGGGCTCCGCCCCAGGCCCCGGCTCGCCGACCGCCTGCTGACGCAGGTGCTCAGGCCCTCGCCGCCCGCCGCGAACAGCGCCCGCCCTGCGGCCGCCCTGGACCCGGGCTCACCGGCCAGCCGCCGCTCGACCGCCGCGTCGCAGGCGGCGCGGTCGGCGCCCCGGCCGGTCAGCTGACCCCGACCACGGCCAGCTCCCCGCCCCGGAACCCAGGACCGGAGCACCACCTCGCAGGCGGCGCGGCCGGGGCCCTGGCCGACAAGCCGATCGGGGCGACGGTCCGCCCGTCGCCCCCCCGGAGACCCAGGGGCGAAGCACCGCATCGCAGACCCGCGCGATCAGCGCCCCAGCCGGTAGCTGACCCCGGCCACGGTCAGCTCCCCGCCCCCGGAACCCAGGGCCGGAGCACCACCTCGCAGGCGGCGCGGCCGGGGCCCTGGCCGACAAGCCGATCGGGGCGACGGTCCGCCCGTCGCCCCCCCCGAGACCCAGGGGCGAAGCCCCTGGTTCGGGAAGGGGCGGGGAGGGGGAAGCGTCGATATGCGGCTCCGCCGCGGGGCCCCACCGGGCACCCCGTAGGCTCTTGGGCATGGAGAGCCTGCGGATGATCGAGAACTGGCCGGTTCCGACGGCGGCGGCCGCCGTCGTGCGCGCGGACGGCACCCTGGCCGGATCGTACGGCCCGACCGGCCATCGGTTCCCCCTCGCCTCGGTCACCAAGCCGCTCGCCGCCTACGCCGCGCTGGTCGCCGTCGAGGAGGGCGCGGTGGAGCTGGACGAACCGGCGGGGCCCGAGGGCTCCACGGTGCGCCATCTGCTGGCCCACACCTCCGGGCTCGCCTTCGACGAGCACCGCTCGGTCGCCGCGCCCGGCAACCGCCGGCTCTACTCCAACGCCGGGTTCGAGGTGCTGGGCGACCACATCGCCAAGGCCACGGACATCCCGTTCCCGGAGTATCTGCGCCAGGCGGTGCTGCAGCCACTCGGCATGGTCGCCACCGACCTGCCCGGCTCGCCCGCCAAGGACGGCGTCTCGACCGTGGACGACCTGATGCGCTTCGCGGCGGAGTTGCAGGCCCCGCGGCTGCTGGCGGCCGAGACGCTGGCCGGGGCCACCTCCGTGGTCCACCCGGGTCTCACGGGTGTGCTGCCCGGCTACGGACATCAGCGGCCCAACGACTGGGGCTCGGCTTCGAGATACGCGACGGCAAGTCGCCGCACTGGACCGGCGCCTCCTCCTCACCCCGCACCTTCGGGCATTTCGGCCAGTCGGGGACGTTCCTCTGGGTGGACCCGGACGCGGGCGCCGCCTGTGTGGCCCTGACCGACCGGGCCTTCGGCCCGTGGGCGATCGAGGCCTGGCCCACGTTCACCGACGCGGTCCTGGCCGAGTTGGGCTAGAGCTGGGCTAGAGGTCTCCATGGGTCAGGGGTCGCCATGGTCTCCATGGGTCAGGGGTCGCCATGGTCTCCATGGGTCAGGGGTCGCCATGGTCTCCATGGGTCAGGGGTCGCCATGGGCCAGGGTCGCCATGGCCCAGGGTCGCCATGGCCCAGGGTCGCCATGGCCCAGGGGTCGCCAACGGATCGTGGCGCCCGTGGCGGGCCGCTCCCCTCCCCGCCCCTTCCCTCAACCGGGGCTCCGCCCCAGCCCCCGGGGTCCAGGGGCACAGCCCCTGGCCACGCGGCGGAGCCGCCGGACGCCCCCGTAACCCTCAGCACCCCTCAGCCGTAGCCCGGCTCCGCGTGCATCTCCCAGATCAGCAGCTCGGCCGGGCCCTCGGCGCGCGCCTCAAGACCCTCCGCCGCGGAGATCCGGGCCGCGTCGCCGGGTGTGAGCGTCTGCCCGTCGATGCGCACCGCGCCGCGCACCGCGTGCGCGTACACCCACGGCGCGTCCGGCAGGGCGGTGCGCTCACCGTCCACCAGCCGCCGCACATGCAGCACCGCCTCGGTGCGCTCCAGTGCGTACGGGGTGCCGTCGGCGATGCCGCGCACCACCTCGTACGCCGGATCCGTCGCGGCACCGGGGCCCGGCACCAGCCACATCTGGACGAAGGTGAGGGGTTCCGCACCCGCGTTGCGCTCGGTGTGACGCACTCCGCTTCCGGCGCTGAGCCGCTGGACGTCGCCGGGGCGCACGACGGTCCGCGCGCCGGTGGAGTCCTCGTGGGTGAGCTCGCCCTCGACGACCCAGGTGACGATCTCCATATCGCGGTGCGGATGTTCGGCGAAGCCCGCACCAGGGGCGAGCCGCTCCTCGTTGCAGGCCACGAGGGACCCGAACCGGACATTGTCGGGGTCGTAGTGCCCAGAGAAGGAAAAGGCGTGGCGCGTCTCGATGCCCGCGCCCTCCCCGCCCGGATACCGTGCACCGGACCGCTGTATCCACATCACCCGGTCCACGGTAGTGCGCCCCGGACCGTCCGCCCCCGCCCCGTCCCTACCCCCGCGTATACCCCGCGTAGCCTCCCGCCCCCAGCGCTCACCACCCGATAAGGCAGTCTTGTCCTCGTGCCTGAACCAGCCTCGAACACCCCGCATCCGCACAGTGCCACCCTGCGCCGCCTGGAGAAGTCCTCCGGGAAGCTCGCCGCCAACGCCATCGCGCGCATGGACGAGCAGCTGCCGTGGTACCGCGCGATGCCGCCCGAGAACCGCTCCTGGATCGGGCTGGTGGCGCAGGCGGGCATCGCGGCCTTCACCGAATGGTTTCGCCACCCCGAGGCACCCCAGGCGATCAGCACCGATGTGTTCGGCACCGCCCCGCGCGAGCTGACCCGGGCGATCACCCTGCGGCAGACCGTGGAGATGGTCCGCACGACGATCGAGGTCATGGAGTCGGCGATCGACGACGTGGCGGCCCCGGGCGATGAGTCGGTGCTGCGCGAGGCGCTGCTGGTGTACGCGCGGGAGATCGCCTTCGCCACCGCCCAGGTGTACGCGCAGGCCGCCGAGGCGCGCGGCGCCTGGGACGCCCGGCTGGAGTCGCTGGTGGTCAACGCGGTGCTGTCGGGTGAGGCGGACGAGGGGGCGCTGTCCCGCGCCGCCGCCCTGGGCTGGAACTCCCCGAGCATGTGTGCGTGGTGCTGGGCACCGCCCCGGACGGGGACAGCGAGCTGACCGTCGAGGCGATCCGGCGGGCCGCCCGCCACGCCAAGTTGCAGGTGCTCACCGGAGTGCTGGGCGACCGTCTTGTGGTGGTCGCGGGCGGCTCGGACAATCCGCTCCAGGCGGCGAAGGCGCTGATCGGGCCGTATGCCCGGGTCCGGTGGTGGCCGGTCCCGTGGTCTCCGACCTGCTGGCCGCGACCCGCTCGGCGGGGGCGGCGGCGGCCGGGCTGAAGGCGTGCACCGCCTGGCCGGACGCGCCCCGCCCGGTGCTCGCCGACGATCTGCTGCCCGAGCGCGCGATGGCCGGGGATCCCGCTGCCCGTGAGCAGTTGGTGGAGGAGATCTACAGACCGCTGGAGGAAGCCGGTTCGGCGCTGCTGGAGACACTGAGTGTGTACCTCGAACAGGCGAGCAGTCTGGAGGGTGCGGCCCGCATGCTCTTCGTTCACCCGAACACCGTCCGCTACCGGCTACGACGTGTGACGGACGTCACCGGATGGTCACCTTCCGACGTCAGGTCGGCGTTTACTCTGCGCATAGCCCTGATCCTGGGACGTCTCGCCGACGCGAACATATTGCCCTGACCGTTTGTTGGACCTCCACAATTCCCCTGACGGTTCTTCGTCCTTGTCCTCACGGGCGAGCCGGACCGTCCACAAGAGAGAGTGTGAGAGTGCTCGTACTCGTCGCTCCCGGCCAGGGCGCTCAAAAGCCCGGCTTCCTGACCCCCTGGCTCGACCTCCCCGGCGTCACCGAACGTCTGACCTGGTGGTCGGCCGTCTCCGGTCTGGACCTCATCCACTACGGCACCAAGGCCGATGAGGAGGAGATCCGCGACACCGCGGTGGCCCAGCCGCTGCTGGTGGCCGCCGGTCTGGCCTCCGCCCACGCGCTGTTCGGCGAGGGCTTCGAGGGCGCGACCGGACTCGCGGAGCTGCCGAACCGTATCGGCGCGGTCGCGGGCCACAGCGTCGGCGAGATCACCGCGGCCGCGGCCTCCGGTGTGCTCACCGACGAAGCGGCCATGGTGCTGGTCCGCCGCCGCGGACTCGCCATGGCGGAGGCCGCGAGCCGCACCGAGACCGGAATGGCCGCCATACTGGGTGGCGAGCAGGACGATGTCGTCAGCCACCTCGACAAGCACGGACTGACCCCGGCGAACGTCAACGGCGCCGGGCAGATCGTGGCCGCGGGCACCGCCGAGCAGCTGGCGGCGCTGGCCGAGGACAAGCCGGAGGGGGTGCGCCGCGTCGTACCGCTCAAGGTGGCCGGCGCGTTCCACACCGACCACATGGCCCCGGCGGTCGCCGCCCTCGAGGCCCTGGTCGCGGGCGTCCCGGTGGCCGATCCGCGCACGGCTTACGTCTCCAACCGGGACGGCGGGGTCGTGACGACCGGGGCCGGGGTGATCGAGCGGCTGGTCGCCCAGGTGTCCAACCCGGTGCGCTGGGATCTGTGCATGGAGACCTTCCAGGAGATGGGTGTCACCGGGCTGATCGAGGTGGCCCCGGGCGGCACGCTCGCCGGCATCGCCAAGCGCGCGCTGCCGGGCGTCACCAATGTGGCGCTGAAGACTCCGGACGATCTCGACACGGCCCGTGCGCTGATCGAGGAGCACGCCGTTCCCGTCGACACACCGGCCGAAGAGGAGCTCCGAGAAGCATGACCGCGAAGATCAGGCCCAGCAAGGGTGCCCCGTACGCGCGCATTCTCGGCGTCGGTGGCTACCGTCCGACCCGGGTGGTGCCGAACGAGGAGATCCTCAAGCACATCGACTCCTCCGACGAGTGGATCCGCTCCCGCTCGGGCATCGCCACCCGGCACTGGGCGGGCCCGGACGAGACGGTCGCCGCCATGTCCGTGGAGGCCGGAGGCAAGGCGATCGCCGACGCCGGCGTGACGCCGGAGCAGATCGACGCCGTGATCGTCTCCACGGTCTCGCACCTGAAGCAGACCCCGGCGGTCGCCACCGAGATCGCGCATCTGCTGGGCACCGGCAAGCCGGCCGCGTTCGACATCTCGGCGGGCTGTGCGGGCTTCGGCTACGGGCTGACCCTCGCCAAGGGCATGATCACCGACGGCACCGCGGAGCATGTGCTGGTCATCGGGGTCGAGCGGCTTTCGGACCTGACCGATCTGGAGGACCGGGCGACGGCCTTCCTGTTCGGCGACGGCGCCGGCGCCGTGGTGGTCGGCCCCTCCAAGGAGCCCGCGATCGGCCCGACCGTCTGGGGCTCGGAGGGCGACAAGTCCGACACCATTACCCAGACGCTGCCCTGGGACGTCTACCGCGAGCAGGACGCCGCCGACGTGCGCTACCCGGCGCTGCGCCAGGAGGGCCAGTCCGTCTTCCGCTGGGCGGTCTACGAGATGGCGAAGGTCGCCCAGCAGGCCCTGGACGAGGCCGGGGTCAGCGCGGACGAGCTCGACGCGTTCATCCCCACCAGGCCAATATGCGGATCATCGACTCGATGATCAAAACCCTCAAGCTGCCGGAGCACGTCACGGTCGCCCGTGACGTGGAGACCACCGGCAACACCTCGGCCGCCTCCATTCCGCTCGCCATGGAGCGGCTGTTGGCGACGGGGCAGGCGAAGAGCGGCGACACCGCGCTCGTCATCGGATTCGGAGCGGGTCTCGTCTACGCAGCGACGGTCGTTACCCTCCCTTAGGCTCCAAAGTCCATATCCACGCAGCCCCGTAGAAGTCGGACGCTGCGCCACCACCGCAACACACCGAAGAAGGAGCGCCGCAATGGCCGCCACTCAGGAAGAGATCCTCGAGGGTCTCGCCGAGATCGTCAACGAGATCGCCGGTATCCCGACCGAGGACGTCCTGCTGGACAAGTCCTTCACCGACGACCTGGACGTCGACTCGCTGTCCATGGTCGAGGTGGTCGTCGCCGCCGAGGAGCGCTTCGACGTGAAGATCCCGGACGACGACGTCAAGAACCTCAAGACCGTCGGCGACGCCGTCGAGTACATCCTCAAGCACCAGGGCTGAGCCCGTATCAAGGCCGGTCGTCGCCACCTGTGCGGTGGCAGGTCCAGCACCTTCTACACGTGGAGTAGGAATTCCTGTGAACTCGACCAATCGCACCGTGGTCGTCACCGGTGTTGGTGCCACGACGCCGCTGGGTGGCGACGCCCCGTCGACCTGGGAGGCCATGCTGGCCGGCCGGTCCGGCGTCCGCCTCCTGGAGGAGGAATGGGCGGCCGAGTTGCCGGTCCGCATCGCCGCGAAGATCGCGGTGGAGCCGGGCACGATCATTCCGCGTCCGCAGGCCCGCAAGCTCGACCGTTCCGCGCAGTTCGCGCTGCTCGCGGCTCGTGAGGCATGGGCGGACGCGGGCTTCACCGCCAGGGCGGGCGAGGACTCCTCGATCGACCCCGACCGGCTCGGCGCGGTCGTGGCCTCCGGCATCGGCGGGGTCACCACCCTGCTCGACCAGTACGACGTGCTGCGCGAGAAGGGCGTCCGCAAGGTCTCCCCGCACACCGTGCCGATGCTGATGCCCAACAGCCCGGCGGCGAACGTCAGCATCGACCTCAACGCCCGCGCGGGCGCGCACACCCCGGTGAGCGCGTGCGCGTCCGGCGCCGAGGCCATCGGCTACGCCATCGAGATGATCCGCAGCGGCCGCGCCGATGTGGTCGTCGCGGGCGGCACCGAGGCGTCCATCCACCCGCTGCCCATGGTCGCCTTCGGCAACATGATGGCGATGTCCAAGAACAACGACGACCCGCATGGCGCCTCGCGCCCGTTCGACGTCGACCGCAACGGCTTCGTGATGGGCGAGGGCTCGGGCGCCATCGTCCTGGAGTCGGCGGAGCACGCCGCCGCGCGCGGCGCCCGGGTGTACGCGCAGGCCATCGGCCAGGGCATCTCGGCCGACGCCCACCACATCACCCAGCCGGAGCCGTCCGGCAACGGCATCGGGAACGCGCTGCAGAACCTGGTGGAGAACACCGGCATCAGCGGTGCCGAGGTCGCGCACGTCAACGCGCACGCGACCTCGACGCCGCAGGGCGACCTGGCGGAGATCAAGGCGCTGCGCAAGGTGTTCGGCGACGACGTGGACCACATGGCGGTCTCCGCCACCAAGTCCATGACGGGCCATCTGCTCGGCGGCGCGGGCGGCGTGGAGACGGTGGCCAGCGTGCTCGCGCTGTACCACCGGCTGGCCCCGCCGACGATCAACATCGGCTCGCTGGACCCGGAGGCGGACGCGGACGTCGTGACCGGCGAGGCGCGGGCGCTGCCGGCCGAGGGCCCGATCGTGGCGCTGAACGACTCGTTCGGCTTCGGCGGCCACAATGTGGTGCTGGCCTTCCGCTCGATCTGACTGCTCGGCGCCGTGCGGCGCCGATATGTGGGGGGCGGCCCGCCTCCGGCTCCGGCCGGGGCGGGCCGCTTCCGCGTCAGGGCGACAGGGCGACAGGGCGTCAGGGGGCTTCCCACGTCTCAGGGGGCTCCCCCTGCCTCAGGGGGCTTCGCCGTCGAAGCTGGCGAAGTACGAGGCCACCATGTCCTCGTCGCCGTGGCCCGCCTCGATCGCGCGGCGGAACCGCTCCGCGCCCGCGGCCGCCAGGTCCAGCCGCACTCCGGCGCGCTCCCCGGCCTGCACGATCAGCCGGGCGTCCTTCTCCGCGGTCTTGGTGGCGAAGCTGGGGTCGAGGTCGCCCCGGAGCAGCTGGGCCGACTTGACCCGCATATAGCCGTTGTCCAGCGGGCCGCCCTCGACCGCGTCCAGGAATCCCTGCCAGTCCACGCCCAGCCCCTTGGCGAGGGCGGCCGCCTCGGCGGTGGCGTGGGTGACGTTGAGGACCCAGCTGTTGAGCACCAGCTTGAGCCGGGTGGCGGCGGCGCCCTCCGCGCTGTCGCCGACCCACACCGTACGGCTGCCGATGGCGTCGAAGACCGGCCAGACGACCGGGCGGACGGGGTTGGGCCCGGCGGCCAGCACCAGCAGCTGTCCGCTCTCCGCTGGCTGCTTGGTGCCGAGCACGGGTGAGTCGACGAGGACGAGGTCCTTCTCGCGGGCGAACGCGGTGAGCGACTCCAGCGCCTCAAGACCCGCCGTGGTGGCCTGGGCCCACGCGGTTCCGGGGCGCAGCGCGGGGGCGGCCTGCCGCATCGTCTCGAGCGCCACGGCGCCGTCGTAGAGGATGGTCAGGACGACATCGGCGCCGTCCACGGCCTCGGCCGGGGTGTCGGTGACGCGTACGCCGTCCTGGCTGAGCGGCTCGGCCTTGGATCGGGTGCGGTTCCACGCACGGACCTCGAGCCCGGAGCGGGCGAGGTTGCGGGCCATTCCGGAGCCCATGATGCCGGTGCCGAGGACCGCGACGGACGTTGCCGGGTGTTGTTCGGTCATTCCGCCACGCTAAAACCCGAAGCGGGCTACGGGCCAAAGGGATGGCGGCGCGTCAGGGCTCAGACGACCTGGTGCAGCCAGCGGACCGGGGCGCCCTCACCCGCGTAGCGGAACGGCTCCAGCTCGTCGTCCCAGGGCTTGCCGAGCAGCTTGGCGATCTCCGCCTCGAGGTCGCTCTCGCCGCGGGCGGAGCGGGCGAGGGCGGCGCGCAGCCGGTCCTCGGGGATCAGGATGTCGCCGTGCATTCCGGTGACGGCGTGGAAGATGCCGAGCTCGGGGGTGGAGCTGTAGCGCTCGCCCTCGGCGGTGGCGCAGGGATCGGCGGTCACCTCGAAGCGCAGCAGATGCCAGCCGCGGAGCGCGGAGGCCAGTTTGGAGGCCGTGCCGACCTCGCCCTGCCAGGAGAACTCGGCACGCCAGGTGCCGTTCGCCGCAGGCTGCTTGATCCAGTCGAGAGTGACCCGCACGCCGAGGACGCCCGCGATCGCCCATTCGACGTGCGGGCACAGCGCGCGCGGAGCGGAGTGCACATACAGAACTCCACGGGTCGTCACCGGTGCCTCCTGTGCGGTTCGAGGTGCGCCTTCCCCAGCGGCCTCGCGCCCGTACCGGTCCCGCCCGGGACATCGGATCACATTCTGCCCTAGTGATCACTCCCACACCAGTCTCGACGTCACCTTCAGTGAAATTTATCGGGCAGAATTCTCAAGAAAGTGGACAGGATGTGACGGGGCGTAATGTGCTGGTATCGCATGGCGCGCCATGTCGCGGGGACGACGCTCATCTGGCACAAGAAAAACGTACCGTGCGATCCAGCCGGAGGAGTGACGTACCGTCGGTCCGGATAGATATCACCCAACAGCCGGAGGGGGAACAGCCATGCGGGTCAGCGCGACACGCCGGAAGCGATCGGCGGCCGCTTCCTCGACCACGCGTACGATCGTGCGCCCGTCCTCGCGCACTACATCGCCCACCGCCGGGCGCACCGCTGAGCGCACCGCTGGGCGCGCTCTTTCGCGCTCCGCCGGGCGCACCGGCGTGGTGCTGTTCACCGCCGCCGCCGTACTGAGCTCCGCGGGCTGTTTCGGCAGCTCGGACGACCCCTCCCGGCACGGGCCGACCCGCGCGGGGAAGACCCCGGGCGCCAAGCGGACGATCGTCTGGAACACCCGGCCGACCTCGATCGCCTCCCTGGGCGACTCCATCACCCGCGGCTTCGACGCCTGCTCGGTGCTCTCCGACTGCCCCGAGGTGTCGTGGTCCACCGGCACCGATGTGAAGAGCCTCGCCCAGCGGCTGCTGCCCTCCGCCACCGCCGACGCGGGCACCCACGCCTGGAACTTCGCCAAGACCGGCGCGGTCGTGGCCGACCTCCCCGGCCAGATCGAGGCGGCCGCGGCCCGCAAGCCGAAGCTGATCACCGTGATGATCGGCGCCAATGACGCGTGCCGGGACTCGGTGGACGACATGACCTCCACCGAGCAGTTCCGCACCACCTTCACCTCGGCGCTGACCCGGCTGCGCCGTGATCTGCCGAAGACCCAGGTGTACGTGGCCAGCGTGCCGGATCTGAAGCGGCTGTGGTCGGAGGGGCGGAAGAACGTCTTCGGGCGGCAGATCTGGAAGCTGGGCATCTGCCCGTCGATGCTGAAGGACTCCCAGGACCTGGACGCGGCCTCCAACGACCGCCGGCAGCGGGTGGCGGACCGGGTGACCGAGTACAACAAGGTGCTGAAGGACGTATGCGGGCGGGATGTGCTGTGCCGGTACGACCCGGCGGTGCACGAATACCGCTTCACCACGCATGAGCTGAGCAAATGGGACTGGTTCCACCCCAGCAAGGCGGGCCAGGCACAACTGGCCGAAATGGCCTACCGCCGCATCACCGCTTCCGCGCCCTGACCCCGGCCCGCGCCCGTCTCCCGGCCAAGGACCGGAAGCCGGGCGCTGGCCGCGAGGCGCGAGGCGCCCCTCCGGGCCGGGCGCGGTGGGCCATGGGGTGTCCGGCGGATCTTCTATACGGCTCCGCCGCATAGCAGGGGCTTCGCCCCTGGCCCCCGGGACCTGGGACGCAGCCCCGACCCTCCGGGCTCTGGGGCGGAGCCCCGCCCGGGGCCTGAGGCAGAACCCGCCCGGGGGCCTGGGGCACAGCCCCGTCCCGGGGCCTGGGGCACAGCCCCGCCCGAGGGCCTGGGGCACAGCCCCGTCCCGGGGCCTGGGGCACAGCCCCGCCCGAGGGCCTGGGGCACAGCCCCGTCCCGGGGCCTGGGGCACAGCCCCGCCCGAGGGCCTGGGGCACAGCCCCGTCCCGGGGCCTGGGGCACAGCCCCGCCCGAGGGCCTGGGGCACAGCCCCGTCCCGGGGCCTGGGGCACAGCACCGGTTTCGGGAAGGGGCGGGGAGGGGGCTGTGCCGATATGCGGCTCCGCCGCGTGGCCCGCCGCAGGCGTCACGATTCGCCGGTCACCCTCTGACCGGCGGAAGCGGGCCGCAGCCCCACCGCACGCCGGACGGCGTAGCTCAGGCCGTCGTCCGCACCGGCACCGGTGCCGACAGGCGGCGGTCGGCGACGCTGCGGCCCGCCTCCGCCGCGTAGGTGCCCGGGATCAGGCGCCAAGCACCCTTCACCTCGTCCCAGATCTCCGCGGCCCGGCGGGGCAGGGGGATGGTCGCCTCGGCTGTCTCCCCCGGGGCCGCGGTGACCGAGGCGAAGCCCGCGAGGCGCCGGACCGGGCGGTCCTCGGCACCGTCATGGGCACCGGCCTCGGCCTCGTCCTCAGGCACGGCGAGATAGACCTGCACCACCTCACGGCCCGCCCGGGCACCCGTATTGCGGACCCGCACGGTCACCGTGCCCAGCGCCTCACCGTCGCCCTCCGCGGGAGTGACGTCCATCGCCTCATACGCCCAGTCCGTGTAGCCCAGGCCGTGCCCGAACCAGTACGCCGGAGCGATCCCCTCCCGCCGCTCCCACGCGCGGTAGCCGATGAACACGCCCTCGTCGTAGACCAGTCGGCCCTCGCTGGGCGTCACCGCGCTGACCGGGGCGTCCTCGAGGCGCTGGGGCCAGGTCGTGGGCAGGCGGCCGCCGGGCTCCTCCGCGCCCAGCAGGACGTCGGCGAGCGCGGCCCCGGCCTCCTGGCCCGGGAACCAGCTCAGCAGCACCGCGGCGACCTCGTCCCGCCAGGCCATCTCGACCGGTGAGCCCGCGTTGACCACCACCACGGTGGGGGTGCCGGTGGCGGCGACCCGCCGCACCAGCTCGTCCTGACGGCCCGGCAGCCGCAGATGCCCGCGGTCGAAACCCTCGCTCTCGACCCGCTCGGTGGTGGCGACCACCACCACGGCCGCCTCGGCCGCCGAGGCCGCGGCGACGGCCTCCTGGATCAGCTCCTCGGCGTCCCGCTCCGGCGCCCGGTGCAGCAGACTGAAGCAGACGGCGTCGAGGATGGCGTCCTCGGGGCGGACCACCGCGCAGGTGAGGCTGACCTCCACCGGTTCGCCCGCCGTGAGCTCCACCTGGCCCCGGGCCACGGGCGCGCCCATGAACGCCTCGAAGGGGTCGCCGACGTCCTGCGGGTGCTCCTCCCCCTCGAAGAGCACCTTGCCGTCCACGGCGAGCCGGAGGCCGCCCAGCCCCCGGGTGCCGAAGGAGTGGGCGCCGCTCTCGCGCGGGGTGAAGGTGCCGACGGTCTCGACGGTGTGCAGCTCCTCGAAGCTCACGCCGTCGGGGAAGTCGCTGATCCACTGCACCTGCCCGTCGGCCAGCCGGGACTCGCCGAGCACCCGCCCGTCGGCGGCCCGGACCACGGCGCGCAGCGCGAACCCCTGGGCGGCGGGGGCGAGTTCGTCGGTGGGGTCGGCGCCCACGGCGTAGCTGAGCTCGACGCCCGGCGGCAGGGCGGCCCGCAGCCCGTCGAGCGGTGAGACCACATGGTCGGGGAAGACCACCGCCGAGCCGCCGCCCAGCACCCGGGCGTCGCGGGCCGCGGCGCCGATCAGGGCCAGCGACCGCACCCCGCCGGGGGCGCCCGCATCCAGGGGCAGCACCGCGTCCCGGCCACCCGCGCCCTCGTTCCGCAGCAGGACGAAGGACCGCCGGGCGATCTCGCGGGCCAGCGCGTCCCCGTCGATGGGGCCGGGCCGGTCGGCGGGGGCGACGGCCGGGGCCGCGCCGTCCAGGACGCCGACCCGGGCGGCCAGGGTGAGCAGCCGCCGCACCGCCGCGTCCAGCTCCGCCTCGCTCACCCGGCCGTCGCGCACCGCGGCGGCCAGCGCCTCGCCGTAGACGGTCCGCGGACCGGGCATCGCGACATCGAGCCCGCCCTTGAGCCCCCGCACGGTGTCACGGGCCGCCATCCAGTCGGAGACGATGAAGCCGTCGAAGCCCCACTCACCGCGCAGCACCCCCTGTTGGAGCTCGCGGTGCTCGGTCATGGTCGAGCCGTTGACCCCGTTGTAGGCGGCCATGACGCCCCAGGGGCGGGCGTTCTTGACGATGGCTTCGAAGGGCGCGAGATACAGCTCGCGCAGCGCCCGCGGGCTCACCTGGTTGTCGACGGTGAAGCGCTCGGTCTCGGCGTCGTTGGCCACGAAGTGCTTGACGGTGGTGCCCACTCCGCCGTCCTGCACACCCGTCACATAGCCGGTGCCGATCTCGCCGGTGAGATACGGATCCTCGCTGTACGCCTCGAAGTGGCGGCCGCCCAGCGGGGAGCGGTGCAGATTGACCGTCGGCGCGAGCAGCACATGGACGCCCTTGCGCCGCGCCTCCTGCGCGAGCAGCCGCCCGGCCCGCCGGGCGAGCTCCGGGTCCCAGGTCGCGGCGAGCGCGGTCGGGCTGGGCAGGGCGATGGAGGGGTCGTCGGCGGTCCAGTGGACGCCGCGGACGCCGATCGGGCCGTCCGACATCACCAGGGAGCGCAGCCCGATCGCCGGAACGGCGGGCACGCTCCACATGTCCTGCCCGGACAGCAGCCGCGCCTTGGTGTCCAGATCCAGCAGGCCGAGGGCCTTCCCCACGACCTCGGCCGTGCCGCCCTCACCAACCTCGGCCGTGCCAACCTCGCCGCTCTCGCCGCCCTCGCCGGCCGTGCCGCCCTCGCCGATCGCGTCCGCCATCGCTCGCCCCTCCCGGTGCGGGTCCCGTCCGGTCCTCGTCCGGGGCCATCGTGGACCCGAGAACCTGTTGCCAGGTAGGTACTGTTATCGACTCGTTATCAAGCATGCTCTACGGTACGAGCATGGAGAGGGCGGCCGAGCGCGGCACCAGACGTGGTGAGGAACGACGGGCGGAGATCGTCCGCCGCGCGCTCGAAGTGATCGCCGAGCGCGGCTACCGGGGCGCGACCCTCGGGGCGGTCGCCGAGCGGGTGGGCCTCACCCAACAGGGGCTGCTCCACTACTTCCCCACCAAGGAATCGCTGCTCATCGCCGTGCTCGAGGAGCGCGACCAGTGGGACACCGGCTCCGCGCGGCGCGACGGAGGGCACATATGGCCGCTGGACCTGCTCGGCTCGCTGGTGGAGTACAACGCGATGCGCCCCGGCATCGTCCAGACCTTCTCCGCGCTCCTCGGCGAGAGCGTCACCGACGACCACCCCGCGCGCGGCTTCTTCACCCAGCGCTATGACAAGGTGCGCGCCGACATGGCGGCCATCCTGCGCGGCGAGTTCGGCGACCGGCTCCCCGGCGGGCTCACCCCGGAGGCCGCCGCGCCGCTGCTGGTGGCGGTGATGGACGGGCTCCAGTTCCAGTGGCTGCACGACCGGGACGCGGTGGACATGCCCGCCCTCTTCCGGGCCTTCGTCTCCCTGCTGGGGCAGGGAGACGAAGCGGCCGAGGGGTGACGGCCGCGCGGGCGGGCCGTCTCGTGGCGGTGGCTCAGCCGTCGCCGCCCACCAGCCTGATCCCCCGCTCGACCCCGGCCGTGTTCCTCGGAACCGGTACGAAGGAGCCGCTGGTGTCGAACCTCAACAGCGTGCCCTCGACCTCCGCCGGTCCCGGTTCGTACCGTCCCACGTCCACCGCGTCGATCAGCCAGCGGTGCCGCTGTCCGTCGCAGATCGCGTGATAGCCGCCGAGGCCGTGCCGCTCCCGGCCCTGGGCGAGGGTGACGAGCACGCTCGCCCGCGTGTACTCCATCCCTTCCCGGACGCATCGGTAGCTGCCGTACAGCGTGACGGACCCGTCCCGGGTGACGTCCCCGGTGCGGTCGATGGTCAGATCGTCGGTCCAGGGCAGGGGCAGACGCGGCCGGTCAAACCCGCCGTGCCCGGCGGGCGCGGCGTGGGCGGCCGGCGCCGCCATGAGGAGAACGGTAAGGGCGCCGAGGGCGCGGCGGCGGTTGCGCATGGTCGTACATACCTCCTGGGGCGGGAGCGGACTCCCGCCGGGGTTCCGCCGCGTCCTCCCGAGCGGAGTCGCCGAACGGATGCCCGTGAGCGGGAGTTCAGTTGCCCGTACAGCTACCGGGCGCCCGAACTCGTCCGGGGGAACCTCACCCCCGTGCGGCGTGTCCGGCACCGCCCAACGGGTGGTCGCCGGGCGTCCGGTTGACCGAGGAGCGCCGCGCCCGGTTGACCCCGGTGACGCCCTTACGGTGCTCGCCCGCGTTCTTACGGGACTCGTCCCGCCCTTACGGTGCCCGCCGCCGCCCTTACGGTGCCCACCCAGACCACTCCAGTGCCCGCCGCCGCCCTTACGGTGCTCACCCCTCCCGGGCCGCCTCCTCGACCGTCCCCTCCGCCGGGGCCGCTTGAGGCCGACGCGCCCCGGGATCGCCCCGCAGCCCCGGGGCCAGGGCCAGGGTGACGGCCACGGAGACCGCCGCCAGCGTGGCCATCGCCACCGCCGGGGAGGTGGGCTGGGCCAGCGCGCCCGCGAGGGCGGCGGACACGCCCTGCATGGTGAGCATGCCGGAGGAGTGCAGCCCCAGGGCCTGGCCGCTCATCTCGTCCGGCGTCAGGGCCATCAGCCGCTGCTGGAGCGCCAGCGTGGCCGAGAAGCCGACCGAGGCGAGCGCGACGGCGGCCAGCGCGAGCGGCAGCGGCGGGTGCAGGGCGAAGACCAGATACGGGGCGGCGAGCAGCAGCCGCAGGGGCGCCGCGAACCGCTCCCGCCGGTGCGGCGGCAGCAGCCGCCCGGTGAGCAGGTCCCCCATCAGCATGCCGAGGGAGCCGACGGCGAAGAGCAGCCCGGCATGCCGGGGCGCGTAGGGCACGAAGAGGGACTCACAGCCGACGATCAGCCCGTTGGGCACCCAGAGCGCGTAGTAGACATGGCGTCGGGGCGCGGAGGACCACAGGAGGGCGTTGACGCGCCAGGTCTCGGCGACCGCGGGCCGCCCTCCGGACCGGGCCGCGCGCCCGCTCAGCCCGAACCGTGCGGTGACCCCGGCCAGTGCGTACAGCGCGGCGGCGGTGAGCAGGGTGCCGCGCGCCGAGAGGGTGGTCACGAGGAGGCCACCGGCCGCGTATCCGCCGATCTGCATGGTGCCGCTCGACATGTTGAGCACCGAACGGCCCAGCAGATAGCCGTCCTTGGGCAGGATCTCGGTGAGCAGCCCGTAGCGGACGGCGCCGCCGAGGGAGGCCGCCGCGCCCAGCCCGAACACGATGGCGAGGACGGCCGCCACGGGCAGCCCGGGGAGGGCCAACGCGGCAGTCCCCAGGGCGAAGAGCGCCGACAGCCCGGACAGCGCGGCGCGCGGCGGCAGCCGGTCGGCCGCCGACAGCAGCGCCAGCGCGCCCGCCACCTGGGCGAGCGAGGGGCCGAACATGCTGAGCGCGGAGAGCAGCGGGGAGCCGGTCGCCGCGTAGACCAGGGTGCCGAGGGCGAGGCCGCTCGCCGTCGAGGCGGCCACCTGGGTGGCGGAGACCAGGAACAGCGGGGTGAACTCCGGGACCCGGAACACTTCTCGATACGTGCGCATGGCCTTCAGGCTCGGGAGTCGCCGCGCGACGGCGTTAATGTTTCGCCCGGACGCGAAACGACGCGGAACGACACGGAATGACGCGCGACGACGCGCAACGACGTGCGACGAGGCGCGACCACGGGGTGGCGGCGGAGGTGGCCGGATGGGGCTGTGGCTGGTGGACGCGGACACGCTCGCGGGCGGCCGGTTCGTCCGCTCCGCCCTGGCCGAGACCACCGCGGCCCTGATCACCCTGGAGCGGGCGAGCGCCGCGCACCCGGGCGAGCGGGCCTGGCTCGACGCCCATCTGCCCGCCTACCGGGCCCGGTTGGCCGACGACCCGGTGACCGCGCTGCTCGTCCGGGCCGCGCTCGGCCGGACCTGGCTCGCGGACTTCCTCACCCAGGCGCCGCCCGGCGAGGGCGAGCCGTCCTTCGAGGAGGAGCTGGCCCGCATCCGTACGACGGCCCCCGCCGCCGCCCGCGGCGACCTCACGGTCTCCCTGGGCCGTACCCCGCTCCCGGCCGCGCTGCGCCGCGACGATCTGCCGGGGCGGCTCGCGGAGCTGCTGGAGTGGGTGTGGACGGAAGCCGTACGGCCCACGTGGCCGCGCCGCCGCCGGATCATCGAGGCCGATGTGGTGGCGCGCACCGGCCAGGTGAGCCAGGGCGGCTGGGCGGCGGCGCTGGACAACCTGCGCCCGGGAATGCGCTGGCTGGGCGGCAGCCGACTGCAGATCAACGCCCACGACAACCCGCCCCGCGCGATCCACGGCGCCCAACTGCTCTTCGTCCCCGTCACCCCCTTCACCGGCTGGGTCTCCTGGGACGCCCCGCACCGCTACGCCGTGATCTACCCCTGCGCCGGCGCCCTCGCCGCATCCGACCCGCGACCGGCCGCCGACCCCCTCGCCCGCCTCCTCGGCCCGGCCCGCGCGAGCGTCCTGCTCCTCCTCGACACCCCGAAGAGCACCACCCACCTGGTGGCCCTCACCGGCCAGACGCTGGGCTCGGTCGGCCGCCATCTGCGCGTCCTGCGCGAGGCCCGCCTGGTCCGCAGGCGCCGGGCGGGGCGATCGGTTCTGTACGACCGGACGACGGCGGGCGAGGTGCTGGTGGAGGCGCAGCGAAGCGGTGCGTAGCCGCCGTCGCCCCTTGGCCTGACCTCAACCCCGGTTCATGTCCGAGGCCACCGGCGCCGCCCGCGGAGTTCACTGACGCGATCCCGGGAGGCACCGCGCTGGACGCCCATCGCTCGCGGACTGGTGCGATGCCGTCCTCCACGCACAAGAGGTCACCCCGGCCCGTTTGCTCTCGCACACCAGGGACTGAGCCCCCGCACAGGCGTCTCCAACGAACATTCCGGCAGGCATGTTGTCCGGCGAGATGATCGGTCATGATGGTTCTTGATCGGTCATGAGGGGTTGTCACGTTCAAACGTCATTCGACGCACAGCCATTGACACCCCTGACGGCCCCTTACTACCGTCACGTCAAGATTTCGAACGAGTGACGAAATATCGAACATCGCGAAGGGTCGATTGCTGTGCGCATCACCGGTATCAGTACGCATGTCGTCGGCACCCCCTGGCGCAACCTCACCTATGTGCAGGTCCATACGGACGAGGGGATCACCGGCGTCGGGGAGACCCGCATGCTGGGGCGGACCGATGCGCTGCTGGGCTATCTGCGTGAGGCCGAGACCAATCACCTCGCAGGGTCGGACCCGTTCGCGGTGGAGGACCTGGTCCGCCGGATGAAGTACGGCGACTACGGCCGGGCGGGCGAGATCGTGATGTCCGGCATCGCCTGTGTGGAGATGGCCTGCTGGGACATCAAGGGCAAGGCGCTCGGGGTACCCGTCTGGCAGCTGCTCGGCGGCAAGGTGACGGACCGGGTCAAGGCGTACGCCAACGGCTGGTACACCGTCGAGCGCACCCCCGAGGCGTTCCACAAAGCGGCCTCCACGGTGGTCGAGCGCGGCTACCGGGCGCTGAAGCTGGACCCCTTCGGCACCGGCCACTTCGAGCTGGACCACGCCGAGACCCTGCACTCGCTCTCCCTCGTGGAGGCCGTACGGGACGCGATCGGCCCGGAGACCGAGCTGCTGGTGGAGATGCACGGGCGGTTCAGCCCGGCGACGGCCGTGAGGATCGCGGGCGAGCTGGAGCGGTTCCACCCGTCGTGGCTGGAGGAGCCGGTGCCGCCGGAGAACCTCAAGGCGCTCGCGAAGGTCGCGGAGAAGACGCGGCTGCCGATCGCCACGGGTGAGCGCATCCACGACCGGATCGAGTTCCGCGAGCTGTTCGAGTCGCAGGCCGCCGACATCATCCAGCCCGACGTCGGCCACATCGGCGGCATCGGCGAGGCGCGCAAGCTGGCCGCCACGGCCGAGACCCACTACGTGCTGATCGCCCCGCACAACGTGGGCGGCTCGGTGCTGACCGCCGCCTCGCTCCAGCTCGCCGGCTGCACCCCGAACTTCAAGATCCTTGAGCACTTCAACGACTTCGCCGACGCGGAGATCAAGAAGGTGGTCAAGGGCGCCCCGCAGGTCGTGGACGGCTACTTCCAGCTCTCCCACGAGCCCGGTCTCGGCGTGGAGCTGGACACCGACGCGGCGGCCGAATTCCCGCAGCAGCAGGCCCACTTCGACCTGTGGGCCGAGGGCTGGGAGAAGCGGGACCCGAAGGGCGGACGGCAGTGACCGCGCTCGTCCTCGACGCCCCCGGGGCGTTCCGTCTCGTCGAGACCGGCACCGCCGCCGAGGCGGCCGCGCCCGGCCCCGGCGACGCGCGGGTGCGGGTGCACGCCTCCGGGATCTGCGGCAGCGACCGCGAGCTGTACCAGGGCAACCGGCCCGAGGGGTACGTCCGCTACCCCGTCACCCCCGGCCATGAGTGGTCCGGGACGGTCGAGACGGTCGGCGCGGGCGTCCCGGAGGCGCTCGTCGGCCGCAAGGTCGTCGGCGAGGGGTTCCGCAACTGCCAGGTGTGCGACCGCTGTCACGCCGGGGACACCACCTTGTGCACGGCCGGGTACGAGGAGACCGGCTTCACCCAGCCCGGGGCGATGGCCGACACCCTGACCCTGCCCGCCCGGCTGCTGCACCCGCTGTCCGACGACGCCGACCTGGGCGCGGCCGCGCTGCTGGAACCCGCCGCGTGCATCGCCGCCGCCGCGCTCAAGGCCCGGGCCCAGCCCGGTGAGCGGGTCGCGGTGGTCGGCACCGGCACGCTCGGCATGATCGCCGTGCAGTTCCTCGCCGCCGTCTCCCCGCGCGGCTGCTGGTGGTGGGCACCCGCCCGGACCGGGAGCGGCTGTCGCTGTCCTTCGGCGGCACCGAGTTCCGCACCCGGGACCAGCTGTCCGACCAGCTCTCGGGCTATGACGTGGTGATCGAGACCGCCGGATCGGCCTCCGCCGCCCGTACCTCCGCCGCCCTGCTGCGCCGGGGCGGCCGACTGGTGCTCACCGGCATCCCGGCGGCGGGCGCGGAGGGTCTTGACCCCACCGATCTGGTGGTCCGCCAGATCGAGGTGCAGACCGTCTTCGGGGCCCCGCCCGCCGCCTGGTCACACGCGGTACGGGTCTTCGACGCGGGGCTGCTGAGCCTGCGGCCGCTGATCACCCATGAGCTGCCGCTCACCGACTTCGCCACGGCGATCGAGCTGGTCGGCAGCGGTGATCCGGGCGTCGGCAAGGTGCTGCTGCGTCCACAGGGCCCCAACTAGCGCGTCGGGGCACTCGTGGCAAGCCTCCCGCTCCCGGCTCCGGTCGTCCCACCAGCCTTTCGGACCCGACTCCAGTCAACCCACCAGCCCTCCGCACCGTCTCTAGTCATCACCCCAGCCCCACCCGGACAACGATGTCCTGGGCAGCACCAGCCGGACGCCGAACCACCGGCCATCACTCCACAGGGAGCACCGTGACCGCCGCCTCACCCGCCTCTTCCGGCCCCGCCGCCCCGCCGACGCGGCCCTCGCGTCGCTCGGCCACGCCGCGCCCGCCCCCGACCCCGCCGACGCCTCCGCGCACACCTTCCCCGACGGCGGCACCTGGCGCACCGAGATTCCCTCCGTCGAGGGCCCGGAGGCGCTGGCCACCGTGTTCAAGGAGGCCGGGCGGCTGGATGTGCCGATCCACCGGATCAGCCAGGGCAGCGGCGTCTGGATGCTCACCGATGCCGAGATCACCGAGATGGTCGAGGCCTGCGCCGAGCGGAACGCCGAGCTGTGCCTGTTCACCGGCCCCCGCGGCACCTGGGACATCGGCGCCGCGACCCGCTCCGACTCCGGCGGCGGGGGCTGCGCGCCCGTGGCCATGACGCGGTGGCCGGATGCGTGGAGGACGCGCTGCGCGCGGTCTCGCTGGGCGTGAAGTGCCTGCTGGTGGCCGACGAGGGGGTGCTGTGGCTGCTGAACCGGCTGCGGGCGAGCGGCGAGCTGCCCGCGGACACCACCTTCAAGCTGTCCGCGCTGGTCGGCCCGGTCAACCCGGCCTCGTTCGCGGTGTACGAGCAGCTGGGGGCCGACTCCATCAACATCCCGTCGGACCTGACGCTGGAGCACCTCACCGAGATCCGCCGGGTCTCCCGCGCCCCGATGGACTTCTATGTCGAGGCCCCGGACGACCTCGGCGGCTATGTGCGGATCTATGACGCGGCGGAGCTGATCCGGCGCGGTGCCCCCATCTATCTGAAGTTCGGGCTCAGCAAATCCCCGGGGATCTACCCGTACGGCGCCCAGCTGCGGGACGTGGCGCTGGGCAGCGCCCGCGAGCGGGTGCGCCGCGGGCGGCTCGTGCTCGACCTGCTCACCCGGCTGGGCGCGAACGGCGGGATGTCCCCGCTCGGCTCCCGGCTGCCGGGTCCGCTGCGGCGTTTCACCGCCGACGCGGACCTCCCCAGTTCCTGACGCAATGACGCCCCAGGGAAGGACCCCAACACCATGCGCACGGTAAGAGGAGCACGAGCCGCGGCGATAGGCGCCGGCCTCCTCGCGCTCTCGCTGACCGCCACGGCCTGTGGCCAGGAGGCGGTCGGCGGCAGCCGGTACAAGAGCAAGGAAAAGGGAGGCACGATCGGCATCGCGATGCCGACGAAGTCCTCCGAGCGGTGGATCGCCGACGGCCGGAACATGGCCAAGCAGTTCCAGGCCGCGGGCTACAAGACGGACCTCCAGTACGGCGAGGACGACGTCCGTACCCAGGTGTCCCAGATCGAGAACATGATCACCAAGGGCCACCGACTGCTGGTGATCGCGCCGATCAACGGCGGGGCCCTCTCCGACGTCCTGAAGCAGGCCCATGAGGCCAACATCCCGGTGATCTCCTACGACCGGCTGCTCCTGGGCACCAAGAACGTCGACTACTACGCCACCTTCGACAACGAGAAGGTCGGCAGGCTCCAGGGCCAGTACATCGCCGACAAGCTGGGGCTGTCCAAGGGCCGCAAGGGCCCGTTCTCCATCGAGCTGTTCGCCGGGTCCTCGGACGACAACAACACCAAGTACTTCTTCAACGGCGCCATGAAGGTGCTCAAGCCGTACATGGACAAGGGCGAGCTGGTCGTCCGCTCCAAGCAGACCAAGCTCAACCAGCTCTACACCGAGAAGTGGAGCGGCAGCGCCGCCCAGGACCGCATGGAGGACCTGCTCAACAAGGCGTACAGCAGCAGCGATGTCGACGCCGTGCTGTCGCCGTACGACGGCATGTCCATCGGCATCCTCTCCGCGCTCAAGGGCGTCGGCTACGGCACCAAGTCCAAGCCGTACCCGGTGGTGACCGGGCAGGACGCCGAGCTCGCCTCCGTGAAGTCCATCATGCGGGGCGCGCAGACGCAGACCATCTACAAGGACACCCGCAAGCTGGCGAAGGCCACCGTGGCGATGGCCAAGGCGGAGCTGACGGGCGGCAAGCCCCCGGTCAACGACACCACGTCGTACGACAACGGTGAAAAGGTCGTGCCGACCTTCCTGCTCAACCCGGTCAGCGTCGACAAGTCCAACACCCAGGTGCTGGTCGACCAGGGTTACTACACCGCGTCGCAGCTGAAGTAGGGCGGTACCGGGCTATGAGCACCATTCTCGAATTGCGCTCCATCACCAAGACGTTCCCCGGTGTCAAGGCGCTCTCCGATGTCAATCTCCGCGTCCGCCAGGGCGAGATCCACGCGCTCTGCGGGGAGAACGGCGCGGGAAAGTCCACCCTGATGAAGGTCGTCAGCGGGGTCCATCCGCACGGCAGCTACGAGGGCGAGATCCTCTTCGACGGCCAGGCGTGCGCCTTCAAGGACATCCGCGCGAGCGAGCAGCGCGGCATCGTCATCATCCATCAGGAACTGGCGCTGATCCCCTATCTGTCCATCGCCGAGAACATCTTCCTCGGCAATGAACACTCCCGGCGCGGCCTCATCAGCTGGAACGAAACCCTCAGACACGCCACCGCGCTGCTCAAGCGGGTCGGTCTGACGGATTCGCCGCAGACCCGCGTCACCGATATCGGCGTGGGCAAACAGCAGCTGGTGGAAATCGCCAAGGCGCTCTCCAAGGAAGTGAAGCTGCTCATCCTGGACGAGCCGACCGCGGCGCTCAACGACGAGGACAGCGGAAAACTCCTCGATCTGCTGCTGGAATTCAAGGCGCAGGGCATTTCCTGCATCCTGATCTCCCACAAGCTCAATGAGATCCGCCGGGTCGCCGACTCCGTCACCATTCTGCGCGACGGCCAGACCATCGAAACCCTGACCGTCCGGGAGACCCCCGAGGCCAGCCCCGAGATCTCCGAGGACCGCATCATCCGCGGCATGGTCGGCCGCGACCTCGACCACCGCTTCCCGGAGCGCACCCCGTACGAGGGCGAGGACGCCTCCGAGGTGGCCCTGGCCGTCGAGGACTGGACCGTCCACCACCCCATCGACCAGCAGCGCAAGGTCGTGGACGGGGTGTCGCTGAACGTGCGGCGCGGTGAGATCGTCGGCATCGCCGGGCTGATGGGCGCCGGCCGCACCGAGCTGGCCATGAGCGTCTTCGGCCGGGCGTACGGGCGGTACGCGGGCGGCCGGGTGTTCCGGGACGGCCAGGAGGTCCGTACCCGCACCGTGCCGGAGGCGATCGACCACGGCATCGCGTACGTCACCGAGGACCGCAAGCACTACGGGCTCAACCTCGACGACACCATCAGCCGCAATGTCTCGCTCTCCTCGCTGACCAAGGTGGCGCGCCGCGGCGTGGTCAACGAGCACGAGGAGTCGCGGGTCGCCAAGCGGTTCCGCACCACCATGAACATCAAGGCCCCCACGGTCTTCGAGCGGGTCGGCCGGCTCAGCGGCGGCAACCAGCAGAAGGTCGTCCTCAGCAAGTGGATCTTCGCGGGTCCCGAAGTGCTCATCCTCGACGAGCCCACCCGGGGCATCGACGTCGGGGCCAAGTACGAGATCTACACGGTCATCAACGACCTGGCGGCCCAGGGCAAGGCCGTCATCTTCATCTCCTCCGAGCTGGGCGAGCTGCTGGGGATGTGCGACCGGATCTACACGATGGCGGCCGGGCGGCTGACCGGGGAGATTCCCCGGGCCGAGGCGACGCAGGAAGTTCTGATGCGCCACATGACGAGGGACAGAGGAGACGAAGGATGAGCACGGCCACCCAGAAGACCGAGAGCCCGGCCCCACCGCCGGCCGAGGGCTCGCCCAGCGTCGGGACGCTGCTGCTGCAGGGCCTGCGGTCCAATATGCGGCAGTACGGAATGCTGGTCGCGCTCGCCCTGATCATCGTCATCTTCCAGATCTGGTCGGACGACATCCTGCTGCGGCCGCTGAACGTCACCAACCTGGTGCAGCAGAACGGCTATATCCTCATCCTCGCGATCGGCATGATGATCGTGATCATCGCGGGGCATATCGATCTGTCGGTCGGCTCACTGGTCGCCTTCATCGGCGCGGCCGCCGGCGTCATGATGATCAAACACGATATGCCGTGGGGCCTCGCGGTCGTCCTCTGTCTGCTGCTCGGCGCGGTGGCCGGGGCCTGGCAGGGCTTCTGGATCGCCTACATAGGCATTCCGTCCTTCATCGTCACCCTGGCCGGAATGCTGGCCTTCCGCGGCGGCACCCAGATCCTGCTGGACGGTCAGTCCCTGTCGCCGTTCCCCGACGGCTTCGAGAAGATGAGCACCGGCTTCATCCCGGAGATGGGCCCGTACACGCAGTACCACAACCCCACGATGGTGATCGGCCTCGTCGTCTGCGCCGCCGCCGTCTGGCAGGAGTGGCGCGCCCGGCAGCAGCGGACGGCCTATGAGCTGGACGTGGTGCCGCTGGGGCTGTTCTTCGTCAAGTGCGCGGCGATCGTGGCCGCGGTGATGGCGTTCACCATGACGCTGTCCAGCTGGCACGGGGCGCCGTACGGGCTGCTGATCCTGGCCGTGCTCTTCGTCCTGTTCAGCTTCGTGATGCGCAACACCGTGGTCGGGCGGCATGTGTACGCCCTCGGCGGCAACCAGCCGGCGGCCAAGCTGTCGGGTGTCCGGGACAAGCGCGTCACCTTCCTGGTCTTCGTCAACATGGGTGTGCTCGCCGCCCTCGCCGGTCTGGTCTTCGCCGCCCGGCTGGGCTCCGCCACCCCCAGTGCGGGCCTCAACTTCGAGCTCGAGGCCATCGCCGCCGCGTTCATCGGCGGCGCCTCGGCCAGCGGCGGTGTGGGCACGGTGCTCGGCGCGATCATCGGTGGTCTGGTGCTCGGCGTGCTCAACAACGGTATGTCGCTGGTCGGCATCGGAACCGACTACCAGCAGGTGATCAAGGGTCTGGTCCTGCTGGCCGCGGTCGGCTTCGATGTCTGGAACAAGCGCAAGGTCGGGTCGTAACCCATCAGCTGTCCCTCATGGATCTAGCCTTATGGAGCCGCATATGACCACGAGCAGACGCACGGTGATCACGGCGGCGGCGGCCGGACTGGCGGCCTCGGCCGCCACGACCGGCACCGCCCACGGAGCCGGCGGAGGGGACTCCGCGGGCAAGGGAGGCGCGGTGAAGGAGCACTTCGGCACGCTCGCCGACGGCACGCGGGTCGACCGCTGGACGATCGAGAACGGCCGCACCCGGCTGCGCGTGCTCAGCTACGGCGGCATCGTGCAGGCCCTGGAGATCCCCGACCGCCACGGCCGCCGCGCCAATGTGTCGCTCGGCTTCGACGACCTGGACTCCTATGTGGCGGACAGCCCGTACTTCGGCGCCCTCATCGGCCGCTACGGCAACCGCATCGCACGCGGCACCTTCACGCTGGACGGCAAGAAGTACCAGCTGCCGATCAACGACGGGCCGAACAGCCTGCACGGCGGCGACAAGGGCTTCGACAAGCGCGTCTGGTCCGTGGAGCCGTTCCGCAAGGGCGCGGACGTGGGGCTCACCCTGCGCCGGGTGAGCCCCGACGGCGAGATGGGCTACCCCGGCACGCTCACCGTGCGGGTGGACTACACGCTCACGGCGGCGGGCGACTTCCGCATCGACTACGAGGCCACGACCGACAAGGCGACGGTCGTGAACCTCACCAACCACACGTACTACAACCTGGCCGGGGAGGGCAGCGGCTCCATCTACGACCACCGTCTTGAGATCGCCGCCAGCCGCTACACCCCGGTCGACAAGACCCTCATCCCCACCGGCGAGCTCGCCCGGGTGGCCGGGACCCCGTTCGACTTCCGCCGCGCCAAGGAGATCGGCCGGGACATCCGGGAGGCGCACCAGCAGGTGCTCTACGGGCAGGGGATCGACCACAACTTCGTGCTGGACAAGGGCATCACCAGCCGTCCGGAGCACTTCCTGACGGTGACCGAGCCGGAGTCCGGCCGGGTGATGCGGATCGCCACGACCGAGCCGGGTGTGCAGTTCTACACCGGCAACTTCCTGACCGGCACGTTCGCGGGCACGTCGGGGCGGGTCTACCGGCAGGGCGACGCCTTCGCCCTGGAGACCCAGCACTTCCCGGACTCGCCGAACCAGCCGTCGTTCCCCTCGACGGTGCTGCGGCCGGGGCAGACGTACCGGTCGACGACGGTGCACTCGTTCTCGACCCGCTGAGCGGCTCCGCCGCGCGCGGCCCCGTAGCTCACCGGTTCCCCTCCCGTCCCAAGCTCAAGAGCCCGGGACGGGAGGGGTTGTCGTTTCCCCCAGGCCCCGGCCCCAGTCCCCGGCCTCCGACCACCGACTCCCGTCACTCCTCACTCGAGAGGACCCCGCATGAGATCGATAGGCCCCCGGCTCGCCCTGCTCGGCGCCGCCCTGCTCGCCACCGCTCCCCTGGCCCTCGCCACCCCCGCCGTGGCCGCGCCGGACACCACCGCTACCCTCACCGTCGAGGAGCAGCGGCTCGACAAGGCCGCGCCGCAGGAGATCCTGCGGCGCAGCGGGTTCGACGAGGTGGCGCCGGACTTCGCCCGCGCCCTGGCGGGGACGCACTCCGCCGCCGAGGCCGAGCGCGTGGTCACCCGCGAGGGCCGGGCGCTGTGGAAGCACGCGGTGGACCGGGTACAGGGCCGGGGGCCCGCGGGCGGGGACCTCAGCCGGGACGACGACCGGCCGCTGTACTGGGCGCGGCTGGGGATGACCCGCGCGCTCGGCGAGTGGCAGCCGGGCTTCCCGCTCACCGACGCCCGCCGCGCCGCGCTCCTCGACACGCTGGAGCGCACCTCACGCGGACAGGACTCGCTCGACCTCCCGGCCGGTACGAACATCAAGCGCATCGTGGTCACCGGCTTCGACCCGTTCCAGTTGGACGCCGACGTCCGCCGCTCCAACCCCTCCGGCGCGGCGGCGCTCGCGCTGGACGGGACGACGATCCGTACGGACAGCGGCCCGGCCCGCGTCGAGACGGCCGTCTTCCCGGTCCGCTGGGCGGACTTCGCGGACGGCACGGTCGAGCGCGCCCTGCTGCCCGCCTTCCGCCCGGGCCCGCGCCGGGTGGACGCGTTCATGACCGTGAGCCAGGGCCGGGTGGGCCGGTTCGACGTCGAGCGGACCAACGGCGCCTGGCGGGGCGGCTACCCGGACAACGCGAACGTCTCCCGCACCGAGACCGTACCCGTCCCGGCCGGTGTACCGACCCCGCACCCGCAGCCTCAGTGGACGACCACGACCCTCCCCCACGAGCGGATCGTCGCGGCGAACACCGGCCCGGTCCCCGTCTATGACAACACCACCGTCACCGAGATCCCGGCGGGCGGCACCACGCCCGTGGTCCGCCCGGACGGCCCGACCCCCGGCTCGACGGCCCGCGCCGGCGGTGGCGGCGACTACCTCTCCAACGAGATCGCCTACCGCGCCACCCTGCTGCGCGACGCGGTCGGTCTGAAGGCCCCCGGCGGCCATCTCCACACCCCGGTCCTCCAGTTCGGCCCGGGCAACACCGACCCCGCCACGGGCCAGGTCACCGACCCGGACTTCGTCCACAACCGCGAGGCCATCACCGCCCAGGTGCGCTCGATCCTCACGGTGGTCGCGGCTACGACCCGTTGACGCCCCGGGCCGGGCGCTCGGCGAGCAGCAGAGCCAAGGGCCCGGCCGGAAGCAGAAAGCGACCGTGCGCGGCCGCGTCGATCGCGTCGCCCATCGACCACCACGAAAGCTTGAAGTCCTGTTCGGTGGGGCTGAGTTCCTGAGGCCCGGCGGTCAACCACCGGGCCTCAAAAAGATGCACGCGAGCCGTCGAGCCGAGAGTCATCGCGTACGACCCCAACGAACGCCACGTCTCGGCCGTGACCCCCGCCTCCTCGCGCAGCTCCCGCCGCGCACACTCTTCCGCCGTTTCCCCCGCCTCCCTGCGCCCGCCCGGCAGGAACAGGTACTCGCCACCATGGCGCGGGAAATCCGCGCTCAACACGGCCACCAGCCCATCGGCGTCGCGGGCCACCACGACAGAGGCGTCACGGACCGGCCTCTGGTCCCGGATGTCGTCGCTCATGCTCGGCGAGCGTAGCGGCCATCAACGCACCACGGCCGCGTACGGCACATTCACCGGTTCATCATGCATACGACAGGGTGCGCGATGGTCTCGGCGGCGGCCCGCAGCACGTCGGCCAAGGGCTGCGGGCCGAGGCTCATCAAAGCCCGGACGGCGCTGATCTGGCGGCCGCAGCCCGCCGGGAGGCGGGAGGTCAGGAGATGAGGCGGCTGGTGAAGCCGTCGCGGATGAGAGATGCGAAAGCGGCATGCACGTCCTCCGGGACGTCCTGCTCGATGGCGAACCCGAGTTTCGGATACTCGATCACCCGCTGGAGGTCGCCGACAAGATCATCGGTGACGAGCTTCTCGTCGCCAATGCTCTTGAGGTAGTCGTCGAACTCCAGTGGCTCCGACGTGCAGATCACTTCGGCCTCGGGCCACATTTTGCGTGCGGTGGCGAAGGCGCGTCGCTCCATATAGGGCATGGAGACCAGCAACACGGTCTCCGGCGTCATCCCGGTGGAGGCCAGGACCTCGCGGGAGAGGGTGATGTTCTGGCCGGTGTTGCGGGCCTTGGGCTCCAGCAGGATCGCTTCCTCGTGAACGCCGAGTGCGATGGCGTGCTCGCGGAAATGGACGGCCTCGCCGCGGGGGAATCGCTCCGGGGCGGTGGGGTTGGGCCCGCCGGTGAAAACTAGGACTGAAAGAGCCCGGCGCGATACAGCCGAGCGCAGAAGGCAGGCACGCCGAGGTCGTGGCTGCCCAGGCCGATCGCAACATCGCATGGTTTCACCTGATGGCGCATCTGGTGGTAGTCCCAGATCAGCTTGGCCTGTCGGCGCTGGCCTTCGGTGAGGGCCCGCTGATTGCCTGTCACTCGTCTGCCTCCCTGGTCACCGTCACCCAGGGGCCGCATACCCCTCGGTCGTCATCCTGATGCCCTCGATGCTCGGCGGTCTCAGGACCGCTTGAAGCGGTCGGGGTTGTTGTGGTCGCGGTGGCGGGGACACTGGCACGGCGGCCACGCCTGCCCCAACGCGTAGGCGTCGCTTTTGTCCCCGGCGAGGACGGCCACGATCGCGCGCCGAGTGACGCGGATCCCGTCGTGCGCCATGGTGTAGACGCGCATCGTCATCTTCGGCCGCTCGTCCCGGTCTGGCTGGCGGTCGGCCATCAGCGGCCCCCTCTCTCGACCGGTGCGAGGAGCTGGAGCACGGTGCGCAGACTCCGCTTCACCGCGCCGAGGTGGTAGGCCAATTCTTCCGGCGCGGCGTCGGCCAGGCTCAGCGCCTCGGCGGCGGCAAGACTCTGCCCGGCGACGATGACGACGGCCTGTTCCAGGCCGTCACGGGTGGGCTTTCCGGCCTCGATGCACGCTGGGCACAGGCCCAGACGCGGCTCGGAGGGGTTGTGGGGCCCGAAGTCGCCCGGGGTGGCACACAGAGCGCACCCAGGGGACGGGACGAGTGTGGTCCGGTCACCGACTGTCACTGGGCCACCACCGTCCCGTGCGACGCACGCACCAGCCGCGCTCGCGGGCGGCTCTCACGCCGTCGCTCGTGGGCCACGGCGTAGGGCCGGACCAAGCCGAAGATCCACGCGATAGCGTGGGCCATGTCGCCAACCTCCAAGGGGTTGAGGGCCATGCCCCCGGACCGTCGCCACGGTCGCGGCGGTCTCTACTTCTTCACCTTTCCGCCCCTGGCAGTGCGTTTCCACCGCGTTCCGCGACCGTTAGGCACGGAGCAGGGTTACCGCGCGAAGCGTGCCTAACGTCCCAGGGGGTGCCGGTGAACGAAGCACTACGCCGTGCCATGCTTCAAGCTCACATGACAGACCGGAAGTTGGCGGAGCGCTGTGGCGTCGATATCAAGACTGTCGGCCGATGGATCACCGAGACGGGACGGGTCCCCCGTGCCCGTCACCGGTGGGCCGTCTGCGAAGCACTCGGAGAGGACGAGGCGGTGTTATGGCCAGCAGCCGTAAAGAAGGCGATCAAGGTTGGTCCCGACCGTGAGGTCGTTTCCGTCTATCCGTACCGGTCCGGCTGTCCGGCCTCCCTGTGGCGGTCGCTGATCACCAAGGCTGAGCGAGAGCTGACCTTTGCGGGCTACACCAACTACTTCCTATGGCTCGAACAAGCCCGGTTCGGTACCGCGCTACGGCGCAAAGCCGCCCAAGGATGCCGAGTGCGCTTCCTGCTCGGTGACCCTGACAGTGATCTCACACGGTCGCGCGAGCAGGATGAAGACGTCGCGCTCACGCTGTCCACGCGCATCCGCGTGACGCTGGCCGAACTGGAGAAGATCAGAAGTCAGCCGGGTATCGATGCGAGGTACAGCGAGGGGCACGCGTACCTATCCGTGTTCCGCTTCGATGACGACATGATCGTTACGCCTTTGCTGACCCACAGTGTGGGACACGATGCCCCCACGTTGCACCTGCGCCGTTACCAGGACGACGGCATGTTTGATCGTTTCGCTTCCCACATCGAGGAACTGTGGAGACGAGGCAGTCCGGTATGGGAAGGGGAAGACGATGGGTAGGCGGGACTACGAGGACGACCCGAGTGCCCCAGCCGCGAACAGCTTGGTTCCCGCTGCTTCCGCCGTCGTCGTTGACGATGCCGGGCGCATCCTGCTTCAGCGTCGGCGGGACAACGACATGTGGGCGCTTCCTGGCGGTGTTATGCAGATCGGAGAGTCGTTGCCCGACTGCGCGGTTCGGGAGACGCGCGAAGAGACCGGGATTGACGTTGAGATCGTCGGCATCGTCGGCACCTACACCAACCCTCGTCACGTCTTTGCCTACGACGATGGCGAGGTGCGCCAAGAGTTCTCCGTCTGCTTCGTGGCACGTCCTGTGGCTGGGCAACTGGCGGTCTCCGAGGAGTCCACCGATGTCCGCTGGTTCGACCCCGCAGAGGTTGACGCGCTCCCCATGGTCCCCAGCATCCGGAAGCGTGTGAACGACTGGCGCGACGGCAACATGCCCGCCGCCCGGTAGTCGGCACGCGGTCCGGTTGGTCCGCCGGGCAAGGCCCCGGCGGACCAACCGGGCCGTCACTCGGGGTCTGTCGCTACGAGCTGTGGAAGGCGCCCGCCTGGCCCGCCGCCGTTTCGCCCTGTGAGGGCGCGGGCTCCTCGTCCTCGCCGGTGAGGTCGCGTACGAGCAGGGTCGCGCCCGCGACCGCGCCCGGCATCAGGAAGACCGCGACCAGCGGGATCAGGAAGAGGACGGACAGCGGGACGCCGAAGCCCAGGGAAAGCAGGCGGCGGGAGCGGAGCATGCGGCGGCGCTCCTTCAGGAGGACGCCGCGGCGCAGCAGGGCGATCGACGTCAGCTCCTCGGTGAGGAAGAAGGCGGTCACGCAGAAGGCCAGGACGGGGATCACGGTCTGGCCGACCCCGGGGATGAAGCCGAGCGCGAAGAAGAGCACGCTCCAGAGGGTGACGCGGATGAGCAGGGCGATGGCCTCGCGCAGGCCGATCCACAGCTCCGCCCAGGTGGACAGCCCGGACTCGGGCACCGCGCCGCCCTCGGACCGGTCGACCGCTTCGGAGAGCGACTCGTAGAAGGGCTGGCCGACCAGCAGCGTGACCGCCGTGAACGTGATGATGGCGAGGAAGAGGCAGGTGGCGGCGAAGAGGATGGAGAGCGCGCCGCGGAAGACGCCGAGCCAGGGTGAGGACCAGTCGTCGGCGAAGGGCGTGGCCCATGCGATGACGTCATCGGTCCAGAAGAAGAGGGCGACGAGGGCCGCCGCGTAGCCGACGAGGGTGATCAGGGCGGGAATCATCCCGAACCCCCACCATCTCCCGTGCCGGGCCGCCCAGCGTTGCCCCTTCATCAGATAACCGAAGCCGCTCACAAGATCACGCATGGGCCGAAGCCTACTGGCCTAGCGTGGCCCGAAAGCGACGCCGGGTTGCTCGGTCCGCCAGGTGAAGTCGACGGTGTGCGGATAGTGGTCGGACAGCGGTTTGCCGTCGGCGTCGAGGAAGGCCGTGTGCGCGTTGTGGTAGCGGGTGGCGGTGAGGGAGAGCCGCGGGCCGGAGCGGTAGAGGACCTTGTCCACGACCTCGCAGGTGTCGGTGACGTTGTCCGGGTCGCAGACGAGGGCGTCGGAACCGGCGGGCGGGGCCGAGCCGCCGCGCACCAGGTCCACCCAGGCGTCGGTGAGGCCGTTGCGGGTGGCGAGGTCGCGGATGTTGTCGGCGGTGCGGGTGTAGCGGGTGTTGGTGTCGCCCATGACGAGCACCGCGTTATCGGCGGAGTGGGCGGCGATGTAGTCGGAGAGCTGGGTGATGTTGGCGCGGCGGGCGGCCAGGTCGGCGTCCGTCGTCCCCGCGTTGGGGTGCAGGTTGTACAGGTCGAGGTACGCGCCCTCGGCCAGCCGCACCCGGGCGAAGGTGAACCCCTTCGGGGTGAGGCAGTCGGTGCCGTTGCACCGCTTCCACTTCACCCGCTCGAAGCCGTCGTACGGCAGGTCGGAGAGGGTGTTCAGACCGTCGCCGAAAACGGCGGGACCGCTGGTGGGGGTGCGGTACGGGTGGTCGTCACCGGCGTAGAGCGCGGCGTGGTAGTTGAAGTCCTCCTGGACGTTGACGATGTCGTACGCGCCGAGCCGGGGCGATATCAGCGGGGTGTTCTTGGCGGGGTGGCTGGAGGACAGGCCCTCGGGGAGCCCCGCCACGTTGTAGGTCAGGACGTTGAACGTGCCCGAGGTGGCCAGGTGGGTCCCGGTGTCCGCCACCGCGGGCGTGACGCCGGATGTCGTGACGGTCGCGCAGAGGGTGAGCGCCGCCGCGGCGGCGACGGCTAAGCGTGTGATGAGTCTCAAGGCGGTGTCCTCTCGGCTGATGAACCACTGACGATGGGCTGTTGGGCGTGCGGTGTTCGGCTGGTGTTCAACCGCGGTCCTTACCTTCGCGCTCATGGCCCCCGGACATCACCACCCTCACGATGAACTCGCGGTGCACAGCCTGCCCCCGGCTCTCGACCTGTCCGTACGGGACGACGAGCTGACCCCCGACCAGCTCTCCCGGCGCTCGATGCTGCGCCGCGCGGGGCTGCTGGGCGCGGGGCTCGGCGCCGTGACCGTACTGGACGGCGGCACCGCGCGCGCCGTCGCGGCGAACGGCGCGGCGACGCCCGGCTCCCGGCCCGGCGGCGGCTATCTGTGGCTGGCCGGAGACCACCACATCCACACCCAGTACAGCAACGACGGCAAGTACCGGGTCATCGACCAGGTGCGGCAGGGTGCCCGGCACGGCCTGGACTGGATGGTGATCACCGACCACGGGAACGTCACCCACGCCCGGATCGGGGTCGAGAAGGTCAACCCCGACATCCGCGAGGCGCGCGCGACCCACCGGGACGCGCTGGTCTTCCAGGGGCTGGAGTGGAACATTCCCGGCGCCGAGCACGGCACGGTCTTCGTCCACCCCGGCCGTGACGAGGTGGCGGTGCTCAAGGAGTTCGAGACCTCCTTCGACGGATCGGTCAAGAACGCCGGGGACTCCACCCCGCGGAACGAGGCCCTGGCCATCGCCGGTCTTGACTTCCTCTCCGACGCGGTGCGCCGGCGGCGCGTCAGGGCCGCGCTGATGCTCGCCAACCACCCCGCCCGCAAGGGCCTGGACTCCCCGCACGAGATCCGCGGGTGGCGGGACGCCCAGCCGCACATCGCCGTGGGCATGGAGGGCGCGCCGGGCCACCAGGCCGCCGGGATCCCGGCCTCCGCGCACGGCCCGGGCGGTGCGCGCGGGCTGTACGAGAACGCCCCGGGGCCGCAGTCCTTCACCGCGTACCCGGCCGAGTCGTACCGCACCTGGGGCGGCTTCGACTGGATGACGGCCACGGTGGGCGGGCTGTGGGACAGTCTGCTCAGCGAGGGCAAGCCGTGGTGGATCACCGCCAACTCCGACTCCCACAACGTCTACGCCGACACCGCGATGCGCGGCCCCGGCAGCGACTACGAGACCAACGGGCGGCAGAACGACCCGGTGTACGGCGGTGGGCTCGACCTGGAGGAGAACGACTACTGGCCGGGCCAGTACAGCCGCACCCATGTGGGCGCCGAGGACTTCTCGTACGCCGCCGTCATGGACGGCATCCGGGCGGGCCGGGTCTGGGTGGACCACGGCGGGCTGATCAGCGGCCTGGACGCGCGGCTCAGCGGTGGCGGGAGTGGCGGGAGTGGCGGACGGGGCCGCTCGGTCACCCTCGGCGGCACACTGCACGTGGAGCGCGGCACCCGGGTCCGGCTGGAGCTGGACATCGCCCTGGCGAACGGCCCCAACTGGGCCGGTTTCACACCCACGTTGGCGCGGGTGGACGTCATCCAGGGCGAGGTCACGGGCGCGGTGGACGACCGTGACACGTTCGCGGCGCCGCGCACCCGGGTGGTGAAGTCCTTCGAGGTCGGCCGCACGACGGGAACGGTCCGGCTCTCCTACGACCTCGGCCCGGTGGACCGCCCGCTGTACGTACGGCTGCGCGGCACCGACGGCAACCGCGTGGCGGTGGGCGCGCGGGGCGCGGCGGTGGATCCGCACGGCCCGGCGATGGATGTGCCGGGCGATGCGGATCCGTGGCGCGACCTGTGGTTCTACGCCAACCCGATGTGGGTGCTGCCCTCCTGACGACCACGGCCACGACCACGAGCGCGCCCACGAGCGCGCCCACGAGCATGACCGGGGCCGGTGCTGACGCGGTTCAGAGCTTGCCCACGCCCGCCTGGGCGGTGACCGTGGCCACCACGGAGGACGCCGGTTCCGCCGTGTACGCGTACGGCGGGGTGGTGAAGCTGCCCGTCCGGGAGATCTCGGTGGCCGCCCCGCCCAGGTCGTTGCCGCGCAGCACCGCGTAGCCGTCGACATCGCTGTCCCGGCTGGTGGTGACGGCCACCTCGGTGTCGCGGAAGACGTTGTTCTCGACCAGCGTCTGCGCGCCCATCCGGGAGTGCACACCGGTCTCCGCGCCCTGGACGTAGTTGTCGTAGAAGTGGCCGGTGCCGAAGCGCAGGCTGGGGATGCGGGAGTACACGTCCGAGAACCAGTTGTGGTGGTACGTCACCTTGAGGTGACCGGTGTCCTCGCTCGCGTTGTTGTCGCTGTGGCCGACGAGGCTGCCCTTGAAGTGGTCGGCGAACTTGTTCCAGGAGACGGTGATGTTGTCCGAGCCGTGGTTGATGTCCAGCAGTCCGTCGTAATAGTCCTTGTCGTGGTCGCGGTCGGCCGAGAAGGTGTTGTGGTCGATCCACACCTTGGTGGACTTCTGCACGGTGATGCCGTCGGACGGCTTCCGGGGCTTGCTGATGTTGAGGTTGCGGACGATGACGTTCGTCGCCTGCTTCAGCCGCAGTCCGCCACCGGTGAAGCCGGAGCCCGAACCCACGCCCAGCACGGTGGTGTTGGAGCCGATGTCCACCTGGCCGGTGAGGGAGATCAGCCCGGAGACCTTGACCACCTTGGCCTTGTCGCCGGTGACGGCGGATGTGAAGGCGGCCAGGGAGGTCACGGTGGTGGCGGTGGCGTTCCCACCGCCCGTGGTGCCGGCGCCGAAGCCGATGGGGGTGGTCTCGGCGGTGGGACGTGCCCCCGTGGCGGAGCGTGCGGAGTCGGCCGCGTCCGCGCCGTGGGCGGAGACCGTGGAGAGGCCGCCGAGGGCGAGCGCCGCGGTGACGCCCGCGGCGACCGCGGTCAGCCGGCGTCGGTCGCGGGGGGTGACGCGGGTGGCGTCCATGACATCGTCGGCGTCCATGGTGCTGTCCGTGGTGTCGTCCGTGGTGCCGTGGTCGTGCGTCGAGCGCATGGGGGAGTCCTCTCATTCGGAGGATCTCCACACGGGAGGGGTAATCGCTTGCGGGATGAGCGGGGGTGAGCGGCAAGCACGCTGATCACAGAGGCCGGTGGAGATCGCCAAAGGTTGCGGCTCTGACGGTGCGGGGCCCTGGCGCCGGGCGATGTGGTCGGGATCGCCCCGGCGGCCAGCGGCCGTCCCGGAAGAAGCTAGTAAGCGCTTGTGGTGCTGTCAACACCCGTATGCCGCAAGGGAGTTGGCCCGTTCGAGAGGTTGACGGGCACGCCCTGACGCTCAGGCCAGGCGGATGACGTTCCAGGACATCGGCTCCAGCGTGGTGCGCAGGGCGCCGTCCGCGAGTTCCGTGCCCGCGCCGGGACGCGGGGTGACGCGCTCGGGGTCGGCGAGGGTGTTACGGGCCTCGGGGTCGGCGTCGGCGAGGACGGTGTGCTCGACCACGCGGGTCACGGGGAGGGCGTGCAGGGCGATCTCCAGCGGGAGCGGCCGGCGCTGGTCGCGGTTGACCGCGAAGACCGTCACCGCGCCGGTGGACTCGTCGAGGACGGCGGTGGCGTGCAGCAGCGGCACCTCGCCGTATACGGAGGTCTCGTACGTCGGGCTGTCGACGTTGACCTGCAGCACCCGCCCGCGCCCATGGGCCGACGCCTGCGCGAAGGGGTAGAAGGTGGTCTGCCGCCAGGCGGGGCCGCCCGGTTCGGTCATGATCGGGGCGATGACGTTGACCAGCTGGGCGAGGCACGCGACGGTGACGCGGTCGGCGTGGCGGAGCAGGGCGATCAGCAGCGAGCCGACCACGACGGCGTCGGTGACGGAGTAGTTGTCCTCCAGGAGGCGCGGGGCCTCCTCCCAGTTGGGCGGCTCGGCGTTGTGGAAGTGGGTCTGGTACCAGACGTTCCACTCGTCGAAGGAGAGGTTGATCTTCTTCTTCGACTTCAGCCGGGCGCCGATGTGATCGCAGGTGGCGACGACGTTCTCGATGAAGGACTCCATGTCCACGGCCGAGGCGAGGAAGGAGGCGCGGTCGCCGTCGCGCTCCTCGTAGTAGGCGTGCAGGGAGATGTGGTCCACCAGGTCGTAGGTTTGTGTGAGAACCGTCGCCTCCCAGGTGGCGAACGTCGGCATCGACTGGTTGGAGCTGCCGCAGGCCACGAGCTCCACGCCCGGGTCGATCTGCCGCATCGCGCGGGCGGTCTCGGCGGCGAGCCGTCCGTACTCCTCGGCCGTCTTGTGGCCGGTCTGCCAGGGGCCGTCCATCTCATTGCCCAGACACCACAGCCCGATGCCGTACGGATCCTTGTCGCCGTGGCCGATCCGGAGGTCGGCGAGGGCGGTGCCGGACGGGTGGTTGGCGTACTCCTGGAGCTCAAGGGCCTCGGCGACGCCGCGGGTGCCGAGGTTGAGCGCCATCATGGGCTCGCCGTCGACCTTACGGACGAAGTCGATGTACTCCGAGAGCCCGAACCGGTTGGTCTCGGTGGAACGCCAAGCGAGATCGAGCCGGCGCGGCCGCTCCTCGACCGGCCCGACCCCGTCCTCCCACTTGTAGCCGGAGACGAAGTTGCCCCCGGGATACCGGATGACGGTGACGCCCAACTCCCGGATCAGCGCGAGGACATCGGTGCGCAGCCCGGCCTCGTCGGCGGCCGGGTGGCCCGGCTCGTGGATGCCGGTGTAGACGCAGCGTCCGAGGTGCTCGACGAACGAGCCGAAGAGGCGGGGGTTGACGTCGCCGACGGCGAAGGCGGGGTCGAGGGTGAACCGGGCGGAATCGGTCTGCGGCATGACGGCCCATCTCTTCGGGTGTCGCGGCCACGCGGGTGCGGGAGCGCGCGAGCACGCGACTATTCGACATATCGACCAGCGCTCGTTTCTTCGAACGCGACCGTAAGATCTCGCCACGGCGTGCGTCAATGGCAGGGCGGCGCCGGGTTGCCCGTTGCCCGAGCTGAGCGGCGGGGTGTGCGAGCCGAGCGTCAGATCGTCCGACCCGAGCGGCGGGTCGTCCGAGCCGAGCGGTCCGCGCTGGGGAGCGCCGGGAGCCCCGGCGCCCGGTGAGCGGAGGCGCCGGGCGGCCGGACCTCCGTGTTCGCTCAGCCGGTGTGGAGGATCCGAAAGCGATCGGGCTCCGCCGGATCCCGATCGACGACCTGGACCGGCGGCCAAGCCCATTGCCAGACGCTGATGCCTGGCGTGCGGGAGAAGCGGATCCGCCCGCGGGTGCCTTCGACCGCGACGCGCGGCCAGGACGCGGCGATGCCCGCCCGGCTCGGAACGGCGCGCCCGGCGGCGGGGTCCGTGCCCTGAGCACGCAGCACCTCGGCGAGGACGACGCCCGTGTCGTAGCCCTCGAAGGCGACGAAGGAGGGGGCCGCGGCCAGCCGCTCGCGGAGGGCCGCCTCGACCCGTGCGCCGAGTGGGCCGAGGCGCTGGGGCAGGTAGCGCAGGAACGGGATCGCGGCGCCGTCCTGGCCCAGCGACGCCGCCCATTCGGTGAACTCCGGCTGCCCGGCCGGGGCACCCACCATGATCTCGGCGAGGCGCTGGTCGCGGCGGACGGACGTGACGATCGGCACGGCCGGCTCCGGGTGGCCGACCAGCAGCAGGAGGGCTGTCGCGCGATGGGCGACGAGTTCGTCGCACACGGCCGCCGGGGCGAGCGCGCGCATGTCGAGTTCGATGACGGTGCCGCCGCGCGGAGCGAGGTGGTCCCGCAGGATACGGGTCCCGGACGCCCAGTAGACACTCGGCTCGGCCGCCACGGCGATGCGACGGTGGCCCGCGCCGAGGAGGAAGTCCGCGTAGATCCGCCAGCCGTGGGACTGCGCCGGGGCGAGGCGCGCGACCCATTCCGTCGGCTGTTCGGTGAGCGC
Source organism: Streptomyces violaceusniger (assembly GCA_005405945.1). Classification (GTDB taxonomy): domain Bacteria; phylum Actinomycetota; class Actinomycetes; order Streptomycetales; family Streptomycetaceae; genus Streptomyces; species Streptomyces violaceusniger. Next base: position 4,155,218 of record BJHW01000001.1, read on the forward strand.
GTCGAGAACCGCCGACGAGCAGAGGAACGGCAGGCCGAGGGCGTCGGCCCGGGCGGCGGCGGCGCGAGCGACGACGCTGTGGTACTCCCCCGCCAAGGCGGCCACGCCCAGGCGGGCCAGTTCGTCCACGGCCGCCGCGGCCTTCCGCGGATCGGCCGCGGTGTCGCGGACCACCAGCTCGAGTGGCCTTCCGGCGATCCCGCCGTCGGCATTGACGTCGCGGACGGCCAGCTCGAGTCCGGCGAGCACGTGTTGGCCCGCCTCGACCCAGCCGGGCCGGGTCAGCGGAACGAGAGCGCCGATCCGGACGGATGATCCGCCTCGCCGTGGCGGGCGCGCCTGGGTGACCATGCCGGACATTGCATCCGCCGCGATCGCCGACAGGCAACCGATTATGCGCTCGCCGCCGCCCTCCCAGGCACCTCGCCCCGCCCGGCGACACCACCCCTACGACGGGCGGATGCCGGTGTTGGACAGCCGCAGCCGGAGCTCCCGCTCCTGGTCGCCCGCCACCGCGCCCTGCTCGCGTACCTCGAAGGCGCGGGCCAGGATCTCCGCCATCTGCCGCACCGGGAGGGGGCCGCCCTGGAGGTCGGCGGTGACGGGGGCCGTCAGGGAGGCCGGGCGCGGCTCCGCGCGTGGGTCGGCCACCTCGAAGACGGACGTCCACACCGTGGGCCGCCCCTCCCCCGCGTCCTGCGGAAGTTGCGCCGTCGCCTGGTCGGACGCGTAAGCCGTGCGCAGCACACCGAAGACGGCCTCGGCGTCGTCCCGCGAGATTCCGCTCACCGCCACCAGCACCTGCGAGGCGGACCGAGGCTGTTCCGGACCGGCCGTCGTGGACATGGGGCCACCTTTCCCGTCGTTTTCCCGTCGTTTCCCGTCGCTCCGAGCTCTTTCGGCCCCCGGGTACCCGCCCGCCCCCGGCCCATCACCTCGTGAGCGATCCCTTGACCCGCCTCACCGCCGCCTCTACCGTGCGGCCGACGTTACGGAAACGTTCCGGAACTTTTCGGAGCCGGGAAGGGAAGTTTTCGTGATCACTTCGGTCCGCACGGCCCTCGTCGGCGCGATCGCCGCCGCACTGCTCCCGCTCACCACACCGTCCGCCGCCGCGGAACCACTCCGCGGCGGCACCGTGGATTTCGGTCGGCACCTCCAGCCCATCGACGGTTTCGGCTTCTCCCAGGCGTTCCAGCGCGCCGATCTGATGCACGGCGCCCAGGGGCTGACCCCGGAGCACCAGCGCGAAGTGCTGGACCTGCTGCTGAACCGCACCAGGGGCGCCGGGTTGAGCATTCTGCGCCTCGGCATCGGCTCGTCCTCCGACGAGGTCTACGACCACATGAAGTCCATCCAGCCCACCGACCCGGGCGGCCCGGACGCGCCCCCGCGCTATGAGTGGGACGGCGACGACGGGGGCCAGGTGTGGCTGGCCAAGGAGGCGCGACGGTACGGCGTGAAGCGCTTCTACGCCGACGCCTGGAGCGCACCGGGCTATATGAAGACGAACGGGACGGACACGAACGGCGGGACGCTGAAGGAGGAGTGGCGACGGGCGTACGCCGACTACCTGGTGCAGTACGCGACGTTCTACCGCCAGGAGGGCGTCCGCATCACCGACCTCGGCTTCACCAATGAGCCGGACCTCGCCACGTCCTACGCCTCGATGCGGTTCACCCCGGAACAGGCGGTCGAGGTGATCAAGGCGATCGGCCCCACGGTGCGGCGGGCCGGGATCAACCTGGTGTGCTGCGACGCGGCCGGATGGGACGAGCAGGCGTCGTTCTCCGCCGCGATCGAGGCCGACGGCGCCGCCGCGCACCAGGTCGCGGTGCACACGGGCCACCCCTACGTCACCCCCTCCGACCAGCCCCTGCCGACGGGCCGCCGCACCTGGATGTCGGAGTGGAGCCCCAACGGGACGACGTGGAACGAGGCGTGGGATGACCGCTCCGGCCATGACGGCTTGGCGGTGGCGGAGGCGATCCACACGACGCTCGCGGACGCGGGGCGAGTGGGTATGTGTACTGGTTCGGCGCGTCGGTGGGCGCCACCCGGGGGCTGATCCAGCTGGACGGCCCGGACTACCACGTCTCCAAGCGGCTGTGGGCCCTGGCCGCGTACAGCCGTTTCATCCGGCCCGGGGCGGTACGGGTCTCGGCGGACTCCGGGGCGGAGGGCGTGCGGACGACGGCCTTCCGGAACCGGGACGGCCGACGGGTCCTGGAGATCCTCAACACCGGTGAGGAGGCGGTGCGCGCGGACTACGCGCTGCGTGGCGGAGCGAGTGGGGGCGGGCACGCGCGGGGCGCGGTCTACCGGACGGACGAGACACACGCACTCAGCCGCGTCGGCACCGCGCGGGTGCGCGACGGACGGCTGGCGGTCGAGCTGCCGGGGCGTTCGCTGACGACGGTGGTGCTGCGATAGCCGGGACCGCCCCTGCCACACGGGTGGCAGGGGCGGTCGAACCATCGATCCATGAACCGTCAGTCCTCGAAGGCGACGATCATCTTGCCGGTGTTCTCCCCCCGGAGCATCCCGAGGAAGGCGTCCACCGCGTTGTCCACGCCCTTGACGACGGTCTCGCGGTAGTGCAGCTTGCCCTCGCGGATCCAGCCGCCGACCTCCTGGAAGAACTGCTCCTGAAGGTGCTGGTGGTCCCCGACCAGCATGCCCTGGATCCGCAGCCGCTTGCCGATGACCATCGCGAGGTTGCGCGGTGCGGGGGTCGGCTCGGTGGCGTTGTACTGCGAGATCATGCCGCAGACGGTGACCCGGCCGTGCACCTTGAGGCGGCTGATGGCGGCCTCGAGGTGCTCCCCGCCGACGTTGTCGAAGTAGACGTCGATCCCGTCCGGCGCGGCCTCCTTGAGCTGGTCGGCGACCGGGCCGTTCTTGTAGTTGAACGCCGCGTCGAAGCCGTACTCGTCGAGCAGCACCCGGACCTTCTCGTCCGAACCGGCGCTGCCGATCACCCGCGAGGCGCCCTTGAGCTTGGCGATCTGGCCGACCTCGCTGCCGACCGCGCCTGCCGCGCCCGAGACGAAGACCGCGTCGCCCTCCTTGAAGGACGCGACCTCCAGCAGCCCCGCGTAGGCGGTGAGGCCCGGCATGCCGAGCACCCCGAGGTAGGCGGGGAGGGGGCGACCTCGGGGTCGACGGTGACGGCGCTCTTGGCGTCCACCGTCGCGTATTCGCGCCAGCCGCCGAAGTGCAGGATGTGGTCGCCGACGGAGATGCCCTCCGCGTTGGAGGCGACGACCTTGCCGACCGCGCCGCCTTCCATCGGCCGGTCCAGCTGGAACGGCGGCGTGTACGACTTCACGTCGTTCATGCGGCCGCGCATGTACGGGTCCACCGACATGTAGAGGTTGCGGACCAGCGCCTGCCCGGGACCCGGCTCGGAGACCGGGGCCTCGCGCAGTGCGAAGTCCTCCGGCTTCGGCCACCCCTGGGGGCGGGCGACCAGGTGCCATTCACGGCCGGTGGTGGGGATGACGGACATGGAAGGGGCCTCTCCTACGTTTCAGCAGATGAAACAATCATGCTGCTGGATATTTCATGCTGTCAAGTAAATGGGTACCCTGGTGGGCATGACGTCCCGCATCGACCCGCTGACCCTCGAGGTCGTCGAGCTCATTGGCACCATCGTGGCCCGTTATTACGAGGAATACGAGGAGGCGGCGGCCAAGCACTCCCTGACCGGGGCACAGGCCCGGGTGCTGGGCCTGCTGGCCGGCGGTCCGACGCCGATGCGACGGCTCGCCCAGCAGCTGAAGTGCGAGCCGTCGAACGTCACCGGGATCGTGGACCGCCTGGAGTCGCGCGGCCTCGCCGAGCGCCGCCTGGACCCGGCCGACCGCCGGGTCAAACTGGCCGCGGCCACCGAGGCGGGCCGGGAGACCTCCGAACGACTCCGGGGCTCACTCGACTTCGCCCGCGAACCGCTGGCGGAACTCTCGGACGAGGAGCGGACGGTCCTGCGCGACCTGCTCAAACGGATGCTGGGCACCACGCCGTAAGGCCGACGCCGCAGGGCGCGTCGCGTCATGCCCATCGCCGGGAGGCCGGGGGTACGGGATCCTCTTCCCCCCGCCCCTTCCCGCAGCGTGGGTACGCGGCTCCGCCTCGTGGGTATGCGGCTCCGCCACGTGGCAAGGGCTCCGCCCCCGGACCCCGACGTCCGGAGCCGGGCCCCATCACGCGGCGGAGCCGCATACCTATGCAGCGGGAGGGGCGGAGCCCGGCCGGGGGCTGGGGCGAAACCCCCGGCCCAGGGTCTGGGGCGGAGCCCCCGGGCCCGAGGTCTGGGGCGGCGTAGCTCCCAGTCCGGCGCTTGGGGCAGAGCCCGGCCCGAGGTCTGAGACGAAGCCCGGCCCGGGCTGGGGCGCAGCCCTGGGCTCGAGGTCTGGGGCAGAGCCCCGATCGGGGTCTGGAGCGGAGCCCCGGTCCACGTCTGGAGCAGAGCCCCGGGTCCGGCGTCTGAGGCGGAGCCTCCAGTCCGGCGTCTGAGGCGGAGCCCCGGGTGTCCCGGGTCCGGGGTCTGGGGGCGAAGCCCCGATCCGGGGTCTGAGGCGAAACCCCAGTCCGGCGCCCGGGGCAGAGCCCGGCCCGGGGTCTGGGGCGAAACCCCCGGTCCAGGCTCTGGGGCGAAACCCCCGGTCCAGGGTCCGGGGCGGAGCCCCCGGGCCCGAGGTCTGGGGCGGAGCCCCGCCGGGGTCCGGGGCGGAGCCCCGCCGGGGTCCGGGGCGGAGCCCCGGGTTCGGGAAGGGGCGGGGAGGGGAACGGCTCGCCGCAGGCGTCACGACCGGCCGGACACCCCCTACGTGCACCACCACAGGAAGCGCTGGCAGGTCTCCGTGGGCGTCGGGGTCGGCGTCGGTACGACCGTCGCCGGGGCGGTGGGCCTCGGGTTCGGCGGGGTGGTGGGCCGGTGGGTAGCCCCGGAGCCGCCCGGGGCCGACGGGGAGTCGTCCGACGGGTCGGAGGGCGAGGCGTCGTCCGGATCGGGCGAGGTGTCGTCCTCCTCGCCCTTGGACATCCCGCCGTCCTTGCCCTTGTCCTTGCCCTTGGACGGCTTTCCGTCCTCGCCGTCCGCCGCCGAGGGTCCCGCGCCCGGGTCGGTCGTGTCCTGGACGATCGTCTCGGCGGACTCCGTCACCCCGCCGTCCCGGTCGGCCACCGGCGCCTGCCGCCTGGGCGCCGGGGAGGACTCCCGCCAGTGCCCCTCGGTGGCCAGCTCGGCCACGAACACCGCGGCCAGCACCGGACCGAGCACCGACGCCAGGATCGCCACCCGGCGTCCCCGGCCCCGGCGGGCCCGGCGGGCGCGGGGGCCGAAGAGGCCCCGGGACTTGGGCTTCCGGCGCGAGGCGCGCGCGGCGCCGGTGGCACGCGAGGCACCGGAGGCACGGGACGCCTGCGCCGTACGCCTGTCCGCCCGCCGTTCCGCCCGCGTGGCGGGCACCTCAGCCCCGCCGCCCCCGTCCGCCCCGCCCGCCGCGTCCGGCGCATCCGACGCGGCAGAGGGCAGCCCGAGGTCCTCGACGGGCCTCCCGCATCCAGGGCAGGAGACGGCACCGTTGAGATGACGGCGACAGGGAGAGCAGTAATCCATTTCGCCGGGCAGGTTATGTGACCAACAGGTAGGCCAGCAGGACGCAGGGTGTGAGGATCCTGTGCAAAGAACGGCACGAAAGCCCTCGTCAGGCCGCTGCCCCGGGGACGGCCCGGGTCCGACCCGCCTCGCTCAGCCGCCGAAGGCGGGCTGCGCCAGACCCTGCCCCACACCCGGGATGACCAGCAGTGACCCGGCGAGCGGCGGCGCGGCGGCGCCGAGGCCGACGCGTGCCGAGGTCAGATACAGATCGGTGAGGTCCGCACCGCCGAAGGCACACGCGGTCGGACGCGGGAACGGCAGCTCCACCACCCGATCGAGTGTCCCGTCAGGGGCGTAGCGACGGATCGCGGCGCCGTCCCACAAGGCGACCCACACCGCGCCATCGGCGTCCACACACAGCCCGTCCGGGAAGCCCGCACCCTCCTCGACCTCGGCGAACGGCCTCCGGCCCGAGACCACCGGGCCATCGGGGTCATAGGAGCCATCGACGTCGAAGACATCGATACGGCGGGTGGGGGTGTCGATGTAGTACATCAGGCGGCCGTCCGGGCTCCAGCCGATGCCGTTGCTGACCGTCACCTCCGGCAGGAACTCCGTATGGGAGCCGTCGGACCCGATCCGGGAGAGCGTGCCGCCGCCGGTCCCCTCGTCGTAGCGCATGGTGCCCGCCCACAGCGAGCCGTCGGGCGCGACGGCGGCGTCGTTGCCCCGGCGGCCGGGGACCGCCTCGCGCAGCAGCCAGTCGAAGCCGCCGTCGGCGCCGTACACCCCGATGCCGTCGCGGAGGTTGACCACCAGGCCGCCGCCCGCGCGGGGCTTGGCCGCGCCGACGTGCTGCTCGGTGCCCAGGGTGGTGCGGCGGCCGGTGGCGGGGGCGTAGGTGTGGACGCGGGAGGAGAGGATGTCCACCCAGATCAGCCGCTGGGCGGCGGCGTCCCAGGTGGGCCCCTCACCGAGCACGGCGCTCGCGCGCACCGCGATCTCGAGCGATGGCCGTGTGCATGTGCTCATATGTCCCGCCTCCGATGTCCCAGCCGCACCGACAGTTCACCCGCGCCCTTGGCCGCCAGTTCTTCCAGCTCGGCCTGGCGCTCATCGCTCCAGCGGATCGTCGGCACCGAGATCGACAGCGCCGCGACCACCTTCCCCGTGGAGTCCCGTACGGGGGCCGCCACGCAGTTCACATCCGGGTTGGACTCCCGCTGCTCGACCGCGATGCCGCGCTCGCGCACGGTGGCGAGGTGGCGGCGCAGTTCGTCGGGGGAGGTGATGCTGTTGTCCGTCATCGCGGCCAGCGGCTGATCACCGGACAGCCGCGTGGCCAGGGCGTCCTCCGGGAGGGAGGCGAGCAGCATCTTGCCGACCGAGGTGCAGTGCGCGGGCAGCCGGCGGCCCGCGGCGGAGACCATGCGGACGGCGTGGGTGGAGTCGACCTTGGCGATGTAGATGACGTCCCTGCCCTCGAGGATCGCGACATGCACGGTCTCGTCGCAGGTCTCCGCGACGCTCCGGGCCACCTGCTGGCCCTCGGCGGCCAGGTCGAGCTGTTCGGCGTAGCGGCTGCCCAGCTGGTACGGCCGCACCCCGAGCCGATAACGGCCGGGCTGGTCGGGGACCTGGACCAGATAGGAGCGGGCGGCCAGAGTGGTCACCAGCTCATGGACCGTCGTACGGGGCAGCCCGAGTCGACGGGTGATCTCGGGCGCGGAGAGTGTGCCGTCTCCGTCCAGGAAGAGCTCGAGTATGTCCAGAGCCCGTGTCACCGCGGGCACCAGGCGTCCCATAGTGCTCGCCCTCCCCTTCTGGTTCAGATGGCAAGCGTTCGAGATTCCGGCCGGTGGCCGGTATCGCGAACACAGGTTATGCGGAGGGGACTTCCCTCGGCAATGGTCCGGCAAAGGCACGATGTGCCGGGAAGCGCTTGCGCCACCGTACGGGGACGCCCCCGTACGCCACCGCGCACCACGGCACGGCGAGCCCGTACGCCACGATAGGAGCCATGGATTCCGCGCCCGACTCGTTCGCCCAGCCCGACTCCTTCCCCTCGCCCTTCCCCTTCGTCCTCGTGCTGCTGCGCCGGATGGCCGACCACCAGCCGGGGCTGGTCGAGGACGCGCTGCGCGAGCTGGGCTTCGGGCGTGCGGTGATGCGCGAGGCCAACCGCCGCTGGCAGGCCATGCGGCGCTCGCCGCGGCGGCGCTCGGCGGTGGCTCGCTACCGCGCCGTGCTGGGTCCGCCCGAGTCCACGGCCACCCGCCGGATCGGCGATCTGACCTGCGAGGCGCTGAGCTGGTCCGTGCCGCTGTGGCCGGATCTGCGGTTCGAGGTGCTCACCGCGCCGAACGGGGCGGTATGGAACGAGTGGCTGGTGCGCGCTCCGGGCGCGCCCGGGCCGCGGCTGCGTACGGCCGCCGATCTGCTGCCCTGGTCCTGCACGGTGGACGAGGTGGCGCGCGCCTTCGCGCCCGCGCGGCCCATGGAGGGCTCGGCGCCCACCCGCTGGCGGCTCGCCTTCGACGCGCCGGAGGCGGAGAACGGTGAACTCCGCCACTATGTGGCGGAGTTCACCTGGGACTGCTGCAGCGTATGGAGGACGTCAGGCCAGCTTCGCCGACAGCGTGATCTCCGTACCGGCGAGCGCCTGGCTCACCGGGCAGTTCTTCTTGGCGTCCTCGGCCGCCGCGACGAACGCGGCCTCGTCCAGGCCCTCCACCGTGCCCTCGACGGTGAGGTGGATACCGGTGATCCCGGTGCCGGGCTGGAAGGTGACCTCGGCCTGGGTGGTCAGCTGGGTGGGCGGGTTGCCCGCCTGGGTGAGGCCGTGCGAGAGCGCCATCGAGAAGCAGCTGGAGTGGGCCGCCGCGATCAGCTCCTCGGGGCTGGTCTTGCCGTTCGCCTGCTCGGCGCGGGACGGCCAGGAGACCGGCTGCTCGCCGATGCCGGAGGAGTCGAAGGTGACGGTCCCCTTGCCCTCGGCCAGATTGCCCTGCCAGACGGTGTGCGCGGTACGCGTCGTAGCCATGCTCGCTGTTCCCTGCTTCCTGTCGGATGTGCGGTATGCGTATACGGTCGGAGATGATCAACCGGCGGGGGTGCCACCGCTTGCGTTCGCACCCTGTCCGGAGATCGCCTCCGAGCCTACGTTCCAGGCGACCATGGCCGGGCGACCATGCTCACTTCCCAGTCGACTGACGGTCGCGGTGTCGAGCCGGAAGAGCGCACCGGCGGACGGGGGCAGGCCCAGCCGCCGGGCGGTGAGCACCCGCAGTACGTGGGCGTGCGCCACCAGCACCACATCGGCGCCGTCCGCCGCCTCCAGCTCGGGGGCGATCCGGGCGAGCACCCGGTCCACCCGGGCCCCGATCCGCTCGGGTGACTCCCCGGGGTGGTCGGGACCGGCCGGTGGCACGCCGTCGGTCCACAGGTTCCAGTCGGGGCGGGTGCGGTGGATCTCGTCGGTGGTGATGCCCTCGTAGCCGCCGTAGTCCCATTCGCGCAGGTCGGGCTCGAGCGTCAGGTCCTCGAGCCCGGCGAGCCGCGCGGTCCGCACCGCCCGGTCCATCGGGCTGACCAGGACCAGCCCGATCTTCCGCGCGGCGAGCAGCGGGCGCAGGGCGCGTGCCTGCTCCTCACCGCGCGGGGTCAGGGGCAGATCGGTCCAGCTGGTGTGCTGGTGCGACCGGCTCCACTCGGTTTCGCCGTGCCGGACCAGCAGCAGCTCAGCCACGGCCGCCGGATGCCTTCTCCTCGCCCGCGGCGCCCTGCTGCTTCTCCTCGTCGATGGCGTGCTTCTCGTTCGCCGCGGCGGCGATGGAGGCGCGCACCGTGTCCATGTCCAGGTCGCGGGCCTGGCCGATGAGGTCTTCCAGGGCCGGCTCGGGAGGGCGCCGGGCTGGGCGAAGACCGCGATGTTCTCCCGCACGATCATCAGCGTGGGAATGGACTGGATGTCGAAGGCGGCGGCCAGCTCGGGCTGGGCCTCGGTGTCGACCTTGGCGAACAGCAGATCCTGGTGGCGCTCGGCGGCCTTCTCGTAGATGGGCGCGAACATCCGGCACGGCCCGCACCAGGAGGCCCAGAAATCAATCAGAACGAATTCGCTCCCGGACACGATCTCGTCGAAGTTGTCCTTGGTGAGCTCGACGGTGCTAGTGCTCATGCCTGCGTTACCCGCTTCCCTACGTCGGCAGATGCCACATGCACGGTAACCCCGCCACCGCCCACCGTTATTCCTGGGCGGTGGCGGGGTCGGCGCCGCTGCCGGGACGACACACCTAAGCGCTCCGCGGGAAGTGGCGCCATGCGTCGTCGGCCGACTGCGGCGCCGTCGTGGCTGGTCGCGCCCGCGCGGCGGAGCCGCACATCGACACGGCCCCGCGCCTCTTCGGGGCGCTGCCCGAACCGTAGCGGACTTCCTCCGACCTGCTTAGCCGGTCCGGAAGCGTATGCCCAGGTCGGCCGGGGCGAAGCGGCGTACGTCCCTGGTGGAGAGCCCGTGATCGGTCCCCCGGAAGATCCAGAAGCCGCCCGTCCTGCCGTGGCCGTACCCGGGCGCGGCGGCGATCACATCGTCGTGTCCGTCCCCGTCGACATCGAGCAGCGGGGGCTGCGGGGCGAAGGCGTCGAAGCCGTACGGGGTGTGCCGACCGGGCACGCCCGGGGTGTCCAGGTCCAGGGACTGGACCCCGGCGCGCTCCCGGCCGTGCTCCCCGTGCGGGCCCTTGGCCGGGTGGGGGCGTACTCGCCGCCGCGCGCGTGCCGTGAGCCGGGCAGCAGAGTGAGCCGGCCGTTGCCGTTGTTCTTCTCCGGGGTGGCCACGACGAGGTCGGGGCGGCCGTCGCCGGTGATGTCGCCGACGGCCGGGGAACCGCCGAAGCCGTCACCGCGCCGTGCGTCGCCGGGCATGCCCGGGCCGGACTGATCGACGGTGAGGTCGGAACGCCCCCGGCCCAGGCCGGATTTCGCGCCGTGGACGACGGTCAGCCGCCCGGAGCCGCGGTGGCGGCCGGGGCCGAGGGTGCCCTGGCCGGGCGCGAGCAGATCGTCGATCCCGTCGTGGTCGGCGTCCCCGGCCGCGGGCTCGCGCGGGCCGTCCTCCGTGCCGAGGGCGTGGGCCAGACGCGCCTCGGGCCGCCTGTCCCGCACCAGGCCCTCGGGTCCGCCGCGGTAGTAGGCGACGGGGGTGTCGAGGGGGCTGTGTCGCCGGGTTCGGGGCCGTCAGCGCGTAGCGGCTCATCCGGGCGTTGCGGCTCGTCCGGGCGTTGCGGCTCATCGGCGTGTAGCGGCTCGTCCGCGTGTAGCGGCTCGTCCGCCGGGCCGACGCCGTAGCGGTAGGTCAGCACCACATCGGTGCGGTGGTCGCCGTTGAAATCCCCGGCCGTGGCGGTGGCGGGTGCGGTACGGCGGGGCCGGTCGGTGGGGCCGCCGCGGAGCGGGGCGGTACGGGCGGGGTGCGCCTTGGCTCCGAACGGCCCGTACAGCACGCGGACGGCACCCCGGCCGTCGCCCCGGCCGTCCGCCGCCGAGGCCAGCAGGTCGGCCGCGCCGTCCCCGTCGAAGTCCCCCACGGCCAGCGCCAGGAATCCGGCCGCGCCGCCGCCGAGCGGGCGCGGCGCGACCGGCCCTCGGGGCCGCCGCGCAGCACCACCGTCTCCCCCGTCCGCTCGGCCCGCGGCGAACTGCCGTGCCGGAACCGCGCCGTCACCAGGTCGGTGAATCCGTCCCGGTCGAGATCGGTGCGCAGCAGGGGCCCCACGTAGTCGTCCTCGGCGCCGTTCACGACGAGGCGGTGGCGCGGGTCGAGGCCGTGTGGCCCGCCGTAGACCACCGCGAGCCGGGCGGGCAGCGGTCCCCGGGAGGTGCTGGTGGGGCGGATGGCGGTGGCGAAGTCGTCGTAACCGTCGCCGTTGAAGTCCCCGAGCGAGGCACCGGCGGCCCCCTTGGTGGCCCCTCCACCGGCCTCCGCCCCTCGTGGCCGCCCTCGCTGCACCCGGCGAGCAGCAGCACGGACACGGCCACGGCGGCGACGGGAACGGGAACGGGAACGGGAACGGACGAACGCACGGCGACACCTCGCAAGGCGGATCGGCGGACGGGCTTCACCGGTCAAGGACTCCAGGGAGCGCGCTCGGGTTGCCTCGCGGCGCGGCCGCCACGGAATGCCCGCGACACCGCGCGCCGACCTTGCGATCATGACCCCTGAACCCTGGCCCCTGGCCGCTACCCCCGGCCCCCGGTCCCTGGACGAGAAAGGGCGATGCGCGATGCCGGCCATACCCGCCGACCCGACCGTGCTGCACCCGATGCCCGAGCAGCCACGGGTGGTGCTGCTCAAGCCGCTGATCACCTCGCCGCTGATCGAGGTCGGGGAGTTCTCGTACTACGACGACCCGGATGACCCCACCGCGTTCGAGACCCGCAATGTGCTGTACCACTACGGGCCGGAGCGGCTGGTCATCGGGAAGTTCTGCGCGCTGGGCGAAGGGGTGCGGTTCATCATGAACGGCGCCAACCACCGCATGGACGGCCCGTCCACGTTCCCGTTCCCCATCATGGGCGGCTCGTGGGCCGACCACTTCGACCTGATCACCGGCCTGCCGGGCCGGGGCGACACCGTGGTGGGCCATGACGTCTGGTTCGGATACCGGGCGATGGTGATGCCCGGCGTCCGCATCGGCCACGGTTCGGTCATCGCCTCCGGTTCCGTGGTCGTGGACGACGTTCCCGACTACGGCATCGTCGGCGGCAATCCGGCCAAGCTCATCCGCCGCCGCCACGACGACGAGGACATCGCCCGGCTGCTGGCCATGGCTTGGTGGGACTGGCCGATCGAGCACCTCACCGCCCATGTCCGCACGATCATGTCCGGCAGCGTGGACGAACTGGAGGCGGCGGCCCCGCGGTAGGGGCGTCCGACGGGTCGTGGCGCCTGCGGCGGGCCACGCGGCGGAGCCGCATATCGATGCTGCCCCTCCCCGCCCCTTCCCACAGCATCGATATGCGGCTCCGCCGCGTGGCGGGGCTCCGCCCCAGCCCTCGACCACTCCCCCACCCGCCCCTTCCCGACACCTGACGCAATGCGGCTCCCCCGTGCGGGGCTCCCCGAGTCCGAGGCTCCCCAGTCCGAAGCTCCCCCGAGCCCGGCGCCCCAGTCCGAGGCTCCCCCGAGCCAGAGGCTCCCCGAGTCCGGGGCTCCCCCGAGTCCGAGGCTCCCCAGAGCCAGGGGCTCCCCGAGCCCGAAGCTCTCCCGAGCCCGGCTTCCCCCAGTCCGAGGCTCCGCCGAGTCCGGGGCTCCCGAGTCCGCGGCCCCTCGAGCCAGAGGCTCCGCGGAGTCCGGCGCCCCCGAGCCCGAGGCTCCCCCGAGTCCCAGGCTCCGCCCAGTCCGGCGCTCCGCCGAGTCCGGCACTCCGCCTCTGGACCCCGGGGTCTGGGGCGGAGCCCCAGTTTCGGGAAGGGGCGGATAGGGGAAAAATCCACCGGACACCCCGTAGCCCCCGCCCCCTTACCGTCAGCTCCCAAGACTCATGTACAGACGAGTCCCCCGCGGCCGAAAACCGACGCGTTCGTAGACCCGGCGGGAGCCCTCCCCCGAGTACTCCAGCCAGACCGACCGGGCTCCCCGGGCGAACATCGTCTCGGCCAGCGCGGCGGTGACCGCGGCGGCGATGCCCCGGCCGCGGAAGGCGGGCCGGGTGCCCACGGCCGCCAGTTCCGCGGTGCCCACGGCGGGAGCCGAGCAGGTGGCCCCACCGGCGCAGCCCCCGTCGGGCGCCCGGACGAACCGCACCGCGCCCCCGTCCTCCTGGACCCGGCGCAGCCGGGCCGCCCCCTCCGGGGAGGCGGCGAACTCACTGCTGAACGCCTCGGACAGCGCGGCGTCGATCGCCCGGTAGTCCTCGTCCGTGGCCGGAACCGCCACCGGAACGGCCGCCGTGCCGCGCGGAACGGCGAGCCGTTCCGGAGTGCACACCAGATACGCGTGCGTGGCCTCCACGCCGAACCCCGCCTCCCGCAGCGCGGGCTCCACGGCGGGCGCGGCGTCCGGCGCGAACTCGAGCCGGGGCTTGAGTGCGCGCACCCGGAACGCCTCGATCAGCTCCCTGACGTCCCGGGCGGTGGGCCGGGCGCCGGGGAGAGGGGTCGCGTAGTTGATGTACGGGCTGGTGGTGCCGGGCTCGAACCCCGCCACAAAGCCCCCGGTTTCGACCAGCACGGGGCGGCGGCGGAGGTTGGCTACGGCGAAACTCTGGACGTCAGTGCCCATGGTGAAGTGACCTCACGGATCGACGCGGCGGAAGGCGCCGCGAAAGGAAGCGGTATGCCGCGAAAGGAAGCGGTGTACGGATACGTGGGGCCGCCGTGAGGAGACGAGTGGTGGGCACCGATCGCTCAGTGCCGACGGCGGCCGCTGGGGGACGCCGAGTCCATGGGCTTCAGTCCTTTGATGACAGAGATTTGACGACAGAGAGTGGAATCGCCAGGCGGAACATGCGGAACATAGCGCACGGCGTGGCCGAGTGACACATGGTTTCCGCGAGGCGGCGCGATCTACACCGACAACCGCGACGGGTCGATGACGTTCTGGGCGCCCGAAAAAGGCGTCACGCGTCACCACCCCCACCACGGCTGAGCGCCCAGGGCCCGGCGGCCAAGGCGGCCGCCGGGCCCTCTCGCCGCTAGGGACACCTAGGACGTTCGGCCGCCGAAGACCTCGGCCACTTCGGGAATGCGGTCGATGTAGCCGTCGAGCAGCTTGCGGCCGACGGTCACCGAGTCGACCAGCGGGTGGAGGGAGAACGCCTTCGCGGCATCGGTCCGCGAGCCGGTGACCGCGGCGCTGATGGTCAGCCGCTCGACCGCCTTGACCTGCTGCATCAGCCCGGTTTGGTGCAGGTCGGGCTGGGTGATGGTGAGCGGGTGGACCCCATTGGCGTCCACGGTCACGGGCACCTCGACGACGGCGTCGTGCGGAAGGGCCGAGACGGTGGTTCCGTTGCGCACATTGAGGATCATCGTGGCGCGTTCGTTACGGCTGATCGCGGCCATCACCGCGAGGGCGACCCCGGCGTACCCCTGGTGCGCGGGGTCCGGCCGGAAGTCCGCGTCCGGTTGGGCCTCTCCCTGGACGGCGCCCTTGGCCTCGGCCATGTAGTTGGCGCTGCGGTCGGCGATGGTCTTCCGCCACAGCGACACGGCCGCGCCCCCGGCGGCCTCCGTCACCCGCTGGTAGAACTCCCGCTGCTGGCGGGCGAGGAACTCGCCGCGGGTCTGCGGAGCGTCGAGGATGGACCGTACGGCCTCCCGGTTGAAGTAGTAGTAGTACAGGTACTCGTTGGGGATCACGCCGAGGTCGCGCAGCCACTCGCGCCCGAAGACAACGCCCTCCTCCAGGTCGCCGAGGCGCTGCTCGTCGGCGAGCAGACGGGGCAGGATGTCCTCGCCGTCGTGCAGGACCCGGCGCATCCAGCCGAGGTGGTTGAGACCGACGTAGTCGAACTGGGCCCGGGACGGGTCGAGGCCGAGGGTCGTGGCGATGCGGCGGCCCAGACCTGACGGCGTGTCGCAGATGCCGAGGACCCGATCGCCGAGGACGCTCTGCATCGCTTCGGTGATCATGCCGGCCGGGTTGGTGAAGTTGATGACGTAGGCGTGCGGGGCCAGGCGCCGTACCCGGTGCGCGATGTCGAGCATGACGGGTATGGTGCGCAGCCCATAGGCCAGGCCACCGGGGCCGGTGGTCTCCTGGCCGAGGACGTCGAGGTCGAGGGCGACCCGCTCATCGCACATCCGCCCCGCAAGACCGCCCACGCGGATGGCGGCGAACACGAAGTCGCTGCCCTCCAGGGCGTCGTCGAGCGATGTGGTGACCGTCACCCTGGGCGCGTCGGCATGGCCGTCGGCGAACTGGGCGAGCACTTCGGCCATGGCCTTGAGCCGGGCCGGGTCGGTGTCGTACAGCCACACATCGTCGATACGGGGGGAGCCCTGATCGTGCAGCAGGGCCTGGTAGACGTAGGGCACACGGAACCCGCCGCCGCCGAGGACGGTCAACTTCATGCGAGTATCACCTTTCCGTCCGCCTCGCGGCAGAGCTGGAGCGTGTTGGGGTCGGCACCGCTGGTGGTGATCAGGACGTCGACGTCGGAGAGCGAGCACACGCGCAGTGACCCGGTACCGGGGAACTTGGTCTCGACGGCGACCAGGACGACCTTTCCGGCGGTCTCGATCATGGCCTGTTTCAGGGGGCCTCGACGGCCATGTTGTCCACGACATGACCGTTGGGCCGCACCCCGGTGCAGCTCAGGAAGAGCAGGTCGGCGCTGACCTGGCGCAGTGCCTGCTCGGTGAGGGAGCCGACCAGGGACTGGTAGTTGCGGCGCAGCACGCCACCGAGCATCACCAGCCGTACGGCGTCGTCGTCACGGAGCACGTCGAGCACCGGCAGGCTGCTGGTGATGACGGTGACGGGACGGCCCCGCAGCCGGCGAGCGATGGCCAGGGGAGTGGTTCCGATGTCGAGGACGATCACGCTGCCGTCCTCGACCAGCTTCACGGCCTCCTCGGCGATCGCCTCCTTCAGTGCCTCGTCACGCGAGATGACCAGGTCGAACGGGATCTCGTCCACCTCCGCACCGGCGGCCTCCGCGGCCCCGTGCGGCGTCAGGGCCGCTCCGCCGTAGGTGCGGAGCAGCTCGCCGTTGCGGTCGAGGAGGGTCAGGTCCCGGCGAATCGTGGACTCGCTGACCTGGAGGTTTTCGGCGAGCTCGCGTACCGAGGCCACTCCGGTCGACCGGAGTGACTCGACGATCTTCGCATGGCGTTTGCGTGAAGTCACGCATCGAAGATAGCACCGCATGACTGAAGTCAGTCATCAAGACAAGAGACATTCTCGTTGCTGATCGACTCTTGTCATTCAGTAGGGGTGGTGCTCATAGTTGAGCACTTCACCGTGGTCGCACCGGAAAGAGGCGGTCTCCGTGCTCGACGTGCTCTTCGCCGGCGAGGTCTTCTGCGACCTCGTCTTCGGCGGCATCCCCCACCTGCCCACCCCGGGTACCGAGGTGTACGCCGACCGGTTCGCCGTCTCCCCCGGGGGAACCGCGACCCGCGCCGTCGCCACCGCCCGCCTCGGCCTGCGGACCGGGATCCTGGGAGTGATCGGCACCGACCTCTTCGGCGCGCACCTCGCCACCCGGCTCGAAGCCGAGAAGAACCTGGAACTCACCTGGCTGCGCCGCGATCCCGCCGTCCACACCCCGGTCACGGTCGCGGCGACCCAGGAACACGACCGCGCCTTCCTCACCTACGAGGAGAAGGGGGCGCTGCGCCCCGAGGTGTGGGAGGGCGAGCTGCCCGCCGTCCGCTTCCTGCAGCTCGGGATCGGACGGCCGCTGCCCGCCTGGGCGGCCGAGTTCCGCGCCCGTGGCACCCGGGTGGTGGGCGGCGTCGGCTGGGACCCCACCGGCCGGTGGTCACGGGATCTGCTCACCCGGCTCGCCGAGGTCGACGTATTCGTCTGCAACGCCGTCGAGGCGACGAGCTACACCCGCACCGGCACGGTCGAGGAGGCCGTGAAGGTGCTCGCCGACCACGTGCCCGACGTCGTCGTGACCGATGGCGGGAACGGCGCGGTGGCGGTGGACGGCGCCACCGGCGAGCTGGTCCGGGTCGCCGTTCCCGGGGTAGCGGCCGTCGATCCCACCGGCGCCGGTGATGTGTTCACCGCGGGACTGATCACCGGCCTGAGCCACGACTGGCCCCTCGCCACCCGGCTCCGCTTCGGCGGACTGTGCGCCGCCCTGTCGGTACAGAGCCTGGGCGGCGCGAACAGCGCACCGCGGTGGGAGGCGATCGACGCCTTTCTCGAACGCATCCCCGGGATTCCGGACGCGGACCTCATCCGCATCCGTGCGATCAAGCCCTAGCGCCCACGGCCCGGCCGGGTCGGGTCGGCCCGATCCGGCCCGGGTCGGACGACCTCGTCCCGCCACCTTCCTACAGCCACCGCCCCAGCCCCAGCCCCGACCGGCCGCACCCCCAGCCCGGGCGCCGCACCCCAGCCCCGACCCGCCGCACCAACCGCACCAACCGCACCCCAGCACCAGGAGGACCACCCCATGGCCGAGAGAACCCCACGACACCCCCGTCGGCGCCTCATCGCCGCGGCGGCGCTCGCGACCGGTGTCCTGACCGGTGTCGCGGCCTGCTCCCCCGGCCCCAGCGGCGGATCGGCCACCAGCGCGAAGACCTCCGGCCCGGTCTCCACCGACCCCGCCAAGGCCGGGAAGGTCACCCTCACCGTGTGGGACCAGAACACCGACCCGGGCGCCAACGCCTCCACCGAGGCGCTCAACAAGGCGTTCATGGCGAAGTACCCGAACGTCACCATCAAGCGCGTCTCCCGGTCCTTCGCCGACCTCAAGACCACCCTGAAGCTCGCGCTGTCCTCCGCCAACCCACCCGACGTCGTCCAGGCGAACCAGGGCTACCCCGACATGGGCGCCTTCGTGAAGGCCGGGCTGCTCCAGCCGGTGGACCGCTACGCCAAGGCCTACGGCTGGGACACCGCCTTCCCGTCCCAACTGCTCGACCTCAACCGTTTCTCCCCCGACGGCAAGACCTGGGAAACCGGCAATCTGTACGGCGTCTCGCAGACCGGTGAGATCATCGGCGTCTACTACAACAAGGCCAAGCTGAAGTCGCTCGGCCTGCCCCTGCCCACCACGCTCACCGGCTTCGAGACCGCCCTGGCCAAGGCCAAGGCGTCGGGCCTGCAGCCCCTTTCCTACGGCGACGCCGACAAGAGCCCCGGCATCCACGTCTTCGGCGTCATCCAGGCCCTCACCGCCGGCAAGCCGGAGGTCCGCAAGCTCGTCTTCGACGAGGGCGACGCCAAGTGGACGGACTCCGGCTCCCTCAAGGCCGCGACCACACTGCGCCGCTGGGCCGACAAGGGGTATCTGGGATCCGGATTCAACGGCAAGAGCAAGGACCAGGCCGTCGCCTCCTTCGGCCAGGGCAAGTCCCTGTTCCTCCTGGAGGGCACCTGGCAGTCCGCCGTCCTCGCCCCGAAGATGAAGAAGAACGTCGGCTTCACCGCGCTCAGCCCCGCCGCCGGGCAGCCCCCGCTCACCCAGGGCGGCGAGGGCCTCGCGTGGTCGGTGACCTCCAAGTCCAAGCACCCGGACGTCGCCGGCGCGTACATCGACTTCCTCGTCAACAAGAACGGCATGAAGGTCGCCGCCGCCCACGGCAACCTGCCGACCCTTCCCCGGCCGACTACAAGCCGGCACCCGGCACCGTCGACGCGGACATCCTCACCCGGTGGAAGGCCGTGAGCGAGAAGGACGGACTGCTTCCCTACCTCGACTACACCACCCCGACCTTCTACGACACCCTCACCGCCGCCGTCCAGGAGCTGACCGCCGGACACCTCACCCCAAGGCGTTCACCACCCGGCTCCAGTCCGACTACTCGTCCTTCCAGAACAGCAGGTAGACCCCCACCTCATGGCCGCCACCGCACACCGCCCGACGGCACGCAAGCGCCCGGCCGGCGCCCCCACCCGGGAGCCGGTCCGGCGCCGCGGCCGCGTCGTCCAGTGGAAGGGCTACCTCTACGCCCTTCCCGCCCTGATCGTCCTCACGGTCTTCCTGCTGGTCCCGCTCGGCCAGCTGGTGCAGATCTCCCTCTTCCACTGGGACGGAATCTCCGTCTCCACCTGGGCGGGATTCGACAACTACACCGAGATCGCCCGCGACCCGCAGCTACGCGCGGGCTTCCTCCACTCCTTCGTCCTCATCCTGTTCTTCTCCGTCATCCCGATCGCGCTCGCCCTGGTGCTGGCCGCGGTCACCACACGGGCCGGCCGGCTGCGCGGCGTCTCCGTCTTCCGCGCGATGATCTTCCTGCCGCAGGTGGTCGCCATGGTCGTGACCGCCACCGCCTGGACGGCGATCTACGCGCCCGACGGCGTGCTCAACACCGCGCTGCGCGCCATCGGCCTGGAGGCGGTCGCCCGCCCCTGGCTCGGCGACTTCTCCACCGCCCTGCCCGCCGTCGGGCTCATCGGCACCTGGCTGGAGATCGGCCTCTGCCTGGTGCTGTTCATCGCCGGCATCGGGCAGATCCCGGCGGAGCTGTACGAGGCGGCGAAGCTGGACGGGGCGGGCGCGGTGCGGGAGTTCTTCGCCGTCACCCTCCCCGGGCTGCGCGGGCAGATCACCGTCGCGCTCACCCTCACCGTGATCGCCGCCCTGCGCACCTTCGACCTGGTGTACGTCGCCACCCACGGCGGCCCGGGCAACGCCACCAGCCTGCCCGCCTACGAGGTCTACAACCGGGCCTTCGGCACCGGCCAGGTCGGCTCGGCCTGCGCCATCGCCGTCACCCTGACCGCGGTGATCCTCCTGCTCACCTTCCTGATCACCAAGGTCCAGCCACAGGAGGACGAGACGTGATCTCCGGCCGCGAACGGGCGCTCAACTACGCCATCCTCACCCTCTTCGCCGCGCTGGCCCTGCTGCCGCTGATCGGCGTGGTGTCCTCCGCGCTGACCCCCGCCGCGGAGTCCGGGCCCTCCTTCACCTGGCCTCGCCACCTGGACCTCGGCAACTTCTCCACCGCCTGGCGCCAGGGCCACTTCGCCACCTATCTGACCTCCAGCCTGCTGGTCGCGGTGTCGGTGGTGGTCCTGACGGCCGTCCTGGCGATCCTGGCCGGCTTCTCCTTCGCGCACTTCGACTACCCCGGCCGATCAGTCCTCTTCTACGTCACCCTCATCGGGCTGATGGTGCCGCCCGAGGCCTTCGTCATCCCGCTCTACTTCAACCTGCGCGACACCGGACTCACCGACTCCTACTGGTCGCTGATCCTCCCGCAAACCGCCCAGTCCCTCGCCTTCGGCGTCTTCTGGATGCGCAACTTCTTCCGCTCGGTGCCGGTCAGCGTCATCGAGGCGGCACGCCTGGACGGGGCGTCCGACTGGCGACTGCTGTGGCGGATCCTGGTACCCACCAGCCGTCCGGCGCTGGTGACGATGGCGATGCTGGTGTTCATGTGGACCTGGAACGAGTTCCTGCTCCCGCTGGTCATGATCACCGACGAGAGCAAGCGCACCGCGCCGCTCGGCCTGGCCTTCTTCCAGAGCGAGCACACCACCCAGTACTCCGTGCTGGCGGCCGCGTCCATCATCGTCGCCCTGCCGGTCGTCGCCTCGTACGTCTTCCTCCAGCGGCACTTCATCTCCGGCATGCTCTCGGGCGCGGTGAAGGGCTGAACGCGCCATAGGACCAAACGGGAGAACGGGGGCCGCCGCGGGGCCCCCGTTCCCGTGTCCTCGCAGGTACCGACTAGCCGTCGGCCTGGGACCACACGGTCGCCTCGGCCGTGACGCCGGTAGTGAAGGACCTCGTCGGCAAGGTCGGCAACACCACCCGGTGCGAGCTCACCGCGGACGACGGCAGCACCTTGGGCGTATCGGTCACGGTGTCCTCCGTCGACGGCGACCAGGTCAACTTCGACGTCAAGGCAGACGACACCGCTTCCCCGGCCGCGAACTGACCCGCGCCGTGCCCCACCAGGGCTCCGCTGTCCACTGGACGCGCCGGGCCCGGCGGTCGCCGAGGGCCGCGTGTCCTTCTACGTCTACGTCAGCCGACCGGAAACCGAACCACCCAACGCCGCTGCCACGGCGTCTCGACGGCCCGGGGGTGATGGTGGGCGCGCGCCCAGGCGACAGCGTCCGCCGGGGCCACCCCCGCCAGGACGGCCAGGCAGGCGATGACGGTCCCGGTCCGGCCGACGCCACCCCCGCAGGCGACCTCGACGGGCGTGCCCGCGCGGGCCCGCTGGTGCAGCGCGCGAATCCGCCGCACGGCCAGGTCGCGGTCACGGGGCAGCCGAAAATCGGGCCACTCGACCCACGCGCGCTCCCACTCCAGCTCCCCGTCGTGCCGCTGACGCAACCGGGTGGACCCCAGATACAGCCCGAACCCGGGCAGCGGCCCCTCCGGCCGCGGATGCCGCAGACCGCGCCCCCGAACCCAGCAGCCGTCCGGCAGCCGCAGGGCACCCCGCAGTGGTGCGTCACTCATCGCGTCCCGCCCCCGATTCACTCATCGCGTCCCGTCCCCGATCCGAAGCGTCCGACCACTGCCGACGCGCCGTCAACCTCCTCACGCATACCCATACGTGCACTCTGGACGCGCTTCGCACATTCTCTCAAGGCTCCCACCAAGGCCTCCCCCGGTGCGCGACGCGACCGCGCGCACGGGCGTCCGGGGCAACGAGGACCGACTACACCTCGCCGGTCGCGAACAGCTCGAGGTGCCCGCACTCGGGGCAGCGGTACGCCACTATCTGCCGCCGGGGCCGGCCCGTCCGCTTGGCGCCCCCGAAAAATCCCCGCTCCATCGCGCCCTCGATCCAGCGCGCGTACCCACGCGAGTGCTCGCCGGCGTCCTCGATGAAACCTTCCGCCAGGCCGACGGTGCCGCAATGGGTGCACGTGTTGTTGTCCATGCCGTGAGTGTAGGAGGCCAGGGCGGACCCGTAGCCGTCGGCTCCTGCCCGGCACCGGCGCTCGCCAGCAGCCGTCCGGCAGGTGAGAACGCGACCGCCTCGAGGCCGCAAGCTGCCCAAGCCGCTGACCACGTCGGGCGATGAGTTTCGCGGATGTCGGAAGTCCCTATACGGGAACCCAGAGAAGGGAAGAGCGGCATGTCGCTGATCGTTGCCGGTAAGTTGTACGTGGATCCCAAGGACAGGGACCGCTTCATCGAGGGCACCGCCCCATCGTGGAGGCGGCCCGCGGCCGCCCGGGCTGCCTCGACTTGTCCATCTCGCCCGACCCGATCGAGCCGGGCCGCGTGAACAACTTCGAGCACTGGGAGTCGCAGGAGGCCCTCGACGCCTTCCGTGCGGTGGCCCCGCGCCCCTCCGTATCCGTCGACATCAAGGACGACCAGGTACTCAAGCACGAGATCTCGCATACCGGGCCGCCCTTCGACTGATGGATTCCGCCGGAGACGTCGCCACAATGAGGGTTGGCAGGTTCCCGCGTGTCCTTGGTGAACCTGCGACTAGGTTTGCGGGGTGACTGACACCCCCTACCTCGCCGCGGTCCGGGAGTCGTACGACACCGTGGCCGCCGACTACGCGGCAAGCGTCAAGGCCCCTGCCGAACTGGATCCGCTGTCGCGCGCGATGCTGGCCGCGTTCGCTGAACTCGTGCGGGCAACCGGGCGCGGACCGGTCGCGGACGTGGGGTGTGGTCCTGGCAAGGTGACAGCACACCTGACGGAGCTGGGGCTCTCGGCATTCGGTATCGATGTGTCGCCGAAGATGATCGAACTGGCCAGGGAGGCTCATCCGAACCTCCGGTTCGCAGTGGGCTCTATGACGGCGTTGGAGATCGGCGACCACGATCTGGGCGGCATTCTGGCGTACTACTCCACTCACCACACGCCCCCAGAGTTGCTGCCGGTCGTGTTCGCCGAGTTCCACCGCACCCTGGCGCCCGGGGCCGCCTGATGCTCGTCTGCCGCGTCGGGAAGGCTGAGCACCTGCGTCGGACCCTTGCCTATGGGAACCACCCGGCGCATTTCGAGTCCTACCGGCTGCCGGCGGATCGAATCTCCGAACTGCTGGAGGACGCCGGGCTCATTGTCAGCGCGCGACTGGTGCAAGCGCCCGGCGAAGGGATCAAGGGGACGATCGCCAGCTTCATGGCTCGCAAACCGGAATAGCAGGCTGACCGGCGGCAGCTGCCGCCAGGTGTGGCCCGAGATGGCTACCCGGAACAGACGGCACACCCACCCCGGCATCCGCCGCGCCATCGACAAACGCCTCTTCACCCCCGCTTTGTCGGCGGCCGCGCCTGGCTGTATCGATCGGCAGGGGAGTTTGGAGGTGGGCCGCTGGCGCGTGTCCTGTGCCCTGTTCAGAGCACCAGCGAGCCACCGGTCTATGGGGCCGGGGTGCTGGCGAAGCAGAGTCAGACCGCGAGTACCAGCAACGCGGGGACTCGGCAGAGCAGCAGTCCCAGCCGGGTTGCGCGGAAGACGAACAGCACGGCCCGCTCGGTGGGGACCTGGCGTCGGTGCCTCATGCGAGCTCCTCCGCTCGGGCCTGCCTGGCGGCCTCCTCGTAGGCGTGCAACAGCTGCTCGCCGGTCTCGCACCCGGCACCGGGCGTCCGGCAGGCCAGGCAGCCTGCGGCGTGCTCGATGGCCGCGCGCCACGCCTCGTCGGTGAACGGGTCCTTGGTCGTCTCCTCGGCGGTCTGCTCGGCCGCCGTCAACGGGACCTGCCCCGCTCGAGGGCACGGCGCCTTGCGGCGGCCTGGGCCACTGTGTCGCTCGGGTAGTCCCGGGCGTGGGTCGGGCAGGCGTAGACGGTCGCGCGGGCGACGCTGCCGCTGCGGTTTCGGTGCGGTCGCTGGACGGGCCGTGGTCGCGCGGACGTTGCGAAACCCCCGCCGCACCCGGGCGGGGGTGAGTCGACGGGGCTCGGCCGGTCGTTCCCAGGGGCGGCGGAGGTCCTCGGCGAGGGCCGGGCGAGGCGGAGCTGGGTGTGGGCGACGATGAGGAGCCAGGTCCACAGGTCGGCGGTGTCCGCGTGGCGGACCTTCGGGGCGGTCCAGCCAAGGGTCTGTTTCATGAGCCGGAAGGTGTGCTCGAGGTCGAATCCGCGCAGGAAGGACTGCCACCAGTGCTCCACGTCCGCCGGTGCGGCGGCGGTGGCCGAGCACCACAGCCAGACCGGTTTCGGGTCACGGTCGCCCGGCAGGCGCTCGACCTTCAGGCGGATCAACGTGCCGTGCAGGATGGGCCGTTCCTCTCTCGTGTGGTTCAGCCAGGGGCCGCGGTGGGTGAGCCGCGGGTGCATCCGGTCCCAGGCCATCGCCTCGGCCTTGCCGTAGCGGGTGGTGTCCGTGACCGTGGTGACCTCGGGTTCGTGCCAGCTGTCGGGCTTGGCGAAGGTCAGGACACCGCCGTGCCGGCGCGGCCGTCCGCCCTTCGGCCCGGAGCGGGCGGGGCCGGGGTCACGGAGCATGACGCGGTCCGAGCGCAGGCGTCCGAGCAGGGCGACGGGCAGGTCCGCCAGGATATGGGAGAGGTGGCTGAGAAGCTGTGTCAGATCCGGTGATCTAGGCACTCGGTGCCTGACGGGTCGGCGGTGGTGTTTGGCTCGGGGTAGGTGTTTCGGTAGTTCAACGGGGTCTGCTTTCGGCCTTGTTGGCTTGGCGGGTGGTGTTGCTGGTGGTGCGGGGAGGAGTGTGTGGGTTGTAATGCCGGGCTGGGGTTCCGCAGCCGACGCAGGACGCCGACGCTTCGGTCCGTGCTGGGACAGGCGCATCCCACTTCTCACTACAGCCCGGCAGGCACGGAGTGCCATAGATCACTGCTGACGGGATCTGAAACAGCTTCTCAATCGAGCTCACAGCTCGGTGCATCCGGCTCGGCCGGAAGAATGTTCTGGACGCTACTCGGCCCGTGCATGGCGCCGATGCCCACACGTGCGTATAGCCCCCCACCTCATCCTGGAGGTCGGGGGCTTGGTGGAACTCACTGCGCCGAAGGGTCAGGGCACGAGGGACGCCTTCCATAGGGTGACGTCGACGGCGCGGTTGAAGTAGGCGTTGGTGCAGACGGAGTACGCGGAGCCTGACTCTGTGCCGAGGCCGTCGGTCTCCAGGAAGCCGCCGTTGGCGCTGTAGAGGTTCCACAGCAGGAGGACGTCACCGGCGCGGACGTTCTTGTCGGTAGGCGTGGAGGTCTGGGCGAAGATCTGCCACCGTCCAGTACCGGGAGCGCGGTCCTGGTTCGGGGAGGTCGTAACGGCGTACAGGCCGCCGGCGGCCTGCTGGGCGGTGTTTGCTCCCCCGTTGGTGTCCAGGTAGCTGCCGTTGCCGTACAGGTTGCGGAGATAGACCACGTCCCCGCTCTGGACGATCTGCCCCGTGGCCTTGCCGGTGGTCGAGAGGATCTGCCACGTGCCGGTGCCGGGGCCGCGGGTGGGGGTCGGCGCGGTCGAGACCTTGTACAGGGCACCCGCGGCGCTGCTTGTGGAGTTGGTGTCGAGGTAGCCACCAGCCCAGTTGTTGTACCCGTTCTGTAAGGCCAGTTTGTCGCCGTACTTGAGCTCGTTCGCCATCTGGCTTCCCCTCCGTGGTTGAAGTACCGCGGGCCCGGAACTTGCCTCTGGCGCGTGACCCCCGGTTCGTCTACGCGAGTCTCGCAGCGCCTTGGAAGGATATGCCCGACATCGGAGTAATTAATGCCATGCGACGTGCGATGGCTCCGGACATGGACAGTAAGCCTCCTTGCTGCGGGAGATCGGCCGCGTTTACGAGGGGCACGGAGCAGGCTCACCACCCACTCAATTGGAGATGCTTCGTGGTGCTCGTGACGCGCCGACGTTCAGCGGGGCCAACCATCGATCCTCGCTGGGGCTACCTGTGAATCGTCGGAGCGTGCCGACCTGGGGCGGCTTGCCCAGCGCGGGGCCAAGTACCAGTCTTCGTCCAGCGCCTGCCGGAGCCGCTCCTCGGCGGGCTGCTGGTGGTGGGGGCAGTCGGGCACCACCAGGACCTCGATCTCCATGTCTCCAGAATCGCGCGCCTCGGCGCCGTACGGGCCGAAGGGACCGACCTGGCCAGGCAGCGCGCCGAGCTGCGGTGCGCCGCCCTGCATCTGGTGCGGTGAGGGGATCACTCGACGGCCCCAGTACCTCGTGCGCCTCGTCGTTCGTTCCGCAGGGCCGCCGTTGTAGTCGGCCTTCCCGTGGGCGTAGGCGACGCCGCAGCTCATCTGAGGAGCGGCAATACCTCGGCGACCGCTGCCACGGGGGCGATCCTCTTGGGCGGCTGGACGGCGAGGTCGTAGCCACCGCCGGGAGCTGCGCCGGGCTTGTGCCGCTTCTCGATTCCGATGCGGATGGTGCGAATGGGGCCGCTCCGTTCGAACCATCCGTCTGGGTAGAGGCATTGGGCGTGCGTGAGCCAGTGGCGTCCTCGGCGTTCCGGTATCGCGGGGAGATCGCGCCAGCCCGGGTGGCTGTGGTCGTGGCGTCCGGCGGGGTGCGCTGGGCGAAGCCGGGGTGCCCCCAGTCGATACGCCAGATAGGGCGGGAGTCCTTGGTTGGCTTTATTCACGGGTCGTGACAGCGGTTGGTCACGGGATCGGGAGGCACTCCGATCGACGGTCGGGTGATGTTCACGAGTTTTGACAGCACTGCGGTTCTTGCTGGGACAGCATCGGCATACTCCTGGTGAAAGGTGCTGTTCATGCCGCAGATGTCGAAGCTTCGGCTGTTCCGCGTCCCGGCCGGTTTCCAGTACGGCGTGCACGAAGAGCAGGGCGTGCGTTTGAGTCTTGGCTCCAGGGCCGGTGACTCCCTCCGGGGGCTTCTCCGGCGCTCTGCGAAGTCCTTCGCCGGGCAAACCACACTCCGGGCGCCGGGTTTCCCCAGTACAGAGGGGGCTGGCCCCACCATCGACCGACCCGCTGCCCGGATGGTCCGGCAGGCATCGGACAACGAGGCTGATCGCATACGGATCCACCAAGCAAAAAGGGAACCCTCTGTGTTCAGCTTCAAGCCACTGCGTCGCCGTACCGCCCGCACCGCTGCCGTCGGCGCTCTCGCCGCCGCGGCCTGCGTCACCGTCATGGCCGGCAGCGCAGGAGCCATCGTCAACGGGTCGGACTCCACCGAGATGTACCCGTTCATGGCGACCATCCCGAGTCGGCCCCGGAACAGGGTGTGATCGACGGGAACTGTGGAGCGTCGCTGATCGATCAGCAGTGGGTGCTGACGGCAGCCCACTGCGTGAAGGTCGAGGGGCTCAAGCTGGACGGCATCGTGCGGGTCGGCAGCGACCACCGCAAGTCCGGCGGCACCGTCCGGAAGATCGACCGGACCTTCGTCCATCCCGGCTATCTGAACGGCGACAACAAGGCCGCCAACAAGAACGACATCGCGCTGATACGCCTGGACCGCCCGGTCGCCCAGCGGCCCATCAAGATCGCCGAGCAGGCAGGGCCGCCCGGCACACCGACCCGGCTCCTGGGCTTCGGCACCACCGTCGACACCGAGTTCAAGTTCCCGGACCGACTGCAGGAGCTGAACACCCGCAGAGGCGCCGAGTCCGAGTGCGCGCCCGGCTACGCGGACCGGACCCGACTGTGCACGATCACCACCGTCCCCAAGGCCATGGCGTGCTTCGGGGACTCAGGCGGACCGCAGATTCAAAAAGGCCGGAACGGCCGCTGGGAACTGATCGGCGTCACCTCGGGACCCGGCGCCCCGAACGTGCCGTGCTCGCAGGGCCCCGGCCTCTACACCAGCGCCCCCGCCTACGCGGGCTGGATCGACAAGACCATGAAGAACAACAGCGCGAAGGGCTCCGACCTCGCCGAGACCGGCACGAACGACAACGCCCCGGCGATCGTCGGCGTGGCTGCCACGCTGATCGCCGCCGGTGGCGGCACCGCCCTCGCCATACGCCACCGCAAGACCCGCCACGCCGCCTGAGCGCACCCGCCGCAACTCAAGACGGCGGCCCTCTCACCAAGGGGCCGCCACCCTTCGCCGCGTCCTGCACTCTCGCCCGCCTCTGAAGAGCGCACCGCGCCCCGCCCCTGGACGACACGGCACTGCCGTCATTTCTCGTGAACATCCGCGAGTCGGCTGATGGCCGACTGCTGCTGAAACTCATCGACAAACGCTGTCGCTGAAAGCGAACGAAGCCACTTGGTCGTGTCCCAGAAGTGGGGCAGGTAGGCGGTGTGGCGGGCGACAGCGCCGCGCGGTTCGGATGGGGTGGTCATAGGTTCGGCTCCCGGGCGGTGGCCCCGGCGAGGCTGCCGGGGCCACTGTGGTGGTCAGAGGGGGTCGAGATCCGCTCGGCTCACAGCAATTCGCGCTGCGCGTTCCGGAATGCCGCCAGGAGCGCGGCAGGGTCGCACTCGGCGCGGATGCCCTGGAGCAGGATCTCGGCGAGCTCGTAGCCGGGGTGGATGTCGAGGGCGTCCGTGAAGGCATGGGCGGCGGTGACGGTGTCGTCCTGTCGCCAGGCGACCCAGCCGAGGAGGGTGAGGAGCGGCGGGGCCTTGTCGGTGTGCGGCGGTACGCAGCGCCGGGCGAGGTAGCCCCAGAGCTGCCGTTCGTAGGGGAGATCGCTCTCCTCGCCGGTGGACAATGCGGCGTCCCGGGTTCCCCGGTCTTGCTGGTCGAGGATGATGCGCGCGGCGATCTCGTCCATGAGCTGAGGTCGACCGTTGCGGAAGTCGGTCAGGGCTCCGTCGATGATGTCGACGGAGCCGTGGCGGGCGAGGATCTTCTGGTCTTCGGTGAGGTCCTGGGGCACGTAGCTGGCGGTGGCTACGTCGAAGGCTTCGCGGTAGCGCGCCGCGTTGGTGTCGGTGGGGCTGTACTCACTGGCGACTTGGACGGCGTGCTGGAGGTACGTCGCGCGGTGGGTGCTGCCCTCCCGGGCGGAGGCGAGCCATTCTCAAGGGTCCTCACCGTCGCTGATGCCGAGGTGTATGCCGGTGGTCAGCTCGTAGTCGGCGTCGGTGGTGATGGCGTCGCGCAAGGCGAGCCGGGCCGCGTAGACGGCATACGGTGGCGGACCCGGACCGATACTCCCTGGCGGGACATGCCCGAACGTCATGGGCTGTGGGACCGGGTCGTTGACCTGTTCCGGCACTGGCAGCGGGGGACGCTGTTCGCTACGAAGCGACAGTGCTGGTAGCAGCCATCAACGAGTGGCTGTGGCCAGCACCGTCACGACGCCCCTCAGACGACGTCGAATTCGTTGCCCTCGGGTCCTGCATGGCGGCGGCGTAGAGCCCCATGTCCGGCTCGTCCTTGATCCGCAGCACGGTGGCACCAACTTTGACCAGCCGTTCCACCGTAGCCCTGACGCGCTGCGTGCGGACGTCCAGTGGGACGTCACGGCCCCCACCGACCTTCAGGTCGAAGTGCCACCGGTTCTTGGCGACCTTCGGCTCCGGAACCTGCTGGAACCACACCCTCGGTCCACGTCCCGCGGGATCGATGATCGACTCCGGAATATCCCCGGCACCGGCCGGCAACTCTGCCTCGGGAACCCCCATCGCCACCCAGTAGGCACGCCACGTGGTGTGTCCGCTCGGCGGAGGCTCAGGCACGTAGCCCAGGGCCTCGGCCCAGAAGGTGACCATTCTCTGCGGATCGGAGCAGTCGATCGTCAGCTGCGCTGTTATCTCCATCCTCGGAGCATCCCAGGCAGGTCTGACAGACGATCCACTTTCGCAACAGGCCCTAACCCACCAGTCGTTCTACGCGAACGAGAGGACGACGCGGGAGTCGGCCTTTTCGATGACGTGGCCTGCGGGGAGTTCGTTGTCGGGCGTGCCCGCGGGGTAGATGGCCAGGTTGGGCGTGGCGGTGCGGTCGGCTCCCCATGCCGTGATGTGTGCGACGAGGCGCTTGGCCAGGTCGGCGCCGTCGGGGCCGAGGTGGGCGGCTCCGAGGAGCGAAGGCCGTTCGGTGTCCGTGTCGTCGCGCTTGGAGATCAGGTACGCCAGGGAGCCTCCGGAAACCAGTGCGGGGCTTCGTCCGATGATGATGGGGCGGCGCAGGCCGTTCTCCATGGCGGTGCTGGTGGCTTCGAGTCGGCAGGCGGTGTCCTCGAACGCGGTCGCCCGCAGCCAGATCCCGTCGAAAGATTCCTCTCCGCCGACTCGGACGTCCGACCACGTCTCGGCGGCCGGTTGCGTGAGGGCATCGTTCAGGCGGGAGGGGTCCATGTCCTGGTCCTGGTCGTGGTGGACGCGGACGGTGCCGTCGGCCAGCTCGAGGGTGCGCTCGCCGTCCTGGCCGACGATGGGGACGAAGCCGCACAGCTCCATGTCGTGGCAGAGCAGCGCCTCGCCCTGGCGGTTGAGGACGACGGAGCGGGTCTGTCCGCGCCAGCGCAGTGGGAGGACGAACCGGCCGCCGTCGATGAGCTGGTCGCGCAGTGTGGCGGGGATGTCCCAGAAGCCCACGGTGCCGATCATGCGGGTGTAGGGGCCGTACTCGGGTGCACCCTTCAGGCCGTCTCGCTCCATGACCCGCACGTGCACGTATCCGGCCTTGTTGAGGGCGTCGCGGGCGTGCTGGGTGACGTCGGCGTCGATGTCGATGGTGGTGACCTCGCCGTCCTCACCGACGATCTCGGAGAGGAGGGCGGCGTTGTAGCCGGTGCCCGCGCCGATTTCCAGGATGCGGTCGCCGGGTTGCGCGTCGAGCTGGCCGAGCATCATGGCCACGGTGGAGGGCACGGAGGCGCAGGAGAGGGCGAGCGGCCCTTCGGGGTTCTCCTTGATGGTGATGGCCCGGTTGCTGTAGGCCACGGCCGGGTCCAGTCCGGGAAGGTGGACTTCCCGGTGAACGGTACGCATGGCTCGCTCGACGCGGGGAGGCAGCGGCCTCTTGGCCAGAATCTGGTCAACGAGTGCGTTGCGCAGGTCATCGACGGTCGGGGTGCTGTTCACGCTCAATTCCTTATCAGTTGAGGAGGAGGCACGTGGTCCACGTCGGTGGAACGCGCCGGGTGGGGCTGAGGGTGTGCAGGGTGAGGAGGATGCCGTCCGAGCCGGTGAGCAGACCGGCTGTGTCCGTCATCGGGTGCTGGTCGAGGTGGGCGGCCAGCAGGTCACGCAGGAGAGGCACCTGTCCTGGGAGCGGGCTGCCGGGAGCGGCGTCGGCGGCCGCCGCGGCGATGACCAGAGCGAGCCCCGCCCAGCCGTGGCAGACAGTCGCGTCGTTGAGTGAGCCGAGTTGGGTGGGGTCGGTGAGGCAGGCGGCCAGAGCGTGTTCGGCGTGGCGTCGTCCGGAGGGGCGGTCGCAGGCGAGGGCGGCCAGTTGCAGGGCGCGGGCGATGCCTGGGGTGCCGTAGCACCATGAGGGCCTGCCCGGAGTCGTGGCGGAGGGTGGCCCTGCTGCCACCGGTCAGCTGTGACGGTCTCGGGCCAGGCCGTGCCTCCGGCCGGGATGGAAGACGACCACTGCTCCAGCAGTCGGCAGGCGTGCACCAACGCATGCTGCTGCCGGGGCACCCGGAACCCGGCGCGGGCGCACAGTGCGAGGAGGGCGACGGGGCCCGCGACGCCGTGCGCGAGCCCGAAGTTTCCATGGCCGTACGGCCATGCCTGATCGGGTTGGCCGTTGGGGCTGTCAGAGGTCCACCAGCCCGGGACCGCACGGCCGCCGACCGTGACGGGCTGGAGGAGCAGCCGGACGATGTAGCGCAGCAGGTACTCCAGCAGCTCCGGGTGCGTCCGGCGGTGCAGGAGGTAGGCGCCGAGCCCGGTGAGGCCGCTGATCAGGTCGTACTCCCGCATTCGCGGTGGCTGACCAGTTGCCATCCGCTCGCGTGCCGCCGCGAGCTTCGTGCGGACCAGCCCGGCGACCGTCTCGTCCAGAGTTTCCAGTGCGGAGCGGTAGGCCGGGTGCCCGGCGGTGTGCAGGGCGTAGGCGAGGGCGGGTGCCCCGCAGTACAGGCTCGCATCGTCCGGGTGGGCGGTGGCGAGCTGGGTGGAGACGTCGCGGGCAACGCGGTGCGCTGCCTCCCACGCGCCGTCGCTGTGAGCAAGCACGGCTCGGCGCAGGAACGTCCCGGCCAGTCCGGTGCCCAGGTGGTGGGCGTGTGCGGTCACTGATCGGCCCCCCGTATCCACACAGTGCGGCACGCTTGGCGGGCGGCGTGACGGCATGCGGCTTCGGACTCGCGATCCGGTCCAATGCACCGGTTGTGGTGCATGTGCAGAAGAGACTCCAGCACGGTGGTGATCTGCCCATCGGCGAGGTGCTTGCGGTAGCGGTGCAGGGCGGTGCGCCGCGCGGCGCTCGCGGCGTCGAGCCGTGGCGTCCAGCCGGACGGTCGTGCCTGGAGCCCGGTGCGCGTGTGCTGTGCGACGGCTCGGGTGACGGCTGGCAGGCCGATCCCTGGGGCGGGGTTCGTGGCCATCCAATGGGTACCGGCGTCCTCGCCGAGAAGGCCGAGAGCTATATCGATCATCCCGAGGGCGCACAGCATGCGCCGGTCGGTTCGCGGCAGGTCTGCGAGGGCGTAGCGGACGGCGCTGCTGTCGGCAGTGAAGACCTCCTCGGCGGCCGACATTGTGGCGCCGGTGCCGTAGCGCCCTGTTTCGGGCCGGTAGCCGTCGAAGACGAGACGGGAGGCGAGGGCATCGCCTTGGAGCTGCCGGGCCCAGCTCACGATGGTCTGGGTGATCGTGGCGTACGCAGCGGGGTCAGGGGCGGCGATGCGCAGCCGCAGGTGGTTCTCCTCCAGCAGCGAGCGGTAGCGGACGAACCAGACAGCGAGCTGTTCCAGGGAGTCGGGAAGCGTACGGGCAAGGATCTGATCCGAGGTTCACCTCCCCAAGGCTGGCCACATCGACCTTCTCCAGCAGATCCAGCGTCTTGTCGTCCAGGCCCGTGTACTGCCGCCACTCCACCGACTCCAGCTCCTCGTACAACTCCTTGAGGATGGCCGGGTCGTCCTGGCCCGCGATGGCGTTGTGCGAAAGCTGGAGCGCGATCTGCCGTTGGCGGGGCAACGGCTGGTCTATCTGCATCCACCAGATCTGCTCCAGCCCGGCCTCAATCGCCGCCAGCGTCCGATGATTGCCGGACAGCACGATCAGCCGCCCGCTATCGGTGTCGTTCCACACCAACGGCGTCGAGGTCAGGTGCCCATCCCGCTGGATGTTGGCCACCAGTTGCCGGAACTGCTCGTGCGGCAAGAACCGCGCGTTCAAGTCCAGCAAGGTCAGTGTGCGCGGGTCACCCTGCACCATCTGCGGCGGGGCAAGCTGCGTCGTCTCCTCCATGATCAGACCCCCGTCTGCTTCGTCCGGGCACCCCACCGCTTCGCCCACTTCTCCAGGGCCTCGGCAAGCGAGTGCTCACCCATCACCCCCTGGTACTGGAGCTGGTACTGCCAGCCCTCCTCGTTCGATGGACCGCGCTTGGTCAGCCGCAGCAACCCGCGGTACTTCATGGACACCGGGTTGTTGCTGAACGCCGTCGTGGACACCGCACGGATCCGGCGTGAGAAGGCCCGCTGACACAGAAGCTGCGCCTCGGTGCTGGTCGCCGCCAGCACGATCAGCTTCGACAGGCGCGGGTAGTCCGTCGGCGCCACCGCGAAGTCGCTGAGCAGATATGCCTCATCCGGCGTGTAGCTGCTGGGTGCCATCGCGAACACACCGAGGATCCGGCCTGACCCGTCCTTGACCGCGACCGGCAGGTTCGCGGCACACCCTGGCCGGGCGCGGCCAGGACGACGCCGCCAACGCGGCCGTGAAGTGGATACGGGATCACTGCACCGCGAACGAGCTGGAGCTGGTCCGGGTCGAGAACTTCAACGACCGCTACCCCGAGGAACAGCGAGCGGACCTCTCGCTCACGCACTTCACCATCGCCCGGTCCGAGTCCCCGGGCCTGGACGGCTGGGCGCTGCCGACCGGCTTGCCACCCACAGCTGCACGGACCGCCCGGCGGACCTCGAAGGGACGTCGGAAGGCGGCGTGAAGGCCCCTCTGTCCCCTGAACCGGCCCCGTGTCCCCTGTGTGTCCCCTGGATCTTGGTCTGAACGGATGAACGGGAGTCCCCGCGTCGGCGCGGCGACTCCCGTTCATATGTCTGCGCAGGTCAGGATGGGTCTGCCCGCGTAGTGCCCTGGTGGGGCGGGTGGGACTCGAACCCACGGCCGACGGATTATGAGTCCGCTGCTCTAACCGGCTGAGCTACCGCCCCGTAACGGCGCGTCGTACACATCTGCGCGCGCCGTCTGCCGCAGCATAGCCGCTCATACGATCTGCTGCTTCGGAGGGCCGGGCCCCTGGCTGCGATCATGACGTAGATCACGTCCGGAGGGGGCCGGAAATGAAAAAGGACCCCGGTGCGGGGTCCTCCTCCCTGCTCCCCCGACTGGACTCGAACCAGTAACCCTCCGGTTAACAGCCGAATGCTCTGCCAATTGAGCTACAGGGGACCGAGCTCCCCCGACTGGACTCGAACCAGTAACCTGCCGGTTAACAGCCGGCTGCTCTGCCAATTGAGCTACAGGGGATTGCTCCGTGTGCCGCGACCATGACCCCGACCGGATCTCCCGGACGGCGTGCGCTCGCTGCGACACATACATTAGCGCAAGCAGGGGGGTGCTCCGCCAATCGGTTCGCCGCGTCCGCCCTCGGGCGATCCCCGGGCGATCCTCGGCCGATCCAGGGATGATCTTCTCGGTGATCGTGGGTGATCTGCGGCACGGGCGGGTAGACGTGCGGCACGACCCGGGGTCCAGATGTGAAGGACAGCGAGAAGGGCAGGTCGATGCGCTACCGGCTGACATTCATCACCGGGATGGCTGTGGGTTACGTGCTGGGCACGCGGGCCGGCCGCGAGCGGTACGAGCAGCTGCGCGCGTGCGCGCAGAAGTTCGCACGGAACCCGGCCGTCCGCAATACCGCCGAATCGGCCGCGCAAGGAGGCCGGCATGCCGCCGTGCGGGCGCTGGACAAGGTCCGGCCGCTGCGCGAGAAGATCGGGCAGCGCGAGCCCCGCGCGGTGGGCGAGGACGACTGGGGCACCAGCAACACCTAGACCCGGCGGTGGCATGATCTGATCCATGGGGATAGTCGCCGGGTTGGACAGTTCGTCCGAGAGCACACGAATCGTCGTCTGTGACACCGATACGGGTGCCGTGATCAAACAGGGGTACGCCCCGCATCCGGTCGGCGGCAGCGGCGATGTGGACCCGCAGGCGTGGCTGATGTCCCTCGGCGAGGCCGCCGAGGGCGGACTGCTCGAGGGGGTCCAGGCCATCGGTGTCTCGGCGCAGCAGCACGGGCTGCTGGCGCTGGACGCGGGCGGGGTGCTGGTGCGCCCCGCGCTGGTGGGCAACGACAAGCGCGCCCAGTCCGCGGCCGCCGACCTCACCGAGGCGCTCGGCGGCCGCACCGCGTGGGCCCAGGCGGTCGGCGCCGTGCCGACCGCCTCGCAGCCGGTGGCCAAGCTGCGCTGGCTGACGCGGAACGAGCCGGACGCGGCGCACCGCGTGGCCGAGCTGATGCAGCCGCACGACTGGCTGGTGTGGCAGCTGCTGGGACGCCCTGCGCGGCGTACGACCGACCGCGGTACGGCCTCCAGCAGCGGCTATTGGTCGGCGGCGAGCGGGTCCTGGCGCCCCGATCTGGTCCAGCTGGCCCTCGGTCACCAGGTGCGGCTGCCGGAGGTCATCGGCCCGGCCGACGCCGCCGGGCACACCCCGAGGGGCTGCTGATCTCCGCCGGTACGGGCGAGACCATGGCCGCCGCCTTCGGGCTCGGGGTCGGGGTCGGCGACGCGGTGATCTCCCTGGGCGCCTCCGGCTCGGTCTTCTCCGTCCACCATGAGGCGCTGGCCGATCCGACCGGCACGATCCTGTCGTACGCAGACGCCACCGGTATGCATCTGCCGGTGGTGCATACGCTCAACGCGGTACGGGCCCTACGCGGTACGGCGGAATTGCTCGGCACGGATCTCGAGGGGCTCTCCGCGCTCGCGATGAAGTCCACCCCGGGTTCGTACGGGCTGGTGCTGCTGCCGTATCTGGAGGGCGAGCGGACCCCGCACCTGCCGCACACGGCCGGGACGCTGACCGGGCTGCGGCGCGAGTCGATGAAGCCCGAACATCTGGCACGGGCCGCGTTCGAGGGGATGCTGTGCGGGCTCGCGGACGCGCTGGACGTGCTGCGCGGGCGCGGCGTCCAGGTGCGGCGCGTCTTCCTGCTCGGGCCCGCGGCCGACCTCCAGGCCGTCCGCGCGATCGCGCCCGCGGTGCTGGGCGCGCGGGTCGTGGTGCCCCAGCCCGCCGACTACGCCGCGCTGGGCGCGGCCCGCCAGGCCGCGTGGGCGCTGGGCGTCTCGCACGGCGCCCTCTCGCCGCATGAACCGCCGCGCTGGCCGGCCGCGGCGAGCCAGGTCTTCGAACCGGGCGAGGACCTGCCGGTGGGGCAGTCGGTGCGGCAGCAGTACGTGGCGGTGCGGGAGCAGATCCACCCCGGGGCGTTCGAGCCGGACGCGTTCGAGCCCGGGGCGTTCGAGCCGGGCACGTTCGAGCCCGGGGCCGGCGATCAGGAGGCCTCGGGCCATGCGGCGTCCGGTGGGTATGAGGTTGGCGCGTATGAGGGCGGTGGGTACGAGGGCGGTGGGTACGAGGCCCCGTGAGGCCCGAGCCGCCTCGGCGGGGTCGGCGGCGTCAGTCCAGATAGCCCCGCAGCTGATCGGCGAAGGCGTGGTCGCGGAGCTTGTTGAGCGTCTTCGACTCGATCTGGCGGATCCGCTCCCGCGTCACCCCGAAGATCCGGCCGATCTCCTCCAGCGTGCGCGGGCGGCCGTCGGCCAGTCCGTACCGCAGCTGCACCACCTTGCGTTCGCGCTCGCCGAGCGTCGACAGCACGGCCTCCAGGTGCTCGCGGAGCAGCAGGAAGGCCGCGGACTCCACGGGTGAGGCCGCGTCGCCGTCCTCGATGAGGTCGCCGAGGGCGACATCGTCCTCCTCGCCCACCGGCGCGTGGAGCGACACCGGCTCCTGGGCCAGCCGCAGCACCTCGCTCACCCGCTCCGGGAGCAGGTCGAGATGGGCGGCGACCTCCTCGGGGGTGGGTTCGTAGCCGCGCTCCTGGAGCATCCGGCGCTGGACCCGGACCACCCGGTTGATCAGCTCGACGACATGCACCGGGACCCGGATCGTCCGGGCCTGGTCGGCCAGGGCGCGGGACATGGCCTGGCGGATCCACCAGGTGGCGTACGTCGAGAACTTGTAGCCGCGGGCGTAGTCGAACTTCTCGACCGCGCGGATCAGGCCGAGGTTGCCCTCCTGGACCAGGTCGAGCATGGTCAGGCCGCGGCCGACGTAGCGCTTGGCGACGGAGACGACGAGGCGGAGGTTGGCCTCGATCAGCCGGCGCTTGGCCATCCGGCCCAGGACCACCAACCGGTCCAGGTCCAGGGCGAGTTGGGTGTCGAGGTCGGGGGCGTTGCCGAGCTTCTCCTCGGCGAAGAGGCCCGCCTCGACCCGGCGGGCCAGCTCGACCTCCTCGGCCGCGGAGAGCAGCGGTATCCGCCCGATCTCGCGGAGGTACTGGCGGAAGAGGTCGGCGGAGGGGCCGCTGGTGTCGGCCCGGGCGGGCGGCTCGATCGGTTCGACGGGCTCCACGGCCTCGACCGAGTCGACAGGCTCGGTGGGCTCTACGGGCTCGGTGTGCTCGGTGGGCTCGGTGGGCTCTACGGGCTCGGCGGGCTCGGCGGGTTCCGCTTCGGGGGCGGCGGCGTCGGGCGCGGGGGCCGGGACGGTGCCGGGGGCGAGCTCGGCCATGGGGTCCGGCGCGGCGTCCTGTCCGGTATCCGGTGCGCCTTCCGTGGCGAGGTCCGCCGAGTCCTCGGGCATGGCCGGCGCTACCGCCGTGGCGCGGGGCGAGTGGGGGACAGGGGGTGCGCCGCGAGGGCCGCGTCGGTGAGGGTCTGGGTCTGCACGGGGCGACCTCCAGGGTGATCGCTGCTGAGGGGCAGAACGATCGGGTACGGCACGGCGGCCGCGCCGCCGTCCGTCCCGTACATCTTGAGCGACTCTGCGGGGGATTCCGGCCCTACCCGGCCAACACCGCCGCGCTCCGAGGACTCAGGCACCGCATCCCAGTGTGGAGTACGACACAGGCCCGCCACGAGGGGCGTGCGGGCACTTTTTGCTCAGCGGCCCGTGACCGTACGACTACCCGGCGACTACAGTGAACCGCCGGGCCCGTCCGCCGGGGCACGAACGTGCTGGCCGGAACCCATCTACGGGCCGCGGCCGCCCTCGCCGCGCCCGGCCGCCCCCGCCTCCCTGAGCCGCCTTGTGTCGCCCTGAGTCGCCCTGAGTCGCCCGCCCTGAGCGCGCCCGCTCGTCCTACAGCGCCGCCGCACCCCGGTCCCGGAGGGACTGGCCGTACTGCTGGAGCACCCACAGCTCGTTCTGCACGGCGGCGAGGTGGGCGGGGTCGGCGTGCTGCCCCAGGCGCTGGAGGGCGCCGCGCACCTCGGCCACGCGGTGGTTCACCGCGGCCAGCCGGACGGCCACCAACTGCACTCCCGCGTACGCCTCGTCCGGGTCGCGGCGGGTGTGCGGCGGCTCGACGGCGAGCTCGGTGACCATCGCCCGAACCGTGTCGTCGGGCGCCGCCTCCCGGACCCGGGCGAGATAGTCGTCGTCCGCGGCGGACGCGCCGCCCGCGTCCTCGATGGCGCGGCGCACCGCCGCGTAGGGCGGGGCGGTGAACTCATCGATGCCGTAGGCGTCGAAGGCCGGGGAGACCAGATGGGGGTGTTGCAGCGCCAGCTTGAGCAGCTCGCGCTCGACGCGATGGGCGGGGCTGCGCAGATTCAGGGCCGGTCCGCGTGGGACCGGCGGCGCGCCCGCGGCGCCGGGACCCCCGTGCGGCCCACCGGGCCCACCGGGACCGCCGGGCCCGCCAGGACCGCCCGGGCCCCCGCCGCGCTGGTCACCACGGCCGCCGTACCGGGCCCCGCCCGGACCGCCGCCGCCCCGCTGATCGCCACGGCCACCGTGCTCCGGGCCGCCCGGGCCGCCGTTCTGCCTGCTGCGGGCCAGCCCGCGCACCCGGCGGATGATCGATTGCTCCTCCGCCTGGGTGGCGATGCCGACCATCCCGATCAGCCGGATCGCATAGCGGTCCCGCAGCCCGGGGTTCTTGATCGCCGCGACGACCGGCACCGCCTCGTCGACCGCGGCGATACGGCCCTCCTCGGTGTCCAGGTTGTAGCGGGAGACGATCGATTTCAACGCGAACGCGAACAGCGGCGTGCGGCTCTCGACCAGGTCCGCCACGGCCTCGTCGCCACGGGCCAGACGGAGTTCGCACGGGTCCATCCCGTCGGGCGTGATCGCGATGGAGGTCTCGGCGGCGAACCGCTGGTCGTCCTCGAAGGCGCGCAGGGCCGCCTTCTGCCCGGCCGCGTCGCCGTCAAAGGTGAAGACGACCTCCGCGCCCGCGTTGTCCATCAGCAGCCGTCGGAGGATCTTGATGTGGTCGCCGCCGAATGAGGTGCCGCAGGTGGCGATGGCGGTGGTGACGCCCGCGAGATGGCAGGCCATGACGTCCGTATAGCCCTCGACCACCACCGCGCGGCTGGACTTGGCGATGTCCTTCTTGGCGAGGTCGATGCCGTAGAGGACCTGGGACTTGCGGTAGAGCGGAGTCTCGGGGTGTTGAGGTACTTCGGGCCGTTGTCGTCGTCGCGGAGCTTCCGGGCGCCGAAGCCGACGACCTCACCGGCGATGTCCCGGATCGGCCACATCAGCCGGCCCCGGAAGCGGTCGATCGGACCGCGGCGGCCCTCCTGGGCGAGCCCGGAGACGATCAGCTCCTTGTCGGTGAAGCCGCGGCCGCGCAGATAGCGGACGAGGTGGTCCCAGCCGGCCGGGCTGTAGCCCACGCCGAAGTGCTGCGCCGCGGCCTGGTCGAAGCCGCGCTGGGCGAGGAAGGTGCGGCCGATCTCCGCCTCGGGGCGCTCCAGCTGCTCCACGTAGAACTGCGCGGCGGCCTTGTGGGCCTCGACCAGCCGGGTGCGCTCGCCCTGCTGGCGGCCGGGTGTGTAGCCGCCCTCCTCGTAGCGCAGGGTGATCCCGGACTGGGAGGCCAGCCGCTCGATGGTCTCGGCGAAGGAGAGGTGGTCGATCTTCATGATGAAGTCGACCGTGTCGCCGCCCTCCTGGCAGCCGAAGCAGTAGTAGAGCCCCTTGCTGGGGCTGACCTGGAAGGACGGGGTCTTCTCGTCGTGGAAGGGGCACAGGCCCTTGAGATTGCCACCCCCCGCGTTCCGCAGCTGGAGGTATTCGGATACGACGGCGTCGATCGGGACCGCTGCCCGCACCGCCTTCACGTCGTCATCGTTGATCCTGCCTGCCACGCCCGAATTCTACGGCCGGGGTCCGACACGGCCGTCCGCCGCCTGCCGGACCCCGGTATTCCGAACGGCCTGAGGGCCTGGGGGCCTGAGGCCTGAGGCCTGATGAGGGCCTGAGGGCTATGCGCCTACGGGCCTACGGGAGCAGCGAGGTGAGCGGGACGGCCGGGTCGGCCAGGGCCGCCGGGTCGAGCTGCCGGCCGCCGCGGATGAGCTGTTGGATCGATTCGGTGACGTCCCAGACGTTGACGTTCATGCCCGCGAGCAGGCGGCCGTCGTTCAGCCAGAAGGCGATGAACTGCCGCTTGCCGACGTCGCCGCGCACCAGCACCTGGTCGTAACTGCCGGGCGGGGCGTAGCCGGAGTACTCCAGGCCGACGTCGTACTGGTCGGAGAAGAAGTACGGCACCCGGTCGTACGCGACGTCCTGGCCGAGCATGGCGCGGGCCGCCGCCGGGCCGCCGTTCAGGGCGTTGGCCCAGTGCTCGACGCGCAGCCGGGCGCTCGGCGGGAGCGCGGCCCGTACGGGGGTGCCCTCGAGGAACGCGAGCGGGGCGGAGGCCACGTCGCCCGCCGCGAAGATGTCCGGGTCGCTGGTGCGCAGCGAGGTGTCGACCGCGATGCCGCCGCCCGCCGCGCGGTCCACCACCTCAAGGCCCGCGGCCTCGGCGAGGGCGGTACGCGGGGCGGCGCCGATGGCGGCCAGCACGCTGTGGGCGGGGTGCTCCTCGCCGTCGTCGGTGAGGGCGGCCAGCACCATGCCGTCCTGGCCGGTGATCTCGGTGAGGCGGGCGCCGAAGTGGAAGCGGACGCCGTGCTCGCCGTGGAGGTCGGCGAAGAGGGCGCCCAGCTCGGGGCCGAGGACGGGGTGCAGCGGGGTGGGCTCGGGCTCGACGATCGTCACCTCGGCGCCGTAGCCGCGGGCGGCGGCCGCGACCTCGAGGCCGATCCAGCCCGCGCCCGCGATGACCAGCTGGCCGTTGTCCCGGCCGAGGGTGGTGAGGACGCCCTTGAGCCGCTCGGCGTGGGCGAGCCGGCGCAGATGGTGGACCCCGGCCAGGTCGGTGCCGGGGATGTCGAGGCGGCGCGGCTCGGCGCCGGTGGCCAGCAGCAGCCGGTCGTAGTGGACCCGGGTGCCGTCGCCCAGGGTCACGGCCTTGGCGGCGCGGTCCAGGTGGACGGCGGGCAGGCCGAGGTGGAGCTCGATATCGGCCTGGGCGTACCAGGCGGGCTCGTGGACGAAGACGCTGTCGCGCTCCTGGCTGCCGGTGAGGAAGCCCTTGGAGAGCGGGGGCCGTTCATAGGGGTGGTCGCGCTCGTCACAGATGAGGATCACCCGCCCGGTGAAACCCTCCGATCGAAGGGTTTCCGCGGCTTTCGCCCCGGCCAGGCCCCCTCCGACGATGACGAATGTCTGGTGTGCGTCGACCACTTGTTGTCCTCCTCGCTGCCGAGCAGTGCCGAGCAGTTCCTCTATGAGTGCCTTACCCCGGTCGTGTCAGGTCGTGCGTTCCGAAACCGTCCTGAAAGCTGGGCCGAGAATGCCTTGCCGGGAGATGTACCGAAAGCTGTGTCACAGGGGAGCCTCCCGCACCACGCGTGCGTCCGGAAGGGCCGGTAGGCCGTCTGTGTGCGCGGGAGCCGTATCCGGCGGCCGTATCCGCCGGGCCTATCCGGCGGGCGTATCCGGCGGGCGGCGTCAACCGGTGAGCCGGGCGTGGAGCCCCCGGGCCGAGGTGTCGGTCAGGGAGGCGATCTGGTCGACGATCGCCCGCAGCCGGCCCCGGTCGTCCCCGGCCGCGTCGAAGAGCGCCCGGAACTGGGGGTCCAG
Organism: Streptomyces violaceusniger; assembly: GCA_005405945.1. Lineage (GTDB taxonomy): Bacteria > Actinomycetota > Actinomycetes > Streptomycetales > Streptomycetaceae > Streptomyces > Streptomyces violaceusniger. The sequence continues at coordinate 4,197,658 of BJHW01000001.1, forward strand.
GCCGTCGGGCGCGCGGGCGATCAGGGCCTCGCCCAGCTCGGCGATGACCACGCGCTGATCGGCCCGGACCAGCTCCTGGTCGGCGCGCTGGATCACATACCGGTCGGCGACCGCCTTGAGGACCGCGCACTCCAGGCGGGTGGCACGGGGCACGACCAGCTCGGCGTGGTACCGGGTGAAGCGGCCCGTGCCGTACGCCGCGCGGGTGGCGCCCTCGGCGGCCAGGCAGAAGCGGCCGATGAGCTGGCTGGTGGCGTCCTTGAGGCGGGCCTGGGCGACGGACGAGCCGTCGTAGCCGTGCGGCCACCACTCCTGGCCCAGCAGCCGGTCCAGCGCCTCGGCCAGCTCGTCGGGCTCGGCCCCCGGGGCGTAGCGGTCGGCGGCGACGGCGAAGACCTCGCGGCGCTCGGGCTCGGCGAGCAGGCTCGCGGGGTTCAGATGGCCCGCGTGCAGCCCGTCCTCGACGTCGTGGACGGAGTAGGCGACATCGTCGGACCAGTCCATGACCTGGGCCTCGAACGTCGTACGGCCCTCGGGGGCGCCCTGCCTGTACCACTCGAAGATCGGGACGTCGTCCTCGTAGACCCCGAACTTCGGGGAGCGGGGGCTGTGCGGATGGCCGCCGCGCGGCCAGGGGTACTTGGTGGCGGCGTCCAGCGCGGCGCGGGTGAGGTTGAGCCCGACGCTCAGCGGCTCGCCGGTGATCCGGTCGGGCACGAAACGCTTCGGCTCCAGCCGGGCCAGCAGCCGCAGCGACTGCGCGTTCCCCTCGAAGCCGCCGCAGGGCTCGGCGATCCCGTTGAGCACCCGCTCGCCGTTGTGCCCGAACGGCGGATGGCCGAGGTCGTGGGCGAGACAGGCCATCTCCACCAGATCCGGGTCACAGCCGAGGGCGGCCCCCAGCTCACGGCCCACCTGGGCGCACTCCAGGGAGTGGGTCAGCCGGGTGCGGGGCGTGGCGTCGAAGGCCGGGGCGCGCCCGGCCGGTCCGGGGTCGGCGGCCGGTGCGGCGGGCACCACCTGGGTCTTCCCGGCCAGTCTGCGCAGCGCGGCGGAGTGCAGCACCCGCGCCCGGTCCCGCTGGAAGGCGGTCCGGCCCGGCCGCTTGTCGGGCTCGGGCGCCCAGCGCTCGAGGTCCGCCGCGGCATAGCCGGGGACGCGGCGGGTGTCGGCCTCGGGGGCACCGGCCGAGGGGACGCCGGCCTCGGGAGCACCGGCCGAGGGGCGGCACCGGTCGAAGGGACACCGGCCGGGGCGGCCGGATCCGGTTCGGGTTCAGGTGGTGCGCTGGGACTCATACACCGACGGTAGCCGCCGGGTGTGACAAGGGCGCAGAGGCCAGCGCCTGTTCGTAACGGCGCAGTACGAGACGCGCCACCGCCGGATGGGCGCCGAGCGGGGCGGCCGCGGGGCCGGGGGCGACGCTCGCGCACTGGGTCGCGAAGCGGCCGGGCGCGGTGAAGTACGAGGCGACCGCGATCCGGTCGTGGCCGAGCGCGGCCAGGGCGCGTACGGCCTCGGGCACGGTGGGGCCGGAGCCGGAGGCGTAGCCGGGCAGCACGGGCGCCCCGCCGAGCCGGGCGCTGAGCAGGGCGGCGGTACGGGCCGTGTCGAGGGCCGCGTCCGGGTCGCGGGAGCCTGCCGCGGCGAGGACGACGCCGCCCGTCCTGTGCGGAGCCGCAGCGCGTCGGCCCGCCTCCGCCGGGCTGCCTGCCTCCGCCCGACTGCCCGCCTCCGCCAGCCGGGCGTGCAGGGCCTCGGCGAGCAGCGGGTCCGGACCGAGCGGGGCGGCGATCCGGGCGGTGAGGTGGGGCGCGGCGGCGATAGCGTCCGGGATGTCCTGTTTGACGTGGTAGCCGCGGCTCAGCAGCAGCGGGACGAGCACCGCCTCGCCGCGCAGCGCGGCCAGTGTGTCGGTCAGCAGCGGCTGGTTGAGCTCGATATGGCCGAGGCGTACGGGCAGCCCGGGGCGGAGCGCGCGGACGCGGTCCAGGAGGGCGTTCACGCTGCGCAGCGCCTCGGGGTCCCGGCTGCCGTGGGCGACGGCGACGAGCGTCGGCGCGCGATCCCGGCCGCCCCGGCGGACCCCGTGGTGGCCCAGCCGGTCGAGCTGGGTGGTGAGCTGGGCGGTGAACCGGGTCATGATCCGCTGGGCACTGTCGAAGTCCGCGGTGCCATCGGAGCCATGAGGGCCAGCTGGACCGGGAGGACCGAGGGGAGCGGGGTGCGGCGTCATGGCGAGAGCCTGGCAGCGGCAGATTGCACCGCCGTTGCCTGGCCGTCACAGGTGATTGCGTCGACTTCACCGGCCGCCCGGCGCCGCGCTGAGGTCCGCTTCCCGCAGGCGTAATGCGAGGTGACGCGAGCTGTAACACGGCCGTAGCACGCTGCTTCGCATGGCGCACGTTCCGGTTCCCGGGGAGCACTCCCCCTCCCCCGACCCCGCCCCCGTCGATACGCACTGCCCTTACTGTTCGCTGCAGTGCGGTATGGCGCTGCGCCCGGTGCCGCCGGGCGGACCCGGTGGCGGGACGGACGGACCCGGTGGCGGGACGGACGGCCGTCCGGGCGGTGTCGAGGTCGTCGAGCGCACCGCGTTCCCCGTCAACCGTGGCGCGCTGTGCGGTAAGGGCCGCACCGCGCCCGCCGTGCTCTCCTCCCGGGTGCGCCTGACCGAGCCGCTGGTCCGCCGCCCTGACACCGGTCGGCTCGAACCGGCCACCTGGGAGGAGGCCCTCGACCGGATCGCCGAGGGCCTGGAGTCCACCGGCCGCGCCTACGGCCGCGACGCGGTGGGCGTCTTCGGCGGCGGCGGGCTGACGAACGAGAAGGCGTACGCGCTGGGGAAGTTCGCCCGGGTGGTGCTCGGCACCTCACAGATCGACTACAACGGCCGGTTCTGCATGTCCTCGGCCGCCGCCGCCCATCAGCGGGCCTTCGGTCTTGACCGCGGGCTGCCGTTCCCGCTGGCGGACGTGTCCCGCACCGGATGTGTCATCCTCGTCGGCTCGAACCTGGCCGAGACCATGCCGCCCGCGCTGCGCTATCTGACCGAGCTGAAGGAGGCGGGCGGCCGGCTGATCGTGGTCGATCCCCGGCGGACCCGTACGGCCGAGCAGGCGGATCTGCACCTGGCGCCGCGCCCCGGCACCGATCTCGCGCTCGCGCTGGGGCTGCTGCACCTGGTGGTCGCGGAGGGCCGGGTGGACGAGGAGTTCGTCGCACGGCGCACCAGCGGCTGGCCCGAGGCGCGGGCCGCCGCGATGGCCCACTGGCCGGAGCTGGTGGAGCGGATCACGGGCGTCCCCGTTCCTGAGCTCCGTAAGGCCGTCACGATGTTCTGTGACGCCGAGAGCTCGATGGTGCTGACGGCCCGGGGGCCCGAGCAGCAGTCCAAGGGCACCGACACCGTGGGCGCGTGGATCAACCTGTGCCTGGCCACCGGCCGCGCGGGCCGCCCGCTGTCCGGCTACGGCTGTCTGACCGGCCAGGGCAACGGCCAGGGCGGCCGCGAGCACGGCCAGAAGGCCGATCAGCTGCCCGGCTACCGCAAGCTGGACGACCCGGCCGCCCGCGCCCATGTGGCGGCCGTCTGGGGCGTCGAGCCCGACGACCTGCCCGGGCCGGGGCGCAGCGCGTACGAACTCCTGGACGCGCTCGGACGGGACGTCCGGGCACTACTGCTGATGGGCTCCAACCCGCTGGTCTCCGCCCCCGCGCGGCCCATGTGGAGTCCCGGCTGCGGTCGCTGGACTTCCTGGCGGTCGCGGACGTCGTGCTCTCGGAGACCGCCGCGCTCGCCGATGTGGTGCTGCCGGTGGCCCAGTGGGCCGAGGAGACCGGGACCATGACCAACCTGGAGGGCCGGGTCCTCCTCCGCCGCGCGGCCCTCACCCCGCCGCCGGGCGTCCGGACGGACCTGTGGGTGCTGAGCGGGCTCGCGGCCCGGCTGGGCTGGGAGAAGGGGTTCCCGGCGGACGCGGAGGAGGTCTTCGAGGAGCTTCGACGGGCCTCGGCCGGGGGCGCGGCGGACTACTCGGGCATCACGTACCGGAGGATCGCGGAGGAGGACGGGGTTTTCTGGCCGTGCCCGGAGAGCGTGGAGGGGGACGACGCCGAGGAGGCCGCCTCCGTATGCGCGGCCGACTCGGACGGCGCGACCGGCTCGGACGGCGCGACCGGCTCAGACGGCGCGAAGGACGCCGAGGGCGCGAAGGACGCCGGGGGCGCGGAGGACTCCCTGGGCGCGGAGGGGACCCTGGACGCGGAGGGGACCCTGGGCGCGGAGGGGACCGCCTCCGTACGCGCGGCCGCCTCCGTGAGCCCGAGTCCCCGCCCGCACCCCGGTACGCCCCGTCTCTTCCTCGACCGCTTCGCCACCGACGACGGCCGGGCCCGCTTCGTGCCCGTCAGCCATCGCCCGGCGGCCGAGGAGCCGGACGCGGAGTATCCGGTGCTGCTGACGACGGGCCGGGTGCTGGCCCAGTACCAGTCCGGCGCCCAGACCCGGCGCGTCGGCGAGCTCAACGAGGCCGCGCCCGGCCCCTACGTCCAGCTCCACCCGCTGCTCGCCGAGCGGCTGGGCGCGGGCGAGGGCGCGTCGATCGCGGTGGTCTCCCGGCGCGGCCGCGCCGTCGCCCCGGCCCGTATCAGCCGGGACATCCGGCCGGACACGGTGTTCATGCCGTTCCACTGGGCGGGGCCGGGGCGGGCCAACACGGTGACGAACCCGGCGCTGGATCCGGTGTCGCGGATGCCGGAGTTCAAGGTGTGCGCGGTGCGGCTGGAGCTGGCCGAGGGCTGACCGCTTCCGGTCAGCTCCCGCCCCAGCTCTCGACCTCCTTCAGGTACGCCGCCCGCGTCTCCTCGTCGAGGAAGGCGGCCTGGAAGGAGTTGCGGGCCAGGGTGCGCAGGGTGGCCTCGTCGAGGCCGAGCGCGTCCCGTACGGCGGTGTAGTTGTCGCCCGCGTAGCCGCCGAAGTAGGCGGGGTCGTCGGAGTTGACCGTCACCAGCAGACCCGCGTCCAGCATCGCGGGCAGCGGATGGTCCTCGAGGCGGTCCACGACGCGCAGCCGGACGTTCGACAGGGGGCAGACGGTCAGCGGGGTCCGGTCCGCGACCAGCCGGGCCACCAGCGCCTCGTCCTCCAGGCTCCGCACCCCGTGGTCGACGCGGTCCACGCCGAGGACGTCGAGCGCCTCCCACACATACGCGGGCGGCCCCTCCTCCCCGCGTGCGCGACGCACTTCAGCCCGGCCTGCCGCGCCAGCGCGTACACCTCGCGGAACTTCGACGGCGGGTTCCCGACCTCCGCCGAGTCCAGGCCGACGGCGGCGATCCGGTCCAGGTGGGGGCGGGCCGCCTCGAACGTCGCCAGGGCCGACTCGGCGCTCTCGTCGCGCAGGAAGCACATGATCAGGCGCGTGGTGATGCCGTACGCGCGCGGCGCGGCGTCCAGCGCGCGGCCGATCCCGCGGATGACCGTGTCGATCTCGACGCCGCGCGCGGTGTGCGCCTGCGGGTCGAAGAAGATCTCCGCATGGCGTACGCCCTGCTCACGGGCGCGGGCCAGATACGCCTTCGTGAGGTCGGCGAAGTCGTCCTCGGTGCGCAGCACGGTCATCAGCGCGTAGTAGAGGTCCAGGAAGTCCTGGAGGTCACCGAAGGAGTACGCGGCCCGCAGCTCCTCCTGGGTGGCGAACGGCAGCTCGACCCCATTGCGCTCGGCGAGCGCGAAGGCCAGATCGGGCTCCAGGGTGCCCTCGATATGGAGATGGAGCTCTGCGGTGGGAATCGGGGGCATGGCGTGGATCACCTGCTGGTTTCGGTGGTGCGGGACGACTGGTCAAGGCTATGTGGGAGCGGATGCTTCACCCTTGTGGGGGTAATGCGAACGGAAGACGGATACCGCCGGGGGCCGTCGCTACGGTGAGCGGGACAGTACGCTCCGTAGCAGATGGAGGACGCGGTGACCGCGATATTGGAGCGGCCGATGACCACAGAGAACGCGCCGGCAGCCGAGGAGCCCCGAACGGAGCGCCGAAAGGAGCCCCGAACGGAGTTCGAGGAGTTGCTTCGGATCACGGAAGAACTGGACACACCGGACGGCTACAAGGCCGAGCTCATCAGGGGGAAGATCGTCGTGTCGCCGTGGTCGAGGCCGTTCTACAAGCGGCACATGAGGTCACTGCGCCTGCAGCTCGCGCCCCATGTCCCCGATGGCCATGACGCCGATACCTCCCCATTCCTCTTCAGCTTCCCCACATCCGAGCGCGCCTATGGACCGGATCTCCATGTCGCGGATCTGAAGGCTTTCGTGGGTGACGCGCGCCACGTGGACGGCGCGGCGCTGTCCCTGGTCGCCGAGCTCACGTCCGTTTCCACCCGGGACGTCGACTGGAAGGAGAAGCTCGAGGTCTACGGTCGCCATGTGCCCGTGTACCTGGTGCTCGACATGCCGACCGAGGAGATCACGGTCTTCTGGGATCCGTCGGACCACGGTTACCTCGCCAGGATGACCGTCCCGTTCGGCAAGCCGCTGCCCATCCCCGCGCCATTCGACTTCGATCTCGACACGGCCGACTTCGTGGATGAGCCCGAAGAGGAGAAAACCACCGAGTGATTCCGAGGCAACCGCCGCCCCCTCCCTGACGTCACACAGCGCGACCGGATTCGGTGAGGCGGACAGGGGAGCGCATGCTGGGGTGGGTGCGGGGGCGGTTGCCGGAGACGCGGCGGGGGTGGCGGCGGCTGGTGCGGGGGAGCGTCCTCGTCTGCGTACTGGCCCTGCTGCCCGCGACCTGGCAGCGGCTGAGCACGGACGACCGGGTCCGTACGGTCGCCGATGCGCCCTCGGCCCCGGTCGGGGTGGTCTTCGGGGCGGGGCTGTGGAACGGGGAGCCGTCGCCGTACCTGGCGCACCGACTGGACGCCGCCGTACGGCTCTACGAGGACGGCAGGGTCCGTGCGCTGCTGGTCACGGGGGACAACAGCCGCCGTGACTACGACGAGCCGGACGCGATGCGCGCGTATCTGGTCAAGCGCGGGGTCCCGGACCGGCGGATCGTGAGCGACTTCGCGGGGTTCGACACCTGGGACTCCTGCAGCCGGGCCCGGCGGGTCTTCGGGGTGCGCAAGGCGGTGCTGGTGAGCCAGGGGTTCCATGTCCGCCGGGCGCTGGCGCTGTGCGGGGCGGCGGGGATCGACGCGTACGGGGTCGCGGTCGACGAGCCGCACGATGTGACCTGGTACTTCGGCGGCACGCGGGAGGTCCTGGCGGCGGGAAAGGCGGCTCTGGACGCGGCGTTCGAGCCGGATCCGCGTTTCTTGGGGCCACGGGAGCGGGGGATCGAGGAGGCGCTGGCGGACCGGGGACCGTGACGCCCGCGGCGGGCCACGCGGCGGAGCCGCATATCGGCACTTCCCCCTCCCCGCCCCTTCCCGCAACTGGGGCTGAAGCCCCAGACCCCGGGGCCCAAGGGCGAACCCCACGCCCCGGCCCTCGATCACCGTCAGCCGATCGTCGTCTCCGACACCACCCACGCCAGGTAGTCCTCGCTGCCGTTCACGATGGGCGTCGCGATGACCTCGGGGGTCTCGTAGTCGTGCGCCTCGCGGATATGCGCCTCCAACTCGTCGTAGCGCGCGGCGGTGGTCTTGAACAGCACCTGCCACTCGGCCGCCGTCTCGACCTCCCCCTCCCACCGGTACACGGATGTCACGGGCTGGCTGATCTGCGCACAGGCCGCCAGCCGGGCCTCGATCGCCCCGCGGGCCAGCGCCTCGGCCTTCTCGGGGGTGTCGGTGGTGGTCAGTACGGTCAGGTAGTCGGCCACTGCTGCGGTACCTCTCTCAACGGGACGGCGATTGCACGGCGCGGCTGCGAACTGGCGCCCACCACGCTAGCCGGTGAGGATTGAGGGAACCCGCCGACGATCAGACCGGACCGATCGAGGGGCACTCATGGATGACCTCACCACGCTCGCACGCCACCATCTGGACCAGGCCAAGGCCGATCCGCACGGGCGCAGCGCACATCTGTTCCTGCATGACGGTCCGCTGCGGCAGAGCGTGATCGCCATGGTCTCCGGCTGTGAGCTCAACGAGCACAACGCTCCCCCGGCGGCCAGCCTCCAGGTGCTGCACGGGCATGTACGGCTGACCGGCGGCGGTGACCGGATGGATCTCATCGCGGGCCAGGTGCAGGAGTTGCCGCACGAACGGCACGGGCTGCGGGCGCTGGAGGACTCGGTGGTGCTGCTGACGGCCGTGACCGCCACGCATGGCTGTCCCACCCCGTACGAGGAGGACACGGCCGCCGCCTGACGACGGCCCTTTCCCCTCCCCGCCCCTTCCCGCTACCAGGGGCTCCGCCCCTGGACCCCGGGGGTCGGCGAACCGGCCACCGTCGCGATCAGCTCACCGGCCGGGGCGCCCACCGCGCCGCCCGCGACGCGGCCGGAGTCTGGGGTGGAGCCCCGGTTGTGGGAAGGGGCGGAGAGGGGGAAGTACCGATATGCGGCTCCGCCGCGTGGCCCGCCGCAGGCGTCACGCACGATCCGGCGGACAGCCCCTAATCGCTGCCGCCGCCACCGCCCCACCGCCCCCGCAGGAGTGGTGGCCGCCGCCATAGTCGCCGCCGTGGCTCCCGCCGTGGTCGCCGCCGTAAGCCCCGTGGTCGCCGCCGTGGCTGCCGGCACGGTCGTCGCCCCACCCGTGCGCGGTGTAGAAGGACTCCTGGTCGAGGTACTGGGGGTCGTAGGCGATGAGGAGGTTCCGGTCCCAGTAGGCCGGGTCGCCGGTCGGGATGGGTATCGCGTCGCTGACGGCCCTGCGCCGCGCCGGTTCCGGGACGACGACGGGGCCGTAGAAGACGTACGAGGGGAGCGCCCCCTCCCGCACGGCCGCTTCCACGCGGCGCCTGCCCGTGCGGGTGGGGCGGCCCCGGAGACGGGTGAGCAGTCCGCCGACGGTGAGTCGGCGCCGGATCTCCGCCAGCTCGGGTCCGCCGAGCAGCGCGGGGACCACACGGTCCACCGGCTTCGAGCGCGGGCACAGCGCGATGAGCGCGCGCTCGACCGGGTGCTCGGCCCCCGGACGCTCAGCCCCCGAGTGCTCGGCCCCGGACGCTCGGCCTTCGAGTGCGCGGCCCCCGCGCGCTCGGCGCCCTCCCCGCCGTGGCGCGGATCCGGGAGCGCCTGAGGGTGATCGCATCCCGCTCCTGGAGCGCAACCAGGAGGGTCTGGATCACCCATGGCGGCCCGCCCACCAGATAGGCGATGTCATAGAGGTCCAGCGCCGGCGGCTCCGCCGGGGCGGGGCCTCTGGTCATGGCACACATCGGAATGCCCCCGTCCATCCGTGTCCCTACGTGTCCATAGGTGTCCGTCAGCATCCATACGTGTCCGTACGAACCGCTCAACTACCGTCAGTTTTGTCTTTCTGAACGGGGATGAACCCTGACGAGTGCCGTTTCAGAGCAGGATTTGAGCTTTCGCCCCTATCCGGACGTGGGCGGGGTCGTGAGGGACACATCCGCCGACGGACCGGCACCCGTGGCGGTCAGGGCAGCGATCGAGAACGTGTACGCGGTGCCCGGGCGCAGCTTGCCGATCACCCGCAGCATCCCCTTGGCCCGGGGCTGGGAGACCAGGACGTCCCGGCCGGTCACGGTGGCGGTGCGGCCGTCGGAGACGGTGATCCGGTAGCCGATGACCGGGGTGTCGCCGGTGGCCTTGGGCGGGGTCCAGGACAGCGTCGCCGCCGTGGCCTCGGCGTTGGCCTTCACGCCGGTGGGGGCGTCGGGCAGGGCGCCGGAGCCGCCCGCCGTGGGCGTGACGGGAGCGGCGGGCAGCGACCTCTCGCTCTGCCCCACCCCGTTGTGGGCCGTGACGGTCACCGTGTACGGCGTGCCGTTGGTGAGCCCGTCGACCCGCGCGTACGCGATCCGCTTGAAGCGCGCCGCCGGGACGGCGGTGGAGACGGTCCGGGCGCCGTCAGAGGACGTCGCGGTGACGGTGTACGAGGTGACCGGGGAACCGCCCTCGACGTACGACGGGTTCCAGGTGACGTACACCGAGCCGTCCGCCGCGAAGTCGCCCACGCGGGTGGGTGCTTCGGGCACCGAGTCGGCGGCGAACGTGCGGCCGAGCAGCCCCCGGTAGCGGGGTTCGAGACCGGCCGTGGCCACGATGTCGGCCGGTGCCTTGGACGGATCGGCCAGGATGTGGTTGCCGCTGGTCACCACGCCCTTGTCGTCCCCGTCGGGGTCGCCCTGCTCCCAGTGGTTGTCCGCGATCCGGGTCGGGTCGTTGTTGCCGAGGCCGTCGCGGTAGTCGATGTGCTTCGCCGCCACGTCGGCCTGGGCGCCGTAGAGGACGTTGCCCTCGACCGTCACATACGTACAGCCGTTGTCGGTGTAGACCGACCGGCCCAGGCCCCACTGGCCGTGGATGACATTGCCGGTGACCTTCTCCCCGTCGGCGAGGGAGCTGCCGGTGAGCCCCTGGGTGTAGATGCCGCCGCCGTCGTCGAGCGCCTGCATGTAGTCGAAGATGAGGTTGTTGGACACCCGGTTGCCGCGGGAGACATTGGCCGTGGCCGGTTTGCCGATCTTGTCGGGCCAGCCGCCCCAGCCCATCGAGATCGCCGAGTACGCGACATGGTCGATCTGGTTGTGGGCGATGGTGTTGTCGCGGGTGTAGCCGTTGAGGATGGCGACGCCGCCGTGGTACTCGCGGGGCAGCGCGTAGAGGTGGTTGTTCGTCACCGACACCGCGCTGGTGAGGTCGGCGTCGCTGCCCGGCTCCGGCGCGTCGACCCCGCCGATCTCCATGCCGTTGCCGGAGATGTCGGTGAAGACGTTGCCGCGTACGGTCGCGTTCCGCGTCCCGGTGCCGAGTTCGAGCCCGGCCGCGCCGAGGTGGGTGAAGGCGTCGTCGGAGAACTCGATGTCACGGCCGTGGCTGATGGCCACGTTGCCGGGCATCTTGGTCCAGGACGCGTACGGGCAGGTGCCGCCCGGGGTGTACCCGCACAGCCCCTGGGTCTTCCAGCCCTCCGGGCCGGTCACCGTATAGCCCGCCTGCACCTCGGAGAAGCCCTCGGGCGAGGAGGGGGTGAGCCAGGTGGCGTACGAGAACTCGATACCGCGCAGGGCGATGTCGTGCAGCGGCGCGCGCCCGGTGCCCCGCCCGTCCACCAGCTTCTCCAGGACCGGCGCCTCCACGTCGGCGGTGCGCGGGTCCTCCCGGGGCGCGGGCGGTAGTAGACGGTGCGGGTGTGCCGGTCGAGGTACCACTCCCCGGGCTGATCCAGGACCTCGAAGGCGTTCTCGACATAGCCGGGCAGCGCGCCGCCCGTGAGCTTGGCGGGGCCGACCATGTTGATGCTGCGGCCGGGGATGTCGGGGAACTCCACGCGCCTGGTGGAGTTGTCCCAGCACGGCTGGGCCATGGTGACGGTGGCGCCGGTCATCGAGCCGATCGGGCAGCGCGGTTCGGTCCACGGGCCGAGTCCGTACTGCTGGATGTTCCACAGCGCCTCACCGCTGGGGTAGACGAACTCGATGTCCGACGGATTGCGCCAGCGGGCGAGGGTGTCGGCGGACGCGGTGTAGCCGGTGGCGGTGGCGGTGAGGGTCACCGGAATCGGCCCGCGCGCCCGCTGGGCGCGGACGCCGTTCACATACAGCTGCCGGGTGTCGTCCAGTCCGGCGGGCGCGGGCGCCGACCACAGCCCGGCGCCACCCTTGACCGGCCGCCAGCCCCGGACCGCCCGCCCACCGCTGAACACGGTGCCCCGGCTGCCCTGCCAGATGACGCGGTGTCCGTTGCCCCCGGAGTCACGGGCGTCGAGGACGAGCGGACGGGCGAGCCGGTACGTGCCCGGCGCGAGGTGCACCGTAAGGTCGCCGCTTTGGTGCGGGACGCGCTTCCGTACGAGGTCGCGGGCGCGCTCGGGGGTGCGGACGGGGGCGGTGCGGGTGCCGGAGGCGCCGTCGTCGCCGTTGGGCGCGACATAGACATCGGCGGTGGAGCGGGGAGTGCGTGCGACGGCGTCGGCGGTGCCGCCGAAGGCGGCGCCGAGGGTGGCGAGGGTGGCTAAGACGGCCGCGACGGCGACGGCGGCTCTCGGGGCCGCCTTACGGGCCTTACGGACGGTCCGGATGCGTGAGCGTACGTACTCCGACATGTCCCTCCCTGCGGAACCTTGCTGGAACCCTGCTGGAGCCCCTTGGAGCTCGTGGAGTGGAGTGGAGCGACCCCGGGAAAGGTAGGATCTATGAGCGGAGCACGTCAATACAGCGGCTTCGAATCGCCTTGCTTCGCCTCTCGGACGTCAATTCATTGGATCTCTTGCTCCGGTGAGCACCTTACGGACGCCATGGGAGCACCGGGACAGCGCCGGAACGGCGCCCGGTGCTCCCACCTCACGGATGTCAGGACGCGGTGTCGCCGTCGTACAGCACGACGTACCGAGCGCGGACCTCGCCGCCCTCCGGAAGCCGCCAGCCCGCGCTGACATGGCCCCGGACCCCGGTGGACTCCGCACCGGAGTCCGGGCGCAGAACGCGCGTCACCTGGAGGGCGGGGCCCCCGTCGCCCAGCACCACACGGGTGCCGTCCGGCCCGTTCGCGACGGCCGGGGCCCCCGCGGCCCCGGCCGGGACGTCGAGTCCGGCTCCGGTCACCTCGGCCGTGACGGACGGGTCCGGGGTGTGGGACTGGCTCTGCGCCTGCGGTTCGGCGCGGCCCTGGAGGAGCGCGATCAACTGGGCCACCAGCACCGGATCGTGCGGCCCGTCGTAGATCCACCGCCGGCCCAGCACCCCGTGCTCGGTCGTGCCGATGAGGGCCTGCTCGGCTCCGTCGAGCGGCGCCGCGCGGTAGGTCATCGGTACGTGGTACCAGGCGGGCCGGTCACCGGCGTCGTCCTGGACCACCATGAACTCGATCCCCACCTCGCCCTCCGGGTCGTCGAGCCGGAAGCCCCCGACCCTGGACAGCTCCGGCGGGCGCCGCGCGGCGGCGTACCACGGCTGCCGGGGCAGCCACGGGGTGAGGAGCTCCAACTTGGTCGGGCTCAACGTGGTCTTGTGAATGATCGACATGCCGTATGAACGCCTTCCGCTCGTCGTGCGCTTCCCGGCCGCCAGCACTGTCTCACGGCGCGCGAAAGGGCCCGACGCGCCGTGCGCGCCGGGCCCTTTGACGGCCGGCCCCCCACCTGGCCGGCCGGTGGATCAGGAGCGGGTCGCGCGGGTCGCCTCGACCGCCGTGGTCTTCGCGTCCGCGGACGGCTTGGTGGCCCGGTGCCCGTCCTTGGGCAGGACGATCACGCAGACCTTCCCCGGCTTCCCCGGCTTACCGGGCTTGGTGGGCTTACCGGGCTTGGCGGGCTTGGCCGGGGTCGTGGGCGTGGTGGGCTTGCCGGGCTTCGTGGGGAAGGCGGGGACGGAGTCCGAGTTCCCGGAGCCACGCTTGATCACCACGACCTTGCAGGTCTTCCCGGGGTGGGTCGGGAAGGCGGGGATCACGACGCAGGTGTCGTCGTGCCCGCGGGAGCGGTCCTTCGACACCGCGATGGCCTTCTTACCGGCGACCTTGCCCGCCTCGGTCAGCTTGACCGGCTTGGCATGCTCAACCACCTTGCCCGGCTTGGTCGGCTTGGTCGGCGTGGCGCTCTCGTCGTCGGCCCGGATCACACAGAGGGCCGGACCGTGGGACGTCTTCCCCTTGGCGGCGGAGGCCGACGCCGAGGAGGACTGGGAGGCCGAGGCCGAGGCGGGGGCCGTGGCCCCCAGCGCCAGGGCGCCGGCCGCCACGGCGAGCACGACACCGCGCCGCTTCGCGGCCGAGACACGGGGCAGGGAACGAGACATGGGCACAGCTCTCCTTCACTCAGGGGGTTGCACTGGCTGCCGATGAACCCTTGATCCGTCGGCGCACTCACCGTGGCGCACCGATGCTGAGTCCTCGCTGAATCACCTGAGGCCCCGCTGAAGCCGGTCCCGGTTTCAGCGGGGCCTCAGCTTGCCCGTGCCATCCTGACCGCGTGCGCATACTGGTGGTGGAAGATGACGCCCGGCTCCGCGAGCTGCTCACCGAGGGCCTGGAGCAGGAGGGTTTCACCATCGAGACGGCGGCGGACGGGCTGAGCGGCCTGGCGTTCGCCCGGTCCGGCGAGTACGCGGCGATCGTGCTGGATGTGATGCTCCCCGGGTGCTCCGGCTATCAGCTGTGCTCGCGACTGCGCGAAGAGGGCGACTGGACGCCGATCCTGATGCTCACCGCCAAGGACGGCGAGTACGACGAGGCCGATGGGCTCGATGTGGGCGCGGACGACTATCTGACCAAGCCGTTCTCGTTCGTCGTCCTGATCGCCCGGGTGCGGGCCCTGGTGCGGCGCGGCGGACTGGACCGGCCCGAGGTGCTGGAACTGGGCGATCTGCGGCTGGAGCCCGCGGCGTTGGCCTGCGCGCGCGGGACGGACGAGGTCACGCTCACGGCCAAGGAGTTCGCCGTGCTGGAGTACCTCGCGCGCCGCGCCGGGCAGGTGGTCTCCAAGTCCGAGATCGTGCAGAGCGTGTGGGACGCCGCGTACGACGGCGGGGCCAATCTGGTCGAGGTCTACATCCGCAGTCTGCGCCGGAAGATCGATGTGCCGTACGGACGGCGGTCGATCCGCACGATACGGGGCGCGGGCTATCTGCTGGCCCGCGACGGAGGGTGAAACGGTGGGGCGCACAACGGGCTCAGAACGCATCGCGGGCGCGGAACGCATCCCGGGCTCGGAACGCATCCCGGGAGCGGAACGCATGGCGCACGGGCAGCCGGAGTCGGAGGGCGCGCGGACCCGCCGCCCGCGCCTGACCTCCGGGTTGAGCGTGCGGGCCAAGGCCGTGCTCGCGGCCGCCGGGACCGTGGCCTTCGCGATCGCGCTGTGCATGCTGGCCCTGGTGCTCGCCCTCCAGCACAACCTCCGCGCCAGCGCCGACCTGGACGCCCGGAAGGCCGCCGTGTCGATCAAGGGCCAGCTGGGGAAGACCGCGACCATGCCGCAGCGGGTGTTCGTCGTCGCCCCCGGCGCGGTGACGATCAAGGACGCCGCCGGCCGGACAGTCACCCCACGACCCCGACGGAGCCCGGCTCGCAGGGATCGACCGGGCTCTCGAGGCTCCCCGCCGAACCCACCGAGCCCACCGAGCCCACCGGCCCCACCGCCCCTCCGAACCCGCCAAGCCCGTAGCGGCCGGACAGCCGTACAGCGTGACGGTGAGCCCCTCGACCACCTCCCTCGACAGCGCCACCGGCCTGCTGCTGCGCCAGGCCGCCCCCGCGGCCGCCGGTCTGGTGCTGTTCGTGGCGGGGCTCACCTGGCTGCTGGTGGGCCGCGCCCTGCGCCCGGTCGCCGCGATGCGGCGGGAGTTCACCGAGATCACCGAGCGCGATCTGCACCGCCGGGTGCCGGTGCCCCGGGCGCGCGACGAGATCCACCGGCTGGCCCGGACCATGAACGCCACCCTGGACCGGCTGCACCGGGCCATGACCCGGCAGCGGCAGTTCGTGGCCGACGCCTCGCACGAGCTGCGCAGCCCCATCGCGGCCGTACGCGCCCAGCTCGAGCTGGTCCTGGCCCGCCCGTCGCGCACCGACTGGCCGGTCGCCGTGCACAAGGCGCTGCGGGACACCGACCGGCTCCAGGCCGTCGCCTCCGACCTGCTGCTGCTCGCCCGGCTCGACGTGCGGGAGGCGCCGCCCAAGACCGCGGTGGACCTCGGCGCGCTGGCGGCCGAGGAGGTACGGCGCCACCCGGGCGCGCTGACGATGGACCAGCTCGCCGAAGCCGGGGGCCGGGAGCGGGCCGCCGTCGTGACCGGCAGCCGGGTGCAGCTGTCCCGGCTGCTCACCAACCTCACCGACAACGCCCGCCGCCACACCCGTACCACCGTCTCGATCACCGTGGCGGTCCACGGCGGCCTGGTCGAACTGGCCGTGGACGACGACGGCCCCGGCATCCCCGAAGGCGACCGCGAGCGCGTTTTCGAGCGGTTCACCCGGCTGGATGATGCCCGGGCCCGCCAGGACGGCGGCACCGGTCTCGGCCTCGCCATCGCCAATGACATCGCTCACGCCCACGGCGGCACCCTTACGGTGCTCACCAGCCCGCGGGGCGGGGCTCGCCTGCTGTTGCGCCTGCCACGGGCGGCGTAGCCGGACCTCGACCCCGGTGCGGACGCGGTTTCCCAGTCGTGAGAGTTTGGCAACTACCGGACCAGACTGATCAGTTGGTCAGTAGTATCTGCCCTTTCTTGGCCGTGTCCCAGATGGAGGTGTCGAAGGTGCTGTCGGGGACGGGGGCCGTCGTGCTGGCCGCGTCCGCGGTGCTGGTACTGGTGTTATTACTGTGCCTCACCTGGGTGGTCAGGCTTCGCCGCGCGCTCGCGGAGGCGCGTAGGGCGACCGAGCGAGAACGAGCCGTTTCCGAGCGGGAACGAGCCAATGCGGCACAAGAGCGGGCGCTGGCGGCCGAGCGCGGCGAGGAGGTCGCCCGACTGGCCGCCGTACAGACCGATCTGGACGAGGCGGCGCGCCGGGAGCGGATCCTGCGCGACTCGGTCCAGGCGTCGTTCGAGTCCGTGGCCCGCAATATGCACGCCATGTCGATGGTGCAGCAGCAGGTCCTCGACGGCCTGGAGCAGTACGTCGAGGACGCCGCGCTGATGGGCGAGGTCATGAAGGCGGATCACGCCGCCGCCCAGATGACCCGTAAGGCCCAGACGCTGCTGGTGATGTGCGGGATCTGGCCCGCGCGGCGGGAGACCCGGCCGGTGTCGCTCTTCGACTGTGTGCGGGGCGCCCAGTCGCGGATCGTGGAGTTCGGCCGGGTGGACGTCCACGGCGGTCAGACCCTCTACGCGGTGGCCCCCGCCGTGGAGGGCCTGATGCACGCGGTGGCCGAACTCCTGGAGAACGCCACGGTCTTCTCGCCCTCCCGCACCCAGGTCGCGGTCGCCATCCGGGAGGTCGCGGCGGGCGCGGTCATCGAGATCGACGACGCCGGGCTCGGGATGCCGCCGGACGTGCTGGAAAAGGCCGTGGGCCAGCTGCGGGACGGTCTTGACCTGGCCCAGCTGGGCGCGGTGCCCCGGCTGGGGCTCGCCTGTGTGGGGCGCTGGTCGCGGGAGCTGGGCTTCGGCGTCGAACTGTCCACGGCGTCGGCGTACGGCGGTACGCGGGTGGTGGTCTTCGTACCGCACCGGCTGCTGACCGAGCAGACGAGCGCCGTACGGGCGGCGGACCACAAGCCGGTGGTCGTGGAGCCCGTGGTCGTCGGCACGGTGAACCAGGACGCGGGCGGCGCGGGGCTCGGCCAGGCCGCCGCGGACCCCGCCGGGGGCCCGCTGAACGGCGTGTCCGTGGACGACATCCCCGGCGCGCCCGACGCCCCCGCGCCCCTCGGCACCGGGCTGCCCCGGCGCCGCAACCGCCGCCGCCCGGCCTCCGGAGCCGCCCCGGCCGCCACGGCCCTCTCCACCGACACGGCCGACACGGCCGGTCTCACGACCGCCTCCGGCGCCCCGGCCCGCGCCGCACCCGCCCCGCCGCCCGCGGCAGCCCCCTGGACACCCGAGGCCGCCCGCGCCTCCATCACCAGCGTCCTCTCCGGCACCCGCCGCGGACGTGCGGAGGCGGAAGCGGACGCGGAGGCGGAGGCGGAGGCCGTACAGCCCGAGGATGAATCGAGTCCGGACCGAGAAGACCGAGAGGGAGGCCGGTAGTGGCCGGAACCATATCCAGGTTGCCCGACGTTGGATGGATGCTGCGTCCGCTGACCGGGATCCCCGGGGTGCGCCATGCCGTCGTCGTCTCGGAGGACGGTCTGCGCATGGGCCACGACTCCGCCGAGGAGCTGACCGGCGAGGTGTCCCGGCTGGGGGTGGACGAGGCCGAGTCGCTGGCCGCCGCCTGTGCCGCGCTCACGGTCACCAGCCAGTCCACAGTGTCGCTGCTGTTCGGCGACGAGGCGGGGGTGCGGCAGCTGATGATCGAGTCCGACAGCGGGTTCGTGCTGTTCACCTCGGCCGGTCAGGGCGCCTCGCTGGGGGTGGCCACCGACACGGATGCGGATGTCGGCCTGGTGGCCCAGCAGATGCAGTTACTGGTCGCGAAGATCGGTGCCCATCTGAGCAGCCAGCCGCGGGAGCCGATGGGCCGCCCGGCGTCATGAGCCGACCCGGCGAGGAACGCACCACGGCCGCGGTGCGCCCCTATGTGATCACACGGGGGCGCGCCGGTTCCTCACGGGATGCTCTGCCGCTGGAAACGCTCGTCGTGGCGTCCGGGAACGCGCTGCCGCCGCATCTCCAGCCCGAGTACCGGCGGATCGCCGACTTCTGCCAGGGGCTGCTGTCCGTGGCGGAGGTCGCCGCCCATCTCGGTCAGCCACCGGCCGTGGTGCAGGTGCTGCTCGCGGATCTCATCGACTGGGGGCACATCGTGGCGCGTCCGCCGATCCGGGTGGCCAAGCGAAAACGTGCCGATTTGGACTTGCTGAGGAAGGTGCTCGATGGGCTTGAGAGCAAGCTCTGAGATCTCGATGGCCGGTACGGACGGCACAACCAGGACCGACCACATGGCCCACCCGGGCCACGCGAACCGCACGACACGCACGACCCGCACGACCCGCACAGACCACACCAACGAGACAGGCGAGACGGGCGATACGGACGACATGGATGACATGGACGACACCCCCGTCATGTACGTGGAGTCCAGCGTGGCCGGGGCGGCCAAGATCCTGGTGGTCGGCCCGATGGGCGTCGGCAAGACCACGCTGATCGGCACGGTGTCGGAGATCAAGCCGCTGTCCACCGAGGCGACGATGAGCCAGGCCGGGGCGCGGCTCGACACCAAGGTGCGGCCGTCGAAGACCACGACCACCGTCGCGCTGGACTTCGGGCGGATCACCCTGGGCGGCGAGCTGGTGCTGTACCTCTTCGGCACCCCCGGCCAGCAGCGGTTCCTCCCCGCCTGGAAGGACCTGGCGCGCGGGGCGCTGGGCGCGCTCGCGCTGGTCGACACCCGCGACCTGGAGGCGTCCTTCGACGCGATCGGGCATCTGGAGGACCTGGACGTGCCGTTCTCCGTGGCCGTCAACGCCTTCCCGGACAGCAAGCCGCACAGCGAGGACGACCTGCGCTCCGCGCTCGATCTGCTCCCGCACACCCCGCTGGTCATCTGTGACGCCCGGGAGCACAAGTCCTCGGTCCAGGCGCTGATCTCGCTCGTCTCGCATCTGATCGAGACGCTGACGGAGGTGTCATGACCACCCGCGCCGCCTCCAGGGTGTCGCTGTACGGGACCGCGCTCGACGGCCCGCTCACCGAGTTGTACGAGCGGATGCGGCGCGACCACGGTCCGGTGGTCCCGGTGGAGATCGCGCCCCGGGTCGAGGCGTGGCTGGTCATCGGCCACCGGGAGCTGCTCCATCTCACCCGCGACGAGCAGTACTTCTCCCATGACCCGCGCCGTTGGACCCCGCTGCGCGAGGGCCGGGTGGCGGCCGACTCCCCGCTGATGCCGCTCGTGGGCTGGCGCCCGGCGCTGCTGTTCGCCGACGGCGCGGCGCACCGCCGGATGCGCTCGGCGGTGGCCGACGCGCTGGGGCGGGTCAACGGCCACGAGCTGATCCGCATGGTGCGGGCCACCGCGGAGCGGCTGGTCGCCGGGTTCGCCGACCAGCACGCGGCGGATCTGGTCGAGAGTTACGCGCGCCTCCTGCCGCTCCAGGTCGTCACCGAACTGCTGGGCCTCGACGAGGAGAACGGGGCGCGGCTGGTCGAGACGCTGACCACGATCGTCGCCCCGACCGTGGCCGCCACCGGCGCCAACAAGCGGATGGGCCAGATCCTGCTCCAGCTGATCGCCGGGAAGAAGCGGCGGCCGGGCGCGGATCTGACGTCCTGGCTGCTGGAGCACCCCGTCGGGCTCAGCGACGAGGAGGTGCTGCACAACCTCGTGGTGATCATCGTCGCGGGCAACAACACCACCGTGAACTGGATCGCCTCCACGCTCCAGATCCTGCTCACCGACCCCGCGTTCCGCTCCTCGCTGACCCGCGGCCACCTCACCGTGGACGACGCCCTGGACCTGGTGCTGTGGCGCCAGCCGCCCACCCAGAACTTCCCCGGTCGCTACGCCACCCGCGATCTGCGCTTCGGCGGCCAGGACATCCGCGCCGGGGACATGCTCATCCTGGGCCTCGCGGGCGCCAACGCGGACCCGGAGGTGCTGCCCGAGGACGGGCGTCCGGTGGTCGGCAACCGCTCGTACCTCGCCTTCGGGGCGGGCCCGCACGGCTGCCCGGCGCGGGATCCGGCCCGGCTGATCACCCGTACCGCCGTGGACACGCTGCGCCACCGGCTGCCCGACATGGAGATCGCGGTGCCGGAGGAGCACCTTCCGTGGATCACCTCGCCGTGGTCCAAGGGCCTGGCCAAACTGCCGGTGCGGTTCTCCGCGCCGCAGCTCGCCGCGGATGCCCCGGCGTCGGGTTCGGCGTCGGCTCCGGGTTCGGCCTCGGCTCCGGGTTCGGCCTCGGGTTCGAGTTCGGCCTCGGGTTCGAGTTCGGCTTGGGGTTCGAGTTCGGCTTGGGCTTGGGGCTCAGTGGCCCCGGGATCCGCGGCCCCGGCCCCCGGCTCACCGGCAACGCCCCCGACTGACCACCGGTCCCGACCCCGACTCCCCCGCAGGAGACAACAGATGACCGACGGCCGATGCCCCGTGCCGCACGCCGACCCCGCCACACCGCACCGCCTGGACCCCACCGGGGCGCGCCAGCACGCGGTGAACGAAGAGCTGCGCGCCCGCGGGGCCGCGGTCCCGGTCCTGCTGCCCGGTGACGTACCGGCGTACGCCATCACCCGGCACGAGGAGCTGAAGGACTTCGTCACCCACCCCGACGTGGCCAAGAACGCCTGCCACTTCGCCGCGCTGCAGAACGACGAGCTCCCGCCCGGCTGGCCGATGCGGACCTTCGCCACCGTCCGCGGCATGATCACCGCGGATGGCGAGGACCACAAGCGGCTGCGGTCCCTGGTGACCCGGGCGTTCACCCCGCGCCGGGTGGAGGCGCTGCGCCCGGTGGTCCACGAGCTGACCGGCACGCTGCTGGAGCGGCTGGGCGAGGCGGCCGCGGCCGATCCGGACGGGGTGGCCGATCTGCGCCGCCACTTCGCGCTGCCGCTGCCGATGAGCGTGATCTGCCAACTGCTGGGCGTGGACGACCAGTACCAGGACCGACTGCACGCGCTGTCCAACGAGATCGTCTCCACCCAGACCGCACCCGAGCGGGTCCCGGCCGCCAACCGTGAGATGGTGGCGATCCTCGGCCAGGTGGCCGCCGCCCGGCTGCGGGACCCCGGGGACGATCTCACCAGCGCGCTGATCGCGGTGCGTGAGGAGGACGGCGACCGGCTCAGCGAGGAGGAGCTGATCGGCACCCTGATGCTGACGATCATCGCCGGTCACGAGACCACGCTCAATCTGATCACCAACGCGGTGCGGGCGCTGTGCAACCACCGCGATCAGCTGGATCTGGTCCGTTCCGGGGCCGCGAGCTGGGGCGATGTGGTCGAGGAGACGCTGCGGTACGACAGCCCGGTGTCCTTCTTCCCGTTCCGCTACGCCACGAGGGACCTCCCGGTCGGGGACGCGGTCATCCCGAAGGGCGCGCCCGTGCTCGTCTCGTACACCGCCGCCGGGCGCGACGAGCGGGCGTACGGCCCGGACGCCGGCCGCTTCGACGTCACCCGGGGCGCACGCCACCTGTCCTTCGGCCACGGGGCCCACTTCTGCCTGGGCGCTCCGCTGGCCCGCATGGAGGCCGTGATCGCCCTCGAAGCCCTCTTCGCCCGCTTCCCCGACCTCGACCTGGCGGTCCCGGACGAGGCCCTGGTCCCCCACCCCAGCTTCGTCGGGAACAGCCCGCAGCGGCTCCCCATCCGGCCGGGGGTGCCTCACAACAGCTGACGAGGTGCGCTGAGGGCAGCGTTGCCTACGGGAAACGGTGGGGATGCGGCCGGGTAACAGGCACCCCGCAGGCTTCCTGGCATGGAGTCGTACAGGGAGCCGATGAGCCCGAGCCGCCGGGTGGTGATCGTCGGCGGCGGCATGGCGGGCACGCGGCTGGCGCAGCAGCTGGCCGCGCGGGCGCCGGTGCCGGCGCTGCGACCAGTGTCGGCGCTGCGACCAGTGCCGGTGCCGCCGCCGGTTCCGGCGCTGCGACCAGTGCCGGTGCCGCCGCCGGTTCCGGTGCTGCCGCCGCCGGTCCTGGTGCTGTCGGTGCGGGCGCGGGTGCCGGCACCAGCGCCGACACCGACAGGGTGACTGTCGAGGTCACGATCATTGGCGAGGAGCCGCACCCCGCGTACAACCGGGTGCTGCTCGCCGAGGTGCTCGCCGGGCGGTACGCCCCGGAGGTCATCGCGCTCCCCGCCCCCGCCGCCGGGGTACGGCGGCTCAGCGGGGTGCGGGTGGTGCGCATCGACCGCCCCACGGCGGAGGTGGTGTGCGACGACGGCCGCCGCGTGCCGTACGACGCGCTGGTGCTGGCCACCGGCTCCAACCCGGTGCTGCCGCCGCTGCGCGGCCTGTTCGAGCCCGACGGCCACGAGCTTCCGGACGGCGTCCACGCCTTCCGCACCATGGACGACTGCCTGGCCCTCGGCGCCGCCGTACGGCCCGGTGCGCGGGCCGTCGTCATCGGCGGCGGACTCCTCGGCGTCTCCGCCGCACGTGCGCTGGCCCAGCGCGGTGCCCAGGTGGTCCTGGCGCACCAGGGCGAGCACCTGATGGAGCGCCAGCTGGACCCGGGCGCGTCGGGGCTGCTGCTGCGGCATATGGCGGCGCTGGGCGTGGAGGTCCACACGGAGTGCCGCGTCCGCGGCCTGTGTACGCGCACGGTGGATGGCGAGGGCGGCGGCGGGCGCGCGGTGAGCGCCGTCGAACTGGCCGACGGATACGCCCTGGAGGCGGACCTGGTCGTGCTGGCGTGTGGGGTCCGGCCACGGGTCGGGCTGGCGCGGGCCGCTGGGCTGGAGGTGGCGCGGGGGGTTGTGATCGACGACGAGCTGCGGACGAGTGACCCGCGGGTGTTCGCGATCGGCGACTGCGCGGAGCACGCGGGCATTGTCTACGGCCTGGCGGGCGCGGCGCAGGAGCAGGCGGATGTGCTAGCGCACCGCCTCTCCCCCACCCCGCCCCTCCCCGAACCAATGGTCCTCCGCCCCCTGGACCCCCAAGAGGGCCCCGCCCCGGAGCCCGCACCTGAGGACCGGTTTGTGGGCAATCGTTCCGCGGAGTGGGCACCTCCCAGCGGTAGCTGGGGGAGGAACGGGTGGGCACAAACCGGCCACCGGGCCGCACCCGGCGACGAAACCCCGACCCGGCACACGGACGCCGTACCCGCCGACCACCCTGCGTGCGCACAAACCGACCACCGGGCCGCACCCGGCGACGAGACCGTGCCCCAGTACCACGGCACCCGTACGCTCACCCGCCTTACGCTCACCGCAGTGCCCGGCTCCGCCGGAGGGAGCGCATCGGGCACCGATGGGCCCCTCGATCTCGCTGCCTTCGGCAACCCCACCCCCGCCCCCGGCGACGACGTCATCCACCTCACCGACGCCACCCGCAACACGTACCGCAAAGTCGTGGTCCGCGGTGACCGCCTGCTCGGGGGCATTCTTCTCGGCGATCTCGGCACCGTTGGCGCGCTCGCCCGTACCTGGGAGAGCAACGAGCCGCTCCCCGCCACCCCCTTGCTCCACCTGTTGACCAACGATGGAGGGTCCTGACGATGAGCGCATCGAATCCCCAGAATGCCGAAAACGCCAAAAGCGCCGCACCCACCATCGTGCTCGTCGGCCACGGCATGGTCGGCCAGCGGTTTCTCGAAGCGCTGGCCGAGCGGAAGGTCACCGAGACCGCCCGCGTCGTCGTGTTCTGCGAGGAGCCCCGTCCCGCCTATGACCGCGTCCAGCTGACCTCGTACTTCTCCGGTCGTACCCCGGACGAGCTCTCCCTCGTCGAGGAGGGCTTCATGGCGCGGCACGGCATCGAGCTGCACCTGGGCGACCCGGCCCAGCTCATCGACCGCGACGCCCGCACCGTGACCAGCCGGTCCGGGCTGACCATCACCTACGACACGCTCGTGCTCGCCACCGGCTCGTATCCGTTCGTCCCGCCCGTGCCCGGCAAGGACAGCGACGGCTGCTTCGTCTACCGGACCATCGAGGATCTGCTCGCGATCGAGGAGTACGCAAAGAATCGCGCGTCCGGCGCATCCCGCGCGTCCGGCATCGTCGTCGGCGGCGGGCTGCTCGGCCTCGAAGCCGCCGGTGCGCTCAAGGGGCTCGGCCTCACCACCCACATCGTGGAGTTCAACCCGCGCCTGATGGCCATCCAGGTGGACGAGGGCGGCGGCGCCGCGCTGCGCCGCACGGTCGAGGACATGGGCCTGATCGTGCACACCGGCGTCGGCGGTAAGGAGATCACGGCGGACGGCGACGGCGCCGTCACCGCCATGACGCTGTCCGACGGCTCGTCCATCGACGCCGACCTCGTCATCTTCTCGGCGGGCGTGCGCCCCCGCGATCAACTGGCCCGCGACTGCGGCCTCGACGTCGGCGAGCGCGGCGGCATCGCGGTCGACGAGACGTGCCGCACCAGCGATCCCGCGGTGTACGCGATCGGCGAATGCGCGCTGGCCGCCGACGGCCGGGTGTACGGGCTGGTCGCGCCCGGTTACGAGATGGCCGAGGTGGCCGCGGACGCCATCGCGAGCAACGCCGACGCCATCACGGGCAACGGCACCACCGCAAACGCCGCCGCCACCGGCGGCTTCCGCGGGGCCGACACCTCCACCAAGCTCAAGCTCCTCGGCGTCGACGTGGCCAGCTTCGGCGACGCCCACGGCACCGCCGACGGCTGCCTGGACGTCGTCTACTCCGACTCCCGCTCGGGCGTCTACAAGAAGCTCGTGGTCGGCGCCGACGGCGCCCTCCTCGGCGGGGTGCTGGTCGGCGACGCCGAGGCGTACGGCATGCTGCGCCCCCTCACCGGCTCGGTGCCGCCCGTCGCGCCCGAACAGCTCGTCCTCCCGGCAGGGCTGGGCGCACCCGCCGCCCTCGGCCCCTCCGCGCTGCCGGACGAGGCGGTCATCTGCAACTGCCACAACGTCACCAAGGGCGCGATCCGTTCGGCCGTCACCGACCACCACTGCACCACCGTCCCTGAGGTGAAGAAGTGCACCAAGGCGGGCACCGGTTGCGGCAGCTGCGTCAAGGCGCTCACCTCGCTCGTCAACGACGAGCTGGAGGCGAGCGGGGTCAGCGTGGACAAGGGGCTGTGCGGCTGCTTCGCGTACACCCGCGCCGAGCTGTACGAGATCGTCCGCACCCTGCGCATCACCAGCTATGCCCAGCTGCTGGACAGCCACGGCCGGCCGGAGGCCCGGGAGGGCGACGGCTGTGAGGTGTGCAAGCCCGCCGTGGCCTCGATCATCGCCTCGCTGGCCCCGACCCTGGGCGCGAGCGGCTATGTCCTGGACGGCGAGCAGGCGGCCCTCCAGGACACCAACGACCACTTCCTGGCCAATCTCCAGCGCAACGGGTCGTATTCGATCGTCCCCCGGATCCCCGGTGGGGAGATCACCCCGGAGAAGCTGATCGTGATCGGCGAGGTGGCCCGCGACTTCGGGCTCTATACGAAGATCACCGGTGGTCAGCGGATCGACCTCTTCGGCGCCCGGGTGGATCAGCTCCCGCTGATCTGGGCGCGGCTGGTGGACGCCGGTTTCGAGTCGGGCCACGCGTACGGCAAGGCGCTGCGCACCGTGAAGTCGTGCGTGGGCCAGACCTGGTGCCGCTACGGAGTGCAGGACTCGGTCCGGATGGCCATCGACCTGGAGCTGCGCTACCGGGGCTGCGCTCACCGCACAAGCTCAAGTCGGCCGTCTCCGGCTGTGCCCGCGAATGCGCCGAGGCGCGCGGCAAGGACTTCGGCGTGATCGCCACGTCCAACGGCTGGAACCTGTACGTGGGCGGCAACGGCGGGGCGGACCCGCGCCACGCCGATCTGCTCGCCCAGGACCTGGACGACGAGGAGCTGATCCGGCTCATCGACCGGTTCCTGATGTTCTACATCCGCACCGCGGACCGTCTGGAGCGCACCTCGGCCTGGCTGGAACGGATCGAGGGCGGCCTGGACCACGTCCGGGAGGTGGTGGTCGAGGACTCGCTCGGGCTCGGCGCCGAGCTCGAGGCGATGATGGCCGACCACGTGGCCGGCTACCGCGACGAGTGGGCCGAGACCCTGGGCGACCCGGAGCGGCTGCGGCGCTTCGTCTCCTTCGTCAACGCGCCGGGCGCGCCCGACCCGACGGTGAAGTTCGTGCCCGAGCGCGACCAGGTCAAGCCGGACCTGACGATCCTGTCAGGCCCCACCCTCCCCGTCCGTACTCTCGAAGGGACTGCCAGCCGATGACCATGGCACCCATGACGCCCATGGCCCCCGAGCGGACCGCGGTCCGCGTGGAACTCCTCGTCGACCAACGGTGGTTCGCCGTCTGCGAGCTGACCGACCTCACCCCCGGGCGCGGGGTGGCCGCCCTGCTGCCGGACGGCGCCCAGGTGGCGGTCTTCCTGGACCGCTCGGGGCGCGTGTACGCGATCGCCAACCAGGACCCGTTCACCGGGGCGTACGTCCTCTCCCGGGGGCTGCTGGGCTCGGCGGGCGGGCGGCCGTTCGTCGCCTCCCCGCTGCTGAAGCAGCGCTTCGACCTGCAGACGGGGCGGTGCCTGGACGACGAGGGGGTCGTCGTCCAGGCATACGCGACCCGTGCGCGGGCGGGCGCGGACGAGGCGTCAGCCCAGGTCGCGTGAGACCAGCATCCCGCACTGGACGGGGTCGCTCGCGCAGCCTGCCGTCCCCGCGGCGAGCACGCCCTTCGTCCCGGGAACGCCCGCGACGCCGAGCACCGTGGACATCTCGCTGTGCTCGGTGACGTCGGCGGGCAGCTCCTCGGTCGCCCACCCCGTACCCGTCCAACGGGTCAGCACGGAGTGGGGCTTGCCCGGGGCCCAGCCGGCGATCCACGGCCGCCCGGCGCCGTCCGCGCCCGCGGCGTTCGCCTCGGCGGCGCTTTGGCTTTCCCCGCCTGAAGGTAGGGCTGCCCTCGGAGGTTCCCGATGCCATCAGGCCGCTAGCGTGCCATGTCAGTGCTCCTTCACTGTCAATTTTGGGCGGGAGTCGCGGGGGTCGCGAGACAGTCCAACGGCCTCCACGGCCCGCTCCAGCCGCCGTCTGGCCCGGTGCAGCCGCACCGAGAACGTGGCGGTGGAGCAGCCCAGGACGCGTGCTGCCCGTCTCGGGCCGAGCCCGTGTCAGGCCACCAGCGTCAGCAGTTCGCGGTCGGCGGCGGACAGCCCCGCCAGTGCCTGCAGCGCCACCGCGCGTTCGGTCACCCCCGCGGCCACGTCCTCGACCTGGGCGCCGGAGGTGATGATGCGCTGGGCCTCCCGAGCGGCCAGGGCGTACTGCCTGCCGTCGCGGCGGCGCAGCTCGCGGGTCAGATTGCGGGCCACACCGAGCAGCCACGGCAGCGGTGGCGTGGGGATGTCCCGCATCCGCCGCCAGGCGACCGTGAAGGTCTCGCTCGTGATGTCCTCACCGACCTGTCGGCCCACCAGGCCGGTCGCGTAGGCCAGCACACGGGGATGACACTCCTCGTAAAGGTCCCGAAAGCGTTGGGCGTCGGTCACGCCGTCTCCTCATCTCGGCTCTCTCACCATGCAGTGGTCGAGGGCCGCGCTTTCTTACACCCGGGGAGAGGGGATTCCGGGCGGCGGGGTGCCCGGGACGAGGGAGGCCGGTGCCGCCGCGTTGCCGGCCGCTGGACGCGGTTGCCGGCCGTTGGACGCGGTTGGGCACCGGACGCGGTTGCCGACGCCGGACGCGGTTGCCGTGCGGCGCTGCGTAAGCTCAGGAGCTCCATGGGGACGTCCCTCTCTCGTCTCTTCACGTCGGATCCGGTTTTCCGGAAGACTTCTGCAAGGTTCCGAGGGCGCGTCCCCGGGAAGCACGAGGCGGGGGTGGCTCCCGTCAACGGAGGAGGCGGACATGGCTACGGAGAGCAGGGGCACCGAGGGCGGCGCCCGGCCCAAGGTGACGATCACGGCCATCGCCCAGGAGGCCGGGGTGTCGGTGCCCACGGTCTCCCGGGTGGTCAACGGCCGTTCGGATGTCTCGCCCGAGACCCGGGCCCGGGTCGAGGACCTGCTGCGGCTCCACGGCTACCGCCGCCGCCAGAGCGCGCCCGGCGACCGCGCCGCCCTGGTGGACCTGGTCTTCAACGACCTGGACAGCCCCTGGGCGGTGGAGATCATCCGGGGCGTGGAGGACGTCGCGCACCAGGACGGGGTGGGCACGGTGGTCTCGGCGATCCACGGCCGCGCGGGCTCGGCCCGGCAGTGGCTGAAGAATCTGCGGGCCCGCGCCTCGGACGGGGTGATCCTGGTGACGTCCGTACTGGAGCCGGTGGTCCACGAGGAGCTGCGGCGGCTGAACGTGCCGATCGTGGTCGTCGACCCGGCCGGCTCACCGGCGCTGGACGCGCCCACCGTGGGGGCCACCAACTGGGCGGGCGGCATGGCCGCCACCGAACATCTGCTGAGCCTCGGCCACCGGCGGATCGGCCTGATCGCCGGTCCGCCGCGGCTGCTGTGCAGCCGGGCGCGGCTGGACGGGCATCGCGCGGCGCTGGAGGCGGCCGGGGTGCCGTTCGACCAGGCTCTGGTCGCGCAGGGCGACTTCTACCACGAGTCCGGTTTCCACGGCTGCGACCAGCTGATGTCCGGACCCACCCCGCCGACCGCCATCTTCGCGTCCAGCGACCAGATGGCGCTGGGCGCGATCGAGGCGCTGCGGCGGCGGGGGCTGCGGGTTCCGGAGGATGTGAGCATCATCGGCTTCGACGACCTGCCGGAGGTCCGCTGGTCGGCGCCGCCGCTGACGACGATCCGCCAGCCGCTGTCGGACATGGGGAAGTTGGCCGCCCGTACGGTGTTGCGGCAGGCGCGGGGGGAGGAGATCGAGTCGCCGAGGGTCGAGCTGGCCACCCAGCTGATCATCCGCGCCAGCACGGCACCACCCACCGGGGGCTGACCCCCAGGCCCCGCCCGCCGGGGCTAACCTCCGGGCCCCACCCACCGAGGCCTGCCCCCGGGCCCGGCCCACGGCGGCCTGACCCCGGGCGCCGCTCGCCGGGGGGCTGATCCCGCATGCCTCGCTCGCCGAGGGCTGATCCCCCTGGCGCCACCCGCCGGGGCTGCTCCCCCAGGCCCGCCCGCCGGGGGTTGATTCCCCACCCCGCCCCTTCCCGAACGGGGGCTGCGCCCCCGCCCCCAACGCCCTTCGGGCGTGTCCTCAATCGCCGGACGGGCTGGATTTTCCAGCCCGTCCGGCGATTGAGGACCGGGGTCCGGGACGGAGCCCCGGCGGGGCCAGGGGCAGACCCCGAGGAGCCGGGGCGGAGCCACCGCGGGGGCCGGGGGCGGAGCCACCGCGGGGGCCGGGGGCGGAGCCACCGGTTCGGGGAGGGGCGGGGTGGGGGACGAACCGCGGGCGATGCCGAAACCCTTGACACCGCATCAGCACCCCCATACCTTCCACGCAACCGCTTCCGAGAATTATCGGGCTACTTCCGGAAGGCACACGATGCGCATACCTCGGTCAAGGTCCACCCTTCGTGCGTCCACCCTGGCGGCGGCCGTGCTGCTGCTCGGAACGGCACTCGCCGGCTGCGGAAGCAGCGGGCCCGGGGTTCGGATGACGACTCCCTCGACGTCTGGGTCTACCAGGATGCCTCGACCAAGGTGCAGCGCGAGGTCGTCAAGCGGTTCAACAAGACCTCCGACATCAAGGTGAAACTCACCCAGGTGCCCGGCGAGGGCTACTCGGACAAGATGCGCACCTCCATGGGCACGCCCAACGCCCCGGACGTCTTCTTCAACTGGGGCGGCGGCAGCATCAGCGACTTCGTCAAGAAGGACATGCTGCTCGACCTCGACCCCGCGATGGCCAAGGACCCGGAGCTGAAGAAGGCGTTCATTCCCACGATCCTCGACGCGGGCGCGATCGACGGAAAGCACTACGGGATCCCCATGCGCGGAATGCAGCCGGTGATCCTCTTCTACAACAAGGACGTCTTCGAGAACGCCGGGGCCACGCCCCGAAGTCCTGGGACGATCTGCTGAAGCTCATCGACACGTTCAAGAGCAAGGGCGTCACCCCGTTCGCACTGGCCGGCACCGACGCCTGGACCGAGCTGATGTGGGTGGAGTACCTGGTGGACCGCTACGGCGGGGCCGGGGTGTTCCAGAAGATCCAGAGCCAGGGCATGGCGGCGTGGGATAACCCGGCGGTGCTCAAGACCGCGCAGACCGTCAGGGACCTGGTCGGCCGGGGCGCGTTCGGCAAGAACTACAAGTCGGTCAACTACACCGCCGACGGGGCCTCCACGCTCTTCGCCAAGGGCAAGGCGGCCATGCATCTGATGGGCAGCTGGGAGTACGCCAACCAGAAGTCCAACCAGCCCGCGTTCGCCAAGTCGGGGCTGGGCTGGACCACCTTCCCGGCGGTCCCCGGCGGCAGCGGTGACCCCAAGAGCGTCGTCGGCAACCCGACCAACTACTGGTCGGTCAACGCCAAGGTGAAGGGCGACAAGCAGAAGGCCGCGATCGAGTTCATGAAGTTCGCGGCGGAGCAGGACTACTCCAAGGACCTGATCGCCAACGGGGACGTCCCCACCACCTCCGACGCCACCTCCCTGCTCGGCGAGCACGAGAACCCCGACTACGCGCGGTTCCAGTACGACCTGGTCAAGCAGGCCCCGGACTTCACGCTCTCCTGGGACCAGGCGCTGCCCGCCAAGTACACCCCGCCGCTGCACACCGCCGTGCAGAAGCTGTTCAACGGGCAGCTCAGCCCGGCCGGGTTCGTCGACGCCCTGAAGGGCATGTGATGGCGGACGCCGCGAAATCCGGCGGCCGGGTGAGCGTCGGTCGGGCCGGAGTCGGCCGGCCCGGCGTCGTCTGGGCCCTCCCCGGCGCGCTGTTCTTCGTCTTCTTCGCGGTGGCGCCGATGGTCCTGGTCGGCGCCCTCGCCTTCACCGACTGGGACGGCATCGGCACCCCGAGCTGGACCGGGATGAGCAACTGGTCCCGGCTGTGGGACGACCCGGAGACCCATCAGGCCATCTGGCTCAGTCTGGTGCTCACCGTGCTGACCTGGGTGTTCCAGACCCCGCTCGCCCTGCTGCTGGGCGTATGGGCGGCCGGGCGGCAGCGCAACCGGGCCGTGCTGTCGGCGATCTTCTTCCTCCCGCTGCTCGGCTCCTCCGTGGCGCTCGCGCTGGTCTGGAAGTCGCTGCTGGACCCCAACTTCGGCCTGATCGCCGACATCGGGCCCGCCCTGGGCTTCGCGGACGGCGATCTGCTCGGCAGCTCCAAGGGCGCCTTCGGGGCGGTCCTCTTCGTCACCGCCTGGCAGTTCATCCCGCTGCACACGCTGATCTACCAGGGCGGCGCCCGCGCCATCCCGCGCTCGCTCTACGACGCGGCGGCGATCGACGGCGCCGGAACCGTACGGCAGTTCTTCTCGATCACCCTGCCGCAGCTGCGCAACACCATCGTCACCTCCTCGGTGATCATGGTGGTCGGCGCGCTGACCTTCTTCGACACCGTGCTGATCCTCACCAAGGGCGGACCGGGCACCGACACCACGATCGTGCCGTATCTGATGTACAAGAACGGCTTCCAGGCGTTCGACCTCGGCTACGCCAGCGCGGTCGCCACCATCCTCGTCGTCGTCGCCACCACCGTCTCGCTGCTGCTGGTGCGACTCACCGGCTTCGCCGCGATGCGCAGCACCCGGGAGGGGATGTGACCGACGTCCTGCACGACCACCCGAACCGCCGCCCGAACCGCCCCCTGAACGGCGTCCGTACGCCGAACAAGACCCCGGCGGCTCCTCGCCCCGCCACCGCCGCCGGGGTCTGCCCCGCTGGAACTATCCGGCCGGGCTCGGCTCCCTGATCTGGCTCGGCATCGTCGGACTGCCGCTGTACGTCCTGGTGGCCGCCACCTTCCAGACCCGCGACGGCTATATCGACGACGGCCCGCTGGCCCTGCCCGACCATCCGACGCTCGCCAACTACCGGCGGGTGCTGCGCTCCGACTTCCTCTCCTACCTCCTCAACACCGCACTGGTCACGGCCGTGTGCGCGGCGATCGTGATCACGCTGTCGGTGACCGTCGGCTACACCGTCGTCCGCGCCCGCGGCCGCGCCTCCCGCCGGATCTTCCAGATCTTCCTGCTGGGTCTCGCGATCCCCTCCCAGGCGGTGGTGATCCCGGTCTATCTGGTCATCACCAAGCTCCATCTGTACGACACCCTGCTCGCGGTGATCCTGCCGACGGCCGCCTTCTCCCTCCCGGTCAGCGTGCTGATCCTGGTCGGCACGATGCGCGACATCGACGAGGAGCTGTACGAGTCGATGGCGCTGGACGGCGCGAGCCCGACCCGGGTGCTGCTCCAGCTCGTGGTGCCGCTGTCGCGGTCCGGGATCTCCACGGTCGGGGTGATGTCGGCCCTGCACGCCTGGAACGGCTTCCTCTTCCCGCTGCTGCTCACCCAGTCCAAGAGCAACCGGCTGCTGACCCTGGGGCTGTACGACTACGTGGGCGAGTTCCGGGTGGACACCCCGGCGCTGCTCACCGCCGTGGTGCTCTCCATCGTCCCGATCTTCCTGGTCTATCTCTTCGCCCGCCGTCAGCTGATCAGTGGACTGATGGGCGTGGGCGGCAAATAGGCCGCCCACGCGCGGCACGCACGCCGTTCTCCCACCCCGCCGTCCTCCCCCGACAAGGAGCTTCATGCCTCAGCCCTGGCAGGACACCTCCCTCTCCGCCGAGGACCGCGCGGCGGCCCTGCTCTCCTCGATGACGCTGGAGGAGAAGCTCGCCCAACTCGCCGGCGCATGGCCGGGATCGGAGGCCGAGGAGGGCGAGGACGTCGCCCCGCTCCAGCACGAGGTGTCCGAGGCCGTGGACCTCGACGGCCTCCTCCCGCACGGCATCGGCCAGCTGACCCGCCCCTTCGGCACCTCCCCCGTCGAACCGGCCGAGGGCGCCGCCGCGCTGGCCCGCCTCCAGGCCCGGATCGCCGCCGGGAACCGCTTCGGGATCCCGGCGCTGGCCCATGAGGAGTGTCTGACCGGCTTCTTCGCCTGGCGCGCCACCGTCTTCCCCACCCCGCTCGCCTGGGGCGCGTCCTTCGACCCGGCGCTGGTGGGACGGGCGGCCGGGCTGATCGGCGGTTCGCTGCGGTCGGCCGGTATCCACCAGGGCCTGGCCCCGGTGCTGGACGTGGTGCGGGACGCGCGCTGGGGCCGTACGGAGGAGTCCATCGGCGAGGACCCGTATCTCGTCGCGACCATCGGCACCGCGTACGTGCGCGGCCTGGAGTCCGCCGGGATCGTCGCCACCCTCAAGCACTTCGCGGGCTACGCCGCCTCCCGGGGCGGCCGCAACCACGCACCGGTCTCCATCGGGCCCCGGGAGCTCGCGGATGTCGTCCTGCCGCCCTTCGAGCTGGCGGTACGGGACGGGGGCGCGCGGTCGGTGATGCACTCCTACAACGACGTCGACGGTGTGCCCTCGGCCGCCAACCCCTGGCTGCTGACCGAACTGCTCCGCGACACCTGGGGCTTCACCGGCACCGTCGTCGCCGACTACTTCGGGGTGTCCTTCCTGGAGCTGGCCCACCGGGTGGCCGACACCCGGGGCGGCGCGGCCGGGCTCGCCCTGGCGGCGGGGGTGGACGTGGAGCTGCCCGCGGTGCGCTGCTTCGGCACCCCGCTGCGGGACGCGGTGCGGGCCGGGGAGGTGGACGAGGCGCTGGTGGACCGGGCGGCGCTGCGGGTGCTGCGGCAGAAGTGCGAGCTGGGGCTGCTGGATCCGGACTGGTCACCGATGCCGTCGGCGCTCGCGGGGCTGTGGACTCCGCGGGAACCGCCGACGTCGACCTCGACCACGACCTCGATCTCGACCTCGATCCGCCGGAGATGCGGGCCGTCGCGCGGGAGCTCGCCGAGGAGTCGGTGGTGCTGCTCGCCGACGACGGCGATGTGCTGCCGCTCGCGCCGGACGCCCGGATCGCGGTGGTCGGCCCGCTCGCCGACGACCCGGCCGCCATGCTCGGCTGCTACACCTTCCCCCGCCACGTCGGGGTGGAGCACCCCGGACTGCCCCTGGGCCTCGAGGTGCCGACGCTCTTCGCCGCGCTGCGCGCCGAGCTGCCCGGTGCGCGGATCACCCATGCCGAGGGGTGCGCCGCGCCCGGCCCCGCCGCGTCCGCCGGTGACGCGGGGGCGCGGCCTCGGCCGGTGCGGCGGCGCTCACCGCCGAGAGCCGGCTGGCGCAGGCGGCCAGGGCGGCGGCGGACGCGGATGTGTGCATCGCGGTGCTGGGCGACCGCTCGGGCCTGTTCGGCCGGGGCACCTCGGGCGAGGGCTGCGACGCCGCCGACCTCGAACTCCCCGGTGAGCAGGGGGCGTTGCTGGACACACTGGTGGCCACCGGCACCCCCGTGGTGCTGGTGCTGTTCACCGGCCGGCCGTACGCCCTCGGCCGCTGGTCGAGCCTGCTGGCCGCCGCCGTGCAGGCGTTCTTCCCCGGTGAGGAGGGCGGCCCGGCGGTCGCCGGGGTGCTGAGCGGGCGCGTCAACCCCTCGGGCCGGCTGCCGGTGAGCGTTCCGTACGCGCCCGGCGGCCAGCCATGGACATATGCCCAGCCGCCGCTCGGGCTGGGGGAGAACAACGCCAGCTCGATCGACCCGACCCCGCTGTTCCCCTTCGGCCACGGGCTCTCCTACACCTCGTTCGCCTGGGAGCGCCCGGAGGCCGACGCGACCGAGGTGGCGACCGACGGGGAGACCACGGTCCGGCTGACCGTGCGCAACACCGGTGACCGGGCCGGGACGGAGGTCGTACAGCTCTACCTCCACGATCCGGTGGCCCGTATCGCCCGGCCGGTGTCCCGTCTGATCGGCTACGCACGGGTGCCGCTGCGGCCGGGCGAGTCCGCCGAGGTCCACTTCGCCTTCCACGCCGACCTCGCCTCGTATCCGCTGGGCGCCGATGGCACGCGGGTGGTGGAACCGGGCGCCCTGGAGCTGCGGCTGGCCTCCTCCAGCGCCGACTCCGCCGTACGGCACACCGTGCCGCTGAGGCTGACCGGACCCGAGCGCACGGTGGACCACCGGCGGCGGATGGTGTGCGAGGTGCGGGTGAAGTAGCCCGGGGGGCGGGAAAGCGCTGAGGGCTGCCGCCCGGGCCGGCGAGAGGCGCCGGGCGGTGGCAGCCGGGGCCTACGCCCGGTAGGGCCTACGCCCGGAGGCGGGGGTGCCGGGCCGTCGCGGCCCACGCCCCACGCCCCGAGGCCACCGCCCGGGAGGGCCGCCCCGGGGGCCCGGGAGGGCCGCCCCGGGGGCGGTTCAGGCCGGTCCCTCGCCCTTCTCCACCAGCGACCAGGCGTGGGCGAACAGTTCGGGCAGGGTGCGGGTGGGCAGCGGCAGCGGGTTCTCCAACCGCAGGTTGTAGGAGCGGCGCAGCCCGATCAGCTCCGCCTTCCACGCCTCCATGGGCTGGTACGGCTTCTTGGCGTGGATCCACTCGCCCGGCAGGAAGACCTGGCGGCCCGCCCGGGGGCGCTTGTCCTCGATGACGAGACCGCGCTCGACCAGTGTGGCGGCCGCCTTCTGGTGCCGGGCGGCCTTCCACCCGTTCCAGGTGCGGACGTTGCGGTCGGTCGGGGCGGGCAGGGCCAGCAGCTGGAGGTGGAACGCCGCCGCGTCCTCGTCGACGCCGAGCGCGTCGGCGACCCGCGCCACGAGGGCGGGCGCGGAGGCCGCCGGGTTCGACTCATACGCCCCGGCCGGCAGCGAGGCGCTCTCGATCCGTTCGACGATGCGGGCGCAGACCGGGCCGCGCAGCCACTCCACGGCGTCCAGCTCCCGGCGGCCGACTCCGGTCGCGGACGCTGCCGACAGCCGCTTCGAGCGCTCGTCGTCCCCGTAGAAGGCCGGGCGGAAGTACAGGCGGGTGGCGTTCCGGTACCCCCGGCGGTCGATCGCGCCCTCCGCACCGACGGTGAGCCCGTCGTCCACCGTGGCGACGTCCAGCCTCTCCGGCCCGGCGTACGGGCGTCCGCCGAACACCTCGCGCAGCGCCGTGATCGGCTCGTTCTCGCCGTGCCGGAAGTAGCCCGCGTCCAGCAGCAGTTCCGGGTGGTTCAGCCGTTCCCCGATCAGACCGACGAACCCCGGCACCCCGTCGCGGACCGGATCGCCCGCGGGCAGCTCGGCGTAGATCCAGGGCAGGTTGCGGACCGCGCCGCTCAGCAACTCCTCGAACCGCACGATCTGCCACCGCTCGTCGGCCGCGGAGCATCCGTAGTCGGTCCTCCGCAACCAGGTGTCGAGGTCGGCGCGGAGCGTGGGTTCGCCCGCGGGGTCGGTGAACGCGGCGCAGAAGCGGCCGGCGGTCAGCGGGAACGGCCGCATCTCGACGACCGCGCCGAACGTGCGCTCCGGCACCATGGTCCGCCGCCCGTACCGTGCCCGCCACGCCTCGGCGAGCCGCTCGGCCACCGGCCGCATCCCTCCCGGCTCCCACAGCTCGGCCGGGTCCTCCGGCAGCACGTCCGCCAGCAGCTCAAGCCGCTCCGCCGGGCCGACCCGCGCCAACTCGCTGTGCGCGTCCTCCGCTTCGGCCGTCTTCAGCCGCAGCGTCGCCCGTTCATCGGCGTCGAGGAGCGGACGGTAGCTCAAGCTGACCATCCCGGCCAGCGCGAGCGACGCCACCGCCCGGCCCATCCCCGTGCCGTCCATGAGCAGGGCCACGGCCTCCCGGTCCCACGGGGCCGGCCCGCGCTCCCGCACCAGCGCCACCAGCCGCCGCAACTGCTCCGGGCTCCCCCAGCCGCGCGGCACCTCCCGCGCCTCCTCGATCTCCCCCAGGCTCGGCGGCTCCGCGTCCCCGGTCCGCAGCTCGACGAACCGGCGCCGACCCTCACGGCTCCATCCGACGCTGACGGCCGCCCGCGCCCGTCGCGCACCGCAAGCCGTTCGGTGACCACGATCCCGGTGCGCAGCCGGGCGACCGGATCGGCGAACGGGCTCTCCGCCCACATCTCCAGCAGCGCCAGCAGCCGCTCGCGCCGCTCGGGGCGCGTGGACGCGACGGCGGCCCGGAGCGCCACGGCCCCGATCCGCCCGATGAACCGCGCCCACGACCCTTCCCCGGCGATCCCGGGCCCGTCCTCGCCCTTGCCCTTGCCCTCGCCCCCGCCCTCGGGGCCCGGTGGGTCCCACCTCCCGGTCAGAAACCGGCCGGTCCGCTCGATGGAGGCCAGCGCACCGGGCCGCCACATCCCCGTGCCGTCGATGAGCCCGCCCAGCGCGGGCACCACACGCTCGTCGTCCACGGCCGCCCACGCACCGGTCGTCATCGGACCTCCCCCGTCTCCCCCGTCGCATACGCCATGGGGAGATCATCGCCCATGGCTCCGACAGCGGCCCCGCCGCCTACGAGGTGAGCGGGGCTACTGTGCTCGGTCGGGTGCCGCTTTCGTCTCGCGCCTTCGGCGCAATTGAGCAGCGGGGCAGGGGGTGGGGGCGCGGCACCGTCGCCGGGTGCCGGGTCGGCGGATGTGAGCGCCGGTGGCGGCTTCCGTGGCCCGGGGCCAAGGCCCCTCCGGACTGCAAGCCGGTGGGTCCCGGGGCAGCCCCTCCGGGTACCCCTTCTAAAAAACACTTGATCTGAAGCAACTAATTTGTCAAACGTTTTCGCGAGGGGTACCCCGACCCCCGCAGCGCGGCAGCACGGCAACGGCCCCCGAGCGCCGGAGCCGCCACCGGCGCCCGCCCCCACCGGCCCGTCGGCCGACGACGCTGCCCGCGCCGGATACCCCTGCCCCGCTGCTCAATTGCGCCGAAGGCGCGAGACGGCGCCGCACCCGGACCACGCCGAGCAGCCCCGGCAGACGCGACACCCTTCCCGCCGTGGGCCCTACGGGACGAGGTGGCGGGCGAGGACCGCGAGGGCATCGGTTACCTCGCGCAGGCGGTGCGGGTCGTCGGTACCGAGAGCTGCGGCCAGGGCGGCGTCGATGGTCGTGGTGCGGACCTGCTCGACGCGGGCGGATGGCTCCGCGGCGGGACTGATGAGAACGCGGCGGCGGTCGGCGGGGTCGGGGGCAACCGTGATCGCCCCCGCCTCCTTCAGACGGGCGACGGCGGTGGAGATCTGACTCTGCGGCAGTCCGGTGCGGGCCGCGATGTCGCCCACGGTGGTACCGGGGTGCGCTGCCACGTCGCTGGCAGCGATCAACACCAGACGCGTGCTGCCCTTATGCCGGTCGGCTCCGCCGGGAGGCTCGGGCATGGCATCCTCACCGATCTTCATCAGCGTACGACCCAGAAGGAAGAGTTCAACTCCGTTCACACCTCGAGGCTATCTCGATACATCCACCTAGATGTATCGAATCCGATGAATTAGCGTGACGCATGGCCGTCACGACCGACCGAGACGAGGGGGAACCCATGACGAACGACACCACACACACCGACAGCATCCGCGCGCCCGGAGCCACACTCCACTACCAACTGCGTGGGCATGGGCCCACGCTGCTCATCGGGCAGAGCGGCGAGGGGGACGCCGACCGCACCGTCGACCTCGTCGCGCGCCTCGCGAACACCTACACGGTGGTCACCTACGACCGGCGAGGCCTGTCCCGGAGCCGGCTCGACGACCCGTCACGCGGGGCGTCGCTCGCCGAGCACGCGGACGACACAGCACTCCTGCTCGAGACCGTGGCATCCGAGCCGGCCGCGATGCTCGGCTGCAGCCTCGGCGCCGTCATCGGCCTGCACCTCGCGGTGCGGCACCCGGGCCGGATCCACACGCTGATCGCCCACGAGCCAGTCGCGCCCCGGCTGCTGCCCGCCGCCGAACGGTCTCACCATGAGCACGAACTCGCCGACCTACAGCGGCTCTACGCACGTTCCGGCCTCGCCGCGACCCTCCCGGAGATCGCCCGGGTCCTCGGCATCGACACCAGCGGACGCGACGCCGAACCCGGTCTGACCCCACAGCCGATCAACGACCTGCGCCGCACCAACTTCGACTACTTCATCCGTCACGACTTCACCGCGGTGCTCGAAGACACCCTCGACGTGACCGCCCTCGCGGCCACGCCCACCCGCATCGTCCCCGCCGTCGGCCGCGCCACCCCAAAGGCGTCTTCGACCGCCGCTGCGCCTACGCCCTCGCGGACGCACTTGGCACCGACGTCGTGGAACTGCCCGGCGGCCACAACGGCAACACCAGCCACCCGTCCGCCTACGCGGCCCGCCTGCGGGACCTGCTCGCGGTTCACGTCCACGCGGCTCAGCCATGACCGAAGCCGCTCCAGGCGCGACTCCGCCGCCAGAAGAAGCGGCCGGTGGACGGCGATGGCACCGCACCCCCGCCCCCCTGCCCCGCTGCTCAATTGCGCCGCAGGCGCGAGACGGCGCCGCACCCGGACCACGCCGAGCAGCCCTAGCAGAGGCTGTTATCCGCCGAACTCGCCGTCTCGGACGGCATCCACGAACGCCTGCCAGGCGGACGGATCAAAGAGCTGCCGCTGTAGCTGCTCGTGTGCCACTTCGCGCCGTCGAGCTCGGATATCAAGGTCTGCTTCCTAGAGGAGGTCGCGGATGTACTGCTGCGAAGCGGCAGGAGACAGCGCAGCTGCTGTCAACTCGTCCCAAGCAGTGGAGTAGCGCAGCACATCCTGCCGTTGTTCGAGCAAGCTACCACCCGTAATGTGCTCCAACCAGACGATGTCCGCCGGGGGTTCACCCCGCTGGCGGAAGATGGTGAACGGTGGCAGCTGATCCTGTGGCAGAGCCGCGTCAAGCGGCAGGACCTGCACTTTGACGTTGGGCCGATCCGCTTCCCGCTGAAGATGTTCGAGCTGATCGCGAACCACGTCCCGCGAGCCGCCGATACGGTGCAACGCCGGGACATCGATGACCGCGCGCAGGCAGAAGTCAGCCTGATTGTCGAGCAGTTCCTTGCGCTTCATACGCGTCTCCACATGGAGTTCCACGCTCTCGGCCGGGTACACCGCGAACGTCTGCCGCATGTACCTCTCGGTCTGCAACAGACCTGGAATGAGCATGGACTCGTAGGTGCGCACCAGCTCCGAATCCGCTTCAAGGGTGAGGAGGTCCCTCAAGTCCTCCCGCAACAGCGGACCTTGGTTGCTCCACCAGTCGACCTTGTGAATCTCCTTGGCCAGTCGCCTCAGGCTTGCGCACTGGCGCTCGTCCTCAACCCCGTAGTGCTTCAGCAGCACCGTCAGGTCCAGCGGGCGGATGCCGCGCTTCCCGTTTTCGATCTGGCTGACCTTGGGCTGCCCACACTCCAGCACCTCGGCGACCTCTTGCACTTTTCAGTCCCGCCTCGATGCGCAAGCGGCGTAGTTCCGCGCCGAGCCGACGGCTGCGCATCGTGGGCATGTCCCTCTGGTCCATGGCACGCATGCTGCCCAGCGGCTTCAAAGCCTTACAAGCGCGTCAGCTATTCCTTCACCCGTATGCCGGGACGACCTGGTCGACGCGGTCGCACTCTGCGTCACGGAAGTGCTCACCAACGTCCCCAAGCACACCGGCTCCCCCGAGTGCCGTCTCCGGCTGTGGAACACCCAGGACGGCGTCCACACAACCATCAGTGACACCGACTCCGCTCTCCCCACCGTGCGCGAACCGGACTGGTGCGCCGAAAGCGGTCGGGGCATGTTCCTCCTCAGCAGCACCGCCTACCGCTGGGCAGCGCTGCCCACGCCCACGGGCAAGGGCGTGTGGTTCGAGTGCCGCTCCGCACCGCTCGCACCTTCACGAGCCCGCCCTTAGGCTGTCGCCGGACACCAGGGGCTACCGGCGCGTAACACGGACCGCTAAGGAGCGCGTGATGAAGGGCTGGACCGCGAGCGACATCCCCGATCAGACCGGCCGCACCGCCGTCGTGACCGGCGCCAACAGCGGGCTCGGGTTCGTCACCGCCCAGGAATTGGCGCGGCGCGGTGCGCGGGTGGTGCTCGGGTGCCGCAGCGAGAAGCGGGGGGCCGAGGCGGCGGAGCGGATCCGGGCGCGGGCGCCGGGCGCGCGGGTGGAGGTCGCGCCGCTGGACCTCGCGGACCTGGCGTCCGTACGGGCCTTCGCGGCCGGGCACAAGGGCGACCGGCTCGATCTGCTGATCAACAACGCGGGCGTCATGGCCCTCCCGCACCGCAGGACCGCCGATGGCTTCGAGATGCAGTTCGGCGTCAACCACCTGGGCCACTTCGCGCTGACCGGGCTGCTGCTGCCGAAGCTGCTGGAGGCGGGCCCGGGGGCGCGGGTGGTCACCGTCTCCAGCTTTATGCACGTGCTGGGGACGGTCGATCCGCGCGACCTGAACATGGAGCGGCGGTACCGGCGTTGGGTCGCCTACGCCCGCTCCAAGTCCGCCAATCTCCTCTTCACCCACGAGCTCGCCCACCGGCTGAGCGCGGCGGGCGTCCGCCTGGTGGCGGCCGCCGCGCACCCCGGCTACGCCGCGACCAACCTCATGTCCGCCGCGCCGAAGATGGAGGGCCACCGGGCGAAGGAGCGGTTCATGGAGATCGGCAACCGCTACTTCGCCCAGAGCCCGGAGCAGGGCACGCTCCCCGTCCTGTACGCGGCGACCGGCCCGGACGTCCGCCAGGACGACTTCTTCGGCCCGCCGCTCCAGGGGCTGTGGCGCGGCTCCCCCGTCCGCTCGGCCCGCGCCACGTGGACGCTCAGCGACACGGCGGGGCGGGGACTGTGGGCCGCGTCCGAGCGGCTGACGGGGGTGCGGTACGAGGCGCTCGCGAGCTGAGGCTCGCGAGCTGAGCCACGTCCGCCGCTTTCGAGCCGTCCCGGCTCAGCGCACGGTGATGACCAGCTTGCCCGTGGTGCGGCCCGTCTCGGCCAGGATGTGGGCCCGGGCGCCTTCGGCGAGCGGGAAGGTGCCGGAGACGTGGGCGCGCAGCCTGCCCCGTTCGACGAGTTCGGCGATGGCGCGCATCCCGGCCTGGTCGTGCTCGACGAGCAGGGTGGCGGCTCGGACCCGCGCCTTCTCCGCCGCCGCCCGGGTGTTCTCGGCGCCCGGCAGCAGGGAGACGAGGGTGCCGCCGGGGCGGAGCACGTCCACGGAACGGGTGGCGGTCTCCCCGCCGAGGGTGTCGAGGACGACGTCGTAGCGCTCCTCGGTGTCGGTGAAGTCCTCGGAGCGGTAGTCGACGCAGGCATCCGCGCCGAGCTCGCGCAGAAAGGCGTGCTTGGGGGCGCTCGCCGTCCCGGTGACGTGTGCGCCGCGCTCCTTGGCGATCTGTACGGCGAGGTGGCCGACACCGCCGGCCGCGGCGTGGATCAGCACCCGCTGCCCGGCCCGGAGGTCCGCGGTGTCGACGAGGGCCTGCCAGGCGGTGAGCGCGGCCAGTGGCAGAGCGGCCGCCTGGACGTGGTCGATCCCGGCGGGCTTTGCGGCGAAGGCGCGGGTGGGGCCGGTCACGTACTCGGCGTGGGAGCCGGCGCCGTACGGGTAGGGGAGCATGCCGAACACCTCGTCACCGGGCTGGAAGAGGGTGACGCCGAAGCCGGTCTCCACCACGGTGCCGGAGACGTCCCAACCGAGGGTCAGCGGCGGGGGAGGCAGGAATCTACTCATGGCGCGGTGCTTGAAGTCCGTGGGGTTGAATCCGGCCGCGTGCACGGCGACGAGGATCTCCCCCACACCGGGCGCGGGCCGCGGAAGCTCGGTCAGCTCCAGGACCTCGGGGCCGCCGAGGGCCGTCTGGTGCAGGGCGAGCATCACGGGGGCGCCGTCCGGGGCGGCGGGGTCCGGGGACTCCGTGGCGGCGGCCGGGTCCGGGGAGCCGAGGTTCTCAGGGGTGTTCGTCGAAGTCATGCCTCGATCCTGGCCGTACGGTCCGGC
Source organism: Streptomyces violaceusniger (assembly GCA_005405945.1). Taxonomy (GTDB): domain Bacteria; phylum Actinomycetota; class Actinomycetes; order Streptomycetales; family Streptomycetaceae; genus Streptomyces; species Streptomyces violaceusniger. The sequence goes on from BJHW01000001.1 coordinate 4,240,831, forward strand.
CCGGGGCGATGGCCAGATGGTCAGCCTCCGATACATTCCTGCCATGCCCATCGACCCCGACCCCGCCGAACGCCGCGCTCCCGGCACCCGCGGCGCTCCCGGCACCCGCCCCGCGTCCGCCGCGCCCTCCCGGGCCCGTGAGGCCCGTGACCTCGCCGACCGCGCGGCCTTGCTGGACCGCCTGATGCACCCGGACCCGCGGCCCGGCGCCCACAAGGTCGTCGTCCTCGCCCTCGACGGCGTCTACCCCTTCGAACTCGGCATCCCGCACCGGGTCCTGGGGTCCGCCGACGGCCGCTACGAGGTGCTGTCCGCGAGCGCGGACGGGCGGCCCGTGCGGACCGACTCGGACCTGACCGTCACCCCCGGGCACGGCCCCGAGGTGCTGGCCGAGGCGGACACCGTGGTCATCCCCCCGTACGCGATCTCCCGGGCCTCGGCCGCCGCCCCGGACCCGCAGGCCCTCGCCGCCCTGGCCCGCGTCCGCCCCGGCACCCGTCTGGTGTCCATCTGCACCGGCGCCTTCCTGCTGGCCGCCGCCGGTCTCCTGGACGGGCGCCGGGCCACCACCCACTGGGCGCTCAGCGACCACTTCCGGGAGCTGTTCCCCCGGGTCGAGCTCGACGCCGACGTGCTCTTCGTCGACCACGGTGACGTGCTGACCTCAGCGGGGCGGCGAGCGGGGTCGACGTCTGCCTGCACCTGGTGCGCCAGGACCACGGCAGCGAGGTGGCCAACCAGGTCGCCCGCTGCTGCGTCGTGCCGCCGTACCGGGACGGCGGGCAGGCGCAGTACATCGAGCGGCCGCTGCCGCCGGCGGGCGAAACCGGCACCGGGCCGACCCGCGACTGGGCACTGGGGCGGCTGGAACTGCCGCTGTCGCTCGACGAGCTGGCCGCGCACGCGGCGATGAGCACCCGGACCTTCGCCCGGCGCTTCCGGGAGGAGACCGGTCTGAGCCCCGGCCGCTGGCTGACCCAGCAGCGGCTGCGGCGGGCGCGGCACCTGCTGGAGTCCAGCGACCTGCCGGTGGAACGGGTCGCCCACGAGGTCGGCTTCGCCACCGCCACCTCGCTGCGGCGTCACCTGGCGGCGGAGGCGGGCGTCGCCCCGTCGGCGTACCGGCGCACCTTCCGCGTCCCGGATGCCCTGGATACTCCGAATACCCCGGATGCCCCGGCTACGTCGTGACCGCCACGGCGGCCGGGGCATCGGGTAATGTGGCCACACCCGTACGCACCGAGGAGGTGAGACCCATCAACGCCAGTTCAGGCTGGGTGCTCTCGCCGCAGGGATACACGGGATAGCTGACTGCCGGGAGCGCCCTAAGGGATCCCGAAAGGCTTCCAGGCTTCCATGTCGGCTTCACCTTCACTTGTCACCCTTTCCGCCGTCGTCACCAGGCTCCGCGCCGCCGGGTGCGTGTTCGCCGAGGACGAGGCGCGGCTGATCCTTTCCACGGGCCACCTCCCGGCCGAGATCGACGCCATGGTGGACCGGCGCGCCGCCGGGCTGCCGCTGGAGCACGTACTCGGCTGGGCGGACTTCCGGGGGCTTCGGATATCCATCGACGCCGGGGTCTTCGTACCGCGCCGGCGCACCGAGTTCCTGGTCGAGCAGGCCGTATCGCTGGCCCGGCCCGGGGCCGTCGTGGTCGATCTGTGCTGCGGCTCGGGCGCGCTGGGCGCCGCGCTGGCCTCGGCCCTGGGCGAGGTGGAGCTGTACGCGGCCGACATCGACCCCGTCGCGGTGCGCTGCGCGCGGCGCAACGTCGGGGCGGCGGGCGGCACGGTGTACGAGGGCGACCTCTACGAGCCGCTGCCCGCCGCGCCGCGCGGCCGTGTGGACGTCCTGCTGGCCAACGTCCCGTACGTGCCCACCGAGGAGGTCGGGCTGCTGCCGCCGGAGGCCCGGGTCCACGAGGCGCGCGTGGCGCTGGACGGCGGCGCGGACGGGCTGGACGTCCTGCGCCGGGTCACCGCCGGGGCGGCCGGATGGCTGGCCCCGGGCGGCTCGCTGCTCTTCGAGACGAGCGACCGGCAGGCGCCCACGGCGATGGCCATCGTGGCCGAGGGCGGCCTGGAGCCGCGGCTGGCCGAATGCGACGAGCTGGACGCCACGGTCATCATCGGCACCAAGCCATCGGCACCAGGCCAACGGGACCGCGTCCAGCAGGGGCGGCGGTCGCGTGACCGGAATCCACCTCCGACACCGAGGGCGAGCGGGAACACCACCCGATCCTGAGCGGTGTTCCCGCGGGCGGCGTCACAATTGGGTGCCGCCACCGTCCACCGCGAGTTCCGCGCCGGTGGTGTAGGTCGCGTCGAAAGCCAAGAAAACGGCGGCGCGCGCGACCTCCTCCGGATTCCCTATGCGTAGCATCGGAATCTGGGCGGCGAAACCCGCCACCATTTCATCCGCCACTTCGGCGGGCAGGTGCTTGTGCAGAATTCCCGTGTCGATCGGCCCCGGGCTCACCGCGTTGACACGTACGCCGCGCGGCTGCAATTCGCGAGCCCAGGTGCGCGCCAACGACCGGAGGGCCGCCTTGCTCGCCGCGTAGACACCATGGTCCAGCTGCCCCAGCACGTTCGAGATCGAGGTGGTCAGCACCACGCCGCTGCCCTCGGCAAGCAGCGGAAGCAGCCGCTGCAAGGTGAAGTAGGGCCCCTTGGTGTTGGCCGCGAAGATGGCGTCGTACATCTGCTCGGTCGTCGCCTCGAACGACACCGAGTCGGTGATGCCCGCGTTCAGGAACACCGCGTCCAGTTGACCGAACTCCTCCTCGACCTTCCCCGCCAGGGCGTCGATGTCGGCTTTTGAGGTGACGTCGCTGCGCACCGCGACCAGCCCCTCTTCGCTCGCCGCTTCGAGCGCGGCTTCCTTGCGCCCCGTGACCATTACCCGAGCACCCTCGGCCGCCAGCAGACGTGCGATCGACAGGCCGATTCCACTGCTGCCACCGGTGATGAGGGCGCGCTTTCCGTTGTGCTTTTCCATGCCCCGATTCAAATCCCGGACCGGCGACGGCGTCCAAGACCTGATATGCAACCCGTCATGCGCGCATTGCATATTGGTACGATCAGAAGCGTGCGCGTTCCCGGATCGGACCTCGACCTGCGGCTTGTCGGCTACTTCACGGTCGTCGCAGAGCACGCCAACTTCAGTCGCGCCGCCGCGGTGCTGCACGTCGCGCAGCCGTCCCTGAGCCGCCAGATCCAGCGCCTCGAGGAACATCTGGGCGTGCGCCTCTTCGACCGCACCCCACAGGGCAGTCGGCTCACCGAAGCCGGTCGCGCGTTTCTGCCGCAGGCTCAGGCGCTGCTCCAGGCAGCCCATCAAGCCGAGCTCACCGCCCGCGACGGCACCACTCCGCGCGAGTTCACCATCGGGTACGTCGAGGACCTGGTCATCACGCACGCCGTACGCCGGCTGCGGCATCGACACCCCACGGCCCGCATCCGCACCCGCCACCTGGAGTGGAACGACGCCCACGCGCTCGCCGACCGCCGCGTGGACGCCCTGGTCGCCCGCGCCCCGCTGCCCTTCCCCGCCGACCGCCTACGCCTCACCGAGCTGTGGACCGAGCCACGGGTTCTGGTCGTCTCCACGGACCACCGCCTGGCCGGAAAGGAGTCGGTGACCGTCGACGACCTCAGCGAGGAAGTTCTGCCGCAATGCCCGAGCGCGGTCCCGCAATGGAGCGATTTCGCCCGTCTGGAGCCGCGCCCGGATGGCGTTCCGGCTCGCAGCGCGCCGATCGACTACGAATCGTTCGAGGACAAGCTCGACCTTGTGGCCGAGGAGCGGACGGTGTTGATTCTGGCCGCCGGCGACCGGCGGCCCCAACTGCGCCCCGGCCTGACCACCGTGCCCATCGAGGGCATCGACCCGGTCCGCGTCGTCCTGGCGACCCGCTCGGCCGAGGCCAACCCCCTGATCGACGATTTCCTGCACGCCTGGTCATCCGACACACCCGCTCCTCGGGGTCGCTGAGCGGGCATTCAGGGGCCGCCCGGACTGGGCACAGTGCGATGGGCGGTCGAGCGCGGCTACGCGCGCAGCTCCTCCGCCGCGTCCGCGACCCGGGCGAGCAGCCGCAGCAGGGTCTCCCGCTCCGTCTCGTCCAGCGGGGACAGGAAGACCCGGTTCATCCGGGACGTCCGGGTGACCAGCTTCCGGTGGACCCGGACGCCCTCCTCCGTCAGCCGCAGGACGTTGCGGCGGCCGTCGTTCGGGTCACGCACCCGTTCCAGCAGGCCGCGGCGGGCCAGCCGGGCGACCAGGTCGGCGATGGTGGAGCGGTCGAGGTGGACGTGTTCGCTCAGCGTCCGCTGGTCGATCTCCGGCTTCTCCATCAGCGCGTTGACCACCGCGAACTGCGGCGAGGTGGTCTCCTCCGAGACCATCGCGCCCCACAGCAGGGAGTGCGCCTGCTGGAAGCGGCGGGCCAGATGCCCGGGGTGCGTGTTCAGATCCACCGCGCCGCCCATGCCGTGCCTCCCGGCTTCCCCGCTACTCGATTGCCGCATTGCTGGATTACTGGATTACTGGATTGCGCATTAGTCCGTGTACTGAGCGATTCTGCCCTGTGGAAGACCCCATGTCGAGAGGCCGGCATTCGACCTAGACTCTCTTGACGAGCGCACCAGCCAATGACACCGTGCGAAACCGGCACCACATTAGTCAGCATACTGAGCATCCCGACCCGCGGAGTGACGATGGCCGACATCCGAAGCCTCCAGGACGCCGTGGCGGACCTCGTCCACGACGGGGACACCGTCGCGATGGAGGGATTCACCCACCTGATCCCGTACGCAGCCGCGCACGAGGTCATCCGCCAGGGCATCACCGACCTGACCCTCGTCCGGATGACCCCGGACGTCATCTACGACCAGCTCATCGGCGCCGGACTCGTCCGCAAGCTGGTGTTCTCCTGGGGTGGCAACCCCGGCGTGGGCTCGCTGCACCGCTTCCGTGACGCCGTCGAGAACGGCTGGCCGCGGCCGCTGGAGCTGGACGAGCACAGCCACGCGGGCATGGCGAACCGCTATGTGGCGGGCGCCTCCAAGCTGCCGTTCGCCGTGTTGCGCGGCTATCGCGGCAGCGACATCCCGACTCGCACGGACACCGTCTCCACCGTCGTCTGCCCCTTCACCGGGGAGGAGCTGGCCGCCGTCGCGGCGCTCAACCCGGACGTCACCGTGATCCACGCCCAGCAGGCCGACCGGGCCGGCAATGTGCAGATGTGGGGGCTGACCGGGGTGCAGAAGGAGGCGGCGCTCGCGGCGGACCGGGTGCTGGTGACCGTGGAGGAGATCGTCGAGGAGCTCACGCCACGCCCCGGCGGGATCGTCCTGCCGACGTGGGTGATCGACGCGGTGTCCGTCGTCCCCGGCGGTGCCCACCCCTCGTACGCCACCGGGTACTCGACCCGCGACAACGACTTCTACCAGGCATGGGACCCGATCGCCCGCGACCGCGAGGCGTTCTTGACGTGGATCGAGGAGAACGTGCGCGACAGCGAGGGAGCCCTCACCCGATGACCGCCACCCCGCGGGGACGAACGGGACCACCGGGACCACCGGGACCACCGGGACCACCGGGACCACCGGGACCACCGGAACGGCCGGAACGCCCGGGGCCACCGCCGCCACCGGCTTCACCAGCGACGAGCTGATGGAGGTCAACGCCGCCCGCGCGCTCGCCGACGCCACCACCTGCTTCGTCGGCATCGGCCTCCCCAGCACCGCCGCCAACCTGGCCCGCGCCACCGTCAACCCCGGCCTCGTGCTCATCTACGAGTCCGGCACCATCGGCTCCAAACCCACCCGGCTCCCCCTCTCCATCGGCGACGGCGAACTCGCCGAGACGGCCGACGCGGTGGTCCCGGTCCCGGAGATGTTCAACTACTGGCTCCAGGGCGGCCGGATCGACGTCGGCTTCCTCGGCGCCGCCCAGGTCGACCGCTACGCCAACATCAACACCACCGTCGTGGACCGCGGCCCCGACAAGCCCGAGGGCCGTCTCCCCGGCGCGGGCGGCGCCCCCGAGATCGCCTCCAACTGCGGCAAGGTGCTCATGGTGCTGCGCCACTCCACCCGCAACTTCGTTCAGCGGCTGGACTTCGTGACCACCCTGGGCCACGGCGGCGGCCCCGACGACCGTAAGAAGCTCGGCATGCCGGGCGCCGGCCCCACCGCCGTCATCACCGACCTGGGCATCCTGCGCCCCGACCCGGCCACCGCCGAGCTGGTGCTCACCGAAGTGCACCCGGACGTCACCGTGGAGCGGGTACGGGCCGCCACCGGCTGGGAGCTGACCGTCGCCGACACCGTGGGCACCACCGAGCCGCCCACCCCCCAAGAGCTTGCGGCGCTGCGCGCCCTCAAAGCCGCCGGGAAGCCGGGGAAGTCCGGGAAGCCGGGGAAGGAGACCCGATGACCACCTCGCGTGACGTCTCTCGTGACGTCTATATCGTCGACGCCGTCCGCACCCCCATCGGCCGTTACGGCGGCGCCCTGGCCGGGGTGCGCCCCGATGACCTGGCCGCCCACGTGGTGCGCGGCCTGCTCGCCCGCACACCCGCACTGGACCCGGCGCGCATCGACGACGTCTACTTCGGCAACGCCAACGGCGCGGGCGAGGAGAACCGCGATGTCGCCCGCATGGCCGTGCTGCTGGCCGGGCTGCCCGTCACCGTGCCCGGCGCGACCGTCAACCGGCTCTGCGCCTCGGGCCTGGAGGCCGTGCTCCAGGCCGCCCGCGCGATCGCGGTCGGCGACGCGCACATCGCGCTCGCGGGCGGTGTGGAGTCGATGAGCCGCGCCCCCTGGGTGCTGCCCAAGCCCGAGCGCGCCTTCCCCGCCGGGCACCAGCAGATGTACTCCACGACCCTCGGCTGGCGGATGACCAACCCGGACATGCCGCCCGAGTGGACCGTCGCCCTCGGCGAGGGCGCCGAGCTGATCGCCGACAAGCACGGCATCACCCGCGAGGCACAGGACGCGTTCGCGCTCGCCAGCCATGAGAAGGCGGCGCGGGCGTGGAAGGACGGGGCGTACGAGGGCGAGGTGCTGCCGTATCCGGACACCGAGCTCGTCCGGGACGAGACCATCCGCGAGAACACATCGCTGGAGGCCCTGGCCAAGCTCAAGCCCGCCTTCCGCAAGCCCGGCGGCACCGTCACCGCGGGCAACTCCTCGCCCCTCAACGACGGCGCGGCCGCGCTGCTGCTCGTCGACGAGGAGGGGCTGAAGGCCACCGGACGCGAACCCCTGGCCCGGATCGGCGCCTCGGCCGTGACCGGTATCGAGCCGCAGTACTTCGGGCTCGGCCCGGTGGAGGCCGTACGCCGCGCCCTCGCCAAGGCGGGCCGCTCGTTCGCCGATCTGGCCACGCTCGAACTCAACGAGGCGTTCGCCGCGCAGGTGCTGGGCTGCCTCGCCGAATGGTCGGCCCAGGACCCGGGGTTCGACCCCGACATCGTCAACCCGCGTGGCGGCGCCATCGCCATCGGCCACCCGCTCGGCGCCTCCGGCGCCCGGCTCGCCGGGGCCGTCGCCCACCAGCTCGCCGCCCGCGGCTCGGGGACGGGCCTGGCCACCTTGTGCATCGGCGTCGGACAGGGCCTCGCCCTCGTCCTGGAAAGGTAAGGCTGACGGCAGACATGGCTCTCACCCAGTCCGACATCGACCGCGAACTCGCGAAGGTACGGGAGTCGTACGACAAGGCGCGCGCCGAGGGGGCACCCGCCACCGACCACCCGCCGCGCGACTTCCCCCCGTACCGCAGCAGTGTGCTGCGCCACCCCAAGCAGCCGCTGGTCGCGGTGCACGGCGACCCGGAGACCGTGGAGCTGCACACCCCGGTCTTCGGCCACACCGACATCACCGCGATCGACAACGACCTCACGGTGCAGCACCAGGGCGAGCCGCTCGGCGAGCGCATCACCGTCTCCGGACGGCTCCTGGACAGCCGGGGCCGCCCCGTCCGGGGGCAGCTCATCGAGCTGTGGCAGGCCAACGCGTCGGGCCGCTACGCCCATCTGCGCGATCAGCACCCCGCGCCGCTCGACCCCAACTTCACCGGTGTGGGGCGGACGTTGACCGGCGACGACGGTTCGTACCACTTCACCACCATCAAGCCGGGCGCGTATCCATGGCGCAACCACGAGAACGCCTGGCGCCCGGCGCATCTGCACTTCTCCGTCTTCGGCTCGGCGTTCACCCAGCGGCTGGTCACCCAGATGTACTTCCCCGGCGATCCGCTCTTCGTCCACGACCCGATCCTGCAGTCGGTGACGGACGACTCGGCGCGACAGCGGCTGGTCGCCCGTTACGACCACGCGCTGTCGCGGCCGGAGTGGTCGCTGGGCTACCGCTGGGACATCGTGCTGGACGGGCCGTCCGCCACGTGGCTCGAGGAGGGGCGCTGATGAGCGAGAAGCGTGCACCCGGGCAAGGGCTCGCACCCACGCAGGGGCTCGCATCCGCGCAAGGGCTCGCGCCCACCGAAAGCGCCTCGGCTGAGAGGCTCGCGCCCGCCGAAAGCGCCTCCGCCGAGAGGCTCGCGCCCACCCCCTCCCACACCGTGGGCCCCTTCTACGGCTACGCCCTGCCCTTCCCCGGCGGCGGCGAGATGGCCCCGGCGGGCCACCCCGACGCCATCACGCTGCACGGCTACGTCCGCGACGGCGAGGGAGCCCCGGTTCCGGACGCACTGGTGGAGCTGTGGCAGGCGGGCCCGGACGGCTCGCTCGCCGGCACGGGCGGGTCCATGCGGCGCGACCCGGTGACCGGCGGCTTCCTCGGGCGCAACGGCGTGGACTTCACCGGCTTCGGCCGCATCGCCACCGACGCGGACGGCCACTGGACGGCCCGTACGCTGCCGCCGGGCGGCCCGGCCGCGCCCGCCGCCCCGTACATCAGCGTGTGCGTCCACGCCCGGGGCTGCTGCACCACCTCTTCACCCGCGTGTACTTCCCGGAGAACGCCGAGGTCAACGCGGCCGATCCGCTGCTCGCCTCGCTGGACCCGGCGCGCCGCGAGACGCTGGTGGCGACGGAGGCGTCCCCGCCGGGGACCTATCGCTTCGACATCCGCCTACAGGGCGAAGGGGAGACGGTTTTCCTTGAGTTCCGCTAGTCCTGGTGGTCCTGGTAGTCCTGGTGGTCCTGGTAGTCCTGGTACGTCCGGCAGCGACGACGTGGGGCTGCTGTCCCCGGTGCGGGCCGGGTCGGCGGTGGAGGCCGCCACGGGCGACACGGCGTTTCTGCGGGCCATGCTGGACGCCGAGGCCGCGCTGGCGCGGGTGGTGGCACCGGCCGGTGCGGCGGAGGCGGTGGCGGGCGCGGCCCGCGTCGAGCTGTACGACGTACGCGATCTGGCGCTGCGCGCCCGCGCCGGGGGCAACCCGGTCATCCCGCTGGTCGCCGATCTCACGGCGGCGGTGGCCCGTACGGACGGCGAGGCCGCGTCGTACGTCCACCGGGGCGCGACCAGCCAGGACATCGTGGACACGGCCATGATGCTGGTGGCCGCGCGGGCACTGCCGCTGATCGTGGCCGATCTGGAGCGTACGGCGGCGGAGCTGGCGCGGCTCGCCGCCGCGCACCGCGACACCCCGATGCCCGGCCGCACCCTCACCCAGCACGCCGTGCCCACCACCTTCGGGCTGAAGGCGGCGGGCTGGCGGGCGCTCGTCCTGGACGCCCGCGACCGGCTCGCGGCGCTGCGGCCGCCCGCCCAACTGGGCGGTGCGGCAGGCACGTTGGCCGCCTTCGACGGCGGGGTTCCGCTGCTGGGCCGGTTCGCCGAGGAGACCGGGCTCGCCGAGCCCGACCTGCCGTGGCACACCCTGCGCACCCCCGTCGCCGACCTGGGCACCGCGCTCGCCTTCGCCGTGGGGGCACTGGGGAAGGCGGCGGCGGATGTGCTGGTGCTCTCGCGGACGGAGATCGGCGAGGTGGCGGAGGGGGCGGGAGGTGGCTCGTCCGCGATGCCCCATAAGTCGAACCCCGTGCGCGCCACGCTGATGGCCGCCGCGGCCCGCCAGGCCCCGGGGCATGCCGCCACCCTGCTCGGCTCGCTCGCCGCGGAGGACGAACGGCCGGGTGGGGCGTGGCATGCGGAGTGGCCACCACTGCGGGAGCTGTTGCGGCTCGCGGGGGGTGCCGCCCGGGATGCCGCGGAGCTCGCCTCTGGGCTGCGGGTCTTTCCTGAGCGGATGGCCGCGAACCTGGGGTTGACGGAGGGGCTGATCGTCAGCGAGCGCCTGATCGCCGCGCTTGCGCCGAGGGTCGGCCGGGCCCGGGCGAAGGAGCTGCTGGCGGAGGCGGCGCGGGAGGGTGTGGGGCTGGCCGAAGCGCTGTCGGGAGTCCTGCCGCCTGATCGCCTGCGCGAACTGACGGACCCAACCACATACGTGGGCGCGGCCCCGGCCCTGACGATGCGGGCCCTGGCCCGCGATGCGTAGCCCCTGCGGGGGGGCTGTTCCCCACCCCGCCCCTTCCCGAACCGGGGCGCCGCCCCGGCCCCCGCTGGGGCTCCGCCCCAGACCCCGATTCGGGGCTCCGCCCCGAACCCCCACCGGGGCTCCGCCCCTGGACCCCGCTCCTCAATCGCCGGAGGGGCTGGATACGCCCCTCCGCCCCGCACCCCCGCTCCTCAATCGCCGGAGGGGCTGGATATGCCCCCGTTGTGGGCAATCGTTCTTCCCCCCGCTACCGCTGGGAGGTGCCCCCTGGCGGAACCGGTGGGCACAACCCACCCGCCGGCCCGCACCAGGCAGCGAAACCCCGGGGTCCAGGGGCCAAGCCCATGGCTCGGGAAGGGGCGGGGAGGGGAAAAACCCACCGGCCCGCGCCCAGGCAGCGAAACCCCAGGCCCCAGGGGGAGCCCATCGTTCGGGAAGGGGCCGAAAACCCCCACCGCACAACACAACCCGCCCACCCACCGGAGCACCCCCGGAGCACCCACCCCATGACCAACAATCGTCCGCACCACAACCTCACCGGACCCCCCACCGCCCCACCCCTCATCCTCGGCCCCTCCCTCGGCACCTCCCTCGCTGTCTGGGAGCCCCAGCTCCCGCGCTTGCCCGGGAGCACCGGGTGTTGCGGTGGGATCTGCCCGGCCACGGCGGGTCGCCCGTCGCGCCGCTGCCCTCGGACGGCTCGGCCGCCATCGACGATCTCGCCGCCCTCGTGCTGCGGCTCGCCGACGATCAGGGGTGGGAGCGGTTCGCGTACGCGGGGATTTCGATCGGCGGCGCGGTCGGGCTGCACCTCGCCGCACACCACCCCGACCGGATCAGCCGACTCTCCGTCGTCTGCTCCTCGGCCCGGTTCGGCGACCCCGCCGTCTGGCGTGAGCGGGCCGCGCTGGTACGGGCCGAGGGGACGGAGGCGATGGTGGCGAGCCGCCCCGGCACCTGGTTCTCGCACGACTTCGCCCACACGCCCCTCGCCGCCGCGCTGATCGAGGATCTGCGGGCCACCGACCGTGCGGGCTACGCCGCCTGCTGCGACGCTCTCGCCGCGTACGACATGACGGCCGACCTGGCGAAGATCACGGCTCCCACCCTCGTCGTGGCCGGTCGCGACGACCCCGCGACCCCGCCCTCCCACGCCCGCCGGATCGCCGACGCGGTGCCCGGCGCGAGCCTGCTCGAGGTCGCCGGGGCGGCGCACCTCGCGGGCGTGGAGCGGCCGGAGGCGGTCACCGGGGCGCTGCTCACCCACCTCAACAGCCCGGCACCGTCGCAACCACGGGACGACGCCTCACGCCACGCCGCCGGGATGGCGGTGCGCCGGGCCGTCCTCGGGGACGCCCACGTGGATCGCGCGGTGGCCCGGACGACCCCGTTCACCGCCCGCTTCCAGGACTTCATCACCCGCTACGCCTGGGGCGAGATCTGGACCGGCGACGGGCTGGACCGGCGGACCCGCAGCTGTATCACCCTCACCGCGCTGATCGCCCACGGCCATGACGCCGAACTGGCCATGCACATCCGGGCCGCGCTCAGCAACGGGCTCACCCGTGAGGAGATCGGCGAGGTGCTGCTCCAGTCGGCGATCTACTGCGGCGTCCCGGCCGCCAACTCGGCCTTCGCCACCGCCCAGCGCGTCTTCGACGAGATCGACGCCGAGCCGGACCTCGACATGGACCTCGACAGCGACATCGACACCGACACCGGCCTCGGCACCGGCCTCGGCACCGACATCGACTCAGCGTCACATTCCGATACCGAAAAGTGACATCCCCCGCAACGCCTCTGTCGTAATCCGCCTCCATCGTTGATCGTTGTGTCATACGGAGACCGGGAGACGAGGGGGCGCACACCAATGTCCATGAGTCGCCGAAGGCTGCTGGGTGCGGGCGGAGGGCTGGCCCTCACGGGCGCGCTCGCCTCCGCCTGTGGGTCGAACACCGGGCGGGACGGCGATGACCACGCCGGCCAGCCGGTGCTCGAGCAGTGGTACCACCAGTACGGCGAGCCCGGCACCGAACAGGCCGTCAGGCGCTATGCCGACGCGTTCGAGAGGGCCAACGTCCAGGTGCAGTGGCGGCCGGGCAACTACGACCAGCAGACCGCCGCCGCGCTGCTCACGAAGTCCGGCCCGGACGTCTTCGAGGTCAACGGCCCGACGCTGGACCAGATCCAGGGCGGTCAGGTGGTCGACCTCACCGATCTCCTCAGCGAGGCCAAGGACGACTTCAACCCGGCCGTGCTCGCCCCGAAGACGTATCAGGGCAAGATCTGGGCCGTACCGCAGGTCATCGACACTCAGTTGCTCTACTACCGCAAGAGCATGCTCGAGGACGCGGGCGTGGAGCCGCCGCGCAGCCTCGACGCGCTGATCGACGCGGCGAAGGAGCTGACCACCAAGGACGTCAAGGGGCTCTTCCTCGGCAATGACGGCGGCCCCGGCGTCCTCGGCGGCACCCCGCTCAACGCCGCCGGGCTCACGCTGGTCACCGAGGACGGCGAGGTCGGCTTCGACGACCCGGCCGCCGCCCGGACGCTCGGCAAGCTGCGTCACCTCTACGCCGAGAAGTCGCTGCTGCTCGGGGCGCCCTCCGACTGGTCGGACCCGGCCGCGTTCACCCAGGGGCTCACCGCCATGCAGTGGTCCGGGCTGTGGGCGCTGCCGCAGGTGAAGAAGGCGCTGGGGGACGACTTCGGGGTGCTGCCGTTCCCCCGGGACGGGGCGCACGGCGCGCCCGCGGTGCCGGTCGGCGCGTACGGGGCGGCGGTCAGCGCCCGGTCCCGGCACAAGGCGCTGGCGAAGGCGTATGTGAAGTGGCTGTGGATCGAACGGACCGACTACCAGGAGGACTTCGCGCTCCGCTACGGCTTCCACATCCCCGCCCGGATCTCGCTCGCCACGAAGGCGGCCAAGCTGCGGCAGGGCGCGGCCGGTGAGGCGGTGCGCTACGCCACCGACCACGGCCATGCCGAGCCGCTGCTGTGGACCTCCGCGAGCCGTACGGCCTACCAGGACGCGCTGAGCCGGATCATCAAGGGTGGGGCCGATCCGGACGGCGAGCTGCGGTCGGTGGTCCGCAAGACCGAGGCCGAGCTGCGGCGCGTGCGGAAGAAGAGCTGATGCGGGGAAGGTGGAGGGCGCGGGGGAGGCGGGGGACGCGGGGGACGCGGGAGGCGTTCGTCCGCGGGCTCCTGGGCCCGCAGAACCGCCATCTGTGGTTCTGGATATTCGTCGGCCCGTTCGTCCTGGGGCTGACCCTCTTCACCTACGTCCCGCTGGCCTGGAGCGTCTACCTCAGCTTCTTCGACGCGCACAACACCGTCTCGCCCACGGACTTCGTCGGCTTCGACAACTACGCGGCGATGCTGGGCGACGACGCGTTCACCGGCAGCCTGGTGACCTTCCTGGTCTTCACGGCGTTCATCGTCCCGGCCACCTACGCGCTCTCGCTCGCGCTGGCGCTGATGGTCAACCGGCTGCGCTGGGCGCAGGCGTTCTTCCGGTCGGTGTTCTTCCTGCCGGTGGCGTGCTCGTATGTGGTGGCGGCGCTGATCTGGAAGATGTCGATCTTCAACGGGGTGCGCTTCGGGCTGGCCAACACCGTGCTGGACTGGTTCGGCGCCGATCAGATCGCCTGGCTGTCGACCACGGACCCGCCCTGGTACTGGCTGGTCATCGTGACCGTACGGCTGTGGCTCCAGGCGGGGTTCTACATGGTGCTGTTCCTGGCCGGGCTGCAGCGCATCTCCCCGCGGCTGTACGAGGCGGCGGCCGTGGACGGGGCGCGGCCCGGCTGGCAGGTGTTCCGGCACATCACCTTTCCGCAGCTGCGGGCGACCTCGGTCGCGGTGGTGCTGCTGCTGGTGATCAACGCCTTCCAGGCGTTCGACGAGTTCTACAACCTGCTGTCGGACTCGCGCGGCTATCCGCCCTACGCCCGCCCGCCGCTGGTCTACCTCTACTACACGGCGCTGGGCCAGGGCCAGAACCTGGGCCTGGGCAGTGCGGGCGCGGTGATCCTGGCGCTGATCATCGCCGTGGTGACGGTGGTGCAGGCCCGCTGGTTCGGCCTGGGCCGGAAGGAGGACTGATGCCCACTCCCCCGAAGTCGCGCGACGTCCGGGACGCCCTCGTCGGCGTGGGGCGCGCCGTGCGGCTGGTGCTGCTGCTCGCGCTCGCGCTGGTCTTCCTGATCCCGTTCTACCTGCTGGTGCGCAACGGTCTGTCGAGCGAGGCGGACATCACCTCGCCGGGGTGGACGTTCTTCCCGGGCGAGCTGCACTGGTCCAACGTCCGCGAGTTGTTCGACGACCCCAACGTGCCGATGGCGCACGCGCTGCTCAACTCCTCGCTGATCGCGGTCCTCACCACCGTGGGCACCCTGCTGCTGGCCTCGCTCGCCGGATACGGCCTGGCCCGCATCCCGTACGCCTACGCCAATGTGGTCTTCTACTGGATCCTGGGCACCTTGATGGTCCCGGCGGCGGTCACCTTCGTGCCGAGCTTCGTGCTGGTCAGCTCGCTCGGGTGGGTGTCCACGCTGCGCGGTCTGGTGGTGCCCACGCTGTTCAGCGCGGTCGCGGCGTTCATCTTCCGCCAGTACTTCCTGGGCTTTCCCCGGGAGCTGGAGGACGCGGCGCGGGTGGACGGTCTTGGCTACTGGCGTACGTACTGGCGGGTCGTGGTGCCGAACTCCCGGCCGGTGTTCGCGGCGGTCGGCACGATCGTCTTCATCGGCGCCTGGAACTCCTTCCTGTGGCCGCTGGTCATCGGTCAGGACCGGGACGCGTGGACGGTGCAGGTGGCGCTGTCGACGTTCACCACGGCCCAGACCGTCAACCTCCATGAGCTGTTCGTGGCGGCGGCGGTGTCGATCGTGCCGCTGCTGGTGGTCTTCCTCGTACTCCAGCGCCATATCGTCGCGGGCGTCGAGCGCACGGGCATCGACGACTGAGGCCGGTGCGGCTCATCCGGCGGCCGGGCCGTCGTCCGGCAGCGGGGCGTACCGCCGCAGCCAGACCTCGGTCTGGGACAGATGCGCGGTGGCGGCCGCGGCGGCGGCCGCCGGATCGCGGGCGGCCATGGAGTTGATCAGCGCCTCGTGGCCGAGGTCGCTGGCCAGCCGGATGGTGTCGGCCTCGACTGCGCCGTAGATGCTGTAGTGGCTGCCCCGGGCGCGCAGCACATCGATCAGGGCGGCCAGCGCCTCGTTGCCGCTCGCCTCGCAGCGGGTGGAGTGGAACTCCCGGTCCAGCGCGTGCCGTTCCGCCTCGTTCTCGGAGACGGCCAGCCGCTGCTGCACCTCGCGCAGCCGGGCGACCACCCGCTCGTCGGCGCGGGCGGCGGCCAGCGCGGCGGCCTGGGCCTCCAGGGGGCGGCGGACGTCGAACAGCTCCAGCAGCCCGTCGAGCGGCAGGACGTCCACGGTGGCGGCGAACCCGGCCAGCATCTGCCCGGGGCGCAGCGCCGATACGAAGGTGCCGGAGCCGTGGCGGGACTCCAGCAGCCCGAGGGCGGCGAGGGAGCGCACCGCCTCGCGCAGCGATCCGCGCGAGACGCCGAGCCGCGCGCAGAGCTCGGGCTCGGCGGGGAGCTGCTGTCCGGGCGCCGGCTCACCCTTGGCGATCATGGCGCGGAGCCCGTTCTGGACGCTCGATCCCCCGGTCGTCCATCTCAACCACGGCTCGTTCGGCGCCGTGCCGCGCACCGTGCAGGAGGTCCAGCGGGCGCTGCGCGAGGAGATGGAGACCAACCCGGACGCGTGGTTCCGGGAGCTGCCCGAGCGGGTGGGCCGGGCGCGCGCCGCCGTGGCGCGGTTCCTGCGGGTCCCGGCGGAGCACACCGCCCTGGTGACCAACGCCAGCGCCGAGGTGAGCACCGTCCTGGGCTGTCTGCCGCTGCCGCCCGGCGGCGAGGTGCTGCTGACCGACCACACCTTAAGCTCGCCGAGGTGGACCAGGGGCTGCTGGCCGACGCCCTCGGCGCGGACCTGACCGCGGTCGGGGCAGCGAGGCCCCGTCGATGCGGCTGGTCCCGCTGCCCGCCGGGCTCGCGGCCGACCACGAGGCCTCGCATGTGCTGCAGCGCCGGATCGCGGCCGACACCGGCTGCGAGACCGCGATCACCTCCTGGGACGGACGGGGCTTCCTGCGCCTGTCGGCCCATCTCTACAACACCGTCTCCGACTACGAGCGACTGGCCGAGCACCTTCCCGGGCTGCTCAGGGCCTGAGCGGCCTCGATGAAGTCCGGTGCGGTTCGGGTGCGCCCGAAGCGGGGCTGTGTCGATATGCGGCTCCGCCGCGTGGGCCCGGCCAGCCACGACACAGCAGCGAATGAACGACGGCACCTCGCGGCACTTCCCGCGGAGCGCTTACGCACGGGCCAGCGAAGGAGTGACACCGCCATGCGCAACAAATCCATTGAAGCCACGATCGAGGACGCGGCCAGCCCGGAGACCCGGCTGGCCCGGGCCCTGGGCCCGCTCCAGCTGACCCTCATGGGCATCGGCGTCACCATCGGCGCGGGCATCTTCGTGCTGACCGGCACGGCGGCCGCGAACTACGCCGGGCCGAGCATCGCGCTCTCCTACACCATCGGCGCGGTCGCCACCGCCCTGGTGGCGCTCTGCTATATGGAGTTCGCCAGCACCGTCCCGGTGGCGGGCAGCGCCTACACCTTCGCGTATGTCTCGCTCGGGGAGCTGGTGGCCTGGCTCATCGGCTGGGACCTCATCCTCGACATGACGATGGGCGCGGGCGCGGTGGCCAGTGGCTGGTCGCAGTACGTCACCGACTTCCTGGCCACGTTCGGCATCCACATCCCGCCCTCCGTCTCCGGCCCGGACGCGGCCGGAAAGCCTCATCCGCGCTCTGACGGCCCCCGTCCGCTCGTGGCGACCGGCGGCAGCGCCGCCGGTGCCGCCGGTGCCCCGAAGACGCGCTCCCCCGGCGCCCCGCCCGCAGCAGCGCCGCCCCCAGCGGGGTCAGCGTGTGCAGGACGGCGCTGCCCTGGCGCAGGGTGTGCACCAGGCCCGCCTCGCGCAGCACACTGGCGTGCTGACTGGCCGAGGCCAGCGATACGCCCACCCTGCGAGCCAGTTCACTGGTCGTACAGCCGCCGCCGACCTCCAGCAGCACCGCCGAGCGGGTCTGCCCGACCAGCTTGCCGAGCGTCCGGGCGGACCCGGACCCGGACCCGGCGCCGGCCCCGGACCCGGACGCCACGGCGGGCCGCTGCTCGGGGCGGGGTATCAAACCGCACCGGGCGTGTTCGACGGGGTAGACCAGAACGGGCGTCAGCTCCGGGTTCCGGTAGGTCACCGGCGCCCCCGGCAGAAGAACGACGGCAACAGCAGCAACCCCCGCCCCCGCAGCCACAGATCGCGGTCCACCGGATAGTCGACCTCCAGCACGGGCGCCCGCCACCGCATCGTCGGCGGCAGCGAGGCCAGCAGCCCATCGGCGCCCCCGTCCAGCAGGGCGCGGCCCCGGGCCACCCGGTCGGCCTCGATCCGGGCCTGGATATGCGGCCAGTACGGGGCGACGGCGGCCCGGTGGTAGGCGCGCAGTGTGCTGATCAGCCGGTCCAGCGATCTTCGCTCGCCCTGCGCCAGATCCCGTATCCACCCCGGGAGCGCCCGGGCCGCCGGAAGCCCGGCCAGCTCCGCGTGCAAGCGCTCACCCGGGATGGCGCGCAGCGCGGACATCGCGGCATCGCAACCGATTACCCCTTCGGCGGGTGTCAGGAAGTCCGGGAAATAGCCGCGCGACGGAATGAGCGGCGCAAGCAGCCGCGCTTCGCCGTTGAGTCGGTTCCGCGCCTCCGAACGCCATTTCCCGTATACGGACTCGGCCCGGTTCTCCCGCAACCTATGGAAACTTAAAACGGTTTCCCAGAGCGCGTCCGGGCGGACCGCCATCCGCAGCCGGGCCAGATCGAGTTCACTGAAATGAACACGGAGCACCAGACCCCCACACGTGACATTGCGACCGCCCCCGATCACCGATGAGTATGCACGCTGGCACGGTCAGTCACCACGCCCTTTTGGCCAGATGTGAAACGGGGAGCGCCGCGGAGCCGGAAGAGGAAAGCTGTTCCCCAGGAAAGCCGGGGCCACCGGGAAAAGCTTCCGGCGGCTGTCCGGAATTCAACAGGCGGTGCTCAGAGCCAGTTTGCTCGTTCCCGTGGGGGGTGACGAGTACGTTACGGCGACTGGGCACTTGTGTTGCCGCACGTAGCCGATGCGCGCGGCAACAGCTCCCGTGGGGGGAGTGAGAGGGGGCGGCACCTCCGCACAAGGTGCCGCCCCTTTGAGGTCCGGAGCCGATGCCGGGGTGAGGGTGGGTGTTCCCGGCACCGGCTCCGGTGGTCTTACGGGCTCCGCCGCGTGGCGAGGGCTTCGCCCTGGACCCCGGCGTCTGGGGCGGAGCCCCCACGCGGCGGAGCCGCGAATCGACGCTGCGTGGGAAGGGGCGGGGAGGGGATCAGCCCGCCGCGGGCGTCACCATCCACCGGCCCCCTGCCGGCTACCGCCCGTTGGCCGCCGCGCGGCCGGCCTCCAGGCGGGCCACGGGGATGCGGAACGGGGAGCAGGAGACGTAGTCCAGGCCCACCTCGTGGAAGAAGTGGACGGACTCCGGGTCGCCGCCGTGCTCACCGCAGACGCCCAGCTTGAGGTCGGGGCGGGTGGCGCGGCCCGCCTGGGCGGCGTCGCGGACGAGGGAGCCGACGCCGTCCTTGTCGATGGTCTCGAACGGACTGACGCCGAAGATGCCCTTCTCCAGGTAGGCGGTGAAGAAGCTGGCCTCGACGTCGTCACGGGAGAAGCCCCAGACGGTCTGGGTGAGGTCGTTGGTGCCGAAGGAGAAGAAGTCGGCGGATTCGGCGATCTGGGCGGCGGTCAGCGCGGCCCGCGGCAGCTCGATCATGGTGCCGAGGGTGAGCTTGAGGTCCACGCCCCGGGCCCGCTCGACCTCCGCGATGACCCGCTCGGCCTCCTCGCGGACGATCTCCAGCTCCTGGACCGTGCCGACCAGCGGAATCATGATCTCGGCCCGCGGGTCGCCCTTGGCGCCCAGGCGCTCGGCGGCGGCCTCGGCGATCGCCCGCACCTGCATGGCGAACAGCCCCGGAATGACCAGACCCAGGCGGACCCCGCGCAGGCCGAGCATCGGGTTCTGCTCATGGAGCCGGTGGACGGCCTGGAGCAGTCGCAGATCGTTCTCGTTGTGGTCCTTGCGGGACTCGGCGAGCGCGACGCGCACCGACAGCTCGGTGATGTCGGGCAGGAACTCGTGCAGCGGCGGGTCGAGCAGCCGGACGGTGACCGGCAGCCCGTCCATCGCCTCGAAGAGCTCGACGAAGTCGTCCTTCTGGAGCGGCAGCAGCTCGCCCAGCGCGGTGTTCCGCTCCTCGTCGGTGTGGGCGAGGATCAGCCGCTCGACCTTCTCCCGGCGCTCGCCGAGGAACATGTGCTCGGTGCGGCACAGCCCGATGCCCTGGGCGCCGAACCGCCGGGCGCGGGCGGCGTCCTCGGCGTTGTCCGCGTTGGCCCGTACGCGCAGTCGGCGCACCCGGTCCGCGTACGCCATGATCCGGTGCACGGCGCCGACCAGCTCGTCGGCCTCGTCGGCGCCCGCGTGCATCCGGCCCTCGAAGTACTCGACGACCGGGGACGGCACGACGGGGACCTCGCCGAGGTAGACCTTGCCGGAGGAGCCGTCGATCGAGACGACGTCGCCCTCCTCGATGACGAGGCCGTCCCTGCCGTCCCGGCCGGGCACCGTCATCCGGCGCCGCTTGGTGTCGACCTCGAGCTCCTCGGCGCCGCACACACAGGTCTTGCCCATGCCGCGGGCGACGACGGCGGCGTGTGAGGTCTTGCCGCCGCGCGAGGTCAGAATGCCCTCCGCGGCGATCATGCCGTCGAGGTCGTCGGGGTTGGTCTCGCGGCGGATGAGGATGACCTTCTCGCCCGAGCGCGACCATTTGACGGCGGTGTACGAGTCGAAGACGGCCTTGCCGACGGCGGCGCCCGGGGACGCGGCGATGCCCCGGCCGATCTTCTGGACGCTGTCGCCGGAGGCGACCTCGTCGTCGAAGCGCGGGAACATCAGCTGCGCGAGCTGCGCCCCGTTGACCCGGCGCAGCGCCTCGGCCTCGTCGATCAGCCCCTGGTCGACCAGCTGGGTGGCGATCCGGAAGGCGGCCCCGGCGGTGCGCTTGCCGACGCGGGTCTGGAGCATCCACAGCTTGCCGCGCTCGATGGTGAACTCGATGTCGCACAGGTCCTTGTAGTGCGTCTCGAGGGTTTCCATGATCTGCATCAGCTGCTCGTAGGACCGCTGGTCGATCTGCTCGAGGTCGGCCAGCGGCACGGTGTTGCGGATGCCCGCGACCACGTCCTCGCCCTGGGCGTTCTGCAGGTAGTCGCCGTAGACGCCCTGGTGGCCGCTGGCCGGGTCGCGGGTGAAGGCGACGCCGGTGCCCGAGTCGGGGCCGAGGTTGCCGAAGACCATGGAGCAGATGTTGACCGCGGTGCCGAGGTCGTGGGGGATGCGCTCCTGTCGGCGGTAGAGCTTGGCGCGGTCGCCGTTCCAGGAGTCGAACACGGCTCGTACGGCGAGGTCCATCTGCTCGCGCGGCTCCTGCGGGAAGCCCCGGCCGGTCTCCTTGGCGACGATCTCCTTGAACTCGCCGACCAGCTTCTTGAGGTCGGCGGCGTCGAGGTCCACGTCGACGGTGACGCCCTTGGCGCGCTTGGCCTGCTCGATGGCCTCCTCGAAGAGGTCGCCGTCCACGCCGAGCACGGTCTTGCCGAACATCTGGATGAGACGCCGGTAGGAGTCCCAGGCGAACCGGTCGTCACCCGCCTGCGCGGCGAGCCCGGCCACGGACTGGTCGGAGAGGCCGATGTTGAGGACGGTGTCCATCATCCCGGGCATCGAGAACTTGGCGCCGGACCGTACGGACACGAGGAGGGGGTTGTCCGCCTGGCCGAGCTTCTTGCCCATCGTCGCTTCGAGCGCGTCGAGGTGCGCACTCACCTCGTCGCGCAGGGCCGGGGGCTCCGCACCGCTGTCCAGGTAGACCTTGCAGGCCTCGGTGGTGATGGTGAAGCCCGGTGGCACGGGGAGACCGAGATTGGTCATCTCGGCGAGGTTGGCCCCCTTCCCGCCGAGCAGGTCCTTGAGATCCTTGTTGCCCTCGGTGAAGTCGTAAACGAACTTCTGCTGATCTTGTTTTTCCGGCACGGGACTCGATCTCCTCGGCTCGGCTGCCCTGACGGCGGGGAGCGTACCCAGATCAAAGGCTCCTGAGCAGGTCCACTCCACCGTCATACGGCTGTAACCACCCGCCTGCCACGTGTTCGAAAGTGCGGCGTCCGAACGAGGCTCTTACGAGGTGACTTCAAGCCTCGAACACACACCCACCCTCCGCCCGTGATGGACGCTTGGAATTTCACTATACGTAACCGATGGTTCGAGGTGTCGAACATCAAGTGGGTGGCACTGAGTGCCACGCATTGGAGAGGTGAGTACAGCCGGGCATCGCCGGATCACCCCTCGGTCGCCGCTCATCTGAGCGAAGGCCCGATCAGAGTGGCGAGAATCACGCCTTGCCAGGGCCCATTGTCTCGCCTTTTGGATACAACGAGAGGGGGTACGCTCAGATGAGCGACACGCCGAGAGGGGTGGCCGACCACCTCCGCGGATGCCGAGGGCCGGCTCGTCCGCGGTCCCCTGATGCGGTGCCTCTCCGCATCAGGGGGCTGGGGCCCGGCATTCCCCGCGAACGAATCGCGCCATATTTCAGGACGACTGGTCGTTCCCGGGCCCCCACAGCCCCGCGAGGGCCTCGCGGGTCCGAACGGTGCAGTTGTGCTCCTCGCCCAGGACGCGCTCGCTGATCTCCAGCACGGCCCGCCACTCGGCCTCCGCCTCGTCGAGGCGGCCGAGGCCCTTGAGGGTGGTGCCGAGGTTGTGTCGGGTCCAGAGGGTGCCGACGTTCTCGGGTCCCAGGACGCGCTGCCGGGCCGTCAGCGTTTCCCGGATCTCCGTCTCGGCCTCGGCGAAGCGGCCCAGCTTGTTGAGCACATTGCCCAGGCTGTGCCGGGCGGCCAGCGTCTCCTTGGCCTCGGCCCCCACAGATCGCGTGCGCCCCTCGACCACCCGGCGGAACAAGGATTCGGACTCCTCGTAACGCTTCTGGTCGCGCAGTAGGCCGGCCAGTTGGACGAGGGTCAGCAAGGCGCTCGGGTCGTCCGGCCCCAGCACCCGGGCCTCCCCCTCCATGGTCAGGCGGTACTCCCGCTCGGCCTCCTCCACGCGGTCGACGCGCGTCAGGGCCCCGGCACGGCTGTATCGCGCCACCAGCGTCGCCTGGGCGTCCGGTCCCGAGGCGCGGATGCGGCCCTGGAGCACCTCGGTGTACTCCGCCAACGCCTCCTCGTGTCGTCCGGCCCTCCCCAGGCTGGTCGCCAGTTGGTGCCGGGTGGTGAGGGTGTTGTGATGCCCGTCCCCGAGCACGGCGGTCTGCCGTGCCAGAAGGTCGCGGTAGGCCGCGTGCGCCTCGTCGTACCGCTCCTGGTCGTCCAGGACCATCGCTCGCGTCCGCAGTGCGGTGAACGACTCGTCGTGCCGTTCCCCGACGGCGGCGAACGACTCCTCCACCAGTGCGTCGGCCTCGGCCTCCGCCTCGGCGTACCGCCGCAGGACGCGCAGACGGTCGACCCGGTTGCGGCGCGCCCGGCGCACCCGCCAGTGGGTGGGGCTCAGGCCCGCCGACGTCCTGTTGACCAGATCGTGCCAGAGCGCCTCCGCCTCCTCATCGCGCCGCCTGACGTTCAGCAGGTCGGCGAGCGTGAAGAGCGCCGTCAACAGCGGCGAATCCACCTCCGACTCCGCCGACGCGGCGCACTCCTCGGCCGCCGCCCGCATCTCGGCCTCCGCCTCGTCGAAGCGATCCAGCCGCCGCAGCGCGGTCGACAGCCAGGCACGTGCGTTGACGGTGTCGTAGTGCGTGGGCCCATACAGTTCCCGCGCCATGGATACCGAGACCCGGATCTCCTCCTCGGCCTCCGCCACCCGCCCGAGGTCCAACAGCAGGCGCCCGCGCCGCAGACGCTTGGCCTGGGCATGCCGCCGGCCGTCGTCGCCCTCCCGGCGCTCCCATGCCTCGATCAGCGTGCGGCACTCCTCCTCCGCCGCCTCGGCCCGCTCGGCGTCGCTCAGCAGATCGACGAGGTAGCCGCGGGCGAAGAGCGTGTAGTCGTGTTCCTCGCCGTGCACCCGCCCCGAGGCCGCGACCACCGCGCGCAGCTCGCGCTCCGCCTCATCGTGCTCCCCGAGCTGGTTCAGGGTGATCGCCAGATGCCCGCGGAGATTGCGGGATTCGAGGTCTTCCCGGGATCCGAGCCCTTCGATCTGCTCCCGCGCCGTCTCCCGCAGTTCGTCCGCGTACTCCGGCCACCCGGCGTCGACCAGCTGCTCGGCCAGGTCGGGCAGGGTCCGTACCCCCACCAGCCGGTTTCCTCGTTCCGCTCATCGGCTTCGTCCAGCATCTTGTCGACGTAGTCACGCACCGACTTCGGCAGCCCGTCGTCCGCCGCGATCCGCCGCACCACCGCCATCACCGGCGGCTGGACGCGCTCGGAGGTGTAGGAGCGAGGGGGGAAGGTGGCGGCCGGTACCACCGGCTGCCGTTCCGGCGCCTTCGGCCGCGGCGGCGGCTCCTCCTCCGCCGCGTCCTCCAGCAACCCCAGCCGCGACAGCAGCTCCGGCGACGCCGCCGCGAACGGGCGGGCCTCCTCGGCGACGCGGGAGTCCCCGTGGTCGCCGGAGAGCCGGGCGCGGAACTCGGGGCCGCTGCCGTGGCGGTGCAGCAGGAACGCGGTGACCTGCGCCGCCGTCTCCAGCGCGTCCGACGTCCGGACCGCGTCCAGCAGCAGATCCGCGACGCCGGGGTGGAACTCGTACTCCTCCGCGCTCCCCTCCCGTCCGCGCAGCAGCCCGCCCAGGAACACCTCGGCCAGCTGCGCCGGGTGGAAGCGCTCCCCGCGGCCCGCGCCCGCCTGGTGGATCAGCCGCATCACCGGCAGCGTCAGCGGATACACGGTGGCCAGCGCCCCGGCCAGGCGCTGGGCCTCGGGCGAGGCGGCGCCCCGGAAGCGGCGCAGCCGCTCCTCGGCCGTCGGCTCGGGGACATGGGCCGTGGCCCGCGCGGCCACCGGCTTCTCCGCGCCGTCCAGCAGCATCACCGGCAGCGGTTCGCCGCCGCCACCCGTACCGGTGAGCGCCGCCCACGTGCCCAGCTCGCCCTCGGCCAGCTCCAGCACGGGCACCGGCGTCGTGCCGTCGTACGACACCAGGCCGCGCGGCAG
The DNA here is from genome assembly GCA_005405945.1 of Streptomyces violaceusniger. GTDB lineage: Bacteria > Actinomycetota > Actinomycetes > Streptomycetales > Streptomycetaceae > Streptomyces > Streptomyces violaceusniger. The sequence goes on from BJHW01000001.1 coordinate 4,265,705, forward strand.
CACCGGGTGGCGCACCGACAGCGCGCGGCCCGGCGCGCCCTCGCGGCCGCCCGCGTCGACCAGCAGCCGCTGGGTGGGCATACCACGCTCCGGCCACATCCGCGCGGGCAGCGGCTGGAGCACCGCCACCGGCGAGTGGCGGGCCCAGCGGCGCAGCAGCCGCGGAATCGCGCCGCCGCGCCACCCCGGGCCCACCCCGTCCGAGAGGACCAGCATCACGGTGCGGCCGGAGGTGTCGGTGAGCTGGCGGGCGGTGCGGCGCGGGCGCCGGGGGCGTACGGGCGCGCCCTGAGCACCGGCCGGTCCTCGTGGGCGCTGTCCAGGCCGTAGGTCCGTACGGAACGGAAGGCGCCCTGCCGCTCCAGCAGTCCGCGCACCTCGGCGGCGAGCTGCTGCCACAGCACCATCGACGGGCCGTCGTCCACGATGAGCGCGACGCTCAGCCAGCGCTCCGGGCGGGGGCGCAGCACCACGTCCGGCAGACCGGTCTCGGCGATCCACTCGGCGGTGGCGGTCTCGTCGACGCGGAAGGACGTGCGGGACGGCACGCTGCGCCGCAGCGGCCGCAGCGCGCGGGACAGCCCGCGCGTCCCGGGGAGCGCCCGGACGCCCCGGACGCCGACGGCGCGCGCCGGGCGGGCCGCCGCGGGGCGGGCGGCGCCGGGGGCGTAGAGCCCGGCGGGGACGAGGGGTCCTGGCTCGGGTTCGCCGGGGGTGAGGGCCCCGGTGGGCTGCCGCTGGGCGTCCTTCGCCTCGTCCTCGCCGTCGGCCGCGCCGGAGGCGGGAGCGGCGGAACGCCGGGACGGCGCCGGTTCGCCGCCGTCCCCTTCGCCGCGCGCCGGGGCGGTGGTGGCGGCGAACCACAGGACGTCGCGCAGCTCCACCTCGGAGAGCTCGACCCCCGCGTCCTCCAGCAGGGCGCACAGCCGCTCGATCACGGCGCGTCGACTTCGTTCAGCGAGCGGAACAGCTTGTCGAGGACGTCCTGGTCGACCCGCACCCCGGAGGACCGCAGCCGGACCGCGTTGAGCAGCTGGTCGGTGGCCAGCTCCCGCTCGTTGCGCCGGGACACGAAGTCGGCGATCAGCTCCTGGGCCCGCGCGCCGACCTCCTCGCCCAGATGCATGGTGACGATCCTCCGCAGCTGCGCCTCGTCGGGCTGCTTGAGGTCGAGCCGGACGCAGCGGCGCAGGAACGCCGGCGGGAACTCACGCTCGCCGTTGCTGGTGATGACGACGACGGGGAAGACCCGGCAGCTGACCCAGCCGCTGGTGATCCCGACCTTCTCCCGGGAGCCGGCGCATTGCACCTGGACCGTCTTCCCCTCCCCCAGGCGGGCCAGCTCCGGAATCTCGAACTCGCCCTCCTCGAAGACCGTAAGGAGGTCATTGGGCAGGTCGACATCGCCCTTGTCGAGCTCGTCCACGAGCAGAACACGCGGTGTGCGGGCCGGAAGGAGCGCGGTGCCGAGCGGGCCGAGCCGGAGGTAGTCGCCGATGTCCGGCTCGGTCCCGGCGCTCTCGTCGGCGCGCCGCTTGAGGGAGGCTTCGCGCAGCCTGCCCACCGCGTCGTACGAGTAGAGGCCCTCGGTGAGCGTGGAGCGGCTGTTGACCGGCCAGTGCAGCACCTCGCCCAGCATCAGCTCGCGGGCGATGGCGTGGGCCAGGGTCGACTTGCCGGTGCCGGGGCGGCCGGTGACCAGCAGCGGGCGGTGCAGGTGCAGCGCCATGTTGACGACGTCGCGGTCCTCGTCGGAGATCAGGTACGGCAGCGGCCGCTCCGTGTCCCGGCGCCGCGCGTCGTCGCCGAAGCGCCGCCACGGCGGGGCGGAGGGCCAGGTCTCCACCTTGTGGGGCCGGGTGTCGCCGCCCTGGAAGAGCCTCCAGTCCTGTGCCATCTTCTTCGTCTCTCCTCAGGGTGCGGACAGGTCGAGTTGGTCGGGGAGCGGGTGGTGCGGATCGTCCCACAGGAGGGCCATGTGGCGGCCGTGGTGGCTCTTGTAGGGGTCGCTGTCGAGGCGGAGTTCACGCAGCCGCTGGGGAAGGAAGCGCAGGGGCCGCTCCTCGCCGAGGAGTTCGCGCAGCTCGTCCTCCGCTATGGACGGTTCCGCCTCGCCGTGCCATACGAGGACGGGCACCCCGCCGAACAGACAGGCGTTGAAGAGGTCCGCCCGGGCGGCCGAGGAGGTGGTCGTCAGCGCGCCCGGAGTGTCCATGGACTGCTGGACGACGCGGTACACCTCACCGCAGTCCATATGGCCCGGCAGCCAGCGCAGCTCCTCGGTGCCGGCGGTGCCGACGCGGTTCCAGCGGCGCTTCCACAGATCGTGCCGCTGGGGTTCGCGGAATTCGGTGCAGCGCATGACGACCGGATAGTCGGTGCCCAGATGGCGCTTGACGGGATGGGCGAACTGCCATTGGTGCACGGCCAGTTCGAGGTCGGTGGCGGAGACGAAGAATTCCACCAGGGTGTCCGGGGCGTAGGTCTGGGCGTTCAGCAGGGCTTCGAGGCCGCCCTGTATCTCGTCCAGGGTGGCGGGGGTGTCCACCTTGGCCAGGGCGTGGACGTCCTCGCCGCGCCGCGTCCACACCTCGTACGCACGCCGCTGTCCGGGGCCGCTGGACGGGTGGAGCCGGATCTGAACCCTCCCCCAGCTACCGCTGGGAGGTGCCCCCGGGTCCTGGGCGAGCCCGGCCGCCTTGACGGACTCGGCGTACTCCGTGGCCTCACCGCGCCGCTCCATCAGCTGGCCCTTCAGCCCCAGCCGTTCGGCGCACCGCAGCGACCAGACGCGCAGCTCGGCGGCGACCGGTCCGTCGTCGACGGCCGCGAAGCGCTCCACGACCCTGAGCAGCTGGGGAAGCCGGTCCGGCTTGGGCAGCAGCTCCTCCAGCGCGTCGGCGAGCCGGACCGGATCGTGGAACTCCAGCTCGACCAGGCCGAACAGCGCCCGGGCCTCCTCGGCGAGGTCGCACCGCCCCCGCTGCCCCAGCCGCTCCAGCAACCCGGTCAGCTCCGCGTACTCGGCACGGGTCAGCCACTGGTTCTGCAGCACGTGGCACGCCTTGCGGATCTCCGTACGGACCGGGGCCTGTGCCGGGGCCCGTGCGCTGAGCTCCGCGAGGAGGGTGACGGTGCCGTGCGGGTTCTCCAGCGCCCAGTCGACCAACTCCTCCGCCGAGGGAGGCGTCGTGGCGGGCGGTTCGGTGGTGAACTGCTCGCAGAGCCCGACGACGACCTCCGCCGCGCGGCCGGGTTCCGCCCCCAGCAGCGCGCCGACCGCGTGGATCAGCTTGCCGCGCTCCCGCCGCTGCTGCTCGTCCAGCGGCGAACGGGGCGGGCCGAGCGGGATGTCCTCGCCGTTCCCGTCCCCCTGCTGATGTGCACGGTCGGGAACTGCCGCAGGCCCTCCTCCCGGCCCAGCCGTGTGAACTCGTCCTGGACCCCCTGCCACACCCGGTCGAGGTCCGGCGCCACGCCGCCGGCGGAGGCCGCTTGGAGCTGCCGTAACAGCACGGAGGTGAACAGGCCCGCGCCCTGCTGGTTCTTGGACACCGCCCCGGGCTGGCAGGCGCGCATCCAGTAGATCTCGCGGGCGCTGTTGATCTCCGGCTTCGTGGCGAGCTCGTCCGGTTTGGCGACCATCATGTGGGTGCGGAGGGGAAGGGCCTGCCAGCAGGCGTCGATGATCACGGTGACCCGGTCCACGCCCTTCTTCGGCAGGTGCTCGGTGCGCAGCAGCGTCATCAGGTTCAGCGCGTCGAGGCCCCGCATGTCCCGGTCCCGCGTCTCCGGGTACAGCAGGCTCCAGCGGCCTCCCGGGGCCTGTACGCCGTGCCCCGCCCAGTAGATCCACAGCCGGTCCGCGTCGAGGGACCGCAGCTCCTCCATGAAGACCTTACGGATGATGTGGCCGTCCGCCGGACGGTAGTCGCGGTCCGCCGCCTCCACGGCGGCCTTGTTCCCCTCCGTGGGCGAGGCCAGCAGGCGGATGTTCTCCGGCGGCACGCCCAGCCCGGTCAGCCACGTCCGCATCGCGAGCGCGTCGTGCACCGGACCGTCGAGGGTCCAGCTGTCGCTGCCGCTGTACTGCTCGACCGCCACGATCACGGCGTGGGTGCGGCGCCAGTCGTGCTCCACCGCTGTCACTTCGGCAGCTCCGGGGCCAGCAGGTCGTACAGCCGCTGGTGGGCGAAGTACGAGGTGTGGGCGCGCGGGAAGGGCTGGCGGGTGTTGACGCGCAGATCGGTGACCCGGCCGGGGAAGACCTTCTCCCCGACGAAGCCGAGCAGGTCCCGCTCGTCGTAGACGTTGAGCCAGCGGGGGAACGCGCCGGGCAGCGGTTCGTCGCGGCGCAGCGCGGTGAGCGCGTCCAGTTCGTAGAGGAACGGCGCCTGGGAGCCGACCGTCACCAGCAGCTCCACACCGGCGGGCGGATCGGGCTCGGCGAGCAGATCGACACAGGCGATACCGCCGAGGCTGTGGGCGAGCAGCACCACCGGGCCGTTCCCCGACGCGATCTCGTCGCGCACCGCCGCCCGGATCGCGGCACGCACCCCGGCGCCGCGCACCTGGTAGCGCAGGATGTCGCCACTGGCCGGGACGGACGTGGCGGTGATCCGGCCGCGTTGGGCGTGGGCCAGCCAGGAGAACGGTGAAACGTAGGCGTTGAACGCCCGTACGGCGACGCCCTTCGCGGCACCGGCGACGCATCCGCCCCGGTCGGTGCCGCCCAGCTGATCGGTGAGCGCGCCGACGACGGTGTCGCGGTCGGCGCCGTCCACCGCGAGCGGCTCGTCGTCGCCGTACGGGCCCTCGGCGCGCCGGACGGCCAGGGCGTACACGGCGCGGGCGGCGATGGGCTCGATGCCGTCGGCGGGCGAGGTGCCGCCCAGGCTGTCGGAGATCTCGTCGGCCACGCGGTCGGCGGCCTCGTCGAGGTGCGGCGCGAGATCCGCGATGAGCTGCCGCAGGCTGCCGCCGGTCTGCCCGGTGTCAGCGAGCGTCAGGCGGCGCACCGTGTCGGCGACGGTCTCCCAGGGGTCGGCGCGGCCGGGCGCGAAGCCCGTCTCCTCGCCGTCGTCGTGCGCCGCCTCCGCGAACTCCCGCAGCTCCGCGAGCGGATCCGCCTCCAGCAGCGCCCATACGGCCAGCGGATCGTCCTCGTCCAGCGCGCCGTCGTCGCCGACGCCGCGGTTCTTCGTGCGCACCGGGAGCGACGCCCCGCCGAGCCCCAGTGAGGCGCCGTGCTCCTCGCCCCAGAAGCAGCGGGCGACCCTGATCTCGGCTCTCACCCGTCCCAGGCCGCTCACGACCCGCGCGAGGCTCTTCTCGTACGACTTGGCCCGGACCCCCGTGCCGTGGACGAAGACGACGCTTGTCACCGATCCCCCCAGATCGTCCAGATCCCACCGCGACCACGAGCCCATCACTTTAACCGGTGATGACCCCATGTGACCCCCGGACTACCTCGGCCCGCGGTCCGTCTTACGGCCCCTACCCGGCTCACGCCCCGGACTACCCGGCTCAGCCGCCGGAGGTGTCCAGTTCGGCGTCCGCGCCGACGCCCGCGCAGTCGTACGGGTCGTCCAGCCAGCCGTCGGGCAGCACCACGCGGTTGCGGCCCGAGGTGCGGCCGCGCGGGCCGTCGGCGCCGGGGGGCCACTCCTGGTCCAGGTCCAGCTCGGCCAGCAGGGCGTCCAGCTCGGCGAGGGACGAGGCGATCGCCAGCCGCTTGCGCATCTCCGAGCCCACCGAGAAGCCCTTGGTGTACCAGGCGACATGCTTACGGAAGTCGATCACGCCGCGCTCCTCGTCCTCCAGCCACTCGGCGAGCAGCTCGGCGTGGCGGCGCATCACGGCCGCGACCTCCTTGAGCGTCGGCCGCGCGTACGCCGGGGCCCCGGGGCCGGAAGGGCCGGAAGGGCCGGAAGGGCCGGAAGGGCCGGAAGGGCCGGACACCGCCGCCCCGCCGCCCGGTTCGAACGCGGCCACCAGGTCGCCGAAGAGCCAGGGCCGCCCCAGGCAGCCGCGCCCGACGACCACGCCGTCACAGCCCGTCTCGCGCATCATCCGGACCGCGTCGTCGGCGGACCAGATGTCGCCGTTGCCCAGCACCGGGATCTCGGGGACGGCCTCCTTCAGGCGGGCGATCGCCTCCCAGTCGGCGGTGCCGCCGTAGTGCTGGGCCGCGGTGCGGCCGTGCAGGGCGATCGCGGTCACGCCCTCCTCGACCGCGATCCGGCCCGCGTCGAGGTAGGTGATGTGGTCGTCGTCGATGCCCTTGCGCATCTTCATGGTCACCGGCAGCGGGCCGGCGGCGGTCACGGCCTCGCGCAGGATCGAGCGCAGCAGATGCCGCTTGTACGGGAGCGCCGAGCCGCCGCCCTTACGGGTCACCTTGGGCACCGGGCAGCCGAAGTTGAGGTCGATGTGGTCGGCGAGGTCCTCGCCCACGATCATCTGGACGGCCTTGCCGACGGTCACCGGGTCCACCCCGTACAGCTGGATGGAGCGCGGCTTCTCGGTGCCGTCGAAGTGGATCAGCCGCATCGTCTTGGCGTCCCGCTCCACCAGCGCCCGGGTGGTGATCATCTCGCTGACGAACAGCCCCTACCGCCGGAGAACTCCCTGCACAGGGTGCGGAACGGAGCGTTGGTGATCCCGGCCATGGGTGCCAGAACCACCGGCGGCTGGACCGTGTGCGGTCCGATCCGCAGCTGCGTCCGCTCCGTGTGCGGCGTCTGCGGCGATTGCGTCATGGGATCAGCTTCCTCGTGCGTACTACGGTGGGAGGGCGGGCCGAAGGGCGGGGCCGATCTCTCATTGTCCCGCACCCGCGAGAGGGAACGTGTCCCGCACCCGCGAGAGGGATCGACAGGGCGGTGATGACCGCCGCACCGACGGTATCGATGTAGCGTTCAACCATGCGTGAGCTCAGCCATCGGCGGCGCATGCTTGTGCTGGCGATCTGCTGCATGAGCCTGCTGCTCGTCAGCCTCGACAACACGGTCCTCAATGTCGCTCTGCCCTCGATACGAAGTGATCTGCACGCTTCCGTCTCGGGGATGCAGTGGACGATCGACGCCTACACCCTGGTCCTCGCCGCCCTGCTGATGCTCTCGGGGTCGACGGCCGACCGGGTGGGGCGCAAGCGCACGTTCCAGACCGGGCTGGTGATCTTCTCCCTCGGATCGGGGCTGTGCAGCCTCGCGCCCAACCTGGAAGCGCTGGTGATCTTCCGCATGGTGCAGGCGATCGGCGGTTCGATGCTCAACCCCGTCGCCATGTCGATCATCACCAACGTCTTCACCGAGCCCAGGGAGCGGGCCCGCGCCATCGGAGTCTGGGGCGGGGTCGTCGGCATCAGCATGGCGGCCGGGCCGATCGTGGGCGGGCTGCTGGTGGAGTCCGTCGGCTGGCGCTCGATCTTCTGGATAAACCTTCCGGTCGGGCTCGCGGCGCTGCTCCTCACCGCCCGTTACGTCCCGGAGTCGCGTGCCCCCAGGCCGCGCCGGGCCGACCCCGTCGGCCAGGTGCTGGTCATCGCGGTGCTGGGCACCCTCACCTACGCGATCATCGAGGCGCCGGACCGTGGCTGGGACTCGCCGCTGATCGCGGCCTGTGCGGGGGTCGCCGTCCTGGGGCTGCTCGCGCTGGTCCGCTACGAACAGCGGCGTGAGGAGCCGCTGATCGATGTGCGGTTCTTCCACAGCGCGCCGTTCAGCGGGGCGACGGTCGTCGCGGTGTGCGCCTTCGCGGCGCTCGGCGGCTATCTCTTCATGAACACCCTCTATCTCCAGGACGTGCGCGGGCTCAACGCGCTGCACGCCGGGCTGTGGATGCTGCCCATGGCGTTCATGTGCTTCGTCTGCGCGCCGCTGTCCGGTCGGCTGGTGGGCGCCCGCGGGCCACGGCCGTCGATGCTGGTGGCAGGGGTGGCCATAACGGCCAGCGGGATCCTGTTCGCCGTCTTCGACGCCCAGGCCGGCGATGCGGGGCTGCTGATCGGCTATGTGCTGTTCGGTCTCGGCTTCGGCATGGTCAACGCGCCCATCACCAATACGGCGGTCTCCGGGATGCCCCGCTCCCAGGCCGGGGTCGCCGCGGCCGTCGCCTCCACCAGCCGTCAGGTGGGGCAGTCGCTCGGCGTCGCGGTCATCGGCGCGGTGCTGGCGGCGGGCGCCGCGTCGGCGGCGGCGGGCGGGATGGGGCACGCCGCCTCGCCCGCGGCCGCCGCGTCGTTCGTGGACGCGGCCCGTCCCGCGTGGTGGATCATCGCCGCGTGTGGTGCCGTCATCCTGCTGCTGGGGCTGGTGACCACGGGCCGCTGGGCCGAGAAGACGACCCGGCACGCGGCCGCGCTGTTCGAGGAGGGCGCGCCGACGGGCCAGACCTCGGCGAACGCGAAGGCGTAGGGGGCGGGAGGGGGCGGGAGTCCGGCGTACGGTGCCGCCTGCGGCGGGCCGTTCCCCTCCCCGCCCCCGGGCCCCGCGGGTCAGACCGCCGCCGGGACGGCCTCCTCCGTTGCGGCCTCCTCCTCGAGCGCCAGCGCGTGCAGCCGCTCCAGCCGCTGCTGCGTCTCCGCGTCCGCCGGGGTGTACGTGAGCAGCTTGGAGTCCTGCTGGGGCCGGTCCACAGGCTGGTGGAGGCCAGCCGGAGGATGCCCACCCGCGACTGGCGGTAGACCTTGATCTTGTCGCCGGGCCGGACCACCTCGTGCCGCGCCCAGATCTCCCGGAACTCCGGCGAGGCGTCCTCCAGCCGCTTGACCATCGCCTTCCAGGCGGGCTCGGCCACATGCTCGGCCATGACGGCGCGGAACTTGGCCGCCATCAGACGGATCGTCTCGTCCCGGTCCACCAGGCTCGAACGCCACTCGTCGTTGGTGAAGGCCAGCCACAGGCAGTTGCGGTCCTCCGGCGCCACCTGGTCCAGGTCGCACATCAGCAGCCGGTAGCTGCGGTTGTAGGCGAGCAGGTCGAAGCGGCTGTTCTGGACGCAGGCGGGGAACGGCTCAAGCCGCTCCAGCATGAGCTGGAGCGCCTGCGGAATGCCCGTGCACTCGCTCGCCGGGGTCGGGTCGATGGCCCCCGCGAGCGCGAAGAGGTGGGCGCGCTCGCTGCGGTCCAGGAGCAGCGCGCGGGCGATGGCGTCGAGGACCTGCGCCGAGACATGGATGTCGCGGGCCTGCTCCAGCCAGGTGTACCAGGTCACACCGACGGTCGAGAGCTGCGCGACCTCCTCGCGGCGCAGCCCGGGGGTGCGCCGGCGGCGGCCCCGGGGCAGCCCCACCTGCTCGGGCGTGATCCGCTCCCGCCGGCTGCGCAGGAACGCGGCCAGCTCGCCCCTCCGTATCTCGGCCCCCGTACTCCTGCTCTCGGCCGCGGCTCCGGCCGTCGCGTCCCGCACCATCGTGGTCATGGCTCCAGGGTGCCTGAGGGCTCATCCGGTTGCCAGGTACTTCTTGTACCAGGATAAAAACACTCTGGTACCAGCCTGAGCGACGCGGGATCTTCGTAAGCGTGACTGAAACGCAGATTTCCACGATACGAACGAGCACCGCCGCCCCGGGTGCGGCGAAGACCCCCGGGCGGACGGCCCACACCTCCTCCGGACCCGCGCTGAGCCCCCTCGGGCTGTTCACCGTGCTGCTGGGCGCGGCGCTACCGCTGATCGACTTCTTCATCGTCAATGTGGCCCTGCCCACCATGGACCGCGACCTCCATGCCGGTCCGGCCGTACTGGAGCTGGTCGTCGCCGGATACGGCGTGGCGTACGCGGTGCTGCTGGTCCTCGGCGGGCGGCTGGGCGACACCTTCGGGCGGCGCCGGCTCTTCCTCGCCGGGATGGCGGCCTTCGGTCTGACCTCGCTGGCCTGCGGGCTCGCGCCGGACGCCTGGAGCCTGGTGGGTGCCCGGGTGGCGCAGGGCGCCTCGGCCGCGCTGATGCTTCCGCAGGTGCTGGCCACGATCCACTCCTCGACCAGCGGTTCGCGCCGCGCCCGCGCGCTCAGCATGTACGGCGCGACGGCCGGTCTGTCCATGGTCGCGGGGCAGATCCTGGGCGGTGTGCTGGTGGCCGCGGACATCGCGGGCACCGGGTGGCGCGCCGTCTTCCTGGTCAATGTGCCGGTCGCGCTGATCGGCCTGGTGCTCGCGGTCCGTACGGTCCCCGAGACCCGCTCGGAGCGGCCCGCGCCGGTGGACGTGCCGGGCACGGTGCTGCTGGCCCTGTCGCTGATCACGCTGATGGTGCCGCTGACCGAGGGGCGGGCGGCGGGCTGGCCGCTGTGGACCTGGCTGGGTCTTGGCGCGTTCCCGTTCGTGGCCGCCGCGTTCTACGTCGTGGAGCGGCGCGCGGACCGCGCGGGGAAGACGCCGCTGCTGCCGCCGAGCCTGTTCGCGCTGCCCGGGCTGCGGCGCGGGCTGGCGATGGTGGTGCCGTTCTCGATCGGTTTCGGCGGCTTCATGTTCGTCATCGCGGTCGCGCTGCAGCAGGGGCTGCGGTACGGGCCGGTGGAGGCCGGGCTGGCGCTGGCACCGATGGCCACGACGTTCTTCGTGGCCTCGCTGATGGGGCCGCGCCTGGTGGGCCGGTACGGCAGCCGCGTGGTGACCGCGGGCGGGCTGATCCAGGCCGTGGGCATCGCGCTGCTGATGCTGGCCGTATGGCGGGACTGGCCGGATCTGTCGCTGGCCGGGCTGCTGCCGGGCGTCGCGCTGGCCGGGTTCGGACAGGGGCTCCAGCTGCCGGTGTTGATCCGGATCGTGCTGGCCGATGTGCCGAGCGAGCGGGCCGGGGTGGGGAGCGGCGTGATGGTCACCACCCAGCAGTCGGCGCTGGCGCTGGGCGTGGCGACGCTCGGCACGCTCTTCCTGTCCCTGGAGCCGTCGGCGGGCATGGGTGACGCGCTGGTCATCACGCTCGCGGCCCAGCTGGCGGCGATCGCGCTGACCCTGCTGATGAGCCTGCGGCTGCCGCGCAAGGTGGCGTAGGAGGTCCCGGAACAAGCGAGACGAGCGAACAAGCCGAACAAGCCGAACAAGCGGAACAGACGGCCGGGAGCGACCGGTAGGCGATGACAGATATTGAAATCTGTCATCGCATATGCCACGCTCTTCTTGGGTACCTGTTCGTTCCCCTCTGATAGCTCGCCAGCCCAAGGAGCACCACCCGTGCAGAACCGCCAGCTCGGCACCACCGGCCCCCAGGTCTCCGCGATCGGCCTCGGCTGTATGGGCATGTCCCCCATGTACGGCGCCGACGTCGACCGCGCCGAGTCCATCGCCACCATCCACGCCGCCCTCGACGCCGGGATCACCCTGCTCGACACGGGCGACTTCTACGGCATGGGCCACAACGAACTGCTCATCAACGAGGCCCTGCGCACCGCCCCCGTCGTCCGCCGCGAACGCGCCCTGACCAGCGTGAAGTTCGGTGCGCTGCGCGGCCCGGACGGCGCCTGGACCGGCCAGGACGGGCGCCCCGCCGCCGTCAAGAACTTCCTCGCGTACTCGCTCCAGCGGCTGGGCACCGACCACATCGACATCTACCGCATCGCCCGCCTCGACCCGGCCGTCCCGATCGAGGAGACGGTCGGGGCCATCGCCGAGGCCGTACAGGCGGGTTACGTACGGCACATCGGTCTCTCGGAGGTGGGCGCCGAAACCATCCGGCGGGCCGCCGCCGTCGCCCCGATCTCGGATCTCCAGATCGAGTACTCGCTGCTCGCGCGCGGTATCGAGGACGAGATCCTGCCCGTCTGCCGTGAGCTGGGCATCGGCATCACCCCGTACGGAGTGCTCTCGCGCGGCCTGATCAGCGGCCACTGGAGGCGGGAGCGCACCACGGACGCCCAGGACTTCCGCAGCAGGGCCCCGCGGTTCCAGGGCGAGAACCTCGACCGCAACCTCGAACTCGTGGAGGCCCTCCGCAAGATCGCCGACGCCAAGGGCGTCAGCGTCGCCCAGATCGCCATCGCGTGGGTGCTCGCGCAGGGCGTCCGGCGCTCCACCGCCATCGTCCCGCTCGTCGGGTCCCGCCGCCGCGACCAGTTGACCGAGGCCCTGGGCGCGCTTGACGTTACGCTCGACGCCGACGACCTGGCCGCCATCGAGGAGGCCGTCCCGGCGGACGCCGCCGCGGGCGACCGCTACCCGGAGGCCCAGATGGCCGCCCTCGACAGCGAGAAGAAGTAAGGGACCCGATGCCGCCGCCCGAGACTCCCCTGACGCCCGCCCGCATCCTCGAAGCCACCGAGGACGTGCTGCGCCGCTACGGCCCCGCGAAGGCCACGGTGGTGGACGTGGCCCGGGCGCTGGGGGTCAGCCACGGCAGCGTCTACCGCCACTTCCGCTCCAAGACGGCGCTGCGCGAGGCGGTCACCGAGCGGTGGCTGGACCAGGAGCACGACAGCCTGTCCCGCATCGCCCGCGCCAAGGGCCCGGCGGCCGACCGGCTGGAGGACTGGCTGCTCACCCTGTTCGCCGCCAAGCGCCGTAAGGCGGGCGTCGATCCGGAGCTCTTCGCCACGTACCTGGAGCTGGCCACCGAGAACAGCGAGATCACCGCGCGCCACGTCGAGACGTTGATCGACCAGCTCACCACGATCGTCGAGAGCGGCATCGCGAGCGGGGAGTTCACGATGCGGGACGCCCGTGCCACGGGCCGGGCGCTGTGGGACGCGACGGCGCGGTTCCACGATCCCGTCTACGCGCCGCGGTGGTCGGACCCGGACATGGACCCGGCCTTCGCGGCCGTCTGCGAGCTGCTGCTGGACGGTCTTCGGGCCCGATAGGGGTGTCCGGAGGTTCGTGACGCCTGCGGCGGGCCACGCGGGCTCCGCCCCTGGACCCCGGGGTCTGGGGCGGAGCCCCCGCGCGGCGCAGCCGCATATCGTCAGGTGTCGGGAAGGGGCGGGGAGGGGATCAGCCCGCCGCAGGCGGCGCGCCCACGCGGGCGGCCACCCCGCCCACGAGGGCCGAGCTCCAGGCCAGCACCCCCCGAAGGCCACCGCCGGTCCGGCCGGGCTCACCCCTGGGACGCGGCCCACCACAGAATGACCGCGGCCACCGCGAAACAGGCCAGCACGATGAGGACGACCTGCCGCCGCGCCGCCGCGTCGGCGGTCATCCGCGGCGAGCCGACGGCCCCGTGCGCCTGGGCGAGGTGATCGAGCCCCTTGTGCCGGGCGCCGCCGTAGGTGATCCGCTCCTGCCAGTCGCAGTGCCGGCAGCCGAGCAGCCGCCGCCGCCCCGGACCGTAGCCGTAGCTCACCTCGAAGACCGTGCCGTCCTCGCGGATGGCGGTGATGTGGTGCGTCACGCCTCGCACGGCTGGTGAACCCCCCGTTCTGCCGAGTCGACGGGCCCCGGTGCCACGGACCTCGCGTCCGCGGCACCGGAGCCCGTCGTCGGGTATGTGTCCGGTGCCCGTTGGTCCGGGCGCGATGCCCGGGCCGTGGTCCGGGCGCGGCGGCCCTGGCCGGGTCAGCAGCCGATCAGACGGCCACCCAGGTAGGACTGGATCTGATCGAGGGAGATCCGCTCCTGCTTCATCGTGTCGCGCTCGCGCACGGTGACGGCGTTGTCGTCGAGCGTGTCGAAGTCCACGGTGACGCAGAACGGCGTGCCGATCTCGTCCTGGCGGCGGTAGCGGCGGCCGATCGCGCCCGCGTCGTCGAACTCGATGTTCCAGTGCTTGCGCAGGTCCGCGGCAAGCCCCTTGGCCTTCGGCGAGAGCTGCGGGTTGCGGGACAGCGGCAGCACCGCGACCTTGACCGGCGCCAGACGCGGGTCGAGCCGCATCACGGTGCGCTTCTCCATCTTGCCCTTGGCGTTGGGCGCCTCGTCCTCGACATACGCGTCGAGCATGAAGGCCAGCATCGCGCGGCCCACGCCCGCCGCCGGCTCGATGACGTAGGGGGTCCAGCGCTCGCCGGCCTCCTGGTCGAAGTACGACAGGTCCTGGCCGGACGCCGCGGAGTGCGCCTTCAGGTCGTAGTCGGTGCGGTTGGCCACACCCTCCAGCTCGCCCCACTCCGAGCCGCCGAAGTTGAAGCGGTACTCGATGTCAGCGGTGCGCTTGGAGTAGTGGGAGAGCTTCTCCTTGGGGTGCTCGTACCACCGGATGTTCGCCTCCTGGAGGCCGAGGTCCCGGTACCAGTTCCAGCGCTGCTCCATCCAGTACTCGTGCCACTTCTCGTCCTCGCCCGGCTTGACGAAGAATTCCATCTCCATCTGCTCGAATTCGCGCGTACGGAAGATGAAGTTGCCCGGCGTGATCTCGTTGCGGAACGACTTGCCGACCTGCGCGATACCGAACGGCGGCTTCCGGCGCGAGGTCTGCTGGACGGCGAGGAAGTTGGTGAAGATGCCCTGGGCGGTCTCGGGGCGCAGATACGCGACCGAGCCGGAGTCCTGGGTCGGGCCGAGGTGGGTGGCGAGCAGCCCGGAGAACTGCTTGGGCTCGGTGAAGCTGCCCTTGTTGCCGCAGTGCGGGCAGTTGACGTCGGCCAGGCCGTTCTCGGGGAGCCGGCCGTGCTTGGCCTCGTACGCCTCCTCCAGGTGGTCCGCGCGGAACCGCTTGTGGCAGGAGGTGCACTCGGTCAGCGGGTCCGTGAAGGTGGCGACGTGGCCGGACGCCTCCCACACCTCACGGGCCAGGATCACGGACGAGTCGAGTCCGACGACGTCGTCACGCGAGGTGACCGTGGAACGCCACCACTGCCGCTTGATGTTCTCCTTCAGCTCCACGCCGAGCGGTCCGTAGTCCCAGGCGGCGCGCTGGCCGCCGTAGATCTCGCTGCACGGGTAGACGAAGCCACGGCGCTTGCTGAGGCTGACGATGGTGTCGATCTTGTCGGCGGCCACGGTGCTCTCTTCATTGATGACGACATTGACGACGAAGCGAATGCTTCAGGTTACCGGCGGCGGCACCCCCGGATCAAATCGATAGCCGAAGCGATCAACAAGAGGACAGTTGTTGACAATCGTTTCCATCTTTGTTGAAAATGAGAGTCATGAACATACGCCGCCTCAGGCCCACGACCGCCCTCGTCGGAGCCGCCGCACTGGGTCTGACCACCCTCACAGCCTGCTCCACCAACGCCGGGGACGGAAGGACGGACGGCAAGCTGGATGTGGTGGCGTCGTTCTACCCCATGCAGTTCCTCGCCCAGCGGATCGGCGGGAACGCCGTCCATGTCTCCTCCCTGACCAAGCCCGGCGTCGAACCGCACGATCTGGAGATCAGCCCCCGGCAGACCGCCGATCTCAGCGAGGCCGGTCTCGTGGTCTACCTCAAGGGGCTCCAGCCCTCCGTCGACCGGGCCATCGCCCAGGCCGAGCCGAAACACGTCGCCGACGCCGCCTCGTACACCTCGCTGGAGGACCACGGCACGGAGGTCGAGGGCGAGCACGGGCACGGCGGCGAGGACGAGGCGGGGCACGAGGGCGAGAAAGGCCACGACGCCCACGAGGGGCACGACCACTCCGGCGACGCGGCCGCCGACCCCCACATCTGGCTGGATCCGGTGCGCTACGCCCAGGTGGCCAAGGGCGTCGGCAAGGCGCTGGAGAAGGCCGACCCCGATCACTCCGCGACCTATAAGAAGAACACCACCGCCCTGGTCAAGGAGCTGAGCGCGCTCGATCAGGACTTCCGGAGCGGTTTGAAGGGCCGTTCTTCGGACACCTTCATCACGACCCATGCCGCCTTCGGCTATCTCGCCGAGCGCTACGGCCTGCGGCAGGAGGCGATCTCCGGGCTCGACCCCGAGTCCGAGCCCAGCCCGGCCCGGGTCAAGGGGCTGCACACCATAGCCAAGAAGGACAAGGTCAACACCGTCTTCTTCGAGACCCTGGTGAGCGACCGCACGGCCAAGACGCTGGCGGGCGATCTCCATCTGCGGACCGATGTGCTGGACCCGATCGAGGGCATCGGCTCCAAGTCAAGGGGCGATGACTACATCCAGGTCATGCGAGCCAATCTGAAGGCGCTGGAGAAGGCGCTGGGCGCCAAGTGACGGAGGAAGCCATGGAAGCCGAGGAGGCCCGGACATCCGGGGCGGCGGGGAATTCCGGGATGGCGGGGAATTCCGGGGCGGCTCGCGAGGAATCCGGGGTGGCCGAGGCGCCGCCCACAGCCCGGGCGGCGGCACCGGCGGAGGACCCGGCGGAGGACCCGGCCGCGGACCCCATATCCCTGCGCGGCGCCACCGCCACCCTCGGTGGCCGGCCCGTGCTGCGCGGCATCGATCTGACCGTCCGCCGCGGCGAGGTCGTGGCGCTGCTCGGCGCCAACGGCTCGGGCAAGTCCACCGCCGTACGGTCCATCGTCGGCCAGGTGCCGCTCAGCGGCGGTGAGCTGACCCTCTTCGGCATCCCCCGCCGCCGCTTCCGCGACTGGGCCCGGATCGGTTACGTACCGCAGCGCACCACCGCCGCCAGCGGCGTCCCCGCGACCGTGCGCGAGGTCGTCTCGGCGGGGCGGCTGGCCCGCCGCCGGTTCGGCCCGCCGCGCAAGGCCGACCGGGCGGCCGTCCAGCGGGCCCTGGAGCTCGTCGGCATGGCCGACCGCGCCCGGGACCCGGTGAGCGCCCTGTCCGGCGGTCAGCACCAGCGCGTACTGATCGCCCGCGCCCTCGCGGGCGAACCGGAGCTGCTGATCATGGACGAGCCGATGGCCGGGGTCGACCTCGCCAGCCAGGAGATCCTCGCGGGCACCCTCCGCGAGCAGGTCGCGGGCGGCTCCACGGTCCTGCTCGTCCTGCATGAGCTGGGCCCGCTGGAGCCGCTGATCGACCGCGCGGTGGTGCTCCGCGACGGCTGTGTCGTCCACGACGGACCGCCGCCCAAGGCCGTGGGCCAGCACGCGCTGCCCGGCCACGATCACGTCCATCCCCATGCGGCGCCCGACGCCGAACCGATCCGGACAGGGTTGCTGACCTGAGATGCTCGAGATCCTCGACTACGCCTTCATGCAGCGGGCCCTGCTCGCCGCCGTCCTGGTGGGCATCACCGCGCCCGCCGTCGGCATCTACCTCGTCCAGCGCCGCCAGGCGATCATGGGCGACGGTATCGGCCATGTCGCCCTCACCGGCGTCGCCCTCGGCTTCCTGACCGGCACCAACCCGGTGTGGACCGCCGTCGCCGTCTCCGCCCTCGGCGCGATCCTCATGGAGCTGATCCGCTGGTACGGCAAGACCCGCGGCGATCTCGCGCTCGCGATGCTCTTCTACGGCGGGATGGCGGGCGGTGTGCTGCTGATCAACCTCTCGCCGACCGGCTCCAACGCCAACCTGACCACCTATCTCTTTGGCTCGATCACGACGGTCTCCCCGAGGACGTCGTCGCGATCTCCCTGCTGGCCGCCTTCGTCGTACTGATCACCCTGGGCCTGCGCCGCCAGCTGTTCGCGGTCTGCCAGGACGAGGAGTTCGCCCGGGTGACCGGCCTCCCGGTGCGCACGCTCAACCTGCTGCTGGCCGTCACCGCGGCCGTCACGGTCACCGTCGCCATGCGCGTCGTGGGCCTGCTCCTGGTCAGCGCCCTGATGGTGGTCCCGGTCGCCGCCGCCCAGCAGGCCACCCGGGGCTTCGCGATGACGCTCGCGCTGGCGATCACCATCGGCGTCGTGGTGACCCTGTCCGGCACGGTCTTCTCGTTCTACAAGAACGTCCCGCCCGGCGCGAGCATCGTCGTCCTCGCCATCGGCGTCTTCGCCATGATCACGGCGCTGGCCGCCCCCTTGGCGAAAAGACGCGCTCAACGGGTGGCGGCGGCCGATGAACGATGCACCCTGAGGGACGATGTACTCGTATAGTCCACTGCTCCTGGTCCACCGCTCGGCTCCGTAGCCCGTCCCATCAGTCTCGTCCGCTACCCGAGCGATAACTGGCACAATGGCCGGGCAGAAGGCGCAGTGGGCGCGGAACGAGCCCGAGGGCGACGGAGCATCCGAGGTTGAGGAGGCAGCTGTGGCGACCGCCGGTCCCCCAGTACACGGCCGGTCCACCAGGCAGCGCGCCGCGGTGGCGGCGGCACTGGACGAGGTGGACGAGTTCCGCAGTGCGCAGGAGCTCCACGACATGCTCAAGCACCGGGGCGACTCGGTCGGCCTGACCACCGTCTACCGCACCCTCCAGTCCCTCGCCGACGCCGGCGAGGTCGACGTCCTCCGCACCACGGAGGGCGAGGCGGTCTACCGCCGGTGCAACAGCGAGGAGCACCACCACCACCTGGTCTGCCGCGCCTGCGGCAAGGCGGTCGAGGTGGAGGGCCCAGCCGTCGAGAAGTGGGCCGACGCGATCGCCGCCGAGCACGGCTTCGTGGACGTGGCCCACACGATCGAAATCTTCGGCACCTGCGGCGACTGCGCCGCGGCAAAGACCTCCCAGGGCTGAGTCCCACGCCGGTGGGTCACCCCCACGTCGTGCTGTTGGCCGTGCCCGTGCTGAGCCCTGGAGTGTCGCTGCGGCTGCAGTACGCGGGGATCCCGCGCCCGGGACGCGGGCCCGCTGGAGCATGACGGCAGCCTGCGCGCCTCGCGCTCCCCGAAGGCCCGGTGGCTGGTGCGGGCGGTGCGCCTCGGGCTGAGCCGCGAGGACGCGCGCCGCGAGCGGTTCGGCGTCGCGCTGTATGTGGACTTCGCGGCGACGCCGGGTGACCGGGCCGCGTACCGGAGGGGCTGGGGCGCGCCGAAATCGGATTGATCTCGGTGGGGGTTGTGGGTACCGTGCCCGACGTGATGAGCCCTGAATCAGACAGAACGGAGCCGCCGGTCGCTCGGCGGCGAGTCGTTCTCTGACCAACTGACCTGGTTTCTGCTGACCTCGTTTCTGGGTCGATCTCGCTTCCAGCGACCGGACACGACTCCGTGTGTCTGGTTCCGTTTCGGGCTCGTGACGTAGTCCGACGTCCAGCACGCGGCCGCTCTTGCCCGCATTCGCTCATCCATCGCTGGAGTCGACCTCTTGCCTGTCTTCCTTTATGTCCTCGCGCTCGCCGTCTTCGCGCAAGGAACGTCCGAGTTCATGCTGTCCGGTCTCGTACCGGGAATCGCCCGCGACCTCTCCGTATCGGTGGGAGCCGCGGCGAGTCTGACGTCCGCGTATGCGATCGGGATGATCGTCGGCGCCCCGGTGATGGCCGCGTTGAGCGCGCGCTGGCCGCGGCGCCGCGCGCTGGCGGGCTTTCTGACGGCCTTCGTCGTGGTGCATGTGATCGGGGCGGTCACCACGGACTTCGCCGTGCTCTTCGGAACGCGTGTCGTCGCCGCGATCGTCAACGCCGGTTTCCTGGCGGTCGCGATGTCCGTGGCGACGGCCCTCGTCCCCGGGGAGCGGCGCGGCAGGGCCACCGCCGTTCTTCTCTCCGGGGTCACGCTGTCGTGCGTCGCGGGCGTTCCCGCGGGGGCGCTGCTCGGGGACTGGTCCGGCTGGCGTTCCGCGTTCTGGGCCGTGGCCGCCCTGTGCCTGCCCGCGCTGGCGCTGGTCTTCCGCCGGGCGCCCGCCGACGCGGCGGGTCGGGAGGAGGTCTCGGTCCGGCGGGAGGCGCGTGCGTTGCGGTCGCGTCCGGTGCGGTGGGCGATGGTCCTCGCGGCCGTGGTGAACGGGGCGACCTTCGCGACCTTCGCCTACCTGGCCGTCATCGCCACGGACATCGCCCACCTTCCGGCCGCCGCGGTCCCGGCCCTGCTCGCCGCGTTCGGGGTGGGCGCGTTCGCGGGGGTGACCACGGCCGGGCGCACGGCCGACGGCGGGCTCGGGAGGGGCCTGCTCCTGGCACTGTGCGTCCTGCCGGTGGGGTGGGCTCTCCTCGCCGTGACCAGCCCTTACCCGGCCCCGCTCTTCGTCGTGACGATCGTCCAGGGCGGCCTGTCGTTCGGCATCGGCTCAACGCTCGTCGCCCGCGTCATGCATGTCGCGCCCCAGGCCCCTTCGCTGGGCGGCTCGTTCGCCACGGTCGCGCTGAACGCGGGCGCGTTTCTGGGCCCGTTGACCGCGGGCGCGGCGACCGGGGCGACGGGCGACTACCGGGACGCGGCGTGGGTCAGCGCCGCCCTGGCCGCGACGGCGGTCGCCGCCGTCGCGGCGTCCCGGGCAGGGGTCGCCCGCGCCGGGGTCGGGGAAGCCGGGTAACCTCCGCGGGAGGCGCCAGTGGGCGCCCGGCTGAAGCTTGCGCGATAGGCCGTGGGAGTGAGTCCCACCCGACTGACCATGTGCTTGCGCAGGGAGTCCGCGCTGCCCAGACCGCTCTTCCCGGCCACCTGATCCATGGGCAGCCCGGTGGTCTCCAGCAGCTCTCTGGCCCGGTCGATGCGCTGGTGCAGCAACCATGGGAGCGGGCTCAGCCCGGTCTCCGCTTGGAAACGCCGGCTGAGGGTGCGCACGCTCATCTTGGCGTGACCGGCCAGGTCGGCCAGGGTGAGCGGGCGATCGAGGTGTGCGAGCGCCCAGGCGCGGGTGGGGGCGAGAGAGGTGCCGCGCCACCCCGGCGAACGACGTGCTCCGGGAAGTGATCCAGATGTGCTGTCCGGGGACGTTGGTGACGGGCGACGCGGTCAGCGATCGTGGCCAACGGGTGCCAGCTGCCGGCTGAGCCTGAGCACGCCGTCGATCGTCCGGGGGTCGGTGCTTCCGCGGAAGGCGGGGACGGGGGTGGCCTCGGGGCCGATGAGCAGGCCGGTCCGACCGTCGAGGGAGGCGTCGGTCGCGGCGACGATGGACGACCGGGCGGCCAGGGCCGCGGGTCCGGCGGTGGAGCGTTCGAAGGTCCGCCGGACCAGCGGCCACAGCAGACGCAGCGCCGGGGAGACGATCTTCGGTGAGCGCATGGTGCCGTTGGTCAGGTCGGTCGCGGCCCCGCCGGGGTCGGCCGCGAAGACCGTGACACCGCTGCCGCGCAGGCGCTCCGCCAGGTCCAGGGTGTAGGCGAGGTTGGCGAGCTTGGCCCGGCCGTACCAGTGGAAGCCGTAGTAGCCACCGGGCGGTTCGACGGCGTCGAAGGTGCGCTTGGCGGCGCGTATCGCACCGGAGCTGACGTTCACGATCCGGCTCGGTACGGCGGCGCGGAGCTGGTCGAGGAGCGATTCGGTCAGCAGGTACGGCGAGAGGTGGTTGACGGCGAACGTCGCCTCGATCCCGTCGACGGTCCGCTGCCGGTCCGCGAACATCGCACCCACGTTGTTGACCAGGACCTTCAGCGGGCCCTCGGCCGCGAGTCGGGCGGCGAGCGCCCGGACGTCGGCGAGGGACGCGAGGTCGGCCGCCATGAAGTGCGGCTCGCCGCCGGTCGTGACCCCGGCGAGCCGCTCGACCGCGCGGGCGCCGCGCTCGGCGTCGCGGCCCACCACGGTGACGGCGAACCCGCGCGCCGCCAGCCCCATCGCGGTCTCCAGACCGATCCCCCCGGTCCCCGCCGTCACGACCGCCCGCTGCTCCATGGGTCTGCCCTCCGCCGCCTCGCCACCCATAATCGGATAGCTATCCGATTCGATGAGGGCACACTAGCACGACCGGATAGCTATCCGGTTAGCAAGGTGAACCAGTCGTCAGCGCGGCGGACGCAGCCCCTCGAGGAGGACGTCGAGGTAGACCTCGGTGCGCTTCGGGTCGCTGTCGCCCGCACGTACGGCGTGCTCGATGCCGCAGAGCAGACGGCGCACATCGTCTGCCTCGACGTCCCGCCGGATGGCGCCACTCCGGCGAGCCCGGTCGAGCAGGTGCGCGACGGCCCCGTCGAGCTCGGCCTTGAGCGCCGCGGTCCGCGCGTCGGTATCACTGGCGGATTCGAGAACGGCGGCGAAGCCGCTGTCGCCCAACGCGTGCAGGAGGGTAAAACGCAGCAGGCGGTACAGCCCCGCGAGGGCGTCCTCCTCGGCGGCCGCGGCCTGGGCCTCGTCGACCAGCTCCTGAAAGCGCTCGGTCGACAGCGCCTCCCACAGCGCGTGGCGATTGGGGAAGTGCCGATAGACGGTCCCCACGCCCACCCCGGCGAGCCGGGCGATGGCATTCAGCTGAAGCGAGTCATCACCGGCGGCCAACTGCTCGCGGGCGACCCGCAACACCCGAGCACGATTCCGCGCCGCATCCGCCCGCAGCCCCGGCTCCTGCTCGCCTTTCGATGTCACGCGCCCAGCATAAGCCGCCACCCTCGGTCCGATGCTCCCCGCTCATGAGTGCTGTACAGCAACGGTCACGTCGCCGGGATCAGGCAGCGCGGTCGGAGCCTCGTCGGTGTACCAGGAGTACTCCAGAGCCGATAGCCTCCCATCGCTCACCCATAGCAGCAGTTCGCCGACCAACTCTCCGGAGGAGTCCTTCACAGCGCCAGTAGCGGGGATCACACCGTTGGGGACCTCCGCAGGCGGAAAAGACTCGAGCACTTTGAGATCCACGCTGGGCGAATCCCTCCCCAGCGACCGACGACACGCGTTGCTGGAACCTGCTGCCTCAATTGCTCAGCGCCGGGAAACCGCGCTGACAGGAGCTTGTTGAGTACATCGCTTTCAGCCGCTCGTAGATGCCTGGGCGGATGCTCGACTGCCGCCATCATTTCCCTCCGGGGAACTTGTCTTCGATGAACGCCGTACCTACTCGCGGCACCCCCTTCACCATGGCTCCGCGAATCGTCACGACCTCGCCGTCGATCGTACGCTTGACCACAAACCCGCCAGCGTCCGGCAAGTCATCCTTTTCGCCCAAGCTATTAACGATGCGCCTGAATGCCTGTTCCCTACCTCCAGAATTCTTGACGATGTCCTCGAACCCGTGCTTCGGAGGGTCGATTACATGCTCCAGCTTGCGCGGAGTGTTGTCCAGTTCGTAAGCCTTGTCCAGAGCCTCTTGTGGACAGCGCTGAAGACCGAGCGGATCAGCCCAGCCGAGCGAGTTGGTGACATACGCGTAATGGTTGGGGGCGGGGTCCAGGCCGAGGGGGTCTGGGGTGACGTAGCGGGCGGTCTCTGGGTCGTAGTGGCGGAAGTAGTTGTAGTACAGGCCCGTTTCCGGGTCGGCGTATTGGCCGGGGAAGCGGAGGGGGCAGTCAACGGCCGCCCGGCTGATCGGGGAGGGGAAGTGTGTTCCCCAGAGGGTGGTGCGGTGTTGCCAGGCCACGTCGCCGACAGGCGTGACCAACTCCGTTGGGGTGCCGACCAGGTCCGTGATGATGGCGTGGAAGCGCGGCGTGGTGTCGTCATCGGCGCCGGTGAATTTCTCTATGAGGGATTCGCCGGGCTCACGCACCAGTGGCGTGTGGTCGATTTGGGTCAGGGGGCGGTGGGTGTCCGGGGCGTAGTCCCAGGTGGTGTGCTTGCCTTCTTGGGTGGATTGCTCCGCAAGGCGGGTGTCTTCCCAGGTGAAGTCGATCGATTCGGCGATCGTGCCGTCTTCCGCCAGGCGCTGTTTCGAGATGCGGCGGCCGAGGGGGTCGTACGCGTAGTGCCAGTGGTCGCCGTCCGGAGTTGTCGCGTCCGTCAGGCGGTCTTCCGCGTTCCAGGTGTAGGTCCAGGTGCGGGTCTGGCCGTTGAGGAGTTTGCGGGTGCGGCGGGTCAGGCGGCCCTGGGCGTCGTGTTCGTAGGTGGTGCGGCCCGCGCGGTGGATCAGCGTGCCGGTGCACTCCCGATCTCCAGGTGAGGGATGAGCAGGGGCCGTGGCCTGCGTCAGGTTGCCCGCCGTGTCGTAGGCGTAGGTCTCGGTCCAGCCGTGGGCGTGGACCGCCGTCACACGGCCGACCGGGTCCAGGTCGAAGCGGCGGGTGCCGGAGGTGAGTTCGCGGATCTCGGTGAGGTAGCCGTCCGGGCGGTAGGCGTAGGAGCGGTGTTGGAGGATCCGGTCCACCTCGTTGCCACGGCCCTCAGCGATCGTCTGAGTGGTGAGGCGGTCTGCCCGGTCCCATGTCTGCGCCAGCGTCACGGACTCGCCGATGCGGCGTTCCGTCTCGCGGCCCGCCGCGTCATACGTGAAGGTCAGGGTGCCTGCCGTGCCCGTGGTCAGTTGAGTGGGGCGGCCCGACTCGTCGTAGGTCCAGGCACTCCTCACGCCCGAGGGCATCGTGCGTTCGGTGCGGCGGCCCACGGCGTCATACGCGTACGTCGTCGTCCGGCCGTTGACCGTCTCCGACAGGACTCGGCCCACCGCGTCCCGTTCGAGAGTCACCACTGAGTCGGCGTTGCTCGCCTGGGTCAGGGCGCCCTGCGCGTCGTAGGCATACGTCGTCCGTGCGCCCGCCTCGTCGCGTTGTTCCGTCGTGCGGCCCAACGCGTCCCGGGTGAAGCACAGCGTCTCGCCCGCCCCGTTGGTGCGGGACAGCAGGCCGCCCGCCGCATCGTGGGTGTAGCCGATGGTGCGGCCGCTGAAGTCGGTCTCGGAGGTGAGCCGGCCCGCCGGGTCGTAGGTGTAGGTCCAGGTCAGGCCCTGGGGGTTGGTGACCTTGGTCAGGCGCAGCTCGGTGTCGTAGGCGAAGGCGTACGTGGCGCCGTCCGGCTCCGTGCGGGTGGCCGGGACGTCGAAGTGGGTGGACGTCTGGTGGGTGGTGTGGCCCGCCGCGTCGGTGTGGGTGAGGAGGTTGCCCTCGCCGTCCCAGGTCCAGCTTTCCCGGGCGCCGTCCGGCTCCTCCCGCCACGCCGGTTTGCCCTCGGTCGTCCAGCCCATACGGGTGGTGTGGCCCAGCGGATCCGTCGCCTCCACCACCCGGCCGAAGGCGTCCCGGCGGACGCTCGTGGTGTGCCCCAGCGGATCCGTCACGGCGATGGGCAGCCCGGCCGGGTCCGGGGTCAGGCGCGTGGTGTTGCCCAGCGCGTCCGTGACCTCGGCCAGGTGGCCCCGCTCGGTGTAGCCGTAGACGGTGGTCGCCCCTACGGGGTCAGTCGTCGAGAGGAGATTCCCCGTGTCGTCGTACTCATGGCGCCACGTCCCGCCACCCGGCTCGGTGACCTCCACCGGCAGGCACAAGGCGTTGTACGTGGCCTCCGCCCGCGCCCCGTCCGGCAGGGTGACGCCGGTCAGGTTGCCGTCCTCGTCGTACGCGTAGCGGGTGGTACGGCCCAGGGGATCCGTCACCGCGACCTTACGGTCGCCGCGCGCGTCCCATTCCGTCAGCGTGGTGTGGCCCAGCGGATCGGTCTCCTCGATCAGCTGCCCGTCGGCGTTGTAGCGGTACGACGTGCGGTGGCCGAGCGAGTCCGTGTAGACCGTCGTCCGCGCCTCTTCGTCGTACTCCAGGCTGCCGTTGAAGACGCCGTCGCTGCCCTCGGTGCGCACCACCTTCCCGTCCGGCCCGTAGACGTACCGGAACGACGTGCCGTTGCGGTCCGTCCAGGACGTCATCCGCCCCTCGCCGTCGTAGGTGAACCGCAGGGGTGTGCCGCTGGAGTTGATGGCCTCGGTGAGGTTGCCCGCCTCGTCGTAGCCGTAGCGCATCACCACCGTGCCGCCCTCACGGCCGCCCTCGGGCGCGTAGACCGACGGCGGCTCGTCGAGGAGCCGGAGCGCGGTGACCCGTTGGCCCTCGGTGTCGATGGCCAGGTAGTAGCCCCCGGAGTGGCGGATGGCCAGCGGGTTCCCGGCCGCGGCGCGTTCGATGTCGATGCGGGCGCCATTGCGGTCCTGGAGGCTCTCCAGGACCAGGTAGACCGCGCCCGGCTCCTCCGTGGCGGCGGGACGGACGAACGTCCGCACCACACCCGCCTCCGGATCGGTGACCGTCATGACGCCGTCCGGCTTGCCGTCCCACTCCAGCGGCCACCGCGCGCCCTTCGAGGGCAGCGTCGGCACCCCCGGCTCCGGCACCGGATACACCAGCCGCATCCCGTCCGCCGCGGCGAACACCGCGCCCTCCGCGTCGAGTTGGACCCTCTCGTCCAGCAGACTGGCCCACGTCGGGCCGAACCACACCCCGCCCCGGTACGAGGACACATGGGTGCGCTCGAAGACCAGCGGCAGCGACCCCGGCAGCGTCAGATCGGTGTGCTCCATCAGCATCGCGCCGGTCGCGATGTCGATCGGCTCACCCGTGCACGGGCACTTCTTGGCCGGGCGTGCGGCCGGGCCTTCCTCGACGAGGTTCGGGCGCATCGAGGGCACCTTCGGCGGCTTGAGCAGGTCCGGGACGCCGGTGAGCTTCGGCATCACACCGGGCTTGAGCACCCCGAGCCCGGCGCCGAAGATCCCGCCGTCGATCATGCCGTCCTTGGCCGCCTGGTTGACCTCGTCCAGGCTGAAACCCTTCTGCTGCCCCAGGGCGATCTTCACCGGCTGCGCCACCGCCGCGTCGATCGTCACCGACAGCACACTGGTGAAGACCGCGCCCGTCAGCATCTCCGCCGCGATGACGGCGACCGATTCCTCCACGGCGACGCCCAGACCGGCGGCCATGGCGATGATCTCCGCCGCTACACCATCGGAGGCGCCCCCGGTGACGATGGTCAGCAGCCCGCCGCCAACGAGTGCGACGGCATCGATGCTGATCTGCGTCCACAGCTTCTCGATCGCGTCATCGACCGTGTCGGCGAACTTGTCCAGCGCTTTGGCCATGTTCCGGGCGGACTTGGCGAGATTGCTCAGCCAGCCCTCGTCCTTGCCCTTGGCGTAACGCCCCCAGAAGGCCTCAAAGGCGTCGATCGCCTCACCCTTGTTGTGATGGATGAGCGTCGTGGCCGCCTTGTTGGTGGCAACCCGCACATCGTCCACGCTGTCGGCGAACGTCCGCCAGGCGTCCGCGGCGTGGCGCAGGGTGCCGGAGTTGGCGTCCGGCCACCACATGCCCAGCTTCATGAGGAGGGCTTTGGCCTTGTCCTCGATGCTCACCGGCCGCCACCGTGACCCGGCCCGTCCTTCTTGGCCTTGGTGAACATGCCCTCGATGAGCTTGTCGTTGTCGACATGCCCGTCGGCCATGTCGTTCACCGCCTCGTAGATGCTGGTCAGGCCGAGGACGAGAATGCCGGCCGCCGACTCGATGTGCTTCTGGTTCGGCTTGTACTGCTTGCCGAAGTCCTTACCCGGCTTGTCGTCCCCCCACGGCTCGCCATAGCCGTCCAGCGTCGAGATCAGCGTGGTCAGCGCCTCACTCAGCTTCACCGCCTGGTGGTGGAACGTCGGCGCGACGGACTTGATGTCAGCCACCTTGATGTCCAGGACCTTGCCGTCGCCGTGCCCGCCGCCACTGTGCCCGCCGCCGCTGCCCATGCGACGCCTCCCCCGCTGAGCGTTTGTCGTGCAAAGCTCCCAGGCTAGGGCGGCGACTCTCACAGACCGTTCAACGTGGCCTCTACAGCGAGTAAAGAGTGCTCACCTCGGCGCGCGCCCCGCTCCCCCTCCCGAGGTCCGTTGACGAAGCGGAACGTGGATCCGTATATTAATCGGAACGACGCTCCGCTTCTCGCGGAGCCGCAACCGTGCCGTAAGGAGAGTTCAGGAATGATTCTGGTCACCGGGGGGCTCGGCTTCATCGGCTCCCACACCGTGCAGGCCCTGCTGGACGCGGGCGAGGAGTGTGTGCTGGTCCAGCGCAGCTCCGCCGAGCCGCCGGTCGGGCGGTTTGACGCGCCGGTCGCGGTGGAGCGGGCCGACATCACCGATCTGAGCGCGCTGCTCGACGTCGGCACGCGCCACAAGATCACCGGCATCGTGCACCTCGCGGGGTCCATGCCCTGGCCGCCGGACCCCGAGCAGCCCATCGAGGCGACACGCACGGCGATCGGCGGCCTGCTCAACGTCCTCCAGGCCGCGCGCGACTGGGGCGTGCGGCGCGTGGGCGTCGCGAGCACGATCGGTGTCTACGGCGGCGGGACGGAGGCCGCGCTCACCGAGGACATGCCCGTGTCGCTGAGCTCGGGGCACCTCATCCCAACCTTCAAGAAGATCGGCGAACTGCTCAACGACCACCTGGCCGACGCCACCGGCATCGAGATCATCAACTACCGCATCTCCGGGATCTGGGGGCCGCTCGAGCCCCACGGCCCGCTGTTCTTCGCCGCCCCCGAGCTCGTCCACGCCGCCGTGCGCGGCACCGAGCCGGACCTCTCGCCCCTCCCGGCGCCCGCGTACGCGGAGGACGCGCTCGACCTGTGCTACGCGAAGGACGCGGGCCGGGCCATCGCGCTCCTCCAGCTCGCGGACCGCCTCAACCACCGCACCTACAACGTGGCCTCCGGCCGCGCCACGAGCAACGCCGAGATCATCGCCGCCATCAAGAAGGTCGTCCCCGACGCCCGGGTCGACCTCCCCACCGGCGGCACCACCCCGCCACGCCACCTCGACATCACCCGCATCCGGCAGGACACCGGCTACGAGCCCGCCTACGACACCGAGCGCGCGGTCGCCGAGTACATCGCCTGGCTGCGGGCGGGCAATGAGCGGTGACCCAGCCCCGGAGTCCCGAGTCAGCGACGGGTGAGGTGGGTGAGCGTGACGCCGTTGGGGAAGGCCGTGCGCTCGGCGACGTCGAAGACGGTGGGATCGAAGGCGCCGTCGAAGGCCGGGATCCCGGCACCCGCGACGACGGGGTAGTTCTTGATCATCAGCTCGTCGATCTCCGGCAGCAGGGCGCCCGCGAGCCTGCCGCCACCGCAGAGCCATACGTCCAGCCCCGCACCGCCCTCCCGCTTGAGCTCGCGCACGAGGGCGAGCGGGTCGCCCGGGACGACGGTGACGGCCGGATCGGTGTCGGGCTTGAGGGTGCTGGAGACCACGTACTGGCGAAGATGGGCGTACGGGCTGGTGATCCCCGCGTCGAGGGCGGGGCGGTAGGCGCCGAGGCCCATGACGACGGTGTCGAAGTGCCGGTTGGGCGCGTCGGCCAGCCCGACCGCCGCGCGGTAGGCGGTCGGGACGGTCTCGGGAAACAGCGTGTTGGTCCAGGTCGAGTACGCGGCGGACTGCCGTTCGTCGCCGCTGGGGAAGAAGTCGTACTCGCCGTCGGGGCCCGCGATGCGGCCATCGAGCGTGACGGCGACGTAGTACACGAGCTTTCGCATCTCTAATTGCTCCATACGTAGTACTCTACTTGAAGTGGTTTGAACGTAGTACTACAGCTGGAGTGGTGTCAATGGTGAGACGGAACGACCAGCGGCGCGCCGCACTCGTGGACGCCGCGATCGAGGTGCTGGCCAGGGAGGGGGCGCGCGGCCTGACCTTCCGCGCGGTGGACGCCGAGGCCGCCGTACCCGCCGGGACCGCGTCCAACTACTTCGGCAGCCGCGACGATCTGCTCACCCAGGCCGGCGCCCGGGTCTATGAGCGGCTTCAGCCCGACGAGGCCACGATCGCCCGCCAGCGGGCGGCGGGCCGCGACCGGGAGACCTACGCGGAGCTGATGCGCGAGCTCGTCAGCCGCGTCGCCGCATTCCGCACCGGCTATCTGGCGCTGCTGGAACTCCGCCTCGAGGCCACCCGCCGGCCGGAGCTGCGCAAGGTCCTCACCGAGCGGGTCCGGGCCGACCTCGACGCGAACGTCGCGTACCACGAGGAGTCGGGTCTCCCCGGCGACGCCACGGCCGTCAAGCTGCTCATCCTGGCGCTGAACTGGCTGATCGTCGAGCAGCTCACCTTGCCGGACGTCTTCACGGAGGCGGAGCGGGATCAGCTGGTGGCGGCGGCGGTGGAGCGCATCGTGGCGGCGGAGTGAGGCGGCGGAGTGAGGCGGCGTAGGGACCGCGTCCGGGCTTACCGCCTGGGCCGGTCCGGGCCCGCCCCCACCGCTTACGCGGACTCGGAGTCCTTCTGGGAGTCCTTCTTCAGCTGCTCCTCGTTGGGGATCGCCCCGCCGAAACGGCGGTCCCGCGAGGCGTACTCCAGGCACGCCCGCCACAGGTCGCGGCGGTCGAAGTCCGGCCACAGCACGTCCTGGTACACCATCTCGGCGTACGCGCTCTGCCAGATCAGGTAGTTGGACGTCCGCTGCTCGCCCGAGGGGCGCAGGAAGAGATCCACATCCGGCATGTCCGGGTAGTAGAGGTACTTCGCGAACGTCTTCTCGTTGACCTTCGACGGGTCGAGGCGGCCCGCCCGGACGTCCTCCGCCAGCGCCTTCGCCGCGTCCGCGATCTCCGCCCGGCCGCCGTAGTTCATGCAGAAGTACATCGTCATGGCGTCGTTGTCCTTGGTCTGCTCCTGGGCGACCTGGAGCTCCTGCGCCACCGACTTCCACAGCTTCGGCATCCGGCCCGCCCAGCGGATCCGGACGCCCATCGCGTCCATCTCGTCGCGGCGGCGGCGGATGACATCGCGGTTGAAGTTCATCAGGAAGCGCACCTCGTCGGGCGAGCGCTTCCAGTTCTCGGTCGAGAAGGCATAGAGGGAGAGGTTCTTGACGCCCATCTCGAGGCAGCCCTTGAGCACGTCCATCACGACGCCCTCGCCGACCTTGTGCCCCTCGGTGCGCGGCAGCCCGCGCTCCTTGGCCCAGCGGCCGTTGCCGTCCATCACGCAGGCCACGTGCTGCGGCACCAGCTCACCGGGGATCTTCGGCGGCCGGGCGCCGGACGGGTGCGGTTCCGGGGTCCGGTACTCGCGCCGCTGTCGGCCCAGAAACCCGCGTCCTGCCATGCCTGCCATGTCTCCCTCAGCCCTTGCTCTCTGTGCTGCTCATGCTGCTGTTTGCAGCTACTTCTCTACGTACCGCAGCGACCGCAGTCCCCGCTCCAGGTGCCAGTGCAAATACGCCGCCACGAGCCCGCTGCCCTCCCGGGCATGCCGCGCCTCACACGCGTCCGCCGTCTCCCAGTCCCCGGTCAGCAGCGCGCCCAGCAGCGTCAGCGACTCCGCCGAGGGTACGACGCTTCCGGGCACCCGGCACTCTCCGCAGATGACGCCGCCCGCGCCGACCGAGAAGAACCGGTTCGGACCGGGCATCCCGCACTTGGCGCAGTCGTCGAAACTCGGTGCGTAGCCGTTGACGGCGAGGGAACGGAGCAGAAACGCGTCCAGGACGAGATGCGGCTCATGATCCCCGGCGGCGAGGGTGCGCAGCGCGCCGACGAGCAGCAGATACTGCTGTACGGCGGGCTCGCCCTCGTGGTCGGTGAACCGCTCGGCCGTCTCCAGCATGGCCGTACCGGCGGTGTAGCGGGCGTAGTCGGTGACGATCGACCCACCGTACGGAGCGATGGTCTCGCTCTGCGTACAGAGCGGCAGCCCGCGCCCGATCAGCTCGCCGCCACCGCGCGCGAAGAACTGCACGTCAACGTGGCTGAACGGTTCGAGCCGCGCGCCGAACTTCGACTTCGTCCGCCGCACGCCCCGCGCGACGGCGCGGACGCGGCCGTTGTTGCGGGTGAGCAGGGTGATGATCCGGTCCGCCTCGCCCAGCTTCTGGGTGCGCAGCACGATGCCGTCGTCGCGGAACAGACTCATGGCGCCCATTGTCCCCTAGCGGGACAGCTGATCGAACCGCCCGGCCCGGACGGCCCGGGCGAGCGCCCGGAGGGCGGCGGGGGTGGTGGCGATCACGGTCTGGGGTTCGTCGCTCTCGCGCAGGAGGATCGCGGTGGCGTCCGGGGCTTGGGCCAGCTCGACGCAGGCGTTGTCTGGGGCATCGGCCGAGTACGAGGACTTCCGCCACTGTATGTGGGACATCTCCATGCCTTCAGAGTCGGGGCGCGATGGCGTGAATGAAATCGCGCGTGCCTTCGGGTGTGAGGGACAGCTCTTCCGTCCGATCGAGAATCCGCCGGTAGTTCGCGAGATGGGTCTCTCCGTCAAGGAACATCACACCGGTGGGCGCGTCGAGCTGCACCGTATCCAACTGCGGGACCGCCCCACACACATAGGCAGCCGAGACCCCGGCATTGGGAAACCCTCCGGCGGAGAAGGGAATGGCTCGCACCGTGACATTGTCCCGCTCCGATGCCTCAAGGACACGCTCCAGCTGAGCGCGGGCCACCTTGGACCCACCGAACTCCATCCTCAGCGCAGCTTCGTGGATAAGGAAGGTGCACGGCGGCGGATCGTCCCGATCCAGGACATCGCGACGGCGCAACCGGAAGGACAGGCTGACTCGAAGTTGCGCGGGAGTCGGTTCCGGCTCGGCGGTCGAGAACACGGCCTTCGCATAGTCCTCAGTCTGCAGGAGACCCGGGATGTGCATGATCTGCACGGCGCGCAAGCTCACGGCTCGGAATTCGAGCTCGGCCAGGTCAAGGGCGCTGGCAGCCATCTTGCCCTGGTACTCGCCCCACCAGCCCCGGCCACGCTCGGTAGCCATGGCCGCGAGAGCGTCAACATACGCCTGGTCACCGCAGGAGTAGACAGCAGCCAGCATCCTGACGCGCTCCTCGCTCACACCCAGGCGGCCCGACTCCATGTTGCTGACCCGTGCACCCTCGGCGCCCAGCTGCTGAGCCGCGTGGGCCACCGTCATCCCGGCGTGCTCACGCATCTTGCGCAACTCGGCACCAACGCGGCGCTGTCGCGCGGTTGGGGCTGCCTTCTGCGGCATGTATGAACCTCCCCTTCCCCACCTCGTCACAGAGTGCGCCTGCGACACTACTCGAATCCACGAGCGGCTGCATGAATACAGAATTAAGCGCTGCATAGCTGCACCCATGCTCTATGGTCGTGATAGCGCAACGCATCGAACCAATCACGCACCGCGTTGGGAGCATCGCCATGCCCGAAGTCGCCGAAGCCACCGAACCCCCATACGCCTACCGCTTCAGCGCCCCCAACTCCCCAAGAGCCCGAGGGTCTGCCGCGACGCGATCGCCGCACTCCTCCAGGCCAACGACCTGCACGACCTCGCGGACACGGCGAAACTCCTGGTCTCCGAGGCCGTGACGAACGTCAATCAGCACACCGACACCCAGCTGATCCACATCGACACCCTCGTCCGCGACCGCATCGCGACGATCGCCGTACGCGACGGCTCCCCGGAACGCCACCCGTACCCCCGCGACGCGGCGCCTGACGAGGAGGGTGGACGCGGCCTGTTCCTGATGCGGGAGCTGGCCTACGCGTGGGGCGTCACCTGGGAGAACGGGCTGCGCCCCACCGGCAAGCACATCTGGTTCGAGCTCCGCGACCCGGTGCACGAATGAGGGGTGGAAGCACCGGGGTGTCAGCGGATGCGCGGCAGCCTGTAGCCGCGATTGAGCCCGAACCGGGAGATGACCAGCAGGACGGCCAGTTCGCCAACTACCAGCAGGAAGGCCCCGGCCTTCGGCAGCACCGAGCCCAGCAGTCGGCCGCGCGATTCGTATCCCCAGTCATCGCCGGCGAACACGGTGGCGCCCTTCCTCGTCGGCTCGGCGCCCGCGTCGACATCCCCCTCGCCGGTACGCCCATCGGAGAACCGCCACGTCGCGCGGCAGGTGTACAGCGGGGTGCCCTTGTAGCTGTGGGTGGAGCACCGCCGCACCTCCAGCACATCGGCCCGATCCCCCGTGGCCACCCGCTCGGCTTCCGGGTATTGCCACAGGCCCCACCCGACGAGGGCGGCCAGGCTCAAGGCGACCAGCAGCCGGAAGATCAGCTTCCGAGGCCGTTTCCCCGGCCGCTCGAGCATCCCTGTCGGATCCGGTTCCATCCCCGCCACACCCCCGCCGTCGCCGTAATCGAGGCCAAAGGTAGCCGAGGACGGTGTCGGTGCCGCGATGTCACAGCCATGTGCTGGGCGCGATCTGGGCCGGTCACAACCCGGCGGAGGGACGGCAGTTGGCGGCTCGGTGGCGTTCTCCATTGCGCACACTGGTTCTACGGGGCAGGTCAGCGACGAGTTGGGGGATACGCCATGGCGGCCGGTTGCCGGGACTGTGAGACGTGTACGAGGTCGTGGCTGGGACGGCTGTTCCAGAACGCGGCGGTGGGGCTGATGCACGTGGTGACGATCGGCATCAGCTACCTGATCAAGAAGGGGTTCAGGCGGCACTGCCCGCAGTGCAAGCACCTGCTGTCCAGGCACGCGCGCAGGGCGGACGGTTCCTTCCGGGACTAAAGGTTCTCTCGGAACCGGGGATCGCGTATCGCGTATCGCGGGCGTATCGAAAATCGCATACGCCACCGCAACGGCCCTCCGTCTCCAATGGGGCATGAACCACAACGCATCCCTGCCAGGGCCCTCAGCACCGCCCCGCCGCACGCGCGGGATCGTGCTCCTCGGCCTGGCGATCCTCGGCATGGCGGGTGCCGTGTTCGTCATACGGCGGCCGCTCATGATGTCCGCTCCGAGGTGCATGGCCGGGCGGTGGCACGGCTGCTTCGACACGTTCAACGGTGTGGTGCTCATGACGCTGGTCACGCTGCCGTTGGCTGCTCTGGTGGTGTGGGCTCTGGCGCGCCGTCGCCGCCGCCCCGTCGGCGTCACATCGGCGTGGCGGATGTCGCTGGCCGAGGTGGGCATGGTGCACGGGACGGTGCCGTTCCTGTGGCTGACCCTGATGCCGGGCGGCGAGGTCGGCACCGCCCCGCCGCGGGTGAGCCTGGTGCCGCTGCGGGACCTGGTCACGATGGGGTCGCTCGGGATCGTCGGCAACCTGCTGGTCTTCGCGGCGCTGGGGTTCTTCGCCCCGATACGGTTCGCGGCGCTGGCGTCCGTGCCACGGATCCTGGCGCTCGGGGCGGGCTGCTCGGTCCTGGTCGAAACCGCGCAGTACGTGCTGCGGCTGGACAGGGTGTCCTCCGTGGACGACGTACTGGTCAACGCCGTCGGCGCCGTGCTGGCCGGGCTGGCGTCGCGCCGCTGGTGGAGCACCACGGCGGAAGCGCCGTCCGACCAGCCGCGCCCCGAGCCGATACCGGCACCGGCACCGGCACCGGCACCGGCACCGGCAGACTGAGTGGTGCGTCCGGTATGCACACGTCTTCGCCTACGTCGGCGATATTTTGCATACGTCGGCGATACGTTGTGCTGTCTAGGCTTCGCACATGCGCGTGCTGATCGTGGAGGACGAGCCCTACCTCGCCGAAGCCGTCCGTGACGGTCTGCGGCTGGAGGCGATCGCCGCCGACATCGCCGGCGACGGCGACTCCGCCCTGGAACTGCTCAGCGTCCACTCCTACGACCTCGCGGTCCTCGACCGCGACATCCCCGGCCCCTCCGGCGACGAGATCGCCCGGCACATCGTCGCCTCCGGCAGCGGCATCCCGATCCTCATGCTCACCGCCGCCGACCGGATCGACGACAAGGCTTCCGGGTTCGAGCTCGGCGCCGACGACTACCTCACCAAGCCGTTCGAGCTGCGGGAGCTCGTCCTGCGGCTGCGGGCGCTCGACCGCAGACGCGCGCACGCCCGGCCCCCGGTCCGCGAGATCGCGGGCCTGCGGCTGGACCCCTTCCGCCGGGAGGTCTTCCGCGACGGACGCTATGTCGCGCTCACCCGCAAGCAGTTCGCCGTGCTCGAAGTCCTCGTCGCCGCCGAAGGCGGTGTCATCAGCGCCGAAGAGCTACTGGAGCGGGCCTGGGACAACAACGCCGACCCCTTCACCAACGCCGTCCGCATCACCGTCTCCGCCCTGCGCAAACGACTCGGCGAACCATCGCTCATCGCCACCGTGCCCGGCGTCGGCTACCGAATCGACACCGGCATGGACACCGGCACGGACACCACCCATCCCGACGACACTCATGAGCGGCACTCATGAAGAGACGCCCAGGGCTCAGCGCCCGACTGAGACTCACCCTCAGCTACGCCGGATTCCTCCTCCTCGCCGGCGCTCTCCTGCTGGCCGTGGTCTGGGTATTCGTGCTGCGCTGGCTGCCGACCGACGACCCCAGATCCATCCAGAGGACGTTCGGCGCCGTGATCGTCACCGGGCCCAGCCGCTCCGACCTCCTGCGCGGCTTCGCCCCCGCCGCGGCCGCCGCGCTGGGCTTCCTCCTCGTGTTCGGCCTCCTGGGAGGATGGATCCTCGCCGGTCGGATGCTCGCACCACTCACACGGATCGCTTACGCGGCACGGATGGCCGGGAACGGGTCGCTGTCCCACCGGATCCGCATGAAGGGCCGCCAGGACGAATTCCGCGAACTCGCCGACACGTTCGACACCATGCTCGAAGAACTCGAGTCCCACGTCGCCGAGCAGCAGAGGTTCGCCGCGAACGCCTCCCACGAACTGCGCACACCGCTGGCCATCTCCCGGACACTCCTCGACGCCGCCCGCAACGACCCCACGCGGGATCAGGGCGAGCTCATCGAACGCCTCCACACCGTCAACACCCGGGCGATCAACCTCACCGAGGCCCTGCTGCTGCTCAGCCGCGCCGACCGCGGGAGCTTCACCCGCGAGCCCGTCGACCTCTCCCTCATGGCCGAAGAAGCCGCCGAAACGCTGCTTCCCCTCGCCGAAAGGCGCCAGATCACGCTCGACGTCACCGGCGAGACGGCACAGACCATCGGCTCCGCGGCGCTCCTCCTGCGGATGGTGACGAACCTCGTCCAGAACGCCATCGTCCACAACCTCCCCACGGGCGGCACCGTAACGGTCCACACCGAACGGCGGCACGACGCGAGCGTGCTGCGGGTCGAGAACACGGGCCATCCGCTCCCATCGGAACTGGTACCGGCCCTCACCGAACCCTTCCAACGCGGAACAGAACGCATACGCACCGACGAGCATGCCGGCGTCGGCCTCGGGCTGGCCATCGTGCACAGCGTCGTCCGAGCACACGACGGCACCCTCGGCCTCACACCCCGCCCCAGCGGCGGCCTCGTCGTCACGATCCGGCTTCCCGGCGCGCCGCGGGCATCGTCCCCGGGCGGGGCCCACTAGACCGCCGCAGGGCCTGTCCGGCGGATCGTGCCGGACAGGCCCCTGGTCCCGGTTTTCCCGGTCCCCTCCCGAGGAGGGCTCAGCGCTTGAGCGTGAAGGTGAAGTCGCCGGAGAGCTTGCCGCTCAGCCGGACCGCCGAAACGAGTTTGCCCTCCGCGATCAATCTCTCGACCTCGGCCCGCGAAAGACCGCAACCTTCAGCGATCAGTCGCACCGGCCGGACGGGAATCCGCGCCGCGAAGCGGACCGAGACATCAATAACCTCGCGGTCCAGGTGATCCGATCCGCCGGTGTCGAGGCGCCAGGCGTTGTCCCAGTCGAGGGCGATGCGATTGCGGCGCCGTACGACCGGATCCTGGAGCAACTCGGCCGTCAGGCCGAGGTCGTTGTCATGCAGCCGGTCCAGCAGCTCAGGTCGTACGGAGCGCACATTCCTCCGCTCCAGGACCGTGAGCTTCGCCGTTTCCCCGCAAGCGGCGCAGAGGACGAGGAGCCGGGCGTCGATGAGCTTGTGGTTCGCGTTGACGCGAAACTTACCGCTCGCCCGGAAGCGCCCGGACGGGCAGGCGTGACAACGGCGGAGAACGAGCGGCAGGCAGGTGGGCATGACCACCCAGTTATTGAGCACAGAAGTACACCGGTTTCAGTGAGAAATCCGCAGCAAAAAGGAGCGCGGCGCATATGCGCGACGCGCGACACATCAGCGCTTGGGAGGTCTCACACGGTGTACAACGGCACGTCCTTGCCTAGACGACTTGGTCCGGCAGGACGGTAATGGCGCGGAGCGGTGCCGCTCCACTGGTTTTTGTCGAAGCCGGTCAGAGGGGCTGGAGCCGACGGCGCAGGAGGCAGAACTCGTTGCCTTCGGGGTCGGTCAGCACGTGCCAGTCCTCGGTGCCGGCCTGACCGACGTCGGCGGGCTTGGCGCCGAGCGCGAGCAGCCGCTCCAACTCGGCGTCCTGGTCGCGGTCGGTGGCGTTGACGTCGATGTGCAGCCGGAGCTTCTCGGGCCGAGGGTCGCTGGTGGGGCTGAGGACGAGGGTGGGCTGGAGGCCGCCGAAGCCGACGTCGGGCGGCCCGATCTCGATGCTTCCGTCGTCCTCCCGGCTGAGTTCGACGTAGCCGAGGACCTCGCTCCAGAACGCGGCGAGCCGCTCGGGGTCGACGCAGTCAAGGATCAGCTCACTGATGCGACATGCCATGCCGTCAGTCTATGGAGAAAACCCGGAAAGCCGCCCGGCCGCGGCGGTGGAGCCACCTTCCAGTGACTCCACCGCCGCGGCCGGGCGGGCATTGACGTTTACTCGTGGGCTACTCGTGGGCGCTGATCACACCGCGGGTGCTGAGCACGATGTACACGCCGTTGGCGTCGAGCCCGGCGTCGCGCCCGTTCGCCTCCATCGTGCCCATGACGTCACCGTGGCCGATGATCTCCGCACGGTAGTGGCCCTCGCCGACCTTCGTGACCTTGGCCGTCCAACCGCCCGCGAGCTCGAAGGTGCCCGGCCCCGGTGTTCGCCGCCCATCCAGGACTGGACCTCGCCGCCCATCGTGAGCACGACGTACATGCCGTTGGCGTCGAGCCCGGCGTCGCGCCCGTTCGCCTCGAACGTGGCCAGGACGTCACTGCCGTTGACGATCTTGAGGCGGTAGTGCTGGTCGCCGAGCTTGTAGATCTTGGCGGTGCTGCCGTCCACCAGGGTTTCGGTGCGGTCCGGGGATGCCGCCTCGTCCGCGGCGCCCGCCTGGGTGTCGACCTTGGCGTCGGAGCCCTTCGCCCCGGTGCCATCGGAGCCCTTCACTCCGGTGCCTTCGGAGCCCTTCGCCCCGGTGGAGGAGTCCGCGCTGCTGGAGCCGGCGGAGGCGGCGGGCTTCGAGGCGTTGGCGTCCGAGTCGTTGCAGGCGGTCAGGGTCAGACCGGCGGCCACGACCAGGGCCGCGGCGGCAACGCGCAGGGTGCGGCGACGAACGGTGCGGAGAGCGGTGCTGGAGCTCATTTCAGGTCCCCCAGGGGCGGTTGGTGTGGTGGTCTGCTCGGTGCGTCACCCACTCTGGTCGGGCCCGCTACCGCAAGGCTGCCGCCCCGCTAACGGCCGGCTAACACGGGTGTGAGCAGGGGGAAGGACGCGACACGGTCACCCGACCGCATCGGCGTCGTCGGGGGCCGCCGGTTCGGGGAGGCCGGGCAGGAGCAGGCACAGCGGGACGGCGACGGCGGTGAGGGCCACCGACCACCAGAAGGCGGTTCCGAAGCCGTCGGCCAGGGCGCCCGGGGTGTGGGCGTCACCGGTGCTGTGCTGGAGGATGACGGCGAGGACGGCGATGCCCACGGCGCCGCCGAGCTGCTGGGCGACGCGGGTGATGATGCTGGCGTCGGGGATCTCCCCGTGCTCAAGACCGACGTACGCGGCGCCCATGGGCGCGATCATGGCGGCGCCCAAGGCGATGCCGCGGACGAACAACGCGGCCATGAGCAGGACCTCGCTGGTCTCGGCGGTGACGAAGGCGAACGGCACGGTGGACGCGGCGACGAAAGCGAACGCCGCGAAGGCGACCCCGCGGGGGCCGACGCGATCGGTGTACGCGCCGGCCAGGCCGCGGGCGAGGAGCGCGCCGACACCCTGCGGGATGAGCAGCAGCCCGGCGCCGAGGGCGTCCTCGCCGCGGACCTGCTGAAAGTACAGCGGCAGCAGCATCATCGACCCGTACAGGGAGATGCCGCCCAGGAGGAGCAGGGTGGAGGAGGAGGCCACCGCGCGGTGGCGGAACAGCCGCACATTGACCAGGGCGCCGGTGGTGCGGGTCAGCGCCCAGGCGGCGAAGCCCCCGACCAGGACGAGTCCGCCGATCAGCGGGACGAGGACCTTGGCGTCGGCAGCGCCCGCGCTGCCCTCGACCTGGGAGAGGCCGTAGACGAGGGCGGCGAAGCCCGGGCAGAGCAGGAGCAGGCCGACGACGTCCAGGCGGGCGCGGGGGCGGTCGGGCGCGGGCCGGTCGTCGGGCAGATTGCGCCAGGCGAGCCAGCCGCCGACGACGCAGAAGGGGATGTTGACGAAGAACAGCCAGCGCCAGTCGGCCAGATGCAGGATGAGGCCGCCCAGGACCGGGCCGAGGATCGGACCGAGTGCGGTGGGCACGGTGATGATGGCCATGACCTTGCCGATGTTGCGGCCCCGGGCGGCCTGCATGAGCAGCGTGGCCATGAGCGGCATCATGATGCCGCCCGCGACGCCCTGGACGATACGGAAGGCGATGAGGCCGGTCGCGTCCCACGCCAGCGCGCTCAGGATCGAGCCGAGCAGGAACCCGCCCAGGGCCGCGATCCACAGATGCCGACCGCCGAGCCGTGACTGGGCCCATCCGGCGAGTGGGATGGTGGCGAACACCGCCAGCAGATAGCCGGTGCTCACCCACTGGATGGTGGACAGCGGGGAGTCGAGTTCCTTCGCCAGGTCGTTGAGCGCGACGCTGACGATGGTGGTGTCGAAGACGACGGCGAGGGCGCCCACGATGAGGGTGATCGCCATGCGCCACACGGCGGGATCCACACGGTCGGGATCCGCACGGTCGGGATCCACGTGACCAGGATCGGGGTCCACATGATCGGGGTCGGCCGCCGCGGATGTGGGGTCGGACCGGTGGGGAGTGCTCATGAGGCAGCCACCCTTAAGATATAGAGGTCTATCTTACGGCGGTCACAGTAAGGCGGTAGGATAAGAAAGGCAAGTCTATCTAAGGGAGAGGCGCATGCCCGAGCGACGCCGCGGAGCGGCACTGGAGAAGGCGCTCCTCGACGCGGCCTGGGAAGAACTCACGGACACCGGCTACGCCAGGTTCACCATGGACGCCGTCGTCAAGCGCGCGGGCACCAGCCCGCCCGTTCTCTATCGCCGCTGGTCCAACCGCGACGACCTCGTCCGGGCAGCCATCGTCCACACCCTGAAGGAGTCCCGCCTCGACGTTCCCGACACGGGAAGCCTGCGGGAGGACATCCTCACCCTCATGCGGGAGATCAACTCCACCCGCGTCCAGTTCATCACCATCATGAGCATGCACCTGGCCGCCTACCACCAGGAGACCGGAACCAGCCCCGGCGACCTGCGCGACCCCCTCGTGACGGGGCGCGCGGAAGCCCTCGACGTACTCTTCGGCCGCGCCGTCGACCGTGGCGAGATCAACCCGGAACTCCTCACCGAACGCATCAAGTCGCTCCCCTTCGACCTGCTGCGCCACGAAATCCTCACGACCTTCGCCCCCGTGCCCGACGACGCCCTCGAAGAGATCGTGGACACGGTCTTCCTCCCCCTGGTGCGCTGACCACTCGCGCGCTGACCGCTGGTGCGCGGGTACGCAAGTGACTGCGAACGCCGCCGCGACGCGCGACCGGCCCGTCGACTCCGAACGGCCGTCGGCAATTCGGCCGCCCTATTAGAAGGTGACGAAAACCGGCCACATGCTCATCATGTGCCCCCCGATGTGCCGGCGGGATCAGAGGTTCCGCTATCAGAACGCACTGAGAGATCGGGTTCGGAGCCGATGGTTTTCATTCTTCTGAACGGTCAGAACAGTGTTGCGAATAACACATATTCACTCCTTGTAGTGCATCCGAACCCCACAGAAAAACACTATCCTCGGTCCAGTCGTTGACTGGGCGGAGGCCGGAACAGCGACGCTGCCCGCACATCCGTGAGGTCAACGACGAAGTAAGCGGGCGTGGTTCTCCACGTCTGGTGAGGGCCGCCGCCCCTGCTCCAACTGCCAGGAAGGGAGGGGCGGCGGTTTCCGGCCAACACCGTCATTGCTCACCGCCCACACACACCATCCGCACCATCCGCACGTAATTTGCATTCGCGATCGCCTCGTCGCATCCGCCATGGATAGACCGCTCGGGCAATCACTTAGCCGGGCAGCAGGCGGCCGCCAATTCGAGTGGCAATTAGCCGACACCGGAGGGCCAAAAACTCCTGCTGAGCGTCGCCGCAGCCCATACCGGACATGACGCTTTCGCGGAGACACGCCCAATATGCGAGTCAAGCGGCTCCTGAGGTGCTTCATCGCCACCTGGAATGTGGCGTTGGCCATACCGAACGCGGGGCCAAGTGGCGCGTTAAGTGCATTTACGTGCACTCCCTATCGCAAAGTTTCGAAATACCCGCCGGTAAGTATGGCCGCTATGGTCGGCGATGGGGGCTATGCGGATCAATGTCCCTGAAGCGGAGGGGGGATTGTAGTGTCACCCTCCGACAGCTGACGGCTGACGCTTTGTCAGTGGTTAGTGCGGGTTTAGTTGCGTCGAGCGACGTGGCTGCGTTAACTACACGACACCTGTCCGCGGGCAGGCGTACGTTCCGACGTGGTGTTCCCCCTTCCTGGCAGTTGGAGCCGAACACCCCGTCAGCCCCTCACCAGACGGGCCCCGGCGCATGACCGCGGGCCACGAATTCCAAGGAGAATCTGTATGGCCGAACGCAAGCGCCGGCGACACCTCGAGGTCAACCTCGACGAGCACGTGACCTTCTCCGTCCGCATCTCCCCCAAAGCGCTGCGGTGGGCCTGGGCCGTGTGCATCACGGTGGGCAGCACCGCCTGGTACACGCTGACGCACTAGGTCCGCAGGGCCCTCCGTGAGCCCTCCGCAGGCGCTCCGCGAGCCCTCTGCGGGCTCTCCGCGGGCCCTCCGCGGGCTCTCCGCGGGCCCTCCGCGAAGCAGTGAGGCCGAAAAGCCGCCGCCCCCCGGGGTTCCGGGGGCGGCGGCTCTGGACCGCCCAGAACCCGCCGCCCCGGCCGGCCGCCGCCCCACCCCATCCCCACCACCACGAGAGACGCAGGTCACATTCGGCCCTGTCACATCCCTCCGAGCCGTTCCGTCAGGGAGGTGTAACGACGGCAACCGCATAGGAGAGCCCATCATGGACGCTCGCTTGAACCTCTTCGGCACCCCGCTCTTCGGCACGTTCCTGAAGCACCTCAACTCGGCGGGCAAGGTGATCACCGACTCGGCGCTGCCTCCCGCGACGCAGGAGCTGGTGAAGATCCGCGCCAGCCAGATCAACGGCTGCGGCTTCTGCACCGACATGCACACCAAGGAAGCCGCGAAGGCCGGGGAGACAGCGACGCGCCTCAACCTCATCGCGGTCTGGCGAGAGGCCACGGTGTTCACCGACGCCGAGCGCGCAGCCCTGGAACTGGCGGAGCAGGGCACCCGCATCGCCGACGCGGCCGGTGGCGTCACGGACGAGGCGTGGGCGAACGCCGCCAAGTACTACGACGAGGAGCAGCTCGCCGCTCTGGTGTCGCTCATCGCCGTCATCAACACCTACAACCGGCTGAACGTCATCATCCAGCAGCCCGCCGGCGACTACCAGCCCGGCCAGTTCGGCTGAGGCCGCAGTCGTCCCAGGGGCCGCCCCAAGACGCGCTGACGGGCGTCCGGGCGGCCCGCGAGGCGCTAGCGAGGCATCGGCCGCCGCGGTCTGCCAGGCGTTGGCACGGCTTGGAGCGGCCCGGAGTGCCTCAGTCGTAGAAGTCCGCCTTGTACGCCCGTGCATCGTTGGTGGCGATGTACAGTTCGGCCCTGTTGTTGCTGCCATCGACATAGGCGCTGACGTTCCAGGTCTCGCAGCCGCCGGCCGTTTGGGTGCGGATGGTGCCGACCAGTTCGTGGGAGCTGTCCGGGTCGGATTCGTAGAGGGCGTACTGCGCCTCGCCGTTCCAGGTGGTGTGGATACAGGCGTGGAACTCGCCGCCGTGCGACTCGGCGTCATAGCTGTAGTACACGCCGGCGATCTCGAAGAACTTCGTGGACGTGACGAAGTCCCAGCTGGGTGGCACGTCAGCGGCTGTGGCCGACGCGGGGACGGCAAGTCCCAGGGTGGCGGCGGCCGCGATGCCGGTGAGTGCCGGCCGGAGTCTCCTGGCCATGTGGTCTCCCCCTTTGTTCGTCCGCGTCAAGGGGCTTGACTCTTTCATGGAGTAAAAATCACCGAAAAGAGGTGCATCCGCGGACTGTCCGGTTCCGTTGCGTTGAACGACCGATTCCGGGCGCCCCGCCCCAGAAAACGGAGCCCTCGACGCCCGGGGCGCTTACGCGCGGACCAGCACGACCCCGAGTTGCGGGCCCCGAGCTGCGCCCCCGAGTTGCGGGCCCCCACGCGGGGGGCGACGGTGGACGTAAGGGGGACGTGGGGGCGCGGGGGAACGTGGGGGCGGGTGAAGAAAGCGCAGTGAAGAAAGCGCAGAGGACCGCGCCGGTACGCGGGAGGACCGGACCGCCGTCCTTGGGGTCGGCTCTCCGTGCGGTGGCGCGTGTCCGTGATGGGGTGCACTGACCGCGCACACGAGCGGAGAAAGGCAATGACGAACGGACCTGGGCCCGTGGGGCCCATGGGTAAGGGGCCGAACGGGGAGCGGCCGCAGCGGCGGGCCGGTATGCCGCTGGGGGCGCAGCAGACCGAGTACACCGGGCGGTATGTGGTCCTGCTCGATCAGCAGGAACCCGACCGCGGTATGGAGGCGCTGCGCTCGTCGGTGGGGATCTCGTCCGTGGAGCGCGTCCGCGGGGCCGAGCCCGGTGCCGCGGAGCTGCTGGGGCGCGCCGATGTGTCGGTGGTCTTCGACGAACTCGGTGTCGCCGTCGTCGATGTGCAGCCGGACCAGCGCCATGCGCTGGTCACCACGGCGGAGGCGGAGCCGACGATCATCGCGACGGAGCCGGAGCGCGTGGTCTACGCGTCGGTGATCACGGAGCCGCAGCGCACGCTGACCGGCTTCTTCCCGACGTACCGCAGCGACGATGACGAGGTGTCCCGGCACACCCGGGCCGAGCTCGCCACCTCGCTGGGACCGGCGTGGGACGAGCAGAACACCACCTGGGGAGTCCAGGGGATCCGCGCCAACTGGTCGCATCTGACGGGCAGCGGGGTGAAGGTCGCCGTGCTGGACACCGGCGTGGACACCGACCACCCGGATCTGACCGGATGTGTCGAGGCGACCGCCTCGTTCGTGTCCGGGGCGGGTGTCGAGGACGGCCATGGCCACGGCACCCACTGCATCGGCACCGTGGCCGGTCCGGCCAAGCCCGGG
Organism: Streptomyces violaceusniger; assembly: GCA_005405945.1. Lineage (GTDB taxonomy): Bacteria > Actinomycetota > Actinomycetes > Streptomycetales > Streptomycetaceae > Streptomyces > Streptomyces violaceusniger. The sequence goes on from BJHW01000001.1 coordinate 4,310,494, forward strand.
CACGCGCCGCGCTACGGCGTGGCCGGTGAGGCCCGGGTGCTGGTGGGCAAGGTGCTCAGCGACCAGGGCGTGGGCTCCGACGGTGAGATCCTGGCGGGGATGGCCTGGGCGGTCGCCCAGGGCGCCCGGGTGGTCTCCATGTCGCTCGGGGCTCCGGTGGAGCCGGGCGAGCTGTTCCCGCAGACGTACGAGAACGTGGCGCGGCGCGCGCTGCGCCGCGGCACCGTGATCGTGGCCGCGGCGGGCAACGAGAGCCGACGGCCGGGCTTCGTGGCGCCGGTGGGGCGGCCCGCCAACTGCCCGTCCATCCTGGCGGTGGCGGCGCTCGGCAAGGACCTGGGGACCGCGTTCTTCTCCTGCGGCGCCATCAACGGCGCGGGCGGGGAGGTCAATATCGCCGCGCCCGGGGTCGACATCTTCTCGGCCGCGCCCGACGGCACGTACCAGACGATGAGCGGCACGAGCATGGCGACGCCGCATGCCGCCGGTGTGGTCACGCTGCTGGCCCAGGCGCATCCGGACGCCTCGGCGGCCGACCTGAGCACCCGTCTGCTGTCCGGCGCCCATCCGCTGGCGCAACCGGCCGCGGACATCGGCGCGGGTCTGCTCCAGGCCCCGTGAGCGGGGACGCCATGGGGCAGACGGCACGGTCCGGGCCGGTCGGGGTCATCCTCTCGGTCGACCCGGACCGGTTCGCCCAGGTCGTGGAGGCCGCGCGCCGGGCCGGGCTGACGGTCACCGGTGAGCAGCCGATCCTGGGCTCGCTGTCCGGGACGATCGCGGAGGACCGGATCCCGGTCCTGGAGGCGGTGGACGGCGTGGAGTCGGTGGACCGGGAGCGGATCGTCCGGCTGCCGCCGCCCGACGCACCGCTGCAGTGAGCCTCGGCTCGTGCCCTTCGGCTCGTCTCCCTCGGCTCTTGCCGGGTCAGACGCGGTCGAACGGCTCGGCGTACCTGAAGAGCCCCTTGATGGTCGGCTGATAGGCAGTCAGCGTCCGGACCTGGAAGTACTCGCCCCAGGCCGGATCCGGGGGCGTGATGCCGTAATCGACCGCCGGGCGGAAGCCGAACCGGCCGTAGTAGGCGGGACTGCCCAGCAGAGCGACCAGGGATTCGCCGAAGGCGTCCGCGGCGCCGAGCACCGCGTGGACGAGCGCGAGGCCCACGCCACGGCCCTGATGGGCGGGGTGCACGCTGAGCGGGCCGAGGCCGAGGCCGAGGGCCAGGTCGGAGCCGACATGGCCACGGGTGCACACGACGTGGCCGATCACCTCGCCGCGGTCGCCGGTGGCGACGAACGACAGCGCGGGCAACCAGCCGTCGCTGGTCCGGAGCTCGTCCAGCAGCGTGGCCTCGATCGGAGGCGGGGGGCTCGAGCTGCTCAAGGTGTCCGAGGTGGTGTCCGACTTCGCGAACGCGGCCGAGGTGACGGCCCGTGTGGCGTCGATGTCGGAGCGGGTCTCTCGTCGGATCAGCATCGGGTCAGGATGCGTCCGGATGCCGCGCGACAGCAAACGAATTGCGCGCCCGCGCGCGGGACGGGGTCCGGGTCAGCCGTTCGCGGCGCGGGCGGTGAGGGCCCGTTCGACCTGGACGTACGTCACGCCGTGGTCGGCCAGCACATGCGCGGCGACACCGGGGCGGGCGGTGAGGGAGAGCAGCAGATGCTCATCGCCGATGTACTTGTCGCCGCGGGCGAGGGCGATCCGCAGCGAGCGCTCCAGCACCGACTTGGCCTCCCGGGAGAACGGGCGGCGCACGAGACGCCTGCCCCGGCGGGGAGCGCGTGCCGGGGTGGATCCGGCGGTGGCGAGGGCACCCACGCCATGGGACTCCTCCACCCGTGCGACGATCTCGTCCACATCGATCCCGAGCCCGGCCAGCGCCTCCGCATCGGCGCCGGTGATGCCCCCGCGCCGACGGACCTCGGCCAGCGACCGCTCGATGGAGGCTCGGCGTCCGTGCGCGCCGAGGGCGGTGAGGACCTCGGCTGCGGGGCTGTTCGTACGGCCACTGGCCTTACGGTCACTGCCTGGGCGGTCGCTGCCGGTACGGTCGCCGCCAGCACGGTCCAGGAGCGCGAGCAGCAGCTCGGCCTCACCGACCGTGTCGGTGCCGGTCTCCTCCGCATGGCCGACGGCGCCGCGTACCACCTCGCGGGCGTCAGCGGTGAACCTCTCGAACATCTCAACGCCTCCCGTGCTTCTTGTGGACCGCCTGCCTGCTGACGCCCAGTTCGGCGGCGATCTCCTGCCACGACCAGCCCTGCGCGCGGGCGCTGCGCACCTGCACGGACTCCAACTGCTCCAACAGCCGGCGCAGCGCGGCGACGGCACGCAGCCCGATCCGGGGGTCCCGGTCGCCCGCACGCTCGGCGAGATCCGTTGCTTCGGTCATGTTGTCAATGTAGATTGACGCTTCGCCCACTGTCAACATGAGTTGACGATTCGGCTCGTAATTGGTTCGACGCGGCGGCCACGCCTCCGGCAGCCTCTCGTCATGGACCCCCATTACTGGCCCCTGTACGGGCTTCGCCTGCGTACGCCACGCCTGGAGCTGCGGCTTCCCGACGTCCCACTGCTCGACGAGCTCGCCGCGGTCGGGGCGGGCGGGGTACACGACCCGGACGAGATGCCCTTCGGCGTCCCCTGGACCGACGCGCCCCCGGAGGAGCGCGGACGCGGCACCTTCCAGCATGTGCTGCGCACCATCGCCGAATGGCGGCCGGAGCAGTGGACGCTGAGCCTCGTGGTGCTGCACGAAGGGGCGGTGATCGGGCGGCAGGACCTGTTCGCGACCGAGTTCGCCGTCACGCGGGAGGCCGAGACCGGCTCCTGGCTGGGCACCGCCCACCAGGGCAAGGGCCTGGGCACGGAGATGCGGGCGGCGGTGGCGCACCTGGCGTTCGAGGGGCTGGGCGCGCTGTCGCTGACCTCGGGCGCGATGGTGGAGAACGGCCGCTCGCTGGGGGTGTCCCGGCGGCTCGGCTACCGCCCCGACGGGCTGTCCGTGCTCGCCGTAAGGGGCGAGGCCCGCACCCTTCAGCGGCTGCGGCTGGACCGCGCGGCCTGGGAGGAGCACCGCACCACCCCGGTCGAGATCGCCGGCCTGGAACCGTGCCACGCCCTGTTCGGCGCTCCCTGACGCGCCCTGACCTGCGGTCTGACGTGCGCTGACGTCTGCCGACGTCCGCTGACGTGTGCTGCGGGTGTCCGCCGCGCGGCTGGCGCCCCCAGGCCTCGGGGTCTGGGGCGAAGCCCCAGTTGTGGGAAGGGGCGGGGAGGGGAGCAGCCCGCCGCAGGCACGGGCGTCACGGGGATTCCGACCGACCCGTCGGGGTGACCAGGCCGGACTCATAGGCGGCGATGACGAGTTGGGCGCGGTCGCGCGCGCCCAGCTTGCCCATGATGCGGCTGACATGAGTCTTGGTGGTGAGCGGTGAGAGGCCGAGCGTCTGGGCGGCCTCGGCGTTGTTGAGGCCCCGGGCGACGAGGCCGAGCACCTGCCGTTCGCGCTCGGAGAGCGCCGCCAGGGCGGCGGGCGCGGGAACGCCGGGCGGCGGGGCCTCCGGCAGGCGCAGGACGCGGGCGATGAGCCGGGCGGTGGGGCCGGGCGAGAGCAGGGACTCCCCCGCCGCCACGGTCCGTATGGCGTCCAGGAGTTCGGCGGGACGGGTGTCCTTCACCAGGAAGCCGGACGCGCCCGCGCGCAGCGCCTCGACGATGTGCTCATCAGTGTCGTACGTCGTCAGCACGAGCACCCCGCTGCCGGTGGCGATGGAGGTGCCGGAGCCGGTACCGCTGCCGGTGCCGGTGCCGGTGCCGGTACCGCTGCCGGTGCCGGTGCCGGTACCGCTGCCGGTGCCGGTGCCGGTACCGCTGCCGGTGCCGGTGCCGGTACCGCTGCCGATGCCGGAGCCGGTGGCGGCGCCCGTACGGCCGCCGGGCGAGCCGCCCCTCCCCCACGGCAGCGCGGCCCTGATCGCGAAGCCGGGCCCGTCCTCGCGCGGTCCGGCGGACAGCGTGCCCGCGACGCTGCGGGCCCGCTCGCGCATGCCCACAATGCCGTAGCCCGTTTCGGCAGGCGCGGTAAGGGGCGCGCCCTCGCCCCTGGGGCCGTCGTCCACGGCGGCGACGCACAGCTCCCCCTCGTCCCGTACGAGCGTGATCCGCACCCGGGTCCCGGGCGCGTGCCGAACGGCGTTGGTCAGGGCCTCCTGCACGATCCGGTACGCGGCGGCACCCACGGCGGGCGACAGCTCGGACGCCTCCACGTCGACCGTAAGGTCCACACGGACGCCCGCCGCCTCCGCCGCCGCTTGCCGCCGGCCGCGCCGGGCGGTGACGCGTCCGGTTGGTGGGGATCGCTCGGGATCCCTGACGATGTCGTCTGCATGCCCCAGGCTTCCGGCGCGGGGACGCCGATACGTCGCGCCGACGACGGACATGGCGGCTACTACGCCGGGGCGGGACGGGGGCGATTACTCCCTGGGGAGTACGGAGGCGGGACTTCCCCTTCTGGCCCCTTGGGTCTTCCGGCCGGGGGCACTCCCCAGCGGTAGCTGGGGAGGAACCGAGCTCTGAACCGAGTCCTGAATCAAAAGGCCGCCCTTGTGGCGGCGAGCAGGCGGGCCGTGTCGTCCGGGCAGATCATCAGGGCCCGGCCGACCGTTTCCAGGACCGCGCGCTCGGCCGGGCGGTACGGGCCGTCGGCCACGGCGATCCGGGCGCCCTGGAGGAGGATGGCCTCCCGGCCGGTGGGGGCCAGATGCGGGGCCAGCGGCTCCAGGGCCTCGTGCAGCTCGATGGCGAGCGCCGTACCGCACGGGTCCAGGCCGTCGCGCTCGCCGCACGCGCCCGGGAGCCGCCCGGTGTCGGCTGCGAGGGCCTCGATGAGCGCGAGCAGCTGCTCCTCGCTGCAGTCGGCGAATCCGGCGGCGCGCACCGCGCCGACCGCGACCTGCCGGACCGCCGTCGCCTCGGTGCCGCCCGCGGCGAGGACCGCGAGGGCCACGGTGTGCACCGCGTCGCGCAGCATCGCGGAGAAGCGGGTCGTGGTGGGGTGGTCCAGCACCTCCGTGCCGTAGCGGCTGCCGCAGGCCGCGCATTCCACGATGGGCGCGACCGGTCCGCGCGGCATTACCGGCAGGCCGAGCACCACGATGCGGCGGCGGCCGGTACGGCGGCGGTAATTGCGGTCACCTCCGCACTCGGGGCAGAAGAACTCACCATCGCCGACGGTCCGCCACAGAGTGCGTACGCCTACCACACACAGGTCCCGGTCACGGCGGGCTCGCCGGTGCACCACGTCACACCTCCATAACGCTTCGGCCACGTTGCCGCGTTGACGTGATGCTAGCCACATCCATGATGTGACGTCAGTACCCCGAACGGAGACAACAGGCCAAACCCGAGGCCCCGCCCACCTCACGAGGTGAACGGGGCCCATATGGGTGACCAGGTCAACGGGGTGATGAACCCGTCCGATCAGACTGGTGAAAGATCACCTACGCATCTGAAGGAATCCGAAGGATTCCGTAAGGATCACCGGCGAGCCCGGTTCACCGCCGAGACGACGGCCTTCAGGGAGGCGCGCACGATGTTGGCGTCGATCCCGACACCCCACAGCACCTGCCCGTCGATCGCGCACTCGATGTACGCGGCGGCCTGGGACGCGGCGCCCTCGCTCAGGGTGTGCTCGGAGTAGTCCAGCAGCCGTACGTCCACGTCGATCGCGGCCAGGGCGTCGAAGAAGGCCGCCAGCGGGCCGTTGCCGGTGCCGTTCAGCACCGTCTCGGCGCCGTCCACGACCGCCTCGACGGTGAGCGCGTCGGTGCCCTCGGTGGTGGTGGAGGTCTGCGCGCTGCGCAGCGAGATCCGGCCCCACCGGTTGTTCTCGGTCGGCAGGTACTCGTCCTGGAAGGCCGCCCAGATCTGGGCCGGGGTGACCTCGCCGCCCTCGGCGTCGGTCTTGGCCTGAATCGTCTTGGAGAACTCGATCTGCATCCTGCGCGGCAGGTCCAGGTTGTGGTCGTTCTTCAGGACATAGGCGATGCCGCCCTTGCCGGACTGGGAGTTCACCCGGATCACGGCCTCGTACGAGCGGCCGACGTCCTTGGGGTCGATGGGCAGGTACGGGACCGCCCACTCGATCTCGTCCACCGTCTTGCCCTGCTCGGCCGCGCTCGCCTCCAGCGCCTCGAACCCCTTCTTGATGGCGTCCTGGTGGGAGCCGGAGAAGGCGGTGTAGACCAGATCGCCCGCGTAGGGGTGGCGCGGGTGGATCTCCATCTGGTTGCAGTACTCGGCGGTGCGGCGGATCTCGTCGATCTGCGAGAAGTCGATCTGCGGGTCCACGCCCTGGGAGAACAGGTTCATGCCCAGCGTCACCAGGTCGACGTTGCCGGTGCGCTCGCCCTGCCCGAACAGGCAGCCCTCGATGCGGTCCGCCCCGGCCATGATCGCCAGCTCGGCGGCGGCGACGGCGGTGCCGCGGTCGTTGTGCGGATGCACCGACAGGCAGATGTGCTCGCGCCGGGACAGGTGGCGCGACATCCACTCGAAGCGGTCCGCGTGGGTGGACGGGGTCGAGCGCTCGACGGTGGCCGGCAGATTCAGGATGATCTCGCGGCCCTCCTCGGGCTGCCAGACGTCCATCACGCCCTCGCAGACCTCCAGCGCGAAGTCCAGCTCGGTGTCGGTGAAGATCTCCGGGCTGTACTGGTAGCCGAAGACCGTGTCATCGCCGAGGATCTTGTCGGCGTACTCCACCACCAGCCGGGTGCCGTCCACCGCGATCTGCTTGACCTGCTCCCGGGTGCCGCGGAAGACGACCCGGCGGAAGGTGGGGCGGTGGCGTTGTACAGGTGCACGGTGGCCTTGTGCGCCCCGCGCAGCGACTCGACGGTGCGCTCGATCAGCTCCTCGCGGGCCTGGGTGAGGACGGAGATCGTCACGTCCTCCGGGATCGCGCCCTCCTCGATGATCGACCGTACGAAGTCGAAGTCGGTCTGGCCGGAGGAGGGGAAGCCGACCTCGATCTCCTTGTAGCCCATGCGCACCAGCAGGTCGAACATCTCGCGCTTGCGGGCCGGGGACATCGGGTCGATCAGCGCCTGGTTACCGTCCCGCAGATCGGTGGACAGCCAGCGCGGGGCGACGGTGATGCGGTTGTCCGGCCAGGTGCGGTCCGGGATGTCGACGGCCTCGTACGGGCCGTACTTGTGGATCGGCATCCCCGAGGGGCGCTGGGTGACGGTGGCGGCGGTGATGGGGGTGGGACGGCCGACGGCCTCACCGGAGATCGCGGAGGTCTCGGAATGGCCGGGCGTGTCGGAGTGAGTCATGGTGCGCGGGGCTCCTTGGATGGTCCGCTGTCCGCTGGACGGATCCGCTGTCGCGGAGGTCCTGGGGCGACCGACGGGGCGTGATCAGAGCAACGCCGAACTCCGCGGGGAGGGGGTCGGCCGTTCGACTACAGGCCCTCGCCGCGGCAGCTAAGAAGAAGCAGCCCGAAACGCATGATGCAGAGCAGCCTAACCGAGACGGGCGGGCGGGGCGGACCCGTATCACTATGCGGACCGATACATGCGCTTCGGAGGAATACACATCTTCCACTCGATTTCAGCAATCATGACCGCAAGGCGTGACACGGGCATCACGCGATGCGACATTGCCAGCCATGGACGCCAACGCCAATGCCAACGGCCGCAAGACCCGCCTTGCGACCCGCCCCGCCCGCGGTCACCGCCACACCACCTTCTGCACGATCGTGCCGCCGCACGTCCTGGACAAGCTGTCCCACGCCGAGGACACCTCGCTGGCCGATCCCGCCCGCCGCACGCTCGAGCACGACGCCCTGCAGCGCACCCGCCGCCGGATCACCACCGTGCGCGGCGTCCCCGCGGCGCGGGCCGCCGCGCCCTCCGACAAGCCCCGGCGCACCATCTACGACGCCCAGCACAGGACCTCGCTGCCGGGCAGGAAGGTGCGCGGCGAGGGCGACCAGGCGAGCGGGGACGAGTCGGTGAACCGCGCGTACGACGGGCTCGGCGCGACCTTCGAGCTCTTCCTCAAGGCGTACGGCCGGCGCTCGATCGACGACTCCGGGCTGCCGCTGAACGCGAGCGTCCACTACAGCGAGGACTACAACAACGCCTTCTGGGACGGCGAGCAGATGGTCTTCGGCGACGGGGACGGCGAGGTCTTCCTGGACTTCACCATCCCGGTCGACGTGATGGCCCACGAGCTGACCCACGGCGTCACGCAGTACACCGCCAACCTCGAGTACTTCGGCCAGTCCGGGGCGCTCAACGAGTCGATGTCCGACGTCTTCGGCTCCCTGGTCAAGCAGCATGTGCTCGGGCAGAGCGCCGAGGAGGCCGACTGGCTGATCGGCGCGGGGCTGCTGACGGACCGGGTCACCGGGGTGGCCCTGCGCTCGTTGAAGGCCCCGGGCACGGCGTACGACGACGATGTGCTGGGCAAGGACCCGCAGCCGGGCACGATGGACGACTACGTCCACACCTCACGGGACAACGGCGGCGTCCACATCAACTCCGGCATCCCCAACCACGCCTTCTACCTCGCCGCCACCGCCCTGGGTGGCAACGCCTGGGAGCGCGCCGGGCAGATCTGGTACGACGTGCTGACCGGCGGCGATCTGGCCTCCGACGCGGAGTTCGCCGACTTCGCCCAGCTCACGGTGGCCGCGGCGCACACCCGCTACGGCGAGGGCGAGGAGCAGTCGGCGGTGCGGGATGCATGGGCCGGGGTGGGCATCACCGATCTGCGGGCGCACGTGGGCGCGCGCTAGACCACGCCATCGGGTAGTGATGGAGCCATGCGCATCTCCGTCACCCGCACCGGCGGATTCGCCGGAATCGAGCGCCGGGCCGAGCTGGACACCAGCGGTCGGCCCGACGCCACCCATCTGGACGCCCTGGCCCACCAGGCCGTCGAGACCGGCCACACCACGGCCCTCCGCGGCGTCCCCGACGGCTTCCAGTACGAGATCACCGTCGACGGCCGCACCATCCACGCCGCGGATCCCCATCTGAGCGACGCCCAGCGGGAACTGATCCGCGCGGTGCTGAAGGAGGGCGCGTAGGGGCCGCGTGGTCCTCGCCGTGTGGTCCTCGGCGCATGCGCCGAGGACCACACGCCGGGCTCAGAACCCCAGCTTCCGCAGCTGCCTCGGATCACGCTGCCAATCCTTGGCAACCTTCACATGCAGGTCGAGGAAGACCGGCGTGCCGAGCAGCGCCTCGATGTGCTTGCGGGACTTGGTGCCCACGTCCTTCAGGCGGCGGCCCTTGGGGCCGATGATGATGCCCTTCTGGCTGGGCCGCTCGATGTAGAGGTTGGCGTGGATGTCCAGGAGCGGCCGGTCCGCGGGGCGGCCCTCGCGGGGCAGCATCTCCTCCACCACCACCGCGATGGAGTGCGGCAGTTCGTCCCGTACGCCCTCCAGCGCGGCCTCCCGGATCAGCTCGGCCACCATGACCTGCTCGGGCTCATCCGTAAGGTCGCCCTCGGCGTAGAGCGTCGGGCCCTCGGGCAACAGCGGGACCAGCAGATCCGCCAGCAGATCCACCTGCTGGTCCCCCACCGCCGACACCGGGACGATCTCGGCCCACTCGATGCCCAGCTCCTTGCCGAGCCGGTCGATGGCGATCAGTTGCTGGGCCAGTTGCTGAGGCTCAACCAGGTCGGTCTTGGTGACGATCGCGACCTTGGGGGTCTTCTTGATCCCCGCGAGCTCGGTGGCGATATAGCGGTCGCCGGGGCCCAGCTTCTGGTCGGCGGGCAGGCAGAAGCCGATGACGTCGACCTCGGCCCAGGTGGTGCGCACCACATCGTTGAGCCGCTCGCCGAGCAGGGTGCGCGGCTTGTGCAGACCGGGGGTGTCGACGAGCACCAGCTGGGCGTCCGGGCGGTGCACGATGCCGCGGACGGTGTGTCGGGTGGTCTGCGGGCGGTTCGAGGTGATCGCGACCTTCGTCCCCACCAGCGCGTTGGTCAGGGTCGACTTGCCCGCGTTGGGGCGACCGACGAAGCAGGCGAAGCCCGAGCGGTGCGGGGTCTCCCGCCGCTCGGTCGGGGACGGGGAGGTACCGGCAGTCATGGCCCCCATTCTCCCCGATGCCCCGACCCATTCGGACCAGCCGTCCCGGCCTCGTACGACCGCCGCGGGCGGTGGGCCGGGGCAGGCGGGCCCACTGTGACCGTAGGGTGCCGGTCAGGCGTCCAGCGTGGCCCGCAGGGTGCCGTCGGGGCCCGCCAGCAGCACCGGGGTCCCGGCCCCGCCCAGGTCCCGGACGGCCGCGCGGTCCTCCTCGGACGCGCTCTCCGCGTCGGTCACCACGGCCGCGGCCTCCAGGGACGTGGCACCGCTCGCCACGGCCATGGCGACGGCGGTCTGGAGGGCGCTCAGCTTCAGCGAGTCGAGGGCCACGGTCCCGGCGACATACGTACGCCCTGTCTCGTCACGGACGGCGGCGCCCTCCGGCACGGAGTTGCGGGCCCGCACGGAGCGGGCCAGCGTGATGATCTTGCGGTCTTCGGGGTCCAACTGCGCTGCTTCGCTCATGCGGATGAGCATATGCGGGGCGTTGACCGGCGGTGACGCCGGTGGGCACACGGCGGCCCGCGCCGGTCCGCGGTGCGGCGGCCCGGCGCGGGCGATACGCGGTTGTGCGGATGGCTCAGGGCGGGTCTCAGTGCCTCAGGGCCTGAGGCGCCCTACGGGAGGATCGGCGACGGCTGGAAGGTCAGCGAGGCCGAACCCGACGACGGGCTCAGGCCCGGAGCGCCCGCGAAGGAGGCGGTGTACGTCGAGGCGGTGAGCACGGTCGGCGGGACGGTGACATTGCTGAGCGTCGCCGTGCCGCTGGCGTTGGTGACCGCGCTGCCCAGCGCGATCGGGCCCAGTGCGGAGTTGGCGACGAAAATGAGGGTCTGGCCGGGAATCGGGTTGTTGGACGCGTCCCTCAGCGTCGCGCTCAGGGTCGGGATGACCAGCGTGCCGTTGATCCGCAGCCGGATGGTGGCCGGGGTGGCGGTCACCGTGGTCCCGGTCGGCGCCGCGACCACGTTCTGGGTGATCGTCGCTGAGGTCGAACCGGCGAAGCAGGTGTCGCCGCCGTAGAAGGCCGTGACCGTGTGCGCCCCGGTGGTGAGGGTGTTGGTGCTGACGGTGGCCTGTCCGAAGGCGTTGAGCGTGCCGGTGAGGGTGGGCCCGCCGCTGATCACGAAGATGACGTTCCCGGTCGGCGTGCCCGTCGCCGGCGGCACCGCGGTCACCGTGGCGGTGAAGGTCACGTTCTGGCCGGGGGTGGACGGGTTCGGCGAGGAGGTGAGCGTGGTCGTGGTGCTCGCCTGGCCGATGGTGACGGATCCGGACGCCGAGGAGCCCGCCACGCCCGTGTTGCCACCGTACGAAGCCGTCACCGCGTGCGTGCCCACCGGAATGGCGCTGGTGGTCACGCACGCCTGACCACTGGCGTTCAGCGTCCCGGTCAGGGTCGGACCACCCGCGATCGTGAACGTCACCGTCCCGGTCGGGGCGCAGGTCCCCGGCGGGGTCGTGGTCACCTGCGCGCACAGGGTCACCGACTGGCCGCACACCGGAGAGGCGGGCGTGATGGTCAGCGCGGTCGTGGACGCGGCCTGGCCGACGGTGACGGATCCGGAGACCGAGGAGCCCGCCACGCCCGTGTTGCCCGCGTACGTGGCCGTCACCGCGTGGGTGCCGACCGGAATGGCGCTGGTCGTCACACACGCCTGACCGGTCGCGTCCAGCGTCCCGGTCAGGGTCGGACCACCCGCGATCGTGAACGTCACCGTCCCGGTCGGGGTGCAGGTGCTGGGCGCCGAGACCGTCACCTGGGCGCACAGGGTCACCGGCTGTCCGCACACCGGAGAGGAGGGCAGGAAGCTCAGCGTCGTGGTGGAGACGCCCTGGTTGACCGTGACGGACCCGGTGCCGGTCGAGCCGGCGACGCCGGTGCTGCCCCCGTAGGTGGCCGTCACCGCGTGGGTGCCGACCGGAATGGCACTGGTCGTCACACACGCCTGACCACTGCCGTTCAGCGTCCCGGTCAACGTCGGACCACCCGCGATCGTGAACGTCACCGTCCCGGTCGGGGCGCACGTGCCGGGCGCCGTCGTGGTCACCTGCGCGCACAGGGTCACCGACTGGCCGCATGACGCCGTGCTGGGCGTAATGGTCAGGGCGGTCGTCGAGGCGGCCTGGTTCACCGTCAGGGGGAGGGTCGCCGTCGAGCCCAGGACGTCCCCGTCGCCCGGGTAGGTGATGGTCACGCTGTGAGTGCCGACCGGAATGGCACTGGTCGTCACGCACGCCTGACCGGTCACGTCCAGCGTGCCCGTCAGGGTCGGACCACCGGAGACGGCGAACGTCACGTTCCCGGTGGGGATACATGTGCTCGGCGGCGCGACGCTCACGTCCGCACAGATGGTCACCGGCTCACCGCAGACGGACGGGCTGGGCGAGATGCTCGCCGAGATGCCCGAGACGCCCTGGCCCACGGTGATCGACGCCGTGCCGGCGGAGCCCGCGATGTTCGTGCTGCCACCGTACGTGGCGGTCACGGTGTACGACCCCGCGGTCAGGGCGTTGGTGGTCACGCATGCCTGGCCGCTGGCGTTCAGCGTGCCCGTCAGGGTCGGGCCACCGCTGATCGCGAAGGTCACCGTGCCCGTGGGCATACAGGTGCTCGGCGGCGACACCGTCACCTGGGCGCAGATGGTGATCGACTCACCGCAGACCGGTGCGGCCGGGGACACCGTGACCGATGTGGCCGAAGCTCCCTGACCGACCGTGATCGAGCCGGTGTCGGTCGAGCCCGCGACATTCCCGTTTCCGGCGTAGGCGGCCGTCACGGCATGGGTGCCCACCGGGATGGCGCTGGTGGTCACACACGCCTGGCCGCTGGCGTTCAGCGTCCCGGTCAGCGTCGGACCGCCGGCGACCGTGAACGTCACCGTGCCCGTCGGGGTGCAGGTGCCGGGCGCGACGACCGCCACCTGGGCGCACAGGGTCACCGGCTCACCGCAGACCGGCGAGGCGGGGAGGTGGTGAGGGTCGTGGTCGAGGACGCCGGATTGATGGCGAGCGGCGTCAAGGGCGAGTTGGACGCGGCGAAGTTGGCGTCGCCGTTGTAGAACGCGGCGACCTGGTGCGTGCCCACGCTCAGGGCGGGAACGGTGACGGAGGCGTTCCCGGACGGATCGAGGGTCCCGGTCACCGTCGGCCCGTCCGCGCTGATGATGAAGGTGACCGTACCGGTGGGGACACCGCTGCCCGGGGGCACCGCCGCCACATGCGCCGTCAGCGTCACGGTCTCCCCGCAGACGGGCGCGGGCGGGACGAAGGTGACGGTGGTGGTGGTCGCCGCCTGGTTCACCAGCTGGATGGTCGTGCCGGACGAATTGTCCAGAGGATCACTGGAGTTGACGAAGTTCGCCGTGACCAGATGGGAGCCGACGGCGAGGGAGGAGTCGGTCACGCTGGCCGTGCCGGAGTCGACCCCGGTTTGGGTGAGCGTCACGGGGCCGATGGTCGGGCCACCGGCGATGACGAAGGTCACGTCGCCCCATGGAGGGGTCCCGGCGGTGATGCCGGTGACGGTGGCGGTGTAGGTGACGGATTGACCGAAGACGGAGGGGTTCGGCGTGGAGGTCACCGTGGTGGTGGACATGGAAGCGGCCGCCTTCCTGAACTCAGGGAGATGAGCCGCCCGGCTCCGCGCGGCACAGCCGCGCGGAGCCTTGGCCTCTGTGCGGGGGTGCCCATACGGCCGACCCGTCTACGTCAAAGCAGACAGGCCGACTGTCCCCCGACAGAGGTATGGGCGACCCACCAGTCGGTATCTGCAAGTAAGCGGGCACCTACGCCAGATGGGCCAGGGAGCGGACGGTTATTCCACCCAGATGGCGCAGCGCGGGCCGCGCGTTGCCGATGCGCTGGCGCGACGGCTGTCGCGCGGGCGGGCGCCGCGCCCCGGCGCGTGCGGCGGGAGCACGGGAAGGGGCCGGTCCGGAGAGGCCGCACCGCAGGTGCGCGGCCTCAGCAGGTCGGAGGAAGTCCGCTATGGTTCGGCAGCGCGTTCGGCAGTGCCCCGAAGGGGCGCGGGGCTGTGTCGATGTGCGCCTCCGCCGCACGGGCGCGGCCGGCCATGACCGCGCCGCAGACGGCCGGCGACGCATCGCGGCACTTCCAGCGGAGCGCTTACTCGGCCGCGGCGGTTTCGCGGACCGGCTCGACCAGCACCGTGACGATGCGGTTGCGGCGGCCCGCCGGGGACTCTGCCGTCAGCCGCAGCGCCTTGAGAGCGGGGTCCACCCCGCCCTCGGGGACGTCCACCTCGGCCTTGGCGCCCGCGATCGGCACCCGGCCCAGCGCCTTGGCGAGCAGCCCTCCCACCGTCTCGACGTCCTCGTCCTCCAGATGCGTGCCGTACAACTCCCCCAGGTCGCCCAGGGCGAGCCGGGCGGTCACCCGGTGGGTGCCGTCGCCGAGGTCCTCGACGGGCGGCAGTTCGCGGTCGTACTCGTCGGTGATCTCGCCGACGATCTCCTCGAGGATGTCCTCGATGGTGACGATCCCGGCCGTGCCGCCGTACTCGTCGATCACCACGGCCACGTGGTTGCGATCCTGCTGCATCTCGCGCAGCAGATCGCCCGCGTTCTTGGTGTCCGGGACGAAGGCGGCGGGCCGCATCGCGGTGGAGACCAGCTCGGTCTCGGCCTCGCGGTTGATGTGCGTCTTGCGGACCAGGTCCTTGAGGTAGACGATCCCGACGATGTCGTCCTCGTTCTCGCCGGTGACCGGTATCCGGGAGAAGCCGGAGCGCAGCGCGAGGGTGAGCGCCTGCCGGATGGTCTTGAAGCGCTCGATGACCACCAGGTCGGTGCGCGGCACCATCACCTCGCGCACCAGGGTGTCGCCGAGCTCGAAGACGGAGTGGACCATGCGCCGCTCCTCGTCCTCGATCAGCGACTCCTGCTCGGCGAGGTCCACCAGGGCGCGCAGCTCGGCCTCGGAGGCGAACGGGCCCTTGCGGAAGCCCTTGCCGGGCGTGAGCGCGTTACCGAGGAGGATCAGCAGCGGCGGGATGGGGCCCATGACCCGGGCCAGCGGGATCAGCACATAGGCGGCGACGGTCGCGGTGTTGAGCGGATGCTGGGCGCCGATGGTGCGCGGGGAGACGCCGACGGCCACGTACGACACCAGGACCATCACGCCGATCGCGACGGTCAGCGCCTTCCAGGTCTCGGGGAACTCGCGCAGGCTCGCGAACGTGACGACCGCGCCCGCCGCGACCTCACAGGCGACGCGGACCAGCAGCGCCACATTGAGATAGCGGGTGGGGTCCTCGGCGACGAGCATCAGCTTGGCGCTGTCCCGGCGCCCGGAGCGCACGGCCTCCTCGGCGCGGAACCGGGTGGTGCGGGCCAGACCGGCCTCCGCGCAGGCCGCCAGCCAGGCCACCACGACCAGCAGGACGGCCGCGGTGACGAGCTGCGCGCTCATCGGACGGTGGGGGCCGGGGAGGGGCCGGTGACGCCCTGCTCCGCGCGCCAGCCGTCGACGATGGCGGCCTGGAGGCCGAACATCTCGGCGCGCTCGTCCGCCTCCTCGTGGTCATAGCCGAGGAGGTGGAGGACGCCGTGGACGGTGAGCAGCTGGAGCTCCTCGTCCATGGAGTGCCCGGTCGGCGCCTCCTCCCCCTGCTTCTTGGCCACTTCGGGGCAGAGCACGATGTCCCCGAGGAGGCCCTGCGGGGGCTCCTCGTCGTCCTTGGCCGGCGGGCGCAGCTCGTCCATCGGGAAGGACATGACATCGGTCGGCCCCGGCAGATCCATCCACTGGATGTGCAGCTGCTCCATGGCGTCGGCGTCGACGACGATCACCGAGAGCTCGGAGAGCGGGTGGATACGCATCCGGGCGAGCGCGTACCGGGCGATGTCCAGCACCGCCCGCTCGTCGATATCGGTACCGGATTCGTTGTTGACGTCGATCGCCATGGGGGTTCGTGATTACTTTCCGTTGCGACTGTCGTACTGGTCGTATGCGTCGACGATCCGGCCGACCAGCTTGTGACGGACCACGTCGGTGCTGGTGAGCATGGAGAAGTGCACGTCCTCGACGCCGTCCAGGATCTCCCGCACCTGGCGCAGACCACTCTTGGTCCCGCCGGGGAGGTCGATCTGGGTGATGTCGCCCGTGATCACTATCTTGGAGTCGAAGCCGAGCCGGGTGAGGAACATCTTCATCTGCTCGGGGTTCGTGTTCTGGGCCTCGTCGAGGATGATGAACGCGTCATTGAGCGTACGGCCACGCATGTACGCCAGCGGCGCGACCTCGATCGTGCCCGCGGCCATCAGGCGCGGGATGGAGTCGGGGTCGAGCATGTCGTGCAGCGCGTCGTAGAGCGGCCGCAGATACGGGTCGATCTTCTCGTAGAGGGTGCCGGGCAGGAAGCCGAGCCGCTCCCCCGCCTCGACCGCCGGCCGGGTGAGGATGATCCGGTTGACCTGCTTGGACTGCAGCGCCTGGACCGCCTTGGCCATGGCGAGATAGGTCTTGCCGGTGCCCGCGGGGCCGATGCCGAAGACGACGGTGTGCTTGTCGATGGCGTCGACATAGCGCTTCTGGTTGAGCGTCTTGGGGCGGATGGTGCGGCCACGATTGGAGAGGATGTTCTGGGTGAGCACCTCGGCGGGCGTCTCCCGCACCCCGCTCTCGCCGTTATCGGCCGCGCGCAGCATGGAGATCGAGCGCTCCACCGCATCCTCCGTCATCGGTTGACCGGTGCGGAGCACCAGCATCATCTCATCGAACAGACGCTGGACCAGGGCGACTTCCTTCGGATCCCCGGTGGCGCTGACTTCATTGCCGCGTACGTGAATATCGGTCGCCGGGAACGCGTTCTCGATCACACGGAGCAGCGCGTCACCGGATCCCAGGACCATGACCATGGGGTGCTTGCTCGGGACCGTGAACTGCGCATGCGCCTGCGGTGCTGTGGTTGGTTGCGTCATGGGCCGGCTCTCTGGCCTGCTTCTACCTCCCGCTACAAGGGTTCTCGCCGCTCGACAACCTTGGGTTCCAAGGGTACGACGGAGCACCGACAACACCCGAGCCCTTTTACTCCTATCCGCTCATCGCCCCGCTCACCTAGGGTCCTTCTGACGGATCTCCGTGGAGGAAGGAGCGCCCGCCGCGCAGCGGCCGAAGACCGCAGCCGGGGCGTGCTCTCGGCGTGCCGCGCGGAGGCCCTCGTAGCGGAGCTACGTGGGCTTTCGTGCGGTGCGGCGAGAGCACGCCCCGGGCGTCGCGACGCCGCGGAGATCCGTCAGAAGGACCCTGGGGCCTCCCGCGCCCCCGGATGCTCCAGCGCCCCGGGCCCCGGCGCCACGCCCGGCCCGCGCCCCGCGCTACGCCTGGCGGAAACCGATCGTCGGGACGGCCCGGCGTAGCGGCCAGGGGCGGGCGGCGGCCGGGAGCAGCCGGTCGAGGAAGGCGTAGCGGCGCAGCGCGCGGGCGGGCTGGTCGTCGTAGGCGCGGGCGTGCTGCCACCAGGCGGCGATCTCGACCCAGCCGGGCGCCGACAGCGAGCCGCCGAACTCCTGCACCGACAGCGCGGCGGTCAGCCCGGCGAAGGCCAGCCGGTCGGCGAGCGGCCACCCGGCGAGCGTGCCGGTGACGAAACCGGCGACGAACACGTCCCCGGCCCGGTCGGGTCCAAGGCCTCCACGGAGATCGCGGGCACCTCGGCGGTCTCGCCGGTGCGGCCGTCGACCGCGTACGCCCCCTCGGAGCCGAGCGTGACGACGGCGAGCGGGACCAGGTCGGCCAGCGCCCGGGCGGCGGCGCGCGGGCAGTCGGTGCGGGTGTAGCGCATCGCCTCCTCGGCGTTGGGCAGGAACGCCTCGCAGTGCTCCAGCTCGGCGAGGTCGGCCGGGTCCCAGCGGCCGGTGTCGTCCCAGCCGACGTCGGCGAAGACCGTGCTGCCGCGGCGGGCGGCCTCGGCGACCCACTCCTGGCCGCGGCCGGGCACCAGGGAGGCCACGGCGGCGCGGGCCGGGGGCGGGCTGCTGGGTGCGGGCTCCTCGGGCGGCGGGGCCTCATGGCCGTGGGAGACCATGGTCCGCTCGCCCTCGTAGGCCATGGAGACGGTCACCGGGGAGTGCCAGCCCGGGATCGTGCGGGAGAGCGAGAGATCGATGCCCTCGCCGTGGTCCAGGGCGTCCCGGCAGTAGTCCCCGTAGTGGTCGTCGCCGAAGGCGGCGGCGAGCGAGGTGCGCAGGCCGAGCCGGGCCAGGGCGGTGGCCATATTGGCGACGCCGCCGGGGCTCGAGCCCATGCCGCGCGCCCAGGACTCGGTGCCGCGGACCGGGGCGCTGTCAAGACCGGTGAAGATGATGTCCAGGAAGACCGTGCCGGTGAGATAGACGTCGCAGTCCGCGTCGCCGGGGCGGCGCACGTCCGCGAGCGGGTCGAGCAGGTGGTAGCCCGCCGTGAGTTTGTCGCCGTCGTGTGTCGTCACCGCGCTCTCCCAGGTCTTGCCGGTCCGCCTCCGCCGTCGGATGCGGGTGCGGCCAGTGTGCACGATGGCACCGACAACGAGCCGGGGTCCGGCCCACTGTCACCCTCGGCGGTCAACGGTCCCGGCGCCCCCCGTCGGGGCGCCCTCAGCGCCGTTTGGGCAGCGCCACCGTCATCAGGTCCTGGGCGACCGTGAGCTCGCCGTCGAACCCCGCGTCCCGCGCCTGGCGCTCGAACTCGGAGGGGTCGCCGTAGCGCTGCGAGAAGTGCGTCAGCACCAGGTGCCGCACCCCCGCCCCGGCCGCGAGCCGGGCCGCCTGCCCGGCGGTCAGATGCCCGTACTCGACCGCCAGGGCCTCGTCCTCGTCCAGGAAGGTCGACTCGATGACCAGCAGATCGCACCCCTGCGCCAGCGCGTCGGCGCCGTCGCACAGCCGGGTGTCCATGATGAACGCGAAGCGCTGCCCCCGGCGCACCTCGCTGACCTCCTCGATCGCCACCGTGCGCCCCTCGATCTCCAGCGCCCGCTCCCGCTGGAGCCGGCCGATGTCCGGGCCCCGGACGCCGAGCGCGCCGAGCCGCTCGGGCAGCATCCTGCGGCCGTCCGGTTCGATCAGGCGATAGCCGTACGACTCGACGGGGTGCGAGAGCCGGACCGCCTCCAGCGTGTACGCAGGGGTGTGGGCCAGCACCGCGCCGTCACCGGCGACCGGCTCCTCGGCCAGCGCCACCGTCTCGCGGTAGGCGGTCGCGTAGCGCAGCCGCTCGAAGAACCGCTGTCCGCTCGCCGGGTAGTGGGCGGTCACGCGGTGCGGCACCCGGTCGAGGTTGATCCGCTGGATCACCCCGGCCAGGCCCAGGGAGTGGTCCCCGTGGAAGTGGGTGACACAGATCCGGTCGATGTCATGGGCGGCGACCCCGGCCCTCAGCATCTGGCGCTGGGTGCCCTCGCCGGGGTCGAACAGCAGACCCTCGCCGTCCCAGCGCAGCAGATAGCCGTTGTGGTTGCGGTGCCGGGTCGGCACCTGGCTGGCGGTGCCGAGGACGATCAGTTCCCTCGCGGACAAGGGTTATCCGGGGGGCCAGTTGAGCCCGCGGCCGCCCAGGACGTGGGCATGCGCGTGGAAGACGGTCTGACCGGCGCCGGAGCCGGTGTTGAACACCACCCGGTAGCCCGTCTCGTCGAGCTTCTCATCGGCGGCGACCGCGCCCGCCTCGCACAGCACATCCGCGGTGATCTGCGGTTCGGCCGCCGCGAGGGAGGCCGCGTCCGGGTAGTGCGCCTTGGGAATCACCAGAACGTGAGTGGGCGCCTGGGGGTTTATGTCCCGGAAGGCGACGGTGGTGTCCGTCTCGCGGACGACGGTGGCCGGCACCTCCCCCGACACAATCTTGCAGAACAGGCAGTCGGCCTGCGGTTCTCCCGCCACCGGTGGCTCCTCACGGATCGTCGGCACGTACGGTCCGGATGGTACCGGGAGGGCCTGCCGACGGAAGCGATCGCGGGCTATTCGCTCCGACCACCGCCCCCGGTGCCGCCCTTACCGTCGTCACCGGCGCCGTTGTCGGCACCGACCTGGCCGGCGCCGCCCTCGGTGGACGGGTGCTCCCAGGGGTGGCTGCGGGTCGGCTCGGGAGCCTCCGTGGTCCGGTGCTCCCAGGGGTGGCTGCGGGTCGGCTCAGGGGCCTCGGTCGTCCGGTGCTCCCAAGGGTGGCTGCGGGTCGGCTCAGGGGCCTCCGTGGTCCGGTGCTCCCAGGGCTGACTTCGGGTCGGCCGGGGGCTCTCGGTGTCCCGGCCGCCGCCCTGGCACTCCCCGATCACATTCGCCTCGAAGACCTTCCGGCCGTCCACCTGTCCGGTCAAGTCGCCCCGGACGCAGTGGTCTTCCCGGACGTAGGTGACCCGGCCCTTGATCCGGACGTCCTTGTCGTTGTCGGTCCTGCCGTGGCAGTCCACCCGTGCGTCGGTCTCCCCGGCCCGCTCGCTCTGCGAGGGCGAAGCGGCACCCGCCGTACGGCCGTGCCTGAACTCGGCGTTGCAGCTCATCCAGCGGACGCCGACACCGCCCCGCTCCAGCGCCTCGGTGGCGACCTGGTCCGTGGTGATCGCGACCGTCACGGAGCTGATACCGCCGCCCGTGGGCTCACAGGCGGTCACCGCGACCGCCGCCGCGCCTGCCGCCGCTACGGCGAAGAGCGTCCGTCCCCGTCCTGTCTGCCGTGCCTGCCGTCCCCGTCCTGTCTGCCGTGCCTGCCGTCCCCGTCGTGCCTGCCTTGCCTGGCTCAATACCCCCATGGGGGTAGGTTCCCATCGGCCGGCGCGCACCGGAAGGCCGTCCTCGGCCAGGTGCGGACGTGCCCGACGAGGGCGCCGGAGGGGTCTCTCATCCCCCCGACGAGGCCCCGGAAGGGTCTCTCATCCCCAGGCGAGGGGCCTCGGAGGGACCTTTCACCCCCAGCGGCCGGTGCGGCCGAGCAGCAGCGCGGCGGCCGCCGTTCCGGCCGTGGAGGTGCGCAGCACGCTCGGGCCCAGCCGGTACGGCCGCGCGCCCACCTCGGCGAAGGCCGCCAACTCCTCGGGGGACACGCCCCCTTCGGGCCCGACCACCAGCACGATCCCGCCGTTCGCGGGCAGTTGGGCCGTCGCGAGCGGTTCCCCGCCCTCCTCGTGGAGCACGGCCGCGAAATCGGCTTCGGCGAGAAGTCGGGCAACCTGCCGGGTCGTCATCGCGTCCGTGACCTCGGGGAAGGTCAGCCGACGGGACTGCTTGCCCGCCTCGCGCGCGGTCGACCGCCACTTGCCGAGCGCCTTGAGGCCGCGCTCGCCCTTCCACTGGGTGATGCAGCGGGCGGCCGACCACGGCACGACGGCGTCCACGCCGGTCTCCGTCATGGTCTCCACCGCCAGCTCGCCCCGGTCGCCCTTGGGCAGCGCCTGGACGACGGTGATCCTCGGGTCCGGGGCCGTCTCCCGGCGCACCTCGTCCACCACGACCTCCAGCCGGTCCTTGCCCTCGACGGCCGCCACGGTGCCCTGGACGCCCGTACCGTGACCGTCCGTCAGCACCACCGGCTCACCGACGCGCAGCCGTCTTACGGACACCGCGTGGCGTCCCTCAGGGCCCTCCAGCCAGACCCGAGCCCCCGCGGCCGCCCCCGCCAGGGAGTCGGCCACGAACACCGGGGCGGTCACGACACCGCACCCCACTGGGGCTGAAGGCCCACCGCGGCCCGCGCCGCGTCGAGTTCCACCGCGAGCGTCTCCACCAGCCGCGCGGCGGGCAGCTCACGCGCCAACCGGTGGCCCTGCCCGGCCCACAGCGCCATCCCCTGGGGGTCACCCGCCTTCGCGGCCGCCTTACGGAGGCCGGAGGTCATGTGGTGCAGCTGGGGGTAGGCGGCGGGCGCGTACGGGCCGTGCTCGCGCATGAAGCGGTTGACCAGGCCCCGGGCCGGGCGCCCGGAGAAGGCCCGGGTCAGCTCGGTGCGGCCGAACAGCGGGTCCGTCATCGCCTGCTTGTGCAGGGCGTTCGCCCCGGACTCGGGGCACACCAGGAACGCGGTCCCCAGCTGGGCCGCGACCGCGCCCGCGGCCAGCGCGGCGGCGATCTGCGCACCGCGCATCATCCCGCCCGCCGCGATGATCGGGATCTGGACGTACTCGCGGACCAGCGTGATCAGCGACAGCAGCCCGAGCCCGACACCCATCCCGTCCGCGGCCGGGTCGTTGCTGTACGTGCCCTGGTGGCCGCCGGCCTCCACGCCCTGCACACAGACGGCGTCGGCGCCCGCCCACTGGGCGGTCTGCGCCTCGACGGGCGAGGTCACGGTCACGACCGTACGGGTGCCGACCTTGGCGAGGGCGTCGAGAACGGCGCGGGTCGGGCAGCCGAAGGTGAACGAGACGACCGGGACCGGGTTGTCGAGGAGCACGGCGAGCTTGGCGTCGTACGCGTCGTCCGAGCCCGACTCCGGGTCGCCCAGCGAGGTCTCGTACCAGGCCGCCTCGCCCGCGAGCCGCTCGCCGTAGGCCGCGACGGCGGCCGGGTCGGGGTTGGGCGGCTGCGGCATGAACAGATTGATGCCGAAGGGCCGGCCGGTCAGCCCCCGCAGCTGTTTGATCTCCTCATACATCGCCTCCGGCGTCTTGTAGCCGGCGGCGAGGAAACCGAGGCCACCGGCCTCGGAGACAGTGGCGGCGAGCTGCGGGCAGGAGGCTCCACCCGCCATCGGCGCCTGCACGATCGGGTACCGGTAAAGATCGGTCAGCGCGGAGGACATGGCCACATCGTGTCATGCCCTCCGCACCGGATCACCACCGGATCAAGGGCGCCGCGAGCCGATTCCCGGCCGAAGCGCCTGAGCGCTCCGCTGGAAGTGCCGCGGTGCGTCGTCGGCCGCCTGCGGCGCCGTCGTGGCTGGTCCCACGCGGCGCAGCCGCATATCGACACAGCCGCGGCGCAGCCGCATATCGACACAGCCGCGGCGCAGCCGCACATCGACACGGCCCCGCGCCTCCGGGGCGCTGCCGAACAGTAGCGGACTTCCTCCGACCTGCTCAGCGTCCGTTGAACGCATCCTTCAGCCGCGAGAACAGCCCTTGCTGGCCCGGCTTGCCGCACTCCTCCGGGGGCCAACCCCGTACCCCCGGCCGAAGCGCCTACCGCCCGTTGAACGCATCCTTCAACCGCGAGAACAGCCCCTGCTGCCCCGGCTTGAACTCGCCGGTCGGGCGTTCCTCGCCGCGCAGCTTGGACAGCCGTCGCAGCAGTTCCTCCTGCTCCGGGTCCAGCTTGGTCGGGGTGGTCACCTCGACGTGCACGATCAGGTCGCCCCGGCCGCCGCCCCGCAGATGGGTGACGCCGCGCTGGTGCAGCGGGATCGACTGGCCGGACTGGGTGCCGGGCCGGATGTCGACCTCCTCCAGGCCGTCCAGCGTCTCCAGCGGCACCTTGGTGCCCAGCGCCGCCGCCGTCATCGGGATCGTCACCGTGCAGTGCATGTCGTCGCCGCGCCGCTGGAAGACCGGGTGCGGGAGCTCGTGGATCTCCACGTACAGGTCGCCCGCCGGGCCGCCGCCCGGTCCGACCTCGCCCTCACCGGCCAGCTGGATCCTGGTGCCGTTGTCCACACCGGCGGGGATCTTCACCGTAAGGGTGCGCCGCGAGCGGATCCGGCCGTCGCCCGCGCACTCCGGGCACGGGGTCGGCACCACGGTGCCGAAGCCCTGGCACTGGGGGCACGGCCGCGAGGTCATGACCTGGCCCAGGAAGGACCGCGTCACCTGGGAGACCTCACCGCGGCCACGGCACATGTCACAGGTCTGCGCCGAGGTGCCCGGCGCCGCGCCCTCGCCGCTGCACGTCGTGCAGACGACCGCGGTGTCGACCTGGATGTCCTTGGTGGTGCCGAACGCGGCCTCGCTGAGCTCCACGTCCAGGCGGATCATCGCGTCCTGACCGCGCCGGGTCCTGGAGCGCGGACCGCGCTGCGACGCGGTGCCGAAGAACGCGTCCATGATGTCGGAGAAGTTGCCGAAACCCGCGCCGAAGCCGCCGGCGCCACCGCCGCCCGGCCCGGCGTTCGGGTCCCCGCCCAGGTCGTAGACCTGCTTCTTCTGCGGGTCCGACAGGACCTCGTAAGCGGCGTTGATCTCCTTGAACCGCTCCTGGGTCTTCGGATCCGGGTTCACGTCCGGATGCAGCTCGCGGGCGAGCCGCCGGAATGCCTTCTTGATCTGGTCCTGCGAGGCATCACGAGGCACGCCCAGGACTGCGTAGTAGTCCGTCGCCACTTACGACTCCGCCAGGATCTGTCCGACGTAACGTGCCACTGCGCGTACCGCTCCCATCGTTCCGGGGTAGTCCATGCGGGTCGGTCCGACCACGCCGAGTTTGGCGACCGCCTCGTCGCCGGAACCGTAACCGACCGCGACGACCGAGGTGGCGTTGAGCCCCTCGTGAGCATTCTCATGCCCGATTCGCACGGTCATGCCCGAGTCCTTGGCCTCGCCCAGCAGCTTGAGGAGGACCACATGCTCCTCGAGTGCCTCCAGAACGGGCCGGATCGTCAGGGGGAAATCATGCACGAAACGCGTGAGGTTCGCGGTGCCGCCGATCATCAGCCGCTCCTCGGTCTCCTCCACGAGCGTCTCGAGCAAGGTCGACAGTACGATCGAGACGGTCCCCCGGTCCTCCTGTTCGAAGGACTCCGGAAGATCCTGCACCAATTGCGGCACATCCGCGAAACGCCGTCCCACGACCCGGCTGTTGAGCCGGGCGCGCAGATCGGCGAGCGAATCCTCGGTGACCGGGGCGGGGCAGTCGACCATGCGCTGCTCCACCCGGCCGGTGTCGGTGATCAGCACCAGCATCACCCGGGCCGGGGCCAGCGGGAGCAGCTCCACATGGCGCACCGTCGAACGGGTCAGCGACGGATACTGCACCACCGCCACCTGCCGGGTCAGCTGCGCCAGCAGCCGGACCGTGCGCCCCACCACATCGTCGAGGTCGACCGCGCCGTCCAGGAAGTTCTGGATGGCCCGCCGCTCCGGGCTGGACAGCGGCTTGACTCCGGCCAGCTTGTCCACGAACAGGCGATAGCCCTTGTCCGTGGGGATCCGCCCGGCGCTCGTATGCGGCTGGGCGATGAAGCCCTCGTCCTCCAAGGCGGCCATGTCGTTACGCACCGTGGCCGGGGAGACCCCCAGCCGGTGCCGCTCGGTGAGCGCCTTGGAGCCGACCGGCTCCTCCGTCCCCACATAGTCCTGGACAATGGCACGCAGCACCTCGAGTCTGCGTTCGCTGAGCACCCCGCGCACCTCCAGTCCAGCGGTCTCATCAGGTCGTCCGCCTGGCACTCACCGGGCACGAGTGCCAGAACCCCTCCGCCAGTGTACGGCGGGGTGCGGTGGCATGGGCAAGAGCCGACGCTGGCAGCAACTCTCCCCATCCCCGTTGAGCTAGCGTCGCGGTATGGAGACGTGTTGGGAAGAGGCGGGCTGGGAGCGACTCGCGCCCGGTGTGGCCCGCCGTCGGATGCCGGAGTGGGACGAGACGGTCGGCGTGGTCGTCGGCCGGACCGACATCCTGGTCGTGGACACCGGCGCGACCCTGCGCGCCGGGGCCGAGCTGCGCTCCGGGATCACCCGGCTGACCGGCCGCCGCCCCACCCGGATCGCGCTCACCCATCCGCACTTCGACCACGTCCTGGGCTCGGCCGCCTTCGCGGGCTGCGAGGTCTACGGCGCCATGGGCCTGGACGAGCTGCTGCGCCGTGAGCGGGAGACGCTGCGCGAGGACGCGATCCGCCACGGGGTGGGCCGGGACGCCGCCACCGAGGCCGTGGACCATCTGGTCTCCCCGCACCACCTGGTCTGCGGGGAGCTCAGCCTCGACCTCGGCGGCCGTACGGTGCTGCTGGCCAATGTGGGGCCCGGCCACACCGCCCATGACCTGGCCGTCCTGGTGCCCGGCCGGCCCGAGGTGGTCTTCTGCGGCGATCTGGTGGAGGAGTCCGGCACGCCCCAGGCCGGGCCCGACGCGATCCCCGGCCACTGGCCCGCCGCGCTCGACCGGCTGCTCGCCCTCGGCGGCGCGGACGCCCGGTACGTCCCGGGGCACGGTTCCGTGGTGGACGCCGCGTTCGTACGGGCCCAACGCGACGAACTGGCGGCCCGCTTCGGCGTGTCCGGCTCACCGTCGCTCTAGTCGTTCGCCTAGTCGTTCGCTTAGCCGTTCGCCTACTCGTTCGCCCGGTTGTGTGCCTGCGGGAGCGGGTGGCCGTCGCGCGCTATCGTCATCCGGATGCGACAGTACGACCCGGACCTGACCCCGCCCTGGAAGCGGCAGCGGCCCGCCCCGAGGTCCCCGCCGAACCGGACCTCGTCGTGGAGGAGGTCACCACCGGATTCTGTGGTGCCGTGATCCGCTGCGAGAAGACCGCCCAGGGTCCGACGGTCACTCTGGAGGACCGCTTCGGCAAACATCGCGTCTTCCCCATGGAGCCGCGCGGTTTTCTGCTCGAGGGGCGTGTCGTCACCCTCGTACGCCCGCGCGTGGCGGCCCCCGGTGCTCCCCGGCGCACGGCCTCGGGGTCGATCGCCGTTCCGGGAGCCCGTGCGAGGGTCGCCCGCGCGGGGCGCATCTATGTCGAGGGGCGCCATGACGCGGAGCTGGTCGAGCGGGTCTGGGGCGACGATCTGCGCATCGAGGGCGTCGTCGTGGAATACCTGGAGGGCGTCGACGACCTGCCCGCCATCGTCGACGGCTTCTCCCCCGGTCCGGACGCCCGGCTCGGCGTCCTCGTCGACCATCTGGTGACGGGCTCCAAGGAGTCCCGTATCGCCGCCGAGGTCACCGGCGAGCATGTGCTGGTCCTCGGCCACCCCTACATCGACATCTGGGAGGCCGTGAAGCCGTCCTCCGTCGGCATCCCGGCGTGGCCGACGGTGCCGCACGGCCAGGACTGGAAGAAGGGCGTCTGCCGCGCCCTGGGCTGGCCGGAAAACACCGGGGCCGCCTGGCAGCGGATCCTGTCCTCGGTCCACTCCTACAAGGATCTCCAGCCGGAGCTGTTGGGGAGGGTCGAGGAATTGATCGACTTCGTGACGGCCCCACAGGGCTGACGGCCGCTGTAAGGAGCTGATGGCCTCCGTAAGGGGCTGATGGCCTCCGTAAGGGCTTAATGGCTCCCGTAGGGCTGCGGCCCCCGCAAGGGCTGACGGCTCCTGTTCAGGCCCGCGTGAGGGCTTCCGTATCGGCCCTCTGACGGCCCCGCCTCAGTCCACCAGGTCCCGCACCACCGCGTCCGCCAGCAGCCGCCCCCGGAGCGTGAGCACGGCCCGCCCGCGCCCGTACGGCTCCGGCTCCAGCAGGCCGTCCTCCAGGGCCCGTGCCGCGGCCGCCGCCCCGGCCGGGCGCAGCAGCTCCAGCGGGCAGCCCTTGGCCAGCCGCAGCTCCAGCAGGATCCGCTCCACCCGGCGCTCCTCGGCGGACAGCAGCTCCCGGCCGGCGCCGGGCGACCGGCCCTCGCCCAGGGCCTGCGCGTACGCCCCGGGGTGCTTCACGTTCCACCACCGCACACCGCCCACATGGCTGTGCGCGCCGGGGCCGGCGCCCCACCAGTCGGCGCCGCGCCAGTACAGCTCGTTGTGGCGGCAGCGCCCGGCGGGCGAGGTGGCCCAGTTGGAGACCTCGTACCAGGTGAACCCGGCGGCCGTAAGGGTCTCCTCGGCGATCAGATAGCGGTCCGCGTGCACATCGTCGTCGGTCATCGGCACCTCGCCGCGCCGGATCCGCCGCGCCAGTTGGGTGCCCTCCTCGACGATCAGTGCATACGCCGACACGTGGTCCGGGCCCGCCCGAGGGCCGCCTCCAGGGAGGCGCGCCAGTCCGCGTCGCTCTCGCCGGGCGTCCCGTAGATCAGGTCCAGGTTCACATGGCCGAATCCGGCCGCCCGTGCCTCGGCCACACACGCCTCAGGACGCCCGGGGGTGTGCGTACGGTCCAGCACCTTCAGGACGTGCTGCCGGGCGCTCTGCATCCCGAAGGAGATCCGGTTGAACCCCGCCTCCCGCAGCTCCGCCAGATACCGCGGATCGACCGACTCCGGATTGGCCTCGGTCGTGACCTCGGCCCCCTCGGCCAGCCCGAACTCGTCCCGGATCGCCCCCAGCATCCGCCCGAGGTCGGCCGCCGCGAGCAGGGTCGGGGTCCCGCCGCCGACGAACACGGTCTCCACGGCCCGCGGGTCGTCCCCCAGCACCTTCCGCGCCAGCCGCACCTCCTCGACGACCTGCTCGGCGTAGTTGTCCCGCGAGGCGAGCACACCGCCGGAACCGCGCAGCTCACTGGCGGTGTAGGTGTTGAAGTCGCAGTAGCCGCAGCGGGTGGCGCAGTACGGCACGTGCAGATAGAACCCCAGCGGCCGCCGCTCCGCCCCCGCCAAAGCGGTCGCGGGCAGTGCGCCGTCCTCGGGCATGGGCTCACCATCAGGCAATACGGAAGGCATGCCCCCATTGTCCGGCACGACCGGCGCCACCCGGACCGCGAGACGGCACCCAGCCGCGGCGACCCCCGGCGACCGGACGCCACGGCCCCAGGCGACCGGGCCTACGAGGTCTCCGGCGGACCTACGAGGTCTCCGGCGGACCTACGGGGTGTCCGGCGGACCTACGGGGTGTCCGGCAGACCACGCGGCGGAGCCGCATATCGCTGCTGCGGGGAGGAGCGAAGCCCAGCCCGGGGGCTGAGGCAGAGTCCCGGCCCGGAGCCTGAGGCAAAGCCCCGACCCGAGGCCTGGGGCAGAGCACCAGTTCCAGGGCCTGAGGGCGGAGCCCCGATCCGGGGCCTGGGGCAGAGCCCCGCCCGGGGTCCGGGGCAGAGCCCCACCCGAGGCCTGAGGCAGAGCGCCAGTTCCGGGGCCTGGGGCAGAGCCCCACCCGGGGCCTGGGGCAGAGCCCCACCCGGGCCTGGGGCAGAGCCCCACCCGGGGCCTGGGGCAGAGCCCCAGTTTCGGGAAGGGGCGGGGAGGGGAGCGGCCCGCCGCAGGCGTCACAACCCGCCGGACACTCCCTAGAGCACCTTCAGGACCAGCATCGCCAGGTCGTCGTCCGGCGGATCCGCCGCGAACTCGTCCACCGCCCGGCGCACCCGCTCCGCGACCTGCCGCGCGCTCAGCCCCGCGCACAGCGCGAACGTCGCCGCCAGGCCGTCCTCGTCGTCGAACTGCCGGTCGCCCGATCGGTGCTCCGTCACCCCGTCCGTCACACAGAGCAGCGTTTCCCCGGGCGTCAGGTCGAACGATTCACTCTCGTACGACACATCGTCCACGACGCCCAGCAGTATCTGCGGCGCCGCGACCGTCCGCACCTCGCCGTCCGGCCGCAGCACCAGCGGCAGCGGATGCCCCGCGCTGGCCAGCGTGCAGCGCACCCCCAGGCCGTCGCCCAGCGGCTCCAGCTCCCCGTACAGCAGCGACAGGAACCGTGCGACCCCGCCGCCCGCGGGCAGCCCCGCGCCTCCGACCAGGCCGCCGTCCACCAGCTCCACGACCCCCGCGGAGCCTCCCACGGCCTCCACACCGGCCACCACGGCCTCCGCGGCGCCCTCGACGGCCTGCTCCACCGCCTCCTCGCCCAGCAGCTGGTTGAGCCGGTCCAGGACCTCTCCCACGCCGTACCCCTCGCGGGCGAGCAGCCGCAGCCAGGGCCGTACGAGGCCGGTCACCACGGCCGCCTCCGGGCCGTTCCCGCAGACGTCGCCCAGGACGAAGCACCAGCGGCCGTCACCGGCCGGGAAGACATCGTAGAAGTCGCCCCCGGCCGAGATCTCGCCCGTCGGCTCGTACACCACCGCCGACTCGACCCCGGGGATCCGCGGGATCACGGACGGCAGCAGCCCGCGCTGGAGCACCCGGCTGATGGTCGCCTGCCGGGTGTAGCGGCGGGCGGAGGCGAGCGCCAGGGCGACGCGGCGGGCGAAGTCCTCGATCAGGCCGACCACTTCGGCCGGCATCCGCACCAACCCGGCCCGCCCCAGCAGCAGCGTGCCGAGCGCGCGGCCCCCCGCCACCAGCCGGCACGCGAGGGCCGCGCCGCCGGGCCCGTACGCGGCGGGGTCGGCCGGCCAGGGCCACTCCACGGCGCTGCCGCGGACGGCGGTGGGCACATGGGGCGGCTCCTTCTCCAGCACCTGGCGCAGGCCCTCGATGCGCCCCTCGCTGGCGTGCCAGACCCGGGCCAGCCGCGGCGGGCCGCTCGTGGAATCGAGCCAGACCGCGCACCAGTCGGCGAGCCGGGGCACCAGCAGCTGTCCGGCGAGCGAGGTGACCATGTCCTCGTCGAACTGCCCGGCCAGCAGATCGGACGCCTCGGCGAGGAAGGAGAGCGCGCCGCGCTGGATCCACTCGGGGTCCCGGCGGACGGGGACGAGGCCCTGCGCGGGCGCGACGATCTCGACGGCCTCGACGCCCTCCTTACGGCCTTCACCGACGGTCCCCAGGCTCTCAGCGCCCAGCCCCTCGGAGACGGCTCCCAGCCCCTCGGGGACGGATTCCAGGCCCTCGGGGACGGCGCCCAAACCCCCGGCGACGGCTCCCGCCCCGAATCCGCCGTCCGGCCCGGCCACGGTGGCGTCCATGGCGTCCACAGCGGCCGCGGCGTCCATGAAGGCCGAGCCCATGCCGCCCGCGGCGGCGGGGCCCGTGGGTGCCACCGCCATCTGGAACCACACCGACTTGGTCGCCCGCCGGTAGGTCGTCCCCCAGGACTCGGCGATCTCGGCCACCAGCCGCAGCCCGTGGCCCCCGGCGTACTCCGGCGGCTCGTCCGCGTCCGGCGGATCGCCGCGCACCACCCGGGTGGGATGGCGGTCGGTCACCTCCACCACCAGGGACGGCGGCTCGCCCTCGCGGTCCGAGACATCCAGCGCACAGCTCACCTCGACGGCGGTGCCCGCGTGCACCACCGCGTTGGTGACCAGCTCGCTCACCAGCAGTACGGCCTCGTCCGCCACCTGGTCGGTGACCCGGTCGGCGGCCGGGACCTCGAGCGCGGCCCAGTCGGCGAGTGCGGCACGGACGAACCGGCGCGCGGCCGAGGCCGCAAGCGGAGTGCCGGGCAGGCTGACGCGTGCCGATGCGCTGGTACGGACGGGGCCGACCCCACCCCCGACCGGTAGAACCACCCCACCGCCCTCAACCGACCCACCAGAAGTGGCAGAAGATGACGTCCCCACTGTGCGGCTCCTGAAGAAGCTCCGTCATAACGCCGTATCCATAACCGTATCCGGCACGGACAGAGTGACAGACGGACCGCCCTCATATGCACCGGGTTACGCAAGTGAACCGCGATAAGGGGAAAATTCATGTGTCCGGCGGGCCGGTCAACCTGAAATCCGGTGCGGGGTCGTATCCTTGCCCGTTAAACCTCCCGCGCGCCCGCGTACATGTCCTCGATCAGGTCCTTGTACTCACGCTCGACGACCGGGCGCTTGAGCTTCAGGCTGGGCGTCAACTCCCCGTGCTCCACGTCCAGATCGCGCGGCAGCAGCCGGAACTTCTTGATCGTCTGCCAGCGCTGCAGCCCGTCGTTGAGCCGCTGCACATAGCCGCCGATCAGCTCGCGCACCTCATCGGTGTCCACGACCTCCGCGTAGGTCCTGCCCCCGAGGCCGTGGTCGCCCGCCCACTTCATGATCGTGGGCTCGTCGAGGGCGATCAGCGCGGTGCAGTAGTTGCGGTCGGCGCCGTGCACCAGGATGTTGGAGACGAACGGGCACACCGCCTTGAACTGGCCCTCGACCTCCGCCGGGGCCACGTACTTGCCGCCCGAGGTCTTGATCAGGTCCTTCTTGCGGTCGGTGATCCGCAGATAGCCGTCGGGGGACAGCTCGCCGATGTCCCCGGTGTGGAACCAGCCGTCGGACTCCAGCACCTGCGCGGTCAGCTCCGGCAGCCCGTGGTAGCCCTGCATGATGCCGGGGCCGCGCAGCAGCACCTCGCCGTCCTCGGCGAACCGCACCTCCAGGCCCGGGAACGCCTTGCCGACCGTGCCCGTGCGGTAGTCCGCCGGGTTGAGGAAGCTGGCGGCGCTGGACTCGGTCAGGCCGTAGCCCTCCAGGATGTTGATCCCGGCGCCCGCGAAGAAGTAGCCGATGTCGGGCGCGAGCGCGGCGGAGCCGGATACCGCGGCCCGCAGCCGGCCGCCGAACGCCTCGCGCAGCTTGCCGTAGACCAGCTTGTCGGCCACCGCGTGCTGGGCCCGGAGGCCGAAGGGCACGGAGGCGGTGCCGGTGCGGCGGAAGTTGTCCTGGGAGATCCTGGCGTAGTCCCGGGCGACCCCGGCCGCCCACTGGAAGATCTTGTACTGGGCCGCCCCGCCCTCGCGCGCCCGCTGGGCCACCCCGTTGTAGACCTTCTCGAAGATCCGCGGCACCGCGCACATATAGGTCGGCCGGACCACCGGCAGATTGTTGATGATCTTGTCGACCCGGCCGTCCACCGCCGTGGTGTGGCCGACGTAGATCTGCCCCGCCGTCAGCACCTTGCCGAAGACATGCGCGAGCGGCAGCCACAGGTACTGCACATCGTCGGGGAAGAGCAGTCCCTCCTGATTGCCGATCACAATGGCCATGTAGGACCAGGAGTCATGCGCCAGGCGTACGCCCTTGGGGCGCCCGGTGGTACCGGAGGTGTAGATGAGCGTCGCCAGCTGATCGCTGCGCAGGGCGTCCATCCGCTCCCGTACGGCGTCCGGCTGCCGCTCCAGCAGGGCCGTGCCCCGCTTCTCCAGCTCGGTGAGCGAGAGCACCCAGCCCTCGGGGTCGTCCGCGGCGGGGACCGCGTCGTCGGCCTGGATCACCACCACATGGGCCAGCTCGGGGAGTTCCTCGCGCTGCGCCCGCACCTTGGCGAGCTGCGCCGCGTCCTCGGCGATCAGCACCCGGCTGCCGGAGTCGGAGAGGATGAAGGAGGTCTCGTCGGCGTTGGTGGTCGGGTAGACCGTGGTGGTGGCCGCGCCCGCGCACAGCACGCCGAGGTCGGCCAGGATCCACTCGACGCGGGTCGAGGAGGCCAGCGCCACCCGCTCCTCGGGGCGGATGCCCAGATCGATCAGCCCGGCGGCGATGGCGAAGACCCGATCCGCGCTTTCCCGCCAGGTCAGCGGCCGCCACTCATCGGGGCCCGTGCCCGAGGCAGGAGGCACCGGATACCGGTACGCCTCCTTGTCCGGCGTCGCCTCGACGCGCTGGAGGAAGTGCGTCGCCAGGGACGGCGGCCGGTTCTCGAGCAAGTTCTGTGTGTCGGTCACGGCATCCTCCGGGGCCCGCATCATTGCTTGGTGACTCGCGAGTAACCTTCGAGTAGGTGATCAGGGTAGGGGCCGAATCCTTACGGCGTAAGGGGGCCGGGTCACGTTGTTCTCACGAGATGCCCAAGAGACGCCCCGGATGGCGGCGGGCCCGGCGCATCCATCACGCCAGGCCCGCTGACCACACTGTCCCCGGTGCTGTGGCCTCGGGCCTTTCCTCCCGGGGCGGGGTCCTGCTTCTTCTTCGCCCGGGGCGTTCTCCTTCTCCCGGGGCGGGGTCCTACTTCTTCGCCTTGGAGTCCTTGCCGTCGGAGTCGGAGGACAGCACCGCGATGAAGGCCTCCTGGGGCACCTCCACGCTGCCGACCATCTTCATCCGCTTCTTGCCTTCCTTCTGCTTCTCCAGCAGCTTCCGCTTACGGGAGATGTCACCGCCGTAGCACTTGGCGAGGACGTCCTTACGGATGGCACGGACCGTCTCACGGGCGATCACCCGGGAGCCGATGGCCGCCTGGATCGGCACCTCGAAGTTCTGCCGCGGGATGAGCTCGCGCAGCTTGGCGACCAGCCGGACGCCGTACGCGTACGCCTTGTCCTTGTGGGTGATCGCCGAGAACGCGTCCACCTTGTCGCCGTGCAGCAGGATGTCGACCTTGACCAGGTCGGAGGTCTGCTCACCGGTGGGCTCGTAGTCCAGCGAGGCATAGCCGCGGGTCTTGGACTTCAGCTGGTCGAAGAAGTCGAAGACGACCTCGGCGAGCGGCAGGGTGTAGCGGATCTCGACCCGGTCCTCGGAGAGGTAGTCCATGCCGAGCAGCACCCCACGGCGGTTCTGGCACAGCTCCATGATCGCACCGATGAACTCGCTCGGGGCGAGGATGGTGCCCCGGACGACCGGCTCGTGCACCGTGGCGATCTTGCCCACCGGGAACTCGCTGGGGTTGGTCACCGTGTGCTCGGTGCCGTCCTCCATCTCGACCCGATAGACCACATTGGGCGCGGTGGCGATCAGGTCGAGATTGAATTCGCGCTCCAGGCGCTCACGGATGACCTCCAGGTGCAGCAGCCCGAGGAAGCCGACGCGGAAGCCGAAGCCGAGGGCGGCCGAGGTCTCCGGCTCGTAGACCAGCGCGGCATCGTTGAGCTGCAGCTTGTCCAGGGCCTCGCGCAGCTCTGGGTAGTCCGAGCCGTCCAGCGGATACAGCCCCGAGAACACCATCGGCTTCGGGTCCTTGTAGCCGCCCAGCGGCTCCTGCGCGCCGCCGCTGACCTGGGTGATCGTGTCACCGACCTTGGACTGGCGGACATCCTTCACACCGGTGATCAGATAGCCCACCTCGCCCACGGACAGCCCGTCGGCGGGGGTCATCTCCGGCGAGTTGGTGCCGATCTCCAGCAGCTCATGGGCGGCGCCGGTGGACATCATCTTGATCCGCTCGCGCTTGCTGAGCGTGCCGTCGACGACCTTCACATAGGTCACGACGCCCCGGTAGGCGTCATAGACGGAGTCGAAGATCATCGCGCGGGCGGGGGCGTCGTGGACACCCACCGGGGCCGGCACCAGCTCGACGACCCGGTCCAGCAGCTCGGCCACGCCCTCGCCGGTCTTGGCCGAGACCTTCAGCACGTCGGAGGGGTCGCAGCCGATGAGGTGGGCGAGCTCGGCGGCGTACTTCTCGGGCTGGGCTGCGGGCAGGTCGATCTTGTTGAGGACCGGGATGATCGTGAGGTCGTGCTCCATCGCCAGATAGAGGTTGGCGAGGGTCTGGGCCTCGATGCCCTGGGCCGCGTCGACCAGCAGGATGCAGCCCTCGCACGCGGCGAGGGAGCGCGAGACCTCATAGGTGAAGTCCACGTGGCCGGGGGTGTCGATCATGTTGAGGATGTGGGTGGCGGGCTCGCCGCCCTCGTCCTTCGTCGGCGCCCAGGGCAGCCGGACCGCCTGGGACTTGATCGTGATGCCGCGCTCGCGCTCGATGTCCATGCGGTCGAGGTACTGCGCGCGCATCTGCCGCTGCTCGACCACACCGGTCAGCTGGAGCATGCGGTCGGCGAGCGTCGACTTGCCGTGGTCGATGTGCGCGATGATGCAGAAGTTACGGATCAGAGCCGGGTCGGTACGGCTCGGCTCCGGCACATTGGTAGGGGTCGCGGGCACGCAGGGTCCTGTGTCTAGGCGGGACTCGGTGTTATCGGTATGGGTCAGTCCCGTCCATGGTCCCATGAATGGCGACCTCTTCCGGGTTTGGGACGCCATGGACCCTGCTGGTAACCTGGCCGACTGTGTCTCGTGCCCCCTCTTTCGCGGAGATCTCCTAGGACATCTCCGTAGGGGGCTCCATGGACGTCTTCACGGACGCCGCGGACGCCGCCATGGGCACGGACGCACCACGAAGCAAGTGAAACCCAACGAACCTGCGAAGGCTTTTACGTGGCGAACATCAAGTCCCAGATCAAGCGCAACAAGACGAACGAGAAGGCGCGCCTGCGCAACAAGGCGGTCAAGTCCGAGCTGAAGACCGCCATCCGCCGCACCCGCGAGGCCGTGGCCGCCGGTGACGCCGAGAAGGCCACCGAAGCCATCCGCATCGCCGCGCGCAAGCTCGACAAGGCCGTCAGCAAGGGCGTTCTGCACAAGAACAACGCCGCCAACAAGAAGTCGGCGCTCGCCCAGCAGGTCTCCAGCATCCAGGGCTGACGCCTTCCGGGGCTGCCCCCTCCGGGGCTGACCTCGAAGGCTGACGCCTTCCGGGGCTGGTCTCCAGCCGGTTTGGGCACAGCGGTCCCTCTCACCCGCTCCGACCGGCAGCCGAGAGCCTCTTCAGCCCCTTCCGCCTCTTCAGCGGCACCGCGCCGCACGCGGCCTGCGTTCGCCACGCGGGTGCGGCGCACTTGATCGATACGAAGGCCCCGCGCCTGTCCTTTCCCCAGGACAGCGCGGGGCTTTCGCGCTTAATTCGGGTATGTTCACGTCATGTCGACACCGGGGGAAACACCCAATCCGTACGGGCCGCCGCAGCCGCCCCAACCGCCTCAGCCGCCTCAGCAGAGCCCGGCGCAGGGGCCCCAGGCATCAGCACCGCAGGGGCCGCCGCAGAGCCCGCCGCCCGGCCCGTACGGGCAGGTGCCGCCCCAGACCCAGCCGCCCCAGCACAATCCGTACGCCCAGCCGACGATGCCCTCCGTCCCCCTGGGCGGCGGCTACGGCCCGATGGGCGCGCCGGGCACGCCTCCCGGAGCAGCACCGCCCATGGGCCCCGGGGCCGGGGGCGGCGGCAAGGGCTGGCTGTGGGGGCTGGGCGGGGCCGTCGTCGCCTCGGCGGTCTGGACCGGGGTGCTGTTCGCCACGGGAGGCTTCGACGGGAGCGAGGCGAAGGCCGATCTCGCGGGCTACCGCTACACGACCAATCTGTGCGGCTCGACGGACTCCCAGGCCTTCGAGGACTCCGGGTACGAGCAGAAGAGCGACTCGTCGTCGAACCCCCAGCACAGCAGCTCCGAGAGCCCCGCGCTGGACTCGATGACCTGCAACATCGACTTCGAGCCGAGCGGCGCGAGCAGCAGCGACTACTCCTCGGTGTGGCTCTACACGACGGCGTCGCTGCACAAGAAGACCGACCCCGGCCCCGAGTTCGAGGCCCAGTACCGGGCGTACGAGGACCAGAAGACGTCCAGCTACAGCTACGAGGTGAGCCCGGTCAGGGGGCTGGGCGACGAGGCGTATGTGGTGAGGCAGGAGAGCAAGAGCAGCACCTCCAACACCGGCGCCTATGTGATCCTCGCCGTGCGGGAAGGCTGGATGACCTATCAGTCGACCTGGTCGGAGTACGTGTCGTCCTCCTCCAGCGCCTCGGCCAAGACCCCGGACGAGGCCACCGAGATGCTGAAGAAAAGCGCGAAGGCGACGCTGACGAAGATGAAGGAGTAATCACGGGCCCGAACCCCGCGTGTCGGCGCGGGGCACAGCCCCGACGGGGGCCCGGGGCACAGCCCCGACGAGGGCCCGGGGCACAGCTCCGGTTCGGGAAGGGCGGGGTGGGGAAAGAAACGTGCTCGGAACGAGACGGGCTCCCCAACCCCGGGGCCCGGCTGACGGTTAGCGGCGGCCCGCCCGGGCGGCGCGGGCGATCGTGACGACGGCCTTCTCCAGGGCGTACTCCGGATCGTCCCCGCCGCCCTTGACCCCCGCGTCGGCCTCGGCGACGGCGCGCAGCGCGATCGCCACACCGTCCGCCGACCAGCCGCGCATCTGCTGCCGCACCCGGTCGATCTTCCACGGCGGCATGCCCAGCTCACGGGCGAGATCGCCGGGCCGGGCGCCGCGTGGCGCGGAGGCCAGCTTGCCGATGGAGCGGACGCCCTGCGCCAGGGCGCTGGTGATCAGCACCGGCGGCACCCCGGTGGAGACGGCCCAGCGCAGGGCCTCCAGGGCCTCCGCCGCGCGGCCCTCGACGGCGCGGTCGGCCACGGTGAAGCTGGACGCCTCGGCACGCCCGGTGTAGTAGCGGGCGACGACGGCCTCGTCGATCGTGCCCTCGACGTCGGCTACGAGCTGGGAGACCACGCTGGCCAGCTCGCGCAGATCGCTCCCGATGGCGTCGACCAGGGCCTGGCATGCCTCGGGGGTGGCGGACCGGCCGGTGGCGCGGAACTCCGACCGTACGAACGCCAACCGGTCGGCGGGCTTGGTCATCTTCGGGCAGGCGACCTCGCGCGCCCCGGCCTTACGGGCGGCGTCGAGCAGCCCCTTGCCCTTGGCCCCGCCCGCGTGCAGCAGCACCAGGGTGATCTCCTCGGCGGGGGTGCCGAGGTAACCCTTCACGTCCTTGATCGTGTCGGCCGACAGATCCTGTGCGTTGCGCACCACGACGACCTTGCGCTCCGCGAAGAGCGAGGGGCTGGTCAGCTCGGCGAGAGTGCCGGGCTGGAGCGCGTCGGGCATGAGGTCGCGCACATCGGTGTCGGGGTCGGCCGCGCGGGCGGCCGCCACCACCTGCTGCACGGCGCGGTCGAGCAGCAGCTCCTCCTGGCCCACGGCGAGGGTCACCGGGGCGAGTGGATCGTCGGTCGTCGTCTTCCTGGCCATCGCGGTCCAGCATCCCACGGACCACCGACAGCCCCGCCGTCCGGATGTCCGACAATGTTCCGGTGATCGATGAAGGACTGACCGGCTCCCCGCACGCCCGGCACATTCTGGTGCTCCCCGACCGCGACGCGGCGGAGGAGGTGGCCGAGGCCCTTCCCGAGCGCTTCGGCATCGCCCAGGAGCCGCAGCTGGTGCGGGACGCCCTGGCGGGTGAGGACGACGCCGAGGACGCCCAGTGGCTGGTGGTGGTCGAGGACCCGGCCGGCCGGCTGGACCCGACGGCGCTGGACGCGCTCGCGGACGAGTACGACGGCTGGCTGGAGGCCGAATAGCGTCCGGGACTAGGCTCATGACGCACCGTGGTCACGGAAGAGGGGGACTTTGAGGATGAGCGGAACGGTGACGGCAGTCAGCAGCAACGGCGAGTACTCGTTCACCAAGCCGAACCGGGACAGCATCACCCTGCTCACCGGCCTCGGCGTGGAGGGCGACGTCCACGCCGGCGTAACGGTCAAGCACCGCTCCCGCGTCGCCCAGGACCCCACCCAGCCGAACCTGCGCCAGGTCCACCTCATCCACGAAGAGCTCTTCGCGGAGGTCGGTGCGGAGGGCTTCAAGGTGCTGCCCGGTGATCTCGGTGAAAACATCACCACCCGCGGCACCGACCTGCTCGCCCTCCCCGTCGGCACCCTGCTGCGCATCGGCGACGAGGCAGTGCTGGAGGTCACCGGCCTCCGCAATCCCTGCCTGCAGATCGACCACTTCCAGAACGGCCTCCTGAAGCAGGTCGTCGGCCGCGACGAGGCCGGAAACGTCATCCGCAAGGCCGGAATCATGAGCATCGTGCGGGAGGGCGGCACCGTCCGCCCGGGCGACCTGGTCCACGCCGAGCTTCCCGCCGAACCCCACCGCCCCCTGGACCGCGTCTGAGAGCGGGCGCTCCCTGTCGCGATGAGTTCCGGCCGGGCCGGGAGTCTCTTCTGGTGACCGTCGTAGAACGCCGTACGACGCTGCCCTGCACGAGACACCACGGAGGACACCATGACGGCCACACCGGACGACCCGACCACCGCGCTGCCCGGCCGCCCGCCCGTGGCCGACCTGGCCACCTGGCAGGCGGCCCGTGACGAGCTGCTGGTCCGCGAGAAGGCCCACACCCGCGAGGGCGACGCCATCGCAGCGGCCCGCCGCCGGCTGCCGATGGTGGAGTTCGACGGGACGGTCGAGGTCGTCGGACCCGACGGCCCGGTCCCGTTCCTGGACCTGTTCCAGGGCCGCGACGAGCTCGTGGTCTACAAGCACATGTGGTACGACGGCGCGCCGCACCAGGGGCAGTGCGAGGGCTGCACCACCACCGCCTGGCACCTGAAGGACGCGGCGTACCTCAACGCCCGCGGCGTCTCGTTCGCCGTCCTGACCACGGGCCGCTGGGACGAGGTGGCCTCCTACGTCGCGTTCATGGGCTACCCCCAGCCCTGGTACTCGGTGCGCGACGTGGACCCGCCGGTCGGCGGCGACATGGGGCACCTCACCAGCTATCTGCGCGACGGCGACCGCGTGTTCCTCACCTACTCCACGACGGGCCGTGGCAACGAGCGGGTCAACGGGTCCCTCGGTCTGCTCGACATGACGCCCTACGGCCGCGGCGAGGCGTGGGAGGACAACCCCGAGGGCTGGCCGAAGGGAGGCAACGCCTGCTGGTCCTGGCGCTCGGACGCGGAAGGGAACGCCACCTGGGGCCCGACCAGCCGCCCCGTGCCGCAGTGGACCCGCCCCGGCGCGACCCCCGTGGAGACCCTGGGCCGCCACGGCCACCATCACTGACGCGTGCCGCGGACATAGTGAGGCGCCAGGGTCGAAGGGAAGACCTCTGGCGCCCTACTCGCGGCCGAAACCGCCTAGTCGTGGCGTAGAGCCTCAACGATCGCTGCCCAGACGGCTCGCGCCACCAGGGACACCGCGAAGCGCTCCACGAGACTGCCGCGCCACTTTTTTTCCTTTGTGACGGACGACCGGAAGAAGCCGACCACCATCACCACCTCCAAGGGGTTCAACCCACCGCCCTTTGCGGTAGGCCCGTCCCTCCCCGTTCGGGGTCAGGCCAACCTGGCGGCGGTGAGGAACCACACCCAGTCCGTGGTGACAGACTCAAAGGTACAACGTGCCCATAGTGATCGGTAGTTGGGCTGTTTCAGGCGGACCGTCACGCAGCCCCGCCGCGGCCTCCGAGGACCGCGCGCAGGCCCCGGTCGCGCGTGACCGCGATGGGGCCGTCGGTGTCGGTTCGCAGTACGGCGGCGCCCTGGGCGCGCAGGGAGGCGATGGTGCGGGGCGAAGGGTGGCCATAGGGGTTCTCGGCGCCGCAGGAGATCAGGGCCAGACGGGGGCTGAGGCGTCGGAGCAGCTGTGGGTCCTGGTAGGCCGAGCCATGGTGGGCGACCTTGAGAACGTCGATCTCGGGAAGGGCCGGGTGTGTCGTCAGCAGGGCCTGCTGGGCGGGGGGTTCGAGGTCGCCCAGGAGGAGCAGGGTCAGGCCCGCCGTGCGGACGAGGAGGGTGACGCTTGCGTCGTTCGGGCCCTCGGTCGCGGCCGCGGCGGGTGGCTGGGCGGGCCAGAGGACCTGCCAGGACAGCGGGCCGAAGCGTCGTCGTTCCCCTGGCCGCGCCGCGATGACTGGGATGTGCGCCGACCCGGCCCCGCGGCGTACGAACTCGGCCTGGCCTGGTGGTTCTTCCAGGGCGGTCGTCTCGATCGCGCCGACCGCGCGACCGCGTAACGCACCGGTCAGCCCGGCCACATGGTCGGCATGGAAGTGGGTCAGGATCAGGAGCGGGATCCGGACGACGCCCAGGGAGCGCAGGCAGCGGTCGACGGCTCGCGGTTCGGGGCCGGTATCCACGACGACGGCCGTGCCGGGGCCCGCGGCCAGGACCAGGGCGTCGCCCTGGCCCACATCGCACGCCACCATCCGCCAACCGGGCGGTGGCCAGCCGGTGATGACCCGGGCCAGGGGTGCCGGGCGTACGACGGCCAGCAGCACCAGCAGCGCGCATACGGCGCACAGCAGGCGGTGGCGCAGCAGTCGGCGGCCCGCGAGGGCCACGGCCAGGGTGACGGCGGCCAGCAGGAGCGCGCCGGTCCAGCCGTCCGGCCAGTCGGCCTCGGCCCCGGGCAGCGCCGCGCCGGTGCGGGCCACCTGGGCGATCCACTCGGCGGGCCAGCCCGCCGGCCAGGCGATCCACTGGGCGAGCGGCGGCGCGACGGCGGCTGCCGCGAGCGCGGCGAAGCCGAGGGTGGTGGCGGGGGCTACCGCCACTTCGGCGATGAGGTTGCACGGGATCGCCACCAGGCTCACTCGCGCGGCCATCACCACGACGACCGGTGCGCAGACCGCCTGGGCCGCGGCGGCGGCCGCCAGCGCCTCGGCCACCCGGGGCGGTACGCCACGGCGCTGGAGGGCCGCGCTCCATCCCGGCGCGATGGTGAGCAGGGCGCCGGTGGCCAGCACGGAGAGCAGGAAGCCATAGCTCCGGGCCAGCCAGGGGTCGTAGAGCACCAGCGCGAGGACGGCGGCGGCCAGGGCCGGGAGCAGGGTGCGGCGGCGGCCGGTGCCGAGGGCGAGCAGAGTGATCAGCCCGCAGGCGGCTGCACGCAGCACACTGGGCTCGGGTCTGCAGACGATGACGAAGGCGAGCGTGAGCCCGCCGCCGAGGAGGGCGGTGGTGCGCAGCCGGATGCCGAGCGCGCCCGCGAGACCGCGCCGTTCGGCGCGCCCGGCCAACTGGGGCGGGCCCGTGAGCAGGGCGAGCACCAGCGTCAGATTGCTGCCGGAGACGGCCATGAGGTGCAGCATGTCCGTGGCCCGGAACGCCTCGTCCAGCTCGGGTGGCACCCGTGAGGTGTCCCCCACGACCAGCGCCGGGAGCAGCGCCCGCGCGTCCGGGGAGAGCCCGTCGGTCGCGGTGCGGAGCCCGGCGCGCAGCCGCCCGGCCAGCCGCTGGACCGCGCTGGGCGGGCCCGTGACCCTCGGGGCCCGCTGCTCACGCGCACTGCGGCCGCTATGCGGTCTCCGCCGCGCAGCGGCGGCGCCAAGCGGCCGTGGACGCGCAGACGTGTGGACGGCAGCAGCCCGAGCCAGGCCGTCCGCTCTTCACCGGACCTGGGGTGGACCGTGACCAGGACGGGCGTGCGGGTGGTGGTCGTGGTGCCGTCGGGGCCGGTGACCCGATCGGCCTCGGCCTCCAGGACCACGGACGCCGGCGCGAGCGCCGCACCCCGCACCCGTGGCCGGGTGAGCCGTGGGTCTCCCGTGACCGTCACCTCGGCGGTGGCCTCGGCGTACTTCCGGGCGAGTGCGGGGACGGGGCCACGGCGTACGTCCGCCCCGTGCAGCCCGGCGACCGCCCCCGCAGCGGCCCCGCACAACAGCAATGCGGCCATCGCTCCTGCTGTGCGCCGTCCACGCCACGTGATGGCGCGCGGTGGTGAAGTGGCTCGCTGCCCCGACACGTTGCGGCTATCGCCGGGGCCCAGCCGCCTGCGGGCCGCGGGTACGGCACCGAGCGAACGTCCGGCGACCGCCCCTGTCGTGCGGCGTGCACGCCGCACGACGCCGCGCGGCGGCGACGTGGCATGCCCGGCCGACACATCGTGGCCATCCCCGTGGGGCACGGGTGCGGTGTTGGGCGGCCGTCCGGCATTCGGCGTTCGCCCCTGCCGCCAAGGCTCGGCGCCGTGAGCCCGCGACGCGGTGGGCTCGGGCGTGCTCCGGTCGTCCGGTCCTCGTCGGGAGCGGGGCGGGCCATGACGTCGGCCGTCCGGTGTCGGGTCCGGTCGGCGGGTCCGGATGAGCAGGGCCGCCGCTACGAGGGTGGCTGCTGCGCAGACGAGGGCGACCGTTGGGGGCGGTGCGTCCAGGGCTAGTGCCGCGGCTGCCCAGGCGGCCAGGGCCGGGGGTACGAGGCGGAGGTCGGGTGGGCCCTCCTGACGTGGGTGTGACGCACCGCGTGGGGACGCGGCTGCCGCATGGACCGGAGCGCGATTGCGTGGGGGCTGTGCGGGCGTCATGGCTGGACCAGCGGGCGCAGGTCGGCGAACCGGCGCTCGCCGATGCCGTTCACCTCGCGGAGTTCATCGATGGAGCGGAAACCTCCGTGCTGGGTGCGGTAGTCGATGATGTGCCGGGCCAGGACGGGGCCGACGCCGGGGAGGGTGTCGAGCTGTTCGGCGGTCGCGGAGTTCAGGCTCACCGAGCCACCGGGTGCCCCCGGCCCGGCCGGTGGGTTGGGCGCGTTGGGCGCATTGGGTCCGTTGGGCGCGTTGGGCGCGTTGGGCGCGTTCGAGCCACCGGCCGCCGCGCCCGGCGCCGGTGGTCCGGCCGCGGGGGCGCCGACCACGATCTGTTCTCCGTCCACCAGCGGGCGGGCGCGGTTCAGCCCGCTCAGGTCGGCGCCCGGCCGTACCCCGCCCGCCGCTTCCAGTGCGTCGGCGACCCTCGACCCGGGCGGCAGCTTCCGCAGGCCGGGGCGGCGGACCTTGCCGGTCACATCCACCACGACCTTCCGGCCGCCGCCGGACGGGGTGAGCTGCCCGCCCGGCATGGGGCCCGGTTCGGAGGGTGCGGCGCGCGGGGGCTCCGGGTCCGGGGCGCGCACGGTCTGGGGACGGCCGGTCCAGAAGTGGTAGGCCGCGAAGGCCACCGCGGTGAGCAGGGCGACCGCCAGGGCGGCAACCGTCTTCAGCTCCATGCCGCAGCGCAGCTGAAGCCACAACGGCAGCCGCTCGCGCAGGGCCAGCCCTGCCCGGTCGCGTCTGCGCAGTGGAGCGTTCTCGGACTCGTTCCCAGACCCGTTCCCAGGCGCGTTCCCGGACCCGCTCCCAGACCCGTTCCCGGACGCGTTCTCAGGCCCCTCCTCGTGCCCGTCCTCAGACGGCTCCTCGTTCCGTACCTCCCCCGCCGCCTCGGCCGACCCCGCGACGTCCTTCGGTCCGTCCCTGCTACCCAGCGCGATGGACCGGACCACGACCGGGGACGCCGGAGACGCCGGGGGCGCCGACGAGGCCGTGGCGAAGAGTGCCGCCGCGCGACTCGCGCGTGAAGACGCGGCGGGATGCGTCTGGCGGTGGACGCTG
This sequence comes from Streptomyces violaceusniger, assembly GCA_005405945.1. GTDB lineage: Bacteria > Actinomycetota > Actinomycetes > Streptomycetales > Streptomycetaceae > Streptomyces > Streptomyces violaceusniger. The sequence goes on from BJHW01000001.1 coordinate 4,355,101, forward strand.
CGGCGGCGGCTTCCGCCACCAACCAACCCCGTACCGGACGGCGGGCGAGGGCGGCGGCCCGCCCCGCCGTCGCGATGGCGACTCCGCCCCGGACCAGTGGTTACTGTGTGTGATCGTGACCTCATGCCACCTGACGGTAGACACACGCGGCCGATCGCGCCGATCCGCCGCAATTTCCGGGGATAACCGCCGCGTTGTGGACAACTCCGTCACCCCACCGGGTGAAGAGACGCCCCCACCCTCCGCTATCGCGGAGAGACCACCGCCCCCAGCAGCCCCGGCCCGGTGTGCGCCCCGATCACCGCGCCCACTTCACTCACATACAGCTCCGCCAGCCCCGGCACCCGCTCCCGCAGCCGCTCCGCGAGCGCCGCCGCCCGTTCGCCCGCCGCCAGGTGCTGCACCGCGATGTCCACCGGGCTCCGGCCGGCCCGCTCCACCACGATCTCCTCGAGCCGGGCGATGGCCTTCGAGGCGGTGCGGACCTTCTCCCGCAGCTCGATCCGCCCCTCGTCGAGCTGGAGCAGCGGTTTGACCGCGAGTGCCGAGCCGAGCAGGGCCTGGGCCGCGCCGATGCGGCCGCCGCGCCGCAGATAGTCGAGGGTGTCGACGTAGAAGTACGCCGCCGTGCCGTCGGCCCGCTTTTCCGCCGCCGCCACGGCCTCGTCCAGCGTGCCGCCGCCCTCCGCCGTCTCTGCCGCCGCCAGCGCGCAGAAGCCGAGCGCCATCGCGACCATTCCGCTGTCCACCACCCGCACCGGAACGGGCGCGCCCCGTGCCGCGAGCACCGCCGCGTCGTAGGTACCGGAGAACTCGGCCGACAGATGCAGGGAGACGATGCCCGTCGCTCCCTCCTCGGCGGCGGCCCGATAGGCGGCCGCGAACATCTCCGGGCTGGGCCGGGACGTCGTCACCGGCTTCCGCTTCTGCAGCGCCTGTGCGAGGGACCGGGCCGAGATCTCGGTGCCCTCCTCCAAGGCCCGGTCTCCGAGCACCACCGTCAGCGGCACGGCGGTGATGCGGTGCCGCTCCATCGCATCCTGCGGCAAGTACGCCGTGGAATCGGTCACGATCGCGACATGGCGGGACATGACTGGGAGGTTATCGGGGGATGGCACCTGCCGACAGCGCGACCCCACCGGGTGATCAATCGCCTTGCCGATCATGCCCTGTTCAGACGTGACTCAGATCCTGTTCTCAGACCGGGTTCGTTACAGAGTTCCGAGTTCCCGGGTTCCGGGGTCTCAGGCCGTGTTCTCGGGTCGGGGGACTTCTGCCAGGGCTTCTGCCACGGCTGGGGCTCCGTATTCCCCCTCGCCCCGAGCGACGGCCGGGGCGGCTCCGGCGCCTGCCCCGCCCCGGGCCCAGGTCGGGCACCCGCCTCGGGCCCAGATCGCGCCCCCGCGTCGGGTCCAGGTCGGGCACTCGCCTCGGGGGCCGTCCACGGCTCGTCCGGCTCCGCCGTCGTCCAGTGCCGCAGCGCCCCCGCCTCCATCTCGATCTCGCGGCCCAGCGAGTCCAGATCGTCGTGCGCGAACCGCTGCGTCCGCTCCTGCACCGCCCAGCGCAGCGAGTCGGCCGAGTGGGTGATCCGCTGTGTGCGCTCCCGCATCTCGGGCAGCAGGGCGGCGAGCCGGGCCCTGTCGGGCTCCTGCTCCAGCCGCTTCAGATCCGCTTCCAGGTCCCGCGCATGGGCGCTCAGCCGCTGGAACAGGCCCAACGACTCCGACAGGGACCGGTCTTGCGGGGCGGCCGCCTGCAGCGCCTGCCCGGTGGCGCGCATCGAGCCGCGCAGGGAGAGCCGCAGCTGGGCGAGCTCACCGGCCGCGCCCGGCTGGGCGAGCTGCCGGGCCCGGAGTCTGGTCTCCTCCACCGTGACGCGGGCCTGGTGCACCGTACGGTCGATACCGCGCTTGGCCGCCCTGACCGCGCGAACGGCCCCGTAGACCCCCGCCAGCATGATCAGGACGAAAAGCGTCAACAGGATCCAAATGGCTTCCATGTGCGCTCCTTGGGGCGGCGGTCACGGCACGGTGGCGGTCGTCCTCTCAGCGTAAACGCGCCGGGCGGGCCAGAGGTTCCTGACGAACCCCCAACCCGCCCACACGAGAAAAGCCGATCAGGCCGGAACGATGTTCACCAGCTTCGGCGCGCGCACGATGACCTTACGGATGCCAGCGCCGTTCAGCGCCGCCACGACTGCCGGGTCGCCCAGCGCCAGCGCCTCCAGGTCCTCGTCCGAGACCGAGGGCGCGACCTCCAGCCGGGCCTTGACCTTGCCCTTGACCTGCACCACACAGGTGACGGTCTCGTCCACGACGTACTCCGGATCGGCGACCGGGAAGGGCTCGTGGACGACCGACCCGGAGTGGCCCAGCCGACGCCACAGCTCCTCCGCGACGTGCGGGGCCAGCGGCGAGATCAGCAGCACCAGCCCCTCGGCCACCGAGCGGGGCACCTCGCGCACCTTGGTGACGTGGTTGTTCAGCTCGGTGATCTTGGCGATGGCGGTGTTGAAGCGCAGGCCCTCCATGTCCTGCCGGACGCCGTCGATCGCCTTGTGCAGGGCGCGCAGCGTCGCCTCGTCGGGCTCGGCGTCGACGACGGTGACCTCTCCGGTGCTCTCGTCGACGACATTGCGCCACAGCCGCTGCAGCAGCCGGTACTGGCCGACGACCGCGCGGGTGTCCCAGGGGCGCGAGACGTCCAGCGGGCCCATGGCCATCTCGTACAGCCGCAGCGTGTCGGCCCCGTACTCGGCGCAGATCTCGTCCGGCGTGACGGCGTTCTTCAGGGACTTGCCCATCTTGCCCAGCAGCCGGGTGACCTTCTCGCCGTTGTACCAGTAGGCGCCGTCCCGCTCCTCGACCTCGGCGGCCGGGACGGCGATACCGCGGCTGTCCCGGTAGACATACGCCTGGATCATGCCCTGGTTGTACAGCTTGTGGAACGGCTCGGCCGAGGAGACGTGCCCCAGGTCGAACAGCACCTTGGACCAGAACCGGGCGTACAGCAGATGCAGCACCGCGTGCTCGGCGCCGCCCACGTACAGGTCGACACCGCCGTGCGGCTGCCCCTCGCGCGGCCCCATCCAGTAGCGCTCGGCCTCGGGGTCGACCAGCCGCTCGCTGTTGTGCGGGTCCAGGTAGCGCAGCTCGTACCAGCAGGAGCCGGCCCAGTTGGGCATGGTGTTGGTCTCGCGGCGGAACGGCCGCGGCCCGCGGCCGTCACCCAGGTCCAGCACCACGTTGACCCACTCCTCGTTCCGGGACAGCGGGGTCTCGGGGGAGGTGTCGGAGTCGTCCGGGTCGAAGGTGCGCGGCGAGTAGTCCTCGACCTCGGGCAGCTCCAGGGGCAGCATCGACTCGGGCAGGGCGTGGGCCACGCCCTGCTCGTCGTAGACGATCGGGAAGGGCTCGCCCCAGTAGCGCTGCCGGCTGAACAGCCAGTCGCGCAGCCGGTAGTTGACGGTGCCCTCGCCGATGGAGCGGGATTCCAGCCACTCGGTGATGCGCGCCTTGGCCTCGACGACGCCCAGGCCGTCCAGCGATACGGACTCCCCCGTCGAGTTGACGATCTTGGCGTCATACGAGACGAAGGCGTCGTCCCAGGTGGAGGGGTCGGTGCCGCGATCGTCCGAGGGCTCGACGACACAGCGCACGGGCAGCTCGAAGGTGCGGGCGAAGGCGAAGTCACGGCTGTCGTGGGCCGGGACGGCCATGATCGCGCCGGTGCCGTAGCCCATCAGGACGTAGTCGGCGATGAAGACGGGCACCCGCTCGCCGCTGACCGGGTTGACGGCGTACGCGCCGGTGAAGACGCCGGTCTTCTCCTTGACCTCGGCCTGCCGCTCGACGTCGGACTTGGCCGCGGCCTGCTTGCGGTAGGCGTCGACGGCCTGGGCCGGGGTGGCGTGGCCGCCGGTCCAGACGTCGTGGGTGCCCTCGGGCCAGGCGGCCGGAACGATCTCGTCCACCAGGCCGTGCTCGGGCGCCAGAACCATGTAGGTGGCGCCGAACAGGGTGTCCTGGCGGGTGGTGAAGATCGTGATCTTGGCGTCGGGGTGCTCGGCCACCGGGAAGTCGACCCGGGCGCCCTCGCTGCGGCCGATCCAGTTGCGCTGCTGCAGCTTGATGGCCTCGGGCCAGTCCAGCTCGTCCAGGTCGTCCAGCAGCCGGTCGGCGTAGGCGGTGATGCGCATGTTCCACTGGCGCAGCTTGGCCTTGAAGACCGGGAAGTTGCCGCGCTCGGAGCGGCCGTCCGCGGTGACCTCCTCGTTGGCCAGCACGGTGCCCAGGCCGGGGCACCAGTTGACGGGCGCGTCCGAGGCGTAGGCCAGGCGGTGGTCGCCCAGGATGTCGGCGCGCTCGGACTCGGTCAGCTCGGCCCAGGGGCGGCCGTCGGGGGTGGGGCGCTCACCTGAGGCGAATTGCTGGACCAGGGTGTCGATGGGGCGCGCCGTCTTCGCCTCCGGGTCGTACCAGGAGTTGAAGATCTGCAGGAAGATCCACTGGGTCCACTTGTAGTAGTCCGGGTCGATCGTCGCGAATGAGCGGCGCTTGTCGTGGCCCAGGCCCAGCCGGCGCAGCTGCCGCCGCATGTTCTCGATGTTGGCCTCGGTGCTGACCCGCGGGTGGGTGCCGGTCTGCACCGCGTACTGCTCGGCGGGCAGGCCGAAGGCGTCGAAGCCCAGGGTGTGCAGGACGTTGTGGCCCGTCATGCGGTGGTAGCGGGCGAACACGTCGGTGGCGATGTAGCCCAGCGGATGGCCCACGTGCAGTCCCGCGCCCGACGGGTACGGGAACATGTCCATGACGAACTTCTTGGGCCGAGCGACGGCCTCGGCGTCGCCGGCCAGGTCGCCGCTCGGGTTGGACGCCTCATACGTGCCGTGCGCGTCCCAGAAGTCCTGCCAGCGGGCTTCGATGTCGGCGGCCAGGGCGGCCGTGTAGCGGTGCGGCGCGGCCACCTCGGCCGCGGCATTGGTCTCGCTCATGGTCCTCAAAGCTCCATCGGTCGTCTCTGCCTGCGGCAACGCAGCGGATCCCTGCTTCCGAAACAAAAAGACCCCTCGCACAGGAGGGGACGCCGCGCTGATGCCGACCGGAGCTGTACTCGGCCGGTACTGATCAGCGCGGCCCGCTAAGCAGAAGGCGTACGGCACGCATGGAGCCAGGTTACCGCAGGGCACCGACGGGCCGCACGGAGGTGGTGGCCCTCGTCACGTGACACGAAAGACGGGCCGCCCTTACGGACGGCCCGCCTCCTTGATGTGGAGCTAAGGAGAATTGAACTCCTGACCTCCTGCATGCCATGCAGGCGCTCTACCAACTGAGCTATAGCCCCAGGTCTTGCCCCGCCCGGTTTCCCCGGCGGCGACGCCTACATTACACGGATGCCCCGGCCTTCCGCCAAATCGATTGACCGGAGGCCGGAGCAGATCCCCGTTACGCCGTCGCGAACGAATAGAAACGCTTCAGCGTGCAGTGCTCGTCGAGGAGCCGGCCGTAGATCGGCTCCCTTCGAGCTCACGGTAGGTCTCGATGGGATCACCCCTGATGATCAGCGCCCGCGCGCACTCCGCACACCAGTACTGGTAGTCGGAGTTGAGCGGCTCCATGTCGCGGACGATCGGTGTGCCGGTGCCGCACCAGTCGCACTTCCGGCTGTGGGCTCCCATCTCACTCAGCTCCAGCTATGGCCGCAGGCCGTACACACGTAGGAAACACCGCCGTTGTCGCCGAGGACCTGTGCCACGTGTCCGGAGCCGCAGGACGGGCACACGATGCCCGCTCGTGCCCTGCGGGACGGGTCCTCGATCGCATCGAGGATGCTGGTCCGCATCCCACCTGCCCTCCCCATCGGATGTGTCGGCCCCATCCCCCTCCGGCCGTCCGATTCTGCCACGGGACGACGCGCAGGTCAGCGGAGATGCCCCACTCGTCTCACCAGACTCATCAGTGCTCCGCACAGCGCGGCCCCGGCCAAGGCGACGCAGGTCACCCACAGGGCGTCCGCGGAGGCACCCGCACTGGGCACCGTATCGTCCGCCGCGCCCAGGAACACCGCCCCGAAGACCGCGACGTCGATGAGCAGGCCGAGTTGAGCCGCCGTCACCAGCACCCCGCTGGCGTCCGCCGCGTCCTGCTGCCTTACGGTCGCCAACGTCCGCGTGAGCAGGGGACTGTAGGCCAGCGAGAGCCCCGCGCCGGACGCCGTAAGGGCGACGAGGAGCCATGGGCCGCCGTCCGTGCCGTCGCGCAGGGCCAGACCGGCCCCGGCGAACGAGACGGCCGCCAGCAGGAATCCGCCCGGGACGGTGGCGGCGTGCCAGCGGGCGGGCAGCCGCTGCCAGTTGAGGCCCACCACGCCGAACGCGACGGCCGTGGCGAAGAGCGCCACGAGGACCGCGCTCAGCCCCAGCACGATCCAGCACCACAGCGGCCAGCCCCGCTCCCGCCCAAGCACCAGAGGCACCGTCACCTTCTCGGCCGTGAGTGGCTGAGCTTGCGTGCTCAGCCGCTCACGCCTCGTCGCGCTCCCGACTACCCCCTACGACAGGACGGTCACGGGTCGCATCCACCCAACCCCAGCGGTCGTCAGCGGGAGGGTGCGGGTGCGGTGACAAACACCCACGCCGAGCGTGCGCGATCGCGCACGTTGACCCCGGCGACGACATCAGCGAGGCCAGGGGGCACCTCCCAGCGGTAGCTGAGGGAGAGCCCGCACCGACGACAGCGAAAACGGTCCCGGCCCAACCGGTTGGCCCGCTCGGTATGCCCACAGGTGGCCGTGCGGACTCTCCACACCCGCGGGAATCGAGAAACAGGAGGCGGCTCCTGCCCAGCGGGAACGCCAAGCCAACCTCGCCAAAACCAGATGCCCCTCGACGAGGAGCTGCCGCTCCTGGTGGCCACGTTGCGCGGCGGGTACGGACGCCATGTGGACGAGCCGGCCTGGGAGGGCTTCATCGCCCGGCTGCTGGAGGCCAGCGACGACTTCGCCCGGCTGTGGCGGAGCGGGGACGTGGCGCCGCCGGGCTCCCGGATCAAGGTGGTGCGGCACGCCTCGGTCGGCGAGATCCGGCTGACCTCGACCTCGATGCGGGTCAGCGGGGTGCCGGAGACCCGGATCGTGGTCTACACCCCTGCGACGAGGAGAGTCGCGACCATGTGCGGCGGGTGCGCGACCTCCACGACCCGCTGATCGGCTGCACGATGCACGCCAAGCCGCTCTCCGTACTGCGGGAGGAAAGAGCCGCGGTGAGGACACGGGCCGGAAGTGGGGCGGAAAGCAGCGATCCCGCCTCCCCGTGAGGGAGGCGGGATCCCGGTCCTGTGGAGCTAAGGAGAATTGAACTCCTGACCTCCTGCATGCCATGCAGGCGCTCTACCAACTGAGCTATAGCCCCGCTGCTCTCCGCGCCGGAGCGCTTCGAACGAGAAGGAGCATAGCCGGTGACCTGCCGGAAAAGGAAATCCGCTCAGTCGTCGTCGCCGAGCACCGGCTCGGGCAGCGATCCGGCGTTGTGCTCCAGGAGCCGCCAGCCCCGCGCGCCCTCGCCCAGAACGGACCAGCAGCAGTTGGACAGGCCGCCCAGCGCCTCCCAGGTCCGGGGCTCCAGACCGAGCAGCCGGCCGATGGTGGTGCGGATCGTGCCGCCGTGGCTGACCACCACGAGCGTGCCGTCGTCCGGCAGCTTGTCGGCGCTCTCGAGCACCACCGGCGCCGCCCGGTCGGCGACCTCGGTCTCCAGCTCACCGCCGCCGCGCCGGATCGGCTCCCCGCGCTTCCACGCGGCGTACTCCCCGCCGAAGCGCTCGATGATCTCCTCGTGGGTCAGCCCCTGCCACTTGCCCGCGTAGGTCTCCCGCAGGCCCGCGTCATGCGCGACCGACAGACCCGTGACGGCGGACAGCTCGGCGGCCGTGGCCGCCGCCCGCTTCAGATCGGAGGCGATGATCGCGTCCGGCTTCAGGGCGGCCAGCAGCCGGGCCGCGCGGTGCGCCTGCGCGACACCGGTGTCGGTCAGCTCGATGTCCAGGGAGCCCTGGAAACGGCGCTCTATGTTCCAGGCCGTCTGGCCGTGGCGCCACAGGACGATGCGGCGGCCACAGGCGCCTTGGGTGCCGTTCAGCTCAGCTCACCGCCCACGCCGCCGTCCGGGCCTTGCGCCTGCGCGTACTCCTGCGCCTTGCCGCGGGTGGCCTCGGCGTCGGCCGGGAGCTCCAGCTGCGGGCAGTCCTTCCAGAGCCGCTCCAGGGCGTAGAACACCCGCTCCTCGCTGTGCTGGACGTGCACCACGATGTCCACGTAGTCCAGCAGCACCCAGCGGGCCTCGCGGTCGCCCTCGCGACGCACCGGCTTGGCGCCCAGGTCCTTGTTCAGCCGCTCCTCGATCTCGTCGACGATCGACTTGACCTGGCGGTCATTGGGCGCCGAGGCCAGCAGGAAGGCGTCGGTGATGGAGAGCACATCGCTGACGTCGTACGCGATGATGTCGTGCGCGAGCTTGTCGGCGGCCGCCTGGGCGGCGGCGTTGATGAGCTCGAGGGAGCGGTCCGTGGCGGTCACAGGCAAGGCTTTCGGTCGGTGGTACCTCGAAGGTCTGGCTCCCCCTAGGGTCTCACGGCCCACCGTCACGCCGGGCGGCCGAGGAACGACCGCCCGGAGTGCCCGGGGAGAACGCCGGGAGTACCCCGGGCCAACGCCCGGGGCGCCCTGGGTACCCCAGGGCGCCTGCGGCCGGGCAGCCGCCTCAGCCCGTGGCGTCGTAGTCCGGGCCGAGGAGGACCGTGATGTCCGCGTTGGCCGCGCCCTTGCCCTTCCGTACCGCCGTCTCCGGCAGCCCGAGCGTCTTGGCGACCTCCTTGGCCTGGCCCGCCTGGGCGGCGTCCGCATAGGTCACCCGCGAGGCCGACTGCGCATCGCCGCCCTCGGCGGCCGTGACGACCGTAAAGCCGCCGTTGACCAGCGCCACCCGCGCGGCGCTCGACGCGCCCTTGGGGCCTCCGGCGTTGGTCACGCTGACCCGGGGCGCGGTGTTCTTGTCGGAGTTCTTGACCGTGCCGCCCAGGATGTCCTTGACCACGTGGTCGGTCGCCTGGCTGCTGAGCGTCCCGTCCGGCTGGACCGGCAGCATCGCGGTGTCGTACGCGCCGCTCTTGGCCTGTCCGGCCAGCTTCGCCAGCGACGCGCCCAGCTGCTGCTCGGACAGCGACGGGTCGGGGATCTGGGCCAGCGACTCCACGGTGCTGGTGGCGCCCTTCGCATCGCTGGAGAGCTTCTTCAGGGCCGCGTGCATGACCTGTCCGAACCGCGCGAGCTGCTCGGACTGTGCCTCGCCGGGCGCGCGGTAGGTGGCGTACGCCACGGCCGCCTGGCCGCTCACGATCTGGTCCTTGCCCCGCTTGACCAGGGGGTCCTCGCCCTTCTGGGGACTGGGGACGGTCGCGTCGGTGTCGAGGGTGATCCCGCCGACCAGCTCGACGAGGTTCTCCAGATACGGCGTGTCCAGCCGCCAGGTGCCCTGGATCTTCGACCCCAGCAGGGTGCTGAGGGCGTCCCGCGTGGAGTCGGAGCCCTCGTCGGTCACGGACTTGCCGAGCGTGGTGGAGGCGCCGTCCTCGGTGGCGACGGCCAGCGAGTTCGGCAGCAGGACGGTGGTGCCCTTCTTGGTGGTCTCGTTGTCCACCAGCAGGGCCGTGGAGGTGCGGCCGCCCTTGGTCTCGCGCAGATGGACGACGATCACATCGCGCTTCTGCGGACCGCCCGCGGCCGCCTGGTCCTGGGCGTCGTCGGACAGCCCCGGGAGCTTGCCCGCGTACCAGAGGTAACCGACCCCGCCCGCCGCGGCGAGTACCAGGACCACGACGAGCGCGACGAGGCGGTTGCGGCCCTTGCGGCGGCGTTCGTCACGGCGCTCGGAACGGGTCTCGGCGAACTTCAGCCAGTCGATGACGTCGTCGGATTCCTCGTCCTGCTCCTCGACGAAGGAGAACTGCTCGGTGCGGTACTCCTGCTGATCGGCGTCCCCGGGGCGCTTCCGCTCCGCGGACCGGGGACCGGCGGAACGGGGCTCCTCGGCCGGAGGCGTCTCGGACCCGGGGCGCAGCTGCTCCGGGCTCAGCTCCTCGTAGGGGTTGGGCTCGGGGCTGGGCTCCTCGCGCTGCGGGGGGACGGTCGGGGCGGCGGCCGCCTGCGGGTAGCCGTGGCCGTAACCCTGCGGTGGCTGCTGTTGGTACTGGTGCTGGTGCTGCTGGTGCTGCTGGGGCTGAACGTACGGGTCGTAGTTCTGCGTCTGGGTGTGCTGCTGCTGGGGCTGCTGGTACTGGTGATGCTGCGGCTGGCCGTAGGGGTCGTAGCCGTACCCGTCGTGTTGCTGCTGTTGCTCCCCGTACTGCGCCTGCTGCTGCGCGTACGGGTCGTAACCCTGCTGCTGTTCCGCCTGCGGCTGGTAAACCGGACGCCCATAGGCGTCATAGCCGTAGATCTGCGGCTCCTGGCCATACGGGTCCTGTGCGTACGGGTCGTACGGATCCTGCCGGTCGTTCACCGGTACCCCTTCAGCAGTCGTGCCGGTACAGCTCGCGCTTGTCGATGTAGCGCACCACGCCGTCCGGCACCAGGTACCAGACGGGGTCGCCATGAGCGACCCGCGCCCGGCAGTCCGATGACGAGATCGCCAGAGCCGGAACCTCCACCAGCGACACCCCGCCCTCCGGCAGCCCCGGGTCGGCCAGTATGTGCCCGGGTCTGGTCACCCCGATGAAGTGGGCCAGCGAGAAGAGCTCTTCGGCGTCGCGCCAGGTGAGGATCTGGGCGAGTGCGTCGGCCCCGGTGATGAAGAACAGATCGGCGTCACCATTGAGCGCGCGCAGTTCCCGGAGCGTGTCGGTGGTGTAGGTGGGCCCGCCGCGGTCGATGTCGATACGGCTGACCGAGAATTGCGGGTTCGAGGCGGTCGCGATAACCGTCATCAGATAGCGGTCCTCGGCCGGGGAGACCTTCTTGTGACTCTTCTGCCAGGGTTGCCCGGTCGGCACGAACACCACCTCGTCGAGGTGGAACTGCGAGGCCACCTCGCTCGCCGCGACCAGGTGGCCGTGGTGGATCGGGTCGAACGTCCCGCCCATCACACCCAGTCGCCGCTTGCCGGACCCTTTCTGCTCTTCCATGCGTGCAGACCCTACTGGGCCCGGCCCGGAGCCGGGGCCCATAGGGGCAATCGCCCAGGTCAGCGGTCCCGGTTGAAGCGCGTGGTGATCCACAGCAGCAGGAAGAGGATCACCAGGGCCGCACCGCCGGTCATGAAGGGGCTGATGCTCGGGTGGGTGTCGGTGTGCTCACCGCCCTCGGAGGCGAGCGTGGTCAGGGCGGCATGTGCGGTGCTGAAAGCGGTCATCGCGGCAGTACCTATCCGGGTCTAGGCGTCACAACACGTCGGCCACATCGTATGCGAGGCGGTTTTCGGTCCCGATGTCCGTCCTGCTTGCGGCAGCCCTGCTCGTACCAGCCCTGCTCGCATCCACTCGGTTCAGTTCAGTCCTGCTTGTAACCGCGCAGCAGGAACCAGGCGAGCAGGGCGGCGCCCACCACGCCGACCACGATGACGATGCGCAGCAGCGCTCCCGGGCCGTCGTTGTTGTGGGAGGTGGCGGCGAGGGCTTCGGTGAGGCCAGTCATTTCGGGCATGTCTCCACGCTAACCCCCAGGCGCTCAGGGCCTAGGCTGGGGGCCGCCGGACGAGGGCCCTGACCGGGCGCCCGGCCGGGCGGGCCATCAATGAGGGGGCGACATGAGCGACATCCACGAGACCGGTGGTGGAAACGGGACGGGAGACGCCCGGGAGCATGTGCCCGGCCGGGAGCGGCGGCGGTTCCCCGGGATCTCCTCACGTGCGTACGAACATCCGGCGGACCGCTCCGCGCTGGTCGCGCTGCGCAAGCTGACCGGCTTCGACACGGTCTTCAAGGCGATGAGCGGTCTGCTGCCCGAGCGGAGCCTGCGGCTGCTCTACCTCTCCGACTCGGTGCGGGTCAGCGAGCGGCAGTTCACCCATCTCCACGACATGCTGCGGGACGCCTGCTACATCCTGGACCTGGAGCGGGTCCCGGCCATGTATGTCACCCAGAACCCACAGCCGACCGCGATGTGCATCGGCATGGACGCGCCGATCATCGTGATCTCCACCGGTCTGGTCGAGCTGCTCGACGAGGAGGAGATGCGGGCGGTCATCGGCCACGAGGTGGGCCATGCGCTGTCGGGGCACTCGGTCTACCGGACGATACTGCTCTTCCTCACCAGCCTCGCCATGAAGGTCGCCTGGATTCCGCTCGGCAATGTGGCGGTGCTGGCGCTGGTCACGGCGCTGCGGGAGTGGTTCCGCAAGTCGGAGCTGTCGGCGGACCGGGCGGGGCTGCTGGTCGGGCAGGACCTGCGGGCCTCGATGCGCGGGCTGATGAAGCTCGCGGGCGGCCACCACCTCCATGAGATGAACGTGGACGCCTTCCTGGAGCAGGCGGAGGAGTACGAGTCGAGCGGCGATCTGCGGGACTCCGTCCTCAAGATCATGAACATGCTGCCGCGCAGCCATCCGTTCACCACCGTGCGCGCCGCCGAGCTCAAGAAGTGGGCCGCGACCCGCGACTACCAGCGGCTCATGGACGGCCACTACCCGCGCCGCGACGAGGACGGGGACACCTCGGTCAGCGACTCGTTCCGGGAGTCCGCGAGCCACTACGCGGAGTCGGTCCGCAACAGCAAGGACCCGCTGTTCGCCTTCGTCAGGGACGTGGCGGGCGGCGCCGGGGACCTGGGCAGCAAGCTGCGCGACCGGTTCACCGGCGGCGCGGGCAAGCACGGCGAGACCGCCGAGGAGGGCACGCCACCCCGGGAGGAGCCCCGGAACGAGCGCCGGGGCGGGGCCCAGGACGGGACCCAGGACGCGGCTGAGGACCAGCGGCCCGGAGACGGCCCGGAGGAGCGGCCGGGGAGCGACGGGCCCGGGGACACCCCGCCGCAGCGCTGAGACGGCCCCTGAGAGCCTCCTCGCAGCCCCTCAGGCCTCCTGGAGACCCCAAGCCCCCTGGCCCCTCAGGACCGCCCGTTGACCGCGGGCTGGGTCCCGGGGGCCATGACGCCGCACAACGAGACCGTGGTCCGGCCCGTGGTGTACGGGTCGGTGCCCGTCGGGGCGTCGCCCTTGGCGCTCTGACCGGCGAGCATCGGCCGCAGATAGCCGGAGGCGTTCGCGGCGCATGCCTGCGGGCCCGCCAGCACGGTGCTCTGCACCAGCTCCACATGGTGGTCGCGCAGATCGTCCCGGTCGAAGCGGAACCGCGTCTCGCGGCGCACGGTGAACAGCGAGGCATGGTCCGGTCCGCGCTCATGGGCCGGCTGGAGCGCGTAGACGAAGACGTGGTCGGCGGCGACCTCCAGGGTCGCGGCGCTGCGCTCGATGACCGTAAGGGTGCCGCGGACCCGCACCGGGGTGTCGGCCAGGGTCACCTCGGCCGGGTTGAAGCGGGTCAGCCAGCCGGTGACCGCATGCCGCCCGTCGTCGACCGGGTGGTGGAAGCTCTGGTCGAACTGGGTCTGCTGGGCGGGATCCAGCAACAGCCTTACGGCCTGCACCGGGCCGCCGGTGAGCACACCGGGGTCGATGGCTGACTTGACCAGGTAGTCCTTGGCGGTGGTGAGCGCCGTCATCACCTGGCTCTCGGAGAAGCTCTGGGTGCGGCGGGCGCCGGGCACGGTGACCCCTTCGGCGCCGGTGCGGAACTCGGCGGCCGGGCTGTTGCGGAACAGCCGGTCCGGCGGCCCTCCGGGCACCTCACCGCGCGGCGCGAGCGGCACCACGCTGCTGTGCATCGGCTCCACGGTCTGCGGCTGCGGCGTCTGGTACGGGTGGCGCACCCCCATGTAGACGGCCGCGGCGAAGGCGATGGCGATCAGCAGGACGAGCGCGACGGCCTGGCGGGACGCCCCGGCCCTGGCCCAGGCGTGCCGGCTGCGCACCGCCCGCGCGTGCTCGCCCATGCGCTCGTCGGCGGAGAACTCCTGGAGCCGGGCAGCACGGACGAACGACTCGTCGAACACGACGGAGCGGTACTCGTCCTCACCACCTCCCGGGACGCCCTCGGGTGTCCCCTCGGGAGGGTCTCCACGCCCGGCCATATCTCAAGAGTAGGTCGCCAGGGGCGACGGTAAACGCGGTGGTACTCCACAACTTGGGAGGCGAGTGCGGAGGAAACGCCCCATAGGCCGCGACGTGCCGGCGATGTGCCAGGACGTCACCGCGACGGCGGTACGGCGGTGGCGGGCGACCCCTTGGCCCCGGTCGGCTCCGGGGCCGACTCCGACGCCGAGGGCTCCAGGCGCGGCTGTCCCGAGGGCGAGCCGTCGACACCGCTGGTGGCGGGCGGCGGGGCGGGGTCCTGGCGGTTGCCCGAGGCGCCCCGGTAGACCGCCGTGAAGGCCAGGGCGACCACCCCGATGCCCATCAGGACGGCCAGCAGCCAGGCCACCGGGCGGTGCCAGCGGGCATGACCGCGGTAAGGGCGCCCCGCGCTGCCGTAACGCCCATAAGGGCCGTAGGCGTCGTCCCCGTCCCGCCCCGGGCCGAAGCGCCCCTCGGGGTCGTCCGCGCCATAGAGGTCGGCCTCAGCGCCGTAACCGTCCTCGAAGAGCTCGTCCTCGGGAGGGACACCGGCCCTGCGGCGCCGGGACGCCTCGGCCTCGGCGCGGGCCTCGGCGGCGGCCAGCATCCGCTCGATGGCGGTGGGCTCATGGATCGGGGCCGACCGTACGAAGTCCTCGTCGAAGACCACGGCGGCGAACTCGTCGTTCGTCTCGCCGTGGTTGCGGTCGTCGGGCTCGTCGCCGTCCGGGAACGGCTTGCCCCCACGTCGTCCGGCACCCATTCAGAGTAGACCGGACGGGTCAATTTGGGCAGGGTGAAATGGTATTCGGGGGAAGATCCACCCCAGCGGCGCCGGGAATCGACCCTCCCCCGAAGGGGTGAGTCAGCGGGTGTGGCCGTCGCCGGTGACGATGTACTTCGTCGAGGTCAGCTCGGGCAGCGCCATGGGCCCCCGGGCGTGCAGCTTCTGGGTGGAGATGCCGATCTCGGCGCCGAAGCCGAACTGCCCGCCGTCGGTGAACCGCGTGGAGGCGTTCACGGCGACCGTGGTGGAGTCCACGAGCTGGGTGAAGCGGCGGGCGGCCTGCTGGGACGACGTGACGATGGCCTCGGTGTGCCCGGAGGACCACAGGCGGATGTGGCTCACCGCGGCCTCCAGGGAGTCCACGACGCCCGCCGCGATGTCGTACGAGAGGTACTCGGTCTCCCAGTCCTCGACCACCGCCGGGACCACCGTGGCCTTGGAGCCCTCCGCGAGCGCCATGACCCGCTCGTCCGCGTGGACCGTGACCCCGGCCTCGGCCAGCGCGTCCAGGGCGCGGGGCAGGAACCGGGCGGCGATGTCCTGGTGCACCAGCAGCGTCTCCGCGGCGTTGCACACGCTCGGCCGCTGGGCCTTGGAGTTCACCAGGATCTCGACCGCCATGTCGAGGTCGGCCTCGGCGTCCACGTACACATGGCAGTTGCCGGTGCCGGTCTCGATGACCGGAACCGTGGACTCCTCGACGACCGTACGGATGAGGGACGCGCCGCCGCGCGGGATCAGCACGTCCACCAGGCCGCGGGCGCGCATCAGCTCGCGCACCGACTCCCGGCTCTCGCCCGGCACCAGCTGCACCGCGTCCGCGGGCAGCCCCGCCCCGCCGACGGCGTCGCGCAGGACCTTCACCAGCGCGGCGTTGGAGTGGGACGCCGACGAGGAGCCACGCAGCAGTACCGCGTTGCCCGACTTCAGGCAGAGCGCCGCGGCGTCCACCGTCACATTCGGCCGGGCCTCGTAGATGATCCCGACGACGCCGAGCGGAACGCGCACCTGGCGCAGGTCGATCCCGTTGGGCAGCGTGGAGCCGCGCACCACCTCGCCGACCGGGTCGGGCAAAGCGATCACGTCGCGTACGTCGGAGGCGATGGCCCGCACCCGCTCGGGGGTGAGCGTGAGCCGGTCCACGATGGCGTCGCTGGTGCCGGCCTCGCGGGCCCGCTCCACATCGGCCGCGTTGGCCTCCACGATCTCCTTGGTGCGCACCTCCAGCGCGTCGGCCATCGCGAGCAGCGCGTCGTCCTTGACGGCGCGCGGCAGCGGCGCGAGATCTGCGGCCGCGACCTGGGCCCGGTAGGCGGCCTGGAGGACCGGGGACTTCGGCCAGGGGTCGGTGAGCGGCGACGTGGGTGCGCTGGTCATGCCCGAAGCGTACTGAGCCGGAAGCGGAGATCCACGCACTATTCCGCAGTTCGAGATGGCATTCTCACATCTCGATGCCGCACATCCGTCCTCAGAACGGATGCACGCCCACCGGGGAGGCCGGTGGCGGCCCGTACCCCTCCGCGACCCGCTGGTGATACGTATCACGGTCGATGACCTCGAGCCCCACGATCTCCCAGGGCGGCAGCTTGGCCGAGGACCGGTGCTCGCCCCACAGCCGCAGCGCGACCGCCGCGGCGTCGTGCAGATCACGGGCCTCTTCCCAGTAGCGGATCTCGGCGTGATCGTTGGCATAGCGGCTGGTCAGCAGGAACGGATGGTCATGGGCCAGCTGCTCGAGCGCCCTGCGGACCTCCGGCAGCGGCGCCTCGCTCCCCGAGACGCTGAGGGTGATGTGCCACAGCCGGGACGCCTCGCCACGCCCGGCATCGTGCGCCACGGCGTCGCCGGACCCGGCGTCGCCCGCTCCGACACTGGTCAGGGTGCGCTCCGCCGCCCCTCTGGGCGACGCCCCCGGGCGCCCTCGTCTCACCGGCGGCCTCCTGTAACTCGCTGCTCCGCTCACGCGCGGGCGGAGCATCTCGTGACGGTGCCGTGGCCGCGGCCTTCCGCTCGGACTCCGCCGCGTCTCCCACAGCCGGCGCGCTGCCCCGCGCGACCCCGTTGAACAAAGTTGACCAGCCCACGCCCGCCCGCGGGCGCTTTTGAGGTTTTTCGGAGGGGGTTATTTTCTGGCGGCTCGGTTCTCCCCCAGCTACCGCTGGGAGGTGCCCCCGCGAGGGTGGACCGTGCCGCCGGAGCGGCTCAGTCCAGGACGACGAGGTCGTCGCGGTGGACCACCTCGCGTTCATAGGCCGGGCCGAGCTCGCGGGCCAGGTCCCTGGTCGAGCGGCCGATCAGCTGCGGGATCTCCTTGGCGTCGAAGTTGACCAGTCCGCGGGCCACGGGGTGGCCCTCGGTGTCCCTCAGCTCGACCGGGTCACCGGCGGTGAATTCGCCCTCCACGGCCGCGATCCCGGCGGGCAGCAGCGAGGTGCGGCGCTCCACGACGGCCCGTACCGCGCCGTCGTCCAGGGTGAGGGCGCCACGTGGCGCGGAGGCGTGGGCGAGCCAGAGCAGCCGGTTCGCCGAGCGGCGGCCGGTGCGGTGGAAGAACGTGCCCGTATGGCGGCCGAGCAGGGCGTCCCCGGCCCGGCTGGCGGAGGTGAGCACCACCGGGACCCCGGCCGCGGTGGCTATGCGGGCCGCCTCGACCTTGGTGACCATGCCACCGGTACCCACCCCGGAGCGGCCCGCGCTGCCGATGGAGACGCCGGTCAGGTCCTTCGGGCCCCGGACCTCGTCGATCCGGGAGCTGCCGGGGGTCCTGGGGTCCCCGTCGTACAGGCCGTCCACGTCGGAGAGCAGCACCAGCAGATCCGCCCGGACGAGATGGGCGACCAGGGCCGCGAGCCGGTCGTTGTCGCCGAACCGGATCTCGTCCGTGGCCACCGTGTCGTTCTCGTTGACGATCGGCAGCGCGCCCATGGCCAGCAGCTGGTCCAGGGTGCGGGTGGCGTTGCGGTAGTGGGCGCGGCGGCTGGTGTCGTCCGTGGTGAGCAGCACCTGGCCGACCCGGCGCCCGTAGCGCGCGAAGGAGGCCGTGTAGCGGGCCACCAGGAGCCCCTGCCCGACGCTCGCGGCCGCCTGCTGGCGGGCGAGGTCGCGGGGGCGCCGGTCCAGGCCAAGCGGCGCCAGCCCGGCGGCGATGGCGCCGGAGGAGACCAGGACTATCTCCTTGCCGTTCGTGCCGCCCTTACCGTCGCCGTCCCTGCCGCCGTCGCCCTTACCGTCGCCGTCGAGCACCTTGGCGAGGACGTCGACCAGCGCGTCCACGCGGTCCGCGTCCAGGCCCCCCGCCGCGGTGGTGAGGGAGGACGAGCCGACCTTGACCACGATCCTGCGGGCGGCGGCCACCTCGTCCCGTACCGCCGACCCGTCCTGCTCCGCCACGCCGCTCCCTCGCTCGTCCCCGCTCACCACACGCCCCTGAGAAACGCATGCTCTGCACACTCATCGCGACAAGGGGGCAATCTACGACAGACGAGCCCCGCCCGCCTCGGCATTTCAGCCTCCGGACACCACCCGCGCACGCCGCCTCACCACCGCCACACACACCCCGCGGCCACCCTCCGGGACCCCTTTGGCACCGATTGCGACCGGTTGGCACCGGCGCGGATTGTCACCGGGCGGGGCATCGGCATACGGTCAGGGGTCCCCCAGTCCGTTGCCCTCCTGCCAGGAGCCCACCCCGTGCCCTCTGCCGGAATCGCCCCACGCCGGGTCGTACAGCTGACGGCGCTGCTCGCGATGCTCGTGTTCTTCGCCACACAGCTCGTCGGCGCCGTGCTTCCGAACGTACCGCTTTTCATCGCCGCCTCGGCGTGCGGTCTCGCGCTCGATCTCTTCCTGCAGCACAAGCAGCCCGGTCTGCTGTCGCTGCTGGGGAAGATCCGCCTCGACGTCACGGTGCGCCAGCTGTTCCGCGACATGCTCATCATGGTCGGGCTGCTGCGCATAGAGGGCATCAATCCCCTGCACGAGCAGGCGCCCCTGACCGCGGGGCTGCTGCTCTTCTACCTGGTGCACTTCGCGTGCCAGGCGGCGGCCATACTGGTCCGCCGGAGCCGCCAGCTGCCGTTCGTGACGCGCAACATCGACGTGTCCGGGCTGCGCCTGAGCGAGGCCCCGCCGCGGCTGTTCGCCCGCCAGCACGGGCGCCGTCTGCTGCGGCTGGCCGCGCCGGTCACCGCCGGTCTGCTGGTCACCGCCGCCACCAAGAACGCCGTCTGGGGCGGCGTCGGCCTGACGATCGCGCTGCTGATCGGCATCGGCGGCACGGCCCACCTCGCCACCTGGCTGCTGCCGCGCAAGCGCGTGGCGAACGAGGCCACGGCCCTGCGCTGGCTGGACCAGTGGCTGGCCGACTACCAGCCGACCGTGGGCATGTACTTCTCCGGCGGCAACTCCTCGGCGTACCAGGCGAACATGTGGCTCTCCACCCTCGCCGCGCTCGACGGCAAGCCGATCATCGTGCTCCGTGAGCGGTTCATGGTGCAGAAGGTGGAGGCGACGGACGTGCCGATCGTCTGCCTCCCCAAGGTCGCGCATCTGATGCGTCTTGAGCACTCGACGCTCAAGGTGCTGCTGCACCCGGCGAACTCCGGCAAGACCTCGCAGGTGCTGCGCATCCCCTCGATCAAGCACGCGTTCATCAACCACGGCGAGAGCGACAAGCTCTCCAGCTGCAACCCGTACGCCAAGGCGTACGACGAGGTGTGGGTCGCGGGCCCGGCGGCGCGCGAGCGCTACCAGCTCGCCGACATCGGCGTCGAGGACAAGGACGTCGTGGAGGTCGGCCGGCCGCAGCTGGCCCCCATCCGCCCCTACGCGGGCGTGCCCACCGGTGAGTTGACGACGGTGCTGTACGCGCCGACCTGGGAGGGCTGGGACGGGAACCCCGGCAACACCTCGGTGATCCTGGCCGGTGAGAACATCGTCCGCGAGCTGCTCGCCGACCCCAAGGTGCGCCTGCTGTACAAGCCGCACCCGATGACCGGCTCCGTGGACCCGCGCGCGGGCCGCGCCAACGACCGCATCAAGGCGATAATCGCCGAGGCGAACACCAAGCGCGGCGGCGCCCGCCCCGGCCCGGAGGCCGCCGCCGAGCTGGCCCGGTGCGCCGATGAGCTCAACCGGCTCACCAGCACCTCCTTCCGCCCCAGCGCGGACGAGACCGAGCGCATGAAGCTCCAGGGGCCCCGGAGGGCGACCGCGCGGCGGCCGTGGCCGCGGCGACGGCCGCCTGGGAGAGCGCCTACTGGGCCTCGCTGCCGGTCTGGGAGCACCAGATCATCACCGGCCCGCGTCCGGCGATCTTCACCTGCTTCAACCAGGCCGACGTGCTGATCAGCGATGTCTCCAGCGTGGTCTCGGACTACCTGACGAGCGAGAAGCCGTACGCGGTGGCGAACACCAGCGGGATGACGGAGGAGGAGTTCCGGGCGGGATTCCCGACCGTGCGCGCCGCCACGATCCTCACGCCGGAGGCCGCGGGCGTGGCCGGACTGCTGGAAGCGGTCCGCGACCCCGAGAAGGACACCCTCGCGGGCGCCCGCGCCGAGCTGAAGGTGCATCTGCTCGGCCCGTCCGACCCGCCGTCGCTGGTGCGCTTCAACCAGGCCACGCAGGCCCTGTGCCGCAAGGCCGACGAGCGCCGGGCCCGGATGGCCACCCGGCTCACCGACGAGATCCCCTCGCAGCGCGAGGCCCGGGACGCGGCGGAGGAGATGGAGCTGGAGTCCGGCTCGCCGGAGTCGGAGGAGACCGCGACGGTCTGACGTCCGACGGCCCGAGCCGACGGCGGGCACCGACAGCGTGATGAAGGGCCCGGGAGATCCCTCCCGGGCCCTTCGTCACGCATGCTGCCCGCCGGGCGGCGCCGAGAAGCCCGCTCAGAGCCCGCGCAGGGGCCCCGGACCGGACACGGCGCCCCCAACACCCCAGGGGCGCCCGCTACGGCCGTGCGGCCCTCAGAACGGCTTGAACGTGTCGAACTCCTGGTCCGCCTCGTCCCGCTCGGCATCCCGGTCGCGCCGCCGCTGCGCGGCCGGGCGCGGGGCGTCGAAGCGGTGGTCCTCACCACGGCGGCCCAGCATCTCCGCGCCGGTCGCGAGGCTCGGCTCCCAGTCGAAGACGACCGCGTCGTCCTCGGGGCCGATGACGACCTCGTCGCCCGAGTGGGCGCCCGCCTTCATCAGCTCCTCCTCGACCCCGAGACGGGCCAGGCGGTCGGCGAGGTAGCCAACGGCCTCGTCGTTGGCGAAGTCGGTCTGGCGCACCCAGCGTTCGGGCTTCTCGCCCAGCACGCGGTAGAAGCCCTCCTCGGCGACGACCGTGAAGCCCGCGTCGTCCACGGCCTTCGGCCGGATGACGATCCGGGTCGCCTCCTCCTTCGGCTTCGCCTCCCGCGCCTCCGCGACGATCTTCGCCAGGGCGAAGGACAGCTCCTTGAGGCCGAGATGGGCGACCGCCGAGACCTCGAAGACCTGGTAGCCGCGGGCCTCCAGATCGGGCCGGATGATGTCGGCCAGGTCCTTGCCGTCGGGGATGTCGACCTTGTTGAGCACGACGACCCGCGGCCGGTCGTCCAGACCGCCGTACTGGGCCAGCTCCGCCTCGATGACATCGAGGTCGGTCAGCGGATCGCGCTCGGACTCCAGCGCCGCGGTGTCCAGCACGTGCACCAGCACCGAACAGCGCTCGACATGGCGCAGGAACTCCAGGCCGAGGCCCTTGCCCTGGCTGGCGCCGGGGATCAGGCCGGGCACGTCGGCGATGGTGTAGACGGTCGAACCGGCCGTGACCACACCGAGGTTGGGCACCAGCGTGGTGAACGGATAGTCGGCGATCTTCGGCTTGGCCGCCGAAAGCACCGAGATCAGCGAGGACTTGCCGGCGCTCGGGTAGCCGACGAGGGCAACGTCCGCGACGGTCTTCAGCTCCAGGACGACGTCCCCGGAGTGACCCGGCTCGCCCAGCAGCGCGAAGCCGGGGCCTTGCGGCGGGCCGAGGCGAGCGCCGCGTTGCCGAGGCCGCCGCGGCCGCCCTGGGCGGCGATGTAGGTGGTGCCCTGCCCGATCAGATCGGCCAGGACGTTGCCCCGCTTGTCGAGGACGACGGTGCCGTCCGGGACCGGCAGGACCAGGTCGGTGCCGTCCTTGCCGGAGCGGTTGCCGCCCTCGCCTGGCTTGCCGTTGGTGGCCTTGCGGTGGGGGCTGTGGTGGTAGTCGAGCAGGGTGGTGACGGACTGGTCCACGACCAGGATCACATCGCCGCCCCGGCCGCCGTTGCCACCGTCCGGCCCTCCGAGCGGCTTGAACTTCTCGCGGTGCACGGAGGCGCAGCCGTGGCCTCCGTTACCCGCGGCGACGTGCAGTTCGACGCGGTCCACGAAGGTGGTCATGACGGGTGCCTCCAGTTACATACGGGTTCGGGGGTGTTCTGATGTGCCTCACGCTCGTAACGCGCCGAGGGCGGACCCGCTTCCCGTCACGGGAAGAGCGGTCCGCCCTCGGAAAAGGCTGTGCGATGTCGCCCGGGCTGATTACTCAGCGACCGGAACGATGTTCACGACCTTGCGGCCACGGCTGGTGCCGAACTGCACCGCACCGGCGGCCAGCGCGAACAGCGTGTCATCGCCGCCGCGGCCGACACCCGTGCCCGGGTGGAAGTGCGTGCCGCGCTGGCGGACCAGGATCTCACCCGCGTTGACGACCTGGCCGCCGAAGCGCTTGACGCCGAGCCGCTGGGCGTTGGAGTCGCGACCGTTCCGAGTGGACGATGCGCCCTTCTTGTGTGCCATCTCTCCTCAGTCCCTTACTTCGCAGCCGAGTCGATGCCGGTGATCTTCAGCGCGGTGTGCAGCTGGCGGTGGCCGATCCGCTTCCGGTAACCGGTCTTGTTCTTGTACTTCAGGATGTCGATCTTGGCACCCTTGTGGTGGTCGACGACCTCGGCGTGAACCTTCACACCGGCCAGGACCCACGGGTCGCTGGTGACGGCATCGCCGTCGACAACGAGCAGAGTGGAAAGCTCGACGGTGTCGCCGACCTTGTTGGCGGCCAGACGGTCGACCTCGATGACATCGCCCACGGCCACCTTCTGCTGGCGGCCGCCGGTGCGCACGATTGCGTACACGCGGTTCTCACTCTCTCGCTAGAAAACGGGACCTCTGATGCCAGCCGCCCAACACGGCCCACGAGGGTCGTGACAACCGAGTGATCATGCGATTCACCATCGGCCGAACGGCCTCTTCCGGCGAAGCGGAAGGGATGTGCTCAGGGGTTTGGCGTACAGACGCCGAGGGTCAAGGTTACCAGAGCCTCGAAGGGCGCCTGCGCGGGTGCGCGGGCGCCCTCGGGGCCGGGTGCCGTCAGTCGTCGGCGGCGGCCGAGACCGACTGCGGAGTCTGCTGCTCCGCCGCCGCGGTCTTCTTCGCCGCCGTCTTCTTGGCGGTCGTCTTCTTGGCCGTGGTCTTCTTGGCGGCCGTCTTCTTCGCCGCCGTCTTCTTCTCGGCGGTCTTCTTGGTCGCCGCCTTCTTGGCGGGGCCTTCTTGGCCGTCTTACGGGCGGTCTTCTTCGCCGGTGCCGCGGTCCCGGCCTCACCCTCGCCCTCGGCGGACGCGATCTCGGGCGCCGCCTCCGGCTCGGGCTTCGACTCGGGCTCAGGCTTCGACTCCCGGTCCGACTCCGGCTCCGGCTCCGCGGAAGACCCGCTCACGACCACCACGGCCGCCTCCTCGGAGCCCGTCGGCGAGCCCGCGGGGGCGCTCACCTTACGGGTCACACGGCGGCGCGTACGCGGCGCGGGCACGCCCTCGAGCGGGGCCGACTTCTCGGTGGGAGCGGCGGCGGGGGCCTGGACGGCCGCCTCCGGCTCCACCGGGGCCGCCTCCCTCGGCTCGTCGGCCACCACGACCACCACGCCCTCGGGCTCCTTGGCGGCCTTAGGGGCGCCCGCCGGGGCGGACACCTTACGGGTGGCACGGCGGCGCGTACGCCCACGGGTCGCGGCGGCCTCGGCCTCCGCGGCGCTGCTGTACAGCTCCTCGTCGGCCGCGAAGACCGGCTCGGGCAGCGGCTTGGGCTGGGTGGCCTCCGCCGCGATCTCGGCCGCCGCCTCCGTGACGTCCTCGGACTCGGCCTCGGCCTCGGCTTCAGCCTCCGCCTCGGCCGCCGCGGCCCGCTCCTGCTGCTGTGCGGCACCGGCAGCGGACTTCTTCTTCTTGCGCTTGCCGCCACCGCCGCCGGCGGACGACGCCTGGTCCATGTGGACGATCACGCCGCGGCCGTTGCAGTGCACACAGGACTCGGAGAAGGACTCCAGCAGCCCCTGTCCGACCCGCTTACGGGTCATCTGGACCAGGCCGAGCGAGGTGACCTCCGCCACCTGGTGCTTCGTACGGTCCCGGCCCAGGCACTCCAGCAGCCGCCGCAGCACCAGGTCGCGGTTGGACTCCAGCACCATGTCGATGAAGTCGATCACGATGATGCCGCCGAGGTCGCGCAGCCGCAGCTGGCGCACGATCTCCTCGGCCGCCTCCAGGTTGTTCCTGGTGACCGTCTCCTCGAGGTTGCCGCCCTGACCGGTGAACTTGCCGGTGTTGACGTCGATGACGACCATCGCCTCGGTCCGGTCGATCACCAGCGAACCGCCGCTGGGCAGCCAGACCTTGCGGTCCAGCGCCTTCATCAGCTGCTCGTCGATCCGGTAGGTGGCGAAGACGTCGACGTCCGAGGTCCACTTCTGGAGCCGGTCCGCGAGGTCGGGCGCCACGTGCGAGACATAGCCGTGGATGGTCTCCCAGGCGTCGTCACCGCTGACGATGACCTTGGAGAAGTCCTCGTTGAAGATGTCGCGGACGACCCGGACGGTCATGTCGGGCTCGCCGTAGAGCAGTGACGGGGCGCCACCGCTCTTCGCCTTCTTCTTGATCTCCTCCCACTGCGCCTGCAGCCGGGCGACGTCGCGGGACAGCTCCTCCTCGCTCGCCCCCTCGGCGGCGGTGCGGACGATCACGCCCGCGTCCTCGGGACGATCTTCTTGAGGATCTGCTTCAGCCGGGCCCGCTCGGTGTCGGGCAGCTTGCGGCTGATGCCCGTCATGGAGCCCTCTGGCACGTACACCAGGTAACGGCCGGGCAGGGAGACCTGGCTGGTCAGCCGGGCGCCCTTGTGGCCGATCGGGTCCTTGGTGACCTGCACCAGCACGGACTGGCCGGACTTCAGGGCGGTCTCGATGCGGCGCGGCCCGTTGGCGAGCCCCAGCGCCTCGAAGTTCACCTCGCCCGCGTACAGCACGGCGTTGCGGCCCTTGCCGATGTCGACGAAGGCGGCCTCCATGGACGGCAGCACGTTCTGGACCTTGCCCAGGTAGACGTTGCCGACGTAGCTGGTGGCCTGCTCCTTGTTGACGAAGTGCTCGACGAGGACGTTGTCCTCCAGCACCCCGATCTGGGTGCGGTCGCCGTTCTGCCGGACGACCATGACCCGCTCGACCGCCTCGCGGCGGGCCAGGAACTCGGCCTCGGTGATGATCGGCACGCGGCGGCGGCCCTGCTCACGGCCCTCGCGACGGCGCTGCTTCTTGGCCTCCAGACGCGTCGACCCCTTGATCGACTGCACCTCGTCGGCACTGGACTCGGCTTCCTTGCCGCGCCGCTCACGGGGCTCGCGGACCTTGACGACCGTGCGCTCCGGGTCGTCACCGGCCGCCTCGGGCTCGACGGCGTCGCCACTGCGACGGCGGCGGCGACGGCGACGACGGCTGCTGCTGGAGCCGCCGGGCTCACCGGCCTCGGCGCCCGGCTCGTCCCGGCCCTCGCCCTGCTCCTCGGCGTCCTCGCCCTCGGCGGCCGACTCGTCCTCGTGCTCACCGGTCTCGGAGCGCCCCTCGGCGCCCTCGGCCTCGGCGGTCTCGCCCCGGCGGCGACGCCGTCCGCCACGGCGTCGGCGACGGGCCGGACGGTCGCCCGACTCCTCCTCGCCGGGCTCGCCCTCGGGCTGACCGGCCTCGGCCTCGGTCTCGGTCTCGGTCTCCTCGGCGGCCTCGGGCTCCTCGGCCTCCGGCTGCTCCTCGACGGGCGCGGCGCCACGGCGGCGGCGCCGGCGGCGGCCGGCGGGCGCCTCGGGCTCGACGGCCTCGGCCGTCGGCTGCTCCTCGTCCTCCTCCTCGGGTTCCTCCAGCGCGGCGGCGGCCTCGGCGGCCGCGCTCTCCGGCGTCTGGAAGACCGGCTCGGTGAAGACGGGCGCCTGGAACACGGCCGTCGGCGGGCGGACCGCCCGGCGCCGCGAACGGGGCGCGGGCTCCGGCTCGGACGCGGCCTCGGCGGCCGGAGCCTCGGCCTCCGCGGCCTGCGGCTCCTGAGCGCCGCTCGGCTCCTCGGCGGCGGGGGCGGTGCTCCGGGTGGCACGGCGGCGGGTGCGGGTGCGCGGCGCGTCGTCCTCGGCCCGCGTACCGGCGGTCTCCTCGGCGCTCTCGCCGCGCTGCTCGGCGGCGGGCTCCTCAGCGGCCTCATCGGCCTCCTCGGGCGCTCCGGCGGGGGCGGTGGCCTTACGGGTCGCACGGCGACGGGTACGGGCGGGGGCCGGGGGCACGGTCTCGGCCTCGGCCTCCACAGCCGCAGCGGCCTCCACAGCCTCCTCCGGCGCCTTCGGCGCCACGACCTCCGCGGCCTCCGCCTCCGCCGGGGCACCGGCCGGAGCGGTCGCCTTACGGGCCGCACGACGGCGGGTACGGGTACGCGGGGCCTCGTCGGCCGGGGCATCGGCTGCGACTGCGGCTGGGGCCGTGGCCTCGTCACCACTGCCACCAGCGGCCGCCGCAGACGACGCGTCCGCGTCGGCGGCCTCCGCCCGCGGCGCTCCGGCGGGGGCGGTGGCCTTACGGGTCGCACGACGGCGGGTACGGGCGGGGGCCGGGGGCACGGTCTCGGCCTCCACAGCCGCAGCGGCCTCCTCGGTCTCTTCGGCTTCCTCCGCCGCCTCCGGCTCGTTCGGCGCCACGACCTCGGCGGCCTCCGCCTCCGCGGGGGCACCGGCCGGAGCGGTCGCCTTGCGGGTCGCACGACGACGCGTACGAGCGGGCGGCGCGGCCTCGGAAGCGGTCTCCACCACGGGCTCCGCGACAGGCTCGGCGGCGGCCCCGGTCTCCTCGTCGGCACGCCCGGCGTCGGCCGGGACCACGGTCTCCGCGGCCTCCGGCGAGCCCGCCGGGGCGGTCGCCTTGCGGGCGACCCGGCGCCGCGGGCGGGCGGGCGGAGCGGTGGATTCGGTGTCGGACCCGGATACGGATCCACTCGCGGTGGCCATGGCCGCACCGGCGGCGACGGGCTCGGAAGCGGCCTCGGCGGCGACGGCGCCGGTCCGCTCAGCGGCTATGGCCGGTACCGAGGACGTGGTGACCTCGGTCTCGCCCACCGCGCCGGACGGCGGACCGGCCGGGCGGGAGGCCGCGCGGCGGCGGCGCGGCGGCAGCGTGTCGCTGGGTGTGTTCTCGATGGATTCCCCGGGCACCGCGGCACGCGGCGCGGATGATCCGAGGGACTGGACAGGTTGGGTCGGCTCAATAGGTTCGAGCATGCGGGCGTTTCTCCCGTCACGCTCCCGGGCGCCGCGCCTGCTTCCGGCCGGCCACCCGCGCACTGTGCGCGGGTGCCGCCGTCCGGGGCGCGGGCGCCGCACGGGAGCTGTCGTCTCGCTCGCCGGGACCGGATCTGTCGGGACCGGCGAAAGTCTTCTGGTCAGTGCGCCAGCCGGACCCGGGTGGCTCCCAAGTGCATCGGCGGCGCATCGACGGCGGCCCTACGCGGAACCTTCCGGCGCCATCGCGGCGGTCAGCTTGGCGGCCGTGGATGGAGCGGCCTGAGCTGCCTCGCGATCGGGCGCGAGCGGGTCGGTCACCGTGCCGGACTCCTCATCGAGCAGCCCCTGCGCCAGCCTGGTCACCGCTGCGGGGACCGGCGGCGCCAGGTCGGCCGTAGCGCGGAGACCGGACAGGACGTCGTCGGGTCGCACGGCAGGTGTCAGATGCCGTACCACCAGCCGCAGTATCGCACAGCAACCGTCGCCGGGCCTATCGGCCCGAGCCGGAAGCGTCTCCAGCCGGGCCACCGCGGCACGGGCGTCGAAGGTTCGCAACCCGTTTTTCGTTCGGCGTTCCACCTCGACCGTGTCGGCCTCCAGGAAGGCCGCGACGGCCCGCTCGGCGTCCGCCGGGTCGACCCGGTCGAGCCGGATCTCCCATACGGACGCCTGCAGCCGGTCGGCGAGCCCCGAGGTGCCGGCCTCCACGGACTCGATCACATCGAGACCCGCGGGCAGCGACTCGTCGAGGACCGCCCGCAGCTTTTCGGGGTCGCGCGCCTCGGTCAGCTGGATCTCCAGGTACTCCGCCTCGCTGCCGGTGCCGGTGGGTGCGGCATTGGCGTAGGACACCTTCGGATGCGGGTGAAGCCCGCCGAGTACGCCATCGGCACCTCGGCGCGGCGCAGCGCCCGCTCGAAGGCGCGCTGGAAGTCGCGGTGGCTGGTGAACCGGAGGCGGCCGCGCTTGGTGTAACGCAAACGGATGCGCTGCACCGCGGGTGCGGGCGGCGGGCCTTCGGGCTGTCGCTTGCCCAGGGGACTGTCTCCTTGTACTTGCTTGCGGTCGAACACCAGGGCCACGCGGGCCCCGGTGTCTTCCAGCCTACTTTGTGGGTGTCACGGGCGGCCCGGTGACGGAGGGCCACCGGACCGCTACGTCACCGTCCGACCGCCACGTCACCGGCCGGACGGCTACCTCACTGCCGGACGGCCGTCACCGCCGGACGGCCGTCACCGCCGGACGGCTACTTCACCGACAGCGGCAGCAGCTTCCGGCCGGTGGGGCCGACCTGGATCTCGGTCTGCATCTGCGGGCATACGCCGCAGTCGAAGCAGGGGGTCCAGCGGCAGTCGTCGACCTCGGTCTCGTCGAGGGAGTCCTGCCAGTCCTCCCACAGCCAGTCCTTGTCGAGGCCCGAGTCGAGGTGGTCCCAGGGCAGGACCTCCTCGTAGGTGCGCTCGCGCGTGGTGTACCAGTCGACGTCGAGGCCGAAGTCGGGCAGGGTCCGCTCGGCGCACTCCATCCACCGGTCGTAGCTGAAGTGCTCGCGCCAGCCGTCGAAGCGGCCGCCGTCCTGGTAGACGGCGCGGATGACCGCGCCCACCCGGCGGTCGCCGCGCGAGAGCAGGCCCTCGACGATGCCGGGCTTGCCGTCGTGGTAGCGGAAGCCGATCGAGCGGCCGTACTTCTTGTCGCCGCGGATCTTCTCGCGCAGCTTCTCCAGCCGGGCGTCGGTCTCCTCGGCGCTCAGCTGCGGGGCCCACTGGAAGGGGGTGTGCGGCTTGGGGACGAAGCCGCCGATCGAGACCGTGCAGCGGATGTCGTTCTTGCCGGACACCTCGCGGCCCTTGGCGATGACCTTGGTGGCCATGTCGGCGATCTGGAGCACGTCGTCGTCGGTCTCGGTGGGCAGACCGCACATGAAGTACAGCTTCACCTGCCGCCAGCCGTTGCCGTACGCGGTGGCCACCGTACGGATGAGGTCCTCTTCCGAGACCATCTTGTTGATGACCTTACGGATGCGCTCACTGCCGCCCTCGGGGCGAAGGTGAGGCCCGAACGTCGCCCGTTGCGGGTCAGCTCGTTGGCGAGGTCGATGTTGAAGGCGTCCACCCGGGTCGACGGGAGGGACAGGCCGATCTTGTCCTCCTCGTACCGGTCGGCGAGGCCCTTGGCGATGTCGCCGATCTCGGTGTGGTCGGCGGAGGACAGCGACAGCAGGCCGACCTCCTCGAAACCGGTGGCCTTCAGCCCCTTGTCGACCATCTCGCCGATCCCGGTGATCGACCGCTCGCGCACCGGGCGGGTGATCATGCCCGCCTGGCAGAAGCGGCAGCCCCGGGTGCAGCCGCGGAAGATCTCCACCGACATCCGCTCGTGGACGGTCTCGGCCAGCGGCACCAGCGGCTGCTTGGGGTAGGGCCACTCGTCGAGGTCCATGACGGTGTGCTTGGACACCCGCCACGGCACGCCGGAGCGGTTCGGCACCACGCGCGAGATCCGCCCGTCGGCCAGGTACTCCACGTCGTAGAACTTCGGGACGTAGACGCCGCCGGTGCGGGCGAGACGGAAGAGCAGCTCATCGCGGCCGCCCGGACGGCCCTCGGCCTTCCAGTCGCGGACGATCCCGGTCATGTCGAGCACGGCCTGCTCACCGTCGCCGATCACCGCGCAGTCGATGAAGTCGGCGATCGGCTCGGGGTTGAACGCGGCGTGACCGCCCGCGACCACCACGGGGTGGTCCTCGGTGCGGTCCACGGCGTCCAGGGGATGCCGGCGAGGTCCAGCGCGGTGAGCAGGTTGGTGTACCCCAGCTCGGTGGAGAAGGACACGCCGAGGAAGTCGAACGCGGACACCGGGCGGTGCGCATCCACGGTGAACTGCGGCACCTTGTGCTCGCGCATCAGCTCCTCGAGGTCCGGCCACACGCTGTAGGTGCGCTCGGCGAGCACACCCTCGCGCTCGTTGAGGACCTCGTAGAGGATCATGACGCCCTGGTTGGGGAGCCCGACCTCGTAGGCGTCCGGGTACATGAGCGACCAGCGGACGTCGCAGGAGTCCCAGTCCTTGACGGTGGAATTGAGCTCACCGCCTACGTACTGGATGGGCTTCTGCACATGCGGCAGCAGGGCCTCGAGCTGTGGGAAGACCGACTCGACAGACATCGCGGACTTTCGTGAAGCTGACAGGGGTGACCCTCAAGCGTACCTGCCCCGCCGGGCGCCCTCGTCACGGATCAGGCCTCCGGGTCCGCCCGGTCAAGCCTCCAGGTCCGCCCGGTGCTTCTCGCGCGAGACCTCGGCCCACAGGTCCGGCAGCTCACGCTCGCGGGCGGCCGCCCGCTCCTCCTCCCTGCCGTACAGCAGCCCGAAGGTGAAGTCGCTCTCCCCCGCCACATGGGCCTGAGTGGCCAGCTGCCGCAGCGCCTCGCGGGCGACGACACTGTCCTGGTGGTCGCCGAGCACGTCCTGCACGTCCTGCATGCGGCGGGCGAACCGCTTGGCGGACTTGCCGAGCGCGGGCCGGGCCGTCTCGGCGGCGTAGCGGACGCGCTTGGCGGCCTTGCGGGCCTGGTGGATGGCGATGTCGCGGTCCGGCCCCGGGGGCGTCTCCAGGGCGGTGGCCATACGGCCCGCCAGCCGCTCGTAGTCGCGCAGCACGGCCTTGGCGACCACCGGTGCGGCCGGCTTCGCGGCGTCGCGGCGCAGCGGCGGATCGGCCACGAGAGCGTCGAGGGTGTCCAGGAGCGTCAGGTAGCGCTCGCTGTCCAGCGCGCCCAGGACGGTGGCGCGGGCGCCGTCGCGCCGCCCGTGCGACCAGTGGTGCAGCCGTTCCCGCACCGGGCCGCGCCGGAGCTCCTCCGGCAGTTCGGCGAGACGGCCCTCGAGCCGCTCGGTGAGGACCTCACGGTCGCGTTCCACGCCCAGCTCACCGGCCAGCCACTTCAGCTCGTCGCCGATCGGATCGGTCACCGAACGGTCCAGCACCTTGCGGTAGGAGCGGAACGCGCTGCGCAGCCGACGGGTGGCGACCCGCATCCGGTGCACCGCGTCCGGCACGTCCCTGCGCACGGCCGGGTCGAGCCGCACCAGGGCGTCGACCTGACGGCGTATGTAGTCCAGGACGACATCGTCGGCGCCCAGCGGCCGCCGGGGCTCCGACGCGGCCCGTGCGACCTGACGGGCGGTCTTCGCGGGCTTGCCGGGCTTGGCAGGCTTGGCGGGCTTGCCGGGCCCGCCCGCGCCGCTCTCGACCGCGACCGCGGCCTTCTCCGTCTCGGCCAGGGCCTTGGCGAGCTTGGAGGGGGTGTCGGCGCGGTGCAGACCGCCGTCGCGCAGCCGAACCTCGACCGCGTCGAGCAGCCGCTGATCGTGACCCCGGCCCTCGGCGAGCTCGACCTCGACCTCGGTCCACCGGACCGGCCGGCTCTCCTCTGGCCCCAGCCGCCGGGCCGTCACGCGGTCGACGGACACCTCGGCGAGCACGGTGCCGTCGGCGTCCACCAGATCCTTGCGGTCCCGCTCGGTGCGCAGATGGGCGAGCGGGCGCAGCGGGTCGTGGCGGACCCGCGAGCGCAGCAGCGCGGCCATCTCGGCGGGCACCTCGTCGCCCAGCGGCGCCCGCAGCTCCTCCCGGGTGTCCGGGCCGACGGGCAGCTTCAGATGCCAGCCCTCGTCATCGCCGCCGGTGCGGTGGCGCAAGGTGATGGCGTCGGCCAGCAGCCGCTGCCCGGGGTGTCGTAGTAGGTGGCCTCCAGGGTGGCGACGCCCCGGCTCACCACGGTCGCGACCGGCCCCGCTCCGGTCAGTTCGGGCAGGCCCGGCAGGTCGGGCCGCCCGGACGGGCCGGCTTCCTCGGCGGTGGCCTCGTACTTGCGTTCTATCTCCTGCTTCGTGTCCACCATGTGAGTCACGTACCCAAACTCGGGCTTATCAGCCCCAAGCGGAGACGCGACGCCAAGTGGATGGGCGCCCCTATGCGGACACGGGCCTCTGCACCCGGATGGACTGGAGCAGCCCGATCGCGATCCATACGGCGAACATCGAGGATCCGCCGTAGGAGACGAACGGCAGCGGCAGACCCGCCACCGGCATGATGCCCAGCGTCATCCCGATGTTCTCGAACGACTGGAAGGCGAACCAGGCGATGATCCCGGCCGCGACGACGGTCCCGTACAGCTCCGTGGTGTCGCGCGCGATCCGGCAGGCGCGCCACAGCACGACCCCCAGCAGCACGATGATCAGGCCCGCGCCGAGGAAGCCGAGCTCCTCCCCCGCGACCGTGAAGACGAAGTCGGTCTGCTGCTCGGGGACGAACTGACCGGTGGTCTGGGTGCCGTGGAAGAGCCCCTTGCCGGTGAGCCCGCCCGAGCCGATCGCGATGCGCGCCTGGTTGGTGTTGTAGCCGACGCCGGCCGGGTCGAGCGCGGGGTTGGCGAAGGCCGCGAAGCGGTCGATCTGGTACTGGTCGAGGACGTGCAGCTGCCAGACGAGCAGCGCGCCCACCACGGCCGTGAGGATGAGCCCCGCGATCCAGCGGTTGGACGCGCCGGAGGCGAGCAGCACGGCGAGCACGATCATCGCCATGACCATCACCGAGCCGAGGTCCGGCATCAGCAGCACGATCGCGATGGGCAGCGCGGCCAGGCCGAGCGCCTGGACGACGGTGCGGTGGTCGGGGTTGAGCCGGTCGCCCGCGTCCACGCGCGCGGCCAGCAGCATCGCCATCCCCAGGATGATCGTGATCTTGGCGAACTCACCCGGTTGCAGGGAGAATCCGCCGCCGATCACGATCCACGCGTGGGCGCCGTTGATCGTCGAGCCCAGCGGGGTCAGCACGGCGAGGACGAGGATGACGGACAGCCCGTAGAGGACCGGGACCGCGCCGCGCAGGGTGCGATGGCCCAGCCAGATGGTGCCGATGGCGAGCAGCAGCCCGATACCGGTGTTGAGGGCGTGCCGGACCAGGAAGTAGTACGGGTCGCCCTGGTTGAGCTCGGTGCGGTTGCGGGTGGCGGAGTAGACGAGCGCCCCGCCGATCGCGGACAGGGCCAGCGCGGTGAGCAGCAGCACCCAGTCGAGGCGGCGGACGACCGAGTCGCGCGCCATGAGCTTGCTCCAGGCGCCGCGCTCCGGGGTGAAGCGGCGGACGGAGTACCCATGCGTGGACGCGCTCATGAATCAGCTCCCCGCCGCCGCTCCCGCGACGCCGTCTCGAACTGCTTGCCGAGCGGCTGGGCCTCGATGGAGCCGTCCGACGAGATCTTCGGCAGGTAGGCCTGCGGCTGGGGCAGCAGCGCCTTCTTCTTGTCGATGCCGCCCTTGGCGTCGACTCCGTACAGCGCGTTGTAGATCTTGCGCACGGCGGGGCCGGAGGCGCCCGAGCCGGTGCCGCCCTGGGAGATCGTCATGACGACCGTGTAGTCCTTGGTGTACGTGGCGAACCACGAGGTGGTCTGCTTGCCGTAGACCTCCGCGGTACCGGTCTTGGCGTGCATCGGGATCTTGCTCTGCGGCCAGCCCTGGAACCGCCAGGCGGCGGTGCCCCGGGTGGCCACGCCCGCGAGCGCGCTGTCGATCTTCTTGTGCAGTGCGGCGCTGATCGGCAGCTTGCCGTGCGACTTCGGCTTGATCTCCTGGATGTCCTTGCCGTCGGGGCTGACGATCGCCTTGCCGACGGTCGGGTCGTGGAGCGTTCCGCCGTTGCTGATGGCCGCGTAGATGGTGGCCATCTGGATCGGGGTGACGAGGGTGTCGCCCTGGCCGATGGAGTAGTTCACGGAGTCACCGGCGCGCATCTTCATGCCCTCGAGGCAGTTCTCGTAGGCGATCCGCTCGCCGTAGGACCCGTCCTTCTTGCCGCTCTTGCACCAGGCGTCCTTGTTCGCCTTCCAGTAGTCCTTCTTCCACTGGCGGTCCGGGATCCGGCCGGTGACCTCGTTGGGCAGGTCGATCCCGGTCTCCTTACCGAGGCCGAACTGGTGCGCGGTCTTGTAGAACCAGTCCCCCGGCTTCTTCTTGGGCTTGTTGCCGCCGTCCTTCTTCCACTCGTCGTAGGCGATCCGGTAGAAGACGGTGTCGCAGGAGACCTCCAGCGCGCGGCCGAGGCTGATCCCGCCGTAGTTCTCGGACTCGAAGTTCTTGAAGACCTGGCTGCCGATGTTGAACGAGCTGGTGCAGGCGTAGGGGCCGTTGAAGTCGTACCCGGCGTTGACCGCGGCGGTCGTCGGGATCACCTTGAAGATCGAGCCGGGGGCCGCCTGGCCCTGGATCGCCCGGTTGAGCAGCGGGTAGTTGGACTTCTTGCCGGTGAGCTGCTTGTAGTCCTTGCCGGAGATGCCGCCGACCCAGGCGTTGGGGTCGTACGTCGGGTTGGAGGCCATGGCCACCACCCGGCCGGTCTTGGCCTCCATGACCACGACCGCGCCGGAGTCCGCCTTGTAGTTGGTGCCGGTGTTCCGGTCGTGCTGCTTGCGTGCGTCCCGCATCGCCTGGTCCAGCTCCTTCTCCGCGACCGCCTGGACCCGCGAGTCGATGCTGGTGACGACGTTGGCGCCGGGGCGGGCCTTCTGACTCTCCCGCTGGCCGATGACCCGGCCGAGGTTGTCGACCTCGTAGCGGGTCACCCCCGCCTTGCCGCGCAGCTCGCTGTCGTACTGGCGCTCGAGGCCGTTGCTGCCGACCTGGTCGGAGCGGAGCAGCGGCGACTTGGTGTGCTCGGCCGCCTTCACCTGCTCATCGGTGACCGGGGAGAGATAGCCGAGCACCTGGGCGGCGTTGGAGCCGGCGGGCGCGGCATAGCGGCGCACGGCGGTGGGCTCGGCGCTGATGCCGGGGAAGTCCTCTTCGCGCTCGCGGATCTGGAGCGCCTGCTTGGCGCTGGCCTCGTCGGTGATCGGGATGGGCTGGTACGGGGAGCCGTTCCAGCAGGGCTGCGGGGTCTTGGCGTCGCACAGCCGGACCTTGTCCAGGACGTCCTTGGGCTTCATGCCCAGGACGTCGGCGAGGCGGGTGAGGACGGCCTTGCCGTCGTCCGGCATCTTCATCAGCTCGGTCCGGCTGGCGGAGACCACCAGACGGGTCTCGTTGTCGGCCAGCGGCACCCCGCGGGCGTCCAGTATGGAACCGCGCACGGCGGGGTGGACGACCTGCTGGACGTGGTTGTTGGCGGCTTCGGCGGTGTACTCGTCGCCGTTGCGGATCTGCAGGTACCACAGGCGTCCGCCGAGAGTCAGCAGCAGCGAGAAGACCAGGATCTGGAGGCCGACGAGCCGGATGGTGACCCGGGGGGTCCGTCCGGTCTCAGGAATATTGCTCATGGCGTCCCCTGAGGGCGGTGGCGGGAGACGGGTGGGCGGCGGGCGACGGGAGGGCGGCGGGCGACGGGAGGGCGGCGGGCGACGGGAGGGCGTTGCTCACAGGCGCTTGACCCCCTTGATGCGTGCCGTCCTGTTCTTCCCGGTGCGGGCCAGCAGCCCGCCGCGCTGGCTGCCGATCCGGGCCGCCCGGCCCGGGCGCCTGAGCCGGCTCATCCGGCCGATCCGGCCGGTGCTGACGCCGCCCGCCGTGCTGATCCAGCGGGACGGGCTCTCACCGCCGCCGCCCGCGCTGTCGGCCATCGGATCGTTCTCACTCCGTCTGGCGAGCCCCATGATCAGCGGCACCGTGAAGGGGGCCAGCAGCAGGTCGTAGAGGGCCGCGGTGAACAGCAGCTTGCCCAGGCCCACCTGACGGGCCGCGTCGTCGCCGACGAGGATGCCGACCCCGGCGTACAGCAGCGTGGCGCCGATGGCCGCCGCCACGACCACCAGCATCGGCCCGGTGGCCGACCTGAGCTGGCCGGTCTCCGGCTTGGCGAGCCCGGCCAGATAGCCGACGACGCAGAGCACCAGGGCATAGCGGCCCGCGGCGTGGTCGGCGGGCGGGGCGAAGTCGGCGAGCAGCCCCGCGCCGAAGCCGATGAGCGCGCCACCGGTGTGGCCGTAGACGAGCGCGAGGCCGAGCACGACGAGCAGCAGCAGGTCCGGCACGGCGCCGGGCAGTTGGAGGCGGGCCAGTACGCAGATCTGGACGACGAGGGCGAAGACCACCAGGCAGGTCGACAGGACGATCCGGTTGAGGTGCAGCATCGGTCAGCTCCTGTTGGCGGCCGGGCTGGTGGCGGTGGCGGAGGGGTTGGCCGTGACGGTGACCGTGGGCGTCGGCTTGGGCTTCGCGGGCTTGGGCGGGAGCACGCTGTCCCGCGGGTTGACGCGCGGCGACTGGACGACGACCCCGACGATGTCCAGCTTGCTGAACCGGACGTACGGGCGCACCTGGAGCGTGCGGGTCAGGTCGCCCCGGTGGGATCGACGCGGACGACCTTGCCGACCGGGACGCCGGGGACGAACGGCTTGTCCGCCTGGGAGCCGAAGGTGACCATCCGGTCGCCCTTCTTGATCCGGGCCTTGCCGTTGAGGAGCTGCACATGGAGCGAGCGGTCGCCGCGCCCGGTGGCGAAACCGAGCTCGCCCGATCCCTCCATACGGGTGCCGACGGTGAAGTCCGGGTCGATGGCGAGCAGCACGGTGGCCGTCGAGGAGCCGACGGTGGTGACCCGGCCGACCAGCCCGTCGCCGTTGATGACGGTCATGTCGCGGCGGATGCCGTCGCTGCTGCCCATGTCGATGGTGACGGTCCAGGAGAAGCCCTGGGCGGCGCCGATGCCGATGACCTGGGCGCCCTTGATGCCGTATTGACCGGCCCCGGCGGTCTTCAGCAGCTTGTCGAGCTCGGCGGAGCGGGCGCGGTCGCGGGCGTTGTTGCCCAGCCGCTGCTTGAGCTTGGTGTTCTCCTCCTCCAGCCGGCGGACCCGGTCGTGCCGGTCACCGGATTCCCGTACCGCGGCGACCGCGTTGCCGACCGGGTCCACGGCGGACGCGACGCCGTCCTCCACGGGCCCGAAGACGGAAGCGGCGGCCTGCCGGGCGCCGTCGAGGGGTGAGTCCTCGCCGCCGCGGATATCCACCGTGATCAGCGCGAACGCGATGGCGACCAGCAGCACCAGGAGCAGCCGGCTCTCTCGTGTGTCCCTCACGTGCGGCGACGTGCCTTCCTCGTCGAAGTCGGACCGGTGCCGGGGATGAAAGTGACCGGTCGGTCCTGGGGAGCCTTATGCCTGTATATCAGCGTTCCGCCGCACGGGCAGCCAACCACCCGCACGGCCGGTCCGCCGGGTTGTCATCTGCGGGGCTGGGCGTCCAGCACCTGCTGGAGCGCCTCGAACTCCTCCACGCATTTGCCGGATCCGAGTGCGACGGAGTCCAGCGGGTCCTCGGCGATGTGGATCGGCATCCCGGTCTCGCGGCGCAGCCGCTCGTCCAGGCCGCGCAGCAGCGCGCCGCCGCCGGTGAGCACGATGCCGCGGTCCATGACGTCGCCGGAGAGCTCCGGGGGGCACTTGTCGAGGGTGGTCTTGACCGCGTCGACGATCGAGTTGACCGGCTCCTCCATGGCCTTGCGGACCTCGGCGGCGGAGATCACCACGGTCTTGGGGAGGCCGCTGACGAGGTCACGGCCGCGGATCTCGGTGTGCTCCTCCTCGTCGCCCTCGTACGCCGAGCCGATGGTGATCTTGATGTTCTCGGCGGTGCGCTCGCCGAGCAGCAGGCTGTACTCCTTCTTGATGTGCTGGATGATCGCGTTGTCCAGCTCATCGCCGGCCACCCGGATGGACTGCGCGGTGACGATGCCGCCCAGCGAGATGACGGCGACCTCGGTGGTGCCACCGCCGATGTCCACGACCATGTTGCCGGTGGCCTCGTGGACCGGAAGGCCGGAGCCGATGGCCGCGGCCATGGGCTCCTCGATGATGTGCACCTGACGGGCGCCCGCCTGGGTGGACGCCTCGATGACGGCACGACGCTCGACGCCGGTGATACCGGACGGCACACAGACGACCACTCGGGGCCGGGCGAGATAGCGTCGCTTATGAATCTTCAGGATGAAGTACCGCAACATCCGCTCGGTGATCTCGAAGTCGGCGATAACGCCGTCCTTGAGCGGACGCACAGCGACGATGTTGCCAGGGGTGCGGCCGATCATCTTCTTCGCCTCGGCGCCCACGGCGAGAATTCCGCCGGTGTTGGTGTTGATGGCGACGACGGATGGCTCGTTGAGGACGATCCCGCGGCCCCTGACGTACACCAGCGTGTTGGCGGTCCCGAGGTCGACAGCCATGTCACGGCCGATGAACGACATGTTGTTCCCCATGAGGATACGTCAGGCCTTCCCTGCTGGAGCGATTGCTTGCTTGAGGTCGGCAGGATGGGTGTGCGCTGCGAGGCGCGGAGGCTTCATCGTAGTCACGCCCGCTCGAACACGCTGCGGGGGTCCTCCGCCATTGTCAGCAGAACACGACCCCGCCTCCTCTAATGGTGACGTCGTGTCGCGGAGATGCGTTCCCCCGATCGGCTCGCATATGCCGAAGGGCGGCCGGGTAATTCGACCGCCCCCAGGTCAGCAGGGGTGTGGCAAGCTGATGATCAAACTGATGGCCGATCAGTCACGATCGGATCGGGATCAGGCGAGCCCGGGAAAGAAAATCTTGATTTCCCGTTCGGCGGACTCCGCCGAGTCGGAGGCATGGATCAGATTTTCCCGAACGATGGTGCCGAAATCGCCACGGATGGAGCCCGGCGCCGCGGCGATCGGGTCGGTCGGTCCGGCCAGCGCCCGGACACCCTCGATCACCCGCTCGCCCTCGACCACCAGCGCCACGGCCGGACCGGAGGCCATGAACTCCACCAGCGGCTCGTAGAACGGCTTGCCGACATGCTCGGCGTAGTGCTGCTCCAGGACCTCACGGTCCAGCTGACGCAGCTCGAGGGCGCTGATCGTCCAGCCCGCCTTCTTCTCGATCCGCCCCAGAATCTCGCCCACCAGTCCGCGTCGGACGGCGTCGGGCTTGAGCAGGACGAGCGTGCGCTGGCTCACGGTGCGGGCTCCTTTGGGAAAAGACATGCGGTGGGGGTGTGAGGCAGAGGCTACATGGGGGAACGAGCACCACGTCACGCAGTGTCAGGTGAGGCGGCCGAGGACGCGGCGAACCGCGCCTTGGCCTCGTCGACCTTGCGGCCGAAGTGGACCGAGGCCCACCACAGCGCCGCGAAGACCGCCCCCAGGAAGAACATGGTGGGCACCACGAAACCGCTCAGCACCAGGCCGATCTGCAGGGCCCAGCCGATCTGCACCGCACCCGGACGGCTCAGCAGCCCGCACAGCAGCACACACAGCCCCATGGCGATTCCGCTGACCGTCCAGACGGTGCCCGTGGACAGCCCGGACGTCTTCATCGCGACCAGCCCGGCGAAGCCGATCACGAAGAACTCGCCGATGAGGGTGGAAGCGCACAGCGTTCGCATATCAGCCCTTTCCCAGGAGGAGCCGGGCCTCGCCGACCGTGATCACCGACCCGGTCACCAGAACGCCCGCTCCCGCGTATTCGCCCTCTTCCTCCGCCAGGGTGATGGCGGCCTCCAGCGCGTCGTCCAGCCGCGGCTCGACCTGGACCCGGTCGGAGCCGAAGACCTCGACGGCGATCGCGGCCAGCTCGTCCGGGTCCATGGCGCGGTGGCTGGAATTGCCGGTCACCACGACCTCGGCGAAGATCGGCTCGAAGGCTTCCAGCAGACCGCGCACGTCCTTGCCGGTGCTCCCCCGACCACGCCGATCAGCCGGCTGAAGTCGAAGGACTCGGTGACCGCCTCGGCGGCGGCACGGGCGCCCGCGGGGTTGTGCGCGGCGTCCAGCACCACGGTGGGGCTGCGGCGCACGACCTCCATCCGGCCGGGCGAGGTCACGGAGACGAAGGCGGAGCGGATGGTGTCGATGTCGAGCGGCCGGGCGTGCTGGGAGCCGATGCCGAAGAACGCCTCCACGGCCGCCAGCGCCATCGCCGCGTTGTGCGCCTGGTGGGCGCCGTACAGCGGGAGGAAGACATCGGTGTACTCCCCGCCGAGGCCGCGCAGGGTCAGCAGCTGACCGCCGACCGCCACCTCCCGGGACAGCACACCGAACTCCATGCCCTCACGGGCGACCGTGGCATCCACCTCGACCGCGCGCTTGAGCACCACCGAGGCGGCCTCCACCGGCTGCTGCGCGAGCACCAC
This sequence comes from Streptomyces violaceusniger, assembly GCA_005405945.1. Classification (GTDB taxonomy): domain Bacteria; phylum Actinomycetota; class Actinomycetes; order Streptomycetales; family Streptomycetaceae; genus Streptomyces; species Streptomyces violaceusniger. The sequence continues at coordinate 4,395,780 of BJHW01000001.1, forward strand.
GGTGGCGTCCTGCTTCACTATGCCGGCCTTCTCCACGGCGATCTGCTCCGGAGTGGTGCCGAGCCGGTCGGTGTGGTCCAGCGAGATCGGCATGATCACCGCGACACCCGCGTCGATCACATTGGTGGCGTCCCAGGAGCCGCCCATGCCGACCTCGACCACCGCGATGTCCACGGGCGCGTCCGCGAAGGCCGCGTACGCCATGCCGGTGAGCACCTCGAAGAAGGACAGCCGGTGCTCCTGCTGGGCGTCGACCATCTCGATGTACGGCCGGATGTCCTCGTACGTCTCGATGAACCGCTCGGCGGAGATCGGCGCCCCGTCCAGGCTGATCCGCTCGGTGATCGACTGGACGTGGGGGCTGGTGTAGCGGCCGGTGCGCAGCTCGAAGGCGCCCAGCAGCGACTCGATCATGCGGGCGGTGCTGGTCTTGCCGTTCGTACCGGTGATGTGGATCGAGGGATAGGCCCGCTGCGGCGAGCCGAGGATGTCCATCAGCGACTCGATCCGCACCAGCGACGGGTCCAGCTTGGTCTCCGGCCAGCGCCCGGCCAGCTTGGTCTCCACCTCGCGCAGGGCGCGGTCCACCTCGGGGTCGGCCGGGCGGGCGGGGACGCCGTCCCCCTGCGGCGGCCCGGACTGCGCACGCAGCGTCCGGCTCCCGGCCTCGATCACCGCCAGATCGGGGTCACGGTCGGTCTCGGCTCCGACGATCTCTTCGAACTCGTCGGACTCGTTCTGGGGACGCTCCTCGCTCACGCCGACCAGTCTACGAGGGAGGGGTGACAACCCGGCCCAGCGCCGTCCGCCCGGTCACGAGCCGGTATCAGCGAGCGCCGCCTTCATCATCGACTTGGCGATCGGCCCCGCCAGGCCGCCGCCGGAGATGTCGGCGCGGGCCGCGTCGCTGTCCTCGACCACCACCGCGACCGCGACCTTGTGGCCGCCGCCGGCGTCCGCGTAACTGATGAACCAGGCGTACGGATTGGCGCTGTTGTTCTCACCGTGCTGGGCGGTGCCGGTCTTGCCGCCCACCGCCACCCCGGGGATCTTCGCGTTGGTCCCGGTGCCCTGGTCCACGACCGTCCGCATCGCGGACTGCAGCTCGGACGCGGTGTGCCGGGACATCGCCTGGCTGTAGGTCTTGGCCTGGTGGCGGTCCAGGGCGGACGCGCTGCCGTCCGTGGTGCGGTCGACCTCGTACGGGGTCATCAGCTTGCCGTCGTTCGCGATGGCCGAGGAGACCATCGCCATCTGCAGCGGAGTGGCCGTCACATCGAACTGCCCCATACCGGTCAGGGCCGTCTGCGAGTCGTCCATCCCGCTCGGGTAGGTGCTCTTCGCGGCGCGTACCGGGATGTCCAGCTCGGCATTGTCGAAGCCCAGCTTCTTGGCCTCCGCCGCCACCTTGGACTGGCCCAGGTCCACGGCCATCTTCGCGAAGACCGTGTTGCACGAGTACTGCAGGGCGGTGCGTATCGTCGCGTTCTCACAGGGCGCCGACCTGTTCTCGTTGTGCATATCGGTGACCGTGCCCGGCAGCCGGTACGGATCCGGGCTCTTGGTCGGCTCGTCCACCGACGAGTACAGCCCGTTCTCCAGCGCCGCGGCGGCGACCAGCACCTTGAAGGTCGAGCCCGGCGGGTACGTCTGGCGCAGCGCGCGGTTCAGCATCGGCTGCTTGTCGTCCTTCTGGAGCGCGGTCCACGCCTTCTGGTCCCCCGTGGAGGAGCCCGCGAAGGTGCCGGGGTCGTACGAGGGCGTGCTGGCCAGGCCCAGGACGGCGCCGGTGGTGGGGTCGATCGCCACGGCCGCGCCGGTCTTGTTCCCCAGCCCCTCGTAGGCGGCCTTCTGCACGGCCGGGTTGATCGTGGTGACCACGTCGCCGGGCTTGGACCGCTCCCGCGTCACCGCCTCGAGCGGGTTCTTCAGCCGGCTGTCGGAGCCGTCGAGCACCTGCCGCTCCAGGGCCTCCAGCTGAGTGCTGCCGTAGGACTGGGAGGCATAGCCGGTGATCGGCGCCCAGAGCTTCCCGTCCGGGTAGGTGCGCTTGTACTTCAGGTCGCCCTTGGTGGCGGCCGAGCCGGTGACCGGTTTGCCGCCGGCGATGATGTCGCCCAGCGGTCCGGCGTACTCGGAGATGGCCACCCGGGCGTTGCGCGGGTTCTCCCGGAGACTGTCCCCTCTCGCCAACTGCACATAGGTGACCCAGGCGAGCAGGGCCAGCACGAGCAGCAGCGAGAAAACGGATGCCCTTCTCAGCGGCTTGTTCATGGAGGGGGAGCTCCTTCCGGGACGTACGGCCGGATAACTCCCCGAAGGCAGTGTTTGGTTCCCGGTGGGGCATTGCTGTGAGGGGCCTGTGGGGCGTCTGTGAGGCTTCTCCAGGCCGCCTGTGAGGCTTCCCGGAGCGTCTGTGGCACATCGCACACACCTCGCACACAAGCGCCCCCGCCGGAATCCGCGGATTCCGGCGGGGGCGCTGTGGTGCGATCGGTGCTCCTCGGTGGTCAGCCCTTGGGGAGGGCCGCCAACTGGGCGGTGATCCGGGCGATATCGGCCTCGGCGGTCGCCTGCCGGGTGCGGATCTTCTCCACGACATGGTCGGGGGCCTTGGCCAGGAAGCCCTCGTTGGACAGCTTCGCGGTCGTCTGCGCCTTGTCCTTCTCGGCCGCGGCGAGGTCCTTGGCCAGCCGCTTGCGCTCCGCCTCGACGTCGATCGCGCCGGACAGGTCCAGCGCCACGGTCGCGCCCGCGACCGGCAGCGAGGCGGTGGCCGTGAAGTCCTCACCGGCCGGCTGCAGGCGCAGCAGGGAGCGCATCGCGTCCTCGTGGGCGGCCAGCGAGGTGCCGGAGAGCTCCAGCCGGGCCGGGACCCGCTGACCGGGCTGGAGGCCCTGGTCGGCGCGGAACCGGCGGACCTCGGTGACCACCTGCTGGAGGTTCTCGATCTCCCGCTCGGCCGCCTCGTCCCGGAAGCCGCTGTCGCCCGGCCAGTCCGCGATGACGACGGACTCCTGGCCGGTCAGCGAGGTCCACAGCTTCTCGGTGACGAACGGGACCACCGGGTGCAGCAGCCGCAGCGTGACGTCCAGGACCTCGCCGAGGACGCGCCGCGCGGCGTCGGCCTCCGCGCCGCCCTTGGCGAAGGTAGTCTTGGACAGCTCGACGTACCAGTCGAAGACCTCGTCCCACGCGAAGTGGTAAAGGACGTCGGAGAGCTTGGCGAACTGATAGTCCTCGTAGTACGCGTCGACCTCGGCGACCACCGCGTTCAGCCGGGACAGGATCCAGCGGTCGGTGGCCGACAGCCGCTCGGGGCGGGCAGTTCGCCCTCGACCGTGGCGCCGTTCATCAGCGCGAAGCGGGTCGCGTTCCAGATCTTGTTGGCGAAGTTGCGGGACGCCTGGACCCAGTCCTCGCCGATCGGGACGTCCACGCCGGGGTTGGCGCCCCGGGCGAGGGTGAAGCGGACCGCGTCCGATCCATAGGTGTCCATCCAGTCCAGCGGATTGACCGCGTTCCCAAAGGACTTGGACATCTTCTTGCCGAACTGGTCACGGACCATCCCGTGCAGCGCGATGGTGTGGAACGGCGGGGTGCCGTCCATCGCGTACAGGCCGAACATCATCATCCGGGCGACCCAGAAGAAGAGGATGTCGTAGCCGGTGACCAGGACCGAGTTCGGATAGAACTTCTCCAGGCTCTCGGTCCCCTCGGGCCAGCCGAGCGTGGAGAACGGCCACAGGCCGGAGGAGAACCAGGTGTCCAGGACGTCGCTGTCCTGGTGCCAGCCCTCGCCGCTCGGCGGCTCCTCGTCCGGTCCGACGCAGACGACCTCGCCGTTCGGCCCGTACCAGACCGGGATCCGATGGCCCCACCACAGCTGGCGCGAGATGCACCAGTCGTGGAGGTTGTCGACCCAGTCGAAGTAGCGCTTCGACATGTCCTCCGGGTGGATCTTCACCCGGCCGTCGCGGACCGCGTCGCCCGCCGCCTTGGCCAGCGGGCCGACCTTGACCCACCACTGCATGGACAGCCGCGGCTCGATGGTGGTCTTGCAGCGCGAGCAGTGGCCCACGGAGTGGGTGTACGGGCGCTTCTCGGCCACGATCCGGCCCTCGGCGCGCAGGGCGCCGACGACGGCGCTGCGCGCCTCCAGCCGGTCCAGGCCCTGGAAGGGGCCGTGGGCGGTGATGACCGCGTGCTCGTCCATGACGGTCAGGTTCGGCAGGCCGTGCCGCTGCCCGATCTCGAAGTCGTTCGGGTCGTGGGCCGGGGTGACCTTGACCGCGCCGGTGCCGAACTCGGGGTCGACGTGCTCGTCGGCGACGATCGGGATCCGGCGGCCGGTGAGCGGCAGCTCGATCTCGGTGCCGACCAGATGACGGTAGCGCTCGTCGTCGGGGTGGACGGCGACCGCGGTGTCGCCCAGCATCGTCTCGGCACGGGTCGTCGCCACGACAATCGCGGTGTCGCCCTCGCCGTACCGGATCGAGACGAGCTCGCCGTCATCGTCGTCGTACTCCACCTCGATGTCCGAGATGGCCGTAAGGCAGCGCGGGCACCAGTTGATGATGCGCTCGGCGCGGTAGATCAGCTCGTCCTCGTAGAGCCGCTTGAAGATCGTCTGGACGGCCTTGGAGAGCCCCTCGTCCATGGTGAAGCGCTCGCGGTTCCAGGCGACGCCGTCGCCCAGGCGCCGCATCTGGCCGGAGATCTGCCCGCCGGACTCGCGCTTCCACCGCCAGACGCGCTCGACGAACGCCTCGCGGCCCAGGTCGTGGCGGGAGACGCCCTCCTTGGCCAGCTCGCGCTCGACCACGTTCTGCGTGGCGATACCGGCGTGGTCCATCCCCGGCTGCCAGAGCGTCTCAAAGCCCTGCATTCGCTTGCGCCGGGTGAGCGCATCAATGATCGTGTGCTCGAAGGCATGGCCGAGGTGGAGCGAGCCGGTCACATTGGGGGGCGGGATGACGATGGTGTAGGGCTCTTTGTCGCTCTTCGCGTCCGCCTCGAAGTAACCGCGCTCTACCCAGCGCTCGTACAGCGGCCCCTCTACATCGGCCGGCGCGTACTGGGTCGGCAGTTCGGGGTGGCTGTTCGGCCCGCTCGCGGGGCGCTGCGAAGAGTTCTCGGTCACGCCCGCAGTCTAAAGGGCCGCGGCCTTCCGTTACGAACCCGTTGTGGCCCCGGCGCCAAGGCGCCCGAGGGCGTCGGGAAGGATGTTTGGAACCTGTCATGCGCATAAGGAGAGGCACATGAGCCATCAGCAGCCGCCGCCGCAGCCCGGCCCCTACGGGGGCCAGCCAGGGCCGTACGGCGCCGGTCAGCCTCCCGTGCCGAATCCGTATGCGCAGCCGGGCTATGGCTATCCACAGCAGCCCCAGCAGGGCGGCTACGGGCAGCCGAATCCGTACGGCGGGTCCGGCGGCGGCTATCGCCATCCTCAGCCCGCGAACCCTTACGGTCAGCCGCCGCAGCCGCCCCAGCAGGGCCCCGCGCCCCAGCAGGGCCCGGGCTACTACGGCGGGCCCCAGACGCCGCCGCCCCGGGGCCGGCGGCCGGTGGCGCCGGTAAGGGCAGGAAGGTGGGGCTCGCGGTCGGCGCGGTGGTGGTCGTGGCGGCGCTGGGGGCGGGGGCGTTCGCTCTGTTCGGCGGCGGCAGCGGCGGCCCGTACAAGCTGACCACGCCCGAGACCGTGGCCGCGGACTACGAGCGCCAGGGCTCGGGCACGGACGACAGCGACCTGTCCGCGGCCGGCCGGAAGGACCTCCAGCAGGTGCCGGTCGTCAAGGACCCGCATCTGGTGGCGGCCGACTACCAGACCTCCGGTAAGGAGATGCTGAAGTTCACCGGCGTCTGGGGCGAGGTGACCGACCCGGAGCGGGGCGCGGACCTCGCGCTGGCGGTCATCGTCAAGACGCTGCAGGACAACGGCACCGCGCAGGCCAAGGGCAGCCCCCGGACGTTCTCGCCGGACGGCTTCGACGGGGACGTCCTGAAGTGCCAGTCCATGAAGTTCACCTCGGATCAGGGATCCATGGAGGCCCCCGCGTGCGTCTGGGGCGACAAGGACACCCTGGGCGTCACGGTCATGGCGGATCCGGCGGCCGCGGTGCTCGGCGGTGGCATGTCCCTTGAGGACGCCGCCGGCATCACGGCCAAGGTGCGCGAGGACGCGCGCGTCGAGATCGACGGCTAGCCCGCGGCCGGCGCAGAGCAACACAACAGCACGTTTCTAACGAGGGATACAGATGAGCTACAACCAGCCGGGCCCTTACGGCCAGCAGCCCCAACAGCCGGGTCCCTACGGACAGGGTGGAGCGGCCGGTCAGCCCGGCTACGGCTACCCGCAGCAGCCGGGTCAGCCGGGTCCCTACGGACAGCCGCAGCAACCGGGGCAGCCGGGTCCTTACGGGCAGCCGCAGCAGCCGCCCCAGCAGGGCTACGGCTACCCCGGGCAGCCGCAGGGGCAGCCGGGCCCCTACGGCCAGCAGCCGAACCCGTACGGCCAGCAGCAGCCGCCGTACGGCCAGCCGGGCATGCCGGGGCCGTACCAGCCGGGCCCGGGCCAGGGCGGCGGCAAGAAGAAGGGCCTGGCGATCGCGATCGGCGCGGTGGTCGTGGTGGCCGCGGTCGTCGGCGGTGTCCTGGTGGCCCAGGGCGGGGACGACAGCGGTGGCGGCGGTAAGGTCGCCGACGACGGCAAGCGGTACAAGCTCACCACCCCCGAGACGGTGGCCGGCGACTACACCAAGAGCTCCTCCGGCGGGGGCGGGCTCACCGACTCGGACGCGGGCGACTTCGAGAAGTTCGGCGTCACCAACCCCAAGACCGAGAGCGCGGAGTACAAGTCCGGCGAGGGCATGAGCGCCAAGCAGCTCCAGCTCAACGGCGTCTGGGGCGAGGTGAAGGACCCCGAGGCGGTCGTCGACGGCGCCTTCTCGAAGATCGCGCAAGAGGCCGAGAAGGACCCCTCCACCAGCGGCGGGATGAAGGCCGAGCTCGTGGGCAGCCCGGAGACGGTGACGCCCAGCGGCTTCGAGAACGCCGTGATGAAGTGCCAGAACACCAAGTTCACCCCGACCGGGGACTCCGGCTCCAGCGGCATACCCACCAAGGGCTTCTCGATCCCGATCTGCATGTGGGGCGACCACAGCACGGTGGCCTACGTGGTCGTCTCCGACGCGGCCGCGGCGCTGTCCGGCAAGAGCATGTCGCTCGACGAGGCCGGTGACATCACCGCGAAGGTCCGCACCGACGCGCGCGTGGAGATCAAGTAGCCGAGCCGGCCGCGTAGTTCACAGGCCACAGCCGATCCGGAGGGGGACCCCCACAGCCATGAGCCACAACCAGCCACCGCCGCCGGGGCCCTACGGCGGCGGGCCCGGCCCGTACGGGGGCGCCCAGCCCAATCCGTACGGCGGGGGCAGCAGCAGCCCGCGGAGCCCAACCCGTACGCGCAGTCGCCCGGGTACGGCTATCCGCAGGCGCAGCCCCCGCAGGGCTACGGCTACCCGCAGCAGGCGGGCCCCTACGGCCAGCCTCCCTACCCCGCACCGCCCGCGGCCAGCGGGGGCGGCAACCGCACCAAGATCATCGCGGTGACGGTGGCCGGGCTCGTGGTGGTGGGCGCGATCGTCACCGGCGCCGTGGTGCTGTCCGGCGGCGACGACGGCCCGAAGGCGATGAAGCTGGTCACCCCCAAGACGCTCGACGACGGCACCTACACGCTGGACAAGGGCACGGACGACCTCGACAACGAGGGCACCAGCGTGCAGGGCAGCATGCCCGAGGGCGCGACCTCGGTCCTGGCCCAGTACAAGCGGTCGGACGACGACAATTCGGGGCTCGCCTTCTCCGGGATGTACGGCGACATCAGCGATCCGGACACGGTCCGCGACGAGATGTTCAAGGGCTTCGCGGGCGGCGACGGCTCCCCCTCGGTGGAGCGGAAGCGCAAGCGCTTCGAGCCGACGGGCGCTGACGGCCCGTCGGTGGAGTGCGAGGTGGTCAAGCTCTACGACCGGATCTACGCCCCGGCCTGCGTCTGGGCGGAGGAGACGGACGCGGCGATGGTGCTCGACGTGAACGCGGAGAACACCTCGGTGTCCGACGCCGACATGGACTCCTTCGCCAAGGTGACCGCGGGCATCTACCAGGACACCCGCAAGCCCGCCTGAACCGCCCGTAAAGCGGCCACAGGGCGCGTACGACACGAAGAGGGCCCCGGGAGACCGGGGTCCTCTTCGTACGCTCTCAGCGGGGCGGCTACGCGTGCCGGTGCGGTTACGCGCTCTTCTCGTGCCGCTCGCCCGGCTCGGTGCCGCGGGTGCGGGGCACCAGTGTGGGGTTCACATTGGAGTGCACGACGTCCTCGGTGATGACGACGCGGGCCACGTCCTTGCGGGAGGGCACCTCGTACATCGCCGACATCAGCACCTCCTCGATGATCGCGCGCAGGCCCCGGGCCCCGGTGCCGCGCAGGATCGCCTGGTCGGCGATGGCCTCCAGGGCCGGGCGGTCGAAGTCCAGCTCAACCCCGTCGAGTTCGAACAGCCGCTGGTACTGCTTCACCAGGGCGTTCCGCGGCTCGACGAGGATCTGCAGCAGCGCCTCGCGGTCGAGGTTGTGGACGGAGGTGATGACCGGGAGCCGGCCGATGAATTCCGGGATCATTCCGAACTTCACCAGGTCCTCGGGCATGACCTCCTGGAACTGGTCGCTCGCCTCGATCTCGCGCTTGGAACGGATCGTGGCGCCGAATCCGATGCCCTTGGCACCCGCCCGCGCCTCAATGATCTTCTCCAGACCGGCGAAGGCGCCGCCCACGATGAACAGCACATTCGTGGTGTCGATCTGGATGAACTCCTGGTGCGGGTGTTTCCGGCCGCCCTGCGGCGGCACCGACGCCGTGGTCCCTTCCAGGATCTTCAGCAGCGCCTGCTGAACGCCCTCGCCGGACACATCGCGGGTGATCGAGGGGTTCTCGCTCTTGCGGGCCACCTTGTCGATCTCGTCGATGTAGATGATGCCCGTCTCGGCCTTCTTGACGTCGTAGTCGGCGGCCTGGATCAGCTTGAGGAGGATGTTCTCCACGTCCTCGCCGACATAGCCCGCCTCGGTGAGCGCGGTGGCGTCGGCGATGGCGAAGGGGACGTTGAGCATCCGGGCGAGGGTCTGCGCGAGCAGGGTCTTACCGGAACCGGTGGGGCCGAGCAGCAGGATGTTGGACTTGGCCAACTCGATGCCGTCGTCGCGGTTGTGGCCGCCGTTCTCGCCCGCCTGGACCCGCTTGTAGTGGTTGTAGACGGCGACCGAGAGGGCCTTCTTGGCGGCCTCCTGGCCGACCACATAGCCCTCGAGGAATTCATAGATCTCGCGCGGCTTGGGGAGTTCCTCCCAGCGCACTTCGGAGGTCTCGGCGAGCTCCTCCTCGATGATCTCGTTGCAGAGATCGATGCATTCATCGCAGATGTACACACCCGGGCCCGCGATGAGCTTCTTCACCTGCTTCTGGCTCTTCCCGCAGAACGAGCACTTGAGCAGGTCGCCGCCGTCACCGATGCGTGCCACGAGGTGCTTCCCCTTCGCCTTGGATCCGCTTTGCTCCGCGGAACCGGGTGCTTGCGCTGCGCTTTCTGCTTCTTTCCCATGAGCCGGGGCCCCAGCCCTCTACGACGGTACCTTGCCGGGCCCCCGGTTCGGGCCCCCTTGGACCTACTCGGTCCAAGGGGGGTGTTTCCACCGAAGATTCAGCCGAGACCGACCGAGGTCTTACGAGTGGAGACGATCTGGTCGATAAGACCGTACGACAGGGACTCCTCGGCCGTGAGGATCTTGTCCCGCTCGATGTCGTCGCGGATCTTCTCGATGGGCGTCGTGGAGTGCTTGGCCAGCATCTCCTCGAGCTGCGAGCGCATCCGCAGGATCTCGTTGGCCGCGATCTCCAGGTCGGAGACCTGACCGCGCCCGGTCTCACTGTACGGCTGGTGGATCAGCACCCGGGCATTGGGCAGGGCCATCCGCTTGCCCGGCGTTCCGGCGGCGAGCAGCACGGCCGCGGCGGACGCCGCCTGGCCCATGCACACCGTCTGGATGTCGGGCTTGACGAACTGCATCGTGTCGTAAATGGCGGTCAGCGCGGTGAACGAGCCGCCGGGAGAGTTGATGTAGACCGAAATGTCACGGTCCGGGTCCATCGACTCCAGGCACAGCAGCTGCGCCATGACGTCGTTGGCCGAGGCGTCGTCGATCTGGACACCCAGGAAGATCACGCGCTCTTCGAAGAGCTTGGCGTACGGGTCGTACTCGCGGATGCCCTGGGAGGTGCGCTCGACGAAACGCGGAACGACATAGCGGGATTCGGCCATCGGGCCGGTGTACAGGCCGCTGCCGGGGAAGTTGCTCATCTGGGTCTTCACCATCCTGTGGCGATCTGAGGGCTGGAGGTCGGCTACGGGACGGCGGGCCTCAGGCCCCGGTGCCGCCCCCGCCCGGAACGCTGGAGGCGGACGTCATGACGTCGTCGACCAGGCCGTACTCCTTGGCCTCATCGGCGGAGAACCAGCGGTCGCGGTCGGAGTCACGGACGATCTGCTCAACCGTCTGACCGGTGTGGAAGGCGGTCAGCTCGGCCATGCGCTTCTTGGTGTGCAGCAGCCGCTCGGCGTGAATCTTGATGTCCGAGGCGGAACCCGCCAGACCCGCGGAGGGCTGGTGGATCAGGATCTCGGCGTTGGGCAGCGCGAAGCGCTTGCCCGGGGTGCCCGCGCTCAGCAGGAACTGGCCCATCGAGGCGGCGAGGCCCATGGCGATGGTGACCACGTCGTTCTGGATGTACTGCATGGTGTCGTAGATCGCCATGCCGGCCGAGATCGAGCCGCCCGGGGAGTTGATGTAGAGGTAAATGTCCTTTTCGGGATCGGCGGCGAGCAGGAGCAGCTGAGCCGTGATCTTGTTGGCGATGTCGTCGTCGACCGGCTGGCCGAGGAAGATGATCCGCTCGCCGAGCAGCCGGTTGTAGACCTGGTCGCCGAGGCCACCGACGGTCGGCTCGCCGGCGGCGGAAGGCATCGTATTCGTCACGTATCCACCTGCTCGTCTCTGACGGCTGACTGGCCGTCTCAGCGTCTTCTTCTGGGGTGTGGGGACCTGGCCGCCGGTGTGGCCCCGGCGGGCTCGCGAGACTCCCCTGCCCTCGTATCTACGGACCCTAACGCGCTGGTCGGCGGGCGCCATCCCGCATCAGGAACTGTTCGCTCTGAGCGCATGTTCCGGCGCCGGACCGGCGTCGCGGAACACGAACGGGCCCGGACGCGCGCAGACGTTCGGGCCCGTTCGTACGGGCTGTGGAGCGGACCGGGATCAGCTCTCGGCCTTGTCCTGCTTCTCCCCGGCCTCCGCGGGCGCCTCGGCGGCCTCCGCCTCGGCCGCGGCGGGCTCCTCGGCGGTCTCGGAGGTGGCCTCGACCGTCTCGCCGGTCTCGTCCTCCTCGTCGTCCAGGTCCACGGTCTCGCCCTTGTCGTCGACGACCTTGGCGGCCTCGACCACCACGGCCAGCGCCTTGCCGCGGGCGACCTCGCCGACGAGCATGGGCACCTGGCCGCCCTCGACGACGGCCTGGGCGAACTGGTCCGGGCTCATGCCGGAGGACTGCGCACGGCGCATGAGGTGCTCGGTGAGCTCCTCCTGGCCGACGGACAGCTGCTCCTTGTTGACCAGCTCGTCGAGGACGAACTGGGTCCGGATGCCCTTCTCGGCCTGCTCCTTGAGCTCGGCGTCGAACTCCTCGGCGGTCTTGTCCTGCATCTGCAGGTACGACTCGAGGTTGAGGCCCATCTGGCCGAGCTGGTGGTGCTCGAGGTTGTGCTTACGGGTGTTGATCTCGTCCTGGAGGAGCTTCTCCGGGATCGGCACCTCGACCAGCTCCAGCAGGGCGTCCAGCACCTTCTCCTGGGCCTGGGTGGCCTGCTCGAACTTCTTCGACCGCTCCAGGCGCTTACGGCTGTCGCCGCGCAACTCCTCGAGGGTGTCGAACTCGCTGGCCAGCTGGGCGAAGTCGTCGTCGAGCTCGGGCAGCTCACGGGCCTTGACCTCGGAGACCTTGACCGAGACCTCGGCCTCCTTGCCCTGGGCGGAGCCGCCCTTGAGCTCGGAGGTGAAGGTGGCCTCGCCGCCCGCCTCCAGGCCGGTCACGGCCTCGTCGATGCCGTCCAGCAGCTCACCCGAGCCGATGGTGTAGGTGACGCCGGTGGCGACGCCGTCCTCCAGGACCTCGCCGTCGACCTTGGCCTCGAGGTCGATCACGACGATGTCGCCCTCGGCGGCGGGGCGCTCCACCGGGCTGGTGGTGGCGAAGCGCTCCCGCAGCTGCTCGACGGACTTGTCGATGTCCTCGTCCGAGACCTCGACGGAGTCGACGGTGACCTCGATGCCGGAGTAGTCCGGGATCTCGATCGCCGGGCGGATGTCCACCTCGGCGGTGAAGGTCAGCAGCTCGTTGTCCTTGAGCTCGGTGATGTCGACCTCGGGCTGGCCGAGCGGGTTCAGCTCACCCTCGTTGACCGCGTCGGTGTAGAACTTCGGGAGCGCCTCGTTGACGGCCTCCTCGAGCACGGCGCCACGACCGAACCGCTGGTCGATGATGCGGGCCGGGATCTTGCCCTTGCGGAACCCAGGCACCGTGACCTGCTGGTTGATCTTCTTGTACGCCGCGTCGAGGCTGGGCTTGAGCTCCTCGAAGGGCACCTCGACAGTGAGCCGAACCCGGGTCGGGTTCAGGTTCTCCACGGCGCTCTTCACGGTTCGGTCTCCTTGGGGGCTGACGTGTGGTGTTCAGCTGCGGTGCGCTGTCGCGTCGCAGCGGATTCGCGTCCGGTTAAAAGACACAGACACGCAGCTTGCATAGTAACCGCAAGCATGACGGGCCCCACAATGCGATCTTGAAGCCTGTGGATGGTCGGGGTGGCCGGATTCGAACCGACGACCTTCCGCTCCCAAAGCGGACGCGCTACCAAGCTGCGCCACACCCCGTCGGTGCGACACGTAGGGTACATGCCCGCGGACGCCCCGGCTGCCGGTTATTCGACTGGTGGGCAAGGGTGTGCGGGGAACGGTCGAGAACCGCTACGATGCATGCCGTGCCGCGATCCGGGTGATCATGCCTGGGCGGAGGTGTCCGGGAGACCGGTGCATCCGTGTACGCGGCGTGCGCGGGCGTAGCTCAATGGTAGAGCCCCAGTCTTCCAAACTGGCTACGCGGGTTCGATTCCCGTCGCCCGCTCCACGGCTTTCGGCCCGGTCCGGGGAGTTCCCCGGACCGGGCCGTTCGCTTTTGCGCACACTCGCGCGTCCCCGGCACCCGCCCTCCGGGACGCGTGGACGCGGGGGCGGATGCCTCGGGAGTCGATGCCAGGGGTTGGCGATCAGGGGTTGATGTCGGCGATGGCCTCGGCGGCCGAGTCGAGGAACTTCTGGATGTCCGGCGCGACGTTGGACGAGGCGAGCAGGAACCCGAAGAGGATCGCGACCAGGGCCGGCCCCCACTTGACCCGGCCATTGCGGATCATGAACACCAGGATGATGCCCACCAGCAGCACCAATGACAGGGAAATGGCCACAACATCCCACCCTCGGTCGCACACGTCTCACAGGCCCCGGAAGCACGCGACCCCGCACACCCCCGCAGTCACCATCGTGCCATCAACTCCCCCGGTCAGCAGTGGGGTGGAGCGATAAACGGTCACATGTGCACACGACACCCACCCCCTCGGTACCCGGCCGGTAACCGTTCACCCAAAGGGGCACGGGTGACGCTCCCCACAACTCGGCGAGCCGCCCGGCCGGTGAATTCCGATCACCCCGGACGACCCCGGGCAGGAATTCGGAATTCACTCGGCGATCACTCGGCAGGGTGACAAAACATCAATGAATCAGACATTCCACCAGAGCCCCTGCGGGGCATATGCCCAAATTAAGCGGGATGAAGGCTGTCAGAACGGACAGCCCGCGCCCGGATATCGAATGATCGCATCGCTTTGTCGACTCCCCGGCCGACTTACCGGGATCGACTATCGGCCGCGATGCGAAGACGATGAACGGAAAGCAAACTGAACGAGGTTTTACGCAATACAGGTTTCGGCGCTATCGTGCCTCAGATGTTTCACGCTGCCACGACTCCCCACGCGCAGTGAGGTCGAGGGTGCTCTCCCCCAGTTCCTGGTGGGAGGGCCTGTGACCAACTCCCTGCGCCCGCACGGTTATCAGCGGACCCCGCTCCCCCAGGAGGCGGCGCCCACTCCCCCTCGCCGCGGGCCGAAGAACCAGGGCAGCAGGCGACCACCCCGCCGGCCGCCTCCCCCGCCGGGCAGAAGCCCAAACAGCGGGACGCGTTCTTCGACAACGCGAAGTACCTCGCGATCGTGCTGGTCGCGATGGGCCACTCCTGGGAGCCGCTCACCGACAGCAGCCGCACCGCGGAAGCGCTGTACATGGTCGTGTACACCTTCCACATGCCGGCCTTCATCCTGATCTCCGGCTACTTCTCGCGCAGCTTCGACATGCGGCCGGACCGGCTCAAGCGGCTGATCACCGGCATCGCGGTGCCCTATGTGATCTTCGAGGTCGCGTACACGCTGTTCAAGCGCTGGGCGGACGACGACCCGACGTACGACTTCAGCCTACTGGACCCCTGGTACCTCACCTGGTTCCTGATCGCGCTGTTCGCATGGCGGCTGACCACTCCGATCTGGAAGCTGGTGCGCTGGCCGATCCCGCTCGCGCTCGCCGTCGCCACGCTCGCGGCGGTCTCGCCCGACATCGGCGACGACCTGGACATGCAGCGGCTGCTGCAGTTCCTGCCGTTCTTCGTCCTCGGCCTGTGCATGAAGCCCGAGCACTTCCAGATGATCCGCCGCCGCTCGGTGCGGATCGCGTCGGTGCCGATCTTCGCGTGTGCCCTCGTGTTCGCCTACTGGGCGGCGCCGCGGATGAGCTCGGCGTGGTTCTACCACCGCGACAGCGTCCAGGAGCTGGGGGCGGCGCCGTGGACCGGCCCGGTGATGACGCTCGCCCTCTTCGGCTGCTCGGTCGTGCTCGTCAGCTGCTTCTTCGCATGGGTGCCGCGGCGCCACATGTGGTTCACGGTGCTGGGCGCCGGGACGCTGTACGGCTATCTTCTGCATGGCTTCCTGGCCAAGGGCTCCCGGTTCTGGGGCTGGTTCGACGAGTACGAGTGGCTGCACAAGCCGCTGGGGAGATCGCGGTCACGGTCATCGCCGCCACCGTGGTCACCGTGCTGTGTACGCCCCCGTCCAGCGCGCCTTCCGCTTCGCCATGGAGCCGAAGATGGCCTGGGCCTTCCGTAAGGACCCGGCCGAACAGGCCCGCAGCCGTACGACGGCGGCCTAGCGCGCCAACGGCCGCCACGACGCGAAGGGCCGGCCCGCGGATCCCACGGGCCAGCCCTTTCTCGGCTCTTCCAAGGCTCACGGCTTCGGCGTCGTGCGGCGCAGCGCAGCACGGGCCGGGAGCGCGGTCGCCGCGAGGCCCAGCGCCACGGCGGTGCCCGCGAAGCCCGCGTAGGTCAGCGGCGGGACGTACGGGTCCTCGCCGGTCAGGCCGCGCATCATCGGCACGAGCGTGGCCAGGGCGATGGCCGTGCCCAGGCCGATGCCCGCCGTGGCCACCAGCAGGGCCTCCCAGCGCACCATCCCGAGCACCTGCCGCCGGGTGGTGCCGATCAGCCGCAGCATGCCCAGCTCGCGGCGGCGGCCCAGCACGGTCATCACCAGGGTGTTGACGGCGGCGACGGCCGCGAAGCCACCGAGGACGCCCGCCATGACGGTGTTGGCCCAGGCGTTCAGCTTCCGCTCCTCGTCCTGGGCCGCCGCGTAGCCGTCCCGGTCGGTGACGTCCTCGCCGAGCCGCCGGCCGAGCGCCGCGGCGACGGCCTTACGGTCGGCGCCTTCGTCATCCCGCACCAGCACATCGCTGTCGAACGACGACGTCACATGGCCGGACAGCGCCGTACGGGGGAGGGTGAGCTCGGCGATCCCCAGCCCGCGCCCGTAGATCGCGACCACGGTGGGCGTGATCGTCGTACCGTCCGGGAGGTGCAGGGCGAGCCGGTGGCCGACCCGGGCATGGGCCGCCTTCGCCAGCAGCCCGTCCACGGCCACCCGGCCCGGCCCCAGGGCGTCCAGGCGCCCCTTACGGACGTCCAGGTCCTGTACGGCCGCCAGGTCACGGCCGCTCCCGGTGACGCCCTGCGCCGACGCGGTCCGCAGCCAGCGGCCGTCGCCCGAGCCCACCGGGACCAGCACTCCGGTGCGCAGCAGCCCCACGGACGCGGCCACGCCCCGTACGGAAGCGGCGCGGGCCGCCGCGCCGGACGGCAGCCCCTCCGGGGCGGAGACCACCTGGTCGGCGACGATGCCCGCCCGCCGCTGGCGGGCGCCCGTGTGGTCCTCGCTGGTGTGCATGAAGACCAGGGTCGAGGCGAAGGCCATGGCCAGCACGATCGGGGTGATCGCCGAGGCCAGGCGGCGGGCGTTGGCCCGGCTGTTGGCCTCGGCCAGATGGGCCGGCGCCGGTCCGGCGCGCAGCGGCAGGCCGATGAGCCAGGCGCACAGGCGGGCGATGACCGGGCCGAGCAGGGCCACGGCGAGCATGAAGAGCATCACGACCCCGAGGGCGGCGTTGGCCGCGTCGTCGCCGGAGGCCGAGGCGGCGACGCCGGTCATGAGGCAGCCGCCGACCAGGGCCGCGCCGCCGAGGACCGTACGGATCACACCGGGCCGCAGCCGCTCCACGGCAGCCTCGCCGAGCGCCCGGCCCGGCGGGATCCGCGCCGGGCGGCGGGCGGCCATCAGGCCCGCCAGGAGCGAGGTGAGGAGGCCCGCGCCGACGGCGACGAGCAGCGGGATCCAGGAGATGGCGAGCTCCACGGGCCCCGGGATGGCGCCCTTCTCCTTGAGCTGCCCGAACCACCAGCGGGCGAGCGCCCATCCGGGCAGCAGGCCGACCGCGCCCGCGAGCGGGGCGACCAGCAGCGCCTCGGCCGCGACCGAGCGGCGGATCTGGCGCGGGGTGGCGCCGATCGCCCGCAGCAGGGCCACCTCGCGGCCGCGCTGGCCCACGGAGAGGGCGACGGTGCCCGCGGTGGTGAAGACGGCGACGGCGGTCGCGATGCCGCCGAAGGAGCCGCCGAGCCCGATGAGCGTCTCCTTGGCGTTCACGAGCGAGGGCTCCTCGATGGCGCCGCGCCCGCCGCCGGTGTGCACACGAGGGGAGTGCGCCGCGCCCTTCACGGTCCGCTCCAGGTGTGCGGCCAGCCGGCCGGGGCTGGTGCCGGGGAGGGGGCGGACGAGGACGGCGTCCACGGTGGCGGGGTGACCGCTCAGCGCACGGGCCCGGCGGTCGGCGAACCACGCCGTAAGGCCGTCACCGTCGGCGCCGCCCGCCTTACGGGTCACACCGGAGACCCGGAAGGTGTGGCGGCCGTCCGGCGCGGTCACCGTGATCCGGCCGCCGACGCCGGCGCCCGCCGCACGGGCGGCCCCGGGGCTGAGCACGGCTTCGCCCTCGCGAGGCGCCGCCCCAGAGGCGAGCGCCACCCCCGTGAAGGGCGCCGCGCCCCAGCCGTGGCCGTTGAGCGCCCCATGGGCGGTGCGCAGCGGGAAGGTCACGTCCGGGGCCGCGGCCGCGGCTCCGGGGGTGCGGGCGGCGGTGGCCACCAGGGAGGCGTCGAGCCGGGCCCGGTCGGGGACCTGCTCGGACTCCTCCGAGCGCCCGTCGCCGTGGCCGATGACGTAGTGCACCCGCTGGTCGGCGGCGATCACGACCGGGGCGCCCGCGTAGCGCTGCGGGGGTACGGAGGCCCGCAGCCCGGTCTCCAGCAGGATGCCGCACGCGGACACGATCGCCGCGGCCATGGCCAGGGCGACGAAGGTGCCCGCGAAGGCGGACGGCTTGAAGCGGACGGCGGCGCGGGCCAGTCCGTTGGTGAGCGGCCTCATCGGGCCTCCTCCGCGGCCCAGGCGCCCGCGAGGGCCGGGGTGCGGGCGGTGAGGCGGCTCATCCGCTCGGCTATCTCGTGCGCCGGGGAGCGGAGCAGCCGGTCGGCGATCGCGCCGTCGGCGAGGAAGAGCACGCGGTCGGCGTGGCTCGCGGCGACGGGGTCGTGGGTGACCATCACGACGGTCGCGCCCAGCGCGTCCACGGCCTGCCGCAGGAGGGTGAGCACCTCGGCGGCGGTGTTGGTGTCCAGGGCGCCGGTCGGCTCGTCGGCGAAGACCACGTCGGGACGGGTGACGAGGGCCCGGGCGATGGCAACACGCTGCTGCTGGCCGCCGGAGAGCTCACCGGGCCGCCGCCTGGCCCGGTCCTCGAGACCGACCTGGGCGAGCACCTCATGGGCCCGGTGGCGGTCGGGGCGGGCGCCCGCGAGCCGCATCGGGAGCAGCACGTTCTGCTCGACCGTCAGGGAGGGGAGGAGATTGAAGGACTGGAAGACGAACCCGAGGCGGGCGCGGCGCAATGCGGTGAGCGTGTTCTCACTCATTCCGGTGATTTCGGTGCCACCGAGTTTGACGGTCCCGGCGGTCGGCCGGTCAAGCCCGGCGGCGCACTGCAGGAATGTCGATTTGCCGCAGCCGGAGGGGCCCATGACGGCGGTGAAGCTGCCGTGCGGAAGGGCCAGGTCGATGCCGCGCAGAGCGTGGACGGCGGTGCGGCCCCGGCCGTAGCGGCGCTGGACGCCGTGGAGTTCGATGGCATGGGCGTGGTGCGGGGCCGGTGCCGCCGCTGTCTGTCGCCGCCTGCGCAGCCCCATGGTGGTGACCCTTCCGAGGAGTTCGCCCGATTCCCCTCGAACGTACGGATCACGTCCCCTCCGCAGCCATGACGGCCACCGGCGTATCCGGGGTGGGGCTAACCCCCGCCGGGCGGGCCGATCGGGCCGTAAGGCGCCGCAGGGCGGTCCGGCGCGGCAGTAAGGCGGCCGTACCGGCTGCGGAGAGGCGCCCCTGCCGACGGCCGCGAGTCGCCCTTACTGGCGGCCGCGAGTCGCCCTTACTGGCGGCCGTAAGGCGCCCTTACTGGCGGCAGATCAGCAGCAGGGCGCGGTCGTCGTTGACGTCCTTCGCGACCGTCTCGATCAGGTGCCAGGCCGCGCCGTGGAAGCCGGAGCCGACGTAGCGGTCCGCCTCGCCGGTGAGGCGGTCGATGCCCTCGCTGATGTCCCGGTCGGCGGTCTCCACGAGGCCGTCGGTGAAGAGCATCAGGACGTCGCCGGGCCGCAGCGTGCCCTTGGTGGGGTCGAATTGGGCACCGTCGTAGACGCCCAGCAGCGGGCCGTCCGCGGACTTCTCCTCCCACTTGCCGGTGCCCGCGCTCAGCTGGAGCGCGGGCAGATGTCCGGCGGAGAAGAGCTCGAAGTCGCCGCTGTCGAGGTCGAGGACGAGATGGATGGAGGTCGCGAAGCCCTCGTCCCAGTCCTGGCGCAGGAGATAGCCGTTGGCGGCCGGGAGGAAGCCGTGCGGCGGCAGGGAGCCAAGGAGGCCGCCGAAGGCGCCGGAGAGCAGCAGGGCGCGCGAGGCGGCGTCCATGCCCTTGCCGGAGACGTCGGTGAGGACGACCTCGAGGATGCGGCCGCCACCGGTGCGGGCGGCCACCACGAAGTCGCCGGAGAAGGACTGCCCGCCGGCCGGGCGCAGCGCCATCTCGCGGTGCCAGCCGCGCGGCAGGCCGGGCAGCTTGCTCTGGACGCGGATGCGCTCGCGCAGGTCGAAGAGCATGGTGCCGCCGCGCCGCCAGGGCACCCCGACGCGGCTGCGGAACTGGGCGATCAGCAGGCCGAAGAAGCCGACGGCGGCGACGACCAGGATGGTGCCGGGGGTGACCCGGGAGGAGGCGTCCTCCTCGGTGTACGGGCCGAGCACGGCGGACTCCACGATCAGGGCCGTGGCGGCCGCCGCGTACAGGGCGAGCAGGCTGGCGGGGCGCAGCAGCAGCCCGCCCGCGACGATGGGCAGGACGAGGGCGGACGGGGAGCACCAGTCGGGCTGGGCGATGGTGCCTCCGGCGATGGCGGGGACACCGAGGAGCAGCGCGGTCAGGGCGAGCCGGTCGGAGCCCTCACCGCGGAAGTAGTCCACTCCGGCTTTGCGCACGCCTGTGCGAGCCCGGTGCAGAGCTCTGCGCATCCGGGCCCACGGAGTGTCCACGCCGCCAGTCATTGCATCGGGACCCTACCCACCCGTTCGGACGCGCGTCGATTCGTGGCGCGTTGAACCACCCAGCCAGGGGGCAATCGTAAGCGAAATTCGTTCGCGTGTACGGGAAACGGCTGCTAGGGATGGGAATATGAGGACTGAGCTGCGTGTGCTCGACCCATCGATTTGGGATGATTGGTACGGAAAACTGGTACTCGCCTTCGGAGGAGTTCCCGAAGCGCCGGAGGAATCCGCGCTCTGGCGGGAGTTGACCGAATGCGAGCGCTCGATCGGCGCGTGGGACGGCGCCGACATCGTGGGCACGGCGTCGCTCAACAGCTTCCGGCTGTCGGTCCCGGGCGGCGGGATCGTACCGGCGGCCGGGGTCACGATGGTGAGCGTGCAGGCCACGCACCGGCGGCGCGGGGTGCTCCGGGCCATGATGCGGCGGCAGTTGGACGACATCCGCGCGGCGGGCGATGAGCCGCTGGCCGTTCTGACCGCGTCGGAACCGGACATCTACGGACGGTTCGGCTACGGCGCGGCCACCCAGACCGCTTACGCCGAGATCGACACCACCCGGGTGAAGCTGACCGTCCCCGAAGGCACCGACGACGTGCGGCTGCGCGCCGTGCCCCTGGAGTCCGCCGTCGAGGCGTGCGAGGCCGTCTACGCCCGGCGGGTACCCACCCGCCCGGGCATGCTGGAGCGGATCCCCGGCTGGGAGCGGGTGCCGCTGCTGGACCCGCCGGGCGACCGCGAGGGGGCGTCCCCGCTGCGCTGTGTGCTGGCCGAGTCCGGCGGCGAGGTCAGCGGCTATGTGCGGTTCGCGGTCAAGCCCGACTGGGACCTGGCCGGGCCGAAGGGCACGGTCGTCCTGCGCGACCTGGAGGCCCTGGACCCGGCGTCCTACGCGGCGCTGTGGCGCTTCCTCTTCGACCTCGACCTGACCTCGGTGATCCGGACCGGCCCCCGCCCGGTCGACGATCCCTGGCAGCTCCTGGTCTCGGACATCCGGCGGTGCGCCGTAAGGCTGCGCGACTCGTTGTTCGTCCGCCTGGTGGACGTGGGGGCCGCGCTCCAGGCGCGGACGTACAGCACGCCCGTGGAGACCGTCCTGGAGGTCACGGACCCCTTCTGCCCCTGGAACGAGGGGCGGTGGCGGCTGAGCGGCGACGCCAAGGGCGCCTCCTGCGAGCGCACGGACGACGCTCCCGATCTCCGGCTGGGCGTGCGGGACCTGGGGGCGGCGTATCTCGGCGGGGTCTCGCTGACCGCGCTGGCGGGTGCGGGGCGCGTCCAGGAGGCCCGTCAGGGCGCCCTTACGGAGGCCGCGACCGCGTTCGCGTCCCCGGTCGCCCCGTGGCTGCCCCACGGCTTCTGAGAGCTCAGGCTCTCTGACAGTCAGGGCACCAGAAGAGATTGCGGGCGGCGAGATCGGCGGTGCGGATCTCGCCACCACAGATGTGGCAGGGCTGTCCGGCGCGCCGGTAGACATAGACTTCGCCGCCATGGTCGTCCACGCGCGGCGGGCGGCCCATCGCCTCGGGGGTGTGCTCGGGGCGGACCGTATCGATCCGGTTGTTCCGCACCCCCTCGCGCATCAGCGCCACCAGGTCGGCCCATATGGCGTCCCATTCGGCGCGGGTCAGCGCACGGCCGGGCCGGTAGGGGTCGATCCCGTGCCGGAAGAGCACCTCGGCGCGGTAGACGTTCCCGACCCCGGCGATCACCTTCTGGTCCATGAGCAGCGCGGCCACGCTGACCCGGCTGCGGGAGATCCGGGCCCAGGCCCGCTCGCCGTCGTCCGCCGGGCGCAGCGGATCGGGGCCCAGCCGGTCGTGGATCACCTGCTTCTCCCCGTCGGTGATCAGCGCACAGGCGGTTGGGCCGCGCAGATCCGCGTACCCCTCGGGGTTCGCCAGCCGCAGCCGGACGGTGTCGGTGGGCGGCGGGGCGGGGGCCGGGCCGAAGGCGTACGTACCGAAGAGTCCCAGGTGGACATGGACCCAGCCGGTGGCCGCGAAGTCCAGGAAGAGGTGCTTGCCGTGCGCCTCGGCGTGGCGCAGCGGCTGGCCGTCGATCAGCCCGGCGCCGTCGGCGAACTTCCCCTGCGGGCTGGTGGCCCGGACGGGCCGGCCGCCGAAGGTCTCGAGGTGGTCGGCGGCCAGCCGGTGGATGGTGTGCCCTTCGGGCATCAGTCGCCTTGCGGGTGGTGGGCCGGGATGGGCGGCAGCTCGCCGGTGGTCTCGTAACCGGTGAGCATCTCGATACGGCGGGTGTGCCGCTCCTCGCCCGAGTACGGGGTGCTCAGGAAAATCTCGACAAACTTGGTGGCCTCGTCCTGGGTGTGCATCCGGGCGCCGACGCTGATGACATTGGCGTTGTTGTGCTCACGGCCGAGGGCCGCGGTCTCCTCGCTCCAGGCCAGTGCCGCGCGCACCCCCTTGACCTTGTTCGCCGCGATCTGCTCACCATTGCCGGATCCGCCGATGACGATGCCGAGGCTCTCCTGGTCGGCGGCGGTCCGCTCCGCGGCGCGCAGGCAGAACGGCGGGTAGTCGTCCTGGGCGTCGTAGATGTGCGGGCCGCAGTCGACGGCCTCATGGCCGGCCGCCTTGAGCCACTCCACGAGGTGGTTCTTGAGTTCGAAACCGGCATGGTCGGAGCCGAGGTACACGCGCATGCACCGAGTGTGTCATGGCCGTGTGACCCTCGCCGCCCAGGGTAGGCATCGCATAAATCTCTGTAATGCCAAAGAACCTCATGAAAACCTCAAGTAACAATCTGGATTCAAAGGTTCAACTGGCCGACCTCCTGAGATTCACTGGCGTCGCTCGTAACGCGAGAGCAAAGGAATCGAGCACATGAGCGCACAACCTGCGACCACGCCGGAGCAGCAGCGGGCCCCCGGCGACCCGGGATCGCCCGACGGCCTCAAGGCGGGACTCAAGAACCGCCATCTTTCGATGATCGCGATCGGCGGCGTGATCGGCGCCGGCCTTTTCGTCGGCTCCAGTGCGGGTATCGCCAAGGCCGGACCCGGCATTCTCATCTCGTACGCGCTGGTCGGCCTCATGGTCGTCTTCGTCATGCGGATGCTCGGCGAGATGTCCGCCGCCAATCCCACCTCCGGCTCCTTCTCCGCCTACGCCGACCGGGCGCTCGGCCGCTGGGCCGGTTTCTCCATCGGCTGGCTGTACTGGTTCTTCTGGGTCGTGGTGCTGGCGGTCGAGGCCACCGCCGGCGCCAAGATCCTGGAGGGCTGGTGGCCGGCCGTCCCGCAGTGGGGCTGGGCGCTGATCGTGATGGTGGTGCTCACCGCGACCAACCTGGTCTCGGTCGGCTCCTACGGTGAGTTCGAGTTCTGGTTCGCCGGGATCAAGGTCGTGGCGATCGCCGCGTTCATCGTGATCGGCGGGCTCGCGGTGTTCGGGCTGCTGCCGCATTCGGACAACGAGGGCGCGGGCCTGGCCCACCTCACCGACCACGGCGGCTTCCTGCCGAACGGGCCGGGCGCCATCCTCACCGGTGTGCTGCTGGTGGTCTTCTCCTTCATGGGCAGCGAGATCGTCACCCTCGCGGCCGGTGAGTCCGAGGACCCGCAGCGGGCGGTCACCAAGGCCACCAACAGCGTGATCTGGCGTATCGCGGTCTTCTACCTGGGCTCGATCTTCGTCGTGGTCACCCTGCTGCCCTGGGACGCCAAGGCGATCGCCGACAAGGGCAGCTATGTCGCGGCGCTCGACTCGGTCGGCATACCGCACGCCGGCGACATCATGAACGTGATCGTGCTGACCGCCGTGCTCTCGTGTCTGAACTCCGGCCTCTACACCGCCTCCCGCATGGCCTTCTCGCTCGGCCAGCGCGGCGACGCCCCGGCCGCCTTCGCCCGCACCAACGCCCGCGGCGTGCCGCAGGCCGCGATCCTCGGCTCGGTCATCTTCGGCTTCGTCGCGGTGTGGTTCAACTACCAGTGGCCGGACACCGTCTTCACCTTCCTGCTGAACTCCTCGGGCGCGGTCGCGCTCTTCGTATGGCTGGTGATCTGTTTCAGCCAGCTGCGGATGCGCGGGATGATCCTGCGCGAGAACCCCGAGAAGCTGATCGTCCGGATGTGGCTCTTCCCGTACCTGACCTGGGCGACGATCGCGATGATCTCGTTCGTCCTGGTCTACATGCTCACCGACAAGGACGGGCGCGAGCAGGTGATCCTCTCCGCGCTGGTGGCCGTGCTCGTGGTGGCCCTCGCCCTGGTCCGGGACCGCCTCACCGCCGGCCGCGGCGCCGCTCCGGCCGCCTCCTCGGACCCCGCCCCGAAGGAGCGGGCGGCCCCGTAGGAACGCGCTCCGCCGATTCTGATTCCCCGTGCCCCCGGGTGGCGACCGATGTGTCGCCGCCCGGGGCACGGCCGTGTCCATGGGCGCATTGGGCACGGCCGTGTCCATGGGCGCATCAGGCGCAGCCGTGTTCTGTGGCCTATCGGGCCCACAGGGCTCAGACGACGCGCGGAAGGACCCGCTCCGCGAAGCGCCGGACCGCGTCCAGCACCCCCATCCCCTGGTGCCCGACGCCGGGCACGATGTCGAGGGTGACGTCGATGCCCAGCTCGGTGTAGTTGTCCCGCAGCGCGGTGATGCGTTCCACGCGGGTGCGCCCGACGGCGTCGGCGCCGTCCATCCAGTTGGAGTCACCGGGGTTGTTGATCTCCCAGGTCTCGGTGTCCTCCGCCCCGACCACCATGTGCACCGGCACCTTACGGATGTCCTCCAGCCGCAGCGGGGCCCCGAAGCGCTGCTCGAACCCCTTCGTGCCCAGCCACCACTCGCGGTCCGGGTCGATCAGCGTGACCCGGCCGGGCGCGCCGATGGACACTCCGCTCAGCCGGTCGGGGTGCAGATACAGGAAGCGGTGCGCGAACTGCCCGCCGCCCGAGAAGCCCTGGAGCAGAAAGCGCTCGGTGTCGATGTGGAACCGCTCCCCCGCCTCGGCCACGATCCCGAGCAGCTGCTCGTCGTAGCGGATGCCGCGGTACTCGATGAACTTGAAGTTGTGCAGGTCCTCCGGGTCGTCGATGCCCGCCGGGAACATCGGGGTGAGCACGACACAGCCGTGCCGCTCGGAGAACTCGGCCATCGCGTCCCGGTACTGGGACGCGGTGCGCCCGGTGCCGTGCTGGATCACCATGAGCGGCAGCGGGGTGTCGGTGGTCTCGTGGACGGACGGGATGTGCAGGCCGTACGAGAACCGCTGGTCGTGCCGGGAGGCGAACCAGGTGGTGGAGCCGGTGCGGTAGAACGCCTTGGTGGTCTTGACGCGGGGGGTGGTCACGTATCGCTTCCTTCTGCCGTCGCGGGTGCCGCCACGATCCGCAACGGTCGGCGCACGCTCAAGATGATTGCCGCCTGAGCGTCAATACCTCCGCCGATACTGCCGGTACTTCCGTGCGTGCTTTCTCAGCGGTGCAGCGCGGAGAGCAGGTCGACGCCGAGATTGCGCACCGCCGCCTCGTCCAGCTGGTAGTGCACCCGCGCCCCCTCCCGGTGGGTGTGCACCATTCCGGCCTCCCGCAGCTTGCGCAGATGCCGCGACATCTGCGGCGGCGTCATCTCGAACTGGGTGGCCAGCTCCGTCGTCGTCATCGACTGCCGCAGCAGCGCGCGGCACATCCGGATGCGCAGCGGCTCGTCCAGCGCCCGCAGCCCACGCATCACCACGTCCAGGGCGGCCGGCTCCCCGCCCGCCCCGTCGCGCACCGGGTACTGCACCACGACCGGGTAGCCGGGGTAGTGCTTGATGGCGAGATGCGGGTTGATGTGCAGCGACGGCACGAGCAGACAGGGGCTGTCGGCGAGGCTGGCCCGCGCGTTGTAGAGCTTGTCGAAGACCACCCGGGGCGGGTCCTGCTCCATGTGGGCGGTGGGGAACCCGGCCAGCGCCGCCGCCCCGTAGCGGGAGTGTTCATGGGAGCGGACCCGGGCGTCGGCCTCCAGGGTGGGGCGCAGCCGCGTCCACTCCGCCTCGAAGACCTCCTCGGCCACGGCGGACAGGAAGGCGAGGAGGCCGTCGCGGAAACCGGAGGGATCGGCCAGCAGCCGCAGCCCCAGGGCGAACCGGCGCTCGGAGAGCTGCCGCAGCCGGGCCAGGAAGCGCTCCGGCGCGCGGCCGCCGCGCCGGGATCCGGAGCCCGGGCCGGGGCCGGAGCCAGGACCCTGGCCGGAACCCGAGCCGTGGTCGGCGCCCAGGCCGTGGCCATGCCCGGATCCCGGGCCGTGGCCGTTCTTGCCGACGAGCGCCTGCTCGGTCATGGTCGTGAACGTCTCCTCGTCCAGCCGCGCGATCTCCGCCAGCTCCTCCTCCAGCTCGCGCTCCGGGCCCGGCGTGAGGGGCAGCAAATAGCGGGCGCGGAAGGCGCCCCACAGCGGCGCCCACTCGCCGGCCCGTTCCAGCAGCCGCTCGTCCGCACCCTGAAGGACCGCACCCACCCAGCGCCTGCTCGCCGGATGGTGGCGCGGCCCGTCCAGCGCGTGCAGACAGGCACACAGCTCGGCGAGCGGGGAGAGACGGGTGCTGATGCGGTGCTCCGGGGCGGACCCCAGCTCGATCACGACGGGCATCCGGGCAGCGTCGGCCATTGACGCCTTCGAGTCAATCGTCTTGTACGGGCCGCGGACGGAGGCGCAAGCTCCAGCCCACCTCGGCTTCCCCTCCCTCGCCTGGAGCGTCCCCATGCCTCCCCTCCTCAGGAACGGCCCACGTCTGGCAGCGGTGGTCGCCCTCGTGGCCACGGTGAGCAGTGCGTGCACCATCGGTTCGCTCGACGACTCGGGCGCCGTCGCCGGCTACCCCTCCCGGGGGCTGTCGATCCTCGCCCCCGGGAGCGTCGGCGGCGGCTGGGACTCGCGGGCGCGCGGCATCGGTTCCGCGCTCACCAGCTGCGAGATCATCGACGAGGACGTCACGGTCACCAACGCCCCGGGCGCGGGCGGCACCATCGGGCTCGCCCGGATGGCGGGGCGGGAGGGCGATCCGTACCAGCTGATGACCATGGACACGGTGACCATGATCGGCGGCGCCATCCAGAACCACTCCCCCGTGAAGCTGTCCGAGCTCACCCCGGTGGCGGGGCTCACGGTGAGCACCACCGCGATCGTGGTGCCCGCCCGCTCCCCCTTCCACGACCTGCGCTCGGTGCTGGCCGCCATGCGGAAGGACCCCAAGCGGACGTCCTGGGTGGGCGGTTCGCTGGGCGGCCCGGACCACATCACGGTGGCCGGGCTCGCCAAGGCCGAGGGCATCCCGGCGCGCAAGATCACGTACGTGCCGACCGGTGGTGGCGGGGAGGTGCTCAACCTGCTGCTGAGCGGGGCCTCGAAGGTCGGCCTGTCCACACTGACGGAGGTCCGTCCGCAGATCGAGGCCGGGAAGCTGCGGGTCCTCGCGGTCAG
Organism: Streptomyces violaceusniger; assembly: GCA_005405945.1. Lineage (GTDB taxonomy): Bacteria > Actinomycetota > Actinomycetes > Streptomycetales > Streptomycetaceae > Streptomyces > Streptomyces violaceusniger. The sequence goes on from BJHW01000001.1 coordinate 4,423,447, forward strand.
CGGCGGCAAGGCCCCCGAGGGCATCGACTCTCCCACCCTCGGCGCGCTCGGCTACGGGGACGAGTCCGTGGTGAGCGTCGGCGGGGTCATGGCCCCGCCCGGGCTCAGCGACGACGAACAGCGGGCGATCGTGAGGGTGGTGGACCGGATGCGCCGGACTTCGTGCTGGAAGCGGGCGTTGCGGCAGAACGACTGGAAGGACGTGTGGGTGCCGGGGAAGAAGTACGGCGCCCTGATCGACAAGCAGCAGCGCCAGGTCGGCCAGGCGCTCACGTCCGTGGGACTCGGCTCATGAGCGCGCACGAGGAGGCGGTGAGCGCGCGGGACCAGACGGCGAACGCGCGGGACAAGGCGGTGAGCGCGCGGGACCAGACGGCGAACCCGACGCAGGGCGCCGCGACGGCCTCAGCAGAGGGCACCGCGGCGAACGACGGCGCGGACAGCACGTCCCCACCCGACGAGCGGCCCTGGAGCCCCCGGATCGCCGCGCTGCTCTTCCTCGCCGCGGGCGTGGCCGTGCTGGGCTGGGCCTTCGCCATTCCCGAGGGGGCCATCGACCAGGACGTGGGCCCCCGGGCGTTCCCCCTGCTGGTCGGCGTGGGGCTGTGCGTCTCGGCCTCGGTCGCCGTCGTCCAGGCGTTCCGCGGCAGCGACCCGGCGCTGACCGAGCAGGCGCGCGAGGAGGCCCGGCTGACCGAGTGGCGCCCGGTGGCGGCCCTGCTCGCGCTGCTGGTCTGCTATCTGTTCGCGCTCGCCCCCTGCGGCTACTGGCAGTCGACCGCCGTGCTCTTCGCGCTGGTCGCGCGGGTGCTCGGCAGCCGCCGGATCCTCCGTGACGCCCTGATCGGCCTGGTGCTCGCGCTGGCCGTGTACTTCCTCTTCGACCGTCTGCTGGGCATCCACCTGCCGCCCGGCATCGTCCGATTGGCGTTCTGACCATGGATGTCCTCAACGACCTCATGGGCGGTTTCGGCAGCGCGTTCAGCCCCCTGCACCTGCTGCTGGCGTTCGCGGGCTGCACGCTCGGCTCGCTGGTCGGCGTGCTGCCCGGCCTGGGCCCCGCCACCACGGTGGCGCTGCTGCTCCCGCTCACCTTCGTCTTCGACCCCACCGGCGCGCTGGTGCTCTTCGCGGGCATCTACTACGGCGGGATGTACGGCGGCTCCACCACGGCCATCCTGCTGAACGTGCCCGGCGAGACGGCGTCGGTCCCCACCACCCTGGAGGGCCACCCGATGGCCCGCTCCGGGCGCGCCGGGGCCGCACTCGCCACGGCCGCCATCGGCTCGTTCGTGGCGGGCACGATCTCCACCGTGGGGATCACCTTCGCGGGCCCGGTCATGGCGCAGATCGCCGAGAAGATCCAGCCCGCGGAGTACTTCGCGGTGATGGTCCTCGCCTTCGCCACGGTCACCGCGGTCGTGGCCGACGCCCCGGCGCGCGGGCTGTGCAGCCTCTTCCTGGGCCTGGCCATCGGGCTCGTCGGCATCGACAGCCTCACCGGCCAGGCGCGCTACACCTTCGGGGTTCCGGAGCTGTACGACGGCGTCCAGATCGTGGCCGTCGCCGTCGGCCTCTTCGCGATCGGGGAGGCGCTCTACACCGCGGCCCGGCTGCGGCGGGCGCCCGAGGAGCAGATGCTCCCGGTGGGCGGCAGGATCGGGATGAGCCCGGAGGACTGGCGCCGGTCCTGGAAGCCGTGGCTGCGGGGTACGGCGATCGGGCTGCCGATCGGCGCCCTGCCCGCGGGCGGCGCGGAGATCCCCACGTTCCTGAGCTACAACGTGGAGAAGCGGCTGTCCCGGCACAAGAAGCAGTTCGGCAAGGGCGCCATCGAGGGCGTGGCGGGCCCCGAGGCCGCCAACAACGCCGCGTTCTCCGGGGTGCTGATGCCCCTGCTGACGCTGGGCATCCCCACCTCGGCGACGGCCGGCGTGCTGCTGATCGCGTTCCAGATGTACGACGTGCAGCCCGGCCCCCAGTTGTTCGAGACCCAGTCGGCGCTGGTCTGGACGCTGATCGCCAGCCTGTACATCGGCAATGTGATGCTGCTGGTGCTCAACCTGCCGCTGATCCCGCTGTGGGTGAAGCTCCTCCGGCTGCCCCGCCCGCTGCTCACCGCGGGCATCCTGGTCTTCGCCGCCCTGGGGGTGTACGCCCTCTCCCAGAACGCGGTCGACCTCGGCATCGCGGTGCTCTTCGGCCTCCTGGGCTTCGGCATGCGCCGCAGCGGCTATCCCGTCGCCCCACTGATCCTGGGTGCCGTACTGGGGCCGATGGCGGAGACCCAGTTCCGTCGCGCGATGGCCTTCAGCGAGGGCGACTGGACGGTCTTCTTCACCCGCCCGCTCTCCGCGGCGATCCTGTGCCTGTCCCTGATCGCCCTGGCGGGCCCGATGGCCGCCCGCGCACTACGCCGCACGCGAGCCCGCGAGCCGGAACCGGCGGGCTGAACCCCGGGCAAGGCCCCCGCGTGGCGGGGGCCTTGCCGGGGTTTCGCCGGCGGTCGGCGGGCCGTGGGGTGAAGCGGGCGCGGTGAGGGCTCCCTCGGGGCGGGGTGACGTCAGGGGACAGTTTCCCCACGCACACCTCTTGTCACCGAACGACCGGGTCCACAGAATCCTTCGGAGACCAGCTACGGCCCATATCGCGAACATCGTTCGACATATCGAATGGGAGTGGTTCCTCATGCGTCCCGTGCTCCACCGCCTCCGCCGCCTGCCGCGCTTATCCCGCCCCGAACGGCCACGGTCCAGGCGCCTGGCCGGGGCGCTGCTGGCCGGTCTGCTGACCACCATCGGGGTGGGCACCGTGGCGTACGCCGCACCCTCAGCCGATGCGGCACCCGCAACCGACGCGACCCCCGCCGCCGGAAAGACCCTGGCCGCCGCCCCGCAGGCCGACGTACCCGCCGCCCCCATGGGCTGGGCCTCCTGGAACAGCCTCGCCAGCCAGATCGATTACGACACGATCAAGGCCCAGGTGGACGCCCTGGTGTCCTCCGGCATGGCCGAGGCCGGGTACGAGTACGTCAACATCGACGAGGGCTGGTGGTGGGGCACCCGCGACGGCAAGGGCAACATCACCGTCGACAGCAAGCAGTGGCCCGGCGGTATGAAGGCCATCGCCGACTACATCCACAGCAAGGGGCTCAAGGCCGGGATCTACACCGACGCCGGCAAGAACGGCTGCGGCTACTTCTACCCCACCCCGCCGGGCACCCCGCCCGCCCCCGGCAGCGGCAGCGAGGGCCATTACGAGCAGGATCTGCGGGCCTTCCAGGAGTGGGGCTTCGACTACGTCAAGGTCGACTGGTGCGGCGGCCAGGACGAGGGGCTCAACCAGGAGGCCACCTACCGGGCGCTCAGCGAGGCCAACAAGGCGGCGACCGCCGTCACCGGCCGCCGCCTCGTACTGTCGCTGTGCGAATGGGGCTCGGGGCGGCCGTGGAACTGGGCCGCGGGCGTGGGCGATCTGTGGCGCACCAGCACCGACATCATCTACTGGGGGCAGACGCCTTCGGCCACCGCGATGCTGTCCAACTTCGACCAGGGCCTGCACCCCACCGCCCAGCACACCGGGTACTACAACGACCCGGACATGCTCATGGTCGGCATGAAGGGTTCCAACGCCACGCTCGACCGCACCCATATGAGCCTGTGGGCGATCTCCGGCGCCCCGCTGCTCGCCGGGAACGACCTCACCACCATGACGCGCGAGACCGCGGGCATCCTCACCAACCCCGAGGTCATCGCCGTCGACCAGGACCCGCGCGGACTCCAGGGCGTGAAGGTCGCCGAGGACGCCGCGGGGCTCCAGGTGTACGCCAAGGTGCTGTCCGGCACCGGGAAGCGTGCCGTGCTGCTGCTCAACCGCGCCTCCGCCGCCAAGCCCATCACCGCCCGCTGGACCGACCTCGGGCTGACCGGCGCCGCCGCCTCCGTCCGTGACGTCTGGAAGCGCGCCTCGGTGGGCACCCACAGCGACGGCTACACGGCCACCGTCCCGGCCGGGGAGGCCGTGCTGCTGACCGTCTCGGGCACGGAAGCCTCCGGCACCGCGTACCAGAGCACCACCGGCTCCTTCGCCGTCACCGCCAAGACGGCGGGGCTGAAACTGGCCGACATCACGTACGCGAACGGCGGGACCGCCCCGCGCACCGCCACCCTGCGCGTCGGCGGCCAGTACGCCACCACGCTGGCCCTGCCGCCCACCGGCTCCGCCACCGCCCGCCGCACCGTCTCCGTCCTGCTCTCCCTGGCCAAGGGCGCCAACACCGTGACCGTGAGCGGAGGCCCGGACGCCATCACCGTCCAGGACCTCCCGGGCACCGACGGCGTCCAGATCGTCGGCGCCGACTCCGGGCGCTGCGTCGATCTGGACCAGAACACGATCAGCAACGGCGCCCAGGCCCAGCTGTGGGACTGCCAGGGCGGCCAGAACCAGCTCTTCCGGCGCACCTCGCGCGACGAACTGACCGTCTACGGCAGCAAATGCCTGGGCGCCGAGAAGGACGGCACCGCCGACGGCACGAAGGTCGTCATCGGCGACTGCACGGGTGCCACCGGCCAGAAGTGGACGGTGAACGCCTCCGGGACCCTCGTCCACCAGGGTTCCGGCCGCTGCCTGGACGCCTACGGCAACGGCACCGGGAACGGCACCCGGCTGGTGCTGTGGAGCTGCCACAACGGCCCCAACCAGCGCTGGACCCTCACCTGATCGAAGACGAGGCGAGGCCCCCGCGCGAGTCGACCGCGCGGGGGCCCCTTTCCCGCCCGCTCGTGAAGGTTGAGAAGACGATCACGTGAGCAGGAGGTCCATCAGGGCGCGAGCAGCAGGTTGTGGGCACGCTCCTTGGCGGCCGTGTAACGGCGCGCCACATCCTGCCAGTTGACGACCTTCCACATGGCCTCGATGAAGTCCACCTTCTGGTTCTTGTACTGCAGGTAGAAGGCGTGCTCCCAGGCGTCGAAGACCAGGATCGGCACCGAGCCCTGCCCCACGTTCCCCTGGTGGTCGTAGACCTGCTCGACCACCAGCCGCCCACTGACCGGCTCATACGCCAGCACGCCCCAGCCCGAGCCCTGGGTGGTGGCGGCTGCCTTGGACAGCTGGGCCTTGAAGCCCGCGAAGGAGCCGAAGTGTTCGGCGATGGCGTCGGCCAGCTCCCCGACCCCGTCCCTCTCCAGCGGCTCGCCGCCACCGTCGCCGGTCATGTTGTGCCAGTAGATGCTGTGCAGGATGTGGCCGGACAGATGGAAGGCCAAGTTCTTCTCGAGCCCGTTGATCGAGGCCCACTGATCCTTGTCCCGCGCCTCCGCGAGCTGCTCCATCGTGTCGTTCGCGCCCTTGACGTACGCGGCGTGGTGCTTGTCGTGGTGCAGCTCGATGATCTCGGGGCTGATCACCGGGGCCAGCGCCGAGTAGTCGTACGGAAGTTCAGGAAGTGTGTAGATGGCCATGCGAAGCCCTTCGGACCGCTTATTGCAATTAACTTGCAAGTACACGCTAGCAGCAAGAGTGGTTTCCGCCAGTCGGAACCGGAGGCCCGGGCCCGAAGCCCCCCAAAGACGGAGGCGGGGCGGGTCCTCCGCTCGAGGACCCGCCCCGCCTCCATGCGCGGGGTGGTGTGGGCTCAGCTCCGGGCCGCCGCCACCCGCTGCCGTACGAAGCCGATGATCGAGAGGGCGATCGCCATCACGGCCGTGGCGTACAGCTGGCTGCGGGTGTCGCTCTCGCGGAGCATCAGCAGCAGCACCCCGACCGTGGCGGCCAGGGCGACCCAGGTCAGATACGGGAAGAGCCACATCTTCACGACGAGTTTCTCCGGGGCCTCGCGCTGCAGGCGGCTGCGCATCCGCAGCTGGGCGGCGGCGATGAAGCCCCAGACCACCAGCACCGCGGCGCCGACCATGTTGAGCAGCCACTTGAAGATGGTGTCCGGCCACCAGTAGCTGAGCAGCACCGCGACGAAGCCGAAGAAGGAGGAGGCGAGCACCGTGAGGCGGGGCACGCCGCCGGTGACCCGGCCCAGGAAGGCGGGGCCCTCGCCGCGGGTGACCAGGGAGTAGGACATCCGGGAGGCGCCGTAGATGTTGGCGTTCATCGCGGAGAGCAGCGCGATCAGCACGATCACGTTCATGATGTCGCCGGCCGCGGGGATGTCGAGGTGGTTGAGCACGGCCACGTACGGGCCCTTCTCGACCACGGACTTGTCGTTCCACGGGATGAGCGTGACCACGACCAGCATCGAGCCGACGTAGAAGAGGGCGATGCGCCACATCGCGGTGCGCACCGCGCCCGCGACGCTCTTGACCGGGTTCTCGGACTCGGCCGCCGCGATCGTCACCGTCTCCAGGCCGCCATAGGCGAAGACGGAGGCCAACAGGCCGACGACCAGGCCGTTCACCCCGTTGGGCAGGAAGCCGCCGTCACCGCTGAGGTGGGCGCCGCCCGGGGCGTCGGTGCCCGGCAGGACGCCGAGGATCGCGAGCAGGCCCAGGACGAGGAAGATCGTGATCGCGGCGATCTTCAGCGCGGCGAACCAGAACTCGAACTCGCCGAAGTTGCTGACCGCCGCGAGGTTCGTGCCGCAGAACATCGCCATGAAGAGGGCGACCCACATCCAGGATTCACTGCCCGGGAACCACTGGACCATGATCCCGGCCGCGCCGATCGCCTCGGCGGCGATGCCCACACACAGCAGGATCCAGAACATCCAGCCCACGGTGAACCCGGCCCAGGGCCCGATCGCCCGCTCGGCGTGCACGGAGAACGAGCCGGAGGCCGGGTTGGCCGCCGACATCTCGCCGAGCATCCGCATCACGAGCATCACCAGCAGCCCGGACAGCGCGTAGGCGACCACGATCGACGGACCGGCGGCGGCGATTCCGGCGCCGGAGCCGACGAAGAGCCCCGCGCCGATCACGCCGCCGAGGGCGATCATCGACAGATGGCGCTGCTTGAGGCCGTGGGAGAGCGGCGGCGTGGCGGTCGCGCCCGCGTCGGCCGCCTCGGCGGCGCCGGATGGCGCCGAGGACGCGGATGTCCGGTTCATTCTTCTTCTCTGTCCCTTACGAGCGCCGGTGGCGGATGCAAAACGTCCCTAGTGTGAAGGGAGTGTCCTGGTGGGACAACAGGGCGGACAATGTTTTCTGGATATCGGACATCCGCGTCACGCTCCGTATCAGGGATCTCTGCCAGAAGCCGCCAAGCCGATGCGTCCGGCTTTGTGGTCATCCGACGGTGCCCGCGGCCCCCACGCTGGGTTAGCGTCGCGGTATCCACCCTCTGACCTGGGAGCATCGCTGATGAGCACTGTTTCTGCCGCCGCCACACCCGGTACGGTCCTCGCGGACGCGGTCTTTCCCGCCCGGCGCGTCCTGGCCCGTGACACGGCGCTGGTCATCGGGGCGCCGTGCTCACCGGCCTCGCGGCCCAGATATCGGTGCCCGTCCCCGGTTCGCCGGTGCCGGTGACCGGCCAGACCTTCGCCGCCCTGCTGGTGGGCACCTCGCTGGGGGCCCGGCGCGGCTTCCTGTCGCTGGCGCTGTACACCCTGGTCGGCATGGCGGGCGTGCCGTGGTTCGCCGAGGGCAGCTCCGGCGCCGCCATGCCGTCGTTCGGCTATGTGCTGGGCATGCTGCTGGCGGCGACCGTGGTGGGCGCGCTCGCCCGGCGCGGCGGCGACCGCGGGGTGCTGCGCACCGCGGGCACCATGGCGGTCGGCTCGGCGGTCACCTACGCCGTGGGCGTCCCGTACCTCGCGCTGGCCACCCACATCTCCCTCGGCGAGGCGATCGCGGCCGGGCTCACCCCGTTCCTGATCGGTGACGCCTTCAAGGCCGCCCTGGCGATGGGCGCGCTCCCGGCCGCCTGGAAGCTGGTGGGCCGCCGCGGCTGAGCCGACGGACGCCGACGGACGCCGACGGAAAACGGAAAAGGGCCCCCGCGCGGTCGACTCGCGCGGGGGCCCTGCCGTGGTGGCGGCGGAGGGGGTCAGTCGAAGATCGGGCCGACCGTGCGGGTCCGCTTGATCTCGTAGAAGCCGGGGATCGAGGCGACCATCAGGGTGCCGTCCCAGAGCTTGGCGGCGTCCTCGCCCTTGGGGGCCGGGGTGACCACGGGGCCGAAGAAGGCGATCTGCTCGCCGTCCGGGCCCGGGACGGCGATGACGGGGGTGCCCACGTCCTGGCCGACCAGGTCGATGCCCTCCTTGTGGGAGGCGCGCAGCTCGGTGTCGTACGCGTCGGAGTCGGCGTAGTCGGCGAGTTCGGCGGGGAGACCGGCCTCCTCGAGGGCGGCCACGATCGTCTCGCGGTTCTTCTCCAGGCCCTGGTTGTGGAAGCGGGTGCCGAGGGCGGTGTAGAGGGGGCCGAGGACCTCGCTGCCGTGCTTCTGCTCGGCGGCGATGCAGACCCGGACCGGGCCCCAGGCGGTCTTCAGCAGCTCGCGGTACTCCTCGGGCAGCTCATCCAGCTTGGGCTCGTTGAGCACGGCGAGGCTCATGACGTGCCAACGCACCTCGACCGGGCGCACCTTCTCCACCTCGAGCATCCAGCGCGAGGTCATCCAGGCCCAGGGACACAGCGGATCGAACCAGAAATCAGCGGGTGTCTTGGCGGTTTCGGTCACGGTTTCTCCTCAAGCGGGCGCGTAGGTATCGCAAACGAATAAAGAGCTGGCTGCTTCAGGCAACGCGGGCGGGAGGGGGCTCATTCCCCGATGCCGGGTGTCGGTGCCCCGTGACATGATTCCCGCTGTCCGATATCCGAGATGCGAGACATTGGCGAGGGAGCCGCGTCGTGCCCGGTGAGAACCTGACCCGTGACGAGGCCCGTGAGCGGGCGAAGCTGCTGACCGTCGAGCATTACGAGGTCGCGCTCGATCTGCGGTCCGCGGTGGGTGAGCACACCGGGTCCGGGCCGCGCACCTTCCGCTCCACGACGACGATCCGCTTCCGCTGCGCCGAGCCGGGCGCGGCGACCTTCGCCGATCTGCTGGCGCCCTCGGTGACCTCGGTGCGGCTCAACGGGCGGGAGCTGGACCCGGCGGCGGTCTTCGACGGCTCCCGGATCGCGCTGGAGGGCCTCGCCGCGGAGAACGAGCTGGTGGTGGACGCGCAGTGCGCGTACAGCCGGACCGGCGAGGGGCTGCACCGCTTCGTGGACCCGGAGGACGGCGAGGTCTACCTCTACACCCAGTACGAGCCGGCCGACGCCCGCCGGGTCTTCGCGGGCTTCGAACAGCCTGACCTCAAGGCCCCGTTCACCTTCTCGGTGACCGCCCCGGAGGGCTGGACGGTGCTGAGCAACGGGGCGGTGGACCGGGTGGAGCCATCCGGCGCCGGCGACGCCGCCGCGACCAGCCACTTCGCGACCACCCGGCCCATCTCGACGTACATCACGGCCGTGGTCGCCGGTCCGTACCACTACGAGAGCGACCTCTACCGCCGCACGCTGCCGGACGGCTCGGCGCTGGAGATCCCGCTGGGCGCGCTCTGCCGCAAGGGGCTGGCCAAGCACTTCGACGCGGACGACATCTTCACCGTCACCAAGCAGGGCCTGGACTTCTTCCACGACCACTTCGACTACCCGTACCCGTTCGGCAAGTACGACCAGGCGTTCGTGCCGGAGTACAACCTCGGCGCGATGGAGAACCCGGGCTGTGTGACCTTCCGGGAGGAGTTCATCTTCCGTGGCAAGGTCACCCAGGCTTCGTACGAGGGCCGGGCGAACGTCATCCTGCACGAGATGGCGCACATGTGGTTCGGCGACCTGGTGACCATGGAGTGGTGGGACGACCTGTGGCTCAAGGAGTCGTTCGCCGACTTCATGGGGGCCTTCTCGCTGGTCGGGGCGACCCGCTTCACCGACGGCTGGATCACCTTCGCCAACCGCCGCAAGGCGTGGGCGTACCGCGCCGACCAGCTGCCGTCCACCCATCCGATCACGGCCGACATCCGTGACCTGGAGGACGCCAAGCTCAACTTCGACGGGATCACCTACGCCAAGGGCGCGTCCGTGCTCAAGCAGCTGGTGGCCTACGTCGGGCAGGACGCCTTCCTGGAGGGCGCGCGGCGCTACTTCAAGCGGCACGCGTACGGCAACACCCGGCTGTCGGACCTGCTGTCGGTGCTCGGCGAGACCTCGGGGCGGGACATGGCCGCCTGGTCGCGCGCCTGGCTGGAGACCGCGGGGGTGAACGCGCTGACCCCGCGGGCCACCTATGACGCCGAGGGGCACATCACCGAGCTGGCGGTGGTCCAGGATGACGCCGAAAGTCACCCGACGCTGCGGCCGCACCGGGTGGCCGTGGGGCTGTACCGCAAGGAGGCCCCGGCCGGGGAGCGCCCCGGGGCGCTGGTGCGCTACGCCCGCGCCGAGGTGGACGTCGACGGCCCCCGTACGGTGATCCCCGAGCTGACCGGCGCCTCCCGGCCCGATCTGATCCTGGTCAACGACGAGGACCTCACCTACTGCAAGATCCGCTTCGACGAGGGGTCGCTGGACACCCTGCGCGAGCACCTGGGCGAGCTGACCGACCCGCTCGCCCGCGCCCTGAGCTGGTCCGCGCTGTGGAACCTCACCCGCGACGCGCTGCTGCCCGCCCGCGACTACCTGGAGCTGGTGCGGCGGTTCGCCGGGGCCGAGAGCGACATCGGGGTGCTCCAGATGGTCCAGGCGTGGGCGCTGTCCGCCCTGCACCACTACTCGGCGCCGGACGCGCGCGAGGAGGCCGCGGCCCGGCTGGCCGAGGGCGCGCTGCGCGAGCTGCGGCTGGCCGGGCCGGGCAGCGGGCACCAGCTGGCCTGGGCGCGGTTCTTCGCGCAGGTGGCCGTCGCCGACGCCGAGCTGCGGCTGCTGCGCGGGCTGCTGGACGGCACGGCCCGGATCGACGGGCTGGATGTGGACCAGGAGCTGCGCTGGACGTTCCTGGCCGCGCTGGCATCGAGCGGCCAGGCCGACGAGGCGCTGATCGCCGCCGAGCTGGCCCGCGACGACACCGCCTCCGGCAAGCGCCACCAGGTGCGGTGCCTGGCCGCCCGGCCCTCCGCCGCCGTCAAGGCCGAGGCGTGGGACGCGGTGGTGGAGTCCGACCGGCTCTCCAACGCCCTGGTGGAGGCCACCATCTCCGGTTTCGACCAGCCGGGCCAGCGGGATCTGCTGGCGCCGTACGCACCGCGCTACTTCGAGGCGATCGAGCGCGTCTGGCGGGAGCGGTCGATCGAGATCGGGATGGCGATCGTGCGCGGCCTGTTCCCGGCCGCCCAGGGCGACACCCGCACCCTGGAGGCGGCCGACGCCTGGCTGGACGGGCACCCGGACGCGGCCCCCGCGCTGCGCCGACTGGTCCTGGAGGCCCGCGACGACCTCGCCCGCGCCCTGCGCGGCCAGGAGTGCGACGCGCGGGCGGCCGCCTGACGCGAACGTTCGGCCGAAGCGGGGAGCCCTTCCAGCAGAAGCGGGGAGCCCTTCCAGCCTGAGCGGGGAGCTCTTTCGGCATTCGAACTGCCGTACTTTAGTGCGGTGTTGTCCGCTTTTGTCGACGACTGTGTAACAGCGGTTAGCGGGTGGAGCGGGCGCGGGAATGGCGGGGGCATGAGCCACAACACGCCGCTGTCCCCCCGCCCCTCCACCACCTCTCGGACGTCCAGCGCCGGGTCCTGACCACACGTCAGCTGCGCGAGCACGGTGTGACCGCGTCCGTCGCCGCCGAGCGCTGCCGGGCCGGCGGGCCCTGGCAGCAGATCCTGCCGGGCGTCCATCTGCTCCACCCGGGCCCCGCGACCAGCGAGGAGCGGCTGCTGGCCGCGCTGCTGTACACCGCGAGCCGTGGCCAGGGGGCCGACGGCCCGGCGCCTGGCGGTGGCGAGCCGTACGGCGAGGCGATGATCACCGGGTCGGCGGCGCTCGCCCTGCGCCACTTCTCCTCCGCTCCCCCGCTGGCCTCCCTCGACCACATCGACGTCCTGGTGCCGCGCACCCGGCGGCTGCGCGCCACCGGCTTCGTCCGCTTCGTCCGGGCCGGCGCCCTGCCCGCTCCCCAGTACCTCGCGGGGGTGCCCACCGCCCCGGTGGCCCGCGCCCTCGCCGACGCCGTCGCCCGGCTCACCGACGCCGTCCTGGTCCGCAGACTGCTCACCGAGTCCGTGCGCCACGGCCACTGCGAGGCCGCGGCCGTCGTCGCGGAGCTGAACTCGGCCCGGCTGCTGTCCCGGCCGCATGTCGTGGACGCCGTGGACGCGCTGCTCGCCGAGGGCCGGGCGATCGCCGAGGGGCGGCTGTACGACATGGTGCGCGGCCACCATCTGCCCGAGCCGCTGTGGAACGTGGAGCTGCGGCTGCCCGGCGGGCCCGCCCTCGGCGGGGTGGACGCCTACTGGCGTGAGCAGGCGGTGGCGGTGGAGATCGACGCCCGGGCACCGCGCCAGGACCAGGAGGTCTGGCGCGGTGGTTTCGGCCGCAAGCGCGAGCACCTGGAGCGGCTCGGGATCACGGTCGTGCGGGTGACCCCGAAGAAGCTGCGGGAGTCACCGGAGGAGCAGGCCGCGGTGGTCCGTACCGCCCTGATCGCCGCCGCCGACCGCGACCCGGCCCCCTATGTGGTGGTCCTGCCGCGCTGAAGCGCGGCCCGCCGGACGGCTCGGGCTCAGGGCTTGCGCAGCAGCAGCTCGGTGTTGCGGTCCGTCGCGTCGCCGGCCAGCTTCTGGCTGGCGCCGGGCGCGTTGAAGGACAGCTCGCGGTAGAGGGCCGCGAGCCCGGTCTGGGACAGGTCCGAGAAGTCCGTGCGGTGCGGCGCGGCCGACTCGATGAGCGTGGTGAACAGGGAGATCGTGCCGTCGTGGTTGTCCACGACCTCGAACACCCGGGCCAGCTGGGGAAGTCCACGTGCGAGGCGGTGGTGATCTCCCAGAACGTGCCGCGCGGGGTGATCTCGTTCTTGTGGCTGTGGCCGTTGATCCAGGCCAGCACCTTGGGGTGGCGCTGGAAGAGGGCGACGACCTCGTCCCCGCCGTGGCGGGCCTCGCCCGGGCGGCCCGGGTCGCGGTTCATGTTGTCCAGGCTGCGGCTGTAGTGGTGGCTGAAGACGATCACGTAGTCGTCCTGGTGGGCCTTCAGCGTCCGCTCCAGCCAGCGCAGTTGGGCGGTGCCGAGCGAACCGGTGTAGTGGCCGCCCGGGTCGGTGGTGTCCAGGCTGATGCCGATCATGTTCTCGGAGATCCGGAACGAGTAGTAGAGCGTGCCCTGCTCGAGGTTGGCCTTGGTGTAGCCGTGGCCGACCGGACCGGAGCCGGTGGCGGCCGGGTCGAGGTGCGCGGCCAGGTACTCGGACTGGGTGAAGGGCGCGCGGCGCTCGTCGGGGGTGACCGTGCGCATGTCCTTGGCGTGCGCGTCCAACAGCGCCTTCATCTGGACGCCCTTGGGGTCGTCCCCCACGCGCGTCCCCTTGAAGAGCCGCTCCGCGTCGGCCGCCGGGATGATCTCCAGCTTGCGCTTTCCGGTGGCGAAGTCCGTGTAGTAGTCGTGGCCGAAGGTGTAGACACCGCCCGCCAGATCGTCGTGGTTGCCGATGGTGGAGTACCACGGCAGCCGCAGCCCGGGGCTGTTGACGGTGCGCAGCGCGGCCTCGAGGAAGCCGTCGATGCGCGGGAAGCCGACCTTCTTGTCGGCGTCGCGCAGCGCCGCCTCGGGGTGCCAGAACTCCTTGATCCCGCTGTTCTGGACGCCCTCGTAGCGGCGCGGATCGCCGGTGTTGGGGGTGATCCGGCCGCCGTTCATGGCGGTCAGGAACCACTCCAGCTCGATCTTGGCGTTGTTGTCGGTGTTGTCGCCGGTGGTCATGACGAACGACAGCGGCGCCCCGGTGGCGGGTCCGCCGCGCAGCCCGTTGATCCGCTCGATGAGCGAGGCGACCCCGGCGATGGTCAGCGCCTCGTGCGGCCGCCACGCCCCGGCGCGCCCGGCGCGCAGGAACTCATAGCGCATCGGGTGCTGGACGTCGGTCAGATGCAGATCCGTGAGCTGGACGAACGAGGCGAGCGCGGTGCGCCGGTCCTCGCGGCCGCCCTTGGCGCCGGTGATCTCGGTGCGGACCTGACGGGCCCAGGCGGGACCGTCGGCGAGCCGCCGGTAGCCGGTGGCGCCGTGTGCGGCCGAGAACGTCTCCAGCGTCGTACCGGCCGTCGAGGGCGCCGCCGGGGCCTGCACCACGCGGCGGGCCGCGGCGTGCGCGGTGGCGGGCTGCGAGGCACCGGCCGAGCCGCTGCCGGGACCGAAGGCGATCCCCAGACCGGCGGTGGCACCGGTGGCGGTGGCGGCGGCGAGGAAGGTGCGCCGGTCGAGGGTGGCGACGGCAGCGGCGGCGGACCGTACGGACCGTATGCGGGACATGCGCGATCCTCCCGAGTGGACACGCGGTGACGGGCGGACAGCGAGGCTGTCCTCACCTCGGATCGTTGGCATCGGGGATGGCCTGGGAGTGAACGAGACGGCAACGCGGGTCGCCGATATCCACACGTGGATCTTGGCGGTAGCAAACGGTCATCGCGCCCTTGTGAACAGGAATTCTTCCGCTCACTCGGCGTTCATCAGATCTGGGAACCGCCCCCGCGGATCCGGGAACCGCCCCCGCGGATCCGGGAACCGCCCCCGCCCCATCTGGGAACCGCTCCCGCCGTGGGATAAATCACGGGACGGTAACGGACCCGCCTGAGACACTTGCCAGGAGGGTAGGCGCCTCGAACAGGCACAACCAAGGAAAAGGGCTGATATGAGGATCGGAATCGTCGGAGCGACCGGCCAGGTCGGCGGAGTGATGCGCAGGGTGCTCGCCGAGCGTGACTTCCCGGCCGAGCAGCTGCGGCTGTTCGCCTCCGCCCGCTCGGCCGGCCGTACGCTCCCGTGGCGCGGCACCGAGATCACCGTCGAGGACGCCGCCACGGCCGACTACTCCGGTCTGGACATCGTCCTGTTCTCCGCGGGCGGCGCCACCTCCAAGGCCCTGGCCGGGAAGGTCGCCGCACAGGGCCCGGTCGTGATCGACAACTCCTCGGCCTGGCGGATGGACCCCGAGGTGCCGCTGGTCGTCGCCGAGGTCAACCCGCACGCCGCGGTGGACCGCCCGAAGGGCATCATCGCCAACCCGAACTGCACCACGATGGCCGCCATGCCGGTGCTGCGCCCGCTGCACGCCGAGGCCGGGCTCACCGCCCTGGTGGCCACCACCTACCAGGCCGTCTCGGGCTCCGGTCTTTCCGGCGTGGCCGAGCTCGACGGCCAGATCCGCAAGGTCGCCGACCGCGCGGCCGAGCTGACCCACGACGGCGCGGCGGTGGACTTCCCCGAGCCCGATGTGTACGCCCGCCCGATCGCGTTCAATGTGCTCCCGATGGCCGGGAAGATCGTCGACGACGGCCGGTTCGAGACCGACGAGGAGCAGAAGCTCCGCAACGAGAGCCGCAAGATCCTGGAGATCCCGGAGCTGAAGGTGTCCGGCACCTGTGTCCGGGTCCCGGTCTTCACCGGCCACTCCCTCCAGGTGAACGCCCGCTTCGAGCGTCCGATCAGCGTGGAGCGCGCCTATGAGCTGCTGGCCGGAGCCCCGGGCGTGGCGCTCTCGGAGATCCCGACCCCGCTCCAGGCGGCGGGCCAGGACCCCAGCTATGTGGGCCGGATCCGGGTGGACGAGACGGTCGAGCACGGTCTCGCGCTGTTCCTGTCCAACGACAACCTGCGCAAGGGCGCGGCGCTGAACGCGGTGCAGATCGCCGAGCTGGTGGCGGCCGACCTGACCTGACGCCCGCGTCCCGCCCGGGACTCGCCCGAGAGGGGAGCGGCCGAAACGGCCGTTCCCCTCGCTCGTGGACCAACCGGTCCACCGGCGCCGACCGTCCGACATGCGAGGATGGCCATCCGCCTGACGCATGGCGTACCGCACATGACGAACGGGAGTTAGCCGACGTGCCTGGCACCAACCTCACAAGGGAGGAAGCGCAGCAGCGGGCGCGCCTCCTCACGGTGGACGCGTACGAGATCGAACTGGACCTGAGCGGCGCCCAGGAGGGCGGTACCTACCGCTCCGTGACCACGGTGCGCTTCGACGCCGCCGAGTCGGGCGCGGAGTCGTTCATCGACCTGGTGGCGCCCACGGTGCACGAGGTGGTGCTGAACGGCGACGCGCTCGACCCGAACGAGGTCTTCAAGGACTCGCGGATCGCCCTGCCGGGGCTGCTGGCCGGGCGCAACGAGCTGCGGGTGGTCGCTACTTGCGCCTACACCAACACCGGTGAGGGGCTGCACCGCTTTGTCGACCCGGTCGACCAGCAGGCGTACCTCTACACCCAGTTCGAGGTGCCCGACGCCCGCCGGGTGTTCGCCAACTTCGAGCAGCCCGACCTGAAGGGCACGTTCCAGTTCACCGTGACGGCGCCCGAGGGCTGGACGGTGATCTCGAACTCGCCGACGCCGGAGCCGAAGGACAACGTCTGGCGGTTCGAGCCGACCCCGCGCATCTCCACGTACGTCACCGCGCTGATCGTCGGCCCATACCACAGTGTGCACAGCTCCTACGAGAAGGACGGCCGCTCGGTGCCGCTGGGCATCTACTGCCGTCCCTCGCTCGCGGAGTACCTCGACTCGGACGCGATCTTCGAGGTGACGCGGCAGGGCTTCGCGTGGTTCGAGGAGAAGTTCGACTACGCGTATCCGTTCGCCAAGTACGACCAGCTGTTCGTGCCGGAGTTCAACGCGGGCGCGATGGAGAACGCGGGCGCGGTCACCATCCGCGACCAGTACGTCTTCCGCTCCAAGGTGACGGACGCGGCGTACGAGACGCGTGCCGAGACCATCCTCCACGAGCTGGCCCACATGTGGTTCGGCGACCTCGTCACCATGGAGTGGTGGAACGACCTGTGGCTGAACGAGTCGTTCGCCACCTACACCTCGATCGCCTGCCAGGCCCACGCGCCGGGCAGCAGGTGGCCGCACTCATGGACCACCTTCGCCAACTCCATGAAGACCTGGGCCTACCGGCAGGACCAGCTGCCGTCCACCCACCCGATCATGGCCGAGATCAACGACCTGGACGACGTCCTGGTCAACTTCGACGGGATCACGTACGCCAAGGGCGCCTCGGTGCTCAAGCAGCTGGTCGCGTACGTCGGGATGGACGAGTTCTTCCGTGGCGTCCAGGCGTACTTCAAGCGCCACGCCTACAAGAACACCCGGCTGTCGGACCTGCTCGGCGCACTGGAGGAGACCAGCGGGCGCGATCTGAAGACCTGGTCGAAGCAGTGGCTGGAGACGGCGGGCATCAATGTGCTGCGGCCGGAGATCGAGACGGACGCGAGCGGCACGGTGACCTCCTTCGCGGTGCGGCAGGAGGCCCCGGCGCTCCCGCCCGGCGCCAAGGGCGCTGCGTCTGATGATGCGGCTCCGCCGCGTGGGACGCTGCGGCCGCACCGCATCGCCATCGGGCTCTACGACCTCAACCCGACCGGCAAGCTGGTCCGCTCCGAGCGCGTCGAACTGGACGTGGACGGCGAGCTGACCGAGGTGCCGCAGCTGACCGGCACGAAGCGGTCCGCGGTGATCCTGCTCAACGATGACGACCTCACCTACGCGAAGGTGCGGCTGGACCCCGACTCGCTGGCCGTGGTCACCGAGCACCTGGGCGACTTCGAGGAGTCGCTGCCGCGCGCGCTGTCCTGGGCCTCGGCCTGGGACATGGTCCGCGACGGCGAACTGGCCACCCGCGACTACCTCGCGCTGGTGCTCTCGGGCATCGCCAAGGAGTCGGACATCGGCGTCGTCCAGTCGCTGCACCGCCAGGTGAAGCTGGCCCTGGACCTGTACGCCGCGCCGGACTGGCGCGAGACGGGCCTGGCCCGGTGGACCGAGGCCACGCTCGACCACCTGCGGGCGGCGGCGCCGGGCAGCGACCACCAGCTGGCCTGGGCGCGTGCCTTCACCGCGACCGCCCGCACCGACGCCCAGCTGGACCTGGTCTCCGGGCTGCTCGAGGGCACCGAGACGATCGAGGGCCTGGTCATCGACACCGAGCTGCGCTGGGCGCTGCTGGAGCGGCTCGCCGCCACGGGTCGGGCCGACGAGGCGGCGATCGCGGCGGAGCTGGAGCGCGACAAGACCTCCGCGGGCGAGCGCCACGCCGCGACGGCGCGGGCCGCGCGGCCGACACCGCAGGCCAAGGCGGAGGCGTGGGCCTCGGTCGTGGAGAACGACAAGCTGCCGAACGCGGTGCAGGAGGCGGTGATCGGCGGCTTCGTCCAGACCGATCAGCGGGAGCTGCTGGCGCCGTACGCGGAGAAGTACTTCGCGGTGGCCAAGGACATCTGGAACAGCCGCAGCCATGAGATGGCGCAGCAGATCGTGGTGGGCCTGTACCCGGCGCTACAGGTCTCGCAGGAGACTCTGGACGCCACGGACGCGTGGCTCGCGTCTGCCGAACCCACGGCGGCGCTGAGGCGTCTGGTGACGGAGTCGCGGGCCGGCATCGAACGCGCCCTCCGCGCGCAGGCGGCGGACGCCGCGGCGAGCTGACCACGGCGCGGCGCAGTGCGGGGCCGAACGCCCCGCACTGCGCCGCGAATCCTGGTTGCGCCGCCGTTGCCCGGGGTGGTCAGCCGCCCTGGCCGGCCCGCTCGATCAGCTCGACGACCGGCCCGTGCGCCAGGCCGTCCAGGTACACGAAGCGGGCGCGGTCCGCGATGGCCCCGTCGAAGACGACACTCGGGTCCTCGCCCGCCTCGCGCAGCGCCGCGAGATGCCGGTCGATGCTCTCGACGGCGTAGGCGAGATGGTGGACACCCTCACCGTTGGCCTCCAGGAACTCCGTGTAGGGCGAGCGGCCGGTGAGCGGCTGGATCAGTTCGATCTCCGAGGCTCCGGTGCTGATGAAGCCGTAGCGGGCCGAGCAGGAGACCTCCTGTCCGTGGAACCGGGCGTCGGCGAAGCGGAGATCCATGATCCGCTCGGTCTTGACGGCCCACCGCCGCTCGTAGTCCGCGGCGGCGCGGTCGAGGTCCGCCACGACGATGCCGACGTGGAACAGGGGAGGGAGAGCGGGGGACATGGCTATCTCCTTTACTCGGGTCGAGGCTGTCGCACGCACCGGGCTGCCGGACCATGATCGCAATCGGCGCGACGGGGTCTCGACAGGGGTGCGGCGAACGGCTCGTCCAGCGCTCCGAAACCTTGTTCACGTGGACCGCCATCACATTGACGGCTGTCCGCATCGCGCCCGCGGCACGAAGCGGACAGGTCGTCGCCGCCCCGACACGCTGGGTCAGCCAGGGTCTCGTATGGCCAGGCGGGCCATTTCGCCGTACTGGGCCAGGACATCCGGGTACGCCTCAGCCGCCACGCGGAGCCAGCGGTCCGCCTCTTCCGTGCGGCCCAGCCTCCGCAACGCCTCCGCCAGCCAGTACGGCGCCTCCTCGTGCTCCCCCTCGCACGCCATCCTCAACAACGGCTCCGCCTCCGCACACGCCCCCCGCCGCACCATGCTCCGCCCCGCCAGGAACGCGGGCGGAACAAGACCGCTGCGCGCGGCGCGCACATACCATCGCTCGGCGTGCTGCGGATCCCCACCGCGCTCCTCCGACGTCCAGCCCAGCCACCACGCGGCGCGCCCATGCCCCAGGTCGGCCGCCCGGCGGAACCAGATCTGGGCGGTCCGCCGTTCCCCGGCCTCGTCGTAGATCCGGCCGATGTCGTACGCCGCACCGGCGTCACCCTCCGCCGCCGCGGGCTCGTAGTACGGCACCATCCGCAGCCCCTTGGCGCCGCCGCCTTCGTACAGCATCCGCCCGAGGGCGAGCAGGGCGCGCGGAGTGCCCGCCTTGCGGTACCACTCGGCGGCCTCCGGAAGCCGGTACAGCCGGTCCAGCGCGTCGGCGTACGCGAACCAGGCGTCCGGGCCGCCATCCTCGGCGCGGGCCCGCAGCCCGGGCAGCCGCTCCTCCCACTCGGGGGCGGCATCCGCTCGGGGTCGGCGCGGATCGCGGCGATGTCCCGAAGCGCCGCGACGATCCGCTCCTCGCCCCCGTCGAACGGACCCCGGCCCTCCTCCTCGACCCCGTCGACCCCCGCCTCGACCCCGTCGACCCCCGTGGCCCGCAGCCACCGCTCCGCCTCCTCCAGCCGCCGCTGCCGCACGCACAGCACCCCGAGGTTGAAGCAGGCCCACATGTGGCCGCCGTCCGCCTCGTCGGCCGTGCGGTACCACTCTTCGGCCGTGCGGAGCTCGCCGTTCTCCTCCGCCCAGACGCCGAGGACGTACGCCGCGCCGTCGTAGCCCCGCTCATGGGCGCGTTCGACGAGGGCGCGGGCCTCGGCCCAGCGGCCGTCGTCGCGGGCGATGAAGAGGGCCTGGTCCACCAGCGCCTTGGCGCTGCCGACCGCGGCCGCCCCGGCGTACAGCGCCTCGGCCTCCGCGACCATCCGGGGGTAGCGCTCGAACATCGCCTTGCGCTCCGGGTCGAGCAGCTCGCGCAGCGCCTCGTACGCCTCCTCGGGGTCGCCCTCGGCCTCCGCGCGGGCGAGGGCCGCGCGCCAGCCGTCCAGGTCCCTCAGCATGTTCTGGATGGCCCGGCGGCTGTGGGCGGCGACGTCGTCGCCCTCGGCGGACGCCTCGGCCAGCCGCTCAAGGGCGGTGTCCCACGCGCCGCGGGCGGCCAGCAGCACGGCGCCGTTGGTCTTGCACTCGACGCTGCCGAGCGCGGCCCCGTGCGCGTACCACCGCTCGGCGCCGGCCGTGTCACCGGCCTCCTGCAGCAGCCGGGCCAGGCCGAACGCACAGCCGCCGTCGCGATCGGCGGCCGTGCGGTACCACCGCTCGGCCTCGGCGAACTCGCCGCGGTCCTTATGGCAGATCGCGAGCGTGCGCGAGGCGTCCGCGTCCCCGGCGTCGGCGGCCCTGGCCCACCAGGGCAGGGCCTCGTCCAAGCGGCCCCATCCGGTGAGGAGTTCGGCGTAGGCCCGGTACGCGCCCGGCTTCCCGGCCGCCGCCGCGGCCCTCAGCCGGGCCGCTTCGGCTTCCGGATCCACCGCCGCATCTTGCGATGAATGTTCGACCATCACCCGATGGTGCCAGAGTGATCACGACCGTTCGGCACGGGCCCTGCGCCGGGCCAGCAGCGCCTGGCGCCGCTCGTCGAACTTGGTGGCCTGATCGTCCAATCCGCCCATGTAGAGCCCCAGTTCCTCCTGCGCCTTGAGCCCCTCCGGGCCGAGCCCGCCGATCTCCAGGACCTTCAGGAAGCGCAGCACGGGCTGGAGGACGTCGTCGTGGTGGATGCGCAGGTTGTAGATGCCGCCGATGGCGATCTGGGCGGCGGCGCGCTCGAAACCGGGCATTCCGTGGCCCGGCATGCGGAAGTTGACCACCACATCGCGGACGGCACACATGGTCTGGTCGGGGGCCAGCTCGAACGCCTTCCCGAGCAGGTTGCGATAGAAGATCATGTGCAGGTTCTCATCGGTGGCGATGCGCGCCAGCATCCGGTCGCAGACCGGGTCGCCGGAGTGATGGCCGGTGTTGCGGTGCGAGATGCGGGTGGCCAGCTCCTGGAAGGCCACATACGCCACGGTGTGCAGCATGCTGTGCTGGTTGTCCGACTCGAAGCCCTCGCACATGTGCGCCATGCGGAACCGCTCCAGCTGCACCGGGTCGACGGCGCGGCTGGTGAGCAGGTAGTCGCGCATCACGATGCCGTGGCGCCCCTCCTCCGCCGTCCAGCGGTGCACCCAGGTGCCCCAGGCGCCGTCCCGGCCGAAGAGGGTGGCGATCTCGTGGTGGTAGCTGGGGAGGTTGTCCTCGGTGAGGAGGTTGACCACGAGCGCTATCCGGCCGACCTCGCTGACCTTGGACTGGTCGGGCGCCCATGCCTCACCGCCCATGACCCCGTCGAAGTTCCGGCCGTCGCTCCAGGGGACGTACTCGTGCGGCATCCACTCCTTGGCGACCTTCAGATGCCGGTTGAGCTCGGTCTCGACGACCTCTTCGAGTGCGTACAGGAGCTGGGTGTCGCTCCAGACGGCCTGACCGTGGCGGTGGGCAGGGGCGAGTGTCACGGTGGGGCTCCAGGGGACGGGGGCGACGGGCTATACCTACGGCTCCGTAGGTTACGACACCGTAGGTTAAAGCGAAAATAAACAGGTCAGGACCTGTGGATGGCACGCGGTGAACTCGGCGTGACCCGCCCCCACTTGGCGATCCGGCGCGACGGGATGGAGAGCGGCCGGGGCGCGGCCGGGGCGGCGGGACTGGGCGCGGCCGGGGCGACGGGGCGACGGGGCGGGCATGACCGGAAAGCGGCCCGCCCCGTACACAACAAAGCGCCCCGGCCGGATGGCCGGGGCGCTCCGCAGCGGCGTGCGCGCTTCGTCGATCGATCGCGTCAGTCGGTCTGCTTACGGGACTTCCTGTCTCCCGCCATCACCAGACCCGCGATCACCAGGAACAGGATGATCGGAGCAGCGACATAGAGACCCAGTGTCTCGGCGACACTCAGGCCCGGACCCGGGTCGTCACCGTCGTCGCGGGTGAGCGCGAACGCGGGGGACGACATCAGCAGCATCGCCGTCGTCGCGGCGATGACTGCACCGGCGCGCACGGCGTTCTTTTTGACCTTGTTGCTCACGGACTCAAGTTATCCGACGCCCCTCGGCGCCGCGTGCCCGGGGTGGCCTTAACACGATGCTGAGATGACCATGACACCGCCCCGGGACCGTCGGCTCAGCCGCGGCCCGCCTCGCCGAGGTGGACCGTGGGCGGCAGCAGCCGTGGCGCTGCGCGGGAGGCGAGGACGCGTATCCGCAGCCCATCAGCGGTGACGGGCGCGGCCAGCGGAAGGATGCGCCGGGCCCCGACGGTCGTCCCGGAGGCGATGTCCCGCCAGGTCCCCGCCACCCGGGCCTGCACGGTGAACTCCTCCACCCGCTGCCCCTGGCGGATGTCCTCGCCGAGCCGCACCCGGTCGAAGGTGACCGGATGGCCGGGGGTCGGCCGGGATCCGGTGCCGTATGTCGTCCTTACGGCCTTGCCGAAGGCCGTGAGGGAGGCCATATCGGCGTCGTCGATCCGGCCGTTCTTGGCGGGCGGCACGTTGAGCAGCAGCGAGGCGTTGCGGCCCACGCTGCGCTCGTACAGCGACATCAGCTGGTCGGGGGTCTTGGGCCGCTCCGCGGGGTCGTGGAACCAGCCGGGGCGGATCGAGACATCGGCCTCGGCCGGGTACCACTGCAGATAGCGCACGCCCGGCGCGGTCAGCTTCGCGCGCGAGCCGATGTCGGCGTCGGTGGAGTCATTGGGCAGCCCGCCGCCGATGACGGTCCACGGGTCGACCGCGGACGGGGTCACCGACCACTCGGTCTCCCGGGCGATGCCGTCCTCGTTGCCCACCCAGCGCACGCCCTGGGCGCCCTGGAAGATCACCGAATTCGGGGAGAGCGCGTGGATCAGCTCGAACCAGTTCCTGACGTTGTAGTGCTGGGTGACGCCCGCACCGCCCCAGGGGTTGGCGCCGTCCAGCCAGAACTCGTCGATGGGGCCGTACTGCGTCAGGATCTCGTAGATCTGGTTGAGGTAGTACGCGTCGTAGTCGTCGGCGGCGAAGCGGAAGGTGGGCAGCGCGCCGGAGGCGACCTTGTCCGCGCGGTCGTCCCCGGGGACGAGGGTGGGGATGGTGCGCTCGGTGGGCTTGCTGCCGTTGCCGTAGCGGCCCTGGCCGGCGGGTGCGCGGTCGCCGTCCTCCAGGGCCATCCGCTCGGGCAGCGACAGCTCCTCGCCGTTCTGCTGCTTCTCGCGGATCTTCTCGACCCACTGGGCGTGCCAGGCGTGCGGCAACTCGGCGCCGTCGGCGGGCGAGAGGTAGACGCCGACCTTGAGTCCCGCCTTACGGGCGGCCTTGACGTACGCGCCGAGGACGTCGCCGTCGGAATTCCGGCCGCCCGGGCCCTTCGTCCACCAGGGGCTGGCCTCGACGTCGTGGTCGGTGTAGCGGCTCGGGTAGAGCACGAAGCCGTCGTGGTGCTTGGCGGTGAGCATGACCTGCTGGGCGCCCGCGGCCTTGTACGCCCGCATCCACTGGTCCATGGCGAGCTCGGGCGGATCGAAGAGCTTCTCGTCCTCGGCTCCGGAGCCCCACTGGCGGCCGGTCATGGTGTTCATGCCGAAGTGGGTGAAGGCGGTGACCTCACGCTGCTGCCAGGCCCGCTGTCCGGCGGTGGGGACGGTGTGGGCGGCCTTGTCGATGATGCGGGCGGGGGTGTCGCAGTCCTCGACGACCTGCTGCGGGGCGGGGTGATGGGCCCCTCGCATCCGGCCCGCGCAGGGGCCTGCGCGGCGGCCTGCGCGGGGGCGGGAGGGACGGCGACGGCCGCGAGGGCGGCCAGGGCGAGGGCGCGGAGCGCGAGCAGCGCACGCCGCCGTCCGCGGGTTCGGTGGGTGCCGGGCGTTCCGGCCAGAGGTCGGGCCATGGTCCCCTCCAGCTCTCCGATCGACATTGATCGGACCTCTATGGCGGTGTCCATGACAGACTGCCAGAGGGGAGGCCTTCTGGGGAGACCGCACACGACAGAGATCCCACCTATGGGGGGGCAAGCCACGACGGGGTGCCCGGCGAGTCTTCCCCTCCCCGCCCCTCCCCGCTACCGGGGGCTCCGCCCCTGGACCCCGGGACCTGGAGCGAAGCCCCGACCCGGGGTCTGGGGCGGAGCCCCGGTTTCGGGAGGAGCGGGGTGGGGATATGCGGCTCCCCGTCGCGTGGCCCGCCGCAGGCGTCACGATCCGCCGGGCACCCCTGGGGCGGAGGCAAGAGGCGCGAGCCGGGCCACCTCATCCATCAGCGCCCGCAGCCGAGGCGAGGCGACCAGCTCCTCCAGGGACATCGGGCGCCCCTCGGCGTCGGCGATCGGCAGCCGCCAGTTGGGGTACTGATCCCACGTGCCCGGCAGATTCTGCGGTCTGCGGTCCCCCACCGCGTCCGGCAGCCAGACGCCCACCATCTTCGCCGGGGTGCGCAGCAGAAACCGGTGGACCGCCTTGACCGCCGCCTCCTCGTCGCCCGGCCCCTCCGGCAGCAGCCCGAGCCGCCCCAGCAGCCCCAGCCACTCGGCGACCTCGACCGCGTCCGCCGCCCGCTCCTCGGCGAGGGGACGGCTCAGCAGGCCCAGCCGGTGGCGCAGCTCCACATGGTCGCCGGTGAGCCGGGCGGCCGTGCTCGGCAGATCGTGGGTCGTCACGGTGGCCAGGCAGTCCGCCCGCCACTCCTCCGGCGCCAGCGGCCGGGCCGCGCCCACCCCGTCGTAGTTCCGCTCGAACCACATCACCGAGGTGCCCAGCACCCCCCGCCGCTCCAGCTCCTCCCGTACACCGGGCTCGACCGTCCCCAGATCCTCCCCTATGACGACCGCCCCGGCCCGGTGCGCCTCCAGGGCGAGCGCGCCGAGCATCGCCTCCGCGTCGTAGCGGACGTAACAGCCCTCGGTCGGCTCCCGCCCCTCCGGCACCCACCACAGCCGGAAGAGGCCCATCACATGGTCGATGCGGAGCGCGCCCGCGTGCCGTAAGAGGCCGCGCAGCAGATCGCGGTAGGGGGCGTAGCCGGTGGCCGCGAGCGCGTCCGGGCGCCACGGTGGCAGGCCCCAGTCCTGGCCCCGCGAGTTGAAGGCGTCCGGGGGCGCGCCGATCGACATGCCGGAGGCGAAGACGTCCTGGAGCGCCCAGGCGTCGGCGCCCGAGGGATGGACCCCGACCGCCAGGTCGTGGACGAGGCCGATGCCCATGCCCGCCTCGCGCGCGGCGCGCTGGGCGGCGGCCAGCTGGGTGTCGGTGAGCCAGGCCAGCCAGCAGTGGAAGTCGGTGCGGTCCAGGTGCTCGGCCCGCGCCCGCGCGGTGCCCGACGAGCGCGGATCGGCCAGGCCGTCGGGCCAGGTGCGCCATTCGGGGCCGTGGATCTCGGCGAGCGCGCACCACAGGGCGTGGTCCTCCAGGGCCTGACCGCGCTCGGCGAGGAAGTCGCAGTAGGCGGCGCGGCGGCCGGGGCTGAGCGGGACCGTCCGCACCAGCTCCAGCGCCTCGCGCTTGAGGGCCCAGACGGCGTCCCGGTCGATGAGGGCGCCCTCGCGCAGGACGGCCGTACGGAGGGCGGCGGCGGCCTCCAGCAGCTGATCGGCCCGCTCACGGGCGCGGCCGCGCAGATGGGCGTATTCGGGCACGTCCTCGATGCGCAGATGGACCGGGTCGGGGAAGCGCCGCGAGGAGGGGCGGTACGGCGAGGGGTCGGTGGGCGCGGCCGGGGTGCCGGGCACGGCGGCGTGCAGCGGGTTGATCTGAACGAAGCCGGCACCGAGCGCCCGCCCGGACCAGGCGGCCAGATCGGCCAGGTCGCCGAGGTCGCCCATGCCCCAGGATCGTGCGGAGAGCAGTGAGTAGAGCTGCACCAGGAAACCGTGGCTGCGGGCCGGGGACAACGGCATTCGGTCGGGGGCCACGATGAGGGGGGCGGTGGCGCGGCGGCCGTCGGGGGCCTCGGCGAGCAGGGTGTGGGCGCCGGGCGGCAGCGCGGCGAGCGCGGTAAGGAGGCCATCGGCGGTGGCGCCCTCCGTAAGGACGCCGTCTGTAAGAACTCCGGCCGTAAGGACGCCATCCGTAAGCACTCCGGCCGTAAAAGCGCCGTCCGTAAGCACTCCGGCCGTAAAAGCGCCCTCAAGAGCGCCCTCCGTAAGGACGCCGTCCAAGGCGCCGCCCTCGCGGGCGCCCCTCGTCAGGGGGCCACCGGCCCGTAAGGCCCCCGCGGCCGCCCGCCCCCGCGCGTGCGGTGCGCCGTCCTCGAGGCGCACCCGCAGCGCCGTACCCTCGGGCAGGCTCAAGCGGGGCACCTTGCCGGGGCGCACCACCACACAGGGGGGCAGCAGCCGTTCGCGCCGCCGGCTGTCGTGCCGGTCCAGCGCTTCGGTCACGGATCGGGGGGTCGAGGCGTCCACGCCGAGCGCGGCGAGCACGGCGACGACCGTGTCCTCGGGCACCTGGACGGTGCGGCCCGGGGCCGGGTCGTAGGAGGTGGCGACACCGTGCAGCTCGGCGAGCCGCGCTCTGCCCATCAGTACTCCATCGGCTCGCAGCCCGCGCCCGCGCCGGTGAGGACGGCGGTCGGCTCACTCGTCAGGGGAGGTTCGGCGGCCAGCGGAGGCTCGCTGGTCAGGGGGATGTTGTCGGAGAGGGGAGGCTCGCTGGTGAGGGGCGCCTCGGTGGCGCTTCCGGACCCGAAGCCGTCCAGGCCGCACAGTCCGCAGTCGGGGTCGGAGACCCCGTCGAAGGGATCCGGTTCGCTGGACGCCTCGGGGCCGGGTTTGGACAGGGCGGAAAGCAGGAGTTGAGCTGACGCGGCCACACGGACCTCCGTGGGGTTGTCGGCAGTGGGTCATCCCGAGCTCTACCCACTCCGGAGGGACGCAGACGTAAACGCCCCCCGGACGTGCTGTAGGTCACATCCCCTCTGGGCGGCGATTTCACGGTGGGAAGGGATCGGAGGCACAGAGTTTACGAACAGGACCGCCCTTCATCCGTCAGACTTGCGCCGGGCGTGCCGCGCCCGGCGCGGGCCGCCCGAGGCCAGGCGCCAGGCGCCCGAGGCCCGACGCACGCGGCAATGCCGACACTTCGGTCGTTCGCGTTGACACCCTCACCGGCCTGGTGGTGGGCTCACGCCTATCGGCGCCACATCTACGGGGACCGGCTATCTGGATCGAGGAGAGGCCCGTGCAGTTCGGGGGGAAGAGGCCCAGGGCAGCGGGCGCGACGGCCATGGCCGCCGCGGTCATCGGAGGGCTGCTCGGCGGTGCCCCGGCGGCCACCGCCGCACCGGTGGACCACGGCGCCCCGGGCGCCACCACACCGGAGCGCGACAGCAGCGAGGGCATACCACCCGTATGGCCGCGCCCCCAGTCGCTGCGGGCGCAGGGGTCGGAGGTGGCCCTGGGGGACGAGGCCACGCTCATAGCCGACGGCGACGCCGATCCGTATGCCCTGGACGCGCTGCGCGGCCTGCTGCACGACGCGGGGGTGCGCACCGTCGACGAGGCCACGCCCGGCGGCAAGGCCCCGGCACGCGGGCTGGTGGTGCATGTCGGCGGTAAGGGTGCGACGAACGCGCTGCGCGCCCTGCGCGCGCCCGAGCGCGGCGACCTCCCCTCCGGCGGCTATCTCCTGGCCACGGGCCCGGTGGACGGGCACCCCACGGTCGCGCTGTCCGGCGTCGGCCCGGACGGGCTCTTCCACGCCGTCCAGACCCTGCGCCAGCTGCTGGTGAAGCGGGAGGGCCGGGGCTCCGCCTTCGCCGGGGTGACCGTACGCGACTGGCCCGCGACGGCCGTAAGGGGCACGACGGAGGGCTTCTACGGCTCCCCGTGGTCGCACCGCGACCGGCTGGCCCAGCTCGACTTCATGGGCCGCACCAAGCAGAACCGCTACCTCTACGCGCCCGGCGACGACACCTACCGGCAGGCGCGCTGGCGCGACCCCTACCCCGCCGAGCGGCGCGAGGAGTTCCGCGAGCTGGCCACGCGCGCCCGGGCCAACCATGTGACCCTCGGCTGGGCGGTCTCCCCGGGCCAGGAGATGTGCTTCTCGTCCTCGAAGGACCTCAAGGCGCTGCTGCGGAAGGTCGACGCCATGTGGGCGCTCGGGGTGCGCTCCTTCCAGCTGCAGTTCCAGGACGTCAGCTACAGCGAGTGGCACTGCGGCGCCGACGCCGACGAGTTCGGCTCCGGCCCGGAGGCCGCCGCCACCGCGCAGGCCAAGGTGGCCAATACCCTCGCCCGCCACCTGGCCGAGCGCTACCCCGGCTCGGCCCCGCTGTCCCTGATGCCGACCGAGTACTACCAGGACGGCGACACGGATTTCCGGCGCGCGCTGGCCGGGGCGCTCGACCAGCGTGTGGAGGTCGCCTGGACCGGGGTCGGGGTGGTGCCCAGGACCATCACCGGCGGTGAGCTGGCCGGTGCCCGGTCGGCGTTCGGCCACCGCCTGGTCACCATGGACAACTACCCGGTCAACGACTGGGCGCAGGATCGGATCTTCCTCGGCCCGTACACCGGCCGCGACCCCGCGGTGGCCACCCAGTCCGCGGCGCTGCTGGCCAACGCCATGGAGCAGCCGACCGCCTCCCGGATCCCGCTGTTCACCGCCGCCGACTTCGCCTGGAACCCGCGCGGCTACCGCCCCCAGGAGTCCTGGCAGGCGGCCATCGACGACCTCGCCGGGCCCGACGCCAAGACCCGCGCCGCCCTGCGCGCCCTCGCCGGGAACGACGCCTCCTCGGTGCTCGGCGGCGACGAGTCCGCGTATCTGCGCCCGCTCGTCGACGCGTTCTGGACGGCCCAGGGCGGTACGGACGTGGAGCGGCTGGAGCGCTCGGCCGGTCGGCTGCGCGAGGCCTTCACGACGATGCGTGACGCCCCCGAGCGGCTCTCCCGCACGCTGGGTGACGATGTGCGGCCCTGGCTCGACCAGCTGAGCCGGTACGGCGACGCGGGGGTGCGGGCCGTGGACATGCTCACCGCCCAGGCGCGCGGCGACGGGGCGGCGGCCTGGAAGGCCCAGCTCGCGGTGGAGGCGCTGCGCGAGAAGATCGGGGACAGCCGGGTCACGGTCGGCAAGGGTGTCCTCGACCCCTTCCTCGCCAAGGCCCTGGTCCGGGCGGACGCCTGGTCGGGCGTGGACCGGACCCCGAAGCTGGGGCTGCGGACCGGCAAGGAGGACCGCGCGGCGGCCGACGGCAAGGCGGCCACCGAGGTGTCGTCGCCCGGCCGCCCGGTCACCGTGCGCTTCGGCCGCAGCCGTCCGCTCTCCTCGGTCTCCGCGCTCACCGCCCGGGTCCAGGACGCCGCACCGGGCACCGTCGAGGCGCATGTCCCCGGTGCGGGCTGGCGCCGCATCGGCACCCTCTCGGGCAGCGGCTTCACCCAGGTCAGGGCGGCGGAGGGGGACAAGGACCTGTCGGCGGACGCGATCCGGCTCAGCTGGCCGGAGGGCACCACCCCGCCGGCCGTGCACGAGATCACGCCCTGGTTCGGCGACACCCCGGACGCCGGGCTCACGCTGTCCCACAAGACGGCGGACGCGCAGATAGGCGGCGACGCGGCCGTCGTCGAGGCCCAGTTGGTCTCCCACCGCCCCGGCGATGTGAACGGCGACCTCACGGTGAAGGCGCCGCGCGGCATCACCGTCCGCGCCCCCGCCGGGGTGACGGCTCCGCGCGGCGGTACGGCGACCGCCCGGCTGGAGATCTCGGTGGCCAAGGGCACCAAGCCGGGCAGCTACTCCCTCCCGGTCCGCTTCGGGTCCGAGGAGCGCATGCTGACCATAAGGGCGCATCCGCACACCGGTGGCCCGGACCTGGCCCGCGCGGAGGGCACGAAAGCGACCTCGTCCGGCGATGAGACCGCCGATTTCCCGGCGTCCGCCGCGATCGACGGCAAGGCGGACACCCGCTGGTCCTCCCCGGCCGAGGACGGCGCCTGGCTCCAGCTGGAGCTGGCCCACCCGGCGCGGATCGGCCGCCTGGAGCTGACCTGGCAGGACGCGTACGCCTCCCGCTACCGCGTCCAGGTCTCCAAGGACGGCCGCACCTGGCGGGACGCGGCGACGGTGGCCCATGGGAAGGGCGGCCGGGAGTCGATCGGCATGGACGCCCCGGACACCCGGTTCATCCGCGTCCAGGGCGTCGAGCGCGCCACCCGCTTCGGCTACTCCCTCTGGTCGGTCGCCGCCTACGCGGTGCAGAAGGACTAAGGGCGTCCGACGGATCTTTCCCCTCCCCGTTACCAGGGGCTTCGCCCCCCGGACCCCGGGTCGGGGGGCGAAGCCCCGCACGCGGCGGAGCCGCGTATCGTCAGGTGCCGGGAAGGGGCGGGGAGGGGCGAGCATCGATATGCGGCTCCGCCGCGTGGCCCGCCGCAGGCGTCACGATCCGTCGGACGCGCCCGACGCCGTGCGGAAGGACCAGGCGGCGCAGAAGGACCGGATCCTGTCCGGCGGATCTTCACGGGTCCGTGAAGGTCCGCCGGACAGGACCCAGGGGCTCCCGCGGGCAGACACAGTAATGGCCCGGTCTCTCAGGCAGATTTGCCGTCGATCCGGGCCATGGCGTCTTCCGCGCCGTATGCCTGGAGGTATGGCAGCCAGCGCGGGTCCCTATGGCCCGTGCCGATGATCCGCCACGCGAGCCCCGACGGCGGCGCGGGTTGATGGCGCAGCCGCCAGCCGATCTCGGCGACATGGCGGTCTGCCTTGACGTGATTGCAGCGACGGCACGCGGCGACCACGTTCTCCCAGGTGTGCTGCCCGCCACGGCTGCGCGGGATGACGTGATCGACGCTGGTTGCGACGCCACCGCAGTAGGCGCACCTGCCGCCGTCGCGGGCGAACAGGGCGCGGCGGGTGAGCGGGACGGGGCCGCGAAAGGGCACCCGCACAAAGCGCTTCAGCCGGACGACGCTGGGTGCGGGGATGACGCGGGTCGCGCTGTGCATCAGGGCGCCTGAGTCCTCGAGACTGACGGCTTTGTCATTGAGGACGAGTACGAGCGCGCGGCGGAGCGGTACGACGCCGAGGGGCTCGTACGACGCGTTGAGGACCAGGACATGCGGCACGGGGGCCTCCTTGTACGCCGGCGGCGCGTGGCTCGCGCCGGGACGATCTCCCCCAGTTTCCCCTGAACCCTGGCCGGAACGCCACTATCACCGGGTTAACGGTTGAGAGGCATTTCCGCGTACCGCACGTATACCCCCTGTACACGGCGGCGACACCGACCGCTTGACCACTGCCCCGTCGGCCTTCCGGCGCCCTCGCTCACGAGGTGCGCGGGAGCGGGGCACCACCGCGAAGTGGCAAGAATCACGGCCCGCTCCGGCTGGTGCCGCCGCACGGCCCCGGCCGGGGCAGAAGGTGGAATTGCCGCCTCCGGACCCGCTCATATGCGCCCCCTGGCCGCGCTCGCGCGCTCTCGAACACAGGAACGGCGCATCTCGCGCCCGGCTACTGTGTGAGAGGTTGCGCGCGCGGGCGATCCGTGCGGGCATGTCGCATACGAAGGGTTTCTGCTGTGTTCTGGTCCGCTGCTCTGGCCGCTGACTCGACGCCTCGTCCCACGACTCTCGACGATGCGCAGAAGAGCGCCACGAACGCCGCGGGCTGGGTGGAGGAGAACTGGTCCACCTGGCTCGGCATCGGGTTGCGCATAGCCCTGATCCTGATCATCGCCTTCGTCCTCCGGTCCGTCGTCCGGCGGGCGATCACCAAGCTGATAGAGCGCATGAACCGCACGGCCCAGGCCGTCGACGGCACCGCGCTCGGCGGGCTGCTGGTCAATGTGGAGCGACGACGCCAGCGCTCCGCGGCGATCGGCTCGGTGCTGCGCTCCGTGGCCTCGTTCCTGATCATGGGCACCGCGGCGCTGATGATCCTCTCCGCGCTGGAGATCAATCTGGCGCCGCTGCTCGCCAGCGCAGGGGTCGCGGGCGTGGCGATCGGTTTCGGCGCCCGCAATCTGGTCACCGACTTCCTCTCCGGTGTCTTCATGATCCTCGAGGACCAGTACGGGGTCGGCGACACGGTCGACGCCGGGGTGGCCTCCGGCGAGGTGATCGAGGTCGGTCTGCGCGTCACCAAGCTGCGCGGGGACAACGGCGAGATCTGGTACGTGCGCAACGGCGAGGTCAAGCGGATCGGCAACCTCAGCCAGGGCTGGGCGACGGCCGCGCTCGACGTCCAGGTCCGGGCCGAGGAGGATCTGGACCAGGTCCGGGCCGTGATCACGCAGGTCGGTGTGGACATGGCCAAGGAGGAGCCGTGGAACGAGCGGCTCTGGGAGCCGATCGAGGTCCTGGGTCTCGACGCCGTCTATCTGGACTCGATGATCGTCCGAGTGTCGGCGCGGACCATGCCCGGCAAGGCGCTCGGCGTCGAGCGTGAGCTGCGCTGGCGGATCAAGAAGGCGCTGAACGAGGCGGGCATCCAGCTCGTCGGCCGGCCCCTGGACCCGGAGCTCCAGACCGACGCCGTCGATCCGGGCGCCGCCACGGCGGCGCCGTCGGCGCTGGCCAACCCGGACTCTCCGCAGTCGGCGGCGGCCAGCCCGATCGCTCCCGCCGCCACCCCCTCCGCGACGGTGCCGCCGCCCACGACGAAGTGACCACGACGGGCGCGACACGGCGGGCGCGACACGGCGGAGCATGACGAGGCTCCCGCCCCAAGGAGGGACGGGAGCCCCATGCGAACCGTAAGGCGCTCAGCCCCAGCCGCTCAGCGGCGGTGGTGTCCACCGAACGAGGTGACGTAGCCGGCCGCGGGCGTGCCCACACCGGTCACGTCGTCATAGCCCACGACCGCGTGGAGCGAGCTGTCCCGGCCGAGGCTGCGCAGCGAGGTCACCAGCCCGTCGGCGTCGTCGTGGCTGTTGACGTAGTCGACCCGGACCACGCCCAGCGAGACACCGGCGCCCAGCGGGTGGTCGGTCACATCGTGGTACGAGGCGGTGCCGTAACGGTCGTACAGCGCGGGGTTGGCGAAGCCGATCGACTGGCCACCGCGCGCCTGCTGAGCGAGCGCCTGCACACCGGCGATCACGGGCGCGGCCAGCGAGGTACCGCCGATGCGGTACTCGCCGTACTGGAGCGATCCGTCCGGGAAGGTCTGCGTCTGGCCCACCAGGAAGCCGGTGTTGGGGTCGGCCACGGCCGCGATGTCCGGGGTCACCCGCTGCCTGGCCGTGCCGCCGCCTCCCAGGGCGAGCGCGTCCGGCACCACGCCGCGCTGGTAGAAGGGCTGGGCGACGGTCTTGCTGGTGCCGCCTCCGGCGCCGGAGGTGTACGCACCGGGCAGCCCGTCCCAGTTGGTGCCGTCGGCCGAGAGGGTGGCCTTGGTGGTGCCCCAGCCGGTCTCCCACTGGTACTTCTCGCCCTTGCCGACGGCCAGGGAGGTGCCGCCGACCGCCGTCACCCATGCCGAGTTGGCCGGGGTGTCGACCTGCTTGGTGCCGGTGGACGCCACGTTGTCGCCGTTGTCGCCGGAGGAGAAGTAGAAGCCGATGCCCTCGACCGCGCCCTGCTGGAAGATCTGGTCGTAGGCGGCGGCCACGTCCGGCGTCTCGTTGGCCTCCACATCGCCCCAGGAGTTGGAGACGATGTCGGCCAGCCGGTTGTCGACGACCTTGGCGAGCGAGTCGAGCAGATCGTCGTCGGTGCAGGAGGCTCCGCCGACGTAAGAGATGTCGGCCGCGGGCGCCACCGCGTGCACCGCCTCGACATCGAGGGTCTCCTCGCCGTACCAGCCGCTCGCGTCGCACTCCTCGGTGTACCGGTAGTCGGCCGGCAGCACCTGCGTCAACTGGCCCTTCCGGTAGGCCGCATCGCCGTTGCGCTTGGCGTACTGGGCGGCGTCCGCGGCGATGGTGGGCGAGGCGAAGGCGTCGGTGATGGCCACGGTGACGCCCTTACCGGTGTTGCGGCTCTTGGCGCCGTAGGCGGCACGCAGCTGCTTGCCGGTGTACCCCTTGATCGCGTACGGCTGCTTGGCGCCGTAGGCCGAGGGCAGGCTCCGGTCGGTCCGGGAGCCGTAATAGGTGGAGAACGGCCCCGCGTTCTTGAAGACCGGTCCGGGGGGCGGAAGGGTCTCGTCGTGCTTGGCCCGCCTGGGCGCGTTGTCCAGGCCGACGACGGTCAGCACGGCGCCGTGGAGCGAGGCGGGCACGGTGGCCACGTTCGACGGCGCGCGGTAGACCTTGCCGTCCTTGGTGTAGTTGTGCAGCTGGGTGCCGAACGCCCGCTCGGCGGCGGAGACTTCGCCGCTGACCGACAGATAGTGCTGGTTACCGCCGGTGACAGCGAGCCCGGCGCCCTTCAACCAGGCGCTCACGGCGTCCTTCTGCTGCCGTGTCGGTCCGAAACGTGCCTGGGTCTGCCGGGCCGACAGATATGTGCCGTAGTCCGGCGAGGAGGGGTCGGACACGGCCTTGGCGTAGTCGGCCAGTCCCTTGGCGTCCCGTCCGGCCAGATAGACGCGCGCGGTGACCTTATTGCCGTCATCGGTCACGCCCCGGTCCGAACGCGCCGTCGCCCAGGCGGGCTTGGTGCCGTTGAGGGTGTCACGGCCGTGCGGTGCGGAGTCGGCCTGGGCCGTGGGTATGCCGAGCGCCAGCGCACCGGCCACCAACGGCAGCGCCGCCGCCAGCCCCAGGGTCGTGCGCCTGCCGGAACGGGCCGTGGGTTTTCTGGAACGGGCCGTGCGTTGTCTGGAACGGGCCGTGCGCTCCCGGGAAGAAACAGATCTCACCTAGCCCCCTTGCGATTCGAGTCGTCGCATGACAGTGGGGGCTGACGATCACAGCCACCCCACCGGAGGCCACTCTTACGGTGACTTGTCCATGCCAGGCACATGGTTGATCCATCTCTTCGCCAAGAACCCGCCAAGGAAAGCCCGCCCATGACCCATTGACGCCGCCCCGGTCCGCCCCCTAGCTTGCTATTCATCAATAGGAAACTTTCTTAACAGAGTGAGACGGGGGCACCACCATGGCCGCATCACCCGGCAGCACTACGCAGGGCGGCACACCCGGAACCCCCCGCGTCCTCCGCGCCATGAACGACCGCTCCGCACTGGAGCTGCTGGCCGCCCACGGACCGCTCACCCGGACCCGGCTCGGGGAGCTGACCGGGCTGTCCAAGCCCACCGCCTCCCAGCTGCTGACCCGCCTGGAGTCCGTCGGCCTGGTCCGCACCACCGGGAACGTCACCGGACGCCCGGGGCCCAACGCGCAGCTGTACGAGATCGATCCGGCCGCCGCCCATGTGGCCGCGCTCGCCGTGGACCAGGAGGGCATCACCGCCGCTGTCGCCGGCATCACCGGCCAGGTGGCCGGTGAACACCGGGTGACGGCCGCGGCGACCGACGCGAGCGTGACCAACCGGACTGGGGAGCTGGTCGCCGAGGCGGTGGACGGGGCGCTGGCCACCGCCGGGCTCGGCCGGGACGACCTGCACTCCACCGTGATCGGCACCCCCGGCGCGCTCGACCCGCGCACCGGGACGCTGCGCTACGCCCCGCATCTGCCCGGCTGGCAGTCCCGCACCCTGCGGGACGACCTGGCCGAGGTGCTGCACACGCCGATCGTCATCGAGAACGACGTCAACCTCGCCGCCATCGCCGAACAGCACCACGGCACCGCCCAGGACTTCGACGACTTCGCGCTGGTCTGGGCCGACGAGGGGGTCGGCGCGGCCATCGTGCTCCACGGCACTCTGCTGCGGGGTGCCACCGGCGGGGCCGGGGAGATCGGCTACATGCCGCTGCCGGGCGCCCCGCTGGCCCGGGGCGGCCCGGACGCCGCCGCCCGGCCGGACGGGGCGGGGGGTTCCAGAAGCTGGTCGGCTCACCCGCCGTCGTGGAGCTGGCCCGCGAGCACGGGATCGACGCGCCCACGGCCACCAAGGCGCTCGCCGCCGCGCTGCGCACCCCCGGCCCGGGCGACGAGGTGCTGACCGAGCTGGCCCGCAGGCTGGCCACCGGGCTGGCCTCCGTCGTCGCCGTGGTCGACCCGGAGCTCGTCGTCCTTTCGGGTGAGGTCGCGCAGGCCGGCGGGGAGCGGCTGCGGCAGCTGGTCGAGGCCGAGATGACCGGTCTCGCGCTGCCCCGGCCGCAGCTGCGGATCAGTGAGATCGAGGGGGATCCGATTCTCATCGGCGCGCTGCGGACGGCGGTCGCCGATGCCCGTCAGACCGTTTTCGACACCGCCCGGTTCGACGCCTGATTCACCGGGCGCCGCTCACCACTCCGTACGCCCCTTCCCCTTTTCCCTCTGTCCGTTCTCAGGCTCTGTCCGTTCTGCCCTTTGTCCGTACTCAGGCTCTGTCCGTTCTCTCCTTCGTCCGCTCTCCCCTTTGTCCGTTGTCCGGCGCCCCGCACCGCCGCTTCCCCCTGCCGTCCCCCTCGTACCGCAGTAAAGGAAGTCTCCCCATGGCACGAAAACTGGCCGCTCTCGCCGCAGCGCTGAGTGCCGGCGCCCTGCTCCTGACGGGCTGCGCCAATCCCAGTACCGGCAGCGCCGAGGACGATCCGACCAAACCCGTCACGCTGAAGTTCTGGCACGGCTGGTCGGAGGGCAGCGAGGTCAAGGCGATTGATGCCAGCATCGCCCGGTTCGAGAAGCTCCACCCCAATATCAAGGTGAAGGCCACCGGGAATGTCACCGACGCCACCGTGAACCAGGCACTGCGGGCGGGCGGTGGCGACGCCCCCGATGTCGTCTCCTCCTTCACCACCAAGAATGTGGGGCAGTACTGCTCCTCCGGGATGTGGGTGGACCTCGATCCGTTCATGAAGAAGACCGGTCTTGACAAGGCCAAGGTCTTCCCGAAAACGCTGCTGGACTACACGAGCTACCAGGGCGACCAGTGCGCCCTCCCGCTGCTCGCCGACGCGTACGGCATGTACTACAACAAGGACGCCTTCGCCGAGGCGGGCATCAAGCGGCCGCCCCGCACCATGTCGGAGCTGCGGCGCGACGCGGTCAAGCTGACCAAACGCACCAAGGGCGGCGGCTATGAGCGAGTCGGCTTCATGCCCAATTTCCGGCTCTACCAGAACAGCCCGGACCGGTTCCTCGCCCAATGGGGCCCCACGTACTTCGACAAGGACGGCAAGGCGCGGCTGGCGAAGGGGAAGGCGCTCAAGGAGTTCTACACCACCACCGGGGAACTGGTCCGGAGCCAGGGCGGCTATGGCCCGCTGGAGACGTTCCGCACCTCCTTCGGCGATGAGATGTCGTCCCAGAACGCCTTTCTCACCGGAAAGCTCGCGATGCACATGGACGGCGAATGGCGCGGCCTCTTCATGAAGGGCGCGAAGTTCAAGTGGAGCACCGCCCCGCTGCCCGTGCCCGACGACCGGCCCGAGACCTATGGCCGGGGCTATCTCACCGGCACGGTGGTCGGCATCGCGCACAGCAGCACCCACCAGAACGCCGCGTGGGAGCTGGTGAAGTTCCTGACCGCCAACACCGATCAGGTGGTCGCCTTCGCCAACGCCATTCACAATGTGCCGTCCACCAAGGCGGCGCTCACCTCCCCGAAGCTGGACTCGGACCCCACCTTCCGGGCCTTCCTCGATATCGCGCAGAACCGCTACAGCACCGCCCTGCCGCCCTCGATCAACGGCGGTCAGTACGTCACCTCGCTTCAGGACTTCTCCTACGGCGTCGAGGCGGGCAAGGTGCACGATCTGGACGCGGGGCTACGAAAACTCGATGACGAGATAGATGCCGACAATCTCCAGGCACAGAACTGACGGAGCGCGACATGGCCACCTTGACGAACGCCCCCGCCCTGCGCCGTAAAGCGCGGCGCGAGCGGCTGCGCACCCTCGGTTTTCTCTCCCCCTGGCTGGTCGGCTTCACCGTCTTCTTCGGCTATCCGCTGATCGCCACCGTCTACTTCTCCTTCATGCACTACAACCAGATCAAGGCCCCGACCTTCGTGGGACTGCGCAACTGGCGTTATGTGCTGGAGCAGATGCCGCTGTTCGGACCGGCCCTGTGGAACACGCTCTGGCTGGTCGTGGTCATGGTGGCGCTGCGGGTCGTCTTCGGCCTGGGCATCGGACTGCTGGCCACCAAGGTGAAGTCCGGGGTGGGATTCTTCCGCACCGCCTTCTACCTGCCGTATCTCGCCCCTCCGGTGGCGGCCACCGTCGCCTTCGTCTTTCTGCTGAATCCCGGTACCGGCCCAGTGAACGACATCCTCGGCAGCATCGGGATCCACGCCCCGAACTGGTTCAACGACCCGGCCTGGGCCAAGCCGTCCCTCGTCCTGCTCTCCCTGTGGGGCATCGGGGACCTCATGGTCATCTTCATGGCGGCCCTGCTGGACGTCCCCAAGGAGCAGTACGAGGCGGCCGACCTGGACGGCGCCGGGGCGTTCCACAAGTTCCGCTATGTGACCTGGCCGTCGATCACGCCGATCGTGATGTTCGCGGTCGTGACGGGCGTCGTCCAGACCATGCAGTACTACACCCAGGCGCTGGTCGCCGGAAAGCTCGCCTCCGGGGTCAGCGTCGGGCCCGGAACGGTCATCCAGCCCGGCTACCCCGACCATTCCACGCTCACCGTGCCGCAGCTCGTCTACTCGCTCGGCTTCCAGAACTTCAACACCGGGGCCGCCTGCGTGCTCTCGCTCGTGCTGTTCGCGATCGCGATGGCCGTGACGACGCTGCTGATGCGCAGGCGTACCGGACTGCTGTCGGCCGATGACTGAGCCGAGGACTGAGAGGACCGATCCCTCATGACCGCCACCACCACCCTCTCGGCGCCGTCCGCGCCGGCGCGCCCCGCCGCAGGCCGCTCCCCCGCCCCCGCCGCCCGCCGCCGCGCCGCGCTGCACTGGATCGCCGTACACACGGTCGCCATCGCCGCCGCGCTCTTCTTCATCCTGCCGTTCGTCTTCGTCTTCCTGACCTCGGTGATGAGCGACGACCAGGCGCTGAGCGGCGACCTGTGGCCCACCGAATGGAACTGGTCGAATTACGTCGATGTCTTCAACACCCCGGGCTTCCTGGACTGGTGGCGCAATTCGCTGATGTACGCCGGGCTCGGCACCCTCTTCACCGTCTGTTCCTCCATTCCGGTGGCCTACGCCCTCGCCAAATTCCGCTTCCGCGGCCGCCGCACCGCCATGATGCTGGTCATCTCCACGATGATGCTGCCGCCGCAAGTGATCGTGATACCGATGTATCTGGTCTGGGCCCAGCAGCTGCATCTGTCGGGTTCGCTGTGGCCGCTGATCATCCCGATGGCTTTCGGCGACGCGTACTCCATCTTCCTGCTGCGCCAGTTCCTGCTGACGATTCCCCGGGAGTACCTGGAGTCGGCGAAGGTGGACGGCAGCGGGGAATTCGGCACGCTGCTGCGCATCGTGATCCCGATGGCCAAACCAGGGATCGCGGCCGTCGCACTGTTCCAGTTCTTCTACTGCTGGAACGACTACTTCGGCCCGCAGATCTACGCCTCGCAGAATCCGGGCGCCTGGACGCTCAGTTATGGCCTGGAGAGCTTCAAGAGCGCGCACAGCGTCAACTGGAATCTGACGATGGCCGCGACCCTGCTCGTCATGGCCCCCGTCATCATCGTCTTCTTCTTCGCTCAGAAAGCCTTCGTCGAAGGCGTCACACTGACAGGAGTCAAGGGTTGAAGCTCGCAGTCGTGGGGGTGGGTCCACCTACACCCCCGAACTCATCGACGGATTCGCCCGGTTGCGGGACGTTCTCCCGCTGGAGGAACTGGTCCTGGTCGACCCGGCGGCCGACCGGCTGGAGCTGGTCGGCGGGCTGGCACGAAGGATCTTCGCCAAGCAGGGCCACCCGGGCACCATCTCCTGGACCGACGACCTGGACGCGGGCGTGGACGGCGCGGACGCGGTCCTGCTCCAGCTGCGCGTCGGCGGCCAGGCCGCGCGGAACCAGGACGAGACCTGGCCGTTGGAGTGCGGCTGCGTCGGGCAGGAGACCACCGGCGCGGGCGGGCTGGCCAAGGCGCTGCGCACCGTCCCGGTGGTGCTGGACATCGCCGAGCGGGTGCGCCGACGCAACCCCGACGCCTGGATCGTGGACTTCACCAACCCGGTCGGGATCGTGACCCGGGCGCTGCTCACGGCCGGGCACCGGGCGGTCGGCCTGTGCAATGTGGCCATCGGCTTCCAGCGGAAGTTCGCCAAGCTGCTGGGCGTGGACCCCGGCGAGGTGACGCTGGAGCACGTCGGCCTCAACCACCTCACCTGGGAGCGCGCGGTGCGCGTCGGCGGCACCGACGGTGAGGACGTGCTGCCCAAGCTGCTCGCGGAGCACGGCGAGGCGATCGCCGAGGACCTGCGGATGCCGCGCACGCTGGTGAGCCGGCTCGGCGTCGTCCCCTCCTACTATCTGCGCTACTACTACCAGCACGACGCGGTGGTGCGGGAGCTGCGCAGCAAGCCGTCCCGGGCGGCGGAGGTCGCGGCGATCGAGCGGGAGCTGCTGGAGATGTACGGCGATCCGGCGCTGGACGAGAAGCCCGAGCTGCTCGGCAAGCGCGGCGGGGCGTTCTACTCGGAGGCGGCGGTCGATCTGACCTCGTCCCTGCTGGGCGACACCGGCGAGGTGCGGATCGTCAATACGTTCAACGAGGGCACGCTGCCCTTCCTGCCGGACGACGCGGTGATCGAGGTCCCGGCGGCCGTCAATGCGCAGGGCGCGAAGCCACTGCCCGTGCGCCCCCTCGAGCCCCTGTTCGCCGGTCTGGTCGCGAATGTCACCGCGTACGAACGCCTGGCGCTGGAGGCGGCGTTGAAGGGCGGCCGGGAGCGGGTCTTCCAGGCGCTGCTCTCCCACCCCCTCATCGGCCAGATCGAATACGCCGAGAAGCTGACCGACGACCTCATCGCGCACAACCGGGAGCATCTGGCGTGGGCCTGACCCAGTCCGTATCGACCCCCTCTCCTTCCCCTTCGTCCGCTTCCCCCTCGTCCGCTGCCCCGCCGGACGGGTCGGTCCTGGCGATCGACGCGGGCAACAGCAAGACGGACGTGGCACTCATCGGCCCGGACGGCTCCGTCCTCGGCGCGGCCCGCGGCGGCGGCTTCCGGCCGCCCGTCGTGGGCGCCGAGCGCGCCGTCGCCTCGCTCGCGCCCCTGGTGGAGGAGGTGGCGCGGCAGGCGGGCCGGTCCGGGGCGGCGGGCGCGGGGCATGTCTCGGCGTGTCTGGCCAACGTCGATCTGCCCAGCGAGGAGGAGGAGTTGACGGGCGTCCTGGCCGAGCGCGGCTGGGGCGCCACCGTCACGGTCGCCAATGACACCTTCGCCCTGCTGCGGGCCGGGGTCGGGGACGACGGCGAGCCGACCGGCGTCTCCGTGGTCTGCGGCGCCGGCATCAACTGCGCCGGGATCGGTCACGGCGGCCGGGTGGCCCGCTTCCCCGCGATCGGCCGGATCTCCGGCGACTGGGGCGGCGGGGGCTATCTGTCGGAGGAGGCGCTGTGGTGGGGGGCGCGCGCCGAGGACGGCCGCGGCGAGCCGACCGAGCTGGCCCGCGCCCTGCCCGCGCACTTCGGCCTGACCACCATGTACGAGCTGATCGAGGCGCTGCATCTGGGCCGTCTGGAGCCGGGGCGGCGGCATGAGCTGACGCCGGTGCTGTTCGCGGTGGCCGGGGCCGGCGACGGGATCGCGCGGGCGATCGTCGAGCGCCAGGCGGAGGAAGTGGTGACCATGGCGGTGGTCGCCCTCGGCCGGCTCGATCTGCTGGGCGAGGAGCCCCGGTGGTGCTGGGCGGCGGGGTGCTCGCGGCCCGCCATCCGCTGCTGGACGACCGGATCCGCGAACTGCTCGCGGAGCGCGCCCCGAAGGCCGAGCCGCGGGTGGTCACCGCGCCGCCGGTGCTCGGCGCCGCGCTGCTGGGCCTGGACCGCACCGGCGCGCCGGAATCGGCGTACGCCCGGCTGCGCGCGCACTACGCCCCGGCCGATGACACGGAAAGTGGAACCGAAAGTCCTTCCGAAGCGTAATGAAAAGGGGAGGGAAGATCGCGATCCGAACAAGATCCAGGCTCGACCGGTGACCTCTCCTGGCGCCGCGGTCCATACTGCTGCGACACCGACCGCGACACCAACCAGGAATCCGGGCCAAGGGGGAGGTCTTGTGTCATACCCGCCGACCACCGGCAGAGCCGCACCGCCGCCCGCGCCCGCGGCCCCGCCGCGGACCGCGTGGGCTGAGGGGCTCGACCGGGCGCGGGCGGCGGCGAC
Organism: Streptomyces violaceusniger; assembly: GCA_005405945.1. Lineage (GTDB taxonomy): Bacteria > Actinomycetota > Actinomycetes > Streptomycetales > Streptomycetaceae > Streptomyces > Streptomyces violaceusniger. Next base: position 4,466,294 of record BJHW01000001.1, read on the forward strand.
GACCGAGCCCGGCCGGCTGCGCGTCATCGGAGCGGTGCTGGCCGCGCTGGTGGTCGCGTTCGGCGCCGTCACGGCCTGGCAGGTCTCCGACCGGCAGACCGCGGCGGACGCCGTGGCCGAGCGCAGCCAGCCGCTGAGCGCCGACGCGGCGCAGATCTACCGCTCGCTCGCCGACGCGGACACCACCGCCACCGGTGGCTTCCTGGCGGGCGGCCAGGAGCCTCCCCAGGTCCGGCAGCGGTTCGTGCGGGACATCGACACCGCGTCCAAGCTGCTGGTGCGGGCCGCGGCCAATACGGAGGGCTCGTCCTCCGCCCGCGACGAGATACGGAAGATCAATCAGCTGCTGCCGGTCTACACCGGACTGATCGACTCCGCGCGCGCCAACAACCGCCAGGGACTGCCGCTGGGCGGCGCGTATCTGCGCTATGCCAACGACACCATGCGCGACAAGCTGCTGCCCGCCGCGGGCAGGCTCTACCAGGCGGAGACCGCCCGGCTCGGGGAGGACTACGAGGACGCCGAGGCATGGCCGTGGGTGGCGATCGCCACCGGGCTGGTCGCCCTGGGCGCGCTGGGCTGGGCCCAGCGCCGTGAGTTCCACCGGACCAACCGGGTGCTCAACCGCGGTCTGCTCACCGCCACGGCCGCCTCCACGGTGGTGATGCTGTGGCTGGTGGTCGGCCACGCGGTCGCCAGCACCCAGCTCAGCGACTCAGACGACCACGGGGCGAAGTCCCTCCAGGTGCTCAACGAGGCGCGGATCGACTCCCTGCGGGCCCGCGCCGACGAAAACCTGACCCTGGTGGCCCGCGGCGCGGTCGTCGTCGACGAGGACGGTGCCAACAAGGGCAAGGACGCCTACGACGTCAGCTATGGCTCCCGGATGTCCGCGCTCGTGGGCAAGGCGTCCGGCGGCCGTCCCTCGGACGGCAGCCTGCTGGACAAGGCGCGCGCCCTCGCGGACGACGACGAGGGCCGCGAGCCGGTGGAGAAGGCCGGCGACCGGATCCGCGAGTGGCAGGTGCGGCACAAGGCCGCCCGCACCGCCGACGACGCGGGCGACTACAGGAAGGCGCTGACGAAGGTCATAGGCGCCAAGGACAGCACCGGCGAGTCCTTCGACGCGGTGGACAGCCAGCTGGCCAAGGCCCTCGACCACGAGCAGCGGGAGTTCCAGCAGGCCGCCGACGACGGACGCGGCGCGTTCACCGCCATGGCGCTGGGCGCCGGGGTGCTGGCCGTGCTGGGAGCCGCGGGAGCGGTGCTGGGCATAGGCCGCAGACTGTCGGAGTACCGATGAGGACGATGGGGGCGGAAGCATGCGATCGCTGCGATCGGCCGCCGCGGTGACGGTATGCGCCCTGGGCGTGGCCACGGCCATCGCGGTCCCTGCGATGGTGGACGACGGCGGGGACGGCGACGGCAAGGGCGGTGCGCGGCAGCCGCATACGGTGCGGACCGGCTCCGAGGCCGCGGCGGCGGACAGCTGCCGCGATCCCGAGGCGAGCCTGCGCCCGTCCAGCGCGAGCGGCCCGGCCATCAAGCGGATCAAGAACCGTGAGGTCAACGGGCACAAGCTCAACAAGCTGATCGCCGGCGTGGACCAGAACAGCTACCGCTGGGGATACCGCGATCCGGCCACCGGCGACCTCACCGGCTTCGACATCGACTTGGTGCACGCCATCGCCGAGGACATCTTCGGCGATCCGGACGCGGTCATCTTCCGTACCATACCCACCAGTCAGCGGATCAAGGCCCTCCAGCAGGGCAAGGTCGACGTCGTGGTGCGCACCATGACCATCAACTGCGACCGGATCAAGGACGTGGCGTTCTCCACCGCGTACTTCCAGGCCGGGCAGCAGGTGCTGGTCCCCGACGACTCGTCCATCACCGGCTACAACAAGACCCTGCGCGGCAAGAAGGTGTGCACCGCACAGGGTTCCACCGCCGAGGCCGAGCTGGACAAGCCGGACACCGGGGCCGAGCATCTGGGCGCGATCAAGGTGAAGCCCGTGCCCAACCAGCTGGACTGCCTGGTCAGACTGCAGCTCGGCCAGGTGGACGCCGTGATCACCGACAATGCGCTGGCGGCCGGGCAGGCGGCCCAGGACCCCTCCGTCAAGCTGGTCGGCTCGCGATTCACCGATGAGTTCTACGGCGTGGCGATGAACAAGAACGACGACGACCTGGTACGCCGGGTCAACAAGGTTCTGGAGAACTACCGCCAGGGCGGGGCAGGCAGCCCCTGGATGCAGGCCTACCAGAAGTGGCTCGCCAAGGACTTCAGCACGGCACAGGAGAACCCGACGCCGCCCGCCCCCACGTACAGGGACTAGCGCGGCCAAGGACCAGCGCGCACGAGGACCCGGCGCGCACGAGCACAACAAACCCGGGCACATCGGGTACGAGCAAGGATCACGGACCGGCAAGGATTAGCACCCGCCTCACACGCGTAGGGATGACGCAGCAGACGGATCACATAACGGTTACGGACATGGAGAGGTGATCGATGGGGGTCTCGGGACCCTTCCCCAGTTTCGCGGGGACACCCGACGGCCCGGTCATGGGCCGGGAGGAGGTGGACCGCGCACTGGCGAAGCTCGCCGCCGAACACGAGGCGATCGAGTCCTCGCTGCTCGCCCTCCAGGACCACGCGGGCCGAAGGCTTCTCGAGGGCGCCGAGCTCACGGGCGTCACCAAGGACCGCTGGTCCACCACCGAGCAGGCCATCTCTCTCCTGTGGAGCTACTTCGACGCGTACACCGAGGCCCTCACCCGGGCCCGTGAGGTGCGCTCCCGTCACCGCTGGCCGACGCAGGACGAGTTGGCCGAGCTCACCGAGCTGCTGTGCGGCACCGCGATCACCCTGCCGAGCAGCGCCACCCTCGGCGGTTCCCCGCTGCTCAGCGAGGAGTTGGGCCTGGACCGGCTGGTCGACCGGATGAACCGCTGGTACGCGGAGGCCCTCGACGTCATCGTCAGCGCCGACGCCGTATGGTCCGCGCTGCCCGCCCGGATCGACATGCTCTCCGCCGAGCTGCACCGCACCCGCTCGCTCGCCCACTCCGTGGGGGTGCGCCCCGGCGAGCACCCCTCGGGGGACGATCTGGAGCAGATCACCGCCGAGCTGACCGCGCTGCGCGCCGAAGTGGTCTCCGACCCGCTGGCGTTCTGGAAACCGGCCAGCGGCAGCTCCGCGCCCGGCGGCGGCAGCCCCGACACCGAGCGCTATGACCGCGCCGCCCGCGCCCTGGAGGATGTGCGCCGGGAGATCGAGGCGGTCCTGGATGTGCGGCAGGACGCCGAGCGGCGGCTGATGCGGCTGCGGGATGTGCTCTCCCGCGCCGACCGCACCCTGGCGGAGGCGCGCCAGGCGCGCGGTGAGGTGCTCGCGAAGATCGCGGCATCGGAGGTTCCGGCCGTCAGCGGCCCGCCGACCGCGCTGCACGAGCAGCTGGTCGCCGCCGCCGACTACCGCAGGCGCTCGCAGTGGCACCGGCTCTCGCCGCTGCTGGAGAGCCTGGAGCAGCGCGCCGACGACGAGCTGCTGCGCGCCCGCGAGTCGTTGACCGCGGTCACCGCGCCGCTCGCGGTCCGCGCCGAGCTGCGCGGCCGTCTCGACGCGTACAAGGCGAAGGTCGCCCGCCACGGCATGGCGGAGGATCCGTTCCTGGTGGAGCGGTATGACGTGGCCCGCCGGATGCTGTGGAGCGCCCCGTGTGATCTGCGGGCGGCCGAACAGGCCGTGCTGCGCTACCAGCAGGCGGCGGCCGAGGCCCTGGTGCCACGCCAGACGGGCCCGGCCGGGCAAGGCATCGAGGGAGGCACGGAATGAATGCGGCGGTCGTCGCCTGCCAGCGGCGTGACTGCGGCGGGTCCTACGAGGACGTGGGCGGAGGCGAGCTGTACTGCGATGTCTGCGGTATGGCCCCGGTCGTCTCACCGCAGGGGATGGTGGCCTCACCGCCCACCGGGATCACCGGCCAGGCCGGGCCGGGCGGAAGCTCCTCGGCACGGAGCGGGGGTTCCTCGGCGCGGACCGGGGGCTCGTCCGCGCGGACCGGGGGTTCCTCGGCGACCGGCCGGGACTCCTCGTCCGGCACCTCGGGCCGGTCCCGTTCGGCGCGCTCCTCCTCGTCCCGGCGCTCGGTGTCCGGGCGACTGTCCCGCTCCATGTCCGGGCGGACCTCGTCCCGTTCGGTCTCGGTGCGCAGCTCCCGCTCCGCCACCTCGGCCTCCTCGGGCGGAACGCCCTGGGCGCCGGTCTGGTCAGCGTCCCGGATGTGCCGCGGCCCGATCCGCGGACGGCGGTGCTGGCGGACCCCGAGGTCCCCGAGCGCAAGCGGTTCTGCAGCCGCGGGGACTGCGGCGCCCCGGTGGGCCGCGCCCGCGGCGAACGGCCGGGCCGTACGGAGGGGTTCTGCACCAAGTGCGGCCATCCGTATTCGTTCGTCCCGAAGTTGAACCCCGGTGACATCGTCCACGGTCAATACGAGGTCGCGGGCTGTCTGGCGCACGGCGGGCTCGGCTGGATCTATCTGGCCATCGACCGCGCGGTGTCGGACCGCTGGGTGGTCCTCAAGGGCCTGCTGGACACGGGCGACGAGGAGGCCCTGGCGACCGCCGTCTCCGAGCGCCGCTTCCTCGCCGAGATCGAGCACTCCAACATCGTCCGGATCTACAACTTCGTCGAACACCTCGACCAGCGCACCGGCAGCCTCGACGGCTACATCGTCATGGAGTACGTGGGCGGCAAGTCCCTGAAGGACATCGCCAACGCCCGCCGCACCACCGAGGGCCGCCGCGATCCGCTGCCGGTGGAGCAGGCGTGCGCCTACGGCATCGAGGCCCTGGAGGCGCTCGGCCACCTGCACAGCCGCAATCTGCTCTACTGCGACTTCAAGGTCGACAACGCCATTCAGCAGCAGGACCAGCTCAAGCTGATCGACATGGGCGCGGTCCGGCGGATGGACGACCACGACAGCCCCATCTACGGCACGGTCGGCTACCAGGCCCCCGAGATCTCCGAGTCCGGCCCGTCGATCTCCTCCGACCTCTACACGGTGGCGCGCACCCTGGCGGTGCTCACCTTCGACTTCCAGGGCTATACCAACGTCTACGTGGACAGCCTGCCGGACCCCGAGCACATCGAGGTCTTCCGGACCTACGAATCCTTCTACCGGCTGCTGGTGCGCGCCACCGATCCCGACCCGGGGCGCCGCTTCGCCTCCGCGCGGGAGATGGCCGACCAGCTGACCGGGGTGCTGCGGGAGGTCGTGGCGCTGCAGACCGGGCGGCCCCGGCCGGCCCTGTCCACGCTCTTCGGACCGGAACCGCGCGTCGTGGACACCGAGTTGTTCGCCGACGACGGAAAGGACCCGTCCCTGCTGGGCGCCCGGACCGCCGACGGGGGCGCCACCGCTGCCGCCATCCCCGCGCAGCGCCCGCCGGGCCCGCTGGCCCTGCCGCTGCCCGCCATCGCCACGCTGGACGGACGGGCCACCGCGCTGGCGCTCCCGGTGCCGCTGGTGGACTCCGACGACCCCAACGCCGGATTCCTGGCCGGTCTGCTGGCCGCCGACCCCGCCGAGGTGAGCGCCGCGCTGCGGACCGCGCCCGTGGACTCGGTCGAGCTGCGGCTGCGCCGGGTGCGCGCCCAGCTGGAGCTGGGCCAGGAGCATGACGCGGGCGTCGCGCTCACCGGCCTGGAGGCCGCGTACAACGACGACTGGCGGATCGTCTGGTACCGGGGGCTGCACGCGCTGGCCACCGGCGACCGCGAGACGGCCGCGCTCTCCTTCGACGCCGTCTACGACGCGTTCCCCGGCGAGCCCGCGCCCAAGCTGGCACTCGGCGTCTGCGCCGAGGTGCTGGGCCAGTTGGACAACGCGGCGGAGTACTACCGGCTGGTCTGGGCCGCCGACCCCAGCTTCGTGAGCGCCGCCTTCGGCCTCGCCCGGGTCCTGCTGTGCTCCGGGGACCGTCCGGGCGCGGTGCGGGCCCTGGAGTCGGTGCCGGAGTCCTCGATCCACTACACGGCGGCGCGGGTCGCCGCCGTACGGGCCCGGCTGCGCCAGCGCGCCCCGTACGACGCCCTGCTGAGCGATCTGACGGCCTCGGCGGCCCAGGTCGAGCGGCTGGGCGAGTTCGGTCTGGACGCGGTGCGGCGCGAGCGGCTGCGGACGGAGGTCCTGGGCAGCGCCCTGGATTGGGTACTGTCCGGCAGCAGCGGGGCGCCCCCGGGACACAACCGGCCGCCTCTGCTCGGCAGCAGCCTGGACGAGCGCGGGCTGCGCTTCGGATTGGAGCGCTCGTACCGTGTACTCGCCAGACTCGCGCAGCGAGGCGAGGAGAGGATCGAACTGGTGGAGCGGGCCAACCGTTTCCGCCCCAGGACGTGGGTGTGATCGATGTCGCAGATGCCGCAGCCGCCCCAGCTGTCAGCCTGCCCGACCTGTGATGAGCCGCCGCAGGCGGGAGACAGATACTGCGATCAGTGCGGTGCCGATCTGACGGTGGCGGCCGCGCTGGCAGCGGAGGCCGCGCTGTCGGCGGAGGCGATCGCCGACCGGCCGGAGGCGCACGGCGACCTGCCGGTGCCGCCGCGGATGAACGGGGCGGCGCGGTCCACCCACCCGGGGCCGGAGCCGGACGACTACGAGCTGGCCGCCCCGGCCCCCGGCGGGTACGGCCAGGTGGCCGATCCGCGGGCCGCTGCGGCGCTCGGCGCGCCCGCGGCGCCCGGCGAGTCCGGTATGCCCCCGGAGGCCAACGCGAGTACGCACACCAGCGCGGCGAGCAGCACGGGCAGCGGGACCGGCACCGGCACCGGCGCGGACCCCCGACTGCCCGGCGGCGAGCACCGCCCCGGTGCGCCGCGTGCCAGGAGGGCACCGTCGACCAGGACGGATACTGCGAGCGCTGCGGATACGCCCAGGCACGGACACGCGACCATATGGAGAGCGAGCTGGAGGGAGTCGCGGCGGCCAGCGACCGCGGGCTGCGCCACCACCGCAACGAGGACGCGTTCTCGGTGTCCACCGCCGCGCTGCCCGACGGCTCATCGGCCATGGTCGCCGTGGTGTGCGACGGGGTCTCCTCGGCCACCCGCCCCGACGACGCCTCGGCCGCCGCGGCCCATGCGGCGAGTCAGGCGCTGCGGGCCTCGCTGCCGCATGGCGCCCACCCCCAGCAGGCCATGAACGAGGCGATCATCGCCGCCGCCGACGCGGTCAACTCCCTGGCCCTGGACACCGGCGCGGCCGCCCCCCACCACGAGGGGCAGCGCCATCAGAACGCACCGGCGTGCACCATCGTCAGCGCCGTCGTCACCAGCGACATCCTCACCGTCGGCTGGGTCGGGGACAGCCGCGCCTACTGGGTCCCCGACGACCGTAACGCCCCGCCCGCGCGGCTGACCGAGGACGACTCCTGGGCGGCCCAGATGGTGGCAGCGGGGCTGATGTCGGAGGCGCAGGCGTACGCGGACGAGCGCGCCCACGCCATCACCGGCTGGCTCGGGCGGACGCCTATGAGCTGGAGCCCCACACCGCCTCGTACAAGCCGGACCGGCCGGGCGTCGTGGTGGTGTGCACCGACGGGCTGTGGAACTACGCCGAATCGGCGGAGCAGATGGCCCGCGCGGTGCCGCCGGACGCCCGCTCCCGGCCGCTGAACAGCGCGCAGGTCCTGGTCGGCCACGCCCTGGACGGCGGGGGCCACGACAACGTAACAGTGGCGGTCGTGCCGTTCCCCGCTGCCCCGGGCCGGGCAGGATCCGCCTGACGGTCGCCAAGGATCGGATGACATGGCCCACTTCTCCACGCCCGATGCGCCGCGGTTCTCGGTCGAGGTCTACCAGAACGAGTACCTCCCCGAGGGAGGCCGCGAGGTGAACGCGATCATCACCGTCACCTCGGCCGGCGGCGGGGCCACGGCAGGACCGCCGATACCCGCCCCCGCCCATGGTGGGCACGAGGACGCTCCCGGCACGTACGACAGCGCGTCCGGCCGGGGCGGCGGCTCCCCCAGCGCGGCCGTGGTGATCATGGTGGACTGCTCCGGCTCGATGGACTATCCGCCGACGAAGATGCGCCACGCACGGGACGCGACCGCCGCCGCCATCGACACCGTGCGCGACGGCGTGGCCTTCTCGGTGGTCGCGGGCACCCACAAGGCGGTCGAGATCTTCCCCGGCGGCGGGCGGCTGGCCATCGCCGACCCGCTCACCCGCGCCCAGGCGAAGGAGGCGCTGCGGAGCCTGAGTCCGGGCGGCGGCACGGCGATCGGCACCTGGCTGCTCCAGGCCGACCTGCTGTTCGACTCCACCGACGCCGCGATACGGCACGGCATCCTGCTCACCGACGGGCGGAACGAGCACGAGGAGCCGCAGCGGCTGCGGACCGTGCTCGACGCCTGCGCGGGCCGCTTCACCTGCGACGCCCGCGGGGTGGGCACGGATTGGGAGGTCGAGGAGGTCACCGGGATCGCCGCCGCCCTGCTCGGAACGGCGGACATCGTGGCCGATCCCGCAGGACTCGCCGCGGACTTCACGCGGATGATGGAGACGGCGATGGGCAAGGAGATCGCCGACATCAGCCTCCGGCTGTGGACCCCCAAGGGCGCCGAGGTGGCGTATGTGAAACAGGTCGCACCGACGGTCGAGGACCTGACCGCCCGGCGCGTCGAGGCCGGTCCGCGTGCGGGCGACTACCCCACCGGGTCCTGGGGCGATGAGTCCCGCGACTACCACCTGTGTGTGAGGGTTCCGGCGGCCGAGGTCGGCCAGGAGATGCTCGCGGCCAGGATTTCCCTGGTTCAGCCGGTGCCCGACGGGGTCGGCAGCCCGCCCAGTCCCTTGGCGCAGGGGCTGGTGCGCGCGGTGTGGACCGATGATCTGGCCGTCTCCACCGCGATGAATCCGCAGGTGGCGCACTATACGGGCCAGGCCGAACTAGCACAGGCCATCAAACAGGGCATGAATGCCCGCAAGTCCGGCGATGCCGAACAAGCGACCGCGAAGCTGGGGCGTGCCGTACAGCTGGCGGCCGCATCGGGGAACGAAGACACGGCGAAACTGCTTGCGAAGGTGGTGGACGTGCTCGATGTGGCGGCAGGTACTGTGCGACTGAAGGCGAAGGTCGCGGAGGCGGACGAGATGACACTCGAAACGCGCTCCACCAAGACAGTTCGCGTCAAGAAGTAGCACATAACCAGCACTCACGTAGCACTTCTCGGCAGAAACGCCAAGAACGCCACAGAGGGGGATCCGACATGCCGACCTGTCCCAACGGCCACCAATCGGCGGCCGACGACTGGTGCGAGGTGTGTGGGCACCGGATGTCGGGGACACCCATGCCCTCCGGCGCCGTCCCGCCACCTCCGCCCACGCCGAACGGCCCAGGTGTTCCCGTGCCACCGGGTGGCTACGGGAGTCCGGGGCCGGGCGGCCCACCGCCGCCCGGCGGCGCGGGCGGCTACGGCTATCCGGCACAGCAGCAGGAGCTGTGCCCGCAGTGCCGTACGCCGCGTGAGGCACAGGCCCCGTTCTGTGAGGAGTGCCGCTTCAACTTCCAGACCCACACCCCGTCTCCGTACGGCCCGCCGCAGGGCGGTTACGCGCCGCCGCAGCAGCCCGGTCCACCGCAGCCCGGGCCCGGGGGGCCGCAGGGCGGGCACCCGACGCAGGGCGGCGGTCAGCCCCCGGCTTCGGCGGCGACAGCGACTGGACGCTTCCGCCGCCGCAGGGGGCGCACCGCACCCGGGCACGCCCCCGCACGGCGCCCCGCAGCAGGGCGCCCCGGGCCACGGCGCGCCCCAGGCCCCGCAGTACGGCTACGGCTACCCCCAGGCCCCGGCGCCCCCGGCCCAGCCGTACGGGAACGAGGGGTACGCCCCGCCCCAGCAGCAGGGGCCGGGGCACCAGCCGCCACAGCAGCAGCACCCCGGTGCCCCCCAGCAGCAACACCCCGGCGCCCCTCAGCAGCAGCACCCCGGCGGGGCCCAGTTCGGCCAGGCCGGGGCCCCGGCGCAGGCGCCCGGGAACTGGATAGCCGTCGTCGCCCCGGACCGCGAGTACTTCATGGCGATGATGAACCGCAGTGGCCCGGAGGCCGCCGGGCTGAACCTCCCGGCCTACTCCCCGAGCAGCAACTGCCGCTCAACGGCCAGCAGATCACCATCGGCCGGCGCCGCCACAGCACCGGTGAGGCCCCCGACATCGACCTCGGGCGGCCGCCCGAGGACCCGGGCGTCTCGCACCAGCACGCGCTCCTCGTCCAGCAGCCCGACGGCGTCTGGGCGGTCGTCGACCAGGACTCGACGAACGGCACGACGATCAACGGCGGCGAGGAGCCGATCCAGCCGTTCGTGCCGGTTCCGCTCCGGGACGGCGACCGCGTCCACGTGGGCGCCTGGACGACGATCACGGTGCGCCGGGGCTGAGACCCCGGAAGGGCTCAAGACGGCCGGGAGGGCCCAGCGGCCAGCCGTAGGCGCCCTCCGGGTCGTCCAGCCAGGCCCATTGGCGCTCGCCCCGCACCGTCACCCCGTAGCGCTCCCGCCCCGGCCTGCCCTCGTGCTCCCACAGCGCGAGGGCCTCGACCGGCTCCATATGGCCCGCGGCCACGTTCAGCAGGAAGCGGAAGGAGTCGTCCAGCAGCGGCCGGGACGGCAGCCCGTGGGTGGGCACCCGCGGCGGCGGGCCACTGCCGCGCAGCGGGACGAAGTACGCGGGGATGGCCAGGAAGCGCCCCTCGGCATGGCGGGCGTCGGCGACCCTCAGGGCGATCAGCCCGGTCGCGAGCGGCGTCAGGATCAGCGCGTCCGGCCGGCACTGACCGAGCCATGCGGACGGGATGGACGCCACGGCGCAGGTGGCGATGATCCGGTCGTAGGGAGCGTGCAGCGGACAGCCGCGTGCCCCGTCGCCGGTGACGACCGCGGGGCGGAGCCCGGCCGCGGCCAGATGGTTGCGGGCGGCCTCGGTGATCTCCGGGTCGAGGTCGAGGGTGGTGACGTGGGCGTCGCCGAGCCGATGGGCCAGCAGCGCGGCGTTGTAGCCGGTGCCCGCGCCGATCTCCAGCACCCGGTCCCCGTCCCGCACCTGGAGCGCCTGGAGCATCCGCGCCATCAGCGACGGCTGGCTGCTGGAGGTGATCAGCTCACCGTCCCGCACCCGCGTGGCGAGCGGGGCGTCCGCGTAGGCGCCGGCCAGCCAGCGGGCCCGGCGCAGCGGGTGGGGATCGTCGCGCCACAGCCGGGCGTAGCCGACCGTCCCGTGCGCCGCATCCACCTCTCCTGCCTCTGCCGCCTCCACCGCCCCTGCCGTCCCCGCCGCTCCTGCCGTCTTGGCGCCCGGCGGTGCGGCCGCCGCGGTCGCGTCCCCCGCCTCGTAGTAGTAGGGCACGAACAGATGGCGCGGCACTTCCTCGAAGGCCGCCCGCCAGGCGGGGTCGGTGAGTCCGCCGCCCGCCACGATCTCCCGGACCAGCCCGGTCCGCAGCGCCGCGGCCTCCTCGGCGCACCCATCGGCCTCCCGGCCCGCAGGCTTCCGCCGCGCCATACGCTCCGCGGCGTCCGGCGCACTGCGTGTGCTCTCGCCCGTGCTGCCCATGGCTCCACTCTCCTGCGCCCGGCCCCGGCCGCGACCCACGCCCCTTTCCCGGACGGGGGCGTCTGAGAGCATGGAGGCGTGAAAGAGATTCCGCGAGGCACACTTCAGGAGCAGACCTTCTACGAGCAGGTCGGTGGCGAGCAGACCTTCCGGCGTCTGGTCCACCGCTTCTACCAGGGGGTCGCGGAGGACCCGCTGCTCCGGCCGATGTACCCGAGGAGGACCTGGGGCCGGCCGAGGAGCGACTCGCACTCTTCCTGATGCAGTACTGGGGCGGTCCCCGCACCTACAGCGACAACCGCGGCCACCCCCGGCTCCGCATGCGCCACGCCCCCTTCGCCGTGAACCGCGCCGCCCATGACGCCTGGCTGCGCCATATGCGCGACGCGGTGGACGAGCTGGAGCTGGCCCCGGAGCTCGAGCGTCAGCTGTGGCACTACCTCACCTACGCCGCCGCCTCCATGATCAATACGGAGGGCTGACCCGGCGGGTCGCTCTGGAGGGCTGATCCGCAGGGCCGACCGGTGGGCTGACCCCGGTGGGCTGGCCGCCGGGCCGGCCGGTGGGCTCAGGCGGGCGTGACGGACAGCCCGGACAGACCGCCGGACCGGCCCTGCGTACGCACCGCGATCGAGCCGTACGGCGTGCGCAGCCGCAGCCAGCCGCCCGCGGCGAGCAGTGCCAGGGGCTCGGCCATGGAGCCGAGCGCGGCCGCGGCGACACTGGGGAGAACCTCGAGGCCGGACGGGGCGGCGAGCGCCCGGACCGGACGCAGGAAGCCCAGCGACTGCGCGGCGTGCACGGCGCGCAGCGGGAGCCCGGTGTCGCCGAGGGTGCGGGACCAGATCTCATGGCCGATGCGGTCGCGCTCGGCGCGCGTACGGCGCTCCTCGGGGAGCCCCGCGTCACGGGCCCGGAACTCGGCGACGGCGGCGGCGACCGCCCCGCGCACCTCGTCCACGCCCGGCAGCCCGTCCACCCGGCGCCAGCCGCCGCGCGGCGGCAGCACTCCGGCCCATGGCGGGCCGGTGACGGCCTGCGGCACGGTGACCACCAGGCCCCGGTCGCGGCCCTCGGGCCCGTCGGCGGTCCGCGCGGCCCGCGCCGTGTCCAGCGCGTCCGCGAACTCGCCCGCCGAGACTGTCGTATCCAGCGCTCCCGGCCCGGCCGCCGCTCCGGCCGACGTGTGCGGCGTGTCCGGTGCGGCCTCGGTGCTGACGATCGCCTCGAGCCGCGCCGTACGGATCGCGAGGACCTCGAAGGAAGGCGGCCGGCCGAAGACGGCGAGCACACCGCCGCCCGCCTGCAGCCGCACCGCCGCCGCCCGGTCGTAGTGGATCAGCCGGGCCAGGAAGGCGGCGAGATCGGCCGCCTCCCCGGCGTCGGCGAAGTGGAGCTCCTGGCTGGAGGCCGTCATACCGAGACGGCCCCCTCCGCCCGTCCGGCGCCATCGGTGGATCCGGCGGGCTTCGTGGCCGCCTTGGACGCCTTCTTGGCAGCGCCCTTCTTCACCGGGTCCGGCTCCAGGTACTCGGTCAGGAACTTCTCCTCTTCCGGGGTGACCCGGCGCGGGCGGCCCTGGTCGAGGTCGTAGGGCACGATACGGGTGGCGGCACGCACATACAGGGCGTCCTCGTCCTTGATCTCATAGCGCAGGGTGAGATACGCGGCCTTGATCTCCGTCACCCAGGTCTCGATCGTCACCGGCCGGTGCCGGTGGACGAGGGGCCTCAGATAGTCGATCTCATGCCGGGCCACCACCACGCCGCCGGTGAACGCGTCACTCCCGTTCCCCGGCGCCAGCCGCCACATGAAGTCGACCCGGGCCTCCTCCAGGTAGCGGAGGAAGGTCACGTTGTTGACGTGGCCGAACGCGTCCATGTCGGACCAGCGCAGGGGACAGGGGTAGATATGGCGTGCCATCCACTCAGCCCCGGGTCAGCTTCTTGTAGGTGGCGCGGTGCGGACGGGCCGCGTCCGGGCCGAGCCGCTCGACCTTGTTCTTCTCGTACGACTCGAAGTTGCCCTCGAACCAGAACCACTTGGAGTCGCCCTCGTACGCCAGGATGTGGGTGGCGACGCGGTCGAGGAACCAGCGGTCGTGGGAGACGACCACGGCGCAGCCGGGGAAGTCGAGCAGCGCGTTCTCCAGCGAGGAGAGGGTCTCCACGTCGAGGTCGTTGGTGGGCTCGTCGAGGAGCAGCAGATTGCCGCCCTGCTTGAGGGTGAGCGCGAGGTTGAGGCGGTTGCGCTCACCTCCCGAGAGCACCCCGGCCGGCTTCTGCTGGTCCGGGCCCTTGAAGCCGAAGGCGGAGACATAGGCGCGGGAGGGCATCTCGACCTGGCCGACATTGATGTAGTCGAGCTCGTCGGAGACGACCGCCCACAGCGTCTTCTTGGGGTCGATGTTGGCGCGGCTCTGGTCGACGTAGGAGATCTTGACGGTCTCGCCGACCTTGATGCTGCCCGCGTCGGCGGTCTCCAGGCCCTGGATCATCTTGAAGAGCGTGGTCTTACCGGCGCCGTTGGGGCCGATGACGCCGACGATGCCGTTGCGCGGGAGGGTGAAGGAGAGGTCGTCGATCAGGACCTTCTCGCCGAACGCCTTGGAGAGGTTCTCCACCTCGACCACGACATTGCCCAGGCGCGGGCCCGGCGGGATCTGGATCTCCTCGAAGTCCAGCTTCCGGGTCTTCTCGGCCTCGGCGGCCATCTCCTCGTAACGGGTCAGCCGGGCCCGGGACTTGGCCTGGCGGCCCTTGGCGTTGGAGCGGACCCAGTCCAGCTCTTCCTTGAGGCGCTTGGCGCGCTTGGCGTCCTTCTGGCCCTCGACCTTCAGACGGGCCTGCTTCTTCTCCAGGTAGGTGGAGTAGTTGCCCTCGTAGCCGATGGCGCGGCCGCGGTCGAGCTCCAGGATCCACTCGGCGACGTTGTCCAGGAAGTACCGGTCGTGGGTGATGGCCACGACGGTGCCCGCGTACTTGGCGAGGTGCTGCTCCAGCCAGTTGACGGACTCGGCGTCGAGGTGGTTGGTGGGCTCGTCCAGCAGCAGCAGGTCGGGGGCCTCCAGCAGCAGCTTGCAGAGCGCGACGCGGCGCTTCTCACCACCCGAGAGGGTGGTGACCGGCCAGTCACCGGGCGGGCAGCCGAGGGCGTCCATGGCCTGCTCGAGCTGGGCGTCCAGGTCCCAGGCGCCTGAGTGGTCCAGCTCCTCCTGGAGCTTGCCCATCTCCTCCAGCAGCTCGTCGCTGTAGTCGGTCGCCATCTGCTCGGCGATCTCGTTGAAGCGGTCCAGCTTGCCCTTGGTGACCGCCACGCCGTCCTGGACGTTCTCCAGCACGGTCTTGGACTCGTCCAGCGGGGGCTCCTGGAGCAGGATGCCGACGCTGTAGCCGGGTGAGAGGAAGGCGTCACCATTGGACGGCTGCTCCAGGCCGGCCATGATCTTCAGCACCGTCGACTTACCGGCGCCGTTGGGGCCCACGACACCGATTTTCGCGCCGGGCAGAAAGCTCAGCGTGACATCGTCGAGGATCACCTTGTCGCCGTGCGCCTTACGCGCCTTGCGCATGGTGTAGATGAACTCAGCCAAGAGAAACCGTCCGGCAATCTGGTAGGTATCGAGGTGCGGCTCCGCCGCGGTGTCCGTATCCGTGGCGGCTCCACCGCGTGAGGGCAGATACAGCCATCTTGCCGTACGCCGCGCCCCAGGCGGAAACCCGTTTGGTCCGGCGTGCGGCATGGGTCCGGCATTCGCCGTCCCCCGCGACGCGAAGGGCCGGAGCCTCCACGAGGCTCCGGCCCTCCATCACCGCGTTCTCCGATGATCACCACATTCGGTGACCGTCGCTTCACTCAGCGATCACTGCTGCCCGGCGTCGTCGCCCCGGCGTCACCGCCCTGGCACCGCCGCTCTGGCGTTCACTCGCCCGCGGGCGCCTTCTTCTTGCGGACGAAGAAGATCGCGCCGCCGCCGACCACGACCAGCGCCACGGCGATGCCCGCGATCATCGGGGTGTTGCTGCTGCTACCGGTCTCGGCGAGGTCGCCACCGGAGGTGTCACCGCCGGTGCTGCCGCCGGCCGACGCGGGGCTCGGCTGCGAGGAGGGGGTGTCGCTGCTGCCGCCGCTGCTGGAGGTCTTGCAGTCGAGAACGCCGGAGAAGGTCTTCTCGAAGCCGTTCGGACCGGCGATGGTGAACTTGTAGCTCTGGTCCTCCTTCACCGGGGCGGTGACGGTCTTCGACTGCCCCGCCTCGACGGTGTACTTCTGGCCCAGCAGCTCGAAGGTGAACGCCTCGTCGCCCTTGTTGGTGGCCGTGATGTCCACGCCGCCCTTGGCGCAGTCCTTCTCGGCGGAGACCGCCGGGACCGCGCCCTTCTTCGCCCAGTTCGCGGTGGCGGTGGCGGAGACGGTGCTCTCGCTGGAGCCGGCCAGGATCTGCGTCTGGCTCTTGGTGGCGCTGGCGAACGCGCGGCCCACCGGAACCTTGGTGGCGGCCTGCGCGGTCAGGGTGGCGGAGCCGTCCGACGCGCCCTCCGGGACGTCGAAGTACACCTCGCCGCCGTCGGAGGCGCTGGTGAGGGTCTTGCCGCTCTTGTCGACGAGCTTGACGCCGCTGCCCGCGGACTCGGTGCCCGGGTCAGGGTGACGCTGTCGGCGTTGGTGTGGACCTTCACCGGGCCGAGCCGCTCACCGGCCTTGCCGGAGACGGCCGGCGGGTCCAGGCTCAGCGACGCCTTGGGCTCCTGGAGGTTCTGGGCGTTCTTCTCCAGGTAGTCGGCCAGCTTCTCGGCCTCCGGGTCGGCCGCGTCCACCTTCGCGTTGTCGGAGAAGCGCCAGATGGCGACCTGCGTACCCGCGGCGGCGGTCTTCTCGGTGAGGGGACCGGTGCCCGCCGTCTTCGCCAGCGCGCCGAGGTCGTTCACCTGCGGGTAGGAGTTCTGCAAAACCCAGTTGATCTTGCCCGCGTTGGGGTTGTTCGCCAGCGACGTCTCGGACCAGGACTTCTCCTCGTACTTCGCCTTGCTCTGCGTCGGGTTGTGCAGATCAATGCAGTACGTCTGGATGGAACCGCCATTGTCGACCGACATCTCGAAGAGACCGGCGCCGACCTGCTGGTCCTTGCCGTTGTCGTGGATGATGGCCTTGTCGAACGTCTTGAGACCACCCAGCGTGGCGGTGGCGCCGCCCTGACTCGGGGGCGCGTCATCGGCGGCGGCGGTGCCGGCGGTGACTATCGCGCCCGCCGCGACCAGACCGGACGCCAGAACGGCGGCCGCAAGGCGGGCAGCGCCCCGCCTCCTTACAGAAATCATCGTTTCCCCTCCGGGCGAGCGCCAGTCAGTTGGTGCGCCTCGCCAGCGAACTCAAAACTCAGGAACCCCCGTTGGGCACGCACGGATCCTAGGGAGAAAGGAACCGCACGCTCCCCAGGAATACCTAGACCCAACCGATCCGAATCGGAATCGTTATCTGATCTCCAGATCCCATATGACCTGGGATTATCGACAAATCTCCCGTAGTCGCGGCCACTCACGGGGAAGTTGCCCCGGTCGGCGTGTTTAGAAGTGGTTTGGCCTGTGAAACCCGGCGAAATGCGGATGTACCCCGCGTGAGATCGTGGCCGACCGCCACCGCGTCGATCTCCGCGGTGACCCAGCGCCTGGGCTGATGCGCCCCGCCGCCGGAATCCACGCCCGGGGCCGGAGGCTCGGCCGCGCCTCCCCCGTCTCCCGGAAGCGGCCGGTCCCGCTCCCGCTCTCGCTCCCGGTCCCATTCGCGCTCCCGCACCCGCAACGTCCCATGGACGACGAGGGGTTCACCGAGCGATACCGACCCGGCGACATTCGCGGCGAGCGACCGCCACGTCCAGACCGTGTAGAAACTCGTGTACGCGTCCGCCCACGCGTCCCGCCCCCGGTCCCAGCGGCGCACCGTCACCGCCAGCCGGAACCGGGCCACCGCGACACCCGCCCCCGTCTCCCAGAAGTCCGGCCGCGTCGCGGCATTGCCCACCACGGTCACCCAGCTCTCGTTCACCGGCTACGCCTCCCCCATCACTTCGCGGCCCTGCCGTGCCGTTCGTGGACCATGCTGCCCGGCATCGTGAAACCCCGCCGGGGCCTGTGCACGACCCCGCGTTTGTGGATAACTCGGCCACCCGGACGAGTGACGAGCCGTCACGCCCCGGCCCTGAGACCGCGTCCGTCACGCCGAGCCGGGGGTCCGGCGGAGCTTGGCGCCTGCGGCGGGCTGGTCCCCTCCCCACCCCTTCCCACAACTGGGGCTCCGCCCCAGACCCCGGGTCCAGGCCTGGGCTCCACCCCAGACCCCGGGTCCAGGGGCGGAGCCCCTGCCACGTGGCTGAGCCGCATAGCGATGCCGTGGGGAGGGGCGGGGAGGGGGAGCATCGATATGCGGCTCCGCCGCGTGGATCGCTGTGCGGCTCCGCCGCGTGGGCCGCAGGACACCCCGTAGAGCGTCACGTACCGCCCGTCACGCCCCGCCCGCCGCGATCACGTACTGCGCCCGTACCTCCCCGTACCGCGCCAGCTCCGTCTCCACCGGCTCCAGCACCCGCCTCCGCCCGCACTCGGCCGCCGCCTCCCGCAGGCGGCCCTCCACCGACCGGCCGTGGCGCCGGGCGGGTCCGCGCGCGGCCGCCCTGGAGCCCCACGCCAGCGCCGGGCCGACCGCCGCGCCGCCCGCCACCAGCAGCGCCGGCATCCACCACTCCGGCCCGCCGAACGCCCCGGCCATGGCCCCCAACAGCCACAGCACCCCCATCACTTGCGCCAGCAGCACGGTCACCTGAGCCGCGGCCACCATCGACCACCACACGGGCCGGACCGGCCGTCGGTGTGCCGTCTCGGCCGCCACCGCCTCGTCGACCGCCTCCGCCAGCCCTCTGCCGCCCCACGCCGCCGCCTCCCGCACGGCCTGGGCCCATGGACCGGGCAGCCCGGCCGTCGCCTCGTCCCCGAGCGTCCGTACCGCCTCCTCCACCGCGGGGCGTGCCGTGACCGCCTCCACCGCCGACGTGCGCGCCCGCGCGCCCGGGATCTCCGTCCACTCCCTGGCCCCGGGGGCTCGCGAGCCCCGAGAGCCGCCTCGGGAGCTTCCTGAGGCGCGGCTCCTCCTCCCCCGCAGCCGCCCCCACGGGGTTCCGCACGCCCACTCCGCGTCCCTCAGCCAGGCGCGCTCGGCGGCCTTCCCGGCCGCGCCCGCGCCCGCCGCCTCGGCCAGCCGGTCCTCGAACTCCGCCCGCGCCCGCTCGGTGAGCCCGACCGGCCCGCTGTCCGCCACATACTGCGGCCGCAGCCGCGTCATCGTGCCGTCCACGTCCGCCGACAGCCGACGCTCTGCCGCCCCGCACTCGGCCGTGAGCCGCCCGAGCATCTCCCGCAGCTCCCGGACGCCCTCGCCGGTCAGCGCGGACAGCGCGAGCACGGCGGCCCCCGGCTCCCCGTGCTCCCCGAGCGCGAGCCCGTCCTCGTCCAGCAGCCGCCGCAGGTCGTCCAGCACCTGGTCCGCGGCCTCGCCGGGGAGCCGGTCCACCTGATTGAGCACGACGAAGGTCACCTCGGCGTATCCGGCGAGCGGCCGCAGATAGCGCTCATGGAGGACCGCGTCCGCGTACTTCTCGGGGTCCACGACCCACACCACCGCGTCGACGAGGCCCAGCAGTCGGTCCACCCGTTCCCGGTGACCCGGGGCGGCCGAGTCGTGGTCGGGCAGGTCGAGCAGGACCAGGCCACGCAGCGCGGGGTCGTACGGATAGCCCGGGTTGCGCCGGTCCACCGCCGGGATGCCGAGGCGGTCCAGCAGGCCGTCGGCGTGGTCGGTCCACGCGCAGGCGAGGGGCGTGGCGGTGGTGGGGCGACGGATGCCGGTCTCGGACAGGGGGGCTCCGGCGAGGGCGTTGAACAGTGTCGACTTACCGCTTCCGGTGGCCCCGGCGACGGCGACCACGGTGTGCCCGTAAGGATGCCGTCCCCGCGCGTCCGCCTCGTCGAGCACCCGCGCGGCCCCGGCGAGCGTGCGCCCCTCGAGCCGGGACCGGGACAGCCCGACGAGCTGGCGCAGGGCCTCCAGACGGGGCCGTAGGGTGCCCGTGGCGAAGCTGCGGACGCCGGCCTGGTAGACGGCGTACGGAGGGCCGCCGAAGGACCGCCGGCCGGTCTCCTCCCCGGGGAAGAAGCCCGCCGCGGCGCCGGGGATGTCCGGTGCGGCCTCCTCCATCGCCCCCTGGTTCATCGCACGGGGCGGGCGGCCCGCGGCGCGCCCGGCGGCCCGGCGTTGCGCGCGCCGGGCGATCAGGCCGTCGTCCCAGGTGTGGCGGCCTCCCGCCGCCCGGTCTCCCCGCCGCCCTCCTTGCCACCGTTGCCCTCCGTGGCCGTCACCTGCGGTCACCTCTCCTTCTGCAGTACGGACAGCGCGGCGATCAGCTCGACCTGGTGTTCCGGGGACATGTCCAGGGCGTCCAGCGGGGCGAGCCTGCGGTCACGCTCCGCCCGCATGACGCGGGTGACACAGCCGTCGAGCAGCCGTCCGCCGCGGTCGCCCAGGCGCAGCGCCGCATGGGCACCCAGGGCCTCGGCGAGCTTCTCCCCCGCCTTACGGGCGCGGCGTCCGCCCAGGAGGGACGCCGCGAGCAGGGCGGCGATCTCCTCGGGCACGCAGCTGCCCCCGCGTTCGGCGATCCGGGCCCGGGCCTCCTCCTCGGCCAGTTCCTCGGCGCAGCGCCGCCAGTGCCGTACGGCCACGCCGATCCGCTCGGCGGCGCCGCGCGCGTCGCAGGGCGCGAGCCCGGCCCGCGCGGCCGGGTCGTGCCGCCCGGCCTCCGCGACGCGTTCGTCAGCCGTGGCGGCCGCGCTGCGCAGCAGGGTGGCCAGGGAGTCGGTGAGAGCCGTAAGGAGCTCATCGGGGGCGCTGCCGTGCGGCAGGCCGTGCCAGTGGGTGAGCGCGCCGCCCGCGAGCGCCGCGCCCTGCGCGATCTCGCGCCGCACCCGCTCCCCGGCCTCCCCGTACGCGCCCTCGACCCGCTGGATCAGCCGCACCGCGGCCGCGTGCTGTGCCGCCGCGGCCCCGGCCAGCGCGGGCATCCGGGCGCGCAGCGAGGCGAGCGTCCCGGCGGCCGTACGGGCGGCGGCGACGGTACGGGCGTACGGATCCTGTGCGTGCTGGGTGAGCCAGGCCCGCAGGGCGGCGACGGCGGTGGCCGGGAGCAGCCCGCTGCCGCCGCCCGCGGATTCCGGGAGCTCGGGGATGGTGAAGCGCGGGACATCGCCGAGCCCGGCCGCCGTAAGGAGCCCGGCGTACTGCCGGGAGACTTCGGCGGCCAGCTGGTGCGGCACCCGGTCGAGGACGGTGACGAGGGTGACGTCGTACTCCTTGGCGGTCCGCAGCAGATGCCAGGGGACGGCGTCGCCGTAGCGGGTGGCGGTGGTGACGAGCACCCAGATGTCGGCGGCGCAGATCAGTTCGGCGGCCAGCTCGCGGTTCCGCGCGACCAGTGAGTCGATGTCGGGCGCGTCGAGCAGGGCGAGCCCCGCGCCAGCCCCGGGTCGGTCTCCACCCGCAGCGCCGCCGGCCCCTCCTGCGCCCGCTCCTCCTCGTCGTACGCGCTCTCCGCCCGCTCGCCCTGGGCCGGTACCCACACCCGGGTGAGCCGCGGCAGCACCCGCTGCCCGGCGAACCAGGGGTGGTCGTCGGGGTGGCACACCAGCACCGGCGTACGCGTTGTGGGCCGCAACACACCGGCCTCGGTGACGCGTCGGCCGACCAGCGAATTGACGAGGGTGGACTTGCCCGCTCCCGTCGATCCCCCGATTACCGCCAGCAGGGGCGCTTCGGGGCGCGCAACCGGGGCACGAGGTAGTCGTCCAGTTGAGCGAGCAGCTCGGCACGGCTGCGGCGAGCGCGGTCGGCGCCGGGAAGGGGGAGCGGAAACCGAGCGGCGTCCACACGGTCACGCAGTGAGGTCAGCGCGTCGAGCAGCCGGGGCCGTACGTCCAAGATCGCCACATGGTGAAGAATGCCCGCTTTTGGTGACTTTTTGAAGCGTATGCTCACTCGTGCGCGTCAAAGAGACCCGCCCGGATCACCTCAAAAGGGGCACGAGGCGGACGTGACGAGAGGGGCGCGGGCATAACGAGTACACAACACCCGTTCCCTGAGGCGTGAAAAACGATGCAAGTTTCGGGCCTACCTGCGATTATCAGACCGCTTCACCGAACCTCCACAACGTGCCACGGAGGTGAAGCAACCGGGGCGAGGTGCAAGGAGCCCTATCCTTGTCCCGGCAAGGTCACGGTCCGTCGAGCCCGGCCACCCGCACCACGGCCGCCCCGTCGGCCCCGCAGGCACCGGGGCTCACCCGCTCCATGACCACCGGCCCCCGTAGCTCAGTGGATAGAGCAGGCGCCTTCTAAGCGCTTGGCCGCAGGTTCGAGTCCTGCCGGGGGCGCACTGGACCCTCTCCTCTACGCACGTAGCGGAGGGGGTCTTCGCGCTGTTCGCAGTACGTACAGAGGAATACCGGCCGCCCCGAGGGCGGCGAGAAGCGGCCGAGGCGCCCGTCCAGGGTCAGTCCTCGCGGCCCTCGGTGTCGTCGCCCGTTGCGGGGCCCGGGCCGCCGCCGGTGCGGTCGTCCTCGGTACCGAGGTCCACCGGGGCGCCCGTGGCCTCGGAGAGGGGCGGTCGGCTGGTGGTGGGGACCTCGTGGGGGACGACCTCGGGGTGGTGGAGGTCGAAGGCGGGGGATTCGGAGCGGATCTTCGGCAGGGTGAGGAAGTTGTGGCGGGGCGGGGGCAGGAGGTGGCCCATTCCAGGGAGCGGCCCCAGCCCCAGGGGTCGTCGAGTTCGACCCGCTTCCCGTACTTCCCGGTTTTCCACACGTTGTAGATGAACGGCAGCGTGGACAGGCCCAGCAGGAACGAGCCGATGGTGGAGACCGTGTTCAGCGTGGTGAAGCCGTCGGCGGCCAGATAGTCGACATAGCGACGCGGCATGCCGATGACGCCGAGCCAGTGGTGGACCAGGAAGGTGGTGTGGAAGCCGATGAACAGGGTCCAGAAGTGGATCTTACCGAGGCGTTCGTCGAGCATTCTGCCGGTGAACTTGGGCCACCAGAAATAGAATCCGGCGAACATCGCGTAGACCACCGTACCGAAGACCACGTAGTGGAAGTGGGCTACGACGAAATAGCTGTCGTGGACCTCGAAATCCAGCGGAGGCGAGGCCAGGATCACCCGGTCAGCCCGCCGAAAAGGAAGGTGACCAGGAAGCCGATGGCCCACAGCATCGGCGTCTCGAAGGAGAGGGAGCCACGCCACATGGTTCCGATCCAGTTGAAGAACTTCACCCCGGTCGGCACCGCGATGAGGAACGTCATAAAGGAGAAGAACGGCAGCAGCACCGCTCCGGTGGCGAACATGTGGTGGGCCCACACCGTCGCGGAGAGGCCGGTGATGCCGATGGTGGCGCCCACCAGACCCATATAGCCGAAGACCACCTTGCGGGAGAACACCGGAATGATTTCGGTGATGATGCCGAAGAACGGCAGGGCGATGATGTAGACCTCGGGATGGCCGAAGAACCAGAAGAGGTGCTGCCACAGCACCGGCCCGCCGTTGGCCCCCTCGAAGACGACCGCGCCGAATTTGCGGTCCGCCTCCAGCACCAGCAGGGCGGCCGCCAGGACGGGAAAGGCCAGCAGCACCAGGATCGAGGTGAAGAGGATGTTCCAGGTGAAGATGGGCAGCCGGAACATCGTCATTCCCGGGGCGCGCATGCAGACGACGGTCGTGATGAAGTTGACGGCGCCCAGGATCGTGCCGAAGCCGGAGAGGGCGAGGCCCATCACCCACATGTCGCCACCCACGCCCGGTGTCCGCGTCTTGCTGCTGAGCGGGGTATAGGCCGTCCAGCCGAAGTCCGCCGCGCCGCCGGGGGTGAGCAGACTGCCGATCACGATCAGCCCGCCGAAGAAGAAGAGCCAGTACGAGAGCATGTTCAGCCGAGGGAAGGCGACATCCGGGGCGCCGATCTGGAGCGGCATGATCTCGTTGGCGAATCCGGCGAAGACCGGCGTGGCGAAGAACAGCAGCATCAGCGTGCCGTGCAGGGTGAAGGCCTGGTTGTACTGCTCCGGGCTGATCAATTGCAGTCCGGGCCGGGCGAGTTCGGCCCGCATGATCATGGCCAGCAGGCCGCCGATCAGAAAGAAACCGAACGCGGTCACCAAGTACAGGTGTCCGATTTTCTTGTGGTCCGTGGTAGTGAGCCAGTCGACCACGATGCTGCCGAGTTTGGTGGGTTCGGCGGGAGCTTCATGTTCGGGCCTGGTTGTCGTCGCCATGTCCGTGTCCGCTCCTCGGCCGTCTGCATGGGTGGGCGGCCGGCGGCACCGGCCGACGAGTTCGTTGTATCGATTCGCCCACCATTACCCGAAGCGGAATGGCAATTCGGACCCGACTCGCCGTAGAGGCAGGGTCATTCACCGGGCCATTCACCGGCGTCCTGGATGCGGCTCGCGGGCCGGTCCGCGCCGCCATCGCCGGATTCCCGCGCTCACGACGATTGCCACGGCGCTCAGCAGCGCCGATCTCACCCGTCGCACACGTGACATCGGTTTCTCCCGTCCTCTGGGATGAGCGCCTCGCAGCTCCTCGCATTCGAGCGCGCCGGTGCGCGCCGCTGCGCGCCGGTGCGGGAGCGCTCTGCTCTCGGCGGGCGTGCCCGCCTTACGCGGGCGCGTTCCGCTCTCCGCACCGGCTTCTGCGTCGGCTTGCGCGTCGGCTTGCGCGTCGGCGAACTGCTATTTCCCCTTGTAGACGGCCTTCTGGACGTCGTCGGGGCCTTCGAAGCGGCCCTTCTTGACGTGGGACAGCTGGTCGACCAGTTCCCGGTCCGCTCCGTTGTCCTTCGCGCGTTCCACCAGGGAATCCCGGTCGGCCGGATAGCTGACCCCCTTGAGCGCCTTCTGGAGATCCGTGGGGTTGGGCTTCGCCATGACCAACGCTCCCTTCAACTCTTCGTCGCATGTCTGGGGCCCGCCCCGAGTTACCCGTGGCCGGAGGGCCCATTCAGTTGGCTCTCCGTGAGCGGGTGACCACCCGAGCCGGGCCGTCGGGCACGTCGGCGGCCGGAGACCTCACCACCCCTGGCCGGTTTTGCCGCCCCAGAACGCGTACATGGGAATCCCTTTACCTTCCCGTTCGTTCCACGCATGCCCCCCACGGAACCCAGAACGAACGCCCCCCACACGGAACAGAGAACGATCACAGTGACAGTGAAGGAGTGAACGCCGCGATGGTGTTCAAACGAGTGCTCGGCTCGCTCGGGGTCGGCGGGCCCGTCGTGGACACGATCCTGGACCGGGAGCCAGTGCGCCCCGGCGGGGTGGTGCGGGGGCATGTGCGGCTCCGGGGCGGAGGCAGTGCCTGCGTTCTCGAGCACCTCGCGCTGGAACTGGTCGCCGGGGTCGAGGCCGGGCACGGCGGTGAGGAGCACGAGGGCGGCGTGGTCTTCGACCGCCTCCGGCTCGGCGGCGGGTTCCGGCTCGACGCGGGGGAGCACAGAGATATTCCGTTCACCATTCACATACCGTGGGAGACGCCGCTCACCGAGGTGTCCGGGCAGCCGCTGGGTGTCGTCCTGGGCGTCCGGGTCGAGCTCGCGGCGGCGGGCACGAAGGACCACGGCGATCCGGAGCCGCTGATCGTGCACCCGTTGCCCGTCCAGGAGGCCGTGCTGGGGGCGCTGGGCCGACTCGGCTTCGGCCTCGTCGCCGCCGATCTGCGACTCGCCCATATAGCGGGCACCGGACAGCGGCTCCCCTTCCACCAGGAGATCGAGCTCACCCCAGCCCCTCAGTACATCCATGACGTGAACGAGATCGCGCTGACCCTTCTCACCGGCCCCGCCGGCATGGAGGTCGTCCTGGAGGCCGACAAGCGCGGCGGGGCTCCGGCGCCCACGGCCGCCACACCGTGCGCCATGAGCGCCTTGAGCAGCGCGACTGGACCGGTGAGGTCGACTCCTGGATCCGGTCGCTGGTCGAACCCCGCGCCACACATACCGCCCGCGATGACCGCACCGGTGCGGTCATCGCGGGCGTCGCAGGCGTCACGGCCGGAACGGCGGCGGGTGGGGCCGTGGGCGGCGGCGTGGTCGCGGCCGGGCTCGGCGACGCGTTAGGGAACTTGGAGGACTTAGGGCACTTAGCGGGCTTGGGCGACCTGGACAACCTAGAGCGCTTAACGGGTTCAGAGGGTTCAGGGGCACAAAAGACTTAGGGGGCCCGGGGTCCGAGAAGGAGAGCCGGGGCTGAGCCGTGGAGCGACGCGGAGGGCCGCGGATCGTCCCGCGGCCCTCCCCGTACGCACCGGCGAACGGCTAGGAACGACGCCCCACCGCGTCCGGGTCGTCCACCACCTCCCGCGGCTCCTCCGCCACACCATCGCCCTCGCCCTCGCCCTCGACCGCCGCGGCGGCAGCGGGCTCGCAGCGCGCCGCCAGCCGGGCCGTGACCCGCCGGGCGACGGGCTCGGTCCAGCGGGCGGTGAGCGGCCCGAGGACGACCAGGATCAGGACGTACGCCGTGGCCAGCGGGCCGAGCGACGGTTCGATACCGGCCGTGACGGCGAGCCCCGCGATGACGATCGAGAACTCGCCACGGGCCACCAGCGTGCCGCCCGCCCGCCAGCGCCCCCGGGCCGAGATCCCGGCCCGCCGCGCCGCCCAGTAGCCGGTGGCGATCTTCGTACCGGCGGTGATGACGGCCAGCGTCATGGCGGGCAGCAGCACCGGGGGAATGCTGGCCGGATCCGTGTGCAAGCCGAAGAAGACGAAGAACACGGCGGCGAACAGATCCCGCAGCGGGCTGAGCAGATGGTGCGTACCCTCGGCGACCTCCCCGGACAGGGCGATGCCCACCAGGAACGCGCCGACGGCCGCCGACACCTGGAGCTGCTGGGCGATCCCCGCCACCAGCAGCGTCAGCCCGAGCACCACCAGCAGCAGCTTCTCGGGGTCGTCGCTGGAGACGAAGCGGGAGATGTGCCGTCCGTAGCGGACGGCCAGGAAGAGCACCAGACCGGCCACGCCGAGGGCGATGGCCAGGGTGACGCTGCCCGCCGCCAGGCCCGCACCGGCCAGCAGGGCGGTGACGATCGGCAGGTAGACGGCCATCGCCAGGTCCTCGAGGACGAGGATGCTGAGGATCACCGGGGTCTCGCGGTTGCCGAGCCGACCCAGATCGCCGAGCACCTTGGCGATGACGCCGGAGGAAGAGATCCAGGTGACGCCCGCCAGCACCACGGCGGCCACCGGCCCCCAGCCCAGCAGCAGGGCCATGACGGCGCCCGGCAGGGCGTTGAGCACCGCGTCGACGAGCCCGGCCGGGTACTGGGTCTTGAGATTGCTGACCAGGTCGCTGGCGGTGTACTCCAGCCCGAGCATCAGCAGCAGCAGGATGACGCCGATCTCGGCGCCGGTCGCGACGAACTCCTCGCTGGCCCCCAGCGGCAGCAGTCCGCCCTCGCCGAAGGCCAGCCCGGCCAGCAGATACAGCGGGATCGGGGAGAACTTGAGCCGCCCGGCCAGCCGCCCCAGCAGCCCGAGGCCCAGGATGACCGCGCCGAACTCGATCAGAAAGACAGCAGAGGAATGCATGGGCTCACTCCCGCCCTAGTATCGCCGCGGCCGTCTCCACACCCTCGCGGGTGCCGATCACGATCAGCTCGTCCCCACCGGCCAGCCGGAAGTCGGGGGTCGGGGAGGGGATCGCCTCCGCCCTGCGCAGCACGGCCACGATCGAGGCGCCGGTCTCCGTCCGCATCCGCGTCTCGCCCAGCACCCGCCCGTTCCAGTACGACGTGGTCGACAGCTCGATCCGCTCGGCCACCAGGCCCAGCTCGGTGGTGGACAGCAGATTCGGGCTGTGATGGCTTGGCATCAGCACCCCGACAAGCGCCTCCGCTTCCCCTGGGGTCAGCCTGGTGGACAGGGCACACTCATCGGGATCCTCCTCCCGGTAAGCACTCAGCGTCCGTCCGCCGTCGCGATGTGCGATGACCGAAAGCCGCCTGCTCTCTCGCGTCGTCAGGTCGTAGCGAACCCCGATGCCGGGCAACGGCGTACTGCTCATGCGCGGAGCGCCCACAATCATCCCTCTCGTCGCTCGATGCTTGTGCCACCCTAACGAATGGCAAAGAATTGGTAATGACGGCAGGTGTGCGAGGGTGCGATGGGACGATGCCGACCGCGTATGGGTGGGGTGGCCATCGATCTACGAGGAGGAATGGCGCCCAGAGGAGGGGTGATGCCCATGATCGAGTGGAGGCGGCTCTCCACCGGTATCAGGCCAGTTCCGGATCCGGTCGCCACTCCCGTCATCTGGGGCGGAGCCTTCCTCGGCGCTCTGGTGCTGGTGGCGACCCTGAACTTCCTCGGCGGCCACGGCCGCCCGACGTTCGCCCTGGTCGCGCTCTCGCTGCTGGCCGCCCTGCTGGGGCTGTGCGCGCGCTTTGTCGCGGCACCCGGTACGGCGGCGCTGTGCTGGCTATTCCTCAACGGCTTCGCCATTCCGCCCGCGGGCCGGCTCTCCTGGGCGGGCGACCGCGACGCCCGGTGGCTCGCCTGTCTCCTGGCGGCGGCCGTCGCGGGCACCGCGCTCGCCCGCATCGTCAATGCCCGGGCGGGATACCGCCGCATCAGCCCGCTCGGCCGCCATCCGGGGTCGCCGGAGTGAGGTGACCGGTCCGCGAGGGAGGTGACCGGACCACGAGCGAGGTGGTTCGGTCCACGGTCGTAGGTCCCACGGCTGTGGGAAGCCCGGCGAGCGGCCGATGCCCCGGCGGGGGCCCGCTCCTAGGCTCGGGGGCACGGCACGGCGATCACCGTGCCGCCGATGCGTTCCCTACGACGTAGTCGATGCGTTCCCTACGACGAAGTCGAACGCGTTCCCCACGACGAAGGAGGCGCCCATGCCCGCCGACGGTCAGAGCCACATCCGCATCGCCCGCCCCTCGCGCGACCTCGCGGCGGCGGAGCGCTTCTGGTGTACGGGGCTGGGGTTGAGCGTGGTGTACCGGGTGGAGGCCGGGGAGCACGATCTGCTGATGGTGGGCTGGCCGGACGCCTCCTGGCACCTGGAGCTCGTGTACGAAGCGGCCCACCCCGTGGAGCCCCGGCCGACCGAGGAGGACCTGCTGGTGATCTACCTCGACGAACCGGTCCCGAGGAGCTGGTGGACCGCCTCACCCAGCACGGCGGCACCCGCGTCACCTCCCCCAATCCGTACTGGAACGAATGGGGCGTCACCATCGAGGACCCGGACGGCTACCGCCTGGTGCTGTGCCGCCGCGCCTGGTCGAATTCCTGAGCCGACCGCCGGGGGGTATCCGACGGATCTTGACGCCTGCGGCGGGCTGCTCCCCTCCCCGCCCTCCCCGGAACTGGGGCTCCGCCCCAGACCCCGGACGCGGACCCCGGGGTCCAGAGGCGAAGCCTCCGCCGCGTGGTCCGCCGGACGCCCCCGCAGGAGAGGCGCCGCGCCAGGTTGAGCTAGTGCCGCATCGTCAGGACCGCCACACCGTTGACGCGGTCGGCGGCGAGGTCGTCGAGGGCGGCGTCCGCCCGGTCGAAGGGGTACGGCGTGACCGTGGCGCTGATGCGGTGCTCGGCGGCCGCGGCGAGGAATTCGCGGCCGTCCTCGCGGGTGTTGGCGGTGACGCTGCGCACGGTGCGCTCACGGAAGAGATGCCGCTCGTAGTCGAGTGACGGGATGTCGGTGAGGTAGATCCCGGCGATGCTCAGCGTGCCGCCCGCGTCCAGGGACTCCAGGGCGACCGGGACCAGCTCGCCCACCGGGGCGAAGAGGATGGCGGCGTCGAGCGGCTCGGGCGGGCGGTCGTAGGCGTCGTTCGCGGAGGCGGCGCCGAGGTCCAGGGCGAGCGCGCGGGCGGCGGGCGAGCGGGTCAGGACGTGGACGACGGCGCCCTGCGCGATGGCGACCTGGGCGGTGAGGTGTGCCGAGCCGCCGAAGCCGTAGATGCCGAGCCGGCCGCCCGGTGGGAGGTCGGCCCGGCGCAGCGCGCGGTGGCCGATGATCCCGGCGCACAGCAGCGGGGCGAGCTCCTCGTCGCGGTATCCGGAGGGCAGCTCGTAGGCATAGGCCGCCGGTACGGTGACGTACTCGGCGTAGCCGCCGTCCGCGTCCCAGCCGGTGTACTCGGAGAACGGGCACAGGTTCTCCTGGCTCCGGAGGCAGTAGCGGCAGCGGCCGCAGGTGCGCCGCAGCCAGGGGACGCCGAGCCGGATTCCGGGGCCGGGGCCGTGCGCCCGCGAGCCCGCCGCCACGACCTCGCCGACCGCCTCGTGACCGGGGACGACGGGGCTGCGGTGCGGGGGCAGATCGCCGTCGCGGACATGCAGATCGGTGCGGCAGACGCCGCAGGCCCGGACCCGGACCAGCAGCTCGTCCTCCGCCGGCCGCGGAACCGGCAGCTCCACCTGCTCGATCCGGCCCGGGGTGGGGACCACCCATGCCCGCATGGTCGCCGGAAGGCCGGCGTTCGCGTCCGTCACCTCGCCAACGTAACGCCGTGGGCATCGTGGCGACCGTAAGGCACGCGTTATGGCCATGCGACGCCAAAAAGGGAAGAGATACGGCCGGAAACTGCCAACCGCGTGCGGGCGCGATCAGGCCGAGGTGCCGTCCATCGCGTTGATCAGGCTCGTGGGGCGCATATCGGTCCAGTGCTCATTGACGTAGTCCAGGCACGCCTGGCGGTCGTCCTCGCCGTGGGCGACCGTCCAGCCCGCGGGGACCTCGGCGAAGGCGGGCCACAGCGAGTGCTGCCCCTCCTCGTTGACGAGCACGAGATAGCGGCCGTCGGGGTTCTCGAAGGGGTTGCTCATCGCTGGTCTCCTCGCTCACGGTCGGCGTCGACGAGCTTGACGGTACCGGCAGGGGCGGGCCCCCGCCGAGGGGTTCCCGGGGGCTGGGGAAAAGCCTGGGACACGGAACGGGACACGGAAAATGGCACCTTCCTGACGGAATTGCACGTTCCGGGGTGCCGCTCGCCTACGGTCCGCGGCATGGTCGCGTCCGCCAGAACCGAGCCCAGGGGCTCCATGGCCATGGAGCTCACCATCGGCGACCCCGCGCTCACGGCCCGGCTGGAACGCGGAATGGACGCCTCGGAGGAGCGGCTGCGCGCTCTCGCCGCCGAGGCCCAGGACCCTCGTGTCGCCGAAGTCGCCGGGCATCTCTTCGGCCGCGGCGGCAAGCGGCTGCGCCCGCTCCTGGCGCTGGTGGGCGCGGAGTTCGGTCGGCGCGCCCCGTTCGGCACTGACCCGTCCGCCGCCGGGCCGTCCGCCGCCGGGCCGGTCATCGCGGACCCGTCCGCCGCCGACCCGTCTCCCGCCGCGGAGGCCCCGCCGTGGAGGCCGCCGCCCTGGCCGAGCTGGTGCATGTCGCCTCGCTCTACCACGACGACGTCATGGACCAGGCCCGCACCCGGCGCGGAGTCCCCAGCGTCAACGCCCGCTGGGGCAACACCACCGCCGTCCTCGCGGGCAATTGGCTGCTGTCGAAGGCGGCCCAGCTCGCCGCGGAACTCGGCCCGGAGACCATACGGTTGCAGTCCAAGGTCACCAATCGGCTGATCATGGGCCAGATACGGGAACTCGTCGGCCCCTCGGACGACGACGATCCGCTCTCCCACTACTTCACCGTGGTGGCCGGGAAGACGGCCGCGCTCTTCGCCATGGCGCTGCAACTGGGGGCGGTCCGGACGGGCGCCCCGGAGCATGTCGTCCAGACGCTCGCCGAGTACGGAGACCATCTGGGCATCGGGTTCCAGATAGCCGACGACATCCTCGACATCACCTCCACCTCCGAGGTCTCCGGCAAGGAGCAGGGCAAGGACCTCGCGATCGGGGTCGCCAGCCTCCCGGTGCTGCTGGCGCTGGCCGACGAGCGGCCGGAGGCGGGTGAGTTGCGGACGCTGCTGACCGCCGCCACCGCGGGCCCGGAGGGCGCCGGGCTGCCGAGGGCCGTCGCGCTGCTGCACCGCTGCGGGGCGCTGGCGGAGGCGCGCACGGTGATGCACGCCCGGCTGCTGCGCGCCCGGGCCGCGGCGAACCGACTGCCGGACGGCCCGGCGACCCGGGCGCTGCACGCGCTCTGCGACTTCGTGGCACGCCGGGATCACTGAGCACCCCGGGATCACTGAGCGCCCCGGTCGGCCGGTGTCCGCGGTACGACGTAATCTGAGCCCTATGGGCAGCTCACGGTCAGGTGTGGTGGACGAGCCCATCGACCCCGATACCGGCCCGGCCCCGCCCGCCCGGCACAGCCCGTGGCGGGGCAGGGTCCCGTGGTGGGTGTGGTGGCGGTGGGCGGCGCGCTCGGGGCGACGGCCCGCTATGGCGCGTCGCTGCTGTGGCCGACCCCGTCCAGCGCCTTCCCCTGGACGATCCTGCTGGTCAACGTCGTCGGCTGCGCGATCATCGGCGTCTTCCTGGTGCTGATCACCGAGATGTGGACGGCCCACCGGCTGGTGCGGCCCTTCTTCGGCACCGGTGTGCTCGGCGGCTTCACCACCTTCTCGACGTACGCCGTGGACTTCACCCGGCTGGTCCAGGACGGCCGTATCGCGATCGCCTTCGGCTATCTGGTGGGGACGCTCGTGGTGGCGATGGCGGCCGTGGGGCGGCCGTGGCGGCGACCCGGCGCGTCCTCGGCGGGTACGGCGGCGTCGGTGGGAGGGCGGCACGGTGACCGGCGAGCCCGCGCTGCGGCTGACCGTCTT
The DNA here is from genome assembly GCA_005405945.1 of Streptomyces violaceusniger. Classification (GTDB taxonomy): domain Bacteria; phylum Actinomycetota; class Actinomycetes; order Streptomycetales; family Streptomycetaceae; genus Streptomyces; species Streptomyces violaceusniger. The sequence continues at coordinate 4,498,739 of BJHW01000001.1, forward strand.
CATCGGCGAGAACGACACCTGGCACCGCAAACCGCTGTCCGCCGAGATCGTGCACCGCGCCCACCGCACGGGGCTCGCGGGGCGAGCGTGTTCCGCGGCGTCGAGGGGTACGGCTCCTCGTCCCTGATCCACACCTCGCGGCTGCTGTCGCTCGGCGAGGATCTGCCCATGGCCGTCGTGATCATCGATACGGAGGAGCGCGTGCGGTCCTTCCTGCCCGAGCTGGAGGAGATCGTGGGTGACGGCCTCGTGGTGGTCGACCCGGTCGAGATCGTGCACCCCCGGGGGCAGACCCGGTGAACTGGCTGCTGGTGATCGCGGGCGGGATGGTCGGCGCCCCGCTGCGCTATCTGACCGACCGCGCGGTGCAGACACGGCACGACTCGGTGTTCCCCTGGGGCACGTTCCTGGTCAATATGGTGGGCTGTCTGGTGCTGGGCCTGCTGACCGGCGCGGCGGCGGAGGGTGCGGCGTCCCAGCGGCTGCAACTGCTGCTGGGCACGGGGCTGTGCGGGGCGCTGACGACGTATTCGACGTTCTCGTACGAGACCCTGCGGCTGGCCGAGGAGGGCGCCCGGCTCTTCGCCGTGGCGAACGTGGGCTTGAGCCTGGTGGTCGGGGTGGGCGCCGCCTTCGCGGGTGTGGGGCTGGCCCACGCGATCTGGGGCTGATCACCAACCCCAGCGGCCTTACGGCGCACACCGCCCTTACCGCGCGCACCGCCCTCACGCGCACGCCGCCCGCACCGCTCGTGCCGTCGTTACGGCGCACACCGCCCTTACCGCTCTCCCCTTCCCACCCCGCTACGGCAGCAGCCGCGTCGTGTTCGGCGGCAGGCCGAACTCCCCCGCGGCCGCCGTCCGCAGATGCTCCAGCATCACCCGGCGCAGCTCCCGCGCGGCCCGGGGCGGCGCGACGTCCTTACGGTGGGCGACGGCGATGGTGCGCCGCATGTCGTGGCCCGCGAACGGCGTGATCCGCAGCCCGGACCGGGCCGCCACCATCCCCGGCAGTACGGCGATGCCGAGCCCGGCCCTAACGAACCCCAGCACCGCGTCCATCTCGCCGCCCTCGACCGTGAAGGACGGCTCGAAACCGGCCGCCCGGCAGGCCGCCGTGGTGAATTCCCGCAGGTCGTAGCCGCGCCGGAACATCACCATCGGGCGGTCCCGCAGCTCCTCGACCTGGATCCGCCGACTCCGGGTGGGCGGCGGGGACGCGGGCGAGGAAGCCACCACCAGCTCCTCCCGCAACAGCTCGGTGGCGGCGAGGGCGGGGGCCTGGCCGAGCACCGGGGTGATGATCAGCGCGAGGTCCAGCTCGCCCGCGGAGAGCGTGCGGACCAGGTCCTGGGAACCGCCTTCGTCGACGATCAGCTCGATGCCCGGGAACTCGTCGTGGAAGCGGCGCAGCACATCGGGGACGAAGCTGGCGCAAAGGCTCGGCGTGGCCCCCAGCCGCACCCGGCCGCGCCGCAGCTGGGCGACCTCCTGGACCTCGCGGTGCGCGGTCTCGGTGTCGGCGAGGATCTGGCGGGCCAGTGGCAGCAGGGCCTCGCCCGCGTCGGTGAGGGCGATGTTGCCGCGCGCCCGGTGGAAGAGATCGGCTCCCAGCTCCCGTTCGAGGGCGCGGATCTGCTGGGACAGCGAGGGCTGGGCGACATGCAGGAGCTCCGCGGCGCGGGTGAAGTGCCGGGTCTCCGCGACGGTGGCGAAATAACGCAGCTGATGCAACTGCACACCACGATGATAGGCACCGGCTATGGACGTCTCGCCACAGCGTGCCCAAAACGTATCGGCCCCTCTCGGGGAAGCTCCTCCGGGGCGGAGAACTCGGCGAAGCTCCCTCGGGCGGAGAACTCGGCAATGCTCCCTCGGCGACCCCGGAGACGCAGTGCGCCACCCGGCGACCGGCCTCCAGGAGGGCGGCCGTCGCCGGATGACGACATGACGACGTGCGCCCTACTGGTGGACGGCCAGCGCCCGCATCCCCGGGCTACAGGATTCCAGCAGCGAGGTGAGCTCGTCCTCGGCCAGCTTGCTCGCCGCGCCCGGCCGGCCACCGTCGAGGTGGGCGATGGACGCGTCCAGCCAGTCGCGGTGCGGTTCCACCCCGATGAACTCGGCGAGCCGGATCAGCTCCTTCTCCGGCTCCTCCAGCAGGGTCTCGTACGACAGCGCGGTGCGCTGCTCCGCCGGGACCCCGTCCAGCTTCTTCAGACCGTCGACGATCGTCTCGGACCACAGGGTGCCGAACGCGTCGATCGGGATGGGACGGTCCCACACCAGCGCCGGGTCGTAAGCGTCGCTCAGCAGCGGGGCGAGGTCGGGCGGGAGCTGGGCCGCGTGCTGCGGCGTCAGCTGCCTCGGGGTCTCAAGGCCGCAGTGGGTGGCCATCTCCCACAGCATCGGGATCATCCGGAAGCTGAAGTGGCGGCTCATCGAGACGGCACAGTCGGGCCCTGACGGTAGAGGTGCACGAACCGGGCCTCGGGAAGGCGCGGTGCATCTCGGGTACGCGGCCGATGGACAGGCCGGTGCGCTCGACGACGGCTTCGGGGTTGCCGAACCGTGCGCCGAGGGTGGCGAAGAGGGCCGTCCAGTGGTCTGCCGGACGGCGGGTGGGCCAGGTGGTGACCTCGGCCGCCAACTCGTCGAAGAGCGTGTCGGGGTCGTCGGTCAGATGGGGCAGCACCATGACGCTGATGGCCGGGATACCGGTGGTCTCCGCGTCGAACCGCCGCTTGGGCATCCTGTGATAGAGGAACTCGGGCGGGATGGCGCCATTTTTGATCATGCTATTGGTGACCACATTGGGCCGGGACAGAAATCCCCAGAAATCCGAACCGCTCAGTGGGGCCTCGTCCAGCACCTCCGCGTCGGGAATGCTGGCGAACAATTCATTGATGCTGAGAACATCCGGATGAATATTGATGATCTGAGACAGAGCCGTCGAACCACACCGACCGGTGCCGACGACAAATGTCAACTTCTGGTTGACCACGCGCACTTCCTCCCGTTTCTCGCTCGGGCAACTAGTCGCTTCCCTAGTGGCCGTTCCCATAGTGGCCCATGACACACCGCGGTCGATTCGATGGCCGCGGCGATGCTAATGGATGCCTGGGGCGACGATGACTCCGACCACGGAACAGGGGAAACACACACAACGGGATGCGAGAGGGAGAACTCAAGGTTCAGCTGCTTCCTACACTTTTGCGCAACTTTCACATCCGACAGGGGTGTTACCGCCGGGAACCCCTCAACTACCAGGGACGGAGCCGGATCTGAGAGTCGGCTCCGGACTTCACAACTCGGCTCCCGGGACGAAACCGTAATCGAACAGTTTCTCCCGTGACGAGACGGTCATCTTTTCGTACCAACGGCACTGCTAGAGTGCGCATCCACCCCATACCCATGATCCTGGGTTGACATGCCCCACCTGGCCGGGTGGGGCGGGGAACACGCGACATGACGCAGAGCAGCGGTGCCGCCGCACAGGGTGCAGCAACGGAAGGGATAGGCGACCCGAACAGCGGCACGGTATTTTCAACTCTCGGGGACGATGCATTACCAGGTGCGCCATGCACGGTGATTCGCTTTCAAGACCCCTGCGCACACGGAAAATCGGGGAAGGTGTTTCGTACGTGTTGGTGGAGCGCGATCAGGAGATAGCCCGGCTCAATCGGCTCCTCTTCGAGGGCGCCCGCGAGGGAAGCCGGCTCGCCGTTATCAGCGGCGCCGTGACATCAGGAAAGACCGCACTTCTGCACACCGTGACGGATACGGCGGGCGGCCGCGGCGTCCGGGTGCTGCCCGCGGTCGCCTCCGCCTCGGAGCAGAAATTCCCCTACGCCGTGCTCGAGCAGCTCTACCAGGGCATGCCGGCCCATTTGCAGCGCTCCCGGCCGCGCCCCGGCCTCGAGGCACTCCGCGACCCGAACGGCCCGGACCAGGCCGAGCTCCCGCTGCTCCAGGACTTCCACCGCACCCTCGACCAACTGACCGGCGACGCCCCCGTGTTGATCGCCATCGACGACGTCCAGTTCGCCGATCTGCCGTCGCTGCGCTGCCTGGCGTACGGCATCCGCCGCTGCCGCTCGGAGGCGCTGTCCGTCGTGGTGAGCCGCGGGTCGCTGACCGGCCCCGCCGCCACCACCCTGGACGAGCTGCTGCACGAGCCGAAGGTGTGCCACGTCCGGCTCGCGCCGCTCACCGTCGCGGGCGTCTCCACGCTGCTGACCGAGGAGTTGGGCACCGAGGAGGCCGGGCGGCACGCCGCCGCGTACCACGAGATGACCGGCGGCAATCTGCTGCTGCTGCGCGGTCTGCTGGACGACCGGTTCTCCCGCCTCACCCGCGGCCCCCTCGACCCCGCGCCCGGCACGGACGCCCCGGTGGCCGGGGAGCTGTTCCGGCAGGCGGCGCTGTCCTGCGTCTACCGCGGCGGCCCGGCCCACCGCCGGGTGGCCCACGGGATCGCGCTGCTGGGTGACGCCACGTCCGTTCCCCTGCTGAGCAGGCTGATCGAGGTCGAGGAGCGGCTGGTCCGGCAGTCCGTCGCGCTGCTCACCGAGGTCGGGATCCTGCACGGCGGGCGGTTCCGCAGCGACGCGGTGCGCACCGTGCTCCTGGACGACCTGGAGCCGCACGAGCTCGGCCCGCTGCACCACCGGGCGGCCCGGCTGCTGTACGAGGAGGGCGCCGACCCCATCGATGTGGCCCGCCATCTGCTCAGCCACGAGGCGCCCGGGCCGGTCGAGGAGTGGATCACGCAGGCGCTGTGCGACGCGGCCGTGCACGCCATCGCCGCGGACCGCAGGGAACTGGCGATGAACTGCCTTCAGATGGCCGACCGTTACACCACCGACGAGCGCGAGGCGCTGCGGCTCCAGGCCACGATGGTGCAGGCCATGTGGCCGTTCAACCCGCTGTCCCAGATGCGGCGGCTGCAGTCGCTGGCCGGTCCGGCGGGCAGCGGGCTGCTGCCCGCGCCGGAGACCATCCCGGTCGTCATCGGGCTGCTGGGTCTTGGCCGGATGGACGAGGCGGCCGCCGCGCTGGAACAGGTCAGCCGGGCCGCGGCCGAGCACCCGGGCACCGAGCTGGACACCGGTCTGCGCGCCATCCGGCTCGCGCTGTCCTCCACCTACCCCGACCACCCCGAACTGCGGCCCTTCCTGGACCAGGAGGACGAGGAGGCCGACGGCCCGTGGGACGCCCCGCTGTCCCCGGACCAGACCCCGGAGTCGCCCCACCTGACCGCGTTCCGCGCGCTGCGGACCGTGCTGAGCCGCGGGGTCGACGAGCGGGCGGTGCGGGCCGCGGAGCGGGTGCTGGAGACCGTCCGGCTCTCGGACCGCACGATGCTGACGGTGCACGCCGCGCTCCAGACGCTGGTGTACGCCGACCGCCACGCCACCGCCACCACCTGGTGCGACCGGCTGATCGAGGAGACCTCGGAGCGCGGCGCCAAGGCGCTGCTGGCCTACTTCTGCGTGCTGCGGGCCCAGATCGCGCTGCGCGTGGGGCGGTTGCGGGACACGGTCCGGTACGCGGAGCGGGCGCTGGAGGAGCTTCCGGCGCGCGGCTGGGGCGTCACCGTCGGCATGCCGCTGGGGATGCTGATCAACGCGCACACCGCGATGGGCAACCATGACGCGGCGGCCGAACTGCTCGCCCGCCCGGTGCCGGACGAGATGTACCGCAACCGCTTCGGGCTGCACTACCTCTACGCACGGGCCCGGCACCAGCTGGCCACCGGCCGCCAGCACGCGGCCCTCACCGACTTCCGCGCCTGCGGCGAGAAGATGGCCGACTGGGGCCTGGACTCCCCCGCCACCCTGACCTGGCGGCTCGGCGCCGCCGAGACCTGGCTGACGCTCGGCGGCCAGGAGCGGGCGGCGCGGCTGGCGGAGGAGCAGCTGGAGCTGGCCGGGGAGTCCTCCTCGCGCACCCGGGGCGCCGCGCTGCGGATCCTGGCCGCCACCCGGCCGCGACACGAGCGCGTGGCGCTGCTCCAGCAGGCGGTGGGGGTACTCCAGGCGAGCGGCGGCTGGTACGAGATGGCGCGGGCGCTGGCGGATCTGGCGGAGGCGCACAAGCAGCTCGGCGATCTGGACACCAGCCGGCTGATGACCCGTCGGGCCCTGCGGCTCGCGGACAGCTGTGGCGCCGATGAGCTGTCCCGTTCGCTTCAGCGCACTCCGGCACGTTCGGCCCTGTCGGAGGCGGCCCGTACCGGAGAGGATACTGCCGCCTTTTCCGAACTCTCCGACGCAGAAAGTCGAGTGGCAGCACTAGCAGCTTCCGGCTACACCAACCGCGAGATCGCCGCTAAGCTTTTCATCACGATCTCCACGGTGGAACAACACCTGACCCGTGTCTACCGGAAGATCAACATCAGCCAGCGCCGAGAACTGCCCGCGAGCCTGGATTTCGATGTCGCTTACACCGCCTGATCTCCCCGCGAAGCCACTCGGCCCCAACGAGGTTGATGCCATGACGTGCGCCACCGCGTCCGCCACGACGATGCTCGTGCCGGATTTCCCCTTTTCCTATGACAGATGGCTGTCCCATCCAGCGGGTCTGGGCGCCCTGCCTGCCGCTTTGCACGGCACCGAAGTCGCCGTCATCGGCGGCGGGATGTCCGGACTGACCGCGGCCTACGAGCTGCTACGACTAGGGCTTTCCCCAGTTCTTTATGAAGCGGAGCAACTGGGGGCCGGATGCGCTCCACGCCGTTCCCCGGTAATCCGGAATACAAGGCGGAGATGGGCGCCATGCGCTTTCCCGTCGCCGCGCGATCGCTGTTCCATTACATCGATCTGCTGGGCCTGTCCACTCGTCCTTTCCCTAATCCTTTGGCACCCGCCACCGCGAGCACGCTGATCGACCTGAACGGCGGCCAGGACCGGGCGCGCACCGCCGACGAGCTCCCGGAGGTCTACCAGGAGGTCGCCGACGCCTGGGACAAGGCGCTCCAGGAGCGGGCCGACCTGGCCACGCTGCGGGACGCCATCCAGCGGCGGGACGTCAGCACGCTGAAGACCGTATGGAACTCGCTGGTCAAGGAGTTCGACGACCAGTCCTTCTACGGCTTCCTCGCCACCTCCCCCACCTTCCAGTCGTTCCGCCACCGGGAGATCTTCGGCCAGGTGGGCTTCGGCACCGGCGGCTGGGACACCGACTTCCCCAACTCGGTGCTGGAGATCCTGCGCGTCGTGGTCACCGAGGCCGACGACAACCAGGTGGGCATAGTCGGCGGCTCCTCCCAGGTGCCGAACGGGCTGTGGGAGCACCGGCCCGAGAGCCTCGCGCACTGGCCGCGGGGCACCTCGCTGGCCTCGCTGCACGGCGGCCGGCCGCGCCCCGCGGTCACCCGGCTGCGGCGGACCGCCGACGGCATCCGGGTGACGGACGAGAGCGGCGAGGAGCGCGAGTTCCCCGCGGTGATCTACAGCCCGCATGTGTGGACGCTGCTGAACCGGGTCGACTGCGATCCCACGCTGCTGTCCACTCCGCTGTGGACGGCGGTGGAGCGCACCCACTACATGGGCGCGTCCAAGCTGTTCGTCCTGGTCGACCGGCCGTTCTGGCGGGACGCCGACCCGGCGACCGGCCAGGACGCGATGAGCATGACGCTCACCGACCGGATGCCGCGCGGGGTCTATCTGTTCGACGACGGGCCCGACCGGCCCGGGGTGATGTGCCTGTCGTACACCTGGAACGACGACTCGCTGAAGGTCGCCACGCTCTCGGCCGAGGAGCGGCTGGAGACGCTGCTGACCAAGCTGGCCGCGATCTATCCGGATGTGGACATCCGGTCGCACATCATCGCGGGGCCGCTGACCGTCACCTGGGAGACCGAGCCCCGCTTCATGGGGGCCTTCAAGAACAACCTGCCCGGCCACTACCGCTATCAGCGGCGGCTGTTCACCCAGTTCATGCAGGACGGGATGGACCCGCGGCAGCAGGGCTTCTTCCTGTGCGGGGACGATGTCTCCTGGACCGCCGGCTTCGCCGAGGGAGCGGTGACCACGGCGCTGAACGCGGTGTGGGGCGTGCTCCACCACCTCGGCGGCACCACCCATCCGGACAACCCCGGCCCCGGTGATCTCTTCGACGACTTCGCGCCGCTGGAGCTTCCGTACGACTGACGGCCACGGCCGCACGCACAGGGGGAGCCGCCGCGCGCCGTCGGCTCCCCCTGTCATGTTCAGCCCCGCGCGATCTGCTCGAGCCGGCGCTTGTCCGGCTTGCCGTTGCGGTTGAGCGGGAAGTTCTCCAGCACCTCGACCCGGTTGGGCTGTTCGTAGACCGGGAGCACCTGGCAGAGCCGCTCCCGCCAGTGCTTGGCGTCCCGCAGCTCCTCGTCCTCCACGAAGAAGACCAGCTGCTCGTCACCGGCGCGGCGCTCGTCGGGCAGCGGCACGATCCGGGTGGAGATCTCGGCGAGGGCCGCCTTCCGCTCGATCAGCTCGGGGTAGAGCGTGTAGCCGGAGCGGTGCACCGCGAACTTCCGCCCCAGGACGAAGAGGTTGTCGTCTCCGTCGAGGTAGCCGAGGTCGCCGGTGGACTGCCAGCCGGTGGGCACGGCGTCGATGGTGCCGTCCGCGGCGAGGTGGCCCTCGAGCGCGTCCGGGGTGTCGACCTCGATCTCGCCGGCCTGGCCGGGGGCGGCCGGGTGGCCGTCCTCGTCGATGACGCGCAGCTTGATGCCGTCCATGGCCCGGCCGCAGGAGACCGGGTTCTCCAGGGTGGCGAAGGCGATGTTGCCCAGCTCGGTGCTGCCGTAGCTGTCCAGCAGCGGCAGCCCGAATTCGGCCACATAGCGCTCGGAGAGCGCGCCGTCCAGCGGCGCGGCGCCCGAGCAGAACATCCGGACGCCCTCCAACTGGGCCCGCAGCGACGGCTTCCGGCCGACCAGGTTGAGCATGGTGCGGTAGCTGGACGGGGTGGCGTCGATCACCGTGGCGCCGGTCCGTCCGGCCATCTGGACGGCCCGGTCCAGGCGCTTGTACGGGGCGATCACCAGTGAGCAGCGGGTGAGCCAGGCGATGAGCACCATGGACAGCCCGTACTGGTGGGCGAAGGGCAGCAGCGGCAGCAGTACGTCGTCCGGCCGGTGCCCGACCTGGGCGGCGTTGCGCTCCAGGTTGGTGAGGAACTTTCGGCCGGACTTCACCGCACCCTTGGGCTCGCCGGTGGAGCCGGAGGTCCACATGATCAGGCCGTCACGCCGGTCGGCCCAGGCGTCGAAGGACAGCTCCCGGGTGGTGAGCGGGCGCCCGGCGGCCGGGGCGATCAGCTCGTAGAGGTTCACCGTACGGATGTCGTCGTGGATCGGGGCGTCGTCGTCCACGAGGGCGATCGCGGCGCCGGTGCGCCGCGCTATCCGCCGGGTCTCGTCCGGGTGCTCCTGCTGGTCGATCAGGACGATGGAGGCTCCCACGTGCATGAGCGCGAACAGCACGCTCACGTAGGCGGCGGAGTTGCCCGCCTTGAAGATGACGCGGTCGCCGTGGGTCACCCCGTGCTCGCGGATCACATCGGCGACGCGCAGCGCGTCCAGCTCGAAGTCGGCCAGGGTCTGCACCGAGTCGAGCGCGTAGATCTTCGCGGTCATCGAACGTACTCTTTTCCTTTTCGCTCAGGAGTACGGGCAGCCCTGGGCGGGTCCCCCTAGGCTCCCTGGTCTTCGGCGCCGGCTTCCCACTCGGCGTCGACGGGGACGTGGGAGAGCAACTGGTCGTGCACCAGGTTGACGACCTCTCTCCGGCTCGAGTCGAGGTAGTAGCGGGAACCGGGAAACACCTCGAGGTCGAATCGTCCGCTCGTCCGCCGCCGCCAGGCCCGTACGCCACGCAGCGGGGTCTTGGGGTCGCCCTCACCGGCGAGGGCGACGATCCGGCAGCCGAGCGCCGGGGGCCCCAGGGTCATGCCCCAGTGCGCGGTGCGGCCGGAGACGAACAGGGTCAGCAGCGGCGTCCCGGTCTCCCGCTCCAGGCGCTCGGCGACGCGGTAGGCGAGGTCGGCGCCGGCCCGGTGGCCGAAGAAGGCCAGCGGGCGGTCCATCCACTCCCCCAGCGCACCGAAGATACGGTCCGCGAGATCGGCGGAATCGGTCAGCCGCTCGTCGTCGTCGAGCCCGACGTACAGGGGGTACTGGATCGCCAGAACCTCCACCGTGGGCAGCAGAAGCTCGGACAGTGAGAGGTAGTACGCGGTGGAGTGGGCGGATTCCGGGAAACAGATCAGCCGGAAACTGCTCGGAGTTTCCGTTTGCAATATCCGAATAAGGCCCACATCATCGGGCTTGATCTGGCTCAAGGAGTACATCCCCGCGATTGCACTGAGGGGCCGGGCACGAGTGCACGGTGGGGCGCGTCGACCACGCTCGTCCGAGATGCTGACTCCGTGAGGCTATGAGCCCTTCTCCCGGGCCACAACCCCTAGTAACCGCTATTCGAGGTACGCGCTATATGCGGGTACCGCGCCCGTCCCGACGTGGCGCGGGACACAGGGCGGCGCCCCTAAGGCCCCCTCACCCGTGCCACCACCCCCTAATCTGGCGGCAGTTAGGGGCCAGGAGTCAAGCTGTCGTGTTAAACATGTGGAAAGTAATGGTCTCCTCAAGCCAATTAAATCGGTGCGACGACAGCGATGAACACAACACGTCCTATTGATTTCGCCGTCGTTGTCGACGGCTTGATCAAGAAGTACCCCGGCCGGCCCGTTCCGGCTGTCGACAATCTCAGCTTCACCGTCAGGCACGGTGAGGTCTTCGGCTTCCTCGGGCCCAACGGAGCGGGTAAGACCACCACCATCGGCATTCTGACCACCCGTGTCGCTCCCAGCGGCGGACGTGCCTTCGTACAGGGCGTCGACGTGGTGGCCAGGCCGGCGGTGGCCCGGCAGTCCTTCGCCGTCGTGCCGCAGCGCAACAACCTGGACCGGTCCCTGACGATCCGCCAGAACCTGACCTTCCACGCCGGCTACCACGGACTCTCGCGCTCGGAGCGCAACCGCCTCGCGGACGAGAGCCTGGACTGGGTCGGCCTCTCCGACCACGCCAAGGCCCGGGCGGATCAGGTCTCCGGTGGTCAGGCCCAGCGCGTGATGATCGCGCGGGCCCTGATGCACCGCCCCCGGGTGCTGTTCCTGGACGAGCCGGCCACCGGCCTCGACCCGCAGTCGCAGATCTTCGTCCGCGACCGGGTCGCCGAACTGAAGACCCGTGGCGTCACGGTGGTGATCACCACCCACGACATGGAGGAAGCGTCCAAGCTCTGTGACCGGATCGGCATCGTCGACCACGGCAAGCTGCTCGCTCTGGACACCCCCGAGGCGCTGACCAGCCGGATGAGCAACACCGCGCTGACCGTCACGGTGCGCCCGCCGTACTCCGGCATGAACGGCGTGGTGCACATGGTGCAGGGCCTCGGGGTCGCCGAGCGGGTCGAGGTGCTCCAGGCCGAGGACGACATGGCCGCCCTCATGCAGGGCGGAGCCCCGGCGGTCAACGACGGCACCTTCCGGATGAAGGTCTACAGCAACGCGCCGTCCTCCGTCCTCCTGCCCACGGTCATCAAGGCCCTCACCGACACCGAGTGCGAAATCAAGGACCTGAATGTGAGCAAGGCGAGCCTCGAAGACGTCTTTGTCGACCTGACGGGGAAGGAGATGCGGTGAGCTCCTCCTCACGACCCACGTCATCGACGGACGGGGCCCCCGGCGGCAAGGCCGCGGAGGGGAACCCCGCGACCGGCGCGGCGACGCCCCCGCACCAGGGCGGCGACCACGGTTCCGGCGCCGGCCGGGGCGGTGAGCGCGCCTCCACGACAGGCAGGCCCGCCGACCCCAGGAACCCCGGCGCCAGGACCCCGGCGCCAGGCCGGACGGGACCGGGCCTGCCGACCCCAGGAACGCCGATCCCCGGAACGCCGATCCGCGGAATGCCGATCCGCGGAATGCCGATCCGCGGAATGCCGATTCGCGGAGCCTCGACGCCAAGTCCGCCGAGGACGACGGCTTCGAGGACACCCGGACCGTGCTCGTACGGTCCAAGCCGTCCGCCCCGCGTCCCGGTCCCGAGGCCCGCGTCCGGGCGCCGAGGTCCAGAAGGCCACCCCGAACGCGCCGGTCAAGCACGAGAGCCGGCCGCACGACCCCCGGCACCACGAGAGCCGACCGCATGAGCACCGGCCGCACGAGAGCCGACCGCATGAGCACCGGCCGCACGAGAGCCGGCCGCATGAGCACCGGCACCACGAGGCCAGGGGCATGGGTGCCCCGCACGGCAGCGGGGACATCGGGGACACCCTGACGCTGGTCATCAAGCCGATCCCGGCCCCGTCGGCCTCCCAGGCCGCGCAGGACGCCAAGGCCGCGCTGAACGCCATCATCGCGGCGGCCGACGCCCGTTCGCCCCTCGTGGAGCCCGAGCCGGAGCCCGAACTCGAGCTCGACCTGCCCGACGCCAAGCGCCGCGGCGGGCGTCACCGGCGCCGCGCCAACCGGTGGCGGACGTTCTTCTTCATCCTGTGGCGCGACATCTTCGTCACCGGCCGCGAGATGGGCCCCTTCCTGGGCCAGGTCATCGTGGAACCGTTCTTCATGCTGTTCGTCTTCGGCAAGGTGCTCGGCGAGATCGGCTTCACCCAGCCCGGCTTCCAGCAGGTGCTGCTGCCCGGTGTGGTGGCGCTCAACAGCTTCCTGGTCGCCCTGCAGAACACCGCGCTGCCCCTGGCCATCGACTTCTCCTGGACCAAGGAGATCGAGGACCGATTGCTCTCGCCCATCCCGGTCGGCCTGGTGGCGGTGGAGAAGGCGGTCTTCGGCGCGATGCGCGGTCTGATCGGCTCGCTGGTCATGATCCCGATCGGCCTGGCGCTGCTGGACGACGTCTCCTGGCCGCTGGACAAGATGCCGGTGACGCTGGGCATCCTCAGCCTCGGCGGACTCGTCGGCGGCTGCGTCGGCCTCACCCTGGGCACCCTGGCGCCCGCGCGTCACATCTCCATCGTCTTCGCCATGACGCTGACCCCGATCATGTTCACCGGGGCCACGCAGTTCCCGTGGCGGAGCCTGGAGACCGTCCGCTGGTTCCAGGTGCTGTGCACCTTCAACCCGCTGACCTACGTCACCGAGGCGATGCGCGGACTGCTGCTGACCCCCGGACCGAAGACGCCGGAGTCGATCCCGCTGTGGATCTGCTTCTCGGCCATCGGCGCGGCCATCCTGGTCTTCGGGACGATCGGCATCCGGGGCTTCAACCGCCGGGCGCAGGACTGAGCCACGGCAGGACGTGAGAGTAAGGCACCACACCATGACGGCATCCGAGCAGACGAAGACAGCCATCGTTTTCCCGGGCATGGGACCCTCCGGCTTCTCCGAGGTGGGCAGGTTCCTCACGCTCGACCCGTTCGCCCGGAAGCGGCTCGCCGAGGCCGACGAGGCGCTGGGCTACTCGGTCTTCGACCGGCTCCGCGACTCCGAGGACGACTACTCCGAGGCCACCCAGATCGCCTTCCTGGTGAACTCGATGGCCTCGGCGGACCGGGCGGAGCAGGAGCACGGACTGGTCCCCGACCTGTGCGCGGGCCCCAGCTTCGGGCAGAAGGCGGCCGCGGCCTACGTCAGCTCGCTGCCGTTCCCCGAGGTGGTGCGGCTCACCGCGGAGCTGGCCCGCTGTGAGCACGCGTACTTCGCCGAGGAGTACCAGGACGCGGTCACCCACACCTTCGTCCGCACTCCGCGGGAGAAGCTGACGGAGATCCTGGCCGAGCTCGGCGAGCGCGGTGAGTGGTACGACTACTCCGGCTATCTCGACGACGGCTTCTTCATGGTGTCGCTGCGCGAGCCGGAGCTGGAGTGGTTCAAGAAGGCGATCAGCCAGGCCGGCGGCTACTCCATGTACACCATGGTCCCGGCGGTGCACGCGCCCGCGTTCGCGGAGCTGCGGCGCCGGGCCGCCGAGGAGATCCTGCCCAAGTACGACATCCTCGACCCGAAGCTGCCCGTGGTCACCGACCAGGACGGCACCGTCGTGACCACGGCCGACGGGCTGCGCACGATGCTGCTGGACACCTTCGACCTGCCGATCCACTGGCCGAAGGTGGTGGACACGCTGAAGGGCGCCGGGGTGTCGAAGATGTTCATCACCGGACCGGACAACCTCTTCCACCGACTGGACCGCACCAAGTCCAACTTCGAGGTGGTGACGGTGGGCCCGGGCAAGCGCTCGCGCCCGCCTCGTAAGCGCTGATGACGGCGTAACGCGCCGCGCGGCCCGGCCCCATCGGGGTCGGGCCGCGCGGCGTGCGTGGGTCCTGGGGTGCCGGACTGCCTGGGGCAGGGTTGGGGTACCGAAACGCGATCCCGGTCGGCAGGGCCTGCGGAACGTAATGCGCGATCAGAACCGGGACACCACATGACATGAGACGTGTACTGCCGCCGGGCATGTCCAGTGTGCTTCTACTCCTCACAATCCATGGCGCCGGGATCGAGATCATGCACCCACGCCTGCGCCGCAGCGAGATCGGGAGCGGTGCCCACTGGTTCGTACGCGAAACCGGTCCACTCTTCCAGGACCCTCGCTTCGCTGGGGTGGAGGTGGCCGCCACCACCATGAAGCGGGCGGTGGCGCCGGTATTGGTCCAGGGGTGCCCGCCGCCTCTTGACGTACGCGGCGAGCGGATCGTTGGGGTCGACGTGCGCGGTGGCGCGGGACAGTTGGTTCGGTGGCCCGGGTCGGCGGTGCTTGCCCATGATTCCGATGGTCTCAGGCCGCGACTGTCGTCGGCCTGGCAGCGGCGAGGTCCCTCGCCCGTCCCCGGACCTCATCGACCAACGGGGTGCGGTAAGGGCGGGTGGCGTCCAGCAGGGTGTTGAGCCGGGAGGCCACGAGCGCCGAGTCTACGCGGGCGGCGTCGTCCAGCGCCTGCTGGGCAGCGGTTGCGGCCTCCTCGACCTCTCCCTCGTCGAACAGCGCGGCGGCCAGTCCGACGCGGTCCATGACGCGGACCCGGTCGAAGCCAGGCGCCCGCAGCTTCAACGCGTCGTAGAAGTAGACGCTCGCGCCACCGTGCGGACGGCCGAGCGCGGCGAGGTCGCGAGCGGAGACTGCACGGGCGCCAGCGTGCTCGGCGGCGTCGAAGTACGCCACCCACGTGGGCACCTCGCCCAGGCCGTCTGCCAGAAGATCGTCGGCGGTGCCCAGATGTGACTCAGCCAGATGCTCATCGCCGAGGGCCGCATGCACCCGGCCGGTCTGCGAAGCGACCAGGGCCTTCGCCGCAGGTCGGTCAGCCTTCGCAGCGGCCACTTCGAGGAGGCCGAGAGCATCACGCGGGCGACCAAGGTAGATCATCTGGTGCGACATGCGGGTGACGATCTCCACCCCTCGGTCACGCTGACCGGCCTCGCCAGCCGCGTAGATGCCGTAGCTCCAGTAGCGCTGTGCCGTCGCATACCTGCCGCAATCGTGGCTGACCCATCCGGCGAGCGCGGCCAGGTCGGCAGTCGCGGCGAAGACCCGTGCCCGCAGGTCAGCCGGGACGCCGTCTTGAATGCGGCGGGCGACTTCGGCGAGCTGGGCGACGATCGCGGCGCGGTACAGGCCCCCGCCCTTCGTGGCGTCGGCTTGAGTGAAGAAGACAGTGACCTCTTCAAGCGCGGAGACGGTGTCGGTGTCAAATCCCTGGTGAGCCCGGTTCAAGGGCCGGGAGGTGCCACCCAGCATCCGCTCGGCGGCGAGGACCAGAGGGGCTCCAACAGCGAGCTTGAGAGTTTCGCGGCGATCCATGAACAGGTCCATCTGCGTCCATCCGGCCAGGGTCTGAGCGGCTGCTTCGGTCAGCAGTGGGACTTGGATCGTATCCAGCACCGCTCCGGCAGCCGTGAGGCCCAGATCACCAGGAGTGAGCGGCTGACCAACCGTCTCGGAAAGAATGGCAGCAAGCAAAGTGGGCACCGGCGAGCGGGGGCGCTCGCCGTCGATCCAGCGGCGGACGCGGGTGGCGTCCGGGGTGATCTGGCGGTGACCTAGGTGAACCGCTTCGGCGGCGACCCGGCGGGCCAACTCGCCGTGGGACAGGCCGGTCGCGGCAATCCACAGGGCGAGGTGCGGGTTGTTGGTCCTACTGGCCATCGGTACTCGCCCTCCCGACGTGGTGTCACAGAGTGTAGCCTTTTCGCTACGGTTCGCGACACCTACGCTACTGGTCAGGGCCCGTGCGGTGGGCAGATTCTGTTCAGGCGGGAGCCGTCCGGCTACCCGCCTGATGTGAGAAAAGGGGATTTCGCATGGCGACGCTTGCACCCGAGGCTCCGTGGGCGATGCGGCTGGTCACCGACCGGCTGCTGGTGGGCCCGCCGCCGTACGCGGCAGTGACGCTGGACGGGGTCACGCAGACCGCCCGCTACACCGACGCCGTTGGCCAGGTGGTGGAGATGGGCAAGCACGGCACCAACAAGACCAAGGGCACCGCCTCGGTGTCCGGTGGCGGCGACGGGCAGAACCCGCAACCGCAGACCCAGGACGACAACACCACCGACTACGAATCGGACTGACCGGTGGCTCCCTTCGTTCTGGTCGTCACATCCCTGGAAGACGTCACCGCCGACCTGGTCATCACCGCACTCAACGACCGCGAGGTGCCCGTCGCCCGGGTCGACCCGGGCGATATCGGGCCCGGGCTGGCCTTCGACGCCCGCATCGGCGCCGAAGCACCGGTATGGGGCGGGCGGCTGCGCACGACCACCCGCGAGGTGGAGCTGGGGGAGGTGGCGGCGGTGTACTACCGCCGCCCCACCCCGTACTCCGCCCGGTTCGCCCACCTGCCCGCCCAGCAGCGCGACTTCGCCACCGCCGAGGCCCGACACGGCCTCGGCGGCATCCTGCACAACCTGCGCGGCGCCCAGTACGTGAACCACCCGGCCGCCGTCAGCCGCGCAGATTTCAAGCCCGCCCAATTGCAACGCTTCGCCAAGCTCGGGCTCACCATCCCGGCGACGCTGGTGACCAACGACGCCGAGCAGGCGCGGAAGTTCGCCGCTGAGCACGGCCGTATCATCTACAAGCCGTTCCGTGGCCTGCCCGCAGGTGAGGACGGGTGCGCAGGGGCGATCTGGGCCCAGCGCGTCGATCCGGACACCTTCGACGAGTCGATCACCGTGATGCCGCACTTGTTCCAGGCTGAGGTCCCCAAGACCGGCGACGCACGGGTCACCGTGGTCGGGCGGCAGGTGTTCGCCAGCCGTATCGAGGCGCCGGACGGTGCGCTGGACTGGCGCCGAGGCGACTGGAACAAGCTCATCCACACACCCATCGGCCTCCCGGCCCCGATCGAGGCCACGCTGCACAGCTACCTGTCCTCGTTCGACCTGGCCTTCGGCTGCTTCGACTTCGCCCTCACCGGGGATGAACACCTGCCCTCATCTTGGACGGCCATTGAGTGCAATCCGAACGGACAATGGGGCTGGCTGCCCGAAGCCCCGGCCATTACTGAGGCGTTCGCCGACATCCTGAGCGGGAAGGAGGCGGTGGCCCATGACCATGCCCGCCGGCCTTGAGACCGACGCGGCTCGCCTGCGCGAGGCCATGACGAAAACCCTCGCCACGGATGGGATTCTCGCTGATCCGGCTTGGTATCAGGCGGTCGAGGCAGTCCCCCGGCACCGGTTCGTGCCCGGCTTCTACCTGCCCGCCGACGAGCGCGACGGGCGGGGAATGACAGTGTGGGAGCCAGTCACCGCCGAACTCGATTACGGTCGGTGGCTGACCGCCGCATACTCCGACTCCACGCTGATCACGCAGTTCGACGGCGACGAAGTGGACTGGAAGCAGCCAACCGTCCGGCACGGCGGGGCACCAACCTCATCGTCCACCCTGCCGTCGCTCGTGCTGCGGATGTGGGCGGACGCAGATCTCGCCGAGGGACACACGGTGCTGGAGATCGGCACCGGGACCGGCTACTCCACCGCGCTCGCATGCGAATACCTCGGTTCCGACAACCTCACCAGCATCGAGGTGGACCCGCGCCGCCTGGAGACGGCGGCGAACGCGCTGTTCGGCCTGGGCTACACGCCCACGCTCGCGGTCGCCGACGGGCTGTACGGGTACTGGCCCGAGGCACCCTTCGACCGGATCGTGGCCGCGTGCTCCTTCCGCGCAGTCCCTCCGGCCCTCATCGCCCAGACCCGGCCCGGAGGAAAGATCCTTCTTACCCTCAGCGGCTGGCTCTACGGATACGCCCGCGTCCTGCTGACCGTCGAGGGCGACGGCGCCGCCGAAGGCCAACTGCTGAGCGGGACCGTCTCCTTCATGTCCGCGCGCACGCACGCCGCCCCGACGTTCGGGAACCCCGCCCACTGGGCCGCCGGCCTCTCCGAAACCGGCCGCAAGGCGAAGCACAGCCCGGAGCGGATCACCGCTGCCACAGAGGAAGCCTTCCATCTGCGGTTCCTCGCCCAAAGCGCCGCGCCGGACGCACAGATGACCACGGTCGGCGAGGTGGTGCACCTCATCGACGTCATCACCGGCTCCGCCGCCATCCTTACTCCGGACGACGGCACATGGCAGGTGCGTCAAGGCGGCCCGGTCAAGCTGTGGGATCGCATTGAGACGGTCCTGAGCGCCTACGACGCGGCGGGACGACCGGGGCCGGAGACATTTCGACTCCACGTCTACGATGGCGGCCAGCACCTGCGCCACCCTCAGATGCCCGGCCTCCCCTGCCGAGGCCCTGACTGGGCCGTGCGCTCCACGAGATCCGCCTCCGCCTGCACAGGCTGCGCGGCAGCCTGCCGAGATGACGACGGCCCCGCGCCTACCGGGGCCGTCAGTCGTGAGCACCCAGACCGGGATTCAGGGCAGGGCGCCCAAAGCCACATCCCACGGGTAGGCATCTACGTCGCCCTGCTTGGGGATGTGCGGAGTGAATCCGCCTCCCCCGAGAAGAACGGTGACGCCATTGGCTCGTAGGAAGTCAACGCTGCGTCCCAGCGCCGGATGTCCTGCCTGTGCCTGGTTGAGATACGGCAGGGCGACCACTGGAAGTTGCAGCCCGATGGCTTCCGTGACGAGTCCAAGCGCGAGCGTGTCAGCAATGCCGTGCGCCCATTTATTGATCGTATTGAAGGTGGCCGGGGCCACGAGAAGTGCGTCAGGTGGCGGGAATACGTCCGCCTGCTGCGGCAGTTTGTACGCCGTGCGCACCGGGTGCCCGGTCAGTTCGGCCAATTCCGGTAGTTCCTCATCAAGCCACCGAGCGGCCGATGGGGTGAGCACCAGGCACACATCCCACCCCGCTGCCTGCGCCTTCTCGATACCGGTTCTGATCCGTTGAGCAGGCGGAGCAGCGCAGGCGATCAGGTAGAGCACACGGGAATCTGTCATGCGGGAAGTCCACAACGGCCGGCGAGCCCCCGCAAGCGTCCTTCGGCCGAACCGGCACCGAGTAGGCGCAGGTCCTCGACAAGCTGCCGGGTCCGTGGACGGCAGTGCACCTCTTCCGGTGCCTCCCGCTCGGCTTCGAGCAACTTCGTTACCGCTTCCTCGCGGCGTCCAGCCTGTGTGAGACCGCGAGCCACGTCGACCAAGTGGGCCGCGCGGCGCTCGCGGGGCAGAGCGTTCAGGCCGGTCTGTTCGATCTGAGCGGCCGCCGCCACGGCATCGGCACCGTGGTTCATGCGCGCGAGGGCCGAGACGCGATGAATGCTGACGTTGGTCGGGCCGAAAGCGGTCCACAGGGCATTGCCGTCGACACCAAGCCGTTCGGCAGCGTCCCCAGCCGCTTCGAGAAGCACCGAAACCTCGCTGCGGTGTTCGGCGTGGGCAGCCGCCATGGAAGCCTTCAGATACAGCATGCCCAGAACGCTGAGCCCCTGGGAGGTGCGCACAAGATCCCGCTCGTGCTGACTGGCCGTCGCGGTGGCGAAGTCGACCGCTTCACGACTGTTTCCACGGTGGAACATCGCGTCGCACACATGCCGTGCAGCTCCCGCGATGGCAACGGCGTCCCCGGAGCGCTCGGCCGCCGTGATGGCCCGGTCCGCCGCGTGCCACGCCAGCGCGTCATCCCCGAACTTCGTGGCAGCCGCCACCGTGAGTTGATACACCAGTGTCAGCAGTGCCTGTGCGGAGCGCTGAGCATTCCCGTCGGCCTGTACAGCGGCCCGGTTGGCGTCCACGATCAACGGCGGCAGGACACGGCCCAATGGCGAATAGTCCGATGCCTGGAAAGCCATCCACCCATAGGCCACGTTTCGGCGTAGCGCATCCATGTCCACGGGATCTGACTTGACGAAGGCCCCGGTCAGGACGTCGTGCCGGTGCAAGGTAGCGCGGATCTCCGCAAGCTCTGCCGCGTCGACACACTCAGTGTCTGCCCGCATGTCTCGATCGGACAGCAGCGTCTCAAGGCGCACGTGAAGCACTTCCGCCGCACGTTCCAGGACAGATAGCCGCGGATCGGACTGCCGTTGACCGCCCTCGATGTCCTGCACCCACCGTCGGGACCTACCCATCAAGGCGCCAAACTCCGCTTGCGTCAAGCACCGTCGGCCACGCCAGTAGGCGATCCGCCGACCAATTCCGCTGGTGTCCATCACGACCTCGCAGAAATTCGCCGGTCATGCACGCACTTCGCGTGCTCACGCACGGTTATACCGCGGTTACTGTCACCCAACACGGGAAACGGGCCACGTCGGCCCCAACCCCCGCAGGACAAGGGTCGGGATTCGTACCCGACAGGCCACGAGACAGACCCCCGCGACCGCGCGACCGGTCCGGGGGCGTGACCCTCAACCGCTTGGAGGTTGATGAGTATGGCCCACGCTATCGCGTGGATCTTCGAAGCACTGCTGCGGCTGCTGTTGCCGTCGTCCGGTCGTCACCGTGACGCCGATGCTGCCGACGGCCGCCCTGCCGTGCGGCACCGGGACGCGCCGACGCCGCGCCCGGCGCTGGTGTCCGGCGCGCCCACTGGGGCCGCGTCGGCGGCGCACGGGGACACCCCAACCATCCAGCTCCGGGCGATCTCCGGTTCGCCGGGCGGCCACGAGGCGGGCATGGCCCGGCCCTACGCCATCGCCCACGAACAGCGCCGCAAGAGCCGCCCACGGGTGGAGTTGCTGTGTGCACCGCACGGGATGGTGGTGATCCGGTGACCGCCGACGGACGGGCCCTCCCCGTCCTCTCCCCCGGGTGCGCTCTGTGCGCCGCCCCCGGCGACTTCGGGCCCCACAACCCCACCGCGCCGCGTTCGGGCCTGTGCCCCGCGTGCGTCGTGGCCGGAAAGCCCACCCGCGACGGCCTGGAACAGGCCGTCCTGATCGTCGCCGGACAGACCCTCACGGGAGCCGAAACACTCGACCTGGCCAACGCCACACCGGAAGAACTGACCTACCACCTCGGCGCAGTGAAGCGGAGCCTGCGCAGCCTGCTCCAACTCCTCGCCCCCGTAGCGGGAGAGGAGGACCGCTGATGGCCGACAACCAGCCTGACCGGAACGAACGGCCGAAGATGACGATGCGCGTTTACACCATGGCGCACGACGGCATCGTCACCACCCGACGCGCGATGGTGACCGTCCTCGGCGGGAAGCAGAGCGACACCTACTCATTGGGGCAGGCGTGGCCACCGTGCCAATGCCCCCGCCACCGCGACCACAACAACCCGACCGCTTCAAGCCGATGGTTGATCGGTCGCTGGGAGTAGGTCCTGCGCCTCAGGCGCGCTGCGCGTCTGCCCGGCTAGGGTCGGTCCTCATGGAGGCCACGGGAATCGTTCGTCGCCAGACGGCAGAGCGTCAGCGCGACACTCTGGGGCGGCTCGTTACCGAGCGGGATGCATGGGTGTCGACGACCCACCCCGAGCACGGGCGCACCAGGTGCCGCTGTGGTTCTTGTGGGACGGGCGAGCAGTGTGGATGTGCACCGATGCCACTTCCGTGACTGCGCGGAACGTCCGCAAGGAGCCGTGCGTGCGCCTGGCGCTACCAGACACCTTCGACGTGGTGCTCCTCCAGGGTGAGGCGGAGTACTTCCCGGACCGGGAGGTGCCCGGAGACGCGGCGGAGGCCTTCGCCGACAAGTTCGGGTGGGACCCACGCGTGGAAGAGGGCCCCTTTCTCTATGCCCGCGTGGCCCCGAGGACTGTGCGCGCTTGGCGCGGTGAGCCGGAGCTACACGGGAGAGTCATCATGCGCGACGGGATGTGGCTGGAATAACGTCCGTCCCTCGCCGCAGACCTGACCGGCTACAAGAAGCGCGCGAAGCTCACCACGTGATGCCCCTCTGAAGCGTCAGTCGTCTCTGGCAGAGCGATCCCGATTCCTCAGCCGCACAATGCCGCCTAAAACTGCGGCGGCGAGCAGAACAAGTACCAATGTGACGGCGATTATTGAGCCGGTCCCCATGGTTCCGTACATGATTTTCTCCTTGATGTAAATGAGCGGCATCGCACGTCCGTGAAACCTATTTTGTCCGCGAGGGAAGCCAACGTCATTCCGCGCTCTCGTAGCAGCCGGTCCAGGTGGACCACGACCGCGTGTCCCTCGTCTCCCCCGGTCGTCGTACGAGCCCCTCAAGGTCTTCTCGCATTTTCGCTCCGGCACACGGGCGATACAGGCGAACGCCAACAAGTCGAGTCCTGTCACCTGCGTCACGAACAATGCACGAGACGCCTACGCCGCGTCAACGAATCCTCATTTCTCTGAGGTTCCTCTGAGCCTTGACCGATCGTTACGCCCCGGGCGTAGTTGACTTTAAACAGACCCCTGCTCCAGGGATTCAACCTCAGTCGCGTCCCCGGATAAGGACTCCCCACAAAGTGGGGGCGACGGCAGCCCCGACCGGGCCCGCGTGGCCAGTCGGGTGCGACACCGACCTCTGAACACGAGGACGGCCTATATCGCCCCACAGGGGTGGTACAGGCCGTCGTCACGTGGGGGCTGGCCTTCACCGGCGGGCCTCTCGGGGCTGGGCTCGGGACCGTGACCGTCCGTTCGGACGTTTAAGACAGCCAGTCCTCCACGGCCCGGGCCGTCGTCCCGGCGTGCTCCTCCATCATCGTGAAGTGGTTCCCCGGCACATCGAGCGCGGTGTGCGGGAGCTGCCAGTACGACCGCCAGTCGCCGTCGCGGGACCAGTCGAAGAGCCGGTCGCCGGCCCGGACCAGCAGGGTCGGCGTCTTGACCTCCTTGGGCCGCCACTCCCCGAACAGCCGGAAGTACGCGCCCATGGCCAGCAGCCGGGTGTCGTCCACCGGCACCTGGCCCGCGCTCCGCTCGTCCATCCCGGCGCTCAGGCCGGGCTGGAGGGCGACGGCCGCGTCCCGGTCGTGGGAGTAGATGTCGAGCAGGACGACCGCGTCCGGGAAGACCCCGGTGCTCTCCAGCCGCGCGGCCACCTCATGGGCGAGCAGCCCGCCCGAGGAGTGGCCCAGCAGCACGAACGGCGCCCCGTCGGTCTCCCGCAGCACCGCCTCGGCCTGCGCCTCGACCACCGCCTCCGGGGTGGCCGGAAGCCGCTCCCCGGCGACGAAACCCGGGTTGCCCAGCGCGAAGACGTCCCGGTGGCCGCGGAACCCGGCGGCGAACCGGGCGTACTGGTGCGGGCCGCCGATCGACAGGATCGAGGAGAAGCACACCAGCGCGGGCCCGGTCGCACCGCGCGAGAGCCGCACCAGCGCGGGCGCCTTGTCCAGCTCGGCGGCGTCGGCGAACGACGGGCGGAACCGCGAGACGTCCATCAGTAGCCGGGTGAACTCCTCCTGCTCACCGCGCTGTCCGGCCTCCCGCATCATCGCGCCGAACACGGCCGACGGCTCCGCGCCCGCCGCCTCGTCCCGCGCCGCGTCCGGCACCGCGCCGCCCTCGGCGGCCAGCGCACCGGCCAGCCGCGCGAGCAGCTGCCGGGCGACCAGCTCGGGCGTCGGATGGTCGAACAGCAACGTCGGGGGAAGCCGCAGCCCGCTCGCGGCGCCCAGCCGGTTGCGCAGCTCGACGGCGGTCAGCGAGTCGAAGCCCTGCTCGAGGAAGCCGCGGGTGGCCCCCACCGCCTCCGCGTCCGTGAAGCCCAGGACCGCGGCGGCCTGGCCGCGGACCAGGTCCAGCACGGCCTTCTCGCGCTCGGCCTCGGCCAGCCCGGCCAGCCGCCGCGCCAGCGAGGGGCCGGTGTCGGCCGCCCCGGCGGAGACCGTACGGCGCCGGGCCGGGGCCCGGACCAGCCCGCGGAAGACGGCGGGCAGCGCGCCCTCGGCGGCCTGCTCGCGCAGCGGCGCGATGTCCAGGTGCAGCGGTACGAGCACCGCCTCACCGCCCACCGAGCACGCCGTGTCGAACAGCTCCAGACCGTCCCGCGAGGTCAGCGGCGCCATCCCGGAGCGCTCCATGCGGGCCACGTCCGCGTCCGCCATGCCGCCGGTCATCGCGCTGCGCTGCTCCCACAGGCCCCAGGCCAGCGAGAGCGCGGGCAGCCCGGCGGAGCGGCGGTGTGCGGCGAAGGCGTCCAGGAAGGTGTTGGCGGCCGCGTAGTTGGCCTGGCCCGGCGCGCCGAAGGTACCGGCGGCGGACGAGAACACCACGAACGCCTTCAGGCCCAGGTCCAGGGTCAGCTCGTGCAGATTGAGCGCCGCGTCCACCTTCGGCCGGAAGACCGTGTCGATCCGCTCCGGGGTGAGCGCGGGCAGCAGCCCGTCGTCCAGCACCCCGGCGGTGTGGACGACGGCGGCGAGCGGATGCTCCGGGTCCACCTCGGCCAGCAGCATCGACAGCGCCTCGCGGTCGGCCACGTCGCAGGCCGCGACGCTCACCTCGGCGCCCAGCGCGGTCAGTTCGTCGACCAGTTCGGGCATCCCCGGGGCACGCTGGCCGCGACGGCTGTTGAGCAGCAGATGCCGCACACCGCGCTCGGCCACCAGATGGCGGGCGAGCTGTCCGCCGAGGACACCGGTGGCGCCGGTGATCAGGACCGTGCCGTCCGGGTCGAACTCCGGCAGCCCCTCCGGCGCCCCGTCCTCGCCACGCTCCTGAGCGGCGACCCGGGCCAGCCGGGGCGCGTGAAGGGCGCCCGCGCGGACGGCGAGCTGCGGCTCACCGCCGGCCGCGGCCGCCATGAGCGCGTCCGCCGAGGCAGCCTCGTCGTCCAGGTCGAGCAGCAGGAAGCGGTCCGGGTTCTCGGTCTGCGCGGTGCGGATCAGCCCCCATACGGGCGCGTGCGGCAGGTCGAACACCTCGGCGTCCGGGGACGTGGCGACCGCCCTGCGGGTGACGAACGCCAGCCGCGCCCCGGCGAGGCGATCCTCCGCGAGCCACGACCGCGCGGTGTCCAGCGCCGCGTGGGTGGCCAGCCGCGCGCCCTCCGCCAGATGGCCGCCACCGCCACCGGCGGGGCCGGAGAGCGGGAGCAGGACGACATCCGGCCGGGGGCTGCCCGAGGCCACCACGGCCGCGAGCTCGGTCAGATCGGGGAAGACGGCGCACTCGGCGCCGATGGACTCCAGCGCGTCCACGAGCCCGAAGGGGTCCCGGCCGCTCGCGGCGGCCCGCTCGCCGACCAGGGCCCAGCGGACGGCCGCGGGGGCCGCCGAGGGCGCCGGCACCGGCGCCCACTCCAGCCGGAACAGCGAGTCGTGGTAGCTCACCCGGGCCGCGCGCAGCTGCTCCGGGGCGATGCGCCGCAGCACCAGGGAGTCCACCGACGCGACCGCGCCGCCGTGCTCGTCCGCGACGGTCAGCGCCACCGCCTCAGGACCGGCCGGGGCGATCCGTACGCGCAGCGCCGTGGCGCCCGCCGCGTGGAGGGTGACCCCGCTCCAGGAGAACGGCAGCCGGATGCCATCGGCCCCGGCGCCCAGGAAGTCACCGAGCGCGACCCCGTGCAGCGCGGCGTCCAGCAGCGCCGGGTGCAGCCCGAACAGCGCGGCGTCGCGGTGCTGCCGCTGGTCCAGGCGCAGTTCGGCGAAGACCTCCTCGCCGCGCCGCCAGGCGGCGGCGAGCCCCTGGAACGCCGGGCCGTAGCCGAAGCCGCCCGCCGCGAACCGCTCGTAGAGGTCGTCCACGTCGAGGGCGACGGCCCCCGCGGGCGGCCATACGGAGAGGTCCGCTCCGCTGTCGGCGGCGTCGCCGGAGGCCAGTACGACGCCACTGGCGTGGCGGCTCCAGGACTCGTCCGAGGCGTCGCCCCGGTCCGCGTCCGGCTCCGGGCGGGAGTAGACCTCCAGCTCCCGGCGGCCGCTCGCGTCGGGCGCGCCCACGGTCAGCCGCAGCTGGATCCCGCCCCGGGCGGGCAGGATCAGCGGCGCCTCCAGGGTCAGCTCCTCCAGCAGATCGCAGCCGACCTGGTCACCGGCGCGGATCGCCAGCTCCACGAAGGCCGTTCCCGGCAGCAGCACGGTGCCGGACACGGCGTGGTCGGCGAGCCAGGGGTGGGTCTGGAGCGAGAGCCGCCCGGTGAGCAGGAAGCCGTCGGAGTCGGGCAGTTCGACGGCGGCGCCCAGCAGCGGGTGCCCGGCGGCGCCAAGACCGGCGGAGGCGACATCGCCCACCGAGAGCGGCACCTCGATCCAGTAGCGCTCGTGCTGGAAGGCGTACGTGGGCAGCTCGACGCGGGTCGCGCCCGTCCCCTCGTACACCGCCGCCCAGTCCACGGCCACGCCCCGCGTCCACGCCTCGCCCAGCGAGGTGTAGAAGCGGTCGAGGCCGCCCTCGTCACGGCGCAGCGACCCGATCGCGGCGGCCTCACGGCCCGCGTCCTCGGCAGTCTCCTGCACACCCACCGTCAGCACCGGGTGCGCACTGGACTCGATGAACGCCCGAAGCCCTCGTCCAGCAGCCGCCGGACCGCGCCCTCCAGCTCGACGGTGCGACGGAGGTTGGTGAACCAGTACTCGGCATCCAGCTCCGGGCCCTCGACCCACTCCCCGTCACCGTCGACAGGAACGGCACCTCGGCGGCCCTGGGCTCCACAGGCGCCAGCAGCTCCAGCAACTCCTCACGGAGGAGTTCCACCTGCGCGGAGTGCGAGGCGTAGTCCACCGGCACCCGGCGCGCCCGCACCTCATCGGCCTCGCACGCGGCGATCAGCTCATCCAGCGCCTCGGGCTCACCCGAAACCACCACCGACGACGGCCCGTTGACCGCCGCCACCGAGATCCGCTCCTCGCCCCACGGCGCGATCCGCTCCCGTACCACCGCCACCGGCAGCGCCACCGACACCATGCCACCCTTGCCCGCCAACACCCGGCCGATCGCCTGACTGCGCAACGCCACCACACGGGCCGCATCCTTCAGCGACAGGACTCCGGCCACACACGCCGCCGCGATCTCACCCTGCGAGTGGCCGACCACGGCCGCCGGGACGACCCCCAGCGAACGCCACAGCTCGGCCAGCGACACCATCACCGCGAACAGCACCGGCTGGACCACATCCACCCGATCCAGCGACGGCGCGCCCTCCGCGCCCCGCAGCACCTCCACCAACGACCAGTCGGTGAACTCCGCGAGCGCGGCGGCGCATTCGTGGATACGGGCCGCGAAGACGGGCGAGGCGTCCATCAGCCCCACCGCCATACCGGCCCACTGCGACCCCTGCCCCGGGAACACGAACGCCGTCTTGCCGGCCGTCCCGTTGCCCTGGACCAGCTGGGCCGCCGCCTCACCCCGGGCGAGTGCCGTCAGGGCGCGGGTGAAGTCCTCGCGGTCCGTGCCGACGAGCACCGCGCGCTGGTCGTGGACGGCGCGGGTGGTGGCCAGGGAGTAGCCGACGTCGGCCGGGCGCGGGCCGCCCGGGTGGGCGTCGAGGTGGGCCAGCAGCCGCTCGGCCTGGGCGCTCAGCGCCGTCTCGCTCTTGCCGGAGAGGATCCACGGCAGCGGACCCGGCGCGGGTGCGGTGGCGTCGGCGGCCGTGGGCCGCTCGGCCGGGGCCTGCTCGATGATGGTGTGCGCGTTGGTGCCGCTGATACCGAACGAGGACACCGCGGCGCGGCGCGGACGGCCGGTCTCCGGCCACTCCGTCTGCTCGGTGAGCAGCGACACCGCGCCCGCCGTCCAGTCCACGTGCGGGGACGGCTCGTCCACGTGCAGGGTCCTGGGCAGCACGCCGTGCTCGATGGCCTTGACCATCTTGATGATCCCGGCGACACCGGCGGCGGCCTGGGTGTGGCCGAAGTTGGACTTCACCGAGCCCAGCCAGAGCGGCTGGTCGTCGGTGTGCTCCTGGCCGTAGGTGGCGAGCAGCGCCTGCGCCTCGATCGGGTCGCCCAGCGTCGTACCGGTTCCATGTGCTTCCACGACGTCCACCTCCGAGGCGGACAGCCGGGCATTGGCGAGGGCCTGCCGGATGACGCGCTGCTGGGACGGGCCGTTGGGCGCCGTCAGACCGTTGGACGCGCCGTCCTGGTTGATCGCCGAGCCACGCACGACCGCGAGCACCGGGTGGCCGTTCCTGCGCGCGTCCGACAGCCGCTCCACCAGCAGCATGCCGACGCCCTCGCCCCAGGCCGTGCCGTCGGCCGCGGCGGCGAAGGGCTTGCAGCGGCCGTCGGTCGCGAGGCCGCGCTGCTTGCTGAAGGCCACGAAGGTGCCGGGGGTGGCCATGACGGTGACACCGCCCGCGAGGGCGAGCGAGCATTCGCCGTTGCGCAGCGCCTGCACCGCCATGTGCAGGGTGACCAGCGAGGACGAGCACGCCGTGTCGACCGTGACGGCAGGACCCTCGAGCCCGAAGGTGTACGACACCCGGCCCGAGGCGACGCTGCCGGAGCTGGCGGTGCCCATGTAGCCCTCGAGGCCGTCGGGGCGCGGTGCAGAAGCGTGCCGTAGTCGTTGTACATGACGCCGGTGTAGACACCGGTCCGGCTGCCGCGCACCGTCGCCGGGTCGATCCCGGCCCGCTCGAACGCCTCCCAGGTGGTCTCCAGCAGCAGCCGCTGCTGCGGGTCCATCGCCAGGGCCTCGCGCGGTGAGATGCCGAAGAAGACGGGGTCGAAGTGGTGGGCGTCGTGCAGGAATCCGCCGTTGCGAGCGTAGCTGGTGCCCTGCTGGTCGGGGTCGTCGTCGTAGAGCGACTCGATGTCCCAGCCGCGGTCGGTGGGCATGTCGGTGATGGCGTCCGCGCCGTCGGTGACCAGCTTCCACAGGTCCTCGGGCGAGGTCACCCCGCCGGGGAACCGGCAGCTCATCGCCACGATGGCGATCGGGTCGTCGTCGTGCGGGGTGGCGGCGGCCACGGGCGCGGCCGCGTCCTCCTGGCCGCCCTGGGCCTCGGCCCGCAGATACGCGGCGAGGGCGGCGGGGGTCGGGTAGTCGAAGATCAGCGTGGCGGGGAGCCGGACGCCGCTGACGGCGGTCAGACGGTTGCGCAGCTCCACGGCGGTGAGCGAGTCGAAGCCGACCTCGCTGAACGCGCGCTGGGGATCGACCGCCTCGGGCCCGGCGTAGCCGAGCACGGCCGCCACCTGCGTACGGACCAGGCCGAGGACGATGGCCTCGGCCTCGGCGCCGGACGCCGCCCCGGCCAGTTGCTGGGCGAGCGCGCCGGACCGCGCGGCCGCGGCGGCGGCCTGGGCCGCGCGGCGGGGCGGGACGCGGACCAGTCCGCGGAAGAGCGGTGGCAGCATTCCGGCGCTCGCCTGTGCCCGGAGGGCGGCCAGGTCGAGGGGCATCGGGACCAGCAGCGCGTCGTCCGTGGCGATCGCCAGGTCGAACAGTTCGCGGCCCTGGTCGGCGGTGATGGCGGCGATGCCGCCGCGCTGGAGGCGGGCGAGTTCCGCCTCGTCCAGGTCTCCGGCCATGCCGCCGGGCTCGGCCCACAGGCCCCAGGCGAGGGAGGTGGCGGGCAGGCCGCCCGCGCGGCGGTGCTGGGCAAGGGCGTCCAGGAAGGCGTTGGCCGCCGCGTAGTTGCCCTGTCCGGCGCCGCCGAAGACGCCTGCGGCTGAGCTGAACAGGATGAACGCGGACAGGTCCGCGTCCTGGGTCAGCTCGTGCAGGTTCCACGCCGCGTCCGCCTTGGGGCGGAGGACGGTGGTGAACCGGTCGGGGGTGAGGGATGCGATGACGCCGTCGTCCAGGATGCCTGCGGTGTGCACGACGGCGGTGAGGGGGTGGTCGGCTGGGACGGTGGCGAGGGTCGCGGCGAGGGCGTCTCGGTCCGCTACGTCGCAGGCGGCCCAGTGGGCTTCGGCGCCCAGCTCGGAGAGTTCGGCGGTGAGTTCGGCGGCGCCGGGGGCGTTTTCGCCGCGGCGGCTGACCAGGAGGAGGTGGCGTACGCCGCGGTCGGTCACGAGGTGGCGGGCGAAGAGGGCGCCCAAGGTGCCGGACGCACCCGTGAGCAGGACCGTGCCGTTCGGGTTCCAATCGGGGGCTTGGTTCTCCGTCGGCGCGGTGGCGCGGGCCAGGCGGGGGCCTTGACCGTGCCTTCGCGTACCGCGAGTTCCTGTTCGCCGGATGCGAGGGCGGTGGGCAGGGCTTCGAGGGATTCCGGGTGGGTGTCGGTGTCCACCAGGATGATGCGGCCTGGGTTCTCCGACTGGGCGGAGCGGATGAGGCCGTGGGCGGCGGTGTGGGCGAGGTTGGCGGCGGAGGTGAGGATGACCAGGTGGGTGGTCGCGAAGCGGTTGTCGGCCAGCCAGGTTTGGAGCAGGTGCAGGGTCTGGGCCGTGGTCCGGTGTGCGGCTTCGGTGGGGCTTTCCCCTGTCCCGCCCTTCCCGAAACGTGGGGCTCCGCCCCAAGGCCCCGGTCCTCAAACGCCGGACGGGCTGGAGATGCCGCATCGGCCGAAGGCTCCGCCCCGAGCCCCGGTCCTCAAACGCCGGACGGGCTGGAGATGCCGCACCCGGGCGCCCTTCGGGCGTGTCCTCAATCGCCGGACGGGCTTGATTTGCCGCACCCGGGCCGTCAAGCGCCGCACCGTCCGAGTGCGGCCCCGGACCGGCCTGATGTGCCAGGGACACCACCACGTACTCCGGCAGCGGGGTTCCGGAAGCGGCGGCCTCGGCCAGCGCCTCCAGATCCGGGTAGGCGGTGTTGGGGCCTATCGCCGTCCAGGCATCCTTGGACACCGGCTCGGACGTTGCCGGGATCGGGGTCCAGTCCACCGTGAACAGGGCGTCTGACGCGCCGCCCGGCGCCGTCAGCTGGTCCGGGGAGACCGTGCGCAGGGCCAGGCGGTCCACCGTGGCTACCGGGGCGCCCGTTACGTCGGCGAGCTGGAGGGACACCGTGCCGTTTCCGGCCGGTGACAGGCGGACGCGTACGGTGTCGGCGCCCACCGAGTGGATGCGGACGCCGGTCCAGGAGAAGGGGAGTCCGCCCTGGCCCGGGTTCTCGGTCAGGTCGCTGAGGCCGATGGTGTGCAGGACGGCGTCCAGCAGGGCCGGGTGGAGGCCGAAGAGGGCGGCGCCGGGTTCGGTGTCCTCGGGGAGGGCGACCTCCGCGTAGACCTCGCCGTCGCCGCGCCAGGCGGCCCGTAGGCCCTGGAAGACCGGGCCGTAGCCGAAGCCCGCCTCGGCCAGGCCCTCGTACAGGCCGTCGGTCTCGATGCGCTCCGCCCCGGCGGGCGGCCAGGCGCTCAGGTCGAACGAACTCTCCACCGTGCCCGCCGCCAAGGCGCCCGTGGCGTGTCGCAGCCATGGCTCGTCGTCTCCGGCCTCGTCGGGGCGGGAGTGGAGGGCGAGGGTGCGGCGGCCGGTGTCGTCCTGGGCGCCCACGGCGATCTGGAGCTGGACCCCGCCCCGCTCGGGCAGGATCAGCGGGGCCTCCAGGGTGAGCTCCTCCACCACATCGCATCCGGCCCGCTCTCCGGCGCGCGCCGCGAGCTCCACGAACGCGGTGCCGGGCAGCAGTACCGCGCCCATGACGGCGTGGTCGGCCAGCCACGGGTGGGTGTCCAGCGCGAGCCGCCCGGTGAAGAGGAAGCCCTCCGCGTCGGCCAGGGAGACGGCCGTGCCGAGCAGCGGATGGTCGGCGGTGCCGAGGCCGAACGAGGAGGCGTCGCCGTAGGCGGTGCCCGCGTCCAGCCAGTAGTGCTCGCGCTGGAAGGCGTACGTGGGCAGCTCGACGCGCTCGGCGCCGGTGCCCGCGTAGTACGCCGCCCAGTCGGGGGCCGTGCCCCGGGTGTGCAGGGTGGCCAGGGCGGTGGTCAGGGTCTCGGCCTCGGGGCGGCCGGCCCGCAGGGCGGGGGCGAACGCCACGTGCTCGGACTCGCCCGCCAGGCACTCCTGGCCGAGCGCGGACAGCACACCGTCCGGGCCGAGTTCCAGGTAGGTGGTGACGCCCTGCGCCTCCATCGCGCGCATGCCGTCGAGGAAGCGCACGGCCTCGCGGACATGGCGGACCCAGAAGTCGGCGGTCGCGATCTCCGCGGCGGGCGCGATGCCGCCGGTGAGGTGGGAGACCACCGGGATCTTCGGGGCCTCGTACGTCAGGCTCTCCGCGACCTTGCGGAACGGCTCCAGCATCGGGTCCATCAGCGGCGAGTGGAACGCGTGGCTGACGGTGAGCCGCTTGGTCTTACGGCCCTGCGCCTCGAAACCGGACGCGATCTCCAGCGCCGCGTCCTCGTCGCCCGCGATGACCACCGACGTCGGGCCGTTGAGCGCGGCGATGCTCACCCGGTCGGTGAGCAGGGGCGTCACCTCGTCCTCGGACGCCTGGACGGCGATCATCGCGCCACCGCCCGGCAGCCGCTGCATGAGGCGGCCCCGGGCCGCCACCAGCAGGGCGGCGGCGTCGAGCGAGAGCACCCCCGCGACATGCGCGGCGGCGATCTCGCCGATGGAGTGTCCGGAGACCACGTCCGGCTTCAGGCCCCAGGACTCGACGAGGCGGAAGAGGGCCACCTCGACGGCGAACAGCGCGGGCTGGGTGAAGCCGGTCCGGTCCAGCGCGGCGGCGTCGTCCCCGAACAGCACGTCCTTCAGGGGCTGTTCGAGACGCGGGTCGAGCGCGGCGCACACCGCGTCCAGCGCCTCCGCGAACGCCGGGTAGGTCTCGTACAGCTCGCGCCCCATGCCGAGGCGCTGGCTGCCCTGGCCGGTGAAGAGGAACGCCAGCTTGCCCCGGGTCTCCACGCCCTGGACCACGCCGGCGGCGGGCTCGCCGGTGGCGAGCGCGGCGAGGCGGTCGAGGAAGGTGGCGCGGTCACCGGCGATGACGGCGGCGCGGTTCTCCAGGGCGGCGCGGGTGGTGGCCAGGGAGTAGCCGAGGGACACCGGGTCCAACTCGGGGCGTTCGGCCACGTAGGCGTGGAGCCGGGCGGCCTGGGCGCGCAGGGCGTCCTCGCCCTTGCCGGACACCAGCCACGGCAGGAGGGGGAGGGTGCGGGGCGCCGTCGTCTCCGCTGCGGGGGCCTCCGTCGCCGTCGTCCCTTCGGCGGGGGCTCCTCGCCCCGGGGTCCTCCGCCGGGGCCTGCTCGATGATCAGGTGGGCGTTGGTGCCGCTGATGCCGAACGACGACACGGCGGCGCGGCGCGGACGGCCGGTCTCCGGCCACGGCCGGCCCTCGGTCAGCAGCGAGACGGCCCCGGACGACCAGTCGATGTGCGGCGACGGCTCGTCGATGTGCAGGGACTTGGGCACATAGCCGTGCTCGATGGCCTTGACCATCTTGATGATCCCGGCGACACCGGCGGCGGCCTGGGTGTGGCCGACGTTGGACTTGATGGAGCCGAGCAGCAGCGGCCGTTCGGCGGGCTTCTCCTTGCCGTACGTGGCGAGCAGCGCCTGCGCCTCGATCGGGTCGCCGAGGGTGGTGCCCGTGCCGTGCGCCTCGACCACGTCGATCTGCTCGGCCGTCAGCCGGGCGCTGTCGAGCGCCTGGCGGATGACCCGCTGCTGGGACGGGCCGTTGGGCGCGGTGAGGCCGTTGGACGCGCCGTCCTGGTTGATGGCCGAGCCACGGACGACGGCCAGCACCTTGTGGCCGTTGCGGCGTGCGTCCGACAGCCGCTCGACCAGCAGCATGCCCGCGCCCTCGGACCAGCCGGTGCCGTCCGCCGACGCCGCGAAGGACTTGCAGCGGCCGTCGAAGGACAGTCCGCGCTGGCGGCTGAACTCGGTGAAGGTGCCGGGCGTCGACATCACCGTGACGCCGCCCGCGAGCGCCAGCGAGCACTCGCCGCCTCGCAGCGCCTGCATGGCCAGGTGCAGCGTCACCAGCGACGAGGAGCACGCCGTGTCGACGGTGAGCGCGGGGCCCTCCAGGCCGAAGGTGTATGCCACCCGGCCGGAGGCGATGCTGCTGGAGCCGCCGGTGCCGAGGTAGCCCTCGACACCGGGCGGCACGGCGCGCAGCCGCGAGGCGTAGTCGTGGTACATGACGCCCGCGAAGACACCGGTACGGGTGCCGCGTACGGAGGTGGCGTCGATGCCCGCCCGCTCGAACACCTCCCAGGTGGTCTCCAGCAGCAGCCGCTGCTGGGGGTCCATCGCGAGGGCCTCGCGCGGATTGATGCCGAAGAACGCCGGGTCGAAGTAGTTGGCGTCGTGGAGGAAACCGCCCTCCCGGACATAGCTCGTGCCCGCGCCGTCCGGATTGTCGTCGAAGAGCCGCCCGATGTCCCAGCCGCGGTCGGTGGGGAACTCGGAAATGCCGTCCCCGCCCTCGGACACCAGCCGCCACAGGTCCTCGGGCGAGCTGACCCCGCCCGGGTAACGGCAGCTCATGCCGACGATCGCGATGGGCTCCTGGTCCTCCGACTCCACCTCTTGCAGGCGGCGCCGGGTCTCGTGCAGGTCGGCGGTCACCCGCTTGAGAAAGTAGCGGAGCTTTTCCTCATTCATACGTGCTTTTCCCTCTCGAGGAATCCGGAAGACCTTGTCACTTCACGCCGGCTACGGTCACGGCCACGGTCACTTCAGGAGATCCCGAATTCCTTGCCGATGAAGTCGAAGAGGTCGTCGTCCGTGGCGGACTCCAGCTCCTCGGCGACTCCGGCGCCGTCTTCCGGTCCTCGGTTGTCATTCCATTGCGCGAGCAGCGCCTGCAGTCGCGCGGTGATCCTGCTCCGGCCCTCGTCGTCCGGGGCGGCTCCGGCCAGGGCCAGGGACTTCTCCAGCCCGTCGAGCTCCGCGAGCAGCGAGGTGACCGCCGACGCGTCGTCCGGCAGGATCTCGCCACGCAGGTACTCGACCAGGGCGTTGGGAGTCGGGTAGTCGAAGACCAGCGTCGCCGGGAGGCGGACTCCGGTCGTCGCGTTGAGGCGGTTGCGGAGCTCGACCGCGGTGAGCGAGTCGAAGCCGACCTCGCTGAACGAGCGGGCCGGGTCGACCGACTCCGGGCCGGGGTAGCCGAGGACGGCCGCCACCTGGGTGCACACCAGCTCCAGCAGCACCTCCTCGCGCTCGGGCTCGGACAGCCCGGCGAGCCGTTCGCGCAGCGCCTCGGCACCGGCCGCGGCGGCCGCCGCGGACTCGGCGGCGCGGCGGGCGGGGGCCCGGACCAGGCCGCGGAAGAGGGCGGGCAGCATGCCGCTGCTTGCCTGTGCCCTGAGGGCGGCCATGTCCAGGGGCAGCGGTACGAGCACAGCCTCGTCCGAGCCCTGGGCGGCGTCGAACAGCTCCAGGCCGCTGTCGGCCGTGAGCACGCCGATACCGCCGCGGCGGATGCGGGCGATCTCCGTCTCGTCCAGCTCACCGCCCATGCCTCCGGCCATGGACCACAGGCCCCAGGCGAGGGAGGTGGCGGGGAGTCCCTTGGTGTGGCGGTGCTCGGCCAGGGCGTCGAGGAAGGCGTTGGCCGCTGCGTAGTTGCCTTGGCCTGCGCCGCCGAAGACTCCGGCGGCTGAGGAGAACAGGACGAAGGCGGAGAGGTCCGCGTCCTGGGTCAGCTCGTGCAGGTTCCAGGCCGCGTGTGCCTTCGGGCGGGCCACAGTGGCCAGGCGCTCGGGGTGAGCGAGCCGATCACGCCGTCGTCCAACACGCCTGCCGTGTGGACCACGGCCGTGAGGGGGTGATCGGCGGGGACGGACGCGATGGCCTCGGCGAGGGCCTTTCGGTCCGCCGCGTCGCAGGCCGCCCAGTGGGCTTCCGCGCCCAGCTCGCCGAGTTCGGTGGTGAGATCCGCGGCGCCGGGGGCTTCCGCGCCGCGGCGGCTGAGCAGGAGGAGGTGGCGTACGCCGTGGTTGGTGACCAGGTGCTTGGCGAGGAGGGTGCCCAGGGTGCCGGTGGCGCCGGTGAGGAGGACGGTGCCGTCGGCGTTCCACTCGGGCGCTCGGTTCTCCGTCGCCGCCGCCACGGTGGCGCGCGCCAGCCTTGGCGCCCGGGGGGCGCCGTCGCGGAGGGCGATCTGGGGTTCGCCCGTTGCCAGGGCGGTGGCCAGGGTGTCTTGTGGCTTGCCCTTGCCGTCGGTGTCCACGAGGACGATACGGTCCGGGTTTTCCGCTTGCGCCGAGCGGGCCAGACCCCAGATGGCGGCTTGGGCCGGGTCGGTCGTCGGCTCGGGGGTCCCGGTGCTTACGGCTCCTGAGGTGCGGATGACGAGGCGGGCGTCCGCGAAGCGGTCTTCGGCCAGCCACTGCTGGAGCAGGCTCAGTGTTTGGGTGGTGGCGCGGTGCGCTGCGTCGGCCGGTGAGGGGGTTTCCCCAATCCCGCCCCTTCCCGAAACTCGGGCTCCGCCCCAAGACCCCGGTCCTCAAGCGCCGGACGGGCTGGAGATGCCGTACCCGGGCCCTCGGATGCCGCACCGTGCGAGTGCGGGCCCGGGCGCCCGTCGGGCGTGTCCTCAAGCGCCGGACGGGCTTGATTCGCCAGGTCAGCCACGACGTACTCGGGGAGCCGCGTGCCGGAGGCGACCGCCTCCGCCAGGGCGTCCAGGTCCGGGTAGGTCGGGACGCCCAGGGTGTCGCCCAGGGTGTCGGGGCCTACCGCTGCCCAGCTGTTGGGGGTTACCTCCGTGGACTGGGCCGGGG
Organism: Streptomyces violaceusniger; assembly: GCA_005405945.1. Classification (GTDB taxonomy): domain Bacteria; phylum Actinomycetota; class Actinomycetes; order Streptomycetales; family Streptomycetaceae; genus Streptomyces; species Streptomyces violaceusniger. Next base: position 4,535,648 of record BJHW01000001.1, read on the forward strand.
CCGGGAGCCAGTCCACGCGGAACAGGGCGTCGGACGCGGTGCCCGGGCGGGCTGCTCCCAGTTGGTCGGGCGAGATCGTGCGGAGGGCCAGGCCCTCTACCGATGCCACCGGGGCGCCCGTCGTGTCGGCCAGTTCCAGGGTCACCGTGCCTGTGGCCGTGCCGTCCAGCCGCACACGTAGGGCCGAGGCGCCTACCGCGTGCAGGGAGACTCCGGTCCAGGAGAAGGGCAGGCGGCCCTGGCCGTTGCCCTCTTCGGCCGCGCCCAGCCCCAGTGCGTGCAGCGCCGCGTCCAGCAGCGCCGGGTGCAGCCCGAACGCGCCCGCGTCGGACGTGCGGTCCTCCGGCAGGCATACCTCGGCGAACACCTCGTCGCCGCGTCGCCAGGCGGCCGTCAGGCCCTGGAAGACCGGGCCGTAGGCGAAGCCCGCCTCGGCCAGGCCCTCGTACAGGCCGTCCGTGTCGATGCGCTCCGCCTCGGCGGGCGGCCAGGCGGTCAGGGTGAACGACGGTGTCGTGCCGTCCGACGCCGCCACTGCGCCCGTGGCGTGGCGCAGCCACGGGTCGTCCGCCGGGGCGCCCTCGGCTCGGGAGTGCAGGGTCAGCGCGCGGCGGCCGGTGTCGTCGGGTGCGGCGAGGGAGAGCCGGAGCTGGACGGCGCCCTGGTCGGGGACGATCAGGGGTGCTTCCAGGGTGAGTTCGTCCAGGCGGTCGCAGCCCGCGTGGTCCCCGGCGCGCAGGGCCAGTTCCACGAAGGCGGTGCCCGGCAGCAGCACCGTGCCCATGACGGCGTGGTCGGCCAGCCAGGGCTGGGTCTGGAGGGAGAGCCGTCCGGTGAAGGCGATCCCGTCCGAGTCGGGCAGTTCGACGGCGGCGCCCAGCAGCGGGTGGCCCGCCGCGTGCAGGCCGATCGCGGTGGCGTCGCCGCCGACCGGCCCGGCGTCCAGCCAGAACGGGCGGCGCTGGAAGGCGTACGTCGGCAGATCGACCAGCCGCGGGCCGTACGGGGCGAACAGCGGACCGAAGTCCACCGCCGCGCCCCGGACATGGGCGGTGCCGATCGCCGTCAGCAGCGTCTCGGCCTCGGGGCGGCCCCTGCGCAGCGCGGCGGCGAAGGCGGCCGCGTCGGCGTCGGCCACGCAGTCCTGGGCCATGGCGGTCAGGACACCGTCGGGGCCCAGTTCGAGGTAGGTGGTGACGCCCTGTGCCTCCATCGTCCGGACACCGTCGAGGAAGCGGACGGCCTCGCGGACGTGGCGCACCCAGAAGTCGGCCGTCGTGATCTCCTCGGCGGAGACCACGGCACCGGTCAGGTTGGACACGATCGGGATGCGCGGGGCGTGGTACGCCAGCCCCTGCGCCACCTCGCGGAAGGCGTCCAGCATGCCGTCCATGTGGGGCGAGTGGAACGCGTGGCTGACGGTGAGCCGCTTGGTCTTGCGGCCCTCCGCCTCGAAGGCCGCCGCGATCTCCAGCGCCGCGTCCTCGTCGCCCGCGACCACGACCGACGCCGGGCCGTTGACGGCCGCGATGCTCACGCGCTTGCCCAGCCGCGGGGTCACCTCGTCCTCGGTCGCCTGGACGGCGATCATCGCGCCACCGGCGGGCAGCCGCTGCATCAACCGCCCGCGGGCGGCCACCAGCGTCGCCGCGTCGGCGAGCGTCAGCACACCGGCCACATGGGCCGCCGCCAGTTCGCCGATGGAGTGGCCGGAGAGGACGTCCGGCTGCACGCCCCACGCCTCGACCAGGCGGAACAGCGCCACCTCGATGGCGAACAGCGCGGGCTGGGTGAAGCCGGTCTGGTCCAGCTCCTCCGCGTCGTCCCCGAACACCACCGTCTTCAGCGGCCGCGTCAGGTGCGGGTCCAGCGCGTCGCACACCTCGTCCAGCGCCTCGGCGAACACCGGGTAGGCGTCGTAGAGCTCGCATCCCATGCCGAGCCGCTGGCTGCCCTGGCCGGTGAACAGGACGGCCAGCTTGCCGCCCTCGGCCACCGCGCCCTCGACGAGACCGGTCGCGGTGCGGCCCTCGGCGAGGGCGTCGAGACCGGCCAGGAAGGCGTCCCGGTCCCGGGCGACGAGCGTCGCCCGGTGCTCGAAGGGCACCCGGGAGGTGGCCAGGGAGTGGCCGAGGTCGGCCAGGAGCAGCTCGGGGTGGTCGGCCACATGGGCGCGGAGCCGGGCCCCCTGGGCGCGCAGTGCCTCCGGGGTCTTGGCGGACAGCACCCACGGCAGCACGGACGGCAGCACGGACGGCTCATCCGCCGGAACCCCAGGAACCCGCGCCTCCTCGGGCTCCGGCGCCTGCTCGATGATGGCGTGCGCGTTGGTGCCGCTCATGCCGAAGGACGAGATGCCGGCCCGGCGCGGACGCCCGGTCTCCGGCCACTCCCGCGCCTCGCTCAGCAGCGACACCGCGCCCGCCGCCCAGTCCACATGCGGCGACGGCTCATCGATGTGCAGCGACTTCGGCAGCACACCGTGGCGCATCGCCTGCACCATCTTGATGATGCCCGCGACACCGGCGGCGGCCTGCGTATGACCGAAGTTGGACTTGATCGACCCCAGCCACAACGGCTGCTCGGGAGACTTCTCCTTGCCGTACGTGGCCAGCAGCGCCTGCGCCTCGATCGGGTCACCCAGCGTCGTACCCGTACCGTGCGCCTCCACCGCGTCCACCTCGGACGCCGACAGACCAGCGTTCGCCAGCGCCTGACGGATCACCCGCTGCTGCGACGGACCGTTCGGCGCCGTCAGACCATTGGACGCACCGTCCTGGTTGACCGCCGTGCCCCGCACCACCGCCAGCACCCTGTGGCCATGCTTCTTCGCGTCCGACAGCCGCTCCACCAGCAGCATGCCCACGCCCTCACCCCAGGCCGTGCCGTCGGCGGCCGCCGCGAACGGCTTGCAGCGGCCGTTCCTGGCCAGGCCGCGCTGGCGGCTGAACTCGGTGAAGACGTCGGGGGTGGTGATGATGGTGACACCGCCCGCGAGGGCCATCGTGCACTCGCCGTTGCGCAGCGCCTGCGCCGCCAGGTGCAGCGCCACCAGCGACGACGAACACGCCGTGTCGACCGTGACGGCCGGGCCCTCGAAGCCGAAGGTGTACGCCACCCGGCCGGAGGCGATGCTGCTGGAGCCGCCGGTGCCGAGGTAGCCCTCGACGCCCTCCGGGACGGTGTGCAGCCGGGACACGTAGTCGTTGTGCATCTGGCCGACGAACACGCCGACCTGCTTGCCGCGCAGCGCCCCCGGGTCCAGGCCCGCCCGCTCGAAGGACTCCCAGGAGGTCTCCAGCAGCAGCCGCTGCTGGGGGTCCATGGCCAGCGCCTCGCGCGGGTTGATGCCGAAGAAGGCCGGGTCGAAGTGGTGGGCGTCGTAAGTGAAGCCGCCCTCGCGGGCGTACGAGGTGCCGGGCCGGTCCGGGTCCGGGTCGTAGAACGCCTCGAGGTCCCAGCCCCGGTCCTCCGGCAGCCGGGCGATGCCGTCCCGGCCCTCGGCCAGCAGCTCCCACAGGTCCTCGGGGGTGCGCACATCCCCGGGGAAGCGGCAGCTCATCGCGATGATGGCGATCGGGTCGTCGTCGTCCGTCCCGGCACCCGCCGGGCCCTCCGCCCGCGCGGGGACGGCGGCCGCCGCCTCGGAGCCGAGCAGTTCCTCCAGCAGATATCCGGCGAGCGCGGTGGGCGTCGGGTAGTCGAAGACGAGCGTGGCGGGCAGCCGGAGCCCGGCGGCGCCGCCGAGGCGGTTGCGGAACTCCACCGCGGTCAGCGAGTCGAAGCCGAGGTCCTTGAAGGCCCGGCTCGCCTCCACCGCGTCGGGCGAGTCATGGCCGAGCACCACGGCCACCTGGGCGCGCACCAGGTCCAGCAGGGTCTGCTCGCGCTCGGCCGCGTCCAGCCGGACCAGCCGCTCCACCAGCGAGGAGCCGTCCCCGTCCGCGCCCGACTCGGCGGTGCGGCGGGTCGCGACCCCGCGCACCAGACCGCGCAGCAGCGGCGGCACCATCTCGATGGGCGCGCCGGTGAGCGGCGCCAGGTCGAGCTGCATGGGCACCAGGAAGGCGTCGCCCACCTCCTGGGCGGCGTCGAACAGCGCCAGGCCCTCGTCGGAGGAGAGCCCCAGCACTCCGGAGCGGGTCATCCGGGACTTGTCGGTGGCCTCCAGCTCACCGGTCATCCCGCTGGCCTCGGTCCACAGGCCCCAGGCCAGCGAGGTGGCGGCGAGGCCCTGGGACTGGCGGTGGCGGGCCAGGGCGTCCAGGAAGGAGTTGGCCGCCGCGTAGTTGGCCTGGCCGGGGCCGCCGAACGTCCCGCCGCCGAGGAGAACAGCACGAACGCGGCCAGGTCCTGGTCGCGGGTCAGCTCGTGCAGGTTGACGGCCGCGTCCACCTTGGGGCGCAGCACCTTCTCCAGCCGCTCCGGCGTCAGCGCGTCGATCACCCCGTCGTCCAGCACACCGGCGGTGTGCACGACGGCGGTCAGCGGACGCCCGGCGGGGATGTCGGCCAGGACGGCGGCGAGCGCGTCCCGGTCGGCCGCGTCGCAGGCGGCGATGGTGACCTCGGCGCCCAGCTCGCGCAGCTCGGCGGCGAGTTCGGCCGCGCCCGCGGCCTGCTCGCCGCGGCGGCTGGTGAGCACCAGGCGGCGTACGCCGCGCTCGGTGACCGCGTGCCGGGCGACCAGGCCGCCCAGGGTGCCGGTGCCGCCGGTGATCAGCACCGTGCCGTCCGGGTTCCACGGGGCGGGCACGGTGAGCACGACCTTGCCGATGTGGCGGGCCTGGCTGAGGTAGCGGAACGCGTCCGGGGCCTGCCGCAGGTCCCACGCGGTGATCGGCAGCGCCCGCAGCGCGCCCTGCCGGAACAGCTCCAGCAGCTCGCACAGCATCTCCTGGATGCGGTCCAGGCCCGCCTCGGTGAGGTCGAACGCCTGGTAGGAGACGCCGGGGTAGGCGGCGGCGACCTCCTCCGGCGCCCGGACGTCGGTCTTGCCCATCTCGACGAACCGGCCGCCGCGCGGCAGCAGCCGCAGCGAGGCGTCCACGAACTCCCGGGCCAGCGAGTCCAGTACGACATCGACGCCGCGACCGCCGCTGGCCTCGCGGAACGTGTCCTCGAAGGCCAGGTCGCGGGAGGAGGCGATCCGGTCGTCGGCCAGCCCCAGCGAGCGCAGCGTGTCCCACTTGCCCCGGCTGGCGGTGGCGTAGACGTCCACGCCCCAGTGGCGGGCCAGCTGGACGGCGGCCATGCCGACACCACCGGCGGCGGCGTGCACCAGCAGCGACTCCCCGCCCCGGAGGTCGGCCAGGTCGCGCAGCGCGTAGTAGGCCGTCATGAAGACGATCGGCACGGACGCGGCCTGGGCGTACGACCAGCCCTCGGGCATCGGCACGATCATGCGGCGGTCCACGACCACCAGCGGGCCGAAGCCGCCGGGCAGCATGCCCATCACCCGGTCGCCGGGTGCCAGATCGGTGACGCCGGGGCCGGTCTCGAGGACGACTCCCGCGCCCTCGCTGCCCATCAGGCCCGCGTCACCGGGGTACATGCCGAGCGCGTTGAGCACATCGCGGAAGTTCACACCGGCGGCCCGGACCGCGACCCGCACCTGCCCGGCCTCCAGCGGCGCGGCGGCCTCCGGGCTGGGCAGCAGGGTGAGGTTCTCCAGGGTGCCCTTGTCCTGGATGTCCAGCCGCCAGGCCGGCTCGCCGGGCGGCGGCACCATGGGGCCGGTGGCGGCGGTGCGCGCCAGCCGGGGGGCGTGTACGGCGCCCCGGCGCAGCACGAACTGCGGCTCGCCGGAGGCGAGCGCGGCGCCCAGCGCCTCGTAGGAGGCGTCGGTGCCGTCGAGGTCCACCAGCACCAGCCGGTCCGGGTTCTCCGACTGCGCCGAGCGCACCAGACCCCACACCGGGGCGTGCGCCAGGTCGTGGGTCCCGGCGTCGCCCGCGGTGGCCACCGCGCCCCGGGTGACCAGCACCAGCCGGGACGCGGCGAACCGGTCGTCGGCCAGCCACGCCCGGACGAGCGCCAGCGTCCGCTGGGTGGCGGTGTGGACGGCGGCGGTCACCTCGTCACCGGTGGCACCGCGCGGGTCATCACCGGTGGCACCGCGCGGGTCGAGGTACGCCAGGACGTACTCCGGCGCGTCCCCGGCCGCGGCCACCGCGTCCAGGTCGGTGTGCACGGCAGCACCGGAGGTCAGCGGGGCGGGCGCGCCCTCGCCGAGCACGGTCCAGGACACGGCCGGGCTCTCGGTGGACAGTGCCACGGTGGCCCAGTCCAGCCGGTACAGCGACTCGTGGTACGCGGCGGAGCGGCCCTCGGCGAGCTGCCCGGCCGAGACCGGGCGCAGCGCCAGCTGCTCGACCGAGGCCACCGGGGCACCGGTGCCGTCGGCCAGCTCCAGCGACACTCCGTCGGCACCGGCCGGGGTCAGCCGGACCCGGAGCGCGTCGGCGCCCATCGCGTGCAGCGACACCCCGCTCCAGGAGAACGGCAGCCGCCCCTGCTCATCGCCGCCCGCGCGGGCGAACGTGCTGTGCAGCGCGGCGTCCAGCAGCGCCGGGTGCAGCCCGAACGCGCCCGCGTCGGCCTTGCGGTCCTCCGGCAGCCGCACCTCGGCGAACACCTCGTCGCCACGCAGCCAGGCCGCCGTCAGCCCCTGGAACATCGGGCCGTACGCGAAACCGCCCTGCGCCAGGTGCTCGTACAGCCCCTCGACCTCGGCGGGCTCGGCGCCCCGCGGCGGCCACGCCGTCAGGTCGAACGAGGGCCGCGGGCCACCGGCCACCAGCACACCGCTGGCATGCCGGAGCCACGGCATCTCGGCGGGCGCGTCCTGCGCCCGCGAGTACAGCTCCAGCGTGCGGTGCCCGGCCTGCTCCGGGGCGCCCACGACGATCTGCAGCTGGACCGCGCCGCGCTCGGGCAGCACCAGCGGCGCCTCGATGGTCAGCTCGTCCAGCCGGTCGCAGCCCACCTGGTCACCGGCGCGGATGGCCAGTTCGACGAAGGCGGTGCCGGGCAGCAGGACGGTGCCCATGACGGCGTGGTCGGCCAGCCACGGGTGGCTTTCGAGGGAGAGCCTGCCGGTGAACAGGAAGCCGTCGGAGTCCGCCAGCGGCACGGCCGCGCCCAGCAGGGGGTGGTCGGCCCGGTCCAGACCCGCCGACTCGACGTCGCCCACGAAGCCCGCGGGGGACGTCAGCCAGAAGCGGCGGTGCTGGAAGGCGTAGGTCGGCAGGTCGACGCGGTGGGCGCCGGTCCCGGCGAAGTACGCGGCCCAGTCCGGGGTCACACCACGGACGTGCAGGGCGGCGAGGGCGGTGGCGACGGTCTCGGCCTCGGCGCGGTCCTTGCGCAGCGCGGCGGCGAAACCGGCCGCGTCGACCTCGGCGACGCAGTCCTGCGCCATGGCGGTCAGGACACCGTCGGGGCCGAGTTCGAGGTAGGTGGTGACGCCCTGGGCTTCCAACGTCCGTACACCGTCGAGGAAGCGGACGGCTTCGCGGACGTGGCGGACCCAGAAGTCGGGGCTGGTGATCTCCTCGGCGGAGACCAGCTCGCCGGTCAGGTTGGAGACGATCGGGATGCGCGGGGCCTCGTACGTCAGACCCTGCGCCACCTCACGGAACGCGTCCAGCATGCCATCCATGCGCGGCGAGTGGAACGCGTGGCTCACGGTGAGCCGCTTGGTCTTACGGCCCCGCGCCTCGAAACCGGCGGCGATCTCCAGTGCCGCGTCCTCGTCACCCGCGATGACCACGGAGGTCGGACCGTTGAGGGCGGCGATCGACACCCGCTCGGTGAGCAGCGGCGCCACCTCGTCCTCCGACGCCTGGACGGCGATCATCGCGCCACCCTCGGCAAGCTCCTGCATCAAACGGCCACGCGCCGCCACCAGCTTCGCCGCGTCGGCCAGCGAGAGCACACCCGCCACATGCGCGGCGGCCAGTTCGCCGATGGAGTGCCCGGAGAGGACGTCGGGCCGCAGACCCCATGCCTCCGAAACCAGCCGGAACAGCGCCACCTCGATGGCGAAGAGCGCGGGCTGGGTGAACCCGGTCTGGTCCAGCACCTCGGCGTCGTCCCCGAACACCACCGTCTTCAGCGGCCGCATCAGGTGCGCGTCCAGCTCATCGCAGACCGCGTCGAACGCCTCCGCGAACGCCGGGTAGGCGTCGTACAGCTCGCGGCCCATGCCGAGCCGCTGGCTGCCCTGGCCGGTGAACAGGAACGCCACCTTGCCGTCCGCCACCGAGCCCTGGACCAGCCCCGCGGCCGACTCGCCGCGCGCCAGCGCCTCCAGACCCGAGACCAGCGCCGCGCGGTCCCCGCCGACCACGACCGCACGGTGGTCCAGCGCGGCACGGGAGGTCGCGAGCGAGTACGCCAGGTCGGTCGGGGAGACGTCCGGCCGCCGCTCCAGGTCGGCGAGCAGCCGCTCGGCCTGCGCCCGCAGCGCGTCGGCGTTCTTCCCGGACACGGTCCACGGCAGCACGGACGGCCGGGCGGCCGGAAGCGCGGAGACCTCGGCCTCCTCGGGCTCCGGCGCCTGCTCGATGATGGCGTGCGCGTTGGTGCCGCTGACGCCGAAGGAGGAGACACCGGCCCGGCGCGGACGCCCGGTCTCCGGCCACTCCCGCGCCTCGCTCAGCAGCGACACCGCGCCCGCCGCCCAGTCCACATGCGGCGACGGCTCGTCGAGGTGCAGCGACTTCGGCAGCACACCGTGGCGCATCGCCTGCACCATCTTGATGATGCCCGCGACACCCGCCGCGGCCTGCGTATGGCCGAAGTTGGACTTGATCGACCCCAGCCACAACGGCTGCTCGGGAGACTTCTCCTTGCCGTACGTGGCCAGCAGCGCCTGCGCCTCGATCGGGTCGCCCAGCGTCGTACCCGTACCGTGCGCCTCCACCGCGTCCACCTCGGACGCCGACAGACCAGCGTTCGCCAGCGCCTGACGGATCACCCGCTGCTGCGACGGACCGTTCGGCGCCGTCAGACCATTGGACGCACCGTCCTGGTTGACCGCCGTGCCCCGCACCACCGCCAGCACCCTGTGGCCATGCTTCTTCGCGTCCGACAGCCGCTCCACCAGCAGCATGCCGACGCCCTCGGCCCAGCCGGTGCCGTCGGCGTCCGCCGAGAAGGACTTGCAGCGGCCGCTGGCCGACAGTCCGCCCTGGCGGCTGAAGTCGATGAAGGTGTCCGGGGTGGACATGACGGTGACACCGCCCGCGAGGGCCATCGTGCACTCGCCGTTGCGCAGCGCCTGCGCCGCCAGGTGCAGCGCCACCAGCGACGACGAACACGCCGTGTCGATGGTGACCGCCGGGCCCTCCAGACCGAAGGTGTACGCCACCCGGCCGGAGGCCACACTGCCCGCCGTGCCGGTGCCGAGGTAGCCCTCCAGGCCGTCCGGCAGGGCGGTCAGCCGGGACAGGTAGTCGTGGTACATGACGCCCGCGAACACGCCGGTCTTGCTGCCGCGCACGGTCGCCGGGTCGATCCCGGCCCGCTCGAACGCCTCCCAGGAGGTCTCCAGCAGCAGCCGCTGGTGCGGGTCCATGGCGAGGGCTTCGCGCGGGTTGATGCCGAAGAAGTCGGGGTCGAACTCGCCCGCGTCGTAGAGGAATCCGCCCTCGATGGTGGCGCTGGTGCCCGCCTGCTCGGGGTCGTCGCCCAGCAGCCCCTCCAGCTGCCAGCCGCGGTCGGTCGGGAAGCCGGAGATGGCGTCCACCGAGCCGGTGACCAGCTGCCACAGCTCCTCGGGGCTGGTGACCCCGCCGGGGTAGCGGCAGCTCATGCCGACGATGGCGATGGGCTCGTCGTCGGCGACGGCCACGGTGGCGGCCGGGCCGCCGCGGCCTCGTCGGCCTGGTCGCCGAGGATCTCGGTGCGCAGGAAGCCGGCCAGCGCGGTCGGCGTCGGGTAGTCGAAGACGAGGGTGGCCGGGAGCCGTACGCCCGTGACGGCGCCGAGGCGGTTGCGCAGCTCGACGGCGGTGAGCGAGTCGAAGCCCAGCTCCTTGAAGGCGCGTGCCGAACCGACGGCCTCCGGGCCCGCGTAGCCGAGGACGGCGGCCACCTGACCGCAGACGACCTCCAGCAGCAGCCGGTCGCGCTCGGGGACGGACAGCCCGAGGAGCCGGTCGGCGAGCCCGCCGGGGGCCTCGCCGCCGCCCGCCTCGACCACGCGGCGGCCGGGGGCCCGCACCAGGCCGCGCAGCAGCGCGGGGACCATCGTCGCGTCGGCGTGGCGCAGCGGCGCCAGGTCCAGGTGCATGGGGACGAGCGCGGGGTCGCCCACGGCGAGGGCGGTGTCCAGGAGGGCCAGGCCCTCCTCGGAGGAGAGGGCGGCCACTCCGGCGCGGCTGATGCGCTGGATGTCGGTGTCGTCCAGGTCGCCGGTCATGCCGCTGCGCTCGGCCCACAGGCCCCAGGCGAGGGCGGTGGCGGGCAGGCCCTGGGCGCGGCGCCGGTGGGCGAGGGCGTCCAGGAAGGCGTTGGCGGCCGCGTAGTTGGCCTGGCCGGGGCCGCCGAGGGTGCCGGCGGCGGCGGAGAACAGCACGAACGCGGACAGGTCGAGGTCGCGGGTGAGCTCGTGCAGGTTCCACGCGGCGTCCACCTTGGGCGGCAGGACGCGGTCGACGCGCTCGGCGGTCAGCGAGCCGATGACGCCGTCGTCGAGCACACCGGCGGTGTGCACCACGGCGGTCAGCGGGTGTGCGGCCGGGACGGCGGCCAGCACCTCGGCGAGGGCGTCGCGGTCGGCCACGTCGCAGGCGGCGAGGGTGACCTCGGCGCCCGACGCGCGCAGCTCGGCCACGAGTTCGGCGGCGCCGTGGGCGTCTCCCCCGCGCCTGCTGAGCAGCAGCAGGTGGCGTATGCCGTGCTCGGCCACCAGATGGCGGGCGACCAGCCCGCCGAGGGTGCCGGTGGCGCCGGTGACCAGGGCGGTGCCCTCGGGGTCGAGGGCGGGGGCGGTCCGCTCGGCGGCGGAGGCGACCTTGGCCAGCCGCGGTACGACCACGGTCCCGGCGCGGATCGCGAACTGCGATTCGCCGGTGGCCAGGGCGGCGGACAGCGCCCGGTGGGACTCGTCGGTGCCGTCGAGGTCGGCCAGGACGAAGCGGTCCGGGTTCTCGGACTGCGCGGAGCGCAGCAGGCCCCACAGCGGGGCGTGGGCCAGGTCCTCGGTGTCGGCGTCCGTCGAGGTGGCGACGGCGCCACGGGTGGCGATCACCAGCCGGGAGCCCTCGAAGCGGGCGTCGGCGAGCCAGCCCTGGACCAGCTCCAGCGCGCGGTGCAGGGCCTCGCGCACGGCGGTCTCGACGGGAAGCCCGGTGTCAAGCCCGGTGTCGCCCGCGAAGAACGGGGCGACGACGGCCTGGGGCACCGGGGCCCCGGCGTCCACGGCCGCGCCGAGCGCGGCCAGGTCGGCGTACCCGGCGGCGGTGGGCAGGGCGAGGGCGAGCTCGGGGTGCTCGGCGCCACCACCGTGATGGCCCAGCACCGCCCACTGCCCGGCCACGACGGTGGTGTTGGCGGGGACCGGCGCGGGGGTCCACTCGACGCGGAACAGCGCCTCGTGGAAGGCGCCGCGCGCGGCGTGCACCTGGTCGGGCGAGACGGGGCGCAGCAGCAGCGAGTCGACGGAGGCGACGGGCGCGCCGCTCTCGTCCGTCACCAGCACGGCCACCGCGTCCTGTCCGGCGGGCGAGAGCCGGACGCGCAGTGTGGCGGCGCCCACGGCGTGCAGCCGGACACCGCTCCAGGAGAAGGGGAGGCGGCCGTGTTCGGTGTCCTCCAGGAGGGAGCCGATGCCCACGGCGTGCAGGGCCGCGTCCAGCAGCGCCGGGTGCAGCCCGAACAGCTCGGCCTCGGCGCGGGCGCTCTCGGGCAGCCGCACCTCGGCGTACACCTGGTCGCCGTGTTGCCAGGCGCCCTGGAGCCCCTGGAAGACCGGGCCGTAGGCGAATCCGGTCTCGGCGAGCCAGTCGTAGAGGCCGTCCACGGGGACCTCGGTGGCACCGGCCGGGGGCCACGCGGTGAGGGTGTCGTCGGGGGTGGTGGCCCCGGCGGCGAGCACACCGGTGGCGTGGCGGGTCCACTCGCCCTCGCCCCAGGTGCCGTCGGCGGCCTCCTCCAGACGCGAGTGCAGGGTCAGCGAGCGGCGGCCGGTCTCGTCCCGGGCGCCCACGGACACCTGGAGCTGAACGCCGCCCTGCGGGGGCAGGACCAGCGGGGCCTCGAGGGTGAGCTCCTCCAGGACGTCCGCGCCCACGTGGTCACCGGCGCGGATGGCCAGCTCCACGAAGGCGGTGCCGGGCAGCAGCACGGTGTCCATGACGGCGTGGTCGGCCAGCCACGGGTGGGTCTGGAGGGACAGCCGTCCGGTGAAGAGGAATCCGGCGCCGTCGGCGAGCGACACGGCGGCGCCGAGCAGCGGATGGTCGGCGGAGCCGAGCCCGGCGGCGGTGACGTCACCGGTCCACGGGCCGGGCGGCTCGGGCCAGTACAGCTCGCGCTGGAAGGCGTAGGTGGGCAGTTCGACGCGGCGGGCGCCGGAGCCCTCGAAGAACGCGTTCCAGTCGACGGCCACGCCGTGGACATGGGCGAGGGCGAGGGCGCCGGCCAGGGAGGTGGCCTCGGGGCGGTCGCCGCGCAGCGCGGGCACGAACACGGCGCCGTCACCGGTGACGCAGTCCTGCGCCATGGCGGAGAGCACCCCGTCGGGGCCCAGCTCCACGTACGTGGCGACGTCGTACTCCTCGAGCCGGCGGATGCCGTCGGTGAAGCGGACCGCCTCGCGGACGTGCCGGACCCAGTAGTCGGGTGAGCAGATCTCGTCGGCGGAGACCGAACCGCCGGTGAGGTTGGAGATGATGGGGATGACCGGCGGGGCGTACGTCACCTGCCGTGCGACCTCGCGGAAGGCGTCCAGCATGCCGTCCATGCGCGGGGAGTGGAACGCGTGGCTCACGGTGAGCCGCTTGGTCTTACGGCCCTCCGCCTCGAAACCGGACGCGATCTCCAGAGCCGCGTCCTCATCACCCGCGACGACCACCGACGCCGGACCGTTCAGCGCGGCGATCGACACCCGCTCGGTCAGCAGCGGCGCCACCTCGTCCTCGGACGCCTGGATCGCGATCATCGCGCCACCGGCGGGCAGTTCCTCCATCAGCCGGCCGCGCGCGGCCACCAGCTTCGCGGCGTCCGCGAGCGAGAGCACGCCCGCCACATGGGCGGCGGCCAGTTCGCCGATGGAGTGGCCGACGAGGAAGTCGGGCTTGACGCCCCACGTCTCCAGCAGCCGGAACAGCGCCACTTCGAGGGCGAACAGCGCGGGCTGGGTATAGCCGGTGCGGTCCAGCGACCCGCTGTCGTCGCCGAACATCACCTCGCGCAGCGGCCGCTGGAGGTGCTGGTCGAGCTCGGCGCACACCTCGTCCAGGGCGCGGGCGAAGGCCGGGACGGCCTCGTACAGCTCACGGCCCATCCCGGCGCGCTGGCTGCCCTGGCCGGTGAAGAGGAACGCGACCTTGCCCTCGGCGACCTCGCCCCGGACGACGCCGCCGGTGGGGGCGTCCTCGGCGAGTGCGGCCAGTCCGCGCAGCAGTTCCTCGCGTCCGCCCTCGCCCGCGAGGACCACGGCCCGGTGGTCCAGCGCGGCGCGGGTGGTGGCCAGCGAGTGGGCCAGGTCCACCAGGCCGAGGCCCGGGTCGTCCTGCACCCGGGCGGTGAGCCGTTCGGCCTGGGCGCGCAGCGCCGGTGCGCTCTGCGCGGACACCAGCAGCGGCAGCTGCCCGCCGATGCCGGTCCACTCCGAGGGCGCGGTGTCATCGCCACCGGAGGTCTCGCGGTCCTCGGCGGGCGCCTGCTCGATGACGGTGTGCGCGTTGGTGCCGCTCACACCGAAGGAGGAGATGCCCGCGCGGCGCGGCTGGCCGGTCTCCGGCCACGGGGTGTTCTCGGTGAGCAGGGAGACGGCGCCCGCGTCCCAGTCCACGTCCCGGGAGGGCGCGTCGACGTGCAGGGTCCTGGGCAGCACACCGTGCTCGATGGCCTTGACCATCTTGATGATTCCGGCGACACCGGCGGCGGCCTGGGTGTGCCCGAAGTTGGACTTGATCGAGCCGAGCCACAGCGGGCGGCCCTCGGCCCGGTTCTGCCCGTACGTGGCGAGCAGGGCCTGCGCCTCGATGGGGTCGCCGAGGCTGGTGCCGGTGCCGTGTGCCTCGACGGCGTCCACCTGGGCCGGGGTGAGCCGGGCGTCGGTGAGCGCCTGGCGGATGACGCGCTGCTGGGACGGGCCGTTGGGCGCGGTCAGGCCGTTGGAGGCGCCGTCCTGGTTGATGGCGGAGCCCCGGACGATGGCCAGCACCTTGTGGCCGTGTCGACGCGCGTCCGACAGCCGCTCGACGAGCAGCATGCCGACGCCCTCGCCCCAGCCGGTGCCGTCCGCGCCGTCCGCGAAGGCCTTGCAGCGGCCGTCGGGCGCGAGGCCGCGCTGACGGCTGAAGTTGATGAACGCACGCGGGCTGTTCATCACCGTGACACCGCCGGTGAGCGCCAGCGAGCACTCGCCACTTCGCAGCGACTGGATGGCCAGGTGCAGCGCCACCAGCGACGCCGAGCACGCGGTGTCGACGGTGAGCGCGGGGCCCTCCAGGCCGAAGGTGTAGGAGATCCGGCCGGAGATGACGCTGGCGGCGTTGCCGGTGAGCAGATACTGCTCGACGCCCTGCGGCAGCGTGTGCATCAGCTCCGGGTAGTCCTGGCCGTTGGTGCCGACGAAGACACCGGCCTTGGCTCCGCGGAGCGTGGCCGGGTCGATCCCGGCCCGCTCGAACGCCTCCCAGGACGTCTCCAGCAGCAGCCGCTGCTGCGGGTCCATGCCGAGGGTCTCGCGCGGGCTGATCCCGAAGAACGCGGCGTCGAACTCGCCCGCGCCGTCGAGGAACCCGCCCTTGTCGGTGTAGCTGGTGCCCTGCTCGTCGGGGTCGTCGGCGAAGAGCGAGTCGACGTCCCAGCCACGGTCCGTGGGGAAGTCCGCGATGGCGTCGCCGCCCGCGGCCACGAGCTCCCACAGCTCCTCCGGAGACGTGACGCCTCCGGGGAACCGGCAGCTCATGCCGACGATCGCGATCGGCTCAGGCTCCTGCGACTCGACCTCGCGAAGACGCTGCCGCGTCTGGTGCAGATCGGCAGTTACCCGCTTGAGGTAGTCGAGGATCTTGTCCTGATCCGCCATTGGAGTCTCACCCATGCTTCTCGTCACAAACCTTGCGCCCGCGGACCCATCGATCCTTAGATTCCGAGTTCCTTGTCGATGAAGGCGAAGACCTCGTCGGGCGTCGCCTCCTGCAACTTCTCCGTCACGCCGCCGTCGCCGTCGGCCGCCTCGGCATCGGCCGTACGGGGCTCCGCCCACTTCGCCGCGAGGTCCCGCAGCCGGGCCGCGATGTCGTCCCGTGCCGCGCTGTCGGGGTCCAGGACGGACAGCGCGGACTCCAGCGCGTCGAGCTCCGCGAGCCCGGGCGCCGCGGCCGTGCCGCCGTCGCCCACGATCCGGCCGCACAGGAACTCGGCGAGCGCCGCCGGGGTCGGGTAGTCGAAGACCAGCGTGGCGGGCAGCTTCTGTCCGGTGGCGGCGGTCAGCCGGTTGCGCAGCTCCAGCGCGATGAGCGAGTCGAAGCCCAGCTCCTTGAACGCCCGCCCGGCGCCGACCTCGTCGGTCGAGGGGTGGCCGAGCGCGGCGGCCGCGCTTGAACGCACGACCTCGAGGACGACCAGCGACTGCTCGGCCCGGGAGATCCCGGCCAGCCGCTCGCGCAGCGCGTCCGCCGGGGACCCGTCGGAGGCCGCGCCGGGCTCACCGGCCGGGCCGCCGGTCTCCCGCAGCCGCTTGACCTCCGGCAGCTCGCCGATGAGCGGGCTGGGGCGGACCGCCGTGTAGCCGTGGGCGAAGCGGTCCCACTGGATGTCGGCGACGGCCACGACCGTGTCCGCGTGGTCCAGGGCCCGCTGGAGCGCCGTGATCGCGGCGTGCGGGGCCATCGCCGGGACACCGCCCCGGTCCAGCCGCTCGCCGATGGCGCCGTCGGCGGCCAGACCCGTCTCGCCCCAGCGGCCCCAGGCCACCGAGGTGGCGGGCAGGCCCGCCGCGCGGCGCCGCTCGGCCAGCGCGTCGAGATAGGCGTTGGCCGCCGCGTAGTTGCCCTGTCCGGCGTCGCCGAGGGTGCCCGCGATACCGGAGAACAGCACGAACGCGGACAGGTCCAGATCGCGGGTCAGCTCGTCCAGATGGCGCGCCGCGTCGGCCTTGGGGCCGAGGACGGTGGCGAACCGCTCCGGGGTGAGCGCGTCCAGGACACCGTCGTCCAGGACGCCCGCGGCGTGCATGACCGCCGTGAGCGGCCGGTCGGCCGGGATGGCGGCGAGCAGCGTCTCGACGGCCTTGCGGTCGGCCACGTCGCACGCGGCGACGGTGACCTCGGCGCCCAGCTCGATCAGCTCCTCCCGCAGTTCGGCAGCGCCCGGGGCGTCCAGGCCTCGGCGGCTGGTGAGCACCAGGTGCTCGGCGCCGCCTGCGGCCAGCCAGCGCGCCACATGGGCACCCAGCGCGCCCGTACCGCCGGTGACCAGCGTCGTACCGGACGGCTTCCACGACCGTACGGCGGGCGCGCCGGCCAGCGGGGCGTGGGCGAGCCTGCGGGCGAACACCCCGGCCGCGCGCACCGCGAGCTGGTCCTCGCCGTCGGCCCCGGCGAGCACCCCGGCGAGCCGGGCCAGCGCCCGCTCGTCGGGCGCACCGGGCAGGTCCACCAGACCGCCCCAGCGCTCCGGGTACTCCAGGGCGGCGGTTCGGCCGAGCCCCCAGACGAGCGCCTGCTCGGGGATTCCACCTGGTCCGCCTGGCCGACGGCGACCGCGCCCCGGGTGGCGCACCACAGCGGCGCGTCCACCCCGGCGTCGCCGAGTGCCTGGATCAGCACGGCGGTACCGACCAGCCCGGCGCTGACACCGTCGGTGCCGGGCGCGGTGCCCGTGTCGAAGGCGAGCAGCGACAGCACACCCGAGACGGCTCCGGCGTCGGCCAGCTCCTCGCGCACCAGGCGGGTCAGCGACGCGCGGTCCGACTCCACGGCGGCCGGGGTGATCTGCCGCACCTCGGCGCCGCGTTCGGTGAGCATCCGCACCGCGCCGAGCGTCCAGTCGTCGATGGCGGCGGACTCGGGCACGGCCAACAGCCAGGTCCCGGACAGCCGGGGCGCTTGGGCGTCCGTCAGGGAGGTCCAGGTCACGCGGTAGCGCCAGCCGTCCACCGTGGACTGCTCGCGGGCCTGCTTGCGCCACGACGCCAGGGCGGGCAGGACGGCGCCGAGCGAGGACCGCTCGCCGTCGTCCTCGAACGCGAGGGTGTCGGCCAGCGACTCCAGGTCCTCGCGCTCGACGGCCTCCCAGAAGCGGGCGTCCACGGCGTCGGACGGCGCGCCCGACGCGTCGGCCGGGGCGTCGGCCGCCCGCGGCCAGTAGCTCTGGTGCTGGAAGGCGTACGTGGGCAGCTCGACGCGGGTCGCGCCCGTCCCCTCGTACACCGCCGCCCAGTCCACGGCCACGCCCCGCGTCCACGCCTCGCCCAGCGAGGTGTAGAAGCGGTCGAGGCCGCCCTCGTCACGGCGCAGCGACCCGATCGCGGCGGCCTCACGGCCCGCGTCCTCGGCAGTCTCCTGCACACCCACCGTCAGCACCGGGTGCGCACTGGACTCGATGAACGCCCCGAAGCCCTCGTCCAGCAGCCGCCGGACCGCGCCCTCCAGCTCGACGGTGCGACGGAGGTTGGTGAACCAGTACTCGGCATCCAGCTCCGGGCCCTCGACCCACTCCCCGTCACCGTCGACAGGAACGGCACCTGGGCGTTCTTCGGCTGTACGGGGGCCAGCAGCTCCAGCAGCTCCTCGCGGAGGAGTTCCACCTGCGCGGAGTGCGAGGCGTAGTCCACCGGCACCCGGCGCGCCCGCACCTCATCGGCCTCGCACGCGGCGATCAGCTCATCCAGCGCCTCGGGCTCACCCGAAACCACCACCGACGACGGCCCGTTGACCGCCGCCACCGAGATCCGCTCCTCGCCCCACGGCGCGATCCGCTCCCGTACCACCGCCACCGGCAGCGCCACCGACACCATGCCACCCTTGCCCGCCAACACCCGGCCGATCGCCTGACTGCGCAACGCCACCACACGGGCCGCATCCTTCAGCGACAGGGCTCCGGCCACACACGCCGCCGCGATCTCACCCTGGGAGTGGCCGACCACGGCGGACGGCCGCACACCCACCGAACGCCACAGCTCCGCGAGCGACACCATCACGGAGAACAACACCGGCTGAACGACGTCCACCCGCTCCAGTGACGGTGCGCCCTCCGCCTCGCGCAGCACATCCACCAACGACCAGTCGGTGAACTCCGCGAGCGCGGCAGCACACTCATCAATACGGGCAGCGAACACCGGTGAAGCATCCAACAGCTCCACGGCCATGCCTACCCATTGTGACCCCTGTCCTGGGAACACGAATGCGGCCTTGCCCCCGATTGAGGCCCCCTGCACCAGGTTCGGCAGGACCTGCCCCCTAGCGAGGGCGTCCAGACCCCGGACGAAATCGTCCCGGTCCGTGCCCACCAGCACCGCGCGCCGCTCGAAGGCGGCGCGGGTGGTGGCCAGCGAGTGGCCGATGTCCAGCGGGCGCGGGGCCGGGTCGGCGTCGAGGTGGGCCAGCAGCTTGGCGGCCTGGGCGCGCAGCGCCGCCTCGCTCTTGCCGGACACCGTCCACGGCAGCGCGCCGAGCGGCCGGGTCACCGGCTCGGCCTCGCCCGGCTCCTCCGCGGGTGCCTGCTCGATGATGGCGTGTGCGTTGGTGCCGCTGAACCCGAACGAGGATACGGCGGCCCGGCGCGGGCGGCCGGTCTCGGGCCACTCCCGCGCCTCGGTCAGCAGCTCGATGTCGCCCGTCGACCAGTCCACGTGCGGGGTGGGCTCGACGATGTGCAGCGACTCCGGCAGCACGCCGTGGCGCAGCGCGAGCACGAGCTTCATCACACCCGCGACACCGGCGGCCGCCTGGGCGTGGCCGATGTTGGACTTGATGGAGCCGAGCAGCAGCGGCTGTCCGTCGGGCCGGTCCTGGCCGTAGGTGGCGAGCAGCGCCTGCGCCTCGATCGGGTCGCCCAGCGTCGTACCGGTGCCGTGTGCTTCCACGACGTCCACCTCCGAGGCGGACAGCCGGGCGTTGGCGAGGGCCTGCCGGATGACGCGCTGCTGGGACGGGCCGTTGGGCGCCGTCAGACCGTTGGACGCGCCGTCCTGGTTGATCGCCGAGCCACGCACGACCGCGAGCACCGGGTGGCCGTTCCTGCGCGCGTCCGACAGCCGCTCCACCAGCAGCATGCCGACGCCCTCGGCCGGGCTGAAGCCGTCCGCGTCCGAGGAGAACGCCTTGCTGCGGCCGTCGGAGGACAGTCCGCGCTGGCGGCTGAACTCGATGAAGGTGCCCGGGGTGGCCATCACGGTCACGCCGCCCGCGAGCGCGAGCGAGCACTCGCCCTGGCGCAGCGACTGGACGGCCAGGTGCAGCGCCACCAGCGACGCCGAGCACGCGGTGTCCACGGTGACCGCCGGGCCCTCCAGGCCGAAGGTGTACGAGAGGCGGCCGGAGACGACGCTCGCGGCGCTGCCGGTGGCGAGGTGGCCCTCATAGCCCTCGGTGTTGTTGCGCATGACGATGGAGTAGTCGGAGCCGTTGGTGCCGACGAAGACACCGGCCGGGCTGCCGTGCAGCGTGGCCGGGTCGATGCCCGCCCGCTCGAACGCCTCCCACGAGGTCTCCAGCAGCAGCCGCTGCTGCGGGTCCATCGCCATGGCCTCACGCGGCGAGATCCCGAAGAAGGTGGGGTCGAAGTCGGCGGCCCCGGTGAGGAATCCGCCCTCGCGGGTGTAGCTGGTGCCCTGCGCGTCCGGGTCCGGGTTGTACAGCGACTCGACGTCCCAGCCGCGGTCGCCCGGGAACTCCGACAGCGCGTCGCCACCGGAGGCGAGCAGCTGCCACAGCTCCTCGGGGTGCGCACACCGCCGGGGAAGCGGCAGCTCATGGAGACGATGGCGATCGGCTCGTCGTCGGCGAGCGCCGCCGCGGTCGGCAGCGCGGCCACGGCGGCCCGCTGCCCGCCCGCGAGCTCGGTGCGCAGATGGCGCGCGAGCACGGTGGGCGTGGGGTAGTCGAAGATCAGGGTCGGCGGCAGCTTCAGCCCGCTGGCGGCGCTGAGCCGGTTGCGGAGTTCCACAGCTGTCAGCGAGTCGAAGCCAAGCTCCTTGAACGCCCGGCCCGCCTCGACGTCGTCGGCGCCCGCGTAGCCCAGGACGGCCGCGACGGCGGTGCGCACCAGGTCCAGCACCAGCCGCTCCCGCTCGGCCTCCGGCACCCCGGCGAGCTGCTGGGCGAGAGCGACCGCGCCCGCGCCGTCCGCCTCGGCGTCCCCGGCCATGTCCTGGATGACGTCCCGCGCCTCGGGCAGGTCGTGCAGCAGCGGACGGGAGCGGCCGGAGGTGAAGGCGAGGACGAAGCGCTTCCACTCCATGTCGACGACGGTGAGCACCGACTCGTCGCGGTCCAGTGCGTGCTGGAGCGCGGTGACGGCCGACCGCGGCGCCATCTCGATGACGCCGTGGCGGCGCATCCGGTCACCGACGCCGCCCTCGGCCATCCCGCCCTCGCCCCACGGGCCCCAGGCCAGCGAGGTGGCGGGCAGGCCCTGGGCCCGCCGGTGCTCGGCGAAGGCGTCGAGGAAGGCGTTGCCCGGCGCGTAGTTGCCCTGGCCGGGCGCGCCGAAGGTGGCCGCGAAGGAGGAGAACAGCACGAACGCGCTCAGGTCCAGATCGCGGGTGAGCTCGTGCAGATGGCGGGTGGCGTCCACCTTGACCTTCAGCACCCGGTCCACCTGGTCCGGGGTCAGGCCCTCGATCACCCCGTCGTCCAGCACGGCGGCGGTGTGGACGACGGCGGTCAGCGGGTGTTCGGCGGGGATGTCCGCGAGCAGCGCCTCGACCTGAGCGCGGTCGGCCACGTCGCACGCGGCGATGGTGACCTTGGCGCCGAGCTCGGTCAGTTCGGACCGCAGATCCGCCGCGCCCGGGGCGTCCAGGCCACGGCGGCTGGTGAGCACCAGGTGCTCGGCGCCGCCTGCGGCCAGCCAGCGCGCCACATGGGCGCCCAGCGCGCCCGTACCGCCGGTGACCAGGGTGGTGCCGGTGGGCTTCCAGGCCCGTACGGCGGGCGTGGCGGCCAGCGGGGCGCGCACCAGGCGGCGTACGAGCGGACCGGTGGCGCGGATCGCGACCTGGTCCTCGTCCTCGGCCCCGGCGAGCACGGTCACCAGCCGGGCCAGCGCCCGCTCGTCGGGCGCGCCGGGCAGGTCGACCAGACCGCCCCAGCGCTCGCCGTGTTCCAGCGCGGCCACCCGGCCCAGACCCCAGACCAGGGCCTGTTCGGGGGATTCCAGCGGGTCCGCGCGGCCCACGGAGACCGCGCCGCGGGTGGCGGACCACAGCGGCGCGCCGATCTCCGCGTCGCCGAGCGCCTGCACCAGCGCCAGCTGCGCCGCCACTCCGGCCGGGACGGAGGCGTGGCGGGGGTGCGGACGGCCGTCGAGGGCCAGCAGCGACAGCACTCCGGTGAACGGGATGCCGTCGGTCTCCGCGAGCGCGGCCCGCAGTCGCCCGGCCAGTTCGTCGCGGCCGTCGGTGTCGGTGTCCACGGCGATCCGCGTCACGTCGGCGCCGCGTTCGGCGAGCACACCGGCCACGGCGTCGGTCCAGGTGGTCCAGGTGGTCCCGGTGTCCTCGGTGGTCTCGGTGGTCTCTGTTGCCGGGGCCACGACGAGCCACGCGCCGGTCAGCCGCGTGGACTGACTGTCGGCGAGCGGCTTCCAGGTGACGCGGTAGCGCCAGCCGTCCACCGTGGACTGCTCGCGGGCCTGCTTGCGCCACGACGCCAGGGCGGGCAGCAGCGCGCTGACCCGCTCGTCGCCGTCGACGTCCAGCTCGGCGGCGAGCGTCTGCCAGTCCTCGCGCTCGACCGCCTCCCAGAAGCGGGCCTCGACGGGGTCGGCGGCGGTGGCGGCGGCAGCGGCGGGGCTGCCCGCCTCGAGCCAGTAGTGCTGGTGCTGGAAGGCGTACGTGGGCAGCTCGACGCGGGTCGCGCCCGTACCGTCGAACACCCCGGCCCAGTCCACGGCCACGCCTCGCGTCCACGCCTCGCCGACGGAGGCCCAGAAGCGGTCAAGGCCGCCCTCGTCGCGGCGCAGCGACCCGATCGCGGCGGCCTCACGGCCCGCGTCCTCGGCAGTCTCCTGCACACCCACCGTCAGCACCGGGTGCGCACTGGACTCGATGAACGCCCCGAAGCCCTCGTCCAACAGCCGCCGGACCGCGCCCTCCAGCTCGACGGTGCGACGGAGGTTGGTGAACCAGTACTCGGCATCCAGCTCCGGGCCCTCGACCCACTCCCCCGTCACCGTCGACAGGAACGGCACCTCGGCGGCCCTGGGCTCCACAGGCGCCAGCAGCTCCAGCAACTCCTCACGGAGGAGTTCCACCTGCGCGGAGTGCGAGGCGTAGTCCACCGGCACCCGGCGCGCCCGCACCTCATCGGCCTCGCACGCGGCGATCAGCTCATCCAGCGCCTCGGGCTCACCCGAAACCACCACCGACGACGGCCCGTTGACCGCCGCCACCGAGATCCGCTCCTCGCCCCACGGCGCGATCCGCTCCCGTACCACCGCCACCGGCAGCGCCACCGACACCATGCCACCCTTGCCCGCCAACACCCGGCCGATCGCCTGACTGCGCAACGCCACCACACGGGCCGCATCCTTCAGCGACAGGATTCCGGCCACACACGCCGCCGCGATCTCGCCCTGGGAGTGGCCGACCACGGCCGCCGGGACGACGCCCAGCGAACGCCACAGCTCGGCCAGCGACACCATCACCGCGAACAGCACCGGCTGGACCACATCCACCCGATCCAGCGACGGCGCGCCCTCCGCGCCCCGCAACACCTCCACCAACGACCAGTCGGTGAACTCCGCGAGCGCCGCCGCACACTCCTCGATCCGCGCGGCGAAGACGGGCGAGGCGTCCATCAGCCCCACCGCCATACCGGCCCACTGCGACCCCTGCCCCGGGAACACGAACGCCGTGCGGCCACCGACGACGGAGCCCTGTGTGACGCCCGCCGCCATGCCGCCCTCGGCCAGGGCGGTGAGCCCGGCCAGCAGTTCGTCGCGGTCGTGGCCGCGCACCACGGCGCGGTGGTCGAGCTGGGCCCGGGTGGTGGTCAGCGAGAGGGCCACGTCCACCGGGCCGAGGGACGGGTCGGCCTCGAGGTGGGCCAGCAGCCGCTCGGCCTGGGCGCGCAGCCCCGCCGCGCTCTTGCCCGACACCGCCCACGCCACGACGTCCAGCCGCTTCGTCGGGGCCGCCGGTTCCCCGGTGGCCTCCTCGGCCTCCTCGGCGGGGGCCTGCTCCAGGATGGTGTGCGCGTTGGTGCCGCTGAAGCCGAAGGAGGACACGGCGGCGCGGCGCGGGTGGTCGGTCTCCGGCCAGGGGGTGGTCTCGGCGAGCAGCGACACCGCGCCCGCCGACCAGTCGACGTGCGGGGTCGGCTCGTCGATGTGCAGCGTCTTGGGCAGGACGCCATGGCGGATGGCCATGACCATCTTGATGATGCCGGCGACACCGGCGGCGGCCTGGGTGTGCCCGATGTTGGACTTGATCGAGCCGAGCAGCAGCGGCCGGTCCTCGGTGTGCTCCTGGCCGTAGGTGGCGAGCAGTGCCTGCGCCTCGATCGGGTCGCCGAGCGTGGTCCCGGTGCCGTGTGCTTCGACGGCGTCCACATCGGCGGCGGAGAGGCGGCCGTTGGTGAGCGCCTGGTGGATGACGCGCTGCTGGGACGGGCCGTTGGGCGCGGTCAGGCCGTTGGACGCGCCGTCCTGGTTGATGGCCGAGCCACGCACGATGGCCAGCACCGGGTGGCCGTTCCTGCGCGCGTCCGACAGCCGCTCCACCAGCAGCATGCCGACGCCCTCGCCCCAGCCGGTGCCGTCCGCGGCGGCGGCGAAGGGCTTGCAGCGGCCGTCGGCGGCGAGCCCGCGCTGCCGGCTGAACTCGGTGAACGTCGAGGGCGTGGCCATCACGGTGACACCGCCCGCGAGCGCCAGCGAGCACTCGCCGTTGCGCAGCGCCTGCACCGCCATGTGCAGGGTGACCAGCGAGGACGAACACGCCGTGTCGACCGTGACCGCCGGGCCCTCCAGACCGAAGGTGTACGCCACCCGGCCCGAGGCGATGGAGCCGGAGCTGCCGGTGCCGAGGAAGCCCTCGACGCCCTCGGGCACGGAGTCCAGCCGCGAGGTGTAGTCGTGGTACATCACGCCCGCGAACACACCGGTCCGGCTGCCGCGCAGCCCGGTCGGGTCGATCCCGGCCCGCTCGAACGCCTCCCACGAGCTCTCCAGCAGCAGCCGCTGCTGCGGGTCCATCGCCAGGGCCTCGCGCGGCGAGATCCCGAAGAGCGCCGGATCGAAGCCGCCCGCGTCGTAGAGGAACCCGCCCTCGTTCACATAGCTGGCGCCCGCCTGGTCGGGGTCGGCGTCGTACAGCGACTCGATGTCCCAGCCACGGTCGGTGGGGAAGCCGGAGATCGCGTCCTCGCCGTCCAGGACGAGCCGCCACAGCTCCTCGGGGGTGCGCACACCGCCCGGGTAGCGGCAGCTCATCGCGACGATCGCGATGGGCTCCTGGTGCCGCTCCTCGACCTCGCGGAGCTGCCGGCGGGCCTGACGCAGGTCAGCGGTGGCCCGCTTGAGGTAGTCCCGGAGCTTGTCCTCGTTATTCACCATTGCGTCGGCTCCTTGCGAAGAGGGAGGTGGTGCTCATGGGTTCCATGGGTTCAGAACGCTCCCGTTCAGGAGGAGCCGAGTTCGTCGTCGAGCAGGTCGAAGAGCTCATCGTCGGTCGCGGATTGGAGGTCGTGGTCGTCGGTGCCGCCGTCGCCGGCCGCGTCCTGGGCGTCGTTCCACTTCGCCAGGAGCGCCTGGAGGCGCATGGTGATCCTGGAGCGGGTGACGCTGTCGTCCGCGGCCACCGCCAGGGCGGCTTCCAGCCGGTCGAGTTCGCCGAACACCGACGGACCGCCGCCGTCCCCGTGCGGGAGTTCCGCGCGCAGATGGTCGGCCAGGGCGTCGGGGGTCGGGTAGTCGAAGATCAGCGTGGCGGGCAGCCGGAGGCCGGTGGCCGCGCCGAGCCGGTTGCGGAGTTCGACGGCGGTGAGCGAGTCGAAGCCCAGCTCCTTGAAGGCCGCGCCGGGTTCGATCGCCGCCGCGCTGCCGTAGCCGAGCACGGTGGCCACCTGGCCGCAGACCAGGTTGAGCAGGAAGCGGTCCCGTTCGGCCGCGGACATGCCCGCGAGCCGCTGGGCGAGGCTCGCCGCCTCGTCCGCCCCGCCGCCGCCACCGGCCGCGGCCCGCCGTACGGGGGTACGGATCAGCCCGCGCAGCAGCGGGGCGACCCCGGCCGTGGACTGGGCGCGCAGGGCGGCGATGTCCAGGGCGGCGGGGATCAGCACCGCGTGTCCGGCCAGGCCCGACACGTCGAACAGGGCCAGGCCCTCGGCGTTGCTCAGCGCGCCCATGCTGCCGCGGCTCATCCGCTGCCGGTCGGCGGTCGCGAGGGTCGCGGCCATGCCGCCCTCGTCCTCCCACAGGCCCCAGGCCAGGGAGACGGCGGGCAGTCCCTGGGCGCGGCGGTGCTGGGCGAGGGCGTCCAGGAAGGTGTTGGCCGCCGCGTAGTTGCCCTGCCCCGGGTTGCCGAAGACACCGGCGGCGGAGGAGAACAGCACGAACGCCGACAGGTCGAGGTCCCGGGTCAGCTCGTGCAGGTTCCACGCCGCGTCCACCTTCGGGCGCAGGACGTGGGCGACGCGCTCGGGGGTCAGGGACTCGATGGTCCCGTCGTCGAGCACGCCCGCCGCGTGGATCACGGCGGTGAGCGGGTGGTCGGCGGGGACGGACGCGATGACCTCGGCCAGTGCGGTGCGGTCGGCCGCGTCGCACGCCGCCCAGTGGATTTCGGCGCCCAGCTCGGTGAGTTCGGCGGCGAGCTCGGCGGCGCCCGCCGCCTCCGCGCCCCGGCGGCTGGTCAACAGCAGCCTCCGGGCGCCGCGCTCGGTCACCAGGTGACGGGCCAGCGCCCCGCCCAGGGTGCCGGACGCGCCAGTGACCAGCACGGTCCCCGCCGGGTCAAGACTGGGCACCGCCGCCCCGTCCAGGGCCGCCACCCGCGCGAGCCGCGGCGCGTGCACGACCCCGGCGCGCACAGCGAGCTGCGGCTCGTCGGTCCGCAGCGCCGCCACGAGGGCGGGGAGCCAGCCGTGGGGGGTGGTGGGGGTGGCGACACCGGTGGCCGGGTTCCTGTGGCCGGGGTGCCGTGGGTCAGGTTGTCGTGGGCCGGAGTGCCGTGGGTCAGGTTGTCGTGGGCCGGGGTGCCGTGGGTCAGGTTGTCGTGGGCCGGAGTGCCGTGGGCCGGGGTGCCGTGGGCGGGGACGCCGGTGGCCGGGTTGCCCTTGGGCGAGTCGCCGTGGGCGGGGACGCCGCGGGCCAAGGCGCCGTGGAAGTCGATGTCTCCCTGGACGTCGACCAGCACGAACCGGCCCGGGTGCTCGGCCTGCGCCGAGCGCACCAGGCCCCAGGCGGCGGCGTGCGTCAGGTCGTCCACGCCCTCGGCCGCTTCGACACCCTCGACACCCTCGGCCGCTTCGGCCCCGCGTCGTCGCCCGTGGTCACGGCCACGGCACCACGGGTGAGCAGGACCAGCCGGGAGTCGGCGAACCGCTCGTCCGCGAGCCACTCCTGGACCAGCGCCAGCGTCCGCCGGACGACGGTGTGCGCGGCGCCCGCCGTGTCCCCGGGCGTGCCCAGGTCGGGCAGGCACGGCACCAGGACCACATCGGGCGCGATTCCCTCGGCCTCCACCGCCTCGGCGAGCGCCGGGAGCCCCGCGTACGTCTCGGCCTCGATACCGGTGTCCGCCTCCGTCAGCGCGGCCGTGAGCTTCAGATCGTCGCCGCCGAAGCCGTCCAGGACGGCCCACAGGGCGGTGTCCTCCGGCCGCTGCGGCGCCGCGGGCGTGGGCAGCGCGGCCCAGTCGACGCGGAACAGCGCCTCGTGGTGGGCGGTACGGGCGCCCGCGAACTGCTCGGCGTCCAGCGGCCGCAGCGCCAGCGAGCCGACCGACACCACCGGGGCGCCGGCCTCGTCGCTGATCTCCAGCGCCACCGCGCCGTGCCCGGCCGGGGAGACCCGCACCCGCAGCGCGGTCGCGCCGACCGCGTGCAGCCGTACGGCGTCCCACGAGAACGGCAGCCGGGCCTGGCCCGCCTCCTCGGCCGGGAAGAATCCGCCGAGCGCCACCGTGTGCAGCGCGGCGTCCAGCAGCGCCGGGTGCAGCCCGTACGCACGGGCCTCGCCCTGCCGGTCCTCGTCGAGCGCCACCTCGGCGAACACCTCGTCCCCGCGTCGCCACGCCTTGCGTAGCCCCTGGAACACCGGGCCGTAGGCGAGGCCGAGCGCGGCGAAGCCGTCGTACAGCCCGTCCACGTCGAGCGGTTCGAGGTCGGCGGTCCCGGTGGAAGCCGTGTCAGCGGCCGGGGGCCACTCCGCCGGACCGGTCGGGACGCCGGAGGAACCGGAGGAGCCGGAAGTACCGGAGACCGTGAGCACACCGGAGGCGTGCCGGATCCACGGCTCGTCGGTGGCGTCCTCCAGCCGCGAGTAGACGGTCAGCGCACGCCGCCCGTCGGGGCCGTCGGGCTCGTCCACGGCGACCCGCAGCTGCACCCCGCCGCGCTCCGGCAGGATCAGCGGCGCTTCGAGGGTCAGCTCCTCCAGCAGATCGCAGCCGACCTGGTCACCGGCCCGAACCGCCAGCTCCACCAGGGCCGTACCGGGCAGCAGCACGGTGTCCATGACGGCGTGGTCGGCCAGCCAGGGGTGGGTACGGAGCGAGAGTCGGCCCGTGAAGAGGACGCCCTCGGAGTCGGGCAGATCCACCGCCGCGCCCAGCAACGGGTGATCGGCCGAGCCGAGACCGGCCGAGGCCACGTCGCCGATGGTCCCGGCGGGAGCCTCCAGCCAGTAGCGCTCGCGCTGGAAGGGGTACGTCGGCAGCTCGGTGCGCTGGGCACCGGTTCCCGCGAAGAACGCCCTCCAGTCCACCGCCACACCACGGACGTGGGCCCGCGCGACGGCGGCCGTCAGCGCCTCGGCCTCGGGGCGGTCCTTGCGCAGCGCGGCGGCGAAACCGGCCGCGTCGGCGTCGGTGACGCACTCCTGGGCCATGGCGGTGAGGACACCGTCGGGGCCGAGTTCGAGGTAGGTGGTGACGCCTTGGGCTTCCAACGTCCTTACACCGTCGAGGAAGCGGACGGCCTCGCGGACGTGGCGTACCCAGAAGTCGGGGCTGGTGATCTCGTCTGGGGAGACGATGGAACCGGTGAGGTTGGAGACGATCGGGATGCGCGGGGCCTCGTACGACAGACCCTGCGCCACCTCGCGGAACGCCTCCAACATCCCGTCCATGCGCGGGGAGTGGAACGCGTGGCTGACCGTGAGCCGCTTGGTCTTCCGACCCTGCGCCTCGAAACCGGACGCGACCTCCAGAGCCGCGTCCTCGTCACCGGCGATGACGACAGAGGTGGGCCCGTTGAGGGCGGCGATCGACACCCGCTCGGTGAGCAGCGGCGTCACCTCGTCCTCCGACGCCTGGACGGCGATCATCGCGCCACCGGCGGGGAGCTCCTGCATCAACCGCCCACGCGCCGCCACCAGCTTCGCCGCGTCGGCGAGCGAGAGCACACCCGCCACATGCGCGGCGGCCAGCTCACCGATGGAGTGGCCGGAAAGGAAGTCCGCCTTCAGACCCCAGGCCGCCACCAGCCGGAACAGCGCCACCTCGATGGCGAAGAGCGCGGGCTGGGTGAACCCGGTCTGGTCCAGCGCCTCGGCGTCCTCGCCGAACAGCACCGTCTTCAAAGGCCGTTCGAGGTGCCCGTCCAGCTCATCGCAGACCGCGTCCAGCGCCTCCGCGAACACCGGGTAGGCGTCGTACAGCTCACGCCCCATCCCCAGCCGCTGACTCCCCTGCCCCGTGAACAGGAACGCCACCTTGCCACCAGCGGCCGGCCCCTGGATCACCTCCGCGCCGGACTCGCCGCGTGTCAGGGCGTCCAGACCGCGCAGGAAGCCCTCACGGTCGTCGGCCACCAGCACCGCGCGGTGGTCCAGCGCGGCCCGCGTGGTCGCGAGCGAGTAGCCGAGGTCGGTGAGCGAGACGTCGGGCCGCTCGTCCAGGTAGGAACGGAGCCGCCCAGCCTGCGCACGCAGCGCGTCGGCCGTCTTCGCCGACAGCGGCCACGACGTCACACCAGGCGCCGCCGCCACCTCGCGCGGGGCCTCGTCCTCGCTGACCGGGGCCTGCTCGATGATCGTGTGCGCGTTGGTGCCGCTGAAGCCGAACGACGAGACCGCCGCCCGCCGGGGACGCCCCGACTCCGGCCACTCCACCGACTCCCGCAACAGCGACACCGCACCCGCGGACCAGTCAATATGCGGCGACGGCTGCTCCGCATGCAACGTACGCGGCAACACACCATGCCGCATCGCCATCACGATCTTGATGATGCCCGCCACACCAGCAGCGGCCTGCGTATGACCCATGTTCGACTTGATGGAACCCAGCAGCAACGGCCGCCCGGCGTCCCGCTCCTGGCCATACGTCGCCATCAGCGCCTGCGCCTCGATGGGATCGCCGAGACTGGTGCCGGTGCCATGCGCCTCCACCGCGTCCACCTCGGACACCGACAGACCCGCGTTCGCCAACGCCTGACGAATCACCCGCTGCTGCGACGGACCATTCGGCGCCGTCAAACCATTCGACGCACCATCCTGATTGATGGCGCTGCCACGCACGACGGCGAGCACCGGATGGCCGTTCTTCCGCGCCTCCGACAGCCGCTCCACCAACAGCATGCCCGCACCCTCGGACCACCCCGTGCCATCCGCGTCCGCCGAGAACGCCTTGCACCGCCCATCAGCCGCAAGCCCACGCTGACGACTGAACTCCACAAACGGCGCCGGAGTCGCCATCACCGTCACACCACCGGCCAACGCCAGCGAACACTCACCGTTCCGCAACGCCTGCACCGCCAGATGCAACGCCACCAACGACGACGAACACGCCGTATCCACCGTGATCGTCGGCCCCTCAAGACCAAACGTGTACGCCAACCGACCCGAAATCACACTCGCCGCATTGCCCGTACCGACGAATCCCTCCACACCTTCCGGGAGCGCCGGAAGCGAGGAGGCGTAGTCGTGGTACATCACACCGGCGAAGACACCGGTGCGGCTGCCGCGCAGCGCGCCCGGGTCGATCCCGGCCCGCTCGAACGCCTCCCACGACGTCTCCAGCAGCAACCGCTGCTGCGGATCCATCGCCAGCGCCTCACGCGGCGAGATCCCGAAGAACGCCGGGTCGAAGTGGCCCGCCCGGTCGACGAAGCCTCCCTCGCGGGAGTACGAGGTGCCCGGGTGGTCGGGGTCCGGGTGGTAGAGCGCCGCGAGGTCCCAGCCACGGTCGGTGGGGAACTCCGAGATCGCGTCCCGGCCGTCCATGACCAACCGCCACAGATCCTCCGGAGTCTCCACCCCACCCGGATAACGGCAACCCAGACCCACGATCGCAATCGGCTCATCATCGGCGGCCGACACCACCACCGGACCCGCCACCGCGGCCGCGGCCCCCACAACCTCCGCACGCAGGAACTCCGCCAACACCGCAGGCGTCGGATAGTCGAACACCAGCGTCGCGGGCAGCCGCAGCTCACTCACCGCACCCAGCGCGTTCCGCAACTCCACCGCCGTCAGCGAGTCAAAGCCCAGCTCACGGAAGGAACGGTCGGGCTCGACCGTCTCCGGACCGGCGTATCCGAGCACCGTCGCGACGTTCGTACGGACCAGGTCCAGCAGCACATCGAGCTGTTCGGTCTCGGTCAGCCCGGCGAGCCGCCGCGCCAGCGCACCCGACGCCGCCACGCCCTCCGCCGCACGCCGCGCCGGAACCCGCACCAGACCCCGCAGCAGCGGCGCCACCACACCGGTCGACGCGGCCTCGGCGCGCATCACGGCCAGGTCGAGCCGTACGGGCACCAGCAGCGCCTCGTCCGTGCGGTACGCGGCGTCGAACAGCTCCAGACCCTCGGTGGCCGAGAGCGCCACCACACCACCCCGGCTCATCCGGGACACATCCGCGTCGTCCAGCTCACCGGTCATCGCACTGGAGTCGGCCCACAGGCCCCAGGCCAGCGAGGTGCCGGGCAGGCCCTGGGCCCGGCGGTGCTGGGCAAGCGCGTCCAGGAAGGCATTGGCGGCGGCGTAGTTGCCCTGCCCCGCATTGCCGAACACACCGGCGGCCGAGGAGAAGAGCACGAACGCCGACAAGTCCAGCTCGCGGGTCAGCTCATGCAGATTCCAGGCCGCGTCCACCTTCGGACGCAGCACCCCGGCCACGCGCTCGGGGGTGAGCGAACCGATCACACCGTCATCCAGCACACCAGCGGTGTGCACCACGCCCGTCAGCGGATGCTCCGCCGGAATCGCCCCAAGCACCTCTGCCAGCGCGTCCCGATCGGCGACATCACACGCCGCCCAGCGCGCCTCGGCGCCCAAATCGGCGAGCTTGGCGGTGAGTTCGTCCGCGCCCGGCGCCTGGTCGCCACGACGGCTGACCAGCAGCAAATGCCGTACGCCACGCTCCGCCACCAAGTGGCGGGCGAACAAAGCGCCCAGCGTGCCACTCGCACCCGTGACCAACACCGTGCCCTCGGCGTCGACAACGAGCGGCTGCTCGGTGTCCACGGCGGCCCGCGCCAGACGCGGCGCCCGCAGCACCCCGTCCCGCACGGCCACCTGCGGTTCGCCCGACGCCAGCGCATCCGGCACCGCCGCCAGCGAATCGGCCGTACCGTCGACGTCCACCAGCACGAACCGGCCGGGGTTCTCCGACTCGGCCGAGCGCACCAGACCCCAGACGGCGGCACGGGCCAGGTCGGCCACCGGCTCATCCGCACCGGCGGCCA
Source organism: Streptomyces violaceusniger (assembly GCA_005405945.1). Lineage (GTDB taxonomy): Bacteria > Actinomycetota > Actinomycetes > Streptomycetales > Streptomycetaceae > Streptomyces > Streptomyces violaceusniger. Next base: position 4,567,907 of record BJHW01000001.1, read on the forward strand.
CGGCACCCGAGGTCAACACGACCAGCCGCGAGTTGGCGAAGCGATCGTCAGCCAGCCACCGCTGCACCAAGCTCAGCACCTGGGCGGTGGCGCGGTGCGCCGTGTCGGCGGGCGAGGAGCATTCCCCCATCCCGCCCCTTCCCGAAACGTGGAGCTCCGCCCCAAAACCCCGGTCCTCAAACACCGGACCGGCTGGAGATGCCCCACCCAGGCCTTCAAGCGCCGCACCGTCCACCTGCCGGTGCGGGTGCGGACGCCCTCCGGGCGTGCCCTCAAACACCGGACCGGCTTGAATCCCCGCAACGTTCCCCGGCAGAGCGACCACCACATCATCCGGCAACACAGTGGCACCGGAATCCACCGCCGCACCCAACGCGTCCAAGCCTGCGTACGTCTCGAACCCCTGCCCGGCCGACGCCAGACCAAAGGCATCAGACCCCACCAACGCCCAACGCCCGGCCCCACCCTGAGCGGACACCTCGGCCCAGTCCAGCCGATACAGCGACTCCTGACGACCACCCGCGCACCCTGGATCTGCTCCACAGACACCGGCCGCAACACCAGCGAATCCACCGACAACACCGCACGCCCAGCACCATCCGCCACCGCCAGCGACACCGCATCCGCACCAGCCACCGACAACCGCACCCGCAACACCGAAGCACCCACCGCGTGCAACGACACACCCGACCACGAGAACGGCAACCGCGCCCCACCCTCACCCTCGATCAAACCGCCCAACCCCACCACGTGCAGCGCCGAGTCCAGCAGCGCCGGATGCAGACCGAACAGCCCGGCCTCGGACTGCCCGTCCTCCGGCAGCTCCAGCTCCGCGTAGACCTCGCCATCGAGCCGCCAGGCGGACCTCAGCCCCTGGAACACCGGGCCATAGGCGAGCCCCAGGCCCGCCATGCCCTCGTAGAGCCCGTCCAGCTCAACCGGCGTCGCACCGGCCGGAGGCCATACGCCCAGGTCGAACGACGCCGCCGGCGCGCCCTCCACGAGCGCGCCCGAGGCATGGCGCAGCCACGGCTCATCGGCGGGCGCGTCCTCGAACCGTGAGTACACCTCGAACGCACGACGGCCGGAACCGTCCGGCGCACCCACCGACAGCTGAAGCTGGACACCGCCCACCTCCGGAAGCACCAGCGGCGCCTCCAGCGTCAACTCCTCCACCTGGTCACAGCCGACCTGGTCACCGGCGCGAACCGCCAGCTCCACGAAGGCCGTACCCGGCAGCAGCACCGAGCCCATCACGGCGTGATCCAGCAGCCACGGATGCGTCTGGGCCGAGATCCGCCCGGTCAGCAGCACACCGTCGCCGCCCGCGAGCGGTACGGCGGCCCCCACAAGCGGATGGTCCACGGCGGCCAGCCCGAGCCCCGCCGTGCCACCGACGCCGTACGCCGACGCCTGCGGCCAGTACCGACGGCGCTGGAAGGCGTACGTCGGCAGATCGGTCAGCTCGACCCGAGCCGCACCCGTACCGGCGAAGACGGCCGCCCAGTCCACGGCCACACCACGGACGTACGCCCGCGCCACGGCGGCGTGGACCGCCCGCGCCTCGGGCCGACCGGCCCGCAGCACGGCGGCGAATCGAGCGGCCTCGGCGTCGGTGACGCACTCCTGGGCCATGGCGGTGAGGACACCGTCCGGGCCCAGCTCGACAAACGTGGTGACGCCCTGGGCTTCCAACGTCCGCACACCGTCGAGGAAGCGGACGGCCTCGCGGACGTGGCGCACCCAGAAGTCGGGGGTCGTGATCTCCTCGGCGGAGACCACGTCCCCGGTGAGGTTGGAGACGATCGGGATGCGCGGGGCGGCGTACGACAGCCCCTCCGCGACCTCGCGGAACGCCTCCAACATGCCGTCCATTCGCGGCGAGTGGAAGGCGTGGCTGACGGTGAGGCGCTTGGTCTTACGGCCCTGCGCCTCGAAGCCCGCCGCGATCTCCAGCGCCGCGTCCTCGTCGCCCGCGATGACCACCGACGTCGGGCCGTTGACGGCCGCGATGCTGACACGCTCGGTCAGCAGCGGCGTGACCTCGTCCTCGGACGCCTGCACGGCGATCATCGCGCCACCGGCGGGCAGCGCCTGCATCAGACGGCCACGCGCCGCCACCAGCTTCGCCGCGTCCGCCAGCGACAGCACACCCGCCACATGCGCGGCGGCCACCTCAGCAATCGAGTGCCCGGAGAGGAAGTCCGCCTTCAGACCCCAGGCCGCCACCAGCCGGAACAGCGCCACCTCGATGGCGAAGAGCGCGGGCTGGGTGAACCCGGTCTGGTCCAGCGCCTCGGCGTCCTCGCCGAACAGCACCGTCTTCAAAGGCCGTTCGAGGTGCCCGTCCAGCTCATCGCAGACCGCGTCCAGCGCCGCCGCGAACACCGGGTAGGCGTCGTACAGCTCACGCCCCATCCCCAGCCGCTGACTCCCCTGCCCCGTGAACAGGAACGCCACCTTGCCACCAGCCACCGGCCCCTGGATCACCTCCGCGCCGGACTCGCCGCGTGTCAGGGCGTCCAGACCGCGCAGGAAGCCCTCACGGTCGTCGGCCACCAGCACCGCGCGGTGGTCCAGCGCGGCGCGCGTGGTAGCGAGCGAGTAGCCGAGGTCGGTGAGCGAGACGTCGGGCCGCTCGTCCAGGTAGGAACGGAGCCGCCCAGCCTGCGCACGCAGCGCGTCGGCCGTCTTCGCCGACAGCGGCCACGACGTCACACCAGGCGCCGCCGCCACCTCGCGCGGGGCCTCGTCCTCGCTGACCGGGGCCTGCTCGATGATCGTGTGCGCGTTGGTGCCGCTGAAGCCGAACGACGAGACCGCCGCCCGCCGGGGACGCCCCGACTCCGGCCACTCCACCGACTCCCGCAACAGCGACACCGCACCCGCGGACCAGTCAATATGCGGCGACGGCTGCTCCGCGTGCAACGTACGCGGCAACACACCATGCCGCATCGCCATCACGATCTTGATGATGCCCGCCACACCAGCAGCGGCCTGCGTATGACCCATGTTCGACTTGATGGAACCCAGCAGCAACGGCCGCCCGGCGTCCCGCTCCTGGCCATACGTCGCCATCAGCGCCTGCGCCTCGATGGGATCGCCGAGACTGGTGCCGGTGCCATGCGCCTCCACCGCGTCCACCTCGGACACCGACAGACCCGCGTTCGCCAACGCCTGACGAATCACCCGCTGCTGCGACGGACCATTCGGCGCCGTCAAACCATTCGACGCACCATCCTGATTGATGGCGCTGCCACGCACGACGGCGAGCACCGGATGGCCGTTCTTCCGCGCCTCCGACAGCCGCTCCACCAACAGCATGCCCGCGCCCTCGGACCACCCCGTGCCGTCCGCGTCCGCCGAGAACGCCTTGCACCGCCCATCAGCCGCAAGCCCACGCTGACGACTGAACTCCACAAACGGCGCCGGAGTCGCCATCACCGTCACACCACCGGCCAACGCCAGCGAACACTCACCGTTCCGCAACGCCTGCACCGCCAGATGCAACGCCACCAACGACGACGAACACGCCGTATCCACCGTGATCGTCGGCCCCTCAAGACCAAACGTGTACGCCAACCGACCCGAAATCACACTCGCCGCATTGCCCGTACCGAGGAAGCCTTCGACGCCCTCGGGCACCCGCTCCAGCAGCGAGGCGTAGTCGTGGTACATCACGCCCGCGAAGACACCGGTACGGCTGCCGCGCAGCGCGCCCGGGTCGATCCCGGCCCGCTCGAACGCCTCCCACGACGTCTCCAGCAGCAACCGCTGCTGCGGATCCATCGCCAGCGCCTCACGCGGCGAGATCCCGAAGAAGCCCGGGTCGAAGTGGCCGGCATCCGCCACGAAGCCGCCCTCGCGGGCGTAGCTCGTTCCGCTGTGGTCCGGGTCCTCGTGGTAGAGCGCCGCGAGGTCCCAGCCACGGTCGGTGGGGAACTCCGAGATCGCGTCCCGGCCGTCCATGACCAACCGCCACAGATCCTCCGGAGTCTCCACCCCACCCGGATAACGGCAACCCAGACCCACGATCGCAATCGGCTCATCATCGGCGGCCGACACCACCACCGGACCCGCCACCGCAGCCGCGGCCCCCACAACCTCCGCACGCAGAAACTCCGCCAACACCACAGGCGTCGGATAGTCGAACACCAGCGTCGCGGGCAGCCGCAGCTCACTCACCCCACCCAGCGCGTTCCGCAACTCCACCGCCGTCAGCGAGTCAAAGCCCAGCTCACGGAAGGAACGGTCGGGCTCGACCGTCTCCGGACCGGCGTATCCGAGCACCGTCGCGACGTTCGTACGGACCAGGTCCAGCAGCACATCGAGCTGTTCGGTCTCGGTCAGCCCGGCGAGCCGCCGCGCCAGCGCACCCGACGCCGCCACGCCCTCCGCCGCACGCCGCGCCGGAACCCGCACCAGACCCCGGAACAGCGGTGCCAGCGCACCGCTGCCCGCCTGCGCCCGGAGCGCGGCCATGTCCAGCGACATCGGCACCAGCAGCGCCTCGTCCGTGCGGTACGCGGCGTCGAACAGCTCCAGACCCTCGGTGGCCGAGAGCGCCACCACACCACCCCGGCTCATCCGGGACACATCCGCGTCGTCCAGCTCACCGGTCATCGCACTGGAGTCGGCCCACAGGCCCCAGGCCAGCGAGGTGGCGGGCAAGCCCTGGGCCCGGCGGTGCTGGGCGAGCGCGTCCAGGAAGGCATTGGCGGCAGCGTAGTTGCCCTGCCCCGCATTGCCGAACACACCGGCGGCCGAGGAGAAGAGCACGAACGCCGACAAGTCCAGCTCGCGGGTCAGCTCATGCAGATTCCACGCCGCGTCCACCTTCGGACGCAGCACCCCGGCCACGCGCTCGGGGTGAGCGAACCGATCACACCGTCATCCAGCACACCAGCGGTGTGCACCACGCCCGTCAGCGGATGCTCCGCCGGAACCCCCGCCAGCACCTCGGCGAGCGCGTCCCGGTCCGCCGCATCGCAGGCCGCCCAGCGCGCCTCCGCGCCCAACTCGGCCAGCTCGGCCGTGAGTTCGTCCGCCCCCGGCGCCTGGTCGCCACGACGGCTGACCAGCAGCAGATGCCGTACGCCACGCTCCGCCACCAAGTGGCGGGCGAACAGGCCACCCAGCGAACCGGACGCGCCGGTCACCAGCACCGTGCCCTCCGGGTTCCACGCCGGAGCCGCGCTGTCGGCGGTGGACGCGGCGCGGGCCAGGCGTGGCGTCTTCAGGACGCCCTCCCGCACCGCGACCTCCGCCTCACCGCTCGCGAGCACGGCGGGCAGCGCGGCCCGCGAGTCATCATGGCCGTCGAGATCGATCAGGAGGAGCCTGCCCGGGTTCTCCGCCTGCGCCGAACGCACCAGACCGCGTACGGCGGCCCCCGCCAGATCCGTCACCGGCTCACCGGGCTCGGTGGCCACGGAGCCGGAGGTCAGCAGGACCAGACGGGAATCCGTGAAACGGTCGTCGGCCAGCCAGGACTGGAGGAGGTGGAGGGCCTGGGTAGTGGCGTCGTGTGCGGCTCGGATGGGGCCCTCCCCCACCCCGCCCCTTCCCGAAACGTGGGGCTCCACCCCAAGACCCCGGTCCTCAAACGCCGGACGGGCTGGAGATGCCACACCCGGGGCTTCAGATGCCGCACCGTCCGCGTGCACGCCCCGACGCCCTTCGGGCGTGTCCTCAAACGCCGGACGGGCTTGATTTGCCGCACCGTGCCATGTCAGGGAAACCACGACCTGGTCCGGCGGCGCCGTTCCGGAATCCACGGCCTCGCCCAGCTCCGCCAGGTCCGCGTACGCCGTGGCGCCCAACCCGAACACATCCGTGCCCAGCACCGCCCAGCGGCCGTCGGCCCAGTCCGCGGGTGCGGGCGTCGTCGTCCACTCCACGCGGTACAGCGACTCGTGGTACGCCGTGCGCGCGCTCTCCAACTGCTCGGCCGACACCGGCCGCAACACCAGCGAATCCACCGACAACACCGCACGCCCAGCACCATCCGCCACCGCCAGCGACACCGCATCCGCACCAACCGCCGACAACCGCACCCGCAACACCGAAGCACCCACCGCGTGCAACGACACACCCGACCACGAGAACGGCAACCGCGCCCCACCCTCACCCTCGATCAAACCGCCCAACCCCACTGCATGCAGCGCGGAATCCAGCAGCGCCGGATGCAGACCAAACGCACCCGCCTCGGACCGGGCCCCCTCCGGCAGCTCCAACTCCGCGTAGACCTCGTCACCGACCCGCCAGGCGGACCTCAGCCCCTGGAACACCGGGCCATAGGCGAGCCCCAGGCCCGCCATGCCCTCGTAGAGCCCGTCCAGCTCAACCGGCGTCGCACCGGCCGGAGGCCATACGCCCAGGTCGAACGACGCCGCCGGCGCGCCCTCCACGAGCGCGCCCGAGGCATGGCGCAGCCACGGCTCATCGGCGGGCGCGTCCTCGAACCGCGAGTACACCTCGAACGCACGACGGCCGGAACCGTCCGGCGCACCCACCGACAGCTGAAGCTGGACACCGCCCACCTCCGGAAGCACCAGCGGCGCCTCCAGCGTCAACTCCTCCACCTGGTCACAGCCGACCTGGTCACCGGCGCGAACCGCCAGCTCCACGAAGGCCGTACCCGGCAGCAGCACCGAGCCCATCACGGCGTGATCCAGCAGCCACGGATGCGTGTCGAGTCCCAGGCGGCCCGTGAGCAGCAGCCCCTCGCCACCGGCGAGCGGCACGGCGGCCCCGACCAGCGGATGGTCAACGGTCGCCAGGCCCAGCCCTGCCGTACCGCCCACGACGGCCGGGAGCTCGGGCCAGTAGCGCGCGTACTGGAAGGCGTACGTGGGCAGCTCCACCCGAGCCGCGCCCGTACCGGCGAAGACGGCCGCCCAGTCCACCGCCACGCCGCGCACATGGGCACGCGCGAGGGCCTTCGCCAGCGTCTCGGCCTCGGCCCTGCCCTTGCGCAGGGCCGAGACGAACGCGGCGTCCTCACCGGGGACACACTGCTGCGCCATCGCGGTGAGCACACCGTCCGGGCCCAGCTCGACAAACGTGGAGACACCCTGGGCTTCCAACGTCCGGACGCCATCGAGGAAGCGGACGGCGTCGCGGACGTGGCGTACCCAGAAGTCCGGGCTGGTGATCTCCTCGGCGGACACCACGCCACCGGTCAGGTTCGACACGATCGGAATCTTGGGGGCCTCGTACGACAGCCCCTGCGCCACCTCGCGGAACGCCTCCAGCATCCCGTCCATACGCGGCGAGTGGAACGCGTGGCTCACGGTGAGCCGCTTGGTCTTACGACCCCGCGCCTCGAAACCGGCCGCGATCTCCAGCGCCGCGTCCTCGTCACCCGCGATGACCACGGAGGTCGGACCGTTGAGCGCGGCGATCGAGACCCGCTCGGTCAGCAGCGGCGTCACCTCGTCCTCCGACGCCTGCACCGCGATCATCGCGCCACCCTCGGCAAGCTCCTGCATCAAACGGCCACGCGCCGCCACCAACCGCGCGGCGTCCGCCAGCGACAACACACCCGCCACATGCGCGGCGGCCAGCTCACCGATCGAATGCCCGGAGAGGAAATCGGGCCGCAGACCCCACGCCTCCACCAGCCGGAACAGCGCCACCTCAACCGCGAACAAGGCGGGCTGGGTGAACCCGGTCTGGTCCAGCGCCTCGGCGTCGTCGCCGAACACCACATCCCGCAGCGGCCGCGCAAGATGCGGATCCAGCTCCGCACACACCGCGTCCAGCGCCTCCGCGAACACCGGATAGGCGTCGTACAGCTCACGCCCCATCCCCAGCCGCTGACTCCCCTGCCCCGTGAACAGGAACGCCACCTTGCCACCGGCCACCGAACCCTGGACGAGCGCCGCGGCGCGACGTCCCTCGGCCAGCGCCCCCAGAGCCGTCAGCAGCCCCTCCCGGTCCCCGGCCACCACCACCGCACGGTGGTCGAACGCCGATCGGCCGGTCGCCAGCGAGTAGCCCAGGTCGACCGCGCCCAGCTCGGGCCGGTCCGCCGCATGGGCGACCAGCCGCTCGGCCTGGGCCCGCAGGGCGGCCGCGCTGCGGCCGGACAGCACCCACGGCACCACACCCGGAGCCACAGCGCCGGAGGGAGCCGCCGGAGCCTCCTCCGCCACCACCGGCGCCTGCTCGATGATCGTGTGCACATTCGTGCCGCTGATGCCGAACGACGACACACCCGCGCGGCGCGGACGGCCGGTGTCCGGCCATTCCGCCTGCTCGGTCAGCAGCGAGACGGCCCCCGCCGACCAGTCCACATGCGGCGACGGCTCATCCGCGTGGAGGGTCTTCGGCAGCACCCCGTGCCGCATGGCGAGGACCATCTTCATGATGCCCGCGACACCGGCGGCGGCCTGCGTGTGGCCCATGTTCGATTTGATGGAGCCGAGCAGCAACGGCCGCTCGGCGTCCCGCTCCTGGCCGTAGGTGGCCAGCAGCGCCTGTGCCTCGATCGGGTCGCCCAGCGTCGTACCCGTGCCGTGCGCCTCGACCGCGTCCACATCGTCGGCCGACAGCCCGGCGGCGGCCAGCGCCTGCCGGATGACGCGCTGCTGGGACGGGCCGTTCGGCGCCGTCAGGCCATTGGACGCACCGTCCTGGTTCACGGCGCTGCCGCGCACCACCGCCAGCACCGGGTGGCCGTTCCTGCGCGCGTCCGACAGCCGCTCGACCAGCAGCATGCCCGCGCCCTCGGCCCAGCCCGTGCCGTCCGCGTCCGCCGAGAACGCCTTGCAGCGGCCGTCGGCGGACAGGCCGCCCTGGCGGCTGAAGCCGACGAACGTGCCGGGGGTGGCCATCACCGTGACGCCACCGGCCAGCGCCATCGTGCACTCGCCCGAGCGCAGCGCCTGCATCGCCCAGTGCAGCGCCACCAGCGACGACGAACACGCCGTGTCCACGGTGACGGCCGGGCCTTCCAGGCCGAGGGCGTAGGCGACGCGGCCGGAGGCGATGGAGCCCGTGCTGCCGGAGCCGATCGCGCCCTCGCCGCCGCCGTCCGGGGCCTGCTCCACGAGCGTGGCGTAGTCGTGGTACATGACGCCCGCGAACACACCGGTGCGGCTGCCGCGCAGCGTGGTCGGGTCGATGCCCGCGCGCTCGAACGCCTCCCACGACGTCTCCAGCAGCAGCCGCTGCTGCGGATCGGTGGCGACTGCCTCGCGCGGTGAGATCCCGAAGAAGGTCGGGTCGAAGTCGGCGGCGTCGTGGAGGAAACCGCCCTCGCGGGTGTACGAGGTGCCGGGGTGCTCCGGGTCCGGGTGGTAGAGCGCGTCCAGGTCCCAGCCACGGTCCACGGGGAAGCCGGAGATCGCGTCCTGCCCGGAGGACAGCAGCCGCCACAGGTCCTCGGGGTGCGCACCCCGCCCGGGAAACGGCAGCTCATGCCCACGATGGCGATCGGCTCGTCGTCGAGCGCGCCCACGGTCGACACGGGCAGGCCCGACTGGGCGTGGGTGCCCGCGAGTTCGTCCCGGAGGTGTTCGGCCAGGACGTGGGAGGTCGGGTAGTCGAAGACCAGGGTGGCGGGGAGCCGCAGCCCGGTGACCGCGTTCATGCGGTTGCGCAGTTCGACGGCGGTCAGCGAGTCGAAGCCCAAGTCGCGGAAGGCCCGGTCGGGGTCCACGGAGTCGGCGGTCGCATAGCCGAGGACGGCGGCGACCTGGGTACGGACCAGCTCCAGCACCGTCTCCAGCTGCTCGACCGCGTTCAGGCGGGCCAGCCGCTGCGCCAGGGCGCCGGTTCCGGCGGAGCCCTCGGCCGTACGCCGCGCCGGGACCCGCACCAGCCCGGACATCAGCGGGGCCACCACACCGGTGGACGCCGCCTCGGCCCGAGCCGCCGCCAGGTCGAGACGCACCGGGACGAGCAGCGCCTCACCCGCCCGTCCGGCCGCGTCGAACAGCGCCTTGCCCTCGTCGGCGGCGAGCGCGGCGACACCGCCCCGGCTCATCCGGGACACATCGGCCTGGTCCAGCTCACCGGCCATACCACCGGATTCGGCGGCCCACAGACCCCAGGCCAGCGAGGTGCCGGGCAGGCCGAGCGCCGTACGGTGCTGGGCGAGGGCGTCCAGGTAGGCGTTGGCGGCGGCGTAGTTGCCCTGTCCAGCGGCGCCGAAGACACCGGCGGCCGAGGAGAAGAGCACGAACGCCGACAGGTCCAGCTCGCGGGTGAGCTCGTGCAGGTTCCAGGCCGCGTCCACCTTCGGACGCAGCACCCGCTCCAAACGCTCCGGCGTCAGCGAACCGATCACACCGTCATCCAGCACACCAGCGGTGTGCACCACGCCCGTCAGCGGATGCTCCGCCGGAATCGCCCCAAGCACCTCTGCCAGCGCGTCCCGATCGGCGACATCACACGCCACCCAGCGCGCCTCCGCGCCCAAATCGGCCAGCCCGGCCGTGAGTTCGGCCGCACCCGGCGCCTGGTCGCCACGACGACTGACCAGCAGCAGATGCCGTACGCCACGCTCCGCCACCAAGTGGCGGGCGAACAAAGCGCCCAGCGTGCCACTCGCACCCGTGACCAACACCGTGCCCTCGGCGTCGACAACGAGCGGCTGCTCGGTGTCCACGGCGGCCCGCGCCAGACGCGGCGCCCGCAACACCCCGTCCCGCACGGCCACCTGCGGTTCGCCCGACGCCAGCGCATCCGGCACCGCCGCCAGCGAATCAGCCGTACCGTCGACATCGACCAGGACAAACCGGCCAGGGTTCTCCGACTCGGCCGAGCGCACCAGACCCCAGACGGCGGCATGGGTCAGATCGGCCACCGGCTCATCCGCACCGGAGGCCACGGCACCCGAGGTCAGCACGACCAGCCGCGAGTTGGCGAAGCGGTCGTCAGCCAGCCACCGCTGCAACAGGCTCAGCGCCTGGGCGGTGGCGTGGTGCACCGTGTCGGCGGGTGAGGAGCATTCCCCAAGCCCGCCCCTTCCCGAAACGTGGGGCTCCGCCCCAAGACCCCGGTCCTCAAACACCGGACGGGCTTGAACTGCCGCACCCGAGCCAGCATGCGCAGCCGCCCCAAGACCCCGGTCCTCAAACACCGGACCGGCTGGAGATGCCGCACCCGGGCCTTCGAGCGCCGCACCGTCCGCCTGCGGGTGCGGGTGCGGACGCCCTTCGGGCGTGTCCTCAAACACCGGACCGGCTTGAATCGCCGCAACGTTCCCCGGCAGGGCGACCACCACATCATCCGGCAACACAGTGGCACCGGAATCCACCGCCGCACCCAACGCGTCCAAGCCTGCGTACGTCTCGAACCCCTGCCCGGCCGACGCCAGACCAAAGGCATCAGACCCCACCAACGCCCAACGCCCGGCCCCGCCCTGAGCGGACACCTCGGCCCAGTCCAGCCGATACAGCGACTCCTGACGACCACCCCGCGCACCCTGGATCTGCTCCACGGACACCGGCCGCAACACCAGCGAATCCACCGACAACACCGCACGCCCAGCACCATCCGCCACCGCCAACGACACCGCATCCGCACCAGCCACCGACAACCGCACCCGCAACACCGAAGCACCCACCGCGTGCAACGACACACCCGACCACGAGAACGGCAACCGCGCCCCACCCTCACCCTCGATCAAACCGCCCAACCCCACCACGTGCAGCGCGGAATCCAGCAGCGCCGGATGCAGACCAAACGCACCCGCCTCGGCCCTCGCCCCCTCCGGCAGCTCCAACTCCGCGTAGACCTCATCGCCCAGCCGCCAGGCGGACCTCAGCCCCCGGAACACCGGGCCGTACGCCAGCCCGGCCTCGGCCAGGCCCTCGTACAGGCCCTCGACCGGCAGCGCCGACGCCCCCGCCGGGGGCCACGCCGCCAGGTCGAACGACGCCGTGGGCGCGCCCGAGCCCAGCACGCCCGACGCATGCCGCACCCACGGCTCGTCGACCGCCGCGTCATCGGACCGCGAGTACACCGTCAGCGAGCGCCGCCCCGAGCCGTCGGGCGCGCCCACCGAGAGCTGAAGCTGGACACCGCCCGCCTCGGGGAGCACCAGCGGCGCCTCCAGCGTCAGCTCCTCCAGCAGATCACAGCCGACCTGGTCACCCGCGCGTATCGCGAGCTCCACGAAGGCCGTGCCGGGCAGCAGCACCGAGCCCGCCACCGCGTGATCGGCCAGCCACGGATGCGTGTCCAGGGCGAGCCGGCCGGTGTAGAGGAAGCCGTCGGAGTCGGCGAGCGCCACGGCGGCGCCCAGCAGCGGATGGTCGGCCACGCCGAGCCCGGCGGACGCCATGTCGCCCGCCCAGTAGCCGGTGTCGAGCCAGTAGGTCTCGCGCTGGAAGGGGTAGAGCGGCAGGTCCGTACGGGCCGTGTCCGTCCCGGCGAACACCGCGGCCCAGTCCGGCGAGACACCGTGCACATGCGCCCCGGCGACGGCGGTGGCCAGGCTCTGGAGCTCGGGGCGGCCGGAGCGCAGCGCGGACACAAGGGTGGCGTCGTCGCGGGTCAGGCAGTCCTGGGCCATGGCGGTGAGCACACCGTCCGGGCCCAGCTCCACGAACGTCGTGACGTTGCGCTCTTCCAGCGTCCGTACGCCGTCGAGGAAGCGCACGGCCTCGCGGACGTGGCGCACCCAGAAGTCCGAGCTGGTGATCTCCTCGGCGGACACCACGCCACCGGTCAGGTTCGACACGATCGGAATCTTGGGGGCCTCGTACGACAGCCCCTGCGCCACCTCGCGGAACGCCTCCAGCATCCCGTCCATGCGCGGCGAATGGAACGCATGGCTCACGGTGAGCCGCTTGGTCTTACGACCCCGCGCCTCGAAACCGGCCGCGATCTCCAGCGCCGCGTCCTCATCACCCGCGATGACCACCGACGACGGACCGTTGAGCGCGGCGATGGACACGCGCTCGGTCAGCAGCGGCGCCACCTCGTCCTCCGACGCCTGCACCGCGACCATCGCGCCACCCGCCGGAAGCTCTTGCATCAAACGGCCACGCGCGGCCACCAACTTCGCCGCATCCGCCAGCGACAACACACCCGCCACATGCGCGGCGGCCAGCTCACCGATCGAATGCCCGGAGAGGAAATCGGGCCGCAGACCCCACGCCTCCACCAGCCGGAACAGCGCCACCTCAACCGCGAACAAGGCGGGCTGAGTGAACCCGGTCTGGTCCAGCGCCTCGGCGTCGTCGCCGAACACCACATCCCGCAGCGGCCGCGCAAGATGCGGATCCAGCTCCGCACACACCGCGTCCAGCGCCTCCGCGAACACCGGATAGGCGTCGTACAGCTCACGCCCCATCCCCAGCCGCTGGCTCCCCTGCCCCGTGAACAGGAACGCCACCTTGCCGCTCGCGACCTTGCCCTCGACCAGCCCGGTCGCGGGCTCCTCGCGGGACAGTGCGTCGAGGGCCCGTATCAGGCCCTCGCGGTCGTCGGCGACGATCGCCGCCCGGTGCTCGAAGGCGGCCCGGCCGGTGGCCAGCGAGAAGCCGACGTCGGTGAGGCGCAGTTCGGGGTGGGCCTCGAGGTGGGCGCGCAGGTTCGCGGCCTGGGCGCGCAGCGCGGAGCGGCTCTTGGCGGCCACGGTCCACAGCGGCAGCGCGGTGGCGCGGGGCTCGGCGGGGGCGTCGTCAGCCGTCTTCGCGGCTTCCGCCTCCTCCGGCTCCGGCGCCTGCTCCAGGATGGTGTGCGCGTTGGTGCCGCTGATGCCGAACGAGGACACCGCGGCCCGGCGCGGCTGCCCGGTGTCGGGCCAGGCCCGCCCCTCGGTCAGCAGCGAGACGGCGCCCGCCGACCAGTCGACGTTGGGGGTGGGCTGGTCGACGTGGAGGGTCCGCGGAAGCACCCCGTGGCGCATCGCCATGACCATCTTGATGATGCCCGCGACACCGGCCGCGGCCTGGGTGTGCCCGATGTTGGACTTGATGGAGCCCAGCCATAGCGGCTGGTCCTCGCTGTGGTTGCGCCCGTACGTGGCGAGCAGGGCCTGCGCCTCGATGGGGTCGCCGAGCGTGGTGCCCGTGCCGTGGGCCTCGACCACGTCGATCTGCCCGGGGGCGAGCCGGGCGGCGGCCAGGGCCTGGCGGATGACGCGCTGCTGCGAGGGGCCGTTGGGCGCGGTCAGCCCGCTGCTGGCGCCGTCCTGGTTGATGGCGCTGCCGCGCACGACGGCCAGTACCGGATGGCCGTTCTTCCGCGCGTCCGACAGCCGCTCCAGCAGCAGCATGCCCGCGCCCTCGCCCCAGCCGGTGCCGTCGGCGGCGGCCGCGAAGGACTTGCAGCGGCCGTCCGCCGCGAGTCCGCGCTGGCGGCTGAACTCGGTGAAGGTGCCGGGGGTGGACATGACGGTGACGCCGCCGGCCAGGGCCAGCGAGCACTCCCGGCGGCGCAGCGCCTGCGCGGCGAAGTGCAGGGCGACCAGGGAGGAGGAGCAGGCCGTGTCGATGGTGACGGCCGGTCCCTCCAGGCCGAAGGTGTAGGCGACGCGGCCGGAGGCGATGGAGCCGGAGCTGCCGTTGCCGAGGAAGCCCTCGACGTCCTCGGGCGCGGAGAACAGCCGGGAGGCGTAGTCGTGGTACATCACGCCCGCGAACACACCGGTCTGGCTGCCCTGGAGCGTGGTCGGGTCGATGCCCGCGCGCTCGAACGCCTCCCACGAGGTCTCCAGCAGCAGCCGCTGCTGCGGGTCCATCGCCAGCGCCTCGCGCGGCGAGATCCCGAAGAACGCCGGGTCGAAGTCGGCCGCGTCGTGCAGGAATCCGCCCTCGTGGACGTACGGCTCCTGGCCGCTGTCCGGGTCCGGCTCGAAGAGGACGTCGGTGGCCCAGCCGCGGTTGGTGGGGTACGGCGTGGCCGCGTCACCGCCACGGGCGACGAGCTCCCACAGTTCCTCCGGAGTGCTGACCCCGCCGGGGTAGCGGCAGCTCATCGCCACGATGGCGATGGGCTCCTGCTCGCGCTCCTCGACCTCGCGCAGCCGCCGCCGCGCCTCGCGCAGGTCGGTGGTGGCCCGCTTGAGGTAGTCGAGGTACTTCTCTTCGTTCGCCGTCGCCATTACGCCGTCCCCGCGGTGCTGAGGTGAGTCGATGAGCTCTTGTCGAGCAGGTCAGGAGAGCCCGAGCTCGTCGTCGAGGAGATCGAAGATCTCGTCTGCCGTCGCGGACTGGATTTCACGGTCTTCTGCGGTGCTGTCCGTAGCACTTTGCGTTTCATTCCACTTCGACAAGAGGTCGCGCAGGCGGGTGGTGATGCCGGGGCGCTCGATGTCGTCCGGGGCGATCGTGGCGAGGATCGCCTCGAGCTGGTCGAGCTCCGCGTGTACGGGCTGGTGTCCGGCCGCGCCGTCCAGACCCAGCTCCTCGCGCAGATACCCGGCGAGCGCGGTGGGCGTCGGGTAGTCGAAGATCAGCGTGACCGGCAGGCGCAGCCCGGCGGCGGCGCCCAGTCGGTTGCGCAGATCCACGGCGGTGAGCGAGTCGAAGCCGAGGTCGAGGAAGCCGCGGCCGGCGTCCACGTCGTCCGGGGTGGCGTGGCCGAGGACGGCCGCCACATGGCCGCGGACGACCTCCAGCAGCTCGCGGTCGCGTTCGGCCTCCGAGAGCCCGGAGAGCCGGGTCGCGAGCGAGCCCGCGCCCGAGTCGGCCACGACACCGGAGGTGGCCCCGGTGTCGGCGGAGCGCCGTACGGGGGTGCGGACCAGGCCGCGCAGCAGCGGCGGCAGCAGCCCGGCGGCGGCCTGGCCGCGCAGCGCTCCCGTGTCGACGCGGATCGGTACCAGCACGGCCTCGGGCAGGGTGCCCGCCGCGTCGAACAGCGCCAGGCCCTCGTCCTGTCCGAGCGCCGCGAAGCCACCGCGCGAGATGCGGGTCACATCGGAGGTGTCGAGGGATCCGGCCATGCCCTCGGCCGCCGCCCACAGGCCCCAGGCGAGCGAGCTCGCGGGCAGGCCCTGGGCGTGGCGGTGCTGGGCGAGCGCGTCCAGGAAGGTGTTGGCCGCGGCGTAGTTGCCCTGCCCCGAGCTGCCGAAGGCACCGGCGGCCGAGGAGAAGAGCACGAACGCGGCCAGGTCGAGGTCGCGGGTGAGCTCGTGGAGGTTCCACGCCGCGTCCACCTTGGGGCGCAGCACGGTGTCGATCCGCTCACCGGTCAGCGAGCTGATCACCCCGTCGTCCAGGACGCCCGCGGTGTGCACCACGGCGGTCAGCGGGTGCCCGGCCGGGATGGCCGCGAGGGTGGCGGCCAGGGCGTCCCGGTCGGCGGTGTCACAGGCCGCCCAGGTGACCTCGGCGCCCAACGCGCCCAGTTCGGCGGCGAGTTCGGCCGCTCCCGGGGCTTCGCCACCGCGGCGGCTGACCAGCAGCAGATGCCGTACTCCGCGCTCCGCCACCAGGTGGCGGGCGAAGAGTCCGCCGAGGGCGCCGGTGGCGCCGCTCAGCAGCACGGTGCCCTCCGGGTCGCCGAGTCCGGCCGGCTCGGGGGCGTCCGCCGGGGCCGGGACCCGGGCGAGCCGGTAGGCGTGGCCGGTGCCGGAGCGCAGGGCGAGCTGCGGTTCGTCGGTGGCGAGCACCGACGGCAGGGCCCGCTGGGAGGCGTCCGTGCCGTCGATGTCCACCAGGACGAAGCGGCCGGGGTTCTCCGACTGCGCGGACTTCACCAGGCCCCACGCGGTGGTGTGGGCCAGGTCGGCGACGTCCTCGCCGGGGGCCGCCGCGACCGCGCCACGGGTGACGAGGACGAGACGGGTGTCGGCGAGCCGCTGGTCGGTCAGCCAGTTCTGGACCAGGTCCAGGGCGCCCCGGGCGGCGGCCCGGGCGCTGTCGGCCACGGACGCCGCGCCGCCGGTGGTGGTGAGGAGCGCCGCGCCGTCCGTGGCGGGCAGGGGCGCCGCGCCGTCGGTCGCGCGCAGAGGCGCCACGCCGCCGGTCCCGGTGAGAGGCGCCACGCCCGTGAGGGACGCCGCGCCGGTGAGGGGCGCCACGACCACGTCGGGGGCGGACGCGCCGCCGTCGAGCGAGGCGGCGAGCGCCGCGAGGTCCTCGTGGTCGTCCAGCCGCTCGCCGCCGACGGTGAAGCCGGGGGCGGCGCCGAGGGTCACCCAGCGCTCGCCGAGCGGGATGTCGGTGGCGGACGCGGACAGGGCCGACAGCTCGGTCCACTCGGGGCGGAACAGCGACTCGTGGTGCGCGGCGCGCGAGGCGTCCAGTTGCTCGGCCGCCAGCGGGCGCAGCACCAGGCCGTCGATGGTGGCCACGGCGGCGCCGGTGCCGTCGGCGAGGTGCAGCGACACCCCGTCGGCGCCGGGCCGCAGCCGTACGCGCAACGATGCGGCGCCCCCGGCGTGCAGCCGTACGCCGGTCCAGGCGAACGGCAGCCGCGCCCCCTCGCTCCCCTCACCCTCCGGGTCGAGGCCGAGGGTGTGCAGGGCGGCGTCCAGCAGCGCCGGATGCACCCCGTAGGCGGCGGCCTGGGGCTCGAAGCCCTGGTCCAGCCGGATCTCGGCGAACAGCTCCTCGCCGCGCCGCCAGGCGGCGTGCAGCCCCTGGAAGACCGGGCCGTAGCCGAGTCCGGCGGCGGCCGCGCCCTCGTAGAACTCCTCGGTCGCCAGGGCCTTCGCGCCGGCCGGGGGCCAGACGCCCAGGTCCACAGCCTCGTCCGGGGCCTCCGGGCCGCTCGGGGCGAGGAAGCCGGTGGCGTGGCGGAGCCACGGCTCGTCGGCGGGCACGTCCTCCCGGCGGGAGTGCAGGGTCAGCGGGCGCCGCCCGGTCTCGTCGGCCGCCGCGAGCTCCAGCCGCAGCTGGACGGCGCCCTGTTCGGGCAGGACCAGCGGGGCCTGGAGGGTCAGCTCCTCGACCGTGTCACAGCCCGCCTCGTGGCCGGCCCGCAGCGCGAGTTCCACGAAGGCGGTGCCGGGCAGCAGCACGGTGTCCATGACGGCGTGGTCGGCCAGCCAGGGGTGGGTCAGCAGCGACAGCCGCCCGGTGAACACGAAGCCACCGGTGTCGGGGAGTTCCACCGCCGCGCCCAGCAGCGGGTGGTCGGCCGTGTCGAGGCCCGCGGAGATCACGTCCTCGACGGAGATGCCCACGTCGAGCCAGTAGCGCTGGCGCTGGAAGGCGTAGGTGGGCAGCTCCACGCGGCGGGCGCCGCGCCCGGCGTAGACCGCCGCCCAGTCCGGGGCCGCGCCGCGGACATGGAGGTGGGCGAGGGCGGTGGCGAGCGCCTGGGCCTCGGGGCGGCCACCGCGCAGGGTGGGGACGAACACCGCGTCGGTGTCCACGCCGCCGTCGGCCCCGGTCCCGGCCCCGGCCCCGGTCTCGGCTTCCGTCTCGGCGAGGCAGTCCTCGCCCATCGCGGAGAGCACCCCGTCCGGGCCGAGCTCCAGATACGTGGTCACACCCTGCTCGCGCAGGGTGCGGACACCGTCGACGAAGCGGACGGACTCACGGACGTGGCGCACCCAGAAGTCCGGCAGGCGGATCTCGTCGGCGGAGACCACGGTGCCGGTGAGGCAGGACACCAGCGGGATCGTCGGGGCGTTGTAGGTCAGGCCCTCGGCCAGCTTGCGGAAGTCCGCGAGCATCGGGTCCATGTGCGGCGAGTGGAAGGCGTGGCTGACGGTGAGCCGCTTGGTCTTACGGCCCTTCACCTCGAAGTCCGCCGCGATCTCCGTCGCCGCGTCCTCGTCACCCGCGATGACCACCGACGACGGCCCATTGAGGGCGGCGATGGACACGCGGTCGGTGAGCAGCGGCGCCACCTCGTCCTCGGACGCCTGGACGGCGATCATCGCGCCACCGGCGGGCAGCTCCTGCATCAACCGCCCACGCGCCGCAACCAACTTCGCCGCGTCCGCGAGCGACAACACGCCCGCCACATGCGCGGCGGCCAGCTCGCCGATGGAGTGGCCGGCCACGTAGTCCGCCTTCAGACCCCAGGCCTCGACCAGCCGGAACAGCGCCACCTCGACGGCGAACAGCGCGGGCTGGGTGAAGCCCGTCCGGTCCAGGGCCTCGGCGTCCTCGCCGAACAGCACGGTCTTCAGCGGCCGTTCGAGGTGCGGGTCCAGCGCGTCGCACACCTCGTCCAGCGCCTCCGCGAAGCGCGGGAACGTCCCGTACAGCTCACGGCCCATGCCGAGCCGCTGGCTGCCCTGCCCGGTGAACAGGAACGCCACCTTGCCCTCGGTGGCCACCCCGCGCAGCGCCTGCGCCGGGTGCTCACCGCGCGCCAGCGCGTCCAGCGCGCCCAGCGCCTCGTCATGGCCCTCGGCCACCAGCGCGACGCGGTGTTCCAGCGCGGCGCGGGTCGTGGCCAGCGAGAAGCCCAGGTCGGTGAGGGAGGCCCGGGGCTCGGCGGCGATCCGCGACCGCAGCCGCCGCGCCTGGGCCCGCACCCCGTCCTCGGTACGGGCCGACAGCAGCACGGGCACGTACGGCAGGGCCTCGGGCTCCGCCGCGGGCTCGCTCGGCTCGGGGGCGGGCGGCTGCTCGATGATGGCGTGGGCGTTGGTGCCGCTGATGCCGAACGACGACACCG
Organism: Streptomyces violaceusniger; assembly: GCA_005405945.1. Classification (GTDB taxonomy): domain Bacteria; phylum Actinomycetota; class Actinomycetes; order Streptomycetales; family Streptomycetaceae; genus Streptomyces; species Streptomyces violaceusniger. The sequence goes on from BJHW01000001.1 coordinate 4,587,455, forward strand.
CGGCCCGGCGCGGACGGCCGGTCTCCGGCCACTCCCGCGCCTCGGTCAGCAGCGACACCGCGCCCGCCGACCAGTCCACATGCGGCGACGGCTCGTCCACGTGCAGCGTCCGCGGCAGCAGGCCGTGCCGCATCGACAGGACCATCTTGATGACACCGGCCACGCCCGAGGCGGCCTGGGTGTGGCCCAGGTTGGACTTCACCGAGCCCAGCCACAGCGGCCGCTCCGCGTCCCGCTCCCGGCCGTAGGTGGCCAGCAGCGCCTGCGCCTCGATCGGGTCGCCCAGCGTGGTGCCCGTGCCGTGCGCCTCGACGACGTCCACCTCACCGGTGGTCAGGCGGGCGTTGGCGAGCGCCTGGCGGATGACGCGCTGCTGGGACGGGCCGTTGGGCGCGGTCAGACCGTTGGACGCGCCGTCCTGGTTGACGGCCGAGCCGCGCACGATCGCCAGCACCTCATGGCCGTTGCGCCGGGCGTCCGACAGCCGCTCCAGGAGCAGCATGCCCGCGCCCTCGCCCCAGCCGGTGCCGTCTGCGGCGGCCGCGAAGGACTTGCAGCGGCCGTCCCTGGCCAGGCCGCGCTGACGGCTGAAGTCGATGAACGTACCCGGGGTGAACATCACCGTGACACCGCCGGCCAGCGCCAGCGAGCACTCGCCCTGGCGCAGCGCCTGCGCCGCCAGGTGGAGTGCCACCAGCGAGGACGAGCAGGCCGTGTCGACCGTGACGGCCGGGCCCTCCAGACCGAAGGTGTAGGCCACGCGGCCGGACACCACGCTGCTGGAGCTGCCGGTGCCGAGGTAGCCCTCGACCTCGTTCGGGACGGCGTGCAGCCGGGACCCGTAGTCGTGGTACATGACGCCCGCGAACACACCGGTCCTGCTGCCGCGCACGGACAGCGGGTCGATCCCGGCGCGCTCGAACGCCTCCCAGGACGTCTCCAGCAGCAGCCGCTGCTGCGGGTCCATCGCCAGCGCCTCGCGCGGCGAGATCCCGAAGAACGCCGGGTCGAACTCGGCGGCGTCGTGCAGGAATCCGCCCTCGCGGGCGTAGGAGGTGCCCTGGGTCTCCGGGTCCGGGTCGTAGAGCGCCTCGAGGTCCCAGCCGCGGTTGTCGGGGAAGCGGGAGATGCCGTCCTCGCCCGCGGCGAGCAGCTGCCACAGCTCCTCGGGGGTGGTGACCCCGCCGGGGTAGCGGCAGCTCATCGCCACGATGGCGATCGGCTCGTCGTCGGTGGCGGCCACGACCGGCACCGGCGTGTGCACCACCGTGGACTGCGCTCCGACGAGCTCGGTGCGCAGATGGCGGGCCAGGACCTGCGGGTCCGGGTAGTCGAAGATGAGCGTCGCGGGCAGCCGCAGCCCGGTGACCGTGTTGAGCTGGTTGCGCAGCTCAACAGCTGTCAGCGAGTCGAAGCCAAGATCCTTGAACGCCCGGCCCGAACCGATGGTCTCCGCACCGGCGTAGCCGAGCACGGTGGCCACCTGGCCGCGCACCAGGTCCAGCAGCAGCCGCTCCTGCTCGGGCTCGGACAGCCCGGCGAGCCGCCCGGCGAGACCGGACTCGCCGCCCGCCGCGACCGCGTCCACCGCGCGCCGCGCCGGGATCCGCACCAGACCGCGGAACAGGGGCGAGACCGCGCCACTGGCGGCCTGGGTGCGCAGCGCCGCGACATCCACCCGCATCGGCACCAACGACGCCTCGCGGACGGTCAGCGCGGTGTCGAGCAGCGCGAGGCCCTCGGCCACCGGCAGCGGCGGCAGTCCGGCGCGCCGCATCCGGGCGATGTCGGCCTCGTCCAGGGTGCTGCCCATACCGGCCCCGGCCCACAGGCCCCACGCGAGCGCGGTGGCGGGCAGGCCCCGGGCGGCGCGGTGGCGGGCGAGGGCGTCCAGGAAGGCGTTGGCGGCCGCGTAGTTGCCCTGGCCCGGACCGCCGAACACACCGGAGGAGGACGAGAACAGCACGAAGGCCGCCAGGTCCAGCTCGCGGGTGAGCTCGTGGAGGTTCCAGGCCGCGTCCACCTTCGGGCGCATGACGCGGTCGACGCGCTCGGAGGTGAGGGAGCCGATCACACCGTCGTCCAGCACACCGGCCGTGTGGACGACGGCGGTCAGCGGGTGCTCGGCCGGGACGGTGGCGAGGGCCGCGGCGAGCGCGTCCCGGTCGGCCACGTCACACGCCGCCCAGCGCACGCTCGCGCCCAACTCTGCCAGCTCGGTGGTGAGTTCGTCCGCACCCGCCGCCTCGCCGCCACGACGGCTCACCAGCAGCAGATGCCGTACGCCACGCTCGGCCACCAGATGCCGGGCCACCAGACCGCCCAGCGAACCCGACGCGCCGGTCACCAGCACCGTGCCCTCGGGGGCGAGGCCCCGGGCCTCGTCGCCCTCCGGCTCCACGGCCACCCGCGCCAGCCGCGGCACGGACACCGCGCCCGCGCGGATCGCCAGCTGCGGCTCGCCCGAGGCCAGCGCGGCGGGCAGCGCCCGTAGCGACTCGTCCGCGCCGTCGGTGTCCACCAGCACGAAGCGGCCCGGGTTCTCCGACTGCGCCGAGCGCAGCAGACCCCAGACGGCCGCACCGGCCAGGTCCGCCACGGGCTCTTCCGTCCCGACGGCCACCGCGCCACGCGTCACCACGACCAGCGGGGCGTCCCCGAACCGCTCCTCCTCCAGCCACCGCTGGACGACGGAGAGCGCCGCGGCGGCGGCGCGGTGCGCCCCTCGGGCCACCTGCTCACCGACCTCGGCGGACGGCGACACGACGACGTACTCGGGCGCGGGCGCCGTGCCCGCGGCGACCGCCCCGGCCAGCGTCTCCAGGTCCCCGTACGCCGTGGTCCCGAGCCCGAGCGGATCGGCGCCCAGCACCGCCCACCGGCCGTCGGCGGGGACATCCGCCCCGGCCGCGTCGGCCAGCCCGGCCGTGGTCGCCCACTCCAGGCGGAACAGCGACTCGTGGTAGGCCGTGCGCGCGCTCCGCAGCTGCTCGGCCGAGACCGGGCGCAGCCCGAGCGTCTCGACGGCCGCGACCGGCGCACCGGTGGTGTCGGCGATCTCCAGCCGGACGCCGTCGGTGCCCGCGGGGGCCAGGTGCACCCGCAGCGCCGAGGCGCCGCTCGCGTACAGCGACACGCCGGTCCAGGCGAACGGCAGCCGTCCTTCGCCGCCCGTGTTGCCCAGGCCGCCCATCCCGATGGCGTGCAGGGCGGAGTCCAGCAGCGCCGGGTGCAGCCCGAACGCGGCGGCCTCCTCGGCCGTCTCCTCGTCCAGCGCCACCTCGGCGAACACCTCGCCGCCGCGCTGCCACGCCCTGCGCAGCCCCTGGAACGCGGGGCCGTAGGCGAAGCCGATGTCCAGCAGACCCTCGTAGCGGCCGTCCAGCTCCACCTCGGTCGCGTCCGCCGGGGGCCACGCGCTCAGCTCGAACGACGCCTCAGGGCGGCCGCCGGACGCCAGGACACCGGCGGCGTGCCGGGTCCAGGGCTCCTCGGCGGGCAGGCTCTCCAGCCGGGAGTGCAGCGACAGCGGTCGGCGGCCCGTCTCGTCGGCCGCGCCGACCGAGAGCCGCAGCTGGACGCCACCCCGCGCGGGCAGCACCAGCGGCGCCTCGAGGGTCAGCTCCTCCAGGTAGTCGCAGCCGACCTGGTCACCGGCGCGGATCGCCAGCTCCACGAACGCGGTGCCGGGCAGCAGCACCGTGTCCAGGATGGTGTGGCCCGCGAGCCACGGGTGCGTGGACAGCGCCAGCCGCCCGGTGAACAACATCCCGTCCGCGTCCGGCAGTTCGGCGCTGGCACCGAGCAGCGGATGCTCGGCCTCGCCCAGCCCGACCGCGGCCACGTCGCCGAGGAACAGCGACGAGACCTTCGGCCAGTAGCGCTGCCGCTGGAAGGCGTACGTGGGCAGCGCGACCTGCCTGGCACCGGTACGGGCGTAGTAGGCCGCCCAGTCCACCGCCACGCCCCGCACATGTGCCCGCGCGACGGCCGACAGCAGCGCCTCGGCCTCGGGACGGTCCTTGCGCAGCATGGCGGCGAAGGCGGCGTCCTCGCCTGTCACACAGTCCTGGGCCATGGCGGTGAGGACACCGTCGGGGCCGAGTTCGACGTAGGTGGTGACGCCCTGGGCTTCCAACGTCCGGACGCCATCGAGGAAGCGGACGGCCTCGCGGACGTGGCGGACCCAGAAGTCGGGGCTGGTGATCTCCTCGGCGGAGACCACGTCCCCGGTGAGGTTGGAGACGATCGGGATACGCGGGGCCGCGTAGGTCAGCCCCTCGGCGACCTCGCGGAACGCGTCCAGCATCCCGTCCATGCGCGGCGAGTGGAAGGCGTGGCTCACGGTGAGCCGCTTGGTCTTACGCCCCTGCGCCTCGAAGCCCGCCGCGATCTGCACCGCCGCGTCCTCGTCACCCGCGACGACCACCGACGACGGCCCGTTCAGCGCGGCGATCGACACCCGCTCGGTCAGCAACGGCGCCACCTCGTCCTCCGACGCCTGCACCGCGATCATCGCGCCACCGCCGGGCAGCTCCTGCATCAACCGCCCACGCGCCGCCACCAACTCCGCCGCATCGGCCAAAGACAGCACACCCGCCACATGAGCCGCCGCCAGCTCACCGATCGAATGCCCGGACAGGAAGTCCGCCTTCAACCCCCACGCCTCGACCAGCCGGAACAACGCCACCTCAACCGCGAACAACGCGGGCTGAGTGAACCCCGTCTGATCCAGCGCCTCGGCATCCTCGCCGAACAGCACCTCCCGCAGCGGCCGCTCCAGATGCCCGTCCAAGTGCGCGCACACCTCGTCCAGCGCGTCCGCGAACACCGGGAAGCCGTCATACAACTCACGCCCCATCCCCAGCCGCTGACTCCCCTGCCCCGTGAACAGGAACGCCACCTTGCCACCGGCCACCGAACCCCGCACCAGCCCGGCCGCCGTGCGGCCCTCGGCGAGCGCCTCCAGGCCGGACAGCAGACCGTCCCGGTCCCCGGCGACCAGCGCCGCGCGCTCCTCGAAGGCGGTACGGCGCGTGGCGAGCGTGAACGCCACGTCGGTGAGGTCCAGCTCGGGCCGCTCGCCGAGGTGGGCGCGCAGCCGTACGGCCTGGTCGCGCAGGCCCTCGGGGGACTTGGCGGAGAGCACCCAGGTGGCGGGGGAGCCGGACCGGGGCGCGGCGGCGGGCGCCGTGTCCTCGGTCTCGTCCGCGTACACCGGGGGCTGCTCGATGATGGTGTGCGCGTTGGTGCCGCTGATGCCGAACGAGGACACCGCGGCCCGGCGCGGACGCCCGGTCTCCGGCCACTCCCGCGCCTCGGTCAGCAGGGCGACCGCGCCCGCCGACCAGTCCACGTGCGGGGTGGGCTCATCGACGTTGAGGGTCCGCGGCAGCAGTCCGTGCTGGATGGCCAGCACCATCTTCATCACACCGGCGACACCGGCCGCGGCCTGCGTGTGCCCGATGTTGGACTTGATGGACCCCAGCCACAGCGGCCGGCCCTCCTCGCGGTCCTGGCCGTACGTGGCCAGCAGCGCCTGCGCCTCGATCGGGTCGCCCAGCGTCGTACCGGTGCCGTGGGCCTCGACCGCGTCCACCTCGGACGGCGAAAGCCCCGCACCCGCCAGCGCCTGCCGGATCACCCGCTGCTGCGAGGGACCATTCGGCGCCGTCAGACCATTCGACGCACCATCCTGATTGATGGCACTGCCCCGTACGACCGCCAGCACCTCATGGCCATTGCGCCGGGCATCCGACAGCCGCTCCACCAGCAGCATGCCCACACCCTCACCCCAGCCCGTACCATCCGCACCCGCCGCGAACGCCTTGATCCGCCCATCAGCCGCCAACCCACGCTGACGACTGAAATCCACGAACGAACCCGGCGTCGACATCACCGTCACACCACCGGCCAACGCCAACGAACACTCACCCGCCCGCAACGCCTGAATCGCCCAGTGCAACGCCACCAACGACGACGAACACGCCGTATCCACCGTCACCGCCGGACCCTCAAGCCCCAGCGCATACGCCACCCGACCCGACATCACACTCGCCGCGTTACCCGTCCCCATGAAGCCTTCCGAGCCATCGGGGCGGAGAGGATCACGGGCAGGTAGTCCTGGCCGTTGGTCCCGGCGAACACGCCGACCTGCTGGCCGCGCAGCGTGGTCGGATCGATCCCGGCCCGCTCGAACGCCTCCCACGACGTCTCCAGCAGCAACCGCTGCTGCGGGTCCATCGCCAGCGCCTCACGCGGCGAGATCCCGAAGAAGACGGGGTCGAACTCGGCTGCGTCGGCGAGGAATCCGCCCTCGCGGACGTAAGCGGTGTGCTCGCCCGCGCCCTCCGGGTCGTACAGCGTCTCCAGGTCCCAGCCACGGTCGGCGGGGAAGCCCGTCACCGCGTCCTGCCCGGACACCAGCAGCCGCCACAGCTCCTCCGGCGACCGCACACCACCGGGGAAGCGGCAGCTCATGCCGACGATCGCGATGGGGTCGTCGTCCAGGGCCACGCCCACCGACGACGCGCCGGTCACCGCCGGGCGCGAGCCGATGAGTTCGGCCTGGAGGTGGTCGGCGAGGGCGATCGGGGTGGGGTAGTCGAAGATGATGGTGGCGGGCAGCTTGAGCCCGGTGAGCGTGGACAGCAGGTTGCGTATCTCGACCGCGGTCAGCGAGTCGAAGCCGAGGTCGCGGAAGGCGCGGCTGGGCTCCACCGAGTCCGGCCCGGGGTGGCCGAGGACGACGGCCACCTGGGTGCGGACGAAGTCCAGGGCGATCTGGCCGCGTTCCTCGTCGGTCCCGGCGTCGGTCAGCCGATGGGCCAGCGACGTGGCCTGGCCGGGGATGGCGGGGCCGCCGGCGGCGGTGCGCACCACCTCGATCGCGCGCTTGGCCTCGGAGAGGTCGGCGAGCAGCGGGTTCGGGCGGTGGCCGGAGAGGCCGGGTGCGAAGCGGCCCCATTCGATGTCCACGACGAGGGAGAAGGTCTCGTCGAGGTCGAGCGCGGCCCCGAGCGCGGCGGTGGCCGGTTCGGGGGCGAGGGCGGGCAGTCCGGACTGCCGGAGCCGCTCGGCCACCAGCTCGTCGGTGGCCATGCCGCCGTCGGCCCAGGCGCCCCAGGCCATCGAGGTGGCGGGCAGGCCCTCGGCGCGGCGCTGTTCGGCGAGCGCGTCGAGGTAGGCGTTGGCGGCCACGTAGTTGGCCTGGCCCGCGGCGCCGAAGGTGGCGGCCATGGAGGAGAAGAGCACGAAGGCGGACAGGTCGAGGCCGCGGGTGAGCTCGTGCAGATGGCGGGCGGAGTCGGCCTTGGCGCGCAGCACATCGGCCATGCGCCGCGGGGTCTGGGCGTCGAGCACCCCGTCGTCCAGCACTCCCGCGGCGTGCACGACCGTGGTCAGCGGGAGGTCCGCGGGGACGGTCGCCAGCAGCGCGGCGAGGGCGTCGCGGTCGGCCACGTCGCAGGCGGCGACGGTCACCCGGGCGCCCGAGGCGGCGAGTTCGTCCCGCAGCCCGGCGGCGCCGGGCGCGTCGGGGCCACGGCGGCTGGTGAGCAGGATGTGCTGGGCGCCGTGGGCCACGAGCCAGCGGGCGACATGGCCGCCGAGGGCGCCGGTGCCGCCGGTGATCAGCGCGGTGCCGTGGGTGGTCCAGCCGTCATCGGTGGTCTCGTGGTGCGGTGCGCGGGCCAGCCGGCGGACGTGGATGCCCTGCGGGCGGATGGCGAGGTGGTCCTCGCCGCTGATGCCCTCGGGCCCGGCGAGGATGTCGGCGAGCCGCCCGAGGGCGCGGTCGTCGGCGGTCTGGGGCAGATCGATCAGACCGCCCCAGCGCTCGGGGTGTTCGAGGGCGGCGGTGCGGCCCAGGCCCCAGATCTGGGTCTGTTCGGGGCTGGTGAGCCGGTCGGCGCGGCCGACGGAGACCGCGCCGCGGGTGGCGGCCCACAGCGGGGCGTCGAGGTCGGCGTCGCCGAGGGCCTGGACGAGGGCGAGGGTGCCCGCGAGTCCGGCGGTGAGGGAGGGGTGCCGGTCGTGCGGGCGCTCGTCCAGGCCGAGCAGGGAGAGCACACCGTCGACGTGCGGGGTCCCGGCCGCCGGGTCCGGGCTCAGGGCGGTGCGGATCCGCTCGGCGAGGGCGGCGCGCTCGGTGGTGGCGCCGTCGACGTCGATCCGGTGGACGGCGACGCCGCGTTCGGCCAGCAGCCGCAGCGGCTCCGCCACCCACGGGTCGTCGGCGCGTCCCTCGGGGGTGACCACGAGCCAGGTGCCGGTGAGCGATTTGGCCTGGGCCTGCGGCAGCGGCGTCCAGGTGACGCGGTAGCGCCAGCCGTCCACGGTGGTGTCCACGTGGCTCCGCCGGCGCCACGCCGACAGGACGGGCAGCACCTCGCTGAGGGGCTGGTCGCCGTCGAGGCCGAGGGTGTCGACCAGGGCGGCCAGGTCCTCGCTGTGCACGACCTCCCAGAACCGGGCGTCGGACACGGCCGGCGCGGCGGCCTCGGCGGCGGCGGAGTCGGCGCCGTACGAGAAGGGGTTGGCGGGCCAGTAGCGCTGCCGCTGGAAGGCGTAGGTGGGCAGCTCGACGCGGCGGGCGCCGGTGCCCGCGTAGTACGTGGCCCAGTCCACGGGCAGGCCGCGGACGTGGGCCTGGGCGAGCGCGTTGCTCAGGGTGCGGGCCTCGGGGCGGCCGGAGCGCAGGGCGGGCAGGAAGGCGAACGTGCGGTTCCGGCCGCCGCTCACGCACTCCTGGGCCATGGCGGAGAGCACCCCGTCGGGGCCGAGCTCCAGATAGGTGGTCACGCCGTGGTCCTCGAGGCGGCGCACACCGTCGAGGAAGCGGACGGCCTCGCGGACGTGGCGGACCCAGAACTCGGGCGTGGTGATCTCGTCGGCGCTCACCAGGGTACCGGTGAGGTTGGAGACGATCGGGATCTTCGGAGCCTCGTAGGTCAGCCGCTCGGCCACCTGACGGAAGTTCTCCAGCATCCCGTCCATGTGCGGGGAGTGGAAGGCGTGGCTGACGGTGAGCCGCTTGGTCTTACGGCCCCGCGCCTCGAAACCAGAGGCGATCTCCACCGCCGCGTCCTCGTCACCGGCGATGACGACCGACGTGGGGCCGTTGATGGCGGCGATGGACACCCGCTCGGTGAGCAGCGGCGTCACCTCGTCCTCCGACGCCTGCACCGCGATCATCGCGCCACCGACGGGGAGTTGCTGCATCAGCTGGCTGCGCGCGGCCACCAGGGCACAGGCGTGGGTGAGCGAGAGCACCCCGGCGACATGGGCGGCGGTGAGCTCGCCGATGGAGTGGCCGGAGAGGAAGTCGGGCCGCAGCCCCCAGGATTCGACGAGGCGGAAGAGGGCCACCTCGACGGCGAACAGCGCGGGCTGAGTGTAGCCGGTCCGGTCCAGCGTGGCGGCGGCGTCGCCGAACAGCACGTCCTTCAGCGGCCGGTCGAGGAAGCGGTCGAGCTGGGCGCAGACCGCGTCCAGCGCCTCGGCGAACACCGGGTAGGCGTCGTACAGCTCGCGGCCCATGCCGAGCCGCTGGCTGCCCTGGCCGGTGAAGAGGAACGCGACCTTGCCCTCGGCGGCGAGGCCATCGGTCACCTCGGGGTGGTGGCGGCCCTCGGCGAGCGCGTCGAGGCCCGCGAGCAGTTCGTCGTGGTCGGCGGCGACGACCGCGGCGCGGCGGTCGAGGGCGGCGCGGGTGACGGCCTGGGAGTAGCCGATGTCGGCGAGGCGGTGGTCGGGGTGGGCGGCCAGGTGGGTCCGCAGCCGCAGGGCCTGGGCGCGCAGCGCCTGCTCGTTCTTGCCGGACAGCACGACCGGGACGAGGGGCGGCTCGGCCCGCTCCGGCTCCTCGCCCTCGGCGTGTCCGGCGGGGGCCGCGGGGCCGGGGCCTCCTCGAGGATGGTGTGCACATTGGTGCCGCTCATGCCGAACGACGAGACGCCCGCGCGGCGCGGGGTGGCGCCCTCGGGGTCCTTGGCCCACTCGCGGGGGGCGGTGAGCAGTTCGACCTCCCCGGCCGTCCAGTCGACGTGCGGGGTGGGCTCGGTGAGGTGGAGGGTCCGGGCAGCACACCGTGCCGCATCGCCATGACCATCTTGATGACGCCGCCGACACCGGCGCCCGCCTGGGCGTGGCCGATGTTGGACTTGATGGAGCCGATGAGCAGCGGTTTGCCCTCGGGCCTGTCCTGGCCGTAGGTGGCCAGCAGCGCCTGCGCCTCGATCGGGTCGCCGAGGGCGGTGCCGGTGCCGTGGGCCTCGACGGCGTCCACCTGGTCGGGGGTGAGCCGGGCGTTGGCCAGCGCCTGGAGGATGACGCGCTGCTGCGAGGGGCCATTGGGCGAGGTGAGGCCGTTGCTGGCGCCGTCCTGGTTGACGGCGGAGCCGCGGACCACGGCGAGCACCGGGTGGCCCTTGCGCTGGGCGTCCGACAGCCGCTCGACGAGCAGCATGCCGACGCCCTCGCCCAGGCAGAAGCCGTCGGCCTCCGGGCGAAGGGCTTGGAGCGGCCGTCGAGGGCCAGTCCGCGCATCTTGCTGTAGTCGACGAAGACGCCGGGCGCGCACATCAGGGTGGCGCCGCCGGCGAGGGCGAGCGAGCACTCGCCGTTGCGCAGCGCCTGGACGGCGAGGTGGAGCGCCACCAGCGAGGAGGAGCAGGCGGTGTCGACGGTGACGGCCGGGCCCTCGAAACCGAAGGTGTAGGAAAGGCGGCCGGAGGCGACGCTCGCGGCGTTACCGGTGCCGAAGTAGCCCTCGAAGTTCTCGTTGGAACTGAGGATCGCGCCCAGGTAATCGTGATTGCTTGTGCCGACGAAGACGCCGATCTGCCGGCCGCGCACCGCGACCGGGTCGATTCCGGCGCGCTCGAACGCCTCCCAGGAGGTCTCCAGCAGCAACCGCTGCTGCGGGTCCATGCCGAGCGCTTCCCGGGGGCTTATGCCGAACAGGGAGGGGTCGAAATCGGCTATGCCGTCGACGAATCCGCCCTCGTGCACATAGCTGGTGCCGGGGTGGTCCGGGTCCGGGTGGTACATCGTGTCGACATTCCACCCGCGGTCCAGCGGGAACTCGCTGACCGCGTCGACGCCCTCGCTGACGATGCGCCACAGGTCCTCGGGCGAAGACACGCCTCCGGGATAACGGCAGCCGATCCCCACGATGGCGATGGGGTCGTGGTTCTTCGCCTCGGCCTCTTGCAGGCGGAGGCGAGTCTGGTGCAGATCCGCCGTTACCAGCTTGAGGTAGTCCCGCAGCGTCTCTTCATTCGCCATTTACGCAATCCAATTACGGCAGACGGCATCGGAAATGCTCCACAGATCCTCAACGGGAGCCGGTAACCAACAACCAAATCAGTCGACTTCTCGCTGAGAGGCTATGTGCGAACTAACCCTCACAACAACCCCTAGATGCCCCTATGACCCCCTGGAGACCCAAGGAGCGATAGGGGGCAGCCGGTATTTCACAACTCTATTGAAGGGTAGAGAAAATCCTGGCCGACATCGGATTCGACGTCAATAGCGAAATTATCGTCAAGCCCTTCCGAGGCCCTTGTTGATGAATGCGAAGAGCTCTTCGTCGCTGGCCGACTGGAGCTGTTCGGCGTCCACCGTGTCCTTCGCCGGGTGCTCCGGCGCCGCCGCGGCGGCGGGCTCGGCGGTGACCGCCGTGCCGTCCGACTCGTTCCACTTCGCCAGCAGCGACCGCAGCCGCATGGTGATCCGGGCCCGGGTGATGTTGTCGGGCGCGGTGCCGGTGAGCGCGGACTCCAGCTTGTCGAGCTCCTCGAGCACCGCGGTGCCGTCGGCCGCCTCGTCGGGCGCGATCCCGGCCCGCAGATAGGCGGCCACGGCGGCCGGGGTCGGGTGGTCGAAGATCAGGCTCGGGGGCAGCTTCAGCCCGCTCGCGGCGCCCAGCCGGTTGCGGAGCTCCACAGCGGTCAGCGAGTCGAAGCCAAGATCCTTGAAGGCCCGGCCGGCCTCGATGGCCTGAGCGCCGGAGTGGCCCAGCACGGCGGCCACCGCGCTGCGCACCAGATCCAGCAGCACCCGCTCCCGCTCGGTCTCCGGCAGACCGGCGAGCTGCCCGGCCAGGGCGGCTCCGGCGGTGCCCGCGTCGTCGGTCCCGGCGGCGGCCATCTCCTCGACGACCTCGCGGGCCTCGGGCAGGTCGTGCAGCAGCGGACGCGGCCGGTCGGCGGTGAAGGCGAGGGTGAAGCGCCGCCAGTCCATGTCGATGACGGTCAGCGCGGTCTCGTCCCGGTCCAGCGCGTGCTGGAGCGTGGCGGTGGCGGGCTCAGGCGCCATCTCGTTGATGCCGTGGCGGCGCATCCGGTCGCCCACGGCGCCGTCCACGCTTGAGCCGTCGCCCCACGGGCCGAAGGTCAGCGCGGTGGCGGGCAGCCCGTCCGCGCGGCGCTGCTCGGCGAAGGCGTGCAAGAAGGCGTTGCCGGGCGCCTGGTTGCCCTGGCCGGGCGCGCCGAAGGTGGCGGAGAAGTGCGAGCACAGCACGAACGCGGTCAGGTCCAGGTCCCGGGTGAGCTCGTGCAGATGGCGCGTGGCGTCCACCTTCAGCCGCAGCACCCGCTCGACCTGATGGGGGGTCAGCCCCTCGATCACCCCGTCGTCGATGACGGCGGCGGCGTGCACGACGGCCGTCAGCGGCTGGTCGGCCGGGATGGCCGCGAGGGTCTGGGCGAGCGCGGCGCGGTCGGTCACATCGCACGCGGCGAGGGTGACCTTGGCGCCGAGCCCGGTCAGCTCGGCCTCCAGCTCGACCGCCCCGGGGGCGTCCGGGCCCCTGCGGCTCGCCAGGACGAGATGGTCGGCGCCGTTGCGGGCCAGCCACCGCGCGACCTGTGCGCCGAGCCGTCCCGTACCGCCGGTGACCAGCGTGGTGCCGGTCGGCTTCCAGGCCCGTACGGCGGAGGTGTCGGCCAGCGGGGCGCGCACCAGGCGGGGCCCGAAGACGCCCGTGGCACGGATCGCGGCCTGGTCGTCGTCACCGTCGGAGGCGAGGAGGCCCACCAGCCGGGTCAGGGCGCGCTCGTCGGGCGTGTCGGGCAGGTCGATCAGACCGCCCCAGCGCTCCAGGTGCTCCAGCGCGGCCACCCGGCCCAGACCCCAGACGAGGGCCTGCTCGGGCGCGGCCGGGCGGTCCGTGCCGCCCACGGAGACGGCGCCGTGCGTGAGGCACCACAGCGGCGCGCCGATCCCCGCGTCGCCGAGGGCCTGGATCAGCGCGAGCTGGGCGGCCGTTCCGGCGGGCAGGGAGGCGTGCTCGGGGTGGGCGCCCTCGGCCGGGGCCAGCAGCGACACCACTCCGGCGAACGCGGCGCCGTCGGCCTCGGCCTCGGCAGCGGCCTCGGCTTCGGCTTCGGCGAGCGCGGTGCGCAGCCGCCCGGCCAGCTCCTCCCGGCCGTCGACGGCGGTGTCCACGGCGATCCGCCTCACGTCGGCGCCGCGTTCGGCGAGCACTCCGGCCACGGCGTCGGTCCAGGTGTCCCCGGTGTCGGGCGTGACGAGGAGCCACGGGCCGGTCAGCCGCGCGGACCGCTCCTCGGCGAGCGGCTTCCACATCACCCGGTAGCGCCACCCGTCCACCGTGGACCGCTCACGGGCCTGCTTGCGCCACGACGCCAGGGCGGGCAGGACGGCGCTCATGGGCTGATCGCCCTCGACCGTCAGCTCGGCGGCCAGCGTCTGCCAGTCCTCGGCCTCCACGGCGGCCCAGAACTTGGCCTCCACCGCATCGTGCCCGCTCTCCCCGGCCCCCGCGCGGGCGCGGCCTCGGGCCAGTAGCGCTGCTGCTGGAAGGCGTACGTGGGCAGCTCGATACGGCGGGCGCCGGTGCCGTCGAACACCGCGTCCCAGTCCACGGCCACACCGCGCGACCACGCCTCGCCGACGGAGGCCCAGAAACGGTCGAGGCCGCCCTCGTCACGGCGCAGCGAGCCGATCGCGGCCGCGTCCACACCGGCGTCCTCGGCGGTCTCCTGCACGCCCATGGTCAGCACCGGGTGGGCGCTGGACTCGATGAACACCCCGAAGCCCTCGTCCAGCAGCCGCCGGACCGCGCCCTCCAGCTCAACCGTGCGACGGAGGTTGGTGAACCAGTACTCGGCATCCAGCTCCGGGCCCTCGACCCACTCCCCCGTCACCGTCGACAGGAACGGCACCTGGGCGTTCTTCGGCTGTACGGGGGCCAGCAGCTCCAGCAACTCCTCGCGGAGGAGTTCCACCTGCGCGGAGTGCGAGGCGTAGTCCACCGGCACCCGGCGCGCCCGCACCTCATCGGCCTCGCAGGACGCCAGCAGCTCCTCCAGCGCGGCCGGTTCACCGGAGACCACCACCGACGACGGCCCGTTGACCGCCGCGACGGAGATCCGCTCCTCGCCCCAGGGCGCGATGCGCTCGCGCACGTCCGCCACCGGGAGGGCCACCGACACCATGCCGCCCTTGCCCGCCAGCACCCGGCCGATCGCCTGGCTGCGCAGCGCCACCACACGGGCCGCGTCCTTCAGCGACAGGGCTCCCGCCACGCACGCGGCCGCGATCTCACCCTGCGAGTGGCCGATCACCGCGCCCGGGACGACACCCAGCGAACGCCAGAGCTCGGCGAGCGACACCATCACCGCGAACAGCACCGGCTGGACCACATCCACCCGCTCCAGCGACGGCGCGCCCTCCGCACCGCGCAACACATCGACCAGCGACCAGTCGGTGAACTCCGCGAGGGCCGCCGCACACTCCTCGATGCGGGCCGCGAAGACGGGCGAGGCGTCCATCAGCCCCACGCCCATCCGCACCCACTGCGACCCCTGTCCAGGGAAGACGAACGCCGTCTGCCCGGCGACCACGGCGCCCCGCTCCACCCCGGCCGCCATGCCGCCCTCGGCGAGTGCGGTCAGCCCGGCCATCAGCTCCTCGCGGTCCCGGCCCTGGACCACACCGCGGTGGTCCAGCGCGGAGCGGGTGGTGGCCAGCGACAGGCCGATGTCCACCGGGCGCAGCGCCGGTTCGTCGTGGAGCCGGTCCAGCAGCCGCCGCGCCTGGGCGCGCAGCGCCGCCTCGCTCTTGCCGGACAGCACCCACGGCAGCACACCCGGCTGCTTGGACACCAGCTCGACCGGGCCCGGCTCCTCGGCGGGGGCCTGCTCGACGATGGTGTGCGCGTTGGTGCCGCTGAAGCCGAAGGAGGAGATGCCCGCACGGCGCGGACGGCCGGTCTCGGGCCATGGCGTGGCCGACCTGACCAGCGCGATCTTCCCCGACGACCAGTCGATGTGCGGGGACGGCTCGGCGATGTGCAGCGACTCGGGGACGACCCCGTGTCGCATCGCCAGCACCATCTTCATCACCCCGGCGATGCCCGCGGCGCCCTGGGTGTGGCCGATGTTGGACTTCACCGAGCCGAGCAGCAGGGGCAGGTCCTCGGGCCGGTCCTGGCCGTAGGTGGCCAGCAGCGCCTGCGCCTCGATCGGGTCGCCCAGCGAGGTGCCCGTGCCGTGGGCCTCCACGACGTCCACATCGCCCGCGGACAGCCGCGCGTTGGCCAGCGCCTGCTGGATGACGCGCTGCTGGGACGGGCCGTTGGGCGCGGTCAGACCGTTGGACGCGCCGTCCTGGTTGACGGCCGAGCCGCGCACCACGGCCAGCACCTTGTGGCCCAGGCGGCGGGCGTCCGAGAGCCGCTCCAGCAGCAGGACGCCCACGCCCTCGGCCGGGCCGAAGCCGTCGGCGTCCGCCGAGAACGCCTTGCAGCGGCCGTCCTCGGACAGTCCGCGCTGGCGGCTGAACTCGATGAACAGCCCCGGCGTGGACATCACATGGACGCCACCCGCCAGGGCGAGCGAGCACTCGCCCAGCCGCAGCGACTGGACGGCCAGGTGCAGCGCCACCAGCGACGCGGAGCACGCCGTGTCCACCGTGACGGCCGGGCCCTCCAGGCCGAACACGTAGGAGAGCCGGCCGGAGACGACGCTGCTGGCGTTGCCGGTGCCGAGGTGGCCGCCGAAGTCGTCCTCGGCGTCGAGCGCCACCGTCAGATAGTCGGAGGCGTTCATGCCCGCGAAGACGCCGGTCCGGCTGCCGCGCAGGGACACGGGGTCGATCCCGGCCCGCTCGAACGCCTCCCACGAGGTCTCCAGCAGCAGCCGCTGCTGCGGGTCCATCGCCATGGCCTCACGCGGCGAGATCCCGAAGAACCCCGCGTCGAACCGGGTGGCGCCGTCGAGGAACCCGCCCTCGCGGGTGTAGGTGGTGTCCGGGGTGTCCGGGTCGGAGTCGAACAGGTTCGCCAGGTCCCAGCCGCGGTCGGCCGGGAACTCCGTCTGCGCCTCACCGCCGGAGGCCATGAGCTGCCACAGCTCCTCGGGGGTGTTGACACCTCCGGGGAAGCGGCAGCTCATGCCCACGATGGCGATCGGCTCATGGGCCTGGTCGTCGACCTCCTGGAGCCGCCGGTGGGCGGCGGTGAGGTCGGTGGTGACCTTCTTCAGATATTCGCGGAGCTTGGCTTCGTTCGCAGTCGCCATGGACGTTCACCTATTCGCAATGCTCTTGATCGTCGGGGGTTCGGATGAGGGTGCCGCCGCGCTTCAGCCGTTACCGAACCTCTTGTCGATGAAGTCGAAGAGCTCGTCGTCACTGACCTCTTCGAACGCTTCCGCCTCGGCGTCCGCCCCGGCGTCGTCCGCGGTGCGACGCACGTCGTTCCACTTCGCCAGCAGCGTCTGCAGGCGCACCGCGATGTTCGCATGCGCGGCCTCGTCCTCCGTCACGGAGGCCAGCTCCTCCGGCGTCAGCGAGGACAGGCTGTTCTCCAACCGCTCCAGCTCCTCCAGTACGGACACTTCCGGCCCCTCGGCCTCCGGCGCCACTTCCTGGCGCAGATGGCGCGCGAGCGCCACCGGCGTCGGGTAGTCGTAGACCAGCGTGGCCGTCAACTTCAGCCCGGTGGCCGCGTTCAGCCGGTTCCGCAGCTCCACGGCCGTCAGCGAGTCGAAGCCCAGCTCCTTGAACGCCTGCTCGGCGCCCACCTGGTCCTTCGAGGCGTACCCCAGCACGGCGGCCACCTGACGGCGGACCAGGTCGAGCACGGTCCGCTGCCGCTGGGCCTCCGACTGCCCGGCCAGCCGCTGGGCCAGGGTGCCCTCACCGGTGTCCGCCACGGCCTCCGGGGCGGCGGGGCCACGGCCACCGGCCGCGGCGCGGCGCACCGGCGTGCGCACCAGGCCACGGTAGAGCGGCAGCAGCTCCCCGGTGGCGGCGGCGGCGCGCAGCGTCGCCATCTCCAGCCGTACGGGCACCAGGACCGCCTCGTCGGCCACGGCGTGGGCCGCGTCGAACAGGGCGAGCCCCTCCGCCGCGGACAGCGGCAGCACCCCGCCGCGCGCCGCCCGCTTCTGGTCGGCCTCGCCGAGCCTGCCGCCCATGCCGCGCTCCTCGGCCCACATGCCCCACACCAGGGACAGCGCGGTACGGCCGGTGGCGCGGCGGTGGCCGGCGAGGGCGTCGAGGAAGACGTTCGCCGCCGCGTAGCCGCCCTGGCCCGCGCCGCCCAGCGTGCCGGCCGCGGCCGAGAAGAGCACGAAGGCGGACAGGTCCAGATCGCGGGTCAGCTCATGGAGGTTGACGGCCGCGTCGACCTTGGGCCGCAGCACCGTGTCCACCCGCTCGGGCGTCAGCATGTCGATGACGCCGTCGTCGAGGACGCCCGCGGTGTGCACCACGGCCGTCAGCGGGCGGTCGGCCGGAATCGTGGCCAGCAGCCCGGCCAGCGCCTCCCGGTCGGCCACGTCGCACGCGGCGACGGTGGCCCACGCGCCCAACTCGGCGAGCTCCGCGACGAGTTCGCCCATACCGTCGGCGGCGGGGCCGCTGCGGCTGGTCAGCAGCAGATGACGGGCGCCGTGCGCGGTGGCCAGATGGCGGGCGAAGAGCCTGCCCAGACCGCCGGTGGCACCGGTGATCAGCACCGTGCCGTGGGGGTCGATGGCGCGGCCGGTTGAGGCGGTGGCCGTGCCGACCGGGGTGATGGCCGGGCTGGCCGGGCCGGTGGCCGAGCCAGCGGGGGCAGTGGCCAAGCCGACCGGGGCGGTGGCCGTGCTGGCCGAGCCGGGGGCCGGGTCAGCCGGGCCGGTGGCCGAGCCGACCGGGGCGGTGACCGAGCTGGCCGGACCGTTGGCCGGACCGGCCGGGTCGGTGGCCGAGCTGGCCGGGTCGGTGGCCGAGCTGGCCGGGTCGGTGGCCGAGCCAGCGGGGGCAGTGGCCAAGCCGACCGAGTCGGTGACCGGGCCAGCCGGATCGTTGGCCGTGCTGACCGGGCCGGTGGCCGCGCTGGCCGGATCGTTGGCCGGACCGGCCGCCGAGCGGGTAGCCGAACCAGCCGGGCCAGTGGCCGGGGTCGCCTCGACCCTGGCCAGGCGTGGTGCGTACGCCGTTCCGGCGCGCAGCGCCAGTTCTGGCTCGCCCGAGTCGATCGCCGCGGCGATCGCCGGGTACGACACCTCGCCGTCCACGTCCAGGAGCACGAACTGGCCCGGGTTCTCCGTCTGCGCGGACCGCAGCAGACCCCACACCGGCGCGTTCGCCAGGTCCGCCACCGCCGCGTCACCGGCCGCGGCCACCGCGCCACGGGTGACCACCACCAGCCGGGCCGCACCGGGCCGGCCGCCGTTCAGCCACTCCTGGAGCAGGCCCAGGACGCGGTGGGTGGCCGTGTGCGCGGCGGCGGCGAGGCCGCCCTCCGCGGCGCCCGGCTCGGGCGGGAACGGCACCAGCACGGTGTCCGGCGCGGGCCCGCCCGCCTCGACCGCCGCGTTCAGCGAGCCGAGGCCGTCATGGACCGTGGCGCGGAACCCGGCCGTCTCCAGGGCCACGCTCAGCTTGAGCTCATCGCCGCCGATGACGGCGAAGCCCGCCGACGCGGCCTCCGAGGGCGCCGCCACCGGCGCCCAGTCGATACGGAACAGCGACTCATGGCGGTCGGAGGCGGCCGCACCGGCGATCCGGTCCACCTCCAGCGCCCCGGTCACCAGCGCGTCCGCCGACGCCACCGGCGCGCCCGACTCATCGGCCGCCACCATCGACACCGTGCCGTCCTCGGTCAGCGCGAGCCGTACGCGCAGCGCCTCGGCGCCCACCGCGTACAGGCTCACCCCGCGCCAGGAGCGCGCCACCACGGCACCGCCCGCGCCCAGCGCCAGCGGCTGCAACGCGCCGTCCAGCAGGGCCGGGTGCAGGGCGAAGCGGGCCGCCTCGGGCTGCCGCTCCTCCGCGATGCGCACCTCCGCGAACACCTCCTCGCCACGCCGCCAGACGCGGCGCAGGCTCTGGAACGCCGGGCCGTGCAGCAGCCCGGCGCGCGCCATGCTCGCGTACAGCTCATCGGTGTCGACCGGCTCCGCGTCGGCGGGCGGCCAGACGGACAGCGGTTCGGCGCCGCCACCCGCCAGGGCGCCACCCGCCGGGGTGCCACCCACCGGAGCGCCGGACGCGAGCACACCGGCGGCGTGCCGGGTCCACGGCCGGTCCGCCTCCGAGCGCTCGTCACGCCCGTACACGGCCAGCGGACGGCGGCCATCGCCGTCCGGCTCGCCGACCGACACCCGCAGCCGCACCCCGCCGCGCTCCGGCAGGACCAGCGGCTCGTCCAGGGTCAGCTCCTCCAGCAGCGCACAGCCCACATGGTCCCCGGCGCGCACCGCGAGCTCCACGAGCGCGGAGCCCGGCACCACGGCCGTGTCCGCGACCGTGTGGTCCGCCAACCACGCGTGCGAGGCGAGCGACAGCCGACCGGAGAACACATACGCGTCCGCGTCGGGCAGTTCCACCGCCGCGCCCAGCAGCGGGTGATCGGCCGAGCCGAGCCCCGCCGAGGCCACCTCGTCCAGGCTCAGCTGGGCGTCGACCCAGTAGCGGCTGCGCTGGAAGGCGTACGTCGGCAGCGCGACCCTCCGCGCGCCCGTACCGGCGAAGAACGCCTCCCAGTCCGGGGCCGCGCCACGGACGTACAGCCGGGCCAGCGCGCCCGTCACCGCCTCGGCCTCCGGCCTGCCCTTGCGCAGCGCGGGCAGCAGCTCGGCCGCGTCGGGCTCGGCCAGGCAGTCCTGCGCCATGGCGGTGAGGACACCGTCGGGGCCGAGCTCGACGTAGGTGGTGACGCCCCGGGCTTCGAGCGTGCGGACACCGTCGAGGAAGCGGACGGCTTCGCGGACGTGGCGGACCCAGAAGTCGGGGCTGGTGATCTCCTCGGCGGAGACCACGTCCCCGGTGAGGTTGGAGACGATCGGGATACGCGGGGCCGCGTAGGTCAGCCCCTCGGCGACCTCGCGGAACGCGTCCAGCATCCCGTCCATGCGCGGCGAGTGGAAGGCGTGGCTCACGGTGAGCCGCTTGGTCTTACGCCCCTGCGCCTCGAAGCCCGCCGCGATCTGCACCGCCGCGTCCTCATCACCCGCGATGACCACCGACGACGGCCCGTTCAGCGCGGCGATCGACACCCGCTCGGTCAGCAGCGGCGCCACCTCGTCCTCCGACGCCTGCACCGCGATCATCGCGCCACCAGCGGGCAGCTCCTGCATCAACCGCCCACGCGCCGCAACCAACTCCGCCGCGTCCGCGAGCGAGAGCACACCCGCCACATGGGCCGCCGCCAGCTCACCGATCGAATGCCCGGACAGGAAGTCCGCCTTCAACCCCCACGCCTCGACCAGCCGGAACAACGCCACCTCAACCGCGAACAACGCGGGCTGAGTGAACCCCGTCTGATCCAGCGCCTCGGCATCCTCGCCGAACAGCACCTCCCGCAGCGGCCGCTCCAGATGCCCGTCCAAGTGCGCGCACACCTCGTCCAGCGCGTCCGCGAACACCGGGAAGCCGTCATACAACTCACGCCCCATCCCCAGCCGCTGACTCCCCTGCCCCGTGAACAGGAACGCCACCTTGCCACCGGCCACCGAACCCTCGACCAGGCCCGGCACCTCGGACTCGCCCCGCGCCAGCGCCGCGAGACCGGCCGGCAGCCCGCCCCCGCTGTCCGCGGTGAGCACGGCCCGGTGGTCCAGGGCGGCGCGGGTCGTGGCCAGCGAGTAGGCCACATCGGTGGCGTCCGGCGCGGTCGCGCCGCCGAGGTGGGCCAGGAGCCGTTCCGCCTGACCGCGTACGGCGGCCGGGGACTTGCCCGACAGCACCCACGGCACCGTCGGCAGCTCCACCGCCGGGGCCCCGGCAGGAGCCGTCTCCGGCTCCGGGGCCTGCTCCAGCAGGGTGTGGGCGTTGGTGCCGCTGATGCCGAACGCCGACACCGCGGCCCGGCGCGGACGCCCGGTCTCCGGCCACTCCCGCGCCTCGGTCAGCAGCTCCAGCTCACCGGCGGACCAGTCGACATGCGGGGTCGGCTCGTCCACGTGCAGCGTCGGCGGCAGCACCCCGTGGCGCAGCGCCAGCACCATCTTCATCACACCGGCGACACCGGCCGCGGCCTGCGTGTGCCCGATGTTGGACTTGATGGAGCCCAGCCACAGCGGCCGGCCCTCCTCGCGGTCCTGGCCGTACGTGGCCAGCAGCGCCTGCGCCTCGATCGGGTCGCCCAGCGTCGTACCGGTGCCGTGGGCCTCGACCGCGTCCACCTCGGACGGCGAAAGCCCCGCACCCGCCAGCGCCTGCCGGATCACCCGCTGCTGCGAGGGACCATTCGGCGCCGTCAGACCATTCGACGCACCATCCTGATTGATGGCACTGCCCCGTACGACCGCCAGCACCTCATGGCCATTGCGCCGGGCATCCGACAGCCGCTCCACCAGCAGCATGCCCACACCCTCACCCCAGCCCGTACCATCCGCACCCGCCGCGAACGCCTTGATCCGCCCATCAGCCGCCAACCCACGCTGACGACTGAAATCCACGAACGAACCCGGCGTCGACATCACCGTCACACCACCGGCCAACGCCAACGAACACTCACCCGCCCGCAACGCCTGAATCGCCCAGTGCAACGCCACCAACGACGACGAACACGCCGTATCCACCGTCACCGCCGGACCCTCAAGCCCCAGCGCATACGCCACCCGACCCGACATCACACTCGCCGCGTTACCCGTCCCCATGAACCCATCGCCGCCGTCCGGCGAGTGGAGGACGAGCGACATGTAGTCCTGGCCGTTGGTGCCCGCGAACACGCCGACCTGCTGGCCGCGCAGCGTGGTCGGATCGATCCCGGCCCGCTCGAACGCCTCCCACGACGTCTCCAGCAGCAACCGCTGCTGCGGATCCATCGCCAGCGCCTCACGCGGCGAGATCCCGAAGAACGCCGCGTCGAAGTCCCCGGCGTCCGCCAGGAATCCGCCCTCGCGGACATAGGTGGTGTGGTCGGTGGCCGAGTCCGGGTCGTACAGCGCCTCCAGGTCCCAGCCGCGATCGGCCGGGAAGCCCGTCACCGCGTCCTGCCCGGAGACCAGCAGCCGCCACAGCTCCTCCGGCGACCGCACACCGCCCGGGAAGCGGCAGCTCATCCCGACGATCGCGATCGGATCGTCGGCGACGGCCACCGCCGTGGACGGCACACCGGCCACCGGCTCGGCCGCGCTCTCCTCGCCCAGGATCTCCGTACGGAGGTGGGCGGCGAGCGCCGAGGACGACGGGTAGTCGTACACCAGGGTGGGCGGCAGCCGCAGCCCGGTCACGGTGTTCAGCCGGTTGCGCAGCTCCACCGCCGTCAGCGAGTCGAAGCCCAGGTCCCGGAAGGCCCGGTCCGCCTCGACGGCCTCCGCGTCGGAGTGGCCCAGCACATCGGCCACGGCCGAGCGCACCAGCTCCAGCAGCATCCGCTCGCGCTCCGCCGCCGGGACCCCCGCGAGCCGCTGGGCCGGAGAGGACTCGTCCGCGCCGCCACCGGCCGTACGGGCCGTCCGGCCGCCCTCGGTCTCCAGCGCCGTACGCGCCTCGGGCAGCTCCCGCAGCAGCGGGCTCGGCCGGGAAGCGGTGAAGCCGGGGGCCAGCCGCTCCCAGTCGATGTCCGCGACCGTCACCGCGGTCTCGTCCAGGTCCAGGGCGCGCTGTAGCGCGGCGACGGCCAGGTCCGCCGCCATCGGCGGCACACCGGCGCGGCGCATGCGCTGCTCCAGCGCCTCGTCCGCGGCCATCCCGCCCTCGGCCCACGGGCCCCAGGCCACCGAGGTGGCGGGCAGGCCCTCGGCCCGGCGGCGCTCGGCGAGCGCGTCCAGGAAGGCGTTCGCGGCCGCGTAGTTGGCCTGACCGGCGGCGCCGATCGAGCCCGCGAACGAGGAGAACAGGACGAAGGCCGTCAGGTCCAGGTCCCGCGTCAGCTCGTGGAGGTTGGCCGCGGCGTCGGTCTTGGCGCGCAGGACGGTGGCGAAGCGCTCGGGGGTCAGCGACTCCAGAACGCCGTCGTCCAGCACCCCGGCCGCGTGCACCACCGCCGTCAGCGGCAGTCCGGCCGGGAGCCCGGCCACCAGCGCGGCCAGCGCCTCGCGGTCGGCGGCGTCGCAGGCGGCGACGGTGACCCGGGCGCCCGAGGCGGCGAGTTCGTCGCGCAGCTCGGCCGCGCCGGGGGCGTCGAGGCCACGGCGGCTGGTGAGCACCACGTGCTCGGCGCCCTTGGCGATCAGCCAGCGGGCCACATGCGCGCCCAGCGCGCCCGTACCGCCGGTCACCAGCACCGAGCCCGCGCCCGGCCGCCAGTCGCGGCCACGCTCGGTCGTGGCGGCGGGCTTGGCAGCGGACTTGGCAGCGGTCTTGGCGACGGTCTCGGCGGCCCGGGTCAGCCGGCGGCCGAAGACACCGGAGGCGCGCACCGCCACCTGGTCCTCGCCCTCGCCACCGGCCAGCACGCCCGCGAGCCGCGACAGCGCACGGTCGTCCACCGTCTCCGGCAGATCGACCAGACCGCCCCACCGCTCGGCCAGTTCCAGGGCCGCGACCCGGCCCAGGCCCCAGACCCGCGCCTGCCACGGGTCCACCGGACGGTCCGCCCGGCCGGTCGAGACCGCGCCGCGCGTGGCGACCCACAGCGGCGCGTCCACGGCCAGATCGCCCAGCGCCTGCGCCAGGGCGGCCGTGCGGAGCAGCCCGTCGGCGCCCTCCGTCAGGGACGGCAGCGCGAACACACCGGCCACCGGGGCGTCGGCGACCGCCTCGCGCAGCAACTCGGCCATGCCCGTACGGTCCTCGGCGGTCAGCTCGACCGTCCGCACCTCGGCGCCGCGTGCGGAGAGCGTCCGTACGACACCCTCGGCCAGTGCGCCGTGCGCCGTTTGGGCCATCCCGTCGGCCGTCGCGTCGGCCGGGGTGTCGGCCGTCGCGTCGGCCGTCGCGTCGGCCGGGGCGACGACCAGCCAGCGGCCGGTCAGCGTCCCCCCGGCGCGGGCGGCCACCGGCTTCCAGGTCACCTGGTAGCGCCAGGCGTCCACGGTGGACCGCTCGCCCTGGCGGCGCCGCCACGAGGACAGCATCGGCAGAACGGCGCCCAGCGAGGAGAGCGCGTCGGCATCCGCGGCTTCGGACTGGAGCGTCCCGGCCAGGGCCTCCAAGTCCTCGCGCTCGACGGCCTCCCAGAACCGCGCGTCCACGGAATCCATGGCCGCGACGGCCTCGCGGACCTCCTCCGGGTTCTCGACCCAGAAGCGCTGCCGCTGGAAGGCGTAGGTGGGCAGTTCGACCGCGCGGGCCCCCGTACCGGCGAAGAACGCCGCCCAGTCCAGGGCGAGCCCCCGGGTGTGCAGCGCGGCGAGCGCCGCCGTGAGCGCCACCGGCTCGGTACGCCCCTTGCGGAGCGCCGGGACGAAAGCGGCGGCATCGCCGGACACGCACTCCTGGGCCATGGCGGTGAGCACACCGTCGGGGCCCAACTCGACGTAGGTGGTGACGCCCTGAGCCTCCATCGTCCGGACGCCATCGAGGAAGCGGACGGCCTCGCGGACGTGGCGCACCCAGAAGTCCGGGCTGGTGATCTCCTCGGCGGACACCACGCCACCGGTGAGGTTGGAGACGATCGGGATACGCGGGGCCGCGTAGGGCAGCCCCTCGGCCACCTCGCGGAACGCCTCCAACATCCCGTCCATGCGCGGCGAGTGGAACGCGTGGCTGACCGTGAGCCGCTTGGTATTACGGCCCTGCGCCTCGAAACCAGCCGCGATCTCCACGGCCGCGTCCTCGTCACCCGCGATGACCACCGACGCCGGACCGTTCAGCGCGGCGATCGACACCCGCTCGGTCAGCAACGGCGCCACCTCGTCCTCCGACGCCTGCACCGCGATCATCGCGCCACCGGCGGGCAGCTCCTGCATCAACCGCCCACGCGCCGCCACCAACTGCGCCGCGTCCGCGAGCGAGAGCACACCCGCCACATGCGCGGCGGCCAGCTCACCGATCGAATGCCCGGAGAGGAAGTCCGCCCGCAGACCCCACGCCTCCACGAGCCTGAACAGCGCCACCTCAACCGCGAACAGCGCGGGCTGAGTGAAACCGGTCTGGTCCAGCGCCTCGGGATCGTCCCCGAACAGCACCGTCTTCAGCGGCCGTTCCAGGTGGGCATCCAGCGCGTCGCAGGCCGCGTCGAACGCCTCCGCGAACACCGGGTACGCGTCGTACAGCTCACGCCCCATCCCCAGCCGCTGGCTGCCCTGGCCGGTGAACAGGAAGGCCACCTTGCCGCCCTCGGCCACCGTCCCCTGGACCAGCCCGGCCGCCGACTCGCCACGTGCGAGCGCCTCCAGGCCGGACAGCAGCCCGTCCCGGTCCTCGCCGATGACCACCGCGCGCCGCTCCAGCGCCGCCCGGCCCGTCGCCAGCGAGTGGCCGACGTCCGTGGCGTCCAGCTCGGGGTGGGCGGTGAGGTGGGCGATGAGCCGTTCGGCCTGGCCGCGCAGGGCGGCCTCGGACTTGCCCGAGAGCACCCACGGCACCGTCGGCAGCTCCGCCACCGGACGACCGGTCGCGGAGGTTTCCCCGGGGCCGGGGGCCGGGGGCTGCTCCAGGATGGTGTGGGCGTTCGTACCGCTCACACCGAACGACGAGACGGCCGCCCGGCGCGGCCGGCCGAGCTCCGGCCACGGCCGGGCCTCGGTCAGCAGCTCGAGGTCGCCCGCCGCCCAGTCCACATGCGGGGTGGGCTCGTCGATGTGCAGCGTCTGCGGAAGCACCCCGTGCCGCATCGCCATGATCATCTTGATGATGCCCGCGACACCCGCGGCGGCCTGCGTGTGGCCGATGTTGGACTTCAGCGAGCCGAGCCACAGCGGCTGCCCCTCCGGCCGGTCGCGGCCATAGGTGGCGAGCAGGGCCTGGGCCTCGATCGGGTCGCCCAGCGTGGTGCCCGTACCGTGCGCCTCCACCACATCGACATCGGCGGTGGTGAGCCGGGCGCTGGTGAGCGCGTCGCGGATGACGCGCTGCTGGGACGGGCCGTTGGGCGCCGTCAGACCGTTGGAGGCGCCGTCCTGGTTGATGGCGGAGCCGCGCACGATCGCCAGCACGCGGTGGCCGTTGCGGCGCGCGTCCGACAGCCGCTCGACGAGCAGCATGCCCGCGCCCTCGGCCCAGCCGGTGCCGTCCGCCGACGCCGCGAAGGACTTGCAGCGGCCGTCGGTGGACAGCCCCTGCTGGCGGCTGAAGTCGATGAACGTGTCCGGGGTGGCCATGACGGTCACACCACCGGCCAGCGCCAGCGAGCACTCGCCGTTGCGCAGCGCCTGCGCCGCCAGGTGCAGCGCCACCAGCGACGACGAACACGCCGTGTCGATGGTGACCGCCGGGCCCTCCAGGCCGAAGGTGTACGCCACCCGGCCCGAGGCGATGCTGCCCGCGCCGCCCGTGCCGAGATAGCCCTCGAGCCCCTCGGGGACGGCGGTGAGCCGGGTCAGATAGTCGTGGTACATGACGCCCGCGAACACACCGGTCCTGCTGCCGCGCACGGCCGCCGGGTCGATGCCCGCGCGCTCGAACGCCTCCCACGACGTCTCCAGCAGCAGCCGCTGCTGCGGGTCCATGGCCATGGCCTCGCGCGGGTTGATCCCGAAGAAGTCGGGGTCGAAGTCGGCGGCGTCGTGCAGGAAGCCGCCCTCGCGGGTGTAGCTGGTGCCCACCTGGTCGGGGTCGTCGCTGTAGAGCGCGTCGAGGTCCCAGCCACGGTCGACGGGGAAGTCGGAGATGGCGTCGGTGGCGCCGATGACGAGCTGCCACAGCTCCTCGGGGGTGGTGACCCCGCCGGGGTAGCGGCAGCTCATGCCGACGATGGCGATCGGCTCGTCCTCGGTGACGGCCGCCACCGGGACCGGCGTGTGCACCTCCGCCGACTCCTCGCCCACCAGCTCGGTCCGCAGATGGCGGGCCAGGACCTGCGGGTCCGGGTAGTCGAAGATGAGCGTCGCGGGCAGCCGCAGCCCGGTCACGGTGTTGAGCTGGTTGCGCAGCTCCACCGCCGTCAGCGAGTCGAAGCCCAGGTCCTTGAACGCCCGCCCGGAGCCGATGGTCTCCGCGCCCGCGTAGCCGAGCACGGTGGCCACCTGCGCCCGGACCAGGTCCAGCAGCAGCCGCTCCTGCTCCGCCGTGCTCAGCCCGGCGAGCCGCCCGGCCAGGCCGGACTCGCCGCCCGCCGCGGCCGCGTCCACCGCGCGCCGCGCCGGGCCCCGCACCAGGCCGCGCAGCAGCGGCGAGACGGCGGGCTGGTTGCGCAGCGCCGCGAGGTCCAGACGCATCGGCACCAGCGACGCCTCGTCGACGGTCAGCGCCGCGTCGAAGAGCCGCAGCCCCTCCGCCACCGGCAGCGGGGGCACTCCGGTCCGCCGCATCCGGGTGATGTCGGCCTCGTCCAGGGTGTCGCCCATGCCGCCACCTGCCCACAGGCCCCACGCCAGCGCGGTGGCCGGCAGGCCCTGGGCGGCGCGGAGCTGGGCGAGGGCGTCCAGGAAGACGTTGGCGGCGGCGTAGTTGCCCTGGCCCGGGCCGCCGAACACACCGGCGGCCGAGGAGAACAGCAGGAACGCCGACAGGTCGAGGTCCCGGGTCAGCTCGTGCAGGTTCCAGGCCGCGTCCACCTTCGGGCGCAGGACGTGGGCCATGCGCTCGGGAGTGAGCGAACCGATCACACCGTCGTCCAGCACGCCTGCGGTGTGGACGACGGCGGTCAGCGGGTGCTCGGCGGGGACGGTGGCGAGGGCCGCGGCGAGCGCGTCCCGATCCGCCGCATCGCAGGCCGCCCAGCGCGCCTCCGCGCCCAACTCGACCAGCTCGGCCGTGAGTTCGTCCGCCCCCGGCGCCTGGTCGCCACGACGGCTGACCAGCAGCAGATGCCGTACGCCACGCTCCGCCACCAAGTGGCGGGCGAACAGGCCACCCAGCGAACCGGACGCCCCGGTCACCAGCACCGTGCCCTCCGGGTTCCACGCCGGAGCCGCGCTGTCGGCGGTGGACGCGGCGCGGGCCAGGCGTGGCGTCTTCAGGACGCCCTCCCGCACCGCGACCTCCGCCTCACCGCTCGCGAGCACGGCGGGCAGCGCGGCCCGCGAGTCATCATGGCCGTCGAGATCGATCAGGAGGAGCCTGCCCGGGCTCTCCGCCTGCGCCGAACGCACCAGACCGCGTACGGCGGCCCCGCCAGATCCGTCACCGGCTCACCGGGCTCGGTGGCCACGGAGCCGGAGGTCAGCAGGACCAGACGGGAATCCGTGAAACGGTCGTCGGCCAGCCAGGACTGGAGGAGGTGGAGGGCCTGGGTAGTGGCGTCGTGTGCGGCTCGGATGGGGCCCTCCCCCACCCCGCCCCTTCCCGAAACATGGGGCTCCGCCCCAAGACCCCGGTCCTCAAACGCCGGACGGGCTGGAGATGCCACACCCGGGGCTTCAGATGCCGCACCGTCCGCGTGCACGCCCCGACGCCCTTCGGGCGTGTCCTCAAACGCCGGACGGGCTTGATTTGCCGCACCGTGCCATGTCAGGGAAACCACGACCTGGTCCGGCGGCGCCGTTCCGGAATCCACGGCCTCGCCCAGCTCCGCCAGGTCCACGTACGCCGTGGCGCCCAACCCGAACACATCCGTGCCCAGCACCGCCCAGCGGCCGTCGGCCCAGTCCGCGGGTGCGGGCGTCGTCGTCCACTCCACGCGGTACAGCGACTCGTGGTACGCCGTGCGCGCGCTCTCCAACTGCTCGGCCGACACCGGCCGCAACACCAGCGAATCCACGGCCGCGACCGGTGCGCCGGTGGCGTCCGCGATCTCCAGACGGACGCCGTCGCCGCCCACGGCGGCCATCCGCACCCGTAGCGTGACGGCGCCGCTCGCGTACAGCGACACCCCGGTCCAGGCGAACGGCAGCCGTCCCTCGGTCTCGGTGCCGCCGAGCCCGGCGAGACCGAGCGCGTGCAGGGCGGCGTCCAGCAGCGCCGGGTGCAGCCCGAACGCGGCGGCCTCCTCGGCCGTGCCCTCGTCCAGCGCCACCTCGGCGAACACCTCGCCACCACGCCGCCACGCCTTACGAAGCCCCTGGAACGCGGGCCCGTACCCGAAACCGACGTCCCGCAGCTCGGCGTAACGGTCGCCGACCTCGACCTCGGCGGCGTCCGCCGGAGGCCACGCGGTCAGCTCGAACGACGCCTCCGGCGCACCGCCGGACGCCAGCACACCGGACGCGTGCCGGGTCCACGGCTCCTCGGCCGACAGGTGCTCGGCCCGGGAGTGCAGTTCCAGCGGGCGGCGGCCGGTGTCATCGGCCGCGCCGACCCACAGCCGCAGTTGGACCCCGCCGTCCTCGGGCAGGACCAGTGGCGCTTCGAGGGTCAGCTCCTCCAGCACCTCGCAGCCGACCTGGTCACCGGCCCGGACCGCGAGCTCCACGAACGCGGTGCCGGGCAGCAGCACGGTGTCCATGATCGTGTGATCGGCGAGCCACGGGTGCGTGGACAGCGCCAGCCGTCCGGTGAACAACATCCCGTCCGCGCTGGGCAGTTCGGCACTGGCACCGAGCAGCGGGTGCTCGGCCTGGCCGAGGCCGACCGCGGCCACGTCACCGAGGTGCAGCGACGAGACCTTCGGCCAGTAGCGCTGCCGCTGGAAGGCGTACGTGGGCAGCGCGGCCAGCTCGTCAGACGCCAGCCGGGTCGCGCCGGTCCCGGCGTAGAAGGCCGCCCAGTCCACCGCCACGCCACGGACGTGCGCCCGTGCCACGGCCGTGGTCAGCGCCTCGGCCTCGGAGCGGTCCTTGCGCAGCGCCGAGATGAACGCGGCGTCCGACGCGGAGTCGGTCACGCACTCCTGCGCCATCGCGGTCAGGACACCGTCGGGGCCCAGCTCGATGAACGTGGTGACGTCGCGTGCTTCGAGAGTGCGGATGCCATCCAGGAAGCGCACGGCCTCGCGGACGTGGCGCACCCAGAAGTCGGCCGTCGTGATCTCCTCGGCGGAGACGACGTCCCCGGTGAGGTTGGAGACGATCGGGATGCGCGGGGCCTCGTACGACAACCCCTCGGCCACCTCGCGGAACGCCTCCAGCATCCCGTCCATACGCGGCGAATGGAACGCGTGGCTCACGGTGAGCCGCTTGGTCTTGCGACCCCGCGCCTCGAAACCAGAAGCGATCTCCAGAGCCGCGTCCTCATCACCCGCGATGACCACCGACGACGGCCCGTTCAGCGCGGCGATCGACACCCGCTCGGTCAGCAGCGGCGCCGCCTCGTCCTCCGACGCCTGTACCGCGACCATCGCGCCACCCTCGGCAAGCGCCTGCATCAACCGCCCACGCGCCGCCACCAACCGCGCCGCATCCGCCAGCGACAACACACCCGCCACATGCGCGGCAGCCAACTCACCGATCGAGTGGCCCGACAGGAAGTCCGCCCGCAGACCCCACTCCTCCGAAACCAACCGGAACAACGCCACCTCAACCGCGAACAACGCAGGCTGAGTGAACCCCGTCTGATCCAGTGCCTCCGCGTCATCCCCGAACAGCACCGTCTTCAACGGCCGCTCCAGATACGCGTCCAGCTCATCGCACACCGCGTCCAGCGCCTCCGCGAACACCGGGTACGCGTCGTACAGCTCACGCCCCATCCCCAGCCGCTGGCTCCCCTGCCCCGTGAACAGGAACGCCACCCGGCCACCGGCCACCGAACCCTGGACGAGCCCGGCCGCCGTACGGCCCTCGCCGAGCGCTTCCAGGCCGGACAGCAGCCCGTCCCGGTCCTCGGCGACCAGCGCCGCGCGCTCCTCGAAGGCCGAGCGGCCCACGGCGAGTGCGTAGCCGAGGTCGGCCGTGCGGAGTTCGGTCCGCGCGGTCAGGTGGCCGTGCAGCTGCTCGGCCTGGGCGCGCAGCCCGTCTTCCGTACGGGCCGAGAGCAGCACCGGCAGGGCCGCCGTGCCCTCATCGGCGTCCGCGACAGCCTCAGCAACAGCCTCCGGGGCCTCTTCCAGCACCGCGTGGGCGTTGGTGCCGCTGAAGCCGAACGACGACACGCCCGCACGACGCGGACGGCCCGTCTCCGGCCACTCCCGCGCCTCCGTCAGCAGGCTGATGTCGCCCGCCGACCAGTCGACGTGCGGGGTGGGCTCGTCCACGTGCAGGGTGCGTGGCAGCACCCCGTGCCGCATGGCGAGGACCATCTTCATCACACCGGCGACACCGGCGGCGGCCTGCGTGTGGCCGATGTTGGACTTGATGGAGCCGAGCAGCAGCGGCTGCCCCTCCGCCCGGTCCCGGCCGTACGTGGCGAGCAGCGCCTGCGCCTCGATCGGGTCGCCCAGCTTGGTCCCCGTGCCATGGGCCTCGACCGCGTCCACCTCGGACGCCGACAGCCCCGCACCGGCCAGCGCCTGCCGGATCACCCGCTGCTGCGAGGGGCCGTTCGGCGCCGTCAGACCGTTCGACGCACCATCTTGGTTGACCGCCGTGCCGCGCACGAGCGCCAGCACCGGGTGGCCGTTCTTCCGCGCGTCCGACAGCCGCTCGACGAGCAGCATGCCGACGCCCTCGCCCCAGCCGGTGCCGTCCGCACCGGCCGCGAACGCCTTGATCCGGCCGTCCTCCGCGAGCCCGCGCTGACGGCTGAAGTCCACGAACACACCGGGCGTGGACATCACGGTCACACCGCCCGCGAGCGCGATCGAGCACTCGCCGCCGCGCAGCGCCTGGATCGCCGAGTGGAGGGCGACCAGCGAGGACGAGCAGGCGGTGTCGATGGTGACCGCCGGGCCTTCGAGCCCGAAGGTGTACGCGAGCCGGCCCGAGATCACACTGGCCGCGTTGCCCGTGCCCATGTGGCCTTCGAGGCCCTGCGAGTCGCCCAGCAGCAGGGACAGGTAGTCCTGGCCGTTGGTGCCGACGAAGACACCGGCGGTGGAGCCGCGCAGCGTCGCCGGGTCGATCCCGGCCCGCTCGAACGCCTCCCACGACGTTTCCAGCAGCAGCCGCTGCTGCGGGTCCATGGCCAGCGCCTCGCGCGGCGAGATGCCGAAGAACGCCGGGTCGAAGTCGGCCGCGTCCCGCAGGAAGCCGCCCTCGCGGACGTAGGAGGTGCCCTCGACGTCCGGGTCCGGGTTGTAGAGCGTGTGGAGGTCCCAGCCGCGGTCGGCGGGCATGTCCGAGATGACGTCCGTGCCGGACACCAGCAGCCGCCACAGCTCCTCGGGAGTGCGGACACCACCCGGGAAGCGGCAGCTCATCGCGACGATCGCGATCGGATCGTCGTCGGCCGCCGCGCCCGCCACCGACGCCGCGCCGCCCGTGGCCGCCACCTGCCCGCCGAGCAGTTCGGCGAAGAGGTGGTCGGCGAGGGTCAGCGGTGTCGGATAGTCGTAGATGAGGGTGGCGGGCAGCCGCAGATCGGTGGCGGCGCCCAGGCCGTTGCGCAGTTCGACGGCGGTGAGGGAGTCGAAGCCGATCTCGCGGAAGGCCCGTTCGGCGCTGATGTCGGACACGTCGGCGTGGCCGAGGACCTCCGCGACATGGGTCCGTACCAGATCCAGCAGCGCCCGGTGGCGCTCCGCCTCGGGCAGGCCGAGGAGCCGCCGCGCGAGCGCGGAGGCCGTCTCGGCCGGTGCGGCGTCGCTGGTCGCGGTGACGGCGGCCTGGCGCACCTCGGGCAGGTCGGCCAGCAGGGGGCTGGGGCGGCCCGCGGTGAAGCCCGGCGCGAACCGGTCCCAGTCGACATCGGCCACGGTCACGGCCGCGTCGCCCAGGTCGAGGGCGCGCTGGAGGGCGTCGATCGCGAGATCGGCGTCCATCGGCGGCATCCCGGCGCGGCGCATGCGCTGCTCCAGCGCCTCGTCGGCGGCCATGCCGCCCGCGGCCCACGGTCCCCAGGCGATCGAGGTGGCGGGCAGGCCCTCGGCGCGCCGCCGCTCGGCGAGCGCGTCCAGGAAGGCGTTGGCGGCGGCGTAGTTGGCCTGGCCGGCGGCGCCCACGGTGCCGCTGGTCGAGGAGAACAGCACGAACGCGGACAGGTCGAGATCGCGCGTCAGCTCGTCCAGCGCGAGCGCGGCGTCGGCCTTCGCGCGCAGGACGGTGGCGAACCGCTCGGGGGTCAGCGACTCCAGGACGCCGTCGTCCAGTACCCCGGCCGCGTGCACCACCGCCGTCAGCGGCAGTTCGGCGGGGAGGTCGGCCAGCAGCCCGGCCAGGGCCTCCCGGTCGGCCACATCGCAGGCGGCGACCGTGATCCGGGCGCCGGACGCGGCGAGTTCATCGCGCAACCCGGCAGCGCCCGGGGCGTCGAGGCCACGGCGGCTGGTGAGCACCACGTGTTCGGCGCCCTTGGCGATCAGCCAGCGGGCCACCTGGCCGCCCAGCGCGCCCGTACCGCCCGTCACCAGCACCGTGCCGTGGGCGCTCCAGCCCTCGGCCTCCGCCACCTGCCGGGCGGTCGCCCGCGCCAGCCGGCGGCCGAACACCCCGGAGGCGCGGACGGCGATCTGGTCCTCGTCCCCGGCCCCGGCGAGCACCACCGCGAGCCGCGACAGCACCCGGTCGGTCATCGTCCCGGGGAGGTCGATGAGACCGCCCCAGCGGTCGGGCAGCTCCAGGGCCGCCACCCGGCCCAGGCCCCAGACCTGGGCGCGGGCCGGGTCCACCGGCTCGCTCTGACGCCCCGTCGAGACCGCGCCCCGGGTGGCGCACCACAGCGGCGCGTCGATCGCGGCGTCGCCCATGGCCTGCACGAGGGCGGCGGTGGGCAGCAGGGCGTCGGTGTCCCCGGTGGCCAGCAGCGAGAGCACACCGGCCACGGCGCCGCCGTCGGCCGCCGTACGCAGCCGCTCGGCGATGGACGCGCGGTCCTCGTCGGCACCGTCGGCCAGGTCGAGCCGCCGCACCTCGGCGCCCCGCTCGGCCAGCGTACGGACGACACCGTCCGTCCACACGTCGGCGGCGGCGTCCTCGGCGGGGGCGACGACGAGCCACACCCCCGACAGCCGGGCCGCCGAGCCCAGCGACAGCGGCTTCCACGCCACCTGGTACCGCCAGCCGTCGACACCCGCGGCGGCGGCCAGGCTCGCCACCGGCTCCTCGGGCCAGTAGCGGCGGTGCTGGAAGGCGTACGTCGGCAGGTCCACGCGGTGCGCGCCGGTCCCGGCGAAGTACGCGGCCCAATCCGGCGCCACGCCACGCACATACGCGCGGGCGACGGCCGTGGTCAGCGCCTCGGCCTCGGCACGGTCCTTGCGCAGCGCGGAGACGAAGGCGGCCGCGTCGGCGTCGGTGACGCACTCCTGGGCCATGGCGGTGAGGACACCGTCGGGGCCGAGCTCGACGAAGGTGGTGACACCCTGGGCCTCGAGGGTGCGGATGCCATCGAGGAAGCGGACGGCCTCGCGGACGTGGCGCACCCAGAAGTCCGGGCTGGTGATCTCCTCGGCGGACACCACGCCACCGGTGAGGTTGGAGACGATCGGGATGCGCGGGGCCTCGTACGACAACCCCTCGGCCACCTCGCGGAACGCGTCCACCATGCCGTCCATACGCGGCGAATGGAAGGCGTGGCTCACGGTGAGCCGCTTGGTCTTACGGCCCCGCGCCTCGAAACCGGAAGCGATCTCCAGAGCCGCGTCCTCATCACCCGCGATGACCACGGAGGTCGGACCGTTGAGCGCGGCGATCGACACCCGCTCGGTCAGCAGCGGCGCCACCTCGTCCTCCGACGCCTGCACCGCGATCATCGCGCCACCGGCGGGCAGCTCCTGCATCAACCGGCCACGCGCCGCCACCAGCTTCGCCGCGTCCGCCAGCGACAGCACACCCGCCACATGCGCGGCGGCCAGCTCGCCGATCGAATGCCCGGACAGATAGTCCGGAGTCAGCCCCCACGCCTCGACGAGACGGAACAGCGCCACCTCGACCGCGAACAGCGCGGGCTGAGTGAAACCCGTCTGGTCCAGCGCCTCGGCGTCGTCCCCGAACAGCACCGTCTTCAGCGGCCGCATCAGGTGTACGTCCAGCTCATCGCAGACGGCGTCCAGCGCCTCCGCGAACACCGGGTAGGCGTCGTACAGCTCACGCCCCATCCCGAGCCGCTGGCTGCCCTGCCCCGTGAACAGGAACGCCGTCTCGCCCTCGGCGACCGCGCCCTGGACCAGCCCCGGCGCGGACTCTCCCCGCGCCAGCGCGTCGAGACCGGCCAGCAGGTCGTCCCTGCCGCCCGCGACCAGCACCGCGCGGTGGTCGAGCGCGGCGCGGCCGGTGGCCAGGGTGTGGGCCACGTCGACCGGTTCGAGGCCGGGCTGGGCGGTCAGATGGGCGTACAGCCGCTCGGCCTGGGCGCGCAGGGCATCGGTGCCCTTGGCCGAGAGCGCGTACGGCAGCACACCGGAGCCGTCCCGCTCGGCGTCCGCCACCGGCTCGGCGGCGAGGGCCGGGGCCTGCTCGATGATGGTGTGCGCGTTGGTGCCACTGATGCCGAACGACGACACCGCGGCCCGCCGCGCGCGGCCGGTCTCCGGCCACTCCCTCCGCTCCGTCAGCAGCGCGATGTCACCGGCCGTCCAGTCGACGTGCGGCGACGGCTCGTCCACGTGCAACGTCCGCGGCAGCACACCGTGCCGCATCGCCATCACCATCTTGATGATTCCGGCGACACCGGCCGCCGCCTGGGCGTGGCCGATGTTGGACTTGATGGAGCCCAGCCACAGCGGCTGTCCCCCGGCCCGCTCCTGGCCGTAGGTGGCCAGCAGCGCCTGCGCCTCGATCGGGTCGCCCAGCGTCGTACCCGTGCCGTGTGCCTCGACCACGTCCACATCGCCGGTCGTCAGCCCGGCGCTGGTCAGCGCCTTGCGGATGACGCGCTGCTGGGACGGGCCGTTGGGCGCGGTGAGGCCGTTGCTCGCACCGTCCTGGTTGACGGCCGAGCCGCGCACCACGGCCAGCACCTGGTGGCCGTTGCGCCGCGCGTCCGACAGCCGCTCCACGAGCAGCATGCCGACGCCCTCGCCCCAGCCGGTGCCGTCCGCACCCGCCGCGAACGCCTTGCAGCGGCCGTCGGCGGCCAGGCCGCCCTGACGGCTGAACTCCGTGAAGTGGCCGGGCGTCGTCATCACGGTGACACCGCCCGCGAGCGCCATCGTGCACTCGCCCTGGCGCAGCGCCTGGATCGCCCAGTGCAGCGCCACGAGCGACGACGAGCACGCCGTGTCGACGGTGACCGCAGGGCCCTCCAGACCGAGGGCGTAGGCGATACGGCCGGACATGACACTGCCCGCGTTGCCCGTCATCACATGGCCGGCGACCTCCGAACCGGCCTGCTCCAGACCCGCGTCGTAGCCGCTGTAGGCCGCGCCCACGAACACGCCGACCGAGCGGCCGCGCAGCGAGTCCGGGTCGATCCCGGCGCGCTCGAAGACCTCCCAGGACGTCTCCAGCAGCAGCCGCTGCTGCGGGTCCATGGCCAGCGCCTCGCGCGGCGAGATGCCGAAGAACGCGGCGTCGAAGAGGTCCGCGTCGTGCAGGAAGCCACCGGCGCGGGCGTAGTCGGACGGGCCCGCGTCGGCCTCGTCCCCGTCCGCCGCCCACTGGCTCTCCCAGTTGCGGTTGACGGGGAATCCGGTGATGGCGTCCGAGCCCGTGGCCACGAGCTGCCACAGGTCCTCGGGCGAGCGGACGTCGCCGGGGTAGCGGCAGCCCATCGCGACGATGGCGATCGGGTCGTCCGCGAGGGAGGGAGCGGCGGCGGTGGCGGCGAGTGCCGGGTCCGCCTGCTCGGCCTCGGTTTCGTTCTCGTCCGGGCCGAGGAGTTCGGCGCGCAGATGGTCGGCGAGGACGGTGGGGTTGGGGTGGTCGAAGACGATCGTGGTGGGCAGCTTGAGCCCGGTGGCGGCGGAGAGCCGGTTGCGCAGTTCGACGGCGGTGAGCGAGTCGAAGCCCAGCTCCTTGAAGGCGCGGCGGGCCTCGATGGCCTCGGCGGAGGCGTGGCCGAGGGCCGTGGCCACATGGCCGCGTACGAGGTCGAGCAGCGTCCGGCGGCGCTCGTTCGCGGAGAGCGCGCGCAGCCGCTCGGCCAGGGACGAACCGGCGGCGAGCGCGCCGGCGGCGGCGGTGCGCCGGCCGGTGGTCCGGATCAGCCCGCGCAGCAGCGCCGGGACCGGGCCGGACCCGGCGGCGGAGCGCAGCGCGGCGAGGTCGAGGCGGGCCGGGATCAGCAGGGTACGGCCGGTGCGCCGGGCGGCGTCGAACAGCGCCATGCCCTCGTCGTCGCCGAGGGCGCCCATGCCGCTGCGGGCCAGCCGCAGCAGATCGGTCTCGGTCAGATCGCCGGTGATCCCGCCGGACTGGGCCCACAGGCCCCACACCAGCGAGGTGGCGGGCAGGCCCGCCGCGTGGCGGTGTGCGGCGAGCGCGTCGAGGAAGACGTTGGCGGCGGCGTAGTTGGCCTGACCCGCGCCGCCCAGCGTGCCCGCGATGGCGGAGAACAGCACGAACGCGGACAGGTCGAGGTCGCGGGTCAGCTCGTGCAGGTTCCACGCGGCGTCCACCTTCGGACGCAGCACCCGCTCCAGCTGCTCGGGGGTGAGGGTGGCGGCCGTGGCGTCGTCCAGCACACCGGCGGTGTGCACGACGGCCGTCAGCGGATGCTCGGCCGGGACGGCGGCCAGGGTCGCGGCGAGCGCGTCGCGGTCCGCGGCGTCACAGGCGGCGAGGGTGACCTCGGCGCCCCGCGCACGGAGTTCGGCGGCCAACTCGGCGGCCCCGTCGGCGTCCGCGCCACGGCGGCTGGTCAGCAGCAGATGGCGTACGCCGTGCTCGGCCACGAGGTGGCGGGCGAGCAGCCGCCCCAGGGCGCCGGTGCCGCCGGTGATGAGCACGGTGCCGTCGGCGTCGAACGCGGGGGCGGCGGCCACGGGACGGTTGGCGGAGGCCGAGGCCGAGGCCGGGGTCGAGCCCGGGGCCGGGGCGCGGGTCAGGCGGGGGCGAGGGCGTGGCCCGCGCGCAGGGC
The DNA here is from genome assembly GCA_005405945.1 of Streptomyces violaceusniger. Lineage (GTDB taxonomy): Bacteria > Actinomycetota > Actinomycetes > Streptomycetales > Streptomycetaceae > Streptomyces > Streptomyces violaceusniger. Next base: position 4,625,897 of record BJHW01000001.1, read on the forward strand.
GAGCTCCGGTTCCCCGGTGGCCAGGGCGTCGGAGAGCGCGTCGGCGGAGGTCTCGTCGAGGTCGACGAGGACGAAACGGCCGGGATTCTCCGTCTCGGCCGAGCGCACCAGACCCCACAGGGGTGCGTGCACCAGATCGGTGACGCCCTCCTCGGCGTCGGCGGCCATCGCGCCCCTGGTGACGAGCACCAGGCGCGCATCGCCGAACCGCTCATCGGCCAGCCAGCCCTGTACCAGGGCCAGCGCACGCCGCGCCTCCCGGTGCGCGGCCTCGGCCACGCCCTCGGCCACGCCCTCGTGCGCGTCGCCGGATAGGGGCGCGAAGGGCGCGAGGACCAGCTCCGGGGCGGCGGTGTCGCCCGCCTCGACGGACGCGCCCAGCGCGGCCAGATCGGGGGCGGAGCCGGCGGCCAGTCCGGCCGCGACCAGCCCGAACGGGTCGTCGCCCAGGACGATACGGCGGGCGGCGGCGTCCGGACCGGCGGAGGCGGCCTGCGGGGCCACCCAGTCCAGCCGGAACAGGCTCTGCCGCGCCACGTCCGCGTCACCGCTGAGCTCGTCGGGCAACGGACGGCAGCGCAGGCCGTCCACGGCGGCGACCGGCTCGCCCGTGGCGTCGGCGAGCGCCAGGGACACCGTGTCGGCTCCGGCGGGCGCGATGCGTACGCGCAGCGCGGACGCGCCCTCCGCGTACAGGGAGACGCCCTGCCAGCCATCGGTCAGCTGGGCGCCGTCGCGGCCGTGGAGGGCGTGCAGGGCGGCGTCCAGCAGCGCCGGGTGGACGGCGAACTCATCGGCGCCGGGCTTGGCGCCGTCGTCCAGCCGGACCTCGGCGAAGAGTTCGTCCCCGCGCCGCCAGGCGGCCGTGAGCCCCTGGAACGCCGGGCCGTACCGCAGCCCGTCCTCGGCCAGCCTGGCGTAGACCGCCTCGGGCTCGATGACCTCGGCGGCGGTCGGCGGCCACTCGGCGAGGTCGAACGACGGGGTGGGCGCGCCCGAGGCGAGCACACCGCTCGCATTGCGCACCCACGCCGTGTCGGCGGCGGCGTCCTCCGCGCGCGAGGAGACGGTGAACGAGCGGTGCCCGGCGTCGTCGGGCGCACCGACCGTGACCTGGAGCCGGACGCCACCGCGCACGGGCAGCACCAGCGGGGCGTGCGGAGTCAGCTCGCTGAGAAGGTCACAGCCGAGCTGGTCACCGGCGCGGATGGCGAGCTCCACGAACGCCGAGCCCGGCACCACCACCGCGTCCCGGACCGTGTGCTCGGCCAGCCACGGATGGGTGTCGAGGCCCAGCCGTCCCGTGAACACCAGCCCGTCGGTCTCCGCCAGCGGTACGGCGGCGCCGAGCAGCGGATGCCCCGCCAACTCCAGGCCCACGGAGGCCATATCACCCACAGAGGCCGCACCCGGCTCCAGCCAGAACCGCTCACGCTGGAAGGCATACGTCGGCAGATCGACGCGCTGGGCGCCGGTCCCGGCGAAGTATCCGGCCCAGTCCACCGTCACACCGCGCACATGGGCCCGTGCCACGGCCGTGGTCAGCGCCTCGGCCTCGGGACGGTCCTTGCGCAGGGCCGAGATGAACCCGGCGTCGGACGCGGAGTCGGTCAGCCACTCCTGCGCCATCGCGGTGAGCACACCGTCCGGACCCAGCTCGATGAACGTGGAGACCTTCTGCGCCTCGAGGGTCCGTATGCCATCGAGGAAACGGACGGCCTCGCGGACATGGCGGACCCAGAAGTCCGCGGTCGTGATCTCCTCGGCGGAGACCACGTCCCCGGTGAGGTTGGAGACGATCGGGATGCGCGGGGCCTCGTACGACAGCCCCTCCGCGACCTCGCGGAACGCCTCCAACATGCCGTCCATTCGCGGCGAGTGGAAGGCGTGGCTGACGGTGAGGCGCTTGGTCTTACGGCCCTGCGCCTCGAAGCCCGCCGCGATCTCCAGCGCCGCGTCCTCGTCGCCCGCGATGACCACCGACGTCGGGCCGTTGACGGCCGCGATGCTGACACGCTCGGTCAGCAGCGGCGTGACCTCGTCCTCGGACGCCTGCACGGCGATCATCGCGCCACCGGCGGGCAGCGCCTGCATCAAACGGCCACGCGCCGCCACCAGCTTCGCCGCGTCCGCCAAAGACAGCACACCCGCCACATGCGCGGCGGCCAGCTCACCGATCGAATGCCCGGACAGGAAGTCCGCCTTCAGCTCCCACGCCTCGACCTGCCGGAACAACGCCACCTCAACCGCGAACAACGCGGGCTGAGTGAACCCCGTCTGATCCAGTACCGCCGCGTCATCCCCGAACAGGACGTCCTTCAAAGGCCGCGCGAGATGCGGATCCAGCTCCGCACACACCGCGTCCAGCGCCTCCGCGAACACCGGATAGGCGTCGTACAGCTCACGCCCCATCCCCAGCCGCTGGCTCCCCTGCCCCGTGAACAGGAACGCCACCTTGCCACCGGCCACCGGCCCCTCGACCAGCCCGGGCGCGGACTCCTCTCGCGTCAGCGCACCCAGCCCAGCCAGCAGCCCGTCCCGGCCCTCAGCCACCACCACCGCGCGGTGCTCGAAGGCCGACCGCCCGGTCGCCAGTGAGAACCCCACATCCACCGGCCGCAGCTCAGCCCGGGCCTCCACATGCGCGATCAGCCGCTCCGCCTGAGCACGCAGCGCACCCGCACCCCGGCCCGAAAGCACCCACGGCACCACACCCGGAGCCACAGCACCCGCGGGAGCCGCCTCCGCCTCCGGCGCCTGCTCGATGATCGTGTGGACGTTCGTGCCGCTCACGCCGAACGACGACACACCCGCCCGGCGCGGCCGGCCGGTCTCGGGCCACGGCCGCGCCTCGGTCAGCAGGGACACCTCTCCCGCCGACCAGTCGACATGCGGGGTGGGCTCGTCCACGTGCAGCGTCCGCGGCAGCACACCATGGCGCATCGCCATGACCATCTTGATGACGCCACCGATACCGGCGACGTTCTGGGTGTGGCCGATGTTCGACTTCAGCGAGCCGAGCCACAGCGGCCGCCCCTCCGGCCGCTCCTGGCCGTACGTGGCCAGCAGCGCCTGCGCCTCGATCGGGTCGCCCAGCGTCGTGCCCGTGCCGTGGGCCTCCACCGCGTCCACGTCGGCGGCGGAGAGCCGGGCGTTCTCCAGGGCCTGGCGGATGACGCGCCGCTGGGACGGGCCGTTCGGCGCCGTCAGACCGTTGGACGCACCGTCCTGGTTCACCGCGCTGCCGCGCACCACCGCCAGCACCGGGTGGCCGTTCCGCCGCGCGTCCGACAGCCGCTCGACCAGCAGCACGGCGACGCCCTCGGACCAGCCGGTGCCATCCGCCGACGCGGCGAAGGACTTGCAGCGACCGTCGGGGGAGAGTCCGCGCTGACGGCTGAACTCCACGAACACATCCGGGGAGGACAGCACGGTCGCGCCCGCCGCCACCGCCAGCGAACACTCGCTCTGCCGCAGCGCCTGGACCGCCAGGTGCAGCGCGACCGAGGACGAGGAGCAGGCGGTGTCGATGGTGGCCGCCGGGCCCTCGAGGCCGAAGGCGTAGGAGAGCCGCCCGGAGGCGACGCTGGAGGCGGTGCCGGTGAGCAGATGGCCCTCGACACCCTCCGGCAGGTCGTACTCCCCCGCCCCGTACGCCTGCGTGGACGCGCCGACGAACACACCGGTGCGCGAGCCCCGCACCGTCGCCGGGTCGATCCCGGCCCGCTCGAACGCCTCCCACGAGGTCTCCAGCAGCAGCCGCTGCTGCGGGTCCATCGCCAGCGCCTCGCGCGGCGAGATCCCGAAGAAGCCCGGGTCGAACCGGCTCGCGTCGTACAGGAAGCCGCCCCCGCGGGCGTAGAAGGTGCCCTCGCGCTCCGGGTCCGGGTCGTACAGCGCCTCGATGTCCCAGCCGCGGTCGTCGGGGAAGCCGGAGATGGCGTCCTGGCCGTCCGCCACAAGCCGCCACAGCTCCTCGGGGCTGCCGACGCCGCCGGGGAACCGGCAGCTCATGCCGACGATGGCGATCGGTTCCCGGGAGGCGTCGGTGAGCTGCTGGTTCTGCTTCCGCAGCCGCTCGGTTTCCTTCAGCGAGGCCCGCAGCGCGTCAACGAGCTTTTCGTTGGGGGTTGTCATCGTGTACTCCGTGCTTGGGCCCGCGTCAGGAATCGTTGCCGTCGAGGCTGTCGAGGTCGAGCGCCATGTCGATGAGGTGCTGGACGTCCATCTCGTCGATGGACTCCGCCTCGTCCTCGGCGCGGCTGGGGTCGGAAGTGGCGGCTTGTGGATCGGCCAGCCGGAGCAGCGTGTCCAGCAGCCCGGCCTCCCGGATGCGGCTCATCGGGATGGTGGCCAGGGTGCGGCGCAGCTCGGCGTCCTGCGGGTCGAGGTCCACATCGGGCAGGGCGTGGCCGGGGCCGTGGCCGTGGCCCGGTCCGTCCGGGACCAGCTCGGTCAGCAGGTGCTCGGCGAGCGCGGCCGGGGTCGGGTAGTCGTAGACCAGGCTCGCGGGCAGCTTGAGGCCGGTGGCCGCGCCGAGCCGGGTGCGCAGTTCGACCGCGGTGAGCGAGTCGAAGCCCAGCTCGTTGAAGGCGCGCCCGGCCTCGACCTCGTCGGCGGAGGCGTGGCCGAGGGCGCTGGCCACATGGGTGCGGACCAGCTCCAGCACCGTGTCCTCGCGCTCGGCCGCGGACAGCCCGGCGAGCCGCTCGCGCAGGCCCGGCGCGCCGTCGGCCGCCTTGTTCGCCTGATCGCCGTCGTCGCCGCCGCGCAGGGCCTTGGCCACCTGCGGCAGATCGTCGATCAGCGGGCGGGGGCGGGCGGCGGTGAAGGCCGGGGCGAAACGCTCCCAGTCGACATCGGCCACCGTCACGGCCGTCTCCTGGCGGGAGAGCACCCGCTGGAAGGCGACCATGTTCACCTCCGGCGCCATCGGCGGCAGTCCGCGGCGGCGCAGCTGCTCCTCGGCGTCGCCCTCGGCGGCCATGCCGCCCTCCGCCCACGGGCCCCAGGCCACCGAGGTGGCGGCCAGGCCACGGGCCCGGCGCTGTTCGGCCAGCGCGTCGAGGAAGGCGTTTCCGGCCGCGTAGGCGCCCTGGCCGCCACTGCCCCACACCCCGGCGATCGAGGAGAAGAGCACGAAGGCGTCCAGCGGGTCGGCGTCCGCGCCGAAGAGGGCGTCGAGATGGACCGCACCGGTCGTCTTGGCCGCCACGATCCGGGCGAACTCGGGGAGTTCGGCACCGGTGCCGGGCTCCTGGGAGATCCCGGCCGAGTGCACCACGGCCCGGACCGGGGTGCCGTTCGCGGCCAGCTTCTCCACCAGCGCGGCGAGCGCGTGGCGGTCGGCCACATCGCACGCCTCGACGGTCACGGCGGTGTCGGTGCCGGACAGTTCGGCCACGATCTCGGCCGCGCCCGGCGCGTCGGGGCCACGGCGGCTGAGCAGCACCAGCCGCTCCGCGCCGTGGTCCGCCAGCCAGCGGGCCACATGCCGCCCCAGGGCGCCCGTGCCACCGGTCACCAGCACGGTCCCGCGCGGCGTCCAGGGCTCCGCGGCGGCGGTGGCCGCGGTGCGCGGGGCCGGGACGAGACGGCGTACGAAGACACCGGTGGCGCGGATCGCCACCTGGTCCTCGTCGTCGGACCCGGCGAGCACGGCCGCGAGCCGGTCCAGCGCCCGCTCGTCCACGGTCTCCGGGAGGTCCACCAGACCGCCCCAGCGCTCGGGCTGCTCCAGCGCGACCACCCGGCCGTAGCCCCAGACCTGGGCCTGGGTGGCGCTGTCCAGCCGGTCGGCGCCGCCGGTCGAGACCGCGCCCCGGGTGGCGCACCACAGCCGCGCCGGGGCGTCGTCGCCCCGCCGCGCCAGCGCCTCGGCCAGCGCACCGGTCAGCGCGAGGCCGACCGGCACCGCCGGATGCTCCGGATGCGGCCGCTCGTCCAGTGCCAGCAGGGACAGCACCCCGGCCACCGGGCCGTCGGCCGACGCGGCGGCGAGACGGTCGGTCACGGCGGCGGGGTCGGTGTCGGCGGCGTCCAGTTCGAGCGTGACGACCCGTACCCCGCGACGCGTCAGGTCGTCCGCCACCGCGCTGATCCGGGGGTCGTCCGCATGGCTCGCGGGGACGACGGTCAGCCAGGTGCCGGACGGGGCCGGGGCGTCCGACGGGCCGCCCCGCGGACGCGGCTTCCACACCACGTTGTAGAGGTGGCCGTCGGCGGCCGACCGCTCGCGCTGGGCGCGGCGCCACGACGACAGGGCGGGCAGCACCGCGCTGAGCGGCTGGTCGCCCTCGACCCGCAGCTCGCCGGCCAGCGACTCCCAGTCCTCGCGCTCCACGGCCTCCCAGAACCGCGCGTCCACCGCGTCCACGGCGCCCTCGGCCGGGGTCCCGGCCTCCGGGGCGGTGTCCGGCCAGTAGCGGCGGCGCTGGAACGCGTACGTCGGCAGGTCCACGCGGTGTGCGCCGGTCCCGGCGAAGAACCCGGCCCAGTCCACCTCGGCGCCCCGGACATACGCCTGGGCGAGCGCGGTGGTGACGGTCTCGGCCTCGGGGCGGTCCTTGCGCAGCGCGGCGGCGAAACCGGCGTCCTCGACTGTCACACAGTCCTGGGCCATGGCGGTGAGCACACCGTCGGGGCCCAGCTCGACGTAGGTGGTGACGCCCTGGGCCTCCAACATCCGGATGCCATCGAGGAAGCGGACGGCCTCGCGGACGTGGCGGACCCAGAAGTCGGGGCTGGTGATCTCCTCGGCCGAGACCAGCTCGCCCGTCAGGTTGGAGACGATCGGGATGCGCGGGGCCTCGTACGTCAGACCCTGCGCCACCTCGCGGAACGCCTCCAACATCCCGTCCATGCGCGGCGAGTGGAACGCGTGGCTCACGGTGAGCCGCTTGGTCTTACGGCCCTGCGCCTCGAAACCGGACGCGATCTCAGCCGCCGCGTCCTCGTCACCCGCGATGACCACCGACGACGGCCCGTTCAGCGCGGCGATCGACACGCGCTCGGTCAGCAGCGGCGCCACCTCGTCCTCCGACGCCTGCACCGCGATCATCGCGCCACCCTCGGCAAGCTCCTGCATCAACCGCCCACGCGCCGCCACCAACTTCGCCGCATCCGCCAGCGACAACACACCCGCCACATGCGCGGCGGCCACCTCACCGATCGAATGCCCGGACAGGAAGTCCGCCTTCAGACCCCACGCCTCCGAAACCAGCCGGAACAACGCCACCTCAACCGCGAACAACGCGGGCTGAGTGAACCCGGTCTGGTCCAGCGCCTCGGCGTCCTCCCGAACACCACATCCCGCAGCGGCCGCGCAAGATGCGGATCCAGCTCCGCACACACCGCGTCCAGCGCCTCCGCGAACACCGGATAGGCGTCGTACAGCTCACGCCCCATCCCCAGCCGCTGGCTCCCCTGCCCCGTGAACAGGAACGCCACCTTGCCACCGGTCGCCGAGCCCTCGAGGAGCCCCGCCGCGCCGCGCCCCTCGGCCAGCGCCGCGAACTGGTCGCCGAGGAGGTCGCCGTCCCGGCCGAGCAGCACGGCCCGGTGTTCCAGGGCGGCACGCGAGGTGGCCAGGGAGTACGCGAGGTCGAGCGGGCGCGGCGTGTCGCCTCCGGCGGCCACGGAGGGGCGCAGCCGTGCGGCCTGGGCCCGTAGCGCGTCCTCGGTACGGGCCGAGACCGGCCAGGCGAGGACGGGCAGGGACCGCTCCGGGGCGGGCGCGGAGACCGCGTCCACGGCCGGGGCCTGCTCGATGATCGCGTGCGAGTTGGTGCCGCTGAAGCCGAACGACGACACGCCCGCGCGGCGCGGACGGCCGGTCTCCGGCCAGGGCCGGGTCTCGGTCAGCAGCTCGATGTCCCCGCGGTCCAGTCGACGTGCGGGGTCGGCTCGCTGACGTGCAGGGTCCGCGGCAGCACACCGTGCCGCATCGCCATGACCATCTTCATGATGCCGGCGGCTCCCGCCACGGCCTGGGTGTGGCCGATGTTGGACTTCACCGAGCCCAGCCACAGCGGGCGGCCCTCGGGCCGGTCCTGGCCGTAGGTGGCCAGCAGCGCCTGCGCCTCGATCGGGTCGCCGAGCGTCGTCCCGGTGCCGTGGGCCTCGACGGCGTCGATGTCCGCGGCCGAAAGACCGGCGCCCGCGAGGGCCTGCCGGATGACGCGCTGCTGGGACGGGCCGTTGGGCGCCGTCAGACCGTTGGACGCGCCGTCCTGGTTGATGGCGGTGGAGCGCAGGACGGCGAGCACCGGGTGGCCGTTCCTGCGGGCGTCGGAAAGCCGCTCCACCAGGAACAGGCCCACGCCCTCGGACCAGTTGGTGCCGTCCGCGTCCGCCGAGAACGCCTTGATCCGGCCGTCGGCGGCCAGTCCGCGCTGCCGGCTGAACTCCAGGAAGGCGCCCGGGGTCGACATGACCGTGACGGCTCCGGCCAGCGCGAGCGAGCATTCGCCGCTGCGCAGCGCCTGCGCCGCCAGGTGCAGCGCCACCACCGACGACGAGCAGGCGGTGTCGATGGTGACCGCCGGGCCTTCGAGCCCGAAGGCGTAGGAGAGGCGGCCGGAGGCCACGCTGGAGGAGTTGCCGGTGCCGAGGTGGCCTTCGAGGCCCTGCGGCTCGTTCAGCCACAGCGTCAGGTAGTCCTGGTCGTTGGAGCCGATGTACACGCCGGTACGGCTGCCGCGCAGCGTGGCCGGGTCGATCCCGGCCCGCTCGAACGCCTCCCAGGTGGTCTCCATCAGCAGCCGCTGCTGCGGGTCCATCGCCAGCGCCTCGCGCGGCGAGATGCCGAAGAACGAGGCGTCGAAGTCGGCCACGTCGTGCAGGAAGCCGCCCTCGCGGGTGTAGCTGGTGCCCTCGAGGTCGGGGTCGTCGCTGTAGAGGGTGGCGAGGTCCCAGCCGCGGTCGGCGGGGAACGGGGTGATGGCGTCGTCACCGGCCACCAGCAGCTGCCACAGCTCCTCGGGCGAGTGCACCCCGCCGGGGAAGCGGCAGCTCATGGCGACGATCGCGATCGGGTCGTCGCGGTCCACCGCGCTGATCACCCGGTCGGGGACGATTCCGTCGGCCGGGTCACCGACGATCTCCTGGCGCAGATGGCCCGCCAGGGCGGTCGAGGTGGGGTAGTCGAAGACGAGCGTCGGCGGCAGCCGCAGCCCGGTGGCCTCACGCAGCAGGTTGCGCAGCTCGACGGCGGTCAGGGAGTCGAAGCCCAGGTCCTTGAACGCCCGGCCCTCCTCGACGGCCTGCGGGCCCGCGTAGCCGAGGACGGCCGCCACCTGCGTACGGACCAGGTCCAGCAGCAGCCGGTCCTGCTCCGCCGCGCTCAGCCCGGCCAGCCGCTCCGCCAGCGCGGAGCCGCCGCCCGCGGCGGTGTCCACGGCGCGGCGCACCGGGACCCGCACCAGCCCGCGCAGCAGCGGAGCCAGCGCGCCCGCCGCGGCCTGGGCACGCAGCGCCACGGCGTCCACGCGCATCGGGACCGGTGCCACCTGGTCCGTGGTGAGCGCGGCGTCCAGGAGCGCCAGGCCCTCCGCCGGGGACAGCGGCGGTAGTCCGGCGCGCCGCATCCGGGCGATGTCGGCCTCGTCCAGGGTGCTGCCCATACCGGCGCCCGCCCAGGGCCCCAGGCGAGCGAGAGGGCGGGCAGGCCCTCGGCGCGGCGGTGTGCGGCCAGGGCGTCCAGGAAGGCGTTGGCGGCCGCGTAGTTGCCCTGGCCCGGGGTGCCGAACACGCCCGAGGCGGAGGAGAACAGCACGAAGGCGGTCAGGTCGAGGTCGCGGGTGAGCTCGTGGAGGTTCCAGGCCGCGTCCACCTTCGGGCGCAGGACGCGCGTGATGCGCTCAGGCGTCAGCGAGCCGATCACACCGTCGTCCAGCACACCGGCCGTGTGGACGACGGCGGTCAGCGGGTGCTCGGCCGGGACGGTGGCGAGGGCCGCGGCGAGCGCGTCCCGGTCGGCCACGTCACACGCCGCCCAGCGCACGCTCGCGCCCACCTCGGCCAGCTCGGTGGTGAGTTCGTCCGCACCCGGTGCCTCACCGCCACGGCGGCTCACCAGCAGCAGATGCCGTACGCCACGCTCGGCCACCAGATGCCGGGCCACCAGACCGCCCAGCGAACCGGACGCGCCGGTCACCAGCACCGTGCCCTCGGGGGCGAAGGTGTTCTCGGTGGCCGTCCCGTCCGTGACCGGCACCCTGGCCAGCCTCGGGATACGGGCCACGCCCGCGCGGACGGCCAGCTGCTCCTCGCCCGCCGCCAGCGCGGCCGGAAGCGCCGCGAGCGACGCGTCCTGGCCGTCGCTGTCCAGGAGGACGAAGCGGTCCGGGTTCTCGGCCTGCGCCGTGCGCAGCAGACCCTGGACGGCGGCGCCCGCGAGGTCCGTCACCGGCTCACCGGCCTCGGTGGCCACGGCCCCCGAGGTGAGCAGGACCAGACGTGAGTCCGTGAAGCGGTCGTCGGCCAGCCACTGCCGCAGCAGGCCCAGCACCTGGGTGGTGGCCTGGTGCGCCGTGGTGGCGGGCGAGGGGGTTTCCCCCACCCCGCCCCTTCCCACAACGTGGGGCTCCGCCCCAAGACCCCGGTCCTCAAACGCCGGACGGGCTGGAGATGCCGCATCCGGGCCTTCGAGTGGCGCGCCGTCCGCGTGCGGGTTGGTACGCCCTTCGGGCGTGTCCTCAAGCGCCGGACGGGCTTGAATTGCCGCACCCGGGCGTTCACGTGCCGGGCACACCACTACGTACTCCGGCAGCGCCGTTCCGGAATCCACGGCCTCGCCCAGCTCCGCCAGGTCCGCGTATGCCGTGGCACCCAACCCGAACGCATCCGTGCCCAGCACCGCCCAGCGACCGCCGCCGGGCGCGCCGGCGCCCGCTCCGGCCGGGAGTTCGGTCCACTCCACGCGGAACAGCGACTCGTGGTACGCCGCCCGCGCGGCCCGCACCTGCTCCGTCGACACGGCGCGCAGGACCAGCGAGTCCACCGCCGCGACCGGTGCGCCGGCGGTGTCCGCGATCTCCAGCCGGACGCCGTCCGCGCCGCGCGGCTCCAGCCGCACCCGCAGCGCCGAGGCGCCGCTCGCGTACAGCGACACGCCGCTCCAGGCGAACGGCAGCCGCCCCTGGCCGTCGCCGTCTCCGTCGCCATCATCCAGGCCGTCCAGGCCGAGCGCGTGCAGCGCCGAGTCGAGCAGCGCCGGGTGCAGCCCGTACGCCTGCGCGTCCGACGCGACGGACTCGTCCAGCCGGACCTCGGCGAAGAGTTCGTCCCCGCGCCGCCACGCGGCCGTGAGCCCCTGGAACACCGGGCCGTACCGCAGCCCGCCGTCCGCGAGCGCCGCGTACAGCTCCTCGGTACGGGCCGCCTCGGCGTCCTGCGGCGGCCACGCGGTCAGCGCGAACGACGGCCGGGGCGCGCCCGGGGCGAGCACACCGTCGGCGTGTCGCGTCCACGGCTCCTCGGCCGGGGCGTCCTCCGCGCGGGACAGCACGGTCAGCGACCGCCGTGCGGCGCCATCGGGTGCGCCGACGGTGAGCTGCAGCCGGACGCCACCGCGTGCGGGCAGCACCAGCGGGGCGTGCAGGGTCAGCTCGTCGAGGAGGTCGCAGCCGACCTGGTCACCGGCGCGTACCGCAAGCTCCACGAACGCCGTGCCGGGCAGCACCACCGCCCCCCGCACCACATGGTCGGCCAGCCACGGATGCGTATCCACACCCAGCCGTCCCGTGAACACCAGCCCGTCGGTCTCCGCCAGCGGTACGGCGGCGCCGAGCAGCGGATGCCCCGCCAACTCCAGGCCCACGGACGCCACATCACCCACGGAGGCCGCACCCGGCTCCAGCCAGAACCGCTCGTGCTGGAAGGCGTACGTCGGCAGGTCGACATGGTGGGCGTCCCTACCGGCGAAGTATCCGGCCCAGTCCACCGTCACACCGCGCACATGGGCCCGTGCCACGGCCGTGGTCAGCGCCTCGGCCTCGGGCGGTCCTTGCGCAGGGCCGAGATGAACGCGACGTCCGACGCGGCGTCGGTCACGCACTCCTGCGCCATCGCGGTCAGGACACCGTCGGGGCCCAGCTCGATGAACGTGGTGACGTCGCGCTCCTCCAGCGTCCGTACGCCGTCGAGGAAGCGGACGGCCTCGCGGACGTGGCGCACCCAGAAGTCCGGGCTGGTGATCTCCTCGGCGGACACCACGCCACCGGTCAGGTTCGACACGACCGGAATCCTGGGGGCCTCGTAGGTCAGCCCCTGCGCCACCTGACGGAACGCGTCCAGCATCCCGTCCATGCGCGGCGAGTGGAACGCATGGCTGACCGTGAGCCGCTTGGTCTTGCGACCCCGCGCCTCGAAGCCCGCCGCGATCTCCAGCGCCGCGTCCTCATCACCCGCGATGACCACCGACGACGGCCCGTTCAGCGCGGCGATCGAGACCCGCTCGGTCAGCAGCGGCGCCACCTCGTCCTCCGACGCCTGCACCGCGACCATCGCGCCACCCGCCGGAAGCTCCTGCATCAAACGGCCACGCGCCGCCACCAACCGCGCCGCGTCCGCCAGCGACAACACACCCGCCACATGCGCGGCGGCCACCTCACCGATCGAATGCCCCGACAGATAGTCGGGCCGCACCCCCCATGCCTCCGAAACCAACCGGAACAGCGCCACCTCAACCGCGAACAACGCGGGCTGGGTGAACCCGGTCTGGTCCAGCGCCTCCGCGTCGTCCCCGAACAGAACGTCCTTCAGCGGCCGCGCGAGATGCGGATCCAGCTCCGCACACACCGCGTCCAGCGCCTCCGCGAACACCGGATAGGCGTCGTACAGCTCACGCCCCATCCCCAGCCGCTGACTCCCCTGCCCCGTGAACAGGAACGCCGTCTCGCCCTCGGCGGCCATGCCCTCGATCAGCCCCGGCGCGGACTCCCCCGCGCGAGCGCCTCCAGACCGGCGGCCAGCCCGTCCCGGTCCTCGCCCACGAGCACCGCGCGGCGCTCCAGGGCGGCCCGGCCGGTGGCCAGTGAGTGGCCCACATCGGCGGTGCCGAGGGCGGGTTCGCGGTCGAGGTGGGAGGCGAGGCGCCGGGCGTTGTCGCGCAGCGCCGCCGCGTTCCTGCCGGAGAGCAGCCACGGCAGCACGGTGGCGGTGACCGGCGCGGCGTTCGCGGCCGGGGTGGCGTCCCCGTCCGGCTCCGGAGAGTCTTCCGGAGCCTCCGGCTCGGGGCCTGCTCCAGGATGGTGTGCGCGTTGGTGCCGCTCACGCCGAAGGCCGACACACCGGCCCGGCGCGGCCTGCCGGTCTCGTCCCAGGGGCGGGCCTCGGTCAGCAGAGACACCTCGCCCGCCGTCCAGTCCACGGTCGGGGACGGCTCGTCGACGTGGAGGGTCTTGGGCATGAGGCCGTGGCGTATCGCCATGACCATCTTGATGACGCCCGCGACACCCGCTGCCGCCTGGGCGTGGCCCAGGTTGGACTTGAGCGAGCCCAGCCACAGCGGCCGCCCCTCGGGCCGCTCCTGGCCGTACGTGGCGAGCAGCGCCTGCGCCTCGATGGGGTCGCCCAGCGTGGTGCCCGTGCCATGCGCCTCGACGACGTCGATCTCGGCGGCGGACAGCCGGGCGTTCTCCAGGGCCTGGCGGATGACCCGGCGCTGGGACGGGCCGTTCGGCGCGGTCAGGCCGTTGGACGCGCCGTCCTGGTTCACCGCGCTGCCGCGCACCACGGCCAGCACCTGGTGGCCGTTCCGCCGCGCGTCCGACAGCCGCTCGACCAGCAGCACGCCGACGCCCTCGGACCAGCCGGTGCCATCCGCCGACGCGGCGAAGGACTTGCAGCGGCCATCGGGGGCGAGGCCGCGCTGGCGGCTGAACTCCACGAAGACATCGGGGTTGGGCATCACGGTGACGCCGCCGACGAGGGCGAGCGAGCATTCGCGCTGCCGCAGCGCCTGGGCCGCCCAGTGCAGCGCGACCAGCGACGACGAACACGCGGTGTCGATCGTGGCGGCCGGGCCCTCGAGGCCGAAGGTGTAGGCGATACGGCCGGACAGCACACTGGTGGCACCGCCGGTGAGCAGCAGGCCCTCCAGCTCCTCCGGAGCGCCCTGGACATCGGAGCCGTAGCCCATGGCCGAGGCGCCCACATACACGCCGGTGCGGCTGCCCTTGACGGACGTCGGGTCGATTCCGGCGCGCTCGAACGCCTCCCAGGACGTTTCCAGCAGCAGCCGCTGCTGCGGGTCCATCGCCAGCGCCTCGCGCGGCGAAATGCCGAAGAATCCTGGGTCGAATTCGGCGGCGCCGTCGAGGAATCCGCCGCCGCTGTTGTAGAAGGTGCCCTTGCGGTCGGGGTCGTGATCGGCCAGTCCCTCGATGTCCCAGCCGCGGTCGGCGGGGAATCCGGAAATGGCGTCGCCGCCCTCCGCGACCAGCCGCCACAAATCCTCGGGCGAACCGACGCCACCGGGGAAACGGCAGCTCATCGCCACGATGGCGATCGGTTCCCGCGCGTCCGCCTCCACCTCGGTCAGGCGGCGACGGGCCCGGCGCAGCTCAGTGGTCATCCACTTCAGATTGTCGAGAAGCTTCTCTTCGTTCGCGCTAGCCACGGAAACGTCACCTCCTGAGGTCAGTTGAATTGAGGGCGGTCATCACGTCAGGACCTTCCGAATTCATTGTTGATGATGTCGAAGATGTCTTCGGCGGAGGCGGAGTCGAGGTCGAGTTCATCGTCGTCGGCGCCGTCGGCGCCGACCGCGCTCTCACTCTCGTTCCAGGTCCGCAACAGCGCTTCGAGGCGCGCGGTGACCCGCTCGCGTTCCGTCGCGTCGTCGGAGACGTTGGAAAGGGCGAATTCCAGCTTGTCGATTTCGGCGAGTACCGGGAGTCCGGGGGTGGTGTCCTCGCCGAGCAGGTCGGCGCGCAGCACACCGGCGAGCGCACTGGGCGTCGGGTGGTCGAAGACCAGCGTGGCGGTGAGCTGGAGCCCGGTGGCCGCGCCCAGCCGGTTGCGGAGTTCGACGGCGGTGAGCGAGTCGAAGCCCAGCTCCTTGAAGGCCCGGCCCGCCTGGACGGCCGTGGTGTCGTCGTGTCCGAGGACGGCGGCTACCTCCGTACGGACGAGGTCGAGCAGGGCCTTCTCGGCCTCGGGCCCGGTGAGGCCCGCGAGCCGCTGCCGCAGGGACTCCGCCGGTGCCTCGGCCGTGCCGCCGCCCGCGCCCTCCGCCGGGTCCGCCGCGAGGGCCGCGCGGACCTCGGGCAGATCGGCGATGAGCGGACGGGGGCGGGCCGCGGCGAAGGCGGGGGCGAAGCGGCCCCAGTCGACGTCGGCCACGGCCACGGCGGTCTCGTTCCGGTCCAGCGCCTGCTGGAGTGCGGCGATGGCGGAGTGCGGGGCCATCGTCGGCAATCCGCGGCGGCGCAGCTGCTCGGCCGCCTCGTCGTCGGCGACGAGCCCGCCGTCCGCCCACGGGCCCCAGGCCACCGAGGTGGCGGCCAGGCCACGGGCCCGGCGCTGTTCGGCCAGCGCGTCGAGGAAGGCGTTTCCGGCCGCGTACGCGCCCTGGCCGCCACTGCCCCACACCCCGGCGATCGAGGAGAAGAGCACGAAGGCGTCCAGCTCCGTGTCGCCGAGCAGCGCGTCCAGATGGGCCGCGCCCGCCACCTTGGCGGCCACCACCTCGGCGACATCGGCCGGGGTGGTCTCCGCGACCGGTGCGAACTGCCCGGCGCCCGCCGTGTGCACGACCGCCGTGAGCGGGTGCTGGGGGTGGTCGTCGCGGATCCGGGCCAGCAGCCCGGCCACCGCGTCCCGGTCGGTGACATCGCAGGCGGCGACGGTCACCTGGGCGCCGGACGCGGCGAGTTCGTCGCGCAGCTCGGTGGCACCGGGGGCGTCGGGGCCGCGGCGGCTGGTGAGCACCAGATGCTCGGCGCCGTTCTCCGCCAGCCAGCGGGCCACATGGGCGCCCAGCGCGCCGGTGCCGCCGGTGACCAGGACCGTGCCACGCGGCCGCCACGGCGCCCCGGTGGCCGGGGCGCGCTCGGCGCGGGCGAGGCGGCGGGCCAGGACTCCGGCCGTACGGATCGCCAGCTGGTCCTCGTCGCCGTCGGCGTGTCCGCCGAGCACACCGGCCAAGCGGTCGGCGGCCCGTTCGTCGAGCGTCGCGGGCAGGTCGATCAGACCGCCCCAGCGCTCGGGGTGCTCCAGCGCGACCACCCGGCCCAGGCCCCAGACCTGCGCCTGCGCGGCGCTGCCGACCGGCTCCGATGCGGCGGTGGCGACGGCGCCGGTGGTGGCGCACCACAGCGGCGCGTCCAGGCCCGCGTCCCCGAGTGCCTGCACCAGCACTCCGGTGCGCAGCAGCCCGGTGGGCACGGCGGGGTGGTCGGGGTGCGCCCGCTCGTCCCAAGCGAGCAGCGACAGCACCCCGTGCACGGGCTCGTCGGCCGCCGCCCGGCGGATCCGCTCGGCCAGCGCCTCCCGGTCGAGGTCCGCGCCGTCGGCCGCGATGCGCCGGATGTCGGCGCCCCGGTCGGCCAGCGCGGCCACGACCCGCCGCACGGCGTCGGCGTGACCCGCGGGGGCGGCCGGTTCGGCGACCAGCCAGACGCCGGGGGCGGCGGCGAGCCGGGGCTCCTCCAGCGGCTTCCAGGTGACGCGGTAGCGCCAGCCGTCGAGCGCGGACCGCTCGCGCTCCCGGCGCCGCCACGCGGACAGCGCCGGGAGCAGCGCGCTGAGCGGCTGGTCCACGTCGATGCCCACGGCGTCCGACAGCGAGGCGAGGTCATCGCTCTCGACCGCCTCCCAGAACCGGGCCCCGGCGGTGTCGTCGGCCGTGGCCTCCTGGCCGGGCGTGGGGTGCGGGGTGCCCTCGAGCCAGTAGCGCCGCCGCTGGAACGCGTACGTGGGCAGCTCGACGCGGCGGGCGCCGGTCCCGGCGAACAGCGCCTCCCAGTCCAGCGCCGCGCCCCGGACGTGCAGCGTGGCGAGGGCGGCGGTCAGCGTCTCCGTCTCGGGACGCCCGGCGCGCAGCACGGGCACGAAGGCCACGTCCTCGGCGCCCTCGTCCCCGGCGGTGACGCAGTCCTGCGCCATGGCGGACAGCACCCCGTCCGGGCCCAACTCGACGTAGGTGGTGACGCCCTGGGCCTCCAGTGCGCGGACCCCGTCGAGGAAGCGGACGGCGTGGCGGACGTGGCGCACCCAGTAGTCGGCGGCCATGCCCAGCTCGTCGGAGATCCGCTGTCCGGTGACGGTGGAGACGATCGGGATGCGCGGCGCGTGGTAGGTCAGCCCCTCGGCGACCTTGCGGAACTCGGCGAGCATGCCGTCCATCAGCGGGGAGTGGAAGGCGTGGCTCACGGTGAGCCGCTTGGTCTTGCGGCCCCGCGCCTCGAAACCGGCCGCGATCTCCAGCGCCGCGTCCTCATCACCGGCGATGACCACGGAGGTCGGACCGTTGAGCGCGGCTATCGAGACGCGCTCGGTGAGCAGCGGTTCGACCTCGTCCTCCGCCGCCTGGAGCGCGATCATCGCGCCACCGGAGGGCAGTTGCTGCATCAGCCGGCCGCGCGCGGCCACCAGCGTGGCGGCGTCCTCCAGCGACAGCACCCCGGCCACGTGTGCGGCGGCCAGCTCGCCGATGGAGTGCCCGGCCAGGACGTCCGGCCGCAGCCCGGCGGCCTCGGCCAGCCGGAACAGCGCCACCTCGACGGCGAACAGCGCGGGCTGGGTGAACCCGGTCCGGTCCAGCGGCTCCTTGTCGTCCCCGAACAGCACGTCGTACAGCGGGAGTTCGAGGTGCCGGTCCAGCTCGGCGCAGACCGCGTCCAGCGCCTCCGCGAAGACGGGGCTGGCCTCGTACAGCTCACGGCCCATGCCGAGCCGCTGGCTGCCCTGGCCGGTGAAGAGCACGGCGGTGCGGCCCTCCACGGGCACGCCCCGGACCAGCTGCGCGGCAAACTCGCCGCGCGCGAGGGCGGTCAGCCCCGCGAGCAGCCGGTCCCGGTCCGGGCCGAGGACCACCGCGCGGTGCTCCAGGGCGGACCGGGTGGTGGCCAGCGAATACGCCACGTCCACCAGCGAGTGCGCCACGTCCACCGCGTCCGGTCCGGCCTCGGCCTCGAGGTGGGCGCGCAGCCGCTCGGCCTGGGCGCGCAGCGCGTCCTCGCCCTTGGCCGACAGCGGCCAGGCCACCACATCGGGCCGGACGAGCGGGTGCCGCGGGGCGGCTTCCTCGGCGGCCTCGTCGTGGACCGGTGCCTGCTCCAGCACCGTATGGGCGTTGGTGCCGCTGAAGCCGAACGAGGAGACGCCCGCGCGGCGCGGACGGCCGGTCTCCGGCCACGCCACCTGCTCGGTCAGCAGCGACACCGCGCCCGCCGACCAGTCCACGTGCGGCGACGGCTCGTCCACGTGCAGGGTGCGCGGCAGCACACCGTGGCGCATGGCCAGCACCATCTTGATGACACCCGCGACACCGGCCGCGGCCTGGGTGTGGCCGATGTTGGACTTGATGGCGCCCAGCCACAGCGGCCGCTCCGCGTCCCGCTCCTGGCCGTAGGTGGCCAGCAGCGCCTGCGCCTCGATCGGGTCGCCGAGCCGGGTGCCGGTGCCGTGGGCCTCGACCGCGTCCACCTCGGCGGCGGACAGGCCCGCACCGGCCAGCGCCTGGCGGATGACGCGCTGCTGGGCGGGGCCGTTGGGCGCGGTCAGACCGTTGGAGGCGCCGTCCTGGTTGATGGCCGAGCCACGGACGAGCGCCAGCACCGGGTGGCCGTTGCGGCGGGCGTCCGACAGCCGCTCCACGAGCAGCATGCCGACGCCCTCGCCCCAGCCGGTGCCATCGGCCCCGGCCGCGAACGCCTTGCAGCGGCCGTCCGGGGCCAGCCCGCGCTGGCGGCTGAACTCGATGTACGCGCCGGGGCTCGACATGACCGTCACACCGCCCGCGAGCGCGAGCGAGCACTCGCCCTGGCGCAGCGCCTGGATCGCCCAGTGCAGCGCCACCAGCGACG
The DNA here is from genome assembly GCA_005405945.1 of Streptomyces violaceusniger. GTDB lineage: Bacteria > Actinomycetota > Actinomycetes > Streptomycetales > Streptomycetaceae > Streptomyces > Streptomyces violaceusniger. Next base: position 4,644,931 of record BJHW01000001.1, read on the forward strand.
ACGAGCACGCCGTGTCCACGGTGACCGCAGGGCCCTCCAGACCGAAGGTGTACGCGAGCCGGCCGGACACCACGCTGGCCGCGTTGCCCGTGCCGAGATAGCCCTCGACACCCGCGGGGACGGTGTGCAGCGAGGCGTCGTAGTCCTGCCCGTTGGAGCCGACGAACACCCCGGCGGACGTGCCGCGCAGCGCGGCCGGGTCGATGCCCGCGCGCTCGAACGCCTCCCAGGAGGTCTCCAGCAGCAGCCGCTGCTGCGGGTCCATGGCGAGGGCCTCACGCGGCGAGATCCCGAAGAACGCGGCGTCGAAGTGGCCCGCGTCGTAGAGGAATCCGCCCTCGCGTGCGTAGAAGGTGCCACGGGTGTCCGGGTCCGGGTCGTAGAGCGCGTCCAGGTCCCAGCCGCGGTCGGCCGGGAACTCGGCGATCGCGTCCCCGCCCGCGGTGAGCAGCTGCCACAGCTCCTCGGGCGACCGCACCCCGCCCGGGAAGCGGCAGCTCATGGCGACGATGGCGATCGGGTCGTCATCGGCCGCCGCCGTCACGGCCGTGGGGTGTGTGGGCTCGATGGCGGTGCTGGTCCCGATGAGTTCGCTTCGCAGATAGGTCGCGAGGGCGGAGGCCGTCGGGTAGTCGAAGACCAGGGTGGCGGGCAGCTGGACACCGCTGGCGGCACCGAGCCGGTTGCGCAGCTCGACGGCGGTCAGCGAGTCGAAGCCCAGCTCGCCGAAGGCCCGGTCGGCGCCGATGGACTCGGAGCCGTCGTGTCCCAGCACCGCGGCCACCTGCGTACGGACCAGGTCCAGCAGCAGCCGGTCCCGCTCCGCCTCGCCCAGCCCGGCCAGCCGGGCGGCGAGCGAGGAGCCGTCGGCCGCGGGGGCGGTGGCGGTGGCCTCCGCCGCCGCGCGGATCTCCGGGAGGTCCGCGAGCAGACGGCTGGGCCGTGCGGCGGTGAAGTCCGGTGCGAACCGGTCCCAGTCGATGTCCGCGACGGTGACCACCGCGTCGTCGAGGTCGAGCGCCCGCTGGAGCGCGCCGATCGCCAACTCCGCGTCCATCGGCGGCAGTCCGCCGCGCCGCAGACGCTGCTCCAGCGCCCCGTCCGTGGCCATCCCGCCCTCGGCCCACGGGCCCCAGGCGATCGAGGTGGCGGGCAGGCCCTGGGCGCGCCGCCGCTCGGCCAGCGCGTCCACGTAAGCGTTCGCGGCCGCGTAGTTGCCCTGTCCGGCGGCGCCGAACGTGCCACTGATCGAGGAGAACAGCACGAAGGCCGACAGCTCCCGGTCGCGCGTCAGCTCGTCGAGATGGGCCGCGGCGGCCGCCTTGGCGCGCAGGACGCCGGTGAAGCGCTCGGGGGTGAGCGAGTCCAGTACGCCGTCGTCCAGCACCCCGGCCGTGTGCACCACACCGGTCAGCGGCAGCTCGGCCGGGATGTCGGCGAGGAGCCGCGCGAGCGCGTCCCGGTCGGCCACATCACACGCGGCGATCGTCACCCGCGCGCCGGAGGCGGCGAGTTCATCGCGCAGCTCGGCGGCGCCGGGGGCGTCGAGGCCACGGCGGCCGGCGAGCAGCACATGTTCGGCGCCGCCCGCGACCAGCCAGCGGGCCACCTGCGCGCCCAGCGCGCCCGTACCGCCGGTGACCAGGGTCGTACCGGCGCCCGGGGTCCAGGAGCCGCTGGGGGACGCGGGCGCGGAGGCCCGGACAAGACGGCGCGCGAACACGCCCGACGCCCGCACCGCCACCTGGTCCTCGCCACCGCCCCCGGAGATGACACCGGCACCGGAGATGACACCGGCACCAGAACCGGCCAGCACCTCCACGAGCCGTCCCAGCGCACGCTCGTCGGCCGTCTCCGGGAGGTCGACCAGACCGCCCCAGCGCTCGGGCACCTCCAGCGCGGCCACCCGGCCCAGACCCCACAGTTGCGACTGCGCGGGGCTGACCGTTCCATCCGAACGGCCCACGGCCACCGCACCCCGCGTGGCCACCCACAGCGGCGCGCCGATGCCCGCGTCGCCCAGGGCCTGCGTCAGCGCGGCCGTCCGCAGCAGCACATCGCCGCCGCCATCGCCATCGCCACTGCCGTCGCTGTCCGCGAGGGCCAGCAGGGAGAGCACACCGCCGGTCACGGGCGCGTCGCCGATGGCCCCGGCCAGCCGCTCGGCCACCGTGGCGCGGTCGTCGTCGGCGGTCAGCTCGACGCGGCGCACGTCGAGGCCACGGTCGTTCAGCATCCGTACGGCACCCGCGACCCAGGCGTCCTCGGCCGCCTCGGCCGGTATCACCACGAGCCAGCCGCCGGTCAGGGACGCGGCGGAGCGGTCGGTGACCGGCTTCCACGACACCCGGTAGCGCCAGCCGTCCACCGTCGAACGCTCCGACTGCTGCCGCCGCCACGACGACAGCGAGGGCAGCAGGGCCTCCAGCGCGCCGTTGTCCTCGGTGTCCAGGTTCAGGGTCTCGGCGAGCGAGGCCAGGTCCGCACGCTCGACGGCCTCCCAGAAGCGGGCGTCGACGGCGTTCTGAGCCGTGGCCCCGGGGGTGGCGGTGGCCGTCCGCACGTCCAGCCAGTAGCGCCGCCGCTGGAAGGCGTACGTCGGCAGCTCCACGCGCCGCGCGCCGGTTCCGGCGTAGAACGCCTCCCAGTCCGGGGCGGACCCCCGGGTGTGCAGGGTGGCGAGGGCGGTGGTGACGGCCTCGGCCTCGGGGCGGCCACCGCGCAGGGCGGCGACGAAGCCCGCCGTGTCGCCTTCGGCGAGGCAGTCCTGGCCCATGGCGGAGAGCACGCCGTCGGGGCCGAGTTCGAGGTAGGTGGTGACGCCCTGGGCTTCCAACGTCCGCACACCGTCGAGGAAGCGCACGGCCTCGCGGACGTGGCGCACCCAGAACCCGGGGGTCGTGATCTCCTCGGCGGAGACGACGTCCCCGGTGAGGTTGGAGACGATCGGGATGCGCGGGGCCGCGTACGTCAGACCCTGCGCCACCTCCCGGAAGGCGTCCAACATGCCGTCCATACGCGGCGAGTGGAACGCGTGGCTGACCGTGAGCCGCTTGGTCTTCCGACCCTGCGCCTCGAAACCGGAAGCGATCTCCAGCGCCGCGTCCTCATCACCCGCGATGACCACGGAGGTCGGACCGTTGAGCGCGGCGAGCGAGACGCGCTCGGTGAGCAGCGGTTCGACCTCGTCCTCCGCCGCCTGCACCGCGATCATCGCGCCGCCCTCGGCAAGCTCCTGCATCAGCCGCCCGCGCGCCGCCACCAGCTTCGCCGCGTCCGCCAGCGACAACACACCCGCCACATGCGCGGCGGCCAGCTCACCGATCGAATGCCCGGAGAGGAAGTCCGGCGTCAGCCCCCACGCCTCGACGAGCCGGAACAGCGCCACCTCAACCGCGAACAACGCGGGCTGGGTGAACCCCGTCTGATCCAGCGCCTCCGCATCGTCCCCGAACACCACGGTCTTCAGCGGCCGTTCCAGATGTGCGTCCAGCGCGTCGCACACCGCGTCGAACGCCTCCGCGAACACCGGGTAGGCGTCGTACAGCTCACGTCCCATCCCCAGCCGCTGACTGCCCTGACCGGTGAACAGGAACGCCAGCTTCCCAGCCACCGGCGAGCCCTGCACCAGGCCCGTGGCCGGTTCGCCGGAGGCCAGCGCCTCCAGGGCGCGCAGGAAGCCCTCGCGGCCGTCGGCCACCAGCACCGCGCGGTCCTCGAAGACGGTGCGCCCGGCGGCGAGGGTGTAGCCGATGGCGGTCAGGTCCACGTCCTCGTCGGCGGCGCGCAGCCGGTCGCGCAGGCGGCGGGCCTGGTCGCGCAGCGCGTCACCGCCCACGGCCGACAGCGGCCACGGCAGCACCGGCGGTACGGCGGACGGCCGCGCCGCCGCCTCCTCGCGGCCCTCGGCGGCCGGCGGCTGCTCGATGATGGTGTGCGCGTTGGTGCCGCTGATGCCGAACGACGACACACCGGCGCGGCGCGGACGGCCGGTCTCCGGCCACTCCATCGGCTCGGTCAGCAGCGAGACCGCGCCGTCCTCCCAGTCGACGTTCGGGGAGGGCGCGTCCACGTGCAGCGTTCGCGGCAGCACACCGTGCCGCATGACCATCACCATCTTGATGATGCCCGCGACACCGGCGGCGGCCTGCGTGTGGCCGATGTTGGACTTGATGGACCCCAGCCACAGCGGCCGGTCGGCCTCCCGCTCCTGGCCGTACGTCGCCAGCAGCGCCTGCGCCTCGATCGGGTCACCCAGCGTCGTACCCGTGCCGTGTGCCTCGACCACGTCCACATCGCCGCTCGTCAGCCCGGCGGTGGCCAGCGCCTGCCGGATGACGCGCTGCTGGGACGGACCGTTGGGCGCCGTCAGGCCATTGCTCGCGCCGTCCTGGTTGATGGCCGAGCCCCGGACCACCGCCAGCACCGGGTGGCCGTTGCGCCGCGCGTCCGACAGCCGCTCCACGAGCAGCATGCCCGCGCCCTCGGCCCAGCCCGTGCCGTCCGCCGACGCCGCGAACGACTTGCACCGGCCGTCCGTGGCCAGGCCGCGCTGACGGCTGAAGTCGATGAACGTCTCGGGTGTGGCCATGACCGCCACACCACCGGCCAGCGCCATCGTGCACTCGCCCGCGCGCAGCGCCTGGATCGCCCAGTGCAGCGCAACCAGCGACGACGAACACGCCGTGTCCACGGTGACCGCCGGGCCTTCGAGACCGAAGGTGTACGCCACCCGGCCGGAGGCGATGGAGCCCGCGTTGCCGGTGCCGATGTAGCCCTCGACACCGTCGGGGATGCCGTCGAGGCCGGTCACGTAGTCGTGGTACATGACGCCCGCGAACACGCCGACACGGCTGCCGCGCACCCGCGCCGGGTCGATGCCCGCCCGCTCGAACGCCTCCCACGAGGTCTCCAGCAGCAGCCGCTGCTGCGGGTCCATCGCCAGCGCCTCACGCGGCGAGATCCCGAAGAAGTCCGGGTCGAAGTCGGCGGCGTCGTGCAGGAAGCCGCCCTCGCGGGTGTACGAGGTGCCCGCGTGGTCGGGGTCCGGGTGGTAGAGGCCGTCGAGGTCCCAGCCACGGTCCACGGGGAAGCCGGAGATGCCGTCGCCACCGGTGGCGACGAGCTCCCACAGCTCCTCCGGGGTGCGCACCCCGCCCGGGTAGCGGCAGCTCATGCCGACGATGACGATCGGGTCGTCGTCGAGCGCCGGGGCCGCCTGCGTCCGTACGGGGACGAGCGGCGCGGTGGTCTCCTCGGCGCCCAGCAGCTCCGCGCGCAGATGGCCGGCGAGAGCGGCGGGGGTCGGGTAGTCGAAGACGAGCGTCGCCGGGAGCCGCAGCCCGGTGACGGTCTTGAGGTCGTTGCGGAGCTCGACGGCGGTGAGCGAGTCGAAGCCCAGCTCCTTGAACGCCCGCCCGGCCTCGACGGCGTCCGGGCCCGCGTAACCGAGCACCGCGGCGACCCGGCCGCACACCAACTCCAGCAGCTCACGGTCCTGTTCGGGCCGGGCGAGCCCGGCGAGGCGCTGGGCGAGCGCGGAGCCGTCGGCGGTGGCGGCCGCGGCGGCGGCCCGCCGGACCGGGGTCCGCACCAGGCCCCGGAACAGGGCCGGTACGGTCCCGGCCGCCGTGGCCTCGGTGCGCAGCCCCGCGTAGTCGAGCCGCATCGGGAACAGCACGGCGGCGCCGTCGGCGCGGGCCGCGTCGAAGAGCGTCAGCCCCTCGTCGGCGGCGATCGGGGCGACCCCGCCGCGCGCGATGCGCCGCAGATCGAGCTCGTCAAGACCGCTTCCCATGCCCGCACCGGCCCACAGGCCCCAGGCCAGCGCGGTGGCCGGAAGCCCCTGGGCGACGCGGTGCTGGGCCAGCGCCTCCAGGAAGGAGTTGGCGGCGGCGTAGCTCGCCTGTCCGGGCGCGCCGAACACGGCGGCGGCACCGGAGAACAGCACGAACGCGGACAGCTCGTGGTCGCGGGTCAGCTCGTGCAGGTTCAGCGCCGCGTCCACCTTGGGGCGCAGCACCCGCGCCACCCGCTCGGGCGTCAGCGAGCCGAGGATGCCGTCGTCCAGGACGCCCGCCGTGTGCACCACGGCGGTCAGCGGATGCCCGTCCGGGATGGCGGCCAGGGTCGCGGCGAGCGCGTCGCGGTCGGCCACGTCGCAGGCCGCCCAGGTGACGGTGGCACCGGCCGCCGTGAGCTCGGCGCGCAGCTCCTCGGCGCCCTCGGCGTCGGCGCCACGGCGGCTGACCAGCAGCAGGTGGCGTACGCCGTGGGCGGAGACGAGGTGGCGGGCGAAGAGGCCACCGAGGGTTCCGGAGGCGCCGGTGATCAGCACGGTGCCGTTGGGGTCGTACGACGGGACGGTAGCGGCTTCCGTGTCCGTGTCGTCGGTGTTTTCGGTGACCGGCACCCGGGCCAGCCGTGGCGCGAGCGCCACGCCCGCGCGCAGCGCCAGCTCCGCCTCGTCCACGCCGAGCGCGGCGGGCACCGTACGGTACGAGCCCTCCTCGCCGTCCACGTCCAGCAGCACCAGACGGCCCGGGTTCTCCGACTGGGCGGAGCGGAACAGACCGCGCACGGCGGCGTACGGCAGATCCGCCACGCCCGCGCCCGGCTCGGTCTCCACCGCGCCCCGGGTCAGCAGCACCAGCCGCGACGCGGCGAACCGCTCATCGGCCAGCCACGCCTGGAGCAGGGCGAGCACGCTCTGGGTGGCCTCGTGCACAGCCGACGCGCCGCCATCGCCACCGGTAGCGGTAGTGCTCAGCAGGACGGTGTCGGGCGCGGGTGCCCCGGCGTCCACGGCCGTGCGCAGCACCGCCAGATCGCGATACGCGGCGAGCCGGACCCCGGGCCCGAACGCGCCCTCCAGCGCGGCCAGTTCGGCGGCGTCAGCGCCGAGCACCGCCCAGTCGCCCGTGACCGCGCCGGTCGCGGGCGCCGGAACCGCCGTCCAGTCCAGCCGGAACAGCGACTCGTGCAGCCCGCCGCGCGCCGCGCGCACCTGGTCGGCCGAGGCCGCCCGCAGCGCCACGGACTCGACCGTGGCCACCGGACGGCCCGTGCCGTCGGCCACCAGCAGCGCGACCGCGTTCGACGACCGCTCGGACAGCCGCACCCGCAGCGCACCGGCCCCGGCCGCGTGCAGCTGGACACCGTTCCACGCGAACGGCAGCAGCGCGCCCTCGGCCAAAGCCGACGCGCGGTCGGCGCTGTCGAGGCCGATGACGTGCAGCGCGGCGTCGAGCAGGGCCGGGTGCAGCCCGAACCGCCCGGCCTCGGCGCCCGACGTCAGCGGCGCGCCCTCGGGGAAGCCCACCTCGGCGTAGAGGTTCTCGCCGAGCCGCCAGGCGCCCTTGAGTCCCTGGAACACCGGCCCGTAGCCGAGGCCCGCCCCGGCCAGCTCCTCGTACAGCCCCTCGACCGCGATCGGCGTCGCGCCCCGCGGCGGCCATACGGCCAGCTCATCGGGCTGGTCCGACTCGGGCGTCCGGGCGCCGGGCGCGAGCGCGCCGGTGGCGTGGCGCGTCCACGGCTCGGTGCCGAGCGCGTCCTGCCGTCGCGAGTGCAGGCTGAAGGAACGGCGGCCGGACTCGTCCGGCCCGTCCACGACGAGCTGCACCCGCACCCCGGTGTGCTCGGGCAGCACGAGCGGGGCTTCGAGGGTCAGTTCGTCCAGCCGCTCACAGCCGACCTGGGCGCCCGCCGTGCTCGCCAGCTCCACGAAGGCGGTGCCGGGCAACAGCACGGTGTCCATGACCGCGTGGTCGGCCAGCCAGGGGTGGGTGCGGGTGGAGAGCACCCCGGTGAGCAGGAGGCCATCGGCGTCCGCGAGCGCGACGGCGGCGCCGAGGAGCGGATGGTCGATGTCGCCGAGCCCGATCGACTCGGGGTCGCCCGCCGCGAGGGCGGCGGCGCTGGGCCAGTAGCGCTGCCGCTGGAAGGCGTAGGTGGGCAGCTCGGCCGGGTCCACGGGGGCGGCGCCCGCACCGGCGAACACGGCCGCCCAGTCCGGTGTCACACCACGGACGTGCGCGCGTGCGACGGCCGAGAGCAGCGCCTCGGCTTCGGGGCGGTCCTTGCGCAGGGCGGCGGCGAAGGCGGCGTCGGACGCGGAGTCGGTCACGCACTCCTGCGCCATCGCGGAGAGGACGCCGTCGGGGCCGATTTCGAGGTAGGTGGTGACGCCCTGGGCTTCGAGGGTGCGGATGCCGTCGAGGAAGCGGACGGCCTCGCGGACGTGGCGCACCCAGAAGTCGGGGGTCGTGATCTCCTCGGCGGAGACCAGCTCGCCGGTGAGGTTGGAGACGATCGGGATGCGCGGGGCCTCGTACGTGAGATCCTGCGCCACCTCACGGAACGCCTCCAGCATCCCGTCCATACGCGGCGAATGGAACGCATGGCTGACGGTGAGCCGCTTGGTCTTACGACCCCGCGCCTCGAAACCGGCCGCGATCTCCAGTGCCGCGTCCTCGTCGCCCGCGATGACGACGGAGATCGGGCCGTTGAGGGCGGCGATGCTGACGCGCTCGGTCAGCAGCGGCGTGACCTCGTCCTCCGACGCCTGCACCGCGACCATCGCGCCACCGGCGGGCAGTTCCTGCATCAACCGCCCACGGGCCGCCACCAACCGCGCCGCGTCCGCGAGCGAGAGCACACCCGCCACATGCGCGGCGGCCAGCTCACCGATCGAATGCCCGGACAGGAAGTCCGGCGTCAGCCCCCACGCCTCGACCAGCCGGAACAGCGCCACCTCAACCGCGAACAGCGCGGGCTGAGTGAACCCCGTCCGGTCCAGGACCGCCGCGTCATCCCCGAACAACACGTCCCGCAGCGGCCGCTCCAGGTACAGATCCAGATGCGCACACACCTCGTCCAGCGCATCCGCGAACACCGGGAAGGCGTCGTACAGCTCACGCCCCATCCCCAACCGCTGGCTCCCCTGCCCCGTGAACAGGAACGCCACCTTGCCCTCGGCGACCGTCCCCTCGACCACACCCGGAGCGGACTCGCCCCGGGCCACCGCGTCGAGTGTCCGCAGCAGGTCGTCCCGGTCACCGACGGTCAGCACCGCACGCCGCTCCAGGGCGGCGCGGCCGACGGCCAGGGCGTGGGCGACATCGAGCGGCGCCACCTCCGGGCGCGACGCGATGTGGATGTGCAGCCGCGCGGCCTGCTCCCGCAGCGCTTCGGCGTTCTTGGCCGACAGGGCGAACGGCAGAAGGCCGCCGAGGCCGTTCCGCTCGGGTGCCTGGGTCGGCGCGTCGACCGCCGGGGCCTGCTCGATGATGGTGTGCGCGTTGGTGCCACTGATGCCGAACGAGGAGATACCGGCGCGGCGCGGACGGCCGGTCTCCGGCCACTCCACCTGCTCCGTCAGCAGCGAGACCGCCCCCGCCGACCAGTCCACATGCGGCGACGGCGCGTCCACGTGCAACGTCTGCGGCAGCACACCGTGCCGCATGGCCATCACCATCTTGATGACGCCCGCGACACCGGCAGCCGCCTGCGTGTGCCCGATGTTGGACTTGATGGACCCCAGCCACAACGGCCGGTCCCCATCCCGCTCCTGGCCGTACGTCGCCAGCAGCGCCTGCGCCTCGATCGGGTCACCCAGCGTGGTGCCCGTGCCATGCGCCTCGACGACGTCCACATCGCCGCTCGTCAGCCCGGCGCTGGTCAGCGCCTGCCGGATGACGCGCTGCTGGGACGGACCGTTGGGGGCCGTGAGGCCGTTCGACGCACCGTCCTGGTTGATGGCCGAGCCCCGCACGACCGCCAGCACCGGGTGGCCATTCCTGCGCGCGTCCGACAGCCGCTCCACGAGCAGCATGCCCGCGCCCTCGCCCCAGCCCGTGCCGTCGGCACCGGCCGCGAACGCCTTGATCCGGCCGTCGGCGGCCAGTCCGCGCTGACGGCTGAAGTCGATGAAGTTCTCGGGGGTGGACATCACCGTGACGCCGCCCGCGAGCGCCATCGTGCACTCGCCCTGCCGCAGCGCCTGCACCGCGAGATGCAGCGCCACCAGCGACGACGAGCAGGCCGTGTCGACCGTGACGGCCGGGCCCTCGAGGCCGAAGGTGTACGCCACCCGGCCGGACACCACGCTCGCCGCGTTGCCCGTGCCCAGATGGCCCTCAAGGCCCTCGGGCGCCTGCATCAGCAGCGACAGATAGTCCTGGCCGTTGGTCCCCGCGAAGACACCGATCTGCTGACCGCGCAGCGCCCCCGGGTCGATGCCCGCGCGCTCGAACGCCTCCCAGGAGGTCTCCAGCAGCAGCCGCTGCTGCGGGTCCATCGCCAGCGCCTCACGCGGCGAGATCCCGAAGAACGACGCGTCGAAGTCCCCCGCGTCGTAGAGGAAACCACCCTCACGCGCGTACGACGTCCCCTGACGATCCGGATCCGGGTCGTACAGCCCCGCCAGATCCCAGCCACGGTCCGACGGGAACTCCGCGATCGCGTCCCCACCCGCCGTCAGCAGCTGCCACAACTCCTCCGGCGACCGCACCCCACCAGGGAAACGACAGCTCATCGCCACGATCACGATCGGATCGTCGGCCACCGCAACCGCAGGAGCCACCACACCACCCGCCGCCACAACATCCGCACCCAGCAGCTCAGCACGCAGATGGTCGGCCAGGGCCGTCGCGTTCGGGTAGTCGTAGATGAGCGTGGCGGGCAGCCGCAGGCCCGTCGCCGCGTTCAGCCGGTTGCGGAGTTCGACGGCGGTGAGCGAGTCGAAGCCCAGCTCCTTGAAGGCGCGCCCGGCCGCCACCGCCTCGACCCCACCGTGCCCCAGCACCGACGCGACCTGCGCACGCACCAACTCCAGCAGCGTCTGCGCGCGCTCGTTCTCCGTCAGCCCGGACAGCCGCTCCGCGAGCGTGCCGGTCCCGGCGGTGGCGGTCGGGCGCGGCGCGCCCTCGGCGGCCGGCGCCGGACGCGCGGCCCGCATCTCGCCGAACAGCGCGCTCGGCCGTACGGCGGTGAACTCGGCGAGGAACCGGTCCCAGTCCAGGTCCGCGACCGTCACGGTGGTGTCATCGAGATCCAGCGCCTGCCGCAGCGCGATGAGCGCCGACTCGGGCGCCATCGGCGGCACTCCGTCGCGGCGCATCCGCCGCTCCAGCGCCTCGTCGGCGGCCATGCCGCCCTCGGCCCACGGGCCCCAGGCGATCGAGGTGGCGGGCAAGCCCTGGGCGCGGCGCAGCTCGGCCAGCGCGTCCAAGTAGGCGTTGGCCGCCGCGTAGTTGCCCTGACCGGCGGCGCCCACCGATCCGGCGAGGGAGGAGAAGAGGACGAACGCCGACAGGTCCAGGTCGCGGGTGAGTTCATGGAGGTTCCGCGCGGAGGTGGCCTTGGCGCGCACCACCCGTTCCAGGCGCTCGACGTCCAACGTGTCCACCAGGCCGTCGTCCAGCACACCGGCCGCGTGGACGACGGCGGTCAGCGGGAACTCGGCCGGTATGGACGCCAGCAGCTCGGCGAGCGCGTCCCGGTCCGCCACATCACACGCGGCCACCGTCACCCGAGCCCCCGAAGCGGCCAGCTCATCGCACAGCTCCGCCGCGCCCGGAGCCTCCGGCCCCCGACGGCTGGTGAGCACCACATGCTCGGCCCCGTTCGCCACCAGCCAACGAGCCACATGCGCACCCAGCGCACCCGTACCACCCGTCACCAGCACCGAACCCGACGCCCGCCAGCCCTCATCGCCCGACATACGGGACCCGGCCGCCCGCACCAGCCGACGCCCGAAGACGCCCGAAGCGCGCACCGCGACCTGATCCTCACCCGAGCCACCGGCCCCAACCCCAACCCCGGCCAGCACACCCGCAAGCCGCCCCAACGCACGCTCATCCACCGACTCCGGCAGATCGACCAGACCACCCCACCGCTCCGGCAACTCCAACGCCGCCACCCGGCCCAGCCCCCACACCAACGCCTGACCCGGACGCACCACACCATCGGAACGCCCCACCGACACCGCACCCCGCGTCGCCACCCACAACGGCGCACCCACACCCACATCACCCAACGCCTGCACCAACGCGGCCGTACGCAACAACCCCGACTCGGACTCGACCGCCAGCAGGGAGAACACCCCCGCCACCGAACCGCCCACGACCGCCGTACGCAGCTCCTCCGCCAGCCCGGCGCGGTCCACGGCGTTCGACTCGACCACACGCACATCCACGCCACGCCCGGCCAGCATCCGCACCACACCCGTGGCCCAGGCACCCTCAGCCGCGTCCGCCGGGACGACCACCAACCAGCAGCCACCCAGCACCCCGGTGGCCAACCGCTCCGTCACGGGCTTCCACACCACCCGGTAACGCCAGCCGTCCACCGCCGAACGCACCGACTCCTGCCGCCGCCACGACGACAGCGCGGGCAACACCTCACCCAGTGAAAGCCCCGGATCCACCGCGAGCTCCGCCGCCAGCGCGGCCACATCCCCGCGCTCCACCACATCCCAGAACCGCCCGTCGACGGCACCGCCCGGCGCGACCTCCGCCGCCGGGGCCTCCTCCCACCAGTACCGGGTGCGCTGGAAGGCGTAGGTCGGCAGCTCGACCCGCCGGGCCCCGACGCCCTCGAAGTAGCCGCCCCAGTCCGGGGAGTGGCCCCGGACATGCAGCAGGGCGAGGGCGGTGGTCACCGACTCGGCCTCGGCACGCCCCTTCCGCAACGTGGCGGCGAACGCGGAGTCGGACGCGGAGTCCGTCACGCACTCCTGCGCCATCGCGGAGAGAACGCCATCGGGGCCGAGCTCGACGAAGGTCGTCACGCCCTCGGCTTCCAGCGTCCGCACACCGTCGAGGAAGCGGACGGCCTCGCGGACGTGGCGCACCCAGAAGTCCGGGCTGGTGATCTCCTCGGCGGACACCACACCACCGGTCAGATTCGACACGATCGGGATGCGCGGGGCCTCGTACGACAACCCCTCGGCCACCTCGCGGAACGCGTCCACCATGCCGTCCATGCGCGGCGAGTGGAACGCATGGCTCACGGTGAGCCGCTTGGTCTTCCGACCCCGCGCCTCGAACGACGCGGCAATCTCCAGCGCCACGTCCTCATCACCGGCGATGACCACCGACGACGGCCCATTGAGCGCGGCGATCGACACCCGCTCATTCACCAGCGGCGCCACCTCGTCCTCCGACGCCTGCACCGCGACCATCGCGCCACCCGCCGGAAGCGCCTGCATCAACCGCCCACGCGCCGCCACCAACCGCGCCGCGTCCGCGAGCGAGAGCACACCCGCCACATGCGCGGCGGCCAGCTCACCGATCGAATGCCCGGACAGGAAGTCCGGCGTCAACCCCCACGCCTCGACCAGCCGGAACAGCGCCACCTCAACCGCGAACAGCGCGGGCTGAGTGAACCCCGTCCGGTCCAGGACCGCCGCGTCATCCCCGAACAACACATCCCGCAGCGGCCGCTCCAGGTACAGATCCAGATGCGCACACACCTCGTCCAGCGCATCCGCGAACACCGGGAAGGCGTCGTACAGCTCACGCCCCATCCCCAACCGCTGGCTCCCCTGCCCCGTGAACAGGAACGCCACCTTGCCCTCGGCGACCGTCCCCTCAACCATGTCCGGGACGGACTCGCCCCGGGCCACCGCGTCCAGGCCCGCCAGGAACGTCTCGCGGTCCGTGGTGACGAGGGCGGCGCGCCGCTCCAGCGCGGCGCGGCTGGTGGCGAGCGAGAAGGCCAGGTCGGTCGCGCTCAGCTCGGGGTGGGTGCGGAGATGGGTGGCCAGCTGTGCGGCCTGGGCGCGCAGCGCCTGGCCGTCCTTCGCCGACAGCAGCCACGGCAGCACGGTCAGCTCACGCGGCGCGGGCCGCTCGCCCGGGGCGGCCGGGGTGACCGGCAGGGCCGGGGCCTGCTCGATGATGGTGTGCGCGTTGGTGCCGCTGAGCCCGAAGGACGACACGCCCGCGCGGCGCGGACGGCCGGTCTCCGGCCACTCCACCTGCTCCGTCAGCAGCGAGACCGCCCCCGCCGACCAGTCCACATGCGGCGACGGCGCGTCCACGTGCAACGTCTGCGGCAGCACCCCGTGCCGCATCGCGAGCACCATCTTGATGACGCCCGCGACACCGGCAGCCGCCTGCGTATGACCGATGTTGGACTTGATGGACCCCAGCCACAACGGCCGGTCCCCATCCCGCTCCTGGCCGTACGTCGCCAACAGCGCCTGCGCCTCGATCGGGTCACCCAGCGTCGTACCCGTACCGTGCGCCTCGACGACGTCCACATCCCCGGCCGAGAGCCCCGCACCGGCCAGCGCCTGCCGGATCACCCGCTGCTGCGAGGGGCCGTTCGGTGCCGTCAGGCCATTGCTCGCACCGTCCTGGTTGATCGCGCTGCCCCGCACGAGGGCCAGCACCGGGTGGCCGTTCTTCTCCGCGTCCGACAGCCGCTCGACCAGCAGCATGCCGACGCCCTCGCCCCAGCCGGTGCCATCCGCACCGGCCGCGAACGCCTTGATCCGGCCGTCCTCCGCGAGCCCGCGCTGACGGCTGAAGTCGACGAACGCCTCCGGCGTGGACATCACCGTGACACCGCCCGCGAGCGCCATCGTGCACTCGCCCTGCCGCAGCGCCTGCACGGCCATGTGCAGCGCCACCAGCGACGACGAACACGCCGTGTCCACCGTCACCGCCGGGCCCTCGAGGCCGAAGGTGTACGCCACCCGGCCGGACACCACGCTCGCCGCGTTGCCCGTGCCCAGATGGCCCTCCAGTCCCTCGGGCGGGGTGGAAACGAGCCCGGCGTAGTCCTGGCCGTTGGTGCCCGCGAAGACACCGGTACGGCTGCCGCGCAGCGTGACCGGGTCGATCCCGGCCCGCTCGAACGCCTCCCAGGAGGTCTCCAGCAGCAGCCGCTGCTGCGGATCCATCGCCAGCGCCTCACGCGGCGAGATCCCGAAGAACGACGCGTCGAAGTCCCCCGCGTCGTAGAGGAAACCACCCTCACGCGCATACGACGTCCCCTGACGATCCGGATCCGGGTCGTACAGCCCCGCCAGATCCCAGCCACGGTCCGACGGGAACTCCGCGATCGCGTCCCCACCCGCCGTCAGCAGCTGCCACAACTCCTCCGGCGACCGCACCCCACCAGGGAAACGACAGCTCATCGCCACGATCACGATCGGATCGTCGGCCACCGCAACCGCAGGAGCCACCACACCACCCGCCGCCACAACATCCGCACCCAGCAGCTCAGCACGCAGATGGTCGGCCAGGGCCGTCGCGTTCGGGTAGTCGTAGATGAGCGTGGCGGCCAGGCGCAGACCCGTCGCCGCGTTCAGCCGGTTGCGGAGCTCGATCGCGGCCAGCGAGTCGAAGCCCAGCTCCTTGAAGGCGCGCCCGGCCGCCACCGCCTCGACCCCGCCGTGCCCCAGCACCGACGCGACCTGCGCACGCACCAACTCCAGCAGCGCATGGTCCTGTTCGGCCTTCGGGAGGCCGCTCAGGCGCTCGCCGAGCGGGGAGGCGGAGTCGGCGTCGGTGACGACCTTGGCGGTGTCGGCGCCGGTCGCGGCGCCCGGCCCGGCCTCCGCCGCCAGCTCGGCGATCAGCGGGCTGGGCCGTACGGCGGTGAGGGTGCGGGTGAAGTTCTCCCAGTCGATGTCCGCGACCGTCACGGCGGCGTCATCGAGGTCCAGCGCCTGCCGCAGCGCGGCGACGGCCGACTCGGGCGCCATCGGCGGCATGCCCTCGCGGCGCATCCGCCGCTCCATGGCGTCGTCACCGGCCATCCCGGAGTCCGCCCACGGGCCCCAGGCGATCGAGGTGGCGGGCAAGCCCTGGGCGCGGCGCAGCTCGGCCAGCGCGTCCAAGTAGGCGTTGGCCGCCGCGTAGTTGCCCTGACCGGCGGCGCCCACCGACCCGGTGATCGAGGAGAAGAGGACGAACGCCGACAGGTCCAGGTCGCGCGTCAGCTCGTCCAGATGCAGCGCGGCGTCCGCCTTCGCCCGGAGCACCGAGGCGAACCGCTCGGGCGTGAGCGCGTCCAGTACGCCGTCGTCCAGCACACCGGCCGCGTGCACGACGGCGGTCAGCGGGAACTCGGCCGGAAGCCCGGCCAGCAGTTCGGCGAGCGCGTCCCGGTCCGCCACATCACACGCGGCCACCGTCACCCGAGCCCCCGAAGCGGCCAGCTCATCGCACAGCTCCGCCGCGCCCGGAGCCTCCGGCCCCCGACGGCTGGTGAGCACCACATGCTCGGCCCCATTCGCCACCAGCCAACGAGCCACATGCGCACCCAGCGCACCCGTACCACCCGTCACCAGCACCGAACCCGACGCCCGCCAGCCCTCATCGCCCGACATACGGGACCCGGCCGCCCGCACCAGCCGACGCCCGAAGACGCCCGAAGCGCGCACCGCGACCTGATCCTCACCCGAGCCACCGGCCCCAACCCCAACCCCGGCCAGCACACCCGCAAGCCGCCCCAACGCACGCTCATCCACCGACTCCGGCAGATCGACCAGACCACCCCACCGCTCCGGCAACTCCAACGCCGCCACCCGGCCCAGCCCCCACACCAACGCCTGACCCGGACGCACCACACCATCGGAACGCCCCACCGACACCGCACCCCGCGTCGCCACCCACAACGGCGCACCCACACCCACATCACCCAACGCCTGCACCAACGCGGCCGTACGCAACAACCCCGACTCGCCATCGCCCTCGCCCACCGCCAGAAGCGACACCACACCCGTCACCGAGGCGTCGCCCACCGCCGTACGCAGCTCCCCCGCCACCCCGGCACGGTCCGCCGCGTTCGACTCGACCACACGCACATCGACGCCACGCCCGGCCAGCATCCGCACCACACCCGTGGCCCAGGCACCCTCGGCCTCACCGCCGGGCACCACAACCGCCCAGCAGCCACCCGAAACACCGGCCGCCGACCGCTCCGTCACCGGCTTCCACGCCACCCGGTAACGCCAGCCGTCCACCGCCGAACGCACCGACTCCTGCCGCCGCCACGACGACAGCGCGGGCAACACCTCACCCAGTGAAAGCCCCGGATCCACCGCGAGCTCCGCCGCCAGCGCGGCCACATCCCCGCGCTCCACCACATCCCAGAACCGCCCGTCCACCGCCGAGCCCGGCCCGGCCCCGGCCGCCGATCCGGCCGGGGCCGGGGCGTTGAGCCAGTACTTCTGGCGCTGGAAGGCGTAGGTGGGCAGGTCGATCGTGCGGGCGCCGGTGGTGGCGTACGGCGCGGCCCAGTCGGCCTTCTTGCCCCGGACGTACGCCAGCGCCACGGCCGCCGTCAGGGTCTCGGCCTCGGGGCGCCCGGCGCGCAGCGCGGCGGCGTACGCGGTGCCGTCGGCGTCCGGCAGACAGTCCTGGGCCATGGCGGTGAGCACGGCGTCGGGGCCCAGCTCCAGGAAGGTGGTGGCGCCCTTGTCGGCCAGGGTGCGCACACCGTCGAGGAAGCGCACGGCCTCGCGGACGTGGCGCACCCAGTACTCGGGCGAGCACAGCTCCTCGGCGGTCGCGACGCGCCCGGTGACGGTGGACACCACGGGGATGCGCGGCGGCGCGTACTCCAGCACCTGGGCGACGCGCCGGAATTCGGCGAGCATGCCGTCCATCAGCGGGGAGTGGAACGCGTGGCTCACGGTGAGCCGCTTGGTCTTCCGACCCCGCGCCTCGAAACCAGAAGCGATCTCCAGCGCGTCCTCCTCGGCGCCGGAGACGACGACGGAGTGCGGGCCGTTGATCGCGGCGATGCCGATCCGGTCCTCGCGCCCGGCGAGCAGCGGCAGCACCTCGTCCTCCGAGGCCCGCACCGCGACCATCGCGCCACCCTCGGCAAGCTCCCGCATCAACCGCCCACGGGCGGCGACCAGGGCGGCGGCGTCCTCCAGGGAGAGCACACCCGCCACATGGGCGGCCGCGAGCTCGCCGATGGAGTGTCCGGCGAGCAGTTCGGGGCGCAGCCCCCAGGACTCGAGGAGGCGGTAGAGCGCGACCTCGATGGCGAACAGGGCGGGCTGGGTGTAGTCGGTGCGGTCCAGGAGGGCGGCCTCGGGGCTGCCCTCCTCGGCGAAGAGCACGTCGAGGAGCGGGAGTTCCAGCTGCTCCTCGAGGTACCAGCAGGCGTCGTCGAGGGCTTCGGCGAAGACGGGGTGGGCGGCGTAGAGCTCGCGGCCCATGCCGAGGCGCTGGCTGCCCTGTCCGGTGAAGAGCAGGGCGAGCTTTCCGGCGACGGGTGCGCCGCGCACGACGGACGGCCCGTCGCCCCCGTCGGCGAGGGTACGCAGGGCGGAGCGGAAGCCGTCGCGGTCACCGGCGAGGAGCACGGCGCGCTGCTCGAAGGTGGCGCGGGTGGTGGCCAGGGAGTGGCCGATGTCGGTGAGGGCGAGGCCGGGGTCGGCCTCCAGCAGCGCGTGCAGCCGCTCGGCCTGGCCCTGGAGGGCGTCGGTGGTCTTCGCGGACAGCGGCCAGGGCAGCACGGCGGGTTCCGCGGAACCCTCGCCGTCGGGCTCCTCGGCCTCGCTGCCCTGCTCCTCGCCGTCGGCCGGGGGCTGCTCGATGATGGCGTGCGCGTTGGTGCCGCTCATGCCGAACGACGAGACGCCCGCGCGGCGCGGGCGGTCGCTCTCCGGCCAGGGCCGCGCCTCGGTCAGCAGCTCGATGTCACCGGCGGACCAGTCGACATGCGGGGTCGGCTCGTCCACGTGCAGCGTCCGCGGCAGCACCCCGTGGCGCATCGCCATGACCATCTTGATGATGCCGCCGACACCGGCCGCGGACTGGGTGTGGCCGATGTTGGACTTGAGCGAGCCGAGCCACAGCGGGCGGTCCGCCTCGCGGTCCCGGCCGTAGGTGGCGAGCAGCGCCTGGGCCTCGATGGGGTCGCCCAGTGTCGTACCGGTGCCGTGGGCCTCGACCGCGTCGACCTCGCCGGCCGTCAGTCCGGCGTTGGCGAGGGCCTGGCGGATGACGCGCTGCTGGGCGGGGCCGCTGGGGGCGGTGAGGCCGTTGCTGGCGCCGTCCTGGTTGATGGCGGTGGAGCGGACGACGGCGAGGACCCGGTGACCGTATCGGCGGGCGTCCGAGAGCCGTTCGACGAGCAGCATGCCGACGCCCTCGCCCCACGCGGTGCCGTCGGCCGCGGCGGCGAACGGCTTGCAGCGGCCGTCGGGCGCGAGCCCGCGCTGGCGGCTGAAGGCGATGAACGAGCCGGGGTTGGCCATGACCGCGGCGCCACCGGCGAGCGCCATGGTGCACTCGCCCGCGCGCAGCGCCTGCACGGCCAGGTGGAGCGCCACCAGGGAGGAGGAGCAGGCGGTGTCGACGGTGACGGTGGGGCCTTCGAAGCCGAAGGTGTAGGCGATGCGGCCGGAGGCGACGCTGGCGGCGTTGCCGGTGACCAGATAGCCCTCGAAGCCCTGCTCGGCCTCGTGCAGCCGGGGTCCGTAGTCCTGGGTCTCGGCGCCGACGAACACACCGGTCCGGCCGCCCCGGAGGAGCGCGGGGTCGATACCGGCGCGTTCGAAGACCTCCCAGGAGGTCTCCAGCAGCAGCCGCTGCTGCGGATCCATCGCCAGCGCCTCGCGCGGGGAGATTCCGAAGAACGCCGGGTCGAACTCATCGGCGTCGTGCAGGAATCCGCCTTCGCGGGTATAGCTGCTGCCCGGCCGGTCGGGGTCGGGGTCGTAAAGCCCGGCGAGATCCCAGCCCCGACTCACCGGGAATTCGGAGATGACGTCCTTTCCGCCCGCGACGATTTCCCACAGTTCTTCGGGGGATCCGACCTCGCCGGGGAACCGGCAGCTCATTCCGACAATGGCGATGGGCTCGTCGGCGGCGATCGGGCCCATTCCGGCGTCGGCCGGAATGGCGTCGGAGTCGCCGTTCCCGCCGAGCAGTTCGGCCCGCACATGGCGGGCGAGGTCGGCGGGGGTGGGGTGGTCGAAGGCGAGGGTGACCGGCAGCCGCAGCCCGGTGGCGGCGGTCAGCCGGGCGTGCAGATCGACCGTGGCGAGGGAGTCGAAGCCCAGGTCGAGGAAGGGACGCTCGGGGTCGAGGACGTCCGGCGCCTTGTCCTTGAGGGCCTGTTCGACGATCTCGCCGACCCAGGCGGTGAGGGCTTCGGCGCGCTCGGCCTCGGGGAGCGCGGCGAGCCGGTCGCGCCATGGGGACGCCCCTTCGGGGCTCGTGCCCCCCTTTTCGGTGTGCTCGGGCGTGAAATCCACGGACTCACTCACCATCGCGCGCCCCATTACCCTCGCAGACATAACACCAAGACCGTACGTCAGCTTTACACAGGGCAGGGCGACCAGAAACCCCTTCAAACCCCCTATGGACCCCTATCATCCCTTTGGGGTCCCGTATCCGAGGGGCATGGCGCAATGGCCATCGTTAATTCACCAGAGTGCATGAGAATTCCGGTGGCGACAAGGATCTCGAGCAAATAATGCGCCCAGTATTCAATTTTTCGCCAGGTGGGATCAGAGGCGGAGGGGGTTCAGAGGTGGAGGGGCGGCCTTTCGGTCCGCCCCTCCACCTCTCGGGGATCGCCAGTTGGTCTCGGGGTGGTCAGCCGCGGTCGGGGGCTCTCTCGATGAACGGGGCCAGCAGCCCCGGTACCGCGGTCTCGGCGAGGGCGATCCCCTGGCCTTCGGTCAGGTCGTGCACGCGGTAGACGCCGTCGCCCGCGGCGGTGGTGGCGCCGAGGGTGATCAGCCCGGCCCGGCGCTGGAAGGGCGTCCGGGAGAGCTTCCAGCCGATGATCCCGTCACGCTGGAGGGCGACGGTGCGGCGGGCGAACGCGCCGGAGCACGCGGCCAGATAGCGGCCGCGCAGCCCGTGGCCCAGGCTGTGGTACGCGCTGAAGGCGAACGCCACCAGGACCGGCACCAGCACCACACCGGTGACCACGCCGGTGATGACGAGCCACCGGCCCAGCCACAGGCCCAGGCCTACGGGTACGGCCGCGATCAGGACCGACCACATGAGGGCGCGGTTGATCCGGCGCCGCAGGGCCGCCTTGGGGTGCGCGAGCAGACCCTTGCGCTCGACCAGCCCGGGGCCGGTCGGCAGCGCCTGGGCGGCGACCCGCATGGCCTCGTCGCGCGGGGTGGGCGGGGTCAGCCCGCGGCGCCTGCGGTTGTCCTCCTGGTTGCCCAGGCCGCTGGCCACGGCGTTGAGCTTGGCGCCCTTGGCCCAGCGCAGCGGGACGGGCTCGACGAGTTCGAGGCCGCGCAGATGGCGCTCCTCGATGCTCACGGACCGGGTGGCCAGCAGACCGCGGCGGATGCGCAGGATTCCGCCGTCCTCGCGGCGCAGTTCGTAACCGGCCCAGTTCTCGATGTAGGTGGCGGTGGAGCCGATCATGCCGAGGACGACGATGACGACGGCGGCCAGCAGGATTCCGTACCAGAGCGGAATGGTGCCGAAGCGATCCTCGAGGTCCTTGACGACGCCGAGGTCCAGCGGGTTCACCTGGAGCTCGCTCAGGGTGCGGTACGCGCTGGCGGCGGCGATGAAGACACCGCCCACGCCCCAGACGGTCAGCGGGCCGTAGCGCAGCCAGGACCAGTCCAGCCGGCTGAGCACCCCGTCGCTGTCGGCCACCGGCCGGGCCCGGCCCGCGTCGCGCAGGGCGATGATCTGGCGGCGCAGCTCCAGGGCCTCGGTCTTGGTGATGCCGTCGAGGGCGAGCCTGCGGGCGGCGGCGTCGCTCTGGTCCCCGCTGTCGATGCGCAGCGTGGTGAGGCCGAAGATCCGGTGGACCGGGTTGGCGGTGAGGTCGACACCGCGGATGCGGCCGATCGGGACCGAGCGCTCGCTGCGGAAGAGCAGCCCGGTGTGGAGCTCGAAGCGGTCCTCGGTGAGCCGGTAGCGGGTGGTGAACAGCCGCATCAGCCCGATGCCGCTGATGACCAGGAAGGTCAGGAACAGCGAGCCGAGGGTGATGATGACCTGGAGGTTGGTCTCGCCTCCGGTGACCGCGAGGCTGACCAGGAACATGGCCACCGGCGCGGCGAGGATGGAGAGGTTGACCAGGAGCAGCCGCCCGTTGAGCCGCCCCCAGTCGCGGCCGGCCGCGTGGGAAGACGGCCGCACGGTGGTCTCGGAGCTCATGTGGCGTCTCCCGGCACGGCCTGGGTGCACTTGGCCAGGTACTCCACCAGGTCCCCGGCGAGCTTGTGGTCGATGCCCTTGATCTTCACCGCGCCCGCGGCGGAGGCCGTGGTCACGGTGACGCCGGAGAGCCCGAACATCTGCTGCAGCGGGCCGCGCAGGGTGTCCACCGTCTGGACCCGGGACAGCGGCACGACCCGCCACTGCTGCCAGAGCCAGCCGGAGGCCGCGTAGACCGCCTCGTTGGTGGCCTCCCAGCGGTGGACCCGGTAGCGCCAGGCCGGCATGACGGCCATGTAGAGCAGCCCGGGGACCAGCGAGATCAGCGTGGCCCACATGAAGAACTCACGCGTGGGGGAATGGAGGCCCACAGGATCCCGAAGACGAGCGGCAGGGGCAGGGCGAAGAGTGCGGACTGCAGCGTCCACCAGCCGATCGCACGGCGGTCGACCCGGTGCCGAGGCGGTCGGAGCCTCAGGTTGTCATGGCTTTCCACTGCTTCACCCTGCTCTTGCGTCTGACGGGTGCCGGGGCGGGGCCCGGCGGGGGTTGGTGGACTATGAAATCAGGCGGCTCAGACCGACGCACCGGTGGCGGTCTGCTGCGGCAGCTGACCGGCCCCGGTGTTCTGGCCCTTCAGCTTGCGCATCTTGGCCAGCAGCACGGCGGTTCGGGTCAGCACCATGGCCAGCGACATGAAGACGAAGGCGTTGGCGTAGGTGTCCTGGCCGCTGATCTTGTAGTCGATGGAGAACTTGACCAGGTCCATGGTGAACCAGTGCTCGGCGCCGTAGGCGAAGAGGACGCGTCCGCCGGAGAGGACGATCCACACCAGGGCGTAGCCGATGCCACCGATGGTGTAGAGCTCACCGGACGTGGCGTCCTTGTAGGCGGGCAGCAGCACTCCGGCGATCAGACCGCAGATGACGCCGGTGCCGACGCCCACGAGCTGGAGGGAGATGTCGTTGCCCTTGGTCGGGAAGGACTCGACGAAGATCGCGATGACCACGGCCACGGCGATGACCGAGCGCACCATCCGCATCGTGGTGATGCGGCGGCGACCGATGTCGGTCGCCAGGATGATGATCAGGATCGTGCCACTGGCGATCAGTGCGGACAGGAACTGGCTCATCTGTGGCATATGCGACGTTCTCCAAGCCGAACGGGGATGTGCGTTCGGTGTGACGGTTCTCCGTCCCACCTGACCCAACGCTAGAAGCGGGCGCGCCACCGCGAGACGACTGAACGGTGGGTTCTGGCTGTCAACCGTCCGGTGGACACGGTGGACACGCGTGGTAGTACTGAGCCGTGCGCAATCACTCTCCGGGGGACGGCTCGCAGACCGGGGCGTACTACGGTCCCGAGTCCGGCACCCGCTGGTTCGGCCTGTGGGACGGCTTCTTCGCCGTCTCCTATCTCGTCACGGCGGTCCTGCTCTTCCTCTCCGGCGACTCGCAGGCCACCAACCCCATCCCGATCGCCGCGCTGACGCTGATGGTGCCCTGGTACGCGGCGGTCGGCCGGCCGCTGATGATCGAGGACACCTACGGCCCGCGGAACCTGGTCTTCGCGGCGGGCCTGGTGACGCTGTTCTGTCTCACCACGGCGTTCAACCTCGTCGGCGCGTTCGCGCTGTTCGCGGTCATCCCGATGCTGATCATGAGCCTGCCGATGGCCTCGGCGGTGGTGCTGGCCACGGTGGCCAACCTCTGCCCCGTGCTGGTGGTGGCGTTCACCGGTGAGGACCTGGGGCTGAGCGTCCTGGGCGTGCTGCCCATCTCGCTGCTGAGCATCGCGCTGTCGGTGCTGCTGGGGATGTGGATCAAGCGGGTGGTGCGGCAGAGCAAGGAGCGCGGGCTGCTCATCGAGGAGTTGCGGCGCAGCCGGGAGCGGGTGGCCCGGCTCTCCCACGAGGCCGGTATCTCGGCCGAGCGCGAGCGGCTGGCCCGGGAGATCCACGACACCCTGGCGCAGGGCCTGACCAGCATCATCAGCCTGGTGCAGGCGGCCGAGTCGGAGGTGCGCGGCGCCCCGGACCAGGCGGTGCACCATCTGTCGCTGGCCGGGCGGGTGGCCAAGGAGTCGCTTGCCGAGGCCCGGGACTTCGTGGCCGCCCTCACCCCGCCCGCGCTGCGCGGCGGTTCGCTGTCCCAGGCGGTGCGGCGGCAGGCGGAGGGGCTGATCGCCGAGACCGGCCTGGAGGTGCGGTGTTCGGTGATGGGCGAGGAGAAGGCGCTGCCGATGGCGGTGAGCGTGGTGCTGCTGCGCACGGTGCAGGAGGCCATCGCCAATGTGCGCAAGCACGCCAAGCAGGCCCGTACGGTCGATGTGATCGTGGTCTTCGACCAGGACAGGGTCCGGCTGCTGGTCCGCGACGACGGCGAGGGGTTCACCCCGGACGGCACCCAGGAAGGCTACGGGCTGCGCGGGATGCAGGCCCGGGTCGAGGAGATCGACGGAGTGGCGTCCGTCACCAGCAGCCCCGGACGGGGCACCACCGTGGAGGTGAGCGTGCCGATGACGGCGCTGGCCGGGGAGGAGTCGCATGGCTGAGGGTACGCCGGGCGGGGCGAGCCCGATCAGGGTCCTGCTGGCCGACGACCATCCCGTGGTGCGGGAGGGGCTGAGCGCCATGCTGGAGTCCGCCGAGGGGATCACGGTGGTCGGGCAGGCCGGTTCCGGTGAGGAGGCGGTGGTCCAGGCGGCCGCGCTGCGGCCGGACATCACCCTGCTGGATCTGCGCATGGGCGGGATGGACGGGGTCGAGGCCACCGGGAAGATCCTGCGGCAGGTGCCGGGCTGCAAGGTGGTCATCGTGACCACGTACGAGGACGACTCCGACATCCTGCGCGCGGTGGAGGCGGGCGCCGCGGGCTATCTGCTGAAGGGCAGTTCACGCCAGGAGCTGATCGACGCGGTGCAGACCGCGGCGCGTGGCGAGACCGTCCTCACCCCGTCCCTCGCGGGCAAGCTCTTCCGCACCCGGGTACCCGAGCCGTCCCCGCTTTCCGGCCGTGAGCGCGAGGTGCTGCGGCTGGTCGGCCGGGGGCTGACCAACGCCGAGATCGGTGCCGAGCTGTTCGTCAGCGAGGCCACGGTCAAGACGCACCTGCTGCGCTCGTATCGGAAGCTCGGTGTGTCCGACCGCACGACCGCGGTGATGAAGGCCATGGAAAACGGCCTGCTGAACTGAGGGCTCTCACACCGTCCCCGTCAGGCTGCTGTCGGAGAGCTTCGCGGGGAGGTCGCGGCGGCGCTTGACGTTCAGCTTGCGGTAGATGCGGGTCAGGTGCTGCTCCACCGTGCTCACGGTGACGAACAGCTTGGAGGCGATCTCCCGGTTGGTGTTGCCGTGCGCGGCCAGCACCGCGATCCGCACCTCCGCCTCGGTCAGCGCCTCCACATCGCGCTGCGCCTCGGTCCCCTGGCCCGGCTGGGCGGCGGCCGCCGCGAGCTCGCCGGGGTCCGCGTGGCGGGGCATCAGCTCACGGCAGAGCGGATCGGCGCCGCAGGTCTTGGCCACGTGCCAGGCCTTGCGGACGAGCACCCGGCCCCGGTTGAAGTCGCCCAGCGAGCGGTAGGCGCGCCCGAGTTCACCGAGGGCGACGGCCAGCTGGATGCGGTCGTCGCCGCCCTCCAGGATCTCCACGGCCTCCTTGAGCCGGGGCACCCGGCGCTTGAGCTCGTCGGTGCGGGCGAGCACGACCAGCAGGGCGCCGCGCAGCCGGGCGTCCTCCGGGCCCAGCCGCAGCTGCTCCTCGGCCAGCGCGCGGGCGCGTGCGGGGTCGCCGAGGGCCAGCCAGGTCTCGGCGGCATCCAGCCGCCAGGGCGTCAGCAGGGGGATGTCCATCCGCCAGGCGCCCATCAGCTCACCGGCGGCCGTGAAGTCGCCGAGCGCGGCGTGGTAGCGGCCGGTGGCCAGGTGGCAGCGGCCCCTGGCGCGCAGGTAGAACAGCCCGGGGAGGGTCTGGAAGAGCTCCTCGGGCAGGGGCTGTTCGAGCAGCGCCATGGCCTCGTCGTAGTGGCCCATCCCGGTCTCGGCCTGGATCAGAGTGGACAGCAGCAGCCCAAGACCCACGCCCCAGCCCTGGACCGAGATCCGTGACATCGCGGTGCGCGCCTGGTGCGCGGCGACCTGCAGATCGCCCTGGCGCAGCGCGATTTCGGCCCGTACGGCGGACAGCAGCGCCTGCCAGGTGGGCACGCGGCGGGCGGAGCATTCGCCCTGCAGCCGCTCGCACCAGGACAGCGCGAGGTCGAGCCGACCGGCCAGGACGAGTGCCATCAGCGCGACGACCAGCGGCTGGAGGGTGCTGTCGCTCAGGTGGTAGCGCTGCAGGACCCGCTCGGCCTCGATGACGGCCCGTTCGGCCTGACCCTCGGTGAGCACGGCGGACATGGTGGCGGCGGCGTGGGCGTGGGCCAGGTCGGCCATGTCGCGCGGGGCTCCGGCGGTGGCCCCGGTGGCGCCGGTCCCGACGGTGGGGAGGCGGTCGCGCAGCGGGGGGCTGAGCATGGTCAGCCACTGGGCGGACGCGGAGACGGCGGCGGTCATCGCGGGGTCGTCGCCGGTGGCGGCCGAGCGGGCCAGCGCGGAGACGGCGCCGGCCGCCGCGTCCAGCCGTCCCGACCAGGCGAGGTAGGAGGTGATCGGGGCGACGTCGCGCGGGGCGAGCCGGCCCCGCTCGGCGTCCTCGGTGAGCTCCGGCAGATGGCTCTCGGCGCCGGCCGGGCCGATCCGCCAGGCGACGCTGACCAGCCGGGCCTTGAGCGCGGAGCGCTCGGGACCGGGGGCGCAGGCGTGGTGGGCGCGTTCGAGACAGCGGAGCGCGAACTCCAACTCCTCCTCGACCAGGGCGAATTCGGCGGCCTCGCGCAGCACGGGGACGGTCCAGGCCTCCGCGTCCTGCCGGGCGGAGACCAGCTGGCGGGCCACGTCGAGCGCGGAGGCGCCGTCGGCGTGCAGCATCCGGGCGGCACGGGCGTGCAGGGCGCCGCGGTCGGTGGCGGGGGTCGCGTCGAGCACCGCGGTACGGGCCACCTCGTCGCGGAACGCGTTGTGTTCCAGGATGGCGCACTGGTGCAGGTCCTGGACGCCCTGCTGGACCGTGTTGACGCTCAGGTCGAGGAGCTGGCCGAGCAGCCGTGGGGAGCGGGCGTCGCCGAGGACGGCGACCCCGCGGGCGATCCGCAGCACCTCGGGCTCGCCCCGGTGCAGACAGCCGAGGACGGCGTGGGCGAACGCCTCGCCGGGCGCCGGGCGCTGCTGGGCCTCACCGTGCTCGCCGACGGTCCGCCAGTCCTCCAGCAGGGCACGCAGCAGCAGCGGGTTGCCGCCGGAGACGCGGTGGCATTCGGGGGCGAGGCGGGTGGCGACGGTGGCGGACAGGGTGCCGGACAGCACCTCGGCTACCCCCGACTCGGTGAGCATGTGCAGCCGCATGCGCACACAGTTGGGCTGGCGGAGCAGTTCGGCGTGGAAGGTGAACTGTTCCTGGCGAAGTCGGGGGGATTCGGTGAGGACGATGAGAACCTTCGCCTGACGCACCCGCCGGGCCAGGTGGAGCAGGAATTGCAGCGACTGGTCGTCGCCGCAGTGCACATCGTCGACAAGGACGACAAGAGTGCGATCGTCGACCATCCGCAGCAGCGCCGAGGAAATCTGGGACATCACGTGCATGCGTCCCGCGGCGGTGGATTCCAGCGCGTTTCCGTCAAGCAGCGCGATCACTTCGGATCGCACATCGGCGGGCATCGTACCGTTATCGAAAATCTTTCGGACAATTCCGAAGGGAAGGTCCCGCTCGGCCCGCGAACCGGTCGCTTCCAGGAGCAACGCACCGCTTTCGATGGCCTGTTCGGCAAAGGTGTTCAGCAGTGCGGTCTTGCCACTGGCCACCGCACCGCTGACCAGAGCCAGCCGGCCCCGGCCCTGCGTCGCGCCGCGCAGCATTTCACGCAGCGCGGAGAGGTGGTTCTCCCATTCGAAGAGGTTCACAGGCAAAGAATTCATCCCCCGATGAAGCCACCTGATGCCCCCAGCGGGCCGCCGGGGGCATCGAGCGTGACGAGTGGTGTTTTCCAGTGCGTCGGGCAGGGTCCTGAGGCGGTCGACTCAGGGTCTCGACCCCGAAAGCGCCGTCGCGACGAGACTCATAATCGGCCCTTGATGCCCGGCCAAGAAGAAGTGGCCACCCGAGAAAACCCGGATGTCGAACGCGCCGGTGGTGTGCGACCGCCAGGCTTCCGCCTCCTCGAGGCTGGTCCTGGGGTCGTTGTCGCCGGTCAGCACGGTGATCGGCGAGCGGACGGCGGCGCCGGGCACCGAGCGGTAGGTCTCGATCGCCTTGTAGTCACCGCGAATCGCCGGCATCGCCATGCGCAGGATCTCCTCATTTCCGAGGACGCGGGAATCGGTGCCGCTCAGCAGCTTCATCTCGCGTACGACGCCGTCGTCATCGCGCCGGTGCACATTCTCGTCGCGGTAACGGGACGGCGCCCGGCGGCCCGAGGCGAAGAGGGCGAGCGCGGAGAACTCCGGGTCGGCCTCCTCCAGCCGACGGGTCACCTCGAACGCCAGAACGGCGCCCATGCTGTGCCCGAAGAAGACGACCGGGAGATCGAGCCAGGGCTTCAACTCCGCGGCGATGGCGTCGGCGTACTCGTCGATGTTCTCGATCAGCGGGTCCTGCCGCCGGTCCTGGCGCCCCGGATACTGCACGCACAGGACATCAGCGGACGACGAAAGCGTTTGGGACATCGGGAAGAAGAACGACGCCGAACCCCCGGCATGGGGCAGACAGACCAGACGGGCGCGACTCTCGGGCATCGGATGGAATCGTCGTATCCAGACGCTGTCTTCTCGCTGTGCACCCATGCGTAGGGAAAGTCTTTCACTCGTCAAGCAAAATGTGGGGGACAGACGGCAGAGCGTACCGGGCACGCGCCCAAGGCGCGTCGGCACAGCACTGCCCCTTCATGATTAACACGCCCAATGATGTAGGGGGCACCCCTAGTCTAAGGGGATTCTCCTTGACTGGCGTCACGGGGCGTGCGCGACCGCCGTGCGCTCTTGTTGAGCGCCTCCACCAAATCGTCCAGGGCGTCGACGAGTTGCTCCGCGTCGCGCAGCGCCACCCCCGGACGGTCCCCGGACCGCTGCCGCCACCGCTCCAACGACTGGTGCACCGGCGACCAGCTGAGCGGCCGCCGCTCCCGTACCGCCCGCACCGCCTCCGGCAGCGCCTGCCGCAGTGCCGCGGCGAAGTCCCCGGCCTCCGCCGACGGCGGCGCGTCCCGCTCCGGCAGATGCGCCTCCAGCAGCATGGCGACCCGGCCCATCATGGACAGCGCTGTCTGCGCCGCCCGTGCCGCGGGCCGCGAGAGCCCGCGGTGGCGCACCGGTTCCCGGTGCGCCTGGGTCTCGCTCTGCTCCCAGGCCGCCCGCGCCGCGCGGGCGTCCAGCAGGGCGTCCCGCACCTGGCGGGGGCGGCGCTCGGCGGGGCGGGCGTAGGCGTCGAAGACGGCGGTGGCGAAGGCGCCGTTGGCGGCCAGCCAGTCCGCGAGCCGGTCCCGCAGCCGCGGTGTCTCCCAGGCGGGGAAGACCGCGTACGCGACCATCGCCAGCACCCCGCCGAGCAGCGTCAGCGCCACCCGCGCCTGCACGGTCTGGTGCCATGCCTCGCCCGCGATGCCGAGCAGGAAGACCACGTACGCGCTCACGCACGCGGAGGTCACGATGAAGCCGGTGCGCAGCAGCAGATACATCGACAGGACGGACAGCACGGCCAGCCCGGCGCTCAGATACGAGCCGGGGTTGACCAGCGCCACCACCCCGCCGCCGACCAGCACCCCGGCCAGGGTGCCCAGGAAGCGGGCGACACCGCGGGAGTAGGTCTGGGCGAAGTCCGGCCGCAGGACCATCGTGGAGGTCAGCGGCGCCCAGTAGGAGTGTCCCAGCGGCAGCGTCGTGCTCAGCAGATAGCCGCTGACGCTGACCACGCACAGGCGCACCGCGTGCCGCAGCACCGGCGAGGACCAGCGGGTCTCGCGGCGGACGGCGCGCAGCGCCATGGCGGCGGTGCCCCCGAGACCGGGGCGGGGCAGGAAGCGGTGCACCATCCGGCCTTCGGCGGACACCTCCTCCACCGGCTCGTCGGACGCCTCCACCACGTCCGCCACCAGTGAGAAGAGCCGCAGCGCGGCGCGGCGGGCGGCACCGGTCAGCTTGGGCCCGTCCTCCGGCATCCGCAGGACGGCCATGGCCTCGGAGGGCACCCGCACCGGTGTGCCGTGGCGGATGGCGTGGGCCACCGCGTCCAGCACGGTGCCGGTGGCGGCGAGCAGTTCCCGCACCCGGTCGCGCTCGGGCCCCTCCTCGGGGGCGCCGACCACCGGGTCGGCGAGCGAGGCGAGCACCGGGCGGATCCGCTCGGCCAGCAGCCGGTAGCCGCTCAGCTGCCGGGGGCGCCGCCGGGCCTGACGGGGCGTCATGGCGGCGGCGCTGCGGGCGTCCATCAGCGGCTTGGGGTCGAAGGGGGCCACCGGCTCGTGGCGCAGCCTGCGGGCGTAGTCCGCCACGGCGGCGAGCGCGTCGGCGAGGGCGTCGCGCTGTACGCCCCACGGCCGCACCGGAAAGAGCACGATCAGCGCGGCCTGCACCACGCCGCCGAGCCCGACCAGCAGGGCGTGCCCCAGGGCGCCCGTGACCGAGGTCGGCAGGGTCACCGTGATCAGCATGACGGCCACCATCTGGGTGGAGACCAGCCCGGAGACCGGGCCGACCGCCCACGACATTCCCGTCATCAGCGTCCACACGGCGAGCATGAGGACGAAGGTGAGGGTGTGGGCGGCGGCCAGATAGCCGAGGAAGGTGCTCACCGCGAGCCCGCTCGCGGCGGCCAGCGCCAGCCAGGGCCGGGGGCGCCAGCTGCGCTGGAAGGTGGCGATCCCGGCGGAGAAGGCGCCGAAGGCCGCCGAGACGGCGAGCGTCGGCGAGCCCAGCCACAGCGCCGTCCCGACGACGAGCGCCACCCCGCACGCGGCACGGATCGCGACCAGCGGCTCGGTCCTGGTGCGCTCGATCGCAAGGCCCGTCCGGGCGGTCTCCTTCAACGCGTGCGACCAGGTCATGCGGCGAGACTACGGGGTGGCCCGAGAGAACTGAACCTGCCGTTCCGGTCCGGTTCTCCCGGGCGCGGCCCATACGCCTCAGTGGTTCTTCGGGAAGCCGAGGTTGATGCCGACCTCCTCCGACGGCTCCGGCCAGCGGGTGGTGACGACCTTGCCGCGGGTGTAGAAGTGCACCCCGTCGTTGCCGTAGATGTGGTGGTCGCCGAAGAGCGAGTCCTTCCAGCCGCCGAAGGAGTGGTAGCCCACCGGCACCGGGATCGGCACGTTGACGCCGACCATGCCCGCCTCCACCTCCAGCTGGAAGCGGCGGGCGGCGCCGCCGTCGCGGGTGAAGATGGCCGTGCCGTTGCCCCACTGCGAGCCGTTGATCAGCGCGATGGCCTCGTCGTAGGTCTCGGCGCGCACCACGCACAGCACCGGGCCGAAGATCTCGTCACGGTAGGCGTCGGCCGTCGGCGGAACCCTGTCCAGCAGCGAGACGCCGATGAAGAAGCCGTTCTCATGGCCCTCCACGGTGTACCCCGTGCCGTCCACGACCACCTCGGCGCCCTGGGCCGCGGCCCCGTGCACATAGGAGGCGACCTTGTCGCGGTGCTCCTTGGTGATGAGCGGGCCCATCTCGGAGGCCGGGTCGTTCCCGGGGCCGATCCGCAGGCGGGCGGCCCGGTCGGCGATCTTCTTCACCAGCTCGTCGCCCGCGGCGCCGACGGCGACCACGACGGAGACCGCCATGCAGCGCTCACCGGCCGAGCCGTAGGCCGCGTTGATGGCGTTGTCCGCCGCGAAGTCCAGATCGGCGTCGGGCAGCACCAGCATGTGGTTCTTGGCGCCGCCGAGCGCCTGCACCCGCTTGCCGTGCTCGACGGCCTTGGACTGGATGTACTTCGCGATCGGGGTGGAGCCCACGAAGCTGACGGCCGCGACGTCCGGGTGCTCCAGCAGCCGGTCGACGGCCACCTTGTCGCCGTTGACCACATTGAGCACCCCGTCCGGCAGCCCCGCCTCGGCGGCCAGCTCGGCCAGCCGGTGGGAGGCCGAGGGGTCCTTCTCGCTGGGCTTGAGGACGAAGGTGTTGCCGCAGGCGATGGCCACCGGGAACATCCACAGCGGCACCATCGCCGGGAAGTTGAACGGAGTGATGCCCGCGACCACACCCAGCGGCTGGCGGATCGAGGAGACGTCGACCCCGGTGGAGACCTGGGTGGACAGCTCGCCCTTCAGCTTCTCGGCGATCCCGCAGGCCAGCTCCACGATCTCCAGACCGCGGGCCACCTCGCCGAGCGCGTCCGAGTGGACCTTGCCGTGCTCGGCGGTGATCAGCTCGGCGATCTCGTCGCGATGGGCGTCCAGCAGTTCGCGGTACTTGAAGAGGATCGCGCCGCGCTTGGACAGGGACACCGTGCTCCAGGAGCGGTACGCCTCCTTGGCCGCGGCCACGGCCGCGTCGACCTCGTCCACGGAGGCCAGGGCGACCTGGGTGTCCTGGGCGCCGGTGGCGGGGTTGTAGACCGGCCCGTACGCGCCGGTCGCGCCCTCGACGGTCTTTCCGCCGATCCAGTGGTTGACGGTCTTCATGGGTGCGGAGCCTTTCTCTCGAAAAACGTCAGAGGTGGCGGCGGCGTGCGGCGGCCTGCCGGTCGTAGTCCTCGCGGGCCTTCACGGCGGCCGGACGGGTCGCGGTCTGGGCGACAGGCACATCCCACCACGCCTGTGCCTCGGGTGCGCCGGACACTGTGTCGGCCGTTTCGGTCTCCACATAGACACATGTGGGCCGGTCCGAGGCGCGGGCCTCGGCAAGCGCATCCCGCAGCTCGCGCACGGTCTTCGCGCGCAGCACGTCCATGCCCAGCGAGGCGGCGTTGGCGGCCAGGTCGACCGGGAGCGGATCGCCGGTGTACTGCCCGTCGGCCGCCCGGAAGCGGTAGGCGGTGCCGAAGCGCTCGGCGCCGGTGGTCTCCGACAGACCGCCGATCGAGGCGTAGCCGTGGTTCTGGAACAGCACGATGTTGATGTTGATGCCCTCCTGGACCGCGGTGACGATCTCGGTGGGCATCATCAGATACGTACCGTCCCCGACCAGCGCCCAGACCGGGGTGCCGGGCGCCGCGAGCCGTACGCCGATGGCGCCGGGAATCTCGTACCCCATGCAGGAGTAGCCGTATTCGAGGTGGTACTGGCGCGGGGAACGGGCGCGCCACAGCTTGTGGAGGTCGCCCGGCAGCGAGCCCGCCGCGTTGATCACCACGTCGTCGTCGCCGACGACCGCGTCCAGCGCGCCCAGCACCTGGGTCTGGGACGGGCGCGCGGTCTCGTCCTCGGCGGCGTACGCGGCGTCCACCCGGCGCTCCCACGCGGTCTTCCCCTGGCGGTACTCGGCCTCGTACGTCTCGTCCACCCGGTGGCCCGCCAACTCGGCGGTGAGCGCTTCGAGCGCCGCGCGGGCGTCGGCGACCACGGTGGTGGCGCCGAGCTTGTGGGCGTCGAACGGCGTGATGTTGAGGTTGAGGAAGCGGACCGCCGGGGCCGCGAAGAGGGTCGCGGAGGCGGTGGTGAAGTCGCTGTAGCGGGTGCCCACGCCGATGACCAGGTCGGCGGTGCGGGCCAGGTCGTCCGCGACGGCGGTGCCGGTGTGGCCGATCCCGCCGATGTCGGCGGGGTGGTCGTAGCGCAGCGAGCCCTTGCCCGCCTGGGTGGAGGCCACCGGGATGCCGGTCGCGTCCACGAGGGCGCGCAGTGCCTGCTCGGCCTCGCTGTGGTGGACCCCGCCGCCCGCGACGATCAGCGGCCGGCGGGCGGCGCGGATGGTCCGCGCGGCGGCGGCCACCTCGGCGGCCTCGGGGCGGGGCGGCGGACGTGCCACACCCGGTCGGCGAAGAACTCCTCGGGCCAGTCGAAGGCCTCGGCCTGGACGTCCTGCGGCAGGGCCAGGGTGACGGCGCCGGTCTCGGCCGGGTCCGCCAGCACCCGCATGGCCTGCAGCGCGGCCGGGATCAGCGCCTCGGGGCGCGCCACCCGGTCGAAGTAGCGGGAGACCGGGCGCAGCGCGTCGTTCACCGAGATGTCGCCCGCGTACGCCACTTCGAGCTGCTGGAGCACCGGGTCGGCGGGCCGGGTGGCGAAGGTGTCGCCGGGCAGCAGCAGCACCGGCAGCCGGTTGACGGTGGCGAGCGCGGCACCGGTCACGAGGTTGGTGGCGCCGGGGCCGATGGAAGTGGTGACGGCCTGGGCGGCGAGCCGGTTGTTCTGTCGGGCGTAGCCGACCGCGGCGTGCACCATCGCCTGCTCGTTACGGCCCTGGAGGTACGGCATGGTGTCCGGCCCGGACTCCAGCAGCGCCTGGCCGAGCCCGGCCACATTGCCATGGCCGAAGATCCCCAGGTGGCGTTGATCAGACGATGCCTTTGCCCGTCACGCTCGGTGTACTGGTGGGCCAGGAACTCCACCAGCGCCTGGGCGACGGTGAGGCGGCGCACTGCCGAACCGTTCATCGTGGGTCTCCAGCGGGTGCTTGATAGAAGGGCAGACGGGGTCGACGGGCTGGTCCGGCCAGGTGGAGCGGATCCAGGCGTGGTCGGGGTGGTCGCAGATGAGCCAGGCGCGCTCCGCCTCCGGGCCCGCCATGACGTTCAGGTAGTACATGTCATGCCCGGGGGCGGCGATGGAGGGGCCGTGCCAGCCGTCGGGGATCAGGACGGTGTCACCGGAGCGGACCTCGGCGAGCACATCGGTGCCGCGGCCGTGGCCGGACGGGGAGACCCGCTGGTAGCCGATGCCCTCGTTGCCGTGGGCCTCGGCGATCTCGAAGTAGTAGATCTCCTCCAGCTCGCTCTCCTCGCCGGGGCGGCACTGGTCGTGCTTGTGCGGCGGGTACGAGGACCAGTTGCCGCCCGGGGTGAGCACCTCGACGGCGATCAGCTTGTCGCATTCGAAACTGCCACCTGATTTTCCGCCTCCGGCGGGGCCGCGGCGGCGAAGTTGTTGACCTGCCGCGAGCAGGTGCCGCTGCCGCGCAGTTCGACGGGGACGGCGGAGGCCGGCCCGTAGCGCGCGGGCAGCCGGCGCTCGCAGCGGGCGCCGGTGAGCGCGAAGCGGCCGCCCGCGCCGCTGGCGATCTGGGCGTGGCCGTCGCGCGGCAGATAGACGAAGTCGCTCACCCCGCTGAACACGCTCTCCCGGCCGTGCAGTTCGAAGGTCTCGCCCTCGACGATCACGGTGCAGCCGCCGCTCAGCGGCAGCACGATCCACTCGCTGTCCCCGGTGGCCAGCGAGTGCGAACCGCCGGGCGGCAGATCGAGGACCCGCAGGCTGGAGTGGCCCCAGCCGGCCCGCTCGGGGTCGATGTCCACGGCGTAGGGGCCGTCGGCCGCCTTGCCGGCCGGTACGTGGAAGCCGGGGAACGGATCGGTGGTGGTGGTCATGGCGTGAAGTCTCTGCCTTTCTCACAGCGTCACAGCAGGCCGACGGCGGTGTCCACGGCGGTCTCGACACTGCCCTCCGCCGGATAGAGCAGGGAGCGGCCGACGACCAGCCCCTGCACGGTGGGCAGGCCCAGCGCCTTGCGCCACTTCTCGTACGCCTCCTCCTGGTCCTGCGGAGACTTGCCCACGTCGCCGCCGAGCAACACCGCCGGAAGGGTGCTCGTCTCCATCACCGCCGCCATCTCGTCGGCGTCGTCGGTGACCGGCACCTTCAGCCAGGTGTAGGCGGAGGTTCCGGCGAGGCCGGAGGCGATGGCTATGGACTTGGTGACGGCCTCGGCGGACAGGTCGTTGACGACCTTTCCGCCCGTCCGCCGGGAGATGAACGGCTCGACGAAGACCGGCAGTCGCCGCTCCGCCATGTCGTCGATGGCGCGGGCCGTGGTGGCCATGGTGGTCAGCGAACCGGCGTCCTCGTAGTCGATGCGCAGCAGCAGCTTGCCGGCGTCGAAGCGGAGGCGCTCGATGTCCTGGGGGCGGTGTCCGGTGAACCGGTCGTCGAGCTCGAACGAGGCCCCGGCGAGGCCGCCGCGGTTCATCGAGCCCATGACGACCTTGCCGTCGAGGGCGCCGAGCAGCAGCAGGTCCTCGAGGATGTCGGCGGTGGCGAGCACCCCGTCGACCCCGGGCCGGGACAGCGCCACGCACAGCCGCTCCAGCAGCTCGACCCGGTTGGCCATGGCCAGCTTGTGGCCGCCGACGGCGAGGGCGCCGCGCGCCGGGTGATCGGCGGCCACGATCATCAGACGGCCGCTGTCACCGATGAGGGGGCGGCGGACCCGGCGGGCGGCCGCCTCGGCGATGGCCTCCGGGTGGCGGCTCCGCACCGTCACGAGGTCGGAAACGCTGATACTCAAAGTACTTCCTCGCATTCGCGATTCATGAAGGGCACACGGAGCGCGGGGACCGCATGACCGGACGAGGGGAGGGCCTGGCGCCCGGGGTCAGAACCCCGCCAGCAGAGCCTCGACCTCCGCTTCCGTGGGCATCGCGGAGGAGCAGGCGAGGCGGGACGCGACGATGGCGCCCGCCGCGTTGGCGTACCGCATGACGCGCTCCAGGGGCCAGGCCGAGAGCAGCCCGTGGCACAGGGCGCCGCCGAACGCGTCGCCCGCGCCGAGCCCGTTGACCACCTCGACCGGGACCGGCGGGACCTCCGCGGTGGTGCCGTCGCGGTGCACGGCGAGCACCCCGCGCGGGCCCTGTTTGACGATGGCGATCTCCACGCCCGCGTCCAGCAGCGCCTGCGCGCACGCCTTGGGCTCGCGCGCGCCCGTGGCGATCTCGCACTCGTCCACGTTGCCGACGGCGACGGTCGCATGGCGCAGCGCCTCGGCGTAGAAGGGGCGGGCGGTCTCCGGGTCGGCCCAGAACATCGGCCGCCAGTCGAGGTCGAAGACGGTGGTGCCGCTCTTGGCGCGGGCGGCGAGCGCGGCGAGGGTGCTGGCGCGGCTCGGCTCCTCGCTGAGCCCGGTGCCGGTCATCCAGAAGATCCGGGCGGCGCGGATGGCGTCGAGGTCCAGCTCAGCGGAGTGGATCTCCAGATCGGGCGCCTTGGGGCGGCGGTAGAAGTACAGCGGGAAGTCGTCCGGCGGGAAGATCTCGCAGAAGGTGATCGGGGTGGGGTACTCCTCGACCGGGGTGACGAAGCGGTCGTCCACCCCGAAGGCCCGCAGCTCCTGGTGGATGTAGTCGCCGAACGGATCCGCCCCGGTGCGGCTGATCACCGCGGAGCGACGGCCGAAGCGGGCCGCGGAGACCGCGACATTGGTCGCCGAGCCGCCGAGGAACTTTCCGAACGATTCGACCTGCGGCAGTGGCACACCGGTCTGCAGTGGATACAGGTCCACTCCGATGCGGCCCATCGTGATCAGGTCGTACGGCTCACTCATGCCTGCCCCTTCGGGAAAGACGCAGTTCAGGGTCTGGTGCTCAGAACTCCGGGATCCACCCCGGCCCTTCAGGTCTAGACGTGTGCCCCGCCCACTGTCAAGAATTTGTCCTTACATATGGACGTAACCATTCGGACCCGCTGGACGCGTTATCGGCTCGTTACGTCCAGATGAAATGTTGTCATGACAAAGTCTTGACAGTGGCCACCCACGGGGAGAGGCTCGGTACAACACCGTGCAGGCCGGCGAGGGCGTGGGCAACGAGTTCTACTCCATCATCGCGGCCGTGATCGGCGGCTGCCTGCTCACCGGCGGCTCCGGCTCCGCGATCGGCGCGGTCCTCGGCGCCTTCATCGTCGGCATGGTCAACCAGGGCATCGTCTACGCCAACTGGAACCCCGATTGGTTCAAGTTCTCCGTCGGCGTGATGCTGCTGCTCGCGACCCTCGGCAATCTGTGGGTGCGCCGTCAGGCCGCCAGGAGGTATCGGAATGGCGACGAACGTCACCAAGGACAGCGCGGCGCAGGTCCCCACGCCGGACGGGGAGCCGGTGCGGCTGAACACCCCGCGCGACGCCCTGAACCTGGGCATCGCCACCGTCTACCAGGACCTGGCCACCGTGCCGCTGACGCCGGTGTGGCGGAACTTCATCGCGGCGGCGCGCGAGCGCGGGCTCGGCGTCATCTTCATCACCCACAACCCACACCACGCCTCTATGGTCGGCGACCACTTCGCGGTGCTCCGGCTCGGCGCCCTGGAGCTGAACGCGGCGCGCGAGGACGTCAGCCTCGAAGAGCTCACCAACCACATGGCCGGCGGGGCCGAACTGGCCGCGCTCAAGCATGAGCCGGCCCAGGTCCGCGGGGTCGATGTGGACGAGCCGCCGGAGGAGGTGACAGCACCTTCCCCCTGACGGACGCCATTCTTCCGACGCCTTTCCCTGACAAGACGTCCGAATGTCCTGACGAAGCCTTGACGGCCGCCCGCCCGGCCGGTGAAGCTGCCCAAAGCAGCACGACGCGGGCACCCCAGCACACCGAGGAGACCCTCTGCCATGACTGCCGACGCCTCCCCCGCACCCGCCCTGGACCGCATCCGGGTCGGCTCGGCCCCGATTCGTGGGGGGTGTGGTTCCCCGACGACGATCAGCAGGTTCCCTGGCAGCGCTTCCTCGACGAGGTCGCGGAGGCCGGTTACGAGTGGATCGAGCTGGGTCCGTACGGCTATCTGCCCACGGACCCGGCCCGGCTCACCGAGGAGACCGGCCGGCGCGGCCTCACGGTCTCCGCGGGCACCGTCTTCACCTCGCTCCACCGCGGCCCCGAGGTCTGGGACGCCACCTGGGAGCATGTCTCCCAGGTGGCCGAGCTGACCCGGGCGATGAACGCGGGGCACCTCGTGGTCATCCCCTCCTTCTGGCGGGACGACAAGACCGCCGAGCTGATCGAGCCCCCGACGCTCACCGCCGAGCAGTGGCGCCATCTGTCCACCGGGATGGAGCGGCTCGGCCGTGAGGTGCGGGAGCGCTTCGGGCTCGACATCGTCGTCCACCCGCATGCCGACACCCATATCGACACCGAGGAGAACGTGGCCCGCTTCCTGGACGCCACCGACGCGGGCCTGGTCAACCT
The DNA here is from genome assembly GCA_005405945.1 of Streptomyces violaceusniger. Lineage (GTDB taxonomy): Bacteria > Actinomycetota > Actinomycetes > Streptomycetales > Streptomycetaceae > Streptomyces > Streptomyces violaceusniger. Next base: position 4,684,195 of record BJHW01000001.1, read on the forward strand.
CTGCCTGGACACCGGCCACTACGCCTACTGCGGCGGCGACAGCGTCAAGCTGATCGAGACCTACGGCGAGCGCATCGGCTATCTCCACCTCAAGCAGGTCGACCCGGAGATCCTCGCCGATGTGGTCAAGAACGGGGTGCCGTTCGGCCCCGCCGTCCAGCGCGGTGTGATGTGCGAACCGCCGAACGGCGTTCCGGAGCTGGGCCCCGTCCTGACCGCGGCCCAGAACCTGGACGTGGACCTGTTCGCCATCGTGGAGCAGGACATGTACCCCTGCCCGCCCGGCCGGCCCTTCCCCATCGCCGAGCGCACCCGGCGCTTCCTGCGCTCCTGCGGCGCCTGACCCATCCCTTTCGCCCCACGGGCCTTCGCCCACCCGGGCTTTCGTCCCACGGGCCTTCGACCCAGGGCCTTCGAACCGTCCAGAGAGCAGAGAGAGAAGAGAGAGCAGTCTATGACCCAGCAGGGAACGCTCGGGGTCGCCGTCATCGGGACCGGCAAGATGGGCGCCGACCATGTTCGCCGCATCAACGATGTGATCAGCGGCGCCCGGGTGGCCGCCGTGGTCGACATCGACGAGGCGCGGGCCAAGGCGGTCGCCGACACCGCCGACGGCTGTCAGGCGTTCACCGACCCTGCCGCCGCGATGGCCGCGCCCGGCGTGGACGCGGTGCTGATCGCCTCGCCGGGGCCCGCGCATGAGGCCGCGCTGCTCAGCGCGTTCGAGCGCGATCTGCCGGTGCTGTGCGAGAAGCCGCTCACCCCGGACTCCGCGTCCGCGCTGCGGGTGCTGGAGGCCGAGCAGCGGCTGGGCCACCGCCGGGTGCAGGTGGGCTTCATGCGGCGCTACGACACCGAGTTCATGAAGCTCAAGGCGCTGCTGGCCGGGGGCGAGCTGGGCCGCCCGCTGCTGCTGCACTGCCGCCACCGCAATGCCTCGGTGCACTCGTACTTCACCAACGAGATGCTGATCACCGACTCGGTGGTGCACGAGATGGACCAGGCGCGCTGGCTGCTGGAGCAGGAGATCGCCGCCATCACCGTGCTCAAGCCGACTCCCAGCTCGCTGTCGCCCGAGCCGCTCAGCGACCCCCAGCTGGTGGTCTTCGAAACCACCGGCGGGGCGATCGTCAATGTGGAGATCTTCGCCACCTGCGGCTTCGGCTACCAGGTGCAGGCGGAGGCGGTCTGCGAGCGCGGCACCGCCCGCGTGGGCGACGCCCACGGGATGCTGGTCAACCGGCCCGGCACCTGGGGCGGGGAGATCGCCCCCGACTTCGTGGCCCGCTTCGAGGAGGCGTACGACCGCGAGGTGCAGAGCTGGGTCAACGCCACCCGGCGGGGTGAGGTCGAGGGCCCCAGCGCCTGGGACGGCTATGCCGCGGCCGCCGTCAGCGAGGCGGGGGTCCGGGCCCAGGCCACGGGTCAGCGCACGGCCGTCGAGATGATCGAGCGCCCCGCCTTCTACAGCTGACGCCCCGTCTCCAGCTGACGCCCAGCGGGCCGGCCGTCTCCCCACGGCCGGCCCGCTGTGGTCATGGCCTCCGGGTCTCGTCCGGTGCGTCACTCGTGCGTCACAGCGGTCACATCTCCACACGCCTCCGTCACAGGTGTTCAACAGCCCCGGGCCGCCCTTCACTCAGCGTCGTTGACCGGGCACAGGCTGATGGAACTGAGCGGGCGCGCCGTGGCTCCCCCGACGGCCCCACCGGGCCGTGACCGCGGCGCCCTGCGGAAGGGCATGAGAGATGACCGACCGGAGGCTGTGGTCGTACAAGGAGATCGCCGCACATATCGGTGTGCAGACCGACACCGTACGGTCCTATCGCAAGCACGGCCTGCTGCCGCCCCCCGATCATGTGGAGGGCGGCAAGCCGTATTGGTACGCCGATACGATCCGCTCCTGGGTGGTCCGCAGACCCGGCAACCGCCGCGCCCGGCGTGACGGCAAGGACTGAAGGACTAGCGGTGCGGCCACCACGTCCGTGCGAGCGCTCCGCTGGAAGGGCCGCGATGGGTCGTCGGCCGACTGCGGCGCCGTCGTGGCTAGGGTCCTTCTGACGGATCTCCGTGGAGGAAGGAGCGCCCGCCGCGCAGCGGCCGAAGACCGCAGCCGGGGCGTGCTCTCGGCGTGCCGCGCGGATGCCCTCGTAGCGGAGCTACGTGGGCTTTCGTGCGGTGCGGCGAGAGGGCGTGCCGGACGCCGCGACACCGCGGAGATCCGTCAGAAGGACCCTAGTCGCGCCCGCGCGGCGGAGCCGCACATCGACACGGCCCCGCGCCCCTTCGGGGGCGCTGCCCGAACCGTAGCGGACTTCCTCTGACCTGCTTAGCGGCCCGTGCTCACCCGGGCCCGCGCCTTCTCCCCCTCTCCCCGAACCCCGTCCTCACCGTGAACCCCGTCCTCGCCGTGAGGCCCACCCTTGCCGTGAGGCCCGCCGCGCTTGCCGCCGCACCGGTGGTCGTCGGCCTCGCCGCCGGTGGCGGCATCCGTGGACTCCCCCTCGCTCAGCCCGAACCGGGTGTGCAGCCGGCGCAGCGGCCCCGGGGCCCACCAGGTGGCCCGGCCGGTCAGCTTCATCACCGCCGGCACCAGCAGCCCGCGCACCACCATCGCGTCCATCAGCACGGCCAGGGCGATGCCCAGCCCCAGCATCTTGGTGTTGGTGACCCGCGAGGTGCCGATGCCCACCATCACCACGGCGAGGATCAGCGCCGCCGCCGTGATCAGGCCGCCGGTGCGCCGCAGCCCGAACTCCACCGCCGCCTGATGGTCCCCGGTGCGGTCGTACTCCTCCTTGATCCGGGAGAGCAGGAAGACCCCGTAGTCCATGGAGAGCCCGAAGGCGACGCAGAACATCAGGACGGGCAGGGTGGTCTCGATATCGCCGGAGGTGGTGAAGGAGAGCGGACCGGACAGATGCCCGTCCTGGAAGACCCACACCACCGCGCCGAACATCGCGGTCAGACTGAGCGCGTTGAGCAGCACGGCCTGAAGCGGTATCAGCACGCTTCCGGTGAGCAGGAAGACCAGCAGCAGGGTGACGGCGACGATGATGGCCGCTGCCCAGGGCAGCCGGTCGGCTATGGAGTCCTTGGTGTCCACCAGGACGGCGGCGGTGCCGGTCACCGAGGTGGTGAACGACGGCTCCTGGGCGCGGATCGTCCGCACCAGGTCCTGGCTGGTGGCGTCCACGGCCTCGCCCTTGGGCTGCACGGTGATCTCCGCCGAGCCATCGGCCAGCCGCGCCGCCTCCGCCGGCCCCGGCTCGGCCACCCGCCGCCCGTCGGCGAACCGGCCCGCCGGGCTGTCCACCCGCAGCACCTGGGGCAGGGCGGAGACCTTGGCGCTGTAGTCGGCGAGGGCCTTGGTGCCGGTGCCGCCCTCGGCGAGAACCTCCACCGCGCCCCCGGGGCCGCCGGGGAACCCCTCCCGGATGTGCTGCTGCACCACATGGGACTCTGCGCTCGACGGCAGCTGGCGGTCGTCCGCGGTGCCGAACTCCACCCTCAGGAACGGCAGTCCCAGCGCGACCAGACCGGCGACGGTGGCCAGCGCGAACACCGGGGCGCGCCGCATCACCAGCCGGGCGAGCCGCGCCCAGCCCGCTCCGGGCTCACCGCCCCGGGCCGGGCGGCCACGGCGCAGCAGCCGGGTGAGGTCCAGTGCGTTGACCCGGTCGCCCAGGAGGATGAGCGCCGCGGGCAGGACCACCAGGGCGGCGGTGGCGGCGATCAGCACCACCGCGATCCCCGCGTAGGCGAAGGAGCGCAGGAAGTACTGCGGGAAGACGAGCATGGCGGCGAGCGAGGCGGCGACGGTCAGCGCCGAGAAGAGCACGGTGCGCCCGGCGGTGCGCAGCGTGGCCGCGACGGCGGGCAGCTTCTCCGCGCCCCGGCCCAGCTCCTCGCGGAAGCGGCGCACGATGAACAGGGCGTAGTCGATGGCGAGTCCGAGGCCGAGCGCGGTGGTCAGGTTCTGCGCGAAGACCGAGACATCGGTGAACTCGGTGAGCCCGCGCAGCACCGCGTCGGTGCCGAGGATCGCGATGATGCCCACGCCGAGCGGCAGCAGGGCGGCCACGGCGCTGCCGAAGACCATCACGAGCAGCACCAGGGTGATGGGCAGGGCGATCATCTCGGCCCGCAGCAGATCCTCCTGGATGGTGGACTGCAGCTCATGGCGGACGGCGACCATCCCGCCGACCCGCACCTCGACCGGGCCGTGGGCGCCCCGGTAGTGGGGCGCTATGCGCTCCAGCGCCTTGCCCGCGCCCGACTCGTCGCCCAGGATCCGCGCGGCGATGATCGCCTCGCCCCGGTCACGGGCCCGCAGCGAGGGCGCACCGGTGGCCCAGTACGAGGTGACCCCGGTGACCGCCTTCTCGCCGGAGAGCTTCTTGGCCAGTGCCCGGGCCTCGGCGGCGACGGCCGGATCGTCCACGGTCTTCTTACCGCTGTCGACGAGCAGGACCAGATTGGGCTGGGAGGCGGGGAAGCGCTTCTCCAGCGCCTTGGTGGCATACGCGGACTCGGACGCCGGGTCCTCCCAGCCGCCGCTTCCCATCCGGTCGGCGACCCCGCTCCCCCCTACGACGGCCAGCGCGGTGAAGATCAGAGCGATCAGCAGGGACAGCCGAGGACGCGCCGTGACCAGGCGGGTCCACCCTCCGATCCGGTCCTCGGGTGGGCGGTTGACATCGGTCATGGCGCGGTGTCCCCTTCACCTGTGCCCCATGCCGCCACCAATTGTCCGTAGGCAGCACGGGTCGCTGATTACCATGGGCGGCAAACACGAGCGACCGCTCGCGTTTCTCAAGAATGCGAGCGGTCACTCGCGTTTGTCAATCGAACACGGAGAGCCGGGGAAAACAGGTGAGCGAGAGCAAGGCGGACCAGTCCGACGAGACGGCGAAGCCGCGCCGCAGACAGGCGCGCGGCGAGCGCCGGATCCAGCAGCTGCTCGACGCCGCCGCCAGCGTCTTCTGCCGCACCGGCTACACCTCGGCGAGCACCAACGCCATCGCCCGCGAGGCCGGGGTCTCCCCCGGCACGCTGTACCAGTTCTTCCCGAACAAGGAGGCCATCGCCGTCGAGCTCGGCGAGCGCCTCAACCGCCGGATGCTGGAGACCCACGGAGTGGTCTTCACCCTCGAGAACGCCGCGCTGCCGCTGCGCGAACTGCTCGACGCGGTCCTCGACCCGATGGTCGAGTTCAACTGCGCGAACCCCGCCTTCCTGACCCTGCTCCAGTCCTCCGACGCACCCGGCCACTTCCTCGAAGAGCACGCCGCCCTGCACGACTCGATCCAGGACCGCATCAACGAGCTGATCGGCGTCCGCAACCCCGACCTCTCCCCCGAGCGCCGCACCCACACCGCGAACATGGCGTTCGCCCTGTTCAAGGCCGGGCTGGTGCTGATCATCGGCCATGAGGGCACCGAACGGGAGGCGTACATCGCGGAGTTGAAGACCGCCCTGTACGGCTACCTCGCCCCGGTGCTCGGCACCGAGGGAATCCCCGCCCAGCCCTGACCCCCGCACCACGCCCTCGTCGCGCACCCCTCCCCCGCCCGGGCCGCGGAGGGGTGCGCGCGGGCGCGCCGCACCCGTCACCGACCGGCGCACCACCGACTTCCATCCATACCCCTAGGGGTATAGAGTGGGGATCGTCAGGAGACGCTGGGGCATTCCGGTGCCTCCCGCACACCGACCGTCACGCTCACCCCACACAGGAGAACCCCATGAGCTCCGAGGCAGTCACCACCGTCTACCAGGTGACCGGTATGACCTGCGGCCACTGCGAAGGCGCCGTCGCCGAGGAGATCGGCGCCCTCGACGGCGTCAGCTCCGTCAAGGCCGTGGCGTCCACCGGACAGGTCACCGTGGTCTCGGCCGCCCCGCTGGACGACGAGAGCGTCCGCGCCGCCGTGGACGAGGCGGGCTACGAGCTCGCCGGCCGGGCCTGAGCGAGCCCCCACCAAACCCCCGCCGGACCGTGCCGCCCTGCTCATACAGTCGCCGCACGGCCCGGCCCTCCTCCCAGGAGACCAGACATGACCAGCACGGCACCCCCCGCCGGGTCCGCCGCCGACACCACGGCGACGGCCGGCGGGTCCTCGCAGGTCGAGCTCGCCATCGGCGGGATGACCTGTGCGTCCTGCGCCGCCCGCGTCGAGAAGAAGCTCAACCGGCTCGACGGCGTCACCGCCACGGTGAACTTCGCCACCGAGAAGGCCAAGGTGTCCTACGGCGCGGGGATCGAGGTCGCCGACCTGATCGCCACCGTCGTCAAAACCGGGTACACCGCCGAGGAACCGCGCCCCGCCGTGCCCGAGTCCCGCGCCCCCGAGGGCGCCGCCGCGCCGGAGGCCGACCCGCGCGGCGAGGCCGCACCGGACTCCCTGCGCCACCGCATGCTCGTCTCCCTCGCGCTGTCCCTGCCCGTCGTGGTGCTGGCGATGGTGCCGTCCCTCCAGTTCGACAACTGGCAGTGGCTCTCGCTCACCCTCGCCGCGCCGGTCGTCGTCTGGGGCGGCGCGCCCTTCCACAAGGCCGCCTGGACGAACGCCCGGCACGGCGCGGCCACCATGGACACCCTCGTCTCCATCGGCACCCTGGCGGCCCTCGGCTGGTCCGGGTGGGCGCTGTTCTTCGGCCACGCGGGCATGCCCGGTATGCGGCACGGCTTCGACCTCACCGTCTCCCGCACCGACGGATCGTCCTCGATCTATCTGGAGGCGGCGGCCGGGGTGACCGCGCTGATCCTCCTCGGCCGCTACCTGGAGGCGAGGTCCAAGCGGCGGGCGGGTGCGGCGCTGCGCGCGCTGCTGGAGCTCGGCGCCAAGGACGTGGCGGTGCTGCGGTACGAGGGGGGCGAGCGCGAAGCGCTCCCGGTTGAGGGTGGTGGTCGGCGACGGGTCGGGCATGAGGTACGGATCCCCGTCGGCGAGCTGGCGGTCGGTGACCGCTTCGTGGTGCGCCCCGGCGAGAAGATCGCCACCGACGGCACGGTGGTCGAGGGCTCCTCCGCCGTGGACGCCTCGATGCTGACCGGCGAGTCGGTGCCGGTGGACGTGGGGGTCGGCGACACGGTGGCGGGCGCGACCGTCAACGCGTCGGGCCGGATCGTGGTCGAGGCCACCCGGGTCGGCGCGGACACCCAGCTGTCCCGCATGGCCAAGCTGGTCGAGGACGCGCAGAACGGCAAGGCCGAGGTGCAGCGGCTCGCCGACCGGGTCTCGGGGATCTTCGTGCCGATCGTGCTGCTGATCGCCGTCGGCACCCTGCTGGGCTGGCTGTTCACCACGGGCGACGCGGCCGCCGCCTTCACCGCGGCCGTCGCCGTCCTGATCATCGCCTGCCCCTGCGCCCTGGGCCTGGCCACCCCGACCGCGCTCATGGTCGGCACCGGCCGCGGCGCACAGCTGGGCATCCTGATCAAGGGGCCCGAGGTGCTGGAGTCCACGCGCCGGGTGGACACCGTCGTCCTGGACAAGACCGGCACGGTGACGGCCGGGCAGATGCGGCTGCGCGGGGCCGTCACGGCGCCCGGAGTGGACGAGCGGGAGCTGCTGCGGCTCGCGGGCGCCCTGGAGCACGCCTCCGAGCACCCGATCGCGCGGGCCATCGCGGACGGCGCGGCCGAGCGGATCGGCGACCTCCCGGCGCCCGCGGACTTCCGCTCCGAGCCCGGCCTCGGCGTCCAGGGCACGGTGGACGGCCACGCGGTACTGGTCGGCCGCGAGAAGCTGCTCGGCGCCCGGGCCATCGAGCTGCCCGAGGACCTCGCGGCCGCCAAGGCGGCGGCCGAGTCGGAGGGGCAGACGGCGGTCGCGGTGGCCTGGGACGGCGAGGCGCGCGGCGTCCTCCTGGTGGCCGACGCCGTCAAGGAGACCAGCGCCGAGGCGGTCGCCCAGCTGCGGGCGCTCGGCCTCACCCCGATCCTGCTGACCGGCGACAACCGGCTGGTCGCGGAGGCGGTGGCCCGCGACGTCGGCATCGACGACGTCATCGCCGAGGTGCTGCCGCAGGACAAGGTGGACGTGGTGAAGCGGCTGCGGGACGAGGGCCGTACGGTCGCCATGGTGGGCGACGGGGTCAACGACGCGGCCGCCCTCGCCACCGCCGACCTCGGGCTCGCGATGGGCACGGGCACGGACGCGGCCATCGAGTCCGGGGATCTGACCCTGGTCCGGGGCGATCTGCGGGTGGCGGCGGACGCGATCCGGCTGGCGCGCCGGACCCTCGGCACCATCAAGGGCAACCTCTTCTGGGCCTTCGGCTACAACGTCGCCGCGCTGCCGCTCGCGGCGGCCGGACTGCTGAACCCGATGATCGCGGGAGCCGCGATGGCGTTCTCGTCCGTGTTCGTGGTGACGAACAGTCTGCGACTGCGGGCCTTCACGCCGTCCACATAGATTCACCAAGTCCCCATAAGCCGCACAACACCCATACGGCGGAGCCTTGATCTTCAAATCGAGGCTCTTGCCCTTTTATGGCCCTTATGGCAAGAGACGCAGATCACAGACAACCCAACGTAACCATCGAGGGGGGTCGCGAGTCTAATGGGACGGTGGGGATACGTCTTGGGGGACGGATCCTGCTACGCGTAGCCGGGACGACGTACTCGGGGAGCTTTGAGCGGCCCTCCCGTAGGTACGCGTCCCGGCAGATCGCGTCACCAAACGGCCCGCAAGGGCCCGTGGACGCCCGGCCGGATCCCGTGGGGGGAATCCGCTCCGGGGCAAGGGAAGCGCCCCGCTCCGACCCGTGGGGGGATCGGCAGCGGGGCGCTTCTGGCACCCGCCCCCCTTTTTTTGGGCTCGGTTCTCCCCCAGCTACCGCTGGGAGGTACCCCCAGCCGGAAGACCCAAGCGACCGGGATACGACAAGGCACCCGCCCCTTTCAGAGGAGCACCCGGCCGGGGACCAAGCACCCAAATGCGCGAAGTGCCCCGGCCCAAGTGGGACGGGGCACCCAGAGGCGCGAATGTTGCCTTAGCGCTCTTCGACCGGGACGAAGTCGCGCTCAACCACACCCGTGTAGATCTGGCGGGGGCGGCCGATGCGGGAGCCCGGCTCCTTGATCATCTCGTGCCACTGGGCGATCCAGCCCGGCAGCCGACCGAGCGCGAACAGCACGGTGAACATCTCCGTGGGGAAGCCCATCGCCCGGTAGATCAGACCGGTGTAGAAGTCCACGTTCGGGTAGAGCTTGCGCTCCACGAAGTAGTCGTCCGCGAGCGCGTGCTCCTCCAGCTTGAGCGCGATGTCGAGCAGCTCGTCGGACTTGCCGAGCGCGGAGAGGACATCGTGCGCCGCCGACTTGATGATCTTCGCCCGGGGGTCGAAGTTCTTGTAGACGCGGTGCCCGAAGCCCATGAGCTTCACGCCGTCTTCCTTGTTCTTCACCTTGCGGATGAAGGTGTCGACGTCGCCGCCCGAAGCCTGGATGCCCTCGAGCATCTCCAGCACGGACTGGTTGGCGCCGCCGTGCAGCGGGCCCCACAGGGCGTTGATGCCCGCCGAGATGGAGGCGAACATATTGGCCTGCGAGGACCCGACCAGCCGGACCGTGGAGGTCGAACAGTTCTGCTCGTGGTCCGCGTGCAGAATCAGCAGCTTGTCGAGCGCCGAGACCACGATCGGGTCGAGGTCGTACTCCTGCGCGGGGACCGAGAAGGTCATCCGGAGGAAGTTCTCGACATAGCCGAGGTCATTGCGCGGGTAGACAAAGGGGTGGCCAACCGACTTCTTGTACGCATAGGCGGCAATGGTCGGCAGCTTGGCCAGCAGCCGGATCGTCGAGAGGTTGCGCTGCTTCTCGTCGAAGGGGTTGTGGCTGTCCTGGTAGAAGGTCGACAGCGCGCTGACCACGGAGGACAGCATCGCCATCGGGTGGGCGTCACGCGGGAAGCCGTCGTAGAACCGCTTGACGTCCTCGTGCAGCAGCGTGTGGCGGGTGATGTCCTCACGGAAGGCCGCCAGTTCATCGACGGTCGGCAGCTCCCCGTTGATCAGCAGGAAGGCGGTCTCCAGGAAGGAGGCACGCTCCGCCAGCTGCTCGATGGGGTAGCCGCGGTAGCGCAGGATGCCCTGCTCACCGTCCAGATAGGTGATCGCGGATTTGTACGCGGCGGTGTTGCCGTAACCGGAGTCCAGGGTCACCAGACCGGTCTGGGCGCGCAGCTTGCCGATATCGAAGCCCTTGTCGCCGACGGTGCTGTCGACCACCGGGTAGGTGTACTCGCCGTCCCCGTACCGCAGTACTACAGAGTTGTCGCTCACGTCATCCCTCACCGACGTCTGGTTCTCTTCTTCGAGGTGCCCTGACTCCCCCACCTTCCCCTACTCGGGTAGCGAACGTGCACTCGGGGTCGGCCGAAGAGCCTTTTGGCGGCACTCAGTGCCGCCTTTCACGGCCATCCTGCCCCGTTCGTCATCGTTCGGAAACCCATCTGACACGCTCGACTGTCACATCGCCGCCGAGTCGGTGATCCAGCGCGGTGCAGCGCCTGCCCGCCGAGACCGTGCGCACCGCCTGCCCCAGCGCACGGCGCGAGCCCACCAGCACCACGAGGCGCTTGGCACGGGTCACGGCCGTGTACAGGAGGTTGCGCTGCAGCATCATCCAGGCCCCGGTGGTCACCGGGATCACGACGGCCGGGTACTCACTGCCCTGTGACCGGTGGATGGTCACCGCATAGGCATGAGCCAGCTCGTCCAGCTCGTCGAAGTCGTACGGTACCTCCTCGTCCTCGTCCGTCCGCACGGTCAGCCGCTGCTCATCGGTGTCGAGTGAGGTGACGACGCCAACCGTGCCGTTGAAGACCCCGTTGGCCCCTTTCTCATAATTGTTACGGATCTGGGTCACCTTGTCGCCGACCCGGAAGACCCGGCCGCCGAAGCGGCGCTCCGGGAGGTCCGGGCGGGCCGGGGTGATGGCCTGCTGAAGCAGTCCGTTGAGCGTGCCTGCGCCCGCCGGGCCACGGTGCATCGGGGCCAGAACCTGCACGTCACGGCGGGGGTCGAGGCCGAACTTCGCGGGGATGCGGCGGGCCGCGACATCGACCGTGAGCCGCCCGGCCTCCTCGGTGTCGTCCTCGACGAAGAGGAAGAAATCCGACAGGCCCTGGGTGACCGGCGGCACCCCCTCGTTGATCCGGTGGGCGTTGGTGACCACCCCGGACTGCTGGGCCTGGCGGAAGATCCGGGTCAGCCGCACCGCCGGGACGGGGCTGCCGGGGGCCAGCAGATCGCGCAGCACCTCCCCGGCGCCCACGCTGGGCAGCTGGTCCACATCGCCGACGAAGAGCAGATGGGCACCGGGCGGGACCGCCTTGACCAGCTTGTTGGCCAGCAGCAGATCGAGCATGGACGCCTCGTCGACCACCACCAGGTCCGCGTCGAGCGGGCGGTCCCTGTCGTACGCCGCGTCCCCGCCGGGCTTGAGCTCCAGCAGGCGGTGGACGGTGGACGCCTCGGCGCCGGTCAGCTCGGACAGCCGCTTGGCGGCCCGGCCGGTGGGCGCCGCGAGCACCACCTTGGCCTTCTTCGCGCGGGCCAGCTCCACCACGGACCGCACGGTGAAGGACTTGCCGCAGCCCGGCCCGCCGGTGAGCACCGCGACCTTCTCGGTCAGCGCGAGCCGCACCGCCTGGCTCTGCTCGGGGGCGAGGTCGGCGCCGGTGCGGCCGGCCAGCCAGCCCAGCGCCTTGTCCCAGTCCACGCCCCGGAAGGCGGGCAGCCGGTCCTCCTCGGTGCGCAGCAGCCGCAGCACCTGGCCCGCGAGGGAGATCTCGGCGCGGTGGAAGGGCACCAGATAGACGGCGGAGACCGGCTCGCCGCCCTCCGGGCCCGGGACCGGCTCGCGCACCACGCCCTCGTCCTCGGCCGCGAGCTCGCCCAGGCAGTCGATGACCAGGCCGGTGTCCACCTGGAGCAACTTGACCGCGTCCGCGATGAGTTTCTCCTCGGGGAGATAGCAGTGGCCCTGGTCGGCGGACTGGGACAGCGCGTACTGCAGACCGGCCTTCACGCGGTCGGGGCTGTCATGGGGGATGCCGACCGACTGGGCGATCTTGTCGGCGGTGAGGAAGCCGATGCCCCAGACGTCGGCCGCCAGCCGGTACGGCTCGTTCTTCACGACCGAAATCGACGCGTCCCCGTACTTCTTGTAGATCCGCACCGCGATGGAGGTGGAGACGCCAACCCCCTGGAGGAAGACCATCACCTCCTTGATGGCCTTCTGCTCCTCCCAGGCGGCGGCGATCATCTTGGTGCGCTTGGGGCCGAGGCCGGGGACCTCGACCAGCCGCTTGGGCTCCTGTTCGATGACGTCGAGGGTGTCGATGCCGAAGTGCTCGGTGATCCGGTCGGCGATCCGGGGGCCGATGCCCTTGATCAGCCCGGAACCGAGATAGCGCCGGATGCCCTGGACGGTGGCGGGGAGGACGGTCTGGTAGTTCTCGACCGTGAACTGTTTGCCATATTGCGGATGGGAACCCCAGCGGCCCTCCATCCGCAGCGACTCGCCCGGCTGGGCGCCCAGCAGCGCGCCGACGACGGTGAGCAGATCGCCGGAGCCACGGCCGGTGTCGACCCGCGCGACCGTGTAGCCGTTCTCCTCATTGGCATAGGTGATCCGCTCCAGGACCCCTTCCAGCACCGCGAGTTTGAGCATGCCCCGACCGTACCGCCGGGAGCCGACAGGCGGTTCGGGCCTGTGGACAACGCTCGCGGGAACGCCCATGAGCACGCCCGTGGGCACGCCCGCGAGGGAAGAACGTGCGCGTGTGCCCCATGGCGGAATATCACGATCCGGTTTCACCGGGGGCCGACCTCTTGCCTCCATCCATGTAATCGATTCCAATCTCATGTAATCGATTCCACAAGGAGGTGGACGATGCCGGCCATCAAGGATGTGGCGCGGCGTGCCGGGGTCTCCGTGGCGACGGTCTCACGGGTGCTCAATGACCACCCCTCCGTCCGCGCGGACACCCGCGAACGGGTGCTCGCCGCGGTCGCCGACCTCGGCTATCGCCCCAACGCGGTGGCCCGCTCGCTGCGCACCGACCAGACCCGGACCCTGGGGCTGGTCATCAGCGATGTGCTGAATCCCTTCTTCACCGAACTGGCCCGCTCGGTCGAGGACGCCGCCCGCGAGCTGGACTACAGCGTGGTCATCGGCAACGCCGACGAGCGGCCCGACCTCCAGGACCACCATGTGCGCACCCTGATGGACCGCCGCATAGACGGACTGCTGGTCAGCCCCACCGACGGCGGCTCCCCGATGATGCTGGCCGCCGCCCGCGCCGGGACCCCCATGGTCTTCGTCGACCGCTGGATCGAGGACGAGGGTCTGGACCGGGTGCCGGTGATCCGCACCGACGGGCGCGGAGCCATCCGCGCTCTGGTGGCCCATCTGTGCGCCCTGGGCCACCGCCGGGTCGCGATCATCGCGGGCCCCGCGGCCACCACGACCGGACGCGAGCGGGTGGACGCCTTCCGCTCCGCGCTGCGCGAGTTCGGCCTGGAGCTGCACGAGGACCACATCGGCCAGGGGACTTCCAGGCCGCCAGCGGCCGCCGGGTGACCGCCCGCTTCCTCGATCTGCCACACCCCCCGGACGCCGTCTTCGCCGCGGACAACCTGATGGCGCTCGGCGCGATGGACGAGATCCGCGCGCGGGGCCTGCGAGTGCCGGACGACGTGGCGCTCGCCGCGTTCGACGACATCCCCTGGTTCGTCCACACCGATCCGCCGATCACCGCCATCGCCCAGCCGACCGGGGCGCTCGGCCGTGCCGCCGTGACGGCGCTGATCGATCTCGTCGAGGGGCGGCCCGCCGAGTCGGTGACCCTGTCCGCCCGTCTGGTCACCCGCGGCTCGTGCGGCGAGCCCGAAGGGAGCAAGCCATGAGTTCCGATCCCGAGCCGTCCTCCCCCGTGCCGCCGAGGCGGCCCCTCGGCGGCGCCGAACGCGGCCACCGGCTCTCATGGTCCGGCGCCGGAGGGCGCGTCCACGGGTGGCGCCGGGGCGGAGCTGCTGCGCCTGGAGGGGGTCCGTAAGACCTTCCCGGGGTGGTGGCGCTGGACGGGGTGGACTTCGATCTGCGCCGGGGCGAAGTGCATGTCCTCCTGGGCGAGAACGGCGCGGGCAAGTCCACGCTGATCAAGATGGTCTCGGGCGCCCACCGCCCCGACGGCGGGCGGATCCTGGTCGACGGCGAGCCGGTGCGGATCAACAGCGCGCAGGACGCCGAGCGGCTCGGGATCGCCACCATCTACCAGGAGTTCAACCTCGTCCCGGACCTGACCGTGGCCGAGAACATCTTCCTGGGCCGCCAGCCGCGCCGCTTCGGCATGATCGACCGCAAGGCCATGGACGCGCGGGCCGCCGAGCTGCTGGCCCGGGTCGGGGTGGACGTCTCGCCCCGGACCCGCGTCCGCGACCTCGGCATCGCCCGGCTGCAGATGGTGGAGATCGCCAAGGCGCTGAGCCTGGAGGCCCGCGTCCTGATCATGGACGAGCCGACCGCCGTGCTCACCACCGAGGAGGTCGACAAGCTCTTCCGGATCGTGCGCAGGCTGCGCGCGGACGGGGTGGGCGTCGTCTTCATCACCCACCACCTGGAGGAGATCGCCGCCCTGGGCGACCGGGTCACCGTGTTGCGCGACGGCCGCAGCGTCACCCAGGTCCCGGCGAGCACCGACCAGGACGAGCTGGTGCGGCTGATGGTGGGCCGCTCCATCGAGCAGCAGTACCCGCGCGAGCGCGGGGACGCGGGTGAACCCCTGCTGAAGGTCCGGGGGCTCACCCGGAACGGCAGCTTCCAGGACATCGGCTTCGAGGTGCGGGCCGGGGAGGTGGTGGGCCTGGCCGGGCTGGTCGGCGCGGGCCGTACGGAGGTCGTCCGGGCGCTGTTCGGCGCCGACCCGTACGACTCCGGCTCCGTCGAGGTGCTCGGCCGCCCGCTGCCCGGCCATGACGTGGTGGCCGCCATGCGGGCCGGGATCGGCCTGGTCCCCGAGGACCGCAAGGGCCAGGGCCTGGTCCTGGACGGCTCCGTGCAGGAGAACCTGGGCCTGGTCACCCTGCGCGCCGCCACCCGCGCCGGGCTGGTGGACCGGGCCGCCCAGCGGCGCTCGGCGGCCGGTGTCGCCGAGCGGCTGGCCGTCCGGATGGCCGGTCTCGACCAGCGGGTGCGCACCCTCTCCGGCGGCAACCAGCAGAAGGTCGTCATCGGCAAGTGGCTGCTCGCCGACAGCAAGGTGCTCATCCTCGACGAGCCGACCCGCGGGATCGACGTGGGCGCCAAGGTCGAGATCTACCGGCTCATCAACGAACTCACCGCGTCCGGCCACGCCGTGCTGATGATCTCCAGCGATCTGCCCGAGGTGCTGGGGATGAGCGACCGGGTGCTGGTCATGGCCCAGGGCCGGATCGCGGGCGAGCTGACCGCGCACGACGCGACCCAGGACGCCGTGATGGCCCTGGCAGTGAAGGACGTCAAGGACGCCGACGAAGGGGTCGGCGGCAAGGAAAAGGAGGGCTCCCGTGGCCACTGACACGATTGACGCCACGAAGGACCCCGGGGGCTCGGCGGCGCTGCGCCGCCTGCTGCTCGACAACGGCGCCCTGAGCGCCCTGGTGCTGCTGGTGGCCGCCATGGCGCTGCTGTCCGGCGACTTCCTCACCACCGACAATCTCCTCAACGTCGGCGTCCAGGCGGCGGTCACCGCGATCCTCGCCTTCGGCGTCACCTTCGTCATCGTCTCCGCGGGCATCGACCTGTCGGTCGGCTCGGTGGCCGCGCTGTCCGCCACCGTGCTCGCGTGGTCCGCGACCTCACAGGGGCTGCCGGTCTGGTTCGCGGCGCTCCTGGCGCTCACCACCGGTGTCGCCTGCGGCCTGGTCAGCGGGGCGCTGGTCGCCTTCGGGAAGCTGCCGCCGTTCATCGCCACGCTCGCGATGCTGTCGATCGGCCGCGGCCTGGCCCTGGTGATCTCCCAGGGCAGCCCGATAGCCGTCCCCGACTCGGTGTCGGGCCTCGGCGACACGCTCGGCGGCTGGCTGCCCGTCCCGGTGATCGTGATGGTCGTGATGGGCCTGATCACCGCGGGTGTGCTGGGCCGTACGTACCCCGGCCGGGCGATGTACGCGATCGGCGGCAACGAGGAGGCGGCCCGGCTCTCCGGTATCCGGGTGACCCACCAGAAGCTGGTCATCTACGCGCTCTCCGGCGGTTTCGCGGCCGTCGCGGGCATCGTGCTCGCCTCCCGGCTGTCCTCCGCGCAGCCCCAGGCGGCGGTCGGCTACGAGCTCGACGCGATCGCCGCGGTGGTCATCGGCGGCGCCAGCCTGTCCGGTGGCGTCGGTAAGGCGTCCGGCACGCTCATCGGCGCGCTGATCCTCGCAGTGCTGCGCAACGGGCTCAACCTGCTGGAGGTGTCCGCCTTCTGGCAGCAGGTCGTCATCGGTCTCGTCATCGCGCTCGCGGTGCTGCTGGACACGGTGCGCCGGCGCGCCGGGGCCGGGCCGGGCGCGCCCGGGGCCGCGGCGGGCGGGCCGTCCGGCGGCGGCCGTAAGAAGGCCGTCAACGCGGGCAAGTTCGCGCTGGCCGCCGTGGTCGTCGCCGCCATCGCCTTCGGCGCCTCCGTCTGGCGCTCCGGCTCCTCCGGGGGCGCGTCCACCAAGGTCGGTCTGTCGGTCTCCACCCTGAACAACCCGTTCTTCGTGCAGCTGAAGGCGGGCGCCCAGGAGGAGGCCAAGCGCGCCGGTGTCAGCCTTACGGTCACCGACGCCCAGAACGACGCCTCCCAGCAGGCCAATCAGATCCAGAACTTCACCAGCCAGAACATGAAGTCGATCATCATCAACCCGGTCGACTCCGATGCCGCGGGCCCGTCCGTCCGGGCCGCCGACAAGGCGGGCATCCCGGTGCTCGCCGCCGACCGCGGCGTCAACAAGGCGAAGATCGCGACCCTGGTGGCCTCCGACAACGTCACGGGGGCAAGCTGGCCGCGAAGACGCTCGCCGAGCGGCTCGGAAAGAAGGGCACGATCCTGGTGCTGCAGGGCACCCCCGGCACCTCGGCCTCGCGTGAGCGCGGTAAGGGCTTCGCGGAGGGCCTCAAGGCGTACCCGGACATCAAGGTCGTCGGCAAGCAGACCGCCGACTTCGACCGGGCCAAGGGGCTCGATGTGACCACCAATCTGCTCCAGGGCCACCCCGGCATCGACGGGATCTTCGCCGAGAACGACGAGATGGCGCTCGGCGCGGTCAAGGCGCTCGGGTCCAAGGCGGGCAAGTCCGTCGCGGTCGTCGGCTTCGACGGCACCCCGGACGGGCTCAAGGCCGTCGCGAACGGCACCCTCGCCGCGACCGTCGCCCAGCAGCCGAAGGAGTTGGGCCGGATGGTGGTGGAGAACGCCGTCAAGGCCGCCAAGGGGCAGAAGATCAACGGCACGGTGAAGGTGCCGGTGAAGGTCGTCGCTGCGAAGTGACAGGTGAAGGTCGTCACCGCGAAGTGACAAACGAAAGGACGTGCGGATGCACGACTACGAACTGCTGGTCGTGGGGTCGGCCAACGCCGATCTGGTGATCGGAGTCGACCGCCGCCCCGGGGCCGGTGAGACGGTCCTCGGGTCCGACCTGGTGGTCCACCCGGGCGGCAAGGGCGCCAACCAGGCCGTCGCCGCCGCCCGGCTGGGGGCCCGGACGGCCCTGCTGGCCCGGGTCGGCGACGACGACTACGGCCAACTGCTGCTGGACTCGCAGCGGTCGGCCGGGGTCGACACGGTGGGCGTGCTGGTCGGCGGCGCGCCCACCGGGGTCGCGCTGATCACGGTGGACCCCTCGGGCGACAACAGCATCGTGGTCTCCCAGGGGGCCAACGCCCGGCTGACCCCCGGCGACGTCAGGGCCTCGCTACGCCTGATGGCCGCGGCGCGGGTGGTCTCGGTGCAGTTGGAGATCCCCCTGGAGTCGGTCGCCGAGGTGGTCCGCACGGCGGCCGCGGGCTTCGGCGGCCGCCCCGGGCCGCGGGTGGTGCTCAACCCCTCGCCGGTCGCGCCGCTGCCCAACGATGTGCTGGCCGCCTGTGATCCGCTGGTGGTCAACGAGCACGAGGCGCGGTTCCTGCTGAGCGACGATCAGGTGGGGTCCTCCGACGACCCCGAGGAGTGGGCCGACGCCCTGCTCTCGCGCGGTCCGCGCTCGGTCGTGGTGACCCTGGGCGGCGAGGGCGCGCTGGCCGCCGACGGCGACCGTATGGTGCTGGTGCCCAGCCCCGCGGTGACCGCCGTGGACACCACGGGCGCCGGAGACGCCTTCACCGGCGCGCTCGCCTGGCGCCTCGGCGTCGGCGACGACCTGGTGACGGCGGTGCGGTTCGCGGTGCGCGTGGGCGCGGCCGCGGTGACCCGGGCCGGGGCGCAGGCGTCCTTCCCGAGCGCCGAGGAGGTGGCGGCGCTGTGAAGCGGTCCGGGATCCTCAACCGCCATCTGAGCGCGGGCATCGCCCTGTTGGGCCACACCGACACGGTGATGGTGTGCGACGCGGGCCTGCCGATACCGGACGGGCCGTTCGTGGTGGACCTCGCGTTCACGGCGGGGGTGCCGTCCTTCGAGCGGGTGCTCACCGGGCTGCTGGACGAGCTGGTGGTCGAAGGGGCCACGGCGGCGCGCGAGGTGCGCGACCACAACCCCGGGGCGACCGCCCTGCTCGACCGCCTCTTCCCGGCTCCCGCGCTGGATCTGGTCCCGCACGAGGAGCTGAAGACGCTGACGGCGGGGGCGCGGCTGGTGGTGCGTACGGGCGAGGCGCGGCCGTACGCGAATGTGCTGCTGCGGTGCGGGGTGCCGTTCTGAGGGTGTGACGTTCTGAGGGTGTGACGTTTCGAGGGGCCCGGCCGTGGTCCGGGCCCCTCGTTTTCCCCTCCCCGGGCTTCCTCTCGAATCCCCCCGGATCCCCCGGAAGCCCGATGCCAGGTACGACCCGCCAAGGGCCGGAACGGTTGCACGGCGATCGGCGAAAGATTTCTCCGGGGCGCGACAACCTCGGGCGGGGCCGCACGTCTGGTGGGTTGAAGGCGGGTTCCGGAACGGGTCCTCGTGGTCCTCGGGTCCTCGGGTCCTCGTAGTCCTCGTGGTCCTCGGATCCTCGGCGCACGCCTCGCCCTTCAGCGTTCGCTCAATCCTTTCGGGAGTCATTCCGTATGCAGCACGTCCGCGCCAAGAAGCCGAATCGCCGTCTGCGCCCCTGGATCGTGGGGTCGGCCGCCGGAGTCGCCCTGATCGTGGGCGGGGGCATCGCCGCCCAGGCGGCCACCTCCGACCACTCCGGCCCGGCCAAGCCGGCCCCGTCGGCGACCTCGAAGCCGGAGCCGACCAAGCCACCGACCACCAGCAAGCCGGAGCCCACGAAGCCGCCGACCACCAGCAGGCCCGAGCCGACCCTGCCGCCCACCAGCGTGCCCGAGCCCACCAAGCCGCCCACCAGCAAGCCGGAGCCGACCAAGCCTCCGACCAGCACGCCCGCGCCCACGCTGCCGCCCACCACCGCGCCGGAGCCCACCAAGCCCGGCGCGACCCCGCCGCACACCAGCGTGCCCGCGCCCACCAAGCCCAGCCGCTAGCCGTCGACCAGGGGTGGGGCGGGGCCGGATCCGGAGCCGGTCCCGCCGCACCGATGAGGTGAACGAGGACGATGCAGCTCACTCTTGTCCTGCCCTGGTGGGCCCGGTTGCTCCGCCGTGCCCGGACGACCGCCTCGACACCGCCGGTGGAGACACCGCGCGCCGGGCTGCGGCCGCGGGTGCTGCGGGCGGTGGGCGGCCGGGGCGGCGGGGAGCCCGGCCCGACCCTGGCCGATCTGTACCGGGCCCGGCGGCTGGACATGATCCGGCTGGCGGTCTTCCTGGTGGACGACCTGCACACCGCAGAGGACGTCGTCCAGGACGCCTTCGCCGCCGTCTGCCGCCGCCACGGCTCAAAGCTGGACAGCCTCCAGGACGCCCACGCCTATCTGCACACCGCCGTGGTCAACGCCGCCCGCTCGGTGCTGCGCCGACGGCGTACGGCACGCGCGTACACCCCGCCGTACCAGGGGCCGGGGCGCCCGTGGACGAGCCGCTGCTGCTCGCCGAGGAACACCGGCAGGTCCTCGACGCGCTGGCGCGGCTCACCCCGCGCCAGCGCGAGGTGCTGGTGCTGCGCTACTGGTCGGAGCTGACCGAGGCCCAGATAGCCGAGGCGCTGGGCGTCTCCCGAGGCACCGTGAAGTCGACCGCGAGCCGTGCGCTCGTCACCCTGGAGAAGCTGCTGGAGGCGGCCCGATGAGCACTCCCTCCCCACCGAGGAACGGCTGCGCGCCGCGCTCGACGCCCGTGCGCGGCTCATCGACGCCCACGATCTGTCCCCGTACCGGCCGCCCACCGGCCCGGCCTGGGGCGCGCGGCGGATCCGGCGGGTCGTGTCCGCCGTCGCGGTGACGGTGGCGGCAGCGGCGGCCGTCGCCTTCCTGCTGCTGTCCGGCTCCCCGGAACGCCCGCGTCCGGCACCACCCGCAGGCGACCCCCGCACCTCCCCTCCGGCCACCTCGGTCCCGTCCTCGAACACCGCCCCTCCGACCCGGCCGTCCCCCACCTCGCCACCCGCTACCCCGCCCTCGACCTCGACCTCCGTCCCCACCTCGCGCTGATCCGGCCCCACCCCGGTGCAGTGGCCGTCAAACGACCGGTGCGCCTCGCCCTACGGTGTCGGTGGCTACAGCATCCAGCGGTGGACCCGCCCGTCCGGTGCCGACACCAGCCCTTCCTGCAGGGGCTGAACCGCGTGCCTTCCATGCCGTCCGATAGGGCCCGCCGCGCCCACCCATGGACTCCCCAAACCCCGACGCATCAGCGGTCTGGTGCTTGACAGTGAGGCGGCGAGCAGTGGGTGATGTGACGGTCGGCGGTTTCGAGGGGGATCTGTGGATCTTGGCTCTGTGATCATCGCGGTGGCAGGTGTGGCCGGAACACTGGGGGATCGTTCCTCACTCAACGCGCCTCCGAACGGGCAAAACGTCGCGAGATAGAGCTGCTTCGGGCCCACGAGGAGGTTCGCGAGAACCTGCTCCTCCGACGCAGTTGCTACATGGAACTCAACCGGGATGCACGCCAGTTCACCACAGCGCTCAACCGCCATCTGCACATCATGCGAGAACGCGGTGTCGAGGAGACCGACATCGAGGCACTCGATGAGGCAAAGGGAGCCCATCGCGACAGATATTCCGAAGCTCAGATGATCGCCCCCGACGAGGTGCTCGCACGCGCGAGTGAAGTCAATCAGGCCCTGAACACGACCTATGGCCAGGTCAAACGCCTTGAGCGACAAGAGCCCGAACCTGGGGAGACGGCGGCCACCGCTGTCCAGGCTCAGGCAGAGATCTGGGACATGCTCCGAGCGATGAGGACCGCGATGCGCGATGACCTCGGGGTGACCGTCCAAGAGTGACGACGCGCCGCTGGATCGCACCACCCAGCCGTCGAGCCTCGAAGCAGACGTTGGATCACAAGCTGAGTGAGGCACGTAGCTGAAGCACGAAGGGGCCCCTCCTTACGGGAGGGGCCCGACGTTCGCTGATGGGCAGTGTGGCGGTATCGATACGACCGTGCCCTTCCCGGCGTGCGTGCGTTCGCTCAAGCATGACGGGGCCCCTGGCCTTGCGGTCGGGGCCCCTCACACGCGTTGCGCTGGACGTCACGCAGCGACAGCGGGCGCGTGACGATGGTCAAGGCTGCTGGCAGAAACGGTCACGACGTCAGGGTGTCGTCGACTGCGGCGGCGATGAAGGCGGCCCAAGCCTGCTCGGTGAACCGTGCTGCGGGGCACTCCCTGTTCTTCGAATCGCGCACCGCGATGCCAGAGATGCCAGGAATCGGTGTGACCTCGACGCAGTTGCCATTGCCGGCGGTGTAGGAACTCGTGCGCCACACTGCATGCGTGAGGTCGACCTCGCGCAGGTCGGCCAGCTCATTCATCTCTGATCAGCTCTTCCTTAATATGTTCGACCAGCTCACGGCTAGCTTCCTCCGAGAGCGCGGCACCGGACAAGTTGGCAAACAGGCGACTCAGGCGCCGAATAGCCAGCGGATCATCCCGGAAGGCGGTGGTGTTCTCGGCTGACTCAGTGAATGCAACATCATCGGCATCAGAGTTCTTCCCTGTTCCGAAGAGCGTAAAAGCCCCGGTGCTGGCTCTCTTCTCGCCAGCCTGGAACGGGATGACCTTGAGACGCACGTGGTCGAGGGCGGAAACATCGAGCAAGCGGCCGAGCTGCGCCTGCATGACGTCACGTCCACCGACCAGCAGGTGCAGGGCGGCCTCGGTCACCACCGCATCAAGGAACAGCGGTGCCTCTTCGCGCAACCTCTCCTGACGACGCATCCGAACCTCGACCAAACTGTCCACCTGATCCGGACCGAGCGCGGCGTAGCTGACACCGGTCACCGCCCTGGCGTACCCCTCGGTCTGCAACAGGCCAGGGATGAGTAGTGGCTGATATTCGAAGCAGCTCATCGCCTCGGCCTCGTAGGCCAAAAATTCAGCGTAGTTGGCGCTGATCACATCGTTGTAGGCGTACCACCAAGGCGGGATTCTCTGACGGGCCCTGGTCAGAAGCTCCTTGAGCTCTGAGAGCTTCGGCTCTTCGACCTCGTACAGCTCCATCAGCCCGTCGAAGTCCTTCTTGGTGCAGACGCGCTTGGCGGTCTCGATGCGACTCACCTTGGAGTTGTGGCAGTTGAGGTGCGCTCCGACCTCCTCAGTGGTGAGGTCGTGCTGGTCCCGCAACAGACGAAGCTTCTTGGGCACCCACTTCCGCGAAGTCGCAGGCGTTGAACCGGCAGTCGCTGAACTGGCTGCGGATCAGGCGTGTTCCGGTGAAGCGGGAGCTGTCGAACGTGCAGCCCTCCAATTCGACGGACTCAGCCGCGAGAGCCACGAAGGGCGTTCCCTCGTATTGCACCCCACGGATCATCGCGTCGTCTTCCAGGCCGTCTCTCGCCATGTCGGCCGGCCGCAGGGTAGCTAAGACCTTCGGGGCAGTCGGGTTCTTGATACGGGTGGTTCTGCCGCCTCGCCGAATCGCCTGAGTCATGCGAAGTCGATCCATTCGCCGGATGGTGTGGAGGGTGGAGACTGGAGACCCAGAGTCCAGGCCGCGGAGACCCCTCCGCCGCGGCTCCGTGCGGACGATGGCCGCCGTGCTGGTGCGGCACGACCGCGCCCTTCCGGGCGTACGTGCGTTCGCTCAGCGCGTCGGTGCCCTCGCATGACGCCGCCAAGCGGCGCCGGGCGTGGTTCGGCGAGTCCCAGGGCTCCCCGCGCCGGGGTGCGTCCGGCTGGCTGGACGCAGCGCTGCCCATCGCACCCCGGAGCAGTCGCTAAAGCACCAGCCTCCGGTACCGGTCGGCGACCTCCGTCAGGACCTCCGCGCCGTCGCGGGCCCACAGGGCCGGGTTGAAGATCTCCACCTCGATCGGGCCGGTGTAGCCCGTCGCGTCCACCTGCTCGCGGAACCAGCGGAAGTCCACCGAGCCGTCGCCGAGTTGGCCCCGGCCCAGCAGGACGCCTTCGGGGAGTGGCGTGACCCAGTCGGCGAGTTGGAAGGCGGCGATGCGGCCGCTCGCGCCCGCGCGGGCGATCTGGGCCGCCACGGTGTCGTCCCACCACAGGTGGTACGTGTCCACGACCACGCCCACCTGCTCCGCCGGGAAGCGCGTCGCGAGGTCGAGGGCCTGGGCGAGGGTGGAGACCACGCAGCGGTCGGCCGCGTACATGGGGTGCAGGGGCTCGATGGCCAGGCGGACGCCGTGGTCGGCGGCGTACGGGGCGAGCTCGCCCAGGGCGTCGGCGATGCGCTCGCGGGCGGCGAAGAGGTCGCGGCTGCCGTCCGGGAGGCCGCCGGAGACCAGGA
This sequence comes from Streptomyces violaceusniger, assembly GCA_005405945.1. Classification (GTDB taxonomy): domain Bacteria; phylum Actinomycetota; class Actinomycetes; order Streptomycetales; family Streptomycetaceae; genus Streptomyces; species Streptomyces violaceusniger. The sequence continues at coordinate 4,708,162 of BJHW01000001.1, forward strand.
CCAGGGTGTCGGTGCCCAGGGTGGCGGCCTCGTCGATGGCCCGGCGGTTGTCGGCCAGGGCCGTGGCGCGCGCCTCCGGCTCGGTCGCGGTGAAGAAGCCGCCCCGGCACAGGCTGGTGACGGTCAGGCCCGCGTTCCGCACCAGCTCGGCCGCGGCCGCCACGCCGTACTTCTGGACCGGCTCGCGCCACAGGCCCACGCCCGTGACGCCCGCCTTGGCGCAGCCCTCCGCCAGCTCGGGCAGCGACCACTGCTTGATCGTTTCCTGGTTGAGGCTCAGCCGGGACAACGCGCTCATCAGGCCACTCCGTACACGGACAGCAGGTGTTTCATACGCGATTCCGCCAGCGCCGGATCCGGGAACAGGCCCAGCCCGTCCGCCAGTTCGTACGCCCGCGCCAGGTGCGGCAGCGAACGGGCCGACTGGAGGCCGCCGACCATGGTGAAGTGCGACTGGTGGCCCGCCAGCCAGGCCAGCAGCACCACACCCGTCTTGTAGTAGCGGGTCGGGGTCCGGAAGAGGTGGCGGGAGAGTTCCACGGTGGGGTCGAGCAGGGCGCGGAAGGCCGCCACATCGCCGGTGTCGAGCCTGCGCACGGCCTCCGCCGCCAGCGGGCCCAGCGGGTCGAAGATGCCGAGCAGGGCGTGGCTGAAACCCCGGTCGTCGCCCGCGATCAGCTCGGGGTAGTGGAAGTCGTCGCCCGTGTAGCAGCGCACCCCGTCCGGCAGCTTGCGCCGCAGGTCGATCTCGCGCTGGGCGTCGAGGAGGGAGACCTTGATGCCGTCGACCTTGTCGGGGTGGGCGGCGATGACGTCGAGGAAGGTGCGGGTGGCGGCGTCCAGGTCGGTGCTGCCCCAGTAGCCCTCCAGGGCCGGGTCGAACATCGGGCCCAGCCAGTGCAGGATCACCGGCTCGGCGGACTGGCGCAGCAGATGGCCGTAGACCTCGAGGTAGTCCTCGGGGCCCTTGGCCACGGCGCACAGGGCGCGCGAGGCCATCAGGATGGCCTGGGCGCCGGACTCCTCGCAGACGGCCAGCTGCTCCTCGTACGCCGCCCGGACCTCGTCCAGTCCGTACGGATAGCCGATCTCGGTGGCGGACAGCTGGTCGGTGCCGACGCCGCAGGCGATCCGGCCGCCGACCGCCTTCGCCTCGGCCGCCGAGCGGCGGATCAGCTCGGCGGCGCCCGCCCAGTCCAGGCCCATGCCGCGCTGGGCGGTGTCCATGGCCTCGGCCACGCCCAGCCCGTGGGACCACAGGTGGCGGCGGAAGGCCAGGGTGGCGTCCCAGTCCACGGCGGCCGGGCCGTCGGGGGTCACATCGGCGTACGGGTCGGCCACGACATGGGCGGCCGAGAAGACGACGCGGGAGGTGAAGGGGGCCCCGGCGGTCAGCGACAGCGGCTCGGTGCGGGGTTCGTAGGGGCGGGTCGTACCGCCCGGCGCGGGAAGGTGGATGGTCACAGGCTCAGCTCCGGTACGTCCAGGCGGTGGAGGGTCACAGGCTCAGCTCGGGTACGTCGAGACGGCGGCCCTCCGCCGACGACTTCAGGCCCAGCTCGGCGAGCTGGACGCCGCGCGCGCCGGCCAGCAGGTCCCAGCGCCAGGGCTCGTCGAGCGCGACATGGCGCAGGAAGAGCTCCCACTGCGCCTTGAAGCCGTTGTCGAACTCCTCGTTGTCCGGCACCTGCTGCCACTGGTCGCGGAACGCCTCGGTGGCGGGCAGATCGGGGTTCCAGACCGGCTTGGGGGTGTGCGAGCGGTGCTGGACGCGGCAGTTGCGCAGGCCCGCGACGGCCGAGCCCTCGGTGCCGTCGACCTGGAACTCCACCAGCTCGTCGCGGTTCACCCGGACCGCCCAGGAGGAGTTGATCTGGGCGATGACGCCGCCCTCGAGCTGGAAGACGCCGTAGGCCGAGTCGTCGGCGGTGGCCTCGTACGGCTTGCCGCGCTCGTCCCAGCGGGTCGGGATGTGGGTGGCGGCCTGCGCCTGGACGGTGCGCACGGGGCCGAACAGCTCGTGCAGCACATACTCCCAGTGCGGGAACATGTCGGAGACGATGCCGCCGCCGTCCTCGGCGCGGTAGTTCCAGGAGGGCCGCTGGGCGGTCTGCCAGTCGCCCTCGAAGACCCAGTAGCCGAACTCGCCGCGCACGGAAAGGATTCTGCCGAAGAAGCCGCCGTCGATGAGGCGCTTCAGCTTCAGCAGCCCCGGCAGGAAGATCTTGTCCTGGACGACCCCGTGCTTGACGCCCGCCGCCTCGGCGAGCCGGGCCAGTTCCAGGGCGCCCTCCAGGCCGGTGGCGGTCGGCTTCTCGGTGTAGATGTGCTTGCCCGCCGCGATGGCCTTCCTTATGGCCTCCTCGCGGGCGGCGGTGACCTGCGCGTCGAAGTAGATGTCGACGCCGTCGTCCGCGAGCACGGCGTCCAGGTCGGTCGAGACGTCCGCGACCGGGTCGAGGCCGTGGTGCTCGGCGATCTCCTTGAGCGCGTGCTCCCGGCGGCCGACGAGCAGCGGCTCGGGCCACAGCACGGTGCCGTCGCCGAGGTCCAGACCGCCCTGTTCGCGAAGGGCGAGGAGAGAGCGGACGAGGTGCTGGCGGTAGCCCATCCGACCGGTCACACCGTTCATGGCGATCCGCACTGTCTTGCGTGTCACGGGGTTCTTCTCCTCACCGCGAGTGATAGTAAGCGCTTTCTAAGCTCCACGCTAGCCGCCCCGCCCGCCCCTGTACAGAGGACCGAACACAGGGGCGGGGGCGGTCAGCGCTTCAGCGCAAGGTCAGTCGATAGCGCAGCGGCGAACGCCCGGTGATCAGGACCCGCTGCCCCGCCGGGGTCAGATCGCCGCCCATCCAGCCGTAGCGCTCGCCGGAGTCCACGACGGCGGGCTGGCGCGGGCCGCTGCCGTTGCCGGGCCCGAAGGTGATCACGTCATCGCCGGACGCATAGGTCCCGTACCCCTTGACCAGTTGGTACGTGTCCTTCTGGCCGGGCACGGGGTCGACCCCGGTCAGCTTTCCGCCGCTCCGGAAGCACAGTTCGAGGGCGAGCGGGACCGCGGACTCGCCGATCTTCAGGTCCAGGTTCCAGCCGCCGTCCGCCTCCGCGATCCGCACCTCGGTGCGCAGGGTGCGCCACTCCTTGGGGCGGTGCGGAAAGTCCATCGCGGACCAGAACCGGCCGTCGTCGGTCAGCGGATACCGCCCGTCGGGGCGGCGGTGCCGCGGCGGCAGCGGCAGGTGGAATCCGGCCCGTACCTCGGCCCACAGCCGCCAGCCGTCCGCCGTGCGCTCCACGTCCTCGGCCCGGAAGTGGCCGAGCGAGAAGAACTGCGGGGACAGCCGGAGCGAGTCCAGGATCGCCGTGCCCTTGCGCCACTTGAAGAACGTCGGGTTGGTGGACAGACCCGAGGAGATCGCGTGGACGTCGGGGAAGTCGGTGCCGCCGAAGATGGTGGTCCGCGTCCTCCCCCTGGCGATCCGGACCAGCCCGCAGTCCTTGTCGTGCCAGGTGAACTCCGTCGGAGTCGCCGTGGCCTCGGGCAGCGGCGCGGCCAGCTCCGGATGGTCCAGCACCTCGGCGAGGAAGTCCCCGAGCGGGGTCTCGTCGAAGGTCTGATCCGCGCCGCGCCGTTGGATGGTAACGGCCACGTCCGCGAACCGCCCGTCCCGCTCTCGGAGCGCCAGGGCCCGGAACTGCAGCCAGTACTCGGACAGATGCTTGACCGTCTTCTGGTCCTGGCGGCGCGAGTGCACCGTCTCCACCTCCCCGTCCGGTTCCAGGAGGTGGAGGGTGGCGTCCAGGTTGCGGCGTACGTGCTCGTAGAGGGCCGGGCGCTCGGTGAGCCGGGCCAGGGTCAGCAGCGAGGGGTTGGTGACGATGGGCGCGTAAGTGGCGCTGCGCTCGCTGTACTGGCCGCTGTCGTAACCGTCGATGCCCTCGGCCAGCCAGGCGTCGATACGGCGGGTGTAGCGGGCGTCGGGCCAGAAGGAGTTGATCCGGGCCAGCGCGGCGCACACCTTCCAGCGGTGGTTGGGGGTGTGCACCCCGCCGGTGGACAGGCCCTTGCCCGCCTTGAGCAGGATCTTCTTCAGGGTGGCGCGGATCGCCCGGGTATCGGTGTGGCCGTCCGCGTCCAGCACGCCGTACACCAGCCCCAGATCGACGATCGAGAAGGCGGTATCCGGGGGCGAGTGGACCGCGCCCTGGTCGTAGAGGCCGTCGTCGAACTGGGCGGCGGCCAGCGCGTCCACGAGCCGGGTCATCGGCGCGATGAGCGCGCCGTCGTGGTGGTGGGCGGCGTCGCCCCACACGTGGACGGAGGTGAGCAGCCGCAGGCTACGGGCGGCGGGGCGGGCCTGGCCGAGGTTGTTCAGCTGGTCCAGGACCGCCTCGAGCCCGTCCACCACCCCGGCCACCCGGGCGTCGGCCGCCTCGGTGAGCAGGGCCAGGAACGGCTTGTCGACCCGGCCCTCGGCCGGGGCCCGGTCCGCGGCCGAGGCGCCGCCCGGGGCGCCGACGGCCAGCAGTCCGCCCGCCACGGCGGTCCCGGCGAGGAAGTGACGGCGGGGCAGGGGGGTCATAGGTGGTGCTCCGTGGCTCGGGCCGCCAGGGCGAGGGGGCCGGGGACGAGGAAGGCGAGCGGCGGATAGGCCCAGGCGCAGACGGCGGCGGTGGCCACCGCCATCAGCAGCACACCGCTCGCCCGGGGCCTGCGCACGCTGTCGTACGCCGCCGAGCGCAGCGCCGCCCGCCAGCTCGTGGCCGACTCGGGGCGGGCGCAGGCCCGCAGCAGCACGACGGCGAGCAGCCCGCCCGCGAGCAGCAGCACGGGCCGGAAGACCACCGCGCCCGGCAGTCCCGCCCCGGCCGCAGCTGAGTTGAACAGCAGCAGTGCGCCGCCGGCCAGCAGTCCCGCCCCGGCCAGCAGATCGCCGGTACGCAGCCGGTCCCGCAGCGCGCGGAGGTAGCCGCCCGCCGTGGTGGGCACGTCCTCGCGCACCCGCCGGTCCAGCACGGCGCAGGCCGTGGACATCGCGGCCGGGGCGGTGAGGAGGGGCAGCGAGGCGGCGGCGGTGGCCAGGCCCACGGCCAGGACGTCGGCGAAGAGCGCGAAGCGCGGGCCGAACAGCTCGCCGGGTTCGCGTTTGGTGGCGGTGGCCATGCTCATCCCTTCAGTCCGGAGCTCGCCATGCCCTCGACCAGGAACCGCTGGAAGGCGAGGAAGAAGAGCACGATGGGCAGCAGCGCGAAGACCGACATCGCGAACATCGGGCCGAAGGCCGACTGGCTGGAGGCGTCCACGAAGGACCGCAGGGCCAGGGTCAGGGTGAACTTCTCCGGCTCGAAGAGGTAGATGAGCTGGGTGAAGAAGTCGTTCCAGGTCCAGATGAAGGTGAAGATCGCGGTGGTGATCAGGGCGGGCCGGGTCAGCGGCAGGATGACGCTGAAGAACGAGCGGAACGGCCCGCAGCCGTCGATCCGCGCCGCCTCCTCCAGCTCGCGCGGCAGTCCGCGCATGAACTGCACGATGAGGAAGACGAAGAAGGCGTCGGTGGCCAGGAACTTCGGCAGGATCATCGGCCAGTAGGTGTTCACCATGCCGAGCTGGTTGAAGATGATGTACTGCGGAATGAGGATGGCGTGGTGCGGCAGCATGATCGTCGCGATCATGAACGCGAAGAGCGGGCCCCGCATCCGGAACCGCAGCCGCGCGAAGGCGTACGCGGCGAGCGAGCAGCTGATGACGTTGCCGAGCACCGCGCCGCACGCGATGAGCAGCGAGTTCCACAGCAGCCGTCCGACGCTGACCTCGTTGACCCCGTCCAGCGCGGTGGAGTAGTTGCCCCATTCGAAGTGGCTGGGCAGCAGCTTGAGGCTGGCGATGACCTCGTCGGCGGGTTTGAACGAGGTGGCCAGCAGCCAGGCCAGCGGATAGAGCATCACCAGCAGCACGGCGATCAGGCAGATGTGCAGCACGATCCGGCCGGTGGGGCGCCGCCGCGCCGCCGGGGCGGTGGTGATCGGGGCGGTGGTCATCGGGCCCCCTCGTTGTTGTCGTTGGCGTAGAAGACCCAGGCCCGGGAGGTGCGGAAGAGCACCGCGGTGACGGCCCCGATGGCCAGCAGCAGCGCCCAGGCCATGGCGGAGGCGTAGCCCATGTGGGAGGCGGTGAAGCCGCGGTCGTAGAGGTAGAGCGTGTAGACGAGCGTGGAGTCGGCGGGTCCGCCCTTGCCCGCGCTGACCGCGAAGGCGGGGGTGAAGACCTGGAACGCCTGGATCATCTGGAGCACCAGGTTGAAGAAGAGCACCGGGGAGAGCATCGGGATGGTGATCGAGCGGAACTGCCGCCACCAGGAGGCCCCGTCCACCGCTGCCGCCTCGTAGAGCTCGGCGGGTATCTGCTGGAGCCCGGCCAGGAAGATCACCATGGGGGCGCCGAACTGCCAGATGGTCAGCAGCGCGACCGACAGGATGGCCCAGCCCGGTTTGTTGATCCAGCCGCCGATGTCGATGCCCATGCCGGAGAGCAGGTTGTCGACCGAGCCGCCGTCGTTGAAGATCGCCCGCCAGACCAGGGCGATGGACATCGACGCGCCGAGCAGCGAGGGGGCGTAGAACGCCGAGCGGTAGAAGCCCTTGCCGCGCTTGACCGACTTCAGCGCGATCGCGACGGCCAGCGCCAGCAGGAGCTGGAGCGGCACCGCGATCACGACGTAGGTCAGGGTGGTGATGACCGACCGCCAGTAGCGGGGGTCCTCGGTGAACATCTGGGTGTAGTTGCGGAAGCCGATCCACCGGGGCGCGTCGAACATGTTGTAGTCGGTGAACGACAGATACAGGGACACGGCCATGGGCAGCAGCGTCAGCACGGCGGCGCCGAGCACCCAGGGGGACAGGAACACCCAGGCGGCGCCCTGCCGCTCGCGCTTGCGAGCCGGCTTGCCGCCGGTGGCGGGGGGCGCGGCGTCCGGGGGGCGGGTCGCGGTCGCGGTCATTGCCTCAGCTCCGCCTTCGCCTCGGTGATGTAGTTCTCCGCCGCCTGACGCGGCGACAAGCGCTCGTAGCTGACCTGGTCGTAGTCGCGCGAGAAGGTGGACTGCAGGGAGGCGTCCCCCTTGGGCGGCGCGGGCGGCGGGTCCTTGAGCTTGCCCTCGAACTGCTTCTGGTAGGTGGAGACGACCTGGTCGAACCCCTCCAGCTTGGGCAGTACGTCCTGCCGGATGGCGTCGTTGGCCGGGATGCCGCGGGTGGCGCCGAGGATGGCGCCCGCCTTCTTGTCGTTGAGCAGGAAGTCGATGAACTGGGCCGCCTGCTTGGGGTGTGCGGTCTTGGCCGAGGCGCCGAAGAACATCGACGGTTTGAAGTACTGCCCGGGGGTGCCGTCCTCGCCCACCGGCAGCGGCGCCAGCTTCAGCCCTCGCCGACGATGGGCGCGAAGCCGCTGGAGGGGGCGTCCCAGTTGAAGTCGGAGACGGACTTGAGCCGGCCCAGCGGGGTGTTCTCCACCGTCCCGTCCATCTGGGTGGTCTGCTCCGCGGGCACCACCGCGCCCTCCTTGCGGAGCTCGGTGCACCACTCCCAGTAGCGGGTCAGGTCGTCGGCGGTGAAGCCCAGCTTCTCGTCCTTGGTGTAGAGGGCCTTGCCCCGGCTCCGCAGCCAGATCTCGAACACGTCCTCGCTCTGGCCCGGGTCGGTGGAGCCGAGCCGCCCTTGCGTCGCCTTGGACGCCGAGAGCTTGCGCATGGCGTCGGCCCAGTCGTCCCAGGTCCAGGTCAGGGTGGGTGCGGGGACGCCCGCCTTGCGCCACAGCTCGGCGTCGTACGCCACCGTCTCGGTGCCGCGGGCCACCGGCAGCGCGTACTGCTTGCCGTCGACCACCCCGGTGGCCAGCAGCCCCTTGTCGATCTCCGAGGTGCGCAGCTGCTGGGGGTGTTCGCCGAGGTCCAGCAGGATGCCGGAGGTGGCGTACTGGTTGATCTGCCGGTAGTCCAGCTGCATCACATCGGGGGCGTCACCGCCCGCCGCCTGGGTGGCCAGCTTCGCCTTGTAGGTGTCGAAGCCCGCGAAGGACGTCGCGATGTCGATGTCGGGGTGGCGCTGCTCGAAGAGCTTGACGGCCTCCTCGGTGCGGGCGGCCCGGTCGGGGTTTCCCCACCAGGTGAACCGCAGGCTGACCTTGCCGCCCGAGCCGCCGCCGCCATCGCCGCCGCAGCCCGTGAGGGTCCCTCCGAGCGTGAGCACGAGCGCCAGGGCCAGGGACGTCCTTGTCCCGTTTCCGCGCATACCGGAGCCGACCTCCCTCCATGATCATTTCGTTGAGCGTGCGTGGTGGTGTCTACGGCGGCTATTCGCCGTAGTACGGGAGCGTGACGCCGGGCAGTTCGTACTCGTCCCGGCGGCCGCACATGCCGTAGCCGCCCCGGCGGCTGGGCCCGGTCGCGGTGACCCGCGCCTCGGCGAGGTGCGCGGGGTCGCCCGCGGCGAGCGCGGTGAGCTGCTCACCGGTGCGCCGCGCGGCGGCGAGCGCCCCGTCCCGCCAGCGCGGCTCCCACTCCTTCACCTTGGGCGCCACGATCCGCGCCGCCGCCTCGTGGAAGGCGCGCAGCGGTGCGTCGTCGCCCCTCTCGGCGGCGGCCCGCAGGGTCAGATAGCCCTCGATCGCGAGGTCACGGCGGCGCCGGGCGGCCGCGTCGGCCTCCGGCCCCTCCTTGGCGGGCAGCGCGGCGGCGGCCGCGTAGCGCTCGGGGTCGGCCAGCACCTCGGGCGGGAAGGTGAAGACGGCGTCCCCGGCCTCCGGCAGCCCGCTGTTCTGCATCAGCACGGTCACCCTGAGCCCGCCGCCCTGCACCATGCGGTGGATGGTGCCCGGGGTGAACCACACCACCGAGCCCGGTTCCAGGGGCGTCTCGGTGAAGCCGTCCGCGAGGGTCAGGGTCTGCACGGCGCCGCGTCCGGCGGTGACCACATACGCCTCGGTGCAGGCGAGGTGGAGATGGGGGCTGCCGCCGCACACCCCGTCGGCGGCCTCCCACTCGTACGCGCTGATGTGGGAGAGGCCCACGCCGCCCGGCAGCGGGGCGGACATCGCGTTCATGTGCTCACCACCCGTGGTTCTTGAGGTAGTTCTCCGCGTGCGCCCGGTCCCAGGCGCCGTCGGCGACCACCACCCGGTAGCGGTAGCCGAAGGACTCCCCCGGCGGCAGCTCGAACTCCTCGAAGAACGCCCAGGAGGGGGCCACCGAGGGGATCGGCTCCGAGCGCACGAACCAGTGGGAGGCGTGGATGGAGTCCGCGTTCTCCGGGGCGTGGGCGAACAGCAGCGTGGAGTGCCCGTCCACGCCGTCGTGCTCACCGGTGAAGGCGATCCAGGGGGCGTCGGCGGCCGGGGTGCCCATCAGGTCCGAGGCGCCCCTCTCGCCGTCGCCGCCGCGCCCGTCCGGGCCGATGACGTCGCCGCCGGTGAAGTCGCGCGGGCCGCGCCAGTTGAGCCCGGTGTACCCGGCCATCTCCCGGCCCGCGGTGGTCGGGGAGCCGAAGTGCAGGGCCTCGCCGCGGACGTTGGTGAGGTGGATGGACCAGTCCAGGGCCCAGGCGCCCTCCTCCGGCTCCACCGAGTGGAGTTCGATGGTGCGCAGCTCCCGCGCCCACTCCTGGCCGCCGTTCTCGACCCAGGTCAGCTTCTCGGTGAAGCGCAGCCGGTCGTCGGTGACCGTGAACTCCTCGAAGCCGTCGTGGCGCATCGAGCCGACGCGCTCCTCGACCCGCTGGTAGCCCTGGTCGGGGCCGAGGTAGGAGTTGCCGCCCCAGAAGTTCTGGCCGGACAGATGGCTGGAGGTCATCTGGAGGCCCTTGTGCCAGCGGTGGTCGTTCGGCCGGTAGCCGGAGACCGGGTTCCCGGCGAGGGTGCGCAGCGGGTGGGCGTAGGGCTTGCGGGCCTCGAAGGCGTCCGGGTCGGGCGCGTAGACGTAGGCCATCAGCTCGACGCCGCCGGAGGCGACCGAGATCCGTGTCCCGTGGGTGTGGGTGACGGTGATGCGCTGGGTCATGGCGGCCTCAGCTCTCCTTCGTGGTGGCGGTCGCTGCCTTCGGCGCCCATTCGGGGTGGTCGCCGTGCATGGCGTCGTAGTACGGGTCCCCGGGTACGATCTCGCCCGCGCGCACGGGCCGCCCGGTGAAGGCCGCCTTGTAGAGCGCGGCGATGAACTCGAGGGTGCGGCGGGCGTCCTGCCCGCTGCCGGGGGGCCGTACGCCGTCGCGCATCGCGTCCAGCAGCCCGGTCAGCTGGGCCCCGTGGGAGCTGGGCAGATCGGCGGCCGGGGTGCGCCAGCGCCGCTGCCGGGCGGGCTCGTCGCCGACGTGCGGGGCGGGGGTGTAGACCCAGTCGTCGTTGCGGTGGCCGTAGAGGTGGGTCAGCTCGACGGTGGCGTCCGCGCAGTCGATGCGGATCCGGCTGACCTCGTCGGGCGAGAGCACGCTGTTGACGACGGTGGCCATGGCGCCGTTCTCGAACCGCACCAGCGCGGTGGAGACGTCCTCGCTCTCCACGGCGTGGACCAGCCGTCCGGCCATGCCGCGGATCTCGGTCCAGTCGCCGAGGAGGTGGAGCAGCAGATCCATCTGGTGGATGCCGTGGCCCATGGAGGGGCCGCCGCCCTCGGTCTCCCAGCGGCCGCGCCACGGCACCGCGTAGTAGGTGGTGTCGCGGTGCCAGGTGGTCTGGCAGTGGGCCACCAGCGGCCGCCCCAGGGCGCCCTCGGCCAGCAGCTCGCGGGCGTGGACGGCGCCCGAGCCGTAGCGGTGCTGGAAGACCACCGAGGCGTACGGGCCGCCCGCCTCCTTCTCGGCCCCGGCTATCTCGTCGTACTCGGCGAGCGAGAGGCACAGCGGCTTCTCGCACAGCACCCAGGCGCCGGCCTCGAGTGCGGCCACGGTCTGCTCGCGGTGCAGGGAGGGCGGGGTGCCGATGAGGACCAGGTCGGGGCGCTCGGCCTCCAGCATGGCGGCCACGTCGGAGTAGCCGGTGACGTCGAAGGTGCCGCCCTCGGCCGCCGCGGCGCGGAAGGCGTCGAGCCGGTCCGCGGCCACGTCGACGGCGGCGACGAGGTCCACACGGTCGGCGTGATCGCGCAGTGCGGGCAGATGGCTGCCGCTGACGATTCCTCCGGTGCCGACCACTGCGGCACGGATACGGGCGGTGGCTGCTGCGGCCATGGGCTGAGGTCTCCTCGCCGTCGCCTGGGGTAAGCGCTTGCTGGGGAGGACCCTAGGCATGGTCCGGATGACAGGACAAGACCTTGGAGTGCAGAATCGCGCCGCTCGTGGGCCGCTCGTGGAGTGAGAGCATGGAGGCGCCCAACCAGCGCGCACGGTGTACCAGAAGGTGACCACCCAACGGAGGAAACATGGCAGTGACCCTGGCCGATGTGGCGGCACGGGCTCGGGTCTCGGCGGCCACCGTGTCGCGCGTCCTGAGCGGCAACTACCCGGTCGCCGAGTCGACCCGGAACCGGGTGCTGCGCGCGGTCGACGAGCTGGAGTACGTGGTCAACGGCCCGGCAAGCGCTCTCGCCGCCGCCACATCCGATCTGGTCGGGGTGCTCGTCAACGACATCGCGGACCCCTTCTTCGGGATCATCGCGGGCGCCGTGCAGGCCGAAATGGTCACCCCGGCCGGGGAATCGGGCCGGGGCGGCGAGAAGCTCGCGGTCATCTGCAACACCGGTGGCTCGCCCGAGCGCGAGCTCAACTACCTCACCCTGCTGCAGCGGCAGCGCGCGGCCGCCGTCGTGCTCACCGGCGGCGCGGTCGAGCACCCCGACCACGCCGCCGCCGTGGCCACCAAGGCGTCCCGGCTGGCCGCGTCCGGCACCCGGGTGGTGCTGTGCGGGCGCCCGCCGATCGAGGACGCCACCACCCTCACCTTCGACAACCGCGGCGGCGCCCGTCGGCTCACCGAGCACCTGCTGACCCTCGGCCACCGCCGGATCGGCTATGTGGCGGGCCCCGCCGAGCGCACCACGACCCGCCACCGGCTGGAGGGCCACCGGGCGGCGCTGGCCGCCGCCGGGCTGGACCAGGACGCGGAGCGGCTGACCGTCCACGGCCTGTACGACCGCGCCTCCGGCTATGACGCGACCCTCGAACTGCTGCGCCGAGACCGGGGTTTGACGGCCATAGTCGCCGCCAACGACACCATCGCGCTCGGCGTCTGCGCGGCCCTGCGCGACCAGGGGCTGCGGATCCCCGAGGACGTCTCGGTCGCGGGCTTCGACGACCTCCCGTTCAGCGCGGACGCGGTTCCGGCCCTCACCACGATGCGGCTGCCGCTGCACGAGGCGGGCGCGCGGGCCGGGCGGCTGGCCCTGGGGCGCGAGCCGCAGCCGCCGGGCGGGGTGGCGATGGTCCGGGCCGAGCTGATGGCCCGCGCCTCCACGGCGCCGCCGCGCGGCTGAGCCCTGCCGGACCGCCGCGGCCGACTCCTGCCGGACCGCCGCGCGGCCGACTCCTGCCGAGCGGCCGTCCCTACCGCGCGGCCTCGGACGGGATATGGTCCAGCGGCCGCTGGTACCGGGAGCGGATCTCCTGCGGGGACAGATCCTCCCGGCCGGTGAGGTCCACCTCGGGGTACTCGAAGCGGAACGCGTAGCCGCCCTTCGGGAGGTGGCAGATCTCCCACCAGTTGCCGTCCAGGTCCTGGAGGTAGAAGGAGTAGGTGCCGTGCTGGCGGACGGGCTTGGTCAGCTTCCTGATCGCGTACTCGTCCTTGACCCGCTGGAGCGCGTCGTACGCCTCCCGGACCTCCTCCTCGCTTCCCAGGTCGACCCCGTTGTGGTTCATCAGCGGCATGTCCTGGCCGGAGCCGGGGGTCTCGACGACCGCGTAGCAGTGGTTGCCGCCCAGCCGTACCAACAGCGCCATGGGCGCCTGCTGCACCACCTCGAGGCCGAGCACCTCCTCGTAGAAGCGCCGGGTGGCGGCGATGTCCCGGCACTCCAGCGTGCCGTGTGACAGGAAGCGGCTCGTCAGCAGCGGTGGCTTGGTGGAACGGTGCGTGATGCCGGGCATGGTCCGTCTCTCCTCGTGAGGGGTCGGTGGGTGTTCCGCGCCTCAGGGCACGGCATGCGCTCAGTCCTCCGTGATCCGCAGTGCCCGCACCGGGCAGCCGCGCACCGCTTGGCGCACGTCGTCCAGCAGGTGGGGCGGCGGCGTCCGGTCGAGGATGACGAGCTCGCCCTGCTCATCGAGGTCGAGGACTTCGGGCGCGAACGCGGTGCACAATCCGGTGGCCAGGCAGGCCTCGCGGTCCACGTGCAGCTTCATCATGATGCTCCTTGCGCGGTGGCGTGGGCGGTTTCGCGGGGCGTTTCGCGGGCGGTGACCGGATTGCGGAGCCGGCCGAGGTGCCCGATGGTGATCTCCACCGTGTCCCCCGGGCGCAGGAACCTGTCGCGGCGCAGACCGACGCCGGTCGGCGTGCCGGTCGCCAGGATGTCGCCGGGCTGGAGGATGATCAGCGTGCTGACGGCCGCGACCAGCTCCGCCACGCCCTGGATCGTCTCCCTGGTATTGCTCACCTGTTCCTCGTGGCCGTTGACGGTGAGCCGGATGGGCAGATCGTGCGGATCGGGCACCAGCCACGCCGGGGTGACGCCGGGACCGGTGGGGCAGAAGGTGTCCTGTCCCTTGGAGGCCGGCCAGTCCCAGGTGAAGGGTTCGGCGAAGGCATCCCCCGGCGGTGCGGTCCGCGGGCGGAGACGTCGTTGACGATGGTGTAGCCGGCGATGTGCGCCGCTGCCCGGTCCGCGGGGATGTCACCCCCCGCCCGCCCGATCACGACGGCGAGTTCGGCTTCCACGTCCACCTTCTGGCGCTCGTCGGCCGGGATGACGATGGGGTCGTCGGGCCCGATGACGGTGGTGGTGGGAGGCTTCGGGAAGAAGAACGGCTGCACCCGGGTGGTGGCATCGTCGCCCATCGTCCCCGCCGGACGATCGCGGTGGTTGGCTCCCGAGACGAGCACGGTCCGCGGGTAGCGGACGGGGGCCGGCAGCCGGGCGCCGCGCACCGGGGCGGCCTCCCGCGGGTCATACCCGCGCAGGCCCGGTGCGAGGGAAGCCCAGTCCTGCAAGGCCTCGAAGCCCCCGGGATATCCGCACAGGGCGGGCACTTCCCGTATGCCGTCCTCACCGAGGGCGGCGCAGAAGCTGCCCCGGCCGGCGGTGTGGGCGGTGACCAGCGACCACGTCGTGGGGGCGGAGGGCGACTCGTGCCTCGTCATGTCTCCATTCGAGGCCGTCGGGACCGGGCGGTCCAACACTCTTGAGCGGCCGGTGACAGTCATCTACTGTTACCGACTCGTGGACTTGGACTTACGACTCGTGCGGTACGCGGTCGTCCTGGCCGACGAGCTGCACTTCGCCCGCGCGGCCGCGCGGCTGCTGATCGCGCAGCAGACCCTCTCGTCGCAGATCAGCCGGTTGGAGAGCCGACTGGGCGTCACGCTGTTCCTCCGGGACCGGCGCCATGTCGAGCTGACCCGGGAGGGGGAGCTGTTCGTCCGCCGTGGCCGGGAACTGCTCGCGGACGCGTCGGACCTGCTGGGTGAGTTGAGGCGCAGCGCGCCTCCGCTGCGCCTCGACGTGATCACCGAGGGGCTCACCTCGGGTGTCATCGCGCGCGAGCTCCGCCCGCGGCTGGCCGATGTGACCTTGGAGGTCGTCCAGGGACAGGGGTTCGCGGGAACGGTCTCGGCCCTGGTCGAAGGGGTGGTGGACCTCGCATTCGGCCGGATCAACGGCACGGGGGAGCCGCTGCCCCGGTCACTGCGGTACCAGCTGGTGCGGCTGGAACCCATGGGGGTCGTTCTCCCCGCCGGGCACGAACTGGCCCACCGGGCGCGGGTGCCGATGGCGGAGCTCGCCGCGTACCCGCTCCTTCTGCACACGGCGCAGGAGGCGGCCGAATGGCTGGACTGGAACCAGGAGCTCGCCGCCGCGTTCGGCCTGCGCGTCGGGTGGCGCCTGCGCGGCCACGGCCGGGGCGCGGCCAACGCGGCCGTACTGGCCTACCGGGCCCCCTCGTTCGGGCCGTTGGAGGCACCCCTGCCGGACGGCGTGGTGGTCAGACCCGTGGTCGATCCCGTGCCCCTCTACCCGTTCTCGGTGATCTGGCGGGCCGGGAGCAAGTCCATCCCGCTTCGCCATGCCCTCACCACCATCTACGACATCGCCACCGAACGCGGCTGGCCGGCACCGCCGCGGGAGGACTGGTGGCTGCCGGTCGCCGACCGGCACGGACCCCTGTCCGCATCCGTCCCGAGCGGGGTTCCACGCACCGCGGCCCAGGACGGCGGCACCCGGCCGCGGCGGTGACGGCGATGAGCCGCGGCGGTGACAGCGCCGAGCTGTCAGGGCACGTCCGAAGCCTGTTGGACGTGATCCCCGGCGGGTCGCACACTCCCCCGAAAGACCCGATGGGGAGCGTGACGATGTCGACGGCAGCGATGCTGGGGCCGGGCGCCGGCCGGCGGATCCAGAACTACTTCGAGGAGCCGGCCGCGCTGCTGCGGGCCGGCGACCGGCCCGGACCCCGAGGAGATAGCCGGGCTGCGCCACCGCTACGACATCGAGCAGCTCACCCCCCTGCGCGGCGGCGGTGGGAGCTCCCCCTTCCCCAACACTTGATCCGGCGCAACTATGTGGTCAAGCGAATCGCATCGACCACAGGGGTACGGAGGGGTGCCGGATGGAGCCGCGCGACGAACTTGACCTGGCCGTGGACGAGGTCCGCGACTTCAACCGGATGTACACCCGGCTGATCGGCGTCCTCGACTACCCCGGGCAGCTCAACACCCCGTACACACTGGGCGAGGCCCGCGTCCTCTACGAGCTGGCCCAGCGCGAGCGCACCCATGTCTCGGCGCTCCGGGAGCACCTGGGGGTCACCGCCGCGCATCTGAGCCGCACGCTGGGCCGGTTCGAGGAGAGCGGGCTGGTGACGCGCGAGCGCCACCGCCGCGACGCCCGCTTCCAGGAGGTGCTGCTCACCCCGGCGGGCCGGGCGGCGGCGGAGGACCTGGACCGGCGCTCGCGGGAGGCGGTGACCGGGCTGCTGGCCAAGGTCCCCCGGAACGAGCTGGGGCGGCTGCGCGAGGCGCTGGCGACCGCGCGCGGCGTGTTCGCCGGTCCGGCGCGGCCCGAGGTGCGGCTGCGCGGGCCGGAGCCGGGGGACCTGGGCTGGATCGTGCAGCGCCACGGCGCCGTGTACGCCCGGGAGTTCGGGTGGAACGCCGAGTTCGAGGCCCTGGTGGCCCGGATCGTCGGGGAGTTCGGCGCGGGCCACGACCCGGCCCGCGAGCGGGCGTGGATCGCGGAGCTCGACGGCCGCCCCGTCGGGTCGGTGATGTGCGTGCGCGACGAGCGGCCCGATACGGCCCGGCTGCGGCTGCTGCTCGTGGAGCCGGAGGCGCGCGGGCGGCGGATCGGCGAGCGGCTGGTGGGCACGTGTATCGACTTCGCGCGCGAGGCGGGCTACCGCGATCTGGTGCTGTGGACCAACGACGTCCTGACCTCCGCCCGCCGGATCTATGAGCGGGCCGGTTTCGAGCTGATCGCCGAGGAGCGGCACCGGGGCTACGGGTCGCCCCTGGTCGGCCAGGACT
Source organism: Streptomyces violaceusniger (assembly GCA_005405945.1). Lineage (GTDB taxonomy): Bacteria > Actinomycetota > Actinomycetes > Streptomycetales > Streptomycetaceae > Streptomyces > Streptomyces violaceusniger. Next base: position 4,724,828 of record BJHW01000001.1, read on the forward strand.
GGCGGCTCGCGCTCCGGGACGCCGCGCGGGGCTGAGGGCGCGGCCCGATGTGACGCGGATCACCGGCAGCGCGGTGCGGGCGGCGGACAGGGAGGAGTGTGGAGACATCACTGCGCGCCCGCGTGCGGGCCGGAGACCCGGATGCCTTCGGGCAGCTCTTCGACGAGTACGCCTCGGTGATCTACCGGCACGCCGTCCGGCTGACCGGCAACTGGGTCATGGCCGACGACATCGTGTCGCTGACCTTCCTGGAGGCGTGGCGGCTGCGCGAGCGGCTGCTTCCGGGGGACGGCAGCCTGCGCCCGTGGCTGCTGGGGATCGCGACGAACGTCACGCGCAACACCGCGCGGGCGGCGCGAAGACACCAGGCCGCGCTCGCCAAACTCCCGCCCCCGGACCCGGTGCCGGACTTCGCCGACGAGGTGACCCAGCGCCTGGCCGACTCCGAGGAGCTGGCCGCCGCGCAGCGGGCGCTGCGCACGATGCGCCGCGGCGAGCGCGAGGTGTTCACGCTCTGCGTATGGGAGGGCCTGGACGCGGCCACGGTGGCCGAGACCCTGGGCGTGGCCGTCGGCACCGTACGGGCGCGGCTCTCCCGCGCGCGAAAGCGCCTGCGCAAGCTCACCGAACTCGAGCTCATCGGCGGGGCGGACGGCGGCGCCGGGCAGGGCGCGGGCGGCGGCACCCGGCAGGGCGCGGTGCAACGCGCGGCCACGGTCGGACAGTTACCGGTCAGCCGCCATCAGGCGGCTCGGTCCACGCAGGAGAAGAAGCGATGAACACCAACCCGCGACGACCCGATCAGCCGGTCGACCACCAGGAGCTGGCCGCGTTGCTGCCCGCACCGGGCCGTCCGGTGCTCCGGCGGGACCGCCACCGCGTCCTGAGGGAACATCTGATGGAGCACATCAGCAACAGCAACGAGACCGTCCGCGAGCGGCCGGTTACGACGAACACCACGCCCGCACCCCGGCGCCCCGGCCGCCGCCTCGTCCTCATCGCGGCGCCGCTTGCGCTGGCCGCCGTCGTGGGCGCCGGAGTGGTGGCGGTCGACGCCGTACGGGACGACGGCAAGGGCGGCACCACCGCCACCGGCGTCGGCGGCGCCGACACGGCCGAGCACCGGCAGGCCGCGCAGCTGCTGGACCGGATCGCCGTGGTGGCGGCCGACCGCCCGGCGGTCACGGTCCGCGACGACCAGTTCGTCTACACCAGGTCCCAGGGATCCTCGGCCATATGGGGCGGTCCCTCGAAGCCCGTGCGGAACTCCAAGGGGGACATCACGGGCACCAAGGTCTACAAGGGCAACGTCCAGAGCGACGAGTGGCAGCCCGTGACCGGCAAGCGGGACGGGCTGCGGCGGCTCACCGCGCTGACCCCGGGCGGCGAACTCGACCCCTCCCGGAAGCAGGACATCGCCATGGCGCCGGGCACCGGATATCTCACCTTCCGGCAGCTCCAGGCCCTCCCCACCGACCCCGACGCCCTGCTGAGGAAGCTCGAGAGCGGCAACGGGGTGGTGAAGTCCCGGCTGACGGAGACGGTCTTCGAGAACGTCGGAGCCGTCCTCGATCAGGCCACCCTGCTGCCGGATCTCAGTGCCGCGCTCTACCGCGCCGTGGCCAAGCTGCCGGACGTGCGCGTCGTGAAGAACGTCAAGGACGGCGCGGGCCGGACCGGTATCGGCCTCACGTACACCAACCGAGGGAACCCGTCCAAGACCACGAGCGGCTACTGGGTCTTCGACGCGAAGAGCCTGGCCTACCTCGGAACGGACAGGAGCGCGCTCCTGGACGTCGCCGTCACCGATGGCAAGGGGAAGGTGACGGCGGTCGGCGCGTCCTGAGGCGGCGGTCGAGCCGTCAAGCCCGCACAGGGCGCCCGCTCCGGCGGGCGCCCTGTGCGGCGCGTATATGACGCAACGTCACCCCGACCGGAAAACCGCTCGCGCGGACGGCCCGGTACGGGAAGGATCGGCCCACACACACGCACACGCACCCGCCCGCACAGCACGCGGGCATCGCACGGGCGGCGTACGGGCGGCGTACGGGCGGCGTACGGGCGGCGTACGGGCGGCGTACGGGCGGCGTCCGTATGGCGTACGGACTCCGTACGGACGACGCATCCGTGCGGCGCGCCGGCACGGCACAAGAGCAAAGGGCGTACCCCCTGAGTACCCAGCAGGTCATCGAGTGGACCGAGGACGGCCGGACCCACACCGCCCAGTGGCGCTCCGAGAGCGGCACGCCACCGCCCCGGCGGGTCGCGATCGCGGACGACCGGATGCCCGCCGACACCGCCCACCGCCTCGTCTGCGAGGGCACCGCGCTGCTGTGGCGGGGCGACTACCAGGGCGCCCGTCAGCTGCTGACGGCGCTGGCGCGCCGGATCGACCGGGGCCCGCGCCGGGCGAAGGAGCGGCGGCCACCGGCGGCGTCACCGGCCGAGGCGTTCCACCGGCACCGCCAGGCCCAGTCCCGGCGGGCCCGGCTGCTGGGAATGCTGCTGGTGCCGCTGGACGCGGACTTCGGCGTTCCGCTGCGCCGGGCGCCGGACGTACGGCAGGCGTGCACCGAGGCGTACGGCCCGGCGCGTGGCCCCTCGGTGGTTTCGCTCCGCGAGTTGCTCGGGCTGATCGGCGCGCATGAGTGGCGGCAGAAGGGCGTCAAGGTGCGGGCGCTGGGCGGGGAGCGGGTCCATCCGCACTACGGGGTCTTCTCGCCGGTGCGCGGCGAGTACGTCGACCTGGTGGCCGAGGCCCCGCTGCCGTCGCGCGAGCTGGCCTTCGACATCGGCACCGGAAGCGGCGTCCTGGCCGCCGTCCTGGCCCGGCGCGGCATCGAGCGGGTGGTGGCCACCGACCAGGACGCGCGGGCGCTGGCGTGCGCCCGGGAGAACGTGGCCCGGCTGGGCCTGGCCGAGCGGGTCGAGGTGGTCGAGGCCGACCTCTTCCCGCCCGGCCGCGCGCCGCTGGTGGTCTGCAACCCGCCCTGGGTCCCGGCCCGGCCCTCCTCACCGCTCGAATACGCCGTCTACGACCCGTCCAGCCGTATGCTGCGCGGCTTCCTGAACGGGCTGGCCGGGCATCTGACCCCCGGCGGCGAGGGCTGGCTGATCCTCTCCGACCTCGCCGAACACCTCGGGTTGCGACCGCGCGCCGAACTGCTGGCCGCCTTCGACACGGCGGGCCTGACGGTCCTGGACCGGCTGGACGTCCGCCCCGTCCACCCCCGCGCCTTCGACCCCACCGACCCCCTCCACTCGGCCCGCGCGGCGGAGGTGACGTCGCTGTGGCGCCTGGCGGCCGACTGAGCGGGGCGGCCCTGAGTCCGCGACATCGCGCCGAGCCCGCGGGCCACGGTGAGGACGCGCGCATCCCCCGGCGCCGCCGAGGCCGTTCGCGCGGCCCCTCGACCGCCGTCAAGCGGGGCGCAGCGCCCACCCCTCGCCTAGGGGCCTTCTGACGGATCTCCGCGGCGTCGCGACGTCCGGACGGGCGCACCGGGGGCTCGCCTTCCAGCCCCTCCGGCGTTTGAGGAGCGGGGTCTGGGGCGGCGCCCCACCATCCAGCCCCTCCGGCGTTTGAGGAGCAGGGTCTGGGGCGGCGCCCCACCATCCAGCCCCTCCGGCGTTTGAGGAGCAGGGTCTGGGGCGGCGCCCCAGTTGTGGGAAGGGGCGGGAAGGGAGCAGCCCGCCGCAGGCGTCACGATCCGCGAGACACCTCGTAGACGCACCACGGCCGGACCCGTCCGATAAGACACGCCGCAGGCGTGATCGGCCCGGCGGGATTGATTCGGCTCGGGCCCCTGCTTAGCGTCCCGCATGAAGGGCAAGAAGAATCCCCACGTACCGCACGACCCCCACCAAGGGAGCCCGCATGAAGCTCGCCTTCTCCACCCTCGGCGTCCCCGGTATGCCCGTGCCCGACGTGGCCCGGCTCGCCGCCGGAGCCGGGTATCACGGCGTCGAGCTGCGCGCCCACCCCGAGGAGCCGGTGCACCCGGGGATCGGGGCGGACGAGCGGGCGGGGGTGGCGGCGGAGTTCCGGGACGCCGGGGTCGAGATCCTCACCGTCGCCGGGTATGTGCGCGCCGCGCAGACCGGGCCGGACGAGCCGGTGCTGACCGGGCTCGGGGAGCTGCTGGAGCTCGCGCACGACCTGGGCGCCCGCAATGTCCGGGTCTTCCCCGGCGGCGGGGAGCAGAGCCCGGAGGAGGCCGACGCCACGGCCGCCCGGCGGCTCGCGGCGGCCGCGCCCCGCGCCGCCGACCTCGGCGTACGGCTGTTGCTTGAGACCCACGACTCGCACCGGACGGGCGCGGACGCGGCCCGGGTCCTGGGGCTCGTGGGCCACGGCAGCGTGGGGGCGATCTGGGATGTGATGCACACCTGGCTGGGCGGCGAGGACCCGGCCACCAGCTATCCGGCGCTCTTCGCGCATCTGGGCTACGTCCAGGTCAAGGACATCGCCTCGGCCGAGGACACCACCCCGCTGCCGCTGGGCGAGGGGGTGCTGCCGCTGACCGAGTGCGTGGAGCTGCTCAGCCGCGAGGGCTGGGACGGCTGGCTGTGCTGGGAGTACGAGAAGCGGTGGTATCCGCAGGCGCGGGAATTCCCTGAGCTGCTGGCCCCGGGCCGGGAGCATCTGCTGCGGCTGCTCGCCGACGCGGCCTGAGCTCCCGGCTCGGGGTCGGCATCGACCCGTCGAGACGGCTCAGCCCGTCCTGACGGCTCAGCCCGTCCTGACGGCTCAGCCCGTCCTGACGGCTCAGCCCGTCCTGACGGCCCAGCCCGTCCTGACCGCCCAGCCCGTCCTGACCGCCCAGCCCGTCCTGACCGTCCGGCTCAGGCGCCTCGGGGTGGCGGCGCGCCCCGAGGCGCATCCGCGGCAGCCTCCCGCCCGGGAGCGACGTCAGCGCCACGCCGCCCACGAGCAGCGCCGCCGCCAGCCAGCGCGGTGCGCTGATGCCCTCCCCCAGCACCAGCTCCGCCGAGGACATCCCGAAGACCGGCACCAGCAGCGAGAACGGGGCGACCGCCGAGGCGTCGTAGGTGCGCAGCAGAAAGCCCCAGGCACCGAAGCCGAACACCGTGGCGACCCAGGCGACATAGACGATCGCGCCCACCCCGGCCCAGTCGAGCCGGCTCAGCGCCTCGACATCGGGCCGCGCGCCCTCGAACACCAGCGAGAGCGCGAGCAGCGGCAGCACCGGCACCAGGCTCACCCACACCATGAAGTTCAGGGCGTCCGGCGGCGCCGCCTTGCGGGTGAGGACGTTGGAGACACCCCAGAAGGCCGCCGCCGCGACGACGAGGACGAAGCCGAGGAGCGGCCCCGAGGTGCCCTCGTCCACGGCGGCCACCGCGATCCCGGCGAGAGCGACGGCCATGCCCAGCAGCCGCCGCCAACCGGGGCGTTCGGCGAGGACGACGGCCGCGAACAGCGCGGTGAACACCGCCTGGACCTGCAGCACCAGCGAGGACAGCCCGGCGGGCATCCCCTCGTGCATCCCGATGAACAGCAGCCCGAACTTCGCCACACCCAGGGCCAGCCCCACCCCCAGGATCCAGCGCCAGGCGACCCTCGGCGGGCCGACCAGGAAGACGGCGGGCAGCGCGGCCACCAGGAACCGCAGGGCGCAGAAGAACAGGGGCGGGAAGTGGTCGAGGCCCACCTCGATGACCACGAAGTTGACCCCCCACAGGGCCGTGACCAGCACGGCGAGGGCTATGTGCACGGGTCGCATGGGTTGCGTGGGTCGCATGGGTCGCATGGGTCGAGGATCGGGCGCCCGGACCTTGTAGCACCAGCGCGGATGTCTTCATGCTTGGATGCAGCAACGGTTAAAGGTACGAGGAGGAGGGCGCACTGTGCTGGATCTGGGCCGGCTGCGGGCTCTGCACGCGGTGTCCGTGCACGGCTCGGTGAGCGCCGCCGCGATCGCGCTCGGCTACACCCCGTCCGCCGTGTCGCAGCAGATCGCCAAGTTGGAGCGGGAGACCCGGACGACCCTTCTGGAGCGGCAGGGCCGGGGCATCGCGCTGACCGACGCGGCCCGGCATCTGGCCGCCACCGCCCAGCAGTTGCTCGCCATCGTCGAGGAGGCCGAGACCACCCTGGAGGAGCGGCGCGGCCGGCCGACGGGCCGGCTGGTGATCGGCGCCTTCGCCTCGGCGGCGCGCGGGCTGATGCCCGTGGTGCTGGCCGCGCTCGTGGCCGAACACCCCTCCCTGGACGCCCGGTTGCTCGAAGTGGACCCGCATCTGTCGGTGGACCTGGTGGCACAGGGGGTCATCGACCTGGCGGTGGCCCACGACTGGGACATCGCCCCGCTGCCCGCCCCGGAGGGACAGGAAAGGGCGGCCATCGGGGAGGACCTGTGCGATCTGCTCGTCCCGGCCGGACATCCGCTGACCCGGGTGGCCGCCCGGCGCCCGCTGCGCCGCGAGGACCTGCCGGGCCAGCGGTGGATCTGCCAGCCGCCGGGGTCGGTCTGCCACGACTGGCTGGTCCGTACGCTGCGCGCCTCGGGCCATGAGCCGGACCTGGCGTACCAGGCGGCCGAGAACCACACCCAGATCGCCCTGGTGGCGGCCGGTCTCGGCGTCGCGCTCATGCCCCGTCTCGGCCGCGGGCCGCTGCCGGACGGGGTGCTGGCGCTGCCCCTGGAGCCGGTCCCGGTACGGCGGCTGTACGCCCTGTGGCGCCCGGGCGCGGCCCGCCGCCCCGCCATCACCGAAACGGTGCGGCTGCTGAGCGACCTCTGGCCGCGGCGTACGAGCTGAACCGGCCCCCGAACACCACCACTTGGCGCCCTCACGGCGTGGCTACTTGGGCGCGCCGCCGCCTGCGGGGTGTCCGGCGGACCACGTGGCATCGATTCGCGGCTCCGCCGCGTGGCAGGGGCTTCCCCCCTGGACCCCCGGGGTCTGGGGCGGAGCCCCCCGCGCGGCGCAGCCGCATATCGTCAGGTGTCGGGAAGGGGCGGGGAGGGGAACAGCCCGCCGCGGGCGCCACGGCCCGTCGCACACTCCCATGCGCGCATGTGCGCGGAACCAGCGCGGGGCGCCGCGCGTCGAAGCGGCGTGCTGATGGGGAGTCTCCGCGCGGCGGCGATCGGCCTCGCCGCTGGCTGCGTCGCTGACCACCTCTCCGCCGCCCGCGGCCAGCAGCACCCCGCCGCCGACGCGACACCCCTCCCAGAGCGTCGGCGGCGCCCGAGCCCCCGGACCCTTAGACCGGCAGCTCCGCCTCGATCAGGTCCGCCGCCCGGTCCGGCCCGCCCTCGGCGGCCATCCGTGCCTTGAGCGCGGCGCAGCGGGCGGCCACCTCGGGGTCGGCCACCAGATCGAGCACCGCCTTGCGCAGCGCCGGGGCCGTGGCCTCCTCCTTGGGCAGGTGGCGGCCGACCCCGAGCCCCTCGAGCGTGTCCGCGTTGCGGAACTGGTCCACGGCCTGCGGTACGGCGACCATCGGCACCCCGCAGGCCAGCCCCTCCTGGGCGCCGCCCGCACCCGCGTGGGTGACGAACGCGTCGGCCTTCCGCAACACGCTCAACTGCGGTATCCACGGGTGTACTTCGACATTGGCCGGGATCTCGCCGAGGTCGGCCGGGTCGACGAACTCGCCGATCTGGAGCACCACGTACCAGCCCGGCAGATCACCGAAGGCCGCGACGCACGCGCGGTAGAAGCCGGGCTCCTTGGTCCAGGTGGAGCCGAGCGAGACCAGCAGGATCCGGTCGGTCTCGGCGGCCCGCTCCGGGCGGCGCCACTCCCCCGCGTCGCGACGGGCGCTCTGGCAGCCGCCGACGAAGCTGTAGACGGAGGTGTCGACGCGGTCGGCGTTGGGCTGGAGCAGTTCGGGGATGAGGGCGACACAACGGCTGGGGCGGCCGATGAGCGTGTCGGGGTCGATGTCGGCCAGGCCGTTGTCCTCGAGCCAGGCGCGGTAGCGCGCGTAGTAGGCGCGGCCGCGCTCCGACCGCCGCATATGGGCGTACATCGGCTCGAAGACCTCTTCGCGGTAGCCGTCCCAGGGCACGAAGCTGGGCGCGAGCTCGATGGCGGACACGCCCCACCGATGGGCGAGGACATGCGCCGGGTAGGCCGTGACGTCGTACATCACCAGGTCCGGCTCATCGCCCTCGTAGGCCGCCAGATGCTGCGGAAGTGCCTGCTCCGCCTCGGCGAGAAACGGCTCGATGTAGTCGATCAGATCGGAACCTCTGGCGCCCGGCACATTCTCACCGTGGAGGATCGAGGTGTAGGTCTTCGGCTCGGCGCCGGTTTCGGCCACCTTCTCGGCGAACGACTCGGGGATGGCGTAGGTAACCCGGTGGCCGCGGGCCACCAGCTCGCGGATCACCTCCAGGCTCGGGTTGACGTGCCCGTGTGCCGCGATGCCGAACATGGCGATGTGTGTGGGGGGCTTGGCACCCGTCGGTGGGGTCATGAAAACGGAACATAAGCGAGAACGGATGCCTCATACAAATACCGCGCATACCCGGTCGAGAGTTTAGTACCGATTTCGTGCAGGCACCAGATCACGGTCTTTAACCAGTCTTTTCCTTTACGCTTCCGGGCCACGCGGCGGAGCCGCATACCGATGCTGTGGGAAAGGCCAACTTTTCTTGACCAGGCCGCGGTTTGTGTCCCAGCGTGTCCTGCACACCTATGGCCGCCCCCTCCGAACGTCCCATGGAAGGAGTGCGGGTGCACACGACGTCTCGCCGCGCCCTGCTCACCGCCACCCTGGCCGCCGCCGCGACCGGTGCCTGCGGCGGACCGACGAACAGCTCCCCCGCGCCCGCGACCCCCGCGCGCCGCACCACCACCGGTTCCGGCAGCCCGTCCGCGTCCCCCTCCCGGCCCACCACGGAGCCCGGCCGGGACCACGAGCGCGACCGCCGGCGGATCGACGAGCTCATCGGGCGGATGACGCTGGACCAGAAGATCGGCCAGCTCTTCGTGATGCGGGTGTACGGCCATTCGGCCACCCGCCCCGACCCGGCCGATGTCGCGGCCAACCGCAAGGAGATCGGCGTCGACAACGCCGCCGAGCTGATCGCGAAGTATCACGTGGGCGGGGTGATGTACATCGGGTGGGCACACAACATTCGCGACCCCCACCAGGTGGCCGCGCTCTCCAACGGCATCCAGAAGGCCGCGCTGGCCACCTCCGTGCCCGTCCCCGTCCTGCTCTCCACCGACCAGGAGTACGGCACCGTCGCCCGGGTCGGCGCGCCCGCCACGCTGTTCCCGGGCGCCATGGCGCTCGGCGCGGGCGGCAGCGCGGCCGACGCCCGTACGGCGGCGCGCACCGCGGGGGCGGAGCTGGCCGCGCTCGGCATCCGGCAGGACTACGCCCCGATCGCGGACGTCAACGTCGACCCCGCCAATCCGGTGATCGGCGTGCGCTCCTTCGGCGCCGATCCGAAGGCCGTGGCCCGGATGGTGGCGGCGCAGGTGGCGGGCTATCAGAGCGCCGGGGTCGCGGCCACCGCCAAGCACTTCCCCGGCCACGGCGACACCAGCGTGGACAGCCATGTGGGCCTGCCGCGGATCACCCACTCCCGGAAGGAGTGGGAGCGGCTGGACGCGCCGCCGTTCCGGGCCGCGATCGAGGCCGGAATCGACTCGATCATGACGGCCCATCTGCTGTTCCCCGCGCTCGACCCGGCCGACGACCCCGCCACGCTCTCCCGCCCCATCCTCACCGGTGTGCTCCGCGAGGAGCTGGGTTACGACGGGGTGGTGGTCACCGACTCGCTCGGCATGGAGGGGGTGCGGAAGAAGTACGGCGACGACCGGGTGCCGGTGCTCGCGCTCAAGGCGGGCGTGGACCAGCTGCTGAACCCGCCGAGTCTGTCCCTCGCCTTCGAGGGGTGCGCAAGGCCGTCCGGGCGGGCGAGATCAGCGAGGACCGGCTCGACCGCTCGCTGCGGCGCGTCCTGGAACTCAAGGCGCGCCGGGGCCTGTTCGACGATCCGTACACCAGCGACCGCGCGGTCAACCGCACGGTGGGCACCCGGGAGCACCGCGCCACCGCCGACCGCATCGCCGACCGCACCACCACCCTGATCACCAACCGCGGCGGACTGCTCCCGCTGTCGCCGCGCCGCCACCGCGACCTGCTGGTGGTGGGCGTGGACGCCGCCGCGCCCTCCGGCACCGGCGGCCCGCCGACGTCCGTCCTGGCCCGCGCCCTGTCCGGCCTCGGCTTCCGCACCGAGGCGCTGACCACCGGCACCAGCGGCTCCCCCGGGCCCTCCCCGCGGCGGATCGAGGCGGCGGTCGCGGCGACACGCGGGCGGGACGCGGTGATCGTGACGACGTACGACATCGCCGCCGGCTCCGCCCAGCGCACCCTGGTGGCACGGCTGGTGGCCACCGGCGTGCCGGTGGTGCACCTGGCCCTGCGCAACCCCTACGACATCGCGCTCCTGGACGGCCGCGACACGGCCCCCGGCGCCTCGCTGGCCGCCTACTGCTGGACGGACGTGGAACTGCGCGCCGCCGCCCGCGTCATCGCGGGCCGGACCGCCCCGCGCGGCAAACTGCCGGTCGCGGTCCGGCACGCGGACGACCCGTCCCGGGTGCTGTACCCGATCGGGCACGGGCTGAGCTACTAAGCGCTCCGCGGGAAGTGTCGCGATGCGTCGTCGGCCGTCTGCGGCGCCGTCGTGGCTGGTCCCACGCGGCGGAGCCGCATATCGACACAGCCACGCGGCGGAGCCGCACATCGACACGGCCCCGCGCCCCTTCGGGGCGCTGCCCGAACCGTAGCGGACTTCCTCTGACCTGCTTGGCCCGTGCCCGACCGGACCCGTGGGCGCGCCCTACGGGCGCAGCGTCACCGGCTCGCGCTCCACCTCACGGCGGTCGAGCTTCGCGTCGTGCCGGGCGAGGGGCTTGCTGGTCGGGCTGACGCCCGCCCATCGCTGCACCTCGGCGGTGGCCTTGGCCTTCTGGTCGGCCGTCAGCTGGGTGATGCTGGAGCCGTGGTTGCCGCCGGCCACCGTGTAGACGTACGCGTCCTTGGCGCCCTTGCCGACCCGGAAGCGCTCGGCGCCCCACGGGTCGTTCTGGCCGTAGACGAAGAGCATCCGGTGGGCGTCGTGCCGGACCCAGCGGTCGATGTCCCGCATCACGCCCGGCTTGAAGCGCATCGGGATGTCACGCGGCACATAGCTGCGCGGGGCGTAGATGCCGGGGTAGCGCAGCAGCCCGTCCAGGTGCGGGGTCTTGAAGGTGGGCGAGCCGAGCTCGGTGCCCGCCTGGTAGTAGTACGGCGTGTAGGTCTCCAGGCCCTGGTCGGTGTAGGCGGAGAAGCCCGAGATCTCGTCGATGAAGCCGTACAGCTCGTCGGTGGACGCGGTCGGGGCGGGGACGTCCGCGCAGTCCTTCAGCAGGTGGTACTGCCAGAAGGCCCACACCAGGTCCAGGACCACGTTCTCGTACGCCTTGTCGGCGCTGCCGACGACGGTGAAGGTCCGCTTCTCGTCGTCCGCCCACTTCTGGTAGCGCTTCACGATCTCGTCGCGCCGCACCAGCGCCTCGCGCTGCACCGCGTTGAGCTTGGTGCGGCATTCGGCGGTGCCCACGCCCGCGAAGAAGCGGTCGTAGGCGGAGTCCTCCTTGTCGGCCACGTCGTTGGGCGCGACATAGGCGACGGTGCCGTCCATGTCCCGGGGGTAGAAGCGGCGGTAGTAGGTGGCCGTCATCCCGCCCTTGCTGCCGCCGGTGGCCAGCCACTTCTTGCCGTAGATGGGCTTCAGGGCCCGGAAGAGCCGGTGCTGGTCGCTCGCGGCCTGCCAGATGTCCAGCTTGGACCAGTCGGCGGGCTGGGGCCGGGAGGGAGTGAAGAAACGGTACTCCATGGACACCTGGTTGCCGTCCACGAGCTGTGTGGGCTCACTGCGGCGCGGGGCGGTGGTGACGTTGTAACCCGAGGTGTAGAAGACCGTGGGCCGGTCGGTGGCCTTGTGCAGCAGGGTGAACCGCTGCTGGAAGCTGCCCTTGGAGGGATTCCGGTGGTCCACCGGCTGGACGTAGCTGAAGACGAGGAAGCGATAGCCCTCGTAAGGCTGCTCCTCGACGAAACGCATTCCGGGAATCGCCAGGACACGTTCCTTGATGTCCGGCTGGGCGGGGGCGGCCGGTGCCGCGGACGCGCTTCCGGCGCCCGCGCCGACCGTCCCCACCAGTATCGCGAGCGACAACAGCCATCTGAGCATCTTGCGCATGCACCCTCCCCTTTGTTGCCGTGATGACCCATTGCCCCGTGAATTCGCACAGGTCGCCGAGAACCTATCCGGGCACACACGCGCGTCGCCAGATGCCGTGAACGCTCCAACCCGAGGCCGAATACGGAGAGTTGTTACCGCCGCCCTCTTTCGTAGCGGGCTGTGATGGCTCATGCTGCCTGTATGGACCGAGACGAACGGCACGACCGGAGTGAACGGGCCGAGCGACTGACGCGGTATCTGAACGAATTGCAGGAACGGATCGATCCTCGCTCGCTCGAGCTGCTGATGCGGCTGCTGCGCGAGTTGAGCACCTCACCGGCCGTCCGCGGGGGACGTACGAACTCGGCATGGGGCCGGAGGAGAAAGAGCTGTTCACCCCCGCTCTCCAGGCCGAGCTGCTGGTGCTGTTCGGCCTGCTCACCTCCCAGGACGAGCGTGTGGTGGTCGACCTCGGCGACAGCCCGCACGCCAAGGGCATGAAGGTGCTGGTGCCTCAGGAGCGGGCCGGGGACCCCGACTTCCTGCACCGCCACAAGCAGCGGGTGGCGGCCGAGGCGGAGCAGCGGGAGCGGGACCGACGGGAGGTGGAGGGCATAGCGAGGGCGAGCGGCATGGAACCGTGACGTTACCGTACGTAACAACCGGCGAACGCTGAGCGTCACCGACCGTACGGCGGCTGTCCGGTGCACGCCGCCCCTGCGACGCGGGCCCACACGGCGCGTATTGTCCACGCGACGGCGGGCCCAGGCGCCCCGAAGGGGCGCGGGGCTGTGTCGATGGGCGGCTCCGCCGCGGCTGTGTCGATATGCGGCTCCGCCGCGTGGGACCGGCCACGACGGCGCCACAGACGGCCGACGGCAGGTCGGGGCACTTCCAGCCGCGCGCTCAGACGGTCGCGGGGGCCGTCTCGCCCAAGAAGGTGCGCCACAGCGCGGCGTACCGCCCGTCCCGCGCCACCAGCTCCTCATGGGTGCCGTCCTCGACGACCCGGCCGTGGTCCAGGACCACCACCCGGTCCGCACGGGCGGCGGTGGTCAGCCGGTGGGCGACGACCAGTGTGGTGCGCCGTCCCGTCAGACGATCCGTGGCCTGGTTGACCAGGGCCTCGGTGGCCAGATCGAGCGCGGCCGTGGCCTCGTCGAGCAGCAGGATGTCCGGGTTCACCAGCTCGGCGCGCGCCAGCGCGATCAACTGCCGCTGCCCGGCGGAGAGATTGCGCCCGCGCTCGGAGACCTGGTGCAGATAGCCACCGTCGAGCGACGCCACCATGGCATGGGCGCCGACCGCCCGCGCGGCGGCCTCCACCTCCGCGTCGCTCGCGCCGGGCCGTCCGTAGGCGATGGCGTCGCGCACCGTCCCGGCGAAGAGATACGGCTCCTGCGGGACCACCCCGAGGTGGCCGCGGTATCCGGTGAGGTCGAGCTCGCGCAGATCCACACCGTCCACCCGCACGGCGCCCCGCGTCGGGTCGTAGAACCGCGCCACCAGCTTGACCAGGGTGGACTTCCCCGCCCCGGTCTCCCCGACGAACGCCACGGTCTGCCCCGCGGGGATCGTGAGCGAGATGCCCGCCAGCGCCTCCTCGCCGTCCCCGTCCCCGCCCCCGTACCGGAACCGCACATCGTCGAAGACGATCTCGCCGCGCATCGCGCGCACCTCGCGCGGGGCTTCGGCCACCGGTGTGGTGGTGGGCTCGCGCAGCAGCTCCTGGATGCGGCCCAGCGACACGGTGGCCTGCTGATAGCCGTCGAAGACCTGGGAGAGCTGCTGGACGGGGGCGAAGAACAGGTCGATGTACAGGAGGTACGCCACCAGCGCTCCGGCCGTCAGCGTGCCGTCCCCGACCCGCCCGGCGCCCACGATGAGCACCAGCGCGGAGGCCACGGACGACAGCAGCTGGACGAACGGGAAGTACAGCGAGATCAGCCGCTGGCCGCGCAGCCGCGCCTGGCGGTAGGCGTCGCTGCGGGCCGCGAACCGCTCCCGGCCCGACCGCTCGCGCCGGAACGCCTGCACGATCCGCAGCCCCGCCACGCTCTCCTGGAGGTCCGCGTTGACCACGCTCACGCGCTCGCGCGCCAGCTCGTACGCCTTGACGCTGCGGCGCCGGAACACCACCGTGCCGATGATGAGCGGCGGCAGGGTCAGGAAGACCACCAGCGCGAGCTCCACGTCGATGATGAGCAGCGCGACCAGGATGCCGAAGAAGGTCAGCAGGCTGACCACGGCGGTGACGAGGCCGGTCTGGAGGAACGTGGACAGCGCGTCGACATCGGTGGTCATCCGCGTCATGATCTTGCCGGTCAGCTCGCGCTCGTAGTAGTCGAGACCGAGCCGCTGGAGCTGGGCGAAGATCTTCACGCGCAGGGCGTAGAGCACCCGTTCACCGGTCCGCCCGGTCATCCGCGTCTCGCCGATCTGGGCGGCCCACTGCGCGAGGACGACGAGGAGCGCGAGTCCCGAGGCGGCCCACACCGCGCCGAGCGAGAGCCGCTGGACGCCCTGGTCGATCCCGTGCCGGATGAGCACCGGCAGCAGCAGCCCGGCGATCGCGTCCACGGCCACGAGCGCCAGCGCGACCAGGAGCGGCGCCCCGAAGCCGCGCAGCAACCGCCGCAGCCCGTAGGCCTCCTCGGGGCGGGCGGCCCGCTCCTCGTCGATGTCGGGGGTGTCGGTGGCGGGCGGCAGTGCGGCGACCTTGGCGAGCAGCTCGGGGGTGGCGGGCATCCCGGACAGCGCCCCCGCGAGCCCGGGCCCGGCCACGGCCCCTGCCCCCGGGCCCGCGCCCGCCGCCGTGTCGCCCTTACGGCCGTCACCATCGGGCCGCACCCATAGCTCCGGGGTCACCCGAAGCTCGCGGCCCGCCCCGGCCCCGTCGGGCCGGGCTCCCCTCGCGGGACACGGCTCGCTCGGGCCCTCAGCGCCCGGCTCACCGCCGGACGCCCCGGCGAACCCCGTCGCCCCCGCCCGGTCCCCGGCGCAGGCGTGGTCGGGGTCGTCCCCACCGTGGGAGCGCCCCCGCACCCTCTCCGTGGCCGCGGCACCGGCGTCCCCGCTCCCGTCCGCGGCAGACGGTGCCCAGGGCTCGGGCGTCAGCCCGCCCCGGCGCGTTTCGCCGACGGCGTGCGCCGGGTCATCCCCGCCGCGCGGCCACAAGCGCGCGGACGGATCCGCCGCCGCGCCACGCGGCTCGGCCCGGCCCTCCGCCGGGCGGTCGCCGTCCGTGGACGGCTCACCGTCGAGACACGGCTCGGCCAACCCCGTCACGGCGGCCTCCCCGCCGAACGCGGCGGCGAACCCCGCCGAGTGCGTGGCGCCGCCGCCACGCGGCTCGGCATGGTCCGGAGCCGGGCCGTCGGCCCCGGCCGACGGCCGGTGGCCGTTCCCGGTCGGCGGCACGGCCGCGTGCCCGGCCGGACCGCCGCCCGGGGCGGCGACGTCCTCGGCGTCATCCGTCAGCAGCCGCCGGTACAGCTCGCTCCGGGCCCTCAGCTCCTCGTCCGTGCCCACGTCCACGACCCGGCCCCGGTCCATCACCGCGATGCGGTCGGCGAGGGCGAGGGTGGAGGGGCGGTGGGCGATCAGCAGGGTGGTGCGGCCCGCCATGACGCCCCGGAGCGCCTCGTGGATCTCGTGCTCGACGCGCGCGTCCACCGCCGAGGTGGCGTCGTCCAGGACGAGCAGCCGGGGGTCGGTGAGGATCGCGCGGGCCAGGGCCAGCCGCTGGCGCTGGCCGCCGGAGAGGGTCAGCCCCTGCTCGCCGACCTCGGTGTCATAGCCGTCCGGCAGCGCGGAGATGAAGCCGTCGGCCTGCGCGGCGCGGGCGGCGGCCCGAATCCGCTCCTCGCTCGCGTCCGGCAGCCCGTAGGCGAGGTTGGCGCGCACGGTGTCGGAGAAGAGGAAACTGTCCTCCGGCACCAGCCCGACCGCCCGGCGCAGCGAGTCGTACGTCAGCTCCCGGACATCGTGGCCGCCGATCCGCACCGCGCCCGACGCCACGTCGTAGAAGCGCGGCAGCAGCATGGACAGCGTCGACTTGCCGCTTCCGGAGGCGCCCAC
Source organism: Streptomyces violaceusniger (assembly GCA_005405945.1). Taxonomy (GTDB): domain Bacteria; phylum Actinomycetota; class Actinomycetes; order Streptomycetales; family Streptomycetaceae; genus Streptomyces; species Streptomyces violaceusniger. The sequence goes on from BJHW01000001.1 coordinate 4,741,138, forward strand.
GACGGCCAGGGTCTCGCCCGGCTCGATGCGCAGGGACACCTCGGACAGCACCGGCCGCTCGGGGTCGTAGCCGAAGCTCACCCGGTCGAACTCGACCGTCGCCGGGGCGTCCTCGGGAAGCTCCCGGGCGTCGGGGCGCTCGTCGATGACCGGCTCGGTGTCGATGAGCTCGAAGACCCGCTCGACCCCGGCCCGCGCCTGCTGCCCGATGGTCAGCAGCATCGTGAGCATCCGCACCGGGCCCACGAGCTGGGCGAGGTACGTCGAGAAGGCCACGAAGGTGCCGAGGGTGATCTGGCCCCGCGTGGCCATCCAGCCGCCGAGCGCCAGCATGGCGACCTGGCCGAGGGCCGGGACGGCCTGGAGGGCCGGGGTGTAGCGCGCGTTCAGCCGTACGGTCCGCAGCCGCGCGGCGAACAGCCTGCGGCCGACCTCCCGCAGCTTGTCGGTCTCCTGCGCCTCCTGCCCGAACCCCTTGACCACCCGGACACCGGTCACGGCCCCGTCGACCACGCCCGCGACGGCGGCCGCCTGCGCCTGGGCGTACCAGGTGGCGGGGAAGAGCCGGACGCGGCTGCGCGAGGCGAGGATCCACAGGGCGGGGGCGACGGCGAGGGCGACGACGGTGAGCAGCGGCGAGAGCACCGCCATCACGACGAGCGAGACCAGGAAGAGCAGGATGTTGCCGATCATCATCGGCACCATGAAGAGCAGGCCCTGGATCAGCTGGAGGTCGCTGGTGGCCCGGCCGATGATCTGGCCGGTGGAGAGCTTGTCCTGCCGTCTGCCGTCGAAGCGGGCGATGGCCGCGAACATCTCGGTGCGCAGGGCGTGCTGGACGTCGAGGGCGAGTCGTCCGCCGTAGAAGCGGCGGACGTAGGTGAGGACGTACACCACGAGGGCGGCGACGATCAGCAGGGTGGCCCAGGGGCGAGGGAGCGATCGTGCGAGACGATCACATCGTCGATGATCAGCTTCGGCACGAGCGGGACGAGCGCCATGACGGCCATGCCGGCGAGCGAGGCGCCGAGGGCGAGCAGCACATCGCTGCGGTACTGCCAGCAGTAGCCGAACAGCCGCCGTACCCAGCCCCGTCCGGCTTCCGGACCATCCGGGCCCGGCCCACCCGCACCCTTTGCGCCCGCCGCTACGTCCGCCACCCGTGAACCTCCCGATCCGCACACGCTTCCGGAAGGCACCAACACACTGATGTGCGGATTTCATCCTGCCGCAACAAATGGATCGGGGCGGACGCGTCCGGTTACGGGGCGCCCGGCGGGGCCTTCCCCTCCCCGCCCCTTCCCGCAGCACCGATATGCGGCTCCGCCGCGTGACCCGCCGCAGGCGTCGCGATCCGCTGGGCACCTCCCAGCTAGGCCGCCTCCTCCGCCACCCCCTCCCCCGGCTCCGGGGCCGTGACGGCGGCACACCGCTCCGCGATCTCGCCCAGGGTCAGCCCAAGAGTGGCGGCGAGCGCCGCGATGGTGAAGAAGGCGGGGGTCGGGGCCCGGCCGGTCTCGATCTTCCGAAGGGTCTCGGCGGAGATCCCGGCCCCGGCGGCGACCTCGGCCATGCTTCGTTCGCCACGGGCCTGACGCAGCAGGGCGCCGAGGAAGCGGCCGCGTTCACGTTCCAGCGGGGTGAGAGGAGTGCGCACCATGAGCGTGATACTAATACCGGTATAGTAATTGGCACACACCGAACCGGTGGTTCGGTCACCCGAAGGGGTCACCCATGGTGGAAATCAAGACCGACGCGTCCCTGGACGCCATGCGCGAGGCGGGGCGCGTCGTGGCCTCGGCGCTCGCCGCCGCGCAGGAGGCGGCGGCCATCGGCGTCTCGCTGCGCGAGCTGGACGAGGCGGCGCGGGAGGTGCTGCGCGAGGCCGGGGCGAGCTCCCCGTTCCTCGGCTACCGGCCGCAGTTCGCGCCCACCCCCTTCCCCGCGGTCGTCTGCGCCTCGGTCAACGACGCCATCGTCCACGGCATCCCCAACGACTACCGGCTGCGCGACGGCGATCTGGTGACCATCGACTGCGGTGCGACGCTGGACGGCTGGAGCGGCGACGCCGCCGTCAGCTTCACCGTCGGCACCCCGCGCCCGGCCGACCTCCGGCTGATCGAGACCACCCGGCAGGCGCTGGAGGCGGGGATCGCGGCGGCCGTCGCGGGGGGCCGGATGGGCGACATCTCCCATGCCGTGGGGACGGTGGGGCGCGCCGCGGGCTACGGCATCATGGAGGACTTCGGCGGCCATGGCATCGGCCGGCGGATGCACGAGGACCCGCCGGTCCCCAACGAGGGGCGGCCCGGCCGGGGCTTTCCGCTGCGGCACGGGCTGGTGCTGGCCATCGAGCCGATGTTCCTGGCGGGCGGCCTGGACTCGTACACCACCGACGCCGACGGCTGGACGCTGCGGACGACGGACGGCAGCCGCGCCGCCCACTGCGAGCACACGGTGGCGATCACGGACGACGGCCCCCGGATCCTGACCGCGCTCTGAGAACACGGAGCTGACCCGGGAAGACTCTGCTCCGAGAAGAAAGAGGGGACGCGGCGCCTCGCCCGCCGCTCCCGACCGGACACACGCTCGCGGAATCGCCCAGAAGCGGACTGTTCAATACCGGACCGTTCATCAAACACTTAGCAGGGCTGTCTAAGGTCGCGCCCATCGAAAAGCGCACCACCGGCCAGGCGAAAGGATGATGATCGTGACGGTCCCCCAGATCGACGACATCCCGCCCGCGGAACGGTTCGCGGCGTGGCGCGCCCTGTGCGAGCTGACGTCGATACCCATGGAGCTGCGCAGCGACCATGAGCACGACTTCCGCGCGCACGTACGGGGCGGAGTGGACATCGGCGAGGTGATGCTGACCTACACCTCCGTACCGTCACTGCGGAACGAGCGGACGGCGGCCCACATCCGGCGCTCCGACCCCGAGCTCTACCATCTGCGGCTCACCCTGCGCGGGGAGAGCGACGTGTGCCACGGGGACGCCGAAACCACGGTCGGCGCCCGGCAGCTCATGCTCACCTCCACCTCCGCGCCGTATCTGGCGGTGTGCGAGCGCGGCAGGGTCGACGGGATAACGGTCACCCTCCGCCCCTCGCTCCTGCCGTTCCCGCCCGCCGACCTGCGGCGGCTGCTCGGGCAGCGGCTGTCCGGGCGGTCCGGGATCGGTGCCATGCTCGCCGACCTCCTCACCCGTCTGGCCACCGAGTCCGACACCTACGGCCCGGCCGACGCACCGCGCCTCGGCACCGTCGTCGTCGATCTGCTCAACGCGCTGCTCGCGCATGAGCTCGACGCCGGTGCCGAGGCGGACGCCGAGAACCGGCTCACCCCCGAGAGCCGTCGGCGTACCCTGCGGTTACGCATCCAGGAGTTCATCCAGCAGAATCTGGACCGCCCGGACCTCACCCCGGCCTCGATCGCCGCGGCCCATCACATCTCGCTCCGGTACCTCTACCGCCTCTTCGAGGAGCAGGGGCACACCGTCTCCGCGTGGACCCGCGCCCAGCGCCTGGAACGCTGCCGCCGCGACCTCGCCGATCCCGCTCTGGGCGACACCCCCATCCATGTCATCGCCGCCCGTCGGGGCTTCGGCCACGCCGCGGACTTCAGCCGTGCCTTCCGCAGCGCCTATGGCGTGCCCCCACGGGACTTCCGCCATAGGGCGCTCGCGGCGAACAGGTGAGCGGGGCTCCCCCCGTAGCAACCCTGCTCACCCGTCACTGATCAGCATGGGCCCGCCGGGGCCGGGATGTCGTTGGCCTCCTGTGCACACTGTCTTGATCCTGCGTGCACGGACCGCGTCCGCCGTGCACGGACCGCGCATCCCGGCCCCCAACGGGGTCACGTGGCCCTACGGTGTCACGTGGCCCCACGGGTCGCTTGGCGCGGGTCACCCGCAACTCGTCGATGCCCGCGCGCTTCTTGTCGTCCGCCGACCGCACGGTGACCCGTACGAAACGGGCCGGGCCGGTCGTCCCCTCGCACCAGTGACGGCCGTCGAGCGAGGTCCGCACCTCGTGGGAGGCGGGGTGGGTGCGGGTCCACTCCGGGCTGACCCTCGCCGGCCACACGGACGAACCGTCAGGAGAAACGGGTCAGGACGCCGACGGGCGCACCAGCCCCGTCTCGTACGCGAAGACCGCCGCCTGGGTCCGGTCGCGCAGCCCCAGCTTGAACAGGATGCGGCTCACATGGGTCTTCACGGTCTGCTCGGCCACCACCAGCCGTGCCGCGATCTCCGCGTTCGACAGCCCCTGGGCGATCAGCGTGAGCACCTCGGTCTCGCGCTCGGTCAGTTCGCCCGCCCGGGCCCGGAGGGGCCCGCGCGGGGCGGCGGCGGTCACCCGGGAGAACTCACCGATCAGGCGCTTGGTGATGTTCGGCGCCAGCAGCGCGTCACCGGCCGCCACCACCCGTACCGCATGGGCCAGTTCGTCCGCCGAGGCGTCCTTCAGCAGAAACCCGGACGCGCCCGCGCGCAGCGCCTCGTAGACGTATTCGTCCAGGTCGAAGGTGGTGAGGACGAGGACCTTGACGGTGGCGCCGGCGGGTTCGGTGAGCCGGCGGGTGGCCTCGATACCGCCCACCCCAGGCATCCGTATGTCCATCAGGACCACGTCCGGGGCGAGTTCGGCGACCTGGGCGATGGCGTCGGCCCCGTCCACGGCCTGGCCGACGACCTCGATGTCCGGTTCGGCGTTGAGCAGCACCGTGAAGCCCTGGCGGACCATCATCTGGTCGTCGGCGATCAGGACGCGGATGGTCGTCGTCATACGGGGTCCTCGGCGGTCTCGGGCACGGCGGCGGACGGGGCGGGGTGGTCCGTGGGCAGTACGGCGATCACCTCGTAACCGCCGTCCGGCGTCGGGCCGGTGGTCAGCTCGCCCCCTAGCATCGCAGCGCGCTCCCGCATCCCGAGCAGCCCGTGCCCGGCGCCCGGCGAGGGCGGGGCGGGCCGGTCCGGCGCGGTGTTGACGACCCGGACGGTCAGCCCGCGCCGCTGGTACCCCAGCTCCACCCGCGCCTTGGCGCCCGGCGCGTGCCGCATCACATTGCTCAGCGCCTCCTGGACGATGCGGAACGCCGACAGCTCCACGCCCGGCGGCAGCGCCCGCCGCTCCCCGGTGACATCGGTGAGGATCGTGATCCCGGTCCCCCGCACCGTGCCCACCAGTTCGTCCAGCCGGTCCAGGGTGGGCTGCGGGGCGTGCCGGACGCCGTCGGCCAGGGCGTCCTCGGAGCGCAGCACGCCCAGTACGCGGCGCAGTTCGGCCAGCGCCTCGACCGCGTTCTGCCGGATGCCCGCGAGGTTCTCCTTGAGCTCGTCGGAGGGGTTCTCGGCGAGGTGCGGGGCGACCTGGGCCTGGATGGAGATCACCGACATGTGGTGGGCGACCACGTCGTGCAGCTCGCGGGCGATGCGGTTGCGCTCCTCCAGCAGGGTGCGCCGGGCCCGTTCCTCCGCGGTGAGCTCCTCCTGCTCGACCAGCCGGGTCCGCGCCACCCGGCGGCCCCGCAGCGCGGCGCCCACCACCACGGCGGTGGTGAAGGACACGATGGCCTCGTCCAGACCGTCCGCGTGGGTCCGGGTGGCGAGGGCCGAGGTGACCACCCCCACCAGCAGGGTCAGGATCAACGTCTCGGCGGCGATCCGCGGGCGGACCCGCAGCGCGAGGAGGAACAGGACGGCGGTGTGCAGCGCGATCTGGCCGTAGTTCCAGGGGTAGAGCACATACGCGGGGACGCGGTCGTCCACGGCCAGCGCCGTCACCAGGAGCATGGCGGTCGAGAGCCACCACGCCGGTATCGGGCGGGTCAGCGCCAGTTGGACGGCCAGCGCTTCGAGCACGACGAGCCCGATCAGCGGCACCGGGTCCTGGGCCGTCCCCGGACGGGCGGGCTCCTGGAACTGCGCCATGCTGAGCCAGGCCATGAGCACCGCGAACAACACCACATGGCCATGGGGCAACCGGCCCAGCCAGCGCAGCCGCGGCAGCGGATCGCGCGCCACCGTCCACAGGTCCTCGCGCAGGATGCCCGGCGCCGCGCGCAGTGCCTCGCCCACCGTGCGCGGCAGGGCGCGCAGACCACCCGCCAGCCGGTCCGCGATCTTGCCGCCTGTCATGCCCTTGACTCTAGACACTCCGCTGCTCCACGTTCCGTGCCTGCTGTGCCTGATGCTGTGGCTGCGGTGCCTGATGCTGTGACTGCTGCACCTGCGGCGCCTGTTTCCCGGGCCGTCCCTCGCGGACGACCCGGCCGCCGCCGTCCTTCCGCGACCGCCCCGCCTCGTACGCGTGGAACGCTGCCCAGCAGATCAGCAGCGCCCCCGCGAACACCGGCAGCCAGCACAGCCGGGCGAGCGCCCAGCCGGGTCCTTCGGGCACGGTGTGCAGCCCGGTCTGCGGTCCGGCGAGGCGCAGCGTGGTCACGCTGACCGCCATCATCGCGGTCTGGTGCCACAGGAAGACCGTCATCGCGGCGAGGTTGACCAGCGCCACCACCGCCCACGCGGCGGGCCGCGCCAGCACCCGGCGCAGCGGGCCGCGCAGCAGCAGGGCCGCGCCGCACTGGGCGAGCCCGAAGGTGACGGCCGCCAGGGTGGGCGGGTTGAGGTTGGAGATCGAGGCGCCGGGCACCCCGACCATCGCCGCCGGATAGCCGCCGAGCAGGACGAGCCCGGTGGTGACCGCCGCGCCCCCGGTCAGCAGCACCCACCCGGCCGTCCGCCCGCGCAGCCTGCCGCGGCCCCAGGCGGCGCCCAGGCAGTACGGGACCAGCCAGCCCGCCGCCAGGTTGACCCAGCCGAGCCAGGCGGGGCCGTCGAAGCCGAACCGGATCAGGTCGACATGCAGCACGACGGCGAGCGGCCACAGCGGATGCAGCCGCGCCACCAGCGGGGTCGCGGCCGTGAGCACCGCGTAGACCAGCAGGAACCACAGCGGGGACAGGACGAGTTTGAGCAGCGTGTGCACGGTCAGCAGGCTCACCCCGGCACCGAGCAGCGCCCCCGCCGCCACGGCCCATACGGTGAGCACGGCGGCCACGGGCCGGAACAGCCGGGCCAGCCGGGCGCGCAGCCACCTCCGGTAGCTGATGCCCCGGGCGCGGGCGCACTCGTGGCTCTTGGCGCCCATCTGCCCGCCGACCAGGAAGAACACCGCGAGGGTCTGGAACACCCAGGAGACGGGGGTGAGTCCGGGCTGGTACCGCAGCGGGCTGGCCACGCGCAGGGTGCCGCTGTCGGCCACGAGGGCGGTCACCAGCCAGTGGCCGAACACCACGCCGAGGATGGCGACGGCCCGCAGACCGTCCACGGCGCGGTCGCGGCCGGGCGGGGTGGCGGCCTCGATCCGCCGGACGAGGCCACGTACGCGAACCGTCTCACGCGGCCGGGGCGTCTTACGCGGCCGGACCGTCACACTCAGCCGGAGCGTATCGCTCAGCCGGGGCGTCTCACTCGGCCGGACCGTCTCACGCATCGCGGCCCTCCACGATCCGGCCCAAGCTCGCCAGGGCGACGGACCCGGGCTTGAGGTAGTCGCTGTGCCCGACGTCCCCCGCGTCGAAGATCCGCGCGCCGAACCGCCGGGAGACCGGGTCGGTCCCGAAGCCGATGGTCGTGCCCAGCAGCGGGATCCGCACATGCGGCACCCCGCCGATCCAGTCGTCCCCGCCCCGCCCGGCCCAGACGGTGGCCCGGGTGTGCAGCTGCCGGGCGTCGTCGTACCCCGTCCCGGGCTGCCGTACAGAACGATGTCCGCGGCGTTCAGCCCCCGTGCGGCCCGGGCGCAGACCACCGAGCCGTAGGAGTGGCACAGGAGCGAGATCCGGGCCCGGGGCGCCGCCGCGTTCAACTCCCGTACGAACGCGGCCAGTCGGGGAGCGGCACCGGCGGCCCGGTCCGTGGACAGCACCTCGGGCGCCACGGTGCCGGGCGTCTTGTACCCGAGCCAGCCGATGACGGCCGTACGGCGCCCGAGTTGACGGCTCAGCGCGAGCGCCCCGTCCCGGAACCGGCCGTACGTCTCCAGGTTGGTGTCCGACCCCGGCACCAGCACCGCGATGCGCGTGGCGCGCCCCAGATCCCCGTACACCTCGACGGCACGGCCCCCGTTCCGCCCGTCGAAGGACAGGAAGTGCCGCGACGCCCCCCGCATCTTCCGCAGCGCCCGCGCCCGCTCGCGGTCCCCGTGCCGGGCGGCCATCACCTCGGCCGCCCGGATCCCCTCCCGGTTGGCCGCGTACCGGTGCTCAAGCCCCGCGACGCGCACCGGCCCCAGCGCCACCGGCGCGGGCGCGGGCACCTCACTGGGCCCAGCGGCCCCCACCAGGGGCGCCACCACCGAGGCGGTGACGAGCGCCGCCAGCAGGGCGCGGCGAAGACGGGACGCCATGGCTGTTCCTTCCGTACCAACGGATGTCGTGGATACGGAAGGTATGGAGCCGGCCGCGTGGTTGGCGTCCCACCGGGGAGTGCATCTCCGGGTAGTCCCCAGGTATGACGGGTAGGGGGGTGCGGCGGTCGGGACAGCCGGCTGCAGCCGGGGGCCGACGGCCCTGTTCCCGAGGGCGGCCATGGCCACAGAGCCCCCTGCTATGGTGCGGCGATGTCATCGATCAAGCAGGTCCAAGTCACCTTCGACTGCGCGGAACCCGAGCGCGTCGCTCGCTTTTGGTGCGAGGTGCTGGGGTACGTCGTACCGCCGCCACCGGAGGGGTTCGCCACGTGGGACGAGTACGATCGCTCCCTGCCGCCTGAGCGGCAGGGAGCGTCGTTCGCCTGCGGTGATCCCTCAGGCGTGGGCCCGCGCCTGTACTTCCAGCGCGTCCCCGAAGGCAAGGTCGTCAAGAACCGGGTGCATCTTGACGTGCGAGTCGGCACCGGGCTCGTGGGCGAGGAGCGCCTCGCCGCGCTCGAGGCCGAGTGCGAACGACTGGTCGCGCTCGGCGCGACACGCGTGCGCGTGCTGCTCGCCGATGAGCACAATGAGTCGTGCATCCACATGCAGGACATCGAGGGCAACGAGTTCTGTCTCGACTGAGCAGCCTCCGGGACGGCGACACAGGACGGCTCCGACGCCGGGGCCAGAGATCAGCTCACCTGTGACCAGCGGATACCGGACAACCCTTACGTGACCAGCGGCTACGGGACAACCCTTACGTGACCAGCGGTTACGGGACAGCCCTTACCGCGCGGGCACGTAGAACTCCGTCGTGGCGCGCGTCGTCTCCGCCACCACCTCCGCCGGGGCCCCCGAGGCTTCGTACGCGGCGCCCCAGCGCTCGCTGCTGCGGGTCATGAACTCCCGCGCCTCGTCCGAGGCCTGCCACGCCTCCGGGTCGGCGGGCGCGCCCTCGCCCGTCAGGTGCAGGGTGAGGCCGAGCAGCGCGCCGTCCCAGCCGACGCCGACCGCGCCGGGGCCGTACTGGTCCCACATCCCGGGCGGTACGACGGCGACGTGCTCCAGCTCGAAGACGGTCCGCTCCTCGCCCTCGGCGGTCAGCCGGACCTCGACCTCGCTGAAGCCGGGGTTCTCGCCGAACAGCCAGCTCACCGCGAGCAGCCGCGGGGGTTCGCAGCGCAGGATCTCGCCGCCCGCGTTGCCCGTCAGCTGGTAGTGGCCGCCGAGCTTCAGGTCGCCGCTCACCGGCAGGAACCAGCGGCTGATCCGCTCGGGGTCGGTGCACGCGTCCCAGACGTCCGCGATCGCGGCGTCGTAGGTGCGCCGCAACAGGACGGTACGGGCCTCGCCGTCGGGCACCTCACGGGTGCCGACCTCGCGATGGACGTGGTTGATCTGATCGACGATCTCGCTCATGAGTCATGTCTCCGCATCGGTTCCGCTGCCGCCGCCGCGCCCCTCGTCGAGCCGCCGCTGCCGCTTGCCCCGCGCCAGTTCCGTCCCCAGCGCGTCCAGCCGCTGCTCCCAGAAGCCCCGGAACCGGTCGAGCCACCGGTCGACCTCCCGCAGGGGCGCGGCCTCGACGGCGTACAACCGCCGTGTGCCCTCGGCCCGTACGGAGGCGAATCCGGCCTCCCGCAACACCCGCAGATGCTGCGAGACGGCGGGTTGCGAGATGCCGAACTCGGCACGGACGACGGAGCTGACCTCGCCGGAGGACCGCTCTCCCTCGGCGAGCAGCTCCAATATCCGGCGCCGGACGGGGTCTCCGAGGACATCGAGTGCGTGCACGCCCGGACTATGCCAGCCGCCGCTTATATAAGTCAACGCTTAACTTTGCCGCCCCGCGCCGCGGCGGTCAGGCACCGCCCACTCGCCGTCCACGCCTCCGCGCCACGCACTTCCACCACTCCGGGGCCGTACGTGATAGGATCTCCTTCAGTTGCAGTTTTGGTACCCATGAACTCTGTGTGCGCCTGACGGTATGTAGCGTCAGGCGCATTTCTCGTTTTTGCCGGTCATTTCCGGATGGGGTCATTTCGGCGACTCGGGATGCATTCCCTGTGCATTCCGGACCGACCCCATATGAAGGAGAAGGACATGGCTACTGGCACCGTGAAGTGGTTCAACGCGGAAAAGGGCTTCGGCTTCATCGAGCAGGACGGCGGCGGCGCCGACGTCTTCGCCCACTACTCGAACATCGCCACCAGCGGCTTCCGTGAGCTGCAGGAAGGCCAGAAGGTGACCTTCGACGTCACCCAGGGCCAGAAGGGCCCGCAGGCCGAGAACATCGTTCCCGCCTGATCGCAGCGCCTGTCACGAGCCGGGGCCCGTACCTGAAGGGGTGCGGGGCCCCGGCTCGTACGCGTTTCCGCAGACCGCGCCCAGCAGAAGGCACCACATTGAGCCGATCCGCCCGCTCGTACCGCAAAAAACCCGCACCCTCCCGCTCCACCGGCAAGGGCCGCCCCCGCCCCACCGGCGGAAACACCAGCGGAAAGGACGGCGGAAACGAATTCGCCCTGCCGCCCGGCTCCGCCCCGGTGCTGCCCGCCGTCACGTCGTTCTCCGAGCTCGACATGCCGGAGGAACTGCTCGCCGAGCTGGCCCAGCAGGGCGTCACCGTGCCCTTCCCGATCCAGGCGGCCGCCCTCCCCAACGCCCTCACCGGCCGGGACGTCCTGGGCCGTGGCCGCACCGGCTCCGGCAAGACCCTCGCCTTCGGCCTCGCCCTGCTGGCCCGCACCGCCGGGCGGCGCGCGGAGCCCGGCCGCCCCCTCGCCCTGGTGCTGGTCCCCACCCGGGAGCTGGCCCAGCAGGTCACCGACGCGCTCACCCCCTACGCCCGGCGGCTGCGGCTGCGCCCGGCCACCGTGGTCGGCGGAGTGTCGATCAACCGCCAGGCCGAGGCCCTGCGCGGCGGCGCGGAGGTGGTCATCGCGACCCCCGGGCGCCTCCAGGACCTGATCGAACGCGGCGACTGCCGACTGGACCAGGTGTCCGTCACGGTCCTCGACGAGGCCGACCAAATGGCCGACATGGGCTTCCTGCCCCAGGTGACTCGGCTGCTGCGGCAGGTCCCCGCCGACGGCCAGCGCCTGCTGTTCTCCGCGACCCTCGACCACAACATCGGCCTGCTGGTGCGCCAGTTCCTCCACGACCCGGCCGTGCACTCGCTCGACCCGTCCGCCGGTGCCGTCACCACGATGGAGCACCATGTGCTGCACATCGAGGACACCGACAAGCGCTCCGTCGTCACCCGGGTCGCCGCCAGGGACGGCCGCGTCATCCTGTTCCTGGACACCAAGCGCGGGGTCGACCGGCTGACCCGGCATCTGCTGACCAGCGGCGTACGGGCGGCCGCGCTGCACGGCGGCAAGTCCCAGCCGCAGCGCACCCGGACCCTGGACCACTTCAAGTCCGGCCATGTCACCGCGCTGGTGGCCACGAACGTCGCCGCCCGGGGCATTCATGTGGACGATCTCGATCTCGTCGTCAATGTCGACCCGCCCGCGGACCACAAGGACTATCTGCACCGTGGTGGCCGTACCGCCCGTGCGGGCGGATCCGGCAGCGTCATCACGCTGGTCACTCCGGACCAGCGCCGGGACATGGTCCGTCTCATGGCCGACGCGGGCATCACCCCCCGGACCGCCCGGGTCCACTCCGCCGACCCCGAACTCACCCGTATCACCGGCGCGCAGGATCCCTCCGGCGTTCCCGTGACCATCAGCGCGCCCGTGCCGCCGCAGCCGCGCCGTGCGGGCCAGGCCGCCCGTCGCCCCGCCAGGAGCCGTCGGCCCCGCCGTCAGGCCCGGTCCTGACGGCCCGGCCGTGAGGGCCGGTGCGGGGCCCGGGCAGCCGCTGTCCGGGCGGACATGCGGCGGCCGTCCGGGCGGACATCCGGCATTTCGCCATGATCGTGTCAGGCCCGACCGACGGTGGATGTCCCCATTCCCCCGTCGGAGAGGCGACAATGGGCCACATGCCGATACCCAGCGCCGTGCCCAGCCGTGCCGAACTGATCGACCATCTCGTCCGTACGCGCATCGCGGGCGACGTCGCCACCCCTCGTGAGAACAATCTCTCCCACTACCGCAAGCTCGCGAACGGCGACCGCCACTACTGGCTGGGCCTTGAGCTGGGCGACCGCTGGACCGATGAGCAGGACGTGCTGGCGGTCATGGCCGAGCGGTGCGGTGTGGTGGACGACCCGCAGCACCGGTCGGGGCAGGACACCATCGACCCGGAGCTGACGGTCGGCGCGCTGGACCGGATGGCGTCGGTGCTGCGGAAGGCGGCGGAGGCGAGCGAGCGGGTGCTGTTCGCCACCGGGCACCCGGGCGGGCTGCTGGAGGTCCACCGGGCCACGGCGGCGGCGCTGCGGGCCGCCGGGTGCGAGATCGTGGAGATCCCGGGCGGGCTGCAGGCGGACGAGGGGTACGTCTTCCAGTTCTGCGATGTGGCGATGCTGGAGCGGGGCGCCACACTGTGGCACACCCACTCCCCCGCGCCCATGGCGGCGATCCTCGACGCGCTGGCCCACGAGGGGCGGCCGCTGCCCGATCTGGTGGTCGCCGACCACGGCTGGGCGGGGTGCGCGGGGCAGCGGGGCATCGACGCGGTGGGCTACGCGGACTGCAACGACCCGGCGCTCTTCCTCGGCGAGTCCGAGGGCACGCTGTCGGTGGTGGTCCCGCTGGACGACCACGTCACCAACCCGAGGTTCTACGACGCGATGACGGCGTACCTGCTGGACGCGGCGGGGCTGACGGCCCAGTTCTGACGGACTGGGCCCGACGGCCCGGTTTCCGACGGCTCCGGGCCGCCGCGTTCACTTCTTCCCGCTCTTCCCGCGCGGCACCCGCATGACCCCCTCCTGGATCACGGAGACGGCCAGCCGCCCGTCGGCGGTGAAGATACGGCCCTTGGCGAGCCCGCGTCCGCCGGACGCGGAGGGGCTCTCCTGGTCGTACAGCAGCCAGTCGTCCACCCGGAACGGCCGGTGGAACCACATGGCGTGATCCAGGCTGGCCCCGACGATGTCGCCGACCGCCCAGCCGCCGCGCCCATGGGCGAGCAGCACGGAGTCCAGCAGCGTCATGTCGGAGACATAGGTCGCCAGGCAGACGTGGAGCAGGGGGTGGTCGGCGGCGCCGTCCAGTTTGCCGTCGGTCCGGAACCAAACCTGCGACTTGGGCTCGCGCGGCCGGCCGACGCTGCCGAACGGCGGCTCGTCCACGTACCGCACATCGACCGCGGCCCGCGCCTGGAGCATCCGCTCGGTCACCCCGGGGCCGAGGAAGAGGTGCTCATAGCGGGGCAGCAGCTCCTCGGCGGTGGGCAGGGAGAGCGGGTCGGGGACGTCCGGCATCGGCTCCTGGTGCTCGAGGCCGTCCTCGTACAGCTGGAAGGAGGCCGAGAGATGGAAGATCGGCTGTCCGTGCTGGACGGCGACCACCCGGCGGGTGGTGAAGGAGTGGCCGTCCCGGATCCGGTCGACCGTGTAGACGATGGGCGCCCCGGGGTCGCCGGGCCGCAGGAAGTACGCGTGCAGCGAATGCGCCGAGCGGTCCTCGGGCACGGTGCGCCCCGCGGCGACCAGGGCCTGGGCGGCGACCTGTCCGCCGAAGACCCGCGGTACGAGGGGTGCGGCGTCGCTGGTGCCGCGGAAGATGTCCTCCTCGATCTGCTCGAGGTCGAGCAGATCGAGGAGGCCCTGAAGTGCGTCACTCATGATTCAAGCAGTCTTGCAGACCCGTATTGCGGTCCTGTTGCCCCTGGTCATGACGGTCGTCACAGACCCATGGACTTGGCGACGATGGACCGCATGACCTCGCTGGTGCCGCCGTAGATCCGGTTGACGCGGGTGTCCGCGTACAGCCGGGCGATGGGGTACTCCATCATGTAGCCGTAGCCGCCGTGGAGCTGCAGGCACCTGTCGATGACGACGGCGGCGCGCTCGGTGGTGAAGAGCTTGGCGGAGGCGGCGTCGGCGGCGGTCAGCTCACCGGCGTCGTGCGCGTCCAGGGCCCGGTCCACGACCGCCTGCATCGCGTCCACCTCGGACTTGCAGTCGGCGAGCACGAACTTGGTGTTCTGGAACGACGCCACCGGCTGGCCGAAGACCGTACGGTCCCGGACGTACTCGGTGGCGAACCGTACGGCGGCCGCGGCCTGTGCGTACGCCCCGACGGCGATCCCCAGGCGCTCCTGCGGCAGGTTGTGGGCGAGGTAGCCGAACGCCTTGCCCTCCTCGCCCAGCAGGTCCTCCACCGGCACCTTGACGTCGGTGAAGGAGAGCTCGGCGGTGTCGGAGGTCTTCAGGCCCAGCTTCTCCAGCTTGCGGCCGACCGCGTAGCCCTCGCTCTTGGTGTCCACCACGAGGATGGATATGCCGCCGCGGCGGTCCTCGGGGTGGGCGGGGCGGTGCGGGCGCAGACCAGCACCCGGTCGGCCAGGACGCCGCCGGTGATGAAGGTCTTGGCGCCGTTGAGGACGTAGTGGGTGCCGTCCTCGGAGAGCTTGGCAGTGGTCTTCATGCCCGCCAGGTCGGAGCCGGTGCCGGGCTCGGTCATGGCGATGGCGGTCATCATGTCGCCGGTGACGAAGGAGGGCAGCCAGCGCCGCTTCTGCTCCTCATTGGCGTACTTGAGCAGGTACGGCAGGCACAGCGCGGTGTGGACACTGCTGCCGCCGAAGCTGACCCCGGCGCGGGCGGTCTCCTCGGTGATGACGGCGTTGAACTTGAAGCTGGTCTCGCCGGCCCCGCCGTACTCCTCGGGCACCTCGATGCCGAAGACACCGAGCTCACCGAGCTTCTTGTAGAACTCGCGCGGGGCCTGGCCGGCCTCCCGCCACGCGTCGTAGTGCGGCACGACCTCGGCCGCGATGAAGTCGCGGATGGTCTCCCGGAACGCCTCGTGGTCCTCGTTGAACACCGTGCGGCGCATTTTGGCGTGGCCCTCCTTGCGGCTAAGCCGCCGCCGCTCCCGCGGATCCGCCCGGCCGCCGTCGTGATTCCTCAATGATGGCTTGGCAACGCTCACCTAAGCGCTTGCTCAGTGAAAGCTACCCGCGAGTTACCCAGCCTGTCCAGCCTTATAGGGCTCGGTTCTCCCCCAGCTACCGCCGGGAGGTGCCCCGCCGGGGCGCCTCAGCCTCCCCCAGCCACCGCTGGAAGGTGCCCCCTGTCGACAACTCGACCGTGCCCGGCCCTCCGCGCGGCGGCAGCCGCATGTCGATCACAGCCTCAGGACCCGCGCGCGCTCTCCTCGTCGACAGCGGCGCGCCCCTTCGGCTCACTCGCCGCGCCGTCCGCGCCATGGGCGCCGTCGAAGGCGCCCATGGCCAGCCGGTGCAGCAGGGCGGCGGTGGCCGCGCGCCCCGGGAGGGCTCCGGGGCGGCCGAGGTGGGGCGTGGAGTTGAGCAGCCCGAAGACGGCGTGGACACACGCGCGGGCCTCGGCCTCGGCGAGCCGGGGGTAGACCTTGCGCACCACCTCGACCCACAGCTCCACGTACTGCCGCTGGAGGGAGCGCACCAGCTTGCGGTCGGTGTCCCGGAGCCGGTCGAGCTCGCGGTCGTGGAGGATGATCAGCGGACGGTCGTCGAGGGCGAAGTCGATATGCCCCTCGATCAGCGAGTCCAGCACCTCCGCGGGGGTGCGCCCCGCCCCCTCCCCCTCCGCGGCCCGCCGCTTGCCGCCCGTCAGCAGCCGGCCGCTGATCCCGACGAGCAGCTCGGCCAGCATCGCCTCCTTGCCGGGGAAGTGGCGGTAGAGACCGGGGCCGCTGATGCCGACCGCGGCGCCTATCTCATCGACGCCGACGCCGTGGAAGCCGCGCTCGGCGAAGAGGCGGGCGGCCTCCTTGAGGATCTGCTCACGGCGGCTCGGGGCGGGTGCTTGCGTGCTCATGGACGCAATTCTAGACAGCGGGGTTAGTGGTCGTTAACCTGGTGGGGAGTAGTTAACGTTCACTAACGGTACCGAGCGGGACCGAGCGAGGGGGCTCGTAGCCATGGAGCAGGCACCGGCGCTGCGCAGCGGCGCCGACCCGGGGTCCGACGCCTGGCAGGCCAATGAGGCCGGGCACCGCGAGCTGGCCGCGCGGCTGCGCGAGAAGCTGGCCGTGGCGCGCCTGGGCGGCGGGGAGAAGGCGCGGGCGCGGCACACCGCGCGCGGCAAGCTGCTGCCGCGCGACCGGGTGGACACACTGCTGGATCCGGGCTCCCCGTTCCTGGAGCTGGCGCCGCTCGCGGCCGAGGGGATGTACGGGGGCCAGGCCCCGGCGGCGGGGGTGATCGCCGGGATCGGGCGGGTGTCGGGCCGTGAGGTGGTCGTGGTCGCCAATGACGCCACGGTCAAGGGCGGCACGTACTACCCGATGACGGTGAAGAAGCATCTGCGCGCCCAGGAGGTCGCGCTGGAGAACCACCTGCCGTGCGTCTATCTGGTCGACTCCGGCGGTGCCTTCCTCCCCATGCAGGACGAGGTCTTCCCGGACCGCGACCACTTCGGGCGGATCTTCTACAACCAGGCGCGGCTGTCCGGCTCCGGGATTCCGCAGGTCGCGGCCGTGATGGGGTCCTGTACGGCGGGCGGGGCGTATGTCCCGGCGATGAGCGACGAGGCCGTGATCGTGCGCGGGCAGGGCACGATCTTCCTGGGCGGGCCGCCGCTGGTGAAGGCGGCCACCGGTGAGGTCGTCTCGGCGGAGGAGCTGGGCGGCGGCGAGGTCCACTCCCGGGTCTCGGGCGTGACCGACCACCTGGCCGAGGACGACCCCCACGCGCTGCGGATCGTCCGCTCCATCGTCGCCACCCTGCCGCCGTCCCCGATGCGGCAGGGGTCGCCGCCGTGGCCGCTGGAGCCCTCCGAGGAGCCCGCGGTGGACCCGGCGGGGCTCTACGGGGCGGTCCCGGTCGACTCGCGGACGCCGTACGACGTGCGGGAGGTCATCGCGCGGGTGGTGGACGGCTCGCGGTTCGCCGAGTTCAAGGCCGAGTTCGGCACCACGCTGGTCACGGGCTTCGCCCGGATCATGGGCCACCCGGTGGGCATCGTCGCCAACAACGGCATCCTGTTCTCCGAATCGGCCCAGAAGGGCGCCCACTTCATCGAGCTGTGCGACCAGCGCGGCATCCCCCTGGTCTTCCTGCAGAACATCTCGGGGTTCATGGTGGGCCGCAGCTACGAGGCGGGCGGTATCGCCAAGCACGGCGCCAAGATGGTCACCGCCGTGGCCTGCACCCGCGTCCCCAAGCTCACCGTCGTCATCGGCGGTTCCTACGGCGCGGGCAACTACTCGATGTGCGGCCGGGCCTATTCGCCGCGCTTCCTGTGGATGTGGCCCAACGCCAAGATCTCCGTGATGGGCGGTGAGCAGGCCGCCTCCGTGCTCGCCACCGTCAAGCGCGACCAGATGGAGGCGCGCGGCGAGGAGTGGAGCGCCGAGGAAGAGGAGGCGTTCCGGGCCCCGGTCCGCGAGCAGTACGAGACGCAGGGAAACGCCTATTACGCCACCGCCCGGCTGTGGGACGACGGCGTGATCGACCCCCTGGAGACCCGCACGGTGCTCGGCCTCGCCCTTACGGCCTGCGCCAACGCACCGCTGCCCGGCCGTACGGCCGCCGAACCCGTGGCGCCCGGCTACGGCGTCTTCCGGATGTGAGGGGATGCACCCGATGAGTGCCACGAAGGCGACCGGCCCGTCGCCCGCGATGTTCGACACCGTCCTGGTGGCCAACCGCGGCGAGATCGCCGTGCGCGTCATCCGCACCCTGCGGCGGCTCGGGGTGCGCTCGGCCGCCGTCTACAGCGACGCGGACGCGGACGCCCGCCATGTGCGCGAGGCGGACACGGCGGTGCGGATCGGTCCCGCGCCCGCCGCGGAGAGCTATCTGTCCATCGAGCGGCTGCTGGAGGCCGCGGCCCGCACCGGCGCCCAGGCCGTCCACCCCGGCTATGGCTTCCTCGCGGAGAACGGGGCGTTCGCCCGCGCCTGCGTCGACGCCGGGCTCGCCTTCATCGGGCCGCCCGCCGGGGCCATCGAGCTGATGGGCGACAAGATCCGCGCCAAGGAGACCGTGCGCGCGGCCGGGGTGCCGGTGGTGCCCGGCTCCTCGGGCAGTGGGCTGACGGCCGAGCAGCTCACCGCCGCCGCGCGGGAGATCGGGATGCCGGTGCTGCTGAAGCCCTCGGCGGGCGGCGGCGGCAAGGGCCTGCGGCTGGTCCGCGACGAGGCGCTGCTCGCCGACGAGATCGCGGCCGCCCGGCGGGAGGCGCGCGGCGCCTTCGGCGATGACACGCTGCTGGTGGAGCGCTGGATCGACCGGCCCCGGCACATCGAGATCCAGGTGCTGGCGGACGGTCAGGGGCATGTGGTCCACCTCGGGGAGCGCGAGTGCTCGCTCCAGCGCCGCCATCAGAAGATCATCGAGGAGGCGCCCAGCCCGCTGCTGGACGAGGCCACCCGGGCGCGGATGGGCGAGGCCGCGGTGGCGGCGGCCCGGTCGTGCGGCTATGTGGGCGCGGGCACGGTCGAGTTCATCGTGCCGGGCGACGATCCGTCGGCGTACTGCTTCATGGAGATGAACACCCGGCTCCAGGTGGAGCATCCGGTGACCGAGCTGACGGTGTCGGTCGGCGGGCGGCCCGGCCTGGACCTGGTGGAGTGGCAGCTGCGCGTCGCCGCGGGCGAGCCGCTGCCGTTCGGGCAGGACGAGATCGCCTTCGCGGGCCATGCGGTGGAGGCCCGTATCTGCGCCGAGACCGCCCGCGCGGCGGCCGACGGCCGGGTGGACTTCCTGCCCTCGGCCGGCACCGTGCTGGCGCTGGACGAGCCGGAGGGCGAGGGGGTGCGGGTCGACTCCGGGCTGAGCCAGGGCACCGAGGTCGGCACGGTCTACGACCCGATGCTCGCCAAGGTCATCGCCCATGGTCCCCACCGCCCCACCGCCCTGCGCCGGCTGCGCGCCGCCCTCGGCTCCCTGACCGTCCTCGGCGTGGACACCAACACCGGCTTTCTGCGCCGTCTGGCCGCCCACCCGGCGGTCGCCTCGGGCGAGCTCGACACGGGCCTGGTCGACCGCGCGGCGGCCCAGCTGATCCCAACGGCCATACCGGAGGAGGTCTACGCGACGGCGGCCCTGCTGCGCCAGGCGGCGCTGGAGCCCGCCGCTCCGCGTGGCAGCGGATCCGGTGCGCGCCCGGAGCCCGGCGGCTCCGGCCTCGGCGGCCCGGCCGCGGACGTGTGGGTCGATCCGTTCTCGGTGCCGACCGGCTGGCGCCTCGGCGACGACCCCGCCTGGACGGTCCACCGCCTCCGCGTAGCGGGCCACCCCCCGGTGACGGTCCGCGTGCGCGGCCGCGCGCACGAGGCGGAGGTCCGCATCGAGCACCCCGACGGCAGCACGGCGGCGGCCGGGACCACCGCCGTGCGGGCGCGGCTCGTCGCCCTCGACGAGGGCACCGTGTTGCTGGACCTCGGCGGGGTCACCCACCGCTTCCGGCATGCCACGCACGGCGCGAGCCACTGGCTGGGGCGGGACGGGGACGCCTGGCGCGTGGTCGGGCACGACCCCGTGGAGGAGGCGCTGCGGGGCGGGGCCGCCGCGGCGCACGCCGGGGAGCTGACCGCGCCCATGCCCGGCACCGTCACCGTCGTGAAGGCGGCCGTCGGCGACGAGGTCACCGCGGGTCAGGGCCTGCTGGTGGTCGAGGCGATGAAGATGGAGCACCTCATCTCCGCCCCGCACGACGGCACCGTCACCGAGCTCGAGGTGACCCCCGGCAGCACGGTCGCCATGGATCAGCTGCTGGCGGTCGTCACCCCGCACGAGCCGCACCAGAGCGAGGAGCGTGAGTGATGACCCTCCCCATGACCGTCCCGGTCCCCGGGCTGCCCACCCGGGTCCGAATCCACGAGGTGGGCCCCCGGGACGGGCTGCAGAACGAGAAGGCGCTGGTCCCGGCGCCCATCAAGGCCGAGTTCATCCACCGGCTCGCCGAGGCCGGTCTCACCACCATCGAGGCCACCAGCTTCGTCCACCCCAAGTGGGTGCCCCAACTGGCCGACGCCGAGGAGCTGATGCCGCTCATCGACGACGTGGACGCCCGGCTCCCCGTGCTCGTGCCCAATGAGCGCGGGCTGGACCGCGCCCTCGCGCTGGGCGCGCGCGAGATCGCCGTCTTCGCCAGCGCCACGGAGTCCTTCGCCAAGGCCAACCTCAATCGCACGGTGGACGGCGCGCTGGAGATGTTCGAGCCGGTCGTCGCCAAGGCTCAGGACGCGGGCGCGGCCGTGCGCGGCTATCTGTCCATGTGTTTCGGCGACCCGTGGGAGGGGCCGGTCCCGATCTCCCAGACCGTCTCGGTCAGCCGCCGGCTGATGGACATGGGATGCGACGAGATCAGCCTCGGCGACACCATCGGCGTGGCCACCCCGGGCCATGTGCGGGAGCTGCTGGACACGCTCAACGAGGCGGGCGTCGCCGACGACCGGCTGGCCGTGCACTTCCACGACACCTACGGCCAGGCGCTCGCCAACACCCTCGCCGCGCTCGAGCACGGCGTGACCACCGTCGACGCCTCCGCCGGCGGACTCGGCGGCTGCCCGTACGCCAAGAGCGCCACCGGCAACCTCGCCACCGAAGACCTCGTGTGGATGCTCGACGGCCTCGGCATCGAGACCGGGGTCGACATCGGCCGTCTCACCGCCACCAGCGTGTGGATGGCCCGGCATCTGGGCCGACCCAGCCCGTCCCGCACCGTCCGCGCCCTCTCCCAGAAGGAGATCTGAGCCATGCCGATCGACCACCGACTCAGCCCCGAACACGAGGAACTGCGCCGCACCGTAGAGGCGTTCGCGCATGATGTGGTCGCCCCCAAGATCGGGGAGTACTGGGAGCACCACGAGTTCCCGTACGAGATCGTCCGCGAGATGGGCCGGATGGGCCTGTTCGGCCTGCCCTTCCCGGAGGAGTACGGCGGCATGGGCGGGGACTACTTCGCGCTCTGCCTCGCCCTGGAGGAGCTGGCCCGGGTGGACTCCTCGGTGGCGATCACCCTGGAGGCGGGGGTCTCGCTCGGCGCGATGCCGATCTTCCTCTACGGCACGGAGGAGCAGAAGCGCACCTGGCTGCCGGGGCTCTGCTCCGGGGAGACTCTGGGCGCCTTCGGCCTGACCGAGCCCGGCGGCGGCTCGGACGCCGGCGCCACCCGCACCACGGCCCGGCTGGACGAGGCCACGGGCGAGTGGGTGATCAACGGCACCAAGTGCTTCATCACCAACTCCGGTACGGACATCACCGCGCTGGTCACCGTCACCGCCGTCACCGGCCGCAAGGAGGACGGCCGCCCCGAGATCTCCTCGATCATCGTGCCGTCCGGCACCCCCGGCTTCAGCGTGGCCGCCCCCTACTCCAAGGTGGGGTGGAACGCCTCGGACACCCGCGAGCTGTCCTTCGCCGACTGCCGGGTCCCGGCCGCGAACCTGCTGGGCGCGGAGGGCCGGGGCTACGCCCAGTTCCTGCGGATACTGGACGAGGGCCGGATCGCGATCTCCGCCCTGGCCACCGGGCTCGCCCAGGGCTGTGTGGACGAGTCGGTGGCGTACGCCAGGACCCGCGAGGCGTTCGGCCGCCCCATCGGCGCCAACCAGGCGATCCAGTTCAAGCTGGCCGACATGGAGATGCGCGCTCATATGGCCCGGGTGGCCTGGCGCGACGCGGCGTCCCGGCTGGTGCTCGGCGAGCCGTTCAAGAAGGAGGCGTCGATCGCGAAGCTCTACTCCTCCGAGGTAGCGGTGGACAACGCCCGCGAGGCCACCCAGATCCACGGCGGCTACGGCTTCATGAACGAGTATCCGGTGGCCCGGATGTGGCGGGACTCCAAGATCCTGGAGATCGGCGAGGGCACGAGCGAGGTCCAGCGCACGCTGATCGCCCGAGAGCTGGGCTTCGCGAGCTGAGCACCAATGGAGCCCACCCGGCGAGCGGCGGCCCCGACTGGGGCGCGCCGCCCCGGGTGTCTGGCAGACCACGCGGCGGAGCCACATATCGATGCTGCCCCCTCCCCGCCCTACCAGCAGAACCGATACGCGGCTCCGCCGCACGGCAGACGCTCCACCGCACAGCAACGCTCCACCACAAGGCAGGCGCCCCACCGAACGGCAGGGCCTCCACCGCACGACAGAGGCCCCGCCACAAGGCAGACACCCCGCCGCGTGACAGGGCCTCCGCCACACGGCAGGGGTTCCGCCACACGGCAGACGCCCCACCGCACCGCAGGGCCTCCGCCGCACAGCAGACGCCCCACCGCACCGCAGACGCCCCACCGCACCGCAGGGCCTCCGCCGCACCGCAGGGCCTCCGCCGCACCGCAGGGCCTCCGCCACACAGCAGACGCCCCACCGCACAGCAGACGCCCCACCGCACCGCAGGGCCTCCGCCACACAGCAGACGCCCCACCGCACAGCAGACGCCCCACCGCACCGCAGGGCCTCCGCCACACAGCAGACGCCCCACCGCACAGCAGACGCCCCACCGCACCGCAGGGCCTCCGCCGCACCGCAGGGCCTCCGCCACACAGCAGACGCCCCACCGCACAGCAGACGCCCCACCGCACCGCAGGGCCTCCGCCGCACCGCAGGGCCTCCGCCGCACGGCAGGGGCTCCGCCCCTGGGTCCCGGGGGCTGGGGCGGAGCCCCAGTTGTGGGAAGGGGCGGGTAGGGGAAAGCAGCCCGCCGCAGGCGTCACGATCCGCCGGACAACACACCTGGCGCCAGGGCCGCCCGTAGCGTCGAGGTCGCGGCCCGCGCTGGGCGGGGCGGAGCCCCGGGCCTCGGCCGAGCGGAGGCCCGGGGCCCTCGGCCGAGCGAGCGGCGGCCTCAGCTCGTGGGCCAGGGGATCTGCGGGGAGTGGTAGTACGCGATGCCCATCGCATCCCAGCGGGGCCCCTGCGCGGCCACCCGCATCCGATAGTCGCTCCACTCGTGCGTGCTCGCGGGCGACCAGCCGAGCTCCGCGATGCCGGGGAGGCGAGGGAAGGCCATGTACTCGATCTGCGGGCTGGTCTGGAGGGTCTCCGACCACAGCGGCGCCTCGACACCGAGCACCGATGACGCCGGGGCGTCCTTGATGTACGTGCCCGGATCCCAGTCGTAGGACTGCTTCGCCTCGACGTACCCCGCCCAGTCGAGCCCCAGGGGCGTATTGGCGTCGTACTTCATGTCCAGATAGGCGCGGTTGGCCGGGGAGAGGACCAGCTTGGTGCCCGTCTTGGCCGCGTCCGCGACCTCCTTCTCGCTCCCGTTCGTCCCCCAGTACTGGGCGATCGCGCCCTTCGCGGGGTGCGCACCGGTCAGCTGGTGCCAGCCGACCACCGTCTTCCCGTACTTGGCGACCACCGGCTGCACCCGGTCCATGAAGGCCACATAGTCCTCATGGCTGGTGGAGTGGGCCTCGTCACCGCCGATGTGGAGATAACGGCCGGGGGTGAGCGCGGCGAGCTCGCGGATGACGTCGTCCACGAAGTCGTACGTCACCTCCTTCGGCACGCACAGCGAGCTGAAACCGACCTCGGTGCCGGTGTAGAGCGGCGGGGCGACGCCGTCGCAGTTGAGCTCCGCGTACGAGGCGAGCGCCGCGTTGGTGTGGCCCGGCATGTCGATCTCGGGGACGACGGTCAGCTCACGGCTGGCCGCGTAAGCCACGATCTCGCGGTAGTCGTCCTTGGTGTAGTAGCCGCCGGGGCCGCCCCCGACCTGTGTGGAACCGCCGTGCCTGGCCAGCTTCGGCCAGGAGTCGATCGCGATCCGCCACCCCTGGTCGTCCGAGAGATGCAGATGCAGCTTGTTGATCTTGTAGAGGGCCAGCTGGTCGATATAGCGCTTGACCTGGTCCACACCGAAGAAGTGCCGCGAGACATCGAGCATCGCGCCCCGCCAGGCGTAGCGCGGCACATCGGTGATGGTGCCGCCGGAGACCCGCCAGGGGCCCGGCTGCCGGGTGGTGCGCTCGATGGACGCGGGCAGCAGCTGCCGCAGCGTCTGGACGCCGTGGAACAGCCCGGCGGAGCCGCGTGCGGTGAGGGTGATCGCGCGGCCGGTGACCTGGAGCCGGTACCCCTCCTCGCCCAGTGTCCGCACCCCGGCCGCCTTGGGCGTCAGCCGCAGCCGGATGCCGTCGTCACCCGACCGCGTGGTGACGGGCAGCGAAAAGCCGGTGGCGGGACGCAGCACCCGCGCCAGGTAGTCGCCCACCCGACGCGCCGGGCGCGCCGAGCCGTCGGAGCCGGACACCCGGATGCGGGCGTCGGGGCGGATCGCGTACGAGCCCGCCGCGGGCCGTACGGACGCGGGCGCGGGCACGACCCGGTCCAGCGGGGTCGGGGCGGCCGCGGCGGCATCCAGAACGGAAGCGGAGGACAGGCGAGAGGACCAGGGAGAAGCCGGAGAAGCGGAGGCGGAGGAGGCCGCGGTCCCCGCCCCGGCCACCACGGTCAGCAGCAGGGAACACAGAAGTCGAGCACGGCGTCGTCTCACAGGGGATCCCTTCAACGAAACGTGGCATCTTGGGTACCGCGAGGGTCAGTTGCGGTCAAGGTGTAGACCAATGTGTCGCTGAGCGCCTGTCAGAATTCACCGCATGGCGGAAATCACCCAGCGCGATGGCGCCTGGAGTTTTGACGGGGAAGCGATCCGGATCGTCCCGGGACGGGACCGCGGCGTGCACGCCGTACGGCAGGCGCTCGGCGAACTGACCGTCCCCCTGGTGGCCTTGGCCGGGGTGGCCTACGAGCCGGGGCGGAAGTCGGGCCGGCTGCGGCTGCGCCTGCGCGAGGGGGCGGACCCGGTGCTCCAGGCCACGGGCGGCAAGCTGCCGGACGCCGCCGATCCGTATCAGCTCTCGGTGGAGCCGGAGCGCAGGGACCTGGCCGAGTATCTGGTCGACGAGGTCCGCCAGGCGCTGACCCTGGAGCAAGTGCCGCCCGGCCCTTGCGACCGCTATGTGCTGCCCGGCCCCTCGGTGCCGATCTCGGCGTCGGCGGGCGACGCCACGGCCTCCTTCGACGGGGAGCGGGTCCGGCTGGACTGGAACTGGAAGACCGAGGAGTCCAAGAAGTCCGGCGGCCCCCGCACGATCCTCCTGCCCGACCTGGAGATGGTGGAGTGGGTCCCGGCCGCCGGACTGGAGAACGGCTACCTCCGCTTCGTCACGGCGAAGGCCACGGCGACGGCCGCGCCCAAGTACGACCCGCATGCCGTGGTGCTGTACGGATTCAAGAAGGATCCACTGATGGCGCTGGTCGCGGCGGCCGTCATGGCGCGGATGCCGCATCCGGGCGCCCCGCGGATGCCCCATCCGGGCGCCCCAGCGAAGGCGCTCCCCGCCCAGCCGCCCGCCCCCGCCCCCGAGCCGGCGCCCGCGGACGCCCCGCCCGCCGGGGGCGACGAGGGTGAGGTGGATCACGACGTCCTGCTGCGACGGCTGCGCGAACTCGGCGATCTCCACCAGAGCGGGATCCTCACCGAGGAGGAGTTCACCACCGCCAAACAGGCCGTGCTCCGCCGCTTCTCCGACGCCTGAGAGACGACTCCCCCGCGACCGAGGGACGGTTCCCCCGCGCCTGAAAGACGGTTCCCCCGCCGCCGAGGGCCGGAATTTCCGTCACCGAGGCCCAACCCTGCCCGATATCGGGCAGGAATGTTGCGAAACGCCGCGCCGCATCGCAATATCTACGGATGCTCGACCGCCGTATGTCCCACGATGACCTTATCGACCACCTGGTCCGCAGTACGCCGCTCAGCCGCGGCGAGGCGGGCCGGGTGGTGCTGGACGTCCTGGCGTACTTCGACGAGACGACGGAGGAGTTCGTCCGGCGCCGCCACCGCGAGCTCCAGTCCGGCGGGCTGACCAACGCGGACATCTTCGAGCGGATCACGGCCGAGCTGCCGTACCGCGCGGTGGCCCCGCCCGAACTCTCGCTGCGCCAGCTGCGCCGCATCGTCTACGGCTGACCACGCCGGTACGCACCGGCATGACGCCGGTACGACGCCGGTCCACGACGGCGGCCGCCACCGCCGGACACGAGCACGAGCATGCACGAGCGATCCAATGGGAGGGCCTGAACACCATGTGCGGAATCGTCGGATACATCGGGAAACGCGATGTGGCACCGCTGCTGCTGGAGGGGCTGCAGCGGCTGGAGTACCGCGGCTATGACTCCGCGGGGCTGGCGATCCAGGGCAAGCCCGCCAAGGGCGCCCAGAGCGCCGGGCTGAAGACCGCCAAGGCCAAGGGCCGGGTCCGGGACCTCGAGGCCAAGCTGCCCAAGCGGTTCGCGGGCACCACCGGCATCGCCCACACCCGCTGGGCCACCCATGGCGCGCCCAACGACGTCAATGCCCATCCGCATCTGGACGCGGACGGCAAGGTCGCCATCGTCCACAACGGCATCATCGACAACGCCGCCGATCTGCGCGCCAAGCTGGCCGCCGACGGCGTGGAGCTGGTCTCCGACACCGACTCCGAGACGCTCGCCCACCTCATCGGCCGCTCCCAGGCGCCCACCCTGGAGGAGAAGGTCCGCCACGCGCTGGCGATGGTCGAGGGCACCTACGGCATCGCCGTGCTGCACGCGGACTTCCCCGACCGCATCGTCGTCGCCCGCAACGGCTCGCCGGTGGTGCTGGGCATCGGCGAGAAGGAGATGTTCGTCGCCTCGGACGTCGCCGCGCTGGTCAGCCACACCCGCCAGGTGGTCACCCTGGACGACGGCGAGATGGCCACCCTCAAGGCCGACGACTACCGCACCTACACCACCGAGGGCAGCCGCACCTCCACCTCCCCCACCACCGTGGAGTGGGAGGCCGAGTCGTACGACATGGGCGGCCACGACACCTATATGCACAAGGAGATCCACGAGCAGGTCGACGCCGTGGACCGGGTGCTGCGCGGGCGGATCGACGACCGCTTCTCCACCGTCCGCCTGGGCGGGCTCAACCTGGACGCCCGCGAGGCGCGCGGGGTGCGCCGGGTCAAGATCCTCGGCTGTGGCTCGGCGTACCACACGGGCCTGATCGGCGCTCAGCTGATCGAGGAACTGGCCCGGATCCCGGCGGACGCGGAGCCCGCGAGCGAGTTCCGCTACCGCAACCCGGTGGTGGACCCGGAAACCCTCTACATCGCGGTCAGCCAGTCCGGCGAGACCTACGACACGCTGGCCGCCGTCCAGGAGCTGAAGCGCAAGGGCGCGCGGGTACTGGGCGTGGTCAATGTCGTGGGCAGCGCGATCGCCCGGGAGACGGACGGCGGGGTGTACGTCCACGCCGGTCCTGAGGTGTGCGTCGTCTCCACCAAGTGCTTCACCAACACCGCCGTCGCCTTCGCCCTGCTCGCCCTCCACCTGGGCCGGATCCGCGATCTCTCGGTCGCCGACGGCAAGCGGATCATCGCCGGGCTGCGCAAGCTGCCGGAGCAGATCGCCGAGGTGCTGCGCGGCGAGGAGGAGATCAAAAAGCTCGCCGCGGAATATGCGAACGCAAAGAGCATGATGTTCGTCGGGCGGGTACGCGGCTACCCGGTGGCGCGCGAGGCGTCCCTGAAGCTGAAGGAGGTCTCCTACGTCCACGCCGAGGCGTACCCGGCCTCCGAGCTCAAGCACGGGCCGCTCGCGCTGATCGAGCCCGAGGTGCCCACCGTGGCGGTCCTGCCGGACGACGACCTGCTGGAGAAGAACCGCGCGACGCTGGAGGAGATCAAGGCCCGCAGCGGCCGGATCCTGGCCGTGGCCCACCGGGAGCAGGAGAAGGCGGACCACACGATCGTGGTCCCCCGCAACGAGGTGGAGCTCGACCCGATCCTGATGGGCATTCCGCTCCAACTGCTCGCCTACCACACGGCGCTGGCGCTCGGCCGGGACATCGACAAGCCCCGCAACCTCGCCAAGTCGGTGACGGTCGAATAGGCCCGCACCGCCCGCGACCTCGACGGATCCCTCGGTGGATCCCTCGGCGGTCCCCCGCGTGTGCCACCACGCACGCGGGGGCCGCCTCCCCTTCGCCGACGTCGCCTCTCATACGCCGGCGGCTGGCCGTCGCGCGGGAACCGTCACTTCCCGCGCGACAGCACGATCGAACGGTTTGTACCCCTCACAAACGCACAATCCACCTCTACGCACGGGTAGGTTCGTCCGTTGTCAAGCGGACTTGACGCCATCTCACCTGCGGTCAAGGGGAGTTGAGGGTGTCCGGTTCCAGGCGCCCGCGCCATGTCGTGCCGACGGCAGAGGTTTCGGAATGAACAACATCGCTTGACGAGGAGGCACGCCGGGTGCCGTGCGTCCAGAGTCTCAGGGACTCAAGCGAACCCAGAAGGGCCGAAAGGGCCCGGGAAGCAGTCAGGACGGCCCGGAAGGGCGGGCAGGAAGGGCGGCGGGACGGGCAGGACGGCCCGCGAGAACGGGACCGAGGGCGCTCAGGGGATGACGGCGCGCAGACGCTCAGGGGTGGGACGCGCTCAGGGGTGACGACGCGCGGACGCGCTCAGGGGGCGACGGCGCGCGGACGCTCAGAAGACGACGGCGGACGGACGGTCAGACGGTCAGGGGATGACGACGACGGGCCGCTGCGCCCGCCGCGCGAGCCGCCCCGCGACCGAGCCGAAGATCCGCCCCACCAGCCCGTGCGTGGAGCCCACCACGATGGCGTCGGCCGCGTACTCCCGGCCGACCTCCTCCAGCTCATGGCAGATGTCCCCGCCCCGTTCGACGAGGATCCAGGGCACCTCGGAGAGATGATCGGCGCAGGCCAGCTCGAGCCCCAGCACCTCGGTGCGGTGATCGGGGACGTCGACGAAGACCGGCGGCTCACAGCCCGCCCAGACCGTCGTCGGCAGCCGGTTGGCCACATGGACGATGATCAGCCCCGAGCCGGAGCGCCGGGCCATGCCGATCGCGTAGGCAAGGGCTCGCTCGCTCGACATGGAGCCGTCGAATCCCACCACAACACCGTGCTGGAACGCTGGATCGCAGGAATGACGTGTTTCTTCCGCCGCTTCGGGGTGCGCCATGTGATCGGCGACCCGCTTGCGGTCCGCGGGTTCGGGGATTTCGTAACCGGCCATCGGTGTCTCGGCGAAGGATGTCCTCGTGCGGAGGGATCGGCGGGGGCTCAGGTAGGGGGTTGTCGGGGGACTTGAGCTCCGCTGGAGCTCGGGGGCGGTCTCGAGGGGTCGAAATCCGTCCGGGATTCATCTTTCCAAGCCCTTACCCCCAAGGGTACGGCGGCATTCACCACCTGCCCAGAGGTCGCCACGGGAGCGGAGCCGCCCGAAGCGTTCCCCGGAGCATGCCGGAGGGCGGCCCGTAACGCAATGCCCCAAGTGGTCCCCTGTCGGCCCGGACCCCGGCCCGGAGCCCGGCCCGGAGCCCGGCGCGGCGGGGCCGCCGCGGTACGCCGTGCGGCCGCCCGGCAGTGACCTGGGGGCGGGCCGGGCGTTGTAGTAGCGACACCGGGTGCGGCGGCCCCGGCCCGCCCCGCTCACCTGCCCGGATCCCCCGCCCGCCGCCCCCGCGCCACCCCCGCGCCGAGCCCCCGCCGGCACCTCGCCGGCCGCTCGAGAGGAGCCCTGCCCGTGCCCGTCGCCCCCGAGTACGACACCCCCGGCGGCACCCCGGGCGGCGGGGCCGGGACACCCGGACGGCCCCACGCTCCGAGCCCCCTTCGAGCCCAGGTCCAGGCCCCCGCTAGCGACGCGGTGAGCGAGGTGATCCGCTGGGCGGCCTTCAGCTGCGCCGTGGTCCCCGTCGTCCTGCTCCTGTGCGGATCGCCCTTCGGCGCCGCCCTGGGGGCCGCCGCCGGCCTCGCCGCCGTGACGGCCGCCAGCCGCGCCCTGCTGCGCCACTCCGAGCGCACCGCGGCCCGGCTGGGCGCGGACGGCGTCAGCCCGCACCGGGGCCGCCACGGCCGTACGGGGATCGGCGCGCACCGGGGCGGCCGCCGCGTCTGAGGGCCGACCGGAAAGGCCCGGAGCCGGGGAAGCGGTGCGTAGCGCTCCGCGCACTCAGCGCCGATGGAGCGCCGCTATAGCGCCGCTCAAGCCATGGAGACGGCCGCATGAGCCCTGAAGAAGTACGAGCGGGACGTACGCCGGTCGTATGACGCATCCGTACGTCTGCGCCCGCTTGTTTTCAGCCAACTTCCGGCCACACTTCTTTCCTTGGCAAACGCCGTGCTCAACACCCGTCCGGCCAGCGTGGAAAGGGGTCCGGGACGCACGTACCCCCTACGGGAAGTGGGTGTCCGCACAAGGCGTACTTCACAGCGAGGGCTACGAGTGCAACGCTTCGTGATCGAATGCTTCGCGCCAAGTTGTCATGTCGACATAGTGGCGGGTGGTGAACTGGTCACGGCGACCACACGCGACACAGTAGATTCGATCTTGGCCATGACCGGCGGGGGAACCGTTCAGGACCGAGGGGAAACGTGCAGGACCGAGAGGACGCGACCACCGAGGGGGCTTAGTGCCATGAGCCAGGACTCCACGACCGTACCGGAGACCTCGCGCAAGCTCTCCGGACGCCGGCGACGAGAAATCGTCGCGGTGCTGCTGTTCAGCGGCGGCCCCATCTTCGAAAGCTCCATCCCGCTCTCCGTCTTCGGTATCGACCGGCAGGACGCCGGAGTTCCTCGGTACCGACTTCTGGTGTGCGCGGGCGAAGATGTGCCATTGCGAACGACTGGCGGACTGGAACTGACCGCACCATACGGCCTGGAGGCACTCTCCCGGGCCGGCACCGTCGTCGTACCGGCCTGGCGGTCGATAACCCAGCCGCCACCGGCCGCCGCGCTCGACGCGCTGCGCCGCGCGCACGAGGAGGGCGCGCGGATCGTGGGCCTGTGCACCGGGGCCTTCGTACTGGCCGCCGCCGGGCTGCTGGACGGCCGCCCGGCGACCACCCACTGGATGTACGCGCCGACGCTCGCCAAGCGCTATCCGTCGGTCCATGTGGACCCCCGCGAGCTCTTCGTGGACGACGGCGACGTACTGACCTCGGCGGGCACCGCCGCCGGGATCGACCTGTGCCTGCACATCGTGCGCACCGACCACGGCGCGGACGCCGCCGGCGCCCT
The DNA here is from genome assembly GCA_005405945.1 of Streptomyces violaceusniger. Taxonomy (GTDB): domain Bacteria; phylum Actinomycetota; class Actinomycetes; order Streptomycetales; family Streptomycetaceae; genus Streptomyces; species Streptomyces violaceusniger. Next base: position 4,772,697 of record BJHW01000001.1, read on the forward strand.
CGCCAGGCGCCTGGTCGTCCCGCCGCGCCGCAGCGGAGGGCAGGAGCGCTATCTGGACAGGTCGTTACCAGAGGAGATCGGGGCGGACCCGCTCGCCGAGGTGGTGGCGTGGGCGCTCGAGCACCTGCACGAGCAGTTCGACGTCGAGGCCCTGGCCGCCCGCGCCTACATGAGCCGCAGGACCTTCGACCGCAGGTTCCGCTCGCTCACTGGGAGCGCTCCACTCCAGTGGCTGATCACCCAGCGGGTGCTCCAGGCGCAGCGGCTCCTGGAGACCTCCGACTACTCGGTCGACGAGGTCGCGGGGCGCTGTGGCTTCCGCTCGCCGGTCGCGCTGCGCGGGCACTTCCGGCGGCAGCTGGGGTCCTCCCCGGCCGCCTACCGGGCCGCGTACCGCGCCCGCAGGCCCCAGGGCGGGGCCGCGGAGCGCCCGGACCGCCCCGACCGCCTGGAGCGGCTGGAGCGACTGGAGCGGGCCGACCGGCCCGACCGCGCCGAGGTGATCGAACCCCGCGCCGGCGACCACTCCCTGCCGCTGCGGCGGCCGGGCGCGCCCGGCGCCTCCACCGGCCACGCGGGGCACCCTCCGCACCACCATCACGCTCCGCATCCGGAACCTGGCAAGCCGGAGTCGGACGCCTACGCCCCACGCCTGCCCGAACAGGCCGCGGGCCGGGCCCCGGGCCGTCCGTCCCTGCCCGGCCAGCGGGAACGCCCCGTAGGGTGAGACGTATGAACGATCGCATGGTGTGGATCGACTGCGAGATGACCGGGCTCTCGCTGGCGAACGACGCGCTTATCGAGGTGGCCGCGCTGGTCACGGACTCCGAGCTGAACATCCTGGGCGACGGAGTGGACATCGTTGTCCGGCCTCCCGCGGAAGCGCTGGTCACCATGCCCGAGGTGGTGCGCGAGATGCACACCACCTCCGGTCTGCTCGCCGAACTCGAGGGCGGGACCACGCTCGAGGATGCCCAGGACCAGGTCCTGGCCTACATCCGCGAGCACGTCCCCGAGGCCGGCAAGGCCCCGCTGTGCGGAAACTCGGTCGGCACCGACCGGGGCTTCCTCCTCCGGGACATGCCGACGCTCGAGAGCTACCTCCACTACCGGATCGTCGACGTCTCCTCGATCAAGGAGCTGGCCCGCCGCTGGTATCCGCGGGCCTACTTCAACAGCCCCAAGAAGAACGGCAACCACCGCGCGCTCGCGGACATCCACGAGTCCATCGCGGAGCTGCGCTACTACCGGGAAGCGATCTTCGTACCCGCTCCCGGCCCGGACTCGGACACGGCGAAGGCCATCGCGACCAAGCACGTCCTGCCCGCCCGGCACGCCTGACCCTGCCGCCATCCCGGTGCTCGCTCCCGACTCCCCGAAAAGCCGGGAGCGAGCACCCCTGAAGACCCTGTACACTTTTTCTCGGCCGGTGCGGAAAGCACCGGTCATGGTGGGTATAGCTCAGCTGGTAGAGCACCTGGTTGTGGTCCAGGATGTCGCGGGTTCGAGTCCCGTTACTCACCCTTAACGATCAAGGGCCTGACCTGCGGAAGCGGGTCGGGCCCTTGGTGTTTCCGTGTCGGCGACGTCGTGTCGGCCACCGTCCGTGTGTCCACAACGTCCCACAGACGCCCGCGTCGGCGACACCATCACACTCTCGGGCCAAGAGGACGGCGAAAAGCTCGACGTCACCATGAAGAAGTGGCTCGACCCCGCCAAGAGCGCCGATGAGTTCAACACCCCCGCGGGCCGGCAAACGCTGGGTCGCGGTTCAGGTCCAGCTCACCAACACCGGCACCACCACGTACAGCGACAGCCCGTCCAACTGCGTCCAGGCCGCGGACTCCGACGGCCAGCGGTTCGACGCCACGTTCGCCGACATCACGGCCGGCCCCCAGATGACCTCCGACCTCAAGCTCCCCGCAGGCGACAAGGCTCTCGGCCGGGTCGTCGTCGAGGTACCCAAGGCATCGAAGATCGCCACGCTGCAGTTCACGATGAACAGTGGATTCGCCGACCAGACCGGCCAGTGGAAGATCGGCTAGCCTCGGTCACCACGTCCCCGTGGTTGCCAAAGGGGCGCACCGTGCCGCATGGGCCCCCAGTCCGGCGTGCCCGGACAGATCGTGCCACCGACATGACACTGACCGACCCACCAAGGGCCGTTTCGGATCAAGCGCTCTGCGGGATGCGGCACACTTCACCTCTGACCGTGCCGCCGGCCGCCGCGATGACGGCGTCGAGGCGGTCGCGGGTGGTGGCCAGATTGGCCATCTGGGCGTCGATGCGGTCGCGTTCCGCGGCCAGGCGGGCGATGTCGGCGGGGGTGGCGACGCCGGTGGACGTGCAGGGGAGGAATTCGCGGATGGTCTTGCTCGACAGGCCCGCCGCGTAGAGGCACTGGATCCACAGGACGCGCTCGACCGCGGTCTCCGCGTAGTGGCGCTGACCGCTGGGGCTGCGTTCCGAGGTGAGCAGACCCTGCTCCTCGTAGTAGCGCAGCGCGCGCACGCTGACGCCGGTCCTGGCGGCGAGTTGGCCGATGCGCACCGTGACTCCTCCTGGCTCTGACGTCAGGGATGCGCTTCAGCGTAGTCGAGGCGCGTGGGGGTCGGAGGCCGGTTGGGCAGGAGCCTCATCGGCCGCCGGCCTCCCGTCGCCGAGGGGGCCGTCGGCGTGTTTGCGCCGGTCCTCGTCCTCGACGAGCAGGGAGAGGAGCGAGGCCACGGGGAGCCCGGCCTCGGCGGGGTGGCGCAGGACCTTCCCCGGCTCGATGCGGTACGTGTTCGTACGCCCCTCACGGGTGTGGGACAGGTATCCGTCCTGCTCCAGGTCACCGATGATCTTCTGGACGGCACGCTCCGTCAGCCTGCAGTGCGCGGCGATGTCGCGGATCCGAACGTTCGGATCGTCGGCGATCGCGGCCAGCACGCGGGCATGGTTGGTCAAGAACGTCCATCCAGTGTGCGATTCAGGCACTCCTCCCATGGCCACATGATATTGCCGAAGCAATAGCGCATCTGGAAACATGAATCAGACTTCGTGTATAGCGAGCAGGCGTGACGCCGGCGAGGCGACCCCGAGGGGAGACAGACAGGTGCACGCACGAGACGTCTCCGCGCCCGAGCCTGGACATCGCTCGCCGTATCGGCCCGTGATCGGCACGGCACCGGAGACACCGGACGGCTCGACGCCACCGAGCCCCTCGTCCCTCCTCCTCACCGACAGCTACTCGGAGGGCCCCCGGAAGGTTGTCGTGGTCAACGGGGAGGTGGACTACGAGACCGCCCCCGTCATGTCCGCCGTCCTGCGCGACGCCCTCCGCGATTCCGCCGAGGGCGTTGACGTGGACCTGACCGCGGTGAGGTTCTGGGACTGCTCGGCGCTCAACGCGCTGCTGAGGCTCCGCCGGGAGGCGCTCGCACACGGCAAGACGGTCATCGTCCGCTCCCCGAGCCGCGTGGTCAGACGCGTCCTCGGCCTGACCGGCACCTCTCGGCTGTTCCGGCCCTCGGCTATCCCTTCCCCTCGTCCCTGACGGCCTCGGCGACGCGGGTCAGCGCCTGGGCGATGAACTCCGCGGAGACGGTCTTGTCGATGCCGAGGCCGGTCAACAGGCCCGCGCCGTCCTCGTGTTCGAGGAGGGCGAGGAGGATGTGCTCGGTGCCGATGTAGTTGTGGCCCAGTCGCAGGGCCTCGCGGAAGGTGAGCTCGAGGACCTTGCGCGCGTCGGCGTCGAAGGGGACCAGCGCGGGCATGGAGTCGGATGCGGGCGGGAGGGCGGCGGTGGCGGCCTGGCGGACGGCGTCCAGGAGGACGCCCTGGGCGACGATCGCCTTGGCGGCCAGACCCTCGGGCTCGGCCAGGAGGCCGAGGATGAGGTGCTCCGGGCGGATCTCGGCGTTGGCGGCGGCGCGGGCCTCGTTCTGGGAGGCGACCACGACGCTCCGGGCGCGCGGCGTGTAGCGGCCGAAGCCCTGGCTGGGGTCGAGGTCCGACGGCTCACCGGAGGCCTTGAGGACGAAGCGCTTCTGGGCCGCCTGCCGCGTCACCCCCATGCTCTTGCCGATGTCGGTCCAGGAGGCGCCGGAGCGGCGGGCCTGGTCCACGAAGTGGCCGATGAGGTGGTCGGCCACCTCGCCGAGGTGCTCGGCGGCGATCACCGCGTCGGTGAGCTGGTCGAGGGCGTCGGGGTGGACCTTCTTGATGGCCTCGATCAGGTCGTCGAGGCGCACGGGATGGGTGAGTCCGACTGGTTTCGTCATGCGTCAACCATAGGTTGACACCCGGATAAGCGTCAACGCCGAGTTGACAGTGAATCTAGCCCCGATGTTCGCCGTGCGGCCGGCTCGGGGCCAGAACGACGTCCAGGTGAACTTGTCGCCGCCCACCCACCGGACCACATCCGGATCGTCCAGATCGATGTCGTCCAGGCCGACCTCCCGGGCGATCTCGATGACGTCCAGGACCGAGTGCGCCTTGCCCGCCAGCTCACCGGCGATCTCCACCAGTCGGAACGGGGGATCGTTCTGCTGCACCCCGAGCACCACGACCGGCGGCCGGTGTATGCGCGGGGCCTGGGATTCGGTCATATGTCCCAGGCTGCGCCCCACACCCTCCCGTCGCACCTCGGAGGCGCCGGACCGCGCGGCCGGACACTCCGTCGGACCGCACCGGCTCGCCCGCCCCCGCACCGCGCCCCACGATGGTCCGGTGGACGCAGAAAACGGCCGCATATCCGGCGGACTGGGCCGCCGCCGCTTCCTCGGGGCCGCCGCGGCGGCCGGTGCCGGGGCCTCGGCGGTGGTCGCGACGGGCTGCGACTCCTCATCCGAACGCACCGGCCACCGCGCCCACCCGTCCCGCCGCGCCGACGCCCCGCGCCGGGCGGAGGAGGCGGAGCGGGCCCGGCCGGGCAGCGCCGACTGGCGCATCCGCTCGGTGGGGCCGCCCGACGCCATCGAGGGCTATACCGACCGGGTGAGCGTGCTGCCCGACGAGGAGTTCGGGCTCTACGTGTCGACCACCGCACCCGCCTTCCGCGTCTCGGCCTACCGGATCGGCTGGTACGGCGGGGCGCAGGCGCGGCTGGTGTGGCGGTCGCGCCGGGTGGACGGCCGGAAGCAGGGCCCGCCCGTGTTCCTCGACGCCACCCGCACGGTGCGGGCCGACTGGGACCGTTCGCTGCGGGTCCGCGCCCGGAACTGGCCGGAGGGCGCGTATCTGCTGCGGCTGGACGCCTCGAACGGCCATCAGCGCTACGTGCCGCTGATCGTGCGCTCCCGGCAGGCGCGGGGCCGGACGCTGCTGATGCACGCACCGGCCACCTGGCAGGCGTACAACACCTGGGGCGGCTACAGCCTCTACCAGGGCCGGGACGGTGCGTACGGGAGCCGTTCGCTCGCCGTCAGCTTCGACCGGCCGTATGCGAAGAGCGGGGCGGAGAAGTTCCTGGTCTACGAGCGGGCCCTGGTGGTCCTCGCCGAACGTCTTGGCCTTCCGCTCGCGTACACCACGGGCGTGGACGTCCATCTGCGACCGGCCGTGCTGAAGGGCGCCTCGGCCGCCCTGTCGCTCGGTCACGACGAGTACTGGACCCCGCAGCAGCGGCAGTACGTGACCCGGGCCCGGGACGAGGGCACCAATCTGGCCTTCCTCGGCGCCAACACCTGCTTCCGCCGGATCCGGCTGGAGCCCGGCCCCGGCGGTGCCCCCGCGCGCACCGTGGTCTGCTACAAGACCGCCTACCGGGACGACCCGTACCTGGTGAACCACCGCGACCTGGCGACCACCGACTTCCGCCAGCCCCCGCGCCCGATCCCGAGTCCTCACTGACCGGCGTCCTCTACGAGGGCTACCCGACCGACGCCCCGTACGTCGTCCTGGACAGTGGCCACTGGCTGTTCGCCGGGACCGGAGTGGACGACGGCGACTCCTTCGACCATCTGGTGGGGGTGGAGTACGACCGGGTCACCCCGGGCGATCCCACCCCGGCGCCCCTGCGGATCATCGCCCACTCCCCCTGGTCTGCCGGGGGCGGCACAGCCACTCCGACTCCGCGTACTACACCGTGGCGAGCGGGGCGGGGGTCTTCGCCTCGGGGACGATGCGCTGGGTGGAGGCCCTGATGGCGGGGACCCGTGACAACGGGCGCGACCACCGGATGGACGCGCGCACCGGGGCCTTCGTCACCCGCGTCACGGAGAATCTGCTGCGCGCCTTCGCGGCGGGGCCCGCCGGCCGGGACAAGCCGCGGCCGGAGGACAACGTACGCGCGGTGTACTCGGGCGCGTCGCGCGTACGCGCCTGACTCGGGGCCGGCGCGCCGCCGCTCACCGACGCGCGCCGCCACTCGCCGACGCCGCACCGGGCCGCCCCCGAACGGGTGCTGTTCTCGGTGCCGTTGTCCTCACCCGGCCGAGCGCCGCCCACAGCCAACAGCAGGGCCTTTCCCGCCCGGTCCGACATCCGGGCCGGACCGGGCGGGTGAATTTCCGCCGTCGCGCTCGGCCTGGCCGTCACACCGTCGGAACATACTGCGCAAATGCCAGAGAAGACGCTCATCCCTCATCTGATCCACCAGACGTGGAAGCACACCGACGTACCGCACAAGTGGCGGGAGTGGTCCGAGTCCTGGCGCCGGCACCACCCCGACTGGGAGTACCGGCTGTGGACGGACGCGGACAACCGCGCGTTCCTCGAAGAGCGCTACGCGTGGTTTCTCCCCGTCTACGACGGCTATCGCGAGCCGGTCAACCGGGCCGGCGCCATCCGCTACTTCGTCCTCGACCACTTCGGCGGGCTGTACGTCGACCTGGATTTCGAGTGCCTGCGCCCGATGACCGAGCTCTTCGCCGGGCAGGAGCTGGTGCTCGGCCTGGAGCCGGAGGAGCACGTCCAGCTGCCGTTGAGCCGCCACGGCGGTATGCGGCGCATCGTCGGCAACGCGTTCATGGCCTCGCGGCCCGGCCATCCGTTCTGGTCGCATGTGCACCGGCAACTGGTGGGTGCCCACACCAGGCCCGACACGCTGGACGCGACGGGCCGGTTCTTCCTCACGCGCTCGGTCGACAGTGCCCCGGAGGGCGACCCCATCACGTTCCTGGGGGCCGACACCCTGTACCCCAAGCTGAGTCCGGCCGCCGCGGAGCTGTTCGGGCAGCGTGCGGGCGACCGGGACCTGGCGCACGCCGTGCACCACTGGTCGGGCACCTGGAACCAGGAGGGCCCGGGCGCTCCGGGAGCGTCGAAGGGGCGTCAGGTCAGGTTCTGGATGAGCCAGGATCTGCAACCCTGCGTCCAGGGCGTGGTCGACCTCGACGCCCAGCGCAGGCGGTGGGCCTCGGGATCCCCCGCGCCGACGGTGTCCTGTCTGATGGTGACCAAGGGCCGGCTGCCGCTGGCCGAGCGGGCGATCCGGTGCTTCCTCGCCCAGACCTACGCCCGCGCGGAGCTGGTCGTGGTGGACGACGGCGCGGACGGTGCCCTCGAGGACCACGTACGCGAATACGCCGACCCGAGGATCCGGGTGCACCGGCTGCCGCCCGAGGGACGGACGCTGGGCGCACTGCGGAACATCGCGGTGGACCTCGCCGCCGGGACGTATGTGTGCCAGTGGGACGACGACGACCTGTATGCCCCGGAGCGGCTCGAGGTGCAGCTGGCGGCGGTCCTCGCGCTGGACGCCACGGCGTGTTTCCTGGCCCGGGAGCGGCTGTGGTGGCCCGCGCGCCGCAAGCTCGCCATCTCCGGGGTGCGGGTGTGGGAGGGCTCCATGCTCTGCGCGAAGGACGCGCTCCCCCGCTATCCGGAGTGGCGGCGCGGCGAGGACTCCCCGGTCGCGGAGGCCGTGGTGCGCGGCGGGCGGACGGTGTCCCTGGACGCGCCCGAGCTCTACACCTACGTGTTCCACGGGGCCAACACCTTCGACGAGCCGCACTTCACGAGCCTCTTCGACGCCGCGACCCGGGTGTGGCCGTCCGGCGACGCCTACGCGGACCAGGTGCGCGCGATGGCGAAGCGGCTGCCCCTCGCCCCGGTGGACGTCCTGGAAGCCCCCGTGCCTGAGCCAAGCAGGTGAAGCGCTCTTCGGCCCCGATGCCCATACAGGCAGGCGTCGTTAGCCAGATGCCTCTGCGGGGGTGTGTCAGCGGAACACGAAAATAAGGAGAACCGCATGAACATCGGCAAGGCGGCCGTCCTGGTGACGGCGGCGGCCGGGGCAGTGGTCTTCGGCGGAGCCGGCGCCCACGGTCAGGACAACGCCGTGACGCAGATCAACAACTGCGACTCCGAGGATGCCGTCAGCTTCGGCGGGCCGCCGTCGAGGCCCGACTGTGTCAACTTCGCGGACGTCTTCGGGGATCTGACGCAGCTGAACGACTGTGAGTCCGCCGGCGGTCCGACCGCGATCTCCGGCAACCTGCTCTTCTCGAGCAGGATCGCCGAGGGCTCGGAGTGCGCCAACCTCGCCGTCTCCGAAAAGCGGTCGAACGCCAAGGTGGACCACCGGGGCGCGTACGGCGCCGGGCACCGATGACGCAGGCACCAATCGGCCCCGAACACGGCCCCCTGGAGGCTGGTGACCTCCCGGGGGCTGCGGTGTCACCGCGGGAGCCCGTGGTCTCGGTGGTCATCCCCTGCTACGACTACGGTCATTATCTGCCGCAGGCCGTGGAGAGCGTGCTGGCGCAGACCTACCCGGAGTGGGAGCTCGTCGTGGTCGACGACGGCAGCACCGACGACACCGCGGCGGTGGCCCGATCGCTGATCGCCGACCATCCCGGGCGGCGCATCCGGCTCCTGGAACAGGCCAACGCCGGGGTGTCGGCCGCCCGTAACGCGGGCATCGCGGCCACCACCGGCCGCTATGTTCTGCCGCTGGACGCCGACGACATGATCGCCCCCACCATGCTGGAGCGGACGGTCGCGGTGCTGGAGCGGCACCCGGACGTGGCCATCGTCTCCACCGATCTGTCCGTCTTCACCGACGACAATCTGCCCGCGCAGGTGCTGGAGCTTCCGGCCTACGACCGGGACCTGCTGCTGCGGCGGCTGATCATGTTCTACTGCTCGCTCTACCGCCGTGAGGTGTGGCAGGCGGTGGGCGGTTACGTCGAGGACATGCGTGCCGGGGAGGACTGGGACTTCTGGATCGCCGCCGCCGAGCGCGGCTTCACGGCCCACCACATCCACGAGCCGCTGTTCGGGGTGCGCCACAAGGACGACGGACTGCACGTGGAGGCGGCCGAGAACGACCTGGCGGCCCGGGCCAGGATCGTGGCCAACCACCCCGGGATGTTCAAGCCGGTCACCCTGGCCTGGGCGCGGGCCGTGCTCGCCCAGGACGAGCGGGAGTGCCTGGCCGACGAGCGGGTGCCCGATGACATCCTCACCCGGGCCGCCGACATGGACCAGTTCCTGCGGGTCGTCATGCGGCTCCAGCGCACCGCGCGGCTCCAGAGCCGTCACATCCGGCGGCTGGAGCGGTCCCTGGCCGAGCGGGACGTCCCGGTGCCCGTCTGAACGCGGCGCGGCGAGAGCGGGGCTCCCCATGGAGCCCCGCTCGGCGTGCCGTCGGCTATTCGAAGAGATCCGCGTACGACCCCATCGCCAGCGCGATGTCCGCCTGGGCCCAGAACCGGTGGTACGTGAAGCTGGGCACCGCGCCGCCCTTCAGATACGCCTCGACCTTGGACCAGGCCGGGTCGTTCTTGTAGAAGGAGCGGATCGACAGGAAGGTGGAGCTGGAGTCGATCTTGTCACCGTTCGGCATGGTCCCGGTCCAGCCGCTGGGGACGTAGACCGGGTCGTCGAAGCGGTTGTAGTCGGCGCGGGTCTCGGGGACCGCGATGCCGAGGGCGTCCTGGTAGTTGTTCCACATGCCGTCCAGCAGCGCCTTCGCGGTGTCCCTGGCCTTGGTGTCGCCGGACTTGGCGGCGTAGTAGGACAGGGTCTTGGCGTACGCGGCCGCCACGCCGACGTCATTGGTGTAGTCGGCGACGGTGACGTGCAGGTTCGCGTTGGCGCCGGGGCTGGAGGCGTTCCAGGTGTCGGGCTGGCCGGACCACTGGAGGGTGGACGGGATCTGGTACGTACCGTCCGCGTTGACGGTGGTCTTGGACAGCGCCCACTTCACCCACTTGTCCAGGACCGTCTTCGCGGAGGCGTCGCCCGTGCGGTTGTAGTACTCCGCGACGCGCTCCATGGACCACGCCTGGAAGCCGAACCACTGGTTGGACGGCGGGTCGTGGTAGACGGGCGCCTCGTCGTAGTACATGCCGTAGAAGGTGGACGTCCCCGACGGCGGCGTGGCGTAGCGGCCCTGCCAGCTGTTGGTGGCCCCGCCCGCGATGGCGCCCTCGCTGGACTGCAGCCAGCGGTAGAACTCCAGCTGGCGCTTGAGGCTGGTGGACCAGTCGCTCGCGCCCGTCGCGGACTTGGGCTTGAGGTCGGCGTACGAGCTCAGGGCCCAGGCCGCCATGGGGTTCTGGTAGCCGCCGTGGGCGTGGCTGGAGCCGATGCGCCAGGACCAGCCCGCGGAGGTGTCGGTGGCGCCGCCCCAGGCGTAGTACCAGGACAGCAGGTAGTGGGAGCTGTTCTTGCCGCTCCCGGCCGCGCAGCCGGTCTCCCCGACGCAGTTGCCGATCTTCTTGAAGTACTTGTCGTACATCGCGTAGCGCAGATAGTCGCCCATCTTGGCGGCCTTGGCGATGTTGCCGGAGATCTGGCCGCCCTTGCCCTGCGCCTTGGCCCACTCCGAGGCCCAGTAGGCGGCCTGGACGACCCGGGCGTCGGCGTCGGGGGCATTGGTGAACTTCCACTGCTTGGAGTACGAGGAGTCGCCGGTGAACAGGTCCAGATAGCCGTTCTTGCCGCCGTACTTGAAGCTGTCGCAGGTGGGCTGGGTCACGGTCTCCCAGACCGACTCCTGCGGGCCGCGCTGGAAGGTGTTGACGTAGCTGGGGCCGGTGTCGCTCGGACCAGCCTCGCACTTGCCGGGCGCGTTGCCGTAGCCGTAGACGTTGTCGACGTCCTGGATCCAGTGCATTCCGTAGATGTCATCGGTGCCGTACGCGCTCTTCAGCTCGGCGGCGATGGGGTCGTTGCCGACCGGGACATTGCCGTTGAGCTGCGAGGGGTACTGGGAGGGCTGGTCCCACTCGGGCGCGTAGGTGGCCGGCTTGGAGGCGTTGTAGGAGCTGTTGGTGGGCTGGTCGGCGTGGGTGGGGATCATGTACTTCTCCATGGTGTCCCACGCGCTGTTGAACTTGGACCAGTCGCCCGTGACCTTGCCGTACATCGCCTGGAGCCAGATCAGGTAGCTGTACGCCTCGGAGGTCGTCTCATGGCCGTGGTCGGGTGCCTCGACGATCAGCGTCTCCACCGAGTGGTACGGAACGCCCTCGGGCGAGAAGTAGCCCGCCGAGGGTGCGGTGATCTTGTTGTAGAGGTCCAGGAAGCGGGCGTCGTAGTCCTTCGCGGCGGCCAGCTGGGTGACGGTGACCTCGGCCTTGGTGTGGCCGGCGGCGGTCGCGGTGAAGGTCGCGGCGCCGGTGCCGGAGTTCGCGGCGGCGATGGTCACCTGCTGGGCGGTGTCCCAGTTGGCGGGGGTGAAGGTGAGACTGGCGCCCGAGGAGATCGTCAGGCCGGTGTTGCCCGAGGTGCGGGCGACGGAGACCGTGACGTCTCCGGACGGCTTGGTGGACAGCTTGACGCCGAACGTCCCGGTCTTGCCCTGCTGCACCCCGAGCTGCCCGGGGCTGGCCACCAGCGCGGGCCCGGCCGCCACATGGATGCCGACGGGGGTGGACTCGGCGGCGGCGCCCTGGCTGTCGTACGCCTTGGCGTAGAGCGAGTAGTCGCCCGCCGGGACGTCCCTGTAGTCGAAGGTGTACGGGGAGGTGGTGTCGGTGCCGAGGAGCTTGGTGTCGCTGTAGAACTCGACCTTGCTGATCGTCGCCCCGTCGGCCGCCGCGGCGGTGGCCGTCATCGGGACGGTGTCGCCGGAGGTGAAGACGGCGCCGGGGGACGGGCTGCTCAGCACCGCGATGGGCGGCTGGTGGGCGCCCCGGCAGGTCACGCCGTTGACGGCGAAGGAGGTGGGGGCGGCGTTGGTTCCGCTGTAGGTGAACTGGGCGCCGGTGGTGACATTGCCCCCGGCCGCGATCTTCGCGTTGTGCCCGGCGTTGGTGACGGTGACGGTCTTGCCGGACTGCGACCAGCTGCCGTTCCAGCCGTTGGCGAGCTTCTGGTTGCCCGCGTAGTCGTAGGTGAGGGTCCAGCCGTCGATGGCCTCGGTGCCGGGGTTGGTGATGGTGAGATCGGCGGTGAAGCCGGAACCCCAGTCATTGGTCTTGTAGTCGACCCCGCACTGGACCGCCGCGGCGTGCGCGGGGGCGGCGCCGCCCGCCGCGGTCATGGCCACGGGGAGCGAGAGGGCGGCGGCCAGGGTGGTCACCAGCCGTCTCATCCGTCGTCGTGCCCCTGATCGTCGTGCCCCTGATAAGGGCGAGCCACGCTGTGGGCGCATCTGGGGGGACCTCCTCGCGGTTCGTGCGGGTGGTGGGGAGTGTTGCGAACCAGGTGTGCGAACCAGTGGGAGCGCTCCCAAGGTTCGTGTCCGCCTGAAGGAGTGTCAAGTCTTTGAACAACACCCGGTCATCGAACGCCTTTGACCGATGATTCATGAACGAGAGCTGTTGACATGCGCCCGTCGAGCGCTACCTTCACTTCAACCAGTGGGAGCGGTTCCAGCAGTCTGCGCCGCGCCGAACGGCGCTTGGACCTCGAGGAGTCGCTCCATGCGAGCACCCCCGCGCCTTTATGCCTTGGTGGCCGCCGCGGTCCTCTCCGTGGTGGGTACCGCCTTGGTGCCCACGGCCGCCGCCACCGCCTCGGCGGCGAGCGGCCCGGCCGTGACCGCTTCGGCCGCGAGCGCCCCAGCAGTGACCGTGCCCAACGCGGCACCGCCCAGGCTCCGCGCCTCCGGCAACAAGCTCGTCGACGAGAACGGGGCCACCCGGCGGCTGCTCGGCGTCAACCGCTCCGGCGGTGAGTTCATGTGCGTCCAGGGGCGTGGCATCTTCGACGGCCCCGTGGACGACGCGGCCGTCAAGGCCATCGCCGACTGGAAGGTCAACGCGGTCCGGATCCCGCTCAACGAGGAGTGCTGGCTGGGCCTTTCCCACATCAACGCGGCCTACGGAGGGGCCAACTACATCGCGGCCGTCAAGGCGCTCGTCGCCCGGCTGGAGGCCCGTGGCATCACGCCCGTCGTCGAACTCCACTGGAGCCACGGCAGATACACCGGCGGCGACAGCCACTGCGCCGACACCGAGTACGCCACCTGCCAGAAGCCGATGCCGGACGCGCAGTACACCCCGGCCTTCTGGACCTCGGTCGCCCAGACCTTCAAGGGCGACCAGGCCGTGGTCTTCGACCTGTTCAACGAGCCGTTTCCGGACCGCGCCACCTCCGACCTCTCGGCGGCGTGGAAGTGCTGGCGCGACGGCGGGAGCTGCCCCGGGATCGACTTCCAGGTCGCCGGGATGCAGACCCTGCTGAACGCCGTACGGGCCACCGGCGCCAGGAACCTGGTGCTGATCCCCGGGGTCGCCTACTCCAACGATCTGCGCCAATGGCTGACGTACAAGCCGAACGACCCGGCGGGCAATCTCGCCGCCGCCTGGCACACGTACAACTTCAACACCTGCTCCAGCGAGAGCTGTTTCAACGAACAGCTGGCCCCGGTCATCGCCCAGGTCCCCTTCGTGGCGGGCGAGATCGGCGAGAACACCTGCTCCCACGGCTATGTCGACCGGGTCATGGCCTGGCTGGACGCCAAGGGCGCGTCGTATCTGGGGTGGACCTGGAACACCTGGGACTGTTCCTCGGGCCCGTCCCTGATCAGCGATTACAACGGCACGCCGACCAACTACGGCGTGGGACTCCGCGATCACCTGAAAGGAATGCAATGAGCCGCAGAATCCGAATGGCGGGCACCCTGCTCGCCGCCTCCGCGCTGACCATGGGGGCGCTGACCGGCGTGGCGTCCGCCCAGGTGGACAGCGGCAGGGCGGCCGCCGCGAAGGTCGACAACCCGTACGCGGGCGCCAAGGTGTACGTGAACCCCGACTGGTCGGCGAAGGCTGCCGCCGAACCCGGCGGCAGCAAGGTCTCCAACCAGCCGACCGGCATCTGGCTGGACCGGATCGCCGCGATCAACGGCACGGGCGGCGCGATGGGGCTGCGCGCCCACCTCGACCAGGCGCTGCAGCAGTCGGGCGGCAGCCCGACCGTCGTCCAGTTAGTGGTCTACGACCTGCCCGGCCGTGACTGCTCCGCACTGGCGTCCAACGGCGAGCTGGGCCCGACCGAGATCGACAAGTACAAGACCCAGTTCATCGACCCGATCGCGGCGATCCTCTCCGAGTCCAAGTACGCCAACTCGAGTCTGCGGATCGTCACCACCATCGAGGTCGACTCGCTGCCCAACCTGGTCACCAACACCGGCGGCAAGCCCACCGCGACGCCCGAGTGCGACACGATGAAGGCGAACGGCAACTATGTGAAGGGCGTCGGCTACGCCCTGAACAAACTGGGCTCGATCGGCAACGTCTACAACTACATCGACGCCGGGCACCACGGCTGGATCGGCTGGGACGACAACTTCAACCCCACCGCACAGGTGATCAAGCAGGCGGCGACGGCCGAGGGCAGCACGGTCGACAAGGTGGCCGGCATCATCACCAACACGGCCAACTACAGCGCGCTGAAGGAGAACAACTTCACCATCAACGACTCGGTCAACGGCACCACCGTGCGCCAGTCGAAGTGGGTGGACTGGAACCGGTACGTGGACGAGCTCTCCTACGCCCAGGCGTTCCGCCAGGAGCTGGTCAACGTCGGCTTCCCGAGCAACATCGGCGCGCTGATCGACACCTCCCGCAACGGCTGGGGCGGCTCGGCCCGGCCCAGCGGCCCCGGCGCGAAGACCGACGTGGACACGTACGTCAACGGCGGGCGCTACGACCGCCGGATCCACGTCGGCAACTGGTGCAACCAGTCCGGAGCCGGGCTCGGTGAGCGGCCCAAGGCGGCACCCGCGGCCGGGATCGACGCGTACGTGTGGATGAAGCCCCCGGGCGAGTCGGACGGCGCGAGCTCCCAGATCCCGAACGACGAGGGCAAGGGCTTCGACCGGATGTGCGACCCGACGTACACCGGCAACCCGCGCAACAACAACAACATGTCGGGTGCGCTGCCGAACGCTCCGCTGTCGGGCCACTGGTTCTCGGCCCAGTTCCAGGAGCTGCTGAAGAACGCCTACCCGGCGCTGTAACCGCACGGCCCGTCCCCTGAAGTGGGCCGGTGGACGCGTTTCGCGACCACCGGCCCCGTTCTTTTCAGGGCTCGGTTCTCCCCCAGCTACCGCTGGGAGGTGCCCCCGGCCGGCAGACCTCAGCACCCGGACGCGCAAGTCGTGCCTCAGGAGGACTCTCTCCGCACCAACTGCGTCGGCAGCACCATCTGCGGCCGCTTGGCGGTGCGGTCCGAGTGCCCATCGATCTCCTCCAGCAGCACCCGGACCATCGCCCGGCCCATCTCCTCCGTGGCCTGCCGGACGCTCGTGAGCGGAGGGTCCATATGGCGGGCGACGGCCGAGTCCTCGAAGCCGACCAGCGCCACATCGTCCGGGACGCGGCGCCCGTGCTCGCGCAGCACCTGACGGGCGCCCGCGGCCATCACGTCCGAGGCGGCGAAGACCCCGTCCAGGTCCGGGCGCTGGCTGAGCAGTTGCCGCATCGCCCGGCGGCCGCCCTCCTCGGTGAAGTCCGCGGACGCCACCAGCTCCGCCTCCACCTCCCGGCCCGCCGCGCGGACCGCGGCACTGTAGCCCTCCAGGCGGCACTGCGCGACATACATGTCCAGCGGTCCGGTGATGGTGGCGACCGTCTCGCGGCCGCGGCCGATGAGGTGCTCCACGGCGGACTGGGCGCCGCCGGTGTTGTCCGAGTCGACGTACGGGACGGATTCATGCGCCGAACGGCGGCCGCTGAGCACCGCGGGCATCTCGATCCGCTCCAGCAGGTCCGGCAGCGGGTCGTCCGCGTGGACGGAGACCAGCAGCACCCCGTCGACCCGGTGCGCGGAGAGGTAGTCCGCGAGCCGCTGCCGCTCCTTGGGGGTGCGGATGAGGGTGAGCAGCAGCTGGAGGTCGGTGTCGGCGAGCTCGGCGCCGACACCGCGGATGATGTCGGAGAAGTACGGTTCGGCGAAGACCCGGGTCTCGGGCTCGGGGATGACCAGGGCGACGGCGTCGGCACGGTTGGCGGCGAGGGCGCGGGCCACCCGGTTCGGCACATAGCCGAGTTCGGCGACGGCCTGCTCCACGGCCGTGCGGGTGCGGTCGCTGACCCGGGGCGAACCATTGATCACCCGGGACACGGTGCCGCGGCCGACTCCGGCGCGGGCCGCCACCTCCTCGAGGGTCGGCCGTCCCCGCCCCGCGCCATGCCGCCGCGTTCCTGCCATATCGCGCCTCCAGCCGTCCGTACCCAGCAGCTCCAACCCCCCAAATGGGCGGCTGCGGGGACATTCAACAGCAGTGTGGTTTCGGGAAGTTGTTTCGCGCACTCCCTTGACACCCCAGCGGGGAGCCGCGACCCTTCAACACATCACAGCTGGGAGCGCTCCCACCGTACCCGAGTCATACATAACCCGCACGATGCCCACCTGACTCGATGCATCTCAAAAAGCCATGTATCACTACTTTTTGGCCGGAAGCCGTTGGGTGGGGCGCTAGGAGGACGGAATGCGCAGGAACACTGGTAGTCACCGCGGCAGAGCCGTGGTCCTCGCGGCCGTCGCCGCTTTAGGAGCCGGGCTGCTCAGCGGTTGCGCCGATGACGGCGAGGACGGATCCGGCGGCTCGTCGGGCGGTGGCGACAGCAAGGGCAAGACGGTCGTGACCGTCGGCACGTACGGCGTCATGGGTTTCAAACAGGCCGGGCTCTATGACGAGTACACAAAGCTGCACCCGAATATCAAGATCGAAGAGAATGTGATCGACCCGGCCTCGAACTACTACCCGCAGCTGCTCACCCATCTCGGCTCGGGCAGCGGGCTCGCCGACATCCAGGCGGTCGAGGTGGGCAACATCAATGAGGTCACCACCACCCAGGCCGACAAGTTCGTTGATCTTTCGAAGGCGGACGGCGTCAAGAAGGAGAACTTCCTCGACTGGAAATGGGCGCAGGCCACCGCCGAGGACGGGAAGACGATCGGCCTCGGCACGGACGTGGGCCCGATGGCGATCTGCTACCGCAAGGACCTCTTCCAGCAGGCCGGACTCCCGGCCGACCGTGACGCGGTCTCCAAGCTCTGGGCGGGCGACTGGGAGAAGTACCTCGACGCCGGCAAGGACTACGCGAAGAAGGCGCCGGGCGGAGCCGCGTTCCTGGACTCGGCCGGCGGACTGTTCAACGCGGCGGTCTCCGGCGGCTCGGAGGTCTATTACGACAAGAGCGGGAAGCCCATCTACAAGGACAGCCCGGCCGTGAAGAAGGCGTGGAAGCTGGCGACCGACGCGTCCGCGTCCAAACTCTCCGCCGGGCTCCAGGAGTTCACCAAGCCCTGGCAGCAGGCGCTCGCCAACGGCAAGTTCGCCACCGTCTCCTGCCCGGCCTGGATGCTCGGCCAGATCAAGGAGTACGCCGGGGACAAGTACAAGGGCAAGTGGGACGTCGCCGCCGCCCCCAAGCCCGCCAACTGGGGCGGCTCCTTCCTCTCGGTGCCGCAGGCGGCGAAGAACAAGGACGAGGCGGTCAAGCTCGCCACCTGGCTGACCGCGCCCGAGCAGCAGGCCAAGCTCTTCGAGAAGCAGGCGAGCTTCCCCAGCGCCCAGGCCGCGTACGACCTGCCCCAGGTGGCCGACGCCAAGCTCCCGTACTTCGACAACGCGCCCATCGGCAAGATCTTCTCCGAGGCCGCGAAGAACAGCCCGACGCAGGTCCTGGGCCCGAAGGACGCCGTCATCAAGCAGAACTTCACCGATGTCGGCCTGCTCCAGGTCGAGCAGCAGGGCAAGTCCGCCGATGAAGGCTGGAAGGCCGCGATCAAGACGAACGACAACGCGCTGGACCAGTGACCCGGACATGACCGCACCTTCCGGTTTCACCCCTGATACGGCCGCGCCCCCCGCAGGGCAGGGGGCGCGGCCCCGCGCGCCGCGACCGCGCCGGCGCCCGACCCGGCCGAGCAGCGGCGCCGCGATCGGCGCAGCCGCCGCTACCGCTGGGACGTGCGATGGAGCCCGTACGCCTTCGTCGCCCCCTTCTTCATCTTCTTCGCCGCCTTCGGCCTCTTCCCCCTGCTCTACACGGGATGGGCCTCGCTGCACCAAGTGGAGCTCACCGACCCCACCCATATGGAGTGGGCGGGGTGGCACAACTACTCCAGGCTGTGGGAAGACGAGTTCTTCTGGAAAGCGCTGCGGAACACCTTCACCATCGGGGTGATCTCCACCGTTCCCCAGCTGCTGATGGCCCTCGGGATCGCGCATCTGCTCAACTACCGGTTGCGTGCCTCGATGTTCTTCCGGGTGGCGATCCTCACCCCGTACGCCACCTCCGTCGCCGCCGCCACGCTGGTGTTCGCGCTGCTCTTCGGGCGTGACTACGGCATGGTCAACTGGGCCCTGGGGCTGGTCGGACTGGACGGCATCGACTGGCAGAGCGGCACCTGGACCTCGCAGATCGCGGTCTCCACGATCGTCATCTGGCGGTGGACCGGTTACAACGCGCTGATCTACCTGGCCGCCATGCAGGCCGTGCCGAACGATCTGTACGAGTCGGCGGCGCTGGACGGGGCCTCGCGCTGGAAGCAGTTCCTGCACGTCACCGTCCCGTCGCTGCGGCCCACCATCCTCTTCACGGTCGTCGTCTCCACGATCGGGGCCACCCAGCTCTTCGGTGAGCCGCTGCTGTTCAACTCCGCGGGGACGGCCACCGGCGGCGCCGATCACCAGTACCAGACGCTCGGCCTGTACATGTACGAGCAGGGCTGGGTGAACCTGCACCTCGGCCGGGCCTCCGCCATCGCCTGGACGATGTTCCTGATCCTGCTGCTGATCGCCGCGGCCAACGCGCTGTTCGCGCGACGGCTGCGAAAGAGCCAGTGAGGGAGACGAGGAGAACCATGAGTGCCACTGTCTCTTCCCGGCCGACCAGCGGTCCGGCGGCTCCCGGGCGCACCACTCCGCGGGGCGGCAAGGGCCGCGGCCGAGCGGGCAGGCAGCTGCACGGCGGCAAGATCACCTACGCCGTGCTGATCCTGTTCACCATCGGCTCGCTCTTCCCGCTGGTGTGGACCGCCATCGCCGCCTCCCGCACCAACACCCGGCTGGCCCAGACGCCCCCTCCCCTGTGGTTCGGCGGCAACCTCTTCAACAACCTGGACAAGGCGTGGAACGGCGCCAACATGGGCACCGCGCTGCTGAACACGACGGTGGTGGCGGGCACGGTCGCGGCGTCGACCGTGCTGTTCTCGACCGTCGCGGGCTTCGCCTTCGCCAAGCTGCGCTTCCGCTTCAAGAACGTCCTGCTGATGCTCACCATCGGGACCATGATGGTGCCGCCCCAGCTCAGCGTCGTGCCGCTGTACATGATGGTGGCCAAGCTGGAGTGGACCGACCAGCTCCAGGCGGTCATCGTGCCGACGCTCGTCAGCGCCTTCGGGGTCTTCTTCATGCGGCAGTACCTCTCCCAGGCGCTGCCGACCGAGCTGATCGAGGCGGCGCGGATGGACGGCGCGAGCAGCTTGCGGATCATCTGGCACGTCGTCTTCCCGGCGGCGCGTCCGGCGATGGCGGTGCTGGGGATGCTCACCTTCGTCCAATCGTGGAATGACTTCTTCTGGCCGTTCATCGCGCTCACGCAGAACGGCAACCCGACCATGCAGGTGGCATTGACCGGCCTGAGCCGTGGGTACACCCCGGATCAATCACTGATCATGGCGGGGCGCTGCTGGGCACCCTGCCGCTGCTGATCGCCTTCGTCCTCTTCGGCAAGCAGATTGTGGGGGAATCATGCAGGGCGCGGTCAAGGGCTGAGCGGTTCGCGACCACCACTCCGTCCTCCCTCCCCCTCCCCGTTTCCCCTCCCCACGACCTCGAACTCCCCACGACCTCGAATGGGAGCGCTTCCATGACTCTTACCTTCCCGCCCGGATTCCTGTGGGGCGCTGCCTCGGCCGCCTATCAGGTCGAGGGCGCCGCCCAGGAGGACGGCCGCACCCCCTCCATCTGGGACACCTTCAGCCACACCCCGGCAAGGTGCTCGCCGGCGACACCGGCGATGTGGCCGTGGACCACTACCACCGCTTCCGCGAGGACGTCCGGCTGATGGCGGAGCTGAACCTGGGGGCGTACCGCTTCTCGGTGTCCTGGTCACGGGTCCAGCCGACCGGCCGGGGCCGGCCGTGCAGCGCGGGCTCGACTTCTACCGCTCGCTGGTGGACGAGCTGCTGGGCGCGGGCATCCAGCCGGTGGTCACCCTCTACCACTGGGACCTGCCCCAGGAGCTGGAGAACGCGGGCGGGTGGCCGGAGCGCGAGACCGCCGAGCGGTTCGCCGAGTACGCGGGCATCGTGGCGGAGGCGCTGGGCGACCGCGTCGAGTTCTGGACCACCCTCAACGAGCCGTGGTGCAGCGCCTTCCTGGGCTATGGCTCGGGGGTGCACGCCCCGGGCCGCACCGAGCGGCTGGCCCCGCTGCGCGCCGCCCACCATCTGAACCTCGCCCACGGCCTCGGCGCCCAGGCGCTGCGCGCCGCGCTCCCCGCCCGCGCCCAGCTCGCCATCAGCCTCAACCCGGCCGTGGTCCGGCCGCTCAGCGACAAGCCCGAGGACCTGGACGCTCAGCGGCGTATCGACGCGCTGGCCAATCGCGTCTTCACCGGGCCGCTGCTACGTGGTGCGTACCCCAGCGACCTGATCAAGGACACCGCCTCGATCACCGACTGGTCGTTCGTCCGCGATGGCGATCTGGCCGTCATCAAGCACCCCCTGGACGCGCTGGGCATCAACTACTACACACCGTCATTGGTATCAGCCGCCACCGACAACGACGGCTCGCCCGCCCGCCACGACGGCCACGGCGCCAGCGACCACTCCCCGTGGCCGGGCTCGGAGCGGGTGGCGTTCCACCAGACCCCGGGCGAGCGCACCGAGATGGGCTGGACGATCGACCCGACCGGGCTGCACGACCTGCTGATGCGCTACAGCCGTGAGGCGCCGGGCGTGCCGCTGTACATCACCGAGAACGGCGCCGCGTTCGACGACAAGCCGGACGCGGAGGGCGCGGTCCACGACCCGCGGCGGATCGACTACCTCCAGGCCCATCTGGCCGTGGCCCACCAGGCCATCGCGGACGGCGCCGATCTGCGCGGCTACTTCCTGTGGTCGCTGATGGACAACTTCGAATGGGCGTACGGCTACAGCAAGCGTTTCGGCGCGGTCTACGTCGACTATCCGACGCAGGCCCGGGTACCGAAGTCCAGCGCCCGCTGGTACGCCCGGGTGGCCCGCACCGGAGAGCTTCCGGCGTCCTGACCGGGGGCCCGCGTCCGCGGCGCCGCCCGCTGGGGGCGGGCGGCGCCGCGGATCGCGGTGGAGGTGTGGTCACGGGCGCAAGCGGGCCGGGGCGTTCTTCCTTCAATGGGGTTACGCCCTGATCCACCCGGCGGAAGGGCGCCGTCACCGCGTGAGAATGCCTGGTAAACCCATTGAGACATGAGAGCATTTCCGGAGCGCCGGCAGAGGTTCCGCGATGAGCCATCCGGTCGGCGCGCGCCCGCCGGAAAAGGCGAGGCCCTCGCCGACTGGTTCGACGGCCGGGTGGGCCTGTTCAAGATGGCCAAGGCCAATCTGCGCAAGGTCTTCCCCGACCACTGGTCATTCCTGATCGGTGAGATCGCACTCTATACGTTCGTCATCATCATTCTGACCGGGGTCTATCTGACCCTGTTCTTCAAACCGGCGATGAACGAGGTGGTCTACGCCGGCCGGTGGACGCCGCTGAGCGGCATCCGCATGTCGCAGGCGTATGAGTCCACGCTGAACATCAGCTTCGATGTGCGCGGCGGACTGCTGATGCGGCAGGTGCACCACTGGGCGGCCATCGTCTTCATCGCCAGCATGCTCGTCCATATGATGCGGACGTTCTTCAACGGCGTCTTCCGCAAACCGCGCGAGATCAACTGGCTCTCCGGCGCCGGTCTGCTGATTCTCGGGATGTTCGACGGCTTCATGGGCTATTCGCTGCCCGACGATCTGCTGTCCGGCACCGGTCTGCGCTTCATGGAGGGCGCGATCCTGTCGATCCCGATCGTCGGCACCTATGTGTCGTTCTTCTTCTTCGGCGGCCAATTCCCGGGGGATTCGATCGTGCCGCGGCTGTTCACCGTGCACGTGCTGCTGATTCCGGGCATCATGCTCGGGCTGCTGGCGCTCCATATGATCCTGCTCGTCTACCACAAGCACACACATCACCCGGGGCCCGGCGCGAAGAACATGAATATCGTGGGGCCGCCCCTGTGGCCGGTCTATGTGGCCAAGTCCGGCGGATTCTTCTTCCTGGTCTTCGGCGTCACCACCCTGATGTCGGCCATCGCCCAGATCAATCCGGTGTGGGCCTATGGCCCCTACCGGCCCGACCAGGTCTCCACCGACGCCCAGCCCGACTGGTACATGGGCTATTCCGAAGGGCTGATCCGGCTGATGCCCGGCTGGGAGATCAATCTCTGGGGTCACACCCTGGTGCTCGGGGTGCTGATCCCCTTCCTGGTCTTCCCCACGGTGCTGCTGGTCATCTGGTTCTATCCGTTCCTGGAGGCATGGATCACCGGGGACAGACGCGAGCACCATTTCAATGAGCGCCCACGCAATGCCCCGACCCGCACCGCCTTCGGCGCCGCCTGGATCGCCCTCTACGCGGTTCTGCTGGCGGGCGGCGGCAATGACCTCATCGCCACCCACTTCCATCTGTCGATCAACGCGATCACCTGGACCTGCCGGATCGCCTTCTTCGTGGCACCGGTCGTGGTCTTCGTCATCACCAAGCGGATCTGTCTCGGCCTCCAGCACAGGGACCGGCAGAAGCTGCTGCACGGCCGCGAGACCGGCATCATCCAGCGGCTGCCGCACGGCGAGTACATGGAGGTGCACGAGCCGCTCTCGCAGGGTGAGAAGTACACGCTGACCGCGTACGAGCAGTATCTGCCACTGGAGCTGCCGCCGTCGGTCGACGAGGCCGGGGTCGCCCGGAAGCTCCCCTTCAAGGAGCGGCTGCGCGTCTCGCTGTCCCGGAGCTACTACGGTCGCGACGGCCAGGTCGCCAAGCTCACGAAGGAGCAGGTGGCGGAGCACGAGGGGCACGGGGAGCGCGAGGAGGAGGTGCGGGCGGAGGAACCACAGCGGCCGTAGGTGTGCTGTCCGGGGACGTTGGTGGCGTCGGCGTCTTCGAGGGTCGGCTTGATGTAGACCGCGACCGCCGCAGTCCGCGAGGGGCACGCTACGGAAGGGTTGTCCGCGTTGTACGCCATCGCTGCGCGAGTGGCAATTAAAGCGGGTGACGACCACCTGTTGATCGTGGCGGCGGACCGAGCGGTGCAGGCCGCACGCGACGGCGGCCATGCGCTGGCGCTTGCGGAGGCACACCGAATGGTTTCAAGCGGGTATCGGCGCGCAGGCCGTTATGACCGGGCGGCTCAGGTCGCCGTCCGGGCAGCTGATGAACTCGCGAGTGCACGGGATGTTCCTGCCGGAGCGCGGGCGTCAGCTCAGGGTCAATTGCTGGCCAGGGCAGCGTATACGGCGGCAAAGGGCGCGGACCGAAGCGGCGCCATGGAGTTACTGGCGCGGGCAGGCGCCGTAGCTGGCCGGAGTGCTGATGAGCAGACGGCCGGCGGCTGGTTTGGTCCCCGGCAGGTGATCTTGCACGAGGTATCCGTGCATCAGGTGCTCAGCGCTCCTGACAAAGCCGTGGCAGCTGCGCGGCGGGTCGACCCGCGGGGGCTGCCGCTCGAACGCGTGGCCCGACTGGGGCTCGATGTAGCCCGGGCCTACAACGACTGGGGCGCCCGGAGGAGTGTTTGCGGGCGTTGCTCTCGGTAGAGCGCGTGGTGCCGCAGGAGGTGCGGCGACCGGGTACGCGTGCGTTGACGGCGGGTTTGCTGTTCGGGCCTGCCCATGTGCCAGGGCTTCGCGAGTTCGCCACTCGCACCGGAGCACTCCTCGTTTGAGGTTGTTCAAGCTCGTGCGGTCGGCGCTATGGAAAGCGGGTGGGCGGCGGGGCGTCGAATGCCCGGGAGATCGCCGCGGCGGCCTGCTGGCGGCGGCCCGGGCCGGACACCCTCCGGGCAGTGTCCGCCGTCGGCGTCCAAACACGTCCGGACGGTGTCCGCACAGGCAGGCGAACGGAAACGGCGGGGCGCGGTGGGTGGGGGATTCCGGCCGCGCCCCGCCGTGTGGGGGTTTCCGTGGGGGGTGGTGAGGGGGGCTTATCCGGCTACGTCGTCGTCAGCCGTTGAAGGCGCCGAAGGCCTTGGTGAACGCGAGCTCTTCCTGGTCGATCGAGCTGCAGGTCGGCGACGCGGTGTCCTGCGGGCTGGGGCACTGCTTGTCGCGGGTCGCGGACCACATCGACAGCCAGGCCAGCCCCTTGGACTTGGCGAACTCCACCAGCTGGGAGGCGTCGTCGACCTTGAATATCTCGTTCTTGACGTCGTTGACACCGATCATCGGGGTGACCGCGACGGTCTTCCACGCCTCGTCGTCGCTCAGCCCGAGCGCGTCCTTGATCTGGCCCTGGGTCGCGGTGGCGGCGTCGATGGCGTACTGGCCCATGTCGCCGTCGAAGGACGCGCCGTAGTCCATCGCCATGATGTTGACGGCGGAGACCTTCACGCCGTTCTTCTTGGCGTCGGCGACGAGGTCGACGCCGTCCTGGGTGAGCCCGGTCGGGAGCACCGGCAGGGTGAAGGAGACGTCCAGGTCCGCGTGCTCCTGCTGGAGCTTGGCTATCGCCTGGGCGCGGCGGGTGTTGGCCTCCTTGTTCGGGAGCGCGCTGCCCTCGATGTCGAAGTCGACCTTGGTGAGCTTGAGGGCGTCCACGACCTTGCCGTAGGCCGCCGCGAGCTCGTCCGCCGAGGTGCAGGCCAGGCCCAGCTCGGAGCCGGAGGCGCCGCCGAAGGAGACCCGGACGTCGCCGCCCTTCGCGCGCAGCTGCTCGGTCTGCTTGGCCACCTCGTTGTCACCGACCTCGGTGACGCCGCCCCACTTGGGGGCACAGCCGCCGCCGGAGGTGATGAAGGCGAGGTTGAACTCCTTGACGCCGGTCTTGTCGGCGGTGCCCACCATGTCGTAGGCGGGGTAGAGCGAGGTGTCGATGTACGGGGCGAAGCCGCCCGCCGCCGCGGCGGGCTTCTCGGAGGCGGAGGTCTTCTCGGAGACGGTTCCCGCGTTCGCCGCCCCGCTGAGCGCGAACGCCGTGCCGCCGGCCACGACGGCGGCGGCGGTCGCGCCGATCACCTTGGTGGTCCGGCTCGCCTTGCGACGGTGCGTGCTGCTCATCAGGTGCCTGCCTTCGCTGTACGGGTGTGGGGGGTGATGGTGCGGGCGACACGCTAGCGAGGGGAAGTCGGACAAACGGCAGGATCCGTGCACGGGCCACGGATCTTATGGCTGCCTTAAGGAACCCATCGGCGGCGATTAATGCTCCGCGGGCTCCTTGGGCCTGCCGCGGCCCCGGGTCCGCTTCTTACGGCCGCGCCGCCGCTGCCCCGGGTCGGCGGAGCCGGCGCCGTTCAGCGAGAGCCACACCCTTACCTCGGTGCCGCCCAGCACGGACCGCCCGATCCGCAGATCGCCGCCCGTGGACTCCGCGACCCGGCGCACGATGTCCAGGCCGAGGCCGGTCGAGCCGGGGCCGCCGTCGCCGTGGCCCCGGCGGAGCGCCGCGTCGGGGTCGGCTATGCCGGGGCCCGCGTCGGAGACCAGGATGATCACGCTGTCCTCGCCGTTGTGGACGTCGACCGCGAGCGCCGTGCCCTCGGGCGTGTGCCGGAAGACGTTGCCGAGCAGGGCGTCCAGCGCGGCGCCCAGTTCGGGGCGGGCGACCGGCACCCTTACGGTGCGGTCGACCCCGGCCAGGCGCACCGTACGGTCCTCGTCCTCGGCGAGCGCGGACCAGAACTCCATCCGGTCCCGGATCACCTCGGAGGCGTCACAGCCGGAGGGGTGTGGGTCTTCTGCTGGCGCGCGGTGCGGATGATCTGGTCGACCTCGCCCTCCAGCTGGGCGACGGCGGCGCGGGTCTGGTCGGCCGCCGGTCCCTCGCCCAGCGAGGCGGCGTTGAGGCGCAGCACGGTGAGCGGGGTGCGGAGCCGGTGGGACAGGTCGGCGGCCAGCTCGCGCTCGCTGGCCAGGAGCTGGACCACCTGGTCGGCCATGGAGTTGAACGCGGCGGCGGCCGCCCGGAGTTCGGCCGGGCCGTCCTCCGGGACGCGCACCCCGAGCTCGCCCCGGCCCAGGTCGTGCGCGGCCTCGGCGAGCCGCCCGGCGGGGCGCACCAGCCGGGTGCCGAGCCGGTCGGCGATGGCCACGGCGCCGACGATCAGCGCGAGGCCGACGCCCGCGAGCACCAGCCACGACGTGGTGACCCCGCTGGTGACCACGCCACGCGGGACGTACACCTCCACGACCGCGACCTGACCGCTGCCCAGCGCGGTCGGCTGGAGCAGCGCGTAGCCCCCGGGGGCGTCGGACACCGAGGCACGGCCGAGCCGCCGCGCGGTGGCCAGCTCGCCTTTGGGCGCACGGCTCTTGCCCAGGTCGTAGCCGCTTCCCCGCTCCCCCGGCTCATCGGGGACGTGCACCGCCATCCGGCCGTCCCCGCCCGCCTGGGTGCTGGCGACCGCGCGCTGGAGCCGCGCCCGCTCGGTGGTGATGGCCAGCGCCGGGCCGATGGTGGCGGCCTGCCGCTCGGCGTCGGCGAACGCCCGGTCCCGGGCCAGTTCCTTGACGACGAGTCCGAGCGGTACGGCGAAAGCGACCACGACCATCGCCGTGACCGCCAGGCAGACCTTGACCAGGGCCCATCTCACGTGTGCTCCGCCGGAGGCTCCAGTTTGACGCCGACCCCGCGCAGCGTGTGGAGATAGCGCGGCCGGGCGGCGGTCTCGCCCAGCTTGCGGCGCAGCCAGGACAGATGGACGTCTATGGTCTGGTCGTCCCCGTACGCCTG